>JABFGG010000044.1 GCA_013112575.1 Chloroflexota bacterium | reverse complement strand
AGTGTAATGATGGAGACGTACACACCGCCTGAACATGGGAACGTGCAAAGGCCCACCAGCAATCCAGCACCAATCGTAGCTGGCAGAGTCGCCTGTTTAATCAGTTCGTTGGTACGTGCCCCTGCAAACTTGGGCATGTGCAACTTAATCGGAAACTTGGGGAAGAAATATTCGATAAGATTAATTGTGCCTAATCCAATTAGCAACCAGGATCCAGCACGGGCGACAAAATGAGGGTCACTGGAAAAACGCACCGCCCGTAATAAACCCAAGCCGATAGCAAAATAAACCAGGAATATCATCAAGATATAAACAAAGCCCAATTGCAAAATGCGACTGCGTGATTTGCGCAGCGTAAAGAGAAACGCAAGCAACAGCAAGATAACTGCAAAAGCACACGGGTTGACAGAATCAAACAGACCTGTAATCAAAACTGCTGGCAGAAGTTGACCCAGATTTGCCAGACTTATTGGTAATGGTCCAGCTGCTTCTATGGCTTTAGGAAGCGCTTCTTCATAAGGGGTATCTATCGCAAATACCTGTACATCTCCTGCCCATGCCCACAGACGGTATTCTGTGGGCTCATGATGCATTTCTGGTTGCCATAAGACAAGCTTTGATGGCGTCTCTGGACTGTTCACCACTTCCGTGATCAGTTCAGGGGGAACATGACCAAGTATGACGAGAGTCCCATTTTCAGTAGGCACAAAAGCGTAAAGTGAGTCAGCAATAGACCGTGGCAGATCAATGCTGTCTGCAACTTGCAGCAAGAGCTGGCGTTCGTCAGGCACAGTGTAGTCATGGAGTTCCGGCTTCTCAGCCAATCCCTGCGCTTGCAGGGTTGGGATCATGACATCTTCAACATAGGGCCAGCAATCCACACAACCGGCGCTAAAGAATATATGCGTGATGTCGTCGAAAGCCGCATCTGGTGCGCCAGTTTCAGAGCCTACGAACGGAGCAGATGCCAAGAGAAGAAGAGCAGAGAGCGCGAGTAATGCTTTTAGGTTGTATTTCATCGGGGGTTTCCGCTTATTTTTTCCACGCAAATACTCTTTCGGGCGCGTCCAGGTTCTGGATCACAAGTTTGATCTCCGTTGCCTGCTCCAACGCGGCGCTCTCTGCACTTCCTGTCTCGAAGGTTAGCGTCCCAGCGGTGTGATGTCCACCAAGGGGGGCATCCCAG
>JABFGG010000043.1 GCA_013112575.1 Chloroflexota bacterium | reverse complement strand
TGACCTGCACCCAATATATGTACCACTGATTATGAGACTTTCATAGATTGAAGGATAGGGGATTGTGGGAAAAAAGCCTCTGGGACGGGTGGACGATAGCCCAGAGCACTGTGGGGCCGGGAGTGATTGTAGTGTCTGCGCCACATCTCGATCAAGACCTGGGCCTCCTTGAGGGAATAGAAGATCTCCCCAGCCAGCAGCTCGTCACGCATCTTGCCATTGAAGGATTCGATGTAGCCATTCTCCCATGGGCTTCCGGGCTCGATGAACACTGGCTTGACCGAGAGCCTGGCCAGCCAGGTGCGTACACGCTTGGCAGTGAATTCTGAACCATTGTCTGAACGTATATGCACGGGCACACCCCGTTCGCAGAAGAGCTCTGTCAACACCTCCAAAACATCCCGATGAGTGAGGCGCCGGGCCACACGTACGGCCAGACATTCCCGAGTGTATTCGTCGATGACGTTGAGGATACGAAAAGGCACCCCATTGTGGGTACGGTCCTGCATAAAGTCGTAGCTCCAGACATGTTTGGGAAACTCCGGTCGCAGTCGCACAATGGAACCATCGTTTAGCCACAGCCTTCCCCGTTTGGGCTGTTTCTGAGGGATTTTCAAGCCTTCCTGCCGCCAAATGCGTTGCACCCTTTTGTGGTTGACAATCCAGCCCTCATTTCTCAGCAGGGCGGTCACTCGCCTGTAGCCATATCTGCCATATTGGCTGGCCAGGGCCATGATCCGCTGCCGCAGCAGCTCTTCATCCTGCGCCTGCCGTTTGACATAGCGCTGGGTACTCCTGGGTTGACCGATCACCCGACAGGCGCGGCGTTCCGAGACCGGCAAGGTCTCCAAGACCTGCTGGACAGCTTTGCGTCGTCTGTCAGGTGATATCACTTTTTTGAGAGTACTTCCTTGAGGATAGCATTGTCCAATGACAGATCGGCCACCAGGGTCTTCAGGCGACCATTCTCTTGCTCAAGCTCCCTAAGCTTTTTGGCCTGGGTCGTATCCAGCCCCCCATATTCCTGTCTCCAGCGATAGTAGGTTTGTTTGCTAACCCCCAGTTGTCGGGCTACTTCAGGAACCGCGTAACCCTGTGCGATCAGCACCTCAGCCTCTCGCAATTTCATGATAATTTGCTCGGTTGAAAAACGTCTTTTCTTGGGCATAGCCTGCCTCCATTTTCGTTCCAGATCGTATCATTTCATTTGGAACGGATTTTGGGGTGCAGGTCA
>JABFGG010000042.1 GCA_013112575.1 Chloroflexota bacterium | reverse complement strand
GCGCCTGGGAAAGCGGCGAGACTGTGGAGCCGCCTGGCCCTGAAGAAGAGCTGGCCGAGGCACTGCACCTATTAGATCATGGCGACTTGCATGCTGCGGAACACTCGTTGCAGACGGCAGCAGAGGGGGCTACTGGGGACGTGCTTGCAGCAATCAACGATGCTATTGAAGCGGCTGAGGCTGGCGATTTGGCTGCGACGGAAGACGCGATTAATGAAGCGCTTGCATTTCTTGGTGTGGGGGCAGAAGAGCATGCAGACGGCGACGAACATGCCGATGGAGATGAGCATGCAGATGAATAAAAGTTTCTTTTAGGACGTATTTTGGTGAGCAAAATAGCTTATTTTAGAATGCGCGATTTTGCGCTTACAAAATAATTAGGGAATTGCTACACTAAGCATACTCCTCCTGGAGCTTGAATAACTAAAAACGAGCTCCTGAACCAAATAGAGTCGATTCGAAATAGGAACCTCATCTGCCTTGAATCGCTCAATCTCCTTGAAAGCAAGAGATAACCTCAATGGACTATCTCTTGCTTTTTTCATTTAATTGATTCTGTATATGTTTGCGTCGGTTGATGCCAGGGAACCTCTTTGGTTATGCTTGGCTAATCGTGATGTGCTTAGGGGTGCGAAGGGACACTATACCGTGTAGATGACAGATGTCCCTAAAGAGGCAGGGACATCTGTCATTGGCAAATTGGCCTACATCCAAACGGGCTAGACGACCGATGCTGAACCCCGATTATCCTGCTAGGATTTGTACACAATTACACAAACGCAGGAGGTAGGTAGTTTGGAAACGAAACAACGAATTATTTGGCCCCTAGGGGCATTTTTGGTAGGAGCTGGGCTGATCGGAGCGATTTATTTTGGATTGGTCTCATGGGCGGAAAGCCCTGAGCACGCGCTTGAACTATTTTGGGAGGAACGTATTTTTATCGTTCCTATCATTTTGGGCTTTGGAATTCAATCCGCCTTGTACATTATCTTGAAAAAGAGGCTCTTTGTTCCGGTAACCAGTGTTGGGCCGTCGGGTGCCTTGACAGGCGCTGGCGGAGCGACTTCTACAGTTGCGATGGTTGCATGCTGTGCCCACCACGTCACGGATGTGTTGCCCATACTGGGGCTTACTGCTGCGGCCGCATTTTTAGCTGAATATCAAACGTTGTTCATGGGTGTTGGATTGGGGACAACCCTGGTCGGCATTTTGGTGATGCTTCTGATTTTGTTTCGTGAACGCAAGAAGGCCTTTGCACATGCAGAGATGGCTGCGGAGGCGGCATGAAAACGACAATTCGAAATCTGATTATTGCGCTGCTCATCCCCATTGGTGTAGGATTGTTGTTGTGGGGGATCACAAGTATTTTTAATTCATCATCGGTGGATGCCATTCGCAAAGCAAGTGGGGGTTTGCCGGCGGACGTGCAATGGAATGCATGGCCAGATGGGAATACGCTCGAAGATAACCAAGGGGCGGTGAGTGTAGTCGTCACCCCGATCAATTTGAGCCAAGCTGGAAACTCTGTAAGTTTTGATGTTGCCTTGAATACACACTCAGTTGAATTGAGTATGAACCTGGCGGCTCTGGCTACGTTGACAAGCGACTCGGGCCTAGAGTTGCCAGCTGCTAGCTGGGATGCCCCCCTTGGTGGACATCACACCGCTGGGACGCTAACCTTCGAGACAGGAAGTGCAGAGAGCGCCGCGTTGGAGCAGGCAACGGAGATCAAACTTGTGATCCAGAACCTGGACGCGCCC
>JABFGG010000041.1 GCA_013112575.1 Chloroflexota bacterium | reverse complement strand
TGGATAATTATCTTTGAATTGCTGCCAGGAGATCATAGAAAGTGGCAGGTATTCTAGCTGCTTCCCCACTTGTTCCCCGATGATCGCCTCTCCGGTAGCTTGCTGCCACCACGTCTCTGTTTGACGGTCGTACATCACGAGATTGCTAAATCGCAAGCGGCCAGTGGTGCCAAAGTCCATTACCAAACTATCAAGTTCGCGGTTGAATGCGATGGCCGTATTACATAATGGGCAAAATGTTACCGAAACGGGTTGTCCTCCAACTTCTGCATTCACGATCTCATGCCAGATCAAGATCTGGATAGGGAAGGCTCGTGCTTGACCATTGATTTCGACAAGTGCAATGGGCTCAACATCCTTTAACCATTCGTCAGCTTCGCTTGTAGAAATATATTTTGGATCATCTACTGCAGGGATGCCATCTTTTGGCGGCCCCCCTGAAAGGATTTCGCTGAAGAGCACTGTAGTACGGGTGAAATCGGTCTCGAATTCCTGTTCGGCAGATCTCGGCGGTTCTCCACCTTCGATCAATTCCACATCGTCAGGGACATCGATTGTAGCACCCGCGCTTGATCCTGCATCAACGGGAATGTCTGTCGCTGGTGCAGCGTCTTCCTCAGAATCAGTTTCAGATGAGACCGCGCCTTGCGCAGGATCCTCGTCAGACACAGTTGCGGTAGTGGGGCTACAAGCAACCGCCACCAGTGCCAAGGTTGCAAAGAGGCTCACAAACCAATAAACTTTTATATTCATTTCAATAGCTCCATTACTCTGCCTTTTTTCATAAGCTCAAATCAGGCATACACGATTAATTAACAAGCATCCATGCATCCAAAAATCGGTTCATTGACAGGCAAGAGACAGCTCTCTGGGATGTGTCAGAGGGACAGCGACCAATTATGTACCCCCTCAGGCAGCATACATTGAACACTAATACCAAAACAAGATACAGGTGCTGCTTGACCATTATGAAGTAACAATGAACGGAAGGACAAAGTCGAACAACCCTATCGCATATAAGGCAATGATCAGTACAAAAGATAGGCCAGTTCCCAGGAACCACCAGTCCACGAAGCGCTTTCCCTTGGTTTTTGCAACTAATGCAGGGACTAACCCGAGAATCGCAGCCGCTACTAATCCCAAGAGCAAAAGGCGTCCAACAAAGATTTCATCAAAGTAATCAAAGAATGTGCCCAGGCTGGCCAAAGTTGAAAAGCGGCCGGAGAATAGCAAGATACCTAAGCCAATGAGTACAACCCCCATCCCTTTTTCTACAATGATCATCACCCGGCCATAACGGTGAAGTATAGTAGACACCCAACCGACCTGGGTTGCAGCCAGGAGAAATGGAATCGCCAACCCTGCAGAATACGCAGTGAGTAACCCGGCGCCATCCAGGACCGAGGCACCATTGAGCGCCAGGGTGAGGATTGCTCCTAAGACTGGGCCTACACAGGGTGCCCATCCTGCTGAGAAAAACATCCCCATAAGAGCAGACGAGACGTAACTCCGCCGTCTGTCTGGCGAGTTTTGTGGGCGAAGATCGTAGTCCAAATACTTAATGCGAAATAGTCCCGTCATGTGTAGGCCAAATATCACGACGACCACCCCGCCAACCCGCACTAAAATACTCGTGATACTGAAGAGCAACGCCCCCACAGCAGCCGCAAGAGCTCCCAAAAGCACAAAGACTACACTAAATCCCAGGACAAACGCTAGTCCGTGACTAAATGTTAGTAAACTTGAGCTGGTCTTGGTATCTGAGGTTTGAACCGCTGATCTGCCAGAAAGATAGCCGACATATGC
>JABFGG010000040.1 GCA_013112575.1 Chloroflexota bacterium | reverse complement strand
TAGAGTTGACCCTGGATCATGATGCGGTCTCCCACTTACGCCGAGCGGCTGCTAGATCGACCCGGAGCAGTTGCCTGGTTGAAACGGTCCTGGATCTCCAGGTGTTGCCGGCCGCGAAGTACGGCCCAAACAGCGTGCCAGCTGACGACTACCACAGTAGGGACTGCTATGATCAATAGAATGACAAAGAAAGTGTTCATAAAGTTACTCCTTTTATTCAGCATAAGTCCGGACAGGGCCGGAAAATTTGTGGTTTGCTGGTGGTTTCCTGGCCTAGACACAGGCCTGACCACAACAAAAAAAGCCCCTCGCACGCGAGGGGCTTTTGGGAACTAACTATGGTGAGTGAATTATTTGATTATCAATACCTCCTTGAAGTATAGATCTGGGGGATCTAAAAACGCTTTAGAACTATCCAGCCGATTACTCGAACACCGATACTTGAAACGGCCAATGGAAGCATTGTGACCGAGAGGGAATTCAATTGACCCAGGCCCAGGATACTGATAATCTGGGGAAAAGAAACTGGACCGGTTGTTTTGCTGATCGGCAACAAGGCCAGGTTCTTTTCAAGAGCGGCCTGCAAACCGGTTCGCGGAGTACGAGCTTTTACGAGGTCAGCCAGATAGGTAGCCTTCACTTCACCGATCGAGTTGGCATTAGGGCGCAGGAACTGGCCGTCGATCCCTCGAAGCGGCCCTACGATCACGAGCATAGCTAGATAGCAGCCGATAATGATCACGATACCTTTCATGACAACACCTCCCGACATTGTGTCAGTTAAGTAGATTGAGGAATTTTCGCTCCCTGCGACCAGACGCATTTGTCCCAGGGAGCAGGGGTGACAACCCGTCAGGCCTACTGTCCAAAGCTGGCCTGAGCGCAGCCCGTGCGCTCAACAAGGTCAAGAGTGGCAGCGTTGCCAGGGAGTTACAGGTGTCGGGATTTGGAGCTTTTTAGGAAGGGTGGGGAGGCTTGTCCTTGGAAAAGACTTGACAAAATGTTTAGGAAGTTGTATAAAACGAATGTTCTGTAATTGCGTGGGCCCCCTATGACTGTTCAAGCAGTCGGGGGCTTCGCTCTTTAAAGAGCGTAAGACACAGGGGCCCGAGCGATGTCGGGCATTTGGAGGGAACATGAGGATCTCCTTTCTGATGGTATTTTGATCTCTTTGAACTGGACGGTTGGGACAGATTACGGCTCTGCGCTGGCAAGCAAACACTGGATTTTGACAGCAGGGCGGGGCACCCTGTAGGTATGCTTGGGCAGCGATCGATCCCGACTAGAGCGGGAAACGGTATGTAACACGATCAACTCCTTTCTTGAATAGATGGAAAATTAAACACAAACTGCCCGCGCTCGCGCGGGCAATACATGACGTAAACTTACTGGGGGGGAATACGAGATGGGTTTGGAATATGGTTGCGCGCTTCTCCTTTCTATAAAATTATCTGAATGAGCACGTTGCGCGAAGAATGAAAGCGAAAGCCGCGCCTTCAATCCACGAGATATAGCACACCTGTTGTGAGCCAGGTAGTTCAGGTTATTGATAGTATGTTTGCTTGATCTGTACTTCTTTTGCTATTTATTTAAGTGTAGGGATAGATACTTTTGGCATCTAAGGAATAAACTCAAAAGAATTATGGGTACAAAATGGTAAACGCAAACGACCCACTCCTGGTGGGTTATTGGGGAAAAATAAGTTTTAGCGACCCTTGGCCGAAAGACGAAGTATAGAATTAGAGGAGTTCAATATACATCAAGCGACTCTGTAAGTCAAGCCCGATCCCCGCGGTGTGTTACAAGTTGTTTCATACACGGACCTATGGGTGATTCCTTTTCTACTAGCACAATTAGTGTAATCTAGATTATACTAATTCAAATTACACTAAGGATACTGCCTATGCCAACGCCTACATTCATCGCGCGCGAAAGGGAACTGGCACTACTGCATAAGGAGTGGGAGACGCAAAACGCCTGCCTGCTCATCCTCTATGGCCGCCGCAGAGTTGGCAAGACGCGCCTGCTTACGCACTGGATCGAGAAGACCGGACACCGGGCCCTGTACTGGGTTGCGGCGCCAACCTCAACGAAGAATCAGCTCAGGTCATTCTCCCAAGCCTTGTTCAACTTCGAGGGCAGTGGGGTGGCTGCTGATAATTTTAGTTACCAGAACTGGGAACAAGCCTTTGAACAGGCGGCGCGCATGGCCGAGTCTGAACGCCTCGTCCTTGTACTTGACGAATTCACCTATCTGCTTCCACATGAGCCTGGTATCGCCGGCATTTTGCAGAACGCCTGGGATCACAGGCTCAAGAACACCAATATCTTTGTGATCGTTACCGGTTCGCATATCGGCATGATGGAGCGTGATGTGCTTGCTCCGCGCGCCCCCCTTTATGGACGTGCTACTTCACTCTTGCATCTGCAACCCTTGCCTTTTGCAAACACACGCAGCTTTTTCCCAAAATACCGCCCCGATGAGCGCGTGGCAGTATATTCCATGCTGGGTGGAGTTCCCGCCTATT
>JABFGG010000039.1 GCA_013112575.1 Chloroflexota bacterium | reverse complement strand
CCCTCTGCTGCCGTCTGCAACGAGTGTTCCGCAGCATGCAAGTCGCCATGATCTAATAGGTGCAGTGCCTCGGCCAGCTCTTCTTCAGGGCCAGGCGGCTCCACAGTCTCGCCGCTTTCCCAGGCGCGCAGCAAGGCAACCAGATCACGGATTTCAACTGGCGAGAGCACTGTGCCCCAGGTCGGCATTCCCTGTGCCGGACGACCTTGAGAGATCGTGTCGATATACCACTCATCATCCAGTTGTCCCAATTTCTCTGGATCGTTGAGGGCTGGAGCGATTTCAGTGCCTACCCCTGTTTCACCATGACACACCACACAAGTATTATTAAATATAAGTAATCCTTGCACGGCGTCCCCCTGCAAAGCCTCAGCCTGACGATCTGGGGCATTTTCCTGCCATTCGCGGATATAGACAACCAATTGATTCATTTGTTGATCGGTTAAAGGACCACCAAAGGGCTGGCCCCAGGCCGGCATCTCGCTAGAGGGAACACCGGAACTGATCAGGCTAAAAATCCTTTCATCGGTAGTGTTGTTTAAAAACATCTTGTCATTCAAAGGCGGCCCATCTACTCCTTCGCCCTGCTCCCCATGACACATCATGCAATTCTCAGAATAGAGGGTTCGACCGGCTGTAGTAGCAATGAGTTGATCGCGCTTTTCATCAGTCGTGATGCGCTCTGGCTCCCGCGTGATATAGAACTGGAATGTTCCAAAGATCCCGAGGGTAAGAATAAGAGCAGACACAACAAAGCCAGTGTAATTTTCATTTTGGCGCATGGGTAGCACTCCTCACACCTTGATCCCCTGACCGGGATCGTATTTGCTCCGTTCAATCGGCGTACTCGTGTCGACCACAACTTGTTCATCGACGATCTTGATGGGGAACAAGTCCATAGGGCGTGGAGCTGGACCACCTAAAACTTCACCAGTCGTGCTGAATGCTGAACTGTGGCAGGGGCAAAGGAATACACCCTGTTCCTCATTCCAGGGCACGGTGCAACCCAGATGCGTGCAACGATGCCAAAGGGCTAAAAGCCCTCCATCCTCGGTATGAGATATATAAAATCGTCCTTTTTGCACATGGTTGACACTTCCAGCCGCAAACTCCGCCACTCGTCCCGCAATGACTTGCCCGCCAAATGCACCAGGCTCAACCCTGGGTCTTAGAAACTTAAACAATGCATGGCCTGCTTGCGCAAATAGAGCTAAGAG
The DNA here is from genome assembly GCA_013112575.1 of Chloroflexota bacterium. Taxonomy (GTDB): domain Bacteria; phylum Chloroflexota; class Anaerolineae; order Anaerolineales; family UBA11579; genus CFX15. The sequence goes on along the minus strand of JABFGG010000039.1, from coordinate 1,644 downwards.
GGCTACAGCCCACGTCACGCTGAGAAAGCCTCGCCTTGAAACCAGTGGATCTTTCTGACTCTGACTCGTCATATCAATTCCATCCTAAAATTCATCCCAGGGGTTGTATCCGTTTGGCATTTCCCAGGGCCAGTACAGCCGGAAGCCAGGCCCACGAAACAAAAAGCCACTTACGGTAAAAACGGCGGCTGCAACGATCATTACTGTGAACAAGGCCAACATGAGCTCACGTGTATCAGCCTTCAAGCGCCATAGGATCAAGAGGGGTATTCCCACAAGCACTAAAAGGATCCCGAGTGGTATTAGACCTTGTGCAATCCATTGTGGCAGGCTATCCCTGAAAAGCTCGCGCGGATTGATTGTGTTGTCAATAAAAATATAGGCCGGCATGACGATCAATGTGTACAAAGAGGTCCAAATAACAATACGGCGTCCACGAGATGTCGAGAACCATATCCCCGTGTTCTTTGGTGAGAAATCTATATACGGGATCACGATCAGGAATACCACAAGTATTGTGGGAACCGCCACACCCGCCAGCACTGGATGCATATGCTCCAGCAATTCCTGCAGGCCGACAAAATACCAGGGGGCTTTGGCAGGATCCGTTGTGATTTGGGGGTTGGCGATTTCATCGAGCGGGGCCTGTTTCAATAATGAGAAAAGGAAAATCGCAAACGTAACACCCAGCAGCAGGAGGATCTCCCACAGTAATACAACTGGGAAGGAAAATACTGTGTCATCCGGCCCTTTGCCCACCATGGCTCCTTTTCCGCGCATCAATTCAACCAGCGCGTAGCTTTTGCCCGTTCCTTTAGGGAAGATTTCGTCTTGTGCGTTCGTCTCGTCGCTCATTGGCTTCTCCTAATCTTGCTGTGTCGGTGGAGAATTGGCATCAGTCGTGGCAAACCCGCCATCTTTACGCACGCGCCAGAAATGAACCGTGACCAGCAAGACCATTAGCGTGGGCAACAACGCCACATGGAGTGTATAGAAACGGATGAGCGTATTCTGTGACACTTCAGGTCCACCCAATAGCAATTCGCGTGTGATATCACCTGCAACTGGCGCGTAACCCGCAATATTGGTACCAACAGTGATCGCCCAGTAGGAGAGTTGATCCCAGGGTAACAGGTAGCCTGTGAAACTGGAGCCCAAGGTGAGGACTAACAAGAATACGCCAATCACCCAATTGAATTCTCGCGGAGGTTTATATGCACCTGTATAGAACACCCGAATCATATGCAGTATTACAACCAGCACCATGCCATGAGCCGACCAACGATGCATATTGCGCGTGAACTGCCCCAAAGGCACAGAAAGTTGAATATCTTTCATTGTGTCATAGGCTCGCTCTACAGACGGCACGTAATAGAACATGAGCAATAGACCAGTCCAAATAAGTACACCAAAGAGAATTGTAGAAATGATTCCCAATCCAAATGAATACGTCCACTTGAGGCTCTTACGGCTCACTTTTACAGGGTGCAGGTGAAAAAAGACATTGCTGGTCATCGCCAATGAGCGATCCAGCGCATTGTCGGGCCACCCGTGTCGAAAGATGGACTGCCATAGGCGTGTACCAGAAATGCGGGTAAGCAGTCGGGTTACGTTCATATCATGCCACTCCAATTGAACCATTCC
>JABFGG010000038.1 GCA_013112575.1 Chloroflexota bacterium | reverse complement strand
TCCACATCGGGAGTGCCCGTTAGGTTGAGCACCGCTCCACCGCTATTGACGATGGTGAAGCTGCGGGCACTGGCTCCGCTGTTGATGTCCACCCCGCCGAAGTCGGTGCCATCCCCACTATCTGGGGTCGTGTCGCCGTCGGCGATCTCGGTGCTGTTGTATTCCACCACCATCTCGGGGGCCACCGTGCCAGTGCCTGTCACATCGAAGGTGTAGGGGTTCTCGTCGCTGTCGTTGTTGGCGATGCTGACGGTAGCAGTACATGCGCCCACACCGCTGGGATCAAAGGTAAGCTCAAAGGCTTCTGAGCCGCTTGCTGTCACCGAGTTGGCTGGTTGGGTGCTGACTGTGAAGTCCGAGCAACCGCTGATATCCACGATGGGTGTGCCGTTCAAGCTGAGGATGCCTGTGCCTGAGTTGCTGATATCGAAGCTGCGTGTCACCATACCGCTGCTGACGTCCACACTACCGAAGTCGGTGCCATCCCCACTATCCGGGGTTGTGTCCCCGTCCACGATCTCGGTGCTGTTGTATTCCACCGCCATCTCAGGTGGTCCCAGAGAAACTACGAAGCTCTCGCCAGGGTAGTCATATGTGATGGACCAAGTGACCACGTCCCAGGTGTAGCTGTCCTCAGCGAAGGTCAGGCCGGGGTCGACCGTACAGGTGCTACCGGAACAGACAACATTGGCATCTTGCCAGGTGCCGTCGATCACCGGGTTGAGACTCGAATCCCACACGTAGAGTTGATACCAGGCCTCCCCAACTAGTCGTCCCCAACTGAAAGTGGGGGTAGTGCCATAGGGATTGCCCGAGGCCACCGGATCGATCAGCATTGGCAGGGGCACATCTACTGTGAAGTTCATGTAACTTGACCAGGGGGCGGTCGTATAACCAATATTCCAGGCCCGCACGCGCCACTTGTAGTCGCCATTTGCAAGGATTAGGCCGGGGTCAAGCGTACAACTGCCGGCCACGCATAAGCCACCATTGTTCTGATGATAAGCATTGTGCAAATCATTGTCCTGGGCGTCCTGTATTTGAACATAGAAGCCAGTAGCCCCTACCTCGCCTTCTGTCCAGACAAAGTCCGGGTCAGGGATGTTGATCGTGCCCGTCGGTGTTTGGGGTTCAGGATGGGCGGGTGGATCACCACAGGTATAGATACGTAAGTTATCTACGAACCAGCCCAGGTCATAGCCAATACTATCTTTGCTGATGCGCAAGCGAATGCGTATATCCTCATCTTTGAGTGTATCTAGTGAGAAACGTGTGGAGACGTAGCCGTGGCTATCGCCTACATATGCTTGATGATTCGGATTAAGATTGTCCCCTGCAGCACTAATGGTGCCGGTGTAAGCGAGGCCATCGTTATGCATTGAGCCGATGTCTGTCCAGCTACTACCATTATTGGTGCTGTATTCAACCCAGCCTCCATCCCAATTATCATTCTCAAAACCAAAAGAATGCTCGAAGTGCAGATAAGCTGTCTGTAGGACGGGTAAGCTGACATTGGAATTCATGGCGAAGACATAGTCATCGGAGTCATCGTCTGTAGGGAGAGAACCATCGAAGTATGTAAAGTCATTGCCCCACAAAGACGAGGTCCCTTCAGCTGCAAACACAGTCTGAGATGACCAGTAGTCGGCCGCCACTGCACCAGAGACTGGACTGCCTCCCAGCCAGCTGGCCGTCCAGTTGCCTAGGCCGGATTCGAAATCATCCGTGAACAGGTCATTGACCGATTCTCCTTGTGGGCAGATCTCTGCATGTGGGTTGTAGTCTGTGGCGGGTTGCAGGTTGAGTTCCACCGCATCCACGGCATTCTGCACCTCGCTACAGTCTCCGGCTGTGATGCCCTCTGCCCCACCAATCAGGTTGGTGCAGGCTTGCGGCAGGATGAAGTATAGGTCATTGAAGTCGGAGGCCGTGGTCAGCAGATTGGTCTGGGCTTCGTAAAAGATGGCTGCTACCTTGTCGATCCCCAAACCATTAACCGTATGAAAATTGAAATAATCCCCATCTGTGAGCAGGTATGCGGCCTTATTGACCACACCACTATTGGTGTGTACGCCGCCATTATCTCCGAAGAAGCCAGAGTCGGCATCCCCTTCATAGTAATGGTTGCTACTCACTTTATCAGGGTCTAGATAGACGGGCGGGTCTTGCATGTCACGCAGCAAAGTTCCATCTTCCCCGATCAGCCATCTGACGCCCGCACTGTCATCCCCTTTACCATTAGTGAGGTCGACGAACTCCCCAAAGATATCCGAAAGGGCTTCGTTGATCGCCCCGGATTGGTAGTAGTAGAACAGGTTGGATTCAAAATCGGTTACACCGTGAGTCAGTTCGTGGCCTACTACATCGTCGGCCTGTGCAAAGTTGCCGCCATTGCCATACACCATTTGCTGCAGCGAGCCACTCCAGAATGCGTTAGTGAAGGGGGTGCCGTCACTGGGATCATCATCGTATAAGACTGAAGAGACGATCTGCATCCCAGCCCCATCAATGCTGTCACGCCCGAAGTGGTTCAGGTAGAAAAGATAAGTATCATTGGCATAATCATGAGCTGCATCTGCATCTGGGACCAAGCCACTAGTACAATCTGGTTGAGTTTCATCACATAAGAAGGTGCCGGGCAATGTCGACCCATTATCGACATTGTGTGTGCTCAAATCGGCATCTAAATAATCAAAATTGGTTGCACTCAACTCGGCTTGTCCAGCCGTGCTAGTTCCTGTAGCTATTACATAGTAGCTTCCCTCTACAGCATTAGCAGAATACGCTGCCGAGGTAGCAATACCACTTGCATTAGTCGTTGCAGTAGTTACATTCGTACCACTGTCCGAGAATGTGCCGCTGGCCCCTGATGCGGGTGCTGTGAATGTTACAACTTCCCCCTGAACAGGTTGGCCTGCGCCATCCAAGAGCAAAACAGCAAGCGGGCTGCTAAAGCTTGTTAGGATTCTTGCGCTCTGTTGTGAGCCAGAGCTTATGAATACCCCCGTTTCCAATTCATAGGCACCCATGTCGCAGACCGCACTGGCTGCCCCATCACCTTCCTGGGGTCGAGCTATACCACGTTGATCGAGAGTCTGGCATGCATCGCTCCCACTCCCCGGAGCAGCCGGATTGCCGGCATCAATGGCTGGGCTATCGGATAGTAAGTGGTGGGTTTCTGTGGGTCCTCCATTGTCTTGTAGAGTGTCCAGATACGGATCTATGGGGATACTGCTTGTGCCAATCAAGTTGTTAGAAGAGTTTGTGATCGTGCAACCACTATTTCCAAGCAAACTATAACTAACTGTGTCAATGATGCCGATACAATCATCGTTAATCGCGGAAACATGAGAGGCGATATTTCCTGCGATAATTGAATTATAAATAAATACTTGACTAGCAGATCTGTGTAAGCCCCCAGAAGTATTGTTGCCTGTACCTGTATTGTTGGTAATCGTGCTGTTCTTTATGGTTAGTGTCCCTGAGGAAACATAGATACCACCACCTTGCCCCGCAGAATTTCCACTAACAGTTACATTGTCAAGCGTTACTGAGCCTCCACTTACCTCAATGCCTCCTCCGTCTGAAGCGCCAGAGTTATTTGAGATTGTCGAATTACTTACAGTTGCAGTGTCAATGGACTGCAATTCAATACCGCTTCCAGATGTATTATTTTTAATAGTTACATTATCGAGTGTTAGATTGGAAGATGATGTGGAATTCGAGATCCCTGCGCCTAAACTCCCATCTCGGACCTCTGAATTCGTCAAGTTCAAATTCGTGTAAGCCATGCGGATCCTGACCTGCACCCCAAAATCCGTTCCAAATGAAATGATACGATCTGGAACGAAAATGGAGGCAGGCTATGCCCAAGAAAAGACGTTTTTCAACCGAGCAAATTATCATGAAATTGCGAGAGGCTGAGG
>JABFGG010000037.1 GCA_013112575.1 Chloroflexota bacterium | reverse complement strand
GGTCGAGGCGGCAACCGTGGGGGCGGCGGGCGACGACGGCGCGATTAAGCTTAATAGTCTTTTACCAAGTGGTAGGGGCTGGTTTGAAACCAGCCCCTACTTTTTTAATTAACTGAAGTAATTACAACAATTTGTCTAATTGAAATCGCCGAAAATCACCTCCCTGAGTAAAATAGCATGGAAACGCACAGGTAATCGTTTGGAAACGTTCACTCGTTAAACTTGGCCAAATTACAACGAGGTGCAATCTGATGACATTGGTCTATAAAAACATCCGCCTATTGGCTGTATTGTTGTTCTCTGCAATGGCCTGTTCCCTGCCTTTTTCTAACCCAACACCAGGTGTGGAAGAAGGACAGATAGAAGCAACCGAGCAAAGCATAGATGAACCAGAAATAGTTGAAGAACAAACTCCATCACGCCCTCCATTGGAAGTGCCGCGTATCAAAGTGCGTGTGATAGATGGCGTCGGGGAATTCTATAACACAGCTACAGATGAGACTTTTGTGCCGCGTGGTGTCAATTACGTGGACTTTGTGCGGAATTCGCGTGGCGGCTTTCACGACGGGGTTTTTGCGACAAATACCTATGATCCAGAGCGCGTGCGCACCGCCTTTCAACATCTGGCTGATAGCGGCTATAACACCGTGCGCATCTTTTTTGATACCTGTGGTTTTGGGCCAGAGTGCATTGGCAACAATGGCAATGGGCTGAACCCCGAATATCTCGATAACATGGTCGATTTGATGTACATTGCGGGGGAAGAAGACATTTACCTGATGTTGACAGCAAATTCGATGCCAGAAGATGCCGGCTATTGGGAATATTTTGATCAGCAGACTAACGAAGAGAACGTCCTCTATGGTTTCAGTTCCTACGAGAACGCCGATTGGCTGCACCCTGCCGGGATGGAGATCCGCCGCCGTTACTGGCAAGATTTGATGGAAGGCATGACCGAACGCAATGCCCCGCCCGAGGTGGTGTTAGGCTGGCAGATCACCAACGAAGCATGGCTGTTCGGAAACATGCCTCCGCTTAGCCTAGATGAAGGCATCGTAGAAACAGCCAACGGCCAGAGCTACGACATGGCTGACTCGGACCAAAAGCGTTTGATGGTCACGGATGGCTGGCTGCACGTTATGGACGAGATCATCCCCATCATCAAGGAATACGACCCAGAAGCGCTCACTACCATGGGTTTCTTCGCCCCGCAATTCCCCAACGAAACTTACATCGGCGGTGAATGGTACGTGGATACCGCCCCCATGGTTTCCATTGCCCCGGTTGATTTCTGGGATTTCCACGCCTACTTCGATACAGACCTGACCGTAGAGCAACAGGCAGAAAACTTCGGCATGATCGTTGACCAAACCAAACCGGTCATTATGGGTGAGGTAGCATCAGGAAAGGACATCCACGCATCGGCAATCACATCATTCACCTACGCCGTGGATTGGTATGACCGCTCCTGTGATGTGGGCTTTGATGGCTGGCTGCACTGGGGCTACTATCCCTGGCCCAGAGAGGTTTCTGGCAAGCCCTGGACCCTGCTGGATGATGATGGCCTCCTGTTTGAGCAACTCTCACCCGCTGTCTTGCCAGACCCCTGCAACCCAGGAGAGTTGACAGTGAGTAACGTAGCTTTTGGGAAGCCCGTGCGTTTTTCAAAGGAAAACCCTGACGAACCGGCCAGCGCGGCAGTTGATAGCAGCGCCAATGCCTGGGTGGCAGGCGACTACCCGCCACAATGGATCGAGATCGACCTCGAAGAACCCACGACGATCCAACGTGTGGGCCTCAGCCCTGAACAATGGCCTCCCGGGGAAGCTCGCTATCAGGTTATCGCCAGGCTGGCCGATGGCCGCACAGTCGTGATCGGAGAACACAACAAATATACGGCTGCCGGGCAGCAATTGGGTTTCGATTTACCTGTGCCACTCAACAATGTTGTGGCAGTGCGCATCAATTTATTAGAAGGTCCTGCCTGGGCTGCATTAAAAGAAGTAGAGGTCATATCCAGTCCTGTGGTTGAAGAAAATGCCTGCCTGCTGATCACCAATGGCGCTGACCTGCTGCACTACCCTCGGTTGGACGCAGATAAGGTAGGCTCTCTCAACGTAGGTCAGATCGCTTACGGTGATGCCCAGCATAGCTCCGCAGATGGCTCAACCTGGTGGCGTATCCCCGGCGAAGCCTGGCTGGCTGGCGACCGCATCAGCACAGCGGAGGGTTGTGAGGCTGTCCAGATATTGGATACAGTGGAAGAGTTACAGCTTGTGCCTGTAACCTTCAGGGTCACTGTGCCTGCTTCTGATATTGATGAGGTTTATTTGAGCGGTGATTTCAAACGCGAGGACATCCCTGTGTGGGAGCCGTGGAGTGTTTTATTGCAATTGGAGGGCGGTGGCACCTGGACGGTGACCCTAGACTTGCCAGTGGGTGCAGAAATTGAATATGTCTACACCCGCAATAGTTTTGAGCGTATCGAACGCCCTGAAGACTGTAGTCCGACATCCGAGCGTATGTTTACCGTAGGCGAAGACGCTATGGTGATCGAAGATGAAGTCATAAAGTGGCAAGACCTGGACTGTGAATAGTGATAAGTAGGTCAAGAAAAATAAAGCTCGAATCATAATGTAGGGGCGCGGTTTGAAACCCGCCCCTACTATAACAATCTTTATAAGCCTCTGTATTCTCTGAATACTCAGTCCTGCGTCGGCAAATAGGGCATCTTAGGCCCCTCTACTCCCAGATAATCCGCCAAGGCAGCGTGTAACGCAGTACGGTCGTCCCAGGGATATTCGGTGACACCAAAGCACATAGACTGCTCGTGGCCCTTGCCTAGTGCTACCACCAGGTCGCCGGGTTGTGCCAGGTCGAGGGAATAACGGATGGCGGCACCGCGGTCGCGTACCCGCCAAAAAGTCTCCTCTTCCACGCCGCCTTTGGAACGCGCGCCCTCCGCCATCTCTTCCAGGATATCGTCAAGGGATTCGGTGCGGGGATCTTCTGCAGTCAACACAGTCAGGTCTGCCAACTCCGCCGAGGACTCGGCCATCATGCGGCGCTTGTCTCGGTCCCGCAGCCCTGCCGACCCGAAAACGGCAATCACACGCCCCTTAGCCATTTTGCGGGCCGCCTGCAAGGCACGGATGAGGGCATTGGGCGTGTGCGCAAAATCCACCATAGCCACAAAATCCTGTCCAAGGTCAAGCGGCTCCATGCGGCCTGGCACACCGGGGAGAGCCGTAATGCCCTGCTGCGCCACCTCCGGGTCTATGCCTAAAACCACTACAGTGGCGCTAAGGGCAGCCAGTATGTTGGAGACATTGTAGTCGCCCAGGAGGTTAGTGGTTATTGGGAATTGGGAATTGGGAAGTAAGGCGTTGAAGGCAAGTCCTTGTGGAGTAGATTGAATACCCTCTGCGCGTACTTGCGCCTCAGGGTGCAGGCCATAGGCGATCTGATCAACTTTGCTTAACGCAGGCAAATACTCATAAGAGCCATCATCCCTATTCAGGATGGCCGCGCGGGGTGGATTGTGTGCTTTGGAATAGCTTTCGGCCAGCCCAGTGAACAGGCGCGCCTTGGCCATCTGGTAGCCTTCGTAGGAGCCATGGTAATCGAGATGTTCATGAGTGATGTTCGTCACCACCCCGATATCAAAGTCACAGGCTCCCACGCGTTGCTGCTCCAGGCCGTGCGAGGTCGCCTCCAGGATGCAGTGGGTCAGACCGGCCTCGACCATCATGGACAGATAACGCTGCACATCAGGAGCTTCGGGGGTGGTTACATGAAAACCGGTATCCAGGACTTCCTCCCTGATCAGTGCATTAACGGTTGAGATCATACCGGTGTGGATCCCCGCCGCTTGCAGGATGTGATAGATGAAGTTGGCGGTGGTGGTTTTACCGTCAGTACCGGTCACGCCGATCATGGTCAGTTTGCGAGCCGGGTAACCATAAAAGGCTGCAGAGATGGCTGCCAGGGCCCCACGGCCATCCTCTACCGGCACATAGGGAATAGGCGTATCGCCTAGAGTCTGCGTACCGACGGCAGCTACAGCACCTTTTTCTGCGGCCTTGTTTATATAGTCATGCCCATCCACGCTACCACCTGCCAGCGCTACAAACAGGTCACCGGGCTGCACCTGGCGGGAATCGAGTTTGATACCGGAAACTTGAATGTCGGGGATGGTGCTGAGGGCAGTATGTTCTGCAAAGAGTTGTTCCAGGCTGGCTTGATGCTTATCGGTCATAGCTGGGGAAGATACCAGAAATCCGATGAGTTGGGAAGTGTAGGCGGGAGTGAGCCACAACGGAAAAGCATAATCACGAATAGAGATTACGTATTTGTAAAGCAATGAACTTTTAACCTTAGGTACAATTTAGCATACGGAGGAAACACGAATGTCTGATACAAAAAAATGCCCTTATTGTGCAGAAACAATAAAAGCCGAAGCAATCCTTTGCAGATATTGTGGCAAGGAACTCGAAAATATAAGCACAGAAGAACTAACCTCCCAAAAGACATCAAAAAACCAGTCAAAGAAAATGGGGATTGCATCTGTAATTATTGTGGCTCTTTTTTGCTGTGTATGTTCGCTTCTCATGTTCGCTACAAGTGGATCTGGAACAACCAGCGACCAGACAAATAATGACCAGTTGATAACCGAAGGAACTTTGGAATCAGATCAAATTAGCACAGCTACGCCAACAACAGTACCAAGTGCAACATCTACTCCGCGACCATCAGCTACGTCGACAGCGACACATTTGCCAGAAACGGCTACAGCTATCATTGTAAATATGACCAGTACGGAAGCTGTGAGAATTGTAACGGCAACCCATGAAGCCTATTGGCAACCATTTACCGCAACTGCCGAAGAAAAATCTGCTTACGCGACCAAAGTGGCTGAATATGAAACGATTCCAAGAAATGAATTAGTTACTTATCCTGACAATTACTTAGGCCAGCAAATCGTTGTAAAAGGCAGGGTCTTTAATATTAATAGCTCAACAGAAATCCAAATATGGCTTGATTGGTCCTATGATCCGATGTTTATCATCTTTGATGAGCCAATTAGTGGCATATATGAGGATAATTGGATCACTATATACGGAATTGTTTCAGGAGAATTATGCGGGACGAATGCATTTGGTGGGCAAGTCTGTCAGCCTAGCTTGATTGCTGATTTTTATGAACTAGGCCAATAAAAAATCATTCCTCCATGCCTCTATGGTAAATCAAAGACGCCCAGCATAAGCCGGGCGTCTTCTCTTCTTCTCTCTACTTACTTCAAAATAATTAGCGCAGCGTCTGGCGCATGGCGCCGAGTTTACCGGCCACCGAGTCATCCAGGATCTTATCACCAATACGTACCACCAAACCACCCAGGATGGAGGGGTCGACTTTAAATTCAACCTCACCACCGCTGCCAAGCTTGGCAAGCACTTCATTCTTCACTGTGCCTTGCTCGGCATCGGTAAGGGGCAAGGCGCTGGTCACGACGGCGCTATCACCGCTGACTGAGGCACCTTCTACCACGCTGACCTTGCCGGACTTGACGCCGGAGAAGAACTCACCGATGAGAGCGCGCTGGCGCTGCTCATCCAGGGCTTCACCAACCAGCTTCTGGGCCGCGGCAATGGATAAGGCTGCTACCTGGCCGCGCACTTCGCCGAGCGCCT
>JABFGG010000036.1 GCA_013112575.1 Chloroflexota bacterium | reverse complement strand
TGCTTAGGCCCCAGCCGATGAGGTCCCCGCAAGCTCTTCAGCGCTGGGCCCACACGCTGCAAGGCCGATCGCTACGATCAGCAATATGGGCAAGATTATTCGTTTTGCCTTCATCAGATTTAACATGAGAATCCTCCTCAAATATATCCACTCTCCTTTTTTGATTATAGCAGATGAACATACGCTTGGTACAATACGCCCTCTCATAAATATAGGGAGCATTCTTTTGACGAAAGACAAACCTCAAATACTACTAACCAACGACGACGGCTTCGACTCACCTGGGCTTTGGGCTGCAGCAGAAGCCCTTTCAGAAATAGGTTTCGTGTGGGTCACAGCCCCGCGGGATCAGGCTTCTGGCATGGGTCGCAGCATGCCCTCCACCTCCGATGGACGCATCGCCACGCGCAAAATGGAAGTTCACGGCAAAGAATGGACTGTCTATGCTGTCGGTGGCACCCCCGCTCAAACAGTACAACATGCTGTCCTGGAGATCATGCCCGAGAAACCCGACCTGGTCGTCTCTGGCATCAATTATGGTTCCAATATGGGCATCGGCGTGACCATCTCAGGCACGGTTGGGGCAGCCCTCGAAGGGGCTGCTTATAAGATCCCCTCCATCGCAGTCTCTCTCGACACCGCCGACGAATACCATCTTTCTCACTCAGATGAGATCGATTTCGAACCTGCGGCCCAGATCACAGTCAAATTTGCCAGTCGGTATTTACAAAGTCAGATGCCGGATGATGTACAGGCCTTCAAGATCGAGGTTCCTGCTGACGCCACAGCCGAAACACCCTGGCAGATTTCCAGTTTGTCCCGCGAGCAATTCTATATTTCAACAGCCCCCCAACGAGAATCCTGGGATGAAGAAATAACCACCGGTTATCGTGTTGCGGACGATCTAAGTGTTTTCCCCGAAGGCAGTGATGTACATACCGTGCACCACAAAGGCTTGGTTGCCGTCACACCCCTCTCTCTGGATTTGACCTCACGTGTAGATTTGAAGGCCCTGGAAAAGCAATTACACGCGACTGGGAACTAATTACTCTGAGTCACTTTGCAGCACATCCAGCATCTGGGCATGCACTTGTGGGTTTGCAGCTACCACTGAAAAAGGTGGGGATAGGAGGTCTTCGCCACCATCCATTGTAGTGACACGCGCCCCCGCTTCAGTCGCGATTAAAGAGCCTGCCGCTACATCCCACGGACCCAGGTTCGGTTCCCAACAGCCATCTAATCGCCCCGCCCCTATGTAACACAGGTCTATTGTGGCCGAACCCAGACATTGTACGCCTTGCGAACGCAACATCAGCTTGGTGTAATTGTCAATATTGTTATTTGGATTGGTCCACCTGTCGTAGGGAAAACCAGTTGCTAATAAACAATTACGCAAATCTTGTACAGTTGAGACTTGAAGCGGCACATTATTCAACCACGCGCCTTTACCCCGTTCAGCGGAAAAGACTTCATCTCGCGTAGGGTCATACACTACCCCCAACTGCACCTCATCACTAACAGCATAGGCAAGGGATACAGAGAAGATTGGCAAACCATGCGCGTAGTTGACCGTACCATCTACAGGGTCGATGTAAAACACACCTTCCCCCGATCCTGCCAGCCCATCACTCTCTTCTGAAACCACCCGTTGGTCTGGATACCTGTGGCCTAGCGCTTCTAACAGGTACTTTTCCGATTGGTGGTCGATTTCTGTAACCAGGTCAATATCGGAACTTTTACTTCCTAGATCATGGCGTTTACCATAACCCTGTCGCAGGATTTCTCCTGCCCCGCGGGCAATGTCGATCAGGTCTTCGCGTTGCGGTTGTGATGTCATATAAAGTTGTTTTCCTGGGGAGAAATGCGTTCAGTTCTTGGCTTCGATCTTTTTGATAGTATGAATGATTTCTTCTAATTCACTTTTGATCTGGTCGCGATGCTCTTTGGCTTCGTCCAAAAGATCACGGAAAGCAGGCTGCTGTGTATCCCCCATCGAATTCAGCAAACGCTCGATACGCGCGATCTGCTGGTTCTTCTGGCGCAATTTGAATTCCAGGCGCTCACGGTAACCCTGGTAAAAAGACAGGTCGTCGATCAAACGAGGCTGCGTTTCCGGGCCGTTGGTCAGGATCTCACCAACCGTCAACAGGAATTCAGGTGTATCGATCGGTTTTTCCAGAAAGCGCACTGCACCCAAATTCATTGCAAATTGTTTATCTTCGGGGGTCACATACGTTGCCGAAAGGAATACGATCGGGATGTCATGCGTCTCAGGGTTTTTACGTAAGCGGTAGACCAGGGAATAGCCATCCATCTTAGGCATCAGGATGTCCGTGATGATCAAAGCTGGGCGCTTCTCAGCCACTTTTTCAAGCGCTTCCTGCCCGTCACCCGCAGTTATCACAGGATAGCCTTTGAAATTCAAAGTGACTTCAAGCAATTCCCGGATCTGGGAAACATCTTCGACCACCAGGATGGGGTCGCGTTCTTTCGACATGTCAGGTATTGTAGCGGCTTTAGTGGCCTCGGGCAAGTTCATCAAATTTATTCTACGCCAGTGCTGGGGCTTTGGCTACCGTACTCTTGTCCTGCCTAAAGCTCACCACGTTGTTCTGCCGCAAGCTGCTCGTAGAAATCCACAATGAACTGGTGGCGCTGTTGGGCTAGCTTCTTAGCGCTCTCTGTATACAGGCGGTCTTTTACTTTCGAGAGTTTGAAGATGAACTCATGGTAAGAGCTATGTGGTTCGCCTTCCTCTTTTTCCCCAGTGGAGAGGAATTGCTCCGAAGGCTCTACATAACTCGGTTGTCCTGCCAAAGCTGCATAGCCTATCGTGCGCGCTACGCCAAATGCCCCCAGTACGTCCAACTTGTCGGAGTCAAACAGCACCTTGGCTTCAATTGTCTCAGGCTCTTCCGTTGAGCGGTAGCGATGCGCACGGATACAATGTTGCACCGCTTCAATACGTTCTTGTGACCAATCCTCTTCCTTCAATACTTCACCCGCAAAAGCTGCTGATGCTTCATGGTGAGCCATGCGCGCACTGGCATCATCGGGGGAACTGCCTTCGGCATCATGCAGCAAAGCTGCCGCCCGCACGATTTCCAGGTCTGCACCTTCAACTTTTGCCAGGCGTTCAGCCATGCGGTACACACGCGATACGTGATCGAAATCGTGTACAGGGTCGGCACCCTCATACCATTTCTGGGCTTGTTCGATGGTCGGCATTATTGTATGGGTGGGAATAAGGCGCTCAGTCCCACCATGGCCAGGATGATGATGACTCCAGCAATACAGCCAATGCGCAGCACCTTCATAGTCACTTTGAATACAAAACGTAAAACCGCCAATGCGATCCCGGCGATCACCACCAGCAACAATAAAGAAATTGGATCGATGATTTCAAATAAGTTTTCTACGGTCATAAGTCCTCAATCATTGGGATAAACCACTCCCTCTTTAATCACAGATTGAACAAGATTTGTGCCAAAGCGATAACCAAGATGTCGGTAATCGGGTACATCCAAAATTAACAAGTCTGCTTGTTTCCCTGCTTCCACTGAACCGACATCTTCATGTCGCCCAATTGCCGCTGCTGCGTTGATCGTTGCCGCTGCAATCGCCTGGGCTGGGGTGAGTTTCATATAACGGCAGGCCAATGCCAAAGCGAATTGAATGTTCTCGCACCAGGCTGTGCCTGGGTTGAGGTCACTGGCGATTGCCAGGGTCCCACCCGCCTCCAATATGTCTTTTGCTGGTGTGTAGTCTCCTTCAGCCAACCCAAATGGCGTACCTGGCAATCCTACTGCCACTGTTATTCCACTTGCCAGCGCCTCGACATCCTTTTCTGAAATACTCACCAGGTGGTCAGCAGAAGCCGCCCCGAGCTCCACGGCCAGTGCCGTACCCCCCAGGTTATCAAACTCATCAGCATGCACTTTTAGTGGAAAACCCAGTTCTTTAGCAGCAACCAGAATAAGCTCCGTTTGTGCGAGGCTGAAAGCGCCTGTTTCACAGAAAACGTCTACAAATGGTAATTGCCTTTCACCTGCTTTTTCACCCCACCACACCTTTAGGGCTGGCAACATTTCATCCGCCACCAGAGTTGTGTATTCATCTTCCTTATTCACATATTCTGGTGGCACCGCGTGCGCACCCAAAAAGGTAAAGGCCAGCTCCCACGGGCCTTCATCATCCAGAACCAGTAAGGCCTCCAGCATACGGGTTTCTGTTTCAAGATCAAGCCCGTAACCTGTTTTCGCCTCAATGGTTGTCGCGCCGTGTTGAAACATGCTTTGCAGGCGTGGCCGCGTTTCTTTTACCAGTTGTTCCAGGGAAGCCGCCCGCGTGCTTTCAACTGTCGAAAGGATGCCCCCACCCGCCTCCAGGATTTCAAGGTAGGTCTTGCCCTGCAAGCGCATCTCGAACTCTGCCGCTCGGTCTCCCGCCCACACCACGTGGGTATGCGGGTCTACGAAGCCAGGCATTACAACTCTGCCAGCAGCATCCAATTGCTCTTCATCAGCGTATTTTTCCCACAGTTCCTGGCTGCTTCCCACTTCTGCGATCTTCCCATCCCTCACCAAAACTGCACCATCCTCAATGATATTGAGTTGGCCTAGATCACTGCCTTTTTGTGGCGGAGTGGCGATTGTCAATAATTGTGTGGCGGAATGAATAAGCATCTTTTTCCCATGTAAGAGCGTAAGGTGCAGCATGGCTTCGACTATGCTACATTCTTCTATTTTTTGGAGGAACGGCGGCATTATAGCATGCGGCCTAACGGGAATGAAAGTTGCAACTAGGCCCTTGGGAAGCGTCTTTGCTTGACAAGCCGAACCCGAAACGTCTACAATACGGACGAATCTTAAGAAATCTATACCGCACAGGAGCAGGACTTTGACGCAATCCCGCACCGAACTATTGGTCGCCCGTTTACGTGACTTGCAAGCATCCTCGCCAGACATCGAAGGTTCCGCTGTCGTCAGTGTTGACGGCCTTACGATTGCCTCCGCCCTAGTGCAGAATATCGAGGAAGATCGCGTTTCGGCCATGTCGGCCGCCATGCTTTCACTCGGCGAGCGTATTGCCAGCGAACTGGGCCGCGGCTCCCTCGACCAGGTTTACATCCGTGGTGAGAATGGTTACGTTCTGCTCGTAGCAGTCGGCAACGACGCCGTGCTCACCGTCATGGCCCGTAAGGAAGCCAAACTCGGTCTCATCCTTCTTGATATGCGCCGCGCTGTGGACGAACTGGCAAAACTGCTTTAGCACGCACTGAGATATTCATGGATCCCATTGAAAAGAGTGGCTACTACTACCCTAACCGCTTCGGCCTCATTATGTTGGAGGCTCTGCAGGAGGTTATGGGCAAGAACGGCCTCAATGCCATCCTCAACCTGGCACATTTGTCAGACCTGATCGACAACTATCCCCCCGCCAACCTCGAACGCCAATTTGACTTCTCCGACATTTCCATGCTGGGCATCGCCCTCGAAGAGATGTATGGGCCGCGCGGGGGCTTCGGCTTGGCTGAGCGTGCCGGACGCACCACCTTTTCCGATGCCTTGCGTAACTTCGGGGCTATGGCTGGAGCCAGTGATCTGGCTTTCAAGGTACTGCCCCTCCAACAAAAGCTGCGCATTGGCCTGCCTGCTATGGCCAAGATATTTTCCCAGGTCAGCGACCAGCACTCTACTGTAGAAGAAAAAGATACCGAGCTTCATTACCTTATCCATCGCTGCCCGGTTTGTTGGGGGCGTAGCGGTGAAGATCGCTCCGTCTGTGGCATCGCCACTGGATTATTAAAAGAAAGCCTCAAATGGGTTTCTGGCGGGCACGAATTCCGTGTAGATGAATCAGAGTGTATTGCCAAAGGGGATGAACTTTGCCGTTTCGTCGTCCACAAAGAACCCATCGCTTGAATCAATGAATAAACCCAACGCCAGCATCCTGATCGTAGAAGATGATCTTGACGTGGCAGAAATGCTGGACGCTTATTTCCGCGTGCAGGGTTATCAGGTGCTGGTAGCCAATTGGGGTGAGGATGGAGTCAAGTTGGGGGCGGAGCAACAACCAGACCTCATCATTCTTGATATTCGTCTGCCGGACATTGATGGCTTTGAAGTTGCCAAACGCCTCAAAGCCCGCCGCAAGACCGAAACCATCCCCGTAATTTTCCTTACTGAGCGCGATGGCCGCGAAGACCGCATCCAGGGATTGGAATTGGGCGCAGTTGACTACCTCAACAAACCCTTCGATGTCCAGGAACTGCGCCTCAAGGTACGCAACGCCCTTGCCAAACGTAAACAAACCACCTACGCCAATACCATCACCGGCCTGCCCGAAGGCACCCTCGTGCAGGAGGAATTGGCAGCGCTCGGCAAGCGCCAGGGCTGGGCTGCCTTACACGTCAAACTCCAGAACCTGGCTTATTTCCGTGACCAATATGGTTTTGTAGCCGCAGACGATGTGCTACGCGCAGTCAGCCTGATGCTGCAAAATGCCATCCGCGAGATCGGCAACACTGGGGATTTTGCCGGGCATCTCAGCAATACTTCCTTTATCCTGGTCACCAGCCAGGCCACGCTGGATAAATTACAAGCCCGTCTTGAGAGCCGCTTGTTAGGCTCCCTGGAATATTTTTACCCCCTCAAAGATCGTGCCGCAGCCAAAGGCCCTCAACATCTGGCGATTGAAATTGAATTGATCAAACCAGGGCAAGCACAACAATTGGATGCTTTACAAACTACAGTCCAATCGACTTGATACACGATGCAACTGACCATCGTACTCCCCACTTACAACGAAGCTGAAAACCTGCCTATCCTGGTCCCGGCCCTTTTTGACCTGCCATTACCGGACTTAAAACTCCTTATTGTGGATGACGGCAGCCCGGATGGCACCGGCCAACTGGCTGAGCAGCTTGGCGAAGACTATCCGGGGCGTATCCATGTACACCATCGCAGTGGGAAGCTTGGCTTGGGTACAGCCTACATCACCGGGTTTAAGCTAGCGTTGAATGATGGGGCAGAAGCCATCGGCCAGATGGACAGCGATTTTTCCCATCCCGTAGAAAAAGTACCCGAGTTAATGGATGCCCTTGAAGGCGCGGATGTGGCCCAGGGCTGCCGTTGGGTAAAGGGTGGCGGCGTGGATGAGAATTGGCCCCTTTGGCGCAGGGCGCTTTCGCGTTGGGGATCGCTATATTCCCAGGCCATCTTGCGTGTACCCATGCGCGATGTGACCGGGGGCTTCCGCGTCTGGCGTCGAGAAACATTGGAGCAAATGCAACTCGATCGCATCCGCGCCAGCGGTTACATGTTCCAGATCGAGATCACTTATATGGCCCACCGCTTGGGCTTCAACATCGCCGAAGTGCCCTTTTATTTCCCTGACCGCCAACTGGGCGAAAGCAAGATGAGCGGGCTCATTGCCCTTGAAGCTTCATTACGCGTGTGGCAAGCCCTGTGGCGTTATCGTGACCTGAAGCCTATCATGCCAGTTGCGCCATCACTGCATACGCCATAAACGAACACCAAATGC
The DNA here is from genome assembly GCA_013112575.1 of Chloroflexota bacterium. Lineage (GTDB taxonomy): Bacteria > Chloroflexota > Anaerolineae > Anaerolineales > UBA11579 > CFX15. The sequence goes on along the minus strand of JABFGG010000036.1, from coordinate 2,764 downwards.
AAGTAGCAGCAGCACCATCAATGCCATCCAAATCGGGTTTGAGCTCAAATCAAAACGGAAGGCGAATCCAGAAATAGTTCCAATTGCAGCCAGATAAAACATAAACTCAAACTGCTGGGAATATCCATCTTTGCGATATAAACTCCCGGCTCTATAAGCAAAGATCAAACCGATGGCAAAATAGCAAAACTCCCGGGGTCAAAGGATGCAACTTCCGGAATCTGGTAGATACCTATGAACACAAGAAGAAAAATGACAATTACAAATAGCCAGCGCATATGCTCATTATATCCGGTGTCAATTACAACCCCATCACAGCAACTCTTAAGATGGATTGTATAATGAGTGCGCTTGCAATTTGAGGAGATTATTATGCGTTTCACAAAACTTTTCCCAGCATTTCTACTATTCACGTTATTGATCACAGCCTGTTTCTCCGGAGACGGTTCAACGCCTCAGCCAGATGACAGCCTGCAATTGACGGCTGAAGCAGTCAGTAATAACGCTCAAGCCACGCTGCAAAGCATGGCCATTGCTACCGGCATCGCCGAAACACAGGCAGCTGGCGCCCTTGCAGACACCCCCATTCCGGCTACGGAAGCCGCCGAAGAAGCCACGGCCACCGATGCCCCGGCCCCCACCAATACCTCCGCACCGGTTGTGGAGGATAACGGCATACGGCTTTCATTCGCCGAAGGGGGCACCTCGGCGACGGCCATTGGCGATCTGGCAGGTGGGGAGAGCGATAGCTACCTCTTGCGGGCCATGGCAGGCCAAATCTTGAGTTTGAGCTTTTTCCCCAACAACAACACCTCCAGCTTACGGGTAGAAGGTGAGGATGATGGGATTACCTACCTGGAAATTGAAACGGGTGAAAGCCACTGGATCACCCCCTTGCCCACCACGCAGGATTACATCGTGCGCGTGACGGCCCGGGAAAGTACTAGCTACACCCTCTTCGTCTCGGTTCCGGTGCGGATTCAGTTTGCGGCCGGGGCCACCTCAGAAACGGTGGAAGGCACTTTACAGGGGCCAAATAACCCCAATATCGAATACATTGTGGGGGCCAGCGACGGGCAGGAAATGGCCCTCACGCTGGACTCACCAGAAGATTATGGCCTTTTGAATGTCTCGGTTCGAGGCATGACGGATGATGTCGTTTATCTTCAATTCCTGGATAGGCCCGATGGTGACTTGCCCGCCAGTTGGAGCATGACCCTGCCCAGCACCCAGGATTATTTGATCATGGTGCAGTTGACGGGTATCTCTACGCCGGAATATGGCTTGCCATCTGATTTCTCATTGGAGATTAAGATTGAATAAACCGATTTGCTGTTTAGTTTGGAGTTTGCTGGCTCAACAACATAGCTGTTGAGCTTAAGAGTTGGCTGTGCCAACTCTACCGGAGATTAGTTAACCAGGCAGTTAATGTAGGGTTACGCACGGTTTTGGCTGGCGGGTTTTTGCCGGAATATCAAATGTACCCGTATGTACCCTTAATGTAGGGCAATGATGTCCAAGGTTTAGGGTGTATGGGGAGGATGATTGGTGCTGGGATCTGGGGGAAAGTCCAGGGTCCCAGGCCCAGAGATATTACTATTTGTTAATGGGAAATTAGATTTATTTTATAATCATTGGCATCAAGGGAGCACGAGGAGGCCGCTGATGCTTAGCAAGCAGGCCGAACAACGTCGCAAGAAAGAAAAGGTGCTGGCTTACATCAACCAGCAGTTGGGGGCCGGGGTCGACAAAAAGGACATTGTGGATGACCTGGAAGCACGGGGCATGAAACGCAACGTGGCCATCGACCTGGTGATGGATTTCGAATACCAAGAACAGCTTGAAGCGGTGCGCGAGGTGCAGGAGAAGAAGGCAACTTCCAGCGACGGGACGCGCAAAATGGTGATTGGCTGCGGGTTGTTCCTGGCAGGAAGTGTGGTAACGGCCGTGACCTGGGCAATCGCCGGACCGGGAGGACAATACATTGTTTGTTATGGGGCAATCGCCTGGGGGGCCATATATGCCTTGGCCGGGCTTTTCCAGGTATTGACCAGTAGCTAGGGGATTAGGGGTCGGGCGTTAGGGCAGATTACGATTCACGAATTTCGATTATCGTTTAGGCGATCAAAAACCCAATGATCTGAATGACCCCTATCGTCAGCAGCGCGCCCGCCCCCAGTCGCAGGTTGCGCAGGTAGTTGGCCGGGTCAAGATAAGTTTGGCCGTGCAGGGAACGCAGTGAGAAGTAGACCATCGGTGCTGCCAGCATTTGCAGTAGCAGAACTTCAAGCGGTAGCCCCCAGCCGAGGGTCAGCCAGGGGGAGATGAAACCCAGCAATAGGGCCACCACGTACCAGCGGGCAGCACGCTCTGGGCCGATGCGCACGACCAGCGTGCCCTTCCCCGCGGCGCGGTCGGCTTCGTAGTCAGGGATGCCAACCAGCAGCATCATGGCAAAGATCAGGGCCGCGAAGGGCAGACAGGTCAGGGCCAGCACGAGGCTGAGTTGGCCGGTCTGCAGGTTGTGGGCGAAAAGCGGCACGAGCAGGGCGAAGACCAGGGTCACATCCACTTCGCCCAGGCCGCGCTGCACCAGCATGAACGGCGGGGCGGAGTAGGCCACAGCAGCCAGCACTAGCAGACCAAACAGTACAAGCGTTCCCACATTGACGGCCCCCAGCGCATTCAGCCACAGCAAGCCCAGCACAGAGAGGCCCAGAGCAATAAAGGCCGACCACAAGGCCGTGCGCGGATGCAGCAGGCC
>JABFGG010000035.1 GCA_013112575.1 Chloroflexota bacterium | reverse complement strand
CAAGCTCTTATAAGCGCGAATCAATTAGATAACCCAGATCAGCTTTTTGCCGGTCAGGAATTGATCCTTCCAGGTATCGATTGGATCGATGGCGTTCTATTGCCACAGCGCATGCCCTATGGTGAAACCTTACTCAGCCTTAGCCGCCAATACCGCCTTTCTCCAGCTCTCCTGGCACGCCTCAGCCGCCTGACAAGTCCTTCACAATTGTTCGTGAGTTATCCCATTACTTTGCCATCTCAACGCGGCGAGGATACCAGCAACATACGCTCTGTGGTTGCTCCTGGCAGATCGTTGATAGAAATGGCCGCATCGAGTGGTAGCAATCCTTGGACTATGACAGCAGAGAATCGATTGGCAGGCACCTGGGATGTCGTTCCAGGAGATGTGCTATTAGTACCTGGTACGGATCAGTCCGGACCGGGAGCCTTGCCCTCTCCCATCACACTACTGGATTTTCCTACCGAGGGATTAGTTCAGGGAAAAACAATCGCAATCAATGTTAATGCCGAAGGTGATTTCACCTTACAAAGTGAAATGATGGGCCAATCGCTTGATTTTTACCGCCAGGCTGATGGCACCTATACAACCCTTTTGGGTGTCCACGCACTCGCAGAGCCTGGTCTAACTCCAGTCACTATTAGGGGCGAATTCAGTGATGGGACGCCTTTCAGCTTCACACAGTCTGTCGCGGTAGTAGATGGCAATTATGGATTTGAGACGCTAACGGTTGACGAAGCTTTGCTGGACGACGAACTATCAGAATCGGAACTTGAATTCATCAGGTCGCTGGCCACTGTTGCCACGCCTGAAAAACTCTGGGCTGGATTCTTTCAAGCCCCATCTCCTTATAGTGATACATATAACTCATTCTTCGGCACGCGACGTTCGTACAACGGAGGGGTCTATGAAAGTTATCACTCTGGATTGGATTTTGGGGGTGGGTTAGGAGTCGAAATCTTTGCCCCTGCGACAGGAGAAGTTGTCTTGGCAGGACCGTTAGAAGTACGCGGCAATGCCACCCTGATCAATCATGGTTGGGGAGTTTATTCTGCTTACTACCATCAATCCGAGATTCGAGTACAAGAAGGGGACATCGTGGCCCCAGGCCAGGTCATCGGTATTGTAGGTAATTCTGGCCGCTCAACTGGCGCACACTTACACTGGGAAATCTGGGTAGGTGGCGTGCAGGTGGACCCCTTAGATTGGCTGGTGCGCCCATATCCGTAACCTAATGACTTGCTCGGACTTCGATCCCAATCAGCGACTGGCAAATGATGAACATCTACTGATTTCACGTTGTACCCCTGAACCACTTGCCCTCAGTTACTCGATAATGGGCAGTGGGTATCAAATTTTCTTTACCAAAACTTTATATTCCCTTCAAGATAGCTTCAATCTTCTTCGTTACTATTGAGGCGTAAATAAAAACAACGTGTCGTTACCAGACACATGCATACTATGCAGAAAGGAGCATTATCATGATGGGAGGCGGTATGATGGGAGGGTTTGGCAGTTTCGGATTGATCGGCTGGATCCTCAACCTCGTCATTACTCTCGGCGTAATCGTAGGGATCGTCCTACTGGTTGTGTGGCTCGTGCGCCAGTTCGCAAACGGCTCACCCAATGTGAATTCGGCTGGGTCTCAACAAGCAAATCCGCTTGACATAGCACAATCCCGCTATGCGCGCGGCGACATTACGCGCGACGAATATCAGCAGATCCAAAGTGATCTAAGCGCATGACAAATAAAGTTTGGGAGGTGGGTCTACCCTCCCTCCTTCTAAATACTATGGAGTGATTTATTATGTTTATGGGAATGGGTTTAGGTTTAGTTGGAATTCTTTTGACAGTACTCTTATTGGGTGGCCTGATCGGGGGCGGTATGTGGCTGGTTCGCGGGATATTCCCAAGTAGTCAACCGCCAGGAATGCCTGCAAGCCGTGAAGGACTTGAGCCCCATGAAATCCTTGATCAGCGTTATGCACGTGGCGAAATTACGCGCGAACAGTATCAGACGATGAAACAGGATTTGAACTAACCTTGTAGCCAGAAATAACAAAGAGCCCGCCATGATAATCATGGCGGGCTCTTTGTTGTTAATGTTGCTATGCTTCTGATTAGATTCGCAGCAACCGCTCCGTTCTTATGCTGCTACAGTCGCTTGGGTCGTGGTCAACTGTGTGCGACGTAGTGTCTGCGCGTTGATGGCAACGATAACCGTGCTCAATGACATGAACAAGGCTCCTACAGCAGGAGAAAGCAGGATCCCCCAGGGCGCCAACACGCCCGCGGCTAAAGGCAGGGCAATGACGTTGTAGCCCGTCGCCCAGATCAAGTTCTGGATCATCTTACGGTAGGTGGCTCGGCTCAATTCAATAATGTGCACAACATCCAGTGGATTACTCTTTACCAGAATTAAACCTGCTGATTCAACAGCCACGTCGGTTCCGCTCCCAATGGCAATGCCTACATCGGCGCGCGTGAGCGCGGGGGCGTCGTTGACACCATCGCCGACCATGGCAACTCGTTTTCCTTCCGCCTGAAGTTCGCTGACCGCCTTATCTTTATCTTCAGGCAGCACTTCTGCAAAATAGCGCTTGATGCCCAGTTCGTCAGCTACGGTTTTTGCCACGTCTTCACTATCTCCGGTTAGCATCACAACCTCGACGTCTAGTTCTTCCAACCGTTTTACAGCCGCATGGCTTTCTGGGCGGATCAGATCGGCCAGGGCAAAGGCCGCAACCACCTTATCGTTGTACACTAGAAAAACCACAGTTTGACCTTTGTCACCTGCTTCTTGGGAAAAGTCCTCAATTTCCGCAGGTTTCTGAAGATCTAACTTCTCGAGCAATCGCGGCCCGCCAACATAGGCTTCACTGCCATCCACGCTTGCCTTGATGCCATGACCCTTGATGGCCTCAAACTCTTTGACACTAGGTAAGGGCAAAGACCGCTCCTCCGCCTCCTGGCGAATACCACGGGCAATGGGATGTTCTGAGTCACCTTCAAGAGCTGCGGTAAGCGCGAGAGCATTATCTTCGTTCCACCCATCAACTGCAATCATGGAGACCACGCCGAATTCACCCTTTGTCAATGTGCCAGTCTTGTCAAAGATGATCGTATTCAACTCACGGGCCGACTCCAAAGCCAGTCGATCGCGTACGAGAATACCATTCCTGGCACCCATTGATGTGCTGATGGCAACTACTAACGGCACAGCCAATCCAAGTGCATGGGGGCAGGCGATCACTAATACAGTGACAACGCGTTTGATGACTTCAATATCAAACCCTACTGCAACCACCCAACCGATGGCGGTCAAGGCAGCTACTGCAAGAGCGACATAAAAAAGCCAGCCCGCTGCCTTATCCGCCAGGATCTGGGTATCAGACTTGCTCAGTTGGGCCTCCTCAACCAGGCGCATAATCCCGGCAAGGGCAGTTTCATCGCCCGTGGCAGTCACCTGCACTCGCAGACTACCATCCCCGTTAATGGTTCCAGCAATCACTGTAACGTCAGCTTCTTTTTCAACAGGCTTTGACTCACCAGTGATCATGGCTTCATTGACTTCTGATGATCCCTCCACAATGATGCCATCGGCAGGGACACTTTCGCCGGGGCGAACAAGGAAAAGGTCCCCATCCTTGAGTTGGCTACTGGGAATCGTTTCTGTTGTGCCGTCTTCGAGGATCCGCTCGGCGGTATCTGGCATCAATTTTGCCAGTTCATCCAGGGCCCCTGATGCCTGCCGCACGCTGCGCATTTCTAGCCAATGCCCCAGCAACATGATGTCGATCAGCGTAACCAGTTCCCAGTAGAAGCTCTCACCAATATCAAAGAACGTCGTCGCAATGCTGTATATGAAGGCGACACTGATCGCCAAGGAGATCAACGCCATCATGCCAGGCGATCTCCGCCCGACCTCCGGCACGGCCATTTGGAGGAATGGCACACCGCCGTAGAGGAAGATGATTAAGGAGAATACGGGAACTATCCACGCGCTCCCCAGGAAGGCTGGCATTGTGAATCCCAACCAATTCTGCACCGCTTGGCTGTAGAGCAATACCGGGATGCTGAGTGCCAGACTAACCCAAAAGCGGTCCCTGAACATGAATTCGTGACCCGTATGATCTACATGATCGCTATGGTCGTGTACCTGTTCAACGGAACTCGATTGATCATGATCCATATGAGCATGATCGTGGTGCTCGTGTTCTTTATGTTTGTCATCCATAATAATTTCACCTCATTCTGATTGATTAATATTTTGAAAAGACTAAAGCTCTGAATATCTCTTTTCTTGAATTGCTGGATGTGCTTGTAGTTTAGGCCGAATGTGATGGCAATATTGCACATTCACAATAACCAAGACTCGTGTGCCGGGGTCCCGCTGCGCTAATTGAAGGACTTGTTCGGTCAGATGATTGACATGCACCTCCCGTCCGCGGCCCATATCCTTGTCCGAAAGCCCTTGAATACCATGATAGAACCAATTAGCGATGTCATGCCGAATTCCATGGTTGATTGCATCTGGCCCTGGCGCCGTCCGCTGGACATACGCAAGCCCTTTTCGCAGCCATGAAATTAACCAGCTTCGCAAGCCAGTACTCTCTGCATTGACCAAATCGGGGTTATCGCCTACTGGGACGACTACAATATCAGACTGTTCAGCTAGTGGCAGGAGCGCCTCCCCATATTCAGGGGGAAGTCCACCGAACTCTCGATTTTTCCACTGTTGCTCTGTCATATCGAGGCAAAGAAAATCAGGGTTGATATCAGTGACCAGTTCAACGAGCGCGGCCAGGTCGTAAGGAATCGGTTCCTTGTGAAACTCGGCGAGTGTTCCTAGCACAGAGACTGATGTCTTTATTACTTGCTTATCACTCATGGTCCACCTGCAGAAAGCTATTCGGGGCTGCCAGGAATTCGTGGCGACACCCATTCGCACAAAAATAGTATTTGGTTCCCTCAAAGTCCGCGGTTGCTGGAGCATGCAAGATATCAATAGACATGCCACAGACTGGATCTACCGCCATCTCAACCATGTCCTTAAACTCGCCATCTTCGAGCCAGAGAACGCGGTCGGCAATTTCCTTTATACGCTCATCGTGACTTACGATGACGACGCTCCGCTTTTCCTGTTTAGCCACTTCGCGCAGCAGACGCATGGTCTCCCGACCGTGATGGCTGTCCAAGTTTGCTGTCGGTTCATCTGCCAGAATCATGTCCGGCTTGTTCACTAATGCTCGGGCGATTGCAACGCGTTGTTTTTCACCTCCCGAAAGCTTATGGGGCAAAAAATCCAAGCGCTGGCCAAGACCTAATTGTTCCAGTAACACCTTTGCCTTTTTTCGAGATTCTTTTCTCGAAATTCCTGTCAGCTGGGCCACCAGGGCCACATTGTCCAGTGTGGTGAGAGCCGAAAGAAGGTTGAAATCCTGGAAGATAAACCCGATATGTTGCAAACGAATATTGGGCAATTGGCTTTCATCCATCAAGGTTAAGTCATCCTCACCAATTTGGATCCGACCTTCCGATGGTCGTAATAAACCTCCCAACATAGATAGCAAAGTCGTTTTTCCACTGCCTGATGGTCCCATGATCAAGACGACTTCTCCAGGAACAACCTCCAGGGATATATCCTTCACTGCAACGACTTCGGTTGTCCCACTACCAAATCGCCGAACTACCTTTTCTACCGAAACTACTGATTGCATGTTCATCCTCTGAATACCTCTGCTGGATCTAACCTGGCGATTTGGAAAGCTGGCACCAGGGCGGATAGCCCGCCAATAATTAGGGAGGCCGCGAAAACTCGCAATAAACCACTAGCGGTCAAGGTTACTGCAACCCCCGGAACTAGCGCGGGCAGCAATTGCCCTAAAAGGAGAATAAATCCGATTGCCACTACCGTGCCGATCATCAGACTAATGAACGCCTGGGCCACAACCACGGTGTACAGGTGGATATTCTTCGCGCCAATCGCTTTGAGCACTCCATATTCGCTGCGCTTATGCAATGTATTGGAATATAGGGTCAATGCTGTCACGGCCAGGCCGATCAGAAAGCCGGACACATTCATAATATTGAGCACTTCAACACTCATATCACGTATGATTTGACGCTCTCCGCGAGAAAACTCTGCTTCAGATAACGCTAACACATCTGGATTCCGCGCGGTGATTTCTGCTGCCACGGATTTGGCCGAATAATCTGGCAATATTTTCACAAGCACATAACTAATTACGTTGCGATCATCCCCGCGTAGATCCTGAAAATCGCGCAGTGTAATGAAGGATACGCTATTCACGATGTTGGTCAACCCCGCAGTAATGCCCACAACAGTAAATTCTTCACCGAATATCTCAACAACGTCCCCAAGAGCGACTTCCTGGCTGCGAGCCACTGCCTGATCAATAATGATTTCCTTATTGTGAATTTCCAAGGTTCCATCTACGATCTCCCTGGGACCGCCTAAGGGTTCCATGGGATCAAACCCGATAATGTACGAGAGCACATCGCCTTCCTTGGTTTCCACAACACTCGTGGTATAGAGAATAGGGCTTACAGTAGCCACCCCCTCAGCCTGCGCGGCCAATCGCAAGTCACTGCGTGTAATAGCAGAAGAGGCCATGTGCATATTTTTAACGCCCTCTTGAGATACAAAAATATCTGCTCCAGAGTCCTCGATATACGCCACCAGATCATCTTCAGAACCGGCAAGGAGAGCATCTATAGCAAGCATCAGCAGTAAAGCAAGCGCCACCCCGCCGACGCCCAATGCGATCTGCGTGGTGTTTTGGAACAGGTTTCGCCAGGCTAATCGAATCATAGTTTCACCAAGTTAGCGCCGAAAAACCTCGGCGGGATCCAGTCGACTCAAATACAGTGCGGGTAGAAGCGCCGCACCAAGTCCCATACCAATGCCAGTCACTATAGTAGGTAGCAGGTCGTTCGATCGGAGCACAACTAAAAACTTAGGATAGACCTCCATCACGGCCTGTCCGGCGATCCAGGCCAACAGAATCCCCAGACCCAATCCAACCACGGAGATCAATAGGGCCTGTTGCACTACCAGAGAATAGAGCTGGGTATTTTTCCCCCCGACAGCTTTGAGCACACCATATTCGCTTGCACGACTTACGGTAGCTGTATAAATGATCATTCCCAGAATTGCAGTTCCAACAGCAAATGCAATACTCACCATCATTTTCAAGGGGACGGCAAAGATGTTTACCAATAGATCAAGATCATTTTGTTTCACCACCTGGCTGGGGAGAATCTCTACATCCTGCAACCGTCGGCGCAGGCGTGCTTCAATAGAGGCTTTGTCATAGCCAGGCTTTGCAGTCATCAATAGAAAGCTTGTGGCCTCTGGAGCTAATAACAGCTGTTCGGCAGCTTCTTTTTTGATAAAGAAAAAATTAGCCATCCATGAACTTGTATCCGCACTTAAACCAACGATTTCGAACTCTTCATCCAGGATTTCAATATTGTCTCCAATTTTCAGGCCGTGATCCTCTGCCATGACCCAGTCAAGGATGATTTCATCATCGTCATCCAGTTCGCGTCCGGCGAGTAGTGACCAGGGCCCGCCCCCAATGTCCGGATCATAACCGACCATGTATCCCACGACCTTTTCATCATGGATGTCCAGAATGGCGTATTGAGCTACGATGGGAATGATATCCTCCACACCAGAAATTCCTTGCGCCAAATCCTCGGTACTGGGTGGTAAAAAGGATGTACCACCCAATAAGTTGCGGATGCCCTCCTGTGATACGACCCAATCTACAGGCGTATTATCAAGATAGGCTGTCACTTGCACATAAATCCCTGAAAGGAAGCCTCGCAATAGGACAATTAAGGCGATCGACGAGGCGACTCCGCTAATACTTAGAATCAAACGGAATGTGTTCTGAAAAAGATTTCGAAGCGCAAGGTAGGTCATAGTTGTTATGCGCTTATTCTAGTAGGCATGATTGGCTTCGTCAGCGGTAATCACGCCTAACTCCGCTAGGCAAAATTACCTAGTTACTGGCCTAAGAAAAATCATCATTGTTTAATTGAGCGGAGTAAGCAAATACAAGTAGGCAGAAATCGCAGCAGGCACCGTCAACTCATTACTTTATTCTTCAAAATACCCATTTCGCACCGCCCATAACGCCGCTTCTGTTCTGGAATGCACGCCAAGTTTCCCGTAAACACTGCGAAGGTGTGCTTCTACTGTTCGCACGCTAAGAATCAGGGTCTGGGCAATATCTTTATTCGCCATTCCTTTCACCAGTAATCGAAGCACATCAGTTTCGCGTTCTGAAAGCGGTTCAACGAGATCGTCCTGAGGTGAGTGCTCTCCCCGCGCCAGCGCCGCAAGCGCTTTTCCTGCGATACTTGGCGGCAACCACATTTCGCCGCGCCCTGTAGCTATCATGGCGCGGGCCAGCTCGCTCACTGGGGCATCGCGGGAAACAAAGCCCGTCACACCGGCCTGCATCCATTGGACCAGATCGGCCAGGGGATACTCGACCCCAAGCACAAGGAGCCCATTGGCAGATGATTGAGCCTGCAATCTTTCCACTAATTGTTTATCCAGACCAGGGTCATCAATAAAAATTGTATGGGGTGAAGCGCTGGCTGCTCTGGCACCCAAGGTGGCTAGATCATGAGCATCACCAATAACCCGGATAAATGCCTGGTCAGCCAGTAATGATTTCCACGCACTTCGCAGCAAGGCAAAGGGTGAGTATATGAAGACATTAGTAATCGTGCCTGGACTAGCGTTCGACATCAGGGGGCATTTCTCAGTTTAATTCCTCGCTCTACTCTTCTATTGTAGCGAGGAATTGCCTGGCTGCAATCTACGGGATTGTGTTTCCCTGCTCCACGGCCGATATCCACCACTGATATTCCCTGTCTTCTGCTTTCCAGCTGCTTTTGAGAAATTCAAGAATTGCAATCATCTCATCTTCTGTCAAGCTGTCGGCAAAGCCAGGCATTGTGGAATTAAATTGGGGGTCACCACCGTTTGCGATGATTTCAAGCAGCAAGCTATCTGGGTGGTGCCAGGTATGCCCACTCGAATCGTGCGGCGGAGACGGGAGTGAGCCATCCTCTTTCGTTACACGCCAATTGGCTTCGCCTTCCAGATTGGCGCCATGACATCGCGCGCATGACTGCTGATACAAAGTCTCGCCTTCACGGACTAAGGTAGTATCGAGGGGCGGTGCGGGTGGGACGGACGTGTTGACGATCGTAATGGGTGCTCCTTGATCGTTCGATGAGACGGTTACCCAAATCGCCCCGATCAGTACGAGGAGACTGGCTGCAAGAATAATGAACTTGGTACGCATGCCCCTATGCCTCCTGGCACTGAAAAATCGCGGATAGGGTTCCTGTTTCAGCCTGAGGATAATCGCCTCTACATGTGCTTGAAACCGCCAAAACCCCTATGGAAGTCTAGGCAATATTGCCTAACCCAATATAGGTGTGAGCGCGCATGACGCTCACCAACAGATGCTCTATAGTATGAAGAATAAATCAATTATGCAAGACATTGTAGCCAATGCGCCTCTTCACTTTTATATTTAAACCTCTTACTCGTCGCGCCGCTCATAAGGTGATCAAAGGTCGCCAACGGGATCGACTTTGGCCCGAAATCGGCCGGTTCACAGCGGAAGATGTAGATCACATTATCGGGGAAGCATGGCAAGCGCTTGCGGCCAATCAGCATAAGATCATCCAATCTAAAACCATCGGCAGCTGGATGGTCGTTCAGTTAGCCGCCGTATCTGTCTTTGCCTACAAAGCACTGATCGATGCAGGCGCTGGGCGTGAACACGCGCTCGAATTGCTCAGCGATGTTATTTGGGCGCTGATCCATGATGCCATCAGCGGGCCAATAGAATGGTTTCGTCTTCTCATCCCCAATCGTGCAGATCGTTTGCAACACCAAGTCAACTTTATCATGCAGCGCTTTCCGTTTAATCCCCCAGACTATATCGTGGATATAAAACCAGCTCCGCAGTACAGCGCGTTTGACATAGTACGCTGTCCAGCCATTGATCAAATGCTCACCCTCTTACCATCTGAGGAGGCACGGGCATTATGCGTCGCCACTTGGTGCAACCAGGATTATGCTGCGGCGGATCTATTGGGTGGTGAGCTCAAACGAACGCATACCTTGGCAAGCGGAGCCAGCCATTGCGATTTCATTATTTATCCCACCATCAACCAAATAGCAATTAGCAGTCCAGATATTTAATTGTCGTTCCCTGAAAGGAGAAACCTGATCATGGAAGAAAACTCAATACAACTTAGAGCGTTGAAATACTATTTGATTATCTTCGGCGTTCTCAGCTTACTTGTATTCTCTACAGTCCCAGTTATATTCGGTGACACGTTTCTTTGGCAGCCTCGCAACCTGGCCACAGAACTTATGATGTCCATCGTATATTTTTCCATGGGCATAGTCATGCTTTTTTCAGCGAGAAATCCAACCAAACACCAAACCTTTGTTGATTTCATAATCCTTGCCAACATTTTGCATGCTGTGGTGATGGCCATCACCGCGCAAACAGCCTCGCAATACCTCTTAGACGTTTTGCCTATCGGCATTATGGGCCTCTTACCACTGCTTTTCTACCCCTGGGGACTTAGAAACTATTTGCTGGGATAGCTTTGCATAAGCGTATTAGGCCATTTCGCCCAATCCAAAATAGGCAAGACCACGCGTGACATAGCATTTGAACAATGCTAACCTTTCACTGATATCAGTTGCATCTGATTTCATCTCCTCTCCGCAAAGATGCCCGCAACGGGCATCTCTGCATTTTGTAACAGGATCGAAATCTAAAAGTTTGAGATCAAGAACTGTGGCAAAAGATAATCCTCTCGATGGCCTTTCAGAAGCGCAGATCCGTAGATACTGGATAATGAAGCGTACGGCAGACCGCAGCAAGCGGATTGCCGAATTTCAAAGAACCGGGCGCATCATCAGTGTACGCACGGAAGAAAATAGGGCCATCCTTCCGTCCGGTCCAACAATGCTGCCGCAGGACGCTAGCGCTGGAATTGAACCGCGCAAAAAGGGACGCAGCGTAATAGAGTACCTCCTTCTGGGCGTTGAAGTCATCGCAGCTTTAGGATTAGTCTTTATTTTTTTCAGTGGCATGAGTGTCCT
>JABFGG010000034.1 GCA_013112575.1 Chloroflexota bacterium | reverse complement strand
CCTCAGCCTCTCGCAATTTCATGATAATTTGCTCGGTTGAAAAACGTCTTTTCTTGGGCATAGCCTGCCTCCATTTTCGTTCCAGATCGTATCATTTCATTTGGAACGGATTTTGGGGTGCAGGTCAACTTGAAATGCTGATCTAACCCAGTTTGAATAGTGCAGCGCTGGACTCATAAGCCCTTGGTCACTGAAGAAAGGATCACGATTTACTGCATTTTTACTGCAATCACAGAAAAATCAATACACTCTACGTACATAATGCACACTATAAAGGCGGGAATTTACTCTACAATTCTTTCACCCCCATCCTTATAACGGTGGAAAAACCTATTGCCGCTTTCTCCTAAAGCGTAGGTTGTGCGTTTGAGTCGCACCTGGGTACTGATAAAAAGCACACTGTGGTGTGCTTTTTGTTTGTGAGCTTTTAAGGGAAACCGACCTATACTGCTCAAAGTTGACCTCGTCCCTTTTTCAAACCTTGACACTCTCCAAAACTCAAGTATAGTTTATACATATAAATAGTTTATACATATAAACTATTTGCCCTGAGAAGGATGTGTTTTATGACATCACAAACTGAATTTTTGAAGACGGTCGAGGATTGGTCAAAATTCTATTTCTTCCAGTCTCTGACCGAATTCTTTAATTATCTGAAACACTCCGAACTTTCCCTCCTCCAGGCATATGCTCTCACATACTTATATTTTAAAGGGCCGATCAAGATTTCCGATCTATGTGAGCATATGGTTGTATCCCCCGGCGCGGCCAGCCAAATGGTTGACCGGCTTGAAAAATTGGAAATGGTTGCGCGGGTTGCAGACCCTGAAGACCGTCGAGTACGAAAAGTTCGCGTCCTCGAAAAAGGGGAAAGGTTTATGCAAGAAAACTTCATCTATAGCCAGAGCTGGCTCAGCGAAGTACCCGGCAATCTTACGCCCGAGCAAGAAGACCAAATCACCGCTGGTCTAGCAATCCTCATGCAAAGTTTTGGCAAGAATGATCAATCCGATTTACAGAAATAAGGAAACAAATGAAATTAGCAATATTTGGTGCAACCGGCAAAACGGGTCTTGAGCTTGTCAAACAAGCCCTCAAACAGCAACACAGCGTGACTGCATTTGTGCGCGATCCTAACCGTTTGACGATCGAGGATAAAAACTTGACCTTCATTAGCGGTGATGTCTTTGATCCTGCTAGTGTTGCCCAGGCTATTCAGGGTCAAGATGCCATCATCTGCGCTTTGGGCACTGGCAGTGATCTTAAGAAAACAACAGTCCGCACTACGGGCACGATCAATATCATTCGGGGTATGCAAGAGCATAAGGCCAAACGCCTCATGGTGGTAACCGCAATGGGCGTCGCAGAAAGCTGGGATAGCCTGTCCCTGTTCAACAAATTCTTCTTTGCCACCCTGCTGAAAAGCAGCCGCGACGATCACGAAACACAGGAAGCCGCCGTAAGAGAAAGCGGCCTGGATTGGACCATCATCCGCCCCAGCGGTTTGACAGATACACCCCGAACTGGCGTTTATGAGGTTGGAGAAAATATTCCCGCCGTTACCGCCAAGATTGCCCGCGCCGATGTTGCCGACCTGATCCTCAAAGAGCTGGAACAAAACACACGAATCGGTAAAGCTGTCACGATCACGAATTAACAGGCACTTTCAACACAGTAACAAGGAAGCTTCATGGACACTCACAATCAAGATATGAGGGGCAAAGTTTGCCTCGTCACCGGGGCCACCGCCGGCATTGGCGAAGCAACTGCTTATTTGTTAGCGCAGCTTGGGGCAACCTTAGTTGGTATCGGGCGCAACCCTACTAAGAATGAGAACTCCACCCGAATGATCAAAGAAAAAAGCGGTAACCCTAATGTAGAGTATCTGCTGGCCGATCTATCTTCCCAACAAGACATTCGTGCTGTCGCTCAGGAATTCAAGAACCGTTACGACCGGCTGGATGTGCTGGTAAATAACGCGGGGGCAACTTTTGCCAAACGGCAACAAAGTGTGGATGGCATCGAAATGACCTTTGCCCTCAACCATCTGGGTTATTTCCTGCTCACCAAATTACTCTGTGACTTGCTGGAAAAGAGCGCCCCTGCCAGGATCATCAACGTATCCTCCAGTTTGCACAAATTAGGCAAGCTGGACTTACAGGATATCCCTTTTACAAAAGGCTACTCAAGGGGCAAGGCTTATCAACGCTCAAAATTGGCCAACATTGCTTTTACTTATGAACTTGCTCGCCGGATACACGGTCAGAATGTAACCGTAAATGCGATGAATCCGGGACTGGTGGCAACGAACGTCGGGGAAGCCGCAGGGGGGATTAGCGCGATCTTAAAAAGGCTTGTCGATAAGATTGCCGGGATGCCCCCAGAAGAAGGGGCACAAACCATCATTTATCTGGCGACTTCGCCTGAAGTTATTGGCGTAACAGGCAAATATTTTGTAAAGGAAAAATCCATCCCTTCGTCAAAGAAATCATACGATCTCGCGTTGGGTCGTCAACTTTGGGAAATAAGTGAAGACCTGGTTGGATAATCTCGATATGAATCAGCTGACCATTGTCACCATCGGCTTTTTGCTACTCGAAGCGACCAATGTGATCGCGCTGTATTTTTTCCCAGGCTCAAAATATGCTAACGCAATCGGGGTGTTCAAAGCCTGGGAAAAGTCGAAGGCAGATCCAGAGATTCATAATTTCGTTAAATATCTTGTCAACTGGGTAGCCGGGACGAAATTGATCTTCATCCTATTATTGGTCGTTATTCTGATCGTGGCTGATCAACGCACTTTGCTCTTTTCTGGTATTGCCCTGGTGATCTCGATCGCATCCTTCTTCTGGCGACTATTCCCTCTAATCCGTCAGATGGACAGAGAAGACCAGCTAGTACCCCGGAATTATTCGATAGTTTTAGGTTGGATGATCGGGGGATTCATCCTGATCTTTCTGACCGCTATATATTTATCGCTGAGCATATAGAGCCTTCTATTGGCTAGTCTGCCCCCACACCGCAACCCGATTGCGGCCATCATTCTTTGATTCGTATAAAGCCTGGTCGGCTCGATCCAGCAATTCATTAAATCCTATTGAATTCCCAGTTTCTAAAGTTGCAATACCCAGGCTGATCGTAATCATTACATCCAGTTCCCCATTTTTTGCCATCGGCATTTCAGCAATTACGCGCCGCAATCTCTCTGCTGTTTCCAAGGCCGCTTCTTCACCGGAATCCGGCATGAGAATAACGAATTCTTCCCCACCAAAACGGGCAAAGAAGTCCATCGTCCTGATATTCTCCTGGCAAATTCTCGCCAGATTCTCCAACACCTGATCCCCAATTAAATGGCCATAGGTATCATTCACATGTTTAAAATCATCAATGTCGAACATGATCACCGACAAGGAGGACCCACTACGTTTGCTGCGCTCAAGTTCTTTCTCGGCAATTTCGTCAAAGAAGCGGCGATTATAGATTTCTGTAAGTGGGTCGGTAATGGCTAACTGTTCCATTTCCAGGGCACGCAGCCGCTCGATCTGGGCCTGTTTCCTGTCAGTGATGTCCCGCAGGGTGCCCTGATAGCCCACTAACTTCCCATTCTCATCCTCACGCAGGGTCACACTAACCAATGTGTCGATCTTCTTCCCATCTTTGCGCACCAATTCGATTTCAATATTCTTGATCGCGCCTTGATCCATGAGTATATTCTGATATTGCGATAATTCACCAGGATCAAGCAGAAATTTACCCAATGTATTTTGCTGCAGTTCTTCCTTTGTATAGCCTAAGACCTCTTCACACGAAGGACTGACATCTTCAATGGTCGTATCCAGGCCGGAAATAAAAATCACGTCTTTTGAATCTTCAAAGATCTTGCGGAACTTTCTTTCGCTTTCCTGCAAATTAACATTTGACTCCTCGAGTTCCTGGGATAAGGTTTCCACCCTTAAGAAAGATTTCGAAAAACGCGAAGACATCATGACCGCCTGGACGAAGATGAAAGCCAAAAAGCTATATGGGCCGATCGGACCGAATGGCAAAGGAAATTGAAGTGCCAAAGTTTCGATAGTGATGGCTGTGAACACAATTACAGAAGCCAGACTGATGGCCAGTGCCCCTTCCCTCTGGTTAACCATGATACGCCCAAGGAAATAGAGATAATAGATGATCTCAAGAAAATATATGATCTGGTAATACTCTGGCGTATAGCTTAGTGCCAATGTATCCACAAAAAGCAGAAGCAGCGAGAAGCCGACGCCTAGAGCAACTACAATGCGGATGAACCAGCGATGGACTTCTTTGGGATATAAACTTTGCAGAAAAAAGACAAACAATACTGGGGACAAGAAGAAAGTAAGGTATTCCACCCGTAGCGCTAAAGACCAGCTCAGGCCGGGGAAGAGGGAAAAGAAGATGTTTTGCCCGGTAACGCCAATACGAATTGCGGTTAACCAAGATAAAAGCGCGAAGTAAAGAGAAGCTTTGTTCTTTGTACGGAAGATGAAAATGAAAACATGATACAAACCCATGACGAACAAAGTCCCAAAAGAGATGGCTTGCACGAACCAAAGCTGTAGTTGATCTTGATGCATCGGTTGGGCAAAGCCAAGCATTAGCTCGTTACGGAAACCGCCCTTCCGATGATGGAAATTTGATACCTGCACAACGATCTCCACCGCCTCCTCCTCCGGTTGGAAGAAGAACACAGCGGGTTGTTTCCCTGGGATCATCGTCTCTCGACTTGTGCCAACGTGGCCGTTTTGGGCTAATAAGTGACCATCTACCCAGAGATCATAGGCAGAGCCCTGGCCTTCATTGTAAATGCCGTAAACCTCTTCGCTATCGGGAAGATGCAGCGTCAGGTGGTAGGTTGCAAAGCCATTAGCAGTATTTGCAGACCCCTCGATTTCATAGTCACTCCATACTTCTGGAACCTGCACGTGACTCACCTGGTTTGAAGTTGCAATCTGGTCAGGCTGCATCAACTCATTCCACACAAAAGCCCATTCGCCCTCAAGGGCAATAGAACCGGCTTGCTCAAAATCCCACTCGCGCAAATCCATCACACCGGCAATTGCTTCGGGTGCCGCAAGGCTGATAGGATTAGATGAAGTACAGGAAGCCAGAACAAGAACCACTAAGACGAAGAACACCCTATTGTTATATGGAAAATTGCTCAGAATATGCACAAGTATTATGTTAGATAATAATAGATTAGTGGATATTTCCCCTCATCATAATCCATATCTTGAATCACATTGGCTATCAAGACAGCCAATGTCTCTAAAATGCCTCAAAGCTTTCTCAAGAGATTACACTCAAGCCCCCAATGCGTTTTTCCATACGCATGACCAGGAAGGTGAGCCAGGGAGATGGGCTTTTCTTATCGGCAAATGACCAATCTTTCCAGGCTCGATACATCGAAGTAGCCGTGTAACACCCATCTTCATCTGCCTGCTGCTTGATGGTCTCCAGGATTTCTAGGAAGCGCGGGTCATTGTGAACCAATGGGAAACGGCTGAGAACCTCTGCAATATGCAAAATGTCGTACCAAACGAAAGGGTATTTCAATTTGCGGAAATCGGTGCCGATACCGAAGAGATACATTTTTCTTTCACGCTGTTGTTCCCAATGATTCAACAACACTTCAGTTCCCCGCTTTGCAGCTTCACTATCGATTCCTTCGGGCAGCAACGAAAGCACTTTTAAAGCATACACATTGGCGATGGGACAGGGGTCTTCCCGGCGACCCGGTCCGTTGAAGTTGCCCAATTCTGCCGCCGCGGAGCAATGCCAGCCGGTCTCCTGTACCTGACTCAGCAGGTGCCCTACTGCCTTTTGCACGCGCGCATCCTGGTCCATGCCCATTGCATATAAAGCATAGGTCAGCGTGGGGGCATCACAAGCCATCCATGTCCAGAATTCGCCATCCATACCGCCAAAGCGTTTGTATAAACGCAGTTGGGTCTGAAAAGCTCCTTCGGACGATTGATGGTCCAAGACCTTTTCCAGGGCTGTGTACATACCAGGATCATCGTGACGGACACCGAAGTCTGCTAAGGTGCTGAAGCAATAGATAGGGTGTTTGGCATCATTGTGGCGTTTGAGGGCGTAGCCAGGCCAGGACTCAGCTGCAACTAGCAAAGTTTGCACTTGGGGATGGGCAAGCATTTCCATCCGCGCCTCAACCACAAGCGCATCATCCGGGGATTTATCAAGCAAATCAACCAATGTGCGGTAGCGCGTCCACGGCTCATCAGAATCAAATAGCCATTGAATTGCCCTCGTGCCTTCTGTAGATGTGGATGGCATGCTGTCCTCCTATATATGAAAGTCTACAAGCAATGCAATACGCAACCGAAACAATTTAGCTTATTCAAAGATAGTAATCGCTCTGGGATATATATCCAGAGGCAAAGGTCACGAGTTCCGTTAGTCATTTGTCACTCCCTCAATCCACAGTATAAGATGCCGAAAAATGTGTATCCTCGTTATTTACCTCTTCCCCCTTATAATTACCCCACGAAACGCATATTTCCTGGAGGTTCCTCATGGCTAAAGTTGCTATTAATGGTTTAGGGCGTATCGGCCGCGCCACCCTGCGCGTGGTACTGACCAAGCCCGAGCTTGAACTGGTGGCAATCAACGACATCGCCCCGCTGGACAACCTGGCCTATCTAGTCAAATACGATACTGTCTATGGGCGCTACGGAGAAGACATCCGCGCCGAGGGCAGCAATTTGATCGTGGACGGCAAGACCATCCCCTTCTACAGTGAACGCAACCCCGAAGACCTGCCCTGGGGTAAGTTGGGTGTAGACATCGTTTTTGAGGCCACCGGAGTGTTCACCGACCGCGAAGGGGCGGAGAAGCACGTCAAAGCCGGAGCCAAATACGCCATCATCTCTGCTCCCACCAAGAGTGAAGATGTGCCCACCGTGGTGCATGGGGTCAATACCTCCGATGGCGAACAGCGCATCATCTCCTGCGCCAGTTGCACCACGAATTCCATCACCCCCGTGGTCGAGATCATTGGTCGCCACTTCGGCATCCAAAAAGCCATCATGACTACCATCCATGGCTACACTGCCTCTCAATCAATTGTGGATGGGCCGCACAAGAAATGGCGACGCGGGCGAGCCGGGGCGGCCAACCTGGTACCCACCTCCACAGGCGCAGCCATCGCCACCACCAAAGCCCTGCCACAGTACGAAGGCAAGTTTAACGGCGTAGCCGTGCGCGCCCCGGTGCCAGTCGGCTCCGTCTCAGACCTGACCTTCGTCACTGAAAAGGACACAACAGTCGAAGCCATTAATGACGTTTTCCGCAAAGAGGCTCAGACTGAGCAGTATCAGGAGGTCATGTCTGTTGCAGAAGACCCCATTGTCTCCTCAGATATCATCGGCGACCCACATGCCGCCATCATCGACCTCGGCATGACCACCGTGGTGGACGGCAACCTCGTCAAAGTGATGAGCTGGTACGACAACGAATGGGGCTACACTAACCAGATGGTGCGCGAAGCCATCCAGATCGCCTCAACCTTGTAAGCAGTGGGCAGCCGACGTTCCCCGATCGGTTGTTGGGTGGGACTAGGGGTATTAGTCCTGCTCTTGTTCGTGTTTGCCCTGGCTTTCATCTGGCTGGGCCAGAGTGACCTGCTGGACGAACCGCCTTTTGGCTGGACCGTTTTAGGCAGCGGTGATATCCAGGTTACTCTGAGCTGGGATTCCACTGCTGATCTTGATCTCATTGTGGAGGACCCCTTTGGTGAACGCCTGTGGTTGGGCAAACGCATCAGTGGCAGCGGCGGCGAACTGGACGTGGTTGCCCACGATAATTGTGAGGACCTGGGTGACACACCCGTTGAGAACACCTACTGGTTCCCCGGTAGCGCACCGGATGGTGAGTACAAAGTCTACGTGATCTATGCCGCTGATTGTGAGGGGACAGGCACAGCCGATTACACCGTGCGCATACGTAAGAACAATCGCACCATAGAAGAGATCAGCAATAGCATTGTAGAAGACAAAGAACAGTTCGTGACCTCATTCGAATGGCCCTGACATGGCGAATAATTTCTAACGAAATGTTTATACAAGCTATTGACGTTTTCGCCTAATCGTGTATAATCCCAATCGACGAACGTCTGGGTGCCCCCCTCACCTGGGCGTTTGTCATTTAAATCACTTTCCCATTTTCAACACTATATTCAGAGCTTTTCCCAGCATTGTTAGACTATGTGCCTTTTATTACAGCAGCATTAAAATTTTCAGGAAACCCTTGATTTTTGTCGAATTTATTCGTATAATGCAGAAGATAAATGTCCGGGTGCCCCCCTCACCTGGGCATTTGTCGCTTTAACGGGGAAGCCCATTTTTTCTAAATCCTTTTACCAAAACAAAGTACACTACCGCCAGCAGGTCAGGACAGTTAGTAAAATTCTTGGAGACACTTATTGTTTACTGTTTCTCAACTGGCTTACCGAAGAGCTACTGGGCTTTTCCAACTGTAAGGGCGACGCATAAATCCCAAACTAATAGGCTCTTATATAAACTACCCATAGATCCGCTCAAACACGTGTTGGGCAGAAGGAACGCTCAAGGACTAAAGAATGATATTACCAAAGAAGCCAGACCCTAGATTCATCACTGTGCGTCGCGGTGGTACCCTTCAAGATTCCGATCATCATCTGCTTGCAGTGTGGGCGGCAGATTGCGCAGAGCATGTGGTGGACTTATTCGAGGAGATGCAACCCAATGACGACCGGCCGCGTCGAGCCATCGAATTGGCGCGTGCTTGGACACGGGGCGAGATTACGGTGACCCAAGCTCGCAAGGCTGCCTTCGCCGCCAATGCTGCGGCCAGAGAGGTAGCCGGCGCGGCAAAGCAAGCGGCCTTGGCCGCTGGTCAAGCGGTGGCAGTAGCCCATGTGGCAACTCATGAATTAGGTGCGGCGGCCTACGCAATCAAAGCTGCACGCGAGGCGGCGCTTGACGAACAAGCGGAAGAAGCTGGTCGCCTCGAGTGCGCATGGCAGCATGCCCAAATCCCGAACGAAATCCGGGATCTTGTGCTTGACGACCAGAAGCTACGTAACGAGATTTGTTGGTTCGTATTCGATTGCTGACCGACTCACCTTGATATCTCCTTCTATCCAACAAAGCCTGTACCTGCCTCGCCTTTTCAATTTCATATTGACCGATATCAGCTTTTCATGTAAACTTTGCCCAATTAACAGTGAGAACTGACCAGATGCATTTACTAATCACCACCCCCATGACCACTACTACCATGATGACCACCATGGGCATGTGCACGCGCATACAGGCAGCCTCTCACCAATAGCATGAGCTAAACGCAAAGATTGATGCTAGAGTGATTTTAGAAGGGCTGCCACAGAGCAGCCCTTTTTTGTTGTAACACCAGGAGATAACTTTATACGATGATCAGCCACAAGCTTTCTGCCAGCACCACCATGATGACTACCATGACTATGATGGGTATCAATACCCCTGACCTGTGGCAGCATCACCAGGTGTAATTCGCTAGAACTACACACCGAGATCGTAAGGCTGCCGCACAGGCAGCCTTTTTTATTTCAACAATCAGATCAGACCTAAGGAGATATCGTGAACCACAACGGACATTTTGAAGAGGAACTGACGGACACTGCTGATGAAGGCGAGACTACCCGGGCCCCAAGATTGGGGCCGTCAACCCAGGCCGTGCATGGCGAGCGCCATGCCAATCCTTATCATTCAGTAGCCGAGCCTATCGTGCAGACCGCTACCTACACCTTTGAGGACACGGCAGATTTGAGCGCCTTCATGGAAGCGCGCATGTGGGGCCGTGAAGCCAATGGCCGCAGTGAGTACGGGCGTTATGGCAATCCCACCGTCACCGCAGTCGAACAGCGCCTCGCCGCTCTCGAAGATGCCGGCGCGGCTTTGCTTTTCTCTTCCGGCATGGCCGCCATCTCCACTGTGCTGTTAGCCATGTTGCCCACCGGTGGGCACATCGTCATCACCGACGACTGTTACCGCCGCACGCGCGAATTCTGTTTGAAGTTCTTGAAACGTTTAGGTATCACCTGCAGCGTAGTGCCTATGGGCGATCATGCCGCCATTGAAGCTGCCATTCAAGATAACACTCGTTTACTGATCTCCGAATCTCCCACCAACCCTTACCTGCGCGTGCTGGACTTGGAGAACTTCGTCGCCATCGCCAAGAAGCATCGCGTCAAAACTCTCGTCGATGCCACCTTCGCCACACCCCTCAACCAGCGCCCCCTTGACTTTGGCGTGGATATCGTCGTGCATTCCGCCACCAAATACCTCGCCGGCCACAACGATCTCCTCGCCGGCGTCGTGTTGGGCGAAGAAGGCTTGATCGCCTCCTTCAAGAACGCCCTCGGCGTCATGGGGGCCGTGGCCGACCCACATAATGCCGCCCTGTTGCTGCGTGGCCTCAAGACCCTCGGTTTGCGCATCGAACGCCAGAACACCAATGGCCAGGCTGTTGGCGAATTCTTAGAGGCCCATCCCGCCATCGAGCAGGTCTGGTATCCGGGTTTGGCTTCCCACCCCGACCACGCCGTCGCGGCACAGCAGATGCAGGGTTTTGGCGGCGTGGTTTCCTTTACCGTCAAAGGCGACTTGCAAACCACCTCGCGCTTCATCGACGCTTTACAGATCCCTTTGATGGCTGCCTCTTTGGGTGGCGTCGAGACCCTCGTTGAACAACCTGCCTTGATGTCATTCTACGAATTGTCAACCGAAGAACGCCTGGAGATCGGCATCCGCGAGAACCTCGTGCGCCTCGCTCTCGGCATCGAGGACACAGACGACCTCATCGCCGATCTCGACCAGGCCCTGGCCCAAATCTGAACGATTTTTTAGGAGGAACCCTTTGCCAAAAACAGTAGTCATGAAATTCGGCGGCACTTCCGTAGGCAGTGTGCCCGCTTTAGAGAATGTCATCCAGATCGTTGGCGATACCCGCCAGAAATGGCCTCAATCCGTGGTGGTCACTTCTGCCCTGTCCGGCGTCACTAACCTCCTCCTGGAAGGCAGCCAGCGTGCCCTCGATGGCGATACTGAGTTCATCGCCCAAACCGAGGCCCAATTACTGGAACGCCACCAGGCCATTGCCAACGAACTCATCCCCGACAATGATCAACGCGCCGCCGTCATGCAGGACATCGGCGGCCTCATAGACACCTTCGGCGACCTTTGCCGCGCCATTGCCGTATTGGGTCATTCCACATCCCAATCCATCGATGCCGTAGCTTCTCTGGGCGAGCGCATGAGTGTCCGTCTGCTGGCTGCTGCCTTGCGTTCTCATGGCCTGGATGCGCAATCCATCGAAGCCAGCGACTTGATCGTCACCGACGACCGCTTCCAGGCTGCCCACCCCGATTTTGAACTCACCGCCCAAAAAGTGCAGGCTGGCCTCCAACCCCTTTTCGATCAGGGATGTGTCCCCGTCGTCACCGGTTTTCTGGCTGCTACGGAAGACGGCATCATCACTACTCTGGGCCGCGGTGGCAGCGACTACACCGCCGCCATCCTCGGGGCCACTATGGAAGCTGACGAGGTCTGGATATGGACCGATGTGGACGGCGTCATGTCCAGCGACCCGCGTGTCGTGCCGGATGCCCAAACTATTGAGGAACTCTCCTACCGGGAAGTTTCCGAGCTGGCCCATTTCGGGGCCAAGGTCCTGCATCCCAAGACTATCCGCCCTGTTGTCGAGGCGGGCATCACCTTGCGCGTGCTCAACACCTTTAATGCTTCCCACCCCGGCACCCAGATCGTTCACAAGCGTGATGCCTCCGCCAACGGCTCCATCAAGGCCGTCACCGCCATCAAAGACCAGCGCATGATCACCATTGAAGGCCGCGGCATGCTTGGCGTTCCCGGTGTGGCCGCCCGTGCCTTTGGCGCTGTGGCCGCCATTGATGAAAGTGTTATCCTTATCAGCCAGGCCTCCTCCGAACAGAGCATTTGTTTCGCGCTCCATGCCCAGGCCGCCGACCGCGTCATTACCGCATTGGAACAGGCCTTCGCCGCCGAGTTGCAAATCCGCGACATCGACCGCATCTGGGCCACCGAGGACGTTGTCATTGTCACCGTCGTGGGTGCCGGCATGCGTAACATACCCGGCATTGCCGGTAGCCTTTTTACCGCCCTTGGGCAAGAAAAGCTCAACGTCATCGCCATCGCCCAGGGCTCCTCCGAAGTCTCCATCAGCTTTATTGTCAGCGCCGATGATGTTGAGGACGCCCTGCGCGCCGTCCACAGCCTCATCAAATAAACCATGAAAAGAAGCCCCGTGTAGGGGCGCAAGGCCAAGCGCAGCTTGGACAATGCGTCGCCCGTGACATAAATTATTAATAAGGAAAGCAACCATGCAACCACGTATCCCCGTAGCAATTCTCGCCGCCACCGGCACGGTGGGCCAGCGCTTTGTGCAACTACTCGCCGACCATCCCTGGTTCGAGATCACTGCCCTGGTTGGCTCAGAGCGCAGCGCGGGCAAACCTTATGCTGAAGCCACCCAATGGCGTTTGGACGGTGAACTACCCCCTGCCTTTGCCGACATGATCGTCAGCCCTCTGACCACCGACCTGCCCGCCCGTATCGTCTTCTCCGCCTTGCCTCATTCCGTTGCCCTGGAACTCGAGCCGCAATACGCCCAGGCCGGTTACGCCGTCAGTTCCAATGCCCGCGCTTTCCGTCAGACGGAGCACGTCCCTCTGCTCATCCCCGAGGTCAACGCCGACCACCTCACCATGCTCCCCCGCCAGCGCCAGGCACGCGGCTGGCCCGGCCTCATCGTCACCTCGCCCAACTGCACCACCACCGGCGTCGCCATGCCCCTCAAACCGCTGGACGATGCCTTTGGCGTCGAGCAGGTCTTTGTCGTTTCCATGCAGGCCATCTCCGGGGCCGGTTATCCCGGCGTTGCCAGCCTCGACATCACCGACAACATCTACCCCTATATTTCAGGTGAAGAAGAGAAGATGCAACCCGAAACGCGTTTGCTGCTTGGCTCAATGGACAGCGACCGGCGCATCCCCCACACTCTCACTGCCAGCGCCCACTGCAACCGCGTCCCCGTCATCGACGGCCACACCTCCTGCATCTCGGTTGGCTTTAAGCAACGCGTTTCAATTGAAGAAGCTACTCAAGTTTTGCAGGACTTCACCAGTGCCCCAGGCGTCAGCCAGCTCCCCAGCGCTTTGCCCAACCCC
>JABFGG010000033.1 GCA_013112575.1 Chloroflexota bacterium | reverse complement strand
GTGCCAGACGGCCCAGACGGCCGCCTCTTCGAAGCCGCCATCGACTGGATGAACCAGCGCTTCGTCGAGGATATCCGCAAAGACGTGCAGCGCGGCCTGCACAACCTGGTGCTTTCGCACGGCTGCCTGCCCGGCCCGGTTGCTAGAGGCTTCAAAAAAGAGCCGGTGATCATCGGCAAAAGACGCAACGGCCAGGACCACGTCGCCCACCGCTGGGTCATCGATCCCGACACAGCGCCCATCGTGCGCCGGGCCTTCGAGCTCAAAGCTGCCGGCGCCACGCGCAAACACATCCACGCCCAAACCGGCCTCTACAAATCCATGTCCGGCTACAACCCCATGTTCCGCAACTCCATCTATTTTGGAAAGCTTGATTGGGGAAAGGGCGACCGCCGTATCATCGTTGACGATTTTATCGAGCCCATAGTGCCCAAAGAATTATGGGAAAGCGTCCAGCGCGTGCTCGACCGCAACCGCCAAAAAAGCAACGGCGACGACCCAAACCACCCCCGCCGAAAGAGCAGCCCGCTCCTGTTATCTGGTCTCGCTTATTGCGCCAATTGCCGGACGGCTCTGTCAGCCGTATCCACACAGCGTCCCGGCGAAAAGCGCTACTTCTACTACCGCTGCTCGGCCCACACCGTTCCCGAGCGAGGCTGTACCCACACACGCGTGCCCAAAGAGGTCCTCGAAGAAGCCGTCATCAAGCAGCTCACCGAACACATCCTCGCCCCAGAGAATGCCCAACGCCTGGCCGGCGAAGTACTTGAGGCTCAGCAACAACCCAAGATCGACACCACCGCCCTCGAAAAAGAGCGTATAGCCGTCAAATCCCAGATCGATAACCTGGTCGATGCCATAGCCGAGAGTGGCCAAAACCCGGCACTGCTCAGCAAACTAGACCAGCTCACCGATCAATATGAGGAGCTAGGCCAGGATGTGCGTGCTGCCCAAACACAAAATGGGGTGGGGGAGCTCACTATGGATGAACTGGTAAAATCTACCAGCGAGCTGGCTGCCAAACTGAAGGCGGGGGATCCGGAACAGGTGCGCCTTATCTTGCGGGGGCTCATCAAACGCATCGAAGTTCGCCGTACTGAAGATAAAATCGAAGGACAAATCTTCTTTTTAACTCCAATTGAGGCATTTATACTTTCACAACAAAGTCCTTTGTGATAGAATCCACAACGTTAAATTTGGCCCTAATAATTAAACTCTATGGAGGAGTGTCGGAATGACCGAAGCCGCAGCCAGCGCCGCGGAAGCTAAACCCGCTCCAGAAGAAGAACAAATCGAACTGAATCGCCGTGAATTCCTTAACATTGCCTGGCTGGCATCGTTGGGCATTGTGACCCTAAGCGTCAGCGGCATGACCCTCTTTTTTGCCTACCCGCGTTTCCGTGAAGGCGAGTTTGGCGGTGTCTTTCCTTATGGCCCCGTTTCCGGCCTGCCTTCCCTCAATGAGGGCCCCGAGAACATTCCCAAGGTCAAGCTGTGGATGGCCAATACCGAAGAGGGCCTCTACGCCATTTACAAGGTCTGCCCGCATCTAGGCTGCTTATACGGCTGGAGCGATCAGGAGAACAAGTTCATTTGCCCCTGCCACGGTTCCCAATACGAAAAGAATGGTGACTATATCCTTGGCCCGGCTCCCAGGAGCCTCGACCGTTTTGTGCTCACCATAGTGGATGAGGACGGCAACGAACTGGCCCAGACTCCTCCCGATGGTGGCCCTGTGCCTTTGCCTGACAACGAAAATGCCATCATCCGCGTGGATACCGGCAACCGTATCAACGGCGAGAACCACGGATAAGATCGTTTTATCGTTAGTGTAAACACCCGTACGGAGTAACGTATGCTCAACACCCTGCGCCAAAGGTTTAATATCCCCCCGCGAGACGAACTGCGTGCCTGGTTCATGCAGATGATCGATGACCGTGTGCGTATCATCACAGCTGGTCTCAGCATCAAAGAGTTGCGCGCTGTCTTTCGCGGCGATCCCCCCACAGAGAAGCCGAACCCCCGTTATAAGGTTATTACTACCAGCTTTGTAGCCCACTTGCGTCCGCGTTACTACCAGCAGGCCGCTACCTGGTTCACCCACACCTTCCGTTTGGGCTGGTTTACCACTTTCTTCTTTGTGGTCGAGACCATCACTGGGGTTGTCCTCATGGTCTACTACATCCCCTTCCCGGATCAGGCTTATGGCTCCATTCTGGAGATCGAGAGCAATGTATGGTTTGGGGAGTTGATGCGGGACATCCATCGTCTTGGCGCAGAAGGCATGGTCTTGTTCACCTGGCTACATATGTTCCGCACTTACTTCACCGGGTCGTATAAAGGGCCGCGTTCCTTTACTTGGTTGACGGGTGTAGTGTTATTGTTCATTACTGCCTGGTTGAGCTTTACGGGCTATCTGCTCACCTGGGACCAGTTGGGCTATTGGGCTATCACGGTGGGTTCCTCCATCACCGAATCAGGTCCGGTCGTTGGCCCTGCCATGAACATCCTTTTGCGTGGCGCGCCCGATATTGGTACGGGTGGTTTGCTACGCTTCTACTTGCAGCACGTCATCCTATTCCCACTGATCGCCATCCTGGTCATCAGTATTCACTATTACAAAGTTTCGCGTGAGCACAGTATTTCTTTGCCTGCCTGGGTAGAAGAGCGCGATGACATCCCCGCTGACGAAAAGAAAAAGCACACCCGCCGCATTGACCTCATCCCCGACTTGCTCACTCATGAGCTTTTCCTGGTTTGTGTGGGTATCTTTGCAATGCTGGCAATCCTTTATTTCGATCTTTTCAATTCCCCTCTTGAAACGCCAGCCAACCCGCAGCAAACCCCGCTGGACACCAAAGCTCCCTGGTACTTCTGGTGGTTGCAGGGCATGCTCAAGATCGAACCGGCCAAGATCCTGGAAGGTTTCATCAATCCCGTTATTGGCATCTTCGGCGCCGAAGTCCAGTTGGGTCGCCTGCTCGACAGCAAGTTCATCATGGGTTTGGTTATTCCACCCTTGTTGGTTGGCTTGCTGGCCGCTGTTCCTTACATTGATCGCAATCCCAGCCGTATGGCCAAGAATCGCCCCTTTGCGATCGCCTGGGGTATCGCCTGGATCTTCATTTTGCTGGCCCTCAGTTATATGGGTTTGCCCGAGTTTGGCATTGAAACTGCCCCCGCCACGCGTGTGATTCAGGACCTTGCGCCTGAAGAAGGCCTTGGGCCCTTGCGCGAGATTCCCTTTGACGAATTGATGGGTGCCGTTGAGACGGAAGCGGAAGGCTCGTTTATTGTTAGTCGAGAACATTTATATGGTCGCGACCTGTGCCCCGATTTGGCCTACATACCGGAAAGCGAAGAGGATTCTGACGATCCTCAAGCAGTGATCGGTTGTCCGCATCTCACTGAAGTCTTCTACCAATTTAACGATCGCCTGATAGAAGCTGAAGAAGAGGGCGGCTTCGGCACCGGCCTTAACGGGGCTGGGCCACAGATGGAAGCGGTCTTCATTATTCAACAATGGGCCCATAACCTCATCCGGGTGCAACCCACCGTTGAATGGATTGACGAAGATGGCAATCTTCAGGAATATCACCAGATCTATTTCTTGCACGAAGAAGGCCGGCGCGAACACTAAGCGTCTGGAGTGGAGAAGAGCATACAATGAAGCGAGTACAACTAGAGATCATTCTCGGCACTTTGTTTGTTTTCCTGAGTGCCTTGATCCTGATTAGTTACGCAACCCAGGAAACCTCTCGCCTGGCCGAATACGAAGTTGCACAGGAGGCCGAACTTATCGAGTTTGGCGCCAGCATTTATGAGAACAACTGCACGAGCTGCCATGGCGATTTTGCCCAGGGTATCGCGGGCATCGCCCCCTGCCTGCGCTGCGAGGAATTATTTGACGGCCGTATTGAGGCAATTGGCTGGGAGGGTGAACTGGAGGACTACATAGTCTCCGTGGTCACCACAGGTCGCCAGGTTTCCACCCGCGCTGAGTATTTCGGTGGTGGTAGCCCTGCCATGCCCACCTGGTCAGAGAAGTTTGGTGGCCCGCTGCGCGATGACCAGGTGCGGGCTGTGTCAGCTTATATCATGAACTTCCAAGCCGAAGCGTTGGGTGAAGTAGCCGCCGTGCCCCCACCTCCTATAGCAATCGACAGCAGTACGCCCGAAGGCTTGGGCCGCGCTCAGTTCGTTATCTCTGGTTGTACGGCCTGTCATGCTGTTAGCGGTGTCAGCGAAGCCACTATTGGCCCCTCACTGAATGGTATCGCCACCCGTGCCGAGACGCGTGTGGAAGGCTTGTCCGCAGCGGAATACATCCTTGAGTCTATCATTGACCCCAATGCCTATCTTGTCGAAGGCTATGGAGCAGACATCATGTTGCAAACCTTTGGCGAGAGCATGGCCGAAGAAGACTTCAACAACTTGATAGCTTATTTGCTGACACTTACAGAAGAATAAAAACAACAGTTTTGAAACTCTAAACGCCCTGTTCGCAAGAATAGGGCGTTTTTCTATTACTAACCAGTTATTGGGAATTGCCTCAATTACTAATTAGCATTTACCAATTACAATAAAATTCGTCACATTCGTCTATTTGCTTTCAAACCCCAAAGCCCCTCTATTCATTCTCATTGCCCTCATCCTTCTCTCTTCCTGTGGTAATCCCCCCACGCCTGAAAGGATTGATAGCGCCGACCTCTATGATGATCATTGCGCAGATTGCCATGGCCCCGACGCCCAGGGCATTTTTAACCTCGCCCCTTGCCTGCGCTGCGAAGAGCTTTTCGCTACACGCCTGGAAACTGTGGGTTGGTCTCGCAGTTTAGAGACCTATCTCACTAGTGTCATATCCATTGGTCGTCCTGAGTCTACCCGCCCCGATTTTTATCCCGGGCGGTGCCGGTAGCGATGCCGGGCTTTTCAGAAACTCTTACTGAAGACGAGATTGCTGCCCTGGTTTCTTATCTCCTGGCCTTTGAGCCTGAAGCCCTTGGTCAGCTTCCTCCGCCAGTTGATCTGCCTTCAGAGTTGCAAACTCGTCCCCAGGATCAAGTTCTTTACGGCCTTGTGCTTTTCAGGCGCAGGGGTTGTGTCAGTTGCCATACAATATCAGGCATCAGTTCAGGTACCTCAGGGCCTTCACTAGATGACCTGGCTCTCCGTGCTGGCAACAGGATTACAGGCTATGCGGCTGAAGATTATATCCGCGAGTCGATCCTTGATCCTGGGGCTTACCTCGTTCCCGGCTTCACATCCGGTGTTATGCCTCAAAGCTTTGAAGCCACGCTTGAACCAGAAGAATTGAACGCTATCGTTGCCTTTCTTCTTGCTCTCAAATAACCTCATCTTCTTAAACCTGATTCCCAATTCCTAATCCCTAATTACCAATCTTCACCCCCGATGTTATACTTTGTGCGCTTTGTTACGAACTTCCCCTGACCGGAAAAATATGCGTCGCCCTTTTATCGTATTTACCCTTCTAGCTGTTAGTCTGGTGATTGCCACTGGTATGGCCTCCGCTCAGGATGTCCCTCCCGGCGACCCCGTCAACGGCGGCAAACTATACGACAATTGGTTTAATGCTCTTGATGCCTTGCCTCCGGAAGGTGATCATCCTTTATGGCAGGACCAGACCGAAAACCCCCGCACAGGTGCTATTACCTGGCGTTGTAAAGAGTGCCATGGCTGGGACTACAAAGGGGCAGATGGCGCTTTTGCTTTGGGTTCAGAGCATTATACGGGCTTCCCAGGGGTCATCAGTTCAGTGAGTATGGATACGGATGAGATTCGTGCCTGGCTGGATGGTCGCAATAATCCCAATCATGATTTTTCTCCTTATATCAACGAACCTGCTATCAACGATTTGATCGTTTTTTTGCGTACCCGGCTTGTTGATACCGATCTACTCGTCGACCCTCAACTGCGAGTGGCACTGGGCAACAGCGATCTTGGCTTCGACCGTTATGAAGAGAATTGCGCCTATTGCCATGGCGACGATGGCAGCCAGTTGAACTTTGCCAGTGCGGCTACTCCATTGTTCCTGGGGGATACCGCCCTCACCGATCCCTGGCAGGTGATTCACAAGATCCGCTTTAGTCACCCTGCTACTGACATTCCTGCCGCAGAAGTGCTTGGCTGGACTTTACAAGATGTTGCTGATCTGGTCGCCTATACTCAAACAATGCCTCCTGCCAACCAGGAAAGCCTGGCAGTAGCTGAGCGCACACCAGTTGCATTGCCTGTCGAATCTCAAGGGGACATCGGCCCGATCACAATGGCGACCCTTTCAATTTTGGCCTTGTTATTCCTCTCCCTGGGCTGGTCGGCCATTGTCAATCGCTCCTCCTGATTTTTGTTGACTCCCATTTGAACATCGGTTATCCTTCCTGCGCTCGAGCGGGTCCGGCGCGGCGGAGCCTTCCGAACCCTGTCAGGTCCGAAAGGAAGCAGCAGTAAGGTAGTCCCTCCGGGTGCCGCCGGGGTGCCTGCTCGAGCATTCTTAAGCCTCTTTTCATGCAATTCTGCTAAAATCTCCTCGCTATGCCAGATGTGAAACAGTTGCGTTACGCAGCCCTGGGCCTCATATTAATAGGCCTACTATTGCTGGGCCTTGCCAGTCGGAAAGATGTCGCCGTCATCGTTAACGGTGATGTGCGTACTCTCACGACCTCAGCCTTTACCGTTAATGGGGCGCTCAATGCCGCTGGTGTTGAACTTGCTTCGCTGGACAAATCCCTGCCTCAACCTGATGCCTGGTTGCGTCATAATGCCATTATTCAGGTTACACAGGCCGTACCGGTGCAGGTTCTCGCCGATGACGAGGTTGTCGCTTTAATGACTGCTGAGCGCATGCCTGCCAACATTCTTGCATTGGTTGGCGTCCCCCTTTTCCCCAATGACAGGGTCCTTTTTCAGGGAGTCCCACAGGCCTCAGCTGTCAACCTCCCCAATGCCGCCGCTTACACCTTGCAGGTGCAACGGGCCCAGCGCATCACCCTCCAGATAGATAATGACGTCCAGATATTCTCATCGGCTGCGCCTACCCTGGGGGAGGCTCTGTGGGAGAACGGTGTTCAGCTTTTTACTGCCGATGATCTGCAACCCCATGCCGATACCCCCATTTCGGGCCCGCTGTCTGTTACCCTGCGCCGTGCCCAGCCACTCCAGATCGTGCATAGTGCTGGCACGATTGATACACGCTCCTCTGCACGCACGGTTGGTGCTGCCTTGGCCGAAGCAGGGCTTCCATTGCAGGGCCTGGATTACAGTATTCCTGCAGAAGGTGAAGCACTCCCTGATAATGGTCAGGTCCAACTAGTGCGTGTTGCCGAGGAAGTGGTCATCGAGCAGGAACCCTTGCCCTTTGGTGTTGAGTTCCAAGCAGTAGATGACCTGCCCCTGGATAGCACAGCTATCGTACAGGGTGGTGAGTTTGGCTTGCAGACCCAGCGTGTACGCATCCGCATGGAAGATGGGGAAGAGGTTTCACGCCAGGTCGAGGACCAGTGGGTGGCGCGTGAGCCCCAACCCCAGATCGAGGGCTACGGCACACAGATCACCATTCAAACTATGGAAACACCACATGGCACGATTGAGTATTATCGCGCTGTGGAGTTCTATGCCACCTCCTATTCTCCCGCGCGCTCCGGCACTTCGCCAGACGCCCCCTGGTACGGCATCACCGCCTGTGGTGAACCATTGGTTAACGGCTTCGTGGGCGTTGACCTTGATTATGTCCCCTGCGGCACACAGTTGTATATCCCCGGCTATGGCTTTGCCACCGCTATGGACACGGGGCTCATTGAAGGCGCCTGGATCGACCTGGGTTACACGGATGAAGACTTCCAACTCTGGCACCAGTATGTGATCGTTTACTTTCTCACCCCTGTCCCCGAGAATTTCCCCTTGACCATTCCCCCGGGAACCCTCAAGTAATAGCCTCTTCTTTCGCTTCGTCTGATGTTTGGCGCGTGTCGCCGAGATTGATTACAATTCCTTTATGCAAAAACGAATAATACTTCTTACTTTGTTTGCCCTTTTATTGACCGCCTGTGCTTCATCGGCTGCTGGCGGTGGTGCTTTAGCTGTCGAGAACTACCTCAACGCTCTCATTGCCAAGGACGCGGATGCTGTTATCAACGGCTCCTGCCTGGAGTGGGAAAGCGGCGCACAGGCCGACATCGACTCATTCCTCACTGTGGAGGCTAGCCTGACCGAAGATTTTGCCTGCGCTGACTCTGGCCCCAATCAGGTAGAGTGCTCCGGTGCTATCCTCTTCACTTACGGAGATGAAGTCCAGGAATTGTTGCTGGAAGGTACCGTCTATAGCGTGGTGGAAGAAGCAGGGGAGTGGAGGATGTGTGGCTATCAGTAAGCCGCTTGTTATTCTTATCTTTTCTCTTTTCATCTCGGCCTGTAGTTCTGCGGCTGGCCTGAGCACGGAGGGTGTGGCTGCCACCGCGGAGGTGCTAGCTTCCACCCAGATCGCAGAGGCTGCCCCCACCGAAGCTGAAGAATTGGTGGTCTTCAACCCCACGCAACCTCCGCCGCCAACCCTGGCACCAACAGAACCCATTCCAACCGTGCCCCCGGGTAGCCCAACGCCGGACACGCGCCTGACTCCCAATTACTGGCGGCAGTGGCCCAGTGTGCCCGAAGTTAACGGACGTACCCTTGAGGTTTACCAAAGCGCTATCGCGGCGGGCCGCGACACGCAACACTTCTCCGTTATCGGCGATTGCCAGTCTCAGCCCAACGTCTTCTTTGGCATTTACGATACCGAAGACCGCTATTACTTTGATGAGGACTACAGGTATCTGCAAGAGACCGTCGATTATTACAAGGGTAACTTTGGCCGCCAATCCGCGGCTGTCAAGAACGGCCTGAGCGTGGCCTCGGCCTTTAGCCCGCTCTGGGCGCCTGCCGATGTGTGCAATTCCGGCGAGTCGCCGATTGATTGCGAACTGCGCCTCAACAACCCCAGTATTGCCATCGTCTCCCTCGGCACTAATTGGACGGCAGGTGCGTCGCAGGCCTTCGAAGATTACCTGCGTGACATCGTCGAACACCTGCTGGATAACAATGTGCTGCCCATCATTGTTACCAAAGCCGACAACATTGAGGGTGACGGCAGCCTCAACCTGGCCATGGCCCAGGTGGCTTATGATTATGACGTGCCCCTGTGGAACTTCTGGCCTAACGTGCAGCACCTGCCCAATGAGGGCATCGACCCAGTGATAAAAGGTGGCTATATCTACCTTGTGCCCGAAGCCTGGGACATCAAGTCCTTTACAGGCCTACAAGCCCTGGATGCCATCCGTACTGCTGCCACATCTCCCTAACCGGCCTTTTTGTGCCTGACACCTTACCCATCTCCCAACTGCTAAAACAACACGGCCTGCGCCCCAGCAAGTCGCTGGGCCAGAACTTCCTTAGCGATGACAATATCCTGGCGCGCATCGTTGAGGCTGCGGGTATTGGCCCAAAGGATACTGTCCTGGAGGTGGGGCCCGGTTTGGGTTCGCTGACGCGTCACCTGGCAGAAGCGGCTGAGGCCGTGGTGGCCGTGGAACTGGATAAAAAACTGATCACCCCGCTCGAAACCGTGCTGGCCCCCTACGACAACGTGCGTATCGTGCAGGGCGACATCCTCGATCTATTCCCTGCTGACCTTGGCCTGCCTGACGGCTACGTGATGGCGGCCAACATCCCTTATTACATTACCTCGGCGCTGCTGCGCCACTTGCTGGAAGCGGAGACCCACCCGGCGCAGCTGACGCTCACTGTGCAGAAAGAGGTGGCCCAGCGCATGTGTGCCGAGCCACCCGACCTATCCCTGCTGGCCCTCAGCGTGCAGGTTTATGGGCAGCCGGAAGTTGTCTTCGGCATCCCTGCGGGGGCGTTTTACCCGCCGCCCAAGGTCGACTCGGCTGTGGTGCGGGTGGCCCTCTATGACCAGCCGCGCATCCCTGCCACCCAGCTCGATGATTTCTTCCGGCTGAGCAAAGCGGGGTTTGGGCAGAAGCGTAAGACGCTGCGCAATGCGCTCTCCAGCGGGCTGGGTCAGGCTAAGGATGAGGTTGATGCTCTTTTAGAGAAGGCTAATATTGATGGCCAACGCCGGGCGGAGACACTGAGTTTGGAGGAATGGGGGAGGTTAGTGGAAGAGTTTTCTCGTCTAACCGAAGGTTAGACTCTGGAGTTGGCAAGGCCAACTCCACCGCGTGATACATAACCGAGCAGTTTCGGGGGGGGGTACTAGTACTTGTCTGACAACTGTGATCGGGTTTGATGGGGATTAACTGCGTGGGATTAGCGGGGTAACCAGACGGTCGCCCTTTTTATAGCCGTGTAGTTTGCGGAGGCAAATCCCTGGTTTGACGAGCAAACTCTGTAAGCAACTGCGGAGCAGTTGCGTCGCCTTGCTTATTTGTAAAGCCCATTCTATTGCCATTTATATATAGACCGTTGTACTATCAAGGTCCAGGTAGGGCTCACCTGGGGTAACTCCGACCCATCAACATGACCCAGAAGGCCGAAGATCATGAACGATTCTATCCAGTCCCTGGAAGCCCAGTGGAATAATATCCCCCCCCAAGATATCGAATCCCGTTTGCTTGAATTGTTGCAGGCTGCTCAGGACGACCAGGAAATGAGCGCCATTTTGCAGGCCTATCTGGCGCGGGTGCAGACCTTGCAGATGAAGATGACCGATGCGGGCAACACGCTCGAAAGTGCCGGCCCCTTGCAGGGTTCGCGCATGGACAAGGGCCGTATCCTGTTCTTTATTGAGCGCGGCCGCTGGCTGGTGGCCCAGGGTAAGGTCAAACACGGCGTCGACCAGTGGGACAATGCCCTGCACATCGCCCACATGGCCGGCCAGACCGAACTGGCGGAAGAGGCCCAAAGCCTCAAAGACCTGTATCGCGATATGGTCAAGGTGACCCACGCTTTCACTTACGATGAAATGAAGGCTTACGTGCGCGAAACGGGTTCTCCCATGTAGCTTTAAGGTATGATTGCAGGGGAGAGATGTATGGACAGGAGCGTTCTTTTAGTTGACGACGATCTCGAAACCCTCGAGTTGGTGGGGACGATGCTTGAGCGCAGTGGCTATCGCATCCTGGCGGCGCGCAGCGGCCTCAAAGCCCTACAGATGGCACGTCTGGAACACCCCGACCTGATCCTACTGGACATCATGATGCCCGGTATGGACGGCTACGAAGTGCTGGAGATCCTCAAGGCCGACCAGACCACCAACGACATCCCGGTGGTGATCTTCAGCGCCCGCGGCCAGGTGGATGACCAGCTTAAGGGTATGGAGGCGGGGGCCGTGGATTACATCCCCAAACCGGCCCAAACGGGGGAATTGGTGATGATCCTGGAAAATGCTTTGCAGGGGACGGGGGAGTAACGGCTAGAGACCCTCACCGCTTGGTCTCTACCCTCTTGACTTAGCTCGCACTAAGCATCCTACGAGAGTTTGTTTCCTGATTCTTATGCTTTAGTGTAAAAGATGCTGAGAAGATAATTCGAAAATTCCCGTTAATCGTGCGATATCATCCATAAAAAGTCTGAGAATTTCATCATTAGAAATCCTGTCAAGACTTTCTCTGCCTCCTAACACAATGAGTTTACCTTTGCTGATTCTGGTTGTAAGGCCAGTATATTGCTGAGACGTTAATTTGGTAACTAACTTATTAATATCATCATCTGGCCCACTAATTGCCGTTGCAAATTGATACGCTGTCTCATTGGAAATATCAAATGAAACTGTGTAAATGTGATTGTCAATTGGGATTCCCAATTCAACACCTTCTTGATCATAGTTTACTCTTATTGGAAGCTCAAATGTTTGGGCCAATTCCATCAATAAAGCAGTGAGGCGATTTTGGGTCTCTGATTCTCCTGAAACAAATTTTGTTTCTGCCTTTGAAATCCCGCCATCAATTATTTTGAAGGTATTTTCTGGCGATAGAACTATTGAATAACCAAATTCTTCAAGTACTTTAGCTCCTCCCTTTGGACTAATGGCACCAATATTGACGGCTTCCAAAACTATATTAGGCAATTCATCCCTGTCTATGAGCCCATTTCTAAGATTTACTGCAGCTTGAAGTATCTCCGTAGAACTAACTTTTGGTGAACCAGTAGATACTCTCCTCGGTTCTCTTTGTGGTTTTTCAAAAACTAGTTTAATCAATGATAAGAGGACAGTAATTATAAGGATCGCCGAAAGTCCTAAAGTGACACGGTCACCAAACTCTCCATTTTCTAATAAGTTGCGTAGGAAGGGAAAAACACTGATTACAGCAATAACCAAACTCACTATGCCGATTATGCTGCTTAGAAAACTCAATCTATCTTTTGTATTCATGAATAGTAAATTATATTGCTAGAAATGCAAAAAACATGGATAGAAATCCAAATATTATGGCAAATAATGCTTGAAATTCTTTCGATACCATATTTTCAGGAGATGCCTTTTTTATTTGAGTTAGTAGTATTTGAATACTAATGAGCATGCCGAGATGTGCCACAATCAATCCAATTCCAGTATTAATATTGGTTCTTAGCGCGATTGAAGATATGTCAACCGCAATTGCGCCAATAGCTAAATTGGTTCCTAAACTACCAAATTCGGAAAACCTCAGAACGAACATTGGCTCAATATCAACTAATCTGTGAGCATACTCAATAAAAATGTCGTCGAGTCTTTTATGTGATCTTGACTCAGTCCGTACCTCCCCTGTTATTTCCATAGTCCGAATCCAGGCTATATATTTGCGATCTCCCCTACCCCTCCCATTAATTATTTTTAGTTGGTACTCAAGCATTGCAGCTATTAAAGTAAGAATCGTAGGAATACCTATTGATCTAAATAGTGTATTGTCAAAAAATGTGTGGATAGTTAATACTTCTCCGTCCATGATTACTATCTATTTTTTTTCGAGGATGACTTTGCCAAAATCATTCTACCGATTGTTAGTCGGCTCCTACCAGAATAGTAGTGGCCTTCAATTGTATCGTCTTCTATCGAGATTCTGAGCCTAGCTGCCCCTCTATGTATATGCATAGATTCAATTGAAATTGGAAATGGCTCGTTCACATATTCATAAAGCAATTCTGGCCCTGCAGGAACATCTAGAAGAATAGAACCTGTAATGCTATGCGATTGAGATTCATCTGTAGTCAAAATTATGGAAATCCGTCTCCATGATTGCTTAATTGTAATTTTACTCTTTATGGTCGTCTCAAAATTATCAAAGGAAGATATTATCTCGCCAGAATATTCTCCAGAAATGTTGGGTACCAAAACCAAGCCTATTTTGTGAATAAATGATAATTTCCAAACCCAATTATCAAAAATCTTGTAAGTGATAGCATAAATTGTAAGGGCAGATGGAGCTTCAAAATACCAGGGTATAGTAATCCCAACCAGATTTAGTATTACATCTAGAATGTAAGCGGCACCAATGCTTACTAATGCCAGAATAAATAAAATCCTAGTTCTCTCCTGCGAATCGGTTGAATAGGTATGCATTACGCTATCCAGAATCTAGCTGCAGAATCTATGAACGATTTAGCGTTTGTTGTCGACCATTGGTCATTAGCTTGGCCAAATAATTGGACTATTCTATTCTGGCAATGAAAGTCTTCCAAATCTGCCTCCAACAGCCAGTTCAAAATGCTACTAGTTGAGCCTAAATAATCACTGCTAAATAGATTATTGGGTACATTGTAAAGAAGACACTCTATGAAATATGAAGGAGCAAGGCTTTTTGCAATTGTTCCGTGATCCACTAGAGACTGTTTTGCATTCTTAAATATCCTTACTATGGGTTTATATGCACCATTAGTCTTGTCTTCTCCATTTTTATCTACACCAAATACATAGTGCGAATTTGGATAATTGACTATTAACTTATTTTCTTTGATTGACCAAAATGCGATACCTTCGAAATAAGATTCTTCCGGGTGACCTGCACCCCAAAATCCGTTCCAAATGAAATGATACGATCTGGAACGAAAATGGAGGCAGGCTATGCCCAAGAAAAGACGTTTTTCAACCGAGCAAATTATCATGAAATTGCGAGAGGCTGAGG
>JABFGG010000032.1 GCA_013112575.1 Chloroflexota bacterium | reverse complement strand
GGCCCAGGAAGATGAGCGAGGGTTATACCTACATCCTGCCTCACAAGAACTGGGTCAACCTCGGTTTTTACACTGGCGCCACCCTGCCCGACCCAGAGGGGCTGATGGAAGGCACCGGCAAGAAACTGCGCCACGTCAAGATCCGCTCCATCGAAGATGCCGAACGGCCTGCCATACGCACCCTGATTGCCGAGGCTCTGGCAGAACGTAAGGGTGCTTTGGGGAAATAGCTATATGATGTCATTTAAGGAGGGATAATGAGAACTTTGAAATCGGTTGCTGCCATATTCTTAAGCCTTTTTGTTATTTTGCTCTTCGCATCCGCCTGCTCCCAAACCCCAGCAACCAGCACCCCTGCGCTATCCCCCACCCAAACCCCGGCTCCAGCAAAAACAACCACCG
This sequence comes from Chloroflexota bacterium, assembly GCA_013112575.1. GTDB lineage: Bacteria > Chloroflexota > Anaerolineae > Anaerolineales > UBA11579 > CFX15. The sequence continues at coordinate 20,731 of JABFGG010000032.1, read as the reverse complement.
TCACACCAACCAGCACAACGATCCCGACGATATCCCCAACTTACGACTTTGCTCCGGCGGCTACCATCACACAGCAAGCTGACGCTAATTGTCCACCGATCAAGCCCAATGCCGTTCTCGACACCTCTGGCTTTGACCGGCTAGAAGCCATCATCCTTGAGGTGGGGATAGGTCAGCGGATCGATCGCGATACGGCAACCTACAAGGATTTACAGGCCGCATTTACTGACGTACAGAAAGACATCGTTGATTTCTTGAACCAGGGTGGCGATGTATCCCGCCTACTCAACTTTTTTGCCGAAGGGGAAGGGGAAGAGGACCACCGCCATTATGCGCAGGTCAAGGTGGTTGACGTCACTGGTGATAATGAACCGGAAGTATTTGTCTTGATGGCTCTACCGGTTACCTGGCACGAAGACATGGGATACCAAACACCCAATGATGGGTCCTGGCTGACCATGTCTGGTCAGCACACCAATCTGACTGTGATCGGTTGCCAGGGAGAACAATATCAACGCCTGGCCTGGTTCGAAGAGGAATATGGGACTCTGGTTATGCCAAGTATTCTCGACCTGAACGCCGATGGCATTGCCGAAATCATCCAGCCCAGCTACGCCACACCTATGCTGACTACCTGGCTGCACTTGGAAATCTTGGCCTGGGACGGAGAAAGTTTTACCCGGCAGGTCTCGAAAATAGACTGGTATGTCACCCATTGGTACTTTTCGGAAGCCACCATCTGGAATCAACATGTTACAGTAAGGAGTGGGGATTTCGAATTCGCCGATATCGATGGCAATGGCACTGCCGAAGTCGTGATACCCAGCTCTGTGTTTAGGGACTGTACAGTTGGCACCCGTCTCGGAGACATTGTCCTGCAATGGACAGGGCACAGTTATTCCGGCTATCTCCTGCGCACAGCCCCCGAGTTTCGCATTCATGCTGTGCGCGATGGCGACCATATGACAGCCCAGGGCTTTTTTGATGAAGCCCTTGTTTTTTATGACAGGGCCCTCAATGACGAGACCTTGCTAACATGGGATCCGCAGAATGCACAACTGATCGACTCCACATGTAGCCCCTCTTCCGATCAAGAACAGCAACAATGGGGTGCCCACGAGTACGATCGTCTTGTAGCTTACACACTGTACCGGCTCATGCTCCTGCACACGGCCAGAGGGAAAATGGATATTGCCCAATCCTACTATAATCAACTCGTGAGCCAATACACCTCATCTGCCCATAAAGCCTATGTGGAGTTGGCTTCCACTTTCTGGGAAGCATATTCAATTTCAGAGGATTTAAACGCAGCTTGTGAGATAGTTCACTCTTATGCCAACGAACATCAAGAAGCTGTGCTAGACCCACTGGGCAGCTATTACGGACAACATGCTCGCAGATATATCGCTGTCGACATCTGTCCTTTCGGGGTTGTGACTGGTGCCTAAAACCCTCTCCACCTCTACAATCACACGATATCGACATAAGTAGGATAAATATGAAACCACGCATCAGCATGATCACCCTCGGTGTTACCGACCTTGAAAAATCCATCCAATTCTACGAAGAAGGACTGGGGTTTCCTCGCATGGAGTCCGAACCCACCGTCGCCTTCTTCACCCTCAACGGCACCTGGCTGGGGCTCTATGGGCGTGAGGCCCTGGCCGAAGATGCCAACGTTTCGGCAGAAGGCAGCGGCTTCAACAACTTCGCCCTGGCTCACAACGTGGCCTCCGAAGCCGAGGTCGATGCCACTTTAGAGCAGGCTGTGGCGGCCGGAGCCACCTTGGTCAAGCCCGGCCAGAAGGTCTTTTGGGGCGGCTACTCTGGCTACTTCAAAGACCCTGACGGTCACCTATGGGAAGTGGCCCACAACCCCTTCACCTGGATCGGGCCAAAGGACTGATTTGTGACTTATGAGCATTCCTGAGAATACAAACCTACAAGAAGAACAAACAATAGATGAACCGAACCCCTGGTTGTCTATGTGGATCAGACCGCGAGAGACAATCCGGCACATCGTATCTACCAATCCTGAACATCACATATATTTCATTGCAGTGCTTTCAGGCATTTACCAGGCCCTTGATAATGCTACAGACAGATCATTGGGGGATACTCTTCCCCTGGTATCTATTCTTATCTTCGCACTTGTTATTGGGGGTTTTGTTGGCATCATCAGGCTGGCCATAGAAGGCTGGTTACTGGGCATGGTGGGCAATTGGTTCGGTGGCAAGTCCAATTCCAAAGAAATGCGGGCGGCTGTAGCCTGGTCATCTCTCCCCTCCATCATTTTATTGATTGGGTTTGTCCCGATCATCCTTATTTTTGGAAGGGACTGGTTCACAAGTACCCTGCCAGGAATCGGCCTGCCAGCTATTCTAATGATTGGAGCTTTTTCACTCATCATTGGGATTATCGGGTTTGTTTGGCGCGCCTTCATGCTCATCAGCAGCCTCGTCGAGTTGCATGCTTTCAGTGCCTGGAGAGCTATTGCCACCATCGTGGTTGGCTATGCTATTCCTACCATCCCCCTTCTTTTGCTCTTATTTGCTAGTGAATTTCTCCGCGGATAACTCACTTTGAGAGTGGAGTTCACTGTGCACACTCCATAAGCAACAGCTTCGCCTGTAGTAGAGAATTGCTTTGCCATTCTCTAGAGTCCAACCTTCGTTTGGACGAGGTACATTAAGCCTACATACGGGTACATTAATTCGACTGTTTCAGTCCTCTTGCGCACCCCACACCGCCACATACAGCCTTTCCTATCCACCCAGCCCCCACATCTGATATTCCGGCAAGAACCCGCCAGCCAAAAACCTGCAATACCCTACATAGGGTACATTAACCACATTAACCATCTGGTTAACTATTCTACACAACCCCCCAACTGTTACATGTCTAACTCAAACACCCGCTGCACCAAAGCCACAACCTGCGCCAGGCCCTGTTCCAATGGCTCCGTATAAATAAATTCATCTTCCGTGTGTGAGTTACCTCCCCTCGTCAGCCCCACACACACCGCCGGATACCCCAAACTCAGCGGCACGTTGGCATCTGTTGAGCCAATACTCAACTCAGGCTCTATTCCCAATCCGTTCAAAACTGCCACGGACGCCTGCACCAACGGGTGCCCCACTGCCAACTCACCCACCGGTCGCTCCCCTACCAACTCAGCCGTCACCTGCACCCCATCCCGGTTGGCCGCCTCTACATGTTGCTGCACTTTTTTTACCAGCTTTTCAAGCTGCGCCAGGTCTTCCGAACGCAAGTCCAGCTCGATCTCGGCCTGTGGCGCTATCGTATTCACCGATACCCCGCCGCGAAAAACACCTGCATTTAAGCTGGTGCGCGGCTTTCTGGGTAAGCGCAAACGTGACAGTCGTTGCAGCAAAACGGCTAATTCGTGGATGGCGGAGGGCGATCCAAAATCCCCCCACGAGTGTCCGCCCGCTGTCTCCACTTTGACGATATACCGCCGTACCCCTAAGCCGCGATGGTACACATAACCAAACAACATGCCTTCAAGGATGACATAAGCCAACGCTTCTTCGCCAAACCGTTCGACCACAGCGCGCATGCCCCGCAAATTGCCCAGCCCCTCCTCCCCCACATTGGCCACTAACCAAATGCCACCCGGTAGAGTCACATCCAGGGTCTGCAAAGCCCAATGCAAACCAAACAGGCTTGCCACCCCTAGGGAGTTATCGCCAATCCCCGGGCCGTGTATGCTATCGGCCTCGCGCTTGATAGAAAGATCAGTTTCCGCGGGGAAAACAGTATCACTATGGGCACTCACAACCAGGGGCTTGGTATCGCCAGCACCGGGGATACGTGCAAACACATTGCCCAGGGCATCCACGCTCACATCTTCTAAGCCCTCTTTTTCAAATCGTTTATGTAGAAAAGCAGCGCGTTCTTGCTCGGCAAAGGTCGGGGCTGGAATCTGTTGAATTTCCACGGCCAGATCGAGCACCCGTTGAATCAATTGCGCATCCACATCACACCTGGCGTACGGATTCTTTGAGGCTTTCCAAACGTGCTTCCGCCAACCCCGGCAACATGTCGAGGGCATAAAACGGCCCGCTGCCTTCAACTACCAGCGATGCTGAAACGTTGCCATGCAACACAGCCTGCAACGGATCAAAGGTCTTCTGGTAGCCCACCAGAAAGCCACCCCCAAAAGCGTCCCCTGCCCCAGTGATGTCCGCCATACGTGAGGGATAGGCCGGTATCTCATAACGCCGCTTGGCCGCCGCATCATACAAAAGCTGGCCCTGCACCCCGCGTTTGACCACGATCATTTCACAGCCAAAAGCCGCCAGGCCCTCGATCATCTCCCACAAATCTTCGCTCTGACCCTGATACAGGGTGAGCAGGTCTTCTTTCGAAGGCAAAAAAGCTGTCAGCCCTGGCATCAGGGCAGGCACTTTATCGCGCATAGAAGCTCGCATGTAGGTTTCGCCGGGGTCTAACGTGATGGTTGTAAGGCCAGCCTGCCTCAGGGCAGCTGGTAGCAAGCTGTGAGTCAAATAATCCATGGGGCACAGGTGTGCAGCTTTGGCATAATGATAGTTCTTGGGCAGATCGGACTCGCGCAAAGCAAGCTGACTGCGCACATCCAACTTATCGGTGCGCTCGTCGGCGTCCATATATCCCAGGAGAGACTTCGGAAAAGTCATCTGCAGGCGAGCAAAATGCCCAACAGGATCGTCAGTGAAACGGGTATGCAGATCGGTGTAGGCGATGAATTGGCGCAGGTCATGGGAAGCAGGCAATATCTTGACCCCCTGCACATCGAAGCCGCGCGCCTCAAATCCCTGTAGCCAATTACGGGGATAGTCCTCCCCCACCCGCGAAACCAACCCTGCCGCCTCATCCCATAAGGCCAAACCGGCAGCAGCATAGAGTATGCGTCCACCGGGTTCATCCAGGAAAGTCTCACCCTCGGGGTTGATCAGATAGGTGCGGTGTAGTTGACCCAGTAATAGATTGGTGGGGGCAGTAGTACTCACATGCCCATTATAAAGGCAGCCGGGCTAAAACTCAGGTAGCAAGTGCTAAAAAGACATCTTCCAGATTGGGTTCGGCGCGTTCAATATGGGCATCCTTGATACCTTCATTGAATAGCACCGCTTTCAGGTTTTGCTGGGTGACCCCCTCTTCCGCCAAAATGCGTAGGCGATCACCCGTCAAGGCCACGCGTTGCACCCCATGAGTCTTTTCCATCAACTCAAGCGCTGGCAGCAAGGCGTCTACATCCAGATCCCAGACTAGGCCGGGCAAAGCCTCTTGCTTCAACTGGTTGGGTGTGTCCATGGCCAGCAAACTACCTTTTTGCATGATACCCACCCGCTGGCAGTATTCGGCTTCATCCATGTAGTGTGTCGTCACAAAGGCCGTGATGCCCTGTTCCACGAATTCGTAGATCAAATCCCAGAAAACGCGGCGAGCGGCAGGGTCAACGCCGCTGGTGGGTTCATCCAGGAATAACAAACGCGGCTGGTGCACGATGGCCGTTGCGAGGGCCAGCCGCTGCCGCCAGCCAACCGGCAAGTCGCCCACCAACTCATCCTGGATGCCCTCAATACCCACCTGCGCCATGACCTCACGCGCAGATTCTTTGCGCGCCACCCCATAAATACCCGCGTAAAATTCCAGGTTCTCTGTGGGAGTCAGGTCATCGTACAAGGCAAACTTCTGGGACATGTAGCCTACTTGAGTACGGATATCCTCTGCCTGACTCTGAATATCTCTCCCCAACACGAAGGCTTCCCCCGAAGTAGGCAACAATAACCCCAGCAACATGCGGATAGTGGTGGTTTTGCCGGAGCCGTTGGGCCCCAGGTAACCCACCACCTCACCTTCTTGCACCTGGAAACTGACCTGATTGACAGCCGTGAAATCGTCGAAGCGTTTGGTCAGTTCTTGCGTTCTTATCACATGTTCGGCCATTTACGCCTCACTCTCAACCAGGGCCATAAAAACATCTTCAAGTTGGGGTTCCACAGCTCGTACCTGCACATCACCGTCCGTTACATTTCTCAGAGAAGTTTCCAACTCTTCAACAATGCTGCCATCATCCGCTTTGGTTAGGCGCAGGTGCAAACGATCCCCAAAAGCCTGCACATCTTCGACATGAGGTTGGGCTAGAGCCTTTCCGCGTAAAGTGCGCACACGTGGGCTGCGAACTTCGAGCACTCGACCTCTCAATGTGCTGAGCAATTCTTCCGGTCGGCCCTCGACGACCATGCGCCCTTCCCGCAAAAAGCCCACGCGGGCACAGCGGATGGCTTCATCCATATAAGGCGTACTGACAACCACGGCAATGCCTTCTTCTTTGGTTAAACGAATGATGAGCTGCCAGAAATCCTGGCGCGTCACCGGATCCACCCCACCGGTCGGCTCATCCAGCAAGAGCACCTGCGGCTGATGCACGAGCGCCGAGGCCAGACCAAGTTTCTGTTTCATGCCACCGGAAAGGTTGCCCGCACGCCGCTCGAGGAAATCACTCAGGCCCACGAACTCCAGCATATCCAGGCTGCGTTGCCGCCACTCGCCAGCCGGGAGTTGACGCACCTCAGCGAAGAAGCGCAAATTCTCCCACACGGTCAGGTCCTCATAAAGTGAAAAACGTTGCGACAAATATCCCAAGCCTTCCCGCGCCCGGTCAGGTTCATCGGCAATCGAAATGCCATTGACCCAGACCTCGCCATCATCGGCCTGCATGGCGCCCACCAACAAGCGGATGGTAGTGGTCTTGCCAGCGCCGTCCGGCCCAACCAAGCCATAGATCTCACCAGGCTCCACGGCCAGGCTGACATCGATGACGGCGGGCGTATCCCCAAAACTCTTATAGAGGTTTTGGGCGTCGATCAACATGGTTTCAGGGGCCAAAGGTCACGTCCGCGGGCATACCCGGCTTGAGTTTTTGGTCTTCATTCTGTACCGACAATTTGATGGCAAAAACAGTGGTCTTGCGGCCCTCAGGTGTCTGCACATTGCGGGGGGTGAACTCAGCCTGATCGGCGATACGCACCACGGTGGCCTCAAACTCTTCACCTGGGAATGAGTCGACAGCTACCTGGGCCTGCTGATCGAGGCTGAGGACACCATAACGATCTTCAGGTATATAAACGGTGATGGTCAGGTCGGCCAGATTGGCCAGCGTGAGCACGGGAGTGCCGGGACCAGCCAGTTCACCCGGGTCAATGTTGCGCACGACGATGGTGCCATCCATAGGGGCAGTGAGGGTCAATTGCGCCAACTGCGCCCGGACAAGATCCACCTGGGCCTGGGCCATGTCAACTTGCTCCTGACGGGGTTCAGCCTGGGCTACAGCCAGATGGGCCTGGGCACTGTTCAGACGCGCCTGGGCCAACGCAAACTGGTCGGGATCTGGGCCGCCACTTAACACTTCGTAATCCTCTTCAGACAGAGCCAATAGCGCCTCGGCAACCAATATGTCGGCATTACCAATGGCCAGGTCGATCTCGTTGGCTTCGGCAATGAAGTTGTTGTAGAGCGTGACAGCGTCATCGTAACGGTCCTGGATATCTGCAAGGCGGGAAAGTTGAGCAGCACGCGCCAGGTTATCCTCCGGCTTGTCGGCCACATCTTCATAATCTTCCTGGACATCTTCCAACTGGTCGCGCAGCAGGATCATGTTGGCGAAGGCGCGGTCGATATCGGTTTGGATTGCACCGTATTCCAGGTTATCAACGTAGCGCTGGGCATCGCGCACGGTATCTTGTGTATTGGCGATGGCCTGTAAAGCAAGCGCATTGGTGAGATCGGTGTTGTCCACAACCTCATCCAGCGCCTGTTGGGCTGCGACCATTTCCAACTGGGCCGCGGCCACAGCCGCCTGGCGTTCTTCTGGAGAAGGCCCGGCGGACACCAGGGCCAGATTGGCCTCGGCCTGAGCCAATTGGGCCTGAAGCAGTACATCGTCAAAGCGCACCAGGACCTGCCCGGCTTCCACCTGCTGGCCCTCTTCCACCAGGACTTCTACTATTCGCCCACCGATTTCGGAGGCGATCTGTATCTGGGTGGCCTCGACTGTACCGGAGCCTTGCAAGGGGCCGTTACGTTCACCGGATATGGCCAGTAAATAAATAATGGAAGCAATCAATAGAATGCCGCCCACCAAAAAAGGTGCAAAGCGGCGGGAGTTGTCATGAAGGGCTGTTGAAATACGTTGTCGCATAATAAACCTCCGAGAGGGATCAATCTAATCTTTTGCGGAAGCGCAGTGAAGCGGCCGCCATCAGGACTAAGCCAAAAATAGTCAGGGCCAGGACGTCAGGCCAGATGGCCGCCAGGCCCACCCCCTTGAGCAGCAACACACGGATGATGTTGAGGTAATAACGTAAGGGCATTAACAATGAAACCCATTGCAGAACCACGGGCATAGCTTCGAGCGGGAAGAAGAAACCAGAGAGGAAAATGGCAGGCAACATGGTCATCCACACGGTCAGCATGGCCTCCTGTTGGGTATTGGCAATCGTGGAGGCCAGTAAGCCGATGCCCAAACTGGAAAGCAGGAACAAGGATGACAGAGCCATGATCAACAAGAGGCTCCCTCTCACCGGAACGCCGAACCAAAGAGAGCCAATCACCAACACTTCAACGGTATTGATCAATGCCAGGATGACATAAGGCACGAGTTTGCCAGCCATCAATTCCCAGGGACGGATAGGGGTGACAATCAGTTGCTCGATGGTGCCACGTTCGCGTTCGCGCACGATGGCATTGGCCGTGAGGATGGATGTAATTGAGTAAAGGATCATACCGATGATGCCGGGCACCATGAAATAAGCATCTTCAAGGTCGGGGTTGTACCAGACCTGTGTGCGCACTTCCAAAGGAAAAGCCACCAGGCCAGCCTGCCCAGCACGCGCCAGCCGGTCGGCCTGTACATCCGTAGCATAGGCCTGCCCGATCAGTTGTGCAGCGGACAATGAAGTACTGGCTACAGATGGGTCAGAGCCGTCCAAAACAAAGGCAACTTGTGCTTGTTGGTTGCCTGTAATGAGTGCGCTGTAATCAGGAGGGATGATCAGCCCGACACGCGCATCCCCATCATCGATCAATTGGCGCAGTTCATCTTCCGAGTAGACCTCAAAGCGAATGTCAAACTGATCGGATACGCGGAAAGCATCCAATAACTCACGGGCCGCAGGTCCCCGATCCTGATTAAACACAGCCATGGGCACATTGCGCACGTCATTGCTGGCCGAGTAGCCCAGGAGGAACAATTGCAACACAGGAATAACGATGACCAGCGCCAGGGTGCGGGGGTCGCGCAGGATCTGCACAAATTCCTTACGAATCAATGAGAGCAGGCGCGTGTTGTTCATGAGGTACCACCTTCAGGTTTTTCGTCAAGGATGCCGTAGAGAAAGATATCGATGAGCTTGTCAAGGTCAGGGAGGCCACCATCAAGAAAATCTGATTCTCTCGAAATTGCTCGGACAAAAAAATAGCCGAACATAATGCCGAAGAAGCCGAAGACCATAACCGGTAATTCATACGGTCTTAGTTTGCCCCTGGCCGAGAAAACACCTTGGGCAATCGCTATGGCTTTAGGGAATAAGGATTTGAACAATACAGGAAAATGTTTCGCTCGGAATTCGACAATTTCGACGAAGATGAGTTTTATAAAATCTCCTTGCCCGACCAACTTTTGTTGGATAGCATGACCAGTGAGGCGCACAGCTTCTGCCACCGATTCCCGCTCCACATCCTCCAACTCCACGATAAGTTCGTGTACAGGATGGAAGTTAAGAAAAACTTCTGTAAAGATATCTTCCTTACTGGAAAAATGATTGTAGATACCACCCAAGGCTATATCCGCGCGTTGGGCGATCTGGCGCATGGAAGTTCCATGATAACCCTGCTCTACAAACAAATTAAAGGCAGCCTGAAGAATGACCTGGCTGCTCTTTTCACCTTTCGTCAATGCAGTTTCCATAGATACCTCATTTATGAACGAACGTTCGTTTATCATAGTACAACAAAAAAAGCAGCCTGTCAAATCACAGGCTGCTTTCTGCTTTTCTAGCGAAATATGTTTTAAGGGTCAGTCACCCAACTGCGCCACCTGACGCAACAAGCCGAGTACCATCAAACCCAGGCTAACGCCTTCACGCGCCGATAACTGCGGTGGCTGGTCATGGTCTTCAGCGCGCTTGACCAACAAATAAGCCGCCCCCACCCCGGCCAGAGCGCCGATGACGGCGCCAGCGATCAAGGTTTGTGATTTCCAGTTCTGATTTTCTTCCATATGGGAGTTCTCCATTTAATTTCAGGTTCGGTCTTTGCCCAATAGGGTACGCAAACGGGCAGAAAAGCTTTGGGTACGCAAAATCGGCTCAGCGGCCATGTCTGCCCCGCGTCTGGCATAATGGCCCACTTTACGAATAGCGTCCTGTACCAGCCGGGCATAAGGCGGGATATTGGGGATCAGCATCATGATAAGGTAGGCTAAAGTTGCAAAGAGCGCTAAAGGTATAAGTGACAGTATCAACAGAGGGATAATCAACAGAATAGTAGAAATCTCGGCCCAATTGCTAAATGTACCCACTTCGTTCAGCGTCAGCAAGGTTGCCAGCACGATGAGCATTAGAAGACCAGCTAAAAAGGGTAGGGTGATCTGCCACAACACTTCGCGTTTGTGATTACGCCGCGTGACCGGGTTAGGCTCCGGCAATTCGCGTGCTTGTGGTGGCAAAGATTGTTCCGTCATAGTAGGCAATTTTAACATAGCAAGCATCAATCAGCGTTTAGAATAGTCTCATTCAACACAAGGACGAACTATGCAATTCAGCCTACAACACCTATCACGTTCCCCGGAAGAAGCCAGCGAAAGTCCCCCGCTATTGATCCTGTTACATGGCGTGGGCAGCAACATGTACGACCTCTTTGGCCTGGCCCCCTATCTGGACAAACGCTTCCTGATCCTCAGCGCCCAGGCCCCCAACGCCATGCAGCCGGGCAGTTTCGCCTGGTTCCCCATCCTGGAATTCCAGCCCACTGATATAAAAATTGATGCAGAAGCCGCCGAAGCCAGCCGCCTCCAGGTGATAAAGTTCATCAAAGAGGCAGTGGAATCCTACAAAGCAGACCCCGAAAACGTGTATCTGATGGGCTTCAGCCAGGGCTGCATCATGAGCATGAGCGCGATGCTGAGCGAACCGGAATTGCTGGCGGGAGTGGTGGGTATGAGTGGGCGCATCCTGCCGGAGATCGAACCGAAAATCGCAGACAACGAACGTCTGAAAGATTTCCCAGTTTTGTGGGTGCATGGCCTGAACGACAACGTGTTGCCCATCAGCCACGGGCGCGCCGCCCGCGACCAGCTTACCGCCTTACCGGTAGACCTGACCTACAAGGAATACCAGATGGCGCATGAGGTCAGCGGCGAAAGCCTGCACGACGTGGCCGCCTGGCTGACCAGCCAGTTGGATGACGATTAATTCTTTGGAATATTTCGATACGCAGTAGGGGCGGGTGCCGAAGCTCCGCATCGCTTAAACCTGCCCTGAATTTCCAATATCAAGTTGTAACTAAAAATCAGAATAGTAGTCTTCTCGGGGCAGGGTATAGACGTAATACGGCTCGGGCTCTGGAGGGGGTGGCGGACGGAAGTCGAAGAAGCGTACCAGTAGCAACCCAAAAAGGAAACCGCCAATGTGAGCCCACCAGGCTACGCCGCCTCCAACCGTACCGATAGCAGCCACGCCTGAGAACAATTGGGAGACGAACCAGAAACCCAGGAAAAAGAAAGCCGGCACCTGGATAAACCAGGGGAAAATGAACACGGGAATAAGGGTGACCACTTTAGCCGCAGGATAGAGCAATATGTAAGCGCCCATAACACCGGCAATCGCTCCACTGGCGCCGATCACGGGAATGGGGCTGCCAGGGGTAATGAAAGTTTGCAGCAAACCTGCCGCCAAACCACTCAAAATGTAAAAGACCAGATAGGGGATAGAGCCCATACGGTCTTCGACGTTATCCCCGAAGATGTACAGGATCCACATATTGCTGAGGAAGTGCAGCCAGCCGCCGTGCATGAACATGCTGCTGAACAGACCGACAATACCAAAGGCGTTCCCCGAGGTTAAACGAGCCGGAACAAGACCAAAGGCACTCACCAAACGCGCTTCACCGAATTCGCTCAGGCTGAGCTGGAAGATGAACACAGCCGCGTTGGCACCCAACAACAGCCAGTTCATGACTGGGAAATGACGGGAACGGATCGTGTCGCGTAAGGGAATCATGATTTTACTCTTCGGCCAATTACATATTAGAGTTTATCTTACGGATATTGGTAAAAGCTTAATTTGTGTTAGAGATGTGTAAAAAGACCGGCGAGAGGCAATCTCTCACCGGTCTGCACCAATAATCAAGGGTAATACTTAGTTAGACTTGACGGCGATCTTCTTGGTCTTGGCCTGCTCGGCAACGGGCACGTGCAAGTTCAAAATACCGTCCTTGACCTCAGCCTGGGCGCCATCGGCATCCAGCGCGGAGGGCAGGCGCAACGTGCGGCTGAAGGAGCCACGGGGACGCTCGCGCAAAAGGTAGCTCACGTCTTCATCTTCATCGGCAGCGAATTCGCCAGCGATGTAAACGGTGTCGTCCAGTACCTCGATCTCGAGTTCGTCGGCAGACACACCGGGGACGTAAGCGGTCAGCTCAAAAGCGTCATCCTCGGCGATGACATCCACGGGGATGTGTACAGCGGTGCTGCGGGCATCGGCCAAACGGGCCATGCGGGCACGCCGACGCGGGGAAACGTAAAACTTCATCATAGGTAAAGCCTCCAATAAGGTTACTAAATAGATTATTTATCACAGGGGAATCTTAGTCGCGGGCTATAAGAATCCGGTAAAAGCTACATCGAAATTCGGTCAACAAAGGATAAGCGGTTTGTTAACTGTGAAATTGCAGGAGGCTCCAGGTAGGGCGACGCATACGGGGCCCCTACACGTTTATTTATGCGTTAGACAAAACGTAAATCAAGTTCGGCGAGTCCTCATCAAAAGCACTGCGCTCAAAATCCCCATAGCGCGCCTGAACATCAAATCCCGCCTGTTCAAACTCGGCTTCGAGCATTTCCACTTCCACAATATGCTGGTGCACGCTGGCCGAATGGCGCTTCACATTGCCATCCGGCTGCATGACATCGTAATGCCAGAAAAGGGTCACAGTTTTTTCTTCACGCTGCCAGGCACTGCTGACCTGTACCGAGGTTTCCAGGTCATCCGCTAAAGAGAAAGTGTCTTCGATATCCTCCTCGCCTTCTTCCGGCAAAGAGGCCAGGGCATGCGGGTTTGGCAGGCTGAGGGCAAAGACCCCACCATCTTGCAAGTGTTTGCGGATATTGCCCAGGGCTGACATCCGTTCCTCAGCATCCAAGATGCTGAAGGTATTACAGGGCAGCAGCACCAATCCAAATTGTTGGTCAAGCTGAAAATCGATGATGTCTGCTTCAACCAGTTTTGTTCGCTCACTCAGTTCATCTGGCAGACTATCCCTCAAATAATCCAACATCTGCTTATCGTTATCCAGGCCCACCACCTCATTTCCCACTTTTAGTAAAGGCTGCAACACTCGTCCCGTCCCGCAACCCAACTCCAGAATGCGTCTCTGATGTTCACTCGCTAAAGCCAGCCAGAAAGGCAGGTCTTCAGTATAGCGGCTGTGGTGGGCGTGATAGAGAGCAGGATTCATGGGCGATTGCTTGACTGGCGATTCCCTTAGGATTATACTCACGGACGTATTCGGGGTGTAGCGCAGCCTGGTTAGCGCACTGCGTTTGGGACGCAGGGGCCGGCGGTTCAAATCCGCCCACCCCGACTATGTTGAAACCCATCTTTTCACGACCCAAATATGATGGCGTAGTTGAAGCCGTCCACTATGAAGATGATGGTCAGGTAGCCTGGGTACGCGCCTACGAACGACGCGGGCCTACCTGGTCTGACCACGTGCTGCTAGATCGCCAGACCCTCATCAACCGCCTCAAAAAAGGCCGCCGCTTTTACGCCGGTGACCGCAACGAATTCCAGGCTAGCGAGTTCGAGGTCAGTAGCCGCATCAAGCTGGTAAAAACGAAAAATGGCGAAGCCATCGTGCTTGGCAAGGACAAAGCCGAGAAGGACGACCTCGGGTCACTGCCTGTGATCTGATCGCCAAAAAACCGATCACAAAAACGTTTACAAAACTTTAAGTTGACTTTTGAATATCCGCTGGCTATACTGGTGCAACTATGGAAGTACTGGTAGGACATAGAAAAACGGTAACACAACGACTTTGATCCCCAAAGGCACGCGCAATGCGCGTGCCTTTTTATTTACTACATTCTGTTTTAAGGAGATGTGACCCCATGGACAATGGCTTGATCCGCAAACGACAAAAAGCCAAGATGTATGCTGAAGAAAAAGAGCGCATTGAATTTCAATCCATGACCGTAACCTTTGACGGCGCAAACAACCCCCACGTTGTGAAGTTTGAAAATAATGAATGGCACTGCGACTGCGATTTCTTTATCAAGCGTGCCAGTTGCAGCCACACGATGGCCCTTGAATATATACTGGAAGATATGCTCCCCGAGCCAGTACTTACCTGAAACAAGCAATTACCTGCAATACCCAAGCCCTTCAAATTGAAGGGCTTGTTTTTTTGTGGCAGTATAATCTTTGCACCCGCCGCCATGACCACACATCCGGACCACCTGCCCCTCATCAAGACCAAACTCATGCCGCCCAGGCCGCGGGCCAAGGGGCTTTCACGCCTAGACCTGGTGCATAAACTTAACGCCGGGGTACAGGGCAAGCTCACCACCCTCACCGCCCCCGCTGGATTTGGCAAAAGCAGCCTGCTGGCAGAGTGGATCCAGGAAAGCGCCTGGCCGGTATGCTGGCTATCGCTGGATGAACATGACAATAGCGCTGGCATTTTCCTGAATTACCTGATCAGTGGTTTGCAAGGCTACAAAGAGAATATTGGAGCAAGCTTATTGGAGACTCTGGATGCACCGGAGCCGCCCAACCCCCAGATGATCGTGCGGCTGCTGGTCAATGACCTCGCCGAGTTGCAGGAAGACATCGTAGTGGTCCTGGATGATTTCCATTTGATAGATAATCCTGTCCTCTTGGATGCCATTGATTTCCTGATCGAACATGCCCCACCCCAGGCGCATTTCTGTATCAGCAGCCGCGCCCAGTTACCTTTCGAGTCAGCCAAACGGCGTGCGAACAACCAGCTAGCCGAATTTGGCGTGCAACACCTACGCTTTTCCGAGCAGGAATGTGAACACTTCCTGCGTGATACGATGCGGTTGGATCTGGGGCAGGCTGAAGTCCAACGCCTGTACGAGCAAACTGAGGGTTGGCCCGCCGGTTTGCAATTAGCCGCCCTTGCCAGACAGACCGAAACGGTTCCCTCCAATCTCTCCGAACAGGACGAATACCTGGAAGCTTACAGCGGAGAGCAAAGCCACATCTTCGAGTACCTGGCTGCTGAAGTGCTTGAACAGGAACCAGTCGAGATCCAGGACTTCCTGCTGGCAAGCTCCATTCTCGATCAATTCAACGTCGCGCTGTGCGAAGCTGTTACGGAGAACCAACGAGCCGGTGAGATCATCAGCGAGCTAAGCCAGAGAAACCTCTTCCTGGTAGCTCTGGATCAGGAGGGTCACTGGTTCCGTTACCATCACCTCTTCCGCGACTTTCTACTGGAGCAACTTGAGGCTCACCCTCCTGAACAAAATGCAACTTTACATGCCAGGGCTTCGCGTTGGTATTTCGAAAACGGTTCCCTAGAACAAGGCATTGAACACGGTTTAGCGGCTGGCAATTTCGACGGTGTAGCAACAGAGATCCAGAAGCACGCAGATACTATGTGGACTTTTCAAGAGACAGTGACCTTGCGGCACTGGCTGGATCAATTACCCGAAGAAACGCTGGGGGATTACCCCCACCTGCAACTCTTCGACGCCTGGACCAGTATCATGACCGGCAAATTACCTGAAGCTGTGCAGGCCCTGACAAAAGCTGAGGCTACTATTCAGGTTGACCCCAAACGCTGGGGGGATTTAATCGGCGTACTTTCCACCGTGCGCGCCACCTTGTTGATACAGCAAAGCGACCCGCAGGCCCTGAAACTCTATCAGCACGCTTACGACACCCTGCCAAATGAAGCGGAAAACTGGCTGGGGGCCGTCCATTTGGGCCTGGGCATGGCCTTATCCTTTGGCAAGCAAACTGCCGGTGCAATCCAATGGCTGGCTTCAGGGGTGGAGCTTAACCTCCAGATCGGCAATATGTGGGCTGCCATGTACGCCTTGTTTTTCCTGGGTCAGGCGCACCTTGCCCAAGGTGACCTGCAAGCTGCCGAAGCCATTTACCGGCGCGGCTTGCAACTCACCAGCCAGGGACGCGCCCAACCCTCCCTGCTCAGCGTGTGGGCCCATCTCGGGTTGGCCGAGGTCGCTACCCTTCGCCAGGATTTTGAACAGGCGTCCGAACATGCCATCACCGCCATTCGCCTCGGCAAGCAACGCGACAGTCACGAAAATGTAGTGCGCGGCAGTTTGCTCCTGGCTCAAGTCGAGGCTGCTAACGGACGGCGAGAAGCAGTTGAGGAACTCATGGAGCAGGCAGAAGAATATGCCCAACGGCCCGGCATCCCCGACATGCGGCCTTTGGTGCAACACAAGAAAGCTGAGATCATCAGCCAGATCAACGCCAACGAGCAACAAGCAGATAGCAATTCAGGCCAGGCCTTGATCGAACCTTTGAGCGAAACTGAGGTCGCCCTGCTGGAGCTATTGTCCCAGGGACAAAGCAATGAAGGGATCGCCGCGGCGCGCTTCATCTCTATCAACACCGTCAAATGGCACCTGAAGAATATCTACGGCAAGTTAGGCGTCAAGAATCGCACAACCGCCGTGGCCGAAGCCCGTCAGCTCGGCCTCATCTCCTAGAACCACCCTGCAAACCACCCTTTCGGGTGGTCAAATAAGCACCTGCTTCCCGTATCCTCTGGGGGAATTCACCATCCAAAGAGGAAAGGAAGTATGAAAATCGTTCGCACCGTTTTACTTGTTTTGCTCATCCTGTTGAGCATCGCCACCGGCATGGTCAAAGTCTTCGGCTTTGAAGAGGATGTCGAGATCTTCGCCAACATGGGCTTTTCATTCACGGCCACGGTCATCTTCGGCATCATCCAGGTCATTGGCGGCATCTTGTTGATCTTCCCCCAGACGCGCAAGTACGGCGCCTGGGTCATGATCGTCACCTTCATCATCGCCACGGCAGGCCTGTTCATCAGCGGCATCACGGCCTTTGGCGTGGTATCCATCCTGTTCATCGTGCTGGCAGCCTTACCTTTACTGCCGGACAACCGCGCGGCTGCAAGCGCCTGAGGAGCATATACATGACCTATACAAAATCAGCCAATCCTACCGTCACGGAATATCTGGACAATCTGGATTCACCCCTCAAAGACACCCTCATGCAGGTGCGCCAACTGGTGCTGGACGCCGAAGATAGCATCACCGAAGACATCAAATGGCGCGACAGCCTGGTGTTCATGTTCAATAAGAATATGATTCAGACTGTTATGGGCAAAGAGCACGTCACCTTCATCTTCTTTGATGGCGTGGAACTCAATGATCCCAAAGGTTTGCTGGAAGGTGATGGCAAAAAAAACCGCAGTGTGCGCGTCTCGTCCATGGATTTTGAGCAGGATGCCTTCGTGGACCTGGTGCGCCAGGCTGTGGCCATGCGCCAATAGCCTGGAAGCTCAAATCGAAAAGCAATAATCAATGCATATGCAGTAAAATTATGCAATAAATATTGCCATTCCTAATCAGATCCCCAAAGAGTAAGCCCTCTCGCGAGAGGGCTTTTATTTTGTCCGGTAGAATAGCCACATCTTTTCTAAAGGCGGAAGTATGCAACAGATCATTGCAATGGGTGGTGGCGGTTTTTCCATGGAACCGGAAAACCCCCTTCTTGACCAATACGTCATTGACCAAGCTAACACTGAACGTCCGAGGATCTGTTTTCTCCCCCAGGCCAGCGGTGAAGCCGAGAACTACATCTTGCGCTTTTACGTTGCCATGCGCGAGTTTGAGGTCAAGCCTGCACACCTTTCCTTGTTTTCGCCACACACCAAGGACATCGAAGACTTTCTCGTGTCACAGGACATCATTTACGTAGGGGGTGGCAACACGCGCAATATGATGGTCCTCTGGAAAGAATGGGGACTTGACGTCATTCTGCACCAGGCTTATGAAAAAGGCACCATCCTGACAGGTCTGAGTGCGGGGGCCATCTGCTGGTTCGAGCAAGGCCTGACCGATTCAATTCCAGGAGAGCTGAACCCTTGGCCCTTTCTGGGATTCCTGGAAGACAGTTGCTGCCCACATTACGATGGTGAAGCGGAGCGACGTCCAATTTACCACGACCTGATCAAGGCTGGCAGTATAAAACCGGGGCACGCATTCGATGACGGCGCCGCGGGCCACTTTGTGGATGGCAAACTGGAGGTAGTGGTTACCTCCCGGCCTGAAGTCAATGGCTATAGTGTGAGCCTCGTGGATGGTGAAGTACAGGAAACCATCTTACCCAAAACCTATCTAGGAAAAGAATCAGGCAATAGCAGCGTCTAATTTTAGCATGAAAATAAATTCAAAATCGCGTTTCAGCCTCAAAGATTTGCTACGCCGTTGGCTGTGGACCGGGCAACTTCGCCAAAAGGATTGCACTCACCGCGCCCAGGTCCTCATCCAAGAGACGGACCTTTACGAATGTCGGGATTGTCTGGCATCCGGCGACGCATGGTTCCACCTACGCCTGTGTATGGCCTGCGGTTACGTGGGCTGCTGTGAGAACTCCAAAAACAAACATGCCCTGACCCATTTTGAACACAGCACCCACCCCATCGTGCGCTCCATAGAACCGGACGAAGATTGGATGTGGTGTTACGCGGATGAAGCTTTTTTATCACCTGAATAAGCCTCACACCGCTATAATCTAAGCATCCCACCAGAAGAGGAACCGAGCATGGCCAGACCCGTGATCCTCAGCATCGACGACGAACCCCAGGTACTCAACGCCATTGAGCGCGACCTGCGCCAGCACTATGGCAAAGATTACCGCGTAATGAAAGCGGGGTCGGGGCAGGAAGCCCTGGAAGTCGTACAGCAACTCAAACAGCGTAATGCCGCCCTGGCCTTATTTGTCGCCGACCAGCGCATGCCGGAGATGAGCGGCACAGAATTTCTCGAAGAAGCTCTCAAGACCTACCCTGAAGCGCGCAAGGTACTGCTAACAGCCTACGCCGACACAGAAGCGGCCATCGCCAGCATCAACGCCGTGGGGCTGGATTATTACTTAATGAAGCCCTGGGACCCGCCTGATACCAACCTCTACCCGGTGCTGGACGATCTCCTAAGCGACTGGCAGGCTACCGTGCCTGTGCCATATGATGGCATCCGCGTGGCAGGCACGTTATGGTCGGCCAATTCGCATCACGTCAAGGATTTCCTGGCGCGCAACCGCAAACCCTATCAATGGCTCGACATTGAAAAAGACGCTGAGGCGTTAGCTCTGGTTGAAGGTGTTGCACCATCTCTTGCAAAACTGCCCGTGGTTTTCTTCCCTGATGGC
This sequence comes from Chloroflexota bacterium, assembly GCA_013112575.1. Taxonomy (GTDB): domain Bacteria; phylum Chloroflexota; class Anaerolineae; order Anaerolineales; family UBA11579; genus CFX15. Next base: position 1,043 of record JABFGG010000032.1, on the reverse strand, counting down.
GAAGCCTTGATCGAACCCGATGACCGCACGCTAGCAGAGAAGATCGGCCTGAAGACCGAAGCCAGCGAACCCTTTTATGACCTACTGATCATTGGCGCAGGCCCGGCCGGACTGGGTGCAGCAGTTTACGGCGCATCCGAAGGCTTTCGCACTATCATGATCGAGCGCCATGCCACCGGTGGGCAGGCAGGCACCAGCTCGCGCATCGAGAATTACCTCGGTTTCCCTAAAGGGCTGAGCGGCTCAGATTTGGCACGGCGCGCCACGGCCCAGGCCGAACGTCTGGGGGCCGAGATCCTCACCGCCCGCGAAGTCGCCAATGTACGCGTCGAGGATAACTATAAGATCGTTTCCTTGAAAGATGGCAGTGAACTCAGCGCCCGCGCTTTGGTCATCGCTACAGGCGTCACTGTAAAGGAATTGGACGTCCCCGAGGTAAAAAAATTCACTGGCGCAGGCATTTATTATGGTGCCACCCTCACCGAAGCGGCCAACTTCAAGGACCAGCCCGTGGTCGTGATCGGCGGCGCAAATTCGGCCGGGCAGGGCGCCATGCATTTCGCGCGCTACGCCAGCAAAGTTACGATGCTGGTGCGCGGCACCTCGCTGAGCAAGAGCATGTCCCACTATCTCATCGAACAGATCGAGGGCAATGAAAAAATCGAGGTACTGACTGAAACCAGTTGCATTGAGGTGCATGGTGACGAGGGCTTGGAAGCCATCACCATCCAAAAGAAGAACCAGCCTGACAGCGAAAAGCTAGAAGCCGCAGCACTATTCATCTTCATAGGGGCCGTGCCCCACACCGAGATGCTGGAAGGGGTTGTGCAGCGCAACCGCGCCGGTTTCATCCCGACCGGGCAGGAGCTTGTTAAAGATGGCAAGCGGCCTGCTGGGTGGACGCTCAAGCGCGATCCCTTCTTCCTGGAAACCAGCGTACCGGGCATCTTTGCGGCCGGTGACGTGCGGCAGGGAGCCGTGCGTCGCGTGGCCTCCGCTGTGGGTGAAGGCGCCATTGCCGTCAGCCTCGTGCACCAGTATCT
>JABFGG010000031.1 GCA_013112575.1 Chloroflexota bacterium | reverse complement strand
AACTTCATAGTACACGTTGAGTAATTCATCTTTAAAGCGATAGCCGACAGTCTCTGCCTCAATATCAGGTTTGTCGAATACACTGATTGATTCTGTGGCAATCCTTAAGAGCAGCTCGATTCCCGGGCAGTCTGATTCTAGCGGTAAGAAGGTGGGGAGGAATAACCCACCAAGCGTTACGCCCCCCGAGGTTTAGAAACTCTCTACGTGATAGTGATTTACTCATGTTTGAAACAGTTTATTAACAGGACGCGCTCTTGAGTTGCCTAAGATATACCATTCTTTTCGTACCTCTCCTTCATTGAGCAGAGAGCAAAGGCTGTTGCTTGGTTATTGGATAAACGTCTTCTATGGTGCCGCATGGCTTGGTATCTTGCGTCGTATCTGTGAATAATTGATGCCTCTAAGGAGATAAGTAGTTCCAGGGACTGACTTTGCCATACAATTCACTCTGCAATTCGAAATGAAGATGTGCCCCGGATGAATTACCCGTATTACCAACTGCACCGATTACGGTTCCTTGCGCAACGCTCTGCCCGCAGGTCACGCTTACGCCACTTAGATGAGCATATGCAGATTGCCATCCGGTACCATGATCAACAACGATCAAGAATCCGTAGCCATATTCACTCCAGCCAGCGAATACCACCACCCCGCTGTCCACAGAATATACTGCATTGCCTTCTGCTCCGGCAATGTCTAAACCGGGATGGATGCTTGGGTTGAAATCATAGCCTGATATAGAGGTCTGGGTAGTGGGCCAGACAAAGGTATTTGTTCCTACTGCACCTTCGTATATTTGCCCACATGACCCGGCGCCATAATAGGCTGCACTCGCCGGATCGCTTCGAGTGATAGCAGGGGGTCCCCAATCCCGCAGTTCACGTTTTCCTCCAGGAATGATCAACCAGCTCCCATCAGCAATCCCCGGGCTTTCAATTTCGGTTTGGTAGGGATCTAGTCCATTCCCAGGCCAGGCTAGCACATCGTCCACAGAAACACCGAAGAACTCTGCAACACTGGGCAGGGCATCGCCCTGGTTCCATCTATAATAGACGCCATCGGTTGGCAGGATATTCAATTCCTGTCCCGGGGATAGGAATTGCGGATTGTCTTGCAATACTTCATAATTCCCCCACAAAACAGTTTCCGGTTGTAGAGCAAATCGGGAGGCGATGTCAAAGAGATTATCACCTTGTTCTACCGAATAGGTGGTGACAACGACACGGGGGCGATCGGGGATGATTGTTTCCATGTTGACCAGACGAGGGATCCCGCTACTAATAATACTAACGGGTGCCTGAAAACTTGGCATTTCTGCTAGTCCTGCCGGCAAACTACCGTTAGTTGTCTCTCCTCCGATCTCTTCTCCTGCAATCGCTTGTGCGGTGGCTTGAAGATCTAATTCATTGTATTGGGCAACTGATCTTGAATAAACGTTCATGGACAATAGGATCAAACTCAAGGAGCCAACCGCTATCAGGTACAAGCGAGTACGTTCGGTAGCCTGGGCATATGCAAAAAATCGTTTGAAGAGTTGGTTCATATCATGCTCCTGCATTGTTTCTGTACTTTGTGTTAATTAGTGTATAAAAGGTTTTCATTATGGGCTAACTGCGAAATCTAAATGGCACGGCGGAAATTCTTGCTCTGACTTATGAATCGGTCCTAGCAATCTCTCCTCCCGAGCTTTCGCACCGGTCATCAAACTCTCCATTCCAGGAGGCCTTACCTCAAGGAGAACAGCATCTGGATCATTGAGGTTCTATTCTTTTGCCTGCCTCTGCTGAATTGCATTGGCAAACATCGTAACCCTCATAACCAAGTCCTGTCCCAGAAACCTTGCGTAATCCTGAAAGCCTTCGATCAGAAGAATCTGATCATTCATTCTTCTTCAGGCTTCCAATTCTCATCACCGGTAAGTGTGGGTGGAAATATGGGCTGACTATAACTCCGTCTAAGAAAGAGAAAAAACAATACCCATGTGGGAAGCAGTAAGATGTTTGTGCTCAGATATGGGGCCAAATTGTTATCCCAGGCCCCACTCGCTATCGTTGCGTAATCGAATACAATGATCATACAGATCGATGCAGTAAGGGCTATTGCTCCAAGCCACCAGCGCCAGCGTGCGTGCTTAAAGAACCCATAGACAAATACCAACGACAAAATGGCATTGATCAAATCGAGAACAAAAAGTATCTCGAAGAAATTAAGTGCCTGATCTGACCAGCCATCGATAGGCGGCGGGTAGTGGAATACGGAATTCGCCCTCTTCAAGGATACAAAGCTTTTTATATCCACCGGGATGTGCAGCCCTTGAAAAAATGCATACCACATCACCAAGAGATCAAATGCTAAATCGTTGTTTACGCGTGAAGTGTCATTCATTCTATTATTGATCTTCAAACGGTAGCCCTGCGGCTTGCCACGCCGTGTAACCACCGTCAAGATTGTAAAGATTCTCATAGCTTAAGCCAGCCAATTCCTCGGCGGCAACACGGCTCATGCCATTACTGAGACAATACAACACAATATTTGTGTCCTTGTCTTCCGGCAATTTGTCCAAGTTGGCTTCGATCTCATCAAAGGGTATTGAGAGGTCTGTCCCTGGAATCACGCCCTCAACTGGGATGTGGACATTGACAAAGAGAAAATCCTTGTTCTCCAGCATGTTCTGGAGCTCAGACACCGAAATATTGGTGTAGGCATTTTCTGTAATAACGGATTTGCTATTCGAAATAGCCTCAGGGCTTTCGGATAGGGTGCCGCTACAGGCGGCAAGAATGAAAACCGTTATTATGATCAATGAACGTGGTATGGGATACATTATGCATTCTCCATAAGTGGGCATCGGAGTGGCGGTTTAAGAACCGCCACTCCGATGCGATGTAAGAGCAGGTTACTCATTCACATCGGGCAAGTTTGCAAGTTCTTCCTCGATGACAGCTTGGAATTCCTCAAAGGGTAATGCTCCTGTAATGACTTGCCCGTTGATGACAACCGTTGGAGCTGTGGTTATATCCTGTTGATTCGCCTCGCTGCGGGCATCCAGTATCGCTCCGCGATATTGGCCTACATCTAAGCAAGCAGAGAAAGCAGTCTCATCCATGCCCAACCTGGCTGCAAAATCGATTAATGTCGGTTCGTTGAAAGTGCCTAGATTTTCTCCATTCTGATTCAAAAATATTGTGTCATGGTACGGCCAAAACATACCTTGCTCGTTGGCGCACTCGGAAGCCTCAGCGGCGCGGATGGATTCCTCGCCGAGAAAAGCCAAATGTTTGTATTCAAATCGTACTAAACCAGTACCGGCATAGACTTCTTTGATCTGACGACCCGCGTCAGCGGCAAAACGCCCGCAGAATGGTCACTGGAAGTCCGAATACTCTTCGATTAAGACTGGCGCATCCTGTGGCCCCCACGCCAGCCCATCCGCGTCGGGTGGCAGGGCTATAGACTGTGGTAGCACTACTTCCCCTAGAGGTTGCGGGCGATTGATCCACACTAATGCCCCCACAATCGCGATTGCTCCAATAGCAATCAATACCATGTTGATTTGACGACGGCGTCTTTGTTGTGCAAGTCGCTGGGCGCGTTTAGCACGTGCGCTTGGTTTAGCATTACTCATTCGAATTATCTCCTTGTAGCAAAGTTATGTGTTCTATACCATTTGCCTCTATTCCCTCCAGCGTTGGATAACCTGCGTCGATCCAGGCGCGAAATCCACCTAGAATGGCCTTAACATCACTGAAACCCAATTCCACCAGTATGAGCGCCGCACGGGCACTCGATTCCTCGCTCGGTCAGGTGCAGTATGTCAGGACTTCGACATTCTGGGGTAATTCCTGGTAGCGCGCTTCCAATTCGCTTACGGGCAGTGAATACGCGCCAGGAATATGGGATGTTTCATATTCTTCCTCGCTGCGCACATCCACAATGATGGCACTTTGTTCATCGTAACGAGCTTTGGCATCTTCCAGGGAGATACGAGGCACTTCCGGGTAAGGGACCCCATCATTATCATGGGAGTCTGGGACATTTACAGAGCTGGGGGCCTCAACACTTTGTTTGGGCATAAGTAACACGGCTGCGGCGATAACTAAGAGGGTCCCACCAATGGTTAATAGTTTGAATGTTCCTCTTTGTTGTTTTTTCATATCGTTTTCCTTGTAGTTTATTGTTCACTCCAGTGCGAGTACTGTTTTAATCAACTAGATAACTGGGTGTTTTCAATAGGAGATGTAGGTCTCCTCATGGTATTGAGATTTATATTAATTTGTCATTTGATCTCCTAAAATCCATAACCCAATAAAAAGGATGGGCAGATAAGAGTTTTTGCGAATTTCTACTCATGCCAGCACCCTCTTGCATAGCAATAGCGTGCGGTATTGGCCATTGAGCAGGCCGGGCTCATCGAGTTCAATCCTCAAATCGCTCAGTCCTTGGACGATCTCACTCAGACGGCGGTTGGGGTCGGTCCCTAGATAGCGAATTGCTTGCCCGATTAGTCGGCGTCCGATGCTAAGGTGGGCGGCTTCATGAAGAAATTTATCAAATATGACCAGCCGCCCGTTTGGTTTAAGAACACGCCATGCTTCTCGAAAGGCCACAGCTGCATCAGGTACCACGCTGAGGATGAGATTTAGCAGTACGGCATCAAAGTAAGCATCCGGAAAATCCAAGGCCTGAGCGTCCATCTCCAGCAGTTCTATATCTTTGCGCTGATCACTCGATGCGGCTTTTGCTAACATTTGTGGGCTGATATCTGTGCCTGTCACAGACACGCCGACTGGGATGTAAGGAAGGTCGAGCCCCGTCCCGATCCCGGGGATTAGCAATCGTTCTTCGGGCTGCAATGCCAGCAACTCAATAGCTCGGTGACGTTGGCGTCCAAAGAGACGCCTGAAGATTGGATCGTAGACAGGAGCCCAGAGACGATAAATGCCTCGGTTGCGTGCGTTGTTCACACTACAACTCCACCACGCTGACCATTGTTCCACCCGGCATGCCCACCGTCACGTCACCAGGGTCAATTGCCACTTGTGGCTGTGTCCAGCGGAAGACCCATTTGGCATCATCTGGACGCAGGTTTACGCAGCCCCGCGATGTCGGAACACCATAGTTATTGTGCCAATATGTTGAATGAAAAGCCACACCTGAGCCCACAAAAAGCGAGATCCAACCAACGGCGGGCAGATCCCAACCTGCAGCAGCCGAGCCACCTGCTAGCGGCAGTGAAACCGCCTTACGCCAGATACGATGTTGGCCGGGAGGAGTGCCCCACTCATCCACCCGCTGCCCCGCTGAATTGAACAGCGCTCCTGTAGAGGCGCGTGCAAAATAAACTTCGGTATTACCCTCATAGCAAGACATGGTCTGGCGATCAATATCTACGCGAATATGCTTATCTTCAACTTCTGGGCTGATGGGCGCAATCTCCTCGGGGGCAATAGGCCGGAATGCCTCCGAGGGAGCCCAAAAAAGATCACCATAGCCAAAGCGCTCATTCAAGCGATACCAGGCCTGATCGTTGTCGTCTATTTCGATCTGATCGATCCAAACGACCTGACTATAAAAGAATCGTGCTGGTACGCCTGCTTCCAAACGGTTCTTGAGCCAGGGAGCGCGTGCCGGCGGGTTGATCAGCGCCAGATTAACGTAGGGAACTGTAACTTCAGCCCACATGCCAGCCCCCAAACTGGTTTCAGGCAAAATGGACAGAGGCGGATTCGGTTGATTAAGCACTGGCTGAATCTCTGGTGACCAGGCGTAGCCCTCAGGTGATTCAACCCAGGTCTGGTTCTGACGAAAAGGCTGGCTGCCTACGACTGTGCGTAAAGTGGCAATGATTTCGTCTTCGAACAATGTTCGCTCGACCTGGCTATCTGGCCTTGGCTGGCTATGCAACTTTAATCCGCCAGCGACTATTCGTCCTAGATGTTCGCTCTGAGGAAAATCCTGAGAGGGCATTCGCAACCAGGGCGGAATAAAAGCGCCCCCAAAACTAAGTGCAGATAGTTTTAGAAATTCGCGACGACTCAGCATGCGCACACCTTGAAAGCTTTTCGATTTGACACAATAGTTAGTCTTTCTTTGAGGTCCATAATATTCCTAAGCATCAGACTGACAAGCTTTTATCCTTTGGGGTGTTCATTGGAAAAACGATCAGGCTATAGAGGAATAAGAGTACGATGGTAACGGGTGTTGCTGCACCCAGGCCAATCAGCCGGATTTCCCAGGTGAATGGTTCTCTTACATCCAGACCCAGATAGCGAGAGGGCAAAAATGAACAAGTGACGGAGTAGTTTTCCGCCGAGTCCATTAGTAAACTTGCGCTGGATCCTGGCGGGATCAAGAGCGGCCCTAATTCGTGTCCTGCTACATCTTCGTTATTCACGAGCAATTCATCACCTAGTACGAAAACCAACTCTTCAGGGATTGAAGGGACTGGTTCCCCCGCATCGATGCGTGCGGCGGTACCAGCTGGGATTGTCAACTCAACAACTTGAGGAGGGCGATCGCTGGTTTCCTTCTGGAATAGGAAGAAGATCTCCAGCATCACAAAAACCACCACGAACGTGCCAACACTGAGGATAATCAGGCGGCGTACATAGGGGCGCAGAACTTCACGGTCCATGTTGGCGGCTCCTTAGTTCTGATCAACCAGTTGAGCGATATCAGCGGCCATCGCATCTGCTTCCATGCCAAAAGGAAAGGTCAACCGCAAGTTGCCTTGTTGATCTATGACGTAGACGCGGGCTGTGTGATCCATCAGATAACCTGCTTCACTTCCGCTTTCCACCTTGGCTCGGTACACGAAGTATCCATCCCACACACTTTGTAATTCTTCGACGGAGCCAGATAGACCAACAAATGAGGGATCAAATGCCGATACGTAGTTTTCGATATCTTGAGGGGTATCGCGCTCAGGGTCGATAGTGATGAACACGAACTCAACCTGATCAGCCTGGTCGGCTAACTGTCCTTGGATCTTCTTGAAATCCGATAAGGTTGTTGGGCAAACGTCGGGACAATTAGCATACCCAAAGAAGATCAAGACGACTTTGCCCTGCTGGTCTTGAAGGCGATAGGTGGTGCCATCCTCTTTCGTGAGTGCAAAGGCATAGGAGTCGGCCGGCGGCTCGATCAGCGAACCCTGGTATTCGTAAGGTTGCGGGAAAAAGACCGTCACTGCAACAACGATCAACAAGCCAAGCATTGCGGCAATATTGATAAGGTAGATTGTTCTTTGTTTCATCAGCTATCTGCCTTGATCATGAAGAACCAGGTTCACTATCTGAACCTTCAATTGGAGGTAGTTGCTTATCGCGTTGAAATAAGCGTGAAAGATGCATGTACTCCCACACCACGATGCCAGCTTGAATTGCAGCAAAGACAAAGATCAACCACCGTGGAACCGTGATCTGTGCAACGATGAATTCAAGGGTCAATAACACAATCAGGGTGATAAAGACTAGCAAGCCAATACGCTGCGCAGCGTTACTCTCGGTTTGTTGGGAATTACTCATTTATTTGTCCTTTTTCTATAAGTTAGTTCTTGAAATTGCATAAGTCTATTAGTAATCGCAAACGGGATTGTCGCTACTTACGGTTCCCCAATGGGAGCCATGATTTCTATCTCTCCTGCTCGTTCAAACTCCAGGATGAGCTCAACAACATCTCCTTCAAAGAGGTCCTGGTTCAAGCGAATCAGCATGACGTGCAAGCCACCGGGAGCGAACTCAACCTGGCTATCTGGAGCAAAGTGCACAGTTTCCTGAGGCTCCATGCTGACAACCCCGCTCTCTGAAACGATACTCAAATGTACTTCTGCTGCATCTGCAACTCGGCTGCGAACATTTATCAGGGCATCCTCTTGGCTCGTTGGGTTTTCGACCATAAAATAGACTGCGCCATTGTTACCAGCTGTGGCGGGTCTTGCCCAAGCCTGGGAGATCGACAACTCGCCGGGGCTGCTGCAGCCGACAAGGATGATAGTTAGGACGAATGAAGCGGTGAAGGGGTAGATTGATCGTCTCATTTCCCTTTCCTAGGTCACGATCTTGTGTTGGCCGATGCCCAGTATAAAAAAAAGAACGTTGGGCGATTGGATAAGTGTCATATTTGTATTCAAGTCAATTTCTCCCGGACTTATCAGACTTGCTGATAGCGCAAAAGCCGTAGAGCATTGAGTACAACGATGATCGTGCTCCCTTCGTGTAAGACGACAGCCCAGCTTAACTGCACCAGACCAAAAACAGACGTGATCAGCAAAAGGCCGATGACGCCGAGAGAAACCATCAAATTCTGACGGATGTTCTTCCTGCTGGCGCGACTAAGCCCTACGGCGTAAGGCAACTTGCCAATATCGTCAGCCATCAAGGCTACATCTGCAGTCTCCAGCGCGACGGCTGTACCGGCACCGCCCATGGCGATCCCTACAGTGGCCGTTGCTAAGGCTGGGGCATCATTCACGCCGTCGCCGATCATGGCCACGCCACCAAATTCCTCTTGCATCTGTTGGATAGCTGCTAATTTTTCTTCCGGTAACAAATCCGCACGTACGTCTGTGACTCCTACTTCGCTGGCGATCTGCTGGGCAACATCTTCATTATCTCCGGTCAACATAACCAGTTTTTGTACACCAAGCTCAAGCAAGCGCTTCAGGGCATCTTTTACGTTCTTGCGGGGTGTATCTGCCAACGCAATGACACCCAAAAACTCACCGCTCTGACTTATTGCCATCGTGGTGCGACCAGTGTTTTCCAGTTTTTCAATGGTTTCCACAACCTCTGGTTGTATGAAATGCCCCTGCACGGTTTCAAATAGCTTGAGTGACCCGATCAGTATTTCTTTTCCATCAATCTCGCTGCGAACACCTCGTCCGGTGAGGTTCTCCAGACCATTGGCCTTTGGCAGAGGTAGGCCGCGCCTGTATGCAGTATTAACTAGCGCAAGAGCCAGGGGGTGGTTGGAGTGCTGTTCAACAGCTGCTGCTGTTTGCAAGATTTCCTCTTCACTATATCCATTCAGGGTCACAATATCAGTCACGCGGAATGTGCCTTCGGTCAACGTGCCAGTCTTGTCAAAGGCCATGACGGAAACTCCACCGAGATTCTCTAGATGCATGCCGCCCTTTATCAGGACACCATTGCGCGCCGCCTGAGCAATGCCGGCCAGCACGGATGCAGGTGTACCGATGGCCAGTGCACAAGGAGAGGCCGCAACTAATAGCAACATCCCTCGATAGAAGCTATCCTGGAGTGCCATCCAACCAAATACCGGTGGGACAAGGACCACAAGTGCAACCAGAATCAGTACAGCAGGAACAAAGCGCGCGGTAAAACGTTGCGTGAACTGTTGCGTGGGGCTTTGCTGACTCTGAGCTTCGGTGACCATTTGCAGCACACGGCTCAGCGTGTTGTCTTTAGATAGTTTGGTAACACGAATATCCAGAGATGCCTCATGATTGATCGTGCCCGCAAAGACTTCTTCACCTTCTCCTTTTTCAACGGGAACACTTTCACCAGTGATCGCACTTTGATCAATGGCACTGGCCCCATGCAAAATCTCGCCATCCACTGGAATACGATCCCCAGGGCGCACCACGACGACTTCGCCAATCTCTAACTGGTCTACTCTTTCTTCAACGATCTGTTCGCCTCGTTTTACCTGTGCCACCTTTGGCATCAGCGCTCCTAAAGCATTCACGGCATTGCGCGCACGGTCCAGTGCATAATGTTCCCCAGCATGTCCCAGGCTAAATAGGAATAACAGAAAGGCGCCTTCAGCCCACTCGCCCAGCAACGCAGCTCCCGCGGCGGCCGCGAGCATCAAAACATCCGTATCGAAATAGCCTTTGAAAAGCCCAGGGAGAGCGTGGGTGGCTATGTCATAACCTCCGGCAAGATAGGATAATAAAAAGAAGATGAGGGCAATGTTCTCTGGAAAGCCCAAAAAAGACTCACCCACCCATCCTGTTAGGAAAAATACACCTGCCAGGGATACAAGCAGTAATGTCCACCGCTCTTGCATCCAATGGGGCAAAAAGGCGGGAGCACTCCCATGATCGTGGTCTTCCTCTTCAGAGTGATCTTCCAGGACAACTTCCCTGGAAAGCGGTGGTACGATCCTTGCGCCTTGTCTTCGGATGGTCTGCTCGATAGAAGCGCGATCAAGGATCGTGCTGTCATATGCTACAAAGGCAAGTCCGGCAGCATAATTGACCTGGCTGTGAAGCATGCCGGGTAGTTTTTTAAGAATTCGATTTAGGGTATCAGCCGCATCTGCCGCATCCATGCCCGCAAAGGCAATGCGTTCGTGATAAAAGCGTTGGGCAAATTCTGCACCAACCTGGGCCGCTGTTTCCTCAACTGCGGCTAATGAGATCAAGTTGGGATCGTAGTGAAGACAAAGACGGGCAGGCTCCTGATCGCGTTTGATGTGAGCACGCAGAATGCCTTTGCGCTGTGCAAGCATTTTCTCAAGATGTGCAAGGCAGGCATCCCGATCATCTTGAAGCCCTTGCACCAGTACGGAAATCTCTAATTCAATTGTTTTTTCGGGCATGAAAAAATGCCTTTCGATAGTACGGTTTTTCACATGAGAAGTTGATAATGCAACAGAGTAATTCCTGTGTTTGGAATCAATCTATTCGATCTTCATCGTCTGCATACCGTATAGATATGCTTATTAGGATTTAGTAAATAATGGGGGGACGTAAAAGGGAAGGAGGCTTCCATCCCTTGAAATTGATGTCTATGCGGGGTTCTCTTGCAAGCACTAAGTTGGAAATGACCACCATCATTGCACTTGTTAATGCTAAACCTGAATGCAGTAAAGAGGTATCAGCGGTATATATGCTTAGCGTAGGGGCATTTTCTGATTGTCTAGAGTCCCAGGCAAGGCCGGTCAAGTCCGCAACAAAATGACCTGCCACACTTGCGATGACTAACAAGCATGTCAGTATCAGAAAAGTGTTATTGAGTCTTTTCTTTTGGTCAGCCATGCACTACGTGATCCAATCCCTGAAGGACCAATGAAGTGACGTGATCATCATCCAGGCAATAAAAAACTTCACGCCCTTGCTTACGAGAGCGCACAAGCCGCATCAATCGCAACGTGCGCAGTTGGTGCGATACTGCCGACTCGCTTATGCCCACGATTTCAGCTAATCCACGTACATTGATCTCGCAATCGATAAGCGCAGTTAGGATACGCACCCTGCTGGTATCTCCCAGCGCGCGAAATAGCTCCGCAACATCTGCTGCTGTTTGCTCATCAAGGCTTGTAAGTTGCTTTGCGTTTATTTTCATCATATGTATGAACACATGCTCATATATACGCTATTTTTAGCACAGAGTCGGAAAAAATGCAACCCTAGATCTGGTCCTCATAACCTGCTTTGTCGCAATCCAATATGAAAGAAGAGGCTTTTAGCAAGCGATACACATGAAGTGCTTCCAAAATCTTTCTTCCAACATCGCTATAACTTGATTGACTCCGTATGGCTATTGTTTGTTTCACTTCCTCACAAAATATTATATCATTAATTGATGATATAATGATATAATATTAATTACTAACCGTATTACAAATGTCTTAGTGGCCAGGACACTCCTGAGCCTTGGATAACGTCGCCTGATTTATATGACCCAAAATGACATTCTAACCACCGCCAAAAAATTGGGCGCAGAAATTGATGGTGACTTCCGCGACTTGTTGGTGGAAGCGATCTACGATGACGCAGCACGTATCGCCGATCGCGCAGTCACGCGCACCGGTGAAAAGCCTCGCTTCGACATGGACCATGCCCTTGACCGCCTGGTAACCAGCCGCATCTGGGGCTTCCTTATCATGCTGTTATTGTTGTCTGTGGTCTTATGGGTAACGATTGCTGGGGCAAACATACCCTCTAATCTGCTCGCCACGCTGTTGCTGAATACCATCCACCAATTTCTAAAAGATGTTGCGGCCAACATCGGCATTCCCTGGTGGCTGAATGGCCTCGTGATCGACGGGATGTACCTGTCCACAGCCTGGGTGGTCAGCGTTATGCTGCCTCCGATGGCGATTTTCTTCCCTCTTTTCACCTTGCTGGAAGATTTTGGTTACCTGCCGCGGGTGGCCTTCAACCTGGATAACGTCTTCAGAAAAGCTGGTGCGCATGGCAAACAGGCTTTAAGCATGTCCATGGGTTTTGGCTGTAACGCCGCCGGAGTAATAGCCACGCGCATCATTGATAGTCCTCGCGAGCGGCTGATTGCCATCATCACCAACAACTTTGCCATATGTAATGGGCGCTGGCCGACCCAGATTCTCATCGCTTCACTTTTCATCGGCACCTTGGTGCCGTCCTATTTAGCCGGTTTGGTTTCGGCGACAGCGGTGGTGGGCGTTGCCGTGTTAGGGGTGTTAATGACCTTTGCGGTGTCGTGGGTTTTGTCACGAACAGTGCTGCGAGGTGAAGTGTCCACCTTCAGCCTGGAACTGCCTCCCTACCGACCGCCGCGCATCTGGCAGACTCTATATACATCGCTTATTGACCGGACAATCCACGTGCTGTGGCGGGCCATTGTCTTCGCTATGCCGGTCGGAGCCATCGTCTGGCTTATCGCTAATATCCACCTTGGTAATGTCAGTATCGCCGAATACCTGATCAACTTCTTGAACCCCCTTGGCATCCTGATGGGCCTGAACGGCATTATTTTGGTGGGATTTATTGCCTCCATCCCGGCCAATGAACCTCTGATCCCTACTATCTTGATGTTGACCGTTTTGGTTACCGGCATGAGCGACGTCGGTGCAGGCGCAGGCGTGATATTCGAGCCTAAGACCGAAACCGAGTTACTGTCCATATTCAGCGTAGGCGGTTGGACACTCCTGACGGCGGTCAACCTGATGCTTTTTAGCTTGTTACACAACCCGTGTAGTACCACGATTTACACGATATACAAAGAGACAGACAGCCGCAAGTGGACCGCCATCGCCACTTTGCTCCCCGTGGCATTGGGGTTTACGCTGACCTTCCTGGTGGCGCAGGTGTGGCGGCTGATTGCCGGGTTGATATGAAAAAAGTTATCAGAGAGATGCCATTATCGAATTGCCTGGCAGGCATCCTAACGAAAGAGGTGTTCCATGTTGCTAATTGCGGATAAAACAGGCTTGGCTGTGAAAGCTACCCTTTTTCGAGGATTTGGCGATCCATCGCGCCTGAAGATCCTTGAAACCCTGCGAGACGGGCCCTTAACGGTTGGAGAAATTGTTGAAGCAACTGAGCTTTCCCAATCAAATGTCTCTAACCACTTGGGCTGCCTACGTGACTGTGGGTTGGTGGCTGCTGAAAAACAGGGGCGCTACGTCACCTATCGTTTGAGTGATGACCGCGTTGGCGATCTGCTGGTGCTGGCCGAATCATTGCTGGCTGATGTGGCGCGTGGGGTTTACGAATGCACTCGTTACAACGTCCGCCCGGATGAATCTCAAAAGACATTTAAGAATGAAAAGGAGCAGTAGATTCCATGCCGACCAACTCACGACAGGATATTGGCAAGACAAATATATCCCAATCAACAAACGATAAACGCGAGATGTCACTTTTACGTCGGAATGCGATTGCGGCCAACCGAATGCTGCTATGGATTAGTCATCATTGGGTTGCGGTCTTTATCGTGCTTTTTGGCGTGTTTATTACTCTGCCCTGGCTGGCGCCAATCCTCATGGAAGCTGGTGAAACCGGGTGGGCAAGGGTGATTTATATCTTTTATGCCTTCGAGTGTCACCAACTGCCCCAGCGAGCTTATTACTTGTTTGGTACGAAATCCATGTATTCACTGGCTGAAATTCAGACAACGTGGGAGCTGACGAACAGTCCACTACATCTGCGCAAATTCGTTGGGAATGAACAAATGGGCTACAAAGTGGCATGGTGTGACCGGACCACTGCAATGTACGGTGCGTTATGGCTCCTGATGCTGTTATGGAGACCTGTGAGCAAGCGAATGTCTCCTCTGTCACTCTGGGCTTTTGCCTTCTTTGCTCTTCCAATTGCCATAGATGGTGGCACGCATTTTGTCAGCGATCTCAGCGGACTTGGTGTAGGGTTCCGTGAAACAAATCTTTGGCTAGCAACGTTTACGGCGAATGTTTTCCCAGATTGGTTTTATGCTACCGATTTACTTGGTTCTTTTAACTGGTGGATGCGGTTGCTAACAGGTTCTTTTTTTAGTGTCGGCCTGGTTTGGCTGGCATACCCGCAAGCGGAAGCTTTCTTTGCCGAAATGGTGGACCAGATTGAAACAAAGTTTCGAATCGCAGGGATACGATAGAGATGAAGAAAAAATTCAGAGTTCGTTTGTGTTTCTCTCTAATGCTGTTGCTAGTGCTACTCATAGATGGCATTTCCAAGGCTTGGGCGGAACAGACGCTAGTTCTGTATCAGCCCATCCCGATCATTGGCCAGTTTCTTCAACTGACACTCAACTATAACACTGGCATCGCCTTTGGCTTGTTTGCCAATCGCGGCTCTTGGCCCATCATTTTCACTGGCTTCGTCATATTGGGATTAGTGATTTGGCTATTGCAATTACTACGTCGCGGCGAATTCCCTGTCCAGACCGCCTCGCCGATTGGTTTATTTGTTGGTGGGGCTGTAGCCAATTTTGTAGACAGGCTTCCGGACGGGCGCGTCACCGATTTCCTGGATGTAAGTGTGGGGGCTATCCGCTGGCCAACTTTCAACCTGGCAGACAGCTTCATTGTCCTGGGTGTCACAGTGCTTATGTTGATGACCATGAAGGAACAGCGTCAATTGGAGATAAAACCTTGACTTTCTTGAAAATCTCGGGGACGTTACTGCTCTTGCTACTGGCAGCCAACCTTTGGTGGCGCGGGTCAAGCCGCCGTCGCTCATTACCCTGCCCAACCATATTTGCAGGATTCCTAGAAAGTGCCTGGATGGAACGTCTTATCGGCACCCAAGTTACATTGGATCGCATCGGGCTAGAGCCTGGCCAGCGAGTGCTTGAGGTTGGCGTTGGACCAGGGCGTCTACTCATCCCCGCTGCTGAGCGCGTTTTGCCCGGAGGGGAAGTAAGCGGGCTGGATATTCAACCAGGTATGATCGAACGCCTGAAGGCGCGTGCCGACCGCAGCGATGTTTCTAATCTGACAACAGTTATTGGTGATGCCACTCAGCCACATTTCCCTACAGGAAGCTTTGACGTGATCTTCCTATGCACGGTGCTGGGTGAAATCCCCGACCGCGTGGCTGCTTTGCAGCAATGCTATGAAGCACTCAAGGATGACGGAAGACTTTCGATCACCGAAATCTTTCCGGACCCACATTTTCAGTCCCGCACTACTGTGCAGCGGCTGGCGAAATCAGTGGGTTTTAGACCGCAGACAATCCATGGTCAATGGTATTTCCACACGATCAATTTCATCAAAAATGGAGAAGCATAAATGAATGACTTGAACGTTAAACAGATTGAACTTCGTGTTGCCAATCTTGATTGCGAACACGATGCCTCCGCCATAGAGCGTGGTTTAAACGATTTTGCGGGGATAAATGAATTAAAAGTTTACCCGAAGTCGGCGAAAGTAAAATTGACCTTTGATCCGGCAATAACCAAACCGGAAGCACTGAAGGGTAAGCTAGATGCGCTAGGCTTTCCACCACAGGATGGGTTGGTCATGCCAGAGCAGCCAAAACCCTGGCGTAACCCTGTAGTGCTAACCTCAGTGGCCTCAGGCATACTGCTGCTCGTTGGTTGGTTGTTGAGTCTGGCTGGAGTGCCGGAAACCGTTTCTTTTGTCATGTACATCTTGGCTACGATCACTGGCGGGTACTACTTTGGCCGCGAAGCGCTGGAGGAACTGATCTATGAACGGGAGATCGGCATAGAACTCCTGATGTCAATTGCCGCTGTCGCCGCCACGGTCATGGGCCAGGCCGCGGAAGGCGCCATGCTGGTCTTCCTCTACTCCATCAGTGAAGCAGCCGAAGGCTACACTGAGGAAAAAACCCGTTCGGCTGTGAGGGCCTTGATGGACCTGGCCCCGAAGTTTGCCCTGGTGCGGCGCGATGAAATTGAACAGGAAATTCCAATTGAAGATGTGGTAGTCGGTGATGTTTTCATCCTTAAGCCTGGCCAATCCGTCCCCACCGATGGCGAAATCATCATTGGTGAATCAAGCGTCAACCAGGCGCCCGTCACAGGCGAGAGCGTACCAGTGGAAAAGCAGACGGGTGATCCGGTTTTTGCGGGCAGCATCAACGGCGAAGGAGCGCTGGAAGTAAAGGCAACCAAAGCGTTCGCCGACAATACGATTTCGCGAATCATCCAAATGGTCGAAGAAGCGCAAGAGCGTAAGGGAAAGAGCCAACGGTTCATAGAGCGTTTCGGGGCACGTTACAGTCCCATCGTGTTGCTCATCGGAATTTTGCTGGCGACCATTCCACCGCTACTATTGGGTGCAGATTGGACGACCTGGCTGACGCGAGCAACGGTGTTTATCGTCGCTGCTGCTCCCTGCGCTCTAGTCATCTCTATTCCTATTACGTTGGTAGCCTCATTGGGTACTGGCGCGCGCCAGGGCGTGCTGATTAAGGGAGGTATGTACGTGGAAGAGCTGGCGAAGATTGAGGTTGTCGCCCTGGATAAAACGGGCACGATTACACGCGGCAAGCCGCAGGTAACAGACTTTGTTCCATTCAACGAAGACATGAAGAAAAAACAAATGTTGAGTTTGGCGGCAGGGATCGAAGGGCGCAGCGAGCATCCTCTGGCGCAGGCAGTGGTGCAATATGCCGCTGAACAAGGAATCCTTCCGGCGCAGATCAAGGGTTTCCGTGCTTTGTCCGGCGCAGGGGCACAGGCAACGTGGCAGGATCGAAACGTCTACATTGGCAGTCCGGCATTGTTTGGGGAGGAGCTAGGGATCGATCTGGACAAGTTGACGACGGAGATCGAACAGTTGCAGGCAGAAGGTAAGACAGTAGTGGTCTTAGGAGATGAGACGGCAGTTTACGGCCTCATCGCTATCCGGGACAACATCCGGGAAAACAGTCGACAAGCTATCCAAAACCTGCACAAAGCTGGTATCAAGAAAGTAGTAATGCTCACCGGCGACAACGTCCGTACAGCGCAAGCCATTGCCCGGGAAGTAGGTATAGACGAATTTTTTGCTGACTTGAAACCGGAAGACAAGGTGATAAAAGTGCGAGAGCTAGCCGCTAGTTACGGTCACGTGGCCATGGTCGGCGATGGCGTGAATGACGCACCCGCGTTGGCAGAAGCCACTGTAGGCATTGCTATGGGTGCGGCCGGGACAGATGTCGCCTTGGAAACGGCCGATGTGGCCCTGATGGCTGACGACTTAGAGAAGCTAGTCTATGCTCTGAAACTGGCCCGGCGCAACCAATCGGTCGTCAACCAAAATCTGGGGTTATCCGCTGTCGTCATTGGTACGCTGGTTATCGGAGCCGTGGTCGGGGTATTCACCCTTCCTCTTGCTGTCTTGGGACATGAGATCAGTGAGTTTGTGGTTATTGGCAGCGGCCTGCGCATGCTGCGTAGCTAGTGCTACCTGCAAGGAAGTGACAGGATGAGTCACCATAACAGCGACGAATATATACCAGCACTACGTTACAGTTGGCTGACGAACTTGTATGATTCCGTCATGAGGTGGACAATGCGGGAAGATACATTCAAGCGCAAACTAGTTGACCAAGCCCAGATTAAACCGGGTGATCGTGTTCTCGATCTGGGTTGTGGTACGGCCACATTGACACTCCTTATCAAACAACGCCATCCACAAACGGAGGTGTTTGGACTGGATGGTGATCAACATGTGCTTGACCTGGCTTGGGTCAAAGCTGCTGAACACCAACTTTCTATTACCCTCGATCAAGGATTAGCCAGCGCTTTGCCGTACCCGGACGATTCTTTCAACCTCGTTCTCTCAAGCCTGCTCTTTCATCATTTGACGCGCGAAAATAAAGAGCGAGCCTTATCAGAAGCGTTTCGTGTACTGCGACCTGGCGGGGAATTGCATATTGCTGATTGGGGCAAGGCACATAGTGGCGTAATGCGCATGGCTTTCTTGCTCGTGCAATTGCTTGATGGCTTCGAGACAACAACTGACAATGTGAATGGTTTGCTGCCCTCTTTGATTAAGGGAGGTGGATTTTCCCAAGTTCGGCAGACCATTCACTACTCGACTGTATTCGGCACGCTGTCCTTGTACAAGGCCCAGAAAGCAACAAACGGTAGGTTGAACATGCTATAGAGATCTAAATTGCTTAGGAGACCTGGGACTTACTTCAGCCTACTTTCCTCCCATACTCGGGGCAGGCGTAGGCTAGTTTCTGGTCATCAAAGGTTCCTTTTGCTCTCTGGTTCGGCACTGGATGAACAAGAACCACAGAAATTATGACAAATCATCAAAACCCCTTTGCCGAACTGTTACATGTCATGCTGTTCGCAATTGATCTGGCTCATGGACAGAAGCAAGTCATTGACCAGACTGGGCAGTTGTTGACTTATTGCAATAAAATGAGGCATTAGGTTGATGCCGAGTCAGATTGGCGGACCATTTGTAGAGCGTGTTCTATTCCTCTGATAGTCCTCAAATCAGCGCAAAGAACGGACAAATATCACCCGCGAGAGGTGACATTTGTCCGTTTCGCATTGTGGATGAACAGGATATTCTTTGGGCGGACAATAACTTTTCTTTTGGAAATTTTATGCCTAACCTAAAAACTGCAAAGTTGAGTGAAAGTGAAGAAATGTACCTGGTAACGGCCGTTCAGTTGACCGAAGCGGGATCGACCGAGCCAATCCCGCTCTCACAACTCGCCCAGGCCCTTTCCATTCAGCCTGCTTCTGTCAATCAAATGGTGCGCAAGCTGGCCGATGCAGGCTACGTAAATTACCTGCCATATAAAGGGATAGTACTCTTGCCAGACGGCCGACGCCTGGCTAATCGCGTTTTGCGGCGGCGGCGCTTATGGGAGTTATTCCTGGTAAAGCATCTGGAACTATCCCCCACGGAAGCAGATGCTCTGGCGTGCCGTCTAGAACATATTACTCCGTCTAATGTGGCTGAACGTATGTTCCAATTTCTGGACCGACCTTCCGTCAGCCCCTTGGGATTACCCATTCCGCCAAAAAACGCAGATGTGGTGATAGACCCGCCCCAACCTCTCAGTCTGCTAACAATAGGCCAGCATGCTGAGATCATTCGCCTGGAAATGGATCCAGCCGGCACCGCTTTTCTACATGCCGAAGGCATCCGTCCGGGTGCCGCAATAACCGTTTTGGCAATCGCGTACCAGGGAGCCGTTCTGCTCCAGGCGGGTGAACGCCAAGTAACAATCACTGGCAGCCTAGCCGACAATGTACTGGTAATACATCGCAAGCACGGAGAAACGGTTGCCGCCACAAAGTTTGAAAATAATTGAGAAAACCATGCAAATCCCAGCGTTGAAAAATAACACCGCTAGTAACCAGCCTACCGCCAGCTGCCACGGCGGCCCTGAAGTGGATACCGCCGGATTGCCTCTGATCGCCATCGTCGGTAACCCTAACGTGGGCAAAAGCGTGCTCTTTAACGCGCTGACCGGCGCCTACGTCACCGTGTCTAACTACCCCGGCACTACGGTGGAAGTTTCCCGCGGAAAAGGGCGGTTGGGCAGCAATGAAGTAGGTGTAGTGGATACACCGGGCATGTACGGGCTGTTGCTCATCACCGAAGAGGAACGCATTGCTCGTCGCATCCTGCTGAAGGATCGGCCCGATGTCGTCGTCCACGTGGTCGACGCCAAAAATCTGGAGCGAATGCTCCCCATGACACTGCAATTAATTGAGGCCGGTTTATCTGTCATCCTGAATTTGAATCTGATGGACGAGGCCGAAAGGATGGGTGTGCAGGTGGACGCGGTTGCTCTGGAGCGGGCTCTAGGAGTGCCCGTCGTGACGACCGCGTTGACGTTGGGCCGAGGAATTGGTCAGCTCAAGGAACATATCGCGGCTTATGCTAACGGGCGTTCAGCGGACAAGCTGTCGAATACCTCCCTGCGTACGCATCGCTATCACACCGTCATTGAAGAAGCTTTGGCAGAGATAGAAAATACTATGTCTGGCAGCTACCAGATGTCGCGGAGGGAGATCGCGCTGCTGCTGCTCCAAGACGATGATGAGATTGTCTCACTCGTACGGGAACAGGAGGGCCGAAGTACTAATGAAATCCTCTGCATCGCAGAATCCGCGCGGGCGCGGTTCAGCCGGCCGATCTCTTACATTGTGGCGCGCAAACTACAAGAGGCGACGCAATATATCCTCCAACCGGCATTGAGACTTCCGGAGCGTCGCGTCTCTGGTTTTGCCGAATGGTTGAGCGAAGCGATGATGAAACCGTGGAGTGGTCTACCGATCCTGCTGCTTTCGCTGTTCCTGATGTACGAGTTTGTTGGAGTACTGGGAGCTCAAACACTGGTAGATTTTCTGGAAGGGTCAGTCTTTGGAGAGTACATCAATCCGTGGGTAAATCAAATTTTGTCAACACTTATTCCATGGCTAGTCGTGCGTGATCTGTTTGGCGGCCAGTATGGCATCATTACACTGGGGGTGCGTTATGCAGTGGCCATCATTCTCCCAATTGTGGGCACGTTTTTTATCGCTTTTTCCATTATTGAAGACAGCGGCTACTTGCCCCGCCTGGCGATGCTGGTTGACCGGGTGTTCAAGAAAATTGGGTTAAACGGGCGAGCTGTCATCCCCATGGTGCTGGGTTTTGGCTGCGATACTATGGCTACGATCGTCACCCGAACGCTGGAAACACGGCGGGAGCGCTTACTCAGCACGTTCCTTTTGGCATTGGCGATTCCTTGCTCTGCCCAGTTGGGAGTCATGCTGGGGCTGCTGGCTGGACGACCGGATTTGCTGGGTTTATGGATCGCTATCGTAACCGGGGTGTTTCTTTTGGTGGGTTTCCTTGCCGCCAAACTGATGCCTGGCGAGCAGCCAAGCTTTTATATGGAACTGCCGCCACTAAGGATACCCACCTTCACCAATGTTCTGGTCAAAACCTATACCCGCATGGAGTGGTACTTCCGAGAGGTTTTCCCTGTTTTTATCTTGGCGTCCGTGTTTATCTGGTTCGGGCAGTTGACCGGACTGTTTGATTTGCTGGTGAATACACTGCTACCAATTGTGCGCTGGGTCGGTCTGCCAGATGAAACAGCCGTTGCCTTTTTGTTCGGTTTCTTTCGTCGCGACTATGGCGCGGCTGGCCTATACGACTTGCTCGGTGTCATGAGTGGGTCGCAGCTGCTTGTCGCCACAACGACACTAACGCTGTTTGTGCCCTGCATCGCACAATTCTCCGTCACCCTCAAAGAACGGGGCTGGAAGACAGCTCTGGCTATTTCCGTCTTCATTTTCCCCTTTGCCTTCCTGGTGGGGGGCCTGTTGTCCAGGCTCCTGGTCTTGATTGGAGCAAGGTTATGAATTGTGGTTTTTGTGGATATGAATTCGACCAAACTCTGGCTGATACTGCTTGCAATGGTTGCCCGTTGGTCAAAGGTTGTCCTCTGGTACGCTGTCCTCAATGCGGCTATGAGATGCCGCCTGAAGCGAAACTTGTGGGTTGGTTACGAGAGTTACGTGGACAGCTTGAGGAACGATTCTCAGCAGTACAGGAGATTCTGAAATGAAACTGAGTGAAAATACTGAGAAATTGCTTGAAATACTGTGGGTCACCATAGAAGAGGAAGACAAGACTGGCTTGCAGAAAAAAGATGTGGTGGAAGATTCGGGTGACGAACTGGTTCAGCAGGGGCTGGCTGAATGGAAAGGGAATACGCTTAGTCCAACCCCAATGGGAAAACTTGAGGCTGCCCGAGCCATCCGCCGACAGAGACTAGGTGAACGACTCCTGGCGGATGTGCTTATTCAGGAAGATGTCCTGCTCGATGATCACGGTTGCCATATGGAACACGCGCTGTTTGACGGTATTGATGAAAGTATTTGCACATTGTTAGGCCATCCTAGTTTTTGCCCGCACGGCAGGCCGATTCCGCCGGGTGAATGCTGCCGCCAGATGCGGGCCACTGTAGGAAAGCTAATCACTCCATTGAGCCAACTCCACTCAATGCAGAGCGGAGACATTGCATATACCAAAATGAATAACCAGCGCCATCTCCAGAAATTGATGTCTATGGGAGTCTTGCCCGGCGTAACTATCAAACTATTACACCGCTCACCGTCGTTTGTATTTGAAGCTGGATACAGCCAATTCGCGGTTGATGAAGATATCGCTGCCGATATATATGTCCGTCTGAACGGCTTGTAAGCGTTACTTATGCTAATCAATCATCACCAAAGGCTCAAAATCGCTTCACATTTTCTACATGATCTTGCCGTAAACTGCCTTCAAGATAACCAATATCATTTCTGGAGATAGACGATGCGAAAAAAATTATTGAGCCTTATTGTAGGTGTAGCAATCCCTTTGTTGGGGAGCGCTTGTACAGCAGCATTACCAGCAGCATTAGAAATGCAGCCAGGTCCATCCATCCCATCACTTCCAACAGTCAGTCCTTCAAACCAACTACCCCCTCAGAATCAACCCGGGCAACAAAATGGGAACGGGCCTGGCGGGATGATGGAGGGGGGCAATTGGTATCCTCAAGAAAGTTGGGGTCAAGGCAATAGTTGGAATATGATGGATTCTTGTTATCGAGGAGCTGGCTATGGATATGACCCCGCGTTTACTCCACCCTCGGACAATGGGAATTGGACTGGCGGGATGATGGAGGAGCGTAATTGGAATCAAGGCAGCGGTTGGAATATGATGGACCCCTGTTATCAAGTGAATGGCAACGGATATGGAACCACCCCTAATCAACCTGCGGACGGAGGCAGTCTGTCAATATCCCCTGCGGATATCTCTTTCCAGGCCGATGTGCAACCAATTCTCAATACAAGGTGCGTTGCTTGTCATGGCGGAGCCAACGACTTATACCTGGACAGCTATACAAACATAACGCGCGGCGGCAAGAATGGCCCGGTCATCTTTCCAAGTGAACCGTCCAACAGTCTTCTGATCCAATATGTGGCGAGTGGCTATATGCCCTACGGTGGACCACCTTTGACCCAGACCCAATTGCAAACCCTGGTGAGTTGGATCGTAGCCGGAGCGCCAAATAATTGAAATTGAATATAACTATTCCTTACAATATTGATCCAATAGATGATTTTGCTTCCAGATCGGAGTTTACAAATGAAACTATCAAACTTGCTAAAATGGATTATGGTCGGCGGCCTTGTGCTTGTCATACTGGGATTGGGAGCCAGCCGGTTATCTCCCATAATTTATGGTCCAACAGGCAATTGGGCATACGACGAGTGCGGCATGTGGGGCGGCAGGGGGATGATGGGGGGTTGGGGCGGCCCTGGCATGATGGGCTACAATCCCGTCGGT
>JABFGG010000030.1 GCA_013112575.1 Chloroflexota bacterium | reverse complement strand
GGCGGGGATGTTGATGCCGACCGCATTGCGATGTTCAGTGGCGGGGCCTGGTCCTCCCTCGGCGGGCCTGGCACTGGCTTGGATAGCACTGTCCATATCATCAAGGTCGTGGACGATACGCTGTATGCCGGGGGCCTCTTCGACGATGCTGGGGGCGACCCCGATGGCGATCATATTGCCCAGTTCGGCCTGTCTGTGACGCCGACAAGCACTGTCACAACCGTTGAAGAATGCAACAGTAGAAACACAGGCGTGTCCGGGGGAGTATTCAACCTCAAATGTGCCTGGCTGGATATTCCCGCCAATGCCATCCCGGCAGGCACGGACGCCAATGCCAACACCTGCCGCCTGACGGTCAAGGACTCTGGTAGCGCTTCCGACTATGGCTATTCAATTAATGAGACCGTGTGGGACCTCCGCCTGGTGTGTGACGGCCAGCAAGTGACCCAATTGGCCGCGCCCATCACTATTTGTGTCAAACCCAGTGACGGCAGCAATGCCAACAAAGCCCTGTTCCACCGCCACAACGATGCCGGGGCTTTCAACACCCTGCCCGATGCGCTGGGTAGAGCAGGTTGGGTGTGCGGCTCCACCAGCCGCTTGTCGCTCTTCCTGGCAGGCCAGTTCCTGTTGCCCAACACCGGCTTTGCTCCTGATACACAGACTGTATTAGACGTGCAGCCGGAAAACCTGAGCTATGCCAACACCAGCATGATGCTCAACATCCCCCAACTGGGCTTGAGCGAAAGCATCGTGGGTGTGCCCCACAGCCCGGCAGGTTGGGACGTGACATGGCTGGGTGACGATGCTGGATATTTAGCGGGTACGGCCTTCCCGACCTGGGCAGGCAATACGGCCCTGACCGGGCACGTGTGGAACGCGGATGGCAGGCCGGGCATCTTCCACGGCCTGGACGAGTTGCAGCATGGCGACCAGTTTACGATCGAAGCCTGGGGTCAGACCTTCGTGTACGAAGTACGAGATACAGGTCTGGTATCGCCGCGCAATCTGGGTGTGCTGGAGCATAGTGAGTATGATATGGTGACGCTGATCACCTGCGAGAGCTTCAGCGAGTTCACCGAAGATTACCGCCATCGCCGGGTGGTGACGGCAGTGCTGGTGGCTGTGCGCTAAGAAGTAGCTGCCTTAATCGATATTCAAGAGCCGGACAGTATTGTCCGGCTCCTTCTTTGCAGCAATGATAAATTCATAGATGGTTTTTTATCTAGAGTAGGGCTTACAGTTTTTCAGCCTCAACAATACAGTAAAACGGTTCGATATCCAGTTTTTCACCGAATTGAATAAAGTCTGTCATCTTCAAGCCACATTCTTTTAGGAATGATCCAACGGCTGCTTCCGGATCATGTGACATATCTATTGTAAATTTCCAAGGCTCTCCCATTTTTTCTATCATACTCATGTTTCTTGCAGCTATTTTTGAAATTTCACCTGACATGAATGCTGTTGAATAAAAGTCTTGAGCGATGACACTTCCATCTACACATAAAGCAGCCATTTCCCCAAGTGTTTCTTTGACAATATCAGCTTCTAAAAACAAAGAAACACTTTGCCAAAGGAACAAAGTCTTTTTTGTTTTGTCAAAACCAGCTTCTACTAGTTTATCAACCCAGGATTCATTTGAATAATCTACTGGGATATAGGTGACCCAATCATGCTCTATCCCGGCTTTTTTCAGCGTTTCAACTTTAACATTTAGTGTATTCACCTGGTCGAGTTCAAACACTTTTACTGCTTTTCCTTTTGTAAATTTTAAAGCGATTAGATCAAAGCCAGCTCCAGGAAGAACAATCTGCTCCATGTCATCAACATGTTTTTCCATTATCCTGTCAAATATGAGCACCCGAATTCCCGCAGTGGAATCTAAAGTCTCTTCACCCGGTTCCACAAGTTTTCCAAGCCTGGTAGTGAAACCAAATAAGCGCTGAGAAATTATCAGGGCTCCCATAGTGGCCCACAATCCAAAATGCGATTCACATGGAAAATGTTTTATAAATGCAACAGAAAGGGGATCCGGCCTGGTTTCAAAATAATGCATGATCCATCTATATTGGAGCGCTTGACCTGCCGAATAAGAGACACCTAATCTCTTGCTTATTACCATTTCTCTGTAAATCCCAGCTATTAGTCCAATAACAGCGAATGGAATGAAGATTATTTGGATAGGTATATAAAGAATGATTTGAAGAAGCCTAACTACGATAGGTAATACTCCTGGAAGCTGTTTATTTGTGTTTTTGTCGGTCATAAGATCCTCATCAATACTTTCTTGAATCAATAAACATCATCTTTTGAAGCATAAACTCA
Source organism: Chloroflexota bacterium (assembly GCA_013112575.1). Taxonomy (GTDB): domain Bacteria; phylum Chloroflexota; class Anaerolineae; order Anaerolineales; family UBA11579; genus CFX15. Next base: position 24,229 of record JABFGG010000030.1, on the reverse strand, counting down.
TCTTGGCGTGGCGTCATACCACGAAAGAGCTAATTGTCGGGTTATTTTTGATTTGATAAGGGTTACAGAATTTCTCGCATTTGCCTGCCTGCTGCATTCGTCACGTTTTTGGGATATGCTGGCAATGTGCGCAGGCGCAAAAGAGGCGATATAGTAGGTCAGTGTGGGCGGGGCCAAAAATCCTCCAGCCCTACAAACAAGAAGGAGTGAAAAAACAATCATATGCCGCAGCAATCCTTTGATGCATACGTCACACATCTCAACTCCCTAAGTCAAGAGCTCTATTACTCAGGTAGCCTTCAGGATGCTATCGTGTTAGTGGAGGCGAATGTACAGGCTGCACAAACGCTGGAGATGCCAGCGGAAACCCGCGCCCGTCTCCTGATGAACTATGTGGAACTGTTGATCGCGGACATGATGCTCTCAGGACGGGAGGCCAACACGATTGAACCTGTGTTGGATATCGCTCAGGTTGCCACAGATGCTACAAACTCACAGGCTTTGCAGGTTGAAATCCTTTTGTTGCGGGGGCAGTTGACGCATCAGATTGCTCTCTCCTCCGAGGAGGGTGACTTTGCCCATTCGCTGGAATTTACTCAGCCGGCTTTGCAACTGTGCAGGGAGCTAGATAATACGGAGCTACTGTGTAAAGCCCTGTTCTGGGTAGGTCTGGCTCACCAGTTTCTAGAGGAAACCGAAGATGCCCGAACGCATTTTGAGGAGGCGTGTGCGGTGGCTCGAGAACACCATCATCGCCTGCCCCTTTCGTATTCTGTCCGGCATTTAGGGTTCTTGCAAGCTGCAGACGGTGATCTGGAGTCCGCCCGTGCAAGTCTCGAGGAGTCGCTTGCACTACGTGAGGAACTTCAGTTTTTGCCTTACCTGCCATTTTCACATATTTCTGTAGCGGAGATAGCGCGACAACAGGGGGATGTAGAAGCGGCCCACCAACACCTTGAAAAGGCAGCATCGTTTGCCGAAGACACCAAGAATCAGCGTGCCCGGATGATGGCTTTTGTGGGACTGGGCCAACTTGCCGATGAAGCTGGCGACGATAGCACAGCCAGGGCAAACTACCAGCAGGCACTTGAGATCGCGGAGGCCCTCCAGCATGCCGGTTATCAAGCACATATCGGGCAGTTGTTAGCAGAGCTTAAGGGTTAGGATGGCTTTTTGATAGTGACTTGAGGGCTTCCTTCCCCCTATCTGTTCGTCACGTTTTTGGGATATGCTGGCAATGTGCGCAGGCGTAAAAAAGGCTACAATGAGGCTGACGCACCGCTAAAATATGGTGCAGTTCTTGCATGAGGATGGTTGTGAAGCTGCGAAAGTCTCGTTTTCTCTTGATCGGATTGGCCCTGGGTGGCGCGGCATTGGCCTGTGATCTGCTCCCAAACGGTATCTCATTACCGGATACGCCCACGCCGGGCGCCAGCCCAACCGTCAACCTGACGCTGACGGCGGTATTCGCACCCACAGAGACCCAGCCAGGTGACCCCACTTCTACACCCACGGATGACCCCAGCCAGGCCACGCGCACGCCTACCCCAACGGAGACCCTGACGCCCACCATCACCCTGACGCCGACGATCACATTGACGCCCACCGAGACGGAACCCGTTTTTGGTTTTACCCCAAACGTGCCGGAATTCACGCCCGGAACCGGGGAAGCGCCTTCCTTCGGTTTTACACCTGTGCCCGGCCTGGATCGCATCACCAATGAGAATCCTGAAACACGCCGTGGCAACACTTTCGAAGCCCAATACCAGCTCATAACCCCAAAAATTGATGGTGACCTGAGCGACTGGGAGGCGGAGCTATATAGCACTGACTATGTTGTTTTTGGGCGGAGCTACCACTCAGGTATCTCTGATCTGTTCGCGGTCTTCCAGATGGGTTGGGATGAGGATAACTTTTACATCGGGGCCACAGTGGATGACAACCGGCACGTGCAGGAAGCCACTGACGACCAGCTTTTCCGCGGGGATAGTGTGGAACTGCTGCTGGACACAAACGTGATGGAAGATTATTACGACGACGAAACGGATGAGGATGATTTCCAATTGGGTATCTCGCCTGGCGAATCACTCTCCTCCGGCACCGTAGAAAACTACTTGTGGGTTCCCGAGACATTGTCCGGGGAACAGGATGACGTTGAGGTTGGGGTAAAAGAAACGGATGATGGTTACGTGATCGAGATTGCCATTCCCTGGGAAGTGTTTGATGTCACGGCCATCGAAGACCAGCATTTTGGCTTTGCCTTCTCCGTTTCGGACAATGACAAGCCGGATACCGTCCAGCAGCAGACGATGGTGTCGGTTGCCAGTCGCCGCCATTACAATGACCCCACCACCTGGTTGGACCTTGTATTAATAAAATAAGCACTCATTAACACAAACATCAACGGGGTTTACATAATATTGTTATAATTGAATACTAAAATCCCAAGTTGAGCACTTACGTGGCCTGTCAATTTTTGACAGGTGCGTTTTTTTGTAGCGTGCTTCAACAACAAAAAGAAGAGAAATATGGCACATGTCTCCCACAAATTAAAAAACTCCCTTGAAGGCGCACTGGCCGGCGGCGGTGATCCCGCTACCTCACCATTGTATGTCTTCGGCCCTTTCCTGCGCCTGATCGTTGTAGCCGGGGTGGCCCAAATCACCTTCGGCGCATCCGTATGGATGGTGGTGCTGACCATCGCCGTGGTTTCGGCCATGTACCGCCTGGTGATGCAATGGGTTACGGATGGGAGTGGGGGATCTGGATTAAGCGAAGAGGAATTCGGGGGTTGGGCGGTCAAAGTCAATGCCGCCATCACATTTGTAGAATATACCCTGACCTTCCTGGTCAGTATGGCCGCCATGGTGACTTTTATTGCCGACCGGCTGCCGGTGCTCAATGAACACATTCTGTGGATTCAATACCGCACGATCGTTGCCATCCTATTAAGCGTATTGGTGGGTTGGCTGGTCAATCGCGGCCCACGTATCGCGGCGCGTGCCTTTGGCCCAGCCACGGCGGGTGTACTGTTGTTATTGTGGGCCATGGTCATTGCCACCATCGTTCAGCAGGGCTTTCACCTGCCCGACTTCAACCTGGCCGCATTCAACTTCGATAACCTGGGTTTCACCATCGGCGGTTACGTACGTATCCTGGCGGTGATGACGGGTATCGAAGTATTTGCCAACTTGGTGGCTGCTTATTCTGGGACAGAACGTGAAAAAAGCTCAAAGGCCTTTCGTAGTTTGTTGATCATCATGGGCACGACGGGTATCACGATGCTAATCGTCGGCCCGGCCATCTTGAATATCGCTGATCCTACATTAGAAGAGGTTTCCGTTTTCACCCAGACCATGGACCAACTGCTGCCGGCCCCGTTGCCCCTCCTGGGCACACTGGTGGGCATCGCCGTGTTGATGTCGGCTTCGGCAGCAGCATCCCAGGGCATCCAGAACCTGGCCCTGGGCTTAAAAGAACGCCAGTACATCCCACCCTTGTTGGGGATGCAGAATGAATATGAAGTGGCCGACAAACCGGTGTGGATCCAGGTGGCCATCGTGGCGGTGGCTTATTTGTTCTTTGGCACGGACGAAGAGACTTATCTGGCGATCTATGCCGCCGGGGTGTTCATTCTGTTGAGCATGACAGGCTGGGCTGTGATGAAACGTCTGCTGCGAGAATTGCGGCAAGATTTTTCCATTGGCAAGGTGGCTTTGATCACCGGTACAGCCCTGGCTGCCATACTAACGACGACGGCTACGGTGATCATCTTCGAGGAACGTTTCCTGGAGGGGGCCTGGACTTATTTCGTATTCATACCCATTCTTTATGCTTTCTTCACTTACTTCCGCAACCGCCTGGGCGAACCGACGGCGGAGATGGAAGCGCTCGGCCAGTTCAACATGGGGCAGCTGGGTGGTTTTGGTTTCGGGCAAAATACGGTGCCTTCCAGCAATGGCAATGGGACTGAGGTGGAGATCACCTGGCAACCAGAACCAATCGAGGAGAGCCGGTGGCGTGAGGAACGGGTTGTGATCGACCACATAGCCGTTTTGCTGGATGGCTCGACAAACGCGGCCCAGGCCCTGCCGGCAGCCCAACTTGTAGCCAAGACCAGCAATGCAAAATTGACTCTATTGTCCTCCATCAAAGATCATACTGATGAGTTGAAAGAAAGTTTTGAGGCCACCAGGCAGGAACGAGAGCAGTATTTAAAAGGTGTAGCAGACGAGGTCAAAGAAAGCGGTATAGCCGTGGAATATACGGTACGTCCTGGTTTTATTGCGGATGCAACCCAAAGCTTGGTAGATGAGCAGGGGGTTGACTTGATCGTGACGACCACGCGTGGTAAATCGGGCGAGGCCCATTGGGCCCGCGGCGGAGCCTCACGCAAATTAGTGCAAAAAGTAGCTACGCCCTTGCTGCTGGTGCATGCCGTGGATGAACAGTTGAATGGCAAGTTACCTAAGATCGATAACATCCTGATCGCGCTCGACGGCTCGATCTATTCTGAAGCCGTGTTGCCTTACGCGCGGGCCTTTGCCAAAGCCTTCAACAGTCAATTGACCCTGCTGTCCGTGCCAGCCGTGCCGGATACTCGGAGTTACCGTGCGGCCTCAGATGCTGTGCAGCAATTACGTGAGCGCGCCGAAGTCAATATGAAGGAATTCCTGGATGCTGTGGCGAAATCGTTGCGGGAAGATGGTATTGAAGTCAATACCATCGTGACCGGCGATATGCCCGCACGCACGATCGTGACCACGAGTGAGGAAGTTGATGCAGACCTGGTAATGATGACCTCCCGCGGGCGCGGTGGGGTGGAGTTGTTGCTGATGGGCAGTGTGGCCGAACGTGTGGTACAGCAAACTGCTAATCCGGTCTTCATGGTGCCTGTGCAGGAACGACAGGATTAGTTTCCCAAAAAATAAGCAAAAGACCCCGGCATGCCGGGGTCTTTATATTTATAGATTTGATTGATCAGAATAAAAGCGAGGCCAATTCGTTGCGATAATTGCGGGTTTCCTCAGCCTCATCATCCAGTAACTCAAATAATCCCAGGATCATGTGACGGGCCTGGCCATCTCGGTAGGTCTTATCTTCGCGGAGGATATCGAGCAGCCCATCCAGGGCGGCGGGGATATTGCCCAGCTCTACCAGACGCACAGCGCGGGCATAAGCGGGCGCCAGTTCATCTGTATCTTCATCGATGCCATCGACCATGGCCCGGGCAACGGGTAAGAGGTTTTCGGCACTGTTGTAGCTCTTACCGGCGGGGAAATCCTGAAGGATCTCCAGGGCTTCATGTCCTTCGCCCTGGGCGATAAGGCTTTTGGCCAGCCCGAGCAGGGCTGAGTCATGGCCCGGGCGGGTATCCAAAGCTTCTCGGAAAGACTCTTCGGCCTGGTCCCAGTCGCTTTTACCGAGTAGGTTGGTGCCTTTGCCGATCAGGAGGTCTAGGGGGGAGGGGGTCAATTGGCTGAGGAACTGGCGCACCTGCGGCTCGGGTTGTGCGCCGGTGAACTCGGCCACGATCTGGCCATTGCGGAAAGCTTTGACAGCGGGGATGCCTTGCACTCCGTATTGCATGGCAAGCTTCTGGTTGGCGTCTACGTCCACCTTGGCGAGCCGAAAGGCACCCTGGTTTTCCTCCGCTAATTTTTCAAGGATGGGAGTAAGCATGTGGCAAGGGCCACACCATTCTGCCCAGAAGTCGACAACAACGGGAACCTGGCTGGAATAAGCCAGGACTTCGTATTGAAAATCCGCTTCGGAAACGTTGATGACGTGATTTGACATATCTGTTCTCCAGCAAGCTGTTGAAGAAAACTCACAAATAGTGTTGTCAATACTACTCTAAAAATGTTAACTTTACGTCAAACTCTGGATCTGTTTGACTAAAGATGAGGGTATTTACATCAGTCTAATACATTCTTGGTTGACTCGACCTCGCCAGCATGTTAGTATCAGCTAGCATTTATTTACATTCATATATTTTTCATTGTCTCATCGCCTCTGGCAGGGACACCTTTTGGGCATTTGCTGCAATCATCGCATTTTTTATTTCGGTCACAAATTGTTCAAAGAAAAGGTTTATAGGGTGCGGGTGGCACTCTTTGTCGCCAAGGCGAGCGCAGTCATCTGCGCTTTGTTTACATAAGAACAGGAAGCTCAGGCAGGTGATGGGACCAAGAGAGGGCTGCTATGAGCATAGCATTTGTTTCTCGTATCATTGGCATGATTGTCGCAGGAGTTGGGGGGGTGTATCTTGGGGTGTATTTAGGGCGATTTGCAGAAGGAAGCCTGGAATTATGGGGGGCTATATTTGGTTTGGTCGGGGCTTTGGCAGGCTTGGTGTTGACCCCTATCCTGGTAGTGCGGCCGATTAATGGCCTGCGGGCACGTTTGTCCCAGGCTTCTGCGCGAACCTTGTTTGCGGGCGTAATCGGCCTGATCATCAGCTTGATCATTGCTGGTTTGCTGGCCTTTCCCTTATCCCTGTTGCCGCAACCTTTCAGCCAGATCCTGCCCATCGCATTGGCGATCATCGTCTGTTATCTGGGTGTCGCAGTATTCATCGCGCGGCAGGACGACATATTTAGTGTGATTAGCAACTTGCCGCGGCGCGGTAGCGATGAGGCTGGTGACCCAAACATTGAACGCACTATCCTGATGGACACCAGTGTGATCATTGATGGCCGTATCTCCGACATTGCACGCACCGGTTTTCTGGCGGGCACCTTGATGATTCCACGCTTCGTGCTGAATGAGCTGCAATATATTGCCGACTCGGGCGACAGCCTGCGCAGGCAGCGCGGCCGCCGTGGCCTCGAAGTGCTTTCCCAGTTACAAAAAGACCCTGCTATCCCGGTAAATATAAGTGACATTGATGTGGAAGGCTCAACGGCCGTAGATGATAAATTGGTCATCTTGGCGCGGCAACTCAAGTCGCCGATTCTGACCAATGATTTCAACCTCAATCGCGTGGCTGAATTGCAAGGTGTCAATATTCTGAATATCAACGAATTGGCCAACGCAGTCAAAGCTGTGTATCTGCCCGGCGAAGAATTGACTATTCGAGTAATCCAGGATGGCCGCGAACCCGGCCAGGGTGTGGGCTATTTAGACGACGGCACGATGGTGGTCGTGCAGGATGGCAATAAGTTCATTGGCGCGGAGATCAACACCGTGGTGACCAAGGTGCTGCAAACCGCGGCAGGCCGCATGATCTTTTCCAGGCCAGAGGATTCAATATGAGTTTAAAAGTTTACAACACACTCAGTCGTCAAAAAGAAGACTTTGAGCCATTGCAGGCCGGTATGGTTTCCATGTACGTATGTGGCCCGACCGTGTATGACAAGGCTCATGTGGGGCATGCCATGTCGAGTCTCGTGTTTGACACTATTCGGCGCTACCTGGAATACCGTGGCTATAAGGTCAAGCATGTCATGAATTACACCGACGTAGATGACAAGATCATCGTACGTGCCCTGCGTGAAGAAGTGGAGTTCATTGAAGTGGCGCAACGCTATATCAGCGAGTATGGCCGCCATATCGACGAATTGAACATCCTGCATGCAGACGTATACCCGCGTGCCACCGATGAGATCGGCCACATCATTGAAATGGTGGAAGACCTCATCGAGAAGGGCTATGCTTACGCTGCCGAAGGGGACGTTTATTTCCGCGTTGAAAAAGATGACGATTATGGCAAGCTCTCGCGGCGCAAGCTGGAGGATATGCAGTCGGGGGCACGTATAGACGTGGATGAGCGCAAAGAAAACCCCATGGATTTTGCGGTGTGGAAAGCGGCTAAGGAAGGTGAACCTGCCTGGGGGACTCCCTGGGGTAAAGGTCGCCCGGGCTGGCACATCGAGTGCTCGGCCATGAGTTTGGCGCATCTGGGTGAACAGATGGATATCCACGGCGGCGGCAACGACCTTGTCTTCCCCCACCATGAGAACGAGATCGCCCAGACAGAAAGTCTGACGGATAAACCTTTTGCCAAATATTGGATGCACAATGGCATGCTGCAACTCTCCGGCGAGAAGATGTCCAAGTCCCTGGGCAACCTGATTACTATTGATGATTTTCTGGCGGATCATAACGCCGATGCTCTGCGCATGATCATCCTCAACTCCCAATATCGCGGGCCGCTTACATTTAATAATGAGGTTATCGAACAGGCTGAACGTGCTTTGGAGCGCATCCATTCCGCATTTCGACCCGCCAATGCAGGTGCTGCCGGATTAGGGGACAAAGCAGGCGAATTGCAGGAGCAGGTTGAAGCTGCCAAAAACAGCTTTGTGACTGCCATGGATGATGACTTCAATACCCCCGGAGCTTTGGCCAGTATCTTTGACCTGGTGCGTAATATCAATCAGGCACGCGATAACGGCGCCAATGAGGAGGAAATGGCTGCGGCGCAGGGTGCCATCCGTGAACTGGCCGGTGTGCTGGGTTTGCGTCTGGCCGCGAAAGATGCCGCTGACGTTGATGCCAAACCTTTCATTGACTTACTCAGTCAGAGTGAAAAGGAGCTCGGGAAGTCTGAAACCGCGGCCGACTTGTCCACTGCTGAAGCCATTGATACGCTCCTCGTTGTGCGGCAAGAGTTACGTGCTGCCAAGATGTGGGAGCAGTCAGATAAGGTGCGTGATGAGTTGGCTGAACTTGGTGTGGTGATCGAAGATAGCAAAGACGGCGCTACCTGGCGTTGGAAGTGATGGAATGGCTCTACGGCCGTAACCCGGTTTATGAAGCCTTGCGCGCTGGTCGCCGCAAATTCACGACACTGCGCATCGCAGACAATGTACAACTCAAAGGGCGGGTAAATGACATTCGTGAACTGGCTATGGCGCAGTCTGTTGCCGTCGAAAAAGTACCGCGCAAGAAGCTGGATGAAATCGTGAAAAACAACCAGGGGGTGGCTTTGGAGGCGGGCGACTACTTGTATAGTGATGTAGCAGACATCCTGGATCTGGCTGTTGAACGCCAGCAAGCGCCTTTCCTATTAATTCTGGATACATTGCAGGACCCGCAGAACTTTGGCTCTTTACTACGCACGGCTGAGATCGTGGGTGTACACGGGGTAGTGCTTCCGCACCGCCATACGGCCACCGTCACGCCAGCCGTGGTGAATGCTTCCTCAGGGGCCAGTGAGCATCTGCTGATCGCTCAGGGAAACCTGGCCCAAACCATAGAAGCTTTAAAGCAAAACGACATCTGGGTGGTGGGCCTAGATGGGGGTGAAGAAGCCCAACTCCCCGATAAGCTGCGATTGGATGGAGCCATTGCGTTAGTGGTGGGTAATGAGGGGGAAGGCATGCGCCGTCTGGTACGCGAGTCCTGTGACTTGCTTTTGCGTTTGCCAATGAGGGGGCAGATCGACTCGCTGAATGCGGCCGTGGCAGGGTCGGTGGCGCTGTACCTGGCCTGGCAGGCGCGGGTTTATCGGTAGGGGGGATTCATGGATGAAGTGATTCGGAACATCCTCAGTTTGACAGAACTCAAGTCGATCTTCTTTGTTGCCGATTTTCCCGCAATTGTTCAAGCAGTCAGCCAGGAAGCTCAAAAGATGGGCTATGAAACCTTTGAGATCAACAAGGGTAATTCAAGCAATAAGCAGGAACTCATGGATGATTTTGATCAGACCTTTGATTTCCCCTATTTTGGGAAGAATTGGGATGCACTGAACGATAGCTTGGCTTCATTCGATGAGTGGTTACCCGCAAAGGGGTATGTACTTTTTGTGAACTATCCGGATAATTTGTTTGAGAAGGCTTATGATGATTTGGTAGTGCTGATTGATATTCTTAGTACCCGTATATCAGAGTATTGGGCAACGCGCATGAAAACCAGATTTGTGACGATCATGCCTTATGCGGATAAATATCTTTCTCTTTTTGATGAGCAGGTCATTGAAAATCAAGCCCTAGGGGAATATATCGGGATTGTTGAATAGAACTGATGGCTCCTTTTTAATTCCAGTCTTTACTTAACCAGAAATCAATTAAATATCTTGACAGCCAAACTAAAATCTACTACCATGTGCTCAGTTGTTTGTTTTTCAAACTAATACATAATTCAGACTAATCTGTAAAAAGGATAAAATAATGGATAAACAATTGAAACAACTGGCACGTAAAGCTTACCTTTCATATCACGAGGACGGTATCATCGACCTGATCATTGGTTGGTTGGCATTTGCCTTTGGCATGGTTATGGCTACGGATAACTCGCTTTGGACCATTTTCTCCTGGATCCCCATTCTCTTTTACGTGCCTCTCAAAGAACGCCTCACTGTGCCCCGCTTTGGCTACGTAGATTTTGAGACGGGCCGCGGTAATTTTAAAAGGATGGTGATGGCTTTCCTGATCATGGGGCTTTCAACTTCCTTCCTTATGGGCATCCTGGTTTTCCTGCTTTTCGGGCGTGATGATTTACTTATTGGGGTGTGGCTGCGAGAGTACTTCATGCTGTTCTTTGGGACCTTTCTGGCAGGCGGTTTTAGCGTATTCGGTTTCATTGTCGGCATCCGGCGCTTATACGCTTATGCTTTATTGAGTCTGGTGCTGCTAGGCAGTGCTCAATTCCTGGCTATTGATGATTTCATTCCGGTAGTGCTTTTAGGCATCAGCATCATTGCCAGCGGGCTGGTCTTGCTCTTCCGTTTCTTACGCAAATACCCGAATGTGTCTAATGGAGAGCCCAACCATGCCGGGTGACACACCGGGTAATAAAGACTTGCAAGCCATTGCCGATATCGACCGCAATATCCACGCCCCCGCGCGCTTGATGATCCTGGCTTACCTCTCGGCGGTGGGCAGCGCCGATTTCACTTTTCTGCTGAACCAGACTGGTTTGACGCGCGGCAATCTCTCCTCCCACCTGGGTAAGCTGGAAGAGGTGGGTTACATTTCGGTAAAGCGTGAGTTCGTTGAAAAGACACCGCGTTCGCTGATTCGCATTTCCAAGGAAGGCCAGGCGGCGTTAGAAAGCTATAGAGAAAATATGAAAGAGGTTATTGAAAAGTTACTCGGCTAATGTCATGTCTATAATGACTTGTTGCATTGAAACATCTGTCATTCCGAGTGATTGAGCACAGCCAAAGAGCGAGGAATCCCTCAAGCCTCAATCAAAAAATCATCTTATCAAAACAAGAGGATAACTTGAGAAATCACATGTTTTGAAGACAAAACTCCCCACCCGTTTTTCTAGGTAGCGACCTCCCCAAACGCCCGATGTGCTCCGTCGGGCGTTTTTATATACTTATGACCGTAGCCAATGCTAAAGAGAGCATAGGCATTAACAAGAATCAAATAACGAACTGCTAGGATTAAAGGAGTAATTTACAAATGGCAGACAATACATTAGCAAAACTTTCGGCTTCCATGGCCGACGCTGTAGAAAAAGCAGGCGCAGCCACTGTCTTAGTGAACGCGCGCAAACGCATGCCGGCAACCGGCATTGCCTACGACGCCGAGCACATTCTCACCGCCGACCACGTGGTGCAGCGCGATGAGGATATCAAGGTCATACTGGCCGATGGCACAGAATTGAGTGCTACCGTAGCCGGACGTGACCCCGGCAGCGACCTGGCTTTGCTCAAGCTGGAGAAAGCTGAGGCAACTCCCGCAGAAACCATTGAAGGCAAGGGCCGCATCGGGCAGATCGCCATTGCTTTAGGCCGGCCCACCAGCGAAGGTGTGCAGGCCAGCTTTGGCATCGTCAGCGCGCAGGGTGGCCCGGTGCGCACGCGCCGTGGCGGCCTGCTCGAAGGCCACATCCGTACGGATGCTATCCCCTATCCGGGCTTTTCCGGCGGCCCCCTGATCGATGCTGACGGCAAAGTCATCGGCATCAACACCTCCGGGCTGGGCATGGGTAACTCCCTGGCCATTCCCGCCGATGTTGCCTGGCGCGTGGCCGCCAACCTCAAGGAACATGGCAGCGTCAAGCGCGGTTTCCTGGGCGTACGTAGCCAGCTTGTAGAAGTGCCCGCAGATGCCCAGAAGGCTTTGGGACGTGAGCAGGATTCCGGATTGCTCGTGGTCGGTGTGGAAGATGGCAGCCCGGCAGCCGAAGGCGGCCTGATGGTCAGTGACATCATCGTTGGTCTGGCCGGTGAAATGGTGGACGACCACGATAGTCTGATGGCCGGTCTTTCGGGTGAAGTTGTGGGCAAGCCCACCGAGTTGAACGTGCTGCGCGGCGGTAAGCCCGAGAATGTAACCGTGACCGTGGTAGAGCGCAAAGAACCCAAGCGCCGACACGGACGCAGACGCCGTGCGATGTGGCGTGGCCGTCGCCATCATGGTGGCATCGACTTCAGTCACCGCGGCTCACATGGCCCGCATTCAGCTTTCCGTTTTCACGGCAAGGGCAAGCGTGGCCGTCACGGTAAGGCCCATTTCTGGGTCGAGCACCTGGATGATGAGGATACAGACGAATAAATAGAATGATGTAGGGGCTTAGCACGCTAAGCTCCTACATTGTGAAAAACCAGAAGGAATGCGAGACATGCTTAATGGTACATTGACGCAAGCTTCCGCAGAGATGGTCTCCAGTGTGCAACACGGCCTGGCCATCGTGCAGGCCAAACGCTGGGGGGGCGGGGCAGGTATCCTGTGGAGCGAAGACGGACTGGTGTTGACCAATAACCACGTGCTGGGCCGCCGCAGCCCGCAGGTGACGCTTTTCGACGACCGTAGTTTCAAGGCCGAAGTGATAGCCACAGACCCCGAAGTGGACCTGGCGCTGTTGCGCATTGATGCAGATGCCCTGCCCGCCATTGCAATTGCCGACTCGACCGAACTGCGTGTGGGCGAAATGGCCTTTGCTATCGGGCATCCCTGGGGGCAGCGGGGGTACGTAACGGGCGGCATCATCAGCCACCTGAGCAGCGCCCAGACGCGCGGCCGTCGTGGCGTGGTACCCATCATTCGCACGGACGCCGCCCTGGCGCCGGGTAACTCCGGCGGCCCACTGGTGAATGCTTCCGGTGAGGTCATCGGCATCAACACGATGATCGTGGGCGGCGATCAGGGTGTTGCTATCCCCTCAGCCGTAGCGGTTGACTTTGTGAGCAACGTGATGGGGCAGGAATACAGCCCGGCCCCCAGCGAAGAAAGTATGGAGCAGGAACCCCTGATTTGATACGTGTAATGATCATTGCCTCGACCCTGGCAGTGCGCGCCGGACTGCGCGCATTGCTGGGGAGTGATGAAGAGATCGAGATCATCGACGAGGCAACTGACTTCGATGCGATTGAAACGCTTCCGCCGTCTTGCGATGTTATCGTGAGCACGGCGGATGCTTTCGCGCCGGATGGTATGCAGGACCTGCTCGCCGAAGTGGAAGCCCCGCCCGCGCTCTTGCTGATGACGGATGAGGCCGGTTCGCTTGAAGGGCTGGCCAGCCAACCTTTGCGGGCCTGGGGTGTATTGCCCCTGGACGCCAGTGAAGAAGAATTGCTGGCGGCGGTCAAGGCCCTGCACGAAGGTTTATTGGCAGGCGCGCCACCCTTGATGCAGCCGCTGCTGGGTCAGGCTGTGGGCCTTACTAATGATCTCGACCTATTGGTCGAAGACTTGACCCCGCGTGAAAATGAAGTTTTGCACCTGTTATCGCAGGGTCTGGCCAATAAGCAGATCGCCTACCAGTTGGATATCAGTGAGCACACGGTCAAATTTCACATCTCATCGATCTATACCAAGCTGGGCGCTACTAACCGTACAGAGGCTGTGCGCATTGGTGCTCAGTTGGGCCTGATCGTGTTCTAAGCTGCTCTGTGTATAATTTGGATAAGTAATGTATTTTGTAGGGGCGCAGCATGCTGCGCCCCTACACTGCCTAAAGGATATCCATGCAACGAATTTTTATTACAGGTGCAAATCGGGGAATCGGACTGGAACTTGCCCGTCAAACCCTGCTGCGCGGTGACCGGGTATTTGCGGCGGCACGCCAGCCAGAAAATGCTATTGACTTGCAGGAACTCAAGGCTATCTATGGTGATCAACTGACTATTGTCAGGCTGGAGGTCACTAATCAGGCTGAGATTGATACTGCAGTAGAACAAGTACGCAAAGAAGCGGATGGGCTGGATGTGTTGATCAACAATGCTGGCATGCTGCCCCCCACAGATTCCCTGGATAGCTTAGAAGCGGACACCATTTTGAAGACCCTGGAAGTTAACTCGGTAGCACCCTTGATGATCTCTAAAGCTTTTATGGGACTGCTGCAGAACGGGACTGAAGCAAAGATCGTCAATATTTCCTCACAGGCCGGATCGCTTTCGGCGCGCCGGGTGTGGGAAGGTCGCTATAGCTACAGCGCCAGCAAATCTGCGCTCAATATGCTGAGCAAAACCCTGGCAGCAGAAGTAGAGAAGGATGGTATTAGTGTGGTCATCATCCATCCAGGCTGGGTGTCTACGGATATGGGTGGTAGCGCTGCACCCGTTACCCCGCCAGAGTCCGCCGCTGGCATCTTGCAGGTCTTGGATAACTTGACCCTGAAAGATACAGCCCGCTTTTTCGCCTGGGACGGTACAGAGGTTCCCTGGTGATGATTATCGATAGGAGAGAGAGATTATGATGTATGGTGGAGGAGGTTGGTGGCGGTTCTTATCCGCCGATGAAGACCAGAAAAAACCTGTGTTAGACCGGGGACTGTTGGCACGCGTATTCAGTTACGCGCGTCCTTATTGGTTATCCATGATCGGTGTGTTGGTGGCGATCACTTTCATTTCCCTGGTTGAACTGATCCCCCCTCTACTGTACCGCGACCTGTTTGACAATGTGATCCCCAACCGCGATTTTGGGCGACTTAATTTGTTGGGTGTAGCGATGATCGCCATCCCCATCATCAGCAACCTGGTGGGCGTGGGTGAACGTTACCTGAGCGCCAAGATGGGCGAGGGCATCATCTTCGACCTGCGCCAGACGATGTATGATCATTTGCAGCAAATGTCACTGCGTTTCTTCACGCATACAAAATCGGGTGAGATCATCTCACGCTTCAACAGCGACGTGGTGGGGGCGCAGTCGGCCATCACCGGCACGCTGCCCAGCATTGTGACCAATGCGGTCACTTTGCTCACGACGCTGGCCGTGATGCTGTCGATCGAGTGGCGTTTGACCTTGCTCTCGATTGCTGTGCTGCCCTTGTTCTTGCTCCCGGCCCGGCGCGTAGGCCACCTACTGCGCAGCATCCGCCGTGAGGCCATGGAATATAACGCCGACATGAGCAGCATGATCGGTGAGACTTTGAGCATCAACGGCGCATTGTTGGTCAAGACCTTTGGTCGCCTGCGCCAGGAGCTAAAACGCTTCCGTGAGACGAATGCCCACGTGCGCGATATTGGTGTGCGGCGGGCGATGGTGGGACGCTGGTTCTTCATGGGGCTGGGTATCTCCAGCACTATCGGAGTAGCCATGGTGTATTGGGTCGGCGGTAATTTGGTGCTGAACGACGCCATCACGGCAGGCACCATCGTGGCTTTTGTGGCCTATCTGGGCCGCTTATATGGCCCGATCTCTTCATTATCTACCGTAGGCGTGGAGTTCGTGACCTCGATGGTCAGCTTTGAGCGTGTCTTCGATTACCTGGACAAAGAGATCGAGATCGCAGATAAGCCTGATGCAACGGTGCTGGAGGAAGTGCGCGGGGCAGTGCGTTTCGAGAACGTGTCCTTCAATTACCTGGAAGGCAACGAGAAGCTGGGTATCAAATTGGCCCAACCCAATGGGGACTTCCACAAGAAGGCCGACGAAGACACGGACGAGAAGAAGAACGGCAAAGACGCCGTATTTGTGCCCACACCGACGCGCAGCATGGCACTACAAGACCTGAACTTTGAGATCGAAGCGGGCAAGCTGGCCGCGCTGGTCGGCCCCAGTGGTGCCGGGAAAACTACGATCACCTACCTGTTACCCCGTCTTTACGATCCCACCGAAGGCCGCATCTTGCTGGACGACCATGACTTGCGAGATATGACCCAGGAGTCGCTGGCCCAGCAGATCGGCATGGTCACGCAGGAGACCTACCTGTTCCACGACACGGTGCGGGCCAACCTGCTGTATGCTAAGCCGGACGCTACCGATGATGAACTGGAGGCCGCGGCGCTAGCGGCCAACATCTATGATTTCATCGCAAGTCTGCCCGAGGGTCTGGATACATTGGTCGGGGAGCGAGGTTATCGTCTTTCGGGTGGTGAAAAACAGCGTCTGGCGATCGCGCGTGTGATCCTCAAAGACCCCCGTATCCTCATCCTGGATGAAGCTACCTCCCACCTCGACTCACAATCTGAGGCCCTCATTCAGGCGGCGCTGGAGCCCTTGATGGAAGGGCGCACCAGCCTGGTAATTGCCCACCGTCTATCCACCATCCTGGCGGCGGACAAGATCCTGGTGCTGGAACAGGGCAAACTGGCTGAGCAGGGCACACATGACGAATTATTGGTCAAAGGTGGTTTGTACGCCAACCTGTTTGAGACACAGTTCCGTTACGATCCGGAAAGAGTATAAACAAAGCTCCCGAGTATTCGGGAGCTTTTTCTTTCTAACAAGTTTTATCCATCACTCTGCCGTAAAGCCCTGACCTGGGTGCCAAGCAAACCGGGTATCCCGGTCAGCAGAGCGGATAACAAGATCATGGCGGGCAAGCCAATTAATGGAAGCAGTCCTCCGGCAATAAGGCCACCAATGGGATGTCCGCTCATCATAATGGTGCGCAGCAATGCAAAGGTGCGCCCACGTAACTCCGGCGGGATGATCTTCATACGCAGGGTTTGGGCCCAAACGGTGAGCGGGCCGGTGCTCAGTCCGTAAATGGTCAGGCTAAGAAAGGCTAACCATCTTTGGGGGCCAAGTAGAAGTGGCAGGAAGGCCAGCCCGGCAACAAGTTGCGTCAGTGCTATAGAAAATCCCAGGGTGATGGATAAGGTCACCAGGCCTGCCAGGAAAGCGGTCAATACCTGCCCGGCGGCGATGGCTCCCAGCAAGAGGCCGTATAGTTGCGCCCCTCCGCTCAAGGTCTGGTCGGCATATACGGGCAGCCAGACGATGGCAAAGCCAAAGCCGACATTCACAGCCATGAACATCAGGGTGGTTGAGAGCAAGACCTTATCCTGGATGAATAATCGCACACTCTGCATGTAGCTCAGATTGGGAGTATCTTCTTTGATTTGATCATTCATACCTTCAGGTATTGATGAGCGAACCCGGCTGAGCAAAAAGGCAAATGCGAAATAGGTCAGAGCATCAATAAGTACGACATTGGGCGCGGCGAGGAAGCCGATCAAAATGCCCGCCAGGGGAGGGCCGAGGACACTGCCCAATGTGAAACTGAAGGTTTCCAGGGCGTTGGCCGTGTTCAAGAACCTGGGCTCGACCAGGGAAGGCACCAGCGAAGGGCCGCCTGCCAGTGAGATCATCATCATGCTGCCGTAAAAAGCGACCACCACATATATGTGCCATATTTGCAACCAACCCAGCAGGTGCAGCAGGGGAATGGAGAGCATGATCGTGCCACGCAGAAGGTTGTCGATCAGGATAACCTTACGGCGATCAAAACGATCTAACAGCCAACCGGCCAGAAAACCACCGATCACCACAGGGCCAGTGTAGAAGAAGGCCAGCAGCCCCAGTGCCTGGGGAGATTGCGTAGTCTCCCACACGTACCAGTTCAAGGCAACCAGCGTGATGCCGTCGCCAACACTAGAGAGGGTAAAACCCACCCAGAAGTTGCGGAAGGAAGGGATACTCAGGATCTGGGAATAACTGCCCGTCAACATGAATGCTTATACTTCTTCATGTAAAGAGGCCCATAGAGCCATGGCGGCATAGGCTCGCCAGGGCTTCCAGGCCTCGGCCAGTTGACCCAATGCCTTTGTGGATATGGCGGTGCCGTCTTTGCCCACGGCCTTGCGCAGGCCCAGGTCGGAGGCCGGAAAAGTATCGGGTTCGCTGAAGGCGCGCATGGCAATGTAATGCGCGGTCCAATCCCCGATGCCCGGCAACACCTTGAGATTGTTTACCAGGTCATCCAGACTGGTATAGGTTTTCCAGTTGAGTTGACCGTCGTGAACGGCCTGAGCCAGTGACCGGATGGTTTGGGCGCGTTTGGCAGGCATACCGATCTGGGCGATGTCTGTATCCATCAGCTTTTGCGGTACAGGAAATAGATGAGTGATGTTGTTTTCTTCATCTAGGGGCATTTCCTCCCCGAACTGTTGAACAAGTCGTCCACACAAGGTGTTGGCGGCCTGCACACTGATCTGCTGACCCAAAATGGCGCGCACACTTAATTCAAAGGGATCCCAGGCGCCCGGTAGGCGCAAGCCGGGGTGTCGCTTGAAAATGGGCGCAAGCACTTCATGCTTTTTGAAGTGCAAGGCAATGCTGTTAGTATTCGCGGCCAGGTCAAACATCCTGCGTAGACGCTCCACGATGGTCATGAGATGGGGGGATAGATTGGGCGTGACACTCAGTTGCAGGTAGCGCCCTTCTATCTGTGGTGTGATCGTCAAAAGCCCCGTCTCTTTTCCCATATATACACTGCGTTGGTAGCTTTCAGGCGTGATGTGTTCCACTCCGGGGATGGCGCGGGCTTGCAGGAAACGAATGAGGGCCGGCCAGTCGTAAGGGCTGCGAAAATTCAAACGCATGTGTAATAAGTCATCTTTGTGGTTGTTGCGCATACTTTTGGTTAGCTTGCGGATCTGCGTGGGTGACCTTGAATAGGTAGCGCGTATGACATCATTAAACCTCCTTACACTGGAAAAGCCAGTGCTGAAGGCAATCTCGGTCATGGGCAGTGCGGTTTCATCGATGAGTTTTTTGGCGAAATGCAGTCTGCGCGTTTGTGCTACCGCTTTGGGAGAAGCGCCCAAATGCGTCTGGAAGATGCGGCGCAACTGGCGTGTGCCTGTGTTAAGGGATGCAGCCAGGTCATCTATATTGGCTTCATCTAAATAGCCTTCATTGATCAAGCGCAGGGCCTGACCCAAAATGAATGAGGCCGCGTCCCACTCGGAGGTGCCGGGAGCCGACTCCGGGCGACAACGCAGACAGGGGCGGTAGCCTGCCGCGCTGGCCGAGGCTGCTGTTGGGTAGTACTCGACGTTATGGGGTTGGGGGCAGGGCACCGGGCAAACCGGGCGACAGTAGATGCCAGTGGTCTTAACGCTGATGTAAAAGCGACCGTCAAAACGTTCGTCACGGCTTTCCATGGCCGTGTAGCAGATCTGGGGGTCAAGTTCCATGTGTTTAGCTTACCGAGAATATCATGGGCATGCTGGCTGTTTTCGGACTTCAAAGCTCAGTGCCGTTGGACAATATGACTCGCTGGTTAGCATTATGTGAAACTGAGATGGTGCGCAGAGCTGCCAAGTTATAATGCCACCATGTTGAACCAAAATCTAAAAGACAGCTTATTTTTTATATGACGACCTGGGAGCTCTACCGCAATTGGGACGTTGTCCGTTACCTGGTCTACTACCTGGTGGAAAACCTGGTGCCCCCGGAGGCTATTCGGGGCAAGGATGTTATCGATTTCAGCTCTGGCTTGGGCGACCTGAGTGCTTACATTGCGTCCCAAGGGCCGCGCTCACTCACTTCTACGTCACCTGCCGAGATTGATCCCCCTGAAAAGATAGCAGCTCTTGAAGATGTCAAATTCATTGCGGGCGTGCCCGCTCAAGCCATTGGCGCTAAACTGGCTCCCAACAGCGCCGACTTGTTCGTGGCGCGCATGGTGGTTCAATTTCCGACCGTTGAAGAAGATCGCATCGACGTGGATGGCATGCTGGCCCAGATCTATGAAGTGCTGCGCCCCGGCGGGCAACTGATCATATGCAGCCACGAGTTCACCGAGTTGGACCGGCACTATGAGGCCGTGGGGACTTCATTGGATGATTACAAACAAGAGTTGCTTACCCGGCATAGCGGCGAACATCGCCAATACCTGGTTGACCTGATCGAGCTGTTTGACACCATCGGTGTACCGCCGCGTGAGGGCGTACACGGCCAGACGGGCTTTGGTTTGAAGGCGCTGATGATGGTGGATTCTTTGGTCAAAGCGGGCTTTCACATCGAGATGGCCGCCGAGATCGAGGATTTCACTTTCCCCAGGGGTATCAGCACGGACTATGGGGAACGCCAGGAATATTACAAACAGTTAGCCGAACAAGTCTTTGCCATCAAACAAAAACACATCCTGACACCGCAATTCGAAAACAAGTACCAGCGCCCGCAAGTGTTGCAAAGCATCCTCAAAGAGATCAATGCCCTGCACCCATTTGTGAGCGTGCCTATCTTTAAGATACGCGCAAGCAAACCCGCCTGAGAGTAGGAGTTATTTATGGATCCAAAGATTGCTGAAGCACTGAAGACTGACAAAACCATTGACATCACCACCACCGGGCGCAAATCTGGCCAGCCGCGCCGCATTGAGATCTGGTTTCACAATGTGGACGACAGGCTATACATCACCGGACAACCGGGTAAACGCGATTGGTTTGCCAACCTGCTGGCTAACCCAGACTTCACCTTTCACTTAAAGGGCAGTGTGGAGGCCGATATCCCTGCTACAGCTCATAATGTAGTTGACCTTGAGCAGCGTCGGGTCGTCATTCTGGCGATATACAAGGATAGCCGTGGCGAGGATGACATCCAGGGCCGTATAGATAACAGCCCCCTGGTTGAGGTTAGTCTGAAGCTGTAACATCCCCCTACACTTGACAAAAAATCCTTTGATGGATAATATTTCAATGTTGAACTATTTGAAGCGAGGATTTATGCCTACACACTACAAAGGCTCCCCTGCCGAAGAACGTGCCCTAAATACCTACATCCGGCTTACGCGCGCCAACGATACCCTGCAAGCTCACCTCAAACGCGGCGGCACCATGCGCGCCCTGACCGAAAGCCAGTTTGGCACTCTTGAGGCGCTGTATCATTTAGGGCCGCTCTGCCAGGGTGAGATCGGGGAGAAGATCCTCAAATCCAGCGGCAACATGACTATGGTGGTTGATAACCTGGAGAAACGCGGCCTGGTGCAGCGCGAACGCAGCCGTGAAGACCGCCGTCAGATCGAAGTCTCACTTACTAAAGAAGGCCGCCAGCTCATCGAGAGCATCTTCCCCCAGCATGCCGGTGCCATTGTGCAGGCCTTTGACACCCTTAGCGCCAGTGAACAAGAACAGTTAGGCACACTGTGCCGCAAACTGGGGCACGCATTGGTTAATGAAGAACTTGCTGTAGCTGAAAAGTCGTAAGGCCATTGGAGTTAACTATGTTCACTCAACCCGAGATCGAATATCTCAACGCCCAGCCATTAGCGCGAATGGCCACCGTTTCCAGCCAGCAGCAACCGGACGTGGCTGCGGTTGGTTTTGATTTTGATGGCGAATATTTTTACGTCAGTGGCATGCGCAACCAGCGCACCCTCAAGTATAAGAATGTGGCGGCTGGCAATGATAAGGTTTCACTGGTAGTTGATGACCTGGCCTCACGCGATCCCTGGCAGCCACGCGGTATCAAAATTCATGGCAGTGCCGATCTTGTTGAGCGCAAAGGCTACGCTGGTGAAAAGCAATATCTGCGGATCAAGCCAGAACGCAAATGGAGTTGGGGCATCGAAAAGCCGGTTTTTACAAACTAATTTATTGGTTGGTTAGAGAGTCTATGTACAACACCATGGTGCAACCCGATTTCATTCGTACGGCCGCCTTCCAGCATTACCCGGCGGCCACTTTCCCCACGGTCAACCCGGTGCATTGGTTGCATTCCCACTTTGCAGTGGGAGGCTGGAGCCCACTCAGCCGCCTTAGCGGCATGCTCACGGCCCACATGACCAGCATTGCCCCGCGTAACGGCTTCACCTGGCACCCGCATCGTGGCCTGGAGATCTACACCTGGGTGCTGGATGGCACGGTCTACCATGAGGATACGACCGGCGGTAAAGGCGAGATCCGCGCCGGTGAGTTGCAGCGCATGTTCTCGGGCGATTGGATCGAGCATCAGGAACTTAACCTGACCGACGAACCGGCGCGCGTCATCCAGATCTGGTATGCTGCCGACCCGGAATATCGCGGCCTGGAACCGCATTACCAGCAACTGACCGCCGATGAATTACCCAGCGAACGCATTGGTGATGCCACGGTTTCAAAACTGATCCGCAATGGTTCCCCTATGGAACACCACATGAACGGTCGCCTTACGGCCACGATAGTGGATGCCGGCGGCAGCACTGAGTTAGAAGCGCCGCAACCTGGAGAGGACCTGTTCCTGTACATCACCGATGGGCAGGGCCGCGCCACACATGGGGATGAGACCCCAGCTTTGGATATCTATGATGTTATCTTAGCGACGCCCCAAGTAGAAGCCGTGAGTATTTCAGCTTCCCCGGATAAATCGCTGCAGTACATGTGTTATTACCTGCCCAGCTTTATCCCCACCCTCAATTGAGGTAATAGATGACAAAAGAATTCCCTGCCGAAGGCATGGCCCTGACCCATATACTGGTCGTCAAAGATGCGGAACGGGCCAAAAAGTTTTACATGGAGGTACTGGGTGCAGATTTATATAGTGAATATGGCGGCACGTCAGTGGTATTGAGTTTTCTGGATAACTGGCTTCTGTTAGTGACAGGTGGTGGCCCTACGGAAGACAAACCCAACGTTACTTTTAAGGCTCCCGAGAACCCGGACAATGTGGAGCATGCCTTCACCATCCGTGTGCCCGATTGTTATGCAGCTCATGAAACCCTATCTGCCAGGGGCGCAGAATTCCTGACCCCACCTGTGGATCACGGGGCTGAGATCCGCGCTTTCTTTCATGACCCTGACGGGCATCTATTTGAGATCAGCCAGGTGGCTGGGCTGAGTAATTAGCTTGATTAGTAGGAGGGCAAAGAAATGAACAAAGCCTATTCAGATAAATGCCTCGAATTGCTGCTCTCACGATACCCTCAATTTGGAAAGAATATTGAATGGAACTATGATGGTGATTTTACCTGGCGGGCAGGACTCCCCTGGCCGAATGGTTGGTACTCACTTGGCCTTGACGCTAGTGTTCGCAATTCCAGGTACGGAGATGAATTTGTTATTTTCTTGGGGAATACGCACGAGCAATTTGCGGATTGGGACAAAACCGGGGAGTATTCTTTTTTGGAGCCAGCCTTTAATTTAATTGATTCCATATTGAATGAGCATAAGATTATGCTGGCGGTTTGGAGCAACCCGAAAAACTTTATTTCTTACATCAAAGCATCAGACTATGAGCCTGTCGAAAGGGATTGGAAACACGGTGTGTTTAAAATTGGTCGCAGGTCTTGGCTAGGGACCTATGATAAAGATTGGGAACGCGAAGTTAAGTAATAAGCTTTTTGAGGCGTTCTGATACAAAATTTGCATAGCTTTCATTGACATTGGGGCTGAATCCTGATAGACTCCCGCGGCTAAATCAGGCGCGTGCGCCAGTATATTCTTGTCGCACGTATCTGGCTTTGATATAATACGATGCGCTTGGAAACAAGCGTATTTTTAACGCCTTAACAACAGAATACGCCGATGTAGCTCAGTTGGCAGAGCAACCGCCTTGTAAGCGGTAGGTCATGGGTTCGAATCCCATCATCGGCTTCGTTGCAGATTGCAAAGCACAATTCTTCTGAATTGTGCCTTGCAGCCGGCAACGGCTTGCTTTTCGCAAGGGCAGGTACCCAAGTGGCCAAAGGGGACTGACTGTAAATCAGTTGTCGGACGACTTCGGGGGTTCGAATCCCTCCCTGCCCATTGCTCAACAACCATGTTGAGCTTATGAATTTGCTTTGCAAATTCTACATCTGTGAAGGGGTATTGCTCTGCAATACTTATATGGAGTTTGCGTAAAAAACTCCGGGCTTCACAACTGACCGTAGAGTTTTGTGCATTGCACAAAACTCTTAAGCAATTGGCAAAGCCAATTGCACGCCCTCATAGCTCAGGTGGAAGAGCGCATTCTTGGTAAGAATGAGGTCATGGGTTCAAGTCCCATTGAGGGCTCTGCAAACTGGAAAACAACTTGTCATTAAAATGAAGGAGAACATTAGATGGGCAAGGAAAAATTCGAACGCAATAAACCGCACTTGAACGTGGGCACGATGGGACACATCGATCACGGCAAGACGACCCTGACAGCGGCCATCACCAAAGTGGCCGGCCTGACGGGTGGGGCCGAGTTCATGG
>JABFGG010000029.1 GCA_013112575.1 Chloroflexota bacterium | reverse complement strand
TATGGCTGGGTGTGCTGGGAACCATGGCTTTGTTGGCCGGGCCACAAGCGCTGACCGGCCTGGTTATCTTGCTGCTCGTATTTGTGCCTGCAGGCCTGCTGGGCTGGAGGGAAAAGAACGTGCGGCCAGCCAACATGGATTGGCCTAGAGTTGGGCTCACTGCCTTGGGAACCCTCATGCTTGTGGGGACCTATTTTCTGCGTTTCCCACAGGGACTATCGGCTCTTGGGGCTGTGTTGCCCGATTACCTGGTTTCCTGGTTTGAGTTTCCAGAGACCCCCACGGTATATATGGGCATCGCATTATTAGTGTATCAGGCCTTGCCCCTGGCCTTTGGCATCGTTGGGGCCATTTACGCTTTTCGCGAAAACTACAACCAGGGGCGAGTGCTGGCGCTTGCCAGCCTGGTTGCATTCATTGTGTTGCTGGTTTATCCCTTTAAACAGGTCACCGATCTGGTCTGGGTAGTGTTACCTTTGTGGGTCTTGGCCGCGCAGGGGATTGCACGCTTCCTGGATTTCAGTGGAGAACAAGAAGATTGGCTGGCTGCTGGTGGCTTGACAGGGTTGATATTTTTGCTGTTGAGTTTTGCCTGGCTGACATTGGCAGGTTTAGGTCGTACGCTTACACTGGCACCAGAATCGGCCGAGTTTTACGGGCGCTGGGTGGTAACGGGGGTGGTGGTGCTCGTGGTCATCACGGCCACTGTTTTGATCGCTTATGGATGGTCTTTACGTACAGCCCTGCATGGTCTGGCCTGGGGTAGCATAATTACTTTGTTGACTTATTCACTGGCTGCTTTGTGGGGCACTACTCAACTGCGTGACCAATTGGCCAATGAATTATGGCACCCGTCACCCGTTGGGGGCCAGGCCGATCTGATGATGCAGACCCTGGGTGATTTATCCGAGTGGTATCAGGGGCAAGAGACCAGTGTGGAAATCGCGTATTTGACGGAAAGCCCCTCCGTACGATGGGCGCTGCGCTATTTGCCCGAAGCGCGTTTTGCAGAAACTTTGGGTGTCAACGAATTACCACCATTGATCATCACCGAAGGCTTCACCACTGGCGTAGAGCAAACTGCATCTTACCGTGGACAGAGTTTTGCCTGGCGCATTTCGCCAGATTGGGGCCTGACCCAACTACCTCCTGATTTCATTAGCTGGCTACTGTTCCGCGATGCGCCTACACAAGCCGAAGAGATCATTCTTTGGGCGCGGGCCGATCTTTTCCCTGCGGCAGACCAGTTGATCAGCGAACCTGAACCAGTCCCCTTGATCCTGGACGAAGAGGACGCACAAGAGTAACGCAATACACAGGCACAGCGCGCCTGTTGTGGAGATAAGAGAGATGAGCAAGACCATGACGATTGCCATTGATGGCCCGGCAGCCTCAGGCAAATCAACCCTAGCCAAGAACCTGGCTGAAGATTTAGGATATTTATATTTTGATACGGGTGTGATGTACCGTGCCATAACACTGGTGGCCCTTGAGCGGGGGATTGATGTCGAAGATGAAGAGGCCTGCACAGCTTTAGCCGAATCGGTACGTATTGATATTGAACCCCCGTCGGAAGAACGGCGTTTGTACGACGTTTTGATCGATGGTGATGACAAGACCTGGGAGATTAGGGAATCGGACGTGGATGCCAACGTTTCGGTGGTGGCAGCCTGTCCGGGTGTACGCCATGCGCTTACCCGCCAACAGCGCCGTATTGGCCTATCGGGCGATGTGGTCATGGTAGGGCGTGATATCGGCACGGTGGTCATGCCGGATGCGGATATTAAGTTGTATCTAGATGCATCCGTGGAGGAAAGGGCGCGCCGTCGCTTCATAGATATGCTGGCGCAGGGAGAAGAAGTGGAATTGGAAGACGTACTGGCTTCCATGCGCATGCGTGACCAGCTCGATAGCGGCCGTGATGTGGCTCCATTGAAGCCTGCGGATGATGCCATTGTGCTTGATTCCGATAAAAAATCGGAAGAAGAGGTATTGGAAGAGGTCAAGCGTTTGGTGGAGGAAAACCAGGTCGAGCCTTCTTAGCTTTATGGATACGACCACCCAGCACAAACCCCAAACTGAAAAATATAAAGTGCCTTTTGGCGTGCGTTTGCGGCGGCTGATCGGCCGTCCTGTTTTCCGCTTCATCTTTTGGTTGCTAGCAGATCTGAGGGTCACCGGTCTGGAAAACGTGCCTGTCGATACGGGCTACATCCTGGCCTACAATCACCTTTCTCTTGTTGAACCTCCACTTATCCTGGCATATTGGCCGGAACACCCGGAAGCGATTGCCGGGGATGATGTTTTTTACCGACCTATGCAGGGGGCATTGGTACGTTATTACGGCGCGCTACCGGTGCACCGTGGCCGTTACGACCGCACCGTGATCGATACCATGGTGCAGATCCTTGAGAGCGAGCGCCCGGTGATGATCGCGCCAGAAGGGGGAAGGTCCAGCACCGGAGCGTTGATCCGTGCCTTACCTGGAGTGGGCTATTTGATGGATCAGGCCCATGTGCCCGTCGTGCCGGTAGCCGTGATCGGTGGGGACAAGAATTTTCTTCGACGCGCATTTACATTCCAACGTCCCAAAATTGAGGTGCGCATAGGCGAACCCTTTGCCCTGCCGCCAATTGAAGGTCGTGGCGCAGAACGACGTGCGGCTCGCCAGCGCAATGCTGATATTGTGATGGTGCACCTTGCACATCTTCTGCCGGAAGAGATGCAGGGGGAATACGCTGGTATTCCATTAGAAAATCTCGAAGCGTCTTTGGATGGCTTCATGTAAGATGTTCCATATATCCAAAAGCCAAAAGGCTCGGCATTTTTAGCGAATACCGGATTTTGGATGCTGAGTCGGCTTTAAAATTGCATAGTTTTTTATGATGGAATTCCTGGCAACCCTGCTATCCGATAGTGTCTATTTTTACCAGTTGACTCACGCGTCTGGCTGGCTCGGATGGGTTGCTATTTTGTTATTAGTGCTGGGGTTGAATTGGTACGGGCGCAGTTTTCATGCACCCTGGACAAGACAGCAGATCATCACCCTGGCCGCCCTCCTGTTACTGATTCCCATCACTACATTGCTCATAGGGATGCGCCTGCCTGTAGGTGAGGCCTCCACGATCCAGGGGCGCCCTATCGAGCCACGCGGCCCGGCCATGATGTTTTTTGCGGCCATTCCCTGGATGCTGGCTGCCGGGCTGCTGGGCCCGGCTTCTGCTGCTGGAGTAGGGGCTTTGGTAGGGGCGCTTATTGGTCTGCTGGACACGCATAGCCCTTTCACTCCACTTGAATATGCTTTAACAGCAACCATCCTGAGCCTGACGCTACGCCAGCCTTTCCGCACCTTCAGCTATCGCTTGTTGCGCCGTCCAATAGTGGCTGCTCTGATGACGGCGCTTGTGTATCCTTTCATCTATATTTTTGCTAATCTGTTTTTTGTGGGGGAAACCATCTCGGATCGGGTGGAGTTTGCCCTCAGTCGCGTGGGCTGGGTCAGTGTAGCTTTTCTAGGTCAGATGCTTGTAGCGGGTGTGGTTGCTGCGTTGGTCTCTGTTTTTTTCTCGAAAGCCTGGGGGCCAAAGGAGACTGAGCAACCAGCTCCCGCGCAAACCAGCCTGGAAACCCGCTTCATATACAATACGGCCCCGCTGATCACTTTCCTTTTTGCAGTGCTTATCGTGGGGGATTGGTTCGTGGCACGCAGTGCCGCCCGTACCTTGTTGGGCGAGCGCATCCAGAGTGCCGCCGAACTCTCTGCACAGACCGTTCCTTTTGTGCTTGAAACTGGCCAGAACCTGGTCACCGAACTGGCGGATGATGCTCGTCTGTACAGTTTGTCCGAGGAAGACCTTATCCCCATTCTGGAAGAAGATTTGCGTTTTGTCCCCTTCTTCCTGCAATTGTTCGTGCTGGATGCAGAAGGCCAGCCTGTAGCCGGGTACCCAGTGCGCGATTTCAGTAGCATCTTCCCCACGCCCGACGAACGGCTGGGTATCAATCTGGCCGTGCAGGGGGTGCCTTTCCAGAGTTACAGTGCCCCACCGGCCGAGGGCGAAAATGCTGCCCAACTTAGTTTTATCAAAACCTTACAGGATGAAACCGGGCAGGTGCGAGGGGTGTTGTTAGCGCGCAGCGGCCTGGAATCCAACCCCTTTTCGGAACCAATTATCGACAGCCTAAAGAAGCTGGAAGAAGATGATGGAGCAGGCATACTGCTGGATGACGATGGTCTGATTCTGTACCATCCGGACCCCTTGCAAATTATGACGCCCTATATAGGGCGGGTAAGCGAAGTCGCCATGCTATTCGACGATACGGCTTCCGATGCGACCAGCCGCCTTGTTTATTTCCAGCCGGTTGAAGGTCGCAATTGGGCGGTTGTCGCCAGCATACCTTCCAGCCAGGCCAACGAGCTTGCCATTACTATCGCGGCAAACTTGCTACTTCTGGCTATCGCTGTTGGAGTCATCATCCTGTTCGCCTTGCGTTTTGGCTTGCGTTCCGTGACACGCAATTTGCAGGAACTGGCCGGTGAGGCGGCACGTATTGCTGACAATGAATTGGACCAGGCCTTAGAGATATCTGGTGAAGATGAGGTGGGCCAATTGGGACTGGCCTTTGAAGCCATGCGTAAGCGCCTTAGAGACCGCATGGAGGAGTACAACCGCCTGCTCTTCGTCAGTCAGGGTGTGGCAGCCAACCTTGAAATTGAAGCTGCTGTGGGCCCTGCACTGGAAGCGGCTCTGGCGACCGGTGCCGATATGGCGCGCTTGGTGTTGCAGCCAGCACAATTTGAGGATTTCGATGGCGCTACCCCCATGCAGTTCGCTTTGGGCGAAAATGCCGAGAAGTACTCTGCTTTGGATGGTGAAGTACTTGAATTGACCCGCCAACGCCAACAGGTGCCTATCACCAACCCGGCACGCGCCGGCTTGCAACTCGAAGACGGTTCAGCGCCAGCCTCTTTGTTGGCCATGGCTTTGCGGCATAAGAATACGGATTATGGTGCTTTGTGGTTGGCTTATGAAGAGCCGCACCAATTTGAGGAAGGTGAGTTGCTTTTCCTGGATGCGGTTGCCACGCAGGCTGCGCAGGCCGCTTTTAATGCCCAACTTTACCTGGGGGCGCAGGTGGGGCGTGAACGCATGGAAGCGGTATTGACCTCCACACCCAATCCCGTGTTGGTGGTAGACCAGCAACATCGCCTGCTTTTGGCTAACCCGGCAGCGCGCGCAACTCTGGAGAATGGCTCCAAGTTTGACAGTGGTGTCTTGATTGATGAAGTCATTACGCATAAAGAATTGCTGGCTTTGATAAAAACGCCACATGCCCAGCGAGAGACCGCTGAGATCACGCTAGGCGGCAACCGCACTTATTTCGCAACCAGTTCCCCGGTAAGTACTGAAGGGCAGGGCGTAGGGCGCGTATGCCTGTTGCAGGATGTCACTCAATTCAAGGAGATCGATGCGCTCAAGACGGAGTTTGTTGCCACGGTCAGCCACGACCTGCGTGCCCCGTTGACCTTGATGCGCGGCTATGCCACCATGCTGCAAATGGTAGGTGATCTTAATGAGCAGCAATCAGGTTATGTACAAAAGATCGTGGGTGGTGTGGAGAGTATGTCGCAGTTGGTCAACAATCTGCTGGATCTGGGCCGCATCGAAGCTGGAGTGGGCCTCAAGCTGGAACACTTCAAGCCTATGGATGTGTTGCGGCACGTTAGCGATGCCTTGCAATTGCAGGCTGCCCAGAAGCAGATCGAGCTGGTGCTGAACGACAGTGGTGCGCCCGAGACAGTCGAAGGCGACCCGGCACTCTTGCAGCAAGCCATTATGAACTTGATCGACAACGCCATCAAGTACACAGAGCCGGGTGGCAAGGTGCAGGTGGGCATCTCCCAGCGGGATGATTACCTGCTGATCGGTGTGCGTGATAACGGCATTGGCATCGCACCCATTGACCAGCCGCGACTATTCGAGCGTTTCTTCCGTGCCGCCCGGCGGGATACACGGAAACAGCGTGGGAGTGGCCTGGGCTTGGCTATCGTCAAATCGATTGCTGAACGCCATGGTGGGCGAGTGTGGCTGGAGAGTGAGTTGGGGAAGGGTAGTACGTTTTATATGTTGATACCGTTAAATCAGTCAGATAGTAATTAGAACGTCGAGAAGGGCGATTCAGGAATTGTATTGGAGACTTGAGAATGGAGACAAAAGACTGATTTCGCAAGAATAATCTCCAGTCACTAATCTCGTTTTTACCCAATCTCTGATTTTTCTTAGAATCCTGTCAAGACCTTGACAGACCACATCCGAATTCATATAATAGCTGTACATTTGAAAACGTGTTAGCACCCCAAGCGCGTGAGAGAAATAGCTCTCCTGCGCTTGTTTTGTATGTATTGGTGCTAGCACATTTGTTCGTGTATAGACATTGAAACGATTTTGGCCTCATCACGTCCCGTACTTAATCACACAGCCCGCTGCTGTGTCGATGCATATGTGCAGGTGGGAATCACTAGATAACGTGGGCCGCAAAATGACCGGTATCCGATTTTTTACCAGCCTTAGGAGGCAAGACTGAATGGAAGCTAAGGGATTAACCGCCTTACGCGTCAGCCTGGCTTCACCAGAGACCATCCTCAGTTGGTCTTATGGAGAAGTCCTCAAGCCGGAGACGATCAACTATCGTCGCCTGCGTCCTGAGAAGGATGGCCTTTTCTGTGAAGCGATCTTTGGTCCACAGCGCGATTGGCAATGCGCCTGTGGCAAATACAAGAATATTCGTTATAAAGGTATCGTTTGTGATAAGTGTGGGGTAGAAGTCACGCGCTCTTCGGTACGTCGTGAGCGCATGGGCCACATCAACCTGGCAGCCCCTGTGGCACACGTGTGGTACACCCGTCGTGTACCTTCGTATCTGGGTTTGCTGCTGGATATCTCCCGCCGTAACCTGGACCGTGTGCTGTACTTTGCACAATATGTAGTTACCTATGTAGATGACGACGCCCGTGATAAAGCCCTGGCACGTCTCGATGAGGAGATCGCCGAGGCTGAAAAAGGGCAGACTGCTGAGACCGAAGAGCAAATTGCTGTGTTGGTCGAAGCACGCGATGAGCGCTTGATCGAGCTGGAAGCCCGCGCTACCCAGATCGAAAGTCAGTACGAAGAAGACCTCGCCGCTCAGTTAGACCCCATCATCAAAGAAGGGCAGCGTCTGGAAACAGAACTGCAAGAAAAAGATGGCAGCAAGACCCGTAAAAACATTGTTTTTAAGGCTGCTGACTTGACCATCGTCAAGAATGGTGAAGAGGTTGGCAAGGATCATCTGACCCTTGTTCAGGATGCTGTCAAGAGCAAGTTGGAAGAGCTAGAGGCGACAGCCCAGGAAGCCAAACAACGCGAATTGGAACGCAACACTATTGAGACTGCCAGCGTTAAGGCCGAGAGTGATCAGGCCATTAACGTATTACGCGCCGAGGCTGAAGATCAAGCCGCTGGTGCACGCGCAGAATTGCAGCGCATGCGCGATGAATTGCTGGACCTCAAGCCCCTGTCTTTCATGGGTGAAATTCGTTTCCGCGAATTGCGCTCCCGCTGGGGCCAGGTATTTCGTGCCGACATGGGCGCGGAAGCCTTCTTCGATATTCTTAATCGGCTAGACTTGGACAAAATGTCTGAGGAGTTGTGGCATGAGGTGCGCACCACACGCAGCAAGCAAAAGCGCGCCAAAGCCACCAAACGCCTCAAAGTGGTTGAAGCCTTCCGCCGCTCCGGCAACCGCCCGGAATGGATGGTGATGACCGTCCTCCCGGTAATCCCACCCGACTTGCGTCCTATGGTGCAGTTGGATGGTGGACGGTTTGCGACCTCTGACCTCAATGACCTTTACCGTCGTGTGATCAACCGTAACAACCGCCTCAAGCGTTTGCTTGAGCTGGGTGCTCCGGACGTGATCGTACGTAACGAAAAACGTATGTTGCAGGAAGCGGTTGACTCACTGATCGATAACTCACAGCGTGGCAAGGCACTTTCCCGCCGTGGCCGTCGCGAACTGAAATCTTTGAGCGATCTACTTAAAGGCAAGAAGGGCCGCTTCCGCCGCAACCTGTTGGGTAAGCGTGTGGACTACTCCGGTCGTTCCGTGATCGTGGTAGGACCGCAACTCAAACTGTACCAGTGTGGTTTGCCCAAGAGCATGGCATTGGAACTGTATCGCCCCTTCGTGATCTCCCGCCTGGTGAAGCACAATTACGCGGCCAACGTCAAGGGCGCCAAGCGCTTCATTGACCGCAACCGCCCCGAAGTATGGGAAGTATTAGAAGAGGTAATTACAGAACGCCCGGTGTTGCTCAACCGTGCGCCTACGCTGCACCGTTTGGGTATCCAGGCTTTCGAGCCGGTACTCATTGAGGGTAGCGCTATCCAGTTGCACCCCCTGGTAACTACGGCATTCAACGCCGACTTTGATGGTGACCAGATGGCGGTGCACGTACCGCTTTCGGAAAAATCAGTCAAAGAAGCTCGCGAACTGATGCTTTCCAGCAAGAACCTGCTGAAGCCTGCTGATGGTGAGCCGATCATTGCTCCATCCAAGGACATGGTACTGGGTGTGTATTACCTCACCATGGATGATGGCAAGGACCATAAAGGTGATGAACGCGCCTTCGCAGATATGCATGAAGTGTCAATGGCTTATCAATTGGGTCAGGTTGAGGTGCACAGCAAGATTAAAGTTAACGTGACCACCTGGTATGACGAAGAAGGCAACCGCTTACTTGAGCCAGAAGATCGCTTTATAGACACGACTGTGGGGCGGGTGCTGTTTAACTTAATTCTGGCCCCAGAAGTACACTTTGTTAACGAAGTGGTCGACAAGGGTGGTGTCAAAGACATTATCGCGGAATTGATCGAGTTTGCTGATGATGAGATCACCACACGTGTGGCGGATGCCATCAAGGATGCTGGTTTCTCTTACGCTACTCGCTCTGGTACCACGATTGCGATTTCTGACATCACCATCCCCGAAGAAAAGCAAGAGATCGTGCGCGATGCCATGGACAGGGAAGAAGCAGTTGAACGCGATTTCCGCCGTGGCTTGCTCACTGAGCAGGAACAAAACGAACGTGTGATCGAGATTTGGCAGAAAACCACCACAGATGTGGGTGATGCTGTCAAAGCTCAGATGGACCCCTTTGGTAACCTGGCAACCATGGCTAATTCGGGTGCCACTAAGGGTGGGTTCAGTTCAATCTCGCAGTTGGCTGGTATGCGCGGTATGATGGCCGACCCTTCCGGTCGTATCATTCCATTGCCCATCCGCTCTAACTTCCGCGAGGGCCTCAGCACACTGGAGTACTTCATCTCCACTCACGGCTCCCGTAAGGGTCTGGCCGACACTGCTTTGCGTACGGCCGATGCGGGTTATCTGACTCGCCGTCTGGTTGACGTAGCGCAGGACGTGATGGTCTCTCAAAAAGACTGCGAAACCGAAGATGGTATCTGGATCCGTGCTGAAGATGACATCGCCGGGCAATCGCTGGGCAGCCGTGTCTTTGGGCGAGTAGCCGCCAAGAACATCGCTCACCCTGAAACCGGTGAGGTTCTGGTGAAGCGCAACCAACTCATCCAACAGGATGAGATGCGCCAGATCATCAAAGCCAGCGTGCCGGAAGCTTTTGTGCGCTCTCCGCTTACTTGCGAAAGCAAGTGGGGTATCTGCACCTTGTGTTATGGCCTTGATCTGGGCCGTGGCGAAATGGTAGACGATGGTGCGGCAGTTGGTATTGTGGCGGCCCAATCGATTGGTGAGCCCGGCACGCAGTTGACGCTGCGTACTTTCCACACTGGTGGTGTGGCGGCTGGATCCGACATCACGACCGGTCTCCCCCGTGTTGAAGAGTTGTTCGAAGCCCGCAAGATGCCGAAAGGTGAAGCGGTCGTTTCTGAGATCTTCGGTACGGTTGAGATCACTCAGTCTGACCGCTACAGTGATTTACGCGCTGTGCGTGTCAGTCACAGCGCCATGGTAGACGATGAATACACTCTGGGTAAAGGTTGGACCGCAGAAGCCAAAGATGGCGATGAAGTCGAAGCTGGTGACGTGATCGCTACCAGCGGCCGCAAGAAGCTCAAGGCTGAAAATGGCGGCAAGTTGCGCTGGGTAGGACGTGGCGATTCGCGTAAAGCCGTGGTCGCTCACGAGCAAATAGAAGAAGCCGAATACGAGATCCCCAGCACGACCCGTATTGTTGTCAATAATGGCGATAAGGTTGAGGCCGGAGATTCGTTGACAGAAGGCTCACTTAACCCGCACACCATTCTCCGTATTCAAGGCCGTGAACCCACCCAGATCTATCTGCTCAGCGAGGTACAAAAAGTGTACCGCTCGCAGGGTCAGAACATCCATGACAAGCACTTCGAGGTCATCATTCGTAAAATGATGTCCAAGGTGCAGCTTACAATGCCTGGCGACACTCAGTTGCTGCCTGGTGATTTCATTGATCGCCTTGAACTACGTGATGTTAATGAAGCTGCCCTGGCCGAAGGCAAAGAACCGGCTCAGTTCATGGAAGTGCTGTTGGGCATCACCAAAGCTTCGCTCAATACCGAGTCCTTCCTCTCGGCAGCCTCCTTCCAGCACACTATCAAGGTGCTAGGGCAGGCGGCTATAGCCGGTACAGAAGACCCCCTCACCGGCTTGAAAGAGAACGTGATCCTCGGCAAGCTGATCCCAGCGGGTACGGGTAAGGGTGATGAGTTTGAGGGTGTGGTATTGCCACAACGGCCTGATCCCACCGAGCTTTTGCCAGAAGCGAATGGCGATGGCGAAGCTCTTGAAGCGGCAGAAGCTACACCGGCAGTGGAGGCCGAGGCCACCCCTGAACCGGCTGGCGACTGATCGAAATACTAATAAATTAACTAAAAAGGGCGCAGAGATAACCTCTGCGCCCTTTTTGTTTTGCAGTTTAGCAGGTGATTAGAAACCTTTTAAGGCGTTACCAGCAGCCAATAACAGCCAGCCCAAGAAGGCCAGCCAGAAGCTATACGCCCCGAGGGCAGGTACAAATACACCAATCAGGCCAACGATTGCTAGCAGTGCCGCAACGTAAAAAACCCATTTCTTTGGTGGTGTAAGACGCATGATGTTCTCCTCTCAAAATAGTGAATAATGTCAGGAAAAGTATAGGACAAAATGAAAATTTATGCAGAAATACCCACTTACAATTCAGCAAACGGTGAATATGGGACTATTTTTAGGTTGTTCCTGACGTTCTTAAGAGCCGAATCATGCGCAACTTCGTCTCTAAGAGAGTGTTTTTATAGGTGAAATCAACCATTATTTTCGAGGAGATCATACAATGAAACTTTCTGCACCGAAACAGATTACCTGGTGGGTAGGCGTCGTTATAGGCGTTGTTGCCCTTTTGATGGGCTTGGGCGTATTTTCGCTGGGCTTCATCTCCGCTTTTTGGCTGATGGCTATTGGATGGGTTGTCCTAGTATTGGGCACTGCCATGAAAGGCATCTAGCCTAATCGTTAGTATGAGAAAAGCCCCACCACTGTTGGTGGGGCTTTTTAGTTTTTATGAATCCTATGTCGATACTAGACGCTGGCGGCTCTTTTGGCCGACTCTTTGAGGATGGTTTGAATAGTTTCCAGGGGCAAATCGTCGAGGGATTTGAAGCGGATACAGCTTTTACCGCAGTTGAGGTGCGCCAGGGCCTGTTTGTGTTCTTCGATGACTTGAGAATTGGCGTATAGCGCCATGTAGTGCTTCTGGCTGGCAAGGGCGGCGTACATGTTCTCACCGAATTTATAGGTAGGCATGCCGAAGTCCATATTTTCATCGGCTTTGGGGCCGCTCTTTTTGATCAGGGCGCGTACTTTTTTGATGGCTTCAACACGTTCAGACGGAATCTCATTCAGGTAGGCATCTACGGTGGGGGCTTTGCTGGATACCATATCACTCTCCTTTTCTCATTTGTATTATAAAGGCTCCTATTGGGATGCGAAAAGGTAAGCCTCACAAAGCCAGTTTTGTATTTGTGCATCGATCTCGTCCAGTGAACGGACGCGCAAGTGATGGGCGTAATCGGAGCCGGTGTCATATACCTTATGGATACGTGGGTCGGCCAGGGGGTGGGGTAGCCAAAAAGTTATGTTGATGCCCTGTTTATGGAACGCGATGGCTGCAAGCAGCCGGGGGGTCTTGAAAGCAATGCTGGTTTTGGTGGCTTCTATAAAGAACTCCCCACATTTCTCCACCAGCGCATAAAAGGCCGCGTACATGGCCTGCGCGGCGGGGGTGGCCTTTTCGAGATGTTCTTCAGGGGTGTAGATAACGCAGGCATGCGACTGCCCTTTACGGGCAAACTGTCGACCACAATCGGGGCAGGTCCATAGGGTATCTGAGGTCATAGATTTTATTGTATCGTGTGCTTCGCATTTATAATGGGTGCTTGATACCGTTTTGTAAGGAGGAGTGTGATGGCCAAAGCCATGCGCAGGTTAGGGTGGTGGTTGTTTACTTTGATGTGGTGTCCTTTCACATTGATCTTTGTGTCCATGTTCACGATGGATGAGATGGGTGGGGGGTTCGCCAGGACCCTGGCAAACTTCCTGGATGGAATTTACCCGGGCCTGGGTAGTGCGCAGGTCAGTGTTTTCCCGGTTCTGGGTGTTGTGTCCTTCGTGTTGACCTTTGCGATAATGCTCCTGGCGATATTCTTCCTGGTTGGAGCCAGTATTTTTAGTGGGGCGCGTAACCGTGCTTTGCTTAGTACGGGAGCCCTGGCTTCGGCCAGAATACTAAGCGCCGACCAAACCGGTACGACTGTGAACGATAACCCAGTAGTGCGCTTTACTTTAGAGGTCTACCCGTCCAATGGTGAGGCTTTTGAAGCTGAGACAGAGAAGCTGGTCTCGATGTTCGAGATCATGAAGTATCAGGAAGGCAACACGGTGGCCGTACGTTATGACCCCAATACAAAGGCAGTGGCGATAACTGAAGAGACGGTGACACAAATGGGAGGAGAGTCTAGTTCTTTTTGAGGGAATGCATCAGGCCAAAAACTAAGCAAAGACATGCCCTTATTCGCCAAATAAGGCTATGAATAGCGAAAAAAACATGAAGCCCCAAGTTACTGTGATCCAAGCAATACCCGAGTAAGTTGCCAATTTCCCTCGGTGAACGTTGGAATACCTTAGCGCCATTTCACCTTTTATTACACGGATCCATCCTACGAGACTAAAAACGAATGCTAGAAAAGCGAAGTAGAGCCAATTATATGGAGTTACTATCTGGTTGTTTGGGAATAATTTGGAGATTGGAACCATTACAATAAATAATAAGGTTGTTATTCCCATCACGGCCAGTTCCAACCAGTAAGTGTTATAGCGATAAAGGAAAATGCGGATGCGCTGGTAAAGGGTGAAATCTCGCTTTTTGCTCAATAGATAAGCCTCAGTCCTAGTGCCTTGTCCTTACAAGTGGTGGCAACTATTATGCCATACTGGAATATCCATGAATTCAATTCTTGAAGTCTCGGCTACCAAAATTGCGCAACTGATACGCTCCAAGCAAGCTTCCTCTCTTGAAGTCGTTGACGCCTATCTGGAGCGCATCAATGCCATCAATCCCAAACTTAATGCAGTGGTGCAGCTCGTGCCAAGTGACGCTCGGCAGCAGGCAAAGGCTGCTGATGCTGTCATAGCCGAAGGGGGAAGACTGGGGCCGCTGCATGGCGTGCCCATCACTGTCAAGGATTCTTTTGATACCGAGGGCATAATCAGTACTGGGGGGACTATGGGCCGCAAGGATTTGGTTCCCAGACAAGATGCAACTGCCATTGCCCGGCTGCGAGCCGCCGGGGCCATCATTCTTGGCAAGACCAACACGCCCGAATTGACACTGGCAGGCGAAACAAACAATCTCATCTATGGGCGCACCAACAACCCATATGACATCAGCTTATCGCCCACAGGCAGCAGTGGTGGTTCGGCAGCTATTGTCGCAGCGGGTGGTTCGCCACTGGATGTAGGTAGTGACGTAGGAGGCAGCATCCGTGTTCCGGCGCACGTGTGCGGCATAACGGGCATCAAACCCACTTCCGGGCGCGTGCCACGTACCGGGCACATTGTGGATTACCGTATGGGGGCGCTGGATGCTTTGCAGCAGATCGGCCCTATGGCGCGTTATGTGGAAGACCTGGAGCTGGCTCTATCCATCATGGCCGGGCCGGATGGCATCGATCCCGCCATCGTATCTATGCCCTTGGGAAATGTGGCTGATGTGGATTTGGGCACTTTGAGGGTGGCCTATTACTTGGAGGATGGTGTTGCCATGCCAACACAAGAGATCAGGGATACTGTCGAAAGGGTGGCTAAAGGATTAGAGGGCGTGGTCTTATCTGTGGAAGCCAAACGCCCTCCTGAACTGGAAGAAAGCGACGATAAGTGGTGGCGCTTGTTCACTGCTGATGGCGGTGCGACGATTAGGCGTATTCTAGATGAATCAGGGACTACTGAAACCCATCCTTCCATCGATTGGGTGCTGGATAGCGAACCTATATCTGCTGTGGAATACAATGCATTGCTCTTGTGGCTGGATAACTTCCGCAGCCGTATGCTGGGCTTTATGCAGGACTATGATGTGCTGCTGTGCCCGGTGAGTGCTTACCCCGCGGTGCCACATGGCGAGGTAGGACGCGACACCTGGAGTTATATCAACCCCTATAACTTCACTGGCTGGCCTGCGGCCACAGTGCGGGCTGGATCAACTATGGAGGGCCTGCCCATTGGTGTGCAGGTAGTGGCGCGGCCCTGGCGGGAAGATATGGCCTTAGCTGTGTGCCAATTTATCGAAGATGAATTTGGTGGCTGGCAGCCGCCTGAGATTTAGATATATGCAACCAAAAAACGCCAGCCTCAAAGCTGACGTTTTCTTGACTACATTCTCAGGAGTTGGTTCTATTTGTAATCCTCTCGATACCAATCTAAGGTCTTGCGGATGCTCTCTTCAAGCGGGGTTGAAATATCCCCGAAGGCTTTTTCGAATTTACTGTGATCGACGATAAAAGGCTCTTCAAACTCGTAGAGCATCTCTTTCATTTCAGCGAGGGCGGGGATAAACAAGCTGACTATATTCATCATCAGTTTGGGCATCGAGCTGGCCTTGTAGGGCACGCCCGCCTCCTCAGCGATGAGGGCGATGAATTCACCCGTGGTCAGCGTCTGGGCGTTGGGAATGTGCCAGCTTTCCCCCAGTGCTTCGGAGCGCTCGCCGAGGATGACCAGCCCGCGGGCAAAGTCCTCGATGTAGGTGTAGGTATGCGGGACGTCCAGTGGGCCGATCACACTGGCAGCTTTCCCCGCCAGGACATTGGGGAAAACACGCTCGCCCATACCGGAGTAGAGTACGCGCGGCCCGTAGAAATCGGAGCCCTTGCCAATGGCGACTTCAACTGTGCCTTTTTCATGCGCCTCGATCAGGGTCCGTTCCATTTGGGCACGCACCTTGCCTTTGCGGGTTTCTGCAGTTAGTGGCATGTCTTCCGTCATTGGCCGTGTGATATGCCCGTAGGCGTACAGGTTGTCGCCAAAAACCAGGCGGGCGCCTGCGTCAGCTGTGGCAGCCAGGATGCTATTGGTCAGTGGGGGGAAGGAGCGCGGCCAATCGTTGTAGGGTGGCATGGCACAGTGATAGACCACACTGGCCCCTTCGGTAGCCTGGCGCGCCTGTGCTGAATCGTTGGCATCAGCTTTGAAAACCTGGGCACCTTCTGGCGCTTGAGCTTGCCCGCTGCGGTTGACTAGGCGTACTGCTTTGCCCTGTGCAACCAGTTCGCTGGCGACTGATAGGCCCAGTGGGCCGGTACCAAAGATAACGTGAAGGTTCTGTTGAGAATTCATTGTTTACTATCCTTACTAAATAAAAATTCTACTTTCGATAAAAGTTCCAGTCGGAAAAGTTCGGCGGGGTCCTCTACGAGTGATTGCAGGTGGTTGTAAAGCTCCAGCGAAGTCAGCCCGTGCACGTGACCCCACAATGCCAGGGCGAGATGCACCTGGGGGTCGATATCCCCTTGCTCCTCCCTGAGGCCGGGGGATAGGGCCGCGTATTCTTCTAGCGGCCTTAACTCCCCGCTCTGCAGGCCTTCCTGTATGACATTGATCAGCACGCCCAGGGCGCTGCGTGCCAGGGGTACAGTAGTTTCTTCGGGGGCATGGTAATTGGGGATGGGTGTACCAAAGATGAGGGCGTATTCGGCAGGGTGGCTGACGCCCCATTCGCGGTAGGCCATGCCCACAGCCAGAAGCTGTTTCCGTGCGCCCTCTTGCAGGTTTTGTTGGTGAGCTTCCTCCAGAGCCTGCCTTAGTGATTCGTAGGCCTGGCCGATGAGGGCGGTGACGAGCGCATCGCGATCGGTGAAGTAACGGTAGATGGCTGGTGCGGTCATACCCATCTCGCGGGCGATGGCTCGCAGGGAGAGGGCTGCAGCGCCACGTTCTGCCATTTGGGCTCGGGCCGTATCCAGGATTTCCTGGGTGGTTTCTTCGCGTATGATTTGGCGGCGGGTAGGTTGCGTCATTTTGTTATATATGTAAACTTAGTTAACAGCGTTTACATTCTATCTCGTTTTCCCCATTTGTCAAGCAAAAAGGCGCAGGTTCAATCTGCGCCTTTTGATGTTCCGATTATCTTAGATTTAGTTCACTGGTATCAACATTACCCCATCCCCACTGGGATCGTCACATTCAATGGTGTCATCATCCACCCAGCGCGGGTGGAACATCTGAGATATTGATGTGGCGATGACTTGCTCATTCTGTGTGGCAAAGTCGTAGACGAATAAGGTAACCGGATTCATTCCGTCGGCGAATTCCTGCGCGCTGTTGACGTCAAAGAAAATGGGGTGGTCGCTGTAGACGAGTTTTCCTGTGTTGGCGTTGAGGTCATATTCTGCAGCTACCGGTGTATCCGCGAATATGTAGATGTCTGGCTGCCATGAAGCCACATTGATGCGTACAAAGGCGAGCGGCCTCGGGC
The DNA here is from genome assembly GCA_013112575.1 of Chloroflexota bacterium. Classification (GTDB taxonomy): domain Bacteria; phylum Chloroflexota; class Anaerolineae; order Anaerolineales; family UBA11579; genus CFX15. The sequence continues at coordinate 24,932 of JABFGG010000029.1, read as the reverse complement.
CCACGTGATGCAAGCTAAGCCATAACGCACTCCCATCCCCGGACCATTTTTCGAGCGCGAGCATAGCCTGTTCCACCCGAAACTCAGGTGCTGAATATTCATGGAGAAGATTGCCCTGAAGGTCGAAGAAGGCCAGTTTTCCTCCGCCGTTCATGTCTGCGCCTTCCGGTACATACTCTATAGCCAGGTAGTTTTCATCAGGCGATACGCGATAACTCAGGCCTTTGTTGGCGAACAACATGGTACCGTTGGCATCCGCATCAAACTTCCATAGCTCGTGAGTCCAATTCTGGTCATCCGACCCGGGCTCGTAGCCGACCTCTTTGACAAGGTAAATATTGCCGTTGTGATACTCGCCTGAATTCTGTTCGACAGCGATATCCTCCAGGCTGGCAAAGAAGCTTTCCTCGCCTGTAGCATTATCTAAGATATACACGTCGGCCAGGGCCTCATTGTCCGGGTTGATCCTGGTGAGCACGGAGCAGTCACAATCCTGTGGCTCCGAAACTTCCTCCGGTAACTGGACAGCGGCGAGTGTCTCTTCAACTGCTTCGGCGACCAAGTCTTGCTCGTTGGTATTGGGCGCAGCGGGACTGCAAGCAAATAAGAAAAGTACAGGGATAAGTAGGATGGTGCATTTCATTGAGGCCCTCCTCATACGGGCTCTGATTGAGCATTATTTCACAGATGGATTGTACCCAATTTAGAGGCTTTATATACAGTCTGCTCACAGGCACAAGACACGTCGTACCCACCCTGAGATTTCAAGGTAGGATATAGTCGATGGAGGATGCTGCGCAGTGGAGGACTAAAGAGGAGTGAATATGGCAAGACGATTTCCCCTTTCTCTTATCAAGCAAGCATTGCTAGGTTTGGGGTTAGAGGTGGCTCTGGCGGGCTGCATCTTTGGCCCACTCAGTACTCCCACTCCAGTGCCAGTGCTGGCAGACTGTTTTGTGAATTTTCATCTGTCTGCCTGGGTAGATGCAGATGGGGATGGCAACCGCGATGAGGGTGAGGCCCCATTGCAAGGGGTGGAATTCTTTGTGAACGGTCCTTATGCTAGTTCGGTAGCTGGTGGTAAAGGCACCAGTGACGAGAATGGGGAGGCTAGCATCGATACCTGGTCGCCGGGTGGTTGTCTTGAGAATGCCGAATTCTCCGTACTGGCCGAGACTCCTGAGGGCTACGAACTCACCACGATTTCACCCATTGTGCACGATGGCAGCACAGGCTTGAATGGGGACTATGCCTTTGGTTTTGCACCAATTGACGGCACGCCATAAAGATAGGCCTGGCTTACTCGCTAAAGGTGTACGTGTGGGTCAATTCACAGCCGGCATCAAAAATGGCCTCTTCGATAAAGCCATTTTGCGAGAAGGTGATCCTATTGGTAGTAAGTCCGTCTGGATAGGTGAACTCGTAGGTGTTTTCGGCGATTCGCATGTGTGTGCTGTAGCCTGCGATGGAGCTTCGGCTGAATTTATTGAAATCTACACCGCCTTCGCCAAAACTGAAGGTCCATTGTTCCAAAGGATTAATTGAGGATATCCCACATATATCCAGGTTGGCAGTCACGGTACCTGTGTAGGCGTGGCTACCGGCATTGGCACATTCTTCGGGAGTGAGGCCAGCGCAAGGGCCTTCCTCCGTTTGTGTGGCTTGTGCTCGATTCGTGTCAAGGGCACTTTGCACAGCGACTAAACAATCTGGGTTTGCCAGGCAAAAGTCATGTTCCCGGATGGCCTCTAGTTCATTGATACTAAGTGGTTGGAGGCAATCGAGATATTGTATCCCCGCAAATCCCCTGTCGGCGAAATCATCTGAACATGCCTGGAATTTCGCCAGTGCCTCCTCGGACTCGCTTGATTGGCCTTGGGATGAAGCAATACAGGCCATGCCTGTCAATATCAGGATCGTCACCACTGCAAACAAACGAATTCGAATCGTGTGCATACCAGCCTCCTACAAAGCAAGTGAACCTGCTCATTCTACCGGACAGGTGCTCCTCGTTTGCGAAGGGCTTCACATTCAGAAGCGTGGATAGCTGCTGGTGCACCTTGGGACTGAGAACAAGATCGTGAAGAAAGAGGATTAGTTGATAACACGGAATCTATTTCCGTTGGCAGCAGGTGAATGAACTGGGATGAATGTACTTGAGGTAGGTTGGCAGGGGACGAGGAGCAGCGTGAATATGAGTGGATGAAGTCTGATGGGGCTCACGTCGGTATTCTATTCTGTTTTTCCATTTTAGCCACTAGGCTTAGCCTGATAGAATGTGAACATCCTGGAGATTGATTGCAGCAGCCTGATCTGGGAGGGTATGATGAAAAGAATTCGCTGGATAAGGGTATTGTTGATGGTGGTGTTGGCTTTTGTGGTCAGCGCTTACGCCTATTTCGTGTGGGATTTTTCCGATATCATTCTTTCAACTCCCCAAACCAGTCTGTTAGAAGCAACCATGTCACAGGCTGGTCAGGGACGACCGAGCGATCCTCTAGATGTGGGACTGCCCGAACCGGAAGAAATTCGGCTTGTTCTGGCAGGTGCTGAGTTGCACGGGTGGTACTTTGAAAATCCTGCCGATGCACAATGTGGGGTCATGCTGCTGCACGGGCGCTTTCAAACACGCCTCGAAATGCTGTCGTATGCCCCTCTATACTGGGAGCGCGGCTGTGACATCATCATGTACGATGCGCGCAGCCATGGGGACAGCCTCGGTCAATATGTGACCTGGGGCTATCACGAGCGCCAGGATGCCCTGGCCGTCCTGGACTGGTTCATGCAGCGGTCGGGCCTCCGGGTAGAACAGATCGGGATGATGGGCGCATCTTTCGGGGCTGCCACATCGCTGCTGACTGTGGCGCTTGAGCCTGAGCTGGCTTTTGTGGCTGCCGATTCGCCCTTTGCTTCGCTGAGCCAATTGCTGAACGAGCAGGCTTCCAATCTTTATGGGGAATTCGTGCGCGCTAGTTTTACGGGGCCTTCCTTGTGGCTGGCCGGGGTGCGTGGGGATTTCCAACCTGATGAAGTTGCGCCTGCCACCACCATCCAGGAGATCGCACCACCCGTTTTCTTGTTACATGCCAGGAAGGATTCCGTCATCCCTGTTCATCATGCAGAAATAATTTTCAGCAACGCCGATCCCAACAAGACTGTCCTCCACATCACCGATTGGGGGGCTGGACACGTGGCCTCCATCCGGGTTGATTTTGCTGCTTACCAGGCTTTGATGGACGATTTCCTGGCAACCCATGTGCCGGATTTTGGAGAATGAGCCAGGTTATCCCTCTGTATAATAGGGGGAAAATCATAACAACGAACAAGGAAGCATAGTCAATGAACACTTACCACGATCTGCTCAAAGGGGACGAATGGGCTGTCTTTGGCCAGTTCACTACTGACCAGCAAGCAGGTAAAACCCGCCCCGAAGTACAGAAAGCCTATCCGCCTGATGCGAAGCTGATCGACCTGGTTCCACCCGAAGCGTTCAACGTGGGCACCCGCCCGGTCATCGACGTGATCCGTGAGCGCCGCAGCCATCGCTACTTCACCGACGGAGCCCTCTCTTTGGAAGAACTATCTTTCCTGCTGTGGGCCACGCAGGGCGTCCGTGGTGTCAGCCCGGACGGCACGCGCTACTATCGCAATGTGCCTTCGGGTGGCAACCGCCATCCTTTGGAGACTTACCTGAGCATCCACCGCGTGGAAGGGGTGGATGTGGGGTTGTATCGTTATCTACCTCTTGACCACAAATTGCTGCTCCTGCGCGCAGACCAGGAGGTCGGTACACAGGTCAGTCAGGCTGCTTTGCACCAGTCCAGCAGCCACGAGGTCAAAGAGTTCTACTTCATTCAGGATTGTGCGGTGGCCTTTGTGTGGACGGCCATCCCCTATCGCTCTGAGTGGCGCTACACTACGGCAGGCTCCAAGCTGGTAGCCATTGATGCAGGGCACATCTGCCAGAATCTGTATTTGGCCTGTGGGGCTCTGGGCCTGGGTACCTGTTCGATAGGCGCCATCAACCGAAAAAAGATGGATGCCGTGCTGGGCGTGGATGGGGAGGAAGAGTTCAGCTTCTACGCAGCTCCAGTGGGGAGGGTAGAGTAATTTAGGGCTGTATGGCGGGGCGCCAGAGGAGGCTGGTATGTGAAAGGTTAAAGGACGTGCGTGGGGCAAATCCGTGGTCGTGAAGACGAACTGAAATGGATTTTTCATACCCTAGATCGATATAAACATCATTTTCAATACCGAATACGGCCACCTGGGTGAAACAATAACCGCTGCCAGTTAGGCACCGACTGTGGTCAACACTGATGTATTGCTCGTCCGGGGATACAGTATAGAATTGGATCGTCTGGTGTTGTTCTTCAAAAACTGCTTCATCCGGGCATTGCACCTCGCCATCAGCCAGATGATAGTAGCAGTAGTTCCCAATGCCGCTGTTCAGGCCAGTGCTGGGTTCATAGATTGGGATCCGATAAATGAAGAAAAGCCTGTCAGCATTGTCTGACCATCTGTAGTTGGCAATAAACAAATCTTCTTTGCCTTCAAAATGGTCGGCAATATCTGCGAAACAGCGGGTATTGCCGGTTGCCACCGTCAGGATACAGGGGGTACGAACGTTAGGTGGTGCAACTCCCTCCTGGTAGGTGGTGTACAAGATCTGTTGGCCATCGGGTGACCAGGAAATCCCATTAAAAGCGCCTTTGTATTGCGCCTGCAATGCTCCTGTTTCTGCCTCATAGATCAATAGCCGGTCACCTGTTGGCTCCCCGTCTTCATTAGTTTGCCCTTCAACGACAATGACTTGATTGTTCACTGCAGAAAAGTCGCTGCTCCGCGCCTTTGCATCATATTGCGGTTCTGTTAACCAGCGTTCTTCGCCTGTCTGGCGGTTTATCAACCTGACAACTTGCCTCCAGTTGCCATCGTCCCAGTGAGAACGGCTGAACTCATAGAGACTATCCCAATAGGTTTCGTCTATAGACAACTGGAAATCGGGGTAGGTTGGGTCTGTGCGATTGGCAAACAATGGCACAGGCACAGGATTGGGGAAAGCTCGAAAGCCAATAAGACTTCTTTCATCATAGAGCAGGGGTTTGATGGCATCGCGGTAAATCTTGTCGCTGCTGACAATGCCGGTTGAAAGGTCGATCATGTGGACGTGCGAACTGTACTGTTGCAGCAAGCCGAACTCTTCCCCATCTGGTGACCAGAAATAGCCTGCTGTGTCTGAAACTACCAGGTCGAAGCGTTCCTGCGTTTCGGCATTAAAAAAGGTGATCACGAAACGGTCATCAAGCTGCATCCATAGCAGGCTAAACACGTGGATTTGAGGGTTGGATAACCAATCCGGCAAGTCCAGGCGCGTGTCCCTTACGAACTTGTCTGGCTCAAATTCTGTCATGCCCGGGTTTTCCCCTTGTGGCTCTCCGTAAACGGCAATCGTGGCGCAATCATCATCTCCGGAGAATTTTTCTATTCTATTCACCGAAGCGCAGATTCTGATCGTGTTCCAGTTGGGCAGCACCTCAAAGCTCATTTCGGCAGATGGAGCAAATGTCTGCCACTCGCCGGGCCAACTGACACGCCAAATGTCTGCCCTATCCCAGGGGTCATTGTGCGGCTCATAAATACTGATTAAGAACATGTCTTTGGCTTGCTCTTGCGCTTCAAAGCTGCTCAGGTCGATGTGTAATGTGAGGCTTTCACCCGCCTGGGCGGAGATGCAGCAGGCCCCGCCTTCAAGTACGATTTCATTGATCGTATTATTTGTTTCTGCTTGTTGAGTTTCCTGTGGCTGCACCACCTCAGTGGGTGTAGTCACAGGAGGAAGTGGTGAGGCGGTTGGCGTGGCCGTCGCAGGTTGGCAGGCGGTAAGCACATGTAAAAGGGAAAAGACCGCCCAGCGTTTCATGCCGGGATTCTAACGCAAAACCAATTTGAAGTGGTTCATGGGCCGAATCTATCAAGACTGATATGCTGGGAGGCCTTTAATTTCACATCTGATAAGGTTGTAGAGCTACTCGCCCTCTATACTTTTATCGTTGGCCACTACTCCAAGGAGAAACGTATGTCTCGAAAAAACTTGCTTCCCATCATGTTCATTGCTGTATTGGCATTATTGTTGATCTCCGCGACAGCTGCGGTGGATGAATACCCCATCACCCTCAAGACCAGCGACTATATCGAAGGCAAAGGCCTGGTGCTCAAATTTGATGGTGCCGAGACCCTCGATCCTCTGCCGTTGGATGGGCAGGTGACCATTGGCGACAAGCAATACGACCTGACTTGTACATTGGACGACGATGGCGCCTTGACCTGTGTGGCCTTCGTGCCTAAGTCACACTTCGGTGATCCTGGCACGGTCCAGCTCGGCGACTTTTCATTTGACGTTACTGTGCGTGAACCGCGCCCTGAGCCAAAACTTCCACCCCCTCCTCCTCCCCCCCCACCACCACCGCCTCCACCCTGCACCTGTGCATTTGCGCCCAATCTCTAATAGAGCAGGCAACTAAACCAAATATGCCAAAGACCTGGTTTGTAAAAGTCACAAGCCAGGTCTTTTTTTGTGGGAGCATTGCTTTTACCTATGAAGCAGATAGGAACTATCAAGACTGATATGCTCAGACATGCTTAATTTCACAACTGATAAGACTATTCGTTAGTTTGGTCACTATACTCAGAGAGCTAAGTAAACTACTTTTGGGAGTAATAGAATGCCTCGAAAAACCTTCGTTCCCTTGATGCTCATCGCGCTGATGGCCATGCTGTCGATCTCGGCTGTTACTGGAGACGTGGACACTTTTAAACTCAAGACCAGCGACTACATTGAAGGCAAAGGCCTGGTGCTTAAATTTGACGGTGTAGAGAACCTTGATCCTTTGCCCATGGACGGGCAAGTGACCATCGGTGACAAGCAATACGATCTGACCTGCAGTCTGGGTGATGATGGTATCTTGACCTGTGTAGCCTTTGTGCCCAAATCCCATTTTGGCGATAATGCTACTATTCAGCTTGGTGATTTCTCCTTTGACATCAATGTACGCGAACCACGCCCTGAACCTGCGCCTGAAATCGTGCCATTGCCACCGGCTCTTGTGTGCCGTGCTCTAGCTAGCCCGTGCGTTTAATTTATTGACTGGAACATCTCAATATCCGCGCAAAGGTCTGGTTTGTTACTGACAAACCAGACCTTTGCCGTTAACCACTTATCTCTTCCAATCCAAAAACTTTAACCTCTTCACCCTCGCGTAGCTGTCCATCCTCGCGTATACTAACCATTCCCGAATTATGCGCTATGGTAAAATAGCTCAAATGTTCCAGGAATAGGAACCAGGGAACAGTTGATCAGGAAGCAGGATTGCATCCAAAACTTATTGACGAATACTGATTCCTGATAACGAATAACTGATTACAAATTCCTCTTTACGGAGCTCCCTATGGAAGTCGGACTCGTTCGCAAAATAGACATCGATCAGGAGATGCAGCAGGCCTACCTCGATTACGCCATGAGCGTTATCGTAGCGAGGGCCTTGCCAGATGCACGTGACGGCCTTAAGCCTGTGCACCGCCGTATCCTGTACGCTATGTACGACATGGGCCTGCGCCCCGCAACCAGTTACAAAAAATCCGCCCGTGTAGTGGGTGAGGTTCTTGGTAAGTACCACCCTCACTCCGACACAGCCGTTTACGATGCCATGGTGCGTATGGCACAGGATTTCTCCATGCGTTATGAACTGGTTGACGGCCAGGGCAACTTCGGCTCAGTGGATGGCGACCCACCCGCTGCCATGCGTTACACCGAAGCGCGCATGGCTGGGCCGGCCATGGATTTGATGGCTGACATTGCCAAAGACACGGTCGATTACAGTCAAAACTTCGACGATACCTTGCAGGAGCCTAACGTGCTGCCTGCCGCCTTGCCCAACCTGCTGCTCAACGGCGCTTCGGGTATCGCTGTGGGTATGTCTACGAATATCCCGCCGCACAACCTGGGCGAACTGGTGCAGGCCATCCACTACATGCTGGCCAACTGGAAGAAGGTCGATGACGTGGCCGTCGAAGACCTGATGCAGTTCATCCAGGGCCCCGATTTCCCCACTGGCGGCCTCATCATCCAGCAGCCTAACGGAGAGGGGCTGGCTAATGCTTATGGCACGGGCCGCGGGCGCATTAAAGTGCAGGCACGTGCTCATGTAGAAGATATGGCGCGTGGCCGCCAGCGCATCATCGTCACCGAACTGCCTTACCAGACCAACAAAGCCTCACTCATCGAGCGCATCGCCTCCCTGGTACGTGATGGTCGCCTGGAAGGTATCAGCGACCTGCGTGACGAGTCCGACCGCTCCGGCATGCGCGTGGTTATCGAACTCTCCAAGAATGCCATCGCCGATAAGGTGCTGGCCGACCTCTATAAACGCACACCCATGCAGGGCACCTTTGGCATCATCATCCTGGCCCTGGTGGATGGTGAACCGCGCCTGCTCAACCTCAAACAGGCGCTTAAGGTCTACATCGAGCACCGCCTCGAAGTTGTCAAGCGCCGCAGCCAGTACGACCTTGACCGTGCTAAAGAACGCGCCCACATTCTCGAAGGTTACCTGGTGGGCCTCGAGAACCTGGACGAGGTCATCCAGATCATCCGCAAATCGCGCGACGTTAACACCGCCCGCAATAACCTGATGAAGAAGTACAAGCTCAGTGAGATTCAGGCCCAGGCCATTCTCGACATGCCCCTGCGCCGTCTGGCCGCCCTTGAACGGAAAAAGATTGAGACCGAATATAAGGATATTCAGAAGACCATCAAAGAACTGACCGCTTTGCTCAAGTCGCCGGTCAAGATGCGCCAGGTGGTAGCCGATGAGTTGGATGCGGTCAAAGAAACCTATGGCGACCGCCGCCGCACCCAGATCGTGGAATTGCAGGAGGGACAAACTCAGGCCAAGGCACTCACCACCCAGGATTTGGTCGAGGAGAAAACCGTGTGGGTTTCCGTGACTACCAAGGGCATCATCTCTCGCTCTATCGAAGATAAAGCCCCACGCCCCAGTGGACGCGCCGCGCCCCAGCATGCCCTGCGGGTCAGCACCAAAGACACCCTCTATCTCGTCACTGAAACCGGCAAGACGGCCGCCATCGCGGCTCACACCCTGCCGGAAGCCGTTAACGCCGAACAAGGTGAACACTTCTCACGTGTTTCACCACTCTTCGAGAAAGACGAACTGGTTTCCGTCTTTAGCTTACCCGCCGGAGCTAATACCCTTGAAGACTGGTACGTAGTGGTGGCCACCCCTGGGGGCCTGATTAAGAAAAGCCCGCTGAACGAGCTCACCGGCCCCGCTGCCCAGACCACCCGTATTGTCAAACCCAAGAAAGGCGACCGTGTGGGTTGGGTAGGCATCACCAACGGCAAAGATGAAGTCATGCTGCTTACCAAACAGGGCATGGCCATTCGCTTCAAGGAAGACGAAGTGCGCCCCATGGGGCTGCTGGCGGCTGGCGTCAATGCCGTCAAGCTCAAGGCCAATGATGCTGTCGTCGGTATGGAGATCGTTGATCCTAAAGCTGATGCCTTCATCCTCGCTTCCGATGGACAGGCCAAACGCGTCAAGATGAGCGAGTTCCCTACCCAGGGCCGTTATGGTCAGGGTGTCATCGCCTGGAAACTGGAAAAAAGCCAGGAATTAACCGGACTTGTTGTCGATAAGCCCAACCTCAAAGTCACCGTGCACTTACGCAAGTTAGCTGCTAAGTCCACCCGCCTGGACGAAGCACCCCAGCGCAACCGTCCGGCCAGCGGCCAACCTGTATTGGATGTCAAAGACAATGATGAGATTACCTTCATCACTGTGCCGTTGGAGACGAATAGCGAATTGGCCAAGCTGTTGCGTTCTAAAGGCAAGACCAATGGACGTAAGAAGGCTGCTCCCGCGAAAAAAGCACCCGCTAAAAAAGTGGCTCCAGCTAAGAAGAAATCTGCAGCGAAAAAGCCCGCTGCCAAGAAAGCGCCTGCTAAGAAAACCACCACGCGTAAAAAGGCCGCATCTACTAAAAAGACCACTGCCAAAAAGCCCGCTGCTAAGAAACCTGCGACCGGGAAAACAACGCGCAAGAAGAAATAATAATATTGCTAAGGGCGAACGGCAACCTGAACACAGTTCAGACGTCGCCCTTACCAAGCACTTATATAAATCAGCGTAGGGGCGGGTTTCAAACCTTCCCCTACACTTTCTCAAAAAACCAGAGGGTGGCAGTATGACCAAAACAATTTCTCAGGATATTTTCACCAAAGAATTATTTGATTTTCTTGACGAGACGTTTGAAACGCATCACGGGATATTTCTAGATCAGGGCACTTCTTTATTTGACACACTAGAAACGATCAGTGCTGCCAAAGCATCCGTCCCAATTGGGGGCAAGTGTGCTTCTTTGGCTGCTCAGGTGGCACATGTCACCTTTTACCTGGAAGTACTCGAACGCCATATGGCTGGGCACGAAGTAGGCAATGTAGACTGGAGCAAAATCTGGCGCATAATTAAAGAAGTCACGCCGGACGAATGGATGCATATCAAGCAGGCGCTGAAACAGACGTACCAGCGTGTTACCGCAATGTTGCGAGACTTCGAAAGCTGGAACGATGAGGACCGTATCGGTGGTGCGTTAGCCATCGTGGTGCACACCGCCTATCATCTTGGGGAAATTCGGCAGGCGCTCTGTACCTTAGAGTAATCGCCTAATAAACAAGATATAGTCCAATTCCCAGAGGGGACAAATGCCTCTTCCCTGCCTAAGCCTAATCTCCTAAGATAAATTTAGAAAAAAGGGGTTGCTTTTTATTGAGAGGAGGAATACTTTGAATGCTCTTTTGCGTAGCCTGATCGCTTTGTTCATCATTGCCCACGGCCTTGTACACCCTATCCTGTCTATTGTGCCAGATAACGAGGTTGAGAATGCCCCAGTGGGTACCTTTTGGAACAGCTCCTGGCTCTTGGGTGAAAGCACCTTTGTAAAGAGGGCTATCTATATACTTTCAGGCCTATCTGCCTTGTTGTTCTTGTTAGCTGGGCTAAGTTTCGCTGGATGGCTCCTGCCGGTTGTCTGGTGGCGTGGGCTGTGGGTCGCGGGGGCAGGCCTATCTGCATTCCTGTTGGTCGTCTTCTGGCATCCCTGGTTTGTCATTGGCCTGGTGATTGATGCACTAATGTTAGCCTTTGTTTTGGTTCCCGGTCCCTTGCCTGAATAAAACCTTCATCCACTTATGAGTAGAGGTACGAATCGATGAAAAGCTTTCTCCAACGCTATCCTGTTACCATCTATTTCATTTTGGCTTTTTTGATCTCGTGGGGTATAGGCTTTGCAGCCGTAGGCCCTAAATTCTTGCGTGGTGAGGTGTTGGGTTTTAATGACGCCCTGGTTTTGTTCCTGCCCACGCTGGCTGGCCCCAGCATTGTCGGGGTCTTGATGGCCTACCTCACGGATGGCCGGGCAGGCATACGGGAATTGTTTGCACGTATGCGCCTGTGGCGAGTGAGTGGGAAATGGTATGCAGCCACATTCATTTTTCCTGCCGGGATCTTACTTGTCCTGGGTGTACTCACCATGTTAGCCTCTCGTGATTTCACTCCCACATTTTTTGTTATGGGCATCCTCATTGGTTTTCTCGCCGGTTATTTTGAGGAGATTGGCTGGATGGGCTTTGCCTACCCCAGGATGGTAAAGAAACAAAGCTCTCTGACCGCTGGCATTTACCTGGGGATAGTGTGGGGTATCTGGCATCTGTTCGCAGACTATTTGGGCGCCTCAGGAGTGCGTGGCGCATTCTGGCTGCCGCGCTTCGTGGCTTTTGTTGTTTTTGTGACTGCGCTGCGTGTGATCATCGTGTGGGTCTATGAAAATACCCAAAGTGTGTGGCTGTCCCAACTCATGCATGCCAGTTCCACCGGTTTCCTTGCCATCTTGGTACCCCTTTCAATATCCCCTGCCCAGGATACATTGTTCCATGTAATCTATGCTGCCTTGCTCTGGCTCTTGGTTGTGATGCTGTTGAATAAGTATGGCAGGTCCTTATCTTCAAGCACCGTGTGAGCAACGGAGATTGGGCTGTCAGTAATTTCCACAACCTCGAATGCGCCCGCTTATCCGCTCATTTCATTTTTATAAGCTCTCCTGATATTCGTACACACAGACGTGGAAACAAAAAAGAAGTCATCCTGGCGATGACCTCTTCGATTCTCGCTAATCGATTCTCTATTTTCTAATTCGGCGAAACGGTGAAGAAGGTGTAATGGTAGGCGATTTTCTCGCCATCCTTCAGGCCGAATGTGTCGTTGCCGTTGAGCACTTTGCCAGAGGATGAATTGGCCGTCCAGGTCAGGTGGCGCGAGTTGCCATTGCCTGAAAAGCCGGTTAATTGGAACTGGCCATTGGGCAGGATCTGGTTGAACAACACGTTGTACCAGGCCAGCAGCGCCTCATGTCCCTGCACGGTACGTGTAGCGTTGACGTGTACGCCGTTGTCAGAATAGAGAACGGCTGCAGCCACCGGGTCACGTGTGTTGAGCGCATCAATATAACGGTCAATGATGTCCTTCGTCGGCCCACCACCTGCCCCGCTGGGCCAGTTGTAATCCCGGATGCGGTTCCAGATGTGCGGCAGGTGCTTGCGGGCGAAATCCCAACTCCAGAAATTGGCTGCCTTGAGGTTGAGGCTCTGGGCCGTGCGCAGGAACTCATCGTGTTCTTCGGGTACAGGCGTCCAGTTATGCTCAGAGTAAGCTGCCCCGGTGGGCACGATGGGCCGGAAGGGGGTGATGTTTTGGTATTCGCGCACGCTGCGAATCAACTGCTGGCCGGGGTTGTGCGCAGCCTGCCAGTAGACCTGTGGCATATTGAGGTCGCATTTATCCAGGAATTCGCTGTACGGGAAGTTGGGATGGTAGGTGGGGAAGCGGAAGGTGCTGAGGGCGATAGGCACATTGGGGATGCCATTACGCAGGTCGCGCATGTATGTGCGGGCGGCGACGGCTTTGCCAGACTGCTTGTACTCCACCTCGGCATTGACCACGAAGCCGTCCAGCCCCAACTGGTTGACGCGCTGCACGGCGATACGCGCTTCCGCACCGGGGTTGCTGCCGTAGATGTACTGCCAGCCCCAGGCTTGAATGCCTGCATTCTTGAGCGCTGCCACTACCGGGGGCACCATGTCTTTGCCATTGGTGATGTTGTAGGTCCCGCCGTTGTCGGCCACTTTGATCATCACGTGACTCAGGTCGGCTTCTTTGGCCACACGCGCGATGGCATCGGGATCGCCACCCTCGCAATCCTTGACCTTCCACATGTAATAACCTTTGCCGCGTAGTTCCATAGGTGCTCCAAAAATGGGAATATATCGCCTGTTACAGGTTACAACTTCTATGCCATTTTATAGTAATGCAGGAAGGCGCGCAAGCGAGATGCTTGTTGGGGAGGAAAGAATTTAAATGTGGATGAATACAGATGAACGCGGATAGGGAATGGACTATTCGCTTTGCTACTAATAGGAGATTACGTAAATTCAAAAAGTAGGGGCAGGTTTAAAACCTACCCCTACCTGAATAAATAGTCTCAATTGTAGCGGAGCGGCACATTGTGCTTTCGCGTTTTATCTGTGTTCATCCGAGTTTATCTGCGGTTTTTCTCCCCTCCTATTTCCTCACGCCCTCCAACCCTAAGTCTCCTGCTATTCCTTGCATGGCCGTGATGACATTGCCAATATGTTCACCTAGTTCCACCCCAAAGTCATCGATAGCTCGTTCCATCTCGTCGCGGTGCGTGCCCGCTGCAAAAGACTTGTCCTTCCACTTCTTCTTCACCGAGCGCACCTTGACGTCATGGATGGATTTAGATGGGCGCACCAGCGCCACGGCAGTGATCAGGCCAGTGATCTCGTCACAGGCGTAAAGGGCTTTGCGCATCAGGCTGTCGCGTGGTACGCAAGTGTGGTCTGCATGGCTCAGGATGACCTGCACGATATCTTCTGGTACGCCGCGCTCCCGTAAAATGGGCGCGCCATCTTGTGGGTGGTGTTCCAGGCTGGGGTGGATCTCCCAGTCGAAGTCGTGCAGTACGCCAGCCAATCCCCAGCTTTCCACGTCTTCGCCATATTTTTCGGCATAAAAACGCATGGCCGCTTCCACGGCCAGCATATGTTTCACCAGGTTTTCATTTTTGACGTGCTCGCCCACGATAGCCAGGGCTTCCTCTCTTGTCGTCATTGTCCTGCTTCCACGTTCGAGATGGGTTGGGCGCTATCCAGCGATACCTGCGGTGGTTCGACGTGCAAGTCCCACAGGGCTGCACCGGTCGCTAAGAATTCGCGCACATTCCAGATGGTCAGTGCCCCACGATAATAGCGGCTTTGTTGTGCCGGTACACTTTCTACGGATAGGCCAAATTGCATACAAGTATACAACGCCCGCGCCTGATGATAGCCTTGCGTGACCAAAATGGCGTCTGTAATTTCAAAACCCTCACCCGCCCGGTAGCAGGTGTCATAGGTGCGCAATCCGCCTTCGTCCAGCACAATGGCTTCAAAGGGTACGCCCAGCTCGACGGCGTAATCGCGCATGGAAACTGGTTCTGGGATGTGTCCGCTCATCAGCAATATATCCACTTTGCCGGCTTTGAAGAGATCTACTGCTGTCTGGATGCGGTCTCGCAAAACCGCAGAAGGCCGCCCATTGCGTGCCAGTGCTGCCCCAAACACAATTGCTACCTGAGCGTGTTCGGCGTCTTCGATACTGGTCACTGCTGGGGCAGTGTACAGTGTGGTGTAGGCACGCGGGAGGCAAAATGCACCCAACGCAAGTGCAGCTATTAGGGTGAAAAGCTTGATCAATTTGCGCAACATGGCGGGGATTTTACCTGTTATAGCTGCAAGCTATAACAGCTTCGCTATTAGCTTTGGATGAGAGTTTAACTAATAACAGCCCGGCATCACCGGGCTGTTTGGGATAGGAAAGGATATTTTACTAGACGTAGCGTGCCCGGATATTGGAACTGACAAAGTCCAGGAGTGCTACCGTCACAGCGATCAGCCAAACACCTAGCCCCACTGCATCGTATTGGAATAAGCGGATCCACTGTATCAAGATAAACCCAATACCACCGCCACCCACAGCACCAATGATGGTGGACATACGTACATTGATGTCCCAGCGATAGATGGTGAACGAGATAAAGGGAGGCAGGATCTGCGGCACGACTGCATACACAATGGTTTGCAGCCGGTTCGCGCCGGTGGCTTGCAGGGCTTCAATAGGCCCAGGGTCGATACTCTCGATTGATTCAGAGTACAACTTGCCGAGGGCTGCAATTGTATGCAAAGTCAGGGCGATCGTGCCGGCAAAAGGTCCCAGGCCCACCCAGATCACGGCAACCAGTGCCCAAATAATCGGTTCAATTGAACGAACGATGTTCAAGATAGTGCGCGTGACTGCATAAACTAGGGCCCCAATGCTAACTTCGCCTTCGTTGCCGCTGAAATACCCAAATGCTGCTCCAGCCACCCCTAGGATCACGGCACCAATGATGGCGTAGGTCTGTTCATTCACAGCTGCTACTTCAACACTTAATGGAATAGATAAGATGCCGCGGCTGAAACCCAGGCCAAGCAAATAGCCTGGAGTTGCTGCCAGGGCAGCAAAGCTAAAGCCAATAACGCCTCGTCCAATGGAGACAGGCAAAGCTTCGATCAATTGGCTGATGATCCAGGCGCCTAGTCGCCAGCCCAGTCCACCCAGGCCCAGGAAAAGGATCACCATGATGATGGCGATTATGATCGGGGCTTGCTCCAGCCCACCGAACAGACTGATCACGTACTGTGTGCCGATTATCGCGGCCCAAATACCCGGGACCAATCCCACAAAACCACCAACAACCCCCCCGGTTTTGGACATGATCGGCATCATTAAATTGCGGGCAGCCAGGAAGCTAACGGGGAAAGCGAGGATGATGCCGAAGAACGTGGCCATTAAACCGATCATGATCGACTCAAGGATACCTACCAAGGCAAGGTTCATCTGATCGCTCAAGCGACCCGTGAAGACTTCATTACTCTCTTGGCGAATCACGAGGGTGTGCAGTTGCGCGCCTTCCGCGGTATCGGCTACCAGTGCCAATGGGATGTTGAGCGAACTTACAAAAGTGCCATCCGGGCTAATGGTAATCTCGGTTTCGCCCACACCACGCGGCGTGAAGGGGTTACCAATCGGATTTTTCCACAAGACTTCAACGACCTGGCCTGGCTCGAAGCCTCCACCAGTGATCGTGAGTTCGGTCCCCAGAGTGGTTCCGGTGTTGTCGCTGACGGTCATGTCCCCACATGTGGGGGTGACGGAGATCCAGGCTTCGCCCACCAATGGTTCGTTTACTTCTGGCCCTATTGCCCCAGGAGGACAGGGTGCTTGGATCCTTGCCTGGCTCTCAACTGTGTCGATGTCATATTCAAATGCGGTTCTCCATGGCCAAACGATGCGCCTCAAGATGACCTGCGTGTCGGAAAACTCACTGATGGCTTTTGAAATATCGATACCGGTGATTGACCAACCGAGACTGAGGATCAGTAGCGTGCCAACCAGGATAGCCGGGGTCCAGGAGCCTGCGGGGTTGCCTGCCCCTAAAAGCGCGGCGTCATTGCTTTGCCACAACCATAAGCCAGCCAGGGATGCAGCTGCAAGTAAAAGCGTGGTTTCGTAAATCTCAAGCATGCCTGGCGTGTGCCCGGCCAGGTCCATGATTGGCCGAGAGGCGATTAGTATTATCGCGATGTAGCCAACCCCCAATATTCCCCGGCTGGCTGCGTCCGCCGAAGCATCGTCTTGCATGGAACGCAAAATCAGGTAGCGTACTATGAGCAATAAGGCCAAAAGAGCTAAACATTGCAGCAACACGATCACAAAAATGCGTGCGCTGACGCCCATGTCGGGGAAGCGGGCGCGTTGGGCGCTGGTCCATATACTCAAAAAGCCCAGGATCAACGTTGCAGCCAAAATGGAAATACCGCGAACGATCTGCCCGGCAAATACCTGGCCAGCGCCAGGGATTATCAATGAAAGTATGGCGTGTAAAGGGGAACTGCTTCTTTGAATTTCAGTGGTTTCCGTCATAACAGAAAGCCTCTCCTCAAAGCCTAATGAATAATTTGATAGTTATGCGCCCAGGCGCTCAGCTTCTTCGCCGTAGATATCTTTAAAGCGTTCATCATCGATTTTCTGAACGTCTTCTTTGCTCCCCTCGAACACTAGGTGGCCATCACGTAAGCCGATCACTTTGGTGGAGTAGCGCTGTACCAGGTCCAGAAAGTGCAGGCTGCACATAACGGTGATGCCATCTTCTTGATTCAACGTTTCCAAACTCCCCAAAATGGAATGCGCCAGTACAGGGTCAAGACTGGCAACAGGCTCATCGGCCAGGATCATTTTAGGATCCTGCATGAGAGCCCGCGCGATTCCCACGCGTTGCTGTTGACCACCACTGAGCGAATCAGCACGGTTGTGTGCTTTTTCGGGAATGCCGAGGCGTTCCAAGACCTGAATGGCTTTTTCGCGATCTGCACGATTGAAGCGATTGATCAGGCTCCAGGCTGGAGGTGTATACCCCAAACGTCCGGAAAGCACGTTGGTGATCACGTTGGAGCGTTTAACCAGGTTGAAATGCTGGAATACCATGCCAATTTCGCGGCGGATATTGCGTAGCTCGCTTTGATCTGCCTCCGTTACATCGACCCCGTTCCATATGATCTGGCCCTCAGTGGGTTCGATCAATCGGTTGATACAGCGTAAAAGTGTGGATTTGCCGGAACCACTCAGACCAATTACCCCCAGAAACTCGCCATCTTCAACTTTGAAGCTGACGTCTTTGAGCGCCACCGTACCGGTGGGGTAGACCATTGTGAGATTCTTGATTTCAAGCATCACACCGTCCTTGAAATGGATTGTCTGTTGCCGAGCTAATTGACCGCTGCTAATATTCTTTCAGTCAATTACACAATCATAGCATATCCTGTGTCTAATTTAAAGCGCTAATTCGTTTGCGCGGTAAAATTATGCGCCTATGACAGACGCCTACCAACAAGCCCTCGATTATCTCTACAGCTATATAGATTTTTCCCTCACGCATCAGGAAAACCTTGCCTCGGAAAACTTTGATCTGGCCCGTATGCATGCTCTCCTGGCTCATATGGGTGACCCCCACAAAGCTTATCCCAGTGTGCACATTGCCGGCAGTAAAGGTAAAGGCTCAGTCAGCGCCTTGTGTGCCGGAGCCTTGCAGGCCCAAGGCTACAAGGTGGGTTTGTACACCTCTCCTCATCTCAAAGAATATACCGAACGCATGCAGATCAACCGCCGGGAAATTGAACAAGATAAATTCGTAAAGCTTGTGGAAGCCATCAAAACCCACGTTGACAAGGTGCCTGGCGTAACCACCTTCGAGATAGGCACGGCATTGGCTTTCTGGTTTTTTGCTCAAGAGAATGTGGATATCGCCGTCCTGGAAGTTGGCCTGGGTGGACGATTGGACGCCACCAATGTGGTTACTCCGCTTGTATCGGTCATCACCCAACTATACCTAGAACACACTGCCATTTTAGGCGACACCATCGAATTGATCGCCGCTGAAAAAGGGGGCATTATCAAAGGGGGGATCCCTCTGGTGCTGGCCCCTCAAGTAGATGCGGCCCGGCAAGTAGTCGCAGAGATTGTTGAAGAACGTGGGGCCTCCTTGATAGATGTTGGGGAGGCATATTATTGCGATACACTGTCCACATCTTTGGATGGCCAGCACTTTCAAGTTCAGGCTGAGGAAGGCCCTGCGCAGGAACTCAGCATTACACTTCTGGGTGAACACCAGATGACCAATGCTGTCACGGCCTATGCTGCTTTGCAAGCCCTGGACGAAAAGGGTTTTGAGGTTAGCCAGGCTGCCATCGTTGAAGGCTTTGCAGGCACCCGTTGGGATGGTCGTTTCGAAGTCGTACGTCGCCAGCCCCCTGTGATCATCGATGCCGCACATGTGCCGGATGCGGCCCGTGCCCTGCGCACTACTCTCGACCAGTTTTTCCCTGACCTACCAGTCATACTAGTAATAGGTGTCTCTGCTGACAAAGAAGTTGCGGCCATGCTAAATGAGCTTGCTCCCCGCGTACACCAGGTGATTACTACTCAATCCACCCATCCGCGCGCCAAACCCGCCGAGGATTTAGCGGAAATTGTTGCAGATGCTGGTCTTCCTGTACAGGCAATATCTGGCGTTGGTGAGGCACTTGCTCACGCCGTGAAAGAAGCTGGGGAGGATGCCATTGTATTAATAACCGGCAGCATCTTCACAGCTGCCAGCGCACGTATTGCCTGGTATGAGCAGCACCCAGCTGATTAGGCCTCAATGAACGTGATAAACTATGTGAATGGACTTGGGCTGGAGTGAATTCCAGCCCACTTGAATCCTCTTCGGAGCCAACCCTGACCTATGCCAGAACATGAGTATCCCTGGGGGGATGATAGCAACTTCTTCCCGCAAGAGTTGCAGAATTACGCGGAAAACCTTGAAGAAATTAGTGACATTGAGGCCGATGAACAGGGCTTGATCGCAGCCCCCTTGCTGCCCTTGCGGGACCATGTCATTCTGCCCCAGATGGTAGCTCCCTTATACATAGGTCGTCCTGCCACCCTGAGTGCCCTTGCAGAAGCGCAAGACGCCGGGCACACGGTCATTGCTCTGGCGCAACGCCAGCCGGACCTGGAAGATCCCAGCACAGAGGATTTTCTGCCTATCGGCATTGAGATGGCCGTTAGTCCTTTGGTGAATGCCCGTGATGGCAATAAAGCCGCCCTGGTGCAGGGGCGTCGGCGTGTAGAAGTTTTAGCTTTCTTGCAGGACGAACCATTCCCCATTGTGCAAGCCCGGGTCATTCAAGAACCAGAAGAAGTCGATGATGAGCTTGAAACCCTCATGCGCGCTGTGCTGCGTAATTTTGACCGTTTTGTTCAGCTTAGTGGTTCTTTGCCGGAAGAAGCTTATCACTACGCACTCAACATCAAGGAACCTGGCTGGTTAGCGGATATGGTGGCGATGTCTTTCCCGCTTTCCCTTGAAGAACAACACAAGCTGCTGAACAACGTAAACCCCCGTGCCCGGCTGGACCGTGTGCACAAATTGGTGCGCCGCGAGTTGGACGCCCTACGTATAGACGAAGAAATTCATTCCAAGGTGCAGGGCGAATTCGAGCGCGGCCAGCGCGAATCCTACCTGCGTGAGCAACTCAAAGCCATCCAGGGCGAATTGGGTGAAACGGACCTTTGGACGGCGGAAGTGCATGAATTGCAGGAGCGTGTTGCCAAGACCGAACTGCCGGATGAGATCAAGACCCAGGCTGTGAAGGAAGTCGGGCGTTTAGCCCAGATGCCCCCCATGACTCCCGAAGTCGGTGTGATCCGTACCTACATTGATTGGTTACTCGAATTACCCTGGGTGAAGAGCACGGAGGACAACCTCGATATTGCCCATGCAGCCGGGGTGCTTGATGAGCATCACTATGGTCTGCCTAAAGCCAAAGAACGCATTCTTGAATACATCGCAGTACGCAGCTTGCGACCCAAACGCTCGCGCCAACCCATTCTTTGTTTTGTCGGCCCACCAGGGACAGGCAAGACTTCCCTGGGCCGTTCTATCGCTGAATCGTTAGGACGCAAATTCGTGCGTGTTTCTTTGGGTGGCGTGCGTGATGAGGCCGAGATTCGCGGCCACCGCCGCACCTACATTGGGGCCTTGCCAGGACGTATTATCCAGACTATGCGCCGCGCAGAGGTAGCCAATCCACTCTTCATGCTGGACGAGATCGATAAACTCAGCATGGATGTGCGTGGTGACCCAGCCTCAGCCCTGCTGGAAGTGCTCGACCCCGAACAGAACTTTGCCTTCTCCGATCATTACCTGGAGTTGCCCTTTGATCTCTCAAAGGTTATGTTCATCACTACTGCCAATGTGCGTCAGGATATCCCCTGGGCCTTGCAGGACCGCATGGAGATGATCGAGTTCCCCGGTTATATTGAAGAAGAAAAACTAGAAATTGCCCGCCGTTTCCTTATCCATCGTCAGGCCGAAGAAAGTGGTCTTGAGGATGGTGAGATCCATTTTAATGAGGGCGCCCTCAAGCGCATCATCCGTGAATATACCTACGAGGCTGGCGTGCGTAACCTTGAAAGAGAGGTTGGGCGTGTCTCTCGTAAGGTAGCCCGCCTCAAAGCTGAATCAAAGCGTTACCCGACCAAGATCACACCCGAGACAGTAGAACGTTTATTGGGACCGCCCCAATTCACAAATGCAGAGGCAGAACGCGATGATGAGGTAGGTGTGGCTACTGCAGTAGCCTGGACTGAGGGTGGCGGCGATATCATGCCTGTCGAAGTCTTATTGATGGAGGGCAAGGGCAATCTGCAGATCACCGGCCAGATCGGCGAAGTTATGCAGGAGTCTGCTCAGGCGGCTTTATCTTATCTTAAATCACGCTCGAAAGATTTCAAACTAAAAGCCGAAGTCTTTGAGAACACCGACGTGCATGTCCACATCCCTGAGGGTGCCATCCCCAAAGACGGCCCCAGTGCAGGTATCACCATTGCCACGGCCATCATCTCTGCTTTCACTCGCCGTCCCGTGCGTCATGAGATCGGTATGACTGGTGAAATCACCTTGCGCGGCCGCGTACTGCCTGTGGGTGGCGTGCGAGAGAAGGTTTTGGCTGCCCATCGTGCTGGCCTCACCAAAGTCATCATGCCTGAACGTAATATGAAGGACCTGCTTGAGGTGCCCAAAAAGGCACGTGCCGACTTGGACATAATCCCGGTAGAGCGTATGGATGAGGTCTTGAAAGCTGCTTTGCTGACTACAAAGGCCCCTAAAAAGGTATCTACTGCGCCCAAGACCAAAGAGAGCAGTTCCCGTATTCAGCCCGGGGCATAAGGAAGGTAAATGCGTACTGAAAAAACTACAGTACGCATTATTTAATAGATTAATAGCCAGACAGCAGAGTTAGAGCCGCCTGCAAACCCCACAGCACCACCATCCCCACAGCAATCGTCCATAACACGCTCTTTGTGCGCCAGGCCACAACGGCTGCTACAGCCGCAGCCATGAGGCGCGGATTGGCAAAACTAATTAACAATTGTCCATCTAGTCGGGCGACAGCAGGTATTACGATTGCCGAGAGCACAGCCGGAGGTACAAAGCGCAATGCACTTTTCAATTGTTCGGGGACTTCTACTCGCCCAAAAAGCAGTATGAATGAAAAGCGAGAAGCAAAAGTACCCAGAGCCATCGCCAGGAACAATAGCCAGATGTTCATTGGCTGCCTCTTTCAGTGAACATACCAACACCAATACCTGCCAAGGCTGCCAGAGGCAGGCCCAGATTGTAAGGCAGCCCCAATGCCAACACGACAACCACAGCAGCAGCCAGCGCGGCGAAAGCAGCCGGTCGGTCTTTTAATGCAGGCACCAGTAAAGCGATAAAGGTCAAGGGGATGGCGAAATCGAGTGACCAGCTTTCCGGGACTTCTGTCCCCAATAACAACCCTGCCGCCGTACCCAATTGCCAGGTGATCCACAGTAAAACGGCTGCCCCAAAGTAATACCAGTGCTTGTGGGGTTTTTCGGCATTCTTCTCAAATTCAAGGATACTGACCGCGTAGGCCTGATCGGTAAGTATGAAGGCCAGGATGGCTTTCCAAATGGTTTTGATATTTTTGAAATGCTGCCCAAGCGAGGCGCTATAGAGCATGAAGCGCAGGTTGATGATCCACACAGTCAGGATCATTACGATAGGGGTTGCGCCCGAGTCGATCAATTGCATCCCCGCCAATTGGGCCGCGCCTGCGAAAACGATCAGCGACATGCTCTGCCCCTCTAAGGGACTTAGCCCTACTTCAATGGCAGCGATGCCCGCAATCATAGCAAAGGGGATCACTCCGATCACGATGGGGGACAGTGCGCGGAAGCCTGTCCAAAATCGTGCTATCGGCGTATCCTGCAAAATGGCTTGAGTTGACTTTGTAGGTTCTTGATCCATATACACTAATTTTATTTCATTTGCCGGAAAATCACCTGGCCTGTTGTGATGATTGACTGGCACCGAAAGGCCCAGGTACCACACCCGAACCTGTTATGGCGCGGTTTTGCCATTTCTCGAAGAAACTCATTTTTATTAAATTATGTGATAATTAGGTATCAAAATTTGGGAGATTTCTCTATGTCGTTTTACCGTTACTCAGTATTGGTTTTGATCTTGTTTCTCGCTGCCTGCAGCGGGGCTTCCGGATCACCTACAGCTACCCTAGTGCCCACGTTAGAATCGCCCCCTCCTGTGGAGCCACCTCCCCCAGTCGAACCTACTGCCGATGCGCTGGGAGAGCAGCCCCCAGAAGTTACTCCTGAGGGCCCTCCGATCACGCCCACAATACCAGCCCCTGCTGATGAACTGGCTGCTGCATCTTCAGATGCCATCTTCATTGCGCAGCCGGGCAGTCTATCAGAAGTTGTTTCACCCGTGTTGGTGACCGGACAGGCAGACCCCGCCTTTGAGCAGAACCTAGTAATTCAGGTTGTGGGAGAGAATGGGGAAATGCTGGCATTTAGACCCGCCAGTATTCAGGCAGATCTGGGGCAGCGTGGCCCGTTTGAAGCCCAAGTTGATTTTAGTGTAGACCGTGATCAGCCAGGGCGTATCTCGGCATTTAACGTGGATGCGCGCGATGGTAGTTTGGTGCATCTCTCTAGTGTCGATGTCACGCTGCTTGCTGCTGGTGATCCTGTCATTCAATTACCTCAAGTAGTAACTGAAGTCATTGAGATACGTAGCCCGGAGTTCCAGTCAGACGTTTCAGGTGGTGTTTTGGTTCTAGAAGGGTTTTCGGAATACTTCTTTGAAGCTAATTTGAGCGTGGTTCTCTGCGCCGATGGCTCAGACTCGGATGTTCCTCACCCTGTGTGTGGTACAGCCAACAATGTATTTTTAGAGACGTTCACGACCATCGACTCTCCGGATATTGGTCAGTCTGGCTCCTTCCAGGTAGAGATCGAATATAGTGTCGATGGCCCCAAGATTGCCCGTGTTGTTGTTTATGCCACCTCCCCTCGTGATGGCGGCCTGCTGCATGTCAGCAGTACACTGGTAACTTTGCTGCCTTGACAAAAAATGTGCTTATCACAGGCGCGTCCAAAGGTATTGGGCGCGCCTGTGCTTTTTATCTGCAGGAAAAAGGCTGGCGCGTATTTGCCGGGGTGCGTAAGCGGGCCGATGCCGACTCTTTGACAGAAGAATCGTCTGGGGAGATCCTGCCTGTATTCATCGATGTCACCAAAGAAGAGATGATCGCCAGCACTGCCAAGACGATTGCCACTGAAATCGGTGAGGCTGGATTGCAGGGGCTGGTCAATAACGCTGGCATCGCCCTCTATGGTCCGCTGGAATTCCTGCCCCTTGACGATTATCGCAAACAGTTTGAGATCAACGTCCTGGGACAGATTGCTGTGACCCAGGCTTTTTTGCCCCACATTCGCGAAGGGCAGGGCCGCATCGTCAATATCGCCTCCATGAGCGGACGTTTTGCCTCTCCTTTCCTCAGCCCCTATTCTTCTTCCAAATTCGCCTTTGAAGCCATTAGCGATGCCCTGCGTCGCGAGTTGACTCCCTGGGAGATCCACGTAGCGGTGATTGAGCCGGGCAGTATCGCTACCCCGATCTGGGAGAAGACCCAGTCTCAGGGCGAAGCTCTCAAAGCGAGTTTGCCTGCCAGCGCCTGGGAACTGTATGGCGATATTTTGCAGAAAGCAGACCAGATCAGTGCCCAGAATGCCGCCCGCAGCTTGCCCCCGCGGCGCGTAGCCCAGGCTGTGGCT
>JABFGG010000028.1 GCA_013112575.1 Chloroflexota bacterium | reverse complement strand
CCATGAACTCGGCCCCACCCGTCAGGCCGGCCACTTTGGTGATGGCCGCTGTCAGGGTCGTCTTGCCGTGATCGATGTGTCCCATCGTGCCCACGTTCAAGTGCGGTTTATTGCGTTCGAATTTTTCTTTACCCATTAGATAAGTGCTCCTCTGCTTTTGTCAATGTGTTTGCAAAAGAAAAGGAAATGGCGATTGCTAGCCTGCCACTTCCTTCATAAGTTTTTCTGATACTTTTGAATAGTGATCGAACTCCATCGTAAAGACGCCACGGCCTTTAGTAGCCGAACGAAGCTCGGTAGCGTAACCAAACATCTCCGCAAGGGGGACCATGGCCCGCACGGCCTGGCTATTGCCCGGACGCATGTCGGTACCCTGGATCTCACCACGGCGGGAGTTAATCTGACCAACGACCTCACCGAGGTATTCTTCGGGAATAACGACTTCAACTTTCATAACTGGTTCAAGAGCGATGGATTTACCCTGGTGCATACCTTCTTTGAAGGCCATTGAACCAGCCATTTTGAAGGCCATCTCACTGGAGTCAACTTCGTGGAATGAACCATCGTAGAGAGTTACATTAATGTCCACAACGGGGTAGCCACCGACAATACCCGCTTCTGTGGCTTCCATAACACCTTTTTGAACTGCGGGAATGAATTCCCTGGGGATGGAACCACCTACAATCTTGTTTTCGAAAATAACACCAGTACCCGGTTCGCCCGGTTCCATTTCCAGGATCACGTGTCCATATTGGCCGCGACCACCGGATTGTTTGACGTAACGTGTTTCAGCTTTTTCCACAGCACGGGTAATCGTTTCACGATAAGCCACGCGCGGTCGACCAACATTGGCCTGCACGTTAAACTCGCGCATCATACGATCCACAAGGATGTCGAGGTGTAATTCGCCCATACCGGAGATAACAGTCTGGCCGGTTTCGCCATCGCTGCGCACCTGGAATGTGGGGTCTTCTTCCGACAAACGTCGAAGAGCCTCGCCCATTTTTTCCTGGTCACCTTGGGTCTTGGGTTCAACTGCAATCGAGATAACTGGTTCTGGGAAGGTGATCGTTTCGAGAACGATCTGCTTGCCTTCATTGGTAAGCGTATCACCCGTGAAGGAGTCTTTGAGACCCAACACAGCACCAATATCGCCTGCTTCAATTGAATCAACTTCTTCGCGGCGATCAGCATACATGCGCAGCAAACGGCCAATGCGCTCTTTACGTCTTTTGGTAGGATTGTAGTAGGTTGCGCCTTTTTCGATCTTGCCGGAATACACCCGGAAGTACGATAAACGGCCTACGTAGGGATCAGTGACGATCTTGAAAACCAGAGCGGCAGTGGGGGCGCTGCTTTCTGCAGGACGTTCTTCTTCTTCTTCAGTTTTAGGATTGATGCCTTTTACGGCAGGAATATCGAGCGGGGAGGGCAGGAAATCGACGACTGCATCCAGCAAAGGCTGAACACCTTTATTCTTCAAAGAACTACCACAATAAACTGGGGTGGCTTCATTGGCGATGACAGCGTTGCGTAAAGCAGCTTTAAGCTCTTCAACGCTGATCTCTTCACCTTCAAGATATTTGAGGGTGAGATCATCATCAAGCTCGGCAATGGCCTCAACCATGGCAGAGCGCATCTCTTCAGCCTGTGCCTTTAGATCGGCAGGGATTTCTTCTTCTATGGGGTCTTTACCCAGATCATCCTTCCAGATGATAGCTTTCATTTCAAAGAGATCAACGGCTCCCTGGAAATCTGCTTCAGAACCAATAGGCAATTGCACAGCAATTGGGTTCGCACCCAGGCGGTCAACAATTGACTCAATACTGTTTTCGTAGGAGGCACCGACACGGTCCATCTTATTGATGAAGCACATGCGGGGTACCTTGTAACGATCAGCCTGGCGCCACACGGTTTCACTCTGAGGTTCAACACCTTGCACCGCGTCAAAGACTACGATGCCACCGTCCAAAACACGTAAGGAGCGCTGCACTTCAGCGGTAAAGTCAATATGGCCAGGGGTATCAATAATATTGATAAGATGCCCATTCCATTCGGCAGTTACAGCAGCAGACACAATGGTGATGCCACGCTCACGTTCCTGGGCCATCCAGTCCGTGACCGTAGTGCCATCATCCACAGAACCAATACGGTGCGTCTTACCCGTATAGAAAAGGATACGTTCCGTAGTGGTGGTTTTGCCTGCATCAATGTGGGCAATTACACCTATATTTCGATATTTTTCTAAACTAAACTTCGACATTCTCTAATACCAACTACATTCAAATACCAGACTAACGGCGTCCAATACGATAATGGGAAAAAGCACGGTTGGCCTCAGCCATACGGTGTGCTTCCTCGCGCTTGCGCACGGCGGAACCTTGTTCATTGGCGGCATCTGTTAATTCTGCAGCCAGTTGTTCGGAAAAAGAGTTATCACTTCTGTCACGGGCAGCCCCGATCAACCAACGAGTTGCCAAAGCAAACTGGCGATGTTTTTCTACTTCCATGGGAACCTGATAGGTAGCACCGCCCACACGGCGGGGGCGCACTTCCATGACTGGTGACACATTCTGCAAAGCCTTCAGGAACACTTCAAGAGGGTTCTGTTTTGTGCGCTCTTCGATCAAATCAAAAGCACCATACACAACACGTTGTGCTGTACTCTTCTTGCCGCCTTTCATGACGCGGTTGATAAACGATTGCACTTCCACGTTGGCGTAACGCACATCGGGATCAGCTTTGCGGCGCTCTGGACGATAACGTCTCGGCATGTTCTTTCTCCGTACTTCTTCTTACAATCTCACTATAATCGCCGGTAAACCTTCACCGGCGATCACTTTTTATTATTTAGGCCTTTTGGCTCCGTATTTCGAACGGGCCTGTTGGCGATCATCCACACCGACCGAGTCGAGGACGCCACGCACAATGTGGTAGCGGACGCCTGGAAGGTCTTTCACACGGCCACCACGCACAAGCACAACGGAGTGCTCTTGAAGCTGGTGGCCCTCACCGGGGATGTAAGCGGTGACTTCAAGACCATTGGAGAGGCGCACACGGGCGATCTTGCGCAAAGCCGAATTCGGCTTCTTAGGCGTCATCGTGCGCACGATAGTACACACGCCACGCTTTTGGGGAGCGCCCTTGGGCTGACGAATACGGCGTTGCTTCTGCGCATTGAACACATACTGTAGTGCAGGCGCAGTACTTTTCTTATTTTTGGTCTTGCGACCCCTGCGAACTAACTGATTGATCGTCGGCACATCTATCTCCAGATCTTGTTGTTTCTCTACTTTTTGTGTGACCGTTTTCCAAAAAACGAGGCCATCGTAATGATGCAGGATGGCCTCGAAACACTTGCACTATGAAGTTGGGCACACTGGCCCTGAGGTATATTCTTTTTCAAACAGCCACGAATGCGGATTTTATCACCAAGCTTTAATGAAGTCAAGGTAAATTTGCTCGATTCAGGGCGAAAAAAGAGGGTACAACCTGACTGGTTGTACCCTCAAAAACAACAAAATTTTATTTCTTTTCTACAGTTTTTCACCCAGACCGAGCAAGCCGGTACCCAGGCGAGGCAAGCGTTGGCGTTCTTCTTCTTTGCCGAACTTGATCACGCCTTCTTCTGTAAGCGCCTCAACGGATAAGCCAAGACTTTGCAGTTCCTTGACAAGCACGCGGAAGGAAGCCGGGATGCCGGGCTCTTCAATAGGCTCACCTTTGACAATGGCTTCGTATGTCTTCACACGCCCCTGTACATCATCGGATTTGACCGTTAGCATTTCTTGTAAAGTATAAGCTGCACCATAAGCTTCCAAGGCCCATACTTCCATCTCGCCAAAGCGTTGGCCGCCGAACTGGGCTTTACCACCCAGAGGCTGCTGCGTCACAAGGCTGTAAGGGCCTGTCGAACGAGCATGCACTTTGTCTTCAACAAGATGGTGCAGCTTCAGCATGGTCATGATGCCAACTGTAACAGGCAGGTCATATGGCTTGCCGGACATACCGTCGCGCAAAACTTGCTTTCCTAAGGTCGGCATTGGCTGGCTGGTTGCCACCATTTTCTTTTCGGCGCGTGCTTGCAAGTCTTCATCTTTGATCTTGCTTGGATCTTTTTCGCCCATGTGCCCGAGCCAGATGCGCAGACAGGTGTTGATGGCGCGTTCTGTTTGAGCCAAACGTTCGTGCGGAACAACCTGATTTTCTTCAAAATCCAGGACTTGATCGGGATCGTAGCCACTATCTCGTAACCATTCACGCAAAGCTGAACGGCGAGCATAGACAGGCTCTGAAATCATGCGATAAACATCATACTTGCGTTCACCTAACCAGCTTTCCAAGTAAAGGTTACGAACTTCGTTCTCATCTTCAAAGTTTTCAGGATCGTATTCAGCATCCTGCTCTTCTAACCATTCCCACGCCTTAGAGGCTACCTCACGCCAGGCGTGATCGATCATCCAGGCCCGCGCCAGTTCACCTTCAATTTCAGCCTCGCTTGCGCCGTCAAACACAGGCACAACAGCGCGGAAACCTAAGCGCTCTGCCGCCCAGCCCAAATGGGTTTCAAGTACCTGTCCGATGTTCATACGACCGGGTACACCCAAGGGGTTAAGAATGATGTCCACTGGGGTGCCATCATCCAGGAAAGGCATATCTTCAACAGGCACGACCTTGGAAACCACACCCTTGTTACCATGGCGGCCAGACATCTTGTCACCTGTCTGGATCTTGCGGCGTTGGGCAACAGAAACGCGTACCATCTGTTCAACGCCAGCAGAGAGGTCAATGTTGTCTTCACGGGAGAAGACCTGTACATCCACAACCTTGCCGCGTTCACCATGGGGCATACGCAGTGAAGTGTCTTTCACATCACGGGATTTTTCACCGAAGATGGCTCGCAACAGGCGTTCTTCAGGAGTCAACTCTTTTTCACCTTTTGGTGTGATCTTGCCAACCAGAATATCCATGGGGCCGACTTCTGCGCCCACACGGATGATGCCATACTCATCCAGGTCTTTAATGGAGTCTTCACCGACATTAGGAATGTCCCGGGTGATCTCCTCCGGACCCAGCTTGGTATCGCGGGCTTCCAACTCGTACTTTTCAATATGAATAGAAGTGAAGCGATCATCCTGCACCAGTCGTTCGGAGATCAGGATAGCATCCTCGAAGTTGCCGCCTTCCCATGACAGGAAAGCGATCGTGACGTTCTGGCCAAGGGCCAGCTTGCCATCACGGGTGGATGAAGAGTCAGCAATTACATCACCGCGCTTCACTCTTTGCCCTTTGACGACTGCCGGGCGCTGGTCAATACAGGTATTCTGGTTAGACCGTTGGTATTTCCGCAGGTTAAAGGTTTTCTCTTCGCCACCTTTGTACTTCAATACAATGTGGTCTCCAGAGACAGACAGCACTTCACCATCATTTATGGCAGTAACTACCTGGCCAGAATCCTGAGCAGCGAAGTTCTCCATGCCTGTCGATACAAGCGGCACCTCAGGCGAAACCAAAGGCACAGCCTGCGACATCATGTTCGAACCCATCAAAGCGCGGTTGGCGTCATCATGTTCCAGGAAAGGGATCAAAGCAGCACTGATGCCGACAACCTGGTGGGGAGCCACGTCCATATAATGGACATCCTCAGGGCTGGTGAAAAAGAACCCAGACTGGAACCGGCATGAAATACGCGGGCGCTCAAATTCCTGAAATTCATTGATGGCAGTATTCGCCTGCGCAATACGGAATTTGTCCTCAGTGTCAGCGGAGAGGAAAACTGTTTCTTTACTGATGTAAGCCTCGATGGAAACCTCATCAACGTCGGAGCCAGCGATCTTCTTACCCAGGGCTTCGTCGATGCGTGTGCCTTCCTTGGCAATTACTTTACCCTTCGAGTCTTCCAGGTCCTCATTGAGCATACGGCCAACAAGAGCCTTGTCCTTGGGCTTCATAGAATGCAACACCTTACGATAAGGTGTTTCCACGAAACCATATTCGTTGACACGGGCAAAGGAAGCCAGGCGACCGATCAAACCAATGTTCGGGCCTTCAGGGGTTTCAATAGGGCAGATACGACCATAGTGCGAGTGATGCACGTCACGCACATCAAAGCCGGCACGCTCACGGCGCAAACCGCCGGGGCCTAAGGCCGATACGGTGCGTTTGTGCTTTAACTCCGAAAGGGGGTTAGTCTGCTCCATGAATTGTGAAAGCTGGCTGGAGCCAAAGAACTCACGTAATGACGCCACCACCGGGCGGATGTTAATAAGGGTTACTGGTGACAACTGGTCCTGATCGCGGATGGACATGCGTTCTTTGATGACGCGTTCCATGCGGCGTAAACCAATCCGTAATTTGTTCTGGATCAACTCGCCTACAGTCTTGATTCTCCGATTACCCAGGTGATCGATATCATCGGCTGTTTCTGCACCGTTGTTGATCAGGATCATACGGCGGGCCAGACGGATGATGTCCCACTTAGTGATCGTGCGATGAGTCAGCGGGACTTTATCGGTTAATTCCAGTTTTTGGTTGAGCTTGTAACGACCCACACGTTCCAGGTCATAGTGACGCTGGTCGAATAATTGGCCCTCAAGAAATTCACGGGCGTTGTCCAGCGTTGCTGGATCGCCAGGGCGCATGCGTTTGAAGAATTCGATCAAGGCAGCTTCGGCAACAGTCTTGCCATCGCTCAGATCCCATTCAGGTTCCTGCTTGAGGGTCGCAGGCATGTACATGCGGTCTTCATTGGTATCTACATCTTCAAACAGCGCCAGGATCTCCTCATCGGTACCCTCTTTGAGGGGGTTGTCCTTGATGCCATCATCTACGGCAGCCAGGGCACGCAAAAAGATGGTAATTGGAATGGTGCGCTTGCGGTTAAATTTCAGGGTCAGGTAATCTGTCTTGCGCGTCTCGAACTCCATCCAGGCGCCCCGGTCAGGGATCAACTTGGACATCGCCAGGCGACGGCCGGTGGAACGATCAACAGGAGCTTCGAAATACACACCAGGCGAACGGATCAACTGAGATACGACCACACGCTCGGTACCATTAATAATGAAAGTACCCTTAGGGGTCATCTCAGGGAAATCGCCCAGGAAGATCTCCTGCTTGATCGGCTCGGGAATATCCGGGCCAGCCAAAAGTACAGAGACATACATGGGGCTTGAGTAGGTCAGGTCACGCTCCATGCACTCTTCAATGGAATATTTAGGTTCTTCAAACCAATAGGTCAGGTCCCACTGTTCAGCTTCGGGGCTGCGGCTGGGAAAATACAGCTTCATGCCCTTGTTATAGGACTCAATGGGGGAAACCTCATGGAACAGATCAGAAAGCCCACCGGCTTTAAGGCGTTCAAAGGATTCGAGTTGGACTTCGATCAGGTTGGGAAGATCAAGTTTTACGGGGATACGGGAATACGATTTGCTTGGCAGCACTTGCACCATCCATCAACTCCTGGCAGGTATAAAAACGAAAACGCAACTTCGTTAAACAGCAAAAAACAGGCATTTCCTGTTTTTCCAGAAAATGCCTTTCAGATTCAGAGGGATTATACAAACTTTAGCAGTCCCCGTCAATACTTCTTGAGCGCTTTGGTCAAATTTCTAATACTTCTCTATCACCATGTAGCAGGGCTTGCATTGACGCCCCATACCAATCCAAGTATGATTCAATCACCAGGTTGGTCGGGTGGCTGCGGCTCAATTCGTTGGGCTGAGGAAAGTCCGCACTCCACAGGGCACGGTGCCGGGTAATACCCGGGGCGGGGCAACCTGCCGGACCGGGCCACAGAAACAAACCACCAAACTGAACATGTTCAGTCGGTAAGGGTGCAAAGGTGGGCCAATTCACATCGTGAGTTGGCGCGTAGTTGCCCAGCAATTGCGTTGTAAGAGACCACCGGTGTCAGCAGCAATGTTGGCAGCCAGGCAACCCCCACCAGGAGCAAGGCCAAGCAGGGACAAATCCCATTGTTCGCAATGGGACGGGAGCGGCTCGTTCTCGTTGAGTTCCGGGTAGGCTGCTTGAGCTGCAAGGAGACTTGCAGCCCAGATAGATAGCTACCAGGGCATTGGCAAGCCAATGCTTAACAGAATGCGGCTTATAGACCGACCTGGCCTGATGCAACAGGAGGATGGCGTAATTGCCATCCTCCTGACCGTTTAATAAGCAAATTATTCTCTGGTAACTGTGATTCTAAGTTTAGAGGTTAACCACCTCATAGGTATAACCACCATCCAGGCCAAGCTTCCCTTGCAGATGCTGTTGCACATATTGCCCACAGTTGCTGCCAATGTAATTTTCCTCAACTTCTCCGATGCTCAGAATGACTTGATAACCAGTCTCCCGAAGTGCCTTGACAATGGGGTAATCATCCCCGCCTGCCCCAAGTGGATCAATATAGGATGACAGTCCACTGTCTTTTGCACGATAGGTTGGGTTGAGAGGCGTGATCTTGATCAAGAACAGATCGGGATCAAAATAGTTATTCAGAACCTCGGGATCGAGTGGCATATCCTGTGCGAGGGCAAAGTTGAGTGTGATCTTGCGATCTCCAGGCTGGTAAAAACGCTGGCCATAGGCTGCCATTTCATCAAAGCCCCATTTGCGCACGGGAATGATCTCATCCCTATGCTTTGTATCTGTAGTGTGGACAGAGAATTGAAATTGGAACTGGCCCTCTCTATACCGATCCTGCTTGATCTCCAGCAAGCGCTCGAAGAACTCTTCTCTCCCTGCAGGCGCAATAGTCGAGAACGAAGGCATCATCCCAGGGGCATTATAACGCTCCTGCAATTGGCCCAGCACGTCAAGCACGGCGGGATTCAAAGTCGGTTCGCCCATGCGCGCAAACTGGATCTTAAACTGCTTTGAAGGGATGGAAAAATCAGGATAGCGCTGCTTCACCAGGAAATCGATCTGCGAGAAGACCTCGTCCGCAGACAGCTTGCCACGGTAAAGGCCACCAGCGTCGCACATGGCACAACCCACCGGGCAGCCGCACATGGTCGACACCATCAGTACCCATTTCTCCTCGCGCGGGATAGGCGGTTGCACAGCTTCGACGCACTCCACCAACCTGTTGTCATCCAGGTCAACGATGTATACCATTGCAATATCTTCATTCCCAGTAGAGGCGATGATCTTCATAGTGTATGCTCCAATGATGAAAGATTTTTCAGGCGCTGCTCGATCTTCATAGCAGCCCTGATACCGTCTCCAACAGCGATAGCTGTTTGACGATAACGCCCATTCTTTACATCTCCGACGAAATGCAGAAGGCTGTCAGTTTCTAGTTGACTAATTTGTTTTTGTAAAGTGTCGGCAATAAAATCAAGGCGTGGCACTCTGCCAATCGCCCCAATCATATCATTGACCTCAAAAGAAATCTCCCCTTTGCTTCCCTCACAAAGCAGCCGAATCATGCTTTGAGGAGTCTCTTCAAGCGTCAACACACGGGTCAGCTCAAAATATTGGATGCTGGGGTTTTCTTGCACGCGCTCATGCAAAAGAGGCAAACATGAAATATCCACGCCACGATTTAAAATGAGTACTTCATTCTTGTCGCTCAAGTTCAAGGCATAGTCAAAGGCTGCGTCCCCTGCTCCAATTATGGCAATGCGTTTACCCTCCACGCCCAACAAAGGATAGACTTCATAAAAGACCTGTCCTAATAAGTTTTCTGGAATAACTATATCCGTAAACGTTTTCGGCTTTGTGCCCGTCGCCACTACCACGATGGATGCCAGGTAGGAGTTGTCGCGTGTCTCGATGTGAAAATAATCCGTCTCACGGTGAAGTGTTGCTACCGTTTCCCTGGTGATCTCAACCCCAACCTGGTGCGCCTGTTCTGCAAACAGGGCGACAAGCTTTGGTCCAGGCAACCCTCCCGGAAAGCCCGGATAGTTCTCCACTAAGTTGGCATTGTGCAGAAGGCCACCTACCCGCCCCCCCTCAAGCAGCAAGACCTCAATCCCCTGACGTTTCAACTGTAATGCCGTCGCCAGACCAGCCGGGCCTGCGCCGATAACAACTACCTGGCTAGCTTGCATCGATTTCACCAAATCTATCAAGAACATCTTGTAATGTCACCAAGGTAGCGAAACCATGCGACAGGTTGCGGAGTGTTGCCAGGTGATGGAGCTCAGAATACGTTGCAGTCCCATCTACAGTGAAATAGACTTCAAAATCGCGTACAAAGGCCGCGCGTGCGGTGGTCTCGCAACATAGATGCGACATCACCCCACACACAACTACTTGAGAGATATCCTTTTGACGCAGTATTTCGTCCAGCTCAGTTCCATAGAAGGCGTCGTATTGAGTCTTCTGGACTAATAATCCAGAACTGGTATTCAGTTGAGGGATAAGATTGACATCAGGATGATCTTCAGTGAGCAAGTCTCGCCACCAATACTTCATCATCCCGGCATCATCTTTGGTGTTGATATGCTGTGTGAAGATGACCGGCTGACCTTTTGCATAGAAAGCCTCAATTAATGTAGTCACTCCCGGCACGATAGCTGGCCCACTGGGAACAAAGGCATGCGATTGGGAATTAAAGAAATAGTTCTGCATATCCAGGACAAACAACGCTATTTCATCTTGGTTGAAGCGCGCCATGCCACGCGGTTTTCTAATCTGGGCAAGCCCCAACATTTCCCTCCCCTTACCCTCCAATGTGTCTTTAGTGAAGTATTTCTCCTTCATAGGATGCAGTCCACAATGAATCTAATGTTTTGACTAATTTTAACACTCAGGAAAGATCAATACTTTTGCCGCGTACCCCTAGTCCTGCAATTCATCAAGGGCACTACGCACGATGCTGGCACTACTTTGTAAGCCTTGCGCTTCTGCCGCGTTGAGTGGCACGGACAAGGTTTGGATTACACCTTCACCACCCAGAATAATCGGCATGGCAACAGTGACATTTTCGACACCCTGGACATCATCGACGGGTGTACAGACCGTAAGGATGGCGCGCTGGTCTTTGAGGATAACCTCACAGATACGGGCCACAGCACTACCGATGCCATAATAAGTGGCCCCTTTGCCTTCGATGATGGAATAGGCAGCCCGTCGCACCTGTCCATCAATGCGCTCTTTTACAGCATCATCAATAGCACAGCCTGTCTGCTGGCAATATTCTAATAGAGGCGTACCGCCAACTTCAACCCCCGACCAGACCAAGACTTCAGAATCACCATGTTCACCCAATACATAGGCGTGCACATGTGGGGGGTCAATGCCCAACTGACGGGCCAGCAAAGCGCGGAAGCGGGCAGTATCCAGAGTCGTACCGGTGCCCAACACTCCATGAGGAGCGCGCCCTTCTGCACGTGCATAACGTGCAGCCAGATGAGTCATCACGTCTACTGGGTTAGTGGCAATCACCAGGATGGCATCTGGCGCGTACTTCAAGATGCCAGGGATGACCTGTTTAAAAACAGCCGCATTACGAGTAAGCAAGTGGAGGCGTGTCTCACCCGGCTCCTGGTTGACACCCGCGCTAACCACCACTATACGCGACCCGGCCAGGTCTTTGTACTCCCCAGATCTCACCTCCATAGAGTGAGCAAAGGGCACAGCGTGGAAAATATCATCGGCTTCTGCCTGGGAGCGCTTTTCATTCAGGTCCACCAATACGATCTCACGGCCAATGCCGCGCATGACTAAAGCATACGCACAGGTCGCCCCTACAAACCCAGCACCCACAATACCAATCTTCACTTATTTCTCCTTATTACCTACCAATAAATATCATCAGCATCCTATCACACAGTCTCGTGTGTCAATGATGCGTTTCTTTGTTCAATGAATAGAAGCACGAGTACCCCGAGGAAAGCTATCCCCAGGGTGAAAACAACTCCAAATCCACCAAATGCCAAAATTGCAACGGCAGTAATAGCAACCAGCAATATACGGGCTAGTAGATTTATGCGGGTAGCTCTCCAAGCTGCTGCCGCCATGCCACCAATGAACAATGTCAGTCCGGTAGCCAGAAGGATACGACCGACCAACGGCAAAGGCTCATCTGGATGCGCCAATGCTTCTTCAATCGCTATGGCGTAGGCAACCACACCCACCATCATTAGGAAATGGAGCAAACTATAGACATCCCGGGCTAGTTGGGCCTGCTCTGCTCCCTGACTGGATTCCAAAGCATGCTCCAGAAGGGGTTTTATTCGCGAGAAGTAACTCCACCACAGGCCACAGGTGATCGCCACGGCCAGAATAGAAATCGCCAAGGTGGCGTTAATGCCTAATTCCTCGGTAACCCCACTGGCAGCCACAATCAAAGTCTCACCCAGGGCGATGATTACGAATAGGCCATGGCGTTCAGTGAAGTGTTCAGGGTGAAGATTCCAGCCATCAACACTACCTCCAATCCCGGCAGCCAAAATGTCAAGAACAATTGCCAAACCCCAGAGAATGATCTGAGCCGTACCACCCAGAAAGGCACCAACTAACACTGCCACGAGACCGCCAATCGAAACGAGTGTAAATGTACGCACAGCCACCCTCTGGCTGACATCCTGCGAGGCCACCCAAACATTGAGCCACAGGCCTAATATTCGCACGAGGACATAAGCCACCCCAAACCAGGCTGATTGCTCCTCAAAGGCCTGCGGCAGGGCTATTGCCATAAAGAAAACGATGCCAGTCGCCAGTAAGGTGCCAAATTGAACAGCAGGATGTTGAGTATTAGCTGCGTTCAGTGACCACGTAAACTGGGTCCAGGCCCACCATACGAGCCAAAAAACTAACAGGGCCTGCCCGACAACTATCCAATCTATACCATGGTGAAAAAGACCAACCACCTGCGTAACCGAGAATACAAATACCAGGTCAAAGAAAAGCTCAACGAATGTGACAGTTTGATCATCAGGCGAAACGATGGACTTGATAGTCATAGAGGACCTCGCTATTTAAGATAAGGTAATGAAAGAATCCAAGGATATGAGAATGTATCGCTTCTTAAAAAATGGCCAAATTGTAGAAGTTGAGCAATTCTACTATAGCCCCCGTCATTCATCCCATCGCAATCATAGATTGGATAATGGATAGCTATCTTGCCCTCCCCTAGCTAAATTCTGATTAGAACTCCTCCTTCTCAAAACGCCAAAGAGAGACGAGTACAAAGACAATTATCCAGCTAGGTACCACCACAAGAGTGACTGGATTAATAGAAGCTAAACTACCAGAAGTAATCGTAAATAATCCAGCAGGAGATATATCAATCAAAGCTGAAGGCAAAATTTCATCCGAGATGAGTAATCCAAGCAGCAGCACAATTGGAATCCCTGCTACTGGCCCGCGCACCTGGAAAAGGGTGCCAAGCATCAGTATCAGTGCATGATAAAAAAGCAGATGCAACATGGCAACGCCCGTCTTGCCAAAAAATTGAATGGCTGGAAACATACCCCCTGCCGCTGTAGCTATTTGAAAATAGGCCACACCACTCTGCAGAACGATCATGATTAACAAAGCAGGAATCAGGTTTCCGAAGAACTTTGCCAGAATAAAGGCCTTGCGTGAAACTGGCTTTGAAAGCACCCAGGCTGCCGTTCCTGATTGTTTTTCCGCAACGATAATCCCCTGCATCATGATAGACAGTCCCAGTATAGGAAGGATGAGAATTATCAGGAAGAAAAATTCCATCCCCCGATTCACGATAGCTTCCCGGCTCTCCGCCGACCAGAAATCAGCCACCATGACCAGGCTATTGACCATGAATAACCAGATCAAACTCTGTATCAACCATCGTCGGGTTCCCAACCACTTTCTACTTTCGGAACGAAATATGTTGCCAAAACCAGCCAGGCGCATATTGACCTTCGGCTTCATATGTATATGGGTATCAGTCATTTGACCCTTCTCCAATAATCGACAGAAAAGTCTCTTCCAGATCAGGCTGCTGTGGCATGAAAGATTGGACGACAACACTCCGGTCAACCAAGATCAAAGGCAACAATTTCTCTTCAGCAGCTTCAGTGTCGGTTACCTTTACTTGCCAAAAGGTTTGTTCACCTTGAGTGGATACGGCAATATTCTGAACCCATTGTTGATCGATAACACGTTCATACGCTACTGATGTAGCCCCCCGTAAGACGATATCAAATTCCAGGCTACCGCTATCAGCTAGAAGTTTTTGAATAGGGGCCTGAGTAACCAGTTTCCCTCGATTGAGAATGGCAACAGCATCACTGATACGTTGCACATCATCCAAAATATGGGTTGAATAGAAAATCGTTGAATGATGGCGCAAGCGCTCCATAGCATCCAGCACATCGCGCCGCCCCAAGGGATCAAGCGAAGCTGCCGGCTCGTCTAATATCAGCAAGGCAGGTTGGTTAACCTGGGCTTGAGCGATACCTAAGCGCTGGAGTTCCCCGCCGGAAAATCCTTTGATCGGGCGATCAGCTTTGTCGGCAAGCCCCATCAGATCGAGTGTCTCCTGGACCCGCTGCTTGATTTCTCTTGAAGTCCCGCTGTAGAAAAACCGGGCTACAAAATTCAGGGTTTGGCGTGCAGTCATGTATGGGTAAAAGCGGGGATTCTGAGGCAGGTAGCCTATGTGCTTACGAATATTGATGCTCTCTTGGGTAATATCAAGTCCAAATATCCTGGCGCCCCCTCCGGAAGGTTTTGCCAACCCAAGCAAGAGCTTTATGGTTGTGGTTTTACCTGCACCGTTAGGCCCCAGAAATCCAAAGATAGAGTTTCTCGGCACAATAAGATCTAGTTGATCAAGTGCTGTAACCTTTGAATAAGTCTTGCTCAATCCACGCGAATCTATTACCGGGTTGCCATCATTGTGCATATGGATAGAATCCCTTCCATTATCGTTCTTCTATCCATTAGACGGGAGCTTATGTCAAATGTTTCATCCTATGTCCCCCCAGCGAATTCTCAATTCAAATAGAGGCTTGCTCCAGGGGACTCTCTCGAAATACGACAGACCTATTTAGCTCAGCCAAGAGGCTATTGGCTACACGCACACCACCAAGGGCAACCGCAGGAAAGGATTGTCCGGGAAAGATGCTGTCCCCCACCATCCAAAGATCTTTTGAAATACGTGGCCCCCAGGCACGCAACAAATGCGTTTGGGGAAAGCCGCCCACCCAGCCGCGTTGGCGGCGTGTGAAGCGCTGGAAAGTGACGGGTGTCCCTGGCAAGACCAGCTCTGCGGCCTTCCCAATGCCTGGCAAAGCTGCCTCGGCTGCACTAAGTAACCGTTGGGTATACTCGGACTTGAGTTGCTCATACGCACGGCGATCATACTCAAACAAGTGCCACCATTCATCCAGATTGGTGTGGGTGCTGATGGTTAAAGCGCGTTTCCCGGAAGGGGCTCGTTTCTGATCCCATGATGGACCGAGGGACAAAAACACGCTGTTGCCCTCTGCAAAGGGTTCTTCAACCAGCACCTGATGATGGAGAGCAGTATCATCTGGCAAGAAATCCTCATCAACGCCCGCATACACCATGAATGCGCCCCACCCATCTGCAGGTATAGTTTGCTTTTTCTGAAATCCCTTGGGAGTCCCTTCTCCTAAAAGTTCCACGATATTGGCAGGTGGCAAATTGAAGATGACTTGATCGGCCCGGTAGTTTTTGCCCTGGCGAGTAGCAACCTCATAAAGGCCATTGGCCATTCTCTTCACAGCATCGACTTCCTGCCGGAAACGCACTTCCCCACCGTATCTGCGCACAGCTTCAACCAGTTTATCGGCCAGGGCCCCCATACCGCCCTCAATGTGACCTACACCCTGCCGGGAGAGGTCAAGCGCAGCGGAGCTATATAGTGCGTTGGCAGATTCGCTGGTGGCCTGTGCCGCGATCAATAATTGCCCATCGACAAATTGGCGTAAATGCGGGTTGTGCGGCAGGCGTGAGCTTAATGGGGTAATGGCATCTTTGAGCATGCCAGGGACAAATGATGAACCGCGTGCACCGTGTGAATTCAATAGCCAGCCCAGGCTAACGCGAGAAAGACCGGCAAGGTCTTTCCAATTTTGCGGCGGCCAGTTTGGCGAGCGCAGGGCAAAGTCCCATAATAGGTCAGCGGTACTTTCCTGCCAGAGCCAGAAGTCTTCCACTGCATGACCAAAAGCAGCCTGACGCTCCTCTTGCCAACGTTCAACATCCGTCCAACGCGTGACTTGTACGCCATCCGGCAAATGCACTTGCATGGCGCGTTCAGCCAGTTTGACCTGCCAATCGATTTCGAATTGTTTTCCGATCCAATCCAGCGGCGCGCCGGGGGCAAAGCCGCCTGCCAGGGTAGCACCCGCATCAAAACGATAACCCTGATGAAAAAACGTGCCCGCGCTGCCCCCTGCGTAGATATGTGCTTCAAGGACAGTGACATCTAGTCCGGCGCGCGCCAACTGAGCTGCAGCCGCCAGTCCCCCACCTCCTGCCCCGATAATTACAACGTGTGTCACTTTGCGGCGCGCTCCACAGCACGGCGTGTGGCCCAGCCACGGTAAGCAAACAAGATTGGCAATGTCAGCCACATGCCCAGAGACACAGGCCACCACAACGGGCCACGCCCCAACTCGGCTTCCACTTCGTCCACAATATCCGTTGTGTGCTCATCAACAATTTCAAAGCCATGGCGATGCTGCCAATGGCTGAAGGGGCCTTTGACTTGGGTATCCGTGAAGCCTGTTTCTGAAACTTGAGAGTGTTCAGCCTGCCAACGAATGGGCAATGGCCCGGCCCAGATCGTGAATTCGGCTAACGAACCATCTGCCAGAGGCTCGAACTGATGTAATTGCAAGATCAGGGGAGGCGGCATCAGTTGACGCAATACATCCGTGCTGCCGTGAAATTCAGCCACGCCTGCCAGAGGAGCCTGCACACGGAAGCGATGTGTGTACTGCATAGCTAACTACTGAGAAGCTGCTGCAAAGCCCCGTCAAGCTCCGGATATTGGAACTCGAAACCGGCCGTTTGCAAAGCTTCAGGAATGACGCGTTGCCCTTCCAACACTACCATCGCAGATTCACCCAGGGCCAATTGCATGAGAAATCCTGGCACGGGGAACCAGTGCGGTCGGCGCAGAACTCTGCCGATCACCTTGCCAAATTCGTCCTGGGTCAAAGGCTCAGGTGCAGACAGGTTGAAGGGGCCACTGGCCTTTTCATTTTCGATCAAAAAGCGCATGGCAGCCACCTGATCCTGCATGTGCAGCCATGAATAGTATTGTTGTCCGCTGCCCAGTCTGCCGCCTGAAAAGAAGATGTAGGGCAGCTTCATCAGAGGCAGCACACCACCCTCGTTGGTGAGTGGCAGTCCGGTACGAATAATGCCCCGTCGCACGCCCATATCCTCCACGGCCGCGGTCGAGTTTTCCCAATCGATACACAATTGCGCCAGGTAATCATCGCCCGCCGGATGTTCTTCGGTGATCTTTTGGTCCTGTTGCACACCGTAATAGCCGACTGCGGAAGATTGAATAACAACTCTTGGTTTTGCCTTGGCAGCTTCGACCGCGTCGACCACAGCTTTGCCTGCATTGATACGGCTATCAGCTATGATCTTTTTGCGAGCCTGGGTCCAGCGTTGGGGGATAAGTCCATCTCCGAGAAGATTGGCCCCGGCCAGGTTAACGATCACATCTGAGCCGTCTGCTAATTCCCCCCAGCCCCCAGCCGTACGCCCATCCCAGGCCACGGCGCGGGCGCCCTCAGGCAGGCCCCTTACCTTCTCCGGGGAGCGGCTCAATATCATGACTTCATGGCCGTCCCCAACCAGATTCTCCGTTAACGCGCGGCCGATCAAGCCGCTTCCACCAGTAATGATCACTCTCATCAAAATACTCCAACAATCCTAGATATATTATTCTTTCCCTGAAAACTGCTCCAACCAGTCAATCACCGGTTGGCCCTGTTCGCCCAGTGTATGCTCCGCTGCGTAGTGGTAGGCCTTCAGGTAGTAGCCCAAAAGATCAGGCGGCAGATCATAATTGGCC
This sequence comes from Chloroflexota bacterium, assembly GCA_013112575.1. Lineage (GTDB taxonomy): Bacteria > Chloroflexota > Anaerolineae > Anaerolineales > UBA11579 > CFX15. Next base: position 25,020 of record JABFGG010000028.1, on the reverse strand, counting down.
GTCAGTTGCTGTACCCAGTCAAGCGCGGGTTTCAGTTGATCCATGTCGCCAAAGCGTAAAGCAGCTTCAATATCCTGCGTTAAATGTGTATTTGCGAGGTTAAGGTGAACATGCTCCAACCCGATCTCAGAGGCCTCTCGTACTATGGCAGCTTCGAGTTGTGCCTGGTGCTGGCGATAATGTTCCAAGACGGCGAGGTGTTTCTTGGTCGCCTTCTTGATGGACGGTGCAGATTGCTTCTTAGCAAGGATCTGTTCGATGGTGCTGAGGCTGCCTTCAAAAGACCCACCCAAAAAGTGGCCGGGGATGCGTTCCTGCAATGAAGGCTGGGAGATGAAGATGGGGCCACCATAGGCCAGCTCAACTTCATGGTCCTGCAAAGTTAAAGCCACGTCCAGCAAATTTGCGGCAGTGTGCAAAAGCATGGCAGGCATGATCACTAACTGGGGTTTAACAGTATCTAAAGTTTCTACCAATTGACCCAGAGGCACATCCGCACCCAGGTAGACCACATCACGGCCACTGTAACGTAACAGGACCGAAATCAATAAAGCTGCAAAAGTATGCTGCTCTTGTGGAGGACAGGCCACCAGGATACGCCCGCGGCGTGTTGGTTGTGGCGCTGCTGCCAGCAAAGCGTTCAACCGGCGCATGGCCAGGGCGGAAGCGAAATGCTCTTGCTGGACGCTGGCCTCATTTTGGAACCACAGTTGACCGATATCAGAAATGCCCTGTCGCAACACCTCGATACACACGGTTTCGAGGGGATAGCGTGCAAAGGCCTGGGCCAGAATACGTTCCGCAGCAGACTCATCAAATTGCAAACAGGCTGCTACCCAAGACTGCCGTATCTCTTCTAAGGTCGAGGCATCTGAATAATCCGGGGACAAGCGGCGTGCCTGGCTCTGGCCGCCGTAAGGCATAGCTTCGAGTGGGTCATCTTCCTGCTCCAAAAGGTTGTTCCACAATTGCACAGCACGACTGATGCTGAGACCCTCTTCCTGCCGTACCAAAAGCCACTTGATGGTCTCGATATCATAGTCAGAATACAGTCGGTGTCCGCCTTCCGTGCGGCCCGGGGCCGGTAATCCATAGCGGCGTTCCCAGGCACGCAGGGTATCGGGCTTGATCCCGGTTTCCTGAATAATGACTTTTAGGTTATAAGTAGGCGTCGTACTGATCTGCGTCATGATTTGCAATGTCCAGTCGGTAGTGAAAGTTGACCAATCATACTATCCTGTTTGTATTTTGTCAATATTTTGTCTATATTTATTTTAGACATAATTGGTCCCTTTTTTCAAGGCCAACAATCTGAATTCTCGAGGGAAGCATGTCTGACAATGAAGCTCCAGCCAACAAAGAAAAACTAGATATCAAAAAGATCCTCCCGGTATTCGTGATCGTCTTTATCGACTTACTGGGTCTGACGATCATCATCCCCATGCTCCCCTTCTACGCCGCCACTTTTGGAGCCGCACCTTATATAATCGGCGCTATCGGCGCTGCTTATCCCTTGATGCAGTTCATTGGTGCACCCATATTAGGGCGTATTTCAGATCGGGTTGGACGTCGCCCCGTGCTCATCATCAGCCAGATCGGTACGCTGACTGGTTTTATCATTCTGGGTTTTTCAAACGCCCTTTGGATGATCTTCCTCTCACGCATTATTGATGGCATTTCCGGGGCCAACATCGCTACCGCGCAGGCCGTCATCACCGATAGCACCACGGAGAAGAACCGTACGCAGGGCCTGGGCCTGATCGGAGCCGCCTTTGGCCTTGGTTTTATTGTTGGTCCGATTATCGCATTCACAGTTTTGGCTCTGAGTAACAACAATTATCCGCTGGTCGCATTTGTGGCCGCCGCCTTCTCATTGGCTTCCATTCTGCTAACCTATTTCTGGCTAGAAGAAACACTACCGGTAGAAAAACGCGGTCAGGGAAAACAAGCAGCTTCCGTGGGATTGGCCTCGATGCTGGAAGCCATCCGCAAACCACAGGTTGGATTTTTGCTGATCCTGATGTTTGCCCAACAATTTGCTTTTGGGGGCTACGAAAACTTTTTGGCGCTATTCACCCTTAACCGGTTGGGCATGAATGCCGCCAACAACGCCGCCTTGTTTGTATTTGCTGGCATAATCATCGTGGCTGTGCAAGGGGGCTTTGTGGGGCGCTGGAGCCGCCGTTTTGGGGACCGTTGGGTAATCTTGATGGGATTATCTGTACTGGGATTGGGTCTTGTATTGACGTCTATCACCCCGGAACAGCCCCCACCAGGATATTCTAAAACTGCGCTTGAGAAAGAATTGAGCAGTCAAACAACCGTTGAGCAAAACATACAGGTAGGGCTTCCCAGCGACGATAACAACGGTTGGCTGGGTCTTGGTTGGCTATTGGTTGCAACTATTCCTGCTGCTATCGGCGGAGGCGTGCTGCAACCCTCTATTAACAGTATGCTGACCAAACAGGTAGCCCCAGACGAGGTAGGCGGCACATTAGGCATTTCAGCCTCCTTCTTCAGTGCAGCCAATGCCATTACACCGCTCTTGATGGGTTTCACTTTCCAATTTTTAGGGTCAACGGCCCCATTCCTGATCGGGGGTATCATCCTCTGGCTACTGTGGTGGATTTCCAGGGGACGAATCCAGACAGAGAGATAAACCTGTACGGAAGTACGGCAACTACCATCCTGAAGTTCGGTTTCTTTGGAAGAGCCTTCTTATAGAATTTAACTGATGGAAAATATTATTCTTCTGGCGACCAGGAATGGCCTCGTTATTGTCCAGTCACTGGCAGAAAACACACGTGATTATAGAACAGTATTGCCTGAACAGATTTTAACCAGTGTGATTGCCCGTGAAGGAGTGATCCTGGTGGGATCGCGCCAGGGGGTACAACGCTCAAACGATGGAGGCGAAACCTGGCGTTTTGTGAATGAGGGTTTGGATCAAGCTTACATACGCTGGCTGGCCTACCATCCCGATATTTCGGACTTCGAAGTAGCAGGCACAGAGCCAGCTGGCATTTTTATTTCAACAGACGGTGCCGAGAGTTGGCGAGACCAGCCTGAAGTGGCCGATTTGCGCGAGCAACACGGGTGGCGTCTGCCTTATTCGCCAGGCGCCGGAGCGGTCAGGGGACTTACATTTAACGGCCATCGCCTCTATGCTGCCGTGGAAGTGGGCGGGATACTACGTTCGGATGATGCAGGCAAGACCTGGCAACTCGCTGGTGGCAGTAGCGGTGTGCCAAGCCGCAGCTCCCCTGCCAAAGGCCAGGTGCACGCGGACGTGTATGATGTCGCCGTGCATCCCCAAAACCCTGATCTCGTTTTTGCTGCCACGGGAGGCGGGTTGTTTCGCTCATACAACGGCGGCGAGAATTGGGAGAACCTGTATCGCTGTTATTGCCGTAGCCTGTGGCTAGACCCCGAAAACCCACAACACATTATCTTCGGGCCAGCCGATTACGTCGGTTCAATAGGCCGCATTGAAACCAGCCACGATGGTGGGACCAGTTGGCAAAATGGGTCAGGCAACCTGGATGTTCCCTGGCCGAAGACAATGGTTGAACATTTTACACAAGCAGGGGATAACTTATATGCCGTACTCGATAATGGGTGTGTGCTAACAGCCTCGCTTGAGACGCTTGATTGGATGTATGCATTTGAGGATGTAGAGGGGGTAAACGCTATAACCGTTATGGGGTAGGTAAAGGTTCTGAGCGTTCGACCAATTGGTTGATGCGCTGGAAAAGTTTTTCAAAACGATCCAAGGTTTCATCGCTCATCACTTCCAGCAGCATGGCCTGTTCTCGCATAAGATGTGATGCAGGTTGGAAGCGATTGAGTTTCTTGCCCAAAGCACCCTCAACGCGCCGCACTATGCGTTCGCCAGGCGGCAGGTCCGGGTCTTTGATATCGGCAATCTCCGCGCCTCGCAATAGCGTGAGGAAGAAGTAAGGATCAAAAACATCTTCCAAGTCACCGTGTTTATGGCCATTGACCAGAGTCACTGGCAAAATGTTGGCCTGCGGCAATAAGCCACGTGTTACCAACTGATCAACCGTCTGGCGCGCTTCCGGGTTGACGTTATACAACACGGCTGGCTTGGAACCATTCTGCATCATAGAGACAAATGATGGCAGGTTCTTGATACTACCGGCCGGTAACAATTCCCAGCGCTCATCCAGACCGACGCGGCCTCTCTGCCGCAAAAATGAGCTGATTACTTGCAGGTAAAGAATATCGGAGGGGTTCTCCACGATGAGGCTGTTGCGCCCCACGATCATCTCTTGGGACATTTCCTGGTCCATCGCAGCCTGCAGTGGGTAAACCGTCTCCGTGCTGGCGTTGTTCATATTAGTGGTGACCTTGGTGCCCACACTATCGCGATCTTCCACAAAGCGCACGCGTTTCAGATTGGAGGCTTTCATCATGAACGGTGAGTGAGTGGTGTACACGATCTGGTGATTGGGCGTCAGACGTCGTTCCATGAAGCGCATCAGGTCTGCCTGGGCCAGGGCATGCAAACCCACGCCTGGTTCATCCAACAATACGATCATGCGTTTCTTAGAAAGACGGAACTCGGAGAAGAACACCAGGAAAGAGAAGAACCACACAAAACCATCGGAGCGCTCGTCGAACTTAAGCGATACGCGGTGCTGATCATTCCAGATGCGGATGTCAAGGAAAGGTGGGGATTTACCGTTTTCCGGCGGCGCGCCGAAGTCCAGGTCAAAATCAACCCGCAGGTTATGGTTCTGGCTCCAGAACTCGAATATCTCGTCTGTAATGCGTGCCGCCGCCGACTCAAGCACAGCACGGCGCGCTTCATATTCGGCCTTAGGGAAGTTGACCGAGATCATGCCACCCTGCCGCAAGAGGGCCAGCGCCGTACGTTCGCGATTGCTCAGGCGCGTTTCCGGGGAACCCAAAACGTGGGGGATCGAAATACGTCCAGGCAGGGCGCTGTATTCACTGAAATAAAGGAAACGCGGTACTCGCTCCACGACCATTTCCCGTACCTGGGCACGCAGGTCGAGCATTTCCAGATGTCCCAGCAAACGCTGTACCGCCGGGGTTTTCTCGGTCATGGATTCCAATTTGGTTTTCAGTTTAGCGACAGTGTCGATCGAATCTGGTAAGGTGATGTGCAGCCGGAAAGTCTTGATAACATGCTTGACGAAGGCATGTTCATTGATGTCTACACCCATCAAGGGGCGGTTCTCATAATCTCGTGCCATGGTGACCATGCGCGAACGCAAAATACCAGAGCCAAAGATTTTTTCCAATTCGTCAATATCTTCGTTTTCAAGTTCAAAAACAGCTTCAATGGGGCGTACCCCGCTCAATTCAAGGCTACCCGTACCCCGTAAACGGCGGGGATAGTCGCGCAACTGGTCGAAGTTCATGCGTGTGCCGGAGGGCAGGGGGTTTAAGCGGTACAAGGCCTCTAAAAAGGCCGATTTTCCGCTTTCATTTTTGCCGATCATACAAGTGATGTCGGATTCTATGGGCACAAGCTCGGAGTCATAGATATTCTTGTAACTGCGAACTTGCGCGGCTTTGAGGATCATTCCTGCCTCTCTACAAACGCGCTTAAGATTCGCTTCAAGTAATGCAAATCTTGTACCAAATATAGTACCAGATTGGGGGTCAAACGATTCAACTTCATACCTAATCACCCAACTTACAATAACGTAAATCAGGTAGTCAAGAAAATCCCTCGAACGTACTGTAGGACTTCCTTAATATGTGCTTCGACAACTATAATACTCTAAATTCAATAACATTTGGAGTTACGCATGGCAACTGACTTACGCATAGGCTACATCGGGTTGGGTTTAATGGGCAAACCAATGGCGCACAATCTGCTCAAAGCCGGGTTTCCCCTGGTAGTGCACAATCGCAGCCGCGAAGCAGTCAAAGAACTCGTGAAAGCTGGTGCAAAAGAGGCCCATTCACCCAAGGAAGTCGCCGAACAGGTTGATGTGGTTTTCATCAATTTGCCTGATTCCCCTGACGTGGAGCTTGTTGTTTTAGGCCCAGAAGGCATCATTGAAGGCGCACACAAGGGCTTAATACTGGTGGATAACTCCACCATCAAACCGGCCACTGCCCGCCTTATTGCCGAAAAACTGGGTGAAAAAGGCGTGCAAACCCTGGATGCCCCTGTTAGTGGTGGTGACATTGGGGCACAAAAAGGCACGCTCACCATCATGGTTGGCGGTCCTGCCGAGGCACTTGAAAAGGCCATGCCCGCCTTTGAAGCCATTGGCAAAAGCATCACTCTAATTGGGGAAGCTGGCGCAGGCCAGGTAGCAAAATGCTGCAACCAGATCATGGTGGCTGCACAAATGGCCGCCATGGGAGAATTACTTATATTTGCCCGCAAAACAGGCACAGACCCGGAAAAAGTCGTCGAGGCCATCAAAGGCGGCGCGGCCCAATGCTGGACTTTGGATGTCAAACCACCCAACCTTTTTGCAGGCAATCGCCAGCCGGGGTTCAAAGCTTACATGCAGGCCAAAGATTTAGGCATCGTCATGGATACTGCCCGGGAATATGGCATGCCGCTACCTTCTGCTTCGGCCAATACACAATTATTTAACGCCATGCTCGAACTGGGTATGGAGGAATTGGATAATTCAGCGGTAGTTGGCGTCCTTGAAGTGCTGGCCAACGAAACACTATTGGACGATTGAATTGAATTTAGACAAAAAGGGACCCCCTGGCAAGTCTGGTAATTTTGCCAGGAGGGTCCTTGTTATATTCGACGTTTTATTTATCCCCTTACTGTAAATTCATTATTACGTGCTTTAGTCTGCAGATGAAGCTTTGCTGAATTCCGCAGCAAACTCGGCCGTTTCAAGTCTGGCAAGGCCATCTCTCACGATTTGCCATATTTCTGCTGCGATCGGCAAGATCGAAACAGCCCACAGTGCATAGGCAATGCCATGTAACAATTCCGCGTAGGGCAAAATAAAAATACTGGCCCACAAGAAAAGCCCGCCCAAATTGACCGTGATCAGGCTAAAAACGGATCCACCCAATCGAGGCACAGCGTCTGGCTGAAATGCTCGCCGGAACAAGAATGGCAGGAGGGCATAGCCAAATTGCAGCACCCAACCATAGATCAAAGCCTGCGGCGCATTTTGTTCAATGCCTGCTCCGGGGAAGCCGGGCACCCCCAGAATGATCATGGGAGCCACCATAACAGGCGCCAGGAACCATACGTATGAAAGTACCAAATGTCGCATTCCGGGTGTCCAGGCAGCACGGTCTTGCCACAACGGTTTGATGATATTCAGCAATAACCAGATCGTCGCGCTCAGGTGCAAAACCAGGCCGGGGACAGTGAAGTACAAACTGGCAAACCACGGGCCCAGGACCAGTCCAAGCGCCCCCAGGTTCATCATCCAGAATATCGGAGTGACGGATCGTGGCCAGGCCAGCGATCGTCCCGTAAAGCGGGGATACAAATCCACAAGCAACCCAGAAAAAACCAGTGCCATCAGCCCCCAATTATTGGCATGGATGTGGACCTCAATCGGAACACTGATGCGCAGGATATTGCTCCATCCCAGCCATAACCCGGTGCCAACAATGATCCCGAACAAGAAATAGGTTAACCCGGCCAGATAGAACTTACGCCCCACCCCAGCATTTTCCGGGCCTGAAGGCGGTTGTCCTTCAGCTTGCTTGCGTATTCCATACAGTTGTAAACCCAGCAGCAGGGTTGCAATGAAGATCAGGGTTCCACCTGTGAAAATCATATATGTATTTATCATGGGGATACTGATCAACAATACGATCATACCTACATTGAGCGTGGCCCAGATATCCCAACGAAAAGTCGGGCGAGGTCGTCCGACGCGGATTGCCACCAGACCAGGAAGTAGTCCAAATATCACCTGGGTCACCACACCAAGAGTGATGAAATGAACGCGCAGCCATTTCAGCCCGTTGAACCAGGGGAGTAGTGTAAAGCTGGTGAAAGCAGCATCGAACGCTGTCAAAACAGCCAGTACCAGATATAGAAATGCCATCAAAAAATAGGGTTTAGTCATGAATTCTCCTTCTTGTGAAATTGGTTAGCCCGCAATACGGTTTCAGTCAACCGGTTAAAAAAAATGGAAAAGCAAAATATGAGCCACTGTCACTAGGGAGACAATCCGCGCAGATAATTGACCAGACTCCAGATTTCGCCTTCGGTCAGGGTTCCCTTCCAGGCTGGCATAGCCGTACCAAAAGATGAACCACCTTCACTGATACGCCACACTAAATAATCGTCACTAACTAGCTGGCTGGTGTTTGCTATGTCCGTGGCAGGCGGGTCAAGCACCTGTCCTGCGGGACCTTCTCCCATGCCACTGTCGCCGTGGCAAGCAGCACAATGCAAGGTGTATAACTCACCTGAAGAGGCATCCTCTGCAGCGACCGGACTGGTTGTACCGGCATAGGGTTCGGGGATAGCCGTGTCATGCCGTTCTGCTATATCGGGATCAAGCGCTAATTCTTGCTCTGCGGGTTGAGAGATAGATTCAGCAGGCGGTGCCTGGCAACCCAGAAGTACGAACATAAATAATAGGATTGGAATCAGTAATCGTTTCAAAGCGAATTCTCCTTTTATTGATCGAAAATGATTTGGAAGAAGCGAGTGATCCCCTGTACAGGGCAGGCCCGCTCACAATAGCCTTCATATCCACAAGCTTCAGGGTGAACGACCTTGGCCACACCATTCACAATCGACAAAGCATCATCCGGGCAAACCCGAACACACAAACCACAACCATTGCACAAGGCATTGTCAATCACCGGTACGGGGTATTCCGAGGTCTCAGATTCTCTCAAAAGTAACTCCTGGTTACACCTACATGCAGACGTAACTCCATCAAAAGGAGCATACTTAGATTGAAATAAAATTTCTACGACTTAAGTCGATTTGGGGGAATTGTTTGTTATTTACTTGGGGAAATCTAACTGACTAGGAACTGTTGGCTTTATCTTCCAGGCCAGCAGCATCCAGGATACGGATCTGATGTCGGGCAACTTCAATTAATCCCTGCTCTGTTAATTTTCCTAGTGCCCGGTTCAAGGTATCGGGGACGGTTCCCAGCCGGGCTGCCATTTCCGCCTGTGTGGCCCAAGGTTTCCGGTCGATGGTTTCATCACCAGCCTGCTCAAGCAGCAAGCGGGCTAAGCGTGCTTCAACCGTGCGCAGCGAAACATCTTCAACTAATGCAACCATATGCAACAACCGGCCAGCCAGGTCTTCGATGACGGCACGCGCCAGGGGGGGATGGTCATCCAATAAACTGAGCATGACCTCCTGATCAACCAGCCAGACTATGGTTGGCTCTAAGGCAATAACTGTGGCCGGATTAGAGGTTCCGGTGAAAACACTCAAGGCGTTAAATACTTCCCCTGGCTGCAGAAAGTTCAAGACCTGTTCTCTACCACCCGGAGAGGATTTGACCACTTTTAACCAGCCTGTTTCGACAATGTACAAGCCCAGGCTATCGTCTCCTTCCCAGAAAATTGTCTCCCCAGCATCATATGCTTGCCGTCGCGCTAATCCAGCAATTTTAAGTTGGAGGGTTTCCTTCAAACCCGAAAAATAGGCTGCCTTGGAAATGACTTGCAGGGCTTGTGTAGGGTTAGGCATGTCGGAAATCCGAGGGCATTATTTGTCCTGGATGTGCAGGCAACTTCAGATGTACTGGCTGAAATGCATCGTCGCCCCCACCACAATAGCAATCTGCCCGAGGTGATAGGCAATGCGTACTTTGAGACGCCCATTTTCAAGTGGCCTGACAAAACGGTTCCAGGCCAGCATCACGTCTGAGAAATAAAACAAGAGCGCACCGCCAGCAACCGCATATGACCACACGAAATACCAGTTACGATCCAGGATGCGCGTCAGGGCAGAGTAGACCATCACCGTAATTGCGATGGTGTAGAGGGCTACAGGGATTTGATATTGGTTGCGCTCGGAGGCCGCCAGTGAACGCGCCAGGGTGAGATAGACACGCACAGCTACGATGACCAGCAAAAAGGCGATTATGCGACTGGGCCAAAAAGCATAGGTTAAAGTAGCGATTCCATCAAAGCCGATGGCGTAAGCAATGTGGCCAAATAAAAAAGCGATTAGTCCACCGACAAATCTTTCTTTGGGCAGCATTAAAAAAACATCACCCGCCAGGGAAAAGGCCGCGCCCCAAAAAATCCAGTTTAATAAGCCAGCTTCGTCACCACCTACAAAGGGCGCATTCACCGTTGTCCACATATATATCAAAAGAGCGAGCATCACCCCCGGTTTGGTGAAATAGCCCAGACGAGTTTTTTCTTTGGCAATTGCATACCAGTCCAACACTGCCAATATGCCAGCAAGTCCTACAAAGATCATTCCTGCTCCCCACCAAAAGTGAACGATTTCAAGAAGAAATCATCATTGCGCCAATTCTTGCGCACCTTCGCTCGCAGGCGCAGGAACACTTTGCGCCCACTCATTTTCTCGATCTCTTTGCGGGCCTGTGTGCTGATGGTCTTGATCATCTCCCCTCCCGCCCCGATCACAATGCCTTTATGCGATTCGCGTTCCACAAACAATGTGGCTTCAATATAAGCGCCATCTTCCCCCCGCTCAGTGAACTCATCGATGCGTACTGCAATGCCATGCGGAACTTCATCTTGCAGGTTGTTAAGCGCGGCCTCACGGATCAAGTCGGCTGCAATGTCACGTTCATAGAGATCTGTGATCTGGTCTTCAGGATAAAAGGGTGGGCCAGGTGGCAAATGAGCCAGGATGACCTCAAGCAATTCAGCGATATTGTGCCCCTCAGTTGCAGAAATGGGGATAGCTTGGGCCTCAGGTAGCAAAGCCTGATAGCGGCTCTGACGGCCTTCAAGGCTCTCTGCCTCCAGCATGTCCACCTTGTTCAGCACCATTAGTACAGGGGGGGCTTCACGTAGGGCTTTGAGTTTTTCTGCCAAAATGTGGTCTTCTTCGTGGGGCGCTTGTGACAGATCCACCAGGAAAAGGATCGCATCACTATCCGCCAGAGGGTTTTCGGCGGCTTGGTTCATCCGCTCTCCCAGCTTTGTATGCGCCAGGTGCATGCCTGGCGTATCCGTGAAGATGATCTGGGCCTCACCCAAAGTCAGGATGCCCAATTGCTGGTGGCGGGTGGTCTGTGGCTTTGGGGAAACCGCTGCGATCTTTTGTCCCAGAAAGCGGTTGATCAATGTAGATTTACCCACATTGGGGCGGCCTACAACTGCCACAAAGCCGGACTTGAAGTTATTTTGTTCTGGATTTTCCACGGCGGGGATTGTATCAGAATAGCCCCACCCTAATGAAGTATCTGATTAATTGCCACGCAGTCGGGGATCAGCTACCAACTGCAAACCACGCGCCACCAGATAAAATGCCATGGCAAATAGTGTAAAAGCCACCGCAGGCGGGATCAATGCCTGCCAGGCAGGTGCTTCTTTAAGAAAGGCGGAATACACAAAAGCATCATAGATCATCGTGCCCCAATTGCTGACCAGCCGAGAGAAACCAAAGAACGATATAAAGCCGTCAGCCACCACCACGCCCGCAACCGCGATCATCATTTGCAAGGCTGCATGTGGCAACATATTGGGAAGCATATGACGGGTCATGATCTGCAATGGACCCCCACCCGCAATACGCGCCGCTTCCATGTAGGGCATCACCGATATCTTGATCGCCTGCGCGCGTAAAACGATCGTAGTTGAACTGGCGCCGATCGCAAGGCCATAGATCGAGCCTAAAGCCACAGGACCCAATTCAGGAAAACGCACTCCAATGATGATCATCAGCAAAGGAGCAGGAAACAGCAAAAACACATCTGCAAGATTTGTGACCGAGAAATCCACCGAGCCACGATAGTAAGCAGAAAAAATGCTAAAAATCGTCCCAACTGTTGCCGATACCAGGGCTGCCGTAAGGCCAACGATAAACGTTGGCGTAGTCGCCGCCAATAACATACTTAAAACGTCGCGTCCCAGAGCATCAGTCCCGAACAAGTGTCCGGCTGTTGGTGGTGATGGGTTGGGAAAAACCCTGGGATCAAAACCAAGAACAGGGTCGTAAATAGATTTGGGCCAAACCGTATTGAGCAAAATGGGGTGCACCACTGCCATAATCGCAAACATGAATATCAAGATAAGGCCCAAAACAGCCAGCGAGTCAGATGAGAAAATTCGCCAGGCATCACGAAAACGGCGCAAGGCAACTCTCAATCGCATCTGAAACAATTGACGGCGTGTATATGTCGGAACTTCAGGTAGTCCTGTCAACATGGTTTGCCCCGCGGGCATCGATGTTCTATCCAAAAATTAGTAAGTCCCAACTTCCGAAAAGCGAATGCGCGGGTCCATGTAGGCCGCGATCACATCCAGGACCAGACGCGCTATCAAAGAGATAATCCCCACGATCAACATCACGGACATTACAAAGGGGATGTCCTGCCAGTAGAGCGAGATCATCATGCCTGTGCCGATGCCCGGCCAAGTGAGTGCATCCTCAATGATCACGATGCCTGTAAGTAAATAAGGCAAGGAGATCACCAGACGGCTAAGTACCGGCAAGAGGGCATTTCGCGCCGCATGCCTATCCCGAACGACATTGGTTGGGAGGCCCTTCGCCTTGGCAACATTGACGTATTCTTCGGTCATTACCTCAGTCATGCTCGACCGCATGATGAGCATGGTTTCGCCGAACGACAGAAGAATGTAAGTGACGATCGCAACACTAGCAGCATCCACCAGATCAAAGGCAAGTTCTGAGATACCAAACAAGTACCAACTACCAATGACCCCTCCAAAGATCAATAAAACCTGAAGGAAACCTGGAATATCAATACGCCTATAGCGCCTCAACAGGTTTGATCCAATCAATACAAAAGCACTGATTGTGATCATGGCAATCAGCATCTGAGTCGCAATTTGATGGGGGCCCATTTCGGTATTTAGCCAAAGATTAGGGTCCGTATTGGGAAAGCGAGTAAAATTAAATCCAATACTACGCTGCACGTAGGTTGTTCTCGAGAATGCATAGGCCACTAAAAATGCCAGCCAGGGAGGAAACGAAGTGAAAAAGGCGATACTCGCGAAAGTCGTGCCACCCGAAATGAGGCCACGGCCTCGCCAGGCAGTGAATTTCCCCAACACCAAGCCGATCACAAAGGCAATCGCAGTTCCGGGGAGTACAACGAGTAGTGTGGCAGGCACCAACCGGGTCATAACGTCTGCAATAGATTCTTGCCGCAAGGACCGCCCCAGGTCAAACCGCACTATCTGACCAAGCCAATTGAAATATCTCTGGGTTATTGGAAGGTCCAGTCCTAATTGTTCTCGCAGTGCTTCACGGCAGGCTGCATTGCAGTTCTGCGCAAATTGATCCACAAAATCGAAGGGCATTACGATCTGGATCAAAAAGAACATCAGCGTGATGAAGACGAAGAGCTTAACCAGACTCAGCAACGTTTGTCTAATGAGGTATTGGGCCATAAGCTTGTTCCAAATCTATCGATAAACCAAACAAAAGGGGTCACGAACAAATATACTACGCTTCATCAGTGTATTTGGTTTATGAAGAAGTGCCTATATCTTCCTCAGGGTGAGGGTTTACAAAATATATCGCCTCAAGTAAAATACTTGGCTGTTGTAATTAGTAACGTAAATGTAGTTCGGAGGAACCGTTGGCTAACATTAGATCTGCAATCAAACGCAACCGTCAGAACGAAAAACGTCGTTTGCGTAACCGCGTTTTTCGCGGCGAGGCTCGCACCTTTGTATCTCAGGCACGCGAAGCCATCTCTGCTGGCAATGTAGAAGAAGCCCGCGAAGCAGCCCAGCGTGCGGTCAGTGCATTGGATAAGGCTGCTGAAAAAGGTGTGCTGCACAAGAACAATGCTTCACGTCGCAAGGGCAAGATCATGGCCCAACTTGCCGCACTTGAAGCTGGCAAGAACTGATCTGGTAGATTATTCCAGGTAACCGTCAAGCGGGAGCTGCCCAAGCAATGCTTTGGTACATGCTCCCGCTTTTTGTTTAGAAGTGAACTGAACATGTTTGAACAAGAACAACAAGCCATAGAAGAACAGATCCGCGCTTACTGCAAACAGCAAGATATTCCTTCAACTGAAGAACTCAAATGGGCGCGCATCCCCTTCTCCGGCGAGTGGGGCATTGCCACCTCCTTTTTCCAAACAGCAGCCAATGAAGCCCGCAGTGGCAAAAAAGTGGTCGTTCCACAGCGAGCACAAGAGATTGCCGAAGGTGTTGCCGAGCATCTGGGCACCCCCCAGGGCTTCTCACGCGTCGAAGCGGTCAAAGGTTACCTGAACCTCTATTTTTCCACTGACGAGTACGCCCGCACTGTACTCGACACAGTAATAACCCAAGGGGTGGAATATGGCAATGGCCTGGCTAACGGCCAGTCGGTCATGGTTGAGTTCTCCCAGCCCAATACCCACAAAGCCCTGCACGTCGGCCACCTGCGCAACATGATGTTGGGTGCAGCAGTCGCCAATATCCTGGAATGCGCAGGCTATGAAGTGGTTCGGTCCAACTACATCGGTGACTTTGGCCGCGATGTGATGAAGTGGATCTGGAATTACGAAAAGCGACATGATGGGGAAGAACCGCCCGAAGACACCACCCGCTGGATGGGTGATCTGTACGCCGAAGCCACCCAAAAGTTGGAAGAGGATGAAGCCGGCGAGACTGAAATCCAAGCCCTGTTCGCTGATTGGGAAAGCAAAGATTCCCCCACCTACAAGCTCTGGCAAAAGACACGCCAATGGTCATTAGACGGTTTCAATGACGTCTACACTCAGATGGGCATCCACTTTGACAGGTTCTACTATGAAAGCGAGATGGAAGAATCGGCCAAAGAGATCGTCGAAGAACTGATCTCCAAAGGGATTGTGACCGATGATCGGCCAGACGGCCCCGCGGTCATTAAAGTGGATGAGTTGCTGGGATTAGATAAAGAAACTTACCGGGTGCTGGCCGTTTTGCGCTCCGATGGCACCAGCCTTTATGGAGCCTGGGACCTGGCATTGGCTCAGAAGAAATTTATCGATTACCCGCTGGATCGCTCGGTCTATGTGGTTGATGTACGACAGTCTTTACATTTCCAGCAGGTTTTCAAAACGCTTGAGGCCGTCGGTTTCGAGAAGATTAAAGACGCCTTCCACCTGCCCTACGAAGTAGTCAACCTGCCCGGCAACCTCACCATGAGTTCGCGCGATGGCGTCATCGTCTTGCTGGAAGACTTCATTCGCGAGGCCACCCAGCGAGCCTATGACGTCAGTCTGGAAACCAACCCTGAATTGGATGAAGTTACCCGCAAGGGCGTTGCCAATGCCGTAGCCCTTGGTTCTATCAAATACCCACTGCTGGCCCGCGACAACACCAAGATCGCCACCTTCGATTGGGAAACTGCCCTGGACTTCAACGGCCATAGCGCCCCTTACATCCAATACGCACACGTACGTGCCAACAGCATCCTCCGCCGAGTGGATAAAGCCCTTCCAGATAGTTCCAATCCTACCTATGAATTGGAGCCTGCCGAGATCGCTCTCATTGAACTGATCTCCCAAATTCCGGATACCGTGCAGCGTGCCGCGGATGAATACCGCACGCTGCACATCACCAACCTAGCCTACGACCTTGCAAAGGCTTTTAACGATTTTTATAACCGCTGCCCGGTCTTAAAAGCCGAACCTGAAGTGCAGTTGACCCGCTTGCGTCTTGTAGCTGCCGCACGCCAGTCAATCGCCAACTGCCTCCGTATCCTGGGCATTGAAGCCCCAGAAGTAATGTGAAGAATTACAAGGACACGCTCAAAAATCATCTGATCGTGTCCTTTATTTTTATCAAAACCTAAGGAGAACCAATGTCTCGTATTCGCACCCTCATCATGGGCGCCGCAGGGCGTGATTTCCACAATTTCAATGTCTACTACCGGGATAACAAAGACTACGAAGTCGTGGCTTTTACGGCAACCCAGATTCCCAACATTGAAGGGCGTCTGTACCCCGCTGCGCTTTCAGGAGATTTATATCCTGACGGTATTCCCATCTATGCTGAAGATGATCTGATCAAATTGATTCAGGAAGAAAACATCGAGCAGGTTGTTTTCGCCTATAGCGATGTACCTCATGATTACGTCATGCACAAAGCTTCCGAAGTGCTGGCAGCCGGGGCAGACTATCGCCTGATGGGCCTGAATAGCACCATGATAAAGTCGAACAAACCGGTCATTTCTATTTGTGCCGTGCGCACTGGCTCTGGCAAAAGCCAGACCACCCGCCACGTCACTAAAGTGCTAAAAGAGCTGGGTTACAAAGTGGCAGCCATCCGCCACCCCATGCCCTATGGAGACCTCGAGAAGCAAGCTGTGCAACGTTTCGCTAGCTATGATGACCTTGAAAAACACGACTGCACCATCGAAGAACGTGAAGAATACGAGCCTCACCTCGACAATGGCGTGATCGTCTTCGCGGGGGTCGATTATGAAGCTATTCTGCGTGAAGCAGAAAAAGAGGTAGATATCGTAGTTTGGGATGGCGGCAATAACGACCTGCCCTTCTACAAGCCCGATATGCACATCGTGGTTGCTGACCCACATCGCCCCGGCCACGAGATGAGCTACCATCCTGGCGAAGCCAATGCCCGTGCCGCGGACGTCTTCGTCATCAACAAGGTCGATACAGCCACTTCAGAGAATGTGATCGCCGTCCGGGACAACCTCCACAAATTGAACCCCACCGCCACCATCATTGAAGGTGCTTCCCCCCTCTTTGTGGATGACCCTTCAGCCATTCGTGGCAAGCGCGTATTGGTCGTTGAAGATGGCCCCACTCTCACCCACGGTGAGATGGCCTATGGCGCAGGTTGGGTAGCAGCCCGTCGCTTCGGTGCAGAGATCATTGACCCACGACCCTTCGCAATGGGAACCATCAAAGAGACGTACGAGAAATACCCGACCACCGGGGACGTACTGCCCGCCATGGGCTATGGGGAAGAGCAGATGTCTGAGCTGATGGAAACCATCAACCGCAGTGATGCAGAGCTGGTCGTCATTGGCACGCCCATTGACTTGGAGCGTTTGCTGGATCTCAACAAACCCGCCCAACGTGTGCGCTACGAACTACAGGAGATCGGCCAACCGACTCTAAATGAGCTTATCGAAAACAAGTTTGGCAAAGCCAAATAAAACCAAAAGCACTCCAGCATAAAAAAGAGCGGTCGAATATCGACCGCTCTTTTCTTTAATGATTTAAGTATTATACGTCCAGACGATAACCCACTCCGCGGATGGTTTTTAACAATTCAGGCTTACGCGGGTCTTTCTCAATGGCCTGGCGCAGCCAACTGATATGCACGTCAAGGGTCCGTGTGTCACCTGTGTAATTCGTCGCCCATACCTTTTTGAATAACTCTTCGCGCTCCACGACCTCGCCCTTATGTTTGATCAACATACGCAACAAGCGAATCAACCTTGGGGTGAGGGTGGTCTTTTTTCCAAAACAGGTAACCTGTTTGCGCTTGGTATCCAGGCGTATAGGGCCCGCTTTCGTGATCTTTTTGCTTTCAATTGGCAATAAGGGATTGATACGATTGACCAGCTTGCGTGAGGTGAAGGGCAATTCCAGGATCACGTTGGCGCAATCATCGTCGTTAGCCACCGGGCGTTCTGGATCGGAGATCAACATGATGGGCATACCATTGACCTGCTCACGCAAGGTACGGCAAATGCGCTTTCCGCTGGAATGAAATGAGGCCGCGTCTACAACGATTACGTCAGGCTCTTTATTACCAACCTGAGCTAAAGCTTCTTTGCCCGAAGAGACAATCTCGACAGCAAAGCCTTTTTTGCGTAAGTTTGGAATAAAGTCCGGGTTGCTTTTCCAACGCCCCTCTACCCATAAAATCTTAGCCGTTTTGTCCATGGAGGTTTTGGTTACCATCGCTTCCCCTTAGGGTTCACCTTGTGCTGCATGCCTCCTCCGTACGCTCCGACCATGTTGGCGGGATTATACCGTACAAACCTTAAGAAATGCAAATAGGCATTCAGTACCGTGCCGCGTCCCCACCAAAGTTAAGATAATTTATATCTTCACAACAAAACGCTGCATGATAGAATAACCCGACTATCGGTAATTTTGGAGGCAGTGCATGTCTGATGACATGGTCGAAGTTGTGATAGATAGCATCCGTGTGGGGCTGATGTCGCAGCAGCGTGTTGTGATATTACGCGAGGTTGAAGCTGAACGTTACCTGGCTATCTGGATCGATCCTTATATGGCGGAACAGATCACTTTTTCATTGCAAGAAGTAGAAGTAGCGCGTCCTATGACGCACGATCTACTGAAGAACATGTTACGCTCGCTGGACGCACGCGTTGTGCGCGTAGAAGTTATTTCCCTGCGTGGCGACGTTTTCTATGGCAACATCGTCATTGAAGTCAATGGCTACAACCTGGACATTGACGCCCGCCCCTCCGATGCGCTTGCCCTGGCTGTGCGTAGCAACGTACCCATTCTGATCTCCGAAGATGTGATGGAATCCGCTGGCATTGTCCCCGAAGATGACATTGACGACCTTGATCCCGAATTAGAGCGCGGCTCTGAAGAAGTTGGCGAACTTGAGGAAGGCGAAGAACGTCTTTCTGTATTTGATGATTTCCTGGAAAACCTGGACGTAAACGACGAAGACGGCGAAGAAGATAAAGACTAGCTACTCCAGTACACACAACTGATGACCGAAGTTTATTCCGACTCGCTCGACGCGACCCCCGCCCCCTCCCCACAAATTGTCCCTCACAGCCGTGAGGCCGAAGAAGCCGTCATCGGTTCTATCCTCATCAACCCCGAAGCCTATTACGATGTCGCCGAATTCCTGCAGGGCGAAGATTTTTACATCGTGCGCCATCAATGGGTCTGGGATGTCTTTACACGTCTGCACGAAAGCCGCACCCCCATCGACTTCCTGACCGTGCAAGAAGAGCTTGACCGCCTTGGCCAGTTGGCCGAAGTAGGTGGGCCAGCCTATCTCACGGCCTTGATCAACAACGTCCCTACTTCTCTGCACGCAGAGGCTTACGGCCACATGGTGGAGCAAACCGCCATTCGCCGCCGTATGATTGAGGCCGCCAACCAGATCGCCAAAGTTGCCTACCAGGAAGAGGTCAATGTAGACACAGCTCTGGACGAAGCGGAAAAAGCCGTCTTCGGGGTGAGCGAACGCCGCCTGAGCCAGGATGTGCAGCCTATCCGCCAGGTGCTCAGTGATTATTACGACCGCGTGGACCAGATAGCCAACCGCGATGGCGACATGTATGGCGTACCCACTGGCTTCATAGATATTGACCGTCTACTCGGCGGCTTACAACCTTCTGATCTTTTGATCATCGCTGGCCGCCCTGGTCAGGGTAAGACCAGTTTTATGCTCAGTCTCGCCAAGAACACAGCCCAACTGCATAAGAAACACATCGCTTTGTTCTCCATGGAAATGTCCAACGAGCAACTCGTACAGCGCCTGATCTCCCAGGAAACCGGCATTGACTCGCGGCGCTTACGCACTGGCGATCTGGAGGAACACGAATGGCCGCTTTTCGCTCAAGCCATTGAAGTCTTGGGCGACACGCACATCTACCTGGATGACACTCCCGCCATCACTCCCACCCAAATGCGCGCCAAGTGCCGCCGCTTACACATGGAATATGGTCTTGACCTTGTTATCGTAGATTATTTACAATTGATGGGTGGCGACCGCCGTAACGACAACCGTGTTCAAGAGGTTTCTTACATCTCACGTAGCTTGAAGGTGCTGGCGCGTGAACTCAATGTGCCGGTCTTGGCCGCCGCCCAGCTATCGCGCGCCGTTGAACAGCGCTCAGACAAAAAGCCTCAACTCTCCGACTTACGCGAGTCCGGTTCCCTGGAACAGGATGCCGACATTGTGATGTTCATCTATCGCGAAGATGATTCGAACCCGGATAGCATCATGAAAAACGTTACTGACATTGTAGTAGCCAAGCATCGCAACGGCCCCACGCACCCGGGCATCCAGTTAGTCTTCCGCGAAGACCTGGCCAAGTTCGAGAACGCTGCCACTCGCCAGATCGACGTTTCTAATATCTGATTTTTCTAGCCATAACCCAAAACTCGAGAACCGCACATCGAATCTCGATTCTCGAGTCTCTGCTTATTTTCTTCGCTCATTTGCAGCATCCGTGATATAAACAAACCATGCAGAAATTTGAGGGCTTCCCGGCAGGCAAAGTGCGGTTTACTCGCCTTCCGGGGCCGTTCTTCACGGAGTTGCTGCCCCAAATAGATGACCTCGATGAAATGAAGGTCACGCTGTATATCCTGTGGCAACTGGAGCAAATGGAAGGCGATTTTCGCTACCTCACGCCCGAGGCCATGTTGGACGACCCTACTTTTTTGACTGGCTTTGAAGATGAGAGCCAATTACAGGCCGGCCTGTTAGGAGCTGTGGAGCGCGGTACGCTGTTACACGCCAGCATCGAACTCGAAGGTGAACAGCGAAGCTTTTATTTCCTCAACTCCCCTCGCGGCCAGGCTGCCATTCAGGCCATCGGAAAAGGTCAGTGGCAACCCGGCAGCGAAACACAACAACCCATTGAACTAGGCCAGCAACAACCCAACGTCTTTCGGCTATACGAAGAACACATTGGGCCTTTGACCCCCTTGCTGGCCGAGACGCTGACAGAAGCCGAAAACACTTACCCACCCACCTGGATCGAAGACGCCATGCGCATTGCCGTAGAGAACAACGTGCGCCGCTGGCGCTATGTTCAAGCAATTTTGGAAAGTTGGCAACGAGAAGGTAAAGATGAGCGAACCGATAGACGACGTACTGAAAAAGATCGACGGAAATACGTCGAAGGCGAATTCTCCGAGTTCATCGAAAGCTGAGGGGCAGCCTTACATGGCCGGGGACCCGGATTGCCCGCATTGTGCTGGTCTGGGTTATCTACGCAATGATGCCCCCATGGGCCATCCAGACTTCGGCAAGTTGGTCATCTGCACTTGCCGTGAAAATGAAATCAGCCAGGCCGCGCGCCAACGCCTGTATGCCATCAGCCAGCTTGAAGAATTAAATCACCTGACCTTTGAGAACTTTGAAAAACGCGGCCACATGGGTATTCCAGATAAACAGGCCGAATCAATTGAAGGAGCCTGCAACACGGCTCAACAGTATGCAGAAGGCTTGAATGGCTGGCTGCTGTTGCGCGGCAACTATGGCACCGGCAAAACCCATCTTGCAGCCGCAGTTGCCAACCAGGCCGTATTAAACGGAATAGCCACGATTTTTATTACGGTGCCCGACCTGCTCGACTCATTACGTTTTACGTACCAGAACCCTGATGAGACTTTCGAGGAACGCTTTGAGGAGATTCGCCAGGCCCCTCTCTTGATCCTGGATGATTTCGGCACTCAAAATGCCACTGAATGGGCGCAGGAAAAACTCTTCCAGATCATCAATTTTCGCTACATTAACAAACTCCCCTTAGTCATCACCACCAACCTTGCCACCAAAGACCTGGAAGGTCGCATCCGTTCGCGTCTCGAAGACCCTGAATTGGTCATTCGTTACACTATCGACGCTCCCGACTACCGTCGCCCGGGGGTAGATGACTATAGCCAGCAAGAACTTTCCTCACTAATGCACCATCGAAATCGCACTTTCGGTACATTTGACATCCGCAAAGGCGAAGGCCTGCCCTCTGAAATTTCCAAGAATTTAGAACGTGTCTTCAAGGCCACCCAACAATATGCCGAAGCCCCGCGCGGCTGGTTGGTGCTAACCGGCGACTACGGCAGTGGCAAAACCCATTTGGCTGCCGCCATCGCGAACTATCAGGCTGGCCTGGGTGAGCATCCTCTTTTCATCGTTGTCCCTGACCTACTCGATCACCTGCGAGCCACTTTTAACCCCAACAGCCCGGTCAGCTACGACCGTCGCTTTGATGAAGTGCGCACATCACCATTATTGATTCTCGACGACCTCGGCACCCAGTCCACGACCCCCTGGGCACGTGAAAAACTTTACCAACTCTTTAATCACCGCTACAATGCCGAACTGCCCACCGTCATCACTACCTCCGATTCCATAGAAGAAGTGGACGCCCGTATCCGCAGTCGCATGCTCGATACGCGCTTGTGTACCATCTACGCCATCACCGCTCCGGCCTATACGGGCAAAAAGCGCTAAACATAAGCTGTTGTATGGATAAGATAGCAAAAACTCCTCTTATTATTTTTTCGGCACTAATAATTTTTAGTTCTCTTTTTCGTTTTTTGCCCGCAACCCCAAACCAAAGCTTATTGAGTTTCTACAATCTCAGCATTTTCGGGATTGTAGCTAGCGTGTTTGGACTTATTGGTTGGGCTGGTTTGTTGCTTACAATTGGTCTTTCATTTAGGAAAAAGCCTCGCGGGCCAATGGAATGTGAAAATTGTAAAACGCCAATTCCTTCAACTGAAGATCGATTCTGCCGCAATTGCGGCAATCCTATCCTCTAAATATCTCCTGACCAATCTCCAGTCCCCAGTCTCTATTCTCTATTCTTTCTTCTCCACCAACTCCACCCACAGGGCTGTGGCCAGTTCGTGCCCCAGGATCACGTCTTTGTTGTCCATGTACAGACGTAGCGGCCCTTTGAATGGCGCGCAGCCCCTGAAATAGAATTCTTTGCCGGGAACCATATCCAGTTCGGCAAAGTACATTAGCTTGTCATATTCGTGTGTACGCACGCGACTGATGCGCACCTGCCAGCCGGTTTCCACTTCAATTAGCGGCACGTCATTGACTTCCGGCATCACTCCGTTTTTATTCGGGATCGGCTCGCCGTGTGGGCAGCGTGTGGGATGACCGGTTAGTTCGTCGATGCGATCTTCCAAGACATCATTGATGCCCAACTCGAAGGTATCGGCGTACTCATGCGCCTCGGCCCAGTTATAGGCCATAGCTTTTACCAGGAAGTTCTCAACCAGGCGGTGGCGGCGCAGGGCAGGCATAGCCATCTTTTCGCCTTCCGGTGTCAGGCGTACCCCGCGGTACAGTTCGTGGTTCAGATAGCCCCCTTTTTTTAAGCGCTTCACCATGCGCGACACTGCCTGCGGCGAAGTCTCCACATGTTCAGAGATATCCGCCAGGGCCACATCTTCCTGATCTTGTTGCAAACGATAGATCTCAGCGGCATAGCGCCGCATGGTTGGGCTTATTGTTTCGGTGGCCAAATTTTCCTCAAAGTTTCAACCCGGTTGAAACTTTATTCTAACCCATTTTATGTGAATTTTAATACAAGTATCTAGATTAATATTTATTACTTGCCTATACTTGTGCCAGGTTTTGCAACCAAATAACATCCAAAAGGTAATATTTATATATGCTCAGATTCAAACTTGTTTCTCTCACCCTAATATTTACCCTGCTGCTGGTTGCTTGCAGCGGTACTCAGGCAGACGATACGGAAACGCTGGTACTCTACTCAGGCCGTAGTGAAAGCCTAGTCGGTCCTGTTATTGAGCAGTTCAGCGAGGCCACTGGTATTCAGGTGGAAGTCCGCTATGGCAGCACCTCAGAAATGGCTGCTACTATCCTTGAAGAAGGCGAGAATTCACCTGCCGATATATTCTTTGCCCAGGACCCCGGGGGCCTCGGAGCAGTCGCTGATGCCGGGTTGTTGGCTCCCCTCCCCGAAGATATATTGAACAAAGTGGATGGCCGCTTTGCTTCACCTGATGGCCTGTGGGTCGGCATTTCAGGCCGGGCCCGCGTGGTGGTTTACAACACCGAAACGCTTTCGCCGGAAGACCTACCCGATACCCTTGAAGGCTTCACCGATCCTCAATGGCGTGGCCGCATTGGCCTGCCACCCACCAACGGTTCCTTCCAGACCATGGTGACAGGCATGCGCCAGGTGTGGGGCGAAGAAGCTACCCGTGCCTGGCTGGAAGGTATCCTGGCTAACGAGCCTGTCTTCTATGAAAAGAACACACCTACTGTAGCTGCTGTCGCTGCCGGTGAGGTTGAAGTTGGCTTTGTCAATCACTACTACCTCTACCGTTTCCTGGCCGAAGAGGGTGAAGGCTTTGCCGCCCGCAATTATTTCTTGCCGAGCGGCGGGCCTGGTTCACTCGTCATGGTCGCCGGTGCTGGCCGTGTTGCTAGTGGTCAAAATGAGGACAATGCCACCAGGTTCCTTGATTTCATGCTTTCAACGGTGGCACAGCAATACTTCGCTAGTACAACGTACGAATATCCCCTCATCGAAGGTGTCAACGTGCAATCAGACTTAACACCCTTGGCTGAACTTAACGCCATTGACATTTCCCTCGGCGAGCTGGCCGATCTACAAGGCACAGTCGTAATCTTACAGGAGTTAGGCTACCTGCCCTGATATGGCAGAACTGGTTTCTTCGAAATCCACGCAAAACCTGGAGCAGGGTGTTCGTAAACGGCGAGCACCTCTGCCGCGCTTGGGCACCCTGCTGGGTTTATGGCTGCCGGGGCTATTGGTGGCTGGTGGAGTGCTCCTGCCGATCGCGTATTTAGTTTTACGCGCCTCCCAGGCCGATAGTGCCATTTGGGATCTACTGCTGCGTACGCGCACACTAGAGATAACCTTGCGCACCTTGTGGTTGGCCTTTAGTGTCACGCTGGCATCTGTGGCCATTGCTGTGCCCATTGCCTGGCTCACCACCCGCAGCGACATCCCTTACCGCCGTTTGTGGGCTGTGCTAACACCCCTTCCATTGGTCATCCCCAGCTTTGTTGGGGCCTATCTATTTATCTCCACACTTGGCCCGCGCGGTCTCATCCAGAGCTGGCTGGAGCCATTGGGTGTCATGCGCCTGCCACCGGTATATGGCTATCCTGGGGCAGTCTTTGTGCTCACCATGATGAGCTATCCTTTTGTACTCTTGAGCGCCCGCGCCGCCT
>JABFGG010000027.1 GCA_013112575.1 Chloroflexota bacterium | reverse complement strand
TGCGGATCGTGAGGCCCACGCCCCACTCTGCCGGATCGTGCAGGATGAAGAGGTCGCAGTTGATGTCGTGATACGGGTTGACCAGCTGCTTGTAGCGGGGGCCGTTCTTGTCCCCGATCGCCCAGGCAGATGCGGCCAGCAGATCTGGCAGCTGGTGCTCGCTCAGGTTCTCCTGCCTGGACTCCTGGTCACTGAACAGACCGCTCTGCAGAGGGCCATATCTGGCCAGGCCGACCAGTTCAATGTCCTTGACGTTCGTTTTCCTTCGACGAACGCTGCCAGCGACCACCAAGCGCTCGAAGGCCGGCGCCAGCTGCTGCTCCAGATGGACCGCGAGGAAGAGGGCCTGGGCGATCTGCATCACTGATCCTTTGAGCGATGCTCGAAAATGACGCCGATCTCGTGGCCATGAATACCGGTGAGCAACCTCGATACCGTGCTGGTCATACGCCCCTGACACCAATCGGCGATCTGCCTGGACGGCGCGATGATCTGCAGGTTGCCATTGTTCAGTTCTGGGGAATGCAGCGGGGCGATGTAGCGCTCGAAGGTCGTGCGCTCCAGGATGTTTTTGAGTTGCTCAAGAACCCCTGACCAGCGGGTTGGGTCGTCTTTTTTAGAAAGTGAGGGTTTATTTGTGTTTATTGATGGTTCGTCTGAATCAGATTTCAGGGGTCCCTGGAAAATTTTTCCAGACCCCCATGAAAATCTTGTAGGATCTGAAAAATTACCACCCCTGAAAACTTTTCCAGGGTCAGTTCTTGTGATGATCCACTCATTTACGGCACCTGGACCCATCTTAAAACGCTTCAAGAATGCCGCATAGATGGCCTCCGTGGACATACCGGGCAGTACCAGGAACTGGGATGTCCGGCCGCTGCGTTCCCTGACGAAAAGCTCGGCGGCCTTCTCGGCCAAGCGTACGCAATACTGCGCCGTGCGGTAATCGATCAGGCAGCGCCTGGCGATGTCGGCAAGCGAGGGCCAGCAGTAACCGTCATCATCGGCTCGATCGGCAAGCGAGAGCATTACCAGGCGGGCGGACTTGGTCATGCGGGAGTACTGCCAGATGGCAGCAGAACTATGAACGCTCACACAGCTATCCTGGCCTTCGCCTCATGCGAGCTTCCAGGCTTTGGCGGCTCCGGCACCGGCCGCGGCCGGATGTCCTCATCCGCATCCGGTGGTGGTGCCGGCGGGAAGAGCCATTGGCCACCGATCACGCGGATGTTGCGGGTCTGGACACCTTTGCCCAGGGCTTCGATCAGTCCCTTTTCTTCCAGCTTGCCCAGGTAGAAGGCCACCATGGAAGTGCTGGTGATGCGGGTGCCGGCAAGGATCTCCCTGATGGTGGGCGATACGCCGTCGTTGTCGGTCTTGTAGCGCACGATGAAGCCAAAGACTTCGCGCTCTCTTGAGGTCAATTCTTCGGGCATACGAACTCCTTTGCCAGTCTCACGGTCGCCTGGTCCCGCGGGATAGGCCTACTGATCACCCTTCTCCTTGTAGGCCGTTGGGCCGCTGATGGCCGTACGGGCCACATCGGCGATGCCGATCAGCGCGTTGGTCACGATATCGATCACAGCCGCGGCCGCATGCCTGTCCTCCAGGGCGTACAGCCCCTTGCCGGCCTTGATCAGGATGGTCTCGAAGGCCGCGAAGGTGGGATGCGTGTGGCGCTGGCGGTCGAGGGTCTCCTTGAGCTGCTCTACCTGTCCGTAGAGGTATGCAACGGCCACAGCGCTTCCGGTGGCGATGAGCAGACAGGCTCCGAGTCCGGCAGCAATAACAAGGTCGAAGGTCGTAATTGGCTCTGGCATTCTTTCAGCTCCTGGTTGAGATAGATACTGAGTCCCGCGAAGAAGAGCATGGCGAGGATCAGCAGGGTCATGAAAATGACGACCAGCCGCCTGGCCCTGTTGAGCTTGCGCTGGTCATAGGGTCTTTTGGGCATATGTCCTCCTGAGGACCGCTGGGAAAAATGTCACAGAACGGAGGTTGTCATGTAGGCTGAAGCTATGGATACGGCAAAAGGTTCTGGCAAGGATGGGGCTATGAGCTCTCAGCCGCGTCCACCACCAGGTCACCCACCAGCATTCTGATGAGGTCCTGCAAACACACCTTTGCAGCTGCAACGTGCTCATCAGGAAAATCCTCCAGGGCCTCGACGGCCACCAGCCCTTCTTTGAGGTTCTCGAACTTGGGGAGGTAGTCACCGTCACGGAGGGCCTGGAAATTAGTGTGGCTCATGCCTAGCAGGCTGCCGGCGTAGCGGAGCGAGGCCGGTCTGTTGTGTGTACCGATGTCCTTCTGGAATTGGGTGAGGCGGTCACGTACATTTTGCATTGTTATGCCTTTTATTATTTATTATGTTTTTTTATTGATTATATGTATATAAACATGACATGTCAAGTAACAATACCGTCATGCTAAAATACATACATATGGACGCGGAGAAGCAGGCAGTAAAAAGCCAAATTGCCAAATGGCTTTTTGACCATCATCTCGAATTGCAAAGAGTGGAAGGGGAAAGGATATCTGTCGCTGAGCTAGCACGCAGATTGGACTTATCTCAGCCAAGATTAAGTCGTCTGATGGCCGAAAATGTAAATGACTTTCCAGGCGGAGAAATCACCATTACATTAGCCAACTATTTCAACGATCCAACAATTTATGACATTATGGGATGGCCCCAACCTAAGTGTTTCGAGTAAGAAAAAAGCCCCTAATTAGGGGCTTTTTTCTTACTAAGTCTTTCTACAATCATCGGGATCTCCTCCTCGGGGCAATGACTGCCCTCCCTCCCGGCCATATAGTCCGTCAACATCAACAGATCATCGAACCTGCGCGCCAGGTCCGGTGGCAAATAGCTGCGGATCTCCTCCTCAGTTCGATCACGCAGAAAACTCAATACCTCTATTCCGTATGGCATATGCCAGGTCCTTTGGGGATCAAATCCCCCAATACCTATGGGACCGAATTATAGCAAAACAGATGTTCTATAACAAGCAACTGGCAAAGTCTTGACACCTTGGAACACGTAGGCAGTTGTACTCATTTTTTGCCAGATAGGGGTTTTTACCGGAAAAATCAAAGAACAACACTTGACACGCGTTGTTCCGATCGTTACTTTGAAGTTGCTTCCGTCGGTATGTGGATCCGAGATCTCCCAAGCCCTCAGCATTCACCGCTTTTCGAATTACGGTCACTCCAAGGGAGCGCGTGGGTGTCCCGGCTGGCATCCAGTGTGGTCAGGACTCCCATTTTCCCCTTAGAGTAGTTCTAAAACCTCTACCGGTCACAACCAACGGGACAATTTGGGGTTAATATAGCACTCTTATCTGCAGAGCTTTTCGCGCTATCCGCCAAACGGCATCCGCATCATCCGGGGAGGTGAGATCAAATGGATCACCAGAACAATACATCTTACAAAGATTCGGGGAGACGCGCTTTTCTGGTCGCCGCAACGGTGCTCTCGGTACTGATCGGAGCGACTGTGTTATGCGGCGCGGTCTACGTGATCCTTATCGTACCCATACGAGGCTATCCTGCGGCAAACGCAACGACCCTGGCGGAGAACACCCAAGTAGCTCTATTTTTAACCCAAACAAGAGCGGCCGAAGATCAAGCAACTTCCACACCTGTAGACACACTTGGTCCCACTGCCACTCCTACGCTCGGAGGCGCGCCAACAGCAAATCCGGGCACAGCTACAGCGCAGGCCCAGCTGTTCCCGGATATGGAAGTCGCTGAAGAAGCGGAACTGGCCAATACTTCGGATGGTTTCATCAAGCTGAATTATCCAACCGATCTATGGCCAGGTTCACAGTCGGAATTCATCGTTACGATAGGTTTTTTGGGGACCGACAGCTCGGACGTATTCAATAAGGTCGCCGTGTCTCATCGAGATGATCCACGCAGCATGCCCCGAAAAGAGGAGGAAACGCCAATACAGGTGGATAACGAGATGAGAGTTGAGATCGAATTTGACGACATCATCATAAAACCAACAACTCCTCTCATTCAAGAGATCAGCGAAACCAGACCGACGACCTGGGTTTGGCTGCTCACAGCTCCAGAGGACCTTGAGGGACAACGTGTACTTGTGATCTATGTATATGCAGATGAAGATAGCGAGACCTACTCCTGGAGCGGGCGATACGAAATATATATCGGCAATCCCACCGAAGTCCCATCCGAGACCCTCCGTCCAACGGATACACCGGTGCCCACAGTTACTACGACCCCGACCATAACGGTTACCGTTACACCGACCCGATCCATTCTGCAAGGTATCCAGGCTACCTTCGAAAAGCAGCTGGTCGAGGATCCGCCCGGCTTCATTCTTAAAGTAGCAGGCTGGATCGGGGCCGTTCTGGTGGGCAGCTTTACGACCATCGCAGTAGTGATACGGAACAGGTTGAACAGGCTGCGTGCCGAGCTAGAAAGAACCGGTTCGGCACCTGAGCGGGAGGCGATCGAGAAAAGGATCAGACGCCTTGAAGACCACTGGGCGCTTGGTTTCTTGAAGCTGATCAGGGACATAAGGAAAGCATTGAAAGGCGAGGCCGGGGACGGCTGATCTACTGACCGCACCTGGCACGCGCGAGGTGATGTTGCCGACTTCAGCCTACGAGCCTCCAAATGGAGGCTCGTTTTTAGGGCAATATCGAATTCAGGTGCTGGCTTTTACTCCGCAGTTAACCGCTTTCACATCCCACGCCGCCCCCATCCCCATCAAAGCGGGGCGGGATGGGAGAGCATTCACCTAATGTCCAAAATGAAATTGCAAGGACTTTTTCTGATTTGGCCCAGCAAGGTGTGCTTCTTAAAATAATTTTGCCTCGTCCACTTGTCTTCTATCCAAGAAAAATGGCCAGCAATCTAATTGGATTTTACAAGTTAGAAGCAATTTGAATACTCCTCTGTGCTAAAAACATGGTTCTCGTTTCGCCAGGCTGGAATTCTTGCTTCAAATAAACGCCTACTATCCTCAAATTACCAGCTAGCGGAGCATTAATTGCCTCATTTAGCCTGGATTGATATTCAACGAGCATATCTTTCGATTTCTGGCTTCTGTGAGCCAAATAATTTCGTAGAGGAAATATGAAATCAATTAATTCTGAGTCTGCTGCATCTAATGAGAATCGTTTTGCGTGACTTGCAGATAAATAACGATTGGCCATTGAAGATAGGTCACTAGACGAATTAATAGTGATATTCCATCCTTTTGGATCAATTAACGAAACCACTCTACTCTTGGAAAGATTGGAAGGCAAGGAAGTTGTAGTATTTCTCGCTGATTCTAAACCGTATTTATCAGAGATGGATTGATTAATCCTACGTTGCAAATCCTGAACAAACTTATCGGGGCTCATCTCAACATAGGCAATAATCAAATCATTCAAAAATGTTTCCCAGAGAATCGCAAAAGTTAGCGAAAATTGCTCAGCAAGCATTGTTTGTAACGAGGCTTCCGTCCGCTTATTATGAATTGCCAATAGAAGCTCATTATAATACTCAAGATTCCGAACTACTCTTTCCCTATATTGATCCTTAACTGTTTCAGAAATATTAGTCATGTCAACGCGTTCTCCCCTAAAGGTTTAATTCCATTCTCAGCATTTTCAATAGGATATTGACTCGACTATTACGTTTAGCGAGCTTGTTCGGACCTTCGATTACTGTTGAATAGTATTGCCCAAAAATATCCCTCAGCTCATCTGGTGGTGTCATATCCAATTTTTCATGTAGTGCCAAAAGCTTCTGTTTGGCAGGTTGTAAATCAACAGGCTTTGAGCTGTCCATATTTAATTCAGCTACTGAAGCAAATAAACCGTAAAAATCTGCTTTCTTCTTGAAGCGGGTATCTTTAATTAAATCTCCAATCGTTCTTAGTGAAGAAATCACATTTTGGAAGCTCTCTAAATACTTTCGCTTGCCTGGAAATGAAACATCGTATTGTGCGTAAAATTCATCAAGGGTCTTTTGCTGGTTCTGCACGCCATCAATCATAATGATAAATAATTCACTAATATATTCAACATCCTTCATCCGCTGAGAATCCCGCCGAGTAAACAAATTTATCTCATCCCAAAAGGGATCTTCCGCAAGCGTTTCAACGGCGTCCACAAACTGACCAAAGTATTGTGAGTGACGTAATT
Organism: Chloroflexota bacterium; assembly: GCA_013112575.1. Classification (GTDB taxonomy): domain Bacteria; phylum Chloroflexota; class Anaerolineae; order Anaerolineales; family UBA11579; genus CFX15. The sequence goes on along the minus strand of JABFGG010000027.1, from coordinate 37,902 downwards.
CTTGATGATTTAACCTTTCTACAACATAGTTTAGTCTTCGAAACAATGCTCGAATTTGTTCCTCACTCCAGCCGCGCAGTTCTTGAACAGCCATCTGATAATCCCAAATCGTATTTTGCAAATCTGCAGGTAGTTCAGAGTAAACCTTTTTGATATGTGGCTTATAAATTTCAGAAACAGGATAGGACTTTGCTGTTGTTGAAACCAAAGAATACTTATCATCAACAAAATCGACAATCGCCCGAAGTCGCTGTTGCCCATCAACCACTTCATAAGAAGTTTCTCTGTCCGTTCCAGCACCCTTAGTTATTATATTAATGAACACTTGCGGGATTGGAGCTCCTGATATTAAACTATCAATCAGGAAACACTTTTGGCCGATTGACCAAATAGGATTACGTTGATATTTAGGATTAAGTATTAGAGTGCCCTTTGTATATTCTCCGTAGAACCAACTTAATGCTTGAGTATTCGGTTTCGGAACTTGCATTTTTTCCATAATGTCCTCGCCAAATGCGCTAAAATCGCACTCCAAATAGTTATAACGTTACACCCAAAATATACCATGTCAACAAAGCTAAGAAGATTTTAAGCATGAGATAACTTGGAAGTCACGCATATTGATGCGAGCCTTCTCTCAAACCAATTTCTATCCAACTTCAACTCATGCTAGGAAGGGATTTTTTCCAGGATCTGCCCTAATTTTTGGCCGGTGAACTTAATCCGCTTATAATGCCTGCTTATGTCCCAGATCAACACCCAAACCCACCCCAATTGCTACTGGTTTATTGTTCTTACCATCACCATCGTTGGTTTACCAGACGCCGCTGTGCAGGAAAGCCGCGAGCGTGTCCAGGCCGCCATCAAGAACGCCGGTTTTTATTTCCCCCGCAAACGCATCACCGTCAACCTCGCCCCCGCCTCTGTTCGTAAAGCCGGGCCGGTCTACGACTTGCCCATTGCTTTGGGCATCCTCATTGCCGCTGACCAATTGTCCCCTGAATCGATTGAAAGCTCACTGGTGCTGGGCGAACTCTCCCTGGATGGCAGCGTGCGCCACGTGCGCGGCGTACTACCTATGGCCGCCCTGGCCCGCCAGGAGGGTTACCAGCGCATTTTTGTGCCTGCCGTGGATGCCGCCGAAGCGGCTCTCATTCCTGAGATCGAAGTCATCCCCATCGAATCTTTGGGCGCATTGTTTGCTCATCTCAGTGGTCACAGCCCCATCAGCCCCGCCGAAGCCGACCATACGGATATGACTGTCGCCGCTAACGGCTACGTGGACTTTCGGGAGGTCAAAGGCCAGGAGCACGTCAAACGTGCTTTGGAGGTGGCTGCTGCCGGTGGCCACAATGTCATGATGGTCGGCCCGCCCGGCGCAGGCAAGACCCTGCTGGCGCGTTCCATGCCCGGCATTCTTCCGGAAATGACCGTGGAAGAAGCCCTGGATGTCACCCGCATTTATTCAGTCGCAGACCAATTGCCAGAGAACATGCCTTTGCTGCGCAGCCGCCCTTTCCGCGCCCCTCATCACACCATCTCGCACGCCGGGCTGGTGGGTGGCGGCAACTGGCCCCAACCCGGCGAGATATCCTTGGCTCATCGCGGTGTTCTTTTTCTGGATGAGATGGTCGAATTCGGACCCCGCGTTTTGGAAGTCATGCGCCAACCGCTAGAGGATAAGCAGGTCACCATCAGTCGCGCCCAGGGTTCTTTGACCTTCCCGGCCAATTTCCAGCTTGTCGGGGCCATGAACCCCTGTCCCTGCGGTTACCATGGCGATACCGTCAAAGAATGCAGCTGCTCATCAACAACTATCACTCGTTACCAGAAACGCCTCTCAGGCCCCCTCATTGACCGTATTGATATCCATATTGAAGTGCCACGTGTAGATTACAAAAAACTCAGCGACGACCGCCTGGGCGAATCATCCGGCGACATCCGCGGCCGTGTCGAACAAGCCCGCCAACGCCAGCGGGAGCGCTTCACCGAGAGCAACAGCGCCAGCAATGCCGATATGGGGCCCGAAGAGATCCGCTTGTACTGCAAGCTGGACGAGACTGGCGAGAAGCTCCTCAGTAACGCTATGAAACAAATGCAGCTTTCTGCTCGCGCCTACCACCGCGTCCTCAAACTCTCCCGCACCATCGCCGACCTGGCAGAAGAAGATACAATACAGCCAGCCCATCTGGCCGAAGCATTACAATATCGCTCCCAGATCAGCCTCAACTGATTTATACCTAATGACCCCTTCCATCCTCCAACCCTCAAGATTGCGCGCCTTGCTGCTGCTGGCCTTAGCCGGTAGCTTGGTAACCTTGCTGGCTATTTTGAGCATCCCCCGCGACCCGGAGAACACCGTATTTCTAGGTTTCTCGGCCACTCGTCTGGCACTGGTTGGCCTCGCCCTGCTTTTTGTCTTACTGGCCGCCTGGCCCAACTGGCTCATACGGCAAGATGCCAAAAGGCTAGAGACTTGGGTCGAAACGCTAGACAATAAATTTCGACATTGGCTACTTTACGCACTTGTTTCATTGGTCACTATCGCAATCTTCCTGGTCAGTGCCTATGCTCTCTGGCTGACCTTCAGCACCACGGACGCACAGATAAGGGGCTACACCACCCGCCTGGCTCCCTTCACAGGATTAGCCTTTTTCCTCAGCGCCCTCTTGTTAGCCACGATCCTCTGGCCCTATTTCTGGCAGGTCCATTTCCACAAGGCTCTACGCCAGCGTATTTGGGACTGGGGTAAAAATTATTTACTGTTCCCCATCCTGGCCCCCTTTAACACTCACTACCGTCAGCGCCTCAAAACTGTCCTCAGCAACAACCTGGTTACGCTGCTTTTCCTGCCCTACGGCCTGACCTTTGCCGCTGTACTGATCTATACGCGCAGCCTGCGCTGGTTCGACCAGCCCGAGTATCCCGTCATCACCCTCCATGTCGTATTCGCCCTTTCCCCGTTGCTATTTATTTTTATGCGCGGCAAAGCTCGGATCGCGGATGAGATCAGGACTATATTTACGACGCTAACCACCCGGCTGCGCCAACACTGGAAAACTTATTTAGTATTCGGTTTACTCTTTATCATTGTCTACTTTTCCCTGGCAACATTGCACATTCCTGGTATTGATGCCCGTGTGCGCAAATTTGAATTCCAGCCTTCCTTTTACCTGGTTCCGTACTCCGAGCCTTTCTTTTACATTCGCATGGGTAACCTACTCGACCTGATCCTCCCATTGGAATTCGTCAGTCCGCTCATCAGTTTGTTCTTTATCATTATTTGGTTCGCTTTTCTCGTATACCTCAATACAGACGCTTCCCCCGGCAATGTCGTCCTGACATTCGTGCTCACCTTTTCTTCAGCCTGGGCCTTTATTTTTATGCACTACGCTCACATGGAACTGCCATCTGCCATCATGGGCACACTGGGCTTGTTCGCCTTTCTGCGCAAGCGCTACAACCTGGGCATACTGGCCTTCGTTGTCAGCCTCTTTTTTAAAGCCAGTTCATTTTTCTTTATCGCCGCCGCTGGCGTGGTCTTTATCTACTATCTAGTACGCGATTGGCAAGAGATCAAGAAGGTTAATTTCTCACTGGCACTCATCGGAGCGCTCTTCTTTTTCATCAATTATCTTCCTCTGTTCACCTACATTGCAGGCCGTGGCGGACCCGGTTACATCGTTTCCATCAACGACACAATTGTGTGGCTGACACCCGCCCGAGAATCACTGGTCGATTTCTTCACGCGTTACGCGCCCCTCTCGTTGGCTGCGCTGGCTGCCTTTTTTGTCAAGGATAAACACGCGCGCGCAGCCATCATCGTCTTTTTGCTGGCCTTCGCCTTCCGTAATGTTTCCCGTCTGGCTGGCAGTTATTACAGCATCTTTTATATCCCCCTCTTGAGTTTGTTGGCTTTCAGTGCAATTCGAGCTGCGCAAGGATTTTTAAAAGAGCGTTCATCTATTATTGCTTTTTCCGCAAACGCTAGTGTAGTCATCGTAGCAATTCTGTTTTTGGGAGCCACCGCCACCCAGGTCAACAAAGTCTTCCTGACCCAGGTCAATAGCAACCTAAATGCCACCATCCAAAGCCTGGCGGGAGAGTTACCTCCCAATGCCCTCGTCTTCGAGCGCAAGATAAGCCTGATCACTTATTTCCTGCGCTATGGGCGTAGCGATTTACGCTACGATTTTTATTCGGAGTTTCCAGAAGAGGCGCTGGCGCAACTTCCTCCCGAAGGTTGCGTTGTTTGGTTTTCTCCAGTCAACGATCTTGGTCTAACAGAATTGGACCTGGCAGAGATCGGCTTCGAAAAACACCCTTCTTTTTACGACCAAAACAACGATTGGCGTTTATTATTGAGGGACTGTGACAACTAAAAAGAACGCATCTAACCCCATAGAACTCAGCATTGTGGCTCCCATGTACAACGAGGAGAGCAACGTCGCCAAAACAGTCACCGCCATTCAGGAGACCATGTCCGCTTTTCCTGATCCATGGGAGCTGGTGCTGGTCAATGATGGCAGCATTGATGATACCCTTGTTGTGGCCCAGGAGTGGGAAAGCAAGGTAGACAATCTGCGCGTGGTTTCCTATCCCCTCAACCAGGGGCGCGGCAAGGCGTTGCGCACCGGCTTTGCCAATGCCTGGGGCAAATATCTGGTCAGTATTGACTTCGACCTCAGCTACAGCCCCAACCATATCCTGCAACTCTACGATCAACTCAAAGCCGACGAGCGTGTGGACATCGTGCTGGGTTCTGCTTACATGCCCGGTGGGCAGACCATCGGGGTCCGCCCTCTCCACCTTTTCCTCAGCAAAACCGGCAACCGTGTGCTATCGCTAGCCTTTGGCGGGCGTTTCAGTACCATCACATGCGTATTACGCGGTTACAAAAAAGAGGCTCTCGATACACTAGTCTTGGAAGAGGACCGCAAAGAGATCCATCTGGAAATCCTCTCTAAAGCCGTGGCTTTAGGTTACAACATCAAAGAAGTTCCTGCGGTCTTGCGCAGCCGTAAACGCGGCAGCTCAAAAACACGTTTGGGGAAGACCTCCATCACGCACCTCCTCTTTTCTGTCTTCGAGCGCCCTTTGTTATGGTTCAGTTTGTCCGGCCTTGGCTTGATCGTTGGGGGGATCATCCTGGGTATTTACGTCACCTATCTGCGCTTCACCGGCAACCTCAACGCCGGGCGGCCAGCCATTGACCTACTCATTCTGCTCATTATCGTCGGTGTGCAATTGCTCTCCTTCGGCGTCATCGCTGGGCAAAACAGTTTTTTGCGCAACGAAGTCTATAAGTTGCAAAGTCGCCTGAAGACCATGGAACGCCAGCAAGAACGGGACGAATAAAGTGAATCCGGGCAGTATGAAACTTGGGGCTTTTCTACGCTGGGAGCTGGTGCGCTGGCTTTTTGTCGGTCTCAGCGGCATTCCCGGCGGCCTGGGTATCGGTATCCGCTATTTGATACTGCGCTGGTTCATTGGGGAGAGCCATGGTCCCTTCCGCATCCTCGAACGCGTCACCATTGAATACCCCAAGGGCTTGAACATTGGTCGCGGTAGTGGACTTAATTACGGCACCTGGGTAAATGCCCGCGGTGGCGTGACGATCGGGGACAATGTCATCATAGGGCCTTATTGCCTCATCCACTCTGCCAACCACCAGATGGATAACCTTAAAGTGCCCATCCAGCAACAGGGTTTCGAAGAAAAAGAAGTCCTCATTGGCAATAATGTCTGGTTGGGTGCCCGCGTCACCGTACTCCCCGGCGTCACCATTGGGGACAATGCCGTTATCGGTGCCGGTGCCGTGGTCACCAAAGACATTCCCCCCGATGCCATTGCAGTAGGTAATCCGGCCAATGTCCAGCGCCTGCGCTCAGACGCATAGCAAGATGTCAGAGCCAGCACCTGCCCAAACCCAAAAGCGCTTTTCCTTATCAACACTGCTAAAAATTCTGCTGACCGTTTCGGCCGTCGGCTATATCCTTTGGCTGGCGCAACCAGACCGCGTCCTGGGTTATTTCCTCACCATCGATCTGCACTATCTGGGCCTCGCCATCCTCATCAAACCCCTCACCGATGCCGTCAAGATCCGCAAATGGCAGATCTTAGCGCAGGTGCAACTGCCGAAATTCTCCTTCTGGAGCGCCCTGCGATCTTTTTACATTGGCATATCCCTGGCCGTAGTCACCCCTTTTGCTATCGGAGAACTAAGCCGCGGGGCCTTCGCTTCCGAAAAAGACCGTACTGAGTTAGCCGGTCTGGTGCTCTTTGACAAAGTCCTTGATCTGGGTACGGTTGCTTTGTATTCCTTGCTGGGGTTAGTCCTGCTATTCGGGCAGCCGCTTATTGCCTTTATATTGATATTGGCCTATGTCCTGGTAGTCGCATTCCTTAACCGCATCATCACCCTGCTTGAGGCAGCCAACTACTTTGGCTTGGGTCGCCTGGCCGTAGTGCAACGCCTGGCTTCCAGCGTAAAGACCATCACCCCCCAACTGGCCCTACGCACCGCCGGGCTTTCGTTGCTCTACTTCATCCTCTTTTATTTGCAGGCCGCCATCATCATGACTGCCTATGGCGAAGCCTATCCCTTTGAAGCCGTGCTGCTCTTCCCCATCATCACCCTGAGCACTATCCTGCCCATCACTATCGGCGGGGTTGGTATCCGCGAGGGTACGGCCATTTTGCTTTTACAGCGTTTCAACATCCCCGAAGCCGTGGCCTTCAACACTTTCTTTATGCACTTTGTAGTAGCCAATGTGCTGGCTGGTTTGGTGGGAGCAGTGCTATTCCTATTACCGCAAAGAGATAGAACATCACCAACTACCTAATTAGAAAAAGGAGGACAACATGGGCTCGAACCCAATTAATCTGGCCGTCCGCTTTATCCTCGAGATAGTTGCCCTTATCATCTTCGGCATTTGGGGTTGGAATAATGCAGCCGGAGTGCTGCAATATCTACTCGCCCTGGGCATTCCCATCCTCGCAGCCATTCTCTGGGGCACCTTTGCCGTCAAAGATGATCCCAGCCGATCCGGCAAAGCCCCGGTGCCTGTCCCCGGTATCATCCGCCTTGTGTTCGAACTGGCTTTCTTTGCTCTGGCTACCTGGGCACTATTTGATTTGGGTAATACCTCATTGGCATGGGTGCTGGGCAGCGCGGTCGCGATCCATTATGTCATCTCTTACGATCGCGTGACTTGGTTACTCAAACAGTAAAAGAAGAAGCTGCTCTTGCCTTCGGGCAAAAACATTGCCGCCAATTGTATAATTCCAGATAAGCAGAAAACAAACTACACAAAAGGGAAAAAACAAATGAAACGAATTCTAGGTCGTTCGGGGATTGAGGTCTCTGCTGTTGGCATGGGCTGCTGGGCTATCGGCGGTCCCTGGACGTTTGAAGGTTCACCGGCAGGTTGGAGCGAAGTCGATGATACCGAATCCATCCGAGCCATCCATGCAGCTCTAGACATGGGTGTGAATTTCTTTGATACTGCAGCAAACTATGGCTGCGGCCATAGCGAACGCATTTTGGGCCAGGCCTTAGAGGGTAGACGCGAGAATGTGGTTATTGCCACAAAGTTTGGACATGATGTGAATGAGGATACAAAAGAGGTTGTCTCATATCCAGAATCTCAAGAGACAGCACCGGTTGCCCAGCATCTGCGTGAAGACCTCGAGAAGAGCCTGAAACGCCTGGGGACGGACTATATCGATGTTTATCAATTACACGTATGGGATTATGGCATCGAAGCATCACAAGAGCTTGCTGTGATCCTTGAGGAGCTTGTCAAGGAAGGCAAGCTCAGATGTTATGGCTGGAGCACCGACAGACCGGACGCTGTTAGGGCCTTTGCCTCAGGGGAGCACTGCTCTGTAGTCCAGCAGCAATTGAACATCTTTGATAGCGATGGGGAGATGTTAGAACTATGTGACGAGATCGACCTGGCCAGCATCAACCGCGGGCCTCTGGGCATGGGAGTTTTAACGGGCAAATTTACCGCCCAATCCAGCTTCCCAGACGATGATGTCCGCAAACATTCTGAATGGTTTGAGGGTTTGATCGACGGCCATCCCAATCCGGAGTGGTTAAACAAGATCGAAAGCATTCGGGAGATTATCATCAGCGAAGGCCGCAGCTTGGCGCAGGGTGCCCTTGCTTGGATATGGGGACGCAGTAATCGCACAGTACCAATCCCTGGCTTCAAGACTGTTGCACAGGTCCAGGAAAATGCTGGCGCCATGGATTTTGGTCCACTCACATCAGATCAAATGTCGGAAATTGAAACTGTTCTAGATAGAACGTAAACGTGGGCGTTGTGGACTTGATGGCTACCCACTTTCCAATAAGACTTGGTGCAAGGGCGGAGCATGCTGCGCCCTTGCAAACCCCCACTTGCTTCACTGCTCTCACAAAGGCACTTACGCCTTTCCTCAAACAGTTTATTGCCCTATTTCATAAAGGGGTTCACCATCATCGCTGCCCCCTTGAATAATGCCGTTTTCTACGCTTACCCCGCTGGTGTAATAAGTATTATTGGTAGCAGGCTCAACTCTCAATTCCAGGAAGGCAGGGTCATTATAGAGGTAAGCGAAGATGGCCGGGAAGAGATCCTGTAGTATCTTGATGTCATCATAGTCCTCGAAATTCCCCGTAGGCCAGCGGATTGCCAAAAAACTACCATATCGGTCCTGAATATCCAAGCGTGAAATGTCAGAAATATCATAGCTTTCCCCTGTATCAATACAGTTTTTTGTCAAGAAAGGGCCATGGTCACCGGCCACGATGATGATCGCCTCAGGGTCATTTGCTATGGTAAATTCCAGGTCCTCCCGCATCTCAAGATTAGCATCAACTAGCCGTTCTTTAAAAAGATTGGTCTCATCGGGTCGGCAGGCTCCGGAATTTTGACTGTGTCCCGGTATATTTGAATGGGCATACATAAACACTTGATTCTCCGGGACACTTTCTAAAATACTACGCTTCGTCTCCAGAAACTCTTCCCGCGGCTGGAATGCAAACTCATCATCGAAGCGGAATTCGCCCACTAAAATACCGCCTACAAGGATATTGGCGGATATCGGGCTGCGTCCGGGATAGGAAAAATCGTAAGATGAATTGATCCCGCGGAAGAAATGGTTGTGGGCAAATACACCATAGGTCTCATAACCAATACCCTGTAAGGCGTGGTGGATAATTCCATCTCCTGATACACCACTTCTGATATTGCCAAAATCATCGGTCGACGCATTCAGCACACTGCTCATCGACCCTATCGAAAATGGCGTGACCGTATATGTGCGTGGATATAGAACAAAGCCCAAGCCATCCAGGTACTCTTCCTGGGCATTGTTATCAATGCCATAGGCGAGCATGGTTTCGTTGGGTATGTAAGCATCATAGACCAGCAAATAAATATTGGGCGTCGTCGCAGGCCTTTCTTCAACCAGTGCCAATAACCTGCTTTCCTTCCCTGCGTCAGAAACACGCTCCGCTCCTTCATTGCCCGCAAACAACTGCGTTGAAGTGACAGCCACAAAATTTACGACAATGATGAAGCGCAAAATGTTCTTGTTGCTCAGGCTATATAAAATCCCAACAACAAGGAAGGCGCCACCAAAAAACATCCACTGCATGACTAAATTACCTTCCCCAAGCCAGGCAAAGCTATGTGCTAAGGACACCATGCTGGTGACAGTATATACGAAAGCCAATCCCAAGGTTCTCAACACTTTCACTGAGCCAAGCCAACTGAGTAACGCTGGCATGCCAAACACATAAATACCCGAGAAAAGCACAAAAAAGGTAACTACACCCAGCGAATCTAAGGGCGACAGGATATCTTGATTGTTGATTACGTACTGAATGATGGGGGTTATTGGTAGGAGCAGGAGGAGCAAATCACCAGCAGATAGCTTTTCAGTCGATCTTTTAAACACCAGCCTCTCCCCACCTCTAATCCTATTAACCACAAAAAAGACCAGGAAGATGACCAGCACCAATCCCAGCACATACGGCCACGACCGGCTGGCAAACACGTAATTGATGCCAATTGGCTGGAAGAGAGAGGAAGATAGTAACTGGGCCAATGTAAAGAAATACAAAGCCAATACTGCTAAAGGAATAAACATGTTCTGGAAGAAGAAATTTGCTTCCCAGAACTTATTCAACTTAGATATCCCACCAGAAAACCATCTATTTGTATTCATAACAATAATTAGCGCAAAAGCATTTTCAACCATTTGCTATTAAAAGTATACATTAGCGAAATGCTATTGTTGCTTGAGTCTCACCCAAAACTCATCCTTGGGTAACGCGCTAATTCTTTGCCCTATTGACCTGAGATTAGCAATACTGTAATCTGTGAAACATGTCACTAACAAAATCGTTGCCAGTTTTGCACTTTTTAACCACCTTCCCATCTTGTTATAGGCTTTAGATCAGGTTAGCTAGTAGCACAAAGCATAAATAAAATATTAGGAGTTTCATGATGCGCAGGGACGCGAAAACCCTCTGTCTTTTTTTGGTAATTGCACTATCATTTTCTGCTTGTACTGTAGAAACAAATACCCTAAGCACACCGTTTGACACAATACCAACTTCCATAACAAATGATCTGGTCTTGGGATTGGAAGGCCTTCCAATAGAGCAATTTTATAAAGAGGCCTTTAAGCTAATATTAGTGCGCAATCCAGAGGCAATTATTGAATATGGATTGGAAGCCGAATTTGATTCCTTAGAGCTGTTAACAAATATCTCTCCGGACTATCCATCTGAAACGCGGGAAATACATCAATTATTACTCGACAGGTTATTGACCTACCCCTTGGAAAAAATGACCTCAGAGCAGCAGGTTTCTTATCAAGTTTTCAAATGGTATCTAGAGGATGCAATTGAGGGATATGAATATCACCTCCACGCCTATCCTGTTACCAACTTCACATGGCGCAGTATCCCCCAGACCACGATCATCCTGTTCACAGAAACATTGCCACTCAATAGTTATGAGGATGCCTTGCTCTATATTGAACGACTGGCAGCAATTGCGGAAAAATTTGACCAATTACAATTGCAACTCACTTCCCGTGAAGAGCTTGGCATTATCCCTCCTCAATTCATTATAAAAGCAGGCCGGGCGGAAATAAATAAAATGCTTGGGGCCACCCCAAATAGTTCCCCACTCTATACGCATTTTCAAGAAGAAATCGCTAATGCGGACGGCATCTCACAATCTCAAGAAGATGAATTACTGAATGCCGCTCTTGAAGTACTGGAGCAGCAAGTTATGCCCGCTTTTGCCCTCCTTGACACAACCTTACTGCGTTTGGAGGAATTAGCTGGAGACACATTGAGTGTCTATCAATTTGAGGGAGGGGAAGACTATTACCAATATATGTTAAATCACTTTAACACCGTCGATATCCCTGCAGAAGAAATTCACGCACTAGGTTTACAAGAACTGGCCAGAATTCAAGCCGAAATGCGCATAAATTTCTCTGAACTAGGATATGAGGAAGGAATTGGTATTCCAGAAGCCTTTCAGCTTGTGATAACCGAGAGTGGCACATTAACAGGGCAAGATATTGTTGATAAGTATGAACTGATTTTGCAGCACGCAGATGAAAACCTCGACGCATATTTTGACCTTCGACCACAAACCAATTTAGAAGTCATTGGTGGTGATGTTGGCGCATTTTATAGTCCGGGTTCGTTGGATGGAACACGCCCCGGGAAATTTTATGCCCGCACAAACAAAACTGAACCGATTTTCAAAATGCATTCGGTAGCCTATCATGAGGGTATTCCTGGACATCACTACCAGATAGCTCTCGCGCAAGAAGCCGATCTCCCTTTATTTAGAAGTGTGATGATCTTTGATGCCTACACGGAAGGATGGGCTTTGTATGCGGAGTATTTACCCGCCGAATTAGGCTGGTATGCAGACGACCCCTATGGCAATTTAGGCCGGCTGCAATATGAAGCTTTACGTGCCTGCCGCATGATCGTTGATACGGGCATTCACACCTATGGCTGGAGCTATGATGAAGCCATTGAATTTATGATCGAGAATACAGGCATCAATGAAGGTTTTGCAACTTGGGAAGTTGAACGCTATATCGCTTACCCCGCCCAGGCACCTTCATACATGGTTGGAAAACTCGAAATACTGCGCTTACGAAACATGGCTGAAACGGAGCTTGGAGATGCCTTTGACATCCGCGAGTTTCATAATATCGTGCTTAAAAATGGGAGCGTGCCCCTGAGCATTCTGGAGCAATTGATTTTGGATTGGATCGCAGAGGCAGAATGAGCCTACTGCCTTTCCCTTGCCTCCAAAACCGCGGGCAAACTCATCAACCCTGTCAAACGCTTAATCGTGTAAGCTTCCGGCAGGAAATAGACAGCCCTATTGCTTCCTGATTCTTGGGAGTGTCTAAAAGCGGGGAGATGGCCTTCTTGTGTTCCCCAGGTTTCATGCTCTGTCAACCTGAATAGAACCGCTTAGCTCCTTGGCCTGGGATCTTATATTGTGAAACAAGGGGCTTAAGCCCCTTGCTCTCTACTGGCAGAGCGGTATGACGGACGAAGAGCGGCAAGACTGTTTTGGTGAATGATCGATCTTGCAGAGCGCCCGAGGGGCTTTGCTTTTCAGAAGAGGGTCTATCCACTCTGTTTTAGCCACTCCCTGATTCTTTGTTCTATTGACGGAAAAATCAAAACGATGTAATCTGTGAAATACATCACAGATTACATCGTTGAGGGGCACCAACTTGCTAACAACTTTCCCCGGCTAATATCATGGCCGGGGTTCTTTTTTTAACAACCAAAGAATGAATGGAGCGGAATTATGAACCTGCACAAGCTTTCTCATCAAATGGTATGGGGGATATTGCTGACCCTCCTATTAGTTGGATGCAGTGCAAACAAGTCCCAGCCAGAGATGATCGAGGTCACATTTAATGGCAATGGATGCGCTGTTTCTGGTCTGACTGATTTGCCCCCAGGAGATCATTCATTTCTCTTCAAAGACATGACCGAGGAGGAGATGGTTCTATATGTTTATCGTATCGTTGATGGTCATACATTTCAAGATATGGTTGACGCACAAAGTGAACCTGGTGATCTCACTCCATACCCGGACTGGGTCCGTCAGCAACCATTGGTAGATCAAACATGGGATGAAGCACTTGGTGGAGAAGTTCACACGTTTGGTCTCGAAAAAGAAGGGACATACGCCATACTCCTTCTTTCTCGAAAAAACCTTTGGACTTGTGCCCCGTTGCAGATAATTGGAGAACCATCTGGATAGTACCAAAAACTCACAATTTAGCTTTAGGCCCCCTAAAAACTCTTATGGAGTTGCAATTCTATTGGGTCAGCTTGTTTGCCTTGAAGAGCAGGACTATTATTTTCCCTACTCCCCCGCCTCCAACACCGCATGCAAACTCATCAACCCCGTCAGGCGCTTGATCGTATAAGCTTCGGGCAGGAAGTGGATGCCGCGCGGATCATCCGGGTCCATGCCGCGGTTGGGCATATCCTGCACCGCCGCCCAGAAATTCCACAAGGGAATGTCATAGTCGTAGGCTACCTGCGCCATCACCCGGTTAAGCGGGTAATCCATCCCACTGGAATCCACTTTGGTCACCACGATGGGCAAAATGCCCAGGTTGATCGAGTCCTGCACCAGCCTGCGCAGGTAATCCTCATACTCCCGAGCCGTGCCCTTCCAATTCGTGCCCAGGCTGATGAAAGCGATGCTGGGGTTATGCACGTTCCACTCACAGGCCAGCGGATTCTCGCCTGGCTGACACTGTTTGCGGTCGGCCCACAACACAGAGTACATACTGGCTACTGTGGCGCTGTCCGCTGTGGTGATCGGGTTACGTTCAAAAGAGCCGCCGAACTGGTAACGTGTGTATTCCAGATAGAGGTATTCTTCCGGCAACTGGTAATCGGCCCGGTCCAGGGGCGCGAACAGCCGCCAGGCCAGGCTCTGACAATCCCCATAGATCGTGAACGCATTGGGATTGTTTCCCAGTCCCAATCCATTTAAATAGATCTTGCGAGCGTTCTCACTGATCAAGGGCACGACCGGCCATTGTTGCCACTCAGCCGGGTCCATGCGCACATCTGCAGGGATCCAGGTACCCAGGCGCTCCTGCTGTGCCTCAGCCTGTGCTACCAAAAAGAACCCATAGCAGGAGGCATAAAAGCTTTCATGTGCGACTGTGGCGTAGCCCTGTTCAATCAAGCTAAAATTCACGAAGGAGTCTTCACTAAATACGTAGCGCATCAGGTTGCCCTCTTCGTCTGTATCCATGCCATCCCCCACCAATGTAACGCTCCGACCAGTCAGTGCTTGTGTATCCAATAGGGCATGCGCCGCTGCTGCCTCGGTAGTGGAATTTGTATCGATAGCCAGCAAGCGCACTATCACCACTTCGCCGTCCAACTCAACTGCCATGCGGTTAGACGCCGTCACCGCAATGACCTCAGCCTGCTCAACAGCAGCATCTACGGGCACACAATAAGCCTCCGGGATGTCCGGCAGGGGCGTATCCGCGCTCAATGCCGAGGCTTGGGAAACGCTCAAGCCCAAAAACAGGGCCACAGCCAGCCCCAAGAAGTGCCTGCGATTTAAGATAAAGTGATGAAATGGGTTAGACATTGTCATGTAATTATTTTAACTATAGTCTAAATAATTATTACATAAAATGCCAGAATCGTTACAATGCATCCTAATTGGCCTTTTTGCATAACAACACCAAAGAAAAAGATTGCAAGAAAGAGGCCCCGACGAATTATTCAGGGCCTTTATTCTTGCATTACACACAACATTCCACTTCTGTGTTCAATACATCGCTCAACATGTGGGTGGGTTTTGTAAACTACTCATAGCGATAGTCAAATACTTCATTCAGCCAATCAAACATCACCTGTGTGCTGCGCGCACGGTTGTCAAGCTGGCAGTGATCATTAGCGCCATCCTGCTCTAAGGTGAATACATGTTGTCGCTTTTTTTCTGCAGCAATATCATCAACAAATTGCTGCGACTGATTCAGCATCTCATAACCTTCCCCACCTCCTACCAAAGCCAACGTCGGGCAGGTAATCTGGTGAAGTTCATCCCTCACTGTAAAAGGTCTTTGCGCTTCGAATTTAGCGAATTCAGTCCACGACAGTTCAGGCGTTCCGAAGGACATCATTGTGTACTTGGCAAGGTTATATCTCATGGGAGATTTACTCAGGCCCCTCTCCGCCAACGACTCAAAAATAGCTGTTGGTAGCACTTTGACCACCGTTGAATCGCGCATATCAGTACTGAATAACTGGTAAGCATCAATAATTGGCGGATTGGGAACGATGGCTTTTAACCGTTTTTCGTGTGCCGCCACCCGACATGTAACGTAGCCGCCAAAACTGTAGCCTGTCATCGCAATTCGTTCATCCGTGCCAGGCAACGTTTCCAGGTAATCGATGCCTGCTTTGTAAGGCACTTCATAGTCCGGTCGTTTGAAACAATCGTCAAAAAGATGTAATGCTCCGCGGTGGCCGGGATGCTCGAAAGTAAAGAAATTATAGCCATGCCTGACTGCCGCCATACCAACCCAAAACACCACTTCTTCCAACGACGAGTCGTTCCCCCCAGCGGCGATCAGCGTGGGCCGCTTCTCCCCAGAGTCATCAGGACGCCAAAAATATCCAGGCAACTCCTTACCCTCAAAGGGCACCTGGATTAATTGAATTGGTGGATTGAATAATTTGCAGGCCTGCTGAAAACAATCTACACTCTTCTCCCACAATGCATCGAATTGAGTATGTGAGGGTGGTGTGCCGTATTCCGCAGTCCTATAGTAGTTAGTTGCCCGTAAGTATCCCTCCCTTGCACTAACTATGTTTCCTTTCGCCAGCGCCTCTTCAGCATGAGCTTCTACTCTTGAAGCTAATTCGGCCCATTCTCTTATCCAGCTTTTGCCATCTTGCTCATTTATCCTGCGCGCTGCATAAAGGCACTCACCGATTTCAGCAGCTTTTTCGCTCATGAATGTGAGTGTGCGGTTGAAGATCCAATCAGTTTCAGGATCTTTGAACACCCCCATGACGCTGTCAAACGATCGCCCTTGTGTTGCCATGTCGCTTTGCTCCTCATGAAGTAAGTACAACCTAAAATACAATTTAGGAAATTCTATAAATGTATTTTGGGATGCCTATCCTTACATTACCCCAATTTGACAGCAAAACCATCCAGGAAAACCGGATGAAAATTACTTATTTCATTATTTTTCGCCAAAAATGGCAAGGTCGGGGAAACTTATGCTCTCCTACGTTTACTAAGGAAAATCACTCCTTCATATAATAAAACCATCAAAGCAGAAGTCCCCACCAGATATGGCCCCAACACCTCCAGGCCCACGCTATCTGCCAGCACCCCGGCTAATCCGGTCAGCAATGCTCCACCCAAACCCGCTGCCGCCACCTGGAAACCAATGGCGTTGGCCGCGTGTTCCCGCCCTACGCGTTCAGGTGTGGTCGCGATCAGGATCGGGAATATGGAAGCCAGCGCAAATCCAGCAAATGCCAGCCCAACAAAATCCGCATAGGGCAATGGCCGTGTCCATAACAACAGCGCCCCTAGAACTACACCACCCAACGACAAACGCATGAACAGCTTCGGCGACAACCGGTCGACAATGAAGCCCAGCAGGAAACGTCCCAGGGTAAAGCTTCCCCAATACACACTAACCCACACGCTGGCCGTGCCCTCAGCCACCTCGCGAGCTTCGGTGAACAAGGGGAAGGCCCACTGCCCGGCGCTCAACTCCGTCCCTGTCGTCAAAAAGAACAGCCCCACACCCATCCACACCAGCGGCAGCCGCAGCGTTGCCCCAAAGCCCACCTTTTTTACACCACCGGTGTCATCCTTTTGCTCCTCTACATCATTTTCCCAGGACGAATAAGTTATCAACAATAGGCCAATGATAATGATCTGCAAGATGACTACGGCAGCAAAACTCCAGCGCCAGGACAGATTCAGTGCCAGGGTCCCGCCTACCAGCAATGGCCCCAGCGTGGCCCCCACCCCGAAATTGGCATGTAACCAGTTCATCTGCCGCGCCCTGTAATGCCGCGCAACGTAGGTGTTTAAACCCGCATCAATACCACCTGCACCCGCGCTGATCAAAAAGCCCCCCAGGATCACAACAGGCCAAATGGTGGATAGGGCAATAATGCTAAATCCCACTGTACGCACAATTGCACTCATCAGGAAGATGTTGATCGTCGAGAACCGCCCTGCCAGCCAGCCGTTTCCGAAGCTGACCAGCACAAAGCCCAACACACCAAACACCAATAAGATGCCCACCGCGTCCAGGGGTAGGCCAAAGCTGTCGCGCATGGAGGGCCACACCACCCCCAAGATGCCGTCATACAAACCCAGCACAATGAAAGCTAAATAAGAGACAGTAATGGCGCGTTGTGGTTTAGTGTTCATAAAAAGAAAAAAGGTGCAGCACAAGCTTTATGCTGCACCTGAGTTTATATCCAAAAGAAGTGTTATTTCATCCGAGCTTAGCTGCTATTTGTCTAACCGCTCTTTAAAAGCCGCCGTCAACGCAGGCACGATGTCGTACAGGTCTCCGACCACGCCAAAGCGCGCCAGCTTGAAGATCGGCGCATCGGGGTCCTTGTTGATCGCCACGATCACCTTGCTCGTGCGCATCCCGGCGAGGTGCTGGATTGCACCGGAAATGCCGCTGGCGATATACAGGTCCGGCCCCACCACCTTACCCGTTTGCCCCACCTGGTGTGTGTAGGGGATGTAACCCGCATCCACGGCCGCACGGCTGGCGCCGACTGCCGCCCCCAGCACTTCGGCCAGTTCACCGATTAACAAAAAGCCCTGCTGCGCCCGCCAGATCTCCTGCTCTTTTTCATCTGTGATATCAGCAGGCGGTTCCAAATCTGCCCGGTTGGAAGTACCACGACCACCAGATACGATCACCGAGGCATCTGTCAGGCTCACCTGCCCATCGGAAGTAGCATAGTCCACCACCTGGGTTGCCATCGTCCCTTCGTCGACAACCACATCCACGCTCTTGACTTCACCCGAACGACTTTCATCGGCCTCCGGCTTGCCAAAGGCACGCGCCCGCAGCGTAATTAACTGCGGCTTGGCCGCACACTGCGACTTGGCCAGCAATTTACCCGCATACACCGGACGTGTCACCACTATCGTATCGCCTTCCAGGTCCATGGCGATCACGTCTGGCAACACACCGCTGTTCAGATCAATTGCGGCCATACCGGCCAATTCCCGCGCCCTTGTGGTTGTCGGGAAAAGAATCACATCAGGGGTGTCATCCTGGGCCAGTTTCGCCAGTTGGCTGGCATACGCTTCCACGCGGAATTCCGCCAGCGGAGCGCCATCAGCCAGCAGTACTTCATCCGCGCCATAATGGATCGCTGTCTGGGCCACGGCTTCAACACCTTCGCCAAACACCAGCGCCGTCAGGCCGGAGCCCACCTCATCGGCCAGCTTACGACCGGCCGCCACCACTTCCCACGAAGCAGGGTGGCCCTCGCCTTTGAACTGGTCTACAAAAACCCATACTTTGTTAGCCATGTTTACACCACCCCTTCTTCAATGATCTTGTCGGCCAGTGTCGCCGCGATCTCTTCGGGCGAACCACCTTCGATGATCTCATTGCTTACTTCACGTGCCTGCGGGTTGCTCATCTCCGGCCAGGAAACTACAGCAGCGGGCACATCCGCACCCAGGTCTGCCGCGCTCCATACGGGGATTTCGGCTTTAGACGCCTTGCGAATACCCATAAACGAGGGATAGCGCGGCTCCCCAAAATCTTTGACCACGCTCATCACAGCGGGCAACTTGCCTTCCACGATCTGCCGTCCTTCTTCAATGGAGCGTTCAACCTTCAAGGTTTTAGCATCCGCATCCAGTTCGCTGATCTTGGATGTCAGCGTCAGCGCAGGCCAACCCAGCACCCGCGCCACCTGTACCGGAGTCACGGCGTTATCACCGTCGATGGCCTGTTTGCCGAACACAGCCATATCCACATCGCCAACCTTCTGAATGGCTGCTGCCAAAGCATGCGCCACAGCCTGCGTATCGGCGTTCTGGAGGGATGGATCGGAGATCAGGATGGCTTCACTGCATCCCATGGCCAGGGCATGCTTCAAAGCTTCTTTGGAGTCCTCATCGCCGAGGCTGACCGCCACCACGTCACCACCATGCTCTTCGGTGAGTAATAAGGCAGCTTCGACCGCGAACTCGTCCCAGGGATTGATCACCAAAGGCGCATCCCCCCAGGAAACCTCACCATTCTCGACGGATACCTTGGCCGCCGAGTCCGGCACTTGCTTTACTGCTACGACTATCTTCAAGGCATGTCCTCCTGCAATTAGTTAGTGATACCGAAAAACGCCTACGCTTCCGCTTGCCAGTATTCAGCATCGTAAGCTGGCAATTCTTTTCGCAGCTCGCCATCTTCACGGTAACCCAGGGCATAGCCAGCCTGCATCAGTTGATGCACTTCACTGGTGCCTTCGTAGATCACTGCGCCCTTGGAGTTACGTAGATAACGTTCCACGTCATATTCATCGCTGTAACCATAAGCCCCATGCACCTGGATGGCTTCAGAAGCTGCCTGGAAAGACATATCTGTGGCAAACCACTTGGCCAGCGAGGTCTCTTTGGTATTGCGTTTACCCTGGTTCTTCAGCCAACCCGCTTTGAGATACAGCAAACGCGCCGCTTCATACCACTGCACCATGTACGCGATCTTCTGCTGCACGAGCTGGAACTTGCCGATCTCGCGCCCAAAGGCTTTGCGGTCATTGGCATAATTTATGCTAGCTTCCAGGCTGGCCCGGATCAGGCCGGTTGCACCTGCGCCTACGGTGTAACGCCCATTATCCAGGCACGACATGGCGATCTTGAAACCTTCGCCTTCTTCACCCAAACGATTGAACTCCGGCACGCGCACGTCTTGCATAGCGATCCAACCGGTCGAACCGGCGCGCACACCCATTTTGCCGTGGATGTCGCCGGTAGTAATTCCATCGCGGTCCAGCTCAACGATAAAAGCCGAAAGTCCTTCATGTGGGTCGACTTCATTGTCAGTCCGGGCGACGATGAGCGCATGGTCAGACTTGGTAGCCAAAGAGATCCACATCTTCTCCCCGTTCAGCACATATTCGTCCCCGTCTTTGCGCGCTGTGCTCGTCATGCCAGCCACATCCGAACCGGCGCCCGGCTCGGTTAAGCCAAAACTGGCCACCTTTTCGCCCTTCGCTTGGGGCACGAGGAATTGTTGTTTCTGCTCTTCAGTGCCCCACTGCAAAATCGCCATGCTGTTGAGGCCCATGTGCACAGACATCACCACACGCAACGTGCTGTCCATCACTTCCAGTTCTTCACATACGAGGCCCAGGGTGATGTAATCAAAACCCTGTCCGCCGTAGCGCACCGGAAGATTGATCCCCAAAATACCGAGTTCGCCCATACGAGGGAGAATGAAATCGGCCATTTCTTGTTTGCGGTCTTGCTCTTTGATTATGGGCCCGATCTCTTTCTGCACGAAATCGCGCACCATCTCCTGTGCCCCCAGGTGTTCTTCATTCAGTTGGAAATCCATGTATGATCCTTGGTCCTAAGGAATTGTGACAAAAGCCACGGAATTATTATATTCGCTGGCAGGTCAAAATTCAATGAGCTTGACAACAAGTCCTTTTTTAACATCCTGCCATTGGAGTTTGCTGGGCAAACTCCAATGGCAACAACATAGTTGTTGCGTCATCCCATATAATCCCCTCATGCAGCGCCTTGGCAATACTCCTATCGCTATCCGCATTTTTGCCATCCTAGTGGTTCTGGCCATCGCCATATGGAGCCTGTTTGCCTACAGCTCAAACCAGCTCTTGAGTCAAGCACAAGAAGCCGCAGCAGCAGACAACCCTTCAGCCGCTCACCTTTTTGCCAAAGCCGCACAGGGCTTTCCACCGCGTCCAGATCTCTGGGATGATGCCGGTATGCAGGCATTATTGCATGAGGACTATGCTGCCGCTATCGAATATTTTGAGCGTGCCCAGCAGGAAAGACAAATCGGGGCTGATGGTTGGGTCGCACTGGGCACAGCCCATCAGTTGACAGGGGATAACCAAAAGGCGATACAGATTTGGGAGGAGGCCATTGCCTTCGACAACGCAAACGTCGAAGCTTATCGTTTGCTGGCTGTCAACTACCGCCAAAACGGCGACTACCCAGCAGCCATAGAAGCATTAAACCAACTAACCCTTCTCCAGCCGGGCAACGCAGCGGCGCGTTTTGAACTTGGCCTGTTACTAGCCTCTTCAAATCCCGAAGAAGCCATCACCAACTTCGAAATCACTGCCGACCTGGATGATAGTTTCCAAGAGGACAGCGACATACTGCGCCGGGCATTGCGAGATGCCCTCGCCAGTGATGACCCCGCCTATGCAGCCGTCATCACTGGTCAGGCCTTGGCAAGTGTGAGCGAATGGAGGCTCGCTGCCGAGAACTTTGTACTAGCCATTGAATATGATCTTGAATACGCTGAGGCCTGGGCCTATCTGGGTGAAGCCAAACAAAGATTGGGCCAGGGCGGTTTTGAAGAACTGCAAACTGCTCTACTGCTCAATCCCGATTCCCTCTCCGCTAACATTTTCCAGGCCCTCTATTGGCAGCGCCTCAACCAGCCTGAGCAAGCCCTGGTTTACCTTACCAAAGCCACCGAGCTGAACCCTGAAAACCCCGACCTGTTCGTCGACCTGGGCCGCCTCACCGCCCAGGCAGGCGACCTCCCTATTGCCCTGGAGCACTATAAACAGGCCATACAATTGGCACCGTCTACCAGCCGTTATTGGGTCGCGTTGGCCGAGTTCACTGTGGATTTCGAGGTCTTCATTGAAGATGAGGGTTTGCCCGCTGCCCGCCAGGCCCTCGAACTGGCCCCCGAAGACCCCGCCGTCCTGGTCGCCAATGGTCGTGTCGCTTACCTGATGGAAGACCACATCAATGCCATCCGCTTTTACGACCAGGCTATAATTTTGGCCCCGGAATATGCAGCCACTTACATCCATCTGGGCCTGCTTCACCTTACACAAGGCAATCGAACTGAAGCTGAAAGCGCCTTTTTGCGAGCTCTGGAGATCGATCTCGATGGGCTCGTTGGTCAACAGGCTCAGCGCTTATTAGAACAATACTTCCCTTAAAAGCAGCTATGCTAAAATAATTTCCTCATGAAAGTCTATCTGGATACCGTTGGCTGCCGCCTTAACCAGAGCGAGATCGAGAAATATGCTCTGCAGTTCCGCGCTGCTGGTCACAGCATTGTGGCGCGCATGGATGAAGCCGAGATGCTGGTGCTCAACACCTGCGCCGTCACTGCTTCGGCCGCCGCCGACTCGCGCAAAAAAGTGCGCCAGGCTTCCAAAGCAGGTATCCGAGACATCGTCCTCACCGGCTGCTGGTCTAACCTCGCTCCCGATGAAGCCGCTCAAATGCCCCACGTCAACAGAGTAGTGCCTAATGCCATCAAAGACGAACTTGTCCCCGACCTGTTGGGGATCCAATTAGACGATTTCGACCTGGAACCGCTGGCCCGTGAACCTCTGCCCGGCTCCCGCCAGCGCACGCGTGCCTTCATCAAAGTGCAAGATGGCTGTGATAACCGCTGCACCTTCTGCGTTACCACTGTAGCCCGCGAGGAGGGCCGCAGCCAGAGCATGCAAGAAGTTGTTAGTGACATTCGCGCCGCGCTCAAAGGCGGCGCACAGGAAGTTGTGCTAACAGGCGTGCATCTAGGCTCCTGGGGCCACGACTTCCCCCAACCCATGCACCTGCGCCAACTGGTTGTAAAGATATTGGAAGTTACCGATGCTCCCCGGGTGCGCCTTTCCTCCCTTGAACCCTGGGATTTGGACGCCGATTTCTTCAATCTCTGGGAAGATCCACGTCTCTGCCGCCACCTGCACCTGCCCCTGCAATCCGGCTCGGCCACCACTCTGCGCCGCATGGCCCGCAATACTACCCCCAACAAATTCCGCGCCCTCATCGAAGCCGCCCGCCAGGCCATCCCCGACGTCGCCATCACCACTGATGTCATCGTTGGCTTCCCCGGGGAAACCGATGCCGAGTTCACCGAATCACTTGCTTTTGTCGAAGAAATGGACTTCGCCGGAGCCCACGTCTTCACCTACTCCGAGCGCCCTGAAACCGCCGCAGCTGGCATGCCCAACCAGGTGCATAACTACACCCGCAAAGAACGCAATGCCGCCATGCAGGCAGTGGTCGCCAAAAGCGAAGCCGCCTACCGCTCTGGCTTCATCGGCCAGGAAATGTCCGTTTTATGGGAAAGTGTTGACCAGCTTGACGATAACAACTGGCAGCACACAGGCCTGACAGATAACTACATCAAGATCCAGGCCCTCCACCCCGAGCCTCTCTGGAACCGCATCACACCCACCCGCCTCACCGCCACCAACGGAGCGGGCCTCTACGGCCACATCCAATCCACCACCAACGTCAGCTGGTTCTCAAATTAAGCGGGCAAATAAGGAACTCACTCAAAAAGAAGTTGTCATTTCGAGCATGCTCAAAGCGTAGCTTTGGCTGGCGAGAAATCCCTGAAATGATGATTAGAAATGAAGCTACTCCATATCAGATAACTAATAACATTCGTGTGATTAGTGATATTCGTTCAATTCGTGTTTTTACTTAATGGAGCCAACTATGACCGACCCCGACTGCATCTTCTGCAAGATCATCGCTGGGGAACTACCTAGCGATACTGTCTACGAAGACGACCTGCTTATAGCCTTCCGCGACATCAACCCCGTTGCCCCCACCCACATCCTCATCGTGCCCCGTAAACACATCGTCGACAACAACGCCTTTAGCGACGAGGATGCCGTCATCGCCGGAGCCATGTTCCTTGCCGTGAGCAAACTGGCAGAAAGCGAAGCCATTCAAGATTCAGGCTACCGCCTCATCATGAACACCGGCCCCGATGGCCGCCAGGAGGTCCCCCACATGCACCTGCACCTCATTGGTGGCAAGCAAATGCAGCATCCCATGGGTTAAACGCCCTCTATAAGAGCAATATCTACATTTAAGGGCCAAAAGCCCTCCTACGGTATAATTTGCAAATATGAGCTTAAAAGACGATTTAAACAACGCCCTCAAAGAGGCCATGCGCGCCAACGACGCCATTCGCAAGAATACCCTGCGGCTTGCCCTCTCTGCCATTAAACTGGCCGAAGTCGAGAAGCAGGAAGACTTGGATGATGCCGCCGTGACTGCCATCCTGCAGAAAGAGGTCAAATCGCGCAAAGAGACCCAGGTCGACGCCGAAAAAGCTGGCCGTCAGGATATGATTGCCGAGGCCGCCGATGAGATCAAAGTCCTCGAAGAATACCTGCCCGAAGCCATGAGCGAAGAAGATCTTATCGCCCTGGTCAAAGCAACCATCGAAGAAGTAGGCGCCTCTTCACCTGCCGATATGGGCAAGGTCATGGGGGCGCTTATGCCCAAAGTACAGGGACGTGCCGACGGGGGCCAACTCAGCGCCTTGGTGCGCCAACAACTGCAAGGCAGCTAAGCCCCAACAAGATGTTCCGCACACCCGTACAGCGCAATGTGCGCTGGTCTAGGCAGCACAGCATTTTCCTGGTCGTGCTGCTATTGGTCAGTGCCGCCTTGTCGGCTTTTGCGCTTTTAGCTCCACTGGCCGCCCGTGCCTCCGCCCAGGCTTTGGAGGTTGGCCAGGTTGTCCCCGAAGACATCCTAGCTCCCCGCGCCATCACCTATGCCAGCCAGGTGCTTACCGACCAGGCTCGTGATGCCGCAGCCGAGGACATCCTCCCTGTTTATTCCGCGCCCAATGCCAGCATTGCCCGCACCCAGGTCAACCGCTTGCGCGCCGCCCTCACCTTCATGGAAACCGTGCGTGCCGATGACTTTGCCACCCAGGAACAAAAGCTGGCCGATCTGGCTGCTTTGCAGGACATCGTCCTTAGCCAGCAAAGCGCCGAGGATCTCTTAGCACTCAACGAGACTGGCTGGCAGAGTGTTTCCCAGGAAGCCATCGCCGTGCTGGAGCAGTTGATGCGCAGCACCATTCGCGAAGACCGTCTTGAAGACACCCGCCGCTCCGTACCCGCTCTCATTAGCCTTGCCATCCCCGAAGACCAGGCTGATCTTGTTTCCGAACTGGTAACCGCCTTTGCAGCCGCCAACAGCCTGCTCAGCGAAGACCTGACTGAAGCCGCCCGTGAAGAAGCCCGTCTGGAAATAGAACCCATCACCCGCCGTTTCCTCACCAACGAGGTCATTGTCGAAAGCGGTCAGGTCGTGGCAGAAGAAGACATCGAGGCCTTGCAGGAACTCGGCCTATTACGCCCACAGGCCCGCTGGCAGGACCAGGTTGGTGCCATTGCCCTGGTAGCCATCAGCTTTGCCTTTATGGGCGCTTACCTCAACATCCGCCGCGACATCCTCGCCAACCGCCGCAGTATTCTCATCATCGCGGCCCTTTTCCTGGTCTTTCTGTTCGTCGCCCGCATAACTATTCCCAATCGGGCCGTGGTTCCTTTCCTGTTCCCCATCGCCGGCTTCAGCCTGTTGGTCTCCACCCTGTTTAGCGCTCAAGTCGGCATTTTGCTCACCCTGCCGCTCAGTCTGCTCATTACCTACGCCCTGCCCAACTCGCTGGAACTGACCGTCTATTACATCCTTGCCAGCATGTTCGGCGTTTTGGTCTTGCGCAAGGCCGAACGCATTCTGTCCTTCTTCTGGGCCGGGGCTGCCATCAGTGCCGCGGGTGCGCTTATCATCCTGGCCTACGAGTTGCCCAACCCCAGTCTCGACGTCATCGGCCTCATCACCCTCCTGGGTGCTACCCTGATTTACGGTCTGGGCGCAGCCAGCATCGGCCTGATTATGCAATATTTGCTGGCTCAGGTCATGGGCGTCAGCACCACCCTGCAACTGCTCGAATTGGGACGCCCCGACCACCCCCTTTTGCAGTTCATTTTACGCAACGCTCCCGGTACTTACCAGCATAGTTTGCAGATCGCCAACCTGGCAGAACAAGCCGCCGAGCTTATCGGCGCGGATGCTCTATTGACGCGTGTTGGCGCGCTCTATCACGATGCTGGTAAAGCTCGCCACCCCCACTTCTTTATTGAGAATCAGGTGCCTGGCAGCCCCAACCCCCACGACGAACTCAGCCCTACCGAAAGCGCCGAGATCATCATTCGCCACGTCACCGACGGCCTGGAGTTGGCTGCCAAATACAGGCTGCCCAGACGCCTCCATGATTTTGTCGCCGAACATCACGGCACCATGCTCACCCGTTACCAGTATGCCAAAGCCCAGGAATCAACCAACGGTGACAAGAGCGTTGTTGATAAAAATGATTTCATCTACCCTGGCCCCAAACCGCAATCCAACGAGACCGGCCTCATCATGCTAGCCGATGGTATTGAAGCGCGTGCCCGTGCCGAACGACCCCAGGGTGAAGAGGAGTTGCGCGAGTTGGTCAAGAGCGTCGTTGACCAGCGCACTTCACAAGGCCAGCTCAACGATACTTCCCTGACTCTCCACGACCTGGAGACAATTGTCGAGTCCTTCACAACCACCCTGCGCGGCGTTTACCATCCCCGCATCCATTACCCCAAGATCGAGGAAGAAGGCGAGACCTTCCAGGAAACCCAGCCACGTCAGGTTGAAGAGACCGAAACCACCCATTAGACGATGATCCAGGTTCACGTTGACGAGAGCTTTGCCGGGCAAGGCTACGAGACTTTGCTGCAATACGCTGCCCACACCACCCTGCAACACGAGGGTGACCCCGAAGAGCAAACCCTCACCGTAGTGCTCACCGACGACGCCCAGTTGCACCACCTCAACAAACAGTACCGTGACATCAACGCCCCCACTGACGTGCTCTCCTTCCCCAACAAAGAAAAAGACCCCGACAGCGACAAACAATATCTCGGTGATGTGGTCATCTCCTTTGAGCGCACGCTGGCCCAGGCCCAGGCAGGCGGCCACCCCCCGGAAGATGAGGCCCAACTTTTAGCCGTACACGGCACCTTGCACCTATTGGGTCACGACCACGATGAGGAAGCCGACAAAACCAAAATGTGGTCTGTACAAGACGCTATCCTTAGCGAATTGGGCGTCTCCGCCCGCCCCACGGAATAGCCCCCATGCGCGACTTCATCACCACCCGCATCAAATCTTTTGGGCACGCCTTTGCCGGCTGGGCCTACGTCCTGCGCACTCAACGCAACACCTGGATCCACGCTCTTATCAGTATTGCCGTCTTTATTGTAGGCTTGTGGCTGCGCCTGGGACGCCTGGAATGGGGCCTGATCATTATTTCGGGTACGCTCGTGTGGCTGGCCGAATTTCTCAACACTGCCCTCGAGGCAATCGTGGATCTGGCCAGCCCGGAGCAACACCCTCTCGCCAAGGTGGGCAAAGATGTGGGCGCAGCCGCCGTGCTCATCGCCGCTCTGGCCGCCGTGCTGATTGGCCTGCTGGTGCTGGGGCCACCTTTATGGGAGCGGTTGATTAACTTGTTAACTTACTGAATTCACAAAATATAAGTATAGATGCAATATGGACGTACGATTCTTTAGAGAAAGCAGAAAATAATAGGAGTCTAGAAGTTTCAATTTGGGGGCGACGCTATGGTCATGAATTAAATTCCTCAAGCCTTATCTACTATTTCAGTCATATTCTTAGAAAACATAACTGAAATAGTAATGGTGATAGAAGTCAAGGATACTGCCAAGCGGATCGCCCCCGGGCAACGGCGTTGAGGATGCTAAGCTGTTTGTACATGCAAGCGGTGAGAGCCACCTTTTCTCTTGACCATTGGCCAGCAGGCGCGAGATGCTGTCATAATTGTCAGGATGACATGTACCCAGGCTGCAATTGCTCTGTGCCGGTCTGGCCACACCTGGCTAGCTTCAGGCTGATTTTAACCATCCTCCCTCCCAGACGGTCTCTTTGAACGTATTGACAGTCCATCTGCTGTTTACTTTCTTTTTTCATCATACATATGACGATCAGGGCATTTCCCAGCAAGAGGGGGATGCTGCGCAAATGACCCTTTTACATGTTATTCCTCCTCCCTGATTATTGCTACAAATCTCAGAAAAGCCGGATTGCCAACACCCGCCCCAACCACACCGCCCCCAGCCCTAGAAACAAATGCAAGGCCATATTGGCAAAAGCCATATTGCTTTGCTCGACACGCAGCAAATTCAGGGAGTCATTGGCAAAAGTTGAGAAGGTGGTGAAAGAACCCAATAGGCCGATAAATATAAAAGCGCGTGCCTCTGCCGGTAAAAACTCCTGTCCGTCGCCCCACACACTCAAAAAGCCGATCAGGAAACTGCCAATCAAATTCGCCGTCAGGATACCGTACGGGAATGCCACCACCTCACCAGAACGATGCACAATAGACACCAGTCCATAACGCAGTACAGCTCCCAGAAAGCCCCCTATTCCTACCCATAAGATCTGCAGCATCGTTCGCTCCAATGTTTTCAGATTTGATTAACTGTGCCAGTATTTTACCGAAATCCCTCAACCAATAATCTCCAACACCCCGCTTTTTAAACCAATCGCTTCCCCGCACCTGCGTAAATATTTACTGTAAAGAAGCTGAAAAACTCCCTGGGTAACGTTCTTCCCATTCCTTTCTCAGAATGCCATATCCTACTCCATCGTAATATTGCCCCTCGACAATGCGAGCCATTCGGAAAACAGCTTCTTTGGTAAACCCTAAATTCTTCGCTACTTTCATCATGCCAATATTACCCGACCACGTGCGCAGGTCTAAGCGAACAAATTTGGGTTCATTATCAAATAAATACTGACACCAAAGTCCTAGAGCCTCGTAACCATAGCCTTTTCCCCAATTCTTGGGATCGAAAATACTAATCCCAATTGCAGTCCAGTTCGTCTCTTCGCTGATCCAATACCGCGACACCATCCCGATAACTTCATCCTCATGGGAATCAACAACTACCAGGCGTTGGCGCAAATCAGGCCAGCTATTTTCGATTATGGCTTGTTCCCAATTATTTATCTTTTTAGCAATTTCCTCTTCAGAAGATCTTGGATAGTATGGACCATCTGTCTTGTGCCATTCTTGCTCGGGGTGCAGCCAGTCCCCCAATGCTTGCAAGTCCGATTTCATAATATCCCGTAGGGTGAGAATTCTGCCGGCTAGTTTAACCATTTTCATGCATTTTTTACATCAGTCCGATGATCTTGCCTTGCACTTGATCACCAAAATCCACAGAGGCCATTTTATCAATCTTTATAAATACCAATTCAGGTCTTCTTGCGAATGCTTTGACAATATACTCTTCGACGATTATACTTGTCACGACAAGTAATTTTGGACAGTATTTATGAAATCCTTTAATCCTGATGAACATTTTGCCCGTTTGATCGTCCGCACCAGGGTCCTTTTATCTCAAAAACTAGGGCAGGCGCTGAAAAATCAAGGCCATGCTGTCACGCCCGAACAGTGGGCCGTGCTCATTATCTTATGGGAAGAGGATGGCATTGCGCAAAAGGAATTAGCCACGCGCGCTTTTAAAGACGAACCGACTACGGCAAGAATCGTAAAGAAGCTCGAAGTTAAGGGAATCGTGTCTCGGGAAAAAGATGAAAAAGATCAGCGTGTACAACTTGTTTATCTAACCCCTTTAGGAAAAGATCTTTTCCCCAAACTGATTCCCAGCGCCATAACCGTAGTGGAACAAGCTCAACAAGGATTTTCAGAAGAAGAGAGAGAAGAACTCAGACGAATGTTAAAAGTGATGATTTCGAACCTACAAAAAATGGACAACATCTAATACACATATGAGGAAACCTATGCAAAAAAACAATCTTGGCAACATCTTTATCACAGGTCTGGTCGCCTTGAATCTGATCTTGTGGTTCGCTTTTCCACCCCAAAACTCCCTTGAAACCCCTTACGGCTTGCAATTCGCGGGGGAAGTCATCGCGTCTTCATTAATGATCCTGATCGCCATGACCCTGGTTTTATCCGCCCGTCCACGAGTGTTGGAACCATTCTTTGGTGGCCTGGATAAGATGTGGAAGACTCACCGGGCCATCTCGATCATCGCCTTCTTAATGATCATCTTGCACTTCTTCACAATTCCGAAGACCGAGAATTTATTGAATGGCAAGCCTATCGGAATGCTCGCATTTTTGGGATTCGTGATTCTGGTTTTGATCACCCTGGCCCCCCGTGCGCCATTTCTCAGCCGCTTCCTGCGCTTCAACTACACAAGGTGGCGCATTGCCCATAAGTTATTGGGGGTGTTTTTCATTTTGGGATTAGTGCATTACACCACGGTTGAAACCCTATCAAAAATGACTATTCCGGGCTCATACATGCTTGTCATGTGCGTTATTGGAATCGCATTTTACATATACCGCCAATTCTTCTCGCGCTTATTTGAACCCTACCGGGGATACACAGTTGCAGAGGTTAATAAGCTAAATGGTCAAACGGTTGAAGTCATTCTCAAGCCAATGGGCAAGGCAATCATATTCCAAGCCGGTCAATTTGCATATGTCAATTTCTCTCCGGGTAGAACCCTGCGTGAGCCTCATCCGTTCACTATCAGCAGTGCGCCCAAAGATGACACCTTACGTTTCACCATCAAATCTTCTGGAGATTGGACCAATCACCTGGTTAACCATCTCGAACCCGGCATGAAAGCCGCCGTTCATGGCGGCTTTGGAGAATTCAATTGTGAAGCCGGGAAAGAGGAGCAGGTTTGGATTGCAGGAGGCATCGGGGTAACCCCGTTCCTGAGTTGGATGCGCGACCCTGAAATACTGCACCAGCGCAAGATCAATCTCTTTTATAGTGTCCGGGGAAACTCCGATGCACTTTTCTGGGAAGAAATTGAGCAGGCAGCCAGAGCGAACAACAGCTTATCGGCAGATATCCGCTATTCTTCTGCTGAAGGCAGCTATTCTGTTGATGAGATTTTGGAAAAATCCGGCGGGGTAGCAAAAGATAAAGAGTATTATCTCTGTGGCCCTATTGGAATGACAGAAGCTTTCAGTAGTCAGCTAAAAGGACTTGGTGTTCCTGCAAACCAGATTCACTACGAGGAGTTCAACTTCCGCTAAGCCAGACCATTGCAGCGTCCTGGTCATAGTAACTGTGTCAAAAAAACGCTCGCTATAGCGAGCGTTTTTCCATGAACCTGCTGTAAAATCCAGCAACCACCATTAAAGAGAGACTTCACTATGACAGAACAAAAATTTCGTTGGGGCATCCTGGGACCGGGCCGAATTGCTGAACAATTTGCCGAAGATATTGGCGTTGTGTCCAATGCCGAGTTGTACGCCGTCGCCAGTTCAAGTGCTGACCGCGCCAAGAATTTTGCACGCAGATATAACGCACCCAAAACCTATAGCGCTTATATAGATCTGGTCACCGACCCTGAGGTAGATGCTGTATATATTGCCACATCGCACCGCTTCCATTTTGAGAATGCCGTACTGTGTCTTGAAGCCGGCAAACCTACCTTGTGTGAAAAACCTTTAACCGTCAACGCCAAAGAGGCTCAACAATTGATCGAGCTATCTCAGTCTACGCAAGTCTTCCTTATGGAGGCCCTGTGGTCGCTCTACCTGCCGGTCTTCACGCAAGTGCGGGAGTGGATTGACAGCGGCAAGATCGGAGACATCACCCTGCTAACCTCTACTTTTGGTTTCCGCTCCGAAGGCAGCAAAGACGACCGCTGGCTCAACCCGGAGCTGGCTGGCGGGGCCTTGCTGGATCTGGGTGTGTACAACGTGGCCATTTCACAATGGGTCATGCAAAAGAACCCGGAGCATTTTTCCGCACACGCTCACCTAGGGGAACCCGGGGTCGATGAGCTTACGGCTGCAACGCTGGTATACGATAAGGGTGTCATCTCCCAATTCACTTGCAATCTCATCTCACGCACGGCCAATGATATGTTTATTTATGGCACTAAGGGATACATCCAACTACATGCTGGCTTCTGGTGCGCTGAAAAAGCCACGCTATTCGTAGATGGGAAAGAAGAAACTGTGAACATGCCCTTCCGCAGCCAGGGTTTTGAATACGAAATCGAAGAAGCCCAGCGCTGTATTCAGGCAGGCTTGCTCGAAAGCCCCGGCATGCCCCAAGCCGATTCGCTGGCCAATATGGAGTTAATGGACGCCATCCGCGCTGAGATCGGTTTGAAATACCCCTTTGAAGACTAATAGAAGAAACCCACCTTCACTCTTTCCCGTCACCCGGTGTAGAGAACAGCCAATCCAAACCTAGCAATCACCCATCACTCTGCTGTTCTCTCAAAGCAAAACCAGCCTTCATAATTTCAAGTCAGTCGTGGAGAACGGCCAAACCTTCATTATTCTACAAACCACACCATGGCCGTTCTCTTAAAGCAAAAAAACCGCTATGCGGTTTTTTTGGTCATGCCCCCACGGGGACTCGAACCCCGGTTTCGGCCTTGAGAGGGCCGCGTCCTAGGCCACTAGACGATGGGGGCTCAAACTCGCTTTGCGAGTTTGAGCTTAAGAATTGCTGCGCAATTCTACGGCTCTGAAGCAGACACTACGGCTACATTGTGAACGCGCAAAATTCTACCATGAATCACCCGCTTCTCAGTCATCATCAGGCTGATGGGGATACAGCCAGCCATCCAATAATCGCGTCAGCGTCGGCATTACCGGATAAGTCAGTAAGGCAGACACAAAAGTAACCGACAGCAACAAGCGCAGTAAATGCGGCCAGCCAGCCGTAAAAGGTGAGATAGCCGTATCCACCAGCAAAATGAGGGGGTAGACGGCCAGCATGCCCACGATCACCAGCTTGTAATAAGCCGGGCGCGGCAGGTGTCCCTCAAAATCGGGGCGGTTGAACCACACTTGCAAGCCGCTGGGCTTTGCCACCCAGGACTTGGCTAAGAGCATACCCTCGGCCTTTTTGAGCCACTCCCCACGTTCTTCGGATTGCTCCCAGGCGCGCAGGGCCTCATAGTCTGCAAAACGCAGGATGGTCACGTACTCCGGGTGTGTGTGGTGTGAGGGGCGGATGATGTCCACACCCAGGTACCCATCAAATTTAGCGCTGGCGTTATTAATCCCCTGCTGCCATTCTTCGTAATCCTGAACACGCGAGGGCCGCACCATTGCCGAGATCACTACAGTTACAGGTTGTTTACTATCTTCGCTCATATGCCATCCTGAGATTGAAATTATGGCTATTCTAGTACGAAAGACGACTCATAAAACCACAATGTTATAATCGCAACGGCCCTATTTACTGATTCCCAATTCCTGATTACTAACCCGGAGCGTGCATGTACGATAAAGACAAGCTCAAAGAGCTGCAGATCGCCAAAGAAAAATGGGAAGAAACCACCCTCCACCAGTCCACCTCACAATTTCCTGAACGCAAAGACAAATTCATCACCACCTCCTCCGAGCCGGTCGAACGCGTCTACACGCCCCTCGACGTGGCCGACATGGATTATGTGGACGATCTGGGCATGCCCGGCGAGTACCCTTATACTCGCGGCGTACACCCCACACTGCACCGCGGCAAACTGTGGACCATGCGCATGTTCGCCGGTTTTGGCACTGCCGAGGAGACCAACCAGCGCTTTAAATACCTGCTCGACCAGGGCAGCATGGGACTCTCCATCGCCTACGACCTGCCCACCCTGATGGGCTACGACACAGACGCGCCGGAGGCATTGGGCGAGTTCGGCAAATGCGGCGTGGCCGTTTCTTCACTAAAGGACATGGAAATCCTACTGAACGACATCCCCCTTGACAAAGTCTCCACCAGCATGACCATCAATTCCCCAGCCCCCATGATCTGGGCCATGTACATCGCCGCTGCCGAAAAACAGGGGGTCAGCCCCGACAAATTGCGCGGCACCACCCAGAACGACATCCTCAAAGAGTTCATCGCCCAGAAGGAATTCATTTTCCCCCCGGAACCCTCCATGCGGCTTGTCACGGACACCGTCGAATTCGGCACCCAGCAGCTTCCTTTATGGAACACCATTTCCATCTCCGGCTACCACATCCGCGAAGCCGGTTCCACCGCCGCCCAGGAACTGGCCTTCACGCTTATCGATGGCCTGGAGTACGTGCGCTGGTCCGTGGAACGCGGTCTGGACGTGGACGACTTTGCCCCCCGCCTTTCCTTCTTTTTCAATGCTCACAACGACTTCTTCGAGGAGATCGCCAAGTACCGCGCCGCCCGCCGCATCTGGGCGCGCGAGATGAAAGAGACCTTTGGCGCCAAGAACCCCCGCTCCTGGCTGATGCGCTTCCACTCCCAGACCGCCGGTGTCTCCCTCACTGCCCAGCAGCCCGAGAACAACGTCGTGCGCGTGGCCATCCAGGCCCTGGCTGCCGTCCTGGGCGGCACCAACTCCCTGCACACCAACAGCATGGACGAAGCCCTGGCCCTGCCCTCCGAGCACGCCGTCACCGTTGCCCTGCGCACCCAGCAGATCATCGCCGAGGAGTCCGGCGTGACCAACACCGTTGACCCCCTGGCCGGTTCCTTCTTCGTGGAGTCGCAGACCAACCACATCGAAGAGCAGACCTATGCCTACTTCAAGCAGATCGAGGAATTGGGCGGGGTGTTGCCTGCCATCGAAAAAGGATTCTTCCAGGGTGAGATTGCCGACGCCGCCTATCGCTACCAGTTGGAGATCGACCAGGGTGAACGCAATATTGTGGGCGTGAATTCCTTCAACTCAGGTGAAGGCTTTGAGATTCCCATCCTGGCAATGGATCCCGAAGGGCATAAACGCCAGGTGCAGCGCCTTGAAGACTTACGCACGGAACGCGATAATGGAGCCGTGGGGCAGGCCCTCGATAAACTACGCATTGCCTGCCAGGGTACAGAGAACACCATGCCTTACATTCTGGATGCTGTGCGCGCTTACGCCACCCTTGGCGAGATCACCAACGTCATGCGCGAGGTCTTCGGCGAATACGAAGAGCCTACCAATATTTAGTTAGGGAAAACGTATATTACAATCCGAGCGTGAGTTTTCCACCTCGATGAAATCCAGTGGCGTGCTCTGCCCCGACACAAAACTTCTGTCGTCCAGCAGGTCAACATCAAGCCCAAAATAATGCGAGAAGATCAGCCGGAAAGTATTTATCGGCGAGATCGTGGGATAGAGTAAGTCTTCGCCGCCATCGGGCAGGTTGTACACGTTCAAGATATCCGAAGAGCCGCCTCCTGACCCAGGTGGGGCCACCCCATGGTCACCCATCACAATGATGATCGGTTCCTGCTCGGAAGTCGCCATCAAGTGCTCGATGGTCGGCACCATCTGGCTGTTCAGGTAGGCGATCTGGTCCACAAAAGCCTGATCTTCATCTTCATAAGACAACAACAGCCCTCCATCCGCCGTGAAGGGATAGGGATGGTGCGGCAGCAGGATGTGGATCAGCGTGAACTTCGGGCCTGGGATGTCAGGCACGTTGCGAATCTCGTCGAACACGAAACGCACCAGTTGGTACTTCAACATCATCTGCACGAAATCTTCATCCAGCGTGGCTGCGCTTTGCGTGTCGATGGTGTCAAACAGGTACTTCAAGGCCGTGGTCTGCACCAGGAACCATTCGAAATCATTCATATCCAGCCCAAAGAGCAACTCGCCCACACCCGTCCCCAGCAGTTGGTCAGATACCAGCGCACTGTAGAAATCCAGGTATTCCTGGTCGTTCAAAAAGATGAACTGGTCCGCGTCGCGCCACTCGGCCCAGACATTACCCATCTCGAAGGCCAGGATGTCATAGCCCAGCTCCTCAAAGGTAGCCCGTACCGTATTGCTCTGGATGAATGGATCCAGGTCTTCCAATCTTTCAGCCGGGGGTTCCATCTCCGCGGTTAACTCATCCACATATTGCATGTTGTACATCGAAGACAGCGTCAGGCGTGTGTTCAGGTAGTTGCTCTGGCTGCACTGCCCCACGTACAGCCCCATGGCCTCCAACGCATCCACGAAGGGCTGGTTATCGTAGCCAAATTCCTGCGCCAAAAAATCGGCCCGCGGGTAGGCATCCAATATGAACAGGTACACGTCCGGCTTGGAAACTACCTCATCCACAATTGTCGCCTCCACATTTACAGGAGGAGTGCTCAGAGGTGCCGCTGTTTCATCCGGGGCGCGCTCGAAAGTGCTCAGTTGGTAAATAGCGAGGGCCACCAACACGATCCCGGCCACGTTCAAAGCCACGTTGACGGACGCCACACGCTCATCCTGCCAAAAGAACAGCCACACGAACAGTGCCGCGGCCAGTAGCACCACTACCCAGTAATAGGGCTGCACGTGCGCCTGCGCGAAGAACACCAACAGGACCAGGCTGGCTCCCAAAGCCGCCTTGCCCCAGTTACGGAACACCAGCAGCAGCACCAGCCACACCAGCAGGATCAGGCCCAGCGTGATCCACACCGACCGGGTACCTTTTGCAATGTCGATCTCAGAGATATTACTGACCAGGAGGGCCAGTAATGGGTAAATACCAAGCAACAGGGGGTGAAACGGCATGCGCGTTAACAATCTCATCTCTCTCAACCGGTAATCAGCTTACATGGCCTCCTCTAACTGAAGCCAACCAATAGCAGCACTACTAAAACATAGTACGAACTATTACATAAAACGGTTCAAGTGGGGATGAGTAAGGGGTTAGAAGTAATGAACAGTTAGGTTATGCTCAGGTTTGGCTTAAAAGAAGCTTCCCAAAAAAGCTGGACTGGCCAGAAGAATGATTAGGATTATTCCATAGATCACGATTTGGGATAGTGCAAACAGCCATAGCCCCATGAACATACCTATTGCAATATCTAGTCTAAACTTTCGTCTTTCGTAAATGTCCATCATAGCCTCCACAAGTTATTATCACAATCTAAGTGCAATTCCACAATAGACAAATGCCTATTGACAAAAACGTTTTAGCTACAATGATTTATATGGGAGTATGGAAGGATTTCAGATGAGAAAAGTACTGACAAGGAATGAATTAGCCATTTTCGCCGATGTTCATGTTGCTTATGAAATACATCAATTATGGCATTCTGCTAATTTGCTTGGAATTCTTTCGGGAGAATGTAAAGAAGGGGAAGACAGGCTCAATGTAAGAATGTTGTGCAATTCAATGTTAGATTCATTTGGCGTCCATGCGAGGGCACTGTACTATTTCTTTTATGTAAAGCCAAGATTAGAAGACGTGGTGGCAAGTGACTATGTGAGTGATTGGGAGGCAATGCGGCCTAAAGCTGGGAAAGAGTTAAAAAAGATAAATCAAAAAGCAAGTAAACAGGTAGTGCATTTGACACGAACGAGAATGCAATATGAAGAAAATATTGGGATGAAGGCTTGGAACATTGGGGGTATATGTCAGGAGTTCGTAGGTGTTATTTCTTGCTTTATTGAGCTTGCAGATGATTATTTTATAGGGGAAAGTTTGATGTATTGGTTCAAAGTTTTGAGAGATAATAAAGTGCCATCGATAATCGTTGCTCGGGACGGAAGAGATACAAAACTAACATTTAATAACTGATTGGCACATCTAGGGTTTATTGGCCATACTTGAGGGCTGGATCAAAAACCATACTGCTTCGAGAGCAAAGCAAATAATCCGCCTCTACAAAAAAACCACCCCCTTGCGGAGGTGATTTTTATTTCAAACACACTAGTTAACAATGATCGGTGTTGGCGGTGGGGGCGGAGGAGGGGGCGGGTTGTTGGGCTGCCCCGGGTCCGCAGGA
>JABFGG010000026.1 GCA_013112575.1 Chloroflexota bacterium | reverse complement strand
TGGGTGGCTCACGAATACAGCTATGCTGCCGACCAGCCCCACGCTGTCTCCTCCGTGGTGCGCAACAGCGGTGAAACTAGCGAATACACCGACACCTTCACCTACGATGCCAACGGTAATATGACCTGTCGCGTCGAGAACGGCACCACCTGGCGCCAGAGCTATAATGCCGAGAACCGTCTCTTCAAGATCGAAGAGATCACCACGGGCGACTGCGCCACCGGCACGGCTGGCGATACCTGGACCTTTTATTATGATGGGGATGGGAATCGCATCAAAGAAGTGTTCGCTGCTGCTACTACGGGGGATTACACCAAGCTATTCTTGGGGGGTGGCACATACAATGTGGAAGATCCCTCCGGCACGCCGGTCATCACCAAGTACTATAGTGTGGCCGACCGGCGTGTTGCTATGCGTGACAACGCTGGCACCCTGTTCCTCATCACGGACCATTTAGGTTCAATTGTTGCTGTAACAGACAACACCGGTTCGTTAGTGGATGCCAGCGAGGAGCGCTATGCAGCCTTTGGCTCCACGCGCCAATCCGCTAGCTCACCCACGGACTTTGGCTATACGGGACAACGCAGTTTGACTGCCGTGGGCCTGATGGATTACAACGCCCGCTGGTATGCACCTTCTTTGGGGCGTTTCACACAGCCCGATACAATAGTGCCAAAGTTTGACAATCCGCAAAGTCTTAATCGATATTCTTATGTCTATAATAATCCTCTCAGATACAATGATCCAACTGGTAATTATCCATATGATTGTTTTGCTGATGCAGATTGTGCTCAATTTGTATTTGGTCAGCATCCTGATTGGGCTACACCATTTATTTCACAGGTTGCCAGTGATTTTGGTGTAACTTTACCAAGCGACGTGGATTGGGAATACCTTGACACGTCAAGTTACGAAAATGAGTGTGTGGGTCTATCTTGTGAACATTTAGTTTCAAGCGGCTTTAACGTTTGGGAGGATGGTGCTCAACTTGTTTTTGTTACAAATCTAGGGGAATATGTAACTGTAGAAGGTGATGACACGAAAGTTTACATTACTTGGCATGGATTGGAGTTATATTTTTATGGGCCTGGAGGTAGCTATGAAATTTTAGGCGGTTTACTTGTTCATGAAGCAAGACATGTTTTGCAAGAAAGTCACTATGAAGATCCCAATAGTACAATTGGTGAAGCACTTCGAGGCGAATCTGATGAAGCCATAGGTGCTTGGTTAGAATATGACGCATACAAAGCTCAAGATCAATTCTATCAAAGTCGAGGGCTATTAAGAGGTAACCATCCTGCAGAGCAAGTCGTCGGCGCTAGTAAATCCAGAACATATTATTGGATTCAATACAATGCTATAACTGGAAATGAGACCGAACCCCCCGATTATATCGGGGGGAGGAGCGGTTCATTTACAAGAAGCCATTCCTCAAGAGGGTTTCAATCCCCGCCAAGGCGAAACCCTTGGAGTTCAAAAATAGATTGATAGGTGCTACTAATGATTGAGATCGCCCTGAAAAGAATATGCATTTATGTTGTTGCCATATTCCTGCTTTCATGCAGTAATTTACAGGATAGTTCTTTGTCCGACCAGGACACTACATTAGATTTTGACCAATCTTTCACATGTGAATCTGCTTTGGCGTTCAAGCCATCTCAAGACCTGTTGCACAGTGAGGATTATTCTGCAGTACCATTTAATGAATGGGCTGCTACTGTAAGCTCAAGAGAAAGCAAATATGAAGACAGTATCAACCTTGAAATAGAAAGTATTGAAGTGTCTCCATCAAAAGTATTGCGTGATAATTATGTGTTATCAATTAAAGTAGAACTGCGAAATTTATCTCAAAATTCACTCCTTATTCGGGAACCCTATTCTCTAAGTTTTTATGAATTGCTAGCAAATATAGAACTCATGCTTCTGAGCGATCAAGGAAGTGATATTCCTATTATTCCCTTGATGAATACACCCTCAGATAGCGTCCCAAGCAAATTTGCCAAGTCATTTGAAGAATTTATAGAACTGTCTCCTGGAGAGTTCGTGACCTACCATTTCAATAGCGAAATCCCAAAAGTAGATGTCAATGGTGACGGCGAATATGAATCGATTGAGGTTGGCGAATATTTCGTTGTTGCTACCTATAAAGAAAACTCCTTTGGATATCTACTCACGCCTCATGATTGGTTAGGTCAAGATTACATACTCAATATTCAATGTGATTCGGTAGATGAGATCACGAAATGGGAAATTGCAAACTCCTATTTCATTGATGTGAACTCTTGGGTAGGAGAAGCAAAATCTAACCTTGTACAGATTGAATTTGAATAATTTCATTGAACGAAGGAGAGGGATAACCCTGGAATCGGAAATGAAATCTTGTAATTTGTAAGTCGTTAAAATAGCTCACTCCCAGTGACCTGTTTGCTTTGCCCACGTTATAGTAGGACTGCAGGAAGTAGCCCTGCACTTTTTCGGGAATGGCATGCTTGTGGGACTCTTTCATGCCCTACACTAAGCCTAAATAAATGAATTTAAATAATCGAAGCACCATACTGTCAGTTGCTTTGCTTTTTGGCTTTACTCTTTTGCTAGTATGGCCCTTGAATATTTACAACCAATGGAAAGAGAATGATACGTGTTTAATTGTTGCACATAAAATATCCTTTCCATATAAGTCTGAGGCCGAGTTTGATGCAGATGCTTTTCAAGAGGATGTTGTTATTCCGCATGAGTGGAAAAAATAATTGATCTTGGTGCTTTGGGTATAAACCAGGTTTACGACTTAGTTTCTACGGGTCCTGAATTCTGGGCCATAGATCGATTTGAAGGCATTATCAGGATTTCACAAGATGGAAAATTAATTGATCACTATGACCTTC
Organism: Chloroflexota bacterium; assembly: GCA_013112575.1. GTDB lineage: Bacteria > Chloroflexota > Anaerolineae > Anaerolineales > UBA11579 > CFX15. The sequence goes on along the minus strand of JABFGG010000026.1, from coordinate 48,529 downwards.
CAAACAACGCAGTTACCTCTTTGCAGGGATTTACCTCAGAAACTAAGGAGTATTTTGTTTTCGGGCTAATAAATAAGGGTGACTATAATCAGTTATATATTGCGTACTTTGATTCCCTATCCAATGAATTTAAGGAATTACCATTGGACAATGACTTGCAAATAAATCAAGATAGTTATGTGTTTTCAAATATTGTTGAAGATGCTAAAGGAGCCTATTGGTTAATTACAAACGATATGCTTGTTCGGATAAATCTTATTGAAGGATATGTTGAAGAAGTTCCCTTGTCAATAAATATAGAGAGCTACCAGACCATTGAACCAGCTTCCCAATCAATTGTTTTCCATTTGAATAAGTTATGGTTTATGGGTTACTTATCTTCTGATAGTACAGGGAATTCCTTTGACCATTATATATTAATGAGTTTTGATCCGAGTATTGAAGAAATACAATTCTATGGTTCTCCTCCAGGGCTTGAAAATTTAGGCCCACTCTCTGGCACACCGCCGATTTTAAGATTGTTTGTCGACGGTACGAACAGAATTTGGGTAACTGACTTTGGCTGGCTTGACATTTCAGAAGGTAGCAAGAACGTTTGGCACCAGATTATCCGTCCTCCCGAATTCGTAATTACTACCAGTAAGTACGCGCCGTATGAGTATTTATGGGCTTCTGGTATTCCTGTGTTTTCTTCTGAGCAATCTCTATTGATGAATATTTCAAAAGGAATTGTAAAATTGGATATGGAATCAGAAGAGTGGTGTATAGTTTCAAGGGGAGAAACAGGCCCCTTAGAAATAGACCCTGAAAATAATGTTTATGTTATTACAAATGATGAACTATATGTTTTGCCATAAGCAAGATCAACTGATTTAGAATCAATCTAAGAAAACACTTTTTCGAACTCTTAAAGAGACCACCCTTGGTGGCCTCTTTGCTTTTCCCTGGTCGTAGCAGTGTTGTATGAAAAACGCCTGCACCTTTTCAGGTATAGGTGTCTGTCAGCTTCGCCTTTGCTCAGGATTTGCCACACGCTCAAAAGCATTATGCTGGCATTGCGCCTATGTCGCCTACATTAAGCCTACATACGGGTACATTAATCTGATCATTTTTACCCTTTTCCACCACCCAGTACTGCCACATATGCTGTCTGTGTTCCACATACACCTCATATCTTATATTCCGGCAAAAACCCGCCAGCCCAAATCGTGCATAACCCTACATTAAGTACATTAACCGCTTGGTTAACTATTTTCTCGGCCTGACTTACCCTTTTGGCGACATCCCCACCGAAACCCCCGCACCTCCGCCCCAATGTGATCTTAGTCGTGGACGAACCGTATTTGGCGGCCTTTGGTTCTGCTTTTATCAGCTTGAGTCGCGAAGAAGTCATTGCCATGCTTGACGAGGTCTTTGCTGCCATTCATCAGGAAGGGGGGCTGGCTGGGGTGCATTGCTGCGCCAACACAGATTGGTCTGTGCTGATGGCGACTTCGGTTAATTTCCTCAACCTTGACTCTAATGGCTTCGTGGAGAACCTGGCGCTTTATCCAGATGAGTTACGCGCCTTTCTGGATAGAGGTGGCTACATCGCCTGAGGTAGCATCCCCAATAATGAAAAAATTCTGGAAACTAAACCGGAGGCTTTGGCAGAATGATTGCGCAATGACGTTGTCATGATTAGCGAAAAAGCCGAGGGCGCAAAGTTGAAATCCAGCTAGAGGAATTCACCAATCGCAGTATCATCACTACAGGCTGTGGTTTGGGTTCCACCACTATTGAGATCGCTGAAAAAGTTTTGGAGGTGCAGAAACAAACCGGCGAGATGCTGCAAGGTACTTAAAGGTCAAAGCCCAGCCTTATGGCTGGGCTTTTTAAAGTTTGGTGAGAAGAGTTAATCGATGATCGTATTCAGCATTGCCTCTACTGCCTGGTAGACCGGCGAATCATCCCCTAACTGCACCAGCGGCTCACTACTGAACTCGAACTCGGCTAACTGCTGGTTGGCAGGTACGGCTCCCAAAAACTCCACGTCCATCTCCTCAACTTTATTCTTGAGCGCCTTCGGCATCTCTCCCATCAAACGGTTGACGATCAGATAACTGTTTTCAATATTGATGTCCATGTCATTGCGAAAACCGGCGATACGCTCGGCAGCCACCAGGCCGCGTTGTGTGGGGTCAGTGACGATTAACAGATGCTGCACGTCGCGCGTGGTGCGGCGGCTTAGGTGCTCCATGCCGGCTTCGTTATCGATCACTACGTAGCGGTAACTCTTGCTGATGCTGTCCACAACCTCGCGCAAGTTGTGGTTGACGGCGCAGTAACAGCCGGGGCCTTCCGAGCGCCCCATGGCGATCAGGTCAAAGCGCTGGCCCTCTGCCAGGGCTGATTGCACTTCATAATCCAGGTAATCACGTTTGGACATGCCCCCGGGTAGAGTGCCCATGGCCGCGCCGCCTGCCGTGAGTGATTCCTTGACCTTGCCGAGCATACCTTCACGGATTTCACCCACTGTCCATTCCAGGTCCAGGCCCAAAACCATGTTGAGGTTGCTGCTTGGGTCGGCGTCGATCGCCAGGATCGAACCGGGCTGGCTTTGCATCAAGTATTTGATTACCATGGCGGCAATCGTGGTCTTGCCTACGCCGCCTTTACCTGCCAGTGCGATGGTCGTGGTCATGTCGTGCTCCTATCCGCCTGTACGCCGATTTCTTGATTCAAATTCTCCATCATCCCTTTGGCAGCTTCACGTAAAGCCGGAACGTGATCGTACACTGCAATGCCCAACCTGTCCGCTTCCTGAACCGCCAGATCCGCGGGCAAAGTTCCCAGAACCGGGATGCCCGGCGTTTCGTTATTAAGGAACTCTACTTCATCCTCATCGCGCACTTTATTGCCCACCAGCCAGAGCTGCTTCAACCCAATATCGTTCGCCAGTTTCTTGATCTGCCTTGCGGTACCCAGACTGCGGCGGGTGGGTTCCACCACGATCAGCATGGCATCCACAAAGTCCACCGTGGCGCGTCCCAGGTGCTCAACGCCTGCATACATATCCAGGATAAGCACGTCATCCTTACGGAACAATAGGTGGGTGAAGAGGGTCTTGAGCATGGCACTCTCCGGGCAAATACAACCCGATCCGCCCAGGTCCACTGCTCCCATCTCCAGCAAACGCACCTCGCGATGCGCCACGCTGAAGCGCTCCGGCAGGTCATCGACCTGCGGGTTGAGCGTGAAGAAGCCCCCGGTGGTGCCCGGTTTGGCCCCTGTGCGCTCCTCGATCAATTCATCCATCTCCACAATAGGATGCAGTTTCTCCAGCAGTTCATCCGGAAAGCCCAGTGCCCCTGCCAGGCAGGGGCTGGGGTCGGCATCCACGGCAAACACCTCGCGTCCCGCATCGGCGTAGGCCTGGGCCAGCAAAGCCGCCAGCGTAGTTTTGCCCACACCGCCTTTACCACTAATAGCTACCTTCATACGATATTGTCCTTTTGACGAGTCTTGACCAGCATCTGGGTGAGTTGGTTGCCCATGATGGCGCAGGCATCCGTTGGCAGGTAATGACTGGCGACGGTATCAAACAAAATGTTGTAGGAGGGTGCGAAGTCCTCATCCCCCAGCCAGCACACCACCAGAACAGGGATATGCGGCAGCGCCTGGAAGCGGAAAGCCACGTCCCCGATGGCCCGGCGCTCGCCGCCGATTTGGCTGGCCGCTTTGGCGAAGGTAGCGTAATCATTGCCAAAGGTCTTCGCCAGTGTCAGTCCCGTGTATCCTTGAAAAGCAGAGTTATAGAATTTGCCGTCAGGCAGTTCAGAAAACGAGATCCACTTGTCTGTTTGTGGCGCGGGATGGGGCGTGTTGAAATAATACAGTACCAGGGTTTGAATCGATAACTGCAAGTCTTTGCCTGTTGCTGCGTCCTGGAAGATGAATTCAGGGAAAGAAATGCACATGTTCTGGCCCCAGACACATAACTGAAATTCTCCCTCTTGCTCTCCTTTAGCTAAATACCGCGCCCCTGTGATGGTGGCAAGTTGCTGCGGGTCGATCTCCCTCAAAGCATTTTGCAGTTGTTGGGCCTTTTTTGCCAGGTTATTACGTGACTTGGCACGAATTGGTGGATTCATAAATACTTCTTCATTAATTAATTAGTTAGTTCGTCTGCTTGCGCCTTGAAATCGCAATTAGGATCACGCCGAGAACGGTAAAGGTGATCGCAACAGGAACTGAAGCGGAAGTAACTTCAAACAAAAATATCACTGCAGCCACGAGAAGCAGGAGCATGCCTCCCACAAATTGTGACCTGTTCATGCTGAACTCCTACGAAACAAACATCTTTACTGGTTGACAGGTTCTTTGCTTACGTTCACCTCTTCTTGAGTTACAAAATCGGGCGGGAGCAAACCGGCTTCGGTGACGATACGCGGCACAATGCTCTCCCAGCCCACAGCCATGATGTGTATGCCGCTGACGCCTTTAAATTGTTGAATGCCCTCGATAAGTTCAAGGGCGATATTGACGCCCTCTTCCCCTGCAGCCTCGCCCGCGTATTCCATGCGTTGCAAGAGGGGTTCGGGGATGCTCACGCCTGGCACGCTGTTGTGCATGTACTGCGCCATACGCAGGCTCTTTAGAGGCGTCACACCCGCCAGGATATGTACTTTATCCAGGATATTGCGCTGCGCCAGCGCCTCGAGCCAGACCTCGAAACCATCCAGATCATAGACTAGATTGGTCTGGAAGAACTGGGCACCCGCATTGATTTTCTTGTGTTCGCGGATGGCCTGGAAGTCGGGGCGTGAAGCGTAGGGCGATGCTGCCGCGCCCAGGAAATACTTGGGCGGGAATTTGATCTTGCGCTGGTCGAGGTATTTGCCCTCATCGTGCATACGCCGTAGTATCCACAACATCTGGATCGAATCGATATCCAGTACATCTGCCCGGCCCAGGGGTGGTGGCCCCATGCGGGAGCTGTCTCCCGACAGGCACAGGATGTTTCGTACCCCCATGGCTGCTGCGCCGATCACCTCGGATTGCAGCCCGGTACGGGTGCGGTCGCGCGCCGCGATCTGCATGACGGGCTCGGCGCCCTTCTCAATGGCGAACTGGCTGCAGGCCCAACTGGACATGCGCGGTGTGGCCGAGGGGTTGTCCGTGAAGTTGATGGATGTGACGTAGGGTTTGACCAGGTCGATGTTCTCGCGCAGTTTACCGGTAGCCGTGCTCATCGGCGGGGCCACTTCTGCGGTGACCACGAATTCCCCGGCTTTCAGTCGACGCTCCAACTCCGAGACCGGTTCCTCATATTGCGGCCCGTGGTATTCAGCGTCGCCCTCCCACCAATCCGGTTGGCGTACTGGCCGGAAGATCGTATCCCACACCATTGTGCGCTGCACGTGGTCACGGGTCGCCAGACCCTTAACGACCTTAAAAGCCCCGATCTGGTGCACCCTGTTGTACACGTCACCCCAGGTCTCGGTGCCCACTTTGTCCCAGTCCAGGGGCGGCAGCACTTCGAGAAGCATTTCTTCTCGGCCCAGCACCGTGGCACGATCATAGATCTTGTACCAGATGCAGGGACGCGTTTCGTCTACATAACAATGTTCTTCGGTGGAACCCCCGCAAGGGCCATTGCGTGCTCCTTTAGGACACTCCATCGGGCAGATGAAGGCGGTCTCTTGCAGCAAACAATTGCCGCACATACGGCACCCGAACAAAGGGCCTTTGACCAGTCTTTCTGTGGCTGCCAGGGCGCGTTCGCCAAGCGGAAGCTTCTTGAATGGGTAGAACGGCGGTTGCCAGCGTCTTCCAGGTGTAAATCCAGGCATGGCGACTTCCTTTCCGAAGATCGATACCAGGGAGGGGCAAATGCCCCTCCCCATCATTGTTTTATAGAACCTCTAACAAATAATCATAGGCACTTAATACGGCTTTCGTGCCCTCCCCTAGTGCCACCAGCACCTGTTCTGCGTAGATATTGGTGACGTCACCCGCCGCAAAAATGCCGGGGGCGCTGGTGCGGTTGTAACAATCCACGATGATGCGGCCTTGTTCGTCGAGGTCCACCAGATCTGCTACCATACCCGAATTGGGCAACAGTGCCTTTTCGACGAACGCGCCATCAGCATCCAATACCTTTTCTTCCCCCTCCGGGCTTTTAACCACCAGACGGTTGGCATGTCCATTGCCCAACACTTCGGTGACTTGATAGCCTTCCAAGATGGTGACGTTATCGCTGCTCTTCAGCTTTTTGCCCAATGCGGTTCCCAGTACGTCTCCCTCAGGCCCCACCACGTCTACGTGTTCGGCTACCGTGGCCAGTTCAGCTGCGGAGCGTAGAGCCAGTTCGTCGCTGCCTACCACAACGGTTTTCTTGTCGATGAACAGCGGCGCGTAGCTCATGGCCGAGTAGCATAGGCCCTTGGAGAGATATTCTTTTTCGCCCGGCACTTCCAGCCATTGCTGGCGTGTGCCGGTAGCGATGATTAAAGCATGTGTTTCAAGCTGGTCGCCATCTTTCGTGTGGACGATGTAGCCTTTTTTGTGTTTAGTGACTTTTTCCACCTGCTGCATGCTGTGCGCAAAGTCCAGATACTCCAGGCGATACTTGAAGTTCTTGACCACCTCCAACCCGCGGATAACTTGATAGTCCTGGATCCAGGGGATATCCAGGCGGTAATTGGTTTTGCCGCCCAGGTCCTTGGAGATCATCAGGACGTTCAGGTGTTTGTTCACCGCATACATGGTGGCCGTCAAGCCAGCAGGACCGCCGCCGATAATGATCAGGTCATACATGATTCACCTCATTCCCTTTGCTGGCACCCAGCCTAGTTAAGCCCCGCTTTGTCTTTCGGCGGTTCAGCAATATAGCCTTCGCTCATCATCATTTGGGTCATGTCGCGTGAACGTTTGATAATGGACGTGGCATGTTCCAGCAGCTCATCGTAGGATTTTTCCAGGCGGGCGAGACCCTGCTCCTGGGCTTTCATGCCCACAGCGGCAGCTTCGCGCGGGAAGACCTCCCAGTCATCCATGGTCGGCAGCAGGTGCTCTTCATCGAGTTGGTCGCCCACGTGGTCGGCCAATGCGTCCGCCGCGGCATAGCACATCTCATCGGTGATGGTCTTGGCACGTACGTCCAGCGCCCCGCGGAAGATACCGGGGAATCCCAACGAGTTGTTGACCTGGTTGGGGAAGTCAGAGCGGCCGGTGGCAACCACCTTTGCGCCGCCTTCTTTAGCCTCCCAGGGCCAGATCTCGGGCACGGGGTTGGCGCAGGCGAACACGATGGCGTCCTTGTTCATGCGTTTGACCCATTCGCACTTGATCACGTCTGGGCCTGGCTTGGACAGGGCGATCACAACGTCAACGCCTTCCATGGATTCGGCAATGCCACCTTCACGTCCATCTGCATTGGTTGTCTGGCACAGCTTCCATTTATCCACGAAATCGGCTTTGCGCATTTCCAGGTCTTTGCGGTGTGTACCCAGGATGCCTTGACTGTCCACCATGTAACATTTGGCGGGGTCAACACCCCAGCCAAAGATCAGGCGTGAACAGGCCACGTTGGAAGCACCACTGCCCACAAAGGACACACTGACATCTTCTTTCTTCTTGCCAACCACCTTGAGGGCATTGATCAGACCTGCCAATGTGACGGTGGCCGTGCCCTGGGCATCATCGTGCCACACAGGGATCTCGGCTTTTTCTCGCAGGGTGTCCAAAATGCGGAAGCACTTGGGCTGCGAGAGGTCTTCGAGGTTCACTCCGCCAATACCCGGTTGCAGCATCAGCACGGTCTCGATAATTTTGTCAGGGTCCTTTGTGTCCAGCATGATGGGCACGCCATCCACCCCGCCCAGGTATTTGTAGAGCAGGGCCTTGCCCTCCATCACCGGCAAACCAGCCTTAGGGCCGATGTCGCCCAGCCCCAGCACGCGCGTGCCGTCGCTGACCACCGCAACGGTGTTCCATTTGTTGGTGTAGTCGTAGACCTTTTCGGGGTCTTCCGCGATGGCGCGGCAGGGCGCCGCCACGCCGGGCGTGTACCAGATGGCGAAGTCGTTAAAATCGCGTACGGTGCACTTCATGGTGGTTTCGATCTTGCCCCTGTAAAAGGGGTGTAATTCCATAGCATCTGCCGAAGGTTGTTTGGCTTTCGCCAGAAGCTCGTCGATATTGATGTCTTTTTCCTCGGCTAACATATATGTCTCCTCACCGGATTCGTTTAGCCTTAGTTTGTTGATATCTAGCCGACTGCCTCTTGTTCGAGATAGGCATCGGCATATATGACTTTGTTCAAAAGGATTTGAACAGTTTTCCAAATAGCCATTTGTTCTGCATCACTGGTATCGACATCTTCGATAAGGGGTTCCTCCATCGCCTCAATGCGATCATGAATCTTGAGATACAGCTTTCCGGTCGCCGAGCTATCATCACGTTCTTCAATGATGCGGATGACGTCCTTCAGTTCTTCATCGAAGGGATCGGCGATCATCATCTTTAAGCCCGTGCCCATCAACATGGCGCAGTACACGCGGTTGATGAGGGGGCGGTTTTCACGGGGTACGGCGTTGGACACATTGGACAGCCCAACGGAGATGGGTGGGGGTGGGTCCCAGGCGAATTGCAGCGTGCGGATGGCCCCGATCAACTCGGGGCAAAACTCCTGACAGCCCGAGACGGTCAGCACCAGGGGGTCGATAATCAGGTCTTCAATGGGGAAATCGATCTCCATGGCACGCGGAATTAGTTTTTCGAGGGCGATGTTGACGCGCTCATCAGCTGCTACGGGAATCCCGCTTTTGCCCATCGTCAGCGCCACCAGGCGGGCATTGTACTTTTTGGCCAGCAAGGGCACTTTCTCCAGGCGTTCTTCTTCGGCGGAGGTCGAGTTGATGATCGGTTGGGCTTTGGTGATCTTTTTGAGGCCCGCCTCGATCCCCAGGATGTTGGTGCTGTCAAAGCTGATGGACACATCGACGACCGCCTCAACCGTTTCAACCATCCAGGGAAAGACCTCTTCCCAGTCCTTTTTGCGTGGCCCCAGGTTGAGGTCCAGGGCTTGAGCGCCGGCCTCGACCTGCTTTACAGCCGAGTCCTGGAAATATTTAGCGTCTTTGTTCGCCAGGGCTTCTTTCACCTTGGGTGAAATGATGTGAATGTTCTCCCCAATGATGTACATGTTTTTATCCTTTCAATACGTGGATGTATAAGTCCGTGAGCATTATGGTGCGCACACTTCTGCAGGTTGGATATTTTTCATCTGCTCAAATTTCTCGGCCACCGAAGGGAAGTGTTTCAGGTCTGTGTGTGGGAGGAAAGAAGCGGAGGTGAAGGCTTCATAGAAGGAGTTATCCGCCGAAAGCTCAATGTAGGTCATGCGGGCTGCAATCTCCTGAATGCGTTGGCGCGCCTCAAAGTCGATCAGGGCTAAGTAAGCGCCCTGGATGGCTGTGTTGCCCAGGAACTGGAATTGCTCCCAGGGCATGTCGGGCAGCAACCCGATCTCCACGGCTTTTTCCACGTTGATGTACTTGCCAAAAGAGCCACCAACCAGCACCTGTTCTGCAGATTGCAGCGGCACGGCTACCTTGTCGGCCAGCACAGTAAAGCCAGCATAGATGGCCGCTTTGGCGCGCAGCAAATTGTCCACATCCACATGCGTGATGACGATATCTTCGCCATGGCCACTTTCTTCCGCCCAGACCACTACGTATTCGGCACCGTGTTCGCCTTTGCGTATCCTGGGTGTTTCCAGGCTGGTATCGAAGCTGCCGCCCTTGTCCAGCACGCCGGTCAAGAATAGTTCCGCCAGCAGGGCGATCAGGCCGCTGCCGCACAGACCCCGCGCCTTGACGCCGCCGATCACCCGGTAGGAAGGTTCGTAGGTATCCGCATTGATCCAGATCTCTTCGATAGCGCCTTTGGTGGCGCGCATACCGTCCTGCACACCCGCACCCTCAAAGGCTGGACCGGCAGAGCAGGCACAGGTCACCAGCCAGTCACGCGAACCCAACACGATCTCGCCATTGGTACCCACGTCAATGAACAGCTTGACTTCTTCACTGCTATCCACGCCGGATGAAAGCACCCCGGCAGTGATGTCAGCCCCCACGTAGCTGGCCACCCCTGGCAGGCAATCGACGCTGGCCTGTGGGTGGATGTTGAGTCCGACATCTTTTGCTAGCAGGATAGGTAAATGATTGATTGCTGTAACAAATGGTGATAAGCGGATGCTGGCCGCGGGAATGTTGAGTAGCAGATGCATCATGGTGCTGTTGCCTGCGATGGTGGCTTTGACAATCTCACCAGCATCTGCCTGGGCGCGTAAGCAAGCACGCTTAACTAACTCATTGATTGTGTCCAACACCAGCCCGCGCATCTCTTCGCCGCCTTCCCCTTTGCTGGCATAGATGATGCGCGAGATCACGTCTTCCCCCCGGCCGATCTGCTGGTTGTATTCTGCTACCTGCGCCTTGACTTCTCCCGAAAGTAGATTAACCAGCCATACAGACACGGTCGTGGTGCCGATGTCGATGGCAAGGCCCCACATAGGTGCGTCATCATCGGGATGGCCCGGAATCAGATCGATCAATCGCGCCGTGCCTTCGGGTTGTCGCCAGTTGCGTGTGTCTACAATGGTTGTTGCCTGCCAGTCCTTCTCACGTAGCGCGCTTCCCATACTCCGTAAGCTACTTGGCGAGATCTCAACTTCCTTGATATCCGCTTGTTGGCGCAGGGCGCGTTGCACCCGGCTCCAATCGTCGGTCTGGTCGTCCATGCTGGGCGGCTGCAAGCTGAGCGGAATGCGCTGGATGCTCTGGGCCGTGGCCGGTTCATAACCAGCCGGGACCTGAACATCACCCACCACCCGGTCGGTGGTCAGGCGGCGTTCGATCTTCTCCTGCGGCGGCACTGTGATGTGCGCTTCTCCCTCTACCACCGCCTGGCAAGCCGGGGCATAACCTTTATCCAGGTCTTCCTGCGACAAACGCAAACTACTGCGTTGCCGGATAGCCCCCTCCTCCACTTTGACCACACAACGGCCACAACGCCCCTGCCCCCCACAGGGTTGTTGCAAGTCGATATTGGCCTGACGCGCGGCTTCAACCAGCAAAGTCCCGGTGGGGACATCCACTTGGTCCCCTTGTGGTCCGAAGATAACCGTGTGTGTAGCCATAAGGTCTTGACTAATTCATCAGGTGCTATGTTGTAATAGTCAGTTTATGCGGTCAGCACCTGTTTGATAAATGCGGGCAGGTCAACCGCTTCCCGCGGCCCCACACGTACCTGCCAATCGGGCAGTTCCTCTTCAACTTCGCCGGAAAGCACGGCCACGTGCCCCGGCAAGACTAATTGTTTGTTGCTGACCTTGTCATCGACCTCAAAGCGTTTGACGTCCTTGGCAATGCGTTCCGAGTCGAACTTGCCTGCTGCCCAGGCCGTCAGCACGCTCATGCCTTCCGCATCCGTGACCAGCAACCAGGCAGATTGCCCAGCGCTCTCCACTTCATTGGCTACCGAGAAGTAGGTGATGCTGAAGTTGGTCGTCACCAGCAGGGCGTCATCCGGCTTGGGATCGTTGATCTCGTACAGGCCGGGCTGCACCTGGATGGGTTTCTGGGGGTCGGTGTAGATGTTCTCACGCAACACGAGCAAGGGATAGATCAGTTCCGGTGTGAAGGTATCCAGCACGATGAAACCGGCATACTTGGCGATGGATTGGGCCGCCAGCACGGATTCCATAGCGGGTTCGTCGGCATCGCCGGGGAAAGTGATGATGGGAAAGCCCAGCGGCCGGAAATTTTCCTTGAGCGCCAGGCGGCGGATTTGTGTGCCAGTCGCCAGCAGTTGGTTTAAGCTTCGTGCGCCGCTATCCAGCACCAGGTCATCCACCCCCTTGTCCTTGAGTTTTTGTGTCAGGGCAGCCAGCGCGTCCAGGTCCTCTTCAAAGACGGCCAGAGATGTTTCGTGCTGCAAGGCCAGTTCTGCCATCGCTTCCCAGTTATCCTGGTCTGCGGCATAGATCAGGGGCTTTTCGCCATCAATGGCGCGCAGGCCCTCTGTCATCACCGCGGGGTCTTTGCTGATCAGGATCAGTGGTCGCTGGCTGACTTCGCGCACCACCCGTATGGCAGCAGCAAAAGCGTTGGGGTCACCCGACACTGCTTCAACGGCCAGCCCATCCATTTCCAGTTCGATGCCCACGTACACTACGTTGTAAGCATCGGCGGGGCTGACCTTGGTCTTGATCTCGTCGGCGCTCATGTCATCCTTGACACGCACGAACAGACCCGGTTTGTTGTAAAAGGTCTTTTCGTGGCGGAAGAGCACCACCTCATTGCCTGCCTTGGCTTCGTGTCCGTTGGCGCTGAGTGTCACCAGTCGTACCGGCGGTTCGGAGGATGCGGCCAGTTGGGCCTTGGATTCTTCCGAAACGTGCGGGCAGGCAGATAGTTCGGCCTGTTTGGCAGCCAGTTTCATGGCGAAGGCCAGACAGGTTGGATAATCGCAATCCTTGCAGTTGGTTTGCGGTAAGAGTTTATAGATCTCGATTCCAGTGAGTGCCATGTCTGTCTCCGTTTCCTAGGCCGGTTCGGGTACGGCCATCAGGTCTTCAATGGCCAGGCGCACGCGCCGCACACTTTCGGGATGGCGCAGCACAACAATGTCCGCGCCCGATTCGATCAATGAAACTGCCGTCAGTGTTTCCCAGTTGATACTGCGTTCCAGCCAATCGCCCCAGGCTTCGGGCACGTCCTCGCCCACCTTGGCTTCTTTGGTCTTCCAGGTCTCGGTACCCACCGTGACCATCATGGGCAGTTGCGTCATGGCGTCGCCTTGGAGGGCGGCCAGGCGCAGGCGCTCCATCACCGAGTAACCATATTCAATGCCATAGCCCAAAGCCCCAGTGGTGGGGTCCATGATGATGCGGTCGGCAGGCAGTCCCATATCTGTAATAAGGATGTTGAGCTGCTTGGAGAGGTTGACGTCCATAGGGGCCCGCGAAGTCACCAGGTGGTCATTGGCCAGGGCTGCCGCCACGATGGTGCGGTAATTCTTATCCTCGCAGATACCCAATGCCAGATTCTCGCCTTTGGTGGCATCGGCAATCGGCACGATCAATTCGTTGTCTACTTCTGCCTGTCCGGGCCCCATTACGATCAAAGGCAGGGCGCTGGCTTCCAGCACTTTCTTGACCGCGGCTACGGCATCGTCCGGCTTGGCGGGTTTCCCTTCGTTGTCCGTCAGGCTGAGTGTCAGTTGCAACAAGTCAGCGCCCGCTTCTTCGGCTGCTTTGGCCCACTCGCCGGGGTCGTCCACCACGTCTCCCCAGGTTTCCAGTAATAGCGACGACCAGTCATCCGGTCGGCGGTCCTTGATCTCCAGGGCGATCACCGGTGGATGTGGCATGGGCACTTCGAATTGCAGGAACGGCAGCGTTTTCTCACCCCCTACCGTGATGGTCTTGCTGCGCGTCCCGCCGTTTTCAGCGGTCGCGCCGAAGCTGACCGTGCGAACTTCGCCTGCCCAGCTATCTTTTGGTATCTCAATTGGCATCATGTGCTCCTATAAAATCAGCTTTGTTCCGATGGTATGTTCTTACGACGCGCTTCATCCCGGCGTTCTGCGAATGCCTCTGCGGGACTTTGCCGTTCAGCGTCAATGCCCAGGTCGCTCAGGTCTTCTTCGTCCTGCATGGCCATGTGACGCAATAAATGTTTGTAGGTCAATATCGCCGCCGGATATTCGATCCCGCCGGCGTGGTGCATCAGAAAGACCACCCGCAGGTTCTGGTCTTGCATGATCTGGGCCGCTGCGCTCAGGGGGATGTCCGGCGGCAGTTGCGGCACGTCCGCCCGCATGATGTTTTCGGCTGTGAGTGTTTCGCAGTCATCCTGTGCATAGGCTGTGACCAGTTCGTCACGGGTCACCACCCCCACTGCGTGGCCCTCCTCATCCAGCACGACCATGCCCTCGCTGTCTTTCGCTAACAGCAGGCGCGTCACGTCAACAATGGGTGTTTCGGGGGGGCAGGTTAGCACCCCCACGGTCATCAACTCGCGTACTAGTTTGGGGCCGGATTGTTCATCGCTCATAAAAGTACTTCCCCGTAAAGAATGGAGGAGTAGGATTCAGCCCTACTCCTCCTATTTTAATAATCAGATCATCGGGTCCATGATCAGCGCCGGATGATTGTGTTCTTCCAGCCAGGCCAACAATTCATCGACCGAGGTGGCATTGCTTTCATCGGCAATACGTTTGATCAGGTCTGGATCGCCCTCGCGCTCGGCCACGGCTTGTAGTTCGTCGGCCATGCTTTCCTTGAGCACACTGCTCATCCACACGATACGTTTGAAGCCGCCATCCGCGGAGATGAATTTGGGGCTGACCAGATAGAACTTGCCTACTCCCATCACGCCCGGTGTTTGCATACCGCCCCCGGCAATACCAGCCAGGGTGCTGAAGGTCATGCCTGCCGGGGTCATGCTGGTGTCTTCACGATTGACCACCATCACGCCGTTGGTCTCTGGGATCAGCATCACAATGCACTCGAAACAGCCGCAGGCCGTCATGGGGTTTTCCATGATCGAGTACATGGCAACTTCCTCGACCACCCCATGTGAACCTTGTTTGGCATAGGCATTGGTGCCTTCCCAGTACCCTTTATCCATGTCTACCAATTTGCCCAGTTTGATGGGCTGGTTGGGGCCGGTGGGGTTGATGCTGAAGGAAGCCTTGCAGTCGAGCCAGTTGTAAGCCCCGCACAGGCCCAGGCGTTCCGGGCTGACCACACAAACGTGGTCGGGTGCAAACGACTGGCACAGCGTACAGGAATAGAACTCTTCTACGGCATCATCGGTCAGGTCGGCCAGACGCTTGTTACGATAGTCGTAGGCTTCACGCGCCGTCGCCAGCCAGGTCTCGATATCTGCGGGTTCGGTGTAGATCTTGACCTGCACCTTATCGACGATGGCTCCAAAGTCATCGTGGAAACGGGCATGCAGGATCTTACCGAAATGCTCCAGGGTAAAGCCCTTCTCGGCTGCTGTATTGGAGATGCGGATCCAGGCAATGTCGCGCTGGCCGATGTGTTGGATACCGGAAGCCCCGTTGATGAAATAGTGGATCTGGCGCTCAAGCACCGGCTCAAAATCCTCCTGCATTTCGCGTCCGGCTACATCCACCACGATGCCGACATCCATGCTGCCTTGCGGGTCCATATCCTCAAAGCCCGGGCCGATGACTTCGATTTTGCCATCATCGACCTCGTCCAGCGGCAGCATGCGCAGGTATTCAAAGGCCCGCGATTTTTTGCCGCCAAACTCTACGCGCATATCCGCCTTGCGCACCACTTCACCTTCAAAGGCCGAGCCGTAGGGTACCGGCACGGGCACGTCGGCGATCTTGACCTTCACGCCGCGCACCTCGATACACTTCTGCACCATTTTTTCGGCGCGTTCCAGGTCATCTGCCCCTTCGATTTCATTAAAAGGCATACTGACTACGTGTTCGTACTGTGTCACGCCTGTGGGCAGGATCTCCGGGATGACCGTATCGGCGATCACCGGGAAACCAAAATTGATTGCTCCGGCGGCAGCGGCGTACTTGAGGTCGTCCACTTCCCCCAGTGCCAGCACGAAGGCGAAAACGCGTTCGCGGTTGTACATCAGGATTTCGCGCGCCTGCCCAGCTTTAAGACCGCCAAAGGTCAAGGCTGAACGTGTGGCAAATCCCAGCGCATAGATGGCGCTGAGTGTATCGGTACCAAAGGGCACAGTGTAAGTGTCGTAGCCCAGTTCAACGCCTTCTTCGTGCAACTGGTGGATGATGCTGCGTCCATTGACGTTGCCGGAGAGGAAGGTCAGGATGTTGCGGCGTTGCAGCTCGCGCACCAATTTGACCGCCACCTCGTTGGACTTGGCTGCCCCCACGATAGCTGCAAAGCCGGGCATGCGCCCGTCCACGAGCTGGATGCCCCAGGAACGCAGTTGGATATCATCGATAGGGCCGTTTAAATGGCCATCGCCGTTCGGGCCTGCGCCATTATCCGGGCTGGTGAAAGCTGTGCCGCCCGCCAGTTCAAATCCGGCCAGCGGTTCGGGTTGCAGGCCATAGGAGAAGCGCATGGCTTCGATCGCTTCAGCCGCCAGCAGGGTTGCCATGCCGCTATCCAGCGTCTCGCCGAGATAGGGCGTCCAATGTTCTTGTGAGGGTAAGGGGTGTAACAGGGAACGGGCCCGTTTGACCACGGGTTGAAGCTGGTCGAGGGTTTCGACGGCTTCCCCCGTCATGCCATAGATCAATGGCAGGTAATAGGCCGTGTTGGGAAATTCGATTTTCGTTTCGCCGCCTTTGTCCACCATAGCCTTGTCAAGCATCATCTCGGCTTCGGTGACCAGTGCGTTGGCGCCACGCATTGCACGGGTAGCAATATATCGGGACATGGTTTCCTCCTAATCTGCCGGAGCGCCGTACAAGGCAGCCTGGCGTTCTTCCAGCGGTAATTCTTCAAGTTCACGCATGCGCTCGTCACCACCACGGCCGAAGCGTGATGGATCGTGGGCAGGCAAGCCCAGGGCAGCGCGTTTGGCATCGATGTGCTTCAGCGTCTTCTCGATCATCTCATCAGGATCAGGGACGAACTCCAGCTTGCCGCCGTAGATATCTTCCCAGCCTTCGCTGATGTACTTCGAGACGATGGCGCTGTCTTCCATCCGGTTGGGCATACCACTAACTGGGGAAGCGCCACCGAACATCACGTAAGCGCCTGAGGCCACACAATAAGTGCCAATGGCCAGCGCTTTTTCGCTCATCCATTCAGGGGCCAACCCGACAGCCGGTATCTGGTCGATGTCATCACCCAGGCCACCCTCTTCCACCATCTGGGTAAGCACGGTGAGGATGCGGGTGTTATCGACGCAAGAGCCCATGTGCAGCACAGGCGGGATGCCTATCGTTTCACAGACCTCGCTCAGACCGGGACCCACCTGGTCCAGTCCTGCTTCACCGAGTAACAGGCCGAGTTTGGCAGCAGCGATTGCACCGCACCCGGTCTCGACCACCAGCACATCTTCTTCGAGCATCTTCTTGGTGACGTAGGTGTGCAGATAATCCTGGGTGCTGCGCGGGTTGTTGCAGCCCACGATGGCAGCTACGCCGCGGATGCGGCCCGACATGATGGCATCATTCAACGGGCGGAAAGAAGCCCGGTAGCTGCCTCCCAGCATGTAATTGATGTATTCATGTGAGAAACCGGGGATCAGTTTTTCGGTGTGTTGCGGGATCTTGGTCTTGCCGCGGTTCTTGTAGTTGTCGATGGATGTCTTAAGAATTTCTTTGGCGATGGTCAGGGCTTTGTGCTCATCGAATTCGATGTGCGTGGCTCCCTTGAGCTTGACCTTGGGAGAGGTCGTGATCACCATCGTATGGAAATTCTCTGCCAGTCCAACCAGTGCCTGCATGATGCACTGCACGTCCACCACCATAGCTTCCACGGCCCCGGTCAGGATGGACAGTTCCTGGTGCAGGAAGTTGCCTGCTGCCGGGATGCCCTGGCGCATGAGGATCTCGTTGGCCGTGCAGCAAATGCCGGAGAGGTTGACCCCTTTAGCACCGGCGGCTTTGGCATACTCGATGATCTCCGGGTCTTGAGAAGCGGCCACAATCATCTCGCTGAGGGTAGGTTCGTGGCCGTGCACCACCACATTGACCATGTCATCTTTCAGCACGCCCAGGTTGGCCTGCCCCAGGATAGGCGCAGGTGTGCCAAACAGGATGTCGGAGATGTCCGTGGCGATCATGCTGCCGCCCCAACCATCCGCTAACGCAGTACGTACAGCATGGTTGAGGAGGTGTTCCGGGTCCTGGTCATCGCCGATGTGGGTACGATGCAAGGCCTCGACCACTTCACGGTCGATACCGCGCGGCAGAACGTTTTGTTCCCGCCATATCTTCTGCCGTTTTTCGGGGGCGTTTTTCATGAGTACAACTTCGCCCCGCTGCTGGCCGAACTGTGCAATGTACAGGTCAGCCAGTTCATCAGCGATCTCTTCCGGTGCCCGATCCTTGATTTCAATGCCGTTCTTTTGGGCCACCATGCGCAGTTTGGCGATGTCACGGATCATGTAACCTTCCGCTTCACCGTTAGCAACGGCTTTTAAAGTGAAGGCCATGTCACGCCCATGATCGGAGTGAGCAGCGCCACCCGCCGCAATCGCCCTCACCAGGTTGCGTGCCTGGATCGTATCGATGGTAGCTCCACACACACCGGTTTGCCCGTCTTTTGTGAGGCGGCAGGGGCCCATGCCGCATAATTTGCAGCACATGCCTGCCCCGCCAACGTTGCAGGGCGCCATGTCGTCCGCGCGGGTAAAAGCTGTGCCAATACCGATCTCTTCGGCATGGATCAGCATTTCCTGTGCTGCGGGGTCACTGCTATATTCTTCGGGGGTTCGTCTTTTCTTTGCCATGGTTAGCCCACCTCCTCCATTTCCTTTTCAATTTCAGTCAGCGTGCCGACTCCTGGGCAAGGCCACAGCGGCCTGCCCTGACCGTTGACTTCCTGCGCGAAGCTCACCGATGAGCCGACCTGTTCAATCACTGCCGTCTTGCGGAAGAAGGGCGTATCTTCCTGGTGCGCCTCGCGCTCGACATCCATTGGCATTTCTCCCATGTAGCCCGCCTCTTCGAGTTTGGCGGTCAGGTCTTCTTCCTTGACCTGCCGCCCGTCGTACTCGATTTGGGCCTGGTGAAATGCACTGCTGGCGTAGATAGCCTTGACGCCGGGCATTTCCTCCAACAGGCGTCGCACTTCCACGACGTGATGATCCGCATACATTTTCGGTAGCTGAAGCGTGAGTTTTTTCATATAGACACCTTTTCTCCCCGGATTTGTGGGAAATACACACGTGCTTACTTATGAGTATTTCGATTTGATAAGAGTATGGACGCGATGGAAGTATGATGCTGGGCAATTAGAAAATGTAGGCGAATTTAACCCGCTCCTGCGAGTGGGCAAGTTCACCGACATTCCATATATATAGTCTGTGGGACAGCCCGTCTAGACAAGTGACACTTGTCCCCAATTCGTTGGGATAGCTGTCATTGAATCTAGCACCAGAAAAATAGGGTATTTTTGCGAAGAATCGGGGTGGGACAAACGCCCGTGCTAAAAGGGACATTTGCACCTTTTTTCACAAATCGAATCCCCCTAGAATTATCATTAGAAGAAGTCTATACAACCTAATCTTATTCGGGGGAAAGCCCCCCTGCTTCGCCGCCCACATCCCTGTGGTGATCTCCTAATAAAGATCTCGCAGGGATGTTTATTTTCCCTAATTCGATAACATTTCATCAGATTTTTTCAGGAGGTGCCATTTGAACACCACCGCAGAACCAGCGGCCCCTGTCAGGGAAGGTGAAGCGGCTACGGCCGAGCCCAGCTTTTTAAGATGGATCGAAAATAATACCCCGGGCGATTCTCGCCTGATCATGTGCATTCAATGTGGCACGTGTGGAGGCTCCTGCCCTTCCGGACCGGATATGGATCACTCGCCGCGCCAGGTCTTTGCCATGGTGCGCGCCGGGCTAAAAGATGAAGCCCTAAGCAGCAATACACCCTGGTATTGCGTCTCTTGTTACCTTTGCACGGTGCGCTGCCCGCAGGAAGTCCACATCACCGACATCATGTACACCCTCAAGAGCAAAGCTATCGAAGAGGGTATGGCCCAGGTCGATGCCGCCAAGGTGTGGTCCGAGACCTTCATCGGCTACGTGGAAGAATATGGGCGCAGCTTCGAATTGGGGCTGGCCACCCGTCACAACATCCGCCACCGGCCCATGGGCATGACCCGCGCCGCCTCCTTGGGCGTTGGCATGCTGGCCAAAGGGCGCATCGATCTCACCCCGCAGGTTATTGAAGATGTCGGCCAGTTGCGCCTCATCCTCTGGAAGGCCAAAGAATTGGAGGCCGAGCAATGAAATACATGTTTTATCCCGGCTGTTCACTGCATCGCAGCGCCCGTCCCTACCTGGATTCATTGGCTGCCATACAAGAAAAGCTCACCATGGAACTCCAGGAAGTTGAGGATTGGAACTGCTGTGGGGCAACCGAATATATGTCCGTTTATCGCGCCCCAGCCCATGCCTTAGTAGGGCGCAACCTGGCATTGGCCCAGCAACAATCAAACGGCAGCGACACTGTCATGGCTGCCTGCAGTGCATGTTATCTCAATCTTGAAAAGACTGAGAACTACATGCGCACTGACGAGGAATTGAATAACAAGGTCAACACCGCCCTGGCCGAAGGCGATCTGCACTACGATGCAGGCAGCATTCAGGTGCGCCATTTGCTGGACATCATCTACAACGACGTCGGCATGGATAGGATCAAAAATCTTGTCACCAACCCGCTCGAGGGGCTGAAAGTAGCTGCCTATTACGGCTGCATGATCGTCCGGCCGGACGTCAACCAGCGCTGGAACAGCCCCGAGTACCCCACTGTCCTCGAAGAATTGATGGAGGCCCTGGGGGCCGAAGTCATTGACTTCCCCATGAAAACCCACTGCTGTTCCGGCCACATGACCCAGATCAGTTCCGACGTTGCCTATGAGTTGATCCGACGCTTGATCTATGGCGCTACCCACTACGAAGCCGATATCCTGGTCACACTTTGTCCCATGTGTCAACTCAACCTCGACGCTTACCAGATCGAGATGAACAACCATTTCGATACCGATTACGTCATGCCCATCCTCTACTTCACCCAATTGATGGGGCTAGCCTTTGGCATCGAGCCGGAGGAGTTAGGCATTGGCAGGGAATTCGTCAGTGCCAAGCAGGCCCTGGCAAAGATCGGTGCTCCTGTGCCCGACGAAGTTCCAGAAAAGGGCAAGCCGCGCCGTAAGAAGAAAAAAGAAGAGGGGCTACCCATGCCGCAAGTGTCAACTCGTTTTAACGGAGGCTCGAAATGACCGGTGAAGAAGCCCAAACCAACGGACACCGCATTGGCGTCTACGTTTGCCATTGCGGCACCAACATCGCTGGCGTTGTCGACGTTGAGCACGTTTCCGAATGGGCCAAGGATGCCCTTGGCGACCGCGGCGTTGTGGTTGGCAAGGACTACAAATTCATGTGCTCCGACCTGGGTCAGGAATTGATCCAGAAGGACATCGAGCGCGAAGGCCTCGACCGTGTGGTTGTGGCAGCCTGTTCGCCCCACCTGCACGAGAAGACCTTCCGCAATGCCACTGAGCGTGGCGGCCTCAACCCCTACCTGTGTGAGATGGCTTCCATCCGCGAGCAGGTCTCCTGGGTGCACACCAACAAAGCCATCGCCACCGAAAAAGCCAAGGCCATGATCTCTGGGGCTGTCGAACGGGTTAAGGAACACGAGTCTCTCGAACCATTCCGCGTACCCATCGAGGAAGCCACTCTGATCGTTGGCGGTGGCATCGCCGGCATCCAGTCCGCGCTGGAGATTGCCAACGCAGGCCATCCGGTCTATCTGGTGGAACGCGAACCCTCCATCGGTGGGCACATGGCTCAGTTCGACAAGACCTTCCCCACCCTCGACTGTTCGGCCTGTATCCTCACCCCCCGCATGAGCGAGGTGGGCGTACATCCCAATATCGAACTGCTCACCTGGAGCGAAGTCGAGAAGGTGGAAGGCTACGTTGGCAACTTTGCCGTCACCATCCGCAAGAAGGCCAGCTATGTCATTAACGAAGACTGCACCGGTTGTGGTATCTGCTGGCAGAAATGTCCCAAGAAAGTCATCGACGACAAATTCGAGGTTGGCCTGGGTTATCGCAAGGCCATCTATACCCCCTTCGAACAGGCTGTGCCCAAATATCCGGTCATTGACCACGATAACTGCACTTACTTTGAAAAGGGCAGCTGCAAAGCCTGCGAGAAGTTCTGCCCCACCGAAGCCATCAACTTTGAGGACGAGGACGAGGTCATCACTGTCAACGTGGGCAATATCGTCCTGGCGACAGGCTACGATTTATTTGATGCCCGCCGTATCCCACAGTATGGTTACGGTCGCCTGGCTAACGTTTTCACGAGCCTCGAATTTGAGCGCATGACCAACGCCGCCGGACCAACCGACGGCGACATCGTCCTGCGCGATGGGGTGACTGCACCAAAATCCGTCGGAATCGTACATTGTGTGGGCAGTCGTGACCGCAACTTCAACAACTACTGCTCTTCCATCTGCTGTATGCAGAGTCTCAAGTTCGCCCACCTTGTGCATGAGCGTACCGGGGCCGAGGTCTTCAATTTCTACATTGACATCCGCACCCCTGCCAAAGAGTACGACGAGTTTTACCAGCGGGTATTGGATGAAGGCACCCGCTTCGTGCGAGGGCGTGTCGCTGAAGTGACTGATGCTGCCCGTCTGCCGGGCGAAGAAGGCAAGCTCATTGTCCAGGTGGAAGACACCCTGGCCGGTCAGCAACGCCGCATTCCGGTTGACATGGTTATCCTATCAGCCGCGCTGGAACCCCGCACGGATGCTTACGAGACGGCCAAGAAATTCGGCATTGCCTGTAGCGCCAATGGCTGGTTCACCGAGAAACACCCCAAGCTCGACCCCGTCGCTACCATGACCGAGGGTGTCTTCATTGCAGGCTGCTCTACCGGCCCTAAAGACATACCCGCCACGGTTTCGCAAGGCTCTGCCGCCGCTGCCCGTATCCTTTCTTACATAGAAATGGGCGAACTGGCCCTGGAGCCGGTACGCGCGACCGTCATCGCCGAACAATGTTCCGGCTGTCGTATCTGCAACGACCTCTGTCCCTTTAATGCCATCTCATACGACGCAGAAACCGAGCTTTCAGAGATCAACATCGCACTCTGTCAGGGCTGCGGCACATGTGTGGCCGCCTGTCCGGCAGGGGCCATCACCGGAACCGGCTTCAGCAACGAGCAAGTATTGGCCCAGATCGAAGGTTTGCTGATGCTCAATGTCGAACCGCAACCTGTCGCTGAGCCTGCCTAGGAGGTATTTCCATGACCAATGAATTCGATCCCGTCATCATCGGGTTTACCTGTAACTGGTGCAGCTACCGGGCTGCCGACATGGCAGGCACGGCGCGCATTAAGTATCCCCACAACGTGCGCCTCATGCGGCTGATGTGCTCCGGTCGTCTGGACCCTACTTTTGTACTCAAGGCCCTTGCTGGCGGCGCAGACGGCGTTTTGCTTACCGGCTGCCACCCCGGCGAATGCCATTACCTTGAGCAGAACTACAAGGCCCTACGCCGGGTCAAATTGCTAAAACGCACTATCGCCGCTATGGGCATTGAACCTGAGCGCGTCAAACTGGTGTGGGCCAGCGCCGCCGAAGGCACCTTCCTCGCTAAAGAGATCGGCGTCTTTGTCGAAGAGATCAAGGCCCTGGGCCCACTCAACTGGCCACAACGTGCCGGTATCAATGGCATTCCTGTTCACCAACCCGAAATTGAGGAGGTGCCCGCATGAGCGAAAACGGCAAACCCAAATTTGCAATGTACTGGGCCGCCTCCTGCGGCGGCTGCGAGATCGCCGTCCTCAACATCCATGAACGCATTCTGGATGTGGATGCCAATTTTGAGGTCGCCTTTTGGCCTGTGGCGATGGACGCCAAATATAAAGACGTTGAGGCTATGCAAGATGGCGAGATCCTGCTCACGCTCTTCAACGGCGGTATCCGCAACGAAGAAAATGAGCACATCGCCAAGCTACTGCGCAAGAAGTCCCAACTGTTGGTGGCTTTCGGCTCCTGTGCCAACGAAGGTTGCATCCCTGGGCTGGCTAACCTCAGCCCCATGGAAGCCCTCTTCGAAACCGCTTATCACACGGCCAGCACAGAAAACCCCGAAGGTATTCTTCCCCAATACGAATACGACGTGCCAGAGGGCACCATCACCATCCCCACTATGTACCCCGTGCTGCGCACCCTCGATCAGGTGGTCGACGTGGATTATTACATCCCCGGCTGCCCGCCGGAATCCCACCAGATCGAGGCCGTCATCGATGCCGTTATCGCCGTACTTAAAGGCGAGGCCGAACTGCCCCCCAAGGGTACCGTCCTCGGGGTTGGTACTTCGACGGTATGTGATGAGTGCAGTCGCAAACGCGATGTCAAGAAGATCAAGCAGTTCGTGCGCATTCAGGATGTTGAACGCATCGATCCCGAGATCTGCCTGCTGGAGCAGGGCATCTTGTGCAACGGCCCGGCCACGGCCAGTGGCTGTACGGCCCTGTGCCCCGCGGCAGGCGCACCCTGCGCAGGGTGTTATGGCCCCGCCAATGGCGTCATTGATTACGGGGCGCGCATGATGGCCTCCGTAGCCTCGGTGATCGATAGCCGCGACCCGGATGAGATCGACGCCATCCTTGATGGCCTCGTTGATCCGGCGGGTTCCTTCTATCGCTTCAACCTGGCGCACTCACTCTTGCACACTGGCCAGGCCTCCTGGAATGGGAAAGGGAGCTAACTATGGAACGTATCACAATTGATCCAATCACCCGCCTGGAAGGTCATGGCAAGATCGAAATTTTCCTGAACGATGAGGGCAATGTCGCTAATACCTATTTCCAGATTCCCGAACTGCGCGGCTTTGAGCGCTTCTGCGTGGGCCGCCCCGTGGAGGATATGCCCATCCTCACCAACCGCATCTGCGGCGTGTGCCCGGAAGCCCATCACATGGCCGCTGCCAAAGCTGCCGACGCAGTCTACGGCGTTGACCCGCCGCGCACGGCCAAGATGCTGCGTGAGTTACTCTACAGTGCCTTTTACGTCACCGACCACACCACCCACTTCTACGCCCTGGCTGGCCCCGATTTTGTCATGGGCCCCGATGCGCCCGTAGCCGAACGCAACATCCTTGGCGTCATCCACAAAGTCGGCCTGGAGATCGGGGGTAAGGTCATCCAGGCCCGCAAATACGGCCACAAGGTCATTGAGACTCTCGGTGGGCGCAAGGTGCACCCTTGCACCTCCATCCCTGGAGGGCAAACCCGCGGCATCAACGAAGAAGAACGCAAAGAGATCGAGGACATGGGCTTGTGGGCCATTGAGTTCGCCGAATTCAGCCTGCAGCTTTTTAATGACCTTGTCTTGGGCAACAAAGAATATCTGGACCTCATCCTCGGGGATATCTACACCCACCGCACCCACTACATCGGTCTGGTCGACGAAGACAATAAGGTCAATTTCTACGACGGCAAGGTCAGTGTGGTTGATCCCAATGGCAAACGCCTGGGCAAATATGCACCGGACGAGTATCAAGACTGGATCACCGAACGTGTCGAGCCCTGGACCTATCTCAAGTTCCCCTATCTTAAGCCGGTTGGCTGGCAGGGCTTCACCGATGGCGAGGAATCGGGCGTGTACTGTGCGACCCCGCTCTCACGCCTTAATGCCGCCGATGGCATGGCCACGCCGCGCGCCCAGGAACACTATGAGAAGTTCTTCGAGACACTGGGCGGCAAGCCCGTACACCAGCGTCTGGCAACCCACTGGGCTCGCCTGATCGAATTGCTCTACGCTGCCGAGCGTTGGGTGGAACTGGCCACAGACCCGGAGATCACTTTTGATGATTTCCATGCCGTACCGACGGAAGCCCCCTCAGAAGGCATTGGCATTGTGGAAGCCCCCCGCGGTACGCTGACGCATCACTACAAGACCGATGAGTGTGGCGTACTCACTGATGTCAACCTGATCGTGGGCACCACCAACAACTACGCCCCCATCAGTATGTCCATCAAGAAAGCTGCTGAAAGCCTCATCACCAACGGCACCGTTGTCACGGAAGGTTTGTTGAATATGGTCGAGATGGCCTTCCGCGCCTACGACCCCTGCTTCGGTTGCGCCACGCATTCCCTTCCGGGGCAAATGCCTCTGGAAGTCACTATCAAAGACGCTGAAGGGAACCCTGTTGAAGTCCTGAAACAATACTGTTAGCAAATCATCCGCACATGGGGTGGGTTGGGTATGTTCAGCCCAACTCGCCCCTCCAATTGAATAGGTGAACCTATGAAAACCGCTGCCCTTCTAATTGGCCTGGGCAATCCCATTTTGGGGGACGATGGGATTGGGTGGCGCGTGGTTGAAGCTGTCGAGTCCAAACTGGCAGGCACTTTTTGGCGGGATGTCGAGTTCCAGCGTGACGTGGATGTTCAATACCTGTCTTTAGGGGGGCTGGCCTTGATGGAAAACATGCAAGGCTACCACGATGTGCTGGTGGTCGACTCGATCACCACGGGCAAATATCCCATTGGCACCATCCTGAGCATGCCGCTATCAGCGCTCCCCAACCTCTCGGCAGGCCACACCACCGCCGCTCACGACACCTCATTGCAAACGGCACTGGAAACCGGCCGCAAGATGGAGCTTGATCTGCCGGAGAATGTCTGGGTTGTAGCCGTTGAAGTCGAGCAGAATTTCGACTTCTCCGAAGAACTCTCGCCCAAAGTGCTGGCCAGTATCCCCAAGGCTGCCGAGGTCGTACTAAAGCAAATTGAAACCAATACCACGGAGGAGAAGGTCTATGATCTCACCTGAAAAACTTCGTCGTTACCCATTTTTTGGCTTCCTGACCGATAAGGAATTCGACAAGGTCGCCACCGTTGCCGAGCAGGTGGAATGGGAGACTGGTGAAGCCATCTTCGGCATTGGCGACGATGCCAAGTGGCTTTTCTTCCTCGAAGAGGGTTACATTGATCTGCATTACTCCGTCATGGATGAGATCGACAACACCCTGCGCAAAGACTTCTACATCGGGGAGATCAACCCCGGTGAGCCTTTCGGTCATTCCTCCATGCTTGGAGCGCGCATCTATACGGCTACTGCCGTGGCCACCAAACCCAGCACCGGTATGCGCATCGAGGCCAAGAAGCTCCTGGCACTCGTGGAAGAGGATTCAGCGCTGGGTGCAAAGATGATGCAGCAGGTCGCCAGGGCCATCTTCGAGCGCCTCGACCACGTGCGCGTGCAGTGGGCCGCGGCCAGCAATTAGCATTATATAAAGAATCCAATTAGGTTGATTCCAACTCTTAGCTACTCACAATTGACCTAATCAATATTCAAAAAGGAATGTGGTGAGTGGGTAAAAGAAACAATTGCAAAAATTGATAATGGTTTGTCATTTAAAGGAGCAAATCTTAAAGTGGGGGTTGAAAGAATGACTGGAGATTGTCAAGCCCACTCTATACCCAAAGACCTGGGTGCAGTATTCCCAGGTTTGTAAACAGTACATCATACTCAGTATTGGAATAATCAAAGTCAAGGATTTATGAACTGATCATGTTCAAGCATCGTATTCTTCAAAACTTGAAGAAGGGAAAAGTGTAAGGGCTGTTCGACTAATTCATTCTGTTGTTCGAAGGGCATTGAATCAGGCTCTGGATTGGGGGTTACTTGGGCGCAATCCTATCAAGGGAGCTAAACAGCCTGCTCTAAAGAATAAAGAAATAAAGTCCCTAACTGTCAAGCAGATCAATGATTTACTGGACGCAGTGAAAGATACCAGGTATGAAGCTCTGCACTATCTTGCAGTCACTACTGGACTTGGACAAGGAGAATTACTTGGATTGAACTTTGACGATATTGACTTCAATAACAATCTAGTCAAAATTCAAAGACAGCTTCAACGAATTTCCGAGCAAGGTCTTATCTTCACAGAACCAAAAACACAGAGGGTAAAAAGAATAATCGCTTTAGGAAATGTAGCAATCGAAAAGCTGAATGCTCAAATAAGTATTATCGTTAAGGGAAAACTATTAGCTGGTGAAAGGTGGCAAGAGGACAACCTGGTTTTTCACTCTTCGATAGGCACACCACACGAACCAAGAAATCTGTACAGACATTTTCAAACCATTCTTAAGAAAGCGCGAATTTCCAAAAAAAGATTTCATGACTTAAGACATACTGCTGCAAAAATGATGTTCAAAGAAGGAGTTCATCCTAAAATCGTTCAAGAGAGATTAGGGCATTCATCTATCACAATAACCCTAGATACTTATTCTCATGCAATTCCTTCTCTGCAAAGAAATATCGCAAAGAGATTAGACGAACTGTTTGAATAAATTGGAATTAAGTATTTTGGCTATAACCAAGCGAACAGATGAGGTGAAGTTCTTTTTACCTATAGTGTTGGAAGTTTATTGGATTATCTATTTTCACACGGCATTAGTTCCATGTTTACTATAAGTCTGTCCAGAGTAAGCCAACCAGCAGTGTTTTTTCTTTCACCAACTAAAATGTATACCCAGATAATATTGTCAATACCGACACATTTATTTATTTTAACTGGAACATCCTTACTAATTAAAGCAACCCATTTGCCATCTGGAGCATCCCAAATGTTGGAGGTGGATGCAATCCGACCAAGTACTTCAGGAGATAATGATGCGGTTAGTGTTGGACTTTGATCGTCTTGAGCGGTAACTGTTTCTAAGGGAGCACTTTCAGTAGCTGCTCCCATTGTAAGCTCAGCAGTTTCATCTAATGTTTCAGACAAAGCAAGTTGAGATTCTGCTTCAGAAGTAAGTTGCGCTGCAAGCAATATTGGATCAGTTGTAGCTTGGCGGGAGAAAATTCCGCCGATTATGGCAACTACAACGAAGCCGATAAATCCAATAATTGCAACGATTATTTTGGTTTGATTCTCTGAAAAATCCGGCATGTTTATGCAGAATAATGGTTGCTATTGCAGTAGAGCGATTACTAAAATTTGAGAAATTCTAAAAACGTCCCTGCCTATACTCTCAGTAAAGTAAAACTAAAATGACCCGCATAGGAATCGAACCTATAACCTACTGATTAAGAGTTGGGTGGACTTGTTTCTATAGTGCGTATACCGTATCTTTTGGTTCACACAGTTTTACGTAACCCTTATTTTTGGGGTTATGAAGCAACTTTCCAGCAAATAGATCAATTATTTTTTCTGTGGTTGCACCAGCGTTGCACCAAATTCGTTGGGAGGGCGGCTCTACAATCTGGCTTCGAATCAGGGGGTAAGGATTCAAATTCCTTGAATTGTTCCTGCAACAACTGGATATAGTGTCTATACAATCAACATTCTCCATATACGGGTGTATCAAGCGTCCATAAATAATACTGTTTCCACAACTTCTATTCCATCTGCACCAATTCTGCACCAGAGGTTGTCAGTGCGGGTCGTCAGAAACGCGCTGATATAATTCCATCGGAATCCCAGATTCGATATCAAAAAAAGTCATCTTGTCATCATAAATACTAACGGTGAAGACGCGAATCCTGCCCATGCCATCATAGAGTTCAATCGTATTCTCACTAGTGAACTTAAAGCGGAAAACCTGATAACTTCTTAAGCCATCTAATAAATAGACAACACCATCATCAGAAAACTCAAACAAAAGGGAACTGGGCGGTTCTGCCTGCCACCGGCCTGCAATTGATGGGGATGATTGGCATGCTGAAAATAGCAATGCCATCATAATGGCTATTAGCAACAACCTGATAATTATCTTTTTATTTAGTGCTCCTAATGAAAACCAGGTTACGCTCCTTATTTCAGGAAGGAAAGTCAGAGACATAGCACCTATTTATTAAGCTGTTTGTAGCCCGCTAATGACACGCTCCGGTGTTAGCGGGATGCGGTCAAACCAAACACCGGTTGCATCATGCAATGCACTGACCAGCGCTGGCGCCAGCAGCAAAATGCCGATCTCGCCAACACCGCGCACTCCGTAAGGCCCAATCGTGTCTGGCTGTTCAAGCAGCACAAATTTAATTTCGGACACTGCATCTAAACTTGTCGGAATAAGATAGGTACTAAGTCGATCCGTTTGGACATAGCCACCCTGTGACAGGAAGTTTTCAGTCAGTGCCCAGCCCTGAGCTTGAATTATGCCACCCTGTAGCTGCCCGATAACTTGCTGTGGGTTCACCGCCCGCCCAGGATCATGGGCCGCAACGATATTGAGTATCTCAATTTCTCCTGTTTCCATATCTACTTCAATCTCAACAGCCTGCACACCATAAGCATAGGTGATCGAATTAAAACAAGCGCCGGTCTCCGGGTCAGGTGGTGTGGTTAGTGGAGCATCCCAGCGGCCACCACCAACAGCAGGCCTGTCTTCGTTATGCCATTTTTCCAAAGCCTGGTCGGCGGCCTGTTTGACAGCCTGGCCAGCAAAGATGGTCAAACGGGAAGCGGAAGCCGGGCCTGCATCGCCAATAGTTGCCGTATCACTGGTGACCGTCTCTACGACTTCCAAGGGAACGTTTAAGGCTTCAGCTGCAACCTGGGCCAACACATTGTGCGCACCCTGGCCACAATCAGCAGCAGCGGTAAACAGTTCAACGCGCTCAATATCGGCCTGGCCGTGAAGCACCACACGCGCTTCACTTCCTTCTGGGAAGCCCCAACCAAAGCCTGAGTTTTTCATCCCTGCAGCCATGCCAATGCCCCTGCGCTTATGGGGCTTTTCACTTTCGACGATGGGCATTTCCCAGCCATTGCCTTTCTGTTCGGCCCCCAATTCATTGGCACAGGCTTCGATCAGGGCAGGCAGACTGACACCTGGTGGGATCTCTGATTGTGTGGCAATTGTGGCGCCATCACGGACACAATTCTTAAGTCGAATAGTAACTGGGTCCAGGTTTAGCGCTTCCGCAATATGTTCGATTTGCAATTCTGCGGCAAAGGTAGCTTGTGGTGAACCAAAACCACGGAAAGCACATCCAGGGACATTGTTCGTAAAAGCCGAGAAACCATCCATGCTCACATTGGGAATCTGATAAGCGCCAATGGCGGCATAGTAGAAATTGGTCAGTACTTCGCTGCTGGTCGAATTATAGGCCCCTGCGTCAGTAATGACCTCGGTTTTGGCAGCGAGCAATGTGCCATCACTCCGTGCCCCCCACTTGTGTCGAATAGTGATCGGATGTCGTTTGCCATGACCTTTGATGGACTCTTCACGGCTCCACCTGATTTTGACCGGCCTTTGTAGTTTCCAGGCCGCCAGGGCCAAAGCAATTTGAACGGATACGTCTTCCCGCCCGCCAAAGGCCCCGCCAATAGCACCGTAAACTACCCGGACTTGATCTTCTGGTAGGTCGAGAGCTGCACAGATCTGGCGTAGATCATCGTGTGTATTTTGACCGGAGGCACGCACAGTTACGCGTCCCTCGTCATCAATGTAAGCCAATCCGGCTTCCGGTTCTAAGTAAGCATGCTCTTGCCAGGGCGTGAAATATTCGCGCTCGATGACAACGTCGGCTTCGGCTAAAGCGGCGTCAGCGTCGCCGACACGCAAGCGAACCTGATGACAGAGGTTGCCAGGTTTGTCCTCATGGATAAGGGCTGCTCCTGACTCCATGGCTTGAAAAGGAGAATCAAGCACAGGCAAATCATCATATTCAATTTGGACAAGTTTAGCAGCGGCATTTGCCTGGGCAGCAGTTTCGGCAACTATGGCGCAGACCTGATCCCCCTCGAAGCGAACCTTCTCATCACAAAATACCTGTTGGTCCTGGGTAACCATGCCCATGACATTCGATGGGAGGTCTTTCGCTGTAAAAATGGCAACGACGCCCGGATGATTTTCAGCAGCAGCGGTTTCTAATTTGCGGATACGCGCATGGGGGGTCTCTGCAAAAACCATCTTCATATGCAGCATTGTAGGCAATGAAGCATCATCTGCATAAGTAGCTTCACCGGTAACCTTGTCCCACACGTCTTTACGGATAACAGACTGTCCAACCGTTTTTAGTTCAGTCACGATCTACCTCCTCTGCAGCATGTTGCACAGCCTCAAAGACTTTTGTGTAACCGGTACAGCGGCAAAGGTTACCGACTAAGGCATGGCGAATTTGCTCTTCGGTTGGCTGAGGGTTTTGCTCTAACAATGCAGCCGACGACATAATTAGGCCAGGAGTGCAAAAGCCGCACTGTACAGCGCCAGCTTCAACAAAATGGCGTTGAAGCGGATGGAGATGGCCGTTCTGGGATAACCCTTCGATGGTTACCACCTCCCTGCCATCTACTTGCCCGGCCAGTACAAGACAGGCATTGACCGGCTCGCCATCCAACAAGACCGTGCAGGCCCCGCATTCTCCTTCACGGCAGCCATCCTTTGTTCCCAGTAGATCCAGGTCGTCACGCAGCAAATAAAGCAGGGTTTTACCGGGAGGGGCTTCTACGCTGCGGCTCTGTCCATTTACAATCAGATTAATCTTCATAGTATTCATCTCTTGTTTCCCGATTATCTAAGGCCGCCCAATTTCAGTAAACCACGGCGTACCAAAACCTTAATCCCATGTTGGCGATAAGTGGCTGTGCCGCGCACGTCGTCGATGGGGGAACCAGCCTTTACCGTCATTTCTGCTGCCTGCTCGATCAAGGCTTCGGTAAGCACCTGCCCCTGCAAAAGTGCTTCAGCCTCTGGACAACGAATAGGGATTGGGGCAACCGCACCCAAAGCAATGCGGACCTCTTCGATCTTGTTCCCCCCATCAAGCAGCAGCATGGTGGCGGCACTCACAATTGAGATCACCATGCCACGCCGGTTACCGAGCCGCAAGAAGGTTGATTTTGTTCCAGCAGGTGGCTTTTGGAAACGGATTTCGCTCAGCAATTCATGGGGCGCTATTGCCGTTTGGCCCGGTCCCTGCAAAAAATCGGACAGAGGGATAGTTCGTTCACCATCACTGTTATTCAATACGACCTCTGCATTTAAAGCTAATAAGGGAGGCAGAGTGTCACCTGCCGGGGAAGCATTGACCACGTTGCCACCAATCGTGCCCCTATTTTGGGTTTGGAGACCCCCAACCAGTCCGGCCACTTCCAACAGCATAGGAACTGTTTCTTGCAATAGTTGTGATTGCCGTATAGAAGTGTAGTTGGCCAACGCGCCAATAACGATGAAATCTCCCTCTTCTTTGATCGTATCCAAATCAGGCAAGCGGCTGAGATCGATCAGGGTGTTGGCTTCAAAACGACCGTCCCTCATTTGCGGAATCACATCTGTGCCACCCGCAATCACCTTGCCCCCAGTTTCCTTTAGAATCCGGGAAGCTTCCGCTAAAGACCGTGGAGTTTCCAAACGAAGTTCATGCATCATTTCATCCCATTTGTTTGTTGTTCGTCAGTCGTAAAATGCAAATCGACACGCGTGCGTGTTTCAGTCAGCACACGTCCTTTGCGAAGGACGTAACGCCGGTCGCCGCGGCGGCGCAGTGCATCCACCGCCGAAATCGCATCCAGCACCACCAGATTGGCTTCTGCCCCCACATGAACACCGTAATTTTCCAGGCGGAAGTTCTTGGCGGCATTGTAGCGGGGCATATCGAAAGCTGCCTGGATCTCTTCAGGGGAACTCATATGGGCCGCGTGTGCTGAAATCATGGCGACCTCCAACGGGTCCATATTGCCGTATGAATAAAACATATTTTGCAGATCATCCTGACCGCAAGTTACATTGGCCCCCGCCTCCATCAACTCTTTCACGCGCGCAATCCCTCGCCGTTTTGGATGCTTGTCACTACGTCCTTCCAACATTAAGTTCACAGGAGCCATGGTGATGACGTTGATCCTGGCTTTAACCACTTTCTCAATCACGCGTTCAGCCAGGGCATCGTCCCAGGCAGACATGGCGCAGCAATGTCCGGCAGTGACGCGTCCTTCCCAACCGTTTTCAATCGTCTGATCAGCCAGAAGTTCGAGGCTATGCCAATAGGGGTCGTCGGTTTCATCCACATGCATATCGATATCAGCATCATGTTTCTTTGCGATCTCAAAAGCGATCTCGATCTGACGGGCAGCATCATCCATATTCTCTTCAGCGTGGGGCATGCCGCCGACAACATCGGCTCCTTTTTCCATCGCCTGCCACATCAGGTCAATTATTTCTGATTCAGTTGCCATACCCATTTGAGGAAAAGCGATCAATTCAATATCGATCAGGTCTTTAAATTTCTCGCGCACGGCCAAATTACCCTCGAGCAAATGCAACTGTGCCTTCTTATCGATATCGATGTGGCTGCGGAACCACTGTACACCGTGCATTATTGAAGTTTCGAGAGCAACGGAAGCGCGGCTCACGATGTCGTCAATAGGCATCTCATGTTTGATCTTGCCATAGACTTCAATGGCTTCTTTTAATGTGCCACTGTTGTTGCGCACCCCTTCCCATAGCAAAGCATTTTCCAGATGGAAGTGTGGCTCAACGAATGCAGGCGATACCATACATCCTGCCGCATCAATTTCTTGTGCAGCGGGGGGGAGGCCAGTGGGAGAAACAGCAGCAATGATTCCATCCTTGATACCAACCTCAACAGCTTCACCGGTTGTATCCAATTTTGCATTACGAATAACCAAATCTAAAGCGCTCATTTCTCACCTCCTCGATAGTAAGGTACAGCAAAGGCACTGGGGAATTCCGCCCGTCTCGAAACACTCACCAACACCACGATCGTGATAATGTACGGCAGCATAAGCAGTAACTCAGATGCTATGGGTACGCTCAAAGTTTGTAAGCTGATCTGCAGCGCAGAAGCCAGACCAAAGACCAATGCTCCCAACAAGGCGCGTGCCGGGTCCCATTTGGAGAACACAACGATTGCAATGGCGATGAACCCACGCCCAGCTGTCATTTGGGTCCAAAACAAGCCCAGGCTACCCAATACCAGATAGCTGCCACCTAACCCGGCTAAAGCACCGCCGATCATCACGCTGAGATAACGAACCAGGCTGACGTTGAGGCCACGGGTGTCGACAGCATCAGGGCTTTCGCCCACCGCACGGATGGCCAAGCCCAGACGGGTGCGGTAGAGGAAAAAAGATGAGACCGGCACCAATATCAGGGTTAGATAGACCAAGATATTATGTTCGAACAGCACAGGCCCTATTCCTGGTATTTGGCTGAGCAGAGGAATTCGCAGTGTTGGAAAAATATCCAGCGAGGGGGGTGTCGTGCGCAAACCAAAGGTCAGACGAAATAGCAAAGTCGACAAGCCACTGCCAAAAATAGTGATCCCTAGACCGGCTACTACCTGGTTCGTTTTGGCCGTTATGCTCATGAAGCCCATCAGCAAACCAAAAAGCGCGCCGGTCAGCATGCCAACCGCGACGCCAATCCAGAGGTTCGAGGTCCAAAAGGCACCTAAAAATCCACTCAAGGCGCCCATCAGCATAATGCCTTCGACTCCCAAATTTAGAATGCCAGCCCGCTCGGTAAAAATCTCACCCAAGGCGGCCATGAGCAAGGGGGTTGCCAGCCGAATGGAAGCAGCCAGGATACCGATGATAAATGAGGCTGTGATCAATTCTGTGTTCATGAAGCCCTCGCTCGAAAAATGTATGACCGGGCCAGGATCAAAAGAATGATGACTCCCTGAATGACGTCAACCAGGGCAAAGGGCACACCTGCACTGCGTTCCATAGCATTGCCGCCAACGACCAAAGCCGCAAACAAGAAGGCAGACACCACCATACCAATAGGGTGAAGCTCACCTAACAAAGCCACAACCACCGCAAGTGAGCCCATGCCAATGGCGATGGCTTCGATCAAACGGAAGTGGAGACCAAATATTTCGCCCCATCCGGCAAGACCAGCCAGCCCCCCACTGATGAGGGTGACCAAAACGATGGTCCAGTTGACATTAAGACCAATATGCCTGGCCACACGACGACTGGCTCCCACAATTTCCGTACGGAAGCCCACCGTGCTGCGCCAGTACATGATGGCGGCTACAACCAGAATCAGGGCAACAATGAAAGCGATATTCAGGCGGCTGCCTTCCAGCAAACGGGGAAGTTCAAATGAACTATCGATGAGCGCCGATTGTGGGAAGTTGAAGCCTTCAGGGTCCTTCAAGGGCCCATTCACTAAGAATGCAAGTAAATATACGGCAATAAAATTGAGCATTGAAGTTGTAATAACTTCATTGGCGTTAAAGTAGGCCTTCAAGACACCGGCAATGCCACTCCACAGAGCACCCCCAATAATTCCGGCAATCATGGTGAGGGGCAGAATGATGAGCGGAGGCAGGAAAGAAAAGGACAGCGCTACCCATGTCGATGCCACCGCCCCCAGAATCAATTGCCCTTCCGCGCCAATATTCCAGATGCCGCAGCGAAACGAGATGGAAACTGAAATCGCCAGGATCAGGAAAGGGGTCATCTTGACCAAAGTTTCCGTGAAACGGTTGCTTGAGCCAAAAGCCCCGCTTAGCAAGCTTTGGTAAGCGGCGATGGGGTCGCGGCCGCTGACTAAGAGGAGCAAGCCACCAATGACCAGCGCCAAAATCAAGGATAGGGCAGCCGGGTAGACTTGCCTCCAGATAGCTCTCCATTTGATATGTCTTATTTGTTCGCTTATTGCAGTCACTCACGAACTCCTATTTGATGCGATTTCTGATCGAGAGCTGCCAGCCATCATCAGGCCGATGCTTTCAATATCAGCATTCTCGATGGGCAAGATGCCCAGAACTTGTCCTTCATACATCACCAACAAACGGTCGCTAAGGGCAAACAACTCATCAAGATCACCACTGATCAGGAGGATCGCTGTTCCCCGTTTGCGTTCATCATCCAGTTTCTGATGAACGTAGGCCGCTGCCCCGATATCCAGGCCTCGTTTGGGTTTGTTCGCAATTATCAAGGATGGAGATTGGCTCAATTCCCGAGCCAAAATGAGCTTTTGTTGATTGCCGCCCGACAAGGTACCAACTTCAACTTGCGGATTAGGCGTACTGATGTTGAAGCCATCAATAAGTTTTCCGGTGAAATCATCAATTGCGTTGAACTTGAGGAGTTTGTTCTTTGAAAATGAGGGGCGATCAAATATCTTAAGGACTGCATTCCGCAAAAGATTGAATTCGAGGACCAAGCCTTCCTTTTGTCTATCCTCAGTAATAACAGCCACATTATGATTTATATAATCTCGTGTTGACCATTTTGTTGTTTCAGTCTCTTCGAGCCAGACCTGTCCTTGTTCAATGGGTCGTTGGCCGGTGATGGCTTCTACTAATTCACGCTGACCGTTGCCATCCACTCCAGCGATTCCCAATATCTCACCGGGATGAATTACGAAGCTCATGCCACGGACTGCAGTCAGGTCGCGATCATCTTTTACATGCAGGTCGCTGACGGTGAGAATGGCTTGTTTTTGTGAACTTCCCACATCATGATGCTCGATGCCAAGGTCCTCTCCAGCCCCCGCCAGTGCCATGACAAAGGCCGATTCGTCCCGTTCAAGATCACTGATCTGACGGCCGATCATTTCCCGCGCCAACTGCTGCTTATCCGTGTCTTTGGTCAGTGCTTCGAAGACCTTGCGTCCCCCACGCAACACAGTGACCCGATCCGTAACCTTCATTACTTCTTCCAGTTTGTGACTGATGAATAGGATGGACTTCCCTTGCTCAGCCATGCCGCGCAGAGTGACGATCAGGTCATCCGCTTCCTGGGGGGTCAGGACGGCAGTTGGTTCATCCAAGATCAAGACATTCGCGCCGCGATAAAGGCTGTTGAGGATTTCCACACGTTGCTGTTGCCCTACAGACAGATCATGGATAAGGGCTCGTGGGTCTACGTTGATGGCATACTGCTCCGCTACTTCAGCCACGCGGCGTTCAGCCGCTTTTAGATCAAGCAGGGGGCTGCCCTCGTCAAGACCCAAAATGATGTTTTCGGTAACAGTAAAAGGGCGAACCAGTTTGAAATGCTGATGGACCATGCCAATGCCAAGGGAGATTGCAGTAGCAGGAGAGGTTATGGCCACAGGTTGGCCGTTCACC
This sequence comes from Chloroflexota bacterium, assembly GCA_013112575.1. Classification (GTDB taxonomy): domain Bacteria; phylum Chloroflexota; class Anaerolineae; order Anaerolineales; family UBA11579; genus CFX15. Next base: position 10,743 of record JABFGG010000026.1, on the reverse strand, counting down.
AGAATCTCACCTTCATCAGGTGTATACAAACCGAACAAGACATTCATCAGGGTGGATTTGCCGGCCCCATTCTCCCCCAGCAACCCATGCACTTCACCAGCATGAAGAGTTAAATCGATATGATCATTTGCCAATACGCCAGGGAACCGCTTGGTTACCCCCTTCATTTGGACAGATATATCATTTGTCATCTGCATCACCTACATTCAGGGTGAGATCCCTGATGTTGGAAGGAGTTGGTACACAGTTGACTGTGTACCAACTCCAATTTTCAGAACTTTGAACTACCCTTCAATCTCGATGGCATCCAGATCCCCAAGATCTAGCGTGCCGTCAACAAAACCCTGGCGAGCTTCCTCAACCTTGGCTTCAATTTCAGGGGTGATCAGGTCAGACAAGCCTTCGTTCCAAATCGTCTGTTGACCTTCATTGGCGAAGTCGATCCAGTAATGCTTATCGCCGTAATCGCCATCCTGGCTTTCCTGGATCATCTGCACGAACATCGGACCCCAGGCATATACATTGCTGGCTACGGTGATCTCTGGCTCAATATCATTCTGATTGGCATTATTGCCCATGCAGATGACATCTTGCTCGGCGCATGCGTTAAGCACTGCAATGCCAATCCCATCACCACTTTGCCACAACACATCTGCCCCGGCGTTGATCTGGTTTAAAGCCGCTTCTTTGGCACCAGAGAGATCATTGAAGTCACCAACGAATGAGTTCAACACGGTTACGTCTGGGTTAACAGACTCTGCACCAAGCTTGAAGGCAACGTGACCCCGGTGGATCTCGGATACATCCAGCCCGCCGATGACACCAATGATGTTGCTTTCCGTCAACATGCCGGCGATGATGCCCATCACATAACCACCATCACCCAATTTGACATCATAGACACCCACATTGGGGGCGAGCTTAAAGCCGGTTCCTAGCGCGAAATGAACATCGGGGTAATCGGCAGCTACTTTGAGAATGGGTTCCTGGAATTGGAAGCCATGCCCAACCACCATATCGTAACCTTGCTGCGCGTAATCCAGTAAGGCGGGCTCGATATCGGCAACATCGTAAACTTGTTCGACGACCGTTACATCGACTTGCACATTGGCACCAAGCGTTTCCTTGGCCCAATTCATGCCTTCGAAAGCTGCCTGGTTCCAGGAAACATCATCGGCACGGCCGGGTAATATGAGCGCCACTCTGTAAGCATCCTCCCCTACGGTGGGCTCTTCAGCTACAGGCTCCTCTACGGCCCCACCGCCGCAAGCAGCCAACAACATGGCCAGGACTAAAAATAGCAGGAATACTGATTTCTTATGCATATCATCCTCCAAAGATTGTTATGCGTGTTTTTTGTTTTGGTAGTTTTACCCCTTTTATCAAATAATCAGTTCCATAGACCTCCGTAGGGGTTGGAAGCACTTCGTTGAAGTGGCTCAGCGATTAGGTTTTTCGAACGAAAACGAATATCTCGTTACCTCTTTGGGATCCATATGTATCAATTATCTAGATCCTCTTACGTAATAATGAGAATCTCAGATATTTATCTTTGAAAAATGAGCGAGTGAATATGACTGGGTTTCCAGCCTCGTTGTAACCAACTTCATCTGTGCGCAATAAGGGCTTCCCGTGTTCAATGTCAAGCAATTTAGATAGTTCTTCGGTGGCTACTTCGGGAATGATCTCTGCCATGTTTTGAATAGACTGCTGATGGCAACGCTGCGCCATAAAGTCAAAGATTGTTTGCTTTAACTCATCATCCTCATAGGGCTCGATAACCAGGTGTTGGGGGATATAGTCCTGGCAATAAATGGCAGGGTGATCGTCCGCTAGAAACAATTTCCTTACAATCAGCACTTGCGCATCCGGCTCAATATCTAATTGTGCGCTGATTCCAGCAACAGTGGGTTTGATTTCGAAGGAGATCAGTTGAATACTTGGTTCGTAACCAGCCAGGCGCAGTAGATCAGCAAACTCATAGGCGTGTTCAGCGCGCGTTTGTATTCGTGAAATATATTTATGAACATAGGTACCTGCCCCCTGGCGACGGAGGATGACACCCTCACGTTCTAATATGGTCAGTGCCTGGCGTACAGTTCCCCGGCTAACGCCAAACTGCTCTGCCAGTTCCGGCTCAGAAGGAAGCTGTCCACTGGCAACAGGATTGTTTCGCAAATCTTGCCGAAGCACGTTTGCCACTCGGGCAGCTAGTGTTTCGGGGCGTTCAAGCGGTCGTCTTGTGCCCATACCCTCTTCAGTCATACTTGATATTTGTTCAACAACTAATCAATTACATGAATATAATATGTTTTTTTGGTATTGCTTGTCAAGTATCCGGATATTTTTGATGATATTCGCCAAGAATATGCAAGGAAGCAATCGATACATCTAGACTTCGACATCCTGTGGCTGGATCAGCAACATTCCCTCAATCAGGTATGGGAGCCGCACGATCAGGATCACGCATGCCGTGATCAACCGATCTTTGAGCTATGCCGCCAAACTGCGCTTGCTCTCTCGCAATCCAGCAAAAGAAACCACCCCACGCAAGGTGATAACAACTGAGATGAAGTTCTTTGATGAGGTCCAAGTTCAGCAGTTACTGGATGCAGCCAGAGATAGGCAAGATAGGCATTACAGCTTGCTTTTCCTGGCGATCGCAACTGGGATGCGGCAGGGAGAATTACTCGGATTGAAGTGGGCAGACCTGAATTGGAAAACTGGGAAGCTGCAGGTCAAACGTCAACTGACAAGAGCGAAACGAGGGGGCTTTGAGTTTTCAGAGCCGAAGACCAAAGCAGGGAAACCTTCCATCCAATTAGCCCAAGAGGTTCTTGATGTACTTGAAGCGCATCGTGAGGATCAGCGCCTCATGCAAAACTTCAATCGGAGCAGATGGATCGATGAGGATCTAATTTTCCCCAATTCTATTGGTTCACCACTTGATAAGTACAACCTCTTGAAGGCATTCAAGCGTCTGCTTCGAGATGCTGGGTTACCTGAGATCCGCTTCCATGATCTCAGGCACACGGCTGCATCGATCATGTTGAACAACGGTATTCCAGTCATTGTGGTTTCGATGCTCCTTGGTCATGCCAAAGCAAGCACTACTCTGGACGTGTACGGCCACCTGATCCCTGGCAAACAGAGGGCAGCGGCCTCACTCATGGGCAGCATTCTTAGCCCCATACCTAAAAAAAAATCAAAATGGGTCGCACCCGGTTGCACCAGGAATCAAAAAACTTGCCTACCGACAAGTTTTCTTCCCCGATATCTAGGGGTGAAGCTGGTGATAACCCTCCTATCTAGGTGACCCGCATAGGAATCGAACCTATAACCTACTGATTAAGAGAAAGCAGCAATAAGTTTTTCCACTAATATGCTGATGGGGGTGAAAGAATTGTAGAGTAAATTCCCCTATTTATTGTGCGTATTATGTGTATAGAGTCTATTGGTTTTTCTGTGATTGCAGTAATTTTGCAGTAATATTTTCTTATTCTTGCTATATAGTTATTTTGGGTGTCCTTGTATAATGAAGCAAGTTGAAGATAATGCAGTGAATCGAATAAAAGCGATTTTCCTGGAGGAATTAAATGAGGTTATTTTTTAGACTATTTTTGGTTTTGTCAATTTTTTTCGGTCTTTATACTGGATTTGTATTTTCGAGTTTTATGGAAGGAATTGTTCGAGGTATTTTTTTTGGTGCTATTTCAGCTCTAATTTTAACTGTCCTTAATAATAGGCTAGCGGGTAATTCATCAAATGGATCTTCTGGCGTACATCAAACAAGAAACGTCAAGTTGCAACTTTCATATGATAAAGTGTTTGATATTTGTGTCGAGTCCATCAAAGTAATTAAGAATTGTAAGCTCGAGTTTGAGTCTCGCTCTCAGGGAGAAATTGTTGCCAAAGCTGGCATGAACTGGAAGACATTAGGGGATGTAATTGAATATAAGCTAAATAGGACAGATAATGATTTAATAAGCATCGAACTATCGAGCAGACCATCACTGCGGACTACTATGGTTGACTATGGAAAAAATCGTGAGAACGTAGACAAAATCGTCGAATACTTAAACAAGTACGCTGTCAAGAATATTTAATCGATAACCTGAAGCTGATTTTTTAACCGGCTATCTGTTCCAGAGATTAACATCAAATAGAATTTAGTAGAGTAGTAGGCAGAAAATTAGCTCCTGTAGGGCTATTTGCTAGTATTTTGTATTTATTGAGTCTATACTGTTTATTGGTTTTATCCTGACTGCACCCAAACTGCACCAGAAAATATTTATTCCTAATGTTAATTTACCAATATTCATGCCAATATTTATTAGCTTCTTCCAAATAATCTTTACGTGATTCCTGCGCTTCAAATCTAAATGTAGAGATTACATTTATGGCCTGCGTAATTGATTCTGAAATATCAAGTCCGGTTCTAATTGTTTGTATTGCTGCATATTCAATAGCAGCTTCGTCTTTAGCTCTGTTAAATGCTTTTTGGGGTCTGCCGAGTATTGGGCTAAATATCGAATAAGAGGCTAATAGCATCGAAAGAGCTTCTCGAAATTCCAAAAGGGCAGTCATCTCTTTGGAATCTAATCTGGATGAATAGTTTGAGAGTAGAGACAGAGCTTCATCGGATTTCTTAGTAATTCCATTTGCTAGCTGCTCCCACTGCTTTTTATCAAATGATTTTAATATTTGGATAAGTTTTGAGGTCTCTAGATTTGATACGTTCTCAATTATTTCTTGTTGTAATTCCTTTGGTGATTTTGAGGCTATTGAAGGAGGGTATACGTCATCAGAAAGGTTCAAATGTTCGACTATAAAAGTAATGTATCCATGTGAAAAGGATCCAAATTCTTTCGAAATGTACTGCTCCGCATCCTCCCATTTTCTTTCTTCACTAGACTTGATAGCCCAATCTACATACCAAACTGTTATTACGATAATTATAAAATCGGAAGCAAGGTTTTGTAATAAACTATCTAAGTCAAATGGTTGAGTCAAAATAATAATAATTGTCGCCAGAGTTAAAAGAGGTATTGTCAAATGTGTGAATAATGTCTTATGGTTTATAAAGAATTCCTTACTATTTTCGAATATTTTCATTTTTTCCTCTCCTAAATTTAAAGTTTCGATATATTGTGGATTAGTGCCTATTTTTTTCTTGATTTATTGGCCTTGGCCACTCCAACAAATCATAAATTTCCGGCCCAAACTTATTGGCAATTCGGATAACATTTGCATTGCTGGGAACGATACGCCCATTCAACCATTGACCAAGTAGGTTTCTATCAACTTCTAAATACTCGGCAAAAGCGGTGATTGTCTTATGCTCCTGTTCTTGATTCATCCAAGTCAGGAATTGATCATTTAGCCAGGTTGCAACTGTTGTCCTTTTTTTCATATCAATCGAAATTATAGCATTCACTTGACATTACGAATTTTCAAGCTACAATGTGATTTGAAACATATGTTGTGCTGCGTAACACCAAGAGCTTGACTTGCTAGAACGTCCGTGCTATATTGATTGCTCATCACTTGGCACGGGGAAAGGACGACAGATTCCTTTGCCACATATATAAAAATACGGCCAATAGATAATAAAAAAATCGGGATTGCCAAGTGATGAGACACTTAACAATCCCTAACTGAAACCCAGGATTAGCTGGATTTCGGCTGAGCACAATTATAGGCTGATTCACGCACCCTGGGCATGTATCCACAGGGTGTTTTTGATTCCCCAAGGTGGTGATGATGCCAACAGGCGAAGCAGTTAGGTTATACGGTGGCCGTTACATCTTGCGTCCAGTAAGCGAGACAGAGAACGGCCAATACCAATACACGATATATGCTCGTCAGGGTCACAAGATGCTGGACAGCGATCCAGCCGAGACAAAAGAGCAAGCCATGAGTAATGCTCAACAACTCGTCTCCGTTCTTGAAAAGGCTCGGCAGCTGTAGGAGCAAACATGTTGAAAGTAAAAGACAAACGCATCATAGAGCACATCTATGAATATGGCAGTTGCACGATTACATTGCGTTCAACTGAGTACATTGAAGATGAGGAATTCAAAATCATCGTTCAGGGTTTTGTTGATGATGAGGATGATGACCCTCCCGGCTATACCTTCTCAGCACCCTGGGAGGTTGTGCAGAAATTTGGCAGAGACGTATTTCTCGCTGTGGAAGATGAATGCGAATCTCGCATCCGAGGTTATTACATCGAGAAGTATGGCGTATTCGTAAAACAAAGAGGTGAACCCAATGCAAGTCGAAAAACTGAGCAACATAGTGGCTCAGATAACGGAAAACTTCCGTCAGAGGTTGCAGCGGAAAACGGGGTGGGGGCGTAACGAAGTGCAGCTTGAACTTCAATATGCCATCAACAAGGCGCTGGCTGATTGTATCGACACCCCGGAGGAGCAAGAAACCTAACCGACCTTTTCCTTCCTTGCCTCCTCCAAAAAGGCCCCTCGGCCAAGGCGAAGCGGCTGTCAGAGGGGTGAGCGTAGCGAATACACCTTGCCCCTTGACAGTCGCCGCCGGGCCGTATGCTGGGCCGCCAGGAGGCAGGAAGGCGTATCGTAGTAGTTTATGTGGCTTTGCTCAGCAAGGCCCCGGACGCTGAAGCGACGGGGCCGCTGAGCTGCAATGTGGGGCAATCAATCGAATTAATCATAGCCGCCCAGACGTGGGCCCCCGGCGCACGCAGCTTTGCGAGTACGTCGGGGTGACGGCGGGCGGCGAGATGAGAAGAACATTCACCCCCACCCTTACTAGTAGGGGGGTGAAAACGGAAAATGCACATAAAAGCACATTCGCTCCCCCTTACTGACAGGGGAGCGGAGTTATGGGTAAAAAGGTGTAGATAATGGCAAGAAAACGGATAACACTGGTAGTGGAAGAAGCTGGTTTAGAGAAGCTGAATCAACTGGCAGAAGATATGGGGCTTTCGAAAGGCACCGTCAGACGTTTTGCTTTCGGTTGGGGAGTTTACCTAATGCAGCACACATCGGAAGAACTTGTGAAGGTGGTCAAGGGAGAGCCGGTGAAAATAAACACGGAAGAAGAGATAAGACAATTGATCCAGTATACCGAAGAGCCAGAAGAGGGAGAAGAAGATAGCATTGATTGAGTAATGACAAAAAAGAGAGGAAATAACGAAGGCTCGATCTACTTTCATAAACCGAGCAAGAAGTGGTGTGCACAGGTCTCGTTGGAGGGGAGGAGACTCACTCATTATGCAAACACACAAAGAGAGTGCAGGGAATGGATAAAGGAAACACTTGCAAAGATTGATAGCGGCTTGACATACAGAGGGGCTAGTCTCACAATCGCAGATTATTTGAAGGAGTGGTTGGAAATCGTCAAGCCAACACTGCGACCAAAAACATGGATGCAGTATTCTCAGGTATGTAATCAGCATATTATTCCGCATCTTGGCAGAAACAGGCTCAAGGATTTACGAACTGATCATATTCAGTTGTTGTATTCTTCGAATCTGAAAGAAGGGAAAAGTGTCAGGACTGTACGTTTAATGCATTCAATTTTTCGAAGAGCATTGAATCATGCACTCGAATGGGGATTGCTCGGAAGAAATCCAATCCATGGCGCAAAACCCCCAATACAAAAGAAAAAGGAAATGAAATTCCTAAATGTGAATCAAGTTAGAGCGTTACTTGGTACAGTGGAAAATACAAGATATGAGGCTCTTTATCACTTGGCTGTGACTACTGGGATGAGACAAGGCGAATTATTAGGATTAAAATTTCAAGATGTCAACTATAAACAAAAATCGATAAGAGTTCAAAGACAATTGCAAAGAATTACTGGTCAGGGGCTTGTCTTTTCAGAACCAAAAACAAGGAATGCAAAAAGACTCATTTCTTTAGGTGATAACGCATTAGGAAAAATTATTAGTCAAAAAGATATTATTGACAAAGAGAGATTATTTGCAGGTAATCGGTGGCAAGATTTTGATTTGATTTTTCCTTCAATCATTGGCACTCCACACGAACCGAGAAATCTGTATAGACATTTTATAAAAATACTTATGCAAGCAGGGCTTCCAAAAATTCGGTTTCATGACTTAAGACATACAGCAGCTAGTTTAATGTTGCAACGAAATATTCATCCGAAAGTAGTACAAGAGAGATTAGGTCATTCGTCAATTTCATTAACGATAGATATATATTCGCATGCAATGCCAAGTATGCAGGAAGCGATAGCCAATGAGTTAGATCGATTTCTAGGGTAAAGCTTCTATCGTAATATATTCAATCCTTGCCGCATGTTGTTGAGTTTGATCAGGATTGAGAGTCCCATTTAGAAGCCAAACTCCAATTTTTCCAAATTCAGGCCCTGGAATATTTGCTGAAGTAATTTTTTTGTTATTTATATATGCGGTATATGTATTCCCAACACAATCAATTCTAATAGTATTTGGGCCATAGTCAAAATTGAAGTCTCTGTCAATGCCAGTTACCAGTGAATTTGAATAGAGTTCCCACTCATTATTTTGCGTAAAAATTCCAAACTGAACGCCTAATTTTCGACCTGAGAAATAAAAACCTATGTTATCTTTATTTCCTTCATACCGCAATAAAATTGCCGCACGAGGGTTATCGGATACAAAAGCACCTGTATCATCAAAATCTGCTAATTCAAAGGTAATGCTGTAATTGCCCCAATTAATATTATCCAAAACGGCTAAATGTTCAGAATGTTGTTCTGAAAAAGGCGCATTTATTGTCAATTTCCCATTTGACATACCAATATCACCCAATACAACATTCCACTGTGAATCAAGACCATCTTCAAAATCATCTCTAAAAACAAAACCCGCATCTTGTATTGTTACGGGAGTAGGCGACGAAGTTGCTGGGATCTGTGTAGCAGTTACAATCAGTATCTCTTGGGGTAGAACTGTAAATGTAGGTTGGAATGTATAAGTTGGTTGGGGGGGTTGAGTTACTTCTTGCGTTACAAAAATAATTTCTGGTGTAGGGGTTACAATATCATACAAATTTACAAGAACTGTCTGAACAGAATTTGGCATCGTAAAGGCCAAGAATGCAAACACACAACTTACAATTGTTGCAATAGCACCAAATATTGGGAGAAAAATATTTAAGTAATTCAACAGTTTGTTTGTCTTTTCTTGCGAATCACTTTTATTATTTTTGGGAAGCTCTTCTTGGGTAGTCAATGAATGTCCTCCATATAGTATTCTGATTTTTCAGGGTTGCAGTAAAAATGCAGTAAACAAAGCCAATCGAAAGTATCAAATCTAATAAGTACCCCAATATATAGTTGGCTCAATACTAACAATCATATATATGGGGGGATTTTTTGTGACCCGCATAGGAATCGAACCTATAACCTACTGATTAAGAGTCAGTTGCTCTGCCAGTTGAGCTAGCGGGCCGTGCCCCTAATTATACCGTGGCATGGCTATTTTTCAATTATTTTGACCATATATGGGGGTACTAAATGAATGATCACATCGAAGATTATCAATGCTGGTGCAATTCTGGTGCAGTTTGGTGCAATTGTTTGAACGGGATGGGAGCAATGTAAGTATCCATGACCTCTGCAGCTTGTCCCTGCATTGATGGAATCAAATGCCCGTACACATCCAAAGTGACGCTAGGTTTTGAATGACCTAATCGCCTGGAAACGATCAGAACAGGTACGCCGTGATTGAGCATCAAGGATGCAGCTGTATGCCGGAGATCATGAAATCGGATGTTTGGCAATTCAGCATATTTAATCAAGTTCTTGAACTCCCGAAAAAGCGCTCTCAGGTGGATTGGATCCCCTTTGGGCGTTGAAAACATCAACATATCTTCACTCCATCTTATGCCTTGTGAGATCATTTCATTCTGCTGGCGTTGTTGATGCTCTCTAAGCATCCGAAGCATTTCTGTCCCTAATGCGATTTTTCGAACGCCAGCTTTGGTCTTCGGTGGGGTGAACTCATATCCCACATGCGGGATCCGAGTAAGCTGTCTCTCGACTTGAAGGGTATTCCTCCCCCAATCAACATCCGTCCACTTAAGGCCAAGTAGTTCGCCTTGTCTCATGCCCGTGGATATCGCAAGTTGGTAAATTGCCAAATAGCGGTCATTGCTTGCCTGAGCCGCTGAGATCAATTGCTGAACATGATCTTCATCCAATACCTTCATTTCTTTGGGTATGGGCTTGGGAGGTGTGGTTGCATCATCTGGATTTCTACTGAGCAATCCCAGTTTCAAGGCATGGTTCAGCGCTCGATGTAGCACTGAATGAATCAGCTGGATAGTCCGGTATCCTAGCCCGTCTTTCACCTTGCGATCATAAAGTCGCTGGATATGGTGCGGTCGTAAATCCACTAACCTTATTTTCCCAAGATCGGGAATGATGTACGAGCGAACAATGAACTTGTACTGGTACCAAGATTTTGGTCTCAGGGATGCTTGGGCGCTTATAAGCCAGTCGTTCAAAAAGTCTTCGAGCTTGATCTTTGCAGCGTCCAGTTGAATTCCAGCATCAACCTGCTTTGTAGTTTCCCGAATCCAATTTCGGCACTCTTTTTGAGTCTTGCCTGTGAAAGACAATCGTTGGCCTGACCTGCACCCCAAAATCCGTTCCAAATGAAATGATACGATCTGGAACGAAAATGGAGGCAGGCTATGCCCAAGAAAAGACGTTTTTCAACCGAGCAAATTATCATGAAATTGCGAGAGGCTGAGG
>JABFGG010000025.1 GCA_013112575.1 Chloroflexota bacterium | reverse complement strand
GCCTTGCAACGCATGGACCCCGCCCTGGAAGAAGCTGCTCGCAGCCTGGGCCGCGGCCCCTGGCGCACTTTCTGGAGCGTTACGCTGCCGCAAATGCGCCCTGCTGTTGCCGCGGGAGCCTTACTCGTAGCACTCTACGTCCTGCGCGATTTTGGGGCCGTCTCCATTATGCGCTATGACACTTTCACCCGCGCCATTTATATCCAATACCAGAATTCCTTTGACCGCTCCACCGCAGCCGCCCTGGCTCTCGTACTGGTTGCCATCACTTTATTGATACTATTGGTAGAAGTGCGTACACGCGGGCGGGCACGTTACTATAGTAGTACCGCCAAAAGTAGCCGCCCCCCCACCATCGTTGCCCTGGGTCGCTGGCGCTGGCCTGCTCTCATTTTCTGTGCCTCCATTGTCATGGCTGCGCTTGTGCTACCGACAGGAAACCTCCTTTACTGGTTGGTGCGCGGCCTGGGTGCGGGCGAACAGGTTAATGACCTTTGGCTGTCTGCCCAGAATTCCATCACCGGCTCTGCTTTAGCTGCCTTGGGAGCAGTAGTGGCTGCTCTACCTGTTGCAATCCTTGACGTGCGCCATCCGGGCAAAATCAGCCACCTGCTGGAACGTATCAGTTACGTGGCCTTTGCTCTTCCCGGTGTGGTGATTGCCCTGGCACTGGTATTCTTCGGTACTAATTTTGCCCTCTTCCTTTACCAGACACTGCCCATGCTGGTGTTTGCATATGTATTGCTCTTCCTCCCGGAGGCCGTTGGCGCAGTGCGTACATCCCTGCTTCAGGTCCACCCCAGCATGGAGGAGGCTGCCCGCAGCCTGGGGCACAAACCTTTTAGCGTCTTTCGGCGCATAACGCTTCCACTGGTGCGCCCCGGAATTGGTGCAGGCGCGGCTTTGGTTTTCCTCACCGCCATGAAAGAACTTCCCGCCACCCTTATTTTGGCACCCTACGGTTTCAAAACCCTGGCAACCGGTGTGTGGTCGGCTGTATCCGAAGCCTTCTTCGCCCAGGCCGCGGCCCCCGCCCTTCTCATCATCCTCGTATCCTCCATCCCCCTAGCGTTTATACTTCTCCGTGAGAACAAACAGGAATAAGGCCCTATCGTGAAAAATCCTGCAGTCGAATTCATCAACGTCACCAAGCAATTTAACGGCGATCCTGCCGTTTACGACCTCAACCTCTCACTTGCCCCTGGCGAGATCCTGGCATTGGTCGGCCCCAGCGGCTGCGGCAAGACCACCAGCCTGCGCCTGGTTGCCGGCTTCGAGCAGCCCGATGCCGGGGAGATCATCCTGGATGGAAAAACCGTTGCCGGTGGACGTGGCTTTGTACAACCCGAAAACCGTGGGGTGGGCATGGTCTTCCAGGATTACGCCTTGTTTCCCCACATCAACGTTGTGGAGAATGTAGCCTTTGGCCTCAATGGGGCTTCCAAAACCAAACGTATTGAAGAAGCTGAATCGATGCTCAACCTTGTGGGCCTCTCCGGCTACGGCCAGCGCCTACCACACGAACTGTCCGGTGGCGAACGCCAACGTGTGGCCCTGGCCCGCGCCCTGGCCCCCAAACCCATCCTTGTCCTACTCGATGAACCCTTCAGCAATCTGGACGCTGACCTGCGCTTACGTATGCGTGAAGAAGTTCGCGTGATCCTCAAAGGCATTGGGGCCACAGCTATCTTTGTTACCCACGACCAGGAAGAGGCACTGTATATTGGCGACCGGCTGGCGGTATTGCATCATGGTCGCCTGGAACAGATCGGCTCCCCTGAGGAAGTCTTCCACCAACCGGTCAACCATTTTGTGGCCGAGTTCATGGGTGGCTCAGACTTCTTGCCTGGTGAAGTGGTTTCAGGCGGTATTCAGACAGAAATTGGGGTTGTTCAGCAAGATGTTGATCTGTCGGTCGGCACTCAGGTCGAATTGGCTTTGCGCGCTGATGACGTCAGTTTTTCTCCTGACACCAAAACCAACTCGCTTATCCTGGCGCGACACTTCAAGGGCGCCCTGAACGTTTACCGCCTACGTTTACCTTCCGGGCGTTTGCTGCATGCCTACGGCCCTCACACCGAAACGCTGCGCCCGGGCACACCAGTTCAGGTAAACATTGAGCCCGGCCATGAGCTGGCCTGTTTTCCATTGATGGAGGCTCTCAAAAATTCCAAATAGGCTCTATAATGGGGAAGTAGGAGTGATTTATGGGTACAAGACTAGAATTAGACCGCCAGATCGAAGAATTACGCGACGAAGTTATTATTTTGGGCAGTATGGTGGAACAGGCCACATTGGATGCCGTCGCTTCCCTATTGAATCGGGACCTCGCAGAATCGAAACGTGTGTATCTTGAAGATGAAAAGATCAACAAAAAAAGGTTTGACATCGAGAACCGCACGCTCATTTGCATCGCCACCCAACACCCCTTAGCGACCGACTTACGTGTCTTAGCATCCATCCTTGAGGTCATTACAGAATTAGAGCGCATGGGTGATTATGCCAAAGGCATCGCCCGCATCAATATCAACCTGGGCGAAGAGCATCCCCTCAAACCACCCCATGAATTAGACGAGATGTCCCGACTTGCAACAGATATGCTGCACCGTTCCCTGGAAGCATTCGTGACGGTCGACAAAAAGGCCGCCAAGAAGATTCCGAAAGAAGACGACAAAATTGATGAGCTTTATAAAAGGGTAGAGCGCAGCTTGTTGGATAAGATGATCGCCGACTCCAACATTGTAGATAAAGCCAACCATCTCAATTGGGCTGCCCATAACTTAGAGCGCCTGGCAGATCGCGTCACTAATATCTGTGAGCGCACCCGCTTTATGGCCACCGGCAAACTCAAAGAGATGGATGATTCAGACGACGAATTTGATCAATTATTGCTGAGTAGCAATTAATCATCTAGCCTTAACCTGGTTTCTATTGACAGCCCTACTAAACTATGTGATACTGACTCAAGGCATGGAGAAATGTGCCCTCCAAATCGCTATCCCACATACGAAGGAGGTGTTGCCAATGGATCATCCCTGTAGTTCCAAACTGAGCGCTGTGGCAACCCTCTTCGTTCTTGCTCAATAAGAACGTAGTATTTGTCACAGCGCTCAACGAATAACCAATCGGGCTGCCTTGCGGCAGCTCGTGCGGTTTAAATCAACAGTAGTCCTCTATAATTAAGCGATGAGCAAAATCTTGGTCTTGATGGGTGTAGCGGGCAGTGGAAAATCAACTATTGGCAATTTGTTGTCTGAGCGTTTAGGCTGGGAATTTATCGAAGGCGATGATTTTCATCCAGCCGAAAATGTTGAGAAAATGTCAGCAGGGCTGCCTCTTAATGATCAGGATCGTCTACCCTGGCTGAAGCAACTGAATGCCCATCTACGGGAAACACAAGCCTCAGGGAATCCTGTGATCATCAGTTGTTCGGCATTAAAACGTGATTATCGAGAAGCTCTTCAAAGTGGGATCGATGATTTGATATTCATCTACTTACAAGGTGATTTTCAAACGATCATAAGGCGTTTGCAGAAACGTAAAAAACACTTCATGAAACCCGAAATGCTAAGGTCTCAATTTGAAATCTTGGAACCGCCAGGTGTGGAGGAAGCCTTAATAGTTTCTATCGAGCAATCCATTGAAAAAAACCTGGAAAGAATAGTGCGGGCGGCGAAGTTTGAAAATTAGACACTTAGCATGCAGCCACAACCAATATGTCACTTTGTAGTTGATACCTCGTCCCCAAACGCGATCCCCATCCCCCGCGCCGTGACAACCGCATCCGAATTTATATTTACCACCTTGGGTTCAGCCAGAGCTTCAGCCAGGGGCGTATCCACAATGGCGCCACATTGCAAAGCCATCATATGACCATATCGCTCTTGCGCTGCCAGGCGCACTGCCCCAGCTCCAAAGCGCGTAGCCAGCCAGCGGTCATAGGCCGTGGGAGTGCCACCTCTTTGGATATGCCCCAACACAGTCACGCGTGATTCAGCTTTGCACACGCTCTCGATGAATTTACCCACAGCAAAGCCGATCCCGCCTAGACGAGCGGTATAGACTTCGTCACCCGCCCGTGAGAACACCTGCTGTTCGCCATGCGGGTGGGCTCCCTCAGAGACAACAATGATGCTGGCATTACGTCCCCGGTCGCGGCGCGCCTGCACTTTATTGCAAATAGCTTCAAAATAGAAGGGGATCTCAGGGATAAGGATCACGTCAGCTCCGCCAGACATGCCGGCATGCAGAGTAATGAAACCGGCATCGCGCCCCATCAATTCCAGGATCATCACGCGATGGTGCGACTCAGCAGTAGTGTGTAAACGGTCAATGGCTTCTGTTGCAATGCTGACGGCAGTATCAAAGCCAAAGGTTCGTTCAGTGCCCCCTACGTCATTATCGATCGTCTTCGGGATGCCGATGACCGGCACACCTTTATCATAAAGCTCGCGTGCAATGCGCAAGGTGCCATCCCCGCCCGCCACCAATAAGGCGTCCAACTCCAGGGCTTTGATTGCAGCCACGATCTCATCGGAGACATCTTCGATCACCGTTTCGCCATCACGTTCCACTTTGCGAGCGAAGGGGTTGCCGCGGTTGGCAGCCCCCAGGATCGTGCCCCCCTGATGCAAGATACCGGAAACAGTTCTCCATTCCAAAGGAATAACCCCATCGTCATTTAGCAAGCCTTCGTACCCCTGACGGATCCCCAGCACTTCACAGTCATATTCACCGATAGCTGTACGCACCACGGCTCGCAGGACTGCATTTAAGCCCGGGGCGTCACCACCGCCTGTAAGGATAGCAATACGCTTCATATTTTAATTATCCCCCAACTGCGCCCAGGATGATCACGAATAGGCACACCCCGGCTAGGCCCATCAGCAAGCCAACAATAGCCGTAGCTTTAGAGCGATTGGAGCCAAATAATCCCCCTGCTCCCAGCCCAGCGGCGATCAGCCCCAGAAAGGCACTGCTGGCCCCGCACACATACAAGGGCAAACCAACCAGTTGGATAAGACCACTACCAACGCTGGTCAATGCGCAGAAACCGATGCCAAAAACGAGGGCCAGGGAGGCAATTCCTAACCAAAGACTGGCTTTTCCCAAAGTATTAGATTCACGATAGGGCTGCATAGTTCTCTCCTTACATGCGAGTGACTTAATCTACCATAATTGTCTTATCTATACTGGTTTATACAGAGATTTGAAGCAAAAGTTCCCAAATAGCTTGTATGATATACTTTTCGCATTCATACCCCGACGGAGGAATTGATCGTGGAAATCACAACCACGTCCCACAAACGTTGTACCGTGGTCAAAATGGACGGCCGCATTGACAGCAACACTTCACCCGACCTAAAAAAGTCACTGGACAAGATCATGGAAGATGGCACCTATAAGATCGTCTTTGACATGAGCGGGGTTGACTTTATCTCCAGTAGCGGAGTTTGGGTGTTAATGGAAACCCAGAAAGCCTGCAAACGCTGGAACCGCGGCCAGTTGGTCATTGCTACTCCCAACGAGCGCATCTCACGCTCCCTTGACCTGGCAGGTGTACATCACTTTTTCAGCATTTACGATGACATTACCGAGGCAGTAGGGAGTTTCTAGTAAGCAGTGCTTATTCACATGCCTACTGCAACCTTCCCCGGCCGTTTCGATAGCCTGGCTGCCATCAGCAAATTCATCATTGATTCAGCGAAATCAGCCGGACTGGATGACATGGCCACCTATGATGTTGAACTGGCCGTGGACGAGGCTTGCTGCAACATCATCGAACATGCCTACGGCGGCGAGGATAAAGGCGAGATCGAGTGTGAGTGTGAGGTCACGGATGAGGGCTTGACCGTGACATTGCGTGATTGGGGAGAAGCCTTTGACCCCAAAGAGATCGACGAGATTGATTACTCGAAACCCATGGAAGAGATCGGGCCACGGGGGGCAGGCCTAATGATGATTCGAAAAGCCATGGATGACGTTGAATTTGTTTTTGGGGAAGACGGCAACGTACTAAAAATTAGCAAGAAGAAATAGCATAGATAAAACTACTTCAAAGACGCTCGCATGAGCGTCTTTTTGGTTAATTACATAGCAGCTGCGCACCTAATTAGAGACTTCGCCATTCAGCCACCAAGTTTTCCAAGGCCTTTGTCCAATCAGGATATTGGAATTCAAAGCCCTGCTCCAGCAATAGGCCAGGGACAACGCGGCGGCTCTTGAGGACCAATTCGGTTTCGGTGCGCATGAAAAAGGCTCCTATCTCCAACATCCATTTTGTAGCCGGCAAACCAATGGGTATGCCCCAGGCTTGCCGGATACCACTCAAAAAATCAGCATAGGGTAAAGGATTGGGAGATGCCAGATTGACAATACCAGCTACAGCTCCATTTTCAATCAGCCAATACACGGCACGCACAAAATCCTGGTAATGGATCCAGGAAACGAATTGCCTGCCATCCCCCGCACGCCCTCCCAAGCCCTTGCGCACTAATCCTAGAATGACGTCAAATATACCGCCGCTGTCAGGGCTCATGATCATAGCAGAACGCATTTTCACGATACGAGTTTCAGGCAGCTCGAAGGCATCTGCTGCTTTTTCCCAGGCAGTTGCCACGTCGATACTAAACTTCCAGGTATCGGGGACATCATCTTCTGTGCCCCCAAGGATACCGGCAGTTTCATCATTGGGAGCATCGTAGCGGTGGGCATAAATGGTAGCGGTAGAAGATTGCAGCCAGAGGTGTGGAGGATCAGTACATGCTTGTATGGCCTGACCAATCACTCGTGTGGAGTCTACACGTGAATTCATGATGCGAGAGCGGTTGGCAGGCGTATAGCGACAGTTGACAGTGTAACCGGCCATATTGACGACTACATCCGCACCTTCAAAGGTTTCTACCCAGGGGCCAAGATTGATCCCATCCCAGATCTCTGTTTGCCAGGGAGCGGATGAAGGCGTACGACTCAACACAGTAACTTCGTGGTCGTCTGCGTGAAAAGCTCGCGCCAGGATTGTCCCAACCTGCCCGGAGCCGCCGGGGATAACGATCTTCATGATTGTCTTCCTATCAATGTAATGAACGAAAATTCTTCAGACCATTCGTTCTTTTTTTCACGATACGATCTTAGTATGACAGGATTGAACTCTCAGGAACTGTCAGTTTCCAGATTTTTGGGAGCTACAAAGAAACAGTATTTATGTCCCGTTGATTTCTCCCCACTCACTTCTTAGGACACCGTAAATAGCCACATCACGCCATTCCCCATCTCGAAACATGCTTCTTCTAAGTACTCCCTCCTGCTGAAATCCCAATCTCTTCATAAGGTTTTGGGCCGGTATATTCTCTACATCGGTGAAGGCGGCTATTCGCTCCGTTGGGTATCCAGAAAAGAGATATTCAAGCAATAACGCCAACCCCTCTTTGCCATAGCCTTTTCCACGAGCACTCTGGTCAGGAACCCCAAAACCGATTTCAGGACAAGGACAATCACTATCGGGAATCGACAGCATTGAAAAACGGACAAATCCCACGACTTGTTGATCGTCGAGCCTCTCAATCATCAGAATACCGCCGTCACGACTAATTAGCCCAGTCTTTTGATATGCTTCCTTTAGCAGTGGAAGGTGGTCTATCTGAAATCGCTGATAGGGGCCCCACAAAGCATCTCTAGACTCCCCCCATTTTTCGAACATTTCCCAGTCCTCATCACGGATTTTCCGCAATAAGACCTTCTTGCCTTTTATCACCTTTCCTCCTTTTTCTCTAAGTGCATCACCTCGAATTTTCCTCCCTTTCCCAAAAGAGCGATCACCTCTTCATTGAGGTCGGTTTGCAGAGGTAACGCTTTTTGGACGCGGACCGCGCACATTTTTGACAGACATACTTGGGTTTGTGAACAATGTCGCGTAGAACATCAAAGCTCCCAATGATCTCCTCTTTTTCCCAATCACACAATTGCAATTCCCCCTTAGCAAGCTTTTTCTCCCGGTTCGATCTTGTCACGCGTGCACCTCTTCTTTGTATCAATTGCGCTGTGCATCTCCCTCATAGTATAGCGGAGCAATGTTAACAGTGGGTTTTCAGTAAGCCCCTCCATAGCCGAGACCATCGGGGGAATACGTATTTTATAATTAGCGAATGCCTTACGAGTACCTGCGTACATCTGACCTGGCCAAAGCCGCCAAGGTACACCCCAACACTGTTCGGCTATACGAAGAATGGGGTTTGTTACCACCGGTACAACGAGACCCGTCGAATAATTATCGTCTTTTCACAGAAAAGCACCTTGACCAAATACTGCTGGTGCGTTCCTCTCTCCCTTTCAATATCATCAGTAGTGACATTCGCAGCACCGTGTATGAACTGATTGACGAGGGTGCGCAGGATAACCCAGGTGGGGCCCTGGAACTGGCTTATAAATTGGTGTCACAAATCCAATCCGAGCAAACCCGGGGCGAAGCGGCAGCAGATTATTTGCAGCGCTGGGCAGACGGAACCCCAACTGAAATTTCCAATGCGCCTTTACACATTGGTGATGTGGCGCGCCTGCTGGATGTCAGCATCGATCAATTACGTAACTGGGAACGCAATGGTCTGATTTCAGTACCGCGGGACTCGTCGAATGGTTACCGGCTTTACGGATCAGATGAGATCGGACGCTTACGTGTCATCCGCATGTTGATCTGGTCGCACTACAGCACCATGTCGATACTGCGAATGGTCAACAAACTGGATGTTGGGGAGATCAAAGACCTGCGTTCCACCCTCGATACCCCCGAGCCTGAAGAAGATGTGCTCTACGTCACCGATCAATGGCTGACGACCCTTGCCGAAATGGAACAAGCTGCCCACAAACTGATTGCCCAGATAGAAGATGTTATATCCAAACGGCACGCAATTTCCAACAAGCTTCCCTAACCCTCCACTTGCATACCAGGGTAATTGATTCTGAGGAACCCTTCTAGAGGGTTCTTCCGCGTAAACCTTCCACTTATACACCAGGGTTATAGAATGAAAATGAACGAACTATTATCTGGAGGTTCTCTTGATTTCTACAGCCCAAAACCATTTTAAGGCCATCCTTGAACATGGCCCGCGACCCATTGGCTCCCAAGCCAACCAGGATGTTGCCGACTACATCAGTGGTGTATTTCAGGATAAAGGTTTGAGTGTCGAAGAACAGCCCTACGACTGCACAGCATGGGCACACAACTCCACCACCATGGAACAAGATGGTGAACGACTGGAAGCATCTGCCAATCCATTTTCCCTGCCCTGCGATGTTACAACTTCCATCATCCCTGCCGGATCAATTGCTGAATTGGAAGCCGTTTCTGCTTCCGGGAAGATCCTGCTACTTTACGGGGATTTG
This sequence comes from Chloroflexota bacterium, assembly GCA_013112575.1. Classification (GTDB taxonomy): domain Bacteria; phylum Chloroflexota; class Anaerolineae; order Anaerolineales; family UBA11579; genus CFX15. Next base: position 45,500 of record JABFGG010000025.1, on the reverse strand, counting down.
ACGCGTGTTCCGCTAAGCTGCAAATCCTGGTTCCTGAAAGACGAACGTAGCGAAGAGATCATAAAATTGATCGAGTCGCAACAGGCAGCCGCGATCCTGGCCCCACAAACTGACACGCATTATTACAATCAATTCACGGAAGATTGGGAACTGGACGTGGCAAGCGCCACAATCCCCACAGATGTAGCATTGCGATTGCTGAACTTGCCGGAGAAACCAGTTTCATTAAAAATTGAGGCTGAGCGCCTACCTGCGACAGCCCGCAACATCGTCGCCCGTACCTCCAACACGTCTGGCAAGCGGCTCGTGATCTGCGCCCACTTCGACACGAAGATCAATACCCCTGGGGCAACGGACAATGGGGGCGGCATTGCCGCGCTGCTCTCTCTGGCAGAGACCCTGCCCCACGACCTACCTTTCGGTCTGGAATTCGTTGCTTTCAACGGCGAGGAATACCTGCCTATTGGGGATGACGAATATATCCGGCGTAGTGAAGATTACTTCAATGATATTTTCACTTGTATCAATATCGATGGCGCTGGGGCCGCCCTCGGCTCAAATAACATTACAGCCATCGCTGCATCAGATGAAATGGAAGCAAGTATCAGAGCCGTAGCTGCGCAATTCCCGGGGGTAGTATGGACGGAACCCTGGCCAGAGAGTAACCATTCAACCTTCTCATTCCGCGGCATCCCGGCCATCCCCATCAGTGCCACGGGTACGCGCGGGCTGGCCCACTCCGTGGATGACACATTTGAGCAGGTCAGTTCCGCCAAACTGGATGAGGTTGTTTCCCTGGTGACAGAACTAATGAATGATTTTGCAAAGATAACCTAGGACATCTGCTACCCTACAATACACACGTACCTACCGAACACACAAAATCCGCTAATTAGCGGATTTTGTTTTCTAATTAGCCAAATGGCTTGCAGGATTGTGTTTCGATCGACCAATATTCCGTGTCGGGATCGCAGTCTTCCGGCCCTTCTGCGTCTACATCCTCGCCATCTTGCGCATCGGGAATAGTGCCTGGCGGGATCGGTGGAACGGCAAAGATTGGCAGTCCATCCACCGTATTTGGCTCGGGCAGGTCAACGGTGTTGTCAGGTACCCAGCAATGTAGTTCATTGTATTGTGGGTGAGTGAGGATCACCCATCCCTGTTGCTCGCCGATACCGACCACCTCCACAGGTTGGTTCTCTGGCAGATAACTGATCACGCCCCAATCTTCGCCAGGGCCGTTGTAACACAGCGTGTCGATCATGAGCATGCCGTCCTGGCCTGGTTGTGGCTGGGCTGGCTCTTCGGGTTGCGGATCGAATTCAGGCAGACCCTCTTCAATTGGCTCTGCGCCCAGCTCCAGCGCGCCAGCATCACACCCTTCACCTGCTGGCCGGCCACGAAACAGTTCGTCATTGGGCCAGCACAGCCATTCAGGCACAAAATCCACTGCCGGTCCTTCGGGGATCAAAGCGATCACCCGGTGATCGGCGATCGTTGTCGCACTGCTCTCCAAAACATCGGCGGTGGGAATGTTCGCCAGATCTTCGGATTCGAATAACGGGCAGGTGTATTCAGATTGAATGTTGTAGTTGTTTGAACCAATACTGCCCCCAGCAGTCGAACAGTCTGGGTTGTTGCCGCTAATGATGCTGCTTTCGAAGACCACTTCCCCGTCTGTTGCCAGCATACCTCCAATGCCCGGCGATTGGTTGTAGGCCACAGTGACAAATCGTAGATTCAGGTTGCCGCCATCGACCTGAAGTGCACCCCCAGAGTTGCGAGCGGAGTTGACAACTATCGACGCATTGAGCATGTCGATCCGCCCGCTGTCCACGAACAGTCCGCCCCCATCGTTCGCGTTGTTGCCGGAAATCGAGACACGAAAGAATTGACCGAGGTCTGTGATCGTGGCGATGTACAGGCCGCCGCCTTTGCCATGTGCCACGTTATCCAGAAAGGTGCTGTCTTCGATCATAAACTCACCAGAAAGATATACGCCAGCGCCATTTCCTTCAAAGAAGCCGTCAGTTCCTTCATTCCCCGTGTAATTTTCGAGGATGTTTGAGGCGCCCATTTCGAAGCGGCTGAAGATTGTGGTGAAGACCCCACCACCACTGTCTGCTTCATTGTGATCGATGCGCGCGCCCTCGATACTTAGCGTGCCCTGGTTGTAGATGCCGCCTCCCAGCCGGGCCGGGCCTGCTGGCGCTGCAGTTCCGGCATTGAAACTAATCGCCGTGTTCAGAATGTTGAGCGTACTACCTTCCAAATTGCAGATCCCAGCACCTGCTGGCGCCGCATTATTGAGAATGCGGGACTCACCGATCGTCATCTCTCCTTCATTGGCGATCCCTCCGCCACAAATGGTAGAAACACGCACACCACTGGTCTCTGTGCTGGACTCACCCGCCAGGTTGTCATTTACAGTAACGCCAACAAGCAAAGCGTTCCCGCTATTGAACAAGCCGCCCCCAGAAAAAGCCCTGTTCTTTTGCAGGATTACATTTTCGAGGATCAGGAACCCCTCGTTGAGAACCCCGCCGCCGGGGTTCTCACCCGCATTGCTGATGTAGTCATCGATGCCAAGGACCGCTGCATTGCGCGGAGGCCCAATGGTGAGGTCGATCATCTCGACATTCGCACTTTCGGCTACATGAAAGATGCGATCGTTCCACGAGGCTGGTCCCTGAATATTGGTAAATCGTTCGCCCGCGCCGATGATCTTTAAATTGGCATAGATATCCAGATCGCCCCGTTCGTCTCCGGGGCCCCGCGACGCGAGCTGGTACGTGCCCTCATCCAGTTGGATGGTTATTGTGGCTGGTGCTTCGCAGGCATTCACCGCCAGGATCGCCTCCCGCAATGTGCAATGCGCGGGGGTACAGGCGCCATCGCCTACGTCTTCGAATGTATTAACAAAGATCGTATTGGCTGAACAATCGAAGCTTGAACCCGCGTCGCATCCTGAAATGGTAGCCATCAAGAGGCCAAACAGGATCAGAACAAGCCCGATCCTGTTGCGATGTTGAAAGAGGCTGTTTGAGGGCATTCGTCCTCCTGAGATTGTGCTCGTACAGATAATGCTTGCAAAGTAAAGCCAATGGATTATAACAATGGATTTTAGTAGGTGCCCCCAGGGTCATTCGAACCCTGATCTTAGCCTTGAAAGGATTAGCCAAAAGTCCTAGATAAAAATACATCTCCAGCCCGATTTCAAATAATCTACCATCAATTATCTTGTGGGTACTATTCGCAAAGGAGCAAAATATGAAAATCCACAAGATAGTTACAGTTATTGGTTTATTGCTTGTTGCCTTGTTTGCTGTCGCACCCGTTGCGGCACAAGAGGAAGAACTTCGCCCACTATTAAGCGGAGAAGCCAAAACCTACGATACAGAGCATTTTCGCATTCATTACACCCTGACAGGCGATGACGCCGTTTCGGAAGACGATGCTGACAAAAATGGCATTCCCGATTACGTGGAACAAGTCGGGGAAGCCATGGAGCGCGCCTGGACCGTGCAGGTGGAGCAATGGCAATGGGCTGCCCCTCCAACTGACGGGACTAAAGGCGGTAACGCCCTTTATGACGTATACCTCCAGGAAGAAGAAGGCGGGGCATACGCGGATGGCGGCTATGATGAGACCATTGTCGGCGACAATCCGGCGACCTCCGCAAAAGAAACACGCTCGTCTTACTCTTATATCGGTTTGGATAACAATTACACCGAGGACCTGGACTTCGTATCACAGCAGGATATGCTGAACGTAACCTCCGGGCATGAGTTCAGCCACGCCATCCAATTTGCATATGATGGTGTCGAGCCGCTGGATTGGTTGTGGGAAGCCACCGCGAGCTGGGCTGAAGACGAAATGTACGATGATGTCAACGACGGCAACCTCATTCTTGAATCAGTCTTCAAGTCACCGGATAGTTGCCAGACCGCCTACGGTGGGGAGGATCGTGTGGAAGATGATGGGCATTGGTATGGCCTGTGGATCTTCTTGCGCTATCTCTCCGAGAGCTATGGCCCTGAGACCGTGCGCCAGGTGTGGGAGACCGCCGCTGTCAAAGATGGCTATGCCATCTTTGACGAAGTGCTGAAAGAAAAAGGCACTACGTTGGAAGAATTCTTCCAGGCTTACTCGGTAGCTTTGCTCACCCGCGATTTTGAAGAAGGCGCTGATTATCCTGTATTGCGGCTCGAGGGCATTGCAAAAAGCGGCCAATTCACCCCTCTAGATGGCGTAGGCCAATTGGGCGCAGATTATGTCGAGATCAAGTCCTCCGGGACTGTTTCTGTCAAACTAAACAGTAATGACCTGAGTGGTGTGCTGGTCGGTATCAAATCTGGCAAGGCCGATGTTTATGAAATGGATGCCCACAAAGCCAGCATCGACACAGCCAGGTATGACCAGGTTTATTTGATCGCCATGAATTTACAGCGACCAGTAGGTGAAGAAGATTGTGCCATCACGCCTTACACAGTTTCCGTCAACACTGCCACAACAGCACAAAAACCCGTTTCACAAGAAACGACCACCAATTTTGAAGCCCCTCAAGTCGAGGAACTGCTGGATCCCGAAGATTACTGGGGAGATGAAGACTATGGGGACCTGGAGGGAGACTTTGACGAAATAGATGCTCCCGCTAACCTGCAACCCGGTTACATTCCTCAGGGCTACGAGTTCGCATTCGCCTATGAGTTCGACAAAAATGAGTTCGGCACGGATGAAGAAGCGCAATGGTGGGTGCCGGGGGATGGCCCCGCCACCATCCTGGATTATTACGGTGAGGACGATGAAGATTACTTGAGCGTAATCGCCAACGATAGCCCCCATAAGACCCTTGATGCTTTCCTGTCCGCCGTAGACTACGAAGCACCATCCACGGATATTCAACCCCTTGGCGGTGTGAAGGTCCTCGTAGAAGACTGGTCTGATGACGAGGGTGTCTTCAGCAGTGCTACCTTTATTCAGGGTGGGCAGTTCATCGTCATTGAAGGCACGGTGGATGTAGAAGAGATCGCTAAAGTTGCCACCAGCTTGATCAAGATTAGATAAACTATAATCAGAGCCACAATGAACGAGAGCGCAGTGCAGACTGCGCTCTCACATCAATATGCCCTATGCGCCTCGGAATCCAGGCTAAACTGACCCTTTCCCATTTATTTGTCACCATCCTGTCAATTTTGATTCTGGCCTTCCTGATTGCGGGAGGTTATTTGCTTTATCTGCAAACCAATCTGCCTGCTTTGTGGGTCGCCAGCAACGCGGATTATGTGAGTGAAGAGCTTCACTACCTGGCAATGGATGAACCACTATCGAGTCAAAACGTGCGCGATTTCATCGCCAACTCTGGACTCGTGCCCATTTTCGACGAGATGGCTCCGGACGAGGCTATCAGCTTCTTTGAGGACTGGTTGATCGTTTTTGATGCACAGGGCAAAGTGCTGGCAAGCAATGATGAAATCAGGTTCACTCCTGGGGAAACCATACAACAGCTTCCTGGTTACACCTTTGAGGATTTGCAGCCAGCAGTCTATCAATACAACGTTGTAGGCGACGATCACATCGGGCTGGTTGACATTGTTGATACCCAGGACAACACAGTCGGGTGGGTATATTTGCGTTCCGCAGACATCGATGCCCCACTCGATTCCCAACAAACCCTGCTAGCCCTGGGGGGCGGTGTGTTGCTGGCTGCACTGATTGCCATGATCGTATCCGGCATCGCCAGTGGCTTTTTGGCCCTGCCTTTCGTCCGGCGTCTGCGTCGCTTGCAGGCCGCCAGTCTGGCCCTGGCCGAAGGGCAGTTAGATCAACGCGTGCCCCCACAAGGCAGTGACGAGATCGGGCAGCTTGGCAGCCAGTTTAACGAAATGGCAGACCGCTTGGTAGATCAACTTATGGAGACTCGCCAATTGGCGGAGCGTAATGCTTTATTAGCTGAAGAGGCCTCCGCTTTTGCGGCCCTTGAAGAACGTAATCGTATGGCGCGCGAACTGCACGATGCGCTCAAACAGCAGGTCTTTGGACTGAGTCTCACAGCGGGAGCCATCCGCCAGCTTGCCGAGGAAGATGTGGAACAGGCCAAACAGCGCCTGGCTGAGATGGAACAGCAAGCACGGCAGCTGCACGAAGAAGTAGATGCTATCATTCACCAGATGCGCCCGGCGTCCCTGGAGGGGCAGGGGATATCCAAAGCTCTGTCAGCTTTGCTCGATCAGTGGCAAACGCAAAACAATGTGGAAGTGGATTTCACCATTCAAGGGCAAGGGCATCTGCCCTTACCAATTGAACACGCCCTCCTGCGCATTGCCCAGGAAGCACTCAACAATATAGAGCGGCATTCGGATGCCAGCAAGGTACAGATCCAATTGAGCTATTTGCAGGAGGAAGTTGAGCTAATCATTTCCGATGATGGCCAGGGATTTGATGCCGGGGAAACAGTATCCAACACTCATTTGGGGCTATACAGCATGTACAGCCGCACCAAAGAATTAGGCGGGGAAGTTGAGATAAAAAGTGAACCGGGAAGTGGCACTAAGATCACTGTCAAGATGCCCATAACAAGCGAAGGTAATGCCGATGGATGAAACTATTTCTGTCCTCATCGTAGACGACCATCCTGTAGTGCGGCAGGGTTTGCGCCAATTGATGGAAGTGCAGCCGGATATTATTGTGATTGCCGAAGCGGAGAATGGGGAAGATGCCATCAAGCTTGCCGGCGAGATGCTACCCGACGTGGTGCTCATGGACCTCATGATGCCTGATGTAAATGGGGTGGACGCTACCCGCGAGATCCGGGCAGCCAGCCCCCACACGCAGGTAGTTGTACTGACAAGCCATCACGAAGATGCCCTGGTATTTCCCGCGATAAAGGCCGGAGCCTTGAGCTATCTACTTAAAAGCTCCCTGCCGGACGAGGTCCTGGATGCTGTGCGTGCCGCCAGCAGAGGTGAAGCACGGCTGCATTCAAGGGTCGCCAAGCGATTAATGCAGGAAGTTAGTGGAGATGCTCCCTCGCTGGACATGCTTACAGGGAGGGAACTGGAAGTACTTGGACTGATTGCACGCGGAAACAGCAACCAGGAAATTGCAACAGAATTGACCCTCAGCGAAAAGACGGTTAAGACCCACGTCAGCAATATCCTGAGCAAATTGCAGTTGGCAGATCGCACCCAGGCTGCCATCTATGCCCTGAAGCAGCGCATCGTGCCATTAGATGACGAAGAATAGCCCAACGATCTAGAGTCAAATAAAAAAACATCCCAAACCTGAGTGGTTCGGGATGTTCTGGGGAGGTGCCCCCACGGGGATTCGAACCCCGGTCTTAGCCTTGAAAGGGCTACGTCCTGGTCCCCTAGACGATGGGGGCAAAAAGTGCGTTGCACTTTATGCTTAGGAATTTCAGCTTCGCAGAAATTCTACGGCTCTTGTGCAAGCACAACTACAATTTTTAGCAATAAAAAGCTTCAATTGCAGCAAGGCGGAATTTTACCATTGCGCCTATATGCGGTCAAGCAAGGATAACTGTCGGACAACTAGGGGAGGATCAGTTGTGGTTCAAGAGGGTCGACCACACCGATCATATTGATCGGCCAATATACAAATACGGCTTTACCGATCACCTGACTCACATTCAACGGCGTTTCATCATGCCATTCATGCGAGTCGGATGAGTCGTTGCGGTTGTCACCCAGCACATAAATAATATCGTCACCCAACTCAAGCGGGCCGCGGATATAGAGCGGCTGCTCTTTGATATACGGTTCATCCAGGGCCACGCCATTGATCCACACCTGAGAATCACGCACTTCGATGGTTTCGCCAGGCAGACCGATCACGCGCTTGATCAAGTCCTCATCAGGGCGCCGGGGGTTGGGAAAGATGATCACGTCACCGCGTTGGATATCACCAAAGCGGTAAGCCAGCTTGTTTACGATGACGTATTCCCCATCTACAAAGCTCGGTTCCATGCTGCGGCCATCCACCAGGATGCGAGCTGAAACTGTGTTAATGCCCACAAACAGCAAGACGGCCAACACCAGTGTCTCGAGTATCTCCAGCAAGACCTTACCCCAATTCGAACCCGGTTCTTCGGTTTCCTGTAATTCTTCAATAGGCGAAAATTCACTGGTGCCGCTTTGATACTCTTCCAACGAGGACTCCTACAGTCAAAAATAAACTGCCAACAAGGCAGCCATTAAGTAGAGAATAGCACAATTTTTATATATTGGGGGTGCTTCAGTTTACGGTTTCGACAGTGACCTGATCGACTATGCCAACGATAAGTGAGATGATGGCCCCATCCGGGTTATTCAGTACCGCGCGGGCCCCGTTGCCCTCGCGGTTCACCAGAACGGTATCCCCGATGCCAGCATGGGTGGTATCCAATGCCAGGAAATCACCGTCAGCCTTGTCACCTTTGAGTGTCAAGGGCTGCACCACCAGCAGGCGGCGGTTCTTGTAATGGGGGTGGCTGATGGTCGTTACGACCGTGCCGGTTACCTTGCCAAGGATCATGGTTGCTTCATTCTACGAATACTTCGTAGTTCCTTTTACTAAGTTGAAATCAAAATCACCATCGGGGCGCACGACCAGTTCATCAACGACGCCCACCAGAGCCAGATCGACCGGCACGAATTTGTGTTCCTTCATCGCCAGAGCCGCTTCACGCGAGCGCACCATGACACACAGGTCGCCAGGCCCTGCATCCACCACGTCCACTGCGATCTGCAATGGACCGCTGGGTTCGAGATGCTTATTAAGCGGCTCCACGACCAGCAGCTTCATACCCTTGAGGTCCGGATATTTTACGCTACTGACTGCGTTGCCGCGTACACGTCCTAGCAGCATGTGCTATTTGCCCACGCTCTGCAACACGCGCCGGATAATTGTATCCAGCAATTGAGCATCCACTGAGTTACCAAGTTGCGCTACCACAGCCTTACGCACACGCGCCTGAATATCATCGCTACTAGACACTGGAGCTGATGCCGCGGGTGGAGGAGCCACCTGTGTGGCAATATAGGGACGTTCTGGGGCGCTGGGGGGCGCATCGTGTTCACGCAGCAGGCTCAGGCCAATCTCAGCCGCGCGGTCACGCGCCAAGTCGGTCAGCACCACATCGTCATTGACGTCCAAGGAGGTCACCCCGCGGGCAACGAGGTCTTCTACGTCTCTTTCGGTATAAAAGGTTTTGGGCATATTTGTTTCCTACTTATTTCACATATTGTGGAAAAGAATTTTTGACCTCAGTAAGAATATCTTCAGCTTGCTCAGCGGTGAGTCCTTCTCCACACAAGATCATTTTAAAATCGTGATCGAACACGAGCATCGTCAGTGATTTCTCGAATTGTGGGGCTTCACCATATTCTCGATCTGCCAGCTTCGCCACTCGTATATCAGCCACTTTATCGGCTTTATAGAATCTCGACCAGCTAAGCATAGTAAAAGCATGGTGCAGACGGATGCCACGGCTGTTAAACCGTATCGTTTCTCGAATGCCATATTGTCGCAAAGCTACGAGGGCATAGAAAGCCATTCCCATAACCCAGGCTAGAGACACCAGGATGAAACCTGCTTCGGGACTGCCGCGCAGGGGGGATAATACTTCATCCACAAAGGGCAGGTTGACGCCAAAAAGATAAATAACCACGTAAGCCCAGGCGAGCAACCCCACAATAATTGGGCTAAACTGCCAGGGATTGATCCGTCGTCGAATGGTCACTGCGACTTGATCACGTCCAGAGCGCACCCGAAAAATCCGGGATGGGAGCTTGACGGGAATAGCTTCTGAGGACATCATCCTGCGCCCTTTAAATAGTGCGAGAAGCGGCCACCAATTGCTCGGATAATTTCTTCGGCGGCATCGCGTTTGAGCCCTTCGCCAAAAGTCACCGTATCATAACCATGATCAAAAGCCAGGCCATCCTTGCCGCGTCCAAATGAGCGTTTTCGGATTGGTTGTCGGTCCTCTTTATTCATCATGCGCAGGCTAGTGATCTTATCTGAAGCATAAGTCTTTGGAAAACCGATACCAAATATCTGGCGACTCAAGGTAATGCCTCCGGAATTGACTTCAATCAATTCTGAACCCGCTAACATAGTAAGCAAAGCCCGAAACGCCCGAATACCGGCGCGTGTCCAAAACAAGAACCAGATCAAAAGGAAAGCCAGTACAAGCCCGCCAGTCCCAATGATCTCGCCAAATTCAAAGCCAAAAAAACCTAAGTCAAAAGGTACTGGCCAAACGATCCCGATCAGGATATTCAAAGCTACTAGTTCGCCAATCGTCCAGAAAAACAGCCATACGCTCATAAATATAAGCACGAACCAATCGATTGGTAGCCTGACCCTGATTTGCAGGTCACTGCCAATCGTGTCGATATGGGCTTTTGAACCCTGGCTGGCCATCGTTTGCTATCCTAGGAATCCTTACCGTCAAGGCTTTCTAGCGCTTGAGTGGCAGCATCCAGAGCAGTCTTCATCTCAGATTCAGAACCGGAGAGCCACATACGACCGAAGCGCCCCACCGAGGTGATATGAATGATCTTAATGTTGGCGCGCTTCTCAGCTTCATTACAGGCGAAGTTGATGTAAGCGGCCGGGGCCACTTCCAATACCAGCAGGGTCTCACCGGGCACTAGCATACTGCCGCGGCGGAAGCGATTGAGCAGCTGCGACTGGTAGGGGTCAATATTGGTAATCAATTGGGAAGAGGCAATTTTGGGACGGATGCGATCTTCCACGTTGAGCCCCAGGCGGTCAAGCACGATACGTCCAGATTCCTGCACGTCCGATTGGTTAAGTGAGTGGATCTCAAACATACCAAATTCGCGCTCAACGATTTGTGCACCGGGTTTGGCCTCAGTGGCCTTAACCGCAATGTCAACAACGCGAAAGACCTCGTTGCCGGGAGCCATCTCCACGTAGAGCGAAGCCATGCCCGCAGTGGGCAGGTCGCCCTGGGTGACCGTACCGACAAAGGCCGCGTATTGCGGCTGCATACGGTCTAAGTAACTATATACACGCAGTGAAAATCCATCAGCCATAATTAATCCTATATGTTTTCAGGTTGGTTGTGCCGGGCAATACCCAGCGGCGTTACAAAAACGGGGCGCTCAGGGACATACGCAGGCAAGCCCGTGTACTGGGCTACGGCCTCATCAAAACCAGGGAAAGCTACCGAGCCACCCACCAGCGTGATACTGTCCACATCAAAATCGGCGATATGACGGGCTACGATGCTGGCAACCTTCTCCATCACTGGACGCACCACAGGGAAAAGCGCTTGTTGCTGCTCAGGGTCTTTCTTCATCGCCTCAGCCTGCTCAAAGGGCACATCATGCGCCCCGGCAATGACCAGTGAAAAATGGGTGCCGCCGGTAGCTTCATCAGCCGTATACACGACTTCACCGTCCTGCAACACCGCCACGCCGGTTGTGCCGCCGCCCACATCGACTACCACGCCATTCTTTAAGCCCAGCACTTCATTAGCTGCTGAAGGCTCGTCGATAAGTCCGGTGCAAGCCAGGCCCGCACCTTCCACAGCATTGGCCGTGGCACGCACCTCAGCTTGAGGCACGCCCGGCGGGTAGCCACTGGCAGCATGGGTAAGTTCGCGCCCTATACGGTCTTCAAGGCGTTGCTTCATACTGCGGACGATGTCCACAGCACCTACGAAGTCGACCACTAGGCCGTCGCGTGCTACCTGGGCGAATTGATATTCACCTGCCACAGGCATACCATCGACATCCAACACAGCCATAACAACGTAGGCCGTGCCGAGGTCAACTCCGACCCGCAAAGGGCCTTGTGGCGTCTCAGACAGCGCCGGCAGCGCAGGGTCGGGCAACCAGTGAAAGGTCGCCTCCGCGCGCGCCAGAATCTCCGCTACGCCAGGCGCAGCAGTAGTTTCCAAGACGCTTATTTCTTGCTGCTAGCGCTGCGACCGCCAACCTGACCTTTTTCTGTGTCAGGCAAGATCATTTCAACGTTTTCGTGCGGGCGCGGGATGACGTGCACGGAAACCAGGTCGCCAACACGTTTGGCCGCGGCTGCTCCGGCGTCCGTGGCTGCTTTAACAGCGCCTACGTCGCCGCGCACCATGACGGTCACGAAACCGCCACCGGTGTATTCAGAGCCGATCAAGGCTACATTAGCGGCCTTGACCATTGCGTCAGCCGCTTCTACCGCGCCAACCAGGCCGCGGGTCTCGACCATGCCGAGAGCGATAAATGCTGGATCTTGTGCCATGTAAATCTCCTTAGAAAATGTTCTTATCTAGATTTATTTTGTTACTGCTACAAAGTACGGTTTTACGTACCCAAAATTTCTTTTACAGTTTTCTCTACCAACTGAGCCAATTCCTGCGATGAGGGGCCATGTATCGGGCCAGCCCCAACCGAGCCGGGCCGCAAGGCTGCCTCGGGCGGAGATACGGCCTCGTAGGCCATGCGTTTGATATTGAATAGGTGATAAACCGTGATGTTATCGCCTGTGATGGAACCACCCACACCACCGGAACCCAATGTCATCGAGGGCATCACCTTGGTTGTCAAGCCAATGGCGCCCAAGGTTGCCATGGTATTGACAGCGATGCGGAAGACAGGTTTTTCAAGCCCAAAGCGCATGATCACATCTTCATCGGTAGCATGGATGATGAGACTGTGCCCGCGTCCACCGAAATGGATCATGTCCAGGCAGATGTCACAGCCAGCTTCCCAACCGTCGGCTTCATACCAACCGAGCACAGTAGTCAACTTTTCTCGTGAGAGAGCTTCATCGCGTCCCACGGAATTCAAACGCACCACCAGAATGCGGGCCGTCTCCGGGACGGTGATGCCAGCCATTGCTGCCAACACCTGTGGCGATTTACCAACCGTATCCGCATTGATAGCACCGTTGGGGTGGAAAAGTGTGTTGCGCAAAGCCTCCGCCTGAGCTTCATTCACAAAATAAGCGCCTTCAGCCTTGACTAACTCTTCCAGTCGGCGGGCAATGGGCTTATCGGCTATGATGGCCTGTTCCGTTGCACAGATCACCGAGTGGTCAAAAGCTTTGCTGGCAACGATGTATTTTGCTGCCCGCTCCAGATCGGCGCTGCGATCCACATACACGGGTACGTTACCAGGACCGACACCATAAGCTGGCTTGCCCTTGGAGTGGGCTGCGCGCACCATAGGGGTGCCGCCAGTAGCTAGAATGACAGCTGTATAGCGGTGGCTCAACAACTCATCCGTACCCGGCAGGCTGACCTCGCTCATGCAATGGATCAGGCCTTCGGGCGCACCGGCTTCATAAGCGGCATTGGCCATAAGCTGGGCTGTATCCACACAACAATTGACGGCTGAAGGATGTGGAGCAATCACAATGCCATTGCGCGCCTTGACCGAAATGAGAATCTTGTTCATCACGGTCGATGTTGGGTTAGTGCTGGGGGTCAGGGCAGCCACCACACCCATCGGCCAGGCGATCTCATAGATCTTCGTGGTAGGGTCATGGCGTACAACGCCAACCGTCTTGATGTCACGGATGGCGTCCCAGACATGTTTCGAGGCAAATTCGTTCTTTAGCTTCTTGTGTTCGGGAACACCATAGCCGGTCTCCTCAGAGGCCATACGTCCCAAACGTTCCGAAGCCTGGTAAGCCACCTCCACCATGGCAGCACAGACGCGATCCACCTGCTCCTGGGTAGCTTCAGCCCAGATACGCTGTGCATCACGCGCCGCCGTGACCATCTGGCGGGCCTGCTGTATGGAACGGAGGTCTTTATCGAATTCAGCCATCGCTAATCCTTCTTATCACTCTTTTCGAAACGATACTTTGCCATCGATTTGCATTGAGTCGATCACGGCCATGATGACGGCGTCCACCGGGGAATTTTTGGTAATGTCCGTCTGGCGACCGCTGGAACCGTGAGCCGTTAAAACCAGGTCACCCACACCAGCATCTAATGTATCGACTGCCACGTAAGGCTTGCCTACAGCTTTTCCGCTTTCGTCAGTCTGCCGCAAGATCAACAGCTTGCGGCCTTCCAAATTTTCATTTTTTATTGTGGCAACGGTTGTGCCTATCACACGTGCGATCAGCATGCTTTATGCCTTTTCAAAAGTTCGTTTGCCATCCACATCCAGATGGTCAAGTACAGCGTTGATGACAGCATCTGTGGGTGTGTCTTTGGTAATATGGGTCTGGCGAGCGGCCGAGCCATGACAGGTCAATACCAGGTCACCCACACCAGCATCTACCAGATCAATAGCAGCATAAGGTGGACTCTTCAAGTCCTTACCACTTTCATCAGTATCCTGCACCAGCATCAACTTGGTGCCCTCGATACGCGGGTTCTTGATTGTGGCGATGGTGCTGCCGATCACTCTGGCTATGCGCATCAGTAAGCGCCACCTGCTGCCACTGGAGCAGCTACTTGCAGGCCACCCGCTTCTTGCTCTCCGGCCACGATCTTGACACCGGCGCTGGCGCCAATACGGGTCGCGCCAGCTTCTACCATGTGACGGGCATCATCAAAATCGCTGACACCGCCAGAAGCCTTGACGCCCATGTCCGGGCCAACTACGCTGCGCATCAGGGCTACGTCTTCTTCTGTAGCTCCACCTCCAGCGAAACCAGTCGAAGTCTTGACGAAATCCGCCCCGGCTTCTTTGGAGAGCAGCGAAGCTGCTACTTTTTCTTCTTTGTTGAGCAAAGATGTCTCAATAATGACTTTTACTAAAGCACCAGCCGCATGTGCTACCCGCACCACCCCGGCAATATCTTTGGCCACGTGATCATAATCGCGGCCCTTGAGTGCACCAATGTTGATGACCATATCAATCTCAGTGGCGCCATCGCGCAAAGCGGTTTCCGTCTCGAAGGCTTTGACGTCTGGGGCCGAAGCACCCAGGGGAAAACCTATTACCGTGCAGACCTTAACCTCTGTTCCTTTCAACAGGTCGGCACATAATTTGACGTGGGTGGGGTTAACGCACACAGAAGCAAAACTATATTTGCGCGCTTCAAAGCATAATTGCGCGATCTGGTCGGGGGTAGCATCAGGCTTGAGCAGCGTGTGGTCGATCATCCTGGCGACGCTAGGGTCATCCGGGATGCCGCCGAGTGAGGATGTCAGGCGCTCCGCGCCCGCGCTGATGACGTTACCTACGCGGTCGAAGCAGGTCTTGACACATACACCTTCGGCACATTCCACTGTGCAATGGTCGCCATGCACATGTTCAACTGCCTGCTCTTCTGCATTGAGCGCGATAAGTACTTCGCGCGTCACAATCTGTACGATCTCTTCTACGTTATAAGTGCTCATACTATTTCTCGATTGCCATAATTTTGTCGACACGCGTGGCGTGACGCCCGCCGCCGAACTCGGTTGTCAAAAAAGTGTCTACGATCTGTTTCGCCAGGTTCAGCCCGATCAGACCAGCCCCCAGGGTCAATACGTTGGCATTGTTATGTTCGCGGCTGTTGAAGGCCGTGGCATAGTCATAACACATCGCCGCACGCACGCCGCGCACCTTATTGGCTGCCATGCAACTGCCGATTCCAGCCCCATCAATAATAATGCCGCGACAGGCTTCCCCACTGGCAACTTTGACGGCCACTGCCTGCGCAAGATCAGGGTAGTCCACAGAATCGGTGGAATAGGTCCCACAATCCACGACGGTGTATCCGTTTTCACTCAGGAAGCCTTTCAGACTTTCTTTCATTTGAAAACCACCGTGGTCTGCACCAATCGCAACAGTTTTTCCGTTGCATCCACCAGAGGTGGGCACAGTTCCAGGCTGGTGTTCCAAAGTACGCTGCAACACTTCTTGTACGATCTGTTTGAGTTCGGCATCTGTGGGCATAGTCATAGCGGCAAGTATATCAGTCCTGTTCTGTGGCTTTCACGGGCCTGCGTTCAAAGACAAAGTCATTTAGTGGCGAGTGCAGGCGCAGGTTGGCATTGAAGCGATAGCGGTCAGCCCTAAGTTCTGAGTCAACGTATTCGATCACGCGGCCATCGGCCAAATGCGTGGAACGGTGAAAGACCAGTACAACCGCGGGCTGCTCTAATTCCAACATACGCGCCACTTCATCAGTAGCTAGTTTGGCCTCGATTTCCTGTTCTGCGTGGTCGGGACGTGCTCCATAATTGGTGGAGAGCACACCGTAAAGGGATTCTTTGGAAAAATCATGCTCATCAAGGATATTAAGACATAGTTCATGTGGCAGGTAAGCGCGCTCAAGACCTGTGGGTACTCCATCCATCATGCGGAGGCGATAAAGGAACACTACCTCAGCCCCTAATTGCAACTGCAAGCGTCGCGCCAGAAAAGCATCCGCTTCGATCAACTCGGCCTGCAAAACACGACTGCTGATCTCCACCCCATGCATCTCCATTTCCTGGGACATACCGTACAAGTATTCGGCTGTTTTCACATAACGAGCATCGGCCACAAAAGTGCCTACCCCCTGCACCGTGCGCAACACACCCTGGTTGACCAGGTCACTGATGGCATGGCGCACAGTGTTGCGACCAACACCAAAGATCGTCCCTAATTCACTTTCAGAGGGAATACGCTCGTTGGGCTGCAACTCGCCATTTTGAATCTGCTGCATCAGCGAATCCGCCACTGCCTGGTAGAGGGCTTTGCCTGCCTGGGTTATCTCAGTCATGGTGTCTCAACAAGTTATACCAACTTGTTCCAACATGTTCCATTGTGATTATAGCAGGTTTGGAAAGGCAGAGTCAAGCATAGGAAAGTTTATAACCCTTCCCTACCTCACTTTGCAATAAGCAATCCTAAGTTTGAAAAGTATAATTATGTTGAGGCGTAGGAGATGAAATTAGATTTCAGACTCGAAGTCAAAGGGGACACGGTTTCAATGGCTTGCCCCCAAGCGAACTGGCACATAAACGTGCCTAACTCAGTGCTCTATGACATCACTGAAAATAAGATCATGGCTCCTGGTGAGACTCCAGCAACTATGATGCAGGAAGAGCCAGAATGGTGGCAGGAGAACCAGTCATTTGTGGGTGTTTGTGAGCCATTTTCCGCGCTTGGAATTGAGGCCGGGTTTGCATTTATTTTTATTCTTTACTACACGGAATTAGCTCGGCAAAAATTGCGCTCCCCTTTTTGGAGAAATTTTCTGTACCATCGCATAGACAAGCTGCGATTAGAGCTCATCATTCCTGATTTTCTGAAGTTGCATGAAAACATACGCGAGAAGTTTGAATTTCAGTTGATTACCACTCGTGACTTTCGTCGATTCAGGATCAATGACAATCGGCCGAAATGGCGATTCTGGCAATTTCCTATGTTAAGGTTTTTGCTTGTTTTCTTATATTTGATTATGTTTCTTTCCCTATTCAACCTTTATCGATTATTCCTCCGGAATGAAATAATTGCTAATGCTATCTCACATCTAAATGATTTTGTTTCATCAATATTTATCGGTCTCATCCCTGCAATTTTTCTATTGCTAATTTCCATTTTTGTCGCACACAAAATATGGTCCGTTCTAATTATGTTTTTATACCCAAAAAACCTGGCCAAGTTGCTCATCAAGCATCATATTGGGAATAAGAAATCACAAAAGACCCAAAGCAACAAATAAGTCTAATAAAGAGACTAACCTCAAAGGAATGATGTCGAAATATCTTATGGGTTAGGCACGTAGATCACATCTGCCCGACGTAACGGCAAACCGATCAGGGTCCTGAGCAATTCATTCTCGCGGTTCTCTGGGTGGTCAGCAATAATGACCCACTGCTTGCCACTGTCCCCTCTAAAGATCCCATAGGAAATATCCACCAGGCAGTCCCCGAAGGTAAAGGAGCCATCCTCCACGATCCATATCCTGAGACCATCAGGCAGCTTGATGCGTCCCTCCGGCTCTTGTTTGGGGATGGTATCGACATAGCCACAGGCGGCGTTAAAGGAATAGTTGCCATTACGTGTTTGCCAGAAACGTGGCACGGCTTTGCCGTCTACCTCGGCCAGCAAAACCGGGCGCACAGGCACGGGTGTGCCATCAGCCGACACCACCTCATCCTCTTCCTCAACAACTTTGATGCTCACATCCAGGCTGAACTGTGTGGCTCCCGAAGTACCCAATACGGCCACCAGGTAATCCTGCGGGTCGGTCACCTCGATCTGGTAACCGCCAAACTCAGCCGGAATGCCTAAGTACAGTTGTCCATCCTGCGCACCGGTTGCACTGATTAGGACATCATTATCAGGAGCTGTGACCTTCAAGGTCAGGGTTTCACCTTCGGGGGGCTGCACCAAAAACTCAGCGTCGCGATCTTCCGGGCTCACTTCGCCCTGCACCGTTTCGAAAAGCACACCTTCATCCAGTTGGATACGCCCCGGCGTCTCTGCCAGGATGCTGAAGATGACCCTTTCAGTACTTCCGGCTATGCGCAACACGCTGTTGGTGGTGGCAGGCAACTGGCCTCGCCAGAAGAATTGTTCCTCGATGTCGCCGGTTATTTGGAGACCATCTTCAGTGATCACAGACAGTGCCAATGCTTCATCTGCCGTACGCAGAGTTACCTCCATACGTTGAAGTTGCCCCGCAGGGATTAAATATTCCATCACGCTAAAGGCTTCAACTGCCCCAAAGACCTCAGCTACCGTGCTCCCTTCTTCAAATGTGAGCACCTGTCGTGCCGCTGGATCAATGAAGACTGTAGGCGTCACAGTCGGAGTGACGACTGCTGTAGGCAGAGGAGCCTGCGCATTCAGATTGGCATTGGCAGTAGCCTGCACATTCCCTGCCGCGGCCTCAGTGGCCGCCGTATCAAATTCAGCAGCAATAGGGGTGTCCGTGGGAGCTTGCACTTCCTGCCCAACGGATAGCGGCAAACCAGGAATCGCTGAACAGGCGACCAGCAAGAAGCTTGCTAATAAGACAAGCATACTCAGATACTTGTATCTGGTGTTGGCGTGGACGGCAGAAAATGACTTCATAGTTAACTAATACTAGCGCAAAGGTTTTTTGTTCGCCATAAAAGGTTTTCCCCATTTGCAGATGCAAGCTCCAGGCCAGCCTTAGCTGGATATAATTCAGCCATCAAAGCCGTTAGGGAAGACATCTCACACAATGAATCCACTCACTCCCGATCAAATCATCACTCTCTTCATCCTGGCCGTCGCTATCCTGTTCTTCGTAACCGAATGGTTGCGGGTGGATATGGTGGCTCTGGTGGTCGTACTGGCCCTAATCCTGACCAATATACTGCCCCTCGAGGACGCTCTTGCCGGATTCTCAAACCCGGTAGTTCTCACCATCGCAGCCCTCTTCGTGGTGGGTGGCGCGGTCCGCGAGACAGGTCTGGCAGATCAGTTGGGGCGGCGCTTGCTCAAGATTGCAGGCGACAATCCCGTCAGGCTGACATTTGTATTGATGGCTGCCGCGGCACTGTTTTCCAGTTTCCTCAGTGATACAGGCACAGTGGCCGTCCTGCTCCCCACTGTCATCGTGCTGGCCCGTCACGCCAAACTAAGCCCTTCACGCCTGCTTATCCCCTTGTCTTTTGCGTCACTGCTGGGGGGCGCCACAACCCTGATAGGCACACCACCCAACCTGATCGTGTCTAACCTGCTACAGGAGAACGGTTTATCTACTTTCAATTTCTTCAGCTTTACGCCGCTGGGCATTCTTTTGGTGATTGGCGGCATCGCTTACGTCCTCCTTTTCGGCCGTCGCCTACTCCCAGACCGTGAGCCTAGTATCCCTAGCCAACCCGTTGAAAACCCCGCAGAATTGATCGACCGCTACCGCCTCCCCGGCAACCTCTTCCATCTGCGCGTGCGTAAGGGTTCTGGTTTGATTGGTAGGACCTTATCAGGCACAGGCCTGCGTAGCGAATTGGGCGTCAGTGTTCTGGAGATACACCGCGCTGGCGGCCCACGACCTTTTATTGGTCGTGCTGAAATACAAACCCTGACCGCTACGCCCGACCTGGTCATTGAGGCTAATGACATCCTCGTGGCACAGGGAGAGCCAACCAGCATGACCCAGGCCGCCACACGCTGGACACTTGGCGCGCAACCTGTAGATACTGAAGAAAGCGAAGAGTTAATCAGCCAGGAAGCGGGCATTGCTGAGGTATTGATGCGCGCCCAGAGCAGCCTGCTTGGCAAAACGGTAATGGCCTTACGCTTTGGCACCATCTATGGCCTGAATGTACTTGGTTTGTTACGCCCCGGAGTTGAGGAGGATCTGGACCCTCTGCGTACCCCCTTGCGTTTTGGCGACATCCTCCTGGTACAGGGCACCTGGCAGAATATTCAATCCTTGCGCGCCCGCCGCAGGGATTTCGTAGTGCTGGGCCAACCAGAAGCCCTGGCAAGCACAGCTTCGTGGCGCGGGCAGGCGCTGGCCCTATTTATCCTCCTGGCGCTATTGATCAGCTTGATTCTGGATCTGCTGCCACTGGCCGCACTGAGCTTGTTAGCGGCGCTATTATTCGTACTGACCGGCTGTCTGAGTGCCGATGGCGCTTATCAGGCCGTGGACTGGAAGAGCATTGTGCTGGTCGCCAGCATGCTACCCATGAGCACCGCCCTCGAATCGGTAGGCTTGGTCAAGATCGTTTCCGAAGGTGTGACCCTATGGCTGGGACCCTATGGCCCAACGGCTGTACTGGCCGCCCTGTTCGCCATTACATCACTGTTTAGCCAGGTACTCTCCAACACCGCTACCACAGTGCTCATCGCCCCCATCGCGCTGGCCTCTGCCATTTCACTGGGCGTGCAACCCCAGGCTTTCCTCATGGCTGTTGCCACTGCCGCCAGCATGGCCTTTGCTTCCCCCGTGGCTTCGCCGGTCAACACGCTGGTGATGGCCGCCGGGGACTACCGCTTCAGCGACTACCTGCAGATTGGCCTGCCGTTGATCATCCTGACTTTGCTTATCTCAATATTGGCTTTGCCCGTGATTTTCCCTTTCTAAAGCATTTACACAAATCAAAACCAAATAGGTATAAGATTAAGATTTCAGCCTCTTCGTAGTTTCTAACCACACTTCGTAGTCAGCTTCCAATAGAAACGATAAGCGGCTTCGAACTAAATTGGCGATGCTGGACAGAGCTTCAATTAGTTCTTGATCGTTCCATACAGTTTCATTGAGAAATTCCGCTTCAGGGAATAATTTATCAGCTACAACTCTTACCTCAATATTTCTGAGGCGCTTGCCCGTCTCATCGAATACACGATCGCTAAACTCTTGGCAAGGTCCAATGAATATTTCCACTTCAGCTTTCCAGTGGCTTAGAGACAATCTTGTCGTTCTCCCTAGCGCCTCATAGTGTTTTTTTGATTTCTTGGTTATTTGAAAACCATATTGTCTATCCAAAAAGCTCCAATATTCAGTTATCGCATCATCAAATGCTTCTTCGGTTACAGTAACTCGTTTCGCCATGCTGCCTCCTGGCACTTTATCCCAAAAACTCCAGCACAATCTCATTCCACTCATCGGGATATTCCATGAAGGTCATGTGCCCGCCAGGGTTAAAGACCTGCAGTTGGGCATTAGGCAAGGCTTCTACCGCCCAATGGCCATGCCTTACCGGCAAGACTACATCCTGCTCCCCCCAGGTCAGGAGGATGGGCATATCGAGGCTATCGATGTTTTCCAGAATGGGGTCAACCATAGCAGGGTTGGCTCCATGCAAACCGATCAGGTAGTTGAGGATACGCATCAGGCTCAGACGTGTTTCCATATCCTTGTACAAATCTTGAAAGGCCTCGAACATTTCATCGGTGATAACTTCACTGGTGTAAACGGCATTATCCAAAAAGAAGCGTAGTAAGCGGCGCGGTGCGGGTGGCAGCCAAACCAAGGGGATAGGCAAATTTGAGACCAGACGCAATAGAATCGGGATGTCACGACCCAGCCCACCACTGCTAACCAGCACGAGCCTGTTTACCATTTCAGGACGTTGGAGAGCGAAAGTCAGGCTAATGCCGCCACCCAGCGAATTTCCAATAAGACTGACCTTTTCATTTACACCGATCTCTTGAAAAAAGCTCTGAAGGAACTCGCCCACCATCCCGAGGCCCATAAATTTCTTCGGTTTGGAGCTATAACCATGTCCCAAAAAATCCAGAGCGATGACACGGTGTTTTTTTGCTAATGCGGGGATATTGCGATACCAGACTTCCACCATGCATCCTACGCCGTGAAGTAAGAGTACGGGAGGCCCCTGCCCCACATCCCAATAGCGGACACGGTGGTCACTAACGTTTATGAATTTATCCGGGTAGGTTTGCATACACCCCTGACCTGTGTTTTACCAGATATCGGCTGCCGAGAAACGTGTTTCTTTTTGCCCATTGAGCTGCCCAAAGAACCAATGCAAAGTCTCACGCTGCTTTCCGATAGTGCATCCATCAATGAGCAAAAAGGCGCTGAACAGATCCCAATCTTTGACGGCTTTCACCAGATCGTCCATTCTTTTTTCGTCAAGCTCACCGGACTTTCGCCACCGCTGGTACATGGAATAGTGCACGTCGTGGTATTGTGCCATAGCGAGCAAGTCTTTATCTTTCGTGAATCCCGTCAGGAACTCACGGCCAAGGGAAGCATGGCTCTCCGGATGATTGATCGATACAGTACGGCGTGCGTCAGGCTTGCAGATATCGTGCACGTGGATCAAAACCTTCAGCTTCCAATACTCCTCGTCCGACAACCGTTCCTTCAAATGCTCCAGATTGCCCTCAAGTTCTTCAATGTGGGCAGCAATCGTACCTTCCGGATGGCTGGGACGCGGCTGTCCCCAATTAACATTGGCACGGTAGCGTTCATCCTCGGTGATCTTTTTTAAAACATCCTGATAATCCGGCATATTCTCTTCCTCTAGACTGGCTCAGGCCAGTTCCACCTTTTTGCGTGCCCGTACTATGATGCGGATGGGCGTACCCATAAAACCATAAGTATCCCGGATGCGATTCTCCAAAAACCGCTTATACGTAAAGTGCATCAGCTTGGGATCGTTGACATGTAATACGAAAGTGGGCGGCTCCACCTGCACCTGAGCCCCATAAAAGATCTTTAACAGTCGCCCACCTTTGCTCGGTGGTGAGTGTTGGGCCATAGCATCCCGCAGGATCTTATTCACCTGCGAAGTGGATAGGCGCACCATGCGCTCTTCCTGAACGTGCAGGGCCGCAGGGATAACCTGGTTGACGCGTTGTCCGGTCAAAGCTGAAATATATTTGATTGGCACGTAGGGGAGGAAATTGAGCTGTTCACGAATATCCTCCTCGTATTCATTGATGGTATGCGTGTCTTTTTCAATCGCATCCCACTTGTTGACCACCACTACAGCGCTCTTCCATTCATCCAGGATATATCCCGCGATATGCGCATCCTGCGAGGTAATCCCCGTTGTAGCATCTAAAAGCAACAAGGCCACATCGGCCCGGCTTATGGACCGCATCGAGCGGATCACGCTGTACTTTTCCACGCCCGGTTCGATCTTGCCGCGCCGCCGGATGCCTGCCGTGTCGATCAAAGTAATGGGAACGTCTTCATGGGTGATATAAGAGTCGACAGAATCACGCGTGGTTCCTGCAATGGGGCTGACAATAGCTCGGTCCTCACCCAGGATGCGGTTCAGCAGGCTGGATTTACCCACATTGGGCTTGCCCACAATGGCGATCTTGACCGAGTCGTCTTCCTCATCTTCAGGTTCAGCCATGTCTTCTACTTTGAGCGCCTCAACTAAAGCATCCAGCATATCTCCCACACCACCGCCGTGCATGGCCGAGACAGCATAAGGTTCCCCCATGCCCAATTCGTAGAATTCCACAGCTTGTTGGCGTTCGGTTTTATTTTCAGCTTTATTGACCACCAGGATCACAGAGGGCCAGAGGGTTCCTTCGCGCTTGGATTGGAAGCGCCGCAATATTTCGGACACCTCCAGGTCAGCAGGTGTGACCCCATTCTCGACATCCACCAGGAAAAGAACGGCATCCGCTTCACGAATGGCTGCCTCAGCCTGTGCACGGATCTCATCAATAAAATCGGCAGAACCGATCGAAAGAGGTTCTCCACCTTCGCCTTTTTTCATGCGGCTGGGGTCAATGCCGCCAGTGTCCACAATAATAAAATCCAGACCAGCCCAATCGGCTTCAGTATGCAAACGGTCTCGGGTGGTCCCCGGCACATCATCCACAACCGCCAGCCGTCGACCGGCAAGGCGGTTGAATAATGTGCTTTTCCCCACGTTAGGTCGGCCCACCAGGGCCACAACAGGTTTTATCATTCAATTATTCCGGAGTTGGTGTGGGGGTTGGCGTCGGCAGCGGAATCAGTGTTGCGGTGGGAGTGACAGTGGGTGTAGGCGTTGGGCTAAGGGGCGGGCCAATCACCACTTCAATGGTCTCAGGGATGACCGACTCGACCTGTACACGCTCCGACAGAATTTCTGCCTGGGGTACAACAAGATGGGTACCCAATTCCAATCCGGTCAGATCAACAAAAAAGCGCACGTCATCTTCCTCCAACACTTCAAGCTCTGCCACAGGTCCTGAGAGGATCACATCGACGCTTTGTGGAGAAACCGTTGCGCTGAACTGCGGTGATAGGTTACGTATCTCAACTTCAATACTTACCGGGATACTGCTTTCGATGGCTGCAATACCTACTTGTACGAGCACATTCTGTTCGCCCACGATCGTCACGCCTTCTGGCAAATCCAGCGCCAACCGTGCCTCCAGGTCATCGTTAATGTCAGATAGATCAAGTTGAGTGGTGCTTACAAATCCGGGTAATTCAGCCACTAATTCGGGGTTTGAAGAGAAGATAGTAATTGTAGGTGGTGACACAGAAATATTGGTAACGCGATAGCCTGCTTGGAGTTGGCCTGAAGTTTCCACGCGCACGGCTACATCACGATAACCACCCGCCTGGGTAATGATTTCAGTCAGTGTGACAGTTTCTGGGGAAAGCCCAACCCCGGTGATCGTCTGGTTATTTACATCAACCGCGCGCAAGGCAACCTGACGCGTGATAGTTTCCCGCGCCCCGCTTACATCAATTTGGGCGCGAACTGCATCTACCCTGGAAACGAGGGATTCCGGCCCCGATACTGTGACGGTTGCTGCACTCAAAGTTGGATCTTCCAACTGGTAACCAAGAGCCGGCTGCCCACTGATCACGGATTGAATGTCCAGGCTCTTTTCAATCAATTGCTCCAGAACAATATCCACGCTATTTGGTTCGGTTTGGGAATTGCGCACAGGCACCAGATCGATCTCAATCTGGACGGACAGAGTGTACTCTCCCGGTTCTAAATTGCTCAAATCAATAAAAGCTCGGATATGGCCGTCTTCATTTTCCAGGAGGTCCAATACCGAAACCGGTGCGATCAGTCGCAGATCCACCTCATCAGGTACATTGCCGATAATCACCAGATCATCAGCTTTGCCCACTATCTCTAAAGGAACGACATTGGGGAAACTGCGTTCGTCGTTGGGATCAGCCGCGACTACAGAAGACACCCACACTGTAAGCGCCAAAAGGAAAGCCAGCAGCAAAGTGCCGATGTTTTCCCATAAACGTTTAAAAAGCGATCCGATCATTTGACTTCAAGGGTTTCATCGCGGCTGGGCGACAGAAAAGGCAAAAAGCGATGCAGCAGAGCTTCCAATCCGCCTTTGCTTTCATCCGGCCCATAAAAGGCGCGCAGAATACCTTCCAGGCGATTGGTATCCAGGCGGTGAATCATGCGACCGCCATAGGCTACGGAGATGGCGCCAGTTTCTTCCGAAACCACCACCACGACCGCATCACTGACTTCAGAGGAGCCCAGTGCAGCACGATGGCGCAAACCCATTTTGCGTTCTGGGTTATCTGCCAGCACACCACTCGCCGACAAGGGCATCACACAAGCGGCCCCAAGCATGCGCTGCCCCGAGATGATCACGCCGCCATCATGCAGCGGTGTGTTCGGGTAAAAGATTTGCAGCAAAAGCTCTGGGGTCACAACAGCATCCAGTGGTGTTCCGGTATCTACGTATTCTTCAAGGCTGTCCAGCCGCTCCATCACGATCAAAGCACCATGCCGTCGATTGGAGAGACGCGCCGCGGCATGAACAACGGTGGTAATGATATCTTCGCTGGCATCGCTGCTGAGATTGCTCTGCAACAACGCGCCAGCGCGGCCCACCCGTTCAAGCGCGCGCCTGATCTCGGGCGCAAAGACCACCGGAATAGCCAGTAATAAAACAGGCAGGGTATTGGTCACCAACCAGGAAAAAGCAGGCAGGTCAAGTACAGCGACCAACAAGGTGACCAACACGATGATCAACAACACACCACGCAACAACACCATAGCCTGTGTATCACGCAGGAACATTAACAGCGCAAAAAAGATCAGCGTTACCAAGAACAGGTCAATGACGCTGAGCCAATTAAGGCGCTGAAAAATGAAGATGATATTATCGAAAAGGTCAGTCATGTCTGCCGGGTTGTCGCTTAAAACTCAATCTACATGGATTATAACCCCCGCACTTCCACAATGGCACGCGGGCTAAGCCTGCCTTAAGCACAAAAAGGGCCGCAGCCCTTAAAAATAGTTGATGTGATCTTAGCTACATGGGCCGCAAAACTCGATCCACACGCAATTGTTTGAAGAGCATCACGTGGCCGTTAGCTTGGAAGTTATGCGCTGCTTCCTTCCAGGCATTGATCGTCAGTGTTTCCGGTTTGCGTACTTCATAGCCCAGGCCAGTCCACACCTCTATCTCTTTGGCTAATTCAGGTGTCACGAAAACCAGGGCGGCTTCAGCCTGCAATTCTTTAGAAGCTTCCTCAACTTCCGTGATCAGGAATAAACTTGCTGCTGCAACAGATAATCCGGGTTCAAGGTATACATCATCCACACGTGCTACCAGGTTCTCAACCTGCCAGCCCACCAACCCTACCATTTTTTCTGACGCCATTAAGAGCAAAAAAGCCTTTTCGCCAAACGCTGCCATCACCGCATCGCGGTCAAGACGCTGCTTGCCCCCACTAATCCGCGTGACAAAGGAAGCGATGTCCGCAGCTTTGTCTGGGCGAGCACGCACGACGGTTAGTTTCTGTGCATCGATCTCTGTAGTTGGCGCCGGCTTGGAGGGGCTCACAGCAACAGGCCCCGTACCTTCGGGCATCAACGCTTTCCAGGCCGCCCGCACCTGCTGCCAAGTCTCATCGTAACTGGCTTTGTTATAGATCACATAATCTGCTGCTTTAACTTTTCTTTCTTGGGGGCCTTGGGCACGGATGCGTGTCACTGCCGTTTCTTTTGGCATACCCCGCTTGCGCACCAGGCGCTCCAACTGCATTTCTTCGGAGGCGGTCGTCACCCAAACCGAATCAACCATTTGCCGTAGTGGCGACTCAAGCAGTTTGATAGCTTCGATCACCACCACATTATGTTTGCTGCGCTGCACCAGATGGTCAATGCCTTGCCGCACGAGGGGGTGTACGATCGACTCTAGTTGTTTCAGGGCCTCCGGATCAGCAAAAACCAATTTGCCCAATTTGGCGCGATCAATTTCACCTTCATCATCGAGGATGAAATTTCCAAAGTTATCGATCACTGTCTGATACCCGGGCGCGCCCTTAGCTATAGCGCGGTGGCTCAAACTATCTGCATCAATACCATAAGCCCCCAAATGCTCCAGCATCCGGCGCACCACACTTTTACCGGTGGCGATATTGCCTGTTAGGCCAATAATGGTTTTTCCGTGTAAAGCGCTCATTCGTGTTCACATTGTAGTCATGCGCGGCAAGAATGTCAAAACAAAAATTCTTGGAATGGGACTGATGGGCTACCAAAAAGGAGGAGCCATAAGCTCCTCCAGGATTTTAGAATCTTTCAGCTTAGCCAGAGCCTTTTTGGACCAGCCGTGGATCCAACGCATCACGCAAGCCATCCCCCAATAAATTAAAGGCTAATACAGTAAACATGATGGCCAGACCCGGATAGAACACTAAGTGTGGCGCTGTAAACACCTGATTGCGCTCCGAGCCTAACATTGTGCCCCATTCCGGGGTGGGCGGTTGTGCCCCCAATCCGAGGAAAGATAACGCGGCTGCTTCAAGGATTGCGCCAGCTATACTCAGTGTGGATTGAACGATCAAGGGGGGAAGGGCATTGGGCAATATGCGGATGAACAACAATCGAAATGAATTCGCTCCAAGAGCCCTCGAGGCCGATACGTATTCCTGCTCCTTGATCGATAGCACACTTGCACGCACCAGGCGCGCAAAAACAGGGATATTGACAATCGCAATAGCATAGAGGGCATTTTGCAGACCACGCCCCAGTACAGTGATGATAGCGATTGCTAAAAGGAAAGAGGGGAAGGCCAATATCACGTCCATGAAGCGCATTACGATGTTGTCAAACCAACCACCAATATAGCCGGATACCGATCCGATCAAGGTACCAACGATGACTGCTGCGCCAATCGTTGTAAAGCCAATAAATAAGGAAACACGCGTGCCAAATATTAGACGGCTAAACTGATCACGGAAATTGCCATCAAGTCCCATGATGTGTTGTGGCTTATCGCGCGAACAGCCCAGCAAATAAATACAGGGGTCACCACGCTTTTCCGCACCCTCCACGCCAATAAAATCCACCGTTGGGCTGTGGGGAGCAATGATTGGAGCAAAAGTAGCGACCAATACCAAAAAGAGTAGGATCACCATACCAATCAAGGCATTTCGCTGCTTGAATAATCGTCGCAAAGTGAGCCGCAGGAGACTATTCGAACCATAATCCTGCGAGACGGGAGTGTCAAAGGTTTCAGCTGTTGTTGCCATATTTGCTTAGTCCAATTGGATTCGTGGATCAATGAATGCGTAGGAGATATCCACAATAAGATTTACGACTACATAACCCAATGCGATCACTACTGTAAAGGCCTGGATTACTGGGAAATCGCGGCCAGTAATCGCATCAAATAAACTGCGGCCTACGCCAGCAAAACCAAAAATAGATTCCGTTAATACTGCCCCAGCAAAGAGAGTGCCCACCTGAAGCCCCACGACTGTGGCCACAGGCAGCAAGGCATTTCGGAATGCATGCTTTATAACGACAGCTCGTTCAAACAAACCTTTAGCACGGGCCGTACGCACATAATCCTGGCCCAATACTTCCAGCATACTGGAACGCGTAATACGGGCAATGATCGAAAGAGGGATAGTGCTTAGTGCAACTGCCGGCAAGATTAGATGCCGGATAGCATCCTTTAATACCTCCCAATCCCCAGTAATAATTGAATTAAAAATAACAAAGTTGGCAAAGAACTCAGCGATAGTAAATTGGACTGTATCTTTCATCAATTCCCAGCCCCAAACTTCATAAAAGGGTTGGGCAATTACTCCCGCTGTCAGTCGGCCGGAATTAGGCAAAACGAAGGGCGTATCCTTCAACAAGATGGCAAATACGTAAGCCAACATTAGTCCCAACCAATATACCGGCATAGAAACGCCAATATTGGCTCCGACCATAGTCGTTACATCGGCTGCGGAGTTCCGCCTTGTAGAAGATATGATCCCGGCCGGAATACCGACCGCAATGGCAAGGAACATTGCAGAAAACCCCAATTCCAGGGTT
This sequence comes from Chloroflexota bacterium, assembly GCA_013112575.1. Taxonomy (GTDB): domain Bacteria; phylum Chloroflexota; class Anaerolineae; order Anaerolineales; family UBA11579; genus CFX15. The sequence goes on along the minus strand of JABFGG010000025.1, from coordinate 15,865 downwards.
ACTGGAAGGCGCTCAATGATCATTATAGAAACTGGACGACTAAACCGAATGGAATCACCAAAATCGCCGCGCAAAAGGATATTGCGCATATAGATTCCAAGTTGAACGAGGATAGGTTCATCCAGTCCCATCCGCTCATTAAATGCTGCACATGCTTCTGCTGTTGCGCGTTCACCCAATGCAGATGTGCATGGGTCGCCAGGGATCAGACGTGCAATGGTAAAGGTGACAATCAGTATCCCAAACAAGACGGGGATAGCCAGAAGAACACGTCGAATGGTGTATTGGATCATAGCTAGTCTCTAATGAAAGAGCGCGGGATGGGTTCAGCCAAAAGCGACCAATCCCATCCCGCGCAGTGTTTACGTTACGCTACCGTAAAACGGGATGAAGAACACCAACTTATTCAGAAGGTGCGTTGATCAAACCGCCCCACAGGTAGGAGAAGTAGTCGAAACCACCGGTGTTACCCACATGGAATGGGTTGGCAGCATCGATACCAGCAGCCCAGGAGGCCACAACATCATTAGCATCAAAGGTGGAACCATCATGGAAGGTAACACCTTCGCGCAATGTGCATGTCCAAACAGAAGCGTCGTCATTGCTAACACATTCTGTAGCCAGGGCCGGAACCGTATCACCGGAGTCAGTGGCATATTCCAACAGGGATTCAACAACCTGCTGGCAGGGGCGCAGTGATTCGCCGTCAGTCTCATCAGCACAGTAAAGGCTGATGGGCTCGGCGTTCTGTACGAATACCAGCGTGTCCTTGCCCGGATCCATCTTGTAGAACTCAGCAGCACCGAACGGAGGCTTGTAAGCGCCATCCAACGTAGCCAGAGCAGCATTGGCGTTCGCGCCGTGAGCCAAAGGCATCATGGGAACCAGTGCTTTGATGGCGTTATTGGCGGTTTCGTATACGGAAGCAGCTGCATCTACATCAGCAATGCCAGCGCCTTCGGTCAAGGCTTCGTAGATCTCAGGATGGGTATCACCGAACTGCGGGTTGTTTTCATTGAAGTGGAAATCCAGGAAGTTGGTCACGTGCGGGTAATCAGCACCCCAACCAAGCAAGTGGATACCATCCAACTGGCCGTCTGTGGACTGAGCGATGAATTCACCCGATTCCATAACGACAACTTCGGCCTCAATACCAAGATTCTCGCGCAACTGGGTCTGAAGTTCAACAGCTACCAGACCAGGCTCCGGCAGGTAAACGCGGAACACGTCACGATAATAGATGGCGGTAGTGAAGCGCACGCCATTGGCGTCAGCGGGGAAACCAGCTTCGTCCAACATGGTGTTAGCGGCTTCAGCGTCAAAGTCATACCAGGATTCGCCTGCACAACCGTTGGGGATGGAGCAAGGCGTGAAGTGGGAGGCCACTTCGGAACCACCGGGGTAGAAGTTATCTACGATCCGCTGGCGGTCGATACCCATGGAAATTGCCTGACGTACAGCGACATCATCATAGGGGGCAAAGGTGTTGGTGAAACCAACATAAACGACGTTGGGGTTAAGGTCAGGGATCAACTGCAGGTCGGAGTTTTCTTCCACAACACTGTAGTCGTCAGGGCTGACGTTGGTGATGTAGTCAGCAGTGCCAGCCTGCAGTTCCTGCAAGCGGGCGGCGCCTTCTGTCTGCCAGCGCAACACTGCAGTTTCGGCAGGAGCGGGGTCACCCCAGTAATCAGCGTAAGCTGTGTAAATAACCTGCTCGCCACGTACCCATTCAGTTACCTGGTAAGGGCCAGTGCCGATTGGAGCTTCAAGCAGTTCGCCGGTACCGCCGGTGGAGGCAATGTATTCTTCAGGCTGGATGCCGAAGGGCGTAAAGGCGACTTTAGCAAGGAAAGCGGGGTCGGTCTTGCACAGATTGAAGGTGACTTCATACTCGCCTGTAGCTTCGATGGAGGAAATGTCTCCACCATATTCGCAGTCGGCAGCAGCCACAGAAAGACCTTCAAAAGCCATTTCTTCTTCCATGGGTTCTTCTTCTTCCATGGGCTCTTCTTCTGCAGGTTCTTCCGCTACGGGTTCCTCAGCAGCCGGTTCTTCAGCAGGGGCTTCTGTTGCTGCGCCGCCGCCACAAGCTACCAAGATCATGCTGGCTAGAACAAAAATAGCCAACAGTTTGAGAATTGAACGAGAATTCATTTTCTTACTTCTCCTCATGAAGTGAGTTCGAATTAGAGTTTAGAAATAAATGGGGTTGTATATTTGGTGAACACCTCCTCCAAAGATGTGTTGGTGCAACTAACGCGTAATTATACGCTGCAAAAAGTAATCGGTCAAACCCTGACGGTTGCTTGCGTCAGGCTTCACAAGATATATATAGACTACTGTTGAATTGCCACCAACGTTCAATTTCAAGAATTAATGTAGGATAAGAGAGCTAGTCTAGATAAAGTTCACCTTTCAATATCCCCGCTGTAGCTCCCCCCACTTTGACAGCTTCGATATCCTCTTGCGGCCCAACGACTTCAACCATGGCTTGCCCCGGTCGCCCCATCCAATGGCCTTGTTCAGCTACAAATGTAGGGCTTTCGATCAATCCATGGTGCCACAAATATGCTGCCATGCCCCCTGTAGCAGAGCCAGTAAAAGGATCCTCCATCGTGTCTGGAGGTGTGCCGAAATGTCGCGCAAAAGTATGCCCAACCTCTGTGGCTCCACCAAGGCAAAATAGATGAGGACTAAAGAAATCGCCCTCCTTGCGCAATGCCGCATAAGCAGCATGATCCATATTTATGTGTCGCAAGACATCATGGTCACGCACAGCGATCATCAGTTGGGGGGTGCCGGTGCTGACAGTTTGTATTGGTGTTCCATCTAGAACATCATCTGGGGTCAGATCAAATACCGGCATGACCTTTTCAGCATCATGAGTTCCTAAGAACTGCGGCTTCATTTGAGTCATGACGATCTTTTCGACTTTCCCCTCCTGTGCGATGATCTCCACATCAATGGGCCCTACCTGCATCTCTAGAGAAATCTTGGTTAATTTCCCAGTGAGATCAATGCGCCCTGCCTGGACCAGAGCATAGGTAGTAGCAATCGTAGGGTGACCCGCCAATGGAATTTCTTCTGCAGGCGTGAAATAGCGTACCCGGAAATCAGCCTTTTCTGATGCACTCACGAAAGAGGTTTCAGACAGATTCATCTCCTTCGCGATTGCTAGCATAGTAGCTTCATCCATGCCATCCGTTTCCAGCAGGATGGCACAGGGGTTTCCACCTAATGGCTTATGAGTAAAAGCATCAACTTGATAAAAAGGGTATGTAGTCATGGGAAATCACCGTTTTTTGTCCTAAATTATACTGGTCAAACGTCCTACCAAAAACAGGACACCTGTCAGGTGTACTTCACTCACCCCCTTGTTACACTTGTGCAAATTGAGCTCTGCTTACGCAGAGCACACTCCTCCACTCTCCTCCTTCTGAGTTGGTGAACCGGCCCCGTGCTCTTAAACACGGGGTTGGTACTTTAATGGCTACTCGTATCTAAAACGCCACAAGCCGATCAGCATGAACACTGCCCCCGTCAGTAACAACACACCTGCTTCAAGCAGTATTGACTCCACACCCAGGCCGCGTGTGATGATGTCATGGAAGCCGCGCATCGCCCACCCCGTCGGCACGAACAGAGATAGTTGTTGCATGAAGGGTGGCACGATCTCGATAGGCCACATGGCTCCACCGATACCTGCCATGGGGATCACAATAATCGCACTGAGGGCATCCAATTGGGCGTAGCTGCGCACCAGGGAGGCGATCAGGATAGCCAACCCGGTGATCGAAAAACCATAAACTAGGATCATTATAGCCAGAGCGACCAGTTCATTGCCCCAATCGGTACCGAATAAATAGACAGCGCCCAGGATCAATATCAGGGTTTGAGTGACCGACACCACGAACATGCCCAGCATATTGCCTGCCAGAATAGTGATTTTGTTCATTGGCATGACCAGCAAGCGGCGCAGTGTGCCTTCTTCACGTTCTCGCAACAAACCGGCTGCCCCACCTAAAACCGTGAACATGGTAAAGATCACCAGCATGCCCGGTGAAGTCTGACCTACTCCACTAGGAATACCGCCCTGGCTTTCAGCCTCTCTTACTCCCTGGCGGGATTCAACCACGACCGGGGGCATTTCCTGCAACGCCTCTTGTCCCGCGATTACGGCATCATCAAAATACTCAGCCTGACCCACACCAATACTCGTGTCAAATAATCCTATTTGACTGGCAATTTCTACAGCACTGTCCGCGATTGTCAGCCAACTATTGACCTCGCTCAGGGCCGCTAAAACTACCTGCTCCACCACCTGTGCCGAAATGGGCTCAGCCAGGTTCATTTGGAACCCCAGGTCGAGATTCTCCCCGGCCAACATCCTGCTGGAAAAATCTGCGGGAATGAAAAGGGCTGCTGCTACCTCTTCCCTTTCGACCTGCCTGACGGCTTCACTTTCTTCCGTGGCAACTGCTGCCAGAGAAGGGTCATCATTCAGGCGCTCGATCAACTGCTGCCCAAGGTCCCCTACATCTGCATTCACCACAGCCAGCGACCATGATTGTTGCCCATCAGCCGGTTCAAAACCAACGATGGCTTGCCCGACCACAAATGTAAATAAGAGCGGCAACACGAAGCCAAAGAGCAACATGCTGCGCGATTGGTACATGGTGAAGAGGTACAAACGTGCAATTTCAAGAATTCGAGCGATCATCGGCTACCTCACAAAACGGCGCTGGAACAGAACTACGGATAAGACAAAGAAGACCACCGCCATCACGAACAACACTCCAATTTCAGGCAACACGCCTTCAAGGCCCCGTCCGTCGTTGGCCAGTTTAACAAAACCGTCCAGAGACCAACGGTTGATCGTCAGCCTGCTAGGGATCTGCAAATAGTCCGGTAGGGCACTCGCCAGCGCGAAGTTGCCGCCTAAAGCTGCAAAGACCATCGTTACTGACGAACCGACGATGCCCGCCTGTGCTTCGGTCGGAGTGATAGACGAGATCAAAGCTCCCAAACCGGTAGATGCTGAAACCGTTGCCAGCACCAACAGGGCCAGCGCAAGCGGGGAGGGTCCCCAATTGAGGCCGAACAACAGGGATGAAGCCAGCACCAACACAATGAATTGGATGATACCGGTAAGAAAGGTACCGCCGATCTTTCCCAGGATGATCTCAGCAAAGGGGGTTGGCGTAGTGATCAAGCGCGGTAGAGTGCCGCGGGTTTCCTCTTGCAGGATCGAGCGCGCCCCATCTGTCATCGAGAACATCAGGAAAAAGATCGCCATGCTGGGCGCAAAATAAGAGAAGGGGCTGATGTCCTGCTGGGCTTCCCCTACCTGCACGACGTCCAGCCCCAGTTGATTTGCACCTGGATCAGTAGCTGCCTGCTCTATCACCCCCGGCACGATATTGGCTAATTCAGCCAGTTCGGGCCCCAGTTGGGCCGCATAAGCGAGTACCTGCTCAACACCCACTTGCCCACTTAATAACAAAGTATTGATACTGACACTGATCTGATCGACCACGCTGGTGATGATAAATGGGCTGATCGAGCTTGCAGGATCGGTGGTCACCTCAACACTGACAGGGTTATAACTGCCATCCGTGGCTGACACGTTCGCGAACAGTTCGTCGCTGAAATCCTCGGGGATGTAAACCACTCCTCGCGTTTCACCGGTCTCTACCAATTCCAAAGCGGCTTCATAGTCATCCATTTCCGTAATCAGGAACAGGTCTACCAGGTCATCGGAAGTTAAAACGGTACTGTACACCTGCCCAAGTTCGCCACTATCCAAATTGACGATCACAAGCTTAATATCTTGAATCGCAGTTTCAGCTCGAAAGGTACCGCCGAAGGCCAGTCCAATCACGGCGGAAATGGCCAACGGTGCCACAATAAAGCCGACAATGGCGCGCCAGTCGCGCAGGCGCGTGATCGTGTCTTTCCATGCAATGGTTAATGCTTTCATCGTAGCCTCAGTCGCGCAATGCCCGGCCGGTGAGATGTAAGAATACCGCTTCCAGGTTCGGTTCCTGAATCTCCAGGCTGCGAATGTGTGCGCCCGCCTGCGTCACTCGGCCCACCATGTCTCCCAATATATTCTCCGAGTCCGGCACCTGGATCATCACACAATCTTCGCCAGGCGATACCTGCTTTACCTCCGGCAATGACTTCAATGGCTCGATCACATCTTCGATTTTTTGCCCATCCACATCCAGGCAAAGGCGGACAGTATCATATTCACCCACCATCTTGATCAATTCATCCAATGTCCCAGTCGCAATAAGTTCGCCATTATCGATGATGCCAATGCGGTCGCTGAGTTCCTGTGCTTCTTCCATATAGTGCGTTGTATTTAGCACAGCCAGACCCAGCTTATTCAATTCCTGCACAGTATCCAGAATACGGCGGCGGCTTTGGGGGTCGATACCCACCGTTGGCTCATCCATGAACAATATCTTGGGGTTATGCAGCAAGCCCACCGCAATGTTGATGCGTCGCTTCATGCCTCCGGAAAAGGTCTCTACTTTGCCATCGGCACGGTCTGCCAGCCCAGCTATGTCCAGGGTTGCATCCACGCGCTCTTGCAAGTGCTTGCCACGTAAGCCATACATTCGTCCCCAGAATTGCAGGTTTTCCTTGGCACTGATCGTGGGATAAAGCGCGATCTCCTGCGGTACTACGCCAATAGCTTGTTTGACCTGGTTGGCTTCCCCAGTGACCGAGAAACCGTCCACCTTGGCATCTCCCTCGGTTGGTGTCAACAAACAACTCAACATAGAGATCGTGGTGGTCTTGCCTGCACCGTTCGGGCCCAGCAGGCTGAATATCTCCCCTGCCTTAATATCAAAAGACACACCTTTAACGGCGTACACTTCATCGAATTTTTTATGCAGGCCCTGCGCCTGCAAGATTGCTTCTGTCATGGAGTCCTCCTGGCGAACATTTTTCTATACGCATGCCAGATTGTATGGTTGCAATAATATATACTTGTTATATAACTATTGATATATAACAAGTATATCAATAGTTAAGTAATTCTGTCAAGGTTTAGCCAATTACCCCTAAACTCTTCCCTACCGTTTCAAAGGCCTCAAGCCCTTGTTCCAGATCATCACTCGAATGTGCTGCCGAGATCATTACCCGGATACGCGCTGCCCCCTGAGGTACTGTCGGGAAGCCCAGTGCCATCCCAAAGACACCTGCATCATATAAAGCCCGGCTGAATTCCTGTGCCAGCGCAGCCTCACCTAGCATCACCGGTGTGATGGGAGTCACACTTTCGCCCGTATCAAATCCCAGCTTCTTCATCTCTGCTTTGAACAGGTCGGTATTGGCCCACAAACGATCTACCAATTCAGTGGACTCTTCCAGGATATTGATAGCCTCCAGGCAGGCCGCCACATCCGGCACGGACATCGCCGATGAGAACAAGAACGGTCGCCCGCGCTGGTGCAACCACTCCACCACCTTAGAATTGCCCGCCACCACGCCGCCCATCACCCCAAAGGCCTTAGACATCGTGCCGACTTCTACATCAACCTTGCCATGTAAATCAAAATGGTCAACGATGCCGCGCCCACCTTTGCCTACTACTCCTTCACCATGCGCATCATCCACCATCAAGACTGCATCGTAATCTTTGGTGACTTCGTAAATTTTGTCCAGTGGTGCAATGTCACCATCCATGCTAAACACGCCATCCGTCACCACCAACGCCCGGCGGTATTCGCTGCGGTGTTCCTCCAATTGTTTCTTCAGGTCTTCTGCATCGGCATGTTCATAGGCGATGATCTTGGCCCGCGAAAGTCGGCAACCATCGATGATACTGGCATGGTTCAGGCGGTCGGAGAAGATCACATCCTCGCGCCCCACCAGCGCCGGGATCGTACCTAGGTTGGCCGTAAAACCAGACTGGAATGTGATCGCGGAGTCTACCCCCTTGAACTTTGCCAGACGCTCATCCAGTTCCACGTGCATGTCCATTGTTCCGGCAATCGTACGCACAGCCGCCGGACCCACACCGTACTTTTCCATAGCCTTTTTAACAGCTTCCACCAGGCGCGGATGGTTGGCCAGGCCCAGGTAGTTGTTCGAGCAGAAGTTGAGTACGCGTTTGCCATCCACGTCCAGCCAGGCACCTTGCGGCGAACCCAGCGTGCGAATGTTGTTATACAAACCGGCATCTTTGAGCGCCTGTAGTTCTTCGTCAACCCAGGCAAGTTTGTCAGTCATTGTTTCTCCTCAATACAATACTATTTGGTTATGTTGCCTTTGCAAACTTCGCGTCCTTTGCGTGAGTAAAAACTAAACTGCAGAGCCACAAAGGCATTAAAAATCTAATTGCTTTTGTCATCTTCAGAATTTTCACAAAAAGTATAGCATGCAGCCAGAGCTACGGAACATTGCTGGCCCTCTTCGCCTATGGTAAAATCTCCTGCGCTCTGGGGAGAGCGCACAATCTGGAATACCCTGGAGGGATGGCCGAGTGGACGAAGGCGGTTGTCTTGAAAACAACTGTGGGTTAACTCCCACCGGGGGTTCGAATCCCTCTCCCTCCGCTATCTAATTTGCTGATGCAAATTAGATTTAAGAGAATTCCTTCGTAATTCTCTGCAAAAATTAGGCAGTATTCGGGGAGGTCGCATAGTCTGGTTTAGTGCGCCCGCCTGCTAAGCGGGTTCCGGGGCAACTCGGCCGAGGGTTCAAATCCCTCCCTCCCCGCCTTGAATTCGTAACTATAAACCGTTACAATTCAGTACAGTTTATCTTGGCCTGCTGGCAAACAAGAGTTTCCGAAGGAAACTCCTAGTTTGGCTGGCAGAGCCAGCCAAAACGCCCTCGTAGCTCAGCGGATTAGAGCGCTTGCTTGCGGAGTAAGAAGTCGGGAGTTCGAGTCTCTCCGAGGGCGCCAGAAAAAAAGGGACCGCGTCCAAGGAGGAGTGCGGTCCTTTTTGCTTTATCTAACTATTACAGCTAACTATTACGGTTCTTCAATAAATTCACTGATAATAATTGTATATTGCTCCACCTCACCAGAACGATCCGAATCAATTATTACGTTCGCTCCATCCTCAGACCATTGCGGGTTGAAATCCTGACTCGCATTATCAGTCAATGCTATTTCTTTACCATCTTCTAAAGTATAGATATAAATATCTTTGTCCCCATCTCGTTCCGAGACGAACACAATACGAGAACCATCTGGGGACCAAGCAAGTTCCAAGTCAGGATCAATGTTCATCATTCCAGATATTTGGTTTTGTAAATCGTCATTTTGATCTCGTAAAGAATTTACTTGACTAAAGAGTACAATTGCGATCGCAATTGCTCCGAGTGTAGCGATGATCAAAAGGAATATGAAAACTCGCTGCCATAATAGCAATTGCCTTTCAGGAACAATATTTTCTTCTACTCGATAATCTACTCGATCAATATCTTTTTCTGTCGACATCTCAATCTACTTTCAACCTATAATTTTCTAGCACATCAGCAAACATATCATGCACATTTTCCCCGGTTTTTGCGCTTAGCAAATGTGTAGAAAAATCTTCAAAATCATTGTCATTACAAGCTTGTTGGATGCACTCAATTGCTGGGTGATATAAATCTAACACGAAATCATTTATATCCTCAGACGACATATCGGGTAAGCAACCATTTGCAACAAGCTCTCTAAGTAAATCCAGTTTGTTCACAAGGAATTTAATTGCAATCATATTTCTTTTACTGAAAGAAACTGCAAATACTGGCTCTATTGTGTACTTATTTATGTATTTAAGATTTTCAGAAACTCTATCTTCAATTTTCGCCAGCGCATTCTCCTTGAAATTTTCTAGGAGATCGTGATCATGAATTGCATTACCATTTTCGTTTCTAATCTCAGGGAATAAATCAACAACAAAAATTATTGCATTAATTTTCCTTTGTCCTTTGAGGCCAAAAAATTTTTCTGGATAATCAGTGCTAATTTGAGAAGGTTTTTGCCCTTTATAATCTGCAATGGTCACCCTATATCTTTTCGGATTGTTCAGGCCAATCCGCAACCTCTCTTCAAATATATCAAAGTTATTTGTTGAATCTCTTTGATAGGGTCGCTCATTTGTAAGAATATGGCTAATTAATGATGTTTTTCCACTCCGATGGAGACCATATATTAGGACCCGACATTCATCTGTGGATACAAAAATATTCTCCTTTGCGAATTTTTCTAATCGGGTTCGGAACGGCTGTACCAAAATTGCCCCAGCACTAGCGATGGCTGTAAGGACAAATGCTACTAGGGTCCCAATAAGTGGATTTCTATCTACATCAGAAATATCAACAACATTCCCTCCTATGAACAATATAAGCATCAACAGAAAAATTAATAGTCCAATACCAAAATAGCCCTCTTTTGTCATTGTTCGCTCCCATGTTGATTGGATGTATTTTGTTTTATATCATATATTCGGCAAATTCAATTTGATTTTGTGTAAGGAGTTCTTCACTTAGAATTGTAGATACCGAACGCAAGCATGAACCTAAGGCCTCAACACCCTCAAATTATCAAAGGCCACACGTACACCACCGTCAACTCCACTCGTCACAATAAAGCCCACATTGCCCTCTGTTAGTCGATTATCGCGCACCACAGCCATCAGCACGTCATTGATGAAGAAATCCAGACGATCATCCACCGCCACCACCCGCAGGTTGTTGCTATCCTCTTTAAACACATCCGCTGGTGGCAATGCCCAGCAATTGGTTTCGAAGTCGGTTGAATTGGTCAAATGGATCAGGCCATCCCCTGTAGCAAAAAAAGCACAGAAGCCCCCCACACTGCCGATCACAAAGTTATAGCGTTCTTCGCCGGACACTCGAAACGTTAGACCATAATAATAAGGAGCCTCTTCGGGCGCTTCCAATACACTGGCGTCTACTTCCAACACAAAATCCCCGGCCACCAGTGACTCACATTTGGAGAGCACGATCGTCTCCGGAGATATAGCATCCACGATCAGTCTCCCCTCGAACACAAAGGCGCTGGCTTCTACCCGCTCAAAGGTCTCCAGGCAGGTTTCTGTGCCTTCAAAACCTTCGTTCAGGCGCACGTCCGGGGTGAAGCCTTCTTCTGTGGCTGTTGGGACCGCTATTGTCACGGTCGGCTCCAGAACTTCTGGTGTTTCTGGAACAGCTACAATCGTGTTGGTAGCCTGCTCCACTTGAACCACAGGGCTGCTGATTGCCGGAGCAGTTTCCTGACCCTGGCAAGCAACCAAAACAAGCACGCTAAACAATAATAAGAGGGATGCTTTATATCTCATAGCACAACTATATACCTTGCCGGTACCTGACGCAAGCATTCGAAAAATGAAACATTTTGACCCGCCAATACGTTATACCCTCATGAAAACAACCCGGTTCTGTAATATTGATACGTGTTGCTCGCCAACAAATTCAGCTATAGGCCTGTACCTCTTATGTACTAGGATAGCTTTTACATCCAGTTTACAAAAGCGCAGTACAATGCGGACGATTCAGGAAGAATAAGCCATGCCTCGTAACAATTTGGATGAATTTCCCGACCCACACGACAATTCCGACGATACCCTAGCATCGCGCCGCACCTCAGCCAACGACGAAACCCAGTCAATTTCACGTCGCCGTCTCGGGGATACCCAACCCACCCCACCAAATCAGCGTTCCGCCATGCGTTCACGCTCCGGTCGGGCGCGCTCCACCATTACGCAACCGGTGAAGACAACTGCGAAAAAACTGCCGGGCCGCGGAGTTCGTTTCTGGCTTGCACTCATCATTCCTTTTATATTTGCACTGATTACCATGACGGTAGTAAGCGCGGGGTTGGGATGGGACATTGGCCGCTCAGACCTCAATCTCACCACCACCGCCCAGGCCGCCCTTTCGCTTGATGAACAATATGCCTTGGCCTTGGTAGACATCGAAGAAGGTCGCCAATATTTAGCCCTTCAGCGCCTCGAATTCATTTTCTCGAAGGACGCTGAATACCGTGATGCAGCCGAACTTTGGATCCAGATCAGCCTGGATGTTGGTGCTACCCCCGAACCAACACAGGGTCTGCCTTCCCCAACAGTTACTCCCACCATCGACACACGCCCCAAAGAAGAATTGTTTGCCAAATCCGAAGGGCATATGCGTGCTGGCGAATGGAGCCAGGCCATCGACACCCTATTGGCTTTACGCCAGGCAGACTCTTCTTACATGTTTGCTGATGTGGATGGCATGCTCTACGCCGCCCTCATCAACCGCGGCGGTCAGAAGATCCTCAACGAAGGCAACTTTGAAGGTGGCCTTTTTGATTTTGCGCTGGCCGAAAATTTCGGGCCACTCGATTGGCAATCCAGCAACTACCGTGGCTGGGCTCGCTTATATTTACAGGGCAATGCCTTTTGGCTGGCCTATCCGGAGATTGCCGCCGATTATTACGGCCAGTTGGCCGCCGCCGCTCCCGGCCTGACCGACACCTCCGGCTTTTCCTCTTTCTACCGTTATTGGCTTTCGCTGGTGCACATAGGCGACCAGTCTGCTGCCGCAGATGAATGGTGCCAGGCCGCCTCGGATTACCAGACGGCTCTCGCTGCCCGGCAAGATGCCTCCATTCAGGCCACTGCCGATTTTGCCCAAAGCCAGTGCAATGAGAGTCAAGTCACTAACACACCCACCCCAACACTAACCCTGGATGTCAGCCTGACCCCCACTGTGACATTCACCCCCGGTGGCGATACATTGACACCCACACCAACGGACACGCTACCCGCTGGCGATACACCTACATTTACTGTGACACCTACAGTTACGGAGACCCTGCCCGCGGGCGATACGCCCACAAACACGGCAACCCCAACCGACACACTACCAGCAGTCGACACGCCCACCCCCACAGAAACATTGGTCCCCACGGCAACGAACACTCCCACTGAGACCGCCACGCCATAAGCGCCATGAAAAATATTTCACGCTTTTTCCAAACACTCAACATTCGCTGGATACTGGCTTTCCTGGCGCTGGTATTTCTTTGCTTCGCCTCTTTCTCCCTGCCCCTCAGTTTTTCGACCATGCGCCGCATTGGCAGCGCCGAGACAGGGCCGTTTGATCTCCCTATTTTTAACAGCGCCAATAATCCAGGCACGACAATAGGCGAAGACGGGCAACCGATCGAGGGCCCTCCGGCTCTCAGCGATGCCCCGGCATTGCCACCCGCCGAAGCCTGGAATGGTTCAGATCGCGTCACCATGCTCATCATGGGTCTTGACCTGCGGGATTGGGAAGGTGGCGGCCCCTCACGTTCGGACACTATGATCCTGCTGACCGTTGATCCCCTCACCAAGACCGGTGGCATCCTTTCCGTCCCGCGTGACCTGTGGGCTGTGATCCCTGGTTTTAGCCCCGGCAAGATCAACACCGCTTACTATTTTGGCGAACTGTACAAAGTCCCCGGCGGCGGCCCGGCCCTTGCCATGCAAACCGTGGAGCAAACCATTGGTGTGCCCATCGACTACTACGCCGTCATAGATTTTGCGGCTTTTGAACGCTTCATCGATCTCTTAGGTGGCGTCAAGATCACTGTCACCGAACCCATCAAAGTGGACCCCATCGGTGATCGCATTCCCCGCACACTGCAACCCGGCACCCAGACCATGCCCGGCTGGTTGGCTCTGGCCTACGCTCGTACGCGCAGCGCCCCTGGTGGCGACTTTACGCGTGCTGAACGCCAGCAGCAGGTTGTCTTAGCGATCCGTGACCGTATCGTCGACTTCAACATGCTCCCCACTTTCATTGCTAACGCCGATGAGATTTACGGCGAGCTAGCCTCAGGCATCAATACCAACCTCTCTCTAAAAGATGCCATCGACCTGGCAGGCCTTGCCGTCCAGGTTCCCCGCGAGAGCATCCAGCGCGGCGTCATCGACCAGAACTACGTTACCTTTGGCCGCTCTCCAGACGATCTCGCTATCCTGCTGCCCCTTCCCGATAAGATTCGCCAGCTACGCGACGAGATATTTACCTCCTCCAGTGCCATCAGCCCCGCCACACCCGGCGATGCTCAGGAACGTATGCAGTTAGAAAGCGCCGCTGTTTCAGTGCAGAATGGCGTTGGCGGCAATGTTGGCGAAACCACGGCCCAATATTTGGAAAGTTTGGGGGTCAACGTGGTTGAGGTCACAGGGGCCGAAACCAATTACAGCCAGACCACCATCATCGACTATACTGGCAACCCCTACGTATTAGATTATCTGGTAGACGTCATGCGCATCGCCCCTTCGCGCATCCAGCATGACTACAATGCCAACAGTTCTGTCGACGTAGTCATAAAAATAGGCAGCGACTGGTCACCCCCGTAGGCCGCTAGGGACACTTAAAATCGAATAACGAATTCACATTCAATATATCATTATAGCTTGTTGTTTCCCCACAGGCCGCATAAGTTACCGTGTAGTTTCCCGGCTTGATAGAAATTCGTTGCCCATTGCCCGGCGGGAAACTGAAGTTATAGGTCTGCTCCCCTTCCAAAGTCAGCAACACCGTACTGCCCGTCTTATTATTCACGCGGATCACGTGATCGCCCGGAGCACTGTTTGAAGCTGGTTGAGTTGCCCCTTCTTCTACGGGCAACCCCGGCGTTGGGATGATCAACTGGGTTATCTGGTCGCAGGCTACACGCAATTCGATCACGTAACGCGAAACCCAGCCGGTGCCCACCCCCACCAGCGATACTTTGATCCACTCACAGTCACCCGTCCGCCCGATGACTTCCAATTCTTCCCCTGGAGATGCCCCACCGATCTGTTCATACTCCAACCCGGGCCCTTCGCGCAAATTGATGACCTCCGCCCCTACGATTGCAATGGCTTCTTGCATAGGCGTGATGCTGGGGAACATCGTTGGCGATGGGGAGAGCGTGGCTGTTGGCAACTCCGTCGGGCGAGGCGTGCTGGTTGCTGTCTCGGTAGCCGTAGGTGGTAAGGCCTCAAAAGTTTGTGCCACATAAGTTCCTGCCAGGTCTTGAGCTGACGGGCCACATGCAGCCAGGATCACTCCGCTCATCAAAATCATCAACGCTAATGCACAATGTTTTTTCATCGCCGTGATTATAGCGTCAATCGAGATGAAAAAAAAAGCGCCTTTACGGATAAAGGCGCTTTTTTATTGTTTGATGAAGTTTATTTCACTAGCACTTAAAGGTGAGCCGCCAATTCGAATTGATGGCGTGTACACCTGAGTATGTCTGGCCGCAATAGTTGAATGTGTAGGTATAACGGCCTGCAACCACGAAGATCTGGCTCGTTCCCGGCGGAACCGTAAAGTAATAAGTGCAATCGCCCGATAGGGAAATGGTCGCATTTTCACCGGTTTTGTTGTTCACAGGAATAGCAACGGGGTTGTTCCCACAAGTGTCACCACCACCGCTTGAATCCCCGGTGTCCCCGCTTGATGCTGGGGGAGCGCCTACAGCCACTGCAGGCGTGGGAGGTATCGTAGCTTCCTCAAGCCCTTCGCAGGGCACGTTGAGTTCAGCGTCTTCAGTGGATACCCAGGCTTCGCCTACACCCAGAATACGGACCTCGACCCATTCACAATCATAAGCCTGGCCAAGCACTTCCAATTCTTCACCCGCAGCAGCAGTACCGGCTTGAGTGTAGACCGTACCCGGACCTTCACGCAAAGGGACATCTTCATCGCCCACAACAGCTACCGGCTCCGGTGTAAGGGTCGCCGTCGGCTCTGGGGTTTCGGTCGGCACTTCAGTTGCCGTTGGCTCCGGGGTGTCGGTCGCCGTAGGCTCGGGCGTTTCCGTGGGTGCGGCTGCTTCAGTCTCAGCCGCGGAGGT
>JABFGG010000024.1 GCA_013112575.1 Chloroflexota bacterium | reverse complement strand
GCCTGGTCCCGCGCAGCCTGCGCGTCCACCTGGGCAGCTTCTTTGATCTTGGTGGCTTCCACTTCTGCAGCGGCACCAACGTCTTTGAGTTGTGCCTCGGCGCGGGCTGTGATCTCACGTGCTTCATCAGCAGCCTTGGCACGGGCATCTGCCAGGATCTTTTCGGCCTCCTGTTCAGCGTTGGCCCGCGCTTCGGCGGCCACACGCGCATCCTCAATGCCCTGAGACACTGTCTCGCGACGGCGCTCCAGCACGTTCATGATGGGGATAAAAGCCCATTTCCTGAGGATAATGAACATGATTATGAAGTTAATAAGGTGGACGAAATAGAAACCTATATTTATACCTAATTGATCCAAGGGATCGCTCCTTTCTTTGCGTTCGCGGTTTGCTAAACGTCTTAGAACACGAACAAGACGAGCATGGCGACGACAAGACAGTAGATCGCGATGGCTTCGGTAAACACAATCCCGAGAATCATGTTGGTCTGAATGTCACCGGCTGCGTCCGGGTTGCGAGCGATACCCTGCACGCCGCCCATAGTGGCCATACCAACGCCTAAGCCGGCGCCCACTGCGCCGATCATGGCAATTCCTGCACCGATCAGTTTTGCTGCTGCTGCATCCATGTAATTTGTTCCTCCATATCCTTATAAGATCTCTGGGCGGGCGGTCCGCCACAAATTAGTTTATACCGGGCACTTCGCCCGAAGATCAATATGCTTAGTGGTGCTCTTCTCCATCGCCATGATGAGAATGCGTGGCCTGAGCCATGAACACCATGGTGAGCATCCCGAACACGAGGGCCTGAATGAACCCTACGCCAAATTCCAGAATAAGTACAAATGCCTGGGCAACCACAGGGATAAGCGTGCCAAGCACGAAGAGCAATACGGCGCCTGCAAAGATATTGCCGAAGAGACGGAAGGAGAACGAGATGATCTTGGAAAGCTCAGAAACGATCTCGAACAAACCTACGGCAAAGTCAATTGCACCAAAAAACGGCTTGGTGAACAGGGTACGTACGTAAAAGAACTTTTCAAAATAGCTAAGGCCCAAGGCGCGCACGCCAACCACCTGGATCATGACAACCGAAACGACAGCCAAGGCGATCGTAAAGTTCAGGTCTGTGGCCACGGCACGCACCCAGGGGACTACGGCAACCGCGCATTCGCCGGTGCCATCCGACGTTGCAGGATAAATGAACCGCACATTTTCAATATCGAAAATATCTACATTATGGCAAATCTCTTCAAAGCGGTGTTCCGCTTCGATTTCAAGTGCATGATGATCTACAGGCAAACCTGCTGACACCAGTTCAGCTTCACGATCTTCCACGTAAACTTCCACGAAATGATGCACGTCCAGCGTACCAATACTGTCCACACCCGGAATCAAGGCCATCCAGTTCATCACCAGAACCAATAGTGTGATAGATGCGAACCAGGGGAAGATCACGCGAGTCCACTTACCTGCCGTAGACTGGGTCAGGTTATATAAAACTTCAAGCAAGCCTTCCAGGAAATTGGCGATCCCGCGCGGGGCCTGGGGGTCTTTCTCCGTGCGGCGCAAATAGGGGCGCAGGAAGAGGAACACCAGGATCAATATAACAATATCTGCGAGGACCATTGCCACCAGTGTATTGGTGACCCAGAAATCGCCTATGACGGGTAATGTGAACAGGGGATCTTTAGCGGAACCGATGACAGGCTCTGCCTTGAGTAAGATCGCCGGGCGGGCCGGGGGAATCGTGCTGGTAAGCCAAACGCCAAAAAGGATCCATACCAAAAGGATCCAGCGGTTAACGCCCCAGCGCCAGCCAGTCTTTTTCTCTTCTACGTGGGTTTCAGCCAAGATCTGCTTCCTCCTGATCGCCTTCTTGTGCTTTCGTGCTAGAGCGCAAACGTGAGGTCGTAAAGCGCACGACCCAAAGCATTGCCAACAAAGTGAAAGGCACGCTCACGATGAGCAAGAAGACGGTGAAGATGTTACGTTCATTTTGTAAAACTATATTATCGAGCCACAGGCCAAAAAAGAGTGCTACGAACAATATGGCTACCGTCAGGAACCCGGATAAGCCTGCCGCGATGATCAAACCGACATTGAGTGTGTAGCGCTTGCGGTCAACCTCTTGCGGCTTTTCTTCAGCATTCTTCATTGGGAATTATATCACAATCAAATTTGATGTCAACGAAGCCCACCAAATTTGTCTAAAATAGGGCACCAGCTGCAATACCAGAGTAATCGAACCACGGGGCAATGATGGTACCGAAGACCAGTATGGCGATCAGGCAGACCGTAAGGGCCACTGCGCTGGGCCGCGGGATGGGCACCGGCTTATCCTCTTCCTCAGAGCGGAAAAGATACACTCGTTTGAGTACGATCAGGTAGTAGTACAAACCCACGATAGCGTTGAGGATGCCGACCACTGCCAACCATACCATATTCGCTTCGACTGCCGCAGCGAAAACCAACACCTTGGCAATGAAACCGCCCATGGGGGGCACACCGGCCAATGACAGCAGGGAGATCAACAATACCAATGCGAGCGCAGGGCTACGGCGGCTAAGGCCATCGTAGGCTTCCAGATCATTGGAGCCCAATGTGCGTTCGGCCACGGCCACCACGCCAAAAGCTGCCAGGTTGGTTACTAGGTAAACGATGATGTAGAACACCACGCTAAGCCCACCCAACTCTGAAGCTGCTGCAATACCCATCAGGATGTAACCGGCGTGGGCTACAGAAGAATAGGCCAGCAGACGCTTGATATTTGTTTGCGCCAGGGCGATCAGGTTGCCAACACTCATCGTTAGAGCGGCAGCAATTGCCATCATCATAGTCCAGTCGACTCCTCCAAAAGCTTCCAGAGGGAAAGCCGTCAGCAGCACACGAATGATGACCGCAAAACCGGCCGCTTTGGAAGCCGTGGACAGGAAACCGGCGATGGGCGTGGGAGAACCTTCGTATACGTCGGGCGCCCAGAAATGGAAAGGCACCATAGAGACCTTGAAAGCAAAGCCCGCCATCACGAGAATCACCGTACCCATCATCGAAATAAAGGGCAATTCGCCGGACATCAAAGCGCCTGCAATCCAGTAAAGGTTGGTGCTGCCGGAAAAGCCGTACAACATGCTAAAACCATACAACATGATGGCCGTGGTCATGGCGCCAAAGAGCAGGTACTTGAAGCCGGATTCGGTGGATTTATCATCTTCCGTAATGAAACCGGCCAGGATATATAGTGGGATCGATGTGGTTTCAATGGCCAGGAAGAGCATTACAAGGTCCGCCGAAGCGCCCATCAGCATCATGCCCAACGTGGAGGTGATGATCAGTACGTAATACTCACCACGGCGCGCCACACGCTCCCAGCCTGCCGAGAACAATACGGTAGCCAGGGCACCAAACAGGAATACCAGGCGAAAGACAAAAGTCAGCCAGTCATGGCGCAGCATGCCGCCGAAGATCAACTGGGGTTTATCACCCGGCAAAGCGAATACGATTGTGAAGATTACCGCCAGCAACATGCCGGCAGCAGTCAGGTAAGGCAAAAAAGCACGGCTCTGGCGATCCAGGGCCAGGTCCGTGGTCAAAACAACAAAAGCGAGGACGACGAGTGTGATTTCGGGAAGTAGTGTAAGGAACATCTTAGAAGCCTCCCAGGCCGATCAGCGGGGCAATTTGTCTAACCCCTTCGGCGAACATCGGGACCATCATGCCGGGAAAAACGCCCAGGCCTACCAGGAAGAAGGCCAGCACACCCAGCGCCAGTTTCTCCGAGCGTGTCACGTCGTGCAGGTGGTCGGCGATCTCAGCCGGGGTTTCACCAAAGAAGACCTTGCTGACGATACGAATAATGTAGGATGCCGTCAGCACGATGGAGATCACGGCTACGATAGCGATCCAGGGGTAAGCCTGCCATACACCCATGAAAATAGGGAATTCGGCTACAAAGCCGGAAAAGCCCGGCATACCCATCGACACCAAACCGCCGATGATGAAAGCTAAGGTTGGAATTTTCATGTACTTACCCACCCCACCCAGTTCAGGGATCTGGCGGGTGTGGGCCTGGTCATAGACCATACCGACGACAGCAAAGAAGAGGGCCGTCATCACCCCATGCGAGAACATCTGCACGCTGGCCCCTATAAAGCCGTTCTGGTTTAGAGTTGCAAAACCCATCACCACCAGGCCCATGTGGGACACAGAGGAAAAGCCGATAACGTATTTGAAGTCGTTCTGGCGCATCGCGATGAAAGCACCATACACCACGTTCACCAGTGCTAGCAGGATGACCCACCACATATGTGTGTGTGCGCCTTCCGGCAACAGCATGATGCCCACGCGCAGGGCGGCAAAGGCGCCCAGCTTCATTAATACCCCGGCATGGAACATGGATACTGCCGTAGGTGCCGCTACGTGGCCGTCTGGGCTCCAGTTATGGAAAGGCCAGATACCGCCCAACACAGCGAAGCCCAGGAACACAAAGGGGAACCACAGGTTCTGGAACTCTGTCGAGAAGTTGGCAGCAGCCAGGTCTACCATATCGAAGGTGTTGAGGCCGGAGGTGAAGTACATGGCCAAAGCACCAATAAGGGCCACAACCGAGCCAATGAAGAGGTACAGTGTCAGCTTCATGGCTGCGTATTCACGCGTCTCTTTCCAGCCCCAGATGGCGATCAGCAGGTACATCGGGAACACGGCGATCTCATAGAAGAAGAACAACATGAAGAGATCGAGTGAGACGAACACACCGAACACACCGCTTGCCAGGATGAACATGAAGGCAAAAAATTCGCGCGGTCGGTCGTCAATGCGTTGGGAGATGATCACACCCGTAAACATGACGATGCCTGTCAACAGGACCAGCGGTGTGCTGATGCCATCCACGGCGAACTTCAGCGAGATGCCAAACTGCGGCAGCCAAGTATATTCATCGGCAAACTGGTACTGGTCACCATTGATATCAAAGCCCAGGAAGACCAATACGGTCAACAGTAGTGTCACCGTTGCTACACCTAAGGCCACGTTGTAGATTAGCTTGTGGCGATTGGGCAATGCCAGCAACAGGGCCCCTGCCACGATAGGCAACAGGGTGATGATCAGCAGATAAGGAATTTCTTCAGCGAAGACGTTTAAACCCATTACTTCACCTCACGCCTAGCCGAACAAGGCGACCATAGCGTTGTTAATTACGTTGAGCAACCAGCCGGGCCACAGACCCAGCCAGAGCATAAGCACCATCAGCGGCGTGATAACTGCCAGCTCACGGGCGTTGATTTCAGTCAAATGGCCGACCCAATTCTTGTTGAGCGGGCCGTGCAGTGTTTTGGCGATCCCTTTGAGGATGTAAGCGCCGGTAAATAACAGACCCAGCATGCTCCAGATCGTGGCCGATGTGAAGATGTCCCAGGCACCACGTACGACCAGGAATTCGGAGACAAAGCCGTTCAGGCCGGGTAAGCCCAGCGAGGCCATCGACGTAAAGATCAGGATGCCGCCATACACAGGGATCAGCGGGAAAAGTCCACCCATCTCATCCAGGTTGCGCGTATGTGTGCGCTCGTAGATCACACCCACCAAAAAGAACATGGCAGCCGCCGTAATGCCGTGATTGAACATTTGCAAGACTGCGCCGTTCAGGGCGATAGTGGCACTTTCGGTGCCAATGGCGCGTGCTGCAGCGGCAATGCCCAGCATCACGAAACCCATGTGGTTGACCGAGGAATAGGCGACCAGTCGTTTGAAGTCCCGCTGTCCATACGCTGCAAAGGCACCAAAGATGATGGCTGCTACAGCCAAAAAGACCAGCACACCAGCGGCAGCATTGGCCTGCTCAGGATAAAGCGGCAGTACCAGACGCAGGAAGCCATACCCACCCAGCTTCAAGAGCACACCTGCCAGGATCATGGAACCAGCAGTGGGTGCCTCGGTGTGAGCGTCAGGCAGCCAGGTGTGGAAAGGCCACACCGGCACTTTGATAGCAAAGGCGATAGCGAAGGCCCAGAAGGCCACGGTCTTCCAGGTGCTGACTGCGACGGTGGTATTGATATTTGTGAACTCGGTCAGTGTTGGCCAGATCTCGAACAGACGGGGCAGGTCGTAAGTACCGGCTGCCACACCGATCAATTGGATGGCGAGCAACAGACCCAGCGAGCCTGCCATTGTGTAGATCATGAACTTGAAAGAAGCGTAGGCACGTGCTTTGACCTTGATGCCACCCCACAATTCACGTTCGCCCTTCTCGCTGCCCCAGCGGTTGATCAGGAAATACATGGGGACCAGGCCAATCTCCCAGAACACGAAGAAGAGCATCAGGTCCAGCGAGAGGAACACGCCCAGCATGCCCGTCTCCAACATCAGGAAGAGGGCCATGTAAGCGTTGACATTCTTCTCGACGCTGAAAGATGCCAGGATGGCAACCGGTGTCAGCAAGGTGGTCAGCAGCACCATGGTCAAGGACAAGCCGTCGATGCCCAGGTGGTACGTGGAATTGATGGCCTCATACCAGGTGGCCTGCTCGACGAACTTGAAGCCGTCTTTAGGCACAGCGGCATCGAAATTCAGCCAAACCCAGACAGTCAGGGCGAGGGGGATTAGGCTGGCTATAAATGCCACCCAGCGCACGGTTTGTTTGTTCTCGCTGGGCAGCAGGGCAATGATGATAGCTGCCAGCAGCGGCACGAACAAGATCAAACTCAGATAAGGAATTTCATTCATAATTGCTCCTCGCCTTCGCCTACGGAGTGCTCACGAAAGCCAAGAAGTAGAATAGGCCGCCAAATGCCACCAGGGCCGCCCAGATCATGTATTGTTGGACGCGTCCGGTCTGCACGTAGCGCATCACGTGGCCGAAGCGGTTGGTAAAACTGCCCACGAAATCGCCAAAACCATTGACGATGGGACCGTCGATCTTGTCTCGGAACCAGCCACCCAAGCCAAAGGCCCGTTGGGCGATCCAGTGCAGGGAGCCGTCGATCACGGTGCGGTCCAGGAAGCGGTAGGTAAATGGCTCGGACAGCAGATTAGCGAGATGCACAAAAATGCCGTTGTATATCTCATCCCAATACCACTTGTTCTGGATGTAACCGTAAATCTCACCCAGGGGTTTCTTCAGGGGGTCTTCATCACCGGCCTTGATATTGCGATAGACCAGCCAGCCTAGGGATAAACCGCCCAAAGCCACGATAACCGAAGTAATCAATGGAATTGGATCAAAAGACGACAAAGCTTCCGGATGCTTCAACAAAGTGCCACCAACAAAATCGTGGAACCAGTTGGGCAGCAACCCGCCAATTACCGGGATCTTCTCCGGGATGCCCACCCAGCCCGCCGTGATGGCGAAGAAAGACAGGATCATCAAAGGCCAGGTCATGGAGGGGACAGATTCATGGGCGTGTTTGGCTTCTTCTGTGCGAGCTTCCCCGCCGAATGTCAACATCAACTGGCGACCTGTATAGAAAGCGGTCAGTAATGCCGCAATGGCCAACACCCAGAAAACGACGTAATGATGATGTCCCCAGGCATCCGCCAGGATCTCATCCTTCGACCAGAAACCTGCCGTAACCAGGGGGAAACCGGATAGCGCAAAGCCACCGATCAGGAAAGTCCAAAAGGTGATAGGCATCTTCTTACGCAGGCCGCCCATGTTGAACATATCCTGCGGGTCCACTTTATGGTTGCCGGTATGTAACACACCATGCTCCATACCATGGATGACCGAGCCGGAGCCCAGGAACAAGAGCGCCTTGAAGAAGGCATGCGTCACCAGGTGGAAAGCGGCAGCAATGTAAGCGCCAATGCCCAGGGCTGCCACCATAAAACCAAGCTGCGAGATGGTGGAATAGGCCAGCACCCGTTTGACGTCATTCTGTGCCACAGCAATCGTGGCCGCCATCAAAGCCGTAAAGGCACCGATCACGGCCATTGTGCCCAGCGTTTTCTCGTCCAGGGCCAAAATGGGGAACATGCGCACGACCATGTACACACCAGCCGAAACCATGGTAGCCGCATGGATCATTGCCGAAACAGGTGTGGGGCCTTCCATGGCGTCCGGCAACCACACGTGCAGCGGGAACTGGGCCGACTTACCAACCGTGCCGATGAACAGCAACAGGCCGATCAGGCCAGCAGCCGACAAACCCCAGAAACCACCAATCGCTGGGTTTGCAGCCAGCGTATCCAACACTTCCTGGTTATACAAAATGTTGCGGAAGTTCAGTGTGCCTGTCTCGGTATAGAGATAGGCGATACCCAGCAGCATGAACACGTCGCCGACGCGAGTGGTCATAAAGGCTTTCTTGGCGGCATCACGCGCGGAGGGCTTAGCGTACCAGAAGCCGATCAACAGGTAGGAACACAGGCCCATGATCTCCCAACCCACGAACAGGGTCAGCAGGTTATCGGAGACCACCAGGGTGAACATGCCAAAAGCGAACAAGCCAATGAAGGCAAAGAAGCGCGCATACATTGGCTCGACGGAAGGTACGGTATGGCTATGGTCGCCATGTTCAACGGTAGCGCCATGTGGCGGCAGACCTTTCTGGTCATGGTCGCCTTTGGGCTGGCCGTAGTTGTGATAACCCACACTGTAGATGAAGATCATCAAAACAGTAGTGGTCACAAAGAAGAGCATCACGGCGGTAAGCGGGTCAACCAGTACGCCTATGCTGAAAGCGCCAGACCCGAGTGGCAGCCACTCAACGGATGACCCAAAGGGGTGTTCACCGAAGTGGTCAATACCAATCGCCTGGATAAAGACTAGCAAACCCAATACCCAGGAGATGAAAGCCGAGCCTACGCCGACCCAGGAACTGGCCGCGTTGCTGCGATTGGTGAAGAGGGTGATCACACCAAAGGCCAGCAAAGGCGGCAGCGGGATCAACCAGATCAATAATTCAGGATTCATAGTGCCTCACAAAACCTGCGGTTACCACTTGAGCAGGTCAATCTCATCGGCCGAAGAGGTGCGGCGGCCGCGATAGATAGAGTAAACCAGCGCCAGACCGACTGCCACTTCGGCAGCAGCCACGACAAAAACGCTTGCCACAAACATCCAGCCTTCGGTTGTAGCCGGTACGATGTAGCGCCAGAAGGCGACCAGGTTAATGTTGACGGCGTTCAGCATCAACTCCACGCCCATCAGAATGGCGATGGCGTTCTTGCGGGCCAGCACACCGAACAGGCCGATGCTGAACAAAAGGGCTGAAAAGATCAAATACCAGGAAAGCGGGATCATTCTCTCTCCTCCTGAGATTTGTTGCCCAAAACCGCCACATAGATAGCGCCGACCAGTGCTGCTAATAACAGAACTGATACCAGGATAAAGGGCACCAGATAGCCATCCGGACTGACCATGGCACGCCCAAACTCGCGCAGGGCGTCATAGTCAAGGGGCACAGTCATGGTTTCGCGGGCAGCATCCCAGCCACCGATGGTCAATGCCAATCCGCCAAAAACAAGCAGCGCCGCCAGGAAGGCTAAGCGCATGTTGTCGTTGAACGGTTCAGGATAGGTCTCATCGGCTACGTTGCGCCGGGTGAGCATGACCATAAAGATCATCAGGATGGCGATGGCGCCGATGTAAACCAGCACCTGGAAAACAGCCCAGAAACCGGCTTCCAAGATGGCGAAGGTAACAGCCACCCCGAAGAGCGCCACCACCAGCAACAAGGCAGAGTGCACCACGTTGCGGCGTGTCACCACGCCCAAGGCGGCCAGCAATGTAAAACCGGCGGTAAAAAGGAAAAAATATTGAATGGGGGTCATACGAACTCCTGCGTCCAACTGCCTGTGCTAGGCAGAGGCCTCCTCACTTGTGCTGGCAGCCGCAGGGGCGGCCGGCTTGGGTGGGACAGCCAATGGACGGGGCTCAAAGGTTTTTATTTGGCGACGTTGGCGGCTGTTTAATCGGGAGGCTGCAAACAAGGCCAACAGCGCGATCACCACATTGACGGCGATCATCGCCCCAACATAAAGGGCTGTATTATTGATCTGGCCAAATTCTTTCAAGAGCGCGTCGGTCAGAGCAATAGCCATCAGCAACACTACCGAAAGCGGGGTAAGGAACTTCCAGGTAATGTCCAACATGTGATCGATGCGGATACGCGGCAGGGAACTTCGGATCCACACGATCAAAAAGTAGACAAATCCTGCCTTGAGGAAAAGATAAAGGGGGCCAAGTAGCGGCAATTGTTCAACATAAGGGCCCCGCCAGCCACCAAGGAACAAGGCAGCGGTCACGACAGCCAGTGTCAGCGAGTGCAGGAACTCACCCGCCATGAACATACCGAACTTCATACCTGAGTATTCTGTATGATATCCCGCCACGATCTCCGATTCCGCTTCGAGCAGGTCGAAAGGCGTACGTCCGATCTCGGCAAGCGAGGCAATAAAAAAGATGCCGAAGGCTACCGGCACAACAAAGATGTACCAGATGTCCTGGGCTCCCACGATCTGATTGACGCCCATCGAGCGTGCCAGCAGAACGGGGATCAGCAGGGCAAAGATCAGCGGGACTTCGTAAGATATCAACTGGGCTACGGCACGGAAAGCGCCCAAGAGCGCATACTTATTATTGGAGGCCCAGCCAGCCATCAACACGGAGAGGATGCCGAAAGAACCGACCGCGGCGATGTATAAGACACCCACATTGAGGTCTGTGCCGATCCATTCTACTGAGAAGGGCACTACAGCCCACACCAACACCACCGCCGCGATGGAAAGTATGGGGGCGATGTTGTAGGGGATCTTGTCAGCCGCATCGGGCACAACGTCCTCTTTCAGGACCAGCTTGCTCAGATCGCCGAAGCTTTGCAAAATACCAAAGGGACCGGCACGGTTAGGGCCAAAGCGATCCTGAAAGCGGGCTGCCAGTTTGCGTTCCAGCCAGATCAGGAAAATGACGATCACCAACCCGACCGAAGACACGATCAGCGCACCAACAATATTGTTGATCACCGTGATGGCTATGGGATGCAGGTTGAGACTCACCAATAAGTCTTGCAGCAGTCCAGCGAGAAATTTAATTGGATCTTCAAAAAAGCTCATGCAACAACTCCTGTACCTTTTTCCGGTAGCAGTTTATTGTTTCCCAGACACAAAGAAAAAGCTGAGGAGCAAGCTCGTCAGCTTTAGATGAAAATGTTGGGTTGTTAGGACCATTCGAGGGCGCCTTTGCGCCATGCATATGCCAGCCCGTCTAGCAAAAGGAAGATAAACACCAGGCCGGCAATTACGCCCAGGAGTGGCAGATTGTCGTAAGCCACAGCCCAGGGGAATAAAAAGATCATTTCAACGTCAAAAATCAGGAAGACCAGGGCATACACGTAATACTGTACTTTGAACTGTACCCAGGTATCTCCAACGGTTTCCATACCACATTCGTAGGTTTCATTCTTTAATCTGTTAGGACGATGGGGACTGAGAATGCGGGCAGCAGCGATCGGCAACATGGGTAACATAGCAGCGATAACCACAGCAATACCGATGAACAGCCAATTGTCCTGCATAAGGACTCCTCAAAAAAACGGGAATTTTGCTCCCGGAATTTGTACATTTGTCGCAAAATAGGCCAAATTACGACAACGTCGGCAGTATACCATAAAGCATTTGGATTGTGCATCATTTCGCAATCAGATAAGAAAAATGTTAAAAGCTAGACTGGGCCAACAGTTTGCGTGATCCAAATTGATTGCTCAGGCAACAAGCTGTCTAGACCAACCAGCCAATTAGACAGCTAACTAACCAGACTACGCGACGAAACCGTCACACAATCACACAATCTTTTCGTGTACAATTAATCCATTATTTGATTTAAGCATTCATCGAACATCATGTATCGCGAACCCGATACCGACGTTAATCCCCCCATAGATCAACAGATCGTACGTCTGAGCCGTCTGGCAGACAATGTGATCAATATTTTGCGCGGTAGCGCAAGCAGCCTGCCCCAAGGCGCAGTGGATGGCCTGGCCCAACTGGCAGGCAGCCTTACGCGCCTCAGTCGTCAGGTAGCCCAGCAAGAAGGTGAACGCACCAGCCTGCTGGCCCTGGCCGATATCGGACGCATCATCAACTCCTCCCTGGAACCCAATGAAGTGCTGCGCATCGTGATGGACACCATCGTGCGCCTGACGGGTGCCGAGCGCGGTTTCCTGATGCTCAAAGATGATGCCGACCAGATGGTCATCCGCGTGGCCCGCAACTGGGAACAGGAAACCTTAGACGAATCCGAGTTCGCCATCAGTCGCACTATCGTCAACCGCGTGGTGGCCGAAGGCCAGGCCCTTCTAACGACCAACGCCCAGGAAGACCCGCGCTTCAATAGCCAGGACAGCATCCTGGCTTACAACCTACGATCTATCCTTTGTGTACCCTTGATTGTGAAAGATCAGGTCACCGGGGTGATCTACGCAGACAACCGCGTGCGCACGGGTCTTTTTACTGACACCGAACTGGAATTGTTGACCGCTTTTGGCAATCAGGCCGCGGTCGCTATTGACAACGCCCGCCTATTTGAATCGGTGCGCCAGACCCTGGCTGAAGTCACCGAGCTTAAGAATCTGATGGACAACGTTTTTGCTTCCATTGCTAGTGGCGTCATCACCGCAGACATCGAAGATAAGATCACCCTGTGTAATCAGGCCGCCAGCCAGATCCTGGGGCGTGCCAGCACCGAACTTGTGGGCGTTAACCTCAACCAGACTTCCCTGGCAGCCAACCTCTCCCAACATGTCAACAACGTGCGCCAGAACAATGAAGCTATCATCGGCCTGGAGATGCATTCCTCCCTGCCTGAACGCGGCGACGTAGACTTGCGTTTTAACCTCTCCCCCCTCAAGGATGCCCAACAGCACACCCAGGGCGTCGCCATCGTGCTGGAAGACCTGACTGAACGCAAGCGCCTCGAAGCCCAGCGCCGTCTCTTTGAACGTATGGTCTCACCCGCCGTAATCGACCAACTGGACCCTGACCAGTTAGCGCTAGGTGGTCGCCGTGCCCGGATCACCACCGTGTTCGCCGACATCCGCGGCTTCACCAGCTACAGCGAACGCCTTAACCCCGAACAATTGGTCTCGATCCTCAACCAGTATCTTTCCACCTTTGCCGATGCCATCATGGCAGAGCAAGGAACCATTGATAAATTCATGGGGGATTCGGTCATGGCCTGGTTCAACGCCCCCATTCCGCAGCAGGACCATACTTTGCGTGCCGTGCGTGCTGCCCTGGGCATCAAGAATGGCGTCAACAAGCTGCATAACCAGCTAAAAACCGACGCCTTGCTGACCTTTGGCGTGGGCATCCACTTTGGTGAGGCGGTGTTGGGGTTGGTGGGAACAGAAAAACGCCTGGAGTACACGGCCATTGGCGACAGCGTCAATACAGCCAAACGCATCCAGGAGAACTCCAAGCCCGGGCAGATCCTGCTCAGTGATGAAGCCTTCCGCCAGGTATCTGACAAGGTCGTCGTCCAGCCCGTAGATGCTGTGGACGCCAAAGGTAAAAGCAAACCTCTCAGCGTCTTTGAAGTTATCAGCCTGAAATACTAAATTTAGAAGCTGCCCCTAAAAAGCCTCACGTTTGATAGGTGAGGCTTTTGGCTATTTCACCTTCTACGGTTCAACAGAACCACAGCCCCACCTATGATCACCAACAAAGGCACACATAAAGCCAGCAAGATCAGCAGGGGGCTTATGCCACCTCCGTCTTCATCTCCACCGGCTTCGGCGGTAGCCGTCATTTCTTCAGGCAAGGCCGTGTTAGTGACTGTCGCGCTGGCAGTCGGGGTTAGGCTTGGCAATGGGTCACCTGGCCGCAAACCAGAGTCCTCGGTTGCTGTAGGTGTAAAAGTAAAGGTAGCAAGGTTGAAACCTGGGGCTTCAGCTGTTTGAGTATCGGCCGCAGCCAGCGCCGTCAGTGTTTGCAAAGGGCCCAGCAGAGTAGGCGTCAATGTGATCGTAGGGGTCAGTGTAATAGTAGGGGTGAAGGTACTAGTACTTCCGGGGCCAGACCCCGTATTGGTCACCGTGGGTGTAGATGATTTATTAGGATCAGGTGTATTGGACGGGGTGACGAGAGTCCCTGTGGCAGTGGGCGGGGCGACAATGACCTCCGACGTGTCTGCGAATTGGGCTTGCACACCGGATACAAAACCCCGCACGGTCACAGTGACCGTATTGGTCTCAGGCAGAGTGCCAAGCGTGCCATCAAAATAACAAGTGAAAGTATCCCCGGCCCCCACAAGGTCATTGGTGAGTATGAGAGTCGCGCAAGCAGGACTCCAACTCGAACTCGTCAATGCGGCATCCGCACCATGTACATCATCTTCGATTTTATCGATCCAATAGGAAGTACCACTTGTGTTCGTAAAGCGCACTCGAAAAGGGACTACATTAGTTTCTACGCCTTCGTTCTGGTCTTGAAAATTATTATCCTCATCGGCATCATTGGTTTTTTCTATTGTTCCTGTCGGTGCTGTATTGTTTGCAAAGGTAATCGTGCTAGTATCGGCTTCTGTATCCATAATAGCCCCAGCATCACTCACTTGGACCGTGGTGGTATTGACCTGTGAGCCCCCACCCCCATTAACAGGTTTTCCATCAAAGTAACAGGTAAGCGTATTGCCAGCCCCCGACAATGTCTGTCCAATAATTGAAGCACACGTCGGTGTTTCCCCAGAAAAGGGCGTATCTAAAGCAGAACCACTACCATGAACATCATCACTGATACTATCAATTGTGACTGCATCTACAATATTGTTTGTGATAATCACTCGGAATGGTGCCGCACTGCTTGCCCCTCCATTGTATTGATCATTATCAGAATATGATATACCAACCCAATCAGCATTATTAGTCACATCCACACTTATGTCCGCAGCCGCACGGGCGGGATGCTGCTGCGCGCTGCTGTAGGCTAAAACCCCCAATGTAAACGTCAACATAGCAAAGCGCACGACATGTAACAAAAAGGGTTTCCTTATATTGTTCATCTTTTCTCACTCACTATTTCATTATAGTGTACGCATTCAGCAAGCGATCCTACATAACAAAATCGTAATACCAGCTCAGCTGTCAGACATCCGCGGCCTGGGAACGGCCACCTGCCCTTCATCTACATCCCCCAACAGCTCAACTTCTTCTGGTTGGGCGGTGCATAGATAAGCTGTATTAGCCAAGGCCAAAGCATCCAGTTCGTCCCCCCCATAGGGCACATCAGTCGGCAACTGTCCCAGTATCAAACGGTGGCGCGTGATCTCCTCGAAGAACTGCATGGCATCGGGTAAACGTAAACCCTGATTGGATAAAGTCAGTTGACGCTGCAACCGACCCTCTAAACTGTATTTTGGCAGAAGTTCCCCTTCCATCGAGGCTGCATAGCTCGCCACTGGCCAGGCTTCCAGTACCCTTTTCTCAACTTCTCCCTTCGAATGATTCACGTAACCCAACTCGAAAAGCTTTTCATACAAATGGAAGGCACTACGCATCCAGGCTTTGCAGGCCGAGGTTTTAGCAGGCGTCACGAAAGCCTGAACATCACGCGTGTAAAGCAAGTATTCTGCCAGGCGACAGTCCTTCCACGTGCCTTTAGCAGGCATTGGCTCCAGACTTGACCGCCGTTCTTCTTCAGCCATCAAGCCCAGGTTGGGGCGTGGCGGCCCAGCAATGGCTACCGTGGCCTGTTTCTGCCCACCTACATAGGCCAACACCTCCTCAAAATCCCCGATCCCCAGTGCCATAGGGCGCAGGTCCTCGTCCAGGGCTGCATAGGCCATACGTCGTAGCCCCGCATCAGGCTCAATACCAATGAAATAGTGTTGGGAGATATCCATATCGGAAAGTTTTGAGATTTGTAATTAGAGACTAGTTACTAGCAAAAAACTGATTCCTAATTACTGTTTCACTTTCCCCTCCAGTCTATAAGAAATACCAGCAGCACGCAAGCAAAGCAGGATTCCGCTCGATCTACGGCTCGCTTCTTTACTCGGCCTGCAGGCTCGGCTATACTTGGGTTCATAAGACACTTTTTCTCCCAAGGAGACCCCGCCTATGAGCGCTGAAACCAAATTTAGATTGACCTATGCCACCATGTATAACCCGCCTGATGAGCTGCACACCCGCTTTGAGGAAGAAGTTAATAAAATACGCGCCAACCTTGGACAGGATTATGCTATGTTCATTGATGGACAGGATCGTTTCGTGGACGAAAAGTTCGAAAAACGCAGCCCCATCAATACCGATCAACTCCTCGGCACCTTCCAGAAAGGCAGTGCCCAGGATGCCAATGATGCCTTAGCGGCCGCCCGCAAAGCCGCAAAGACCTGGAACCGCATGCCCTGGCAAGATCGCGTTGCCCTGGTGCATAAAGCCGCCGATATCATTGATGAACGCGTCTTCCAGATCGGTGCGGTCATCTCCCTGGAAGTCGGTAAGAACCGCATGGAAGCCCTGGCTGACGCCGCCGAATCTGCCGACCTGATGCGCTACGCTGCCATCCAAATGGAAGAGAACGATGGCTTTGTGGTCAAGATGGAAAAAGACCCGCTCGAAGGCTATGACGCCACTAATTACTCGGTTCTCAAGCCTTACGGTGTGTGGGTCGTCATCAGCCCCTTCAACTTCCCCGCAGCCCTCACCGGCGGGCCTGTCGGCGCAGCGCTCGTGGCTGGCAACACGGTAGTCATGAAACCCGCCACCGACACCCCTTGGACGAGCCGCCTGCTGGCCGAGTGTTTCCGCGATGCAGGCTTCCCCAATGGCGTGGTTAACTACGTCACCGGCCCCGGCAGCACCCTCGGGCAGGCTCTCATCGACAATCCTGAAGTCGATGGCATTACCTTCACCGGCTCTTACGATGTCGGTATGAACATCTACAAGTCCTTTGCCGCAAGCCAATACCCGCGCCCCCTCATCCTGGAGATGGGCGGCAAGAACCCCGCCATCATTTCGCGCAATGCCGATCTGGAACGCGCTGTGCAGGGCGTTTATCGCTCGGCCTTTGGTTTGCAAGGACAAAAGTGTTCGGCTGCCTCACGCCTGTTGGTTGAGGAGCAGATCTATGATGAATTCCTCAGCAAACTCACTGAGGTCACCAAAGGCCTCAACTTGGGTGACCCCACCGAAAAAGAGAATTTCCTTGGACCAGTAACTAACGAAGCTGGCTACAACGACTTCAAGACTTTTTCGGAAGAGCTTTCGGATGCTGGCGAGATCGTTACAGGCGGCAAAGTGCGTGTGGATGGTGATTACGGCAAAGGTTATTACTGTGAACCGACCATCGCCAAGAACGTCCCCATGGATCACCGCTTATGGAAGTACGAGATGTTTCTGCCCATCACCATGATCCACAAGGTCAGCAGCCTCGACGAGGCCATGGAGATTGCTAACGATGTCGATTACGGCCTGACCGCCGGCTTTTATGGCAACAACGAAGAAGCCAAATGGTTCTTTGAGAACATTGAAGCTGGTGTCACTTATGCCAATCGCCCGCAAGGGGCCACCACCGGTGCCTGGCCTGGCTTCCAACCCTTTGGCGGCTGGAAAGGTTCCGGCTCTACCGGCAAGAATGCCGGCGGCCACTATTACGTGCAAGAGTATATGCACGAGCAGATCAACACCACAATCGAATAAAAAGGTCAGGTGGCCCGCCAAGCGCTTGGCGGGCCACCGTCTTTATCTATGTTAAGTCGTATCGGTAGTTTCTTTTGGTGGGTGGGCTTGTTCCTCATCCTCTTGTTCGTCACCACAGACCTGAGGGAACAACCTGAGTTTAATTTCCTGCTTCTTGGGCTGGTATTAATGGCTCTGGGTTTTTTCCTCTGGCGACGTTATCACCAGCCACCGGAACCCTCCAACCGCTTTAGTCTCATCCGCCGCCTGCTCTCCCGTAATTCATCAAAAGATAAGGATGGGGAATAGAAAGAAGATTCGGATAATTAACAGTCCCTGAGCTAACAAAGCCGCAAATGTTGGAAGCCTCAAAGACTGGTAAACTAACCTCACTATTAGTGCCTCGTGTGCATACTTATTCGCATTCCCGGCCAGCCACCAGCAGGGGAGGCAATCAGCTAAATTGCAATATATATTGCAAAAATACCATATATGCAAACAAACAAAACCAAAATCTTCGTCATTGTGGTGCTCTCCTCCATAGTGCTATTGCAGGCTTGCACCTCTCAAAATACAGTTGTATTTGGAACCACTGCCTTCGCATTCAAGCCTGAAGAGCCTCCCCAGCACAACCGTCCCACGGAAGTACGCAACCAGGAAGAACTGGCAGAAAAAGGTTTCCGCCACCCCAATGACCTACCACGAATAGCGTTCACGACTATTCCTGACGTTGAGATAACGATTGAAGGTGACAGCCCACGCCACCGTGGCCGCCCCCGTTTAACAGGCAATCCCCAAACCGTAGGCACTGAGCACTTCCTTATTCATTACACGCTGACAGGTATCGATAAAGTCCCGGATGAAGATGCCAACAATAACGATATCCCGGATTACGTGGAAGAAGTAGCCAAGACCATGGAATATGTTTGGGAGATCGAGGTCAATTACTTTGGCTGGCCTGCGCCCCCCGAAGACGATGAACTGGGCGGCGATGACCGCTACGACATCTACTTAGAAGAAATTCTAGGCAGGGGTATTGCCGGCCTTACTGAAGGGGCCAATAACGACGCCGTTATCGGGGATAATCCCAATTCACCTGATTTTGAAGAAATTCGCTCGGCCTACTCCTCCATCACTCTTGACAACGACTATGCTGAATTGGAAGAGGATGACCGTATCAGCTCCCTGGATTTGATGCGTGTCACAGCCGCCCACGAATTCCTGCACGCCATCCAATATGGCTACGATGGCTTAGAAACCCTCAATTGGTTATGGGAGTCTACAGCCACCTGGATGGAAGACGAGGTGTTTGACGGGATTGACGACGTTGACTACTGGTCAGATAAAGTATTTAAATCACCCGACACCTGCCAGGCAGCGCAAGGTGGTACAGAACGCGTCGAAGACCGCGGCCACTGGTATGCCATGTGGGTCTATATCCGTTATCTTTCTGAAAACTACGGTCACAGCATCGTGCAAGACCTGTGGGTGAAAGCAGCAGACGTGGATGGGTACCGCATCATTGAAGAAACCTTAGAAGAGCGCAACCTGGTACCCCAGGAAGTACTGGAAGATTACTTTATTGCTTTACTGATCCGTGACTTTGAAAATGGGGACATCTATCCCACCGTGCGCCTGGAAGGGGAGACCCTCAAAGGAAGCACGTTTACACCCGTGGATGGTGTGGATAAATTGGGAGCCGACTATGTAGAGATCATCGGCAATGGCCCCCTCGCCATCACACTGATGTCCGACGAACTGGAAGGCATTATTGTTGGTGTCGTTGATGAAAAACGTGCCATCCATCGTTTGACAGACGGCAGCGTGAATGTGGATGCCGATGCATACGACCATCTCTACCTGATTGTGATCAACTACAATGAAGTAAGTTTTGATTACAATTGCGAAGTTCTCGATTATCAAGTGCATGTAAGCAGCGGCACTGATGTTCAGGAAGCCACCCACTTACGCCCGGCCCCATATTTCGCTCCACCCGAAGTAGAGGGATTGAAGAATCCAGACGAAGAGTAGTTTAGGAAAAGCAAAACTCGACTTGTTTTGCCACCCTGAAATCATTATTGTAGGATTAAAATCCCACTAGGCATTCAAATAGAAGCGGATATAATTGGCCCTCGCAAATGAGATTATTGGTTCCCCCATTGCGAAGGAGTACTATGTCTACACGAATTAAAACTGCCGGCAAATATGCTTTTACAGCTCTGGTTTTTGTCCTGCTGATCACTGCCTGTAGCGGCAGTGATCCCGAAGGCGATGTCTCTGACGCAGACCGCGTCCTCACTCAGGCAGCAGAGATCGCCAGTAGCGGCCTGACCCAAACGGCTGAAGCTGCCCCCCCGGTTACAGATACCCCGATCCCCCCACCGAGCGAAACACCAACCCTGACCGTTCCGACGGATACGGTCATTCCTACGAACGCCCTTAACATTACCGTTACAGAAGATGGTGGTGAAACCAGTGGCGATGGCAGTGGTCCTCCCACGGCCACACAACCGCTCTTGCCAAGCCCAACAGCTCAACAACAGACCTCCGACAAAGGCTGTTACCGGGCCAATCTCGAGTATGAATTCCCCAGTGATGGTTTTGATTACCCACAGGGCAAAGTCTTCACCAAAGAGTGGCGTCTCAAGAACGTAGGGACCTGCACCTGGCGCCCGACCTTCCGGCTAGTATGGATGCGCAGCGAGTTCAACGGAGAGAAATCCGAAGAAAACGTCTTGATGGGCACCGATTCCAACATCAAATTCACCGACCTTGAAATACCCCCGAATCAATACGCCAACATCGAAGTCACCTTTATTGCCCCTTCAAAAGATGCGGGTAATTACCGCTTGTTCTACATGATACGTACAGATGATGGCGTGCTGTTTGGCCTTGGGCCAGAAGGCAAAGCCTGGTTCTGGATCGATATCGATACCTACGTGGTTGAAGGCTAGACAATCAACTCTCACTCAAATTATAAAAAGCCCCGAGCCAATCACATCGGGGCTTTTCTTTTTGATAACTCTGAGCATGGTAACTGGCCTTGTTGTACAATGACATCACCAACTTATCCGCAGGATAATCACAGCTTATTCAACGCTATCCACAGGTTTATCCACATATGAGCGAGAAACGCCAGCTCCTCGTCACAATCGAATTAAGTGCAGAACAACTGCAAAATTTACAGGAAGCCGCACCCCAATTTGAGATTGTATTGCAGCCCGCGCTTCAGGCGGAAGAGATCCTGCCTGAGGTCTGGCGGGAAACCGAAATCCTCTACACCTGGAATGTTTTACCCTCTAAAGAACAAACCCCAAATTTGCGCTGGGTACAACTTCAGTCAGCTGGAGTGGATAAACAGCTTGAGCACCCCCTCTTTGAGAATGAAGATCTGATCGTCACCTCAATGAGTGGTGCCAATGCCCCCCAGGTAGCCGAACATGCCCTGGCGTTGATGCTTGCTCTGGGCCACAAGATTCCCACGATGTTCGGACACCAAAGCCGCAGCGACTGGCCCACCAATCGGACACGGCTTTTTTCACCTGCGGAGTTGCGAGACAGCACTGTAGGAATCGTAGGCTACGGCAGCCTGGGACGCGAGTTGGCTCGCTTGTTGGGTGGGTTTAATGTGGAAGTGTTGGCAAGCAAAGCCAACGCCATGCAAACGGCCGAAGCCGGCTATACCCCGGAAGGAACCGGCGACCCTGACGGGGAACTCCCCCGGCGCATTTATCCAGGGGAGGCCCTGCGTTCCATGTTCAAAGAATGCGATTTTGTGGTCGTCACTGTGCCGCTCACAGATAAAACGCGCGGGATGATAGGCGCCGAACAATTAGCTGCACTCAAGCCAGAGGCCTATATCATTGATGTATCACGTGGGGGTGTGATTGACCATCAAGCTCTGATCGAAATCCTGCAAAGCAACCAAATTGCTGGTGCTGCCCTGGATGTGTTCCCGCAAGAGCCCTTGCCGGCTGACAGCCTGTTATGGGAATTGCCCAACGTGATCGTTAGCCCACACGTGGCAGGTATTAGCAAGCACTACACCGACCGTGCTCTGGACCTTGTCAAAGAAAATCTGCATCGCTATCTCAACGAAGAGCCCTTGCTCAATCAGGTAGAGCACAGCAAAGGCTATTGAAAATAGCATGACACCCATAAATATCGTCCTCTTTGATCTTGGTAATACGCTGCTCTACTTTGACGGCCAATGGCCGGAAGTATTTGCCAGATCCGACGAGCAATTGTGCCAGGCGCTGCAAGCCTCCGGGCTAGAAATCCCCCAGGATCATTTTGTGTCTGAGTTTCGTGTACGCTTGAATGCCTACTATGTACAACGCGAAGCCGAATTCATCGAACATACCACGGCCTACATCTTACGCCAGTTATTGGCCGAACTGGGTTATCCAGAGGTAGAAGATAGCATCATCCTGCCCGCTTTGGAAAAGATGTACGCCGTATCGCAATCCCATTGGAAAATTGAAGCAGATACACACCCAACCCTCCATCAGCTAAAGGATGACGGACATCACCTTGGCATTATCTCAAATGCCGGGGATGATGCCGACGTACATAGGCTGGTGGATAAGGCGGAGATTCGCCCTTACTTCGATTTTATCGTCAGTTCAGCGGCATATGGCATGCGCAAGCCCAATCCCCGTATCTTCGAACATGCTCTGGCTCATTGGAAAGCAGCCCCCGAACAGGCTGTAATGGTTGGTGACACACTGGGAGCAGATATCTTGGGGGCACACCACATGGGTATGCCAGGTATCTGGATCACTCGCCGGGCCGATACACCCGCTAACCGCGCGCATGCCGATACCATCAAACCAGACCATAGCATTGATACCCTGATAGAACTACCTGGATTGATAAAAGAACTCAATCAATAAACGTAACGCTGAAATTCTTTTGCTGCTAAGGGCAGTATTCCCCAAAGCCCAGGCTTTCCACATTCCAGATCGCACCTGCTGTATCATCAAAATCCAGGCCGCAAAGGTCTGCGCGCCCTGCGACAATAGCCACATCTGCAAATAAAGGTATCACAGGTAAATTCTCGGCAAAGATGCTTTGTGCATTCTGATGGTCATCGACATAGCTGACATCTCCGGGTAGCGAATTGCGTGCCGTCTTGCAAGCCAGGTCAAATTCAAGGTTCTGCCAGCCAGTGGCGTTCCAGCCACCCCAGCCAAAACTATGTTCATCCAGGTCGTCGCCAGGAATAGCTTCACTCAAGTAAAGATAGCAGGCAGGTTGGCTTTGTAGCGGCCAGGCGAATTGGGCCAGATCGAATTGACGACCGAATATAGGCCCGGTTGGCCCATTGGCAAATAATGTCTCAGCCGGTTGTGTCTCTACAGTTACCTGGATGCCACAAGCTTGTAGATCAGCAGCAATCATATTCACCATTGTTTGATCCTGGACTGTATCAGCCGCCAGATAGCCTATCTCAAAACGTGTGCCATCCAGAACACCTGCCACACCCTGAGATACACGTACACCATCTTCACCAATGATCCAGCCCACTGTCTCCAGCACAATGCCTGCAGCCTGGGAATCATAGGTATACGACGGGGTCTGGTCGGTGCTAAGGGGATGGTTTGGGGGCAAATAGCTGTCCATCACAGAGCCTTGTCCCCAGGCGAACTGCTCAAGCAGCGCCTGGCGGTTGATGCATTGGGCAAAAGCCTGGCGTACCCGTACATCTTCGAAATAATTCGGGCGGTCACCCAGGCCCTGGTTGTATCCATCCGTGTAATCGATATGCTGGATACCAAAATCGAGATGCCACCATTGGTCACTCTGGGCAAAAGCCGTCTGGATTTCGCCTGCCTCCCCCAGGCCGATCAGCTCATCCGCAATACTTTCCAATCCGGTGTCGGGGCCAAGCAGGTCACATTCGCCAGATTGCAAACGTGCCAAGTTCTCAGGGCCATCTTGCCCAACAAAACGAAAGATCAACTCGTCGTGGAGCGGCAGTCCTTCCGATGCACGGAAATAGTTGGGATTACTACGCAGGCTGATCTCCTGCCCCGCTTCCCAGTTTTCAATTACGTACGCGCCCCAACCCATGGGTGTTAGGGCCGAAAGCGAGGTTTCACCCAGCCCAAATGGATCCAATTCACTCCAGGCATGTTCGGGAACTGGCAACCAGAAGTTTTCTAAATAATCAGCGCTGACAAAACCAGGCAAACCCGTCCAAACAATGGTTAGCTCGTCCAGGGCCTGATAAGAAACTGTCCGCTGGATGTGAAATTGTGATGCAGCATTAATTGGATTGGCATTGATACGATGTGCGTAGACCGAATCACCTGCCGTCAATGGTGTGCCGTCGGACCATGTCAGGCCTGCCTTCAATCGGAAGGTCACAACTAATTGGTCCATAACAACTTCGCCGTTTTCATAAACCAGCACACAATCTCCCCCTGCACAGCCACTGGGCCGAATAACAGCACTACTGCCAAGGGCAATGGGGCTGCCGTCTTCACTCACCACGCGGTCTCCTGCCTGCACAACTACCGGTTCAACCCGCACGCCCCCATTTTCAAAGGCAGGTAATTCTTCCAAAACAGCAGGCATATATTGGTAATCAAGTTCATCAATCGGGCCATCATATACCGCCTGCAAGACCATGCGAGCAGCATCGTTGAGGCGACCATAGGGGAACAATGTGTTGGGTTCCTGCCCCAGGCAAATGGTAAGCGGCTCACTTGTAGGCTGTGTGGCGGTTGGAGCAGCTTCGGGCGGAAGCGTGGCAGTATCTGGCTGATCAACCGGCTGGTCTGGCCCAGCACACGCAGCCAGGGCCAATAGACAAATTATCGCAAAGGATTTTAAGGGATGATGAAAAGGACGCATTTTGATAACAATAGAGTGGTCACAATTTAGATTTGGAAAGCAACGCCAAAGTATACCAACTTCAGGGAAGATATTCACCATTGTGACAAAATAAAAAGACGCCAGTGTAATTTGGCGTCTTTCATTGTCTAAATAAATCGCAGCGTTTTGCCGTTGGGTTATTTTTCCAGGTTATCTTCCCAGTGGTAGCAAGATGTAAAGTGAATATCGCCACTCTTATCTTCTAATGGTGGATGGTCATGCGATTCACAATAATCATCAGCCCAAGGGCAACGCGGGTAGAAACGGCAGCGCGCCGGAGGGTTGATCGGCTTACTAACGCCACCTTTGATATCAACCGCTTCCCGCTTGTAAGTAGGATCAGGAATTGGCACAGCCGACAACAAGGCCTTGGTATATGGATGGCGCGGGTTTTGCAACACTTCTTCCGTCTCGCCGATCTCAACGATCTTGCCTAAATACATCACAGCAATGCGGTCGCACATATAACGCGCAACTGCCAGGTCATGCGTAATATAGAGGGTGGTAACTTCCAGGCGCTCGGCAAGGTCTTGCATCAACTTCATAACGCCAGTGCGCACGGAAACGTCAAGCATTGAGGTCGGCTCATCAGCCACAATGAAGTCAGGCTCAATGACCAAAGCACGCGCAATGGCTACACGCTGGCGTTGACCACCCGATAGCTCATGTGGGTAACGGAACAAAAAAGACGAAGCTGGGGTAAGCCCCACTGTTTGCAATAATTCTGAGACACGCGCCTGTCGTTCACTGATGTTGCCAATCCCCTGCACATCCAGCGGCTCAGCTACTGTGTCATAAATGGTCAAACGGGGATTCATCGACTCGTAGGGATCTTGGAAGATCATCTGCACCCGACGACGGAAATCTTTGGTTTCCTTGCTGGTCATAGTGGCGATATCCATGTCACCACTCTCTGTGTTCAACAGAATGCTGCCCTCGGTGGGTTCGATCAAGCGTGTTAGCAGCTTTCCGGTCGTGGTCTTGCCACAACCAGACTCACCCACAAGACCCACACTTTCACCACGTTTGATGGAGAAATTCAGGCCGCTCACGGCATGGATAAATGTATCACCACCAGAGAACAGACCCGAGTCAGCAGGATAAAGTTTGGATAAGTCTTTTACTTCGATCAGTGTATCGGTGTTTTTTCCATTTTCGCTCATGACTGTTCTCCTCGCGGATGCCAGCAAGCAGCTAAATGGCCTGGCGAGTGTTCTTTGAATTCAGGTTGTTCTTCCTTGCAAACATCAGTTGCATAAGGGCAGCGTGGGTGGAACCGGCAACCAGTCGGGGGATTGAGCAAATCAGGTGGTTCACCTGGCAACAATACCAGATCAGTCTTTTCCCCAACAGTGCTGGGGAAGGAAGACATCAAAGCCATCGTGTAGGGGTGGATGGGATCATGGAAGATCTCCTCCGCAGTGCCCATTTCCGCAAGACGGCCAGCATACATAACACCGACGCGATCGCTAACTTCTGCGATCACTCCCACATCGTGGGAGATATAGATCATCGCCATACCCAATTGATCCTGGAACTCTCGCATCTCTTTGAGCAAACTGTCCTGCACGATCACATCAAGCGCAGTAGTAGGCTCATCGGCAATGATCATGTCAGGACCACAGGAGAGCGCCATAGCAATCACCGCTCGCTGGCGCATACCACCACTGAATTCGTGTGGGAACCTATCCATCAAAGCAGACTCAAGACCAACCAACTCAAAGAGTTCTGTAACCTTCTGCTTCATCTCTTTATTGGTCATTTGGGGTTGGTGTTCTTCCAGTGCTTCGATGATTTGATCCCCCACTCGATATACCGGATTGAGCGCATTCATCGCTGCCTGGAAGACCATTGAGATCTCACCCCAGCGCACTTTGCGCATCTCTTGTTCCGTATATGGAACGATATCTTTTCCATTGACAATGATCTTGCCTTCTTTGATATATCCATTCTCCGGCAAGAGCTTGAGTACGGTAAGGGCCACTGACGTTTTTCCACATCCAGACTCACCCACCAGCCCAAGCGCCTCCCCTTTCTTAAGGGAAAAGGACACATTGTCCACGGCAGACAATTCGCCTGCGCGCGTAGTGTAATGCATTGTCAAGTTTTCGACTTGCAATAGCGGTTCAGTCATTTAATAAAACCCGAGCCTCTCTATTCAAATATAGTGATTTCCGAAGAAAAAACAAACTATGATTTAAAGCCATTGGCAATACTATACTACAAACCATTTGTTGGTTCCAGCCTCGGATGAAGGATTACGCTAGTTGAAAGAGTTCCTTTTATTATTTCAGGGACCTGTCTAACGCCTGCGCAAACGCGGGTTGATGATTTCATCAATACCGCGGCCCACCAGATAAAAAGCCGCACACATAGCCGTGATGGCCACGCTAGCAGGATAGATCAACCACCATTTCTCAAAGTCCAGCAAGTAGCCGGAGAATTGAGTAGTGAAGATCATCAATCCCCAGGACATGCGGATGTTTAACAATCCAAAGAAGGACAAAACGGCTTCCGAAAAGATCGCGCTGGTCACCGTAAACATCATGTACAAAAAGGAAAGGGGTAGCAAGTTGGGAATGATATGCCGGAAAATGATACGGGCATCTCCACCCCCGGCAATTCTTGCGGCCTCAATGTAGGTGCGGACTTTTACCGTCAAAGCCTGAGACTTGATGATGATCGTGGTCGAGCCAAAGCCGCCTAACAATCCGATGATGATCGCCAATTCGATCATGCCGACCTCAAACAAGGTTGAGAGCACGATGAGGAGCGTCACGAAGGGGGTCATCACCACAAGGTCGGCAAAGCGCATGAAGATCGTGTCAATAATGCCGCCATAATAGGCTGCAACAGCCCCAATCGTGGTGGCGATCAACACCGTCACAATCGCTGCCACTGCACCCAAGGCGAACTCAGATGCAGTACTGAACATCAATTGACTCAACACATCACGCCCAAAGGAATCTGTCCCTAATAAATGCGTAGGGGATGGGGGTGAGGGATGGAAAGGAATAGTAATGTCGATTCCCGTCACAGGATCATAGATGACAGGGTCCCAAACGGTGTTTATCAAGATAGGGTGAGCAACCGCCATCAGCATAAAGATCAAGATGATCGCGAAGCCGATCAAACCCACCGGGTTTTCTGCAAACAGTGCGGCATTCTTTTTGAATGCTTGCCACGATAGACGCAGTCGTATGCGCCACAGGCTGTCGGGTTTGACGAGGTCGCTTCCAGTTATTGTCGTTTCAGCCACAATGACTCTCCTCTAATAATTATGCGTAGCGAATGCGCGGGTCTAGGTAAGCATACAGGATATCAGCCACCAGGTGGGCAGTCAGTGCCAACGTACCAGTAAAAACCAAGGCACCCAATACCATGGGGATGTCTTCTGCGTTAGCTGCCGTTAGCAAAGTACGTCCCATGCCGGGCCAGGAAAAGACGGTTTCTGTGATCACCCCGCCGTCAATGGCAAAGGCCAGACTGAACACGAAGGACGTCACCACTGGCAACATGGCATTGCGCGCTGCATGTCTATCGCGGATGGCCTTTTCAGAGATACCCTTGGCACGCGCCGCCAGCACATAGTCTTCTCGTAAAGTTTCCAGCATACTGTTGCGAGTGAGCAACATGGAACCCGCAAAGGAAATCAGAGCCAGTGTAATAATTGGCAATGTCAAGTGCCATAGGATATCCAGCGCATACACGCCAAGGCCCGTGTTGAGCCAATAGATCAAAGCGCCAGCAGCAATTACAGCCATGCCAATCCAGGTCGCCGGACGGCGTTGGTTAGTGTTCAAGCGGCCTACAGACACGAGCAAGGTAAAAAGAAGCACAGATGCGATCAAAGCCGTAAAGATCAAACGGATGAAAACATCATTGACTTCAGTAGGCGCGCCAATCCACGCCGTGGGTTCTATAAACTTCCCGATTGGAAACCACCCCAATCTAAAAGCAAAAACCCATATCATTAT
Organism: Chloroflexota bacterium; assembly: GCA_013112575.1. GTDB lineage: Bacteria > Chloroflexota > Anaerolineae > Anaerolineales > UBA11579 > CFX15. The sequence continues at coordinate 29,971 of JABFGG010000024.1, read as the reverse complement.
CAGCGCGAACCAGGGCGTAAAGACCGTGTAGAGACTCACCCCTCCAATCGTGGAGGCATATTCCACCAAACCTCCTCTGTTCCAGGCCAACAATTTCCCAGCCATGAACCCAAAATAAAAGGAAACAACGGTAGCGCTCATGAATAAAACGATCGTGCGCGGGGCGCGTTCGGCAATTACGTCGATGACAGGACGCGGGTAATTGGAAAAAGAGATGCCCAAATCACCTTGCAAGAAGCTGCTCATCCATTTTGTGTAGCGCACCCAGGTGGGTTGATCAAGGCCCAGATTGGCCTTCAGTTGTTGGCGCTGCTCCGGTGTAAGCCTCGGGTTGGAGTAAAACACATTGCCATAGTCTCCCGGTTGTGCATCCACCAGGAAGAATATCGCCGACAAGAACAAGAAAAAAGTAATAACGATCTGTGCAAGTCGTTTGAACAGGTAACCTCTCATAACTGCCTCTCTTTCCTAAATTAAAAATAGAGCTTCACAATGTGACCCTAAAGGTCCGCTTTGAGTACGCTCTGCCTATGCTCAAGGTTCAATGAATTTGTGTGCAAGATAAAGATAAAAATAATGGCTTTGAAATGGGAGGGCAGAGAAGTTTCTCTGCCCTCCACATCACCACAATCAACCGTGGATTTTGTTATTCATTTAATAAGACACGAATGTCTTATTTTACCTTAGCAACGTTGACCATGGCGGGGCCGCCAGGGTTGCCAGTCCATTGCATACCACTCAGGCTCGAAGTGTAGGGGAAATCGATGCCTGCACTGCGATAAGCCTCGATGATACCCGTATCGAAGAGCAGCACGTAAGGCGTCTCCGTGGATAACGTCAATTGCAGTTGGTCTGAGATTTCCTTGCATTCATCGAAAGTCTGGCAGGTAAAGATCGCATCAGCGGCAGCATCAAATTCGGGGTTGCTATAACCACCGGCATTGTTGCCATCTTCAACAGCCTGTTCACTGTGGAAGAAGTCACGCAGGTAATCCGGATCCTGTCCAAGGCTCCAGCCGAGGATATACATGTCAAAGTCCTGCTCGGTGAAGATGATCGGGATGGAAACGTTGAAACCAATCAGGTTGGCGGTTGCGGGGATACCGAACTCATTCAACCAGGACTCGATCCATACCGCAAAGGTGGAACGCAGCGGGTCATAGGAAGGTGGCGGGGAAAGCAAGTTCAGGTTCGGGACAGGTGTGCCATCGGGTAGTAAGAGGCGTCCACCCGGATCCACGGAACCAGCATCAACATTGAAGACCGGCTCAACGCCGCCCTCCCATGAGAAGCCGTCCTGGCGCAGAATTTCCTTGGCCAACTCAACGCGTTGTTCACGATCCAGGCCAAACCCCAGCTTGGGAACATCGTCTTTGTACCATGCACCATTGGCTTCAGGTACGTAGGAGTAAAGCGGGAAGGCTACGCCTTGCAGGATGGTGCCGGTCACGAATTCTTTGTCGATCAGCACGGCCACAGCCTGGCGGAAGGAGCAGTAGTTCATCGGTTCGCGGCGTACGTTGAAGCTCATGTAACGGAAACCGTTCACACCGTTTTCAATGATGGAAATGTTCTCATCGCCTTGTACCTGATCCAGAAGGCCGCGTTGCAGGCCCAGCGGGTTGAGTACGAAGTCGATGTCACCATTCTTCAGCGCCAGGAGAGCTGCATCCTGGGAGCTGTAGATCGTGTAGAGCACGGAGTCAAAGAAAGGACCTTCGACGACTTCAAGAGTAGGCTCGCCCTCGGGCTCACCATAAGCTGTGAATGTTGTACCGTCAAGTTCGACGGACTGGTAAGAGCCGTTTTCATAGATCGTTACAGTTTGACCTGCTCCATAGTAGGAAGCATAGGGGTCATTGGTAACGAAGGCACCAGGCTCGCGCTGGCCCAAAGTGTAAGAACCGGCGAAGGGTTCACCATCGGGTTGGTGTGCAAAGAGGATATCCTGAGCTTCTGCTTGAGCAGCAACCAGATCATCACCTTCCAAGCCTTCAAGCCCGGCGCCAGCTTCTGCGACCACAGGGGCCCAGTAGTGTTCGGCAAGGATCGGGGCACCCCAAACGTTGTGCTGGGAAATCAAGCCAGGAACATCGTTGAAGGTAAGTTTGGCGGTGAAATCATCCACTGCTTCGATACTGACTAACAGGTTGGCATCGTACCAGGCGGTCCAGCCACCGGAGATCAGCCCGAAGTCCAATACAGTCTGAGCGGTGAAAGCCCAGTCGTCGGCGGTAAACTGCTCGCCGTCACTCCAGGTAATGTCATCGCGGAGCGGGATAGTAATGGTCCAAACATCGCCTTCCTGCACGGGGGGGGGGCCTTCAGCTGCAGCAGCTTGGGGGACCCACTGCAAGGACTGGTGGGACAGATTGTAGGCTGCCAAATACTGCGGGGATTGGATGTAGCTGTTCCACACGGTATTGTCAGGGCCATTGGCTGCCCAGAAGTTCGTGGTGGTCATATCTTCAAAGATACCCACACGGTAAACGCCGCCACCCTGGGCTGCCTCACTGGCAACCGGGGCAGAAGCACCAGAAGCCACGACAGGAACGCTCGGGGCGCTGGCTACAGTTTCACCAGTGGTATCAAATGCCATCTCGGGCAGTGGCTGGCATTCAATCATTCCGTCAGCGGGAATGATGGAATCCAAGTCAGCGCCTTCAGCCGGAACCTCAACGATTACCTCTTCACCGGGTACTTCTACTTCCACGGTTTCAATAATCGTCTGGGGTTGGCAAGCAGCCAAAATTAATCCGGCTACGAGCAAAAGGCTCAAGGTGGCAAACAATTTAAAATTCGGTTTCATACGTAATCCTCCTCCTTATTATCGAGGATTTAGAGAATAAGATTTGGTCGGATAAAAAACACTGTAAATATCTAAGACAGTACCACCTCCTTTCAGTGAGCGCATTCTACACATACACTAGCTTGCCTGTCAAGCTTCATAGGCAGCCAGAGGTAGTTCTTAAGAATCCTAAAGTCTTTTATGCTTCGTTGGGGGAAAGGAAAAGAAAACAAAATTTAGACCAGATTTAAAAATGCCAGAGAACCGCGATGTTGGGGTAAAAAGGCATGCTGGCGGAATAGATGTGCGGTCCTCGCTGCGTTTTCCGCCGGGTCGGGGAATAGGATGGCCATCAAATGAGAAACAGAAAAGGCTGATGGCCTTGTTCCAACAATATGATCAAATAAACGGCTGCCCTGGGGTTTTTGAGTTGCCTCGGTAGCAGCAGCTTGCATCAAGTTTCGGCGAGCATCCAATGGAACAGAGGATTGTCGCATCCAATTCTTAAATAAAGGGCCCAGGTACCTATCAAACGGATCAGAGGCGTTAAATTTACGTGAACTCATAATGCACCTCAGGCAATCGGTCTTCCCGTACATCCAGCCGTTTCTTTAGATCTCGGCGCGCAAAATGCAAGCGGGATTTGACCGTGCCTACGGGTATCTCCAATGTTTCTGCAATTTCTTGAATGGGGAAATCATTTAGGTAATAAAGCACCACAACAACACGTTGGTGCATGGGCAATGCCAGGATGGCATCGTGCACACGATTGGTTTCCTCCCGAATTTCGGCAGCATGTTGAGGCATTTGTCTACGTTCACCGACGAGCCATTCCGTTGCATCTTCAATGGGCTGTAGCCATTTGCGTCGACGAACGCGCGTATACGAAAGGTTTGCTGTGACGCGACACAACCACGGTTCAATTGGCCGTGTTGGATCTACCCGATCTGCAAAACGGTACAATCGCAAAAACACATCCTGAAGCAAGTCTGCGGCAGATTCGGGGTCACCGACGATCCCTAACGCTGTATGATATACCAGTTTGTTATGGCGATCGTACAACACACCCAGAGCTTCAAGGCTGCCGTTTTGCAGAGCGACAACAATTTCTTGGTTGTCAACTCTATTCAAATGAGTACCTCAGTGGCGCTTACCACTTATATACGTATAAAAGTACGCTTCAAGTCGACAAAAGGTTCATACAATATTTGCTATCAATTACCTGCTTGGTGATTTTAAGCGCTACACACAATGCTTGTCAATGGTCTGGAGAAGCAACATACTAAACCTCAATGCTTTATTCTTCGTCCTGGGTGCGCAGACGCACGTAGGACTCATAGCGCGCAGGGTTAATTTCCCCTGTCTCTACTGCCGCTAGCACGGCACAACCCGGTTCATCAATGTGGCTGCAATTGCTAAACTGGCAGTCTGGCACCAACGGAGCCAGCTCAGGGAAATAACCATCCAGTTCTTCGGGCTCTACGTCCCATAAGGCCAGGGCCTTAAGTCCCGGCGTATCGGCCACGTAGCCGCCGTCACCCAAAGGAAACAACTGGCGGAAAACCGTAGTATGGGTTCCTTTGCCCGTAGACTCACTAACCTCGCTAACATCCAGGGCAAGCTCCGGCAGCACTAAATTGAGCAGGCTTGATTTGCCTACGCCCGATGGCCCTGCGAATACAGACAGCACCCCTGCTAATTGTTTCTTTAGTGCTTTGATGCCGTCTTTTTTATCCGCCGATGTGTAGATCACTGGATAGCCCAGCGTAGGGTAATGCCCAAAGATCTCTTTGGCAGCACGTTTCCCCACCAGATCTACTTTGTTAGCTACGATCACTGCAGGGATTTCCTGCACCTCTGCGATCACAAGAAAACGATCTAGCATGCGCAGTCGCGGCTGAGGATCGGCACAGGCAAAAACGAATACAGCCTGATCGAGATTGGATACGATGATCTGTTCGTATTCCCCCCGTGCCGTGGGTGCCATGCGCGAGAGTTTGCTTTTACGCTCTTTAATGGATTCGATCATGTTGCGGCCATCTGGTTGTGTTGACACTTCCACTACATCCCCAATGGCAACCAGGTCAACGGTTTTTCGTCCTTGCTTCAAGCGCCCACGTAGCCTGGCTTGCACTTCCCCCTGCTCTGTTTTAACAACAAAAAATCCAGATTGCGAACGGAGTACAACGCCCGGCTGTTGTTCCGTGCTCATCTGCACTTATCCACTGGGATCGAGTTCAATTGGCTCTCCACCCTCTTCTTCAATAAATTCTTCAGGGAACTCAGGCACACCCGGGATGCCATTTTCCCAGGCAAAAGGAATGCGCGCCTGGCCGGAGAAATAGATCTCGATCATGCGACGGAAAATGGGTGCGGCGAATTCCGAACCGTTACCCACCTGCTCGACCACTACCGCAACGGCGATGTCCGGCACACCCTCGATGCCCTGCTCGCTAAATCCAATGAACCAGGCATGTGCCTCTGGGCCGGGGTTCTGAGCCGAGCCTGTTTTACCAGCCACGCTCACAGACGAATTGGCGAAGGTGCGATAGGCTGTACCGCGTTCGTTCTGTGTCACCAGACGCATGGAGCGCTGGATGGCAGCCAGAGTATCTTCGCTGATGGGTAGTTCCCCCATGATAACCGGCACAAAACTCTGGGTAGCATTCCCGCCGGTATCTTCTATACGGTCGATAACCTGGGGCTGGTACAGCGTGCCGCCATTGCCCAGCGCGGCCACGTATACCGCCGCCTGTATGGGTGTGATCGTGGTGGTATGCTGGCCGATAGCCAACTGGAGCGAATCAACCGCCCGTTCCGGGTCGTCGATCTGCCCGGATTCTTCAGGGAAGCCAACGATACCGGTGGGGCTACCCAGGCCAAAGCCGCGGGCCATCTCAGAAATAGCGTTCTCAAAGCCATTATTGTAAAGCGAAATCCCAATATCATAGAAGAAGGGATTACAGGAACGCATCAGGCCTCCCTGTAAGCTCAATGGGCCGCTGGGTGGTAAACCGGCTTCCAGGGTCCAGTCGTCAAACAATAATCCCGCGAACTCGTAGGAATGCTGGCAATCGAACTGGCTATCGGCCGTATAAAGTTCACTTTCGATCGCCGCCGCCATGGTAATAACTTTGAAGATCGAGCCGGGCGGATATTGGCCCTGAGTAGCGCGATTGAGGAAAGCCGTATCGGGTGGCGGCCAATCATAGAGGCTGTTGAAGTTGTCGAAGTCGGCGGCGTTCTGGTTAAAGTCTGGGGAAGCAGCCATGGCGAGCACGCGACCAGTGTCACGCTCTAAGACCACAACGGCGCCATTAAAACCTTCTAACGCTTGTTGAGCGCCTATTTGCAGGTCCTTATCAATAGTGGAAAATACAGACTGGGCCGCCTGCGGTTGTTTTTCCGCCACAATCGTCACGATAGTATTCTCTGGACTGACCACATAAAGTTGGCCGCCGCGCTCCCCAGCCAACTGCTCTTCGGCAATGGCTTCGATGCCCAGGCGTCCAATCAGCGAATCGACCGGATAACCAGCTTCGGCAAACTCATCCACTTCGCTTTCTTGAATGAGACCTACATAGCCCAAAAGGTGTGGACCTACTCCACCATCCAAATACAGGCGTGTGCCAAAGTATTCCCGGAAAGCGGTCGCGCCTACGGGGCTGATGTCATTGTATTCATCCAAAGTGATCTCCGTCACCGGATAATAATCCTGCGCATCGGGGATCAATGAGAAGTATTCAAAATAACCCGGCGGGCGCCCCGAAATACGTGCAAGCTGTTCAAAGGTGTCGTTGGAGTTTTCTTCGGACAGGGCTGTAACCACGTATCCAACCGCGACAGCATCGGTGTTGACCGCCAGGGCGCTGCCGTTCCTATCGTAGATAATGCCGCGTGAAGGAATAAAAGGCTGCATGCTCAAGCGATTCTCCCCTACTAATTCCGGGAAGATCAGTTTCTCCGCCCAGATCACGCGCCAGGCTTCTCCCTCATAACTTAAGTCCATGGTAGTTTCGCGACTGAAATCCCCGACCAATGCCGAACTGATCGTCACGCGATAACTCACCTGCGCCGAGCGAGTATTGACCAATTTGCTCATGATCTCATGCTGAATGCGGAAAAAAGCACCTTCATCCCACACCCCAGCATAGCGTGCTGCGAAGTCTTCAAAAGTCTGCGCGTCCCTGCTGAGCGTAGTCAGCATGTCATACATGGTCTGATAGTTCTGCTCTCCCCAGGCGTTCAGGTAGGCGTTTACAGCATCCTCAACTGGAGGTTTCTGGTTTTCCTGCACACCAGGAGGCGGCAGTTCACCAGCAGGCTGTGAAGGTCCAGCCGTTTGTGTTGTGTCTGATGAACTACAGGCTACCAATAAAAAAGCGATGACAAATGTAAACCACGCTCGAATTTTCATAGTTTTCCTTTTAACACCTTTTGATGAACAGGACAATCATACGCCAGGTGTGCCTGGCAAGCTACAGGGATATCCGTTGCAGGTTGCACACCAATCTTATGGAAAAGACGTGTAAGATGGCATAAGGGCAAACCAACTACATTGGCGTAACAAGCCTGCATGTTTTCCACTGGATGGAAGCCAGAATGTTGGATAGCATAGGCTCCGGCTTTATCAAAGGGGTCACCAGTTTGGATGTAGGCATCTATTTCCGTATCACTATACTCGCGCATGGGTACATCCGTAACTGCTAACTCGGTGTGCAATTCACCCCGCCACTTCACGGCCAAGGCAGTATAGACCTGGTGCATACGACCACGCAAGCGCGTTAGCACAGCTTGCGCTTCTACAGCATCAGCCGGCTTTCCCAGGATCTCACCAGCATCCACAACAGTCGTATCTGCGGCAATAACCACGACATCTTCTTCTACCTCTGCACTTATGGCTAGAGCTTTATCAGAGGCTATGCGCAACACATATTCTTGCGGATCTTCATCAAGGTAGGGGCTTTCATCCACGGCAGCAGGTGTGATGCTGTACTCCCAGCCAGCCAGCGCTAATAATTCGCGGCGTCGGGGGGAAGCTGAGGCTAAAACCATTTGAGGAGAAGCGTTCAAATCAATATTACCTGTTCATTTACCAATATATACAAAATCGTATCGCTCTTTTAAGGATTACGAAACCAGCGCAGGATTTTAACACAACCCGCTATTCTGTAATCTTTATGCTAATAAGCTAATCGAAAGCTCATCGCTTGCTTTATTTTCTTAAAGATTTATCCAATATATACATCTGAATCAATAAAACCGACGGGGGAAATCATCATAGTTTGTCGAATATGCCAATAGAACCATGTGACATAAGCTATTAAAAATAGAACCTTTTGCAAAAAACAGTAAACAGTAAAAGGAGCGATCATCTGAAGCGCGGTGTAGATGCGTCGTTCTTTACGAATTATCAAGGAGAAAAGAGATGCAATTCGATTTTGGAGATGTACTGTCGCGTGCCTGGCAAATCATCTGGAAGTTTAAAGTCCTGTGGTTAATCGGCATCCTGGCAAGCTGTGGCCGCGGAGGCGGTTTCAATATCAACGCCGGCTCTGGTGGTGGGGGCAGCAGCAGCGGTGGAAGTGGGGGCAGCAATAGTGCTTTTAGCGTTGAAGGGCAGCAGCTTTTCAGCGATCAAATGCCAGAATTTCTGCGATTCCTTGAAGACACTCCTACAGCGGTAATGGTGATGACCATAATCTTGGTTATCTTTGCGATCATTTTCCTCGCATTGTTATTTAGCGTCATTCTCTTCGCTGTGCGCACGATCGGCCGCCTGGGCCTTATTCAAGGAACTTTGTTAGCCGAAGCAGGTGCAGAGAGACTGGGCTTCATGCAATTGATGAGTGCAGGCGGACCTTATTTCTGGCGGGCCTTACTTCTCAATTTGCTGATCGGTGTGGTTACGGTCCTGTTAGGCATACTAATCAGTGCACCGGCCATCCTCATCACCATATTCACCTTCGGGCTTGGCCTCTTATTGCTGATCCCCGTACTCCTTATCCTGGGATGGGTCGTTCACGTCTTCGTTCAACAAGCTAATGTCGCCCTGGTAGTCGAAGACCTGGACACGATTGGTGCCCTGCAAAAAGGCTGGGAGGTTGTGCGTAACAATTGGGCACCTCCAATGATCATAGGTCTGGTGCTATTTGTCCTGAAGCTCGCCATTGGGTTTGTCGCCGTAATTCCGTTCTTCCTAGCGTTTGGCCCCGTAATCGCTGGTCTCTTCGGAGGCATGATTGCTGATGATATGAACTTACTCTGGGGCGGGTTGGCGTTTACGCTCCTGTGCATTTGCGCTTTATTACCCATATTCCTTGCAGTAAGTGGAGCAGTTGAAGCTTATGTGGAAAGCGCCTGGACGTTGACTTACATCCGTCTCACAGGCTATGAACCCAGCTTGTCCGAACTGGAGGCTGGCCCAGCCTAGACGAAAGTAAAGAAGCACATTGAGAAAGGGCAAGGTTTGTCCCTGCCCTTTCTCTTATCTATTCTGCACTAAGAAATCGATAAACCTACTATGGGATGCTCTTCAAGCCAAATATTGAAGCATCATAGTTAATGAAGTAGACGTAGAGCCGTAGCTGATATATGATAATAAATGTACCTCCCACAAAATTCCTGTGGGGGCAATCTTCGGTTGGAAAGGCAACATGAATTACAGTAAGGTTTTTTCTGAGAGCTGGCGAGTGTTCCGCAGTTTTCGGGTTTTGTGGATGCTTGGACTCTTGACGGGCTGCAGCGGGGTTCCTCTATTCCCCAATTTCAAAGCAATCGGAGAGGGCGGTTTTGGCCTCTCTCTTTTCCCGGACACTTCCTTTTTCAGCAACCCGACTGCCTTTGCCTCATCTCCTGATGATTTCTTTTCCTTCTTCCTTCAAATGATGGTTTACTTCTTAGTTCTGAGTGTTGTCTTGTTCATAGCACAAACTACGGGTAGAACGGCGACCATTAAAGCATTGCACCATGAACACGAAACCACTGAAAAATTAGGCCTTGGCAAGATCCTCCAGATCAGTTTGCCCGCATTGCCAAAAGTATTTATATTCTCTATCCTGGTCGGCACGACATTTATGGGGATTTTCTTAGGGGTTTGGTTCTTTGGTTATGTATTGAGTATATTCACATTTGGATTGGGCTTTCTATTATTGTTTCCAATTATCACGATAATGACCATCTTTGTTTCTGTATATTATGAAATCGCCTTGCGTGTCCTGCTGCTTGAAAACAAAGGAGTGATTGACACTATAGGCAGAGCCTGGGATTTGATTCGCCATCAGCTTCTTCCCAGCGGTATCTTCAGCATGGTTTTTTATTTCTTGCAAGCTTTTGTCATGCAAATCCTTTTCGTGCCTCTATATATCATCATGGTTCCATTCTTCTTTAGAATCGCGCCATTTCCAGGTGCAGATCCAGCAGCTTTTGCGACTTTCAGTTCATTAGCACGCTTCAGCAGCATTGCATTCCTGCTCTATTATCCTGTGATCTGGATCGTGAGCGGGCTTATACAAACATTCACCCAAACGGGTTGGAATAAGGTTTATCGAGAATATACAACCATGGAATAATTTTCGGTTTGACTAACTAAGCTTGAGCAATTTATCAAGGAGAAAAGAGATGCAATTCGATTTTAGTAAAGTCCTAACGCGTGCCGGGCAGATCATCTGGAAGTTTAAGGTGCTCTGGATCTTCGGCATCCTGGCAAGTTGTGGCCGCGGTGGGGGCAGTGGCGGCAGCAGTAACTTCAGTAGTGGGAACAATACCGGAGGCCAGGACCCTTTTAGCGGTCAACCGCCCGAATTCCCGCCCTTCCTCGAAGGTACGCCACCAGAAAATTTCCTCATCACTTTCCTGCTGATCTTCTTTGCCATCCTCTGCTTTGTTCTAGTTCTGAGCTTGATCTTTTTTGCACTCCGCATGGTGGGTCGCTTGGGCCTCATTCAGGGCACCCTGTACGCCGAGGCTGGTGCTGAGAGCCTCAGCTTCATGCAATTGTTTGAGGCTGGTAAACCCTATTTCTTGCGCATCTTGTTGCTCAACTTCCTGATCGGCGTGGCTGGCTTTGTTATTGCGCTAGTCATCTTCCTGCCAGTTGGCCTTCTAATCTTTTTCACATTTGGCCTTGCACTACTCTGTCTAATTCCATTGCTGTTGTTGGCAATACCTGTTGCTTTATTCATCCAGGCTATCGTCGAACAGGCCAACGTAGCCCTGGTAGTTGAAGATCTGGATGCTATTGCAGCGATCCAAAGGGGTTGGAAAATAGTGCGCAACAACTGGGCTCCGCCAATCATTCTCAGCGTGATTCTATTTTTCGCCCGCTTCTTCGTCGGACTGATCGTAGCAATTCCTGTACTGCTTGCCATGGGCCCCTTGTTCGCTGGCATCATTGGCGGTGGTATCACTGAAAACCTCAACCTGATCTATGGCGGTACTGCTATATTTGTCCTGTGCCTCTGCGCGCTGTTCCCATTTTTGCTGGCCATAGGCGGCATCATCGAGTCGTATGTCGGTAGCGCCTGGACATTAACATACATCCAGCTCACTGACCACGAACCCAGCCTGCCTGAGTTAGAAGCTGGCACGGCCTAAGACTGCCAAGATTAATGATCTATTGAGGCGAGGGTTCCCCTCGCCTCTTTTTCGTTACAATAGGGGTTCAATTAATTGAATCCTTACCGGAGCCTTTATGACCACCAGCCCCCTGAGCACCATCCTGGAATTCCCCATCCTGTCCCGTATCCGCCGCAACCATGGCCTGGAACATGCCACTATCCACATTCTCTCCAAACAGAAGCCAGGACGCAGTCTGGCGGGTCACTCCGATGCAGGCGGCTTCTGGCTGTGGGGCGACGTCAGGACAGAAGATGTCGAAAATGCCGCTCAAGAAGCACTCACGCGGATGCGCAACGGGGAGCATCAGTTAGCCGTGCATCCCAACTGCGGCACAAATTTCGCCACGGCTGGCCTGGCAGCGGGTGTTGCTGGGGCCATAGCCATGTTTGGAGCCGGCCCACGCATACGCCACAAATTGGAGCGCCTGCCGCTGGCTGGATTGCTGGCCACCATAGCACTCATCTTTGCTCAACCCTTGGGCTTCGCCATTCAGCAGAATGTGACCACATCAGGGCATCCCGGCAATTTGGAGGTCGTATCTGTGTCCGCCAGCCAGCGCGGACGCCTCATCGGCCACCGCGTTACCACCCGAGGTTGAGTTGAGCGAAAACCCACCCGTTGTCTACTTGCTGCATGGCGAAGATGAATTCGCCATGGCCCAGTTCATTGAACAGATCTCCGGTAAGTTAGGAGAGCCTGCCACTGCGGATATGAACACCACGCGCCTGGAAGGCAACACACTGGACCTCGAGAAACTTGCTGGCATGGCCGGAGCAACCCCATTCCTGGCCAGCCGCCGCCTCGTCATAATCGATAACCCCACGCGCAGGTTATCGCAGAAAGCCCAACAGGATCGTTTCATCCAGATCATCGAGAACCTACCTGCATCCACGGCATTAGTCCTTGTTGAGAACAAGAACTTGAAAGAGAGTCACTGGCTGGTCAAATGGAGCAGGTCTTCTGGGAAGCGTGCTTTTATCAAAGCTTTCAGTGTGCCCAAAGGTGGCGCCATGGCCAACTGGATTCGCACGCATGCCAAAAAACAGGGCGGCGAGTTTGCTCATCAGGCTGCATCCTTATTGGCCGAGCTGGTCGGCAGCGACGTGAGGCAGGCCGCCCTTGAAATCGACAAACTATTAGCCTATGTCAACTATAGTCGCCCTGTTGAAATGGATGACGTTGACCACGTGGCTGCCAGCACCAGCGGCCAGGGCGACTACTTTGCTTTTATGGATGCCCTCGGGAATGGCAATGGCCGCGCTGCCATGGATATGATGCACAAGCTTTTAGAAGAACAGGAACCCTTGCAGCTTTTTTTTGGCCTGATAGGGCAATTCCGTCTGCTGTTGCTCACTCGCGAAGTAATCGAGGAAGGCGGCACAGAAGCCAGTGCCGTGGAGGCATTGGGTATCCATCCTTTCCGCGCCAAAAAACTCTACGGGCATGCCAAAAGCCTGAACCTGAACACTCTGGAAGCCATATACCATCGTCTGTTGGATTATGACGCTGAGATAAAAACTGGCAAAATCAAACCTGAATTGGCCCTGGACACCCTTGTAGCCACTTTGACAATATAAAAAAGCCCGCCAAATTTGGCGGGCTTTTCTTTTAGGTTTAGGTGGGTTCCTTAGAACCGATCCACAAATGATTGGGCAAGATAGTGTCGCTGGTCTTGACCTCCACCCCTCCAGCTTTCAGCTCCTTTTGCTCGGCCATAGCCGGGTTGACAAAACATACCGTAGGCTTGCGGCCATATTTCTTGCGGTAATATGCCGCCGCATCTGTGACCTTACTATCAAGGTCACGCTTGGGGTCATTGTCGAACCATAACATACCGATATTCATTTTCCAACTCCTCTATGAATCGATGCGCGGAAGACTTAATCTTAGGAAATCACTGCCTGAACGGACGAAAACTTCCTCACCCGGGTGAAGATCCTGCAAGTCAACCTGGCCGAAGTCAGCCAGGTAAACTGCCAGCTCACGACTGAATATGCGTCCGAGTGCCCGCGTTTCAAAGGCCTCTATTAGATTGACATGCTGTTCTACAAAACTGGCTGTGTCATAACCGGCGAAAACGTACACGCGTTGTGCCGGACCGAATTCGAGCAGCCACATCAGGTCCTGTATGTATTGGGGATGCATTAGATCCATCAGACGGTCAATGCTATCCACGACCAGGATCTGTGCCGGTCCGGTCGCATTTTCATCGCGGCGTAAACACACCAGGTTGCATAATTCCTCGATCAAGATTTCACAGTTAGGATCAGCTGGGGAAAAATGGCGCAGACTATGAGGGGCAGCCAACACGTCATAGAAAGCGGCAGGGCGTTCGCTTACGAGATGAAAATTTGCCTGCCGTGTACTGTTTAACTTGATCACAGATAAAAGCATGCTACGCAACAACTGGCGGTTGACAAACAACTCGTCGCTGGCCATCAACAATGAACCAGGCGCTTCGCTGGCAAGATCGAACAAGATAGGTACACCGTCTTCTGTGCTACCCACCAGGGCTGCAAAGCTGGGGGCAGGCGAGATACTGGCCAACACCTCATCAATAGTTGAAAGATAGGGGGCGGTTTCGGTTTGCGGCGGTTGATAAGTTTGGGCTTTGGATTTAGGAAAAGCAAGACCGACCATAAAACACTCCTTTGAACGTTTGTTCTATTTTACTGCACAAGCGTTCTATAATCAAGTGTTTAGTCTTAAATTATTCAGTAGGGCTATTTATTTCCAACCCACCCACGGAATTATCATAGGGGTTTTCTGCATGTAATCTTCGTACTCCTGTCCAAAGAAGTGCAGCAACTTGCGCTCTTCAAACCAGGCTCCTATGATGAAATACAGGGTTATGCCCAGGTTGAATGCGAAGATATTAAACGTCATCACAGGCGAGAACCATAAAAAGACCATCCCCCCGGTATATATCGGGTGCCGCACCCAGGCATATATGCCTCCCGTATTTAGCTTTGCTTCACGATTCTCTTTACCAACAATAGGTTGGCTTAATCCCAGGAAAGCAAAAGGGCCTGTATGGAGTACGGCCGCAACGGCGAACAAGCCCCCCAAGCCCTGAATGGCTAACATCAACAGGTTCCAGGGTGTTCCAATGTTGTACAAAGCCTGATCCGGCAACAGTGCAACCATAGCAAAAACAGGCAACAAGCTGATTACGCCGAAAATATTGAAGAACAAACGGTAATAGCGATCTGTAGCATTTTCCCCAAAAAGGGCTGCCGCCAGGTCTTTGGTTTTTAGAGCAGCCAATAGGGAATGTACGACAGAATATAGGCCAAAGGCCAAAAAGATGAATATGGGGGATGACCAGGGAGTGTTTTCTAGCATCCGTTTATTCTAATCGCTTTCCAACTCCCACAAACCCACATTCTCAAATACACAGCGCGTTCCAAAACCTGCATTAGTCCCAGACAATAATGTATAAGCTAACTCACCTTTATCAACATTGGTATCAATGCGCGTATGCACTAGCTTGCCGTTGATTAAAACGTGCATCTCCGAACCCTGGGCTACAAGCACCATTTCAGCATTACCACTAGGCAAGTCTAGCTGACCATAATAGGAGAAGCCCAGGCTACGAATGGCCCTGGGGCTCCAGTACTGCATATTGACGTAACCATCCAGGGTGAGGAAGACGAGGTAAAAGCTGTTCTCGGGCCTGTCCAGGCGGTAAAGGAAGCCACATCCGGAATTAAACCAGTTGGCCGAATCACTGGCAGAGTCCCAGGCGACGTCCGCGCGAATGATAAAGTCAGATGGTGCAAATCCAGTGCGCCAGATATCGAAATAATTCAGCATGGCCCAACTTTCATCAAAATCATCTAATTGATGGTAGCTGCCTTCGGTCGATTGGATATAGTCATCGTCATAGAGTTCCTGGATCAACTCAAGCATGGGTTCTGCCCGGGCTGTGGCTTCGGCTGTGGCAGTTTCGTTCACGATGAATTGTTGTTCCGTTTGGGTAGCTGCCAGGATAGCGAAGCTGGTGGCCCTTTCTACTGCCGCCTCGGTGGCATTAGCTTCCAGGGTCACCTGCGCATCTATGACGGCTTGGGTCTGCTGCATATATTGGACTTCGACAGTGGCTGCCCGGTCAGGGGTCGCTGGAGGAGTAGGCTCAGGACCACAAGCCTGCAAAAGAACCATACACGAAATTACCAAAAGAATCGCTCTAAGCATTAATGATTTGCTCCCATGTATTCAATGCTATTCTACTCTGCAATATCCAATTCCCATAATGTCATGTTGTCGAAAGTGCAACGCGTGCCAAAGCTTTTATTAGTGCCTGAAGCAACAATAAATCCAAAATCACCCTCTGTATGCCGTGCATCATTGACATCTATAACTAATTTACTGTTCACAAAAACCTGGATGTGATCACCTTCCGCTGTCACGATTAATTCCCCTTCCCCCTCAGGGACGTCCAACCTCCCATAATACCTGGTTGTTATTTCCTGCCATCGATCATTCACATAAGCAAATAAAGAAATATTGCCATCAAGAAATATAAATACTCCATAAAAGTTATTTCCACGATCATATTCTCGGAAGACGATGCCACAACCAGAATCGAACCAATTAGCCACGTCGCTGGCTGAGTCCCAGCCAATGTCAGCGCGAAAGACAAAATCGCTCGGGGAGTGACCTGGAAAAGACCAACCAAAACCGTTGAGCCTGGCACGACTTTCAACAGTACGATTCACTCGTAAATTTACCCCTGCCGTAGTGGAGATGAATTCCGCATCATACAAGCTCTGTACGATACCAAAAGTCTGCTCTGCTTCAGCAGTCCCCCTCACATGCAATGGGTGAAGGGTTGGAGTAGTCGCCGCTTTGGTCAAGGCTGCATCGGTTACCTCAGCTTCGGCAGCGATGTAGACCGCGTCCACCGTAGCCTGTATGCGCTCCGTACTGAGCACGTCCTGCATGGCTTGTGCCTCGTCCGTAGCGGCGCGATCAGCCGTGGGTGTAGGCGTTGCTCCGCTCAAACCGATCGTGTTGCAGGCCGCCAAAATGCCCACACACAGCACGAATAGCATAAGCTTCTTTTTCATAACTTTTGCCTATCTTAAAATCCCGAATTATTCTTCGACATCTAATTCCCATAATGTAATGTTGTCAAAAGTGCAACGCGTGCCAAAACCTTTATTGGTTCCTGAGATCACCGTTAAAGCAAACTCTCCTTCTGTATGCCGCGTGTCCCTGACATCAACAACCAACTTGCTATTCACGAAGACTTGAATGTGGTCGCCTTCTGCTGTGACAATAAGTTCACCTTCGCCATCAGGAATATCAAGTCTTCCATAATATTCATTTACAACTTCTTGGCGCACATCATTTTGCCAACTCATCAACTCAACCGTACCATCCAGGTTCAAGAAAACCACGTAAAAATTCTCGCCTATCCCATCTTCCCGGAATACGATTCCGCAGCCCGAATTGAACCAATTGGCGACATCACTAGCCGATTGCCATTCAAGGTCCGCACGAAATACGAAGTCGCTGGGAGCATAATCCATGTAAGTCCAGTAAAAATAATTGATCTTCGCTACTTGATCAAAAAACCGGTCAAGTGGCAAATTTTCCCCTTTTGTTGTGGATATGTATCCAGCATCAAATAGGCTCTCCACGATCCCGGAGGCCTGTTCTGCCTGGGCGGTTTCTGTTACACGCATAGGGCGAAGCGTTGGAGTTGTTGCGGCTTTAGTCATGGCTGCTTCAGTTACCTCGGCTGCTGCCGCAGCTTGAACTGCTTCTACCGTAGCTTGTATGCGTTCTGTACTTTGGGCATCTTGCGTGGCTTGTGCCACAGCGGTCGCTGCGCGATCCGCTGTGGGGGTTGGTGTCGCGGCAGGTACTAACCCACTACAAGCTGAGATCATGAGCATGGTAATACTTAGAAAGGCAATTTTGCCAGCGTTCATATTTCCCTCGTAAAAAAAGATATTTGGATACAGAGAATAACATAAATTATTGAGTTTTTATATTAGTCTAATTACAGCTTGGTAAGCTTCCTGTCCTCCTGATTTATACGGGAAGCACTACGTCCGATCACTGTCCTGAACCTGCATCTCCTCTATCCTTTAAGCGCTTTCCATACTTGTTGAGTGCCATTTCCAGACTGCTTTGCATATCTACACCAGTGGCGTTGGCCAAACAAATCAAAGCAAAGAAAACATCAGCCAGCTCTTCTGGCCAGTTTTCTGTTTGCACGAATGCCCGTTTACCGTAGTCACTACCTTTGAGGGCCTCCTTAGATAATTCCCCTATCTCAGAAAGCAAATCCAGCAGGCGGGTGGATACATCTGTTGACAATTGATGTTCCGCCACAAAATCAGCTACCTGCAATTGAAAAGCTGGCAGATCAGAAGTGTTCATAGGGTGATTTAAAAGCCAGTGGAGGCATCAAAGAGAGCCTCCGCTGGTTATCAGTTTTCATTCCAGGGTGTTATAAGCGTAATCGAAAATGGCCTCGTCAGGGAAACAGGACATGCTCAAAGGCTGGCCAAGCGGTAAGCCCAGGGCAACCATCAAATCATTCATGGCATTGGAGAAACTCTCAGAAAGCTGAACGTAAGCCTGGCCATCGATCTCAACCTGCCAGGGACCGCCTGCCGGCAAAAAGTTCGAGCCTTCCGTGACCAACTCTAAAGTGGAGCCATCCTCAAAGGTTAATGTTAGGGACCAATCCGGGAAATTATCATTGCACGCAAAGACATTAAAACGCTGGGCCACAGGCCAAAAATCGGTTAATGTTAGTACAAGTGCCTGAACGGCTCCAGGGTCCACAGTGGTTGGAAGCACTGGTGTTTCCGGTGGGGGATCAGCGGCATCCCCTTCACCTGACTGCAGGAGGGGTTCGCCCCCAGAGATCTCACCAGTGACTACTGGTGTCGTATTAGCATCCGTAATAGATACCTGATAGGCCGCCGGATTGCCCAAACCATTCCAATCATACTGTAACTCAATCGCCACGATGTTCTGGGCGAAAGTAGGTGGGGCATCCACCAATCCATTCACTGTTCCAAAGTATGCATAGAAGACCTGCGTGCGCAATGCCAGGGCAGGATTCAAGCGGATGCCCTCCAGATAGGCATTGATAGCTTCCTGCGGTAGGGCCTGGTCTTCTTCCAAACGCTCTACGTAAGCCAGAGCCAGCACCACCCAGTCACAAGCGATCACGGGTTCATACACACCGCGTAACTCATCGAGTGTGAACTCCCCTGCATAGCGGTTGCGCGGCAGGTTAGCCAGGTCACATACCTTGGCTTCCACGATCTGGTCACTGCTGGGCGGCGTCACCGGCCAGGCGAAAGTCTCAAAATCCATCTCAACCGGAACCTCTTCAACCACTGGCTCGGTCGGGACCTCTTCCTCGGCAGGGGCTTCCTCGCTTTGCGGCTCTTCTTCAACACCCGCAGCAGCTTCCAGTTCGGCAGTAGGTGGCGCTTCGACGTTTTCTTCAACAGGCTCGAAGACGGGTTCCGCTGGGTCAGCCGGCGCGGCGCAAGCCACCAATACAATACTCAACAATAGTAGGGTCGCAATAAGTTTTTTCATGGCACATCCTTTGGTTAGACAATGCTGCCCAAATTATACAAGTAGGGGTCAAAGCGCACTTTGGGCACAAGCCCCCAATAAAAAAGGCTCCCTGATCGGGAGCCTTTGCAAGTCATAAATTAGCTGGAATTACACTTTGGACCAAACTGCCAGCTCAATGGTCATGCGCTCGAAGAAGCTCTGTTCCGGTAGAGCACCATCGCCGTAAGACATATCGACAATGCGAGCTACCATCTGCAAAGTGGCCGTCTCCAGCACCGTTTCCTTGCCCGGCTCGGCAAAAATGGGTTCGCCTTTCGCCGCTAGGCGGTCGCGGGTTGCATCATCGTTGTGGGCATGGGCGCTCATCACCACTTTGGTGACGGTTTGAATATCGTTCTTATCGAAGAGCCACACTTCAAAAGCACTCACGCGTTTAGGTTCGCCCACCCCGATGGTCTCGGCAATACCCACGCCACATTCGCCCATGAACTCCCCAATCGCAGAGTCGATACTGAACGAGTCATCGAACAGGTCATCACCGACCAGATAGGTGGTCATCCATTGGGCCAGTGGCTGATCGGCGCCCAGGGCGACGTAATCAGTCTGTTCTACAGAGCGAGAGAATTCCTGCGCCATGGCGGCTGTGCTGGGTTCTATGGGCCCCTGGTTTTGACGACGCCAAAATATATAAAAAGCCAAAATCACAGTGATTATTGACAACGCGCCGCAAGCGATCATAAACGTTCCAACTGGAGATAGCCCGCCTTCTTCGGCTGCCGGTTCTTCTGCCTGGGGTGGTGTCCCTTCCTCAGCCTCTGGCAGCCCCCCAGCCATTTGTATGTTGTAATTCGTCAATACCTGATTGATAGCTTCGATGTCCTGGCTGCCCGGGCTGTTAGAGATATTTGCCAGGGTTTGCGAGGCGTCGTCCCCGATCTCCGATATGCGTTGTACTGCCAAGCCCAAATCCTCATTTCGGGAATATGAGTCGATCACCAACCGTGCATATTCTTCTTTCAAGTCAGCACGTAGATTATCGATCGGCTGGTCCACCCATTGCACAGGGGCGATCAGGTAAGCCCAAACCAAACCCAGGATAAGACCAAGCACGACGCCGGCCCCACCGATCAACCAGGGGCTACGCAAAAGATCCGGGCTCAAGTTTACTGGCAGCCGGCTACCGCCACCTTGCGGCTCATCCAGGCCGACATCCACGTCTTCGAAGGCTTCCATAAAGTTGCTCCGTCCTTGGCGCGGCAACATCCACGCAAAATTATTGTAGACCAGCAGGCAGAAACGCGCAACTGATTCACTTCAAGGGGATGCAAGCTGTGTGCCTGATGAAATAATTGCGGGTGAACAAACCTGTCTGCCGGGCTCAACAAACCCCACCCAGCAACATAACTGCCACTCCAAACAGATTTCCCCATCACCTTCGGAAACGTTTTTCACATGCAGCCCAGCAGGCCAGCCAATGTGTTTGTTATCTAACAATATCTGATTCCCCCAGGATTCTTGTAAAACCAATACTATCTCCTTAGAGTCTATTATTTGCGGCAGGTCGTACTCATCAAGTTTCGGTACACCCCTGAACTGGGGTGACAGGGCAAATTCAAGCTGCTGATTAGAAACATCCAATATGAAGCCACCTATCTCTTCATCAACATTAAAATAATAGGGCTGCCTCTGGTCAGTTAGAGAGAAAACCAGGCGGGCTGAAGGGTAACGCCGATAATTCCAATGAGGATGAACCTCGATCGATCATAACTTGCTGTTCATTTACTGCAATTAAATCTTCTACAGGTGGATAGACATTCATCAATGAAACTACATAAAAGTCATCAGGGATCCCCTTATGCACTTGGGAATTGATTTGGAAATAGGAGTAAACTAAATGGCTAATTCCGGCCAGCAGCAAAATAATTGCTATCCATCCAGACAATTTCCCATTCCCCACCAACCATCGGCGTTGATAGCGTTTCCAGTCCTCAGTATCCGGTTCATGTAACAATCGCTGTAAACGGCTGCTCACTACTTGATCCCCTAATTCCCAATTGCCTTATAAAATCCACCATAAATGTGAGAAAGGGATCATTACAATCCCAGTTTCTATGATGAAAACAAAAAAGGCACAGAGCTTCTATCACTCTGTGCCTACCTGGTCCAAGTTAACAGATCAAATCAATCTATCCCTCAACCCGCAGGCGCTTCTACTTCCTCTTCTTCCGGCTCTTTGGGCATCACCTCATCCAGCGGGTAACGGTTCTCGCAGTTCAGACACTGGGCATCGTTCTTGTTCTGGATCACCAGCATACCTTCACAATTCGGGCATGGTGTAGCGATCGGCTTCTTCCAGGAAGTGAACTCACATTCGGGGTAATTGGAGCAACCGTAGAAGATACGGCCTTTGCGTGTACGGCGCTCCACCACCTCGCCGTCTTCACATTCAGGGCAATGCACCCCGATTTTCTCCAACAGCGGCTCAGTGTGGCGGCATTCGGGGAAATTGTCACATCCAATAAACTTGCCGTAACGGCCCCAGCGAATCAACAACTGGCCTTTTTCGCAGGTCGGGCATGTGCGCCCGATGTACTCTGGCTCGGCCTTGACCTCGGGCATTTCCTCTTTGGCTTTCTCCACTGTTTCGCTGAAGGGACCGTAGAACTCGCGAATAATGTCAACCCATTCCTCATCGCCCTTGGCAACCTTATCCAGGTCAGCCTCCATATTGGCTGTAAAACTCACGTCCACGATCTTGGGGAAGTGTTCCGAGATCAGTTCGTTCACCACCCGGCCCGTTTCCGTCGGGAACAAGCGGCGTCCATCGCGTGTCACGTAGCCACGGTTCTGCAAGGTGCTCATCGTTGGCGCGTAGGTTGAGGGACGGCCAATGCCGTACTCTTCCATGGTCTTCACCAGAGTAGCCTCCGAAAAACGAGGCGGGGGCTGTGTGAAGTGTTGTTCAGGCAGCAATTCGATCAGTGTCTGTTTCTGTCCTTCTTCCAGGTCGGTGGGCACTTTTCTATCTGTGCCATTTTCTTCTTCCTCCCCTTTGGCTTTGGCCTCTTCATACACAGCCAGGAAACCGGGGAAGCGCAGCGTTGAACCACTGGTGCGCAACAGATACTCATGCAACGTAGCTTTCCCGGTCACTTCTACAGAGATCGTATCGAAAATAGCATGGCTCATTTGTGAAGCCACAAAACGCTGCCAGATGAGCTGGTACAGGCGATATTGGTCGCGCGATAGTTGCGGCTTGAGAACTTTTGGGGTACGCAGCACACTGGTCGGGCGGACAGCCTCGTGCGCTTCCTGCGCGCCTTTAGCACTCTTGCGCTTTTTAGGCCCATCCTCGGGCACGTAGGACTCGCCGTGTACGTCGATCACGTATTGGCGCGCCTCATCCTGCGCCACCTGCGACACGTTAGTCGAGTCCGTACGCATATAAGTGATCAAACCCGTGGTTTCCCCTTCTCCCAGATCGATACCTTCATAAAGTTGTTGCGCCAGGGCCATTGTGCGGCGGGCTGTATAGCTCAACTTGCGTGAGGCTTCTTGCTGCAAGGTACTCGTTGTGAAAGGTGCAGGCGGGCGGCGTTTGCGCTGTCCCAGTTTGACCTTGCTCACAGCGTATTCCGCCGTTTCCATATCGGCCACGATGGGCGTCACTACTTCTTCGCTACCCAGTTCGGGGTCTTCACCATCGATCTTGGCCAGCTTGGTCATAAAAGTATCTTCTTTGGGTTTGCCATCCGGCAGGAACTCTGCATCGATCGACCAGTATTCGACTGGTACGAAATTTTCGATCTCTTCTTCACGTTCCACTACCAGCCGCAAAGCCACAGATTGCACACGTCCCGCAGATAAGCGGTTGCGCACCTTGTTCCAGAGGATTGGGCTGAGGTTGTAACCCACCAGACGATCCAGGATACGGCGCGCCTGCTGGGCATCCACCAGATCCATATTGATCTCGCGCGGTTCCTCAAAGGCACTCTGGATGGCGGGCTTGGTGATCTCGGTGAACACCACCCGTCGAGCGCGTTCCGGCTCGATCTCAGCGGCTTCGACCAGATGCCAGGCTATCGCCTCACCTTCGCGGTCAAGGTCCGTCGCCAGATACACTTCTTCGGCGCGTTCGGCCAGCTTCTTTAGTTCTTTGACCACGGGCCGCTTTTCGTTGGGTACGCGGTACTTGGGCCGGAAGTCATTTTCCACATCCACAGATATCTGGGAACGTAGCAGGTCGCGCACGTGCCCCACGGAGGCTTCTACCTTATAGCCTTCCCCCAGGTAGCGCTCAATGGTGCGTGCTTTGGCGGGCGACTCAACAATCACCAGCTTGCCTTTGCGCGGCACTTGCTTCTTTTTCTTTTTGCGCACCACATTTTCAGGCGGCGTCATGCCTTCGTGGGCAGGCGTACGCCCCATGCGAAACATGGTCGTACCGCACACCGGGCATTTGCCGCGTGTACCGGGAGCTCCAGAGGCAGTGAATTCTGCGTTAGGCTCCAGCATTTCGCGCTTTTCTTTACATTTCACACAATAGGCTTCCACGTAATTCTCCTCGGCAACAATAATCTAAAGGTATTTGTCTTTATTCTGTTCTTTGAGCATCTGAATGACCTGACGCACCTGCTGGTCTTGTTCTTTCGAACATACTAGTAGAACGTCACCGGTATCCACGATAACCAGGCCTTCGACACCGATGGTGACTACCAGGCGTTCACTTTCACCGTTGACGTGCACCAGGGAGTTTCGCGAGTCGATATTGAGATGCTCAGCGTTTTGCACAATGTTGCCATCTTTATCAGCGGCCAGCACTTCAAATAATGAAGTCCAGCTACCTACATCATTCCAACCCAGGTTTTGTACTGGGATCATCGCCACCTTCTCCGCGCCTTCCATAATACCAAAGTCAATGGAGGTCGCATCCTTGTCGGCGATCTCATCCCAGCACTTTGCCAGTATTTTTTCTTGTTCACTGCCGCCCCAACCCGCGCCGATCTTTTGCATCACGGCTGTCAGGTCGGGCATTTGCGACTGCATCTCAGCCAGCACTTTGTCCACTCGCCAGATGAACATGCCGGAATTCCAGGCATGATCACCGCTAGCCAACATCTTTTCGGCGCTGGCTTTGTCTGGTTTCTCTTTGAAACGTTTTACTTCAAAGGCCGTCAACCCTTCGTATTCACCCAACTCACCACCCTGCTGAATGTAGCCAAAGCCAGTAGCCGCATGCGTTGGCTCAATGCCTAGCGTCACCAGATAGCCTTGTTGGGCAATCTCTTCGGCGGCTCGCAAGGATTGCAGAAACAGGTCAACGTTCTTTATGTAGTGATCTGCTGTGACCACTGCCATAACCGCATCGGGGTCGCGTTTTTGAAGCACCGTGGCCGTCATGCCAATGGCCGGGGCGTTGTTACGCCCATAGGGTTCCAGTACAAAATTTTCTTGCAGGATCTGGGGAGCCTGAGCTTGTAATGCTTCAGCCTGGCTGGCGCCTGTTGCTACCAGGATGCGTTCAGGAGGAAAAATGTTTTCCAGCCGTTCCACCGTGATCTGGAATAACGAATGCTCGCCATCCAGGGCCAGCATTTGCTTGGGGCGCACTTTGCGAGACAAAGGCCACAGACGCGTACCGCCACCTCCTGCCATGATCATCGCATAATAATGTTCAGACATAAATGTTCCAGATTTCTTTCATCATTGTTTTGTTAATTCGTAAATTAGTCCAATTTCTTCTCATCATAATCAGCTTGTAATTCTCTTACCGCTACATACTGCATGCCACCAACCTGGCGCACCAGGCCTTTCAACTCCATCAGCGCCAGCGTGGACGATACCTGCTCGATGGGCAATTCTGCCTGAGCGCGGATTTCATCCACATGCAACGGTTCAGAGCCTAACACATCAAACAGCGCGGCTTCGGTGGCATCCGCAGGTAATACTTTGCGGGCTGTCTTTTGTTCGCTCGCCATCCGCAAGTCTAGTGCCTCGATCAAGTCTTCAGGCTTGAGCAACGGTGCTGCGCCCTGTTGTATCAGACGGTTGGTGCCCTTGCTGCTGACGGCGTAGATATTGCCCGGCACGGCAAACACTTCACGACCCTGCTCTACAGCGAATTGGCCGGTGATCAACGCACCACTCTTCTGCCCGGCTTCCACAATCACCGTCGCCAGTGACAATCCGGAGATGATGCGGTTACGCGGCGGGAAGTTGTACGACTCCGGCGGCGTTCCCAATGGGTAATCACTGATCAAACCACCACACTCCATCATCTCTCCTGCCAGCTTACGATGCTCCGGCGGGTAAACCCGGTCCACACCCGATCCCAGCACCGCTAGCGTGCGGCCCCCGGCATTCAGGGCTGCCTGATGCGCAATGGCATCCACACCGCGGGCCAGGCCACTCACCACTGTCAGGCCGTTGCGTGCTAAGAAAGCACCCAGTTCTTCAGCCACCTGGCGTCCATAGGCCGAAACCCTGCGGGTACCGACGACAGCCACGGCCCAATCATCTTCCGGCAGCAGTTCGCCTCGCAGGTACAACACGGGCGGCGACTGGTCCACATCCCGCAGGCGGCGAGGGTAGTCCTCATCCAGCCAGGTCAGCAGACGCACGTTCTTCTCGGCCAGCTCGTCCCAGATGGCATACAGTTCCACACTGGCCCGCAGCTTCACCAGCGTTGCGGTGATCTTCTCGGTTAGGCCCGCCTGGCGCAGGGCAGCCGGGGAGGCTTCCCAGGCCGATTGGGCATCGCCGAAGTGATCTATTAATGCTTTAAAACGGACGGCCCCGATCCCTTTGACCAGGTTGAGGCCCACCCAGAAAAGACGCGCATCAGACAAATGCAGCCCCCGATATGGCTATTTGCTTGTAAAAAGATGCCAGGTTGCCCTGAGGCAGCCCGGCTCCAATGAAAAACGGGCTAGAGAATACCACAGCGCTTTTAAGCGTGTCAAGGGAATTGGTATTAATTAATGAAGGAACTAAGGGAAATGAAAGGAGGTCGGGGTAATAATTTGGGCTCCGCAAGAAGCAAACAGGTACCGCTAGTAGTCTGCTTGGAGGTAGTGAAAAGAAAGCTTGATAGGCTGAGAACTTCTTAGAGTTTGTAAGATGGGACACACTTTGCAGAGAAGCATGATATTCACATCAAAGACTACAACCATCCGTCCGGAAAGGTAATTTTTTGTAGCACGCCATCGTGTGAAAACGAAAAATTAGCCATATCTGGAGGAGATAGAATATGACTATTGACGGCATAAACATCTATAACAATGTCCTCATTGTATGCTAGAGTAAACGATTCTAACCATAGCTCATCAAGAATAGTTCTAACTTCATCTCGGGTTGTAGTTTCCGTCGGGAATGCCTCTTCTAGCATGTCGTCAATCCTCATTCGTCCTTCACAATCAATTTCTTTGCCCCCTCTTTGAAGAATTTCGCATAATTCCGAAGGTCCTATTGGACCATACGAGCCAGATTGCAAATAGGCAGATATTGTTGGAACAGCCATGTACAATCCTATGCACAGTCCAACAGATAATCCAAGGATTAATACAAAGGTATCAAGGTTTTGCCAATATTTCAAAAGCTTTGATTTCTTCATCGTGAACCCCTTACATGACTAAATCTTCAGTAAAACGTCATAGGTCTTATATTATTCCACATTTCATTCCAGAAAACCTGATAACAAAACCACACTTTTACCGTTGAATAAGTACAAGAGAGAAAGGAGTGTATATGCACACGCGCAGCAAACTACCAATATTCGGTTCCCTATTGCTCCTCGCCAGTCTGGCCTGTACCGCTCTGGGCTCAGCTGATGAGATCCCATCCACCACTGACACCCCTATCCTCATCATCGAAGATAGCGGAGAACCCACAGAGGGGACCTCAGATGTAGGAGATGCTGACAGCGGCGCAGGAGCCGTCCTCGAAGGCGAAGCATGCCTCATCGGCACCTGGCAAATGAACAATGACAGCTATCTGGCTTTTTTGCAAGCACTGGTCGCTGCCTCAGAATTTGCCGACGACCTCAGCTATGATTCCGTTGATGGTACTGCCCTCGTGACTTTCAATGAAGATGGTATCGTCAGCAATACGCTCGACGGATTTGCTTTCACAGTCTGTTCCGAGGGCACTTGTCGGGACTTTCTCGTCCCTCCCAGCGCAGCCACCAACTTCAACTACTCAGCCGATAGCAGCAGCTTAACGGTTGAAGGCGGCCAGATCGTAGCTGCCAATTTTGGTGAATTTGAAGGCTCGGACCTTTCTGGAGAAACCGCAACCTACACTTGCAGTGGCAATACCCTCACCACCCAATACGCCACCCTCCCCCCCATCCTCTGGGAGCGCGTTCCCTGATGCAATGCTCCCCCAACTCAAAAGGACGTCCGTATCCGGGCGTCCTTTCCATTAATAATCAAGGTGTAGAGTTTGCGTAGTAAACTCTTATACGAAACAGCTATGCTGTTTCGTCAATCAACCCCTCCATCAAATGCACCTGCACGATCTTCTTCTCCACATCCACTCCTAAAAATACCTCATCCATAAAAGGTAGCAGCACCTCGCCATACTTCTCCGAGCGCACCACCATCACGTCATTGGCCCCCGTCTCCAATATCTCCGCCAGCACCCCCACCTCCAACCCCTCATCGCTCACCACCTGCATGCCGATTAATTGGTGGTAGTAATACTCGCCCTCTTCCAACTGGGGCAGCTCACTCGCCCGCGCGAATAAAGGCACATTGCGGATATGATCCAACTCATTGCGCCCCTTGAACTCCTCAAACGCTACCAACAGTCCTTTATTATGTTCACGTACACTGCGGATGGTAACTACCTCGTGCTCATCCCCCAGGTACATCTTCGTCTCCGGCTTTAGCCTCTCCGGGAAATCCGTCATCACCCGCATCAGCATTTCCCCCCGCAAACCATGCGGCTTTTGCAGGATACCCACCAAAACAAAATCAGGCTCGCCCTGCACTGGCGGGGGCGAGCCTTCATTCTTCTGTCTGCGGCGTTCAGCGGCGCGGCGTCTGCGCGAACTCATTGGCTAATCGGGTTCAACGATCTCCAGGTTAGCGCGTTTGCCTTCACGCGCAGCCGCTACTCTGAGCAACATGCGCATGGCATTCGCCACCCTGCCGCGCTTGCCGATCACCCGCCCCATATCTTCCTTGGCGACTTCCAGGTTGATGTCCACGTTGTTGCGCCCTCCCCGCTGGCGCACCTGCACCTGCGTGGGGTCGTCAACCAATGAACGGGCGATGTAATCGATCAAGTCTTTCATGGGGAATGCTCCCGATTATTCCTTAGCGTCAGCGTCTGCTTCTTCGCTTTTTTCTTCCTCAGCCTCTGCCTCAGGTGCGGCTTCTTCCTCAGCAGCAGGTTCTTCTGCTTCTGCCTCAGGGGCTTCTTCTTCCGCGGCCGGGGCTTCTTCAGCCTCAACAGCCTCTGCCTTTGGCTCTTCTGCTTCAGTTTCAGCCTTAGCGTCAGCGTCTGCTTCAGCCTCAACCTCGGCAACTGGCTCTTCAGCTTCCGCTTCCGCAGCGGGTTCTTCAGCCTCTACCTCGGGTGCAGCCTCTTCCACTACTTCAGCCACAGCCGGTTTCTTCTTCGACTTTTCCGGGGCACCATACTGCGTCTTGGGGCTGGCAGCGCGCTCTTCGGCCGCTTTGGCAGCTTCTTCGATCAACTTCTCAACGTCTTCCCCACCCTTGAAGCGCTCGTAGCGGTCCAGCAATCCGACCGATTTGAAGATCTGTGCCGCCGAATCGCTGGGCTGTGCGCCTTTGCTGATCCAGTCGTAAATGCGGTCTTCTTTGAGTTCAATGGTCGCCGGCTGAGTGCGCGGGTTGTAGAAACCCAACACCTCGATGAAGCGTCCATCGCGAGGCGACTCTTTGTCTGCGGCTACTACACGAAAAGTAGCCTGTTTCTTGCGCCCAACGCGGCGCAATCGAATACGAACCATGTTCTGTGTTCTCCTGTTTGTCAGTTGTTATTAAATTGTGATGTGCCTGCAGCCTGACAACCGGAGAGGGGATTGCGCTGAAGGGGGCGCAAAAAACCCGGTTGTGCTTCCGAGAGCACGCTATCCGAACATGCCAGATAAACCTCGCATGCCCGACTTATTCAATCGTTTCATCATCCGCTGCATGTCGCGATGCTGCTTCAATAAGCGGTTGACGTCCTGCACCTGTGTACCCGATCCCGCTGCGATACGGCGTTTGCGGCTGGCGTTCATCACCTTGGGCCTGCGCCGTTCTTCGGGCGTCATTGAGCTTATTATAGCCTCTGTGCGCTTCAGGTTCTGCTCCGCTTCCTGCGGATTGACCTGTCCGGCCATCTGGCCCATCCCGCCGGGCATCATGTCCAGCAGGTTGCCAATGGGTCCCATGCTGCGCACCTGTTTGAGCTGGTCGGCGAAATCTTCTAATGTGAAATCGCCCGACAGCATCTTCTCGGCCTGTTTTTCAGCCGTTTCCTGGTCGAGCGTAGCTTCAGCCTTTTCGATCAGACCAAGCATGTCACCCATCCCCAGTATGCGAGAAGCCAGCCGGTTGGGGTCGAAGACCTCTAAGGCTTCCAGCCCCTCGCCCGTACCGATGAATTTGATCGGTACACCGCTAACCGAGCGAATCGAGATGGCTGCCCCCCCGCGGGCATCGCCGTCCACCTTGGTCAGCATCAAGCCGCTGATGGGCACCGAACCTTTGAAGCCCTGCGCGATGTTGACCGCTTCCTGGCCGATCATCGAGTCCACCACCAGCAGCACTTCGGCGGGTTCCACCTTGGCGGTGATGGCCTGCAACTCGTTCATCAATTCATCATCAAGTTGCGAACGACCTGCCGTGTCCAGGATGAACACGCCGTAGCCGCCGTTCTTGGCCTTTTCCTGCGCTCGGGCTGCCAGTTCGGGCGGCGCCAGGTCCGGCTCGGCCAGTACATCCACTTTCAGGCGTTCGCCCAGCGTCTGCAACTGCTGCACCGCAG
>JABFGG010000023.1 GCA_013112575.1 Chloroflexota bacterium | reverse complement strand
AGCCTGCCAGGTCAAAATTGCCTTCAAATTCGTCGGGCACTTGCAGGTAGCCTTCGGGGGAGAGGTAGGGCGCGGGGGACAGGCCATTAGCCGGCTGTGCCGCTGTGAGACTCAGGCTGGCTGCCAGGATGACGAACAGTAGCATCGGGCGATACCAGTTGCGGGACGAAGAGATTTTTGGGAAATTCAGGAGCATGGCTACCCTCTTAGTGAATTATCGAATTACTCAGCCATTCTTAGCGTCTAAGTATACTTGTTTTGTCGGATTATATGGATCGATAGGGGAAAGAAAAATATGGGGTCTAAAAAAGCTGTTGAGACTCCAATCACTCGCAATCACAACAAAAGAGCCGGACATTGTGTCCGGCTCTTTTGTATCTATCTGAAGAAATGGATCGCTATCTAACATCCACCAGCACAGCCGTCACCACACGGCGATGACGGTAGTCACCTGTGAACTCGCTGAAGCTCTCGCAGGTGATCAGTGTGACCATGTCGTATTCGCTATGCTCCAGCACTCCCAGGTTGCGCGGCGATACTAATTCGGTGTCACGCACTTCGTACACGAAGGTCTGCCCCCAGGCTTCAATTGTGAACTGGTCGCCATGCTGCAGCTGATCCAGGCCGTGGAAGATACCCGGCCTGCCATCCGCGTTCCACACGTGCCCGGTGAGGGCTGTGTTGCCCGCCCAGGTCGGGAAGGCTGTGCCAGCTAAGTAACCGGCCTCATCGCCCAGCCAGGTCACATCCCAGCCTGCTGGGCTGTGCGGCACGCCCACGATGCTCTCGCTCAGGCCCAGTTGGGGAATGTTGAGCGTCATGCTGGTGTTTGCATAGCTCAGGTTTTCGGGCTGTACATCTAATGGAGTAGCCATTTCAGGCGCGAAGCCTGTGTTGGGCAGCAGGAACTGGCCTGCCAGGAACAGCGACAATTGGCTGGTGGAGCCGCACACCCATCCTGCACGCCCCAACGCATCGGGCAGGGCGTTGAAGGCCCCGGCATCCCCATGTCGATGGAACAGCGCTTTGTTGGCGTTGCTACCATCGGAAGGCTTGACGCAGATCGTGATGGGTGCCGCCAACTGCGTCACCTGCTGGCCGTCACACACCAGGCGGATGTCCCACACGGTTTCGCTGATGGCGTAGCCGTAATCGGCTGCTGTGCCTGCTTCCCTGACCGTCAGGCGGCAGGCGTTGGCATTGGCGTCCGTGCCTGCCGGGATGGCATTGGCGGGAATATCCAGCCAGGCGCATTTGAGGTTGAATACTCCCCCGGACACGCCTGTCTTGCGCTCGTTGCATTCTTCCACTTCGGCTGCGGTTGTTAGCGTAACCGGCAGGCCAAACTGAGCAATGTTGTCCCCGTCCGGATCGCCCCCCGCATCATCAAAGGTGCCCCCGAGATAGACCGTGTTGTTGGCAATTTCAAGTTCGTAAACGGCAGGGAAGCCGATCCCCGTATTGGGCCCGTTGAGTGATGACCAAGCACCATTACTGAATTTGGCGATGCGGTCGGCATCGGGGTCCCCCCCGGCGTTTTCAAAACTGCCCCCGGCATAGATCACGCCGCCCATGATCTCGATGTCGAAGACAGTGTTACTCAAACCCGTGTCCGCCCCGCCGAGGGAAGACCAGGTTCCACCACTGAACATGGCAATGTTATCAGCATCAGCATCGCCGCCGGCATCATCAAAGTCACCGCCGGCATAGATCGCGCCCCCCACGAATTCCAGGTCGTAGACAGAAGCGCTAGCACCCCAACCAGGCGTACCCACGGCAGACCAGCTGCCGCCGCTGAACATGGCAATGGCATCGGCATTGGGGTCACCGCCGGCATCATTGAAGTGGCCCCCGGCATAGATCACGCCGCCCACGATCTCGATTTCTTCAACCACGTCAGCCAGGGCAGGGCTGGGCGCGTTTACGCCAGGCAGGCCATCGATCGATACCCAGGCGCCATTGCGAAACATGGCGATGTGCTCGGCGTCAGGGTCACCCCCGGCCGCTCCAAAGTCGCCCCCGGCGTAGATCACGCCCCCCACGACTTCGATGTCAAAGACTTCACTATTCAGCCGTGAGCCCGGACCGTTCAGCGAACTTAACACGCCCTCAATGGCCGGGAAAGGCGGCGGCGCGAAACGCAGGCCCTGCTCGTCATCCAGGTTCACTTCCCAGCCTGCCAGGTCAAAATTGCCTTCAAATTCGTCGGGCACTTGCAGGTAGCCTTCGGGGGAGAGGTAGGGCGCGGGGGACAGGCCATTAGCCGGCTGTGCCGCTGTGAGACTCAGGCTGGCTGCCAGAATGACGAACAGTGCATCGGGCGATACCAGTTGCGGGCCGAAGAGATTTTTGGGAAACTCAGGAACATGGGGTAACCCTCTTGATGAAACGGGACGTTTCGTTAGTCATTTTGAACGCCTGTAAGTATACTTGCTTTGTCCGATTATATACACGGGAAGATAAGGACGCTTTTGCATGTAGGCACATCTCGATAAATTGTTGTAAGCGGCGAGATAGCGTCCATATCTTCTCTATCCTTCCCCAGATTTCTATCGAAACAAACGCTTGACCCTGACGTAACGTCATGCTTTATCATTACTACTTGTTATACGTTTGATTTGGAGAGACTATGATGAGCAAGAAGAACAAAATATCCGACAGCTTTGACCAAGAGCAGGAGCAACAATACCAGCAAGAAGCTGTTGAGCGCTGGGGGGATAAAGCCGCCCAGTCCACGCAACTATGGAACAGCTACTCCGAGGCCCAAAAGGACGCCATAAAAGAGGAGGGCAACGCCATATACCAGGAGATCGTCGACAACATGCACAAAGGCGCAGACAGTCCCGAGGTGCGTGCCTTGCTGCTGCGCTGGCACGAACACCTGCGTCATTTCTACGAGCCCTCCATTGAGTTACTGGGAGGCTTGGGCGACATGTACAACGACGACCCCGAATTTAATGCCAATTTCGCCCGCCTACATCCCGACCTCCCCGGCTTCCTCAAAGAAGCCATCGCCATCTATGTGGACGAACTGGAAACCAAATGGCTGGAGCGCGAATTGGGCATCCTGGAGGAATAAAATGGCAAAGTCATCTCAAGCTTCGAGCGAAAACGAAAAAGTGGCCCGCCCCGTCATGGATGGCCGCATCTTGTCTCCCGACGGCCTGACCCCTACCACAGATGAGGCTATCGCCGCGCGCCTCGACACCTTCATTGTAGAGACACCTCAACGCCAGTTGAAGGACCTCATCCTGCCTGAAGAGACCATGCAGCACCTGCTCAGCCTCTTGACCAAGATCAAATACCATCAGGTGCTTTATGAAGACTTCGGCCTCGGTGAGATCGACCCCCACGGCGGGCGCACCGCCATCAACCTCTACGGCCCGCCCGGCACGGGCAAAAGCTTTACCGCCGAGGCCATCGCCCACGAACTCGGTATGGGCATCATCCGCGCCAACTACGCCGAGATCGAGTCCAAATACGTCGGCGAAACTGCCAAGAACATCAAGGCCGCCTTCCACAAGGCCCGCGAAACCGGCGCACTGCTGCTCTTCGACGAGGCCGATTCGATCCTCGGGCGGCGTCTATCCAACGTGCGCCAGAGCACCGACCATGCTGTCAACGTCAGCCGTTCGGTCATGCTGCTGGAACTCGACCACTTTTCGGGCGTGACCGTCTTCGCCACCAACCTGGCCTCCAATTACGATACAGCCTTCATCCGCCGCATACTCGGCCATATCGAAATGCCCCTACCCGACGCCGAGCGCCGCTTACGTTTGTGGCAGTATCACATCCCCAACCGCCTGCCCGTTCAACTGGATGAGCAAGCCTGGGATGAACTGGTATCGGCATCCGAGGGTCTATCCGGCGGCGACATCCTCAACATCGTCATCAATGCTGCCTCACGCGCTCTGGAGCGTGAAGGTCCGCAATGCACCGTCACTCTGGATGATTTCCTCACGGCCATTGCAGATGCTAAAAAAGCTAAGGCTGAGATCGGCAACTAAACCCACACTTTCCAGAAAAATGAATAGCGTATAAGCATGCTGGCTCCTTGCTTGCCAAGCCCTTTTGCCTGCGGTATGCTTGCCTGTGGGAGTGGATGAGTCCCGGTGGGCTCCCCAGTCTTCAAAATTGGTGGCGGGTCGCGTTGCGGGCCGCGGTGGGTTCGACTCCCATGCACTCCCGCCTGATAGTCCTTGGCCTGAGTGTTCCATGCATCTTGAAAGCCTTGCCAGGGACACACTAACAGATACAGGATCAGCATGACAGATAATGGTAATTCCTCCAACGAGGCCCTCCTCGAAAACGCAGCCATCAACAAGATCATCGAAAATATTTTCCGCGTCGAATCGTTCACCTACGGCGACCGCCAGCAGGGTTTCCTGCGCCGTTATATAGGCCGGCTCACCATCGACTCGGAAACAGCTTTTACGCGTATTACAGAAGAATTAAAGCCCCTCAATCTAACCGCCCTCTTCCGCGAAGAAGATGACAAACACGTCATCCTCCTCATCGCCAGCCCTCCTAAACCCGGCCCCTCCAACCCCCAGATCAATCTCATCATGTTCGTTTTGACCTTCCTGAGCATGCTCACCACAGGCTTGTTGTTTGGGGCTGCGCCCGATCTTGAGCAGGGTCTGGGAGAGATAATCTTTGCAGGCCTGGTCGCAGGTATCCCCTTCACAGCAGGCATGTTGCCGATCCTGCTGGCTCACGAGTTCGGCCATTATTTGGCTGCCCGTTACCACAACACAGATGTCACCCTCCCTTACTTCATTCCATTCCCCTTGAGCCTGCTTGGCACCCTGGGTGCTTTCATCCGCCTCAAAGAGTTCCCCCGTGACAAGAACGTGCTGCACGACATCGGCGTGGCCGGGCCTTTAGCTGGGCTGGTAGTCGCTATCGTTGTACTCTTCATTGGGCTATTCCTCTCTACATTGGAACCCATCCCTGAAACCATCCCTCCGGGCAGCGGACTATTGCTAGAGGGCAATTCGCTCCTGTATC
This sequence comes from Chloroflexota bacterium, assembly GCA_013112575.1. GTDB lineage: Bacteria > Chloroflexota > Anaerolineae > Anaerolineales > UBA11579 > CFX15. Next base: position 71,630 of record JABFGG010000023.1, on the reverse strand, counting down.
TCTTTGCCAAATTCGCTGTATTTAGAGAGTTGCTTCCCCAACCCGCCGACTATGGGGACACCTCAGTTATTGCTTACTGGTTCAACTATTTCTTCACCGGTCGCCCCATCCCCCTCGGCGGCCTCGATGTCATCATCCACCCCGTTGCTCGCGCCGGCTGGGCTGGACTACTGGTCACCGCCCTCAACTTGCTGCCTGTTGGGCAGCTCGATGGCGGCCACCTCGTCTACGTGCTTTTCGGCAAACAGGCCACCCGCGCCTGGCCCATCGTCCTGGGTATCGTCATCCTGCTGGGCTTCACCTGGTCCGGCTGGTGGATCTGGGCTTTGTTGATCTACTTCATGGGCCGCACCTATGCCGAACCCCTCGACCAGATCACCCCCCTCAGCCCCGGTCGTCGCGCCATCGCTTGGCTGGGCGTCATCATCTTTTTCCTCGTCTTCACCCCCGTGCCCTTCATTCAGGTAGTCGGCTAGCACACGCGCAAAAACAGCCCTCATTCTTATAGGTGCAATTTTCGGGCCAATGCTATACTCGGATTTGCACCACACCACATAGCACCCCAGGCCCTTGCAGGAGTTATGCGATTGCCTCGCACAGGCTCCGGCCGCGTCACAGCATACCCATCCACCCACGCCGGGGGCTCTTGCTTATGTGACTGTTTATGCGCAACACAAACGCATCCTTCCTGAAGCGACACCCTCGCCTGGCTTTGGCCCTCCTGGCACTCAGCCTGTTGGCTTCAGCCTGCGTTTCAGGCGGCACTCCGGCGCATCTCCTCACCAACGATCTATCCTACACTGTTGCACCCGTTTTCGAGGATACCTACGACCAGTTAGGCGGCATGACCCATCTCGGCCCGGCCATTTCTGAAAGCATTCCCAGCAGCAATCAGGTCAAACAATATCTCCAGGCCGGCCTGCTGGTTTACGATCCCAACTTGCCCCCGCCCCAACAAGTCTATTTCGAGCCTCTAGGCGCGCAACTGGGCTACGGTGATCCTGCCGTCCCCGCCCCCGCCGACTCCAGCCAACTCTACGTCAACGGCCACGTCATCCATGCCGATTTCGTTGAACTCTACAACCAGCTTGGTGGGCGGCGCTATGTTGGCAACCCGCTCACCGAAGCGCACGAGAACGCCGATAAGGGCCGCCTCGAGCAGCATTTCGAGAACATGGGTTTTTACAAAGACCTCGATCCCTCCAACCCCCAACCACAGTTGCTCTTCTACGGCGCATTTGTGTGCGATTTTGAGTGCCGTTCCCCGGAGGGTCCCGGCAAAGCCCTCATCGAAGGTCCCGCCGTCCAGGCCGGGCAGTTCGCGGAGGCGGTTGAGAAGATCGGCTCCACCTTTACCGGCCCGCTCATCGCCGGGCCCTATGCCCACGACGACGGCAGCATTGAGGCCATTTTCGAGAACCTGGTGCTCTACTTCCCGGCCAGCGAACCCCGCCAGGCGTATGCCCGCTCCATTGTCCAGATGATCGGCTTTGAAGCCTCCGCCCCCGTTCCACGGGTTGACAGCCCCGATGTGTATTTCTTCACGGTTGAAGGCGAGCTGGGTTATAACGTGCCCGCCAGTTTTTACGATTACATCATCCTCCACGGCGGCCTCGACGTCAGCGGCAATCCCATCACCGAGCTTTTCCTGCTCGAAGAGGGTGTTTACCGCCAGTGTTTTGCCAACACCTGCCTCGATTACCACACCGCCGCCCAGGAAGGTTTGCGCGTGCGCCCCGCCCAGTTGGGCCCCATCTATAAAGCCCAGCATTACATTGTGGATGGCTCCGAGCAGCCTCCACCACCCGTGCAGGAGCACCTGGACCTCTTCCTCGACGAGAGCTACCCCCTCGTCTCTTCACAGCAGAACCAGACCCTGCTGGTCAACAGCTTCAACGGGGTGCAGGCCATTGAGGCTTTGCAGCTCAACCTCACCGTGACGCTGCCAGATGGCACCCAACACATTTACCTGCTGCCCCTCACCGACGCCGGCGGCCACACACAGATCACCATCCCGCCCATCATCGCCGCCAATGGCACCCTCATCCTCTACGAGGTCTGCACCGAAGACGTGGACCTCCACAAGGTCTGCGCCACCGATAGCTATGTGATTTGGGGAAACTGACGTTGGTGCTTTGCACCAACTTTAGGTGTTTGGAGGGGGGGGTACTAGTACTTGTCAGACAAGAGTTATTTTCTTTTTCAATGGGGAGGAGAAATATTGTAATTAGCTTGCGGCCAAGTCTTCATATTATTGTTTAATCCTCAACAATGGGAGAAATAACTATCTCTTCCCCAAATTTGAGATTATCGGGATTAACCGAAATTCCATTTGATCTTATCCCATCTGGTAATTGCTCAAGAATGCTAACTATTGATTCTCCAAATGAGCGTATATTAGAAGCGATTTTTAAAAGTGCCCCTGATTGGGAAATATCATAAACTCTATAGATATCATATTGTTCTGCTCCAACAGTCATTTGGAGAAGTTCATTATATGAAATATGAATACGAGAACTCCATCGTCCAGTTGTTGATTTAACATCAATATTAATGGTCTCGTCATCTTGACTTAGAACACTAAAATCATAGGGTGCAATAGCGTTTTCGGCAGCAATCCATTCGAAATCCTTTATAACCCCTGCTTCTTTTTGGGAGTAGAGATAATCATTTACTAATTCCTCTCCCCTTCTTCCAACTTCTTCAGCCAATGCTCTTGCTGATCTTAAATCCTGATGAGTAACTTTCTGATAAGTAGGACTGGATACCAGTCGCTGAATTCCCTCAAAGCCCCCCATAGAAGCATCTATAATTTGTTCAAGGAGCAAAAAGTCTTGGATAGGATGACTATCAGAAGGCACGGCAGTCTTTACTAATTTCTCAAGGAAATCAGTATCGATGGCTTTCATGCTCTTCCCTTGCATCGTCTTTCTAAAGAATGCATGAATCTCTCTATCAGCATTTACATTTTGGGAGATAAATAGAAGTTTAGCGGATACTGGTTGAATTTCACCAGAAAACTCAATTAGTACGAAATCATCTGGCTCCAAAATGTTAAATCTTTCTGGTTCCATAGTTGGATTGTCAATAAATTCGCCATCTAATCTCCAGTTTTTATAAGTTCCACCCTTGATTATTTTCCTCTGCAAATTGTATTCTCCGCCAGGACCGGGACCAAAAATATATAAATCAATTGAAATTCTCCAACCAGAGGCTTCTGCTATTGAGGGCAAACTAGGATAAAGAGAATCAATAAATACACCCCTATTTAAATTTATTGCTTTCTGGTTGCCCGCGCTTAAATTTTCAAACTGCCATTTGAATAAGGTCAAATCAGAAGCGGTGAGTTTCTTAATTGCAAGTTTTCTGTTCATAATTATCCCAACTCAGGTATTTGTGATCCAAATTTGCAAGGAATTGATAGCAACGGGCATTTTGAGCATACTGGAGTTTTCGGCAAACACAATGAATGAGCCAAATCAATCATAGAATAGTAATACTTTCGTGGTTCAATCGGGTCGCAAAATTTTTCAATTATTGAAATTACTTCTGCCTTTCTCCTCGCTTCACCTTCCAAACTAAGTCCAGCAATTCTAGCTGATACTCGCACTGTATTTGTATCAACCAAGGTTTGTTTCTGATTCAAGGAAAAGCAAATTGTTGCACCAGCAATATAATTACCTATTCCCGGAGTTTCTATGAGCTGTTCAAAATCCGTTGGAATTTCCTTGTATCTTCGCCACAATTCCTTTAGAGCCTTGACCATCGAGGTTATTCTCCACTGAAGACCCAAAGGGGAAAGGATTTTTTTTATTTGATTGTCCGGTGCATTTGCTAACTTCTTTAATGTTGGATAGGCTTTTACAAACTCCGAATAAATGGGGATAACTTGCTTTACCTGGGTTCTATGTAACATAAACTCAGAAACTAAAACAAAATACGGATTTTCATTATATCGCCAGGGATAATTAATAATATTTGATTCTCCCCATTTCTGTAGCAATCGCCTTAGATTTCTGATCTTATCAGGATTATTCATCCCAACATTATTTGCGGCCAACTAGAAATATGGAGCTTAATTGTCTTTTGATTGACGATGCAACTGCAAACGCCAGGAGAGGGGGAACTGCATTGCCTATTTGTCGAAATGCAGAATTCATTGCTCCCTCAAAAACAAAACCATCAGGAAAAGACTGTAATCTAGCAGCTTCGCGTACTGAAATCACCCTTGCTTGAGTCGAATCATAATGAATATGAGAATAAGTATCTTTCCCAATATGAGCAGTCAAAGTCCGTGCTGGAGCATCCTCTTCCATCTTCCTCCACTTATTCGGGAATTTATCAGGGGAGTATGGGGGGACAATTGACTTTCTTAGTTCAATGTACTCAGTGGATTTTTCATCGACTGCGCGACCGTTGAACTCTTTCTTTAATTCCTTATAAAAAAGGTTTTTCGCTATTTTATGTGCTTCTGGATATTGATCACCCGGTCTCATTAGTTTGAAGATCTGATAATCTCTCGGCAAATATCTAATTACATGATCCCAAACACCTTCAAATGATGCAAAACTCTCCCAGTTCCGCATTTCTATTGCAAAATTTGACGGTTCTATATCATGTCGATATGGTGATAAGGTATCAAAAGACCTACGCCCCCCTTTCAACTTGCCTTTCAAATGCTCCGTAATCCTGGGAAGGTCACCTAAAGCCTCTTTGGCTGTAACAGCAGGTTGCAATTCTGGATGTGCTGCTGGAGGTTCTACAAAACTGAAATTATAACCCCATAATTAAAGAGTGTTTGGTTAAGGCCGCCCAATGCAACTTGCATTGAACTTGCGTATCCTTGAGGCAATTTGATAAAGTGTGTTGGTTGGGGGAATTCCGGAATCAAATCTAATTCTTTATGAAAACCTATCAAAAAGAAGCGTTGTCGCATTTGAGGTACGCCATAATGAGCGGAATTTAATATTGAATATCTAGTTTCATAACCTAGCTCATCAAGAGACACAGCGATTTCTTCAGCCACATTTTTTCCCCCATAATTCATAATATCAATCACATTTTCCATAACTACTACAAGAGGAGAGAAGAAATCCACATACTCTAAAAAATGTAAGTATAAGTTCGCTCGATCATCTTGAAGAAATCCTTCAGGATGCTTCGTTATTTCACGGAGCTTTGCTCTACCGATCCTTGCAAAAGCTTGGCAGGGAGGGCCACCAATGATTACATCAACAGATTGTTTCTTGCCAAATTTCTTGTTCAATTCATCAGCAAAGTCTTTTGGGGAAAGAGTTGTGATGTCTTTATTTAAATTTTTCTCAGTTTCCTGAGATGTGTAAGAGAAATTTCTTTCATGTGTTGTCGCTGCTAGCTCATCAATTTCAATCCCAGCTATTACTCCGCAGCCAGCTTTCTGGAAGCCTAAAGACATTCCCCCACATCCCGAGAATAAATCAATAACTCCTAACTCCTCAGTTTTTTGAAATTGTTTAATTTTCTTTATAATGCTCATGAATTAATATATCCAGAATTGGTATCACTATTATAGAACAAAAATATTATCAAAAAAAGAAAAATAGATTCAACTGCACCCTTCCCCACATTAAGGGTACATATGGGTACATTAATTCGACCTTTTTGGCCCTTGCGCGCTGCCCGCACCCCCACATGCGCCGCCCCCCTTCCCCTCAGCCCCCACATCTTATATTCCGGCAAAAACCGGCGAGTATCCCTTGACAACAAGTACATTTTCCTGTATACTTAGCTTAGTCAAATAATTAATTGAGGACAGACTAACATGGCTAAGAAGTGGAAAAAGAAGAAAAAGTCTCGAATGCAGAAATTCACCATCAAGGACTTTATAAAGATGTTCCCTGACGATGACACCTGCCTTGAGTACATTCGCAACAAGCGATACCCTGAAAGAATTGAATGCCCTAGCTGTGAAAAGAAAGCCAAGTTTCACAAGGTCAGCAAGCGCAAGCAATACGCCTGTGATTATTGCGGGTATCAAATTGCCCCTACCGCCGGAACGGTCTTTCACAAGTCCAGCACTTCCCTCACTACCTGGTTCTACGTTATCTACCAAATGGCTCAGACCCGCGGCGGCATTTCTGCCAAACAAATTGAACGCGAGACGGGCGTTACCTACAAAACGGCATGGCGTATGTGCAAGAAAGTACGCGAGTCTCTTGAGGAAGATTACAGCCTGTTCATGGGTGAAGTCGAGATTGACGAAAGTTACTTTGGTGGCAAGAACACGGGCGGCGGCAAAGGCCACGGCCTTGATAACAAAACCCCTGTTATCGGTATCGTCCAGCGCAAGGGCAAGCTTGAGGCTCGCGCGGTCAAAGAGGCTGACGGTGGGACAATCCTCCCGATGGTGCAACAAAATGTCGTTCATGGCTCGACCATCTACACCGATGAATACAAAGTCTATGATGCGTTGCCAGTGATGGGATACCGACATGGGCGCGTGCCCCACGCCAAGAAAATCTATGTTCGTGGGCGCATTCACACCAACACCATTGAAGGCTTTTGGTCCAACTGCAAGAATGGTATCCGTGGTGTTTATCATGCTGTTTCTGCCAAGTATCTCCAAAATTATCTGAATGAGTACAGTTTCCGCTACAACCATCGAGACGATTACAAGCCGATGTTCTTCACGTTCCTCAATCAGACGATTTTTTCTTCTTATCCTCGTTCTTCTTAGCAATAACAAGGTCTAGGGCTTCTAAAAAATCCTTTTTGGTGAAGGTCATTTCTTGATCTTCACCTTTTTTCTTGTCTTTCTTTTTCTTCTTTTTATCTTTATCGTTCATCAATCGCCTTCATCTTTGAAAGAAATATTGGAGGGTAGTTCATACAGAAAATCGAATTCGTCGCCTCCCCAATATTCGAGGAATCCACTCAATCGTAACGGGTGTTCTTCTCCCGACTCTGTTTTGGCGATGAAATTCGCTTCATACTTGTAATAACCGTGTTCATCTAGCGCTTGTATTCTTCCCCCATAAACTATTATCTTTTCTTCCAAATCGTCTTGTAGCACATCCTCAAAGCCTGTTCCGACTAGGCGGAAATTCTCAGTTGTATTGGGAGAAAGCTCAAAGATTGTGGGATCAAACCCGCTACCGACATCTTTTCTGGTTTCCCATGTTTTGGTTTCTATGTTCCCATGCTTCAAGGTCATCACGCGCATTTCCATCCGTAACAGTGTGCTTTTCTTATTTCTAAATACCGCCAATAGTTGTTTATTGTTTACATACCTCCTGGTGTGAATGTGCTCAATGCTAGCCACCTCATTTGAGGCTATGCTCCGTGCTTCCCGTATCCGTTCTTGAATGCGGCAAATTGCAAATCTACACAGCCATTTTAGGGAAGACAGAAAATACCACAACACAACAAAAGCGCCGATAAAAAAAATCAATATAAGGACAGCCGTAATTAGAAAATTCGCGTTTGCGAGATGACTGGATATTGGGGGCCATTTAATGCCGGTCATGCTGAGAAACCAAGCCCCAATAATGCTAATTGCCCTCTTGAAAGAGTCCCAAATGGTGTTACCAACCACCCACCGGATTGTTTTCTTAAGCCAGTCTTTGCCCATACCATAATTCTACACCATTACTTGTCGTGTGGGTATACTCGCCCAAAAACCCGCCAGCCAAAACCATGCTTAACCCTACATAGGGTACATTAACTACATTTATCAAACGGCATAGCCGTTTGATTCTAGAGTTTGGCGATGCCAAACTCCACCTCAAATACAACTTTGACCGTTAACTAGTGCGCGTAGAGTTTTCGCAGAAAACTCTTAAACCAAACAGCAAAGCTGTTTGGTCAAGGCCGAGCTTCCACTAAGATCTCCACCATCTCAATGCCCGCCCCCAGGCTGAAGACCTGCAACGCAAAAGGCAGCACCTCAGCCCCCGGAAAAGCCCGAGCATACTCCCAGCGCCGCAGCCCCACAATTTTCCCCTCGGCATCATAAGCCACCGCCAGCACCCACACCACGTTGGCCGTCGCCTCCCGGTCCGCCAACCGCACCTCCCCCTGCACGGCGGCGCTCAAACCATCCCCGCTGATCTCCACCATCACTTCCTGCAATTGCGTCTCCAGGTAGCGCCCCTCACTGGCCACCCCCAGCGCCGTGACCAACTGCGCCTGGCTAATGGCCCAGCCCTCCGGCGGCGCATCGATGAACACCGCTAAAGGCATGCGCTGTCCAGGTGCCAGGAGATTCAAGGGTGCGCTGGCCCCATAGTCTTGCAATAAACTGCCATCTTCATCATACAAATACAAAATCGCGCTGAGGTTCTCCAAGGCACCCGCCCCAGCATTTTCTGCCAAGGCAAAACACCACAAACCCCCATCTATGGTGGCATAACAATCCGGTTCAGCCAGCAGTGCCGGGGCTGCCGTGGGCGTGGGTAAAGCAGCCGGGCTTTCCACCACATCCCCCACCGGGATGAACAGCTCTGTGCCAACCGACATGGCGCGCGGGTCCACGTCCGGGTTGGCGGACAACAACTCATCCAACGCGAGGTTATAACGGTCGGCAATGCCCAACATGGTATCGTTCTCAACCACGGTATAGAAGATGGGTGTGGGGGTCGGCAGGGGCGGCGTGGTGGCTTCCAGTTCCGGTTGCTCACCGGGGGCCTGGGGTTCCCGCAATGTGGAGGTGGGGAAACGTTGGAGGGTCACCGTAGGCACAGGTGTGGCTGTGCCGCCAGCCTCAAAGCCCTCTGCGCAGCCTGCAAGCAAGCCAAATAGCCCAAAAAGTATAAAAACTTTCAATCCTGTCAGCCGGAACACGGCGGGATTATACACGACTTGTACGGCGGGACAGCCTATGCTACACTTCAAAACGTCAGGAGTTTATGGCCGACGACCGAATGCTACGAGAGGCCATTGAGGCCGCCGAGCGGGGACAACGCGGGCGCGCTCGCGACCTGTTTACGCGGCTGCTGCGCAGTGACCAGAAGAACCCCGATTACTGGCTTTACATGAGCGCCGTGGTGGAATCACCCAAGGAGCGCGTCTATTGCCTCCAAACCGTGATGCGCCTGGAACCCAACAACGATACCGCCAAACGCGGCCTGGTCATGCTGGGTGCCTTGCAAGCCGAAGAGATCACTGCCGTCAAGCCGGACAGCCAGCGCAAATGGCAACTCCCCGAAGTAGCACCACCCCCCAGTGAGGTAATTGAAGAACAGGAAAAAGCCGAGGTAGTGCGCAAAGCCAAACGCGCCAGGCGCAGACCCAGAGGCCGTAGTGCCTTATTAGGTCTTGTCGGCCTGGCTGTCATAGCTTTACTGGCAGTTTACATTTTTGGGGACACCGGGCTGCCCTCGTTCTCATTACAGCCCACGCGCACATTGGCCCCCTTGCAAACAGCCGGACCATCGCCGACATTTTTGCCCACGTCCACAGACCCAAACTTCACACCAGCCCCCACTTTTGACAGACCAGATACGCTGGCCGGCTTCCTCGAAGTCCCCTATACACCGACACCGTTCTATGTCAATACCCCTCATCCCAGCAATGAGGCTTATCGCGCCGGTCTTTCAGCTTTAGAAGCAGGTGCATATGAAGAGGCCATCGAATTCTTCGAACAATTCCTGGATTCACAGCCTGATACGGCAGACGTTTACTATTACATTGGCGAGGCTAACCTACAACTCGAAGACTACCTGGCCGCCCAGGATGCTTTCACCCGCGCCACGCTGGCCGACCCGGACTTTGGGGCAGGTTATTGGGGACAGGCTCGCGCACACATCGGCTTGCTGCAATTTGGCGAGGTGCTCCCCGATCTCAACTCTGCTATTGAAAACGACCCCAACCTGGTAGAAGCCTACATCGAGCGGGCTGATTATCGTTTGGGCCGCGCCAACCCCGAGTTTGCCATGGAAGACATCAATATCGCGGAAAACCTAGCGCAAAACTCAGCGCGCATGTACCTGCTCAAGGCCAAAGCGTTGCTGCTGCTTGATGATGATGAAAGCGCATTGGAAGCAGCGCAGACCTCCGTCGAACTCGACGTCACTGAACTCGAAACATATCTGGTTTTGGGTGACGCGCTTTATCGCAACGGTTTCATCGATGAAGCCCTGGAACCGCTTGAGACTTACCTGAGCTTTGACGATGAAAACGGCCTGGCCTGGTACGTGATCGGTCTGGCCTACCAGGGACGCGAAGAGCACGAGAATGCGCTCTTCTCTTTTGATAAAGCGCTTGAGTTGAACAGCGATGACCTGTATGAGGCCACCTATTATCGCGGCCTGTCCAACAAGATCGTGGGCAACAGCGAACAGGCGTTTGAGGACTTCGAGAACGCTGTGCGTGTGTTTCCTGAATGGTTTGAGCCGGCCCTTGAACGGGCCATCATGATCTTTGAAGAAGATGGTGCCGAGAGAACCGGCTATTTGCAGATCAACGCTACAAGTGCCCTGGCCGAGACTGATGAACAAAAAGCGGCCTTCCATTATTGGAACGCCACAGCCCTGGACGCCATCGGGGAAAACGACCTGGCGCAGGATGACTGGGAAGCGCTGCTTGAATTGCCCGAAGAAGCCGTGCCCGCCGATTGGCTCAATGCCGCCAAACTAGCTACCGGTACCGGCGGCGCCATCATCACTTCCTCGCCAACTGCCGGTGCGGAAGAAGAAGCTGACAAGCCGGAGACAACCACTACCCCTACACCCTGACCAATGAGCGAAGCCCTGCATCCTGAAAAAGGTCCTTTCTTGGGCCAGATGGAACCTGGAGAACGTTTCATTGGATATTACGTGCTGCGCAATAAACAACTGGAAACCTTCCGGGACGCTTCACGCGGCCATTACCTGACACTGATCCTGAGCGACCGCAGCGGCCAAATGGTGGGACGTGTATGGGAAGGTGCAGAACAGGCCAATGAAGAGTTGAAGACGGGGGATATCGTGAAGGTGGATGGCGAAACGGAAACTTACCTAGAACGTGTACAGATCCGCATCAACCGCGTGCGGGCTGCCGACACCAACGAATACGACCTGGGCGACATGCTGCCAAGGAGCGAACGCGACCCGGATGAGATGATGGCTGAGGTGCAGGGCTTCATTGATGGGATCGACAACGCCGAGTTGCGTAGCTTAGTGGACGTATTCTTCACAGATGCCAATTTCTTACAGCGCTTCATGCAAGCCCCAGCCGCCAAACGCGTGCACCATGCTTATTTGGGTGGCCTGCTCGAACACACCCTGGAAGTACTTTACCTGACACAACGCGTGGTGGAGATCTACCCGCAGATCGATGCGGACCTCCTGTACAGCGGGGTGCTGCTGCACGACATCGGTAAAGTACGCGAATACACCTGGGGCATGGACATCGATTACAGTGATGAGGGTCGGCTGATCGGACACATCGTGCTGGCGGAAGAGATGCTCAACGGGGCGCTGGCAAGCCTACCTAGTTTCCCTGAGGAACTGGCCCTGCGTTTACGCCACATGCTGTTGGCACATCATGGCAGGCACGAGTGGGGCTCACCACGCCGCCCAATGACCCTGGAAGCCATCGCCCTGCACCACGTGGAAAACATGAGCGCCCAGATCAACCGCTTCGACTCTTTGATGGCAAAGCGGCCAGTGGGTGAAAGCTGGACAGCTTATGACCGCATGCTGGGGAGACAGTTGTATGCGGGGGATGGGGATGATGACCTGAGCATTGAAGAACGCAGCAGGAACGAATAAGCCAAACCACCAACTGACTGAAATAATTCAACGGGCAACGCCTGAACCGTGTTCAGGTTGCCGTTCGCCCCTACACCGAGTATGTTTGAGACATAAGGACTTATCACGCATTTTGCTCTAGTTTTCTTACACACTCAAGTGCTTTGTAATCGATGTCGAGGTCTATAAACTGGTGATATGTTGGCTTCAGTTTATTGTTGTGGATTAATTGGGACAGGGTTAGCGGGGGTGTTATCTTACCTGGCACTATTGCGCTATTCCCAACTAACTACTGCTCGAAGATATGTACTTAGTTTGCTAATTATGTTGGGGATGTTATTCGTCGTGGGTGGGATCTTGCTGGGTTCAGCAGCGACGGGATACGATGGGAATTGTTATGGCTTCACGGATGGGGTCTCGGGTTGCAGCTTTGAGGATTACATGTCGATCCAGATCCAATGGTTGTTCATCTTGATGATTCCGGCAGCAGTGGTAGTGAGTGTTGTGGCAATTCTGAATCTCATCTTAAGCCAACTCTCAAAAATATAAGAATTTCGATAAAAAGTGCGTCATAGCATAGTGCCTGCCTTGCAAAGGCCTATCAGCCGCGCTATAATCTTGAATCGTTTCGATATCAAGCCAATTGGCCGAATTATTTAAGATGCCTGTTTACACTTATCACTGTGAAGAATGCGAGCACGAGTTTGACGCGCAGCAAAGCTTCAGCGAAGATGCGCTAAAGAAGTGTCCCAATTGCAGTAAGTTAGCCTTGCGCAAGGTCTACAAGCCAGCGCGGGTGGTGTTTAAAGGCTCCGGTTTTTACGTGACAGACCACCGCAGCTCCTCACGAGTGACCGGTTCAGGCTCTGAAAAAGATGGCGATAAAGCCAAAAGCAGTTCCAATGGCAAAAGCGAAGCCAGCTCAGAGGGAGCAAAAAAGAGCAAAAGCAAAGCTAAAAAGACGGAAACGCCTGCGAAAAGTAAATCCGAAAACTAAAAAAAAGACCTGCCAAATTGGCAGGTCTTTTTGACTCATAGGTAGATTGTATTTAGAATTGATGTTGAGCTACAGAAATTTCTTGGACGGGCGACCGGCCGGTCGCCCCTACGCCAACTACATTTGAGGCAGGGGTGAAATCCAGTATATGACTCACTTATCTAGCTTTGGTTAGCGGTCGTCGCCGTCCCCACCGATGACGCCGCGCTCAAGCCGCGAGAATAGTTTTGCCAGATTGGCCTCGGCTACCTCTTCAAGGCTCAGGTCCAATTCGGTGCAAATCTGGGCCAGATACCACAATACATCGCCCAATTCCTTTTTCAATTCAGCACGGTCTTCAGGGGAGATGACGCCGTCTTTATCGCGGAAGATCTTCTTGACTTTCCCGGCCAGTTCACCGGCTTCATTGGTCAGGCCGAGGGTGGGGTACACAATGGGGTGATCGGTGTGGATCAGGCTCCAGGTCTTACGGGATTGTTCTTGATAGTAGTTAAAGCCTTTATTTTCCATTTAGTTTTCCCGCAGCATTTCCATAGCTTCTTCGGAGTTAATCTTGCCCTGGTTAAGGTCTTCGAGGATCTTACGGCGTTCTTCTTCGCTCAGTTTGGCGGCAGCTTCTTTACCCGGCTCATAGCCCAGGGCACGAATGACATCGTGCAGGCGGTTGCGGATGGTGGGATAGGATAATTCCAGATCGTCTTCCATACGGTTGAGCTTGCCTTCATTACGAATGAAAATCTCAACGAAGTCAATCTGCTCAGGAGTGAGTTGGGCAAAGGGGCCGCCTAAAAAGCGGCCTTCGATGGTGGTGTCACACTCACGGCAATACAGCTTAGTGACGGTTAATCCGTGCTGGCAAACGGGGCATTCACCCGGGATGGGATGCATAGGGTTCTACTCCTGCTAATCAATGAGGTCAGGCTGTCAAATCAGGTATGCAATTATATCGTTTGTGGACGGATGGTGATGGGCCCTACTTCTTCGGGGAATTTGGGTGTAACCTGATTAAAAAAATCGGCCATGGTCTGCAGGTCGGCTTCCAGATCGCCGGTGGGTTCAATAAGAGGACCAACACCGGCACACTTGCGCGCATAATCTGCATAGATCAAAAGGATGGGTATCTGGGCTTGAGTTGCAATGTTATAAAAGCCGGTCTTCCAGTAAGTTGCCCGGCTGCGCGTACCTTCTGGGGTGATGCCCAGGATGATGCGCTCCTCCTGGCGAAAGGCTTCAACGGTTTGTTGGACGCGATTGCGCTTGGCACTGCGGTCTATACCAATGCCACCCAAACGGCGGAAGACCGGACCAAGTGCCGAATCGAACAACTCCTGTTTACCGAACCAATTGGGACGGATGCCGAGGACATAAACAGCAGCAAGCATATAGATGAAATCCCAATTGGAAGTGTGAGGGGCAAACACAGCTACACACTTATTGACAGCGGGAGCTTCACCCTCCACCTTCCAGCCGGTGAGGCGCAAAACGGTTTTACCGATCCTGGTTTGGAGGGGAGTGCAATAGGGCAGATGTGTTTGTGATGGGGGCATGGGCGGCCTCTGGTTTGTATGCTAGTCCGTAACAGGCTGGCGGCTGAGATATTTTCCTACATAATAGCCCAAAAATGTCCCGATCCCTAAGGGAATGCTGCCGAACAGGAGCGGACCAATATAGATATTCAAAAGACCCCCGCCCAATGAACCGATAAAAGCAAAAGGGGCGGCCAGTAGATAGCCCAACACACTCAACCATTTCTGCCGCTGGTCAGATGATCGATCCCAAGCGAATAAAAATATGAAGGCAGCCAGCAGTCCAAAGGGGAGAAAAGCCACGGCTTCAATGATGCCGTTAGGGGGAAGCTTCTGGAACTGGTAATAAAAAATAATCAAGTGAATTATGGGCCAGACAAAGGAGAGGGGAATGAGCCAGAGATAGATGCGCTTCATATGAGGTTCCTGTGATGCAGGTGTTGTGTGGTAATAACCCCATAGTAGGGAATAGGTGGCGATGATGAGGCAGAAAAAGGTACTTTTCCCTGAACTACTCCAAAAAGTTGATCGCCATAATTTATAATCCAGATAAGAAAGCTCGACGGTTAAATGTTGTTGACCTATTAAAGAAGGGATTGGCAATGGCAATGAAAGATCCAAATCGTGCATATTGGAATGAACGTCACAAAAGACTTCGTAAGGCTCTCTCAGAAGATGGTGAAGGCCATGCTTTGGATATATTTCTAAAGCATCATGCCATGGTGCATTCAGCGACGATGGCTCAATCGAAGGTATGCAATTTTGCAGACGAAGTTTGGGATGATCTGAACGAAAGTGATGCGCGCATCATCCCGCCCGGCGGTGAGCACTCCATCGCATGGATCATGTGGCACATTGCCCGCATCGAAGATATTACGATGAACATCCTTGTAGCAGGCCAAAGGCAGGTAATGGAGCAAGGCGGATGGCTAAAGGAAATGAGTATTGATGTGGGGCATTCAGGAAACAGCATGTCCAATGCCCAGGTCACTGCTCTAAGCGAAGGAATAAATATGGAAGGTCTTAGAGCTTACCGGGTGGCCGTGGGACGGCAAACAAGGAAGATAGCAAGCGCATTAGGATCTGACGATTTCAATAAGAAAATTGAGCCCTCAAGAATCCAACAAATATGGGATGTAGAAGCAGTTGTGCCAGAAGCTGAGGAGATCGTCTCTTATTGGAGTAAGCGTTCTATTGCCGGCCTGTTGTTGATGCCCGCGACAAGACACAATTTGCTGCATATCAATGAAGCGCTGCGAGTAAAGAAAAAGGTCTGCTAAAAGGGCAAGGAGCTTTTTAACTCACTTCTAGCAATTACTGCGCCCCCAACAAAGGCAGGTGTTTTACATTGTGATAAGTGAGCGCCAGGGATACGCAGTGCTTTAATTCGGCAACAGGTAGTTCATCATTTCCGTCAAAGACAATGGCTCGATTGCCATCATATTTGAATACATCCCCGTAAAGGGCCTTAAAGGTGTCCAGCAAGCTGGTAGTGCAAATGAAGTACATGGCGTACTGGTCCGGCTGGGCTTCTTTCCAAGCCATACGGATGGTGCTACCTTTCTTTGCAAGGTAGCTTGGCTCACCCCATTTGAGGGTCTCCTCCACTTTGTCGACGCCTTCTGTCTCAGAGGCGGTGTCCAGGACCAATTGGCGCAGGTCCAAAAGCTTTTTTCGCATGGTTCGGGGGTAATCATTGAAGGCTGCGGCAACTTGAGGGTTTGTAATTTTGCTCATAGGGTTCCAGTTCATTGTTGAATAGAGAGTAAGCTCACCTCATTGTAATGGACGGCAAGGTAGTTCTTGAAGCTCTAATAATTTCCTTCGATATAATCCTATTCCTGCATCATTATCTAACGTGGAGAGCATATTCAATGACCCCAACTTATCCAATTAAAACCGCGCGCTTGAGATTACGCCCCTTCATAGAAACAGATTTTGACGACATGTTTGACTTTCATTCGCGCCCGGAGGTAGTTGAATTTCTATATTGGAATGTCAGGAGCCGTGCTGAAACCGAAGAGTTGTTAAAGAAACGCATTACGACAACAACTTTGAGCAAGGAAGGGGATGCACTGGCTCTGGCTGTCGTGCTGCCCGATCAGAACAAGCTTGTGGGGGATGTGACTCTGGTGTGGCGCAGCGAAGAACACCAACAGGCTGAGATCGGTTTTGTGTTCAATCCAGACCATCATGGGCAGGGTTATGCCACCGAAGCGAGTGAGGCCATGTTGGCGTTGGGTTTTAGAGAGTTCAGCTTTCACCGCATTTATGGACGCTGCGACGCGCGCAATGTGGGGTCTTACAAACTGATGGAACGCCTGGGGATGCGGCGAGAGGCCCATTTCATTCAGAACGAGATATTCAAAGGGGAATGGGGTGACGAGTTCGTATACGCCATGTTGCAAAAGGAGTGGGCGGAAAGGGTTCGTGATAAGAGAAGCAGCACAAACAAAATATAGGAAAAAGAAGGTCATCCAACGGTTGGATAACCTTCTTGTATCTAGAGAATCATCTTATTGGCTAACTTCCAGTACCTGCCAAACTCAAATGACCTTCCGGATTCTCAAGGTTGGTGACACTAACCTGTTCCTGTTCGATCAGGTCTCCAACGATCTTGGCAGAAGATAAGACACCGGGCAAGCCTGCGCCCGGATGAGTGCCTGCCCCGGCAAAGTAAAGGTTGTAGAAATCCTCCGAACGGTTATGGGGGCGAAACCAGGCGGACTGTGTCAGGGTGGGTTGGAAGGAAAAGGCTGAACCCATGTAGCTATTCAACTCGCCCTGGAAGTGCAAGGGGTCGATGTAATGCTCGGCGACGATGTTCTCCTGGAGGTCGGGCAAGTAGTTGTTTTCCAGGAACTGCATGATGGCATCGCGATAGGGTTTGGCGGTGGTGGTCCAATCGACGCCACTGCCCAGATGCGGCACCGGGGAAAGCACGTAAAAGGCTTCGTGGCCTTCGGGGGCCATAGAGGGGTCGGTGATGGTGGGCATGTGCAGATAGAGTGAAAAGTCTTCGGCCAACTGCTGGCGGTTGAAGATGTCAGTAAGCAGACTTTTGTAACGGTCACCCAGAATGATGTTGTGGTGCGCCAGGCCAGTATCTGTGTAGCGACGTTTAGTGCCGAAATAGATCACAAACAGGGACATGCTGTATTTCATGCGTTCGAGGCGGCGGTCGTTGTTCTTGCGGCGATACTTAGCAGGGATCAGATTGCGATAGGTAAAGGCCACATCGGCGTTGGAAACGATGTCGTCTGCAAAATATTGGTTGCCATCCTTAAGTTGCAGGCCCTTGACGCGGCGACCCTCGACGAGGATCTCGTCAACCTCGGCGTCCAAGTGAATGACCCCGCCTAATTCCTCAAACAATTTGACGAGGCCATCGACAATCGCGCCCGTGCCACCCAGAGCATAGTGGATGCCCCACTCGCGTTCCAAGTAGTGGATCATGGCATAGATAGAAGGGGAGTCAAAGGGGTTGCCGCCGACCAAGAGGGGATGGAAGGAGAATGTGCGGCGCAGGAAATCGTCTTTGACGAACTGTGAAACGTAACCATAGACGCTGCGATAGGATTGCAGTTTGACAAGGTCAGGTACGACTTTGACCATGTCCATCAAAGATAAGAATGGTTTGTCGGCCAACTCCACAAAACCCTTCTGGAAGATGTCTTTGGTGGTGCGCATAAAGCGCTGGTAGCCTTGTTTGTCTTCAGGACTCCAGGTACCGATCTGGTCAAGGATAAAATCCTCATCGCCGTTGTAATCAAAGGAACGACCCTCGTTGTTATAAATACGATAAAAAGGATCACAGGGTACAAAGGTGATGTAATCCTCGCGTTTCTTTCCAGCCAACTCAAAAAGGTCATCGAACATGAAGGGGGCCGTAATGACAGTGGGCCCGCCATCGAACTTGAAACCGTTGATCTCGTAAGTGTAAGCACGGCCACCAGGCCTATCACGTTTCTCGAATATCTCTACCTGATGACCCTGGGCAGCCAGACGGATGGCAGCCCCCAGGCCGCCAAATCCACTACCGATAACAATTATTTTTTTCTTCAAAGTAATTTCTCCAATCTAAAGTGAACGTGTTTGCGCCCAGATGGCGGGCAACATACGCAGTTTGCCAAGCCCGCTGACATGGGCACGGCGATTAAAGACATCGTAATCATGGGTTTCAATGTCATCCAGAATTCGCTCATAAAAGCGGGCCGCAGCACCGATCGCCAGGCGGCCATCCGCTTCCAGCATGGCAATGCCGGGCCAGTTCTCACGATATAGCTTGCGGGTACGCTCGATCTGGAAAGCCATAAAAGCACGCCAGCGATCGTCTACCTGGCCGTGGGCGATATCTTCATCAGACAAGCCGAAACGAGCCAGTTCATCCTGGGGTAAATACACTCGGCCATTCTCCCAATCCTCCCCCACATCACGCAGGATATTGGTTAATTGGAGGGCCACGCCCAGACGAATGGCATAGGGAATGGCTTCTTCGCCTGTATAGCCAATGATGTGCATACTCATCAAGCCAACCGTGGAAGCCACACTATAGGCGTAGGCTGCCAATTCGTTGAAACTAGCGTAGCGAGCCTTAACAAGGTCGGTAGCAACACCATCAATCAATTGCTCGGCGTAAATGTGAGGAATGGCATAGGCCTGGCGCACATGACTCCATGCCTGAGCAACAGGGTCATTGGTATCGGGATGGGTGCCGGTAGTTATTTCACGCCATTGTGCTAATTCGGAAACAGGATCTTGTTTTGGTTCATCGACGATGTTGTCGGAGATGCGGCAGAAGGCATACAAGACACGGGCAGCGATACGTTTTCGACCCGTTAAAAGGCCGGAAGCCAGATAAAAGGAGCGGCTATTGCTGGCTGTGATGGCCTCACAATGAGCATAGGCTTTGGCCAGGGTTCCGGCATCGACGATGTGGTTAGCCGAACTGGTAATCGGTGAATCGTATGCTCGATCGGCCAAAGATAAGAGGTGATTTTCCCAATCTGAGCTGTGTACGGTCATGGTTTCTCCTTCTGTTCTCAACGATAACAAGAACAGCATAGCACATTTGCACATATTTTGTCAATATTAAATATCTACAATATATTGACAAAACAAAGTTTTTCTACTATGCTTGATGAGAAAGATTTACACATCTAAGACATGATCACTATTATTTTCTGGACACTCCTCGCTTTTGTTCTAGGGTCAATTCCCTTCTCTGCGCTGCTCACAAAGATATTTTTGAGCCGTGATATTCGCGCCGTTGGGGATGGCAACCCAGGTGCGACCAATGCCTGGAAAGCAGGTGGCTGGCTGATCGGTGTTGCCGCAATGCTGTTGGATGCACTGAAGGGCGCCGTGCCTATTCTGCTGGCACAATTATTGACCGGCCTGCGTGGCTGGGATTTGTTGCCGATGAGCCTGGCTTCTATCCTGGGGCATGCTTATTCCCCATGGCTCAAATGCAGGGGCGGCAAAGCCCTGGCGACGACCTTCGGGGTATGGACCGGGCTAAGCCTGGGAGAAATACCCATCATCCTGGGGATATTCCTGGGGCTGTTCTTGTGGGTCCAGGATAATGATGGCTGGGCGGTGGTGTTCGGGTTTCTGGGAACACTGGCGCATTTGCTACTCAATCACCCCGACCTTTTCTTGCTCTCTCTCTTAGTAGTAAATTCGGCCCTGGTCATATGGAAGTACAGGCAAGTCTTGATGCAGCGGCCGCAGTTGCGCGTATTCGTGAAGCAAGGGGAAAGGATGGAAAACAAGCATGCCTGACCTTGCTTCGATTTTCCTTTCCGCAATCCTCGTTTTCCAGGTAATCCTGGTGATAAATGTGATCAGTAACTGGCTGACCCTCAAAAGTTTGGATAGTTACGCAATGCCTGATGATTGGCCGACAGTTTCTATCCTCCTTCCGGCACGCAATGAGGCCGATAATATTAAAGCCTGCGTGTGGTCTCTGCTGGCGCAAGATTACCCAAACTATGAAGTCATTGTTCTGGACGATAGCTCTACTGACGAAACCCCAGAAATCCTGGGCCGTATAAAGAGTAAGGAGCCGAAATTGAAGCTGATCAAGGGCGAGAGCCTGCCCGACGGATGGTTAGGCAAACATTGGGCCTGCCAGCAACTGGCAGAAGCTGCCCAGCACGAATACCTGGTGTTTACCGATGCAGATACGCGTCATGCCCCCCACATGCTGCGCAAGAGTGTGGCCGCGACCTTGCAGGAAGACGCCGACTTGCTCTCCGTGATCCCCAAGGAAGAGACACACAGCTGGGCCGAGCGTTTGGCTATGCCCATCATCCCCTGGAGCCTGCATACTTTCTTGCCATTATGGTTATCTTATCGACTGCCTTTTTCCTTTCTCGCGGCGGCAATTGGGCAATTCATCCTCGTACGCAAATCAGCTTATGAGCAGGCTGGTGGCCATGCAGCCATCAGGGATAACGTAGTGGACGATTTTGCCCTGGCGCGACGCTTCAAGTTACTGGGTTTACGCTGGCGTCTGGCTGAAGGGGTTGAATATATCCGCTGCCGTATGTACAGCACGCCGCGCCAAGTGTTCGAGGGTCTGAGTAAGAACCTGTATGCGGTCTTCAACCAGCATGCCGGACGATACCTCTTTGTGTGGTCGTGGCTGCTGATCGTCTTCTGGGCGCCGCTGGTGATGTTGTTATTGGAGTTGAGTGACTGGCCTGTATTGGGCGTGATCTCGATTGCTCTGGCCTTATTTGTCTGGGCAACTGCGTATCTGCGTTTTGGCTTCCCGCTCTATTTAGTGATTTTGTATCCAATCACCATTCTGGCGGCAGCCGGTATTGCATATACATCCATGCTGTTCTCATTTACCGGGCATGCCACCTGGAAAGGCCGCAGAGTCAAAAGCCTGGGAGCCAGCAAACCATGATGAGTTTGTCAGCACCGCCTATCCCCACCGGCCCGGCAGGCCTGAGCGCCTTGCGTGCTTTACTAGAGGAACGCAACCTGATGGCGGCCCTCAGCGCTTTGCACAAGCAGATGGGCAATATCTTCCAGATCACACTACCGGGCTTCAACCCCGTGGTGATGGTAGGGCCTGAAGCCAACCGCTTTGTGCTTGTAAGTGGGCGGGAGAACTTCTTGTGGCGCAATGAAACAGATCCGGTTACTGCTTTGCTGCAACGTGGCGTTTTGGTGGTTGATGGGGCAGAACACAGCGAAATGCGCCACACGATGAACCCGTCACTGCACAAACAGGCTGTTGCAAGTTACGTTGAGGCCATGGTGGCCGCTACAGACCAGGTACTGGATAAATGGCCTGCCGAGGATGAACGCGACATGCTGGTAGAGATGCGCAAAGTAGCGCTGCTGGTCTTGATGCAGACCATGTTCCACGTTGACTTTGAGAACGATTTGCATCGCATGTGGAAGCCGTTGATGAAGAACCTCAAATTCATTTCCCCGGGATTATGGCTAATCTGGGGAGGTATGCCGCGGCCAGGGTATCAGCGGGCGCGCCAACAGATGGACCAGTATTTACATGAAATGATCACTACACGCCGTTCACAAGGCGGGGCAAATAATGACCTATTGGGTTTGCTGGTTGAAAGTTATGAGGATGATGAACTGGTACGTGACCAGTTACTCACCATGTTGATCGCGGGGCATGACACGAGCACATCTTTGTTGACTTGGGTGCTTAACTTAATAGGCCAACACCCATTAGTCTATGAGCGTATGCGTGCAGAAGTAGACCAAATCCTGGGTGTAAAAGCACCCAACCTGGAAAATATCGGGAAGCTTGACTACCTGGATCAGGTGGTCAAGGAAACGCTGCGACTTTATCCCCCGATCCATTTGGGGGCACGCGTGGCAGCGCAGGACATAGATTTTCAGGGACATCGCATTCAGGCTGGGGCACGCGTAATCTATTCGATCTACCTGACGCAGCGTATGGAAGCCTATTGGGATCAGCCCGATAGCTTCAACCCGGACCGTTTTGAGGCTGGGAAGAAGCAGGTGCCATACACCTACTTGCCTTTTGGCGGTGGTCCGCGCAACTGCATCGGTTTTGCCTTCACCCAGATTGAAGCCAAAGTCGTACTGGCGCGCATCCTCCAGCGCTTTGACCTGCACAGACCAAATCAAAAGGTGCATTTACACATGGGCGCAACCCTGGAACCGCGCCCCGGCGTGAAAATGCAAATACAGGCTCGGAAATAAAATGACCTATTTTGGATTTCTCGCACTTTTCGTTATCTTGCCCACGCTGATACTGATAGTCCTTTTGTGGCGCAAACTGCAACGTAATGAAACCATTATGTTGGCAGTATTGGTGGTGATTGCCGTCGCGTACACCACGCCCTGGGACAATTACCTGGTGGCGACACGGGTGTGGTGGTATGACCCGGCCCTGGTCACTGGCATCACCATCTGGTGGGTGCCCATCGAAGAATACTCCTTCTTCGTATTGCAAACGGTGATGTCAGGGCTGTGGCTCTTGTTCTTGAAGCGAAAGATGTCGCAAGGCCTGGCCAGCGACAATAGCAAAATAAGACTATTTTCCGTTGGTGTAGTTGGCTTGTTGTGGCTGGGTATGGTCTATATGTTGATCTCTGGATGGCGGCCGGGAACTTACCTGGCGTTGGAGCTGGTATGGGCCTTGCCTCCTATCCTGCTGCAGTTGGCCTTTGGGGCCGATATATTGTGGCATCACCGGCGTTTGGTGGGCCTGGCAATCCTGAGTACGACGATTTACCTGTCCGCAGCCGATTGGATAGCTATCGGATCGGGCACGTGGACAATTGACCCGGAGCAATCTCTGAATATCTTTTTGGGTGGGCATTTACCGGTAGAAGAAGCGGTCTTCTTTTTACTGACCAATACCCTGGTGGTGTTTGGGTTGGCCTTGAGTCTGGCTCAGGAAAGCAGGGCGCGTTTGCCTAAGTGGTTTCCCCGCCGCTGGGTAGCAGTTGCAGAACACTTATAAATGGAGAGAGTTATGGTTACTGATGAAACTACACAAAAAATGTTTGAGGCCATAGAACTCGAACTACATCACTGGATCGATAGCAGTTACCAGCCGCATAGCGCTGAACTGCACCGCATGTTGGAATATGCCTTGGGTTGGGCCGGTGAAGGCGCCGGAGCCAGGGCACGTGGCAAACGCATTCGCCCTTTGCTGGTGTTGCTAAGCGCACAAGCGGCGGGAGGGAATTGGCGAGCGGCCTTACCAGCCGCAGCGGCGGTCGAACTGCTGCACAATTTCACCCTGATCCACGATGACATCCAGGATGCCAGTCTCGAGCGCCGTGGCAGACCCAGCCTGTGGAAACTGTGGGGCACACCCCAGGCAATCAATGCCGGTGACCTGATGTTTACCCTGGCGAACCAGGCCATGCTGGGGTTACGCGTGTCAGTAAATGCCCAGGCAGTGCTAGATGCGATAGAGCTCTTCCAGGAAACCTGCGTGGAATTGACACAGGGGCAATATCTTGATCTGGCCTATGAGGACCACCACGAGCTTTCCCTGGATGACTACTGGCTGATGGTCGGCGGGAAGACGGCTTCTTTGCTGGGGGCAGCAACCCAATTGGGCGCATTAATAACAGGGGCAGACACTGAAACTCATATGGCTTACCGTGAATTCGGGCGCAAAATTGGGCTGGCTTACCAGGCGCAGGATGACCTTCTTGGTATCTGGGGAACTGCTGAGCAGATTGGTAAATCCACAGAGAGTGACCTGATCAGCGGTAAAAAATCGCTGCCAGTGGTGTACTCGCTCTCCACACAACCCAACCTGTCCAAGCGACTGAATAATGGTGGGATTGCCGTGCAGGAAGTGGCCGCAGTAACAGTGCAAATGGAAGCTGCGGGAGCAAGGGAATACACTTCTTCAGCAGCAGAGTCCTTGCTCAAACAGGCAATGACCGCATTGGAGATGGCTCAACCAGAAGGTGAGGCGAGTTTTATCTTGCGGACCCTGACCATGAAAATCCTGGGCAGGGAGTATTAGGGAGAGCACAAATTTGGTCTTTCCTAGATCACAACGGCATGTTTATCAGCAAGAATTGCTCTGGTGCATTCAAGTTCCTGGACATTTCCGACGATGACAAGCCTTTTACATGATCGGAAATGCTTGCCAGGGCTTTTCAAGTAGCTACTTGAGAATTTATGCCCATTGGCTGATGCGCTCGGGGAGGTCATCCACGCCAAGTTCAGCACACAGCTGCTTAAACTCTTGTTTTGCGCCGTGCCATTCGAGGTCTTTCAGGGATTCCTTCAGAGGCACGTCTGTGTGCAGTGTGGTCAATTGGCGGTACAAAAGAGCATCGTCCATCTGTTCAGCCAGGTTCCCGGCCAGACGACGGGCACGTCCCGCGGTCATGTCCCATTGTTCAATGTCCTCGGGGATTTCTTCAATGTGCTGATACTTAGACAGCAAGGCCGAGGAGGACTTGGCACCCCAGGCGGGGATGCCGGGAATACCATCGGCCGAGTCACCCACCAAGGCCAGGTAGTCCGGGATGGAAGCCGGTGAAACGCCGTATTTCTCGATGACGGCAGCTTCGTCATAGATGATCTCACGACGGCGATCCCAGCACACCACTTTGTCCCCAACGACAAGTTGGGCCAGGTCTTTGTCGGGAGAGCAGATCACGACCTGGTCAACGCTAGGCGCATCCTTGAAGCGTACAGCAGCAGTGGCAATGGCGTCATCGGCCTCGAACTCGACCATGGGCCAAACAACGATACCTAATGCCGCTACAGCTTCTTCAGCAAGGGGGAATTGGGCGAAGAGATCAGGGTCAATGCCTTCGCCGGTCTTGTATCCATCGTATAGATCATTGCGAAAAGACTCGACGACGTGATCGAAGGCGCAGGCCACGTGGGTGACTTCGGGATCGGAAAGCAATAACATCAAACTCCTGAGCAAGCCGACCGTGGCCCCGACTTCGCGGCCATCGGGAGCCTTCTTAGGTGGTGGGCCGTAGAAGGCGCGGAAGAGTTCGTAGGTACTGTCAAGGAGATGGATTTTCATGGTTTATATTCTAGCTTATAAGAATCCTTATGCGCCATGGCAATCTGAAAGCCAACGAACTGAGAAACAAGATACAGGCTTTGGGGAAATCAGTTGAAAGTGAGGCAGGTGGGAAAGAGGTTATTGAGATGCTAGAAATGGCAGCGAAAATACTTCAGCAGAATCAATAGCTGTTATTTCAGGTAGCTGCTTAGCAGCCAAAACAATAACACAAAGCCACCTGTGCAGGCTAGCAATCCGAAGATAATGACATTTATCAATACTAGGGGATAAAGGTATATCCGCAGCAGAAATTGTTTTAGTCTGCTCTTGTTTGGTACTTCAGACATTGATCAATCCCTCCCTTGTTCTGCAAAAATGACCTATTAATTAATGAAAAAGGCTCCTCAGCCTGGACTCGAACCAGGAACCTACCGGTTAAGGGTTCGCCTCCAATTCGTATACATTTTTTGGCTAACGTTATTGGAAAATCGTGATTGTGCATGGGAAGGCAGGATGTCTAGTTTTATCAATTTTGATTTTGAGTTTTCAGAATTCTATTAGTGATAATTAGTTAGATTTGATTTTTATAATTTCGTTGTTAATTTTAATTGTCTTCGCTTCAATTAGTAAGATTGAAGTCCAAAAACCTAACCAGAAATTTGGTTGAGAATTGTAATTGAGATTCTTTTTGTTGCTATGCCTAATTACGTCATCATCAACCATTGCTATTTCGGTTAGTTCAAGAAACTCCCTAATAGGCGCTTTATATCTATTTTCTCCCATGTCATAAGCATAATAATAGGAGGACACATTATGGAACTCAACAGAATGGAATTCCTCAACTCCTACTGAGCGAATTAGATGGAGATTGAGGGTAATTTTATGCAATATTATGTCAATATCTAGCTTTGTTACTGTGCTCCCCCATAATTGATCCAATTTGCTTTGTAATTGGTTTTTTGTCATTTAGTTTTCCTGGTGCTGCTTTCAATTTATAAACCAATTATGCTTCTATCATTGTTCGTGGTAGTTTGGGTATTGAGTTGAGATAGGTAATATAAAGGCTTGTTATATCATCCCTGGGTTATGACCGAACGGTTGTCAATATTCGATTTTCATTTCTAGCCGATTTACTCAGGGGTATTATTATCGCTAACAAGCAATTCATTTAATTGATCAAGGGTTGATGTAGCTTGCGCCTTAACTTCATCCTCGGAAATATATTTCTGCTTGCTATTTTTCCCGTATTCAATAGGATAAGGTGAATAATCAAGAAGTGCATTGAAGAGTTCATATAAAATACTAATCAGCGGTTCTTCGATGAATGCTCTCTCAGTTTTTATAGAGTCCAAATACCATCTTTGGAATTCGCTTATACCAATTCTCCCACCCAAGTAATCTGAAATTTTTTCTGTGTATTGTTTTGGCTTTGTTGAAAGTGGCACGTCAGCAAACATTTTTTTGGTTGCTGATTCGTAATCCTCTTTCGATATTCTTCCCTCTATATATTCCGTTGATAGTTGAGAAAATTCTTTGTCAAATTCCATAATTGCACGTGTCCCTTTTGAAGAGCCTGGTTCCCTGAGGTAGGTATGACAGAATTAGGACCTGGAACCGAACGGTTATGGGATTTATTCCTATTGGGCTATGTATATTTTACTCTCCCCTGGGCCAAATTGAAACTAGCACAAGGCTCATGTAAGCTACTATGGATTGGGTCACAAAACTGCCAATCGTATCAATCATGCTTCTAATCAGCGAAGGTAGAAAAAGATTTGTAGCAACGAAATAAGTATACACAGTAGCCAAAGAAGAAACTTGAGCTTATGCTAATTAGTGCTCCTGGAATTGTGGACTGTACTTGCGGGGGAAGTGATCGGATAATTGCAAGCATCATCGCTGCAGAAGCAACAGCGATGGTCATTAATGATCTATCAATTCGATCCTTTTCAATTGGTTTGTTCATTTGGAATTTGAAAAAATTTATTGACGTAAACCATGAAACTATTAGCGACCCAATATATATGATTAGCGTAATTGCAGAATAAGTGAGAATTGGCAAAGTTATGGTCGTGCGGATGAACGCATACCCGTTTATCCAAAACAGGATACCAAGAACTGCAAAAAACATGATTTCCAGAAACATTGAACGCCTGATCAACTCAAGCCTTACTTTCAGGACACGTCTGATCTTCAAATTATCCCTGTAAAACTTAGCAACGATGAGAAAATGAATCGTGTAGATAATTGCCAAGCCTAGTACCACTGCCAAATAATTTGCGGGTTCCTTGAAGTCAATAGCGATTGGCACAACTGCCATTAGAGTAAATATCCAAATAACCACCCAAGAATGCGATAATCTCCGAGACATCTTCTTCTCGGTGTATAGAACTCTGTAGAAACCTCGAATACGTTCTTTTTCGTAGTCAGTAAACATTATTTCCCATCAATCTACAATATACAGATTAAAAATAACTGACATATTTTATCTAATTCAATAGCATATTAGCATTGTGGTGATAGGATTTGAACCTACGACCTCACCGACTGGGGTTCACTACCTAGAATCACAGCACTTTTTGAAATTTTTTTTAGATGGAGTGTGGGAAATACTCTCATTTAAAATTAGACAATTGTCTATGGATTCTTGTGACCAGGTAGAGTAACGTATTTCTAGAAGGAGCTTTGTGGAGACTCGATGGAGGCTCCTTCGTGTTGGGCACCAATGTAATAAACATCTGGGTCATTCCCAGAGAACATCCACGGGCATTGCAACAAGGTCAGAATATCGATTGGGGTGACTATTTAGTCGGTGGTGACTATCTCTCGATAGCATCGAAAGGCCCGAATATTTGTGTGATATTGAATGGGGATCAGGAGCTATTGAACATAAGGGTGGATGCAAATCCAAATCTGGAACATCTCATCACACTCTGTTGTTCTGAAGAATCTGTGACTTTACTATTCGACACTTTTGAGTATGGGAAATGCGAATTCCCAAAATTTGATGAGGGATATATAGATGTTTATTCGGAGGCTCTTGCGGAATTGTAAATCCTCCACAAACCACGATAATGTACAATTTACTATGCTCGTCTGGGTGCCCCCCTCACCTGGGCGAGCACTATTTATTATTAGGGATTGAAAATGAGGCGTACCGTTTTGGCTTCAAACTTAGAACCGAACGGTCATAGGACTTATTCCTATTGGGCTACAAAAAGCTTTGGCAATCGGTCACCAATCATACAACTTTTTAAAGGCTTCCAAGAATAGTCTAATATTCTGAAGTAGGTTTGGTCAACGTCCCCGATGTTGATGTATTCCACAGCTGAAACAGGGTACACAAAATCACTGATGATCCAGAGCCCGTCCCGTTCTTCTTCTGCTATCACAAAGGAAACGATCTCTTCATTCCTTCCATTCATTGTAAGTTGCACGAAATTGCATGTAAAACGAGGTCTCCTTACATTACCTTCGTAGGAGCCCAGATCAGTCCAATCTGAAGGGTCGAGGAAATAGATCTTTCCATCCCCGCCACACGCGACATGTACTGTGTTGCCGAGAAGAGGGTCGCGCCATCCAGGCTCTCTACCCACATCCACTCTTTCCCATTCCGCTAGATCGATATCCAATTTCCACAGGGTTTCATAATAACTTGTGATGTTGTTCAAGAAGAAAAAACTCCCAAACACGGATGAATCAACGATCGGCATCCGGTATACTTCGCCGGCCCCATCCGCAAAAAATATACCGAAGGTACCCTCGCGGTCCGCTACTTCTGGAGGATAATGTATTCGTTGAATATCAATAATGCCAGGTGATCCAACATCAATTATCACGACTTCATAGCCAAGAGAATTCACAACCACCAGGCGGTTGGTTCCGGGCTCCCAAACTGGCTGAGCGTAATTTATCTGCGTATGAACGAACTCGGTTGCTCCACTCTGCATATCGAGAATATAGTAGTCCCAG
Source organism: Chloroflexota bacterium (assembly GCA_013112575.1). Classification (GTDB taxonomy): domain Bacteria; phylum Chloroflexota; class Anaerolineae; order Anaerolineales; family UBA11579; genus CFX15. The sequence continues at coordinate 42,413 of JABFGG010000023.1, read as the reverse complement.
GAAGAATAGCCGCCTTCTCGAACGATAGTCCCATGCGTAAAGGCCACATAGCGCCCATCCAACGATACAACTGGTGAGGGAACGATGAACGTGTCTATAAAGCACTTATTGGTGGTTCGGCCCCAATGGTTTGTCCTGGAAAAATAGTCACTGATGCGCTGCGGGTTTGAACTGTCCAGATCAACAATCCATAAGCTGTCGGTACCAGCCGTGTTGGAAGTAGTACCGTCAGCATAAATATCCAAGGGTATGGATTCTACATACAGGATCCGATCTCCAGAGGGCATCCAGACCGGGTAATTGAAGTCGATTTCATCATCTGCAAGCACCACGGTTGGTTCATGCGCATCTGCGGGCAGATACCAGATCTGATTTTTTTCAGTTCGCTCACAATCTGCAGAGTAATCTGCTGAAACGTTGATCAACAGGTCGTTTGCAAGTGAAGATACCTCTGTCGATTCTGCGATATCCGGAGTGGGAACCGACAGGGTTGGAGTTGTTGCAGGTGTCTGCGTACTTGTCGAAGGCGCGCTGAACACCTGAGGCGAGGCAACAGTTGTTGATCGGGTGACTTCGCCACAGGAGGAAAGAATCATGAGAGGAACTATCAAGAGCAACTTACCAGAGTTTTTTGTCTTTCTCATAGGACACCTCCCATTAGCACATAATGTCAAATAGGCTCCTGGACTGAACTCAAACCTATAATTTTGATGCTTTTTCCAATCCATGATAAAGCAACGTCAGCGTTTCTAGCAAGTTGAATATCCCTACCGAAAGGAATAGTAAACCAAACAAAAAGAATGAAACTGCAAAAATGGGCTCGACCACCCGAACTGGCATGTCAATTACAAGAGCAAGTACTACAATCACTGGGCCAGTAAAGGTACCAATGATTGTAGTCAAGTGGGTAATGGATTTAGAAATAGGGGCTGAAGTTGGTCTATCAAGTTGACTTACAATTTTACTCGGGCTTGTTAGAACAGAATAAACGACGGTAGCAAACAGCACAACGATCCAAACGACTTGAGTTATAAGTGGAAGTGGATTGTCAGTAATTTGCGCAAATCCAAAGCTTGATGCAAAACAACTAAACGCAAAAAATATCAATAACAAACTATTCCATCCAAAAACCAAGATTACAACAATTGGCCTAACTTTAGTCTGTGAATTATTTTTATCTCTAATCCATAGTATGGATGTAGCAGATGCGAAGACAATTAGACAAATCGCAGCTATTGATAAAGAAATTAACCTTTGTCGTGAATAATAGCTTAGCATCCAGGGAATCAGCAAAATTAATGAGGCACCAAACGAGTCGGCAACTAATCTAGATGGCGATCTTGGATTAAAGGCCCTTTGCTTTCTCTGCGTCCATAACTTACCGACTTCATCATTATTTAGCTTCATCTTCTCTTGTAGAGATCGGGGTTGCATAAAACCATGTTATATCATCCCTGGGTCATAACCGAACGGTCATGGGACTTATTCCTATTGGGCTACACTTTTGTAGCATAGAAAAATGTAGTTGTAAACCTACCAGTGCCCCTATACTACTTGCCGAGAAAAGACCAGGTAACAGCGGAATACGTATATGCCGTATGCGAATGAAAATCCAGGAAATAGTGCTATGGTCACTCCAGGATAAAAAGTTTCAGAATGTGGTGGTAGTACTTGGGAAAAGATTAGAGAGATTGATAGAAGAAAAAGAACAGTCGGAATAGTTATTCTATTAATTCGCTGTTTCTCAACTGGTTCGTTCACTTGGAATTTTAGAAAATGTATTGATGTTATCCATGAAACAACCAACAAAACAAAATATATCGGAAGAGAAATTGCAGAATAAATGAGTATAGGCAATGGAATGGCCGAGTGAATGAATGTGTACCCAATGATCCATGTGAGCAAGCCCAAAGTTACTAATAGCATGATTTCTAAAAACATTGCCCGCTTGATAAACTCAAGTCTAATTTTCAAGACACGCCTGGTCTTCAAATTGTCTCTATAAAACTTGGCGACAATTAGATAGTGAAGTGTAAATAACACAGCCGAGCCTATAATAATGGTCAAATAAATTGATGGGTCTTCAAATTCAAAAGCTACCGGTACGATCGTAAATACCGCAAATATCCAGACAACCACCCAAGAATGAGACAGTCTACCTGACGAGGTTTTCTTAGTGTACTTGATTTTATAAAACTCTCGAATATATTCTTTTTCGTATTCAGTAAGCATTATGTCCGATCAATCTACAGGATAACGATAACTAAAGCAACAGATGCGTCTTATCTAATTCAATAGCTAATTTGGTTTGTGATGACCGGTTTTGAAGCACCGACCTCACTGACTAGGGTTCAAAAGCTATAATCACTACACTTTTGGCATTCATTTTTCAGTACAGTGTGAGAATGGGTTCATCTAGGACAAACAGTTTTGTCAGCAATTGTTTAGTTTTATTATCTCCAAAACATGTTGATCGAATATATATCTTCTACGAGGATTTGGAACTGTTCTGTATCTACATCAAAAACCATCAATGTGCCCTGGGAATAAAAAAGGATTTGATTGCTGTTCGGTGACCAAACGGGAGATTGTATCCACCAACTGGAGAGAGGTGGTTGATAGCAATCCTGCTTGAACTTTTCAATGTCAATAATGCAAAGTTCTTCTCCAGTAGTAACAACAAATTGCGTACCAGCGGGCGACCAAAACCCATGTTTGTAATCCAGCTCGATTAGATGATAATAATTGTTCGGTGCCGAACCTAGGGCCTCCAACTGACTGGTCTCAATATCAAAATAATACAGGTCCGTGGGAGGAATCCCTCCTGGGCCCGATCCTGGGGCTTCCCCGTAGATGATTTTCGATTGATTGGGAACCCAGGTGCTGCCTGCTCCAATACTTGCAAATTTCTTCAACGGAATTTCCACTCTCTCCATTGATTTCAATTCAATAATCTCAATAACAAATTTTTCCTCACCTGTGATTTTATTAACAGTTAGAAATCTGCCATCTGTCGAAAGATAAGGTCTCGCAAATGTCTGTGGAAACATTTCTGTGAGTGGCAGCCTTATTATCTCTTCCACCGCCTGATCTTGTATACTGAAAGCGTGCAAGATACCCAGGTCTCCATCAAGTCCACCTTGATAGAGCAGGAGTTTGCCATCAGGGGTAGATGTGTACCACTGATCGACCGCAATTGACGTTTGAACCTTTATATTAGTGGTTGGATCAAACAAATATCTCATTTGATCGTCGCCCTTACACATCAGATAAGTAGAATTGGGAATGAAATTCCAACATCCGGTTGGATAGGGGATCGATATGTATTCACCTGTGGAAAGGTTCACGACAAGGAATCTGTGATCGTCTCCCCCCTGTTCTAGCCACAAGTTCCCACTGAGGGGTTCTTCAATGGCAGACAAATTGATCCCTTCCAAAACCGGTAATGGAATCATGGTTGAGGATAATGTCTGAACATCCGACTCAACACCAAGAAGGGTTGGCGTAAGTTTTGCTTGCTCTGCGGTTGGGATTTCCGACGTAGCTACAGAATCGTTACACCCTGAGACAATTAATAGTGCCAATAATGTGGCAAGGAGCTTATCTCTTATTTGGTAATCCACACTTACTTCGCTTTATATTTGGATTATATAAAGGTCTGTTATATCATCCATTGTGCGCAATGGGTTTCTCCCACCCTAAAAGATCGTAAATCTCTGGGCCGAACTTGTTGGCAAGTTTGATTACGTTGTCATTTCCAGGCAAAACAGAACCTGTCAACCAGCGGGTGAGTAGGGTGTAATCAACGTTTAGATACTTGGCTAGTTCTTTACGTGATTTGATTTCTTCTGTTTCATTTATCCAATCACGGTATTTGGTGTTTAGCCATTTTGACACTTTTTCTTTGTTATTCATTGCGGTCAAATTGTATCATTTGTGAGACATGAAATGTATTGGGGTTGACAAAATATCATAAGCGAATATAATTCGCATACACGCAATAATAGCAAAATAGACAATTGTACTCAGTCTTGTCAAGACCTTGACAAGTGCTTGAATTAGAAGAACGGATGTGCTAATATCATTGCCCATCGTTTTATAGGTAATGAAAGGAGGGATATAGCACAGATAATTGAATAAAAACGGGATTGCAAAGTGCGTCAACACTCGGCAATCCCTAACAAGAACACCAGAGCTAGCTGGTATTCCGCTAGGCTAATTATAGCCAGTTTTACGCTCTGGGATTCACCTACCAGGGCGTTTTTGATTCTCTAAGGAGGTTACATGCAGCAAGCTAAACCAATAGCTTTACACGGTCGCTATCTATTGAGGCCAAACTTTGAGCCTGAGAGGGGGCACTACCAATACTCGATCTATGCTCAAGGCAAGGGTCACAAGATGCTGGACTGTGACCCAGCGGGTAATCAGGAAAAAGCTTTGAGCAATGCGCAAAGATTGGTGTCCCTGCTCGAAAAAGCACGTCACTTATAGGAGAGTTTCATATGGTCGAAATTGTCAATAAGCATGGTCGTGAGGCTCATTGGGATTTTGAAGGTGTGCCTGTCACGGTCAGGACAACCAGAAATGAGTTTGATGGGATGATAAATATCCACATTCAAGCCTTCGCACAGGGGGAAGATGACAACCCTCCTGGCTTTCATATCGGGGTTGAGAAAAGCGTACTAGAAAAATATGGGGAAGAAGGGGACAAGATACTTCTCATGCTTGTTGACGATATGGAAGATCACTTCGTCAGCCATTATTTATTCAAGTTCAGTAAAAGAGAACAAGATGGATACGTTCCTAGTTTTGCGGAACGTGTTCGTCAAAATGGGGCACATGCGTAACCAAACACTTTTCTCCCATCCTCCACAAGCAGATTTATGCGGCCAAAGCAAAGCGGCTGTCATAGGGGTTTGCAAGGCAAATGCATCTTGCCCCTTGACAGCCGCTGCTTGGCCGTATGCTGGTCTGCTGGAGGTTGGGAGGGGCAGTGAGCCGCACAGCCGGAAGCCCCCGACGAAAGCGCAGCTTTGCGAGCACGGCGGGGGAACCGGCTGCGGCGAACAACTGAATACAGCACGCTCTATCTGCCTGCATGGGTGGGTAGAGCATTTTTTTTATTTAGCCAGTTAGGACAAGTGAGTAAGAGTGAGTGTGGGGCTTGTCATTTTAAGACAAAGTTATAGAAAAAAGGAAAAAGAGAAAAGAAAAAGGGAAGAAGAAAAAAATAAAAAAGAAAATGGATAAAGAAAAAGAAAAGGGAAATATAAATGATCATCAGGGATAAAAGAACAGATGAAACCATTGATACAGGTAATCGTAATCCGAGGCTATCCAGGTTAGCCAAGCGCGTGTATGCCTTCTCTCAGGCATTAGAGAAATTGGGGGATGTCAGGGAATTCGATATGAAGATGATTACCCTTACTTATGCTCCTGGCAAGGAATGGCAGAAAAATCACGTTAGGGACTATATGAGGCATGTACGGAAGGAAATAGGGAGCAGTCTCCTAGCTTATGCGTGGGTGGCTGAATTACAGAAACGAGGGGCAGTTCACTATCACCTGTACTGCATCGTGGAACCAGGCACACGAATATCCCGACCGGATGAATCCGGCCAATGGCCGCATGGCATGAGCAGGGTTGAGCGGGGTCGTTCGGTGTTTTATATCGCCACCTATACATCCAAGCATTATCAAAAGGTGGGGAAATTCCCGAAGGGATTGAGAATGCATGCGGTGTGGATACGCAAGGATTTGCTCTCAGAAAAAGACCATTGGATATTCAGATTATCAGCCTATCCTAAATGGTTGAGTGACCAGATACTAGAAAAGGGCGACTTGTATCTGGGCCGTGTACCGCAAAGAAGAAAAGAGGGAGGATGGGAAATTGAGCATCCCAGAAGTATCCCCGGTCATCGAATCATGGTTCCATTTTTTAGCCCTTTTATCCTAATGAGTGAGCCATACTACAAGGGGGACTGATGTATCTGGAAGTGCTTGACCAACTTGAGTATGTCTATCAGGAATATGTTGAGAGTGTGATGGTTTCTATCTGGAAAGACAATCACACGCTTGAATACTTTGGCCGCTATCAGTGGGGGGATGAATTGATCACTACTTCTCGTCATCTTGATGATTACTCGGCGTTACATGAAGCTGCCGAAAGCATTCGCTATCGTTTGGAGTGGGGCGAATGAGCCAGCCTGAAATTATCCTCAAGGGCCGTTTGGATGGCCGTCAGCGTAACCGGCTCAAGAGCTTGTTGAACATGATGTACAAGCCCAGTGAATTGGCCGAGGAAGTGGGTTTCAGCATTGATCAGGTATATCGAGTTTATGTGCCGCTTGGTTGTCCACATGAGCGGGATGAGCGCAATCATATCTGGATAAACGGTCAGTTATTCCGAGAGTGGTTTGAGGATGTTTATAAAAAGCGAAAACTGGCAAGCAATGAGGCTTTTTGTCTCACCTGTAAGATGTCTGTAGAAATGCGAAATCCTGAACGCAAGAAAACTGGAGACGGTTTGGTGTACGTCCTTTGTGATTGTCCGAATTGTGGCAGGCGTTTGGCAAAGATAATCGACCAGAAAAAGAGGAAACCAAAGCGTGATAAATAGGGGCAACTGGCTGCACACAAAAGCGTTTCTGGAGTACCGTCTCAAGGTAGACCAGATTTCGGATGGGTCTATTCGCTTGGAAAAGACCTACATCCGTTATTTGCTTGAGTGGGCACAAGAGACTCCCTTTAGCAAAGTGCCAGCTATCCGGCCAACCTTCCCAGAGTATTTGCTCTCCGCTCGTCTGGATGGCACAGAGGAGCAACTATCAGCGGTTTCGATAAAAAAGAATTTGGCAACTGCACGGCGCTTCTTTCATTGGCTTTATGACAACGTGCCTGGACACAGTTTGATCAGGCCAGCGTGGAGTAAGACGCTGAGAGCAAAGCGTCTTAGTGAGACAGACAAAAAGGTTAGTGTAGTTTCCTTCGATGAGATTTTGGCGATTACTCATGCTCCTACAGAGACGGTACAGGATAGACGTATCCAGGCTGCGGCTGTCTTTTGGTATCTCTCCGGCATTCGCATTGGTGCATTTGTGACCTTGCCCCTCAAAGCAGTTGATATAAAGAATGGTATGGTCAAGCAGTTTCCAGAGTGGGGGGTTAGGACAAAGAATAATAAACGTGCTGAAACGGTGTTGCTACCAATTCCGGAACTATTGGAAGTGGTTCAAGCTTGGGATGATGAGGTTAGAGCAGCCTTACCTGATGACGCTTTTTGGTTTGCTCAACTCTTGTCGACAACAGGGCAAATTGATCTTATCCCTCAAGGTGTTGGCAAGCATCGACACAACTTAGCTAGGCGCAATTTCAAAACGTGGATATCAAAAGTGGGGTTGCCGTATAAAAACCCTCATGCTTTCCGGCATGGTCACATTCATTGGGGCATGACCAGGGCAAAAGATATGCTTGAGTTCAAAGCAATCAGTGAGAATGTCATGCATTCCAATGTGCAAATCACAGATAGGGTATACAGCAATCTAAAAGCTAGTGAGCTAAAGCAAAGTATTCAGAACCTCGCACAAAATGGAGTCAATGCAAGCGATACAGAGGCGAAATTATTAGCATTATTGGAGGACTTGTTGAAGCAACGCGGCAAGACGTAGTTTTCTATTCTAGTGACAGGGATGACCAAAAAGCCACAGTTTTATTCATCTTCTTGATTATCTCTATTTGGAAATATGGAGTTTGTCAGACGATTAAGTGGATTCCAAGACCCTATGAGTAATGAAATAGTTGAAGCGATGTACCATGGGGTTAATAAAAGAACAGCACCCACTTCAAAAATCTTCAGGCCTAAGGGGACATATTCCCAACCAAATCCTTCGATCCATATATAGTGCTCGGCAATATATGAAAAATTAGTTTGGAGAAACAGAAGAATTGCCAATACAAATATTGTAAAAAATATTACTACACCTAGTCTAAAGGTATAAGTGAAGATTTCGTATGCTCTATTTGGTAAGTCACGATTAGCGCGTCTAAAAATTCCCCAAGATAGAAATCCACCAATACCCAAGATTGTCATGACATCGGCAATTATGCTAATTAATGTAAACACCCAAACATCGTTCATTATCTATCCCTCGTTGATATTTTTTGATGGCTAGTGTTCAATTTGAGATATAAAAAAACACCCGCATTTCCACAAAATGGCATTATTTTTAATCAAAAAAGCTCCTCAGCCTGGACTCGAACCAGGAACCTACCGGTTAACAGCCGGTCGCTCTGCCATTGAGCTACTGAGGAAGGATAAGCGGGTGGATTATATTCACAGGCTATACCTGTGTCAAGGCGCACAGACAGAATACACTCGCCGCATTACATAACTGTAATGCATGCGGTTTGACGGCCTATCTGCCAGCATGTATAATCGCGATGCTTTTTATCTATTTAAGCACTCTTATCTCATTCGTAGGCCAATGCATGGCTCTTAAGGGCAATTTACGCGATTTTACAATTACGCAACTGCTCAACCTGATCAACCTGGCGCAAAAAAGCGGCTCTCTTATTATTGAAGGGCCGAACGAAAGCGCTCAGGTGGCTTTCCGCGAAGGCAAGCTGGCCTACGCTCGCATGGGGACAGATGACAACAGCCTCAGCGCCATACTGCACAATGCCCACGTGATCAGTGATGCCCAATACGGCACACTGCAAAAACGCGCCGGGAACATGGGCGATAAAGAGTTAGGTCTGCTGCTAATCAATGCCGGCTACGTGACGCAAGAAGATATCATCGCCAGCCTGCAAAGCCATTTTGCTGACATCATCCATAAACTGTTTACCTGGGCCGAGGGCTTCTTCCATTTTGAAGCCGATGAGATGGTGCCGCCCGACAAGATTCCTGTACGCCTGGAACTGGAAAACATCATCATCGAAGGCTCCCGCCGCATCAACGAGTGGGAGCAGTTAAGCGACGAGATTCCCAACCTGGAAATGGCCTTGCAGTTCACCGAACGGCCCGGCGTCAACATGCGCAACGTGAACCTCAGTGTACAGGAATGGAAAGTCGTCTCTTACATCAATCCCAAGAACAGCATCAACCAGATCTCCAAAGCCACAAAGATGAACGAAATGGAGATCCGCCGTATTGTGTATGGTTTGTTGCAGGCGGGTCTGGTCGAACTGGTACGTCCCGGCGGCATCAAAGAAACACTGCCCGGCGTCAAAGAATCCATTCCGGGTGAAACCCAGGAAGAAAAGAAGAATTTCGTCAACCGTATTGTGGGACGCATTCGTTCCCTTTAGGTTTTTATCAATTACTTTATCAGGGTAAGCGCGTATGCAAACAGTCAAAATGGTGGTTACAGGCCCCTTCAACGCTGGCAAAACGGAATTCATCCAGACCGTCAGCGAAATTGACGTGGTCTCGACAGAGCGCAGCATCAGCAGCGAAGCCGAGAAGGTCAAAGAACAGACCACGGTCGCCATGGACTTTGGGCGCATCACCGTTGATGATGACCTTACACTATACATGTTCGGCACTCCCGGCCAAAAGCGCTTTGATTTCATGTGGGAGATCCTTTCAGAAGGCATGCTGGGCTTCATCGTGATGGTAGACAGCACCCGCCCTGAGACCTTCCGCGAAGCACGCACCATCCTCGAGACCTTCCGCGCCTACGCCCCGACCCCTTACGTTGTTGCTGCCAACAAACAAGACCTGCCCGATGCCTGGGAAGTTGAAGACATGCGCATTGCCTTGCGCCTCTCCCCCGACGTTGAGCTGTTGCCCTGTGTATCGATCGACAAAGAGTCGGTGAAGAACAACTTGCTGGCATTGCTGACGGCAGTGCTGCAAGAACTCGACACCGGCTGAGCGAAAACCGCGCTTCCCCATCTTAGCTATGTCCACACTCACCACCGACCAAGGCCTGGTGCATTACGAAGTCTATGGGCGCGGCAAGCCGGTGATCCTGCTGCACGGTTGGTTAGGTTCCTGGGGCTTGTGGCAGGAAACCATGTCCCACCTGAGTAAACATTACCGCACCTATGCCCTGGACTTCTGGGGCTTTGGCGAGTCGGGCATCCATAACGGCAATGGGAACGTGCGCAATTCATATGCTGTGGGTGATTTCGTATCCTTGGTCAACGAATTCATGGAGACCCTGGGCATCGCGCAGGCGCCTATCGTAGGCCACAGCATGGGGGGCACGGTGGCCCTTTCACTGGCTGTACATTACCCGGAACGCGTCAGCAAAGTGGCCGTGATCGGTTCCCCTATCAACGGTGAATCGCTGGCCTTTATGCTCAAACTGGCCGGGGTGCGTCCACTGGCAGCCCTGGCACACAACACCCTTTGGGCACTCAAGCTAGGCATTCGGGCGGCGTCCCCGGTAATCACGCGTGACGAGCGCTGGGCAGAGATGATCTCTGCCGACCTTTCCAAAACCAGTCTGGAGTCCTTCCTCATCAGCATCGCTTCCTTACGTAATACAGACCTGCGCCCCGTGCTCGGTCAGATAAGGGTACCTTCGCTAGGCATGTATGGCGACAAAGATATTATCGTGAATCCCAAACAGTGGCAGCCGCTAGAAGAAGGCGCACCGCAAGCATGCATACAGCGTTATACAGATGCCGGGCATTTTCCTATGCTAGATAAGCCCGAAGATTTCATGCGCGATCTCAAAGAATTCCTTGACCAGGATGAATCCGTCCGTGCCAATTGAGGCCAGCAGCGAGAGATTTGAGACGCGGTTCGGGCAAATTTTTGCAGGCGCGCTGGCAGAGGTCGTGGGACAGCCACAAGCCAATGCACTAATAAAGGAAGCTGGCCTTCCTGAACTGGAAGACAGCCTCCCCGACTTCGACTCGGATTTACAATTCTCATTTAACAGCTTGAAACGTATACTTCTAGTAATGAAACAAAGCTATCCACAACGCAGTGCTCAGGGTATTACACAGCGCACCGGCGAAGCCAGTTTTTCACCAGCCTTACGCGCGTTTGGTCCGGACCTGGGTCTCACAAACAGCAGCTTTCAACTCTTGCCCTTGCGCCGCAAACTGCCTGAGGCAGTTGCAGCGATAACAGCCCTGCTCAATGAACTGGGCTTATCAAAAGCAAGTTTCTTGCAAAATGAAGAGTACGTGCAGTTGAGTGTTACGGACTGCTCTCTTGAAGACAAAGAAGCCGATAGCCTGGCACATTTTTTCACGGGCCTGTTGAGGGCCGCTTTGTATTGGGTCAGCGGCGGCAAGAACTTTCATCTGCAAGCTGCCAAGACATTCACAATGGATGAGGATGTTTGCCAGATACACATCCCCCTCAAACCGGCTGCGTAAAAACTGATATGTTAAAGATCATTCTCCAAGACCGGCGTTATATCCACCCCTTCAATGAACGCGCCCGCGACCTGCGCATCCAGAACAAACCGCTCTGGCTGCACCAGCGTGACATATTGGCTCCCTATATTGACCGCGTGCTAGAGGTGTCAGACCTCAGCGAGATACCCCCCAGCAACGAAGCCTGTCTGGTCTACCGTGACAATCTCTTTTTTGATGAGCATTACATACGCACCTTCATCGAAGAAGCCAAACGCCGCAACCAACCGGCACGCGCGGCCTTCTCACCAACCGACCCTGCTTTCCGCGAACATGCCCTGCCGCTTTCCACATCCTATTCCCCGGCAGGCGGCTTATATATGGCCGACCTGTGGTACTTCCCGAACGGGCCCGTCCCAGATGCAGAACCGCTGATCATCGAATTACAGGCCAGTGAAGTAGGCTACTATCATGTGCCTACTTATATGGCCATAGAACAGGGTGACCTCACCTTCCAAGTGCCCATACGGGCCTTGATCGCCATTGATGCCTGGGTACACATCTTCATCGCCGAAGTGGTCTTTAGCCTGTTCGCGCAGGGCGTGCGCTTTGAGCAACGCCTCAACAAGGAAGTGTTCTTCAAATTAGGTATCCTGAGCAAAGCAATATATGAAGGCAAACAGGTATTGGAAAGCAGCGGGCTAGTGCAGATCGGCGAGAACTGCACGATCGACCCCAGCGCCGTGATCCACGGCCCCACCACTATCGGGGACAATGTCACCATCGGGGCGGGGGCAGTGATCGACAACTGTGTGATCGGTAATAACGTCAATATATCCCAGGGTTGCCAACTGCTATTGTCCGTCGTGGGCGATGGCGCTTTCCTGCCTTTCCGTGCTGCGCTGTTCATGACAACGATTATGGACAACAGCATGGTGGCCCAAAATACCTGCCTGCAAATGTGCGTGATCGGGCGCAATACTTTCGTGGGGGCCGGTTCCACGTTCACCGATTACAACCTGCTGCCCCTCGAAATAAGGGCACGTGACGGGAACAATCAATTGGTCGACTCCAAGCGACCGGTTCTGGGTGGTTGTGTGGGGCACAACTGCCGCCTGGGTTCAGGCATCATCGTGTCCCCGGCACGCACCATCGAATCGGATGTGGTCATTGTGGCTTCCAACACACGGCGGGTGATCACCAAAGATGTCAATTACGAAGACAGCGACCATCACCATTTGCGCGGCGCAGAACTGCACCCAAGACAGTATCCGCGGCCCGGTGAAACTGATCGCGAAACCTGGTGACGATGGACAGCTTTGCCTTTATCATCCATCCCATCGACCCCAAACGAGACGTCAGCCGCAAATTCCCGCTCCTCGGCAAAATGCTGAGCGAGCGCCAGATCGACTTCTTCTCAACTTTTTTCCCACCGATTTTCTTATCAGAAGTGCAAGGAATTATCTCAGCCGCCACAGGAAAGCAGATCACAGGCTGGTTGATCGCCGCGCCTTACACTCCCCGTCGTATGCTGCAGTTGCCAGAAGCAACTGTATACCGTAAGATTATACAAACTGGTCGCATGGCTGAGAGGCTGGGCGCAAATATGCTGGGCTTGGGCGCCTTCACTTCGGTGATTGGTGATGCGGGCATCAGCATTGCTAATGGACTGGACGTGCCCGTCACTACGGGTGACGCCTACACCATCGCGGTGGCTGTTGAAGCTTTAGAAGCTGCTGCACGAGTGATGGAACGACCCATTGCGGATACCAACGCAGCAGTAGTAGGCGCCACAGGCACTATTGGCCGCGTGTGTGCCGAACTGCTGGCCGGGAAAGTAGCCGAATTGCACTTGATCGGTCGGCGGCAGGCCGCATTGGAAGAACTGCGCGAGCACATTCAAGCCCAGAATCCACAGGCACGTGTGAAGATCAGCACGAACCTGGATGGCCTGGGTGACACTCCCCTGATACTCACAGTAACGAGTTCCCTGGGTGCGATCATTGAACCTGAACATTTACAACCCGGCAGTGTGGTATGTGACGTGGCCCGCCCGCGTGATGTTTCTACAAAAGTAGCCATGCAGCGCGATGATGTTTTGGTGATTGAAGGTGGCATGGTGGAAGTGCCCGGCCCGGTGGAATTCAATTTTGATTTTGGCTTCCCCCGCAGCAAAGCCTACGCCTGCATGGCCGAAACCATCGCCTTGACGCTAGAAGGCCGCTTTGAGGATTACACCCTGGGTAAAGAGATCAAGAAAGAAAGAGTAGAAGAGATCGCAACGATTGCACACAAACACGGTTTTCGCCTGAGCGGTTTCCGTTCCTTTGAAAAAGCCGTGAGCGCAGAACATATCGAAAAAGTACGCCAGCGCGCCCGCCACGGGCAGCGCCCGGTATTGGTCTAACTGGAGGCACATATGAGCAAAGCGAGAATTCTGGTCGTGGAGGACGATCACGACATCTCCAATATGCTGAGTATTTATTTCAAGAGCCAGGACTACGACGTGGATGTCGCCGGGCGCGGCGAGGAGGCTCTTGAAAAAACCCGGCAAAGCCTGCCGCGGCTGATCGTGCTGGACATCATGCTGCCCGACATTGACGGCTATGAAGTATGTCGCCGCTTGCGCACCAACACGCGCACCAGCCACATACCGGTCATCTTCCTCACCCAAAAAGATGAACGCAGTGACAAGATCCAGGGTCTGGAATTGGGGGCAGACGATTACATCACCAAGCCCTTTGATATTGAGGAGCTCAAACTACGCGTGCAGAACGCCATCAGCCGCGCCGAACGCGAAGCCCTCACCGACCCACGTTCCGGTTTGCCTTCTGGCCGCCTGATCGAAGATCAACTGCGCGAGATCATCCGCAGCGATGATTGGTCCTATCTAGATATCCGCATCAACCACTTCGACCCCTTCAAGGACGTGTATGGCTTTGTGGCAGGCGATGACCTCCTGCGTTTTTCGGCCATGCTCCTAGGTGAAGTGGTGGATGAGCACGGCTCGGACAATGATTTTATCGGGCACCCCGGCGGGGAGAGCTTTATCGTAATCAGCAATGAAGCCAATTCAGATGAGATCGCGGCGGCGTTCAAACAGCGCTTCAACGAACAGGCCCTGTCCCATTACTCTTTCACCGACCGAGAACAAGGCTTTATTGCTACGACCAATGAAAGCGGGGCCAAGGACCAGGCTCCACTGATGAATCTATCCATCGGCATTGTCTCACGTTCCAAGCACGAATTCGCAGATATCCGCGAGATCACCGAACTGGCTGCCGAAGCCCGCCGTCAGGATACCGTCAACGTTTAATCGTCTATGAACGCAATGCAGTTGGGTCTTGTGCTGGCAATCGCAGGAGTAGCGCTCTTCGTGGCGTTGTTCCTGTTGGCGCGCCTGCGCCCTGATACCCGCGCATCCCAACAGCAGATTACTGAACCCCCCATTGCGCTTGACCTGCCCGCCAACGATGATGCCGTATTACTCGTGCAAAGTGGCGGACGTTTGTTATACGCCAATGACAAGGCACGCCGCTGGTTCGGGCTACAGGCAGAAGATGCCCTTAACCTGGAGCGATTGGCCCAACGTACAGCCCCGAGTGACAGTTTCCTCAGCTTATGTGCCACCGCCGGGCAAACGAACTTCACCTTGGAAAATAACCTCGTCGAAGGCATATCCTATATTGTGCCCAATGGCAGCACAAGCAATGTGTTGGTCAGCCTGCGCCGCCCGCAACTCACCGCAGAAGGGCAAAATGGCGGCACAAGCCTGGCCCTGTCTGTGTTTGCCGATCTCGGGCAAACCATCAGCGCCAGTCCCAACCTGGACAATACCATTCGTACCATTCTCGAAAACGTAGCCCGCCTGGTGCCAGCCGACTTCCTGGAAGTAGCCTTGTGGGATGAGCAACGCGAAAGACTCACGCCCTACCGCCTGGGAGGGCTGGACGAAGGGCAGCACAGCCTCAAAGTGGCTTTTCAAACCTATGCCGATACACTGGGGTATTCAAATTATCTGATCACAGAACGCCAGCCCTTATTAGTGGCTGACGTGGCCGAATTGGTCAATCAGAACAGTAACAGCGAAACAGATACAGTGCCCTTCCACTCCTATTTGGGCATCCCGCTTTTGGCCGGTGACAAATTGGTAGGCACGCTGGAGCTTGCCACGCATGAAGATAAGACATTTTCTCAAAACGACCTGGCGGCATTACGCATATTGAGCAGCCAGGCGGGCGTGGCACTTTACAATCGTGTGCAGCAGCGCCAAAGTGAAACACTGACCGGCCTTGAAAACATGGGCCAGTTGGGTGGTTTGCTGGATGAGCCAGCAGCTTTTTACCAACAACTCATCGAAAATGTGGGGGAAGCGGTAGATGCGGAAATATTGGGCTTCCTGGTGTACGACAACACCCAGAAGCGTTTGGAGGGCCAGGTTCCCTTCCAGGGCATGCCCCAACAATTCGTAGAGCTGTACCGCACGGAGATCACGCCGGGCAGTCCGGCGCAACATATCTGGGATCGACGCCAGTTGATCCACGTAGATGACGCCCGTAGCCATGCCACCTTTGAACAATTAGGATTGAGCCATCTAACCCAGGCAGCTGGACTAAAAGAAACCGTTTTAGTGCCGCTGATCTCGGGCGATAACATGTTGGGCTATCTACAGGCCGCCAACAAACGTAACGGCGGCAGCTTTGAAGCGCACGATCTGCGCGTGTTGGAGCGTATCGCCGAACAGGCCGCGCCAGTGATTGAGAATGCCAACCTGATCCACGAGTCGAACCGGCGGGCCCAGCGCTCCGAATCGCTGCGTCGCATCGCCAGCCTGACCAGTTCTGGTGCAACCCTGGATGAGGTGCTCAAATATTCGTTGCTGGAGATCGTGCGTTTCCTGCAAGCCGATGAGGCGGCCATATTGTTATTGGATGAAAAGGCCGAGTACCTGCAATTGCACAGAAGCTCACTGATCAGCGTTTCCGGCTACGATACCCAGCCAGGCAAAGGCCTGAAAACCACCAAGCCGGACTTTGAGAACACGGCCACCAGCCGCGGCGAATCATTACTAAGTGCTGACCTGAATCTCGACCAGGAAGCGTTCGAGGTCTACGCGCCCTATATGGGCAACTTTGGCGCGCTAAGTTCCGCCATCTTCATGCCATTGGTAAATGACGGGCAGGCTTTTGGGGAGATCATCCTGGGCAGCTACCAGACAGATTTCTTCACCGGTGGAGACATCGACTCTATGGCCAGCGCTGTGCAGCAGATCGCCCGCGCTATGGACCGCATCATGCAGCAATCGGCGGCCATTCCGGTGGCCATGTCGCGCCCCAGCGCCACTACCCAAAAGTCGCTCAGTGAAGACAAAGCCAGTACCGAAGACATGCAGGCCCGCGCCCAACGCATCCGTGTGGGTCTGGACATTGCAGAAATTGTCAACCAACAACCTGACCGTTCGGCTGTATTCTCGGCACTCAGCTACCAGTTACAAAATAAGCTAGATCTCCAAACCGTGTTGATTGCCGAAGCTGCGGTCGGCGGCCCGCGTCTGGTACATAGCCTGGGCATCTCCAGTGAAGCCGGCAACCCGCAGGCCTGGTTAGGCCAGCGCAATCCTCTGCACTTCACGCTACAAAGCGGCAAAACCTTGCTGGTCAATGACATCGAAGAAGATCAGGACTGGCAGGACAACAGCTTGTTAAAGAACCTCAAGGCCAATGCTTTCATCTGCCTGCCGATTGCGGCCAATAGCCACGTGGAAGCGGCAGTTTTAGCTGTCAGCCGCGAGCCTTTGCCCACATTTGAAGAAGAGGACCAAAAGATCTATGACCTGATCGGCAACCAGGTGGCCTTTGCTTTGCAGAACCTGCAACTACTCGGCGAAACGCGCCGTCGTTTGCGTGAGGTCAATTTGTTGCTAGACTTCAGCCGCCAGCTTGGCAAGCAAGGTCCGCAGGACATCCTGCGCACGCTGGTTGAAAGCGCCTTGCGGGTGCTGCCAACGGCCCATGCAGCCCTCGTGTTCCTATGGGACAGCCAAGAGGCACGCCTGATCCCGCAAGCCGCGGCGGGCTATACAGATAATGACAAGCTCTTGCAGGTAAGTTACGGCAGCGATGAAGCCCTACCAGGCCAAACTTTCCAGAATGGCGAATCCATTCGCATCGATGAATTGGACTTCGTAGAACACTACAACATTTCCTCAGACCGCCTGCTGCTTTATCGTGAGGGCAGCGGCGGGCGTGTGCCAGTTTCTTCTATGTTAATCCCGCTACAAGCCGGTGACACGACCCTGGGTGTGTTGACCATGGACAACTTCAACACCCCGGCAGCTTTCAGCGAAGAAGATGAAGCCCTGGTGCGCTCACTGACGCAGCAAACCGCACTCTCGTTGGAAAATGCCAGCTTCACCAGTGAACTGGAAGCGCGTGTGGATCGCCGCACCCAGGCGCTGGCCCGCGAAGGCCAACGCACCCGCACCCTGCTACGCATCAGTACCGAGCTATCCGCCAGCCTTGATCTTGAGCACGTCATCAACCGCTCGCTGGAACTGCTCAATGAGCAAACCGGGGCGGAACAAAGCACCATCGTGCTGTACAGCGAAGACGAGCAACAGTGGCAGTACCGCGCCGGCATTGGCTACACCCCTTCCCCACCCACCGGTGGCCGTGAAGCTCAACTCAAACCGGGCGAGGGCCTGGCTGGCTGGGTCATCCAGGAACGCCAGTCTGTGGTGATCAAAGACCTGCTGGAGGATGAGCGCTGGAAGCAACTTGAAGAGGATAAAGACAACCATCGCAGCGCTATGGCCGTGCCCCTCATCGTGGGCGAAGAAGCTCTGGGCGCCTTGCTGCTCTTCCATCGCGAGGTCAACCATTTTGATGAAGACCAAATCGACCTGATTCAGGCGGCTGCGAACCAATTTGCCGTGGCCATCAACAATGCCGAACTGTTCCGCCTGATTCGCGACCAAGCTGAAGACCTGGGCAGCATGCTGCGCAACCAGCAGGTGGAAGCCAGCCGTTCCATCGCCATGCTGGCCGGTGTAGCTGATGGCGTACTTGTAACGGATAGAAATGGCACAATCTCGCTGTTCAATGAAGCCGCCGAAGAGATCCTGGCGCTGGACAGCGGTGAGGTGGTTGGCAAATCGTTGGACGATTTCCTGGGCTTATTTGGTGGGGCAGCCCAGCATTGGATGGAGACCATCAAAAACTGGTCAGAAACGCCCGGTGAACAGGAAGAGGATGAGATCTATTCGGAACAGGTCACCCTGGATGATGGGCGCGTTGTTTCGGTGCGGCTAGCCCAGGTCAGTGCCCGTGATGAATTTCTGGGAACTGTGTCGATTTTCCGGGACGTGACCCACCAGGTAGAAGTGGATCGCCTGAAATCCGAATTCGTCGCCACCGTCAGCCACGAGTTGCGCACGCCCATGACGCCTATCAAGGGCTACATCGAATTCCTATTGATGGGCGGGGCCGGTGATTTAAATGACAAGCAGATGGAATTCATGCAGACCATCAAACATAACACCGACCGCCTCAGCATCCTGGTCAATGACCTACTGGACGTGTCGCGCATTGAAGCCGGCAAGATCGCACTTTCCAAACAGCCACTGGACATGAACGAGGTGGCCCAACTGTCCATCGAGCAAATGCTGCAGCAGCAATACGATGGCAAGAAGATAGAAATTGGGATCGAGGCGGACGACAATCTGCCCCTGGCCTACGGCGACCTGGAACGCGCCAGCCAGATCATGGTCAATTTATTGGATAACGCCTACAAGTACACCCCCGATGGCGGGCGCGTAAAAGTGCGCCTCAAACCAGCTGGGGTCAAAGTACAGGTAGAAGTGGAAGACGATGGCATCGGCATCTTTCCTGAGGAACAGGAACGCATCTTTGAACGTTTCTTCCGTGGCGAGAATCCGCTGGTAATGTCCAATGCCGGTACCGGCCTGGGGCTGCCCATTGTGCGTGAGTTGGTGTTGATGCACAATGGCGAGATCTGGGTAGATAGCAGCGGGGTGCCCGGCAAGGGCAGCACATTTACCTTCACAATACCCGTCTATCGCTCACAACGCGACAGCGAAACCGAGGAAGAATAAACGGAGAATAGCATGGCCAAAATATTGATAGCAGAAGATGAGCGCGACATCCGGGATCTGATCACGTTCACATTACGCTTTGCAGGCCACGAAGTCATCGCCACGACCAACGGCGAAGAGGCCTACGAAAAAGCGCAGGAAGTTCTGCCTGACCTGATCCTGATGGACGTACGCATGCCGCGCATGACCGGTTATGAAGCCTGTAAACGCATCAAAGAGCATGAGGAGCTGAAAGATACGCCTGTGGTTTTCCTATCTGCCAAAGGCCAGGAATCGGAAGTGCAGGCCGGACTGGAAGCCGGAGCCGAGGAATACATCCTCAAGCCCTTTGCCCCGGACCAACTCACGGATCGTGTGTCCAAACTGATTGAGGCACACGGCAGTTAGCAGATAAGAGGTATTTGATCTTTCGATGAGCGCCATTATCCTGGATAGCCAGGTCGTCCATTACGAAGTTCTGGGACGCGGCCGCCCGGTCTTGTTCTTACATGGCTGGGTGGGTTCGTGGCGCTACTGGGTTCCCACCATGCAGTCGGTCTCTATCGGCTACCGGGCCTATTCCATTGATCTGTGGGGCTTTGGCGACACAGCCAAGGCCAGTAGCAAATATTCGCTGGAACAGCAGGTGGAGTTGGTTGATGAGTTCCTCAACGAGATGGGCATCGCCAAGGTCGTGCTGATCGGGCATGGCCTGGGCGCCATCATCGCCATGCTTTATGCACAGAAGCACCCGCTGATCGTAGACCGCCTCATGCTGATCGGATACCCATTTACTAATGCTGCGCTCGACGCACGCCTGGAAGCGGAAACACCCGATGCACTGGCACGATTACTATTGCCCCAGTCGGACGCTGACCACAACGAAGCGGCCAAGGCTGACCAGGAGGCCATCAAGACTTCGCTACAAAATATGGCGGAGTTGGAATTGAATGAGCTCCCCAAACAACTAAAGACCCCTGGCCTGCTGGTACACGGGGAAAATGACAGCCTGGTGCAGGTACCCGCTGTAGGCATTAACGGCGCCCTACCCGGCAACCTGCACTTTCTGCAATTGGAGGGAGCAGGCCATTTCCCCATGGTCGATAAAAGCAACAAGTTCAACCGCCTGCTGGCCGATTTCCTGGCACTGGAATCAGGCCAGTCTCCTCAACGTTTGCAACTCAAAGAAGAGTGGAAACGCCGCGTACGTTAAACACAGCCTTTACATCTTGCCCCTTGCCTTCCAACTAAATAGCCGCTAAAATCGCCCGACTCTGTGCCCAAAGCCTGAAGGAGGCGCATATTATGTTAACGAACAGAAAAACAATATTGGTGCTTTTGAGTATGGTTGTGCTCGTACTGGCAGCCTGCAATGGTGGTACGTCAACCATCGACCCGGCTGCGGCAGTCATGACCAATGCGGCAGGTACTGTAGCCGTCGAATTGACTAAGGCTGCTGATGTACAGCCCAGCGAAACGCCGGTCCCTACAGAAACGCCTGTGGCTGAAGTTACCGATACACCAGCCGTCACGAACACCCCTGCCCCCAGCAATACACCCATCACCAGCGGTGGTGGTAACACGGGAGGCACAGTCAGCACCTGTGACCTGGCCGGATTTGTAGCCGATGTCACCATACCGGACGGTACGGATTTCGATCCCGGTGAAGCTTTCACCAAGACCTGGCGCTTGAGCAACAACGGCACCTGTACATGGAACACGAGTTACACGGTCGTATTTGCAGATGGGGATCAGATGACGACGGCCAGCAGCATTGCGCTTACGAGCTCTGTCGGACCTAACGAAACCGTGGACATCTCCATCGACATGACAGCCCCCAGCACAGTTGGTAATTATCTGGGCAACTGGTACCTGAAGAACGATACCGGCCAGATCTTTGGCTTACCAGGACCATTCTACGTAGAGATCAACGTGACCAGCACGGGTGGCCCCACGGCCACACTGGGCACAGGCACACCCACCGTTACCGCCACTTCCGGGGCCGGGGGCAGCAACAGCACCACGCTATCCCCCAACGCGAAAGGCTCAGTCAACGACGACAACACCGTAACGGGCAACGCCTACACGGGCGATAACGCGGCTGACAACGGCCAGCAAGCCTTTGTGTCTTTCGACATTTCGGGCATTCCCAGCAACGCCACCATCGACAAGGTGACTGTTGATTTCAGTTCCTATGACACCTTGAGCAACCCCTTCGGGGCGATTGGCTGCCTCAATGCTTTCCCCGGCACTTTCTTCCCGTTGGCAGCCGGTGATTACGTTAGCGGAGGCGCACCCGGCGGCGCTTTAGCTGTGTGGTGCGACAGTGGCAGTTTGTCGACAGCCAGCACGAATGACGCCATCAAGAATCACCTACAAAGCATCCTGGGCAGTTCAGAATTGCAGCTGCGTTTACAGTTCAGCAGTGAAACAGACAGCGATGCCACCGATGACATGGTGCGCTTTACCAACCCCAAGCTGATCATTGAGTACACTGTGCCGTAGAGAAGAAATATCTTGTTTTCAAAAAGCCTCTCGCAACACGAGAGGCTTTATTATTCCGATTGTCATTTATCCCCGTTGTCGCACGACCTCAAACATCAGCACAGACGCCGCTACTGCCGCATTTAGCGATTCGGCCTCTCCCGGCATGGGGATATGGATACGCTCACTAGTAAGCTGTGCAGCCTCTTCACTAGCTCCCCTCGCCTCCCCACCGAGCAATAACGCGGTAGGCTTACTTAGATCAGCATCCAGGTAGCTATCCCCTTCCCCCGCAGCCGCCAGCAATACCTGCAATCCAGTTTGTTCGATAGTTGTGCCCAGTTCCTCCCAGCTTTGCTTTACAACAGGTAAACGGAAATGAGCACCCATACCCGCTCGCAGCACTTTGGGTGAAAATGCGTCCACGCTGCCCGGGGAAAGAAATATAGCATCCACACCAGCAGCCAGGGCCGTGCGCAGGATTGTGCCCAGGTTGCCGGGGTCGCGTAGCTGGTCGAGGATGAGAGCAAAGGTTACTTTCTCCGGGAGAGGCAAGGCTTGCAAGGGCAAAACTAACAAGATGCCCTGCGGGGCTTGGGTATCGCTGGCCGCTTGCATGACGTGCGGTTCCACCAGTTCCAAAGGCGTACCCTGATTTTCCAATTGGTTTACCTGTTCCTGCCCACGCGGGTTGAGGTCTTCCGTAAAAAATGCTATTTGCGGCTTGCAACCGGCCTGCAGGGCCTCCTCGGTCAGGCGCACTCCTTCGACCACAAATGCCTGTTCCTCGCGCCGCACCCTGGCGCGCTTTTGCAAGGCCTTAATTCTTTGTATCTTGGGATTGCTGGTGGAAGTGATCATGATGAAGTCGAGAAACTCTCCTGCCAGATTTCGGTGAACACATCCGTCGTCTCCTGGTCAAAAAGTGTGATACGTACCTGTTTGACACCAGAAGAACCATTCTTAGCAAAGTAATCTCCAATAGCTTGATAGATCACCCTGGCGGCGCGAGCTTTGGGGAAACCGAAGATGCCGGTGGAAATGGCCGGGAAGGCAATAGATTTTAGCTCGAGTTCATCAGCCTTACTTAGAGAGCCTTTGACAGCGGCAGAAAGTTTGGCATCTTCGTCGCCGTCGCCCCACACCGGACCCACGGCATGGATGACGTATTTACAGGGCAGGTCCCCTGCCGACGTGTAGGCCGGTTGGGTGTGCGAGACAGGGCCATGTTGTTGAACCCAGGCACGGCTCTCTTCATTGATGACCGGGCCACCTTTATTAGCGATGATAGCCGCCACCCCACCACCATGCGCCAACTGGCTATTGGCGGCGTTGACAATGGCATCAACCTGCTCGGTGGTGATGTCGCCCTGCACCAGCTCCAGGGTGTGACCGGAAGGGAATGTATGCGCATGGAGAATGCTGTTCACAGGGCCATTGTACTCTTATAGAGGATGATAGAATGCGGCATCTTCTTCAGGAGTACATACATGACAGAATCGCGTGTCAAAAAATTTGCTGAGCTACTGGTCAACTATTCTATAGGTGTGAAACCCGGTGATTGGGTTTGGGTCCGTAGCAGCACAATTGCAGAGCCTTTAGCCAAAGAAGTGGTCGAAGCCATCTGGGCAGCCGGGGGGACGACCACACTCACCATGTCTTCGGATGGCATCCTGGAGGCCATTTACAGGGTTGCCAGCAATGAACAGTTGGAATGGATTTCGCCCGTTGACAAAGTACTGTTTGACGAAGCGGATGCCCTGATCGCCCTCAATGCCCCTAGCAATTCCCGCAACCTCAGCAATATCCCTCCCGAAAAGCAACAAGTCGCCCAGATAGCCCGCCGCGAGCTGACGGAAACCTACATGCGCCGTTCCGCCGAAGGCAGTTTGCGCTGGGTCACCACCAACTACCCCTGCGCTTCTTACGCTCAGGAAGCGGATATGAGTTTGTACGAGTATGAGAACTTCGTGTACGGGGCTACTTTTGTGGACAAAGATGACCCCATCGCCGAATGGCGAAAAGTGCACGACATGCAGCAGAAGCTGGTCGATTGGCTAGCAGGCAAGAAACAGATCGAGATCCGCGGCAAATATGCTGAGCTAAGTCTATCCATCGAAGGCCGACCTTTTATCAACTCGGATGGCAAGAAAAATATGCCCAGCGGTGAGATCTTCACCAGTCCGGTCGAGGATTCGGTCAATGGTTGGGTGGATTTCACTTATCCAGCCATCCGCGGCGGGCGCGAGGTGGAAGGTGTACGCCTGGAGTTTAAAGATGGCAAAGTCGTCAAAGCGACAGCCGAAAAGAATGAAGAGTATCTCATCAGCCAGTTGGACAGCGACGACGGGGCCCGCATTTTAGGAGAATGGGCCATCGGCACTAACTATGGCATCCAACAGTTCACCAAAAGCATCCTCTACGATGAAAAGATCGGCGGCACCATGCACATGGCGGTGGGCGCGGGCTATCCCGAAACCAACAGCCAGAACAAGTCGGCCATCCACTGGGACTTCATCTGCGATATGCGTGAGGACAGCGAGATTTTAGTTGATGGGGAGTTGTTCTATAAAAATGGTGAGTTTCAAGTTTAGGGGATAAGAACTACTAAATCTTAAACAAAGGAGACAGAGACAATAAGTGCTTTGTCTCTGTCTCCTTTTGAGCGTTTTAGTCAGTAAACCAATCGTTAATAGAGGCATGTCGAAACACTGCCTCACCTTCCAGCAGGGTCAGTAACACAATGGTTTCACCGATCCGGTCGATGGGAATCTCAAACATATCCTGGTCGATCACAACCAGGTCAGCATACTTGCCTACTTCTATTGAGCCAGTTAATCCTTCCTGACGCATCACGTAAGCACCGTTTATCGTATACGCCGCAATCGCGGCTTCCAAACCAGGCAAACTCCCCTCCCCACGTGACAAGGCATTTTGTATGCCAACGAAAGGCGACAATGAGTTCACGTCCCAGTCACTACTCAAGGTGATAACAGCACCCGTGTCGTAGATGCTGCGGATGGGCACGACATCGAATGCTCGCTCACCGATCACTTCTTCATTCTCAGCGTAGAATTCAGGCAGGGTGAAGGTCCCAGCTTGAAAATCAGCGATCACACCCAGTTCAAAGAAGCGCGAGCGGTCAGCCTCACCGATCAATTCCAGGTGGGTAAGCCGGTGGCGACGATCAAGGCTATTGCCGTTGGCGGCCATAGCCGCTTCGATAGCATTTAAAGATTCATGCACACCACGGTCGCCAATCGTGTGGATGTGAAAATCAAATCCCGCTTGCTCCAACTCTATGATGTAATCGGTCAAACGATTTTCCTCGAAGTAGTTCAAGCCCAGGTTATCAGCCGTGAACTCCAAATCAAAAAGATAGGGCTCAAAGACGGCCGCCGTCGTATTTCCGAGCAAACCATCACTATAGAGTTTGATCTGGGAAATACGCAGCAGGCTTTCAGGGTCATTGCGATAAAGCGCTTTCAGAGTCTCAAGCTGTTCAGCATCTTCAAAGTGTGGGTAAGCCCACAAACCCAAGACCGTCCGAACTGTGAGGGCATCTTCCCTCTCGGCACGTAGCCAAACTTCGTGATAGCCGCGCCCCCAGTAAGTGCGAGCATCAGCGACCGAGGTGATCCCGTTTTTGGCAAGCTCATCAAGGCTATACAACAGACCTTCGTAATGCAAATCGAGCAGTTCGGGGGTGGGGGCCAAGGCAAGGTCAATCAGCATATTTCCGGCGTTGTCCAGCAAAATACCGTTCGGCTCACCGGTTCCAGGATCACGCAAAATGACGCCGCCAGGTGGGTCGGGGGTGCTGGCATCAATGCCTGCCGCCTGTAATGCAGCGCTGTTGATCCAGACAGAATGTGAGGTTTGCTCGAGCATGATAGCTGGCCGGTCAGGCACAGCTTCATCTAATATTTCGCGGGGTGAACGGTCGCTTTCCAGCAAGGAATAGATGGAATGCCCCCACCCCATGACCCAATCCGTGCCGATCTGATTGGGAGCACAATCTTGAATTATGGGAATCATTGCTTCTGGATCAGCATCCATGTCCAATATGCAGGTACCGGCAACTGGTGAGCCCGCCTCAAGTGGATGTTGGTGGACATCATGCAGGCCGGGCAGAACGGTTTTCCCTTGCATGTCGATCACCCGCGTTGAAGTGCCAATGTATGCCTCAATATCTTCGTCTGAGCCAACAAAAGCAAAGACGCCATCTTTGATAGCCACCGATTCAGCCCAGGGTTGCCTTTCGTTGACCGTGTAGATGGCCCCATTATGAAGAACAAGGTCTGCTGGATTGATGGATGATGTTTCTGGATTGACGGATGGTGTTTCTGGTTTCACGGTGTCTGTAGCTCCACAAGCAATCGAAACGAGCAGCAAAACAAATGCGATCCCGAATTTTTTCATGGATGCTCCCTATAAAAAACGGGACGGCTATGCCGTCCCGTTCAGTTTACATTGGTTTGGAAATTAGCTGGTTGCCTGACCAACGACTGCAGAAAAGGCCTCAGGGTCACGCACGGCCATATCGGCCAGCACCTTGCGGTTGAGCTGGATGTCGGCCTTCTTCAGTGCATGGATCAATCGGCTGTAGGTTGTGCCATTCAGTCGGGCAGCGGCATTGATGCGAGCGATCCACAAACGGCGCAAGTCGCGCCTGCGCTGGCGGCGGTCGCGGTAGGAGTACCACAGGCTCTTCATCATGGCCTCGTTGGCGCGGCGGAAAAGCTTGGAGCGCGTGCCGTACTGGCCTTTGGTCAATTTCAGGATCTTCTTGTGGCGTCGCCTACGGACGATGCCGGTTTTTACTCGTGCCATACTAAACCTCCTGCCACCCCTGGGCGCCGCCAGCCTTCAAGTTTCAACTGGCCGTTGCTTGCACCCAACAGCAGCAACTAAGAACGGATAGGACTATTTCGCGGTACGGGCGTTGGGGTTCGCCTTGTATTTGCCCATGTACGGGGCTAAACGGCGAATGCGCTTGTTAAAGCCTTTGCCCTGCACCACCAGCATTTCATCAAACTGGCGCTTGGTGCGGGACGAGGCACGACGACGGAAGTGGCTCTTGCCGCCTTTGGTGCGCATCAACTTACCCGACCCGGACAACTTAAAGCGCTTTGAGGTCGCTTTATGCGTCTTGAGCTTGTACTTGCCCTTTTTGGTCGCTTGTTTCTTTTTCGATTTACCAGCCACAGCTAACTCCTACATTTCACACAAAGTCCGCGGTCTGCAACTGCTGCCGCGGATCTCTGGTTGACTGCTTAGATTTTATTGATGGGCTAAGCTTCTTGCGGAGCTAACACCATCAGCAGGGTGCGTCCTTCAAATGAGGGCGCATGTTCAATCACTGAAATGTCCTGCAATTCCTCAGCGATCTCTTTCATATCTTCCAGAGCAAGCTCCGGATAATCTCGCTCGCGTCCCCTAAAGCGGACGCGCACTTTAACTTTTTTGCCTTCTCCGAGCCAGCGACGAGCATTTTTTACTTTGAAACCACGGTGATGCTCTGAGGTTTTGGGCCGCAGCCGGATCTCTTTGATCTCAATTTTTTTCTGTGCCCGGCGCGCTTCTCGATCTTTTTTGGTCTTTTCGTAAACGAATTTTCCATAATCGATGACACGCGCTACTGGCGGTTTCGCATTGGGAGCAACTTCCACAAGGTCAAGTTCGGCTTCTCGGGCGATCTGCAAAGCCTCTTTGATTTCAACGACGCCGCGGTTTTCACCGGTGGCGTCAATTAAACGAACCTCACGTGCTCTAATGCTTTGGTTTATCCGATATTCTTCGGCGCTTATTGCGTGCTCCTCAATACTACTTGTTAAATAAAATGCTTTTCGTCAGCCGAAAAGCCGCGCTGGATGATACCATGAAGGCCTCTGAATCGTCAACGCTGGGGGGCTTACAAGGCTATCAGGTGGAAAGAAAAAGACCATTCTTGCGAATGATCTCTGTATTCTCAGGCGATTTCTCGTTCAGGTTCTTTATAGGCCCAATCGGGGCGCTTGCTCAGGAGAGCACGAAAATCCATGCGCAGCTCTTCCACGGTGGGGCGGCCAGCGTACCACCAGCCATTATAGATCTTGTAAATGGTGCGGTCACGGTCGAGGACGAACGTGTAGGGGATGTAGATCTCGCCGTGGGCCGGGTCAGTGACGTCTACCATTTGCAATTCGTGCAATAGTTCGCGGTCCGCGTCACTCAGGAAAGTCCAATTGGCATCCAACTGGTCACGCACTTCGGTGGTCAACATCTGGTCATCGACCGATACGGTCACCATATTGCAATAATTGACGCGCAACTCGGGCTGCAGATAATCAACGTAGTTCTGCAACTGGCGGCGGTCTTTGGGGCAGAAGTAACCGCGGCTGAAGACCAACACCGTGGGAAAGCCACGGATCAACTGCGACAGTTTGCGCATTTCACCGGTGTGATCGGGCAGTTCGAAATTGGGGAATTTATTACCGACCTTGAGATCGGGATGCATAGGTAAGTCCATGGGTGAAGCTCCTGACAATAATGTGGTTTTAAGTCCTCAACCCAGACGAGGGGCGGGGAGTTTTTCTTACAAAACAAAAAGGGCGACCGGCTGGTCGCCCTCACATAAAGACTACAAATCTATTTTCTAACTCTTCTGCCGTCGCCCTAAGAGCACTCCCACCCCAATAGCAGCGACCAATAAGCCGACAAGCAGGCCGCCTACCACGACGCCCAGCACCAGTACTTCACCTGTACCCAGGCTCGGCCCACTGGCCGCAGGCTCCCCGGTCTGACCTTCTTCGCCATTGTTGTTGTCGCCAGAGAAGATGGGGCCAATGAAGGGCAGGACTATCCCACCATCATTGCTTGCAGCATCGCGTTCGCAATCATACAAACCGGTCATGCCACTGAGGTCATGTATATTGGAAACGTCCTTGGCGTTAGGGTCATAAGCAAACACTGGATCGACGGTCATCTCTTCCGGCGAGATCACGGTGTTGAGGCGCGTAACGTAAGGGAAACGTTCGTGCAGATCTGCCAGATATGGATCGGAGACAAATAGTTCGCGCGTGGGAGCCGCGTATTCCGTGATGAAAGCCTGCCCCCCAAACTCATCGGCGCGCTGCCCCATCAAGGTACGGTAGTTGTTGCCGCCAAAAGTGAAGAAGGTCAGTTCTTCGTCGGCGATCTCCATATGCGCGAAATTGACGGGCACAGCCTGGCGGTCGGCATAGAACCAGGTCAGCACGGCCATATCATCGTTAGCCGCCACAGCGGTCAGGCGCAAGGGAATCATAGGCGCTTCGGAAGGATAGGTTACTTCGATAGGTGCAATCGAATCCACGTCTTCGTCCGGCAACAAGCGCATCGCCAGGAAACTGAAACCTTCCTCTACATATACGTTGATGAGTGGTTCCATAGGTTCTTCTACGCGATACTCGTTATCACGCAGCCAACGGATGAGAGCCGTAGGGTCTTCGGAACCGATCACATCAAAGCCGAAGGGCCCCACTTCCCCAGATGCAAAGATCTCCACATCCCCCGCAGCGGATTCAGCCATAGGTATCGCATCTTCAAATTCCACAATGGCGCACTCAGGTGCGGGCGGTGGAATGAAGACCGGGTTGGTAGCCAGTTCCAACTCCTGGAAAGCAGTCGCCGCCGTTTCCGGCACGGCCAGGTCTTCTTCGCCGATCGGCGCAGGCAGGGGCAGGATCCAGGAAAAGTCCGGGGCCGCACCCGTGTACTGGATCTGGATCAGCGCTGAGATGGTGCCATCACGGTTCTGGCTAAAGATAATGCGTTCGGCATTCTGGTCAACGGGTACGTTCTGGCAAAACAGCCCCCCACAGGCATGGGCCGGCATGACCGCCAACAAACTGAGCGGCAAAGCCAACATGAGCGCCATGCACAGCAATATCAAACGCTTATGCGTTTTCATGGTGAATCCTCCTTCGAGTTGTACTTTGTCAAAAAAACCTACGTAAGAAAAATAATAGTTCTTCTTTGACAAAGTTTAATTGTTCCGTATTCCATCAATACGATACGTGGAATCACATGAAACGGAACACTAGGTGTATTAGCAATAGACGGCATATCGCGGGAAATGGTTCCCGCTCCACACTCCTCACAGCTATTGTAATCACGAATTTCTAAAACAGCGCGTAGTTTTAAGGAGAAAAGCCGTCATATAGAGTGAAATTAAACAATCTCTTTTTTGGAGGAAGAAAATGAAAAACCCCTGGATCGCTGCTGTGTTGAACTTCTTATTTGCTGGCCCTGGCTACTTCTACAATGGCCGCCGCCGTGGACTGGGTGCTGCTCTGACCGTGGCTGCCATCATGCTGACCTACGTGGAACTCAACCTGCAAACGCAGGCCCCGGCCCTGTTCCCCATCATGTTCGCCGCCGTGTTCATCATGAACACCTTCCTGGCCATCGACGGCTACAACGAAGCCAAGGCCATCAACGCAGGCTAGTAAAACAAGTAGGGGCGCAGCGCGCTGTGCCCCTACTACTGCAATTTATTGACGATCTGGGGGTTGGTAAAAACGGTGATGCCCGAAATGGCGTCATCATCCACATCAAGCACCATCAACGCAAAGGGGACATAGGCCCCGCCCTCGGTGCGCTGCAAAAGTGTATAAGCAGCCTGGTCGTTTAGTTCAAGCGCCTCCAAACGCCATAAACCCGCATCCAGGAAAAGCAGATTGCGAGCAGCCAGCCCAATATTTTCCCTGCCCTGGTACCAGGTAGATGAGGGCGGCATGGTGAACAAAGCATCTTCGCGCAGCAGGGCGGTAAAGGCGTCCACGTCTGCATTTTGCCAAGCGTCTACGTAACGCTCCAATAAGGCGCGCAACTCTCCTTCGGGTGTTTTGGATTTACCTTTATTTGTACCCAACTCTTCATCCAGCACCTGTCGAGCGCGATACAAAGCGCTATTGACTGAAGATACACTATCCCCCAGGAACTCGGCGGTTTCGGCAGCACGTAAGCCCAGCACGTCGCGCATCAGGAGCACAGCACGTTGGCGCGGGGCCAGTTGCTGCAAGGCCGTCAGGAAGGCCAGACGTATGCTTTCCTGCTGGGTGTAGCGCACTTCAGGGCTGTCTTCATCGGCGGGCAGCCAGGCATCCGGGAAAGGCTCCAGCCACACTGGCTCCATGACCGGTGGTGCAAAGGGAGCATTGGGGTCGGCGGGTGGATAGTCAGTGTGTTGTAAGGAGCGTTTGGGGGCTTTCTGTTTATCGAGTGTATCCAGACAAACATTGGTCGCAATGCGGTACAGCCAGGAACGCAGTGTGCCAGTACCGCGGAAACTGTCGCGTTTCTGCCAGGCGCGCAGAAATGTCTCCTGCAACATATCCTCGGCATCCAGCACCGAGCCCATCATGCGATAACAATGCACCAGTAATTCTCGGCGGTGGGTTTCCACGTGGGCCGTAAAATCTTCCTGACTATTCAAGGTTTCGCTATTGAAATCGCGCATTTCAAAACACAATCACTCCACGTGCAGTTTTACCTTCGATCAAATCATCGTAGGCCGCGTTGATCTGATCCAATGAATATCTTTTGGAAATAAGACGATCAAGGTCCAGCTTGCCATTCAAATAGAGGTCAGCATACATGGGGAACTCGCGAGCTGTGTTGGCGCTGCCATAATACGAACCTTTGATGGTGATCTCTTTGCGGGTGATGACCGCCCCAGGCAGATTAGTCTCACTGCCCATCGGGGAAATCCCCGTTAATATCAGGCTGCCACCGGGACGCAGCACGCTAAATGCCAGTTCCTGCACACTTGGAATACCAATGGCTTCAAAGACGTAATCAGCACCGCGACCTTCTGTAAGCGCCTGTGCTTGTTCCTCGACATCCTCATTAGCCATTAAAGTGTGGGTGGCACCAAACTCCCGCGCCAGATCAAGTTTTTCTTGATTAAGGTCTACTGCGATAATGCGGCTGGCTCCAGCCAACTGTGCGCCTAAAATAGTGCTCAAGCCCACGCCACCTGCACCAAACACCACTACACTGCTGCCGGCCTTGACTTCTGCCGTGTTGAGCACAGACCCTACGCCTGTGGTGACGGCGCAACCGATCAGGGCCGCCACCTCCGCGGCACTTCGGCAGGCAAAACCACGCAGCTTTCTTGGGGCACGACGGCATATTCAGCGAAACAGGCCACAGCGCTGAAGTGATAAACAGGCTCCCCGTTTTTAGAAAGGCGCGATGTGCCATCCAGCATGGTTCCGGCCCAAATGGATGGGATAAAGGTATCGCATAATGAGGGGCGATCCTCCAGACAGTAAAAACACTCGCCGCAGTTGGGTGCCCAATTGAGAGCCACAAAATCATCAGCTTTTATGCGCTTTACGCCCGGCCCCACCTTAACTACATGTCCGGAGCCTTCATGGCCGGGCACAACGGGTTTCTTATGGCGCAGTGCCCCGGTCATCAGGTGATAATCGCTATGGCACACACCCGCGGCGGCAATCTTAACCAATACCTCCCCTTCACGCGGTTCATCTAATTCCAGTGTCTCAACTTTGAAGGGTACTCCTGGTTCATAAAAAACAGCAGCCTGTATTTGCATAGCTCCATTATAGCAACACGCCGTGTGGATATTCCACACGGCGTTAATAAAAGCGTAGGGGCGCACCGTGGTGTGCCCAGTTCATTCCTTATCCGGCGTAGCTCCAACCAATATCTGGCAGAGTCAAGGTATCTTCCACCTTGAGTTCTTTGCGCAGGCCTGCCGCCACAACTTTACCCACGATCATGTCATGACCGCTGCCAGTTTCCACTTTGCCGACGACTTCGCACTCCATGTAAGCAGCTGCTTCATCCAGAATGGGCACGCCGGTAACTTCACCATCACTGTAATTGGCCGCCTCGAATTTCTCCGGGTTCTTTTCGCGGCTCTTGGTGAACTGTTTAATCACCTCGGCATCGTCCTTGTGAAAGACATTGATGCCAAAGACCTGACCCTTCTCAATCAGGCCGTAGGTATACGAAGTCACCTGCAAACCAATGCCCACGTGCTGCGGCTCAAAAGACACCTGCGTGAACCAGTTCACTACCATCACGTTGCGGTCGTCGCCATCACGGCTGGTAAGGGCATAAAAGCCGTAGGGGATTGCGTTAAGGGCATCACTAATTGGGTTTTCGGACATTACTTCCTCCATTAGTTCTCATACAAAAATATAATTCAATGTCAAACTATTTTACTGTTGAAGGCAGCTTTTGGGCCTGTACTTTTGTACAGCATTGCAGCCATTTTGATTAGCTCAAGATAAGAGTCCATACCAAATCGTAGCAATTGGCCACATCAAACTGAAGAGTAGAACTATCCAAGGTCAATTGCTAATGTAATCGGCGGCTCGTATCATCAATCTTCCTCCAAGATTTCCCGCCGATTACACATGACCATGAGCCTATTGCCACTGCCCAACCTGCCTGAGTATAGTAAAAGGTGCAAATGCTAAATTATGTAACAAAAAAGACTGTACTGGTGTTATGACCGTAAATACAACCATGAGCACACCCTTCGCACTCATAATCGAGGACAACGCCGACATCGCTTTTATTGCCGGTGAAGCCCTCAAAGAATCCGGCTACCAGGCCGAGATCATCGGCACAGGGCAGGAAGCCCAGGCACGTCTGGCCTTCGAAACGCCTGACCTGATCCTGCTAGACCTGCATTTGCCCTTTTTGGATGGCGAAGTCATTTTGCGCCAGATCAAGAACAACGCGCGCTTGATCAAAACCAAGGTGATCATTTCCACCGGCGACCCGCGGGCGGCGCAGGCTTTGCAGGACGAGGCCGACTTCGTCTTCATCAAACCGATCAGTTACGAACAATTACGCGATCTAGCTGCAAGACTGAATCCATCTCCGACCGAATAAAAAAGCCCCCGCAAATTGCAGGGGCTTTTTCTCGTTTCGATTTCCAATTACACATTCACCGACATACTATGGATACCGGTTGCGCCATCTGGGCGTGGCGGGTTTTCTTCAACTACCTGGATTTCACCTGCGCCGTCATAGGCTCGCACCTTAAAGACATGGCGGCCTTCTTCGAAGGGCCAGTCATAGCGCCACAACACCCAGGTCAGTGGGCTAAGAGCCGGTGAGATCAAATCCACCTCGGTCCAGGCCCCATCATCCACCTGCACCTCAACCTTGCTGATGCCGCGGGCCCCTGCCCAGGCCATACCACCCACCTCAACTGTTTTACTGCCATCTTCACCACCAGTCATCATATCCACGGCCACGGTATCAACCACCGAAACAGTACGGGGGCGGGCTTCTTTGCTCCAGCCACGCACTACCCAGTAGCCTTCTACCCAGCTATCCACTGCCTCAATCGATTCGATCCATTTGGGCTGCTTCATTCCATAGCGATTGGGGATATAAATACGTAGCGGGAAACCATGTTTGGTTTCCAAAGGTGCACCATTCATATCATATACAAGCAAAGTGCGCTCATCGAGCATATCTTCCATACTGACGGTTTCGAAGAAGTCATCCCCGGAACGGATCACGAAGTATTGAGCATCGCTCTGCAAGCCGGCCATATCCATAACCTGTTTGAAGCGCACGCCCGTCCAGCGAGCTGTACCCGTCAGGTCGCTGCCAATACGATTGGAAATGCATTGCATGGTGAGGACTTGAGTTTGCGAAGGCATGGCGCGGATTTCCTCAAGCGTGAGGTTCAGGGGCTCATCCACCAGCCCCATGACCTCCAGCTTCCAGTCAGCCTCGTTGATCTCCAGAGCGCGCGTATTGATGTCAATACGATAGAACTCGCCGTCGGGTGTTATTTCCGAGCGCGTGCCCTTCACAGGAGCAGGCCTCGCTGCCAGCACTTCTTCGGGTGGAGAAGCCGCCGGGCCGGACGTGCCACCTGAACCAATTTGGACGGGTGCGGCAGCTACCCCCGGTCCAGTCGCCGTACCCCCACGCAAGAAACGACCCAGCCCCCAAGCACCCAGGGTGACCGCTGCCAGGCTGATACTGCCTGTAGTTAAGAAGTCACGTCGTGAGAAACGCGCTCCTTCTTCATTGGCAAAAGCCGGCCCGGCTTCGTTGACAGCCAGGATCAGGACCCAGCCCCAGGCCACGAATAGGAAAGCCAGCCACACCAGCTTGGGGACAAACCCGGCTGCCGAAAAACCAACCTGGTTATCGATGAACAAGGCAAACAACCAGAGGACCGTAGCACCGATGTAACCGGCAGTGCGCGTTTGTTCAGCATTACGACGCGCCACGTAGGCCACCACCAGACCGAAAACGGCCCCCATAGCGATGACCATGCTAATGGCCATGATCTGCTCTGAGATCTTGGCCGCAGTTGATGTATCACCCAGGGGCAGAATGGTGATCACACTAACGATTAAATCGATACCGAAGGTGATCACTTCACCCGGCAAGACGCGTGCGATCCAGTCAAAAAGATCAAAAGGCAGGAAAGGCAAACCAGCGAGGCGTTCACCCAGATACATCAGGGCTAAGACGGGTAAACTGGTTAGCGCACCTAAGATAGCCCCCAGCCATAAAGAAGTTCGTTTCATATTAGTTTCTCCTCCTTGAGAAACTCAGGATAATTGCGCCCTTATTATAGGAACAAAGCCTTGTATAAAGCTAACAAAAGCCTTAACGACACATGAGGCCGCTTTAAAAAGAAAAGGCGACCACTCTGGCCGCCTCTTCCACATTATCTTGTTTAGTTCTGCGAAAAGTTCATCAGAATCAGGTTTTGGGTACACTCACTTTTAGTATCAAATACGATCACATCGGACAATGGCGCACCGGCTACATCCAACAGTTGCAAAAAGACCGTGCCATTCGACTCAATGGGAGCATCGGCAATCTTGATCTCATAACCACCAGGGCCATAATCCTGCGCCGAGCCTGTAATACTCAACAAATCCAGCGGTGTGCCGGCCAGGTTGCCGGTCACCCGCACCTGTAAGCCGACTACTGGCGCACCTTCATTGTTAAGCGCCTGCCCGGCCACACCCAGGAAATCACATTGCAACGCAGTTAGATGGTCAAAGATGACTGATTCCAAATAAGCGGGATTGCCAGGCTGCAAAACATACTGGCCGTTGCCACTGCCCGGTTCAGTCGTCTCGGTAGGCGGCCCATCAGAGGTAACCGTAACTTCTTCGGTTGGGGTGATGGGTGTGGCGGTAGGCGGCTCAACGGTAGGTGTGTCCGTGGCTACATTCAGGAATGTGGGAGTAGGGCTGGGCGGTGGCGCAGGCGTGTTGCTAGGCCGCGCGGTGGGTAGCCCCAGGGTAGGAACAAGCGTTGATGTTGCTCCCGCGGGGAAAGGATTGTAAGCGCCCTGAAATATCAATGCGGAAACGCCACCTATGCAAAATGTTGCCAGCAAGAACAGGGTAGACAGGATATTCCACAGCAGTCCTGAAGAACCTCTGCGTCGGCGTCGGCGTTGTGGTTGTTCATCGATGAAGTCAAATTCATCCATACTTGGAACTCCAGCCGCCCGTGGCCACTCAACGGACAGCAAAATTTATTTTATAGTCAAACCAGAATTAAGGTGTGTAATTCTCAAACTGACTTTGGGCGATGCGCTGCTCCAGCCAATCGGCCAAAGCCTGCCGCTGCAATGTCAGGCGGGCATCCTGGGTTAATTGCCGGTCAGGGTCCTTTTCGAGCACCTGTACGATGTGAAAACCGATTTCCGAGGCGATCACGTTGCTGTGTTGGCCGGGCTCAAGGGCAAAGACAGCTTCTTCCAATTCCACCTGCAACAAATAGCCCCGAGGGAACCATCCCAGGTAACCCAATCCCTGGGGATCATTGTTGGTGACGATGGTGTCGAACTCCACGCCACTGTCCAATTGACTAAGCAACCGCTGGGCTTCGAACTCGGTGAAAGACAGCACCTCGCGGGCCAGCACCTGTTCAGCAGTTTGAGGCACACTGTTAACGATCTGGTCACGCATCCAGGCGGCTTCGATCTCGATAGCCAACTCCTGGCGAAACAGGTCTGGCGTGAAACTGTTGGCCACCAGCCAGGCGCCAAAAGCTTCCTGTCCGCCTATGCTGGCAATCGTGTTGGCAATGCGTTCATCAAGCAAGGCATCATCGGCAGTGAAACCATTCTCACGTGCGCTCTGTGCCAGCAGCAAACGCCGTACCATATCGTCCAGCACGACCTGTTCAACATTCTCTGTTGCCAGAAGTGTGCCAGCTTCGGCTTGTGCAGCCTGGTAACGCGCCAGGTTAGCATCAAAGGCACTTTGCAGAATAGCTTCTCCGTTGACCATAGCATAAGCCACATCAGCCTGGGTAGGTGCGGCTTCTTCGGGGGCGGCTTCACTTTCAGTGGGAGCTGCTTCGACTACAGGGGGGAGGGTTACTGTGGCCTCAGGTGTGGCAGTACTGCCACAAGCAGCGAGATATAAGGCAATTAAAAGCCACCATAGGGGGTGGCGAAGGGGAACTTTTTTCATAAATAGCACGTCTTTTGTGAAATAACCCGCACATTATACCTGTTACAAGTCTCTAACGTGACTTTCTTTGCTCATTATGTATAATGAAATAAAGAGGCAAAAGGAGAGATATATGTCGGAAGACATCCAAACCCAGCGCCAGACGCAGCAGGAAATGATGCGTCTCCGTGCTGAAAATGCCTCCCTGCGCAAGTACGTCGAACGTTTGCAGCAAACTATTCGTGGTCTCAACGATCTCCATCGCAGCCTGGATAGCATC
This sequence comes from Chloroflexota bacterium, assembly GCA_013112575.1. GTDB lineage: Bacteria > Chloroflexota > Anaerolineae > Anaerolineales > UBA11579 > CFX15. The sequence continues at coordinate 4,781 of JABFGG010000023.1, read as the reverse complement.
ACCCCTGACGTTGACGTCTATAACCTGATCCACGAACTACTCAATCATGCTATTGCGGCGGTAGGCTCAGAGAACGGCTCGCTGTTGTTATTAGATGATGACAGTGGCGAACTGGTCTTTGTAGATGTCATCGGCGCGTCCCGGGGAAAGTTGATGAATTATCGTTTGCCAAAAGGCATTGGGGTGGCCGGTGATGTGGCCGAAAAGCGCCAACCGAGCCTGGTAAGCGACGTAACTATGGAACCAACTTTCTCTCCTATGGTCGATAAGCACACGGGTTTGCAGACAAAATCTTTGTTATGCGTGCCTCTATGGGATGGCAAGCGCACCATCGGCGTGATCGAAGCGGTCAATATGAGCACAGAACGCTCATTTGATACCGACGATCAGGAAGTGCTCATGCTGGCGGCGCGTTTGGTCTCTCTGGCAATTGTGAAAGCAGAACGGGTGCAATCACAGTAAACCTTCCTGCCCCTTGACAGCCCACCCGATTTAGACATAATTAGAACCACAATTCAAAAGTAATTGCTTTGACGGCGTAAAGTAAGCCAGTGGAAGCTGCCAGGGAGGTTGGGGCACAGACTGCAACCCCAACTGAGTGAAACCTGGCTGAAGTTCACGCCCGAGCTGCCTTTGGGAATAGTTCAACAGCTTAGTAGTAAAGGCCGCAGCCTCAGCGTTAGAGGAGGGGTTATTCACAAAGTTCCTTTGTGAATAGTCTAAGTTGGATGGCATCAGCCATCAATTTGGGTGGTACCGCGGGATTTCCCTCCCGTCCCAATGTGGACGGGAGTTATTGTTTAAATTAGCAGGAGAAGATCATGCTGGAACAATTGGAACAGATCAAAGCAGAGGCACAGGCTGCCCTGGAAAAAGTATCGGACCTGGATGCTCTGGAAGCCTGGCGCGTGGCTCACCTGGGGCGCAGTTCGCCCTTGATGAACTCGTTTAAGCAGATGGGTGGCCTGAGCAAAGAAGAACGCCCCAAGGTCGGTCAGCGCGCCAATGAAGTCAAAGTAGCACTGGAAGCCGAACTGGAAACCAAGCGGGCCATGCTCAAGCAAGCCGCACTCAGCGCCTCGCTGGATGAAGAGCAGTTGGACGTTACATTGCCCGGGCGTGCCCTGGTGCGTGGACGCCTGCACCCAATCACCCAGACCCTGCGACGCATTTACGCCATCTTCGCAGAAATGGGTTTCCAGGTCTACCGCTCGCGTGAAGTCGAGTCGGATGACTACAACTTCACCTTCCTCAACATGCCCCCCCACCATCCGGCGCGCGACATGTGGGACACCTTCTATACCAGCACCGAAGGCGTCATCCTGCGCACGCATACTTCGCCAGGGCAGATCCATGCCATGCGTGAGTTCCATCCAGATCCCATCCGCGTGATTCTGCCAGGTATGTGCTATCGCTACGAGCAGGTCACTACCCGCTCCGAGATGCAATTCACCCAAGTGGAGGGTCTTGCTGTCGGCAAGCACATCACTTTGAGTGACCTCAAAGGAACACTGACGGATTTCGCTCGCCGCCTCTTCGACGACCCCAATGTGGGTACCCGCTTCCGCGCCTCACACTTCCCCTTCACTGAACCCAGCGCGGAGATGGACGTCGAGTGTTTCGTATGTGGCGGCAAGGGCTGCTCAGTATGTAAACAAACCGGTTGGTTGGAGATCCTCGGTTCCGGCATGGTGCATCCTACTGTGTTGCGCTATGGTGGCTACGATCCCGAAGAATATTCCGGCTATGCATTCGGCATGGGCCCGGAACGTATCACCATGTTGCTACACCGCATCGACGACATCCGCTATTTCTGGCGCAATGATTTGCGCTTCTTGGAACAGTTCTAGGCAAGGCATACATTATGAAAGCACCAATTAGCTGGTTAAAAGACTTCGTCGATATCGACGACATCCCCCTCGAAGAACTCGTCTACACCATCACCATGGCGGGTTTGGAAGTGGAAGAGATTCACTTTGTAGGACTTGAACCCCCACCCGGGGACAAGCACGATTTTAAGGTTACCGGCATCGCCTGGGACAAAGAACTCATCGTGGTTGGCGAGATCCTCGAAGTCATGGCGCACCCCGACGCCGACCGTCTGGTGCTGTGCAAACTCAATGACAGCAAAGAAGAACATACCGTGTTGACCGGCGCGCCCAACCTATTTGAATTCAAGGGTAAAGGCCCGCTGGAAACGTCTTTGAAAGTAGCCTACGCTAAGGAAGGTGCGCAGCTCTATGATGGCCACAAAGAGGGCCTTCAATTGATGACCCTCAAGCGCACCAAAATCCGTGGCGTTGAGTCTTACTCAATGGTGTGCTCAGAAAAAGAATTGGGCCTTTCAGAAGAACACGAAGGCATTATGCTGCTACCGGAAGACGCGCCGGTCGGTACTCCTCTGGCAGACTATATGGGCGACGCAGTGTTGGATATCGCCATCACCCCCAACATCGCCCGCAATGCCAACATCTACGGTATCGCCCGGGAGATCTCAGCCCTGTTCAAACGCGAGCTAAAGCAGCCCGATTACGACTTTGTAGCTAAAGGTGATGCTATAGAAGGCCAGATTTCCATCGAGATTCGTGAACCCGAACTCAATCAGCGCTTCGTGCTGGCCCTCATCAAGGATATTGAGATCAAGCCCAGCCCCGACTGGGTGCAGCGTCGCTTGAACCTGATCGGCCAAAGGCCCATCAATAACGTGGTAGACGTCACCAACTACGTCATGTTCGAGGTTGGGCAACCCCTGCACGCCTTCGATTATGACGTTTTAGTGAAACGCGCCGGTGGCAAGACACCCGTGCTGCACACCCGCACCGCCGAACCCGGCGAAAAGCTCACCACCCTCGACGGTGAAGAACACGAACTCAAAGACTTCACCGTCCTGATCGGCGATGCTGCTGGTTCGCATTCCCTTGCTGGCATCATGGGCGGTGCGGAAACGGAAGTCTCGGACAGTACCACCAACGTCCTACTCGAAGGCGCTCACTGGAATTACATCAATGTGCGCAAAAGCCTCGGTTATTTGCACATGCACTCCGAAGCTTCCTATCGCTTCGCGCGCAACATGCACCCAGAGATGGCGCCGCGTGGTGTCAAACGTGGCATAAAGTTGATGCACGCGTGGGCTGGCGGCACCATCGCCAAAGGCCTGATCGACAATTACCCCCTGCCCGTGGAAGACCCCGTTGTTGAGGTCACTCCTGCCGATGTCACTCGTTGGCTGGGCATTGAACTTTCCCTTGAAAAGATTGCCGAGATTTTGGGACGCCTGGAATTCGAGACGACCCTAGAGAGCGACAAAGTGTTGGCAAAAATGCCAGACCACCGCCGCGACATCGACCAGGACCCCATCATCGGCAAGGCCGACGTGATGGAGGAGATCGCCCGCATTTATGGTTACGACAATATCCCAGAAACGCGCATGTCTGACGTGCTGCCCCCTCAACGCGGTAATCCCGAACTGTTTTTCGAGGAACGGCTGCGCGACATTCTCTCCAATGTCGGTCTGCAGGAGATCATGACCTATCACATGACCTCGCCGGAACGTGAGGCCCGCCGCCTGCCCCCCGGTGCCGAAGCTGATGACAAGCCTTACATTGAGATCGTCAACCCTATTGCTGCCGACCGCTACATGATGCGCAAGAGCCTTTTATCCAGCGTGCTGGAGATCCTCGAGCGTAACAGCCGCATCCGCGAGCGTGTGGCCGTGTTCGAGATCGGCCACATTTATATGGGTTCAGAAGACAGCCCACTGCCCGACGAGCTGTCGCGCTTGGTCATCGCCATGACCGGCCAGCGCGAAGCCGCCGATTGGCTGGACGCCGCTGAAGGCCAATTCGACTTCTATGACCTCAAAGGCGTCACGGATGAACTAATAGCAGGCATCCACCTGGAGGGTATCAAATATGAACCCTACCAGCATCCCAGCTTCCATCCCGGCAAGTGCGCCCGCATTATGGTTGGAGAGCGTCAGGTGGCTGTATTAGGCGAGCTGCACCCTGCCGTCCACGCCCAGCACGATCTGGGAGAGGCCCCGGTGGTGGCTGCCGAGTTTGACCTGGAAGCCCTTGAAGAGCTAGCCCCGATGCGCCACGACACCGAGGCTGTGCCCAACTACCCACCGGTGCTGGAAGACCTGGCCATTGTGGTGGGCGAAGCTATCCCCGCCGCCCAGATCGAAGCCCTCATCACCCAAACCGGCAAGGGCAGCATCAGCGCTGTACAACTCTTTGACGTCTACCGCGGCGAGCAGATCGGGGCAGGCAACAAAAGCCTGGCTTATAACCTGACCTATCAGGCCCCCGACCGCACCATGACCGACAAGGAAGTGGCAAAGATCCGCAAGAAGATCGTGGCGCGCCTGGATCGCGAGTTGCAGGCCAAGTTGCGCGAGTAAAATAGGCTCTTCTGGAATGAGCGGAGAATCTATGGCTAAGGAAAAAACATATAGCGGGAGCAGGGATCCGAGATTCGTGACCGTTCGTCGCGGCGGTACGCTCGAAGACCCACACCACCGTTTGCTTGCTGCCTGGGCCGCTGACTGCGCGGAACATGTCCTTGACTACTTCACCACAGAACACCCAGACGACCACCGCCCAAAAGCCGCAATCGAGCAAGCGCGTGCCGGGGTCATGGATATCTCTGCGCGCGACCAGGCACGCGCTTGCTCGATTGCGGCTTTTGGGCGGCGGTCGTCTGGGTGTTCTGTGGTGAAGTAGTCAAGGACATGTTCGGCGCCGTCAGCGGCGCAGGCAGCAAGCAAACGGCCGTGTGGG
>JABFGG010000022.1 GCA_013112575.1 Chloroflexota bacterium | reverse complement strand
GGACCCGGCACCGTGCCCGGGTCCCAGGGGTTACGCGTGGAGGGTTGGAAGGCTGAGGATTCGGTGGATGAGCCATAAGTGTACTCATCCAGGTTGACCTTGCCCAGCATGACCCCGCCAGCGGCTTGCATGCGCTTTACTGGGGTTGCCGTGTAAGGAGCAACAAAATTAGCGAGCATCTTGGAAGCGGCAGTGGAAGGCGTGTTTTTGACGGCGAAGATATCTTTGACTGTATACGGAACTCCGGCCAAGGGGCCGGGGATCTCACCCGCATCCAATTGTTTATCAACAGCTTCCGCTTCTGTACGCGCTCGTTCAGCAGTCAGGGTAATGAAAGCGTGTACGCGTTCGGCATCCTCGGGCAAGTCTTCGCCAGAGTCCAGGCTGCCTGGGCGTCCATCCACAGCCTCGACCCGCGCTAACGTTGAATCCAGGGCTTCGACTGCCGAGACTTCGCGTTTGCGGATCAGGACAGCTAATTCGTGAGCGGATAGATCACAGAGTTCGGTCACTTTAATTCTTCCTGGGGGATGTCGGGAACAACGATGTAATTGTCTTCAGTCTGGGGAGCCTGTGCAATGATCTCTTCCGGATTCTCACAGCCAACGGCTTTATCCTCGCGCAAGGGCTGGCTGGTTGCCCCTGTATAAGCCACGCCACGTGAAGCAAGTTCAACACTTTCATCCAATGGGACAGCCAGCAATTCATCAATGGCGTTCAACTGCTGGTTGAGCTGGTTGCGCAGGTATTCGGCTTCCTCTTCATCCAACTCAAGGGCTGCCAACTCCACCATGTGGTCAAATATCTCTCTTGTGATTTCTTCGGCCATGTGTTTCCTCTCAGGAATTTTCCGGTCGCCAGTATACCATTCCACATAATCACCAAAAGCAGTCAAAAGCCCCTGCATGCTATAATCAAAATGATACTATTTCCATGATTGTGGAGGCTTATGGTCACGCAGGAAATTGCCCCAGGCTACACTTTTTTAACTGAAGAACACGAAATGATCCGCCAGGCAGCTCGTGATTTCGCACAAAAGGAGATCGCCCCGATTGCCGCAGAACATGATGAAAGCGGTGAATTCCCCCTGGAGACCATCAAAAGAATGGGCCAGATGGGCTTCATGGGTGTAGAAATGCCAGAGGAATATGGGGGTGCAGGTATGGACACGCTGGCCTACGTGCTGGCCCTGGAAGAGATCTGTAAAGCAGATGCTTCCCACGGCACGATCATGTCGGTGAATAACTCCCTTTTCTGCCACGGCATCGAAAAATACGGCACAGAAGCCCAAAAAGAAAAATACCTCAAAGCGATTGCATCTGGGGAAAAGATCGGGGCCTACTCCCTGACAGAACCGATGTCTGGGTCAGACGCGGGCACGATGCGCAGCCGGGCGGTTTTGGATGGCGGCCACTATGTGATCAATGGGCTGAAGTCCTGGGTAACCAGCGGGCCAGTGGCCGACTACATCCTGGTGTTTGTAATGACCGAACCAGAAGATGGCTCTAAGGGCATCACAGCATTTTTAACGGACGCGGACCAACCCGGTTTTGTGCGCGGCAAAAAAGAGCCCAAGCTGGGCATCCGCGCCTCTGCCACGAGCGAGATCGTGTACGAAGATTATCGCTGCCCGGTGGAGAACCGCCTGGGTGAAGAAGGTGAAGGCTTCAAGATCGCCATGACCGTGCTGGATGCCGGACGCATCGGCATCGCTTCACAGGCATTGGGTATTGCTGAAGCAGGCTACGAGGCCAGCGTACAGTACGTCAAAGAGCGCGAGGCTTTTGGCAAGCAGATCGGCCAGTTCCAGGGGATTGCCTTTAAAATCGCCGATATGAAAACGCGTATCGAAGCTGCTCGTGGCCTGATCTACAACGCGGCCCTGGCCAAGATACGCTCCAAAGAAACCGGGGAGCGCTACACGCTGGAAGCCTCCATGGCCAAACTATTCGCTTCTGAAATGGCGATGTGGGTCACCCATCAAGCCGTGCAAATTCATGGGGGTATGGGCTACAGCAAAGAGTTGCCCGTCGAACGTTATTTCCGCGATGCCAAGATCACGGAAATCTACGAAGGCACCAGCGAGATACAGCGCATGGTCATCGCCCGTATGGAGACCGGCCTGCGCTAGAATACATCAGTAGACAAACCATGAGCAACGAGAAGCCCGACAACGACGCCCCCAAACCCGAAGGGGAACAAGACTCAACAAGTGAGTCTTACACATTCGATCTAACACCCGGCCAGCGCATTCGCCTGACGATTGAAGCCCTTCCAGGGAAAGGTGATATTGAAAAGCAGGGAGCCATTTCAACGCAGGTCACCGTTCAAATCAATTCGCAGGTCAGCATTCAGCAAACTGCCGAAGGGGAAACCCAGCCACAGATCAGCACATCGGAAAATAAAGGGCCCAATCCACTTCAGCAGCGTTGGGAACAAATCCGCTCACGCTTCAGTTCATGGCCCTACTCGTTACCGCAGACTCTCTTCTTTGCCGGGATAGCCATCTATCTGCTCACCCGCTTGATCGGCCTTTCGGGCTACCCTATTTATTTTTTCACCGATGAAGCCATCCAGACCAACCTGGCATCCGATTTCCTGGAAAACAACTTCCGCAGTAGAGAAGATGAGTTTTTCCCAACCTATTTCCAGAACGTTACCTATTACAACCTGAGTGTGTCGGTTTATGCTCAGGTGCTGCCTACTTTGTTCCTGGGTAAGTCAGTTTTCGTGAACCGTGCCGTGAGCGTGCTGGTTGGCTTGCTCGCGCCTATTTCCATTGGTCTCATTCTGCGCAATCATTTTAAGATCCGCTATTGGTGGGCCGGGGTTTTGATCATCGCCCTTATACCTGCCTGGTTCCTGCACTCGCGCACAGCCTTCGAGACCAGCATGTTCGTCGGCATTTATGCCGCCTTCATCTACTATTATTTGCGGTACCGGCAAGAAGACCCAAAACATCTTTACGCGGCCCTGGCACTGGGCAGCCTGGCCTATTACACCTACAGCCCCGGTCGCTTCGTGGTCGTATTGACAGGCTTCCTATTGCTATTATCAGACCTGCGCTACCATTGGGAAAACCGGCCAGTTGGCTTGCGCGGTTTAGGTTTGCTGGTGCTGTTCGTATTGCCGCAATTACGCTTTATGCAAGCCCATCCCGACGCTACTTTCGGCCAGTTACGCTTGTTAGCCAGTTACTGGGCCTTTGATATTCCCCTCCTGGAAAAGCTCGGGTTGTATGCCCAGGAATATGTCTTTGGGATGAACCCCGGTTATTGGTTCTTCCGCAACTCCCACGACCTCACACGTCACCAGATGGGCAATCTTGCCCACATTTTACCGATCATGCTGCCCTTCGCAATCGTGGGGCTCATTATCGCTCTCAGGCACATCCGCCAGCCAATTTATCGCGTTTTGCTAATTACCTGGCTGGTAGCCCCCAGCGGCGCTGCTCTGGCCGACATCGGCATCACGCGCGCCCTGGTCTACGTCTTCCCCGCCAGCCTGTTGATCACGCTCGGACTGAATGCCCTACTCGTGTGGTTGGAAAAACGCCGTGAGATGGGCAATGCTGTCCAGTATGCTGTATTTGCCCTGCTGGCTGTGGGCAATTTTTCCCTATTGGCAACGGCCCTGACCAACGGGCCGACCTGGGAAAGCAACTATGGCCTGGGGGGTATGCAGTATGGTGGCAGACAGGTCTACGCAGCGGTTCAAGAATACGCAGAGCAGAATCCAGATATGCGAATCGTGATCTCACCCATTTGGGCCAACGGCACGGATATCCTCGGCAATTTCTTCATCCCACAAGATGCATCTATCGCATATTCCCTGGCATCGATTGACAGCTATCTGAATTCTTATCGGCCAGAAGTTGAAGAAGATACACTTTTGGTAATGACTCCAGAAGAATATGACAAGGCCTCGAATAGTGGCAAATTCTCAGACATTGAAGTCGAACAAACCCTGCCTTATCCCGATGGCAAGAATGGCTTCTATTTCATGCGAGTGCAATACGTCGACGATATCGAGGCCATCTTAGAAGCTGAACGCCTGGATCGCCAGGAACTGGTTGAATCGGAAGTGAATTTCCAGGATGAAGCAGTCCTTGTCAAGCATTCCCTGCTGGATATGGGCAATGCGGGACTGTGGTTCGATGAAGATGAATTCAGTGTGGCGCGCACATTGGAAGCCAACCCACTGGTCATGGAGTTCTTCCTGCCCCAAACCCAGGAAATTAGCGGAATCACCGTGATCACGGGTAGTTCGCTGGTTGACGTCAATTTGCTTTTATTCGAGGATCCGGAGGGAGATCCGGTCGTCATCAATTTCGAGGGACGCGGCGATGTACAGGACCCATCGGTAACCCACGACTTTGAGACAACTAGCGCCAATTTTGTGCGTCTTGAAATTCGCGACCTCACCCAGGGAGAGATCGGCAACGTACACTTGTGGGAGGTAGAGTTTAAATAATGATCGTTGGGGATTGGGTGAGGTCTAAGGGAATACAATTCCTCTTGATTCTCCTTTTAGGTGTGTCAATAATTCGGGCTCTACCTTTAATTCGTTTCTATCTTGGGGGCTGGCATTCGCTTGTGACATTGGATAGCCTTGACCTCATTGAAGTTAACAAAACAAATGGCGATCTATGGGGAATTGGAAACCACCTATACCGCTATGAGCGTCAATTGGGGAACGTCATTCTTTGGGGAAAACAAATTGATCTACCACTTGGATATTGGATCGAACACCCGATCCGATTCTGTCCAAGTCAGCAAATTTGGGTTGTCTATCGCGACAAAATGATCAGCTATGATCCAGACGGTGACCTCTGGCATACTGAGCATCCTGAACTAGAGTCAATTGGGCAACCTATAGATTGTTTTTACATCAACGATAAGATTGCAATCCTTGGCGAAAAGGCAATCGCCTATGCAGATGGACCTATATGGAGAAAAATTCAACTTCCCGCGGGGCATGAAGATCATGGAAAAATGATCGTACAAAATCATGAAGGCGAATGGAGATTATTAACTGGGAATTCATTTTATGAGATGAATGAAACGGCTGAAGGTTGGCAAAAGATAACAACATATGAGACCCCAAAGGCTGAGGACAATGTTTTGATCTTGTTGGAGGTATATACCTACGACAACTATTACTGGCAAGGGATCGGATGAAATGGGGTAGGACGCATTCAAGTCATAGAAAACAATCCAACTATGGAGACCTGGGAGAATCTTTTTGTTGAAGATAATTTCGGCAGAGTCTGGCTTGCATCAGATGAAGAAGCTTTGATATTTGAAGATGGGGAATTCACACACTTTCTTCTACCCCACAGTTTAAATTTTGTGCAGGACATCGCAGTAGACCCCGAGCGGGAATTTATCTACTTCTTAGGCTCAAAAAGCATCACATATAGATCTACCAGCTATAATCCCTGATATGACCCTGCGCTTTGTTAACGGCGCCCTGCTCATCACGCTCATCGTCATCCTTCTCAGCGGCGTATACGGCATCGTCTGGACACTGGATGGATGGATGTATGAAGTCCATCGCATTGGCAGTTGGGCGCTTATCGCCTTGATTCCCTGGAAAGTAGGTATCTCCTGGGCCTCCCTAAAACGCGGCTTTGCTTTCAATATCACGCGGGGGCTGGTGCCCATCGTTTCACTGCTGCTCAGCGGATTGGTCATTTTCGTCATTTTGTTGGGCTTGGGATGGGCCTGGCGCATCGGGCCTGTGGTGTTATGGCTGTATGAAACCGTTATCTCCTGGCATTGGATCTTGGCGTTGGCATCGATCCCCTTCTTTCTCCTGCACGTGTGGCAGCGCTGGCCGAAGATCAAACAACGTGATTTGCTTTCAAGAAGTGGATTTCTCAAACTGAGTGCTTTGGGGGCCGTCGGTGTCGTGGGCTGGTGGCTGAGCCAGATGTGGGCTGTGTTGCGGCAGGATGAAGATATGCCCCGTTCCGTCAGTGGCTCACGACTCAATGGCTACTTCAGCGGCAACCAGTTCCCTGTCACTACGGGCTATGGCGACGGACGCCAAGCTGTTGATCTGGATAGCTGGCAACTGAGCATCGGCGGGGCGGTGGCACAGCCATTTGCTCTTACTTACCCGGACATTCTTTCTTTGACCAGCAGCAGCCAGGTCGCGACCATTGATTGCACCATTGGCTGGTATAGCGTGCAGCGTTGGGGTGGCCTGCGAATGGTGGATTTGCTCCAATTAGCAGGGTCACAGGATGATATTCAACAAGTGCGCATCCAGGCCGTGTCCGGCTATACGAAAACCTACCCGATGGTCGAGGCTAAAGACATCCTACTGGCAACGCACGTGGGCGGTGAGGTACTTAACCATTCTCACGGCTTCCCTTTACGTGCGGTGGTGCCCTCCCGGCGCGGCTGGTTCTGGGTGAAGTGGGTGGAGATTGTTACTGCGATCGTCCAATGATAGATAACGAAAAGATAGCGGAACACAAAACTCGTATTTCAAACTTCAGCATTGTTTCAGCTATCTTGGGCTTGATAATTTCTTTTTTCGTTTCGGGGTTTTATGTATGGAACCTATTCGGTAGAGTTTCATCTACGGAAGAACTATTTTTCTTGGCAGGGGATCTGGGCGGTTCTTACATGCTTTTGTATCATTGGTATCTTTTTCCGGTCATTGCTGAAGTTAGTGGATTATTGATTTTAATAATCGGTTTCTTGTCCTTTCGTATGAAAGGTGATCAAGGGCAGTTTCGTAAGGATTGGATAGCACAATTGCGCAAGTATTTATTCTGGTACCCCATCATTTTTATTGCCATCACAATATCGAATAGGCCGCTGTTCTGGTTCCTTAGGCTCGTAGGGTTTGAATAGAATATGCTAACAATCTAGACTTGGACAAGAAATAGTAAAGCCCAATTGAGCATTTTAAGTGAAGTGGGTAGCTCATCTTCAGGTGGTGACAGATTATGGTACAAAAAGAAAGAGTATGGGATGAATTCGATGTAATCATGTTTAGCTTGTTATCATTTGCATTGGGTCTTGGAATTGCAGTTTTCTTTACGCCAATGCTAGTAGAATTTCTACTAAGAGACATTTCACAAAGTGAATTTGAGGCAATGGGGGGAGACATGGCACATGCTAATTTTTCTATAGGGTATTTTCTTGGTCTTTTTCCAATGGTTGCCGGCATCAGCGGTTTGCTCATTTACACTACGACGTACCTTTATTTGCGCAGGGGAAATGACCTATCGCGGTTGCGAGGCTGCTGGCTCTTGTACCCCGTAATTACAATTACTTTTATAATACTCTTCTATCTGGCCCAATTCTTAGCCCCATTGTTTTACTAATTATCCTACTATGCCAAAAAAACTAAAAAGCTTTCTAACCCGTTTATCCATATTGCGCAGCTGGACGTGCTCCAGCTATTCCATCGAGCACATTTCGTGATCGCGAGTTGTGGAGGAATTGAGGTGGGGAATTATTGATGGATGATAAAAAAGCAACCAGACACAAGGTTTATATTTTGCTGTTTGGAGTAGTGACCTTTGTAATCAGCGTGATTGCTTCCCTCCTTGTTTCAGGATTACTAGTTTGGCTTGGGTTTGGAAGACCCACTTCATATGAAGAAATTTTTATAGTTTGGGGCGATTTAGGCACAGGGTTCATGCTCGGCGTTTTTTTGGTAATTTTCCCTTTGATTGCTGAAGGCATTGGATTATTAATTCATATTAGAGGTTATAGATACGCGCAGAGAAAAGAAGAACAGTCCCAGTTTCGAAACTACTGGTTGCTATACCCAATAGTTTCAATTACCATATTCGTTATCCTTTATTCGGCTCCATATTGGCTCCCTTCTGTTTACAGATAGTTTTTATGCGAGAAAACCTCAAAAACATCCTGAAACGCATATCCAGCACACTCGGTTGGACGCGCGCCAGCTACACCATCATGAGTATTTTCCTGCTGGTCATCTTCCTGATCATGTACATCTGGTGGCCGCTGGTGGTGGAGTATTGGGCACAGTACAACCCAAATTACCCCTTCTGGATACAGTTCGACTGGCTGTTGCTGGGCATCTTCGCCTTCATGTCCCTGATGATCATGGCCGGGGCAGATTTCCGAAAGGACCTGCCCATCATCGTGATTGGCTTGTTTGGCGGGCTGGTGATTGAAAGCTGGGGCACGCAAACTGAGTTGTGGACCTATTACACTTTTGAACGCCCGCCCTTGTGGATCATCCCCGCCTGGCCGATTGCCAGCCTTTCTATCGACCGTATGTACCGGCTCATCAAAAATCGCACACAGAACTTTAAAGACCCGCTTTTTGTCATCCTCTACTGGCTGATCCTGCCGGCCTTCTTCGCTCTCATGGTCAGCTTTGTATGGCCTACCGTCAATAAATCCCTGACCATCATGGCCCTTATTCTAGTGACCTTCCTAATCGCTACCCCCACCAACTATCGTGGCGCTGTATTGACCTTCATTGCAGGTGCCGGGCTGGGCTATTACCTGGAGCTATGGGGCACGACACGCCTGGCCTGGACCTACTACACCCTGGAAAAGCCACCACTCTTCGCAGTGCTGGCCCACGGCATGGCAGCCCTGGCCTTCTGGCGCGTTTATTTACTTTACAAGACCTTCGAGCCGCGCTTGTTCAAACTGCTGCCGCAACGCGTCCAGGCTGGGGACTAAGCTTATCGAGCAGTTGCCTCACCCCCACCCAGGAAGTTCTCGTATCATCCCCTGTTAATCTAGCGTTTTTCCCAATGCTATAATCGCCGGATGGAATCTGCACAAAACCCTGAAATCGACCTCGCCCGCCAGGAAAAGGCCAAAGAATATGCTCGTATCCGGCGGCGGTTGTTTGTGGTCAACCTGACCTGGAATGGCCTTTATGCACTTGCCTGGCTCGTGTTTGGCTGGGCGGCTGGCCTACGTGACTTCTTATTGAGCTTTACAGACAATGTGTGGTTGCTGGTACCAGCATTCATCGCCATCTACGGGGGCATTTCCTCCTTGCTGACCTCACCCCTCTCCTATTATTCCGGCTTCGTACTACCCCATCGTTATGAGTTATCCAACCAAACTCTAAGAGAATGGCTATGGGACGGCGTCAAGGGGTTATTGATCTCCGCTCCCCTGGGGCTTATCATCATCGAGATCATCTACTGGGTATTACGCAGCTTCCCGGACACATGGTGGCTGTGGGCCGCGGGCATTATGCTGCTCTTCAGTGTTATCTTGTCCAACCTTTACCCCATCCTGATCGCCCCCATATTCAACAAATACGTCCCGCTCGATGAAGAACATGCTGACCTGGCGGAGCGCCTGCTGGCGCTGGCAAAACAGGCCAACACCAAAGTACGTGGCGTCTACAAATTTGACATGAGCCACCAGACCAAAGCCGCCAACGCCGCCCTGACCGGCATTGGCAATTCGCGGCGCATCATCCTCGGAGATACCCTGATCGACGAGTTTGAAACAGAGGAAGTGGAGGGTATCCTGGCCCACGAACTGGGCCACCACGTCAACAAAGATATCCCAGTGGGGATGGCTATAAGCAGCCTCATCACCCTAATCGGTTTGTATCTGGCTTCAGTGGGTTTGCGCTGGGGAGTAGATTTGCTGGGCTTTCAAGGTGTCGCAGACGTGGCCGCCTTTCCGCTCTTCGGTGTGATCCTGGGCTTGTACAGCCTAGTCACTATGCCGCTGAGCAATGCCTATTCTCGTTGGCGTGAGCGACGGGCTGATGCCTACGCCCTGGAAGCTACACAGAATCCAGAAGCTTATGCTGCCGCCATGACACGCCTGGCCAACCAAAACCTGGCCGATGTCGACCCTGAACCCTGGGTGGAGTTTATGCTGCATTCCCATCCTGCCCTAAGCAAACGCATCCAAATGGCTGAGGAATTTCAGGCTTGACCTAATAAAAGATAAAAACAACCACAGATATGCCTTTGTGAACCTCTGTGCCTTTGTGGTTATCTTTTCTTGAGATTTCAGATGATGAAATACCTACTCCTTTTAATTCCTTCCCTTGTCCTTGCTGCCTGCCAGAGTACCCCACTCACCAGCACACCTCTGGCCGAGCTGCCCCAACCCGCCGTGGTCTTCACCACACAAACGGCCACGCCCACCATTGCGCTCCCCCCCACTCAAACAGCGACACCCACACCGACAGAAATCCCCTACCACCCGCTGAGCATCGAGTACCTGCGTGCTTATGAATATGAAGCCAGTGAGATCGTCATAGAAGAAGTCCTGGAAGCCGGTTCCAATTACTTTCGATATTTAGCCTCCTACCAATCGGATGGCTTTAAGAACTTTGCGCTGCTCACTGTGCCTTTGGGCGAGAAACCAGAAACAGGCTGGCCAGTGATCATCTTCAACCACGGCTGGATACCCCCAGACCAGTACCGCACCACCGAACGTTACATCGCCTATGTGGACAACCTCGCTCGCCAGGGCTACATCGTGTTCCGGCCCGATTATCGCGGGCATGGAGACTCGGAGGGTGTTGCCAGGGGCGCTTACGGCAGACCCGATTACGTCATTGACGTGTTGAAAGCGGTAGCCAGCATGAAAGCCTATGAGGATGCCGACCCCAATCGCATCGGTATGTGGGGCCACTCCATGGGCGGCTACATCACTATCCGCGCTATGGTTGCTTTTCAGGACATCAAAGCCGGAGTCATTTGGGCGGGCGTGGTGGCCTCCTACGAAGAAATGTACAACCATCCCGTGCGGCCGCGTTTTGGCTCACGCGGCATAGCCTCTGCTTATGGACTGCCGGAAGATAACCCAGAATTCTGGGCATCCATCTCCGCCAACTCCTACCTGGAAGACCTGTCCGGCCCCATTCAACTGCATCACGGCACCAAAGACGCCACTGTGCCTTACTCCTATTCCGTCAGCCTCGCAGAAGAAGTACGCGCTGTTGATGGCACGGCCCAACTCTACCTGCACAATAATGATGACCACAATATCGCCAATAATTTCTCCGGTGCCATGCTCAATACCATTCGCTTTTTCGAGACCTACCTTAAGAACCTGGAAATGCCATGAATATGAGTGAACGAGTTAACCGAGAGATCGGTGAATTGCACCAATTCTTTGAGGATTGGTTCCTGGGCAAGTTGCCCCAAACCAAAGAGGCTTTTGCCCGCTTCTCCAGCCATATGGCTGAGGATTTCCATATCATTCCGCCCTCTGGGGCAATCATATCTCGAGAAGAACTGATCAATAATCTCTGGAACGCGCATAACAATACCGATGCCGAATTCAAGATCTGGGTAGAGAACATCCAGGTTTACGTGCGTCCATCATTTATCTATGCCACATACGAAGAATGGCAGCGGCGTGACGGTGAAACCACTGTGCGTTTGAGCACAGCTATCTTCCAAGAAATTGAGGGAGCAGCCAACCAGTTGCAATGGCTGCACGTTCACGAAACGTGGATGAAGCCTTAAGAAAATCTCATGTAATAATCAATTTGCCTTCTGCATCCAAGTAGGGGTTGAAATCCTTGGAGGCATTTATCAGTGACAGAGAAATTTGATATCGCTATTATTGGAGCCGGTTCTGCCGGCCTGACCGCGGCTGATGCGGCTTTGCGCTTTGGGCTAAAAGTAGCCTTACTGGAAAAAGAACGCATTGGGGGTGACTGCACCTGGACGGGTTGTGTACCCAGCAAAGCACTCGTTCAGGTAGCCAAAGTTGCACAACACGTGCGCACCGCGGGCGACTATGGGGTTGATGCTGGCACAACCAAGGTAGATATGCATAAGGTGCGCGACTATGTCATGCAGGCCATTGAGGAAATCTACCAACACGAAACCCCTGAGGTGCTGCAAGCAGAGGGCATTGAGGTCATCCTGGGCCCGGCCCAATTTGTCGACAGCCATACTCTCCAGATTGGCGAGCGAAAGATAATTGCAAAGAAGATCATCATCGCCACCGGTTCCAGCCCTTATGTCCCACCTATCCAGGGGATAGACGAAGTCGACTACCTCACCAACGCGGAAATCTTTGACAACACGCGCCTACCCCAACACCTGCTTGTCATGGGTGCAGGGCCGGTGGGCTGCGAGATCGGGCAGGCTTACCAGCGGCTGGGTGCCGAAGTCACCCTGATCGATGAAGCCCTTCTCCCCTCTGAGGAGCGCCAGGTTGCGAATGTAATTGCCAAGGTGTTTGAGAAAGAAGGCCTGAACTTCGTCCCCGGCCTGGTTGATTCTGCATCACAGAATGGCGACGAGATCACGCTGAAAGTCGGTAAAGATGAAATACGCGGCGATATGCTGCTAGTTGCTACCGGCCACAAAGCCAACGTGGACGGCCTAAATCTCCAGACAGCAGGAATAACTTACTCAAAGGATGGCATTGTTGTAAATCCACATCTTCAAACCAACATCAAACACATTTATGCCGTGGGGGATTGTGTGGCCGACAACGCCCAGTTCACCCACCTGGCCGGTTGGCAGGCTTTTCAGGCCGTGCGTAATGCCAGCTTACCGGGCAACGATCCCGGTTTCAGCGAAACGATGCCCTGGGCCATTTTCACTGACCCGGAAATCGCGCGTGTCGGGCCAACGGAAGAAGAAGCTTGCCAACAATTCGGCGACAAGGTGCAGGTCGCCCACATGGATCTGGATCGTGTGGATAGGGCCGTGACCAAAAACGATTTGCAGGGCTACATCAAGATCCTCTACCTCAACAACCGGCGCATCATTGGGGCGACTGTGGTTGCAGAACGGGCAGGCGATACGATCAACGAATTCGTGCTGGCGATTGACAGGAAACTCAAACTGGAAGATGTGGCACGTTCAATCCACGTTTATCCCACTTATGGTGGTTCTGCACAGCTCCTGATGAGCCAGTCAGCCTCAGCCAACATCATAAGCGGTCCCGCTGGCTCGGTCATCAAGGCTTTGGCTGCTTAGTCTTATCGGTTGGGCAATCTGCCTAAATAATTACGGCCAACAGATTGCGGCGCAAGGCGCTCTAACTCTTCCAGGCTGGTTTTCAGGGCCTCATTTTCCTTGCGCAGGTCGTCCAGTTTTTCCATCTGGCGTGCTTTGCCCTCTTTGAGTTCCTGGATCAGCACGTCTTTGTCTTGTAGACGCCCCTCGTAGGTAGCGATCAGTTGGTGCATCAGGTTGACCTCACCCCTCTGGCTCTCTGCCAGCACGACTTCCCCATCTTCTCCTAATTGAATGGGACGTTCTTCGGGATTGAACAGCTTCAATTCTTCGGAGACCTCATCCACTTTCCAACCAGCCCTTAATAAGCGCCGCGCTTCCTCTAAAATAGACAGATCACTTGCCGAGAAATAACGTCCGCTGCCCTTGGTGGCATCATCACTGAGGAATTGGGCGAACCATTTTACGTAGTTCCGCAGGCTGGCCCCCGATATATCCATCAGCTTACTCACCTGTCCCGCTCTTAGATTCATCGTTGCTGCTCCCTTTGCGCTTTTGCGCTAACTTGCTCCTTATCTAACGAAGAAGTGTACAGGAATCGCTAAGCTTCCGCCACTGATCTAGACAACTAATCCCCAGCATTTAACTGCATGGGTACTCAAAACTCCTTCTTCGCATAATTACGAACAGGTATTTCAACCAATCGAGGGGGCGAAGCGTGCTGCGCCCCTTGATACGCGATTTCAGTCATACATTTAGCCCTTGACAAAACCTTCGAATCATAATATTCTAGTACTAGAATATTATGACAAACGCTGAACTTGCCATTCTCGGACTCGTACTCGAAAAGCCCCGCCACGGCTACGAGATCGAACAAACCATCGAAGAGCGCGGTATGCGCGACTGGACCGAAGTCGGCTTCTCCTCCATTTACTACATCCTCAATAAATTGGAGAAGCGCGGCCTGATCACCAGTCACAAAGAGGCTGCCCCCGGCAAAGGCCCGGATCGCAAGGTGTACTCAGCTACGGATCAGGGGGGCGCAGCCTGGCATCAGGCCACCATCGAAGCCCTCTCCGAGCCGGGTGTGCCGACCCAAAGCTTCTTATTGGGTCTGGCTGGCCTGCCTGCCATCGCTGATGAACAAGCAGTCGAGGCCCTGCGAGCATACAAAGTCAAACTGGAAGAGCGTCGCGACGGGCTTGAAGCCAAATGGAAAGGTTCGGGTCAGTTTATGCCCCTCTTTCTGGATGGCATGTTCGAATACAGCTTCAGGCTGGTAGAGACGGAAATAGCGTGGCTGGAAGAGTTCATACAAAAGTTAGAAGCACAGAAAGGAAACACATCATGAAAAAATGGATCTTAGGAATTGGCCTCGCCGTATTGGTGATTGGCATCGTTGCCGGAGTCTTCATCTGGCGTTCATTTGGAGAGCCGCTATACACTCCCGGCATGGTCAGCGCAGGCGAGAATCTGCGCGCCCCCCTGACACCCCCGCAGCAATCAGGAGCAGAGGACTTCTGGCAGGTTGAGCCGGATATTGAGTTGCATCACTTTGCCGCTGGAGAAGGTCGTAATGTGGTGGTCGTGCATGGCGGCCCCGGTATGCCCTACGTCGAAGCCTGGCCGGGACTGGAGCCTTTGACCGGCGACTATCGCTTTCACTATTATGACCAGCGTGGCAGCGGCCTCTCTACTCGCCCCATCACCAGCTTTGACTCAGCTAACTATTACGAGAACCTGACTACGCTGGATCAAACCCTGGGGCTGGGTGCACAGATCGCCGACATCGAACGCATCCGCCAGATATTAGGTGAAGAGAAACTGATCCTCATCGGTCACTCCTTTGGCGGTTTCATCGCTTCCCTCTATGCGGCCGAGTTCCCCGAACACGTTGAGGCGCTCATTTTGGTGGCACCCGCCACCCTATTAGTGATGCCGATTGAGGGCGATGACCTGTTCGGCTCTGTGCGTGAGCTATTGCTGCCTGAGCAACTGGCTGATTATGACGCCTATATAGAAAGCTATTTTGACTTCAGTGACCTCTTCTCCAATACAGAAGAGGACCTGATTGCCCTCAATGCCGGCTTTGGCGAGTTCTACGCTCAGGTCGTTGATCTACCGATGGTGGAGATGGAACAAGGCCAACCGGGAGGCTGGATGGTACAGGCCATGTACTTCAGCATGGGTCAACGCCACGATTACCGCCCTGCGTTGGCCAAGGTCAGCGCACCGGTGCTGGTCATTCATGGCGAAAACGATATGCAAACCGAGGCACAAAGCCGCGTGTACACCGAGGCCTTCCCGAATGCCGAGTTCCAGGTGATTGCAGACACTACGCACTTCCCCTTTTACGAACAAACAGAAAGCTTTGCATCTATTGTGCAAGCCTTCTTAGCTGACATAAATAACTAGGAGAAAATCATGGATAAGCTTGATCTTAAAAAACAGTACAAAGAACTCTATAAACCCACTGCCCGCAAGGTGGCTTTGGTAGACGTGCCGGAATTCAACTTCATCATGGTCGATGGCACTATTCCTGCTAATACAGAAGTGGGCGATGCCCCCGATTACATCAATGGCCTTGAAGCCCTTTTTAGCCTTGCCTACACCATAAAGTTCATGTCCAAACTCCACAAGGACAACCCGATTGATTACACCGTCATGCCCTCGGAAGGACAATGGTGGACAGACAAAAAGTTTGAAAGCTTCAAAATAACCCACGATGACCCCTGGTATTTCCGCGCCATGATAATGCAACCCGAACACATAACAAAAGCGATGTTCGAAGAGGCCAAAGAGCAGATTCGCGAGAAAAAGAATCCAGTCATGCTGGACCAAGTACGTTTTGAGCCTTTCCACGAAGGACTTTGTGTCCAGATCATGCATCTAGGGCCCTACTCCGAAGAACCGGCTACCCTGGAAAAAATGGAAGCCTTCATGGAAGAGAATGGCTATGTTTCCAACGGCTTACACCACGAGATCTATCTGAGCGATCCACGCCGTGCCAAACCCGAGAACCTCAAGACCGTTCTGCGCCATCCAGTAAAGAAGAAATAAAACTCCTGGCCGAATAGTGGACAAGTAACAAAAAGACCCCTTTGATTTGCAAATCAAAGGGGTCTTTTGTCTTTTACTTACACTTCAAGCATAGTTGCAGCAATCTGTAAGTCAGCTTGCAGGATCTTGGCCGGATCCAGACAGATGATCAGGCGCTCCTCGATCTTGGCGATGCCCGTCAGCATGCCGGCATGTGCCGAGCCACTTAAGGACGCCACATCCTGCACATCCTCCTGGGTGATGGTGATCACTTCCGTGACCGCATCCACGATCATGCCAACGCGTTTCTCATCCAGCACCACCACGACAATGCGCGAGTCCAATGTGCGCTCTACCCTAGGCATATCCATGCGCATACGCAGATCAATCACCGGCACTACTTCTCCGCGCAGGTTGATGACACCCTCCACATAGTCTTCGCTTTGGGGCATGGGTGTGATCCTCGGGACCTTGATGATGCTCTCCACATGCGCGATATTGATACCATAGGTTTCGTCAGCCAGTTCAAAAACTACCAATTGTTGTTCCATATTTGCTTCCCTTCAATCAACAGGATCAGTGTTTTCCGTTCGTTGAGGCAACAGCTGATCCTACCTCAATTACAGGGGCAACGATTTTGTCGCTGTGTTCCTCGAAGAAAGCGGCATCTGCCTCTTCAAAATGATCTTCAAGTTCATCAACAGGTTCAGTCAAGTCAGGCTTGAGGGTTTCCGCAGATGTTTTGACATCATCATCTTGGAGTTTGAACTTTGTGACCAACTCCGATAACTGTTGAGACATGCCTGCCAGGCTCTCCGCGTTGACCGATACTTCCTTGACCTGGGCACTCATCTCTTCGGCAGAGGCACTCACCTCTTCGGCAGAGGCACTCACCTCTTCGGTGATGCTGGCCACATTCTGGAAGGCGTCACTGACCTCGCTGGCCCCTGCGGTCATCTCTTCCGTGGAAGCTGTGTTCTCTTCCACCACTGCTGAGACCGCGTCCATGGCTGCTGCCAATTCATTCGAGGAGGTTTCCACCTGCTCCGTGGCTGTGGAGATCTCGGTCATCTTGGCATGTACCTCATCGATGGCCTCCAGGATATTCTTCAATGCTTCACCAGATTGATTGGCACGTTCCACACCTGTGTCCACTTCCTGGGCACTCTGAGCCATGGCCGTCACGACATGCTTCACGGTCACCTGCACCTGGCCGATCAATTCACCGACCTCTTTCGTGGCTGTGGCGGTGCGTTCGGCCAGTGAGCGAACTTCATCGGCCACCACCGCAAAGCCCTTGCCATGTTCCCCGGCGCGTGCTGCTTCTATGGCCGCGTTCAGGGCCAGCAGATTGGTCTGCGAAGCGATGTCGTCGATGGTTTCCAAGATCACACCGACCTGCTCAGATAGGCGGCCCATTTCCTGAACCTTCTCTCCGGTCATGTCGACCTGCTGCTTGATGGTGCTCATGCCCTTGACATTGTCTTCGATCTTGGCAGCCCCTTCCTTGGCCGTTTGGGCTGCTTTGGCAGCACCCTCTGCACCGGCCTGGGCATTGGCCGTTACCTCGGAGATAGCCGTGGTGATCTGCATGGTTGTTTCCGCTGTCTGGGTCACGGCTGCCGATTGTTCCTGCGCCCCGCGGGCGACACCATCGATGGCTTTAGTGATCTGTTCCACCGTTTGGGTCGTGTCGTTGACCGACTTGGACTGCTCTACCGAACCTTGTGCCACCTGGTCGATGGCGCTATTGATCTGGTTGGCGGCCTGCCCAGCCTGTTCGGCTGCTATAGCCAAACCTCCCGAGGACTGGTTCAGGTCCTGAGCGTTCTTGGCTACTTCACTCACTAACTGGCGCAGGTTTCCCATCATTTCATCAAAGCCTCCCTCGATCTCATGTAGACTGGCGATCATACCGTTATAGGCTTGCCCCAGCATGCCGAT
Organism: Chloroflexota bacterium; assembly: GCA_013112575.1. Taxonomy (GTDB): domain Bacteria; phylum Chloroflexota; class Anaerolineae; order Anaerolineales; family UBA11579; genus CFX15. The sequence continues at coordinate 61,916 of JABFGG010000022.1, read as the reverse complement.
TTCGTCTTTGGACATTGCCTCTAATGTTTCACCTTCGAAACTCAAGGACCGTGTCAGGTCACCTTTTGCCAAGAATCCTATCTCGGTTGCAAGGTTGGCAAGATCGATTTCTGAGATGTCTTTGGCTTTTTGCGCGACCATTTTTACCTGATCAGCGATCGCATTGGAAAGAAGGGTGCTTAATAGACCTCCAACCACAGCGATAGCCAGCCCCGCTACTAAAAATATCAGTACCATCTGCATACGCCCCTCTTCAAGGTGATCATATATTTGACCAAAGTCATCTTCAAAAGCACTGACGCCAATAACCCAATCCCAGGGTTCATAGTAGGCAATACGCACCACCTTCGTACGTGGCTCTGTCTCACCCTCATTTTGCCAAGAATAAAATTTAGTAATCATTTCCCCGGGTTCAAGCGCAACTGCATTGTCCACGATCTCTTGTATGAAATAGTTGCCATCTGCGTCAGTGTCATTCAGGATATTCTCACCATCCTGAGCTCCGCCCTTCGAAATAATATAGTGGCCGCGATCATCACCCTGCCCACCCAACACATAAACGTAGCCGCTTTCACCTACTTGCGTATCCATGATAGCCTGGCGCAAAGTCGAAATGTTTTCCTGCTTTACTCCTACATAGAGGGCACCAACTAGCTCTCCCTCAAAATAGATGGGTTCGTAGGCACTTAGATACCACGCGTTTACAACGTATGAGACCCCTCTGTAAGCTACCCCTGCCATCAAAGAAGTGATTACTTTATTGCTTTCGCCATCAGGATTCACAGCCGGTATGTAAGTTCCGATTGCACGAGCACCCTCACTATTCACAACATTGGTCGCCACGCGCAACATATCCCCCTCTTCATTGATGCGTTGGAAAACCGTAGCCGTCCCGCCTACGAGGTTTTGAACCTGGTCGACTAGCGGTGTTTCGATAGTTAAAGATGCATTTTTTACTAACGGTTGACCACCGATCAATAAAGGCGGAAGTGTCACTGTTTGGATTTCTTTTGTGAACTGGTTAACTGCTTGCCAGGTGACTTCACCTTGTCCTGGCTTGAAGCCGCCTTGCAACTCAACAAGATGCAGCGCCACATTTAGATCAGCATCAACCTTTTGTTGCACCGACTGGTTCTGGGTATCGACCAGGCTTAGAACACCTTGAGTGATATGGTCCAGATTCGCGTAAACGATATCTTCTACTTCCTCCTGCGCCCTGGTGTTAAACACACCACTTTGCCAGTAAGCAATACCAACCAGCATTGTGATGGTTAATAGAATAACACCTACGCTCAGACCGATCATTTTTGAGCGAAGTCCAATTTGTTGTAAACGCGAAAACATGTAATGCTCCTTTATTTTAGGAAGGCCGCATTTACCACCCACGAATAAGGACTAAGCTTTTGTACCGCCCGCCAATTAATATCTTAGGTGGCTAACTATTTTTGTCTGTAAAAAAGGGATAAGATGACTCAAAATACCCTATAAAAATACCCGAATCTTGTCTAGCTTATCGAGATTTACGCGGCCAGTATCTACTTCAGGCCCTTGTGGGCCTTTAAAAACCATCCAGCAATCCCTTTTCCACTTCTACCATTCCAACGGCCCCGTGCAACATTTTGCTTGGATCCAGGCAGATGATCAAATGCTCTTCAATCTTCGCAATACCAGTCACCATACCTGCATGCGCCGACCCACCCAAAGTTGCCATTTCCTGTACCTTATCTTCCGTGATCGTGGTCACTTCCGTCACAGCATCGACGATCATTCCTACCCGCTTTTCGTCCAACAAGACCACTACAATGCGAGAGTTTAGTGTTCTCTCTACTTTAGGCATATCCATACTAGTGCGTAAGTCAAGCACCGGCACTACTTCACCTCGCAGGTTGATGACCCCTTCCACATAATGCTCGCTCTGTGGCATCGGCGTGATCTTGGGCACCTTAATGATGCTCTCCACGTGGGCAATGTCGATGCCATAGATCTCTTCTGCCAGTTCAAAAACAACCAATTGTTGTTCCATACTAGTTCCTTTCAATCAGGGGGGCAGATTCAACCGCCTGCCCCCTTGTAAGCTTATTCCTGATTCCCGTTGGCCGAAATAACCACTGGCTCTAGTTCTAGCTCTTGCACAGGGCTTTCTGAAACAGCCGTCCGTTCGTTTATCGCGCCCATGCTTGACTGTTGAACCTTCTGCTCCTTTCCAGACATGATATACAATTCAATATCATCCAGCAGCTCCACAATCTGCGTCGACAACCTGGTCGCATCTTCAATAGCCTTTTCCACAGCAGCATAATCGCCATCTTGATAGGCACGCGCCGCCGCATTTGCCACTTCATGGATAGCATAGTGGGGTTCCTCAAGAGCCACAAAAGCCGGTAGGCTCTGAAAGTCTGCTTTACCTCTACCAAAATACCAGTGTCCCAATGCACATTCTTTATCGGAAGCGACTTCGTCAGCTGACAAGCTGATCTTGCCAGCCAGCATGTCCTTAAGCTTCACTACCCAAGTGAGATGTGCTTCTTTGAACAGCTCAAGATGAGCAACGATTTGGTCTTGCGACCCCAGTTTGAACTCAGACACTACCAGGGTCAACTTTTTAGCCATGCCTGCCAGGCTCTCCGCGTTGACCGATACTTCCTTGACCTGGGCACTCATCTCTTCAGCCGAGGCACTCACCTCTTCGGCAGAGGCACTCACCTCTTCGGTGATGCTGGCCACATTCTGGAAGGCTTCGCTGACCTCGCTGGCCCCCGCCGTCATCTCTTCGGTTGAAGCTGTGTTCTCTTCGACTACCGCCGACACCGAGTCCATGGCAGTGGCCAATTCGTTCGAAGAGGCTTCCACCTGTTCTGTAGCCACTGAGATATCGGTCATCTTGACATGAACCTCGTCGATAGCTGCCAGGATGTTCTGCAAGGCTTCACCGGATTGGTTGGCCCGTTCCACACCTGTGTCCACTTCCTGGGCGCTCTGAGCCATGGCCGTCACGACATGCTTCACCGTCACCTGCACCTGGCCGATCAATTCACCGACCTCTTTTGTAGCTGTTGCAGTGCGTTCCGCCAGAGAGCGAACTTCATCGGCCACCACGGCAAAGCCTTTACCATGTTCCCCGGCACGCGCCGCTTCTATGGCCGCGTTTAGGGCCAGCAGATTGGTCTGCGAAGCAATGTCGTCGATGGTTTCCAAGATCACACCGACCTGCTCAGATAGGCGGCCCATTTCCTGAACCTTCTCTCCGGTCATGTCGACCTGCTGCTTGATGGTGCTCATGCCCTTGACGGTATCTTCGATCTTGGCCGCGCCTTCTTTAGCCGTCTGGGACGCTTTGGACGCTCCTTCTGCGCCCGCCTGGGCATTGGCCGTTACCTCGGAGATAGCCGTGGTGATCTGCATGGTGGTTTCCGCAGTTTTCGTGACGGAAGAGGATTGTTCCTGCGCACCACGCGCTACCCCATCGATGGCCTTAGTGATCTGTTCCACGGTTTGTGTGGTGTCGTTGACCGACTTGGACTGCTCTACCGAGCCTTGCGCTACCTGCTCAATGGCGTTGTTGATCTGGTTAGCCGCCTGTCCTGCTTGATCAGCAGTAGTAGCCAGCCCGCCCGAGGCGATATTCAAATCTTGAGCATTCTTGGCTACTTCACTCACTAACTGGCGCAGATCAGAAATCATCTGTGAGAAGGCGTTTCCGAGTGCGTCTTTTTCCGACACTGGCTGGATTTCGGCCGTCAAGTCGCCTTCCGATAATCGTCTTGCTGTAAAAGCAATCTCATTTAAGAATGCGGTCATTTTGCGGAAAGCATCTGCAAGTTGTCCGATTTCGTCAGATTGATTGAAATCAATATTTTGATCAAGGTCACCCTCTGCCATCTTCTGGGCGATCCCGGTAATGTTCCGGATGGGCTTGGCAATTTGTCGAGCCATGATCCAAAGCAAGAAAATTGCAAGCAATGAAAGCACCGCACCGATGCCTCCCATCCGTGTGGTCGCAACTACCGCTTCAGCCATGATTTTTTCCGTGGGAATCAGTAGGTTCACAGACCAGGGAGTATTAGTATTACCGAAATTGATTGGGACAAATACTTCGACCGTATCGTCTTCTATCGCCGAATACATCAACCCGTCTTGGATGATAGTCAGGTCCTCATCAAAGTCCTCGTGGATTTCAGTACCATATTGCCCGACCAATTCCGGTCGACCGGTCACTCCTGACAGGGTGCCATTATTGCTAATCAAAACCATCCTGGCAGCGCCATCATAAGCAGATACACTGTCGGTAATCTCTTGCAAAAAGTTCAATCTCAAGTCCACCCCGACAATGCCATAAAACTGACCATCAACGATCACCGGCACAACCAGAGAGGTGAGAAGAGTATCTACACCCTGTATGGGGTAGACATAAGGGTCAATAATGGTTTCACGTTTTGTGTTTTTAGGTATTTGATAGTAATCACCAATTCCGGCTTCTTCATACCCAGCCAAAGGCTCCACGACGATATTGCCATCAGCATCCCGATTCCAGTATGGAATGAATCTTCCAGTATCGTCATGCCCTGCTTTTCCAACATACTGCGAATCCAACCCGTCAAAGGCATTGGGTTCCCAAAGGGTATAGATACCCAAAAAAGAGGGGTTGTCAACCAAAACACGCTTGAGAATAGCATTAACTTCATACCGGCTAAGGTTGATTCCATTATCAACCTTGACCGTTTCTAAAGCCTGAGCCAGTGTACGCGCCGCCTCGAGTGCGACTACGATTTCTGCCTGGACATTTGCGGCTTCTACTTGAGAAACAGCCAGGGCATTTTCCTGCCCAGCCTGCATTGACTTGCTTTGCAATGTAACAGCAGCGTATCCAATTAGGATAACTGCAAGTACTAACAAGCAGATGCCTGCAGATAAAGCAATTTTTGTTTGTATCGATTTAATTTCTAGGCGCTTCATGATGAATATATCCCTTCAGTGGTTTTGATGAACAATCAAAATCATCTTAAAGGACAATATAGAATTAGCTGTAAATATTGGCTAAAGCGCACACGAAATCTCGATAAATTTTCAACAACTAAGAAAATAATCTCTGAAAGCTAAGGTTCAAACATATATTCAATATCCTTATAAGAAGCCTCTTTCGAAAAAGAGGCTTCCAGATAAACATAAATCACGTTCCTAAACCTCAAGCATCGACGCAGCAGCCTGTAAGTCAGCCTGCAGGATCTTGGCCGGATCCAGGCAGATGATCAGGCGCTCCTCAATCTTGGCGATACCTGTCAGCATGCCAGCATGTGCCGAACCACCCAGGGCTGCCATTTCCTGCACATCCTCTTGCGTGATAGTGATCACTTCGGTGACCGCATCCACGATCATGCCCACGCGCTTCTCCTCCAGCACCACTACCACGATGCGTGAGTCAAGCGTCCTCTCGACTTTGGGCATGTCCATGCGCATGCGCAGGTCGATCACCGGTACCACTTCTCCTCGCAGGTTGATGACACCTTCTACGTACTCCTCGCTCTGCGGCATCGGCGTGATGCGCGGCACCTTGATGATGCTCTCCACGTGCGCAATGTCGATGCCATAGGTTTCCTCAGCCAGTTCAAAGATTACTAATTGTTGTTCCATGTTCGTTTCCTTTCAAACAAGGGGCAGGCAGTTCGCATTTTCACGTCGCCTGCCCCCTGTAAACCTATTCCTATTTCCCGTTGACCGAGACAGCTACTGGCTCCGGCAAAGCTTGCTTGCCGTTAGCTTGTTCCGTCACAGGCATTTCTGAAACAACAGTCCGCTCTTTTACTGCACCATTGCTGGCCTGTTGCACAGGCTCACTACCAGATCGTCCGCCGCTTCCTTTGATGTGATCTGCTAATCTGTCCAGCAGGCCCACGATCTCGCGGGAAGTGCGTTCCGCTTCCTGGATACCCTTTTCCACGGCAGCAGTATTGCCCTGGTTGAAGGCCTTGACCACGGCCATTGCGGTTTCATGGATGTGATGGTGTGGTGCCTCAAGTTTGTCAAAGGCTTCTACGCCCTCAAAATCCAGTTTGCCGCGGCCATAATACCAGTGGCCCAGGGCACAATCATGGTCAGATGCGATCTCACTTTCACTCAAGGTGATGCGCCCGTCGCGCACGTCTTCCAGTTTGGTCACCCAACCGAGATGCGCTTCTTTGAATAATTCAATGGCACCCAACACATTGTTGTTGTTATCCAATTTGAAATCGGTCGCGATCACTGCCAGCGTTTGGGCCATGCCCGACAGGCTGGCGGCGTTGGCCGATACTTCCTGCACCTGGGCGCTCATCTCTTCGGCAGAGGCACTCACCTCTTCTGCCGAGGCACTCACCTCTTCCGTAATGCTGGCCACGTTCTGGAAGGCATCGCTGACCTCACTGGCTCCGGCAGTCATCTCCTCTGTGGAAGCTGTGTTCTCTTCCACCACTGCCGACACCGAGTCCATCGCGGCTGCCAGTTCGTTCGAGGAAGTTTCCACCTGCTCCGTAGCTGCCGAGATCTCCGTCATCTTGCCGTGCACTTCGTCAATGGCCTTCAGGATGTCTTGCAGGGCCTCGCCGGATTGGTTGGCACGTTCCACGCCTGTGTCCACTTCTTTGGCACTCTGGTCCATGGCATCTACCACTTGTCCCACAGTCACCTGCACCTGGCCGATCAATTCACCGATCTCTTTGGTAGCAGTGGCCGTGCGTTCGGCCAGTGAGCGTACCTCATCGGCCACGACTGCAAAGCCTTTGCCATGTTCCCCGGCACGTGCCGCTTCGATGGCTGCGTTGAGGGCCAGCAGATTGGTCTGCGAGGCAATGTCATCAATGGTCTCCAGGATGACACCGACCTGTTCGGAGAGCTTACCCATCTCCTGGACTTTCTCGCCGGTCATATCGACCTGCTGCTTGATGGTGCTCATGCCTTTGACATTGTCTTCGATCTTGGCAGCACCTTCCTTAGCCGTCTGGGCCGCTTTGGCCGCCCCTTCTGCACCTGACTGAGCATTGGCCGTCACTTCCGAGATGGCCGTGGTGATCTGCATGGTGGTCTCGGCCGTCTGGGTCACGGCCGCGGATTGCTCCTGGGCACCACGCGCCACGCCGTCGATAGCTTTGGTGATCTGCTCCACCGTGTGGGTGGTGTCGTTAACCGACTTGGACTGCTCCACCGAGCCTTGCGCTACCTGGTCGATAGCACTGTTGATCTGGTTGGCGGCCTGTCCGGATTGCTCAGCTGCTTTGGATAGCTGCCCGGAAGCCCTGTTCAAATCTTGTGTATTCTCAGCTACCTGGCCGATTACCTCATTGAGTTTGCTTACGGTCGATGCAAAGGCCTGGCCCAATACGTCCTTTGCAGATTTAGGCTCAAATTTAAAGCTGAGATCACCATCTGACAATTTGCGGGCACCTTCAGCGATTTCTTGTATATATGCCTTCATGCGCACAAAAGAATTGGCCAATTGTCCTAGTTCATCTTTGCCGCCAGCTTTAACTTCCTGACCTAAATCTCCGACTGCAATAGCTTCTGCCAAGCTCGCCATCTGCGCAACTCCCTTGGCAATCGACCGCGACAGGAAGAATCCAATGCTGAGACCCAATATAAGTGCTACAACGATACTGCCGATGCCGATCGCCTGGGCTTGTTGGGCCTGCTGGTCTGCCTGGTGCGCCTCTTCTTCGATCAGATGACGGCCATCGGAAACCATTTCTTCAATTGATGTGTGAATCAGGGCAACGCTGGGGTTTGAATGTTCAATCGAATGCTGGATGGCCCCTTGCACATCACCTGCCCCATAAAGCGCAACGACTTCAGCATAGGCTTCTTCGTAATGGTCGCGCTCTTCCATCAACTGCTCGATTTTGGCACGATGTTCCACATCTGACTCCAAGGCGAGAGCTTCCTCTAAAACTTCATCGGCATGTTTTTCAAATTCACTGTGGACCGCCAGATATGTTTCATCTCCCGTCAGCAAGTAGTCTTTTTCAGCCAGTTCCTGCTCCAGAAGAGCAACCTGCACTTCTTCCAGATCGATCAATTCTTCAGCCTCACGAACAATATCTTGAGTTTCTGCATCCATTAGCCGAGTATTGACAATCCCTACCCCGATGCCAATCGCCGCGATGATGACAACCACCGCAAATCCTCCCATCATCTTGTTCATGATCTTGATGTTATCTAACCAACGAAACATTTTGTGCTCCTTATGATGTGCCCATATGGGCAGAATAAGTGCAATACAGCTTATAGACATTTGTACTGCCCCATATCCAATATCGACATCTATAGGCAAATGTCTATAAAGGCGGGATGAGTCAAGCATAAAATCCAAATAAAAACTATTATGCGATTTTTTACTCGCTCAAGATTTGGCCATGAACCTTTCCCAAGCACAACTAGTATCCATAAAGATACTCACAAAAATAATAGATTTCCTTCAGGAGAAATGGATGAAACGCTTATCGATCGCTTTACTGATAACCGCCCTTTTCCTCACAGCATGCGCCACTGCCGAGACAGAACCCCCAGCGCCGACGATAACCCCATTACCTACGGCAGTACCACCAGAGACCCTTCCGGGCACCTGGGCAGTACCGTTTGGGACAGGGTTCCGTGGCGGCTTCTGGGCAGTAGGCACACATCGCTACTCCCTGACGGTGGATTGCCCCTCTGATTTGCAGGATATTGAGGGCAACTGGAATTCCTTCGAAGTCACGGACAACGTCGCCGCAGATTCGAATCCGATCTTCCTGCGGCTGGGTGGTTTGAGCACCAATCCGTTTTCAAATCCTGGTGGGTTTCAAAGTATTAACCCTGCACAAGAAACAGTCGCTTACGTAACTTTGCTCGGATTAGATGAGGAAGCTGTTCAAGATGTTGTGGCTGGATGCGAAATATTTATGTTCTTTGACGCAGAAGAGACACCGTTCCAATTACAGCCGCTGGAGCCTTATCAGGCCTGATTAGCCGACGGAGACCATCAAGGCTGTTGCGGAAGCGTGTGCTCCAATAGCCATTCATAAAGTGCCGGGTCGCGGTAGGCACGGTGGTAGGCACCAAAGTGGCCGACATCATCGTACATGGTGAACTGTAGTTCCGCCCCACAGACGTCACGATAGGCCATAGCAAATTGCTCGGCAATGAACGGTTCCGAAATGTTGTCAGTCGCTCCATGGATAACCCATGCGGGAACATCCTCAACGCTGCACAAGAATTCCTCGGGCGGTACTTGCGGAGTACGATAACCGCTCCCAGAAATAGAGACCAATGCCGCGAAGCGCCCGGGATATAAAGAAGCCTGGAACCAGGACCCATAGCCACCCATGCTCAAACCGGTGAGGTACATACGCTGCTCATCGATCTGGTAACGCTCGATGACATCGTCGAGCAATGCATTTAAAACGCGGGGGACATCACCGCCCCACCAGGGAATGTTCGGGTAAGTTTGAGGGGAGACCACTACGAATGGGAAATCTTCTGGCTGATCGCCGGCCAGTAACACCTCCGGCAAGCCATAACTCATCACAAACGTAGAATCATATTCAGCATCCCCAGAGCCATGCAGGAAGTATATCAGCGGCCATTTTTTGTCAGGATCTTCCCCGAAACCCTCTGGCAACCACAATAAGTAGTTCATGATCTCATGTGAAGGGGGAAAACCCTCCAACGGGTCAGGAACCTCAAATTGCGCTTGTAAGTGCACACCAGTCTGGTATTGGTTAGACGGGGTTTCCGGAGCGGCAGCCTGACAGCCAGTCAGCAAAGCGATCAAAGCCAAAAACAGCAACGATATTCTCTTCATCCTTCGGCCTCCTAAGACTACTTATTTACGCCCCAAAAAGACAACAGGTTCACATATAGAAAAGAGGCACTGGCAAAAATCCAGTGCCTCTTTTGTGTGAGTTTCAATTTTAGTTATCGCTTGAACAATTGCTAATCCTCAACGACAACCCAGTCACTGCCGCTGCGGCCAAAAACCTCGGGGGAATACATTTCCTCAGCTTTGGCGGGCGGGACAACGAAGGTGCCGGGTGTGGTGGCGCGGGCCACGTAGGTGTATTCATAGACACCGTCCCACAAGAGGGTGGTAAAGGCCTCGACGCGTTCGTCGCGCAGGTTCTGGTGCTGATACCAGGGCCAGTACCACCACCAACTGTAACGGTATTCTGAACTGTCAGGGTCCTGGGGCACACTGCCGGAGACAGCGAGACCGGGGTTTACGATCTCCAATCCGGCAGGCAGGCGGTCGACAAGGGCAACGTGATAACGACGGTTGTCGGCCACCATGCGGACACGTACACGCACGCGGGCACCAGCTTTGATGTGCCAGACACCCTCCTCGTCCTGATAGACATCGTCGGGATCGTCCACCGCTTCATAACTGCGCTCAATGACGAAGCCCATATCCAGCGGGTCCAGGTTGAGGTCGGTGGGGGCATATTGCAGGCCCAGGCGGTAATACAGACGACCATCACCCTGCTTATTGATAATGAGGTTCTCAGAATCACCAAGCAGACTGGGCAGGTCGACAAGATTATTCATGGGGATGAAGGTCTCATGGCGCTCTGTGGTGTAGCCCTCGTAGGTATGGCCACCGGCGTAGGTGTCGCCTAACCAGATCTGCGCAACGAATTGCGGGGTCTGGCTCTCAAAGATGTTGAAGTAGCGATCCATCGAAAGCAGCACAAAAGTATTCTCCTGGGTAGAGCCCCAATGGCCGCGGGTGCGGTGAGCCAGCAAGCCATTGACCACCTTGGGGATCAGGTCGCTGTCAGGGTTGTCGCGGATGAGGGCCTCCAGAAGGATGGCGTCCGTCCTGCGGTTGGAGCTCAGGAGCAGATAAGTCTGGTCGTCATAGTAGGTGGTGAAGTTGGCCGCACCGGGGGTTTCTACGACGCGGTTGGCCACAAAACGACGGATGGTTTCAAGCTCACTAACGGAATTGCCATCGTCCATCATAACCATCCATAACCAGCCGACGGCTTCCATGGACAAGTCTTCTACACCGCGCTCATTGAAGAGGTTGCGGGCTTTGTCAGGGTCGCGATCACCCATCAGGTCGCGCACGTAGAGGGCGTAGGAGCTCAGGGTATCGCGGGTGCGCTGGCTGTACCAATAGGGGTAATAATTCTCGATGTTGCGCAGGTAGTCGAGAACGGAAGTCTGCATAAATTCGGGGACATCAAAACCTTTCTGGCGGGCCATCTCCAGGGCATGGGCGGAGTGGATGGTGGTGAAGGGGATGGATTCCTGACCATGTCGCCAGTAGGGGAAGCCACCGTCGAAGTTCTGCAAACCCTGCAACTGTTCGATATCGCGCTCGACGGCTGCTTCTATTTCGGCAGGTTCGGGCAAGCCATCGGCTTCAAAAGCGGTCAGCACATCGCGCAAAGCAGAGATACCCAGAATGCGCGAGGCTAGTTGGTCAGATGAATCGAAGGGGTAACCGACCAGATACAGCACGGCATCGGTCAGAGCCTGCAAGGCGGTGGAGGAAGTGTTGATCTCAAGGCCGCCGAATTGTGAGAAGACATCTTCCGGGGCGATAAGCGGCTGGGCAATAGCGCCCGAGTCGATGACACCGTATGTGGCAAAAGCCTCGTTGGTGGCAGGGGTGTAGACTGGCAGGTTGATGTTAGCGGCATCGGCAAAATCACCGGAGGCGGCCGCGATCTGGAAGCGGGCGGTACCGGCTTCGTCGCTGGCCGCGGGGAAGCGTACTTCGATACGGTCACGCGGGGGTACCGTGACCTGAAAACCAGCACCTTCGGTGAGCAGGATATTACTGGCATCGGCCACAACATCCACCACCAGTTCCTCGTCAGTCTGGTTCTGCAGCACGATGGGCAGTTCAAACTGGTCGCCAAAGTTGAGGAAACGCGGGGCAGAGGGGCGCACCATCAAGGGCAAACGAGCCACCAGATTGGCTTCGGCGGAACCGAATTTGTTACCATCAGCAACGGCCACAACCATGATGCGGTAACGAGTGAGGTTATCGGGCAGCTGGATGGAGATACGCGCTTCACCAGTGGCATTGGTGCGCACTTCGGGGGCAAAGGTCGCTAGAGGGTTAAAGTCGCTGCGCACTGAAATGGGTGTATCTGCAGCACCGCCCTCTCCACCAACTGCATCAGCCTCGACTGCTTCTGATCGTAACTCCAGGGTTTGTGTCGCAGCCGGTGCAAATTCCTCCTCAGCGGGGGCTTCAGCTAAGACTTCTAGACCAGGCTCCGCAACTGAATCCTCAGCAAATCCTGCATTGCCTACAGCAAGTTGACCTTCAAGGGATTTGGCGAGTTCTAGAGGGTCGGTGAGAAGAATGCTTGAACGCGTGTAATGACTGCTGACTTCTGATGGCCGGTGGCTGTAAAACACGGCCAGGGGATCGGATAACTGGTAGTTGGACAAAGCAAGGATGGCTTCATCAACGACGATGACAGCCAGTTCGGCACCAGCCACAGGTTCGCCTTTGACATCGGTCAGGCGCAGGTCGAGGCTGGTACGTTCACCGGGGGATAGCTCAGTTTCCAGCAGTTCAACTTCAAGAATAAGCGTGCGTTCTGCCGGGGGGATGTTGAGGTTCAACTGTCCGCGAGCGTAGGCCGGGCGGTCGGGCACATCGGGCAGCGGGTTGCCCTCGTCATCCGTGCGGGGAGAGGCACCGACCACATCGACCTGCACGTGCAGGTTGGGGATATGGACATCCTCGATGGGGATCTCCAGAGTGATGCTGCCCTCTTGGATCTCAAAGCGTTCCGTGTAGAGGATGCCACTGCGGCTGACGGTCAGTAAGCCTTCGGCAGGGACGATGGGCGATTGCACCAGGATCTTGGCAAGGTCGCCGGGAGCATAATCCTCTTTGTCGGGGATCAAGGTCACGGTTTCCAACTCGACTTCGCGGGCAGGGGGTAACTCTCCACCACTGACCCAGCGGGTGAGCTGGCTCTGGTTCAAACGACCTTTGGAGTCGGTGACCTGAGCGGTGATGACGTAACGGCCGCCCATGGGGGTCTCGAAGGTGCAGGAGACAGGCTCAAGAGTGGAACCGACGCTGCAATCCTGAACATCGACCTCTTTTTCAATCCATTGGCCGCCCTCTAGTTTCCATTCCATGCGCGCAGCGCGTACCTCGATGGGGCGGTCTTCAACCGCTTCACCATCCAGGTCGGTGACGATCAGGTCAATTTCCAGTGGGGTGCCAGCATCCACAAAGAAATCCTCCCCGCGCAGACCAACATAGAGATCCGCCGGGTGAACGAGCAGGCTAGTATTGGCGGCCCAGGCCTGGCGATTGACATCAAATACGGTGGCTTCTGCAAAGACACTGTAGGGCCGTGGTTCAATGGCCTCATCAAAGTTGAGCTTCAGATAGTGGTTGCCGGTGGCATCCGTGCGAGAAGAAAACGATGAGTACGTGGTTTCGCCATATGCCGGTTCGTAGTACCACCACCAGGGCGTCCAGGTACCGAAGCTGAAGTCGGACCAGTTGGGCGGCTGGTAGTTGGTGGGGGTGGAAGTCAGATACCAGGAAACTTCGGCGTTGGGTAAAGCCCCACCGGCAAAGTAGCTGGCTTCGGCGGCCACAATGGCCTCGTTGCCGAGGAAGTATGGTCCAGTGGTCTCATTGCGGGCGGTGACCTCAAACTCAGGGCGGCGGAACTCCTGGATCTGGAAGCCATGATAGTAAGTGCTACCGCTGAGGCCAGAGAGACTGCCTTCGGCAGTGATTATGAATTGGGTATAGCCGAGGTTGACGGTTTCGGGCAAAGTGTAGGCAAAATCAAAACCACCCAGGGCGTTGACTTCGGCGCTGCCGGTGCCAAGCTCGTTGCCTTGCGGGCCAATAACGGAGAAACGTATATCGGAGATGGCATCACCAGCCAGACCCACATCGCCATCCTGCCCGCCACCGATGACACGAATCCAGCCCTTGACATGCACTTCTTCGCCGGGGCGGTACATCTGACGGTCGTCGGCCACGTACCAGCGTAACTGGTCGACGGTGCTGCGCGGGAACCAGGCCTCATCCGACCAGTAGTAGTTGGAATAAGGCAACATGGCTTGATCGTCGCCGAGTTGGGCCAGCAGATAGGTGGTGCCAGAAGGCGGCAGATCCAACAACGCAACACCATCCTCTCCAGTAGTCACACTCTGTGGACCGGTTTGCACGGTGATGCGCACGTCAGCAAGGGGTGCGCCGTTGGAGAGGGCATTGGCCCAGACCTGCATTTCGCTGTGGTCGACAAAAGCATCCAGGCCGATCTGGGTGACCTGCACCCAGACATTGACCGTCTCCCAATAGCGATCTTCTTCAAAAAGACTGCGCGGCGGCCGGGCTACAACAATAAACTGGCCGGAGTCGCCATCCATGACAGGTTCGAGTTCGACGCCGATCTCGGTGAGTGTGTCGTTGGGGATATCCAGGCTAAGGGTTTCATCAAAGACCAAACGTCCGGGGGGAGTACGTCCTTCATCCGTGCGCTGGTATTCGCGCAAATACTCTTTGAAGTCTGACCAATCCGCAGGCTGCACAGCGTAGATCTGCACGTCCAGCCTGTCATAGTTCATGGTGTAGAGAGAAAGCACTGGAGAGCTGGAGGCCGGGTCGAGAGTGACAAAAGTTTCATCGGGGCCGGTCAGGAAAGGCTCGGCGGGGCCCACTCGGAAACGCAAGCGTTGTTCGGAACCAAGGGTCTGCCCAAAGACATCCGGGACAGTGGGTTCAAGAGTAACCCAGTAGGTGGTGCGGCCCTGGGTGGCGCCGCGAATGGTGATGGTGTTGCCAATAATATTGACGCTGGCGCCCGGTAGTTCAGGGCTGATCTTGAGCATGCTTTCGTCATAGAGTTCGGGGTCTATGGGATTGTTGAACTCAATATAAAAGGGGGTCAGCGGGGGGCAATCGTCGTCCCACCAGGAACAGCCGTGGTCAACCACCAGCAAGGGTGCGTAGGTATAAAAACCAAAGGATTGAGAAAACTGCGTTTGTAGAGGCCCCTCGGCAGAGGGTGTGCCAGGGCCGATCTCTACAGAAATGGAAGTATCAGGCTGGAAGGGGCGTGTGGCACGAAAGGCCAGCCAGCGTCCTTCTTCTGCGTGCTCGACCAATGAAGACACAACTTCGTCAGCCTTGATCTCCTCTTCAGTAGCCAACTGCACAGGTACAGCCACGCTGCCTGCCGTCAGCTGGATGGTGTCTAGAACGGCCTGGGGGTCGATGCGCTGATCGAAGGAAGCAAATAGAACAGGTTCCAGATGTTGCGGGCCGGAGGAGGGGTAATAATTGACCAGCGTGACTGGCGGGGTCTGGAAGGAAAAACTAACGTTCTCGGCCAAAGCTTCCCCCGTAGCCGATTCAGTGCCTGCCGGGATGGTGACCTCATATTCGGTGGCCATGGGCAGGCGGTCGATTTCTTCAGAAGCAAATTCAAAGGTCAGGGTGCGGGTACCCAGCCAGCGCCAGATACCTTCCATATTAGGCGTGACCTGCACGGGCACACCTTCCGCGGCCAATTGGCTGAGGGTCGCGAGGGGCACCATGGGCTGGTTGAAGGTAACATTGATGAAGGGTGCAATCGGCACTTCGCCCTCAGGGGCAAAACGCAGCACCTCCAGGGGACCAGCAGATACCGTTACAGGTTCCAGCAGGTCAGGCGGTGGAAATGCCTCCTCAATAGTCTCGCCTGTGAGTGGGGGAGGCAGCAAGTCAACCGGGAAGTTGAAATCGGTGACATCGCCGGGTTCCGTCTCCAGGGCAGGCACACGGTCCAGGATGGCCTGGATTTCCTCGTCGGTTAGGGGCACACCCTGCGCGAGGGTGACGGGCACGATATCCTGTGGCTGAGACTGGCCTTCGCTCAAGGTGATGGTGAGTCCGGTGCCTTCACCAACTGTCACAAACTCACCTTCGCCACCGGGTGTGGTAGGCGAACCCGTGGAAGGATCGACGGGGATCTCAGTGCCGGGTCCCGCAGGACGATTTAATATGAAGAAAACGACAGCGACGCCGGCTACCAGAGCGAGACCTACGCCGATGAGGATAAACCCCAACCAACTCCTGCTACGCTTTTGTTCTTGTGCCATGACTGGACCCTCCAGGTTAAATGCTCAATGGTTAGATGATACCTATAAAAGACGTTTGAGATAACAAACTAGTTCCCGGTTTATTGATTGTATAATTTTGTTGGTGGAAAATATGAGGAGACCTATGAATAAGAAGAAAATCCTACTCGTACTTTCCAGTGTCCTTTTCCTAATTCTGATCACTATGGCGGCTTGCTTACACTCTTTCTTCTATTTTTATCGTTATCCCAATGCAACGGTTTAGGAAGATTGTTTTTTGGAAGATTCGATGTGACGACAATCGGGGATATTCAGCGATTTCGGAATTCTGAAATCTGGCTCATTGCTGTCAGCACAGACACCTGTTTAACAACTACGGATAGCTACGACTAGGTTCATGCATGGTATTTGCAGAGAGGGTGGCGCGACCTAATGGATCTGTCAAGAGCCAATGAAAATGAAATAAAGTTCAGGGATATTTGCATCGATTACAACAAGACTTTTTCTGCGCATCCGGATGATTCCGAAGAGATAGTTCAGTTCAAGTGGTTTGAAATGAATGATTGTTGAAATAACTCTCCTGATCAAGAGAGCTGTATCTTATTATTCTTTCACGAACCCATGATACAAAGCCGCAATCTCCTCAGGCCACTTGCTCTCAGAGTAAATCTTCCAGCTTTCTTGGTGGCGAATCGTCTCCCCTGGTTGGAGAGAGACGTATGCACCTAAGGTCTCAAGTTCGATGAACTGTGGTGCAGAATAACATTGGCTGGAAGCGCGCCGATCAAGGTAATTAGCATCGGAATGATATATGGCGCGCTTGACAAAGAGGGTTCCGTCCAAAGCATAAGCCAGCCAACCAGCCGGATTAGGAAAACCGATCTTCAATGCCCCTTCAGTCATATTAGCTTCAAGGTAAACCGCTTCATCACCCCAATGGATTTGTGGTGAATTGATTTTGGTATACGGCCAAAGCACAAGGTGGCGGTTGGGTAAGAGGCCGTGTTCGTCGTCAAATCCTGTCTGCTGCGGGAAGATGCCCACACCACCAGCCCGTAGCTGGGTAATGGCCCAGGGAGCCAAATCGATGGGGTTATTCCCGAGATTGGTTAAAAAGTGGTCGATCTCAACCTCTGCCGAAGAATCTGCTATTCGGATTCCGAATGACTTCTGTACACCGCTGGGTTCATCGACGGGCTGAACCAACTTCACGCCATTTTCGATCTCTTCAAATGCTACAGCCTGGTTATCCGGGATGTAGGTTATCTCAGGCTTTTCCGGCGCGTACCATAAACGGTGCCCGCCGCGGAAATAATAGGTTTCCCTGCCTGGATGATCATATTTTGCATCCGGCAAAATGACAAACATATTTTCGCGACCAAAAGCCGAAAGCCCCAATACGCGTGGCCCAATAGAAGTTGTGACCCATAAGGCCAGTTGCTCATTCTCCAATTTGACACAGTCAAAGCCTTCGAATTGCATCTGTGTGTGCTTTACCATTATTTGTCGCTCCCTGTTTCGATCATGCTCGGTATTTTGACTTATTGGGACCACTTGGTGGGTTTCCGATCCCAGCGATGCGCGCGCAGACTTGTATGCAAATCATCAGGCAACAGGCCTGAGGCACTGGCCGCGCAATTCGATTCAACATGCTTGAGCTTGCGCATGCCTGGAATGATGGTGCTGACCGTCTTATTGTTCAAAATGAAACGCAGAGCCATTTCAGGCATGGTCATATCTGTCGGGATCAACGGGCGCAGAGCTTCAGCATGTTCCACGCTCGCCTTTAAGTTTTCCGGCACAAAATAGGTGTTGCGCCAATCACCTTCCGGCCAAGTGCTTTCCAGGTTCAAGTTGCCGGTTAGCGTGCCCTCATCAAAGGGCACCCGGGCTATCACAGCTACATCCATTTCTTCGCAGGCTGGGAAGAGTTCATCCTCGGGGTTCTGGTCGAAGATATTATAGATCACCTGCACGGCGTCAATCAAACCGCTATTGACGGCCTTGACGCCGTTCCAGGGCTCCCAGCGATTAATGCTGATTCCCACCGCATGGATCAAACCCTGTTCCTTTAGTTTGGAGAGTTTCTGTGCCCAGCGATCATCTTCCACCCAGGCATCCTCCCAGGTGTGGAATTGGATCAAGTCTATGGAATCGATGTCTAGATTCTTTAGGCTCCGCATGATGAAATCTTCTATATGATCAGGTGGATAACAATCATCCAGCCTGGCTTCACGGTTACTGGGCCAGATTTTATTCTTTGGGGGAATCTTGCTGGCAGTATATAATTTCTTATCCAGGTTAGCTTTCACTAGTTGGCCCAACAGCCCTTCGCTATGTCCAGCCCCGTAGGCCCAGGCGGTATCAAAGAAATTGCAACCCAGGTCAACGGCGCGCTGCAAAGAGGCCAACGATTCCTTATCATCGGACCCGGTCCAGCCACCCATGCCCCACATGCCATAACCTATCTCACTAACTTGCCACCCCATCCTACCAAATTGACGATACTGCATTTGTACTCCTTTAAGGTCACTATCGGAGGTGATGATATTCATCGATTCTATATTGTATGCTTATAAGTAAATTATATCGTCCTGACAGAACCGTTTGCGCTCGTCCAGACACTATATGCTAGACTGCACTTGAACCTGTCCGGGTGCCCCTTCACCTAGACAGGTTCACTAGTTTAGCCGTGAACTAAACTAGTAAGTCATTTTTTATCTTTGGTTCTTGAATTGGCCCTTATGAATGTATGACTGGCTTGCTGCTGGGGGTTTGGTATGACGAGATCAATTGGCTGCTATTTTTTATTTTGCTTATCCCAGCACCACTACAGACAAAAAAGGACACAACTCCGACCAACAAAATCAACGATTTCCTAACAACTTATCATTATCGTTTAGAATAATGGCTAAACTGAGAGATCCTGACACAAAAAATAGCCAATTGATATTCTATACAAAAAAGCATATGCAACAAAGTGACTTAGATTTCATAATTGAATCGCTGCTGATTGCAATAGAAGCTGACGATTCGGAAGGCCTACAGATCATGTTTGATTGGGGAACAGAGATGATGGGAGGGTCAGCTGAAGTCCTAGTAAGTAAGGTGCAAGCACCGATACTGAATATGGGAAAACAACAAGCTTACGCGGTATTGGAACGACATCTCAACTCGCTGTCCCAGCAATAGAGTGGGATAGTCGAACTCCAGACCAAGGGCTTATGAGACCACTGTAGCAGCCCAACTAGTAACCTGGCTCTCAGGTCTGGTTTGTTCGAGGATAAAACCCCTTTAGACTTTAGCATATGCGTTACCCAAACACCTTGAAAAAATGTTATCTTCCTTTGTGCCTCATAGATACAATTATTCGGAAAGGATATTCAAACAGTCGCATCATGGCCAGCAGCGCGACAATCACAAAGGGGGTGTGAATATTCTGATACTCGATCGCTTGTTGGTCAAAATACTCATCGATGTAATGGGTTGTGCTGGCTGGGGCGAGCATAAGTTTCAGCCATGTTCTCAACGATTTAACCTTTCCCAGCGTTGGCAATATATTCATCTTTTGCGCAAGAATGTCGCAGTACGGATACTGCTCCACCGGATAAACGTTCTCCGTATTGATGGCGGGGTATTTAGCGCACAACAATTTCCAGGCAGTCGCTTGTTTCTTATTCAAATCCTTCGGAAGCGCGTATTTTCCGGCAAGAACGCCCACAGCAAAGCGTGCTTGCATTTCACTGATCGAAGGAATATTGCCGATAATGGGGCGCGCGAAGCCGACCAGAAATAAATTGGGCATGCTGGCGTGTACGCATCCAAGATAAAAATCTTTCAGGTGGATATTGTCTGAGGAAAGCTCTGCCAAATTGGAGCGATACCCTGCCGACCAAACCAACACATCCGGCGCGATGCGCAGCGTCTTTGATCTATCGAAATCATAGTATTCGCTCCCTTGCTCATCTACGGGTGTCCCTATGATGTGTAATCGTTTTCCCCCGACGGCCTCAAGGAAATCATCACTCTTGTTGTGGAAGACGTTAAAAAGCCCGTCGTTGGCTCGGGCTTTAAGCTTCAAATCCCACTCACGCCTTAATGCCTGCGCTTGCTCATCGGCATCAGCGCTCTTATGCTGATGTGTAAACCACCTGGCCAGGAGCCGGTTAAAGCGGATGCGAAATGTCACAAAACGCTCGCCAACCCAGTTGCGTGCCCCTTTGGAAAAAGAGAGCAGCAGCCGGTTGCGCAAGAAATCCGAGGGCACACCCCGGATAGGATGATAGCGAGGGCTGACACGAATACCAGAGCGCAGCGAAAGATAAGTTGTGTTGTTGTATTCTGGCTTCGCTAAATGGTTGGCGATATCCACAGCCGACTCGCCGCCGCCCATCACAACCACAGTTGAATCACGTATGGTTTCGGGTTCTTCTGCTATCGGAATTGCTGTGGAACCGGAGGGTATTTTTTGGTTGACCAAGCCGGTGCAGAGAAAAACGGCATCGAACTCCAAGTACTCTTCATTCCCATTCTTGGCTAATAAGAGTTCCCATTTATCACCACTCCACTCAAGATGCCTGAGTTCGACACCAAACCGAATGCATTCTTCTAGCTTGAAGTGCTCGGCAAATTCCTCCAGATAATCGCCAAACTCAGCACCGCGAAAGAACTCTTCGAAATTCTGCTCGGGCATTACATCAGGGAGCCATTTTCGGAAGCAGGAAAACTGGGTAGTGTATTTGGTGGTTGTAGAGACAAACTCAGGCCGTTGGTCACCCCAACAGCCACGCACAGAGTAACTCTTTTCAAAACAGACAATATCTTTGACCGGGTAATTGTCGAGAAGATACTTCAGCGTTACAAGTCCGCTGCTGCCAGCGCCGATCACCGCGATCTTCATGACTTCTTGGTTCCTATGAAGATATTGAAGGGATGTTTTCTAAACAACTGTCAGGCTGACAAGGACGTAGTTGAACTGCCCCGATTCCGGCACAAAAAGCAAGATACGGTCACCCGCCACGGCGGGTTGGGTTTTCAGGTACTCATCCAGCATGATATATATGCTGGCCGCACCGGTGTTGCCAACCGTACGCAGATTTGTCCAGTAAGGAACTTCCCACTTCGGTGAAAGCTTGGCTATGATCTTCTTGACCGACGGCTCGAAGTAATACGAGGACATATGAGGCAGAACCATGCTGTAGTTATCCAGCGACTCATTATGCGCATCCAGCGCACACTCCACCGCTCTTTTCGACAATGGCGTCATGTACTTGGCCAGGATCCTGATGTCCTGGCTCAAGATCATCGGCCTGCTCTGAACTTGCATGCACAGTGGTGCTTCATTGGCGAATGAACGCGAGTAGCTCCAGTTCACTTTTAGTGAGAGACCATTCTCCGCTGGCTGCTCTTCAAGGAGAAACGCGCCGGCCCCATCCGATAACATAAAGCGCAGGAACACAGACATGAACCATTTGGACTGCCTAACGTCCCGCAGGATAGTCGGAATATCATACGTGGTGCGAAACACTTTTGACTTGAGGCCATCCGAAGCCTGTTCAACCCCCACGCAGATGGCTGTATCCGCATCCCCGGATTTGACTGCCCGGGCACCATTGACCAGCGCCTGGGCTCCTGAGGTACAAATCCCTGAATTGGAGTTGATCTCGAGCGAGTGGCTGATGACTTCATCTTTGCGCAACTGGTCGTGCAAAATGGAAGAGACCCCCGGCGCGAGCAGCGGGGCCAGCGTGGTCCCGGCAGAAAGATAGTCGATATCCAACAAATTTCGATCCGACGGCAAACAATCCTTGACCGCTTCAGAGGCTAACTCATAGAGCGAGTGGGTGGCATTCTGTTGTTTGTCTAAGGCATAGTGCCGGGATTGGATACCATTGGCTTTGAGGATTCTGTCCCGGACTTTCCCTTCTCCAAACACTTTCCCCATGTATTGTTGGATGCTCTCATTGCTGATTGGCTCTCCGGGGAGAAATGCGCCTGTGCTGGTGATGTAGCAATCGCGCATGTTAGGCTCGATTCCTCAATAACTCGTAGGCAAATTCGTCGAATGCGATATGGTAATAGAGATATTGATTTGGATCTGACCTGAACGAGTCACTGTTGTAATGACTACGGTTGCTGTAGGTTTGCAGATAAAAGTCGAGGTCAACCATTGCGCGTTCATCGTCTGCGCAAATATGTTTCAGGCACCACAGTAGAAGCGAGTCAGAATCAAAAGAATTCAGGGCACGCATGGCTGTGTGGAAATCCGCAAAAAGTGTGATTGTGTAAACGACAATGATGACTACATTGGATGCGCCAAAGATCTGCAGCGAATATTTGCTATTCTCTTCCAAAACCTTTGTCCCGAATTGCTCAATATCTTCTGGCTTGTTCTTTCTATAGAAATCTATATTCTCCAGAAACGCTTCTTTGTCAAAGCGCTCAAAGATTTCGTAGGAAAGATCATCGTGACAGATAGTTAGCCCATGATCCAGCACATCCTGGATCGAGTTGATCGTAAAATCCCCATCGATGCCCTTGAGCATCTCAGCAGTTCGGTCTCTTCGTTCAGGGGTGCCAGAAAGCAAATAACGATAGAGCAGAGGCTCGATCTGCACATGCCTGATCAATAACTGAAGCGCCTCACGCGAAGCCAGGTACTTTATGCCAAAAGCAAGAATGCTGTCGATCAACCAGCTTTCATAACCCCAGGCCCTGCGGTGGAAAACGAATTTGATAGGGACCATAACAAGACGCACGAAAAAGAAAGAAATCGTGAATAAGGGACGAATGAAACGATAATCGAATCGCTTTTTTTCTTTGTCGAATATTTCGTTTATGTAATCGGTGATGTAGGGAAAACTTTGCGTCGTCATCGGTCGCCCTTCAAATAGTTACCATACTTGCTAGGATTACTCCGAGTATACACTGGTGAAACTGTCAAAGCCAGATAAAGAACTGCCAAAAAGTGTGAACTCAGATTTTTCCAAGCGGGCTTATTACTGCACGCGCAAGCGGCAGATTACCAATATTGATCAGCTTGGAGTTTAGTTTGTGCAAGCGAATTTCTGGAATGGTTGGCCCGTTAAGAGGGATGGGCGAGCGGTTGAATTTTTCACAGCTATCTGGATAATGGTTGATACTCCAACAGGCGATTACGCTACGAATTTAGATATTGCCCTGGGATACGGCGCTGGGCTTTGGCATTGCACTGGCTAGAGTTGTCTGTACAAATTGGTTGTGGCAGAAATAAACCATTGGTTGTGTGAGTGATTAGTTATTTGCTAAAAAGAGCTCCTTAAAAGCTTTGATCATTTCACTACGTAATGGCTGCACAAGAAACACACTAACAGTCCAAATAGACATCAATAAATCAAAAATTAAGAATCCTGCTGGTAATTCAGGGCTTTCTATCTGAAGAATAATTTTTGCAGCGTATCGAGCTCCAGCAATCAACAATACAATTGCAAGCCAAAAAGAAAGATATAGCGAAACGCTTTTCTCAACGAATTTAGCCTGCCAGTTGGAACCACCACCCCTCACATTGAAGAAAAGCTTCTCATCGGAGAGTGTGGAGATTGTCAGTTTATCTGTCTTATATTTTTTCACTGGCCTTAAGATCGCCCTTTGGCTCAGGTAACAGATGAATCTGAAATTTTTCGATATGGACGTTTGAGATGTTTTCTAGTTCAAGTGTGGTAATGACTAGGCTTTCCACTTGTTCCCCTCTGAACTTGATCTCCAGCTCATTTTTAATTTGCTCGGAAACTGTAAGAAGTGGCGTCTCAGAGACCTTAGTTACAGTTACCCAATTACCTCTGCGTGACCTAATCCAGCCCACTAAGGCGGTTAAAAGGCCGCCTAGAATAAAAACAACAATCGTCGAAATAGCTTCAGAATATGAAGATAGGATTTCAGTCACGATGTCCTTCCTTTAGATTTATAAGTATACATCATGAGTGATTTGAATAAGCAATTGTTTGGAATCAACTGCCTTGCTGACTAATTCATGCAGCTTGGTGTTGGCCTTTTCTGCAGCCAGTTTCAAGTCTCCCCCCTTCTCTTCCACCACACAGGCAGTGTACACTATCCAGCTGCCAGCTTGCTCAGTTGCGTGCATTCCCTCCACCTCTTTCACAACTAAATAAATAACCGCTCAACAAATGTTGAGCGGTTCGAGTGTGGGCGGAAGAAGGCCTGTTTTTTACAGTTGCGTTGTATTTATCAAAATTCCGTCTTCTAAAAAGGTCCTTAAAATAGTAATGAAATAATGACCCCAAAGACAATATAGAGCACAATCGTGGCAATCGAAATACCAAGGGTCAGCACATACTTGATCGCCGGTTGGATTCCATCTCTATAAAAGATCTGTATGTTTAAGAACATAGCTATAGCACCGATAAGCCCGCCTATAGCTCCCCCCACGAAGATCAGGACGATTGGGAAACTGCACCAGAGATATTGATACCATTTGATAGATTCTAAACCTTCAGGCCGGTATCCCTTACCATCGACTTCAAGTGTCTGTAAATTGCTGAATATGCTTTTTGAGTGGAAATGCGCCAGCACTGTTTCGCCATCATCACGTGTTAATACCCACCGCAGGCCATTCTCTGTGGCAACCGGGGGTTCCCCGTTCACGAGCAATCTTGCTGTCGAAAACCAACCCGTGGGTATATACCGAATATCCTGGTTTTCAAATCCATCTACTAGTATTGGGTAGTCCATAAATATTATTCTCCTTCGAATTTGTGATTATTGCAACAAGACAACCTTCTCTTAAACCATAAAACCTGCACATGACAGGTTTTACATCAGTGAGCGCGGAAGGACTCGAACCTTCAACCAATGGCTTAAAAGGGCATTACCCTTTATCAGTACCTTGAACCTGTGCAATATCTGTAACCTCGACAATACCTTCATAGGCTTCTTGTAACTCATCGACGTTGAACTGACCGTAGAACTGGTCGGTCACGTAGGTGGATGAATGCCCCAGGATCTGGGAGACATGCGACAGGTGCATGCCCTGTGTGATCCACCTGCGGCCGGCGCGGTGGCGCCACTCATGGGGTGACCATTTTCCCTGTAAGTCGAGCTTGCTGGCGTAGCGGCGCAGCACTTCGTAGATGCCGCGCGGGGCCAGGCCCCACACGGTATCCATGCTGGCCGGGCGCACGTCCAACCAACGTCTCATCGAAAAATAAGCCCGCTTGCTCATAAAAACCACGCGCTCCTGATCCCCCTTCTCGATCACAAAAGCGCGCTTCCGTAAACGCCGATCAGGATTGGACATATCCAGATCTTCCGGGCGCAGGTTGGCCATCCCCGCCAGCCGGCAACCTGAGCATTCCAGGAAGGTAATGATCGAATAATTGCGTCGATGGCCCGCTGAGATCCGCAAAAAGGCCTGCACATCCACCTCCGCGATGCCCCGCTTGCCGCGCTTTGGCAAACGGGGTAGATCAATCCCCTGCGCGGGACTCGACTCGATCATCCCCACAGTCTCCAGCCATTTGAAGAATTTCTTCGCCGACCGGGCATAGCCGTGCAACGTATCACGGCTGATCGTCCGGTCGTTTGCTTTTAACGCGTACCAGGTCAGGACCTCGAAGTCCTGGATGGTCGCCAGGTCCCGATCAGCCCCGATCTCGCTGGCCATCACGGTCAGCTTGCTGGTGTGCCATTTCTTGGTCTCAGGGGACTTGTCAGCGTAGACCACGTCCAGGTAGGTCATCACGGCGCGAAGCAAGGAGGGGGACGGGGGAAAGGTTCGCCTGCGCTGCTCGGTATCACGCCCAACGGATGGCATCGTCATTCACCCAAGGTACAGCCGAAATCTCGCCTTGTGACATTTTTTGTATTCGGAGGAAAGCCTATGAAAAAAGACCTGTATGACCCCCTCGAACATGATCGTATTCGCCGCTATCTGAAGTGGTCAATCATCCTGCTGGTCATCGTTGCACTGGTGATCGCAGGCTTATTTCTTTTCACAGAAATGGAGTTGAACGCATGTACACAGCAATTGGAATCACTCTCGCGATCCTGCTCCCCGTAGTGCTGGTCGCCTATTTCTGGGGTAGGGACCGAGGCCGCCTGGAGGTCTTACGCGAGACCCTGGACAGACGTCGCCTGACCCACCAGCAGAACGGGAATCTTGAGGACACCCTGGCTAACCTGGCCAGGCAAAAGAGGGAATTGGAACTGGGGTTGGAACACGCGAAGCTCATTCTGGATAAGACCGACGCGCTAAACGACGTCGCCCGGTCCCATCTGGGCGATCTCCGAGATCTACCAGAGGCTTATGGGCAGAAGCCCGCGCCATGAGATCCGCTGCGCGACAGCCCCAATTTCGATTCGGTCAAGGTGGTCATCCAGATCTCCTTTATCACCTACCAATATTTGAGGGTGTTAGGCAATGAACACACACTTATTTTCGCGCCGACTCGTCCAAACCGTTTCAATAAACAGCATAGGCAGATGTACTCAATTAGACGACGGGGGTGAGACATGAGCGTTCGGCGGACCGCTGCCATCTGGCAATACTCACAGATGACCAAATCAGCACGGCTGGTGATGCTCTCTCTGGCCGATCGCGCCGATGATGACGGCTATTGTTGGCCTTCCATGGCGGATATCGCCAGGCGCTGCCTGATCGACTATCGCACGGTTCAATATTGCGTCCGCATCGCCGAGAGATCCGCGGAGCTCTTTGTCAAAGAACGCAGCGGAAAAACCTTCCAATTTTTGGTGTTACCCGGCATGGACTCGGAGGAGATCTACGCTGCATTTCTCAAGCGCTTCAAGATGGATGTGGGGGCCGTAAATCAGTGGATTCTGACCAAAACTGACCCTGGAAAAGTTTTCAGAGGTGATAATTTTTCAGATCCTACAAAATTTTCATGGGGGGTTGGAAAAGTTTTCCAGGGACCCCTGAAATCTGATTCAGACGAACCATCATTAAACACCAATAAACCATCACTTTCTAAAAAAGAAGACCCCACCCGCTGGCCAGTTGTCATGGCCCAACTCAAGAACAGCATGGACCATGGTCCGTTTGAGGAATACATCGCGCCCTTGCATTCACCCCATCTGAGCAATGGTGTTCTGCATCTCAGCGCCCCATCCCAACGCGTGGCCGAGTGGTGCCAGGCGCGCATGACCAAAACCATAGCCAACTTAATGCGCGGCATCCATACCCGCGACATTTCAGTCATATTCACTCATCCTGATCTTGAACCCTAGGAGATCTCATATGCCCGATTTTGAAAAAGCACCTGATCACGTGGAGACCATGGCCACCCAGATCATCGAGGAATACCACGAGCACCTGATCGGCCGGAACATCGGCTACTACTTCCGCGATAAGGCCGCCTCCAGTGGTGGCCGGATCGTGCTGGGCCGCGCCCGTAAGGTCACCGGCTGGGCGCACCTGTACACCAACCTGGACTTCGTCATCGAACTGGCCCAGGACGAGTGGGATGACATGAGCGAGGAACGCCGCGAAGCCCTGCTCGATCACGAGCTGGAGCACTGCAAGATCGAGGAAGGTGTTCCCAAGATCCGGCCCCATGACATCGAGGAATTCACAGCGATCATTGAACGCCGCGGCATCTGGACCCATGATCTGCGTCGCACGAATGAAGCATTGCAAAACGCCGATCAAATGGAGTTGCCATTCGATGCCTCTAAAGAGGACCCTGACCAGTTGGTGTTGCCTCTCGAAGAGGGCGAGGAAGAACCCGAGGCGGTGCCAGCGTGATGGACGTACGAAAAGCCATGCTCATCGCCTGCATGCTCCAGGAGAGGTTGGCACCGGCCTTCAAGCGCCTGGAGATCGCCGGCAGCATCCGCCGCGGCAAGCAAGAGGTCAAGGATATCGAGCTGGTGGGCCTGGCCAGGTTCGGGCCCCTGCAGCCTGACCTCTTCGCGGACTCCCAAACCAGCAACCAGGAGAATTTAACCAACCTGGAGATCCCTTCACTGCTGGAAGACTCTGGCTGGGAGATCGGGGACAAGGACGGTCCGCGCTTCAAGCAACTGGTCAATGCCCAGCACAACATCAATTGCGATCTGTTCATCCTGCATGATCCCATGGAGTGGGGCCTGGGCTTCCTGATCCGCACAGGCCCTGCCGAGTTCAACATCAAGCTGATGAGTTCCATCCAGCGCCAGGATCGCCACGTCACCGGTAATCGCTTGCATGGCCACCCTAAAGGTGAACGCAAAGGGAAGCGGGTCGAATGCGACAAAGGGGATAGATGCCGGCTGATTATCCCCACTCCCTCTGAAGAGGCCGTCTTTGAAGCCTTGGGACTGCCCTTCCTGCCACCAGAGGAACGCAGCGAAGAACGCCTGGCCGCGGAGATCGGCCATATCGGTCACCGCTTCTATCTGCCGGAGGTCGCATGAAGCCCGCGACAAAAAGCCAGGCCCTTCGAGCCAGGAAGAAACGGCAGCAATTGCATGCAGCGCTTCGCCTGAAAGAACATTACGAGCGCCGTGACTGGCGCATCGTGCGTGGTGCGATCCTACAAATGATCCGCAATGAAGATGATGCCGCCATCAAGATGGCACCTCAGACCGACGTGCGCTCTTTATGGCTGGTGGTTTTCGACGGCACGGCCTTTTACGTGATCTACAGCAGCTTCACTAACGAGATCGTGACTTTCCTGCCCCATGAAGCTGGCCTGCGCAAATACAAGCAATACCACCGGCGTATGCGCGAAGCCTTGCTTGAGCGCGAGGCCCAGATCGGTAGCAACGGCACCGGCCCAGGGGAGGCTCATTCCCGGTGATCCCGGCTGGCGGCACGCGCTGCATCACCCTGGAGAAAGCCAGGCTCCGCCACTGCCCCGAGGCAGAGAAAACCTTCCAAAGGTGGCTGGCCATGATCCGACGCTGCCACAACGAGGGTGAACCGCGCTATGGCCATATTCGCCGAGATGAGCGCGTGAAGTACTGGATGGAAGCCTACCGCTGGCACCGGCTGCACTGCCAGGAATGCCAGCAGCTGCACACACGATTTTTACAAACCGCAGGAGTTGCTTATGAACCACCTACCCCTTGAAAAACTAGTCCCGATCCTCGACGTGCTGCCGCCGCGGGAAGCCGTGATCGCTTTCGCGGTCTGGCGCGTTGGGGAGAGCCCATTCCAGACGATCCCACGGCCCTTCATCCGGCTGGCGCAAGTCACAGACAGTGATCTTGACCTGGTCACCGCGGTGGCCAATCACCTGCCCGAAGAGCCTATTGGGGAAGAGACCTATGGACTTCTCGTGCACCTAGTGGAAGGAGAACCCGATGACGAGTTTGTTGTTGCGTAGCAACACTCCAAGTTCGCCAAAGGCGAACGTCATGACCTTGTCCCCGAACCGGTATGAAAACCAGCCGTCCAATTCCAGGTGGTGGTTGATCCTTAGCCTGGCTTTCCTGATCGGCTTTTTGCTGGCCGGCATCGTGGTGATCAACGGCCGCCACGCTGTGGATCGCCACGGTGCGGAGGCCACGGCCATCCGCACATGCATCGACAACAACGGCCCAACCCAGATCTGGATGAGCCGCGACAAGCGCACCTTTTATCAGATTTGCCAGCTCGAAGATGGTCGCTGGGGGCTGCAAGCCATCATCAAAAAAGGCCAGGAGTGGTTTGAGAAAACTGCGTTTGTCAAAGGGGACGGTTCCTGGCAGGCGCTCATGCGCTACCTGGGCAACATCGCCACGAAATACAACGGCACACTGCCATGATCACACAAGTCATGCCGCAGATCTACATGCCGCCCTTTGGCACACCACTTTACTGGCGTGATGAGGTCAGTGGCCGTCTGCCGAGTGCCGTCTGGGCTTATATCAACCACGTCACTGACTCCCAAGAACCAGCGCTCACATACGAGCAGCTTTGCCTGGTGATCAATTACTGCCAGTATTTCATCAACGCCCCCTGCTGGGAAGATGGCATGCGCATGATGGAGCGCATGGGCGTGCTGAACGAATTGCGGGAGCAAGCCCAGGAGTTGCGCTGCGTACCTGATATCCGTGCATGGATCAGGGAGTGTCTGAAATACGCTCTCGACCCAATTTAGAGGGCAGCGTAAATTGAATTTACGCGGTCTCTGGGCAATGGTATGCCGACACTGTATGAAGTACGTAGCTCAATAATAAAACACCACAGAGAAAGCCATTCATGGCGAAAAACTGGTGCAGCATTTGGGGTCAATGCGCCGATGGCCAGGCTGATCGCTCGTGGCCACATCCCAGGGATTGAGATCAGCGCCAAGCTAGGAGTTCAGCAACCCACCGTGGTAACCCCAGTTGGAGACACAGTACAGCCAGGTGCACAAGCATCAGGAAGCCAACAGTGTCAATGTGGTCGTCACTATATTTCAAATCATCCGCGCCGCCGCAATTGCTTTATCTGCAGTCCACCGAAGGTCAGAAACCCAAAATAAAATAACTGATTCACTATTCACTTGTTTCGCAGGATATATTTTCACGTGATGCAATCATTCCTGTTGGGGTAAAAGTCAAATTGGGTCGATTCTTTGTTATCAATATGTTAGTATCAATCAAACCAATTTTAGTTGGGATTCGCTGTGTGAGGAAAATCATGTCAAATGTAATGGTTAGTTGGGACCCTCTCGTTAATAGTAAGGATTTTGATGCAGCGTTTATTGCTACAGCAAAAAAACGAGAGATCAAGAATATTCTAAAATCATATGTTGGTAGCTACGATCCCTTCTCGGAATTAATCCAAAATGCGATGGATGCTGTAGACGAAAGAGCAGAGCGGTTGAATGAGGCCGGATACGAAAGAAAACTTTCCCTGACTGTAGATTTGGACGAAAACACTTTCACCGTCACCGATAATGGTATCGGATTCACTGAGCAGGAGTTCAAGGCGTTTCTCGCCCCAAATATATCCTTCAAAAACAGGGAAGCATCAAGAGGAAATAAAGGGGTGGGGGCAACTTATATTGGATATGGATTTGACTATTTACAGATGGGCACAAAAGGAGATGGATTTAGGTATTCCGGCGAAATAGAAAATGGAAGAAAGTGGGTTGAAGACAAGATAGCAACAATCCCCTCCCCAAAAATCAAGGAAAGCAATATCGATGATTCCTACTTTAATGAGATTGATAGAGGGTCGACATTTAAACTCCGCTTTGGAGGAGCGTATTCTCGGCCAAAAGATCTGTCTTGGTATGCGGCAAATACACCTGACCAATGGTTATATCTCCTGTTAATAAAAACACCCCTAGGGTCAATTGATCGAATTAAAGATGCAGAAACTCCAATTTTATTTGACCTTACTGTTGTTGATAAAAACGGGGAAAAGAGAATACTAGAGAATCAATATGCGAAATACATATTTCCCCATACCAGGATAAACGCAAGCACAGATCTCAAAGAAATGTATAACGCTCAACAAAAGCTATTGAATAGAAAAAAGGATCCATCAGATCTGGCAAAGAAATATAATAAACTAAATGGGATCTTTGAATTTTATAGTACAGACGAACTCAAAGAATTAAGAATTCAAGACAAACAAGAAGCTCAAGTATTGATAGATCAATACCAAATTGAAGCATATGGTTTTTTCACTTATTCGACATCAGTCTGGGATAGATTTAACGACAGCATCGCCAGACTGAGGAAAGGGATGCGTATCATCAAAGGAGGTCTGCAATTAGCAAATAATAATATGCCTCAAGGTGAACTGATTACAATTCCATTGACATCGAATATTGGATATCAAAACCAATGTCATGTGATTGTTCACTTTGTTAATGCTGATCCTGATCTTGGGCGCAAAGGTTTTCAACCTGAGCTAAGGGAAGTATCTGAAAAAATTGCCGTTTCCATAGTAAACAATTTAAAAAACTGGAAATCTTACCTGAAATCAGATACGGGAGCAGTTCCGGATCTGGAAAAAGAAGTCAAACTGCACAATTGGATCAAAGATCAAGAAAAGCATGAAGAAGAATACCCCCTGGTAATTGAGAACAAAAACTTTTTTAACCCTCTTCACGAAATCAGCATAACATCGATTCCTCAATCAGAACAAGATGTAATTGTTCTGTTCAATCAACTCATTGCTGGTGGGGTAATAAGGGGCATCAAATTATTATCCACCAGCCAAGTAAACCAATATGATGGATTATTCAAATTTGTTGCTAAGAACCCCTTGGCTAATTTGACCTTTGATAATGACACAAATCCTTTAGGTATTGCCGAGATTGATATTGGTGAAGAATTTGAAAGTAAGCCGAAAGTCCTCGAATATAAATTTAACATGGATGCGCTTATTCAAGAATTTCAAAATGAGGAGAAAAAAGAAAAAGAAATTGATTTAGTTATCACATGGGAGATTGGAGATGAATGGAAAAAGAGTTACGATGTTCTACCGTTGTTGGACCTTTCCAATTTGCACCAAAGAGAATTTCATGGAATAACTCATAAATTATCGTCTGGCACATCAACTCTAGATGTAATCGTTCTAAAGGAACTGACGGAATATCTCAATGACATAGAAACTGCGCAAGATTACCAAAAAGAAACATATGGCGAAGATGATCTC
The DNA here is from genome assembly GCA_013112575.1 of Chloroflexota bacterium. Lineage (GTDB taxonomy): Bacteria > Chloroflexota > Anaerolineae > Anaerolineales > UBA11579 > CFX15. The sequence continues at coordinate 29,275 of JABFGG010000022.1, read as the reverse complement.
TAATTCATTGTTTTGCAGAGAGATTTTCGCTTAGTTCCTGAGAGAATTCTATGAAGTCCTATATGTCCAGACTCTCACAATAAATGTAAGAGTTCCGACATTCCAATCTGTTTTGCTAGCTCATGCGTTCTGATATATAATTATGTATTGAAGCCTCAAATTTGTTATGAAATCATCTGAAGTTGAGCACAAATTGCATGAGTCAGTCAGGAGAAGATCTTTGAATTTCATAGATCTGTTCGCCGGCTGTGGTGGCATGTCGCTTGGCTTCAGACGTGCAGGTTTCAATATTCTGGGTGGTGTCGAATACGATGAGACAGCCAGTCGGACCAACGCATTGAATTTTTTCAAGAGAGCGAAAAAAAAAGCGCAAATCTGCCATAGCGCAGCAAAAGATATCACGCAGTTGCCACCTCACAAGTTCCTCAATGAACTGAACGACTGCAATGGCCCGGGCACCACTGTCGATGTGGTTATCGGCGGGCCCCCATGCCAGGCATTTGCTCGGATCGGTCGTGCAAAATTGCGCGAGATACTCGAACATCCAGAGGCTTTTCTTACGGATGAGCGGGCCAGCCTTTACCTGCACTATCTGGAATATGTAGATTTCTTCCGCCCACTTGCAGTAGTGATGGAAAACGTCCCCGACATCATGAACTTCGGTGGCAAGAATATCGCTGAAGAGATTGCCATATCTCTTGACAACCTGGGCTATGAAGCACACTATACGATCCTGAATTCCGCACATTACGGTGTCCCGCAGATGCGCCAGCGTTTCTTCCTTATCGCATTTCTGAAAGAACTGGAGCTCATACCGGAATTTCCACAACCGACTCATTATATAGATCTTCCAAAAGGGTATGAAGGGTCACTTCAGGTCGCACTGACGGGGTTGAACCTCTCGCTGTTTGATTACGATGGACACGATGGCTTCCGTTACGTTTCCCCACCATCCGCGGACCCCACTCTCCCTCCCGCCATCACCGCAACAGACGCACTCGGAGATCTCCCTCCAATCACTCTCCATCTGGAGGGCAAGCTAAAACGTGGACAACGGAAGTTCGATACTCTTGCTCCATACCGTGATGATGTCGCTCCTTCTGAATATGCAGCTTTGATGCGCCGCTGGAAGGGATTTGCTTCCAGTGATGGTGTTTATGATCATGTCATCCGTTCACTTCCGCGCGATTATCAGATCTTCCAAAGAATGCAGCCAGGCGATCAATATCCGGAAGCCTACAAGGTGGCAGAAAGAATATTCGAAGAGGAACTGGCAAGACTATCCAATGGCAATGTGATTCATGAGGGATCCATAGAGTACCAGGAACTCAGGAGCTCTATTGTTCCACCGTATTCACCCGAAAAATTTCCAAACAAGTGGCGCAAGATGGAAGCCGATAAGCCGGCAAGGACTCTTACGGCGCACATTGGCAAGGACACCTATTCGCACATTCACTATGATTCATCTCAGGCCCGCGTGATTTCAGTTCGTGAGGCTGCGAGATTACAATCCTTCCCTGATGGCTTTAAGTTTGAAGGGGCCATGAATGCAGCCTTCCGCCAGATCGGGAATGCTGTTCCACCACTCCTGGCCAATGCTGTTGCAAAATCCATAAAAGCACAGCTGAAAACTGCCGTAAAACGAGTGCCTCGCTGATAACAGAATGACCAGAAATAATCGACTGGCGAGGATGAGGGCAATGCTGCTCGCCTGGGGAGAGGAAAATACCCGGGCATTCCCATGGCGTCATTCAACTGACCCTTATCTGGTTCTGGTTTCTGAGTTCATGCTTCATCGTACCCAGGTAAAGCAGGTAACGCCCGTTTTTGAAATATTCACTCGGGCATTTCCTGACCTCCGGACATTGTTGAAATCCGATGAAAAGAAGATTCAAAAAATCCTTTCTCCTCTGGGGTTGCAGTGGCGTATCGACGGTATGATCGCCGCGCTGAAGGAAATTCAAATTCGATACGACGGTGTTCCGACAGATTATGATCAGCTAATCGCTGTTCGCGGAATTGGTCCCTATATCGCCGGAGCGACCGTTTGTTTTACAACAAACAGACCCCTGCCATTAATTGATACAAACACGGTGCGCGTGACGGGTCGCGTTCAGGGCTTGGATCTCAGTGGTGAGGCAAGGCGGCGCAAAGAGATAACACTGGCCATCGAAGAAATCTGCGATCCCGATCATCCCAGGGATTTTTATTATGCCATGATCGACCTGGCACACGAACTGTGTAGGCCTGAAAATCCGCAATGTGAGGACTGTCCCCTGCTAAGCGTGCCCTGCAATTATGGACAATCAACTATTTCTAAAAGAGGTGGTTTATGAGCAAGATCGCTATCAAAAGACTTACAGCTTCAGACCTGACGCTGTTCAAATGGCATTTCGAGAATCTGAATGCCGGCAATCAAAAAGCGATCAACCTGAACAAGAATGTTTTCGTGGATGAGCTATTTCCAAGTCTGCCGGCAGTTGTTGAAGAGGAAGGCTGGAGATTCTCGATCGACCTTTATCTGTATGGTCCGGGTTTATCCGGAGAATACAATCTGCAACGAAAAATCCTGAAAGGGGAAACATATAAAAACTGGCGACTGGATGGCGAGTTCATAGTAAACCCTCAGGATGATCCGCAAAGATTTAATGATCTGCGCCCTGATGATTTTGTCGTCATTGAATTCTCTGGGCATTTGAAACCTGTTTCTGCAAAAATGATATTTATCGCTCAGACGGTGGAACAGGATACTGGACTTCACACTGAGCTCCAGAATTTTATGAATGATCGTCCAATGGCTGCTCTTGAGCCTGGTGAACTTGAGCAAGTGATTCAAAATGCAGAATCCGCTGCAGAGCACCCGATCCACGACTTCGTCATGTTTGAAGTTATGGTTGATGCTGCTCAGGGTGGTATTGAGGGGATCAACCGATTGCGATCCAGACCGACATACCGTCGTATGACGCGGCGATCGCTCGAAGATGCAAGGACCAGGGCAGGAAATATTGGATTTCAAGGTGAGGAACTGATAAATACTTTCCTGACTATGCTTCAAGAAAATGCCGAGATTCAAAGTTTTGAGTGGACCTCATTTGAGAATGCAATATCCCCTTTTGATTTTTCCGTGACGCAAAACGATGGGTCCGTAGTCCTGGTTGATGTAAAATCTACTTCGGGTAGATTTGAAAACCGGATACATATCTCATATAACGAATTGCTTCAAATATCATCTGAGGAGTTTCGCTACGATATTTACAGGGTCTATGAACTGAATGACGGTGGAGCCGTACTGAGAATTTCTCGAAATCTGAATGATTTTGGCAGAAGTGTGGTGACTGCGCTGCAAACACTGCCTGAGGGGGTTCACCCGGATGGCGTCTCGATTTCCTCGACGGTTTTAGAATTCGAAGAGGAGATAGAGTTGACTCCCCCCGACAACGAATAAGGTTTGCCTTGATCTCTCGTAGTGGATTCTATACCTTCCAGTAAAAAATTACCAAATCAACTGGAGGTTGCAAGGAATGCAGTTGCTGGCATCTTCCGCTTACTCTGACAAGACAATCACGCTTCTATTTCCGCATCATCCTGCTGCTTATTCAAATCCGTCACCAATTTGTCAAACGATTTCTTATATTCTTTCGGATCAGTCCAGTTGCGGAAATCCCCAATGAATCGACTGGTGACTGCATGAGCCAAATCATGTTCCCATTCAAAGACGTGATCATCGATGCGAATGGGGAAAAGCACAGTTCGAGGTGTGCCAGCTTTTTTATATTCCTCCTCTTTTCTTAGCGCTTCTCGAATCTCCTCTAATACCGGCTCAGCATACAATGAATTCCCACTGCAGATTACAATTAATTTATCATGCAGCCTGATTGCTTTATTTATCTCTACATCCATGAACTCACCAGTGCGGGCCCTTTCTCGCCAGCGCCACACGCGAACTTCTTTTGCTTGTAGATCATAGAATAATTTCTCCGAGATCGCGTTATCTGGCTCCGTGTATGAGATAAAACAACTATAAAATTCAATTACATTTCTGGTAAGTGCTCGAATATTCTCAATGAAATTCGTCGGTACTCCAGCTTTAACAAGAAATTTGTGTGGAATGTCGCCCTTTGATCTATAAAATGTGTTTAAACTCAAAGGTACTGGACCAGAAAACAAAACTGTGTCTAAGTTTTTGACTAATCTTAAATCCAAATCAGCCAGCATCGTGAGTTCAAAGAACGCCATATAAAAATCAGTTCCTCTTAGGTCAGTTCTATGGAATCTAGCGTTCGTGAGGTCAACATAACATAATCTAGCATTACTGAAGTTTGCTTCGGATATGTCTGCTCCAGTAAGATTTGCCATAGTAAGGTCTGCGCCAGACATATCAACTGCAAGCAAGTCTGCCTCAGCCAAGGTAGCTCTTTTAAGATCAGCTTCACGGAGATTAGCTCGAGTAAGATTTGTCCGTTTGAGATTGGATCCAAAAAGGTTTACCTTTTGAAGTTCAAAACTCTTGAGATCAGCTCCTTCAAAATCGGGGATGACATTTGGATTCTCTAATCGCCACTTATTCCAAACTTCAACACCCTTTTTCAAGACCTCAAGATGCTCAAAAATCGCCATATTATTCCTCCAACCCAATTTTACCAATCCACTCCTGGCAAGGTCTTGACAAAGCTTTGAAATTGAACTGTTGTTCTAGTATAAAAAGTGTACCACACCACAACCCAAAGAGGTGTCCCATGCGCCATGAAGAGATAACTGTGGAGGAGTGGGGGCAAGAGCTGAAGGAAGATCACCCAGAGCTATACGAGATCTATGCCTATTTACGGCAGGCCGAGATCTCGGAGGATGTCCGCGGTGGCCCCTATCCCAAGATGGAAGCCCGCCTGCTGGTACGCAAGCACATGCGGAAACAGAACGTTGATCCTGACGAGGCCCTGCCCCTTCCCGCCAACTGGCCGCTGCGCCGCGGCGATCCACTACAGATCTGAGTCCTTGCGTCTTGCAAAATCAACATTTTTGGAAGTTAGAATATTTATCGCAACTGATACAAATAACCCTGCTACGAAAACGATAATCGTTGAAACTACAGATACACTTCCTACACTTCCTACACCTTCTCGGCCTGCTGTTTCGTCAGACGTTACAGAAAGAGTTATTGGTTCAGCCAAAATGATCTCATCAACGGTCAGGAAATAGATCGTTAATTCATTCCCCTTCGAAAGGCGCGGCATCCCAAGAGTAATATGATCAAACCCGGGTCCTCCGGAGATTAGTTCGATAGGTTCAGTGGCACCTGGGATATTGTATGAAATTATTTCAGTTCCCAGATCCGAAATTACGATCCGCAAGTCACTTAGACGAACAGATCCCGAGTTGCTGACAACCAAGCCACTAAAGAATTGGTCTCCCAGATCAAAGGTCTGTAGTATAGTGAAGGTTAGCTCTTTTCTCCGCCATATCTCATCGTATATATAGTTCCCCACACCCATAAACGCCAACACAACAAAGATTAACGTAAGCAATCGCCATAACCCAGTCCATTTATTCAACCCCTCTGCAATTCGATCTGAGATTCCCATATCTACCCTCCAACTCTAATCCCTGGATTATAGCACTGCGCGTCTAAACAAAAAAAGCCCGGCAGATCTGCCGGGCCCCACTCAATTAGTTAACTCAACTTAATCCAACTTCAAGCGATTCCAGCGCAGGTATTGACCAATAGCCTGCTCATCTTCAGCCGGTGCGATAACCGCGCCAGTCTCTACCGCCAAAATCTCGAAATAGACGTGCTCCGGATCAGCATCTCCATCACCGCGCACACCCTCCGGATTCACCTGGACGCGTGCACCTGCCTTAAGGCGCAGCTCCACACCCTTCTTCTTTTTCGTGCCACTCGGGTCGAAGATCGGGAAGCCCTTCTTGTTCTTGCTGAAGGTCTCGAACGTCCGGACCCGTGGCTTGTCATTCTCGTGGATCGCAGTGGCATTGAACTCATTATCAGGCTCTGGCTCTGGTTCCGGCTCTGGATCAGGGATCTCAATATGCCCAGGAGAAAGGAACGCCTTAAGCAGCAGCCCCTTCTCCTCCGCGGTCAAGCCCGTCATCTCATCAATCGTCGGGCCTGTGTATGGTAATGGCCGGTTGCTGCCAGGCTCAGCCATGTAAGTCAGCCCAGCACGCTGCACCCAGGGCCAACCATTCTCTGGTGCGGCCGCCTGGAAGAAGGCATTGACCATATCCTGATTGACCTTGCCAGTGTAGGAAGGATGCTGTTCGCCGGAATGCGGCAGGTCCAGATCTGGCAGCACGCCCGAGATCACCGGTGTGATCGGTGGCGGCGCCGGGAAGGTCTGCATCATCCAATTGGTGTAGTAACGCGGACTGGAAAAGCCAGCGTGCTGGTACCAGCAGATGCAAATGAACTCACGCTCCGCGATCTGCAGCCACACGTTGGGCCCCAGAGGCAAGTAGCGAAGGCCCTGCACCACATCACCCTTCGAAAGCGTCCGGACGAAATTGCCGTTGTAATCACCTGCCGGCACTTCCGGCGTGCTGCGCACGTTCAGCCCGATCTCTGAAGTCACGGCGACCGCATTGAGTGGCGGGAATAGCTCAACACGTGGCTTCCAAACAAACAGAAATCCCATCTTCTCAAAACCGAACTGTGCTGGGTCGTAGGGCAAGTCTTGATCAGAAAGCCGGCCTTCGTCGGTGATCAGGAAACTGAAGTTCTCCTCACCCGCGGGCAGGTAGGTCACCGCGCCGCCAGGTCCCACTGCAGTGGTCTGGTGGATCAGGTGCGGAGCGTTAGCATAATTCAAACGGGCATCAGGCATAGGCATAGCCTTTTGATTAAAGGCGAGAACGACGTACATATCGTGGAGTTCGCCCAGGATCAGGAAGGCCCCACCACCCCAGCCGAGGGTGTCCATGCCACGTGCCTTGCCGCGGTTGATCACGCCGAAAGCTTTACTGTAATTGCGCTTGCCGTCATCGTCGTTCAGCCCTGGACCAAGGTATCCATACCAGGCATCGTTGAGGATGATCTCGCCTTTGCTGTTCGTACTGACCCACAAAGGGATGGATTGTGGGGTCCAGGGATTGTGGCCGCGTTCCTTATGCTCCTCAGTATCGGTGCGGCTGCGCACGCCCTGCTCCAGGATATCGATGCGGAACCAGTCATGGCCACCGCGTCCCCACACCGGGCGCTCGTACCAGTTGATCTTGTCGTACAGGTCTTTGTCACTCATGCGGTTGCTCCTTTAAGGTTAGTCTTGCAGTTCGGTTGCTTTCACGATCCCCTCTTCGATCAGCCGGAGGGCTGCCTCCAGCTCCTGCCGGCCGGCATCGAAGTGCGCCAGCACCTTGTCGACATCGAAGACGTCACCTGGTTCCTCGGGATCAGGCGGCGGGTCCGGGTCGATCACCTTTGCGCCAGGCTGTGCGGCGATCGTGGCGATTGCGCCGATGCGATGCGCCGCGGCCCACTCCCAATACAGATAACCATGCAACCCCATGTTCTGGACCTCTTCCTGGAAGGCATCGATCTCGGCGTTGGTAGCCGTCCAGCCGTGCTCGGTGTAGGCTGAGCCTGCAGGGATGATGGGCTTGTCCGCGATCTCCAGCAGCTCCCGGACTGACCGCTGCAGCTGCTCAACAGGATTGTGCGCGGCCTGCCAGTAGACCTGCGGCTGCCAGAAGTCACAGAAGCGAATGAACTCCTCGAAGGGAAAGCTCGGATGGTAAGAGGGATATCGGTATGTCGAAATGCCGATGCCCAGAGATGAACCAACGCCCTCCCGCAGGCGGCCCATGTACTGCACAGCCTGGCCAGGCTTATCCTTGTATTCGACCTCTGCATTCACGATCCAGCCATCCAATCCCAGGGTCTCAATGCGCTCATTGGCGCGGTCTGCTTCGCCCAGAGGATTGACGCCATAGACGTACTGCCAGCCCCAGACCTCAATGCCGGCTGACTGCAGCAGCTCCACGAACTGCGGCACGATGTCATCGATCCAGCGCCGTGGGAAGTTGGAGCGCCGCAGGTTGTAGCGGCCCACGTCGTTAGCCACCTTGAGGGCCACGAAGTCCAGGCCCAGGCCCACGGCGGCCATCGCGATATGTTCCAGGTCTTGATGCATTTCTGCTACGGCCTGGCTTGTCCACCGGAAAAGAGGGTTGCCGCTGGCGCGGCTCAGGCTATTGGATTTACCAATCAGCGACTGGAGTTGCTTGATCTGCCAAAGATAGAGGCCCTTGCCTCTTGGATATGCGTTCATAATATTCTCCGATTCCTTTTTACAGTTCAGTGAACTCGTAAACGATAACAATGCCATCGTCGCCAGCACCACCATCTCTGGCCGTGCCCTGACTTTCTCCGTTCGCTCCACCAGCCCCCCCTGCACCCGGGCCATCTCCAGCGGCCCCATTTATGCCGGTCGTTGTTCGCACTTGAGCCTTACCGCCGCCACCCCAGGGGCCGTCGCCTCCTTTGCCAGATGCAACCTGGCCAAGCTGCGCAAACAATGTGCCTCCTGATTCGCCACGGGAATTGATATCTCCCCCAGTTGCCGTACCTCCGTCTCTGCCGCCAAGCATTGCTGCTGTGGTATAGGTGCCTCCTGTTTGACCAAAGCCCCCGCCATTTGCGCTGCAGTGAGCGCCAAACGATGAATTACCCCCTGCAGCACCATTGTTCGCGCCAACGCCACCTGCACCACCTGCACCCACCGTAACAGTCTCTGTCGCTCCAAGACTGGCAGCTGCAATGAATTTTCTGCTATAGCCTCCACCAGCTCCCCCCGTGCCCCCCTTATGTTCTCCTGCAGCCGTCGTGCCACAACCACCGCCACCGCCTCCACCACCGACCACTTCAACGATCACACTATGTAAATTGGCTGGCTTATTCCACGTGCCTCCAGCCGTAAAGACTTGTACAGCCTTGAGCGATGTATCCGTGCCCCCTCCGGCCCCGCCAGACATTAGGGTTTCAAGGCCCGCGTCGTCCTTTGAATAGATCAGGCCATCGGCTTTGGCATAGATCACCACGTGGCCGGTAGCTGGCGTTGCTGGAGCTGCACCTTCGTCGAATATCTCGCTGAGCACGTTGACGATCGAATTGCCGTCTGCATCCAGCTCGCCCAGCAGCTTCTTAAGCAAGTTGAGACCCGATATCACTCCCGTGGTTCCATCTGGCGTGGCAGACGTATCAGATTTATCCGTAGCAAAGAACAAGTCATCAGCAGCCAGCTCAGTGATTATTTTTACGATCCCAGTCAGTTCAATTTCACCAGCCATTACATCCTCTCCAATACGATGAAGTCCGCACCGCCTTCAACCACGATGCGATTCGCCGCACCTTCTTCAGCCAGGTAGTAGGCCGTGACCTGGTCCTCAGATTCACCAATCACGGGTTCATCCTCTTTGAACTCGCCCTGCAGAGTGACACTGTTCTCGAATTCACCTTGAAGTTGTGGACTCATGTCGCTGACCTCTTGATCGTGATATAGCCGGTTGCAACGGTTGCCACTTTGCCTCCGGTATCGGTCACTTCACACTCGTGATAAAAGCGTTTGCCATCCTGTTCTTCAGTAATCAGGGTGGCTGTATCTGCTGGAACCAGGGCGATCTCCACCTGGTCATTGGTGCCCTGGAAACTGCTGAAGGTGATGCCACTGGCTGTTGACTTGCTGATCAGCGCTGTCGTATCCCAGGGATTCTCTTTCAGCACCCACTCCGCGGTGGCGCTGGTCATGTCAAAAGGCTGGCCATCCTCATCCACAACCGGGATCTTGATGATCTTGTTATCACCGGCGTAAAACTTTTCAATATTCTGGTCTTCTTTTGTCATTGACGTTCACCTCCGGTGAACTTAGTGCATTCGCAAAGCGAATGCCATTGTCGCAAACCTCCGGTTTGCTTAGGGCGTTTGGCCAAGCCAAACGCCAAACTGGTTTAGATGCCGCCGAGATTGCCACTGGCGGCTTTGGCGATCAGCACGTCCAGCATCTGGCCGCGCTCACTGAAGATCTGGATATCGTTCGGCTCGGAATAGGACACGGCCTCGATGTAGGCCGCGGCAGGGTTGGCATCCAGCGTGGCGTACTGGGTTGTGTCGTATGGCTGCAGATCTTCGGCGATGATCCAGTTGTCCGGACGCACGAGGGCAAAAGGCACGTCGACCTGGCCGGCATCGCGGATCTTCCTTTGTGGGTCCAGGGCGCGGGTGAAATAACGTACCGCTCCTGGAGTCAAGAGGTTCTCCGCGGCAGGCGCATATCGGAATCTGCGGTCCTCCAGCATGGCCACGGCGTAGCGCTGGTTGCTGGTATCACCCAGGCGCGTGTTGTCGATCAGGATATCGCTGGCAAAACGGTCTGCATTGTGGCGCTGCAGCACCTGGTAGGTGTTCGTGCGCACGTCGCTGGTGGCCACCAGATCCGAGAACTGCGCGATGATCAGGGCCTGTTGAGCTGAGACATTCTCATTGCCGGTGTTGGCCGTCTGGGTATAAACCTCCCAGTTAAAGCGGTGCCACCAGCCGCGGCACTTCACATCGATGTAGGGCACGCGATCATCGCCACCCCCTGACTTGAATTGCATATTGGGCCGCGTAGGATTACTGACCTTCTCCAGGAGCTGCTGGGCCAGGTTATTGGCTTCTGTGGCCCCTGGCATCTGGCCGCCTGAAAAGACCCGCTCCTTTACGCTCCAACGCGCCTGGCTGGCCAGGTCGTTGTATTTGGTCGAGCGCAGTGTGTTGCCATCGCCAAAGAGCATCTGGCGCGCCATCTCTTCAGCACTGTAATTCTGGGCTGAAGAGCCTGTCTTTTCGCCAGCCGTTGACGTTGTATAGCGCACCCACACGCGGTTGGCCATTGATTCAAAACTGGACAGCGAACTGAAGCCTGGCAGAACCAGTTCCATGCTGTGGATGTAGCCCTCCCAGGCTGGATCACCCTCCTTCGTGTAACTCTGCACCTGAGCCCCCAGGCCCTTCCGGGAAAAGTCACGTAGGTCGTCAAGATCTCCCAGCATACTGAAGCTGCAGGTCCAGAAACCACCCTCTGCTCGCAGGTCATGCCGGTAGGTATTCTCTCTCCATCCGTGGCCTTGCTTCAGGGTGCGCTCGATCTCTCCAGGGCTGGCTACAACGACCGGGTTCTGTGAGATCACAATAGAAGCAATTGTCATTGACGTTCACCTCCGGTGAACGTTGTAAGTTTCGCTACGCGAAACGTCATGCCGCACCCCTCAATGACTTCCAGCGCGGCGCGACCATAAGCTCGGCCATCAATCCGAGACCGTGGCCGGCTGCGATAATGCTGCCACTGGATGGATAAGAGCCGAACACGAAATAAATACGGCCCTGGCGTTTCGGCTTCAGCACAGGCAGCTCGCCGCGGATCTGCCATCGTGCTGCGGGCCTGCGGAAAGGGGGATCTGTAAAAAAGTACCTCGTGCGATGCACATCTTCTCGCAGAATGCCGCCGTCTAGCTGCACTGCATTAAATACCTGCAGCTCTTCATTCAGCCCACCAAAGCCGGTCGTGACCAGGGACCACTCGTCTACCGGGATCAGCACAATGCCAAAGATCTCCAGGTTGGGTGTGGCACTGACTGCAGAGGCATAGAGAGTGAAGTTCATTCCTACACTGCTCACACCACTGTCCTCACCGCCGCGGGGGATATCTGGGAAGAGGGTGTAACGTCCCACATCAACCAGCTCAATCCCCTCTTCAACCCCGGACAAAGGAATGACCTCACCTGTAGTGGTGACATTGCTGCTTGAGTAATCCAGGCGCACGCTCACGTCGCCGGCATTGCCACCCACCTGCTGGCAGCGCAAATAAACGCGGTAGCTGCCGGCGTAATCGATCTCATCTGAAGAGCTAAATATGAACTGAGCGCGCAGCAGAATATTCTGCTGGGTGGTGAAGGTGCAAAGGGCATGGGCATTGCCCGCAGCGCGTGAATCCGCGGCCGAGGCTGTGTCCGTGCCATAGCCCACGGACCAGTTGGCCGGGTTCTCGTTCACCGCATTGATCATGCTCTCGAAATTAGCCAGGCCGGTGGTCTTCAGCCCCATGGCTATGAACTCCGGGGTATCGTCCGTGGGGGCTACGGCCAGGCCGACCATGCGCAGCATGGCCAGGGCTTTCACATCCCCAGGGATCTGGGTCTGGCCGATCTCGATGTAGTTATTGTTGGCAGCCCGCACGACCTGATCTACCGCGGGGGTTGTGGTCCAGCTGGTGAAGGCTGAGATGCGCAGTCGCAGCCAATAGGCCGTTACACCATTCTCCAGACGTGTGGCCCAATCTGATGCGTTGTTATTCCAACTCACCGGCACATAGGTCTTACCCGCCGCCGTGATCGATCCCGTCTTGAGCAGCGTGGTGCTGGGGGTGCTATTGGTGTTGGTCCAGGCAGCCCCATTCCAATACTCCAGCAATAGGGTCGCACTGAAATCCCCCAGCGTGCCGATGCTCAAAAGGAAGTTGAAGAAGGGACCATCAGTAGAGCCAAAAAAAACGACGTCATCAAGTGCCGGCGTGCTGCCGCTAACTTCGAAGAGATCAAAGCCGGCATCATTGACCAGGTTGCCACTCCAGGCCGCCAGATCATCATCGAAGTTGAAGATGTGCGTGATCTGGCTGGTCTGGCGCAGGTTGCCCACCAGGGCCAGCACGTCGCCGGCTGCAGCCCACTCATCCTCGATGTACTCCGTGAGGATCGAGAGAGGAGAGGGCACGGTCTCCGGAGGCACACTGTGCCAGTAGGGTTTGCGCCGGATAGTAAACATGATGTCACGGAGCACGTTCTGGTGCACGAAGTCCATCTCACGCCAGTTGCGCTTATAGGAGATGCTGCCCCACAAGACCTCAGAGTAGCGCGGGTTGGTCTCGTCGTCGGTCTGCGCGACCAGGTAGACCGGCCGGTACTTGCTGGCGGCCTCCTGGTGATCCAGGGCACCCTCCAGCAGTTCCTCCAGCATCTGCAGCTTGAAGGCCATGTCATCGTGGCTCGTGCCGGTCAGCTTCAGGTCAAAGCGCTCAGTGACGTTCTCAAAATTTGCACTGGTCACAAAGGCCCCATCCTGGCCGATGGCTGCCACGATCTCATCCACGGTTGGCTGAGCGCGACCAGGCGACCATTTTCCATACAGGACCGCAAAGCCGGCCGCGTCCAGGAGACTGACGCTCTTGATGCCGTCGGTGATGATCAGCTGTGCGCTCATCCAAGCTCCCTCGCCAGTTCCTTGATCAGCGTCTGCGCGTCTGACTTGTTCTTGATGGTGATCGAACCGGCTTCAAATGTGATGTTTCGATCCCCTCCAGCCTGTGCCCCCGCGAAGCCGCCGGCTGTCGCTCCAGCAGCTGCAGGAACGAGCTGGCCAAAGACCGAGTCAAGATTTCGGGCCACCTGTGCGATGGAACGCTCAATGCCAAAACCGGTACCTGCCCCAATCTCCATCCCGACCTGGTTCTCAAATACGCGTGACCGAGATCTAATCCCCAGGAAGCCTTTGGCAGCTTCGAGGGCAGCACTTGCTGCGCTGGTTGCTGCACTCCGGATCACACCCAGGGAGGCTGAGATACCACTGGCAATACCGCTGATGATGTTGCGGCCAACAGATCCCCAGTCGGTGTTGCGGAAGAAGTTAATCACGGTCGTAACGATCGTGCGAATGGCGTTCAGAATATTCCTGCCGGCAGTCCTCAAGATGTCACCGATCTGCCGCCAGAACGCATTCCAGGCCACCTTCAGGTTTTCACCAAAGCCGCGCCAATCGCCCTCAAAGGCAGATTTGAAGGCTGCAAAGATGGCACTATAGAATGCCAGGTTGTTCTCGATCGTGGTCCTGATCAGACCGAAGTTGCTTTCCCAAAGTCCGGAGATGAACGCCAGGCCACCATCGATCACGCCTTTGATGAAGTCGATGGCCGTCTGGGTTTTCTCCTGGATACCGCCCCAATTGCCGGCCCAGGCCGCGCCCAACACACCTACCAGCGCGATCAGGCCCACGATGACCAGAGTCACAGGATTGATCGCAGAGACTATGGCAACAATGGCAGCCACAATGCCGGCTGCGGCCAGCACCGCGCCAATGGCAATGAAGGCACCCTTGAACTCCTCAGCGTGCTCTTCGATGAAGGGCAGCATGGTGTTGTTGACAAAGTCCATGATCGCATCTTTGATCTCGATGATGCGGTTGACCACATCCTCCGGGAAGATCATCCCCAGTGCCCCCGCCAGATCTCCAGCCAGCAGCAATTCAGTAAAGGTGCCAAACTGCTCAAGGAAGGGAGTCATCGCATCCACGATCCCCGGCAAATGTTCGGCGGCCAGCTCACTTAGTTTGCTGATCAGTGGTGTGATGGCCGGCAGCACGGCCAGGCCGATCTGATCCTTGGTGTTTTGCAGGGTCGTTTGGAAAGCCGCAAATTGCTGTGCAGCACTCCCCACGACTTCTGGCATGCTGGCGGTGTTCTTCTCCAGTTGCTCCATGGTTGCAGCCATCACCGCGGCCTGCTGTTGGGATTTGGTCATTTCCCCTACGGCCACCCCATTGGCCGCTGCCCAGGCTTCGTATGCAGAGTTGAGGTCGATCTGCACGGCCAGGTTGTCGAGGATCATCGGGCTTAGGCGCCCAACACCGCGCACCAGGCTGTCCATGAGGAAGCCCATATCCTGGCCAGTGGCTGCGGCCACCTTGCCCAGAGGCCCCATCGCAGCCGGCAGCTGATTGGCGAACTGATCTCCCACTAATTGCGCGGCGAGGTTGTACTTCTCCATCAGGTCGCGGTTAGTGATCATCCCCGCTGATTGTTCTTGCAGATCTCGCAGTAGATCTGCAGATGATTGTCCGGAAGCCTCCGAGATACCCTCGAACGCCTCCTGGATGGTCTGGAGTGGTGCCGCGTCTACGGCCAACTGCGCCAGGCCGCCGCCCAGCGCCCCGATGCCGAGAAGGGCTGTACCTCCGGCCAGCGCGCCGAACTTAAGAACCTTGTTCCCCAGGCTCAGGAAATTTCCACCTACACTGGAGGCGAAGCCGCGCGCCTTTCCTGCCGCCGAGTCTAGCCCGGCGCGCATGTCTTTTATATCGGCGACGACTTTCAAAACGAGTTTGGCGAGTTGCATTTACTCGTCTTCCTCATACTCGGTCAGCATTTTGAACTTCTTCATAATGCGGAGATGATCAGGTTCATCACTGCTATCAGCCAGGCTGTAGTCGACAAACATGAAGTCCTCGATCGTGAATGGCTCAGACCGTTGTTTCGGATCACGGTTAGCGTTGGCCATCAGGGTAAGCAGCATGGCAGTATGCAAATTGGAGCGCACTTCACCGAATGGTTCCAGTTTGAAAAACTCGATCCATTCAGAAAGCTCTCGACTGCTTATATTGCGTAATCCCCACTCAACTGAAGGCCACTTCAGGGCCAGAGCTAACCGGAAGTAGAATCTTCGCTCTGGCCTTCTTCGAAATTTTCCGCCAGTTCCTCCAGGTCATTGTCACCAATGCCGGAGAGGCGCTGGGCTACCTCAACTACACGTTGCAATGCAACGGCACTCTTTTGACCCAGGTCGATGATCTCCCGATCGTGGAAGACCCGTTTGTTCTGGCCATCCACAACTGTGAGGGCAACCAGGCGGGCACGCATGTTCTGCATATTCATCTTGACTGCACCCCGCTTACCGTCCTTGACAAGAGACTGCTCATAGCGGTCGCGTTCAGCCCCGGACAAGCCCTTGATCGTGAGGATCAGATCCCACTCTGGGACTTCGACCTCCTCGGTCTGGAGATCTTCAGCTGAAAGAATAGCCCTGCGGATCTCATCTCGATCCGTCAGTTTTTTCAAATCAGTTTTCTTTTTGCCTAACAGGTTCATCTTCAGCTCCTAGGTCCAGGTGGTGGGGCCGGAAATCGACAGCGTAATGCTGGCCTTCAGCACTCCCTCAACAGGTGCAGAGGGCTGGAATTTTGTCACGTAAGCGGCAAAATCAACCTGCGTATTTGCCGTGTCCGGAAAGATCTGCTGAAAGTTCCGCAGAGTGCGGTTACGCATATCAGTGCGTAGATTGGTGTGCGTCACACCTGATGGGTCCAGGTTGACGTCGTAAGTGATCTCGCCACTATCCAACAGAGTGGCCGTACGTTCCACCGCTCCATCCACAGAACTGTGGTTCGTGGATTCCTCCGTGCGCAGTTCCTCGCCGGGTCCGGAGATATCCAGCACTTCAGCGATGGTCGCAAAGACCTCGGTGGGCGTAGCGCCATCACCGCGTTTTAGCAGAGTTCCAAAAGAAGAGATTCCCATAATTCAGCTCCTTTACATGGGGATGATTGCGAACAGGATGTCGGCATGGGCGGCATCCAGATGGATCAAACCGCCTGGCTGATCCCAGCCATCACCGCCCACGCGGTGCATGGCAAACTCGCCTGGGCCAAGACTGTATGTATCGATATCTCCAGATCTGTTTACCTGGGGATGGGGGTAGCTGTCTATCGAGTAAGTCTGCGCACCGGCATTGATGTTCTGCACCAGGACGAGGTCATTGCCGCTGCTCTGAAAATAGTTCATGTTGGCGACGTCGGCAGCGGTAAAAACGAAGTCTGCAGCATTGGCAGCCAACGGCAGATCTGGGAATTTACTGGGCAGGGTTAGTTTGGGTAAGGCAGTTCGTGCCATGATTTACTCCTTCACTTCTTTTCTTTGCCCGACGCGTGGGCGGTCGGGATATTTGGCTTGGGGGCTACAGGTGGGACAGGGCAATTCTCTTTCTGGCATTTGCGCATGCGGTCCAGGATCACAGCCTCTCCTTCAAGGGTGTCAAACTGGCAAACCTCACAACGCAGCAGCTCGCCACCGCCATACTGGAGGGTTGCATATGGTTTCTCGCCATCCTGCGCGGCCTCGGCAGCTTCTGCATCTTCAACTGGGGGACCTTCTCCCTCAGCCTCTGCAGCAGCCGGCTGCGCCCAGGGCATGGCCGCGGCCGGGTCTTCCTCTTTGAGGGCATCCACGGCCACGTGCAGCACGTCAGTAAAAGGCTCGTCGAGGGCTTCGACAGCCACGTGCATGGCCTCCAGGACTTCCTCTTCAGAGACGTCCAGGGCTTCAGCAATTTCCTTGAGGCTGGCCTGGTCCTGTTTGTTTAGCTTGGGTTGATTTGCCATCGGTTACTCCTTGACGTTCGCCTCCGGCGAACTTACAGCATTTGCCAGAGGCAAATGCCTTATTCCGTTTGGGGGTGCATGATCATCACGTCGACGATCACGCGGCGCAGCCCGGTTTCCGGTTCGTGGTCATCGGTCTCATCGTCCACAAAGCTGGACTGGATGGTCTTGCCGCCAGCTGTACCGCTGACCCCATCCAGTAGATCGATCACCTCCTGTGCCAGGTTCTTGGCTACCTGGTAGCCCCTATCCCAGCAACTCAACTGGTAGCGGCCGTTGACCAGGTTGGAACCTCCACTGTGGGAACGCACCCGCGGCCCACTGACCATGAAGTACGTGATGGCCGGCAGCTTCGCGTCCGGACCCAGCGGATCTGGCTTTACGTTGTCGCCCGCGGCAGTGCCGGCAGCCTTCAGGAACGTGACCAGGCCTTGATTGAAAGGCACTACAGCGCTCCCTCGATCAGGCCTTTAAAAGCGACCCTGAATTCTTTCTGGGCCTGCTCGTGTTTGGTATCGAAGGCCGGGCGCGCTTTGGGCCGCGGCTTCATCTTGCTCGTGCCGAATTCCAGGAACCGGGGATAAGGCGGGTCGTCGATATCCGTGCCGATCTCGACCACGGCCAGCTCTGCAGAAGTCTCGACCAGGCGCTGGTGCACAGAACGTTTGTACTGGCCGGTGCGGATCGTGGTCGGCTCACGGGACATCGATTCCTTCCACTCGTTGGTGATCGGCTTGGCACCCACCAGCGCGGCGTTACCCAGGTGACGGCCAGTGACGGCGTCATCCAGCTTCTTCAGATTGCGGTCCAGTTCATCCAGACCCAGTACAGTCGGCTTTGCCATCAGGCCACGACCTCCACGGTCAGTTTGGTCACCACGCTCTGGCCATCGGCCTGGACCAGCAAGATGTTGTATGCCTGGCTGCCGATCAGAGCACGCATATTGGCCGTGATCGAGGGAAAGTGGCCCTTGATCGTGATGAAGTGGGTGCTGACGTTGTAGGACTGGCGTTCGTTGCGCACTTCCTTCCCTCCGGAAGGTGAAAGCCGGCAATCCAGGTCCACGTGATCAGGCAGGTCATTCCACCTGGGCAGCTCCTCGCCGCCGGTTTCCACGTCGTCGCTAAATGGGGCGTTGAACTGGATCGTGACCTTCGAAGGGAAGAGATCTCCCAGGTGATCCAGCATGCGAGGATCAACAATCTGCCTAGCCATCGCGCAGCGCCTCGTTGATCAGCTTCTGACGGGCCGAGAATACGTCGTAGACTGGCTCAGCCCAATCAAAGTCGTCGCCGGCTGCGGCTTCATCCACGTCGGCTTCTTCACGCCACTGCTTGGCCTGCTCGCGCAGTGAGTTGGCGAGCTTGGCCCCATCGGTGGTGATATCCAGCAGCTTCATGACCTTGAGGATCAGGGCCTCTTTTGCCGCGATGGACATGAGCGCCTGCGCCGCGGCGCGCTTGACATTGTCGCCTTCCAGGTTCAGGAAGGCATCGATCTCGTTGTCCTGGAAGATCTGATTGGCCGCGGTGACATCATCCGTGTCGTGGATCAGCAGCCGCACCAGGCCGCGAGGAGTTGTAGGGTCATACGTGAATGCCATCTCAGGTCACAGAGTGGAGTGGCGTTGCATAACAACGCCACTCCCTAAGTTCGGCGAAGCCGAACGTCATGCTCCAGAACCATTGGATGCAACTGCCATCTTCGGGTCCATGCGGGTGCTGCCCATGACGTGGCGCACTTTGTAGTTGATGCTGTCGGTGTCAAAGTCGCCTGCCATCGGATCGACCTGGCCACCGGAACCCACGCGCATGGCGTTGGGGGCTTTCAGGAAGATCTCCGGCTCTTCGTGGCCGCGCAGGAAGCCGATCTCACCTGCAGGTCGGCCGCTGTTCTCCGGATCAGCAAAGAGCATCCAGGTGGTCGCGCCGTTGGCGGTGGCAGCCACGATGGGGATGTAATGGCCCACTGAGACCTTCACGCGGTTCTTGACCCAGTTGGCCGTGATCAGCTTGGTGTTGGTCGAGCCGCCGGCTTCGTTCAACTCCAGTTGTAAGGCGTTGACGATGTTCATGGCCGTGATCTCCAGTGCGGGCGGCACCCACAGGGTCACCGCTTCGATGACGATCGGCTCGCCACCGGCATCTTTCTGCGCGGCCAGGGTGATCAAGCCCGTCTGTAGCGCGTTCGTAGAAAGCACAGGGTTGCTGGGGATGAGGTTGTTATTGCCACCGGTGAAGAAACTGGCATGCGGGCCATTGGCATCGATGAACAGTTCAGTGACCTCCTTTTCCTCGCTGCGCCGTGCAGCCTTGCCAAAGCGTTCCGGCACGTCGTTGAGGGCGTCCAGGTCATCGTTGACCATGGTCTCCCAGGCGAAGGGCATCCGCCGGCCACGCTTGGTGACCGAGTATTCGTACTTGCCATCATCCAGTTTGGTCTCTGGATATTCTTCCTGGCGACCCACTTCCGGCAAGGTGCCGTCCCCGCCATCCACGAAGAAACGTTTCACCGTGCGGAAGTCGCGCACACGTCGCCGGCGCACGATCGTGTTCCAGGAATAGGGTGCTTCGCGGTAGTTGGCCAGCAGTTGGCGGTCCAGCACGTCCCCGAACAGGATCGGGAAATCGTCGGTTGTTAGGGCTTCCTGCAGGTGGTGTGCTGGACGCTTCCCGGTATACAGGTCCGCCATGAAGCGTGCAGTCTCAGCCAGCTTTGCCATATATTGGGGATTCCTGGCGCGCATGCGCACGGACAGGCCGCGCACACCCACACCGTCTGCAGGGGTAAAGAGTTTCTTGACACCGGCATCCTCAGCACGGATGCGGTCAATGACTTCTAGTAATTCGGCCATTGTTGGCCTCCTTTTGATCGTGTATTGTGATCAGCCTGGCTTAAAAGCCCAGGATGACGGTGATGTTGCCGCTCGCACCGGCAACCAGGGCCCCACCGGGGCCGGCGTAACCGTAACGCACGCCGTTGGTGTCGTCCTTGTTGATCTTGATGGCGGCCGCGGAGTCGTAGTAGAGGATGTCGCCTTCAGCGATGGCGCTGTTACCAACACCATCCACAGCTTCAGCCTCCAGCTCGAAGGCCCCTTTGAAACGCACTGAGGTTTCCCCATCGGTGCCTTCATCCGTCAGGGCCACGCCGGGACGCTGGCCATAAAGCACGGGATCGCCAGAGGATGGCGTCGCCGGCTGAGTGACAGCCACCTTGAGATTGTCGGCGTGTTCGTAAATTCGGTTCTTTGTCATGATTCACTCCTTGGAGTGGTTGAATTTATTTCGGTTTTTTTTCTGAAGCCCGTGAGCCTATCTACGGCCGCCAGCCGCGATCTTGGCTGCACTCTCTGGCATGTCCATAGCTTCGAAGGACTCCTGGAGCGATTCCTCGATCTCTTCCAGAGCGGCGTCCTCATCCTTGGGCGTGGTATCAGTGCTGGCCGCCTCACCCATGCCGGTGATCTGGCCGCTGCCGGAGACTTCCTGCAGGTACTCAGCTTCTTCCTTCAGGGTTTCATCGATGGCTTCCTGGAACTTCTCTTTGTCCAGCATTCCCTCGTCCGTCGCGGGCGGGTTGCTGGACAAGGACTCGACCAGGCGCTTGCGCGTCACGTCGGGCATCTCCAGCTTGGCCAGCTTTTCAGTGGCGCAGTCCTTCGCCTCACGCAGCATCTGGGCTTCCTTCAACCGGGCATTCTCTGCCGCGGCCTCTTCAGCAAGCTTCTCAGCTGCAGCCTGTTTTTCCTGTGCTTCTTGAAGTTCTTTTTCGTCTGCCATTGGGGGATCTCCTTTTTCTGTTTTTGGATCTGCTTTGGGCCTGGGCGTATCGACGTTCGGCTTCGCCGAACTCGCCAAGTTGCCTTCGGCACCGTCCGTGCCCTGGCCGCGAGCCGCTTCAAACAACTCCACCACCTTGCCGCCAGCTCCAGCCTTCGTCACGAAGTCCACGGACCTGGCTTTGACGATCTCGGTGATGATCGGGCCGGTACGTCCTTCAGCCTCACCGATCTGCTTTCGCCCCAGGGCCAGGATACTCAGGCCGATATGAGGGGCCAGCTCATCCACTTCCTCTCGATAGCCTTCGAAGACTTTGGCTTCGGCATACAAGCCGGGCCCTTCTGCGCCGTTGGCATCGAAGCGCGCCGGGCTGATCGTCTCAGCAGCCAGGTCGCGCAGGCTGCGTTCCGGGCGTTCTGCATCCTCCGTCACGGTAGGATGGTCCCAGAACATCTGCGTGCCTTCAACGAAGACCTCCGGCCCGTCACGGGTCAGCACCTCTTCGCTGTAATAGCCCTCTGTCCCCCAGCCCGTCCCAATGAGCTTGATCGGGATGCTACCGTCACGGCGCACCACGGCCTCATTCAAGGGGACAAAGCCGGCGTTGGCCTCCTGGCCAGAGTCACTCTCGACCAGGTCAACGACGTTTTCCTCATCTGCTTCCGTGAGCCGGGCCGGCACGTTTTCGGGGAACATCCAGGGCGGCCGCCTGAGCAGCTGCGGGGCATTGGCCTGGACCGCATTATGGAAAGCGGTCAGCGCCTCGCCTATCGCTCCGGAGAGGCCGATACGCTCGTCACGAGTCATCGTGCCATCTCCGAACAGCTCATCGGCGATCACTGTAAAGTGAGAGTGCAGCCTGGCCTCCAGCCATTCCCCCACGTTCTTGGCCTCCTTGAAGGACTGCAGCGTCTCGCTGAGGTCCGCACGCTTCAGTTCACGTTCGGCCACGCGCAGGTTGGAGCGTTCCTTCAATAAGGATGTGTGCAGATCAGCATGTTCTGTCTCGATTAGCTGCTGCACTTCTTTCAGTTGGGTGGCGAACCATGTCGCGTAGTTCATCGCATTTGCCTCCTGCAAATGCCCTAAGTTCGTGAAACGGACGTCAGGCACTCTCCTTGGATGGGTTAAACAAAAACAGGGACCACTACGACCAATCGGAAAATCCGATTAGTGGAAGTGGTCCCTGTATCCGCGCCCCACGATGATAATCGTGATGCACTTTGTGTCGGTAACCGGCCGCGGGTTAGGCGGCGTCAGCGCAAGGCTGTATTAGTTGTTGAATTGATTATAGCAAGTTTTGAATGTGACGCAACTAATACATATGCCTTCAGAATCAATGCATGAATTGGGAACGATTTAAAAAGCGAAGATTATTGTATGGGTTTGAAATTAGAAATAATATTTTGAAGTTGCATTATAATCAATCATACAAGTGCAAAGCGGGATTGAAAATGAGAGTACTTCCCGATGAAATAAAGTTGGTATTGCTTTCTTGAACCATTTGTTTTTTCAGTGAGTTGGAGAGCTATAGATAATCTAGCTTTAGAACATGGACCTTACTCTACAAGAAATATTTGCATTATTTACCGCTCTTGGAATTCCAGAAGATTGGATTTTGATTATTGCTCTAGTATTGCTGCTTTCCGCGGTCGGAGCAATTAATCTTATAGTTAGATTCACTGTCTGGTTTTGGGAAATCATAAAGACAACAATATCCAAACTTCAATACGATCAAACTACCAAGGATTTCATAAATATCCGAAAAAGAGTATCTAGGACCATCTACGTCGAGCTTGTTAGGCAAAACACGGCAAGTGACTGGAATGATTTTTATTTTACTGAACTTGATGCGCAAGTTGAAGTAAAGTCGCACTTGGGTCACATATATGCTGAAAAGGCCCAGATTTTCGGAGTGTTGCGAAGAATTTCACAATTATTTCCGATGTTGTTTGGTATTTCAGCCAAAGGAAGCAAAGTACAAAACTTATTTAGTGCAATAAAGACCTCTTCTTCTCGAGCATTTCTAATTATTGGAGATCCAGGTTCAGGAAAAACTGTTTCCTTGCGGCATCTTGCGATGCGGATGGCAGAAGAGAGTGCCTTGTCAAATCGAAAGACAAGCATCGTCCCACTGTATTTAAACCTTAAATCACTGGACATTCCATATGAAAACATATCCGCTGATAATATCCGAAATTGGGTTATTGAACAGGTAGCTAAAGGTCAAGACAGAATTGTTGATCGCTTTTTTGAAACTCATTTTGACGCAATGCTTTTGGGTGGAGAATTTTTCTTTATTTTTGATAGCTTTGACGAAATCCCAGCAATTCTCGACGCCAAGGAGGATAGCGATGCAATAAAGGAGTACAGTCGCGCTTTGAGCAGATTCATAGATTCACCACATGGCTGCAAAGGACTGGTTGCATCGCGCCCATTCAGAGCACCCAAGGCATTTGTGGGTCAGAAGATGGAGATCCAATCTCTCAACAAAGCCAAAACAAAATCAGCACTACAGAGATACTTGATTGAAGATTCAAGCCTGGCAAATAGAATGTGGCAAGAGATTATTGTTTATCGTGAAGATTTGCTTAATCTCATTGAGAATCCGTTTTACTTGAGCTTGTTAGCCGGCTATATTCTTGAGAATAAGCAGCTTCCTAAAGGGCAATACGATCTTTTTGAGAATTTTATTCTAACAAGACTGGAAGTAGATCAAGCAAGATTAAAAGGACTTGGATACACAGATCATCAAGTATTTCAATTCTCCAGCGAATTAGCCTATGTGATGCTTGATACCCCACACATCGGTTTAGAAGCGAGAGTGGATGATCTATTTAGGGCGGTTATCGAAAACGAAGACTCGAAATTAAGTATAAAGAAAATCAACCTCCACCAACTTCTATCCGCCCTAAATTATTCGAAAATCGGTGCAATTACTAGTGTTGGGGAAGACAACTATTTTGGGTTTGTACATCGCAGGTTCCATGAATATCTTACAGCAAATTATGTGCAATTAAATCAACATGAAATTCCGCTCGAAAGCATATTCTTAGATAATAGGTGGCGCGAAACATTAATTCTATTATGTGAGGTCCTACCAATTGAACAATTGGAGGAAATCACAATAATAGCAGAATTAAAAATTTCCATAGGTATGCGAACGATTCCACAATCTCATTTTCACGACGAAGCAATAGAGAGCATGAGATTCTTAAAAGACGCCTTCAGAAGTAGAATTGCTGAGGTTCCTCAGGAATTGAAGCTAATAATTGGAAGATTCATAAAACGCCAATTCAAGGTAGGCAATTTACTGGACAAAAAGAGAGGTACAGAATGCTTATCGCTGGCTGATGAATTCTCAGCCTCAGAGATACTAGTAGAGGCTCTTAATCAAGAATCTGACTGGCTCAGAGAAACGGCAATTCGGGGCTCTATATTCCTGCGGAATCCTTCAACCACGATGTTAGCCGCACTCAGGAAAGCTTTGTTCTTGGAGTACGGAAATCAACAAACTATTTCAAAATTCGGGTTTACCAATTCCCTTCTATCACTCCAACCTTCATTGAAATCCACAAACAGATACCATCGAATATTGACAATCGGTTGGATTACTCAACCCATTTTATTTTTTGCATTCGTTTGGATTTTGCAGACCAACAATCTAGTGTATGAATTTGTAGATACGATTCCATTCCAGCTAACCTTGCTTTTTATTATTGGCGTTTCGATTACTTTTGCTCTTCTGATGAGCTCTATGAGTAAAACTCACATAGGAGCTAAGCGTGTAAAAAGGAAAGGATTGACACCGGAATTACTGTTCTATAACCCTTGGATCCTTTTTTGGTTTTTTTCTTCATTATTTTCCTTTGTCGGAAGAGAATCCGGAATTGGAGATCTGTCTACAGTGCGCCTATGTTTGTTTGGATTGTTTTGCAATTTGTTATTACTCCTTCCCGTGTTTGATTACTCCGATTTTTCGATCAGTGCCCTACGAAGTATCGTTCATCGAGCTTTCAACGCATTTAGATTTCGGAGAACATGGCTTCTAATTGCATTTTCTTTTTTGGGGCTATTGGGGATTTCATTCAGTTTTGTGGGCATAGTTGAATTGCTTTTTTTTAGTTTATCGTTAGGTCATTTTATTAATAAATTCGCATTTCCCGTATCGTACTTCCTTTGGTTCTTTGGGTGGACTCTTCTTTCGATTTTCGGTATTGTTATTATCTTATTTGCTCTTACCGCCGCAGCAATATTAATTTTACTTCCTCCTCTGATTTTGATACAGTTTGTCTTTTTTTTGAAGGACGAGGTAGGGTTCGTTCGTCTGGCCATCAATGTAAGCAATCGGCCAAAATCAGCAAGAGAAGCCGCAGCATATTTATCAAACTTAAAATCAGGAATTGTGAAATACCAGTACGCAAATTCACTTGGCGAATGGCTAGATATTGCAGATGATTGGAGCATATTAATTTCCGCTGCTAACAGGGAAACGGGCCAAACCAGAGATAAGTTATTTCAGCTAGCCGAGCTTTGGCAGGACTTGGCATCAACTTGACGGAATATTACCTAGATGGTGCATTATCATAAGTTTTTGAATCCCAGAGCGACACAAGTTAAGATTTTTTCTCATTCGCAAGAAGGCATGAACATTGAATGAGCGCGTTTAATCCTCCTCATTAATTCTGTCCGATGTATCTCTAAGCCTTTCGCTTCTTCCAATGTCCTGTATCGCAATTGCTTCGGGCTCCCCATTCTTGTCGATCTGCATATAGACAATCACCACCCTGCCCTTCAGGCTTCGCAATCTTAGCTGCAGACGCTCGATAGCTGTTATACGCTGTCCTCCTTTTTCGCTCATCCCATCCTCCTGCGGTACAACTCAGCACATCGACACCCCGGAAATCTGAGCGGCTTCTGATGGCCACTGTTGTGGGACTGATTGAGAGGAATCCAGCTTTCAGCTTCGTTGGCCAGGCAGCCATCACTCACCCGATCATCACCAGTCGTGGACCAGCGCTTTTGCATGGCAAGATTTCCGGCCTGCAGGTCGTGCGCCGCGATGTGAGCTGCCTCTTCGTAAGCGTTGCCAACTTCCGTGACGGCCACCAGGTGGGCCCGGCTTTGAATGTGCTGCTGGGGCTTACCGATAGCAAATCCCTCAAAGCGGTCGCGGATCTCGTTAGCCAGGCGATCATAGCTCCACCCATCGGCAGCTGACTGGGTGATCACCGTCTGTAGTTGGCCGCGGGTTGTCTCATTAATGCGAGTGATCTTGCTGGCCGCAAATTGCTCCAGGTAGGAGATGGCCCGCGGGTTCTGCAAGCCAAAGGCCAGGTTGGATATCCCAATGCTGGCGATGAATTGCTGGCCGCCGAGGAGAAGCGCCTGCCGGCCACGGAATTCCAGCGGCCGCAGGAAGTTCTCAAAGGTGGCTTCAACCATGATGGCAAATACGATCAGCCAATCCCTGGGTACGATGGCCTCCTGGATGCGCGGCTGCAGCTTGACGAATTCCTTCATGAACACGCGCCCTTGGGCACGGAAGGCGGCCTGCATCTCCTTCTCCAGCTTGATCCTGACAGGCCGTAGTAGGCGGTTCTTCTGCTGAACGCGGTTAGCCTCGATCAGCCAGTCGAGTGAGGCGATCAGTTGCTGTGGGGCCTGAACAGGTATCAAGGTTCTATTCCTTGCGGTAACCGCGGCGGTGTGCCCACTCTAGCAGATGCTCGAAGTCGGCCTTCAACTCCTCGTGGGCCGTCTGTTGTTGAGAGATCAGCCCCAATAGCATGGTGACATCTGCTTCATCCGTATCCTCTCCCTCTTCCCCCTCCTCTTTGTCATCCTCCAACACGTCCCAGGGCCAGATCATGGCCCCACTCTTGACCGCGGCCTCAGCTTCATCCAGGGCGGTATCAAGATCGATCTCGCGCTGGGTGACAGCCAGAGCCAGCTTTTCGTTCAATTCGGAGACATCCACCTCCAGAATCAGTGCCAGATCACCTATCCTGGTCTCCTGCTTTTTCGTTTGCTTCTTTTCTGTTTTCTCAGCCATGATCAACTCCTTGGAAAATGGGGGATTAGTTAGGAACTGCAAATTGCTCCTGGATCATCAGCATGGTTTCGCGCATCTCCTTCAGCGCCTCGATGAACGGTTCATCCTGAGCTTCTTCTGGCACTTCGCCGCCGGGGAACATCTCTTCGATCTTCTTGTCGACGTCCTCCTCGCCCAGGGCCACAAGCAGCATGCGGGCCAGATCTGGCAACCGAATGGTGCCTGCCGGCTGCTGGCCATTGAGCGTGGCAGCCTTGACGATCGAGCTGATGACCTTATCGATATCATGCTCCAGGATGGAGGGGAAATCGATGCTGATCGTGGGGTCAACGCCGTCATTCCACTGGATGGTCTCCGTGATCAGGCCGGCTTCCACGGTTTGCTCAACGCTGCCCAGTTTGCGCAGCTTGCCTAGGGGGGCTTTGACAGCCCAGATCAACTGGAATTCGTAAATGGCGCGATGCACGTCGCCCCAGAAGGTCTGCCGGTCGCGCATGTTCAGCTCGGTGGGGCGGTCCAGGGATTTGGCCGTGGCCAGGTTGCCGACGTCGGTGTCGCCGTAGAAGGTCTCTGGCAGGCCCTGGGCGGCGGCCACCATAAGCAACAACCGGCGGCCATCATCCGGGCTAATACTGGCCCCGCGTACGTTGATCGGGGACATATCACTGCCATCCGTGCCGATGAAGATCGAGCCGGCAGTCGGGGGAGGATTTTTCTCCGTGCCAGTACCGCTTTGCCCCAGCGTGGACTCCAGCTTCTCTTTGGCCGACTGCACCCCGCGTTTGCCGCCCTTGGTGGTCTTCTTCCAGGCGAACTTGCTGTAGGCACGCATCAACGTGGCCACATCCTCCAGGAAGTTCTTGTAGGCCCGCGCCCAGTCGATGGCAGCATAGATCTCGGACAGGCCAAACATCCAATCGCTGAAGCCACCCACACGGATGTGATAGACAGGGGACTTCCACTCGATCGGCACCTTGCCGATGCTCAGGGACTTATTAGCACCCTTGGGTTGGTAGCGCCAGTCCGGATAGTAGGCTTCACATTGAAAAGTCTTCTCTTCCCCCGTGACGGGATCAGTGCGGCGCTCTGTCCATTTACGGTGGTAGTACCATGGCTCTTTGGCATCCTCCGGGTTGCTGATCACCTTCACGATCTGGTCAAAGGGGATGGTTCGCGCGCGAACACGGCCGGTGAAGGTATTGGGGAAGAGCACGAAGAAGATATTGCCGTCGGTCTCCAGCTCGACCTCTTTCATCATGCGCGCCTGGTGGCTGGTCAACTCCACGCGGTTCTTGTGATCCTCGTTGAAGTCGGTGATGACCTCGTTGATCTCTTCATTCTTGGCTTCCACGGTCATGCCCTGGCCCCACACGTAGAAGCGTTTGACGTTGACACCGCGCTGCACCAGCGGGTTCTTCAGGTACATCAACCTGGCCAGGCGCGTGATCTTGCGCAGGCCGTCGCGGGAGAACTCCACCTCGCCTTCGAAGCCAAAGCGCAGCCAACCCACATCCTCCAGGGCCAGCTCCAGTTCAGCAATGCGCTCTTGCAACAAATCAGCCGTCTCGTTGGCCTCCGCGATCTGGGACAGCTCGCGGCTCAGCACGCGGCTGGCCACGGCCTTGATGGGGTTGGGGATCGTAAGTCCTATTCTCATATGCGGTACTCCTATAACGGTGAGATATCCACCGGTTCGTCATACACTTCGATTTCTTCCTGGTCGGGCGGCGGGGCCGCTACCGTCCACGCTGCCAGCGCCAGGGCCCAGTATTTGTCCGCATGATGGCGCTCGTTGGCCTGCGTGTCGAACGTGGCCTTCTTGCTGCCCGTGATCTTCTTGCGGATGCTGTGGATCTGGTAGCTGAGATCTTTGTCGACCGGCAGCGGCAGTTGCTTGCGCTGCAGACGCAGCTTCAGTTCCACGGACCACAGCTCTTTGCTGGGCTGGGTAAAAGTCATCCCTTCGACCTTGATGGGGTACAGCTTCTCCATGTCCTCGGCCATCTGCATACCCAGGCCATTGCGGTCAATGAAAAAGCGCAGCACCGGCAGCTTCTCCATGATCTTGGTGACCACAGCCTTCTGGTCGTCGAATTCCACACGATCCAGCGAGATGCCCAGGCGGTAGGGCAGCTGGTTGGTGTTGGTCACGCCCAGCACGATGATCTCGGTCAGGTTATGGGAACGGCCCACGTCCATGCCGCCGACCATCACCGGTTCCACCTGGCCGGCTGCCACTGCTGCGGCCAGGTC
>JABFGG010000021.1 GCA_013112575.1 Chloroflexota bacterium | reverse complement strand
GTCGTCGATGGCTTGCATGGCTTCGTCCACGGTAGCAGCCTGGAAGTACACCAGCTGGCCGGCCTGCGCCAATTCCTGGTTGCGCTTGATCTCGTCCCAGGTGATCCAGGCCGTAGCCTCGTCCACGAACATGCACTCGTATTCCTGCTGGAAATCCAGCAGCGGCAGGTTCTGGAAGATGATGATCAGGCGGGGCTTGCCGAAGAGCATCACGCGCTCTTCGGTGGTCATGTGCGGGGCCAGCTTCTTGGCCTCCGGCATATCTTTGCAGAAGCTTTTGGTCACCCACCAGGGCACGTAATCCCGTGTATAGCCGGGATACTTTATGAGGGGCTGATTGACGATCTCGTGAAAGACCCCTCCGGCACCCATGGGGGAGCTGCCGGCACGTAAACGGCCGCCTTTCGAGATGACCGGTACAGCGGATGTGTAGATCTCGCTGTCCTTGGGATAGTGGGCCAGTTCGTCCAGCTTGACGTTGCCTTTGGCCTTGCCGCGTACCGGTTTGCTGGGGTGGCTGATCATGCGGCTGCCGTTCTGCATCTCCAGCTCCAGCTGGTTGTCGATGATCAGCGCTGGCCGCACTTCGCGGTCCAGGGCGTCGATGATCTGCCGGGCGTAGCGGATCTTCTCCCGGGACTCCTCCAGATTGATCGAGACAAAGATGTTGGGCGTGCGCTTGTTCAGCGCGGAGTCGGCCACCGCTTCAGCGGCGATGGTCCACGACCAGCCCACCTGGCGGGACTTGGTGGTTATGCCGAAAAGGGATGAATTGTTAAGGTGCCTGATCTGGTACTCTTCCCACTCTGCCTCGGGGTCATCCGTGGCCGCGGGAAGGTCCAGGTAGTTAAGCAGGAACGCGAGACGGCGGGAAGCGGTGGGAGTCACTCCTCATTGCCGGGGTCAGTAACAGCTTCTGCGGATAGTTGTTCTTCGGCCAGGACGCGGGCCAGGGTTTCTTCGACGTCCTTCCAGCGTTTCTTGCGGATGGCTTCAATGTCGATGTGTTCTATCGGGCCACCGTCTCGACCCGTAACTTCAACCCCATGTTTGCGTTCGCCCATCTCAGTGGCGAGGGCTTCCAGAGCGTCCAGAAACCGCCCGATCAGGCCGGCATTAAAGCGCACGATATCCACACGCTCGGCAAATTCCCCTGCACCGATCTGTTTGACGTCCGGCAGCCAGCGCTTGTCCTCGGTGAGGATTTCATCGAATAAAAGCTCTGCCAGTACATTGAGATCGGCGATGCGCTTGAAGAAGAGGGCATAGCCGGTCTTGGTGGCCGTCTCACGCAGCTCTTCCATGGCCTCTGCGGTCAGGGCTGCCTCCCGCTCTGCGACGCGCTCCTGCCAGTTGTGCTCAGAAGACCACTGTTTCAGGGTTCGGAGGTGCCTGGTTGGGACCGAATCTGGTGCAGCTTTGGTGTAGGTTTGGTGTAGGTTTTGTAGACTACGGCCGGGTCCCAGCCCAAAATAGTCCTCGAAGGCTTGTTTTGCTTTATTTGTCTCGCGCATGGCCGGTCCTTAGGGTAGTTTTTGCAGGGCTTGCCATAGGGCCACGAAAATAGTAAAGCTAATGCCAACCCCAACTAACAACCCAGTCATGAAAGCTTTTATCCAAATGAGTTGACGCTTCATTTCTTCCACGTCTGCCTCAGCGAGTTCCAACCGCGCAAGGACTCCCTTCAACCGGCGACGTTCGTCTCCATAGATGTCGACTTGCAGATCGTCGATATCATTAGTCATGATTTTCCTTTCGACTTCTCCCCTTCTTGCTTTCCGTTCTTGGCCACGTGCACACCTTCGATGATGCCATCGCGCACGGCCTGGCGAATGCCGGTCTTGACCTCATCCGCTACTTTGGCGGTGCGGTTCTCAGCCTCCTCCAGGATGATCTCGACCACCTTCTTGGAGAGCAGGTCCCCACGCACGAACAGGATGACAGCAGCAAGTAGAACGCCGGCCTGGAACAGGTCGATAAGCGAAGTCAGTTCCATAGGTTTCCTCGATGAATGGCAAGGCCAGCCGAGATCTCCGGAGAGACCTGGCTGGCCAGGATAGTAAGCTACTCGTTGATCGTGTTGCGGACGCCGAGAAAGGACTCGGTATTTGAAAAGCCCAGGGCGATGAAGTGACCGCCGATGGAACCTACCAGGCCGGCTACGATCACAGCAAAGGCGGCCACATCCGTCACCGGTATCCATCCATCTGGGACAATGCCAGTGGGCAGCAATTGCGAGACGTATAGCAAGGCATGGATCACGACGTAGCCCAGCACCTTCGGAAGCACGTTGCTGCCGTAGAAGTCCGCGAGCTTGGACCAATCGAACATGCGGGTCTTGAGGGCCACGGCCACACCCAGGATGAAGTCAGCCAGGATAAGGACGAGCAGCCAGGCGATGTTAGGCGCGACGTCCGTGGCCCAATCCAGGACGAGCTGCAGGAAGTCCGCAGGGGTAGCTTCCTGCGCGACCGGCGCAGCACTAACAGTCGTGACGATCATCAGGGTAATCAAGAGCACGAGGCCCACGCGCAACCAGGTGCGCCAATTCAAGGGGTGAAGGGGAACATACAACATGAGAACCTCCAGGAGGAATGGAGGCGGTTAAACGAAACCGCCCGAATCGCCAAGCGCGCAGAAAACTGCGTACTTGGACACTTCGGGCGGTGGATGACGCTGGTCGGAGGCCAACGTCAGTGCCGCGCTCACAAGAGAAATGCTGCCGGTCGTGGGGCTTATATCGCCAGCAGTACCCCCAGGGATTAAGTTATCGCGGTCAGATTACCATAGATCATATTGGGATGCAACTTTCTATAAGACTAGCTGGGCAATGATGGGTGGCCCGACGAATAATCCCAAGATGAAGCCGATGATCAGCACAGCGATGATGATGAGGAGGTGGAGTAGGCGTTTTTCAGGCATTTACGCATTCTACTTGTAAATTGCAGAGGGCGTTCCGCGCGCAATCCTCAGACCGGATCATCGGATTTGAATCAACAGTCTTAGCCATCAGATCAGACACTCGATCAAAACAAAAATGGCGGCCAGATAGTCGCTGCATTTTCTTTGGAATTTTTCGTAAATGCTTATTTTTTTGGACCTGGATCAACTTTATTTGTAAAAGATATTTCAGCAGAAGGCAATTCAGGAAAGGCAGCCAACAAGAAACTAAGCTTAACCTTTCCAGAAACTGTTGGCGTATATTTGAATTTATTGTGCTCGATTAATTCTATCTCGCCCGTTCCCTCTATAAATTTGGCTTTAATAGCATAACCAGGAGGATCTGAAGTTACGGTGATAACGAAGGGTTCAGATACATCTTGTAAATCATTTTGTTTTGGATCACTCACAGATATTATGGGTTTGATTGTTTCCCCTTTTGCCACAGCCACTGATCTTGTACCAAAATAAAAACCTGCAACAGCAACTACTAAAGTGCCTATTGTGGAAGTGAGGCCTTCAGCTATTCGCGTTGCATCCTCCCCAACATCTCTTGAAGTTCTTATTTGGTAGCTCCCATCCACTGGGGATCTGTCGATTTCGATAATATTCTCTGCAATGGCCGGTGGAAGTTTTTCTAGATCTGCTATAGTCAAACCACTTGAGGTTGAAGTTGGGCCGACGGATACAGCTCGAAACAAGTATATGCCAACGATGACAAATATCACGATTAATGAAAGTGCAATCATCGCCCTGATTGACCCTCCTGGCAAACCAAGAGCTTGAGATGAATCAGCCAGATTCATCCTGGCAAATCCGATCGCTAGAACAAATAGGAAAAGCATTAAGAGGCCAACGCCAAGAATAATTGTCAATGATATTTGAATTTCAGGAGAATCCCCTAGCAAACCAGTAATCGCCCAAGACATTAAACCAAGCGAAATTACAGCAACTAAAAGTAATCCAAGCACGGATTTAGGATTCAGTAGTCGATCCATAACCGATTCGGCGAGCTTGTTGAAACCTCTGATAATATCTTGGACCATTTTTCTGAGTGCTTCCATTTGTTCCTCCACAATTAGTGTCAATCCCTCAAAGTTAAAGCGAGTTCACGCCCTTCTTATTACCATTATTGCGATGAACAATCAGAAAGTCAATATTGTGAAGTCTGGAACGCACATACACACGATCCTAACCAGCTTGTGAAAAACTTTTGATTTGAATTTGCCTCGTTCATCCGAAAAGCATCAATCAAATACAAACTAGCGACCTGGAGGCCGTCATTCTTTTTTAGAAACAGAAATGCAGCCGCGCCCCCTGGGAAACACAAAGATCAATATGAGCACCCACACGAGGATGTAACCTAACAATCCCCACAGAAGGCTTTCAAAGCGATCACGGTACTTCATGGAGTTCTGGAATGTAATATTGAACATTTACAGGCCGAGCAAGTCCAGAAGGGATGGCCAGAAAACGATTCCCACTACGAAACCGAGCAACAAAACTGCAACGATGATCAGGATAAGAATGAAGCGCTTGTCAGACACCTAGAGATTATAAATCCATACAATTGAACACGAAACATGTATAGACAAGCTGTAACCAAAAATGCTATTATAGTGTTGCCAAGCTCTGGTCTTCATCGAACTCAACAATTAAATATGCTTGCTAATTTGGGATTTCAAAACAATCTCTATTCAGAGATTGTTGGTATTTTGCCTACAAATCCTTGATTAGTGGGCCAGTTCAGAATTACAGATACCTGATTTATGATCAAGATTTCTCGTTAACTAGTGAAATTTGGAGGACAAATCATGGCTAATAAACGCAAAGATCTAACGGACACAAAAGCTAACACATCAGGTTTCGATATGATGGCAAGTACGTTCAAGAACTTGCCAAAAGAAATTCGGCGGCTTGAGACACAAGCTGATTGGGCCAATACATTTTCATTGTTCCTCCCCCTGCTGAACAGTGCACCCAACCTGGCGATCATGTTTCTATCAGACCCATATGCGCTCTGTGAAGACCTTGAGATTGATGTAAGTAAAGAACTACGCACCAATTTGGATAACAGCGAACCAATCATGAAATACATAGACCCTGAACTCTATTCGAAATTGAAGCAAGGTTCGCGAATCCCCGGACTAAGAGAAGTAAAGTTTGTTCCAAATCGCTTCTTGAAAAAACAAGTGTCTTTAGAAGAGATTAAGAAAAAAATACAATTTGACAATCCAACTTTTAACTCTAAGCAATCACCACTACGGCTACCAGTGAAGAAAAAGTCTGGGTCTACTTTCAGTGGGACAAACTCCTCACTCTTCTTCAACTCCCCTTTTGCACCAGTTCCGGTGATGCGTGGTTGGACCGTTGTAATGCAAATCACCGAAGACTATATATCTGATCTTTTTGAGAAAATACTAGAGACTCAGTTTAATATAGCGTTAATTATTGCCGTCTTTTCAGGGGATAATGACTTTGCCAATTTAGCAGAACCTTGGCACTCATACTCTGCATGGCTCGGTTTTACATTTGCTGTTGACTTCACTATTGAGTTCGTGGAATCAGACGAACCAGG
Source organism: Chloroflexota bacterium (assembly GCA_013112575.1). Lineage (GTDB taxonomy): Bacteria > Chloroflexota > Anaerolineae > Anaerolineales > UBA11579 > CFX15. Next base: position 76,582 of record JABFGG010000021.1, on the reverse strand, counting down.
ACTAACAATTGAGGCAGTTGACTCAGATGAGGTAGCCGCTCGTCTCAAAATAAAGGGCCACATAATGATTGAGGACCAAGTTGCCAACTTCGAGGGAGTCGCGACGCAGAAAGGCCGGATAATCCGCGATGAGGACCAACGTAGTTACTACGTAGACTTCACTCGGGAGTCACCAGAAGTGAGTATCGAGGGCAATAACGACGAAATTCTAGAAATCCTTGCGGCGTTCGCCGTTTATGATTACTTCAACAAAGAAGTACCGACACTTCAGCTTTTCACTTTGCCAGATGATCCTCCATTCTTGTTTTTTGAGCAATCTGGACTAAATAGCGTAGATTCAATCGGTCCATTCAATGCCCTAACGTGGACCTTTGGAGACTCAACGCAGAGGGTAGATCCATATGATCGCTTCATAGTAAGGCCAGGGCACAATCTTACAATTGGACAATCAACTGCTGCAATGCAGTTCATAATCCGTCGAGACCTTCCAGAATTGCCTCTCGTATCTGAGCAAGACCCCAATATTACAATCAAATCGATTGATATCGAATTAAGAGGAGGGCCGTGGAGCGTTGGCAATATTAACGGCATTGGCTATGTGGAAGTCACTGGGAATGGTCGATACCGAACGGGCGATTGCTATCCTGATGTGGACTTTAGCTATTCGATTCATGTAGGTCTTCGAATTGACAATAATGGTGATCTTCAAGAAGTTATCATCTCGTCAGGTATCAATTTGCCCGCATGGATGTATATCGTTCATGGACTCATTCTTGCGGCGATTGGTCTAGCCGCGGGTGGTCCAATTGGCGGAGTAGTAGGCGGAACTGTGGGTCTAGTTGGGACGGCTGTAGCTGAAGGCATATTGGGATCAGAAGTAGCAAATAACATCGGCAACTCATTTGAGATTGAGACAAACATTGAGCAACAGCTAAATGATTCTTTTGCCGCTTTGAATGAGAGTACTGCCGGGTTCATCACACTAGGTGCAGAAGTTCGGGAGGTTGAAATAAACCCAAATGGCGTATTCTTTCATGGCAATTTGACAACTGAAGCTGTCCTTGGTTTCGATTAATTACCATTGGATTGCTTATATCAAATTATTGTGAACAGAAGAAATTTGCTACATTGGATCGACACCCATTTCCGTTGCCCCTGTTGTTTGAAGCTTTCAACGACCATTTGCCGTGGAAAAGATGAACGGATCACTGAAAAGCGGTCAAGACGATATTGCATTCCAACGGTTTTGTTAAGAAATCGCCTGGCTAAAATATGCTAGAGTAATCATGAGCTCGTCCGGGTGCCCCCCTCACCTGGGCGAGTTCACTTTTTATTCGAACTTCCATTGCTCATTAATCCCTGCAATTTGCTGTTGGCCTTTTCCGCGGCCAGTTCCAGATCAAGCTCCTTCTCTTCCATCAGGCGTGATACGTAGGCCATCCAACGCATGGCAAATTGAGCCGCGTTCTTGATGGTCAGGTCGCTGAGGTTCAAGGCTTTGACGGCTTCTAGTTCACTCGCAGCCAGGTTCTCTGCTACGATCCCTTTGACGACTTCTGCAGGCCAGTTGCGCGGCTTGCGTTGCCTGGCTCTGCGTTCTTCTGCAGCATCCCCCTCATTGCCCTCCTGGATCTGCTGGGGGGCACGGAGGCGGATCACATCCCACACATCGCCAAAGGATTCATCTTGAACTTCGTAGAGTTCTACGCGTGTCCCGATCCAATCTTTTAGCTGCCTTGAGCCGGCGATATCGGCAACGGCATTGAGCAGGATCTCTTTTGCGATCAGGTACTTCTTGTGTTCCTGGAAATAGATCACCCACTTGGGCATCTTGCGGCCGGCTTTCTTATCCCAGATCGGGATCTGGGTAACGCTCTTGATCGTCAGCACCAGCGGCCTGCCATCCAGGTCATACACACGCAGGTGGGGTTTGGGATAGATCTCATCCAGTGATGTCATGGTTCACTCCTGTCCTGAGGATACGTCTATACCGAGTTCCTGTGACATTTGTTTTACGATCGGTGGAGGACCCAGGTGGTTGATCATCTTCCCATCCTGCATCTCCCAGACGTCTTTGATCAGGATCACACTCACCGTGTGCCACGCCGAGCGGCTCTCCCAGCCGTGGCCACCGCCATATTTAGGGTCAGCCATCACCACGTTCCATTGGGGGAATGGCTTCCCTTCCAATGCGCGCACGACCACTCGCTTGTGGCCATGGCTATCCGTGTACACGTCATCGATCTTGACTTCGATCAGGTTGCCGCGATACAAGACCTTGGCGTGGAGTTCGATCTCAGCAGCCATAGAAGTCCTCCTGAATTCTTTCAACGGGAATGGGGGTTTGCTGGATGGTGGACAGTAAGCGATGCCGGGCGGCACGCGCCATACGCTCGATGTCAGGCTGGTCGTAGTTGGCGGCGTGATAGGCCGCGCTGGTCATCTCGTAGATGGTTCTCCAGGTGAAGCGTTGGATCATCTCACTGTCTGGCCAGACTGTGCTGAGCCACTCAAGATAGTCTTCTTCACCCACCTTATCGCGCAAGGCCTGGCATTCACCGTCTGCCAGTTTGCGCCAAAAGCTTGACTGGGGTTCCGGGATGTATTTGCGGGGATCGTACAGGTCACTGACTGAAGAAATGTATAAATCCATGAGCATCTCCGTTCAACTTGCCGGTTGTTTGAGATACTCGTATTATAATCTAATATTTTAACATGTCAAGATGTTGAGATATTGAGACTTGACATCTTGAAATCTTGGAATTACAATCGGTTTACGAAAGGAGGTTCGATGCTAAACGTTATGGCTACCAAGACACAGTTCTTGGTGGTTTCCGCTTTCACTGAAGAGCTGGAGTGGACTGCTGCAGATCTTGCCGAAAAGGCTGAGATTGCTCATGGCACTGCCCAATCCTATATTCGCGACTACCCTATGCTGATGGACAAGCGAGTACTGAAAAAAATCGCTACAGCATTAACAAGTGCATTGGGCCGCAAGATCACCCCTCGGGATCTGATCGCGGACGAAGCGGAGATCGCCTAAAACAAAACGCCCCAACCTAAATGGCTGGAGCGCTTGTGTGGCCTACGCAAAAAGCATAGAACCGATTTTTTACACCCAAAATCCTGAAACAACCGGCAAGTCAGAACAGGAGATTTGGGTACTGCACCTTAATAACTGAATATTTAGCACAGCTATGTAAGAAATTTCTTCTAGGGTTGCGAAAATCTGTGCAAAACCTAGAGTGAGCGCGGAAGGACTCGAACCTTCAACCAATGGCTTAAAAGGCCACTGCTCTACCATTGAGCTACGCGCCCAGAAGCCCGAATTTTATCATGCTGCAAAATGCCAGTCAATCTAAGCACCGTATGGGAGTACTGAACTTGATGGCTACTGATGCTGAACAGGCCATTTGTGTAGTGGCGACCGACCGGTCGCCCGACCAGGTTTAGTGAATTAGCCGTAAGTTAAACCCCCAACACCCCATCTATATATTGGTTTTAATACATTACTAACGCTATTCGCTTGACATCTTCACCAACCCTGATTATATTGCTATGCGAATAGCAAATTTCAAATAAAAACTACCTTTTACAAATTTCACGGAGGAACACAATGGGCAGCAACATGCTCGAAGTAACGCAGGACACATTCCAAGATGAAGTTATCCAGGCCGAAGGCCCGGTAGTTGTAGATTTTGGCGCCGTATGGTGCGGCCCCTGCAAAATGCTCGACCCCATCGTCGATGACCTGGCCGCTAATGAGTGGGCCGACAACGTCAAGGTCGTCAAAGTAGACGTGGACCACAACCCAGACATCGCCATGCAATACGGCGTGATGGGCGTTCCCACCCTCATGGTCTTCAACGCCGGTGAGATGAAAGAGCGCATGACCGGCTACCAACCTAAAGACAAGATCATCCAGAAATTCGAAGCCCACCTCGCATAAACAATTACCCTTAAAGCAAAAGCTCCCACACTCTTGTGGGAGCTTTTTTTATTGCTTAAATTACTTGCTGCCAGATTATACGCCAGCCGCTTTCTTTAGTGCATCAGCCTTATCGGTGCGCTCCCAGGGCAAATCGAGGTCATCGCGGCCAAAGTGGCCGTATGCCGCAGTTTGCTTGTAGATCGGGCGGCGCAGGTCCAGGTCGCGGATGATAGCGCCGGGGCGCAGATCAAAATGTTCGTCGATCAACTCGGCGATCTTCTCATCAGGAAGCTTGCCGGTGCCAAAAGTCTCCACATTGATGCTCAATGGGCGCGCCACACCAATGGCATAGGCCACCTGAATTTCAATGCGGTCGGCCAAACCAGCCGCTACCACATTCTTGGCAGCCCAGCGTGAAGCATAAGCCGCCGAGCGGTCTACCTTCGTGGGATCCTTGCCGCTGAATGCGCCTCCGCCGTGACGGCCCATACCACCATAAGTATCCACAATGATCTTACGACCGGTCACACCGGCATCACCCATCGGGCCACCAATAACAAAACGGCCGGTGGGATTGACGTAGATCTTCAACTCATCGTCCACCATATCCTCAGGCAGCACAGGCGTGATCACATGCTCGATGATGGCCTTGCGGATATCTTCCTGGGAAATGTCGGGGGAGTGCTGGGTGCTGATCAGCACAGTGTCGATGCGTTTGGGGCTGCCATTGGCATATTCAACGGTCACCTGGCTTTTGCCATCAGGGCGCAGCCAGGGCAGTGTGCCATCACGGCGTACTTCGGATAAACGGCGGGTCAACTTGTGGGCCAGGTAAATGGGTAAGGGCATCAGAGTATCGGTTTCGTTACAGGCGTAACCGAACATCATGCCCTGGTCACCTGCTCCAACGGCATCAATTTGCTCTTCGGTCATTTCGCCGGCTTTAGCTTCCAGGGCCTTGTCTACGCCCATGGCTATGTCGCCAGACTGCTGGGCAATGGCAACCTGCACACCACATGTCTCACTGTCGAAACCGTATTTGCCGCGATCATAGCCAATTTCCTTAACTGCTTCGCGTACCAATTTATCGTAGTTGAGATTAGCCTGCGTGGTGATCTCCCCCAGTAACATTACAAAGCCGGTTTTGATGGCCGTTTCGCAGGCCACACGTGAATAGGGGTCTTGCTCAAGACAGGCATCCAGAACAGCATCACTGATCTGGTCACACATCTTGTCGGGGTGTCCCTCCGTGACAGACTCTGATGTGAACATCAGGCTGGGGGACTGCATAAAAGTAGTGCTCATGAAGCTTCCTCCATAAAAAATTGCCCTCTTGTCGAGGGCAATTTGCACATTTTTACAAACTCCCTCTCATCGTCCAGAATTTCCACTGCCGGAATTGGCACCTTCCCGCACGATTGTGCCGGGGTTGCCGAGGTTTCATAGGGCCGGTCCCTCCACCTCTCTGGATAAGAGTACAAGATGGGTCTATTTAATTTCGGGCGGTAGTTTACCACTCCTACATATAAGTGTCAAACATCAATATCAAAAAACCTTCGAGCATCTAGACCTGGAAGCTCAAAGTGATTAGGCTACCGGAAATTGTTCATCCAGCAGAGCATATGTCATTTCCCCAAAAAAACAAAAGAAGCAAAACAGAAACCATTGTTTACTTAATATAATTCTTCTGATAGTATCTATTGCAGAATATTATTAGGGAATTGGGATAATTATGAAAGAAAAGACTGAATTCCAACAATTGGACCAGCTTGACCAGAAAATACTCAAGAAACTTCAAGTTGACGGGCGCATCAGCAATGCTGAATTGGCAGCAAGCATCGACCTGTCTCCCCCCGCGACCCTCACGCGTGTGAAAAGGTTGGAGCAAGAAGGCTATATAAGCAGGTACGTAGCCCAGCTAAACCGGGAGCAGCTGGGCTATGACATCCTGTGTTTTATTCAGATCAACCTCCGCATACACGGCCCTGAGGAGGTTGCCCTTTTCCGCAGCAAAGTCAGCGAACTACCAGAAGTTCTGGAATGCCATCACGTAACAGGGGATTTTGACTATCTCCTAAAGGTGGTGGTGCAAAACCGGGAAGAGCTAGAGCACTTCATTGTCCAGGTACTCACCCCCCTCCCCGGTATCGCACATGTCCACACCAGCCTGGCATTTGCAGAAATCAAATCCACTTCTGCATTGCCTTTGAAATAACCAAAAAAGCAAAGGAGCATCAATGTCAGTAAAAACACCACAAACCATGGGCCAGCAATTCGAGCGCAGATCATGGGCTGAGCCATGGAAAATCAAAATGGTGGAACCGATCCAGATCATCGATAGGGCCCAACGCCAACAAGCGCTTCAAAAAGCCGGGTACAACACCTTTTTATTGCGCTCAGAAGACGTTTATATTGACCTGCTTACGGATAGTGGCACCAGCGCCATGAGTGACAGGCAATGGGCCGGGATCATGACGGGCGACGAAGCCTATGCCGGTAGCCGCAACTACTACCACCTGGAAGAAACCATCCAAAGCTTTTACGGTTACCGCTACGTCATCCCCACTCATCAGGGGCGCGGAGCAGAACACCTCATCAGCCAGGCAATCATCCAGCCAGGCATGTTCGTGCCCGGCAACATGTACTTTACGACGACGCGGCTACATCAGGAGCTTGCCGGGGGTACTTTTGTTGATGTCATTGTTGATGAAGCACACGACCCTCAAAACCAGAACCCCTTCAAAGGGGATATTGATCTTGATAAATTAAGTGCGCTGATCGACCGCGTAGGAGCAGACAAAATCGCATACGTGAGCCTGGCAGGCACCGTAAATATGGCAGGCGGGCAGCCCGTCAGCATGGCAAACGCTCGTGCCCTGCGCGAGCTATGCGATAAGCACGATATTCGGGTTTATCTGGATGCCACGCGCATGGTGGAGAATTGTCTCTTCATCCAGGAACGCGAGGAAGGTTACTCCGATAAACCAATTGCAGAAATTCTGCTCGAGTTTTGTAGCTACACGGACGGCGCCTGGATGAGCGCTAAGAAAGACAACCTGGTGAATATTGGCGGTTGGCTGGCACTAAACCACGAAGATGTATTCCAACTGGCCCGCAACATGGTTGTGGTCTATGAGGGCCTGCATACCTATGGGGGCATGGCCGGGCGCGACATGGAAGCCTTAGCGATTGGCATCAAAGAATCCGTCCAGGATGAGCACGTGCGCTCTCGCGTGGGACAGGTACGCTATCTGGGAAATCTACTTACTGAATGGGGCATCCCGATCGTAGAGCCTGTAGGGGGGCACGCAATTTTCCTGGATGCAAAACGTTTCTATCCCCACATCCCGCAAGATGAGTTCCCCTCACAAACCTTAGCTGCAGAACTCTATCTGGATGCGGGTGTGCGCGGCATGGAACGTGGCGTCGTCAGTGCAGGACGAGATCCGGAAACTAATGAGCACCGCTACCCTGCCCTTGAATTGACCCGCCTGACCATCCCCCGCCGGGTTTACACACAGGCACACATGGACGTTGTAGCAGAGTCAGTAAAAGCCGTGCATGACAAACGGGAAGCCACCAAAGGACTGAAGATGACCTTTGAGCCAACCTACCTGCGCTTTTTCCAGGCAAACTTCGAACGCCTATAAAGAGATTTCTATAAACCTGAATGCTCCCCCAAAAGGGAGCATTCAGGCCATCTGATCACGAAGCAAAGGGGTAAACAAATAGTTCCTTGACCAAGGCTAGTGGGGAAACGTATAGCTGCAAACTACCTTCTCTTTGGAATTTGAGTTATCGACCATAAACGTATTTACCACTTGACATACTCTATGACTCAAGGTATATTCTTGATAGATAATATTATCAGATGAGGATATTTATGGAAACAGAAATCTCAAATGCGGAATTGGCGCTACTTAGCCTGATCGTAGAGCAACCCCGCCACGCCTACGAGATCGAGCAAGTCATCGAAGAACGCAACATGCGCTCCTGGACCGAGATCGGATTTTCCTCCATCTACCGCGTGCTTTCAAAATTAGAGCAAGCGGGATGGCTGAGTGGAAAGATGGAGCCACCGAAAGGGCGCGGGCCGGCGCGCAAGGTCTACCACCTGACCCCTGCCGGGAAAAAGATGTGGCAGCAAGCATCTCTACAAACGCTGGCCAAACCAAAACGCGAATACTCATCCTTTTTACTGGGCCTCGACAACCTGGGAGCATTGCCACCCAAGAGAGCACAGCAAGCTATCCAAACGTATTTGAAGGACCAGCAGGCCACACATAAATTCCTCAGCCAGGCTGTTGAAGAGCACCCCATGCGTGAGAATTTTTATATAGGCATCTTTTTTGATTACCTGTTGCACCAGCTTGCCGCCGAGATCAAATGGCTGAAAAAGCTAAATGAACGACTAGAAAAACAACCAAAAGCGCTAGATCACAAAAGGAGATCGGAATGAACGACAAATTGTTTAGCGGCCTGGAGGCATTTCAAGTCTACCCCATCGGGTATATCCACCGGGACGAGGGCGATATTCACCTTGAGGTCCTGCCGCAATTTCGGCCGGCCCTCAAGGTGCTCGACCAATTCAGCCACATGACCGTGCTCTTCTGGGCACACGAGCATGGCGGCATCGAAGCCAGAGAGGCCATTGACCTGCAGGTCGAACCGCCCTACGCACCGGGCAAGATGACCGGCATCTTCGCAACCCGCTCCCAAATACGTCCCAACCCCATCCTCAGCACGCCGTGCAAGATCGAAGCTGTTGATCACGAGAAGGGCATCATCCATGTAAATATGATCGATGGCTTTGAAGGCTCCCCCATCCTGGATATCAAAGGTTATTTCCCGATCATGGACCGAGTCAACGAAGCCGAGATCCCTGAATGGCTGGATTGGGGCCTGGACCACGTACCTGAAGAAGGGCTGAACCTTTTTGAAGAGATGGAAGAATAACAAAGGGGCAAAACTTAGTTAAAGGCAAAAGGGACGAGCGTGCTCGTCCCTTTTGCTTTGTAGTCAGTCAATATATCAATAGTGCAACGAACTGATCATATCGAGCTTATCAAAGCTATGTGTGGCATTAATACGCCTGACAGTGCCTGTGATGCCGCGCACCACTATGGTTTCCGTACGAGCGCCATTGGAAATATACTTGACGCCGTCCAGCAACTCGCCGTCCGTAATGCCGGTGGCTGCGAAAAATACGTCGTTGGAGGAAACCAAGCTGTCCATGGTGATGATCGAATCAAAATCGAAGCCCAGCTCACGTCCCCGCTTGAGTTCTTCTTCGTTGCGGGCATACAGCTTGCCCTGGATCTCGCCACCCATGGCACGTAAAGCACAGGCGGCGATGACACCCTCCGGTGTACCGCCAATGCCCATGAGCACATCGATACCCGAATCCGGCCAGGCCGTCATCAATGCACCCGCCACGTCACCATCATCGATCATGCGGATACGGGCTCCACAACGGCGCACTTCGGTAAATAGTTCGTCATGCCGTGGGCGATCCAGGATAACGACAGTTACGTCACTGGGACGTTTATCAAGGGCCTTGGCAATCGCCGTAAGGTTATCCTCTACCGGTTTTTCGATATCGATGACCCCTTTACAAGCCGGGCCTACGGCGATCTTGTCCATGTAAACAAAGGGGCCAGGATCGTACATGGTGCCACGCGGGGCCGCGGCCACTGTCGCGATCGAGTTAGGGCGCCCCTGCGCCAGAGGGCGAGTGCCATCAATAGGATCAACAGCCAGGTCCATCTGTGGGCCTGCACCTGTCCCCAAAACTTCCCCGTTGTACAACATAGGAGCTTCATCTTTTTCCCCCTCCCCGATCACCACAGTTGCTTCCATGACCACGCTGTTAAGGATCAAGCGCATGCCATCCACTGCAGCCTGATCGGCATCTTCTTTGGCGGCGCGCCCCATATAACGCGCGGCTAATAAAGCAGCAGCTTCTGTTACACGCCCGAACTCCATGGCCAGGTTGCGTGTGGGTTCCAGGTCATTCATAAATATTGCCTCCTCTGGCAAAATTTCGTCTCATTGAAAGAACCAAATTATCAAAAAATAGGCCAGGGGCGCACCCCATAGCCAGGAGTCAGTACGATCAAAGATGCCGCCGTGCCCGGGAAGGACATTGCCTGTGTCCTTAACCCCCACCTGGCGCTTGAGCATACTCACACCCAGGTCTCCAAACAAGGTTAGGACACCTAACACTAAGCCAAGCAGCGCGGCGTGCCACCAGGTAATCTGAGCATCCATACCAAATTGGTAATAGACCAGGGCTAACAAAGGCGTACCGATGGCGGAGGAAAGGATGCCACCAATGTAGCCTTCCCAGGATTTCTTGGGGCTGACGCGGCGGGTGAGTTTGTGGCGGCCAAAACGGGACCCTATGAGATAGGCTCCGCTATCCGCAAACATGATGGCAGGCAGGGTTAGCAGCACCCACCACATGCCATTGGGTAAAGCACGCAAAACAATGTAATACGAGGCCAACACAGCAATATAAAAAATACCGGCAATACTGGTTATGAAATCTGTACCCGCCTCATCACGACCGCGATCATAAGCCCATACGTGGTAGATCATGGTGACCATAATGGCCAGTGGCAGCAGCCACCAGCTATTTTCATCCCATTGTCTTGCCAGGATAAATAGCAATACTGCACTTATAACGATAAAACCGGCGGGCCTATGCCCACCGGCTTTCATTAACGTTGTGTATTCGGAAGCTGCTATGGCAAAAAAAACAGCAAGTACAACTGCATACAGCCAGCCACCGTATAGGACCACGATCAAACTGACCGGCAGCATCACAAGTGAGACCAGCAAGCGTTGCAGCAGCATAGATGTGTATTTTATCTCAGGTTTGTTGCGGTACTAAACCACCATACCGGCGTTCGCGGCTGCCAAATTCCTGGATGGCTGCCAGCAATTCATCTCGACCAAAGTCAGGCCAGTAGACGTCCGGGAAAATCCATTCTGAATAAGCCGATTGCCACAGCAAAAAATTGCTGGTGCGCTGCTCCCCCGAGGTGCGGATAACGAGATCCGGGTCGGGCGACTGTGCAGTGAAGAGATAGCTGGAAACCAGATCCTCATCAACCTCTTCAGAATCAAGGCCATCTTTGATCATTTCCTGAATTGCGTGCACGATCTCATCACGAGAGCCGTAATTGAAAGCCACATTGAGCACCAGGCGATCATTGTCTTTTGTCATGGCAATGCCATTGCGCACTTTCTCGCGCAAAGAATCGTTGAGGCCATCCAGGCGACCAATGTGACGCAACTGAGCCCCCTGCCGGTCCAACTCGGCCAACTCACGGTCAAATACGTCATCGAAAATACGCATCAGACCACTGACCTCGTCGCGTGGACGTGTCCAGTTCTCTGTAGAAAAAGCGTAGATCGTCAGATATTTAACACCAAATTCCACACAGGCTTCAATAACACGGCGCAAGTTCTCCGTCCCGGCACGATGTCCTGCCAGACGCGGCAAGCCGCGCCGTCGCGCCCAGCGGCCATTGCCATCCATAATAATGGCGATGTGCTGCGGCACGATCTCAGGGAGGTCTAGCTTAGTGTTATTGCTCATTGGAAATGGAGGCTCAGACCTCCATGATCTCTTTCTCTTTGCGCTCGCCAATCTCATTGATCTCTTCTACCATACGGTCGGTGAGCTTTTGCGTATCATCCTCACCACGCTTCATATCATCCTCAGAGATCAATTTCTCATCTTCATATTCGCGCATTTCTTTGATGGTATCGCGACGTACATTTCGTACAGAAACGCGTGCTTCTTCCAGACGGGACTGCACGACCTTGGCTAAATCCTTGCGGCGTTCTTCTGTCAGCGGGGGCAGATTCAGCCGGATACTCTTGCCGTCGTTATTGGGCGTCAGGCCCAGGTCCGAAACCTGAATAGCGCGCTCAACATCCTTGAGGCTGGAGGCATCATAGGGTTTGATGAGCAAGGAGCGCGGCTCCGGTACACTGATGGTAGCCAACTGCAACAAGGGCGTAGGCGTACCGTAGTATTCCACGGGCAAGTTTTCAACTAAGGCTGGGCTGGCACGACCTGTACGAATAGCCGAAAGGTCATTTTCTAAAGCTTGAATGGAAGCTTTCATGCGGCCTTCTGCATCTTTGAGCGCATCATTTATCACTGCATTTCTCCTCAAAAAGCATTGACTGCGCGCACAAAATCACTGTGCGAACAGCTATTTAAGCATACTCGAAAAGCTCTCAATCACAAAGTCAACGGTATTAAAAGACGATATTTGATAGTTTAGGTATTTTATCACTGAAACAAAAGCACCTGAGTGTCTGGCTTACCTACCTCACTCAGCAGGATTTTCACCGCCATCACTGACCAGCGTACCCACAGCTTCCCCCCGGAGAGCCTGTGCGAGAGCCTCTTCCTGCCAGAAATCGAGCACAAGAATAGGCATGTTGTTTTCCATACATAGCGAAATAGCAGTGCTATCCATGACTTCCAAACGGCGGTTCAAGGTGTCGATGTAAGTCAAACGGTCAAAGCGCTGGGCATCCGCGTGCTTTTTGGGATCTTTATCATAGACCCCGTCCACTTTGGTGGCTTTGATGACCACCTCGGCGCTTAATTCCATGGCTCGCAGGGCCGCGGCCGTATCCGTGGAGAAGTAAGGATTGCCAGTACCTCCAGCCAGAATGACTGCCCGTCCCTTTTCCAGATGGCGCAGGGCCCGGCGGCGGATGTAGGGCTCAGCAAGGGCGCGCATTTCAATGGCCGTTTGCACACGTGTCGGCACACCGGAGCGTTCAATGGAGTCCATCAGGGCCAGTGCATTCATCACGGTGCCCAACATACCCATATAGTCGGCAGTAGCCCTATCCATGCCGCGGTCCAGGCCCAAACGGCCGCGCCACAAGTTGCCAGCACCAATTACGATGGCCAACTCGACCCCCAGGGCATGGACAGCTTTTACGCGCTGGGCAATCACATCCGCCTGTTGAGGGTCGATACCGATGCCTTGTGGCCCAGCGAGTGCTTCACCGCTGAGCTTCAACAGCACTCGCTTGTACTTCATCCCGTTGGACATGCACACTCCTTCTTACTCATGCTAGAAAAAAGGCCAACCCTGGGGTTGGCCTTGAAAAACTATTCTTCTTCCTCATCATCCGACTCGACGCGTTCGCCGAGTTCCCAGCGCTCGAAGCGCCGCACGAGGATGTTTTCACCAATACTACCGACCTTTTCATTCAGCAGGTCTTGAATAGTGGTGTCTTCGTCACGGATGTAAGCCTGGCGCAGCAGCACCACTTCCTGGCGATATTTGTCGATACGCCCGTCAACGATGCGCTCGATAACATCGGCGGGTTTGCCTTCTTCTTCCGCGCTCTTGCGAGCAACCTGACGTTCACGCTCCAGCACTTCTTCCGGAACATCCTCGTCGCTGACGAACTCGGGTGAATTGGCCGCGATCTGCAAGGCGATCTCGTGAGCAAATTCTCGGAACGAGTCCGAGCGGGCCACAAAATCGGTCTCGCAATTGACTTCAACCATAACACCCACGCGTCCATTGCCATGCGAGTAGAGTTCAACGACACCTTCAGAAGCCTCGCGCCCGGCGCGTTTGGCAGCTTTGGAAAGGCCCTTCTGGCGTAAGTAATCTACAGCTTTGTCAAAGTCGCCACCCGCATCTTCCAGGGCTTCGCGACAGTCCATAATGCCTGCGCCTGTGGCTTTACGCAGTTCTTTGATCTGTTCTGTGGTGATGGCCATGTTCTATTCTTCCTCGCCCGCTTTTACTTCTTCTTCACTTTTTTCTTCATCTGCACTTGCTTCTTCAGAAGGAGCCTCGGCCTCTTCAGCCGCAGCTTCGGTTGCTTCAGTTGCTTCACTTTCTGCAACTTCTTCGCCCTCTGCTGTCTCTTCAGTGCCCTCTGCCCCTTCTTCAGAGGCAGCAACTTCTTCTGCTGCGGCGGCTTCTTCAGCAGCTTTCTCGGCGGCAGCGGCTTCTTCGGCCTCGGCTGCTTCAGCCATCTTTGCCAGAGTAGCTGTACCCAACAGTTCTTCATCGGTGAGGGGATCTTCTTCCATCTCACCACCTTCTACATCGGCCTGAGTGGGGACAGAATCAGCGACTGGTGCAGCTTCGGAGTCGTCCTTGCGCATAGCGCGGCCTTCTTCAACAGCATCCGCCATATGGGTGACCATCAATTTGATGGCGCGAATGGCATCGTCGTTGGAAGGTATGACGTGGTCGATATCGCGTGGATCACAATTGGTGTCGACCAGGGCCAGCAAAGGAATGTCGAGGACGTTAGCCTCTTTGACAGCGGTCTCCTCGCGGCGTACGTCCACCACGAAGATCAAGTCGGGGAGCTTGTGCATGTGGCGAATACCGCCAAAGCGTGTTTCCAGCTTCTCGATCTTGCGGCTCAACATCAAGCCTTCTTTTTTAGTGAGGCGGTCAAAGTCGCCGCGCTCACGCATGCGCTCAAGACGATCCAATTCCTGGATGCGTTCGCGCATGGTTTTCCAGTTGGTGAGCATGCCGCCCAGCCAGCGTACTGTGACGTACGGCATACCAGCCCGTTGGGCTTCGGTCTCAATGGTTTCTTGCGCCTGGCGTTTGGTGCCCACGAATAACATGGTGCCGCCATCAGCGACCAGGTCACGCACTAATTTATATGCATCATCGAGATATTTGACGGTCTGTTGGAGGTCAATGATGTGAATGCCGTTACGTTCCGTAAAGATGTACGGCCTCATGTGTGGGTTCCAACGATGGGTTCGATGACCAAAGTGGACGCCGCTTTCCAACAGGGCCTTCATGGTAATGTCGGCCATAGGGTAACTCCTTGTTTTTTTCCTCCGCAGCCTTCTTTCTCTAGCAGGACTGGGTTGACCAGCACACCTGTTTGAGTCGGGCTGCGTGTGAGATTTTGGCCTGTAGCAGGCCGGGCGGGAGTATATCATAGGGGCCATATGCCGTCCAGATGAGTCAAACAATAAGCCAAATCCCAGTGTGTTCAAAAGCGGGGTTAGCCGAGTAGAATCCAGGTATGGATCAAAACTCCCTGGCCCAAGCCCTGCAAGACCTCCCTATCAATGACATCCTTTATCTACCGACGGTGGGTTCTACCAATGATGAAGTGACCAAACAGGCGCAAGGTGGGGCACAGCCCTTCAGCCTGGTGGTGGCCGACGAGCAAACTAAAGGTCGCGGACGCTCCGGGCGTAGCTGGCATACGCCACCCGGGGCTGCGATAGCCATGAGTCTGTTACTGCCCACAAATCGCATTTCGGCCACCGATATCCCCAAGATCACCGGTTTGGGTGCACTAGCGGTGTGCAAAGCTCTGCTGGGGTATCAATCAGCTGCGCAGATCAAATGGCCCAATGATGTGCTGTTAGCTGGGAAAAAGGCGTGCGGGGTTCTGGCCGAAGCCCATTGGCGTGGTGACGAGCTTGAACACGTCTTAATTGGAATGGGCATCAATGTTGCAACCCAATCTGTGCCGCCTGCCGAGAGCCTGAACTTTCCGGCAACGTCTGTCGAAGAGATACTCGGGCACAAAGTGCAACGCGAAACATTAATCCGTGAGGTATTGGCGAGATTATTAGATTGGTGGCCAAAACTGAAAACCTCAGGCTTTATCAATGCCTGGGAAAACCACCTGGCCTATAAAGGCGAAGATGTGGAAATCAGGTCAACCGGCGAAAGCATAAAAGCTATTTCCGGCCAACTCATCGGTCTCGATGAACATGGTTATCTCCGGCTGAGGCTGTCAACAAGCGAAGAAAAAAGCTTCGAGGCCAGCGAAATCCACCTGCGCCCTCGCGTTGACAGTCAGGCGAATTAAGCTAAACTAAAGCATTGCGGCGAGGAGTACTACATGCTCGATGATTTTTTAGACGACGGCGACTCTACAAACTTCCTGGATGAACTGGAAGAAGAAGGCTTTGATGAAAGTCAGAGCAGTTCCTCCGCGGCATCTTCATCGCGATCGCGGGGAAATTTCCTGGGGATGACGCCCCGTCAACGGGCGATACTTTCTTTGCTCTTCTTCTTTTGGGCCTGCATCGCTAGCACCATGTGCCTGGTGATATTTAACAGGATCAGTTTGCCTTTTTGATTCAAACAATCATTAAATAAAAAAGACCCCGTGGGTTGTCATGGGGTCTTTCGATTCTTGGGTTAATTTATTCGCTGGCTCCATTATCCTGGGTGGAGGCGCCTACCTGCTTCAGGTCAGCCGCAGCCATACGCGCCAGCGTTGCCACTGTATCGCCTTCATCTAGATTCATGATATGCACCCCGCGTGTAGCACGCCCGGCACGTTTGATGTCTTTGACTTTCGTACGAATGACGACACCATGCGAAGAAATGATAGTCAGGTCATCAGCTTCCTGCACAACGCGTGCAGAGGCAATGCGCCCGATGGTATCCAGGGCTTTGTGGTCAGTGGTCTTGACACCCATCGTGCCACGTCCCTTAGGTGTATATTCCTCTAGCGGGGAGCGTTTTCCAATCCCCCTGGTGCTGACCACTAACAAATCGCCACCGGGTTCAACCACTTCCATGCTGGCTACACGGTCGTCACCTTTGATGCGGATACCAATAACACCGGCAGCCGTGCGCCCCATTGAGCGTACCTGTTGTTCAGAATAACGCAAGGCCTGGCCTTTCTCTGTCACGAAAACGATCTCGTTCTCGCCGTTGGTCAGACGCACCCAGCCTAACTCATCATCTTCAGCCAGATTAATAGCAATCAGGCCCGAAGGTCGTACTGACTCGAATTCAGCTAGCGATACACGCTTGATGCGGCCTGTACGCGTCGCCATCGTACAGAAGTCGGCGGCTTTGAAGTCGGGCACTGTGACCGCAGCCGTGATGGTTTCTGTGGGGCCTAAGGCCAGGATATTGACGATAGGTGTCCCTGAGGCCGTACGGCCCGCGTCCGGCAGGCGGTACGCTTTCTGGGAATAGACCTTGCCACGGTCTGAGAAGAACAAGACCGTATCCAATGTACGCGCCGGCAACATCAAAAGCACTTCGTCTTCGTCTTTGGTTTCGTGCCCCTTAACACCCCGTCCGCCACGCCCCTGGGCACGGAATGTCTTGGCAGAGACACGCTTGACATATCCGCGCTCCGTAATACTGATGAGCACGGCTTCATCTTTGACGAGGTCTTCTTCATTGAGGTCGCTGGAACCCATCGGGTCAATAGACGTACGACGCTCATCACCGTAGGTCTCGACCAGCTCAGCCATATCGTCCTTGATCAATGCCAGAATCTTCTCGGGGTTAGCCAAAAGGTCTTCGAGATAATCGATTTCGGCCAATACTTCTTTATGCTCATCTTCGATTTTCTGGCGTTCCAGGGCGGCCAAACGGCGCAACTGCATGTCGAGAATGGCCTGGGCCTGAATAGCGCTGAGTTTGAAGCGTGAAATCAAGCGCTCTTTAGCCTGATCGACATCACTCGATTCGCGAATGGTCTTAATGACCTCGTCTATATCAGCCAGTGCCAGCAGCAAACCTTCAAGGATATGGGCACGCGCTTTGGCTTTGTCAAGATCGAACTGCGAACGACGGGTGATGACTACCTGCCGGTGTTCAATGAAGAGTTGTAAGGCACGTTTGAGGGAGAGCAGGCGCGGCTCGTTATCAACCAGCGCCAAAACCTGAGCAGCAAATGTCGACTGCAGAGGCGTGTATTTGTACAAACGGTTCAGCACCGTATTGGGCTGCGCCCCACGTTTCAATTCAAGAATTATGGACATACCATTGCGATCTGATTCATCACGCAGGTCAGAGATACCGTCTAAACGGCCATTGCGTACCAGATCAGCAATACGCTCAATCAATGTAGTCAGATTGAGCTGGTAAGGAATCTCGCTAATAACAATACGGAAACGTCCCTTTACTTCTTCGATCTCCGCACGGCCGCGAACAATGATCTTGCCGCGCCCGGAGCTGTATACCTGGCGCAGGCCCTCTGTACCCACAATGATGCCACCTGTGGGAAAATCAGGACCCGTAACGTGCTCTAAGAGATCTTCAACAGTGATATTGTCCAGGTCACTGAAGTTGTCGATCATGTAAGAAATGGCCGAAGTCAATTCGTTGAGATTGTGCGGGGGGATGTTGCTGGCCATGCCCACGGCAATGCCGGAGGAACCGTTGAGCAACAGATTGGGGATGCGGCTGGGTAAAACGGTGGGTTCTTCGAGGGAAGCATCAAAATTCTCCGCGAAGTCAACCGTATCCTTCTGAATGTCCACCAGCATTTCGCCGGCCAGACGTCCCATGCGTGCTTCTGTGTAGCGCATGGCGGCCGGGGGATCGCCACCAATGGAACCGAAGTTGCCCTGTCCATCAACCAGGGGATAACGCAGCGAGAACTCCTGGGCCATGCGGGCCATGGATTCGTATACAGCGGTATCACTATGAGGATGGTATTTACCCAAGACCTCGCCAACGATGCGGGCTGATTTCTTGTAAGGAGTGCCAGCACGGATACCCATATCCTGCATGGCATATAGAATACGGCGATGAACGGGTTTGAGACCATCACGTGCGTCCGGCAGAGCACGTGACACGATTACACTCATAGCGTAATCAAGATAAGCCGACCGCATTTCGTCGTTGATGTCTACATTTTGAACTGTACCGATCTCCATAGGGTCCTTTCAAAACCGGTATATTGGCTAAAAATAAGGGTGTGCGCCGTAAAGGGCACACACAGGTTAATTATACCGCAGCCCCTTGAAAAGCACACTCTTTTTCTTTAATATGCCTGTACAAAACCTGTCTTCAAAAAGGCAGTTTGCCTTGCTCTTTTGTTAGTAAGCAATCAAAAGCCCCCAAAAAGGTGTATTGTTATATAAAATATAAAGAATTCATACGCATTTGTGGAGGATTTTCCCATAAGATGGTAGAAGGCCGCGATTTGCGGTTGTCTGCCCTTCATATTACATGCTTGCAACAACGATTACCTGTCCCAATTGTCTATTAGAGACGGATGCCGAAGCCCAGGTATGCCTGCATTGCAAGGCGCCCCTGGGCCATGCTGCCGTTCTGGCCGAGCAGGAGTTGGTAACCACAGAGTTAAGCCTGGAGGACGCGCCCGTGGCGCCCGAGGTTCTGGTCCCTCGCCTGGGCGACTACCTGATCGAAGAGAAATTACTCACGCAAGGTGATCTGGACCGTGCCCTCGAATACCAAAAGACGCGTTTAGCGAAACAACGCCCAGTTTTATTGGGGCAGGCCCTTGTGCAGCTGGATTTGATCCCGCAAGAAATTCTTGATGAAGCAGTAACCCACCAGATCGCCCAATTGCAAGCAGCACTTACTCAGAGCAACGCCGAATTGGAACACCGGGTCGATGAACGCACAGCCGAGTTGCAGGAAGCGCTCAACAAACTCACCGAACTGAACCAACTAAAATCCAATTTTGTGTCCAACATCTCCCACGAGCTACGCACCCCCCTGGCTCATTTGATCGGGTACATTGACCTTTTCGCTGCGGAAGCTTTTGGGCCGCTCAACAATGAACAGAACGAAGCCATTACTACCCTCCAGGAAGCCTATAAACGTCTCCAGAAATTGATCGATAATCTATTGGAATTCTCCATGCTCTCACAAGGGCAGGCTTCGTTACGCATGCATCCTGTGAGCGTGCGTGAAATGCTTGAAGTAGCTCTATCCAAGACCCAAAGCCGCGCAGACGAACGTCAGATCAAGCTCCGACACAAAGCACCGCAAGAATCCATGGTGATCAATGCTGATGCAGAAAAGATCGCCTGGGTCCTCGAACAATTACTTGACAATGCCATCAAATTTAATCAGGATGGTGGGAAGGTCCAGCTTGAAGCCCGCCGTGAGGGTCAGCATGTTACTCTCTTTGTCAAGGATAGTGGTATTGGCATTCCCAATGAGAAATTGGAAGACATCTTCGAATCTTTTCACCAATTAGATAGCTCATCCACGCGTCGCTATGGCGGGACGGGGTTGGGTCTGACTATGGTTAAACGCATCGTAGAGATGCATGGCTCAGAGGTTAAAGTACAATCAAAACTAAACCAGGGTTCCATTTTCGCTTTCACTCTGCCTCTATATGGATAACAACCAACGTTTACTCCAAACGACCACCGATACCGGTTCACTGCGCCCGGCAGAGCTTGAGGTCGTATATGCCATCAGTCGTATGGTGGCCGAAACTATCGACATTGAAGAAAGCCTCGACCGCATTATCCGGCTAGCGCGCACCGTCCTGATCTTTGATAACGTGGTGCTGTATCTCCAGAGCGAACATAGTTCTGACCCAAAAGACACTCTTGAGCCCACTTTTGCACGCGCCGTGGGCCGCGGCCGTTCCTCGGTAGAAGAAATGGTGTGGGGTGAAAAAGCCGCCTTCGAAGTCTATGAATCAGGGCGCATTTTCATCAAAGAAGCTGACTCGATCAATGATGATGAGGATCGCTTGAGCCAGCATTTCTATCTAGGTTTGCCCATGCTGGTCAGCGGAGAGATCATTGGGGCATTGATCTTTATCCGTTTCGGTGGTCCTAATTTTGACAAAGACCAGATCAATCTGGCAGAGTTCATTGCCGCCCACGTCTCCCAGCTTTTGAGCCATAAACAACTGGTAGAGCGCATTGCCAACTTGGAAGCTGAACGTCGTCTGGTGAAGCTGCAAGACGACTTCATCGCCGCGGTCTCCCACGAATTAAATACGCCCCTTGGTTTTATCAAAGGCTATACAACCACCCTATTACGTGACGACACCAAGTGGGATGATAAAACACGCAACGAGTTCTTACAGATCATCGACGAAGAATCTGACCGGCTCAGCGAATTGATCGGCAATCTACTGGATTCATCCCGCTTGCAATCCGGCAATCTTCACATGGACATCCAGGAGCAGGATATTCGCTCCTTCCTGGGTAGCGTGGTCAACCGTTTACGCTCACATTATGAAAAATTGGACATCACCGTAAAAGCCCCGAACCCTGAGGAACGCCTGAAAGCAGACACCAAGCGTCTGAACCAGGTATTGGACAATCTGATCAATAATGCTGCCAAATATGCGCCGCAAAGCAAGCCGCGCATTCAATTCAAAGCCAACAAAAAGCGCTTGCGTATCTCCATCGAAGATGAAGGTCCGGGCATCTCCGACGAACACCTGGACAGTATTTTTAAGCGTTTTTACCGGGTGCCGGAAAACAGCACCGGTGTGCGTGGCAGCGGCCTCGGATTATTCATCTGTGAACAGATCGTGCAGGAACATGACGGCAAGATCTACGCCGAATCAAAATTAGGTGAGGGTACAACCTTCCATGTGGAAATACCGTTACTCCCATTGAAAACCCCCAAAGAGGAGACCGAATCATGACCCGACGCATCTTAGTTGTAGACGATGAACCGCGTTTCGTACGCCTTGTTGATGCTAATCTATCCACAGAGGGATACGAAGTTGCCACTGCCTCCAACGGACAGGAGGCCCTTGAATTTGTATCCAATGAAGTGCCCGACCTGGTGCTTCTGGACGTAATGATGCCTGTGCTGGATGGCTTTGAAGCTTGCGAGCGCATCCGCGAATTTTCGAATGTGCCTATCATCATGCTGACCGCCAAGGGCGAAGAGATCCACCGTGTGCGCGGCCTCAACCTGGGGGCCGATGACTACGTCGTCAAACCTTTCTCCGCAGGCGAGTTGATCGCTCGTGTGGAGGCAGTCTTGCGCAGGGCTCAGGTTTCAGAAGAAACGGCACGTCAAAGCCAATTCTCCCATGATGACCTGACCATCGATTTTGCCAAGGCTGAAGTCAAACGTGGGGAAGAGACTGTTTTCCTTTCCGCTACGGAGTATCGATTGCTGCTGCAATTCGCACACAATATTGGCAAAACCCTCAGTGCCGAGGAGCTACTCTCCAATGTGTGGGGCGCTGAATACAGTGAAGACAAAGAGATCTTGTGGGTTTGTATCTCGCGCTTGCGCCAAAAACTAGAAGAAGACCCCAAGAGTCCCAAGCACATTGTCACCAAATCGGGTGCTGGCTACACCATGCCCGCAGAGTAGGATTTCAAAGGAGCTAATTTGGAATCACGCAGAGTTCTCATCATCGACGCCGGGCCATCCAGCCTCAAGTTCCTGGCGCACAAACTCAAAAAAGCTGGACACCAGATCTTCACTGCCGGCACAGGCAAGGAAGGCTTGATCTCTGCCTGGCGGGATCGCCCCCATGTGATCATCATAGATCCCAAATTGGAAGATATTTCAGCCAAAGAACTGGTAGAGAAGCTCCGCAAAGATAAACGTACGGAGCAAGCCATCCTGATTGCCCTGGTTCCCACGACAAAAGAAGAAAAGTTCGAGGCCGTCAAAGCTATGAACTTCGACCACGTTTTACTCAAAGAGGGTGATGCGGTCGATAAATTGCGCAGCCTGCTTGCAGGAGAAAAACCGCCACAGGTGCTGGAACTTCCCAAAGTATCGGCACCACCTTACGTGCAAAAGAAAACGGACGGCAAGATCATTGCTTTTTTAAATGCCCAGGGCGGTATCGGGACTTCCTCGTTATGTGCCAACCTAGCGACCTTGATGGCAGAAGAACATGCTGATGCACGCATCGCGGTTGTTGATATGGTGCTGCCGATGGGTTCTTTGGCTGACCTTGTTGGTTACACAGGGTCGCTCAACGTGATCGAAGTCTCTGCCATGACAACATCGGAAGCCAGCCCGGCCTATCTGCACAAAAATCTGCCTGAGATGGGCCTATGGAATTTCCAATTCCTGGCCGGCTCACCTACACCCCAGGCTTCAAAAGAATTGGAAACAGCCCGCCTTCCTACGCTATTCAATGCGATGCGGCAAGCCTTCGATTTCGTGTTCATAGACTTGGGCCGCACCCTCTCCCACATCAGCCTCAGCATTCTGCATGAAGCTAATCAGGTCGTAGTCCCGCTCAGCCCCGAAGAAACCGCGGCTCGTCTAACGCGAAACGTCCTGGATTTTCTGGACATAAGTGATGTTTCCCTGGATATAGTGATGCCCATACTCAACCGCACTCATGCGGTCAAAGGCTTGAGCCCCAACGAGATCGAGGACATGCTCGGTATCAAAGTAGCAGGTGCTGTTCCCAACATGAATGACAATCTCAGCTTTGCAAACTCAATGAATGTTCCCCTTAGTGACAAATTCCCGGATGAGGTGGGCACCATCTCCTTACGCGAAATAGCCCGGAACATTACGCAACGCCTGGAAATAGAAGTACCAGACCATAAAAAAGTAACTATCTGATCATTATGAGTACACACTTCGATCACAAAGGCAAAATCTTCACTGACGTGGTTTCCAAAGAGCGCGTTGCTGTCATTGTGCAAACGACAAGCCATCGCGTCTCAGGCTACCTGCATACACGCCCCGACCAGCGATTAAAAGACGAATTGGATGCCAGGGAGGACTTTTTGGCTCTGACAGATGTAAGTGTGTCAAATCTGGAGGGGAAGCAGGAATACGAAAGTGAATTTATGGCCATCAACCGGGCGCATATCATTTGGGTGATTCCAGAAGATGAACTCACTGAAAATGCGGGAGATTAATGTCCGACGCAAATCCAGCTAGAACTTCTCTGAAACAAGAAGAGATGAACAAACTGCGTGATTACCTTATGCAGGCAGTTCATCGTGAACTCGAAAACAACCCAGCCGCACTGCAAAGCAACGGGGGCATGATCAGTGAATTGCTTGAAAAAGCCTACGAACGCACCCGCTTACAACTCTCACCCACTTTACGCGAGCAGGTCTTCCACGATGTCACAGATAACTTGATGGGCTATGGCCCCATTCAACCCCTGCTGGACGAACCCGAAGTGACCGAGGTCATGGTCAATGCCTACAATAGCGTGTACGTAGAACGCAATGGCCGTCTCGAAAAAACCGGTGTGCAATTCGACGACGATGCTCATGTGTTGCGCGTCATCGAACGCATTGTATTGCCATTAGGTCGCCGTATCGACGCAGATAGTCCGGCCGTGGACGCGCGGCTGCCAGATGGTTCTCGCGTGAACGCTATCGTGCCGCCGGTAGCCATCGACGGTCCGTCACTAACCATCCGCAAATTCTCGAAGGAACGCCTGGGCATCCAGGATTTGATCAATTTCGGCTCGATCACTGAGCCTATGGCTGAATTTCTGGAAGCCTGTGTAAAAGCACACCTCAACATTGTCATCTCTGGGGGCACCGGCTCCGGCAAAACCACATTACTCAATATCCTCTCGGGCTTCATCCCCGAAGAAGAGCGCATCGTCACTATTGAGGACGCGGCTGAGTTGCAACTGCAACAGGACCACGTTGTGCGCCTGGAGACCAAAGCCGCCAACCTGGATGGCATGGGTGAAATGACCATTCGCCAGTTAGTGCGCAACTCACTGCGTATGCGGCCTGACCGCATTGTGGTGGGGGAAGTGCGCGGCGGCGAAGCCCTTGACATGCTGCAAGCTATGAACACTGGTCACGATGGCTCGTTAACTACTGTGCACGCCAACACGCCGCGTGATGCCAGCTCACGGCTGGAGACCCTTACCCTGATGGCCGGTATGGAACTACCCTTACGTATCGTGCGTGAACAGATCGCCTCTGCTGTCGACGTTATCGTGCAGCAATCGCGGCTGCCGGATGGGGCCCGCAAAGTCACCTACATCACAGAAGTTGGCGGCATGGAAGGCGACACGGTTGTGATGACGGATGTCTTCAAGTTTGAACAAA
Organism: Chloroflexota bacterium; assembly: GCA_013112575.1. GTDB lineage: Bacteria > Chloroflexota > Anaerolineae > Anaerolineales > UBA11579 > CFX15. The sequence continues at coordinate 51,878 of JABFGG010000021.1, read as the reverse complement.
CCGGTACCGATGCAGAAGGCAACGCCCTGGGCGAATTGCGCCCAACAGGCATACGCCCCATGTTCATGCATCGCCTGGAGGCCGCCGGGTTTAAGTTAGGCGCACAGATCTTTTTACCTGCTACTGACAACCAACCCCTTGTAGAGCGCCGTAGAAGACGCTAATTTAGGAAAAATAGATGGGGGAAAACAAGTATCTGAATAAAGCCCTTTTGCTATAATGAGCCCCAGTTATTGTTGGTAGGAGCTATTTGCTATGGATAACGAACAAGTTCTGATCTTACGCGCCAAAAAGCTGGGGGTATTGATCCGTGACGCGCGTCAGGCTGCTGGTAAACAAATCAAGGAGTGCGCCGAAGCTCTTGAAGTTTCCAACTACATGTTTGGCGCCTTTGAACGCGGGGAAAAATCCCCGTCTTTGCCAGAACTTGAGATCTTAGCTTACTATCTGGACATTCCTATCAAACACTTCTGGGCCAACCAAGTCATCTCCGAGGCACCCCACCCTACTGAAGAAATCGAAATGGAGAGCTTTCTTGATAAGCGCAACCGCATTATTGGTGTTTTGTTACGCAATGCAAGAAATGAAAAAGGCTACTCCCTGAAAGAACTCAGTGAACGCACGGACGTCCCTTCAAGCCGCATCAGCCGCTATGAAGACGGCAAAAACGCCATTCCCTTACCGGAATTGGAGGTCATCAGCCGCACACTGGACCGTTCTACTTACGATTTCCTCGACCAACAAAGTCAGGTAGGTGAATGGATCGTCGAGCAGAGTGCCGTGCAGGATTTTCTGGACCTGCCGAAAGAGTTACAGGATTTTCTCAGTAAACCCATCAACCGCCCTTACGTTGAATTAGCCGAGCGCCTCAGCCATATGTCAGCAGATAAACTACGCGAAGTGGCCGAGAATCTGCTGGAAATTTCCTTGTAAGTCGTGGAAGCACACAACCCCAATCAGTTAGCAGAACAAGCCAAAAGCGCCTATCAAGGCGGTGAATTTAAAAAAGCGGCCGATCTCTTTGAAGCCGCCGCCAGTGGGTTTAAGGCACAGGACGATGCTGGTTCTGTAGCAGAAATGTCCAACAATCAGAGTGTGGCCTTGCTGCAATCAGGCGACGCAGAGGCAGCCCTGGCAGCAACCCTGAACACGGACAAAGTTTTTGAAGAACTTGGAGACACAAAAAGGCAGGCCATGGCATTGGGTAACCAGGCGGCAGCCCTGGAAGCCTTAGAACGGGTTCAAGAGGCAGAGCAAGGCTACCAACATTCTGCCGAACTACTCAAGGCAGTGGGGGAAGATGAACTTTATGCTACTGTTATGCAATCAATTTCGGCGATTCAAATGCGCACCGGTCGTCAAATAGAAGCATTGGCCAGCATGCAGGCCGGAGTGGACAATGCAAAGAAACCCAGCCTATGGCAACGTTTTCTTAAAAGACTATTGCAGATTCCGATGCGATTACTGAACCGTTAGACGGGGAAATATGACAAATGCCCTCCAATTAGGGTACGAATAACACTTACAGTACTGTAATTGAGTGGTTATTCTTAAAATCTAACAAAAGCGATAATCTTAGTATAAGGGCAATCCCATATAATCTAAACACCATCCCCAATACCAGATGGGGATTTGTTGACTGCGGGAACCGCGGCATATATGGCTAAAGACAGTAAGACCCCATCCGATCAGGAAAACGCAATAGACCTTTTCTCGCTGCCTACCAGTTCTTTTTCCGACCTGGCAGCCGAAAATGAACTATTTCGTATCTTAGCGGATTCGACTGCCGCATCGGTGTTCATCATGCAAGGTTCACGCATGTACTTCATCAATGCTTATGCCGAAAAGATGACGGGGTTTTCACGCGAAGAACTGCTTGATATGGATTTCTGGGAAGTCATTCATCCGGATCATCGCGAGATGGTGAAAGAGAGAGGGCTGGCACGCCAACAGGGAGAAGATATCCCCAACCGTTATCAGGTGAAGATTCTGACGGCTGGTGGAGAGACACGCTGGATGGACTATACAGCCACAGTCATCGAATTTCGTGGGTCACCTGGAGTGCTAGGGACAGCGTTTGACATCACGGAAAAAATGGCTGCTGAAGAGGCCCTGCGCAACAGCGAGGCTCAATTACGCGCATTGATCGAACATGCCCCTGAAGCCATTGTTGTTCTGGATGCCGAGAGTGGTGTGATCACAAGCGCTAGTGGTAACGCTGGAAATCTTTTTGGGGTTGCTGCCGAAGACCTTGTCGGGGTGCACCCTGGGACCCTGGGACCCAGGCAACAGCCTGATGGTGAAGACTCAAATACTGCTGCCGTAAAACGGATAAAAGCAGCCCGCGAAGAGGGGCCAATCACCTTTGAGTGGACCCATCGTAACGCAGAAGGCGAGAACATCCCCTGCGAAATTCGTTTAGTGCCGTTACCCGATACGGATAATAAGTTGATCCGCGCCAGCATCACCAATATCTCTGAACGTTATAAAAAATATAATGAACTTGAAGTGATCGCTTCGGTCAGCAATGCATTGCGACAAGCTACAACACGCGCAGCTATGTTCCCGGTCATCGCCCAGCAACTTGAAACCCTGATCAATGTCACAGGCACAACCATAAACACCTTACATCCTTCCGAAGCTCATTTTGTGGTCGAATTCGCTAACTTGATTTGGGAAGATCAGGTCAAGCTAACAGTCCCTGCCTCCAACGAAATTGTCGATTACGTTCTTTCAAGCGGGGAGACTTATGTAAATAACGATGTGCAGGACAATAAAGAGCAAAGATTCATGAACGCCGAAACTTTGCAACGCGCCAATGCAGTTGCTTGTGCTCCGCTAAGCGCGCAGGGTGAGATTTTGGGAACTTTGTGGGTTGGTCGAGATAATGCCTTTACTGAAGAAAACCTGCAATACCTGAAAGTAATTAGTAATATTGCTGCGACTGCCTTGCAACGTACAACCCTACACGAAAAGACCCGTGCTCTATTTACTGAAAGCCAGACCTACGCCAAAGAATTAGAAGAAAAACTGGCCGAGCTTGAAGAAGCCAAAGAGGCCATTGCCAGCCGCAACCTGGAACTGGCCCGTCTATATCGCGCTTTTGGCAACCTCGTTTCCACAGCCACACCACAGCTAAACAGCCTGGCCCAAAACATCGTAGAAACCGTATTGCAGGAGTTCGGTCAGTCAAATTGCAGTTTGATCATGATCGACCCAAGCCAATCAAAGTTGCAACGTATTGCCGCATCCGGACCTTATAGCGAAGAAGTCAGCCAGGGCAAATTATATATTGATGGCGCCGGCATCGTTCCCAGGGCTATTCGTACAGGGGAAATCGTCAACGTTCCCAATGTGACCCTCGATAGTAATTATGTCCCCAACTGGGAGGCTGCCCGTTCTGAGATGGCTATCCCCCTAAAATTGGGTTCCACCGTCATCGGGGCGATCGATGTGCAAAGCGCAGAAGTCAATGCATTTTCCCAGGAAGACCAGCGCCTTATGTCGCTCTTCGCAGAACGCGCTGCGCTCGCCATTGAGAATGCACGTCTTTTTGGTGAAGCTCACCGGCGCTTAGATCAATTGCAAGGCCAACGCGACCTCGGTATGGCGATCAATGCCAGTTTGGACCTGCGCCTGATCCTCAATATGTTGCTCAACCAGGCCACATCACAACTCAAGGCTCATGCTGCGGCAGTTTTGCTCAACGACGAATCGCAGATGCTGCGCTACTCGGCTGGCCGCGGTTTCCAATCACGTGCCATTGAAGAAACCAACATTCCCATCGGAAACAATCATGCAGGTCGCGCAGCCCTTGAACGCAGACTGATCCACGTGCCCAACTTGCAGGAAACCGGTGCAGAGTTCATGCGTCCCCGGCTACTGAGCGAGGAGGGTTTTGAAACCTACTTCGCCATCCCCCTGATTGCCAAGGGGCAGGTTATGGGTGTTTTGGAAATCTTCCATCGCGGCCATCTCCAAGCAGATGTCGAATGGCTCGGCTTCCTTGAGACGCTTGCCAGTCAGGCTGCCACAGCAATTTATAACGCCGACTTGTTCGACAACCTGCAATCAGCCAAACTGGAACTGGAAGTGGCTTATGGGGCCACCCTGGAAGGCTGGGTACGCGCCCTGGACATGCGCGACCATGAAACCGAGGGACACACTCAACGCGTGACCGAAATGACCCTACGCCTGGCTAATGTCATGAAAGTTTCCCCCGAAGAGATGACACATATCAGTCGCGGGGCTTTGTTACACGACATCGGCAAAATGGCCATCCCGGATGAGATCCTGCGCAAACCTGGCAAACTCACCGATAAAGAATGGGAACTTATGCGCATGCATCCTGTGTATGCTTATGAGTTGATCAAACCCATTGCTTACCTCGAAGCTGCCATTGATATTCCTTATTGCCATCACGAGAAATGGGATGGTAGTGGCTATCCAACCGGCCTAAAGGGAGAACAAATCCCATTGGCAGCCCGCATTTTCGCTATTGTTGATGTATGGGATGCCTTACGCTCTGACCGGCCGTACCGCAAAGCCTGGCCAGAAGACAAGGTGCTGGAATACATTCGGGAGCAATCAGGGGAACACTTCGACCCTAAGGTTGTGGAAGCCTTCCTGACACACCTCCATAACAGCCAGTAAGCTAGAGTCAAGCGTCACAATACATCTTTGATGCTCTGGTAGAATTGCATAATGACATCGCCAAGGCTCACCTTGATATGATGCCAATTACCAAGGTACTTTGTCGTCCTGCTGAAGTAGAGGACCGGCGCAACCTTGCCAGCCTTATTCAATTTGAAACTTATGTACATCGTCACCTGGACTGGCGTCCGCCATTAGATTGGCTGGGCCATGAACCTTATCTGGTGGCTGAAAAAGCAGAACGGCTCGTAGCTGCCCTGGCTTGCCCACCAGACCCTCCCGGCATCGCCTGGATCCGTATGTTTGCAGCTACAGTCAAAACCACCCCTGAAGCGGCCTGGGAGAAACTGTGGCCCATGGCTCATGAGCAGCTTCGCAAACACCCTTCTGTGCATGCCGCGGCCATTCCTTTGCATGGTTGGTTCCGAGATTTACTACAAGATAACGGTTTTACACATACGCACAACGTTATCGTGCTTGCCTGGGAAAATTCAGGGCACACCCTGCCGCCCGCTAAAAAAAATACTTCCGTCCGTTCCATGACTGAGGAAGACCTCGAAAAGGTGCTTGTCGTTGATGAAGCGGCCTTTGGCACCTTGTGGCGCAACTCGCTGCAATCCATTGAACTGGCCTTTTCACAAGCCGCGATTGCTACTGTTGCCGAAAACGAGAACGGGGAAATCTCCGGCTATCAAATTAGTACACCCAGCCCTACCGGGGCCCACCTGGCACGTTTGGCCGTGCATCCTGAAACACAAGGGCAAGGGGTTGGCTATGCCCTGGTGCGTAATTTGTTATTGGAATATAAGGATACACACCACCGGCGCATCTCCGTGAACACCCAAAACGATAATCAAGTATCTCTGTCGCTCTACGAAAAAGCGGGGTTTCAAGCCACTGGTGATGAGTATCCCGTATACCAGTTTGAGATATCCTGATCACCCTTTCCCAGCTTAAAACTCGCTAAGAATATCCTCTATCTTCTAGACAAAGTTTGTCACTCATGGCAGAATAAAACGTCTGGAAAAAAATCATTATTTCATTGAGGAAATTTAAGTATGGCTCAAAACAAACGTCAGGAACGCTTGCAAGCTCGTCGTCAGAAAGAACGCCAGGGTCAGATGCGCAATATGGCCCTTATTGGGGTCGCCGCAGTTGCCATTGTCGGCTGGATCGCCTGGACCAACTTCCGGCCCGGCCCCGAAATTCCCCCGCGCAATCACCCCATGGAAGATGGCTTCCGGCTGGGCAACCCTGATGCTCCCGTAGTGCTCGAAGAATTTGGGGATTTTCTCTGCGGTCACTGCCAGGATTATTACATGGAAACATCCGAAGCAGTCATTGAACAATACGTGGCAACTGGGGATGTTTACTACATCTTTCACGCGCTGCCATATCAAGGGCTTGGCTCACAAATTACGGCCGAGGCCAGTTATTGTGCTGGGGACCAGGGCCGCTTTTGGGATTTCCACGACGAACTATACAATGAGTTCAATCTGGCTCCGAACAATCTGGCGATGACCAACCACGCCCGGGACCTTGGCCTGGATGTAAATACATTTAATGAGTGTATGGACTCTGGTGCCAAAACAGAACTGGTTCAGGGAAACGTGGAATATGCCTCCGGGCTGGGCGTGACAGGTACGCCAGCCTTCGTGATCAACGGACGGCTTGAGATCTCCGGTGCACAGCCGTTCTCCACATTCCAACAGACGATCGACAGCTTGCTGGCTTCCTCTAATTAATGGCCAACAAACCGCAAAGCCGACGTGAGCGCTCCCGCCAAAAGCGTCAGAGCCAGAAACGCAGATCGCAATTCATCTGGGGTGCTTTTATTATTGGCGCGCTGGCTTTCGTTGGCTATGCGGCATGGCAGGTCGGTTTTGCGCTGTGGCGCTCATCTCAATCCACGACTGGGGAAACTGCCGAATTGATGGAGAGCATCCTGCATGTAGATGAGGGGACGCCAGTCGATTACAACACCGATCCACCAACCTCGGGGGAACATTATGCCCGCCCTTTGCCTGCCGGTTTTTTTGAAGATACACCGGCAGGTTATGATGCTGGACAGCCCCAGGCACACATCGTACATAGCATGGAGCATGGCTATGTGATCTTCTGGTACAACTGCGAGATCATTAGTGAAAATGAATGTACAGATCTAAAAGAGGGCATCCAGAGTGTGATGAGCGATTTCAATTTCCTGGAAGTGATCGCCTTCCCCTGGAATTCGATTGACGTGCCGTTAGTGATGACCTCCTGGGGTCAGATCCAACCTTTTGAAAGCTTTGACCATGTAGCGGCGCGTGATTTTGTGACCTTTAACCAGAATAAATCGCCAGAGGCACAAGCCCCCTAGCCAATCTTTGATTGGCTTTAAGAGTTTGGCTATGCCAAACTCTACCAGATTATAGTTAACAAACTCCAAGCAGAATAGATAACGACGCAATAGCACTATTGCGTCGTTCATGTAGATGTATAAGGGGGTGGTCCTAGTACTTGTCTGACAAACGCAATTTGAGGTGAATAGCCAAAAGCGGGGAGCGCTTCTAAGGTGGGTTAGCTTGCAGTGTGCAGGGATAATTGATTAGGACAATGCTTATCTATTATGGATTTGAATAAGGGTGAAATAGTCTGTACAATTTAATTTTGGCTTTGTGCAATGAGGAGGATGAAATGAAACGGCTATTCGGTCTGATCCCACTCATCATACTTTCGTCATTATTAATTGGCGGATGGAACAATCCAGAAGCCCAGGGAGACACACGTGGGTCACCCAGCAGTGCTTACCACCCACAACCCAGCAAGCGGCTAGAGCGGGTTGCAATCATCTACGATGATGACGGCAGCCCGGATGGCACTTTGGCCAACCTTTATTTATTGGCCAACCCGGAAGCAGACCTGAAGGTCATCAGCATTTCGTACGGCGAGGCCACCCCCTCGACCTATATTCAGCATATTGGCAACATGCTGGAGGTTTTCGGGATAAAAGGCATCGATCTGGGGAACGGAGACAATGCCCCCCTGGCAGGCAACAACAGTTTCCCCGTCTGGATCACCGAAATGGCTGACAACTTCTGGAATATGTATGACTTAAACTTTATCCCAGACCTGGGGCACAGCTACACCAGCACGCCGGCAGCCGACCTGATCATCTCAACAGTGCATAGCTCGCCTGAACCGATAACGTTGTTTTTCGCAGGGGCCTACACCAGCCTGGCACAGGCTTTGCGAGATGACCCGAGCATCCGTGAAAATATCGAAGCCGTTTATTTGATGGGTGGGGCAGTGTATGTGCCCGGGAATATACGTGAACTGATCCCCAATTCGCACAATGTGTGGGCTGAATGGAATATCTACGCGGACCCTGTAGCTGCTGAGGAAGTCTTTAATTCTGGCATGGAACTCTACCTGGTGCCACTGGATGCAACTAACCTGGTGCGTGTGGATGGTTGGGATACCCACCATTGGCGACAGGGAGGACAGATAGGCGACCTGGCGGCGGACCTGTGGGATTCGATGCTGGCTGCCTGGGGCGGTGAGGGCGTGATGTGGGATGCCACGGCGGCTATCCTGATGATGGAACCCGAACTATGCGATTTTGTGCCGCTGCGCCTGGGTGTAGTGACTGAAGATGGGACCATATCGGCGCACTCCGGCCAAACTTACGTTATTCCAAATGCCAGACCGAATATCTCTGTGTGCCTGGAGCCGGACGCAGATGAGGTTCGACGGCACCTGATCGATATCTTTACACATAGTAACTGACGTAGATGCTTTGCATCTACATATGGAGTTTGCTAAGCAAACCCCACTGGTGCAAATTGGCGGTTTGTTGGGTGGTGAGAGGCGGTGGTTATTTTGGTTTGAGCGACATGACGTAGTCGTAGCTCTCGTCAAGTAATTCGGCCAATTTATCCAGGTCTTCAAACATGTGATCGGGGATGAGAATATAGCCGCGCATGACGGCGCCGTGGGATTTAAAGAGAGTGGTATCAAATTCCTCGATGTACTTTTCCTGGACTTCTTTGGAAAAGCGGATACCGAATTCAGCATCTTTGTTGAGGAAGGAGAACATGTGCCCGTTGGCAGAGGTATAGGGCCCGGTTTTTCCCTTTCTTTCAAAGCGGGGGCATTTTTCGACCAACTCATCGTAGAATGCTAATTTTTCTTCCCACATGTTTTTTCTCCTTCTCCAATCTAAAACCAAAACTATTGTTAACCTATTGTAACCGCGGGCGGAAAAGCCGGACTTGTACAGGACACTGCGCACGAAATTACGATCACCAAAGGGACAACACTGGCCAGGGCTGCGGACATCTTGTTCGAGCTGGTGCCGTTCAGCTTGCATGTAGGCCAGATGTCGCGAGATGCTGTCCTGGTTATCAGGATGATATGTAACCAGCTGGAATTGCTCTGTGCCGGTCTGGCCACACCTAACTAGCTTCAGGCTGGCTTTACTGACCTCGATACCTGCATAGGCGGCTTGCGTCTTCATTGGCCTTCCTCGGAATAATCTAGTGAGGCCACACTAGCCATTACGCGCTCATACACCCCTGACCTGTTCAGGCTGGTTTTGGATGGACACAGCGATCCACACTCTAAGACGGTCTCTGTGAACCTATTTACAGTCCATCTTCCTGTCCTTTCTTTATTCATCATACTGATGACAACTTTTGTCTTTTCAAGCTTGTGAGAAATTCCTCTAAAGATAATTGAGCATTCACCGTTTCCATTCAAAGGAACAAATTGCTTTAATTTGTCAATTTGTCATCTTTTTGACGATACAGATGCAGATGAATCATTTTCTCCGTCGCCTCTGTCACACGAAAACGGTGAGAAGGACGAAAGCCGGAAACCCAAATAATCTCATCTCCAGCGCACAGCAGAGGCCAGCCGTCGCGCGCCCGTTTGGGTAGCTTCTCATTGATAAAGAAATCACTTAGTTTGAGGGAATGTCCATCCATCCCCAAAGGTGCAAAGCGATCCCCCCACTGCCTACCTCTGATAAGCAGAGAATCTTCCAGGTTGTCGGCTGACAGGAGAGTTTGAAATGGGTCCCCAGTATCTAAATCTGTTTCAGCTTCTGCAATCCCTTCAACCTTCAAACGCCAGCCTTCACCCACGGTAATTTCTCCAGGGATGTCAACGCGACAAGGTTCACCTTCAGGGATTTGCGGCCAATCTGCGGACACTGGTATTTCCGCTTCCCAGCCAGCCAGCCAAAACTGATCATTTTCAACCAATAAGCGTAAGCCAGCCATAAGGTCACATTGGCCGCTGGCGGGCGGGTCTTTGATCGCATCAATGGCTCTCTGGATTGAGGCAAAATCCAGGTCGCGCAAACCTGGGCGAAGCTGAGTCAGGGCACGTCTCAAAAGCCTGCGTTGCACCCCAGAGTTCTCTTTCAAAAAAATTTCACGATTTACAGCCAAATGAGTTATGTTTTCTTCTACTAGAATGCTATTCCAAACAATATCGATATGCTGTTCAACAATCTGCTGATCGCCCCCGAGGGTTTCCGCCATACGCCATAATTGCGCCCTGACTTGTGGATTGTAACTTTCCAGGTCTGGGAGGAGTTCGTGGCGCAGGCGGTTACGGAAGTAGGTGGTATCCAGATTGCTGCGGTCAAAAAGAGGCTCAAGGTCATTTTGCTCACAATAGGCCAGGATATCGTCGCGCCAGGTTGAAAGCAGCGGCCGCACAAGAGGAATGGTTTGACTCCAGCCTGTGCCCACACTGTGCATTTGCATACCCCTAAGCCCATCCAGTCCCGCGCCGCGCAACAAGTGCATCAGAACAGTTTCAACCTGGTCGTCGGCATTGTGCCCTACAGCCACGGCCTGAGCGTTGTGACGTTCAGCTAATTTATATAGAAAGGTATAGCGACATTCACGGGCTGCTTCTTCGATAGACAGTGCGTTTTCTTTAGCATAAACACCAGTATCTTCCCGCTCAATTTCAATGGTCAAACCCATTTCTTTGCAAAACTGCTCTACCTTTTCGGCATCGGCGGCTGATTCTGAGCGTAAAGCGTGGTCAAAGTGCGCTACGACAAGCTCATATCCCAAAGTGTGCATGGCATGCAACAAACACAAACTATCTGGGCCGCCCGAAACCCCAACAACCATGGGGCTTGTTGCATCCAATTCACACTCATGTTCAAGGATTTGGCTCAGATTTTCCAGCATTTACGGCGATTATAGCATTCTGACCGCAAGGAATTCGCTCTAAGAGGGCCGCCCTTGTCGCATTATTGGCTTTATGCTAGACTGGATTAATTAGACAATGCTGTATCCATCAGGAGCCCCTCAATGTCCGGCAAAATCCTCATTGTAGATGACGATATCGACACCCTACAACTCGTTGGTACGATGCTGGAACGCCAGGGTTTTCAGATCTTGGCCGCCAACAACGGCGTTAAAGCCCTGGAAATCGCCCAAAACGAAACGCCAGACCTGATCCTGCTCGACGTAATGATGCCGGGTATGGATGGCTATGAAGTCACGCGCCGCCTGCGTATGATGGACAATACGGCCTTTATCCCAATCGTCTTGTTCACAGCTAAGGCCCAGGTGGATGATAAAGTCGAAGGCTTTGAAGCTGGGGCAGATGACTACTTGACAAAACCCACACATCCTGCCGAATTGATTGCCCGTGTCAAAACGATCCTCAACCGTCCCAAGACGGGTTCGCTGAACCTCGAAGATACAGCCGAACATCTCAAGCCGGGTCACGTAATCGGCATCCTCTCCGCTAAAGGCGGCCTTGGTGTTTCTACCCTGGCTATCAACCTCGGCATTAGTCTTCACCAGCGCACCGATGAATATGTGATCGTGGCAGAGACACGCCCTGGCAAAGGGGACATTGGCTTCTACTTAGGATACTCCGAGTCGGACGGACAGATTAATTTGCTGAAACGTCCCCCTCAGGAGATCGGCCTGAAAGACGTAGAGGACGAACTGATCGCCCACGGATCAGGCATCCTGCTGATGGTTTCCTCTGCATTGCCTATGGATGAAGATTTAAGCAATTCCTGGGAACAGTTACAAGCCATGGCAGGCCATCTGTCACGGCTAGCCCCTTACACGATATTGGATATGGGTACCGGATTAACACTGAGCAACCGCAAGTTGATCCCTATGTGCGATGAGATCATCGTAGTGGTTGACCCCCGTCGTTTAACTTTGCAAAAGACACAGTTACTACTGGAAGGTCTGGAAACCTTAGGGGTTGAAAAAGACAAGATCAGGCCCGTCCTTATCAACCGCAGCCGTTTGGAGATCACCCTACCCAGCGCCAAGGTGGAAGAAGCTGTACGTATCCCCCTGGCGGGAGTTTTCACGCCAGCCCCCGAATTGGCATACCAGGCTGCAGCGCGGCACGTGGCCATGATCAACCAACAGGCCGATAGTCTCACTGCTCAGCAATTCAACAAATTAGCGGATACTTTCGCGCGTGAGGCTGAAGCCACGCCATCGTGACATCCCAGGCAATTACCGAACAAGAAAATATCAATCTGGCTGCCGAGATCATCCAGCAAGGGAAACATGCAATCGTGCTATCCGGCGCAGGCATTTCAACCCCTTCCGGCATCCCTGATTTCCGCTCAGAAGATGATGGTCTTTGGCACCATCATGACCCCTGGGAAGTGGCTTCATTAATCAGTTTCCGCCATTCGCCGGAAGGCTTTTACAATTGGTTTCAGCCGATGGCAGAACGTATCACACAGGCGGAACCCAATGCAGCTCACATCACCCTGGCGAAGCTGGAAAGCTCTGGCTCCATCAAAGCCATCATCACCCAAAACATCGATGGCTTGCATCAAAAAGCTGGCTCCAAACGTGTCCACGAAGTGCATGGGACTGTATCCACGCTAACCTGCGTGAGTTGTTATGTAACCTATAATGTAAACGAATTTTTGGAGAGCTACGTGCGAGATGGAGAAATCCCTCATTGCCGGGATTGTGGGCACGTACTCAAACCGGATGCCATTTTATTGGGAGAACAATTGCCCGTAAAAACGTTTCAAAAGGCAGAGGCACACGCCCGCAAAGCTGATGTAATATTAGTAGTTGGTTCATCATTGGAAGTTATGCCTGTTGCAGGTTTACCCATGCGCAGCCTGGAGAATGGAGCAAGTTTGATCATCATAAACAACGCAGCTACTTACCTCGATGAGCGTGCAGATGCAGTACTACGCACCGACGTTGCCGAAGTTCTCCCTGCTATTCTGGAAAGCGTTGCAAATGTCTAACCTCGACCCAATCACTCGCCCGGCGCGTTTCCTGCGCCTGATCGAAGTCGCCGGGAACCTCTCTTCGACCCTTGACCTGGACGTGTTGCTTAACCGCATTGTGCACACTGCTGCAGACTTGACCGGGGCGCAGGAAGCCTCGATCTTGCTCTACGACGAGAACAACGAAGAACTGTATTTCCAGGCAGCCACCAATATGGACAGCGGCTTGATGCGTGGCTTGATCGTGCCGGTAGACGGCAGCATCGCCGGAAAGATCGTACGTGAGCGGCGCGCAGAACGCATCTCCAATGTCAGTGATGAACCGCAACATTTTGGGGAGGTCGGGGAAACTACAGAGGTGAAGACGATCTCCTTACTGGGTATCCCTATGATCACGCAGGACAAGGTCATTGGTGTGCTAGAAGCGATCAACAAACAGGTCGGCGAGTTCACCCAGGAAGACCAGGAAGTACTCAGCGCATTGGGTTCCCAGGCAGCCATTGCGATTGTTAATGCACGCCTCTTCCAGCAATCCGACCTGATTGCCGAGCTGGTACATGAATTGCGCACACCGTTGGCATCATTAAATACTGCTGCCCACCTGTCCATGCGCCCGGAGATCTCCGAAGAGCAACGCATGCAGATGGCTGAAACCATCTTCAAAGAAACACAGCGCTTATCTGAGATGACCACGGCCTTCCTGGATATCGCCCGTCTGGAATCGGGGCGTTACCAATTCCGGGTTGAGGAAATAGATCTGGTTGTGCTGCTCAAAGAAGCCGTCAACACGATGCAAAGCCGCCTTGAAGAACGCAACATACAAGTCGGTCTAGACCTGCCTGACAGCCTGCCGAAGGTGCAGGGGGACTATGACAAACTCAAGCAAGTCCTGCTGAACCTGATCAGCAATGCCATTAAATACAACCGCCCCAGCGGGACGATCCACATCAGTTCACAGGTTGACGGTAAGACGATCAACATCCAGATACGAGACACTGGGCATGGCATATTGCCCGAACACCGCCGCGAGCTCTTTCAGAAGTTCTATCGTGTGCCGGGTTCCGACCAACATGCCACAGGTACGGGCCTCGGTCTATCTATCTGTAAAAAGATCGTGGAAGCTCACGGGGGCCAGATCGAACTGGACAGCGAAGTCAGCGTAGGTACGCTAGTGACAGTCAGCCTACCGGTCAGTGGCTAACGCGCACCCTTCCGCCCAAATTGCCCTTCTAGTAAATCAATAGACAAGTGGATCATGGTCGGTCTGCCATGTGGGCAGGTACGCGGCGACTTGCTGTTTTCCAGGTCGCGCAGCAAGGCGCGCTGTTCTTCTTGGGAAAGATTTTGACCGGCTTTGACGGCAGCACGTTTGCATACACGCGCGATGACTTTTGCTTCTATTTGATCTTGCAGAGGAGTTTCATCTTCTTCAAAATCCTCGATCACCACACGCAAAGCTTCCATTGGATCGCTGCCTAATAACAAGGCAGGCATAGCCCGCAAGATGAAGGTGTCAGGCCCAAATGGTTCAACCCCAAAGCCCAGAGATTGCATCACACTGAGTTGGTCTTCAAGCAAGCGTGTTTCCTGAGAGGATAGTTCTACAGTCACCGGCTCCAGCAATGCCTGTGAGGGGATGGCGTTGACCTGTTCTTTAAGCTGCTGCATGAAACGCTCGAAGAGCACACGTTCGTGAGCGGCATGCTGGTCGATCAGGTACAAGCCGTCAGGTCCTTCCGCCACCAGATAAGCACTGCCCACCTGCCCCACCAATCGTAATAAAGGTACATCACTGCGCGGCAGAGGTGTTTGGGTTTCAGTCGTTTCTTCTTGGTCCTGTTCTTCACCAGATGCCTCACCTGCCATATCCCAGGCGGGGCCAACAGTGCGTTGCTGGTAGGTTTGAGGCTCGGCAGGTGTCCAGCGTGTTTGGGCGTTAAAGTCCATGGTGGGCACTGGCGTGTAAGCCAGCAAAGCACGCCGGGTAGCACGCTGCACGCTGCTGAAGATCTGGTCGCGCTGCTGGAAACGCACCTCTGATTTGGCCGGATGCACGTTGACATCTACCAATTCGGGGTCAACCTGCAAGAAGACTACAGCCACAGGATAACGCCCGACCATCAGCATGGTGTGGTAGGCCTGCACTAGGGCCGCAGTCAATGTATAGTCCTGTACCCAGCGGCCATTAACAAAAAAGGTGATCTCACGGCGGTTGCCGCGCGTCACACCCGTGGGACTTATAAAACCAGTGAGCTTGACTTCATCGTAATCCGCGTTGACTTCCAGCATCTGGCGGGCGATATCAGCCCCGTAAAGAGCGGCCAGCACTTCACGGGCATCGCCGTTGCCGCTGGTCTGTAAACTACTGCGGTTTTCCTGGCGCAATTGGAAACGCACATTGGGATAGGCTAGGGCATAACGTGTCACCAATGCATCAATCTGGCGGCGTTCGGTGGCATCTTTTTTGAGGAACTTACGGCGAGCAGGCACATTGTAGAAAAGGTCTTCGACGCGCACGACAGTACCCGCAGGAGCACCGATTGGCTCTAAAGTTCCCGCCTCGCCACCATCCACTTGCAACTGGGCACCGGCTTCCGAATCTTTGGGGCGCGAAACAATGCTGAAACGCGAAACGGAAGCTATTGAAGCCAAAGCTTCGCCGCGAAAACCGAGTGTGGCGATATGCTGCAAGTCAGCGGCATTGTGTAGTTTGCTGGTGGCATGCCGGGAGAGGGCCAGCTCCAACTGGTCAGGGGAGATGCCAACGCCGTCGTCGGCCACCTCAATGAGCTTTTGGCCGGCCCCTTCAATCGTGATAGAAATATAGCTGGCCCCAGCATCCAGGCTGTTCTCGACCAGTTCTTTGACCACAGAGGCAGGGCGTTCAACCACTTCCCCGGCAGCGATCTGGGAGGCAACTTCATCCGGCAGGATTTGTATGGGCATGGACTAAAGCCTAAAGGGGAAATGCGTTTGCGTCAAGGAGCTTTATTACTGAGGTGAGGAGTTAATCACGAATGACACCAATGGATTAATTACACGAATTTTTGTGAAAAAGATTTAACCACAGAGACACAGAGGAAAATAAGAATAGAGATTCGAGATTAGGGAATCCGGAATAGCTTTGCGAACTTGGCGTTCTTAGCGTGAGTAATTACTATTTACCAGCCCCCACCCGCTCGAACCAGCGTGGCATGGGATTGGCCTTACCTTCATTCCACAGTTGATAAGTGATTTGCATATGCCCTAAATGCAAGGCCGTATGGTCGATAACGTGCAGGATGCCCCAGCGCACTGCCACTTGCTTGCCTCTCACTTCCCGTACTTCATCCAGTTCTTCTGGAGTGAGCTTGCTCAGGATTTCGCGTGTCTCGATGCCCACAGCCTCCAAAGCATCCAGGCACGGCTGGGGCGAATCCACCACCGTCCTGAATTCCGCATCACGGTCGCGGGTGGGCGGCAGTTTGCCTACGAACTCACCGATCCAGAAATGCTCTGCGCCTGCTACGTGCACAGCCAGCACTGCCAACGAATTAGTTGCACGCTCGCCTTCTCCTTCGATGGGTTTCCAATTTAGGGCTTCGGCAGACATGTCACGCACCTGATCTGCGATCTGGGCGCGCAGGTCTTCGATCATGGTTAGATATTGTTCAACTTCTGAGATCATATTAAACCTTTCATCGTACACAGTAGGAGCAACGCATGCGTTGCCTCTACGAACCGGATTCTTCTAACTCAGCCTTCAATTTATCTTTCACCACAGGAGAGATTTCGTTCCAGGGTATACCTATCAACGCTCCTTGCAAACCCCATAAGGCGTTCATCGAAACTTTGTGTGGGTAACGTTCTACCAAAAGTTTATAAGCCTCAATGGCACCCAGGCGTTCGAGGTCTTCGAAAGTAAATATACCAATGGCTTCAAGCCATTCGGCGGTTTTAGGACCTATGTTACGTACTTGTTTTATCGGGGTGGGATCAGCCACTCGGCTTTTCGATCTTGATGATGCCTTCTTCAGCCCCCATGCCGATACACTGTACAGCCTTGATGCGGAACTGGTCGCCACTGGTGGCCCATTTGGTAGCAGCATTAAGCACACCCACGCCCAGCAGGCAAACCGGTTCATCCGTTGTGCGCTGCCAGCACATAGGGCAGCGTTCGATGACCCACAGCCAGTGGGTGTCATCCTCATCCACGCGCACCTGCTGGTCGCTGACGGCGTTGAAGAATTTGGCAAAGAAAAGCAAACCCGCCTTGATACGCATGTGCTTGGTGCCGACTTTCATAGCTGCGGCCGCAGCCTGTTGCACCTTGCCAAACTTCTCAAGAGAATAGGTAAAGGTCGATTCGCCGCTGCGCACGGCTAAGACCTGCGCGCCGCGCGAGCCGTTCATATCCCACAAGGCCTGTTGCAGCTTGGACACAGCCTCAAAAGGAAATTCTTTTTTGATGTTATCCGGGGGGTAGTTGTTTACGTAATGCGTTAAGCCGGCCAGGTTCAGGGCGGCAGACACGCCATTCTTGCCGAGGATCTCTTCAAGCGCCAACAAAATGCTGAGGCCCCACACGTTTGGATAAAAGAATTCGTCGCTCATTAGCTAGAATTATAGCAAAAGAAAAGGGCGAATGTCGTAACAGCTTCAGACATTCGCCCTACAAAGGTGTAAGAATGGGTTTTATTTAATGATGCCACCCTCGGTCAGTTTACGCAGGTCGCTGAGGGCCGCTTCGATCTCTTCAGGGCTTACCTGGCGGTCTTCGCTAACGTGCTTTAGTTCACCGGCCTGTGCTTTTTCCACAGTAACTTCGCCAACCGTGCGGTCTTCCTTGATGGCCTGTTTGACCATCTCAGCGCCAGCCTGGTAACCGATCACCGGGTTGAGGGCCGTCACGACAATGGCGTTCCTGGATAGCCAGCCCTCCGCCTTGTCTTTGTTGGCGGTGATACCCACAATGCATTTTTCCGTAAAGGCCCGCAAAGTGCCAATCATGACCTGCATCATCTCAAAAAGGTTGTGGGCGATGACAGGCATCATCACATTAAGTTCAAGCTGTCCCGCCTGCGCCGACAAGGATACAGCTAAATCACAACCCTGCACGTGGAACATGGCCTGATTGGTCATCTCGGCCAGCACGGGGTTGACCTTGCCGGGCATTATGCTGGAACCCGGCTGCACGGCAGGCAACTGGATCTCAGCCAGGCCGGTGGATGGCCCAGAAGACAATAGACGAATGTCGTTGGCGATGCGCGTTACTGTAATCGCCAACGTGCGGATGGATGCTGAGAAATCAGCCGCGTCTGCCAATGATTGCATGCTTTCAAATAAGTTATCCGAAGTTTGCAGTTCCAGGCCCGTGATCTCACCGAGTCGCTTGACCATGCGCTCGTGATATTCAGGATGGGCGTTCAAGCCCGTACCGGTGGCCGTGCCACCGATGCCTAAACGGCGCAAACCCTCAGCGGCGCGCTGGATACGCTCACCATCGCGGCGCACCGCTTTAGCGTAACCACCAAACTCCTGCCCCAATCGCACAGGGACAGCATCCTGCAAATGGGTACGACCCGATTTGACGACATCATCAAACTCTTTGGCTTTATCATCCAGGGCATCTGCCAGACCAGTGACTACTCCCAGCAACTCATCCAGCCGCCACAAGCAGCCCAAACGAATAGCTGTGGGAATGGTGTCATTTGTGGACTGGGCCATGTTGACATGGTCGTTGGGGTGAGCGATGTAATTGCCAATCTCACCGCCAAGGATCTGGGTTGCGCGGTTGGCCATGACCTCGTTGGTGTTCATGTTATGGCTGGTGCCTGCCCCGGCCTGGAAGGGATCAACCACAAAGTTTTCATCCCATTTACCCTCCATTACCTCTTCCCCCGCTTTAGCAATCGCTTCCGCCTTATCTGCATCAAGCAAGCCCAGCCCACCATTGACATCGGCAGCAGCGCGTTTGATGGCGGCTATGCTCCAAATGAAGGCGCGCCAGGGTTTAAGGCCGGAAACAGGGAAATTGAGCACAGCACGCTGGGTTTGCGCGCCATAAAGGGCGTCGGCAGGGACCTGGACATCACCGAGGGAATCTTTTTCTGTGCGGGTTGCAGGGTTGGTCACGGGAGGGGCCTCCAATAATTTCCTTCTAATGGGTTCGATTTAATAAGGAAAAGCCGCTGGCTAATCCAGCGGCTATGTTATCGCGGTGTATTGGTATGGGTCAAGCTTTGGCGAGCAATTCTTCCAAGACTTCCTGTGAACGGCTTTCGATCTCATCATGCAGGCTGTTACCGTGACTGTCCATCGTCACGACCACCGGAAAGTCCTCAACCTCCAGGACCCAGATAGCCTCAGGCACACCAAAGTCCAACTTGTACACGCCAGTAACCTGTTTGACCGATTGAGCGATCAGCGAAGCTGCCCCACCAATGGCATGCAGATACACACCGGGGTTTTCCTGGCAGGCCGCCAGCGTCTTGGGTCCCATGCCACCTTTGCCGATCACGCCCTTGATGTTGAAGTGCTCCATCACACGGCCCTGGTAGGGTTCTTCGCGGATACTGGTGGTCGGTCCGGCGGCCACGAACTTGTAATCACCTGTATCTAAACCTGATACTACCGGCCCGCAATGATAGATCACGCCACCCTCCAGCATGGGCTTGATGGACTCATAAACTTCCTGGTCATCCCCCTCTGGAGCATAGTTCTTTTCAATAAAGATGTCGATCATCCATTTGTGCACCGCATCGCGGCCAGTCAGAATGGTGCCATTCAGAGAAACCGTATCACCGACCTTGAGGGCGCGGATTTGATCGTCTGCAATAGGGGTAGTTAATTTAATCATCTTATCCTCCTCAAGCGTAAATGACTTCATCACCGTTAATAGTCATCTTGCGGCGGCGATAAGCCCAACACATGTAAGACACCGACACAAAATAACTGGCCGGTAAACGGTGTGCGGCTTTGATCTTGGTATCGATCACGGTTGTCTGGCCGCCAAAGCCCATCGGCCCGATGCCCAATTGGTTGGCTTCCTTGGTGATGGTCTTTTCCAGCTCATCCAATTGGGGATTAGGGTTGTTGTCGTCAATCGTACGCAGCAAAGCCTCTTTGGATGCCAGGAAAGAAGAGCCACGGTCACCGCCTACAGCAATACCCAGGATGCCCGGTGCGCAGCCTTTACCCTGTGCCTGGTACACGGCATCCAGCGCCGCCCTGCGAACACCTTCCAGGTCACGCCCTGCGCCCAATTTTGCATCTGGCAATTTGTACTGCGCGCCCACATTCTCACAGCCGCCCCCTTTGAGCATCAACTCAACGGTCAACGTATCGCCATCCACCTCTTCAAAATGGATAGTGGGATAGTGTTCATCCCCGAGGTTATCGCCTGTGTTCGTCCCGGTAATTGAATCAACTGCATTGGGCCGCAGATAAGATTTTTTAGTCGCTTCGACCACCGCATCACGAATCTGTTGCTTGAGCTTGCGTGTGCTCCAGCCTTCAGGATAATGCACGTAAAAGATGGGTGTGCCGGTATCCTGGCAAATGGGGGTGGCATTCTCGCGCGCCATCTCAACATTGGTCAGGATCGTGTCCAGAGCGCCTTTGGCAGCGGAACCTTCTTCCTCGCGCTCCACGGCTTCCCCCAGAGCTTTTTCAACATCGGGGGGCAAGCTGGTAGCTGCCAAACGCACTAGCTCAAGAAATTGTTGGGTAAGGTCTTGCATGAGAACTCCTAAACGCTAAAATCCATCCAGGCAAAACTGCTTATATATTGAAGATAGCGGATTTATCAAGGTAATAAAAGGTGCAGATGTCCTCAATATCCCTGGATGATTGTCCATGAGACAACAAAAAGAGGAAGCTAAATGGCTTCCTCTTTTCTTCAGTATAGTGTCTATAGGCTAGGGATTGACGAAATCCGTCCAGCCGTCCCAATAACCAGGGGCATCACCTTCGAAGAAGTCGTAGTTGGGCTTGATATCAGCAGTCAAGTCAACAACTTCGCCGGCTTCCAAAACCTTGGTGGAGGCCAACTGGACTTCACGACCGTGATGGTCTTCGCCTGCGTAAGCAGTCTCAAAACCAGCAGTACCAGCAGGCATGCTCTGATATTCGCCACCAGTGGCTTCATATGCATCCGGGGTTTCATCTTCTGTGAAGATGGCCTCGTAGGGGCATTCGGGGATGCATGCGCCGCAATCAATGCAGGTATCGGGGTCAATGTAGTACCAGGGCCATTGCTCCTGGGGTTTACCCGGAACGATACACTCTACCGGGCAGACGTCCACGCAACCACCGTCGCGCAAACACAAACTTGTGATGATGTGAGTCATGTATCAAATCCTCCGTGATTTGTGCGTATTATACGCTAACTGGCATCAAATCGGCGGCCAACTTCATCCCAGTTAACCACGTTGAAGAAGGCTGCAATGTAGTCGGGGCGGCGGTTCTGGTAGTTCAAATAATAGGCGTGTTCCCACACATCCACACCCAGTAAAGGTGTATCGCCATCCGACATGGGGTTATCCTGGTTGGCGGTCCCAGTCACAGCCACACTGCCGTCGCTCTTTTTGACCAGCCAGCCCCAGCCGCTGCCAAATTGGCCGCCACCGGCTTTGCTGAAAGCATCTTTGAAACTGGCAAAATCGCCAAAGGCAGCATTGATGGCATCGGCCAGCGCGCCGCTGGGTTCGCCGCCGCCATCGGGTGACATGGCTGTCCAGAAATCGCGATGGTTCACAAAGCCGCCGCCATTGTTGCGCACAGCGGTGCGGATATCTTCGGGAAGGCTGCTCAGGTCTTTGACAAGGTCGTCGGCAGACTTATCGGCCAGCTCGGGGTGTTTCTCGATGGCCGCGTTGAGGTTGTTGGTATAAGCCTGGTGGTGTTTGCCATGATGGATCTCCATGGTGCGGGCATCGATATGTGGTTCTAATGCATCATGGGCATACGGCAGGGCAGGTAGTTCAAATGCCATTATGGTCTCCTATCTAAGTTGGTTGGTGAAAATGCGTCTGGGACGCAAAAAGACGAAATTAGTTGTGCGGGTTTGATTGTAGTCGGGCAGTTGGGCTTTGTCAAGAAATGCACAAATCACCCGCAAAAAACACATACTTAGCGCAGTATAAACCCGTCCCGCAAGGGGTCGTCGGGATCTATCAAAAGCGTGTTTATGCCTGTGATGTACGCCGTGCCGGTCACCTCGGGAATGACCGCAGGCAGGTTTCCAACCATAGTTTCTTCAACCACCTGAACGTCAAAAGCCGTCCCGATCAGGCTTTCGATGGTGACGCGTTCATTCAGGCCCAGTTCTCCCGCAGCATGATGGATAGCGGCGCGGGCACTCACCCCGGTACCCGTAGGGCAGCGGTCAACCTCACCCTCTGCAAAGATGCAGACGTTGCGTGAATGTACGCCATCCCCCAGCATCTTCACGAAGATAGTGCCGTAGAGGAAATTCAGGTCCGGGTCGCCATGGGGGTGCTGAATGACGTAGGAATCCATCACGGCGCGTTTTATACGCATACCCACTTCCGCTATGGGAGCCTGTTTTTGAGAGTAGACATCTACAGCCACAGCGTCAGCATCCACAAAGGCATAAAAAGCGCCACCAAAGGCAATCGAGTAACGCACTTCTCCCAAGCCTTCCACCTCCACACTGAGGCCCTTTTCCAGCACGAACGAAGGCACATTCAGGAAGGAAACCTTCTCAACAATCTCCCCCTGCATATGCGCCGTGGCTGTGACGCGTCCGGCGGGGGTATCGATCTTGATTTCCGTTAACGGCCCGCGCTTGGGTAGCAGGCCAGTTTCCACACCCACCTTGACCATGCCGATGATGCCGTGTCCGCACATGGTACTGAAGCCTTCATTGTGCAGGAAGAGTACTCCCATATCCCCATCCTCAGTGACTGGCTCGGTGAAGATGCAACCATACATATCTGCATGTCCGCGCGGTTCCCACATCAAGGCCCGTCGTAGACCATCGTGATGTTCCTTGGCATATTGGCGTTTGGCAAGGATAGTATCACCAGGCAACTCAGGGAAACCGCTGGTGATGATGCGCAAGGGTTCGCCCGCCGTGTGGGCATCTATGGCTGTGATCTTGGTCCAGTGGTCGGGTGAGGTCCAGTTCATGGGCACTTCCTGGTTTTTGAAGTTTTTGCTTTCACCTCATAAGAATAACATTGGAAAGCGCATCAGTAATTTGAAGCATGCTATACTCAACCTGTTTTGAGTACAATGCTCACGGCCAAAGCTTATTGTAATCATGAAACAGCAGCAATTGGCCGCTTCAAAAGGAGTACATCATGAATATTCGTTGCACCTTCTGCAACACCCCCATCAACCTGAACCGTGAAATCGTCCACGCTGCGCTGGATGAGATGCACGATGAAGGTCACAATCACTACAACTTACATTGCCCACGCTGCCGCAAGACTAATAAAGTTTCGCAAAAGCAGATCAAGCGCTGGGCGCCCACCTGGAAACCGGGTGAAAAGGCGGAAGAGAAAAAGTAGTAAATGCAAACGGGCGGCCAAATGGCCGTCCGTTTTTCATTTAAGCACTCAAGAGCTAAACCGGTTGGTGACCTGGTTCAACTCCCTCAATTTGTTTTCCAGTTCAGGGGTCAGCACACCGGGCATCATGCGCCACTGCCAGTTACCGCCGAGGGTACTAGGGTAGTTCATACGCGCATAATTGTCGAGGTCGAGCAAGTCCTGCATCTGGGCCAGTGCATAAACCGCTGGCGAGTTCCAGGCAGAGCGGATCATATCCCAGGCGATGTCACTGCCATCGACACTAAGGTATCTTCGAGCAATATCTTTATTATGTTCGTTCGCTCCCAAATACCAGCCGCGTATCGTTTCATTATCGTGCACGCCGGTATATGCCGTGCTGTTCTCAGGATAGGTATGCGGTAAAAAGGGGTGGTCCGCGGCACCATCGAAGGCAAACTGCAAGATTTTCATCCCAGGAAGGTCGAACTGGTCGCGCAATTCGATCACATCAGGCGTGATCTCGCCCAGGTCTTCGGCAATGATCGGCAGGCCACCCAAGGCTTCTTTGATAGCCTCAAAAAAATGCGCTCCAGGACCGGGAATCCATTCCCCACCTTCTGCAGTTTCAGCTTCACCGGGCACGGCCCAATACCCTGCAAAACCGCGAAAGTGGTCGAGACGCACAATTTCAACCAGTTCCAATGAAGCACGGAAACGCTTGATCCACCAGGCATAACCTGTTTCGGCATGTTTATCCCAACGATAGATGGGGTTGCCCCACAACTGTCCTGTGGGCGAAAAATAATCCGGCGGCACACCGGCAACCATTGTTGGTTGCCCTGCCTCATCAAGGTAGTACATATCGGGGTGGGCCCATACATCGGCGCTGTCGTGCGCCACGTAGATGGGAATGTCACCGATCATTTTGACATCGTTGTCTTTGGCGTACTGGTGCAACTGTTCCCATTGGCGGAAAAAGATGAACTGCCAGAATTCATGCGCAGCAATCGTTTCCGCATGGGTGGCTCTGGCTTCTTCCAGAGCTGTGCTTTCCCTCTCGCGTAAAGGCTGCTCCCAGTCCGTCCAAGGTATACCACCATGTGCATCTTTGAGTGCCATGAAGAGGGCGTAATCACTAAGCCACCCTTCATTTCCTTGCTTGAAAGTCTCAACTTCTCTTTGAAAGATACTGGAGTCTAAGAAGCGTTGGTTGGCCGCTTTCAAAATCTTCATTTTCCAGGGGATCAGATCGCCAAAAGATATACGGTCAGGAGGATAGTTGGGCAAATCGGCCAAGTCCTCCTGTACCAGCAAACCATCTTCGATCAATAATTCCGGGCTGATGAGGTAGTGGTTGCCAGCAAAAGCCGAAAAGGACTGGTAGGGGGAATCTCCGTAGCCGGTGGGATTAAGCGGCAGCATTTGCCACAAACCCGTACCGCTTCGTTTCAAGAAATCAACAAAGCGATAAGCTTCGGGGCCCAGGTCACCGATACCATAAGCACTGGCCAGGCTGGTGGGATGCAAAAGGATGCCAGAGGAACGTGAATATTGCATAGAAATAAGTCCGGGGGCTAAAGTCCGAAGTCATAAGTAGCATGTTGGGATAGCCAAAATTAAACTACAGACTTGGGACTTCTATTTTTTCCTCTCTACCAAAGATTTATACAAATTGTAATACTCCCCTGCAGATTTGCCCCAGGAAAAATCGCGTTTCATGCCGTGCCGCTGAATGGCCCGCCACCGTCTCTGGTCATGGAAAACGTCCATGGCCCGACCGATTGCGTCCACCAAAGCTTCCGGCGTGGCTTCGTCAAACAAGAAACCATTGCCCTCAACTTCATCGGCATCATGATCGATGATCGTGTCCTTGAGGCCACCCGTGGCTCGTGCGATCGGCACACTACCGTAGCGCATGGCGATCATTTGGGTAAGACCGCAAGGCTCATAACGCGAGGGGATTAACAGAGCATCGGAACCGGCATAGATTCGCCGCGCCAGGGCACGGTCAAAATCGACGATCACGCGCACTTTGTCGGGAAAGTCCCGGCTCAATTGCCTAGCTTCATCTTCAATATGAGGGGCCCCAGTCCCCAGGATGACAGCACGCCAGGGCTTATCCGCGATCTGCTTTAGTCCCTGCAGGGCAATGTCGATGCCCTTTTGATGGTCCATACGGGAGATGATGGCAAGCAAAGGAATACGCGTATTGGCCCCAAAGGAAAGTTCGCTTTGCAAACTCAGTTTATTTTCTGTACGGTCGTTGAGGCTGTCTTCATCAAAGTTCTTATGCAATGCAGCATCTATTGCCGGGTCCCAGCGCTCGACGTCCAGACCATTGAGGATGCCGGAAAGCGTGTCTTTCCGAGAGGCCAGGAAATCGTGCAGGTTAGAACTAAATTCAGGGGTGAGCATCTCGGCAGCATAACCTGGAGACACAGCATTGATGTGATCTGCCGTCAATAATCCCAAAGGTAGAGGCATGTGCTCTGCCCAATCCGGTAATGGCGAGCCGCTGGCAGCCTCTAAACCAAAGGCCCCCATTGATGGTCCCGCGCCCACACCCAGGAATGGCAAGTTGTGGACCGTAAGCAAGGTCGCTAATTGATCGTAATAGTCATCTTCACCCTTACGGTTAGAAGCCACGCAATACACTGCCGGAGCCGTGTGCCAGTCATGGGCATGCAGGACATGTGGTTGCCAATCGATGTAACGCGGCAGTTCCAATGCAGCGAGCGAGAAAAAAGTGAACTTGGCGCCGTTCTCACGGGCATCATGGGAGTAGATCGGGTCGCGGGGGTTGATGGGTGGCCCTTCCATCAGATAAACGGGCAAGTCATCCACCTGCGTCAGGTACACGCGCGTCGGCATGGGGCCGTAGTCATGTGGGATGGTGAAATCGGCGACTAGCTCCAGGTCGAGGCCTTTGCGGTTGATCTGCCCGTATAAGGGCACTGCCAGACGCACATCGGGGGCTTCTTGCAAAGCACGTAGGGCTTTGGGTAATGAACCGGCTACGTCAGCAAGACCGCCCACTTTAACAAAAGGGACAGCTTCAGCAGAGATGAATAGCACCCGCAAGGGATCCATGTCAGGCAAGCTCCTCAAGGAGTTTTTCGACCTGGTAAGCCGAGGCCTCCAAAGATTGTAGCACCTTCTTTATGATGTCGTACACGGCCACGATTCGTTCTGGCTTGTCGGCTTTTTTGATCTTAGGGTTAGCTGTAATGTCACCAACGCCAATGGCCAGCAGCCACCACAATAAATCCTCCATGGCTTCTTTGTTGAACCACACCACACTTTCGTGTTCGTTGATATTGAGGTATTGGCGGACTTCTACATCTTCCAACAACCTGCGCATGATACGGTAGGCTTTCCGTCGCAGGCTGCCATCATCTCGGTACCAATGCCTTTGACCGATTATTGCCCTCAATAGGGCCACACGCTGCCAGGCTGCCCCTTCATCCACGCCAGTTTCTTGAAGCATTGCCGCGATCTGTCGGTCCAGCAACCATTCATCCAACCAGGCGCGGCTGGTTTGTAAGGCATTTTCCGGATCAGCGACAGCGCCTAACTTTGAAACCAATACCCAGCTAAGTAACGTGGCCCAGGCACCTTTGTTCTCATCCAGGCCCTCTAACAGCATGTTGACCACAATCTTATATTTACGCGAGCGCGGCAGAGGATATTTTTCATACAATACGGGCAAGGCCAGCACAGCTTTAAGGTCTGTCAATATCTTCTTTTCCAGTTTGGTTGGGTCCCCTGCCCCATTGGAAAAGGCTTTGGTAGCCTGTAGTAGATTCCCCGTCTTCTGCCGGGTTTCGTCAAGCAATGCTTTGGGCAGCCTGGCCCTTGGTTTTTGGGCACGGTTATCGATCAGGTAGTTCATCATGCCAGCGTTGACCAACTCCCGGAAAGGCTGCAGCACCGGGCGCAATTCGAGTTCCCTCAAAGCCTGATAGATATTAGGGACGCCTTTGCCATCCAGCTCAGCATTCAGTTGGGCATATGGGGTCTCAGGACTATCGTAGACCTTATCAAAATCCAGGAAGACTTGCGCCTGGTAAGCACCTAATTCCAGATACAGGCCACCCTCTGAAAGATCTCTAGCATTGCGGATATATTGTAAGCCGCTAACATAGTCGCGGAAGACCCAGAACACGTTATGCCCCCCATCCAACCCCAGCCCCTCCCCTAGCTTGCGCTGCACCAGGGCACTTTCCTCACCATCTGTTTGCGCGTAAGCTGCCGAAGTGCGCATCCAGCCCTGTGCCTCCCCGAACTTATTGTGATACACCACCAATGCGCGTTGATCGCCCAAACGGTTGGAATAAGCGAACACGTCCTCATTGACCAAACTATGTGGTGAAAAGAAATCGTAGAGCAGAAAATCATCTACTTCGGCGAATAAGCGGCGGCGGCGCAACAGTGGGAAGATCACGCGTTGGTGATGGTTTACCAGCCCTTCATCGGGTTGTTCATCATAATAAGCGCGCTGGTATTCCATGCCATATTTTTCGGTAAAGCCTTCGATTTGCCCATGGCCGAACATGGGCAGGCCGGGTAAGGTCGCCATCATCACGGCCACCCCAAAGTATTTGTCGCCCTTGCCGAACTGGGCCTCAGCAGTATCCTCATCCGGGTTATTCATGAAGTTGACAAAGCGTTTGAGGATCTGTGGGTTGAACTCAAGCGTGTTCTTCATCACAGCGCGGTATTTAGCATTGTCTTCATCGCGCAGCATGTGCATGAAGGCACTGTTATATACACGATGCATACCCAGCGTACGCACAAAATAGCCTTCCATCATCCAGAAAGCCTCGGCCAGCAAGAGCGTGTCGGGCACTTCCTGGGCTATGCGGTCCACCACCTCGCGCCAGAACTCCTCCGGGATAGCAGCATCAAAGGCGGCCTGGCTCATGGCATGTTCCGCGCGTGAGGGCACCGCCCCTCCTTCCCCGGGCTTGGGGAACCATAAACGTTGGATATGTTTTTTTGCCAGGGTCATGGCAGCGTCGAAGCGGATCACTGGGAACTGGCGCGCCACGTGTAAGATAGTCTGTATAACACCCTCACGCACTTCGGCTTTGAGGAAATCCAGTTGGGCGGTGTCATTCCACGGCAGGCCCGTGCCGTCGTTGCCATGATAAATGTAGCGCGCTTCCCCTAAAGCATCGACGCGCTTGAAGACCACGGCGGCATCGCTGTCGTCATAGTAATGGTCTTCCAGATAGATGCCTACATTGTCATTGTCTGTCAGGTCAACGCCATTGAAGGAATAAGAGGGATAGGGACTCTGTGGCAGGCTCAGGAACCAGTCAGGGTGTTCCAAGACCCAACGCGAATCAATGCCCATGTGGTTGGGCACCATGTCGCTGGCCAGGCGCATACCGCGCTGCCAAGCGCGTTCTCGCAAGTTGTTTACCGCCTCCTCGCCCCCCAGGTCATGGGCGATAGTGTAATCGTAGAGTGAATAAGCCGAGGCGATGGCATCCTCATTGCCACGCATCTGCTTGATCTTTTTGGAGGCCGTGCTACGCTCCCACAAACCGATCAACCACAAGCCGTTAAAACCCCAGTCTGCCAGTTTATCCAGTTCTTCATCCGGTATCTGGTCGAGCTGTTTGATCTCGCGCCCATAAGTTTTGGAAAGCTGGTCGAGCCACACGTAAGCGTTCTTGGCCATAAGCACCAGGCTGGGCATCCAATCTTTATCGGGGCTGAAACGCTCCGGCTCTTCATCAATGCTCATCCCCCAGGCGCTGAAATCGTATACATCAGGCGGGCCAAAGCCTGTAAAAGGTAGTCGGCTTTCCTCGGCAATCAGATCCAGGCTGGTCAACAAACGCAACAGATAATCACCCAGTAGGTCAGCCCAATGCGCCCGGATGTACTCTAATTGCCCTGAAAGTGAGTTAGGCACCATGACTGCTGGTGTGCGCAACATGCTCACCAGGTTTTGATGTTCAGGCCCAAAGGGTGGCTGTTCATCAAAGAAATCCTGCAGGCCATCGATCATCTGGGCATAGACCGAATGCATACGCAGGTCTTTATCATCAAATAGTTCACTGAATGGTTCGAAGGCCGGGTTGGCATTCGCCAGCCACAACAGCAGCATTTCCTCTAGCACGATCAAACGATTCGGTACCCCACCACTTTGACCTTCCAGATACTCGGAAGGCGATAGCTCCCCTTGATACACGGCTACTGCAGGGAATTGCCCGGTGAAACTCATCAGTGCGGCGTCCACCATCTCCGGCCCCAGGCGCGCGTAAAGGTAGGACAGTCCTTCCTCAAAAACTTTTATGTTTTCCTGCTGCTTATACAGACCTGCCACGTAATGCAGGATCTCATCGATCAGGCCCAGGGCATTGATGTCCCCGGCGCGCACGGCCAATTGTGGGTCGGCAACCACATCGCGTTCCAGATTCATGCGTTGGGTGAATTCGCGGGCAGCGCGGAAATCAGCGAAAAGCACATTGCCGTTCAATTGGAATATCGTTGCATCAAAAGCGTAGCGGTCACGCGCTCGTCGCGAGATATGGAATTCGTAGTTGCCGGGAAAAGGAAGGTTAGAGAGTTGTAAGTGCATTGTGAGTTATTGATTATTGGTTATGGGTAAGTGCAAAACTCCAAATTTCAAAACATACATATCCCTAATAACTGATAACAAATAACTATTCACTTTCCCTCACATTGTACCGTGACTATGGCAATGGTAAACTGACGCCATGGCACAAAACGTTGAAGCCCTCAACACAACACCAGCGCCTTCGCTCAGCCAGCGTCGCATTTTCCTGTACTGGTTACCCCTGGCAGCCAGTTGGCTCTTGATGGCCAGTGAGATGCCCTACGTCAACGCTATGCTGGCGCGCATCTCAGAAGCCGAGCGTATGATCGCCGCCTTTGGTGTGGTGGCCGCTATCAGCATCACTATTGAAAGCCCCGTCATCAATCTGCTCTCCACCAGTACGGCCAAGGCGCGCAACCGCCAGCATTATCTGGTGCTTAGGCGTTTCACGATCCATCTAATGATCCTGACCACCATCGTGCACATCCTCATGGGGTTTACACCCCTCTTCGACCTGGTCATCGTGCAATTGATGCGCGTCCCGGAAACCCTGATCGAACCCATTCGCCTGGGCTTGCAATTGATGATTCCATGGAGCGCGGCCATCGCCTGGCGACGTTTCATTCAGGGCATCCTCATTCGTTATGGAAAAACGCGTTACGTCGGCCAGGGCACAATTGTACGCCTGGTCGGCTCAGTGGGCGTGGCGACACTCGCTGCCTTTTCTGGTCTGTTTTCCGGTGTGGAGGTCGGAACCTTAGCTCTCAGCGTGGGCGTCATCTTCGAAGCGGTCTACGCCCATTGGGTCTCCCGTGCCACGCTCAAAGAGCATTTTGGCCCACAAGCTGAACAACGTGATTTGCCCGATTTAAGCTATAACGGGCTGGTCAGGTTTCACACCCCCCTGGCAGCCACCAGCACCCTCTTCCTCTTCACCTACCCGCTGATCGGGGCAGCCCTTGCGCGCAGCCCCAACCCGGAGATCAACCTGGCTGCCTGGCCAGTGCTCAACGGTCTGTTGTTTTATTCGCGAGCGCCCGGCATGGCCTTGCCTGAAGTCGTCATTGCCTTACATGAAGAGAAGGATAGCCGCAATGCTCTGTGGACCTTCAGCCTGCGTATGAGCCTGGTGGTCATCGGCCTCTTGTTGCTGGTTGTCTTTACGCCACTGTCCGATTTCTACTTCAAGGATATGATCGGGGTCAATGACACCCTGGCGGGCCTGGCAAAAACGGGTGCGCAATTGGGCATTCTCTTACCCATTTTCATGGCCTGGATGAGCTATTATCGCGGTACGCTGACGGCTAAAGGAAATACGTTACCTGTTACATTAGGCATGATCGTTGATCTGATCGTCCTCATCACCGTGCTGACGATTGGGGTCAGCATCCAGATGCCGGGCATCACCATGGCCGTGCTGGCCGTGACCCTCTCGATGGGTGCGGATGCACTGACCCTCTTTATAAGCAACCGCCGTTTACTGCAAAGGTGCAAGATGAAGTTTGAAACCCTGATTTCTGTAAATGAGCTTCAAACCCAATCAGGAAATAAGGAATGGGTGATCGTAGATTGCCGCTTTTCTCTAGACGATACGGAATATGGAAGAAAGGCCTACTTGCAGGCCCACATCCCGGGCGCGGTCTACGCTCACCTGGACGAAGACCTGTCCGGCCAAATCATCCCAGGAAAGACCAGCCGCCACCCCCTGCCATCCATCGATGAATTCGTCGACAAACTGTCAAACTGGGGCATTGATGAAAATGTGCAGGTGGTGGTTTACGACGACCTGAGTGGCGCCTATGCAGCTCGCTTATGGTGGATGCTGCGCTGGCTGGGGCATAATGCCGTGGCCGTGCTCGATGGGGGCTGGGCCGCCTGGCAGGCTGCTAAATTTGATACGGTTTCCGGGGAAGAAGGAAATCAACCCCGGACATTTAGCCCATCCCTGCAAGATGAGCTGGCAGCAGATGCAGATAAGGTCTTAGGTGTCTTACTTGACCCCAATTACGTTGTGGTCGATTCGCGCGGGCCGGAGCGTTACCGCGGTGATGAGGAACCCATCGATCCCGTTGCCGGGCACATCCCCGGGGCAGTCAACCTCCCCTACGCTGGCAACGTAAACGAAACTGGCTTTAAGACCCCTGATGAATTACGTGGCCGATTTGCATCCCTCCTAGAGAAACATGCTGCCGAGAATCTGATCTTCTATTGCGGTTCCGGTGTAACCGCCGCACACAACGCCCTCGCAGTATTGCATGCCGGATTGGGCGAGGCCAAAATATATCCCGGTTCATGGAGCGAGTGGATCACGGATGATAGTCGACCAATAAAAACAGGTGAGGAAGACGCATGACCAGCATCGTACAGGAAAAAGTAAAGCAGGCTATTGGCATCCTCCAGGAACTGGACGTCGACCTCTGGATGACTTTCGTGCGCGAGACCAGTGCGGGCGAAGACCCCATTCTGCCTTTGATCTATGGTCACAATCTGACCTGGCCCAGTGCCCTGATCATCACCAAAACGGGTGAGAGCATCGCCATCGCCGGGCGGCTGGAAGAGGACACAGTGCAGCGCCTGGGAGCCTACAACACTATCCTGACCTATGATGAAGGCATCCGCGAGCTATTGTTGGAAACCATCACGCGGCTCGACCCGGCTCAGATTGCCATCAATTATTCTACCGACAACGTGCATGCCGACGGCCTCAGCCACGGTATGTACCTGACCTTGCTCGAACATTTTGAGGGTACGCCCTATGCAAGCCGGCTTGTCTCAGCCGCAGATGTGATCGGCGCACTGCGCGGCCGCAAAACTCCCAGCGAGATTGAACGCGTCAAACAAGCCATTCACACCACCGAAGCTATCTACCAGGAAGCCTTTGGCTATACGCAGCCGGGTCGCAGTGAATTGGATATCAGTGCTTTTATGCACGGCAAGCTGCAAGAATACGGTGTTGAACCTGCCTGGGAGTTGAACCACTGCCCCACCGTCAACGCCGGGGCAGACAGTCCCATTGGTCACGTCGGCCCTACAGAGCTCGAAGTCAAAGCAGGCCAACTTGTGCACTTTGATTTTGGTGTGCGTCAGGACGAATACTGTTCCGACATCCAGCGTGTCATGTATGTAAAGGCAGAGGACGAAGATCAGGTTCCAGAAGCTGTACAGCGCGGTTTCGATACCATCGTGCTGGCCGTTCAGGAAGCCGTCAAGGCCATGCGGCCCGGTGTCACCGGTAAAAGTATTGACGACATCGCCCGCGACATCGTCACAGACGCGGGCTACCCCGAATTCAAATATGCGCTCGGTCACCAACTGGGCCGCGAAGCTCACGATGGCGGCGCGCTATTGGGCCCCAAGTGGGAGAAGTACGGCAACTTACCCGACATGCCCCTCGAAGCCGGGCAGGTTTTTACAGTTGAACCGGGCCTGATGGTCGAAGGCTACGGCTACATCGGTCTGGAAGAAGATGTGCTGGTTACCGATGATGGCTGCGTGTTCCTGAGTGAGCCACAGACAGAGTTGATCGTGAAATAGAGGTAGAGGAAAGTCAATGAATAATTCAATTACAGATATCAAAGGCATTCAAGTAGGGCATGCGCAGGACTTGGAGGCTATCACAGGTTGTACGGTTATTCTCTGCCCCGATGGGGCCGTGGGCGGTGTGGACCAACGCGGCGGGGCACCCGGTACCCGCGAGGTGGATGCCATGCATCCCGTGCATCTGGTGGATAAGGCGCATGCCATTGTGCTTTCCGGGGGTTCGGCTTTTGGACTTGACTCAGCCGGCGGTGCGGTGCGATACCTGGAAGAAAAGAAGATCGGATTCAATGTGGGTGTGGCGCGCGTGCCTATCGTGCCAGCAGCCATCTTGTTTGACCTGGGCATTGGCAGCGCGGACGTGCGCCCCGATGCTGACATGGGTTATCAGGCCTGCTTGAACGCCAACAGTGATGCGCCAGCAGAGGGCAGCGTGGGGGCCGGCACAGGAGCAACGGTGGGGAAGATACTGGGGGGCGGGCAAGCTGTGAAAAGCGGCATTGGTACGGCCAGCATGGAGATCGGCGGGGGCGTGGTGGTGGGTGCCATTGTGGCGGTGAATGCCTTTGGGGATGTGATCAACCCGGAAAAAAATGAGATCATTGCGGGGGCGCGCAGCATCAAGAAAGGCCCGCTGAAGATCGGGGAGGGGTTATTTGCGGATACGCTTGAGGTGACGCGGGGCTTGGTGGGCAGGACGATCATGGGGTTGGCGTCACGGCAGAATACGGTGATCGGTGTGGTGGCAACCAATGCGAAATTGAATAAGGAGCAGGCCACTAAAATGGCGCAGATGGCGCAAAATGGGTTGGTGCGCAGCATCCGCCCGGCGAACACGATGATGGATGGGGATACGATCTTTTCACTGGCGACGGGTAAGAAAAAAGCGGATGTCAATATTGTGGGGGCTTTTGCGGCGCAGGTGGTGACGGAGGCCATTTTGCGGGGAGTGCGGGCGGCGACTTCTCTTGGCGGTATCCCTGCAATACGTGACCTGGAAAACAGCTAACCAGTTGGTTGCTGTATGTGTAGGGGGGGACTAGTACTTGTGTCAAACCTTCGGTTTGACCTCAGAGTTTCCTGCAGAAACTCTACCCAATTAATGTACCGTATGTAGTTAATGTAGGGTGTTGCATGATTTGGGCTGGCGGGTTTTTGCCGGAATAACAGATGTGGGGGGTGAGGGAAGAGAGGGCGGAGGATGTGGCGGTACTGGTGGTGGAAAGGGCGAAAAAGGGGCTAATTAATGTACCCGTATGTACCCTTAATGTACTTCGTGTTGTTTCGGGAAGTACGATAAAAATACCATATTTATACAATAACAAATATTATTTACTTCCGCCAGAGTTTCCATACTATTAACTTCTTTTCCTATTGATACATTACAACAAATCTCGTATTATGAAGACTAATGTTTTTTTAACTCCCACAAATATGATTTTGAATAAACGATCATGAGATAGTCATATTGGGGAACCACAAGGATTATAAATATTGGACATTTTTTATGAGGAAGTTAGCAAATCAAATTCACGAAGCGGCTTATAAAAGATATAAAGACTCACGAGTAACAATATTTTTGTGTGGAGCTGGTGACAATGATGAAGGTAGCATACGTCAACAGATTGCAGAATACTTGCCAGAGTTAATTTGGTATAGGTATGCCTATCAAATTGTTTTTGCTGAAGAAATCTTTGAGAACTTACTTCTCGGGCATTCAAGACAGGACTTAATTTCACTAGAGAGTATATTAGCTGAAAGTGTTGATGTTATATTAATAGCTCTTGAAAGCTACGGGGCAGTCGCTGAGTTGGGGGTTTTTTCAAGCCACAAAGAGTTACGTAAGAAAATAGTTTGTGTTGTGAATAGAGAGTTTAAGAAAGACAAAAGCTTCATAAATTACGGGCCATTAAGATTGATGAAAGATACAAAAGAAGGAAAAGTTGTATTCGCCGATTTCGATGATATCGCATCAGAAATGGCAAATATTCGCAAAGCAATAAAGCAAGTTGCTCAAAAATCTGAAAAGCCTTCAGGTGTTTCAAATATTGTGGATGCATACCTTTATGTACTTTCATGCGTATATTTGCTCGAACCAATAATTATGGATGACCTCATTGACCTTGTAATGCATGCATCAAATAAAGAAAAGAAAGTTGCTGAAGCCTTAACGCGAACGGCAATTTCAGTCTTAACCAGAAGAAAAGATATAACAATAAGTCCCAATGGTATCGAGTTGACTCCCTCTGGACTAGAAACATTTCATGAATTAGGAACGAGTGGGACTAAGGGGTATACGTTTGATTTGGAATCTATGGATTCAATACGTATGCGAATATTAAATTGGCAACTGAGAGATAAGCCCTTGCATTCTCGATAATAATATGAATAATTATATTTAGCACTACCCTTAGACGATGCTTGCATCAGTGGGTGATGATTCGTCGCCCGAGGCTAAAACCAGTTCATTATTTGCAAGCGAACACCCACCATGGCTCCGCCATGGATTAAGTTCGCTTGCATTGGTGGTTGAAGTAAGGGTAGTGCTACACTTTTTCCATTTGTTATGTCTTCCGATAAATATCGTTTATCATTGTTCGATTTACCAAAGATTGACTCGTTGGAAGACCTTTCCTATCTAAGCCGTTTATCGAAGGGGCAGCTATATAGGTTTGCAAAATACTCTGATTGGTTTTATAAATCCTACAGGATTCCTAAAAAGTCAGGGGGGGAGCGAATAATATATCAACCTTCATTCAAACTTAAGGCGATTCAAGCATGGATATTGCGTAATATTTTGGAAAGATTATCTATTTCTAGTGCAAGTAAAGGATTTAGTATTGGATCAAGTATAAAGGACAATGTGAAGCCACATGTGGGAGCCAATGCAATTCTAGCGATTGATATTGAAAATTTTTACCCAAGTATTCCTGCAAATAGAGTGTGGTTTGTTTACCGGACTGCTGGGTATAGCCCACAGATAGCAGCAGTTCTTACTTCTTTAACTACTTACAATAGCTTTTTACCACAAGGGGCTCCATCGTCTCCAAGGCTGTCGAACTTGGTATGTTGGAGCTTAGACAAAAGGATGCTCGCCTTTGTGGGCAAAAGGGAGATTACTTATACTCGATACGGAGATGATTTATCCTTTTCGGCTTCCTCTTATCAAGTGCTGTCTAAATCATTCCATACAATTAAATCAATAGTTAGAAATGAGGGTTTTTCACTGAATGAATCAAAGACACGATTCATGGGGCCAGCTAAACAAAGGCGGGTTACTGGGCTAATTCTGTATGAGAATCAATTTGGTATTGGGAGAAAGCAATACAGAATTTTGCGGTCAAAAATCCATAAAATGTGCTTTATTCCTTCTGATGAGATTGATTCATTCCTTCTAAATCACATTGCTGGCTGGTTAAGTTATGTGAAAGACGTTGATACAAATAGGTATAATAAACTGGCAAAGTATATTCTTGATCTAAAAAAGAAATTTAATAGTTCAGCTGTTTCATTATTGAATGTTGAGATAAGCGCATAACTATAAAAGACATCAAATTCCATTTTAGCTCATCATTTCTTCCCCAAACCCAATTGTCTAACAAGTACTAGGACCACCCCCTACTATTCTGTTTTCGCATATTTCTGAATCAATTCCCCCCAATTCGTGGGTGAATTTAGAGCGGGCCAGACGTTGCTGCCTGGCAGCAACTTAGGGAGTTTGCTGTGCAATCTCCACGCAAGAGGAGACGCGGCATAGGAATACCAAGCAATACTCCATCAAAAGTCGTATGTAATTTTACATTCGGGGAAGGAAGGCAAATAAGCGGCCAGCATGTATGCTATGAATAAAGGTCTATAAGGAAATAGCATGTACAAATATCTTTTGATGGCCGCATTGATACTCACTGCGTGCAATCTTTTCTCTCCGCTGGAAGAAAACCAGACCAGCCCTAGCCTCGAAGTGGAAGTGTCGCAAACCCCCGCTGAAGCAGAGGGCCCTGAGCCAGCAGAAACTATAGGAATTCAAGTGACAAACCTGCCAGAAAATGCCCCTTCTGCTTTCATCATATTCAATAAATACGTAAATGTGTTTGGGGTACATATTTATGCCACGGGAAATGTGCCGGATGCCAAGTTGTTACACGCGGCGGCTGTCATGGCTGAGTATCTGGACAATAATGAGGACGGCATGCCGGTTAACCCACTTGTGGTTGAGGCGATGCAGACCAATCAAGCGACGCTAATCATGTTTGAGGATGAGGGAGAGATCGAGCGGTCAGGGTTGTTTGAGGCCGACCTGCCTGAAGGCATGATCTTGCAGGACCTGTATGCGGAAGAGACGCATCCTGGCGGGGCAGAGGAAGGACGCTTTGATGCTGCATTGGAAGAAGTGCTGCACCTGATTACACACGCGGGATATGCGAGCGCTTACCCGGAAGTATTTGGGGAGCAGCCCGGCAGCAAGCTGGCCGATGCGATGGACGTGGCGCGGGGCGGACAATTCACTCGTATTCCATCAAATTACCCGGAAGAAGCCTGGTACACCTACGACGACCCAACCTGTGAATATGATTGCCAGGTAGCAGAATATATTTATTGGGCTTTGACTTCGCTATTGGGTGGACAAGATTTCCCCGGACGGCTGGAGGAGATCGAGCATGAATGGCGGCTCAATACGCCGGAGAAGTTGCAGGATGGAGATGTGGCGGTTTATGCGTTGTTGACAGATGGGCAGTACAGGTTACCGACGGAATTGCCGGATGGGAGTTATTTGGGCATACCGTAAATACAAAGAGGATTGCTGATTGCTTTGAAGCAAAGAGGGTTCTTAATGGTGTGTTGATGGATTCCTCACTTCGTTCGGAATGACAAAAAGGATATTTGGGGATAAACATCAAAGATTGGTAATGATTTTGTTTTTGCGGGCGACCGGCCGTTCGCCCCTACATTGGGTTAGGTTTGTTTGGGTGGAGGTTTCAGGAATTCGTGGCGGAGTTTATATATTTTTGAATTAGATCGGGTAACTCAGCAGTAAATTTCGAACGAGCAACAACAACATCAGCGCCGGCCTGTTTGGCTTTTTTCATTGTATCGACATCTTTGTGCGAACCGAAGGCTAGGACGGGGATGTGTTGGGTGGCATCATCGGTTTTTAGATCAGTGACCCAGTCGGCCCAGGGTACCAAATGGTTGTTGGTATCTACAATCAATAAGGCGGGAGGTTGCTCTGTAAGCAGTGTGTCAAATTCATCTTTTGAAATGGGTTGCTCGACAAAGTGGATGGTGTAACCCAGGTGGCGGGCAACGGTCTGGATGTTGGGGATAAAGAAGAGGTCGCTGACGAGGGCGAGGATGTGGGGTGTGGGCATGGAAAGATTGTAGTTGAAGTTCAGAAGATGTCAACAAGTGGATGCGGCTGAGGGCGGTGAGTGGGCGAGGCATGCCTCGCCCCTACACAAAGAGGGATTCGCGGCCTGCTGTGCATAGAACAAGTGTTTGACTATAGTGGATTTCTCCTGTAAACTAGCTCAATGAGTACTCCCCTGACAATCACAAAAGAACAGGCGCGCCGTTTCCACCTCACACATCATGCCCTGCTGCCGCCACGGAAATTGAAGGGCAAAGAGGGGATTATGGATTATGTTCAGCGGATGGGCTGTATCCAGTACGATACGATCAATGTGGTGGGACGCAATGCCGACCTGGTGCTGAACGCGCGAGTGCAGAACTACAAACCAGAGTTGCTGGCAAGCCTGTTGTACGAAGACCGGTTGTTGTGGGATGGCTTTGACAAAGTGCAGTCGATCTATGCGACCACGGATTGGCCGCACTTTTCTCGAAGGCGAGAAGCGATGAATCTCAGGGTGCAGGAATTGGAAAAAGCAGGTTCGGAGGAGATGGCTGCCCGCGTGATACAGGCGATCAAGGAGCGAGGTCCGCTGTCTTCCATAGATATTGAAGACGACACGAAATTGAATTGGACCTGGGGAACCGAGACCCGGGCTGTGCGGGCCAGCATGGAAGTGTTGTATAGCCAAGGAGTACTGGGAGTGCACAGCAAGGTGAACACGCGGCGAATCTATGATTTGATCGATAAGCTGGTTCCAAAGAAGATCTTATCGGCCCCCGACCCTCACAAGAGTATTGAAGCCTATCACGATTGGCACGTATTGCGACGCATCGGTGGATTGGGATTGGCGCATCCCGGTGCTGGAGAGAGATGGCTGGGCATACTGAACGGCAAAAGCAAAGAAAGGCAAGCCGCCACCGGACGTTTGCTGGCCAACAAGAAGGTAGTGGCAGTGAATGTAGATGGTTTGCCCAAGCAGACTTTTTACATGCGGGCAGTTGATATACCAACAATGGAGAAAGTCAAACGCAAAAGCCGTAGTAAGGCGCGGGCGGCGTTCATCGCCCCATTGGATAATGCCATGTGGGACCGCGACATGTTGCGCTCGATCTACGATTTTGATTACACCTGGGAAGTGTACAAACCAGCCAAGATACGTGAGTATGGTTATTACGTGCTGCCGGTGTTGTATGGCGAGAATTTCGTGGCGCGGGTCGATCCCAAATTCGAGAGGAAAACTAGAGAACTGTGGTTAAACAACTGGTGGTGGGAGAAAGGTGTGAAACCGGATGATGCGGTGGAAGCGGCTTTAACGGAATGTGTGGAGGCCTTTGGGAGATATTTGGGGGCAGAGGCGATCAAGCTGGGGGAGAAGTTAAAGCGGAAGAAGGGGATGAATTGGTTGAAAGCGGTGGTTTGATAATAACCACGGAGAAACCGAGATTCTTTGGGGAGTTTAATCACAAATTACACAAATAGACGAATGACACGGACGAAACGACAAGTCGTTTCGTTTAAGAGATTGCTGCGCAAACTCTACCTGCTAACAACAGAACTCAATTTGCGGGCGACCAGCCGGTCGCCCCTACGCTCTGGAAGATACATGTATGAGAGAGTAAAAGCATCGGGCGGCGGGACCGGCCCACCGCCCAATCAAGATTACATCCTACTAGCAGCAGCCAACGCCACCACCGCAAAAACTATCATCCTCGCAACAACCAGGATCTGACAAATAAATGATACGCATGGGTAAAGCTCCTTTCCTACGCATAGGCCACGGGCCAGGCAACCAGAGCGCAGATTTCATATTGATGAACATCAATCTGTTTTGAGTCTAATAGATAATCATCGATACGTCAAGGATCGATGATCGTCGATTTGACGATATGTAAGGTCTGAATTGTCCGTTACCCAACATGAATATCTCCTACACACTTTCTTCACATCCCATTTGTAGGATGGCTACAAATGAAAGTGAAAGGAAATATACGATGAAAAACTACAAGAATGCTATTTGGGCTTTGGTCTTTGTGATGGTGGCTTGTACCACCACCGCAGCCACTAGTGAGGCTGCGAGTTCATTTGAAGCTGTCCAGGTGGAAGCATTGGTATCAGAGACGAGTGGTACTACAAACTCAAAACCTATGCAAAGTTCCGGCCTGGCTTATCCAATCGTGGATAGCGGCCAGATATATTGTTACGACGATGGAGCAAGTGTAGCCTGCCCAACGGAGGGGGAAGGTTTCTTTGGACAGGATGCCCAATACAGCGGCAACCAGCCCAGCTACGTTGATAATGGCGATGGGACCGTAGCTGATCTGGTGACCGGTTTAATGTGGCAGCAAGACCCCGGTGAGAAGATGACCTACTCAGAGGCCGTGGCAGGAGCTGACAACTTCAGCCTGGCAGGCTATGACGATTGGCGCTTACCAACCATCAAAGAACTGTATTCGCTGATCCTGTTCAGCGGATACGATCCCAGTGGGCCGGATGCTTCGAGCCTGGTGCCTTTCATTGATACGGATTATTTCGTTTTTGAGTATGGTGATGAGAGCGATGGCGAGCGCATCATCGACTCCCAATTCATTTCCAGCACGGAATACGTAAGCACAACCATGAACGGCGCGCGGACTGTATTCGGGGTGAACTTCGCCGATGGGCGTATCAAGGGATACGGCACAGAAGCGATGCGGGGGCAGTCCGAAGGAAAAGGCTTCTTCGTACTGTACGTGCGAGGCAATAGCGAGTATGGTGAGAATGACTTTATAAACAATGGAAACGGCACGATCACGGATGCGGCGACAGGCCTGACCTGGATGCAGGATGACAATGGTAGCGGCATGGACTGGGAAGAGGCACTCAATTATTGCGAAAACCTGGACTATGCGGGCTACGATGACTGGCGACTACCCAATGCCAAAGAATTACAAAGTATTGTAGATTACAGCCGTTCGCCGGATACGAGCAACTCGGCGGCGATTGACCCGTTGTTCGGTGTGAGCAGCATCACCAACGAAGCCGGACAAACGGATTATCCGGCCTACTGGAGCAGCACCACGCACGCTAATCGGCGTGGAGGGATGAATGCAGCCTACGTAAACTTTGGACGGTCAATGGGCTACATGAATGGTACCTGGATGGACGTGCACGGGGCAGGAGCCCAACGCAGTGACCCAAAGAGCGGTGACGCAGCCAACTACCCCACCGGACATGGCCCGCAAGGTGATGCCATCCGCATCGAAAACTACGTACGCTGTGTGCAGGGTGGGACGAGTGGCGATGTCGTGGTGAGTGGCGAGATTGACTCCAGCATAAACGACAGCACTTTGCCACCTGTGGGAGATAACAGACAAGCCGGTATCGGCGGCGAACCACCCCAAGAAGCGATCAATGCTTGTGTGGGATCAAGCACAGGTGCGGCCTGTACTATAAACACGCCAAACGGAACGCTGGATGGGACCTGCACAAATATCCAAAGCGAACTGGCATGTGTGCCTGAAGGTGGTAGGCCCAATGGCGGGCAACAGCCACCAGCGGGAGGTGGCAGGCCTTAGGCTTGATGTGCGAAGTAAAGTAAAAGAGCCAGCAAATTGCTGGCTCTTTATAGTTTCAATGATACGGAGTGTGATTTAGGGACAGCCAGCACCCTGGATATTTAATGGATTACAAGTGGCTGTGGGCGTTGGTTGCGGCGGAGGCGGTGTGCTGGTAGGATCTGCGGGCTCCGGGGTTGGTGTAAGGGTCGGAGTCGGTGTGGGCGGGATAGAGACGACTTCGAGGTCATCGCAAGTGCCATCCAACAGGCCAAAACGTTCCTCGATTGGCACGAAACAAGCTTCTCCGAAGTTGGGGCCCAAGACCTGCACGTGGCTGCCATCGGGACTGATACCAATGACATCAGCCATGTCATCCGGCACGAAGCTATCCAGCTCGGGATAGACCTGGCCGGGGCCTGTGCGGCAGAAGAGGTTGACCACGGCGGTGTAGGTACAAGAAGCGGCAAGCTCAGGAGTCGTGGTGGGGCCCGGTTGGACGAGCGGGGGTTCATCACCTACTTCAGCAAGCACATCACCAACCTGCACCTGCACCTCAGCGGGCGGACCAAATTGCTCCTGGCCGTCTTTCGCACGCACCGAGATGAGGTAGGTACCCGGAGCAGGGGGCATCCAGGGGTATTCACCATAAAACAAAGTGCCCTGCTGCGAGCCGCCAGAGCCTGTGGCCAGGGGGGGAACCGCACCGTCCACCTGACCGTTGACACTGACCTCGAATTCGTCGACACCATTAAAACTGGTGCCGTGAAAAACAAGCTGATAGGTCGCTAGAGGAACGGTTGAATTGGGCAAAGGCGCGTCGATCCATGCCTGAACCTGAGGGCCAGGCGTGGGAGTGGCGGTTGCACCATTGCAGGCCGAGATGAGCAGGCCGAGCAACAAAGTAATCAAGGATGTTGTTTTAGTTTTCATGATGTACCTCCACATCAGGGCACTGCCTGAACTGTGAAACTGATAGAACAATTGCCACTGCTCTGAGTGGGCGCTACAAAGGCACTGGTCTCATCCACTACAGCCCATTGGAAGATATTGCGGGCCTCAAAATTGACATGCCCTACACACAGCAGATCATCAGCAGAGGCCTCGTCATAGTCCCAGAACTCGACATGGAGATCTATACTGTCGCCATCGCCGATGTTGATGACCAGGTTGTCATTACCGATTACAAAGCCAGGAGAGGGATTTTGCAGTGAATGCCCAATTTTTGAGGCACATTTGTCATGAAAAGCAGAGTCGCAGGCGTACAATTCCCAGATTCCGTAGGTGCCGCCAAAAACTTCGTGGGGACAACCATCCGCGGCATTGCCGGCGAGATCTTGTTCAAATTCTCCTATCGGTCCTGTATCATCAGGGCAGTCTTCGTGCTGAGACTGCCAGGTAGCGATATTCAGGTAGGTAGGGTCATCAGAGAGTGTAGAATGAGGCTCCGCCAAAAAATATCCGTAGATTTCAAGTTCATCCACATCTTCCCCATCGTCAATATTGCTTAGCTCCATAGTGTTGAACGTGATCTCAATTTTCACATTGTCACCCAGCGGCTCTGGGCAGGGAATAGTGACTTCGTTGCTGAGAGGGCCCACAAAGTACAATTTAGAAATAATGTAATCTTCAGGACCTAACCCCGCGGTTAGGATCTGATTGTCCTCATCGATCGGGCCAAAGACATTGCCCGGGCCTGCTTCCCCAACCTGGATGAACTCAGGGTCAAGGGATTTGGGGCCGGGTTGATACCACATTTGCACGCTAAAGGTGCGCTGTTGAGAAGCACAACTGAGCGGGGGAATGACGAACTGTGTAAAGCCGGGTGCGTTCTGGGCATGTTGGTTCTGGCTTGCGGAATCGTTGATCCAAAAGCCGACCTGGCCCTCGGTCAATTCGGCTTGCTCCAGATAGTACTCATAGGATTTGCATGCGCCAGGATCATAGATGGCAGCCCGGCAACCGTTGAGGTCAAAGTCCCAAACCAGGTATTGCTGTGTATTGACACCTTGTTCCCCCCCAGTCTCTTCAGAGTCAAACCCTTGATATGGGAAACAGAATAGAATGCGACCCACAAGATTGCGACTCTCGGGAGATAAATGATCTTCGCAAATATCGGCATTGTCTGTAGCGCTCAAAATAATGCCGGGCATCTCGCGTTCTTCAGGGGGGATTGCAGAGAGGACGCTGGTGAAACCATCGGGCTGATTCTCTGCGTATTGCAGTTGCCCTTCATGGTTGTTAAGGGGATAGAAAACAG
Source organism: Chloroflexota bacterium (assembly GCA_013112575.1). Lineage (GTDB taxonomy): Bacteria > Chloroflexota > Anaerolineae > Anaerolineales > UBA11579 > CFX15. Next base: position 7,230 of record JABFGG010000021.1, on the reverse strand, counting down.
TCTGCTCCAATTGGTTTCCAGGCCACACACCAAGCGTAATCGAGGAATCGCCCGAGCCCAGAGGATAGAGACCGGCTTGCAAGGGATCAACATCCGTGATCTCATATTGGCCCAAGCTACTCAATTGGTTCCCACTCCAGCCCCAGCAGTCTAATTTAAGGTCGAAGGTTTCAACGGCACGTTCGCCAAGCGTGTTAAACAGCCAGGAGCTCTGAACAACTACATCCAGTTCCCCATCTTCGTTCGGGTAGAAAAAGCCGGAGGCCGGCCAGCGTTCCCAATCAACCCCACCGTCAAAGGAACGATAACAATAGGCCATGTCCCTGGGGAACTGCGTCCCCAGGCTCTGTAGTGTTAAGTCAACCACACCCAACTCTGCCTGAATATCCGGGCAATTGGCCGGATCCACATTGACCGGTACAACATTGCTGGCAGAATTGCCTGCCTGGTTAAAGGCCACTACCTGGTACTGTAAAGCGCCGGAAATCCCAGCATCGGTATATATCAGCCAATCATTTTGGGATTGTGCACCAAGCGTAGCTACTTCAACCCATTGGTCAAATGAGGGCAGGTAGCGCAGAACCTTGAAACCAAGTTCGTTATCAGAGAGGTCATGGATTGAAAGATTGGAGCTGCACTGCCCGGCTGTGGCAGCCAGCTCGGGAGCGGTGGGGGGTTGATCTGAATTGGTGATGTTGTCAACCCAGCCACCAACTGACGGGGACCAGTCTGCAGCATCGCCAAGACTATCATCCGCAGAAGGAGCAGGGATAGAGTAGCTGCTGCCTCCGCCCCCAGCAGGAAATACTACAGGCACATCTTCCTCTCCACTACCGGAAAAACCAGCAACGTCATTGGTTTCACCAACCGCCTGCTCGGGAACCACCACTATTACCGGAGTTGAATTGGTAGTTTGTTGCAATTCATCGACGGCGCGCAGCACAAGGGAATGCGCACCGGGGGTATCCGGTAACCACCTGAAGCTGGTTTCAAAGGGGCTGCTCCCCGCTGCATAAGCAGACTGGACAGTGGCAAGCTGACCATCGATCCACAGTTCGAGGGATAAGAAAGCAGTAGGCCCAGCAGCATAACCTTCGATGAATAAGGGATGCCCAATCTGAGCTTCGTCACCATTGCTTAGATTAGAGATAGCGACCTGAGTAAGTGTGGTTTGAGCGGGGAGATCGTCCCCAGTGGCTTGAAAACGTTGGTAACGGATCACGCCAAAGCCAATCATAGCGATAACGATAACCCCGACCATGCCGAAAGCAAAAAGTAGGAATAGCTTAAATGTATTGCTCATAAGTTGAGCCTCCTTCTGCAAAACAACGCTTATTCAGTTGAAAAAGTTACTAGTAGTTTGGTACTGGGCTAAGGGCAGGGGATAGGGACACCCGCGAAAGTGACTCGCGGTGTACAGCTAGGATCGCCGCCACCCGTTCCAGGATCATCATTGGGAGTCTTGGTGGGTACCGGGGTGACGGTGAGGGTGATTGTAGGGGTGAGAGGGTCGGTGAAAGGCGGCAGATTATCACAAGGGCCAGAGGTTGAGCCAAATTCTTCGTTATTTGGGACTGTACATTGCTGTCCATCTGAAAGTCCCAGGACATACAGATAACTGCCATCCGCATTGCGGCCAATGACGGTGGATGATTGCCCCTCTTCAAAGGTGTCGAGCCAGGGGTAAATGGGGCCAGGCCCGAGACGGCAGAACAAGGGGACTTTGGCTGTGTATTCACAAGAAGCGGTAGCGGAGGGGGTTTCAGTAAAGCCTGGAAAGAAATCGGCAAGAACTTCCGCTGTGGCTGTTTCCGTTGTGAACTGGATGCCACCTTGACCAGAATAAGGCATGGTGTCCTGATCGGCGGGAATTGGATCAGTACTTCCATTGGTAAGCCCTAGGCCAACAAGAACGAGGACAGCCAAACCAGCGGCTCCCAAAATAGTCCAACGGAGGAGACTTTGTGGAGAAGGACCGCTGGGACCGGGGGCAAGTTTCTCGATCTTACCCAGGATGCTTTCAGCCAGGCCAGCAGGCGGGATAATAGGCGTGAACAAGCCCATAAGTGCGGTGAGTTTGACAAGGCGTTTCTGACGTTCTTTGCAAGCATCACAACCGGTCAGGTGTTTCTGTACAAAAGAAAGCTGATTTTCCTGGGCTTCGCCATCGTGCACAACGGTAAGTAATTCGTGCAGGCTGGCACAGTCTTCTGTGGGTTCATCCAGTAATAATTTGAGGCCAAAGGCTTCCTGGAATTTGGCACGGGCACGGTGCAAAACTACTTTTACATTGGACTGGCTGATCTCCATGACACTTGCAATTTCAGCATAAGGCATGGCATAGAACTCACGCAGCATCAAAGCCTCACGATGTTGTGTGGGCAAAAACTCAAGGGTTTGGCGCACACTATCCGCATTTTCTGAGCGTATGCTTTGTTTTTCCAAAGGGGTCTCATTTTCGGCCATTTGGCGCGCTTCATCCAAACCAGTGATAGTTCGCTGGCCCCGCAGTTGGTCTACGAAGAGATTGCGTGTCATGCGGAAGATCCAGGTACGGAAGTTCCACGGATGACCCAGGCGATGAATGTTGTTATACGCCTTGATGAAAGCATCCTGCGTCAGGTCCTCTGCGCCAGCCGGGTCGCTGGTGAGAGACAGAGCGTAGTTGTAGACCGCCTGAAAATATTGGTGGAACAGCTCAGTGTAGGCAACCTGGTCACCTTTAGCAGCCTGCTGCGCCAACTCAACGTTGGGGATCTGGGTTGTAGTATTCACTCTATTTCACCTAAATAACGCAAAAGCAGTCCAATTTGTTACAGGTTTAGCCTCTGGATTTGGAGAAAACATGGCTTCGACGCTTGCCCCCTGAAAGTTCTAATGAAGTTTTACTTGGCTGGCCAATAGCAATGTAATGATTATAGCAAAAGAAAACGGGAGCCAATGGCTCCCGTTGATGTAAATGGCAAAAAGGCTTAGGGGGCAGTTTGAAGGTCACCTGCAATGATATCTTCCACAAGTGCTGCAAGCTCATCATCGATATTGCCGTCAAAATTAGTGAGCGGTGCAATGCCGACACCGTCATTCTTCAGGGTACCCAGGTAAAGGCCACCAGAGAAGTCGCCGGCCAAAAGCTCTTCCGTAATTTGATAAATGGCCGAGTCTGAGCGTTTGAGCACAGAAGTTAAAATAACATCAGCATACTCGGGAGAGGATTGGGTCCAATCACTATCAACGCCGATGATCCAGGCCTCGCCACTTTCCTGCACAGCAGCGGCAGCGCCAAGCCCAACCGGGCCAGCCACAGGCATGATGACATCTGCACCTTCGTTCATCAAGCTGATTGCAAGTGTACGGCCATCGTCCAGGCTCTCAAAGTTGCCTGCAAATAAGCCATCTTCGACTCCTGGCTCCCAACCAAGAACCTCAACATCCGCGTCGTTCTGTTGATTGTAGTACTCTACCCCATACACATAGCCATCCATAAAGACCGTTACGCTGGGGATCTTGATACCACCAAAGGTGCCAACAATGCCTGTCTGGGTAGTAGCCGCGGCAGCGTAACCGGCCAGAAAGGCAGCCTGGTCTGTGGCAAAGACGATGCCCAAAACGTTGTCATAACCCGGGTCATAGGCGAAGTCGATAATGGCAAAATTCTGGTCGGGGTTATTCTCAGCGGCCTCTTCGGTTGCATCACCCAATAAAAAGCCAATAGAAATAATAAGGTCACAACCTTCATCCATAAAAGCTGTTATGTTGGCCTCGTAGTCGGTTTGCTGCTGGGATTCGAGAAACTGGCCCTCGACGCCCAGATCGGCAGCAGCCTGTTGCACTCCCGCCCAAGCCGTTGCATTAAATGACTTATCGTCAATACCACCAACATCTGTTACTTCACAGATCTTGGCAGAGGCACCCTCCTCTTCATTTGATGGGATAACCTCATCCGGGGCTACAGATGAGCCACACGCAGCCAAAAAGATGGTACTAAAAAACAAGACAAACAAAATCAGGTGGCGTTTTTTATACATAATTCCATCCTCACAAATAGTAAAGCTTCACACAAAGTTTACCAAAAAATGCACAGAAAACGGGAGCCTTGCGGCTCCCGTTGGTACTGCTAAAGGGTCGTTCGAGACTACGGAGCGGTCTGGATGTCGCCAGCGATGATGCCGTCCACAATGGCGGCCAACTCAGCGCTGATGTCTCCATCAAAGTTGGTCACAGGGGCAATGCCTACTCCCTCGTTGTCCAAGGTGCCTACGAACAACTCAGTCGCGTAAGTACCGTTGGCCACGTCTCGAGCCATCAGGTACAAAACCGAGTCCATGCGCTTCAATACCGAGGTCAACACAATGTCAGCATACTCAGAGGCCGAGACTGTCCAGTCCGTGTCCACACCGATGATCCAGGCGTTACCACGTTCTTGGATAGCTGCTGCCGTGCCCAAGCCAACAGGGCCAGCCACAGGCATGATCACGTCGGCGCCTTCGTCCATCAAGCTCTCGCCCAATGTGCGGCCATCATCCAGGCTCTCGAAGTTGCCTGTGAACAGGCCATCCTGAGCCTCAGGATCCCAGCCCAGCACAGACACGTCAGTGCCATTCTGGTCGTTGTAGTAGCGCACGCCATACACATAGCCATCCATGAACTGCGTCACGGGCGGGATGTTGATACCACCGAAGGTACCGACTGTGCCTGTCTGGGTAGCAGCAGCGGCTGCATAGCCTGCCAGGAAACCAGCCTGGTCGATACCAAAGACGATGCCGGCCACGTTGTCGTAGGCCGGATCGTAAGCAAAGTCGATGATGGCAAAGTTCTGATCGGGATTGGCTTCGGCAGCTGCGGCCACCGCATCACCCATCAAGAAGCCCACACCTACGACCAGGTCACAGCCTTCTTCGATGAAAGCATTGATGTTGACCTCGTAGTCGGTCTGTTGCTGGGATTCAAGAAAAGCCACGGTAACATCAAAATCGGCTTCGGCACGTTGCAGGCCTGCCCAGGCGGTGGCGTTGAAGGACTTGTCGTCGATACCACCGACGTCCGTCACCTCACATACGCTGGGAACACCCTCTCCGTCATCACCACCATCCCCGACTGCTGGAACCTCAACATCAGGAACCTCTACATCCGGTACATCCACATCCGGCAGGTCAACGTCGCCACCACTCACATCGGGTGGCCCTTGCGGCACAGCGGGAACGGGCGTACCACAGGCAGCCAGGATAATCGAGCCGATCACCCATACTGCAACAAGAATTGTCAAAAGTCTTCGCATAAGGATTCTCCTCCTATGAGAATATCTAGATAATAAGTTTACCGCAAAATCAATAGGGTCGATACAATCAAAGCCAAGAACTATGGAGAATACAGCACATCCGTGCGAGCGGCGGCAATGAAGTCGTTGGGATGCAAACCGCCAACCACGTGGGTCCACCATTGAACAGTGACTTTGCCCCACTCTACAAGAATAGCCGGGTGATGGTTGGCCTCTTCGGCGAGTTCACCTACTCGATTGGCAAATTCCAGGGCAGCAACAAAGTTCTTGAGCTTGTAGGCGCGCTCAAGCCTTTCAATGTCATCTTCTGTAACTACCTGCCATTCAGTGATCTGGGGCAAAAACTCCTGGCGTTGCTCCATAGTGACAGACTTACTGTCCTTGCCAATAACTTCAAAAGGGACCTCAACTAATTTCGTCACAGAATACCTCCAAGAATCATCGTTATTATTTAGGAAAGATTATAATGTGTTGGATCAAGCTGGTTCCATGGTTTGGTCGACGGCGGTCGAGGTTCCCGCCTTATCAAAACAAAGGATGTCTTTATTTCATGTCAAATACACAAGTAAAAGAAGTGGGGAAAAGCATTTCGCGGCTAGGAATCGTTGTGGTAGCAGCCTATGCTGCCACGCAAATGCTATCCGACATCGCCAGCTTAAAAATTGGGGTGGTTGCAGGTTTCGCAGTCGATATGGGTACTTTCATCTATCCAATCACTTTTACGTTACGCGACCTGGTACATAAGACCGTTGGGAAACAAGCTGCGCGCGCACTGATCATCGCGGCTGGAGCGATTAACTTATTCATGGCAGGTTACCTGATGTGGGCGGCCAGCGTGCCCGGTGACCCAGCGTGGGGATTAAATGAGGCTTTTCGGAGTGTCCTGGCTCCTGTGTGGCGCATCGTGATCGCTTCGATCGTCGCTGAAGTCGTCAGCGAATTGGTCGATACTGAAATCTACCACTGGTTTGTGACGCGCATCACCAAAGATTATCAATGGGCGCGAGTGCTCAGCAGCAATAGCGTGAGCATACCGATTGATAACATTATTTTCGCGGTGGGCGCTTTTGGATTTATGCTGCCGTGGGCTGTAGTTTGGGAGATATTCTGGTTCAATTTGGTGGTGAAATATGGGGTGACCTTGTTGAGCCTGCCACTGATCTACATTGTGCCAGATAGATTATCTAAAGATAATGCAGAAGGTTAAATAAAAAGTCCCCGCCGTGTCGTGTGTAGCAAAGTTTTGAACCTACTTTCGTAGGTGGCTCCCGCTCCGAAAGTTCAGTCTTGGCTCAGGCCTATCACATCCCTTTCGCGAATATGGGTGCCTTAAATCTCGTGTTGGTACAAAACGCAAAAGCTACATCACGGGCACAGCAGGGGATTAATTTTATACCACAAGCCGGATGAGTTGCGGCTTTCAAAAGATTAAGGAATTTTGGAACAATACCCCTAAGTGGGTCTGGTTTGTCGGCTCTGTTCAAGGCATATCCTGGCAATGCACACGGCTATAAATCATATCGGCCATTTGCCTACTGGTGAATTTATTGGGGGTTTCCAGCCACCATAAGACCATCTGTATCAAGGCCCCCACAATGAACTGGGCCAAAATATCTGGGGGTTGTGGGGCATCGCCCAAATACTCCCCTACCTCGATCGAACTCTGAATTTGTTGCGCCAACACCTGGGCCACGCGTTGGGTCAATAAAGCTGAACCCTGACTGCCTAACATCAAGCGATATAAATCGCGGTTGCGGTCGGCATTCTCAAAAGTAAGCAGGTAGCCAAGATATCCAGCAGGGAAATCCTCCTCGGGGAAGCGCTGATCTGACCTGCACCCAATATATGTACCACTGATTATGAGACTTTCATAGATTGAAGGATAGGGGATTGTGGGAAAAAAGCCTCTGGGACGGGTGGACGATAGCCCAGAGCACTGTGGGGCCGGGAGTGAT
>JABFGG010000020.1 GCA_013112575.1 Chloroflexota bacterium | reverse complement strand
GGATACGGCTGGCTCCATTCGCCAGCCCGCCGCTTTTTGTGGTGTCGTCGGATTCAAACCCACTTATGGGCGCGTGTCACGCTATGGCCTGATCGCTTTTGGTTCTTCCCTGGATTGCCCTGGCCCGGTAGCGCGCAACATCACCGATGCCGCCATGATGCTCAACGTCATCGCCGGGCCTGATCACCAGGACAATACGGCCGTGACCACACCCGTGCCGGATTACACCGCTGGTCTGGAAGATGGGGTAAAGGGGCTGCGCATTGGCCTGTCTCCCGACTTCTTCCGCATCACTTTTTACAATCACAAGACTGGTGAGATGGAAGAACAGCCTCTTCCTGATGAGATCAAAGCTGCGGTGGATCGCGCCGCAGATGTGCTGTCTGATATGGGGGCGCGCATCGTTGAAAATGTGCCCATGCCCCATACCCGCTATGGCATCCCGGCTTATTTTGTGATCTCCCGCGTGGAAGCGGCCTCCAACCTGCACCGCTTCGACGGCGTCAAATACGGCTACCGTACCGACCAGAAAGTGGATGACCTGCGTGAGATGTATCGTAAGACGCGTGCAGAGGCTTTCGGCTCACAACCCAAATTGCGTATCCTAATGGGCATGTACGTCAGCGCTGCCCAGTACAGCGAACAGTATTACCAGCGTGCTTTGCGCATTCGCTCTTTGATTCGCAGCGACTTCGACAAAGTATATGACCCCGATGGCGAATACAAGCTCGATGCATTGCTGACTCCCACCACACCCACCACAGCCTTCCCTATGCATGACGTTTATGGCGATTCGGTCTTGATGCAGTACGCTGACCAATTGACCGTTACCGCCAACCATGCCGGTAATCCTGGCGTGTCCTTGCCCGGCTGTCTGGACGGAAACCGCCTGCCCATTGGCATTCAACTGCTGGGCCGCGATTATGACGAGGCCACCATCCTGCGCATCGGCCGTGCCTACGAAATGGCAACGGAAAACGATGCCTGGCGGCAGGAACGCCCCAAGGTGTTGGCTGATCTGGGAGCCTGATCTCGATAGTTATGGAAGCTGTAGCTGCTAAGATCCTGGCTGAATTGAAGAACCTGGGCGACCCCAAAAACATCGCCGAAGCTCAGCGCGTGGGTGGCAATATGGCCAAAGCCTATGGCGTCAAAGTGCCCCATCTGCGAGCCATAGCCAAAGAGCATCGCAAGGACCATGAGTTGGCCCTGGCTCTGTGGGCAACGGATGTACACGAGGCCCGCATCCTGGCCAGCATGGTCGATGACCCTGCACACGTCACTGAAGAACAGATGGAAACCTGGGTGCTGGATTTCAACTCCTGGGATCTTTGCGATCAATGCTGCGGCAATTTGTTTGACAAGACTCCCTACGCCTATGCCAAAGCCTTGGAGTGGAGCGAACGTGAGGAAGAGTACGTCAAGCGTGCTGGCTTTGCCATGATGGCTTGTCTGGCCTGGCATGACAAAAAGGCCAGTAACCAGGATTTTGAGCAGTTCTTCCCGGCCATCAAGCGCGAAGCCACCGATGAGCGTAACTTCGTCAAGAAAGCCGTCAACTGGGCTTTACGTAACATCGGCAAGCTGAACCTCGAATTGAATGCTAAAGCCATCAAAGTAGCAGAAGACATCGATACCATTGATGACAAGACAGCCCGCTGGATAGCCAAAGATGCCCTGCGTGAACTGCGCAGCGAGAAGATCCAGGCACGCTTGGAAGCCAAAGAAGAAAAGATGAGGCAACAGTAAACTATGGCCGAATACGAAGCCGTTATCGGTTTAGAAACCCATATCCAACTCAACACCGCGAGCAAGATTTTCTGCTCTTGCAAGGCCGACTCCTGGGACGATGGCCCCAACACTAATATTTGCCCAGTGTGTACCGGACTGCCCGGCGTTCTGCCCGTCACCAACAAAGCGGTGGTGGAAAAAGCCACTTTGCTGGCCGCCGCCATGCATGCCGACATCCCCGAAGAATCCTTCTTCGACCGCAAGAATTACTTTTACCCCGACTTGCCCAAAGGCTACCAGATCTCGCAATACGATATGACGCTGGCTAACGGCGGCTACCTGGATGTGCCTATGCCCGAAGGGGAATCGCGCCGTGTTAGCATCCACAAGCTGCACATCGAGGAAGATGCCGGCAAGACTGTCCACGAGAAGGGCCGCCGCCTGATTGACTTTAATCGCTGCGGTGTGCCCCTCATCGAGATGGTCACCAACCCGGACCTGCACAGCGCCGATGAAGCTGCCCAATACCTCATTCGCCTGCGCCAACTTTTGCGCTGGCTGGACGTTTCGGAAGCCGATATGGAAAAGGGCCATCTGCGCGCCGATGCCAATGTATCCATTCGTCTCAAGGGTGAGGATGTACTCAACACCAAGACCGAGATCAAGAACGTCAACTCCATTGAGGCCGTGCGCGCTGCCATTGAAAAAGAGATCAAACGCCAGACCAAAGCCTATGAAGAGGGCGAACGCATTGAAGCCTGGACCTTGAACTGGGACGACAATACCCAGACCCTGCACAAGATGCGCTCCAAAGAGACTGAGGCCGATTATCGTTACTTCCGCGAACCCGACCTCCTGTCCGTCAAGATCGATGATGCCTGGAAAGACGCGATTCTCTCCGGTCTGCCCGAACTACCTCTTGAACGTCGCCAGCGCTTCATGGCAGACTATGAATTGCCGGAATACGACGCCGACATCCTGACCGGCGAACGCGCTTTATCGGAGTATTTTGAATCCGCCGTCAAGGCTTATGAAGGCGATGCTAAGCGCGTTTCCAATTGGGTCATGAACGATGTGCTACGCATCATCAACGAGACCGGTACCACCCCGGATGCCCTCAAACTCACCCCTGATTACCTCGCTGAGACCATCAAACTGGTTGATGCTAATACAGTCAACACCTCCACCGGCAAGACCTTGCTTGAAAAAGTGGAGAATAGCGATAAATCCCCTGGCGACATCGTCAAAGAAGAAGGCCTGGCGCAGGTCAGCGACACCGGTGCTATCCGAGAGATTGTAGAAGGCATCATTGCAGATAACCCGGACGAGGTCGCTAAGTTCAAAGATGGTAATCAGCAATTGATGGGCTGGTTTGTTGGTCAGGTCATGCAGAAGACGCGCGGTCAGGCTGATCCCAAAGTTGCCAGCCTGCTATTGAACGAACTGCTTTCTGAATAAATGACAGTAGCATTCCGCCTGCGTCCTGCAATCAGGGAGGATGCAGAGGCTATTCGTGCCCTCATCCGTAGTACAAAGCTCAATCCTATGGGGGTCAGTTGGCAGAATTTTGTGGTCGCTGTGTCATCAGATGATGAGATCGTGGGCATTGGGCAGTTGCGCCCTCACCGTGACGGTTCCATGGAACTGGCTTCGATTGCCGTAAAGAAGAAATGGCGCGGTCAGGGTATTGCCAGCAGCATCGTCGAGCATTTGATTGCCCAACATGATGGTCCTTTGTATCTCACCTGTGCCTCACCCATGGAAAGCTTTTATATCCCCTTTCGCTTCGAGAAAGTTACTGATTCCAAGCAAATGCCGCCATACTTCCGGCGGGTCTGGCGGCTTTTCCGTTTGCTGACCACCGTGCGTGCCGATGGGGTTACGTTATCGGTCATGAAAAGAGACTGAGAGAATACCGTCATATAGCTTTTGATAGCCCCGGCACGCTATACTGTTCATAACATAAAAAACATTCACATTTGGCCTGCGTGATGAATACCAACCCTGTTATCCTCTTTGATGGAGTCTGCAACCTGTGCAATGGCGCGGTGCGCTTTATGTTGCCGCGTGATCCTGACGGGGTACTCCGTTTCGCCAGTTTGCAATCCGACTATGGTCAGAGCCAGTTAGCCAGCTTCGACTTGCCCCAGGATGATTTTGACAGTTTTGTGTTGGTTGAGGGGGAGCGCCACTATACACGCTCAACCGCCGCCTTACGCGCATTGGGCTACCTCAACTTCCCCTGGAACCTCGCCCGGTTCTTGATCTTTGTGCCGCGTTTTATCCGCGATGTCGTTTACGATTGGGTGGCGCGTAACCGTTATGCTTGGTTTGGGGTAGTGGACGTTTGCCCTTTACCCACGCCCGAACAGCAAGCCCGCTTCTTGAGCTAAATCGCAGTCTCCCTGTTTATTCGATTACAATGCTCAGGCTTTTGGCTGTGAGCTAACGGCTAAAAGCTCATAGCTCTCATGAAATCCTTCCCAACTAAAGTCTACCTCCTCGCTTTCGTCCTGCGCCTTATCCCCGTGCTGTTAGCTTTTAACCTGGGCATTGGCCTGGATGACATGTTCCAGTACGACATGCTGGGGCGTAGCCTGACCGCGGGGGAGGGCTTTAAATGGTATGCCATCGATGACCTGCAAATGATCCTGCCCTATGTCGACATTGACATAGAGGGCGGAAACTATGACCCTTCGGGTGTACCCACCTCTTTTCGTGCACCGCTTTATCCAAGCTTTTTGGCTGTGGTCTATGCTCTCTTTGGTCTGGAACGTCGTTTCTTTTTTGCTCGTCTTTTGCAGGCAGCCATCACTGCTTTATTGGCCCCGCTGACCTATGCCCTTGCCCGCCGCGCTTTCCCTGAGGATGAACGCATTGCCAGGTATGCGTCCGTAGCGTTGGCTGTTTATCCCCTGCTGGTATTATTCCCTATTGCGCTGGCTACCGAGAACTTGTTCTTTGTGCTCGTCCTGGCTTTTGTGGTCGCCTTGCTCAAGGCTGGTGCAAGTGGCGATTGGCGACACTATCTTTTGGCTGGATTGACCCTCGGCCTTGCCGCCCTCACGCGGTCAGTGGTCTTAGCTATGCTGCCCTTTGCTATGCTGTGGGTCTGGTTCTGGGCCAAACACCGCCGGGGTGCGCTGATTTTGCCCGCGATTGTTATCCTCATGGTTGCACCCTGGGTGACGCGTAACAGCTTGCTTCACGGCGAGTTGAGCACCATCGAGTCCTCCATGGGCTACAACCTCTACCTCGGCTACCACCCCGAAGGCAACGGCTCCTTCCAATTTGGTATTTCGCTCGACTTGCTCACCATCCTCGACGATGCCGAGCGCGACCGTTTGGGTACTCAGGCTGCCCTGGATTTCATCCGTGATGAACCTGCTTTGTTGCTTGAGCGTTCGGTTCAGAAATTGGGCCATTTCTTCGCCATGGAACGCCGTGCCATCACCTATTTTTACGCCAGTAACTTTTTTGGTTATGTGCCCGCGGGCGCATTGCTGTTTATCTTTGGTATCTTTGTGCTGCCCTTTATGTTTATCGCCAGCCTGGCTGCTCTAGGCTTGCCCTTTCAAACCTGGAGCAAGGAACGCATGCTATTGCTCTTACTGGCCGTCAGCTACTTGCTGCCTCACGTGTTTATCATGTCGGAAGAACGTTTTCATCTAACGCTTGTGCCCATCATCGCTGTGTTTGCTGCCCACGCCTGGCTGCAGCTCAAAGAGATTCTAAAAAAGATGCGCTCACGACCTTATCTGCTAGCCACAACCTTCGCTGTGTTTCTCTTGATCTTATTGTGGGGCAATTGGGGTGCTGAATTGTGGCGCGATGCAGATAAATTGGCGATACTCTTTGGGCCTGATGGCAATCTCGCCGGGTTCAGCTACTGATGGAATTTATTCGCAGCCTTTTCAAGTTAGATCTCCAGTTTGACCGTGATGTCGTATCGATCACGATCTTGAGTACCCTGCTCATCATCATCGATTATTACTATCCCATCACCCCGGTCATCGAGATCGACCGCCTTGGTCTTTACCTGCTTATCCCGCTGGGTGCCATCGTCTTCGCTTTCCGCCAACATCCCCGTGAATATGGTTTTACCTTCGGGGATTGGAAAGCGGGAGTGGCCCTCACGCTTATCGGCGTGGCTATCGCTGCCCCCATATTGTGGTTCACGGTTGCCTCCAATGAGCCTATGCAATGGTACTATGGTCGCCAGTGGAACGCTGCTGCGCCCCTGCTCACCTTCCTGGACCTGTTCGGTTGGGAGTTCTTTTTTCGGGGCTTTATCCTCTTTGGTTACGCTCGGGTTTTTAAGGACAACGCTCTCTGGCTGCACGCCGTGCCCTTCGCCCTGGCGCACCTCGGCAAACCCGACGTCGAGACCCTTTCCACCATCTTTGGGGGTTTTGTTTTTGGACTGGTGGCCTGGCGCTCGCGTTCTTTCCTGTACGCTTTCCTCATCCACTGGTTTGTGAATACCTTTGTGATTTGGGTGGCTGCGCAGTACTTAAATTAGTCCCTGGCATTTGATGTAGGTGTTGGGGGGGGGTACTAGTACTTGTCAGACAACTGTAATTTGACTGTTTTGCAAAGAGGAGGCAAACCGTCAAACTTTCCTGGAAAGATCTACGCTTCCATTTTGAGCTTTGCTACTCCCAAAATCGCAACAATGTTTGTATACAAAATTCCTCGTCACTGTTTTCTACACTTGAGATAAACTCTTGCAAACGACTTTCTGAGAACTCTGCGAGATCAAGTTCTATTATTTTGATTAGTTGTTGTTGATAAATCGTATCTCTGGATAGAATTTCGTTTTCCGAAAATAGTTCTAATCCTGACGCTTCTTGAAAACAAGCTGTGATCATTCCATCTTCTTCTTGCCCATCAAAGGAAAAATATCTTATAACGAATTTCTGCTTGTCGTAAACAAAGTCATAAGCAACCATCCACTTCTCTTTGGATGTCTCTCTGGCATTTATCCATATTCGGTCTGGATTCCCAAAGTGTTTTACAACATCGCTCAGTACAAAAAAACCTGTCGAGCCCTCTATCTTATTTACAGAGATACTGTCAACTATATCATTTTGAGTCCAAATGATTATGTATGAGTTCTCATAGGATGAAGAGAGTTTGTACTCAATTCCATGATAATCCAATTCAACTTCACTATCATTCCTGATCACTTTTACATCTTTTTCTTCATAAATCAGCATTGAAAACTTCTCAAAAAAAGCCCTAGTTTCTTCCCAATTTGATTTTCCGGGAGTGATTCCCCACCAGCAGGGTAGTTTGCAGCCTCCGTTGTTTTCCATAAGGTCAAGTAACAATCTCTGTACTTCATCATCTGTTAAAAGCGGGAGCGGGGTCGGAAATCCATAAGATTGGATTGCAATTTCTGGAGAAGTGGTTCTCGTTGCAGGGATAGTCATATTTGTTGTGGTGCTGGATCGTGTTGGTGGATGGGATGGTTGCGCCGTTGCTATGTTCTTTACAGAGGCAGATGAACATGCAATTAAGTAGAAAACAACTGTAACAATAATTGTTTGTGGTCTTCTCATTACGCTCCCAGTCCTTCTATCTCTTTCCTCCCTGCAAAGCCTCTTCCCACTCAACTCCGCCAAATAATTTATTCACTGGTTTGGGCAGGCCAACCGGCATACTCTGGTCGTTCCCAATATGACGCTGCCACCAGCCTACATCATGCCACTTGCCAAATTTAAAACCCGCCTGCCGGAATACCCCGATGGCCTCATAGCCCATGGCCTCATGGAACTTCACACTGGCCTCATTGGGTAGGGCGATGCCCGCGAAGGCTGTATGATAGCCTTGCAACTCCAAGATCTTCAGCAGGATAGTGTACAGTCCTCTGGCGATGCTTTTGCGTTGGTGTTGTTCATCCACATATGCCGAGGTCTCTACGGCCCAGGCATAGGCCCCCCGTGAACGGTACGTGCTGGCATATGCATAGCCCAGGATTTCCCCATCAGCTTCACATACTAACCACGGTCGTTCCTTGATGGTGTTTGTTATCCGCCGTCGCATTTCATTGAGCGAGGGTGGCTCAAGCTCGAAGGAGATGGGCGTTTTCTCTACGATAGGCGCATAGATACTTAATATCCCCTCCGCATCTTCGAGCTTTGCCATTCTTATTGTGAACACAGTCCCTAGCTAATCTTCAGCTTTTCCCTATCCGCTTTTTTCAAACTTTTCACCACCAGATCATAAGAATGATCGATCAGTTCGTAGACCAATTTCTCCGGTATGCTCCCATCCAGATACAAGGTATTCCAGTGCTTTTTATTCATGTGATAGCCGGGGATGATCGACTCATACTGATCGCGCAAAGCTAGGCTATCCTCCGGGTCACATTTGAGGTTCATATTGAGCGGGTCTTCCTCCCCGATCAGCCCAAACATCTTATCCAGCACCTTAAAGACCAGCGCGCCCTCTCCAAAGGGGTAGCCGCATGACGTGCCTGGTTTGGCTAACATATAGCTTTTGAGACTTTCGTAATCCGTTGCCATAATATCTATTTTTTATGTGTTGTGTGCATGGGTTGACGAACTTCTGCCCCTTCTTTGGTAGGCATACGGCTCATGGCATATTCGGCCAGGGCCGTGATGGTCAGGCTGGGGTTGATGCCCGGGTTGGCTGGCATGATCGAGCCATCGACCACGTACAGTCCCGGGTAATTGAACACTTCGCAATTCAAATCTATCACCCCATCTTCTGCACTGCGGCCCATTGAGCAGCCGCCCATGATGTGAGCCGTAGCGGGCATGTTGAGCAGCCCCTCGCTGACCGAGCCTGCCGGTATACTGTTGGTCTTATCTGCAAAAGAGCGCGTCACGGCATGGCCGACTTCAAGTTGCGCTGGCGGGGCTGAGCTTTGATCCTGTTCGGTCACCAAGCCGCGCCGGAACAGCGTCCACAAGCCGCGTCCATGCCGTACCTTCATCTGGCTGTCCACGGTTTGCATCACCAATAAGATGGTAGTGCGGTTGGCCCAGCCGGGCAGCACCTGCGAGCGCAGGAAATCCACAGGGCGTCGCAGGATGACAGCCAGGGCCTTGAATAACCGCGCAATACGGCTTCTGCCGCCATCGATCAGTGGGGCAGACAGCAGGCGCATCAGCGAGGAACCGGAGGGGTAGCGCACGGGTTCCACCGTGGTAACTGCGTCGGCCCGAAATGCGGACGTGATGGCAATGCCCTGCGAATAATCGATGTCGCCCTTGCGGGCTGTGCCGCCTAATAACTCTTCGCTGTTGGTACGCACTCCTTCGCCCAGTCTGGGGGAGAGGTGGGGCAGCGACCCCGTAACATCACGACAGTGGAACAGCAGCTTGAGCGTGCCCATCACCCCAGCGGAGAGGATCACATTGCGAGCACGTACACTTTTAGGGGATTTGAAAGCTATCGCTGTGGAACTGCGATACTCAACTTTGTACCGCGCCCCATCGGCTTGCTCCTCAAGAGGCTTAATGTCATGCACTTCGACCTCCGCCTCAACCTGTGTGCCCCATTTCTCCGCCAGGTAAAGATAATTCTTAACGAGGGTGTTCTTAGCATTGTAGCGGCAGCCCACCATGCAGCCCCCGCAATGTGTACAGGTGGTGCGCTCAGGGCCCTCCCCACCAAAGAATGGGTCCGGTACCTGCTGACCTTCGCTGCCATTCTGTCCAAAGAACACGCCCACCTGGGTGGCTTCAAAGCTCTCTCCTTGTCCGAACTCCGCTGCCACTTCTTTGAGCACTTCATCGGCGTGCCACAGTTTTGGGTTGCGCGCCACGCCCAGCATGCGTTTGGCCGCATCGTAATGCGGCCGCAGTATGCTCTTCCAATCGGCCAGGTCTTTCCAGCCAGGAGCGTCGAACATGGCATCGTCCGGCTCCATCAGCACATTGGCGTAGCCCAGGCTACCTCCTCCCACACCCGTCCCATGAAGTATGAGCATACCGTCCAGGATGCTGATCTGTAAGATGCCGAAGCTGCGAATTAGGGGATTCCAAATATATTTCCAGAACTTGAGATTGGTAGTGGGGAAGTCTTCGTCGCGGAAGCGTTTGCCCTTCTCCAGCACCAGCACCTTGTAGCCCTTTTCAGTCAGGCGCATGGCCGAGACGCTGCCCCCAAAACCGGAGCCGACGATGACGAAGTCGTAGACCTCTGTGTGTTTATCCGTCATTGCTCTCTATGATCCGCTGGGTGACGCGGTAGATCTCGTCCAGGCTGGCGCCGCGCGCCTTTTCCAGGCGCTGGAAACGTTTCTGGAACTGGTCCATGGCGTAGTCTACAAAGACTTCTTCTTTGAGGCCAAAGGGCACGACCTCATAAGCAGCAAAAGCATCCCCGATCACGCCAATGGCCGGGTAGAGCAAACCGTTCATGTGGCTTTCCAGGCTGTCCCACAGGTCCGGGTTCTCGGCGATGAGGCGCGATAGCAGAAAGATGCCGTAGGCGATGTGGCGAGACTCGTCCTGTTTGAGCAGGGCTATGCCATTTTGCACGCCGGGCATCAAGTTGTTATCTTCCAATATGCTGAAGTAGCCGTGATAGCCGGTTTCGGCCAACATGCCTTCCACCACCATGTTGTAGGTCACGGAAGCTTGTATCTGCGCTTCGGGGGAACTGTCCGTGCGCAGGCGCTTGAGCGCTTTGGGCAGTTCCTGGTAGAAAACGGTGTTGTAATTTTCGGTATGGTAGTGGCTCAGGTCGCCCGTGTGCTGGCAAACCTTTTCCAGGAAACGGCTGAAGAAGTCGGTGTGTTTGGCCTCTTCCCACAGGAAGCTGGTCAGGAAGATCTCTTCTTCCAGGCGGCCTTCCTCGGCGATGACCTGAATGAGCGGCAACAGGTCCAGAGTGACAGCTTCTTCCCCGGCCTGGAAGAGGGCCGTCAGGCGCAGGATGAGGTCTTGCTCTTCCTTGGTCATTTTGGCCCAATCTTGTTTGTCCTGGGAAAAGTCTATGTCGCTGGGGTTCCAAATCCCGTAGGTCTTGGCCTTCTCGAAGAGGCGCATGGGTGGCGAGTTGCGGTCGAGGCCGCGGGTGGTTGTGGTAAAGCTGGTGTGGGAGAGGTCAGTCATGTTGTGATTATAAAGCAGGCGACCAACATAAAGCCGCAATGAAACCGTCACTTGACATTTAGAACAATTGTGCTATATGATAGAAGTGCTATGACCTCCGGGTTCGATTACATCTTCAGCAATTTATCCAACGCCGTCCAGCGTGAGCTGGGGGTGCAGATCAGGTTGCGCAGTGAACATGCACCCATCCTGCAGAATTGGGCTGCGCAGGAAAACCGTGCTTTGGAAGATGTACTCGATGAACTCATTGCCAATGCCATCCAGCAGCGCATTGACGCTGAATCCATGATCGAACGTTGGGCTCAACTCACCCGCCGGGAGCGCGAGGTAGTGGCCCTCTTCTCCATTGATAAAAGCCGGGGGGAGATTGCCGAGATTCTCACCATTGAACATAACACCGTTAAAGCGCACCTGCGCAATGCGGTGCAGCATCTGGATTGCGAGTCGACCCGCGAGATGCGCCAGAAGCTGCTGCATGTGGATTTTGGCGAGTGGGTGGGCAAAAATATCCATTTGCCAGCCTGAATAGGGGAAAATTAACCCAAAGGGTTAAAGGCAATTGCCTATATTTAACCCGCAGGGCGATTGATTTTTGATAATGCTGACCTTATCGTGGGGGTATGGAAAACATCATCCCACTTTACACCCCTAAACTCACTCTGCTGACAGGCACCCCCAAGCGTACCCAGGCCATCATGCGCTCTGCGCTGGTATGGACGGCAGGCAAAACGCCCGTCGATTGCCTGGTGGGGGGCAACCGCTTTGACCCCACAAAGCTGGCCTACGCTATCAGTGAGCAGTACCCGGCGGCTTACCAGGCATTGCTCAACCAGATCAAGGTGGGGCGCGCTTTCACCTGCTATGAGATGCTGCGTTTGCTGCGCGAGACGGACGCCAACACTCCCTTCCCGCGCCTCATCTTTGACCTGCTTTCGACCTACGCGGATGAAAGCGTTAACGATGATGAGGTAAACCGCCTGATGGCCCAAACCACGCAGCAACTACAACGCTTGCGAGGGGCGGGGCCTTTGCTGGTCAGCGCTCATCCCCATGCCACCCGGCCGCATCTACTCAACGTACTAATGAACATGGCAGATGAGATCATCGCCCTGGACGCAGAGCCTGAAGCTGAATTGCACACTGCCCATGTGCAGGAGCGCATGCTCTGATGGGCCGTACCCAAAAACCACCTACGCCCATCTTTGAAGAGGAGATCCAGCGCCTGTCCGGTTTCCGGCGCTCCCTGCGCCAGGAGGATCAGCAATTGTTCGATGAACTGGTGGTCACGGCCCGCCAGCATTTGTACGTTCTGCCCTACGTGCAGCATCCTTTCCCCAGCGTGCCCATCCTGACCACATTTGCACTGGAAGAACGCAAATATGACCGCCGTCAGGACCAGCGCGTGGAGTTGTTGTTGCGGCGTATCGCCAAACTGGAAAAACGCCTGGCTGCCCTGGAAGCGGACGATGCCTGAGCTACGCGGCTGGCTGTTGGACGTGTACGCGCATGCCGAAGATGGCCTGGTGGTGTGGCTCATTGGAGAAGACGGAGAACGCTACCGTTTTAAGCAGGATTTTCCCATCCGTTTTTACGTGCATGGCCCCACCGAGGAACTGCGCGAGCTGTGGAAATATCTGCGCGCCGACAATGCGCAACTGTTATTGAGACGTACCCAAAGGCGCGACCTCTTTACTGGGCCGCTGGATGTGCTTGAGGTGGAGGTCACCAATCCTGCCGAGCAGCAACGCGTCTTCTACCGTGCCAAAAAACGTTTCCCCGACCTGACCTATTACGATGCCGACCTGCCTCTGATGCTGCGTTACAGTGCCCATTACGATGTCTTTGCGCTGGGGCGTTGCAGCTTGCAGGTGGACGATGAGGGGCGCATACAGCATATCGAGCCGCTGCACTCGCGCTGGGAGGTGGAGATGGACCTGCCCAAATTGCGCGTGATGCGCATCAGGCCGGACGTTGACCCTAACCACGGCACACCAAAATACCTGAGTGTGGGTGTGGGCAAGAAGACCTGGTACATCTCGCTGGAAGATGGGGCCGCCGCAGTGCAGCGCCTCGACAGTTTGCTTACTAAACATGACCCCGACCTGATCTTTGCGGCCTGGGGGGACGATTGGTTGTTTCCTTATCTGTTTGAACTTGCAGAAGAACACGGCCTTGATTTCAACCCCAACCGCGACCCGCGCTTCACGCCTGACCAGCGCGACGCTTTCAGCTATTTCACCTATGGGCAGATCGTGTATCGCGGCGCGCAGACCTTGCTGTTTGGGCGCATCCACGTTGACCCCCGCAATGCTATGCTGTACAGCGATTACCGTATGCGCGGCACTTTTGAGCAGGCACGTGTGACGGGCCTGCCAGTGCAACTGGTCAGCCGCAAATCTACGGGCTCCGGGATCACAGCGATGCAGATGGCGGTTGCGCTGCGCAACGGCATCATGGTGCCGCACGTCAAGCAGGAAGTTGAGCGTTTCAAATCCCTGGACCAGCTTATCCAGACGGATTGGGGCGGCACGGTCTACCAGCCGCTGGTGGGTGTACATGAGGACGTCGTCATGATCGATTTCTTTTCCATGTATCCCAGCATCATGGACCACTACAACGTGTCATCGGAGACTGTGGGGGTAAGGGGCGAAAATCCCATCTATGTACCCGGCCTGCCCGATGTCCCCGTAAATCAGGATGTATCAGGTTTGATGGCCGAAACGGTGCGGCCTTTGTTGGACAAACGCTGGCTGATAAAAGACGCTCTGAAAAAAATGGGCAAATACGATGAGCGCCGTGCCGGCCTGGAAGACCAATCCGGTTCCCTGAAATGGTTGTTGGTCGTGTGTTTTGGCTATCTGGGCTATCGTAATGCCCGCTGGGGCCGTATCGAGGCCCATGAGGCAGTCACAGCCTATAGCCGGGAATTGCTGCTGCGCGCCAAGGAAGTGGCAGAGGAGCACGGTTTTCGCGTGATCCACATGTACGTGGACGGTCTGTACGTGCAGAAAAAGGGGGTAAACACCAGAGAGCAGGTGCAAGAACTAAAACAAGCCATTATCGAGCGCACGAGGATACGAGTGCATATAGACGCCATTTACAAGTGGATTGCTTTTTTGCCTTCACGCCGTAATGTCAAAGCAGGTGTGCCCAACCGTTTCTTCGGGATTTATGATGGCAATAAAATTAAAGTGCGCAATGTTGAAGTGCGCCGCCACGACACGCCGCCCTTTATCCACGATCTGCAATACGCCATCTTGAAGGTGATGGCTAAGGCAGACAAATTTGATGACCTAAAAGAGGAACTCCCCGAAATTATTCAGGCCATCCGCCGCACAGTGGTTGACCTCAAAGCAGGCCGTATCCCTTTTGAGGACATGCTGGTCTATCATCGCATGACGCGTGAACTGGATGAATACGTGAAGCCTTCCCCTGCTGCTGCGGCAGCCAGGCAATTGGAGACACTGGGCAAACAGTTCTCTGCCGGGCAGAGTGTCAAATTCCTGTATACGCGCGGTAAGCCCGGTGTGCATGCCTGGGGTTTGCCCAAGCCGCCTGATCTCAAAAGCATAAACCTGGAACGTTATGAGGAACTGCTGCTGCGCGCCATGCATACTGTTTTGCAGGTCTTTGGCGTGACGCGTGAGATGTTAGATGATTGGGTCATCCGTAACGCGGGCTATGCCACGCCCCCTGGCATCCTACCCAACGCCAAGCTGGACATGCAGTCCGAGCGTTTTCTGCCCATGTTCGCTGAACAGGATGGGGAAGAGGTGCTGGAAAACATCTTTATCGGGGATGTGGTTGAGGTTGACGTAGATGCTGCGCATCTACTTAGGGAGTTTGCAGAGTCAAGCGAAAGGTTTGACGAGCAAACTCCACCATGATAGGGATATCTATGAGACTTCTTAGTAGTTGCTTGCAATTAACATTACCAAGTCGGCCTGTGCTGTAGATGGCAGTATTACATGCTCACTTCAAGAATTGAATGCTCAACGGGTAATGGACACGCGTATCGGACAGGGCGCGCATGGTATTGACAACGGCTTGATAAAAGCCAAAAATCGCGACGAAGATAAAGGGCAATGCCGTAAGCGACCCCAACCCTATAATTCCCATGATGCTCCCGCTGTCAAGTTCGGACACAACAAAGAGCAATCCGGGGAGGAAGACCACCGCAAAACACATTGCCCCAAATAACAACAAGGTCATCGTGATCTGGAAGTTGAGCACTTGTCGCCCCTGGCGATCGATCTCGTAACTCTGATTTTTCTTCCAGGCCCATAGCACCAGGGGGATAAAAACCAGGAGGAAGATGTTGCTCAAGTGTAACGCCGCCAGCCAGAAGCCTTCATTCTCGGTATTATCCTGGCCGAAATCGAATTCCAGCACAGTGCTCAGGGTGTTGCGCGTAAAGGCACGCGGTTCTACTTCACCATTCTCAATGCGTTGGATCGTGCGCGTGCTCACTTCGCAATCTTCTGCCAGCTCCTCCTGGGTCATATTCTTTTGCTGTCGCAATTCGGCGACCTTTTTTCCGATATCCGGTTGTTTCATGGCAATCACCTTTCATGTCAGTTATTTGCCACAGTATAAAAAAGCAACCGCGCAACACAATGTCGTAGACACGACATTGTTACGACATTGTGTATTTGGTACCCTGTTGGGAATATTTACCCGTCTGGTGACCTGGTGTTCAAACTAAGCTATAAGTGTTTGGATCAATCGTAATCGTAAAAACCTTTGCCCGTTTTGCGGCCCAGGTAACCGGCATCCACCATGCGGCGCAGCAGAGGGGCGGGGCGGTATTTGTCATCGCCCAGGTCACGGTGCAATACTTCCATCACGAAGAGGATCACGTCCAGGCCAATCATGTCAGAGAGCCAAAGCGGGCCCATGGGGTGACCCATGCCCAGCTTCATGACGGTGTCGATGGCTTCTTTGTCGGCCACACCTTCATCCAGCGCATAAATAGCCTCGTTGAGCATGGGGCAGAGGATGCGGTTGGAAACGAAGCCTGGGGAGTCGTTGACCACTACGGGCGTTTTGCCTAGCTTCTCGCCCAACTCCACAGAAGCTGCCACAGTCTCATCGGAGGTTTGCAAGCCGCGCACCACTTCCAGGAGGCTCATCAACGGCACGGGGTTAAAGAAGTGCAGGCCCACCACCAGCTCAGGGCGTTTGGTGACGGCCGCGATCTTGGTCAGGCTGATGGAAGAGGTATTGGAGGCCAGGATCACGCCGGGTTTGGCGGCATCATCCAGTTGCTGGAAGATCTTCAGTTTGAGATCCGGGTTTTCGGTGGCGGCCTCAATGATCAGGTCGGCACTTTTGGCGTCTTTCAATTCGGTGACCGTTTTGACGTCCAGTGCAGCCTGGCGTTGCTCCTCGCTGATCTTCTCTTTTTCCAGCAGTTTGGCTGTGGATTTGTCGATAGTCTGTTGAGCGCGTTCCAGCGCTTTGGCGTCCACATCCATCAGGGTGATTTCATAGCCGGATACGGCGGCGGTTTGAGCGATGCCGTTGCCCATGGTGCCCGCGCCAACAATGAATATATTCTTAATCGTCATTTAGGAATCTCCTCGATTGTGTTGCTTAGTCTTCGATTTCAATCGCCATAGCCACGGCTTCTGCGCCACCCAGGCACAGGGAAGCAATACCGCGTTTTAAACCGCGGTCCTTGAGGGCGTAGATCAGGGTGGTGAGCACACGCGTGCCGCTGGCTCCCAGCGGGTGCCCCAGGGCGATGGCGCCGCCGTGTACGTTGACCTTGTCCCAATCCCAGCCCGCATCGTGCAGGGCATAGCCGTCAGCCAGCACCTGAGCTGCATAGGCCTCGTTTAGTTCGATCAGGTCCACGTCGTCTAGTTTCCAACCCACTTTATCCAACAGTTTAGGGATGGCGCGGGCGGGGGCGATGAATATATATTTGGGGTCTACAGCAACTTGCGTATAGCCAATGACGCTCGCCAGGGGTTGCTGGCCCAGTTCTTCGGCCTTGGCGCGGCTGGCCACCACGGCTGCGGATGCGCCGTCGTTGAGGCTGGGGGCATTGCCCGCCGTAACCTTGCCACCCTCTTTGAATACCGGCGGGAGCTTGGCCAATGCTTCCATGGAAGTGTCCGCGCGGATAGGTTCATCCTTGTCCACAACGGTAACGGCGCCTTTGCGGCCTTTGACTTCGACCGGCACGATCTCTTCTTTGAACTTGCCATCTTCGGTGGCTGCGGCGGCCTTCTGGTGGCTCTTTAGGGCCCAATCGTCCATGGCCTGGCGGGTGACCTCGTATTCTTCACTGATGAATTCCGCAGCTTCGCCCATGATCCATTTTTCGAAGGGGTCAAAGAGGCCGTCCTGCATCAGGGAGTCGGTAAGCTGATTGTGCCCGTAGCGCAGTTCGCCCATGCGACCATCCAGCAGGTAAGGGGCGCGGCTCATGCTCTCCATGCCGCCAGCTACGTAGAGGTCGCCGTCACCGGCTTTGATGGCCTGCGCCGCCAACATAACGGTCTTGAGGCCGGAGCCGCAGACCTTGTTGATGGTGGTAGCGCCGACGCTGCTGGGCAGGCCACTGAAAATAGCAGCCTGGCGGGCAGGGGCCTGGCCGATGCCTGCCGAGACGACGTTGCCCATGAGGACTTCATTGACCTCTTCAGGGTCTTTCAGCTTGGCGCGTTCAACCGCTGCGCGTACAACCAGCGCGCCTAATTCTGTGGCAGGGATGCTACTCAGCGCGCCGCGGAATTTGCCCTGGGGCGTACGCACTGCGCTGAGGATGACGGCTTCGTTTTTGTGATTAGTGTCCATAATCTCTCCCAAGATAGTGGCCTGTAGATCTTTTAGACTATGCTGTCCAGGCGGACATTACTCGTTTATAAGTGCGTTCCAACTCCTCTGGCATCACGCGTGTTTCCCCAACAGAAGTTATGAAGTTGGTGTCACCGTTCCAGCGCGGCACGATGTGCAGGTGCACGTGTTCTTCAATACCGGCCCCCGCAGCTACGCCAATGTTGGCACCCAGGTTAAAGCCCTGTGGCTTATAAATGCTCTGCAAAATGGTGGTGCCTTTGTTGAGTAGCTCCATCATTTCTGCGCGGGTATCTGCTTTTAGTAATTCGAGGGTGGGGACGTGGTCAAAGGGCAGCACCATCAGGTGCCCACTGGTGTAGGGGTAGCGGTTGAGGATCACAAAGGCGTGGCCACCGCGGGCGACGATGAGGTTATGCGGCCCATCTGTCTGGTTGATAGCTGCGCAAAATACACAACCATCTTTACTTTTTTCGGACTCGATGTAGGACATGCGCCAGGGTGACCAGAGGTGGTTCATCTTTGTGAATATTGTAGCAGATTGACGAATAAACTCATAACTGTTGACAGCCACCCCCACGACGATTATGCTTGCGTGCAATGGAGCAATTAACCTTTTTTGAATCCCAACAGCTTCCCCTGACCGTGGCCGAGATCACCCGGCACGTACGCACATTGCTGGAAGGCGATGAGGTCTTGCAGGATGTGTGGGTGCAGGGCGAAGTCTCCAATCTCTCCAAGCCCAAATCTGGGCACCTGTATTTCACCCTCAAAGATGCAGAGGCTGCCTTGCAATGTGTGATGTGGCGCAACACTGTGCAGCGCCAGTTCACCCTGCCCGAAGAGGGGGATGCTGTAGAGGTACATGGCAGCGTGAGTGTGTACGAAGCTGGCGGACGTTACCAGCTCTATGCGGACCAGATCCGCCCGGCAGGGCGGGGAGCGTTGTACCAGGAGTTCATAGAATTAAAGGAACGTCTGGAAGCTGAAGGCTTGTTTGATGAAGAACTAAAACGCCCCATCCCCAAATGGCCGCACAGGATCGGTATCATCACCTCACCAACTGGGGCGGCCTTGCGCGACATGCTCAACACCCTGCGCCGTCGCTTCCCGCTGGCCGAAGTGATATTAGCGCCCGCCGCCGTGCAGGGAGATGCTTCTCCTGGCGAATTGCTGGATGCCTTGCTACGATTGAATACTGAGGTGCAAACGGATGTAATTATCATCGGGCGTGGGGGCGGTTCCATCGAGGACTTGTGGGCCTTCAACAATGAAAAACTGGTTCGCGCTATCCGGAATTCTGCTGCTCCGGTAATCAGTGGGGTAGGTCACGAAACGGATTTCACTATCGCCGATTTTGTGGCCGACCTGCGTGCCCCCACTCCTACAGCCGCGGCCGAGATAGCCACGCCAGATTTGCAGGAAATTATCGCTGGTCTCTTCTCACATAAGGTGGGCCTTGAGCAGGTGATGGTGGAACGGCTCAGCGATTTCCGTGCTGATTTCGACCTTCTACAGGGTCGTTTGGAACGCCGCTCCCCAGAGAGCCGCATTCGCTCCGACCGCCAGCGGGTGGATGAACTGGTTCGGCGCTTGGAAAGTAGCATGGCACATCGCACCGAATTGCAACGTGCCCGGCTTACGGGGCTTGAGCAGCAGTTGCTGGCTCTCAATCCTCAGGCGGTGTTAGCGCGTGGTTTTGCTGTGGTTTCCAAATCGGATGGGAAGCTGGTGCGCAGTCAGGATGATGTGGCTGCGGGAGACAAACTGCGTGTGCAGGTTTCTGATGGTGAGTTCGGTGCTGAAGTAACTGATAAATAAGGACTGTTATGGCTGAGAAGAAAGCAATCGAGAAATTGAATTATGAAGAGGCCTTTGCCGAATTGCAAGAGATCGTGGCTGCTTTGGAAACTGATGAGCATGCCTTAGAAGAAGCACTGGCCTTATTTGAGCGTGGGCAGGCTTTGGCACGGTGTTGCGCGGAATTGTTAGAAGAGGCTGACCTCAAGGTGCAGGAATTGACAGATAGTGGGGATTTGAAGGAGTTCGAGGAGTAGGGCTCACGCCAAGTTCGCTAAGCACGCAAAGCGGTTTGTTATTGACTTTCTTCGATCATTTGGCGCGCTAAATCCAGTGCGCCTTTTTTGTCTTCCACTTCCCCGGCAGCTTGCGCCTCACGGATAGCTTCCAGCAACTGCCCAATTTGCGGTCCCGGTTCAAGCTCAAAAACACGCATCAGGTCATCGCCGTCCACAAGGGCAGGGGGGAGCACTTTCTCTTCGGCCTGCTCAAACCAGGCTTCCAGCAATTCACGTACGACATTGATCCAATCTTTTAGAAGGTCATGCGGCAGCGTCGTGCCATAGATAGCCAGCATGTCGGCAATCGAGAGCAAGGCCACATCCACACCAGCTTCGCCAGTAGCGCGGAAATAGCGGTAGATGGATCGCCGAGTGGGCATTTTGCCTGTCCTGGCGAAGTTGAAGGGCCGCATGTGGTTCTCGACAACGGTTTTGAGGCGCTTGACTTCGACGTTGCTCAACTGCAAGGCCCGAGCGCGCTCCGTGATGATATCGGCGCTGCGCAGTTCGTGGCTAATAAAGCGAATACGACCATCCTCATCTTGGCTGCGCTTATCAGGCTTGCCCACATCATGATACAGAGCTGCCAGGTAAAGGGAGGGACGCCAGCTACGTTCGGGAGTGATGGTCTGGTCAACCAATTCAGTGATGGGCTGGCGATAGCGCCCCAGGCGCAGCACCACTTCGCCCATGGTCAGGTCTCTAACTGTGTCTTCTTCGTAGGTGCCATCCAAGGCAGCCAGTACTTTTTCAAGTTTCTGTACGGTCTGCAATGAGTGTTCCCACACATCATAAATGTGGGGTGGCGATTGCTTTACCTCTTTCAGCTTCTCCAACTCAGGTAAGACGTGCTGCAAAGCCCCTAGCATGTCGAGAGTGCGCAAGGCGGTGGCGGGTTGAGGGCCATCAAGAATGCGGAACAATTCATCGCGTACTCTCTCGGCAGAGACCTTTGGCAGTTGATCTGTAGCTGCTCGCATCCACTGCTTTGTCTCATCATCCATTGCATATTTAGAAAATATTGCAAAACGAATTGCGCGAAGAATGCGCACAGGGTCATCTGTAAAACTGTGCGGGGAACATGCTTTCAGGCGTTTGGTGCGTAGATCTACTAATCCCCCCAGAGGGTCGATCAATTCATCTGGTTTGTGAATGTTGAGAGCGATAGCGTTAATGGTGAAGTCCCGGCCCCTCAGGTCGCTTTCCAGATCCGGGCCGCGCACATCCGCGAAGTCTAATATTTGACGTTTGCCATTTTCTTCTGTAAGTACCACGCGCCCGATCTCGTGCTCATCCCCCAGGCGATAGTAAGCCCCTTCAAGCTTGTTGGCAGTTTTGCGTGCTATCTTAAGAGCGTTTTTAGGAACGGTGAAGTCCAGGTCGTGCGAGGCTTTGCCCAGCAGGGCATCACGCACAGCACCCCCGATAAGGTAGACCTCTTCCTTTTCAGAGAACAGTGCCTGCAATTTTGTGAAGACCGGGCCTAATTTAAGCCCCTGGCTTAGGGATGAAAAACTGATCTCTGCTTTGTCTTTATGGCGGGCAGCTTTGGCTGCTTGCTGGGCCTCTTCGCGCGTGTTTCCCTGTCCCACGATCTGGTCGCCGACGCGGGCTATCCAGCGACCCGCGTAGGGATCGCTACTCCCGTTGTTTTCCGGCTTGTTTTCATCTTCTACCATTTTTAATCAGGCGGAGTGTACTTGTCGGTATCAACCACCCCAATGAAGGGCAGGCCGCGATAGAACTCGTCCAGGTCCAGGCCGTAGCCAAACACGAATTTATTCTCGATCTCAAAGCCTGTGTAGTGCAGGGGCACAACGGCTTCGCGGCGGCTGGCTTTATCCAGCAGGGAACACACTCGCAGGCTTTTGGGTTGCCGTGTTTCCAGCATCTCTAGCACCGAAGCGATGGTGTGCCCACTATCTACAATATCTTCAACTAGCAGTACGTGACGGTCTTTGATATTGGTGCTGAGATCAAGTGTGATGCGTACCGATCCGCTGGATTCGCGTACGCCAACACCGTATGAAGAGACGGCCATAAAGTCGATGGCATGAGGGATGTTGATACGGCGCATGAGGTCAGTGAGGAACATGACACCACCGCGCAGGATGCAGATCAATAGCAGGTCCTCGCCACGGTAATCCTTGCTAATCTCTTCTCCCAGTTCATCAATGCGCTTTTGAAGGGTATCCTCGTCAATAAGGATTTCTGCGAGGAAATGTTTGTAGTCGATGTCTTTGGTCATAGGATTATATTTTTATCACGAATGACACGAATGGTTAATCTCGCGGCACTGCGTGGCACTTACGGCAGCGAGCTTCATACATTTCATCAGCACCCACGATCACGATGGGGTCATCATAGCGTGCCGGCTTGCCATCTACCAGTCGTTGCGTGCGGGAAGCATCTTCGCCACACACCATGCAGATGGCATGCAGCTTGCTCACGCGTTCAGCCTGGGAGATGATCTGGGGCATAGGGCCAAAAGGCTCTGCCCGGAAATCTGTGTCCAGCCCCCCGACGATGACGCGAATGCCTTTTTCGGCCAGTTCGTTGGCCAGCCCGGCAATGCCGTCGTCAAAGAACTGAGCTTCATCGATAGCCACTACCGTGGTGTCCGCGTTTAGTTTTGAACGAAGTTCTTTGGAATCTTTCACAGGGGTCGCTTCATACTGGCCCCCGGCATGCGAAGCGATCTTGGTTTCAGCGTAACGGTTGTCAATCTGGGGTTTGAAGACCTGCACATTTTGTTTGGCAATGGTGGCCCGGCGCAAACGGCGGATCAGCTCATCCGTTTTGCCGCAAAACATGGAGCCGGTGATGACTTCGACGGAGCCTGTCTTATGATTCATGGGACCTCATCTCGAGTTGGATTGTGGTTAGTGTACTTGATGGAGAGGGTGATTTCAACCGGTCAGCCTTAAAAGTTTGATGGCAAAAAAAACGCCCGGCTTTAGCCGGGCGTTTTTGGGTTTACATAGTCAAGTTAGGCAGCTTCTGCTTCCGTCTCTTCTTCAGATATAGCATCTTCGGGAAGCTCATAGCCGAAACGGCGTAGGAACTTCTTGGCATCGGAGAGGGCTTTGCGACCAACACCGTCAATGGCCAGCACAGCTTCGTCACCTTCAGCCAGTTTTTCCAGGAACTGTCCGGCGTTCTCGATGTCGGCCTTTTTGAAGGCGTCTACTGCACGCTTGTTGAGGCCCAATTCGTCCATGGGGCGCAACGGGGAAATGCGAGCAGCATGTTTTTCTTCCTGCTCAGCGATGTGCTGCTGGCGGGCTTCAAGGCGCTTGTAGAAGCGGTCTACCTGGCCTTCGGTGTCAACAATACGCTGTTCGCCGGTGTAGAAGGGGTGGCAGTTCGAGCAAATGTCAACGCGCAGCTCTTCCTGGGTGGAGCCTGTCTTCCAGGTGTTGCCACAGGCACAAGTCACTGTGGCTTCTGGGAAATAAGTAGGATGAATCTTTTCTTTCATATTGTACGATCCTTTGATGCGATGGGGTATTCACCGCACTCTATCGTGGTTTGAATAAATTTATGCTTCTTCAACAGGCATTACGCTGACACGCTTGCGCCCTTTGGCGATGGTGTCAAATACCACTACGCCTTCAATCGTTGCGAAAATGGTGTAGTCCTTGCCCAGACCAACGTTCCGGCCGGGTTTGATGCGTGTGCCG
Source organism: Chloroflexota bacterium (assembly GCA_013112575.1). Taxonomy (GTDB): domain Bacteria; phylum Chloroflexota; class Anaerolineae; order Anaerolineales; family UBA11579; genus CFX15. The sequence continues at coordinate 61,089 of JABFGG010000020.1, read as the reverse complement.
TGTTGGCGCACGATGATATTGCCGGAAAGCACGTGCTCGCCGCCAAATTTTTTCACGCCGAGGCGTTGTGAATTGCTATCACGACCGTTGCGGCTTGAGCCGCCACCTTTTTTATGTGCCATTTCTAACCTCGTTTAGGGCAGATCGTAACCTGCGTCCTTTAGAACCGTCTTGATCTCTCCCAAACCTTTGGGGCCAATGCCCTCCAGGTCCAAAACGGCTTTGTCACCTTCGGCCAGCAGTTTGAGCAACTGGCTTACAGTGTTGACATCGGCAGCTTCCATTGCATCCACCGAGCGTTTGTTCAAGTCGAGGCTGCTAACCTTTTTGCGGGTAGAAGGACCACTTTCAGCTGGGGCTTCTACTTTCTCTTCGACAGGTTTTTCTGCCTTCGGAGCGGCCTTTTCTTTGGGCTTGGCTTCCGCTTTGGGCTCTTCGGCTTTCTCTGCCTTTTTCTTGGGTGTGGTCTTCACACCTTCGATGGCTTCGATCTGCAAGCGGGTGTACCACTGGCGGTGACCTTTTTTCAGCCGGTAGCGTTTGCTGGAGTGATACTTGTAGATGATCACTTTGGGGCCTTTGAACTCTTTGACCACAGTTGCAGCCACTTTGGCCCCGGAGATAGTCGGTGTCCCTACCACCACGCTGCCGTCATGTGAGACGAGCAGCACACTGTCGAAGTCATGTTTGTCGCCAGCTTCCATGTTGAGGCGATCCACCTCAATGGTGCTGCCTTCGACAGCTTTGTATTGTTTGCCGCCGCTTTCGACGATGGCATATTTCATTTTCTGCCTCCAAGCTTCACTTCACCACCGCCCCGTGCCAGTTCACCGAAGGGTTACACCGGACAGGTGGGGAAGATGGGGGATATACACATTGAAGCCCCAGCAATGCTGCCGGGGCAAGCGAGGAGTATTATAAGTGAGACTACAAGGTAATGTCAACGTGAATATGGCGATTCTTACGTGATTCTGACCAATCTAGCCTAGAGAATGCGCAGCATTCTCTTAAACTCAGGCAATTTCATTGCCTGAGTCGGGAACAAAAACAGGCCTTCCAACGTTTAGAGAAGGAGAAAGAGAAACCGAGCAATAGGAGGCTCACCATGTTGACCAATCGACTGTTAGAATTCGCAATGTTTTTGATGATCTTCATGTTCGCCATGGTAGCGCTCAGCACCATGTTCGTGACTGCCTGAGGAAAAAATTGAAATTGAAAGCATCACATCTATCATTATTAGCCCTTTTACTGTTTGCCTGTGGCCTGTTTGCTCCAAAACCTGAAATCGCCTGGAACAATGATCCTGAAAACGTGGTCCTGGAACTAAGCAACTGCTGCGGTTTTGTACCTTATGAAACGGCCATCAATGCCTTGCCCGACGCCATCATCTATGGCGATGGGCGTTTCATCTGGGTAGAGATCAATGATGCCCGCCAGCGTGTGGTCATGGAGGCTCAGCTAAGAGAGGAGGAAATGGCCGCGCTGCTACAAAAGATGGTAGACGCCGGTTTTTATGGCTGGAAAGATCAATACGCTGACTACAACGTCACGGACCTGCCTAATCAGTGCATGCGCCTGCGCTTATCCGAAGAGAACAAAAGCGTCTGTGAATACGCCGAAGGCGCGCCGGCAGCTTTCCACCGTTTGTATGGAGAGCTTGCCAGTGGTGCCGGGATGGCTGGAAAGCCTTATGTGCCGGAAGAGGCTTATGTGACCAGTCTGGCAATGGATTTCGAAGTGCCCCCCGAAGATGCTATTCCCTGGTCTGTAGAGGACCTGGGTATCTCACTCGCTCATGCGGCTGGTGGTATCTGGATGGAGGGGACTGCACTGGAAAAAGCCTGGGAGGTGGTCAATTCCACTGCCTGGATCGGGGGCGAGGCCGATGAGAATGGCGATTATTACCGCCTGCTGGTGCAGGTGCCGGGCCTCAGTTTGAGTGAACCATAGAAAGAAATATAGATACTATTCAACAGGGACGTAGCACGCTACGTCCCTGTTTTTGTTTAGGCTGTACAATACACTTTATTTCCTAGATTTGAGGAGAATTCATGCAAGGCGTATTGTTTGCTGTTTTGGCAGGATTGGCTGCTGGTTTGGCGGTCGGCCTGCAAGGGCCACTTTCGAGTCTTATGAGTCAACGGATCGGCCCATTGGAAAGCACCTTCATCATTCATATTGGTGGGGCCATATTGGCTATCGTTCTAATTATCTTTTTGGGCAGCGGGAACCTCGGCCAATGGCGTAATGTACCCTGGTATGCACTGGCTGCTGGCACGTTGGGCGTACTTGTTGTAACGAGTGTGAGTTATTCCATCCCGCGTTTAGGCGCAGGTAGCACAGTGACGCTTATGGTTGTGGCCCAACTGATATTCAGCGCCATATTGGATCATAATGGCTGGCTGGAAGCTCCAATACTCCCCTTTGAAAGCTCCCGCCTGCTTGGTATGGCTTTGTTACTAGTAGGAACCTGGTTGATGGTTGCTAGGCCGTTTGCAGAAGTTTAACCTCGTCACCCACGCGGATGGTGCCGCTAACCAGCACTTTTGCCAAGGCACCGATTGGTCCACCTATCTCTTCCAATTTCTTGTCCTGCACGGTCTCCAGGCGTACGCAGCCGGTGCGGTTCTTGGTGATCTCGATGACGGCTTCTGGCCCCAGTTGAATGCGGCTGCCGCTGGGTAATTCTGTGACCTCGAGGCCGGTTAATGTCATTTGTTCCCCGAATTGGCCGGGAGAGGTTTTGAAACCCTCGTCGCTCAGGCTTTGCACCCATTCCTGTGAGAGGAGATTCAACTGGCGATTCGGATTGTGCCCTGCTTTGGCATCACCTTCAATACCATGATTTTCGATCAGCTGGATTTCATAGACGGAGACGCGCAGGAACTTGTCGCCGCGTTCCTCATATTTCTTGTTGGTGGGTTGGTAGGTGATGCTGTAAATGCTGGCCATGATCACTCCTGAGTGGCGTACTGGAACATATTGTTCCGTTAATTCGACTCGATAATTGTAATAATCGGGACGGAACAATTAAACTTTGTCAAAGGCAGGCATAGAATACAAGAGCAAAAACCTTCTTCTATGGCATTATGCTAGACAGAGATTATGGCTTTGACAAAGTACTAGTATAGTGTCCCTAGATTAAGCAAATATTACCTGATTATGCAGATTTCATTTTTCTTTCAAGGGGTTGTGATCGGCTTCACGTTGGCCGCCGTGGTCGGGCCGATCGGCTTGCTGGTCATGCAGCGCACTCTGGCACGTGGTTGGCGCTATGGGATGGTCTCCGGTTTGGGTGTGGCCGTTGCCGATGGCTCTTACGGCTTTATCGGCGCGCTGGGGCTTTCCCTGGTGACCAGTTTTTTGATGGGCCAACAAATTTGGTTGCGTCTCGTGGGTGGCCTAATTCTCATCTATCTCGGAATCAGTATTTTGCGTAGCCCATTTGAGGCTGAATCACAGTCCACAGATAAAGCCAGTAATTATCTAATGGCCTTCACCTCAATCATTTTCCTGACCTTCTCCAATCCGGCCACGATTCTTTCCTTCGCTGCGGTATTCGCGGGTCTGAATATCATCAGGCCGGGGGAAAGCTTTGCGGTGGCTGCTGTTTTTGGAGGGGCGATCTTCGTGGGTTCCTTACTCTGGTGGCTGGTGATCGTTGGCAGCCTGGCAGCTCTGCGCGCGCGCTTTAATCCACGGGTGCTGGCCTGGACCAATCGGATAGCAGGAGTTCTGATTGCAGTGTTTGGGGTAATTGTGCTTGCCAGCCTGTTTTTCAAAAAATGAAAAAGGACGGTGCGTCGAGGAGATGCACCGTCCTTTTAGTGTGTAAAGCCTTTAACTAACTCAGACTTTAGCCGTTTCCCCTTGCAAAGCGAATTCGGCGCCTTTGTGCAGCGCTTCATAGTTTAGTGGCAAAGTGTGTTGGTGGCGTTCCGGTAGGTGGTTTTGCAGGGATAGTTTGACGTCCTCGACAGGCAGTACGGGCAGTTTCGCAAGCAGCGCGCCCAGCATGATCATGTTGACCAGTCGTTTTTCGCCGATCTCCTCGGCGATCTCATTGGCCGGGATCATCACAGCATCCAGATCTGTGCGTTTAATTTCCCTATCGATCAGAGAAGCATTGGCGATCAATACGCCGTCTGGCACGAGTAGCGGTTCGTATTTATCCAGTGAAGGCAGGTTCATGACTACTGCCGCCTTGGGGTTCATTACCAGCGGGGAACCGATCTCTTCTTCGGAGACGATCACGGTACAGTTGGCCGTGCCCCCACGCATTTCGGGGCCATAGGAGGGTATCCATGTGACGTGTTTGTCACTGTCCATGGCTGCATAGGACAGCACCTGTCCGGCGAACAGCACACCCTGGCCACCAAAGCCTGAAATTACGATTTCAGTTTGCATTTATATTCTCCTTACACTCGCAGTTCGGCCAGTGTGGGGATGACTTTGAAATCACCCAGGGGATAGACCGGGATCATTTTCTCTTTGATAAAGGTCAAGGAATCTTTGGCCGTCATGCTCCAATTTGTAGGACAGTTTGAAAGCAATTCGACCATAGAGAAACCCAGGCCGCGCTCTTGTGCTTCAAAGGCCAGTCGCAGCGCCTTCTTGGACTTGCGTACATTGGCGGCATCATGCAAACTACGGCGCACCACGTAGCTGGCACCATCCAGGTTGGCGATGATCTCCGACATGCGGATGGGGAAACCGGTGGTTTCCACATCACGACCCAGAGGGGAGGAGGTGGTTACCATGCCGGGCAGTGAAGTCGGGGCCATTTGCCCACCCGTCATACCGTAGATGGCATTGTTCACAAAGACCACGGTGAAATTCTCGCCACGTGCTGCGGCGTGCATGATCTCGCCCATACCGATAGACACTAGATCGCCGTCACCCTGGTAGGTGAAGACGGTGTGGTCTGGCAAGACGCGTTTGACGCCCGTAGCCATGGCCGGCGCGCGCCCGTGGGGTGCTTCTACAAAATCACATTCAAAATAATTGTAGGAAAAAACGGAACAGCCAACAGAAGCCACGCCCACGGTCTTTTCCTGCAAGCCCATTTCATCCAGCACTTCGGCCACCAGACGATGGGCGGTGCCGTGGGTGCAGCCGGGGCAGTAATGTGTAACCGTATCTGCTAACGCTTCCGGGCGTTCGTAAATAATCTCGGGTTCAATAATCGTACTTTCCATTGTGCTGCCTTCCTTAATCCAAAACGGCCATGCGCTCGAACCATCGTTGGCGTGCATGACCGTTGGTGTCTGTGGGTGGCTGCTGGGCCATTATACGAATCTGCTCAAGGATCTCATCCGGGAAGGGAACCACACCGCCCAGACGTCCGTAGAACTCGATGGGTGCTTTGCCGCTGACCGCTAAACGAACATCGTCCAGCATCTGGCCCGTATTCATCTCGACAACCAGGAAGGCCTTGGCTTTCTCTGCCAGGTCAGCCATGCGCTCTGAGGGCAAAGGGTTGAGGGTGATGGGGCGCAATAGCCCAACTTTGATACCCTCGGCACGAGCAGCCCGCACGGCAGAATAGGCCACGCGTCCCGCAGTACCAAAACCGATCACCAAGAATTCTGCATCATCGACGAAGTATTCGTTGAAGCGTACTTCATTGGCCTCGATCTCCATCCAGCGTTTGAGCATGCGCAGGTTAGTTTTTTCTTCATCCTCAGGCTGCAGGTAGATCGACGAGAGCAGGCGCTTTTCTCGCCCTTTGGCCCCGTTCGTAGCCCAGTCAGGTGTCTGGCGATCGACTTCCTGCATTTCGGGTAGCTCGGCAGGTTCCATCATTTGCCCGATGCTGCCATCTGCCAGCACCACGGCGATGGTGCGGTATTTTTCGGCTAGTTCAAAGGCCAACACGGTCAGGTCGATGGCTTCTTGCACACTGGCGGGCGCCAGCACGATGGGGAAATAATCGCCATGCCCACCGCCGCGTACCATCTGGTTGTAATCGCCCTGTGAAGGGGCGATGTTACCCAGGCCGGGGCCGCCGCGCATCACATCCACCATCACCATGGGAATCTCAGTTCCGGCGATGTAGGAAATGCCTTCCATCATCAGGCTCACGCCCGGGCTGGAAGATGTGGTCATCACGCGTGCTCCGGTACAGGCTGCGCCATAGACCATGTTGATGGCCGCTACTTCGCTTTCGGCTTGCACGAACACGCGATCGAGCTCGGGCATGCGTTTGGCCATGTGTTCCAGTAATTCAGTTTGGGGGGTGATGGGGTAGCCAAAATAAGCTTCCACGCCGGCGCGTACTGCAGCTTCGGCGATGGCAACATTCCCCTTAAGTAGTTCTTTTGCCATGATCTTGCTCCTAAGCCGCTGCCACAGCGGGCACTTTTTGGCGATAGATGGTCAAGGCTGCATCAGGACACACCACGGCACAAATCGCACATCCTGTGCAATCCTCCCCGATCAGCTTCACCGGGTGGTAACCCTTGGAGGTGAGCCGATCCATATCCAATTCCATCACATCTTTGGGGCAGGCGGTTACACATAACTCACAGCCTTTGCAGTAGAGTTCGTTAACCTTTATCCATCCCTTTACAGGCATTTTCACTCCTTATTGTGGGATAAATGAGTATTTGGGTAAAGTATGCAAACATTGGTTGCATCTATTATCCTCCCTTCGGACAGCCTAAATGGAAAGGGGCATACGTCCTGATTGTATAGTGACGTTAGTCACAATATTGTCTAGACAGAAAAATGCCCCCAACATATGTCTAGAAGCAGCTTACACCAGGAATAAAATAGCTACCCCGGCCAGCGCTACGATAGTACCTGCAGCAGCTTGCCAGGTAATCTTTTCCTTGAAGACGAAATACCCAATGGGCAGCAAAAACACAGGTGGCAGGGCCATTAATGTGCTGGCAATGCCTACGTCAGTGAATTGGATGGCGACGAGGGAGAACCACACGCCGATGACCGGGCCGAAGATAGCGCCCAGGAAAGTTTCCCGCAAGGCCAATGGTTCCTGTTTGAAAGTTTGGAAGGTTTTGCGTGCCTTGCCCTGCAAAATAGTTATGCCCCACATAACGACCGCAGCAATGGAGATGCGCATGAGATGGGCGGATAATGCCGAGAATTCACCACCCAAACCTTGCTTGGCAGTGATCAACCCCAGCGCCTGGCTGATGGCTCCACCTAGTGCAAACAGTAAACCGATCCAGTAATTCTTTTTACTCTCTTTGCTCTCATCACCATTTTCACTCTGCAAGACCACCCAGGCAATCCCCGCCAGTGTTATCAGCATAGCAAGGATTTGTAGCTCTCTTAGAGTCTCTCCTAGAAAAACCCAGGCCAGGATGGCACTCAAAATGGGGGAAAGGCTAAAGATCAACATGGTCAGACGAGTACCCACCATGACAAAGGCCTGGAACAGGAAGGCGTCACCGATGACCAGACCGATGATGCCTGAAAGTCCCAACCAGAACCAGCGATCGCCACCTGCGTCGAAAGGCAAAGGGCTTCCCAATAGGCCCCAATGGACGACCAGGAGCATGCCAACCGCCATCAACAAGCGTCCGCGGTTGACGATGATGGAGCCAACGCGCTGGCCCGCCAGTGTGAAGAAGGTAGGCCCGATGGAAAAGAACACTGAGGTTAGTAAAGCGGCAGCCTCGCCTAATAAGGGAAATGGCATTTAGAATATCTCCTGGAAAACCCGGCAAGTATACCTGCAATGCTCATGATTACCTCAATGGTAGAATGCACTTGCTTTGATTGGTCTATCTGGAAATAGCGAATAATTGGCCTTTTTGAAGGAGAGAGATTCATGCCCGAAGCTGTCATTGTTGATGCCGTGCGAACTCCCATTGGTGCCCTTGGCGGCATACTTGCATCTGTGCGCCCCGACGATATGGGGGCGCTGGTGTTGCAGGCTCTGATCGAGCGCAACAGTTTTGACCCTGCGCTAGTTGAAGAGGTTTATATGGGCTGTGCCAACCAGGCGGGCGAAGATAACCGCAATGTGGCGCGTATGTCTACTCTGTTGGCAGGGTTCCCGGTGGAGGTCGCCGCGGTTACCTTCAATCGCTTGTGCGCATCGGGCCTCAATGCCGTCAACCAGGCGGCGCGTGCTATCAAAGTGGGGGAGGGGGATGTGTACATCGCTTCTGGCGTGGAGAGTATGTCACGTGCGCCATATTCTGTGCCCAAGGCTGAGCGTGGTTTTGCCTGGGGCAACCAGACCATGTGGGACACAACACTGGGCTGGCGTTATCCCAATCAAAAACTCAAAGACATGTATGAGAACGAGTCGATGGGTGAAACGGCAGAAAATGTTTACGATGTCCAGCCCATTTCGCGTGAGGAGCAGGACGCCTTTGCTTTGCAGAGCCACCAGCGTGCGGTTGATGCAATTGACTCCGGGCGCTTTGCAGATGAGCTTGTTCCTGTGACTATCCCACAGCGCAAGGGTGATCCTGTTGTGGTGGACACGGATGAGCGCCCGCGCCGCGATAGCAGCATGGAAGCTCTAGGCAAACTGGGTCCTGCCTTCCGCAAAGATGGCACCGTTACGGCAGGTAATTCCTCCGGGCTTAACGACGGTGCATCGGCAGTTCTATTGATGAGCGATGCCAAAGCCGAAGAACTGGGTATGAAACCTCAGGCACGGATTGTTTCTTCAGCTGCCGCAGGCGTCAATCCACGCACGATGGGCCTGGGCCCGGTGCCTGCCACTCGTAAAGCGCTGCAACGTGCCGGATTGAGTATTGAAGATATTGGCCTGGTGGAGTTGAACGAAGCCTTTGCCGTGCAATCCCTGGCCGTGATTCAAGAGTTGGGCTTGAGTCAGGAGATCACCAATGTCAATGGTGGGGCTATCGCCTTGGGTCATCCCTTGGGTTGTTCCGGGGCACGCATCCTCACCACTCTCGTTCACGAAATGCGCCGTCGGGCAGAGAACGAACCAAGACCGTATTATGGCCTGGCAACGCTTTGTGTAGGTGTGGGGCAAGGGGAGGCTACAATTATTGAGTGGATGGGAGCGTAATGCCCAAGGGCCTCATGCTCTTTATAAGCCTGGGCTTATCTTTCCTCCTGTTTGCTTGTTCATTCACCGATGTCGACCCTGAGGCCTTCGACCACGTAGCCACTGCGGCTTCATTTGCCCAGGGCGAGGGGACCATTGCTTTAGCGGTTTCAGGAACGGTCACTGCTGAGGCCGATATAAGAATTTCCAAATTACGGGTGGCCTATGTTGATGATGGTGATTTATGGGTATGGATGGAGATAAGCGGTTCGAAAGAGCTTATTGATCCGGTCGGGATGATAGGCGACCTGAGATTATCAGATAATGGCGGGGTGATCGCATTTCTATTGGGTGAGGAGCCCGACAACCTTGAGCTTTGGGCTATAAATTGGGATGGCAGTGATCCACGCTTCCTGACTGACGCAACGAATTTGACCTTTAGTAACCTCAGGCCAGATAGACTCGTATTCGGAGCGGCTCGTCCAGATGATGCTACATGGGATCTAATGTTGCATAAGCCGGATGGGCAAACGCGTTTGATCGCCTCTCCCATTGGAGAAAAGATCATCTTTGACTTTTCCATACCCTGATGCTGTTTGCAACCCTTGGCCTTATTCTTCGTAATATAGTGTGAAGATGAATAATTAAGGAGTTTACCAAAATGTCTACATCGGAAGTAAAACGTTTATATCGCTCGCGCAAAGACCGCATGATCGGTGGCGTGGCTGCGGGCTTAGGTGAATACCTTGGGATTGATATCACCATCGTTCGCTTGATCTTCTTGCTTGGCGCTATCTTTGGCGTCGGCAGTTTCTTGATCATCTACATTGTGATGCTCATCATCGTTCCCGAAGAGCCGCTTGCCAGCGAAGCCGTTGTGGAAGCAGAACCTGCTGCTGAAGCTGCCCCCAAGCGTGCTACACGCCGCAAGACCACAACCGCCAAAAAACCTGCCGCGAAGAAACCCGCTGCAAAAAAGAGCGCATAAGCTCCCCTGGCTGCTTGCCAACACATTTGTGTTGGGCCATATTTAGGAAGACCCCGCTGAGCAGGCGAGGTCTTTTTTATTCCGTCTAGTTGATGTTGGATGGGCGCAGAGTATTGCGCGACCAGTAGCTAATCAGTATATCTTGTAGATCGTTGGGTGTGTCTTGGGTATTGGTCGGGTCAGGCCCAAAACGGAAGTTGAAGGCGTTGACCTCCTGATTGTACTCATCCCAACTGCTGGCCCACTCCCAGATGGCATAATTCATGCCGCCCTCTTCGAATAAAGCCATCTGGTCATCCAGGAATGCTGCTCCGTCCGGCGTCCAACGCACCACGCCGTATTCATCAATTGTGATGGGCGCGCCAGTTGTTTTAGTAAATTCATCCATAGGACTGAATAAGGTTTCCAACCATTCTGGGCCAAAGTCATCTGCCTGGCCGTCATAGTCCAGGTCAAAGTTTCCCGGATAAGTGAAGCCATCCTGCTCATCCTGGTGTGTGTATACAAAGGGCGCATACTGGTCCACCACGTATACAATTCGCTCTGCATCCACAGGCTCCAAGTATGGCAGCCAGGCTACACTGCTGAAGTTCATGCCACCGACTAGGATGGGCGTTTGTCTGTCCACTGAGCGGATAGCTTGCACGATTTCGGGGTAGAAACTGTTCCAATCGTAGCTTGTGCCAGCATACTCTGGGAAGAAATCCCCGGCTTCATAGACATCAAAATGGATGGCCGCCGAGTTCGGCTCCACCATCAGCAAATAACCCACCACGACTGGATTGTCCTTATAACGCTCAGCCATAAAACCCCACATTGCGCTCCAGGCCGTCTGTGTCTCTAGGTCTTCCCATATGCTATCGTTCAAATAAGGCTGGGCCCAATCTTCGCCATCACAGCATAGGCCCCATTCACTGCGTCCCGGCCCGCTACGAAAGCCGATGGTGGCGAACATATCAGCAGATTCGATCATGGCCAGCACATCATCATAATATGCCACAACCTCGGAGAGTACTTCAAAAGGTGGCTCAACACTGAAGATGCCCGGCCCTGAGATGCTGACGTAGTTAGCTCCCAGAGAGGCCAATCTGTCAAAGTCAGCTTGGGTGTGGGGGGGACCCACCGGCCCTGGTCCTTTGAAGGTTGGGCCGTCGATTTCTAATGTAACCATACCTTGTGCGATATTAGCCCCACGCAGCATCGTTTCTCCCCCAGACCATAGGTCCCATTTGGTGCTGGATTGGTCAGCAAGTGCTTCCACATCTGCTGATGAGGTCGGTTCAGTATCAGGTTGGATAGCTTTGGGGGGAGGGGGTACTTGTGTGCTTTCTTCGCGGAAGGTCGCGCTGATGTTGCAAGCCAGTAGAAAGATACTCAGACCGGCTAATTTGAAGAGTGTTTGCTTCATTTGGTTATGTGGGGAGCTTTGCTTCCCACATTAGGAGTTAGGACGCTGACGCCATTTTGTCTTTTAACTCTGCTAACATGGCTACCGGTGTGGGGTCCACGTTGTAGGCAATTGCTAAATAAAAGGACGCGTAGTCGCCATAATGCAGGCTGGTCCACATATTGGCCAGGCGCGTTTCGCCCGTTGCCATCACAAAGTCCGTGTTCTGCCCTTCGAGCATGATGCCCATGCGCGTGAACTCATCGCGCAATTGGTTGCGGGGGTGGTTGTGTGCTGCCCGCAAAAAGATGGTCATGCTTTTACCGAACTGCGGCTCCGGGTTGACCACGCCTTGTAACGTGTTGTGGTCGGCTTCCGGCAGGATCTCGAAACTGGCCTGGGTCTTGGACAGCTCATTGATCTGCGTTTTCCAGCGGCGCGCCACCGGCCCCAGGATACCCGCGCCGTAGATCGTGATCCAGCGCCCCACGAACTGGCCAGCCATGCGTTTGGTCGGGTTTCCTGTATCCGGCACTTCAGGGACAAAGGCTGTTTGTTGTTCTTTCATGGCTTTGATGGCATCCGCCACCTCGGCTGAAGGGTCGGGGAGCAGTCCGAGGCGTGTGAGTGCCGCCAGCAGCAACCCAAAGGAATAGCCTACGGCAGTACGTGGCTGGCCCTTATGGTCGAAGACCCAGGGAGTTGCTTGATTGGCTTGTGCAGCTTCTAACAACTTGCCACCCGTCGAAACGGTCAGCACGCGACAACCCTGTTCAACCGCCATCTCAAAGGCAGACAATACCTCTTCTGTATTACCAGAATGTGATGAGCAGATCACCAGGGTTTCCTCACCCTGCCCCCACATGGGGACTTCGTAATCGCGATGTACGAAAATGGGCACGCTTGAAAGCGACTGGGCATAAGATGCCAGCAGGTCGGCTCCGATGGCTGACCCGCCCATACCCGCCACAATAACTTGCCGGATGCCTTCCCATTGAGGCAGCTCCAGTTCCTGACCCAATTCCCAGGCGCGTTGCAATTGGTCTGGTAGGTCATTAATGTGACCGATCATATCTTCGGCGTCGAGTGCTTTGATGTGGGCAAGGTCGTTCAGGTCCATTTAGCTTTCCTTTTGGTCTTTTTGCAATTCGGTGATTAAGTCATACACTTCGCGACGCGGCCAGCCAGAATCTTTGGCGAGTTGGCGTGCTAGGCTGGATGGCTTGGCATCGTCGTTCAGTTCATCTTGCAGCCAATTCAGCAATTGTGCTTTGCTCCAGCGTCCTTTTTCCTGGCTGGCACCCGACACTACCAAAGTGAATTCGCCACGTGCCGGCTCGTTTTCAAAGTAAGCGCTCAATTCATCCAATGTGCCGCGCTGGATATCCTCATACATTTTAGTCAATTCACTGGCCACCGCGGCTTGACGCGGGCCTAATACCTTGTGCAAGTCTTCCAGGGCTGGCTGCAAACGGTGCGGCGATTCTAGAAAAATGAGGGTATAGCTGTGGTCTGCAACTGCTTTAATGAATTGTTGGCGTTCATGGCTTTTGCGCGGCAGATAGCCCATATACAGGAATTTGTCAGTCGGCAAACCTGAGGCGACCAGTGCCGCGATGGGCGCGCTGGGCCCTGGGATAGGGCTGACTTTGTGACCGGCTTCCAGCGCGGCGCGTACCAACAAGTAGCCGGGGTCATTCAGGCCGGGTGTGCCTGCATCCGAAATCAACGCCACATCGCCGTTATCCAGGGCTGCCAGCACCTTTTCTAATTTCTGGCTTTTGTTGTGGTCGTAATAGCTGGTCAGTTTGGTCTGTATCTCAAAATGTTTGAGCAGCTTGCCGGAGTGGCGTGTGTCTTCTGCTGCGATTAGGTTGACTTCACGCAATACGCGTAGGGCACGGGCGCTGATGTCCTCCAGGTTGCCGATGGGTGTTGCTACCAGGTAGAGCGTGCTCATGTGCCTGTCTGGGAATTATCTTCAGTCGGGGTAATGACATTTTTCATTCGGCGGGCCAGCTTGCGGCGGGGTAATAATACACGCCGACCACAGCCTTCACACACCAGGCCAATATCCGCCCCAAGGCGCACAACTTTCCAGTCATAGCTGCCACAAGGGTGCTGTTTACGCAGACGTACTATGTCATTTAATTGCAGTTCAGGTAGCATCAGTTCAATAAAATTGGTGATTTTGGAGTGCGGCGGGCATTATACCATCGCATGATATAATGCCCGCCGAGCATAAAATGTTCAATCTAAATCTTGCCACATTAATCTCCCGCGCCGTAATCCTGGTAATTGCTTTCACTGTGCATGAGTTTGCGCACGCCTGGACCGCCGATGTCTTTGACGACGACACGCCACGTTCCCAGGGTCGCCTGACGCTCAATCCCCTCAAACATCTTGACCCGATTGGTACCTTATTGTTGCTTTTTGCCGGCTTTGGCTGGGCGCGTCCGGTGCAGGTTAATACTTATAATCTGGAAAGACGCTCACCTGCTGCGCCTATGCTGGTTGCCTTAGCTGGCCCCTTCTCCAATCTCTTGCTGGCGATCATGGTCGCTATTCCTGTGCAGTTTGGTGTTTTCCAATTAACCCTTGAGCAAGGTGTTTTGTTCCCTACTTTGTCCCAGTTCATCATCGAGTTTGTTTTTATTAATCTTATTTTGATGCTATTCAATCTCCTCCCGATTTTTCCGTTAGATGGCGAGAAGATCCTGTATTATTTTCTGCCCCCGAATGGCCAGAATCTATTGTTGCGTCTTCGTTCCTTTGGTATTTACATATTGTTGGCGCTGGTGTTTCTGAACATAACTGAATTCCTGATTTTCACTCCCGCCTTGCTGCTCTTGCGTTTATTTTTGGGATGAACCCTTCTCGCTGGCTGTATCGTGTGCGCCAATTCTGGCATGCGCTGACCGCCAGACCCAGCCCCGAAGCCCTCAAACATATTCAATATATCCTCAACTCAGACCAACTGGCGCTTTTTGCGCGCCTGCAAGCCTCTGAGCAAGCTCATGCCCTGAATGTCCTCAGCCAGCTTGAAGAACAGGGACAGACTAATCCTGACTTATTGGTGGCTGCCCTTTTACATGATGTGGGTAAAGCCCGACATCGTCTCTTTATCTGGGATCGTGTTGTCGTGGTTTTGGGGCGCGCCTTATTTCCACAGAAAGTTGATATTTGGGGTGAGAGTCCGCCAGAAGGCTGGCGACGTCCCTATGTGATTGCCGCCCAACATCCGGCCTGGGGAGCAGAGATGGCCGCAGAAGCAGGCACATCTGATATAGCCGTGGAGATCATCCGCCGCCATCAAGATAAAATCGGCGTACCCAAATCTGAAATCGATGAGTTGCTCTTGGCTTTGCAGGCAGTCGATGATATGAACTGAAACTCTTTAGTAAACCATCCCCCTGATTCCTATTACCTAATCACTAATTACTGTTTTTTAAGGCTGCCAATCCGGTTGTTTGTCCGTTGCCGGGTGGTTGGTCAGATTGCTGGCCTGCCCCCCTGTGCTATCAATGATCCATATCTCAGTGTTGTCACTGAAAGTCGAGGTATAAGTCAGCCATAGCCCGTCCGCAGCCCAACTGGGGTGTTCGTCCCTTGGGCCACCAGTTAGTATCAATGTCACGTCCCCGCCGCTATCGATCTCGATCAGGTAGATGCTGCTACGATCATCCTCGATGTGGGTGAAGGCTACTGTGTTCCCCTCCGGAGCCCAATCTGGATCAAGTGCTTCGCGATCACGTAGTCCGGGGTCCACAGGGCCGGGGTTGATGCCTTCGCCTGTGCGTGTCGCCAGGTTGGGTGGGCGGCTGCGTGCCGAACTGGAGTACACCATGAAAGCGCCATCTGGGGAGAAGGATGGCCCCCATTCTTCTGTATTGGTGCGCGTGATGCGTTCCGGGCTGGAGCCATCGGCATCCATTACGAATAACAGCCGCCGCGGCCCCAGGCGTGTGCTGGCAAAGGCAATGCGTTCGCCGTCGGGCGACCAGGCCGGATCGGTATCATCGCCGCGGTTTTGGGTGACGTTGGTGGGGTTGCTGCCATCGGCATCCATCACCCATATATCTAGGCCGAAGTCGCTGCCGCTGTCGCCGACGTAAAGGATCTGTGTACCATCTGGTGACCACTGTGGCGAGCTTTTTTCGGTTTCATCAAAGGTCAGTTGGGTGACCTCGCTGCCATCGGGGCGCATAGTGTACACTTGGAAAATACTCCCATTGCGGTCGCTGACAAAGGCGATCAAGCCGCCACCACTGCCGATCGGGGTGGGTACAGGCGTAGGTGTGGCTGTTGGTTGCGGTGTTTCTGTAGTTGTTGGGGTCAGCGTTATCGTGGGTGTTTCCGTGAAACTCGCTATCAGGGCTTCTTCAGTCAGGAATGCCGAGGGTGTTCCCACAGTGGCAGAAGGTTCAATGGGGGGCAGGATACCCAGTTGATCTAGCGTTCCTGTACTCCATAGATAAAAGCCCCCTGCTCCTAATCCTCCAAGGAGGATAACAAAAATGAACAAGCTAAATAAGAAGCGGAAAAAACCGCCGCCACCACTATTGTTATTCACAGGTATCGGCTGGGTGGGTGGCTGGGCTTTATAGCGCTTGTCCAGCAAGGCACCCAAGAATTCATCCACACTGGCATACCGCTCTTCCGGATAAATGGCCAAGCCCCGTTGCAATGCCGTATCCACGTGTCTGGGGATCTTGCGGTTGATCTTGCGGGTCGGTTGCAGTTCGGCCTGTTCCAGCATGCGCTCCACCGAGTCCGGCGGGGCCTTGTCGGTTATCAGCGCATATAAGGTGCCTGCGAAAGCATACTGGTCAGAATAAGGTCCGGTTTTGCCCTGGCCGTGCTGTTCAGGGGGTGCGAAGCCGGGCGTGTAGCCGCGTGCGCCGGTAGTGGTTAGCTGGCCTTCGGTGGCTTTGGCAATGCCAAAATCGACCAGCACCGCTATGCCATCGGGCATGATCTTGATATTGCCCGGTTTGATATCGCGGTGGATGATGGGTGGGTTTTGCGAGTGAAGATAAGATAGTGCGCTGCCTATCTGCTGTGCCCAGTCCAGCACGTCCTCCACGGGTTGAGCCCCATCCAATTTGAGGCGTTGGGAGAGGTTGTCGCCGGGTACAAAATCCATCACCAGCAATTGCACGTCTTCCTCAATGAAATAGTCTGTAACGCGCGGCAGGTTGGGGTGGCGCAGGCTAGCCAGTAGTTGCGCCTCACGCAGGAACTGGCGTTCGCTATGTGGGCCGGGATTGAGGTTGGTCTTGATGGCCACCTGTGTATCCAGCGCATCATCATGGGCCAGATACACGGCCCCCATGCCGCCTCTCCCCAGGCTTTCAATGATCTCGTAGCGGTCCTTGAGTCGACTGCCAGACGCTAATTCCATGACATTAAGTATAAACGAGATGTGTCAATCGACCATAGGGCCGGGAAGATTCAATGGATAAATAGCTCAGGGGGCCACAACGAACAATAGGCTGGAAACATATCTCACCCCTGGGATACGGCGGTCCAGTTCCCGGATGGTCATACGCACCCAGGTGGGTTCATCCACCTCATATTCAACTTCACCGGCAAATAAGCCGTAAGCCTGTCCAGGTTCCACGGCAACGCCTGCCAGCGCCGTCCCCACTACCTTGCCTTCTTCCGTGGTTAATTCAACTACCAGCGGGTTGGCGTTATCCGTGCGCACAATGCCGGTCAGTGCCAGGCTGCCTCCAGGTACGATGGTGTCCTTGAAGGGCTGCTGAATGTAGATCTTTTCGCGTTCATCCTGGGGTGGGTTGATAGAGGAAGACCCCGCCGAGAGCAAGATCAAATCTACAGAGGTAAGTGCTTGAGGGCGTCCAAACTCATCGTCCAGGCTCACCTGGATGCGCCCCAGTTCAGAAAAGGCCTGGATCTCGTAATCAATCGCAAAAGCCAGCTCCACGCGCTCCTGGTTGAGGCGCGCGATATAGCGGTGGTTGAAGGCCGAGATGCTGCGCCCATCCTCGCCAAAAAGCTCGATGCGCACTTTGTTGTCCCCCGTAGGGATAAAATCGATGATCAGGAAAAATCCAGATGAGACCTTGGACCCCGGCCCCGGACGGTGGATGCGTATGTGAGCGGTGGGGATTTCGATATTGGGATCCACTAACAGCACCGCGGTAGGGGTTATGGTGGGAGTGTTCTCCGGCCGCGCCGTATTGATCACTGGTGTTGGTTGATCCGGGTTGGGAATAGGTGTGCTAGATGGAATTGCGGTTTCTTCTGCTTCTGCAATTTCTATTGCAGAAGTCTCGTTTGGCTCTACTGCCACCTCAACGGCGTTTGGGGCCGCGCAGGCGGACATTATTAACAGTAGTAAAAAGACTGTGAATTTCTTTCCAAGCTTCACGAATTGGTCGCTCTTGATTTTGGTATGCGAATACATTAGTAATCCCCTCTATTTATGCACAATATGTACCAGGCGCAAGTCAGATCGGCTGTTGATTAGGTGGAGAAAAGAGCTACCCTAAAGTGGCCCACACTTCGATCTTGGCCTTGACCCGCCGGATAACCTCGTCGGTGAACTCGCTGGTGCTGAAGCTGCCGCCCAGGTCAGGAGTGGCTTTGCCTTCATGCACAGTTTCAAATACAGACTCGTAGATGGCGCGCGAAGCCTGTTCGGCTTTGGGTTGTTCGATGTAACTCAACAAAGCCGCGTTAGCCAGGATCATCGACATGGGGTTAGCGATGTTCTTGCCCTCTAGTGCGGGGGCTGTGCCGTGGGGCGCCTCTGCCATTACCACTTTTACATTGGTGGCAGTTTTGTCAAAGCCAAGCACTAGGCTCTCCGAACCGGCGATGCTGCCGAACATTTGCAGGATCATATCTGAGAGCAAGTCGCCATCGCGATTCAGAGCAGGGATCACCAGCGGGTCACCCGAGGTTTGCATCAGCAATGCAAAAGTGGCATCGATTAGCAGGGGTTGGTAGGGCACACCTGGACGGCGTTCTGCGGCGGCGTCCAATTCTTCTTTGAACATGCCTTCGTATACCGGGCTGACGGTGTACTTGGGACCCCCAAATACGCGTGCCCCAGTGCGTTCGGCATATTGGAACGTGAACTCGGCCACGGCGCGACAGGTCGAGCGTGTGATATGCGACTTGCGGTAAGCGACCTCGTCGCCGTCTTCAGTTTCCTTGCGCCACTCATCGGCTCCATAAGCGTCTTCAACTGCCATACGTACAATGGCGATAGGCGCAAACACACCACCTACCGGCCTCACGTTGGGGATGCGCCGCCCTGTACGCAGGATCACTTTACCGTCGATGTCCTCACGGAGGATAGCATTGGGGCTGCCTACGTCGCCGCGTTTTTCGGGTGTGATGGTGGCGGCTTTAAGGCCCAGGCCACTGGCGCACATGGCTTCGGCAGCCTGGCGTACCACTTCGTTCTTGGTTTTCTGGCGGTTTTCCAGGCTCAGGTCGAAATGCTCGAAGTCACATTCCACACCGGTAACGTCGGCCTCCAAAACGCGCAAGGCTTCCTGCAATAGTTCTTCCCCCGTTTGATCGCCGTGCATCACGGTGATCAGTGGTTTGTTTTCGTTATTGTTCGGTGTACTCACGAATGACCTCGATTAACGTCTGGAGACGGATTGGTTTTTGTAGATAAGCATTGGCACCAGAGGCGGCGGCCAGTTCTGCAGTTTGGAGGCCGGGGCCAGCGGACAGGATCAGGATCGGGATCTCACTGGTCTTTGGATTTTCGCGCAGCGCTTTTGTAACTTGAACGCCATCTGTGCCTTTAAGATTCATATCCAGTAGGATTACCTCCGGCGACTGCTCTTCCGCGATCATGACAGCTTCCTGGCCACTTTCAGTGGTAACAGAATCGTGTCCCAATATCTCAGCAGCCTGGCTGAGAAGCGTGAGCGTCAAGGGTTCGTCATCCACAAAAAGGATCAGTGCCATCGTCTGAATTTTGATTCTGTCCGGCCAATCCGTAATTATATCCTCTACTACTTGTAGCTGGAAATATTACAAAGAAAAGCCCTCGAAAAACATTCGAGGGCTTATGGTCGAACGGGAAACGACTAAAGATTGTAGATGTCGCCGTATTTTGTTTTTAGATAGCTGATGTAAGCTGTGCCATCAATACCAGAACCGGTCACACGTTGCATCAATTCCTGCGGGGGGAACTTGCTGCCATGTACGTGGATCTTTTCATTCATCCAGGTCAGCAGGGGTTTGAATTCTGCGTTACCCACTTTGGCTTCCAGGTCGGGGATGTCTTCCTTGACCTTTTCCCACAACTGCACAGAGATCAGGTTGCCCAGGGCATAGGTTGAGAAGTAGCCATACAAGCCAAAGGACCAGTGGACATCCTGCAATACGCCATCTGCGTCGTTATCTGGTGTGATACCCAGATACTCCTCGAACTTTGTATTCCAGTATTCGGGCAGATCATCCACGGACAGTGAGCCTTCGAGTAGGGCAATCTCGATCTCCATGCGCAACATGATGTGCAGGTTGTAGGTGGCTTCGTCGGCCTCTACACGGATGAAGGAGGGTTTGACGATGTTGATACCTTTGTAGAAGTCATCAACGCTCACGTTGCCCAATTGGCTGGGGAACAGTTCTTGCAGGCGGGGATAGTAATGATCCCAGAAAGGTTTCGAGCGGCCCACCAAGTTTTCCCACATGCGTGATTGCGATTCGTGAATGCCCAGAGAAGTGCCGGTGTACAGTGAGGTGCGTGCCAGATCTTTGGAAATGCCCTGTTCGTACATGCCGTGCCCAGCTTCGTGCAGTGCGCCAAATAGGTAGGGGTTGAAGAAATCGTCTCCCATACGCACAGTAATGCGCTGGTCCCCATAACCCAGGTTCGTGGCGAAGGGGTGTGTGACCTTGTCTTCACGCCCGCGCTCAAAGTCGAAGCCGATAGCCCCAACAACTTCTTTACCGAACTGGCGTTGTTTATCTTCTTCAAACGCTTGGTGGAGGAAAGAGTCGTCCACCTGCTCTGCTGCCGCTATTGCCTCGATCAGTTCCACCTGCTGGGGTCGAATGGTGTCGAAAGTTTCCTGGACCTCCACCGTTTTCATGTTGGCTTCGTAGTCATCCAGCAGGGGGTCATAAATATGATCGTAGGGCTTGAAGAGATCGGCATAACGTTGCACCCAGTCGAGCATTTTCTCGAGATGCGGCTTGAAGATCGAGTAGTCGGATTTCTCGCGGGATTCGCGCCAGGCCGGGTTTCCTACGGCGCGCAATTGGGCACGTTCGCCCACCATCTCAGCCGGCACTTTCACCAGCTTTTCATACTGGCGCTTGGTTTCCGTGATGATACGAGCGTCATCCGAGTCTTTGTCCAGTTCAGTCGCAAAGGGCATCAACTCATCCAGCAGCCCCCCCACCTTCTCGCTGGTAAAGGTTTCTTGCGCCATACGCGAGAGCGTGGCAACAATGTTGCCGCGACCTTCTGCACCGCCCGGTGGCATGTAGGTTTCCAGGTCCCAATTGGCGATCGCCACAGCACGTGAGATGTCGTCGACCTCTGCCAGGATGGTTTTTAGTTCTTCAAGCTTCTCTTTCATTACTTTTGTTCTCCCTGAAATTCTCCAGTCGAAGGAATCGACAGGAAGGTTAGATGTTTATCTAATCAATTATACAACTTTCCAGCGTAATTCATCACCTCGCAACGCATTTAGTACTTCTTCAGCAATGTGTTCGGCAGCCCGTACCTGGGCCTCTGCAGTTTGCGCGCCGATGTGGGGTGTTGCCACTACTTTGGGATGGGCCACCAAAGCGGTCAACCCTGGCGGCTCTTTCGAGAATACATCCAGCGCAGCCCCGGCCACCTGGCCGGACTCCAGGCTGGAGAGTAAGGCGGTTTCGTCGATCACCCCGCCCCGCGCGGCACACACCAGGTATACGCCGCGCTTCATGCGGGCAAAGGCTTCACCATCCAGCAGGTTTTTCGTCTCCGGGGTCAGCGGCAAATGCATGGTTATAAAATCGGCCTTGCCATATAGATCGTTCAAATCGACAGGCTCAGCGCCGCGCTTAGCGATCTCTTCTGCTGGAATCAGCGGATCGTAAGCTATGGTTTGCATGCCGAAAGCCGCAGCGCGTTGGGCCACCTGGGCCCCAATGTTACCCAGCCCTATAACCCCCAAAGTTTTTCCCTCTAACTCGATACCCTTGAGGGCTTTTTTGTCCCACTGGCCGCGTTTCATGCTGGCGTCTGCGGCTGGCACGGGGCGAGCCAACGAGAGCATCAGGGCAAAAGCAAGTTCAGCAACTGCTGTCGTGGTTGCCGTGGGTGCATTTACCACCGTCACGCCCTGGGAAGCCGCGGCGGCCAGATCAATATTATCGACCCCCACGCCTGCACGGCCCACCACCTTCAGGTTCTTGGCGCCTGCAAAAACTTCTTTGGTCACTTTGCTACGACCTCGCACTACCAGTGCGTCGTAATTGCCAATATCTGCCAGCAATTCTTCAGGGGAAATCGTTGGGCGGTTATCGACCTGGGCTTCTTTCGCCAGGATATTGGCGCCGCTTTCTTCGAGGCTGTCTGCGATGAGCACTTTCCATTCGGGCATGATTGTTATTCCTTGCTAATGTGTATCTTATTGGCGTTGTTGGTCTAATTCATCGATCAGGATTAAACAAGCATCGTCTGTTTTGTTGGGCTTGTAGCTTGTTGCAAACCATTTCTCGAGGATCTCTTTGGCGACCACTTCAGAGCTTAATCGCATCGACATGCACAGCACGTTGGCATTGTTCCACAAACGCGCTCCGCGCGCCGTTTCTCCATCTGCACATAGGGCTGCCCGGATACCAGGGACTTTGTTGGCTGCTATGCTCACCCCTGTCCCTGTCCAGCAGAAGAGGATGCCTTCTTGCGAGCGGCCTTCAACAACATCTTGCGCTACCAAGCGTGCCACCTCCGGCCAGGGCTGTGTAGCTCCGCTTTCCGGCCCGTGGTATTGCACCTCGTGACCATCTTGTTTGAGTTGATCTATGACCACATCGACGACGTGCAGGCGTTCATCAGCTCCCAGCGAGATCTTCATGGGCTTGGTTTTCCCTTCACTAATTGCTTAGTGCATCAATGGCTGCCTGTAAAACCGCATCCATGATGCCGAGGGCGCTGTCTTCTGTAACAGGGACAACAATATCCGGAACCACACCGACACCCTCGATCACGACATCGCCATTGTCATCTTCCGGCCTGCCAGTGGGGAATTGCATGGAGTAATCACCGGGCATAGTGTACTGTCCCTGGCCGACTTCACCAAACAAGCCGCCGCTGGGGAAATGCCCAATAATGGTGGCTCTTCCGGTGCTGGCCAGCGAATAGGCAAAGCCTTCACAGGCGCTGGCGCAATCAGGTCCGACCAAGACAGCGATGTCACCGTCATAAAACAGTGGGCCAGGTTGCACGCGCGTGGGGAAGGGCGTGTATTCGAATTTACCGCTGTCGTCATTGTAATAAGCACGCTGGTAGGCCACGAACTCTTCTTCAAAGAAATAGCCCAGGAAGTCACCGGCCAGGCCAGAACTGCCACCCCCGTTGATGCGCAGGTCGATGATCAAACCGGGGATCTCGTTATCGATCAGGTTTTGAATGTAGCGGTCCCACACTCGCGCCATCAGGTTGTAGTCATCGGAAAATGTCGTGACCTGGATATACCCCAAACCGGATTCGTCCAGTATTTCACCGGTGACGGGCAAGGCTAACTCGTCCAGGGTCAGGGACGGAATCGACTCAAAGAGCGTGTCGTATTCAATGTCAGCAGTTAAGCTTGCGGTGGTTTCCGATTCGCCCGGATTCTGGTAACTAATTTGGATTTGCGTATTTGGTGGGTAGCGTGTGAGGAAAACAGCCTGCCCCTGCCTGCGGGCATGCTCGGTGGAGTAGGGGCCCAGGTAAGGATCCACGTTATCCAAAGCCAGTGAAACAGCTTGTCCATCCCATTCAATGATCTCAGCACCGACCAGGATACCTTCTTGTGACCCGGTGGTTCCCGGCAGCACTTGTGTCACGATCACCCTGCCGTCACTCAGTTCCTTGAGTACCAGCCCAAAGCTGCCGCCCTGTTCTTCGAAGAATACGTCGGGATTGAAACTTACGAAGACGTGTGCATCCGGAATGGCATAGGTGAAATCGCGTAGCGCCCGGTAGAAATCATTATCGTTGTTGGCGTCCGCCACACGTGGGGCGAACTCATCATAGATGGCCTGCCAATCGAGGTTCTTTTCGGCAGTAAATGGATACTCAACAGAGACTTGCTCGAACATTCTGTCAAAAGCCTCTTCGTAACTCAGGTCAATGTAATCTTTTACCGCCCCTGAGCCTTCCAGCAACTCGAATTGTGGTTGGGCTTCCTTGTACACTAGGAAAGGGTCCTGGTTCAGGTCTACGATGTTGTAACCTGCAGGTACAGCTTGTAGGGGATCATCTTCGGTGAAAAGCATATTGTCAGCACCGAAACCAGAGGGGAACATCTGTTGGTCGTCAGGTGCCCAGATCATAAGGTGCCCACCTTCGATCTCACCATCACGCTCACCGTCCACGATGGCCGTGGTGTATGCCCCTGACCAGCCCCGCCCGTCTCGTTCTTCCAGGAAAGGCCCACCCCAGGTGTTGGACCAATAGGCTACCTGGAAGATCATCACGCCCCGGTCTTCTTCGCCATCCTGGTCAACGTCCAGCAAAGTGCCCTGCGGCACAGCCGGCAGTGCCAGACTGAAGGAAAGTGTGCTCTCATCGATTAGTTCTACTGGGCCGATAGCCTGGCCTTCCAACGGGAAAACATATTCGCGATCGCGGGCTACAAATCCTGCCTGATCTTCGAGCAATACGAAGGGTTCAGCATTGCCATCCAAAAAGAAAGGTGACGTAAAGGGGATCGTGCCGGTGATGTACACAGGCTCATTAGGGTCGTCGGATGCTGGCCCTTCTAAAATTGGAGCGAATTCAGGCTCGTCATTTCCTCCGATGCTTGGCAGGTCAATGCCTCCACATGCGAGTATGGCGAAGGCCAAGACGGCGCTGGTTGTGATCAGACGATGTCGTTTATTCAAGGGATTCCTCCGGGAAAGCGTTCCTCCGCCAAAGTATACCGTAGCTCTTTAGCCCAATTAGCAAGACAGTTAAGTTTCAGATAATAGTTGTCTCGACTTGTCATTCCGAGTGAATGAGCGAAGCGAAAGATCGAGGAATCCCTCTAAAGTTGATTAGAAGAGTTACATTTCTATCCTAGTGGCAGAAGAATAAAAAAAGGTGGCCGATTATTTATCGGCCACCTTTTTTGGATTAGGAAAGTAATTTATAGAAGAAGCTAACTCAGAAGCGTGGCCTCTTCTAATTCCAGCAACCACGCTTTGGTATCCACGCCGCCCTTGCCGCCATAACCGGTCAGCTTGCCATCGGAGGCCAGCACCCGGTGGCAGGGAATCACGAGTGGGATCGGGTTGGTGGCATTCACACGGCCCACAGCCCTTGAGGCTTCTGGTTTACCTAATTGCACCGCGATCTCTTTGTAAGAAGCGATTTCGCCCGCCGGGATATCCATGACAGCCTGGCGCACCTTCCTCTGGAACTCGGTCATACCCCGCCAGTCTATCGGTAGATCGAACTCTTTGCTTTTTCCGTTCAGGTAGTTGCTGACCTGTTGCAGGGCCTCTTCAACGTTCTGCCGGTAATCCAGGATGTTGACATTGCCGCGCCGCGTTACTCTTTCTGTGAACTCGTTGCGCGACACGTCATACTCTATGGCCCATAAGCCTTCAGAAGTCATGGCTACCCAGACTTTGCCTAAAGGTGTTTGGTCAGTTTCTCCGATCCAAACAGTGATCTTCTCGTTCACATTCATCTCCTACACAAAAAAGCTTGCAATCACTACATATGACTCGCAAGCTTTCTTTTTGTGAAATCTGGATAAGGTGATTTTAGTAGTTTGTTGTCCTGTCAATATAGCCGCGTTCGCGCGCTTCGCGGTCACAATAATTGAATGTCAGGAAAGCTGCAACTGCAAAGAACACTGTTAGACCCAACATGATGCCTAATAGTTGCCCATTGCTGAGGCTGGCAAGGGTAGGGAAGCCTGCAGCTATGTCCGGTAACAATGCTCGGCGGATTAACTCCAGCCAGTAGGTCACGGGCATAATGAAGCCCACCCAGCGGATCCATTCAGGCAGCACTTCCAGGGGGAAGATGGCACCGCTGAATAAATACAATGCCCCGGCCACCGCCTCTCCCATGCCGAAGGAATGGTTGACCAACAATAGAACGATACTGCCCAACATCAATCCCATCAATGCAAGCATGTTCACGCCAATCGCCAGGGATACGATGAACAGCAGCCAATCAACCTGGAGTAAGTCCAGCGGGATCTGGAGGAACAGCACACCTGCCAACAATGTCACGAACACAGAGATGGAGGCGAAAACGAACTTAGCTACGCCGCGGCCCAAAAGGTAAGTGGGGATGTGGATAGGGGCGATGTACACGTACTTGAGCATACGGTAATGCTCCCGGTCATCGATCACCGCCCAGGATACTCCCGACATGACTTGCCCTACATAGATGTAAAAGGCGTTGCCGATAAAGATGTAAGCAAAGATAGGCTGGCCGAAGTCGCCCTGCGTGATGATGCCATACATCACCACAATGATAGCTGCGCTGGCTAATGGTTTGATCAGTGCATAAATGGCGAATACCAGCGGGTCAGCCCAATTGGCTTCGATCTGCCAGCCTAACCAGGCAGACACCCTGAAGGTGCGCACCAGGCGTTGGAAAGTGTTGTCTTGCCGACTTTGTGGGATGGTAATTTGTGCATCCATGCTTATCTCTTGCTCTCGGTCAGGCGCCCTTCGCGGATCGCCAGACGTTCCATATAGTCCAGCATCAGCTTCGCTCCGACCACGAAGAGGACAGACAACCCGACCAGGATAGCTATTTCAATGTCTACGCTCAAGAACCCCAGGCTGGACCCATCAGGAAAGACCAACTGGCGCATGGCGTCCATGCCCATTGTCAGGGGAATAATAGAAGCTCCGGCAGCCACCCAGAAGGTCAGGTTCTTGACGGGGAAGTAGAAGCCGGAGGCAAGGTAGATCGGCTCCTGTGCCAGGTTCGCCAGGTGCCAGGCTTCCCTGCTCAATAACAAGAAAAGCGATGAGGTCATCATGCCCAGGCCATACAGTGCAACCATCGTGAGCATGAATACGGCGAACAATTGCCAATAGCTGACCACTTCATAGCTCACCCCAAATATCCAGCTTCCTACAATGGTGATCACCAGGGCGCGTTGCCCGGCGAAAAACAAACCGCCTACGGCCATGCCCAGCAAAATGCCCATCATAGAGTTGGGTGCCATGATGTAAAGCGATAGGTTGCCCATCTCTTTTTCCCAGTAAAGCTGGCTGCTCATCGACCACAGTACATTCAGCCAAAAAGCTGTCATGGCACCCCCCATCACCACAAAGCCAATATAGATTTCCGGCGCGCCGATGGCTCGGTAGATGAACACGTAGGCCGAAACGCCTAGTATGGGCAGGATGATCTCCCACAGCATCCAGGAACGTTCGCGCAGCATACCCACCATACGCGGGTAGGCCCGCCCAAAGACTGTCATGAGGAACAGTCTCAATCCGGAGTGTTTGGTAACCTTAGCTGTCAGAGTCACCTTCCACCTCCTTCATGCTTTTTCCGACCAGGTCTACGAAAACGTCTTCCAGCGTAGCCTCGCGCTTTTCCAGGTTGAAGATGTGAATGTCCTGGTTGGTCATGGTGTTCACCACGCGTCCCAATACATCTTCTTCTTCAAGGATGAATTCCAAAATGGATTGTCCGTCCTGTGCCTGGTGGGTTACCTGACGCACTCCGGCCAGTTTCTCGAAACTGCCTGTGCCAGCGCCGTTGAGTGGGCTGACTTCCAATTTGAAGATGGCGTCACGTTGTAGATTGCGCTTCAGGCGGCTGGGGGTGTCACAGGCAAGTACGCGTCCCTGGTTGATGATGGCTACCCGGTCGCACAACTCGTCCGCTTCCACCATGTAATGCGTGGTCAGCAGCAATGTCTTGTCGCCCTTGTTCTCATCCACCCAGCCACGCACGAAATGACGTACGTCGCGTGATGCGCCTACGTCCAGACCCAGCGTAGGCTCATCCAGGAAGAGTACCTCTGGGTCGGTCAGGAAGCCGCGCACAATATTCATTTTCTGACGTAGGCCGGTGGACAGGTCCGACGATTTTGTATTGTCGCGGTCCCCAAGCCCCACGATGCCTAATAGCTCCTTAATGCGCTCATTGGCTACTTTTGTAGGGATACCGTAGAACTGGGCGAACATCCACAAGTTTTCGCGCACTGTGAGCAAACCGTATCCCGAAGATTCGCCGCCCGAAACCATGTTGATGATCGGGCGTACATTGTGTGGTTCCTTGGCAACGTCGATCCCACCTACGGTAGCCACCCCTGATGTTGGGGACAATAGGGTGGTCAGGATCTTGATCAATGTGGTCTTGCCTGCTCCATTCGGTCCCAACAGACCAAAAAGTTCTCCGCGCTTGATCTCCACACTGACGTGGTCAAGCGCCACTAACTCTTTGGCCTCCTCTTTCTTTCCTCCGCGTATTTTGTAAATGCGCGACAGGTCTTGTGTTTTTACTGCCAGGTCCATGCTTCTTCCTTTGAAATGGATCAAATTACTGCTTGTTAATCAAAAGCTAACTGATTTGTCGGTGATTTGTCATGCCTGCGTAGGGTAATCGTAGGTTAATCGTCAAGCAATCTCCTCTATGTATTGGTATTATTTAGATGAGTAAAGGGCGATTTCTCTTCTTCTCCTCCTTATTGAGAGCCAGGTATGGCGTGCCTGGCTCTCACATTTTAATAAGAAGGTACCTTTCCTTTACTCGACATTTTAGGCTACAGCGGTGGGAATGCCATGTTCGGTTTGACGGAGTGCTACCTGTTCAAAAGTCCAAAATGATTAGATGTATATCTAATAGGACGCATATTCTATCACAGTCATTTTCTCCCTTTTTACACTTCTCCGTATCGAAAACAATCCGTTGTATGGTCATTGACCATCCCGGTAGCTTGCATGAAGGCATAACAAATCGTGGGGCCTACAAAGCTAAAACCACGCTTCTTGAGGTCCTTGCTCATCGCTTCCGCTTCCTCCGTTTTGGCAGGGATGTCATCAAGAGTCGGCCATTGGTTGACCTTGGGCTTGCCGCCCACAAAACCCCAAATGTATTTGTCAAAGCTGCCGAACTCTTGCTGCAACTCAAGGAAAGCCTGCGCATTGCTGACTGCCGAGCGGATTTTTAGCTTATTGCGCACGATGCCCGCATTCTGCAAGAGAGCCTGTATCTTATCTTCGTCATACCTGGCGACTATGTGCGGGTCGAATTCATCGAAGGCTTCCACATAGGCGGCACGTTTCTTCAAGATCGTGATCCAACTCAGGCCGGCCTGTGCACCTTCCAGGATCAACATCTCGAACAGTGTTTGGTCATCGTGCTCCGGCACACCCCATTGGTGGTCATGATACTCAATGTATAGTGGATCATCACTGACCCACTCACAGCGTTTTAGTTCCATATGTTGTTACTCCACCTCGAGCATAAAGCTTTTGCGACCAAATGATTTCCCATTGATCTGGATTTCTATAGCATGTTCACCGGAGTAATATCTACGAGTGGTGATGGGTTTGAAGCGCTGCTTTTTAGACAGCGATACGCTTTCGTTTGACGCTAGGGCCTGCTTGCTCAACTTGAACACCTTCGTAGAAGTTTTCCCCTTTTGCCGCACCAGATGCAGGGCATAGTCGATCATCAAGTTTTGCTCTGATTCCCCGGTTGACACCACGTCAAATGAGAATTCAACTGTTTCTCCCATTTGAATGCTGGCTGGTTCAAGCTTGAAGTTCTTGACCTCAATGCTGGGGTCACTTGGATATCCTAGAAGTTCCAGCGCCTCTTTGTTCCCGGCTTTAACCAATGTGCGCAAAGCATGGCTCGTCAATTGTTCCATTTCTTTACCCCCTTCTTTCTGCCATCCCGATAGCACCTTTATTACTACGGAAGGGTTGTCTTTGGAGATGTCGTTCAGGTTGTTGGCCACGCTGCGGCGTACGTCTTCGCTTTCATCCATTTTGAGCTTTTCGAGGATGGGTAAGATGGGGCTTGGATCGGCCTTTAATTCTTTTAATGCCATCCCCCAGGGCAAGCGTGGTCGGCAACCCTCGCTTGCCAGGCGGCGCACTGTGGCCTGCTTGTGCTTGGCCCATGTCAGCATCTGGCCCATCATGCGCACCTGGTCCTGCGCGATGAATGGCCGCACGGCAAACTCGGCACTCATATGTTGTGTGAATTCTTCCAGGGCAGGTAGTGATGCATCCCAATCATCCAGCCCATTGACTTCTACATAGTCAGGATAGATGGTCTTTTCAAAGCTATAGTCTTGGAGGGGTATCAGGGTTGCACTCAGGATTTTTAGTGATTGGCGATAGTCTTGAGGCAATAAGCCTTCCATTGACAGGGTTGTGTGGCGCATGCGCTCTTTGAGAGCGCGCTCTTCAAAACCTTCATCAAGCACTCGCCCCAGGAATTCTTTTCCGTCAAAATCAGGGTAGGTCTTTTTAACAGCCTTGGCCAGATCTTCAAAAAAGGCAGGCTGAAAAAACATATCTTTTAGTCGAACGTTATCCGACATGATCGTCTCCTCGATGGAACTTATTACGTCTGTTTAGCAATATTTACAAGTGCTTGCCTCAATTCTTCCTCACTGATGAACACCCCGTCGGGCACTTTTGTGCGGCTTTGTTGCACGGCCTCGGGGTTGCCACCCACGAAGATGATTGGCAGTTCCCGTGTAGAGGCGCTCTCGCGTAGATGGGTAGCGGTGTGGCGTCCATGGGAAGCCAGGCGCGTCAGGTAGATGATAACTGCATTGGGTGGTTTATTTTTGATCTTTTTTGCAGCCCGCGCCCCGTCCTCACATTCGATCTCAACTTGCCAATCTGTGCGACGTAACATTTCGGCATGTGCTTCTGCCTCAGCTTCATGCCAGTGGATCAGGAACAAGCTTCCTTTCACGGTTGTTCCTTGGGCGGCGGGTCAGTCTCCATTGATCTGGTGATTTTGCGTGCCCACGGTGTTTCGGCTATCTCGGCCAGTTGCCCACTGGGCATCTCAAATCGACTGGTGCGCTGTCCCCAGGGTTCCTCTTTAGGTGGTTGAATGAGAGAGGATTTGCTTTTGATGTGCTGGCTGCTTTTTTCTACCGAATCCACTTCAAAGCCCAGTAGATATCCAAGCTCGATCTGGTCACTCGCTTCAGGATCACCGTAGATGGCCTGCGCAGCTGCGCGGCGCGACCAGATACCGTAATGCAAGATACCTTCTATTTCCACCTCTACATATTCTGCACCTTCTTCATGTTTGACGGGTAGCCCCAATACATCACGATAGAAAGATACCGCTTTGCCTACATCGTCTACGACTTCAGCCAAACCAGCCAGATGACGAATCATGATTGGCTCCTTTAAAACCAATATATCAGAACGTATGTTCTGTGTCAATCTGTCTGTGATTAAACAAAAACAGCCTCCAATTGTTGGAGGCTGTTTTGAAAACTAATTTATTAGAATGCTTTAGTTGCCATTCCTTGTGCCGATGGTCGCCCAACCATCTTGAGCAGCCAGGTAGCAAGTCATCACACCGAAATCTCTCAAGTTATCAGGATCACCAGGCAGATAGAATTGAGCAGCACATCGGAAGAAACCTGCATCTTCTTCACCACGGAAGTAGATGTTCAAATTTCCTTCTTCATGTTGTGCGAACATGCGCTCGTTGAGGTTGAAGAACACAACCATCGTGCCGCGCACAGTTGGGTTCGTGTAATCTACTTCAAGATAGGTGGGGTTGAATGAATGCCGCACACCACCCGGGAAAACGCTCGGGCGTGAAATGGTAACTTCGCCTGTGAACGGTTCTGGGAAGTAGACGGCGGAGTTCCCGACGTTGAATGTGCCGGGGAAAAAGCCTGTTACGCTGCGGGCTGCGGAAGTAGGTGCAACCAGGAAGGCTAATAGAAGTGCCAGCGCGATTACTACCGCTACCACTAATATGCGACGTTCCTTGAGCGTATCAATAACTTTGCTGGTTATCATAATTTCCTGCTCCTCTTACTAAGTTTAGAAGATTTGAATGCCAGATTATTGTATTTACTTATAGAGCAATGCCCCAGAACAAAATCATGTACAAATGATTGCCGTCTGTCACACTTGTTCAAATAAGCTCTAATTACTGCTACCAGAGTACTATTGTGGCCCTCAATTTGCCTATGGGACCACTTGAACTTCTTATTCCAACAACGCATTTGCATGGTTTTTCCATCGAGTGACCGGGATATAATCTGCCCTTGTGACTACCACTGCACCATCATCAGCTAACCGCCAAATCGCCCGCGCCGCCGGTACGGTCATGCTGGCTTTTGTACTTACCAACTTGGTGGGATTGTTACGCCAGGTACTGATTACCCGCGCCTTTGGCACTGGTGCAGAGTTGGATGCTTTTTATGCTGCCCAGCGTCTGCCCGATATCTTATTTATGCTGGTGGCAGGTGGGGCCTTGGCCTCTGCCTTTATTCCTACATTTACGGCATTCCTTGAAAAAGAGGATCGCTCTGGTGCCTGGCGTTTGGCTTCAGCCATTATCAATTTGGTCAGCCTGGTTTTAGCTTTTGCCAGCCTTATCACCTGGGTATTCGCCCCTCAAGTCGTAGCCAATATTCTGGCCCCCGACTTTCCTCTTGACCAACAGTCCCTGACGGTTGAGTTGTTGCGCATCCTATTGCTTTCGCCCATCATTTTTGGCGTCAGCGGTTTGCTGATGGGCATTCTCAATGCTCACCAGCGCTTCTTGTTGCCGGCCTTAGCCCCCACCATGTACTGGTTGGGCATGATCCTCGGGGTCCTTTTCCTGGTTCCCTCAATGGGTATTTACGGCCTGGCATGTGGGGCTGTCGGCGGGGCGTTATTACATTTAGCTGTACAGTTGCCCGGATTACTGCGCCTCCCGCAGCGCCGCTATTTCCCGATCTTTGGTTTGGCTGATCCGGCAGTGCGTGAAGTTGGCCAGTTGATGGCCCCGCGTTTGCTGGGAGTGGCTGTCGTCCAATTAAATTTTTTGGTGAACACCATTATTGCCTCAGGCCAGCCGCAGGGTAGCCTCACGGCCATCACAGTCGCCTTTCAAGTAATGACCATGCCACAGGTCGTCATTGCCCAGGCCATCGCCATCGCCGCTTTCCCCACCTTTGCCGCTCAGGTCGCTCGTGGAGAACTCGCCGAGATGCGCTCCTCGTTGGCCTCTACGCTCCGCGGTATCTTGTTGCTCTCACTCCCTGCTACCCTGGGATTGATCCTGTTGCGTTTCCCGGTCGTCGAATTACTCTTCCAGCGAGGAGAATTTGACGACCAATCTACACAGTTAGTGGCCTGGGCTTTGTTGTGGTATACCGCCGGCCTGGTCAGCCATTCGGTCGTCGAAATCGCCTCACGCGCCTTTTATGCCCTGCACGACACACGAACACCGGTGGTTGTTGGGGCCAGCGCTATGGGTTTGAATGTGGTCTTTAGTTTGGCCTTTTCTGCCTTGTTCATGCGCATCGGCTGGCTGCCGCATGGCGGCCTGGCCCTTGCCAATACCCTGGCCACCACCATTGAGGTGTTTGTCTTGCTGGTGCTTATGCGTCGCCGCCTGCATGGGCTTGACGCCCGATACATGCTTACAGGGTTATTCCAGGCCGGCCTCGCTACCCTGGCCATGTCGATATTCTTACTGCTATGGCTCCCCTTCAGCGCAAATATGCCCTTGTGGCTACAGCTTGGAGGAGGCATAGCCTTGGGCGGAACTGTCTATGCAATTGGGGTAATCGTGTTGCGCGTGCCTGAGGCTCAGCAACTAATTGAATTTGCTAAACAACGCTTGAAGCTAACAGCTAAAAGTTAACAGCTCTTATGGCTTTGGGGGCAGAATAGTGGCTTCAATGTCTGCTGCAAGTTCCTGTGCCGCCTGGTTCCCGGGATCGATCGTGATGGCGCGCTGCACGCAGAACCTTTTTTTGGTCAGGTCATTTTCTAACGTCGCCGCCAGCCATAACCACGCCAGTGCATTCTCCGGCTCATCGTTACGCACGATCTGTGCCAGCATTCGTTGGGCGGCTTCTTTTTGACCGCCTTCATATAGATCTACGGCTTCTTGAAGCTTTGTCTTGGGTTCGGCGGCTGGGACAGGCTCTTCTGCTATCGCAGGCGCCGCCGGTATCTCTGGGGTTTCTTCTTCAACAGATGAAAAGTCCTCGGCTGGCGCCAGGTCGCTCAACCGGCTTGCCAGCGCCGATTCTTTTGCTGCTGGTTCCTCGCTGGTTTCATCTGTGCTGCGCAATGAAGTGGCCCAGGCAGGTGTATACGATTCGTCGGGAGTGATTGCCTCTTCTTCCTCTGCTACTACTTCTTCTTTGAATGACTCTTCAGGAGTATCAATCTCCCAGGGAGGTTTAAAGCTGTCTTCTTGATCCTCGCTTTTGCCCTCATCCCAGGGGGTTGAGATCACATTGTCAGAAGCAAATCCCTCACCACTCTGCACTTCTGAGCGCAGTTCATCCGTCAGGTCGAACGGATTTGTTCCCTCCGACGACATTGGGGAATCCTCAGCTTCTTGGGGCTTGGGTGTGTTGATCGTATCGGCAAATGAACTGGCTTTTTCTTCGACGACTTCAGGTTCTTTCTTTTCTTCTCCCAGGCGAGATTCGAGCATTGGGGTTTCAGCCTGGAAGAACATCGTTGAGGGTAGTAGTGAGGTTCCCCATGCTCCTAATAACCCCATGATGATTCCCAGGATGCCCACCCCCAATGTAACAATTGCATACAGGAGCGAGTTCCCCCCGATCATGTTTGGACTGACTAAAGCGTTGAGGAAACCAGCGATAAGCCCTACGAACAGCCCGGCGAGCATGCCGGAGAAAACTGCGGGCCTGCGCTTCATACCATTCGATGAGATGTAAAAAGCTGCCGCGGTTGCTCCAGTTACTCCCAGCACCACAAAATACAGGATGAACACCGTAATAATCGGTGCATCTTGTCCTGTGAGTAAGCGTAAGAAGGGCCAAATTAGGCTCAAGGCAATACCTATTAGTGAGCCTTTTCCTGCTGCAATAAAGAGCGCTGAACGTTTTGGGGCTTGCACTTCGCTTTCTGTCATGTCAAATTCTCCTAAACTATTCTACATGAAGCCCAATTACGGAAGCATTTCAATATCTTGAACATATTGGATTATAGCGAAATTACCGAAATAAGCTGTTGAGGCTGTCACACACAAAGACAATAATTGCCAGTATCACAAACATCAAAATCCGCACCCCGAATCGGTACCAGAACCGGTTGATTAGAGGGCTAAACTCTTGTGGTTCATCTGCCACCTCTGGCTTGTAGGTAATCGGTACCCTCTTTACTGGAGGGGGAGGGATCGGGGGCTGGATAGGTTTTTCCAGATTGTTTAACATCTCCAGGGCTACCGGACTTGTGGGGTGTATTTCAAGTACTTTTTGGATGCATCGGCGTTTCGTAGCTGGCTCATCATCAAAGGTGCTCGCGAGCCACAGCCACACCAGTGGATCTGGTAGTTTCTGCTCGCGTGTTAATTCAACCAGCATTTTTTGGGCTTCCGCTTTTTGGTCTGTTTCGATTAGTCGGATCGCATGCCGCAATTTTACGGTCGGGTCTGAAAGATCCGTTTCTCCGTCTTCTATGGTTAGAGTGTTTGGATCATTTTCCTGCGCGCTTTCACGCTCATTTTCGGGTTCCCTTTGCTCTTCTTTATCAGCATCTTTTTCTTCCTCGATCTTTGTCTCAAGTGCTATCGCTCTTGCTATATCAGTATCCTTTTTCTCTTCGGTTGCTTCACGATTAAAATGTATACCTAACAAATTGAGGGGCAGTAAGGTCATAACCCAGGCCGACGCGCCTCCGCTTACTGCACCAATGAAAAGCAATGGGCACATGCATAAAATGTAAATGCTTATAACTGCCCCTGTATTGTCATTCAGTGGCTGAAAATGAAGACTAAGGAATGCATTGGAGATTCCGGATAAGAGTCCGGTTGCCCCTCCTGCCAATGCACCCGCTGCGAGGATGGCCAAGGCATCATGTCCATATACCCCGCGGTAAAAAAGCATAGCTAGAACCCCTGTGGTCAGGAAAAAGAACATATAGGTAAAGAGAAGATTAAACACATCTACAATCTCACCGGTTATAAGTTGGGTGATTGTGATGATTGGGACAGCGGCAATGCCGAAGATGCCGGCTTTGATGGCGACTTCCAGTATGCGCGCCGGTCGCGAAACTGTTTCTTCAACCATGTTTCTCCCTCTACTCGTAACTCAGGATCGACCACCTTGACTTTGCCCATTCTCCGTTCTTCCGGGCATCGCTCTTTGTCGCACCAATTGTAACGGCACAACTTGACGAAATCAAACCCATGCGCTAACATACCGCCGACAATTGCATAGGAGAAAGAGCGGCTGGACCTTGTGCAAACAAGGTTACGAGGTAAAGGTTCTTCCCCTCACAGGGAAGCTAACGGCCAAATTGCTTTAGCGATTTGCGCCGGAAAATCGAGTTAGATCAGCGGATGCCTTTGGAGCCTGGCTACGGGCTTCGTTTCTCCCTTCCGAAACCAGCGCGGCGATAAAACCATCTGGCAACAGGCGGTACAAAAGCGGCGCAGTAGTGCAGCTTATGCTGCTTTCGGAAGGGTGTTGCTTTTTAAATAGGCTTATTTAAGCGGGCGCACCCTGTGCGTCCGTTTTTCTTTAACCCGGAGAGTGGCATGCTCGAGAGAACCGTCAAAACTGCACCTGCACTACCTGCTGAAAAAACATCACCACGTGGAGTGTACGACCGCTATCACATTGATACCCAGCCTGCACCAGACCTCACCCAATGGCCCAGCCGCTTTACCGTTAAGGTGCAGCGCAGCGGCTTAGCCAAATTACTCATCAAAGAGCTTTTCCACTACCGCGGCCGCAAGGATGTCATCTTGAGCCGCCCATGTTTGTATGGCGTCTTTTCCGGCCCGGTTGGTGGCTTTGCACCACGTGAGCACTTGTGTGTGGGTTGTTTGCGCTGCACCACTGAATTCCCCGAATTTGTGCAGGTTGAGCACAACCCCGCCCGTCAGCGCCTGGGTGACGATTATTTCACTTTTGGTTACGTCGATGCCCTCACCTACGAAGCCCAAACCGGCGCTATTCCTGTCAAAGGTGCGGGCTATCGCGGCAAATTTGGCGGCCAGGGCTGGGACGGTATGTGGACCGATATGTCTGAGATCGTGCGCCCCACCCGCGACGGTATTCATGGCCGCGAACACATTTCTACCGTGGTAGACATCGGCTACAAGCCTAATGCGCTTTCCTTTGATGAGCAAGGCAAACTGTTGGGCACTGCGCCCAGCACTTTCAGCCTGCCCTTGTCCCTTATGTTTGATGCCCCTCCCCCGAATAGTGCCGAGGACACAGTCTCTACCATCAGCAGCCAAACAGCCGTCGAGATATCAACGCTGTCTATCCTTCCCTTGGGTCAGATCATCAAATTGGGGCTGACAGGCGACCATATCGTGCCTCTGGTAAAGCCTGATGAAGTAGAGAACCTCAGGCTGCTGGGCTTTGCCCTCCGCCTCATCGAGATGGATGGCTGGGATCAAACTCTCTATGATGAGATCCGTGCCCAATTCCCTGAATCCCAGATTGCCTTGCGCTTACCCTTCACCGAAGATGATGCGGTCTTGGGTTACGTAGATGCCGGTATCCACATCTTCCACTTCCTCGCCGATTATCACGGCAAGAATGAGGATGACGCTTTTGTGCTTGACCTCATCCGCGCCACTCATAAAACCTTTGTGGATGCCGGTATTCGCCAGGAAGTCACCCTCCTGGGCAGCGGTGGCATGATCGCTGCCGAGCACGTCCCTAAAGCCATCATCTGTGGCCTGGATGCCGTTGCTCTTGATACCCCTTTGCTTGTGGCCTTGCAGGCCGAGTTTCAGGGCCAATGCGCCGACCGTCAAACATCTCATTTCGAAATGCCCAAACGACTGAATGTTGAATGGGGGGTGCGTCGCCTCAAGAATATGTCCGCAACTTGGCGTGACCAATTGCTGGAGATCCTGGGCGCCATGGGCTTGCGTGAAGTCCGTCGCCTGCGCGGCGAAGTCGGCCGCGCTATGTTCATGCACGATATTGAAAAGGAAGCTTTTATCGATGTGGAGGGCTACCGTGGCTGAGATCAAAAACCGTACCGACGAAGAACTGATAGTAGAGAAGCATACTGAGAATTTGAGGGAAGGCTTTTCCTGGCGGGCGCGCATGGCCGAAGCCCCGCCTGCCCTCGGCGATTACCGCTGGACCGACAACCTCATCCTGTCAGGCTGGTACCAGGCGGAAACCGGCGAAGCCCCGGACAACGGCCTGGAATATCGCACCGGTGCATCCGAGGGCGGCTTTGACGTCCTCGACTTCAAGTTCCTCCCCGAAGAGCAATGGCTATCAGAAGACATAGAGATCGACCTCTCCACCCCCCTCAACCGGCGTGGCTTTGACCGCGAGATAGACATCCCCGTACCATTTTATGGCGCGGGTATGTCCTTCGGTTCCATCAGTGAGAACATCATGCTGGCCCGCGCTATGGCTGCCAAAGAATGGGACATATTTACCTGCACGGGCGAAGGCGGCTACCCGGACTCTTTGGTTGAGTACAAAGACCACATCATCACACAGGTTGCCACTGGCATGTTTGGTGTCCGTGAAGAGACCATCCAGCACGCCCCCATCGTCGAGTTCAAATATGCCCAGGGGGCCAAGCCCGGTTTGGGTGGCCACCTTTTGGGCGACAAGGCTACCTCCAGCGTTGCCCAGATCCGTGAGAGTGTCCCCTGGGTCAGCCTCTTTTCGCCTTTCCCCTTCCATTCCGTTTATTCTGTCGAAGACCACCGCAAACACGTTGATTGGATCAAGACCGTCAACCCTGAGGCACTCGTCTCTGTAAAGGTCTCCACTCCCACCGATGTGGATATGGTCACTGTCGGCAGCTATTACGCCGGGGCCCACATCGTGCAGTTGGACGGCTCCTATGGTGGCACCGGTGCGGCTCCTGAGATCGCTAAAAAGAACATCGCCATGCCTGTTGAGTTTGCCATCCCCAAGGTACACAAATACCTTATGTCTGAGAGCATCCGTGATGAGATCACCATCATGGCTTCTGGCGGTGTGCGCACAGCCTATGACATTGCCAAGGCTATCGCACTGGGTGCAGATGGTTGTATCCTCGGTACGGCTGAACTGGTCGCCTTGGGCTGCACGCGCTGCTCCAATTGCGAGCGCGGCCGTGGCTGTCCCTTTGGCCTCACCACCACCGATCCTCTTTTGCAGCAGTTGGTCGATCCTGAATGGGGTGCCCAGCGTATCAGCAATCTTTATGCCTCGATCGCCAAACAACTCACCGACATCCTCCGCAGGCTTGGCCTGAGCAGCATCAAAGAGCTGCGTGGCCGACCGGATTTGTTGCTCTACACCGCCAGCAACGGGAGCAAATGACATGACCTCCAACAATTCACACAAGTTCGTTTCCTCCCGTGCCCACTTGGCTCCCGAAGACGGCTACGAATACCTATCCAAAGCCGAACCCGCTGAAGGCGGCTGCGGTGTCATCGGTATGGCTTCATCGGAGCAGGTCGCTGCCCGTCACATGTTGCAGGCCCTCAGCCAAATGCGCAACCGCGGCAATGGCAAGGGCGGCGGCATTGCTGCCGCTGGCCTTGTAGCTGAGGAATTTGGCGTTTCCCAGGATGTGCTGGAAAACGATTATCTGCTGGCCATAGCCTATCTGGATGAGAGCGTCCGTGAGCAGATCGAAAAGGATTACATCTATTCGGTCTACGATGTCGATCATGTCCACGAACAAGCTCAGATTGAAGATTTCAGAGATATTGATGGTCTGGATGTTAAACCGCCCTTTGTCGTCATCTACTTCGTGCGCATCAAGCCTGAGCTATTGCAGCAGTTCAAAGAGGACCACGACTTGCTCAATGTTCCTCAGCGGGATGTCGAGGACGAGTTCGTCTACCAAAACAGCTTTAAGCTCAACACCGCCTACTACGCTTCCTTGGGCGAGAAACAGGCCTTTGTCCTCTCGCATGGCAAGAACTTGTTGGTGCTCAAGATGGTGGGCTATGGCGATGATGTCATTCGTTACTACCAGATCGAGGATATGCACGCCCACGTATGGATCGGCCACCATCGTTATCCCACCAAAGGGCGTGTCTGGCATCCCGGCGGCGCGCATCCCTTTATTGGCCTGAACGAGGCGCTTGTTCATAATGGCGATTTTGCCAATCATGCTTCCATCAGCGAATACCTCGCCCAGCGCAACATCTTCCCCCTTTTCCTCACCGATACTGAAGTTGCCGTACAGGTCTTTGACTTGCTCTATCGCACCTACAAGTATCCACTGGAATATGTTATCGAGGCCATGGCTCCCACTACCGAGCGAGATTTCACCATGCTCCCCGCGGAAAAGCAGCGCATCTATCAGATGTTGCAGGCCACCCACATGCACTCCTCTCCCGACGGCCCTTGGTTCTTCCTTATCGCCCAGTCCGAACGTGAAGAAGATCACCCTGTCTATCGCTTGACAGGCATCACGGATACCAGCATGTTGCGCCCCCAGGTCTTTGCTTATCAGCAGCGCATTGATAAGGATGGTCATCCTGTCGCTATTGGTTTTGCTGCCTCGGAAAAGCAGGGCATCGATGCCGCCCTCAGTAGTTTGGCGGCAGAAGATAAACGTTTCTGGTCGCGTGCTGACCGCTACTGGAATGCCCGCGGTGGCAGTCACACGGATGGCGGCGCTTTCCTCTTCAGCGTGCATGATGACCCCGAGAGCCGCGCCAGCTTAGTGTTAACCGACAAGTTCGGTCGCTCGGTTCCAGTTCCCACTGAAACCGAGGCTTTCTGGCCGGACAAAATCCATATCGGCAAAGACGGCTACGTACCGGGGCGCTTATCGGTTGAGAGTAACTTTGTGTGGTTCGAGGAGAAAGTGCGCCACTGGAACTACAACGATGTGCGTGCCTTTTTGGCCTCATTGGAGTTCACAGCTCAACAGGATGAACATCGCAAAGAAGTCATCGAGATTCTCACGCGCTTGATTGATCGCCATTACGATACCGGCTTGCTGAGGCGTTCCAGCCTGCTTTCTCTTTTCGATGAGACGCTTGCCAGGGTTTTTGCGGGCATCAAAGCCAACCCTTCCGGTCGCTACGCTTACCATGTGGCAGGCCAGCCCTTGCCTTCAGCCATACCGGATATCGTTCTCATTGTTGATGCGCGCGGCTACGAACCGGAGGGCAAGCATTCCTTGGCCCGCGAGATCCAGCGCATCTACGATCTTGGTTACCGCCACATCATCATTATTCATGCGGAGGGCCACCGCTTCGTTGGCAATGGCCTGGGTTCCAATACGGACGGGCTGCGCATTGATGTCTACGGCTCCTCCGGGGATTATCTGGCTTCCGGCATGGATGGGATTGAATTGCATGTCCACAACAATGCCCAGGACCAGTTGGCCCAGATCATGAAATCAGGCAGGCTGGTGGTATACGGTGATGTTGGCCAGACCTTCATGTACGGCGCAAAGGGTGGCGAGGCTTATATCTTGGGTAATGCCGCTGGTCGCCCTCTCATCAACGCCGTTGGCAAACCGCGCGTTGTCATCAACGGCACCTCTCTCGATTATCTGGCCGAGTCCTTCATGGCCGGCGACCCGCTGAATGGTGGTGGCTTCGTTATCCTCAACGGCATCAACTTCAATGAAAAGGGCGATATTGTCTCTCTCGACACACCTTATCCCGGCGGTAACCTCTTCTCATTGGCTTCCGGCGGGGCCATCTACCTGCGTGACCCCCGCCGCATGGTCACCCAAGACCAACTCAATGGTGGTGAGTTTGCTGAACTATCTGTTGCCGACTGGAACTTGATCGAGTCCTACCTGCATGAGAACGCCCGCCTCTTTGGTATCAGCATCGATCGCCTTCTCGAAGTTGACGGTATCGTCCACCAACCGCAAGAGGTCTACCGCAAGATCCAGCCTGCCCAGGTCCGCGCCCTCCAGGCCGAAGAAGCCTGGGTCACAGAAGGTAGCCACTGAGGATCGATAAAAGGCGCTGTCGATTTGTCATTCCGAGTGATTGAGCGTAGCGAAAGAGCGAGGAATCCCTCAATAGACTCTACTTAGTCACCCCCTCCAGAAGTTAGTGGCTAATTTTGAATTGATTCTTGCCTACTAGTTACGCGTGGGCTTCTTCCTGTTCTAACATATCGTTAACTCCATCCCAATCAAAACAGGGGTATCATTGCTTTTTGAATTAGTTAGCTTAACTAATTATCTATTTATCTATTTA
This sequence comes from Chloroflexota bacterium, assembly GCA_013112575.1. Taxonomy (GTDB): domain Bacteria; phylum Chloroflexota; class Anaerolineae; order Anaerolineales; family UBA11579; genus CFX15. The sequence continues at coordinate 19,187 of JABFGG010000020.1, read as the reverse complement.
TCTTATGGCTACCAACCCAACCCCTTCCGCAGAGCGCATGCTCAGCCTTCTCCGTCGCATGGAGAAGATGCCCCTGCGCGCCCCCATGGTCGATGCCGTTGACCTCACGCTCCCTCAGGCTTTCCTCCTGCTCTGGGTGGGGCGCAACCCCGGCTGCAGTGTCAATGAGATCGCCGAGGGTATGGATGTCACGCCTCCCACGGTAAGCGTGGCTGTCCGTAAGTTGGTGGATGATGGCTGGTTACGCCGCGAGCCAGACCCCAATGATCGACGCGTCCAGCACATTCACCTGACAGCACAGGCAGATCAGTTGATGGGCGAAATGCACGCCCAGCGGCGCAAAATGATTGGTCAGTTTTTGAATGGTTTGACGGTAGATGAACAAGAACAGTTGTTGGGCCTGCTTGAACAAGCGGTTTCCAAATTTGAAGATAAGCTGCAACACATTAATTGATTATGCGTAATTAATAATGTGTAGGTAGTATGCAAAGGATACATCAAGGAGAACATTGTAATGAGTAGAAGAAACTGGATAATTATCGGTGGTGTCGCCATTGTGCTCGTCATCGGCTTCATCATTTTCCGCAATATTAGCGGTGGGTCAGGCGATGCTGCCCAGTTGGGTCAATTCCAAACTGTGGAGGCTGACCTTGGCTCCCTGGTTGCCACCGTTGGCGCCACCGGCGAAGTGCGCGCCAGCCAGACGGCCACCGTTTTTTGGAAAAGTACGGGGACGGTAGATGAGGTTCTTGTGGAAGTAGGGGACCTCGTTCAGGAAGCCGATCTATTAGCCACCATTCGCAAAGAGACTTTGTCGCAGGGTGTCATCCTTGCCCAAGCAGACCTGGTCAGTGCTGAAGATGCACTGGAAGACATGTATGAGACCTTTGATGAACAGGGCCTTGCGCAAGCTTCTCAGGCTCTTGCTAATGCCCAAAAGGCGGTTGAAGACGCCGAGCGCTACTATAACAATTTAAGTTCTCCTGCTCCCCAGGTCGACATTGACCAGGCCAAGGCCAACCTTATCCTGGCAGAAGACAAGCTCGATGATGCGCAGGAAGATTACGCCCCTTACGCCAACAAACCCGACAGCACGGAAAAAGCGGCCTACCTCAGCGCTCAGGCCCAGGCCCAGAAAGATTACGACAACGCCTTACGCTTGTATAACAACTTGCGCGGCATCGCCAATGATACCGATCTGGCCATTGCTGAGGCTGATCTTGAAGTGGCCCGCGAGCAGTTATTGGATGCTGAGAACGAATTCGAGCGCATCAGCAGCGGCCCTACCACCGATGACATTGCCGCAGCAGAGGCCCGCGTCGACGCGGCCCGTGCTGCCCTTTCCAGTGCTTTCGTTGACGCTCCTTTTGAAGGCACTGTTACCCAAAGCTTCCCCGCATCGGGTGACATCATTGGCCCCAGCGATGTAGCTTTCCGCATCGACGACCTTTCCCGCCTATTGGTCGATGTCGAGATCTCCGAAATTGACATCAACCGTGTGGAGATCGGCCAGCCTGTGGAACTCAGCTTTGATGCCATCCTTAACAAGGAGTATCAGGGTGAAGTTGTTGAAGTTTCCCCCGTTGGTGTTTTACAGCAGGGCGTGGTCAACTTCATGGCCACCATCGAACTGGTCGATGCGGATGAAGACGTGCGTCCTGGCATGACGGCCGCCGTCAACATCGTGGTTAACCAGTTGAACAATGTACTGGTTGTACCCAACCGCGCAGTCCGTGTTATGGAAGGTGAGCGCATCGTCTACATCATAGACGATACTGGCGAGCTTACGACCGTACCGATTACTTTGGGAGCCTCTTCGGAAGAGGTCAGCGAAGTTGTAGCAGGCGATTTGAGTATCGGTGACACTATCGTACTTAATCCGCCCGCGGCGAACTTCTTCGCAGGTGGCCCTCCCGGAGGCAATGGTCCCTAGCATGGCGAAGAAACAGAACGGCAAATCTAAAGCCGACATCGTTGTCAGTGGCAAGGACCTCACCAAGGTCTATGCCATGGGCGATGTCGAAGTCCACGCCCTGCGCGGCCTCTCCGTACAGATCGAGCGCGGTGAGGTTATGGCTATCATGGGCCCCTCCGGCTCAGGCAAATCCACACTGATGAACATCTTGGGTGCGCTGGATCGCCCCACCTCCGGCGAGTATTACTTGGATGGTGAAAGTGTCGCAGAACTGGCCGATGACCAGTTAGCCGATATCCGCAACCGCAAGGTGGGCTTCGTTTTCCAGAAGTTCATGCTCCTGCCGCGTATTACAGCTTTGGGCAATGTGGAATTGCCCATGCGTTATGCCAGCGGTGAACTTGCCAAACAGCGCAAACAGCGTGCCGCCGCGGCCCTTGAAGCGGTTGGCCTGGGCGACCGTATGGATCACCGACCCAATGAGTTGTCCGGCGGCCAGCAGCAACGTGTGGCCATTGCCCGTGCCCTGGTCAATGAACCCGCCATTGTGATGGCCGATGAACCTACCGGCAACCTCGACACCAAATCCGGTGATGAGATCATGGAACTATTATTGACCCTGAACAAAGAAAGCGGCACCACCATTATTGTTGTTACCCATGACCCCGAGATCGCAGAAATGACGGAACGCACCATCCACATCCGCGATGGCGAAGTTGAGAAGATCACATGAGAGTTATTGCATCCCCTCTAATTGAAGCCCTGGAAAGTTTAGCCGGCAACAAATTGCGTTCGGCCCTCACCATCCTGGGCATTGTTATCGGTGTTGCCGCCGTTATCGCCATGTTGGCCATTGGCGCAGGCGCAGAGAATAGTGTCACGGGCTCCATTCAGGGGATAGGTTCCAATCTCCTGTTTGTCTTTTCCGGCGGGGAAGAAGGTGTACGTGTTGTCAAACCATTGACCCTCGGCGATGCTGAAGCCATTGCCGATCCTTTTGTAGTTCCTTCTGTTGTTGCTGTTGCACCTCTATTGCAAGGTTCAGGGGAAGTTACCTATAGTGGAGAAAGCGCGCTTACAACGATTTCTGGTGTTACGCCTGCATATGGCCCTGTGCGCAACTACAACGTGACCGAAGGCGAATTCATTAATGAATCCCACATGCTGGGGCGTGCTGCGGTGGTCTTGATCGGTCCTGAAGTGGCCGACAAACTGTTCGATCGTCGCTCCGGCCTGGTAGGTGAGACTGTCCGCATTGAAGGTCAGCCTTTCCGCGTTTTGGGTGTCCTGGAAGAGAAGGGCGGTGGCTTTGGTGGCAGTGATGACAATCAGGTTATTATTCCCCTCAGCACTGCCCAGGCACGCCTTTTACGCCGTTCCACGCAGGATCGCATTGACATGATCATGGTACAGGCCGCTAGCGCCGAGTCTGTTCCGCAGGCCACCGAAGAGATCTCCCAGGTCCTCCGTGCCCGTCATCGCACTGCTGTCGCTGAAGATGATTTCACCGTCCTCAGCCAGAACGACTTCCTGGATGCTGTGTCCAGCATTTTGGGCGTCTTCACTATCTTCCTTGGTGGTATTGCTGCCATCTCGCTCTTGGTAGGCGGCATTGGCATTATGAACATCATGCTTGTGTCTGTCATTGAACGCACCAGGGAGATCGGCTTACGCAAGGCCCTCGGTGCGCGCAAGCGCGATATCCTCATCCAATTCCTGGCCGAGTCCATGATGCTCAGTTTGATCGGCGGTATTATCGGAATCTTACTGGGCTGGGGCATTTCAGTGGCTGTGCAGGTCATCGCTGCCGCCAGCGATGCCGACATCATTCCGGTCATTGGCATCGACGCCGTGCTTTTGGCAACCATCTTTTCGACGGTGGTCGGCTTGTTCTTTGGCCTTTACCCTGCCAACCGCGCTGCCAGCCTCGAACCGGTAGAGGCCCTGCGCTACGAATAGCATTCATAGCAGAAACCTAAAAAAGATCAGCGTACGCTGGTCTTTTTTTTGTTAATTTGGTGGCTCATTCCCTTGTGTGGTGGTCTTCTAATATTTCGCTGATCACATGCTTTGCATTCGCTGTGATGATTGGGTTGGTGTGCAGGTAGTATGGGAGTTGCAAGAGCGCGATTGATAAGGCCCATCCCCGGCCTCGCAGCCATGTGGCATCATCTACATGCAGAGCAAGGCGATATTCGTTTCTCATCTCTTTAGGCAGCAGGTTCCACGCGACAATTAGGTCGCAGGCAGGGTCACCTAAACCGGGTGAGAAATCAATGATTGCGCTGAGCTGGTTCTCGACAAGCAAGAGATTGCCTGGGGCCAGGTCGCTGTGTATCCATACTGGAGAGCCTGACCAGCCCGGCAATTCCAGGGTCCTTTCCCATATTTCCGTCACGGCGTCGGTATCAATGATTCCGTGCAATTCATCGATCACTTTGCGGGTTCTTTCATCCCTTGTTTCCAATCGTTCACTTCTGAAAGATGGTGGGCCGCCTTCGGGGTCGATGCTCTGTAAGGCCTTTACAAAGTGAGCCAGGTCAGTGGGGAGCGTAGATGGGACTTGTTCCAAGCTTGGGTGTTTGCCTTCCAGCCAGGGAGCGATTGACCAGGGCCAGGGGTAATCTTCATCGGGTTGCCCACTGGCAATGGGAACTGGGAGAGCGAAAGGGAGTAATGAAGCCAATTTAGGGAGCCACTCCTGCTCTCTTTGTATTGGCTCCACGGCCCATTCAATACGCGGTAAGCGTACAACCATTTCTTCCCCGAGACGAAAAAGAGTATTGTCCGTCCCTGCGGAGGCGACTTTCGTTAGTGGTAGCTTCGCCCAATGGGGGAACTGTCGCTCGAGTAAGTGTCTAACGAGAGAGGCATCGATGTCTAACTCGTCTGCATGCATTTTCGCGGCTGTCATCAATGATTTCTAAAATAATCCAGTTCTTCTTTGAAAATTTCCTTGAGTGCTGTTGTTCCTTCCCTGGGCCGCAAACAACTCGCTTCTTCCCCCAATAACTCCTCCGTCTTGTCCAGTGTAATGCGCCCCTCCTCATCCAGATCAAGCGGGTGCAGGATGCAATAAAAGGGTTTCAAATGCCAGGGATGCTTCCCTAATGTCTCACTGCTAACCTGCAAAGCGCATTTTGCATCCTCTCGTAGGAAGATGCAGGCTGTGCCTCCATAATGGCTCCCATCTTCCACCACCCGCGTATGCACTACCACGCCACTTGGTACATGCGCGTCTTCTTCTTTGCGTTCATCAAACCACTCTCCTGGCTTGCGGTGCTTCTCTTTCATGTGCGGGATGATGTCTTCAGCTAGGGAAAGGATTTCTTTCTTTTTCCCCTCGTCCACCCAAGCTCCATACAGACAACATGCGCCCCCACATTTATCTAATTCGCAACGTTGCATAGGCTCAAAATCATCGAGCCGTGAATTGAGTTTTAGATCAGACATTATTGAATTCTAACCACTTTCTGCAGGGAAAATTCGATTCCCCAGAAACCTGTTCTTGGCTTAAACTTATCGCCCTTTGGCCACATTTCACATTCCCCGATTTGTGAAGTTATATGTGTTAAACGCACTGAGGAGTTGCTGTTGAAAACACGAGATTGGTTTGCTTTTATTGCTCTGGCTTTGGCCTGGGGTTCTTCTTTCTTATGGATCAAGATCGCCCTTGAGGAGATGGGCCCATTCTTACTAGTTGCCTTCCGCCTCCTTTTTGGCCTCCTGGGCCTGTTGGTCGTGCTCGCTGTCACTCGTCCTAAATGGCCCCGCGATTGGCATACCTGGCAGGTCCTGATCGTTTTGGGCATGATCAACACCGCTATCCCCTTTGTTTTGATCTCTTGGGCCGAGATTTATATCGACTCGGCCGTTGCTTCGATCTTGAATGGCAGCGTGCCCCTGTTCACAACGGTCATTGCCCATTTCTTCGTATCGGATGATCGTATGAATGCCGCCAAAGTGCTGGCTTTGTTCACCGGCTTTGCCGGTGTGGTCATCCTGCTGATGCGCGACCTCTCTGGTGGCTTTGAGTTGAACTTATTGGGGCACGGTGCTATGTTGCTGGCTGTTTTGTTCTATGCTGTCGCTGCTGTTTACGCTCGCCGCGGCACCGGTGACATCGCTCCTGTCATGCGTGCCCTCATACCGGTTGCCTCTGCCGACGCCGCTATCTGGCTAGTTACTCCTTTTGTCGAATCACCTATTACTTTGCCACAGCTTCCTATAACCTGGTTCGCGCTTGTCTGGCTGGGTATCATTGGCTCGTGTATCGCTTATCTGTTGTATTATTACTTGATCCACGCCATTGGCCCCACTCGCGCCACTATGGTCACTTACACATTTCCCCTGATCGGCGTCGTGCTCGGTGTGGTTTTTCTAAACGAATTGTTGGATTTTAATCTGGTGCTCGGCGGTGCCCTGGTCCTTGCCAGTATCATCATTGTCAACAGCAGAAGCGAATGAGGTCATAGAGTTTATGGAGTCAACCCCACACTTGTTAATAACAAAAGGCGACCATTTGGTCGCCCTTTTCGTACTCTCTGCTAATTATCACGCGTGGAGTTTGTACAGCAAACTCCTGTTCAAACCGTAGGTTTGAACAGGAGCTGAAAAACAGCTACGTCGTCTATGTCGCTGCTGCTGTCACTGTCTCATTCACAGCTTCTTCACCATTATCACTTGTGTTGCTTTCCTCCCCCGGCATGCCCAACAGATGCTTTGCCAACCAGCCATTGACCCATGCTATTCCATTGGTGATATGCAGTGTGATTGGCCACATCAACAGGCCGATCATCGCCAGGATCAGGGAGTCATTCAAGCTGTCGATGATCCAGGGGCGCACGCCATACCACAGATCGATCTGCATGAAGCCCCATTCATAGGTCAGCGGAGCCGTGATAAAGGATGCTGTGATTGCAGTCAGGGTCACCACGGCTACAAAAGCCGCAATCCCCAATGGGAACTTGACCAGCAAATACACCATGCTGGTCCAGGTTACACGGCTGCTCAAGAAAGCACGCAAACGTCCCCAGATGCTCTCTTCTTCAATGGGTTGCAGCATTTCGCCCACCTCTTCGCCCAGCCAGTGAATGGCCATCTGGCGTTCAAAAGCGGCCAGCAACCACCATCCACCGATCACCAATAAAAGAATGGGGATGCCAACCCAGATGATGGTCAATGACAGACCCACGGAAATACCTGTCACTAGGTAAACGAAATAGAAGATTCCCAGGGGGAAGGTTAGTAACAGGTAGACGATGTTTAGATATGCCCGACCGCTGCCCACTACTCTAAAAAACCGGTCAAAGCTCCAATTCAAATTATTCATAAAAACACTCCTGCAAATGTCTTGCACTTTAACCTTTTCTACGCATTCATTCCCCAAAGGTTGCAGAATCCTGCCTTACAAATGTCATTCCATAGGAACAATGGGAAAAGAGAAAGCTACTGAACTCGATCGCATCTTCCAAATCACAGATCGTTGGTGTAGGGGCGAATGGCCGTTCGCCCGCTTTATCTGCCCCTCTGTAATTCCCTTACCCATACCCAGGCGGCATCAGCAATCCACAATCCTAAATCTGTTTCTTTTCGTGCTATTTGTGTCATTCGTGATCAACTTTATTTCCCGCGCCTCTGTGGTTTTTTCTAAGGACAAAGAACACAAAGCAATCTGTGTTTATCTGTATTCATCTGTGGTTGCCGTTAATCTCACGCAAAGCCCGCCAAGAATGCAAAGCAATTCCTTCATCCTAATCTCGAATCTTTATTCTCGCTTTCCCTCTGTGCCTCCGCGTCTCTGTGGTTCTTTTGCCTCTCTTGCAAGAACGTTACGAAGCCCTGATCTCGAATCTCTAGTCTCTCTTTTCCTCAGGCAATTCATACAACTCCACCAATACCCCCTGCGTACTCTCCGGATGAATGAAAGCATACAGAATGCCGTCACGTTCCTCTGGCACCTCATTGATTAGCCGTATGTCTTTTTCCTTCAAGTGAGCCAGCGCTTCCCGTATATCTTCCACCTCCACACAGATGTGATGCATGCCTGGCCCGCGTTTTTCCAGATAGCGCGCCACCCCCGAGTCATTGCTGGTCGGTTGCACCAGTTCGATTTCACTCTCGCCCGTTGGCAAGAAGGCCACGCGCGATTCCTGGCTGGGTACCTCTTGAATGTGCGAAAGCTCCACCCCCAGTCCCTCATCCCAGAACTTGAGCGCCTCATCAATGTCCTCGACAACGATCGCTACGTGATTGATCTTCTTGACTTTTGGTTTTGACATGGCACTCATCCCCAACTGGGTGGCTGGTACTCACCCCACAGCCCGCGTAGCGTATTGCATATCTCGCCCAATGTCACATCATTTTCCACACACTCGATCAATATTGGCATTAAATTCTCTTCTCCTTGTGCCGCGCCCTCCAGGTGATCTAGCAATTCAGTCACGCGTTGCCCATCGCGCTTCTCCCTCAAATCTTTCAGGCGTTGTTTGGCATCCGCCTCGATTTGCGGGTCAACCTGCAAGCGCTCCAATTCAACTTCCTCTTCCACCTGGTGCTGGTTGATCCCCACCACGATCTCTTCGCCCGCCTCCATCGCCCGCTGGAAATCGTAGGCCGCCCGGTGGATCTCTCCCTGGATGTAAGCGTTCTCAATCGCTGGCAATGCTCCCCCCATCTCGTCGATCTTATCAATGTAATCCTGCGCGCAGGCCTCGATCTCGTCCGTGAAATGCTCGATGATGTAGGAGCCTCCCAATGGGTCTACCGTGTCCGCTACCCCCGATTCGTTAGCAATAATTTGCTGTGTGCGCAACGCTACCCGAACCGCTTTTTCTGTGGGCAGCCATAGGGCCTCGTCCATACTGTTAGTGTGCAAGGATTGTGTGCCGCCCATCACTGCTGCCAGCGCTTGCATTGTCACGCGCGCCACGTTGTTCTCGGGCTGTTGGGCAGTCAGTGTCGAGCCTGCTGTTTGGGTGTGGAAGCGCAGCATCCATGAGCGTGGCTTCTTGGCCCCGAAACGTTCTCGCATGATCTTGGCCCACAGCCGCCGCGCCGCCCGGAACTTCGCCACTTCTTCCAGGAAATGGTTGTGAGCGTTGAAGAAGAAGCTCAGCTGCGCCGCGAAGTCGTCCACGTCCAGCCCCGCATCGATGGCTGCCTGCACGTAAGCGATGCCATTCGCTAATGTAAAGGCCACTTCCTGTGCCGCCGTCGAACCGGCCTCCCGGATGTGGTAGCCAGATATGCTGATCGTGTTCCAGCGCGGCACCTCCTGTTGGCAGTATTGGAACACATCTGTGATAAGCCGCATCGACGGTTCCGGGGGGTAGATATACGTGCCGCGTGCAATGTACTCTTTCAGGATGTCATTCTGGATCGTGCCGCGCAGTTTGCTCGGCTCCACCCCCTGCCGTTTGCCCACCGCAATGTACAGTGCCAACAAAATCGCTGCTGGGGCGTTGATTGTCATACTGGTCGACACTTTGTCCAGCGGTATCTCCCGGAACAGCATCTCCATGTCTTCAATTGAGGATATTGACACACCGACTTTGCCGACTTCGCCCGTCGCTACCGGGTCATCCGCGTCGTAGCCGATCTGGGTGGGGAGATCGAAAGCTACTGACAGCCCCGATTGCCCCTGTGAAAGCAGGTATCTGTATCGTTCATTCGACTCTTCCGCGCTGGCATAACCTGCATATTGCCGCATGGTCCAGAAGCGCCCGCGGTACATGCTGGGCTGCACCCCGCGCGTAAAAGGATATTCGCCTGGGAAGCCTAGCTTTTGCGGATAGTCATCATCGCTCGCCCCAACCTCTTCTGGTGTCAACAATCTCGGCACATCTTCCCCATAAGTGCTCTGAAACCGTTCCTTCCGCTCTGGATATTTATCCAAAACTGGCTTCAGTTTCCCTTCTTCCCAGCGTTTTTTCTCAGCTTTATCACTCATGCACAATGTCACCTTCTAATCGGCGGAAAGACGTTCAAGCCTTGACGCATTTCGATTTGCCGATTAGCTAAGCAATTGGCTTTACATTTGTGAATAAACTAAATACACTATGGCCAATTGCGTCAATTACGTCAGTATACTACTCCTATATGCCCCAATTTGACCAAAATAGAACAGGCATGTATAATGCCGATGTTGCAGGCTGGCTGGTTTAGCTTCTATATCAGGAATAAAGGAAAAACGTGAACGATTGATTTAAATTGTTTTTCGAAATTATCTTCTGAAACTCGGCTGGCTTGCAAACTACGCCGAGTTTTTGTTTAAATCGAGAAGAAGGACCTGTATGGCGAAGAACGAAGAAAAGATCACCGTAGAAGGCACCGTTGTTGAAGCGCTCCCCGGAACGCAGTTCCGTGTTGAGCTGGACAACGGCCACGAAGTGCTGGCTTATCTCTCGGGCAAAATGCGCAAGTACTACATCCGCATCCTGCTGGGCGACCGCGTTACCCTCGAGATGTCACCCTACGACCTCGATCGCGGCCGGATCGTGTACCGTTACAACAAACGCCGCCAGCAACAATCTACCTGATCTCTCCCTTAATATCGGGGGACACTGAACGTCTACTTAACCATCCCGAGCGCATCCACTGCGCTCGTTTTTATTCTTATCCCCTACATCATTCGTATCAAATAACCTTATTGAAATAAATCGCTTTATGTGGAGTTTGCGCAGCAAATTCCGAATCGAACCGTAGGTTCGTACAGGGGCAGAACGGCCGTTCTCCTGGCTGAACCCATCATTTGTATTTCTTGTTTGAGGGGAACTATAGACTTCCAGATCCTAACCACCCAACTACAAAACTTCCTAACTATGGAACTTGCAACACCTGCCCCGGATGCACAACCCACGGATAACTTATATTGTTCAATGCGGCTATATCCCGCCAGCTTATGCCCCACTCGCGCCCCAGCGCCACCAGATAATCGCCGCGCTGCACGACGTACGTATCTCCGCTTGGCTTCTGTGTGATCTGCTCATCTTGTTCCTGAGCCTCATTCCCGTTTGAGCTGTTGTTATTCGAATTACTCGCATTACTATTGCCACCACTACCACCTGGCATGTTCAGCACCTGCCCCGGATACACGATATAAGGGGAAGTCAGGTTGTTCAGGTTGGCGATTGTTACCCAGTTGATCCCGAATTTTCGCGCGATCTGTGCAAGGTATTCCCCTTTTTGAACGGTGTAAGTGTCACCGCTGGCAACCACTTCATTGTCGTTGTTGTTCTGTGCAGGCTCTTCTTCTTTTTCCTCTTGCTGTTGATTGTTGCTTTGATTATTGTTGGCCTGTGCATTGCCCGATAGCTTCAATACTTGTCCTGCGTACACCACCCAGGGGTAGCTGATGCCGTTCAGTGCCGCCAGGTCCACCCACGATATGCCCAAATTCCTGGCGATCTTCGACAGATAATCACCTGAGCGCACCACGTAGGTCTCGCCATCGTAGTCATTGTTATTAGTGTTTTGCGTCTCTTCTTGTTTGTTGTCGTTATCGGAAGTTACTACGTTGCCCTGGCTATTGCCTCCGCTCACCGTCACGGCCATGTTATCCAGCACACCCCACGAATTGCGGAAACTGCTCACCGAGGTCGTCAGAGTCCGTCCCGATCCCGCATCCACCAGGTGCACCAGGCTGTCGTCGTAGCCGATCATGATCATGGTGTGTTCGTAGGCCGCCACCGTAGAAGTGTGCCCGTCATTGGAGGTGTAGCTCACTCCCGTCCCAGACCACACCCCGCCGATCACCCACACGATCACCGGCCGTCCCGCCGCGATCTCGTTGCGTAGGTCTTTCCAGCTTAATCCTTTGTGCCAGTCGGCCTTCAGCCCCAGCGCCTTGAGTTGTTTGGCGATGGGTTTGGCATGCACCCCGTAAGCGTTGGGCGGTATCTGCCCCCACGACCCCGTCACCGGCCCCACGAAGCCTTTGTCAGGGTTGTCCGATTGGGGCAGGGAGTTGAAGAAATTGGTCTCGCTCACCGACACACCCCAGAAAGCCGCCAGGTCCACCGCCGAGCGCGATTCGCACGATAGCGGGTACTGCTGGGCATGTCCCACCAGCCCGGAGATGTAGGCGCTGGCCGGGGGTGCCGCCGCTCCCGACGCTAAAACGGCCTGCACCGGCGCACCCAACAGACTGCCCAGCAAGGCCAATGTCAGTAAGTTTCTCATCCAGCTTCTTCGTCTCATCATTTTTATTGTATTGTGCCGTCTGCCTCACAGCAAGCTATAATCGTTACAAATGCGTGACTTACAGCACGACGCCCTTAACTTATTCGATCTTGAACTTGACGACAGCCAGGCCGCTGCCTTCGCGCGCTATGCTGCCGAACTGGCCGATTGGAATAAACGCATCAACCTGACTGCTATTACTGAACCCGGGGAGGTTCAGGTCAAGCACTTCCTCGACTCGCTCAGCTGCCTGCCTGCCATGCGTGAGACGGACTTCAACCGCATCATCGACGTAGGCACAGGTGCTGGCTTCCCCGGTATTCCCTTAAAGATCGCCGTCCCGGACATCCACCTCACTCTCGTCGAATCGGTCGGTAAAAAGACCGCTTTCCTCGCTCACATTGTGCAGGTTTTGGGCCTGGATGGCGTCGAGATCCTCACTGCCCGCGCCGAGGAGGTTGGCCGCTTGCCTGACCACCGCGAGACCTACGATTGGGCCTTGGCCCGCGCCGTCGCCCCGGTAACTGTCCTGGCTGAATACCTCCTGCCGCTTGTCAAACCCGGCAGTTATATGCTGGCCCAGAAGGGCCACACCGCCCACGAAGAAGCCACCGATGCGCAACCTGCCTTTGCCGAACTGGGTGGTGAATTGCAAGACTTCATCAAGGTGGAATTGAGCGATGTCAGCGACAGCCGCTATTTAGTTGTGGTGAAAAAGATAGAAAACACACTGGAAAAATACCCCCGGCGGGTGGGTGTGCCAGGGAAGAGACCACTTGAATAGTAACCTTTTTGCGTTTTTGACTGGCGGGTTCTTGCCGGAATATAAGATGTGGGGTCAGAGAAAAAAGTGAACGGCATATGTGGCGGTACTAGGCAGCGGGAGAGTGTTAAAAAGGGTGAATTAATGTACAAGTATGTAGGGTTAATGTACCCGACGAAACAGCATTGCTGTTGCTTATGGAGTTCGCTGTCGAACCTGTGGGTAAGCTCTATGGATTATAAAAATAATCAAATCCTTTTTTATGACTGTGGTTAGGCGTTCTATTTAGGAAATCGGACGACGCATACGTCGCCCCTACAGCAGCTTGGGATGTAAAACAGGGTATTCGGGTTGTATCAGCGGGTTACATTATTGAGTAGGCGTGAGTAAGTGGCTGAAGTCTGGTCCTGGCCCTGGAATAACAAAAAAGTATATAGAAGAGGATGAAGATAATTATTAAGAGTACCAGGATTATTTGTCTTCTGTTCATGGGACTGTTTAGTTAGTTCTTATTGCTTGAAGGGGATGCAGGATACTGAAAGCGGATCGTTTCCTAAATTTGGTAAGTAGAGGGCTAAGGAGGGGGTGGGGTAGCATAATCTGCCAGACAGAAATTGATTTGCAGTGGCCTCGCATCATATAATTCAGTACTAAAATGCAACCTTGTTAGCTCCCCATTTCCCCGAAAGACTGCAGTAAACCAAAAGACATTGTCGCAGCGCAAATCATAACTGCAACGAAAGTACTCATTTCCGTCTTTATCAGTCCTTGGTCGCTCACATTCATCTCTATAGCCACCGAATATCCTGTCGACTTCTTCATAAGTTGCCCATTTGCCAAAAAGAGGCTGAAGTCGTCTTTTTACTTCTGGAAAAAAGTCAGGACCATAAACTACCGCCGTCTCCCGGCACTTGGGATAATTTTCTGGCAGCCCCAAATCGTTGCAAAGTTTCTTTTGTCTTGCAGGGTTAGAGGAGTCGTTAATTTTTGCCAATGGCTGTCGTGCCATTCCTTATAGAAATAAGAATTCGTATTTGCAATAATTCCGCATAAGCTGATAAGCACAACAACAATGAAAATATTTTGTTTTGCAATTTGACTTTTTGATTTTTCAGTCATGAAAGGCCTTCAATTCACCGCTCCTGCTTCATTACACATTCTAGCATTGATGCGAAAAAAGCCAAAAAGATTCTAGCCTTGTTAACTGCCATAATAAAAGCCCAGATTATTGCTGGGCTTTTTTGTTTGGTTATGTGTTTGGAATTATTCCACTGGCTTCTTGTTGGCTGCTGTGATGTAGTGCCCCAACACGAAATCCCAACCGGGGACGTACTGCTGGCGAGCTTCTTCGGCTGCTTCCCCAAGTATCTCCCAGCCGCGGTGGAGGAGGTGGACCTGGGTGCCTTCGGCTACTGTCGAGAAGCTGATCTCCAGTTCCTGAGCGGTTTCGGCTTCGCGACCCGGATGCCAGGTGACGACCAGGCGGTGGGGCGGCAACCAGGCCATGACTTTGCCCCATTCTGCCTGGCTACCGTCCTTCATGATCTCGTAGAAGCGACCGCCCACAAAACCCTCTATCTGGCAATCGCTGGAGTTTTCGCCATCGACGGAATGCCGGTGAAGCGGCCACCAGGTGCCGATGCCATCGGTGAAGAGTTTGAAGGCTTCCGAAAGCTCCAGAGGGACGGTGATGGTCTTTTCTACCGGGGGGATACTGCTTTTGTTCATGGGTTACCTTCCTTCTTGTTGGGATTGTTCAATTGCAGCTTGTTGGAAAGAGCCAAGGACATCGTCCCACAAGCTTTCTACATATTGGCGCAAGACGCTCAGGCCTTGCGGATTGAGGCTGTACAAGCGGCGGTTGCCGAGCTTCTGCACCTGGACGAGGTCAGCCTCACGCAAAACGCGCAGGTGCTGCGAGACTGCGGATTGACTGACGTCTACGGCTTCGGTCAATTGATTAACGGAGGCAGGTCCCTGGCGCAGGCGTTCAAAGAGGGATTGGCGGGTGGGGTCTGCTAACGCGCCGAATAGTTGAATATTAGTCATATCTTATATTAGTATAAACTAATATATTAGTTCTTGTCAAGTGGCCAAGGCTATGCCTTGGCCTTTCGCATTCGCTTCGCGAATGTCGCAGGAATCTGTGGGTGACAAATTGTACGGGTGCACTGTGCCAACCTCTACCTTGCAAAGCTACTATATATGTATTATAGTACTGGTACTATACGCTAATGCATATAATAGATAATAAATGTCATTAAAACACGCAATTCTCGGTTTTCTTGCCTTTGATTCCTCATCCGGGTATGACCTTAAGAAAGCTTTTGATGGTTCCGTACAACACTTCTGGCCTGCCAATCAGAGCCAGATCTATCGCACGCTGGCCAAGTTGAAAGAGGAGGGATTGGTTGATCTGGAAGTTGTAGAACGCGAACAACGCCTGGACATGAAGATTTACCATATCACCGATATGGGTAGCGAAGAACTGCATCGCTGGCTATCAACGCCTCTGCCCCCCCAGGTGTTCCGCGAGCCTTTCATGATCCAAATCTTTTTCGGGAGCAAGCTTACCGATGAAGAATTCGAGGAACTGTTACAGCATGAAATTAGGGCTGCAGAAGAAATACTGGCTGTCTACAATCTAATGTATGAAAACATCAAATCCCGTGAAGATTCGCGTGCATTTTTCCTTAGCATGTTGCCTCTGGAATATGGCATTCGTAACAACCAGAGCTTATTGGAATGGCTGAAAAGTGTAGTTGAGCGAGTACGGTCAGAGGATTACTCGCTCAAAGAATTGAAATAGGCCAAGCTGATCGGTAATCCTAAAAGGACGATGGTCCCCTTGTCCTTGCAGACGGTGAACGACTATTTGAGAGGGAATTTGGAGCAAAACATTTGGCAAGTGTTGGCGAGAAAAATCCTTCAGACCGACAAGAGCGATCAATTGGAGGTGCACTCTTGGACAAGCGATCATTATCCAGTTTCCTACTGGTGGCAGTTATGTTCAGTTGTTCACCACTAAATGGACAACCGTCTAGAACGCCAGATAAGGAAGAAACGGCCTTGATAACTCCTGGCGACGAGCAATTTGCCGGTGAGCCTGCCCATTCGTTGGAGGCTAATTTAGTTCTCCGGTCCCTCCTGGATACGGGCAAAGGGGAAGTGGGAACCAGCGTGATCGAGCTTGAGGATGGGGGATTTTTGGTTGCCGGATATGATTACAGCGGCTCGGAAAATATCAGTAATTGGGATGCCCTTGTCATGCGCATCTCGCCCGATGGTGATCTGGTGTGGAGCCGTTCATCGGGTCAGAAGGGCGCTGATTACGCCTGGGTGGTTCGAGAAGCTCAAAAAGGCAACTTTGTAATCGTAGGCACACAAGAGAGTGATACTGGCGACTCTGATGGATATATGCAAAGCTTTGATGCGGATGGCAATGAAAACTGGTTGAGAACCTACGGTGGAGGGGAGAACGAAATACTCTGGGCGGCAGAGCCAATACCTGAGGGTGGCTTCTTGCTCGCTGGCCAAACAGCCAGTGAAGGGGCAGGTGGACTGGATTTCTACGTGGTGCGAACGGATGTGGATGGGCATGAGATCTGGTCTCATGCATTTGGCACTTCGGTTACGGACCGGGCATTCGGGATCGGGCTGAATCCGGATGGTGGGGCGCTCATTGCCGGTTTTACAGGTGAATTTGAGGGCAGCATGGATTTCCTTTTCCTGCGGATTGACAAAGATGGTAACGAGCTTTGGCGGCGAGTGATAGCAGGGGATCGCTTTGATGTTGCGCATGACGTACTTAGTCTGGCTGATGGCGGCTTTGTCATCTCCGGGTATTCCAGCAGTTTCAGTCCTGGTGACCATGACGGATTCTTAATGCGCCTAACCCCAGAGGGGCGTATGCTGTGGATGCAAACCTATGGGAGTCAAGCAGATGACCGTGTCTTGCACGTGGACCAAATGGATGACGGCGGTTTTGCATTAATTGGCTATAGCAATTGGGATCTGGCGATCTGGAGAGTGGACTCTGGAGGGGAACTGATCTGGTCGTACCGGGACGAGGGCAATAGCCAGGACGTTGGCAAAGATATCATCGTTGCCAACAATGGGAATATTGTCGCAGTAGGGGGGAACAAAAGCGAAAACCCACCCTTCGATGATATGATCTTGGTCATTCTCAGCGAGAGGAACACTCCCTGATAAGCTCCTTTAAAATTCAGTAATCAGGTGCTTCCTTATTAATTATAATTTGGTCATCTTTGTTTTGGTTTCAGATAGGGAAGTGTCATGAGCAATAAAACGCGTGGGGAACTGCAGGCTGAATTTTCGAAAGCCATCGTGCAATTCGAGAAGGATTACCTGGGGCGAGGGCCACTTGAGGTGCGCACCTTCTTTGTAGAAGATATGGTGGTCGTGCGCATCCGCGGCGTGTTAACGCGCGCTGAACAGAAGCTGGCCGAATCGGAAGACGGCAAGACCCTGGTGAAAGAGACGCGCCGCCAACTGTTTGAGTCCCTGCGGCCGGAATTGGAAGAGATGGTGCAAGGTATTCTTGATTGCGAGATGGTCAGTTTACATTCGGACATCAGCACAACGACTGGCGAGCGCATCGTGGTCCTCACTGTGGACAAGCCATTGGGCAAAATCTAAGCCAAGCATGGAAAATCGACTTGTATCAATATTGCATAAGAACCCGAATAATACCTTGACAAATGCTGGACATCGCTGTATATTGTCTCCGTAATACAAAATAAACCCCTGGCAGATTAGGCAAAGCGTGGTCAATATGAACACCACGGGTTGCTCAGTAAGCCGACATTGACCTCCACAGGAGGTACATATGTCGGCTTTTTTTATTGGTAAGCGCATCAAGAAGAGGAAAACGATGAGACGAATACACGACATTTATAGAAGGGGTCGCAAATGAACCAGAATGTGACCTTATTCCGCATCTGGGGAATCCCTATTGGTTTCAACGTCAGTTGGCTTTTCATTCTGGTGTTCCTGGTGTGGTCCTTATCTGTCAATTATTTCCCCAACGAGTACCCTGAACTATCTGCCGGGTTGGGGGCAGTGCTGGGCCTGGTAACTGGCCTGTTGTTATTCGCATCAGTCCTTTTCCATGAGTTAGCCCATGCCTGGGTGGCCTTGCAGCACAAGATCCCGGTACGTGCCATCAGTTTGTTTTTCTTTGGCGGAGTGGCGCAGATCGAAGAAGAACCCCCATCCCCCAAAGCCGAATTCCAGATCGCGGCGGCAGGGCCTCTAGCCAGCTTGTTTTTAGCCATTTTCTTTGGCGGATTGTTCTTACTAGATCAGAGCATCTTGTGGCTAGCAGCCCCCAGCATCTGGCTGGCGCGCATCAATCTTGTGCTGGCTGTCTTCAACCTGATCCCGGCTTTCCCGCTGGACGGTGGACGTATATTGCGCGCTGGCTTGTGGGCGTGGAATAAGAACAAGCTGCGTGCCACGGAGATCGCTTCCACTTCCGGGCAATTGATCGGCTATGCCATCGCAGGTTACGGCGTGTTCGTGATGTGGACCGGCAGCTTCTTCAACGGGCTGTGGTTGATCTTAATCAGTAGTTTCCTGATCAACGCCGCCGGTTCCAGTCGCCGCCATGCCAGCATTCAGGAAACTTTGCAGGATGTGAAGGTGAGTTCTGTGATGTCGAGCGACCTGCCCCAGGTGCCACACGTGACGGCTATTCAACAGCTTGTGGACGACTACGTCCTGGCATTGGGACAGCGCTTCTTCTTTGTGACACAAAACGCGCACCTAAATGGCATGCTGACCCTGAGCGACATCAGCCGCCTGCCACAACGTCAGTGGCCTTTCACCACGGCTAACAAGCTGATGGTGCCAACAGAGCAGCTGCACACGGTGGTAGAGGACAACTCTTTATGGGATGCTCTCTTCATCATGGACAGAGAAAACGTCAACCAGCTTCCGGTTGTTGCCACTGAAGGCGACATCATCGGTGTGATCTCGCGAGAGCAGTTGCTGCACCAGATCAACCTGAGAGCCAACATTGAGAAATCCTCAGCACCGCAACAAAAAGCGGCTGAGACCACAGCAATTATCGTTAAGGAGTAGAAGATGAGTAGATTTTATGACATGAAAAACCTGAGGGGGGATATCACCGGAGGATTGGTGGCCGGCGTGGTGGCACTGCCGCTGGCCCTGGCTTTCGGTGTGCAATCCGGCATGGGCGCTATCGCCGGACTGTATGGCGCCATCGCCATCGGTATCCTGGCGGCCATATTTGGGGGTACGGCCACACAGGCCAGCGGCCCCACCGGCCCGATGACAGTGGTA
>JABFGG010000019.1 GCA_013112575.1 Chloroflexota bacterium | reverse complement strand
GTGCGGGGTACACGCCGCCGCCGCTGGCTCCGGCGGACACCAGTAGGCGCATCCGCAATCCTTTCTGTTTGTCGTTTCGGCTTTGAAAGCCGTGCAATGTTCATCAACATACCTATCGCCAATAAAGACACCACGAGGTTAGAACCGCCTGCACTGATAAAGGGCAGAGCGTTACCAGCAAAAGGCACCAGGTTGACCATCACAGCCATATTAATAAAAGCTTCCAGCGTGAGCCAGATGCTCAAACCGGCTGCCAGCAAAGAGCCCAATTGGTCAGGTGCATTGCGGGCGATCTTGAGGCCGCGCCAGATGAGAACGCCATAGAGCATCACAACACTGGTGGTGCCAAACAAGCCGGTTTCCTCGCCAACCACGGCAAAGATGCTGTCAGTAGGCGGCACAGGCAGGCCCGTCAGTTTGGTATTGGAATTACCAATCCCCACGCCAAAGACGCCGCCTTTTAGGAAGGCTTCGATGGAGCGACGAACATGATATGAGGCCTGAGTGGGATCGACCAGGCCGTCCAGGTAGCTGGCAATACGCACGCTACCCGTGGGGTGAACTTGCACAGTAAACCATCCTACGGTCACAACTATGACCAACAATACAGCAATTTGCTTCAAATCGCCACCAGCCAGAAAGAACAAAACACCGCCTAAAAATACGATGGTGGCAGCCGCACTGAGGTCAGGTTGTGCCAGGATCAGCCCACTAAGAATACCGATGATGACGGCCATGGGAACCAGACCCAGCCAGACATCGGAGAGGTAATTGCGTTTGGAATAGAGCCACACGCTGAGATAAATAATGGCAACAATCTTGGCGGCCTCAGAGGGCATATAAGAGCCGGCGTTTAGGGTACGGGTAGCCCCGTGGCGCACCTCATTGATCACCAAAACGACAAGGAGCGCGCCAACGACAACGGCCAGAGCAGGTACAGCCAGGCGTCGCCAATAATGGTAATCAAAAAAGGTGGCAAAGATGGCCGCTGCAACTGCCAAGACCAGCCACAAGAGCTGCCGTGAAAAGATGTAGGTGGGGTCGTCGTAGATGTAAAGTGCAAAATCCCAGGAGGCGGAGTAGACCATCAACAGGCCAAAGATGACCAGCATAAAGGTCGCTAAAAGCAAAGGGACGTCGATGCCCAGATACAGGGATTGGCGTTTTCTTGTCCCGGCCTGTTTTGGAAGATTTTGTGTGTCGATCATAACTCTTGTACCCATTGTTTGAATTGGTTACCACGTGCTTCAAAATCTATAAACTCATCAAAGCTGGTGCCGCCAGGAGCCAGTAGCACGACATCACCGTTTTGTACAATGCCAGCAGCAGCTTCAACAGCAGCTTTTAGAACATCGACTTGAGTCACAGTGTAGTTGTGATTTGTCTGTGGCGCATCCGACAGAGCCTTTTGAATCAGTTCAGCTGCTTCACCGAAAAGGATAAAGTGATCCACGCGCCGGGTGGCAAATTCAGCAAATTCCTCCCAAGGGAGGTCCTTATCACGCCCGCCGGCTAGAAGCACCAGGGGAGCATCAAATGACTTGATCGAGGCAACGGCGCGTTCCGGGGCGGTAGCAATCGAGTCGTTGTACCAATCCGCCCCACCCCAATGACGCACAAGCTCCAGACGATGTGGCACACCGGCAAAGCCCTGGATGCCAACACGCATTGAATCGATAGAAAAGCCTGCGGCGGAAGCGATAGCACAGGCAGCGATCACGTTGTTTTGATTGTGTTCGCCACGCAGTTCGATGGCATCCAAGGGCAAGACCTTTTGCTCTGCTTCAGCACTACGCGCCCAGATGACACGATCGCGCAGATAAGTGCCCAACTGTCCGGTTTCAAGTTGGCCACGGCCAAAGGTATAAAGGCGGCCTTTAACATTAGGAAGCAAATCGTAGGAGCCAGTTTCTTCACGATTTAGAATAGCTACATCATCCTGGTTTTGAAAAATAAGGATGTTGGCCTTGGCGGCGGTATAAGCCTGCATGGTGCCATGACGGTCAAGATGATTAGGCGTGACATTGAGGACAGCGGCGATCTGGGGAGAGATGTCCGTCAATTCGAGCTGGAAGCTGGAAAGTTCCATTACGGCTACATCTTCAGCCTGCATGCGATCCACATCAGCGATCAAAGGGCTGCCTATATTGCCACCTACCCAGGCCGAACCACCTTGGCTATGCGCAAGATGTGCAGAGGCCATAAGGCCGAGCAAAGTAGTCGTGGTGGTTTTACCTGCCGAACCCGTGATTCCAATCACCGGGCAGGGAACAACCTGCATAAAGACCTGCGAATCATTGGAGAGTGGAATACCGCGATTTTGGGCTTCCACGACCAGGGGAATGGTCAGAGGCACTCCCCCGGAGGGGCATAACAAATCAGTGTTATCGAGCAAGGAAAGTGGATGTTCACCCAAAACCCAATCGATATCCAAATCCGCCAATTGGGAGCGGACATCAGACAACTGCTCGGCAGTGCGATTGTCGTTCAATACGACCCGAGCGCCATGCTCCACCAGGTAACGGGCCAGCGCAGTACCCTGGCGGGCTGCGCCAACAATCACCACGCGTTTACCCTGCCAGGTATTCATTTAGATAACCGCCAAAGCAACACCGATCATGGCAAACAAGAGGCTCACCAACCAGAAGCGCTGTACTACTTGCGTCTCGCTCCAGCCGGATAACTCAAAATGCAGATGCATGGGGGACATCTTAAAAATACGCCGCCCACCTGTAATTCGAAAATAGAGCACCTGCAAAATAACGCTGAGAACTTCGCTAACGGGGATAATGGCAATGATGGGCAACAAGATCCAATGTCCCGTCATCAATGCAACCACTCCTAAAGCTGCCCCAAGGGACAGAGATCCAGTATCACCCATGATCAACATAGCGGGATGTACGTTAAACCAGAGGAAGCCAAAGACAGCACCCATCAAAGTGAAGCAGAACTGGGCCAAAAAGGTTTGACCCTGGAGCAAGGCGATACCGCCAAAAGCCCCAAAGCAGGTGGCAGAGATCAAACCGGCCAGGCCATCAAGTCCATCTGTAAAATTGACGGCGTTGACAGAGGCCACGATGATAAAGGTGGCCATCGGGATATATACCCAGGCTCCTAAAGCTATCTCACGGGGGAAACCGGGTAAATACAATTGGGGAACATCTAAGACGGCATAAAGTCCGTAGGCCGTGGCAGCAGCAAAAATTACCTGAAAGAAGAACTTGGTACGCCCCGTCATGCCCAGACCGGTCTCGCGCTGGCGCAGTTTCTCCCAATCATCAATGGCACCCAGGGCGGCGAATAAGATCATCACGCCTAAAGGTAATAAAACCGAGCGACCCACGCCGCTTAAACCGATGAGGGATACCGCATTGAGCATGGCGGTTATGAGGATGATAGGCAGCACAAACATAACGCCCCCCATGGTGGGGGTACCGATCTTGGCCTGGTGTCGTTCCGGGGCTTCGAGGCGGATGCTATCCCCCACTTTGAAATAATGCAAAATGCGAATGAGCGGCCCGCCCCAAATGACGGTCATCATGAAACTGATGGCTGCCAATGCCAAGGCAATGGATGACTCTCTCATCGGACAGCCTCCAACTCCGGCACGATATTGTCCATGTGAACACCGCGTGAGCCTTTCACCAGGACCACGTCCTGGGGATGTAAACGCGTACGCAAGATACCCACAGCTTGGTCGGCATTTTCCAGTTCGGTAACCTCTTCAACTTTCTTACCCGCTTCGCGGGCAGCGCGTGCAATGTCACGCGCCCGCGGGCCGATCGTAAGGATCTCATCCGCTACTTCAGCGGCGCGCAAGCCGATCTTGTAGTGACCTTCTTTTTCATATGGACCCAATTCAAGCATATCGCCAAGTACCGCAACCTTGCGGCCATCCAACTCTTCCAGCAAATTCAGGGCAGCCAGTGTAGATTTGGGAGAAGCATTATAGGTATCATCCAACAAAAGTGCCCCGCCTTCGGCCCTGACGGCCATCAGACGAAGTTGGGTGTGCCCAAAGCCCAATCCTTCAATGATCTCTGGCCAGGATAAGCCTTCGGTAATCCCTACTGCGGCGGCACGCAAAGCCGTGTGTACCGAGTGTCTACCAATCATAGGAATGCGTAAGTGGTAACTATCGCCTTGATAGTGCAGCCGGAAACGGATGCCATCAAGGCCCAGGCCTTCGACCTCATCAGCCCAGAGGTCGGCTTCAGAATTAAGGCCGT
Organism: Chloroflexota bacterium; assembly: GCA_013112575.1. Classification (GTDB taxonomy): domain Bacteria; phylum Chloroflexota; class Anaerolineae; order Anaerolineales; family UBA11579; genus CFX15. The sequence continues at coordinate 82,996 of JABFGG010000019.1, read as the reverse complement.
AGTATAGCACCTGGGCCTGGGTTTGAGAGGCCATGGCGCGCACCATGGGATCGTCGTAATTTAACAATGCCCATCCGTCCTTTGGCAGCGCCTGTACCAGCTCGGCCTTGCCCGCGGCAATGGCCTCTTGCGAACCAGCACGTTCGGCATGGACGGTGCCGATATTGGTAACTACCCCAACGACGGGTTGGGCAATGCCACAAAGCAATTCGATCTCACCTGCTACGTAAAAGCCCATTTCCAATACGGCGCGCTGGTGGCCGGGAGTCAGACGCAAAACAGTGAGAGGTAAACCAATTTCATTATTAAAGTTGCCAGCGTTCTTGAGCGTGGTGTATTGCTGCCCAATAACCTCAGCTACGATCTCTTTGGTGGTCGATTTGCCGACGCTGCCGGTGATGCCGATGACGCGTAAATCTGGTAATTGTCGTCGCCAAAAAGCTGCCACATCCTGCAAGGCCTTGAGGCCATCATCAACCAATACACACAAAGGATAAGTAAAAGGGCCTTCAACGGTTTTTCCCCCTCGGAGATCAAGCGTCATGTGGTGGCCCTCGACAGGATGTGAGATAAGAGCCACGTCAGCACCGTTCGCAAAGGCCTGGCTCACATAATCATGTCCGTCTACGTGCTCACCCTCTAATGCAAGGAACAAGCAGCCCGGGATGGCCTGGCGTGAGTCAAGCACGGCATCCGTAAGCACACGCCCGGCAGAAGCCGGGCGCAATCCTGTAAGAGCTTGGAGTAGATCAGCAAGAGTGAGCATAGGCGAGTTTAATTCTCAGGCGCATCCTCTTCAACAGGAGCTTCCTTCAAACTGGCGCGAAGGGCATCCGGGGGAATATCCATAAGAACTACAAGCCGTTCTACCACTTCCGAAAAGATAGGGGCTGCAATCACGGATCCCCAGGGGGAGGTTTGCGGCTCTTCAATCCAGACATAGACCATAAATTGAGGATCGTCGACAGGCCCCCAGCCAAGGAAGGAAGCGTGGGTTTGCTCAAGTGAATAGCCAAACTCAGTCGGGATTTCTGACGTGCCGGTCTTGCCGGCCACGCTATAGCCAGTCACCAGGGCATCGGAGGCCTCTTCAACCAACGAATCGGTCAACATCTGGTTGAGTTGTCTGGCAGTTTTCTTGTATAAGGGCTCTCCGGCTACCTGAATGGTGATGTTGTACTGATTGTCGGGGTTAACAATGGATTGCACCACATGAGGTGTAACCATCTTGCCATCATTGATGATGGATGAAGTTGCCATCATCAATTGGGTCATATTGATGCTCACACCCTGCCCAAAGGTATTCGTCCCCAGTTCAGAGGGGAACCAATCACCATCACCAGGGATCTTCAAGCGGCCGGGGGATTCGCCAGCCAGGTCAACGCCAGTATTGCGACCAATACCAAAATTCTGCAGGTATTCATAATATCTGTCTGCGCCCATTTCCTGACCCAGCCAGGCCATACAAACATTCAGGGAGTGTTGCATACAACCGGTCATAGTTTGCGGGCCCCAGGCGGCGTTATTCCAATTGCGGATGTTAATGCCGCCAATCTCGATCACACCCGTATCTACAAAGGGGGTACCCGGCTTGACGTCGCCATTATCGAGGGCTGCAGCCATAGTGAGGATCTTGAAGGTAGAGCCTGGCTCAAAGGTCTTGCTGACCGCCGTATTAAAAGGCAATTGGGGATCTGGGAATACTTCGGCATAATTCCAATACTGGTTGAGGTCGAGACGGCGTGTGGAAGCCATCGCCAGAATCTCACCGGTTTGTGGATGCATCACTACGATAGTGCCACCAACGGCACCTACTTCTTCTACAGATGCATCCAGGATATCTTCGACAGTAGCCTGAATATTGCGATCGATAGTCAATACCAGGTCAGTACCCGGTGGGATCTCCGGTAATTCTTCTACCAGATTAGGATCGTTGGGGATCCAAACCTTTTGTGGTGTACCGGCAAGAAGATCGTCATAGTATTCTTCAACACCAAAATAGCCCTGGCCTTCCTGGCTGACAAAGCCCAGCACGTTGGAAGCCAAATCATCTTCAGGATAAGTGCGTTGCAAATGTGGGTAGAACAATAAGCCCGTCAAGTTAGGACCACTATCCAGGATGCCCTGGGCCTCAGCTTGATTGCGAGTAGAAATCATATCGCGTAGCTTGTTGACATCTTCCACAGAAACGAAATTGGCTAGAAGATTATAAACAGCTATGCGTTCAATGTATTCCTGGCTGGTGAGCGCTAATAAACGATCATAATCATCCTCAAGCAAACCACTAAGGACAAGGGCAATGTCTTCCGGTGACTGGACTGAGCGCAGGTCAACACCAATCTCATATACCGTTTTGTTGGCAGCCAGCACATTGCCCCAACGATCATAGATCTGCCCGCGGACGGGGTAAATAATCTGTTCGTGGCCTGCGAAGACGTTGGCACCTTCGATGATATCGCCAGAGGAAGGGATCACCTGTACACGTACCGTCTGCCCAATGATGAATAATCCACCAATAGCAAAAGCAATGCCCACGATCATGTAACGCCAGTTACTTTCCGGTCTCATGGCGCAGGGGCCTCCAAAGGAACACCATTTTGTAAAGCGACCTGGGATACCAACTCACGAGCCCAATCGATCAATGAAAGTGTAAATTCAGATGGAAGGGAGACGGGCACTTCTTGAGGTTGGCCAGGCTCAGGAGCCAGTTCTGCAAGGGGGCGTCCGGTGTAACCCGGCACAACCAGGTAAACGATCTCATCGCGCCCGGCAGAGCGAAAGCCCATTTCTTCTGCACGCTCGCGCATAGTGCTTGCAGCTGTGAGGCGAGCGAGTTGGCTCTCAAGGTTTTCGATACGCTGCTGAGTAATCTCTTTGTCGGACTGGATCTCTTGAATTTGACGACCAATAGTAGCAGCGCGGGCTGTGACATTAAGGTAGATGCCAGCAATCAAGGCCAAAAAGACCACGGCTGCGGCAACGATCCCAATAGCCTTTACTTGAGTGCGCCAGGGAGCCTGGCGATAAGCATTTACAAAACGATTGTTCATTATCTATACGATGATATTTGTCTTACAAAATCTTGCACGAATAAGCTTGTTAAGGTTTTTGAATAGTGTTGCAATATTTGTACCTGAAGTTCGAAAGCCAAAGGCTTTCGAACTTATGCAGAACCCATGGTTCTGCACGACTACTTAGCGAGAGCAACGTAAGCTCATCTCTGCCGAGCTTACTATCGGAGAAGCTGCGCTTCTCCACAATAATTAGACCTTCTCTGCCACACGCAGTTTGGCGCTGCGGGAGCGTGGATTAAGTTGGACTTCTTCTTCATCTGCAGTCACAGGTTTACGCGTGATCTCCTTTAAGTTAGGTTCCCAATGCTCTGAGGATGGCGGCAGATCAGGATTAACAGCAGGTGGCCGGCTATGCTGTTGAATAAAACGTTTGACCATGCGGTCTTCAAGTGAATGAAAGCTGATGACCGCCATACGCCCTCCGGGCTTGAGGGCTGCAAGAGCCTGGGGAAGAACAGCCTTCACGTTTTCAAGTTCTGTGTTGACAGCAATGCGCAAAGCCTGAAATGTGCGTGTGGCAGGATGAATTCGTTCTTGAGGTCTGCCTACAGACTTGGCAACTAATTCGGCCAACTCGGAAGTGGTTTGCAATGGACGAGCTTTAGTGATAGCCCGGGCAATTCTGCGAGCCTTGCGTTCTTCGCCATATTCTCGTAGCAAAGCAGCCAGATCTTCTTCAGTAACGTTATTAACTAATTCTGCAGCACTTTGCCCTAAGCTATTATCGAAACGCATGTCAAGGGGGCCAGATTGCATGAAAGAAAACCCTCGTTCTGGTGAGTCAAACTGCATAGAAGAAGCACCGAGATCAAGCAGGATTCCGTCTACCTGATCCCATCCTATGACATAAAGCTGCTGGTCAAGGGTCGTATAAGATGCCTGCACAATGTTTGCGCGATCCCCAAATTTATCGAGACGCTCTTTGGCAAGAGCTATAGCCTCGCCGTCGACATCCAGGCCCAGCAACCGCCCGTTGGGGCCGGAAGCAGTCAGAATACCGTGGGCATGACCACCTGCTCCCAGGGTGCCATCCACATAGCGGCCACCATCAAGTGGCTCTAAGAGATCAAGAACAGGTTGGTAAAGTACGGGTTGGTGCGGGCTGGTTGCCACGGGTCAGTCCGTGTCAGTGAGACCCAAATCCAGCGCGGCAAAACGCTGGGCATTGGCATTCGTGTCCTGCATGCGAGAACTTTGTGGTTCCCAGGCAGTGGGCGCCCAGATCTCGAAATAATCCCCTACCCCTACAACAACAGCTTCACTTTCAATGTGAGCAGTTTCACGTAAAAACTGGGGAACGAGGATGCGTCCATTTTTATCCAACTCAACGTAATCGGCGGTGGCGAACAGTAGGCGCTTGAGTTCACGTGCAGTTGGGTCTGTGATGCTCATCTGGTTGATACGTTGGGAGATGGCTTCAAAGCCAGGAGCAGCCAATACCATCAAATTCTGTTCGAAACCCTGGGTGACATATGCCCCCGTGGTGAGGGAATCGCGAAAACGGGCCGGCACGGTCAGGCGGCCTTTGCTATCGAGATTGTGTCGGTATTGGCCCAAGAACATAAGTGCTACCTTGTGCTTAAGTGGCGAGACGTCGGGAAATCCCGACGTCCCACTTTACACCACTTTAACCCACAGGCAACCACATTATACCCAAACGCCCCACTTTGTGCAAGAGATTTTATGAGTAAAGAGTACTACTTTTGCAAGTTGTCACTAAGTTTGGCGCTGGAGCAATTTTTACCTTTCTCAAAAATCGCAGATCCCAAAATATGGTGGGAGTTTGATGTTTTGCCGATAAAAGCAGTTTATCAAGTGTTGAAGAGATGATGAGAAGTATCTTCAGTTAGTCGATTCGTTTAAAGTAACTTGATCAAAATTATTCCCTCTTGACCTTCTATCTAGACTCTAGTCTATATCTATTTGTCCAAAAACACTGCAAAAGTGTTATTAGGTCTTTTACGAATCTACGATCCAAGCACCCCCAGCATGTGAGTTATCTATAGAGTGACGCCAAATTTTGCGCAGATCTAGTCTTGTTTTTGAGTGAGAAGTTTAGTCAGTTACTCTACGTTCAGCGCCAAACTATCTAATCACAATGGATGCATACCGACAGACGTGGAATGGACTTATCATAATACTTCTTGACATTGAAGTTATTTGGTCTTTGTCACTTTCTGGATGATTCGCGGTTGGTCTACATTGTAGTTACGTTCGTGCGCTAAATACATGGCTAGCAATTGGCCCGGGATGATGGCTGTGAATGGCGATAACCATTCTGGAATAGAAGCATCCAAACTAATGGGGATGTTTACCATTTCAAGGATACTTTTATCATCGCTAATGCTGACGACTTCTGCCCCTAGCTTGCTCAGAGTCTGAATAAGTATTTGTATCTCTGGCAACAGCGGGCCCTGGTTTGCAAATACGAATACAGGGAAACCTTGTTCCAGCATTGCCAACGGGCCGTGGAGGAAATCCGCGCTGCTGTAGGGTTCGGCCAACACGTAAGTAAGTTCTTTGAGTTTTAAAGCGGTTTCAAACGCTGTAGCATAATTGAACCCACGCCCGATCACTACGCATTTTTCCATGTACCGGTAACGAGGAGCGTGTTCAACGATATTTGGCAACACTCCTAAAGTTTTCTCTATGGCTTTGGGAATAATCCTGAGGTCATTTAGCATTTGTTTATCAGCAGCAAGAGTTGAACTCAAGAGGGCTATCGCCGCCAGTGCGGCTGTATATGTCTTGGTAGCTGCAACAGCCTGTTCTTCTCCAGCATGTAAAGGAATCACATATTCCGCCTGGTGAGCAAGCTCAGAGTCAGGGGAATTGGTGATCGCTACCGTCAAGGCTCCTTGCTGACGAGCTTCGGCCAATACTGCTACTATATCCGGACTCTTGCCACTTTGACTGATCCCTAGGACCAGTGAATTCCCCAATAGTGGTGGGCGCTTATACAGAGTATACAGACTGGGAGTTGCCAAGGCTACCGGTAGGCGATTATGGGCCCCAAAGACGTATTGAGCGTAACGCCCGGCATTATCACTGGTGCCGCGTGCAGCGATGTTGATATAGGAGATATTACGTTCTCGAATAATTTGAGCCAGTTCATTTACGTTGGCTGTCTCATGATCCAGTAGCCGTTGGATCACCTCTGGCTGCTCAAAGATCTCTTTGTATAGGTGCGTTTGCTGAATTTCCAAGGTTTAGTTCCCTTCGTAGTCGCGCTGGTATACCATGCGACCATTCACAACAGTCGCAAGTACTTGAAGATCATGGGATAGAAGCACAAGATCCGCATCATAGCCAGGGGCAATTTGCCCTTTTTGGTGCGAAAGACCGAGTAACCTTGCTGGTGTAGTGGTTACCGTATGTAGCGCATCCTGCAAAGAACAATCGGCAAAGTCGATCAGGTTGCGAAGACCTTGATCGAGAGACAATACGCTGCCAGCCAGTGAACCATCCTCAAGGCAGGCTTCCCCGCCTGATACATGAACTGAATTGGGGCCTAGTTTATATACCCCTGAACTCATGCCAAGACCCGCCATTGCATCACTAACCAGGTTCAAGCGTTGTGGTGCTACAAGATGATAGATTGATTCCAGCAAGGCTGGGTGAATATGGATGCCATCTGGGATAATCCCGACAATAACATTTTCGTTAGTCAACAATGCCCCTGCCACACCTGGCTCCCGGTGATGGAGAGGGCGCATGGCATTGAATAAATGTGTGCCATAGCGCAGCCCGCCGGCTATAGCTTTTTGGGTTTCGTCGAAATTTGCCAAGGTATGTCCTGCGCTTACAATGATGCCGCGTTCGACTAAATGCGAAATCATTTCCTGAGCACCCTCTAATTCGGGTGCTAAAGTCACCATCATCACACCATTTCCCATTGACCAGCCATCTACATCTTTAAGATTTGGTGACCGCATAAATCTTGGATCGTGAGCACCACGTTTCTCCGGGTTCAAGAATGGCCCCTCAATATGTAAACCTAGAACGTTGCTTCCCGTGCAGTCCTGAGGCAGCCCAGATTGCAGTATGTCTTGAGCCTGACTATATTTCTCCAAAGGAGCGGTGATCATCGTCGGTAAAAATGAGGTAACCCCATACTTCGGTAATTGATTCCCCACTTTCCAGATCGTATCTGGCTGCTCTGTGAAATCCCACCCAAAGCCGCCATTAATTTGCATGTCAATGAAACCGGGGACAAGATAGTTGCCTTCGCCATCCAAAAGCGTACTGTCATTTTTGTCGACTATCTCTGGCTCAACTTCTACACTTTTAATCTTTGCTCCATCCAGCACCACCTGTGCATTTTCCAGCATGCGCTGTGGTGTCAAAACGGAGACATTTTTTATCCTTAGCATTGGAGACCATGGCCCGACGGATACATCTCGGGAATAGTAACTGGTAGCTTTCCCTGGAATTGTATTTTTCCAAACAGCGCATCGGCCAATGCTTGCATCGAGGTTTCTAAAATGCTGTACGTACATACATGCGTCTGTGCCTGGGGGTAGGCGAGTAGATCATAGGGTGTACGTAAGGCGACAGTGATGGTTGGGATATTTGTTTTGAGGAGTTCCTTTGCCATCTCCTCTTGTTGGATGTCCATTGAAGCACTGATGGTGCCAAGGACCAGCAAATCATATCCGGCGACTTTTTCCTTTAGTGCTGAAATTTCATTATCCTCTGGTGGATGTGCTGTAACAAACTTGTCCACATGTGCGTGGTGCTGGCGCAGCGCGTCGGATAATTTGATTTGAACGAAGTCAGAAGTATCTGCTGGAGTGAGGTTCTTTGGCTCTGGAAACACAACACAAATGCGAGCATCTTCGGCTAACTCAAGCGGCAACAAGCCAGCATCATTGCGCACTAATGTGATCGACTTCTCGGCCAGTTCCTGTGCAAGAGCCTGGTGCTCCTGACAACCCACAACATCGAGGGGAGGTTGCTCAAACTCCTTTAACCAGGTCTTAAGCTTCGTAATGCGGTCCTGAGAAGCTTGAAGACTGCTGAGATCGATCAATTCACGCGTATATGCCAGTTTGAGGCCATGCCGGGCACGATCCTGAGCCTCTTTATCCGCAGTGAGCAACAAAAGATCAACCCCGGCTCGGATTGCGGCGATCACATCCACGATTTGACCACTGCCTTGTGAAAGGGCTTTCATGTCTAACGCATCGGTAATCACCACTCCATCAAAGCCCATCTCGTGTCGTAACAGATCTACAAGCACTTTCTTTGATAATGTGGCTGGAAGTTCGTTATTGCCTGTGATTGCCGGTAAGGCGAAATGACCTGTCATGACCAGGGCCACACCCGCTTCAATCGCTCGCTGAAAAGGGTGTAATTCGACTTCTTCAAGCCGCTGACGATCATGAGTCAGGGTTGGCAATGCATAGTGCGAGTCGACGGCGGCAGCACCCTTCCCCGGAAAATGTTTCATGGTTGCGGCTACCCCTGCACTTTGTAAACCAGATACCATGGCAAAGGCCATTTCCCCGGCAAGTTCTGCATCATCACTGAAGGCGCGTATTCCCAGACTGGGATTTTTGGGGTTTGTGTTCAGGTCACATATTGGTGCATAGTTAATGTTGATTCCCGTTGCTCGCATTTCAAGACCAATGGCATGCCCAATTCGTCTGGCTAGCTCTGCATCTTGAGCGGCCCCTATGGCCATATTGCCAGCAAATTGCGTGCTTTCACTGCCCATTGCAATTAGTTGCCCACCTTCCTGATCCATGGCAAGTAATAAGGGCAAGTCTTGCTTTGCTGCGGCTGTTTCATTCAATTCAATACATAAAGCACGCAACTGGGCGGAATCGGAAACATTGTATTCTCGGAAAAGCGTAAAACCAGCAAGGGGAGCTTTTTTTAATAAGTCTCCGACATCTGGGGGCATAACATTCCCCTCAAATGCGTACATGAGCCGGGCATCAAGCAGATCGCTGGGGAGTTTATCCATGCAGAACTCCTGGAAGTAGATATTTAGCAAACAATAGGATAATTATGAATATTATCCTTTGACAGAACCTGCCAATAGGCCTCGTACAAAATAGCGCTGTAAGGCAAAGAACACAATCAAAGGGACAACCATTGTTATAAAAGCACCAGCAGTAAGCAAATGCCAGGCTTCTCCCTTGGTTCCAATCATCGCGGATAATCGTGATGTCACAATGGCAACGTCAGGTGCTGTGCCCAAAAATACTAAGGCAACTAGCAGATCATTCCATACCCATAAGAATTGGAAAATTGCAAAGGATGCAATTGCCGGAATTGAAAGTGGTAATACGAGGCGACGAAAAGCGGTGAAATGTGATGCGCCATCAATAAAGACAGACTCAAAAAGCTCACGCGGTAATTGAGCTATGTAGTTGTACAAGAGATAAATTGCCAGAGGGAGTCCAAACCCAGTGTGTGCCAGCCAGGTTCCCAAAAAGGTGCCGCCTAACTCGATATCATTGTAGAGTCGAAAAATGGGAATCAGCGCCATTTGCAAAGGAACGACTAGTAGCGCCACTACAATGATAAAAAGCAGGTCTCGTCCCGGGAATTTCATCCAGGCAAAGGCATAGGCTGCAAAAGCCGCGATTGTAATTGGGATAACTGTTGAGGGAATTGTGATGATGAGACTATTGATAAAGGCATTTGCCATGCCGTCAGCCGTTAGAACCGTAGAATAATTCTCAATTGTCCATTGCGTAGCCTCAAAGGGATGGACAAGCCCTGTCCACCAACCACTGGATCGAATATTGTTGGCGCTGCGGAATGAACTGACCAACATCCCCGCAGTTGGTAATGTCCAGATTGTGCAGATCACTAAAATAATAGCGCGGACTGGTGCAGCCCGAAGGAAGCGTTGTAATGCTGTACTTCGGGCTTGATAAGTATTCATCGATTGATTCCTTGGCGTCGAAGATTTTGGATGTTCAGAACCATGATAGGAATAACGACAACCAGAAGAATAAAAGCCAGTGCGCTGGCACGCCCAAAATTCCGAAAGGTGAACATCTCAATAAACATGCGGTTAGCGATAACTTCTGTGTCAAACCTTCCACTGGTCATTACAAAAACAATATCAAATACTTTAAGTATAGCTATGAAGATCGTTGTACCGACAGTGATTATGGAGCCGCGGATCATGGGGAGAATGATCCGGAAAAACAACTGGAACTCACTGGCGCCATCAATGCGTGAAGCTTCGATGATCTCATTCGGAATCCCTTTTAGGGCGGCAGACAACACTACCATTGCAAAGCCGGTTTGCAGCCAGATCATGATCACGATAAGGGCAAAAGTGTTTAATGGGGTTTCAATGATCCAGGGAATTGGTTCGATTTCAAAAGAGGTCACAATCGCATTAAGTAAGCCGACCTGTTCACGTCCAGGTGGCTGCCATGCGTACACAAATTTCCAGATCACACTGGCGCCAACTGAAGAAATAGCTAAAGGTAGGAAAATAAAAGATTTTGCTAGAGCTTCCCTTTTAATACGGTCAACGAAGGTTGCGATCAGTAAACCTAGTACTACGCTGCCACCGGTGCCGACTATAAGCCAAAGGAGGTTGTTGCGAAACGCAATATGCATTTCTGGGCTGGTGAATGCAAATAGATAATTCTGTAGTCCAATCGTTGTTACGTTGCCATCATTGATGACTAACCAAATCGTTTGCTGCTTGGTGGCATCTTTTCCATCAATAACATTAACAGTTCCCAGTTCAAACCGTTCACCATCTATTAGATATCTACCAAACTCCAAATTATCTTTCGTCGCGGCTAGAGCAATTGCCATCTGTTCAGTAGATGCAATCTCATCTGGAATTTCATCTGCAAGGCTAACAATGTCTTCTGTCAAGCTAAGATAGACCGTATTTAATGCAGGATAGATTAAGTATGTTGTAAGCAATAAGAAGGCAGGGCCCACAAAAATAATCGGACGTAACCAATCACGCACTTTGCCTGGCAATTGTTCAAGAAGGTTGTTTGCAACCCAAAAGAGGATCCATATCCCGGCAACTCCCAGAATAAGTGCGACAACGGCTATCATTATTTTGCCGGTTAAAGGATGGAGTCCATCTTCCAGCAACCTTCTTGTCAAAGAGACCCACCCCAATCTTGTTGAGAGGTTTGTCAAAAGCCTCTCTGGAGCTTCTGCATCGCGCATGAAAATAATCCCCCAGCGAATAAGGATAAAGGTTCCCCCTGCAATCATTAAAGAAAAAAAGATACGGAAGAAGGTATTCTTTTTATTTGCCTGTTTTGATATTGCCATATCTTTGCGTGCAGTATCTGGTTTGTGAATAGGGGAGATATATCCCCCCTATTCACAATTCTCACGAAAATGATCTATTCAGTGGGCCAGCTTGCTTCAACAGCAGCAAATACTTCTTCTGTGTTCGTGCCATCTGCTGATACCCAATCGATCATACCGCTCCAGAAAGTGCCTCCGCCAACTTCCGTCGGCATCAAGTCCGAGGCATCAAAGCGTAATGTATCTGCGTTAGCCAGAATATCGGCCTGGGCTTGATCGACGTAGCTTGTGTACCATTCTGCAGGTACAGCACTGTTCGGGGAAATAAAGCCACCTGATTTGACCCATACTTCAGCACCATCCGGTGATGCCAGGTACTCGATCATAGCAAGTACTTCGGGGCGGTCATTGAAAGCTCCAAAGACGTCACCAGCACCTAATACTGGATTGCCGAATTCAGCTTCAATGGGAGGCAGATAAAAGAAAGAACTATCCACACCAGCGACTTTGCCTTCAGGCCAAAAATCTGGGATCCATCCAGCCTGGCGGTGCATCCAGCATTGAGGACCAGCCTCGTCGAACATTGGGGTTTGTGTGTCGCCAACCCAGGTTGTCAGGATCGCAGTTGAGCCACCATATACATAGTCGGGGTTAAAAAATACATCTCCTACGATTTCAGCAGCTTCAAGTACCTCCGGGTGATCAAATGGAATCTCATGAGTTACCCACTGGTCATAAATTTCAGGGGAAGCAGTGCGCAGCAATACATCTTCGATCCAGTCTGTTGCCACCCAACCGGTTACGCCGCCGTGCTCCATGCTAATGCACCAGGGTGTACTGCCATCAGCTACGATTTGGTCGCTAAGTGCAATAAGCTCATCCCAGGTTTCTGGTATTTTGTAGCCAGCATCTTCAAAAGCCTGGACTGGATACCAAACAATACTCTTCGTACTGGCACGATAGAAAACTCCGGAAAGTGTGCCATCCACTGTACCCAGATTGATCCAGGCATCACTGTATTGAGATTCCAGCGTTTCCACATCAATGTGAGCACCAAGATCCACCAAGTCACCGTTGCGAGCAAATTCGGCCAGTAAGCCTGGTTGGGGGAACCCCGCAATATCGGGGGCATCGCCACCTTCAACGCGTACTGTAATTAGGGTTTCAAACTCAGCGGACCCTTCAAATTGAACGTCAATGCCTGTTGCTTGTGCAAATGGCACTAAAGCTGCTTCAAACTTGTCGCCTTCGCCTTCGGTCCATTTGCCAAAGATGGAAACTTCAGTACCAGCAAATTCGCCAGCACGAGCACGTTCTAGATAAGTTCCCATAGGCTCTTCGGGCATCTCTTCTTCGGCCGCCGGTTCTTCCTCAACAGGTTCAGCTTCTGGCTGCTCAACTTCTTCTACAGTCGGTTCCTCAGCAGGTTCTTCCGTCGGCTCAGCGGGAGTGGCGCATGCTGCAAGCAAGATCGCCAGCACGACTAATAAAGGGAAAAGTTTCTTCAACATCAGTTTGCTCTCCTTCTGCCTATTTATTGCAGAATTGAATTTTTGATCTGGTTATACAAGTAGTTATGCTATGATTGTTTTGTTAAGGGATCACCTCCTTTAGCGTCAGGCAACGTCACAATTTCAGGTTTGCTAGCCGCTTTGTGACGTTGCCACTTTTTATATGGTCGTAAGAACCTAATCTTTTTTGTGCAACAAATATCGCTCCCCATACACCCGGTTTATGGTCAGCCGGCACAACTTCGATAATTTCAGGGAGTAAAAGTGAGGCTGCTAGGGTTGATGCCTCAGCCATCCTGCTCCACTCCTGAAGAATGGGTTCCAACAACCTCTTGCCTTCACGTGAAACCCCTCCACCAAGCACGATCTTGCCGACATCATAGGCCATCACCAGGTTTTGGAGTGCTTGCCCCAAATAGCCGCCCACTTTTTGGAGGATATTTCCTGCAACCTCGTCTCCTTGTGCAGCTGCAGAAAAGACCCCTTGCGAAGTAGCCACATCAATACGTGTTGATTTCCCGCTTTCAACCGCCTCGCGACCTAAACGCTCGATGGCAGGACCAGCAGCCAGGGCTTCCAGGCAGCCAAAATTGCCGCATGAGCAATGTGGGCCATCAGGGAGGAAAACCGAATGACCAATTTCGCCTGCCATCCCATGCTCCCCGCGGTACAAACGGCCATTTAAGACTAATCCAGCTGATATTCCTGTCCCAATATTTACGAACGCCAGGTTCTCGATATGATTGTTTTCATTTACACGAAGGAATGCATCCACTGCAGCATTGTGAACGTCCTTCTCTAAAAATATTGGGAGACTGTCGAATTGATCAGAGAGAATCCGTGCCAGTGGGAATTCACTCAGTTCAAGATTTACCGCATTCCTGACTGTGCCCTCTTCTGGGACAACCTGCCCCGGAATGCCTATCCCTATTCCCCGCACTTGGGGAATGGAAGTTCCAGCTTTATTCAAAGCCTCGCTTACGGCTAGACGTATGCTGCTTACAAAATCTTCAGGGGAATTGCTTTTTACTTTCGATCTCACCTCTGCCAGGGGGCTAAGTTCACTATCAGTGACTAATACATCTACCTTAGTGCCACCAATGTCGACGCCCACCAATGTGTCAAACGGTTCTTTTGTAGACAAATTCATTACTACATGATCCCCAATTCTTTTTGCAATATCACCGCTGAACAACCCAATATGACACGATCGCGTTGTAGCGACGAAAAAACAATGGCTGTCCGATCCACCATTTCTGGCAATGCCCGCTTGCGGGTTTCCTCGCGCACGATTTCCAGCCAACCAGGACCAAGATGAGCGATTTGTCCGGAAATTACGATGTGGTTCACATCGTAATTCGCGATCAAACTTGCCAACACCTTGCCCATTGCTTTGCCTGTTGAATTCAACAAGGAGGCAATCTCTGAATCATTGTTTTCTATCGCCTCGCTGATTAGTTCCCAATCAACGGTGGGTTTATCTGAGAATTGAGACTTGGGCCTCGTCTGAAAAATATCTTCAGCATTTGCCAAAATAGAGCGAGTGCTGGCAATCGTTTCCAGACAGCCATGGTTCCCGCAACGACATAACGAACCCTGCTCTTCGACAACAAGATGCCCAATTTCTCCTGCGCTGAAGCCGTCGCCATAAAAAAGCTCCCCGTTTAGGACAATGCCAGCACCAATACCTTCACCGACTTTTATCGCAATCAGGTTGGCTGCATCATTTATGTTGCCGAATTTGTATTCAGCAAGCGCTGTGGCTTGACTATCGTTGATTACCCAAACAGGCGTGTTGTAGCGGTCCATCAGGATTTCGGCTAATTGCAAGTCTTTCCAACCCAAGTTGATAGCGCGCTGTACAACTCCTGTGTGGGGGTCTACCAAGCCTGGTGTACCTACGGCAATGCCTTTCACTGGGTGCTTGCTAATGGTCCTCAAATTATCGATCAATTCGAATACTTCATCGAGAGCTTTATCACGTTTAGTGAGATGTGTTTTTGTGCTGACTTGATCGATAATTTGTCCCTTCAAATTTACTAATGCACCTCGTAGTTGTTGGCCCCCAAGATCTAGGCACAGCAAATTGTAGGAGTTATAGTCAACTGTCAGCATTGTTGGGGGTTTACCCCCAGCAGAAGGTCCAATACCTGACTCGTTAATTAAATTATCCTGCAAAAGGTCACTAACAATGCTAGAGACAGTAGGGCGAGTAAGGTGGGTTATCCGGGCTATATCTGCACGGCTGAGAGAACCATTTTCATACAATGTATTTAGTATGAGGCGGGTATTGTGTGTTTTTGTTTGTTGCTTTGTTGCTTTTTCCATAATCCTAGGCAACCTATCTTAGTAAGTTAAATTAACATACTAAGATTATATGGATTCATATCTTTTGTCAAGTTTTAGCTACTTCTCTTTATCACTAGAAAACAACTCTCGGGGTTTGACTAAGACTAAATATATCTGATTCTAATCAAATCATTCAGTGTAAAGCGCATAACTTGATTGCAATTCCCATATGAGGGTTCCAATTAGACTAATCTCTACCATTCTCTAACCTCACCCCACCTCTGTGCAGTAATGATGTGGAAAGATTAAAGACAAAATAAATGCTAATCTATGTAAATGGCGCAACACTCATGAATGAATCTTTTAAGATTTTTAATCTCCGACAGGGAAATAATAGGCAAATGCATGAAGGCAAGTGTTATCCCCTCCTTCATGTTCCAATGCAGCTTTTAGAGGAGAAAGAGATTCTCGAGCTTATTATTAGGCGATTTTTTATTCCGAGCGTAATGCCTCCACCGGTTCCAGGTTGGCAGCCCGGTTGGCCGGGTAAAGTCCAAAAAAGATGCCTACGGCGGCGGAGAACAATGTTGCCAGCAGGATAGACTCCAGGGTCACGACTGCACCGAATCCACCACCACCACCACCAGGGCCAAAGGAAATGCCGCTCACCAGGCTGGAGATGCCGATGCCCAGCAGGATGCCAATAAGGCCTCCTGCCAGACTGAGCACCAGAGATTCGATCAGGAATTGGCTAAGGATGTCGCCTTTGCGAGCCCCCATGGCTTTTCGCAAACCGATCTCCTTGGTGCGCTCGATAACCGTCACGAACATGATGTTCATGATGCCGATACCGCCTACTAGGAGGGAGATGGCGCCCACACCACCGAGAAATACTGTCAAAGTGCCTGTGATGGAATCCGCCACTTCCAGAAAATCTGTCGTGGTTAAGATCTCAAAATCGTCCACACCGAGAGTAGAGATATGCTGTGCCCGTAGGATCTGGGCCACTTCTTCTTCGGCAATTTCGACGGCCTCTGCACTGACCGCCTGCACGTAAATGGTGTCGACAACGTCTACCCCGTCACGACTCATCAGACGCGCATCTGCGGTTGTGAATGGCACCAGGATGCGGTTATCCTGTCCACCACCAAAGCCTGTGCTGCCTTCTTCTTCCAGCACACCGATCACATCAAAGGGCTGGCCGTTAATTCGTACGGATTCACCCACCAGATTTGTGGTGCGTCCGAACAACTCATCCGCTACATCTGTACCTAAGAGCACCACCGTATCCTGATTTTCCAGGTGTTCTGTATTGATCTCATCGCCCTCTTCCACCACTACGTTCTGCACAGAAAAGTACTCGGGCGTGATGCCTGTCATGGACGTATTCGTGCTTTCACTGGGCACGGCTACGCTTACTTGGCCTTGTAGGACGTAGGTTACGTCCAGCACGGATTCTGCCTGGGCGATGGCCTCCACATCTTCCAAAGTTAGCGGTTCAGGAATGCTGGCATCGCCTCCCGAATTCACGAACAGCAAATTGGTCCCCAGGGAATCGATCTGTTCGGTGATCGAGGCAGAAGCCCCATTGCCAATCGCCAGCATAGCAATAACGGCTGCCACGCCGATGACAATGCCCAGCATAGTCAAACCTGAGCGCAGCTTATTAGCAGTGATGCTTTCCAGGGCTTCGATCAAAGATTGTCCAATGTTCATTGTTGTTCCTCCAATAAACCGTCCCGGATGTGCACCACTCGCCGGGCCTGTTCCGATATCTCCGAGTCATGGGTGATGATGATCAGGGTCGTGCCACGTTCTTTATTCAACTCTAATAACAACTCCATGACCTCATCACCCGATTTGGTATCCAGGTTGCCGGTAGGCTCGTCGGCCATCACAATGGCCGGGTTGTTCACCAGCGCCCGCGCAATCGCAACACGTTGCTGCTGACCACCGGAGAGTTCACTGGGTCGGTGATCCATACGGTCACCCAGTCCAACGGCTTCGAGGGCTTCTGCCGCCATGTCGCGGCGTTGTTTGCCCTTGTAGCTGCCGTAACGCAGCGGTAACTCCACATTGTTCAACGCTGAAGAGCGTGGCAACAGGTTGAAACTCTGGAACACAAAGCCGACCTTACGATTGCGAATGTCGGCCAGTTGCTCATCATCCATGTCTGCAACACTCTCGCCGTCCAGGAAGTAATCGCCTGAGGTTGGGCGGTCAAGGGCTCCCAGGATGTTCATCATCGTGGACTTGCCAGAGCCGGATGGGCCCATGATGGCCAACACTTCACCTTGCTTGATGTCCATGGACACGCCCCGCAAGGCATGCACTTCCACATCGCCCATTTGATAGACTTTGGTCACTTGCTTGGTAGAAACGACCGAGGCACTCACGGCTGACCTCCTCCCCCCCCACCATTAGGACGTCCGCTACCCGGCCCACCCGGACCCAGCCGCAGCACAGTGTCGCCCTCTTCAGCCATTGTGGCATCCGCTGGATTCAATACGATACGGTCACCTTCCTGTAATTCGCCAGCGACCACCTGACTGTGCGTGTCGGATGAAACGCCCAAAGTAATATCAACGGGCACCATCCCTTCCCCGGGACGCAGAATGTAAACCACTTGCTGCCCATCTTCTGAGCGAACTGCCTCGTTGGGAACCAGTACGAACTCTTCGCTTTGGGACACAATAATGCCTACTTCGGCAGTCATGCCGGGTTTGATCTCTGTATCAGCTTCATTGATCTCGATGGTGACATCGAACTCCACAACCCCGGAAGTATCATCGCCGATAACGCCGACCTCGATCACGCGCCCGCTGAAATCCTGAGTGCGAATGGCGTCAAAAGAGATCACTACTTCCTGCCCGACTTCGATCAGGTTGATGTCGATCTCATTGACCTGCACATCGATCAGCAAACTGGACAGGTCATCGATGCGGAAGGCTTCGGTGCTGCTAGTCACTACGTCCCCCGACTGAGGAATGATCTCGGTGATAATGCCGTCAAAAGGCGCTTCGATCCAGGCTTGTTTCAGCGTGGCTTTTGCCGCCGCCACCTGGGCCTCAGCTGCTCGTACCTCATCGCCGGTCGGGCCTGAGGTCAGGTCTTCCAGATCGTTCTGCGCGTCTGCTAATTGCTGCTCCGTTAGAGCCAGGTCAGCTTCGGCCAACGCCATCTCGGTGTCCGTCGCAGAACTGGTCAACCAATTGTAGGTGCGTACAGCATCATCGTAAGCTTGCTGGGCCTGAGCATACTCTTGCTGGGCATAGGCCCGGTTGACGTTGTCCTCAGGACGGCTGGCCCATTTCTCCCACTCTTCTTCAGCTTCGGCCAGCGCATCGCCCATGATGACCACGTCAGCTTCGGCTTGGTCGATATCCGTTTGTAGGGCACCGTTTGTGAGACTGTTGTAATAACGCTGAGCATCTTCATAAGCATCCTGCGCATCAGCCACTGCTTTCTCTGCTTCAGACAAAGCCAAAGGATTATAGGAATCGTACAGGTCCTCCAGTGCTTGCTCAGCGTCATACAGATCTTTCGCTGCCTGGATCACACTTTGAGATAAGGATAGTTCTTCCAGGGTAGCCAGGATGTCGCCATCTGAGACAACCGCGCCGCCTTCGACCATCACACTTTCAACGATCCCTGATGTATTCCAGCTCAATGTTGCACTCTGGCTGGCACGCACCGTTCCGGTTGCGTCAACGGTGGATGTCAATACCCCCACTTCTACCACCTCGGTCTGCACACTCGCAGCAGCAGTTGCAACAGTGTTGCGCGCTGAGAAGAATTGATAGACAAAGTAAGCTCCTACCAACACCACCAGTACACCTGCGCCGATCAAAATTCGTTTTCTGTTTTTACTCATAAGACTTCTCCTTATTGATGCTAAATTCAATAATTGCTTCGATTGAAATAATTCCATGTGCCTATTCGACAAAAATGCTGATGCTGGCGGTCATCCCCGGCCTGAAAGCCTCATCGGTTTCCAACAAAACGATAGACACACTGTAACTGGCTATCTCCTCCGTAGTGGAGTTAGCTTGCGAGATCGTGGAGACTTCACCCGCGTATATTTGTCCGGGTAAAGCATCGAAAACAACCTCAACGCTTTGGCCCACCTCGACTTTATTCCGATCCACTTCTAGGATCTCGACATCTACAAAATACGTGGATAGATCATCCAGCCGCACGGCAAGTTCCCCAGAGTTAATAGGGTCACCGGCCTGCACTTCAAGCCTTGTGGCCGTGCCCGCAAAGGGAGCTTCTAAGTAAATGGCGTCTGCTGCAGCCTGGGCTGCTGACACCATTGCTTCATACGAACTGATCTCAGCTTGCGAAGGCCCCTGTAACAAACGCTCGTATTCCGCCTGGTAATCAAGGACTTGCTGTTGAGCCACTTCAAGGTCGGCCTGGACGACCGCCAGTTCCATAGAATCAGGCCCATTAATTAAGTCCGTGTACGCTTCAACGGCCTGGTCATAATCAAATTGTTTTTGACTAACCTGTGCCTCGAAATTGCTAAGCCGATCGTAATAAGCATTGATGCCTGCAAAGGGCCGCGTCCAGCGCCTATCTCCTTTATCTTTGATATGTTTGGCAAGATCGTGTTCTGCATCGGACAGTTGGCCCTCGGCAATGATCATATTGGCATAGGCCTGATCGACCGTGTTTTGATCTGGGGTTATGGTCAAGTCGCTGATCAAGCGCTCGGCATCATGAACGGCCTGTTGCGCTCCAGCGAAATCACTGGCCAGTTCGGCTAGAGCAGTTGAATCATACGCATCGTAGAGTTCGTCCAGGGCCGCGTTGGCCTGGTACAAAGAGTTCTCCGCCAGAATGACATCCTTGGACACGGAGACCATTTCCAACTCGGCTAACAGTTCGCCATCATCTACAATCTGGCCCAACTCGATGTAGACTGTCTCAACAATGCCAGTCGTGGTCCAGGAGAGATCAGCGCTCTGCGCTGAACGCAACACACCGACCGCTTCCACAGTCTCTACCCCAACGGGGATAAGGACGCTCTGTGAGTTGGCTCCATCTCCATCGGAAGCTTGGTCCGATATAACCACCGAACCGCAGGCTGAAATTACGAACCCGGTATATAAAGTGAGTAACAAAACACGATGTGTCAGGTTGGTTTTCATAACGCTAACCTTGAATTCTTTTTGTTTTTCATAACCATACTCTAGCCAGGGGCACGTCATTTTCATAGTGAGCACTGTCATCCCTTGCCCCCTAAATGCATGACAACTGTCACATGTGGATGTGACCCCCGTAAATAGGCCCTCAAAATGAATTATGCTATGATGCAGGTATGCATAACAAAACCATCGAACCGGGGCTAATACAGGTATTTCGTGGTTATGCTTTTCTTCGATTGTTACTTGTATTCCTCTCCCTGATCGGGCTGGTATTCGTCGCGCTAGATCTGCCTGCCCCCATTGACTTCGGCGTTCCCTTAGGTGGAGATCCTGCTAAAGAGAATCGTGGGAGAGGCATTCTTGCCGTCGAATTTGACCCAACTTTCTATACCGTCGCTCTTGGATTGGAAGTTCTTTTGCTACTCACATATCTGTACTGGCCTAGATTAAAAACACGCCTCAAGAGTAGCTATCTGCCGATAGGCATTGGCTTTGCCACATTGGCCCTGATCCTCGAAACCTATATCACGATCCCTTTTGCGCGCCTCTTCCAGCCAGACCCCTTTTTGTTCATTCTGGTCATTCTGCTGGCATGGCAATATAATCTGCGTTCTGTCTTACTATTTGCCTTGGGAACAGTAGGCCTTGAGATCATCCTCGATCAATTAATCCCAGTGGAAACATTGAACATCTATCGTTTTGGTCCAGCCTCGGCAAATACGCTTTTTTATGGGCGCATGATTGCTCGGACGGCAGCATTTCTTGCATTGGGTTTCGTAATCACACGCCTTATGCGCGGCCAGCGTGAGCAGCGGGAAGCATTAGCCAGAGCCAATCTGCGGCTCACCCAGTACGCTGCTACCCAAGAGCAATTGGCTGTAATCCGTGAGCGTAATCGCATTTCGCGTGAACTGCATGACACCCTTGCACACACTTTGAGTGCCCTGACTGTGCAGCTTGATGCCGTAACAACCGTTTGGAAAGATGTCCCGACTAAAGCCAGGCAAATGCTCGACCAGATGTTGGGCACCACCCGCTTAGGGCTTGATGAAACCCGTCGCGCTTTGCAGGACCTGCGGGCTTCACCTCTGGAAGATATGGGACTGCCTCAAGCTTTACGCAGCCTGTCGGAGGATTTTGCCAAACGTAATGCGCTTGAGCTGGACATGGAGATCAGCGATGCCATCGAAGACCTCGCCCCCGAAGTCGAGCAAAGCATTTACCGCATTGCCCAGGAAGCGCTGGAGAACGTATCGCGCCATGCCAATGCCAGGCTGGTGAAGGTTCAACTGCAGCAGCAAAATGAAGCTGTGTCCTTATCCATATCCGATGATGGACGCGGCTTCGACGCAGACGAAATAGACCATCAAGACAAGTTCGGCTTACAGGGTGTGCGTGAACGTGCTGAAGTGATCGGGGCTGAACTGGAAATAGAAAGCCATAAGAATGAGGGTACGCGTCTACACTTGAATTGGAAAAGTGCCCAATGATTCGCGTAGTCGTTTGCGACGATCAGGCAGTGGTGCGAGAAGGGCTGGAACTTATCCTCAACAGTGATCCAGAAATTAAAGTGGTGGCCCTTGCTCAGGATGGCGCTGAAGCCGTAGAAATGACAACAGACAAGCAGCCTGAACTCGTGCTCATGGATCTTAATATGCCTGGGATGAACGGTATCCAGGCCACTCGGGAAATTCATACTAATCACCCAGATATAAAAGTGCTGGTGTTAACTACTTTTGGAGAAGACGAATGGGTTTTCGATGCCATTCGCAATGGTGCAGCAGGCTACCTACTTAAAGGGACCCCGCGCGATGAACTCATCGAGGCTGTAAAGGGAACTGTTTCTGGTGAGGCGCATATTGACCCCGCTGTAGGCCCGAAATTGCTGGCCAAGGTGGCACAAACCAATGAGAGTACAAGCACTAATTTTGCCAAAGATCTGAGTGAGCGCGAATTGGATGTACTCAAATTGCTTGCCCAGGGCATAACCAACGCAGAGATCGCCGACCGGCTCTTTCTATCAAAAGGAACGGTGCGTAACTACATCAGCTCGATCCTCGCCAAACTGGATGTCGAAGACCGCACACAGGCTGCGGTCTTGGCTGTACGGCATGGATTGGTCGAAGATTATTAGATTATTTGAGTAAAGTCAGACAATCAAGCTGCCTTTCCTGGTGCAACCGTAGTGCAGCGAGTATAGAAACAATAGACTCTTTAGACAGAATCTCGTAATTTTCACCCCAAACTAAGCACTTTTGAGATCAGGCAGAATACATGGACACAATGGCACCAAACTCACTGACTCTGGAACAGAAAGTCATGGTTCTAATCCATGTCCCTTAGTCTAAGAAACACACTCCAATAAAAAGATGGGAATATAAGCCCCCTAACAAAAACCTAATCGCATTAGCTCGTATCAACAGTAATCTTAAAAAACAAAACATTTTCCCTAAAATCTTTTTCAACTGTGTTGTGATCCCAATCTTTCAAGGGCTGCCAGCCATAACTATCAAGCAAAATACAATAATTAATTTTTACCGCTTCATTTATATCTAATACACCGACTCTAGAAAGGTCATCAAATGACAGCATCAGCCTATGAAAGCCGATAGTCAGTGACCATAGACCGAAGACTATATCTGTTTCGCGTACACTCCCTAAAGCTAAATCTCCTTCTGATATCGCATCTACAATGATGCTCAATACAATTTCACTACAGCGCTGTTCCATAGCCACCATTTTTTGATAACGCTCTTGGGTCGCCCGTTTCCACACAGAGGGAGACGCGGCTAACCGCTCTATGTCAAAAATCTCAGGTCCGGTTTCGGCTAACATCAAACGAGCAATCAAGATGCCATAAATCCGATCACGGGATTTTCGTTTTGCCTCTTGGGCTTTCTCAAATAGATTAGCTCGCTGACTGATCGATTGAACAGCAAGAGACACCAATAAATCTTCTTTTGTCTCAAAATGTGTGTAAAGCGTTCCCACCGAATACTCAACTGCTTCAGCTAATTGAGACATCTTTAAGCTCAGAAAGCCGTTTTCGCGAATAAGCCCACGGGCTGTCTCGAGTATTAGGTTTTCTCGCTCTATCAATTGTCGTTCCCGACGGGGTAACTTATTTGTCATCTTCACCACTTTTGAAATAAGACTTGCCTAATTATACAAAAAAACATCGGGGTTTTTGACAACTGCTCAAAAAATGAGTATAATTCAAATTACGAAGATCATTCATTATTGCAGCCACCAACCCAAACGTGTCTTATGGATTATCTTAGGCAAAAATCTGGCATTTTGATAAACTCAACGAGAGACCATAAGGGTATGTCTTGACGGATCACGAGTCTCTTGCAGATCCTGCGCAGAACTCGAGCCTGACCGATGCAAAACTGTCTCCTTCGTTAACTTCCCATTCCAATCAAACGTACAAAGTAATCTTTCAGCCCTCTGGTCAGTCGGGGAATGTACCTGAAGGGACCACACTTTTAGAGGCTGCCCGGCATCTAGGGGTAGGCATTGAAGCCATTTGTGGTGGACATGAAACCTGCAATAAATGTACTGTGCGGGTGGAAGAAGGGAAATTTCCCAAGCACAATATACATTCCATTGCTTCCCATCTGACCCCGATGAGCTCACGGGAACAACGTTTCCAGCAAAAGCAAAATTCTCCGACAGATAGCCGGTTCTCGTGCTCGGCACGTGTTATTGGCGATATTTTGGTAACTGTTCCGGAAGAAAGCCAGGCTCAAAAACAGGTGGTTCTTAAGGCCGCCTCCGGGCGCACGATTGAAACAGATCCGATTATTCGCCTATATTATCTCGAATTGGATCCGCCTGAGCAAGGTGGTGCGGGTGATTGGGAACGGGCATTGGCAGAACTGGAGGAACGCTTTGGATTGGACAAAGTCGAGTTCGATTATGCTGCTTTAAAAGAACTATCTGATACCTTACGCCATTCTGATGGGGCCATAACCCTGACTGTTTGGGATGATCGCCTGGTAACTCGCGTTCAAGCCGGGTATCAGGAGCAGCCGATTGGCCTGGCGGTAGATGTCGGCTCGACCACTCTAGCTGGCTACCTGTGTGATTTGCGGACTGGTGAGCTCCTGGCAACTGCTTCAGCAATGAACCCCCAGGTTACTTATGGCGATGACATTATGTCTCGCATCTCCTATGCCAATGAACACAAAAGCGGCCGAGAGCGGCTGCACCGGGCAATTATTCGGGCATTAAATAAATTGGCCGAAGATGCTGTAGAACAAGCTGTTCTGTCTATCAGGGATATTGTTGACATGACCATTGTGGGCAATAGCGTTATGCATCACCTGATACTCAACCTGAATCCAAAACCACTGGGAGAAGCCCCATTTGTCCCCATTGTTGAAAGTCCAGTTGATATCCGGGCTGCCGACCTCCGCATAAAACTACACCCAGGCGCCCGGCTGCATATCTTGCCACTCGAGGCCGGCTTTGTAGGCGCCGACAATGTAGCGGTAATCCTGTCAGAACAACCCCATTGTCAGGAAGAAAATATGCTCATCATTGATGTGGGCACCAATGGAGAATTGTTGCTTGGCAATCGTGACCGCCTGTTGTGTACATCCAGTCCAACTGGTCCAGCTTTGGAAGGGGCCCAGATCACACACGGAATGCGCGCTGCCCAGGGCGCTATCGAGCGAGTGCGTATTGAACCGGGTACCCTGGACGTGCGCTTCAAGGTTATTGGGCATGACCATTGGAATAATGAATTGGCACCGGACACCGTACAGGCTCGCGGTATTTGTGGGTCGGGGATTATTGAAGCTGTAGCTGAGATGTTTGCTGCTGGCATCCTGCAGAAGAACGGTCGTTTTGCAAAAACATTAGATTCTCATCGTTACATCCGTGAAGAAAATGTTGATGCCTTCGTCTTAGCCGAAGCAGAACAAACGGCTGGTGGTTCCCCCATTATTGTTTCACAACAAGATGTGCGCGCTATTCAACTGGCCAAGGCTGCTTTGTATGTGGGCGCACAATTGTTGATGCGAGAGTTGGAAATTGAACATATCGACCACATCGTTTTAGCTGGGGCCTTTGGTAGCGTCATTGACCCGCAATATGCCATGATGCTGGGAATGATCCCGGATTGCGAGTTAGAAAGAGTACATTCAGCCGGTAACGCCGCTGGGGATGGGGCGCGGATTGCATTGCTCAACAAAAAACAACGAGCCGAGGCCGCTCGCGTTGCCCGGTGGGTTGAGCACGTTGACCAGCCAATGGAGGATGATTTTCAATCTTTCTTTATGGCTGCTCTGAGTCTGCCTCATTCAAGCCACCCTTTCCCCCACATCGAGTCGATCCTTGATGCGCGGCGGCGAAATAAAACAACATAATGTAGTCAGGACACTCTGGCCGAAAATAAATGATTGGCCAGAGCAGGCACTTGCCCTGCAGCAAGATGTGTAGAGGTAAAAGCCTGAAGCGAAGTCCGGTGATTTGTCGACGCAAGAACTGACAAAAATTCCGGTGCTGTCCCGCAACTGTAAGGATAGAGGTCTTTATGAGAGCCTATCCTAAGCCAGACCGTTTATCCTGATCTATGTTTAGAAACACATCTCCGAGGAGAGGGTGTGCCCAAATATTGGGCACACCCTTTTTGATTAACAAAAATATGGAAACACCGTTTTCGCTCGACCCACTGTTGAAACGCTATGGCTCCCGTCGTGCGCGCCTTGAGCCGGTTTATGAGGATATGTTTGAAGAATCGCAGGCGCTGGCAACCCCCCGTTACCTACAGAAGACCTTCCCCGCAGGCGAGTTGCCGGTGATGAGCGCCGATTTGCCTGGAGCAGAAACAATTACGCTGGGGCTTTGTACCCTTGGCCCTGCTCTGGAAAGCCGTGTGTCAGAGCTGTTTCAAGAAGAGCCAGTTTCAGCCGTCGTGCTGGATGAAATCGGAACACACTGGGTGCTAAAGCTTGGCGACAAGATGTACCGGGATATTCGGAGCGCGGCGCGGACGACAGGCAAACAAACCAGCCCATCTTACCGGCCCGGCATTGGCCGCTGGCCGCTGGAGTTGCAAGGCGAACTACTGACCCATCTAACAGCTAGCAAGATTGGAGTTCGCTTGATCGGTGACATGCTAGAGCCTCAAAAGAGCATCAGCATGATTGTAGCTGTTGGGGCAAAACTCCGACGCAAGCATCGCAGGCCCGCAGCAGTTGGGAAATCTACCCAATGATCAGGAGGTGACTATATACACACGGCAAATTTTTTATATTGCCTGATGATGGAACAAGCAGGATAATAAATCCGGATAAGTAAGTGGTAAGGGTCATCCGTTGGGTACCTGCTCTATACATTGAAACAAGGAGAAAACTATGCAAAGCAATTGGTTGGTTGAAATCATGAAACGGGCGCAAAGCGGCCCCTTCATAAAGGAAAAGGACTTCGAGCTTAAACTCATTAAACGAATTAAAGAGCTGGTCAAAGAATACGACATCAAGTACGACGCTAACGACCTTGTTCCGGCCGACGACGATATGGCTGACAGGGTCTATCAAGCGGGATTGCAACTGTTTGTAGAATTTGGTGCTTACTGCCAATCCACCGAACGTCAAATCCTATTTACCCATGATGAAGTGGTTGACATTGTTGCCCAGGCTCCTTCTGAGGTGATCTTGGGAATGGGTAAAGATGCCGTTGTGATGCGTCACCGTGGCGTCGAAGATCCTGTTCGGCCCATTGTGCACTCCGGGCCAACGGGCCTTCCAGCATCAGAAGAATTCCACCCGCAGATTTTGCTTTCTTACGCTCAGGAACCGCTAGTAGATTGTCTGGGGGCTGGTTCGGTTGCGACATACATGGGCGAGGGGATTATCCCGGGTACGCCGTTGGAACTGTTAGGCGCTCGACGAGATGCCAGTGTAGCTCGTGAAGCCGTTCGTATGGCCGGACGGCCCGGAATGCACATCAACGATGTTGCCGTTCCGTTGACCTGTTCTGGCAAAATGGCCGCCTTTGATCCCGATGCAGGCTTACGCTCCTGCGATGGCATTTTGGTTTCACAAATGGTTGAGCTTAAAACTGACTACGATCAGCTGTCGCGTGTGGCTCACCTTTATAACGTAGGCGGTATCACGGTTGACCTCATGACCCCATTGATTGGCGGGCTTGGTGGTAGAGCCGAAGGGACGGCTGTTGTATCGGTAGCCGATCACCTATTGGGCGTGGTCCTATACGATGCTGATTATCATATGTTCTCCCTGACTCACCTGACTTACGTAAACAATACCGATCCCTTGGGCATTTGGATCCAGGCGATGGTTGGACAAGCATTGTCCCGCAACACACCGATCATTTTGCTGAATGATATTTACGTGGTTTCCGGCGCAGGCACCAAAGAGCTACTCTACGAGTGCGCGGCTGGCGCAGTGGTGGGCACAGTATGCGGCTTCAATATGCAAGGGGCCGGCACTACTGGTGGGTTTAACCGTGACCACTTCAGCGGGTTGGAAACTCGCTTCATAGCCGAGGTTTCCCGGGCATCCTTAAGCCTGACTCGCCAGGAGGCTTCGAAATTAATCCCCAAGATCATGAAGTTCTATGAAGACACCTTATCCGAGCCCAACCGAGGTCGTCCGTTCAATGAAGTTTATGATGTGGATACTGTTCAGCCCACAGCGGAGTGGTTGGATATGTACTACTCCGTAAAGGAAGACATGAGTAAGCTTGGCCTCAAATTTGAATATGCTCCCCGGCCAAAAGCATAGAAAAGGAAATAAAGGAGATATTGATCATGAGCGTACCTGAATCTGTCCATCAACGTTTAACTGAAGCCTTTATTGAGGGCGATGTCGAAGTCGCGGAAGCCATAACGACAGAGGCCCTGGAGGCAGGCGTAGATCCTTTGGGAATAATTAACGAGGTTATGGTTCCAGCCCTGACTGAAGTAGGCAACCGGTTTCAAACCGGTGAATACTTTCTGCCCGAATTGATGATGGCTGGCGAAGCCGCCGAAAAAGCCAGCAAACTTCTGGAGGACGCCATTGTCGCTTCGGGACAGGCTAGCGAGCCTCTGGGCACCGTTGTTGTGGGGACAGTCGAAGGTGATGTGCACGACATCGGCAAGAACATTGTTGTGACAATGTTACGTGCCCACGGCTTCAATGTCGTTGACCTCGGGCGACGTGTTGCGCCCAGCGCTTTTACCGATGCAGCCAAAGAAAATAACGCAGACATCATCGGTATGTCATCATTGATGACTACCACCCGACCTGCCATTCAAAACACGGTTAACCTATTTGAAGAGTTAGGGATACGAGAAAGTTATCAGCTTATTGCTGGTGGTGGTTCTGTAACGGGTGATTGGGCCACAGAAATTGGTATTGGGTATTCTGAAGATGCTGCCGGTGCTGTAGAGTTGTGCAAGCAGCTTATGGATGCTCCATCAAACTGATACGCAAAGGCGATAAAGTGATTGTGTTTGAGAAGCTTGATAGCCGTAGAAAAGGGAGGCACAATGCATTCAAATTGATATGTAGCCGGAATAACGTGTCTGTATTTAGGAATAAGTCTCAATACAAACATTCTCATAAATCACTTAGTCTCTTTTTGTAAAGGCGAAAAAAATGAAACCTCAGAAATACCTACTTTTCTTGCTGATTGTTTTGAGCATGGTTTTACTTGGAGCATGTGGTGGGGATGCTTCTGCTCCCGTAGAGGAAGCGAGTGCAGGAAGCGTAGCTGTTGTGATGACAGGTCCATGGGATGACAACTCGTGGAACGAGGCCGCTTACAATGCTTTGCAGGCATTGGAGGCGGAGGGAGTAAAGACGGCCTTCTCTGAAAACATATCGGATACTGATGTAGCTCGTGTAATGCGAGAGTATGTGGACCAGGGATTTGAAGTTGTTGTTGCCCACTCCTTCATCTATCAAGATGCTACCTTCCAGGTAGCTTCAGAAGCGGCAGATACGAACTTTGCCTGGGCGGGGGGCATCAATAATACTTCTGCCAATGTCGCTGATTATGATCAGCCCTTTTACGAAGCCGCCTATCCGATTGGAGTCCTGGCTGGTCATATGAGCGAGAGCGGCGTATTGGGTGCTCTCTACGGTTTCGACATTCCGGTGTGCCATGCCATGGGTGAGGCATTCCTGGCCGGAGCACAAAGCGTGAATCCTGATGCTACTTTGATCCTGACATCTGTTGGTGATTGGGCAGACATTGCTAAAGCCAAAGAAGCGGCATTGGCTCAGGCCGATGCCGGGGTTGACTTCTGGATCGAGTGCGGTGAAGGCCCGGCCCTGGGCGCCATCGAGGCTGCTAAAGAGGTTGGCGGTTATGCCACTGGCTACGTTGGTGACATGACCGAGAATGGTCCTGATGTTGTTTTAGCCAATCTGGTTTGGAACCTTGAGCCTTTATTCGCTCAAATGCTGGCTGACGCCCAAGGTGATTCGTTTGCTGACACCTTCTATCGTTATGGTATTGCGGAAGGAGCCATGCAGGTTGGCTACAACGAGGCCCTGAAAGACAGTATTCCGGCTGAAGCCATTGAAGCGGTCGAAACTGCTATGCAGGACATCGCCAGTGGTGCGCTGGAAGTTCCATTTATCCCTGAATAGCAGCACCTTTTTGTAGTTTTGCTACCCTTGGCTCCCACCTAAATCGTGGGAGCCAAGGGATGATTGTTTCACAGTTGTTACCCTTATGAGGCAGGCTGTGTTGACGAAAACAAATGAACCAGTCGTTCAAATGCGGGGCATTGTCAAGCGTTTTCCCGGCGTTGTGGCGAATGCGCGAGTTGATTTTGATCTACAACCTGGCGAAATCCATACCATCCTTGGCGAGAATGGGGCTGGAAAAACCACCTTGATGAAAATCCTTTACGGATTACACGCTGCGGATGAAGGGGAGATACGCTTGCGCGGAAAGCCAGTCTCATTTACATCTGCCCGAGATGCAATTGCCCAGGGTATGGGAATGGTCCATCAGCATTTTATGTTAGTCAACCCTTTCAGTGTGGCTGACAATATCATTCTGGGCCAACCCTCTTCGCGCAAGCCACTGATGGATGACCCGAAATTGATTCATCAGCGTATACGCACGTTATCAGAGCAATATGGGTTAATTGTTGATCCTGAGGTAGAGGTCGGCAAGCTATCTGTGGGGCAGCAGCAACGTGTTGAAATTCTCAAAACACTTTATCGTGGGGCCGAGATACTAATTTTGGATGAGCCAACGGCGGTTTTGACACCTCAAGAGGTGGCTGATCTGCTACCAATTCTCCACCGGCTGACCGAAGAGGGGAAATCCATTGTCTTCATATCCCATAAACTTGATGAAGTGCTGAAGGTCAGCGAACGCATTACCGTGCTCCGCGACGGTGAGGTTGTTGGTGTGACACCGGCGTCCGACGTGAACAAAGCTGACCTGGCGAGAATGATGGTGGGTAGGGACGTGATCTTGAAAGTAGCCAAAGAGCCGGCCCAACCCAAAGAGGCACGCCTGCAGCTAACTGACGTTTGGGTCGACAGTGACCGGGGCTTGCCAGCCTTGCGTGGGTTGAACATTGAAGTGCGGGCAGGCGAAATTCTGGGGATTGCCGGTGTGGCTGGTAATGGACAAAGCGAGTTAGAAGAAACAATTGCCGGGCTGAGAAAAGTTAAGTCTGGTCAAATAACTATCTGTGATCACGATACCACCCGCTCAACACCGCGTGATGTGGGCCGCTTTGGGTTGGCACATGTCCCCTCTGATCGCTACAAAATGGGGCTTCTGCCCGATTTTAGTGTAGCCGAAAACATGTTCTTGCAGCGCATTGGCGAATCTCCTTTCACCCAAAGAGGTGTGCTGGATTGGAAAGCCATCCATCAACAAGCTCAGGGGCTGATAAATGCGTTCAATGTGCGCGGAGCAACAGTTAATACTCCTGCAGCGTCACTTTCAGGCGGGAATGCTCAAAAAATGATCCTGGCTCGAGAGCTAGATCGTAAGCCTCAAGTCTTGATCGCCGCACAGCCAACTCGCGGTCTGGATGTCAGCGCAATTGAATACGTGCACAGCCAATTAGTTGAACAACGCGACGCGGGGTTGGCAATCTTGCTGATCTCAACAGAACTGGACGAGATATTGGCCCTAAGTGACCGAATTGCCGTTATGTATGAGGGCGAGATCATGGGGATTGTGGATGCAGCCGATGCCGATATAGATGATATCGGCTTGATGATGACCGGATCGAAACCCACGAATGGTCAAACCAGAGGAACACTGTGACGCAGGAACAAACTGAAGCCATCAATACCGGTCAAACCGAATCTCGCAACCGTGCCCTGTGGCGTGCCTTAGGACCGCCGGTGATTGGGGCGGTGATCGGTTTTGTGATTGGCGCTCTATTGATCCTGATGGCTGGCGCAAATGTTCAAGAGGCTTACACTGCCATGCTGCGGGGCGCTTTTGGCGGTAGTCGTCAAATAACGGAAACCGTTCTTAAAGCTGCTCCGCTTTTATTAGTAGGGCTGGGTCTAACAGTTGCCTTTCGAGCGCGAGTTTGGAATATTGGTGGCGAAGGTCAATTTTTTGTTGGTGCATTAATTGGTGCTGTGATTGCACTCAACTTTCCAGATTGGCCTCGTCCTCTTCTGCTATCAATCATGCTGCTGGGTGGTGTTGTTGGAGGCATGCTATGGGCCATGCTGGCCGGCGTCATGAAGATCAAATGGGGTGTAAGTGAGATCATATCCACGTTGATGTTCAATTACATCGCAATTCTGCTTGTGCAATATATGGCACGCGGGCCACTACAAGAGCCTGGAGGCTACTTGCCTCAAAGCGCCCAGTTTGTGCCGGAAGCTCGGTTGCCCTTGTTATTTGATAGCCGCATTCATGCGGGGGTAATTTTGGCAGTGATCCTTGTGGCTGTCGTATACGGCTTGTTATGGGCCACACCGCTGGGATTTCGTTTGCGCATGGTTGGCTCACGATCCAGCGTGGCCCGCTATGCCGGGGTCAGCGTAGAAAAATCCATTCTCTTTGTGATGGCTTTTAGTGGTGGGTTGATTGGCCTGGCCGGGATTATTGAAGTCAGTACTCAACTAACACGTCTGAAGGGCGATATTTCGGGAGGGTTTGGTTTCGCCGGGATACTGGTGGCTTTACTTGGGCGTATGCATCCCCTAGGGGTAGCCATTGCATCGATCTTATTTGCTGCCCTCATCATCGGCTCTGAATCTATGCACGTTGTTTCGGGTTTGCCAAATTCATTAGCCGATGCCATACAAGCAGTCATTGTTCTCTCGGTTTTAGCTGTGGATGCGCTTGCTCGAAGGAGACAAAAATAATGGACTGGTCTCAAGTTCTACAATGGGGATTTGTCATTGCCCTGGTAACAGCGGGAATCCGTTTGGCCGTGCCGGTTTTACTGGCTGTATTGGGGGAGATCATCACTGAGCGCTCCGGGATATTGAACCTGGGTCTTGAAGGAATAATGATAGTAGGCGCAGCAGGCGGTTTTATGACGGCCTATTATCTCGAAACTGGTCCGCTGGCTGGACTTGCAGGCTCCTGGAGCGCCTGGCTTGGTCTGGGTGCTGGAATGCTGGCTGGTATGGCTATGGGCTTGCTGATGGCCGTGCTGAGCATCACCTTGCATGTGGACCAGGTAATTGCAGGGGTGACGCTGGTTCTTTTTGGTCACGGCCTGGCAGATTATTTTTACCGCCTGCAATTTAGCTCGCTCACGGCGCGGGTAACCGGATTAGAGCAGATTTCCATCCCATTATTAAGCGATATCCCGGTCTTAGGTGAACTTCTTTTTCGTTATGATCCAACAGTTTACTTGACCGTATTTTTGGTTTTCCTGACCTGGTTTTTTCTCTTTCACACTACCTGGGGTCTAAATATTCGCTCCATCGGAGAACATCCAGCTGCAACCGAAACCTCCGGGATTAATGTAAACCTGGGGCGCTACGCTGCCACCCTGATCGGAGCTGGACTGGCCGGATTGGGGGGAGCAACTCTGACCGTGGTGCAATTGGGATTGTTCCGAGAGGGCATCACCGCTGGTAGGGGTTGGATTGCGGTAGCCCTGGTTATTTTTGCCCGTTGGCGACCAGGGCTGGCCCTGGTTGGCGCGCTGTTATTTGGCCTGGCCGATGCCTTGCAATTTCGTATCCAGGCTCTAAGCCAGGTGGAACGGGGGGTTGGGACACTACCCTACGAATTTTTATTGATGTTGCCTTATCTGCTCACGCTGATAGCTCTCCTTTACCGCAGAGGTCGTAGGGATGCACCTGCAGCTCTAGGCATCCCTTATACCCAGGATAGCCATTAACAGAAAAGCATATAGAAATGCAAAAAGTATCGGAGATAAAAAATGATAGATGATCCTGTTCTGACTGACGATTGGCTCGTGGTTGGGCAGTCTGAAGACTTGAAGGAAGGAGACATACAGGCGGTTCGATTGCTGGGGCAGGATCTCGTTTTGTGGCGCGTCAATAGCCAGGTTTTAGCCTGGCAGGATTTATGTGTTCATCGAGGAGTACGTCTTTCACTGGGCAAGGTGGTGGGAGGGGATAAATTAGAGTGTCCTTATCACGGCTGGACATACAACACAAAAGGGCAATGTATTAAGATGCCAGCCCATCCGGAACAGACTCCCTCCGAAAAAGCCCATGTGAAATCATATCAAGTCAGAGAGCAGTACAACTTGCTGTGGGTTTCTCTGGGTGAGCCTGAACATGATGTCCCCCCACTCCCGGAATGGGATGACACAGAATTCCGCAAAATCCCCTGCGGCCCCTACAAGCTAAAGGCCAATGGTCCGCGCATTATCGAAAACTTTCTTGATATTGCCCATTTCCCTTTTGTTCACGAAGGGATTTTGGGAGATCGAGGACAACCAGAAATTGAAGATTACGAGGCAGAAATTGGGCCGGATGGAGTTACATCCAAAGGGGTGCGTGTCTATCAGCCGGACCCCTTTGGCACCGGCGAGGGTGAAACTGTGGCCTATACCTATCGAGCCTATCGTCCTCTAACCGCTTGTTTAACCAAAGAGTCTGACGGTCCTCGCTTCTCCATCTTTCTAACAATAACGCCTCACGATATTTTGGAAAGCACAGCCTGGATATGGATGGCTCAGAACTATGGGCACGATATTCCTGAAGATGAACTCATAGCATACCAGGATGAAATTTTTGCCCAGGATGTGCCTATTGTGGAATCGCAGCGGCCAGAACTGCTCCCTTTGGACTTGCAAGCTGAACTGCATTTGCGTAGTGACCGAACAGCCATCGCTTACCGAAAGTGGTTGAACGAGTTAGGGCTTACATTCGGCGCTGCCTGATTTTGAGCGTGATCGATCAAAGAAAACAAACTGACCTAATCTTGACGGAAAAAACCAATGTCCACTCTACTTATTAAAAATGCAAATGTCCTTGTAACGATGAACGAAAACCGCGAGGAAATTAGGAATGGTGCGGTTCTTGTCGAAAACAACCAAATTCAATGGGTTGGTGCCAGCGCAGATGTTGATCGCTATATCGCTGAAACTCGTCCTGATATAGCACGCGACGGCTTTGATGAGGTTATAGATGCCAGCGGCTGTGTTGTTTTACCGGGCCTGGTCAATTGCCATCATCACCTGTATCAAACCTTGACGCGTGCCACTGGCAC
Source organism: Chloroflexota bacterium (assembly GCA_013112575.1). Lineage (GTDB taxonomy): Bacteria > Chloroflexota > Anaerolineae > Anaerolineales > UBA11579 > CFX15. The sequence continues at coordinate 48,049 of JABFGG010000019.1, read as the reverse complement.
CGGGGAAGGAAAAGTGCTGTTTGATTGGCTCAAGTTCCTATATCCCATATGGGCTGAAATGACACCTGAGGCCGTTTATGTCAGTGCCCAAATTGGCATCAGCGAATTGGTGCTAAGCGGCTGCACTACTGTAGCCGACCATCTTTACATGTACCCTAATGGCAGCAAAATGGATGATGAAATCCGAGCGGCTCAAGAAATTGGGGTGCGTTTCCATCCCACCCGCGGCAGCATTAGCATTGGAGAAAGTCAGGGCGGACTATCTCCTGACCACGTTTGTGACAGCGAACCAGATATTATCAAAGATTGTATACGGCTAATTGAAGCATTTCATGACCCCGAGCCTTTATCTATGTTACGCATCGGCCTGGCCCCTTCAGCACTTTTTGAGGTTACGGCAGATTTAATGCGGGAGTCGGTTGAACTTGCGCGGCAGCATCCTTTGGTCAACCTGCATACCCATTTGGGAGAGACCAAGGATGAAGAGCGCTTTTGCCTGGAGACCTTCGGTAAACGCCCGGTGGAGTACGCTGAATGGTGCAATTGGGCCGGAGAGGATGTCTGGTTTGCCCACATGGTTCACCCTAACGAAGCAGATATCGATTGGCTGGCAAAAACGAATTCAGGTGTTTGTCATTGTCCCAACAGCAATATGATCTTAGCTTCGGGCATTGCCCCTATCCGCGAGATGGTTGATAAAAATGTCCGAGTCGGTTTAGGGGTCGATGGGTCGGCCAGCAACGATGGCAACCATCTATTAGGCGAAGCCAGACAGGCGATGTTGTTGCAGCGTGTCGGCTGGCCCGGTTTTGAGTCTAGTGCCAACCGGTTCACAGCCCGCGAGGCCTTGGAATTGGCCACAATTGGAGGGGCGCAAGTGCTTCGTCGGAACGATATTGGCGTATTGGTTCCGGGCATGGCTGCCGATATAGTAGCTTTCCGTGTCGATGGCCTGGAACACGCGGGCGGTCAGTCCGATCCGGTGGCTTCTCTGATAACTTGCGCTCCGACTCAGGTCTGGTTATCAGTGATTAATGGTCGAGTGATTGTGAAAGATAGCCAATTTCTGCCGCTTGAACTTAAACCGCTTGTAGAAAGACACAATCGAATTAGTATCGAAATGATGGAGCGAGCCGGGGTTTCATTAGCCAGCTAAATCATTTCGATTAAATTAATAACTTAGGAAAACCATGCCATTATTTTCGCCTAGACGTTACCAACCCCCCTTTTATCCTTACAGCCGGGAGAAGGAATCGCTGTCAATGGGGCTCTTCACTGCTTTTGAGGCGGTAACCAAGGGAATCTTGTTTGACTGCCGGATGTGTGGCAACTGTATCCTACAAGAGACCGCCCTGGTGTGCCCAATGACTTGTCCAAAGGGGATGCGCAACGGCTTGTGTGGCGGGGCTACCCCAGAAGCCTGCGAAGTAGACCCCACTCGTCCTTGTACATGGTATGTCATTTACGATAAAGCTGAAAAAAAGGGTCAATTAGATAAGTTATTGGAAATCAACGCCCCGATGGATGGTGATCGCGTGGGTCGTGAAACCTGGTTGGAAGTAATTAGGGTGTGGCGCAAGCGTGGCGGCCCCAAACTACTGGATTACTTCCGCGACCGGCAGAAATTTGATGAGGAGAGAGAAGGTTTATTCCGAGAAATCCGCCAACCTGACTGGTGGCAAGGGGATGCAGAATACCATGCCCCTCAATATGAGGAACCTATCTCTCAGTTCGAAGCGAATCTTCGTACTGGTGCCTTCACCACCGTCACAGAGATCGCTCCTCCCCTGACGGCCTCTACAGAGATCATTGGCAAAAAAGTTGGTTGGCTTAAAGGCTATGTAGCTGCCGCCAATTTTACGGACAACGCTTCGGCCTCACCCCGGATGAGCAGTATCGCTTCCAGTAAGATCTGCATGGGCCACGGCATTGAACCCATTATGCAGATTCAAGCTCGTGACCGCAACCGGACGGTCATCGAGTCAGATGTGATGGGAGCTGCCGGGTTGGGTATCCGCAATATCCTCTGTATCACGGGTGACCACCAGCGTTTTGGCCCCGGCCCGTTGAGTAAACCTGACCAGTTTGATATGGATGCCGTGCAAATGTTGTGGATGCTCAGACGCATGCGTGATGAGGATATCTACCTTGATGGAAGAACGATAAAAATACCACCCAGATTCTTCCTGGGCGCGGCGGCTTCGCCCTTTGGGGCACCACCCAAATATGAGGCCATTCGGGCCGAGAAGAAAATAAATGCTGGCGCGCAATTCATCCAAACCCAACCAATCTTTGATTACGATCGTTTTACCGATTGGCTAGAAGCGTTGGATAAGCGCAATCTGCTAAACAAAGTCTACCTATTACCTGGTCTCATTCCGCTCAAGAGTGCACGGGCAACTCACTTTATGGACGAGGAGGTGCCGGGAGTGGTCATTCCGCCGGAGTTGATTAAAAGGATGGACGAAGCCGGAGATAAGGAAGGACAACAACAAGAGGGGGTAACGATTGCCCTTGAGCTTATTGAGAAGCTAAAAAACACGCCAGGTATTAACGGGCTGCACGTCATGGCCGTGCATTGGGAAGCAATAGTTCCCCGCTTGATAGAAGAAGCAGGACTGCCCCGACCACTAGAGCAACCATTGCCGGAAACTGAGCCTGCTTCTAGCCAGGTATAAGATACGCTTTAATCTACAAATTCTAGTGTGAGGTAAATAAAATGTCTAAAAATCTAACCACAATTGTCTCATCTAAGACTAAAACCGTTGAAATCAATCGGGACATGCCTACTGTAATCATCGGTGAACGCATAAATCCCACTGGCCGCAAAAAAGTGTCAGCCGCTCTGGCTGAAGGCAATTTCGATATTGTTCGTCAGGATGCGATTGCCCAGGTTGCCGCTGGCGCAGACATGCTCGACGTGAATGCCGGCGTTCCCGGCGCCGATGAGCCGTCGCTACTTACCAAAGTGTTGCAAGCAGTGATGGAAGTGACGGATGTGCCGCTGTCTATTGACTCCAACGACACAAATGCATTGGCAGCTGGTTTAACTGTCTATGAGGGTAAAGCGCTGGTCAACTCAGTCAATGGTGAAGAACGCTCATTGAAGGCAGTTTTGCCACCAGTAAAAGAGCATGGCGCAGCGGTTATAGGTTTATGCATGGATGATGATGGCATACCCGAAACCTCTGAAGGGCGACTGGCTGTAGCCGCAAAAATTATAGAGCAGGCAGGCAAGCTAGGCATTCCCCCGGAAGATATAATTATCGACCCTTTAACACTGACGATGGGTGCTGATACCAAAGCCGGATTGATTACACTCAAAACCATCGAGTTGGTGATTGAAGAGTTTGGGGTCAACATAACAATGGGAGCCAGCAATATCTCTTTCGGTTTACCTGATCGCAAGTATATCAATGCTGCCTCTATTGCAATGGCCATTCATGCGGGTGTAACGTGCCCAATTACAAACCCACTGGTGACTGAAGTCAGGTCAGCTATTTTGGCAGCTGATTTGACGATGGGAAAAGATGACAATGCTATGCGTTGGATCAAAGCCTATCGCCAGCGGCAAGCAGAGTAAGGATAACGCTTCCGAATTAATTGCAATTCTCTTAGATGGTGAGGCCTGAGTCTAGAAGGTGTACCATAACTTGTACTATGCCCCTATATGTGGGTTATTAAAATGTAGGTCAGCGCCAAAATTTATGACGATATGTAGGCTAGCACCAATCTTTGTGAATAATATTGTCCGATTTTTTGGTCTTTATGATACAAATAATGCCGAACTATATGACAAACTACAATTCCACAGCGCTTCTTGATCGGAAAATGCTTGAATTATGTCTGTACTTTCATGGGTTGCAATCTTCCGTAAGTCAATGAACGCCACAACCATTCAGCTGGGCCGAACCGGAAGTAGCGTAGCCAAATAGGTGAGATGATTAGCTGTATCGTCCAGATGCCGAAAACAATCAGCAGTTGGCCCGTACGTTCAACCTGACCAAACAAACCCAGCCCATATCCATAGAAAATCAGTGTAGCTAAAATAGTTTGGAAGAGGTAATTACTGAGTGCCATGCGCCCAACACTTGCAAATGGCCGTATGCCCCGCACCCAGCGCCCTGATTTGGCGATGAGCATAATAATAGCTATGTAACCAAGGCTTACGCCAATGCTGCCCCAATAGTTGAACTGGGTTCCGATAAAGCGCGAATATTCTAGGGACCAACCAGCAGCAAAGTTACGAGTAATGCCCATCAATACCAGAGGAATACCCAAGCCAAATCCAGCAATGAGCAAACCAAGGTAAAACTTGACGGAGCGCTCCGCTGTCAGCACGCCCCACTTGAACAGCGCCATGCCGATAAGCATCAAGCCACCAGCTCGCCAAAAGCCCGAGAAAAGGAGGGCGACAGTTTGCATATCAATAGAGGAGGGAACGCGATCTGCCATTTGCTCAAGCCAGCTACCTTGATACGCATCCACTTCGTGCTCAAGTGTATCTACGTCTGGCATCCAATCTTTTTGAAAGTCAGCCATTACTTCCGGCGGAAAACTAGCCATACCGGCGGCCGTCCCCAACTGCAAGAAAGTGCCTACGGCAAGCGTCAGTATGCCCAATGCGATAAGCCAACGGGGTGACAATTTTCGAAATAGATATACAACCATCGCCACCAGAGCATACGTCACCAAAATATCGCCATACCATAACAAGTATGCATGTACTAAACCGATGATGAGCAGCCAGAATGTGCGCTTGTAGTGGAGCCCAGCCGAAGGAGAACCCTTTGCTTCTAGTTTCTGTGTTATGAGCAGTATGCCGGCCCCATACAATATCGAGAAAATATTCATGAATTTGCTGTCAGCCAAAACATGGCTAAATGTCCAAACCAAGCGATTTAGCCCGGTCAGGTCACCATAGGCTGTGGGGTTAAAATAGGCAACAAAGGGCATTGCAAAACTTTGGATATTCATCAATAAGATGCCCAACAGTGCGAAGCCACGCAAAAAGTCAAGGGCAATTATTCGCTCTTTGGGTGCAACTGGCATGCTTTGTTCTTGTAACATTATTATTTCTCCTTAGCAAAAGCGTGATGGTATTTCCATCGCTTGCCTGGATATTTTTGTAATTTCTATCCAGCATTTTGATTTGATCCAGTTTATGACAAGCACATCTTGTAAACATCGTCTAGCTGGACAAAGTAAAGGTGTACGTTCGGACAATGTCCATCAAGGCATCCTGATTGCTACCCTCATAGTAGCCGGCACCAAACATCATGCCGCCCTTCATATTGAGCAAGGAAAATTGTTTCGATTGAATATGGGATAATGAGAAAGAGGTGAATTCATGGAAAAACAACAAGTTGACAAGATCATTACCGGAGGGTCAATCATCACCTCCAATCATGAAAACGAGAACATCGAAAGTGGAGCGATTGCAGTACAAGGGACAGATATCGTAGCAATCGGGACCTCCGAAGAGATTGCCACCGGGTACGATGCGGCTGAAACCATAGATGCCACAGGGCACGTGGTTATGCCTGGGCTGATCGATACCCACTTCCACACAGCCCAACAATTCGAACGCAACTTGATGGCCTATCTAAACCGCGAAACGAATCTGCGGGACCCCATCTGGCAGTATGCCCTTATCCCTTTTGAAGCTTCCCTATCCGATGAGGATATCCATCTAAGCGCGCTTTTAGGATATGCCAACATGATCAAAGTGGGAACAACCTGTTTCGCAGACCCTGGCGGCCCCAGACCCGAGAACATGGCCCCTGCGATAGAACAGGTCGGTTTGCGTGGTGTGCTGGCGCGTTCCACCCTGGACGAGATAGAGAATATCCCAATCGAGATGCGGGACACAATCGAAGGCATTGTCGACAAGGGGGAAAGCTTCTTCAAGGAATGGAATGGTAAGGCAGATGGGCGGGTGCGTACCTGGATGGGCATGCGCGAGATCATGGTGTGCAGCCCTGAAGCCATCAAAGCCATAAAACAAACTGCCGATAAGTTGGGAACAGGTATCCACATCCACTTAGCCGAACACGCCTCTGAAGTGGACTATGCAATTATGAAATCCGGGCTGAGGCCCGCCTTCTATCTGGAGTCACTGGGCTTTCTAGAATCAAATGTTATAGCAGCGCATTCTGCCCTCTTAAGCCAATCAGAGTTAGATTTATATAAAGAATATGACATTGCAGTAGCACATTGCCCCGCCATAGCTTTCTCCTTCTGCGGGCCAACAAAAGTCCCAGAGATGCTCGAAAGGGATCTACGCATTGGAATAGGCACCGATGGGGCTTTTTCATCGGGCGGCAGTCTCGACCTGTTCCGCCAAATGGCGATCACGCGCTATGCCCAGACAGCCCTTTTTGGGTTGCCTTATCATGAAGACCTGGCGTTCATCGATGACCGCGCTCTTCTCAAAATGGCTACGCTGGGGGGAGCGGAAGCGCTCATGTGGGATGATGAGATTGGCAGTTTGGAAGTCGGCAAAAAGGCTGACATCCTTTTGCTTTCGATAGGTGAATTGGATTCCCTCCCCTTCTATGACCCAATAAACTGGGCGGCCTCTGTTGCGCATGGGTCAAATGTGAATACAGTTTTGGTCAATGGTGAAATCGTTATGCGAGACCGGAAGTTGACCAGGGTCGATGAAGAAGAGTTGATGGAGAAAGTCAAAGAACGCACTCCATTAATACTGAATCGCTTCTTGGAAAGAGTAGACAACTCTTAGAATGTAAAGTTGATAGAGGGTTTACACAGGTAATACAATGATCCTAATAATATTTGGTTTATTTGCGATTATTTATGAACTCTATTACTCGAAGCGAATCGATGCGCGCTGGGAGCAAACGAGACGAAGTTATCACCTCCAAGGAATTGAGGTCAGGCGCACGGAAGCGTGGGATCAAAGCACTAAAAAAGAAGGGAAATTTGTATTAGTTACTGGTATCTGCTTGCTAACATTTGGATTGTTATTGACTTTCGGCCCCAGTCAAGTTATTTCAATTTTGAGACTTGAGTTCCTAAGCAATCCTATCTTGGCTATTTTGGGTATCGGAATTGGGCTTCCGATTGCCTTCCTCGGAATATACTTGATCAGCTTCAGTGAGAAGGTATGGGAACGACAAATGAAGCGGAGCAAATTAGAGTTCGTTTCAAAAGAGGTGCCGAGAGGATGGTACAGCGAATCGGTGTTGTTGGGTGGTTTAGCAATCCTCATTGGGCTGGCTATTTTGTTCTTTTCTATCGCCAGCCTTAGATGACTCGCTGCTAAATAGTAGCTATCCGGTTCTCAATCATCCCCTTTATCCCATCCACATCACCTACTTGCCAGGCCATAGCATCTGCTTGCCTCGTGTCATTGGTAAAGTTGATCTGCAAAAGGGGTACGAAGCGCGTTTTTCCCAGGAAGGAACTGGGGGTTTCTACTGACATAATATCCCTGTAATCCACGAAGTAAATACGACTGGGCAAGGCGCGTTGGAAGTAGAGGCCATCTGAGGCGACTGCTAGCTGCCCATTGCCCCTAATCTGCCAGGTACCTGCCGAACGCTGACCAAAGAAATTGGCGGAAACTGAATGGTCGCTGCTTGTTGGCATACTTGTGGCAGATTGACCACCCAGCTCCCTCTGGCTCAAGATCCAAAAAATAACCACCAAGAGAGCAATGACAAATGCGGAAATACCGAAAAACAGGATAAGAACCATGGAAAGGATAGTCATTGGAACTCCTCTAAATTGCAGTATATCATCGCGCTCCGAGATTGAGAATCATAGAAAATGTGATGATACTCAGCCCCAATAAGCCAGTTCCGTGTTCATATTTCAGACTATAGAGATGGATTTTGCAATCTATCTTGATAGCTATCCTCAGACCTGCTACACTTGTATCCGGCGAACGTAAACAGAATTATCTCGAGGAGCCAAGATGGCCACCCCCCACTCAATCAAAGAATACACTGAACTTTTTGTTGGTACAGAAGTCGATGTACCACTGTTGGACGGAACGACGCGGCGATACATCAACTTTGACAATGCTGCCTCAACACCCCCCATGCAGGCGGTGCTGGATACAGTCGATGAATTCATGGAGTATTACAGCAGCGTACACCGCGGCACCGGCTTCAAAAGCCAGTTGGCTACGCATGCTTATGAAGAAGCCCGCCAGATCGTGACGGAGTTTTTAGGGGCAGATGTCGAAACACACGTATGTATCTTCGGCAAGAACAGCACTGAAGCGCTGAACAAATTAGCGCGGCGCTTCCCCTTTACCCCGGAACGAGATGTAGTCATCACCAGCGCTATGGAGCACCACTCCAATGACCTACCATGGCGAGAAGTTGCAGAAACTGTACACGTGCGCCTGCATCCCAACGGCTTGCTGGACCTCGAGGACTTTGACGCCCAGTTAGAGAAATATGGTGAACGGATAGCTTTGGTAGCTATCAACGGCGGGAGCAATGTAAGCGGTTTCATAAACCCGATCCATGACCTGGCAGAGAAAGCCCATGCCATTGGCGCTCACATCGCCGTAGACTGCGCACAACTGGCCCCTCACCGTTCAGTAAATATGGGAACATTGGATGACCCGCGACACATCGACTACGCCATCATTTCTGCACACAAGATGTACGCACCATACGGTACCGGGGCTCTGGTCGGGCGTTTGGATACATTTGAACGCGGCAAACCGGATATGGTTGGTGGCGGGGTGGTCGAAATCGTGACGCTGGATGAAGTGCACTGGGCTGAACCGCCCGACCGTGATGAAGCCGGCAGTCCCAACGTCGGCGGTGCTGTAGCCCTGGCTGCAGCCATACGAGAATTAAAGAATATCGGCATGGATGCAGTCGCAGCCCATGAAGCCGAGCTGACTGAGCATGCGCTTACACGCATGGCCGAGAATCCCAATATCAAGGTATACGCAGACGCTAAGCCTGAACGTGCAGCCAGCCGTTTAGGCGTCATCCCCTTCCAGATCGAGGGCATGGATCACTTCCTCGTGGCCGCCATTCTGGGACATGAATTTGGCATCGGTGTACGCAACGGCTGTTTTTGTGCGCACCCCCTCATACTGCACTTATTGGGGCTGTCCGAAGAAGAAGCCAACCAGGTGCGAGACGATATGCTTGAACACAATAAAGCAGCGATGCCTGGCCTGATCCGGGCATCTTTTGGTTTGTACAATACAACCGAAGAGGTAGATATCTTGGTAGATGCCCTGGAAAAGATCGCCAACGGTGAATACGACGGTGAATACAAGCAGGATGTCCCCACAGGCGAATACACCCCCAAGGGCTGGGCGCCAGATTTCGACAAGTATTTCTCTTTGCGCTGAATAAATGGTGGTGAAATAGATTCACCCCCTGGAAGCATGCCCACTACGCCCTTCTTTGAACAAGTATACGCTGTGGTACGGCGCATCCCTAAAGGCAAAGTCACCAGCTATGGGCGGGTAGCCGCCATGCTAGGGTCGCCCAGGGCAGCCCGAGCCGTGGGATATGCCATGAACGGCTTACGGTACAAGTCTGAAGAGTATGACGACGTACCATGGCAACGTGTTATCAACCACGCGGGCTACATCAGCATCAAAGGCTCAGCCAATAGCAAGCACAAGCAAGCGGAGCTTTTGCGTGCCGAGGGCGTGGCAGTGGACGATGATTTCAACGTAGACCTGGAAAAATACTTATGGGAAGGCCTGGAACTTCCCGAAATCAATGACATTATTAAAGGCAAATTCTCTTGACCTACCCACAATATCCCCCTGAGCTTATCCCCAATGCACCTCCTGTTTATGTTCTCACCGGTGGGCAAGGCGCCATCGGGCGTCAGGTCATCGAAACCGTATGTGTACAGTTTGCCGAAAATGACATGGACGTCAAGGTGGTCAATAAGATCAAGGAAATTGCCCAACTGGAAGAAGCTGTGGAACGGGCCGTGGCTGAAGATGCCACCATCGTGCACACGATGATTGACCCGCAAATGCGCAGCAAGCTGATCGAACTATGTGAGGTCAATAACCTTGTCGAGTTCGACCTGATCGGGCCTTTAATGGATCACCTGAGCCAGAAACTGGGCGTTGAACCGATGCACGAACCGGGGCGCTACCATAAACTCAACGAGGAATTCTTTGAACGCGTCAAAGCGGTCGAATACACACTGGCCCATGATGATGGCAAGCATCCCGTTGGCTGGCCTGAGGCGGATATCGTGATCGTGGCCCCTTCACGATGCGGCAAAACGCCTTTGTCTATGTACCTCGGCGATATGGGCAAAAAGGTCGCCAACGTGCCCTTGCTCCCCGGTGTGCCCCCACCTAAAGAACTAGCGGCAGTGAACTCCAGGCGCGTTTTTGGGCTTACTGTTGAGCCGGATAATCTACGTATGCGACGAGAAGCCCGCCAGCGCTCATTGGGCACAGGCACTGGTCCCAGCGACTATACAGACGTCCTCAAAGTATACGAAGAAGTTGATGAGGCTGAACGGCTTTATAAGAAATCAGGGTATACAAAAATCGACATGACGGAAACACCCATCGAGGCTGCAGCTGAAGAGATCCTGGGGAGGTTGGAGCGCCGCTTTAGGGATGATGGCTAGTTTTCAATACGGGGGTTTAACCAATAGCCCTGTGCGTCAGCCGTTCTGCCACCATTAGCGTGTACTTCTAAGATAAAACGTACCGTTTCCCCAGCTAACCCAGACACATCCAGATCGATCTCTGTAAAATCGCCATCGTAACTCTCCGGCCACTCGGCCAGGGTGAGGCGTTCCGGTTCACCTACAATCTCATAGTTCAACTGAAAGACAAGTTCACAGCCCACTAAGTCATGCAAACAACCCACGCGCGCTTTGAAGCTTTGCCCTTCCTTTACCGTAACAGGCGGGAAGACGCCTTGAATGAAACCGTCATCCTGGTTATCGGGGGATACAGATAATACAGGCGGGTTGCCATTGCGGGTGTCTTCAAGCGCGGGATCTTCTAAGGTTTGTACCCAACCGATGCGCTCTCCTGTTTCACCTTCACAAGGCAAAAAGATGGCCAGGCCGGTATTCCATTGCGCCAGGCAATGCGCCTGCAAGAAATCGTAGGCAACATTAAGCGGTAATTCGGCCACGACTATGTCTGTAGTCAGCGGACTTTCGCCAATACCAAAAGATTCTCCCTGTGTATTACGCAGCAGCCACTCACCGCTGTAGTTACCTGACTCATCCGGTGCTGTCAGTGGTACTGCTAAAGTGACCGTCTGCCCAGGTGAAACTTCTTTGGGTAGAGATACTTCGTCTGGTGAGCCGAGACGGTCGCCATCCGAAAACACCAGATCAAATTCTTCTGTCCAGGCACAGGTGCCGGTGTTCTCTAATTTCCAGGCTTTGGTGAAGTGGGTGCCTGGCATCAGGGGAACGCCCACGTCCAGGGGCACATCAATGGTGACATCTTCAACCAGGCCTGCGGCCTCGCAGCCCGAAATACCAGCAGCGCCGGGTAAAGCTGAGCAGGCAGACAGGATCAAACTCGCACCAATAAGCAGTATCTGTTTTTTCATAGCGCCGTATTATATCCCCTCTACTTAAAAACACATTAATTGTCTAGGATTGGGAAATGCTACCTTGAACGGAAACCTGAGATGTTCTCCCAGGCTTGTTCTGCATAAGCATTGTGCAGCAAGGCAGGCAGATTGGACTGCTTGCCCACCTTAGCAAATGCCGGGCGTTCAGCCCAAATCCGGTTGAGGATAAAATCTTCATCCAGACGGATACCTTTAGTATCAAAGAACAACCCTAGCAAGGGGTGACGCGAACGGATATCCGCCAGCAAACGCCGGTCTACGCCAGTGCCGGAGTTTGGAAAAGAGAAAGGCACAATTTCAGCACCGGTGATATCAGCCACGATCTGGGAGGATGCCACAATTTCTGCTTCCATCTCAATGGGGCTGAGTTGCACCAGCTTGGGGTGAGAGCGAGTGTGCGAACCGATGGTAAATCCATCCGCATGCATTTGGTGAATTTGCTGCCTGGTGAGATAAGGTGAATGTTCTTCCAGATAACTCGCAATATCCACGCCTAAGATTGAACAGACCTGATCGATCAAATCCTCATCAGCCTGCACGAGCGGTTTAATCCAGGCCACAAAATCTTGTGGAGTTCGAATAGACAGATCTAGTTGTTGATTCAATTCCTTAAAAGTAAAGGATACTGTTTCTTCCAGCAAAGTCAGATTATTGACATGTTCAATGCACAGCGAAACTTTGTTGCGGTAGAACATGTGCCGGTTATCGATCAGGTCCGTGGTGACAAAGAATGTACAGGGGATACTGTGCTTGAGCAGTAATGGGCGCACAAGGGTGAAACACTCAGCATAGCCATCATCAAAGGAAAGATGGATAGCCCTTTTCGGAAGCGCCTCGCCTCCAGTTACATATTGATGCAATTGCTGGTATGAAACAGGGGTGTAATGCTTCTTGAGGTACACCAAGGCATTCTCAAAGCGCTGTAGCGGCACAGAAGGATATAAATGCTCAACATGGAGTAAGGGCCGTTCCGAAATCGAATGGTAAAAGATACCAACTGCTTCCCGTGGCATGACGCGCCTGTACACCCATAGCGGGGTAAGCCTGAGCAATAGCTGCACGAAAGAACGAAGAAAAGCTTTCATCAGGTAAAGGGCGTGTCCCCATCCACATAATCTAGCTCAATTTCACGCCAATGTTTACCAAGGGGACTACTTTCTGAACGCGCCTGGCCTTGGTAAATGCGCTGCTTGATCTGGACGAGCGATCTTCCGATAACACTTTGGCGCAAAGACTTTGCAGGCTGTTTGGCAATTTCCAGTAAGGCAACTCTCTGCTTGCGCGCTTCATCCAAAGCAATCGACAAGAGCAACTCTTCATCAAGCAAGGAATGATCCAGCACCTTCAATACACGCTGCCCTGTGATCTTTGAAAGCTGAAAAGTTAGGTAACCCTGATAATCTTCACCGGCATACAGTTCGTAAGCCAGATACTGGAAGTCAGGGCGCGTATCCGTGAAATAAAAATCCATGGCCTCTGTGGTGGATTCGCCCGGTTGCAAGACCCAGGGATAGGCCAGCATCCAGTTAACAACTTCTTCGCTACGACGGAATTTCACAGCATTGGATTGCTTACCAGGTAAAGGTTTTATCTGGCCGGCCTGTCTGATATCTATCTCAGGAGGTAGTCTTTTGGCAGCGCCCTTTACCAGGCTATACGCAAAAGGCTTACCAAGGAAACCAAACAGAGTTTCAAAGAAACCCTGCAGCCACTTATTCAGGCGATCAATATTCAATTTCAGGCCAACAAGGCGTAACAGTTTACGAGCAGCACGCAGCAGGATGGAAAAGAGATTGTAGCGCCCGGCAATGCGAAAATCGACGACGGCGTATTCTAAAGGATCAAAATCAAAGAAACCAAATTTGCGGCACACGCGCCGCGCCGGTTTACTGCCCACGATCATGAAATCCTTGTCCAGATCGAGGGCTGCCTGCATGAGAGCCGAACCCACCCCTGCCCCACGCAGCTTGGGATTTACCATCCAGGTGGTGAACCAGTGCACCTTCGAGTGTTCGTTGCCATGCTGCAGCATGATGGGCAGGATACCGAAATAGCCTACAAGTTCTTCACCACTGTAGGCTACTAATAAGGCTGCGTCCTCGGGTGCTGCATAAGGATTATTTGCCTGGGCTTCAGCCCGCTGCATGGTAATGGGGATGAAGTCACCGGGACCAGCTTTACTGAGAACATCTTCTGCAAATGAAATAAGGTCTTTTACTTGAATGGCTTCAACGCGGATCGTCATGGTTGTGTTTATGTATATTGGTTCAGGATTGAAATAACCTGCAAATGATAACCCATTCCAAACAGGTTGAGGTGGTTGAGCAAATGGTACAGGTTGTAGATCGGGAAGCGTTCTCGCCAACCCGGTTCAAGCGGGTTTCCGTCTTCATAGGCAGCGTAAAACTCACTGGGAAAGCCTCCAAACAAAGCGGTCATCGCCATTTCTGCCTCTGCCCAGCCATAATGCGTGGCCGGGTCGATCAGGGCCGGTTGTCCATTTTCATCAGAGATGGCATTGCCCTTCCACAAGTCACCGTGAATGAGAGAAGCAAGTTGGGCTGGTACAAGATCAGGCAACCGCTTGATAAAAGCCTCTGTTTTTCTTAGCTCTTTGCCATCAAAATATCGATTGGATTTCGCCAATTTAGCCTGGTACAGCAAACGATGCTGGCCGAAGAACTCATAGCCATCCTCTGTCCAAAAATTGATTTGAGGGGTGCTGCCAATGTAGTTATCGCTATCAAAGCCGAATTGAGGGTGGGTTTTCAGATGCAGTCTCGCCAACTGTTGACCAAAGGAAGCCCAATAGTCTTTAGCAGGTTTTGTAGGATTGAGATCTTCCAATAAAAGAAAATCGCTCCCAACCAAATACACCTGCGGTATTCTGGGGGCGTCTGGCTGGTTCAAAGCCGTTAAGCCTTCAGCTTCTCGCTCAAACATTTCGGATGGCGCGTGGGGATTGGTTTTCAGAAAGAAACTTTTCCCCGAAGTGGTTTGCAATGCCACACCGTTGTTGATGCAGCCCCCACCGACTGGACGAGAGTTTTCTACATCCCTATATCCCTGCTCAGCCAGCCAGGTAGAAACTGCCGACGGAATCACAGATCGACTTCACCCGCTTCTAAAGCTTCCAGCAAGCTCTTCACGGAGCGTTCCACAATATCGTAGGTGTTGTGAAAGCCTTGAATGCCACCGTAATACGGATCTGGCACAGAGTCATTAGGATCGCCTTCCGGGTCATAGGCGCGCATCAAATGTACCTTGGCTGCTTGTTCTTTGGATTGGGCCATGTCCACAAGGTTATTTTGGTTGGTGGTGTCCATAGCAATAATAAGATCGAAATCCTCAAAATCCCCGGGCTGCACCTGCCGGGCGCGACCATCATAGGTAAAACCTTTTTCGGCTGCAACCTGGCGCATACGGCTATCGGGCGATTCACCCACATGGTAAGAACCTGTCCCAGCCGAGTCCACCTCATATTTTTCGGCAAGGCCCGCCACTTCGGCATGGTGCCGGAACAAACCTTCTCCCAAAGGGCTGCGCACGATGTTACCCAAACATACAAACAAGATACGGGTTTTGTCAGTCACTCACCACTCTCCAAATAAGCTTCAATGGTTTCAAAAGGCATGTGATCTCCAATGTCTTTGCCATAAAAGGCAGTCTCGATGGTTAGGCCTTCCCCGATCAAAAAATCTGCGGGGACCAACAAGATATTACCCTCCATTTTGCCATAATTGTAGCCAGCTTTGTGAGCGGCTCGCATGCGCGGATTCCATTCAAAGCCAGCGACAACGGTACCCAATACCGATGACTCGACACCGTATCGCTTGTATATATCACGCTGGGGATCTGCAATGATCGGGAAAGGAGCATCTTGTTTGCCCACATAACGCCGAATGCTCTCAACCGGTGACTGGAAAAAAGCAAGTACATATAAACCCTTTTCTTCATATAGGCTATAACGCTGAATCAATTCCTGTACGCGCAAATTGCACAATGGGCAAGAGGCATAACGGTAAAAGGAAAGCAGGAGCTTTTTGCCACGGTAATCCTGTAAACGGATCGGTTTGCCAAAGATATCTTCTACTTCAAAAGCAGGCGCGAAGTCGCCAATAGAAAGGCGCATCTAGGAAAATCTTTAGGAAGAGTGAGGACGACTACCTCACCCTTCCTTTATTATTGTGGATTACGAACCGAAAGTGACGCTGGTGCCACCACCACTGTTGCTGGTTTTGGGCAACTGTGGGATCAGCCAACTGAGGAAAGCCTGCGTGGAACGGGTTTGAATGAGCACGCGTCCCGGCCCGGTCAGGTCAACCACCAGACCTTCACCACTGAAAAGCGTGGATTTGATGCCGCCCACCTTGCGCACCTTGAAGCCAATGCCCTCGGTGAAAGCCACCAGGTGCCCCGTATCAACAGTATAAGTTTCACCTTCGGCCAGGTTGCGCTCGTGAATGGCGCCATAAGACGAGAGCACCAGAGTCCCTGTACCACTGGCCCTCAACATGATGAGACCTTCGGAGGCAAAGAAGGTCTTGGCGCCACCCCAGGAAGTATCGACTTCAATACCCATGGCAGACGCAACGTAGGAGCCCGACTGCACCATCAGGTTTTCTCCACCAAGGTCGAGCGAAAACAGATCGCCTGGCAAAGCAGGGGCAACGGTGATCTCGCCTCCATCTGGGGGGGCCTGGTAGGTGTTCTGGAAAAAGCTCTCCCCGCCAAGCACCGAGCGTGCCAGCGACTTGAGAATACCGCCAGCAGCTTTGGTCTCCATGACCATCCCTTGTGACATACTGACCATGGAGCCCCCCTCCACGCGTACTTCTTCATTGCCCTCCAGCTTGAGGACACCCAGAGAATAAGCGGGTTGGTATAGGATATCGATTTGCATCTCATTTCTCCTTAGTTGCCATTGAATAATTGGTTGCGGACGAGGAATCTGCCATCGAATGTTATGGGAACCGGTTCGCCATCCAGCAAATTGGGGACGGTGCTGCCAGTGGTTGCGTGAATGTGTAAATGTGGTTGGGACGTATTGCCGGAGTTACCGACTCGCCCCAATAGTTGCCCAATTGTAACCGCATCTCCAGTCTGCACCTCGACACTACCCATTTGCATATGAGCTAATAAAACAGCCACACCCTCACAATCCAGGGTCACGTAGTTGCCTGCTAAATTGACTTCGTCGCGGCTGCCGATAGGCTGGTCGGGGAAGCCATCAATTGCATCGATCACAGTACCATTACAAGGGCTATAGATCGGCTCACCAAAGATCGTGTATCGGTCCAACTCACCTGATCGAAAAACGTCACTGCTACTTCCAAAGATATTTAAGGCCAGGATGTCCAATGCATAACTTTGAGCGTATGCCCTTTGATGTGCATTGATCCAGGGACTATTGCCTCCCCCACCAATGTAGAAGGCTCGACCTTGCAGAGGATAGGCTAAATCGACAGCACCTTTCGGAGGGATATATCCCAACAGGCTATTCATCGTCAACCATCCAAGAAAAACCACAGCAATGATTGTTGGAAGTAGATTGCCCCACTTCAATGTATAAGACTCCTCAGGATCTTCCGTGATCCGGTCGTAAGACTTGTAGACAGCGAGTGAGAAGGCGATCAAACCTACCCAACGCAGGTAGTAACTGAACATGTCCCAGCGAGCCGTAATAAATACAAAAGCTATTCCAATAGCAAGCGGGATGATATTTGCCAACCACTCTGCTTTGTGGGAAAAGCGCGCACGCCATAGTATAAAAATGAAAAGAATTGGCAAAGCCAACTGTAGAAATAACTGCAATAGCATAAAGGGCTCCTCGCCTCCGAAGACCTGATGATCTATTGCTTTATACGAGAAAATAGAGCAAGAAGTTTCAACAAGCGTATCCCCATTGTTGAAGTAATACGCCCTAAACTGCCCCAGACAACAAGGTCAAAACCACACCCCCAGCAATCACACTACCTAATTGCCCGGCTGTATTTGCTCCCATAGCGTGCATTAATAAATAATTCTCGTAATCAAATTCCTGACCCACGCGCTGCACGATACGCGCCGACATAGGAAAAGCACTGATACCGGCTGCGCCGATCAGCGGATTGAATTTCTTGCCGCTGATCCAGTAAAGTATTTTGCCGAAAAACACACCACCGGCAGTGTCAATTACAAAAGCCAATAATCCCAAGGCCAGAATGAACAGCGAGTCAGCTCTAATGAAATCATCACCAATCATGGTACTGCCAATCGCCAGCCCAAGAAAAATAGTGGTGACATTGGCGATCTCATTTTGAGATGCCTTGGTTAGTTTTTCAACAACGCCAGATTCTCGCATGAGGTTACCGAACATGAGCGTGGCAATCAAAGGAGAAGCCTGTGGTGAGATCAATGAGACAACGATGGTCACTACGATGGGGAACAGAATACGGACACGTCTTGAAATCTCACGTTGAGAATAGACCATGCGCACTTTGCGTTCTGCATCAGTGGTTAGCAGGCGCATAACAGGCGGCTGGATGATTGGCACCAAAGACATATAACTGTAGGCGGCTACGGCAATGGGTCCTAATAAATGTGGAGCAAGTTGAGATGACACATATATGGCGGTTGGTCCATCAATCGCCCCAATAATGCCAATCGAGGCAGCTTCGTTCATCTCAAAACCTAAAAGGAGCGCCAGGAGGAGCGTCCCAAAGATGCCGATCTGCCCAGCGGCACCCAACAAGGCCATGCGCGGGTTCTCCAGGAGGGGCCCAAAATCCGTCAGCGCCCCAATACCGATGAAGATCAATAAGGGGAACAACTCATTGCGGATACCGGCATCGAAAAGCACTGCAAGGAAACCGTCCCCATCCGCAATGCCCGTTAAGGGCAAATTGGTCAGGATGGCAGCGAAGCCAATGGGCAGCAAAAGTACAGGCTCATATTCTTTTGCAATAGCCAGATAGATCAAGACCCCACCGACCAACATCATCAGCAGGTTCTTCCAGGACAAAAGCAAAGGCGCCTGAAACAGGTTGAGCAGGTCTTCGATAGTCATCTACTCAAACTCCATGAGCAGGTCGCCATAGGCAACGGATTGCCCGGGAGATACATGCACATTTTTGACCTTACCAGCCCGTGATGAACGGATTAGATTCTTCATCTTCATCGACTCGAGCACTATGACCCCCTGACCAACTTCAATTTCATCGCCAGCCTGGATCATGATTTCGATAACATCACCGGGGAGTGGAGCAGTCACCTGGTCTGGATTGACAGCAACGGCTGGCTGAACAGGATCAGGCAACGCGATCGGTTTCGATTTGGGTGTGGGGGTTTTAACCTGATCTTCGAGTTCAGCGAAGCTAACCTTGTACTGCTGACCATTGAGGAAAACTTCAATGCCTTCCCGATCAATGCTTTTTATTTCTGCCTGGTATTCTGTGCCGTCGACGGTTACGATAAATTTCTTAGGGGGCATAAGGCATCACTTATTTTTATTATCCACGTTAGAAGACTGCCACGGACTTCTAGTTTTTTCTAATCGACGGCCCAAGGTGGGAGAGCGCCGTTGTTCATTTTGCCAATACCACAGGGCTGCAAAAACGGCGACGCGTCGCTCTACTTCAACTTCATCTGGCATCGAGGATTGTATTTCAAGGGGTTTCTGAGTTTCTGCAGGAAAGACCCAACGCAACAAACGAATCAAGAAGATCAAAACACCCAAAGTGGCGAATGTAATCCCCATGCCCAATGCGCTGATAAGTAAGCCCTGCCCGATCGGATCCATGATTACAGCCTACACCGGCATGTTGCCATGTTTCTTGGCAGGTGTTTCCACGCGCTTATCGCGCAGTAGTTCGAGGGCCGCAATGAGACGCGGCCTGGTTTCAGATGGAAGAAGGACGTCATCCACGTGCCCACTAGCCGCCGAGGTAAAGGGATTGGCAAATTTCTGGTTGAATTCATCAACTAAGCGGGCATGAGCCGCTTGAGGGTCATCTTCCTCCCGCAATTGTTTTTGGTACAGGATATTGACCGCCCCCTCTGCGCCCATAACGGCAACTTCGGCAGTGGGCCAGGCAAACACCAGATCGGTGCGGGTGTATTTACTACCCATCACGATATATGCGCCACCGTATGCTTTGCGGGTGATCACCGAAAGTTTGGGGACTGTAGCTTCCGAGTAAGCATACACGATCTTAGCCCCATGCCGGATGATGCCTCCATGTTCTTCTTTGACACCCGGCAAAAAGCCAGGAGTGTCCACCAAGGTGATCAGCGGAATTCCGAAAGCATCACAAAATCGGATAAAGCGCGAGATCTTGTCAGAGGAGTCGATGTCCAACACACCGGCTTTTACCATGGGCTGCGTGGCGACCACCCCCACAGATTGTCCGTGGAGGCGGGCAAAGCCAACGATCACGTTCTGGGCATAATGTGCGTGTACTGGAAAAAAACTGCCCAGATCAAAAACGCTTTTGATGATCACGTGCATGTCGTAAGGTTCACGCGAATCGCCCGGAACCAGATCATTCAGTGTTTCATCCATACGCCAGGGGTCATCCTCTGGGGTATGGAGAGGAGCCTGTTCAGCATTATTGGCTGGAATATAGCTTAACAAGGTACGTGTGATATCCAAGGCCTGGGATTCGTCAGTAGCATTAAAATGCGCTACACCGCTAATGGCATTGTGTACTTGCGCTCCACCCAGCGAGTCGAGGTCAACCTGCTCGCCTGTGACGGTCTCGATCACTTTCGGGCCAGTGAGGAACATATGACTGGTGCCCTCGGTCATGACTACAAAGTCGGTCAGGCCTGGAGAGTAAACAGAGCCACCCGCGCATGGCCCCAACATAACGCTAATCTGAGGGATGACGCCACTGGCCTGAGTGTTACGCCAAAAAAGTTCTGCAAAAGCCGCCAAGCTATAAACCCCTTCCTGGATACGGGCCCCCACAGAATCCATTAAACCTATTACAGGGACACCGTTCTCCATGGCCAGGTCAAGCAATTTGGCAACTTTTTGACCCTGCACTTCGGAAAAAGAGCCGCCTAAAACCGTGAAGTCTTGAGCGTACACACAAACCATGCGTCCATCGATCTTGCCGAAGCCGGCAACCACGCTGTCTCCGGCATGTTGTTTTTCGGCCATGCCGAAATCGCTATGCCGGTGCGTCCAGTATGGATCGATCTCCTGGAAGCTGCCTCTATCCAGGAGCTGGTCGATGCGCTCTCTTGCAGTCATTTTCCCCTTGGCATGTTGTGCCTTTACGCGCTGCTCCCCTCCCCCCTCAAGCAGCTTTTGGCGCCTACTCTTTAAATCCTTATTCTTATCAATCGGCCCTGTACCTGCTGTGTCTTTTTTCTCTGGTAATGTCATGCGTATCGCGCCTATGTTTTTCTTCGTACAGGGAATAAATATTCCCTAATTGGCCTTATTATACAAGCGTGGTCTAATTTCGAACCAAAAAGGCACATATCCTTTCATAGTTGGAAGTACAAAAGAGGCAGGGGGAAAAGTCTCCCTGCCTCCTTCTGGAATAATTATTTTGGGAATCTCTACTATTGACGCCCGCCTGCATCCATTACAGCTACGGCAGCAATGTTGACGATATCGCGTACTTCATCACCCGTTTGTAAAACATGCACGGGCGCGCCCATACCCAAGAGGATGGGCCCAATCGCCTGAGCATTGCCTAAACGATCGAGGAGTTTATAGGCGATATTGGCTGCTTCCAGACTGGGGAATACCAACACATTGGCATCCTTGACCTTACTGAAGGGATAACGTCCCTCAATGATCTCCGGTATGACGGCAGCATCGGCTTGCATTTCGCCATCAACAACCATATCCGGTGCGTTTTCCTTCAAGATCTCAACAGCCTTTTTCACTTTGGCAGAATGAGGATGTGGTGTGGAACCGAAGTTGGAGAAAGACAACATGGCTACACGTGGGCTGAGGCCTAGATTTTCCGCAAAGTCAGCGGATAACATAGCGATATCTGCCAGATCCTCTGCACTGGGATCGATATTGACAGTAGCATCGGCAAACAGGTATACGTGTCCATCCAGGATCATGATGTACACACCTGCAGCACGACGCACACCTTCAGCAGTGTGATGGATTTGCAAAGCTGGGCGGATGACTTCCGGATATTCGAAAGTGAGGCCGGAGATGAAAGCGTCTGCATCTCCCATCTTGACCATCATGGCCCCAAACACATTACGGTCTCGTAAGCGTTTGGTGGATTCACGCATGGTAATACCTTTGCGAGCACGCAGTTCATGGAAAGCCTGCTGGTATTCTTCCAAACGTTCATAGCTACGTACGTTTACAAGTTCCGGCTTGAAATGTTCCAATCCCAATTCTTTGGTCATCTCATCAAAAACTTCTTCACGAGCGATCAAAACAGGTTCGCCAATGCCTTCGTCCTTAATGCGGGCAGCAGCGCGGATGATCTTAGGCTCTTCGCCCTCCGCAAACACAATACGTTCGCGTTGCTTGACAGCCTGCGCCTTATTGAGGATGTAATGACGGACCTGAGCCCCCTTACCCTGACGAATAGCCAGTTCTTCGCGGTATTCATCCAGGTCAATTTTTACTCGCGCGACACCGGTTTTCATAGCTGCTTCTGCCACATCAGGCGCTTCCCACAGCAAGACACGGTCATCCAGGGGCGTAGGAATGATGTACTCGCGACCGAATTTGAGGCTGTCCACCCCATATGCACTGAGCACGCTGTCAGGCACATCTTCCTTCGCCAGTTTTGCCAGCGAATAAGCAGCGGCAACTTTCATGTCATCGTTTATGGATGAGGCCCGCACATCAAGCGCGCCGCGGAAGATGAAGGGGAAACCTAAGACGTTGTTAACTTGATTGGGAAAATCAGAACGGCCCGTCGCTACGATAGCGTCCGGACGTGTTTCTTTGGCGAGATCATAATTGATCTCAGGATCAGGATTGGCCATGGCGAAGATAATGGGATCTTTGGCCATGGTCTTGACCATCTCTGGTTTGAGCAGGTCGGCTACGGACAAACCATAAAACACATCCGCCCCATTTACAGCATCAGCCAGTGTGCGCAAATCGGTATCGACCGCGAACTCTTCTTTATACTGGTTCATGCCTGCCTCGCGGCCCTTGTACACAACGCCTTTACTATCCACAAGCAGGACATTCTCCTGTTTCACACCCAGCAGAACGGCCATCTTGGCACAGGAAATGGCCGAAGCACCTGCCCCGGAGACTGCAATGCGGATATCGCCAATATCTTTGCCAATGATCTCCAGGGCATTTAACAAACCGGCACTGGAGATGATCGCAGTGCCATGCTGGTCGTCGTGGAAGACGGGAATGTCGAGAGCTTCTTTCAAAGTTTGCTCAACGTGGAAACATTCCGGGGCTTTAATATCTTCGAGGTTGATGCCCCCGAAAGTAGGTGCAATGGCCTTGACCACTTCGATCAACTTATCAGGATCTTTTTCGTCAACCTCGATGTCAAAGACATCAATATCGGCAAACTTCTTAAAAAGTACCCCCTTCCCTTCCATTACTGGTTTAGAGGCCAATGCTCCACGGTCTCCCAAGCCAAGGATAGCCGTACCATTCGAAATTACCGCTACCAGGTTACCCCTGGAAGTGTATTGATAGGCATTGGCAGGATCCTTTTCGATCTCCAATACCGGTTCCGCCACACCTGGTGAATACGCCAACGCCAGGTCACGTTGTGTATCCAGTGGTTTGGTGGGGGTAACCTCGATCTTGCCAGGTTTTCCATTGAGGTGATGATATTCCAGCGCCTCATCGCGCAAAGTACTCATGATGCTCCTCTAAATAAAGGTTGTGAGTTTCATGCACGGGTATTGTACTATTTTGAAAGCTTCAAAAGGCAGTGTCAATTGACATTCCAAAAATGGGACATTGTCACAGCCCAGAAATGGAGATTCCTACATGTTTGGCGTCAGAGAACATGCGATAAAATAGGGGCTTCAAAGCCACGGAACAGAAGGAAAATAATGAGCGACGATACTAAAAAAGATCAGGCGCTGGAAAGCGCACTAAAAGATATCAGCAAACGTTTCGGTGATGGCTCGATCATGCGCCTGGGTGAAGCCCAAAGCATGGTGGTTGAAGCCATCCCTACTGGGGCCTTATCACTGGACTTAGCCTTAGGCATTGGTGGTATTCCCCGGGGGCGCGTCACTGAGATATTTGGTCCGGAATCTTCCGGGAAAACCACTATCTCCCAACATATCGTTGCCGAGGCACAAAAAGCGGGTGGCACCTGCGCTTTTATCGATATGGAACACGCCCTGGATCCTGGCTACGCCGAGCAATGCGGCGTTAATGTTGACGATTTGCTTATCTCTCAGCCAGACACAGGCGAAGATGCCCTGGAAATCGCCGAATCCCTGGTGCGTTCGGGCGCAGTAGACGTAGTCGTAATCGACTCTGTAGCTGCCCTCGTACCCCGCTCCGAACTGGAAGGTGACATGGGGCAAGCAACTATGGGTGTGCAGGCACGTTTGATGTCCCAGGCGTTGCGTAAACTCTCCGGGGCGATCAAACAGACTAACACCGCCATGATCTTTACTAACCAGTTACGTCAGAAAATCGGGGTAATGTTCGGCAATCCAGAAACCACCACTGGTGGCAATGCACTCAAATTCTATGCTTCTGTACGCATGGACGTACGTCGCATCCAGTCCATTAAACAGGGGCAGGAGATTATCGGCAATCGCACACGTGTTCGTGTCGTAAAGAACAAAGTATCTCCACCCTTCCGCACAGCGGAATTCGATATCATGTATAATGAAGGCATATCCAAAGTCGGGGACCTTCTCGATCTCGCGGTTGAGTTGGACATTATTGAAAAGCGCGGGTCCTTTTACAACTATAAGGATGAGCGCCTGGCTCAGGGCCGTGAGAACACAAAAGACGCCCTGCGTGATAGACCCGATCTTTTGGATGAAATCGAACAGCTTATTCGTCAAGCGGCTTTACCCGAAGAACCTATGCCACTTGACGACGATCTCCCAGAAGAGATTGAAGAAGAATAGCTTTTCGGTTTCCTGAAACCGCAATTCAGTTGCGGTCACGGCTAAGTAAAAGATTCTCAGAGAAACAGCGGCTGGTCTGGCCGCAGAACGTACCGCTCCCGTCAGTTTTCGGGGCAAAGACAATTGAAAAATAAACAGACAAGCGGCTCATTTTCGCCGCTGACAGTAGGCAACTACTGTGATTTTCTGTATCTGAGATAGAAATGCAGCAACAGCCGTGGCCCAATGGTTTGCCACGGCTGTTTTTATAATGACAAAGAAGATCACAGCACTGAAGCTGCAAAAAAAGAACCGCGAACGGGTCAATGTCTACCTCGATGGGGAGTATGCATTTGGACTGGCGCATGTCGTTGCGGGTTGGTTGAGTGTGGGCCAGGAACTTAGTGAGACCAAAATTGCTGAGCTGCAATCCGAAGATGCCCTTGAAGTCGCTTACCAACGTGCGCTCAATTTCCTGAGCTATCGCGCCCGCGCAAGTGAAGAAATTCGCCGTAATCTGCGTAAAAAAGATTTCCCCGAAGAAATCATCGATACAGTCATCCAACGCTTAGAGAAGCATAATTACATCAACGATAACGAGTTTGCCCAGTTATGGGTAGAAAACCGTTCTGAGCACTGCCCGCGCGGACGCTATGCCCTGCGTACCGAACTACGCCAGAAAGGCGTCCCTGATAAAGTCATTGAAACTGCTTTAGAAGACCTGGATGAAAATGATCTGGCCCTACGCGCTGCTGAAAAACAAGCCAGAAAATATAAACCGATGGAATGGCAGGATTTCAAGAAAAAGCTAGGAGCTTTCCTGTCGCGCCGCGGTTTTAGCTACGACATAATTTCTGATGTCTTCCCAAAAATATGGGAAACACAAGACAAACTAATCCCCTCAATGAATATTGATGACCGTGAGGATTCTGTATGAACGAGAACATTCTATTGATCGTAATTGCTGCCTTAGTCGGCCTGGCGATCGGTTACGGAATACGCCAATTCATGTATACCCGAGCCAAACAAATCGCAAGAGTCGAGGCCGAAAGCATTGTTAACCAGGCCAAAGAAGAGGCCCGTGACCTGACCCTGCAAGCTAAAGATGAAGCCATTGAGATTCGTGAGACGGCAGAAAAAGAGGTCAAGCGGCGGCGCAAGGAACAGAACCGCGAAGACAACCGTATACAACGCCGGCGGGGCGAGCTGGACAGGCGCGGGGACAAGCTTGAACAGCGCGAACAAACCATGAACAAACGTCAAAGTGCACTGGACCGGCGCGGCAACGAATTGGACGAACTCCACAAACAAGCCCTTGAACAGTTGCAAGAGGTTTCATCGATGACTACCGAAGAGGCTCGCAACATTCTGATGCAGGAAGTTGAAAAAGAAGCGCGCGCCGATATGGCCCGCATCATCCGGCAGATCGAAGCCGAAGCCCGCGAGGATGGTGAAAAACGCGCTCGTAAATTGATCACTCTTGCCATCCAACGTGTGGCGTCAGAGCATGTATCTGAGACAACTACGTCCGTTGTGCCGCTGCCTTCAGACGAAATGAAGGGCCGTATCATCGGTCGTAATGGCCGCAATATCCGCTCCTTTGAGCAGGCAGCAGGCGTGGACGTGATCGTGGACGACACTCCTGAGGCAGTGACCATCTCCTGTTTTGACCCGGTACGGCGTGAAGTAGCCCGCCGGGCACTTGCTAAACTCGTACTGGATGGCCGTATTCATCCAGCCAGCATCGAAAAGACGATCAAAAAGGAAGAAGAAGAGGTTGAGAAAACGATCGTTGAAGCTGGTGAAGAAGCCGTCTACGAGGCTGGTGTGCCTAACCTGCACCGTGAAATCGTCAAGACTTTGGGTCGTCTCAGATACCGCACATCCTACGGGCAGAACCAGTTAGCCCATGCGGTCGAATCTTCCAAAGTAGCCTCCGTAATTGCTGCAGAATTAGGAGCAGACGTGGAACTTGCCAAGGCAGGCGGTTTATTGCACGACATTGGCAAGGCCATGGACCACAACCTGGAAGGCACACATGCTGGCATCGGTGCTGAATTCATCGGGCGCTATGGCGTAAATCCCGTAGTTGTCAACGCGGTTGCTTCCCACCACCATGAGGTCGAGCAAGATACCCTGGAAGCTATCATCGTTGAAACCGCAGATGCCATTTCAGGCGCACGTCCGGGTGCCCGCCGCGAGAGCCTGGAACAGTATGTTAAGCGTATCAAAGCCCTGGAAGAGATCGCCAATTCGCATACTGGTGTCAATCAGAGTTACGCTTTGCAAGCCGGGCGTGAGGTGCGCATTATCGTACGCCCTGAGGACATTGACGATTTGGCCGCCACCCGCCTGGCACGTGACATTGCCAAGCAAATCGAAGAATCAATGCAATATCCGGGACAGATAAAGGTGACCGTGATACGTGAGAAGCGCGCAGTGGATTACGCGAAGTAGGAACCAGTAAATAGTTATTAGGAATTGGTTGGGGGAAAAGAAATCAGAATAAGAAAAACGCCCCGTCAGAATTTGTTGGCGGGGTTATTTATTTCCAATTGCCTTTTATAAATTACTATCCTGCAAAAAAGGATTGTATTCTCGCTCGATCCCAACAGTTGTTTCAGGGCCATGACCATTCAAAATTCTTGTGTCATTTGGCAAAGTCAAGACCTGCTCTTGAATACTCTTTATCAAGGTGTCGTAGTCCCCACCAGGCAGGTCTGTGCGCCCAATACTGCTTTGAAAAATTACATCTCCACAGAACAATGTTTTTTCCGAAGGCACATAAAACATGACATGCCCAGGCGTATGGCCCGGGGCATAACGAACTTCAAGCTGGATCGAACCCAGATGCAAAATCTGACCGTGTTCAAGGTCAATCGTCGGTTCAGGACCAGGATCGATACTGAGGCCAAAGGCTTTCGCGCCACCCTCAAGCCGCCACAGCCAATAATCCTCGGGGTGTAAAGCTACAGGGGGAGGTGGATTGGAGCCATCGGCTACTGCTCCCGAACCGCCCAGGTGATCAAAATGGGCGTGGGTCAGCCAGATATTGGCAATCCGCCAATCGCGTTTTTCCGCCTCGGCAAGGATCAAATGCCCATCCCAGGCTGGGTCGATCACAGCAGCGTCACCACTCTCACTATCCGCAATCAAGTAAGCGTTTGTTACAGCCGGGCCAAGGGTCAGACTGACGATTTCTAGCATATACGTATATCCTTTACCAGTCAGGATTATTATACTTTGCTGTCATTTTGAAACGTGCTAAACTGGTACATCCCCACATTGAGGAGCAATGCATGGCACAGTACGTCCCCGAACCTTTCCGCATCAAAATGGTTGAACCTATCCGGCTGATCAGCCGCGCAGAGCGTGAAGCCGCTCTGAAGGAAGCCGGCTACAACGTATTTGGTCTACGTTCTGATGACATTTACATCGATCTCTTAACCGATTCGGGCACATCTGCCATGAGTCAGGCTCAATGGGCAGCTATGATCGAGGGTGACGAGGCTTACGCCGGAGCACGCTCCTATCACCGCTTCAAAGCCGTGATGGATGAAATCTTTGGTTTTAAGCATTTTGTACCTACGCATCAGGGCCGCGCCGCCGAGAATATCCTAGCCGCCATCATGCTGAAAGATGGGCAATACATACCCTCCAACATGCATTTTGATACCACTGAGGGTATCATTCGTGCAAAAGGAGGCCGTCCAACAAACCTTGTGCGCGCAGAAGCTTTTCAGCCCAAAGAACGCGTGGAGTTCAAAGGCAACATGGACCTGGCAAAATTGGATGCCTTCATTGAGGAAAAAGGACCTGAGAACATCCCCTTTGGCATGATAACCGTCACAAACAACGCCGGTGGCGGGCAACCGGTTTCAATGGAAAATTTGAAGGCCGTCTCAAAAGTCTATCGCAAATATAATATTCCATTCATCATAGACGCCTGTCGTTTTGCAGAAAACGCGTATTTCATAAAATTGCGTGAACCAGGCTACGAAAACAAAACTATCCTGGAAATTGTCCAAGAAATGTTTTCATTGGCAGACGGGGCTACCATGAGCGCCAAAAAAGACGGTATCGCCAATATCGGGGGCTTCCTGGCTATGAACGATGAGGATTTTTATAACCAGGCACGTAATGAATTGATCCTGAGGGAAGGTTTTCCCACTTATGGTGGGATGGCTGGCCGCGATCTGGACGCCATCGCTGTAGGTTTCAAAGAAGCCATGGAAGAACCCTACCTGGAATACCGCCTGGCCCAAACCACCTACCTGGGAGAAAGCCTACTGGAAATCGGTGTCCCCATCATTGAACCACCAGGAGCCCACGCCATATATATTGATGCAGGCCAATTGTTACCTCACATCCCAAACACTGAGTTCCCAGGTTTGGCTTTATCATCGGCGATGTATATAGAAGGGGGCATCCGCGCCGTGGAATTAGGCTCAGTAGCCTTCGCTTACCAGGACCCCGATTCTGGTGAATGGGTACATCCGGCTTTAGAAATGGTGCGCATGGCTATCCCCAGGCGCGTTTACACCCAAAGCCATATGGACTATATTGTGGATACATTAAGGAAGATCGTTGAGAATGCAGACCAGTTCAAAGGCTTCAGCATCACCTACCAGCCTAAACTAATGCGTCACTTCACTGCTCAGTTCAAACCATTGTAGGATTTAGATCGACAAAAACATCTGCAAGGCGACGGACATGTCCGTCGCCTTGTTCTTAATTATGGGAGTTCTTTAGCCTCATCCCATAAGGCATCCATCTCCTCAAGGGTCATATCCTTCAATTGCGTACCAGCTGCCTCAGCCTTTTGTTCAATATGTGCAAAGCGTTGTTTAAATTTGACGTTGGCGCTGCGCAGCGTTGACTCTACGTCGATCTTTTTCCAACGGCCGTAATTTACCAGAACAAAAAGCACATCCCCAAACTCCTCAATGTAGGCGTCTTTACCATTGGCTACACGCAGCTCCTCGAATTCTTCGCTGATCTTGTCCAATACATCTGCGATTTCAGGCCAATCGAAACCGACCCGGGCCGCCCGGTCTTGATAAGCTTGTGCCTGAGCAAGGGCAGGCAGATCACTAGCTACACCATCCAAAATTCCCTTGTTCGTTTGGCCATTCTCTTTCCGTTCCTGAGATTTGATCCTTTCCCAATTCAGAGCCACGTCTCCAGCCTCATCAAGTTCGAGGTCACCAAAGACGTGCGGGTGACGTGCTACTAACTTTGTATGGATGTCCTTTATCACATTGGACATGGTGAATTCGCCATATTCAGCCGCGATCTGAGCATGAAGCACAATTTGTAACAAGAGATCGCCAAATTCTTCACGCATAGCCGGGGCATTATCTGCATCAATAGCTTCGAGCACCTCATAGGTCTCTTCAAGTAAGTTGGGTCGCAATGACTGATGGGTTTGTTCGCGATCCCAGGGGCAGCCTTCCGGAGCACGCAAATGAGCGATCAACTCCTGAAAGTCTTCGAAAGCTGTGTTCTCTCCCAAAGGTGGAACATATAACGAAGTCAGCAAGCCGATATGTTCGCTGTGGTCAATTTGATGTAGGAGCAGGTCTTCAACCATACCGTCCTTTGTACCCGCGGCATGCACGAGTTTCACTTCATGCTCATCCGGATACAAGGCCATCAGGGTAATCTTGACTTCAGCTGCGACTTTTTGGGAATAGATTTGGGCTATGAGAGCCGGGGAACTGGGTGGAAATAGGGGATGGTGCATGCGCATGACATCCATAGCATCGACCATGGATGTTTGCGGCAGCAGGTCAACCCCCAATACATCGAGTGTAGGTTCAATATAGCTCAAGCCCGATACTACTCGAACAGGGACATTTAAGGTTTTGGCTTGAGAATAGATTGTCGGCCCAGTCGCTTCCGCCACAAATGGATGGCCTGGCACG
The DNA here is from genome assembly GCA_013112575.1 of Chloroflexota bacterium. Classification (GTDB taxonomy): domain Bacteria; phylum Chloroflexota; class Anaerolineae; order Anaerolineales; family UBA11579; genus CFX15. The sequence continues at coordinate 17,508 of JABFGG010000019.1, read as the reverse complement.
GCATAGATGACACCCTCGGGTCTTTGTCCCAATTCCAAGACTATTTCAACGATCTGGGTATAAACGGTCTCAAAATCTTCAACCGCCTCATATAGATCGTCAAAACTGTGCACTGTCAGATCATTAGGAAAACCAGTTACCGTTGGATGCTGCCTCGTTCGCAGATAAACTTCGTCTGCCTCTAGCAAGACCTGCCAGGCTTCACGCGTCAACAGGTTTGGATCTCCAGGCCCAAGCCCAAGAATCGTAATTCCTTTTGTATCTACCATTGCATTCCTTAAATAAAAATCGTGGAGACAATAATACGATCTCCACGATTATATGTTGAATGAATAACTCTAGCGCTTGGTATAGGTCGGAGCCTTACGGGCACGCTTGAGACCGGGTTTCTTGCGTTCCTTGACACGCGGGTCGCGCGTCAAGTGACCGCCATCACGCATGATGCGTTCCAGTTCCTCGTTGTATTTCACCAACGCACGCGCCAGCCCCATGCGTACAGCACCAGCCTGACCCGTTACGCCACCACCCTGGACTTTGACACTTACGTCCAACGCGGAACGTGTGCCGGAGTCAGTCATGGGGCCAAGGATAGTTTCTTTATCACCTGTGCGAGTGAAAAACTCTTCCAGGGTCTTTTCATTGACCGTAAACTGGCCACTGCCCGTCATCACACGCACGCGTGCGCTGGCGGCTTTGCGACGGCCAATACCTTCGTAATATTGTTCTGCCATTCCTTGTTCTCCTTAGTCCAATTCCATCACTTGTGGGTCTTGCGCTTTATGCGGATGTTCCGCTCCGGCATAGACCTTAAGGCGCTTTAGCATGGCCCGGCCATTCTTATTCTTGGGCAACATGCCCCACACGGCCTGGCGGATCACACGGTCTGGGAAGCGCTGCAATTGGTCTTTGAGCTTGATCTCTTTCAAACCACCGGGGTAATTGCTATGGCGATAGTAAGTCTTATCTTCCATTTTGTTGCCAGTAACAGTGATCTGCTCACAATTAACCACGATCACGAAGTCACCGACATCTGCACCAGGCGTAAAGGTCGGTTTGTGTTTACCGTTCAACACGTTAGCAAGTTGGGTTGCAAGACGGCCCAGATTCTTACCGCTGGCATCAGCTAAAAACCAATCACGGGTGATCTCGCCTGCTTTGGGATAATATGTTTTTTGTTGCATAATTGCACTCTTTTCCAATTATTCAAATAACTTACGTATTTTGTGTACTACTCTTATTCTCGCTACTTGTACTTGACTTGAATCAGGCTCAGACCATTGGGCGGTCCTAAACCCTGGATTTCATCTTGAGGATTGTCTAAGCTTTCCTCGATCAAGTCCGCATCTCTAAAACCTTGCCCAACTTCCACCTGGACCATCACCATACGTCGTACCATGTGGTAAAGAAAGGCATTGGCCTCAACTTCAAAGGACAACCTGTCGCCTTCTCGTTGCCAGATTGTTTCAAATACTTCCCGAATTGTCGAGCCACCTTCTTTCATCGGGCGTCCAAAGGACGCAAAATCATGAGAGCCGATCAGCAACTTAGCCGATTTTTGCAACTCATTTAGCTCTGGCTCGGGCCACACCCGCCAGGCAAAACGCTCACGTAAAGGATCGCGTTGCGGCTGGCAAAAAATCGAATAACGATAGCGACGGGCTTTAGCATCAAAGCGAGGGTGAAAATCTTCTGCGGCTTGCTCCACTTGCTGAACAGCGATATCCAGTGGAAGCGTGGCGTTGATAGCATTCAGCAGATCTGTATCAGCATGTTTCCAATCCAGATCAAAAGCAACTACTTGGCCCGCAGCATGCACACCAGCATCGGTACGCCCGGCAGCCAAAATGCTGCTGCCTTGCCATCCGATCTTGGAGAGTGCCTTTTCAACCTCAGCCTGCACCGTACGAGCTTCAGTTTGACGTTGAAATCCACTGAAGTCCGTGCCGTCGTAGGCGAGAATAACTTTGTAACGTGCCATTCCAATCCGGTATTCCGGAGAGGATCAAACAGTCAATTTACTCGACCAACTCCAAAAGGACCATTTCAGCTTTATCGCTGTGACGCGGCCCTAATTTGAACATACGTGTGTAGCCGCCATTGCGATCCGCAAAGCGCGGGGCAATATCATCGAACAAGGTCTTTACCGCTTCCGGGTCTGCCAGGCGTGCGGCTGCCAAACGGCGGGCGTGCACGATCTGGTCGGTTTCTTCGGTAGCATTGGCGCGCTTTGCCATGGTAATCAACTTCTCTGCCGCAGGGCGGATAGCCTGGGCTTTGGCACGCGTAGTGCGAATGCGTTCGTGTTCGAACAATTGCTTGATCAGCGTACGGCGCAAGGCATTGCGAGCACCCTGATGGCGGTCTAATCTTTTGCCTGCTACTTTATGGCGCATAGCTTATTCCTCAGCCTCAGGCTCTGCACGATTGGCGGCCTTAACTTCTGCCGCTTCTTCTTCGTCCAGGAAGCCTTTTTCATTCATTTTATCGACCAGCTCGTCGAGGCTCTTTTCACCGAAGTTGCGAATGGACATAATAGCGTCCTCACCCTTCTCGAGCATATCGATGACCTCGCCCACGGTAGTAATACCGGCGCGCTTCAATGAGTTGAACACACGCACAGACAGATCAAGGTTCTCGATAGGTGTCTCGTAGACTTCGCTAGTCAGACGCCCATCTATTTCCTGCTCATCTGGTGCCGGGGTCAACGTAATTTCTGTTACACCAGCAATGTGGCGCAGGTGCTCGATCAAGATGCCCGCGCCGGTGCTCATAGATTCTTCCGGTTGTACCGTACCATCGCTCCAAATTTCCATGATCAAACGATCATAGGCGGTGCTCTGGCCAACACGAGCCGAACCAACTTCCCAGTTGATACGGCGTACGGGCGTAAAGATAGCATCTACAGGCAATTCACCAATAGGCAAACGGCCAACCCGGTCAGTAGCAGGCGAATAACCACGCCCACGCTCGACCGTCATCTCAATCTCCATCTTGACCTTGCTATCATCTACAGTGAAGAGGTACAGGTCAGGGTTAACGATCTCAACCTCTGGCGGTGCGATGATATCTGCAGCAGTTACCACACCACCACCACGCACTTCAAGGTGCAAACGGGCCGTGTCCACGTCCACTAGTTTCATGCGCACTTGCTTGAGCTGCAACATGATCTGGATGACGTCTTCACGCACACCAGGGATCTCACTGTATTCGTGCTGAATATCTGTGATACGAACTGAGGTAATGGCTGCGCCTTCTAAAGAAGACAATAAAACTCTACGCAAAGCATTACCCAATGTGTTGCCATAGCCGCGTTCCAGCGGACTGATGACATATTTGCCGTAATTGCGCGCTTCAGCTTCACGCTCAATTCGGGGGGTTACCATATTACTTAAAACGATCACGCGTCCATCCTTCCCAGAAAGAAATACTCTTACAAATTATGCCGCAAGGCATTTCTTAGCGCGAGTAATACTCCACGATGAGTTGTTCATCAATATTGGCATCAATTTCGGCGCGTTCCGGCAGACGAGAAATCGTGCCTGTCAGAGCCTTTACATCACGCTCGATCCACTCCGGTGCGTTACGTTCACCAGCGAGGTCCGGTAGTTCCTTAAAATAAGTTTTCTTTTTGGAGCCTTCGCGAATCTGGATCTGGTCACCAGGTTTGATCTGCATTGAAGGGGTCTTGGCACGATGGCCATTGACCATGAAGTGGCCGTGACTGACCATCTGACGAGCCTGGGAACGGCTGCTGGCATAGCCCATGCGATAGACAACGTTGTCCAATCGCGATTCGAGCGTCTGCAAGATTGCCAAACCGGTGAGGCCGCGGGCCTTCAGGGCCTGCTTGTAATAACGACGGAACTGCTTCTCAAGGATACCGTATACACGGCGGGCCTTTTGCTTGGCGCGTAACTGCTTGCCAAAGTCGGACTCGCGGGAACGACGCCATTGGGATGCACGGCCATGTTGGCCGGGCGGGTAATTGCGGCGCTCAATGGCGCACTTGGGGGAGTAGCAACGTTCGCCTTTTAGAAAAAGCTTCTCGCCTTCACGACGGCAAAGCTTGCATACCGGATCTGTATATCGTGCCATAATGATTCCTTACTACACTCTGCGTTTCTTAGGTGGCCGGCAGCCGTTGTGCGGTACCGGTGTGAGGTCTTCAATTCCTGTGATCTTCAAGCCCATGGCTTGCACTTTGCGGATGGCCGATTCGCGGCCAGGGCCGGGGCCTTTGATGAACATATCAGCTTCTTGCAAGCCCATGTCCATAGCTTCCTTTACAGCGCGTTCCGTTGCCAGCGTTGAGGCAAAGGGCGTGCTCTTTCGGGAGCCTTTGAATCCAACCGAGCCAGCGCTGGCCCAGGCAACCGTATTGCCCTGATGGTCAGTCACAGTAATGATGGTGTTATTAAATGTGGCGAAGATGTGAATCTGGCCCTTCGAGAGGGTTCGTTTTGTGCGGCGTGCGCCACGGCGAGATGAGCGTTGTCCTCGAGACATGATCTATGATTTCTCCTGCTATTTCTTCGTTGCGCCACGGCGGCGGCCGCGACCAGCTACTGTCTTCTTGGGGCCTTTACGGGTACGCGCGTTGGTCTTCGTGCGCTGTCCACGGGCAGGCAAGTTGTACCGATGACGTAAGCCACGGTAACTGCCAATCTCCATCAGGCGCTTGATATTCATCTGGCGCTCACGGCGCAAGTCACCTTCTACCTGGTAACTGGCATTAATCGCCTCACGCAATTGTGAAACTTGTTCATCAGTGAGGTCTTTGATGCGGGTATCGGCGCTTATGCCTGTTGTCTCCAGGAGTGCCTGGGAAGTAGGCAAGCCAATACCATAAATATAAGTCAATCCAATTTCTACGCGCTTATTGCGCGGCAGGTCAACGCCTTCAATACGAGCCATCAGTCACTATCCTTGTCGTTGTTTGTGTTTCGGGTTCTCACAAATTACGTACAGTCTGCCTTTTCGTTTAACGATCTTGCACTTCCCGCAGCGCTTTTTGATCGAAGAACTTACTTTCATTATAAAAAACTCCTTGCCTGGCTAGCCTAAGTTAGCCAAACCTGACAATTATACTCTTGCTTATACTATCCGTCTAGGCAACTTCTTCTGGTTGCAGTTCGGTGAGGATCAAAGGTTCACCGTCAGTTACTGCCACTGAATGCTCAAAATGAGCAGTCAGTGATTTATCCATAGAAGAAACCGTCCACTTATCTTCCTGAACCTGGGTCTTCGGTGTACCGATCAAGACCATGGGTTCCAAAGCAATGGTGATCCCTGGACGCAACATCATGCCACGGCCGGGCAAACCATAATTGGGTACCTGGGGGCCTTCATGCATCGAGCGCCCCACCCCGTGTCCTGTATATTCCCTTGGTACGTGATAGCCAAAGCTCTCAACATACTCCTGTATCGTGCAAGACACATCACCGACACGATTGCCTGAACGCAACTTATCAATTCCCAGATAAAGAGCTTTTTCGGTCACTTCCAGAAGCTTCAAAGCTTCTTCAGGCACTTCGCCAACTGCTACGGAGAAGGCAGAGTCGGCCACAAATCCTTCATAAACCGTGCCACAATCGACCGAGAAGATATCGCCTTCTTTGAGCTCGCGTTCACCCGGTAGACCGTGCACCATCTCCTCATTTACACTGGCATTGATCGTTCCCGGATATGGGTACGGACCAGGGTAATTCAAGAAGGCCGGTGTAGCACCGTGGTCACGAATAACCGTTTCAGCTAACTTATCCAACTCACCAGTTGTGACACCGGGCTGAACAGCTTCCTTGACGGTTGCCAACGCCAATGCATTGATATGTCCAGCACTGCGCATGATCTCGATCTCGGCAGCACTTTTAATGACGACATTACGTTCCCAGGCCATCATTTATCCTTCCACCGAAAGAATACCCAACAGGTCATTGGTAACCAATTCGATCTCGCGCCCACCATCAATCTCGACCAGCAAGCCTGCCTGGCGATAAAAGTCGATCAATGGCGAAGTTTTTTCAAGGTAAACGCGTATTCGCTCTTTTACCGTTTCCGGCTTATCGTCATCGCGCTGGTAAAGTTCCGAACCATCTAAGTCACACACACCCTCCTGTTTAGGCGGGTTGAATGTGAGATTGAAGATATGTCCATTTTCTCGACAGGTGCGACGGCCAGACAAACGTCTGATTAGTTCGTCATCTTCAACATTGATATAAGGTACAACATCCACTTTGCCAGCAAACTCAACCAGCATGGCATTGAGGGCTTCTGCCTGGGCAGGAGTACGCGGGAAGCCATCCAGGATGGCTCCGTTGTTGCAATCGTCTCTAGAAATACGATCACGCACCATATCAATGGTCAGGTCGTCCGGGACAAGGTTGCCAGCATCTAAGATAGATTTGACTTTTTTGCCCAGTTCAGTCTCATTTTTAATGTTCTCACGAAACAAATTGCCCGAAGAAACGTGCGGCAAATCTAACTTTTCAGCTACGATGGCTGCCTGAGTTCCTTTTCCCGCACCGGGCGGGCCGAGCATCACTACGTAAGTGGGCACAAATAACCTAAGTCGATTGGTTAGCGCACCAAAAGCGATTCATCGTAGCCATGCAGTTTCAGCTCGGCATCGATATTGAAGAAGGTATCGCGCACCACACCAACCACGATCAGCAAACCAGAAGAACTGACCAGGAAAGTGGCGGTATGTGGGCCGCTCAGCGCCAGGGAAGGTACGAGCAAGGTTGCCAGATAAGGCATGATAGCAACCACACCAAGGAACAATGCCCCTGGCAGAGTGATACGCCTCAGCACACTGGTGAGGTAATCCTGCGTAGGTTGTCCTGGGCTGACACCTTTGATACGGGCGCCCACGCGTTTAAGGTTTTCCCCATAGTTCTGCTGGGCAAATAATACGTCCGTATAGAAGAAGGCGAATGCCACTACCATCAGGAAATAGACCCACCAGTAAAGCGGGCTAGCGGCACTAAAATTGAGTTGCACCCATTCCGCGGCCCTAACTAAAGCACCTTCATTCCCAGGAGTCACGAAGAACGATGCGATCAGGGCTGGCGCTTGCAACAGAGCCTGAGCGAAGATCAAGGGGATCATGCCCGCCATGTTGACCATCAAAGGAAGGGAGCTTTCCACGGGCATGGACATGCGGCGACCGACACGGCGACCGGGATAAACCACGGGGACATTGCGGCGCCCCTGTTGTACGATCACGATCACGAAAACTGTCAAAATGGTCAGCACGATCATGAAGCCCAAGATGAAGAGGCGATTATCCTCTTGCTGGAACAGGGTAATGAAGTTGCCGGGTAACTGGGAAACGATACCGGCCATAATGATAAGTGAGAGGCCCTGATTACGGATACCGTATTCTGAAATCAACTCACCCAACCAGATAGCGAACATCGTGCCAGCCGTCATCACAATGATGATCGTCAAAGAGGGCAAGACCTGGCCCGCTCCGAAACCAAAATTGGGAATAAAGGATACCGACGAAAAGGCAGAAATCAACTGGATCTGGCTAAAAGCCTGTAAGGCTGCCATAGGGATCGCCAGGTAATACGTCCAGCGTTCCATCCATTTTTTCCCTTCGCGTTGATCCTCTTCCATTCGCTTTTGTAAAGCGGGGATGATCGGAACAAGCAACTGCAAGATAATCTGTGCTGTGATGTACGGATAAACACCCGTTGCCAATACGGAGAAATTCTGTACTGAACCACCAGAGAGCAGGTTAACGAACTGCAATAAGGCTGCCCCAGCCCCTCCCTGGGTCAACACACCGGCAATAACATCACGATCCACACCAGGGACCGGCACGTTGGCAGCAAAACGATAGATCACCAAGATACCCAAGGTGATCAACAACTTGCGTCGAATGTCTTTTGCAGACCATAAAAAGCGCCAGGAAGATCGTTTCATGCCATTACTCCTTATCTAAGCCAATACCAATAAGAACAATTATTTGATCAACTCAACACTGCCACCGGCAGCTTCGATCTTTTCGCGGGCGCCTTTGCTAACACGATGTACGCGCAGTTTGAGCGCTGCTTTAATTTCACCGCGCCCCAACACCACAACAGGCTTCTTGATATCGCGGAGCAAACGAGCTTCGTCAAGAGTTTCGGGACTCACCTCGCTATCGGCTGCAAAGGCCTCTAGTTGATCGAGGTTGATCTCGTTATAGACGACACGGTTCGGCGGATTGAAGCCGCGCTTGAAAGGCAGTCGGCGGAAGAACGGCAGGTTGCCGCCCTGGTGATACAGCCCCATGCCACCACCCGCACGTGCGCCCTGGCCTTTTTGGCCTCGACCAGCGGTTTTACCTTTGCCGGCAGAAATACCGCGGCCTACACGTGTACGGCTTTTTTGCTTACCCGCATTGGGTTTTAAATCATGTAACTTCATAATAGAACCTAGTTCTCTTCCACCTGTACAAGGTGGCCTACTTTGTTGATCATCCCGCGGATCACGGGCGTGTCATCGTGCGTCACACTATGGTTGATCCGTCGTAAGCCTAAGGCTTTAACAGTCCCTTTTTGGCGCTTGGAATAGCCAATGGGGCTTTTTACCAGTGTGATGGTCAGGGCTTTTGTCGCTTTCTTATCCGCCATCTTTACTGCGCTCCCAGAAAGGCAACATCTCTTCAACAGGTTTCCCGCGCATAGCCGCTTGTTCTTCAACCGACTTGAGCTCGCGCAATGCTTTCATCGTAGCTTTGACCACGTTCAAGATGTTGGCGCTTCCCAATGACTTGGTAAGGATGTCCTGAATACCGACAGCCTGCAATACCGCACGTACACCACCACCAGCGATCACGCCGGTACCGGGAGAGGCTGGTTTAAGCAGCACGCGTGCGCCAGCTACCTCACCCACAATGGCATGAGGAATGGTGCTGCCGTACATGTTAATACGCTTCATTTCCTTCTTGGCACGGTCAGAGGCCTTGCGGATTGCATCAGGCACACCGCGGGCTTTGCCGATTCCCATACCCACCGAGCCGGAGCCATCGCCCACAACCACGGTGACACGGAATGCAAAGCGGCGACCGCCTTTCACAACTTTCGCTACACGTGCGATTTCTATTGTTTGTTCGATCAGTTCGCGTTCAAATTCAGCCATGCTGTTCTCCTAAAACTCCAGGCCGCCCTCGCGGGCACCATCTGCCAGCGCTTTGACGCGACCCATGTAACGAAATCCGCCGCGGTCAAATACCACAGTGGAAACGCCTTGTGCCTTGGCACGTTCAGCAATAGCTTCGCCAACCGCGCGAGCCTGCTCGGTTTTATTCTTGCCTTTCATCTGGCTACGCAGGTCTTTATCTACGCTGGAAGCTGCAACCAAAGTGCTACCGGCTTCGTCATCAATGACCTGCACGTAAATTTCACTCAAACTGCGGAACACGTTGAGACGCGGTTTTTCCGGGGTTCCGGATAATCGTTTGCGCACACGTGTGTGGCGTCGCAGTCGGGCTTTATTTCGATTAATTTTTGCCATAATTCAAACTTCCTGCTATATCGCCTTGCCGGCCTTACCAGCTTTACGGCGGACGTATTCGCCTTTGTAACGGATGCCTTTACCCTTGTAAGGTTCCGGCGGACGCGTATTGCGAATCTCTGCTGCCAATTGGCCTACAGCTTGTTTGTCATAACCCAAAACCTTGATCTGGTCATTGCGGCCTTCGACTTCAAAACTAATGCCCTCGGGTGGCACGAATTCGACCGGGTGAGAAAAACCAACATTCAGGATCAGGTTTTTGCCTTGCAATTCAGCACGGTAACCCACACCCTGGATCTCGAGTTCTTTGAAGAAGCCTTCACTCACACCAACAACCATATTACTGATGACAGCACGGGCAGTTCCGTGCATGGAACGCACGAATTTGTCATCTGATTCACGGGTCACGTTCACACTGCCATCTTCAATGGCAATCCCAACGACTTCCGGGAAAGTGTGTTCCAATTGTCCTTTAGGGCCTTTGACACTTACCTGGGTGCCATTGACCTTCACTTCAACACCAGAAGGTATTTCTACCGGCATCTTACCTACACGAGACATAATTCCAGTTCTCCTTTGGCAGCCTTACCAAACTTTGCAGAGTACTTCACCACCAACACCCAGTTGGCGTGCACGGCGTCCGGTCATGACACCCTTAGGGGTTGACATAATAGCCACACCTAAACCGGAAAGTACCCAGGGGATATCTTTGCGTTTGGCATATACGCGGCGGCCAGGGCGACTGATGCGCTCCAGGCCAGAGATGACCGGCTTGCGCGTGCGGCGCTCGCCCACATACTTCAGGCGCAGGCGCAAAACAGGCTGCACACTCTTCTCATCTTCGGCCACTTCATACTCTTCAACAAAGCCTTCTTGTTTGAGGATTTCGGCAATCGCAACCTTTACCTTCGAGTTAGGCATGGCCACCATGGTGTTGCCCACCATGTTAGCATTACGGATGCGTGTCAGCATATCAGCAATCGGATCAGAAATAATCATCGCTATATACCTCCGGCTACCACGAAGACTTCACAACACCGGGTAACTGGCCCTTGAGCGCCAGTTCTCGGAAACAAATGCGGCATAGGCCAAACCGGCGGATATAACCGCGTGGACGGCCACACTGCTTGCAGCGATTGCGTACCCGGGTGGGATATTTGCGGCGGGTTTCCCGCACAACCATTGATTTCTTCGCCATACTTTTATCCTTCTCGGAAGGGCATGCCCAACAACTTGAGCAATGCTCGCCCTGCTTCGTCGTCTTGAGCGCTGGTCACAATAGTGACTTCAAAACCGCGCACTTTATCGATTTGATCGTAGTCGATCTCTGGGAACACCAGTTGTTCGGTCAGTCCCAATGTGTAATTACCACGCCCATCAAAGGAGTTGGGCGAGATGCCACGGAAGTCACGCACTCGTGGCAAAGCCACGTTCATCAGGCGATCAAAGAAAGACCACATGCGTTCGCCACGCAGGGTGACTTTTGCGCCAATCGCTCGACCTTCGCGCAACTTGAAGTTGGCGATGTTCTTGCGTGATTTTGTTACTACTGGGCGCTGTCCGGCCATCGTGGTCAAATCTTCCACGGCTGCGTCAACTGCCTTGGGATTGTCTAGGGCTTCGCCCAGGCCAATATTGATAGCAATTTTTTCCAGACGCGGAACTTTCATCACATTCTGGAGATCCAGCGATTTTTGCAGCGCCGGCACGATCTCTTCTTGATATCGTTCTTTTAAATAATGTGCCATTGATAACTCCTGCCTAATCCAGTTCGCTGTCGCACTTCTTACAGAAGCGGTGAGCGTAACCTTCGGCGTCGCGGCGGATACCCAGGCGGCTGGCCTCATTGCAACTGGGGCAAACAACCATCACGTTGGAAATGTCCATAGAGCCTTCCAATTCGATGATGCCAGGGTTCATCTGCTTACCCTGCGTCTGCACCTGGGACTGATGCTTCTTACGGATATTGATGCCCTGCACCACGATCCTGCCATCCTGAGGAATCACTTTGATAACCTCAGCGCGCTTGCCTTTGTCTTCACGTTTTCCGGTGAGTATCTCTACTGTGTCACCGCGTTTTATTTTGGTCTTCTTCATCATCAACTCTCCTGCCGCATTCGGCTAGAGAACCTCCGGCGCTAAAGATACGATGCGCATATAGCCTACATCGCGCAATTCGCGTGCCACTGGCCCAAAAATACGGGTTCCGCGCGGATTCTGACTCTCAGCCTCAAGGATCACAGCGGCATTGTCATCGAAGCGGATGTACGAGCCATCATCGCGTCGCCATTCTTTGCTGGTGCGTACGATCACCGCACGCACGACTTCACTCTTTTTTACAGTTCCCTGCGGAGTAGCTGTCTTTACTGTGCCGACAATGATGTCACCTACACGACCATACTTCTTGCGGGAGCCGCCAAGCACTTTGATGACCAGCAACTCACGTGCACCGGTATTATCGGCAACTTTCAAACGGGATTCTTGCTGGATCATTCTTCTGACTCCGCTTCTTCGTCGCCATCCGCAGCTTCTGCTTCTTCGACAGTTTCTTCAGCTTCTTCTTCGGCCTCTTCGTCTTCGACGCGATCCAACTGTCCGAGTGCCTCACCTTCAGCGGCAAATGCTTCTGCGTCCGCAGCCTGCTCGTCGCGGTTGACGATCTCCTGGACGACCCAGCGCTTTGTTTTGGAAAGCGGTTGGCTCTCCACTATCAATACTGTATCGCCCAGTTGCGCACCTTGTTCATCGTGTGCTTTCACACGCTTGGCACTTTTTACGACTTTGCCGTAAAGCGGGTGACGATATGCTCGTGACAATTCGACTGTGACCGTCTTTTGCATCTTGTCGCTGGTCACTACGCCTGTTAGTCTTCGACGTTCGTTTTTCATGCTTCTTCACCTTCTATAGCCGCTTCTTCTACCTCTAGCTCCTGACGAATAGTTATCAGGCGAGCGATCTTGCGGCGTGTAAAGCGCAGACGCGTATGGTCAGTCAATTCACCCGTGGCGCGTTGGAAGCGCAAACGCATGAGTTCTTCACGCACGTCGTCTATCTCTTCATCGATTTTTTCGATGCTCATGTCGCGGATTTCATCGGCTTTCATGATTGGTCTCCAGCAACTTCTTCACGAGCAATAATCTTGGTCTTGATCGATAATTTATAGGCAGCCAGGCTCAAAGCTCTCTTGGCTGTTTCTTCGTCCATACCGCCAACTTCAAACATGATGCGGCCTGGTTTGACCACGGCCACCCACTCTTCAACGTTGCCTTTGCCTTTACCCATACGGGTTTCAGCGGCACGCTGGGTAACGGGTTTGTCCGGGAAAATGCGGATCCAAACCTTGCCGCGGCGTTTGGCATGGCGCACAATAGCACGGCGGGCGGCTTCGATCTGCCGTGCAGACACCCAACCGGGTGCGTGCGCCTGCAAACCATATTCACCGAAGTGGAGCTCCGCACCGCGGCTGGCTTTGCCACGCATACGGCCACGTTGGGTTTTGCGATATTTCACACGTTTTGGCATCAACATAATAAAGTCCTCAAGAAGTGGGTATTCAGCTTACTCGCTGACGTACACACCCTCTGTTGCTTCCGGTTCAGACTCGGATTCGGGCAGGATCTCACCTTTGTAGATCCATACCTTGACGCCGACCGAACTATAGGTCGTTACAGCTTCTGCCACGGCAAAATCAATATCTGCACGCAGTGTGTGCAAGGGCACGCGACCTTCACGCATCATCACGGAGCGAGCCATGTCAGCGCCACCTAAGCGACCACCAACAATGATCTTGGCGCCTTCTGCGCCAGCACGCATGACCTGTTGCAAACCACGGCGCATAGCACGGCGATAAGCAATACGGCGTACCAATTGGTCGGCGATATTTTGCGCAACCAAGTAAGCATCCAGGTCGGGGTCCTTGATCTCTTTGATCTCCAGATCGATCTGCTTACCAACCAGCGCCTGCAGTTCTTTGCGCAGCAGCTTGACGTTTTCGCCTTTGCGCCCGATCAAAACACCAGGCTTGGATGTATGCACGAACATCTTCACGTTCCCGGGGAAACGTTCGATTTCGATACGCGACACGCCAGCACGGGGAGCCATCTTGCGGATCAATTCACGGACAGCAATGTCCTGATGCAAGCGGTCTACATAGTTATCGTCTTCTGCGTACCAGCGGCTGTCCCAGGTCTTATTGATCTTGAGACGGAAGCCAACGGGATGTACTTTACGACCCATAAATAATTCCTAACCTTTCCTAGTTACCCTTCTCACGCAACACAACAGTGATGTGCGAAGAGCGGCGCAACCAGGGTTTAAATCGCCCACGTGCACCAAAACGGCGCCATTTACGTGTGCGAGCCTCATCTGCAAAAATTTCACTGATCATTAGATCGTTTCGCGAAACTGCATGGTTCTCCTCAGCATTGATCATGGCAGAACGCAGCAGCTTGGAAACGGGTTCCGCACCACGTTTAGTGACGAAATCAAGCATGTCCATGGCTTCTTGTACGTCTTTGCCGCGCACCAGGTCAACCACCAAACGCACTTTTTGTGCAGAGATGGGAATGTTTTTAGCTACGGCGCGATAACCTTGTGTAGCCATGTTTTAGCCTCGCACCTTTTTCTCTTGAATGTGACCGCGGAAGGTGCGTGTCGGGGCAAATTCACCCAGACGGTGACCGACCATATTCTCCGTGATGTAAATGGGCACGTGCCGGCGACCATCATGCACGGCGATCGTGTGTCCAACCATTTGGGGGAATATCTGGCTGGCGCGACTCCAGGTGCGAATCACTTTCTTTTCATTTTTTTCGTTCATCTGCTCCACTTTGCGAAGCAGTTTCGGGCTTACGAATGGCCCTTTTTTCAGTGAGCGTCCCATAAAACGTCTCCAGGTTCTACCGAATGTACGGCCTAGCGGCGGCGCTTGCCGGTGCGACGGCGGCGTACAATGTACTTACTAGTTTGTTTATTGCGGCGAGTCTTCTTACCGAGCGTGGGCTTACCCCAGGGGCTCTTCGGGCTGGGCATACCGATACCCGAACGGCCTTCACCACCACCATGCGGATGGTCACGTGGGGACATCGCCGAACCGCGGACGGTGGGGCGAATGCCTTTGTTGCGCTTGCGGCCTGCTTTGCCCAATTTAATATTGCTATGTTCCACATTGCCGATCTGGCCGATAGTGGCATAGCACACTTGGCGAACCAGGCGAACTTCACCAGAAGGCAAGCGGATCTGCGCATAATCGCCTTCTTTAGCTACCAACTGAGCAGAACTGCCAGCTGAGCGTACAATCTGACCGCCACGGCCTTCTTTCAACTCAATGTTGTGAATCATGGTGCCGGTCGGGATGTTAGAAATCGGCATGCTGTTGCCAGAACGGATGTCGGCCTTTTCGCCCGACACGACCGTATCGCCCACTTTGAGTTCAGTGGTTGCCAAAATATAACGCTTCTCACCATCGGCATAGTGCAGCAAAGCCAGACGGGCCGTGCGGTTGGGATCATATTCGATCGCGGCAACTTTGGCGGGCACATCATGCTTGTCGCGTTTGAAATCGATCTGGCGATACTTACGCTTGCTACCACCACCACGATGGCGAACAGTTATGCGACCAGCATTATTGCGACCAGCACGTTTAGTCTTTGACTTGGTCAGCGAGCGTTCCGGCTTATCCTTTGTGATTTCATCAAAGGTATAGCTGGTCATGTCCCGGCGGCCGGGAGTTGTCGGTTTATATTTCTTTACAGCCATTAGCTTACGCCTTCAAATACGTCGATGGTGTCGCCTGCTGCCAGGGTCACGATTGCTTTCTTGTAACCAGCCTTACGTACCGCTGTGCGGCCACTTTGTGCTCTGCGGCTGCGTTTGGCGGGCACGTTGATAACATTGACACGTTCAACGGTTACGTCGAAAACGAACTCAACGGCATCTTTTACACTGGCTTTTGTAGCAGTTTTGGCTACTTCGAACACCACCTGATTTAGCGCCGTGGTCTGATAGTTCGATTTTTCTGTAATGATCGGGCGGCGCAGTACGTCGTAAATGCTTGTCATTTCGTCTCTCCTGCTTACCCTAAGTAGCCTTCAATCAAATCCAGTGATTTCAGGGACACAACGACTTTGTCGTAGCCCAGCAGATCACGGACGTTGAGGTATTTCGAATTTAATGTCTTTGCCGAAGCCAGGTTGCGAGCGGAACGCACAGTATTGGCATCATCTTCGCCTTCACCAGCGGTAAGGATCAGCACAGTGGCATCACCTGCCAGTTTTTCCAGCGCAGCAGACATGGCCTTGGTCTTGGGCTCTGCCAGTTTGATTTCATCAACTACCAAAATGCCTTCTTCAGCAGCTTTTACAGATAATGCGGATCGCAAAGCTGCACGGCGCATTTTCTTGGGCATGTCCTTGCTATAGTCGCGCGGGCGAGGCGTGTGTACCCTGCCGCCACCAACCCACTGGGGAGAGCGGGTTGACCCCTGACGGGCTCGACCGGTTCCCTTCTGTCGCCAGGGTTTGCGACCACCACCGCGTACTTCACTGCGGGTTTTGGTCTTATGTGTACCGGCACGGCCATTGGCCATCTGGCGCACGTAAGCCTGGTGCATCAAGTCCACATTAACCGGTGCTTCAAATATTTTGGTGGGCAGATCAGCCTGCTGGCTGGCCTTGGCCCCTTCCAATGTATAAACGTCAACTTTCATGATCAATTACTCCGTACGCAAGAGTGCCATTACAGCACTAGTTCTTGCGCGCCTCCTTGATGATCACCAGGCCACCTTTGGAACCGGGCACACCGCCACGGATCCCGATCAGGTTTCGCTCAGTGTCGACCAAAGCGACTTTTAGGTTCTGGACAGAGACACGTTCATTGCCCATACGTCCAGGGCCGCGCATCCCTTTGAACACACGCCCAGGTGTAGATGTAGCGCCGATCGAGCCGACCGCGCGTTGGCGGTCTGATTGACCGTGAGTCTTGGGGCCACCACTGAAACCATGTCGTTTGACTGCACCGGCAAATCCTTTACCTTTGCTGGTACCAACGACATCCACAGCATCACCAATCTCAAAAGCTTCTACGGTGAGCTTGTCGCCTGCTTTTAATTCTGTGTCTTTGACACGAAATTCGCGCAGATAGCGCAATGGCGGTGCATCGGTGCGCTTCAAGTGGCCAAGCTGGCCGCCTGTCAGATGCTTGGGTTTTGTTTCACTAAAACCAACCTGGATGGCGCTATAACCATCTTTCTCAGGATTACGCACCTGCGTAACATAGCAAGGCCCAGCTTCGATGAGTGTGATAGGAACAACCACACCGTCTTCATCGAAAATCTGGGTCATGCCGATTTTCTTACCTAATAGCCCTTTAAACATCTCAGTTGTACTCCTGTGTTACTAAAGATAAGGGACTGTCAACCAGGGCATGGTTGCATCATCCCAAAGCACCGCAGTCAACTTGTTTATCGAAAACGTCTCGGGCTTCCGAATAAACAGGTTCTTGCGCCACCTTTTATGTACGCGTTTTTGCGTGCGTACTCGTACTAGATCTTAATCTCGATATCCACGCCAGCCGGTAGATTCAGACGCATCAGCATATCAATGGTCTTTGAGTCCGGGTCCAGCACGTCGATCAAGCGATTATGCGTGCGAATTTCAAAGTGCTCGTGCGAGTCCTTATCAATAAAAGTGGAACGTCGCACGGTAAAGCGTTCTCGTTTTGTCGGCAATGGTACAGGCCCGACAACTCGTGCGCCAGTCCGCTCCGCAGTTTCAACAATTCGTTTTGCGGACTGGTCTAGCACACGATGGTCGTATGCCTTCAGACGAATACGTATTTTCTGTTTGACAGTAGCAGCCATCGTCTTCCTTATTTCAACCTAGTCCAGGATATCGGTGATGACGCCAGCGCCCACGGTCAGGCCACCTTCTCGGATGGCAAACTTCGAGCCCTGCTCCATCGCCACCGGCATGATCAACTCCACATCCAGGTTCACATTGTCTCCTG
>JABFGG010000018.1 GCA_013112575.1 Chloroflexota bacterium | reverse complement strand
ATCCTGCGCCACGTTGAGGCCCCGCCACCACAGGTCGAGCTGCAATTGGTCGGCGTGGCCGGGCCGGTCGGTGAAGCGGGCGGCGCGCAGGTAGGCCCAGGATTTGTGGTTGGGATTGCGCAATACGTGCGGAGTGTCGGTAATTATGCCCGCGGGGCGCTGGGCGTTGAGCGGGCTGGCTTTTTCAGCCGGAGGCAATCCAAACCACAAGGCCATCTCACCCCAGGGCCCGGCCTCGAAATATTGTTCTTCGTTGAAAGCCAGGTTGGCAGCCTGCACGGTTGGGCGGTAGTCCTCAAAAGTGCAGGTGCTGAGGGGCAAAATGTAAGCCCCATCGTTGGGCCCCAGGTTGGGCGTTTGGCCGTTATCAAAATCCATTAGGCGCAGGAGCCAATGGCTGGCCTGGGCCAATTTGAATTGGGCGCGGATAGGGAAGTATTGTTTCTTTTTCTTCCCCAATATTTGACACCACAAGGCCAGTTGTAAGACCAGGCGATGGTAGTTAGTGCTGTGCTGCATGTAGCTGCCGTCGGGGGCGATCTGTTTGTGCAGCCCATCGGAGAGCCAGCGCCAACCTTTTTCGCGCCAGCCAGCTGCTTTGGGGTGCGTGGGCAGGGCCAGCCCGGCGGTGTAGAGGGCCGCGGCCTCACTGATGAGGTGGTTGTTGCTTTGGGCGCGAGCGTAGACCAATGTGGGCGGGATGCGCTCAGCGTGAGCGGCAATGGCGGACGCCAGCATAGCCTGCCGCTGAGGCGTGCTTTCTGGTGATTGCACGAAGATCTGATAAGCAAAAACTAGGCAGATCAGACGCAGGCCAACTTCTTGGGCTGACATCCAGTGTGGGCCGAGATTGGGTGGGTTTGATTGCAGGAATTCTTCCGTATATTTCCAGAAAGCTTGAGCGTACTTCTCATCCTGCCTGAGATAGTAGGCACGTGCCAGGACAAGCGCCCAGCCAAAGCGGGCGGGTTCCCAGGTGAACTTGATATCTTCCTGATCTCCGGAATCTTTGTAGCTGGTCCAATGCTGGAGGGGCGAAGATGCTTTGAAGTCGAGGGGCACCGATTCGTGGCCAAAGATGAGGGCCTTTCCTTTGGTGATTTCGTCGGCTTCTCTAAACAATTCTTCTATGTGTTCTGCGATGACGGCAGCCAGTTCATCTCTGTTGGGTAAAGGTATGAGGTCGGAGGCAATGGCATGTCGCGTCACTTGGCCTGTTAGCCAGTTTGCCTGGGGCTGTGTTTGCCTTTTCACTAAGCCACTGCGTAGTTTGAACTGGTACCAGGCATATAAAAACAGCTTGCCAGGGCCAAGTTGGCGCAGGGCCTTGAGGGCAATTTGTAGTTTGGAAGGGGATTTCATCACGTAGACTCGTGGGACAAGGCTATTAAACCATTGCGGTTGAGTAGCGTCAACGCGGGAGCTGTGCTGCTAATTTGTTCTGTATTGTGATTTCGCGGACGAATAGGACTTCTGACCTGTTAGGCAGTTTGTCTATGGACTGTGTTAAAATCCCGCGCGTGTCTAAACCCACAGGTGGCCTCATTGCCGTTGTGCTGGCATGTTTGTTCTTACCGCTGGTAGCCTACGCGCAAACTCCTATACGCGCCACACTCAGCCCTCCCGTAGTCGAGAGTTTCCCCCGTATGTCTGCCTATCTGGACGTGCGGGATGAACAGGGTAACTTCCTGTCAGGTTTGACCGCGGCGGACGTGACCGTCATTGAAAACAATTCCCCGTTCCCGGCCAGCGAACTTAATGAGATTCGCCCAGGGGCGCAGATCGTGGTGGCCTTTAATCTGGACGATACTTTTGCTATTCGGGATGGTGAGGGCAATACCCGCTATGATTATCTCGTCTCCAATCTGAGTGAGTGGGCCACCAGCAAAGCCAACGCAGGTGACCAGAACGATGACCTGAGCATTGTGGTGCCCAGCGGGAACCTGGTACAACACACAACGAATTCGATTGAATGGTTGAATGCCCTACAGGTATTCGAGGCTGATTTACAAAGTACCTCACCCGGCTTGGATGTGCTTTCCCGGGCCGTGGAACTTGCAGCAGATCCGGTTCCTAAAGGTGGTATGGGGCGCGTGGTGCTGTTCATGACACCTGCTCTGGATGCCAGCCTGGCAGATGCTCTCCAGAACCAGGCTGACCGGGCCAATGATGCCGGTGTGCGTATTTTGGTGTGGTTGGTGGATTCGCAGTCTGTGTTTGAATCGCCCGGTGTGAATGCCATGCGCGCTATGGCTGAACAAACCGGTGGCAGCCTGGAAGGTTATTCTGGCTCCGAAGTCTTGCCGGATCTTGAAAACCTGATCGAACCCTATCGCCGTGTGTACCAGTTGGGTTATCAATCTCAAGTCGATAACAGCGGTAGCCACCAGGTTGTGGCCCTGATACGGCAGGGGGATGCCGAACTAACTACTGCTCCCCAAAATTTTGAGATGCAGATCGCTCCTCCGGCAGCCACATTTGTGTCTCTTCCGGCAGAAGTGGTGCGCAGCAACCCACCCGGCGATGCTGAAGCCCTTGAACAATTGCTGCCCACCGTCACCACTATTGATATCCTGATCGAATTCCCTGATGACATCCCTCGCCAGATCGTGCGCTCAACACTATATGCCAATGGTGAAGCCGTGGCGGAGAACGGCACGGCCCCCTTTGAGCAGTTCAATTGGGACTTGACTGAATATGAAGGTAACCAGGTAGTGGTTCTGAGTGCCGAGATCGAGGACGAAATCGGATTGGCCTCCCGCAGCGTGGACACACCTATTCAAATAAGCATCCAGCGCGCCCCGGTTGGCTTGAGCTCGCTATTGGCAAGGTATGGGGCCTGGCTGGCTGGCGGCATTGCTTTATTGGCCGGGGCGGTTTTATTGCTGGTGCTGGTTTTATCAGGCCGTCTTAGCCCCCAGCCTATGGGTGCGCGGCGTAAAGTAAAAACCTCGCCGTTAGACCCCGTGACACAGCCTGTTGCAGAAGTCACTCCCCCCGATACCCAACCTGGCCGCTTTGCGCAAATCGCCAGTCGTATTTCTGCGCCGCGGTTACGCTGGCCCCAACGGCGTAGCGGGCAGCAGCAACCCTATGCTTATTTAGCACCGATTACTGAACAGGGTGAACCGCGCCCTGGGGAGATCGAACCAGTGGTGCAACCGGAGATTATCTTTGGTTCCGATGTTTCAAGGACTTCAATTCCATTAGATGATGATTCGCTGGAAGCAGTGCATTCACGTTTATGGCGTGATGATGAAGGTGTCGTTCATCTCGCCGATCTGGAAACAGTTGCCGGTACGTGGATCAATTATGCCCCTGTGACTACAGATGGCGGTCGTGTGCAGCACGGTGACCTGATTCACATCGGCAAGGTAGGTTTCCGTTTTACGGAGAGCAACCCGACCCGTACGACCCGCCCGCGTGCCATCCTTCAGGAGCGTGAATCATGATCCCTGTGGAACGCGCCCATTTAAAGGTTGCTGCCAAATCACATGAAGGCATGACTGGCAAGAACAACGAAGACCAGTTTGCCGTCACGGCATACGAACTGAGTTCCACCGATACCACCCCATCGCTGTTTGCTATCGTGGCCGACGGCATTGGCGGACACCAGGCCGGTGAAGTAGCTTCCGAGATCGCCGTGGATATGATCAGCCAGGCAGTTGCCGAAAGCGATGGCAGCCAGCCCACCGCCATTATGCAGGCCGCGGCCATCCAGGCCAGCCAGACCATCCTGGCACAGTCAGAGAGTGATCCTGATAAAGCAGGCATGGGTACCACAGTGACCTGTGCCTGGATTATCGATGACCGCTTGTACGCCATTTCGGTGGGTAACTCGCGCCTCTATCTATTGCGCGACGGGCTGCTCCGCCAGATATCTGTGGACCATACCTGGGTGCAGGAAGCCTATGAGGCGGGGGTGCTGACCAAGGATCAGATCCGAGACCATCCCAATTCCAACATCATCCGGCGTCATTTGGGTTCCTCCCGTCCTGTAGAAGTAGATCTGCGTATACGACTGCGCGAAGACCAGAACGATAAAGATGCAGAAGCCAACCAGGGCATGCGCCTTTTGCCTGGCGACCTTTTGCTAGTTAACTCCGATGGTCTGCATGACATGATCTCGGATGAAGAGATCGATGCCACCCTCAAAGCGCACAAGAACCTCGATAAAGCTGCTCAGGAATTGATCGACAAGGCCAATGAGGCTGGTGGCAAAGATAACATCACTGTAGCTTTACTGGAGATGGCCGATGCCAAAGCAGACAAAGACAGTGACACAAAGCCCAGGCGGCGCAGACGCAGGCCATCCTGTCTGGTTATGGCTTTAGCTGCCATCATCGTTGGTTTGGTGATTGCCTTCGGAGCTTGGTATTACTTCGTTTTCCAGCCGGGTGTTGTTGAACCGCTGCCCACGCTGACAGCCACACCAATACCCAGCGCCACTTTTACCCTTGAGCCCAGCGAGACGCCCACGCTAACCCTGGAGCCCAGCCCAACAGTTACGGACACGCCTGAGCCGACTTCGACCAACACCCCAGATCCTGAGCAGGTACCGGCGGTGATCGAGCCCAGTCCTACAGCTACGGATACGCCGATAGGATAGAAAACCGGGTAGTCTTGCAATCAGTTTTGGGGGACATGCTTTGTTGTGTATTCCCCAATCAAGTACAATTTTGTTGTGATGTCTGACGATTTATTCCAACGCATCCCGGCTGCTGCACGTGCTTTGCTCAAGGCTGTTTCGAACCTGGCAGAAAAGCAAGGCGTAGTTCTCTATATTGTGGGGGGCTTTGTGCGCGATCTAAAGCTGGGCATCAGCAGCACAGACTATGACCTTGTTGTGGTGGGCGATGCTGTCAAACTGGCGAGAGCCTTGCGCAAGAGCTATGGGGGTGATTTGCGGGTGCATAAGCGCTTTGGTACGGCTAATTGGACTGTAACATCAGTAAAGAGTAATCTCGTACAAACACTTCAGGATTTTGCGGATGAGGCCATAAACATAAGTGAACTGCCTGAGTTGCTGGATTTTGTGACGGCACGTAGCGAGAGCTACACACAGCCTGCTGCTTTGCCCAAGGTGCAGCCGGGTGATATGCAAGCTGACTTGGCACGGCGCGATTTTACGGTGAATACCTTTGCATTGCCCTTGTCAGAAGCAGTAAGCGAAATTCTGAGTGTACCGGAAGCTCAACAAGACTTGGATCAGGGACTTATACGTGTATTGCACGACCAGTCCTTTATCGATGACCCCACACGCATCTTCCGGGCGGTACGCTACGAGCAGCGCTTGGGCTTTGAGATCGAGCCACACACACTAGAATTGCTGCAGGCCGCCTTGCCATATATTGCTGAGTTGTCCGGTGACCGTATTCGTCACGAACTGGATCACATCATCCTGGAAGTGGAACGTATTGCTATCCTGGAACGGCTGGATGACCTTGGTGTATTGGCGGCAATCGATCAGGATTTAGTATTGAACGCGACTGTGCGAGCAGGCCTTGGACGTTTGCCCGGCGACACCGAGAACGCTGATATGGCTTATGTGACTTGGCTGGCTTATTTACCACAAGAAGACATTCAGCGGATAGCTGCGCGTCTGCAATTTTCTACTGAACTGACCGAAGCCAGCCTGGCAGCCAGCAAATTGAAAAGCGACTTGCCCGATTTGTCGGAAGCCTCGCCCAGCCAACTTGTAAAATGCTTGGAACATGTCCCAGACCTAGCTTTAAAGGCTATGACGTACGTTCTGGAAGATGCCAACCAGAAACGATTGGTAGAAAATTACCTCAATGATTGGGTAGATATAAAGGCCCGCGCAGACGGCCATACATTAAAAGAGCGTGGTTTGGAGCCAGGGCCGCGCTACAAAGAGATCCTCACCACCCTGCGCTCCGCCTGGCTGGACGGCGAAGTGTCCACGCCCGAAGAAGAAGAAGTTTTGTTGGAGCGCTTGCTCAATGACTGAGCACAGACCTCCACCTATTGCCACAGCCTCCGAACCCGTTGAGGGGTTGCTGATACGCCACCTGCGAGAGGCCGATCTGCCGGCGCTTGAATGGGAAGGGCAATATACTCATTTCCGCAACCTGTATGCCGAAGCCTACCAACGCATGCAGGTGGGCAAAGCCGTGTTGTGGGTGGTAGAGGTGCCACAGATAGGTTTGATCGGGCAGGCTTTCATCCAATTGAAGATTAACGGACGCCCCAGGCTGGCCGACGGTTGGAGCAGGGCTTACCTGCACTCCTTCCGCGTGCGGCCTGAATACCGCGGCAGGGGTGTGGGCACCAGAATGATGCAGGTGGTGGAAGATGATCTGCAGCGGCGCGGTTTTCGGAACGTATTACTCAATGTCACTCGGGATAACCAGGCTGCCTATGATCTGTACATGCGTCTGAACTATCAGGTGGTTGGTGAAGATGAGGGTAAATGGTCCTACGTTGACCAGCATGGGGTGGTGCAGCATGTACATGAACCGGGCTGGCGTTTGCAAAAGAGCTTAGGAGTACCTAGTACACAGTAATTAGTAATTGGGAAACAGGGTTGTGGAAAAGGATATTGTCAAAGTATGAAAGTATTGGGAGGACGGAATAATGCAAAATGTAAAAACTGGATTCTTGTTATTGGGGTTGATATTGGCTTTGGTGGCCTGCAATGAGGTGAACCAAGAGGAAATCACTCCCACGACGATGGTGCCGACCTCAACCCCTGTGCCAGCCACGGCAACTCTTGTGCCAACTGCGACTATTACACCCATCCCAACCCTGCGCGCCGATGGCCCTTTGAGCGATGAAGGTCCATATCTGGTTTATAAGGATATTGAAGATGGTGTATTGTCAATTGTGCTGGTTAGCGGGGATGGCTCTGGGCGTAAGGTCATTGCTTTTCCGGAGAATAGCACGATTGATAACCTAAGAACCGCACTTTCTCCCGACGGCCAGTGGCTGGCTTTTCACAGTGGCACGCTGAGTGACACATTTGAAGATGCGGCTAATAACAACCTCACCCTGAACCTGATGCATCTACCTGATGGGGAAATCACTCAGGTGGCGAATTTGTTATCGAATGATTTTTTGGACAAATTCCCACTGTTCGTTGATGCAGTATACGCCTTGGAGGAATACCCTGAGAGCTTAACTAATGATGCGGGATATCGCGAGTGGATTTGGGATGTGTTTCGCTTTGGATTATTTAAATTGGCCTGGTCACCTCATGGTAATTATTTAGCTTATATTGGGCAAATTGAGGGTGTTTCTCCTGATATACATCTTTATGATATGCAAACCCAAACAAGCTCCAGGTTGTCTAACGGACTCGATGTTGTGCAATATATGAAATGGTCACCCAATGAAACAAACCTGTTTTTTGGAGTATCTCACGAAAGCGCGGTCAATGACACCAATACATACTATCTGGCAAATATTGAGAAAGCATCAATTGAATTGGAGGGCTATAGTGGATGTGGGGGAGCTACTGCGTTCCGGGAGTGGCTTTCGGAAGATCAAATACTGACTCATTGCAGAGTCAATATCCTCGGCCACGGGTTTTTATATGCCCGTGATTTGATCGGTGAAAATAAACAAAGAATTTACCCTGATCAATTTAATGACTACATCTATGATGCAGAGCAAAACTATTTGTTGCTATCGGCATCTATGACTGTGGGTGATGATTATTTGGATTACGTCTCTGGAATCCGGTTCTATTACCCTGAAACAGGTGAAGAGGTGTTTTTAAGAGAAGGTTATTATCCAGTTTTGTTGCAGGTAGACTTGGATGAGTATAAATACATTGCATGGGGAAATAGAGAGCGGAATATAGAAAAGCTAGAAACCATCGGTATTACAGAAGAAGGTGAGATCGTGCCTATTCGTGATTACGAGGCCATGGTTTTTCTTTCGCCTGACAAACGTTGGATGGTTTTGAAAGGTTATAAAGAGGACTTGGAGATAATTTCGACTCAAACTGATCAATCCTATGTGTTATCGGACATTGACGTGGCTCGTGTCTTTTGGAGGCCCGATTCACAAGTTTTGTTTTTTTCCACCTCGGATTTAATACAAACCGGTTCTTCGGCCTGGGAAACAGAATTGTTCTATTATGATTTTATGAATAATGTGGTTGCGTTGATTGATTCGTTCATAAAAGATCATCCGTTATTTTCCTTCGTCTGGATTCCATAAACTGCAACCTTAACAAAAATCTAACGCCGTGGTCTTGCCTTCCGTTTCCAATCGCGCTATAATCGAAAGGCTTATCCAATATTGTTTTCACCGGAAAGTGGGCAACCCCCACTTTCTTGCGTATCTGCAGGAGTAACACTCACCTCGCACGGGAAAGACTGCGTGGAGTAGACCAAGTATGAAAAAAGAATTTGCCCTGGCGTTCAACGAAGTGCTGGATGACAAACAGCTTCCATTAGAAGTAATTATTGAAGCAATTGAATCCGCGATGGTTTCGGCGTACCGTAAAACGGTTAACGCCTCCAGCGCGCAGGAAGTGCTTGCCAAGATCGACACCGAAACTGGCAAGGTAGAAGTCTTTGCCGAAAAAGAGGTTGTCGAAGAAGTGCAGGACGACCGCACCGAAGTCACTCTGGAAATTGCCAAAAAATTTGACGAAGAAGCTGAATTGGGCGGCATCGTGGTAGTTGAATCCACCCCTGAAGACTTTGGACGTGTGGCCGCCCAAACGGCGCGCCAGGTGATCCAGCAGCGTATTCGTGAAGCCGAACGTGAGGCACAGTACGACCATTACCATACCCAATTGGGCGAGATTATTAATGGCATCGTACAGGCTACCAACCCGCGGGCCATCACCCTTGGGCTGGACCGCAAGGCCGAAGGCATCATGCCGCGCAATCACCAGATCCGTGGCGAACGCTTCCGTGTACACGACCGTGTACGCGCTTTGCTGTATGAAGTCAAACAAACCCCGCGCGGCCCTCAAATTACATTATCGCGAGCGCATAAGAATTTCCTGCGTCGCTTGCTGGAAGATGAAGTCCCGGAGATCTATCAGGGCCTGGTCGAAATTCGCTCGATCGCGCGTGAACCCGGCTACCGCTCCAAGGTGGCTGTGTCCGCTTTACAGCCTGGCATTGACCCGGTGGGTGCCTGTGTGGGTATCCGCGGTGTGCGTATCCAGGCCATTGTGCGTGAATTGAATGACGAGAAGATCGACGTTATTGAATGGAACCCCGACCCGGCAGCTTTCATTGCCAAGGCCCTCAGCCCGGCCCGCGTGACCGGCGTGTATCTGGATGAAATCGCCGATACCAAGACGGCCACCGTGGTTGTCCCAGAAGATCAGTTGAGTCTGGCGATTGGCCGTGACGGCCAGAATGCCCGCTTGGGTGCAAAGCTGACCAGTTGGCGTATCGACATCAAGAGTCTGTCTGAAGCGGCCAGCGATGCCTTATTCAAATTGCAGGATGACCTGGCCTTTGAGCTTGAAGCCGAAGCCCTATCAGAGACCATCCCGCAGATCGAAGCCATCCTCGCTAAGAAGACAGAAGGCCGCCCCATCACTCCAGAGGAATACCAGAACCTGGGTAAATTCGTGGATCAGGTGGAACGCGGCGCAGTCGAGCGCAGCCAGGAACTCATGGAAGAGCGACGTGCCATTGAAGCTGAAGCACGTGCCGATCTGCCCCCCGCAGCCTTCGATATCCCGCTGGACGAATTGGGTATCTCACCCCGCTTTGCCATCGCCATTGGCGGCGAAGGCTTCTCCACTATCGGGGACCTGATGATGCAGCTCAAGCTGGATGCTGACGTGATCTTGTCGGTCGGTGGAATTGGGCCCAAGGCCATGGAAGATATTGACGCCGCTCTGGAAGCCTTCGACTTCCCAGAAGTTGAGGTGGTGGAAGAACCTGAGCCGGAAGTGGTCGAAGAAGAGGCCGTAGAGGAAGCAGCCGAAGCTGTTGAAGAAGAAGTTGCCGCTGAGGCGGAAGCTGAACCTGTTGCTGAAGCCGCTCCCGCGCCTACGCCCAAACCCCAGGTGAAGAAACCGGCTCCCCGCAAGAAGAAAGACGAGAAACCAGAGCCCCAAAAGCCGGATATGGCCGCTGAGGACCTCAGCGATATTGAAAAGATCTTTGCCCAAAGCGAAAGACGCATTTTGCGTGGCGGCCGGGGTAAACCCAAAAAGGAAGGCGTCGTTTTTGCAGACACTCCCAAGCCGGTAGACCCTGAAGCCGATAAGAAAAAGGGCAAGAAGAAAAAATTCAATGAAGTCGAGTATGACCCCGACGCTGACATGACCATTGTGCGCCGCAAACGCAAAGGTGACGAAGGTTGGGAAGAGGAAAACTGGGAATAACCGATGTTGATGATGATCTCTGTCTATCACACCGGATGAAAACGAAAAAGAAACAGCCGCGCCGCGGTAAGCATGTGCCGCAACGCACTTGTGTAGGTTGCCGCACTGTGCAGGCCAAACGCAGCCTGACGCGCCTCGTGCGCACACCGGAAGGCGTGTTGATCGACACCCAGGGCAAGCTCCCTGGACGCGGCGCTTATTTGCACGACCTGCGTACATGCTGGGAAAAGGGCCTCAAAGGCTCCCTGGCGCGCAGCTTAAAAACCGAATTGACGGACGAAGACCGCCAGCGTTTGAACGAACACATGAAGACGTTGCCGGAGCAGGAACCCCTGGAAACGTTGCCTCAAGCGGCGGCGCTTGCAGACGAATGAACGTTATCAGTGTAATACGTCGGAATGTGATACACATTCCACATAGCCCGACCCGGGCGACCATGAGCTAAATCAGGCTCGTCGCTTGCCGGGCGTTGTAAGGAGAGGCTCGATGAGCGAAAACGTATCAGAGACCAAAACAATTGAATTGCCGTCTACCATGACGGTGCGCGACCTGGCCGAAAGTATTGAAGCCAGCCCTATTGACGTGATCAAAGTCTTGATGACCAATGGCGTCATGGCTAACATTAACCAGTTGATCGATTTCGACACTGCCGCCATCGTGGCGGCTGAAATGGGTTTTGAAGCTTCCCTGCAAATGGTCGAACAACTTGAAGCTTCGGATGCCGGTGAAGTACCTTTGTGGCGGCGTTTGATTGCCAGCGAAGACGAAAAAGACTTGCAACCGCGCCCACCCGTTGTGACCATTCTGGGTCACGTGGATCATGGTAAGACCACCCTGCTGGACGCTATCCGCGAGTCGAATGTGCAGGCCGGCGAGGTTGGTGGTATTACCCAGCACATCAGCGCTTATCAAGTTAAACACAATGATCGCCTGATCACATTCCTGGATACTCCCGGTCACGCGGCCTTTACGGCCATGCGTTCACGTGGCGCACAAGGTGCCGACGTGGTTATTCTGGTAGTGGCGGCTGATGATGGTGTTATGCCGCAGACCAAAGAAGCCCTGGCGCACGCCAAGGCTGCCAAAGTACCGATGATCGTGGCAATGACCAAGATCGATAAATCCAATGCCAATGCCGACCACGTCAAGCAACAACTGGCCGATGAGGGGCTTATCCCCGATGAATGGGACGGTGACACCATAGTTGTGCCTGTTTCGGGTACTGAGAAAATCGGTATTGAAGACTTACTTGAAGCCATTTTGTTGGTGGCAGACAATACAGAGATCCTGGCAAATGATGATGGCACTATCATCGGTACGGTCATCGAGGCCGAACGAGATAAATCGCGCGGTACAGTAGCCAGCCTGCTGGTGCAGAATGGCACGCTCAACGTCGGTGACGTTGTATTGGCCGGTACCAGCCACGGCAAATTGCGCGCCATGTTCGATTTCTACGGTGAGAAAATTGAAAGCGCTGGACCCTCAACGCCTGTGCAGGTAATGGGGCTTAACAGCGTGCCGGATGCTGGTGAGCTTTTCCGCACAGTTGATTCGGAAAAAGACGCTCGCGCCATTGTGGCCGAACGTGAAGATGACATGAAAGAAGCCCAGAAGAAGCAATCTTCTGTGATGACGCTGGAAAGCATGTTCGACCGCTACCAGGCTGGTGAAGTACGTGAATTGCGGTTGATCGTTAAAGCCGATGTGCAAGGCTCCCTGGAACCGATCGTGTCTTCTTTGCAAGAGATCAGCGCCAGCGATGTTGAAGGTCAGATTAATGTGAATGTGCTGCATGCCGGAACCGGCAATATCGTGGAAAGCGATATGTTGCTGGCGGCTTCTTCCCAGGCCATTGTCATGGGCTTTAACGTGACGGCAGATAGTGCGGCGCACAAACTGGCGGAGAAAGAACACATCTCCATTCGCCATTACGACATCATCTATCGCCTCATCGAAGATGTAGAAAAGGCTCTCAAGGGTATGCTGGAGCCGGAAGAACGCGAGACGGTTATCGGCCACGCCCAGGTGCGCGCCATCTTCAAGATCAGCCGTTATGGCAAGATCGCTGGTTGCCGCGTCACCGATGGTGAAATCCGCCGGAACGCCCGCATGCGTGTGATACGTAACAAAGAAGTGATCCACGATGGCGAGATCAGCTCGTTGAAACACGAAAAAGACGACGTGCGTGACGTGCGTGAAGGTTTCGAATGCGGCATCAACCTGAAAGAATTTGATGATATTCAGGAAGGTGATGTACTTGAGGCCTACGTCAAAGAATTAGTAGCAGTAGCGTAATTAACATTTATGGGTGAGGCACGCCTCACCCATTTACGGTTTTGGAATATGGTTTCAGAAGATAGAGCACGCCGCATCGCCCGGCGCATCAAAGAAGAACTTTCGACCCTCCTATTGTTCAACGTCTCCGACCCGCGGCTGGCTGGTGTGTACATCACTGATGTGCGCGTTGACCGCGAAATGGCCTTTGCCAGCATATTTGTGTCCGCCGCAGAAGGTTCGGAACGCAAAGACGAAATTCTGGCAGGTTTTGAGAAAGCCAATGGTTATTTGAGGCGTCAACTTTCCCAAGTGATCGACCTGCGCAATTTCCCGCGCCTGCGTTTTAATTGGGACCCCACCCCTGAACATGCCGAGCGCATCGAAGAACTGCTGGATTCGCTCGACATAAAAAAGGACGAAGACGAAAACACTGATGACTGAAATTGAAGCGCAGATCGAGGGGGCAGCTAGAGCAATCGCTGAGGCCAATAGTATAGCCATCACAGCCCACGTGCGACCGGATGGTGATGCGATAGGCTCGGTGTTGGCCCTGGGGCAGGCCTTAAAAAATGAGGGCAAACAAGTGCAAATGGTCATGGTGGATGGCATCCCCGATTATTTGCAGTTTTTGGCGGGAACCGATGAGATTGTCAGCCGTGCCAAGAAGCCCTTAGATTTGCTGATCGCTCTAGATTGTGGCGATGCGGAACGCATTGGCCCGGCCCTTGATGTAGCAATAGTCAACGGCACTACCTCCATCGACATCAACATCGACCATCACGCAACCAACACTTATTTCGGCCGTATAAATATTGTAGAAGCCGGTGCAGTCTCAACAACTGCCATTCTGGCCGAGCATTTTGAGGCCCTGGGATTAACGATCACAGAGCCAATTGCTGAAGCCTTGCTGACTGGACTATTGACGGACACACTTGGTTTCCGCACCAGCAACATTAACCCGGCTGCCTTGCGCCTGGCGGCGGATCTTATGGAATTAGGCGCCGACCTGTCTGGCATTTACAAAAAAGGCCTTTCCCAGCGCACCTTCGAAGCCTTCCAATATTGGGGGGCAGGCTTGTCTCGCCTGGAGCGCAAAGACGGCATTGTGTGGACCGCCCTCACTGAAGCGGATCGTAAAGCCATTGGCTATAAGACCCGCGATGATGGCGACCTGGTCAATACCTTGTCCAACGTCACTGAAGCCGACATCATCGTGATCTTTGTAGAGCAATCGCCGGAGAAAGTTAAGGTGAGTTGGCGTAGTCGATCTGGTAAGGATGTTGCCCAGATCGCAGGTCAGTTTGGGGGTGGTGGGCACAAAGCCGCGGCTGGAGCGATGCTGGAAGGCACACTGGAAGAGGTGCAGCAAAAGGTATTGGAAGCCACGCAAGCAGTGGTGGCCGCGTAGCCTAATCTTAGTCTTATGAAGGAAATTGCAAGTCGTGTATAATTCGGCTGAATTTGGTCAAATTTACGAAAGGTGGAAACCAGACAGTATAATGGGATTGTCTAATCATTCGGTTTTAATCTTTCGGGGAGAGTTTTGTTATGGATAGAGATGTAGTAAAGAACGTTGTATCAGGGGTGCTTGTGGTTGATAAACCCGTTGGTTTAACCTCCCACGATGTCGTTCAAATCATCCGCCGTGGCACCGGCATTCGCCGTGCCGGGCATACGGGTACGCTCGACCCGCGCGCTTCTGGTGTGCTGGTTGTTTTGGTTGGCCCAGCCGTGCGCTTGAGTGAGTATGTGTCTGCCACGGATAAACGTTACCAGGCCACCATCCGTTTGGGCGCCCGCTCTGAAACCTTTGATGCCGAAGGCCCGGTAGTTGAATCGGATATGCCCGTTGACGTGAGTGAAGAGCAGTTCAACGATCTGCTTAAGGGCTACGAAGGTACCATCCAACAGGTGCCCCCGCCTTATTCGGCAGTGAAAGTGCAGGGCAAAAAAGCCTACGAACTGGCCCGTGAGGGCAAAGAGGTTGAGTTGGAGCCTCGCGAGATCGATGTCTACAATCTTGAGGTCCTCGAATGGGCCCCACCTGAAGTAGTTATCGATGTGTATTGTTCCTCCGGAACCTACGTGCGTTCGCTGGCTAACGATATCGGTGAAGCACTTGAAGTGGGTGCCCACCTGGTAGGTTTGCGCCGTACCAAGAGCGGCCAGTTCACCTTGCGTGATGCTATTTCTTTGCGTCGCTTGCGCGATGCCTTTGAGACCGGTTCTTGGGCGCAGCATCTTATTCCCGCGGCCGAAGCCCTCTCCGATTGGAAAACCATCGAGCTGGACGGCGAGCAGTTTGAAACCGTCAAGAATGGCAACCCTATCCCGGCAGAGTCCGGCGACGAAGGTTGGGCGCGTGCCCTCAGCCCTGAAGGTGACCTGGTGGCTCTCGTTGAAGTTGATAATGACGAGTGGCGCCCCCGCAAAGTCTTCTTCACGACTTAAACCCCTATGCAGCATTACACCTCGCTGCAGGACGTTCAGCTTAATAATGCCTGGTTGACCATCGGCTCTTTTGACGGTGTACATCTAGGTCATCAAAAGATATTGGAACCATTAACTGCCGGAGCCGCACAAGCGGGAACTCCGGCAGTTGCGCTAACTTTCTATCCCCATCCATCCCTTGTATTGCGTGGACCCCAGTCAGGTTATTACTTGACTACCCCGGAAGAACGCGCCCGTCTTTTGGGTGAAGCGGGCGTGGATATTGTTATCACACATCCTTTTAGTGTGGAAGTGGCGCGCATCCCGGCAGAAGATTTCCTGCGATCTCTCAAAGCCCACCTTGGCTTTACCCAGTTATGGGTGGGTTATGACTTTGCGCTGGGCCGCCACCGGGAGGGGGACATTGCCACCCTGGAGAAACTCTCCAGGGAGCTTGATTACCAGCTTCACCAGATCCCTCCCTATGAACTGGATAGCGTGCTGGTTTCGTCTACGCGTATCCGTGAGCTTTTGGGGAAGGGAGATGTGCAGGCTGCTGAAGCCTTGTTGGGTCATCAATATAGCCTGGGCGGCATTGTACTGAAAGGGGATGGTCGTGGTCGCACGATTGGCATTCCTACAGCCAACCTCTCACTGGCTATTGAATACGCTATTCCGAAAAAAGGTGTCTACGTCACCCAGGCGCAGATCAACGGCGAGGTATATCCCGCCATCAC
Organism: Chloroflexota bacterium; assembly: GCA_013112575.1. Taxonomy (GTDB): domain Bacteria; phylum Chloroflexota; class Anaerolineae; order Anaerolineales; family UBA11579; genus CFX15. Next base: position 72,502 of record JABFGG010000018.1, on the reverse strand, counting down.
CAATGTGGGTGTGCGCCCCACCTTTGATGCCCAACGTGAGCAACCCTTGGTGGAGACGCACATCCTCGACTTTGACGGGGATATTTACGGCAAGGAAATGAGTTTGGCCTTTTTGGCTCGCCTGCGCGATGAGCAACGCTTTGATGGTGTAGATGCTCTGGTGGCCCAGATCAACCAGGATATTGAGCAGGCGCGAGAATATTTTGAGAGTGTTTGATTATTTTGAGAGATGATTTAGAGTGTAGGGGTATTAGTCTCTCCATGTTTTAAGAATACATCTTTGAGACTACTAATCGCTCTATGCTAAAATCGCTTGAGTGCCGATGATGAGAGGAGCCGTGCCATGCGTCAATATCTGGATTTAATGCAGAATATCCTGGACGAGGGGGTGGAAAAGGGCGACCGTACTGGCACTGGCACAAAGTCCATCTTTGGCGCCCAAATGCGCTTCGATCTCTCCCAAGGTTTCCCCGTACTGACTACTAAAAAACTACATCTCAAATCTATCATCCACGAACTCTTGTGGTTCTTGCAAGGCGACACCAACGTGCGCTATCTACAGGACAACGGTGTGCGCATCTGGAATGAATGGGCCGACGAAGAAGGCGAACTCGGCCCTGTCTACGGCGCCCAATGGCGCTCATGGCGCACTGCCAATGGCGACACAATAGATCAGATCGCCTGGGTGATTGATGAGATCGCCCGCAACCCCAACTCGCGGCGTTTGATCGTCAACTCCTGGAACGTGGGTGAGCTTGATAATATGGCCCTGCCGCCCTGCCACTTGTTGTTCCAGTTCTACGTGGCCGATGGTAAATTATCCTGCCAGCTATACCAGCGCTCGGCGGATTTTTTCCTAGGCGTGCCCTTCAACATTACATCGTATAGCTTGTTGACCATGATGATGGCGCAGGTCTGTGGCCTGCAGCCCGGCGATTTTGTACACACTTTAGGCGATACCCATCTGTATAACAACCATATGGAACAGGCCCACATCCAGTTGGAACGCGACCCTCATGCTTTGCCCCAGATGCGCATCAACCCCGATGTCACTTCCATTTTCGATTTCCGTTACGAGGATTTTGAGTTGATCGAATATGAAGCGCATCCCCACATCAAAGCGCGAGTAGCTGTGTGATCGTTTCCCTCATCGTAGCGGTGGCCGAGAATGGGGTCATTGGCAAAGACGGAGTCGTGCCCTGGCGGCTTTCTGCCGACCTCAAATATTTTAAGCAAATCACTATGGGCCACCATCTTATCCAGGGGCGCGTAACTTATGAGTCCATTGGCAAGCCGTTACCCGGACGTAAGATGGTGGTCATCTCGCGTAACCCTGAATTTGAAGCCCCCGGTTGCGACGTTGTCGGTTCTCTCCAAGCCGGGCTGGAATTAGCGCAGCAGGCAGAAGAGAGCGAAGCTTTTATTGGTGGGGGTACTTCAATTTACGCAGAGGCCCTGCCTATCGCTGATCGTATGTATTACACGCATGTGCATGCTGAGGTTGAAGGAGATACATACTTCCCGAAGTTTGATGTCATTCAATGGACTGAAGTTGATCGCTGGCAGCATACTGCGGATGAGAAAAATGAACATGCTTTCACAATGAAGGTGTTGGAGAGAAAAAGCAGTGGCACTGAATAAACTGTCTCTGGACAAGGATACCCTCAGCAACCCTGGTTTCTACCGGCTGCTTTTATATGCTTTGGTTCTGGGCGGCATTGCCGGTTTGGGCACTTCGGCCTTTTTGCTGGCTGAACACTGGCTGACAGACGTCATCTGGGATTCGCTATATCATCGCCTGGGCGAGATACGCTTATTCTCGCTATTGATCTGTTCTATTGGTGGTTTGTTGCTTGGTATTGGGCGGCGTTTCCTGGGCGACTATCCCAAGCCCATGCATGAAGCCCTGGAAGATGTACGCACGGAAGATGGCTTTGATGTGCAGAATGTACCTCATGGCTTTGTCTTGGCACTGATCTCATTGAGTTTCGGCGGGGCGCTTGGTCCCGAAGCGGCCTTGATCGGCATTGCTGGTGGTCTGGGTACTTGGGTGGCACAGCGCCTGAAAGTGGGCGCACAGCGCGCGCGTTTATTCGCCTACCTCAGTGTCAGTGGTGGATTAAGCAGTTTCCTGCGCTCGCCATTGAGCGGTGCAGAATTGCCTTTGGAGTATCCGGACGGGGATGAACTGCCTTCGGCCTGGGTGATGATCCCCGGTGTGGTGGCAGGGGCGGCAGGTTTGCTGGTCTTCCTGACAACGGGTGGGCAAACCCTCGGCTTCACTTATGACTACCTGCCTTACACACCGCCGGGCAATGGCTTGGATGTCTTGCTGGCTTTGCCATTGGGTCTTTTGGGTGGCTTGTTAGGCTGGCTGTTTTCGTTCAATGGCGAGTATTTGACGCGCTGGCTGAACCCGATTCTGGATCGCAAAATACTGAGTAGTTTGCTAGGCGGGATTGTGCTGGGTTTGCTAGCAACCGTTTCCCCACTGGTGCTTTTCTCCGGCCAGCGTGAACTCAATGAGCTTTTTGTGAATGGTGCACAGATCGGCAGTGCTATGCTTTTGTTGATCGCTTTGATGAAGATCGTTGCTACGCGTTTCCTGCTGGTCACCGGTTGGAAGGGTGGCGAGATATTTCCCTTGATCTTTGCGGGTGGTGCTTTAGGCTTGGCGGTAGCTTATTGGCTGCCTTTCATCGACCCCATGGTGGCATTGGCGGCTGTGATGGCAGGGGCAACAACGGCCATGTTGCGCCGCCCATTAGCCACTGTTTTGATCCTGATCATCTTCCTGCCGGCCAGCGTGGTGGGGCCTTTAACGGTAGGTGGGTTTGTCGGTGCGGCTGTTATTAGGCGCACAAAGCCGCAGGATGTTGGGGAAAGCCACTAATCTTCTAAGATTTACTTCACTTCAAAGGTACCGATACTCTTCTCGAAGGTGCTGACATAAAGGTCGCCGAAGAAGTCACTGGATGTAGTGTATATGATGGTCCATAGGCGATCGCCCTGCAAGATGAGATAAGCCACCTGCTTAACAGGCAGTCCGCTACTCGCGTCAACACCGTCATAGAGCAGGCGTCCCGCATTGTAATTGGGTAATTCCACAATAGCGCGGTCTGAAAGCCTGAAACCGGGTTCATTTTGTTGTGTGATCGTGCGATTGATCTCACTTTCCAGATCTGTGGCCGGGTCAACATCTTCCGCGACCAGGAACATGCCGGTAAAACTGGACTGGTCCGCTGCGATCACGAGTTCAAAGTTGAAGAATTCCTCGAGTTCACTACTATCCACGGTGGGGATGGGCTCTCCACCTTCTTCTTCGGAAAATTCGCTAATCTCTTCAACAAAAATTTCGGTTAAACCAGTAAACAACTCGGCAAAGGCTTCATCAAAACCCTCACTGAAATTGATGACCTCATAGTCCCCCGGCACCCAGATCTCCGCAGTGCCCGAATCGACCAGTTGCCAACCGGTCAAGTCGTCATCAACCGGCACAGCCGTGATGACAATGGATGTGGTTTGTGCCAGGGATGTGGTCAAGAAGGCCGGTATGGTGGGGGTGTTGGTAGCTTCTTCGATAGGGTTGCGTGTTGGGCTGGGTTGTAAGGTGTTGGTTGGCGCAGGGGTCCAGGTGGGTGGTGAAGTACGTACACCATCCTCGGGGCCAAGCGGCCCTTGGCCTGGGGCGCTTGGCGGCACATCCCCCGATGATGTGACTGTCAAGGTCCCGCAGGCCAGAGCGCCAATTGCAAGGATAGTTAATGCCAGGGTTGCACGGTTTTTGAGCGAGAAGGTCTTCATAGTCACATCCTTTGTTCCCTGCATTATAGTGCCTCTATATTAGGCTTTGGTTTACAGAACGCTTAGGAATATTGCGATTATACGCCAGTGGATTATTTCTGCGATTTTTTTGTTGGACTGCCCAGACCATCCACACCTCTTTGATTATTCAAATGTGAAGTAATTGGCCTATAGAACCCGTAAAAGTAAGGTTCTCTATAGGCCAATTACAAGAACAATCGGTGGAAATTCACTTGATTGGATCATCCAGCCCTTCAGCCGATTGTCAGTTAGATGTTTATCTAAACTATGGTATCCTACGTGGCGTTGTTAAAAAGTGAAATGTAAAAGAGTTGGGGTCATAATTAAGTCGACCTATTGGATATTGAGAGACACGCGTATAGATGACAACAACCACCACCCACGCAGAATTTACGCTCCCAGAGCGCAGGAAATACAACCGCAGCAGCACGGCTCGCTGGCTGATCTCACACTTTGCACCATATTGGCTGATTGGTGTGATGGTCATGTTGGGGGCCTTCAGCAATGCGGCTCTGGCAGCCTACGTGCCCGTTGTGTTGGGCCAGGCCTTTGATGCCTTGTTAGCCTCTCCTCCCCGGGTGGAACTCTTGCTGGGCTTTGCCATCACCATTGCAGTTTCGCAGGTGATACGCGGCGGGCTGCAATTGGCGCGCAATTTTGGTGCTGAGTGGCTCGGACAATTGATGGAACGTGATATCCGCGACGAGCTGTACGTCAGTTTGTTGGGGAAGAGCATGACTTTCCACAACCTGCAGCCCGTGGGCGACACTATGGCGCGCGCCACCAATGACGTGCGCGAGATCAACTTCATGTTGAATCCTGGCTTTAACCTGGTGATCGGTTCTGGTTACTTCCTATTGGTACCCATTTTCTTATCAATTAATATTCATCCGGCCCTGATCTGGACTCCCCTGCTTTTCACCATCGCCTATTCCTTTGCCATCTGGCAATACCTGAGTGAGCTAGGCCCTATCACGCGTAAGGTGCGCCAGAGTTTTGGCAAGATGAACACACGCCTGGCGGAAGCTTTGGATGGCATTGAAACCGTCAAGGGCATGGCCCAGGAAGAAGGGGAGATCGAGCGCTTTGATAAGAACGCCCACAGTTTCCGAGATGCCTACGTGCATCAGGGCGATGTGGAGGCACGTTTCTTGCCTTTGCTACTGCTGGGTTTGGCATCTGCCGGGGGCTTGTTGCATTCCCTGATCCTCTTCCGGCAGGGGCAGATCACCCTGGGTGACGTGATTGCCTATTTCACCTTATTGAGTTTGCTGGGCTTTCCCACCTTTGTGTCCCTTTTTGCCTATTCGCAGGTGTCGCTTGGTGTGGCCGGGGCGCAGCGTATTCTCGACTTGATCAATTTAGAGACCGACCTGGACCAGAACGAAAGCGGCTACAAAGAAACCATGCGTGGCGCCATCGAGTTCCGTAATGTCGGCTTCGCGTATGAAGACGATGAGCCCGTGCTGGAAGAGGTATCCTTCTCAGTGGAGCCGGGTCAAACCGTGGCTATCGTCGGTCAGACCGGTTCTGGCAAGACCACCCTGGCCAAGCTCGTCAACCGCACCTATGACGTCACCAGCGGGCAGGTGCTGGTGGATGGCGTGGATGTGCGTGAATGGCAGTTGCAGGCCTTACGTCGTCAAGTCTCTTCCATTGAACAGGACATCTTCTTGTTCTCACGCAGCCTGGAGCAGAACATCGCTTTTGGGCAGCAGAACGCCGATCATGACACCGTTGTTGAAGCTGCTAAAGCTGCCCAGGCCCACGAGTTCATTGAAGAATTCAAAGATGGTTATGAAACCATCAGCGGTGAACGCGGTGTGACCTTGTCCGGCGGCCAGCGCCAGCGCATTGCCCTGGCGCGTGCTTTCCTCACCAACCCGCACGTGCTCATTCTAGATGACTCGACCAGCGCGATTGACAGCGCTACGGAGGACAAGATCCAGCGCGCAATTTATGCTGCTGCACAGGGGCGCACTACCTTGATCATCACGCATCGCCTCTCCCAGATTCGCTGGGCAGACCTGATCGTGGTGATGCGCAACGGGCGCGTGGCTGCCGTAGGCGCGCACGAGGATTTGTTGGAAACTTCCGAAGCTTATCGCCGCATTTTTGCGGATATTTAGGACCTTGCCGTATGGGATTCTTTTCGGGTTTAGACGTCGAAGCCTACGACCGCCAATATACTGACCGCCAACTGGTTGAGCGCATTGCGGGTTATTTCCGCCCCTTTGCCGTGCAGATGTTCTGGATCAGTTTCTATTTGATATTGATCGCTTTTGCCGCCGCAGCTGTGCCCTTACTGACCAGTTGGCTGGTGGACCTCTTGGGTGAGGAGATCAACAATCAGGAGATCTGGTTGGTGTCGTTAGCTGTATTGGCTTCGGGTATATTTGTATGGGCCGCCAACTGGATTCGTCGCCGCATTACGGCGCGCGTGATCGGTGATGTGGTCTTGAATATCCGCACGAATGCTTTCCGCGCCGCGGCGGGACATGATCTATCTTTCTATGACGAGTTCTCTTCTGCCCGTGTGGTCTCGCGTATCACTTCGGACACGCGTGAATTCGGCCAGGTGGTCACGCTGATCACCGACCTGGTGTCGCAAATCGTACAGGCCATCATTCTCGGGGCAGTCCTCTTCGCCATTGATCTGCGCCTGTCCCTTTGGCTATTTGGCTTTTTGCCGCTGATCTTTCTGGTGGCATTGGGCTTCCGCACTATGGCACGCAGGGTCACGCGGCGTGGCATGCGCGCTATGGCCAATGTCAATGCGGCCATCAAAGAAACCGTCAGCGGCATTGCCGTGGCTAAGAATTTCCGTCAGGAAGAGACCATTTTTCTCGAATTTGACGATGCTAACCTCAGTTCTTTCCGTGTCAATTTGCAGCGCGGTTTTGTGCTGTCGTTGGTGTTCCCTTCACTGAATGCATTGGGTGGTATCGGTACTTCTCTGCTGTTATACGTGGGTGGTTTGAGCGTCGCTGAAGCTGTGGTGAGTGCCGGGGCCTGGTTTCTTTTTTTGCAAGGTCTGGACCGCTTCTGGTTCCCTGTCCTTAACCTGTCCGCCTTCTGGACACAGCTGCAGTCCGGTTTATCAGCTGCCGAACGCTCCTTTGCGCTCATCGATGCCGAGTCCAGCGTTAAGCAGGTGGCTGAGAACGATGTACCTGTTTTGAAGGGCGAGATCGTCTTCGACAGCCTGTGCTTTGAATACACTGCGGATGAAAACATTCTAGACAGATTTAAGTTGCACATTCGCCCCGGAGAAAATGTAGCCCTTGTAGGACACACCGGCGCGGGCAAATCTTCTATTGCCAAACTGGTGGCGCGCTTTTATGAATTCCAGGACGGTAACTTGCTGATCGATGGACAGGATATCCGCAGCCTTGACCTGAACCAATACCGTAGTCAATTGGGCATCGTCTCGCAGACCCCTTTCCTCTTCTCTGGCACGGTTGCGGAGAACATTCGTTATGCCCGCCAGGATGCCAGCGATGAAGAGATCTTTGCATTGGCCAATCAGATCGGCGAAGGCGATTGGCTGGAAACGCTGTCTCATGGCCTGGAAACTGAGGTGGGCGAGCGCGGCGGGCGTCTTTCAATGGGCCAGCGCCAATTGGTGGCCTTACTTCGCGTGTTGGTGCAACGCCCCGCTATCTTCATACTGGACGAAGCCACTGCCAGCATCGACCCCTTCACCGAGTGGCAGATCCAGCAGGCCCTTAATATGATCTTGGCCAACACCACCAGTATCCTTATTGCTCATCGCCTCTCAACCGTCAAGGCCGCCGACCGCATCATCGTTTTAGATGATGGCCACATCATCGAAGAAGGCGACCACGACTCCCTGCTAAATCAGGATGGTCACTATGCTGAGCTGTACAATACCTACTTCCGCCACCAGAGCCTGGATTACATCGAGGAAGCGCGCGAGTTAGCTGCTGGGGATTGATTTTTTTAGTTCAAGCATTTGTAAGAACAAGGTCATTCAATTATTTCCCCTGAGACTGGGTCAATGTAAAATTCTTTGATTGTTCCACCTATATGCCAGTATTTTACGATCCAGCCCTCCCCCTTTACTAAACTCGGGTTAAAAGTGATAGATATGTTGCAACTGTTAAAAAGCTCTAGAATTTCAGACCCACCATTATTTTCCGCAACGTCTAGCGCTTCAAGCATGGCCTCTTCCACTTCAGGAAATGGTATGTTTAGAGGAGCATTATTCACAGGGGAGTACACGGATTGACTCACAGTGATGGTTTTTCTTCGAGGGACTATGGAGATATCGCTATTGAACTTAAAGGAGTCATCTCCGTTCTCCTCAACTTTATAAAATGAATAGTAAGCTTCTTGAGGGCTATCAGAAACATGTTCACAATCCCATCCAAACTGAATCACTTGTAACTCCCATCCATCTATTCTTTCATCCCAAATAATATTATGGGCCTCTTCAGCAATAGAACTGAAATCATCGGTACTCCAGTCGGCTATGAGTTCCCCTAAAACCAATTCTTCTTCAGGCCGGATGTTGCCGTGAGCTTCGAAAGCGGAAAAGTCCCTGTTTCGGAAATCACTCAGGAAGGTATCGGGGTCGATCAGAAAAAAGTTGATCTCGTAACTGATTTTTTTAGTAGGTGTCTGGGGTGTGCAGCCTGTGCATATAAATATCGCAAGTACAAAAATTAATAGCTTCATGTGGTCATTTGGCGATGCAAAAAGGCGATTTTTCAAGTACCTTCCCATATCAGTACATTCTACCTGAAACCTCTTTTACAAATGCCATAACGAAAATGTAAGTTACTATCCCATCCTTGGCTTGTCGCTCCCTGCACTCTGGCATACAATGAGAGCATGGACGATACGCAGCAACTTTCGCCGGTTGCATCTGCAGGGGGTATCCGCACGCGCTTGCTGCCATCCATCGTATTGATCTATGCCCTGGCTGTGGGGGCTGCTTTACTGGCTTTGCCATTGCTAGTCTTTATTGAAAGCGATGCAGAACAAGCTGCTGAGTTTCTCCGCCTTTCATCACTCACCCCTTATGTCCTTAGTATTATTTTTGTTGGGTTGGGATTGCTTGTTGCATTCACACAACGTCAGCAAACTGCCGCGCAGGTCTTTGTTTTATTTGCTGCTTCTGTAGCCGCCAGTGGTCTATATGGCTTTCATCTCTTTGCCCCCCAGATACTATTAGTGATCTGGAAGCTTTCCTTCCCTTTGGCTGCTGCGGCTTTGCTCCACTTGGCCCTCATCCACCCGCGCCCACTGGCTTGGGTTGCCCGTTGGCCTTGGCTGGTTTACCCGGGTTACTTGCTGGCGCTTGCGCTGGCGGTGTTGCGCGGCCCCTGGCAGTTGAATGGTCTTGTTTCCCAGAACTTTTTGAATTTACTGGTCACGGCCGAAGTTTGGGGCCTATTTATGGTCGTTGTGGCCCTTTTCCTCTATATCCTCTCCCAATTATTCCGTCGCTGGCGTACGCCTTCACCAATGGAGCGCCAGCAGAGCCGCTTGCTTTTGTGGGCCACTTTACTGGCCGTTGGGCCTGCCATGGTCGCTTTCCCACTATCGTCCAACAATGAAAACTGGCTGTGGCTGTTTATGTTTGCAGCGTTATTGCCTATTGCACTGACTTACACCTTGATGAGTTACCGCACTGTCGATTCAGGTAAGGTTTTTAACCAAACCGTCCTGTACTCCATTCTGGCCTTGTTGGCTGGCTTGGCTTATGCTTTGTTGGTTTCGGGTGCCAGCCTCGTGCTTGGCGAAGCCATTGGCCCCAACAACCCCATCTTGCTGGGCGTGATGGTCTTTATACTTGCTCTTGTCTTTGACCCGGTGCGTCGCCGCGTGCAGGCTGCCCTGAGTCGCGCCTGGACGCGTGGCAATGACCATCTGGAAGATGCCAGGGAGACATTCCAGGCGAAGGCTGCCCAGGCGGTGGACACTGATTACGTGGTGCAACAGTTGCGCAAGGTTATTGAAGAAAACCTGCATCCCGACCGTCTGCACATTTACGTCTATGATCCCTTGCTGGAGCTCTACGCGCCCACCGCGGACAACTCAGACCAGCCTACAACAGATATCCGCTTTGCGCCCCAAAGCGGCTTGGTGCATACGCTCTCTCATGTGCGCACTTCTTTATATTTAGGGGAACAGGACTCGATGCCGCTCGACCTGCACAGCGACCGTGCCCGTCTTGGCTTGTTGGGGGCGCGGCTGTACGTGGCTTTGCTGGGACAGGATCGCGTCTTGGGCTGGTTGGCTTTAGGTGCCCCGGCAGATAACGGTCATTACAGCGAACAAGACCTGGCTTTCCTGACTTCTTTGGCAGAGTATGCTTCTCGGGCGATTGCCCGTGCTCAGGTGCTGGCGGACAAAGATCGCCGCGTGCACGAAATGGATGTGCTCACCCGTGTTGCCCAGGGCGTCAACGTCACCCTCGAATTTGACGACATCCTCGAATTGATCTATGCTCAAACGCGGCAGGTGCTGGCCTTAGACGATTTCACCATCACCCTCTTTGACCCGCAGGCTGCTGCCCTGCGGCACGCCATTTATATTGAGAGTGGCAGCAGGGACTCTTCCCATGAAGCGCGCAGCCTTCCAGAAAGCAAGGGGCTGGATGGGGTAGTGCTGGCTGGTGGCCAACCCATTCTCACCAATGATTACTCGCGTGCCTGCAAAGAGGCCAACCTGGGGATAGACCGGCAGGGTATTTATGCCTGGATGGGTATTCCCCTTATCGCGGGGGATGAAGCTGTGGGGGTTATCAGTGTCGCTAGCCGCGATGTCAATATGTTGTATACCAGCGAACACCGCCGCATCTTGCAGGCCATCGCCGATCAGGCTGCGGGTGCCATCGTCAAAGCGCGCTTGTTAGGCGAGTCTCAGCGGCGTACTTTGCAACTGGCTACGCTCAATGAAGTTGCTCAAAGCCTGACCTCCACGCTTGACCTTGATTTGCTCCTGCAGCGTATTTTGGAAAGCGCTGTGGATATTTTGAACTGCGAGGCAGGCAGCCTGTTACTCGTGGATGAGTCTACGGAAGAGTTGGTTTTCGAGGCTGCGGTAGGCAGTGTGGGCGAAGAGTTGCTGGGCCAGCGTTTGGCTCCTGGTGTGGGCCTGGTAGGCAAAGCGGTCGAGAGCCGCCAACCGGTTATCCAGAACAATGTGCAGGACGATAAAGACTGGTTCGAGGAGACCGACGAGGAAACTGGTTTTGTAACACGTGGTCTCTTAGTTGTGCCCATGATGGTTAAGGACCGTGTTATTGGTGTGATCGAAGTCATCAACAAGCGCAATCGACGCCCCTTTGATCGTGACGACCAGGACCTGTTGACCGCTTTTACCGGGCAGGCTTCCATTGCTGCTGAGAACGCCCGTTTGTATACCCTTACTGACCAGGCATTGGCTTCGCGTGTAGATGAGCTTTCGGTCATGCAGCGCATTGACCGTGAACTCAACACCAACCTGGACGTGCGCCGCTCGATGCGCATCACGCTGGATTGGGCTTTGCGCCAGACGGAGGCCTCTGCTGGCCTCATCGGTGTGGTGGTGGAAGAGGGATTGACCGTGATGGCCGCCCAGGGATATGAAGGCTTGTTCCTGGACGGGGATGACCCCATGCCGTTGGACCTGCCGGCTTTCACGCGCGCTGTGCGCGATAAGCAGGCACAGTTATTGGTGGGGCGCGACCTGGAAAGCAACCAGGCCTTGCTGGACAATGCCCGCAGCCAATTGGCCATCCCCATTCAACGGGAAGAAGATGTAGTTGGGCTGCTGGTGCTTGAGAGTCCCGAAGAAGATAGTTTTGATAATGACACGCGGGCTTTCCTCACACGCTTGACGGACCACGCCGCCATCGCCATTGCCAATGCACAGCTTTATAACGCCGTTCGGCAGGCTAACCTGGTCAAGAGCGATTTTGTTTCTTTTGTTTCACATGAGTTGAAGACGCCCATGACCTCTATCAAGGGTTATGCAGACCTGCTGGCTGCAGGGGCGGTGGGCGATATCAGTGATGCGCAATCGAATTTCCTGGCAACCATCCGTACCAATGTAGACCGCATGGCGACCTTAGTGTCGGACCTGGCGGATGTGTCCCGCATTGAGGCGGGCCGTCTCCAATTGGAGTTCCGCGCCACCGAGTTGGATGAGATCGTTGAAGATGTGATCAAGTCCACCGAAACAATCGTGGCCGAGAAGCAGCACCAGCTCACTGTGGAATTACCGAGCGACCTGCCGCCCATGTGGAGCGACCGTAACCGTGTCATCCAGGTGTTGACCAACCTGGTGAGCAACGCTAGCAAGTACACGCCAGAGTCCGGGATTATCCACATCGAGGCAGAGAAGAGCAAGAATTACTGGGACCCGGATGGAGCCGAGGAAGTGGTGCACTTCTGGGTGGCGGATAACGGTATTGGCATCAAGGAAGAGGATCAGAAGAACATCTTCCAGCAATATTTCCGCACGGACGAAGGCAAAGACACGGCCACAGGCACGGGCCTGGGCCTCAACATCTCACGCTATTTAACGGAGATGCAAGGGGGACGTATCTGGTTCGAGAGCGAGTTTGGCAAGGGCAGCACCTTCCACGTGACAGTGCCCATCGCGGAAGTTGAGCCCGCCGTCTGACCAACGGCTACTCCACCAAAGTGAGCCCATCAGGGCAATACGATCACCCGTATTGAAACTGGTCGGGTCCCCTGACTTTCCAGTTCCAGTGTCATATTGATATATAACTCTGTCCCATCCGGGCTGATGGCAATGCCGTTGGGCAGGGAGAATTCTGCGGCTAACAAGGGGCCATCCTGTGTGCCACGACTGCCTGTCCCGGCTAAGAGATCAATATTCCCGTCAAGGTCTATGGTGTGGATGCGATGCCCGCCCCGAGAGATCACGTAGAACAAGCCATCGTAGTATGTGATGTGCCCATTGTTGAAACCCGGAATGCGGGCGAACTGGCTTGTCTCCCCATCTGGGGTAACTTTGACGACATTGCCGCTGCGGAAGTTGGCCACGTACAGGTTGCCGTCTGGGCCGAAGACGATGCCGTTGGGGCAGTTCAGCGGGGAGCCCGAAGCGATGCGGGTTGATTCGCCGTCCTGGGTGACTTTTTGAATGGAGTCGCTGTTGCAGTTGGCTACGTATAGGGTGTCATCAGCATCAATGGCAATCCCAACGGGGCCCAAAATGCCCTGACTTACAAATTCAGTCAGCTCACCATCAGGTGTGAACCGGAAAATGCTGTTGGTCGCAAAGCTGGATTGATAGTAGTTGCCCTGTGAGTCGAATGCATTGCCGGAAGCGGTATCGATCTCATCGGATTGCAGGAAGACGCTCACTTCACCGTCAGGGGTGATCTTGTAGACGGTATTGCCCGGCTGGTCTGGAGTACCGAAGTCGGCGCTGTAGATGTTGCCTTCTGCATCGACAGTGACGCCGCCGGTTGCAGAATCGATTTCAGGGACGAGGGTGAAGACTTCAGGCGGTCGTTTGGTTGGGGTGGGTTCAGCGGTGGGGGGGATGGCGGTGGCTGTGGGAGCGGGGGTTGCCGCGGCACAACTTATGAGGAAAATGCCAGATAGGGATAATAGTGACGCCTGAATGATGGGGCGCATGCCTGCCTCCTGAATTGTTGAATGTGGGAAACTACTCTAAGACTACGTGTGAATAGGGGTAATCGTTCATGGATTGGGATGCTTAGTTTAAGAAGGGGATTAGAATTTTTTGGAGTAACTCCACCTGTTTAATGTATTATGTACCCTGTCCAACCTGTAGTTGGACTCTGGAGTTTGCGCAGCAAACTCTGTCATTTAATGTATTAATGTACCCTATGTAGGGGATTGTACATTTTTGACTGGCGGGTTTTTGCCGGAATATAAGATGTGGGGGTTGGGGGGAAAAGAGGCGGTGTATGTGGTGGTGTCGGGTAACAAAAAGTGGCGAAAAGGGCGAATTAATGTACCCTTAATGTATATTACAATTTTGCTTGAATGGTTCACTCTTACCCGGAAACGATAACGTCATCAAAATTGCGAATAAGTTCGGCCCAGATATTTGTGAACTTTTAGGGTGGGAAAAACCTATTAATTATGAAACCTAAGAAAAACAAAAAAGAAAACCACCACTACATTCCCCAATTCTATTTAAGCTACTGGAATAACCACAACAATAAAGTTTGGGCTTACTATAAAGACTCCTCCAAAATCCCAAACCCGAACCAAGTCCATACGAAAAAAATCTTATCCATAAAAAATTTATACTCAATAGAGGATAGCCAAGCTATCGAAGCTTGGCTATCAGGAAGCCCAGAAAGTTCGGTAGGCACTGTACTAAAAAAAATATCCAAGGGTGAACCAATATCAAATGATGATGAAGACATAATCAAATTCTTTTTAGCTCTACTAATGACCAGACATCCCAGAAAAGACCGTTTTAGTAAAGAGCTTGCGAATATGATTATTGAGTCAATTCCTAAAAATGCATTGGCACAGACACTCCCTTTTCAACTTAGGTATTCCCTCATTGACAAGTTAAATTTCCACCTACAATTACGCCATATTGCACCAGAACTTCTTGAATCCTGGTCTTTCATCACATCTGATACTCCTTTCGTGCAGACCATAGACATCACTACGAGAAACAGATACTACTACTACCCATTGACACCATATGTAATAGCTTTCTTGTTTTCCATAGAACCAAACCAAAGAGAATTAGTAATCCATGACCCAGACAATATCGCGGCAATAAATAGAAATCTAGCGGATTCCAGCGATAATATTCTTATTGCTAATAACAAGGAAATCTTCAATGCCATCTTTCTGAAATAGAGGATAATATAAGCCATGCTCAAAAAAATAACTGAATGGATCGTGAAATATTTCGACAAATTTGTATATTCGGTTGTCATAACAGCATCTGTTTTTTCATTCTGCCTATTGTTTTTCCCAGCCTTCTTACCGATTATTGACGATAACGATAGAGTAGGTATAGTCCAACTACTCTTTGAGATTGCTGGAGTCCTGGCCCTAATCTTTGCTGCACTTGAATTTAGAAAGTCTCAAAGAAAACCAAAGCTCGATCTGGGACTTTCTAATAGAAGTTTGGATCATCCCGAATTTGAAATACTAAAGGAATATGATTATTTAGTTGACCGTGTAAATTGGCCGATAAGATTTCATACTGTACTAGAAAATTATGGGGATGCTCTTGGGCGATGGATAAAAATAAAGCTTTCCCTGAGAAACTCAAATCCTAACTATTCAATTCGTTTTTATAAAGAGTCTGAAGATACTGATAATTATTGGAAACCCACTGGTGATAATCCGGCTTTCACGCATTATTTTGATGGCAAAGATAGTTTTGTTCATTACTCAAAAAACCGTACTCAAAATAATCCCGGCGAATGCCATATTCTTGGAGACTTTAGAATTTCTGTAGTTGATCAAAGAACAGGACAAATTCCTGATTGTTCTTTGATTCTAGATTATTCTATAAAAGCAGATGGAATGGATGAAGTAAATGGAATATTGACGATGCGGATTCATAATAATTAACAGGCAATGCAGAATCAATCATCAAACTCTCCCAACCACAAAATTGATATATTGAAATTCGAAAAATGTATACGAATAGGAGGCGAACCCTTAACCGGTAGGTAAGAGGTTCAACTCCTAACCAATTAGAGATTAATAGCATTGTGTGTATTAAAATATATGGGGACTGATAATTCGGTAAATCAATGATAAAGCAACTATGGAACGAACACCGCGCAGCTAAATTCCCCAAAGACTACAGCGGCGAAGAAATCGAAGGTATTGACCTTGTCTTACTGGATATGGATGTTGCAGGGTGTATATTAAAGTTCCTCCAGAATGGCAGCAAACTTGATCTTTGGACTACCGCCATTCTCGGTTTACACTATCGTGATCTAACGCTGGTACGTCAGGAACTTGAAGGGGAAGCAAAAGAATACTTCCAGCGCCTCGAAACTTTATCCAGATTGGTTTTGGAGAAGGTTAGAGACAACATCAAAACGAAATGGTTATAACTTTTTGTCGCCTCCCGCACAAACCGCCGTTGTCAGACAAGTACTAGTACCACCCCCCTACTAAAACAGCCACAGCAATTACATTAGCCAGCCAGTACTATACCCAATGCCTGCACACGGGGGCCAATGGTAAAATCGCAAAATCCAATTGCGAAATACCATCATGCCATCCCAAGCACTGCTTAAAACCTTCCCCGATTACCCGGCCTTCATCAGTGTAGATGTCGAAACGGCAGGTACCTACCCGCGGGATTATGCGATGCTGTCTATCGGAGCCTGCACTATTCCCGAACCACGGCAAACCTTCTATATCGAGTTAAAGCCTGACAAGCCCAATATGTCTGAGGGTTCGGCGGCAGTGCATGGCTTGTCGATGGAGGAATTGAAGCAAAATGGCATTGAGTCTACCGAGGCTTTGCAGCGTTTTGAAGGCTGGTTGGGGGAGGTGGTGCCGGGGGAGGCGACACCGATCTTTGTGGCGCTGAATGCGCCCTTCGACTGGATGTTCGTCAATGACTATTTCATGCATTACCTGGGTCGCAACCCTTTTGGGCACAAAGCCCTGGACATGAAAGCCTTCTTTATGGGCCTGCACCATGTGCCCTGGGGAGAGACGGGCTTCCGGGAGATGGGAGAACATTATCTCAAGGAGCGGGTGTTGGTGCACAATGCCCTGCAAGATGCCATCGATCAGGCGGAGATGTTCCAGGAGATGCTGGAAGAAGCGGCGAAAAACCCAAAGCCCACCCGCTAAAAAGATTTGTGGAAAGAGGAGATTATGAGTGAAAAAGCCCCCAATGAAGACCTGCAACGCATCATTGCATCGGCCCAACGCCTGGGTGTGGAGCTGGATGAAGCAGATGCGATCCAATGGCTGACGGCTGTAGCAGCCATCCGCAGCGAAGATGGGGATGACGTGGTGATGGACGTGGAGAGCGGGGTGTTCGGCCACCGCGTAACGATGCTCGATTTCAGCCCGGCGGACCTGGCCCATTTCCGGCGCATCGGCAAGCTGGTGGAATTCTACGACGTGCCGGGAGAAGTTGAAACGGCGCTAGCCTTATCGGGTTCGGCAGCCCAATCCAAGATCCAGACCTACCCGGGAGATGCCGACTACTTTGAGCGCATCAACATCAAAGCGGATACAAAAGAAAGGGCCGGGGAGATCCTGGCAAAGCTGGTCCGTAGTAAGGCGCTCAGCAGCATGCGCGGCTATGACCATGAATTGATCGAAGTCAGGTTCGGTAACTATCCCCAAGACCTGATGCGCGATGGTAAGTTGCAGGCGGCCGGTTCGCCTGTGTCGTGGGGGCCAAAAGAGATAGAGGCCGGCAAGATGGAGTTGGAGGATACTGAAGGCAAAGCCTTTACACTGAATTGGGATGACTTGAGCGACGATCCGGGTTGGTTGAAGCTGGATTGGGTGGTGGCCGACCCAGTGCGTAAACAACTGGTGAATGCCAGCAACATGCTGGATGCCACTTGGGAAGCGCCGGGCGGGGAGATCACACCAATGGATGGCTACCTCGATCCCTATTTCCAGGAAGTGTACCTGGAGGCCGAGTCGATCCCGGTGTTCACCAAGCTGGCCAAGCAGGTGGACAGCGACGCACTGGACTCATATGTGGATGGATTGGAAAAAGAGGTCAAGAAGTACGTGACCAAAAGCCCCAACTACGGCAAAGCGGCCAAGCGCATGTACAACATCTTCCGGCTGACGGGACGTTATGAAGAGGCGGCCTTCCTGCGGGAGTTGTTCGATGAGCCTTCGACCATGCTGTACCAGGTGTGGTCGCTGATCCGCACGATCGACGATTGTTACAAACCCGACCCGGTGATCGACAAGGTCAATTTGTTGGGCCAGGCGGATGAATTGATCGTGAACGTGACGCGCATTATGGAGGGTGAGGAAGAGGTCGAGATCGTGCGGCAACTGCTGCAATTGCGCGACATCCTTTCTAAAGAAGAGCATGGGCAGGAACTTTCTCCCAAAGCCGAAGCGGCGCGGGCGGAAGTGATCAACATCGTCAACAACTTCTTCCATGAAAAGCTGAATGGTGTGGATAGCATTAAGGTCTACATGGAAGGCTTGCAGACGACATAATTTAGAGAAAAGACGGATTAAATTGAATACAAATAAAGTACATCTGCGCGTCGACCAGTTGGCGCGGCAAGTGGGAGAGCAGTTCATTGTTGAACCGCTGAGCTTTGAAGTGCTTTGTGGGGATGTCATGGCAGTGGTAGGACCAAGCGGATCAGGGAAAACATCCCTTTTGCGGTTACTCAATCGATTGGACGAACCCAGCCAGGGTACGGTGTGTCTGGAGGGGGAAGATTACCGCAGCATTCCAACACGGCAACTACGCCAACGGATCGGTTTGTTGATGCAAGCCCCCAACCTGTTCCCGGGGACGGTGAGCGACAATGTGTGCTTTGGGCCGCGGCAGCGCGGTGTTGAGTTAAGCGATGAGGAAGTGTGTTACTTGTTGGAGCACGTGGGCCTGGATGGGTATGTGCAGCGCTTAGTAGGGCAGTTATCGGGTGGTGAGGCGCAGCGCGTGTCGCTGGCGCGCACGCTGGCCAACAGCCCGGAAATCCTGTTACTGGATGAACCCACTTCAGCCCTGGATGAAGACCACAAACTGGAAGCGGAAGAACTGATCATGCAGATCGTGGCCGAACGGAAGCTAACCTGCCTAGTGGTGACGCACGATATGACCCAGGCGCGGCGCATGGCCGACCGGGTGCTGCTACTGGAAAAGGGCGAGGTGGCCCAACTGGGGACGGTTGAGGAGGTGCTGGATGCTTGAGCGTTGGTTGGGTGATAACCTGCTCCTCTTTGGGCTGGCGCAGGCACTGGCTGCCGCTGGTTTGAGCCTATTGATCGTGACCGTAGCGCGCTATTTGAACATCTCGTTGTTCCGGGACAGCGTTACAGCTCTGCTGCGTGGGTTGGTGCAGGTGGTTGCGGTGGGCTTCGTGTTATTGCTGATCCTGCAAAGCAGCCTGTGGGTGGCGTTGCCGGTATTGGCTTTTATGGCTTTTTTTGCGGCCACGATCGCGGCGCGACGGGCCAAAGGCATCCCGGATGTGTTTAGTGTCTCTTTGATGGGTATAGCCCTGGGGGCAGGGGCGGTAATCCTGGTGATGACCTGGTTGGGGGTGATCGATAATTCATTGGCCGCCATTATCCCGGTGGGAAGCATGCTGGTAGCGAATGCGATGAACACCAGCAGTCTATTCTTTAACCGGCTTCTTTCGGAAGTGGAGGCACACGTGGGGCAAATCGAAGCGGGCCTGTCGCTGGGGGCAGCCTCTTCAACGGTGGTGGCGCCTTATATCCAGGCGGCGGTAGAGGCGAGCCTGATTCCGCGTATCGATTCGATTCGTTCATTAGGGCTGGTGTGGATCCCTGGGGTGATGACGGGGTTGATCCTGGCGGGTGATGACCCGGTTTATGCAGGTATTTACCAATTGGCGGTGATGGCGATGATCTTTGCTTCTGCTGCCCTGACAAGCATTATCACTTCTTTGCTGGTCCGCAGGCGGTTGTTTTCGCCTGCCGAGCAATTGCTGGTGCGTGCTAAGGATGGGGTTTGAGGATTGGGGGAACCAGCCTTACAATTGGATCATCTGCAATAGGTGATCATAGTCCCGGTTGAGGTCATCCAGGCTGGGAGTTTCGGGAGCCTGGTGGTAGGGGAGGTAGAGGCGAGTCATTTCAAAGTTGATGAAATTCTCTTTTGCTACTGCTACCGTTGTGTCAAAATCCAATAAAGGGTCGTAGATGGACATGGCGAAATAGCAGGGGATGGTATAGGGTCTGGCCGGATGTTCAAAGCCGATGTTAAAAATCTCTTCCATTTGGTTAGTGATGACGTGATAAGTGGAAGTGGGGATGGTCTTCAACTGCTCTTCCAAGGGGATGGTTTCTTCCACTTCACCCAATTTACGGATAAACCGTGCCGCGTTGTAACCGATGTGCTTGTTTTGAAAAGCAGCCGCAACCGCATTTACGATCGCGGGTCGATTAAGAATCTTCATGCCGGTACGAAGCATTTTCTTGCGCAGCCTGGGCAAGGTGATGGCCTTGGGGGTCATACAAGGGGAAACCAGCACAATACGATCGATACGGTCTTGAAGGTGTGCGAGGGTCTTCATAGTAAGGATGCCCCCGAAGGAAAAGCCCATTAGCGAAAAACGTTCGTAGCCCATGGCATCCACAAAATGTTCAATGGTTTCGGCCACAAGCTGGCTATTGTAGGGTTCTGTAAAAGCTGAGGATTGGCCGTGACCGGGCAATTCAAAGAAGTGGGCGGTAAAGCGCTGGCCCATGAACTGCGTCAGTGCTTTCCAACGGTCAAGATGTGAGACTGTAGCAGGCACCATGACCAGTGGCGGCCCCTTACCTACAGTGGCATAATGCAAACTGGTGAGGGGCAACTCAATGTGCCGGTATGTGATCTCGAGTTGTGTATCTAAGGTAGTTGTATTTATCATGAGCCGCTTAGCTGTTAATACGCCAATAGAGCGGAGAAGTTGCGCGAGAGGAGTGCGCGCAATTTCACAAGTTGAGGGCCAGAGCGCGTATCAGATGATTAGACGGCTGGAAATCACAAATGTTTCAGGGGCTAGAATCGATTACACAATCAGCACGATCACTGAACCATCATCCTGGGGGATAGCAGATATAGACACTATCTGGAGATCCTTCTCCCTTTGGTAAAAGATTAAGATGCTGTCATTTTCAGTGTCACCGATTGCAAAACGCGAATAACCTAAATTACCTAACTCACGATCATAAAAAACAATCACCTCCTCGGGCGTAGCATTGACGCGGAACATGTAGCTACTACTGTCACCTTCGCCAGCTACGGCATCTGGCATGATAGGAATGCCATTCCATTCGGTGTCTGGCGTACCCTGTGGGTCAAGGGCGACTTCCGCTGGTTCGGGGGTGTCAGTGGGTGGCGGGGGTGTCTCAGTAGCAGTTGGCTCTGGTGTGGCGGTGGGTTGGGGGGTGTTGGTGGGAATGGCTGTGTTTGTAGGTGTGGGGGTCGCTGTGGGCTGTGGCGCAAGTACACTGCATGCTGAAAAGAAAAGACAAAATATGATTAGCAATATCAATCTTGTTTTCATCGTAGAAATCAGAAAATTAATATTAGATTTGTTCCATCATCTTGAACTGCGACAGTAATAGTAACTGTCCGCTCTTCCATATCATAAGCGAATATCGTCGATCCGGAGGTAGTTTCTGTGTAACCTAAATATGGATAGCCTAATGCTGCCATTTCTCGTTCGTAAAATTCGAATATTTCTTCAATGCTTACGTCAACATTGTAGAAATAAGCAACACTACCTGAATGAGCGGCTATTGCCTCAGGCATGATGGGCACACCACGCCATTCCGCTACAGGTGTTTCATCAAGACCTGAGTCGTTATTTTGGGCTTGCGTTGGATCAATTTGTGGGACGGGCGTGTCAGTCGGTTCGAAGGTAGAAGTTGGTGTTGGTTCTGGGGTTAGTGTGAAGGTGGCTGTTGGAAGAGGCGTATTGGTTGCTGTGGTGGTAGGTGTTGCGGTTGGTTCTGGAGCCAAAGCAGAACAGGCAGTTATGGAAATGGCTGAGAATATTAGGATAAACGGAGCTATCTTAGACATCGTTCCCTCCAGGTGGTGGACATGCAAAATGCAAAGAGCTACGTAGCAAGCCGAATGTTACCTGAAAGGGAAAGATTTGAAGCTATGTGCGTTTGGCCGTATACATATTGTGATCGGCGATGCGCACCAGCTCGTCAAAGTTCTGTTTTGCATCCTGGAGAGTAGAAACTCCCAGACTGGTCTCGTAGTGGATGTCGACACTATTGCCATTGGCAGCATACTCCCCCAGACTGTCCTGGATCCTTTGGGCGCTCTCCAGTGCTTGCTGTTCGTCTGTATGTGGAAGCAAGATGATAAATTCATCGCCCCCAAAGCGGCCGACAATGTCTGAGGCTCGGAAAGTTTCTCTGAGCTTTTTTCCAATGGAGCGCAACACATCATCGCCAACAAGGTGACCGTGTTGATCGTTGATGTTTTTGAATCCATCTATGTCGAGCATGATCATGGAAACGGGTAGGCTATAACGCTTGGCGCGTACGATCTCTTTTTCGGCCAATTCCGTAAAATAGCGGCGGTTGAAAAGACCTGTCAGCGCGTCCTCCTGGGCATAGGTACGTAACAAACGGTCCTGTTTGTTAAGTCTGTCCACCAGTTGGTAAGTAGTATAGGCAAAGACAGGGGCCAGCAAGGTGGGAATTACTACTGAAAGTGTTAGCCCCATTGAATAATCCGGTGCTTCGTTAAGATGTAGCACAAAAGCTGTGATGCTAACAGAAAACAGCACAGCAAAAACGGACGTTAGTGCCGTGGCGCCAAAAACACCGAGGTGGTTTATCAAACGTAGCTGTAGTGAAACCCCTGTAAATCTTTTCATATATTGCTATGCCACTTTATGCGGTTAGCATAGCACAAGCGGTGTTTAGGAAACTGACAAAGCCGTAATTTATCCAAATTGTAAAGTTTTGTTGGCCTCTAGGCGGGGAATTATTAGCACATTTGAGCGTGCTATAATCACAGTTTATGGACCTTTTTGACCACGCTATGCAGAATAACCTGTCCCACGAAGCACCATTGGCGGCGCGTATGCGTCCGCGGGTATTGGATGAGTACGTAGGGCAGGATGAGATTGTAGGGGAGGGACGTTTGCTGCGACGGGCCATTGAGGCCGACCGCCTGTTTGCGTCGGTGATTTTGTGGGGGCCGCCCGGTACCGGAAAAACTACGCTGGCGATGGTAATCGCTAACCATACAGAGTCGCATTTTGAGACACTTTCGGCAGTGCTGGATGGCGTGGCGCGTTTGCGTGAAGTGGTGGGGGATGCGGTTGAACGACGCAAACTGTACAACAAGCGCACGATCCTGTTCGTGGATGAGGTGCATCGCTGGAACAAGGCCCAGCAAGATGCGCTGCTGCCGCACGTGGAGAATGGCACCGTTACATTGATCGGGGCGACTACCGAAAATCCTTACTTTGAAGTCAATGGGGCGCTGGTTTCGCGTTCGCGTATCTTCCAGTTAAATTTGTTAGATGCTGAGGGTGTGCGGCAGATATTGTTGAATGCCCTTGAAGATAAAGAACGCGGCCTGGGTGAGTATACGGTTGAATTGGCGGAAGGGGCCATGGAGCACCTGATCCATGTGGCAGGCGGGGATGCGCGCAATGCCCTCAATGCTTTAGAGCTGGCCGTGATCAGCACAAACCCAGATGAAGATGGTGTGGTGCGCGTTTCGCTGGAAGTGGCCCAGGAGTCGATCCAACGCCGGGCTGTACTCTACGACAAAGATGGGGATGCGCATTACGACACGATCTCGGCCTTCATCAAGTCGGTGCGCGGCTCTGACCCGGATGCGGCACTCTACTGGCTGGCCAAGATGTTGTATGCAGGTGAAGACCCACGTTTCATCATTCGGCGGCTGATCATCCTGGCGGGTGAGGATATAGGACTGGCTGACCCCAATGGGATGGTGGTGGTCAGTGCCGCAGCACAGGCTTTTGATTACATTGGTCTGCCGGAAGGCGTGTATCCCATTGTGCATGCCACGTTGTACCTGGCGACCGCACCTAAATCCAACACAACCAACCATTACTTTAAAGCTTTTGAATTGATCGAGAAAGATGGGGCAGTGGAAGTGCCCGACCACCTCAAAGACGCCAACCGCGATGGTGAAGCATTGGGGCATGGTAAAGGCTACGAATATCCTCATGCCCACCCCGGGCATTACACGGCTCAGCAATACTTGCCCAAAGATGTGCTGGGAACGTATTTCTATACGCCCAGCGACCAGGGTTATGAAAAACAGGTAGGTCAACGTCTGGAGATGTGGCGCGCGGCGCAGCGTAAAGCCCTGGGTATCACCGATACCGAAACTATTCCTGACCTGAGCGAAGATGAAGTGCTGGCCAGCAAACGCAAACAAAAGATCACCAGCGGCAAATCCAGCCGCTAAACTATGCCAAGTATTTTGCTGATCCGTCACGGCGAAAACGAATATGTCAAAAAGGGGAAACTGGCCGGGCGTTTGCCTGGAGTGCATCTAAACGAAAAGGGAGTGAAGCAGGCCGAAGCGGTGGCGAAGTATTTAGAAGAAATGCCCGTCAAGGCAGTGTACAGTAGCCCGCTGGCCCGCACGATGGAAACGGCTAAACCCATCGCGGCAGTCCATAAGCTGAAGGTCGTCAAGCGGCCCGGATTAATAGAAATGGATTATGGGGGTTGGGAGGACAAATCGTTAAAGCAGTTGAGGCGACGCAAACTGTGGAAGACGGTGCAGAACGCGCCTTCACGGATGCGTTTCCCGGAAGGGGAGAGCTTCGCTGAAGCCCAGCAGCGTATTGCTACGGAGTTGGAAACCCTTGTGGGCATGCACAAAGATAGGGATTTGATCGTGTGTGTGGGGCATAGCGATATGATCAAGCTGGCACTGGCGTATTACATGGGGCTGGCATTGGATAATTTCCAAAGGATCATGGTCTCGCCAGCTTCAATAAGCACCGTGCATCTCAGTGCCAATCATAGCTTCATTGCCAACGTCAACCAGCGGGTGCAGTTGTTAGACGAAAAAGCCCAAAAGTAATACTTGTGCCCCTTTGGTATACTAAATAGTTGAACCCTTATTGGTAAAAAAGTTGGATGCATGGAAGAGCGCATAGATATTGAACTCAAGCCAGTAACACACATCACCACGGATGCTATCGGTCCGGCGGGTAAGCGTGTGTTTTATATCCAGGGCTGGAAAGATGAACGTATCGTCAGCCTGATCGTCGAGAAATTCCAGATCCAGACGCTGGCGGTAGGCGTGGAGCAGTTCCTGGCCGAGATCTATCAGAAATTTCCCAACCTGCCTAACGCCCCGGGCGACTACGATGAAGAACAGATGCACATTCACCCACCGGTCGAGCCACTGTTCCGAGTAGGCGAATTGGGCCTGGGCTATGACGTGGAGAATGACCTGGTGGGTTTAGTGGCGCGCGAGATCGCCACGGAAGAAGACCAGCCTGAGGAAGAGACCAACGTAGTGCGCTTCTGGTGTTCGCGTGCGCAAATTCGTGCATTGATCCATTGGGGAGTGGAGATCTCCTCTCGTGGCAGGCCACTATGTGAACAATGTGGTGAACCGATGGACCCCGAAGGCCACTTTTGCCCACGCAAGAACGGCCATAGGCACTAAGGACCAGTAATTAGGAATAGGTAATCAGGTATCAGGTCGTAGGGAATTGAGAATACCTAGTTTCCTGCGCGAAGCGTAGCTTGCATTTTCTTTATGTCTAAATCCCCCTCAACAGAAGACGTGCTCAATTCGTTACAGACCGGCGACTTCGATGTCGAAGGCCAGTTCATGTGGGGCTCGAATTACACGTTCCTGGTCAATATACAGCATGGGGACGGCCTACTGAAAGGGGTGTATAAACCCACGCGCGGCGAGCGCCCTTTGTGGGACTTTCCCAGTGATTCGCTGGCAGGCCGTGAAGTGGCTGCGTATCTGCTGAGCGAGGAGTTGGGCTGGGGGCTGGTGCCGCCGACGGTATATCGGGCAGAAGGGCCCGCGGGGGGCGGCTCGTTACAGCTTCATGTTGAGCATGACCCCGAATACCATTACTTCAATTTCAGTGAGGAACACCGCCAGCGTTTGCGCATCGTGGTGCTGTTCGACATTTTGGTGAACAATGCTGACCGCAAGGGGGGACATGTGCTGGTGGACCCCCACGATCATATCTGGTTGATCGACCACGGTATCTGTTTCCACAGCCAGTACAAGCTGCGCACGGTCATCTGGGATTTTGTGGGGGAACCTCTGCCGGAAGAAGCTTGCAAGGATATAGCTGCCTTGCTGCCAAAGCTAAAGGAAGATAATGAGTTTTGTAAAAGACTGGAGGCCCACCTGATGGATTATGAGATTCGGGCAATGGTGGCGCGTGCTGAAAGATTGCTGGAAGAAGGTGTTTTTCCGGCTCCACGCAATGACGAACGGGCTTATCCCTGGCCAGCCGTATAAAAGCAACCACAGATGAAAGCGGATAAACACAGATAAATTCGGGTGGTTGCTCTTTAGGCTGTCACAAAAACGACTGCTTATCCGTCTCCTTTTGTAGAAACAAGTACAGAAGGAGTTTTTTTATGTCTCACATATTGATCACAGGCGGCAGCGGGTCTTTGGGCCGCCAACTTATCCCCTTATTGATGGAAGCTGGTCACACAGTGCGCGTCCTGAGCCGCAGGGCGCGCAAAGCCAGCGATGATGTCAGCTTAGAATGGGCGCAGGGTGCACTTGCAAGCGGGGAGGGGGTAGCAGAAGCGGTTGAAGGGGTGGATACCATCATCCATGCAGCCAGCACACCAGCGGCTGCCAAGAAGGTTGACATAGGTGGTGCACAGCGTTTGTTGGAAATCGGCAAAAAGAATGGGCTGGCCCACTTTGTCTACATTTCTATCGTGGGTGTAGACCAACATCCTTTCCCGTACTACAAAGCCAAATATGAGACTGAGCGATTAATTCGAGCACAGGATGTGCCCTGGACGATATTGCGGGCAACGCAGTTTCATACCTTTTTGGGTGATCTCATCATTCCCGCCTTATTCCGTATGCCGCTGGTCTTTTTGCCCACGGACATCCCTTTCCAGTTGATCGATGTTAGTGAAGTAGGCCAGCGCATGACGGAACTGGTGCAGCAAGGACCCAGTGAATATGCTGAGGATATTGGTGGGCCAGAGATTTTGAGCTGGGGGGAGCTGGCTAACAGTTGGATGGCTGCTCAGGGTATGCAGCGTAAAGTAAGGCATTTGCCGATTCCCGGTAAGGTTGCCAGAGCTTTTCGTGAGGGAGTGCATACTACCCCAGAGAATAGATACGGGAAGATAAGCTGGCAACAGTGGCTGGATAAACGCTTTGCATCACAAGCAAAGCTTCAGACAGAGAGCGCTCAGGTATGAGGTTTACTATGTTCAAATCTACGAAATTCTTGCGTTCGATCGTGATCCTGGGGGCGGTGTTCTACCTGGCCTCAGGTATCGGGTTGGTTTTCGCCCCAGGCTGGTTCTACACTTACGTAGCGCATTTTCCGCCTTTCAACCGCCATTTTCTGGGTGATGCCGGGGTGTTTGCGCTGGCATTAGGTATAGGTTTATTTATGATCAGCCGACGGCCCTGGGAGCATCGCAGCTTGTATGTGGTGGTCACCCTGGCTTCTTTGATGCACGCCAGCAACCACCTGTATGATGCGATTGCGTTCGCGGAGCCACTGCATCACTGGCTGACCGATGCTATTCCTGTTTCAATAGTGGCGATCCTTTTCATACTGGCCTGGCCTGCTATGCAGGTTGAGCGCAGTGATGCGATAAGATAGGACCATGAGCCACGTCGAGCTTTTTGACCAGCACCGTACCCTGCTTTTCTCGATCGCATATCGTATCTTAGGCAGCGTGATGGATGCCGAGGACCTGCTGCAAGAGGCGTTTTTACGCTGGCAGGAGGTCGAACTAAGAGAAGTGGACTCAGCCAAAGCTTTCCTGACGACAGTGGTGACACGCTTGAGCATCGACCATCTGCGGCTGGCCCGCGTGCAGCGTGAGAGTTATATCGGCCCCTGGTTACCGGAACCACTGATGACCAGCGAACGACCCGGATTGATGGAAACGGCTATCGAGAGAGATTCTCTCTCGATAGCATTCATGTTCCTGCTGGAGCGGTTGACACCAGTTGAACGGGCGGCATTCATTCTGAGGGATGTCTTTGACTACGAATATGCGGAGATCGCGGACGTGGTCGATAAAAGCCCGCAGAATGTGCGCCAACTGGTTAGCCGGGCGCGCCGCCATTTGCAGGACGAACGCCCACGCTTTGACGTGTCCATCGATGAGCAGCAACGTATCATGATGCAGTTCGTGCAGGCTGTGAGCGAGGGCGATGTGGAAAGCTTACAAAGCGTGCTGGCTGAAGATGTGGTGCATTACAGCGATGGTAATGGCATGCCCGGGGCGGCGCGTAAGCCTATCCTTGGTATTGAGAAATGGATGCGCTTCTTCTTTGGTTTGCAGCGACTGGCACCCGAAGGGCTTGGCATCAGGATGCTGGAGGTGAATGGCACTCCCGCGATTCTCTTTGAGGTTGATGGCGCGCCTTATGCAACGCTCAGTTTTGATTTTGCGGATGGGTGCATCATTAATAGTTATGGTGTGGTCAATCCAGAGAAATTGAAAGCTTTAAGTCTGGGGGTTTGATAAATCCGCTGGATTGGTTTATGCTCTTGAGGGGCACTCCTGTGCCCCTCATTTTTATGTTGAGGAGAACGCCATGTCACACTACAACCTGGCACTGATCGGATTTGGCAACGTGGGGAAGGCTTTTGCACGCTTGCTTTTGAGCAAGCAGGATAGTCTGAAAGCAGACTATGAAATCAGCTTTGCTGTGACTGCTATCACTACGGGGAGCCATGGCTCGGCGATAGACGCTGAGGGTATTGATCTTGAAAAGGCCATTGATCTGGTGGAAAGCGGCGGCTCGCTGGATGAGCTGTCAACCACGGTGGTGCCGGAAAACATGGTGAGTTTGCTCAAGGCGGCCCAGGCGCAGGTGCTCTTTGAGAACACCCCGGTGAGCTACGACAGCGGCCAGCCTGCTATCGATACGATCAAGGCGGCGCTGAATAATGGCATCCATGCCGTGACGGCCAATAAAGGGCCGGTGGTGCATGCCTATCAGGAATTGACCGAATTGGCAGAGGCCAATAACGTGCGTTTCTATTTTGAATCCACGGTGATGGATGGTGCGCCGGTGTTCTCGCTGGGGCGCAGCGGCTTGCCCGCTGCCAAAGTGCTGGCCTTTAAAGGTGTGCTTAACTCGACCACCAACCTGATCCTCTCACAGATGGAAGGCGGGCAGAGCTTCGATGAGGCCGTGGCCTACGCGCAATCAATCGGGATTGCTGAGACGGACCCCTCAGGGGACGTTGATGGCTGGGACGCAGCCATCAAGGTGGCGGCTTTAATGACGGTGTTGATGGGTATCCCCATGAATCCGGATGCGGTTGACCGCAAGGGCATTGGGGAGATCAGTTCTGCGGAAATTGAAGCTGCCCAACAAGAGGGCAAACGCTGGAAGCTGGTTTGTAGCGCCGAGAGACATGACGGCCATGTGCATGCCAGTGTAGCCCCGGAAATGGTGGGGCCTGAGTCGCCGTTGTTCATCATCGATGGTACAACCTCCATCGTGCAGCTAGAGACGGATGTGTTGGGTAAGTTGTCCTTGATCGAGGAAGACCCGGGGCCGCACACTACGGCGTATGGCTTGCTGGCGGATTTTATTAATGCGGTGAGTAGTAATTAGGAATTAGTTATTGGGGGCTTGAGTCAAATCACGAATAACACAAATGGACGAATGGCACGAATTTCGAGAATCGTTTATCGGAATTCGTGTTTTTTTGTAAACCTTTGGAAGGTGGAGGGATTATGGAACCCAGGCGGGGGCATAAGCACCGATCACCAGTCGCAGGGCATCAGCAGTTGAGGCCTGCACCAGCCAGATCTCCGGCGGTTCGGTGAGGGCTACCTGGTTGAAGCGTACGTAGGCGAGTTGCTCCCCCTCAGGATGCCAGGCGAAGTTACTGTGTTTAAAATCCGGCGCATCGGTGATGGGGCGTTCGCTGCTGCCATTGGGGCGCACCAACCACAGTTGGCGACCGAGCAAGATCACGTCTGCTTCAATGGGACGGCGGGCAAATGCCAGCCAGCGGGCGGCGGGGTCGAAGGCGGGGGCTGCATCTTCAAGTAAGGCGTTGCCGGTCAGGTCCTGAACAGAGCCGTTGCTGAGGTTAAATAGCATCAGGTGGCTGCTGAAGACCTCAACGCGTTCCAGGTTTTCTTCAGGCACATCCTCGTTCTCAGCTTCACCGCTGGGGCCGCGCAGGATGTCAGTAACAACCACGAATAGTTCAGGGGCGGCAAAGCGTAAGCCATCCGGCGACCAAGCTCCAGCTTCCCCGGTTTCGTTATCCCAGCGAGTAATTTCTCCCTCGTCCATGTCCCAGAAAGTAAAGGCTTGCTCGGTAGCATCATAGTAGCTCAGTGTGCCAAGTGGCGACCAGCTGGGTAACCGCGTTTCATGGCCCTCATAGCTGAGCATTACTGTAGTTTCACTGGTGAGATCAAAACTCCAGATGTTGCCAACAGCATCGAGATCGGCTGAAAGGCGCACATAGGCTAACCAATTGCGGTTTGGTCCAGCCTGTACGTTGCTACAGCTATCTGTGCCACAATCCAGCAGCATACGATTTTCATTCGTGAGCCTTTCGTGGACCCACAGGTCGCTGCCGCCGGAAGGATTGCTGGCGCTGAAGTAGATGGCGTTGCCGTCCGCGGCCGGGCTGAAGTCCAGTACATTGCCGTCCTCCGTGATCTGCTGGCTTTGTGCAGTTTCCAGATCGAGGGTGTAGAGATTGGCGTCGCCATTGAAGGGCCAAAGATAAGCGAGTTTGGTGCGGCCAACCTCAAAGGATGCGTTGAAAGAGTTACGCAAGGGAAGGCCAATTGAAGAAAGAGCCTGTGTATCCAGCCCTATCTGAACGATTTCGCCACGCGGCCAACCCTCTTCCGGGGTGAAGATGAGGGTGTTCTCCTCCCAGGTGAATTCGCCAGGAATCTCAGTATCTATGAGCAGTGCATTTTGTGTGGCGTTCTCGTCCATCGCCCGCGAGAACATGATGCGCAAGGGGGCGGCACGCGGTACGTCCAGGGCATCCGGAACAGGTGAAATCTCCACAACCTGCGGACGCAGATTTTGGTAAACGGTCACGGCCAGGATTACTGCCAGAGCAATACCCCCGGCGATGAGCCAACGGCGGTTCATGGGGAGATTATATTTTAGGAATGGGTAATTGGTGGTTAGTAATTAGTTACTAGGGATTAATGAATAGGTAGCAGAGGGAATTTGTGTCAAATACCTTTTCCCAATAACTGATAACTAATCCCTGTTTTAGGCCTTCCTGTTAAAATATCCGCTATGAAACGTTGGCAATTCTGGTTGGGCGTAGTTATCAGTGTGGTTTTCATGTGGATCGCCCTACGCGGTTTGCATATCGGTGAAGTGTGGGGGTCACTGCAAGGGGCTAATTACTGGTGGCTGCTGCCCGGCATCGCGGCCTATTTTGTGGCGGTGTGGGGGCGGGCCTGGCGCTGGCACTACCTGCTGCGACCTATCAAAGCAGTTTCGACGCGCACGATGTTCCCCATTGTTGCTATTGGCTATATGGGCAACAACATTTACCCGGCGCGGGCAGGTGAAGTGCTGCGGGCGGTGGTGCTCAAACGCCGTGAAGGCATTCCGGTTTCGGCTTCGCTGGCGACGATCATCGTGGAGCGCGTTTTCGATGGGGTGGTGATGTTGTCCTTTGTGTTCCTCAACCTGCCGGAACTGGCGCGGTTGACTAGCGACTCCGGTTATGTGGGCAGCATTCAGAGCCTGGCGATTTTAGGCACCGTGGCCTTTGCGGGGGCGCTATTGGTCTTTTTGCTGGCGGCCATGTTCCCGGCCCCGACCGAACGAATTGCCACCTGGTTCATACAACGCTTGGTGCCGGAGCGTTTCCGTGAGCGCGTACAAGACATTACTCTGCGGTTTTTGGGTGGGCTGGAATCACTGCGCTCACCGCAAGACGCCCTGATGGTCTTCGTTACTTCCGTGGTGATCTGGCTGTTCGAAACGCTCAAATACTGGCTGGTGATGCATGCCTTTCCCTTTGAGGTCAGTTTCTTTGCCCTAATGCTGATGAATGGTATCGTCAACCTGGCGACCACGATCCCCGCTGCTCCCGGATACGTCGGCACATTCGATGCCCCCGGGATTGCCGTGCTGGTGGCCTACGGGGTGCAGCATGCACTGGCAGCGGCTTATACCCTGGTGCTGCATGTAGCCTTATGGGTGCCCATAACTGTGCTGGGCGCGTATTACTTAGCGCGCGAAGGCATTCGCTGGGGAGATGATGTGCGGCAGGAAGCAGAAAGTGAGGAAGTGAAAGGGGAGTTGGGGTATGAGAATCAGTAACTTCAAAATCTATTGGCGCTTTCTAATTCCCTGGGTATTTATTGGCTTTATTGGAGGCCTTGGGTTATTTTTACCTGAGATTTCTGATTTAGATTTTCGATTGCAATTCCTGTTTATCGGCATTGTTGTTCTAACGCTTCGATACTTTCTGTTAGTTCGATATTTTAAGAGGGCCAGCCTCTTTATTTTGCTTGGCTTAATTTGGACTGTCTTGGGGGTATATGGTGGGGATTTGCTAGAATCTTTGATCAGCATATTTTTAGTAAACATTGAACAGGGAAACTCGCCTCCAAATCTCTTTGGACTTTCCCTGGGATACTTTTTGTCTCTGGGTATTGCGGAATGGCTTGTACTTAGGATGGAGTTTGAGAAGGCCTATTTGTGGATCTTGGCAGTAATTTTAGGATTAGTCATTTCCGGGCTTTACGAATTCACGTTTTTTTCCTTTGTAGGGATGGTATTAATATCTGCCGCATATTTTGGGGCTTCTCCCCTCGCTTTTCTTCTTTTCCTGTTTTCCCCAAGCGTGGTTTCGGC
Source organism: Chloroflexota bacterium (assembly GCA_013112575.1). Classification (GTDB taxonomy): domain Bacteria; phylum Chloroflexota; class Anaerolineae; order Anaerolineales; family UBA11579; genus CFX15. Next base: position 39,946 of record JABFGG010000018.1, on the reverse strand, counting down.
AACGATTACTGGATTGTTTCTAGGATATATCTTAAATAATCCAAAAGATAATCAACAATCAAATTCGTCTACATTGGAAACAATATGAGGACGGCTATCATCAGAGCCGCTGACCATGTGGATACTTTTGATGTCTTCGGTATTGTGATGTTGTAGGGTGAGGGAGGAGAGTTGAGGGATGGGAACTGAGAGTAAAAGGATACAAATCAATAGCTACTTTCCCTATTATTGGGTTGTAATATCGACTGTTGCTAATATACTTGCCCTTGCCGCCGTTCATTTTTTATTTGAGAGCAAAGCAGAAAATTATGAATGGAGTGGAACCATAGCTTTTTTATCGCTGGGTGTTGGGCAATGGTTCTTGCTGCGTAAGTATTTATCTGGAGCGGGGTGGTGGATTGTGGCAACCTTCTTTGGGGGTGTTGCTAGTTATGCCTCTGTCTATGGAATGAGTGAGGTATTTGAGATGATCCCGGGTTTCCTCACTGGAGTTTCCAGTGAACCTTGGTTTGAACAAATTGTGGATGTAGTTGGTGGCATTCAATATATTGATATTGCCATTTATATTATATTTTATGCAAGTTTACTGGTTAGACTTTTGACAATCTATGTGGGTCAGAGTTTTTGGCTTGCCTTTCCTCAATGGTTGTACCTTCGTCGAAGAGTTGTTGGCGCTTGGAAATGGTTGGTTGTGATCCCAATCGTAACAATCGTTATGGGGTTATTTGCAAGCTTTATGACTGGCGCATATTTTCGATATTCGCCTGAGAGCTATCCGGAATTTCAAGAACGGATCGATACTCTTTGGTTTAGGTTGCTTTTTGCAAGCCTTTTCCAGATACCATTACTACTAATTACAGGTTTTGTGATGAGGAATTTGTTGGGCCGTCCAAAACAAAAAATTGAGGAAACTGAGAGCTTATGATGTCTCCGGCCTGTCAGGCAGCAAGACGAGAAGAAAGCGCGGGAGGCTATTTAGGACATGAAAAGATTTCTTGAAATGATTAACTGGAAGCTGGTTGGAATCTGGGTACTGATGGGGGTGTTACTCAGGATATTTAATAATCAATTAACGGCATCCCAACTTCCTGCGAATCTCCAATTTGTCTTAGCAATCTGCTTACGAGTAATTTTTTATTGGATCGTTTTGAGGAAATATGTGCAACGTATAGGACTTTGGAGCCTGGCGACAATTGCTGGCATGCTTGTTGTCAGGTTGGTTCATATGAATCTTGGGGGTTTATTTGACCAATTGTATAGCGACGCTATTCCCATTCTTGCTGCTTTTCTAATTTTCCCACTCTACGGTGCTTTCCTAATGTTCATCAGAGCTTTTTTTCAGTGGATCGTGCTTCGAAAGGAAGTCCAGAGGGCTTATTACTGGATAATCGGTAGTGTCGTGGCAAATATAATTGAAGGCCAGCTTGGTTCATTTTTAGTTTTTGAATGGCTCTCTGGATCAATCAGCCTGCCTTATTTTTATATTCCTTCTGTAGAGTTTATTGTTTATAGTGTGTTCTTAGTCATTACGGGAATGGTTATGGCTTCCTTGTTCCCATCTGTTGAATCAACTCACAATCAAAGGTTAGAATTAGAAACCATATGAAAATTGCCATCATCGGAGCCGGATACGCGGGTATGTCAGCTGCTTATGACCTCGCAAAAGCCGGACACAAAGTCACGATTTACGAAGCGGCGGATCACACTGGTGGTCTGGCCGCGGGTTTCAAAGAGCCGCACTGGGATTGGTCGGTGGAAAAGTTTTACCATCACTGGTTCCAGACAGACGCGCATATGCTGGGCCTGATCGATGAACTGGGTCTGAGCGACAAAGTACGCTTCCCGCGGCCTTACACCGTGGTCTATCACAAGGACAAGTTCTATCCGCTCGATTCCATTCTGCAAGCTTTGCTATTCCCGGGCCTGGGCTACGGCATCAACAAGATTCGCTTTGGTTTCGTAGTGCTTTACTTGCGTATGACCAATAACTGGCGCTCGCTGGAAAAGCACACCGTGGTGGAGTGGATGCGCAAATGGGTGGGGAATAAAGTTTATGAAACTATGTGGCAGCCGTTGATGGACGGCAAGTTCGGACCCTTTGCCAGCGAGGTCAATATGGCCTGGTTGTGGGCGCGTTTGCACGCCCGCACGACGAGGCTGGGAACTTACGTGGGTGGCTTCCAGGCTTTTGCGGATGATTTTGCAGATATTCTCAAGGCCATGGAGGTGGAGATCAAGTTGGGGACGGCTGTGGAAAAGATAAGTCCGAAGGCCGGTGTCCAGGGTGTTCAAGTGAAGACTTCTGGACTTCAGGACGATGAGACAGATTTCGACCAGGTGCTTTTCACAAGTTCGCCTGCCTTGCTGGCAAAACTGGCCCCCGACCTGCCGGAAGATTATTTGGAAGGTTTATTGGGTTTGAAGAGCATGGGCGCGGTGGTGATGACGCTCTCGCTCAAGCAGCAACTTTCTGAAAAAGGCTACTACTGGTACAACATTCCCAAGTCGGCGGGCTTTCCTTTCTTAGCCATCGTGGAGCACACCAACTATCTGTCGCCGGAACAGTTTGGCGGCGACCACATCATCTATTGTGGTGATTACCTGGAGGAAGGCCACGAGTATTTCTCGCTTTCCAAGGAAGAATTACTGGAGCGCTTTATTCCCGGTATCCAGCGGGTCAACCCCGAATTCAAACGAGAGTGGATCAATAAGGTGTGGGTCTACCAGACCAACTATGCCCAGCCGGTGCCCTTGCTTAATCACTCCCAGAACATTCCGGCCATTCAAACGCCTATCGAGGGTCTGTACTTTGCCAGCATGAGCCAGGTGTATCCCTGGGATCGCGGTACAAATTTTGCTGTGGAAATCGGACGTAAGGCCGCGGCTATAATGCTGAAGTGATGTAGGTGCTTGTTTTCTAATCGTCACCTGAGGGATTCCTCACATAAGCAAAACTGCGTTTTGCCATGTTCGGAATGACAGCAAATTTGTCATTCCGAGAAGCGCAGCGACGCGGAATCCCTATAAGTACCATCTGAAATTGCCTCATCCAAAAAATGGTTTTGTGTGACCGTCTACACAGGAGACATCTTGCCCATGCCCCGTAAAATGATCATTGACACCGATACTGCTTCTGATGATGCTGTAGCCATCATGATGGCCCTGCGGCATCCCGACATTGAAGTGGAGGCCATCACGGTGGTTTCCGGCAACATGCCCCTCAAGCAGGGCAGCATCAATGCGCGCTATACGGTTGAGTTGTGTAGCATGGACACGCCGGTGTACGAAGGGGCCGAAAAGCCTATGGTTCGGGAAACACATCATGCCGAATGGTTCCATGGGCCAGATGGTATGGGCAACATGAATTACCCGGCCCCCAAAGCAGCACCCGCTGAAGGCCACGCTGTGGATGTGTTGATCGATACCATCAAGGCTAACCCGGGCATTATCGTGGTCACCTTGGGGCCTATGACCAACCTGGCCCTGGCCATCGAGCGCACCCCGGAGATAGTGGAGAACGTCAGCCGCTGTGTGGTGATGGGCGGGGCGGCCAATGTGGTTGGCAATGTGACCCCTGCCGCTGAGTACAACATCTGGTGCGACCCGGAGGCGGCGCGTATTTGTTTTCGCTCCGGGATGCCTATGGAATTGGTGGGCTGGGAATTGTGTCGTGGGGAGGCCAACCTGGATGATGAAGACATGCACCATTGTAAAGAGGTCATTGATACCAAGTACTCACATTTTGTGGTGGATTGCAACGTCTTTGCGCTAGACATCAACCGCAATTGGCTGGGTGACCCTGGTATCGGCCTGCCAGACCCCGTGGCGATGGCGATCGCCATTGACCCCAGTATCTGCTCACGCAGCAGCAAACATTACGTTGAGATCGAGACGGACGGCGAATTCACGCGCGGTATGACGGTGGTGGATGAATTAAACGTGGCGCAGCAAGATGACTACCCGGTGAGTATGTGGGCCTATCACCGCGAAAAAGGTGAACCCTGGACGACGGTGTGTTGGGAGTTGGATGCAAAAAAATGGAAAGAGCTGCTTTATGCCATGTCGCAGGATGAGGTGAAGCTGTGAGTAGCCCAAAAGCATTTGAAGATACGCTGGATGGCAAGCCGGACTTTGTGCAGACGGTTGCCAAACAAATGCGTCAACTTGTTCGGGAAGAACTGGCGAATGCCGATGAAGGCATTTATGGCGGCAAGGCGGTCCAGAATGTGCTGTATTCGATCGGTGGCCCGAACAATGTGATCTGCGGTATCCAACCTGGCAAGGACAAGGTCATCTTTTACATTCACAATATCACCGAAGCTGACAGTGATGCGATCAAGCTGGAGGGCAAAGGCAAGACCAACCGGCACGTTAAACTGACGGAATTGGATGGGGATACGGAAAAGGAATTGCGACGACTGTTGCAATTATCTAAAACCCGCGCCTAATTCAATTATCGGAAAAAGAAAAGCGCCAAAGGCCCTCGAGGGACCAATGGCGCGTGTTCGTAGTTAACGGTCTAGGGCTAATTAGTGTCTTCCACCCATACCGGCAAATTGCCTAAAGAAATGAATCCGGCCCATTGGGTGGACTCGCCTTCTGTGAAGATGGCGGCTTCGGCGGCAATTTCAGCACCGGCCTGCTCCATGACGGCGCGCATGCCTTTTTGGGTGGAACCCGTGCTGACAACATCATCGAGCAGCACAACTTTATGGCCTTTGACCAGAGCCTGGTCTTTTTCGTCCAGGTGTAAGGTCTGGCGCTGCTGGGTGGTGATGGATACAGTCTCGGAAGAAATGGTCTCACCCATGTAGGCTTTATAGCTCTTGCGCAAAACAGCGTAGGGTTTGCCTGTTTCAACAGACAAAGCGTGGATGAGGGGGATGCTCTTGGCTTCGGCGGTGACCAGCACATCGTAGTCCACATCCCCCAATTTGGCGGCCAGTTCTTTGGCACAAGCGGTCACGAATTCGGTATCCCCCAGAATGTTCAGGATGGCGATGGTAACACCGGGGGCCACCTCAAATTTGGGTAAATCGCGTTTGACGCCCGCGACTTCAACAGGGTAGGTCTGGCGATTTTCGGACATGCTATCCTCCACAACAGCAATCATCAGGTCAAAGCATATTATATCTTGTACAACTCAACTGACAGCATGACCATGGTCACAAATTGTGACTGCACATATGTTCTGATATAATCGCGGCGATGAAAAATTTTCTTCTCCTCTCCCTGTTCTTGTTACCAGCCTGCGCGCCCATCACTGAACCTGTGGTTGAAACCCTCCCCGCAGACAGCAATAATGATTGGTACACAGTGTATTTCTCCGAACCGGGCGGGCCCAATGCCGAGACCCAGCGCGGCGGCCCGGATGCATCCCTGGCAGCGGCCATCGACCAGTCGCGTGCCAGTATAGACGTGGCGATCTATGACCTTAATTTGTGGTCGATCCGCGATGCCTTGCTGGATGCCCACCGCCGAGGCGTGCAGGTGCGCGTGGTGGCCGAAGCAGATAACCTCGACAGCCCTGAGTTACAGGAACTGATCGCTGCCGGTATCCCGCTGATCGATGACCGCAACGAGAACCTGATGCACAACAAGTTCGTGGTGATCGACCGTTTTGAGGTGTGGACGGGATCGATGAACTTCACACTCAACGGGGCTTATCGCAACGACAATAACCTGATACGTATCCGCTCCTCGCGGCTGGCTGAGAACTACCTGGCAGAATTCGAAGAGATGTTCACAGACACGCGCTTTGGCTCCAGTTCTCCCGCCAACACGCCCAACCCGGACATTACCGTAGAGGGTACGCGTATCGAAACGTATTTTTCACCGGATGATGGCGTGGCTGACCGCATCGTGGAACTTGTGGAAGGCGCGCAGCAAAGCGTTTTCTTTATGGCCTTTTCCTTCACATCGGATGACGTTGCTAATGCCATGCTATTTGCCGTGGATGGTGGGGTAGAACTGGTGGGGATCTTTGATGCCTCGCAGTACAGTTCCAACATTGGTACGGAATTCGACCGCTTGCTGGACGCCGGGCAGAACGTGCACCTGGATGGCAACTCCGCTCGTTTGCATCACAAGGTGATCATCATCGATGAAAGTATCGTCATCACCGGCTCATATAATTTTAGCCGCAATGCTGAGGAACGTAATGACGAGAATGTACTGATCATCCACTCGGCGGAGATCGCGGCGCTGTTTGTGGAGGAGTTCAAGCGGGTGTTCTTTGAGGCGGTGGAGTAGGCGGAAAACCAGCCACCAAGGGGAGAATCATCCCTTCATTTTAGTGTCCTTTGTCACTGGAAGTCTATATTCAAATATGCAAAATGTAGGGTTGGAATGAACACTCAAGCCTGAATGCAAGGAGAATCAAGGATGCACATTGCCATTGTATATGACAGCAGCACCGGTAAAACCCGCAAGGCGGCAGAGACCATGAGTACAATTTTGGAAGGACACGGGCATCAGTGCAAAGTGCAATCTGCATACGATGCCGACCCGGCTGAAGTGGCAAAAGCCGACCTCATCCTCTTGGGGGGATGGGTCAAGGGTCTTTTTGTTATCCGCCAACATCCCTCAGATGGGGCGATGTGGTTCATCGACCAACTGGGGGATATGGCAGGCACAAAGGTGGCTTTATTTTGCACCTACATGCTGGCCGCCGGATCAACGTTGGACCAGATGGTACAGCCGTTAGAGGGCAAAGGGGCAGAGATCATAGGACGCTTCAAGTACCGTGGGTCTGAGCCTGACCGCGCTTTTGCTTCGTTTGCTGAGTCGTTGAATTGATGGGCGAAGTGAACTTATTATCCACTCGCCGGAGATCGCGGCGCTGTATGTGGAGGAGTTCAAGCGCGTGTTCTTTGAGGCGGTAGAATAGTAGGATCTCGATTGGGAGGTTAACTTGACCGCAAGAAAAAAAGAATATGTAAGCACAAAAATGCCTGCCTCTACTATACAGATTGCTCTCAATAAATTTCATTCTTACATCGAGAATCGCGCTGGGATAACCGAGTTTCAATTAATAGCTAGGACTGAAACAGAAGAATTTAATTATGGAAATGACCGGAATGCGTTTTATGGTGCATATGCATCTAACGAAACTACCTATGCTATTTTAGATAGGGGACTTATTCTAGATGGGCAAAGGAGCACAGACGTTTCGTTCACAGTTCGTTATGAAGGGGGAAATACTAATGTTGATATTGCATTGCCAAACATGGATTCTGTCAATAAAGTAATTGATGTTTTTGACCAAAGCGAAATCAAAATGAGAGAAAGTAATGTTTTTTCTAGAATACTTGACGCAGCTGATGCAGAGTTACTCAATGAAGGATTTGGGCCAATAACGGATGTGGCAGATAGAGATGTTACAAAGGACTCTACAATTGAACCAAGCGTTTCCCAAGAATTAAATGAAGAATATGAAGCTTCCCCTCAAAATGATGAAGAGGTCGAAGTTAAGCCAGGCTTTTTATTATCAGAAGACGGTGATTATCTACTTACTGAAGATGGAGGTCGTATAGCGCTAGAAGGAACTTCGGAATCTACAAATGAAGAAGCGTTTGAGTTTGCAGTTCGTGCATTAGCTGATAACCCTAGTGAAGTCGATTTGTTAGGATTTGAAGATTATGCAAGAGCCTTAGTTGATTACATATCTTCAGAAAAAACTGAAAAACCGCTTACGTTAGGGATTGACGCAGAGTGGGGTATGGGAAAGACAACATTGATGAGGATGATCAGGAAAAAATTGGAACCTAATTTTAAGACTGTTTGGTTCAATGCTTGGAAATACGATCAGGAAGATTCTCTTTGGGCGGCTTTGGCACTAGCGATACTCAATCAAATTCGGAAAGAATTACCTTGGTACAGGAAAATTGGATTTTGGATTAGGCTTAGAGCTAGTCGATTTAACTGGGTTATTTTTTTGCAAGATTTAGTAAAGAATCTCATCTATATTTTTGTACCCTCCATAATTGGTATTGGAATAATTTTGATAATTGCTTTCGCGGGCGGTGGGAATCTATCAACAATTGGATATTTACTAGTAGGACTCGTTGGGGCAATTCCTGGCATTCTGAGGTTAGGTAAAGAAACACTAACAAGCTTTGAGGAAGCAATCTCAATAGATATTACTCAATATTTATCTGAGCCGGATTATAAAGACCGAATTGGTTTCTTTGCCCGATTCGAAAACGATTTCAAGAAAATTATCAAGATTGTTACCCATAACGGTAAGTATCCATTAATCGTATTTATTGACGATCTTGATCGCTGTGCTCCACCAAAGTCTGCTGAGATAATTGAAGCGATTAATATCCTTTTGGATGCCAAACATTGTGTATTTGTGTTGGGGATGGATGCAGATACTGTGGCAGCGAGTATTGAGGCAAAATATAAAGACCTTGGAGATGCTCGAATCAATCTGACAAACCAAGATGGTCTTTCATTTGGACAAAGGTTTCTAGAGAAAATAGTCCAAATCAATTTCCAAATTCCAAAGAGCGATGACCAGACCATAGAAGGTTTTATTACTGAGAGTTTGAAATCAGAGAGAGCCCCAGTTGATGAAGAGCAGAAGCAAGAATTGGAAGAAAAGGCAAGAGAAGTAGAGCAACTCATTCTGACAGAGCGAAGGTCTGGGGAAACAATGGAAGACGCTGCTTCATTGGTTCAAAAAGAAACTGATTTTGATGAACAAGCTCTAGAGAGGGGACAACAGAATCTGAGAGCCAAAGATATTGATGAAGAAGACAAGATACAAAATGCAATTCAGGCTGTGAGAGCCTACCTGGATGCAAATCCTAGAAAGATCAAGAAATTTATTAATTTGTTTCGTTTGAAAGCATTTCTTGCAAACAGGAGAGGTTTGTTTGAAGAAGGATTGATTGACCTTGATACCTTAGCAAAGACTGTGGTTTTAGAAACTCAATGGCCGGATGTTGTAGAGCCGTTGATTCGGGATAATGTATTTCGAGACCAAATAAAGATGGCCAGCAACATTCGCAAGATTAAAGCGGGCACAGTCGGAAGTGATATTGATTATCGAACACAGGTAGAACGAGAAAAGCAACTCAAAGATGCTCCGCTTGTATCAAAATACTTAAATGCAACACAATTGCATCACTTGATTGGAGAGCTATCTAATCTAGGCGCAAAAGACTTAGTAGTATATTTTCGATTAGCCAGCAATAAGTAAAACTTGACTAGCTTTTTAGTTTAAAATAAGCTTCAGTCATAACTGCATTGGAGAAGAGTGATGATCGACACTGACGGCAAGTTCTACCTGGGCCGCGTCCACGACCTGGACAAGGGTAAGACCACTGACAAGAACGTATTCTACGACCCCGACGACCTGACCACGCACGCCGTGGTAGTGGGGATGACCGGCTCGGGTAAGACGGGCTTGTGTATCGATTTGCTGGAAGAAGCTGCCTTGCAGAACCTGCCGGCCTTGATGATCGACCCCAAGGGCGACATCACCAACGCCCTGCTGCACTTCCCTGATCTGTTACCCACCGACTTTGAGCCCTGGGTCAACCCGGACGACGCCCGTAAGGATGGCAAGACGACGGCAGAAGCAGCCGAGGGTGCCGCGGGTCTATGGAAGAAGGGCTTGGGCGATTGGGGGATTGAGAAAGACCGCATCCAGGCTCTGAGCAACGCGGCTGAATTCACGATCTACACACCTGGCTCGGATGCCGGAATCCCTATCAGTATCCTGGCCAGCCTCAAAGCCCCCGGCATTGAGTGGGAAGAGAATAAAGAATTACTGCGCGAAAAGATCGCCGGGACGGCTACAGCCTTGCTGGGCCTGGTGGGCATGGAAGATGTTGACCCGGTGCGCTCGCGTGAACACATCTTGCTGGCCAACATCTTTGAGGGCGCCTGGAGCGAGAACAAAGACCTCGACCTGGCCGAGTTGATCGTGCAGGTGCAGAACCCGCCTTTTGAGAAACTGGGCGTGCTGGACCTGAATACCTTCTTCCCCGAAAAAGAGCGCTTTGAGCTGGCGATGCTGCTTAACAACATCCTGGCCTCACCAGCTTTCCAGGCCTGGATCGAGGGCCAGCCGCTGGACGTGGAAACTTTGTTGTATGCAGAAGATGGCCGCCCTAAACACAGCGTGTTCTACATCGCCCACCTGAGCGACTCGGAGCGCATGTTCTTCGTGACCTTGCTGTATTCGGCTATCGCGACCTGGATGCGTGCCCAATCCGGCACGGATTCCCTGCGCGCCATTGTGTATTTTGATGAGATCTATGGATACCTGCCGCCGACAGCCGAGCCGCCTTCCAAGCCTTTGATGCTGCGCATGCTCAAGCAGGCACGTGCTTTTGGCGTGGGGCAAGTGTTGGTTACGCAAAACCCGGTTGATCTGGACTACAAAGCTTTGTCCAATACGGGCACATGGTTCATAGGTCGTTTGCAGACCGAGCGCGACAAAGACCGTTTGCTGGACGGCCTCGAAGGGGTGTCTGGCGACATGGATCGTAAAGCCTTTGACAGCCTGATCTCCAAACTGGACAAACGCGTCTTCCTGCTGCACAACGTGCATGAGAAGGCGCCGCAGGTGTTTTACACACGCTGGGCCATGAATTACCTGACGGGCCCCCTGACACGTGCCCAGATCCCGGCGCTGAACAAACTGGCGGGAGCCAAGGCGAGTACCCCAAAATCTACCAAGAAGAAGCAACCTACAGCCACGCGCAAGAAAAAAGCTGCCAAGAAGACAGAGGGCGAAGGCTCATCCACCCGTCCCGCCGTTCCTACTGGTGTGGAAGAGTATTTCCTGCCGGTGAACCTGACGTTGTCCAAAGCCGCAGGCGCGGCGGGGGAAGATCTGGAAAGCGGTGTCAAGCGTCAGGGCATGCTCTACCGCCCGGCGCTTGTGGCACAGGCTGACGTTCGCTATTTGCAGCGCAAGTACAAGCTGGACCACGAGGCTAAACGCTCGGCTGTGGTGGATGTGCTTGATCGTCGCGGCACGGTGCGCTGGGAAGAGTTCCTAGCAAACCCATTGGACCCGGCTGATTTCGACCGTGCCCCGGATGCAGATGCACGCTTTGCCACCATTGAAGCACCGTTGTCGGAGGCCAAGACGGTCAAATCCCTTGAGAGAGATTTTGTGGATTGGGCTTATCGCGAGTCCGAGGTGACGGTATTCGGCAATGCCACTTTGAAGCAGTATGCCGGTCCGCCTGTTACCGAGGCCGAGTTCCGCAAACAGCTTTCCGCCGAAGCGCGTGAGGCACGTGACGCCGAGATCAAAAAGCTGAAGGGTAAATACAAGACCAAGATCAATTCAGTGCAAAAGAAGTTGACACGTGAAAAGCGCGAACTGGCCGAAGACCAGGAAGACCTCAACCAGCGCAAAATGGTTGAGATGGGGACGCACCTGGAGAACGTGATCGGGCTATTTGGTAAGAGCCGTTCCAGCCGTCGCTTGTCTTCTTCACTCACCAAACGCCGCATGACGGCGCAGGCCAAGGCCGACGTGGAAGAATCGCTGGATGCCATCGAGGAATTGGAAGCCGACCTGGCCGAGTTGGCCGATGAGATCGAAGACGAGATCGATGAGATCGAGGAGAAGTGGGGCGAGATCGCCAATGAGATCGAGGAGATTCCTGTGACGCCTTACAAGAAGGACGTGCTGGTGGAACTATTTGGCCTGGCGTGGCTGCCACATTATATTGTTGAGGTCAACGGTGAGACGATGGAGCTGCCTGCGTTTTCTGCTGGATGATCTCAAGTCTATAAATAATGGAACGCCCAGATCAGAAATAATGGTCTGGGCGTTTTTAATTTCCCTAAAAGGGTTGCTTATGACCAACGTACTAGGCCCTGAAAGATAACAAAAAAGGTCTTATTCCGTTTGGAAGGTGAAATCGTTCAAAACTTATTGGATTGTTTGAAGGAGAAGAATGATGAACGCCAAACGGATAAGCCTTTTATTGACCCTCTTGACCCTAGTGATGGCAGCCTGCACCCTGGGAGCCAATCCGGAGCAAGATATGACCCAACAGGAATTGCTAGATGCTGCTGTTGCGACTGTATCTGCCCAACAGCTTGTCGATGCGGGCAACGTTGTGCCCCTGGCAGGTAGCCAGGAAGAAGTTGCTCCCCCACAGGTAGAAGTAACCGAACTGCCTACCGAAACGCCCTTGCCCAGCCCAACGGCTTTCCTGACGGCCACGCCCAGTGAACCGGTTGTTGGCGTCACCGTGGATACCAACTGCCGCTTTGGCCCGCACGTGGGGCATGCCTACCTGGGTGCTGTGAATACTAATGAAAAAGCCGCAGTATTAGGTCGGCTGGCTGACAACAGCTATACCCTGGTCGAGAACCCTGACCTGGCTGGGACATGCTGGTTGTGGATGAGTCACGCATTTATGGTCAGTGGCGACCTCAACAGTGTGCCAGTTGTTGAACCGCCACCACCGCCTGCCCCCACATTCACGCCTACGCCGGAAGTGAGCTACGATGGTCAATGGCTGGTTTCCCTTGGAGGCGGTGGAGAAGCCCCCCTCGACTTCACCCAAAACAATAACCTTGTGACCATCACATTCGACTTCTTTGCAGAAACAGTGACCATGACCGGCGCGCTTGAGCCGGATGGCGTAACTGTCTACGGCAATTGGAACGCCACGGATGGTAGCAACGGCACCTTTGCCATGCAGATCAAAAAGAATATTAATCAGTTTGTGGGTAACTTTGAGTCTGGCGGTGCACTCTTTGATTGGTGTGGGCATCGACCTGGCGCGAATAAACCTTCGCCTTGCCTCTGGCCGTAAAAGGCAAATAAACTAGCAAAAAAACAGCCTCGTATGAAAATACGAGGCTGTTTGCTTAATCAGTGAAAGCCATGGCAACAACTGCCATGGGAGGGAAGCGTTACTCGACTTTTAAAATCTTCAGCTTCATTTTGCCCCCCGGCGTTTCGGCTTTGACCGTGTCGCCTGCTTTGTGGCCGATGATGGCCTGGCCAATGGGTGATTCGTGTGAGATGCGGCCCTCGGCGGGTTTGGCTTCCTGCGGGCCAACGAGGTGATAGGTCTCTGGGTCGAAGCCTTTTTCCTGGATAGTGACGCGCGAACCGATGTCGATGACTTCACTATGCTTGTTTTCGATGACAACTGCGTTTCCCAGAATTGCTTCGATCTCCTGGATACGGCCTTCTACAAAGGCTTGTTCTTCCTTGGTGGCCGAGTAGTCAGCGTTCTCGGAGAGGTCTCCCTGCTGGATGGCCTCGCGCAGGCGGCGGGCCAACTCTTCGCGTTTGGGGCCCTGCAATTCTTCAAGCTCGACGCGCAGATTGTCGATGCCCTCCGTGGTCAGATGGTATTCCTGGTTACTACCCATGATTATGGCCTCAGTCTGGGATTAAATAAGCGCTGGTGTTCGTCAATAGCAAAACGGTCGGTCATGCCGGCAATGTAATCGGCGATGGTGCGTTCAATGCCGCGCGGTTCTGACGCTTCCCGTACGTGGTCGGGGAGGATGTCGGGTTCATCATAATATGATTCGTATAGTGCGGTGATGATGCGTTCGGCCTTTTTGGCCATGCGCACCACGCGCCAGTGCCGGTATAGATTCTTATACAGGAAGTCTTTCTGTTCGCGGTTCCAACGTTGCATATCCTCGCTGTGACCAATGACGTTGTGGTCAAGGCGTTGAAGGTCTTCGGGGGTTTTAGCGCCGCTGGCCTGGATACGTTGGTCGGTGGCTTCAATCACGTCAGCCACTTCCATACCAATCAAGCGGCGGACAATGCGGTGGCGATCGAGGTCTGAAAGGTTAGTGCCTTTCCAGCCAACGCTTTCAATGCCGATGCGCCACAGCGCAATGCCTTCCAGCATTTCTGGGGTGACCATGCCAGAGCGCAGGCCATCATCCAGGTCGTGGGCCGTGTAAGCCAGTTCGTCGGCCACATTCGCGATTTGGGCTTCGAGGTTGCCGCGTAGATTAGGGTCGTAGTCGCTGGCGTCGGAGACATCGTACTCAGTTTCGTGTTTGACGATGCCCTCGCGCACTTCCCAGGTCAGGTTGAGACCCTCAAAATCCTCGTAGCGTTTTTCTAATTTGGTGACAATGCGCAGGGATTGTTTGTTGTGATCGAAGCCGCCATGGTCCTTGAGCAAACTGTTGAGCACCACTTCGCCGGAGTGGCCGAAACAGGCGTGGCCCAGGTCGTGCGCCAGACAGATGGCTTCGACCAGGTCCTCATTGGCACCCAGGCCGCGGGCGATGGTGCGGCCAATTTGGGCAACTTCGAGGGTGTGGGTCAGGCGCGTGCGGAAATAATCGCCTTCAAAATTGACGAAGACTTGCGTTTTATATTCCAGGCGGCGAAAGGCCGTGGTGTGCAGAATGCGGTCACGGTCGCGCTGGAAACTGGTGCGGTAATCCGGTTCACGGTCGGGAAATTCGCGGCCCTTGGTGTCCTTACTACGCATGCCGTAGGGGGCCAGCGACTTATCTTCAATCCCTTCAAGTTTTTCACGTTTGAATAACATCTGATCTCATTTCCTCAATTGGGGGAAATTTAGTCTAATGCAGGCGGGGGCCGCTGTCAACGCAAGTTTATCTATATGAAAAAGCTTTTTATGGTAAAGGCGTGTGGGCAAACAGGCCAACAGCATCGGCGCGTGCCGCGTCGTAAGCCTGCAAAAACTCAGGCCCGCAAGTATGTCCAGATGGGTACAGGAAGGCAAAACCCTCACGCACGAGTTGCAGGTTGACAAAAGCGTCGTCGGTAATGATGTAGCGTAACATGCGCCCGTAAATATCCACGTCCTCATCATTGGGGTCGCGGATCATGGTGACAATTTCACCCCCGGCTAGTTCGCGATTGCGAGTGGTGGCTTCAGGCCCAAAGCGGTCGTCCGGGGTTTCGGGTGTATCGATGCCGAGATAACGTACGCGGAAAACCAGCCCTTTAATACTTACGTCGATGGTGTCGCCGTCGATCACTGCGATGACACGGGCGGTTTGACGCGGGCTATCAGGCAAGATGCAATCAAGTTCAGGAATGGCTGGTAGGGTAGGGGTCGGTGTGACGGGTTCGGTAGGGGATGGCTCTGGTGTTTTAGTGGCCGGGATGGGCGAAGGCGTGTGTGTACTGGTAGGGGGCGGAGTGGGTGAGGAGGTACAGGCCGTCAAGCAGACGGCGAGGCATGCTAGGAGGATAAATCTGAGCATCAGGCGGCGAGGGTCAGGCTCTGGCTGGCCTGTTCGACCAGTTGGTACAGCGGGATCTTCTCTCCCGCTTTGGCTCTCGTTACCCCGGTAAGCATTTTGATGCGGCCACCCTCTGGGGACATGGTAAAGGCCTGCACACTTTGTTGGACGCGCTGCCCGATGGCGGTGGCCTGTTCTAGTGAAGCGCCTGGCAAAACGATGAGGTAACGGTTGGCGACCCAGTGTCCGATGAGGTCATAGCTGCGCACGTTGGCGCGCATCGTGCTGCCTGCGATGGCCAGGGCCTGGCCCATTTCCCTTTCGCCTAATTGAGCGAGGAGGGCATCGTAGTTGCTGATCTCCAAAAGCACCAGACTGACGGGAGAGCCTTCGCGCTGATTGCGCTCAAGTTCGGCGACGGCCTGTTTGTACATGCGTGTTTGGGGCAGAATGCCCAATGAGGCCAGCACAGCATAGGCTTGAGTAGTGCCGACGAATTCCTTGGTGCGGCGGTGCTGGATCTCCAGGGTCTTTTCAGCTTCAGTCAGTGCTGCTTCCAGGATAGGGGGGGCGACTGGCTCTACGAGGATGTCACCAGGGATGGGGCCGAGACAAAAAGCAGCTTCAGGTTGCTGGCGCTTATTGACCAGCCAGAGCACGTAGGGGTTGAGTTTGAGGTTAGCAGCCAGCAGTGCATTGACAAGGTCAAAGCCGTCGTATTGGGCGGTTTTGAAGCGCGCCAGTACGATGCGGTTGGAATCCTCCATCAACTGGTTGAGGGCTTCAAGGGGGGTGGCAGCTTCGTGGATGGTGTGCTCGCCGAGTTGCTCGCGGAGCTGGCCGCGATGTTGGGCATCATCATCCATGATGAGGATGTTCATGAGCGTATTATATAGCTGAATTGGAGTAGGAAGGCAGAAAAATTATTGCCACAGAGGCTGGGCAATTGCATAGCAATTGCCTTTGGCGAAGCTATGCTTCGCTCCGGAGATATAGAAAATTACAAATCGGTGCTGTTGGTCAGACATTAAAGGAGGTATATTCCGACGAGGCCAACGATCAATCTGACGAAAAAGGGCAGCAGGAGGGCGGAGACAAAGCTGGTCAGGGTGCCCTGTTCCCAGGGCCAGGTGGGGATCTTGTCGATGATGTCCCGGGTGGTGACCAGGCTTGTCATAAGGTGGTTTAATTGTTCAGCATCCCTCATTTTTTTGGAGTCGGCGCGGGCATACACTTGCTGGATAGTTGCCTCCAGTCGAGTGCTGGCCTCGGTACGCAATCGTTTCTTCTCTTCCACAATACGCTGATGTATGCCGCGTAGAGGGAGCAAGAAACAGGCGATGGCGATGAATGAGGCACCAACAGTAAGAGCGGTGAGGGCGAGATTCTCGAAAGTGGCCGGGTCTGTCAGTACGCCAAAGTAATTCATCAGCAACAGGCCAATGCCAGTTTGGGCGGTCAGGCCAGAGAAGGCGTATAGCGGAGTAAGGCGGAAAAGGTTAACCTCTGTAGCGCTGGCGTGGATGTGGCTGACCATGCGTAACTGCCGAATGGTGTGATAGAAAAGTACTGCAATCATGCCAAAGGCAAGGGCGTAGAATATGGCCTCTACAAAGGCTAACCAAAATGACCGGCGAAAGAGGTCAACCAGATAAGGGGTGAAGCTGATATAGACGGCTGTGAATATCAGTGAGAGAGCGAAAGTGGCGATAGTTTCATTGCGCGGCAAAGTCACCAGTTGGTATTCGAGCTGCTTGTAATCTTTATCTTTTGCACCGAGGGCAGGGCGAAATGCGGTCAAGGCTCGCCGAGCGACATGGTTGAGGTAATGGATCAGGGCAAATACGCTCACCGGGTAAACCGGGACGGATGAGCGGTAGAGATCAAAGGTGCCTGTCTGCAAAGTGCCGTCAACCCAGGCCAGGCCGTTAAAAATGACGATCAGGTATGTTAGCAGTGCGAAATAGAAGAACCAGGCGGGATAAGAGCGCGCACTGACCCAGGCCAGAAAGCGATCTACTACACTGGGAGCAAATGGCGGAAAGGTATCCGGGCTTTCAGGCGGATTTGTGGATTCTGCTAACTTGGTTGTCATTGACAGTCTCCTCTAAATGGGGACGCTGTAAAAGGTTCTTCAAAGGATGAGAAGAAGAAGCAGCACCATGACAGAAACCAGGCAAGCCATGGCTGTTCTGATGGAGTTCGAGCGATTCCAACGGGCTTCAAATTCTGTCCGGGCGGCTTTGTGAGCTGTTTCATCCATAGTGCCAATATCCAGAGTTTGAAGGTTGTTATTCAAAGGGATGTTGATGGTAACAGTGGGTAACTGGACGCCGAGAACATAGATTAGCGTGACAATAATGATGAGGATTCGTCCCGTGCTATCCAATTGGCCGAAGCCGAGAAAGGCAGCGACCAACAAAGATAAAACGGAACCCACCCAGACCAGCATGAACAGCGGATGATTATCCTGGATGATGCGATCCATGACCTGGAAAGCGCGCAGAAAATCGCCGTCTTTGAGCTTTGCTATGCCCGGCATAACAATGATGGCAAAAGCGAACAAAATGCCCGCAGTAAGGGAACATAGAAACGCGGCCAGAATCAATGCTATATGAAAGATCCCCATGTTATCTCCTTCTCCTGTTGAGTCGATTGAGCATTGTATGAGATTATAGGGTGATTTTTAGTTTGTGGACGGGAGGCGAGAAATGTTATCCTTATTCAAGGGGAGGCACGCTTCGCCCCTACACCATGATGCGGGTTCCCAAGGGCCTGCCTTGTAAAGCCTTCAGTATGCTCCCATCAGACTGACCGCTAAAAATGCTGATCTCCAGGCCCTCAACAGATTCTGCAAGGGACAACATCTCCTGGACCTTGGAGGCCATGCCGCCAGTGACGTCTGTGTGGGCAGAGCCACCTAAGGCTGGGAGGACGTCAGTGAAGTTTTGGGGAGTGATGTGCTCGATGAGTTGGGTGTTGGCAGGGTAATCGGCCCAGACGCCCTCTTCGATGCCTGCCAAGAGGATGCGTTGCGGGCGCAGGTCGAGGGCCAGATGTTTAAAGAGGTCCTCGGTGGATAAGATGGTGCCGCCGCGTTGAATGTCAAATGCTACATCGCCATAGATGATGGGCAGCAGGCCCTGGTTGAGCATAGTGTGGATGGGGTGTTTGTTCCAGATAGCGATCTCACCATCTTGAGCAGTAATGCTGGCGGAGGGGGCGACGGAGACGACAGGTAGTCCAACTTCCTGAAAGATGTCAACCACAATGCGGTTGAGGGCAGAAGCCTGATGCCAGACCTCGGCAAAGCCTTGCCATTGTTCATCGGTCTCCACGCCCTGGCGTGTTCCATATTTCTTAGCAGCTATGTGCCCAAAGGAACCGGAGCCATGCCCGATGACCAGACGCAGGTCGGGGTTTGCAGAGAGGGCGGTTTTGATCTCGTGTGCGATGCGGGTGATGATCTCGGGGCGGGCTGTGGAGGGCTGGCTTTTGTCGGTGATGAGGGAGCCGCCGAGCTTGAGGAAAGTGAGGGGAGCGGGGATTGGAGATTGCTGATCGGGCATGATGTGATTGTAATTCAGGGGAGATAAAAAATGAACCACAGAGGCATAGAGATAGTAATCAAATCTCACGCCAAGGTCGCAGAGAACGCAAAGTCTTTTATATTAATTTCTTAGCGAACCTGGTGATCTTTGCGTGAGGATTTAGCTAACGCGCGTAATAATGGTGTTGGTTGCACCAGAATCTATGAGAGCCTGGGCAATGCGGTCTGCGTCTTCGGGCCGGACAAGAGCGATCATGTTGCCGCCGCGACCACCCCCGGAGAGCTTGGCGCCCAAGGCTCCAGCTTCCCAGGCGGCTTCAACCAGGTTGTCAAGTTCCGGGGAGGAAACGCCCATTTCGACAAGGTGGGCATGGTTAGCGTCCATCAGGGGGCCGAGTACGTCTGTCTCACCCAGTTCAATAGCCTGGCGTGCCTTTTGGCTGAGTTCGCCAATGCTGTCAAAGAGCAGGTCATATTTCTCCGGCTCGGCCTCCCAGCCGCTGCGTACGTCGCCGACGGTGATGCTGGTGGGGCTGACCACCCCGGTATCGCCGATGACAATAGTGAAGGACTGGGGAACCGAGAAGATCTCGATGGTCTGGCCGCGCACGAAGTACACGGGCTGGGCGTAGGTCACGACGGTGTTGTCGATGCCAGAGGGCGTGCCATGGTGCAGTTTTTCAACCTCGTAGACCATGTTGTTGACGGTTTCATCGTCGAGAACATGGCCCAGAAATTCGCCAACGGCGCGAATGACGGCCACCGAAACGGCCGCGCCGGAACCCAGCCCGGCAGCAAGCGGGATGGTGGAAGAGATCTTGAGCTTAAAAGCAGGGGGCTTATCAATCTCTAGATATTCGAGGGTGAGGGCCACGGCCTGGGCGAGGGCATCGTCGAGCGGCAGATCTGCGAGCGGGCTGTTGAGGTCGATCTGGGGGGCTGCAATGTGGATGGTTCCCGGTTTGGTTTTTATATCCGGCCTGACAATGGCTTTGGCCTGTACCTGGGTGACAGGTACGGCGATGGCAGGCTGGCCGTAAACGACGGCATGTTCGCCAAAGAGGATGATCTTTCCCGGTGCTGATTTTGCGATGTTGGACATATTTGCAATAAATATTGCAGAATGGTTACTGGAATAAATAAAAGATTACTAGGATGGCAATACCCCACAAAACGATGGCAGCCTGCAGGGGGCGGTCGCCGAAGAGGATATCCTCGGGCGATTCGCCGTGACCTTCAACCTGCAAGAGGTATAGATAACGAAAGATGATGTAGATCATAAAGGGGATGGTCAACATCATGGAGTTGTTGGGCGGTAGATTGGGCGCTGAAAAGGTGTAGAGGCTGTAGGTGAGGATGGAAATGGTCAGCACGATGCTGATGAGTTGGTCGAGGAAGGGCAGCGTGTAGTTCTCCAGCACCTTGCGGGTAGAGCCGCCGTTCTCCTGAGCGCTGACGATCTCGGCGCGACGTTTGCCAATGCCCAGGTAGAGCGCGATGAAAATGGTAAAAACGTAAAGCCAGGGCGAGAAGCGGCTGACCTCAATAAGAGCAACGCCGGCAGCGACACGCAGCACGTAAAAGCTGGCGAGCAACAACACATCAAGGAGGGCGATGTGTTTGAGCCAGCGCGAGTAGATGAGGTTGCCGAGAAGATAGATTACACAGATGAGGCCAAAGCCAGTGGAAAGCCAGAAGGCTGTGGGGAAAACGATTAGCCAGATGATAATGGCCGCAGCGATGGCGACGGGCACGGGCAGGTCACCGGCAGGGATGGGTCGATGTTTTTTCTTGGGATGCTGGCGATCGGCTTCAATGTCGCCGAGATCGTTGATAATGTAGATGGTGCTTGCCAGCAGGGAAAAGACCATGAAGCCCGCCACGGTGTGCCACAGGGCATTGAGGTTGAAGAGTTGGCGGTCGAAGACGATGGCCGTAAAAAGGAAGATGCTCTTGGCCCACTGTTTGGGGCGCATAGTCTTGATGAGGGAACGAAGCATGAACTTAATCATAGCAGTTTTTAGTCCGGTGTCCATTGTCCGGGGTGGGGAGGTTAGGAGGTTTGATGGGTCTGAATAGTCCAAAGTCAGAGGTCCAGTGTCCCCTGGTGGACTTTGGATTTTGGACTTCGGACAGTACAATATTTTCATGCCTAAACAACGTATCGATGTTTTGCTGGTGGAACGCGGCCTGGCCGAATCGCGCAACAAGGCTCAACGGCTGGTAATGGCCGGGCAGGTGCGGGTGAATGGGCAGGTAGCGATGAAGTCTTCCGAGCAGGTGGCGGAAGATGCCGAACTAGCAGTTGACAGCGGGCCGCGCTTTGTGTCGCGGGGAGGCGGGAAGTTGCTGGCGGCACTGGAAGGCTTTGAGGTAGATGTGGAAGGCAAGATATGTGCAGATGTGGGGGCATCAACAGGTGGTTTCACGGACTGCCTGCTGCAGCATGGGGCTGCGAAGGTGTATGCCATCGATGTGGGGCGGGGTATCTTGCATTGGAAGCTAAGGCAGGATGAGCGTGTGGTGGTCATGGAGGGTACCAATGCACGTTACATTGAAAATTTGCCGGAAGCGGTTGAACTGGTGACGATCGATGCCTCATTCATTTCACTGAAAGTTTTGTTACCGATGGTGAAGGATTGGCTGGCGGAGAGCGGCGAGGTGATTGCGCTGATCAAGCCGCAGTTCGAGGCGGGCAAGCAGGAGGCCAGCAAAGGCAAGGGCGTGATCAAGGACCCCAAGGTGCGCCAGAGGGTAGTGGATGAGATTTCGGCATTTGCTCTGGAGCAGGGGTACATTCAAAAGGGACTGACCGAGTCGCCAGTGAAGGGGCCTAAGGGCAATGTGGAGTTTTTATTGTGGTTGGAGGTGATTTCTCATCATGAATTATGAAATGCTGCCTTATGTTTGTTTATTGATACTCGCTGCTTTTGCGTTTAGTGGGCTTATGTTGTTTGTTCAAATAGGAGTGTCTACGTGGCGGATAGGAAAGATCAGGGAGAATGAAGAGCAAGGGAAATATGAGGAAGTTGAAGAGGAGTGGACCTATGGCAGGAAGGCATGGGGCTTTGCTATATCCGCAATTCTTATATTATTTACTTTTTTATGCGTACTGCCTATTGCAGGGATTTTACTGTTGGAAGTGCCGGATTTATGGTCTTCTCGAATATTTTGGGTAGTAGTTTCCACCTCTGTCATTGTTGCCTTTATCTCAGGGGCGTGGATTAATCACCAAATATATTTCCCAAGTAAATAATGACAGCCCGCACACGCACTCCCTTCGTGAAAGCCTTGTGGCGCATGCATAGATTCATTTACCAGGCCAGCGGGGGGCGTTTGTGGAACCGTATCGTGGGCATGCCGGTGCTGGTGCTGCACACGGTAGGCAATAAGACCGGCAACCAACACAGCAACACGCTTTCTTACATCTCGCGCGGTGATGACTTTATCATCGCGGCCTCGAATGGTGGGGCGGATACACCGCCGGATTGGTATCGCAACTTGCAAGCCGAACCAAATGTGCAGGTACAGGTTGGGCGAGAGATGATCGGTGTGGTGGCGCGAGAGGCGGAAGGGGAGGAACGAGATGCCTTGTGGGCACAGTTCAAGCAGGCCTATGAGGGTTATGGACGTTATGAGCAGCGTACGGAGCGGGTCATTGCGGTGATCGTTTTAGAGCGGGCCCAAGCCGATAGAGATTAGGGGTCTGTGGAGGTACCCCCTACACGATTGCCACCTTTGGCTTTAGCACGGTACATAGCCTTGTCGGCAGCATCCAGTAATTGGTCCCCTGTTTCACCATCTTGCGGGAAAGCGGCCACACCAATAGAAAGAGTTGTGTTCAATTGTTGGTCTTCAAAGGCCAAATGGAAGGCTTCAAATATCTGGCAGAATTCCTGCATGCGTTTTATTGCGGCAGCCTGGGCCGTGAAGGGCAGAACAATAACAAACTCCTCACCACCGTAGCGACAAACGAAATCACTGCCACGCGTTTTGCTCTGTAGAAGCTCACTCAGGGCCTGTAACATCCTGTCACCTGCCGTATGCCCGTGGACATCATTAAAGGCTTTGAAGGAGTCAATGTCCATCAGCACTACGCTTAGTGGCCAACCTTGTCTTATAGATTGTGCTAATTCACGTCGCATGGCTTCTGCCAAATAGCGCCGGTTGAAGAGGCCGGTAAGCGGGTCGCGCAGTGCCTGCTCTCGCAATTGATCCTGGAGAGCTTCAATCTCTTTC
Source organism: Chloroflexota bacterium (assembly GCA_013112575.1). Classification (GTDB taxonomy): domain Bacteria; phylum Chloroflexota; class Anaerolineae; order Anaerolineales; family UBA11579; genus CFX15. The sequence continues at coordinate 16,968 of JABFGG010000018.1, read as the reverse complement.
AACTGTTGCTGCAGACGTTGGTTTGCCTGGCGTAATTGCTCCTCGATCTCTTTGCGTTCGGTGATATCGCGGAATACGATCAGACGCCCGTTAAATGTTTGTTTGCTGTCATAGAGGGGTGAAATGTGTAAATCGATCACGCGCATGGGGTCTGTGTTCACGGCGATCTCTTCCTGGGCTGCGCGCGTGAACTGGAAGCGTTCGAGCAGATTGGGCCATGGAGCGAAAATTTGGACAGCGGATTTGCCAATGGGGGAATCCGCTGTTTGGCCGATCATCTTCTGGGCTGTGGGATTGATATCCACTATGCGGTCGAAGGTGTCCAGAACCAGGACGCCATCGTGCATTTCTTCAACCAGTGTGTGGCGCGCCACTGGAACGATGTCGAGGAGGCCGTAATAAAAAAGACCGACGGCGAGAGAGATACCCGTAAGCGTAAAAGCAAAGGGCGTCAGGTCCAAACCAGTAAAAGGATTTAGGTCGCTAAGGCTGATGATGTTGGTGAAGAAGGGGAGAAAAGCGCCCACCACTACGATGTTCAATTGTCTACGGTTGAAGGCATGCGATTGTAGACGTGCCTGAATCAGAAGCAACAATGCCGTGAGCACCAGACCATAAGAATAAGCCACATTGAAGATGAATAATGGCCCCCCATCCAGGATAGCCTCTTCGCGCACAGCATTGTTGCCGAAGAACCAGCCGTGCAGGGGATCGGTCCATAGGAAGAACGTGGTAAGTAGGGGCTCGATGGACAGCAGGGCAACCAGCCGTTTGGGATGCTCGATCTTGCGACCGGTATATATCAGCGCAAAAATAAGGAAAGCACCGGGCGCGATGACTACACCCAGATAAGTTGCATCCAGCCAGAAAAAGAGGCGCGGCTGGGGAAGGCGCAGCCAATGGAATGCATAGGTGCCTGCCCACCACGCTAATGCCAGCATAAAGATGAACAACGGTATGCTGCCGGGGGCGCGTCGACGACGCCAACTGATCCAGGCGACCAGTATGGATAAGGTGGCTGCTATAAAGAGGGCGGTAGCATACCCCCATTCAACTTGCATAAGATGACCTCCCTTAGACGACAGTTCCATTCATGCCCAAATCATATCAGGAATTAACCTGGTGTGACCTAGCGATTTGGTTAGAAATCAAATTTTTAATTATGGAGATATATAATCACTGGGTTGAAAGACAATCAGCCCCCAAATCAGTTATACTTCGTGCGCTATGTCGCAGGAACACATTCGCAACTTTTGCATTATCGCGCACATTGACCATGGTAAATCCACCCTGGCCGACCGCCTGCTGCAACTGACCGGTACGATCTCGGACCGAGAGATGCAGGCCCAGGTGTTGGACACGATGGACCTGGAACGTGAAAAAGGCGTAACTATCAAAGCTTCGGCTGTGCGCATGATGCATACGGGCAAAGACGGTCAGGAATATGAACTCAACTTGATCGATACACCTGGTCACGTGGACTTTGGTTACGAGGTCAGTCGTGCATTGGCTGCTTGTGAAGGGGCCTTGTTAATTGTGGATGCCAGCCAGGGCATGGAAGCACAAACGCTGGCAAACCTTTATCTGGCGCTTGAGTCTGACCTGGAGATCATCCCGGTAATCAACAAGATCGACCTGCCCGCGGCACACCCAGACGACGTGGCTGAGGAGATCAGCAACCTGATCGGCTCGAACCCAGATGAGATACTGCGCATCTCGGCCAAAGACGGCACGAACATAGAAGCGGTGCTGGATGTGGTGGTAGAGAAAGTGCCTCCGCCGAAAGGCGACCCGGATGCCCCGCTGCGGGCGCTGGTCTTCGATACCCATTACGATTCTTTTAAAGGGGTCGTGGCTTATGTACGTCTCGTGGATGGAAAAATAGCCCACCAGGATGAATTGGAACTAATGGCTACCGAGGCCGTGATTCGCCCGGTAGAGATCGGCGTGTTCGCTCCTGACTTGCAGGCTACAAAAAACCTGTCAACTGGCTCTGTGGGCTATGTGGCGACCGGCCTCAAAACTGTAAATGAAAGTCGTGTAGGTGATACTTTTACACACAATGAGCAACGTGCGGAGGAAGGGCTGCCTGGCTACCAGGAACCCAAGCCGATGGTCTTTGCGGGTATTTACCCGGTGGAGGGGGAAGATTTTGATGACCTCAAAGAAGCACTGGAAAAATTGCAGCTAAATGATGCTTCACTGGTTTACCAGGCAGAAACCTCACAGGCGCTTAACTTCGGCTTTCGCTGCGGCTTTTTGGGGATGTTCCACATGGAGATCATCCAGGAACGACTGGAACGTGAGTATGACCTGGATATCATCGTAACGGCGCCCTCGGTGGAATATGAAGTATTAATGAAAGATGGCAAAACCCTGACGATCGACTCGCCGGCTGAACTGCCGGATGAAGGTGATATTGAAGAGATCGGCGAGCCGTGGATGGAGATCCAGATTTTCACACCCACGGATTATTATGGGGCTGTGATGGATGTGGCGACCAAACGGCGCGGTATATACGTCAGTGAGGATTACCCCACACAAGGGCGGGTGCAACTCAACTTCGAGATTCCCCTGGCTGAGTTGATCGTGGATTTCTTCGACCAACTTAAATCGCGGACGCGTGGTTACGCTTCACTGGATTACCAGTTCAAAGAATACCGGCCTGAAGACCTCACCAAGCTGGAAGTGTTGGTGAACAAGGAATCGGTAGATGCACTGGCAGCGATCGTGCACAAAGAGCATGCCTATCATAAAGGCCAGGCCCTGATTACCAAACTCAAAGAATTGATTCCCCGCCAGTTATTTGCGGTGCCGATACAGGCCAGCGCCAACGGGCGGGTGATCTCACGTGCCAATGTCAAAGCCTTGCGCAAAGATGTGCTGGCGAAATGTTATGGTGGTGATGTCTCCCGTAAGCGTAAGTTGCTGGAGAAACAGAAGAAAGGCAAAAAACGCATGAAGATGGTGGGTAGTGTGGAGATTCCCCAGGAAGCCTTTTTAGCGGTACTGCGTTTAGGAGATGACTAAGCGTTTATGACTACAGAGCAAACAACAACTCCGGCTACCGCGGCGGGTGATTGGAAGCGGATTGTCCCTGGTATATTGATCAGCATAATTGCAATTGGGGCATTGCTGTACTTCGCTGATCTTGAAAAGGTCATTGAGGCGGTGCGTAATGTAGACTACCGTCTCATTATTGTTGCGGGCATACTCTTCATTGTAACGGTGGCAGCCCGGGCAGTCGCCTGGCGCACAATTTTACAAGAGCAAGTGTCTTACTCGCGGATCTTCTGGACGCTCAACGAAGGTTATTTACTCAATAACATCCTACCCTTCCGTTTGGGTGAGCTTGGCCGCGCTTTCCTGCTCAGCCGCACCAGCGATTTGAGGTTCTGGCAGGTGCTCTCCAGTATTGTGGTCGAGCGGGTGTTTGACGTAGCCATGATGGCGACCTTGCTGCTGACCACTTTGCCATTTGTGATCGGGGCAGACTGGGCCTGGAACGCGGCTGTCGTTGCGGCGGCACTCGTCGTGGTAGGTTTCGTGACTTTGTACCTTGCGGCGCGCTATCCCCAAACCGTGCTGTCCATTTTTGATAGAGTGTTGGGAGGCGTAGAACGCCTCCACAGTTTTGGGCGACCCAAAGCCGAGGCCTTCCTGGAGGGACTGGGGGCGCTGACCGACTTGCGGCGTTTCCTGAAAGTGCTGTTCTGGATGGCATTGATGTGGTTCATCAATGTGACCTGGTATTTTGTGCTGCTGCGCGCCTTTTTGCCAGACAGTATATTCTTGTGGGCAGCCTTCCTGGTAGGCGTATCAGCATTGGGTGTCGCAGTACCTTCCTCGCCTGCATATGTAGGTGTGTTGGAGGCGGCCATTGTGGGGGCATTGGCTTTATTTGGTGTCGATGGTTCAGTTGCTTTCGCCTACGCGGTTGTGGCGCATACGATCTATTTTGTGATCACTGTTAGCCTGGGCACCTTTGCGCTCGTGCGCGATGGTGCTTCGCTCGGCCAGTTGTATGCCGATATCCGCAATCGAGCGGCTCAAGATTGAAATAATCTACCCAAAGGGTGGTAACCAAAACCCTCATCGCCTGATAAACTACACTTGTTCATGAACATCCTCATCATCCTCTATTATTATCGTCCACACTATTCCGGACTGACCATCTACGCGGAGCGGCTGGCGCGGGCTTTAGCAGCACGTGGCAATAAAGTCACGGTATTAACTTCACAATTTGATAAAAGCCTGGCGCGCCACGAAATCGTGGATGGTGTTGAGATCGTGCGTGAACCGGTAGCTTTCCACATCAGCAAAGGACCGATCATTCCCAGCTTTTTGCCCACAGCCTGGAAACTCATGCGTGAGGCGGATGTGGTCAACCTGCATCTGCCCCAATTGGATGCCGCCCCGATCTCAATGCTGGCTCGCCTACAACGAAAACCGGTTGTACTGACTTACCAATGCGATCTGGTCTTGCCGGAAGGTTTCGTTAACCGGTTGGCAAATCTGGCTTCAGATACAGCCAACTTTGTGTCCGCTTCTGCGGCTCACATGATCGTAAACACATCATGGGATTATGCGAAACGCTCGCGGTTCCTAAGTAAATATTTTGATAAGGTCCGTGTTGTGGATGCCCCGGTTGTTTTGCCGCAGGTGACAGATAAAGAAGTTAGAGCATTTAAACTGAAATATGATGTGCAAGCCGATGAGCAGATCATTGGCATGGTGGCACGGCTGGCTGCTGAAAAGGGGGTGGAGCACTTGGCGCGAGCCTTGCCGCAAGTGTTGGAAACTTACCCTAAGGCGCGGGTGCTTTACGTGGGGCCTTATGAAAATGTCTTTGGCGAAGAGCAGTATGCCGAGATGCTGGCCCCCATCATTGCCAACCTCGGTGAGCATTGGCAGTTTCTGGGAATCATCTCGGATGAAGAGCTGGCCGCTTTCTTTCATAGCTGCAACCTTGTCGTGCTGCCGAGCACCAACAGCACCGAAGCATTGGGCCTGGTGCAGGTAGAGGCTATGACCTGTGGCACGCCCTCAGTGGCTTCAGACTTGCCTGGTCTTAGGCAACCGGTGCTGACGACCGGAATGGGTGAGATCTTTGCAATGGGTAATGCAAGTGCCTTGGCCCAGGCAATCATCAAAGTGTTGGGTAGCCCTGATGAATATAAGGGAGATGTGCCTGCCATCAAAGCGCGCTTCGCGCCGGATGCCGCCGCGGCCAGTTATGAAGACCTTTTTCGGGAACTCACAGATTGAAGCGATGCCTGAGCAAGAAGCGTTAAACAACAAACAGAATTCGGGGAATCCATATCTCTGGCCGCAGTTGCGTGCTTTACCCTATTTCCGGGCTTTATTGCGAGCGGTAGAGGCCAGTTTTTATCCCGAGATTGAATTGCCACATCCAATTTTGGACGTGGGGGCGGGGGATGGACTGTTTGCAAGCCTGGTGTTCGAAGAAAAGATCGATATGGGTATCGACCCGTGGGGGGCTTTGATGCCTGAGGCTAAAGGTTATGGGGCTTATTCATCTCTTGCCGTGGCAGATGGTGCCGAACTACCTTTTCCCAAAGGATATTTTGCCAGCGCTATGAGCAACTCAGTATTGGAGCATATTCCACATTTGGATGACGTGCTGATGGAAACTGGTCGGGTGTTACGCTCAGGGGCACCCTTTGTATTCTGCGTGCCAAACCATCAATGGACGGGTGCGCTTTCTGTGTCATCTGCCTTGCGCAAAGTTGGGTTAGAGAGGATGGCACGTCCATATGAAGATTGGTTTATTAAAATTTCTCGGCATTACAATATGTTTGATCCCGAAGAGTGGCGGTCGCGCCTTGACAAAGCCGGTTTTGAGCTTAGTGACTGGTGGCATTATCTACGACCCAAAGCACAGGCTGTGTTGGAGTGGGGACATTACTTTGGGCTACCTTCACTGGTGGCGCGCAAACTGACCGGGCGCTGGATATTGATGCCTGCCAAATGGAACCTAGCTTTGATGGAGCGACTTTTGGAGCCATATGCTAAAAGTGAGAAGATTAATGAGGGGACCTATAGTTTTTTTATAACGTATAAGAAATAAATCTATCTTATTACGTTTGCTTTCCTCATAATAATCCGATAACATCTGCTTGTTACTATGCACTGGTGGAGAACGGGCTTTCCTACGGCTTGACCTATTGGAAGGTGCGCCCTTAAAATTACGCACTGGCGCGTATCATCTAGCGACCTTAAATTATGAGCCAAAACCCAGAACCCAGCGTTCTTGATGTTTTTAAGTCCTGGCTAACGCCCTGGAAGGGCAAGCCTATCCTCATACCGGAACTGGATGAGGAAGCTGTAGTCGCGCCGACCTCCATTGCCTCTATTCCTGACCAAGAAGAGCGAGTAGACGAACAAGATCCCCTCATCGGTATAGCACTGCGCTTTCCCTGGTTTTTAGGCATTCCCCTTGGCATTGCCTTACTGGTTCAGTTGCGCTTTGATGATACGGCTTCGCGTCCCAGAACCTTGGAAGAGGGCCTCTGGTTGCTGGTTGGTTTTTACCTTCTGGCGGTGGCCTGGCAGTTGTGGCGGCACCAGAAAGGAGATTGGCTGCTAACAAGCCCACGAGAGATAGAGCACAAAAAAGATACGCTGGCTTTTCGTCCTGTATTTCTGGTGGCCGGACTGTTCGTCGGAATCGCTGCCTTTTATACTCTGGAGGGGAACCAGTTCACATTGACGAATGTGGCCTTGTGGTTGGCGGCACTCTTCCTGGTGGTTTATGGCCTGTGGTCTCCCGGCAACATATGGGGGGAGCGTTGGGCTAACTTACGCGCCAGGCTACAGAAGCCAAACTTCAATTTTAGTATTTCCGGTTGGACCCTGTTGGTATTGGGGGCTTTTCTCGTTGCAGCGTTTTTCCGTTTCTACCGCATCGCCGATGTGCCTGGTGAAATGGTCAGTGACCATGCGGAAAAACTGTATGACGTATTCGATGTGATGAATGGCGAACCGCGCATTTTCTTCCCGCGCAATGCCGGGCGTGAACCCATTCAGTTCTACTTAGTCGCCACACTGATCAAGTACTTCAATACGGGATATACATTTCTCAGCTTGAAATTGAGCATGGTCATCATGGGTTTTGTTTCGCTCATTTACGTGTACCTGTTGGGCAAAGAGGTAGGCAATAAGCGAGTGGGGTTGTTGGCCCTAGTCTTGTTCGGGATGGCTTTCTGGCCCAATTTGCTGGCCCGAACGGGTATGCGATTGATCCTCTATCCAGCCTTTACTGCCCCTGTCCTTTTTTACACGTTGCGGGGCATTCGTCGCTCCAGCCGTAATGATTATTTGCTGGCGGGAGGGTTTTTGGGAATCGGGTTGATGGGTTATACAGCTACATTATTGCTGCCTGTTGTCGTGGTGACTGCTTTTGGGCTTTACCTGCTGCATAAACACTCGGCGGGAGTAAGACTGCAAACCATAGTGGGCTTGGCCTTAGTAACCTTCGTGGCTCTGGTCGCTTTTTTGCCCCTGGCGCGCTTTGCGTATGACGAGCCAGAAATCTTCAACTACCGCACAGGCACACGTGTGGGTTCAGATGAAGTGCCGCTGCCGGGGCCACCCTTGCAGATCTTTCTCCAAAACCTTGGTGACGCACTGGTAATGACCCACTGGGACGATGGAGAAGTGTGGGTGATCTCGGTTGCCGGGCGTCCGGCCTTGGATGTGCTCTCTGCAGTTTTTTACGCATTTGGTGTGGCCCTGTTGCTATACCAATACATCCGTAAACGGCATTGGCTTTATCTCTTCCTATTGATTTCCATTCCTATATTGATGTTGCCTTCGGTCATGTCGTTGGCCTTCCCGGCAGAAAACCCACATGCGGCACGTGCCGGAGGGGCTGCCGTAGTGATCTTTGTGATCGTGGCCCTGGCAATAGAAGGTTTATTAAGTGGCATGGCTACAAAAGTGGGGGGGAGCACCGGTAAGGCGATCGCCACTGTGACAGGCGTGCTAATTGTGCTGGCCGCGGCCAGCCAGAACTACTCTCTGGTCTTCAGTGAGTACGATGAAATCTACCGCCGTAGTGCCTGGAACACCTCTGAGATGGGTGCCGTGGTCGCAGATTTTACGGCTACGATGGGTAGTGAGGAAACGGTCTGGATCGTGGGTTATCCTCATTGGGCCGATAGCCGTTTGGTGATGCTTAGTGCCGGATATCCTTATGTAGACAAGGCGATCTTTGTTGAGAACTTTGAGACCACTCTTAAGTTTTCTGGCGCGCAATTATTTATTGTCAATCCTGATCATACAGAAGCGTTAGATGCCCTGGAAAGCCTGTATCCCAGAGGCTGGGTCAAAACCTATGATGCTGCGGAAGAAACTAAGGACTTCTTAATCTACTTTGTCCCACCACAAGGATAAACTGAATTACAGTGAACTGATCTGACTACTTATGAGTGTTTCTGAAGCTTCTCCTCCAGCCGAAAACAAAACCCGGAATTATGCCTGGGTGCTGGACACCATCCTTATCCTCGTATTATTGGCGGCCGCCTATTTCCGGTTCACGGGGCTTCGATGGGATGAATCACAGCACTTGCATCCAGATGAACGCTTCCTAACTTTCGTAGAAGTCGCACTTGAACCCGTTGACAGTCTTGGGGATTATTTCGACACGGCAAACTCCTCGCTGAATCCACATAACCGCGGCAACACCTTCTTTGTGTATGGCACCCTGCCGATCATATTGACGCGCTATGTTAGTGAGTGGTTGAGTCAGACAGCCCCCATTGAGATCGCCATCACGGGCCGTGTTCTGGCAGGCAGCTTTGACATTGTCACCGTTTTTTTTGTGTACCTCGCTGCAGTGCGCCTGTATGACCGACGAGTGGGTATCATTGCAGCAGCGTTCTCGGCCTTCACTGTGATGCAGATCCAGCAGGCCCACTTCTTTGCAGTGGACAGTTTCCTAACGACTTTTACCTTCGCGGCTATCTATTTTGCTATTCGGGTAGGGACGAGCAAAAAGAAGAAACCAGATAATGAGCTTTTTAAGGAGGAGAGAACCGAAGAAGCTGACATTAAAAAACCACCAATGCGATTTTTCAATGTTTGGGACTTTGCGTTCTTCGGTATCGCGCTGGGTGCGGCCGTGGCCTCCAAGCTAAATGCAGCCCCCGTGGCAGGTTTGTTGCCCTTGGCTGTATTGGTCAGCCTTGCCAATGCTGAGACAAAAGAGCGGTTAGCTGTTTTTTGGCGAGGGGTAGCTTATTCGGTCTTGGCAGCGGTAATCAGCATCGTTGTCTTCCGAATCGGTCAACCATACGCCTTTGCCGGGCCGGGTTTTATCAGCAGCATCAACCCTCTGTGGGTGGGGAATATCCAGTCCTTAGCAGCCCAAATCGGCGGGGATGTGGATTTCCCTCCCTCTATCCAGTGGGCGCGCCGTGGCTTCTTCTTCTCTTTTCGCAACATCGTTTTATGGGGTATGGGACTGCCCATGGCGATTTTTGCATGGGGTGGGTTCCTGTGGGTGGCCTGGCGCATGCTTACCAAGCCGCGCGCCTGGAAGATCCATCTAGTTTTATGGGCCTGGACAGCAGGCTATTTCCTGTGGCAGTCGACCCAATTCAATCCGACGATGCGCTATCAATTGCCAATCTACCCTGGGCTGGCCGTGTTTGCCGGATGGGCAGTGATCGCCTTATGGCAGCAGCGCGATCACTTGCCAGAACGGTTGGCCTTCCTACGAGATGCGTGGCAGCCGATGGCCGCTGTACTGGGTTGGCTGGCCTTGATGCTAACCTTCCTTTGGGCCTTAGCCTTTAGCAACATGTATGTAGGCGGCAACCCGCGTATCGATGCAGCCCGCTGGATTTACCAGAATCTGCCCGGCCCAGTAACACTTTCCATTAATACCGGCGATCGTGATTTTAAACAACCCCTGCCTATCCCATATGACCATGTGTTTAAAGCTGGGGATGCCTATCGACAGAACTTCACCGCTTTTAGCTCCGGAACCCTGGAAGAAATGCAGTTGGGCCACATGTTGGCCCCTGTCAGCTTGCGTTTATATGAAGCCGCAAACATGGACGCGGCGTTGGTGGAGCTGGCTCATTTGGAGGACTTCAGCGCGGCCGAACCATTTGTGCCCAGCACGATGAGCATGGAATTGCCAGAGTGGGTGCAGTTACAGCCCGGCGTTGAGTATGTAATGCACTTGGAACTTCCCAGCGGAGATGGGGAAATCCAACTCACCCATCTCGAACTGCGCCAGCCTAACGCACCTGCAGATTTGCCGGGCTTTTTCCTTTTAGATGCGGCTGGGGCTTTAGAAGCGGGCGGCGTATACGAACGATACTTTACGCTCCCCAACGGAGCTTCGGATCAACGGCGCATCCAGGCTGAGTACGTTTTAGACAGCCCCCTGATCTTTGCCTCCCAGGAATTGCAACTGCGCCTATACGATACTACTGCGCCGGAGCAGGTCATCTCCTCAGCCAGTTTGCAAGTAACTCCCACCGACCAACAGGGCGGCATCATGCCCCAGCGCAGCTTTGTGCTCAGTCCCCCGGTTCAGGTTGAACTGGATCACAACTATACATTTGAATTGTTATCGACTGCGGAACATGGCAGCTTCACTTTACGCGGGTCGGCGCCTGCTAATGAGACCGATTGGGATGATGGACTGCCACTGCGCATCGATGGTTTTGATGGCTATGGTGGCACCTACCAGCGCGACCTCAATTTCCAGATGTATTGGCCTGATAATGCCGATAAACTGGAACGTTTCGAAACGACGTTAAATAATTCGGAATATATTTTCATCAGCTCAAGCCGCCAGTGGGGTACGGTCACGCGCATCCCAGAACGTTGGCCGCTGACCTCAACCTATTACCGCAATCTTCTCGGCTGCCCGGAAGAACGCACCATCGAGTGGTGTTATACGGTGGCGCAGTTGGATACCTTTGAGGGCAACCTGGGCTTTGAGTTGGTGCAGATCTTTGAGGAGCGGCCCTCGATAGGACCCATTTCGATCAACGACCAGTTCGCAGAAGAAGCCTTCACAGTTTACGATCATCCCAAGGTCTTCATTTTCCAGAAGACCGATGAATACAGCCCGGAGCATGTCAGCGGCATCTTGCGGGCAGTGGACCTTAGCAATGTAATACACCTGACCCCCAAACAAGCTTCCGGTCGTGTGCCCACGGATGTGGAGCAAGATCTCCTCCTCCCGGCGGATCAATTGGAACAACAACGCAGCGGCGGTACTTGGTCTGAGCTATTCAATACGAATTCGATCTTCAACCGTTTCCAACCCTTGGGTGTAGCCCTGTGGTATGTGAGTATCACTGTGTTAGGCCTGCTGGCTTATCCGCTAGTGCGGGTGGCGCTACCCGGCCTGAACGATAAAGGCTATCCGCTGGCCCGTATCGCCGGCTTGTTATTGTTGTCTTACCTGAGCTGGCAAGCTGGCTCCGTGGGTATCGGGTATAGCCGCTGGGTGATTCTGGGCGCTTTCCTGATCCTGGCCATTGCTGGTATCTGGGTGGGCTATCGCCAGCGTGAAGCCTTGCTGGCCGAGTGGAACAGCAACTCGCGCTACTATCTGATCGTGGAAGGCTTGTTCCTGGCGACCTTCCTGGTGGCCTTGTTCATCCGGGCGGGCAACCCCGACCTTTGGCATCCTGCCAAGGGCGGCGAGAAGCCCATGGACTTCTCTTATTTCAACGCCGTATTGCGCAGTTCTTCCTTCCCACCCTATGACCCCTGGTTCTCCGGCGGTTATATCAATTACTATTATTACGGTTTTGTGTACGTGGGCACGCTGGTCAAGCTGCTCGGCATCGTGCCGGCCTTTGCTTACAATCTGATCCTGCCGACCCTGATCAGCCTGACCGCCATGGGTGCTTTTTCCATTGCCTGGAACGTGATACAGTATCGTCGCCCGGTGGTGGTTGATGAGAATGGCGTAGAAAGTCAACAAGGGGGTATCTCTCCCTGGTTTGTAGGGGGTGCGGCGGCTTTACTCACGGCGGTGTATGGCAACCTGGGCAGTATCCAGATGATCTACCAGGGCTATGCGCGTAATGGTGCAATGGGGGCTTTTGTGCCAGAGGCGAATCCATTCCTGAAATTATGGTGGGCCATACGCGGCTTTGCAACTGGCCCGTTCAGCCTGCCTTATGGGGCGGGTGATTGGTATTGGAACCCCACACGCATCATCCCTGCGCCAGGTGACGTTATGCCCATTACCGAATTTCCCTGGTTCTCTTTCATTTATGCTGACCTGCATGCCCATCTGATCGCCTTGCCGCTGACCTTGTTGATCCTTGGCTGGGTACTATCTGTGGTGTTCAGCCGGGCCTGGGAGGGCCAGCGCAGCGTGCTCATGATTGGCTGGAGCCTGGTCTTTGGTGCATTGGCGATCGGTGTGTTGCGACCTACCAACACCTGGGATTTCCCCACATACCTGTCACTGGCTGTGGTGGCCCTGGCTTATGCTGCCTGGCGTTATTTCCCCGGCTGGTCTGCTCTGCGTGAGAAACTGGCGACTCCACTGGATATTGATGCTGACAATGGCGGTTTGAAATTTGTGGAACGTAGCATTTGGGTGCTGCTTTTCATCGCAGTCCTGATAGGTTTGTCTTTTGCGCTTTACCAGCCATACGCCGATTGGTACCTGCAGGCTTACACCCGTCCGGAATTATGGGAAGGCACGCACACACCGGTATCCGCTTACCTGACTCACTGGAGCGTGGTGCTATTCCTGATCGTGGCCTGGCTGGTGTGGGAGACGCGCCAATGGATGGCCGTTACGCCTGCCTCACATCTACGCAAATTAAAACCCTACCTCAACTGGATTGTGCTGGCTTTCCTATTGCTAATCGCCTGGGTGGTGACACTGATGGTTTGGCGAGATGTGAGCATTGCCTGGCTGGTGACACCCCTGATGGCCTGGGCCGGTATTTTGTTATTGCGCCCCAACATGCCAGATGCCAAACGGCTGGTGCTTTTCATGATCGGCACGGGCCTGTTCATCACCCTGATGGTGGAGGTCATTCGCATTGAAGGCGACATTGGCCGCATGAATACGGTCTTCAAGTTCTACGTGCAGGTGTGGGTCTTATTCGCATTTAGTGCTGCAGCGGCCCTTGCCTGGACGGTGTCCGAATTACGTCTGTGGCGGCCTTCGTGGCAGGCAATCTGGGTGGTTGCTGTAGTGTTGTTTGCTGCGGGAGCAGGCTTGTATCCGATGTTGGCCACGCGCGGCAAAATAGTGGATCGCATGTCTCCTGATGCCCCTTTCACATTAGACGGACTGGCCTATATGCAATATGCTAATTATGGCGACCAGGGCGTGGACATGGACCTGAACAACGATTACGAGGCCATCCGCTGGATGCAGGAGAACGTGCAGGGTTCACCGGTGATCGTGGAAGCGCACACTGGTGAGTATCGCTGGGGCTCACGCTTTACCATCAATACCGGCCTGCCTGCCGTACTGGGTTGGAACTGGCACCAGCGCCAACAACGCGGCATTGTGGCTGATGCTGAAGTGTGGCAGCGCGCCGGGGCGATCGAAGAGTTCTACATCACCTCGGACAACCTGCGGGCCCAAAAGTTCCTCGATACTTATGACGTCAGCTACGTCATCGTGGGCCAACTTGAACAAGCCTATTATCCCGGCCCTGGCCTGGATAAATTTGAGCAACTGGATGGCGTGCTGTGGACCGAGGTCTACCGCGGTGTAGATACGGTGATCTATGAGGTCATCGATGGCGAAACGGTTGACCTTGAGACAGCAAATAATTAGTTCGTCGAGATTAGAGAGTGGAGATTCGAGACTGTTTCAACCGTAGAGCCCCAATTCTCCAATCTCAAGTCTCCAAACTACATACATCCATTTAGTTTTTATCTATAATCAACCATCATGCTTCTATATCCCTTTCTCTGGTATCTCGTTATTACTCTGTTTGGTTTGCTGGCCTTTCCACTGGCTTACCGCATGCTGCCTGCACTGCCGGGGCGCGGCTATGCTTTTAGCCGGGCCTTGGGCCTACTGGTGTGGGGCTTCAGTTTCTGGCTGTTAAGTTATTTTGGTATGTTGAGGAATGATGCCGGGGGCTTGTTGTTCGCTTTTTTGATCTTGCTGGGACTGGGTGTTTGGGCCGCACGCGCAGAAGGAGTTAAACAAATACGTAATTGGCTACGTGCCAACCGGAGCTACGTGATTGCCGTTGAGGTACTGTTCCTGTTGGCCTTCGCTGCCTGGGTGTTCGTGCGCTCGGCTAACCCCGAGATCGTGGGCACTGAAAAACCCATGGAACTGGCCTTCATTAATGCGGTGATGAACTCATCGACCATGCCGCCCTTCGACCCCTGGTTATCTGGTTTTGCGATTTCTTATTATTACTATGGCTACGTACTGATCGGCATCCTGGCGAACCTGACGGCTACCCCTATAGGCGTTGCCTTTAATCTAGGTGTGTCCCTGGTGTTTGCCTTGATCGCCATCGGCGCGTATGGACTGGTCTACGATTTGTTGGCGGTACGCAGCCCCAAAGCGCGTGGTGCCAATATCTGGTTTGCGCTGCTTGCGCCACTGTTTGTATTATTTGTTAGCAATGCTCAGGGATTTATGGCGCTGCTGCACGGGCGCGAATTTCTATGGTCTACGGATGCGGCTGGCCAGCAGGTTTCCCCTTTCTGGACGTGGTTAGACATCGAAGACCTGCGCGACCCGCCGCGCGGTGTGCCACTGGATACCTGGGCGTCGAGCTTTAACTGGTGGCGCGCTTCGCGTGTAATTACTGATTACACTTTTGCGGGCGTGGAAACGGAACTGATCGACGAGTTCCCCTTCTTCTCCTTTTTGCTGGCCGATTTACACCCGCATGTACTGGCGATGCCTTTTGCATTTGTGGGTATGATCCTGGCGCTCAATCTCTTTCTGGGAGGGGCGGAAGGATCGCTGCATGTCTGGCGTTACAACTTTAATCTCAAGCCGGTGGCCTTTGTGCTGGCGGCCTGGGTTTTTGGTGGGTTGGCCTTCCTCAATATCTGGGACTTTCCAACCGCGGTGGCCTTATTCGCTGCAGCCTACGTGCTGCGCGAGGCGCAGACTAAAGGCTGGTCATGGGATCGTTTGCAGGATTTCATTGTGTTGGGGCTGCTGCTGGGCGTCACTGGGGTGCTGATATATTTGCCTTACTACATTGGTTTCTCTTCCCAGGCTGGCGGTATTCTGCCCAACCTGACCAGTCCTTCACGCGGCGTACATCTGTGGGTCTTTTGGGGTCCCTTGTGGCTGCCCTTACTTGCTTTTTTAGCCTATCTATGGCGAAAAGATAATGCACAAGGACGTTTGCGGCGCGGCCTGTTGGTGGGCGTGGGCATTGTCTTGGGCCTGTGGCTGCTTTCTCTCTTGTTGACTCTGTTCATTGCAGTGGCCTTGCCTTTGTTAGAGAACGTCAATCCCGAATTGCAGGGTATCTCACAAACGCTGTTGGCTGCCATTGGTGCGCCGGATGTAAATGCACTGCTGGTCGAGTCCGTGCGCCGTCGTTTTTCTGCGGCAAGCGGCTGGCTGACGTTGATGCTGGTGCTGGGCTTGATCGTGGGGCTTTTATGGCCGCGCAGCAAAGAGAGCGAAAGCCCCCAGAGTGATCAAGGGAATCCTGCCATTTCCTTTAGTTTGCTGCTGATGCTGTTTGGCGCTTTGTTGGTGACCGGGCCGGAATTCCTGTATTTACGCGACTTTTTCGGGACGCGCATGAACACTGTCTTTAAGTTCTACATCCAGGCCTGGCTGGTATTTGGCACTATGGCGGCTTTCGGTACAGCTATCTTGTTGCAAAGCCTGCGCGGCGTCTTGGTCTGGGTTTATCGTGTGGGACTAGTGGCAGTATTAGCTATCGGGCTGGTGTATCCGGTGGTCAGTTTGAATACCAAGACCAACGGCTTGCATCTCGGCCAAGAATATACATATGTACTGGATGGCACTCAGCAAGGAGCTTATATTTCTTTGACGGATTTAGATGCCGCAGTCTGGTTACGGGATGCGCCTCGCGGTGTAGTGGTTGAATCGGTGGGGGGCAGCTATAGCAGTCATGGGCGCATTGCCACGCATAGTGGTAACCCCACTTTGTTGGGCTGGGATTTTCACCAGATCCAATGGGGCCGCGATGGTGGCATCGTCAATACACGACGCAGTGACGTCCAACTTTTATATAGCACTCCCAATTGGGATGAGGCTTTGCGGATCCTCATTCAATACGATATCCGCTATGTGTACCTGGGGCCATTGGAACGCAGCACCTACGCAGTGCATGAAGCCAAATTCCAGCAGAACCTCACACCTGTTTTCCAGCAGGATCAGGTGACGATCTATGAATTCTTAGTGAACGAATGACCGGTAATTCGTAAACAGTAATTTGTAATTGGTTGGCGGCGATGATAGGAAATTTGAAAGAAACTTGCCATCTCGATTTTCGAATTCCTAATTCCCCAGTTACCGATCACGAATTACTATCCATCACTTACCAATCTCCTTCTTCTCAATCCTTTATAATAGCCTTATCCATGAAAAAGACATCATTGACTTATGAAGCGGGTTTACATCTGGTGGCCATTGGCCTGGCATTGTTCCTGCGTTTATTGAATTTAGGGGATATTCCACTGGCCGAGTCTGAAGCTTTATGGGCCTTGCAGGCGCATGAAGTAGCGGAAGGTACGGCCAGCACAATTGGCCCACAACCGGCTTACATTATCCTCACTTCATTTTTGTTTTCTATATTCACCAGCAGTGAATTCCTGGCGCGTTTACTGCCCGCTTTGGCAGGGACTGCCCTGGTTGCCTTACCTTTCTTGTACCGTGAGAGCGTAGGGCGCAAGGCTGCTTTAGTGCTGGCCTTTGGCCTGGCGATCGGCCCCGGCCTGGTGGCCGTTTCGCGGCAGGCCGGCGGCCCCATG
>JABFGG010000017.1 GCA_013112575.1 Chloroflexota bacterium | reverse complement strand
GTGGGGCGCGGCGCGCTGGAAGCCACCGGTGCAGGACTGGTAGTCAACCCCGGCGACGTGGCCGCCCGCGGCAACTTCTGCACATTGGACGCAGAGGGCAATATCACCGACCGGCGCGCCGGACGTATCTCCGGTGAAGAGGCCAAGCCTGCTATTGAAAAACTCAAACAAATCTCTATTGATGGTGTCAATATTGAAGTCAAGCAACTAAAAGAATACCGTTTTGCGATCGTGATGCGCGGTGCGGGCTTGGGAGCAGAGATCGAGGACACTGACCCACAGCGCACTGGAGTGCCGCCCTTGGCCGTTACTGCTACAGATGATGCCTCCCAAAATGCAGCGGGCCTGTTCCAGCAATGGGTTAAAAAAGCCCAGGAAGCCCTTATGGATGAAGAAAAGGCCAATGGAGCAACCCTGCGCGGCTTCGGCACCGACCCCGGTTTACCCCAATATCAGGATATATACGGCCTTAAAGCAGCCTGTGTGGCCGTCTACCCCATGTACCGTGGTGTCTCCAAACTGGTGGGCATGGACGTGATCCAGTTCGAGGGTGAAAAGCCCGCCGACGAGTTTGCCGCAACCAAAGACATCTGGAACGACTACGACTTCGTTTTTATCCACATCAAAAAGACCGACAGCATGGGTGAGGATGGCAACTTCGATGGCAAAGTAGAGATCATCGAAAGTGTTGACAAGGCTTTACCTAACCTGCTTGCCCTTGACCCCGATGTGGTAATGATCACCGGGGACCACTCCACCCCCGCCCGCATGAAGTCCCACTCCTGGCATCCAGTGCCCTTCCTGATGTGGTCCAAGGACCTGGGATTACCCGACCAGCAAAGCAGTTTCGGCGAACGCGCCTGCGCTTTAGGCGGCCTGGGCACCCGCCCCGCCACGGACGCCATGCCACTGGCCCTGGCCCATGCCGGACGCCTGAAGAAGTTTGGAGCATAAGCATGAGCTACGATAAAGAGATCCACGACTTTTTGATGAAGCACCTCAAGACCATTCGCAAGAATGACGTCAAGGCCTACCACCGCAGCACAAGCTCGGACCTGACCCTGTACGAGTGGTGGATTACCCCCAACCGCATCGATGGTCTGCCCTTCCACGATTTCATGATGCAGGAGAACGACGAGCGCGGCCAGGTCTTCGGCTCAGAAGTGTCCGGGACATATGGCGAGAAGCCCAAAACCCGTTTCGATCTCTCCAACCTGCACATTCAGCGTTATGGCGATACGGCAATCGCCAGCTACACTTTGCTGGCCAGCACCGGGACGGACGAGGGCGTCAAGGTAGTGTCGCACAACGAGAGTCGCGTGATCGTCAAGATCAATGATAAATGGCAGGTGGTGCATGTGCATAAGTCACCCAACTGGCAAGCACCACATATGCCACCAAAAGTGTAATAGCTAAAAAGTTTTCAACAATAGAAGGAGGAGGAACGTGGACATACTGATCGTTTCCATGCGCGTCATTCACATATTTACAGGCATTTATTGGGCCGGGGCTGGCCTCTTGATGGCCGCGGCCATTGGACCTACAGCGCAAGCTTTGAAGGAAGATGCAGGTAAATTTATGAACCACCTGTATGCTAAGAGTCGCTATAGTCCCTATATTACAGCTGCCGCAATTCTCGCTACTTTGTCGGGTCTCATCCTTTACTGGAGGTTGTTTGGATTTACTTTGGCGTTGAATTCTGGCTCCCAAATTGCCCTCACCATTGGGGCTATCGCGGGGCTGCTGGCTTTCTTCCACGGTGCAATTTCTTTAGGACGCAAGTCAGACCGCATCAAGGCAATAGTGATCGAAATGGAAGCGTCGGGCGGCCCGCCAACCCCTGAGCAAATTCAGGAAATACAGACTCTACAAGAAGGTATTGGCAAAGGCGGCACCATCAGTTCTGTGCTCATGGTTATTGCTATCCTGGGAATGTCTCTCAGCGAGTATTTTGCATTCTAAATTATGGACGAACTCTACCACTCTCAATTACGCGGCTATTTAGATAGCCTGGTTCCCGAACGCCCACAAGAATTGCAGGCTATGGAGACCTATGCAAAGGAACATCGTTTCCCGATCATCGGTCCGGCCTCTGGCTATCTTTGTTACCAAATCGCCCGCACGATAGGCGCAAAAAAGGTCTTTGAAATGGGTTCAGGCTACGGCTACTCCACGGCCTGGTTTGCTAAAGCCATTGAAGAGAATGGCGGCGGTGAAGTGCATCATGTCGTCTGGGATGAGGAATTGTCCCAAAAGGCGCGTGGGCATTTAGGAAAGTTAGCTTACGGCGCAGAGATCCACTACACCGTTGGCGAAGCCATCCAGGCCTTGAGAGAAACGGAAGGCCCTTTTGATATCATCTTCAATGACATCGACAAGGAAGCCTATCCTGAATCACTGGATGTGATCGAAACCAAATTGCGTCCCGGCGGTGTGCTCATCATCGACAATATGCTCTGGCATGCGCGCATCTTTGACGAAAATGACAAAGAAGCTTCCACAGAAGCCATCCGTGAATTCACCCACCGCATTTCAACGAGCGAAGACTGGATCAGTTCGGTGATACCCATCCGCGATGGCTTGATCGTTGCGTACAGGAAGTAACCGCATTGTCATATTCTTGCAACGACAAAAACAAAGAAATCGGATAGACTAGTACCGCAGTCCTAACAGCGTTGTTAAGTAGCTACACACAAAGCAGGCTTATAATGACACATATGGAAATGTCTCATGCAGCCCAGGATGTAAGAACCGCGCCGGCTTCGGCCTTCTTGATCCTGAACAGCCAGGTCTATCCCCTCAACCACGACAACATTAAGATCGGGCGCAAACTGGACAATCACATAGTGATCGACAGTTCCAGTGTTTCGCGCCTGCACGCCCAGGTGCGTATCGTCAATGGACAATACGTTATCCTGGACTTGAATTCAACCGGTGGCACATACGTGAACGGCCAACCGGTGAACAAGAGCGTTCTATATTCCGGGGATACCGTGGCAATTGCAGACGTCGAAATGAAGTTCGTACAGGATGCCCCCCGCATCCTGTCGAAAGCATTAGACCGTACGGGGCCGTTAGAATTGCCCGACGAGATGGAAGACTAAACTAAAAAGCGCCGTAATTGCGGCGCTTTTTTCTATTTTGCTAGACGTTTACCGAACAGCCACCATAACAATCCCCCACTCCCTAAAGCAAAAACACCGATAACAATGAATGCGTCCCGCCAAAAGCGGATTGGGAACAGACGGATGAGCGTGTCCGAGAAGAGGAACAACCAGGTATCCCCTTCAAAGAAAATACGGTGAAAGCCAGTAAAGACGGCATTAAAACTCAAGGCAATCCCTACTAGTAAAACGGCGATAAGAATGACCGTCAGGCGGCCACCATTATGCAGCATCCGCATATAGGCTGGTTGCCAATCCACACGCCAGACCCACAAAGTTAGTAAAACCAGCATAAGTAACAAGCCACGCCAGATCCATAAGAATATCTGGGTCAGGTCCTTGACATCGACCATATGGCGCAGTTCACGCTCGTTATACAGGGGCGAACCATCTTCGAAGGTCAGGTCTCCAAGGAAGGAAATGTCCTCATCATTGAGCAGGTAGTTCAGGGCGATCTGGGACCACTTAAGACGCTCTTCCATTGTGAAGCCGTAAGGGTCAGGCGGGAAATTCGGCGTGCGATACTCTATATTGACAAAGGCTGGTGTGAGCAATAAACGTACAGCCGTCAGGATAATGGCCAACAAAACAACAACAGGCATAAGCCAGTGCAAGAGGGTTTCAATATTTGGATTAAATGATCTCATTGCAAGTCCTCGATCCCGTTTCCGGTCACAAAACGGATGACCATGTTGTTCACTATCCACTCCACCGGGGCACGGTCATCGGTGAGCACCAGATCGCCTTGTGGTGTTTCAGCACGGTTGACGATAATGCGGCCCACCGAGGTTGTTATCAGGGAGTGAACGTCGTCTAGATTGCTCAAGTAAGTGTAATTCTCCTGAATGTTCTCGAATTGAGTAGGCTGCTTTGTCGCATACACCATCGAGTTTAAGCTACCGGGGATATCCATCACGTAGATGCTGGGATAGATAGTATCTAAAGTGCTCACCAGGACATTCAGCAGGCTGGGGTCATTGGGGTTGCCAACATTGATCACCAGCACGCCATCGTCAGTGAGACGGTCATAGGTGATCTGGAAGAATTCCTGGGTGGTCAAATGCCAGGGGATGTATGGGGGGCGATAGGCGTCAATACCAATTATCGTGTATTGGCGCTCGCTATGTTCCAAACCCCAGCGCCCGTCCACGGCCTCCGCGTTCAGGTTGGGCATGTTCATGTCAAAATACTCGCGCCCCACGTCCAGAATCACGGGGTCGATCTCATAACCATCGATGGGAATAGGTCCATACGCGGCAGTAGCCTGACGCGCCGTTGTACCTGCTGCCAATCCTACAATAGCGATACTTTCTACCTGGCTGGGATCGTATGGCGCCGGATTGAAATAGGGGGCCGCCAGATACTGCATCCAGGGACCGTCGTAAATGAGTTGGTCTGGATGGTACATGGAGTGGATGCCCTGACCATCGTTGAGCCGCAGGAAAGTGAACTCATCAAACTGCAATACTTGGATGTAGTTGTAAGCCGACTCAGTTTCGTATACCTGCCCCTCACTATTCTTGAAGGCCCCGCCGCCCCACAACATTCCAAATATCAGCAATACTATAGGCATCCATAGCCAAACAGCCGCCCGTCGCCAGGAGATACTCAAGCCATAACCGATCAGGGCCACGATCAATAAATAGCCGCTAAAGACCAGGAACGAATAGGTTGTACCGATCAATGGGATCAAGATAAGTACAGGGAGAAAAGTGCCAATGAACGAACCCAGAGTAGAGACTGCATAGATACGCCCGGACAGTTTGCCTGCATCCTCAGTGCTTTCAATCGCCAGACGAATAGCAAAGGGCGAGATCGTTCCTAAGAGTGTGATAGGCACTATAAATAAGAACAGCACCGAGATAAAAGCACCACCCAACACACCGATCTGTAATTGGTCAAAGGCATTGGCAGCAGAGCGTAACACTGGCCGGGCCACTAATGGCACTAAGCCCGCCGTAAAAGCCCCCCACAACATGATGCGATAGAAGGTCTCATAATGCGGGGAACGGTCTGCCCAACGCCCGCCAATGAAATAACCCAATGTCAGGTAGATCAGCATCAAACCAATAATGCTGGCCCACACCAGGTTGGCCGTGCCAAAAACACTGCCCAACAAACGGGAAGTGGTCAGTTCAACTGCCAGAGTTGTCAGGCCGGAGGAAAATACTGCGAAGTAAAGGTATCGACGGGACATAAGCGGGCATTATAGCGTAGAAGAAATCGAGAATCGAGATTCGGTTTAAGACATTTTCCAATCTCTAATCTCGATTCTCGAATTTCCGATTTCACAAATCATGCTGTAAGATAGTTATATGGGTGAGACGATGAGTAGATGTAATGAAGCCTGATTTTGAAACGCTGGCCGAACAACACAGCCATGAGATCTACGTTTATCTCTGGCGCATGCTTGGTGACACACAGGATGCAGAGGACTGTTTACAAGATACTTTCCTGCGCGCCTACAAAGCCTATAAACGCCTGGATGAAAAGGCCAATACGCGTGCCTGGTTGTATAAGATCGCAACGAATGTGGCCCGCACACATCTCAAAAAGCGCAGTCGCACCACTTCCCGCACCTCAGATCTCGACCCGCAATTGCTAGGACAAAATCCCAACCTGGATATAAACTTGGACACGGCCCAACAGCTTGAGGAAGTGAGTGCAGCTGTACAGCTATTACCGGAAAAGCAGCAAGCCGCCCTGATGATGCGCAAATACCAGGAACTGAGTTATCCCGAGATCGCCACGGCGCTCAAAACGAGCGAGGAAAGCGCCCGCGCCAACGTGTATCAGGCGTTAAAGAAACTACGTAAACAATTTGCAGCACAAGTACAGGTGACCCCATGAATGATATCGAACTGCAATTTGCCAGTTGGCTGGGTGACGATGAAGCCTTGCCAGAGACTCAACAACTCACGGATGCCCTGGATGCCCTCTACGCCGAAGAACCGGATGAAGCCATCATCCAGAAAGCGCAAGCTGGACTGGATAAAGCCCTGGAAAATGTATTGCCCCCACTGGTTTATTACGAGCTTCTAGAGAACACGCCTATAGGCAACGTATGGGTGGGCGTTAAACAAACTGGCGAGGTCATCGGCATCGAATACGACATGAGCGAAGACGACTTCCTCAAGTTCCTGGGCAAAGGTGGGCAGGTGCGTTTCCGCCGCTCAGAGAAAGAAACTGCCGAGGCCTTGCAAGAAGTACAGGCTTATTTAGACGGCAAAAGCGAAGAGTTGAATCTTGACCCCGACATGAGTCGCCTGACAGAATTCCAACGTACTGTTTTACAAGCTGCCCTGGACGTGCCGCGTGGTCAGGTGCGCACCTATGCCGAGATTGCCAAGATCATCGGCAACCCTAAAGCAGTACGCGCTGTCGGTCAGGCCCTCCGTCGCAACCCTATCCCTATCCTGATCCCCTGCCATCGCGTCATCTCATCTGATGGCACACTCGGCGGTTATGGCGGCAAACTGGGCGACCCCCGCAAGATCAAGCTGCTCAAGCTTGAAGGCGTAATGCTGGCCTGATTACGCAACTTCCATACACACAATTCAAACCTCGTTATCCCATCATTGTTATAATTCCAAAATCCTGCACTCGCGCATTTCATAGGAGCCTGCATGAAAACTTTGACTGCCAATCAGATCCGACAGCAATTTATTGATTTCTTTGTAGATAAATACGAGCACACCCACGTGCCCTCATCATCCCTTGTGCCTGGCGGTGATGCTACCCTGCTATTCACCAATTCCGGCATGGTGCAATTCAAGGACGTTTTCCTGGGAACGGACAAGCGCCCCTATGCGCGCGCCGCTAACTCCCAAAAATGCATGCGCGTTGCCGGTAAGCACAATGACCTTGAAGACGTAGGCTTTGACGATACCCATCACACCTTCTTTGAGATGCTCGGCAACTGGTCTTTTGGTGACTA
The DNA here is from genome assembly GCA_013112575.1 of Chloroflexota bacterium. Lineage (GTDB taxonomy): Bacteria > Chloroflexota > Anaerolineae > Anaerolineales > UBA11579 > CFX15. Next base: position 89,380 of record JABFGG010000017.1, on the reverse strand, counting down.
CTACAAACAAGAAGCCATAGAATGGGGCTGGGAACTGCTGACCGAAGTCTGGGGCCTGCCAAAAGAACGTTTATGGGTCTCTGTATTTAAAGACGAGCTTGGAGAAATCCCCACTGACGATGAAGCTGTAGAAGCCTGGAAAGCCCAACCTGGGCTGGACCATGAACACATCATCTTTCTGGGACGCAAAGACAACTTCTGGGAGATGGCCGACACTGGCCCTTGCGGCCCCAACAGCGAAATCCACTTCGACAAAGGCCCTGATTACGGCGAGCTCACTTATACGGAAGATGGGCAGGTTGATCTGGACGGGCCACGCTTCATCGAATTGTGGAACCTGGTCTTCATCCAATACAACCGTACAGGTCCCAAACACCTTGACCCCCTGCCTGCCAAACACGTAGATACCGGGCTGGGACTGGAGCGCATCGTTTCCGTGCTACAAGAGGTGGACTCAAATTACCGCACCGACCTGTTCACTCCTGTCATTTCTGCCATACAAAACCTGACCGGACACAGCAATGCTGAGGTCAAAGAGAACTTCACGCCCTACCGCGTGATCGCCGACCATGCCCGCGCCGCCACCTTCTTAATTGCGGATGGCGTTGTGCCTGGCAACCTCAATCGCAATTACGTTACACGCATGATCATCCGCCGCGCTGCCCGTTTTGGGGGCAAGATTGGCCTTGACAAACCATTTCTTGCAAATGTGGCCCAGGCCATCGTGGAAGATTATGGCGAGGCTTATCCCGAGTTGGTCAAGAACCAGCAGACCATCCTCGACAACCTGACCAAAGAAGAGCAACGCTTTCAGGAAACAATCGAGGGTGGCCTGGCCCAGCTCGAGAACCTTTTCACAGAAACCGATAAAGCTGGCGGCAAAACATTGGATGGTGCCAAAGCCTTTGACCTCTACGCCACGCACGGCCTCCCCATGGAGATCACACGCGACATTGCTCAAGAGCGAGGCTACTCCGTTGATGAAAAAGGCTTCCGTGAAGCCATGGAGCAGCACCGCATCGCCTCCGGCGCAGGCCAGGCCATGGGCGCTTTAGGCGGGGAAGACGTCAAACTGTACACAGACACCTTAAAAGCATTGCAGGGTGACAGCAAATTAGATGACGATGGTGTGACCTACAATCCCTACGAAGCTCTGGAAGTTGAAGGCGATGTCCTTGGGCTATTCAGCGATGGTGAAGCTGTGGAAAATGTCAAAAGCGGCGACAGCGTCGATGTCCTCTTACCTACCACCTGCTTTTACGTGGCTTCCGGTGGGCAGATCGCCGACACAGGCACCATCGTTTCGATCAAAGAACCGCGCTGGGAAATTCGCATCGACGACACTTTCCAACCCGCCGCAGGTGTGATCGTGCACCGCGGTGAAGTCATCAAAGGTGAACCCAAAGTTGGCGATACTGCGCTGGCCGCCGTCGACAGGCAGCGCCGCCAGGACATCATACGTAACCACACCGCCACCCATTTGTTGCACGCCGAACTGCATCGCGTTCTAGGTGACCATGCCCGCCAGGCTGGCTCACTCGTAGCGCCTGACCGTTTACGTTTCGACTTCACGCATGGCGAAGGCGTATCACAGGCTGAACTGGAAGAGATCGAGGCAGGTGTCAACCGCAACATCCTCGATAATTATGAATTGCACATCGAGTTCAAACCTCTTGAAGAAGCCAAAGCCGAGGGCGCTATAGCCCTGTTTGGCGAGAAGTACGCCGACATCGTGCGCACCATCCAGATCGGTGAACCAGAGACATTTTCATACGAGCTCTGTGGTGGCACCCACGTGCGCGAGACCAGTGACATCGGCGTTTTCCTCATCACCAGTGAAGGCAGCGCCGCCGCGGGCATCCGCCGTATCGAGGCCATTACGGGACGCGAAGCTTATAAGTTAATCCAGGAGCGTTTCAAGGCCACCAATGAAGTTGCGGCCATGCTGAAGACCATTCCCAGCGACATCGTGGAACGCACTCAAGCCCTCAACAAGGAGCTTGCCGATAGAGACAAACAACTGTCCGCCCTGCGCCGCGATAGTGCTGCTGAGGCCTTTGATGGCCAGATAGATAATCCTCCTACCGTAAAAGACGTGCCTGTATTGACCGCTACATTGCCTAATGCCAATATGGACACCCTGCGCCAGATGGCCGACAAATTCCGCCAGAAACATGGCAGCGGCGTGGCTGTATTGGCAGGCGTGGAAGATAACCGCCCCTTGTTGATCGCTACGGTCACCAAGGACCTGATCGAACGCGGCCTGCACGCCGGAGAGCTGATTAAGGTCGTAGCCCAGCCTCTGGGCGGCGGCGGCGGTGGTCGCCCCGATATGGCCCAGGCCGGTGGTAAGGATGCCTCCAAGCTGGATGAAGCTTTAGGGGCCGTTGAAGATTGGGTAGAAGAGCATCTAAAATAATCACGTTGAAAACCAACGAAACCACCGAGGCACGAAGGTTGCATGGAATCCTTCGTGCCTCTATAGTTAAGTTACTAATTGCTGATACCTGATAACCAATAACTGTTTTTCGTGAAAACCCACATCATCCACCTCCAGCCCGAAGATGACATGGCCTCTGTGCAAGACCAAATGCGCCGTGCTGGTGGTGGCCGCATCCTGCTGGTGTGGCCTGGCAGCAAACCCATGTTCTCTCGTAAGCTGGATGTGCTTCTGTTGCAACGCCACAGCCAGGCCCAGGGCGCAGAGCTTTTCCTGGTCACGCGCGATCCCGATGTGCGCTATTTTGCCAATGAAATTGACATCCCGGTCTTTCGCTCACTGCGCCGCGCCCAAAAAGCGCCCTGGCAGGGGCAGGCTCCTCCACTAGCCGAAGAGAAACCAGTGCCAGACCTGGAACGCGTGCGTGCGTTTCAAAATGACCTAAAAGGCATCAGGACGGCTGGTCAGAAAACGAAAACCTGGCAACGCTACTTTGCTCTGGCCCTCGGTGTCCTTGCCTTTATTGCAGTTCTGGGCGTCCTGTTACCTTCTGCTCACATCCAGTTGCAACCCTCCGGAGAAACCCAGAGCATCACCCTCGATGTGGTCGCCAACCCACAGGTCAGCAACTTCAATCTGTCCGGCGCCTTACCGGTTCAAGAGATCACTGTGATCGTCGAGGACACACTTTCACGCCCTAGCGGCGGGGAGATCGGTATCCCGCAAAGTCGAGCTACCGGCGAGGTCGTATTCACCAACATCACCGACCGGACAGTCAATGTCCCCATCGGAACCGTGGTGCGCACATTGGGTAATGAGCCTATTCGATTTTCGGTAGTAGAAACTGGGGAACTCGGCGCTGAAGCAGGAGCAAGTGTGGCCGTGGCAGTTGAGGCTGTCAATCCGGGCCTGACCGGTAACTTACCTGCCAATTCACTCATCAGCATTGATGGGGCTTTAGGCTTAGAACTCTCCGTCGCCAATCCTGCTGCAACCACTGGCGGCAACGACCAGACCAGCCCGGCCCCCTCCACTCAGGACTACACAGCCTTGCGCAGCACATTGATGGAAGCTCTCATAGAGCAGGCTATCCAGGAAACACGCACAGATCTGAATGAGCAGGACATCATTCTGCCGGTCCAGGAAGACAATATCGAAATCCTGGAAGAAGTTTTTGATCCGCTGGACGTACAACCTGCCACGGAACTGGATCTCAGTCTTCGCTCCTCCATCACATTACAGGTTGTACGCTGGGTTGATTTGAGCGCCTTGGCTCAGGCTGTCCTGGATGCCAGTCTGCCAGAGGGTTCAGAAGCTGCGGGGGACAGTTTAGTAATCGAGCAAGTCAGCGATCCGGGAATGAATGATGATAGACACTTTAATTGGCAGATAAGGGCAGAACGCGCCACCCAAGCCAGCCTTGACTCAAACGCAGTCATCGCAATAGTTCGCGGCTCCTCTCCCCAACAAGTCGCCACCAATCTACAAAATAGCTTGACCCTGGACGCGCCCCCTACCATCAATATGCAGCCATCCTGGTGGCCGTGGCTTCCGCTTGTGCCGTTTCGAATAATGGTGATTAGTAATTAGGGATTGGTAAGTGGTAAATTAAACAGGGGTGGATATCATCAAAAAACCAGATCCTTACAGATTTAGAATTCATTTCTCCAATCCTGGGTTAGAATTCGCACTCGATAAAAGACTTCCGAATAACTAATAACGAATACCTAATTACTATTTACTATTCACTAATTACTTTTATTCCATGCGCATTCTTGCCGTAGACCCCGGAGCCAAACGTATTGGCCTCGCCCTGAGCGACCCCACTGCCACTATTGCCAGCCCTTTGGAAGTGCTCAAGCACAGCTCGCGACCTATTGATGCGGCCACCATTGCCCAGATTGCCACAGAGAATGAAGCTGTCAAGATCGTCATGGGACAATCCCTGGACCAGGATGGTAAGCCGACAATTGAAGGTCGTCGTGCCGCCCGTTTGGCCGCAGCTATTCGTATGCAAACTGAGCTACCTGTGGAGATGTGGGATGAATTCGGCACCACCAAAGCTGCCGTGCAAGCCCGCATCGACCTGGGCGCTCCGCGCAGCAAACGCGGGGGACACCAGGATGAATTAGCAGCCGCATTGATCCTTCAATCTTATCTTGATGCCCACAGCGATGAATAGACGCGCCCCCTCTTCCTGGTTCATCACACTTTTGCTGGCCGCCTTTATGTTAGTGGCCTGTATTGTAGTTTTTCTTGTGGGAGACACAATCGTGCGCCTACCTCGCCAGGCCCAGGAACTCTATGGGCCACCTTCGTCAAATCTTTCCATTACCCAGCTGTACCGTCTATCAGCACAACTGGTCTGGAGCCAGGACCGTTTACGCGCGCCCCTCGATCCCATAGCTTTGGAACAGGAATTCACTCTGGAGTTGGGCGAATCGACGGGGAGCCTGATCTCCCGGCTTTCTGAGCAAGGCCTGATTCAGGATGCTGCCTTATTCCGTGACTATTTGATCTACACCGGCCTGGATACACAATTACAAGCGGGAGATTATAAATTGAGCGCCGCCATGAGCAGCGTGGAGATCGCCCAGAACTTATTGGATGCTACCCCCGCCGATGTGCAGGTCACCATCCTGCCCGGCTGGCGCATGGAAGAAGTGGCCGAGAGTTTGCCAACAACCGGCCTGTCCATCACACCGGAAGAATTCTTGAATGCCGTACAAACTCGCCCCGCAGGCTTCTCTTTCTCCGGGGAAGCAAAATCAATGGAAGGTTATCTGCTGCCTTTTATTTACCAGGTGCCGCGCGAAGCCACCGTTTTTGAATTACTCAATACCATCGCAGTCACTTTTGAAGAGCAAGTTACAGATGAAATTCGGGGAGGTTTCCAACAACAAGGGCTATCATTAGAAGAAGCCGTCATCCTCGCTTCCATCGTGCAACGCGAGGCTGTCATCCCGGACGAACAACCCCTCATCGCTTCTGTATTGCTCAACCGCATCGCCATTGGTATGCGGTTGGAAACGGACCCCACCGTGCAGTATGCCCTTGGTTACAACACTGCCCAAAACACCTGGTGGACCAATCCTCTCAGCCTCAACGACTTGGCTTTTAATTCACCTTACAACACCTACGTTTCGGGCGGCCTGCCACCCGGTCCCATTTCCAACCCCAGCGTCAGCGCAATCAGGGCTGTCGCCTTCCCGGAACAATCACCCTATTACTTCTTTCGCACCACCTGCGACAATAGCGGCCGCCACAACTTTGCCATAACCTTTGATGAACATCTAGCCAATGCCTGTCCATGAGCTAGATGTAGCGGGGTATAACATAAACATAAACTGAGTTTGGATGATTAACAGAATGCCTTGTGTCAGGCAGTCTAGACCAATGCGACGACATTCAACTTTACTCACCCTGCAATTCGTGGTACGTTAACCCGAATCTGAGTTCCCAACAATTGGAGATTATTTTATGGGCATAACTGGACTGCCCGAGTCCGAGACTTTGCGTGTATACGACAATGTAATTAGTGCTATCGGCAAGACACCGCTGATCCGCCTGAGCAACATTGGCCGCGAGCTTCCCGCGCCACTGTATGCCAAAGTGGAATACTTTAACCCTGGTGGGTCAGTTAAGGACCGCATTGCCCTCAACATCATCGAAGAAGCAGAGCAAAGCGGTCGGCTTAAACCCGGCGGGACAATCGTTGAAGCCACTTCCGGCAATACTGGCGTGGGGCTGGCTATCGTATGCGCGCTAAAAGGTTACAAAGCCATCTTCGTGATGCCGGACAAGATGAGTCAGGAAAAGATCCAGTTGCTGAGGGCTTATGGAGCGCGTGTGGTCATGACCCCCACATCCGTTGCACCGGAAGACCCACGCTCTTATTACAACGTGGCTGATCGCCTGGTCGCAGAAACCTCCAACTCCGTCTTAGCAAACCAGTACCATAACCCCGAAAACCCGCGCAGCCACTATGAAACCACCGGCCCCGAGATTTGGGAGCAGACGGGTGGCAAGGTCACCGACGTGGTCATCGGTATGGGCACCGGCGGCACCATCAGCGGCGTGGGCAAATACCTCAAAGAAAAGAATCCAGATATCCGTATCGTAGGCGTGGACGCCACGGGCTCGATCCTCAAAGAAATCTGGGAAAACGAGGGCGTCATCACCGATGAGATGATAGCGGAGACCTACAAGGTTGAAGGCATTGGTGAAGACTTCCTGCCCTCCACCACCGATCTTTCTGTCGTGGATGACATCGTGCGCGTCACCGATAAGGAATCATTCCTGTGGACACGCAGGCTAGTCCAGCGCGAGGGCATTTTCGCGGGCGGCTCTTGTGGTTCCGCTTTGTATGGCGCCATCCTCTATATGGAAAAAGAAAACATGGAGGAAGATCGCCTCGTCGTTGTACTCCTACCCGATTCAGGTTCGCGGTATCTTTCCAAGATATTTGATGACAAATGGATGCGCGAGAACGGCTACCTCGAAGCCGAGTGGCAGGAGATGAGTTTGGCTGAAGTGCTTGGCACCAAGGTACAGCATGAGCTGATCACTGCTACTGTCGATGAAGCCATGGCAGATGTAGTGGACAAAATGAAAGCCCACAACATATCACAGGTGCCGGCCCTCAACACAGACGGCTCCTTGGCTGGCCTTGTCCGCGAGGTTGACCTGCTGACTCACATGCTCGAAGTTGAGCACAACCACAGCGATGATGAAACCATTACCTCTATTGTGCAGCCAGTAAATGAGTCTTTCCCCTCCAACACCCATCTGCAAGATGTCATGCCCGCCCTGGTCAAAAACAATGTCGTCATGGTCAAGGATGATGATCGCCTGGTGGGCATCCTTTCAAAGATCGACGTTATCGACCTGATCTACCAATAAAACCACCAGCCGCTTTGCTGTTACCCAGGAGTACGCACCATTTTCTTAGAAGAAGCATTTCCGGTTTTACGCATAGTTCCTTCCAATGCACTTGTCCCACATGAATGGCATGACGACCAACGCTCCGCGCCATTGATTCGGAAACTGCGTGAAAGCGGCGCGCTGCTCAATCCACCCATTGTTGCCCCGCTGCAAGACGGTACAGAACGATACATGGTGCTCGACGGCGCCAATCGCACCACCGCGATTGCGGAAATGGGTATCCCTCACATCATCGCACAGATAGTTGAACCCTCCAGTGACGCCGTTGAATTACGTACCTGGAACCATGTCTTGTGGGGTTGGGAAACTGAGAATTTTTTGAGCGCCGTTAATGGCATTTCAGGGATCAAGTTGCACGAAATAGAAGAAGACGAGGGCCTGCGCAAACTGTGGAATCGGCTGGCTTTAGTTTGGCTGCAAACTCCCGATGGCAACACCTACCTGGCAAGTGGCGACGATGACCTTGATCTGGTACAACGCCTCGACCTTCTCAACCAGATCGTGGATGCTTATAGATTCACAGCCAAACTGGACCGCACCAGGATCAGGAAAGTAACTGCATTGGAAGATGTCTACAAAGGCCTCTGTGCCCTGATCGTCTTTCCGCACTTCCACATTGATGAAGTCATCGACCTCACCAGTCAGGGCCACTTATTGCCCACCGGCCTCACCCGCTTCTCAGTTTCCCCGCGTGCCTTACGCATCAACTTCCCGCTCGATGAATTGTCCTGCGATAAATCACTTGAACAGAAGAATGCCGAGCTACAGGCCTGGATCAATCAACAGATCGCCAGCAAGAGTGTCCGAATGTACACCGAAGCTACCGTCTTGTTTGACGAATAGTTAGCGCTTTAGGCCTTATCCAACGCCTGCTCAATATCCGCGATCAAATCATCCTTGTGTTCAATACCTACAGACAGGCGTACAAGACCAGGGTCCACGGCCAATTCTGATTCAGCCACAGACATGTGCGTCATCGCTGCAGGGATCTCGATCAGCGATTCAACCCCACCCAACGATTCGGCCAGCGCAAACACCTCCGCATTTTCAGCCACTTTCCGAGCAGCTTCTACCCCGCCTTTCATCACAAAAGAGACCATCCCGCCCCCACTGCGCATTTGTTTTTTGGCAACTTCGCGGTGCGGATGTGTATCATCAAAGGGATAGATCACTCTTCCCACCTTGGGATGCTCTGACAAATAGTCTGTAACAGCCGTGGCATTTTCAGCATGACGGTCCATACGCACGTGCAAAGTCTTGATGCCACGTAAGACGAGGAAACAGTCCATTGGCCCCGGCACCGCGCCCACGGCATTCTGCATGAAAGCCAGGCGTTCATAATGCTCATCGCTATTCAGTACAACGCCACCACCCACCGCATCCGAATGGCCGCCCAAATACTTTGTTGTGGAATGCACCACGATATCCGCGCCCAGTTCAAGCGGGCGCTGCAAATACGGTGTGGCAAAGGTGTTGTCTACAGCTAATAAAGGTTTGTTAGGGTGACTTGCCAGGATATCTGCCACAGCTTGCAGATCGGTGATATTGAGCAAGGGGTTGGTCGGCGTTTCCAGCCACACCAATTTAGTTTCAGGTCGCAGGTTTTGCTTAACCTGAGCCAGATCGCTGGTATCCACGTAAGTGAACTCCAGCCCGTAGCGCCGATACACCTTGTCGAACAATCGGAAGGTACCGCCATACACATCATTGCCACTCAGGATATGATCGCCCGGATTTAACAGGCGCAAGATCATATCCGTCGATGCCATCCCCGAAGCAAAAGCCAGTCCATATTTCCCCCCCTCCAGACCGGCCAGCGCCCCCTCCAGGGCTGTCCGTGTGGGGTTGCCCGTGCGCGAGTATTCATAACCGCGTGTCTCACCCACACCATCCTGCACATAGGTGCTGGTCTGGTAAATGGGCGTCATGATGGCCCCCGTGCTGGGGTCTGGCTCCTGCCCGGCGTGAATTGCCAGTGTTTCGATCATTTTTTTGCTCATGGATGTCCTTACGAATCTAGTGTAATTGGCCGAAAGATACACAGTAGACGAATTGATTTGTTCGGCCAATTACGAGATAATCGGCTGCTAATAATATTTTAACTTGTCACTCATTCTGCCGATTATCAAGTGAGGTCACGAATTATAATATGCCTATGGAAATCTTCTTTTCAAATTCAGACGAAGCGCCCGTACCTCCCGACGAAGTGCGCATTCGTTCATTGGAAGCGGAGCCTTATCCGGATGGCAAACGCGTCAAAGTCAGTTTTGCCGTTACACCCTTCCAACAAAGACCCAATATCGAGATCAATATCCTTGAAGCAGGGGGAGAACCCGTCGCAGAATTGAGTGTCGTAGAAGCCCTGGAACCCAGCATGGATTTCACCATGCACATCCGCCAACCGGAGCCCAGTGGCGACTACACTGCCAAAATGCGCCTGTTCTACAGTGAAATTGATGCCTACGAAGAGAATAATCCCGGTGATGAATCTGCGACAGAGATTCTCGACAAAACAGGCAAAACCGTAGACACCGCTGAGGCACAATTCTCAATTTAATTTAACGCTACTAAAATCTCCTCTTCAAGAGGTATGACAGAGTTTGCGGTGCAAACTCCAAAACGATGGGGTTGCACCGCATCGTACCGCGCACGTTTCTTGCACAATGTAATCAGTTACATCACAATCATGCTCGAATAGGCCTTTTGTGCTTTAATGCCCACCATGAATGGTAAGCCCATAAAGAACGGTAGAAGACGGGTTAACGGTGCTCCATCGAAAAAACGTCGGGGGGTCACCCTTTCACCAATTACCCTTTCCTTGTTTGTACTCATCAATCTCATTGCTGTTGGCGCTTTGGGATGGTTCGCTTTCCAGGGTCGCCTTGCTGCCGCTACACCACCGCCAGCAGAAGATCCTGCCGAAACCCTGCTAGACATCGTAGCCAGCAACACTCCTGAACCTACAGCGCAAATTGATTCCCAAGCTGAAGTCATTGTCGTCACTGCCACGCTGCAACCTGACCCCGAGAAACCCCTCGAAGGGTTTATGGTACTGGCCCTAAGCGAGTTTGGCTATACGCATCTCTTTGCTTTCCATCCAGAAACACTGCCTCTCACGCGCCTCACCTTTGGAGCCTTCAACGACATCCATCCGGCCATCAGTCCCGATGGCTCGCAGATCGCCTTTGCCTCCCAACGCAACAATTTCTGGGACATCTACATCCTGGATTTAAGTAGTGGTGGCATCATCCAGGTCACCAATGACGAAAATTACAACGGCCGCCCTTCCTGGTCGCCGGATGGTCAGTGGCTGGCTTACGAAAAGTATGGGGAAGATAACAACCTCGAGATCTACATCCGCCCGGTAGACAATTCTCTTGAAGAGATCCTTCTCACCGCCCACGCCAGCACGGACTACGCTCCGGCCTGGTCACCCGATGGCCGCAAGATCGCCTTTGCTTCTAACCGCAGCGGGGCGCACGATATTTGGATCGCCGATCTTGACATCAGCGGCCCGGACCGTTTCTTTAATCTGACCCAAAACCCCAAGGTCAACCAGACAAGCCCCGCCTGGTCACCCGACGGCGCTTCTCTGGCCTGGGCATCGGACGAAGACGGATTCCAGAAGGTCAACATCGCCTCTTTTGAACTTGATGTGCTTGCTGGCAAGGTTGTGGGCAGCGGGGCATTGCCGGTCTGGGGCCCCGCAAGCAATGCTTTATTAACTTCGCTGCACGCGGAGAATGAGGTCTACCTCACAGCTTATGCTGCTGACAACAGCCAGGTCTTGATGCCCCCCATGCCTTTGGATACCCGTCTCGAAGGTTTCAGTTGGGCCTTGGGCAGCCTCCCCAACCCGCTACCCTTTGAGATCAACACCTATGCTCAGATCACCCCGTCAGCCCCCACTGATGAACGCCCCACCCCAGACCTGAGCAGTGCATTTGGCCGCCAGTTCACTATCGACATCGCCAACGTAAAAGCCCCCTTCCCAGAGCTAAGTGCGTTAGCTGTAGACCCCTTCTATGCTTTGCGCGATCAAGCAGAGATTGAGTTAGGGTGGGACTTGCTTTCCGACCTCGATAATGCTTTCGTCCCCATCACCGAAACCCTGCCACCCGGCCAGGGACAGGACTGGCTGTATACCGGCCGCGCCTTTGCCCTCAACCAAACCCTGATGGAGTTAGGTTGGATCGTGGCTGTGCGAGAAGATTTGGGCGGGCAAACTTACTGGCGCTTATTTGTGAAGCCTCGTCGTCAGGATGGCAGTTTGGGCCGCCCCATGACCCAGGCCCCCTGGAATTTTGACGCGCGATACAGCAGCAACACCACCTTTTACGAAGCCGGTGGCACTCGCATGCCTGGCCCCCCCGAAGGTTATTGGGTCGATTTCACGGCGCTGGCCATGGAATACAACTGGGAACGTCTACCGGCATTATCCACCTGGCGCACCTTCTACGATGCAGCCTTATTTAACGAATTCGCTATCACCTCGGGCTTAACCTGGGAAGAAGCTATGTTGCAGCTCTATCCTCCTGAGATATTTGAAGACCTCAATTAGTGGTGAACATTTGATGTCAAAATTTAAGTCCTTATTGGTAATATCGCTGATTTCCACCACCTTATTGCCAGCCTGTCAGCCCAGTGCACAGGCTGCTGTTCCACTGGTAGAGGCTGCCCAGGACATCTTGCCGGACATCATCGAACCGGCAATTGAAGCTACTGCAGAATCCCCAGCCACGCCTACTCCGCAAGATCAAAGCTCTGAATTCGAAACCAACCCCATCGTTGCCACTCCCTTGCCCGATCCCTTTGATGATCTGCCCACGCCCGAACCCCGTCCGGTCACTATCTGGCGGCCTCCTATATACGACGTGCCTCTGGCGCGCAATGATAACGACCATTTTTACTTCACACGTCCCATCGCCACAGACAAGATCAACTGGCCCAACATCGAATACCGCTACGGTGCCATCAATTTTGGACCCAACCTGCCCCATACCGGCATTGACCTCATCGTCCCTGTCAGTACCCCGGTCTATGCTGCCGGCCCAGGAAAAGTGACCTTCACTGGGGTTGGCCTTTACCGCGGCGACCCCGACGCGGTCACTGAAGATCCTTATGGTATCGCCATCGTTATCCGTCACAACTTTGGCTATGAGAACCGCGGCCTGCAAACTGTATATGCCCACCTATCCGGTGTTGTGGTGCAATCGGGGGAAGAGGTCGAGGCCGGGCAATTGATCGGCTATTCTGGCCGCACGGGCCTGGTGACGGGGCCACACCTGCATTTTGAAGTGCGTATCAACATTGAAGGCGAGTTCTACAGCGTCATGAACCCCGAGTTATGGCTGGCTCCGCCCCAGGGTTGGGGCGTGTTGGTTGGACGACTGACGCTCAACGGCACGGATTACATGATGGGCCACGAAGTGCGCGTCATCTCAAAATCCACCAGCCAGGAATGGTTCATCAATACTTACGGTACTAACCAGGGCATCAATACCGATCCGGTCTATCTGGAAAACCTGGTGCTCAGTGATATCCCCGCAGGCAAGTATTACCTCAAGCTGGATCATGGCGGCGAAACCTGGCGCTACGATTTTGAGATCTTCCCCGGCGCCACCACCTATTTTAAGTTCTCTGGGATTTCAGGCTTCACAAGCACACTGCCTTATTCACAGCCCCCCAGCAACATTCCGTAAAAAACTACACATCAATTCCTTGTTGCTTTTGCTTCTTCCCAATAGTTAGAAATACAAATATGCTGCTCATAGTTAGCATGACAGCCCAAAAGATGCTAACTATGAATGGATACATGCCTACCTGGACGGGCATAAAAGCAATGGAAATAGTACCCCCCGCTCCAACGAAGGGGATTAAATAATAACGTCGGATTTTGGTTCTGAAACCTACCACCAAATAGATGAATGCGAAGGCCATACTTATCCCCAGGTATATCCCCCGAAATACCACTGAGGCATCATTCGTTCTCACTTCCAGGACTATGCTCCCCAGAAAAAACACTAATACGATAATAAATGCAAAGAAAAGAGTACGCCCAGAAATTACTTGCGCTTTCGTATTCACGCTTTCAGAATCGTTACTCAGTTCGCGTCGCCTTAGATAAATAGATACTGCACACAGCCCAGTTTGAGAAATGATGAGTGGCACTCCAACCGGCAAAATCAAAGTCACAATAATAGCCACTAGAATACTCTGCGAACGGACGAAATCAACAAAAGGCAACCATATGGACGGCAAGCCCCAAATCAACCATGCATATAGGCCTGTAACGAGTATCCAGTAGGCAAACTGAAGGTCACGAAAGCCAACTTCAATTTGAGTTTGTAGAGCTTCTAGTTCAAGATCCTTTGGGTCCATCAGGATATCATCTCCTAATTAAACAAAGCTCTTTTCAATAGTACGAGAGTACGAGCCACTATCTTCTTGTCAAGCTTCTCCAAGCAATCTTTGGCATTGCCATTCCACAATCTAATAATCTTCATGACCCAAGAAACATATAGCCAATTAGATTGAGTTCTTCTTTTCAACCCTCCTTTTGACTTGACAACACGAACAAACGTGCTAAACTAAATCAGGATTTCGCTCAATTGTTCTAAACAATTGTTTCACCAACCTTTGGAGGTACAAAAGATGATGGCGAAGAAAAAGAAAGACAACGGCGCCCTCCCGGGGAACTCTGACGACCCGGCACGCGCTAAAGCACTGGATAAAGCCTTAGGCGATATCGTCAAACGTTTCGGCGACGGCTCCATTATGCGTCTCGGCGAAGCAGAAAGCATCATGCAAGTCGATGCGATCCCTACAGGCGCTTTATCCCTCGATATGGCTTTGGGTATAGGCGGTGTGCCACGTGGCCGCGTCACCGAGATCTACGGCCCCGAGTCGTCCGGCAAGACCACCCTCTGCCAGCACATCGTGGCCGAAGCCCAGAAAATCGGCGGTACCTGTGCTTTTATTGATATGGAGCACGCCCTCGACCCCGGCTACGCTGCCCAATGTGGCGTGGATGTAGACAACCTGCTCATTTCCCAGCCCGATACCGGTGAAGATGCCCTCGAGATCGCCGAAGAATTGGTGCGCTCTGGTGCTGTGGACGTCATCGTGATTGACTCTGTGGCAGCCCTGGTGCCCCGCGCAGAATTGGAAGGCGATATGGGCCAGGCTACCATGGGCGTCCAGGCCCGCCTGATGTCACAGGCGCTGCGCAAACTTTCTGGTGCGATCAAACAAACCAATACCACCATGATATTCACCAACCAGTTGCGCCAAAAGATCGGCGTGATGTTCGGCAACCCTGAAACCACAACAGGCGGAATGGCTTTGAAGTTCTATTCATCGGTGCGCATCGACGTGCGCCGCATCCAGTCCATCAAAGCCGGGCAGGAGATCATCGGCAACCGCACACGCATCCGTGTGGTCAAAAATAAAGTGGCTCCCCCCTTCCGGACGGTCGAATTTGACATCATGTATAATGAAGGCATCTCCAAGGTCGGCGACCTTTTGGACTTGGCGACCGAGATGGACATCATCGAAAAGCGCGGTTCCTTCTATTCGTATAACGATGACCGCTTGGCACAGGGCCGCGAAAACACCAAAGATGTCCTGCGTGACAACCTCGACCTGTTGGAAAAGATCGAAGCCCAAATCCGCCATGAGATGTTGGGTGGAGAAGTTGCTCCCCCTGAGATCGTTAAAGGCGAAATCGAAGAAGAAGAAGTTGACGATGAGGAATTGGTTGAAGAACTTCTCGAAGAAGAAGAGTTGGAAGAACTCGAAGAGGAATTGGAAGAAGTCTAAGGCCTTTCTCCCTCTCCCCATCCTGATATTGTTTATCACCATCTTGCTCTCCGCCTGCGGGGGGCAAGATGCGCGTCAGGGGCAGGAGGATTTTTTCATTCCCCCTACTTTGGCTCCCCAATCCAGCCCCATCACACGGCCAACAGCCACAGAAATCGCGACCAATACACCAGAAGTGCCCTGCACAAATGGGCTGAGTTTTATCGATGATGCTACAGTTGAAGACGGTACTATATTCTTTGCAGGGGAAGAGATCGATAAACGCTGGCTGGTCGAGAACACCGGTACCTGCAACTGGGCGGCGGGCTACACTATCCAGATGACGGATGGTATTCCTATGGGCGCAGAGACCACACAGGCGCTCTTTCCGGCTCGTAGCGGCTCAGAAGCAGAGTTAGCTATTATCTTCACAGCTCCTAATTCGCCGGGCACCTACCGCAGCGCCTGGCAGGCCTACGACCCCGAAGGCAATGCCTTTGGTGATCCATTCTTCATGGAGATCCAGGTACAGGTTCCCGTTGAGACCGGCGGGGATTCATAGTCTTCCATGAGTCCATTGAATAGCTCAGCACAAAAAGTGCAGGACGCGCTAACCGCTCTGGGATACGACCTGCAAGTCACCGAGTTTTCAGAAACCACACGCAGCGCCCAAGAAGCTGCAGATGCCATCGGCACGACCGTAGCACAGATCGCCAAGTCACTGATCTTCAAAGGGAAACAAAGTAATAAACCCATCCTGATCATTGCCAGCGGCATCAACCGGGTTAATGAAAAGGCAGTCAAAGAAATCATCGGGGAAAAACTGGGCCGTGCGGATGCTGATTTTGTGAGGCAACATACCGGCTTCGCCATTGGCGGGGTACCTCCCATTGGGCATTCAACTGAAATCACCACGTTGATCGATGAAGACTTACTGATCTATGAAGATATCTGGGCCGCAGCGGGAACGCCTAACGCCGTATTCAACCTCACGCCCCAGCAATTGGTGCAGATGACGGGCGGCAAGGTTATTTCAATCAAATAGAATCAATCCTATAGGAGCAAAAGATGGCATCCGTAAAAGGCCTTGGTGGGGCATTCTTTGATAGTAGTGACTCAAAGAAGTTAGCCGAATGGTATCAAGACGTGCTCGGTATCAAAATGGAAGCGCATCCTGATGGCACTTCGTACTATCACGTTTTCGAGACCCGCGATCTGGAAAGCAAAGAGATACGCCAGAACCCGGTGTTTGCCATCAACCAGGCCAAGGAGCCATTGGCAGAAAAGGGCCGCGGTTTTCAAATGGGCTTGCGAGTGGACAACTTTGAAGCCTACATGGAGAAATTGCGCACTGCTGGCGTGGAAGTTGAAGAAAAAAAACTTGAGTGGGAAGGGGGCAAACACGGATGGATCCGGGACCTGGATGGCAACCGTGTTGAGATCTATGAAGAGATTTTCTTCACGGAAACGGACAAATAGGGTTTAGGTTCTATTATGAACAGCATTATCGAAAGCTACTACCCTACCTTTGAGCAATACCAGGCAGTCCGCAAGCAACTGATGGAACTTCTAAGCGATGAAGACCTAAGCTTCAAAGTCGAAGGCAATCCATCCTTGGGTGAGCTTTGTAAGCAGATTGGCGAAACAGAGTTCAGCTATCTGCAAGGTTTCAAAACTTTCAAGCTTACTTTTGATTACAAGAATGAAGATTTAGGATTAGCAACAAGCGTCGAAAGGCTGACGGCATGGTATGCAGAATTAGATAAAGATTTGAGAGCCACAATTGAAGCCCTTTCTCAGGAAGAAGTGGAGAGCAAAACCATCGACCGTGGGGGCTGGGAATTACCTGTTCAAATCAACCTGACAGTCTATACCGAAGCTCTACTGATCTTCTACGGGAAAGTGTGGGTCTACTTGAACGCGATGGGTAAGGAATTGCCCAAGCAGTGGCAAGAGTGGATCGGCTAAAAATCACGCATGTTCAGCATTGACAGAGATTACATCACGCAGGTACTTACCGAATTAGTGAGGATCGATTCACGCAATCCTTCACTGACAGAAAGCGCGCCTGGAGAAGTTAAAATTGCAGAATACATCGCTGCCAAGTTGCGGGAAATCGGTCTGGAAATCCAGGTTCAGGAAATCGATAAAAAACACCCAAATGTCATAGGCATTCTAAAGGGTAGTGGTGGAGGCAAATCCCTGATGCTGAACGGGCACATGGATTCGGTGGGGGTTGAGGGCATGGATGATCCGTTTGGTGCAAAGATTGTGAATGGGAGATTGTATGGGCGCGGCAGCCAGGATATGAAAGGCAGTCTGGCAAGTATGATAGGTGCAGCTAAAGCCCTTGCAGAAGCTGACATTAATATCAAAGGTGACCTCATCATTGCAGCAGTTGGAGATGAGGAATATGCCAGCCTGGGCACAGAGCATGTCCTCAAGGAATACTCGGCAGACGCAGCCATCGTCACTGAGCCGACCGACATGAAGTTATGCAGGGCGCATCGTGGTTTTATCTGGTACAGGGTACAAACAACCGGCCGAGCTGCCCATGGCAGCCGGTACGATGTAGGCATTGATGCCAATATGCATATGGGCAGGTTCCTGGCAGAATTAGAGAGATTGGAAAGGGAAACGCGTGAGCGAGCCCCCCACTCTTTGACAGGGCCACCTTCCTTGCACGCTTCTTTGCTCAAGGGCGGAACGGAAGTCAGCGTGTACGCTGCCAAAAGTGAACTGCACATCGAGAGACGAACATTGCCAGGGGAGATTGAAGCAGACATCACTGCCGAATTGCAGGAAATCATCGATGAACTTGCTGCTGAAGATGCGAGTTTTCGGGCGACAGTTGAGGCCTACCTGGAGCGGCCCGCTTTGGAAACAGGTGAGGGTACCGAGATCGTTGGTATAACAGAAACTGCAATGACGAAACATCTGGGTTCTATCCAAGAACACATAGGGGTTCCCTTTTGGACAGATGCCGCCCTGACAGCAGAGGCAGGGATTGAAACCATTTTGTTGGGGCCCAAAGGGGACGGCTTACATTCGGCAGAAGAGTGGGTAGGGTTGGATTCGGTTTATGATCTGGCGGAAGTGCTTGCAGAGACAGCAACCAGCTATTGCTCTTAGCTACACAATCTAGTCTGTAACCTTTCTCACTTGTTAACCGTTATTTTGTTGAAAGGACAGGAAAGCCACTCAATAAACCCTTTCAGAAGGAGCGCCTAGATGTTGAAACGCATTGTTGTAGTTTTAGGAATCCAAATGTTCATGCTGTTGATCCTCGGCGTGGCAATCGGGTTCATTGCAATTTTTGCGGGCCCCACGATTGGTGGGGTGTTAGCAGCCAGCGAGGCGAGTTTTGCATACAATGCCGTCAGCCCGTTTGTATGCCCAGAAGGCACCAGCCTGGTTGCGGAAGAAGGCGCTTCTTTTGAGACCGATTCATTCGACAGCGCCGGGGGAACCAGCATGACCCCTACAGAGGTCAGTTGTGTTGGCGAAGCTCAAGTTATTCCCGATATGGAAATCCAGGCATTTGCAGCCATCAGTGCACTGGCCTTTGCCTTATGTTTCTTCCCTTTATTCATCCCACTCGGGCTGATCTCATTTTTGGTCGTATGGCGAGCGACAAAGGGGATGGCGACTAAACCAAGTACAGCAGAGTGAAATCAAGTTCTGTCTCTTCGTATTGATCAAAACGAGAATATAAAAGGGATCAGCTAGAAAAATATCATTGAGAAGAACAAGTTTTGAGCATACTAGATCAGTCTACCAGAATAATCTTAAGAAACCTTTCCACAACTTCTGGATCGAAATGGACTCCTGATTGTTGCCTAATGTGTGACAAAACTTTATCTTTTGACCAGGCTTTGCGATAGGGGCGGTCTGACAAGAGTGCATCGAATACATCAACAACAGCAAAGATACGGGCAGCGAGGGGGATTTGCTCACCAGTCAATCCGCTTGGGTAGCCAGTACCATCCCATTTTTCGTGATGGCAGAGGGGGATTTCCAAAGCAGGGCGCAAATAATCAACCGATTTGAGCATCTCATATGCGAAAGTGGTGTGTTGGCGCATGATATCCCATTCGGCGTCGGTCAGGTTTCCTTTTTTCTGGAGAATCGAGTCGGGAACACCCATTTTGCCGATGTCGTGCAGAAGAGCTCCACGGCGTATGTGCGTAAGATCCTCACCGGAAATATCAAAGCTGCTGGCCAGTTTAATCACGAGATCGACAACGCGGCGGGCGTGTTCTTCGGTCACCTGATCACGAAGCTCCAGAGCACGGGCCCAGCCTTCAATAGTCGCATCATAAGCCGCCACCAGATTCTCATTAGAACGATGCAATTCGTCGTAGAGGGTGGCATTGTCGATTGCTACCGCAGCCTGCGTGGCCAGAGTGTTCAAAAAGCCATTCCATTCAGGATCCGGCTCTAGGCAGGTGCGATTGAAGATTTCTAAAACGCCGACAATGTCGCCTTTAGCAATCAGCGGCACGCCATAATAAGAAATGAAAGCTTCTTGCGTAAATTGCGGCAATTGAGGAAAGTCGGTTTCGACACGATTCAAATCCGGAATCTCAATGAGACGGCGCTCAAGGGCGGCTAGTCCAGCATGGCTTTGCCCCAAACGCAAGCGGGTATGCTGAAGTACTGAAGTCCTAAAGCCTATACCGGATTCATATTCCAGCGTCTGTGTATCAGGCTTATACAAAAGAACATCAGCAGCATCGACCTGCAATTGGGTTACAACCTGCCCTAAAAAGACATTTAGGGTTTCACGCAAATCAAGTGAAGCACTAATAGAGTCGTCAATAAGGGATAAAGAAGTCAGCCGCTCCAGACGCCGATTGGCGTCGCTAAACAGGCGCGCATTCTCAAGTGCAGAAGCAGCCTGATTAGCGAACGCTGTCACCAAACGAATTTCATCCTTCGAAAATGGATTTATTTCTGTCCTATCTAAAGCCAACATGCCAATAATGTTTCCTTTTGAGATCAAAGGAACACCCAGCCAGGAGCAAATCTCCGCAGATAAATATTTATTGGCTTCAGTTCTAAAGTGAGGGTATGCTTGCGAGATATCTTCTAAGGCTAAGACTTCTCTTGTAGTGATTACTTCAAAATTAGGGAACTCTGATTCAAGCGGAAAGACTATTCCTTCAACCCGCTCAGAACGAGGAAAGCCGTATGCTGCCACGACTTCAAGATGGTTATCTCGAAGTAATTGGACAGTGGTCGAATCATAAGTAATCACTTTTTCCAGTTCAGTCATGATGAAGGCTAAGACCTGGTCTATCTCTAAACTTGAAGTGATCAGATTATCAACTTCTAAAAGCGCTTCGATACGCCGCGTGTAATCCAGAATATCCTTTTCGGCTTGCTTGCGATCTGTGATATCCAAAGCCGTAAAAGTAACTCCTGCCAACAAATCTTTGGGATCGATAGGCGTGGAGCTTAACAAGACATCAATGAGCTGGCCATCTTTACGTTTGAATTGTGTCTCTACGGTGCCAGTGCCCTCTTCTTCAATCTGTTTATATTTCTCGACACCAACACGATCAAACTCTACTTGTGAAGGGTAGAGGATCGTAGATTTTTTACCAACGAGCTCATTCTTTGAATAACCCGTGATCTCACAAATGCGATCATTCACATCTAAGAGAACACGATTGCTGACAATGCCGATACCAACCGGAGCGGCCAGGAAAATGCTTCGCAGTCGGGCTTCTCTTTCACTCAAAGCCTGTTCAGTTTGAATCAGCTCAGTGATATCTGTAATGATGCCTTCAACCTGGGATAGTTCATTTTCACCAGCCGGCATAACCAGGCCTTGTTCCCAGACCCATTTTTCCTCGCCATCAGCAGAAATAATCCGATAGGAGACCGTGAAACGCGTATTTGCTTCATTAGCAGCCTGAACTACATCCCACACCCGTTGGCGGTCATCTACATGGACAATATCGCCATAGGAAATGCGGTTATTGTTCACGAGATCATCCGGTTGGTATCCGGTCAGGTCCAGACAACCTTCACTGACAAATTGCATGGTCCATTCTGGGTCATTGTGGCAACGATAAAACATGCCAGGCAAAATGCTCAGCAAGTTATTTAACTGCTTTTGGTCTTCAGAGAGTGTAGCCTCATCTCGCCCCATTCTGCTCATGATTCAGTTCCTCAGGCCAAGAAAATTAAAGCCGCAAAGCCAATGAAATAAGATATATCTTATAAGTACACATGGATATTAGCTTAATTTACTGTCTCAAGCTATTACATTTATGATAGCAAAATCAAATGATTCAAAAAAGAGCGCCTAATAAGAAGGCGCTCTTTCTGTTTTCAAACAGAGAAACTAAGGTGGTGAGATTAGGTACCCTCTTCCCAAGAATTCAGGTATTTGACCTGTTCCTCGGTGAGAACATCAAGTTCGATACCCATAGCTTCAAGCTTGATACGAGCGATCTCGCGGTCAATCTCATCGGGCACGGAGTAAACCTGGTTATTCAGGTTCTCGGCGTTCTTATACATGTATTCGGCTGAGAGAGCCTGGTTGGCAAAAGACATATCCATCACGCTGGCCGGGTGGCCTTCAGCGGCAGCCAGGTTGATCAGGCGACCTTCGCCCAGGATGTGGAGTTGGCGACCATCGCTCATCTCGTATTGCTCAACGAAGGGGCGCACCTGGCGCTTGCTGGCAGACATCTCATCCAGCGCAGGGATATTGATCTCCACGTTGAAGTGGCCGGAGTTGGAGACGATAGCGCCATCCTTCATCTCAGCAAAGTGGTGCTCATCCAGGACATTGATGTCACCAGTTAACGTGCAGAAAAAGTCACCGATCTTGACGGCCTCTTGCATGGGCATGACGCGGAAACCATCCATAACGGCTTCGAGGGCAACCAGAGGATCAACTTCAGTAACGATAACGTTGGCACCCATGCCACGCGCTTTTTGCGCCAGACCACGCCCACACCAGCCATAACCAGCTACTACAAAGGTCTTACCGGCGATCAGCATGTTGGTGGCACGGATGATTCCGTCCAGGGTGGACTGGCCGGTGCCATAGCGGTTGTCAAAGAAGTGCTTGGTCATGGCGTCATTGACAGCTACCACGGGGAATTCCAGTGCACCATCGGCAGCCATAGCCTTGAGGCGAATCACGCCGGTAGTGGTCTCTTCGGTACCACCAACGATCTCATCGAGCAGTTCGCGGCGGTCTTTGTGGATGGTGCTGACGAGATCAGCACCGTCGTCCATGGTGATGTGCGGCTTGAAGTCGAGGGCAGCGTTGAGGTGTTTGTAATAAGTCTCGTTGTCTTCGCCCTTGATAGCATACACGGGGATCTCCTCGTGCATGACCAGAGAGGCAGCCACATCATCCTGAGTGGAGAGGGGGTTAGAAGCGGTGATGACTACTTCTGCGCCACCATCGCGCAGGGTCTTCATCAGATTGGCAGTCTCTGTGGTGACGTGCAAACAGGCTGCCATACGCAAGCCTTTGAGCGGTTTTTCTTTGATAAAACGTTCCTGAATGGTACGCAGCACGGGCATTTCGCGTTCGGCCCAGGTAATGCGGCGACGGCCGCCTTCTGCTAATTTCGGGTCTTTGATATCGTGGTTTTCCATAAGTGTCTCCAAATTCTTGAATTAATTCAGGTATTTTATTTAGTTAGTTCGTCCAGCAAGCCATCATCATCATAGTGCTGGCGATAACACGCTACGAATTCCTGTGGCGTGTAATTGTGTTCTTGCGGGCCTTCGCTTTCCAGCACATATGTAGCTGCCAGACCACCCATCTGTGCACAGGTCTGCCAATCCCAGCCGCGACTATAGCCTGTGAGGAAGCCCCCACGGAAAGCATCACCGCCTCCGGTGGGGTCAAGCACCTGTTCGGTGGGAGCGGCTGCTACACGCGTCTCGCCATCCCGGGAATGGACGACGGCACCCTCCGCACCCAGGGTAATTACAAAGAATTCGAGGTGCTTGAGTAAATCGTCTTTAGACATGCCGGTCATTTTCTGAGTCAATTCGAATTCGTATTCGTTGACAAAGAGGGCGTGGGCGTTCTCGACACCGTGTCGCAGGCCATCATCTTCCATGCGAACGATCTGCTGGCTGGGGTCGTAGACATATTTAATGCCCAGGTCCTTGCACTCATCAACGTACTGATCCATGGCACTGGGATCGTTAGGCGAGATCAAAACCAGATCGGGATGCTTGCCATCGAGATCACGCAGGGAAACCTCGCTGGCGTGGGCCATGGCACCGGGATAAAAACTGGCCATCTGGGCGTTGGACTGGTCAGTGGTGGCGAAAAAGGAAGCTGTATATGTATCCTTAATGACCGGGGAAAGCGAAGTATCCACGCCTTTTGATTCCAGCCAGGCGCGGAAGTCTTCAAAATCCACGCCCACGGTAGCCATCATGCGCGGTTTGCCACCCAACAAAGCCAGCGTGTAGGCAATGTTGGCGGCAATACCACCGCGCCTGCGCACCATTGAATCTACGAGAAAGGATAGGCTGATCTTCTCCAGCTTTTCTGGAAGGATGTGGTCCTTAAACTCCCCCGGGAAGGTCATCAGGTAATCGTATGCCACAGAACCGGTGACGATAATGTCCATGCAAATCTCCTCAGCGGCAAATCTGCGCCCTCACGACGCATCAAAAAGCGCCCTCCACCGAGAGCGCTCAGCCTGCTGGATAACGACCCGCAGAGTCTAACATGCAAAAAGATGATTGTCTAGCGGGAAGGAAGGCGCTGGCTGGCAAGCTCGATCCGATCAAGAATTTCCGCTGCCTCGTCCTCATCCGCGATGGTTACGTGACCCTCACCATCTACGTGGGTGGGGATCAATTCATACTCGACAAACTCTGTTCCCTCGAAGGTCAGGATAAGGATGACAGCCTGCTGGGTCTCGCGTGACCAGGTCTGGTCGAAAACGAAGTTGCCCAAACCGTAAAAAACGGGGATGCCCTCAATTTCTTCAATGGCCTGTACAACGTGGGTGTGGTTGCCGACGACCACATCGGCGCCTGCATCAACGGCGACCTGGGCCAGCTTTTGTTGGGAGGCGTTGGGGTTGGGTGAAGTCTCCGGGCCCCAATGCGGCATGGCGATGACCACGTCCGAAAATGACTGGACAGCCTTAATAGCAGCCGTCAGGCTTTCTTCGGTGAGTACCGCAATACCCGGTGTATCCTCACCTGCAAAGGCGAGTTCTTCCAGTTGGCCCAGCGAAACGATACCAAAACGGATGCCATTGGCGGTAAGCACAATGGGTTGCTCAGCTTCTTCCAAATTATCACCCGCGCCTACGTACTCAATGCCGACGCGTTCCAGGTTCTCCAGGGTATCAAAGAAGGCGCGGTCCCCACAATTGCTTGGGCCACAATTCTTGATGTGGTTGGTAGCGACACTCATGGCATCAAAGCCAGCATTTGCCAGGGCATCGGCGTTGCGCGAGTCGCCCACCAGGACAAAGGTCGGGCCACAGCCTGTTTTGGGTGGGAAGTCGCTGATGGTGGCATTCAAGGTGCCAATGGCCAGGTCTGCTTCCTGGATGATGTCGCGTACGGCTTCGTAGGGGTAGTCAGGGTCACCACTCTCGTCGATGGCAGCCTGCACGCAACGCGCCGGAACGATGACCCCCGTGAATAACAGAGTAGTACGGGGGATAGGCGTGGCAGATAGGGTAGCTGTTGACGTTGGTGTAGCTGGATTGGGACTTGCTGTCCTAGTAGGTTCAACCGGTTGGAAAGGCGTCGGGGTGTTAGTGGGATCAACCTGTTGCGCGGGAGCGGAGCAAGCTGCAAGGGCTAAGAGGGCAAAGAAACTGACAAAGAATTGGCGCATAGTGGATTCCAAAGCGGGGCAAATGTAGCACTGCTAGTAAGACCTGTCAAACCAAAAAAGCGGCACAAGACTTGCAGCGGTCAAAATGCCCCCATGCTATAATCGCCGCGGAGTTCAAAAAATGCCCTTAGACCCCACGACCCTCAGTAACGTACTACTTCTGCTCACCGCCTGGGGCGGCGCATTTGTGCTGGCATTGTGGCTGAGCCTGATCTTCTGGACCTACCGCGACATCCGTTTACGTGCCAAAGACAACTTCATGCGCATCCTGGCCGTGCTGGTGGTGGCGATCCTGTTCCTGCCAGGCGTTGTGATCTATTTGATATTGCGCCCCCCGCAGACCATCGAAGAAGAGTACCAATCTACACTGGAAGAAGAAGCCCTGCTGCAAACCGTGGAGCACAGCCACCATTGCCCCGGCTGTGGCATCCGCGTGCAGGACGACTGGATGGTATGCCCTAACTGTCACACACGCCTCAAGAAGACCTGCCATCATTGCAGCAAAGCCATGGAGTTGTCCTGGGACCTGTGTGCTTATTGCGGCACGCCCGTGCCCGGCATGCGTAAAGAAAGCATGACCCTGGATGATGCTTTGCAGCCAATGCCGGGGGATTTGGAAGATCTAGATAATCAGTAGAATTGGGGAAGATATGAAAAATAAAATAGGCGAATCCATCTATCGTCGAACTTCAATGCGGGAATTCTTCATAATGTTGTTCATATTTGTTTGCTTACCTTTTTTTCTTTTCTTGTTTATTTTTTTTCAATCTTATACTGAGGGCACCTTGGATTCAGACGAGGTAATTTTCTTAGTACTATTTCTAGTATTCTTTGTTGGGGGTCCACTCTTGTTAGGCCTAATTTTTGAAACCATTAGATACTTTCTATCCTATTTAATAATCAGTCAAAATGGAATTGAATATCGTCACTGGCCTATCACTTGGCATAGAATTAAGTGGGAGGATGTAGAACGCATCGTAGAAACAAAATGGCTTGGTCTTTCATGGGGTGATGTGATTTACATAAAAGATGCAGAAATCATCGGCACACCTTTATGGCCATGGATCAATAGGCAGTTGGGTTGGAAGCCAGATTACTCAATATATCTATCAAATAGAAAAAGAAAAAAGTTGTATGGTTGGCCCGACGGCCCACTTGCAAATGACCTCCGCAAATATGCACCACATCTATTCAATTCAGAAGAATTAGAACCATCCTCGCCAAACACTTAGGCTCATCCCATAATCTGTCACCACTCTATGAAAATCAACAATGTGAAAGATCACATGATTGTAGTCATCCAGAAACAATAAGCGGAAGCATGAATACAACGATTTACAGAACACCAATTTGGTCACTCATTATAAATACAGGTTTCTTCATTGGGATATTTCTGTTAATTGCAATTCCCATGACGGTATTTTTTAATCTCGTTTTGAACAATGATTCCATTGACAATACCCCAAAACAAGTTATTAGTTTTAATCTCGATAGCTATTTTGGGATTGTTGTTCGCCGGGCCATTCCTTGCCCTAATACCGTACACAATTATCAGGTATTTTTTGACATCTATTAGCCTCAACCCGGAAGCAGTTGAATATCGAAATTGGCCTTATCATCGGCGGCGAGTCAAATGGGAAGACACCCAAAAAATTAGGGGAACTAAAGCACTTGGTCTAGCAAATCGAGACGAAATAATTGTTCAAAATGCGATCGACCTCAGTTGGCAATTTTGGCAACGACTTAGAAAAGACCAGAGTGTAAATGACAGAATCCCTTTATCAGGCTTTAGTGGATGGCCCAATGGAAAACTTGCCGATGACCTCCGTAAATATGCACCCCATTTGTTCGCCTAGAAAACTGAAACCGAATAAGTATTAGTCCGTTAAAAACTTCAAGGCTTCTACATTGTGTAAGACCAAGTGGCTGTTCTCATTCACGGAGATCAGTTCACGGCGCTTAAACTCCACTACAGCCTGGTTGACGCGCTTACGTGATGCCCCCACTAGACCGGCAATATCACGTTGGGTAAGCCGCATGGGGATCAATACACCCCCCTCATCATTTTTTCGCCCATACTTCTTCGCAAAGGCCAATAACTGACGGGCCACACGTCCATTGACATGCAAGGCTGCCAAAGAGCGGATGTGTGCCGTACTCAGACGTACACGTTCACTCAAGAGGCGGGCCATGTTCTGTGCAAAGCGCGGGATGCGCTGCATGCCCTCCTCAAAACTGCTGCGTTCCATCCATAACAAGTCGGAATCCTCCAGTGTGACCACGCTGGCTGAGCGCTCTGATTCATCCACCAGGCTCATCTCACCCACAACATCGCCCGGGCCAATGATTGAAAGCACGACTTCGGTGCCGTCGACCTGCAAAGCATATACCTTTAATGAGCCGGAATGCACAATGTAAACTACATGCCCCGCCTGTCCTTCGGTAATAATGGTGCTGCCTTCACGGAATGTGTCGCGATTCAGATGGGCATTGACCCATTCCAATTCCTGGGCTTCAAAACCGTCAAACAAGGCAACCTGACTCACAAAATCAATCGAATGATCCAAAGTCAATACACTCCTGAGATTATTCATGGTAGCCTCGCGATAGTCGAATGTCAATCACCGCTTGCTAGATCTTGAAACTTGAATACTTGCGGCTCAAAGAGTATCTTTTCAGAATTAAACAGATCGATCTCCAGGCCCTCGTAGGCGGCAAAAGCTTGAGGAAATACTTCCCTCGCCGAGAGGCTCATTTGCATGACTGTGTCATCATCATAACCGGGATCAAAATGTACCAAAGCTAATTGTCTAACCCGGGCCTCACGCGCCACCTCACAGGCCATTTCGGACGTTGAATGTCCAAAACCTTGTGTTGAGCGAACATGTTTTCCAAGACCCAAGTAGTGTGCCTGCGTGTATTGGGCATCATGAATCAGCAAGTCAGCCCCTTCGGCGAAGTGGATCAGGCGGCGGTCTCCACCCACGTACCCCTCCGTATCGTTGGCATACACTATCGATTTCCCCCCATAGTCAATACGGTAAAAGAAACTTCCACCCGGATGGGCATAGGAATGCATGGCAGATATGCGAATCTCATCTTGCTCAATTGCATGTGAGGACAAATTGCTATCCGCCATCTGGACAGCAGATTTGCCGTTCACCAGGATCTCTTGATGTGCTGAAAGTTCAGCAATGTCGATCTTGGCAGCCAGGTCGGACAGGCGCAAAGGGAATTTAGGCGGCTGCATGACACTACTGATCACGTCCTTGACTGGCCGCGAGTAAATATCCGGGCCAAAAATTGAAATTCGATTAGCAAGTATAAAGGCGGGAGAAAAGAAAGGGAAGCCCTGCAGATGGTCGTGATGCAGGTGACTGAGCAGGAGAGTGACATTCAACGGCTGATTAGCTTGTATAGATGAGCTTATCAAGTTTTTGCCTAAGTTGATGATGCCTGTTCCGGCATCAATCAAAATGATGTGGCCGTTGACACGAAACTCAATTGAGCTGGTGTTACCTCCATAGCGCAGCTGGTTTGCACTCGAAACCGGGTGGCTGCCCCGCACACCCCAAAACTTGACCGAAAATTCCTTACCCATAATATTCTCCTTATTGGCTAATGACCAGCAAATAAAGTATGCGGGATAAGCAATTTAGCTACAAGGAAAAAGTTCCCACTATTGGTGGGAACTTTTTCTATTTCGTCTTTTAATTCAAACTGGATATTTAGCGCTTCAATGCATCCCAGCCAGCGTATTTGGCAGCATCGCCCAACTCTTCCTCGATGCGCAACAACTGGTTGTACTTGGCGACACGGTCAGAGCGCGCCGGTGCGCCGGTTTTGATCTGACCAGTGTTTAAGGCTACTGCCAGGTCGGCGATGGTGGTGTCTTCGGTCTCGCCGGAGCGGTGTGAAGTAACAGCCGTCCAACCTGCATTCTGGCACATGCGCACAGATTCAATTGTTTCTGTCAAAGAGCCGATCTGGTTGACCTTGACCAGCAAGGAATTACAGGCTTTTAGCTCGATGCCTTTCTTGACACGCTCGGGATTGGTGACCAAAAGGTCATCGCCTACCAACTGGACCTTGTCGCCAATCTCAGCTGTCAGCATTTGCCAGCCATCCCAATCATCTTCCGCCAAACCATCTTCAATGGAGACGATGGGATACTGCTCCACCCAGGACTTCCAGAAACCGACCATCTCTTCTGTGGAGAGTTTCTTGCCTTCCGTGCGCAGGTTGTATACGCCGTCTTCGTAAAACTCGGTGGCGGCGGGGTCAAGCGAAATACTGACCTGCTCACCAGCTTTATAACCCGCTTTTTCAATGGCTTCGAGGATGACTTCTACAGCTTCGGCGTTGGCAGAAAGTGAAGGGGCGTAGCCGCCTTCGTCGCCCACCAGGGGGGGATAACCTTTTGCTTTCAGCACGGCTTTGAGATTGTGATAGATCTCGGCGCCCCAGCGCAAACCCTCTGCAAAGGTTTCGGCACCGAAGGGCATGACCATAAATTCCTGGGCGTCTGTGGATTGCCAGCCGGTGTGCGCCCCACCATTGAGGATGTTGAGCATAGGCACAGGTAAGACGTGGGCATAGACACCACCGATATGGCGGTAGAGAGGAATCTCTAAGGCCTGAGCAGCAGCTTTAGCCACTGCCAGGCTAGCGCCCAACACAGCGTTAGCACCCAGATTAGCCTTATTGGGTGTACCATCCAAATCCAGGAGGGCCTGGTCAATTTCTTTTTGTTCGGCCGCGTCACGCCACTCAAGCATTTCGGCGATGGGGCCATTAACGTTGGTAACGGCCTGAGTGACGCCTTTGCCCATATAAGCATCCTTATCGCCGTCACGCAGTTCCAGAGCCTCGTGGACGCCTGTGGAGGCTCCTGAAGGCACGATGGCGCGCCCTATGCTACCGTCTACAAGGATGACTTCTACTTCTACAGTGGGGTTACCACGAGAATCAAGTACCTGTCTTCCGATGACTTCTGCAATGGTTGTATCCATAATTACCTCTTTTTTCCTTATGTTCCTTATGGGCAAAAAAGCCCAGATTTTTAATTATATCTCCACCCCAGCACGTTGGGCTGCGGCTTCAACGAACGCTTTGAAGAGCGGGTGTGGTCTCGTGGGACGCGATAAGAACTCCGGATGGAATTGCGTACCCACCATAAAAGGATGATCGGCGATTTCGGCAATTTCGACCAGGCGATTATCTGGGGAAATGCCAGAAAAGAGCATCCCTTTTTTCTCGTATTCTTCACGATAGGCATTGTTGAACTCAAAGCGATGGCGGTGGCGTTCTTCCACAAGCTCCTCACCATAGGCCACGGCAGCTTTGCTGCCGGAGTGCAATTCACAGGGATAAACACCCAAGCGCATAGTGGCGCCTTTATCGGTGATTGCGCGCTGGTCAGGCATCAAGTCGATCACAGGATGGGGCGTGTTGAGCAGGAACTCGGTGGAGTTGGCATCCTGCAAAGAGAGCACCTCACGTCCAAATTCAACGACCATCAACTGCATGCCAAGGCACAAACCCAGATAGGGCACTTTATTGGTACGGGCGTGGCAAGCAGTCTGTATCTTGCCTTCGATGCCGCGATCACCAAAGCCACCGGGCACCACAACCCCATCGGCCTGGGTAACCTCATCCCAGGACAGTCCTTTTTCAAGATCAACCGAATGCACCCAGGCCAGGTCAATTTCTACACCCAGGTCCAAGGCAGCATGATTGAGCGCCTCGCGTACGCTCATGTAGGCGTCATGCAATTCCACGTACTTGCCTATCAGGGCAATCTTTACCTTAGGTAACTCTGGACGTTTGGCGCCTTCCACCATTTGCTCCCAAAGTTTCCAATCCGGTTTATAGCGCGCCGTGAGCTTCAAGCGTTTGAGCACGGTTTCGGCCATACCCACCTTTTCCAATTCCAGCGGAACATCATACATGTTCTCGGCAGTTACCATAGGTATGACCGCTTCTTCTTTTACATCGCAGAAAAGAGCGATCTTCTCAATGAGATCTTCGTCCATGGGGAAATCAGAACGCGCCACGATCACATCCGGGGTGATGCCGATGGAGCGTAATTCACGCACGGAATGCTGGGTTGGTTTGGTCTTTAGTTCTTTGGTGGCACCTATGTGCGGCAACCAGGTCGTATGAACATACATCGTATTTTTGCGCCCCACATCCTTACGCATCTGTCGTAAGGCTTCCAGAAAAGGCAGGGATTCAATATCACCCACTGTGCCGCCCACTTCTACCAACACGATTTCTGCATCCGTAGTTTGGGAAACCATGCCGATGCGCCGTTTAATTTCATCCGTGATGTGTGGGATAACCTGGATGGTGCCACCGAGGTAATCACCGCGGCGTTCCTTAGCGATCACTTCCGCATAGACCTGCCCAGTGGTGGCATTACAAACGCTACTCAAGCTGATATCAATGAAACGTTCGTAATGTCCCAGGTCGAGATCCGTTTCAGAGCCGTCATCCAGCACATAAACTTCGCCATGCTGGTAGGGGCTCATTGTGCCGGGATCAACATTGATATAAGGGTCCAGCTTCTGTACGCCAACTTTGAAGCCACGCTCCTTTAACAAACGACCCAGGGCAGCTGCGGTGACACCTTTACCCACGGAACTAACCACACCACCGGTAATAAAAATGTATTTGGTTTCCATGAGCCGCCTCTCTCCTACAGTCTTAAAAATTTAGGGAGGGGCTTTGAGAGGCCCCTCCCGTGGAGGTTATTGTGCATTTAGTTGGTGTTGGCAATGCCGTGTCATATCAGTTTTACGAGGTCCTCCGCCGCCCGGCGCATCTCCAAAAAGATGAGACCGAGTTTGGCCTCTTCGCGGGCCAGGGCTGTTAGTACAGCATCCTGCCCGATAGCGGTCAAAACTACGTAGCCTTCTTCCCCGCGAATGTAAACCTCATCCAGTGAGCCACGCCCCAATTCCTGGGCAATACGTTCGCCTAGACTGAGCATGGCGGCAGACATAGCCGACACGCGGTCTTCTTCAACGTCACCGGGTAGTGCCGAGGCGATGATCAAGCCGTCTACAGATACGACGGCAGAAGCGACGATATCGGCGGAGGCCGATTGCATGTCACGCAAGCGTGAAACCATTTGTTCAGCGCGGGTGTTGGTCATTGAAGCTGCATATCCTTGCCTAGATTAACAAAATGATTGTAGCATAAAATGCGGTGGAGACTCGCCATTCAATTCCGTTAATAAGCGAAATTTAGGTATTTAGGAAAATGATATACTGGATGGTTGCCATGCGCCGTTCATTGATCTGGATGTCCTTTTTGTATTTAAGCTTCTTTACAACGACTGAAGCTGTTTTCGCTTACCAGGTGCGCTTTGAGGCCAGTGTGCAGTCGCCCCTGCCGGGGGAAGCCGTGCAGGGTGTGGTGCAGGTTATCGGCACAACAGATATCCGCAATTTCGAGGTCTATGAGCTGGCCTTTGCCTTTGAGGGTGACCCAACTGAAAGCTGGTTCGTATTAGCGGAGAGTACTGAAGCCATCGAACGCGACGTGCTGGGTGAATGGGACACGACCACCCTGACAGATGGTGAATACAAGCTGCGCCTGATCGTTACCCTGGATGGGGATGAACCGCAAGAGATCCTGGTCGAAGGTCTACGTGTACGCAACTACACACCCATTGAAACCAGCACACCTGCCCCCACAATCCCTGCAGCACCCGGCGCTACCCTCACTTTCACAGCGTCACCGCTGCCACCCACAGTGACGCCCTTAGCGCCCAACCCGGCAGAATTTTCGACGGCAGAGATCCAGGCCAGCCTGCTGCGTGGCATGGTTATAGCGGCAGTTTTGCTGGGCAGCGTAGGCTTGTATATCCTGACACGTAGAAGCCTGAGAGAATAAGAGAGATTTGAAGTGTTAAAGAAACTTTTTGGCAGAGAAGAAGCTGAGAATACCTACCTGATCGCTGGACTGGGCAACCCCGGCAAAGAATATCAGGATAACCGCCACAATGTTGGCTTCATGGTAGCGAGCAAACTGGCTGAAAAGCTGGGTGAAAATTTTTCGCGCATGCAGTCCAACGCCATGATCGCTAAAGCGCAACACAAAGATTTGCGCATCATCCTAGCTAAACCGCGCACCTTCATGAACAACTCCGGCCAGGCCGTGGCTGCCCTCGTACGCTTCTATAAGGTTCCTCAGCATAATATCCTCATCATTTACGATGAAGCCGACCTGCCCTATGAAACCCTTCGGCTGCGCCCAGAGGGCAGGTCCGCCGGGCAAAAGGGTATGAAATCGGTGTTGCAACATCTGGGCACGCAGGAGATCGCCCGTTTACGCGTGGGGGTTGGCCGCCCACCGGGGCGCATGAGCACACCCGATTACGTACTACAGGATTTCTCGAAACAGCAAAAGGAGACCCTGCCGTTTGTGATCGACCACGCTGCCGAAGCTGCCCTGGCTTTTATTGAGGAGGGTATCGAAACGGCTATGAACCAGTACAACGGGGCGGAAGCGTGAATTCTATCCTCAAAGCAATTGGCGAACTGCAAGGCTTTCAAACCCTGAAAGAGCAAATAAATGGCGATCAGCAAATCGAATCCTTGAGCCTCTCCCGCGCTGCTCGCTTGCCCGTAGCAGCCGCTCTCCTGGAGGATACCCAACGCAGCATCCTGCTAATCACACACCGTGCTGACCGGGCCCTCACCCTGGTAGATGAATTAGCCCTCTGGGTCCCTGATACCTTGAGGATGTATTTCGCCGAACCCAGCGGCCTGTTCTACGAGAATGTGGCCTGGGGTGAGCGTACCCGCCGCGAACGCCTGATGGTTTTGTCCCACCTAGCTGCCCAACAGATACCAGGTGGTAAAAAACCTTTATCTCCGGCGCTGATCATCAGTTCGGCGCGGGCTTTGATGGCGCGCAGCATGCCTAAACGAGAATTTCTGAAGGCGACGAAATCACTACGTGCCGGACAGGTGGTAGAACCCGCAGAATTAGCCAGCCAGCTTGTCGAAAAAGGCTACGAGTCTGCCTCGACTGTGGTCATCCCAGGGCAGTTCGCGCGCCGCGGCGGCATTTTCGATATCTGGCCACCGCAGGCCGAACATCCCACACGCCTGGATTTCTTTGGCGACGAGATCGAGTCCTTCCGTCATTTTGACCCGGCCAGTCAGCGCACAACGCAAGAGCATAAGGAGTTGCTTGTCCCGCCTGCCCGCGAGTTCTTGCGCACGCGCTTCGAAACTTTGGAGCTTGATGAAGGCGGGAAACTCTCCGAGTTCCACATCCCCTTGTTGCATCCATCCCCCGCCGGTTTGCTCGATTACTTGCCAAAAGACACACTTGTATTGCTGGATGATTGGGAAACCATAGAAGACAGCATCTCCGAACAGGAACAACAAGCCGTCAGTTTGAGGAAGGATTACATCAGCGATGAGTCCATCCCGGAAAACTTCCCTATCCCATACCTCAGCCTGGAAGTCATCCAGGAGGGGTTGGAGGGAAATCAGACCGTGGAACTGGGACCTGTGGCAGATATCCAGGCGAATAAGCTTACAAGCGCATTTCGCCCCGGCCAACGCTTTGGGGGACGCCTCAAACCACTCATGGACCGCCTAGCGCAATTCTACGATCATGGTGAAGAAGTCACGGTGATCTCACGACAGGCGGCCCGCCTGCAGGAGTTGTGGCAGGAGAGTGTCATCGAGACCGACGACCAGGCCCCGCGCTTCATCCAGGGAAGCCTGGCAGAGGGTTTTGAATTAAATGTAGGGGAAGGGCCACGCATGCACTTGCTGAGTGATGGCGAGATCTTTGGCTGGTCACGCCCACAACCGCGCCAGCGCCCCCAGGTCAAACGCGAAGCTCCGGAAAGCCTGTACGCCGAATTCAGTATCAACGAACTGGTGGTGCATATCGACCACGGCATTGGCCGCTTCAAAGGGCTGGTTACGCGGGAGATCGAAGGCATCGACCACGAATATTTGTGTGTCGAATATGCCGACGGCGACCAGCTTTACGTGCCCATCCACCAGGCCGACCGGCTCACCAAATATGTGGGAGCCAAAGGCCACCGCCCGCTGCTGAACCGTCTCGGGGGTATGCAATGGAAACAGGTCAAATCACGCGTCAAAGCGGCAGTAGAGGACGTAGCAGAAGAGTTGCTGGAGCTATATGCCAAACGCCAGATCAGCGAGGGCCATACATACAACCCGGACACACAATGGCAGCGCGAATTGGAAGCCAGTTTCCCGTACATCGAAACGGCAGACCAATTACGCGTGATCAACGAGGTCAAGGGCGACATGGAGATCGCGCGTCCCATGGACCGCCTGATTTGCGGTGACGTGGGCTATGGCAAGACCGAGGTGGCCTTGCGGGCTGCTTTCAAAGCGGTAATGGATGGCAGACAGGTGGCCTTGTTAGTGCCCACAACAATCCTGGCCCAGCAGCACTACAATACCTTCCGGCAACGGTTGGCTGCCTTCCCGGCAGAAGTCGAAATGTTGTCACGCTTCCGCACGCCGCAAGAGCAACGCGAGATACTCTACCAAATGGCACAAGGGGCCATCGACATCATCATCGGCACGCATCGCCTGATCCAGCCCGATGTAGAATTCAAAAACCTGGGTCTACTGATCATAGACGAAGAGCAGCGCTTTGGCGTGACCCACAAGGAATTCCTCAAACAGATGCGCACCGAAGTGGATGTGTTGACCATGACAGCCACACCCATCCCGCGCACGCTGTACATGGCCCTCACCGGGGTGCGCGACATCTCTACAATCAACACACCCCCTGAAGAACGTTTGCCCATACGCACCCACGTGGGCCCGTATTCAGGCAAGATCGTGCGGCAGGCCATCCTGCGAGAATTGGAACGTGGTGGGCAGGTTTTCTTTGTGCATAATCGGGTGCAAACCATTGAGGCTATGCGCAATCGCCTGGCGCGCATCGTGCCGGAAGCGCGCATCGGCGTGGCTCACGGCCAGATGCCAGAAAAAGAGCTCTCCGAGCGCATGCGTGATTTCACAGGTCATGATATTGATGTCTTGCTGACCACTACGATCATTGAGTCCGGCCTGGATATCCCCAACGCCAATACACTCATCATCGACCGCGCCGATACCTTTGGTTTGGCGCAACTCTACCAACTGCGGGGGCGCGTGGGGCGTGGGGCCATGCGCGCTTACGCTTACTTCTTCCGCCACCCGCAACGGCTGCCCAGCGAAGAGGGTCGCAAGCGCCTCGATACGATCGCGGAGAACACCCAACTCGGTTCGGGCTTTTCGATTGCCATGCGTGACCTGGAGATACGTGGTGCCGGAGACATTTTAGGAACACGCCAACACGGACACATTGCCGCTGTTGGCTACCACCTGTACACACGTTTATT
Source organism: Chloroflexota bacterium (assembly GCA_013112575.1). Taxonomy (GTDB): domain Bacteria; phylum Chloroflexota; class Anaerolineae; order Anaerolineales; family UBA11579; genus CFX15. Next base: position 52,939 of record JABFGG010000017.1, on the reverse strand, counting down.
AGCCCAGGCTGTCAAGCAGGTGCGTGACCGTGGGGGCTTGGCTGGCGATCAGGTAGCGGCCAGCATTTCATTGATACATCCGATGATCAACGTGGACTTGCCCATGGCCGTTACCATACCGGAACATTACGTGCCCGACAAAACCATGCGCTTGCGCCTATACCGCCGGCTGGCAGATATCCATGAACTGGACGGGATTGAAGCTTTGCATGAAGAGTTTGAAGATCGTTTCGGAGAACCACCTAAACCTGTACTCAACATGTTCTACCAATTACGCGTCAAACTGCTGGCCGAAAAGGCGGGATTAGAATCTGTGACACTTGAGAACCGGCAAATTGCCTTACGTTTCCCTAACCTGCCAGAGGGCACGCCGCCACGGCAATATCCATCCATGGCTAACGTACGCACCAGCAAAAATACGGTGTGGGTACCCCAAACAGAAGAATGGCAAGCACATCTGGTAGATGTGCTTGAAACATTAGGGGAGCAAAGTGAAAAGGAGTTGGTCCTCCAATAAAAAAGTAGGGGCCGGTGCAATTTAAACCATTGCTTAAACCAGCCCCTACGATAATTCTTTGAAAAGATGTTTTAGCGCTTTATCAAGGCCCTGCAACAAATTCCAATTCAATTAGTACTTCTTCATCCACATCAGCCACGATGGGCACATCCGGGATGGTCAATTGATAATCAGCACGTGCCACAGTTGCAGAAGCCAGTCCCTCCAAGCGCGTCTCACTCACTAAAATCGCGGCTACGTCAAAGGTAACGGATTGAGTAATGTCTCGAATGGTCAAATCACCAGTGATCTGAAAAACGTAACTTTCGCCCATCGTGATAGTTTCCGGCATGCCTGTGATAGCCGTTGGGCTAAATGTGATGAATTCATAAGAACCTGTGTCCAGTATCTGGTTTTGCATGGCGCGGTTACGCCGGTCGCTGTCTGTGACCAAGGTGCGCGCGTTGATCTGGATGACACCCACCTGGGAATTGGCCGGGGTCTCCAGGTCGATCTGAATAGCGCCCGCTACCTGATCGGTAACCCCAACTACAGTTGTGGGCACACCACTCAATAATTCACCCAATGAAAAACGCGCCTCGGATTCACTTTGCACGATCTCAAAAGCGCCATCTCCATCACCTTCCTCAGCAACGGGTTCCTCAGCGGTATCATCTCCTTCTGAGGCCCCTGCGTTTACTTCAACCACAGGTGTCGGTAAATCTTCTTCTACAATAGGAATAGCGGTCAGCTCACCACTGGCCTCTGCCGGGGGCCTCAGCACATAAGCTCCCACAGCAACGGCCCCGATGATACCGACAAGTACAATGACACCAACAGTAACGACTAGATTGCGACGTTGCATATCGCCTCCTTCTATTTGCTTAGTTTATAACCGCCCAACTGTATCAATCCACAATTAACCTGAAATTAGAGACTTGTGTAGCTATTGTGAAGAAATTGATTTGCAACATTCCTGTACCTTGCGTTGTATGCTAAATGACGCATTTCTCTCACCTGGCGGGGTGTGCTGGGCTCGCTGGCAACACCCCGCCAACCGCGGAAACGGATATCGATGACACATACAAAACTAGCCTCAATTGCCCTAGTTCTTTTACTAGTTACATTGGCCTGTGCTACAGAAGCCCCGGCTGCTCCTGTAGCTGAAGCCCAACAACAAGCTCCGGCGGAAGCCCCTTCGGGACCGCCACGTTCCTTTCATTTGGGTTTCACTCCCTTTCCTTATGCCATCAGTGGTGAGGCAGTACAGTACGTTTACGACCGCATTGCCGAAGATGCTGATCTGATCGCCCATCATTTTGATAATGGGGTGCCGTGGCCGGAAGCATTGACCAGACAGAAATATAGTGATCACCTGATCAACGATTGGAATTTCCGCAAAGCCAACACACCCGCCGGGCACAAAGTATATGTAGCCATCACGCCCATAAACATCTGGCGCGATGACCTGGCCTTGTACTGGGGTTCAGAGGAAGGCTTGCCAGTTCCGGCTCCCTGGGATAGTTACAGCTTCAACCATCCAGATGTCAAAACAGCCTATCTTAACCATGCCGCTAACGTTGTAGAACACTTTGCGCCTGATTATTTGAACATTGGCATCGAGAGCAATTTGCTGGCCCACGGAAATCCAGCAGAATGGCCTGCTTACCTGGAACTGCACCAGTTCGTTTATACCGAGCTAAAAGCACGTTACCCGGACCTGACTGTGCTTGCTTCGGTATCCGCGCAACCCTTATTGGAAGGCTACAACCATGAATATGATCATGCCAGCCAGCTACAGGCCTTGAATGAACTTATGCCATATTCAGATATTTATGGCATTTCCATCTATCCGTATCTCACCAAATACCTGGCCGAGCCATACCCGCAGGACATGTGGTCGAATTTGTTCAGTTTGAACGACAAGCCCATTGCTATCACCGAAACAGGTTATCCCGCGCAAGAATTCACGGTAACGAACGAGAACATAACCATCAGCAGCACATCTGAAAAACAAGCAGCCTACATCCAGGATGTGATCAACCAGGCAGACGCCAACCAACTGGAATTTGTAATCAACTTTGTGTTGCGCGATTACGATGACCTATACAACGAAATCTATGCGCAGGGGGATTTAGACATTGTAGAGATCGCCATCTTGTGGCGAGATACCGGGCTGTATGATGAGAATGGTATTCCGCGGCCTGCGTGGGACATATGGCAAACGGCGCTATCGCGGCGATTTCAAGAACTTCCATAATCGCAGACCACTTTCAAAAGACCTTTCGATAATTCGAAGGGTCTTTTGTTTTAATCCCATTGTGATAGACTGTGTAGACAATTGTTTAGTTCACATTTTTGTAGCCATTATCACTAAGAACCCAAATGGGGGAAATGATTCCCTTCAACGCTAACTCTCTGTATGCACAGTTACAAAATTCCCTGAAAGCATGGGAAGCTACTTCGCTGCCAATTGACGCGCTCAAAGGCTTATTGACGATCAAGCAAATAACTGGTGATCCGCAAGGCTCCCTGCGCCAATTCATCGTCGAACAGATCGATGCCCTCGAAAAGGAGAATAAACAACACGCAGACTTATTGCGTTTACGTTTTTTCGAGGGGGCAACCATCAAAGAAGTGGCTCATGAAAGGCACTTGAGCAGGGATCAGGTCAACCGGCAACAACGACGGGCCATCGAACATCTTGCTGAACTCATTTATCAAAAAGAAACTGCGCTGCGCCAGGAACGATTACAGGATATTCAAAAACGTTTGCCCTCCAGAGACTACACACAATTATTCGGTAATGAAAAACACAAGCAGCTCCTTGCAGTAACGTTGCTCGACCCTGACAAATATCACATGGTTGCATTAGTGGGAATGGGCGGGATCGGTAAAACATCTCTTGCAGATATCACCACCCGAGAAATTGCACCCAGCTTTCACTTTGCCGATATTTTCTGGTTGCGTTTTCCTCAAAATAATTTATCGGAACCCCCTTCACATTATTTTGTGTTCAACTGGGTGGTATCGAAATTAGCCAGTCATTTTCAACTCGAAGAACACTCGGATTATCACCAGTTCCTTTGGGTAAGGCAATATTTGAATCAGGCTCGTTATCTCATAGTTATCGACAATCTGCATAACGAGACCCAAACACCTGAGCTCTTCAAGAAACTGGAGGAATTTGCTGTCCCCAGCAAAATCTTGCTTACGGCACGGGTACGGCCAGCTCCTCAATCAACTGTCTTCAGCATCATGATGAACGAAATCGATTTAAAAAATGCTACTGACCTGCTCGTCCATCAACTGGATGCAATTGGGCAACGAGACAAGGCGGCGCAGGTCAAAGAACATATGCCTGAAATCTACGCTACAACAGGCGGAAATCCACTCGCTTTAAAATTATGTGCCGGCTTGTTATATTCACTGCCCCTGCCAATCATAATTGATGAAATGGAACAGCGTCACATAAGGGATATACATGACTTATATGCTTATATCTACTTTGAATTGTGGAAGGGGTTGAGTGAAAATGCGCAAATCTTATTGGAAGCCATGCCTTTAGCGGATGACATTCATGGAGCAAGCCTTGAGCACATTGCCAGCGTGACTAAATTGCCAGAAAAAGATGTGCATCATGCCATCCAAGAATTGAGCCAGGCTTCACTCATCGAACCACGCGGCTCGATTGAAGAGCGGCGCTACTCAATACATCAATTAACGCGCGGCTTTTTACTCAAAGAGATCATTGTATGGGATAAAGGGCCACAGTAATGTTATCCAGCAGTTTTCAAATGCGTGTCGAGGCCAATTTACATTACTGGAGCCAAAAAATCAAATCAACTGCTCCGACCGAACAAGAGGAATTGAGGCTCGAACACCATAATTTATTACGTGCGCTTGAGTTCGGATTAGCTATCCCGGCTACACTAATCAGTTCTTTGCATTTAGCTTTAGGAGTATTCCCACTTCTTGACGGAGAAAGTACGGCTCCAAATTGGTATCAAATCTACCAAAGAGCTATAAATAATGCACACCATCCGCATCTGAAAGCCCAATTACTGAACCAATTGGGTTATTTATATTCCCAGGCACGTAAAGGGCAGGCTTCTTTAGAAGTCCATAAAAAAGCCGAAGCGATCGGGGAAGAACATGGTTCACCAGAAATGATTGCGCAGGCGCATGTCGGTATAAGCCAATCTCATTGGGTTCTCGATCAAACTGAACTATCAGTAAAGTATGCTAAACTGGCACTTGAAGAATTAGGAAGCCTGGAAAGCCAAGGCCAACCACTGCAAGATTTCGCTCTGGCTCACAATGCTTTAGGATTAGCTCTACACAGTCGGGGAGACTATAATGAAGCACAAAAACACTTTCGTAAAGCAATAACAATAATTAAACACTGTAAAGTTAGTGTCCTGAAGGCCAGACTACATAATAATTATGCATTCAGCCTTCAGGAAGAAGGTTTGTCGGAATACGATAAATCACCCGCGGATAACACTCGAAAAATGGAAAGGGCTGAGGGGCAATTCAGCAAAGCGCTCAGTATATATAAAGAGCTGGGGAGGCTTAAGCAAATGGCACGGGTAGAACTGTCTCGCTGCAGTCTCCACATTCGCTTGGGCAACTATACAAAAGCAGAAAAGAAATTACAAAGAATAAGCACAGATGCAAAATGTTGGGGAGCGGACTATGATCTGCAAGCCCAAACAGCGTATGCTCATGGTCAGATGGCTTTATTACAAGCGCATTGGATGGAAGCTGAGATATATCTCCAGAATGCATTGCAGTTATGGGAGCAAGCGGGCGATGAGCTTATGCAAGCACAAATGTGTATCCACCTTAGTCACATTTACTTTCAACAAGGCAAGCAAGATGCGTTAAGGTCAGCAATGAAAAAAGCGCAGGATCTATTAGAAAAAATGCCGTCGCGCCCTTTACGCGACAAATTGCTGCTTGAAATACAAATAAAGCAACAAACCCTGGCTTCTTAGTCTTCGATCAACCTGAAATCTGAATCTTGACAAGGCAGAACTTTTGTTCTATTATTGGAGCACTCGTTCTAGGAACTGGTCATCCCATATTCACCTATTAAGGAGGCTCAAAATGGCCGTCCGTTCACATTCCTCTCCCAATGTCAGCCGCTTGCTGAAACGCGCCTCAACGCAACGCGGCCTATTGTTTGGCGCGTTGATCATCACTGCCCTGCTGGCTTTCGAGGTCTTCAATTACAGTACAACTGATTTTGCGCTCAGTGACCTGCTTGGTAACTTAAGTTTTATCGGTGTGCGCTGGGCCACGATCCTGGCCATCGCCTTTGCGGGTATCGATTTCGCGGGCATTGCCCGCCTGTTTACACCTCGCCATGGAGATGAAGAGCCCGCCGAGGCCTGGTACCTGTTTGGCGCCTGGTTGTTGGCGGCCACTATGAATGCGATCCTCACCTGGTGGGGCGTTTCAATAGCTCTGCTCAGCCACGTCAGCCTGGGTAGCGGTGTAATCGACCAGGCAACCTTACTGCGTGTCGTGCCAGTCTTTGTAGCACTGATGGTATGGACCACACGGATTTTGATTATTGGCACTTTCTCTGTTGCCGGGGAGCGTTTGTTCAGCCAGGCCAGCGAACAGAAGGCACCCTATAGACGGCAGAGTACGGCAACACGCACACGTCGAAGTGCAACTGCCCGAAGAGCACCGCAAAGACAAAATAATCGACCTGTTTACGCTGGTTCCTTCAAGCCTGCTCCTAAGCCACAGTCACGGCCAGAGCATAACTACCAACAAATGTCGATGTCCGCTCGCCCGAATGGCAACCCTAACCAAAAGCGCAGCTAATACTTAAACTCTTTCTCCATTCGGAATGCATAAAAACTCCTGTCGAGCGGACGGGAGTTTTTCTTTAACTGGCAGAATAACAGTTAGTACATTAGCATTGGCCGCTATGGAATTCGTTTACATTTTCATCGCTACCCTATTAGCTGCTTTTACTCAGAGTGTCTCCGGTTTTGGGCTGGCTATGGTCTCCATGCCACTTTTATTATCAATGAGCATAGGGTTGCAAATAGCGACACCTTACGTGGCATTGATGAGTGTGATCCCAGAGATCATTCTACTGAGCTATTATCGCAAGTCGCTAAAGATAGGTGCAGTTTGGCGTCTGATCGTGGCTTCATTGTTTGGAATAGGTATCGGCGTGTTGTCCCTGGATTACCTGGATGAGAATATCGCCCTGCTTATATTGGGAACGGTGATTTTGCTTTACTCTGCCTATGCTTTGCTGCAATTTCGCCTGCCAACCCTCGAATCATCGGGCTGGGCTTATCTCGCCGGTATAACGGCAGGGTTCTTGGGTGGGGCCTTTAATACAACCGGGCCGCCAATTATCATGTATGGGCATAGTCGCGGCTGGCAACCCGCGGAGTTCAAGGGTAATCTACAAGCCTACTTTATTATCAACACGGTCTTTATTGCTATCATGCACGGCATCCGGGGGAACTACACTCAGGAGATCTGGCAATACTACTTGTATGCAGGCCTGCCTGCCATTGCCATCGGATTAGTAGCCGGTATTGCACTGGATAGGTTCATTCAACCGGAATTGTTTCGCAAGATTGTTCTGGTTGCTCTGGCTTTAATAGGTACTAGTCTCATCATCGGTTAAATAAAAAAAACGCTCCGCTTTTTAGCAGAGCGTTCGAAATTCAAAAGTTAATTAATTACGAGCGGCGATTCTCTAGTGTGCGGGCCAGGATATCTTCTGCATCCTGACGGTGAGTTTCGACCTCGACTTCGACCTCATCCTCATCTACTTCGTCGACATCGGGGACTTCGTCAGCTTCAGCATCGTCATCCATAGCTTTACGTAAAGCGATTTCCATGGCTGTAGGGGCGGGCTTCACATCTTCTTCGTCTTCCTCTTCTTCCTCTTGAGGAACTTCATGTAAAGCCTTGATGCTCAATTTGATCTGTTTCTTGCGGCGGTTGACGCCGATCACTTTGGCCTCAACTTCCTCACCTACTTTGAGGATATCGCTGGGGTTGCGTACGTAATCGTGGGCAAGTTCACTGACGTGAGCCATACCGGGTCGTTCGGCACCGATCTCGATGAAAACACCGTAATTCTCTATGCGGGTCACATTCCCGCTGACCTTTGTCCCTTCCTGGATATCACGCCACTCCATTGCGAGGGGCTCAATAGTGGTCAACTCAATGCGGTTATTGCGTTCATCCACGCGGCGCACCCATACTTCCAGTTCGTCGCCTACTTTGACGGCATCTTCAACACGTTTGATCGGTTCGGAAGATAGTTGGGAGATATGAATAATGCTTGGCTGCTCAAGTCCAATATCGACTATGGCCCCCGCCAGGGTGGTTTTAATCACTTTTGCTGTAAATTTTTGTTTGCGCTCCACAGTTGGAGCTGTTGACATCTCGGCGGACATGGCAGCCTCTTTCACTCATATTGTTATGATTTTCACACAATCAAGTATTTTACCCGCGTGAGTCTGATTTGTAAAGACGGGCGGCAAAATCAGGCAAATTGATTACCGGAGGAGCGGCCTGCGCTATAATGCAAAGTAGAGGAATCCCATGAGAAAACAAACAATCTTCCTAGCTTCATTTTTCGCACTCCTATTCCTGGCAAGTTGTAATCTGTTGATCGGGCAAACATCACCGAACAATAACGAAATCAATGAGCCGGTGACACCCCTTGCTGAGGAGGAAGTTGAGCCTCAACCAGGGGAACCAAGCCTGGAAGAAAATCTCGAACCTACGGATACGCCTGAAAGTGTGCAACCCCCAGCCCAAGAAGAACCACAGTTGCCTCCTGCCCCTGTCCAGGAATATATCTATCCACAAAATGTCATTGCACCTTTGTCGGCCGGGAGTGACATCACTATCAGCTACATCGAAATGATCGATACACCTAATGGCTGGGCTGTTGGTGGTACTGATTTCGAGGGCGACCATATTTTGCGCACAGGCGATGGTGGGCTAACCTGGCAGGACGTCACCCCCGCCGAAGTCCCCGCTTCAGGTGACGTGGCTGGTAAATCTGCAGTCGCTTTCTTCCAGGATAGCCAAATCGCCTGGGTGATCTATTACAACCTGGGCGGCGCTTCAATCCCAGTACAGCCGGTGGTATGGAGCACAAACGACGGGGGAGCAAACTGGACACCAAGCGCGGTCCTGAATGTGAGTATGGCCTCGTTCTTCTCTCCTGTGGCCTTGTGGTTCGATGCCAGTGCTGTGGGCTGGCTGCTAGTTGAGGTCGATGCAGGGATGAGCAAAAGCTATGCTTTTCTGTACCAGAGTCTCGACGGTGGTTATCTATGGGAGGCAATTGCCTCGCCTACTATCGTCCCAGCAGAAGGCAGTGATGGCATCCAATCTTGCGGAAAGTCGGAATTGATTTTTGCCGATATCCTGAATGGTTGGATGTTACGGGAGTGTCCCGGACTATACTCATTCAACTTTGTAGACAAAACAACGGATGGCGGCTCAAGCTGGAACATGATCGAATTGCCGCCCGTGCCTGATGCCGAAGTTGCCAGCAATGGCTTTTGCACCCCCTTCGACCTGAACGTTTTCTCAGCAGACTCACTCAAAGTCAGCCTGCACTGCCAGGACTTCTCAAGTGATGAACCAGAAGATTTTTACTACCTTTACAGCACGTCCGATGGCGGAGTGCAGTGGAACGTTTTTGAATTACCGGCTATGGATGCAAGTTTCCTGAATGAGACCATAGGTTGGTCACTCGGCCGCGACATGTATCAAACGAATGACGGCGGAGCCACCTGGGAACTGGTCAAGACCGTTATCTGGGACGGACAATTCAGCCTGGTGGATGCCAACAACTGGTGGGCCGTGGCGCGTGACGGGGACAATATCGAGCTGGTCTATTCCTCGGATGGTGGAAAAACCTGGCAGATCATTGAACCTGTGATCGGTAAGTAAAGCCTATCGATAACTAGCAAAAGGGACTGCTGAGCAGTCCCTTTTTTCTTGTATGTCGCTAATCGTGGACACAGCCTCTAAGCCAACTGTGTCCCATTTCTGCCAACAATTCATCAGCCCCAGCAGGCCCTTCAGAACCCGGCGAATAACTCTCCAACTCGCCGCCGTCATCTTTCTCCCAGGCCTGCAGGATAGGCTCCATCAACTCCCAGGCGACTTCTATACCATCGCTGCGAGTGAACAGAGACGCATCACCCTGTAAGGCATCAAGCAACAGTCGTTCATAGGCGTCCGGGATGCTCCTCTGGCCAAAATCATCAGCGTAATGGAATTCCATATCCACCGTCTTAGTCTCAGCGGCCATGTCGGGCACCTTGGCCTCAAAATCAAGATGCACACCTTCATCTGGCTGGATACACAAAGAGATCGTATTGGAAGCCATCTCATAGTCGGAGGGCAAAGGGAACATCTTTATGGGAGGACACTTGAACTGGATCACGATCTGGGTTAATTTTTCCGACAAGTTTTTGCCTGAGCGCAGGTAAAAAGGAACACCTTGCCAGCGCCAATTGTCGATGAACAAGCGCATGGCTGCATAGGTTGCCGTGGTTGAATCAGATTCTACGCGCTCCTCTTCCCGATAGCCTGCATATTGACCGCGCACGGTGTTGAGCGCCACATCCTCAGACTTGAATTGACGAACCGATTTCAAGAGCTTCACTTTTTCGTCACGTAAGGGACCAGCGCTGAAGTCTGCGGGTGGCTCGGAGGCTGTCAAGGCCAATAGCTGCATCAGGTGGTTCTGGAACATATCGCGCAAGACCCCGGCATGGTCATAATAACCACCACGATGGCCAACCCCCACTTCCTCTGCCACTGTAATCTGCACCTGCTCAACGTAATTGCGGTTCCATAAGGGCTCGAAGATGGTATTGGCAAAACGGAAAACGAAGATATTCTGCACCGTCTCTTTACCGAGGTAATGATCGATGCGGTAAATCTGGTCTTCTTGCAAGACCTTATGGATGGCTTCATTAAGCTCGTGCGCCGAATCCAGATCAGTGCCAAAGGGCTTTTCGATCACCACTCGTCGCCAGCCCGCTTGCTCATTGACCAGCTCATGTTCACCCAGGAATTTCACAATATCGGGATAAAAACGTGGGGCCGTCGAAAGGTAATACAGGCGGTTTGCATCCCCACCTTCGATCTCATTCAGCCTTTGGCCCAGAGCCTTAAAATCTTCTGAATCCGTAAAGCTGCCGCGATGGTAGGTGAAATGTTTTGAGAAAATTGCCCACTCCTCGTCGGAGATCTCCAGATCGCCTACGTCCTGCGCACCCTCGCGCATCAAGCGGTCAAATTCTTCCTCAGTGAACTCAGTATGCGCAAACCCCACCACCTGCAATTTCTCAGGCAGGCGCCCCTTGCGCTTGAGGTTGATGAGCGCCGGAAGCAGTTTGCGTTTGGTCAGATCTCCGGTAGCCCCGAATATTACGATGGTGACGGCTTGTTTGTCAGTGATCAATAGGTTTCGCTTCCATACTTTCGGTTGGAAAAATTTTTCTTGAGCATCCTTCACCTCCATCTGAAAGGGACATCAATAAGACATATGCTATTCACAAAAATATTACACGATGAACGGTATCAGAATTGTAAGCAAATGGTTAAACGTTGCTCCAAATCCTCAGGGGAAGTTGGCCAATCAGGCTTCAACCCAATCAAAGCTGCGGGTCACAGTTTTTTTCCATTGCGCATATAAACGCTGGCGCTGCGTCCCGTCCATATATGGTTGCCAGGTAGTATCCATTTTCCAATTGGCTTTCAGGTCATCCAGCCCATCCCAGAATCCCACAGCTAAACCCGCGGCATAAGCAGCCCCTAGAGCCGTGGTCTCACTGACCACAGGCCTCACAACAGGCACATTCAGGATATCTGCCTGGAACTGCATCAACAATTCATTACCAACCATACCGCCATCCACTTTCATCTCAGCCAGCGGCACCCCTGAGTCCTCCTGCATGGCTTCAACCACTTCGCGCGTTTGGAAAGCCGTAGCTTCGAGCACAGCGCGCCCTAGATGTCCCTTGTTGGCGTAACGCGTTAAGCCGGCGATCACGCCGCGTGCATCCGAACGCCAATAAGGAGCATACAGACCGGAGAAAGCGGGCACAAAATACACCCCGCCGTTATCCTCCACGGTCCTGGCCAGGGTCTCAACATCTACAGAATTCTTGATCAAGCCGAGGTTATCACGCAGCCATTGCACCAGAGCGCCGGTGATAGCGATAGAGCCTTCGAGTGCATATACTGCTGGCTGGCCTTCAAGCTGGTAGGCCATGGTGGTTAACAGGCCATTCTCGGATTGTACGATCTCTTCCCCGGTATTGAGCAACATAAAGCAACCTGTGCCATAAGTGTTTTTCCCATCTCCCGGCGTGAAGCAGGTTTGTCCGAAAAGGGCTGCGTGCTGGTCGCCCAGGATACCGGTGATGGGTACTTCCCCGCCAAAGGGTCCGTCAGCCTGGGTCACTCCAAAAGCGGAAGCACTGCTTGAAGCCTGGATTTCCGGCAGCATCTCTTTAGGAATACTCATCTCGTCCAAGATGGCTTTGTCCCAGGTCAACTGCTTGAGGTTCATCAGCATCGTGCGGCTGGCATTGCTCACATCCGTTACGTGCAAACCGCCCGTCAACTTCCAGCTCAGCCAGGTGTCAACCGTTCCAAAAAGAGCATCCCCTTGCTCTGCTTTGGCGCGCAGCCCTTCGACATGCTCTAAAAGCCATACCAGTTTCGGGCCGGAGAAATACGTGGCTAGTGGCAAGCCGACCTTCCCACGGAAACGATCCTGTCCGTGCTCCACAGCCAGTTTTTCTATGATTTTGTCCGTGCGCGTATCCTGCCACACTAGAGCATTGTATAAAGGTTCCCCGGTTTGTTTATCCCACACCACAGTGGTCTCGCGCTGGTTGGTAATACCGATGGCAGCCAGATCAACAGATTGTAAATTGGCAGTGTCTAACGCCTCGTGAATGACTTCCTGGGTGCGCTGCCATATTTCGATTGGATCATGTTCAACCCAGCCAGGCTGCGGGTAGATCTGTTCGTGTTCTTTCTGGGCGGAGGTGACAATAGCACCATCATGATCGAAGATCATAAAACGTGTGCTTGTGGTACCTTGATCAATTGCTCCAACAAAATCTGGCATTGAATTTCCTCTTATGATAGATCGCTTTTATGCTATTTTACTTGTCCTGCATTTAAATCAACAGGCCGCGATAGAATATAAGTAAGCATGTCTGCAGGAGGACATAATGAAGAAAGCATTCCCATGGGGTAGAACTTTCCTGATTGGTTTCGGCTTTTTAGGCATTAGTATCGTATGGCCTATTTTTAACAGTTTCATCCCCATCTTTTTGCAGGCAGGTAACCCGGAATTTGAACGTCAGCTTTTAGAAGCCGGGCGCGAGATACCAAATGTCGTAGGCTTTGGTCTGGGCCCCACATTCGCCTTTTTTGTCATGACCTGGGACAACCTCATCAACGTATTCGTGCAGCCCTGGGCCGGAGCGCGCAGCGACCGCACCTGGAACCGTTTCGGGCGACGTAAACCCTGGATCATGATCGGCTTGCCCATCGCCGCAGTGGCTTTAGTTATGATCCCACTGGCTAACACGATCCTCGCCATCATGGTCTTTATCCTCATCACCAACTTTGGCATGGCTCTCTTCCGTTCACCCACGGTTGCCTGGCTAGGAGACTTGTTCACGTCCGAAGAGCGCAGCCAGGCCAATGGAGTCATCAACCTGATGGGCGGCCTTGGGGCAGCCGTGGCTTTATTTGGCGGCGGCATATTATTCGATGAATTTGGGCGCAGTGCACCATTTATTGCCGGGGCACTCCTGATGGTCACCGTCCTGGTTGTTGCCCTGATCTTTGTGAAAGAACCAGAAAAGATCCAACAAGATGTGAAAGATAAGGGTCAGAGTGTGCTGCAAAACTTGAGGGAAGTGTGGGCAGGCGAAAACCGCAGTGGCATCTACGTGCTATTAGGTATCCTCTTCTGGTTCATGGCTTATGAAGCCCTCAATACCGGACTGACATCCTTTGCCGTTTTCTCCCTGGGATTAGCGCCAGGACAGGCGGCCATGATGACCACCCTTTTCGCGGCCGCATTCATTTTGTTTGCCTTGCCCAGTGGTCTGATCGCCACCCGCCTGGGACGTAAACGTACGATCAATTATGGATTGTTAGGCATGATCGCCTTATTTATCCTCGGCTACGTCATCATTCAAGACCAACTCACATTGGGTATTGTGCTCGTTTTAGGTGGTGCATGTTGGGCCTTAGTCAATGTCAATAGTCTTCCACTCGTCTATGACTATGGCGATGAAAACAAGATCGGAGCTTACACCGGCCTTTATTATTTTTCGTCCCAATCCGCAGCTGTGCTTGGGCCGGTTCTCGGTGGACGGATAGTCGAAAGTCTAGGATTTGAATATCGCTGGCTGTGGGTTTTCAGCGCGGTCTTCATGGGCGCAGCCTGGCTGGCCATGCGCGCCGTGCGCGAAAAGACTGTTCAGCCATCAGCTGCCGTAGCCTAGGATCAAGGAACACAAATGACCAAACCCTCCCGTGCTTTATTAGAAGACTGTCTTTCCGGCGTTCGCCCCGAGCGTGTGCCTGTATCTTTATGGCGACACTTCCCAGTGGATGACCAGGACCCGGATACACTGGCAGCCGCCACCATCGCCTGGCAGCAAAGCTACCAGTTCGACTTTGTCAAAGTGACCCCCGAGTCGGCTTATAGCGTCAAAGATTGGGGCTTAGAAGATGAATGGTTAGGGAACTCCGAAGGCACCAGACAATACACTAAACGCGCTATCCAGCACCCGGAAGATTGGCTGAATCTCAAGCCCCTTGATCCATCTCAGGGTCGTCTCGGCGATCAACGGACCGCCTTAAAAGCTATTGTCTCAGCAGTGGGCCCAGACACACCAGTGGTCGAAACAGTGTTTAACCCGCTATCGCAAGTCAAGAAGTTAGTCGGTGATGAGATGCTGCTTGTGCATATGCGCAAGTACCCAGATGCTTTGCATGCCGCCCTAAGAACCATCACTCAGACCACCCAGGATTTCATCAAAGAGATTGTTCCAACAGGCATTGCCGGGCTGTTCTTCGCCACACAACATGCGCAGTACGGCGTTTTGTCGGGAGATGAATATACTGAGTTTGGTCGCCCATACGATCTACAAGTGCTGGAGACAACCCAAGACCTCTGGCTGAATCTCCTGCACCTGCACGGCGAAGATGTCATGTTCGATAATTTTGTAGATTACCCCATTAGCGTGATCAACTGGCATGACCAGGACACTGCCCCCTCATTGGTTGAAGCGAAGGAATTGTTTTCAGGAGCGTTATGTGGTGGCTGGCAGCGCCAAGAAGATATTGTGCTTGGTACGCCCCATCAAATCCAGGAACAGGCAAAAGCCGCTATAGAAGCCACAAAGGGAGAACGATTTATTTTAGGAACTGGCTGCGTTACCCCCATCACAGCACCGCATGGCAATCTCATAGCAGCCCGGCAGGCCGCGTTTAGCCCGCTTTCTTAGCCAACAGAGCCTGTTTTTCTTCATCAGATAAGAACGCGATTTCCAAAGCGTTGCACTGGGCTTTTTGGATCTGTTCTTCCGATAAGCCTGCTTGTGGTGCCGCCACGTTGAACTCGTATGGCAGGTCAATGGCGCTGATGCCAGGGTCATCCGAGTTGATCGTAACCAGCAAACCGTATTCCAACATTTCTTTGAGCGGGTGGCTGGCGTAATCGGGCACGGTGCTTGTCTGCAAGTTGCTGGTTAAATTCATTTCCAGGCCGATCCTGTTTTCCAGCAGGTATTCCATCAATTTAGGATCATCAAGAGCGCGTGTGCCATGTCCAATGCGCTCCGCTCCCAAATCCCGGAGCGCAGGCCACATACTGTCTGCACCCTGTGCCTCACCAGCATGTACAGTAATACGCCAGCCAGCATCACGTCCACGATTAAAATGCTCCACAAATAGTTCAGCTGGATAATTGATCTCATCTCCCGCCAAGTCCAAGGCGACGAGCATGTCGCGCTGGCTTAGCAAGGCATCTAATTCTTGCATGCCACTTTCTTGCCCAAATGTGCGGCTGATTATCCCGATCAGATTGGCCTCAACACCAAAGTCGCGTTTGCCTTGTTCCACACCTTCCACTACCGCTTCAACAACCCCCGAAGGAACCAGCCCGTGCGGCTGTGCCATAAAAGTCGGGCTGAAGCGCAACTCTATGTAATCAATGCCCTCATTGCGAGCGTCTTCAATATTTTCATAAGCGATGCGCCGGCAGGCATCGTAATCCACCAGGATACCTACCATCCACTCGAATTTTTCAAAGAAGGCCAGCAGGCCAGGTTGTGGCTCAATAACCTGCACGTGAGGACGCAATTCTTCTAATTCGAAAGAGGGGAGTGGCAAGTTGTGTTGGCGGCCGAGGTCCAAGATAGTTTCGAGGCGTACCGCCCCATCCAGGTGACGATGAAGTTCGATGAAAGGGAATTGAGGATCAATCATAGTGGAACGGATTATAGCTTAGTGTCTGGCTATGCTACAGGCTCAAACCTTTGCAGGTGTTTTTCCCAGCCCTCGACAACTTCTGGATAGGCATTATCTTTACCAAAATCCATACCAAAGACACGTCCACAGCGGCACAGCTCCTGTTGAGCTTGACTGACGTTCTGGCCGTCTTCTGCTGCTACAAGGATTTCATCTGCAAATTGCCCTAGTGCCTTGAGCGCGGCTGGGGTATCCAGGTCATTTTGCATGGCATCGTTAAAACCCCGGATGTGGAGAGTGGGGTCAAACACGTCACTCTTAGCACTTTTCACCGTCAAGGCTTGATGCAATTTTTCGGTTAATTGAGTCGCTTTTTTAAATTCAACTTCATCATATTCCCATGCTTCGCGGTAGTGGTGCCAGGCCAGATAGATCCTGGCTACATCAATCGGCACCTGTTCAAGCAGTTCATTCATCATGATCAGATTGCCCAAAGACTTGCTCATCTTTTCGCCTTCATGCTCTACCATGGCTACATGCATCCATACGCGTACAAAAGGTTTTCCAGTCAGCGGTTCTACCTGGGCGATCTCACACTCATGGTGAGGAAATTGAAGGTCCCCACCACCGACATGGATATCCAATGTCTCACCCAGTAGCATTGTACTCATTGTGGAACACTCAATGTGCCAGCCGGGCCGACCCATTCCCCAGGGGCTTTCCCAGGCGGGCTCATCACCCACCTTAGCCTGCCACAACACAAAATCAAGCGGATCTTTTTTGTTAGTGTCGTCGGGTTTATTGCCGCGTTCATTGGCAATTGGCAACATGGCGTCATGATCCAAATGACTTAAATTGCCAAATTCTGGCCAGGCCTCTACGCTGTAGTAAACGTTTCCATTGTTTTCATATGCAACCCCTCCATCGATCAATTGCTGCACCATGGTTACGATTTCCGGGATCACATCTGTTGCCCGAGGATAATGATCCGGCGGGCGGATGTTCATATGTTGCATATCTTTAATAAAGTGGGTTGTCCAGCGGTTGCCAAGCTCCATCCAATTTTCCCCTGTTTCGCCAGCCTTACGCAAGATATCATCGTCAATATCCGTCACATTCTGTACGTATTCGATATTATGACCCAGGTATTCGAGATAGCGTACCAAGACATCTGTTACTGCATATGTGAAGGCATGTCCAAGATGGGTTGTATCATAAGGAGTCACCCCACAAGTGTAAATCCTGACTGTGTTGTTCACCACAGCAAAATCTTCGATGCGCTGTGATAGAGAGTTATACAATTGCATTATTCACCTGAGTCAATAAAGTAGAAACCATTAAATCAAATTTGAATTGATTCGTTTAATTACTATACCATGCCCTTACCTCGGCAATTAAAAACCGCAGTCAGGATGATTGCGGTTAGTGTTACCAGGGAAACAGCAGGATTTATAGAGGACTTAGCCCGGCAGTTCCTGAGACAGAATGATTATTGACCGTGATCTTGGGAGTCTCATCAGCTGCAAGCATCATTTCGAAGGCTTTTACAATCTCCGGTTGAAAATGCTTACCAGATTGCTCTTGGAGATACGCCATGACTTCATTTTCCGGCCAGGCATTGCGGTACGGTCGATCAGATCGCAATGCGTCCCACACATCTACTATCGCGAAAACTCGTGCGGCAATGGGTATCTCTTCGCCCTTCAGTCCTTGGGGATAACCAGTGCCATCCCATTTTTCGTGGTGGCAATATGGGATATCAAGCGATGGTTTTAAATATGGAATTGATGAAAGGATCTCTTGAGCAAAGGTGGGGTGGCGGCGGACAATGGCCCACTCTTCCTCGTCCAACGGACCTGGCTTCTGCATAATTGTATCCGAAATGGCCATTTTGCCAATATCATGAAGCAAAGCCCCGCGGCTCATGTAGACCAATTGTTGTGGGTCTATTCCCAGATATTGCCCCAGACGTACAGTCATGGCAGCCACGCGTTGAGTGTGTCCCTCAGTTTCATTATCCCGCAAATCGAGAATCTTCAACCACCCATTCAGCGTTGCATCATATGCTTGATCCAGTTGGGCATGGGCATCAGCAAGATGCTTTTGCAATTCTACAACTGTTTCATTGTGCATATCTGGATTTTCGCCTTCCAAATCAGGCTCCTTAGAACGACCTGTACGATTTACGCCTGTTATTGGCCTTTGCCCAGAAGCCATGGGACCGAGAATATCACAACTCATATACAGTCACATTTGCCTCAATTAAATAATACAGGCGCGACGCAAAGGTGAATGGTAGCCCCTATATAAAAGCCACATTCATCCTTGTGTCGACAGCCTGAATTGTCTAGAGCGAAACTCAATCGCCAATATTACGCCGCCAGATGTGGTGTTGTCATTAGGTGGCCCAGACGGCGGATAAAGAGATCTACATTGGGTGCCTCAATCGACATCACAGCCTCGATTTCTTCTTCCGACAGATCAAAATCATTCAAGCGCTCTCGGCGCGGACCATTCAAAATGGCTGCCTGAAATTGATTATCCAGAAGCGCTCGAGTAGCTATGGCATTGAGTTGTAAACTTGACATATGGTTCTCTCCAAATGATTGGATTGCAGATTTAGCCTAGGTTGCACCTGTGCCAGGGCCAGCAGCAGCTAATTCAGGCATAAGCAGTGCAGCCAACAAAGCTGCCAATAAGAAGGCAATCCGAATTATTGTCAAATTCTTCTGTGATGTAACCTGGCCCAACGTGAGTGCTACTTTGTTCAACATGTGTGCTTCCTCCATCGATTTTTGCTATAGGGCAGTTATACAAAATGAGCTATGAACAAACCTATGAGCATGGATATTCCATATCCTAACAAATTTGTAAGGTTCGTACCCGATGGCAACCTTAAAACAACAAAAACCGCTGGATTTCAGCGGCTTTCTTACTAACTAAAGAATAAAATGTTACGTACTTAGCCTATTTTTCTTAGCCTATTTTTTCATAGTATTTGCGCAATTCATCTTGAGGTTCTGCTTGTAATTCATCGATCAATAGTTCTTCGTAGGATTTAAAGTGTGCTTTTGCAGCTGATGCAGAGCCTTCTGCTACCAGGCATTTCATTAAATCAAGATGAATTTGGTCCTGATAAGGATCAAGAGATAAGATTTTTTCGTACAGATTTCTCGCATCATCAAAACGCCTTTGGGCAAAATTCCACTGCGCCAGTTCTCTCACAACAAGTGTGTAATGTTCCTGGAGTTGGGACCTCCGCTCATCAGACCAGTCCATAAAAATATCATTGAGGAAGTCATCGGCAACAAGATCGATAGCACTGCGCCATAATGATACTCGTTCGCTCATCTGCAAACTCGTATCGCGCGCCTGTTCCACCCTGTTCTCAAACTCTTCCACATCATACCAAACAGTGATCTCGGGATTTAATTTATACAATCCATCTTGGTACAAAATCACATCTTTATGCCCCAGAGCACGCCGCACCCGCCACAAGGTCGCATGAAAATTGCTGCTCACTTTTGCTGGTGAAAACTCAGGCCAGAATTCGAGCGCGACATCTTCCTTGCGAATGCCTTTTTGATCAACAATATAATAGAACAATGCACGGGCCCCATTCGAACGCCACTCTGAATTGGCTATTAGCTCGCCATTTTTTCGGACATGACCAAAACCAAAAGCTTGTACATCCAAATGAATATCAAGCGATTCTACCGGTCGTGCCTTATTGCGTATGGCAGAAAAACCTAATTGGAGACCTTCCACCTGCTTTACAAAGGACTCTAATTGAGAACTAGGGGATTCTCTTAAAGCAAATCGCAAAAAATCAATATCTTCTTTTGCTGCCACAACCAGGAATTGATTGTAGCCAAGCTGGGCAGTCCACAATAAAGCATTACTTAAAGAAGCAAATGCTTCAGAAATTTTGCCTAATTCAATAAGTGTCCTGGCTAAAAGAAATGCAGCCAAAGCATGCTCTTTTTGTGGCTTCTTTTGAATATTAGAGGCTGCCTTCAAGCTTTTACAGGCCAATTCGAGTTGGCCCATATCAAGGTAAAGCCAACCTTGATAGAGTTGATAAATCGGAAGGTCTAAAGAATCACCTTGCACACGGGCCATTTCACGGATCCAATAACTTACCTCACTATAATTCCCTCGCTTGCGCTCAATCAGTCCCAAACCACGATAAGTATCATAAAGGTATCGAGTGAGGTTCTCTCTCTCCCCAATCGCGATGGCATTTCGATATGCTTTTTCAGCATCATCATACTCGCCCAGATCACACAATAAATCTCCTCTGGAGTTCAGGATTAGCATCAGGAAGCGCCACAGTTTGGTTTTTTCTACATATTCCCACGCCTCTTCAAAATAATTCCAGGCCTCATGATAATGGCCAGCTTCATAATAAAGGTAACCCACATTATTTAATGCCAGAGCTATCACCCCTCGATTGCTTCTTAATTTTTGCTGTATCTCTAAAGCCCTCGAAAAACAATTCTGAGCTTCATGCAAGTTACCCTGACTATAATAAACAAACCCCAAATCATTAAGAGTTTCAGCAAATACATATTTTGCAGCATTTACGCCATTTCCTCCCAGCCGTTTAGGCTCAGATTCAAAATATCTAATGGCCCTAGACAAATGCTCAAGCGCACCTTCACCTTTGCCCGAGAAGTGAAGCGAGACACCTATTATGCGTTCGGCTACATGCCAAGAGGTACTCTTCTCAATATCAATTTGATGCTCTTCCAAATACTTTTGGGTAGAATCAGCTAGTTGAATTGCCTGGTCGTAGAGTCCTTGTTCCCGGCGAGACATGCTGCGTTCAATTTTTATATTTGCTATTTGCTCAACACCCGATTCTTCAACTGAAGCCTCTTCTGCTATATCCAACAGTTGTTCTGCAGATTCATACTCAGTTAGATTTATCAGTGATTTGGCACGGGTCAACAACAGCCGTGGGGCCATCTTCCGTATGTCAACAGGTTTGATAAGACTTTCATACCAGTCGGACAATAGGTTATACCGCCCTGAAACAAAAAATTGCTCGGTGACCCCATCCATCCAAACGGCCGCTTTTTCGCGATCGCCCGCCTCTAACATATGGCGCACGGCTAGTTCCCAGGCTTCTCGTTGTTGGTACCACAGTGCCGCCCTTTGATGCAAATAGTTCACTCTCTGGGGCTCTTCTCTATCTAGTTGTAAGCGTAGGAACTCAGCAAAAAGTTGGTGATATCTATAAGTTAGCCCATCTTCAGTTTGCACCTTAGCTACAAATAGATTGCGATCTTCTAACTCACCCAATAGCCGCTTTGCGTCCTTCGACTCCAACAAATATTCACACAATGACAGATCGAATTCATCCACTACAGAGACCGCCATCATAAACTCGCGCAGATCTTGAGGTAGGCGATTGATCACATCTTTAGCTAAAAACTCATAGATTTGATCCAGCGCCCCCTCAAATTTAGGCAAGGCTCCATGTTCCATTGTGCGAATTGCCAAAAGGATCGCCAGAATCCAACCATCGGAGCGCTTGGCAAGCTCACTGGCTTGCTCGTCCGACAGCTTTACATGATAGTTTTGATGCACTAAGGTTTGCAATTCATCCGCTCGAAAGCGCAGATCGTCAGCACTGAGCGTACCCAGTTCTTCACGAACATACAAGTTCGCTGTTGGAATACCATACACGCTGCGTGACCCCATCACGAGACGCACCTGTTCCGGAAGAAATTCAAGCAAAGATTCGATGAATGAGACAATGGAATCGCTTTCACCTACCAGGTGATAATCATCTAACACGAAAACTGTAAAATCGTCTACATGAATTTCAATTTGGTTGATAATCTCGGTGGCCATGCTGTTCGGATCAGGCGTTCCACCTACCCCAAGGGTTTCGGTAAGCTCTTGCCCGAAGGCGGGAAAGTGCTCCCGGAACGCGGCGATCACATGATTAAGAAAAGGGATTAGGTCGCTGTCTTCCGGGCTAATCTGGTACCAACAAACTTTCGACACAATATCACTGGCAAAGTCACTTAACAGAGTAGTTTTCCCAAACCCAGCGGGGGCAGACACGAAGGTTAATTTACGATGTAGATTTTGGTGTAGTGAGTCTATCAAACGGACGCGCCGCAAGACATCCCTTCGGCGTTGTGGCACACGGACTTTAGTAAGAAGGATACTCATCGCTCACACATCAGCCAACAGTGAACACCTGATTATATCTTGAGAATTACAGTCACATCGTGCAAATCTCATATCGGGTAATACTACTGAATATTTCCTGGTGAACTCTTCCCTATTGTCGACTGCACTAGGCATAAGGTATAGTACCGTGTTTCGAAAAGGAGCTATTATGCCAAAAAGCATGCCTGCTACTTACCTATGTATATTGAGCTTCATCCTTGTTGCTTGTGGAGCCAGCGCGCCTGAAGCGACCGCCACGAACGAACCCACTCGCACCTTACCCGCGACCTTTACACCCATTGTCATTACCGCTACCCTCGCGGAAACCAATACGCCCGGCCCCACCAACACGCCCCAACCTGCTCAGAGCATTGAGGCAGTTATTGATGCAGTAGCGCTCAACCTGCGCTCAGGTCCCGGTACCGTGCACGCCATTGTAGGGGCTCTTGTGGAGGATGATACTGTAACTGCCGAGGGGCGTGCCCCTGGTAATGAATGGGTCAAAGTCCGCACCAGCGAAGACCAGATTGGTTGGCTATCGCTCGATTTCATCACGCTGAATGGCGAATTGGAAGACCTGGCCCTCTTAGATATCAGTGAAAGTTTTGTCGTGCAGGGTGTCGTGGTAGATAACAGTGGTGCGCCGGTAGATAACATCAGCATCGCCCTCATCCAGGACGGCGCCGACGGCCCCTTGCGCACCGATACAACCAGTGGAGAGGACGGCTCATTCTTCGCGTACCTGCCTCCCGAAAGTTTCGGTAATTGGGCCGTGCAAATCGTGGGTGCTGGCTGCGATAGCCGCATCATGAATGCCGACTGCCAGATGGTCGATTACTTCTCGGTTAATAACACCGAACTCATCACCCTCCCACCACCGGATGAATTGGTTTTCCTCTACTCAGCCGCCACCGTCAAAATTACGGGTACTGTGGTCAATCTAGCAGGCGAGCCCGTTGACGGCATACGCGTCATAGCTGTTCGTGAGGACCTCGCCTTTACCTTCGGGGAGACCAACGAACTCGGCGAGTTCTCCCTGGCTGCTTCGGAAGGGGATTGGGATGTACTGGCGCGCGACTTCGCCACCGGACGCGATAGCGAATTGGTCAACGTGATCATCAGCGGGGCCCAGGCCCCAGAGCCGGTAATCATTGTTGCCCCATAATGTATTCTTATGGAATCAAAAAGGCATCCCGTTGGGATGCCTTTTTTGTTACAAGTTTCTACTTACAGGCTAATTCTTTTTGTGCCCTTTTCACGGAAAGCATGCTCAATAATGTTGCTGTCAAAGAATGTGTCTGCAGCTTCGCCGGAGGCGTACTGGTAAAGTGCGGCCGTGTAAATACCTTGCAAGGTGGAATTGACCAGCCCCAACAGCACTAAAGCAATTACCACCACGACTGCTAGTATGATGATCAAGGCAATGGGGAGGCCTGCAGCAAGCATCAATCCCAGGCTGCCAAATCCCAGGATGATCAGTAAGAAGTAAGCAAACCCGAAGATAGCTCCTAATCCAAAGTTGCCGACGATCTGTTCACCCCAGGTCTTTTTCAGCATCTGGGCGCTGCGCTTAACAGCATCAATTGGCCCAACACCCTCAGCGGCCAAAACAGGTACAGCCAGGAAGGTGGCCAGGTTCCAGGCCAATCCCACCAGCCCGATCACGAGACGTCCAAGGGCATTGCTGCGCTCGGACAACCAGCGCAGAATCATACCGACGGTCGCTGCGATCAGGGCATATCCAATGATGTTGAAGAGGTTGCGATTGGCAATTTCAAAGCCATCGCTCACTGTGGGATCACCACCACGCAAGCGGATCAAAGCTGCGCCCACGAGCGCCGTATTAAAATAAGTGATCACCAGATATTGCGAAACGTAGAAAGCAAAGGCAACTAACGCACCTAACACCTGGTTGCCAGCAAGGAAAATACTATCGAAGAAACCTGAGATCAAACTGGGTACAAAGAAAGTGATCGACACGAGGATCAAGGCTGCTGAAGAGATGATCGGGAAGATCAATAATTCTTTATCGGCCTGCAATACGCGGGCACTGGCCTTGACCAATTCCCAACTATTAGAAATTCGATTAAACAAAATGTACCTCCTCCAGAGAAAGCAAATGATTACTGTTCAAATTATAAGGTAAGCCGTCAATTTGATACAATCATCTTATATATCTCATAGGGATTTACATGCAAGAACGATATTTACTGGCAGGCGATATTGGCGGCACAAAAACCAACTTAGCCATCTACTCCACCCAAAAAGGTGTCTATACTCCACTCCACGAAACTCGCCTAGAAAACGACAGATTCCACAATTTTGAAGAGATCGTCTCGGATTACCTCCGAGACATAAATTTTCCCATCCAAGCCATTAGCCTGGGCATTGCCGGCCCCGTGCGCGACAAGCGTGTAGAAGTCACTAACCTACCCTGGATCATTGATGCAAGCCAACTGGAAGAGACTTTCTCCTGCAAAGTGTCTCTGCTCAATGACCTGGAAGCTCTAGCCTACGCCGTACCCATTTTGCAGGATTCCGATCTGGAGGCGCTGCATGCTGGCAAAGTTGTTGAGCAAGGCGCTATCGCCGTGGTAGCTCCCGGCACAGGCCTGGGTGAGGCTTTCCTGACCTGGGACGAAGACAGCAACTTTTACCAGGCCCATCCCTCTGAAGGCGGCCACACCGATTTTGCACCCCGCACACCCCTTCAAATTGAAATGCTTGTCCATTTATTAACTCGCATACCTCGCGTGGGCTATGAACAGGTGGCTGCAGGCGTGGGCCTGCCCAACGTTTATTGCTTTCTTCGAGACACAGGCAAAGCCGAAGAACCGGATTGGCTCGCCAAAGCAGTCAAGGAAGCCGACGACCCGGTACCCATCATCATCAACACCGCCCTGAATGAAAGCAAAGACGTGCCCCTCTGCACCATGACATTAGAAGTGTTTATCGAGATTATCGGAGCTGAGGCAGGCAACCTGGCCCTTAAGGTTATGTCCACAGGCGGCATCTATCTGGGTGGCGGTATCCCTCCCCGCATCATCGATTGGCTCAAACGTGGCAGCTTCATCAAAGCATTACAAGACAAAGACCCTCACAAAGAACTGGTCGCACAAATGCCCGTTAAAGTAATCCTCAACCCCAAGGCTAATCTGCTTGGCGCAGCTCAATATGGCCTGCAACAATTAGCTAATGAGTGATAACTGCTAACACACCGTACAATTATCTTCACAACACGTCAGATCATCCAAATACATCTGTTTCAAGCGATATTCTTCCAATACTTCTGTATCTAATCCCATCCTCTGCCCAATCTCCCGCCCTACTACTGCAAAGCGCTGCCGGAACTTGTAGATAAAACACAGTATAGCATTGCCATGCCGCACCTGCGGCCCAACCAGGAACAGCCCCGGGGTATCGGTCGATTCATCGGCTTCCTCAGACACGATGGGATAACCACCTTCATGCCATTCGAAAAGCTCGCGGATCTGGTTCACACCCCCACCGAAACCCGTCGCCAGGATCGGCGCTGCTTCCGAATGCCAGCTTTCGCCCTCTGACCCGAGCACCTCATATCCTTCGCCATTGGCCTTAACTTCCGTCACGCGTGCCTGGATCAACTCGATGCGCTCCTCATGGAAAACTGCTTCCAAGCGCCGCAACGTATACGGAGAGATGCCGATACTGGGGTCGGGGTGGCTCATCTGCCAGCGGTTGGCGATATCGATAACGCGGACATTCCTCCCATCCTGGGCCAGATTAACCGCCCCATCAATACCCGACTCATAACCCCCAATGATCAAAGTGTCATCTTCCTCGATCTCAGTCCAGGAACTGATCGTGCTGCTGTGACGGCAGAGTTCAGCCCCTGCAAATGGAGTCGTGTAAGGATACTGGAACTCTCCCGTCGCCCAGATTAAAAACTGACTTCGCATCTGTCCGTCAGAGGTTTCCAACAAAAAGCCATCCTGTTCCACCTGCACAGCTTCAACCTCCACTCTCTCCTCCACAGAAGCATCAAAATGTTTGACCACGCGCTGCAAATACTCTGCATACTCTTCGCCTGAGGGATGTTCGATCCGCAAGGTAAAACCAGGCGATGTGCTTGGGTCAACCGCATTCAAATCAGGGAGGCCAAAAGCATTTGATGTGAAAGAAGGAGTGATGAAGCGCATCTCTTTTGGCCAGCGTTTGAAAGTGGATCCCACTTCATCGCGTTCCAGAATTGTGAAGCGCTCAATGCCCAGCTTTTGCAGCACCAACCCCATTCCAATTCCCGCCGGTCCTGCCCCTACTATGATCACGTCCTGGTCATGCATAAGATCTCCTTTGTAGCAAGCATTGCAGCTTCGTTATTGTATCGTTTGCTGGTACCGGAGCGCTAGTTACAACCTCAATCACACCACATACACTGAGAGTGGATGCGTAGACGATTTCTTCGACCCTTTTTCCTCACGTTCCTCTTGGGGAGTTTCATTCTGATCGGCTTGTTAGCGCTGGCTGTTTGGGTGGCGCCAGCCTACGGTCTTGAAACAGACCTGGCTTCATGGATCACTTACTTTGAGGAACTAACTGCAAAATTAGGCGACCAGCTCTTATCCACTCCACCTCCGATTGAACAAACCTTCCAGCTTGAAGCTGCCCCCTTCATCAGCCCCACTGCCAGGGAATTCCCAGCCTCCCCATCTGTCACTCCGGAGGAATCCGCCACGTTAGAAGAAACTGCCATCGGAGATCCTCCCGACAATAATTCAGCCATTCAATCAGATGCCTCAACCAGCACCACCACACTACCCCCAGCTTCCAGCGCCACGGTCACGCAAACCACAATTGCGACTCAGCCTGCCACAGCCACTCCCTCTCGGACAGCTACATCCACCCACGTTGCCATCGCTTGCAATCCCCCCGTCGGCTGGACCAGCTACATTGTCCAGGCCGGCGAAACTCTGGCCCAGCTTGCCATCCGTCACAGCACCACTGTTGCCATCCTGCAATCCGCCAATTGTCTGACCAGCAGCCTTATTTTCACCGGGCAATTGCTTTACGTCCCCAATAACCTGCCCCCCACCGCAACTCCTACAGTCACTCCAACCCCCACCATCACCCGTACGGCTACACGCACCAGCACTTCTACTATTGCCCCCACCTCCACACAAACCCTGGTGCCCAGCGCAACCCGCACTCCCACGCGCACACTCACGCCTACGGTTTTCTATTCACCTACCATCACACGCACCCCGACCGTCACCTCCACTGGCACACAAACACCTGTGTCATCCAACACACCCACTCTCACAAATACACCCCAAGGCCCGCAGCCCACGCCCACCGTTGACCTCAGCGGATGCAGTTTTTCAAATCAAAGTTCACTGGAAAATGAGATCCTGTCCCTCATCAATCAGGCCCGTGCCGACAATGGTTTAGCCGCCCTGTCTATGCACAGCAGTTTGCGTAGTTCCGCCCGCGCCCACAGCAACGACATGTCCTGCAACGACTTTGTTTCCCACAATGGTTCTAACGGCACCGATGTCTATATCCGTATGACCGCTCACGGCTATTATCCCTCCTGGTGGGGCGAGAACATTTACATGGGCTTTTCAAACACGGTCCAAAGTACTTTCAACTGGTGGATGAGCAGCACCCCTCACCGTGCCAACATCCTCAACCCCAACTACATCCACATCGGTGTCGGCCACAGCGATGGTAACGGCTACAACGCCTACACGCTCAACTTTGGCCGCCCCTAGTCGCGTTCATTCCCCCACATATTCATAGGCTACCCAACCATTCTCAAACTCGGTCACGGGCGTGTACACGCCATTGATCTCGTGCGTCAGCGCCTCAGACTCAGCGGTCTTATTGGGACCGAAACGATTGGGTATTTCCCCGCCGTCCAGCGCTACTATAATCAACTGCGGTTGCTTCTCCAGAATATATTCAAAGAAAGAGGCCAATTCGACATCATCCGTATAGCCGCCGCGGTATAGCGGGTACTGGTATACATAGCGCGTCGGGCTGACGCGCTGCGCATGGAAATTGACCGCCGTCTCCGCCCCGATCATCAGCACGTAATCATCCGGCTGACTATTTTGCTCCACGTAAGCCACCACCTCCCCCAATCCCCCATCATTGCGATTGGCCTCAATACCAGCAATGTAGGCATTCCAATTGAATGCCGCCACCAACAGCACCACCATCCCCGTGAATGCCCCTTGTCTGATATTTCGTTTCTTTAGCTCTATATAGCCCAGCCAGATACTGTACCCTGCCAATACAGCCAATATCGGCAGCAAGGTCGTGAAATATGGAATACGCGGGCGTCCACCCAAGCTTACCAGCAGGACTTCTATGGGTAAATTGACGACCAGCAAGATTAAGATCGGACGCAGACCCTTAGGGATTGATAGCTTCCTGATAAATCTCCAGGCCGTTGCCACCCATCCGGCACCTGCTAAGAAGATCAAACCCGCAGGGGCCAGAGCCTGGACTCCCGCCCACAAAGCCGTCAGCCGGTCCATCACACTCCGCTCACCGACGTACACAAAATTGAACACGAAGGCCGCGTCCCAGAATTCAGCCAATGCCCCATTCACAACAAAATAAATTACTATCGGAAGGATCACGATCAATGCCCCCACCACCATGCCACGCAATTCGCGCCACAGCCTGCCCAGTTCACCAGCCCGCCAACGCGCTACAAGCAAATAGATTCCGATCGCTATAGGTATGCCTATCGAGTTCTGCCGTGTGAAGAAGATCAAAGCACTCAACACCCCTATCACGACTGCCCGCCAGCCATACTCCCCACGTTTCTCTGCCTGCCAGAAAAGGTAGAACAAGCCGAATTGCAGAGGCAGTGCGTACTCTCCTGTCAGGTTGCCACCCGCCAGCAAATAGATCAAATTGACCAGCCATAAGAATGTGCCTAACAAAGCTACATTGCGGCTAACCAGCCTGCGCAACAATGCCAGGCTGATTACCACTGCCACTAACAAGAAAGCCACTTCCAGCCACCATACCCCCCACACGGAACCATTGCCGATTCCCAGCCCCAGCGCATCGATGAAGAAAACCATGGGCGGTTTATGGTCCCACACATCCAAATAAGGCACTTCCCCATTCAACAAGCGCCAGCCTGTATACAGGAATACCCCCGAATCACGGCTGGCATACTCCCGAACCAGCGGACTGACAGGCAGCAATACCGCCAACACACTGCCAACTACCAGCAACACCTCTGGCCACAAACTCAAATAATTCCTTATTCTTTCCATAATTCCCCAAAATCATAACACTTGAATTGTCATTTCGAACGCAGTGAGAAATCCCTCAAAACATCCTGAAGAAAATTCAATTCTCTAACTGAAATCAAAGCAATCTACAATCCTAAATCATTTCCGTTCGTGTTATTCGTGAAATTCCTTGCGCTTCCGCATATCTGTGTTTATCTGCGGTTCCCATTTGATTCTCGCTCAAAGACTGCCAGGGAAGCAAAGATATCCCCAAACTTCGAATCTCCAGTCTCTAGTCCCCAATCCCCATTCCTCAAGTACACTATCCGCATGGCAACCATCCTCATCCGCTACGCCGAGATCGGCCTCAAGGGCGCTAACCGCTCTACCTTCGAAGAACAACTGCGCCTCAACGTCCAGCGCAGCCTCGACCTCGCCACTGAGCAAGCCAAGCAATACAAAAACCAGGTCATTGTCACCCCACCGGAAAACCAATTAGACGCAGCGCTTCAAACTCTCCAACGAGTCTACGGCATCGCCTGGTTTGCGTCTGTAACCCCTTGCGAAAATGAACTCGACGCCATCCTCGCTACTTCAGTCGAACTTGCCAAACCACTACTAGACAAGAACACCACCTTCCGCATCAAAGCCCAGCGATCCAACAAGAAGTTGCGCTTCACCTCCCCCAATATCGAGCGCGAAGCCGGGCACGCTGTCATTGAAGCTACACAGGCTCCAGTAGATATCCACCACCCGGACGTGACCATCCACGTGGTGGCTGCCTGGGAAAGTGCTTATGTGTTCACGGAACGCATCGAAGGCCTTGGTGGTCTGCCTGTTGGTTCCTCCGGCAAAGTGCTGGCCTTGCTTTCAGGTGGCTTCGACTCCATCCTTGCTGCTCACTACCTGGCCCGCCGCGGCGCACAGGTCGATTTCCTCCACTTCCACATCTACCCCGACAAAGCTCCTGTCCTTGAATCCAAGATCCAAACCATCGTCGAGCAACTCACGCTGGGTACGTATTCAGAGAAGCTATTCCTCGCCAGCTACCTGCCTTTTGAAATGGCTATCCTGGAACTGCACCATAAAGAGCGCCCCTACGAACTCGTCCTCTTCCGTCGCCTCATGGCCCAGATCGGGGAAGCCATTGCCAAAGAGCATGGCTATCAGGCATTGGTCTTCGGTGACAGCCTCGGTCAAGTCGCCTCTCAAACCATGGAGAACATCACCGCCGTGGACGACGCCGTTTCCATCCCCATATTCCGCCCGCTAATCGGCTTCGACAAACACGAGGTCATTAATCAGGTTCGCCAACTGGGCTTCTACGATCTCGCCACCGCCCCCTACAAAGACTGCTGCTCCCTCATCTCCCCCGAACCTGTCACCAAGGCCTTTATGCCCATGCTGGAAAGAATTGAGGATAAAATTGGTTTTGGAGATGTCACCAAGGAAGTCTCTTCAACAGTTGAGGAGATGCAAACCCAGGAGACCACTTGGGATATTGAGAAGGTGAAAAAAATCACTCGTTAGCTTGTTTGAGGGAAATGCCAATATGTTGGCAAAACACTTTGTCTCGTTGTTTTTATTTAGCACCCTAGTATCTGCTTGCAGACCAGCTTCAACTACGCAACTCCAGCCAACTGCTCCCCGAGTAGTCAAAATCACAACTACCTCTACATCTGCAACACCAACAGATAGTTTGCAGAATTTTGCTCTGGAAGTCGCAGAGAAGCAGGATAGGCTTCCCTCGTTCAACACTTCCGCGTGGACCCACTATAGAGAGTCGAAAATGAGCCTCATTTATCCAGATCCTGATCTTGGCCCGTTTGAGGTTTTTGATATTGAGGAAGGTCCAGACGGTGTTATGTGGTTTGCTACAAGCTATGGTCTTGTACGCTTTGATGGCGCAGATTGGCAATTAGTTACTGGGCTAAATTGGGGAAGATATGTTGAGATCACTACTGATAATACAATTTGGTTTACTCTAGATGATGGCATCTATACATATAAAAATGATGAAACCATATTGATGTTGGATTTCGAGAAATATGGATTGGGTTACCTGAAGGCAATAGAGATATCTCCGTCAGGTGACGTATGGGTTGTTTCTGATCAAGAGGGAATACAGATCTACAATGGCGCAACTTGGGAAAGTCAGACATATCCAGACGACATTCCTTTTTCTAGGGTGGGCGGATTGGCGATTGATGAGCACGGAAGAGTCTATATATCTGGAGGCAATACGCCATACACTGGCGGGTTGGCATATTACGAAAATAGATCATGGAGGGTATTTGATGAAAAAGATATCTCAGCTATTTTTACATCTAGAGAACATCATTTTGGAGTCGGTGACTTGACAATTGATGAGGAGGGCCATGTCTGGTTTTATGTCTGGCGGCAAGGCTTATTCAAGTTTGCGGATGGTGAATTCGAGCAGGTTGTAGAACATGATCCTGAGATTCTGTTTGCTTATCATCCCGATACAATGGCAATTGATCAAGCTGGAAATGTTTGGTTGGGTAACTCTTGGTCTGGAACTCAATTAGTCAAATATATTCAGAGGGAAGACGAATTCCAATCAATTGATGGATCCTATGATTTTTATATCTATTTATCTGAAGATGCTGAACACGCAGCTGCACGATACGCTTATGAAAGAATATTGCCATTTGAGAATGTATCAGCTCTCTACGTGACCAAAGATCAAATATTATGGGTTGCATCAGAATTGGGTCTATATACTTTTGATCTAAACTAGGGCAACAACCATGATTGCAAGTTACCAGGGGTTGAACCCTGGCAAATTATTTCTATTAGGGATGCAATATGAGAAAACATTTCACGAGCATAGTATGGTTATGAGTCATCAAAATCCTTTGCCTGGGACTGCCATTACTAAGCTGTAGAAGTGCGAACGAGGTAAACACCAGGATTGCACTGAATTCTGTGACTCCAGGCACTGAAGTCACGCAATCCCCAGAAATCACATCGACCAGTCCTGCCCAAATTACTGCAACTGCAACAATTGAAAACATTCCAATTATTTCTCACTATTCGAATCTTCCTTCTGGGAACTACTTCGTGATTCTGCCTGCAAACCCACATGGCGTCCTGTATGCTATTTCAGAAGATGGAATACACAAAGAAAAGTATCTGGAAGAAGCAGGTGGACATTTGTCTTCTAATAGCAAAAATCTAGTATTGATGGGCAATTACGGTTCAAAGGGGATTGTGTATTTGTTTGATGCGGCGAAAAATGAGATCGTGGACGAAGCTGCGGTCCCGGAAGACTTCAAGTTCGAATCCTGGTCACCCGATTTTGATCTCTATGCAAGTACATGTAGCCACGGCCTGATCTGTGTATATTCAGTTCAGGAGGCATCTACTACTTCGCTGCCTCCTCCACATCAAGGGGAGGGCATAAACTTTGATTCAATCCATCCGGAGTTTTCACCAGATGGCAAATGGATCGCCTATTATTCGATGGATATAAACGCCAAATACGGGGATCCAGGTGGTGGGGTTTTTATAACTCCCACATCATGCATTGATCAGCCCGAAACCTGTTTTGAACTTACTCAGGGACCGGTGATGCCCTTTGAGCTTGCTCATAAGTTTGTATAGTCTCCTGATAGTCGTTACATCGCCATGATAAACAATAGGAATTCAATTGTTGTCTATGATTTACAAGAGAATGAGCAGCAAGTATTTAGCGACAGTTCTCCTGAGAATGACCACATTGAAACTCTAGCGTGGTCCCCAGATAGCGATTTGATTGGTTTTATAAAAGGCTCGGCTCTCTATGTGATATCGTTGGATACCAAAACACCTGAACTTATAAGTGAGGAAGTTTTGACAGTCTATGGCTCATTGCAAGTTCTAGAAACACCATAAGTAAAATGGTGAACCACCATGCAGCCCACACTGTGCTGGCAACCATCCCAGCATAATATTTTTTTATTGGCTCTACACATATTTTTTTGTCCCGTTTTTTCGCACACACCTCACCATGTCCCTACATTAAGGGTACATACAGGTACATTAATTTGCCTTTTTCCGACCATGCTCCTACCCAGCACCGCCACATCTGCCGCTGCCATTTCCTTCCACCTCCATATCTGATATTCCGGCAAGAACCTGCCAGCCAAAAGTGTTAATTACCCTACATACACTACATTAAGCATATTACCATCTGGTTAACTAATCAGCTATGGAGTTTGCTAAGCAAACTCTAGTAAGTAGATGCGCAGCATCCATGTCATTTTCTACATAAGGTACATTAGCTGGTCGGTTACTAATCTCCCTAAAAATAACCGATCTCCAACCAAAAAAGAGGCCCGTTCCGAGCCTCTTCCTATACAACGATTATTCTTCTCTATTCGACCGTCACGCTTTTCGCCAGATTACGCGGCTGGTCCACATCCAAGCCACGCATGGCGGCGATGTGATAGGCCAGGATCTGCAGTGGGATGACCGTGACGACCGGGCTTAACATCCAGGGTGTTTCCGGCACGTACATGACGTGGTCGGCCACCGCAGGGATCTTCTCATCCCCATCCGTCACAACTGCTACGACAGGGCTGCGGCGGGCTTTGGTCTGTTCCACCTGGCTCATCATTTTCTCGTACCAGGGGTCTTTGGGGGCAATGATGACTACGGGCATATCCTCATCGAAAAGGGCAATGGGGCCGTGCTTCATCTCACCGCCAGGGTAAGCTTCAGCGTGGATATAAGAGATTTCCTTAAGTTTCAAGGCACCTTCGTAAGCCGTGGGCATGTTGATGCCGCGCCCCAGGTAGATACAGTGATCAACGTCCCGGAGCGCCTCCGCCACCTTGATGATATCTTCCTCACGTTCGAGAACCTCGGCGGCCAACTGGGGCACATGGGCCAGCTCACCCACTAACTTGCGGCGTTCCTCTTCACTGATGGTGCCGCGCAGGTCGGCCAGCAGGATTGCCAGCATGTACTGGTCAACCAGCGGGGCCGTATAGGCCTTGGTGGAGGCCACGCCGATCTCGGGGCCGGTTTGCATGGAAATGTAACCGTCCGAAATGCGCATGGCCTGGGAGCCGATTACGTTAACTATCGACCAGAGCTTAGCGCCGCGCTCCCTGCCTTCGGCCATAGCCGCTAAGGTATCGGCCGTCTCACCCGACTGGCTGATAGCCAGCACAATGGAGTTCTCTGGGACGATGGGATCAGCGTAACGGAACTCGGAGCCGATATCGACCTCTACGGGAATGCGGGCGATCTTCTCGATGAGAATCTTGCCCACCATACCGGCGTAAGAGGCAGTACCACAAGCAATGATGAAGATCTTCTCGATCTTTTTAGCTTCTTCTGCTGTGAGGTTGAGTTGGGGCAAGTTGATTCTACCGGCTTCAAAGTCCACACGCCCGGCGATGGTATCTGTCAGGGAGCGTACCTGCTCGTGGATCTCTTTTTGCATGAAGTGGCGATATTCGCCTTTTTCCGCAGCGATGGGGTCCCAGGGCACATTATCGATTTGATATTCCAGTGTTTCCCCTGCCAGAGTTTGCAGACTCATGCCTTCCTGGGTGACAACGACCATCTGGCCAGATTCAAGGAAAACGATGTCGCGGGTGTGTTCCAGGATAGCGGGAGTATCTGATGCAATGTACATCTCATCCTCGCCAAAGCCGACTGACACACCACCGGCATTGCCCATGCGGGCGGCCACGATCTTATCTGGCTCTTTGGACGAAAACACCACCACACTCTGATGGCCCTCTAACTGGCTGAAGGCGCTGCGGGCAGCTTCAACGATGCCCTTGCCAGAGGCGAGGTAGCGCTCAACAAGATGTACTATGGTTTCAGTATCGGTTTCCGATTTGAACTCCACCCCTTCGGCTAGTAGTTCTTCACGCAATTCCAGGAAATTCTCGACGATGCCGTTATGCACCAGCACGACTTCTTCAGTGGAACCCATATGGGGATGGGCATTACGCGCATTTGGCTCACCGTGAGTGGCCCAACGGGTGTGACCGATGCCCATATTGCCATTCACGGGCTGTTTATCGACCAGCGAAACCAGGCGGTCCAGCTTACCTGCATCACGGCGCACTTCAATGTGCGAATTTTCCAACACGGCTAGGCCAGCCGAGTCATAACCTCGATATTCTAGGCGTTTTAAACCATTCAGGATGATCGGTGTCGCATCTCGCGGTCCGATGTATCCGACAATACCACACATAAGGGGGAACCCTCCGGTAACACGTTTCGTGTTATTTCATTGATTAGATTTGTGTACACCATGGATGATTTTTTCTCCGCATTGTTGCCAACACGGCTTTGTAATAATCCTCATTATGGGAGGGAAAAGACGTCAGAAGTGGTGTCTTCTGGAGGGCTTCCGCTGATCTTTCGATTTTCACGGCTACGCAGGCCGGCAACCTGAGCATTTTCCGTTTAGCCCCACCCTGCGGTGGGGAACCCTCAACCTCGTCACCCAAATAAATATTCACGTTTGGGCCTTGCGCTATCTTTTCCTGAATTGTCTTATGGGTCCTATGCACCTCCAGATGCTAAGTTTTATGAACACGGCACAGATTATACCGCCATGTCCGCCAACTGACTACAATGCTCAATATCCGACAAAAAGGCTTTCACCAAGCACAAACCGAACATTTGTAAACCTTGACTATATGCCTTAACATCGTGAAAATACGGCCAAAATAGCGTTTCGGTTGGAATTCGCCCACATGGTATAATACGGCGTTTTGGCGGGTTGCTGTTCACTTGTTAGCAAAACGCAGCGACTCCGTTCGGGGGCCAACCCCTGAATGAGTTGAAAGCGACTTTCAACCCCAAATCTATAAAGCAGCAGGAGCATCGACTTGGCATTCAACCCCCTGAATTGGTTTTTGGGGTTCTTTTCTCTCGACATCGGCATTGATCTGGGTACTGCAAACACCCTGGTGCACGTAAAAGGTAAAGGCATCGTGATCAACGAGCCATCCTGGGTCGCTATTGAAAAGCGCACCCGTACCCCCCTGGCCGTCGGCATCGAAGCCAAAGAAATGGTGGGGCGGACACCACAGAATGTAGTGGCTATCCGCCCATTGCGCGACGGTGTCATCTCCGAGTTTGAGATCACCGAAGAGATGTTGACCTATTTTATTGACCGCGCCCACCAACAAAGCATTGTGCCTGTTCCCCGTCCCCGCGTCGTTGTAGGTGTGCCGTCAGGTATCACCCAGGTTGAGCTACGGGCCGTATTCGATGCAGCTATGCTGGCCGGGGCACGTGAGGCCCACTTGGTAGCAGAACCGACTGCATCGGCATTGGCTGTGGGCCTGCCGATTGGCGAGATCGGCGGCAGCATGATCGTGGATATTGGCGGTGGCACCTCCGAAGTCACGGTGTACTCAATGGGAGGCATTGTTACCTCCCGTTCATTGCGTGTGGCCGGAGATGAACTCGATCAGGACATCTTGCAATACGTGCGCAACAAGTACAACCTGTTGATCGGTGAGCGCATGGCCGAGCAGGTCAAAATGACGGTTGGCTCAGCAGCACCTTTGCAAGAAGAGAAAACCATTACCGTGCGCGGTCGCAACCTAGTGACGGGCTTGCCCGAAACCCTTGAGCTTTCCTCTGTGGAAATCCGAGAAGCCATTTCCAGTTCTGTACAAACCATTGTCGAAACCGTCAAGGATGCGATTGATGAAGTGCCGCCAGAGATCATCGCCGACTTGATGGATATCGGCATCTGTCTGTGTGGTGGTGGGTCGTTATTACAGGGCATGGCAGATCGCATGACAGACGAAACGCGCATCCGCAGTTGGGTAGCTGAAGACCCCATGACCTGCGTAGCCCGTGGTGCGGGCCTAATCCTTGAAGATTTCGAAGCCCTCAGCGGCTTGCTGATTAACATCGACGAACTACAATAACCTCAGCACAAACAAAGCTGTCTAAAACAGTTTTGGAAATGAATTGTAGAAGACGATGAATTCCACATCCCCCCGCCCCTGGCAATCAATAACTATAGTATTGATCGTGATCGGTATACTAGCGCTGGCTCTGGGCGGATACTTAACCCCCATCACTCGCGCCGTGCTTACCCCCATCACCCCAGTCCAGAGTTGGCTATCTACGCGCTTCCAGGCCTTCCAAACCGTGTTTACAGCTCCCAACGACACGGCTCTGATCCAGCAACGGAATGCTGAATTAGAAGCGGAGATCGCCCGGTTGCAAACGCAGATCATTGAGTTGCAGCAACAAGTCACAGAGGTGGAGATCCTCACATCCTTGCTGGATTTCGCCAAGGCCCAGCCCGAAAATGATTACGAGGCGGCAGCTGTAATTGGACAAGACCCTAGCCCCTTCCTGAAGTACATCATCATTAATAAAGGCTCGGATGATGGCTTGCGGCGTGGTATGCCGGTGGTGAGCGAACAGGGTTTGGTGGGTCGTATTGCGGCAGTGACTGCCAATGCGGCCAACGTACAATTGATTACCGATCCCGCAGCGGTGGTCAATGTGCGCATACAACCTGCGGAAGTAGATGCCACCTTGCAAGGTAGCATCACTAGTGAGATCACACTTGATTTGATCCCGCAGGATGCAGAGATCCAACCGGGTGACTTGATCCTTACCTCGGGGCTGGGGGGAAACTACCCAGCAAACATCCTTGTGGGGCAGATTGCCAGTGTGCGTCAACAGGCCACGGCTCTGTTTCAGACAGCATCTGTGCAGCCAGTTGTGGACTTTGAGCGTATAGAGATCGTATTGATCATTGTCAACTTCCAACCCATTGACATCTCCCCGTTGATACCAGAACCAACTCCCGTCCCGTAAATCATGGCAACTTTATTAGGCGTAGTCTTTATGGGAAGCGCCACGATATTGCAGGTCACTGTCGTGGGGCGCATCAATATGCTGGAAGGGGCAGCCGACCTGGTGCTCCTGGTGCTATTGGGCTGGGTGCTGCACGCACGTGCTGAAGGCGTATGGCAATGGGGTGTGCTGGCGGGCGCGTTTATCGGCATCACCTCAGCACAACCTGTTTGGTTACCCATCATCAGTTACCTCTCGATCACAGCGGTTGGCTACTTGATCCAAACACGTGTATGGCAGATCCCTCTGCTAAATCTGTTGACCACGACAATTGCCGGAACATTAATCATTCACTCACTTACATCTGTATACTTAACCGTCATTGGAACGCCACTACAACTAAGTGAGATATTTAACCTTGTGATCTTACCAAGCATATTTCTAAATCTACTCATTGCCCTGCCAATATACAGTGTGATGACTGCCATTACGAATTGGGTCTATCCGCCTGAGGTGGAAGTATGAGTAGCATTAACGACAATAGAGGAGACCAATCTAATCCCCTTCAAAATTGGCGTATCAATAGTTTCCTGGTTGCGGTTGGCATCGTCCTGGTCATATTCATTGCACGCCTGTTCACTTTGCAGATCGTATTGGGTGACGTGGCCGTTGAAGATGCAGAAAACAACCGCACCAACATCGTCAGTATCCCTACCCAACGCGGGGTGATCCTGGACCGAAATGGCATCTCGCTGGCCCAAAATATCGCCTCATTTAACATCGCAATCACTCCAGCAAACTTGCCTGATGATCCTGCCGAGATCGCCAAGATCGTGCGGGATTTGAGCATCCTGACCGGCGTCGATGAAAGCAAGGGTACACTGGACGATCCCTTGATCGCTTGTGGAGACAATCTGGGAATCAGCCAAATGATCGCAATTGGTGATTCATTTGCTCCTTTTATCCCCGTACTGATCAGTTGTGACGTCGATCAAGATTTGGCCATGGCAATCCAGGAAAGAGCAGTAGATTGGCCGGGCGTCAGTGTGGAAATCGAACCCATCCGGGAATACCCTACAGACGAGATCACTGCATCCATAATCGGCTACACCGGCCCGATCTCAGCCCTGGTAGAAGAGCAATTGAGGGAAATCGGTTTCATTCCAGGTCGTGACAAGATCGGCTATGCAGGCCTGGAGCTTTCGCAGGACGTATTACTGCGTGGTGTACCGGGACGGCGCGTCGTTGAGGTTGACGTAGCTGGTCAGGTGCTGCGCGACATCGAACCCCCCGTGCCCCCGGAACCTGGTCTAAATGTGGTCAGTACAATCGACCTGCGTTATCAGCAAGCCGCGGACGCTATAGTTAAAAAAGAGGTCAATTTCTGGAACACCTTTTTTGCAACTAACCGCATTACGAGTGGGGCTGCCATCGCCATGGATCCCCAAACGGGCGAAATCCTGGCAATGGTTTCGTTCCCCTCCTACGAAAATAACCGCCTGGCTCAGTTCATACCGGCTTATTACTACGAGCAATTGATCCTCGACTCTACGCAACCGCTGCTCAATAACGCGGTGGGAGCGGAGTTGCCGGCTGGATCCGTATTCAAAATTGTGACAGCAGTTGGAGCCCTCAATGAAGGTGTTGTTACACCAGAGCAAGTCATCGAAACCCCTG
This sequence comes from Chloroflexota bacterium, assembly GCA_013112575.1. GTDB lineage: Bacteria > Chloroflexota > Anaerolineae > Anaerolineales > UBA11579 > CFX15. The sequence goes on along the minus strand of JABFGG010000017.1, from coordinate 13,000 downwards.
GAAAGATCACTGTTGAACAAAAATTCCTTTCCTCAGAATTGGGTAGTTCACGGGATTTCGTTGACTGGAATGAGGCTGGCTTTGGCTCGTTGAACTTCTACGGTGGCATCTCCAATTCCAGTAACGTATATTTCTATAAGCTGGGTGGCGGCTACCAGAATGAAGTTTCCCCAGGGCTGGGCATTTGCCGCCTAGGAACCTATGCACGTGCGCTTGGCTATGGCCAAAACCTTGGCATCGAACTACCGGATGAGACAGACGGGCTGGTGCCTGACCCCACCTGGAAACGGCAGACGCAGGGTGAAAACTGGTCCACGGGTGACACTTACATCGCCAGCGTGGGACAGGGGTTCGTGATCTCCACGCCCTTACAAGTACTGATGTCTGCAGCTGCGATCGCCAACGATGGTGTTTTAGTACGCCCCACCCTGGTACGCGAGGTCGTGGATGGTGAAGGGCAAATCATTCCTATCGTGGTAGATGATGACGGCAATGTTGTGGATGTGGCCCCATCCGATGCGATTGGCAATGCCGGTCTGACGGTGGTGAGTCCTTTCGTACCGGATATCATGTGGGACCTGACCAATCCCGATACGCCCATGATCGAAACCTATGAGAACCCGGATGGAATCGGTAGTTGCAAGCAAATCTTTGATGAAAACGATCAGCCCGTTTTGAATCATGTGGAAGATTGGGTGATCGAAGCTGTGCAAGATGGCATGCGACTGGCCGTCACCCAGGGTACCTTGCAAGATGAATTTGAACGCCTGGGCTTCACGATTCCAGCAGCCGGCAAAACAGGTACTGCAGAATATTGTGATCGTGTCGCTTTTGAAAAAGGGCGTTGTATTTTCGGAAACTGGCCCACGCACTCCTGGACCGTGGCCTACGCCCCCGTCGAGAACCCGGAAATCGCGGTGGTGTCCTTCATGTATAACGGCGGCGAGGGCGCCAGCGTGGCCGGGCCAGTCGTGATCCAAATGTTGGATGCCTGGTTCGAGCTAAAAGCCATAGACGCTGCCGCAGGTGTGCCCTAGCCCTTCATGCTATAATCGCTCAACTGAGGTTGAGCATGCCCCCACAGGTACAAATTAAAGGCATTCGTGAAGGCCTCTTGATTACCGTTCCCGACGGTGAATGGCCTAATGTCCAGGATGATCTGCTCGTTGAAGTCGATAAACAAGCAGACTTTTTGCGCGGCGCAAAGCTTATCTTGGACGTAGAAAACCACATCCTAAATGCAGCCACCCTAGGTAAATTGCGAGACATGATCTCTGAGCGTGAGTTGTCTTTATGGGCAGTGTTAAGCCATTCACCCACTACCGAGCAGACGGCGCAAGCCCTGGGACTGGCAACCCGCATTCACCAGGCGCACCCTGAAGAAAGTTCTCGCCCCCTGGAAACGAACCTGGATGGCGATGAAGGCATCCTCGTGAGGCGCACAATGCGCTCAGGGCACATCCTGGAACATCCCGGACACATCACTGTGATCGGCGACGTAAACCCAGGTGCGGAGATCATTGCAGGTGGCGATGTAGTCGTGTGGGGCCGCTTACGCGGCGTGGTACATGCAGGCGCAGAAGGCGACACAAAATCTGTCATTTGTGCCCTGGACCTGGCGCCCACACAATTGCGCATCGCTGACCAGATTTCCATCCCACCGCAAGATCGTGGTGAGACCAGGCCCGAGATCGCTTTGATACGCGAGGGCCAGGTTGTTGCAGAACCTTGGTCCCCAAGAAGCTGGGAACGCTAAAAAAATCATTGAAGACGTAAGGACAAAAGAGCATGGTCGGAAGCGTAATCACTATCACATCAGGTAAAGGCGGTGTAGGCAAAACCACTGCCACCGCCAACATCGCAGCTGCATTAGCATCGACAGGCAAGAAAGCCGTGTGCATCGATGCCGATATCGGGCTGCGTAACCTGGACGTGGTACTTGGTCTGGAAAACCGTATCGTATATGATCTCGTGGATGTCGTGGAAGGCCGCTGCCGACTGCGCCAGGCCATGATTCGGGATAAACGTTTGCCGGAACTGTACCTGATACCCGCGGCGCAAACTCGCGATAAGAGCGCAGTTTCCCCCAGCGACATGGTCAAACTAGCTAATGAACTAAGGGAAGAACACGATTACATCCTAATCGATTCGCCTGCAGGGATTGAGCGCGGTTTCCGCAACTCTATCGCCCCGGCAGACCGGGTAATCATCATAACCAATCCTGAAGTCTCAGCAGTGCGTGATGCTGACCGCATTATCGGCTTGGTTGAGGCTGAAGAAAAAGGGCCAGCGCAGTTGATCATCAATCGCCTGAACGCCGGTATGGTAGAGCGTGGGGACATGCTGGCTGCAGAAGACGTGCTTGAATTATTGGCCATTGAGTTGATCGGGGTTGTTCCCGAAGATGAAGAAGTTATCGTGGGCACTAATCGGGGCACACCGGTGGCCCTTGACAGTAAGAGCAAGGCCGGTCAGGCATTTCGTAATATCGGCCAACGTATACAAGGCGAAACCGTCCCGTTCATGGACCTGGGTCAGGAGAGCGGTTTCTTCGACCGTATTTCCAAGCTCATGCGCCCGGGAGGATAACAAAGACATGCAAAATTTGTTTGGCCGCAAACGCGGCAGCGCCTCCTCCGCTAAAGACCGCCTGCAAATGGTACTCATTCACGATCGCAGCAACCTGCCGCCGGGGGTTATGGACGCCTTACGGGACGAGTTAATCGAGGTAATCTCGCGGCACGTCAAAGTGCGCAAGTCAGATGTACAGATCGAGATCGCCCAGGACGGGCGCAAACAGCGCCTGGTTGCCGATATCCCCCTTGAGACTGACGGGCAGAACCGCTGAGATTAAGGCTTTATAAATAACCGCGTAATTCGCCCTCCAAGTCTTAAAATAGCGCTAAGCTAAAGGCCACACAACGGTAATCGGGGAAAACCAGAAGATATTCTTATTCAATAACACCGATTGCCAGACCACCCTTATCATGTATACAGGCTTGTTGTAAAATAGGCCGATTTTTACTGGTGAATAGACTAGATAAGTATTAACAAGAGTTGACTATGCGAAGAGAAATTTGGCGACATTTTGATTTCTGGCTGATGGGAGCTATGGCCCTGCTGATAATTATTGGTGTAGCCATGATCCAATCATCTATCGCGGGCAATATCGAGCTGGTAGAGAACAACACTACAGGACGGCACATTATCTTTGCCCTTGTGGGATTTGCGGCAATTATCGTTGCGACCATGATGGACTACCACCTGTGGGTCACGATAAGTCGCATCCTTTATGCCCTAGTAGCAATATTGTTTTTCGTGATCTTAATAGCTGGTGAAGCAGCGTTTGGTTCTGCCCGTTTCCTGGACCTTGTATTTTTCACCATCCAGCCTTCGGAATTGGCAAAACTCACGATTATCATCCTGCTGGCTGACTTCTTCCAAAAGCACCAGGGGCGTGTTGGGGACCTGAGTGTGGTTGTACGCAGTGGATTGCTGACTGCATTTTTGGTCGTTTTGATCATTTTGCAGCCAGACTTGAGCACTTCGATCGTTTTAATGGTCATCTGGTTTGCCTTGCTGTGGGCAGCCGGATTACAAATGAAGCATCTGGCCCTTTTTGCGGTCGTAGGGCTTGTCGTAGCGGCCGTTGCTATCCCATTTCTAGCGGATTACCAACAACAACGCCTGATCAATTTTGTATTCCCCGATCCAGAAGCGACCTTTGGCGAAAACTATAATGTCAACCAGGCACTCATAACTGTAGGCTCCGGTGGCCTGCTAGGACAGGGCTATGGTCAAGGCTCCCAGGTGCAGCTACGTTTTCTGAAGGTACGTTGGAGCGATTTCATCTTTTCAAGTATTGCAAACGAACTTGGCTTTGTTGGTTCGTTAGTTATCATGGCTTTGTTATTTATAGTGATATGGCGTTGCCTGCGCGCGGCGCGCCTGGCCCCTGATACTACCGGAGCATTGATCGCCTATGGGGTAGCTACCTGGATCGCGTTCCAGGCCATAGTGAATATAGGCATGAACCTCAATCTCTTACCCGTCACGGGATTACCATTGCCCTTTGTCAGTCATGGGGGTAGCGCATTGCTGTCCCTGATGCTTGGCATCGGGCTTGTACAAAGCGTGGTATCGCGACAGCGAACCAGCGAACTCTAACTCCAGGAGCAACATGACAGACTCATCGCAAGCCGCGCGGGTGCGCTTTGCCCCCTCCCCTACTGGCCTTACCCATCTGGGCAGCGCCCGCACAGCCCTGTACAACTATTTGCTAGCCAAACAGACCGGTGGTAAATTCATCCTGCGCATCGAGGATACAGACAGCAAACGCTACGTAGCCGAGGCTGAAGATGATCTCAAGGACAGCTTGAAATGGCTGGGGCTCAACTGGGATGAGGGTGTAGAAGTCCAGGGACCACACGCCCCCTACAGGCAGTCCGAACGCAAAGCCATTTACCGAGAACACGCCCAGGAGTTGCTGGAAAACGGTCACGCTTTCTATTGTTTCTGCACACCTAAAGAACTGGAAGCAGCCCGCCAGGAACAGATCAAACGCAAAGAGCAAACGCGTTACCCGGGCACATGCCGCAATCTTTCTCTAGAAGATGCGCAGCAGCGTATCAAAGCAGGTGAAGAACATGTCATTCGTTTCAAAATGCCGCGTGAGGGCAGCATCACCGTAACGGATGAATTACGCGGCGAGATCACCTTTGAGAATAAAAACCTGGATGATTACATCCTGGTCAAGTCTGATGGGCAAGCTCTGTATCATCTGGCCGCCATGGTCGACGATCACTTAATGGAAATCACTCACGTTACGAGAGGCGAGGAGTGGCTGGCAACGTTCCCATTGCACGTCCACATCTATCGTGCTTTTGGCTGGCAGGAGCCCAAATGGGTGCACCTGTCCGTGTTCCTGAAGCCACAGGGCAAAGGCAAGATGAGTAAGCGTGACACCGAGCAGATGAAGCTCAGCGGCCAATCGATCTTCGTGAAAGACCTCGAAGATATGGGTTATATCCCTGAAGGGGTGATCAACTGGATCGCACTGATGGGCTGGAGCTATGACGATAAAACTGAATTCTTCAGGCTGGAAAATCTTATAGAGTTATTCAGCATCAAGAAATTAAACCCATCACCCGCGGCAATTGACTTCAAGAAATTGGATCACTTTAACGGCTTACACATCCGGGCGCTGGAAGTAAAGGATTTGGCTCAAAGGCTGTTACCTTTCTTTGAAGCTGAAGGTTATGAGGTTGACGATGATAAACTAAAAGATATCGTGCCTCTGCTTCAGGAACGTCTCGTCACGATTGACGATGCCCCCTCGCTGGCCGGATTTTTCTTCAAGGATGAAGTCGAGCCAAACCCCGAAGAACTGGTAGCCAAAGGGCTAAATGCGGAAGAGTCTGCAAACCTCGCGCAAAAAACTTTGAGCATACTAGAGCAGGCAACAGATTGGGAGCATGACAGCCTACAAGAGCCGCTGCGTGCCCTGGCTGACGAAATGGAAGTCAAGGCTGGGCAATTGTTCGGCATATTGCGGGTAGCGATCACAGGCCAACGCGTCAGCCCGCCCTTGTTTGAGAGTATGGAGATCATCGGCAGGGAAACTTCCCTAAAGCGAATAAAAAAAGCAATAGCATTACTTGAAGCACAGGCAGCATAATCATTCCAGCCAAACGGACAGACATGACAGAATCGACGGAAAACACAGCATCTAAATCCTTCATCCACGAGATCGTAGAAGAAGATAATCAAACCGGGAAGTTCGAAAAACGCGTGCATACGCGTTTCCCCCCGGAGCCGAACGGCTACCTGCACATCGGCCATGCCAAATCCATCTGCCTCAATTTTGGATTGGCCCAGGATTTTGGCGGCAAGACTAACCTGCGCTTTGATGACACCAACCCCCTAACGGAAGACCCCGAGTACGTTGACTCAATCAAAGAGGACGTGCGCTGGCTAGGCTTTGAGTGGGAAGGCAATGAGCGCTACGCCTCTGATTACTTCGACCAGCTCTACGAATATGCCACTGATATGATCAAGCAAGGCAAAGCTTATGTAGATGACCTAAGCCAGGAAGAAATGCGAAAGTATCGCGGCACGCTAACCGAGCCAGGCAAGGACAGCCCACACCGCAATCGCAGTGTGGAAGAGAACCTGGACCTGTTTGAACGCATGAAGAATGGTGAATTCGATGAAGGTTCGCGCGTGTTACGTGTCAAGATCGACATGGCGGCCCCCAACATGAACCTGCGCGATCCGGTGATGTATCGCATCATCAAAGCAGCACACCACCGCACGGGCGATAAATGGAACATCTACCCGACCTACGATTGGGCCCACGGGCAATCGGATTCCATAGAAGGTATTACACATTCAATCTGTACGCTTGAATTTGAAAACAACCGGCCTCTTTACGAATGGTATTTACACAACCTGGAGATCTTCCACTCGCAGCAAATCGAGTTCGCCCGGCTGAATCTGACGCACACAATCATGAGCAAACGTAAACTGCTCAAGTTGGTGGAGGAAGGCGTGGTTGACGGCTGGGACGACCCACGTATGCCAACCTTATCGGGCTTGCGCCGCCGCGGGGTGACACCAGAAGCGATACGCAATTTCTGTGACGTGATCGGCGTTGCCAAAACGAATAGCGTGATCGACTACGCTCTGTTCGAACACACCATCCGCGAAGACCTCGATGCACGTTCACCACGGGCTATGGCTGTGTTGAAGCCACTGAAACTCGTCATCGACAATTTCCCAAATGACCAGGTTGAAGAATTTGAAGTGGACTATTATCGCCATGACAAAGAACGCTCATTGACCCGCAAAGTACCTTTCTCGCGGGAGGTCTACATTGAACAAAGCGATTTCATGGAAGAGCCGCCGCCTAAGTATTTCCGTTTATCTCCTGGCCGCGAAGTACGCTTGATGAATGCCTGCCTGGTGACCTGCACAGATGTGGTTAAGAATGAAAATGGGGATGTGGTTGAAGTGCATGCCACCTATGACCCTGATTCATTGGGCGGGCAAGCACCTGATGGCCGTCGGGTAAAAGGAACCCTCCATTGGGTATCGGCCGCGCATGCTGTGGATGCTGAAGTGAGACTATACAACCATCTTTTCGACCGGGAAAACCCTGATGACACAGAGGAAGGGGAAGATTTCCTGAGTGCAATCAACTCCAACTCCCTGGAGATTATCAGCGATGCCAAGGTCGAGCCAGCCTTGCTAAACGACAGACCCGATGAACGCTTTCAATTCGTGCGCAGCGGCTATTTTTACGTGGATAGAGAAAACTCTGAAGACGAAAAGCTGGTCTTTAATCGTGTGGTGTCGTTAAGGGACAGTTGGGCGAAGCAGCAGAAGAGGCAATAATACGAAAAACCTATGGATTAGGTGCCAGCAGCCTCACGCCTCCATTGAGGCTTAGCAGGTAAACCTCACCACTTTCATCTGTTCCAAAAGCGGTGATGGGGGTTTCAAAGCGAGCCAGGCCCTCAATGGACCAGGAGCCATCAAAATTCCGCACCATGGCCCACACATCTCCCTGGCAAAAGTCACCAAAAATATAAAAGCCCTGCCACTCGGGCATCCTTACTCCCCGATATACCTGTCCACCAATTGTTGAACAAAAGCCATATTCATGGCCGTACTCATAAATCGGGAAGATATAGTTATTCCCCGATGGCAATGGACTCAAAAACTCCTGGCTGCCTTCCAAAAAATTCCAGGAGAAATTACGGCGGCGGTAATCGACCCCCGGCAAGTAATTGATCTCTTCGATAGCATTATGCCCAGGGTCGGCCACAAACATTTCGCCAGTTTCACGATCAAATGAAAACCCCCATGGATTGCGCAAGCCGAGCGCCCAAATCTCATCGCGTCCCTCTTTACCTACAAATAGATTGTCTTCGGGAACCGAGTGCGCCAGCCCCTGACTCACGTCAATACGTAATATCTTGCCTTTGAGTGAGTTTATGTCTTGTGCAGAGTTGTTCTCAAGTTCTGCATTATCTAGTCCCCCATCACCTACGCCAATATAAAGATACCCATCAGGCCCAAAGGTCATTGTCCCTGCGTAATGACCCGCCTGGCCTTCATCAATTTCCAAAATGATTTGCTCACTATTTGCTTCAACTTTATCACTTTCACTTTGCGAAACTGTGTAACGGGCGACAACACTATTCCTTTGTTGATTAACATAATAGACAAAGAAAAATCCATTCTGCTCAAAATTCGGGTGGAAAGTTAGTCCCAACAATCCTGCATTCTGTTCAGTAAAAACTTTTTCGTGAATATCCAAAAAAGGTTCAACATTCACCCAGTTATCCGCAATGATATGAATACGGCCAGTTTTTTCAGCTACAAACAAACGTTGCGAGCCGTCGCCAGCGTGGGTTAACACAGTCGGTTGGTCAAAACCCTCAGCGATCAGCCGCCATTGATATTTATTTATGTCAGGGACAGGCACAATCGGTTCGGATGAGAAATGATTAGGCTCGGAGGATAAAGTTTCTGTGGGCTCCAAGGTTGGGGTTTGATTCGAAAAAGTTGCCATAGGCACAGTAATCGAAATTGATGTTTCCCCAACAGATTCAATTGGCTGGCAGCCACAGATAAGAAAAAAACCACCCAAAATCATAAGTAAATTAATACGCCTTATGTTCATTGACAAATCACAAAAAAGCGCCTGAGCAAAGGACCCAGGCGCCTTGATCGAACCAGCAGGAGTTTAGGGGCTTACGACCATTACATTATCCTGAAAAACAGTTCCACCTGCACCTATGCAACGGAAATCATAGGTTCCAGGATCTAAGTCAGTATTATTGATAGAGGGGACTGTGAAGGAATGACAGAACAAGCCTTTGCCATTGTCTAACTGCGTGATGTATGGACTACTTTCATTGGGTGTTAAGGAGCTAATCGGGCCTAGTTTTACATCTGAGAACTTATCACCGATCCAGCACACTTCAAAGGGCTCACCCAGTGTGATCGTACTTGGAAAGACCAACATCTTGCACTTCTTATCTGCATTAATGTTGTTGCCTGCTGGGGGAGGCGGTGGGGGTGGAACCACTGGTGGAGGTCCACAATCATAACATTCACCAAAACCAAAACTACTTGGCTCAGTGAGCGGATCGCCTGTGGCAGGTCCGGCAAAAGCCACCTGCTGGTAGGCTGTCAGGCCAATTAGAAGCACAACGAACAGCATCAAAATGATGACTGGCCAGTTGCGCCTTATGGCCTTCTTACTTAAAACAATAGACATAACTGCTCTCCTCCGGACAATTGGTGAATGAATACCTTACATTTTAGCAAGGTGGAATAATTATGTCAATTTAGATACTATAGCTTTGAATTAATCTGACCCCAATAGATTAATTCGAACTTTGTAATTGTTCAAGGGCTGCTTGCCATCCCAAGAGGAAATCGGATTCTGTTTGGCCAATGTACAATTGGCGCCAAAATTGAATAGCTTGTTGATATTCAGTGATGGCCAACTCTGTACGCCCGGTCCGCGCATAGATCTCACCTAGCGCTGCATGAAAACCGGGGATTTGAGGATCAAGCCGAATGGCTTCTTTGATCTCCCTTTCTGCAGAAATAAGATCACCAGATCGAAAATAGAATTCTCCCAGGCGAAAACGCCACAACCCTTGGGAAGGATCCAAAGTAATCGCTGACTGGTATGCTAATTCTCCTTTTTCGATCTCATTCTGGGAAATGTATGCATCACCAATTGAAGTGTATATTGCAGGGAATTCAATTTCAAATTGCTCACTTTCACTTAGTATCTCAGAAATACTTGAGAAATCACCCAGGAAATATATACTGTCATTCTCGTCAAAATTCAGGGGCAAACTTATCTGACCAGCCATCCACACAGCTATAGATTCAGCCAGCTCAAGATGAGTGAAACTATCAGCAATGGCCCACACCCTGGAACTATTACGAGTGATTTCACTGAGTTGGCTAAAATCAGCTACAACCTGAACATCTACATCATTGCTAAATGGTCCAAAATAATCAAGTACCCGGTCGTTCTCCATCGTTCCGATAGTGTTAGGGAAGACGACGATAGTATCTCCTTGCTTGACGTTCGCTTCCAGGAATTCCCTATAAGCTTGCCAGTTATCAATATTGGGGAAATGGGCCTCTTCCAATTTTGCCAAAGCTGCAAAAATAAATACACCGAGAATGACAGCCGTCCAGACAGGTTTCACCCGCCCTGTTAGCTTCCACCTCTTCGAAATATCCATGATCAAACTGACCAAATACTCGATGCCGAACGCGACCCAGATCAAATACAAAGGTAGGATAAAGATCACATATTTCGGGGAAAACCAATGCTGAGGTTGCAAGAAATACACAATGAAGACAGGCAAACTGTTACAAATCAGCAATAACACGAGTTGTCTGGAATAATTTTGCCAGGAAGCTAAGATGCCAAATAGAAATACACTAGCATAAAGCGATAGCGGTATACCTCGTCCGGCCCCAAAGTTGGCGTACATGTCCAGAAAGAAGCCAGGGGTAATCCCGATTCCGTAGAGGGTGTTTTCGCTACTAAATGTAGTCCCATTCAATGCCCATTCTAGTATAGGAGGAATCATCGGCAGGAGTGCAACCCCCGAGATAATCAAACTAATTACAAAAGGAAATACGTAGCTGGAGCGTATATCCGCATATGAGATTTTCCTCACTCTAACGACATCATGATCAATCAGGAAAAGTATTAGAATGTAAGCGATCTGTGCAACAATGAAAAGTGAAGCTAACAAGTGAGTATATATGAGGAGAATCGTCGACAAAGTAAAACCAAACCAAAATCTTCTTTGACTCGATTGAATAGCTTGATACAAAAAAATGAAACTGAGCAATGAGAAAAGAATTACCGGGCTGTAGTAACGGGCTTCTCTGGAATGATAGATATGAAGAGGCGAAACTGCTACTAGTACGGCACTAATGAGACCAACGTTTCGGTAAAAGAAAAGTCTGCCGAGTTGATAAATCGCCAAAATACTCAAGCTGCCTGTCACTGCCCCCAGCAACCGTAAAGCAAAAGTGTTTTGCCCAAATAGACTCAACAATGAATGTGAGGCAAGGAAAATAAACGGCGGACGCGGTAACGGAGGCGCGAACGACCATTCAAGAACCTCTCGGATGGTATTGTCGCTATGTGCAAAAATACCCGTATAGATCTCATCAATCCAGAGAGGATGCGCGGACAATTGGTAAAAACGAAAGAAAGTCCCAAATATAAATATGAGAAAGACCATAACCCAGGGGGTTGATAGAAATGTACCTAACGACTTTCGCCCAGAAGATAAAAGAGAATTAGTGGCCAATTAGTTTACCTGCTACTGACTTTTCAAAAGTGTAACATGTCTTGCACTACAAAAAACCACTTCAAAGTGGACGAAAAAATTAATGCATGTTAAAATGTCGGCTGTACACTGAGGGATTGTCTAACGGCAGGACGTCTGTCTCTGGAACAGAAAGTCATGGTTCGAATCCATGTCCCTCAGCCTAAAAAATACCCCTATATATGGGGTATTTTGCTTTTTTCGAGTAATTTCCCCAGAAGTGAATTTCAATCGGGTGCAATTCGGGTGCAACCAGATTTCAGATGGCTGCTGTTATAATCAAATTTTAGTCTATGAGGGTATCTAAATCATTCGAGTCCTTGCCATTCAATGAAAGTACAAGACATACTCCAATACATTCAAAACCAAAGCACCCACAGAATAATCGGTGTTAGCACTGTTTTCTTTCTGGTTTCAATAATACTTATCGAATTACTTTTTTTTGCAACCAGTTTAGGAAATGATGATGTCAAAGCCGCAATCTATGCATTCATTGTTTTTCCTCTTGGAATTATCAATGGAGCACTCATTGCTATTAGACAAGAATTTCCCTTCATGGAGAATAAGAATTTACTTGAAGGCCCAAGTGCATTTTTAGTTGGCTGCATGATAGTACTTGGTAGTCTAATTCTTTTGGCAATAGTAATTAGTTCAATTATGAATGGCCCACCAACTCTCAATGGCAATGTTTCATAATTCCCGCTAACAATTAGAACCTATTTTAATCTCAGTAATCTTATCCATAAGATCCGCCACATCTTCTTGCATGTTTGAGATCAAATGCCCATAAACATCAAGCGTGACACTTGGCTTTGAATGGCCCAACCTTCTTGAGACTACGAGCAAAGGGATATTGTTATTCAGCATGAGTGAGGCAGCTGTATGTCTCAAGTCGTGAAACCTGATTTCGGGCAATCCCGCCTTCGATGCAATTCTCTTGAAGCGATTGATAATCTTATCCGGTTGCGTTGGCGTTCCTACAAGGCTGGGAAACATCATATCGTTTTCTTTCCACTTTGAACCTGCCTTCGATTTATCTTCTCTAATCAACTTCTGATGTACCCTTAGCAGCTGAATAGTGTCAGCACCTAATGCCAGCTTCCGAACACCTGCATTTGTCTTTGGTGACGCAAAGCGAAAGCCACCACCTTTACGCCTTTTCAGTTGCCTTCGAACATGCAACGTTTGGCGGTTCCAATCAAGGTCAACCCACTTGAGACCGAGTAATTCACCTTGTCGCATGCCAGTCGTAATAGCCAGCTTGAACAAAGCTAAATACCTGGGTTGATGCTCTCTTGCACTTTTTAGCAGCCTTTGGACCTGGCCTTCGTCATAGAACTTCATTTCCTTCCACTGTCTCTTTGGAAGGTTCACACCTGTCGCAGGGTTTTTCAGGAGCAGACCATATTGAACTGCTTGGCTAAGTGACCGATGCAAGACAGTATGAATCATTCTAACTGACCGATCACTCACTCCTGAAACCTTGTGACCTGCACCCCAAAATCCGTTCCAAATGAAATGATACGATCTGGAACGAAAATGGAGGCAGGCTATGCCCAAGAAAAGACGTTTTTCAACCGAGCAAATTATCATGAAATTGCGAGAGGCTGAGG
>JABFGG010000016.1 GCA_013112575.1 Chloroflexota bacterium | reverse complement strand
CCCTCAGCCAGGCCAAAGTCGGAGGCTGCCTGCGCATTGACTTCCCCAACCACGTGCCAGGGTTCCACGATCTTTGGCAATCGCCCCATATCCACATCGGCTTTATTACAGATCTCTTCAGACCAGGCACCTTCAAGGGCATTGCTCAATCCCGAGAAATGAATGTAGGTGTAATCAATGAAAGCCTCATCGGCCTTCAAGCTAGCCATTTTCCCGGCCACGTAGCCACCGGGCATGACGAACTTGGCAGTCTGTGCGTAAGCTTCCGGGCGTTCGTTTTTCCACCAGAGCATCTTGGGGCCGTGGTCACAGGTCGGCGGGCAACCCGTCAGGTTGGTGATCAGCTCGCCGAAATTGTCTTCCAGGAATTTGATGTAAGGCTCACAGCGCATGTCCAGCCAGGAGTCAAAGCGCGATACGGATTGATGGTTTTCATCGATGGCCCCGATACCGGCCATCTGGCTGTCAAAGGCAATTGCGGCGATTTGTTTGGGGTCAACGCCGCTTTCACGAATACACGTACCCACGGTTTGAGCCGCGCTGGTGTAGAAATCTTCATTCTCTTGTTCGACCACGCCGGGTTCAGGATAATAAATGGGCACGTCAACGTTAGCCTCAGCAACCATTTTTCCATCGATCTTATACAGGGCCGCTTTGGTCGCGCTGGTACCGAGATCAACACCAATCAGATATTTATCGCTCATCATCAACCTCAACCCATCAACTTGTAATCCTGTCGTTACAGGTTCAGTCAAAAAAAGGGGCCTTAGGATAGGCGAGGCTTGTACCCCACCTATCCTAAAACCTGAACCAATTACAACAACTTGGTCAAATGCTCGAAACTGCGTTCGGCTTCATCCACGCGTCCACATTCAACGCTGAGGATGATGTCTTTATCCTCAGCCACCGGTTTAATGATATCGATGACTTTTTTCCAATCCACAACGCCTTCGCCGCAGGCACAGCCCACCGGTGTACCGGTCACTTTGCCGCGTTCGGCATCGCTCTGGGACATGCTGATATCTTTGGCATGCACGTGCACCAGACGATCCTTGACGTTTTCCAACCACTCGTAGGGGTCAGAGCCACCCGCCAGGTAGCTATTGCCGGTATCGAAGTTGATGCCGATGGCGGGCGAATCCACCAGATTGTAGATGCGATCCAGTCCATCGGGCGTCTTGCTGTATTGCTGGTGAGGCTCCAGGCCAATACTCACGCCGTGCCTTTCAGCAACCATCGAGGCCTCGGTCAGCGTATAGGTCATCAACTGATAATCCAGTTCTTCGCTGGACCAGATGGGTTTCGGCCCTTCATCCGTATTGACGACAGGCGCACCGGCATCCGCCGCGAAGCGGATGGCCATCTTCAGGTATTCCACACTGATCTCAGGTTTGATCAGCGGTGTGTGCGAAGACAATCCAGAGAGCTTGATATTGTGCTTGTCACAAATTTCTGCCATCCAGCGCGGGTCATCATACATCGACACACTGTGGAAATAACCAGCCTCGCTGAGCAGCTCACGGCCCAGGTGTACCATGGGCTCGATGTATTCATAGCCGATCTCGGCTGCTTTTGCGACACCCCAGGCAAAAGGTTTATCATCGTGGCGCACGAACTCCATATTGACGCCAATTTTGATTGCCATTTATTCCTTCCTTTTCATTCTAGATCCAGTTACTCGAACGCGGTCGTTTACGCGGTCTGCAACCAAAACCTAACTTGCTGCTATACGTTTATTGGCGTCGTCAACCAGTCCGCGCACGAAAGCCAGGCTCTGCTCGATCATCGGGCCGCCCGCGCCTTCGCATTCAATACTTACAACGCCATCATATTTCATGTCTACAAAGATATCGAAACACTTTTTGATGTTATCGACATTCACACCATCGCCAATCGCTGTGTTGCTGACTGCGATGCCGGTCAGTTCGCCGCGCAAAGAAGCCGCCAGCGATTCGCTCACGTCTTTGATGTGCACGTGGCTGACCTTATCCTTGAATTGTTCAAGGAAAGCCACAGGGTCTTGTCCGGCAATAAAAGTATTGCCTGTATCGAAATTCATCCTGAGGTATGGCGAATCAACGAAGTTCAGCATCTTTTCCATGAACTCAGGTTTGGTCGTGTAGTAGCCATGCGGTTCGATGTTAATGAACATTTCATAACGTTCGGCCACTTCCACAACCTTGCCATAAATGCCCTTCATCATTTCCAGGGCTTGTTCATCCGTCAAGCCATCCGGCTTAAACATGTGGTCTGTAGTGTCGATGTGGGAACAACCTGCCAATTTTGCCCAGCGAATCGAATTAAGAATATAGATCAGGCCAAGTGAAGCGCCTTCCGGTAGGGAAACTGGGAAAGCTGCGTCTAGCTGGGAAAACTTGACCCCATACCCCTCCATCTTTTCACGGAGCTCATAGGGGTCTTCGGTCAGTGAAACGTGTGGCTGATAGCCAAGCCCGTGCAGCCAGCTTACGCCATCGATCGTGCCACATTCAATATAGTGGACGTCGTTTTCCTGCGCCCACTGTAAACATTTTTCAAAGCTCCAATAGGAGCTGTTAAAAGCGTCGGTATGGAAACCAATTTCTATCATGATGTAACCTCCTCAAATGAGGCCCTATCCCCGTTTCGGGAGGCTTGCCAATTGCTTGACAAGCCTCCCTTTGATGTGGGTCGTTTAGTGATGAAGCTGCGATGTCATCAACCCATTATCAAACAAGGGTTTACTGGCCGCCCCAATCCTCTGGGAAGCCAGGCATGCCTTCACAACCACACATTGCGTAGTGCAATGGGGGCATGCTGGCATTGACAAGGGAATCCAGGTTGTCAGCTGTAACTGGCGGCTGCGGCAGCACCCACCAGGCTGGAACCTGCTCGCCCTGTAAGATGTTGACCATGGCGATAACTGCGGTGCGCCATTGGAAGGTCGGGAATGTTGGGGCGACGGCGGTAAGGCCTTCGTCCTGCCATTTCTTCAGGAAGTCCTGCTGATCCTCACCAACCATGATGGGGATGTCGAGGCCGGCATCTTCAAAGGCTTCGATAGCAGCTACAGCGGTAGCGCCGGCATCCATCCAGATAGCATCAATCTGGCCGAAGCGGTCCAGGTGATCTTCCACAATGGCTTTTGTGCGAGCATTGTCACCTTCGGTGAATTCAACGCCGATCACGGTGATCTGCGGGTTGTTCTCAAAAACGACTTTAGCCGCGGCCCAGCGGTTTTCAAGCACATCTACACCGGGCAAAATGCGGAAGGCAAGTACGTTGCCGCCATCCGGCAAGTTATCAACGATGAACTCGGCACCAAGGTGACCGAAGGCGTAACCACCGATCGGGCGCACGAAGGAAACGGGGCAGTCGGTGAACACGCCACGATCGAAGACGACCACGGGCAGTTGCTCACAGGCTTGCTCAACGATGGGGGTCAGGGCGGCTGTGGTGTTGGGGGAAATGATCATGCCGTCACAGTTGCCACTGGCCAGCAGGTCTTCGATGTCAGCGATCTGCTTTTCATCGGAACCTTCAGCATCAACGTGGATCCATTCACCGATGTCCGTCTCGAGGGCCACCTGGTGTTCCATGGTATTGAAGCCGACCACACGCCAGGGGTTGTTCACACCGGCGTTCGAGAAGCAGATGGTGTAAGGGCCATCTTTGGCATACTCGGTGGTATCTACCCACTCGGGATCAATGTACTGTTCCCAAACCATGTCCTCGGGGCCTTCAGGAACGGCGTCGATCCAGGCAACTTCCTGATCAAGTGCTTCCTGATCAAAGAATTCAGGCGCAATGGCAGCATTCTCGCCAGCCAGGATATTCTCAGCCGGTTCGACCATTTCTTCTGCCGGTTCTTCTTCCATCGGCTCTTCTTCTTCCATCGGCTCTTCAGCTGCCGGTTCTTCTGCTGCGGGTTCTTCAACAGCAGGCTCATCTACAGCAGGAGCTTCCGTACCGCCACAGGCGGCCAGAACGAAGGCCAACACTACGACGACGCTGAGAAGCAGGTACAATTTTTTCTTGAGTAACATGTAGTTCTTCTCCTTGTAGGAATGTTGTGTAAATTACTCAGTTTCCATCTATTTCTGCCCGGCACCACCTCCTTGCATCCAGTTTTTGTATTTCACTTGTATCAAGTAATTCTGATTTACCGTCGCCTAGCATTTATGGCTGCATAAGCGACAGCCCCAATAATGATCAGCCCCTGCACGACATCGCGCACACCTTCAGGCTGACCGATCAAATTCAAGAAGTTGAACAAAGCTTCCAATGTAAGTGCCCCGGCTGCCGCAGCCAATACCGCGCCGCGCCCACCCAACAGCACCGCACCACCCAGCACAGCGGCTGAAATCGCTTGAAGCTCCAGGCCATCTCCGGCAATGATGTTCACGCCCCCAAACCCGCCCTCCAATATCCCGGCTGTGATCGCGCAGAGCGCCGAGACGATAAAGGTCAAAATCCGCACCCGGCGCACGTTGATGCCGGAGAGTTTGGCAGCCACCGGGTTATCCCCGACGGCCAATATCTGCCGCCCAAAAATAGTGAAATGAAATATATAGGCCGCGATCGCAACTACCACAATTAAAACCACGACGGCGATAGGGAATCTCTCAACAACGGGCACAGGTTCGAGGAAGCCACGCCCAAATTGGCGGAAGTTATCTGTCAGGTAACCGCGCGGTGCGCCGCCAGTCCAATACAGGCCGGCGCCTTTGAGCGCCAGCAACATGCCCAAAGTAGCAATAAAGGAAGGTACCTTCATAAAAGTAACGACAAGTCCATTGATCAAACCGACCAAGATGCCAATACCGTATAGAACCAGCAAGGTGTAGGTCAGTTTTTCAGGATCGTTGTTGATCAAAAGGGCGCCACCGATGACTACAAAGGTCACCTGGGAACCTACGGAAAGGTCAAAGCCGCCTGCCGCTAAGACAAACAACTGTCCCACGGCCAATATTCCCAAAGGCGCTGCCCGGCGCAGGAAGATCAAAATACCATTGGGTTCGATAAATTTAGGATTCAGATAACCGACAGCCAGGAAAACAATCAAGAAAACCGGGAAGACCGGATGAATCTTCCTGATACGTGCCCAGGCTTGCCGCAGCCAGCTAACTTCTTTTTCGGATTGCACAGTTACATTAGCCATAGGTTTTCCTTACGAAGCCTCTCGCCTGGAGCGAATGGTGTAGCTGGCAACCGCCAGGATGATGATGGCCCCACGCAATACTGATTTGAGGAACGTGTCCACACCAAGCTGGTTGAAGGCCGTATCCAAAATACCGAAGATCACTACCCCAGCTAAGGTTCCGGCCACACTACCCACACCACCGGATAATGCTGTGCCACCCACCACAACTGCCGCGATCGATTCCAGGTCGTACAAACCATCTGGCCCAATCCAGGGTGCGCCAGAGCGTAAACGACTGACCACAAAGAGGCCGGTCATGACTGCCGACATACTGCAGACGATATGGGCGATAATCACCACACGATCTGTGCGTAACCCCGAAAGGCGAGCAACAACCTCATTCCCGCCAATACCATATAAATGTGCACCGAATTTAGTACGATAAAGGACAAAGCCAGCGACGATGGCGATGGCAAATAGAACGATGATCGAGATGGGCACCGGGCCCCAGCGACCATAGCCCAGGGTTTGGAAACTTTCTGGAACCGCCCCTGTAAAGTTAGAAAAGCTGGCGTTCAGCGCCCCTTTGAGAATTAAGCCTGTGCCGAGCGTAGCAATAAAAGCGTTCACCTTTAATTTCGTAATAATCAGGCCATTCACCAGTCCCACTAATGCACCGATGCCGAAAACAACAGCTACGGCCATGGGCACGCGGGCCGGGTCGCCTTGCATCAGGAAAGAAGACATCACCGCCGTTACACTGATCAAATAAGCTACAGAAAGGTCAATGGATGCCGCGATCATCACAAAGGTCTGGCCGATGGCCACGATTCCCAAAGCTACCGAACGTACCAATATGTTGGTCAGAATGGTTGGATCGATCATCTGACCGCGCCCGTAGATCTGATCAAGCACAAGACTGACCACTAAAATGGCGACCAACATGAGATAGACTGGCGGTATGCGACTGGTCCTCAGCCTTTTTTGGATATTCTCAAGAGATAGTGCGGTCATTAGCTTTTGCTCTCCATTACTAGTTCAGCATCCTTCTTGTCACCATTCTCGTATCCAGTTGCCAATACCATGATCTCGGCTTCAGAGCTTTTCGCAGGTAGTTCACCCGTGATCGTGCCATCCCACATGACAATAATGCGGTCACTCATGCCCACGATCTCCGGGAGTTCGGAGGAGACCATCATGATGGCCGCACCTTGCTTTGCCAGATCGCGGATCATTTCGTGAATGCTGGCTTTGGCTTCCACATCAATGCCGCGCGTGGGTTCATCAAAGATCAATACTTCCGTATCGGGGGCCAGCCATTTGGCCAACACCACTTTTTGTTGGTTGCCGCCGCTCAGGTACTGCACTTCCTGGTCGTAGCCGGAAGCACGCACATCAACTTGCTCTCCCAAGGTTGGGACTAGGTCAGGGTTTTTACGAACACCGTCGCGTTTCACCTGGGCCAGTAAGCGCTGTAAAGCGCGCACCGTCACCAGCATATTGTCTCGTAGGGATTGGTTCGGGAAAATCCCCTGGGACTTACGGTCTTCCGTCACAAAGCCCATATTCAGCTTGATGGCCTGAGCAGGGCTGCGCACAGGAGTATTCAGTCCGTTGATCTCGAGTGTGCCTTGTTTGAATGGCTCAGCGCCAAAAAGGGCCTCGGCCAGTTCGGTACGTCCAGAACCTTGCAAACCAGATACCCCCACGATTTCACCGGCGCGCAATTCCAAATTGATGTTTTTCAGGAAATCATTCGCCCCGTCACTTATACTCAGGACTGTATCCCCAATGTCGCCTGGCTCGGCTAAAGGAGGGAAGAACTGGTTTAGCTCGCGGCCAACCATCATATGGATGACGTCGCCCGTGTTTACATCTTTGGGATTAACCGTATCGACTAGTTGACCATCTTTGAGTACGGTGATCTTATCGGCCAGGTCAAAGACCTCTTTAAGGCGATGGGAAATGAAGATCAAAGCGATGCCACGTGCTTTCAGCCGTTCCACCAGGCGCACCAGAATGTCAACCTCATTAGAACTCAAGGCTGCCGTGGGTTCATCCATGATCAGCACTTTGGAGTCGAACGAGATAGCTTTCGCGATTTCAACGATCTGTTGTTCCGCCACGGATAAAGTATTCAGCATCGCGGATGGGGAAATCGTATCTTCCGAGTCGAGGCGTTCCAGCACATCTAAAGTCGCCTCATTGAGCGCACGGCTATCAACCAGTCCAAACCTCGAAGGCTCACGACCCAGGAAGATGTTTTGAGCTACAGTGCGTTCTGGTAATAGGTTGAGTTCCTGGTAAATGATGCTTACCCCTTGCTCTTGAGCCACCTGCGGGTGCGGGAACTGCACCTTCTCGCCTTGCAATAACACATCCCCTTCGTCAGCAATGTATGCCCCGGCCATGACTTTCATCAGGGTCGACTTACCCGCGCCATTCTCGCCTACGACCGCATGCACTTCCCCCGGATAGAACTTGACGGATACATCATCCAGAGCCTTAACGCCTGGGAACTCTTTTGTGATGTTGCGGACTTCCATCACAGGTTCGTTTGTAGGCTTATTTTCTCTGGTCATTTAAGTATCTCTCCTGTCATTTCTGGAGCTTTAAGCCACACCGGGCAAGGATTTTAGATGTTTCAAGCCTTCACGGGCAATCGTGTCCTGATCCGGGGCAATTTCACGCCAGATGCACACCGCTCGGGCAATCGATTTGACTTCGGGGGTAAAGGATTCGATAGAAACCACGCCCTGGTAATTGATATCTTTCAAAGCCTCAAAGGCCGCCACCCAATCCACCTGTCCCGTACCGGGCACACCGCGGTCGTTCTCGGCAGCGTGCACGTGGAAAACGCGGTCCCCAGCTGTGCGGATGGCTGTAGCAGAGTCTTTTTCTTCCAGATGCATGTGGAAAGTATCTATGAGCATCCCCAGATTAGGCTCACCCACGTCCGCGATCAGCTTCAAGCCTTGCTCAATGACATTGACCATATCGGTTTCAAAACGATTCAAAGGTTCAAAGGCCAGCCTGACGCCGCGTTCAGCCGCGTATTTACACATTTCTTTTAGACCGGAGACAGCCAAACCCCATTCCTGTTCGCGTTCTGCTTCGTCTTCAAGGCGATCTTTGCCTACGGCGGAATACATCGGGCCGATCACCGGCCCGGCGTCCAACTCAGCCGCAGCATCGATCATCCATTTCAGATAAGCTTCCGCGTTAGCGCGTTCACCCGGGTCCAGGCTGCTGAGATTGCGGCCTGGTCCAAATGCACCACACATGATTGCCTTCATACCGCTTTTTTCTAAAGCAGCTTTGAGGGCCGCAAGGTCAACCAGCGCCGGGTCTTCCACCGCCACCTCGATCCGATCAAAGCCCATCTCTTTAAGCTTGTCGATCAGGTCAAGATCGTTGTCGGTGGAAAATGGCGAACGCCATATAAATGTATTTGCGCCAAATTGCATCTTGTTCTCAGGCACCTTATTTACTTGGTGTGGTATCTACTTTTTCGCCCTTAGCGGACGATTGCAAACCGGCTTCAAGGATCTCAATCTCACGCAAACCGTCATAGAAGCTCGGTTCGATCTTTGTGCCTTTTTCAATGGCTTCCATGAAATCGACCACGCCGTGATGGAATTCGTGCTCGTAGCCGATCATATGTCCGGGCGGCCACCAGTTGGCGATGTAGTCATGCTCACCGGCCTCAGTAGCCAGGATGGTGCGGAAGCCCTGTGCAAAAGCGGGGTCGTCACGCTGGAACAATTGCAATTCGTTCATGCGCTCCAGGTTGAAGACAATGCTGCCTTTGCTGCCGTAGATTTCAAAGTAGTTGAAGTTCTTGCGACCGGGGGCAAAGCGCGAAGCTTCAAAGGAACCGATAGCGCCATTTTCGAACTCTGCCAGCATGAAGGAGGCATCATCGACGGTGACCTCACCCATTTCTGTGGCCTCTCCGCTGCCAGCGCTGAATGTGGCTGCGCCTGCACCAGGCAAGGGGCGTTCTTTTATGAAGGTCGTTGTCAGAGCCGATATTGAGTTGATCTCGCCAACCAGGTATCTTGCCAGGTCAACACTGTGCGAGTTGAGGTCATAATGCGGGCCTGCCCCGGCACGATCTGCGCGCAGGTGCCAGGTCAGGGGGAATTCGGGATCAACGATCCAATCCTGTAAATATGCCCCGCGCCAATGGAAGATGCGGCCTACAAAATCTTCTTCGATCAGCTTTTTAGCCAGACGCACGGCTGGAGCACGTCGGTAATTGTGGTTCAGGTAATGTACGATCCCGGCTTTCTCAGCCTCCTCATACATCTCTTTGGCCTCTGCCGTGGTCAGCGCAAAGGGCTTCTCGCAGAAAATGTGTTTACCGGCTTTGGCCGCAGCTACGGCCATTTCGTGGTGCAAATAGGTCGGCACCGAAATATCAACGATGTCAATGTCATCGTTCTCGATCACTTTTTTCCAATCGGTCTCGGTCTCTTCCCAACCCCAGGTCTCGGCAAAAGCTTTTAGCTCCTCTTCGTTCTGTCCACAAGCCAGCTTCATAACTGGCTTGATGCCCATATCAAAGAACCGTGGGGAATTCAGCCAGGCATTACTATGTGCTTTGCCCATGAATTTCGTCCCAATGATTGCCACGTTCAATGTTTTCATGATCTCCTCGCTGTTATCTTTTATCTAAGCCAGGGCAAATGTGTTCTCGATCGCCAGCCAAATGGCGCCATGCACACCTGCATCCGACCCTAATTTCGAATAATCGATCTGCAAAGATCGGGTTGACAATGCCGTTGCCCGGCGCAGGGTGGCCTGCCGGATCGTCGAAAGGAATTGGTGCCCGATATTGCTCACACCGCCACCAATAAAAATTGCTTTAGGGTTGTAGAAATTGACCAGACCAGCCAACACACCGCCGATCATACGGCCACTTTCCTCAATGATCTTGTTAGCAGCCTGATCCCCAGCTGCAGCCGCCTCACCAACATCGACTGAAGTAAGCTGTCCATCCTTATCTTTCAAGGCTTTAGCCAGCAATTTGCCTTCACCGTTTTTCGCTGCGAGGCGCGCTTTTTCAGCCATAGCCGGGCCGGCCGCCATGAACTCGAGACAACCGGCATTGCCGCAATGGCAAATCGGCCCGTTGTAATCCACACAAATGTGGCCCACGTCGCCTGCACAGCCGTCACTACCGCGATAGATTTCGCCATCGACGATGATTCCGCAGCCGATACCGGTGCCGATCTTGATGTAAAAGAAATTATCCAGTCCCACACCACCACCCACGCTGGCTTCACCCAGGGCCATGATGTTCACGTCGTTGTCAACTACAGGTCGCGCGTTGGGGAAACGGTCACGCAGGAAATCTTTGATCGGGAAACCCTCCCAGGCAGGCATCAGCGGGGGACGGATCAATACGCCTGTAGGAAAATGCACTGGTCCGGGCACACCCATACCTATTCCAAGGAGGTGGCTATCATCAGCACCGTGCTGGTTCAGCATTTCGCTGACCATATCGTTGATCGTATTTAAGAGTTGATCGGGAGCTGTGCGCACATCGGCCACATCTGACCGCCGCTCGAGAATTTCTCCGCGGAAATCCGCCAGCGCCAGGTCCACACTGGTTGCCCCGATATCTACACCGGCAATAAAACCCAGGCCTGCATTGATATCTAACAATCTGGGGCGACGTCCCCCGTCGGATTTGCCATGACCGACTTCGGTCAGGACATTCATTTCCATCAAGTTTCCTACGATTGAGGTCACACTGGCTCGTGAGGTATCCAACAACTCAGCGATGGCGGTCCTGGAAAGTGGGCCACGTTTACGCACCTGGCCCACCGCTTTCATTTCGGTCCTCGAAAGCCTGGGGAGGCCTCTTTCAGTTCCATGAGCACTGGCTTGTTGGGTAACAGTCATATCGCAACTTATTTTATATATTGAAGGAAGTGTTTCAGATACTAGCAGATTTCCTTCGCAATGTCAACAAAGTATTAACAGACTGTTACCCTTTGGTTTCCGTTATTTGACCTTGGAAGCGATATCCTTCAGATTCTTCACACTGGTGGCAATAGCTTCATGCTCCTGGTTTTCGTAGTCCGGGTGCAGCGAGTCGGTCTCTACAGCCAGGAAGCCTTTGTAATCGGCGTCATACAATATTTGGGCGATTTCCTGGTTGTTAACCAGACCATCCCCAACCGGCGTGGAGGAGAAGAAGTACCACTCGGTAGCATTCAATCCAGCCACAGGTTTCAGGTCTTTAATGTGGGTCGCATAAACCTTGTCGGCCAGCTTGCGAGTGCCTTCCACCGGATCATCCAGCAGGCGCAGGAAATTGCCTGTATCCAGGTTCAAACCGAGGTAAGGCGAGTCAACACGCTCAAGCAGTTCCACACACTCGTCCGATGTATAGTCAATGTGATTCTCGACAGCCAGCTTGACGTCATATTCTTCAGCCACCTTGACAGCTTCCTTGAACCACTCCACCAGAATATCGAGCTGCGGGCCGTGTGGCTCAAAGCGGAACATCAGGCTGCTGGCCACCACGCGCATCACGTCCGCGCCGATCAGTTTGGCATTGGGGATCTGGGCCACCATGCTGTCAAACTCATCGCGGTTTTTACCAGCTTCCAGGCCATCCGGGTGGCCCCAGGCATATACGCGATCGAAGCCATAGTCGTCCAGCTTGGCGCCCAGGTCTTTGAACCAGGCTTCTTCAAAGGAGGGGAAGAAGCAGGATTCAAGCGATACGCCATCCACTTCCAGTTCTTTGGCATAGTCCAAAAAATCTTCCATGGTCATACTTTTGTCCGGGGCCGTCTGGTGCGGGTACACCTCACCAAAGAAGCGATGGAAGCAATAGCTATCGATGCCGACTTTCATTTTCGTCATGGGGCTCTCCTGTATGATTAGATTAGGTCTCTTTTATTCACAATGCCTGAAGGCATTTAATTGCTAAGAACTGCTCACATCCATTAGCTTCTGGGCCAAATCACCCGGCTGACTAACGCGGATCAGGTCCACCTCAAAGCGGGAGCGGTCACCGCGATGTAAGGCATGGTAATACTCCAACGGGGTGCCATCGGCCAGATAACTGATACTGTCCAGCAGGATCAATGGCGAACCAATATCGACCTTCAGCAATTCAGCTTCAAGCTGGTTGGCCGGTACAGCTTCTAGAAAGCGTTTACCGCGCGCGATCTGGATGCCATGTTCGTTTTCCAAATAGGCGTACAGGGACTGTTCAGCCAGATCAATGTCGATCAACTCCGGCACAAGTTCAAAGGGTAAGTAGGTGGTCACTAAAACTATCGGTTCATCCTCAATGAAGCGCAAGCGATCGATCTGGATCACATCTGCACCTTCTTCGATCTCCAGATAAGCGGCCACCATTTTTGTGGCCGGCACTTTCTCCTGCTTAAGCACAGTCGATTTGGGTCGGTGTCCCTTGGCCTCCATGTCCTGGTAAAAGCCGGTGAGCTCCTGGAACAGGCTCTCGTGGATCTTCGGTTCGGCCACAAAAGTCCCCCGCCCCTTAGAACGATAGATCAAGCCCTTATATTCAAGCTCCTGCAAAGCTTGCCGAATGACTGTGCGGCTGACGTCAAAAGTCCGGCAAAGTTCAGCCTCACCGGGCAGTTGGTGCCCCGGCGGGAACTTGTTGCTCTCAACATAATCGTTCAAAGCATCGATCACCTGTATATACAGGGGAATGTATGATTCACGGTCAATTTTAGTTTCGAGAGAGTATTCGGACATGTAATGTTGTTATCCTGTAATTACAACCTTTTCGTATAATATTTGTTTATCAAGCTGTTGTCAAGACATTTACAAATATTGACTCAAAAAAGCAGCCTAAGGACGATCTCCTCTGATGTCCTTAGACTGCCTCCCCACTAATACTTACAGTCTACGCGCCTGCCTGTTTCCGACGATTCCACAATCGCATCCGCAACCACACAGGCGTTATATCCGTCTTCAAAAGTAGCCCCTTCCGGGCCAACTTCTTTGTCGTTCACAATACAATCCAGCAGGTGATCAACCTCATGCACAAAGGTGTGCTCCCAGCCAATGGTATGTCCGGGCGGCCACCAATTCTCGATCCAGGGATGGTCGCCTTCTGTCACCATCACGTTACGGAAGCCACGCGTCTCGGCAGGCTCATCTTCGGCCCAATGCACCTCTAACTCATTAAGCCTTTCCAGGTTCCAGGCAATACTGCCCTTCTCGCCATTCACCTCAAAGACGTGGTAGTTCTTACGACCACTGGCCAAGCGCGTCCCCTCCAGCGTGCCAATGGCACCGTTCTCGAATTCGATCACAGATGCAAAGGCATCATCCACGTCCACTACACCTGTGCCACTGCCATCCATGAGTTCGCGTTCCGGGATGAAAGTCTTCATGGTGGACTGCACACTTTGGGTGCGTGAACCTAAAAGAAAATGACCAATGTCAATGATGTGTGAAAAATCGCCGATAGCGCCCGTGCCGGAAACTTCTTTGTTGTGACGCCACAGGTAAGGCGTATTGAAGTGGGGTAGGATCCAATCCTGCAAATACATGGCACGGAAGTGATATATCTTGCCCAAGGCCCCGCTGGCGATCAGATCGCGTGCCTGCCGTACAGCAGGTGCAAAACGATAATTGAAGGCCACCATGCCTTTGACCTTGTTATTCTTCACCGCATCCCACATGCGTTTGGCTTCTTCAGTCGTGCGGGCCAATGGTTTTTCACACAGGATATTGATGCCTGCCTCAGCGGCGGCAACGCATGGTTCTTCATGCACGTCGTTGGGGCCGCCATTGTCGACCAGCTTGATGCGCTCGTCGGCCAACATCTTTTCCCAATCCGTGTAATACCCTGCATATCCAAACCGCGAAGCCATCTCGGCCACGGCTTCCTGGTTGCGCCCACAAACTGCCACCAATTTGGGTATTGCTTTGGGTGGGTACATCATAGAAGGCAACTTGAGCATCGCATTGCTATGCGCCCGCCCCATGAACGCGTAACCCAACATGCCCACTCCCACCTCAGGTGCTTCAAGTCCATCCACCTGGGTGTAACCCTCATAATCTGTCATCTTTTCCTCCAAAAAGCTATTGCAATATTGCCGTAGTAACAGCCTGCAGGTCACTCAAGTCTGTGAATATGTGGTCGGGCGCTTCGGCTTGCAGCACATCAAGAGCATTCGTTCCGGTAGCCACAGCGATGCTGAGTGCCCCGGCAGCCTTGGCGCTGGCTATGTCGCGGGTCGTATCGCCGATCACTACTGTTTCCCGTCCATTGACTCTTTGTCCTGTCAATTCCGCAGCACGCTGTTGGGCCAAAGGCACCAGGTGCGGGCGATGGGCCGACTCATGTCCATACGCTCCAGCCTTGAAAACAGATATGTCAAATCCGGCCATCGTCAGCTTCACTTCTGCTGTCAATTGGTGGTTGCCGGTCACCAAACCCAGCACGATATCTTCACGGGCACTCAGGCCTTCGACCAGTTCTTTGGTACCGGGCAAGGCTTTGATCTCATGATCGCCCCGGTTGATGCGAGCTCGGAATTCGGCAAAGAAATCGGCGTATAGCTCCTCGCGTTTTGCCCGGTATTCCTCATCGCTAAAACCGGCATCCACCAGTGTATCGACAAAGATACCTTCGATGGTGCGTCCGGTGGGATAGAACTCATCCACGCGGCCAGCCGCGCCAAAGAATCTTTCCAGCGCGGCTTTGGCCGAAGTCTGCCCGACCTTCCCAGTCAGCAAAAGTGTGCCGTCAATATCGAACAATACCAGGCGCATCGCGTTCTATGCCCAGAACATTTCTCCGGCTTCTTCAAAGATCAGGGCTTCTTTTAATATGCCCACGGCTTTGCCCAGCCCTTCATCCGGTGACATCAGCGCATCTTCGTGTTCAATGGAGATCACATAGTCATAGCCGATCATGCGCAAAGCGCTGATCATATCTTTCCATTCTTTCAAGTCGTGGCCGTAGCCGATCGAGCGGAATGTCCAGGAGCGTTTGGGGATATCGCCATAATGTTTATGGTCATTGAAACCATTGATCTGAGCGTTCAGCTGGTCGAGATAAACGTCTTTGCCATGCACGTGGAAGATGGCATCGCCCAATTGGCGGATGGCTGCCACCGGGTCCACCCCGTTCCACCACAAGTGGCTGGGGTCAAAGTTGCAGCCCAGGCGCGGGCCAACTGCTTCACGAATGCGCAGCATGGTATCCACGTTATAGACCAGCATGCCGGGGTGCATTTCAAACCCCAGGGTCAGGCCATTGTCTTCCAGCAAGGGGTGGATCATCTTCCAATAAGGGATCGTGACCTCGTCCCACTGGTAATCCAGTATCTCCAAAAAGTGTGGCGGCCAGGCGCAGGTCACCCAATTGGGCATCGTATCGCTCGCCGCACCACCGGGCAGGCCCGAAAAGCCATTGATGGTCGGCACGCCGAGGGCAGCAGCCAGTTGAATGGCTTTCTTGATCACCGTATCAGCTTCTTCGGCCACGACCTTATCCGGGTGCACCGGGTTGTTGTGGATGCTCAAGGCACTGAGGGTCAGGCCACGGTCCTTGATCTTGCCCAGCCATTCATCGCGTTGGGTCTCGCTTTCCAGCAATTCGTCCACCGGGCAGTGCGGTTGTCCCGGGTAACCACCCGCACCGATCTCCACCGCGGTAATGCCAAACTCAACGGCTTTGTCGAGAGCCTCCTCGAACCCGAGGTTGCCCCACAATGCAGTGAATACACCAATTTGCATGCTCAACTCCTTTCTTGCATCTTGTTCATGTTTTCTAAAAAAGCTAACTCATTGGAACATAGCATCCTGCTGGCGGCGCAGCTTTACTACTGTGCTGTCCTCATCCAGGGCCACATTGTCCCAGGTCACGATTTCACCCGCTCTGACAGGCTTGATGATTTTCGCACCGGGGCTTATACCGACAGGTAAAGCATTCAATTTTCTTGCTTCTTCTGCCAGGTCCATGACACCATAATTGGTGTAGCCGCCAAAGCGCTCCAAAATATCGCCCGGCTGCAGGTCTCGTTTAGCGACGGTCATCACATCGGCTACAGGCTCATCCAGGGGCTCCAGCCAGACCTGCTTGTGCATGTGTGCTTTGGCGATTGAGATGGGCGCTTCCAGGAACCACAGGTGATAGTGGCGGAAGAAGGTAAAGTATTTGCCTGAACCCACTTTGAGGTAGTTCAAGTCATCCTGAATGCGTTGATCGTCCACGCGCACGGTCACAAACACACCGCCCGACATCGACGGCCCCTGCACAAAATCAATGTTGCCGGGGAATTGACTGATACCGCCATCTTCTTCTAACGCAAATATCTCAGACACATTTTCAAAGGAGGCCTCCGGCCCGGTCATACCGCGCTGCATGGGGCGGCAGCCAGTGGCATTGGCCGCGCAGGTCATCTCGAACATGGTCTTGGTGCCGTCCACGTAGGAGGCTACCTGCACCGGGTCTTTATCGGACTTAGCCGCCGATTCCGCCATCATTTCCGGCGTGGCAGATGTGTCCAGGGCGTTGTTCTTGCCCTTGCCGACAGT
This sequence comes from Chloroflexota bacterium, assembly GCA_013112575.1. Taxonomy (GTDB): domain Bacteria; phylum Chloroflexota; class Anaerolineae; order Anaerolineales; family UBA11579; genus CFX15. The sequence continues at coordinate 79,835 of JABFGG010000016.1, read as the reverse complement.
GATGACCTCATAGCCAATACTTTTGACGAAGTCAAACAGTTCCATCAGGCAGCCCGGCTCATCCCCTGATGACACCGAATACAACACACCTGCATCTTTAGCTTTCTTCTTTAACATGTGGCCCACCGTGACATCGGCCTCGATGTTTACCAGCACGACGTCCTTGCCATTTTCGATGCATGCCTCAGCCACGTCAGCCCCAATCGCTGGAGACCAGGTCGAGTCGGTCACAATATCCACGGCGTCAATTTGCGCCAGCAGCCTGGGGTCACGCGTTATGACACGTTTCCCAGCCCGGACAGCATCCTCAATTTCCCCAGGCGTGTCCGCCAGGACTATCTGATCACGCTTTAGCCCCGTAGCCAGGAAAGCTTCTACTCCCTCTTCCACATCAGCATTTGCCAACACAGAGATTTCCATGCCCGGCACGTGTGCGAAAGCAGCTACTAACCCGCTGCCCATCCACTCGATAGCGCTGGCTCCCACCCGGATAGGATTGTCTTCCGCCTGCCGGCGGGCCAATTCTTTATGGATCATCTAAGCTGCCTTCTTGGCCTTGACCACTTCGCGCCCCGCTGCCACGATATCATCAGCCGTCAGATTGTATTTCTTCAGCAAGTCCCAAGGGTCACCGGATTCCACATACACGTCCTTCAAACCTACAAAGCGCATGGGTACAGGATTTTCTTCTGCCACGACGCGTGCCACGTTGCTGCCCATGCCGCCCTGCAGCAGATGTTCCTCGGCACACACGATGGCGCCGGTCTCACTTGCCGCTGCTGCGATAGCACCAATATCCATAGGACGGATGGTGTGCAGGTCAAGCACACGCGCTTCGATGCCTTCTTCTGCCAGGACAGCGGCAGCATCCAAACCAGCCGAGACCATCATGCCGCAGCCGATGATCGTCAGGTCTGTACCTTCACGCACCACGTTGGCCTTGCCCACCTCAAATGGCGTGTCCTCCATGGGGTAGATAAAGGGCATAGGCACACGGCTCGAGCGAATAAAGACCGGCCCTTTAATATCGGGAGCAGCTTTGACTGCCGCGTGCATTGTGGCCGGGTCGCTAGGCACGATAATCGTGAAGGTGGGCAAGCCACCCATTAAGGCCAGGTCCTCGATACCCATCTGGGTAGGGCCGTCTTTCCCCAGAGTGATGCCGCCGTGGCTCCCTATGATGGTGGCATCGATCTCCGACATGGCTACTGCCAGGCGGATCTGGTCGTAGGCGTTGCATAATAAGAAAGAAGAGAAACTGACGATGAAGGGATAAAAACCCGCCCCCGCCAGACCCGCACCTACGCCCACCAGATTGCTCTCTGCGATACCGATATTAAAGAAGCGCTCCGGGAATTCATTGCGCACGTACTCCGCTTTAGTCGAATTGCCCAGGTCCCCGTCCAACACCACTACTTTAGGGTTGCTTTTCGCCAGATCCAGGAGTGCATCACCAAAAACGTTGCGTAGTGGCGCATCAGATAGTTTAAGTCCTGCTTGTTTACCGAGTTGCATCGAGTTCCTCCCGGGCCAGTTCTGCCTGTTCTGCGTTCAAGGCCCGCCCATGGAATGTGAAGTCCGCCTCAACGAATGACACGCCTTTCCCTTTGATGGTATGGGCGATGATGATCTGCGGTTGTCCGGTGGCTTCCAGTTGTTTGACCAACTGTAAGGTTGACAAGACTTCTTCGATATCGTGCCCATTGACCTCGTGTACGTTCCAACCGAAGCTCTTCCATTTATCTACCAGGGGCTCTAAAGCGATCTCGCGGCTGATTGGTCCCGTCTCCTGGAATTTGTTGTAGTCCAGGATGGCCACCAGATTGCCCGCTTTGAAATGCGCTGCCGCCATGGCCGCTTCCCAGATCTGCCCGGCTTCACACTCGCCGTCACCCAGCAAGACATACACCCGGTAATTCTTCCCGGCCAGGCGTCCCCCCAGCACGTGTCCCAGGCCCAACGACAGGCCCTGTCCCAGCGAACCGGTAGTGGCTTCTACACCGGGCATCATGCCCTGGATGGGGTGGCCCTGCACAGGGCTGCCCACATCGCGTAGCCGCCACAACTCTTCCCGCTCAAAATAACCGGCATGCGAGAGTGCCGCATACAGCAGTGGGGCGGCATGGCCCTTACTCATGATGAAGCGGTCACGCTCCGGCCACCAGGGCTCATCGGGGCGGTAGCGCAGCATGCCCCCAAAATACAGGGCCGTAACGACCTCTACCGGGGACCATGAACTCGACGGATGCCCGGAACCGGCTTTGGTGGTCATTTCCAAAACGTCCAGCCGGAGCTGCCGGGCCTGCTCCCTCAACTCGTCATAACTTTTTGTTGCAGTACTTTTCATAATTCTGTCTCATTACCTTTCAGATAAGAAATTTTCAACTTGTTGTATTGATGGCATGGCGGGGATGGCTCCCCGCTTAAGCGCCGTCAAAGCGCCCACGGCATTAGCGAAGCGCAATATCTCTGGCAGTCGTTCCATGGTCAGGTTGTCCCGCCATTGCGCAGTTTGCACCAACCTAAAAAGCAGGCCGGCAACAAAAGCATCCCCGCAGCCCACGGCATCTACTGTGTCGACTTTGAAGGGTGGTACATAGCCCCCGCCGCCTTCGATCTGGAAATAGCTACCGTCAGCGCCCAATGTGATCACTACCAGGCTGGGGCCTTTCCCCAGCAAAGCTTTGGCTGCAGCTTCAAGCTGACCGTGGTTTGAAGTATCCAGTTGCTGCATGCCGGTCAGTAAAGCCGCCTCTTCTTCATTAACTTTGAGCAGTTCCACTTCCCGAACCATGCTCTGGGCCTGTTGCAGGGCTTCATTCGCATCCTTCCATAGAGAAGGGCGGTAGTTCACGTCATAAGAAACCAGCGCTCCAGCCTCACGAGCCAGTCTAGCGGCTTCATAGGTGGCCGTGCGGGCGGGCTCGTCCGTCAGGCTGAGTGATCCGAAGTGCAAGGCTTTGGTGCTTTGCAGCAACTCGCGGTCCAGCTCCTCAGTTTGCAGGCGATGGTCAGCGCCGGGATTGCGATAAAAAACGAATTCAGCGGAATGTTCATCGGGCATGGCAATGATGGCCATGGTGGTGCGCGCTTCGGGGTCGAAGCGCAGGCCACGCGTATCCACCCCTTCAGCATCCAGCACATCTTTTAAGTAATACCCAAAAAGGTCTTCTCCCACCTTGCCGATAAAGGCGCTCTCGACCCCCAGCCGCCGGGCGGCCACAGCCACGTTGGCCGGGGCGCCACCGGGCTTGGGGATGAAGGCTTCCACCTCACCCATGCGTGGCCCGATCTTCTCGGGGAACATGTCGATGAGCAACTCGCCTAAGGTGACAATGTCCATAGCTCTTCCTAGTATTCCGTCCATACCGATTCGACGAGAAGCAGAGATGGAAGACGGAACACTTTAAACTTTGTCAAAGGAGTCAAGAAGGACAGGATCAAGAATTTGATCAATACGTATCTATCCACGAGTAGGCTTTTTAGTTTTGACAAAGTCAGTCCCTCAATTCCGTGTAGAAAGTGTAGCGGTCGCCGCGCAGGTGGATGCGCAAATATTCAATGGGCGTACCCTGATCGGAATAGGAGACTCGTTCGAGGTGCAGCAAGGGGGCATTTACATCCACGGCCAATAACTCAGCCAGGTCTTCAGAAGCGGGTACAGCGCGAATCTTTTGGGTAGCGGTGGTCAGTCGGATGTTGAACTGCTCGGCCAGCATCTGGCGCAGGGAGTTGTTAGCGTAATCCTGTTCCAATATCCCAGGGCAGTAACGATGCACCAGCAGGGAATGCTCGATGCTCAAAGGTTCGTCATCGGCAAGGCGCAGGCGCATGAGGCTGGCCAATTCTTCGCCGGGTTCGACCTGCAAATCTTCGGTGACCTCTTCGGTGGCGGGGATGATCTCGGAGGAGATGACACGTGTTCCGGGTTTGAGGCCACGCTGGTGCATGTCTTCCCAAAAGCTGATGATGCGGTTGAGGTTTTGCTCGAAGGTGGGGCGGGCCACGAAAGTGCCGCGGCCTTGCCGCCGGTAGACCCAGCCCTGGTTGACCAGCATGTCGAAGGCCTGACGTACGGTGGCGCGGCTGAGGTCATATTGCTTGACGAGTTCGGTTTCGGTGGGCAGCATGTCTTCGGGCTGCCAGGCACCGTTTTTGATCTGCTCGTGCAGGATCTCATAGAGCTGAAAATAGAGGGGGACTTTGCTGGAGCGGCTCAGGTTTTTCATTAAAGATGCCCTTCTATATATGAAGGGACTGAGGGAAATCAGGCTAAAACAGCGAAATGTACGGACATTATAATATTAGTCCTTTTACATGTCAACTGACAACAGTTATTAGATAATTAGTTAGAAGGAGAACCAAGTAAATAAGTTTTGTTATAGAGAATTGTGCGCCTCTAAGTTCAAACTAAACGTCACCCTAAGCATCAGTAACACTACTTGGCGGATTACACTGTCTTCATCATTAGTCCCCCCGCCTATGCGCATTTATTTAAAACTTAGTTAGAGATAGAATAGCCTTCTTGAAAATCAACCATTTTTCCAGAAAGTGTTCCCAAAAATAGGTTCGGAAAGGTTTGTGAAAGGAGCCAGAAACCCCGCTAAAAATCAAGTCTATGTAATGTGATTTTATAAAATCTGGAATTTTAGCTACTATTGCATATCACTAAAACTTATCGTATTCCCCAATAATCCTATCTAACATCTTAGAAAAGTCCTCAGACACGATCCGTCTGCCTGCATCTGCATCATGCCAGCCAATGATCTCCTCACAACCTTCCGCAAAAGGGGCCTGCCGAACAAATTCCGGGACGAGTTTCCGGATTTTAGTGTTGTCGAAGCTCACGGAATGCGATTTGTCACCCAGCAGGCTGGCTCCCCAATCCGGGTCATAACGGGCAATAAATTCAGGCGGCACATGCACCGGCTTAAATTCTGCCCCTGCTTTCTCTGCAACCGTGGCATAGATCTGGTTCCAGGTCAGTTGCTCATCTGAGGTTATATGATAAGCTTCGCCTAAAGCCTCTGTTTTGCCCAACAGCCCACTAAAACCCACCGCAAAATCATAGTGCTGCGTCAAGACCCAATGAGACTCGCCATCCCCATGCACAACCACCGGTTGGCCTTTGCGCATGCGGTCCAGCACAGTGTAACCTCCCCGGAAAGGAAACAGAGTTTTGTCATAAGTATGTGAAGGGCGCACAATGGTTATTGGGAAACCTTCTTCCACATGCGCCTTCATCAAAAACGTTTCACAGTCCGCCTTATTTTGCGAGTATTCCCAGAACGGATTCACCAACGGTGTCTCCTCGGTGATCGGGAATTGCCGCACAGGCTTCTCGTAAGCCGATGCTGAACTGATGAAGATATATTGATCTGTGCGGTTTTGGAACAACTGAATATCGCGCTGCACTTGATCCGGCGTGTAGGCGATCCAATTCACGACCACATCAAAGGCATGTTCGTCCAGGACTTTGACCATGCTTTTCGTATTGTTAATGTCGCCAATTAAAACATTGGCCCCTTCAGGGATGGACCGCTTCTTGCTACTTTCTCCACGGTTAAATAGATATAAATCCACCCCCTGCTCTACCGCTAATTGGGAACAGGCCGAACTGATGATGCCTGTCCCCCCGATAAAGAGAACCTTCAAACTCAATTTCTGGGATTATCGGTTACGTGTGGCTACGTCAAAAATAACCGCCGCCGCCAAAACTGCACCACGCACAATGTATTGGTAGGCAATGTCAATGCCCATAAGGTTCATGCCGCTGGTCAAGGAGATCATCACCAGCGCACCCACCAGCGAACCGATCACTTTACCAATGCCGCCACCCGCCGAGACACCACCCACGAAGGCCGCCGCAATAGCATCTAACTCAAACAGGGTACCTGCCGTAGTAGTCGCCGACTGCAAACGGGCAGCAAACAAAATGCCTGACAAGGCAGACAACATACCCATCTGCCCAAACACAACAAGAGTGATGCGGTTGACGTTGACACCGCTAAGCTTGGCGGCCTCCGGGTTACCACCTACAGCATAAATATGCCTGCCCAGCACTGTATTGGTCGTTACAAAATGGTAGATCAACGCCACCAGAATCACGATGACAGCCGTCCAGGAAAGGCCATTGAAGCCCGCCAACACCCAGGTTAACCCACCAATCAGCGCAGATACGAATACCAACTTCAGTGCAAAAAGATCAGGGGGGAGAACTTCGAAGTTATAAGATTGTTTGTTGCGGCGCGTGCGAATTTCATTAAAAACGTAAAGGATGATGGCGATAATTCCCAGCAACAGGGTTACCTTGTGGACCTCAGGGAATATCGGCACACGGGGAATATCCGGGATGTAACCATTGCCAATGGCATTAAAGGCATCGTTGGGGATAATGATCGTGCCCGTACTTTGGGTAACTACCAGCAGTGCACCTCGGTAGATCAACCATCCTGCAAGGGTCGCCACAAAAGCCGGTATCTTCAAACGTGCCACCAAAAAGCCGGGGATCAAACCAGCCAGCGCACCCAACAATAGTACGAAGGGGATAACTACGATCACCGGCCAGCCCCAGGAGACCATAGCAATGGCAGCTACCGCGCCCAGGAAACCCGCCAGGAAGCCAACCGATAGATCAATATGGCGGATGACGATCACCAGGGTCATACCAATACCCAGAACGGCGATGAACCCTGCCTGGTTGATGAGGTTGCTTATATTCCTTGAGGAAATAAAGATGCCATCCGTGGTGATAGAAAAGATCGCCATAATGACAAAGAGGGCTATGAACATGCCATATTCACGGATGTTCTGCCGGAAGATTCTTGTTGCGTTATTGAAGAAGGTCATGATTATTAGTCCTCACAGGGTCGCCATTTGCATGATATTTTCTTGCGTCGCGTCCTCGATCTTCAATTCCCCGGTGATCCTACCGGAAGAGACGACATATACCCGGTCACTCATCCCCAAGATCTCAGGGAGTTCCGAAGAGATCATGATGATGCTCATGCCTTGCTCCACAAGCTCGTTCATCAGGGAATAGATCTCGTACTTGGCTCCCACATCGATGCCGCGGGTGGGTTCATCGAGAATCAGGACGTCGGGTTTGGCAAACAACCATTTTGCCACGGAGACCTTTTGCTGGTTGCCGCCGCTCAGGTTCTCTACCTTTTGTTCAATGCTGGGTGTGCGGATATCAAGGGATTGTTTGTATTCGGTGGCAACTTTGATCTCTGCGTTGCGGTCTACAACCCCTCGTTGGGCAAGCTTGCGCAGGTTGGCAAGTGTAATATTCTGTTTCACATCCTGGATAAGGATAAGCCCAGTGGATTTTCGATCTTCTGTTACGTAGGCCACGCGTTCATCGATAGCATCTTGGGGATGATTAAGTTCAACCCTTATCCCCCGCATGTACATCTCGCCATCCAGTTTGTAGCCATAGGGATTACCGAACAAGCTCAGGGCCAGTTCCGTACGCGCTGAGCCCATCAGCCCGGCAACACCCACGATCTCGCCTTTTCTCACGTGAAAATTGATATCTTTAAGGATGGTCCTGCCCAAGCCTGGATGCACTGCATTCCAGTCTTTGACCTCGAAAACGATGTCGCCCTGTTCCATAGGTTTACGTGGGGGATAGATATTCTCGATCTCTCGCCCCACCATGTTTTTAATTAGTACGTTTTCAGTCACCTCACCATTGGCGGCACTCAGAGTGCCTACAGTTTGGCCGTCACGCAAAACGGTGACCGTATCGGCAATATCGATCACCTCTTTTAGCTTATGGGTGATCAATACACTCGTAACTCCCTGCTCTTTCAGGTCCCGCAAGAGTACAAAAAGATTCTCGGCATCTTCCTCATTCAACGCCGCGGTCGGCTCATCGAGGATTAACAGCTTGACTTCTCGGCTCAATGCTTTTGCGATCTCTACCAGTTGCTGCTGTCCCACCCCCAGGTCTTTCACTTTTGTAGCCGGATTGATATTCAACCTGACTTTCTTCAGAATATCATTAGTCCGTTTGATGGTTTCATTCCAATCCACCCCGAAAGCATTGGAGATCTCGTGACCCAGGAAAATATTTTCATAGATCGTCATTTCAGGGACCAGGGCGAACTCCTGATAAATGATCGCAATGCCTGCTTTTTCGCTCTCTTTTATGTTGCGAAATTGCTGGGCCAGACCATCGAAAATGATCTCTCCGCTATATACCCCATAAGGATATACACCACTCAGCACTTTCATCAGGGTGGATTTGCCCGCCCCATTTTCCCCTACCAAACAATGTATCTCCCCCTGGGCCACCTCAAAGGTAACCTTGTCCAGAGCGATCACACCGGGAAATTCCTTGGTGATCTCTTGCATCTCAAGTATCGGTGTTGGCATGTTGAAGGGTCTCCAATGACAACTATCAAGTAAAGAGGGAATAGTTATGGAAGTTCCATAACTATTCCCTTAGTTATACCTTAACCCTTGTTGCTACGGTAAGCCGGTGAATTCATCGGCAGGCCAGTAACCGGAGTCAATGATCTCGGCCTGGACATTGTCCTGGTCTACAGAGATCACCTCAGATGGCTTGGCCGGCACATCGATAACACCATTGTTATAGGTGTTGGTCTGTGCTGGTGTGCCACCCTCAAGGAAGGTGATGGCTGCGGCGATGGCATCGCCCACCAATGTGCGCACATCCTTCAAGACCGTCATGGACTGCTTGCCATCAATGATGTACTGCACGGAGGCAACTTCAGCATCCTGTCCGGTGACCACATAGCTGCTCACATCACCATCGGCTGCAAAGGCGTCCGCAATAGCGCGGGCTGTGCCGTCATTGGGGGCCAGGATGAACACATCCCCTTTGTCCTCCGCCGTGGTAGCTGTCAGGTTAGCCTCTGCCAGGTTCTTGGCCGTGTTGAAGTCCCAGTTGGTCGTTACCTGACCGATGATCTGGGCCATCTCGTCACGCGTCAGTTCTGCCTTGTCTTGCAAGGCTTCTGCTTCGCTGGAGTTCTTGATCACGAATGTGCCATCGGCGATCTTGGGCTGCAGGACGTTCCAGGCACCTTCAAAGAACAAGAAAGCGTTGTTGTCAGAGGCAGCCCCGGCATACAGGTACAGCGGGTTGCCTTCGCCACTGGCTTTGTCCACCAGGTATTGCGCCTGGGCTGCGCCCACGGCGATGCTGTCGAAGGTCACGTAGTAATCAACTGCATCCGTCTCGAGGATCAGGCGGTCGTAGGAGATGACCTTGACCCCAGCTTCCTGGGCAACTTCTGCTGCGGCGGCAGCTGCGGCCCCGTCGTGGGGCGTGATGACCAAGACCTGCACACCCTTGGTGATCAGGTCTTCGACATTGGCTTTTTCACGGGCAGAGTCACCCTGGCTGAAGAGGATCTCGACCTCATAACCAGCGGCGGCCAGTGCTTCTTCGAAGCGGGCCTCGTCCTGGATCCAGCGTGGTTCATCCCTCGTCGGCAGTACGATACCAACTTTGCCTGCTACTTCTTCTGCCGGAGCTTCTGCGGGTGCTTCTTCGGTAGCAGTTGCACTACCGCCGCAAGCAGCAAGGAGAACGGCGAAGATCAACAACATCGCCAATAGAATAAATGAGTTTTTCCTATACATTCTGCTCTTCCTTATCAATCGAATTTGGTGGCCCATTCAATATGAATTGAATGGATAGATATACGAATGGATTTCGTCTTGGTGATTTCACCTCCTCAGTCTTCAATTTCAAACTTAAATTCAGCATAGGTTGTTAATAAGAGTTTAACAAATTGTTTTTTTCACGCCTCCCCTCCTCCCCCCTTTTCCAATTAGGGGAATCCCCCCCAAACTAAGCGATTTAAACCTGGGGGCATCCCCTAAAACCCATGTGACATTTCCCCATAGGCTGAATGTTATAATGCAATTATGAGCGGTATCCGGGTTCTCCTGGCAGATGATCATGCAATTGTACGTTCCGGGATACGCAATGCCGTAGAGGAATTGGACGAATTGGAAGTTGTGGGAGAAGCTAAGGACGGCCCCACCCTCTTCACATCCTTACAAACGCTACACCCTGATCTCTTGCTTATCGATGTGACTATGCCCGAGTTTGACCCGATTCCGGCAATTCGCCAGATTCGGCATGATTACCCCGAACTAAAGATCCTTGTGATCAGCGCCTATGATGACGATATCTACGTACAGGGTTTATTAAAGGCGGGCGTCAATGGCTACCATCTAAAAGACCAGCCTTTGCAGGACCTGCGTTTGGCCTTGCAGCGCGTGCTCAATGGCGAAAAATGGATCTCAAGCTCGATCGTTGACCGCCTGGTAAACCTTGACCCCACAACGCCAACCTCGCCACCCCTCACTTCACGCCAGCGCGATATCCTGCATCTGCTGCAGAAAGGCAACAGCAACCAGAGCATAGCTTTACAACTCAACTTAAGTGTAAAGACCATTGAGAATCATCTAACCCGTCTCTACAGATTATTAGGCGTGCAAAGCAGGCTGGAAGCTGTCAACATCATTCGCGATAACCCCGACATACTGGCAATTTCCGGGCAAGTTGCTGCCGAAATGCCTGTCCATCAAACACCTCTCACAAAACGTTTGTCAGTGGTTTTGGTGGACGACAATCCGCGTTACAGACAACAACTCCAACGCACGATCGGCAAGATATATCCCAGCGCAAACATCTACGAGGCGGACAACATCCAAAGCGCCGTAGACCTGGCCAAATCCGGTTCATTTCACTTATTCCTGATCGACGTGTTATTAGGCGACCAAAACGGCATTCAATGCGCCTTGCAGGTCAAAGCCTTCGCGCCGCAATCGCGCATTATTTTGATCAGTGCCTATCCGGATAAAGAATTCCGGCGACAGAGTTTAGATATTGGCGCTTCTGCCTTCATCGATAAAAAAGTCCTCGACTCAGCCACCCTCAACCATATCCTAGAAGACGTAGTTCAAAGTAATCTACAAGCCCAATAAATGAAGCCTTTATTGAAGGTTACCAACCTCTCAAAGCGTTTCGGGACCCTTTCCGCATTACGCAATATCGACCTCGAGATCCAGGCCGGTGAAGTTGTAGGTATCGCAGGGCAAAGCGGTTCCGGTAAATCTACGCTGGCAATGTTATTGGCAGGCTATCTGGTGCCCGATCAGGGGGAGCTATATTTTGCGGGACGACGCATACATTGGCCTTTTCAAGTACGTTCATTAGACATTGAAGTCATCTACCAGACGCCCATATTGGCTGAGAACCTCGATATCACCAGCATGATATTCCTGGGCAATGAACTGGGGTGGTCGCTGGGCAATAACTGGTTCAAGATCCCTAATCAGCTAAAAATGGATCAGGAGGCTACACGCATATTGGATCAACTGGGGGTAACCTACAAGTCACTGCGTGAAAAAGTATCCAATCTTTCAGGGGAAAAGCGCCAGATGATCGCCGTTGCCAAGGCCATGAGCTCCTCACCACGCATGATCATCATTGATGACCCCGCCCGCACCTTGAGCTATCCATACCAACAAACGTTATTGGCTCTGGTGCAAGAATGGCAAAAACAAGGCATTGGTGTTCTCTTTGCGAGCAACAACCTTGAAGATCTATTAGCAACGACCGACCGCATCATCGTCCTGCGCAAAGGCTACCGCGCCGCAGAATTTCGCACGCAAGAGGCGGAACGAGAGCAACTGATTGCGGCCATGGTCGGCACCACTGATTATGAAAAGCTCACACCGATTATTTGGGCTCTGGATAGTTATTACCGGGCGCGTGAAGATGCAGACCGGATGCAACGCAGCCAGCTCTATTTGGAAAAAGAACAAATCGACCTGGATTCCCTCAGGCACAAACTCATTGACCACCTCACCGAACAGGTTACCATACTGGATAGCTCAAACCAAGCGTTGCAAAATGCACAGCGTCGGCTACTGACCGAATTGGAAAAAGAGCGCAAACACCTGGCCCGCGAAATTCATGACCAGATCATTCAGGACTTATTGAGCACCAATTACCAGATCGAAGAGATCGAGGCCCATGAAGATTCTTCCCCGGCAATGCAGGAAAATCTTATCAACTTGAGGAACAACTTGCGTAACCTGATCGATGAGCTGCGCAACATCTGTAGTGATTTGCGGCCACCAACCATCGATAGTTTGGGCATCGTTGCTGCGCTTCAATCCTATTCCCATGAATGGGCAAAGCGTACAAACACGGTCGTGAATCTCAATCTAGATAAAGATATTGCACGTATGTCCGAGACGGTTGAACTGTCAATATACCGTATCGTTCAGGAAGGACTAAATAATATCCAGAAACATGCAGAAGCCACGCAGGTAGATATCTCCCTGCAGCATGCTTCACCCCGCGCCTTGATGGTCTCAATTGCAGATAATGGAAAGGGAATTATCCAGGGGGTTGATACGGCGCAACTGGCCCATGATGGGCATTATGGTCTTCTAGGCATCAGTGAAAGAGTGGCTTTGCTTGGTGGACGTTTGCGTTTCCAAAACCAGGAGAATGGCGGGCTGGTCATACAGGCCGAGATCCCCTATTCATCAAACAAATCAGCAGCAAAGCAACCGTATTTTGCATCTGAGACTAATAGCTAACAGACAATAGGGGGATGAGCATTTCTAATAGCTGAATCCCAAACTGTCCCACAAAAAAAGGGACAAATATCCCTTCAATTCTTTGTGAAATTCCGTACTATATCCTTGACTTAACTGGTCAAGGATGAGGAAGGCCTATGTTTGAGATTTCGCGAAGAGCCGATTACGCCGTACGGACTATGCTGGCCCTGGGGGAACTTGAAGAAGACCAGCGTATGCTGGCAAAAGATGTCGCCCGGCAAATGGGCGTCCCCCAACCCTTCCTGCACAAGATCGTCGCAGACCTGGTTAACGCCAATTTGGTCAAAACTTTTTCCGGGCCCAAGGGCGGCCTGAAAATCGCCAGGGACGCGCAAGACATTAACCTGCTCAACATCCTTGAAGCCATAGAAGGCCCCATTTGTATCAACATTTGTTTGCAGCGGCCCAAAGAATGTCTCCGCGATGCAATTTGCCCGGCACACGGCCTTTGGGGTCGTTTGCAAGCCAACATCGTCCAGCAATTGCAGCAAGCCACGCTTTCTTCGCTGGTTGCAGAAGCCATTCAATTACGCATAAAGCCAAACCGGCTTACTAATGATTCCCAATTTTTCGATGAGGAGGAACACGGAAGAATCGAACTGCAGGACGTACAACCTTTATCTTCTTAGTTTTTAGGAGTAGTTCATGGATCTAGTTTTACTTGCTCGTTTGCAATTTGCATCGACAACCATTTATCACTTTTTCTTTGTACCGCTAACCCTGGGGCTTTCTATCCTGATTGCCGTCATGCAAACCATCTATTGGCGCACCGGTCAGCCGGTGTATAAACAGATGGCGAAATTCTGGGGCAAGCTTTTCCTGATCAATTTTGCTATGGGGGTCGTGACCGGCATCGTTCAGGAATTCCAGTTCGGCATGAACTGGTCAGAATATTCCCGCTACGTGGGTGACATCTTTGGGGCACCGCTAGCCATCGAAGCCCTCATGGCCTTTTTCATTGAATCCACCTTCCTCGGTGTATGGATCTTTGGTTGGGATCGTCTTTCCAAAGGTGTACATTTGGCCTCCATCTGGCTGGTTGCCATAGCTGCCAACATCTCGGCTCTCTGGATTCTCATTGCCAATTCGTTCATGCAGCAGCCCGTCGGCTTCGAGCTGAACCCAGTGACCGGGCGCGCCGAAATGGTCGATTTCTTGGCCTTGATCCTCAACCCCAACATCTGGGTGCAATACCCTCACGTTGTCCTGGCAGGCTTATCTACCGGCGCCTTCTTCATCATGGGCATCAGCGCCCTTCACATCCTACGCAAGTCGAACGTCGATTTCTTCAAACGGTCCTTCCAGATCGGTGCTGTCTTTGGTTTCGTTTCCATCCTGCTTGTGGCCCTCAACGGACACAGCCAGGCCCAACACATGGTCGAGATCCAGCCCATGAAAATGGCTGCCGCCGAAGCGCTTTGGCAGGACGAAGACCCGGCCTCCTTCTCGATTCTGACCATCGGTGACCTTACCCAGCGCAGGGACGTATTCTCCATCCGCCTGCCCCGTCTCCTCAGCTTGCTCTCCTATAACCAGTTGGATGGCGAAGTGCGCGGCATTCATAGCCTGCAGGCAGAATACGAAGAGACCTATGGCCCCGGCAACTATATCCCACCGGTAGCCATCACCTACTGGAGCTTCCGCGCCATGGTTGGTGCCGGTTTTGTTATGCTAGCCTTGGGTGCCTACGCCTTGTACATGTTGTTAGGGAATATGCAAGACATCTCGCCGCGCATGATGCGGCTCTTCGTCTGGGCCATATTTTTACCCTATATTGCCAACTCAACTGGTTGGCTCCTGGCAGAGGTAGGACGTGCCCCTTGGGCAGTCCAGGGCCTGCTCCTGATCGAAGATTCAATTTCACCCAACGTGGGTGCAGGGGCACTACTTACCTCACTCATAGGCTACGTCCTTCTCTACGGGGTTCTGTTGGTTGCAGACGTTTACCTCTTGCGCAAATATGCGCTTGCAGGCCCGCAGCCAATCGAAGAAGAGGGCGTTGCAAAAAGCCCCCAACCCCAGGCTGAACCATCACTCGTGGCCGGGCAGAATTAGGGCATTTGGAGGATACTCATGGATCTCAATATTTTATGGTTCATTCTTGTTGCAGTACTGTACATCGGGTTCTTCGTACTTGAAGGCTTTGATTTTGGCGTAGGCATGCTCTTGCCCTTCCTTGGCAAGAACGACACCCAACGCCGCGTGATCATCAACACCATCGGCCCACACTGGGATGGCAATGAAGTTTGGCTGCTGACCGCAGGTGGCGCTACTTTTGCAGCATTCCCCCATTGGTATGCCACGCTTTTCAGTGGTTTTTACCTGGCGCTGTTCCTGCTGCTTGTCGGTCTCATCATCCGTGGGGTGGCCTTCGAGTTCCGCAGCAAAGATGAAAACCCGCGCTGGCGTAGCTTATGGGACTGGGCTATCTTCATTGGCAGCGCCCTTCCGGCACTTTTGCTGGGAGTAGCCTTTGCCAACCTCATGCGAGGCTTACCCATCGATGCCAATATGATCTACAACGAAGGCTTGCTTTACCTACTCAATCCATACAGCCTTTTGGGCGGGGTGCTTTCTGTTGTAACATTCCTATTACATGGCGCTCTATTCCTTTCTCTAAAAACCACCGATGAAATGCAGGCTAAGGCCCGCCATGCAGTTGGTAGAGTGTGGGGATTGGCTGTGGTCGTTTTCATTCTTTTCACGGTCTATACCTACTTAGAGACCGACATCGTTATGCAACTGGGCCTGAACCCAGGGGTCATTCCCATTGCTGCATTCGTGTGTCTGCTAACCAGTGGCCTGCTTGCCCGTCAGAAACGAGAGGGTTGGGCTTTTGTGATGACCAGCCTCACCATTGTCTTCACCCTGGTCACTTTCTTCACCTACAGTTTCCCCAGGGTAATGATCTCCACGCTCAATCCGGATTGGAGCTTGACGATCTACAATGCCTCATCCAGCGATTACACACTGACTGTAATGACGGTGGTAGCGCTCACTTTCGTGCCCATCATTCTTGCTTACCAGGGCTGGACCTATTGGGTCTTCCGCAAACGCGTCACAGCCGATCCACAGATGCTTGAATACTAAGCAACAGAGCCGATAATAGGCTAACGGGGCGGGTATACACTCGCCCCGTTATTTTTTTTCAGAGGCAACATGCTCGACAAACGGCTTTGGACCGAAACTAGAAAACATCGCTTACTCATGGCCTTGACCATTGGCCTGGCCTTTTTGGGTGGTGTCTTTACCGTGGCCCAGGCCTACTGGATGAGCCAAGTCATCTCAGATGTTTTTTTGCAACAGGCGACATTAGCAGCGGTACAAAGGCCCATGGCGCTTTTGCTGGGCGTGATGGTGTTGCGTGCCGTAGCTTTGTTCGGCACAGAACTCTCCGCCAATTACCTGGCAATTGTGATCAAAAGCAATTTAAGGCAACGTCTCTTGGCCCACATTCTGGCTTTAGGGCCAGGCTATACACAGTCTGAAAGTAGTGGCGAACTCAGCAACACCCTCATGGAAGGCGTGGAACACCTCGAGAAATACTTCAGCGAATACCTGCCCCAGATTTTTATTTCAGCACTTATCCCTCTCACAATCTTGTTCAGCGTATTTTCTCTCGACCTCCTCTCAGGCTTAGTGCTTCTGTTTACCGCTCCCCTGATCCCCTATTTCATGGTTCTGATCGGGCGCGCCACCGAGGCCCTGACCCAGCGCCAGTGGACCTCTTTGAGTCGCCTGAGTGCTCACTTCCTCGACGTTGTTCAGGGCCTGGTCACTTTAAAGGCTTTGGGGCGCAGCAAACAACAAGCAACCACCGTCCGCATCATCAGCGATCAATATGCCCAGGCCACATTAGGCGTATTGCGGGTGGCCTTCCTCTCAGCGCTGGTGCTGGAGTTGTTGGCCACTATTAGCACCGCCATCATCGCCGTTCAGGTGGGTTTGCGATTGTTATACGGCGGCCTGGATTTTGCACCCGCTTTATTTTTATTGATCCTGGCCCCGGAGTTCTATCAACCCCTGCGCAATTTGGGGGCACGCTTCCATGCCGGTGCCGAAGGAGTTGCCGCCGCCAACCGCATTTTTGAAGTCTTTGAAACACCCTTACCGGAAAAATCGCTAATAGCACCCAAAGGCACATTATCCGATTTTGCTTCTATTCAGTTCAAACATGTATCGCTTAGCTACCAGGAGCGCAGCCAGCTGGCCCTGAGTGATATATCTTTTGAGATCAATAAAGGCCAAAAGGTCGCACTGGTTGGTGCCAGTGGTGCAGGCAAAAGCTCAATTGCCAACCTGCTGATGCGCTTTGTTGACCCTCAAGAGGGCCAAATAGTGGTGGATGGCTCTGACTTACAAAAGATCGACCGCGCTATCTGGCGGAATCAAATCGCCTGGGTTCCCCAATTCCCCCACCTCTTCTTCGATAGTCTGGCCGCCAATATCGCCTTTGGTCATCCGGATGCCACTCAGGAACAGATCGAAGCCGCGGCCAGGGATGCCGAACTTGATGACTTCATCCAGTCACTCCCCGATGGTTATGCCACTCAAGTCGGAGAACGCGGGCTGCGCTTGAGCGGTGGCCAATCCCAACGCGTGGCCCTGGCGCGCGCCTTTTTACGCAACCCCAATTTCCTCATCCTGGACGAACCCACGGCCCATCTTGATCCACAAACGGAAACCCAATTACAAAAAGCAATTCGACGCTTGATGAAGGAACGTACAACCCTGATAATCGTACACCGCCTCGATACCGTCGTTGACGCCGATCAAATACTGGTATTTTCAGATGGACGTATTGTGCAAGGCGGCACCCACACAGAGTTGCTGGAGCAGGAAGGCATCTATCGCCAGTTACAACAAAGCTTCGTAGGGTCCCCATGAAAATTTTGCAGCGCTTATCGGCTCTGGTTTTCCCCTTCTATAGAGGCATGCTGCTCTCTATTGTCATCGGCGCAGCTACAATCGGGAGCAGCGTAGCCCTCATGGCTACCTCTGCCTATCTGATCTCCAGGGCAGCCTTGCAGCCATCCATTGCCGAGATCCAAACCACCATTGTGGCCGTCAGGTTGTTTGGTATCACCCGCGGCGTTTTCCGTTACCTGGAAAGGTATGTCTCCCACAACGTAACCTTTCAGATATTGACCCATCTGCGCGTATGGTTCTACGAGGTGCTTGAACCAGTGACCCCAGCTGCCATCCAGGACAGACACAGCGGCGACCTGCTTAGTCGCAGTACTAACGATGTGGACACTTTGCGCGAGTTTTATTTACGTGTCCTGGCGCCTCCGTTGGTTGCTGCGGTCATTATCATCGGGGTTACTTTCTTCATGGGGACATTTGACAGCTCACTGGCATTTACCCTGGCCTTCTTTTTGTTGCTTGTAGGTGTCGGCATCCCGGTCAGCACCCGCTGGCTTGCCAAAGCTCCCCAACAATCCCTCATTGATCTCCGCAGCCACATACAGACCAGCATTGTTGATACAGTGCAAGGCCTGGCTGACCTGTCCGCTTACTCGCAGGAAGATCGTTATTTAAATGCAGTCTCTGACCTCAACCATAACTTCAGAAATGCACAAAAGCGCGTTGCTGTGATCAACGCCTTGCAGGCTGGGCTGAGCAACCTGAGCATGTATGTTGCTATTTGGGCTGTTTTACTCATTGGCATTATGCTGGTCAATGCGGGCAGCATTGATGGTGTATTTCTCGCTACGTTGGTTTTAGCTTCCCTGGCCAGCTTCGAAGCCGTTTTACCATTGGGGCAACTCTCCCACCCAATCGATCAAAGCCAGGCAGCGGGGGAACGCTTATTCGAAATCGCAGATACACCACCCGCAGTTGTCGATCAACCTGTGGCCGCAAAAATTAACAGCTCTATTGAAAACATCCTCTTCAATAATTTGTCTTTCCGTTATTCAAACCACGAACCAGAGGTCTTGCGTGACATCAGCTTTGAACTATCCAGGGGACAGAGTCTGGCTGTGGTTGGTCCCAGCGGTGCAGGCAAGTCTACCCTCATCAACCTATTACTGCGTTTCTGGGAGGTCCCCGAAGATAGCATTCTGCTCGATGGACAGGATATTCGCACCTTTCCCCAAGAAGAGATACGCTCGCTGTTTTCAGTAGTGTCACAATACAGTCACTTATTTAACGCCACTATCCGCGACAACTTGCTAGTTGCGCAGCCCAGCGCTACTGTAGAGGATTTGATTCAGGCTACGCGCCTCGCAGAGATCGATGGTTTTATTCAAAGCCTGCCGCAAGGGAACGATACATGGATCGGGGAACAGGGGCACCTGCTCAGCGGCGGCGAGCGCCAACGTCTTGCTATCGCCCGCGCCTTGCTGTTAGATCGGCCTTATTTGCTTCTAGACGAACCGACAGCCAACCTGGATGCATTGACCGAACAAGCTATCCTTAAAACCATCCACAACAACCTGGGCCATAAAACCATCCTGATGATCACTCACCGCATCGTTGGCTTGGACAACTTCGACCACATCATTGTCATGGACAAAGGTCAGATCAAGCAGCAGGGTAAACACGAGGAACTGATTGGCGATGATGGCTTGTATCGAAGGATGTGGAGTATTCAGGATAAATAAACGCCTAAACTACGGGGCATTTATTCCTTTAAAGGTTAGAATTACATTTGCAAATATTATAGGTGAGCTTTGAGTCTCATTTTCAGTAGCTTATACTGGGAGCAGGAGATTACCTATGACCACACTCATCATCAACGACGTCACCGCTGTCACCATTGACCCCAGCCGCCGTATCATCACCGACGCCTCTATCGTTATTGAGGACGACACCATCGTCGCCATCGGCAAATCTGAAGCGCTGGCCTCGAAGTATCCCCAGGCAGATCGGATCATAGAGGGCCATGGCAAGATTGCCCTCCCCGGCCTCATTGATGCCCACGCCCACTCGCCCCAGGCCATGTTGCGCGGCGTGGCCGATGACCTGCCCTGGCGTCCCTATCTGGAGGATTACATCTGGCCCCTGCAGGGCAGCTATGATGCTGACGACGCAGACATCAGTTTGCAGCTTTGTATCCTGGAGATGATCACCACCGGCACCACCTGTTACGTCGACCCGCTGGTGCATTCCCGCTACGACTTCGACCGCCAGGCTGCCACCATCGAGCGTATGGGTATCCGCGCTGTCATGGCCAAAAGCGTCATGGACCAGACTGCCCTGGCCCAGCAGGTAGGCGTCATCGACGAGGGCATGCTGGAAACGGAAGAGAAGTCCCTCGCTGAGGCTGCCGTCGCCATTGACAAATGGCATGGTGCCGCCAATGGCCGTATCCAGGTCTGGTACGGGCCGCGTGTGCCGCGCGAACCGGCCACGGCCTGCTCCCCTGAGTTCTATACCAAAGTGGCCGCGCTGGCCCAGGAGAAAGGCGTCGGCATCACCGTGCACCTGGCAGGCGAGAAAGAAGACCTGCCCTTCTTCCGCCGCGAGTATGATGCTCTGCCGGTGGAGTTCATCGAGCGTGTCGGCATGGTCGGCCCCAACGTTTTGTTAGCCATGTGCTGCTGGGTATCGGAGGAGGAGATCGAGATTCTCAAGCGCACGGACACCAAGGTTGCCCACTGCCCCTCCGCCAACATGAAGATGGCCTCCGGCGTGGCTAAAGTGCGCGAGATGCGCGCCGCCGGTGTCACCGTTGGCCTGGGCTGTGATTCCGGGGCCAACAACAATTGTTATGACATGATCCGCGAGATGAAAGCTGCCTCACTCCTGCAAAACATCCACACCATGGATGCCGAAGCTCTTACCGCCGAGGATGTCCTCGAAATGGCGACGATTGAAGGCGCTAAAGCCGTGGGCCAGGCAGATACCCTGGGTTCTCTGGAAGTGGGCAAAAAGGCCGATGTCATCCTGGTCAACCCCCGGCAGCCCCACGCCGTGCCCAATTTCGACATCATTTCCAATCTGGTCTACACCGGCCAGGGTACCGATGTGGAAACCGTCATCATCGACGGCCAGATCGTCATGCAAGACAGGCAACTGCTAACTGGCGATAGGGAAGCTATCCTGACGGAAGCCGAAGAAAGAGGACAGAACTTATTGGAGCGCACCGGCATTCGGGTCGCTTCATCCTGGCCCATTGAGTAGACCAAGGAGCAAACCATGACAGACAACTACTTCACAGAAAGACACCTGCGCCTGCCCGACGGCACTTTCCCCCATCTGGGCGTCTCCGGCGGGGACGTCGCCCCGGTCGTATTGTTGTGCGGCAACCCCGAACGCGTTGAGCGCATCCGCGAGTTGATGGACGACCCCAAGGAAGTAGGCAAGAAGCGCGGCTACGCCGTTTACACCGGCACGTACCAGGGCAAAGCTGTTTCGGTAGCCGCCAGCGGCCTGGGCAGCCCCTCCCTCGCCATTGCCGTTGAGGAGTTGGGGGTGGCTGGCGGGCGCGTTTTCATCCGTGTGGGCAGTTGTGCCAGTTGCCAGTCTGAGGTCAAGGTGGGTGATGTCATTATTTCGACTGCTGGCGTGCGGGATGAGGGCACCAGCCATTACGTCGCGCCCGCCATTTTTCCCGCTGTGGCTGACTTTGAGGTGGTGGCAGCTTTATCGGCTGCTGCCGAAGCGCGTGGGGTGGCTTTCCACCGCGGCATCGTGCGCTCCACCGACTCCTTTTACGATGGGGAACGCATCCGGGAGATCATTGATAAATGGGGCAAACGCCGGGTGCTGGCCTTTGAAATGGAATCATCGGCTTTGTTCACGGTGGCGACCGTGCTGGGCTACCGCAGTGGCAGCATCCTGGTGCCGGGCACCAACCTGACCAGCGGCGTGGCCACTTACCAGGGTGAGGCCCTGGATGAGTACGCGCAGGGCATGGGCAGCGCCATTAATGTATCCCTTGATGCGGCGGCGATGTTGTCGTGACGTAGATGCCAAGCACCTGATTAATGTAGTTAATGTAGGGTATGTAGGGTGTTTGCAGGGGGTGGGTACTAGGACCGCCAGATGTGGGTTTGATTAAATTTCAAGCAGCGAATGTGGGGGTATTTAGCTGGGAGAAGGGCAAAATTGGGTGAATTAATGTACCCGTATGTATGTTTAATGTACGCTCCAAGGACAGAGGAAAATACACTCCTTATCAAATAGCTGACGTTTGGAAAAGCCCCTTAAAAATAATCAGGAATTGACCTCTTATTAGCTAGTACAAAAGGAATGATGATATATTAGTTTCATATGGAGGCAATAATATGGCTGGGCATACTAGGCATTTGATTGAAATTCCACTTGATGTAAACAATATTTCTCTCTTATTTGATGATTGGTTGTCAAAGATAATACAGGATTTCTTTCATATTACTGGGGAAGAGACACGTGCTCGTGAGTATTCAATCATAGAATACCGGTTTGGTTTAAATGGTCGAACTATCTTAACACTTGACGAAATAGGAATACTCTATGATGTTTCTCGTGAAAGAATCCGTCAGATTGAAAAAAGGGCCTTAACAAATTTAGGGGAAATAATAAATACTGGTGTCAATGAACAAAGAAACGTGATGTTGAATAGTTCATTCTTGAAGCGTATTCAGCGTTTCAGAAACAGCCTAAACAGCCTAAACAAAGTGGTTAGTGAAGATGCAATATTGATTCATACAAAAGAACACTTCGCGGAAGCAAATATCAACCTCCACTTGTTAGGATTGCTCTTGACCCTTTTTGGATACGAAAAAATTGGTTTAAAAACTACTGTATCGGATCAAACTTATGCTTGGGCACTCGAACCGACTAAAATTAAAAGAATAAAAACCGCAATGCATGCTGTATTCACCTATCTTCGGGATTTAGCAATTGCAAAGCCTTATGACGAAATAAAGATTGCTATAAACAAAAAGAGGGCAGCTAGGGCAAGATTTAATGATGAGGAAATAAATCTCGCGATAGATCTTTCGTTTGATATTGAGCGTCTGGATGATGGAACGATTCAAATAAGATATGACAAATTGCGATCTATCGCAGATAAAGCTTACAGGATTTTGCACAATACAGGGGAAGCGATTCAATCCAAGCAGTTAGCTGTAACACTGAATAAAGAAGCATTTAAGCATGGCCAAGCATCAAGAATAAATGCCCATAACATTGGTAATAGATTATCAAATGATGAGCGCTTCGATTCAATTGGACGAAATGGTGGATGGATTCTAAGTGACTGGCAAAATTATTCTACGGATTATGTCCTTGATTTAATGGAGTATTCATTGCATGCATCTGGCGAACCATTAACCTCACAAGACATTTATGATTTTGTAAGCGCTAGAAGACCCGTATCCGAATCAGCTATTGATTCTTACTTAGGTTACGACAACCGGTTTGTCCGAGTTGGCACTGACTTATTCGCCCTCACCGATTGGGGCTTGACTCCGGTCGCATCAAATCAAGCAAAGACTCGAGAAAAAGTTATCGGCAAAGTAAAACTATGTGAGTACATCGAATTAGTATTTCTTAGTAATGAGACAGATGAGATGTTTGTGACAGCAGTAGCGCAAGAAATATCAAACCTCGAACCAGATATAAGTCCACAAGGAATTTACAATTCGATACTGAAATCCCCTGCTATCAAACTGGTAAATCGACGGGAAGGTAAACGCAAACGGAAAGCAGCAATATTTGATCGCAATTACCGATCCAAATTAACAAAACTAGAGATTTTAGCAAAGGATACTTCAGTTGGAGAACTCGTTCAGAGTACCATACGAAGACTTTTAGAAAAACAACTTAACAATCAGCTTGAATTAGTAAAAATTCGGGACCTTGTATCCTCTGAGATACACTGCGCACCGGCCTCTATATATAGCGCAATTGAAAACATGAATGATATTGAAAAAGTGAGGAATGGTTCAAATCAGATCGTTTGTAGACTGAGAACAGCTGCACACGAGTTCTCGAGAAAACTGACACAGATAAATGATCAAAAATTGGTTACCGAAATCAATAGGGCTCTTAACTTGGTAAATTTAGATAGCATAGATTTGGCTCTATTCCAGCTAGGGAAAATATTTGAATATACTCTAAAACGGTATATGGTAGAGGCAAGGGATAGAGATCTTTTTACTGTTTCGAGAAAGGATTTGGAAAAACTTTTTAATATGATTCGGTGGGCAGGCAATGTTGGTCTAATTACAGATGAAACGGCCTTACACTTCCTTAGAATTGAGCGAAATGATCGAGGTCATGGTGCACCACCTGATATAGATGAACGTCAGGCCCTATTAAACAATGCCCCAACTCTAATAAAATTCTATCTTGATTACATAGTGCTAATTGAACAACGAAGGGAAAAGATATGACCCCTTTTCTTCATTGTGAGATAATTATTCCAGATCCAGCCGATAGTTGAAAGTAAGTTTCCCACACCAAACCATCTAAAGTAAGTACATTAACCACATAAACCGCTTGGAAAAATGGTCTCCATAGCTAGTTTCCTTAGTCAAAGATCGCGTCCAGCTCTTCTTCAGGCACATCAAAGACGGCGTTCATGGGCGGCAGGTGCTCACGGGTCATCCACTCCGGCAAACGGTCGTCGGCTTTGGTGAAGCCCGCCCGCCGGTTAAATTCCCGCTCCAGTTCAATGGTCTGTACCCCCAACTGCTGCAGGGCGTCCTGTGGCATGTCAAAGCCGTAGCGGGCGTTGAGCAAGCCGCTGATGGTCTCCGGCGCCACGGCAAAACCAAAGCCGGCCATGATGCAGGCCCCCAAGGTATCGTAGCCCGCCATGTTAAATTGCGCGGCGCGTGAGACATCCACCTGGCCTTCGGGTTTGGTGTGTTTGACCTGGGCGCGGATAGTGAGGCCCGAAGTGTGATCGGCTCCCTGGGGGGAGGTGGCGTAGGTCACGCCGGTGCCTTTAATGGCGCGCGGATCGTAGGCCGAAAGCGCCTGGCGCTTGACGACCGGCACACGCTCCACGCCAAAGACCTCGCCAGTGATAGCTGCGCCGTTGCCCAGCACGCGTCCAAGGGGTGTACCAGCGCGCATCTCCTCGATCAATTCCAGGGCACGGGCCCCATCACCAAATTCCATCAAAGCAGCATCACAGGCCACGCCCATAGCGGCCCCAATTTCAATCGAGTCCAGACCCAGGTCGTTGACGCCCTGGTTCATCTCGGCGATGACATCCAGGCTGTCGATGCCCAAGTTGGAGCCCATCAGGCCGATGGTCTCGAACTCGATGGGGGAAGTGATGACGTGTTCCCCGCTTTCATCGCCAAAGACATTGGAGCATTTGATGGAGCAACCGGCCATACAGGCGTGGGTGGGGTCGCTGACACCACCGCGTTTGAGGAGCAGTTCACGCAGGTAGTCCCCGCCGATCTTCTCGGCATGCTCAAAACTGCCGGAACTGAAATTGCGCGTGGGCAAGGCCCCGAAATGGTTGCACATGCTGGTCATGGCGGGGGTGCCGTAGTCGGTGTAGGTGGTGGTCTGGGGGTGGTTGACCAGGGCAACGGTGAAGTCCTTTTTGGCCTGGTTAAAGGCGGGCTTGTCATGGAGGGGTGGGCGCTCGCCACCCTCGTTATCGATGACAATGGCTTTGACGTATTTTGAGCCCATCAGGGCACCCAGGCCGCCGCGGGCCGCAATGCGAGAGGGCACCTTATCCTTATCGATGTTCTGGATGCCTGCGGCGAGCATCTTCATCTCGCCGCCCGGGCCGATCAGGGCAATGGCGACGTCTTCGCCATAACGCTCCAGAAGCTGAGGAGCCGTATCGTAGACTCCCAGGCCGACGTAAGCGGAGCCGTCATCGAAACGCACACCGTCTTTGCTGAGGTGCAATACGCTCCAGGCTTCATCCTGCGGCTGGTCCTCGATGATGAGGGCTTTGATGCCCAGGCTGGTGAGGTGGTAGCCCGTACGGCCTCCGGCATTGGCCTCTTTGACGCCACCAGTAAGGGGGCTTTTGCCACCAATGGAGATGCGATCCAGGCTGGAAAGGCGGTGGCCGACCAGCAAGCCGGGGGCGAAGATCAGTTTGTTGTGTGGCCCCAGAGGTTCGCAAGTCGGTGGCACTTCATCCAACAAGATGCGGGCAAGCAAACCGCGCCCACCCAAAGCGTTCCAGCTTTCAGGAACATCCTCGATACTTGATGCTTGCGTGTTTACGTTAACTCTCCATACCTTCATCATCACTTACCTCTTTAGCTCAACATCCTGCAACAAACCGTCGAGTTCCAGGTCGCGCAGGCATTCATCCGTAGGCACGCCCGTTTCGGGGTCCCAGGCCATCAGTTCGAAAAAGCGGCGTTTGGCCCAGTCAAACCGCTCCACATTAATTTCAACGTCCGCCAATGGGCCGCTGGAAAAGGCTTTCATCAAACGGTCCGGCAGCCGATCATCATCCGCCGAAAAACCTTCCCGCAGGTTGAAGAGGCGCGAAAGCGTCTGGGCGCGGGCACCGACATCGAGCACATCTTGAATGCTGTATTCAAGACCGGTCACCCCGGAGAGGGCTTCTGATAGATGGTCGTAGGCGTAAGCAAAATGGTGGCAGCTTACGGCGCAGTCCTGGAAATGTTGCCAGTTGATCTCATTGTGCATAAGCTGCAATTTTTCCTCATACAGCCCGTGATTGGTGATGGGGGCCAGGGGGACATCCAGAACGGCGTTGACGCGCTGCAGGTTGAAGCTGTCCGAAATGTAGTAATGGTCCTGCACGTTGACGATGTGATCGGCACCCATAGGAGCGAGAGCGTAGCCGACCCCCAGGCCGTGCTTGAGGCGCGGTTCGTGCAGGGGCAACTCCTGACCTTTGATGGTGAGGTTGAAGGGCTCGGTCTCGGGGCCAAAGCGGGCGCTCATACGGGCCACGCCATCGGCCATGACATCCCCAAAGCCCTGGCGTGCGGCGATCAACTCAACGGCCTGCAGCATGGCGTCGGCATCGCCATATTGGAACTCAATGCCGCCCGTATCCTGTGCGGTCAAGATGCCCTTCTCGAAACACTCCATGACAAAGGCAATGGACATGCCTGCGGAGATGGTATCGAGGCCATAGGCGTTGCAGAGTTCATTGGCCTTGAGGGTGGCAAGGGCATCGGAAATACCGCAGTTGGAACCGAAAGCCGCCACAGCTTCGTATTCAGCCCCGCCGTAGATGGGGTCAACGTTACGTTTGGGGTCTTCATCGACGTGCTCAAAGACCTGTTTGCAGTTGACCGGGCAGGCCTGGCAGGTATCACGTTCCTTCAAATAAAGCTCGTAGATGCGGTCCCCGCTGATCTCCTCGACTTCATCAAATACCGGTTCGGAGAAGTTGCGGGTGGGTAAAGCGCCCAGGTAACTCCACACGGAAACGCCCTCCATGGTGCCCTGACCAATGCCCTCAGCGGCCCAGCCCATGAAGGTTTTGTAGTTCTCGCCAAACCATTTGGCAACGGCGGTGAGGCGCGAACGCTGGACAGGTTTGGGGTTCTGTCTACCACGCACGGCGATGGCCTTAAGGTTCTTGGAGCCCATCAAAGCGCCCAGGCCATTACGGCCAGCAGCGCGGTTGATGTCGTGCATGATGGCAGCATAGAGAACGAGGTTCTCGCCAGCTGGGCCGATCTGGGCCACGCGCACCTTGTTATCGTCCAATTCTTCGTGCAGATGCTGCTCGACCACCGCGGTTTCCAGGCCCCACAAATGCTCAGCGGAGCGGACTTCGACTTCACCATCATTGATCCAGAGATAGACGGGCCTGTCGGCTTTGCCGCGTATCACGAGGGCATCGTAGCCCGTTTTCTTGAACTCGTGGCCCCACCAGCCGCCGACCTCAGAACTGCCGATGGCACCGGTGAGGGGCGACTTACCGCCGATGCCGTGGCGTCCCGCACCCGGCAGATTGCTGCCCTGCAGGATGCCCGGCGCAATGATGAGGGGGTTCTCTGGAGAGAGGGGGGCTGTGTTGGGCGCCAGATCGCGCAGCAGGAGGTAGGCGACGAAGGCGCGCCCGCCCACCAGCAGACGGTAAAAATCTTCCCCCGGCTCTTCGATGAAGGTTTCCCCAGAGGTCAAATCAATGTGCAGGATCTTGCCATATATACCGCCAAGCATTGTGCCTCCAATATCAGGGGGTCTCTCCAAAAGGGACTAGGGTGCAATCAGTAATTTCAAAACTGCCGCGTAATAAAGCCATGTCGATGATCCATTGGGCCGCTTCAGTTTTATCGATGGTGTCGGCTTCGCGTTCCTCGGACCAGGTGTTGATACGCTGGGGGTAGAGGTTCATGATGCGAAAAGCCCCTGAGGGTAATTCTTCTCGAAGGGCTGCATAAAGATACGCCTGAGCAGCCTTGGCCGCGCCATATACAGATAGGTCAGCCTTTGGATGCAAACCGGCGTAAGAGTTCAAATTGATGATGGTGCCCGAATTGAAATGGCTGGCAAAGCCTTTGCTCATATACACAGAAGAAAAGAAGTTGGCCTGGAAGGCCTGTTCTATCTCGGCCATTTCTGTAGCCGTGAAGGGCTTATTCAGATATTTGCCGGCATTGTTAAACAGCACGATGTCCTGGGAGGCAGCATACTTTTGAGCAAGGTTTTCCCAGTAGGCACTTGCTTCATCCTGAACGGCGCAATCCATTTGGGTGAATTCAACCTCATCAGGGAGTTCATGAGAACGAGGCGACCTGCTGACAGCTTCAATTTGAAATCCACGTTGGTGTGCTTCCCGCGCCAAACTTACCCCCAGCCCCCCATTGGCGCCGGTGATGACAAACACGCTAGTCACAATCAACCACCAAGATGTGAGAAATTAGGTTGATTTCCTGCACGGGCGAACAGCCGTTCGCCCCTACACTAACTACCATAAAGACACCAGCAATCATCAAGTTCACTACGCTGTAACCATCACAGCGACTCGCCCAAACCCATGCGTTCAAGCGTCTCTGAGGAGGGGACACCCTCCGCATCCCAACCACGCGCAGCGTAATAATCATCCAGCAGGCGCTCGATATCAACGGCATGCATGTTGCCGTCGCTGCCCTTGATGGCTTCTTTGACCAGGCGTTTGGGCAGCGTGTCGTCCTGGCGGGTAAAGCCTTCGCGCAGGTTAAAGAGGCGCTCGAGGTTGCAGATCCTTTCGCCAATGTGCAGTAGCGTGGCCTCGTCCATATCAATACCTGTGCTATTAGCAAAAAGCTCTGCCATATCTGCTAAGGTTGTGCCTGCGCTGGAGAGGACACAAAAGCCGAGGGCATCCTTGACGGCGACCTCATCCTGTTTCTTTTTAACGTAAGCGCCTTTGCCTTCGTAAGCAAAGCGGTCGATGTTGGGGTCAATGCCCAGCAATTCTTCGAGGGGGTAGCCGCGCTCGTGGCAGCCGCCACGGGGCGAGGTAGCATAACCAAGGCCCATGCCTTTGGCTCCACGGGGATCATAGCCTGCCAGTTCCAGGCCCTTGACGTGAATAGCATAATCCTCAGCTTCACTGCCAATTTCTTGGGCGGCGCGTTTGACACCATTGGCAAGCACGTCTCCCAGTCCCTCGCGTTTGGCGATCTGGTGGATCATGGCAACCATGGCATCGGGATTGCCAAAGTTAAGCTCAAGGCCATCAATCTGTTCGCTTGTAATGAGGCCCTGCTCAAAACACTCCATAGCGAAGGAGATGACCATGCCGGTGGAGATGGTGTCCAGGCCATACTCGAGGCAGAGGTCATTGGCGGCGATAACGGCTTCCATAGAATTAGAACCACAATTGCCGCTAAAACCCCACAGCGTTTCATACTCGGGGCCTTCGGTTTCAACCTCCCCAAAGCCATTATCAGTTATCACGGCTTCACGGCGGCAGCGCACCGAACAGGCATGGCAGGTGACGCGTTTGGTAACAAAATTCTTGTAAAGTGCCTCGGCATTGACTTCTTTGTAGTCCTCAAAGGCACCCTCGCGGAAATTGCGGGTGGGATAAAGCACTTTTTCGTTGAGGCCGTCAACGTGGCGGGTGGTGCCCGTAGCACCAAAGAGTTTGAGGGGCATGGACTCCTTATAAACACCAGCGATACGTTTGACGGTTTCCTTATAGGCATCCGGGTCGGCGATAGCAGGGCGAGCTTTGCCACTGGCAACTATAGCTTTGAGGTTCTTAGAACCCATCACAGCCCCAATACCACCACGGCCCATAGCGTCACCCTGGTGCATGATGGCAGCAAAGGAAACCAGGTTCTCCCCAGCCTGGCCGATGCTGGCTACGTGCATCTTTTTGAGACCCAGTTCTTCTTCCAGGGTGTTCTCGGTTTGGCGGGTGGTCTGGCCCCACAAATGGCTGGCGTCTTTCAACTTGACTTCGCCATCCTGAATGAAGAGGTACAAGGGTTCGCTTGCGGTCCCACGGATGACGATGGCATCCACACCTGCAAAGCGAAGTTCGGGCCCGAAGAAGCCGCCCATCAAACTCATCAGGATGGTGTTAGTGGCAGGGGATTTGGTGACCGCGCAGAGCTTGACCGTGGAAACCGCCCCAGTACCGATGAGGGGGCTTGCCCAAAAGGAAAGGATATTCTCCGGCCCTAGGGGGTCAACGCCGGCAGGTAAGTTATCGTATAGGTAGCGGACACCCAGGCCGCGTCCCCCTAAATAATGGGAGAGGTTCTCCTGGTCCAGTTCTTCCCAGCTTGTTTCTCGGTTGGTCAGATCTACATTAAGCAGCTTCATAGGTATCCTTTTATTTGGAGGTACGCGTGGCAATACCGGCACGCACCTTCTCGATCACGTCATCGGGCAGCAACATCTTTTTGGCGGTAAAGTCGGTTGGGCGGGTGGCGTCCAGGCCCATCTTGGCCGACATGCCGTCGCGTGAAGAGGGGTCCAACATATTGCACAAGACATCATCAACCACAAAAGAATCACGGTCGGCCTGGAAGCGTGTGGCTAAGGCCCAGAGCACTTCTTGTTCGTTATTGACATCGATGTCGTCATCCACAACCACGACAAGTTTCAAATACATGTCCAGGCCGAAGAGCAGCATCATGGCCTGTTTGGCCTGGCCGGGCTTGGGGTCACGCAGTGCCAGGTAACAATGAAAGTGCGTACCGGAGAAGGGATAACTGATCGCAGTGGCGTTGGGGATGATGCGCTTGAGAGCCTCATAGACGCGCGGCACGCGGGAAACTTTGCTGAGGTTCAAATGGTCGGAGGCTGAACCGGGCACAATGTCATGATAGATCATGCCATTGCGGTGGCTGACAGCCGTGACGTTAAAGACATGCCGTGTGGAGCGGTCTGTAGCGTAGCCAGTATATTCGCTGAAGGGGCCTTCGTCCTCACGCGTCTCCGCTTTGATGACGCCTTCGATGACCAGTTCTGCATTAGCGGGGATCATCAAGTCAATGGTTTCAGCCGGGACGACGGCCAGCGGCTCGTTGAGGATGCCGCCCGCCAGTTCGAGTTCATCTTCGTTGATGGGCAATTGGGTAGCGCCTGCAATGGAAACGGCGGGATGCACACCAATGGCAATGGCAACCTCAAGGGCCTCGCCCCTGGCTTCGGCTCGTCGTTGGAAATCCCAGAGGTCGCCGCGGGAATGCATGCTGGCGCCCATCACGGATTTGCCTTTGATCTGTAAACGTGTGAAGTTCAGGTTGCCCACACCCGTATCGGGGTCGTTGGCAATGGCAACGCCGGAGGTGATGTAACGCCCGCCATCGGAGGCGAAATGGACGGGGAAGGGGAACTTTGACAGATCAACATCCGCACCCTTGTGGACGACATCCTTCACCGGGGCATCGGTTACTTGCTCAGGTTTGATGCGGTGGGCGGCGACCTGAGGCCAGCCGGTGATCAGTTCCCTTTCAGGGATACCTAAAATATCTGCCAGGCGTTTTTTGCTGGAGAAGAGATTACAGACAACCGGGTTGTCAAAGCCATCGACCGAATTAAAGAGCAGCGCGGGCGGATATTGCTGCCGCTCAAGCTCCATGGCGTAGGCGGTCATTTCATATTCAAGTGGAACCGACTGATCGATCTCCCACAATTCTTCAGGGCCTTGAGCACGCAGGTCATCAAGGTACTCTCGAAAACTTTGGCTCATGTTAACCTCCGGCTCGGTATAATCCTGTGCTGAAATAAGATTCTGTCAAATTCGTATCCAAGAGATCGACGGAAAAAGATGAACGAACAAATCTCTGCTGCACACCGAAAACTGCTAAACGAGTATCTGGACTTGTCGACCATGACCTTGGGAACAGTTGGGCAAGACGGCCAAGCACACGTCGCGCCGGTCTATTTTGTGGCCGACGAAAATATCGATCTGTATTTCTTTTCAAAGCCAGATAGCCAACATATCCAAGACCTGGAAGGCAACCCGTCTGCAGCCATAAGTATTTACCCTGAGTGTTTCGACTGGCAGGAAATTCGGGGTGTGCAGATGCAGGGGAGTGTGGGTTCAAATATTCCTCGGAAGAAAGAAAAGCAACTGATAAAACTATACTCGGAAAAATTCCCATTCGTCTCTGGTCTAAAGATAGCGTTTACTGAAAACCGTATGTATCAATTTCGACCCGAATGGGTGCGGGTGGTCGACAACCGGGTGCAGTTTGGGCACAAAACCGAATTTTCGTTAGCTGCTGACTAAATCAACTGCTCACTACTGATACTATTGGAAATCGTTTGTTTTAGGTTTCCAAGTCAAAAAACTGCTCAACAGACCCAAAAAACCACAACAAAGCCACAAATTCAGATAATCTATTCAATTTAGAGACAAAAATCGAATAATTCCTAAAATGATTATACTTATTGACAAACGTTTGCGCAAGTGATAAAGTAATGTATGTCATTTTTGTCCAATTCCATCAAACCGGGGAAAATCCATGTAGAGCGGAGGTGAGCCTATCGAAAAAAGGTGAACTTCAAATTTCTATAACACTGCACTTTCGATACAGCTAAATCGTCTAACCATCCTTTTTGGAGAAGATACGATGCCCAAACGCTTATACCTACTTTTGATCCTGGTATTACTCTTAGCAGCCTGCGCAGGCCCAGCCGTTGAGGAGCCGCCCGCGCCAGTAGAGGAACCAGAAGTCGAAGAACCAGCACCTGTTGAGGAAGAAGCTGAACCCGCCGAAGAAATGGAAGAGGAAGAGATGATGGAAGAAGTTTCCATGCGCTTCTTCATTCCCGATGGCGGCGGCCGCCCGGATGGCTACAACAGCGTAATCGATGCCTACCGTGAAATCCACCCGAACGTCACCATAGAACTTGATATCGTCCCCTTTGGTGATTATTACGGCCAACTGCCAGTTATGTGGGCTTCTGATAATCCCGCTGACCTGGCCCTGGTTGACAGCGCCGATATCCAATCGCAGGCTTACAACGGCGCACTGGCTCCACTGGATGATATTTTCACGGAAGAAGACATGGCCGACTTCCGGCCTGGCGTTGTTTCTGAAGCCAGCCTGGATGGTGTGCTGTACGCGGCCCCCTTCGGCGTGACCACACAGGGTGTGTTCTACAACGTGGATATGTTCGAGGCTGCTGGCATCGAGCCCCCGCGTGAAGTTGATGATGCCTGGACCTGGAGCGAATACATCGAGAACACCCAGGCCGTGATCGCCAACGAGGCTGCCAATGGCAACGAAGATGTCTGGGGCGTGGTGTACCTGACCAACCCGCCGAACATCGACATGTGGACTCACCTGGTGGTGCGCTCCTTTGGTGAAAAGGATTCACCCACCTTCGCAGGCATTTCCCCTGACGGTACAACTTCAGCCGGTTACCTGGATACGCCAGAAGCCTTTGAGGCTTATGAATTCTGGCAATCCCTGTATGTAGATCTTGAGTTTGCACCCCAGGCCACTGTGCCGGACGCATTCCAGACCAACAAAGCCGCCACGATGATCTCCTTCGCTGCCTGGGGAAGTGTGCTGGACATCATTGCCCCCGACTTGAACTGGGGCGTAACCCCACTGCCTTACCAGGTGACCCCCATCACCCAGATGGGCGACTTCACCCCGGTGGTCTCCGCCAATGGTTCGCAGGTGGAAGAGGCCAAGGCCTTCATGCAATTCCTGGCCAGCACCGAGGGCGTGCTTGCTTACAATGCCGCCACAAACATGATCCCTGCAAGAATCTCGGTACTCGACCAATTGGACGCTTTCAGTGAGTATCCCAATAAGATCTTCGTAGATGAAATGATCGCCTGGGGCGTTCCGCGACCCGAGACTCCCGGCCACGCCATCTATAACAGCATCTTTGGTAAGATGATGGTTGACATCGCCCAGGGAGCCGACATTCAGGCTGCGGTAGAAGCCGCCGTTCTGGAGATCGATGCCCAACTGGCACAGTTCGAGTAGAACTAGTTCAGCTAGGTTTTTTGGAGCATAAAGTTTGAAGAGTGCGGGTTGGAACAGGGGATCTGTAAGATCGACTTTACTGCGAGCACTGAAGCAATATCGGTCCGCATTAGTCCTTGTTCTACCCGCACTTATTGGTTTATCAGTTTTTCATCTCTGGCCGATCATCGAATCGGTCAGAGTTAGTTTTTTTGATTACAATCTGATCTCTCGGGTCAGTGAATGGGAGGGGCTTGGTAACTACACATTCGCGGCCCAGGACCCCCTATTTTGGCGCACAATAAAAAACACCGCACTTTTCTTTCTATTAAAAGTCCCCGTACAAATGGTGTTGGCTTTGTTATTAGCCTTGCTGGTACGCGTGCCCTTCAAAGGGGTAGGCTTTATTCGCACAATCATTCTCATCCCCACCGTGACTTCCATGGTGGTTGTTTCTGTGATCTGGGGGTTGATGTACCATCCCAACAGCGGTCTGATCAACGGCATTCTTGAAACACTTAGTCTGCCCACCCAAAAATTCCTGATCGATACAGGCCAGGCCATGCCCTCCCTGGTTGTCATGACGATCTGGAAGGACGTGGGCTTCAACATGATCTTTTTCCTGGCCGGACTGTTAAGCATCCCCGGCTCTTATTATGAAGCCGCCATGCTGGATGGAGCCAACCGCTGGCAACTGTTTCGCCACATTACCATTCCACTGCTGCGCGGCACCACGGTGTTCGTGCTAATCACCAGCATGATCTCGGCCTTCAAGGTCTTCACACCTGTGTTCCTAATGACTAAAGGTGGCCCATCCAGTGTGACGCGGGTGATCGTGCTCTATATCTACGAAAACGCATTCATATTTAATAAGATGGGCTATGCCGCAGCCATCTCTGTCATCCTGGCTTTGATCTTGTTAATTGCCTCGGTCATCCAGATCTATTTCCGCTCAAGATCCTGATACTCGATATGGAAAGCGATACACACATAGACAAGGTACCATCCAAGAAGAAGCAGAGGTTTCGGCCTCTTCAGTTTTTGACGCGTGGGTCGGGCCTGATGATCCTGGTGATCATTTTCTTAGGCCCCTACATCTGGATGGTGTCCTCAGCATTCAAACCGCGTGCGGAAATCTTCAGCGACCTGGACCCGGTTTCGTGGCGCACCTTTATCCCTGTCAATCCTACATTGTTGAATATACAGACATTGCTCGTAGAATTCGAATTCTGGCGTCCAATCTTAAATAGCCTGGCAATTGCCACAGTCACCGTGTTGATCGCATTGACGATCAACAGCATGATCGCGTATGCGCTATCGCGGATGAAGTTCGCGGGCAGGGATATCCTGTTCATTATTGTGTTGTCCACTTTGCTGATCCCCTTCGAGGCCATCATGGTGCCCATGTTCCTGGTGGTTCAGAACATGGGCCTCGATGACACTTATTTTGGCATCTTCCTGCCCTGGGTGGCAGATGCTTTCATTATTTTTCTTTTACGCCAGCATTTCCTGGAACTCCCAGATGATTTACAGGACGCCGCCATTATAGATGGTTGCACACCCTTCCAGATCTACTGGAAGATCATGCTGCCCAACATTCGCCCGGCTCTGGTAAGTGCTGGATTCATCAAGTTCATTTACTCCTGGGATGCTTACATCTGGCCGCTGATCGTGACACGCGACCCTGATAAATCGGTGGTTGCTATTGCTATCGCCAGATTCTTTACTGACCAGGATATTCTGTGGGAGTACGTATTTGCCGGCTCATTCCTGGCGACGATACCAGTTGTTTTGCTTTTCCTTTTCTTGCAGCGTTATTACATAGAGGGTGTGGCGACAACTGGTATTCGCGGATAAATGACTTTCTCTCCTCATTAAAGAAAAAGAGGCCCCAGTTTCGGAGCCTCTTTTTCTTTGCTTGCGTGAATTACTATTTAGTCGTCTTCCTCTCTGACGTAATTCACCACACGCTGGACACGAGTTTCGGGGAAAAGCCCGATGTCCTCCTGATAGATCTTTTCAGCTTCTGCCATTGAGCGGGTTTCTTTGAGCAACTCCACGCCCTTCGAGACTTCATTGACCATGATCTGGGGATCCAGGAACAGATAAATGGAAGAAAGGGGGGTGATGTAAGCACGGCGTCCCCAGGGAGAAATCACCGGCACCTTTTTCAAGCCCAGGTCTCCCTGGGCTGCCTTGGCCACTAAGGGGATGATGGGATCCGGGAAGGCTTCGGAGGCTTTGAGGGAATCTTCAACATCTTTCTGGCTGAGGCCGTAAGCGCCCAGATAGCCGCCAGCCTTCATAATGCGGCCAACGCGTTCATCCAGCTCCTCGATCTCCATTTCTGCGTCACAGGTATAGCCCGAGAAACTGTAAACCACCGGGCAATCCAATTGCAGCATGGCACTAAGGGTCATGAGGGCGACCAAGGTGGTAAATGGCGGGGTGGTCTCTTTGCCGTCATGGAAAGAGTGTGCGCCAATATCCGCACTGATGAACAGGTCGATGTTGTGCTCAGCGATCAACTGGTTCAAACTATCACGCAAACCAACGACGCCATCCGTCAAGCCGCCAATGATTACCGGCCAGGGCACGACAGCACTTACGGCTGCCTCGGCTGGGGTATAGATGTCGTAGGTGCTTTTTGGATTGACCTTCGCCACCATAGGAGCCAACATTTCTGCGTTCTCCATTTTAGTGACGTCATAGACTTTGGGGCCGATCACAAAGTTGTCGATGCGGGAGCCCCCCTCAGGATTCCACCACTGTGAGCTAACCCCACCCACGTAGATATTTTCAACGCCCAAAAGCTCCAAATAATTGGCTACAGAAATCGTCAAGATAACATCCCCGCCGCCCCCGGACCCAACGACCATAGCATTCTTCGCGTTTCGTGCTAGTTCAGCAACTGAAGGTTTTACTGCCATAAGCTCTACACTCCTGGTCTATAAGTTCTCAGTTCTCGTAATGTCGAATTGATTCAGTGCCCGGAATGACTTCAAGACCAGCCTTTTCCCGCACCTGATATACAAAGTCCTTCAAGCCTTCGTCCAGGCTGTACTTCGGTTTGAAGCCCAGCTCCTCTTCCATGAGGCTGCTGTCCAGGTCCCAGTTAGCGTCCAAAGCCCCTTCTTTGACATCTAACTTTGTGTCGGGGATCATCTCTGCCAACATGCCGGCGGCATGGCGCACGGTTTGCACGTCGCTGTTGGCATTGTAGATGCGTCTCGGCGGAGTGGGAGCAGTGAGGGCATGCGCAATGAGCTGGGCGGCGTCTTCAACGTAATACCAATCCACTTCGGAATCGCCGTTGTCGATCACACAGGGTTCTCCCAAAGCTGCATTAACGATCATGTCACTGGCAAAGGTGCTGGCACCGCGCATGCGGCCATAGCCATACACCAGGCAAAGGCGTACACCAATACTGTCCACGCCACGATGGGTGTAATAATGCTCGGCCATAAATTCATTCAGGGATTTGAGTGCGCCATAAACCAGGTTGGGTTTCTGGATGGCATCGTTGGGTAGCGGTGTGACAGGCTGGTACTTGGGGGAACCAAAGACGGCGTTCGAACTGGTCCACACCAGGCGCTTCAAGTTGAGTGAAGCCATAGCTTCAAGGGTGTTGTTAAAGCCAAGGGCGTTGATCTCGATGGCTTTATGAGGGTTGTTGT
Organism: Chloroflexota bacterium; assembly: GCA_013112575.1. Lineage (GTDB taxonomy): Bacteria > Chloroflexota > Anaerolineae > Anaerolineales > UBA11579 > CFX15. Next base: position 42,244 of record JABFGG010000016.1, on the reverse strand, counting down.
TTGAGGCCGGAATCTGCCAGTAAGCCAGATGCACCAGCGAATCGATATCGTTTTCGCGGATGGCGCGGATGAGGCCAGCCAGGTCCGTGACGTCACCGGAGACCATTGTGATCTTCTCTAATTCTTCAGCACTCAGGACTTTGCCAAGAGTGTTCTCAGCAAGCGACATATCATAGACCACCACCTTATGGCCTTGTGCCAGCAGTGTGCGGGTTACGTAGGCGCCAATAAAACCTGCGCCCCCAATCACCAAAAAATTCATTTTATTACTCCTCTATATTAATCAGATTGGTTCCTCGACGTTATAAAGCAGGCTGCGGAATCCATCGTACAGCCTGCTTTGTCGATCACCAATTATTTTGATTATTCAATTTCCGTGAATTCGAGCAGAATGCCATCGGGGTCCATGCCAAAGGCAATCGGTGGCCCATTCTCATTTTGAAATGGCGGGTCTTCCAACATTGTGATGCCTTTCTCCTGAAGTGTATCGTAGGTCTCTGCAACGTCCGAGACGTGAAAGGCCAGATGCCTTAAGCCCAGGATGGTGCGATCCTCAGGGACCTGGTTGGCATGATCCGTAGCATCGTACCTGAGCAACTCGATCTTAGCTGCCGGGCTCTGCCCCAGGGACAGGATGACGAGTTCACGGTCGCCAAAGTCCATATTACGGGTGTATTCAAAACCCAGAACTTCAGTATAAAAATCAATCGATCTTTTCAGGTCGCTTACCACAAGGGCAGCGTGGTCAATTCTTTCGATCATAGTTTCCCTTCCTACATGGGGATGTTGGGGGTACTTTCATCATCAATGGTGATGTCCAATACTACCGGTTTATTTAGTTTTAGCGCTTCTTTCAAAGAGGGTTCGATCTGTGCCGGTTCATCAACTTTGACGCCCACACATCCCACACCCTCGGCAACCTTGGCAAAATCTACAGATTGCAATTCGGAGGCACTGAAGCTGCCATCGTACCAGGCTTGTTCGGCCCACTTGACCCAGCCATATGCCGAATTGTTGAGCACGATGTTGACGATGGGCAGACCCAGTTGGGCCTGGACAGTTAGCTCAGCCATGTCGTAACTAAAGCCGGCGTCGCCCGCAATGGTTACCACGCGGCTATCCGGCGCAGCCAACTGAGCGCCAATGCCGGCAGCCACGGAAAATCCTAGCCCGGCCAAACCGCGGGGGAACAGGCTGCGCCGTCCGGCACTTTTTTGTTCAAAATAGAGTGCCCCCCAACCACTGGCGAAACCAGCATCACAGGCCAGATAATCATCCGGACCTAAAGTCTTGTTGACGGCATCCATGACGCGATAAGGCTGGATGGGAGTGTTATCCCGGGCGTAGAGTTCTTCTTTTTTGGCCTGCCAGGCGGCTTTCAATTCGGTGAGTTTTTCAATTCGCTTTGCATTGACAGGAATCTCCCCACCTGCTTTCAATTCCTGATAGAGGGCTTCCAGACCCAGTTTGGCGTCCCCAGCCAGGCCCACATCCGTACGGAAAATACGCCCGATCTCACCGGGGTCAACGTCCAGGTGGATGACCTTTTGCTCCGGTGTGGGCACCGTCCACAAGAAGGTAGAACTCTGTGAATTCTTGGTGCCGACCATGAATACAAGGTCTGCTTCCCGCAACGTGGGATCGGCGCAATGGGCATTAGCAAAGATACCGACTGTGCCCATGTTCAATTCGTGTTCATAAGCCAGGGTGCCTTTACCGGTAATGGTACTGACCACCGGCATGGACAGATATTCGGCAACTTTTTGGGCTTCTTCCATGGCCCCGGAGAGCAGCGTGCCACCCCCCACCAGCATAACGGGGGACTTGGCATCTCGCAGCAGGGTGGCTGCTTTCGTGATGGCCTCCGGATCGGGGGCAGTGCGATAGGTGGGATAGTGGTTGAGGCCAGGCTCGATATAATTTTCGATCTCTTGCGGGCCACCCTCATGCTTAAAAACATCAGCAGGGATGACCAGTACGACCGGGCCTGGTCTGCCAGTAGTGGCTTCCAGGAAAGCGGTTTTTACCAGTTCTGGCAGGCTGTCTTGCGTGGGAACGTAAATGACCTTTTTACTGACGGGCTTGAGCATACTGATCTGGTCAATGCCCTGTGAGGCACGCCCAAAGTCGATCTTATTGGCCCAACCGACGGGATGTTCACCGGCAATCGCCAGGAACGGCGTCGAAGAGTTCAAGGCTTCGCCCAATGCACTCGGCAGGTTGGTCACGCCTGGGCCAACCGTAGCGTCACACACGCCCAACTTCCCCGATACGCGTGAATAAACGCAGGCGGCGTGCCCGGCATGGCGCTCGTCACGCACGGAAATGTGTTTGAGTTGTTTACTATGCGCGTAACTGGCGTCATAAAGTGGGAGGGTTTGCCCTCCGGGGATACCAAAGATGTATTCCACCCCATAGTCCATCAACATCTTGGCCAATGCAAATCCAGTATGTTTATATTCAGTTGCCACTTGAAGTCCTTTGAAATGATTTCGTTTATCCAGTTGCAAAAACTGGTAATTTTCCCTGAAAAAAGTGGAGGGAAGCTAACCTAAGATAGCATTTACGCAAACGTTTGTCAAGCTAGGTGTTCCGAAGTCTTCCATCTCCTCCCTATGCTATAATTTCAAGCGCACAAACGATTTCATGAGATATTGAAGAAACACCCTGCTTTGCACCCGGCTCTGAAGGAAAATTATGGCAACTGTAAAAAATGTGGCGGAAATCGCAAAAGTTAATGTTTCCACAGTCTCAAGATACCTATCCGGTGAACTGTCCGTCACCCCTGAGACAGAACAACGCATCCTCGACGCTATCAAGCAAACCAACTACCAACCCAACATCATCGCCCAGGGCCTGCGCAGGGGCCGCAGCCGGACCATCGTTGTTGTAGCCCCCGACATTTACCAGCCCGGCATTTCCGGGATCATCTCTGGCATCGACCGTCGCATCCAGGATTCACGTTTCATCCTCATCACCGTGATGACACAGGGCAGTTCCCGGCGAGAACTGAAGATATTAAGAACCTTATCTACGATGATGGCAAGTGGCGTGGTACTCATCGGCCATCCCTTTGGACAAATCAATTCAACGGAGATGATCCGCGATGCCATTGGCATGGAACCCTCGCTGGTGTATGTGTCCAGGACCTTTCAAGAATCAAATGTGCTGGAAGTATGCCCGGACCAACTCAGCGGCATGCAGCAAATCACTGACCATTTGATCGAAAAGGGCCACCGTTCCATCGGCCTGATCGTGGGTGTCAACGAGCACCCAGATGCACTCATCAAGATCCGGGGCTACAAGAGAAGTCTAACGGCTCATAACATTGAGATCCGCGATGATCTTATCCTGGAAGGTTTCTTTCGCCCGGAAGAAACCCGCGCTGCAACTGACGTACTCCTCGAACGTAATGTAGACGCCATCATCTGCACCAGTGATCTGATGGGCATTTCTGCACTGCAGCATCTCCAAAATAAGAAATTATCTATCCCGGACGACATCGCCGTGGCAGGCTATGGCGGCACGATCTGGGCAGACCTGGTGACGCCCAAATTGACCACGGTAGCCGTGCAGGTTGAAGAACTGGGGCAATACGCGGCTGGCCTGCTTTTGGATGAGATCGAGGGCAATGACCTCGATTCGAATTTTGCGATCCGCCCTGTTTCCCTGCGACTGGGAGAAAGCGTTTAATCTGCTTACTGAAGTTACTTGTCCACGAAACTAAATGACAATATGATTACAAAGCGTTTGATCATTGGCATCACAGGTGGGTCTGGGGCCATATTGGGCATTCGCATGCTGGAACATGCCAAAGCACTGGATATTGAAACCCATCTGGTAATCTCCCAGGCAGCAAAACTGACCATCCAACATGAAACCGATTGGCGCTTTAAAGATGTGCTGCGATTGGCCGACGTAGCCTACAAAAACAACGAGGTTGGTGCGACAATTGCCTCCGGTTCCTTCATGACGGCGGGTATGGTGGTCCTTCCCTGCTCGATCAAAACCTTATCAGCCATCGCCAATAGCTATGCCGACAATTTGATCACCCGCGCCGCCGATGTCACGCTGAAAGAAGGTCGCAATCTGGTGCTGGCCGTTCGGGAAACCCCCTTGCACGCCGGACACCTGGACCAGATGTCACAAGCCGCCCGTATCGGGGCCGTCATCTACCCCCCAGTCCCCGCCTTTTACGCCCAGCCAAAGAGCATTGACGACATCGTAGACAATCTGGTGGGCCGCATCTTCATGCGTTTGGGGATCGAGAACGAATACTACAAACCCTGGGATGGACTGGAAGATTCGTAGGCAACCGTAAGGCTGGTCAATAAATAAATTCGCCCCGCACAAAGGCAGCCGTTTGCTCTGTTTCGGGCTGCTCAAAGAACTGCTCCGTATCCGTGATTTCAATGAGTTTGCCATCAATCAGCAAAGCTGTACGCTGCGCCAGGCGGCGCGCCTGAAAGACATTATGCGTAACCAGCACGATGGTGGTGTGGTTTTTCTCGTTTTCTTCCCGCACGATCTTTTCCATCAAGGCCACGTTGGCCGGGTCGAGGTTGGCAGTAGGTTCATCCAGCAACAGCACGTCCGGTTCGACGATCAGGGCGCGGGCCAGGGCCACGCGCTGCATCTCTCCCGCCGATAGTTTGTTGGCAGCTTGAGTTCGCAAACCCATCAGTCCCAGGCGCTGCAACCACTCCGCTCGCAACTCCTCAGAAAGTTTCTCCCCCCTGAGAGCAAAGCCAAAGTGCAGGTTAGCATCCAGGCTGCGCTTTAACATGACGGGATGTTGGAACACCATCGTGACCCGGCGGCGTTGCTCGATATCCATTTCGGCGCTTGCCGTCTCGCCATCAAAGGTCAGGCTGCCGGAAAATGGGGCTTCTAAAAAGTTCAGCAAGCGCAGCAAGGTGCTTTTCCCAGCGCCGCTGGGCCCTACTATGGCAAGCACTTCCCCCTGCATTACAGACAATGATTCAATATCCAGTACACAACGCCCGTCGTAATTTTGCTGGACATTTTCCAATGCATAGATCGCCTGTCCCATTTACTTAGATGCCCCCTGCACCTGCAAACGATACATGACCAGGTTGGCCAGGAAAGCCAGGCCAAGGAGGATAAGCCCCAGGGCCAGCGCCAGGGAGATGTTGCCTTTGCGCGTTTCCAATACGATGGCGGTTGTGAGCACGCGCGTCTCCCCAGCGATGTTGCCCCCCACCAGCATGACCGCGCCAACTTCTGAGATAATACTGCCGAAAGCCGCCACAATAGCAGCGAACAACCCCAGGCGCGCTTCGGCTAACATCGTCCAGGCAAGCTGGCCGCGTGTGGCCCCCAGGGCACGTACCTGCAACGGAAGCATGGGATCAATGGATTGGATGGCGGTCAGGGTCAAGCCAATTACCAAGGGCAAAGCGATAATGGTCTGGGCGATGATCATGGCTGTCGGAGTGAACAGCCAGCGGAAATCCCCCAGCGGCCCCTGATTCGACAAGAACAAATAGACGAAGAGACCGACAACCACGGGCGGTAAACCCATACCGGTATAGATCAGAGGGACAACACAGCCTGCTGCGGGGATACGCTTACTGAGGCCCAACCCGACACCTATGGGAATGCCAAGCACCATTGCCAGGACCAATCCGATACCGGTCACGCGCAAAGTCAAGCCAACGATGGCGCGTAGTTCCGGATCCAGGTCAATGATCAAGCCAAAGGCATCGAGAAGGGCCTCAAACAGAACTTCCATAGTGTCTAGTGGCTGTCCTGTTCCCTAATTACCGGTCATTCCAGGCTTGTGAGTCAGGATAAAAAAGAGGCTGCCCAAAGGTCTCAACACCGAACTCTTCAATGGCAGCCTGTGTATCCACACTGGTCAGCCACTCTACAAAGTCCTGGGCCAGGTCGAGGTTGATGTCGCCTTTGTCCGGGTTGATAGGGATGACACCATAGGGGTTCAACAAGGCGGGGTCCTGATTCTCTGCGATATTGCCACCACCGACCAGCACCACCAAGTTGGAAAAACCATCCTGCAAAGCAAGGAAAGTGCCGCGGTCGGTGAGCGTGTAAGCCTGGGTCTCATCGGCAAATCGCAGGGTGTCGCCCATGCCCTGCCCCAGGGATTTATACCAATCGCCTTGCGGGTCAGCGTTCAGGCCAGCGACTTTCCAGAGGCCGCGCTCTTTGGTATGTGTGCCACTGTCATCACCGCGTGAGGCAAAGGTAGCCTCACTTGCAGCGATGGCCGCCAGCGCATCCTGGGCAAGGAGCATGCCATTGACACCTGCCGGATCATCCTCAGGCCCTACGAGCACAAAATCGTTGTACATGACATCAAAGCGTTCGGTACCATGCTGGTTGGCGACGAACTCATCCTCGCGGCTGAGAGCGTGCACCAGAATGATATCCACGTCACCGGCCTCACCAAGAGATAGGGCCTGGCCAGTACCGACTGCGATCACATCAACCTGGGCATTGTAGCGTTTCTCAAAATCGGGGAGGATAGCCTCCAACAAGCCCGAATTATCGGTGCTGGTCGTGGTTGCCAGACGCAGAACCTGTGGTTGCGCCAGAGCGCAAGCCGTCAGCAGCAGCAACAAGGCGAGAATTAAGAGTTTCAAAGGGTGCTTCATTGATGGTTCTCCTCAATTAAAATTGTTTTTAGAATCAGGCCAGGATGTGTTCGCCCCCTGCATCCGTAGCGTCGTAGCCTCCCAAGACGCCCACATTCTGCCGGAACTCGCCAGAGTGCAGGTACTCAAACATCGGTAATAGCCTGGGGTTCTCACAATGTTCCGTTGGGATAGCAAGGTCAAAGCGTTCTTCAAAGAGCGGCACAAAGTCCAGGTCGTACTTGCGGGCCGCAGCCAACAGACCCAGGCCTGTGTCTGCCTGATTTTTGGAGATTGTCTGTGCCACTTGCATGTGTGTATTGACCTCACGGTCGTAGCCCCGCATCTTTTGGATTGGTAGCCCCTCATCTCGCAAGCGTTGGTCCAGCCAGATACGTGTGCCTGAGCCTTTGTTGCGGTTGATGAAACGCGCATTATTGTTAAATATATCTGGCAAGTCCCGAATTCCAAGCGGGTTCCCTGGGGCGGTGAGCAGTCCCTGTTCACGCCGCGCCAGGGTAATGACGCGTATATCCAGGTCGGGGAAAAGATGGCGCACGTATGGCAGGTTGTAGTCCCCGCTGGGAGGGTCATAGAGATGACAACCGGCGATTTGACCCAGCCCCTGCCGGAGAGAGATCAAACCATCCAGGCTGCCCACAGGAACGACCTGTAGGTCCGGTCCAGCCTTATGCTCGCTCAGCGCGGATGTGAGCAGTTCCAGGGCAAGATCATCACTTCCAGTTACCAGAAATGTGTTTTTGCCAGTATGCGCTGGGGTTATAGTGAGATTTATACAGTAGGCCTGGGCTGTGGCCGCGTAGTATTTTTCAATGAATCCGCGTACCGCACGCGTAGAGCTAAGTTCAATCAGCCCGGCTTCTTCCAATTGCTTCAAATGGTGACGAACTTTGGCCGCATGTATCCCCAATGTTTTGCCCAACTGGGATAGTGTAGCCGGTTTTGCCATCAGCAAGCGCAAGATCTTCAGGCGTCGAGGGTCACCCAATAGTTTTAGCAAGTCAAAGGAATCAATACTCTGGAGAGGCTTCACGTTACACGCTGATTATTGTAAATAAATACTTAATGTTAAGGAATAATATAATATATTAGGGGGAAGAATGCAATAAACACCCTTAAATTTCAAAATCAATAAGTCGAAGGATAATATTTGAGGGTAAGCCTGACAGTTCCCTTGACTGGACCACGTATTGCATTCGACTTGTGATTTTGCTACAATGCTTACATCGGGATCGGCGGTCGTCATGGACAAAATCAGGTCCATGCCGGCGTCGGGGGCACATCACCCCGTCGAAAAGTGCCGCGTTCCAGTCCGCCGATTCAATGCGCCTACCCGATATATCTGCTGCCCACACCGGGCAACCCACGTATCTTGCACAAGTTTGTTGGTGCAACTACTCAGGGAATCATGCTCAATATGTGGCATTTTCCCAATATCCTCTTATCAAATCAAGTCCTTTTTTGTCCACCACAAATTCAGTTACAGCTATGAGTAATCCAATTGGAGGTACCTTTTGATTCGATTTACGCTCAATCAACAGCCCAAAGAATTTGATGGGAATCCTGATCTTCCACTATTAACTTATCTTAGAGAACACGAAAATATAATATCGCCCAAAGATGGCTGTGCTCCCCAAGCCGCCTGTGGTTGTTGTGTAGTTGACGTCAACAACAAAGCAGTATTGGCTTGCGTGACTCCCATGAGCAAGGTGGCCGATGGCAATGTACTGACTACCGAAGGATTGGGCGAATACCGCCAGTCGGTGTTCAGCAATGCCTTTGTCTCCAAAGGCGGTGTGCAATGTGGTTTTTGTATCCCAGGCATTGTGATGCAATCCAATGCTTTGATCAATAAGAATCCGCAGCCTACGCGCGATGATGTAGAAAAAGCCCTCACCCCCAACCTGTGCCGCTGCACCGGCTACAAGAAGATCGTTGACGCCGTCATGTATGCCGCCGAAGTCATTCACAAAGAAGAAGAGATCGAAGTACCGCAAACTGAAGCACGTATTGGTGATCGCCACCCCAAATATAAGTCTCAGGCCCTGGTGTTGGGCCAACACGCCTATGTGGATGACATCCGCATGGAAGGCATGGCCTATGGTGCACTAAAATTTAGTGACCATCCCCGTGCCAAAGTTCTTAAGATCGATACCAGCAAAGCCGAAGTCATGGAAGGCATCCACGTATTCACTGCCAGCGACTTCCCTGGTGACCGTTATGTTGGCCTGATCAAGCAAGACTGGCCCCAGATGATCGCCGAAGGCGAGACCACCAACTATGTTGGTGATGTCTTGGCCCTTGTCGTGGCCGAATCGGACAGTGTGGCGCGCGAGGCTGTGGGCTTGATCAGGGTCGAATATGAAGTCCTAGAGCCTATCATCGATATGCACACAGCTTCACAACCTTCCAGCCCCAAGGTCCACGCAAACCTGGACGACAACATCTTGTCTACAACCACCACCAGCCGCGGTGATCTAAATGAAGCTACGGAACAGTCTGCCTTTGTAGCTGAAGGGGTCTTTGAAACCCAAATGATCGAACACGGCTTCATGGAGCCGGAAAGCGCTGTCGCCTACCCCACCGACGATGGCCTTGAAGTACTTTCACAGAGCCAGGGGATTTTCGATGACCGAAACCAAATCGCCAAATTATTGGATCTGCCCATAGAAAAGATCCGCATCAAAATGGTGCCCAATGGCGGCGGCTTTGGCGGCAAAGAAGATTTGTCAGTTCAGGGCCACGCTGCGCTGGCCGCACACCTGTTACAGCGCCCGGTCAAGGTCCGCATGACGCGCGACGAATCGATTGCTTTCCATCCCAAACGCCATCCCATCTGGATGGAGTACAAGATCGGCAGTGACGGTGAAGGCAAGTTGACCTTCTGCAAAGTCAAGTTCCTTGGCGACACTGGCGCATACGCTTCAGTGGGCATGAAGGTGTTGGAACGCTCAGCCGGGCATGCCACCGGGGCCTACAACTTCCCAGTCACCAATGTAGAAAGCACAGCTGTATACACCAACAACCTGCCATGCGGTGCCATGCGTGGCTTTGGTGTAAACCAGGCTGCCTTTGGCCTGGAGTCATTGATCGACGAACTCTGCGAAAAAGGCGGCTTTGATCGCTGGCAGTTCCGCTACGACAATGCTCTACAGGACGGCGACATGACCGCTACAGGCCAAATCATCGAATCGGGGGCCGGGGTACGCGAGACCTTACTGGCCGTCAAGGATGAATATCAAGCAGCCAAATATGCCGGCATCGCCTGTGGCATCAAGAACACCGGTATTGGCAACGGCATGCCCGATGCTTCTTCGGCACGCATCACTATTGAAGCCGCCGACAAAGTGCTCATCGACCACGGTTGGACAGAAATGGGCCAGGGCGTTAACACGATTGCTTTACAGGTGGTATGCAATGAAACCAGTATCGATCCGGCTCTGGTTGAAGTACGCATTGATACTGTGGCCGAACAGGAAGCGGGCATGACCACTGCATCACGTGCCACTTCTCTGGTCGGTAATGCCCTGATCGATGCCTGCAAAGAATTGAAAAAAGATTTGGAAAGCAACTCATTGGCCGATCTCGTTGGCAAACAATACGATGGTGAGTGGGTCGTAGATTGGACTACAAAGCCCGGTGCCATGGTAGAAAAAGTCTACACGCACTATTCCTACAGTTACGCTACCCAACTGGTCACGCTTGATGAGGACGGTAATTTTGAGAAAATCACTGCGGCCCACGATGCTGGCAAGATCTTCAACCCCACCCTTTTTGAAGGCCAGTTAGAAGGCTCGATCCACATGGGCTTGGGTTATGCTATCAGCGAAGAACTTGAGATGGAAAATGGTCGCCCAAAAAGCACGCGCCTGCGCAAAATGGGTATATTGCGCGCCAAAGAGATGCCCGAGATGGAAGTTATCGGCGTGGAAGTACCGGATCCCCACGGCCCTTATGGTGCCAAAGGGGTCGGCGAGATTGGACTTGTGCCCACAGCTGGTGCTGTCGCCAATGCCCTTTACCAGTATGATGGTGTGCGCAGGTATAAGCTACCCATGCGCATCCCAAAACGCGGACTAGACAAGCGCAAAGCATAAGGGACAAATGCCACTTGAATAATCGTCATTTTGTCTGAATAATATGTAGAATCGAAGCAGTACGAACATCAATCCAAGGAAGGAACGCTTCCATATATGAATTCAACGCTGACTACTAGACTCAGATCCTGGTTCTCCCGCTTCGACATGTACACTGTGGCTCTGCCACTTCTGGCAACTTTGGCTGCTCTGCTGATTGGCGCCGTCATGTTGCTTTTGTTAGGCGCCGACCCAATTGTGGCCTATCAGGCCCTTTGGGAGGGTGCCTTTGGCAATTCCAATGCCGTCGCTGAGACTATCGTCAAGGCCACGCCACTACTCTTAGTGGGTATTGGTATCACCATCGCTTTCCGAGGTAACGTCATCAACATCGGTGGCGAAGGGCAGATGATTGTGGGCGCGCTACTGGCGACGTGGTTGGGGCTCACCTACACCGATTGGCCCGGCTGGGTCATGATCCCTGCCGCAATGGTGATGGGTTTTGCAGGCGGTGCTATCTGGGGCGGTGTTCCCGGTATCCTCAAAGCTTACTTCAATGTCAATGAGATCCTCAGCACGATTATGATGAACGCCATTGCCGTGCAATTGATGAATTTCTTGTTGCGTGGACCAATGATCGATCCGGCTCAAGCTGAGGTAGCTTCTCAAATTCCCCAGACTGCCAGATTAGAAGATCTGTACCATTTGCCACGCCTCGTGCCCACACGCTTGCATATGGGCGCCGCTATCGCTATTGCTTTAGCCATTCTGGTCTACATCCTGCTATGGCGCACCACGCTGGGATATCGTATTCGTGCTGTCGGCCAAAACCCTGATGCTTCCAAATACGCGGGCATCAATGTCAAACGCAGCATCGTGATCTCATTACTACTCAGCGGTGCATTTGCTGGTCTGGCCGGGGCGATACAGGTCTATGGCCTCAATTACCGCATGATCACAGATGGCTCGGCCTCGGGCTTCACCGGTAGCGCCGGTTTTAACGGCATCGTGGCTGCACTATTTGGACAGCTACATCCTATAGGCACTATTCCAGCCTCTTTCCTTTTTGGTGCTATGCTGGTCGGGGCTAACAAGTTGCAACGCGTAGTTCAGGTTCCTTCTGCCTTGATCACCGTTCTCAACGGTCTTGTGGTCATCTTCGTAGTCAGTAGTGAGATCATACGCCGTCGCCGTCAACGAACAGCGGAAATCGCACGTATAGTCGAGGAAAAGCCACCAGACCCAGACCCGCCTGAAGCTGAGATAGAGCCGGAGGTGAGCACATGATCGCAGACCTTTTCACCGCACAAGTCATTATCGGCATATTGGCCTCTGGCATTCGCTTAGCAACTCCGTATTTGTATGCATCCATCGGCGAGACCTTTGGACAGCGCAGTGGCGTGCTCAATTTAGGTGTGGAAGGTCAGATGCTTCTGGGAGCTTTTGGCGCTTTTTTTGTCACCCTAACCACCGGCAATTTGTGGCTGGGGTTACTCGCGGCTGTAATCATTGGCCTGGTTATGGGCCTCTTGATGGCTTTCATCAGTGTTACCTTACAAGCCCAACAAGGCATTAGCGGGATCGGTGTCTATCTCTTTGGGCTGGGCTTGAGCGACTTGCTGTTCCAAAAACTCGTCGGTACTGTCGAAACAGTCAGTGGTTTCCGCCCAGTACACATTCCTTTCCTCAGTGATATCCCCGTACTTGGCGAGATCTTTTTTAGCCAGAACCTTATGGTTTACGGTGCTTTTGCTCTGGTTCCTATCGCCTGGTTTGTGCTCAACAAAACCACACTGGGTCTCAAGATCCGTGCAGTTGGCGAGAACCCTCAGGCAGCAGATTCGCTGGGTGTTAGTGTTAATCGTGTGCGCTACTTCACAGTCACCCTGGGAGGCATATTGGCCTCCATTGCCGGTGCTTCCCTATCGATCGCCCTGCTAAACGTTTTCCAACAGAACATGACTAGCGGTCTGGGTTTTATTGCCGTCGCTTTGGTCTACTTCGGTGCATGGCGGCCTTTGGGTGTATTGGCTGGGGCACTCTTATTCAGCCTGGTCAATGCCTTACAATTATGGATCCAGGTCTTGAGCATCCCTATTCCACCTGATTTTGCAGTTATGATGCCCTATGTATTGACTATCGTGGCCCTAGTGCTCACGGTCTCACGCGTACGGCCTCCTTCCGCATTAACCAAAGTATATGAACGTGGAGAATGAAATCATCCATCGAGGAGGTGACAACAACGTAACGAAACTTTTGTATGACTCTAAAAATATAGAAATAAACTATCTTAGGAGAAGAAACACCTATGAAACACACTAAATGGCTTGCCTTACTCATTCTGTTAGCCATGTTGTTAGCAGCATGTGGTGGCGGCACAGCCGAAACCGAAGCTCCGGCAGTAGATGAACCTGCCGTTGAAGAACCGACTGGCGAGCCTTTCCGTGTAGCAGTAGTTATGCCCAGCGCCATCAACGACCTGGCTTTCAGCCAAAGCATGTATGATGCCCTTGTCAAGATCCAGGGCGAAATGGGCGGCGAAGCGAACTTTACTTTTGATTTCTCAGAAGGCATGTTCGTTGTAGATGATGCCGCTGCTGCCATCCGCGATTACGCCGCTGAAGGCTTCGACTTTATCATCGCACATGGTTCGCAATATGGTAGCTCGCTGCAGGAAATTGCACCTGACTTCCCCGAGACCAGCTTTGCCCATGGTACAACCTCAGCAACCTTTGTAGAAGAAGGCATCACCAATATATTTGCCTATGAAGCTGCTTCAGATCAGGGCGGTTACGTCAATGGTGTGATCGCCGGCTTGATGACCGAAAGCAATGTCATCGGCGTGGTAGGCCCCATCGAAACCGGTGACGCCAAACTGTACGTGGACGGCTTTGTGGCTGGCGCCAAATCAGCCAACCCGGCTGCCCAGGTCAATGTCAACTACATCGGCTCTTTCTCTGACGTAGCCCTGGCTGCTGAAGCTGCCAATACACATATCGCCGCCGGCGCTGATGTATTGACCGGTACAGCCCAGATGGTGGTTGGCGCCATTGGTGTTGCCGAAGAGAATGGCGCATTGTGGTTAGGAACCCAATCCAGCCAGACTTCTCTAGCACCTGATATCGTTGTGGGCGGCCAGATCTATGACTGGGCCGTGGTACTCAACGAGATGCTCGACAACATCAATAGTGGCACCCTCGGTGGGGAAGCCTATCTCATCACCCTGGAAAACAGTGGTGAAACCATCGAATTGAACCCTGACTTTGATCTGCCTGCTGACGTTGCTGAACAGGTGCAAGCCACCATCGACGGCATCATCGCCGGTGAAATCGAAACACTCGCAATCGCTGCAAGTGGCGAGCCTTTCCGTGTAGCAGTAGTTATGCCCAGTGCCGTCAACGACCTGGCTTTCAGCCAGAGCATGTATGATGCCCTTGTCAAGATCCAGGGCGAAATGGGCGGCGAAGCGAACTTTACTTTTGATTTCTCAGAAGGTATGTTCGTTGTAGATGATGCCGCTGCTGCCATCCGCGATTACGCTGCCGAAGGGTACGACTTCATCATCGCACATGGTTCGCAATACGGTAGCTCGCTGCAGGAAATTGCACCAGACTTCCCCGAGACCAGCTTTGCCCATGGTACAACCTCAGCAACCTTTGTAGAAGAAGGCATCACCAACGTATTTGCCTATGAAGCTGCTTCAGATCAGGGCGGTTACGTCAATGGTGTGATCGCCGGCTTGATGACCGAAAGCAATGTCATCGGCGTAATTGGCCCCATCGAAACCGGTGACGCCAAACTGTACGTGGACGGCTTTGTGGCTGGCGCTGAAGCGATCAACCCTGACGCCCAGGTCAATGTCAACTACATCGGCTCCTTCTCTGACGTAGCCCTGGCTGCTGAAGCTGCCAATACACATATCGCTGCTGGCGCTGACGTTCTGACCGGTACAGCCCAGATGGTGGTTGGTGCCATTGGTGTTGCCGAAGAGAATGGCGCATTGTGGTTAGGAACCCAATCCAGCCAGACTTCCCTGGCCCCTGACATCGTTGTGGGCGGCCAGATCTATGACTGGGCCGTAGTGCTGAATCTCATTATCAACAACATCAATAGTGGCACACTCGGTGGCGAAGCCTATCTCATCACCCTGGAAAACAGTGGTGAAACCATCGAATTGAACCCTGACTTTGATCTGCCTGCTGACGTTGCTGAACAGGTGCAAGCCACCATCGACGGCATCATCTCTGGCGAAATCGAACCTCTACCGTAGCAGCGGATTTGCCAAATCTGCAAGTGCCCCAACTTCACGCCAGTTTACGTTGAGGCCTTTCAGGCAAGGATAATTCAGGCTGTAAATGTTAGTTAGCATTCAATTTCACTAGCAAGATAAAACAACCGGTGTGTACAGAAAGCTTGTACACACCGGTTCTCACAAAAACAAGGATGAACCCGGCATGAGCGAAACTCAGAGCGAACTACTCCCCACTGGTCATCGACGCATTCATAAAATGGAGATGCACGGCATCACCAAACGTTTCCCAGGCGTACTGGCGAACGACAAGGTGGATTTTGACGTATCCAGCGGAGAAGTGCATGCACTGCTCGGCGAGAACGGGGCCGGTAAAAGTACGCTCATGAAGATCTTGTATGGTCTGTATAGCCAGAACGAAGGGGACATTTGGCTGAACGATGAAAAGGTATCGATTCACTCACCGGGTGATGCCATGCGTCTAGGCATTGGCATGATCCACCAGCACTTCATGTTGGTTGACTCATTAACTGTAGCCGAGAATGTGGCATTGGGGCTGGAGTCTTCCAGAGGCTTCTTGACTGACCTGGATGTAGTATCAGAACGTATCCTCGAATTAGGCGAGATCTACGGCCTGCAAGTGGAACCAGACGCCTATATCTGGCAGCTTTCTGTAGGCCAGCAGCAACGTGTCGAGATTATCAAAGCGCTCTATCGTGGTGCCGCCCTCCTCATCCTCGACGAACCCACGGCGGTGCTCACCCCTCAGGAAGTGGACGAGTTCTTCGTAACCATGCGTCAGATGGTTTCTGATGGGCACGCCCTCATTTTCATCTCTCACAAACTGCACGAAGTCATCGACATTTGTGACCGTGTAACGGTTTTACGCGATGGCCGTGTCGAGGGCAGCCGCTCTACAAAAGACGCCACCAAGGGCATTTTGGCTGAAATGATGGTCGGCCGCGAACTTGGCCTGGAGAAAGACAAGCCAGATGTAGCACTTGGGGATGTACAGCTTCAAGTCGAAAACCTCAAAGCCCTTAGTAACCGCGAAACCCCCGCTCTACGCGGCGTGGATTTTGAAGTCTACTCCGGGGAAATACTTGGGCTCGCAGGGGTCTCCGGTAATGGTCAGCGCGAACTGGCCGAAGTCATCACAGGTTTACGCCCTGCTACCGATGGCAAGGTCTTTTTGAAGGGGCAGGATGTCTCACAGGCTTCTCCCGGGCAGATCATGGAAAGCGGTATGGCCTACATCCCCGAAGAGCGTATGCGCGATGGCATGATCAAAGAGTTTTCCGTTGCCGAGAATTTGATCCTGCGGGAGCATCACCAACAGCCCTTCTCCCAATCCGGTTTCCTCAACCTCAAGACGGTCTCTACCAACGCCGATACCCTCATCGAAAGCTATAACGTCAAGACTCCTTCGCAGGAAACGCCGGTCAAGAGCTTATCCGGGGGCAATATTCAGAAATTGGTGTTGGCTCGTGAGCTTTCCCGCCAGCCAGATGTATTGATTGCCTCGCAGCCCACCCGCGGCCTCGACATTGGTGCCACTGAATACGTTCACGAGCGCCTGCTGGAGCAACGTGAAGCCGGCCGCGCCACCCTGCTCATCTCAGAAGACCTGGATGAGATCATGGCCCTGGCCGACCGGATCATCGTTATCTTTGAGGGCAGTATTATGGGTGAAGTCCCCCGTGCCGAAGCCACCGCCGAAAAACTAGGCTTGCTTATGGCCGGTATTGCCGAGGGCGAACAGCACTAAGCTTTATCTTCAACCGTCAGCACATTTGCTGCCAATACAATCAAACTTAACCAGAAAAGGTCTGCCAGCAGCAGGTGTACGACCTGCATATAAGGCGGCGCCAATAAAATCACCGTCACGAAACCGGCCAGGATCTGCGTACCCATCACCCAGTACAGCAACGTGACCATGCGTTTGACCCGGTCGCCCAATTCCCTGCGGAGCAGATATTGCCCCAGCCAGTACAAACCCAAACTGGTCGTGATGGCCAGCGCGGGATGAATGATGCGTAATTGGATCAAGAAGTTGCTGGCCGGGTCCAGGTCCTGCCGGATACCCTCCATCAATGATTCGGCTGGGAAAAGCGTGTCCCCCAATGCCGTCACAGCCCCCGCAGAACTGAATAAGATCACGGCAATGAGCGCAATCCCCATCAACCATGTTAAGGTCTTATCCCCACGCCATCGCACTTGCGCCTTTCTAGCCCCTAGCCAGGCCGTAACCACCAAAGTTGCCAGCAAAATGAATGTGTTACCCAAATGGCCTGCCACCCAAACCGCCCGATCTACAGAGGCATTATCTGCTACCAGTTCCAGGCGCACCAGCGCCATCCCGATCCAGCCTTCTACGAGGATAAAGAAGAGCCCTGCCAGCGACCACCCGCGCACCGGCGACTTCCTGGGAAAAGCTCGAAAAGCCCAGATCACTAATACAATGACCAACACACCCGAAAAGGCACTCGACACCCGGTGGGAGAATTCAATTAGTGTTTCAATTTCTTCCGGTCTAGGGATGATCTGCCCATTGCAGTCTGGCCAGTGGCTGCCGCATCCCGCTCCGGAGCCGGTGATGCGCACCACTGCCCCCCATAGAATAACTACGATTGTATAACCCACCACAAACCAGGCATATTTAGCAAAACGGGACATCAGCACCTCAAGAACCTATGATTAGTACATTATCTCACAATAAAATTTGACATTGTTGAATAACGAATCAAACTGAACAACATCTAATCAGCGATTAAGCATTTCTAGATATACTGTTTCTTATGGAAGCACAGGAGAGTACATCCACCCGCTGGCTGCAAGCCCTTCCCGTAGACGAATTACAACTCAATCAAAAGCGCATGGTGCGTCTCAACGGCAAAGCCATTTTGCTCATCAACTGCGATGAGGGCATCTTCGCCATGGACAACGCCTGCCCGCACTGGGGCTTTCCGCTCAACGCCGGCAAGCTCTCCGACGACTGCACCCTTACCTGCCCCTTCCACCGCAGCGCCTTCGACATCCGCACAGGCGATGTAAAAGAGTGGAGTCCTTGGCCGCCTGCCTTTGGTCCCATGCTTCGGGGTATTCGGCGCAAGAACGTGCTGCCGGTCTACGAGACCAAACTCAGCGATGGC
This sequence comes from Chloroflexota bacterium, assembly GCA_013112575.1. Taxonomy (GTDB): domain Bacteria; phylum Chloroflexota; class Anaerolineae; order Anaerolineales; family UBA11579; genus CFX15. The sequence continues at coordinate 24,129 of JABFGG010000016.1, read as the reverse complement.
CTCATCTGGGTCAAGCTGGAAGAATAGAGCATCTACAACGGGGGAATGTCAACGTTTTCTAAACATTTTTTTATGCAGGTAACAAATCGCTCTCTTTTTGCATCAAGGTATTAGATTTCATAGCAAATATTTATAATACATTAACTTTGCAAAATATTGACAAAATATCGATATGCATATATACTGATGTTAGATGAAATCGAAACCAAGCTGGATTAAATACCTAGCACACAAGGATATTGGTATGTCGAACCGAGCCACAACCCAAACCATGGACCCGCACCTTTTTATTGATGAAGATCACCACGTCAGGCCCAGCGGCCCTGGGGAAGTAAACCAGCATGAAGTCGAATCTGCTGTCTCCCACCTCTTACAGCATATTGGTGAAGACCCTGGACGTGAAGGATTGCTCAACACCCCCAATCGCGTTGCCCGTATGTACGGCGAACTGACGGCTGGTTATCAGGTAGATGCAGAAAAACTAATTAATGGTGCCATCTTTAATGTTGATTACGATGAGATGGTCGTGGTCAAGGACATCGACTTTTACAGCCTGTGTGAGCACCACATGCTCCCTTTCTACGGCAAGGCTCATATTGCCTACATCCCTGATGGCAAGGTCGTCGGCCTTAGCAAGATCCCCCGCATTGTAGAGATGTTCGCCCGCCGCTTGCAGATCCAGGAGCAGATGACCTCCCAGATCGCCAACTTCATTGACGAGACATTGACCCCTCAGGGTGTGGCCGTGGTCGTCGAAGGTGCCCACATGTGTGCCATGATGCGCGGCGTCAAGAAGTCAAATACCCGTATGACAACAAGTACGATGCTCGGTGAATTCCGCAAGAATGATAAAACCCGTGCGGAGTTCATGGCGCACATTGCCAACCGCAGCCTCGATTAGTAAGTACATCCTCCTCCTTGTTATGGCTACCCGTTCACTTGCTGGGCGGGTAGCTTTTTTTCTATCTACGAGCCGTTGCGCGACCTGGCAGTTTTTGAGAGTTTATATATGGGTATACTTGAGAAAAATAGTACAAATACATCTGACAACATTATGCCGAACAACGACGATTTCTTTACATTTGAAAATCTACACAAAAGCTATACCGAAGGCGAGCGCAGCCGTACCGTATTACAAGGCGCAGAGGCCAGCTTTGCCCAGGGCGAGTTCGCTGCTATCCTGGGCAAAAGTGGTAGCGGCAAGAGCACCATCCTCAACCTCATCAGTGGCATAGATACATTGGACCAAGGTCGTATCGTGCTTGAAGACCAGGAACTGACCGCCATGGATGAGCGTCAGCGTACTCTTTTCCGGCGCAAGCACATCGGCTTCGTCTTCCAATTCTTTAACCTGCTCCCCACCCTCAGCGTCATCGAGAATGTAGTCTTGCCTCTGGAGTTGAACGGCACCAGCCGTAAAGTGGCTGCACAACAGGCACAAGGCTTGTTAGAAGCAGTTGGCCTGCCCGACCGTGCCGCCACCTACCCGGACCGCCTTTCGGGTGGTGAGCAGCAGCGTGTTGCCATTGCCCGCGCCCTGGTCAATGACCCCCTACTGGTACTGGCCGACGAACCCACTGGCAACCTGGATGTAGAAACCGGTGAGCAGGTCCTGGAACTGTTGGATTCACTCACCCGGCAAGCAGGCAAGAACCTCATCATGGTCACTCACAGCCGTAGTAATGCCGCCGTTGCCGACCGCGTCCTGCGCCTCTTAGATGGTAAATTAGTGGATGAAGACCTGCCATAACCGCCTATGTCCAGGAGGGCATCATGCTAGCCATCAACCAGGTAGATGTTCGTTCCAAAAACGACGTTGAACGCTTCATCGACTTCCCCTTCCAACTCTATGCAGGACACCCTAACTGGGTGCCCCCTTTACGCATGGATGTAGCCACCAAACTAAATCCTGACAAACACCCCTTTTTCGAACACTCCGAAGCTGACTTCTTCCTTGCCGAGCAGGATGGACAGATTGTCGCCCGCATCACAGCCATAGAGAATAAACCCTACAACCATTATCACGGCAAGCAGCAGGCCCAGTTCTATTTATTCGATTGTATTGAAGATCATGCTGTTGCTGAAGCTCTTTTTGGCAAGGTCTTCGAGTGGGCACGTGCACGTAGACTAACCGAAGTGGTCGGTCCCAAAGGCTTTGGCTCACTGGATGGCTATGGCCTGCAGATAGAAGGCTTTGAGCATCGCCAGATGATGACCATGATGAACTACAACTATCCCTATTACGCAGGTTTGCTTGAGCGCCTGGGCTTCACCAAAGAAGTGGATTTTGTTTCTTGCTATCTCAGCGCCGACCGTTTCCGGCTGCCGGAGCGCGTCCATCGCATCGCCGAGCGCGCCCTCAAACGCGGCAGTCTCCAGGTCAAGCGCTTTCGTAACAAACGCGAGTTGGTCAGTTGGGCCCGCAAGATCGGCACGGCTTACAACCAGGCCTTTGTCAATAATTGGGAGTACTACCCTCTCACCGAGCGCGAGATCGATTTCATCCTGGATGACATCATGGTCATCGCCGATCCTAGGTTGATCAAGATCATCACCCACAACGACGAAGCCGTTGGCTTCCTATTTGCCTTCCCTGACGTTTCCAAAGGGCTGCAAAAAGCGAAAGGCCGCCTCTTCCCCACTGGCATCTTCCACCTGCTGTGGAATGTACGTCGCACCAATTGGGTTGCCCTTAACGGCGCAGGCATCTTGCCTGAATTCCAGGGGCGCGGTGGCAATGCCCTGCTCTATTCCGAAATGGAAAAGACTATCCGCGAGTTCAATTTCGAGCATGCCGACCTCGTTCAGATAGCCGAAAGCGCCGAAGACATGCGCAGTGACCTGATCAATCTCGGTGGTGTGCCCTTCAAGAACCACCGTGTCTACATCAAATCTTTGTAACAGTCAGCACACATTATCGGTAACCTTATGAGTTCACAACCGGCAAAAACACAATTATTCCTCCCTCCCACCCTCGTCAATGTCGGCTGGCGTTACCTTCTGAGGCATGGCTGGCAAACCCTGCTAATGATCCTAGGCATCACCCTGGGCGTGGCTGTCGTCGTCAGTGTCGACATGGCCAATGCCAGCGCCAGCAGGGCCTTCGACCTCAGCACCGAGACGGTTGCCGGGCGCACCACCCACCAGATCGTCGGTGGCCCTACCGGCTTGGATGAAGCTGTTTATACCGACCTGCGCCGCAGCGGGCTGTTAGATGCCACCGCGCCTGTCATCGCCACCTACGTTTCTTCGCCACAACTGGGCGATGCACCCCTCGAACTCCTGGGCTTAGATCCCTTCGCCGAAGCCCCCTTCCGCAGCTATCTGGGGGCTGATGGCGCCATCCCCATCGACCAATTGACTGCCTTTTACACGCAACCGGGCGCTTTGTTGCTCTCCCTCGACCTGTCGGAACGTTATGGCCTTGACCTCGGGGACGAGATTGACCTATCCATCTCCGGCCAGACCCAAACGGCTTTTGTGGCCGGACTGCTTGACCCCGAAGACGAACTCAGCAAACGCGCCCTCAACGGCTTATTGATTGCCGATGTCTCCACTGCCCAGGAGCTGACTGGCAAACTGGGCACCCTCGATCGCATTGACCTCATCCTGCCGGACGGTGTGGAAGATCAGCTTCTAAGCGAATTGGATACTTTCCTACCTGATGGGGCCTTGGTATTGCCCGTCGGGGCGCGCACCGGCACGGTCGAGCAAATGACTTCCGCTTTCCGCACCAACCTGACGGCACTGAGCCTGCTGGCGCTTGTGGTCGGCCTCTTCCTCATCTACAACACCATGACCTTTTCGGTCGTGCAACGTCGCCCCATGTTCGGCACCTTGCGCAGCCTGGGCGTCACCCGTCGCGAGGTATTTCTCATGGTGCAGACCGAAGCTCTCGCCATTGGTGTAATTGGGGCAGGTTTGGGTGTGGGATTGGGCATCGCGCTCGGCCAGGGTGCCGTCCGTCTGGTATCCCAAACTATTAATGATCTCTTCTTCATACTGACAGTAGAAGGTGTAGCCATCCCCACAGACAGCCTCATCAAGGGCGCACTCCTTGGCGTGGTCGCCACCGTCATTGCCGCTGCCTTTCCCGCCTGGGAAGCCGCCTCCGTGCCACCCCGTGCTGCCCTGACGCGTTCCAGTATCGAACAAAAGGCCAGCCGCGCCGTTTTGTGGGCTGCCCTGGCTGGTTTGATGCTGATCGCTTCCGGCACAGTTGCGCTTTTCTACCCCACCAACAATCTCATCCTCAGCTTCGGGGCCACCTTTTTCATCACCATTGGCTTTGCCTTGCTTACCCCCATCACCACCAGCGTACTCATGCGCATGATTGCCTACCTCACGGGTGGCATTTGGGGCGCGTTGGGTCGTATGGCCCCGCGTGAAGTTGTCAATTCCATCAGCCGCACCTCCGTGGCTGTTGCGGCCCTGATGATCGCTGTATCCGTGACAATTGGTGTCGGTCTCATGGTGGGCAGCTTCCGCTTTACCGTCGTCACCTGGATGGAGCAAATCCTCACCGGCGATGTGTACATCTCTGTCCCAGGCACAGGCGTTTCCGAACCTACCAAGCGCATCGACCCCGAAGCCGTCACCATCATGGAGAACTGGCCCGGTGTGCAGCACGCCGACCTTTTACGGGCCGTGGCCGTCGACTCCCCCGATGGCCCCATCAATATCGCCGCCAACAACAACCCCAGCGATGGTGAAGAACAGCTTTACTTCGCTGCTACCGGCACGCCCAAAGAAGTCTGGGATGCGGTCAAAGCCGGCGCGGTGGTCATCTCCGAGCCGCTGGCCAATCGCCTGAACTTCACCTTAGAGGACGAAAGCATTTCTCTATTTACGGATACCGGCCCGCGTGAGTTTGAGGTCGCCGCCATCTATTACGATTACTCCTCTACCCAGGGCACGGTCATCATGTGGCTCGATAATTACCGCCAGATATGGAATGATGAAAGCATCACCGCCGTGGCCTTGCGTCTCGAACCCGGGCAGGATGTCGATGCCGTCACCCAAGAACTCTCTGCCGCCCTCACTCCCATCCAGGAACTGCTGGTGCAGCCCAACTTGGCCCTCCGCACCCAGACCCTGGAGGTCTTCGACCGCACCTTTGCTATCACCAGCGCATTGCAGTTGCTCACCATGACCGTGGCCTTTGTGGGTGTGCTCAGCGCCATGCTTTCCCTTCAGTTGGAGAAGCAGCGCCAGCTTGGCATCTTAAAGGCCATCGGCCTTACTGCTCGCCAGCTCTGGTCCCTCATCCTCCTCGAAACCGGCCTGATGGGCAGTGTCGCCGGTTTGCTGGCCTGGCCCACTGGTTACGGCCTTGCCATCATCCTCATTTACATCATCAACCGCCGCTCCTTTGGCTGGACCCTGCAATTGCAGCTTGTGCCAGAGCCTTTTATCCAGGCTTTAATAGTCGCCGTTTTCGCCGCTTTGCTGGCTGGGCTGTATCCTGCTTACCGCATCAGTCGCCGCGTTGCTGCTGATGCTATCCGTTTTGATTAGCAATATTTATTGCATAAATGAATAGTTACACAATTAATATCAGTATATTTTGCACACAATTATGATTAGAAATAAGCTCTTCATCACGACTTTTACTGCTATCTTTTTCCTGGTAAGCTGCAACGCACAACCCGAGCAGGTCACTGCCCGCGTTTTTGGCGGGGCCGCCCAATCCATTGAAGGCTTCCAGCGCGCTGACGGCCCCCAGACTCTCATCTTCCCTGATGATTTTGGCCCCCACCCTGAATATCTCACCGAATGGTGGTACTACACCGGCAACCTCCAAACGGATAGCGGCCGCCCCTTTGGTTACCAGCTAACCTTTTTCCGCCGGGCCTTGGCCCCACCAGATGAAACTACGGAGCGCGTCTCCGATTGGGCCAGCGACCAGATCTACTTCGCCCATTTTGCCATCAGCGACATTGATGCTGACCAGCACTACTCCTTTGAACGCTTCACACGCGGTGCCGCTGGGCTGGCCGGAGCCCAGGCCGAGCCATACGAAGTCTGGCTGGACGAATGGCGCGTAGAACAGATCGGCGAAGACCACTATAGCCTCTTTGCCACCCAGGACGGCATCAGCATCGATCTCACATTTACCGACGAAAAAGGGCCCGTACTGCAGGGCATTGAGGGCTACAGTCAAAAAGGGCCAGAAGCTGGCAATGCCTCTTACTACTATAGCCAGACACGCCTGGTTTCCAGTGGCACTATTGAAATCGATGGCGAAGTGCATGAAGTTGCAGGCCTGAGCTGGAAAGATCACGAATACAGCACCAGCGTGCTTTCCGATGGCCTGGTAGGTTGGGACTGGTTCTCCATCCAACTCAGCGATGGCAGTGACCTCATGGTCTATCAGTTGCGCTACGCTGATGGCCGCATTGGCGAGTTTTCAAGTGGTACGCTGATCGCGCCGGATGGCAGCACCACGCCCCTTTCAATTGATGATTTTGAGTTGGAGGTCAACGACACCTGGCTCAGCCCTCATTCCGAGGCTGAATATCCTTCAGCATGGACCTTGAGTATCCCTTCCGTCAACCTGACCCTCAACGTCACACCCCGCATGGCAGACCAGGAGATGTTAGTGAGTTTCATCTATTGGGAAGGGGCAATCTCGGTGAATGGCAATTACAACGGCCTCGAGGTCACCGGCAACGGTTATGTGGAATTGACCGGATACGCTGGCTCACTGGAAGGCGAATTTTAGCCAGCCTGTGATAATATCCCTGCGTGTTAAAGCCAAAATCTCCCACCCCATATAAGTATCTGCTATTCCTTGCCACCGTATTACCCCTAATACTGTTCGCCTGCGCAACCGAACCGACCACCAAAGAGATCCAATTGGTCGCCGAAGACATCGTTTGGTCACAAGATCTCATTGAGGTCGAAGTTGGCCAGGTCGTGCGTGTCAACCTTTCCAACGCGGGGGCGTTGGATCACGACCTGGTCATCGAAGAAATGGGCGTAGATATCGCCCTGGCACCGGGTGAGAGTGCCATCATTGAACTGGTCTTCACGGAAGCGGGTACCTTTGAATACATTTGCAGCGTGCCCGGCCATGAAGAAGCCGGTATGGTCGGGGAGATCGTCGTAGGTCAGTAAAATCTAACAAAGAAACAAAATTCATGCTGTTTAGTATGACTTCATGGTTTCCCAATAATCATAGTTTTTATCCCCTCAAATCCTTTCCCTCTTATCCTGCTTTTTGCATGGATATTGATTTGCTCTCACCCCACCTGGCGAACAGCCCCACGGCCTGCCCATCCCTTGCAGGGGGGATCACCGCAGCTGGCTCAAAGACAAAATCTTATCGTACATACGCTCCAGATCAGCAGCACCTTCACCACGTATTCCTTCTGAATTCATCTGGACGCGTGAACCAGCCTTAGGCACAGTTCCACATGACTAGGTGAAAGGAACGCCTTCAGCAGTAGTTCCCCCTTCCTTACAGTCAGGCCCGTCATCTTATAAATTGTTGGTCTGGTAAATAGTAATGGGCGGTTGGGATCCAGAGCGACCATACTGGTCAGCTTGGTCTGCGTGATCCAAAACCAAGCTTTCTGTCTTTGTCCTATTTTCTATTCTCCTCAAATGATAGAAGCATCTTTCTAAGCAAATCAGTTAGTATCTCTCGCTCATTTAAAGTGAGCGAACTAAGTATTTGGTCTTCGTTTGCAATGTGAGCTGGATATGCTCTATCCATCACCTCAATCCCTTGTTCAGTTAAGGTCACTAAAAGGCCACGGCGATCAGTAGGATTTGGATTTCTCTTGATAAGTCCTGCATCTTCTAATCGATCTAATCTGTTCGTCATTGCTCCTGAGGAAAGCATCAGAGAATTGAACAATTCGGTGGGGGTTAGTTGGTAAGGGTGCCCAGAACGGCGCAGCGAGGCAAGGACATCGAACTCTCCACCATTTAGATCGAATTTAGAATAGTTTTTTTGAAGTGCTTGGTCAAGATGGCGAGAGATACGTGAGATGCGCCCAATTACACCTATTGGCGAAGTGTCGAAACCTGGCTTTTCCTGTGCCCATTGGGCTTGAACAAAATCAACGTGATCATGTTTCATACTAATATAATAGCAAAAAGTAAGTTGATGTCAAGATTCTTGACATATAGGTAAAATAGGCATATAATCATTTATCTTGATGTAAAGATATATTATATAAGCAAACTTGAGATCGAGACAGCAGCCGATAAGGATAATTAGATGAATAAGCACTTATACACAGGTGGGGCCGTAGCTTCAGGGGGGCTACTTGCTATAACAATTTTTTTCAATGGTGAATTAGCCAGACATTCCTCCCCTACATGGTCTTCCCTGATTGCCCACTTTATTGGAATATTCGGGGGCTGGTTTCTTTGGCGTTTAGTTTCTCAAAGCAAAAAGCTATTTCCTTATTCGGCTGATGCTCCAAGGTGGTCTTACTTTGGTGGAATCTTTGGGGCATTGATCGTTGTCATTGCGAATATCACGGTCAATTCAAGTATCGGGCTTGTTGGCAGCTTGTCTTTGATGATTTTGGGCCAAACCTGTTTTGCTATCCTATTTGATTATAAGGGCTGGTTTGGAATGGAGAAAAGAAATCTGTACTTTAGTGATTTTGGGCAAATCTCTTTTATTTTAGCAGGATCACTTTTAATCATTCTTTATTGAGAGGTAGAAGATGCTTACTTTTTTAATGATCTTGTTGGCATTCCTCAATGGTTTCTTGATCGTTACTACCAGGGTAGTTAACGCAAAGTTAGGTCTACACCTTTCAGGGACTGGTGCATCTTTTTGGAATCACTTTATTGGCTTTCTTTTTTTGGCCCTTATGATGCCATTATTTTCAGGTGGGGCAACAATTGATATAGTGGAAATTCCCTTTTATCTATTCCTGGGGGGAATAATTGGTGCTGGTTATGTGGCCATAAACAACCTCGTGATTCCCAAAGTAGGAGCTACCAAAACTACTGTATTAGTGATTGCCGGGCAAATTGTCCTCGGTACTATTATTGATATTGCTAATGAGAGAATTTCTAATATTAGTATGACTATCCTGGGAATGTCTCTTGTAGTTCTAGGTATGTGGGTTGGGATTAATAAGAAGGAGGGTGATTCCAAATCATACGAGCCACAAATAGATTCTACAGAAGTCTCTGACTAAAGCCTGGGCGTTATAATCCGCATTAGGCATGAATTTTTCCAATCTTCAATCTAACCTCAGACAGCGCCGCACCCTCATCATCGCTTCAATCGCTGTAGCGCTGATCGCTTTTGAGCTGCTTGCCAGCGTTCCGGGCCTGACGGCCCCAATGGAACGCCTGGAACTATCCGCGCACGACACCTTCTTTATCCTACGCGGCCCGCGTGAGCCTTCTCCGGATATCGTCATTGTAGCCATAGACGATGCCTCACTCAATTGGGTGGAAGAGCAGTGGCCCTGGCGACGCAGTCGTATCGCCGAAATCATCACCTGGCTGGACGATGCCGGAGCGCGCATCATTGCCCTGGATATATTCCTCTTCAAGCCCGCTATCGACGCGGCTGAAGACGCGGCTATGGCAGCAGCATTAGCGGATGCAAAGACCGCAGTATCCGTCAATCAGGTCGTAGAACAGAGCAATGGCGTCATCACCCACTTCCCTCCCGTGCAGGAGTATCTCCCTCACTTGGATGGTTTTGGCATCTCTGAAGTAAGCCGCGACGATGACGCTGTGGTGCGGGGCATCCGGGCATACAACAACCGCTACCTGGATCAGATCTATTTCAACTGGAGCTTTGAGATCGCGCGGTTGGCTATGGGAATCGAAGGCCCCAGCAACCCGCAGCCCACCAATATCACCTTCAATGGTCAAGAGATTCCACTGCGCAACGGGGTCATGCTGGTCAACTATACCGGGCCGGCCAACAGCTATCCCACATATTCAGCCGCCTTCATCACCACCGGAGACTATGATGAGAGTGAGTTCGACAATAAGATCGTGCTGATCGGAGCCACCAGCGAAACTTTACAGGATACATTCCCCACCCCTTATTCCCGGGCCATTCAAACACCCGGTGTGGAGATCGTGGCCAATACAGTCCAAACGCTCACGAGTGGAGATTATCTGCGCCCGGCCCACCCCTACACTTCGATCCCATTTATCCTGGGGACTGCATTGCTTGCCTGGATATTGACCGCCCTACCGCGCCCCAGCATCTCAGTCCTTTTCATGGCGGGTCTCATGCTAGCCTACTACTTGATGCAATTCCTGATTTTCCTGCAAAGCGGCTGGCAGTTTGCTCTCATCACGCCCCTCACCATGCTCTTTCTCGGTGTGGTCGTCCCAACAATGGATCATGCGGTTACACAAGAACTGGAAAAGCGCCGCGTGCGCTTCCTTTTCAGCCGTTTCATATCGCCCAATATGGTTGACCAGCTTCTGGAAACACAAGACCTGGACAGCCTCAACAAACGGGCCGAGATCAGCATTCTTTTCTCGGACATTCGCGGCTTCACCAGTTTCTCGGAAAAACTGTCTCCGGGTGAAGTTGTAACCCTACTCAACGCCTATCTGGAGGCTATGACCGAGGTCATCCATCGCAATGGCGGCACTGTGGACAAATACGAGGGCGACGCCATCATGGCCTTCTTTGGGGAACCTATACAGCACAAAGACCATGCCCTGCGTGCCGCGCAGGCTGCCCTCGAGATGCAGGCAGCCTTAGGGCAGTTGCGCCAACAATGGCAGGCAAGCGGCGTCTTTGAGCAGGAGTTTAAGATCGGTATTGGTGTGCACACCGGCGAGGTTTTTGTGGGCCTGATCGGCTCAAATGAACGCCTGAATTACACAGCTATCGGTGACAGCTCCAATGTGGCGGCTCGCCTGCAAGAGTTGACCAAAACCCACAAAGTACCCATCATCATCAGCCGCAGCACCTATGAACAGGCGAACGATAAATTGCAAGTCGAATTCATTGAAGAGACCACCCTCAGGGGCCGCACCAACCCAGTCGGAATATATACACTTACAGGGCTTCAACCCAACTCGGATTCCCAAGCCGACTAAATTGTTAGCTATTTTTTGCGCTTGGCAACCCGCGTATAATGGTCACAAGACAGCTACTCGTGAGGAGACAAGATGAGCACAACGCAATCAGCACTGACAGAATTTGGGGTTCCCCTCGCCTTTTTTGTGGCCCTTAACGTGGGCTTATTGATCACTGGGGCGCTCCTGTGGTGGCAGAATAGTCAACGCAGATTAGGTTATATATTGCTTGGCAGTGCCATTGTGCTGTTATTGGGCCTGGCCTTTTTCGCACCCCAACTAACCACCCCCATATCTAACAACCTGGAACTAAACCAGCTGCCCTTGATTCAACAGATCTCCCTCTTCTTCCGCATCTTCTTCCGCCAGCCGGGCATCGCCCCCCACCTCACGGTGGCCTTTATGGTTCTGTTAGCGTGGTTGCTGGACCCCAGCATACGCCGCAACCAAATCATCCTTGGCCTTATGCTGCTTGGTCTGGCGGTTTGGATGTTCATCCCCGCCTGGAGAATTGAAGACCTCGTTCCGGGGCCAGTTATTGCTGGTTTAGGCATTGTAGCCATCACAGCCCGGCTTTTACCCCAATTTGCCTGGGCCGCCATTTTGCCTGTCCTGGTGGCAGCAGCCACTCTCGCGCAACTGGCCATCGACAGTGGCGCGAACCCGGTAGCCCAGGAAGAAGCACTTGGTATAGAACTACCGGCTGGTTTCTCACTCAACATTTACCAGGAACTAGGTGAGACCCCCACAGCCTTGGCTTTCGGGGATGATGGCGCTTTGCTGGTTTCTACCTTGCAAGGTAACGTGCACACCCTCCACGATACTGACCAGGACGGCGAAGTTGATGAACAAGTGCTTTATATCGCCGACGTCGGTGTGCCTCTGGGCCTCGCAACCCACGAAGACCTGGTATTCATTTCAACCCACCGCGCCGATCCCTATACAGGCAGCATATTGCGCACCGAAGACACGGATGGGGATGGGCTAGCTGACCAGCAAACTGAGATCATCTCCGGCCTCCCCAACGGCCTCTACACCGAGCACCAGAACAACGACCTGGAAGTTGGTCCGGATGGACGATTGTACTTTACTGTTGGCTCCACTACCGACCACAGCGAAGAACCCGAACCCCTGGCTGCTAAGATACATGTAATTGACCTGGACGGGGAGAACCTGGAAACCTACGCCACCGGTGTCCGCAACCCTTACGGCCTGGCTTTCCTGCCCGATGGGCGCCTCTTCGCTACAGACAACGGCCCGGACCAGCTCGACGAAACCCTCCTCTATGTGCCCGCTGAAGAGCTTAACCTCATTGTGGAAGGCGGCGATTACGGCTTCCCTGATTATCCACCCGGCCACGATTCGATCCTACCCATTGCCAACTTCCTGGTGCACAGCGTCCCCACAGGCCTAACGGGCTATACGAATACAGTTTTCCCGGCAGAATACCAGGACAGCCTTTTCGTTACTCTCTGGCTGGAGCACAAAGTTATGCAAGTCAAATTAATCGAAAGTGAAGATGGCCTCAGCACGGAAGTCTCAGACTTCATCACAGGCCTGGGGCTGCCGCTCGACATCATCGAGGGACCCAACGGCGAACTGTACCTCGCCGATATGCAATTCAATACTATCTATCGCGTGACCTACAACCCATAATCTCTATCCCTATCAATATAAAAGGCTCGGGTATCCGAGCCTTTTTGCATTCATCTTTTTACCAGCATCACAATGCAGAACTCCTGCATCACAACCGTGTTATTGTTATGCACAGGTCGTAACCAAAAAAATTGCCTTCCCAGGCAAATTTCGGTTACGATAACTGTCTTGGCCCCATCCTGAGGAGGAGCTTAATGTCCGAGCAAAGCGCTGCGCCCATCAATGACCGCCGTGAGATCTTCGGCTGGACGATGTATGACTGGGCTAATTCAGCTTTCAGCACAACCGTCGCCGTTGTATTTTTGGGGCCATATCTCTCAGAACTGGCAAAAATTGCTGCAGATGCTCAAGGCCTGCTGAATCTGGGGAACGTTCCAATCCGCTTTGACTCGCTATTTCCATTTACCGTTTCTCTCTCAGTACTTCTTCAAGCTTCTTTTCTGCCCGTGTTAGGCGCGTTAGCTGACTATTCCAACCAGCGCAAACGCCTGATGACCATCTTCGCCATGGTCGGCAGCATTGCCACCATAATGATGTTCTTCGTCACCGCAGAGACCTTCTGGCTTGGCAGCCTCTTATTCATCATTGCTAACCTCGCCTTCGGTGGCAGCGTGGTTTTTTATAACGCCTACCTGCCGGACATCGCCAGCGAAGATCAGCGTGACCGTGTCTCGGCTGCTGGCTTTGGCATGGGCTACTTGGGCGGGGGTTTATTGTTGCTGCTCAACCTCATCCTGTTCATTTTCAGTGAGGATTTGGGGCTTTCCGGCGGCATGGTGGCCCGCATAAGTTTGGCTTCCGCAGGGGTATGGTGGCTGGTTTTTTCCTTTTTCAGTTTTTCGCGTTTGCGCGACCAACACAATTCCCGCCCGCTGCCTGAAGGTGAAAACTACCTGACCATTGGTTTCAGCCAATTGGGCCACTTGCTGGAATTGCCCACGCAAGTTGTGGCCGCCTTACTATTGCCTATCCTGCTCATTCCTGTGCTTTTTATCATCGGTTTACCGGCCGAGCTGGCAGTACTGCCAGCTGCTGGGCCCATCGTTGTGCTGATCATTTTTATCTGGCGCAAATCAAAGACATTGCCGGAAGCTATGAAATACCTGGTAGCTTACCTCCTCTACAATGATGGCATTCAAACGGTGATTACAGTAGCCGCAGTTTTTGCCTCGCTGGAACTGGGTATGAGCAGCACGAACCTGATCCTGGTCATCCTCATGATCCAATTCACTGCTTTTGGCGGCGCCTATTTGTTCAGTTTCCTGGCAAGTCGTATGGGTACAAAGAATGCCATCCAACTCAGCTTAGTCATCTGGAGCGGTACGACCATCTACGCCTATTTCGGCATGCGCAACTTCAATACCACAAGCCTGGGCATCACCCAGGCCGAGTTGGAGTTCTGGTTGCTGGGTTTCGTGATCGCCCTAGTATTGGGCGGCAGCCAGGCCCTCAGCCGCAGTTTGTTCTCACAAATGATCCCCGCCGAGCAAGAAGCCGAGTTCTTCAGTTTTTACGAAGTTAGTGAGCGCGGCACTTCCTGGATGGGCCCCGCTTTATTCGGTCTGGTCAACCAGCAATTCGCCAGTCTGCGTGCCGGTATCCTCTCCATCATCGTCTTTTTCATCCTTGGTCTGATATTGCTTCCTCTGGTCAATGTCAACAAAGCTAAAGAAGAAGGTAAATCCGCCTCACCAGAATTCGTGGCTACCCCTGCAGGCGACTGATTTTTTGCCCCTTCAACTCTATAGCCAATTCGTAGGATTGTGCCTTTTGCGTCTGGCACATATCATGCAAACGTTGATACATAGAGTGCTTGGACTTTTTCACAGTCCGGCTCTATAATGAATGTTATGCGTGTACGCTTTCACTATCGCTTTCCCTATTTCCTGATTGCCGCCCTGGCCCTGACCCTGCAAATGTGCAGTGGTTCCGCACCCGCAGAGGAAGAACCTGTCGGGGAGCCACTGACCGCCTCAATGGCCGAGGTCATCGGCACGGTGCAAACCCTTAAACCCGCCGACGGCTTTTATACAGATAGTTTTGTCGGTGAGGAGTTGGTAATCGGCGATCAAGTCCTTACCCACAGCGATGGGCGGGCACGTATCGACATTTCGGACAGCACTTTTGTGCGTATCGGCCCCCTCTCCAACTTCACCTTGCAACGCCTGGAACAACAACCTGATGGCATCATCGGCCGAATTTTTATGGAGATCGGGGAAATGTGGATCAGTTTGAATAGCGGCAGTTTTGAAGTTGAAACACCTTCCGGGCTGGCTGCTGTGCGCGGCTCCCTGCTGAATGTGTGGGTTACCAAGGATACGCAAGAGACGGTCATCACCTGTATGGAAGGCGAATGCCAGCTTCAGAGCAACGCCGGTGTGGTAAATCTGCTGGCCGGACAAAAAGCCAGCGTCTCCGATATGAGTGCCCTCCCGGTTGATAGCTTCCTCGACGAAGAAGATATCGAGAAATGGCTTGAATTTAACCCGGAAATGGCCGACGTCATCCCCATCATGGAAGCCACTCAGAACGCTTTGTTGGGCATCAGCCCCACTCCTCTCCCCCCTGAATTGCAGGCGGGTACAGAAACAGCGGAAGCGCTACTAAACGCCACCGATGCCAATTGCGGCCCGCCAGATGGCTGGGTGCTTTATAGCATTCAAGAAGGTGATACCCTCGACAGCCTGGCTGCTGAGTATGGCATTTCGGATAATGATTTACAACAAGCCAACTGCCTGGGCGATTCGATCGTTTTGGTAGCCGACCAGAGCGTTTATGTTCCGCCGCCCCCCACCGCCACAGTTACAGCCACTTCAACAGCCGAACCTACTGCTACAGAGACGCCGCTGGCTTCACCGACCATTACCAGCACACCTTCCCCCACAACAATGCTCAGCCCGACCGTAACAAATACTCCCGGGCCCAGCATCGCCTTTACAGATATCATTGGACCTAACGGCCCAGAAGAATTTTGTGCACACGATTATGGCGCTACTGTCACTGATGCGGATGGCATAGCCTGGGTGCGGGTAGAGTATGCTCTCAATGATCAAACCATGAGCAACCCCAGCAGCTTCGACCTGAACCCAAACGGGAATTTTTGGAGCAAGCTCAAATCGCTGACCATGACCAGTAGCGATATTGTCTACTGGCGCTTCCGGGCTGCCGACAGCCTGGACAACGAAGCTTTCTTCCCTGCCCCTGCAGACGCCCCCTTTGAATTCACAACCAACTTTGGTTGCAGCGAGTCCTAACAAAGCACCTATTACGATTGCAGATCATAACTTATCAAAAAATAGACTTCCCTGATGAGGAATTCTCCTCTGGTGCGCACGCTTTGATATAAGCTCGTAGGGGTTGGTGAAGAATACACCTCCAGCCCAAGGTCAGCAGCCATCATCATAGCGCGTTTCATGTGCAAGGGGTCACTAACCAACAAAACAGTACCAAAGCCTTCCTGCTCTACAATTTGGCTGGCAAAAGATAAATTCTCAAAAGTAATTGTCGATTCCACTTCAATGAAAATTATATCTGCGGGCACCCCGTGCTCGACAGCATAATTCTTGGCAGCCTCTGCCTCCGACAATAAGTCCTCGGAGCTCCTGCCACCTGTAAAGATGATTGCACTTACTGTTCCCCGGAAGTAGAGGCCGATGGCATGGTTGATACGTTCACGGAAAACAGGGGAAGGCTCGTCCTCCCACACGGCCGCGCCCAAAACTATGGCGGCATCGGCAGGTTGTGTTTGGTCTTGTAAAGAAAATCGATAGATATCAACTGCGATATAGGCAATCACAAGTGTTCCAAGGATGCTCACCGCAACAATAACCCGCCAAAACCATTTCATAAGCTCTATCCTTCTCTGCTACAGACGAGGCCTTTTTGGTCTAGCTTAATGGGTATGGTCTGAAATAACGGATTAGTTGTTTTGATTTCCTCGACCATCTGCCTTTGTTGCTCCACATCCTCTCCACACAAGATAGTCAGTGAACCACCATCACCACCTGCCCCATTGACTTTCCAGCCCAAGGCCCCATAACGTCTGGCCATCCGGATCGCCGTTCGCGCATCCTCACTGACCAGTTCCGAGTGTAGTTGTTCCTGAGCAGCCGTATTGAACAGCATGGCTTCTCCTAGTGCAAGCCAGTCTCCTTTCCCTACTGCTTTCTGTGACCGTTCTGCTGCTCTACGCAAAGCATCAAGCCGTTGATCTTGGGGGCCTATATCTTCCAGGTCAGCAATCACTTTTTCATGCACATTGCTTGAGCTATGCGCTTTGCCCAGGAAAACAAGGATTAGTCTTTGTTCCAGGTCAGCTAATTGCTCATCGTCTAATTGAATTTGGGTCACGCTTGCTTCTGGGTAGGCATGCATCTCGATGTAATTAATCCCACCATAAGCTGAAGCCAACTGATCCTGGATGCCGGATTGCTGCCCAAGCATCTCCGTTTCCACCGCGTGTGCCCCATAGGCGATTTCAGGCCTCGACAGACCACTTTCGTTTAGTATGTCCAAAGCCCCGATCAAGGCCACAGTCACAGCCGCCGAAGTGCCCGTACTCATACCTGCAGGCGCGTCAGACCCAATGGTAATTCGACAGGCATACTCTTCGAGCACACCCATTTGGGCAATTGCCGCTTCCAAAAGTGGATGCTTTAGCCAGGGCTGGTCGCCGGGGTTAAATGTGTATTCATCCCCGTAATTAGAAACATGCAAAGTGACTTGTTTATTGCTTACTTTACGCGGATAGGCTGCAATTCCCACACGAGCATGTGGCGCAACAGCGATATGGAATACTGCTCCATATTTCGCGAACCAGGTATCTGTCCAGCCACCATTGTCACAGATGCGAATAGGGGCGCGGCTATGAATTGTAAATAAAGGCTTGGATTTATTATCTGTGTTCATCCGTATCCATCTGTAGTTACTTTACTTTTTACCACAGAGACACGGAGAATACTATCAAGGTGGATATAAATCTTGGGAAGAGTTTTTACTTTGCGAACTTGGGGTTCTTTGCGTGAGAACTATTCACTCTATTCACTAAAAAATAATGATCTGCGTGCCATACCCCGTCTGCTCTACAGTTTCCGCATCATTCTCGGGTGTTAGCCAGCGGAACATGAACTTGGCATCCTCATTGCGCATATTGATGCAGCCGCTGCTCATCTGCAAACCAAAGTTGTTATGCCAGTATGTGCCGTGAATAGCATAACCGCCCTGTGCGAAGAAAGAGGTCCAAGGCACACCCGGTAGTGCCCGCCCGTCCCCGGATGCCGGACTGCCTACCCCCATATGCTTGGATGGCATCTTGGAATAAATGTTGTGCCGACCTTTCGGCGTCAACGTGGGTAGGTCATTCGTGCTTCGCGAGAATATCCCCGTAGAGACGTTGGTCTTTAAAACGACTTTATCATATTCGTAGGCCGTCAGCACTTGCTTTTCCAGGTCCATCTCAACGTATTTAGCTTCAAAGGGCAGTTCGGGAGAAATCGGCGTCAATTCATCTTCAGGGATCGGGCGCAAATGTTCGGCAGGGACGAAATAATTAAAACCATCGTACAGATCACTTTCGATCATATACCAGGCGCGTTTATCAGGACCTTCAGCGATATCAACGATCCAGTGTGTGGAGCCATGATACAGTTTAAAATCCCTGAACACCTGCCAGCCTTGCCATTTGTCAAAACTCCAGGGCTGTATGTAAGGGACGGTCACTTCGGATAATTGCAAACCGGCTTCAGGCAACTCATCCAGCACATCGTTGTAGCGCGCATAGGTATTCTGGACAAAAGCGCTATGTACCCAGCCCCCCCACACCCGGTACCAGGTGGTATTGTAAACCGGCGTTTTAGCTTCTACCTGATAGTACACGTTCAGCAATTCATCCTCAAAACGGAAGCCTAACGTTTTGGCATCGATATCGGGTTCATCGAACACGCTGATGGAATGTGTGGCGACACGTGCTATCAGGCCCTCGTAGTTAAAAGCCTGGTTGCCATTCGGCACGTCAAAATCGAAGGAGGGCAAAGCCAGGCCACCAAGGGCCATACCACTGAGTTTGAGGAAGTCACGCCGGGAAAAAGAGGGTCTCATCGCTTGAAAATTCTAATTACTAGCACACAGAAAAGCAAGTTTACGGGATTAGACTTGAATTAGACGTTTGCCCCCACAAAAAGCTTACGGAATTTCATCCAGGGTATGGTCGAATGAAATTTTAAGCAAACCCGAACCCGTTAGGCAGTTTGGCCATTACTGCCGGATGCGTGAGGCCAGTTCACGTTGCTGGCGTTCGCGCTCCGCTTCCCACATCTCCTGCTCCATCTGCTGTTTGGAGGTGGCTCGCTGTAGCTGCCACAGGATAAAACGCACGCGCTGCGCCATCGTTTGGATGATATTCCACAGCAGCTTACTGCCCAGTTCCGGGTCATCCTCGACCAAAGCACGCATACGTTCACGGTTGAGGCCCAACACCGTAGCACCCTCCGGCCCTGAGATGAGGTCCGCTGTGCGGATACCATCATCGATCATAGATAGCTCCCCGGTCATTTCTCCTGGTTTGAGGCTGGATACGCGTCGCGGCTGGCTGTTCTCTTCCTCGCCAGGGCTGTGCGAATTGGTCCACACTTCCACCGAACCACTCTGGATGATAAACATTTCATGTGTGTCGTTGTTCTCATCTACCACACTGCGATACGGCGGATATTTATATTGCCTTAATTGGCCCGACAAACGCGTGCGTTGCAGCAGGTTCATGTCTTCGCCAATGCTGGAGTTGCCCAGGAACTGTGAGATTTCCCGCACGGTGATCAGCGTTTCCTCACCCACCGGGGCATCCAGCACATCACTGAGCTGCGGCAAGCCCAGATAGGCAGCCACCAAACGCCGCGTGATCTCCGGCGCTTCAAAATGTGGCCAGTGCCCGGCCTTGGGCAAAATACGCAGGTCGGCCTGCGGCCACTCGTCTGCCACCACCCCCGCATCCCGCAAAGGCACCGTGTTGTCCTCCGCCCCCCAGATAACCAGAGCGGGAACCTGCACCCGCCCCACGCTTCCACGCAGGTCATTGTCACGCATCGCAAAGAAACACTCCGCACGTACACGCCCCTGCCCCGGACGACGGGCATCTGCCCGCAAACGACCATATTCTTCTTCTGTGATGACCGTGCGGTCGGCAAAAGACACCGGGCGCATCAGCCGGTCGGTGATGCCTACATAGGCACCTTCCACTGCGGAAACCAGTAATTGGCCCAGGCCGAAGCGTTCCATCATCGTCACTGGGGAAATCATCGTGTTGACGGTATTCGAGAGCCGTCCCGTGATAGTTGGCGCGATCAGCACCATACGCTCGATCAAGACTGGATAACTCATCGCCATGTTTAGGGCGATCATGCCGCCCATGGAATGTCCCACTACGATGACTGCACCGTCGCTGATCTGCTCGGCAAATTCGGCCATCAAATCAGCATAAGCTTTTATCGAGATAGGTTTGTTCAATCGCGGGGAAGCACCATAACCTGGCAGGTCTACGGAAATAACGTGGAAACGCTGGCCGAGCATTTGCACCAGCGGGGACATAGCATAAGAAGAACTCGACCAGCCATGGATCAGGATAGCCTTCTGGCGCGCCGGTGGGCCTGATTCAACAGTATGAATTTCTTGACCGCTTACGTTATAGGTTGGCACTGTGTTTTCCTCGCGTTACTCCATCGCTATTATAAGAGACAGCATATTAAATAAAGCTTACAAAAGCGTAGCAAAAGGCAATTTTACCAAATCGCCTTCCAGCATTTGAAACTAATTGACAAGTCCCCCCAAGCCTCATACACTACAGTGCTTGCCATGCTGAAGAACATACTTACCTTCCTCCTGGGACCATTCCACACCGCACAGGGCGTCTACTGGCCCTTATTGGCTCTGTTCATTGCCATCAATGGGATCGTGCTCTTCAACAGCCTTGCCCACGACCCCAAAGTGGGCTACGACAGTCGAGATTACATCGCCTATATCGATGTGCTCTCGGAAGGCCGTCTGCCCGAACGCGAGGAAACGAAGCAGTTCTTTTCACCCCCATTGCCCTTTGTGGCTTCTGCCGCCCTGCAAGCCTTCTGGCAGGAGAACTTGCCGCGCGCTTGGCGCACACCACCGGGTGATGCCTGGGCCCCCAACTTCCTCTTTTACAACTTCACTTACACCATTGGCCAGTTCCCACTCGGTGTCGCCGCCAAACTGACCCAATTGCTCAATGGAGCCTATTCCCTCATCCTGACCTTTTATCTGCTCAAGCTGGTTGATCTCATCAAACCCGAAAACAATCATCTCAAGCTGGCTTCGCTCGGCTTCCTCGGTATCCTGCCCGTGTATTACAAGACCTTCGCCTACGTGCGCGCTGAGCCATTGCTGGGTGCCCTGGCTGTCCTGGCCGCTTACCTCTGCATAAAAATCTTCATACTCAAAGAAAGACAGTGGCACAATGTCATCCTTCTGGGCGTGATGATGGGCATCGCCATCCTCACCCGCCAATGGGCTTTTCTACTGTTTCCCGGCATTGGGATGTTTGCTTTGCTGCTCACCGCTAAACGACATATCAACTGGCGCTTCCTATTCACTTCGTTGGGAGCCATGACCATCATCGCTTTTCTGGTCGGCGGCTGGTATTACCTCCAACTCATAGACCGTTTTGGCACGGCCCTGGCCTTCAACCGTGATCCCGCTGAAGAGCTTGCTATCGATAACCAATCGTTGGAATTCTATTTTGGGCTCGGCCTGGATGAAATCTTCACCGACCCCATCCGCCGTTCCTTCAGCGGGCAGATCATCCCCGTGATCTATTCGGAGGTTTGGGGTGATTACTGGGCCTACTTCACGGTCTTTGGTCGCGAGACAGACTCCCTCTTGTTCGTGGATGGTCCCTGGATCAACGACCTGCCCCAAGACCCGGCAAACTACGATCCGGCCGATTACACATGGCGCACTAACCGTTATGACATCGCCGCTTATTTGGGCCGCGTCAATCTCCTTGCCCTATTGCCCACCGGTTTTTTCCTGGCCGGAGTAGCCATCAGCCTCAAAAGTATCTGGGCTGTCTGGCGTCAGGATCAGCCAAATACCACCAGCCAGGCATATGCACTCTTTGCTTTCATCATTCTCTGTACAGCAGGTGGCTTTCTGTGGTTCCTCGTCCGTTATACTCACCAGACTCCTTCCACCATCAAAGCCAGTTACATGTTGCAAATGTTACCCGTGATGGCCATCCTGGCCGGGGAAGCTCTCATGCGTTTCAAAGCCCGCTGGCCAAAAGCCTTTCCGGTTACGCTAATCTTGCTCGCTCTGGTCATTCTCCACAATCTGCCCACCCTCTTTACGCGTTACAATACCTGGTAATTCTGTTGGGATAAGAAAATACCTGATGCTTGCCGTTGTTCATTCCTGTGCTGTCATTGGCCTTGAGGGTGTGGTCGTTGAAGTTGAAGTCGATACCGCCAACGGCCTCCCTAAGATAACCATTGTTGGAATAAAAAGCCATATGCAAAAAAGGCTCCCCTTCCCTGGGGACCCTCACCACCGCGTTCAAGATCTGTAGCACCTCCTTGCGGTCCTGCGGACTGACCTCCTCAGGATGTTCGGCCACGGTCGCCAGGTCGCTCAGCAGCCGCTCGATATAGGCATAGTCTTGCGGGCTGTACGTGGCCTGCCGCTGTTCATCCAGCTCCTCCATCTGCCCCACCAGTTCCAGGATATCGCCGTCCAGCCGCTCCTTGTGTGAGACGAACTCCTCTTTGCTGAGGGGGAAATCCGGGTCCAGGTAACGATCGACCAGGGTGTCGCGTTTCTTTTCCAACCGCGCCAGTCTGCCCTGGAGCGCCTCGATCTTGCCATCCAACTCTTCAGCCAGCTCTTTGGCCACTTCGGCGCGGCTCTCAAGCTGGTGCCGGATATTGTCCTTATCGCTAATCCAGCTCACCAGCGTGGCCCAGACCAGGGGCTCCAGTTTCCTGGCGGAGATCATGCGGTTGTAGCAGTGCCCGGAGCTCTTGCGGTGCCGGTAGTGCTGGGCATCGACCTTCTGGCGGTTGACACCGGCCGGGACGGTCTGGGCCAGGAAGGGTTTGCCACAATCATCACACACGATCAGGCCGGAGAGCATATAGAAGCGCCGCGGCTGCCGGCGTCTTCTCTGTTTGTTCTGTTCCAGCCGGAGCCGTGCTTTCTGGAAGACGGGGTTAGAGACCAGCGGGGTGATCTCGATCTCGATCCATTCTTCCCTGGGGCGCGGCAGGCGCTCGTTCTTGCTTATGGACTTGCTCTTGTTGTAATACACGCGGCCGATATAGGCCGTGTTGCTTAGCAGCCTGGAGACCGTACTTGTGCCCCAGCGCGGCTTGCCCAGCGGTGAGGGGATGCCCTGCTCTTCCAATCGCTTCACGATACCGGCGATGGACAGGTCCTCTTCGGTATACCAGTCGAACATCCGCCGCACCACGTCCGCCTGTTCGGGGATGACCTCCAGGCCGCCAAAGGCCAGCGGGTTCATGCGATAGGCGTAGGGGGCGCGGCCCTGCACGAACAGACCGGACTGGGCCTTGCCGCGCTTGCCGCGGTTCATGCGCTCCACGCGTTTGAGGTTCTCCCATTTGGCAAAGGTGGCATCCAGGTCCTTGCGGACCTCCCCTTCCGGCGACTCCTCATAGTTGCCCAGTACGAACTGCACCCTGGCGCCCCTGCTCCTGATCTCGCGCTCGAGCGTTTCCCGGATGTAGGGGTCACGCGCCAGGCGATCGAGGGCATGCACCAGCAGTATATCGAAGCCCGTGGTCTCCAGGTACTGGATGGCACGGTCCAGGTCCGGGCGCGATATTTCCAGGGAGGAATGATCATCCACAAAGGCCGGGATGGCATTCTCCGAGTCCTTCCCCACCTCTTTGCCCGTCTCCAAACTGAAATACTTATCCCCCACCAGTGCCCAGTTGTGCTTATCAGCAAAGGCCTTGATGTCCTCCAGTTGTGTGGGGATGCTGTAGTTCTCGCGCTGCTCGTCGGTCGAGACCCGTGTGTAGGCTGCTGCTCGCATATACACATTATATTATAAAAAAGAAATAAGTAATTACTACTTGACGTATTTATGTATTTTTATTATAATCATGTATATTTACATTATTTGTAAGGACCCCCAGAATGACCGACCCGCAACTGCCCCCGGAAGTGAGCAACAGACTATACGACAAGATCCAGGAGATCGCCCAGGACCTGCGCGCCCGCGGCATCGCCCCGCAGAACGGCGCCGCCGAAGCAACACAGAATGGCGCGGCCCCATCCAACGGCAGTTCGAATGGCGCAGCAGCAGATCCACAGCAGCTGAACGGCAACACCCCCACTTCCGTGGCGGACCTGTACGACCCCCGCAGCTACCAGCCCTTCGAGTCGCAGTTGGAGCACTAC
>JABFGG010000015.1 GCA_013112575.1 Chloroflexota bacterium | reverse complement strand
CACGCCCTCTCTGCCCGCCGCCCGCGCACCCGCTATCCCGTTGGGTTGGACTCATGGGGGCTCAGCCTGGCTGCCCGACTGCTGCCGGATAGGATGCTAGATTGGTTAACGAGAATTAGGCTGGGCACTTGAATTAGAACATGTGTTCATGTATAATGGTTCCATCTGGTTTGAAGGAGGAGCAGCATGGCCTATGATGAAGGCTTGGCCCAGCGCATTCGTGATACCTTGGTAGATCAGGATGGCCTGGTAGAAAAGAAGATGTTTGGTGGGGTGGCCTTTATGGTGCACGGCAACATGGCCTGCGGTGTTGTCAAGGAAGACCTAATGGTGCGCGTCGGCCCCGATGCCTACGATGAAGCCCTCGACCAGCCCAATGCCCGCCCCATGGACTTCACTGGCAAACCCATGCGCGGCATGATATATGTGGATGGGGGCGGACTGGAAGAGGAAGAAGACCTGGAGAAATGGGTACAGCGTGGCACCGATTTTGCGCTTTCGCTGCCAGCCAAATGATCCCCGAAAACAACATCTCAGTTTAAATCACAACAGCCAAGGTGCATGGCAAGACCTTGGCTGCTGCTTTACTCCAGTGGGCCATCAAAGGAGTTCAAAAGAGGTAGATAATATTTGAGTTTAGTCGCCGCCGGCAGCCGCGTAATTCAACTGCTGTGCGGAGAAATCCATCTTTGTAGTTTTTGCTTCTGCTTTTCCATTGGTCTTTGTCTGCTCTCGGTCCGTACCCGCCGCCAGCGCAGCGATGCTTTTGGAATCATTCAACTCTTCCACAACTTGGCCGTCTACCATTTTGATCACACGGTCCACGTATTTGGTCATGCGCAGATCGTGTGTCACCATGATGCCGGCGCGTTTCTGCTCGTGGATCAGGTTGGCAAAAGTTTCCACCACCTGATAAGCGCGTTCGGTGTCGAGGCTGGCAGTCGGTTCGTCGGCCAGCACCAGGCTGGGATCGTGGATCAAAGCCCGGGCGATGGCCACACGCTGTTGTTGGCCACCTGAAAGCTGGCTCGGCAGGTTGCTCAAGCGGTCACTGAGACCCAGCCGGTCCAATAAAGTCTTGGCGCGCGCTTTGCCTTTTTTGTCGAGGGTGCCGTTGAGGCGCAGCATCATTTCCACATTTTCCAGGGCGGTCAGGTAAGGAATCAGGTTGTTGGCCTGGAAAGTAAAGCCGATCTTCTGGCGGCGAAAGCGGGTCAGTTCCTTGTCGCTCATGCCCTCTACGGCCTGTCCGTCAATGCGTATGCCGCCACTGGTGGGTGACAACAGTCCTGCCAGCATGGCTAACATCGAGGTCTTGCCGGAACCGCTGGGGCCTACCAGCCCCACGAATTCGCCTGGTTGGATCTGGATGGAAACGTCATCGACAGCCACTACCTCGACTTCTACGTCCCCATATTCTTTGCGTACTTTGATGGTTTCAAGTGCGTTGTTCATTTTTATAGTCCTATAGCGTTGAGGGGTTCCACGCGCAATGCCAGGCGAATAGCTACAAGCCCACCCATCGGGCCGATCAACAATAAGGCTGCAATCGAGGCGATCACAGCTGCACCACTAAATACAATGGGGATCCCGGCGGGCATGCTTAGCGCAAGAAGTAAGGTGCCTGCGCCGCCAATGAAGACGCCGAAGGCTGTCACAAAGATGATCTGCAAAAGACTGGCAGATGCTACTATGCGGTTGGGGGTACCGATCGCTTTCAACATGCCGATCTGCCCAACCTTTTGCAGGGTTTGGATCTGGAAGAAACCACCTACTACGAGTACACCGATAAAGAATGTGAAGAACTGTTGTGTGCTCAAAGTGCTTTGCTGGGCACTGTAGCCAGGCAGGGCCAGAATGGCAGTCGGCTTGTCAGCCGCTTCAACGTCGTTCACGTATTGTTCAATGCGTGAGCTCATCAACTCCAGCAGGGCAGGGTCTTCAAGCTTGACGGCGATGATATTGCCGATTACCTGATCGGTGCCACTACCCGGAGCCTGTGGACGAATTTCGTCCCAGGTTTCTAGCGGCAACACGCCGCCCGGCTGGAAGAAATATTGCTGCGGGGTACTGAGACCCACCACCAGCAGATCAAAGAACTCTTCTTCCGTGCCCTGGATGGTCTTGATGGTCACTTGGTCGCCTACCTTGATACCGGCACGTTGGGCATCTTCCTGCGGGAGTACGATTTCATCTGCACGTACACTGCGTAGACCCTGCCCGGCCAATATCGCAGGTTCGCCAGGTTTGCCCGGTTGCACACCGATTAGGGAGATGTCCAGTTCTTCGCGGCCATCCGTGAAAACGATCGTGCCGCTGGCAAAGCCGATCAGGCCCAGGTCGGCGACACCGTTCAGGCGGCGAATGTCATTCAGCCTTGATTCCCCGATGCGGCTGGAGGTCAACTGGATGTCTACGTTCTCCTGGTAAACCAGCAGATCTGCATCCAGATTGTCTATGTATTGTTTATTGGCGTTGGCCAGGCCCGTAGCCAGCGCGGCGATGAACAATACCAGTACTGTGATGAGCGCAATCACCATGCTGAAGGTCAAAAAACGACCTTTATTGCGCCACACTTCTTTGAAAGCCAGATAAAATGCCATGCTTCTGTTAACCTTTGTCCTTCTAAGATGTCAAGATTGTACATGTTTTGCACAGGTTTGTCAAGGGTTTTGTGAATGTTGGATTTGAAAGGATTTGCAGTGGATATTGCCTATTTATCGTGAACCATCAAATGGTTATAATCAGATTATGATTTCCTACGTGCGGATACTAAAACTGGCTGTATTGGCGCTTTCATTGTTTTTTGTATCCGCTTGTTTTCGTTCTAATGCGCAGGAAAGCCCTTCCCCCGATTTAGCCACTGAATCGCTTTCGGAAGATTCTCAAGGCCCTCAGGCAGTAGATGAATCGTCATCCCCAATCCCTGTAATAACTGAAACCTTGGAAACAACAGAGCCTTCTGAAATTGCCCAGCCCTTTGAATTGACTCAACGTCACCCGGATGAGAATGCCCTGGCTGATTATCTCACAGATCAAAACAGCGGCCCGTTTTCTTCGATTGAGACAATCTTGTTCGCCGATGTATCTGGGGATGGGGAAGAGGACCTGATTGCTATCAGTGATCAGGAACCGATTTTTATCCTTATTTGGGATGGTCAGCAATATGACTCCCCACAAGAGACAGGTTACTGGCCGGAAGGTCGCTTTGAAGCTGATGGACGTCACACCTATCTAAAAGATTATACGGGTGATCGCGTGCCGGAAATTGTCAGTGATGTGTGGGTGACGCGCGGCGAGGATGACTACTCGGCCATTGATTGGACGCGCCAGATCACTTTTTGTGAGCAAGATTCCTGTCGCGTGATTTGGCAGGATTGGTTTGCGGCCTATGGAGATGCTCCTACCTCCACCGGCATGTTTTATTACAACTCCTCCGATTATGTCTATCGCAATGATGTCGGTGATTTGATTCTTGAGCGACTGTACTTTGGCCTTTCGCTCTTCTGGCCTTATACTGGCCCACCCAATGAACCCCAACTGCATCCTGAACAAAACGCCGCAGTCCTGGGGTTAGATACTGGTGAAAAACTTTACGTTGATGTTGACCTGCTGCGCCGTTACATTTGGGATGGACAAGCGTACGTCTTTCTCGAAGATGAAATTCTGGAACCCCTGCAATTGATCGAACGTGATGCAACCCATCAGGCTACCGGGCCAGACGGTACCCTGGCGCTCGTCCGTTTCGAGTTAGATGAAACTTCTCAAACGTACCGCAACGACCGTTGCCAGGTTTTTGTGGATGGTGAACCAGCTAGCTTGCCCTTTGGATGCAAAGATGAGTTCACTACAATTGAGTGGCGCAATGTGGTTGGAGATAACAAGCCTGAGTTGGTCATGGAAACCATTTCGGGTGACCAATCGAGTATGTGGCTGGACTTAGTGGCAGAAAAGGGCTGTTTTCACAAACGCATCCAGGTCTACACTTGGGATGGCAGCTTTGCTGACCAGGTAGCCAATATCGTTGGTTGTGTCCGCCGTTCTGATCTGTTTGGGGCGCACTTACGAGACTACGACGAGGATGGGCAACTAGAAATTCTTGCAGCTACAGACTGGCCCCAGTTCCTTGAACCAGAACAACCCGACGGGTTTAGCCAGGACTATATGCAGTTCAACCAGCTTGTTGAGATTTACGAGTGGAACGGTCAGCTTTTTGTAGTAGGCTGGACCCTGGGGAATTAGGGTCCAAAGGTATTTTGTAGTAATACGATAGTTAAAGCTTGATCGTCATTATGAGGTGGGATACGCCCTAAAAAGAAAGGTGTTTCACCACCAAACTCCAAACCGCCTTGAATACCGATCACAAAGATGTAATAACCCTCGCCAGCAGAAAATACGCGTGGGTCATCTCCTCCATCCCCAAATGGCAAGATGATAGTTTCAGGGCATTTCTCCATATTGGCGCAGATAATGTCGTGTGAAAGATGCAATTGGTCTTCAATGGCAGTGTCATTTAAAGCGGATAACTGAAAATGGTTAACTGTATGGCTGGCAATTTCAATGCCTTCGGCGTCGATTTCGCGTAAATAATCCCAAATGACTGTATTCTGAGGGCCTTGAGTTACCACAGCTACAACCATCTTTAAATCGTGTTCAACGAACACCTGGATCATGTGCCGGAAGTCTGGACGCAGCCAGTTAGTGCCCAGATCGTCCAGCGAGACGATGATCGTGTTTTCTGGAGGACATTCTCCTTCAAGTAAGTATGTCAACAAATCGGTGTAGGTCAATGTTTGCAGCCGATTGTCTATGATCTCCTGCGCCAGTTCTTCCATGCGTTCAGGACCGTAAGCTGTATGTAGCATCAAAGACATTGGGGTGGGGCAATTGATCTTCGCTCCATCCAGAATTTCTGAGACGGGCAGTGTAACGTCTGGAGTAGCCGTGGGGGTTATTGTGGAGGTAGCAGAAGGAGTTGCAGTGCCTGGGGGAAGATCTGTTGCAGTAGATGGAATTGTTGCAGTGTTAGAAACTGTGGGAGTGTTTGTGCTGCGAGCGCGACAGCTTGTGCTCACTAAACATGCTAAGGTAATGGTTACCAAATAAAAAGGAACGCGAAGAGCTAAGGATCCTTTGGTCAATTAATTCCTTACCCTCATTTGGCGTGTTAATTGATGCATACAGCTAATTATATAATAGGTTTTTTGTAGTTTCTCGCCCGAATGCTAAATGAGCACTCCTTAAAAAAACAAACCGCCCAGCCTAAGCTTGGCGGTCTCAAAATTACTATTTACTAATTACCAGATTTCTAATCCCCGCCAGGCAAGGGCCCGTCACTGTTCATGGGGGTGGCTTCGGGGGCGTCTACGAAGCCGTATTGGTGCTGCAGGGCGCGGATGCCGTTGCGTACCTGGCTTAGCACACCTTCCATTTCAATTTCCATGTTGGTCAGCGTTTGCAGTATGTATTCATCGGCCTCGCGCTTCATCGCTTCGGCTTCTAGTGTGGCCTGTTCTTTGATCTCATCTGCACGTGTATGTGCGGATTCCACAAGTGAGTCGCGCTCGATCAGGCCTTCGCTCTTTTCGCGCGCCATTTTGATCGTGCGCTGGGCTTCTTCTTTGGCCTGCGCTAGGGTGCGGTCACGTTCGGAGATTAACTTTTGCGCTTCTTTGACCTGTTCGGGGATAGCTACGCGCATCTGGTCGATCAGATCCAGCATGCGGTCTTCATCCACCACCACATTATTTGTAAAGGGAATGGGGCGGCTTTCGTTGAACAACTCTTCTAAACGGTCGACCAGATGTAATATATCCATATTAAATCAGTTTACTGCGATGGCAGTCTTACCATCCCAGTTGCAAGATTTAGACCTAAGCTTATACGAAAAGGGTTTAACCGTCAACTCGTCAGCAACCTCATTTTGGAGCGACCCAAAAACTAACAGAGTATCTGTTTCCGCAACCAAATAATCTGTGTATATCTGCATTTATCTGTGGTTGCTTTCCTTAGTCCCTCAGCGCGTTCGTGCCAAACTCAGACTTCCCATCCACCCGCTTGGAAAATTCCAGTTTGAGCGCTTCTTCTACATGTGCCGGAACCATGCTGCTAACATCCCCCTCCAATGAAGAGATTTCGCGCACAGTGGTTGAAGATAAGAAGGTGTGTTCTTTGCTGGTGATCAGGGAGATGGTTTCGACATTGGGTGCTAACTGTTGGTTGGCCAGCGCCATACGGAACTCGTACTCAAAATCCGAGAACACCCGCAGGCCGCGTACCACTACCTGTGCGCCGATCTCCTGGGCGAAATCGACGGTCAACCCACTGTAACCCACCACGGTGATCTTCTCGATGCCCTCAAAACTTTGCTGCACCAATTCCAGTCGCACTTCCGGCGAAAGCAACAGTTTTTTAAGCGGGCGGTCGTATACCGCCACCACTAATTCATCAAACAGTTTGCAGGCTCTCAGAGCAATATCAATGTGACCGTTGTGGATAGGGTCGAAAGTTGCGGGGAAAACGGCTTTGATCATTAACTTACATCTCCTCGGCCATCACCCCAGAAGAACTTCAATGTTTTTGCCAGCAATTCGTGTTCTGGCTGGCTCAGTTCAGGGTCACGCTCCATGAAATCCTGGGCGTGTTTGCGCGCCTTCTCGATCAGCTTCACATCCGTCAGGCTGGCCATCTTCAGGCCGGAGAAGCCTGATTGCGCAGTCCCCAGGAATTCACCGGGGCCGCGCTGCTCCAGATCGCGCTCGGCCAACACAAAGCCGTCGTTGGTCTCCGTCATCACCTTGAGACGTTCGTTCTCTACGCCGTTTTGTGTATCCGGGATGAGAATGCAGTAGGAGGTGCCACCCCCACGTCCTACTCGTCCGCGGAACTGGTGGAGTTGCGCCAGACCAAAGCGGTCTGCCCCTTCGATCACCATCACGGTTGCATTGGGCACGTCCACGCCCACTTCTACCACTGAGGTCGAGACCAACACGTCGGTTTCTTTATCCCGGAATGTTTCCATGACGGCATCTTTTTCATCGGCTTTCATGCGCCCGTGCAACAGCCCCAGCTTGAGGTTGGGCAATACTTCTTTTTGTAGGCGTTCATGTTCTTCCACCGCGGCTTTGGCTTCGCTCTTTTCACTTTCCTCTACCAACGGGTAAATGATGAACGCCTGCCGCCCCTCCTCGACCTGCTTGCGGATCAGTGAATACACGCGTTCACGTTCACGCGGGTAGATCAAATGAGTGGCCACTGGCTCGCGTCCGGGTGGCATTTCATCCATTACTGACAGGTCCAGGTCGCCGTATACAGTCAGAGCCAACGACCGCGGGATGGGGGTGGCGGTCATTACCAGTAAATGTGGATTGCTGCCTTTGTCGCGTAAGGCAGCGCGCTGCTTTACGCCAAAACGATGCTGCTCGTCGATGATGATTAGTTCCAATTCTTTGAACAGAACCGGGTCTTCAATGAGGGCGTGTGTACCGATCACAAGCTTGATGCTGCCGTTAGCCAGTCCACCGCGGATCTCATCTTTTTCACTTTCAGGTGTGGCGCCCACCATCAGGCGGATCTCGCTCTCCTGCAACTGGCCCCCTTCGCCAGCAAGGGTGGTCAGCATGCCTTGGTAATGCTGTTCTGCCAGGATACTCGTCGGGGCCATTAGGGCCGACTGTGCGCCCTCTTGCGCCACCATGGCGATGCCTAAGGCTGCCACCACGGTTTTGCCAGAACCTACGTCACCCTGGATCAGACGGTTCATAGGCTGTCCTGAGGACAAATCCAAACGTACGTCTGCCACTGAGCGCTGCTGTGCGCTGGTCAATTCAAAAGGTAGGCGGCCGAGTTGTGCAGTCAGCCATTCATCCGTAGTTAAAAAGGCGCGCCCGGTTCGTTGCACCCAATTGCGTTTCTGGCGCAGCACGCCCAGTTGCAGCAGGAAGACTTCGTCAAAGGCCAGACGGTGTTGCGCCCCGTGTAATTCATCCCAGGAGTCGGGGAAGTGGGCTTGCAATAATGCCTCAGAGAGATCATACAGTTCGGCAGAGTCGCGCAACCATTCGGGCAATGGGTCTTGCACACGTTTGGCCCAATACCCCACCACCTTGTTCATCTGGCCGCGCAGCCATTTCTGTGTGATGCCGCTGGTCAGCGGGTACACAGGCACGATGCGGTTGGTGTGCAGTTGTTCGGCTTCCAGCAGTTCCCACTCGGGGCTGTTCATCACCAGCCGTCCCAGGTATTGCTCCACCTTCCCGGACAGCACCACCTGTACGCCTTCTTTGAGCGTGTTGGTCAGCCAGGGCTGGTTGAACCAGGTGCAGCGCAGCGCGCCGCTGTTGTCGCTCACGATCACTTCCGTGATCTTCATCTTGCCGCCACGTGTGGGACGCACACTGGCGCTTTGCACCGTGCCGATCACGGTGACTTCTTCGCCGTAGAACAGATCCTGGATCAAACTTAATTGCGTATAGTCGTCATAGCGCCGCGGGAAGTGATACAACATGTCGCCCAAAGCCCGGATACTTAACTTCTCCAGCTTCCCGGCATTTGCAGGCCCCACGCCATCCAGCACGGTCACGGATGCTTCCAGTGCTGCCGTCGGGCCTTCGGGTAATGGGCGTCGTTTGCGTTTTGCTGGTTTTGGTTTCGGCTTTTCCTGTGGCGCGGCTTGCTTTTTGACTGGAGATTCCCTGGTCAATTTGGGTTTAGGTTCAGCTTTTGGCTTTTGTTGAGGTTGAGCCGGCTGTTGCTGCCGCTGTGGTTTTGCCTGCCCCTTTTTCTTTTCCGTTGAAGGAGGCGCACCCTGTTTTTCTCCGGCCTGCTGGCCTGGCTTTTGCTCTGGCTGTTTCCCCTGCTGCTCTTGTTTGGTCTCAGCCTTTTTCTCTTCTGAGGTGGGGGTGGCCCGTTTTTCGGATTTCGGATCTCGTTTCTCGCCTCTTCGCTTGCCTTCGTTCCGTGGCTTTTGCTCCTGCTTTTTCTCTCCAGGAACTTCAACTGCCTCTGCTCCGGTTTCACGGCGCACCCGCGCCCAGATGCCGTGCAGCGCTTCTTTGCGTGAGTCGGGCGACAGACGCCCATAATCGCGTAAGCGTGCCACCACTGCCTGCACCAATCCATCAGGCAGTTCGTCCACGCGTGCTTCGGCCTCCCAGGCTTGCAGCATGCTTTCCAGTCCGCCCATCACGGCGCGGTTATCGTAGTCTCGGTCAGCTTCCAACCGGAAGAATTTGCGTAATTTTTCAATTGAGGGCTTCATGGAGGACTATTTTATCAGGGAAGGGAATTCAACGTTATTTGGATGAATATCGAAAATCAGTGAACTGTATGTCTGATGTCCATTGTCCTTGATTGATATCCAAGACAATGGACATTGGATGTTGAACTATGTAACTTCCCAACTACCTAACTACTAAACGATCTCCCCCAGCTGCTTCACGAACAACCCCAAACTATGCGGCCCGATCAAGGTTGCCAGCGGGGCGCTGATGATATGCTCGCTGATGGGTGTATCCGGGAAATCCTCCGCAATGCGTTCGCGTAAAGCGCGTGTCTCGGTTTCAAAAGGCGGCGCGCCCTGCAAGATGCCGATGTGTTCCAGGTTGGGGAACTCCCACAGGAACTCGTGCATCACATCCACCAGTTGGCGGTAGTTACGCGCTTTTTGCGTGGGCGTTAATTGGCCCTGATCCAGCACATACACAGGCAGCACCTTGAGGTATTCACCCAGCAAAGCCTGAGAATGGTTGAGATAGCCCGCTTGCTGCATGTACGACAGGCCGGGAATGGCGAACACACTGTACACCCGCGGGATCAGTGAGCGCACCAACAACTCGATCTCACCCGCATCCTCGCCTTTCAGGGCCATGGCAGACGCTTCCTGTACGAGGATGCCCAGACCCAGAGCTGTCGTGCCGGAGTCGATCACGATCACGTCCACCTGGCCCTCTAGCCGTTTGGCCGCTTCCTGTGCATGTTCCACCGTTTTGGTCAACGAGCCAGCATGCAGCACGGCCACGATGGCATCATACACCTGCCCCAGTTGCTGGAAGCGTGCTTCAAATTCGTCTGTGCTGGGGGCTTCCACCTTCAAGGTTGCACCATTGACCGCCGTCTTGGGCAGGTCGCTTGTCTTTAAACCGTCCCCATTCTCATAGCGCGAGCCGTTGACCTCCAGGTGCAAGGCCATCATGTTAACGGCCTCACGCCCCTCAAAAATGGGGGTGGGGAATTGTGCCGTGCTGTCGGTCAGGATACAAACGGATGTCATGATGTACGCGAACTTTCTCTAGAGGAGCGTTATTTTGCCTTGATTAGATTTAAATAGTAATGCGTAATTAGTAAGGGTACAAATTGTACCTATGTTTTAGTTTTGATCAGTTTCCTTCCACCAGCTTTCCAGGTATTTATACAATTGAGGGGGTGATACATTGAATCTACTAAATATCAGGTTCTTATCATTCATTAACTGAATAACAACTCGGTCTGAACCAACACTTTGCCTTGCGCCATGAATGAGAAGGATTTGCTTTACTTGATCTCTATGGAGCTCTTTGCTGTACAAGAGATATCCGATTTGAATGTGATTTTTGGTTGTACTTAAATGGCTTGGACTAAAAAAGATAGCATAGAGTCCCAAAATAGGTAGGGGTAATAATACGAGTCCAGGTAGAAGACCCACCATAAAGAAAAGCACATCAACAAAAACTAGGATAAGTATTATGATGATTGTGCTAATGTAATACCAGATATGCCTTTTGAATTCTATGTTTTTTGAATCTGTCTTGGGATGGTATGGCTCAAGTTGTAGTAACTCATGTTCTTCGTAAATTTGGCTAGAAGATAGTTTTATATCTTCTGGCTTCATCCTCAAATAGTAAACAAACAGCCCAGATGTAAATAGAGCCATAATTAGGGACAATACAATAAGGATACTCAGTTCATTTAGCCAGGCGAAAACTGTAGAAATAATAAAAAAGATAGAGATAAGGGAAGCTCCGATACGACAAAATATTAGAGACCTCTTCTGTCGTATCGTTTCTTGCACAATGCTCCCTCCAAAAATTATACTAATACGCGCTACTCAACTGAAAAAATGAACTGGTAGTGCGGTTGCCCACCAGGCTGGATCTCGACCTCATGCTCAGGGTATGCCATCCGGATCTGGTCGGCAATCATCACGGCCTGGTTTTTGTTCACCGTTTCGCCGTAGAACAGCGTGATTAATTCAAAATCATCCATGCCCATGGCATTCAGTAGTTCCAAGCAGGCATGTTTGAGGTCGGGGTGTGCTAACACCAGTTTGCCATTATGAAGTGCGATGATCTGTCCTTCTTTGACCTGCACGCCGTCGATTTCGACATTTCGCGTGGCCGTGGTCACTTCACCGGTTTCTACTTCATCCAGGGCCGTTTGCATGTCTGCCACCACGCTCTCAAAATCACCATTTGGGTTGAGGCGCAGCATGGCCGCCAGCCCCTGCGGAACCGTGCGCGACTTGATCACCTCTACTTCCTTAACGGTCAAATCCGCTGCAGCCTGCGCCGCCATGATGATGTTCTTGTTGTTGGGCAGAATCACCACTTTGCTGGCGGGCAGGTTCTCGAATGCTGCCAAGATGTCCTGTGTGCTGGGGTTCATCGTCTGTCCGCCTTCCACCAGGGCTGCCACCCCTAGGCTGGCGAACACGTTAGAGATGCCGGAGCCCGGCGAGATGGCCACGGCCGCGATCTGGTTTGACTCCACGGCTGCCAACTGTGGGCCGCCTTTGGCCTGGTCGCCGATCTCTTCCATTTGTGCCATCAGGTTTTCTACGGCGATATTGGTGATCGTTCCAACTGTCTCGGTATATTCCCAGGGCTGGTACTTGGCATCTTCAGGTACATGGATGTGCATGCGGTACATACCGTCACCCTCGCCTACCTGGATTGAAGTGCCCATGGTTTCAAGTTGATCGTAATAGGCTTGCAGGTCAAAGGGGTTATTAGGCTGAAAGTCGATCACCAGTTCCCAATCCTGGCCTTCTTCCACCTCTTCCATAGCATGGTCCAGGTTGACCATTGAGAGCGGTTGTACTGCGACCTCGGCCTCATCTAGCGGGATGCCGTTGATCCAACGCACCATGCCCTCTAAAATGAAGAACAAACCTTTTCCACCGGAGTCTACTACCCCGGCTTCCTTGAGGATCGGCAGCAGTTCGGGCGTGTGTTCCACTGATGCAGCTGCTCCTTCTACTGCCGCTTCCAGGATCTTCACCGGGTCATCTGAATCTTTTAATGCTGCTTCGGCTGCTACCGCCAGGTCTTTAGACACCGTCAGGATGGTGCCTTCCACGGGGCGCACCACGCCTTTGTAGGCCGTTTCGGAGGCTCCTGCGAAACCTTTGGCTACCCCTTCCGCTGTCAGCTCGGCTTCATCTTCGATGGCGCGCGCGAAACCGCGCCATAATTGTGAAAGGATCACCCCGGAATTACCGCGTGCCCCCATCAAAGCCCCTTGTGCCACCGCCCCCAGCATTTTGCCCATATGCGTCTCGCCAGAGTCCTCGATCTCATTGATCGCCGACTGCATAGTCAGCAGCATATTTGTGCCGGTGTCACCATCGGGTACGGGGAAAACGTTCAGGGCGTTGACCACGGCCTGATTGGTTTTCAGCCAGGCCATACCGGCATATACCAGTCGTTTAACGGCCTGTCCATCTATGGGGTGCTGCGAGAACACCTGGCGGCGTGTTGTGCCGCGACGAAGTTCCAGGGTATCGCTCATCTTCTCTCCTCAGCTGCTGCTTGCCGGGCAACAGGTCGCGCTAATTCTCTTCCTCATTAAAGCGCAATCCCTGCACGTGTACGTTGATCTCGTTGAGCGGCAAGCCCAGTGATTTTTCTACGTTGTAGCGCACCGTGTTGGCTACGCTCGATGCTACGGATTTGATGCGTGTGCCGTATTGCACCACGATGTACAGATCGATGTTGATCTCATCTTCTTTAAAATCAACCTCAATGCCGTGGGCCGGGTCACGCACGATCATGTGGGTGAGGCCGTTGACCAGGTTCTTGGAGGCCAACCCCACTACACCATAAGATTCAATGGCAGCATGATAAGCGATCGTGGCGATGGCTTTGGGTGAGACGTTGACGCTGCCATATGGATTGTTTGTATCGCTCATTGTGTCCTCAGTTGTTGTTTGTACAACGGATTGAGTATATAAGACTCTATTCTATCAAGAACTGCCCATCTTCTTACAATTTCTTTTAATTATCTTATTTAACACTTTCCTTGCAGATTTGCTTCTCTATATAGCCAGCCTGCAACAAAGCCAACCTCTCAAGGGTATCAATTAGTATCACGAAGCATCAGGAGATGTCTATGCTCAATCTCTTCAGGCGTTGGTTGTTCGCCTTGGCCACCGGCTTTACGCTCGTTTTCTTCTCGGAATTGTTCTTTTGGGGGGTAACCTCACCCGGTGCATTCATAGAGGTCTGGCTCTATTATTCCATTGTGGTCTATGCCTTCTTGATGCTTGTGACCTATTTCCGCGTCAATTCTGTCTGGTCGTTGTTCCTTGCTGGGGCTGTCTATGGCTGGCTGGTCGAGGGTGTCATCGTCTACACCACCTATGAAAATCTGCCTATCAGTATCTCCGATACTGGCCTGTCCTGGCATGCTCTCATCTCGGTGGGCATTGGCTGGTATGCCATGCGCCGTGCTTTGTTGTCGCGTTATCCTTTCCTGGTCATGTTGCTGGCTTCAGGCCTGGGGATATTCTGGGGTGCCTGGATGCCTTTTTGGGGTTTTGAAATACTGCCGAATGTTGAGCCGTTCACTCTCGCCAGCATGTCCATACTTGCCTTAGCTTCTGTGCTGCCCTTGGTGTTGAGTTACTGGTTGCAAAATCGACTGACCCCCACGCCTTTTAAGCCCCACAAAATCGAGTTAGGCCTTTTGATTGTTATCTTGTTGTTCTTTTATGCACTTGCTGTGATCACCTATCCCTTTGCCATCGTCGTCCTCCCCGTCCTTTTATTGGTCGCGTATCTCGGCTTGCGTAGCCATAAACGCCACAACTATGATGAACCCAGCTACATTGCCACCTTTACAGGCACCGCCTCTTTGCTCAATTATCTGAGTATCCTGCTGATCATCCCTTCTACATTACTCTCTTTTGCCCTCGTCACTTTCCTCAACCTCACCCCCTGGCCGCAATATGCCATTTATCTTGTAATCGTCCCCGGAGGGTTTCTGTTGTTCTTTGCTAGCCTGGTGATGGTCTGGTATCGGACGAGGCAGCCACAGATAGTAGAAGCACCTGCTGGTGCTTGATAAAGCCTATCAACTATGGTAAACTCGCTCGGCTTGCACTGGGCAAGCTCAGTTTTTTTGAGGATATAGTTATGGCAAAGTGTACGGAATGTGGCAAGGCCACAACATTTGGACAAAGTCGGCCCTGGTCCAATAAGGCCACAAAGCGCAAATTCAAGGCCAATCTCCAGAAGGTCGCCGTGTATGAAGGTGGCCGCAAAACGCAGAAACTGTTGTGCACACGCTGCATGCGTACACAGGTCAAAACTCCTAAAACTGTTGAAGTTTCGTAATAAATAGTTTATTTCCCGAAATATTAAAATGGCGGCTCAGGCCGCTATTTTCTTTTAAGCCAGGGCAGGATTTTCATCTTGAGTTGATGATAATTGCGTCCAGTCATTCTATGGTTCATTTGCGGTATTGGGAGAGAAAGTCATCTGCGATTTTGGACCATTCTTCCTCAAATGTGCCTCCCATTGCCCAATGCCCGTAGTCGATTTCTACGTATTGTTTGGGATTTGCCAGTAGTTCGTAGTTGCGTTTGGTCACTGCCGGAGCGACCATCAGGTCGCGGCTCTGGTTGATCACCAGCACGGGTAACGGGCTTTTGGGGAAAGGGATTGCGGGTGGTGTGGAGAAAGTGCTTGCAATATATCTCAGGCTCACGGTTCTGATGGAGTAGGGGTCTTTTCTCCATAATGGGTAGAATCCCTTTGCACGCGCATCCACCATTTTTTCGAATCTACCAAGCAAAAGAAAAGGGATTTTTAACCGCGGTAGCACCTGTGCAATCCTTTGAATCACATTGAATAAAAGTGCCGGTACGCCCGGGAGGTAGTTGAGGAATGACAATCTTGACATCGCCAGGCTGTCACGGGGATCCCCAAAATTATACAGGTTGTGGCAGATGATGGCGCTTACAGGGGCCCCGGCTACTGCAGCGTAATAGGTCAAGGCCCCGCCCAGGCTGCCCCCTGCCATAAACAGGTTTCCAGCATACTTGCGACTTGCCCACGTGGCCACATCCACGATGTTTTCTGCGAACTGTCCAATTGTAAAATCGCCGCGAGATCCCTCGGAAAGTCCCTGGCCCCGCTGATCGGGAAATATACTGGTGTAGCCTTTGTCATATAGGGCCAGTGCCAAGGGGAGAAATAGCCGTGAGTATCCACCAGCACCATGATTAAATTGGATCACGGGGGCGTCAGGCTCAGGCCGCTCATAAGCATCGATGTGGATCTTGACCCCGGTGGACACGATTTCATATTCCTTGCGCAGCGCGTCACCCCACTCCAGGGCAGCCTCTGAATGGTATTTCCGCCAGTAATCCTGCTTTTCTGATGGGATCGATTTAGTGTTCTGATGGGACGTATTTATCATGACTATTAATTCTCCAGTTCAGCGGGAATAAGTTTCCTGCAGCATAGATTACAATGCTCCCCCAATCAACCAGAAGAGTTACTTAGTAGACAAAGTGTATATTTTTTATGGATAGACGTTATCTACGTACAGAGCAACTATTGATCGACGCTATGTTGGATTTGATTCATCAGAAGCCTTTCCAGGCCATCACAATTGAGGATATCGTGACCTGCGCGGGAGTCGCTCGCAAAACCTTTTATGCCCATCACCCAAATAAGGATGAGCTGCTGTGGGCAAGTTTGATGACCAAATTCGAAGAAGTCGTGGAAGCGACCTCGGATGTTGACCCCTACACCTTGCTAATGGATAACAAGCCCCTTAGTTACCCTGTCTTTATGCATGTGAGCGAGTACCAATTATTCTATACAAGTATTCTCGCGGAACAGGGGAATGAGACTTTATCTTGGAAAATTGGGGACTACATGGCCCAACAGTCTTTCTTGAAACATGAACCGCTGCGCGAACTTGCTCCCCGCATGACAGTGCCGCCAGAGTTGATCGCCAGCACTTTGTCTGGCGCTTTGTTGGGTGCCATTCGCTGCTGGCTTCAAACCGGTTTGCGTGAAACACCCGAGCAGATGGCTTATCGTTTCAGCCAGTTACTTGCCCCGGGGATCTTACAGTCAATGGGACTTGACCACAATTCATAAAGCATTTCGTGAGCCAAAAGTGCGAAGTAACTTAGGTATTCTGATGGGAGTATTTGAGCATTCTTATTAAGGCAAATTGGGAATGCCTTGACAAAACTCGTGAAAGCCATATAATGAATGAGCGTTCATTCATTGTGGATGCAATAAAGAGTAAACATGACCACCAGCATCGAACAAGATAAAGTCACCGACAAGCGCACCGTTATATTGCAGACCACTCTGCAATTGCTCTCCGAGCGCGGTTTTCACAACACACCTATGTCGCTGATCGCCGAAGAAGCCGGCGTTGCTGCTGGCACCATATACCGCTACTTTGACAACAAAGAAACCCTGATCAACGAATTGTTCTTGGACTTGAAGCGCGAAATGCTGCAACATGCAATGGCTAGGATCGAACCGGGTGATACCACTGAAGAGCAGTTCCGTAAGGTCTGGAGAAATTTTTTCCACTACTACGTCACACATGAAGACGAGATGCGCTTTGTGGAGCAGCACCACAATTCGCCTTTCCAAAGCGGAGACGTTTTAGCGGCTGTAGAAGAAATGTATGCAC
The DNA here is from genome assembly GCA_013112575.1 of Chloroflexota bacterium. GTDB lineage: Bacteria > Chloroflexota > Anaerolineae > Anaerolineales > UBA11579 > CFX15. The sequence goes on along the minus strand of JABFGG010000015.1, from coordinate 84,453 downwards.
CATTTGCAAATATGTTTGCGGTAGGGGTAGCGGATGGATCATTCCGCGAGCTGCCCATGGAAATGACCAGCGTTTATATCTATGATGTTGTTCTGGCCTTTGCCAAAAGACAACTCAGCGGCAAGCTGAAAATGACCGATGAATTGCTGGAAGAAGCCGTCCAGATCAGTTGGGATGCAGTTAAAGGTACTTGAAGAAGCTATTTTTTTGCCACGACAGGAATGAACATTCATTCTTTTGATGGGCTAATTTACTTAGAAACAACAAGGAGTTTGTTATGCCAAAAACACTTATGTGCGACCCGAGCTTATTTGAAAAAGACCTTAGTGGTCACTTCTATATCGTGACGGGAGCTAACTCTGGTTCCGGTTTCGCCACCACTGAACAACTGGCTCGACAGGGGGCCCATGTGATCGCTGCGTGCCGTCGTGTTGCTGCCAGCAAGGAAGCCTTTGCCGACTTGGGGGACATAAGCGGCTCGGTTGAGGTCATGGAATTGGACTTGGCCAGCCTGGCTTCGGTGAGGCGCTTTGCCGAAGCTTTCCTATCAAAATATGACCGCCTGGATGGCCTCGTCAACAATGCTGGCGTGATGATGACCCCGGAAGGAAGGACCGAGGACGGTTTTGAAACTCAAATCGGCATCAATCACCTCGGTCATTTCCTGCTCACAGAGCTCCTGCTGGACACTTTAAAGGCCAGCGCTCCATCCCGTATCGTGTGTGTATCAAGCGTGGCACATGCTGGTATGCGTGGGACCAATGCCGAGATAGATCTGGATGACCTGCACTACGACAAACGAGAATACAGTCCCGGTGCGGCTTATGCTCAGTCAAAGTTAGCCAATGTCCTACATGCCTTCGATCTCGCCCGTCGTCTGGAAGGCTCAGGTGTTTCAGCTTTTTCGCTGCATCCGGGCTGGATACGCTCGAATTTAGTGCGGAGTGCAGGCGCCAGGTTTGTACAAAACGTTTTGCTGCGACCCTTTGGTGGCATGCTTGGTCTGATGTCCTGGTTCGAGGGGGCCCAGACAAGCCTCCACTGCTTGTTGGATGATGACGCGCCATCACACAATGGTGCATACTACAGCCAGAACAGTCTCCTCTATTCCGATAGAGAAAACCGTTCTGGGGGCTGGCCCATGACTTCGCCAAATCCGCATGCTCGTGATGTTGAACTCGCCGAAAAGCTCTATCACCGCAGCCTGGAGTTGGTTGGCCTCAACGGCAATTGATAGATTACAAACCTAGTGAATTGGGCATACTTATGCCCTTATTACCCACATATTACAAATGGAGTTATTAGAAATGACTGACAATTGGACCACAAACAATATCCCCGACCTCACAGGTAGAGTTGCCATCGTTACCGGCGCGAACAGCGGCATTGGTTATGAGACGGCTAAAGCCATGGCCGAAAAAGACGCCACTGTAGTGATGGCCTGCCGCAACCTGGATAAGGCCAACGTTGCTGCTGATCAAATTCGGCAAGCAGTAAGTGACGCAAACCTGGACATCATCCACCTCGACTTAGCCGACCTGGCCTCGGTGCGCAAATTCGCAGATGATTTCAATGCCAGGTACGACCGCCTTGACTGGCTGATCAACAACGCTGGCATTATGATCCCGCCGCTGACAAAAACCACCGACGGCTTTGAAGTGCAGTTCGGGGCCAACCACCTGGGGCACTTTGCCCTCACGGGCCATTTGCTGGAAACGATGGTGAAGACCCCTGAGGCGCGCATAATCAATGTTAGCAGCAGCGCGCACAGCAGGGGGACCATCAACTTTGACAACCTTAATGCGGAGCAGGGTTACAGCCCTGGAGGCGCTTATTCGCAGAGCAAGTTAGCTAACTTACTCTTTACTTTAGAGCTGAACCGCCGCTTGCGCGAGATCGGGGCCAATGTAATGGCTACCTCAGCACACCCTGGCTGGACGGTGACCGGTTTGCAAAGAGGCTTTGTGCTGGCCCTTAGCCGCGTGTTCGGCCAAAGTCCACCTATGGGCGCCTTGCCTACCTTGCGGGCTGCCATTGACCCTGATGCAGAACCCAATGATTATTACGGTCCGGCTGGCATGATGGAAATGCGCGGCTATCCCGTAAAAGTGGACAGTATTTCCGCTGCCAAGGACCCCGAATTGGCCCAACGCTTGTGGCGGGTTTCTGAGGACCTGACCCAGGTTCAGTATAAGCAATTTAATTAGGAGAAGCGTGTATGAGTCCATTGTTGCAAAACATCCGCATCTGGTGGCAGCCCCCGCGACAAGCGGGGCACCGCCTGGAACATCGCCAGGTCACTTTCCTGGAGCTGTTCTACGATCTGGTCTACGTGGCGATTATCGCCGAGTTGTCACATGCATTGGCCTCCCATATTGGCTGGGTCGAACTGGGCCGCTTTGTTTTCCTGTTCGTAATCGTGTGGTGGGCCTGGCTGAACGGCACGGTCTATCACGACATTCATGGTAATAATGACGTCCGCACACGCGTCCTTACTTTCTTGCAGATGTTCACGGTGGTGGCGATGGCTGTCTTTGCTCACGATGCCATGGGGGATAGTTCTGTCGGCTTCGCCTTGTCTTATGCCGCTTTCCAGTTGATCCTGACCTATATGTGGTGGCGCACCGGAGTCCATGATCCTCATCACGCTGTGCTTTCAAGGCCTTATTCCGCGGCCTTTTTGCTGAACACTCTGCTGTTTGCTGGCTCCGCTTTTGTAGCACCTCCACTACGTTTTTACATGTGGGGTGTAGCCCTGGTGATCTCATTGTTGCTGCCGATGGCTACCAATGTGTTTGGTAGATTTAACGCTGAAGCGCAGGAGCAAATGGAGATCAGTGGCCCAGTTGGCCCTTCGTTGGTTGAGCGTTTTGGCCTGTTCAGCATCATTGTGCTAGGGGAGGTCATCATAGGAGTGGTAGGCGGCGTGACGGAACACCATGACTTGACCCTGGAGATAGGCATCACAGCTTTGTTGGGTACGCTGATCGCCATTGCTTTGTGGTGGCTATATTTTGACTTCATTTCCCATCGCTTGCCTCACCTGGATATGTTATCGCGGGGAGCTTGGTATTACCTACATTTGCCCACCACCATCGGCATCACTATCGTAGGAGCTTCTGTCTTGAGCCTCGTCGAGCACGCAGGGGAACATGTGCCCGTTGGGCTGCGCTGGTTGTTCGTAGCTGGCGCGGTTATCGCAGTGTTGGGCATTTTGCTGTTGGCGCGCACCATTCAATTATCTGATGCAGACCAACACGTCCGGCCATCAGGGAGCATCGCCATGCTGGTTTCGGCAGTGCTGATCGCATTGTTGGGGCTGACCAGTTTGGAAGCTGTTCCCCTTTTGTTGGTTGCCGTCATTTTGCTGCTGGCCCCCGTTTTTGTAGCTTTACGTGCCTGGGTGGCTTTTCAAGTGGAAAATTCGAGTTGATCCAATTCGCTATTCAGAAGCCAACAAGTTCGCTTTCAACGCCCCCATCCCCTTCGCTATTCCGTCCTCATGCTTAAAAATGGCACTGGCAGCCACAAAGACCTCCGCCCCGGCATCTCGCACCAGAGGTAGGGTCTCGGCATTGATGCCGCCATCCACCTCAATATAGGCTTCGGGGTTTATGGTGTTTAGCATCTCGCGCATGAGGCGTATCTTGGGTAGCATTTCTGAGATGAAAGTCTGCCCGGAATAGCCCGGGTTGACGGTCATGGGCAAAACCACGTCGGCCAGATGTAAAACTTGTTCAAGCGCCTGTCCCGGCGTACCGGGGTTGAGGGCCACGCCAGCCTTGCAGCCTAGCTCGCGGATCGCTTGCAGCGTGCGGTGGATGTGCAGGCTGGCTTCAAGATGCACGGTGATGATGTCGGCCCCTGCATCCCTGAAAGACTCCAGGTAGCGTTCCGGCTTCTCGATCATCAGGTGTACATCCAGTGGCAAGTCCGTAATTCGATTAACGGTCTCCACCACGAATTGGCCCATGGTGATGTTGGGCACGAATAGGCCGTCCATTACGTCAATGTGGATCCAGTCCGCTCCGTTGGCTTCTGCCTCAGCGATCTGCTCGCCCAGTTTGGAGAAGTCGGCGCTGAGGATGGAGGGAGCGATCTTATAACGTCCAGCGGTTTCAACAGTGTAGTCAGGGAGCATTAATAAATCCTAAAATTGCTTCCATTCGGGCTATTTGTGTCATTCGTGATTGACTTTCTTGTGTCACCCTGCCTCTGTGGTGAATATCCTACGGTCTGATCGGCGGGTTGAACACAAAATACACCCACATCCAGAAGGGGATTAGCCCTCCCACCATTAGCGTTGCTAACAAGCCCAAACCAACGGCCAGCCAATCGATGCCTGGTCTCACCGCGACAGGTTCCTCAGGTGTATAGGTCACAGCTTGTGGGCCGGATTCTGGTACAGGTTGTGAGATGGGGCGCGATATGGGCGGCGGTGCTTGAACAGGTGCTGCCGGTCCATTATTGGGCTGGGCCTGCACGGCCTGGCTCTCTTCTTTGGAGAAGGTTAGCAATACACGACCTAATTGGTCGGCAGTACGGTAGCGTGCAGAAGGCTCTTTGGCCAGCACCTTCAGGATGATCTCGTTGAGCGTATCCGGAATGAAAGGGTTGATCTCTGCCGGTGCGATAGGTTTGGCACGCCGGTGCAGACGTGCTAACTCCTCGGGCTTGTCGGCGTTAAAGGGCAGTTGCCCGGTGAACATGTGATACATGACCACCCCCAGCGAGTACACGTCTGAGGATGGGGACGGGGCGTTACCCCCGGCCTGTTCCGGTGAGAAGTATTGTGGTGAACCCCACACCACCTCTTCCTGCTCGTTGGGATTGATCGAAGCCAGGGCACGCGCGATGCCAAAGTCGGTGACTTTGAGGCGCTTGTCGGGCGTGACGATGAAGTTGTGCGGTTTGACGTCGCAGTGCACCAATCCGGCGCGATGCGCATAGCCGATGCCTGCGCTGGCTTGCACCATCAACTCCACACCCGTACCCAGCTTGAAGCGCCCCAGGTCGTTGATCATACTGAACAGGTCTTTACCTGGCACGTATTCCATAACGATAAAGAGCTGGTCTTCATCGAAGCCAAAATCGTGTACTGTGACAATGTTGGGGTGGGTCAGGTTGGCGGCTGCTTTGGCCTCCTGGCGGAAACGTTCGCGAAAGGCCGGGTCACTGGAGTAGTCGCGTCGCAGCACCTTGATCGCCACGTCACGTTCCAGCATCAGGTCGCGGCCCTTGAAGACCTCGGCCATGCCGCCGCGCCCGATGACCTCCTGTAACTGGTAGCGGTCGTTGAGGCGGGGCAGTGCGGGCTGTTCTTGCGTCATGATATGTAGATTGTAATGGAAAGGTGCACGTATCGCTAGCGGGGATTAGAATCGTGGATGTCGAGTAAGGCACCTGAATTGTCTAACTGTTTCTTTTTTCTGCCTTCCCCGTTAGAATCAAGCCGTCATCATGTCAAAAGCCTTTATGCTCTTTAACCCCATTTCCGGCCGCTTCCAGTGGCGTTATCTGGTTGAGCGCGCCGCGGCGCGTTTGGAAAAAGGGGGATGGGATATTGAGATGTGCCAGCCCAAGGATGCCAATGAGGTCACGGAACTGGCGCGACAGGCGGTCGAGTACGGACATGAAGCTCTCTTTGTCGTGGGTGGGGATGGCACCATCCGGCGTGCTGTAGAGGGTTTGATGGGCTCCGACACGGCTCTGGGTGTACTTCCCGGGGGTACAGCCAATGTCTTTGCCCAGGAGATCGGCTTGCCTAGCCAGACCTGGATCACCCCCCTGGCCCTGGAAAAAAGCGCCAGCTTGCTTGCCAGCGCGCGTGTACAGCGTATGGATGTCGGTATGTGCAATGGCGAGCCTTTTCTACTGTGGGTTGGGGCGGGCCTGGACGCCATGGTGGTCCACGAGATTGAGATCGGCCGCCCCAACAGACGTTACCTGCCCGAAGCCCATTATGCCGCCGCTACCCTGCAACAAGTATCCCTTTGGGAAGGCGTCAACCTGAGCGTGGAAGCCGATGACGCTCACGTTGAAGGCCACTTCCTGATCGTGCTGGCCAGCAATATTCGCAAATATGGCGGCGGCTTCACCAAGATCTCCCCGCATGCCTGCCTGGACGACGGAGAAATGGACATCTGGTTATTCTCTGGCGACACCATGTGGCAGAGCATCCAGCATGTGTTCAACGTTTTGGTTGGACAGCACGTTAAATCTGGAGATGTTCAGAAGCTGAGTTTCCGCAAACTGCGTATGCGTTCCGAACAACCTATTTACCTCCAACTGGACGGTGAACCCATGGGAAGCGAAGGGCAGGTGAACATAGACCTGCAACATCGGGTCCTTTCAGTGCTTGTACCGCCTACAGCCCCGGAAGCCTTGTTCACACATCCGCCTGAGACTCAAAGGCAGGTGGCCTGATGGCTGCTATGCTGCGCGCCTATTTACGTATACTGATGCGCCCTGTCGTGGCCCTGGGAGCGCTGGGTATCGCCGTTTTCATGTTCCTACTCCTGGCGCTGGCTTTTTGGCTAACCACACCGCCGCCTTCGCCCGTCGTTGAGCAGCCTACGGCCATACTGACGGTTATTCCACCGCCCACGCCCACCCCGCGGGTTTCCACTCCCACGCCCTTCCTCACTGCCACGCCCACCGATGCACCGCTTGTCTTTGGGCCGGGTGGTTTCACGCTGGGCAGCTACGTGCAGATTGCCGGCACTTCTGGGGATGGGCTTAACATCCGCTCCAGCGCGGGCCTTAATTCCGAGATACTGTTCCTCGGTTTGGACTCAGAGATCTTTGAGGTGCGCGATGGCCCGGTTGAAGCTGATGGTTTCATCTGGTGGCTGCTGGTGACACCCATTGACGAAAACCGCTCTGGCTGGGCTGCTGACGCCTTTCTGGAATTTGTAGAAAATCCGTAAATTAGGCAGATAGTAGTAGACTACCTGTTCAACTTAGACATAATATTTATTGTGCTCGTTTCAAATCCTTAGGACTATTCTATGAGTGACCGTAACGCCTCCCCCGAATTACTGCCCACCAACATCGCAGCGGATCGTGAAGCCGCTACACTGACGATTGACTGGAACGACGGTGAGAGCTGCACCTATACCTTCGACCTGCTACGTAATGCCTGCCCCTGTGCACAATGCCGCGGTGGACACGAGAACATGAAGGCCGAGCCGGACGATGATGTTCTTATCATTCCCCTCATGGTTAGCACGGCCACCAAACTGCGCGATGTCAGTGCCGTGGGCAACTATGCCATCAACATCGAGTGGGAGGACGGCCACAGCTACGGTATGTACAACTGGCATTACCTGCGCGTGCTCTGCGATAAGATGAAGACCTAGGATTCCTTTGACTGGATCTGTATTAGACAAACGTGCTCATTTTGAAGCCATTGCCCAGGAATGGGATGGCATGCAGGCCCCTGAACGACAGCAGGACCTCAATGCCCTGCTCAGTTCTTATGCCCATTTATTTGACAGTACCTCGCGCATCCTGGAGATCGGCACGGGTACCGGCTCGTTAATTCCCTCCATCCGGGCTTTGACCCCCATCGCCTCGGTTCTGTCCATTGACTTCGCCCATGCTATGCTCCAACATGCCCGCATCAAATTCCCACATGCTAATTTGATCCAGGCAGATGCTGCTTATCTGCCTTTTAGTAACAGCCCTACTAGGGATTCGTCATTCGACCTTATTATCTGTCACAATGCTTTCCCGCACTTCAATGATCCCCTTGCCACACTGCAGTCGATGGCTATCCGTCTGTTGCCTGGTAGTCCCCTGCTCATATTGCATGACCAGAGCAGACAAACAGTCAATGCTCTCCACCAAAAGATCGGGGGGGCCATTGCGCAGGACTTGCTCCCTGAGCCCCAGGCCCTTTCAGCGATTATGGTGCAAGCGGGATTAGGGCAGGTAGAAGTGGAGGATGGGGTGCATCATTTCCACGCCATCGGCCAGCGAGCGATTCACTGAAAAAAAGTCTGAGGAATTCAGACTCTTGTGATTTCATTTGGAAATTTAAATAAGATTAGTTGTTTTGCTGAACCTGACAGCCATTGTCAAAGGTAACCCTGACTGTGTAACCTGTCCCTGCACTGCCGCTTGCGAATTGGAATTGTAAGACTCTTGCGCCGCCAGCTCCAATTACACGCGAGGCCCCCTGCCATCCTGAATTTATAGTAATAGAAGTGGGGGTACCAGTACCCTGCCAGATGTTAGCGCTATCCAGCCGCACAAAACGCAGGTTGCCATTTGTGCCTGGCCATTGAAAGAAGATCTCGTCAATCTCAATGTCGCCGGTTGAGCCATTGTTGATCTGCCAATCCGCTTTATTAGCGTAGGCCGAAAATCCGGAAAGCGAAATGCTGCCACATACGTCTACCGTGTTCGTCGCCGTAGGTGGCAAATTAGTATTGGTAGCTGTAGGTGGGAGACTTGTGTTGGTTGCCGTCGGTGGCAAGAGTGTGTTGGTTGGAGTGTGACTGGCGGTAGCAGTTTGCGTTTGTGTCACCGTTGGCGTGCTGCTGGGGCCTATAGTGGCTGTTTGCGTGACGGTTGGCGTGCGCGTAGCTGTGGATGAAGGGCCGGGCGTGGCCGATTTTGTGGCTGTGGGCGACGGCCCAGGTGTGGGGCTTTTCGTAGCGGTTGGAGATGGTCCTGGTGTGGCGCTGTTTGTGGGAGTGGGGCTCGGGCCAAATGTAGGGCTCAGTGTGATCGTGGGGGAGAGGCGTGCTGTCGGGGTTGGCCCAGTGGGGGTAGGACCAGGTGTGTTGCTGGGTCTGGGCGTATCGCTTGGGATTACGACCTCACCACTGGCCCCTGTTACGGAAGCTACCGGCGTCAGCAACACATTGGCGATTTGTGTCAGCCGTGGGGCTGTATCTGGGGAGTCAGGCTCTTCATCGCGCAGGATGTCAGCGATGATTTCCAAACCAACTGCCGCAAGCGAGTTGGGACGTAGGGAGGCGCTGTAATCGGCTTCCGCCGTTGAGTGTAAATTGACTGCCAGTTGGTCTGTATTATCCAGGAAACGCGCCTGCGCCTGAGCACGGAACAGAAAAAAGCCCAGTAAGATCACAATGAATAATGAGACCCCCATCGTGATCCATTGCCGTGCGAAATCCCCCGGGAAGGATGGCTTAGTGTTCATTCCCCATCGCCTGCGATAGGAATTTCTTGCGAGTCTCGCGGTCGGCTTGTTCCAAAAGTTCCTGGAATAAGCTGCCGTTCAATTGTAAGAAGAGGTCCACCAGCTTGGGATCGAAGTGTGTCCCACGGTGACGTTGGATGTAAGTCAGCACTTTGGTCTCCGGCCAGGCCCTGCGATAGGGGCGGTCGGAACTGAGCGCATCGAATACATCGGCAATCGCGAAGATGCGCGCTGACAAGGGAATATTCTCCCCCTTGAGTCCGCGCGGATAACCAGTGCCGTCCCACTTCTCATGGTGGGCGTAAGGGATCTCTGTGGCCTTTTGCAGGAAGGGGATCTGGCGCAGCATTTCGTAAGCGTATTGGGGGTGCTTCTCTATCATCTGGCGCTCTTCGGCCGTCAAGGCCCCCGGCTTGAGAAGGATCCTGTCAGGGATAGCCATTTTACCGATATCGTGTAGTAAAGCCCCACGCCGGATTTCCATTAATTCCTGTTCGTTCAGGTTCAGGGCGCGAGCCATGCGCATGGTCAGATCCAGCACGCGGCGGCTATGTTCGTCTGTTTTGTGGTCGCGCAGGGTCAAGGCCCGCGACCAGCCTTCCAGGCTGCTTTCGTAAGCTTCCAGGATCTCCAGATTGGAGTGTCGCAGGCTATCGACCATTCGGTTGAAATAGTAGGTCAGGGCCGTGACTTCATCACTGCCGCTCTGTTCCAGCTCAACCCGTAAATTGCCACGGGCTACTTCATTGGAAGCCCGCATCAATTGCCTTAGGGGGGCGGAGATGCGACTGGCCAGGAAATAACCGATCAACACGATCAACAACAGGGCCGCAAGTAACACGCCCATGATCTGGGCGCGGGTCAATAAGCTGGTATTGATCAGGAAGTTCTGTGGGATGGCTACACCCAAAACGCCCAGGTCAGCGTCCTGGCGCACTTCTAACGGTCCCAGCATCTCGGAATACTCGATGCCCGAAATGATCACATTGTTGACCAGGCTATTGCTATCCTGTTCACTCAGGGCTTGCACGTACTGCTCCGGCCCAATGTCCCGGCTCTCCAAAAAGGTGGAAGCCAATGGCTGGCCGTTCATGTCATAAATAGTGGTTTGTGCAAAAGTGGCTGCCCGCATACCTTGCACCAGGTTCTCCAGACGTGTGCCTACTAATATGATGCCTGCCAGTGCGCCGTCCTCAGCATAGACTGGGCCGCTGATGTAAAAATAGTCGCCCCAATCGGCCTGGGCCAGCCCTGCATATTTGTCACCGATGCCGTCATCGCTTTGCGCCATCACGGCTTGCACGAAATCCCAGGAGGCATACACACTCTCGCCCCGCACAGCTTCATATTCTTCCAGGCCGCCGCCCTCACGATGCCGTAGGGCTAATACGCTTAAGCCCTGTGTGGTCAGCAATTCAAGGCTGTCGAGTTGGTTGTTCACGGCCAAAGGCAGGGATAATTCCCGTAGTGTCTCCGCGTCGTTGGCCTGCATGGCCTCAGCCAATCCCTGGGTATTTGCTACCAGACGCAGGCTTTCCAGGAGGCGCGTTTCTTCTGTCACCATCCACTCGGAGGAAAGTTTGCCAGCCTCGATCAATTGGTTGGTAAACCGTTCCTCGATGGAATCAAAAACAACCTGTGTGACCAGAAAGGCGGTCACCATTGTGATGACCAATGCCAGCAGAAAATATGGCCAGGTCAGTTTGAGCCGCAGCGGGAAACGAATATTGGGTCGTTCAGCTTTCTCTCCCTTGATCTGGGTATAGCCTTCCTGCAGAGCCATGCGCACGCCGTAGCGCGTGAAAGGCCCAGTGAGGATTCCCCAGCGCTTATATTCTTCCAGCAATACTTCCGGGATAGTATCCGGTGTGCTATGGGTGAAGAGGATATCGGTGTTGGGCAGGCGGTTGCGGACAGTTGGTAGGCGTTTGGCCCAATCTTTGCCAAAAAAGGCGATGTCCAGCACGATCAATTCAGGCGTAAAGGTACGTAACTTGTTCCCCAGATCATCCAGGTTTTCAGCAGTGACAACCGCGTCCCCCCACTCTTCGAAAATATTGCGAAAAGTGGCCGTGTCTTCAGGGTTTGCTTGAGTGATGAGGACGACACGCGCCATAGTACTGAGCTCCTAGACAAAAGTCTAGCACAAGAGAGTAATTTCTATCGAATCAATACCTTGCAAAATTGTCAGAAAGTGTTTTACATTGTGAATAAGTGTGCATTCTTTCACAGGTATACTTGTGTTGCATTATGCAAATTCGATGAATAGTACAACGAATAAGCACGCGATTATCTTTTTGAGGAAAATATGACGACAAAACGCCGTATTACTGCAGAAGATTTATTAAAGATCGTGACTGTAGAAGAACCTCGCTGGAGCCCGGAAGGCGACTTACTGGCTTTTGTACGCGTTGAGATGGATGCCGTCAAGAATCTTTATCGTCGCAGCATCTGGATGTGGTCCAGTGATTGGGATGGCCCCCGCCAATTTACCAGTGGCACCCACCAGGACACACACCCACTCTTTTCTCCGGATGGTAAGCAGTTGGCCTTTGTCTCAACACGGGGGGATAAACCGCAGATCTTCCTCATACCGGTGCATGGGGGCGAAGCCCAGCAACTGACGCGTGCACCGCATGGTGCTACTAATCCGGCCTGGTCACCGGATGGCGCAAGCATTGCTTACCTCTCAGCGTTGAATGCACAGGAACGCGAGGCCGAAGGTCAGGGTGATTTCCCGCCGCCTCCACCCCAAACTGAGCTTGAGATCGAACAGCGCAAACTGCAAAAAGAGCATGATGAAGCCAAACGCATTGACCCGCGCGTTTACGACGGCTTGCCCTTCCGGGCCGGTACTGCCTTTCTGGGTGACCGTTATAAACATATTTACATCGTTGACGTAGATAATAAAGAAAGTAAACCGCGTCGCCTCACAGATGGCGACGCAGACTATGGCCGTCCGGCCTGGTCGCCCGATGGCGCTTCCATCTGGAGCAATCGCACACGCCGTCCCACGCACGATCGTTTTGACAAAAGTGACTTGGTCAATGTCATACTTGACAGTGGCGATGTACAGGTCTTCCAACGAGAGGGCTATATCAGTGCCCATCCCACGCCCTCTCCAGATGGGCAATGGATTGCCTGTATTACTTCACCGGAAGATCATCCATACGGTTCTATCCCGCGGCTTACACTGATGAAGCCGAATGGCAGCAGCTACCGCGACCTGAACCTAGCGTTGGACCGTAGTATAGTTGCAGCAGGTATGACTCCCCAGTTCACCTGGGCCGCAGATAGCGCCTCATTATATTTTGTGGCCGAAAGCCGGGGCGATGCGCCTGTCATGCGTGTTGACATTGAGTCGGGGTCTTACGAAACCCTGTTGGATGGCCGCCAACAAATACTTGAAAACGATGTGGCCCTTGATGGGCGTATGGCCTGTGTTCTCTGTACGCCGGAAAGCCTTCCGGAGCTTTATGCTGCTACCCTGGAAGGCTGGGATGTTGTGCAGATCACCGAATTTAACAGAGAGTTTTTGTCAGAGGTCGACTTTGTAGAAACTGAAGAGATCAGTTATACGGCGCCGGACGGGACGGAGATCCAGGGCTGGGTCCTTCATCCCCCGGACTTCGACTTGAAAAAGAAATGGCCACTGGCTGTCAATATCCACGGTGGCCCACATGCCATGTGGGGCCCCAGCGTCCCATCTATGTGGCCTGAATGGCAATTGCATGCAGCGCGCGGCTACGTCGTTTTTTATTGCAACCCGCGCGGCTCCGATGGCTATGGTGAAGCGTTCCGTAAGATGGCGCTGAATGCTTGGGGTGAGGCCGATATGCACGATGTGCTTACAGGTGTTGATGAAGTTGTGAACCGTGGCTACATCGATACGGATCGTATGGCTGTCACGGGTGGATCATATGGTGGCTTTATGACAACCTGGATATTGGGCCACGACCAGCGCTTTGCCGCTGCCGTTTCCCAACGCGGTGTTTATTACCTCACTTCCTTTTACGGCACCAGCGACATCCCGCGCTTGATCGAGGGCGAGTTCGGCGTCATGGCTATCGACGACCCAGAGATGATGTGGAAATATTCTCCCCTGGCCTATGCCCGTGAGATACATACGCCGCTGATGATCCTGCATTCTGAACTGGATTTTCGTGTGCCCATCGCCGAAGCTGAACAGCTCTACACGGCCCTCAAGCGTCTGGATCGCGAGGTGCAATTGGTGCGCTACCCGCGTGAAGGCCACGAACTCTCACGCTCTGGCGAGCCGTTACACCGTGTTGATCGCCTCAACCGTATGGTGGACTGGTTCGACAAATATTGCAAGTAAAGGATGCAAAAGTTAGGTGGGAAAAAGCATACCTGCACAAAAAATGTCTAATTCAGACAATTTAGTCTGGGATTCCAAATTTGTTAGCTTGGCATATTGTTTGCATTAATAAACTAAAAATCAGTACAATTGTCTATACACTGCTGCCGCGTATCCATCGCGGTTAGGCATCGGAGAGGCTATAAATGCGGGATAAATTAGTCCAATTCTGGATGAATTTAACAGAGCCATTAGATTCGGTTCATGGACATGAGACGCGCCAGAAGGCGCGTTTTATAGCTACCCTCTACGTTATCATGCTGCCTTTAGGGGCCGTCATGATGATATGGGGTCTTGCTTCAGCCTACCCCGGCAATATCATTACCGACAATGATTTCATCGTCATGTTTCCGGCTGGACTCATCTGGCTGGGTACCTATGTCCTAAGCAAGCGGGGCCATTTTGAGTTGGCTACGCTTATCTCTGTTGGCGTGGCCTTCATTGGCATTTTCCTGGGCAATGTGCTCGATACCAATCCCGCCATAGGGGAGATGAGTTTCCTTCTGTTTCCGATCCTGTTGAGCAGTTTGATGCTTGACCATCGCATAACGGCGATTCTTGTGGGCATTGCCTTGTTGTTGGCTGGCATCTTCCCCTTTATTAATCCCCAGGTGACTTTTTATGAGGTATTAGCCGGACCGATCACCTTCTTGTTAATTGGTTCAGTCATGATCCTCATTTCAAATTACCATCGCGACCGCCTTGAACGCGTGCGCCATGAAGAGCTGGGCGAGTACCAGGATCGTGCCCGCAAAATGTTGGCCAGTTCTTACGAAGGCATGTGTATCATTGATGACGATACTATTGTCGAGGCCAATTATGCCCTTGCCAGCATGTTGGGGTACATACCAGAAGAATTGGTTGGAATGAACGTGGTAGATCTTTCGCCTCCGGAAGCTCGCGGAAAGAGTGCTCGCAGCCTGCGGGAACTACTGGATATCACCAATGAGGTCATCGCTAGCCGGAAAGATGGCACTCGCATCTATCTGGAGCTGTTGCCGCAACAGGAAGAGAGCGATGGCCATTCTGTGGACGTTGTTGCCGTGCGCGAAATCACGGAACGCAAAGAAGCTGAACTGGCCCTTATTGAAGCAGAAGAACGTTATCGCATTGTGGTTGAGGATCAAACCGAGTTGATCAACCGCTATGATTTGGATGGCACGCTTACTTTCGTCAATGAAGCTTATGCACGCTTTTACAACAAACGACCTGAGGATTTTATAGGGAAGAAACACTCATCTTTCGTTTCCGGGAAAAATCTCAAGAAGATGATGAAGCTGCGGGAGAAGCTCACCGCGCAATCGCCTTCTATTGAATCTGAATATGATCACATCACCCCTGAAGGGGAGGTTTTGCGCATCCGCTGGACGGATCGTTTGGTTTTTGATGAGGAAGGCAACCGCACTGGTTATCAGGCCATTGGCCGCGATATTACTGCACACAAACGCGCTGAAGAGGAAATAGCCAAATTGCGCAAAGCTGTGCAAACTTCGGGGGAGATCATATTTATGACTGACCCTGAAGGCATCTTTACATATATCAACCCGGAATTTACCACACAGTATGGATACTCTGAACACGAGGTCATCGGCAAGGCTACGCCGAGTATTCTCAAGGGCGGTGAACGTACTAAGGATGAATATAAGGATTTCTGGGCACAATTGCTGAACAAAGAGATCATCAAGGCCGAGTTCTGCAATAAACGCAAAGATGGCAGCCTGGTTGACATTGAAACCACCATGAATGCCATCGTTGAAGAAGGTGAGATCGTCGGTTTTCTCGCCATCCAGCGTGACATCACCAGCCGTAAACAAGCCCAAATAGCTTTGCAACGTGAAAAAGAAAAGGCTCAAACCTACCTCCAGGTAGCCGAAGTCATATTCCTGGCTTTGGATCAGACAGGCAATATCACCCTGGTCAATAAAAAAGGTTGTGAGATTTTAGGGTTCCCGGAAGAAGAAATTGTTGGCAAGAACTGGTTTGATGCTTTTTTACCAGCTGAGGCGCGTGAACAAGTCCGTGACAATTTTAAACAGATCATAGCCGGTGAGATTGACCTGCTTGAATATTATGAAAATGCAGTTATAGCGCGTGGTGGGGAAGAACGTATCATCGCCTGGCACAATTCAGTGTTGAAGGATGATGCTGGTGAGATTATCGGGGCTTTGAGTTCGGGCGAAGATATCACCGAGCGCCGCCAGGCTGAGCTTCAATTAGCTAAGAACCAGGCGCGCTATCGTGCTGTAGTCGAAGACCAGGAAGATCTGATCAACCGTTGTGACCTTGACTTCACATTCACCTTTGTCAACGAAGCGTACGCCGAATTTCACAATAAACGCCCCGAAGAGTTGATTGGTAACAACTATGACTTTTTATTTCAAGGGGAAGATCTTAATGTTGTCTTAGACTCCCTCAGGCGCTTATCTAAGGATGCCCCTGCCGTCTTTCGTGGCCCTGTTCAAACGGTCCGCGATGGGCAAGAAATTTGGTTGTATTGGTCTAGCAAACTCATCTGTGATGATGCAGGAAACCCAATCGAATATCAATCCATTGGCCGAGACATAACTGAACTCAAGCTTGCAGAAAAAGCTATGCGAGAGAGTGAAGCGCGCTACCGCGCCGTTGTGGAAGATCAGGTAGATCTGATCAATCGTTATAACCTTGATGGCACGATCACCTTTGTAAATGCAGCCTACGCCGACTTTTTCGGTTTCGATCCTTCAGACGTGATCGGTAAAACTCATGCAGAATTTCTCGATCAGGATGCAGTTGATAGTATCCGCTCTCTATCGCGTAAATTGAGCTCAGATAATCCTGTTCTTGTGGATGAGGTCAAACACGATCTCCCGGACGGCAGGGTTGTATGGATTCACTGGTCAGATCGCCTCATCTTTGATGATGATGGCAACCCCGTTGAATTTCAGGGCGTGGGCACAGATATTACAGACTTCAAAAAAGCGGAAAAAGCCATTCAGGATAGCGAGGCCCGTTACCGTGCCGTTGTGCAAGATCAGGTCGACCTTATCAACCGTTTTACGCCTGATGGCAAGATCACTTTTGTTAATGAAGCCTATGCCAGCTTCTTTGGACGAGAACCCGCGGATATTATTGGGAAAACCCATGATGCTATCCTTCACCAGCGGGGTATTGATAAGATCAAAGCTCTGTGCCGGGAGCTCACGCCAGAGCTTCCCGTCATTGTGGATGATGTCAAACATGAATTCCCGGATGGCAGAGTATATTGGATGCAATGGACAAACCGCCTCATCCTGGATGACAAAGGGCATCCTATTGAAATTCAGGGCGTGGGCACGGACATCACTGACCTCAAAAAAGCTGAAAAAGCTATTCAGGCCAGCGAAGCTCGCTATCGCGCCGTGGTGGAAGACCAGGATGATCTGATCAATCGTTATGATCTCGACGGGGTCATCACCTTTGTCAATGATGCTTATGCTACATTCTTTGATATCAACACAGTAGATGCCGTCGGTAAGACACACGAAAGTTTCCACTCACCAGAAAATTATGCCGCGCTACTCAGCGTCAGAGATCAACTGTCACCCGAAAAACCCGTCTTTACCAACGAAGCCAGGCAGACATTCCCTGACGGTCGCGAAGTTTGGATCCTGTGGACAACTCGCTTGATATTGGATGAAGATGGGAAACCATTCGAGTATCAGGGAGTAGGTACTGATATCACCTATCTCAAACTGGTACAGGAAGCCCTTAGCAAGAAAGAACAGGATTATCGCTCAGTTTTTGAGGGTGCTCACGACGCCATAGTGATCATCACGCCAGATGATGAAACCATCCTGGATGCCAACCAACGTGCCTTTGAAATGTACGGATATGCCAGAGATGAATTCATTGGCCAATGTATGAAGATCGTTACCAAAGATGTCTCACGGGGAAAGGCTGAAATCGCTAGAATTCTTGAGAAACGGGTCACACTCCATTTCGAGACCATTCATCTCGATCGCCATGGCCGCGAGATCAATGTCGAGATCAACTCATCGGCCATTGAATACAAAGGACAGGCAGCCATCATGGGTGTCATCCGTGATGTAACGGAAAACGTGCAGACACAGAAGCAGTTAGCACTCCAGGCGGTGGCCCTCGCTCGCGCCAACGCCCTGACCAATGCTCTGACCCAGGTGGCTGCCCAAATTTCTTCTACAGTAGATCCCGACCGGGTGCTGGAAACTCTCGGCTCAGAATTGAAATTACTTGACCTCGATTGTTCTGTGTCCCTCCTGCGGTCTGATGGAGATGTTGCAACGATTGAGTACCTATCCATCAATTCCAAGCTTCTAAACCAGATTGAGCGTCTGACAGGCCAGAATATCCAAGGATTTGAACTCCCCCGCTCAACATGGGCCCCAATTGCTGCCAAAACTGAGGAGGAAAATCAGCCTCAGTTCGCACCAAGCTTTGCTGAAGCCATCTTCCCAGGCTTTGTGCATGTGGTCCCGGAGGCTATTTTACAGCGTGGTTTGAAATCAGTTGGATTGAGTGCCGAAGTTCCCGGTCTGTTCTTGCCTTTCCGTGTCGGTGATCAAATCACTGGCATACTCAACATTTGGGGACAAGATCTGCTTGAAGAGGACCTGTCCACATTTTCGATCTTTACCAGCCAGTTAGCTGCTGCCTATGAGAATGCCCGTCTGTATGAGGCTGAGCAGCACCAGGCCAATGAACTGCAGCGCTCCAATGAACTGGTCATGACTCTTAGCCGTGTGTCTGCTGAGGTGATCGCTACCGCTGACCCTGGCTTTGTATTCAAAACCTTGGGACGCGAACTGAACACTATTGGCATGCATTGCACCTACACTTCTGTGGATAAAAGCGCAGGTGTGGCGGTTATTGAGTACCTCTCCATTGACTCGAAACTATTAAAGGTTATCCAAAAACTTGACGGCGCCTCCCTCACAGGTTTTGAGATCCCTGAGGAGCGTTGGACCTCTGAAGCTATTGAAGCGTCTGAAGAAGAACGTCCCATCTTCTTGCCCAATTACGCAAAGTTGATCGCCCCGCTTTTTTCAAATTTTGATGGCAGAATTGTTGAGCAAGGGCTGAAACTTGCTGGCATCTCCCAGGCGACAAAAGGTGCTTATTTGCCTATGCAAATAGGTGCCGAGGCGCAAGGCTTTTTAACCATCTGGGGAGATGACCTCCGCGAAGCCGACCTGCCTGCATTTAATGTCTTTACCGGGCAGGTATCTAGCATCTTGGAGAAAGCCCGCCTCTACGAAGCAGAACAAAGGCAAGCCAAAGAGTTAGAACGCTCTAATGCCCTGGTCAACGCCCTCGGGCGTGTGGCTGCCCAGGTGGCATCTGGTAATCAACTGGATGTTGTCTTAGATACTTTGGGTCAGGAGCTTGAGTCATTAGGGATCAGTTTCTCATATTCTACAATTGATAAAGAAAGGGAAACCGAAGTCATACAACATCTCTCCGCCGACTCCAAGGTCTTGAAGGCTATCAATAAAATGGCGGGTTTCTCGTTATTTGAACTTGAATTCCCTTTGCATGATTGGCCGACAGATATGCTGGCAGCTTACAAACAAGGTCTTCCCTTCTTTATTGAGAACTATGCAGAGGAACTTCTCAAAGTACTTCCAGACTTGAATATAGCAGTGATTGAAAGAGGCTTGCAGCTTGTCGGCATTTCTCCTGCAACTTCCGCATTGCACATCCCATTGCAATTAGGCAACGCTTCAGATCAAATGCTCTCGGTGTGGGGCGATACTTTGCGGGAAGAAGACTTACCAGCTTTTACCGTGTTTGCCAGCCAGGTCAGTAGCACGCTAACGAACGCTCAGTTGTACGAAACAGAGCGTAAACAAGCCAAAGAGTTAGAACGCTCTAATACTCTGGTCAATGCTCTCGGGCGTGTGGCCGCCCAGGTGGCTTCCAGCAATGAATTGGACGTTGTTCTGGACACCCTGGGTGATGAGCTTTCTGATCTTGATCTTTACTTCTCGTACTCATTTATTGATCATAAGAAAGATACGGCTGCCATTCGCTATCTTTCGATGGATTCAAAAGTGATTGATGCCATCAAAAAAATTGCTGGCGCATCAATTTTAGAACTTGAACTCCCCAGAAGTAATTGGCTGCCTGACATTCGCCAGGCCTATGAAAACGGCAATGCTGTTTATACTAAAAGCTTTGCGGATGTGATGCGTTCAGTTCTGCCTGATTTCAACTCAAGAATTATAGAGAAGGGCCTGGAGCTTGCAGGTATCTCATCGTCTACTTCAGCGTTACATATTCCTTTGCAGTTGGGAGGCTCCTCGGAGGGCTTCCTCTCTGTTTGGGGTGATGCTTTACATCAATCAGATCTCCCTGCTTTTACTGTCTTTGCCAGCCAGGTAGGCAGCACCCTGAAGACCGCTCGTCTATATTCTGCTGAACAGCAACAAGCGGCTGAACTGGAACGTTCTAACTCCTTAGTTAATCTCCTCAGCAGCGTTGCTGCCAGCATTTCTTCTACCAATAACGCTGAAGAGATCCTCCAAATTCTCGGCAAACAATTTCAGGCCCTGGGTATTGAAAGCCTGGTGACCCTGATTCGATCCGATCGACAGACCCTCAATATTCATTATGTTTCTTACAATGCCAATCTGCTCAAGAAGGTAAAAAAGCTCACCGGTGTGACAGTTGAGGGCTATGAAATCCCGCGTGAGGTGTGGCCCGAACCTACCATCCGCGTTTTTGAACACAATGAGATCCAGTTCATTGATTCATTCCCAGATTTTGTTTCCCCTTATTTCCCTCATTTGCCTGAGAAGTTGGTCAAGAGTGGATTAAAGTTGCTTGGTGTCACCGAGCAAACCTCATCGTTCTACCTGCCTATGAGCATGGATGGTCAGACCTTCGGTTCGCTCACCATTTGGGGAGAATCCCTGCGGCAAGAAGATTCTTCTGCCTATACCGTCTTTGCTTCCCAGTTGGCCAGTGTTTTTGAAAGCGCTAGATTGTACGAGGCTGAACAGCAGCAAGCTGCTGAATTAGAGCGTTCCAACTCTTTGGTCAATGCTCTTAGCAGTGTTGCTGCCAGTGTTTCTTCCACCAACGACCCGGATGACATTCTGGAGAATTTAGGAAAAGAACTTCAAAATTTACGTTTGGAATGCCTGCTTTCTTTGTTGAAACCTGATAAGCAATCCTTCTATATAGGTTATGTCTCCTACAATTCCAAACTTATTAAGCAGCTTGAAAAGGTCACGGGCCTGAGCGCCTCGAAATACGAGTTGCCGCGCGAGAAGTGGCCGGAAGGCACACTGCGCTTATACGACCATAACGAACCTCAATTTGTGGCTTCATTTGCAGACACCATTACACCTTATTTCCCACATGCGCCGGAAAAAATGGTCAAACGTGGTTTGCACATGCTAGGCATGACAGAAGAAACGGCCGCGGTGTACCTGCCCATGTGCGTTGACGGCCAGGTAATTGGCTCGCTGACGATTTTGGGGGAAGCGCTCCACGAAGATGACCTCACAGCCTTTTCGGTTTTTGCGGCGCAGTTGTCCAGCGTCTACGAAAGTGCCCGCTTGTATGAGGCGGAACAAAAACAGGCTACTGAATTAGCTCGTTCCAATGCCCTCTTTAGTGCCCTTAACAATGTAGGTGTCAAGATCGCGGCAACGACAGATGCCGATGAGGTCCTCGAAACTCTGGGGACTGAATTGAAGGAATTGGGCTTGAACTGTGTTGCCATGACGCTCAGCCATGATAGGCAAGATGCTGTTATTCATTCCATATCTCTTGACTCGCCCTTGCTAGAGAAGGTAGAAAAATTTGCTGGCCTTAGCGCCGTAGGCATCAGCGTCAATCGTGCAACTTGGGCGTCCAATATTAAGAGCTTGTACGATGAGGGACGTCCTGCATTTGTGCCTGACTTTCTGTCTGCCACTGTGCAAGTGGTGGACTTAATTCCGCGAAAGATTCTTGAACAAGGTATGAAAATGAGTGGGATGACTCCCGACACGCGTGCCATTTTTGTGCCTCTGACGGCTGATAACACTGTATTTGGTTCGCTTTGTATCTGGGGGCAGGACTTGCACGAAAGTGATTTGGCAGCCTTTACAGTTTTTGCCAACCAGGTAGGCAGTGTCTTTGAAAACGCTCGTTTGTACGAATCCGAGCGCCAACAGGCAACTGAATTGGAACGCTCCAACCAACTTGTTGATGCTCTCAGTCGCATTTCTGCACGCATAGCCGAGACCAATGATCCGGAGGCAGTCTTTGCCATATTGGGCCAAGAGCTTAAGTATTTCCAAATGGGTTGTACGATTTCATTTGTGGAATTGGATCGTCAGTCCACCCGTATGGTCTATATTTCTTTGTCAACGAAGATGATGCATAAGCTTGGGGACTTGGCAGGTATTCAGTTGGATGACCGTCGTGTATCCCGCGAGATCTGGACAAACGAGTATCAATACTTGATCGACAATGGACAACCATTTTTTGTCGAGGACTATTCACAGTCTGTTATTGGGTATTTCCCCGATGTGTCTAAAACCATCCTGCATCAGGGCCTCAAAATGATTGGCATAAATAGTGAAACCAGTGCCTTGGTTCTCCCATTAGATGTGCACGGAGAATTGTTTGGCACCATCTCCATCTGGGGGCAGGACTTGCGTGAAACGGACATGCATTCGTTTTCCGTCTTTTCTCGACAGGTGGCTGGTGTTTTTGAGAATGCCCGTTTGTATGAGGCTGAACGCTGGCAGGCTGATAGTCTGGAGCGCTCTAATGCTATGCTTACGGCCCTCAACGATGTTGCAGCCCGTATCTCTGCAACATTTGATACCGATGAGGTGTTAGAAACCCTGGGTGATTCGCTAAGTCAATTGCGTCTTGATTCTGTGGTCGCATTACTCGATCCTGTGGACCGCGCTCTCGTCTTCCGTTATTACTCCATTGATTCAGCCTTGCTTCCTCAGGCAGAGAAACTTGTTGGCATTTCTTTACAAGACTACCGCCTCCCTGTTGAAGAACTCCCTCCGATCATGGCCGCCTTGTTCAGGGAACGGCAAGCTTTATATGCTCCCAGCGTGCATTCCCTAGGGAGCAGCTTTTTTAAACACCTTCCCAGCAAAGTTATGGAAAAGGGTATGCAGCTGGTCGGTATCTCCAAGGAGACCTCGGCCATCTTGGTGCCCTTAGAGATTGATGGTCATGCGACTGGCTTCATTGGTGTTTGGGGAGAAAGCCCCCAACAGGCGGACGTTCCCACTTTTTCCATTTTCGCTAATCAAGTTGCTAGCTCTCTTGAGAATGCTCGTTTATACGCTGCCGAACAACGCCAGATTCAACGCCTCAACGCCCTGCGCACCATCGACCAGGCCATTTCCTCCAGCCATGATGAACACGCCGTTTTTCAAACTGTCCTGGAGCAGGTGGCTACCCAGTTAGCGGTTGATGCGGCTGCCATTTTATTATTCCGGCCATCTACCAATGCCCTTGAGTTTGTTGCTGGCCGCGGTTTGCAGTCTGATGCCATCCAAACCAGCTCTGTTCCCATCAGCGATAACGGCCTGGGTCATCTTGGCTTTGATCGCCGCCTTATCCAACTACCGGACATCAGTCGGTCTCCGAATGGTTTTAAAGATGATGCGCGTCTAGCGGCCGAAGGTGCCTGTGCCTATTTCGCTGCACCTTTGATCGTTGACCGCCAGATCAAAGGGTTGCTCGAGGTCTATCACCGCCAGCCGCTTAACCCCGATGAGGAATGGCTGGACTTTTTGGAAACTCTGGCTGGGCAGGCTGCCATCGCTATGGACAACACACAACTATTTGACAGCCTGCAGCAATCCAACACCAGCCTCTTGCAAGCCTATAACGCTACGTTAGAGGGCTGGGCTAAAGCTCTTGAATTGCGCGACAACGAAACCGAAGGCCATTCACAGCGTGTAACGGAGATGGTCGTCCGGCTTTCGCGCCACCTGGGATTGT
Source organism: Chloroflexota bacterium (assembly GCA_013112575.1). Taxonomy (GTDB): domain Bacteria; phylum Chloroflexota; class Anaerolineae; order Anaerolineales; family UBA11579; genus CFX15. The sequence continues at coordinate 60,937 of JABFGG010000015.1, read as the reverse complement.
CCGAGGATGCCATTGTTGAAGTGCGTCGTGGGGCGCTCCTGCACGATATCGGCAAAATGGGCATCCCCGATAGCATCCTGCACAAACCCGGCCCGCTGGACGATGGCGAATGGGAGATCATGCGTCGCCACCCTGTACATGCCTTCGAGCTGCTCTCCCGCATCCCCTATCTGTCTGCCGCGCTTGACATCCCTTATTGCCACCATGAGAAGTGGAATGGTGGCGGCTATCCGCGCGGCCTGGAAGGTGAACAGATCCCCCTGGCTGCCCGTATCTTTGCCGTCATTGACGTCTATGATGCCCTGCGCTCAGACCGCCCCTATCGCAAAGCCTGGTCAGAAGAAAAGACACTGGCTTACATTGCTGAAGAGAGCGGCCAACACTTTGACCCGGTTGTTGTCGATGCCTTCCTGCAAATGATGGAAGATCACCCCTCCGAAAATGTTCCTGTCCCTGTCAAAAGACAACGGACCTGATTGAAGTCACTCAGTCCTTAATTGCTCTCTGAACCCTCTCCAATGCCTCCATCAAAATAGGCCGTGGGCATGCGATATTCATACGCATAAAACCTTCTCCCTCCGGCCCGAACATGTGCCCACCATCAAGATACACGCCCGCCTTGTCCTCCAACAGTTTCGTCAATCCACCTTTGTCCAGCCCCAAACCCCGGCAATCCAGCCATACCAGGTACGTGCCTTCTGGCTCGACCACCTTGATGTCTGGGATGTGTTCTCTGAAGTAGTTCCGCATAGCCCGCAAGTTGTCCTCCACATACACCAGTACCTGCGCCAACCATTCCTCTCCCTCTCGGTAGGCCATTTCCAACGCCAATAGGCCAAAGGTGTTTGAGCCCATTAGCCCATTACTCAACAAAGTCTTTTCAAATCGTTCCCGTAGGTCCTGATTGGGGATGATCATGTTGGAGGTGTGCAGTCCGGCCAGATTGAAGGTCTTGCTGCCCCCTGTACCAGTGATGCTGTTCTGTGCAAATTCTTCGCTGAGCGCTGCAAAGGGCGTGAACTCCACACCACTATATAAAAGGTCTCCGTGGATTTCGTCCGACACCACCAACACCTCATTCTCGAGACAGATTTCCCCGAAGCGCGTTAACTCTTCAGGCGTCCACACTCGCCCGACGGGATTGTGGGGGTGGCACAGAATTGCCATTTTTACTTCTGGGTCACTGGCTTTAGTTGCCAGGTCATCGAAGTCCATCGTGTAGCGGCCTTCATCCAAACGCAGTGGGTTCAACACCAGTTCCGCCTGGTTGTTTTCAACCGCGTAATAAAAAGGGTGATACACCGGTGGCTGGATGATGACTTTCTCCCCCGGTTGTACGAAGGTCTGCACCAGCAAGTTCAAACCCGGCACTACGCCAGGAGAGGGCGCGATCCATTCTGCCTCGATCTCCCAATCTTTGCGTGTCTTCATCCAAGTAACCACTGCTTTCAAATAACTTTCCGACCGCACCGTATACCCGAAAATGCCATGCCTGGCACGCTCGGCTAACGCATCAAGCACCGGTTGTGGCGCCTGGAAATCCATATCCGCCACCCACATTGGCAACCCCCGGCCTGGCCCGCTGAACTTGTTTGTCGGCACAATCCCGAACTGCTGGCCTTCATCAATGTAATAATCCCACTTGACCGAATCTGTTCCCTGCCGGTCTATCTCTTTATCGAAGTCGTATTGCATGCTTTCCTCGGTTTTGTGGCTTATTTATTTTTTTGGATGTAATTGCATCTGGCCGCTTGCCCCTGTTCCTATACCTTCTACCATCTTGACTTCATATTCAACAAAGACGTAATTGAGGAAAAAACTAAGCAATCCTTTGGATACGGAGATGACATGCCCGGATGCGGTTACTCGCGAGTTTCCATTACCGTTCCTATCCATCATCGGATACATTGTACCTATGTGGTTTCCTTTTATGTAATCCTCCCCTGAAATCAATTTGAAGTTTGTCCCGATCTGCATTGGCAAGACTTGGGAATAGTCCATAGTAGGGGGCTTCGGCACCAGGATCTGTGTGATATCCACCTGTAGCTGGCCCTCCATCGTACCAGTTACACTGCCACTGGCTTGTAAATGTACCAGTGTGTGCCCATCTTCCAGCACGTCCATTTGCGGTCTTTCGACAGAGAATAGGTCGAAATCCAGTACTGTGCTGGATTTGCGTTCAGATAATTCTATAGTTTCTGTGGGGAGTTGTGCCCCGCGCCATGATATTTCCTCCGCACTCCAGGCCGGTAAAGAGAAATCGTTTGGGGCGGGTTGGCTCCTGGCGAACTGCACAAAGGCCTGGTGCTCTCGTTCAGGCACACGTAATGCCCGCGCCAACCCTTCGGCCAATTGACGTGATGGTTTGCGGTCATTAGATTCGAATTTCCGGATGCTGACAGCCGAACATCCCACCTGTTCCGCAAGCTCGCCCTGGGTCAGGTCGAGTAACTTGCGGCGTTGCCGCAACCACTGATTGAACGCCACCTGTCCATCCATCTGTTTATCTTTCAGGGTAGTGTATCGCTTTTTGTATCGTTGATTGTATCACTTGTAGTCTATGTTCTTGTGCTCGCTTCTGCTTAAATTAGTTTGTTAGACGGAATAAATTCCGAGGAGAGTGATTTACCCGTGGAAGATAACACCATCATCATTGGTGCCGGACCCGCTGGCCTGGCGGTCGGGGCTTGCCTTAAAAAGGCGGGCAGCTCCTTCTTGATCCTAGAGAAGAGCGATAAGGTGGGTTCATCCTGGCGGCAGCATTACGACCGCCTGCACCTGCACACCGATAAATCACATTCCACTCTTCCCTTCATGGATTTTCCCAGGGATTGGCCGCGTTACATCTCCCGTGTCCAGCTAATTGAATACCTGGAAGCCTATGCACAGAAGTTTCAATTGGAACCTAAATTTGGACAGCAGGTTAAAAACGTTCAACATCTGGATGGTATTTGGCAGGTGAAGACACCGGGTGCCACTTATCAAGCGCGAAATCTTGTCGTCGCCACTGGCTATCCGCGTCAACCTCACCTGCCTGCCTGGCCTGGGCAGGACTCTTTTCAGGGCGACATCCTGCACAGTGCTGCCTATAAAAATGGAACGCCATATAAGAACAAAAATGTATTGGTAGTGGGCTTCGGTAATTCTGGAGGCGAGATCGCTGTGGATCTTTGGGAGCATGGGGCAAGGCCAGGTCTTGCCGTGCGCAGCCCGGTTAATGTGATCCCGCGCGAATTATTGGGTATTCCCATTCTCACCATCGGTATCGCCCAACGGAAACTGCCGCCGCGCCTGGCCGACATGATCAATGGCCCCATCTTGCGAGTTGTTATGGGGGACCTCTCTCGTTACGGTTTGCCCAAGTTGCCTCACGGCCCTATTACTCAGATAGAAGAGGACGCGCGCATCCCGTTGATCGATGTCGGTACAATCCAACGGATTAAAGACGGTCACATCCGCGTTCACCCGGGTATTGAAGAGTTTAACGGAAATGCAATTGTTTTCACAGATGGGACGCAAGCGGACTTCGACGCTGTGATACTGGCTACCGGTTACCGTCCACGCGTCTCGGATTTCCTCGAAGGGCTTCCTGATGCCTATGATGATGAGGGTACGCCATTGTCCAGTGGACGTGAAACAGTCATTCCCGGCCTGTATTTTTGTGGCTTCTACGTCTCACCAACCGGTATGCTGCGTGAAATTGCCATTGAAGCCCAACAGATCAGTACGGACATTGCGAACAGGAGTGGACTGAAATTGTGATTGACTTTGCCCCAAAAACTAAGTCTAGAGCTATTGATGTGGATAATTGGTCTCAGGAAGATTAGACTTGTTTACTATGTGTTGAAAGGATAGGCGAAATGCTGAAATACAAATCACTCTGGGCAATGTTTTGGATTGTAGCTGTATGGCTCATGGCCTGCAGCAGCCAGCAGGGTTCCCCGTCCAATGCTGTGGGAGTGCGTTCAGGTCCAGAAGCAACGACTGGTGTCTCTGCAACCAACAATGACGCCAACACCCAGTTGGTAGAGGCTGTGCTGGCCATGGAAATCATTCACAAAGATGAAAAAAACTACATTTACACCAGCCAAATTGGGGAAGTGCCCTTCACATATAGCCTAAATCAAGACGAGATCAATGCCACCGGAGTAGGGAAACTCATCTATACCTTAGTGCGCCCTGTCCTTGGCAATGCCCCAGCATGTAATTTTTACTTTGAGGCAAAGTTGGAGCTCAATTTGAAAGCTACTCTCTCCCTAACCAATGGGCCAGCAGATGATGTCTGTCATTTGAAAGGTACGCTTTCACAAACTGTAGTTGAGCCAACCTGGTCGGTCGATTGCTCAAATTTTGGCCCAGTTGATGGCAGTGTTTATACCAAAGCCTACACGACCAGCCGTCCTATTGATATCGCTGTGTACAAAGGCGCATCCGATTCGCATTCGGTTACCAGTTCATCTGCTGAAGCTACTTTAGCAGCAGAGGATAGCCGTGTACTCTACAGTGCGATAGGAGAGGACTTGCAAACGGATTTCTTTATAAAAAACTTGAAGGCCCAATCGGATATCTGCCAGGTACCCACACCTACACCCGGGCCTTAATTCTCGCGATTCCAGTATTCCCATAAATTGATAACTTTCTACTGGTTTTACTCGTTATATTGTTGAGAGATGGATGAGGAGGAAGCTTTATGATGCGGTCAACTACTTGGTTTTATGTGGTTCTAAGCTGTTTGCTTTTGGTAGCCTGTGGCGCAGGAGGAAATGGTCCACAGGCCTGGATCGATCAGCCATTGGATGGTACCAACTTGCCTGTTGATACTGCCATTACCATCCAGGCGCATGCTTCAGATGATCAGGGCGTGGCAAGTTTTGAGTTTTCCCTCGATGAGCAGGTTCTCAACACGGTCAATGCTGCTGGTACACGTCTTGGGGATGCCGCCATGGAGTGGACGCCCCAGGAACCCGGTACTTATCTCATCAAGGTGCGGGCTTTTGATGGTGAGGGCAATCCTGGTCCTTACTCCATCAAGGAAGTCAATGTGCTTGGTATGCAGGCTTTTGCTGAGTTGCCACCCGAAGACCCGTTATTTTTAGAGCCTACCCCACCAACCGTGGCCCAAGCTGCTGAAACCACATTTGCCCGCATAAACCATGTAGAGTGTGGTGAAAACGGCGTCGTGTACGCCGATATCACTATTGGTGATCCAGCGGGTATCCAAGCCTATGCCTTGTTTTCAACTGTTGTAGAGGCTGTCACTTCAGAAGAATTTGTGCAACCCTATCCAACCTTTATCGATAAACGTGTTCAACTCACGGAACCGAGCGATGCAATTGATCGCGATCATCAGATTGGGCTTGAAGTTCAGTTCGCTACATCAGAACCCGGCTCATCCACAGTTACTTATGCCCTGGAACCGCAAGGTCGTTGTCCTGGCCACTACGAGCCTGTACTTGGCGATCCCGGCTCTACCTTCCCGTTAATCACTGCCCGTCAAAACAGCAACTGCCGTGCTGGTACCAGCAGCCAATTTGAAGTCTTAGGTTTCCTGCTTGCGGATCAATCAGCTTCCATTGAAGGGCGCGATAACTTGAACCAATGGCTGCTGATTACCGCCCCAGACACCGGCAAAGCTTGCTGGATCGCGGCCAGCCTAGGGGACATTGAAGGCGACCTCGATGACGTGGCTATCCTCGCTACCCCCGAACCCCCGGTGGTGACTGCTACTGAAGAATCTCCCCCCGATGCTAATCAGCCACCCCCAGACCCCAACAATCCGCCTCCTTCTGGCCCGGATACCACCCCTCCGGTCATTCAGTCCACTGATGTTTCTCCTACCTCTATTCTCACAGATAGTACAGGTTGTCCCAGCTATTCAAGGACTACACTAGTGACCGCTACCGTGACCGATGATGTTGGGATCAGTAGCGTGGTTGCCAGTTGGGGTGTAGGCGGCGAGAGTGGGCAGGTCAACCTCACTAGCGCTGGGGGCAATAGCTATGAAGGGCAGATCGGACCTGTCAATTCGACGGGAACCATGACCATCACGATTGTTGTTCAGGATGCGGCCGGGAATAATGCACAAACAGGCGCTCTGTCCGTAGACGTCCAGAACTGCATTAATTAGGGAGAACCCTCATGACTGCTCGGCGCATATTTGTCCCCCTGCTTTGGCTGCTGGCTATACTCTTGCTCATTGGCATTGCCGTAGGCCTGGTCTTTTTTATTTTTGGACGCCAGGGCCAGCGTACTCTGCCGGCTATTGGCCCCACAGTGCTGATCACTTCGCCAACCCCGTCTGACGCGGCCACCCCATCCGTTTCCGTGCTTGTTGAAGCTACTGTCTATGGCGAGAATCCGATCCACCATATTGAGTTGTGGATGGATGGCGAGCTTAAACAAACCTTCTACAATCAAGAGGTCGCTACCCCGGCTCCTGTGGACATCAGCTTTACGCCAATCCTGACCGCAGGAGATCACATCCTGTTTGTGCGCGCTGTCGATACTCATAGTCTCATCGGACAAAGCTCACCGATCATGGCTCTGGGGGACGGTAGCATTGTTGGCGAAGGTCCCTTCGAAATGGTCTCGATTAGCCCTGGTGATAGCCTGGAAGAGACTGTTGCTTCCCATGATGCCGATCTGTCAACGGTTCTGGCAGCTAACCCGAACATCAGTACCGGCGGAGCGCCTCCAGGAACTGTCATTGCAATCCCGCGCCCGGAAAATGCGGCAGCACAAAATCCTCCCCCAGCTGCTACTTCAGGCAATGCCAATTTCCTTGAGATCACCCAGATATTGCCGGCCAACCCACTACCCCTACAGATGATTCCGATGCGTGCCTTGGGGCCACCAACAGCTCCCAGTGCTTTTACCGCCGAAGTCAATGGCTGTGACTTGACCTTTTCCTGGAACGATACCAGTGAGGATGAAGTTGGCTTTAATATCTGGATGACAGGCCTGGGTGTAACTCCCCACATTGCTGCACGTACAGAGGACCACCCCCAAACCGGTACAGTCACCACAGTGCTTTCGGCAACCCGATCCGGGAGCTTTGTTTATTGGGTGGAAGCAGCCAACGTCTTTGGGGCACAGCCCAGCAACCAGGTAAAAGTCACAATTGATCCACCCTGCCCGAATACCACCACCGATAACCTGACGATTGAAGTCCTTGATTTCAGCAGTCCCGGTCAGTATGATCGCGCCTACTGCTATATTTCGGTTGAAAACGCCCCAGAAATGCGTATGCCTGCTGCCAAGGATCAGTTTATTCCTATCCTCGCGGGCAAGGCTGATATGGCTAAATGGCCGCTGGCTTCCCGTAGCTTCCAGGTTGTTCCCCCTGCTGACCAAGAACTGAACCTTCAGGGTGAATGTTGGGGCTGGGCTGCTGGTGCTCTCACTAAGCTGGGCACTTTCAGTTCTGCTTACCCACAAGCCCAATGGGACGGCACACGCCATACACTTGCGGATGCCAACTTCGAGATCGGCTTTAGCATGAATATCTCGACAAACAACAAAATGGTCTTGTACAGTTCGCCAGACCCAGGCATTCCCTCCCCTTATGACGTGGTTGTGCCTGATAAGCTGACTGATATCTCACCCTCTGCGATTGCCGATCCCAGCAAGAACCAGCGCACAGTCACCTGGAAATGGAATGGTGATCCAACGAAGATCGATGGCTTTACAGTCATGGTCGGAGATATCCCTTTTAAACAGATCAATGACCCCAATGCCCGCCAGATGAAGCTTGAGTTACCGGGCTTCTGTGATACTCTCCTTAACATCCATGTGGTTGCTTTCGTGGGCGATAAACATTCTCTGCCCAGTAACAAGGTCACTTTGCATTCCAGGGACTGTCAATTTTATGCTGAGGTGGACTTTGACGATATCTTTTTCGATTGGACGCATGATTCGCATAAGATCAAAGTATATAATGCGCGTAACTGCGACAGCTTTGAGCTCTGGTTTGAATTATCTGTTACTGAGTATTACACGCAGGGAGACCCTCCCAACATGCAGAAAACCCCCGGCCGTACATGGGTCAGGTACTTTGGCAGTTCTGATGACTATACAGGGGTCCGCTGCCGCAACACGAAATTTGACACGATCGGTTCGAAACTTGGTTATATCGGTCAGCTCTCACCCATCAAGTCATCACCGGGAACTTTTGTAATACCCATCTATGGCGGCGACAACCAGGGACGCTTTTATGAAATGGAGGCTAAACTTTGGGATTATGATAGCACCAGTTCAAATGATCTGGTTGCCCATCACAAGTTTGGCCTGCGCATGCCGGTTTTCGAAATGAACCAGATCACCTTATATAAACTGGATGCAGAAAATTCCGTCTTTCATTACTATTCTTCCCCGGATGGCGCCTATGACTATACCAATTCTGGGAACTCACAGATGGATCTGTATGTCAACATCTACCGCCAAAGCCCATCGACGGGCGGCTCGACAATTCCTACCTATCCTAACAATTCTCCACCCACACCTACTCCCACCGACCAACGGGGGATCAATATAACCCCCCGGGCTGATTTAGAGGCAACATCCCTCTATGTGGGTACGGATGGGCTTCTACATCTGCGCCTGCAAAACAATGGGCTGGATGATCTCACAGGCCACCCCATTGCCGTTACTCTGAGCGGCACGACCACACAACCACAATTCCCGGCATTTGGTAGATATACGCCATCTATTGCCCTGGAGAGCGGAGCGATCACTGACCTCCATCTCTTAGCACCCTTTAAACTGGATCCTGCTTTGTACGATTATGACATTACAGCGGTAATTGCACCCATTGATATTCCTGGGATGCAACGCTTCCACGATGATCAGTCCGCGAACAACACGGTCAAGTTCGTTTCCCAGGCTGGTCAATTGCAAGCTATAACAGACCCTATCATTGCAGATCTTTCTATTGAAGGTCTTACCATCGTCAAGGATTATCCCAATAACCAGTTGCATGTCACTGTCCGCAACCGGGGCCCACATGCACTTTCTCAATTAGCAGTTACCATGGAGTGTGTGGTGGATGAAGTGCTCCGTCTGGGTGGATACCACTACACTTGGCAACTCTCATCAAGCCCCAGCTCCTGGCCATCTTCTTTGAATGCCAATGGCACACTGATCTTCAAAAACTTCAGCGGTAAGGATGAGAAAGGGGTTCAGACGGGTTTTGACGCAAATTTAGCCGCCAATTGGTATAAGGTGAGTTGTGAGCTTAAATCAGATGGTATCTATACCGACATGGACTTGAAAAACAACTTCCACACCGAGATTATTCAATGAGCCGACAACATGGAGGCACTATCCTCCCGGCATGGCTAGGTTTGATACCGCTCTTGTTTCTGGTCGCCTGTAATCTGCCTATAGGACACGCCTCTTCTGTGGCCGCTACCCTTACACCTGTAATTGATCTCCCTGTGGAGTATGGCGAGGGTCCTGTCCTCTCAGACTATTTCGTTGAGGATTTCCAGGCAGAGTTGCCTGCGGAGTGGCAGTTGGATTCTGGCTGGCAACATGAAGAGGGTTTGTTGTGGTCAGATACAAACGCAGCCGTTTTCTCTATTCCCGGCGAATGGCCGGACCTCACACTGTTTCTGCGTTTTCGCATTTCCTCCGATGCCAGCTTTGAGATAGACTTTGATAAATCCGAGTGGGGGGTCTTTAGGATGGCGATTTCAGCCACGGCTCTTGAGACTTATTGGGAGCCAATCGAGAACAGCAGTGAGAACATTCCTGCGGTTGACCTGCCTCTCGATGAGAACTGGCATGATCTTGTGTTCCGCCTGGAGGACGATAAAGCCGAAGTGTTCATCAATGGGCTGTTGTATCACAAATTCTACGATGCTATCCAATTCCCACGCGGGGGCCTGAGGATTAGTAACACCGGCAATGGGCTGGTTGAAATCAATCGTCTGGACATCGCCCCACCCGGTGTAGGTCCAGGCTTACCAACTCCAACCTCCATTCCATGATCCCTGCGGCAACGGTACCATCCGAGTCACTGGCCAGCAAATGCAGCCTTAAAGGTTTATTGTCATAAACCTCCACAGAGTTTTAAGGAGAGTTTAAAAATGAATCATCCTATTAGCTGGATGCGCCTCAATTTATTCACCCTCTGTGCTCTGTTGGCCTGCAACCTTTCGCCTGAGTTAATAGCATCCGAACCAGACTTGGCTGAACCACCGCCAGATATTAAAGAGCAGTCAGAGCCGATTGCTGCTTTGGAAGCCGTAGCGGAACTACCAGATGGTTTCCTCCAGCCTGTAGCTGGCAGCCAGATCGTCAATCTGTGGGCCAATGAGGGTGGTGACAAAGTTACCCGCAATGAACTGCGTGCCTCCATTGACCCCAGCGCGGTGCTCAATTCGGCCTGGGATGGCGCAGAAATATCCTTATTTGGTGCTGGCAATGAAACCGTATCTCTTAATCTGGTCCTGGAAGCACCCTTGGTCGATGCCACTAATATCAGCGTAGAACTTACTACCTTGAATGGGCCTGACGGCGCCGCCATCACAACGCGCTCTGCCAGCGGCGACGACCTCTTTAATTTTGTAGGCCGCAACATCGAGTTGTTTTATATTCGTTATCTGGAGATCAAGGGCATCAGCACGGACCTTTTTTTCGCTGGGTTTGAATATGATGAGCGCCACATCCCCGAACGCTGCCGTCGCTCATACAACGAAGTGGGGGATGGTTTCGGTTCTTGGACTGATCGCCCCTGTCATAATCAAATATACCCGGACATCGCCGTTCCCCTGGAACTGGAAACCCCTTTCACGATCCCTCAAGGCACGAACCAGTCCATCTGGGGCGACATTTACATTCCAAAGGATACTCCTCCTGGTGAGTATACTGGCACAATTACGCTGAACGAAAGCGGCCAGGTTACCTGGGAGGTTCCCATACGCTTGCAGGTGCACGATTTCATTTTGCCCGATATGCCCGCCGCCCGCACGATGTTGTATTTTAGCGGCGAAAGCATTATCGACCGTTATTTGGGGAGTGACTTCACCTACCCCGATCGAGGCACAGCCACTTACCAGCAGGCTTTGGATTTGATCGATACACATTTCCAGCTTGCCCACCGTCACGGGATCTCAATGATCGGTGATATCAACGGCTACACATCTGTGGAAGAAATGGGCGATGCTTGGGAGGCACGCCTTAGCGGCGAACTGTTCACCCCGGAAAGAGGCTACGACGGTATTGGGGTGGGCGTCGGCAACGGTGTCTATTCGATAGGGACCTACGAAAGTTGGCCATGGAGCGAAGGCTCAAGGGAGGATATGTGGACTAACACGGATGCCTGGGTCGAGTGGTTTGATTCCCAGTCCTTTGAGACTCCCACAGATTATTTCCTTTACCTTTTAGACGAAACGGACGACTACCAGCAACTCCAGGAATGGGCCACGTGGATCGAAGATAATCCCGGCCCGGGCAGCAGCCTTCTCTCCTTTGCCACCCTCGATATGCCTACTGCCGTATCCCAAACCCCCTCGCTCGACGTACCCACCTCGTGGATGTCGGTGGGCCTGACCGACGAGTGGCGCCCGGCCCTCGACAGCCTGGAAAATAACCCGGATAAGCGTACCTATCTCTACAATAGCAACCGGCCTGCGACCGGCTCATTTGCCACGGAGGATGAAGGCGTTGCCCTGCGAGTGATTCCCTGGACACAATATAAGTTCGATATCGACCGCTGGTTCTATTGGGAGTCGACTTACTACAGTAACTTCCAGTGTTACGGTGAAGTCGAAGAAGCTTTTTTCAATGTCTTTCAGCAGGCCCAGACTTTCGGCTGTGCCGATGAAATCAGTGATTCGCTTGGCGAAACCGGTTGGAATTACCTCAATGGAGACGGCGTGCTGTTTTACCCTGGCACAGATACGCGTTATCCGGATGAGAGCTACGGTGTCATGGGGCCCTTTGCCTCTCTGCGCCTGAAACACTGGCGGCGAGGCATCCAGGACGTAGCTTATTTATCGCTGGCTGCAGAGATCGACCCCGAACGCACCGCAGAGATCGTCCAGTCCATCATTCCTTCCGTTTTGTGGGAAGTGGGCGTCACAGATCCTCAAGACCCCTCTTACGTGCTTTCAGATATCAGTTGGTCCGTTGACCCCGACGTGTGGGAAGCGGCGCGTGCCGAACTAGTTGACGTCATTGAATCATCACAATAAAGGTGGAGTACCTTTTCAGTTGTCTAAAACCTATTTTCTGAAAGAGTGCACCACCATGCATTCTTTTACATCCGTCGAGGCCCCATGGATGCCTTCAACTCCTCCAATAGAGGATTATCAAAAGGCAGGTTATAGATGCGCCAGATCATATCGAATAACCTGGTGAAATAATATTCACTCTCTCTAAAATCAACACTTACTAAGGGGCGTAGCTGCGGTGAAAGAGATTTCTCGATGTTTCCCGATAACAGAGCTGGAAGTACTGTGGGACCATACTCATTCGGTTGGCGCACGCGCAAGTTTATTAACTTTAGCTCAGCTGCCAATACAGGATCGGTTTCTTCAGATTCGTATTTCTTGAGTAGTTCGGGCGTACCCACGGGGAGCACGTAATCACTAGAAAGGATACGCTCAATGTAAAGGTCGAGATTGGAACCAGGTATGCTGTGCCAGCGGTCAAGTAGAACGTCTATCCCCGCGTTTTGTAAGTCTTTGGCCAATTGCAAAACCCACCCCTCGTGTTCAGGAATCCCCCAAGCATAGCTGATAAAGCAAGAAGGCTGATCCGCTTCCTCAACGTCTCGTAGGAGGCCTTTTACCCGTACCAGAGCTGCCTCAAATGCTGTTCTTCGCTTGACGATGGCCTGTTCGGAGTCGAGCAAGATCTCCTCTTCACGAGTAAGGCGCGTCAAAGGCTCTGGACTTGGCAAAGCCAGTTTTTCTCCACACTGATGGCAAAAACTAAAATCTTTTCCTCTAGCAAGTTGTAAGGTAATCACATTGCGATCTAACCCAGTACCACACTCATGGCACGCCACAGTCTGATAGCGTACTACTTCTAAGTCTCGACGACTCAAAAAGCGCTCGAACATCCCACGAAACATCAATTGCACTGGTTCAGGGGTGTGCCGGTCAAAGTACAGAACCAGTTCGATTTCACCTTCTTGTTTATCTATATGCTGGAAGCCACATATTTCCCCTTTACCCATTTCGTATTGCGCCTGGTTTTGCCACTGGTGGGTGCGTATGAATGTGTTGGTATAGCCGAGCAGCACAACCAGTGATGCATACACATTTTCAACAGCCCCCATAACGCGATAAGAAGCTCCTTCTATTACATCAATATCCTCATCTTTAGGGCGTTTTTCATTTATTAGCGAGGGAAAAACCAGGAAAGTTTGTTCATTGAAAGTTTCACGGAAACATAGGTTGTGCTCTAAGAAAAGAACAGCCGCCGCGTCCAACAGAATTTCGCTCTCATTCTCATTTAGTTCATGTAATTCTAGAAAAGCGTAATCCCCCATCAACAAACGACTTTCGTCCAAAACCCCAAGTCCACGCGGGTTGCGGCGCGCCTCCAACACCATAGATGAAGCCAGGTTTGTCAATAAGTCGGGTGCTAGCAAAACAAATTTGTCGCCTTGAGACCCGCGCAGCACAGTAACGTAACCGTGATTAGCTAAATGTCCTATGGCCGTCATCATCTCAGCATTGTTGAACTGCCATTCTGTGTCGGTTTTTTGTAATTTTCCACGTAATTCTTCAGGTTGTACCAGCAGATTGCCACTTTTGCTTTGCTCTTTCAATTCAAGTACATATTCTTTTATGCGCTTGAAGGTTTGTGTGGTAACTGTGGTGGTCATTGCTTCCCAAGGAATTTGGGCTTGTAAGCGCTCTACTAATTCGTTTACGCCTTCGCCCTCAAAGGCACTCGTGGCCACGAAGCCGCCAGAAATAGCGTTTCGCTCACAATAAGCTATTAATTCATCTTCGGTCAGTGTAGATATGCTACGATCAGACCGTGCCCCAACTAGGATAGTATTGCACAAGTCATTTTTATTGCGTTTTAGTTGACTGATCCAGAAATCAACCCCGGACAAGGGCTCTTGTCGATTGGTGGGATCGAATAATATTAAAGCTGTATCGACATCTTCTAAAAAAAGTGAATGCACTAAGCGATAATCTGGTTGCCCAGCCAGATCCCATAGCACTGCCTCACATTCAGTGCCATCTTTTCTCTTTTTTCCTAGTTTTGGTATTACCCAGAATTGTTGGCCATGAGTGGAGGCGTGTTCTTTGAATTCATTATGAGCTAGTCTCCAACCCAACCCAGTTTTACCTACTCCCGAATCACCCACAAGAACAATTTTAGCAGTAGTATAGCTAATGGAATCGGCCGTTTTCTGATTTAATAAGGCATCACTTTCAAATTCCCAAATTCGGATTTTCTTATCATATTCTCCCAATGTTGCAAGATAAGAGTGATTTGGGTGAAATGCAATGGAACCAAGATTGTAAGGTTCTATTCTGTTTTGTTTTTCATGAATGCTCGCTAAATGTATCCCTTTTTTTAGGTCCCAAAAGCTCACAATATCATCGTATGTTCCTGCTTGAAAGGCAAATCCACCTTTAGTAACCAAAATCTTCTTATCCGGAGATTCGGACAAACTAGTAATTGGCGCGGTGTGCCCTTCGATAACTCTATCAAGTTTTAGAGAAGAAGCATTCCTAAAGTTAATATTCCCATCAATCGACGCAGATATGAAGTATTCTTGATTTTTTGACCAGCCAATATCTAGTGCTGGAAGGTGCTCAGGTTTGCTGAGTTCATTAATTAACTCGAGCTTGAGTGGATTCCAGATCTGAATGCCTTCGAATTCTGTAGAAAAAGCTAATTGACCATGACTAGACCAAGCGACATCGAGTACATGATCGTCGGGGTTACGAGACTTTTGAATGGGTAATATTATCATCTCGAAGTTCTCATCGCGATTCCAAACTCCTATATACCCATCATCTATGCCTGCAGCAAAAAACCTGCTGTCCGGTGACCATGCTATTCCCGTATCCTTCCATTCATCATCTCTTTCGAAAACTCGCAAAAGCTCCCAACTTGTTGTATCCCACAATAAAATCTTGTTGCCTCCATATTCACTAGAAACTAAGAACTCTGTGTCTGGTGACCATGCTATGGAGGTTACAGGTTTTTTATGTGCATTAAGAACAGCTACACAATTTGCGGTAGCAACATTCCATATCCGGATGGTTGTATCTTTAGAAGGAGAGGCCAAAAATCGGCCATCTGGTGACCAAGCTAATTTGTAGATAGCGTCTGAATGACCAGCAAGAACACGTTTCAACGTCAGTCCGGGAATGGGGTTTTCTCCCACTCTCACACCATCAACAGGTTCAGGCCTATAGCCTGGAATATCTGGAAGCGATTCGTAAGATTGGTCAAGTTGCCCATGTTTAGCCATAGTATTGTCCTATCTTATCTATGAAAGAATATGGATTATTTATATCCTTTGGCGTCCAACCTAATGAATTGCTACGCCCTATAATACTCTTAAATAAAGCAGTTTGAACTACTTAGCTACTAAACCCTTCAGTTACAAAACCACCCTGAACCGCGTCCCCACCCCCAGCTCGCTCTCCACCTCGATCGCTCCGCCATGTGCTAGCACCAACTGCCGCGCGATGGCTAATCCTAACCCGTGCCCTTCGCCCCCGCGTGACTTGTCGCCGCGCCAGAAGCGGTTGAAAATGTAAGGCAACTCTTCTTCGGGAATACCCTCCCCCGTATCCACCACTTCCAGCATCACCGCGCCATTCTCTTTGGCTGCCTGTAGTGTGATACTGCCCCCTTCCGCCGTGTGCCGCAGCGCGTTGATCATCAGGTTGCTTAACACCTGATCCAGCCGTCCCGCATCTACCTCAATACTGGCGTCTTCCTCGATCTCCACTTTTAGCTCAACCCCCGCGCTCTCCGCCTGCCCGCTGAAACTGGTTGCCAGGTCCTGCAGCAGTTCGTTTACCTTCACTGTTTCCAGGCTCAGGTGCAGCTCTCCCGCCTCCGCCAATGATAGCGTTCCCAGGTCTTCCACCAACCGCGACAGTGTTTGTGTCTCATCCAACAAGCCGCGTACCGTTGTTTCATCCGCCTCATAGACCCCATCCAGGATGCCTTCCAGGTTTCCCTGGATCACGTGCAGGGGGGTGCGCAGTTCATGCGCCACGTCTGCTGTCAGGTTGCGGCGCTGCTCATCGGCCTGTTGCAATTCTTCCACCATCTTGTTAAACGATTTCGATAACCGTCTTACTTCCCTCTGGCCGCGTTCCGGTACACGTGTACTCAAGTCACCGGCTGCCACCGCCTCGGCCCCTTGCATCACTTCTTCCAAGGGCCGCGTGATGCCACGGAAGATACGCACGCTGACCCACACTGCCAGCATCGGCAGCATCACGCCTAAGCCACACAGCCCGAACCACTCCACGAATGACAGCGTTGTGCTGGTCCCCGTCACCGCCCCGTATAGCGTGTTTAACAACCAGATTCCGGCCGTGAAGATCAACAGCATGAACAGCATGCTGCCAATGAACCCGAAGAACAGGAAGCCTACCCGCGGCGGTCTGGGCCCGCGCATCCGCCTGCCTCTGTCTTTGCTCCAATCGCCTTTGCGCCAGTCCTTGCGGAACTGCTGCCATTCTTCGGGGGTGATCCGTTTACGTCTAGGGCTCATAGAGTGTCGTTGAATTTGTAGCCGATGCCGTATACGGTCAGCACGTATTTAGGGTCGCTGGCATCAATCTCCAATTTGCGCCGCAGGTTCTTGATGTGGGCGTCGATGCTGCGATCATAGCCCTCATGGGCATAGCCGTGCAGCCGGTTGAGTAACTGGGCGCGTTCAAAGGTCTGCCCGGGGTGTTGCGCCAGCATTGCCAGGATATTGAACTCTGTGCGTGACAACTCGATGGTTTCACCCTCACGCCGTACGCGATGCCCATTAGTATCGATCTCCAGGTCGCCCGCCACGATCAGGCCTGGGGTGCGCACCCCGCCATGCACGCGCCGCAATACCACCTTGACGCGTGCCACCAACTCCCGCGGGCTGAACGGCTTGGTGATGTAATCGTCCGCTCCCATCTCCAATCCGATCAGCCGGTCGGTTTCCTCTACCCGTGCCGTCAGCATGATGATTGGCACGTCCGACTCGCGGCGCAGCGCCCGCGTGATGTCCAGCCCATCCATGCCCGGCAAATTTAGGTCCAGCACGATAAGATCGGGCTTTTCCTGCCGCGCCATTGCCAGCGCCGTGGTACCGTCCGTGGCTGTGCGCACGCGGTAATTGCTCTGCTCCAGGTAATCCTGTGCCAGCTTAACGATCTTGTGCTCGTCGTCCACCACCAATATCAGTTCGTTCATCGCTTTTTATTATAGTGCTATCTCAAATAATATCTGTGTTTATCTACTTCATCTGTGGTTGCTTTAAATAACCCGGACGCCCTATGCCAGCAGCGTCCAGGTGGAGGAGAGGAACTTAGAGGGTGGCCGGTTCGGCATCCTTGCCGAGGTCGTTACCCTCACCATCTTCATCATCGCTGTCTTCATCGTCATACGCCCAGGGCGGTTTGCCCCAGCCGCGTTTGCCACGCCAGCCTCGGCGGCCATAGCCACCGTGCCAGCCCCAGCCCCAAGGCCGGAACAGCATACGGAAGATGAAGCCGATAAAGAAGAACCAGAACAGGAACTTGAAGAACAGGCCAAACAAGCCAAGCCCGAACAAGCCAAATCCTGGGCCGTAGTAGCGCCCATAAGGGGCGTATCCTGGCTGCACTGGCACGGCCTCACCGCTTTCAATGGCGGCCTGGCCCGTCAGCAAGCCCTGGTTGAAGCCCGAGTTGTACAGCATGTAGCCACCCAACCCGATCAGGGCGATGACCAGCAAGAAGCTGATCAATGAGAAAATTCCACGACGTCGAAACATTTTGCAGACCTCCTTCAGTCTTTTGTATTTGTCAGTTTCACGTTGATTGCATTATGCAAAATAGCTGTGAAAAGATTGTGAAGGTTTGGGGGAGGTGTGGTGTAAGGGATGTATGAGATTTATAAGAGTGCAAACACCATTGAATTAATGTACTTAATGTAGGGTATGTAGGGTTAAGCACGGTTTTGGCTGGCGGGTTTTTGCCGGAATATAAGATGTGGGGGATGGGTGGAACGGAGGCACTATATGTGGCGGTGCGGAGTGTGTGCGATGACTAAAAAGGGCGAATTAATGTACCTGTATGTACCCTTTATGTAGTGTAAAGGGAATGTATGCTTATGTTTCGGCGTGATACTCCAATTGACAAGAATTCCCAATTGGCTAGTTTGTGGGTGCTTTGTAAACACATTCCGAAAAAAAGACAATTAGTTGTTTGGAATTTATGTAAGTGCTATACTAAAAAACAACCCAAGCAAGGGGTAACTTATGAAACTAATACATGTGAACCTGCACGGTTATAAACGATTCTTCAATAAAACTAAGATTGACCTTAAATCAAAGGAAATAGCATTAATTGGGCCGAATGAAGTGGGTAAAAGTTCAGTGCTTCTGGCTTTACTACATTTCGAAAAGGATGATGAATTTCTTTCGGCTGGTGTAAACCGTGAATTAACACGTAATCAAAGTATTTCTGGTGATCAATACATAGTGTCTGCGAGCTATTTGCTTTCTTCTGGTGACGTAGATGCGATATCACATTTTGATGGGGGTGATAAAGTTAAATGGTTCCATGTTCATAAGGATGCAGACGGATATTTCTATTATTCATTGGAACCTGACCTAAAAAGGGATAGAAAACTTCGGCGTGGTTTGCTCAGTAAATTAGAACGTTTGCGAAGGTCCCGAAGATTGAAAGATATTCTAAGTGCCAAAACAAAAAAATACCCAGAAGATGAAGTAGATAAAGCCACCACCATAAGTCGTCAACTTGAGAAAGCCATAAGTGACTTAAGAACGGATGTAGATAGTCTCGATGATTCAATATTAGTAAATTTGAGCCAATTAGGTAGTTCAATTAGCAACTATGTACTTGATACTGATCCTTCATATTTACAACCTTTGTCACAAAAGGTTGTAGATGTGGTTTCGTTTGAGCAGACTGATTCTCCGTCTGAGGAGGCTATCGAAATTCTAAAGCAAAGAAGACCAAGATTTATTTTGTTTTCCGATGCTGATAGAAATCTTCATCATGAATATAGTTTGGTTGTGGATGGGGAATATCCAATTGCATTAAGAAACCTCACTCAACTTGCAGGTTTAGATTTACCAAGTCTTCGTAGGGCAGTAGAGTCTGGTGATAGAGGAAGAGTCGTTACGCTTATAAGTCGAGCAAATACTAAAATTAAAGAGGTTTTTCAAAAATCATGGTCACAATCTAAAATAAGTGTCCATTTTGATGTTAATGGTCAAGCGCTCAATATTATGGTAGATAATGATAGTGAGATAAATAGTATTGCGGAAAGAAGTGATGGGCTAAGACAATATGTTGGATTAAGAGCTTTTGTTGAAAATCAGACAGGGAAGGAGTTAGTGCTTTTACTAGATGAAATCGAGCGTCACTTACATTATGATGCCCAAGTAGATTTAATTCAAATGTTTGCAAAACAGGACCTAGTTTCTAAGGTTATATATACTACTCATTCAATTGGATGTTTACCAGAGGATCTAGGGCTGGGGGTTAGATTAATTGAACCGGAGCAAGGTGAAGAAAATTTACATATAAACCGAAGTACTGTGAATAATTGGTTTTGGACCAAAAACAAGCCCGGGTTACATTCTTTGCTTTCCGGCATGGGAGCAAGCCTTCTAGCTTTTTTCCCCTTACGATACGCTTTATTCACTGAAGGTCCAACTGATATGATCTTACTACCAACTATATTTCGGGAAGTAGCAGGAAAAGATAGTTTGGGTTTTTAGGTAATTCCAGGCTTGTCAATTGCTAGTGAGGAACAAATAGCAATTCTAAATAATGAAGCTGCAAGAGTAGCTTACTTAGTAGATGGTGATGAAGGAGGAGATAGTATAAGGGGGAAGATTCTAAGAGCTGGTATTTCAGAAGAGAAAATCACGTCATACACTTCCTCAGAAACTGAAGAATTTGTTCTGGAGGATTTTATTGATCCCGAACTTTACTGTGTTGCAGCAAATAACCAACTAACAAAATGGAATGAAAAACCCAATTTGATTTCACCGGATATGCTTCCAGTGAACAATAGGCCAAAATGGCTTGAAGATTTCTGTAAAGAGCAAGGTTTCTCCGTTCCCTCCAAGCCTGACATTGCATACGAAATCCTTGACAATTCTATCGGGAAAACAATAATAACAAAGAAGTATTCGAAATTCTTAAAATCTATTTATACAAAAATCGAGTCAATAATAAATTCGAAAATTGATGAAGTGTGAAGAAAAAACTCGCACAGGAGATAAATATGAGTCAAGATATAAATCCTGAAGAGTTGCCCCCAGGTGATTTGGCTGACGCTCAAAATGATTCCGTTTTAGGTTTCTCGATTCGCGAGCTTGCTGGTATTTCTGTTGATGAGCTTACTGGAAACGAAACTGCTATAAAGATGGTAATGCATTATTACAGGCAGTTGATTGATGATAATAATGTGTTGAATAATGAGATTAATACTCTTAAAACTTATGTAGATGCCTATGAAACTAAGAAAACGAAAACAGCAGTGGGGGCGATATTATTAGGTTTGTCAAACATCCTAACCGGATTTGGAATTAATTTGCTTACAAATAATCAAACTTGGCCTGGGTTAGCAACCTTAATTCCTGGAGTATGTTTAATTATTGGTGGCCTATATTTGACTTATCGAGACTAAGATAACTGAAATGAGTGTAAGATATATTTTTAATTCATCTGGAGAATATGTTGCCTTTGTGGATAACGGCAACATATACAATCCAAATAGTGTTTGGCTTGGGGTCATTGAAAATGGCAACGAGGTTTATAACACAGGAGGGTTATATATTGGCACTGTTATGAGCGATGATCGAATTGTACGGAACAAATCGTTTCAATTTGTAAAAAGAATCCCTATTCCTAGGCGACCATTATTAACGCCATTTAGACCTATTAGACCGTTCAAAAGATTATTAATGCCAAAGTTGTTTGGTCCTTATGAGGATGTGTTTGAAGGGCAGAAATTACCTGTAAGAAAGCTTGTGCCAAAAAGTGAACTGCGAGATTTTGGATACCTTTTAGGTGCAGAACTAATCGCTTCTGATGAAACTTTTCTTGGAGAGATTTCGTTAGTCCCGATGTCGGAAAAATCAATTACTAATAGATTCAATAAATATGGAAATGAATACTCGGCCATTTCCATATTCAATCAATATGGGAACTACGGAAGCGAATACTCAGCACTCTCTCCAAATAATGAATACGCAACTAATCCTCCTAGAATTGAACGAGAAGGTGAAGTTCTTGGTTATCTTTCTGTCAATACTCTAATTCCAAATAGAGTTGACACTAATGACTTTTTGGCTTGGTTAAACTTAGTTCAGAGCGCCACTATTTAACAGGAAATTTTTTTTCCTGTAGCTTTTTGTTTTATCTCCACTTCCAACGGTATACTTTAAATAAACATAGCCTACACTAAATCACCTCTTTTCTGGCCCCACACTGCCAATTCTCACTTAGCTCATTCCCGTATTACCCACGTTTTAGGGTCACCTTGCTTATTCCGTAATACCCCGCTTGTCAGACAAGTACTAGTACCCCCCCCCGAAACAAAAAAGCGGCCATGCGGCCGCTCGTCGATTCTGTTACTGGTTACTATTATTCCTCTGCCTTATTAGCACGCTCGTAGTCCACAAAGCGGTAGCCCACGCCCCGCTCTGTGAGGATGTATTTGGGGTCGGCGGGGTCCTCTTCCAGCTTCTGCCGCAAATAATTGACATACAGGCGCACGTAATGCGGCTCATCGCGGTACTCGTAGCCCCACACCTTGGCCAAAATCTGGTCGTGGGTCAGCACCCAGCCTGCGTTCTGCACCAGGTGATACAGCAGGCGGTACTCCGTGGGGCGCAATTTAACCAGCTCCCCATCCACCCAGACTTCGCGGCGGTCAAAATCCATGCGCAAACGTTCATCCACCTCAATGGCCCCGATCTGTTGCCCGCGGGAGGCATCGGTGCGACGTAAAACGGCGCGCACCCGGCTGACCAGTTCGCGGGGGCTGAAGGGCTTGGTGACGTAATCGTCGGCACCCAATTCCAGGCCGCGCACGCGGTCATCTTCCTCGCCCTTGGCGGTCAGCATGATCACCGGCACGTCGTTGTTCTCGCGTATCAGGCGCAGTACTTCAAAGCCATCCATGTCCGGCATCATGACATCCAGCAGCACCAGGTCGGGCAATGACTGGCGCAGTTTATCCATGGCGCCCTGGCCCTTATAAGCCTCCTCAACCTGAAAACCATCGTGCTCCAGGTTCAGGCGGATGAAGCGCACCATGCGTTCTTCGTCGTCAACCACCAGAATGCGGCGGTTGTTAAATTGTTCTTCGCTCACAAGTGTGTTCCTTGGGTAATGATTTTATTCGCGGACGAAGCCGATGACTTCTTCCTCGGCCTTACTGGTGATGACCTCAATGAACGTGATGCGGTTCCAGGGCCAGAGGACCGTGGTGACGTCACCATCAAGATAATGCAGGTCTTTGCCGTCGCGCTTGCGGGGGTTCTTAACGAGGATAGAAACGTCGGTGGGGCTGGGCAAATCATCGATCTCGCCGACAACGGCGTCTTCATTTGCGATGTGGATGATTACAGTTATGGCCATAAGAGGTCTCCGGATCAATCCTGACGAATGAGGGCTTGCAGCTTGAATTGCCCGATGGAGATAACGTCGCCGTGATTGAGGATAAGTTCGGTGTGTGCGGGAATTTTTTCGTTGTTGACACGGGTGCCATTGGAAGAGCCCAGGTCGGTGATGACGATTTCCCCGTTATCTTTGCGTTTAATGGTGGTGTGCAGGCGTGAGACGCCTTGCGAATAGGCTTCGTAGGGCGTCAGGTCAATGTCTGGGAGAATGGACTGGCCTTCGCTGACGCGGCCAATGGTGAACTCGTTGCGGCCCACCAGCGGCAATATCTGCCCGGTACGCACCACGTGCAGGGAGATAAAAGCTTCGGTGGCAGGGGGGGGAGGGGGCAGCGGAGCGCTGACAGGTTTGGTGGAATCAATATCGTGGGTGCGCTTTACCGCGGCGGTAGAAACACCGCCACTCACCAGTTTTGCGCCACACTGGCCGCAAAAAAGTGCGCCGTCCAGGTTTTCATGTTCGCAATTCGGGCAAATAACGCTCATGTTGATTTCTCCTCAGAACCTGTTTCAAGAAGCAGGGCCCGTGTCCCATATTTTATCTGTTTTTCCGAGTCTTTACGAAGTTTACCATTTTCTTCAAGGTAATCGGCTTCTAACAAAACTGTTTGGGCCAGGCCATTTTCGCCTGCGCCAAGCAATTGTGTAGCTAAATTATGCAATTTTCGCACCGCTTTGTCTACATTGCCGTCCTCTACATCCTTGCGGGCACCTTCCTGCATACGGTAAAGCGAGAGGCGTGACATGGCCTTGATGAGGATCTGGGGTGGTGGTTTGAGCTCGGGGGCATCTTCCACAGAGCGGGCCAGGGAGATACGGGCGCTGGTGGAGGGGATGTTACGTGTGGGAACTTCCAGGCTCAGTTGTCCCTCGGCCAAGGTCAATAAGTCTTTATCTTCACCTATTGATTTGATCTCCATCTCCATGATGATTGAGAGATTGGACTGGAGCGGGATGCTGCCTAATTCCATGGGAGAGGCGTAGGAGAGCGGTCCGGCGTCGGGGGCCAGACGAAAAGCGTAACGCAGTTCAACGTTGTCAGGCGTTTGAAAATCGAGGGTGACGCGGTTAGCGAAGGTTTGCTGCGCCCCGCTGATCTGTGTCTCGATGATCTCGCTGAGGTCGTCGATGTCCTGGGCGAAAATGGACTGACCGCCGGTCTGGCTGGCAACATTGTCGAGGAATTCATCATTCCATTCGCTGCCAATGCCTACCCCACTAATCTTGATGCCCTTGCTACCTGCGCGGGTGGCAAGCATGAGGCATTTCTGCTCATCGCCGTAGGTGCGTCCATCGGTAAGCAGGATAATGCGGTTAATGAAGGAGGGGCTAACACCATGGCTGACTTCGTTAAAGCCAGCTTGCAAACCCTGAAACATCTCCGTGCCACCACCAGCATTGAGCGTGCTGATGCGGGCGGCAACCTTTTTAGCGTCCAGGCCGCGTGTGGCGGGAATGACAACCTCCGCCCGGTCGCTAAAAGAAACAATGGAAAGCACATCATTACTCTGCAACTGTTCCACCAATTTGATGGCAGTAGCTTTGACCGTTTCGAGGCGGGGGCCTTCCATCGAAGTGGAAGTGTCGAGCACCAGGGCAACATTAAGGGGCGCCTGAACGGCACCATTATTCTTTTCATCGGCCTGCTGGGCAGACATGAGGTCCAACAAGACATAAACCAACTGGGAGTCGTCTATACGGGGTAATACAGAACGACTGTAGACGGCATTGATCATGACATCGGCGGGAGGGTCGATGTCGTCTGGGAGAGTCTTGTCGTAGGCCTTGCGTTGGTCGGGGTTGGAAAGGACCTCGTAGGCTTCCTGCACTTGTAAGAAGAGTTCGGTGGCTTCGTCGCTTTGGTTGGTATCGGGGTGCAAACGTCGGGCTGCGCTGTGATAGGCGTCGCGTATTTGTTGGGGTGAGGCGTTCTTGGAGACCCCCAGGCGAGCGTAAAAGTTATCGAGGTAGCCGGTGGCCATATGAATCGCTGCGCGCAGCCCTAGTTGGACATACGCACGAGCGTGACGGCGATATTATCCTGCCCTCCGGCTGCATTGGCGGCATCGACCAACTGCTGGCAGGCTTTGTGGGGACTGGGGGCAGCAGTGATGATGTCGAACATGGCGTCGTCTGATACCAGACCCCAAAGACCATCCGAGCAAATGAGAAGATAACCTGGCTGGGGCAGTGAAGCGTTAAACACATCGGGTTCGGAAGGTTCGCCCTGGCCCAAGGCACGATAGAGCATTGATTTTTGGGGATGAACAGCAGCTTCATCGGAGGTGATCTGGCCGAGTTCTTCGAGGCGTTTTACCAGGGAATGGTCGCGAGTGAGAACCTGCATGCGACCATCAAAATAGACGGCATAAGCACGCGAATCACCAACGTGAGCGACGGTCATCTGGTTGCCCATGACGAGCGCGGCCGTTAGTGTAGAGCCGCCGCCTGGAGCATTCTCCATAATCACCTGATGGGCGTGGATAACGCCATCGTGCATGATCTCTTGTAATGATTCTTCGGGGTGTCCCGGGTTAGGGCCAAAGAGAGGTTCAACAAGCTTTCCCAATACGTATGAACTCATGGCGCGCACAGCATTCTCGCTGGCAATTTCGCCGTTGCGGTGGCCGCCCATACCATCGGCAACGATGTAAAGGCCGAAAGGTACGTCGTTGCTATCTACTGCAATGGTGGCTGTGTGGCTGAAAAGGGCATCTTCGTTATTATCGCGCTGGCGGCCTACGTGGCGACCACTACCTGCAATCAATTGAGGCGGCTGTGATTTCAGGCTCTGTTTGTCGATATCCTCTATTTGCGTTTGGCTCAGAGGGGCAGTTGTCGCCTCGTTGTTCAGGCCATTGGGGCTGGGTGAACTTGAGAAGATCCGGCTGAAAAAATCGCGAATTGATTGAAAGATATTAGCCACAAATGATCCTAGCAATGGTTTTACGCCAGCAGCGCATAGACGTTCTTATCTGTGGAGCCGAAATAAACGACATCGTCGTAAATGACAGGGGTTCCAGTTACAGCGCCTTGCGTGGGGAATTTCCAGCGCAGGCCGCCTTTCTTAGCTTCCAGGCAGTAGAGGTTGCCATCGACGGAGCCACAATAGATGGCATCCTTGTAGATCACTGGGGAACTGGTGACCTGGTGGTCAGTTTCATAACGCCAGACTTCGCGCGATGAGCGGGTGTCGATACAGTAAATATAATTATCGGTCGAGCCAGTGTACAAATAGTCGTCAACCAGACAGGGAGACGAGATGCTACCTTTGCCAAGCCGGAAGCGCCAAATGGCCCAGCCTGTGTTGGCGTCCATGGCATAAATCGTGCCATCCATCGAGCCAAAGTAGACGGCATCGCCACCTACAACAGGCGAAGATGTGATGGCGCGTTTGGCTTTGTGGGTCCATTTGACGTCCCCGCGGAAGGAGACGCAGTGGAATAAGCCATCTTCTGCACCAAAATATACAAATTCATCGGTGACGTAAGGTGTTGAGCGGACAGGGGTGCCTGCTTCTGCGCGCCAAGAAAGACGGCCGTTGGTCAGGTTGACAGCATGCAAAAAACCATCATCGGAACCAATGAACACGTGACCTTCAGCGATGCGCGGGGAGGAGCGGACTGGCCCATCTGTGAAATGAGACCAACTCATTTTGCCGGAGCGCGTGGAGATGGCGTAAAGGCGGTTGTCTTCTGAGCCAACGAAAATATTGTTGTCGTAAAATGCCGGGCGTCCTGGAATGCCACCTTCCGTAGCGTATTTCCAATCGAACTCACCGGTAGCGGCATTGAGCGCATACAGATTGTTGTCGTATGATCCGATATACACCTTGCCATCGTGAATAAGGGGCGTGCCGCGAATCTCATCTTCGACTTCAAAGGTCCATAGTGGCTTTAGGCCCTTGGTGCTGGTGACCACACTGGAGGTGAGAACCGTTGTGATATCCAGTTTTCCAGTTTTTTGAGCGGCTGCCATAAGCGCTTGTTTCATTTCTTCAGCATCGGCAAAGCGATCGTCAGGATCGTATTGCAGCGCACGGTCTATAACAGCAATCGTGGCTTCAGATATTTCCGGATTGATCTCGCGGATGGGGCGCTCACCGAAGGAAAATGGTGCTTCAAGGCGCGGGTCACGCAAGGTGAGCAGGTGGTGCATGGTAGCGCCCAATGCATAGATATCCACTTTGGGTGTAGCTTCGCCGCGGTACTGGTCAGGGGGTGAGTAGCCCTGGGTGCCGATCATGGTGTTCTTTTTGCCAGATTGGAAGACCTTGGCAATACCGAAATCCACAAGAATGATGTGCCCCTGGTTGTTGATCATGACGTTGGAGGGCTTCATATCGCGGAAGACGATGGGCTCCGGCTCGTAGGAGTGGATGTAACTGAGCACATCACACAACTCGATAGCCCAACCCATGACCTGTGCTTCCGTGAAAAACTCTTTGGTTTCGCTAATCAATTGATCCAGATCGCGACCGTTGACCAGCTCCATGACGAGGTAGGAACGTTCGCCCTGCGTAAAATAATCGTAGATGCGTGGAATAGCGGGGTGGCGCAAGGTGGCCAGGATGTTGGCCTCACGCTCGAAAATCTGGGCGATGTTATTGCGTACAAGAGGGTCCGTCACCTGGGCGATCATTTCCTTGACCGCTACCAGACGAATAGCTTTGAAGTTCGTATCCCTGGCGCGATAGACATAGCCCATACCACCAACACCAACAACTTCCTGGACTTCGTAACGGCCAGATAGAAGATCGCCGGGTTTTAGTTGTAGGGCTGTGCTTTTGGTTTCGTCTACACCCAAGCCTTGTGTGGGTTGACTTTCGCTCAGGGGGTTTGCTCCTTTGAGAATGATGTTATGAATGCAAAGCTGCCGCTTATTATAAATGCGATAATAGGTTTCATTATAAGCAGCAAAAGCGGTATTTGCAAACCTCTAAGGGCTAAAGGAACGATATTTATACAGATTTGTAATCTAGAGGGCCGAATCCAGCCTATTTGGAGGCAATTTCGCTTTTTGGTTGGATATCCTGGCGCGTTTGAGCGGCCATTTCAGCATCGGCAGCCATGAGTGTGGGGAAGGGTCGCGTGGTGTAATCGAGACTGGTGTCTAGTGGAAAAGGCTTTGGATCCTCATAGGCGCTTACGACGCCGCCAGCCTCTTCAATGAGCAACCAACCGGCGGCGATGTCCCAAAGTTTTGTCGAGGCTTGAAAGCCAGCTACAGAAGCGCCATGGGCAATAGCACACATATCGTAGGCTGCCGCACCCAGGATGCGAGCTTTGTAGGGCACGCTAATGTTGTAATAGCGATGACTGCGCGTACAGCAGGTAAAGAACGCTGCAGGTTGCTCCGGGTCCAATGGTTTGGTGTGGATAGGTTGGCCGTTGAGCCAGGCGCCTTCCCCTCTGGCAGCAGAATAAAGTTCGTCAAGTACGGGGAAGGATAGACCAGCCAGCACGGGATAACCGTCTACCACCCGGGCAATGGAGACGCCCCAGATGGGTAGCCCCAAAGAAAAATTGGTAGTGCCATCGAGGGGATCGACCACCCAGATGGGCTGGTTCGGGTCTTCAATGGGGACCAGGGCTTCTTCGCTGAGGATGGCATCATCAGGATATTGCGCGCGGATGGTATCGGTGATGAAGCGGTCGGCGGCCAGATCGGCTTCGGTGACGACGGTGCGGTCTGCTTTACGGTCGGCATGGATGCCGTCGAGGTTGAAATATTCGAGCAGCATTTGCCCGGTCTGGTGGGCGAGGTCGCGGATGAAATCGAGGTCGGAGGACATCGGGGAAGTATACTTGCTAAACGGCTATGCCGTTTAGCTTAAGCTTTGGCTCTTAGTGCCAAAGCTTCTAGAGGGTTGGCAGGTTGAGCTTCAGCGATTCCATAGGAAATGCTTCGGGGTGATTTGTAACCTTGGGATGTATGCGTTGCGCCTACGCGTAAAGCTTAGAAACTCATAAAAGGCAGGTTATAAACCTGCCCCTACACGACTAATCGGCTAAGCCGATTAGTTTTGGAGTTTCCTATGCAAACTCTAGACATGAATACTTTTTAGGCCTTGGCAGGGGCAGCGAGTTCGACGTAGTCTGCGGTGACGACCTCGGTGGGGGAAGCGCCCAGGAAGGTGACGAGTTCGGCGATCATCTCTGATTTGCGTTCGGCATCGCGCAGACTCCAGGTACGGCTCTTTACTTCAAGGAAGTGGCCTAGATCAGGTTGTTCCAGGGTGTCGATGTTGACGTAGAATTCTGTGCCCTGGTATTTGACCAGCCAGCGCTGGCGGTCTTTCTGGATGGCGATCTCCTGGTCGGGTTTAAAGTACTCGCGGTAGAAGCGTAAGCTGTGTACGGCGGGGGCCAGCCAGCGGCTGCGAGAGAGCAGTACGTCGCTGGAGAATTGGTGCTCACGGTGATCGCCAACGAGGGTGAGACGATAGCGTACGTTGTCAATCTCACCGTCGATGTCCAGCATTTCATCTTCGCGATGACGGACGTAACCCTGATCTTCATCTTCGAAGACAAAATAGGTGTCGAACTCGCGGTAATGGCGCTGGTAAAGAATCTCCAGGTCCGGTTTGTGGATAGATTCAATAATAGGTTCGGGGTCGTCAATGCGCACCTTGATCTGCACCTCGAAGCTTTCTTGCTCCATGGCACCACCCACCCCGATGAGTTTGGAGAGCACGGATTGCTCACGTTCGATGAGGAAGTGGTCGATGCGAGTGGCGTAATCCGCAGCTTCTTCGAGCAATTCGTCGACTTCGACGGTGAGTAAAGCATGATCGCGCAGCAGCCACTGGCCGTTGACCATCACATCTGTTACGTCGGTGGATTTTCCGGCATAGACCAATTGGGCGTAGGTGCTGTTGGGGTCACGGCGGAAACTGGGGCTGTTGTGCAGGGTTTTGAGGTTGACCAGGATGAGGTCGGCGCGTTTGCCGACTTCCAGTGAGCCGGTCAGGTGGTCGATGTGCAGAGCTTGCGCGCCCATGCGGGTGGCCATCAAAACGGCCTGGGCAGCAGGTAAGGAGGTGGGGTCGTCAGTGGCAAGTTTGGCAATGAAGGCAGCCAAACGGATTTCTTCAAACATATCGAGGTCGTTGTTGGAGGCGGGGCCATCTGTGCCAATGCCGACATTGAGGCCGACATCAAGCATTTTGCTGACAGGGGCGATGCCCGAAGCCAGCTTAAGGTTGGAGGAGGGGTTGTGGGCTACACCCGCGCCGTGATGGTGAAGAGTATGGATCTCGCCAGTATCGATGTGGACACAGTGGGCGGCGATGACCTTGGCATCAAAGAGGCTCTGTTTCTTGATGTAGGGCACGACAGGCATGTCGTTTTCCTGGCGCATATCCTCAACTTCACTAGCCGTCTCGGAAACGTGAATGTGAAGAGGTACGTCGTACTCGGTGGCGATTTGGGCGCAGGTTTGCAGCAGTTCGGGCGTGCTAGTGTAGGCTGCGTGGGGAGCGATGGAGGGCACGATGAGGGGGTGATCTTTCCAATCCGAGATGTACTGGCGGGCATAGTCGAGGGCTTCATCGTAGGAAGCGGAATCGGGGGAAGGGAATTTGAGGATAGTCTGACCGCATATAGCACGCAGCCCAGCATCGGTAGTGGCCTGGGCAACATCGGCCTCGTAGTAGTACATGTCGTTGAAGGTGGTGACACCACTGCGGATGAACTCAGCACAGGCAATGGAAGCGCCCAGGCGGACAAAGTCGGGACTGACGAACTCACGCTCGACGGGCAGCATGTAACCCATGAGCCAGACATCGAGGCGCAGGTCGTCTGCCAGACCGCGCAGCAGGGTCATGGGGACGTGGGTATGGGCGTTGACCAGGCCGGGCATGAGAACCTTGCCATCACAATCTATGGTTTCGGTGGCAGAGTATTCAGCTGTGATCTCATCTTGCGGGCCAACGGCGATGATGCTGTCACCTTTTACAGCGAGCGCGCCCTGTTCATATTGGGTCAGGTCTTCATCCATGGTGAGGATGTGGGCGTTGGTCAGCAGGAGGTCAACTTGTTTAGTCACAGATGGTCCTTTTTGGTCGTGAGAGGTTAGTTATTAGTTATAAGTCAGTTTGAGGTAAAGTGTCATAGTTTACAACGAAATGTGAGGGGGTTCAATACCATGAGTGTTGAGATAATGAAATGTTTACAGGATCAGCGTTGAGCGATCATCTGTTAGCTTTAAGCTATAGGCCCTAAGCTATGAGTTGTAAGCTGAATTGAGTAAGCCGGTGGATTGGGGTAGGGATGGTTGGCAAAGCTGGCTTTCCCACTACAAGGGATGAGAGAGGATTCGAGTATACTGGCCCAACTCGTAAATCAGAAGGATGAGGTCGTGTTATGCGTAAGGTATTTGTCGCCGGAGGGGTAGCCATTCTGTTTCTGTTGATTGGTTCATCCCTGGATTCCCGCAGCAAAAATTTTAAAGGGGATGTCCTGGCTGGGCCAGCAACGCAGACTTGTGACATTGAACCGGCCAACGACTATAAGCAGGAAATTCGCGGTCTGGTGGATGGGGATGAACTGGTGCTGACGGTTTCGGCGCGCTTTGGGGGTGCAGTTGAGTCTGTCACGTGGCGGGGCAAGGAATTCATCAATATCTTTGACCATGGTCGTCAGATCAGTTATGCCTGGGGCATGGATGGCTATGGGGAGTGTTTCAATCCCACTGAACCGGGCAGTGCCAGTGACCTCTTCAAAAATAGCTCAACCAGTGAGTTGTTGAGCGTGTGCAAGGAAGGGGAGAGTAGCCTAACGACAACAACAAACCCGGCATTCTGGCTGGCGCCTGGGGAGGGTATCGCGCAGGGTGGATTTTGCGATGGTGGCGTTCGAGAGGCGGTCAACGATACGCTCGTATCGGAGCAAATCTTAGAGAAGAATGTCCAAATTGGGTATGGGGGCATTGATAATGTGATCGTCTTCAATGCGAGTATCACCCTGCAGGAGGACTACCGCTCGAACCAATTGGAGATACCTACCGGTTACCTGACCTACGAGTTCAATGATTACTGGGTGTATAACCCGCAATCGGGTGAACTTGTGGAGCCAGAGAGTGACGAGCTACAGGAGCCGTGGTCCTTTACACATTACACAAAGCTACCTGTGATCTTGGCCACTCCGGATGGTGAGTATGCCATGGGGGCATATACCGCCGAAGATATCGAGATATATTCCATTTTGTTCTACGATATACCCAACCCAGCCGACCGCACTAACAAATGGAACATCGTCATTCGCGAAGAACCGGCCCCAGCCGGGGTATACACCTATCAGACTTTTGCCGTGGTCGGAACACTGGAAGAAGTTCAAGCAGCCATGAGTGAGCTTTACAGGCTGCACCCGACGGACTTCAAACCGCCGGAAGGTTACGTTGACGTGGCGAATTGCCAGGAGATCGCCGGATGGGCCTGGGACCCCAAAGCCCCTAACCAGCCTATTGATGTGGAGATCTACGATGTGAGCGAGGAAGGTGTGAAGACCTTGCTGGCAACTGTGACTGCGGACATGCTGCGTGAGGACCTGCCGCCGGTGTTGGGCGACAATGGTGAGCACGGCTATCGCGTTTTGCCCTCCGAGGTATTGCTGGATGGGCAGAGATATACGCTGCGCGTGGAAGCCGTGAACTCTGTGGAGGGTTTGGACAACCGTGCCCTGATTCCCAGTGAACAGGTGATCGAGTGCCCGGAGTTGGAGCCAGAACTAACAGAGGAGGTTAGCACACAGGTGGTGGAGTCGGAGGCGATTGTGGAGGAGGAACCAGTGGTTACATCTGAGGATAGCAGGGGAGGAGTGTTGCCGTGTTTGGGTGGGTTATTGCCGCTGGTAGTTGGAGCGGTGGGGTTGTGGGGGAGGCGGCGCAGGGAGTGGTGAACCAGTTATGGTTAGTATTAACATTGAGTCTTCTGCATGTATAATGGAAACTATAAATGGGTGGTTGACACCAAAGTTATCATCATACATCTAATCGACAACAGCTTTGAGAACACCTCCCATCTAAAATTCTAAAATGTTGGAGGTTTAGTATGCCAAAAGCCAAAATAGAATTGCCTGATGGCACAGTAATTACCATAGAGGGAACTCAAGAAGAAGTCACAGAATTACTTGCTTATTATCAAGCAAAGTCTCCACAAAAGACCAAACAAACTCCACCACCAAACGCAGAAAAAACCAAAACTGATCCTGATGAATCTAGTGTCAACTATACACAGATTATCAATCTTGTAAAAAATGTGGATGAGGCTGAAGAGATTGAAAGGTACATTCTTGACAGAACAAGTCAAGTTGATAGATCATTGCTACCTTTATATATAGTTCATCAATACTTGGATAATTCTTTATCTTTGTCATCAGGTGACATATCCAAAATTACAACTGATTTGGGAATACCGATTTCGGTAGCAAATGCCTCAAGAACTCTCTCAGGAACAGCTTCCCGCTATGTGATTGGCGATAAGGTTAGGAAAAAAGGGCGGACAATAAAATATAAACTTTCTCGTCGCGGAGTAAAGTACTTGAAGTCAGTCATTAGTGGATCAAGTGATGAGAACTAGGCGGGAATTTTCAGAAAGTCTAGCAAATCTAAACCTAACCCATGCTGACCGAGCAATAGCATTACTCTGGTATTATCGCCAAAGTCAAGAATACGAAGAAAGAACCAGCTCAGATTTAGCAAATGATCTTCATGAGGAGGGATTCAACAAGCCTCATGTAACTAGGCTTCGTCAACACCTATTAAGGTCAAGGTATGTTGTTCGTGGAACTCGGGATGGGTCTTTCAGAATAAATTTGCGATACTTATCTGACCTAGATGATATTTATTCTGAACTTCTTGATGTTGCACAGGTCGAAATTTTAGATACTGTATTACCATCTGAATGGGTGGCAGGAACGAGGGTGTATTTAGAAAATATGGTGAGTCAAATAAACGGAAGCTACCAATATGGATTTTATGACTGTTGTGCAGTTATGTGTAGACGGCTAATGGAGTCATTGATAATTGAAATTTACATAAGGTATGGTCGACATAACGAAATCCAAAACCAAGGCATTTTTTTTGGTCTTGAGGGGCTTATAAACCATATAACTGCTGATAATCAAATTGTTTTGAGTAGAAATGCTCGAAGAAATATGATGGAGTTAAAACAGCTGGGTGACACAGCTGCTCATGACAGAGTATATATAACCCCTCAGATAGATATCGACGATGTAAGATTACGAATTAGAAGACTTACTCAGGAATTATTAGTTCATTCTGGAATAAGAGTATAAGTGATTCTAAAGAGTGTGACCGTATTCAAGTAAGCGGGCCCTGGCAATATTACATTCTTCGGTTGTGAACAACGAACTAAATTCGTCATTGATTACATGAGCTTCAACTGTTAAATCTAGTCGCTCACATTCCCAAAGTTTTGTAAAACCTTCAGACGGTTTTTCAGTTGACAAAAGCCGCTTTGCTGTCTCTACACCTCCATATTCTGCTAGCATTTGTAAAAAATAGGTTGCATTGTACTGACATTCAGCTTTAGCTGTTTCATAGATTACTGCCATGGCTTGATGAAATTGCTGTTCCAGGCTACCCATTAATCGCCCTCCGATTCCAGACCTCTCAACAAGTTCAAGCACAAGTTAACGGCCCATGCGGCGGCCATTTGGGGCGGGCCGCCGTAGGTAAAGCGTAGCTGGCGCTCTTTGATGGGGGAGAGGATGGCGATGTGTAGAGTTTGTTTATCTTCGCCGGGCAGCAGCGATGCTCCTAGACAGACCTCACCCCCCAGGTTGTGTTGCTGGGTGCGGGTGATGCTGATGAGCTTATCTTTGTCGGGCAGTTGGGTGAGCACTTCGCCGCCTAAGAAAGGGCCATCGGCCTGGCTCAGGCGTTGGGTGAGATTGCCATGTAGTCCGGCTTCGACAATGTTGAGCTGCCAGCCCTTATCAGCCAGGTTCTTGAGAGCGACCTCCTCCAACTTCTCATCGCCAGCGCCCCAGATCCACTCACCGAGGCGGTCACGCAACTGGGCTTCAACTTCTGCGATCATCTTGTCGGCCTGCTCTTCACTTTCAGCTTTGGCTGTGATGCGCAGGTCTACCATACCGGCATGAGCAGCGAGGCCTACGGTGGGATTGCTGAGTTCTTCGAGGTCGGTGATGAGGTCGTCGATCTGGGATTCGCCTGCCCCAGAGGTATGCAGCACGCGTGCTTTGATCAAGCCTTTGAGCTCAAAGCGTTTGCGCAAGTAGGGGATGATCTCTTCTTGAAGGATTTGCTCCATCTCGCGGGGGACACCGGGCAGGGCGATGACGGCGTTCTTCTCAGTTTCCACAATGAAGACGGGGGCGGTGCCGACAGGGTTTTCGATGGCGATAGAACCGGCCGGGACGTATGCCTGGCGGCGGTTGTTCTCGGTGGGGGTGCGGCCAAAACGCTCGAAGCGTTGTTCGATCTGTTTCCAGAGTTCTTCGCGGAACTCGACATCCACACCAACGGCTTGGGCAACAGCCTCGCGTGTGGCGTCGTCGATGGTGGGGCCAAGGCCGCCTGTAGTGATGATGATCTCAGCGCGTTGCAAGCTCTGTTGGACCGCCTGGGCAATACGGGTGGTATTGTCACCAACGGCCGCGGTATAAAAAAGGTCGACGCCAATGTCACGCAATTGGCGGGCGATGTAGCGTGAGTTTGTGTCAACGATCTCCCCCAGGAGAATTTCGGTTCCGATAGCAATAATTTCAGCAGTAGGCATAGTTAGTTAGATGGTCAGGTAGTTTAGTAGTTTTGAGGTTTGATTTAGGCTAAATGACATTGTACTCGTGGATGAGACGGTTTTCGGCAAAGCGGGCAAAGTCGAGCATGGAGACATCTACGGTTTTGGCGGCGCCGTCGAGGATGATCTCGGTCATGAGCAGGCCGGAAATGGGGCCGTGCATGAAGCCGTGACCGGAGAAACCGCCGACAAGGTAAAAACCTTCAATGGGGGTGGAGCCATAGATGGGGTGAGCGTCAGGAGTGACCTCGTAAAGACCGGCCCAATGGGAAGCCATGCCCACTTTTTCCAGAAGCGGCATACGCTCAGCAGCTTTTTCGAGAGTGAGCAATTCAAAGTCTGAGTCGATGTTCTGGTCAAAGCCGGGTTTTTCGGCTTTGTTGGACATGCCCACCAGCAGGCCGTCGCCCTCGCGATGCCAGTAGAGCGACTGTTCAAAATCGATGACAAAGGGGAAATCTTCAGGCAGTTCGGGAAGTGGGGTGGTGGTCATCATCTGGCGGCGAATGGGTTCAATGGGGATTTCCAATCCGGCCATGTCACCGATCAATTTAGCCCAGGGCCCGGCAGCATTGACAACTATTGGCGTGTTGATGCTGCCCTGATTGGTTTCTACGGCGCTAATTTTGCTGCCCTCGACCTGGATGCCTGTAACTTCAACCTCGGTGAGACAAGTCACGCCCATTTGGGTGGCGCGGTTGATGTAGCCCATGACAACACTATTGGGGTCGACGACGCCATCATTAGGATTGAAAGAGGCACCGATAGCATCATCGAGGTTCATCATGGGCAGGCGTCGGCGCACTTCGTCCCCATCGAGCCATTCGGTCATCACGCCAAGCCTATGCTGCGTGGCAATATTGTGTTCAAAGACGGCCTTGTCATTCTCATTGGTGACGAACATGAAGTAGCCGTAGGGCCGAAAATCGATCTCCTGGTCGATCTCTTCCGGGAAACGGTGTAGCATCGGAAGGCTTTCAAGTGAGAGAAGTACATTGACCTCGGTGCCGAACTGGTAACGCACCCCACCCGCATTGCGCCCACTGGCACCCAGCGAGAAGAACTCTTCTTTTTCAAGCAGGACGACGTTCTTCTGGCCGCGCTGGGCGAGATGATAGGCGGTGCTGGCGCCCATGACGCCGCCGCCAATGACGACAATATCTGCGGTTGTGGGGAGGTTCATGTTTGTATCCTGTGAGGTGATAATTTACATAGGGCGAAGCATCGTACAAACTTTGCCTGGGCTCCGCCCTACAATCAAAAATCTACTTGCTGGCCCAGGTCCATTGCCTGGGCATTTTCGAGGGCTAGTTTGCCAGCCATGGCATCCTGCGCGGCGATGCCGACGGTTTTGAAAAAGGTCAATTGGTCGGGACTAGTACGCCCAGGTTTTTTGCCGAGCACGATCTCGCCCAGCTCGGCGTGGATGTTGTCCTGGCTGATGATGCCTTGCGCAATAGGAATGAGCAGATCACCAGCCTCTTCCATAGAGGATTCCATTTCATCAATGACGATGAGTGCCTCAGACAACATTTCGGCGGGGATTTCCTGCATTTCGGGTGTATAAGAACCCACAGCATTAACGTGCGCACCTGATTTTAGGTCACTGGCCGCGAAGACGGGGGTGTGTGAGGTGGTGGTGGTGCAGACGATATCAGCGTCCTTGAGAGCCTCGCTGGGGGAGGCTGCCACACGCATGTTGGAGGGAATGGGGGCGTGTCCGGCCATTTCTTCAATGAGGGCTTCTGCATTTTCCCTGGTAGGGGAATATATCCAAACAGTTTCTATCTCCCTAATGGTGCAGATGGCTTCAAGGTGGCTGCGGGCCTGTACGCCTGCGCCAAAAATAGCCAGCGTACTGCTATCTTGTCGCGCTAATATATCCGTGGCTGCGCCACTGCCTGCCCCCGTGCGAATAGCAGTGAGGGTGCTACCCTCCAGTAGGGCGAGGGCCTGTCCTGTTTTTTCATTCAGCATGAGCACGGCGGCCTGGATGGTGGACAGGCCTTTGGATGGATTGCCGTTGAACAATGAAACGACTTTTACACCTAAAGCATCGCCATGCTCAGTTTGCAAAAAAGCAGGCATGAAAAGGCTGACACCCGTGTGAGGCTCAATGGGCAGGTGGGCGCGGATGGGCATCTCTACTTTGCCAGCCGAAACCGCGGCGTAGGCCTGTTTCATGGCTTCAATGGCCTCGTTCATGGGAAGGGCAAGGCTGACGGCGGTGGAATTTAGAATGAGCACGGTGGATCTTCCTTCTGAATTGGTATGCTGAAAATGCATTGCTCAAATACTTGTTGCCAGGCGGCAATATGCTTTGCTGTTTCAGTATAACAAAAAGAACGCGGCCAAAAAGCAACCGCGCTCTTTCTTTTAGAGAGTTTGCTTCGTTGAAGCTTAGTCGATGCCCAAATAAGCTTTCTGTACGGTTTCGTTGACTTTGAGATTTTCGGCAGAGTCGCTGATGACCACTTCGCCAGTTTGCAGCACGTAACCACGATTGGCTATCGAGAGGGCCATGAGGGCATTCTGTTCAACCAGCAGCACGGTCGTGCCTTCCTGGTTGATCTCTTTGATGGTGTCAAAGATGCCGTCGACGAGGATGGGGGCCAACCCCATGGAGGGTTCATCCATCAGGAGAAGTTTCGGGCGCGCCATCAATGCCCTGGCAGTGGCAACCATTTGTTGTTCACCACCAGAAAGCGTGCCTGCTAACTGTCCGATACGTTCCTCCAGGCGGGGAAACAAAGCAAACATGCGGTCCATGTCTTGTCGGATACCACTACCTGCCTTACGCGAGTAAGCACCCATTTCAAGGTTTTCTTTTACGCTGAGTTTAGCGAAAACGCCACGTCCTTCAGGAACCATGGCTACGCCCTGAAAGACGACCTCATGGGCGGCGTATTGGACAATGTCTTCGCCCCAGAGGGTCACGTTGCCTTGGCGGGGTTTGAGCAAACCACTAATGGTACGCAATGTGGTGGTCTTACCGGCACCATTGGCACCGATCAAAGTGACGATCTCGCCTTCTTCAACAGTAATGGAAATACCCTTGAGGGCATGGATGTTGCCGTAGTAGGTGTGGATGTCGTTGACTTCGAGCATAGCCATGATCAGTTGCTCCCGTTCTCAATGCCACCCGCAGCGCCGCGGCCCAGATAGGCCTCGATGACTTTGGGGTTGCTCTGGATGTCTTTGGGCCCACCTTCAGCGATCTTGGTGCCGTAATCCAAGACTGTGATCTGTTCGCTGATGGTCATGACCACGCGCATGTCGTGCTCGATGAGTAGGATCGTAATCCCTAATTCATCACGCAGATGTTGTACGAAGCGGATCATCTCGCCGGTTTCATTGGGGTTCATGCCCGCGGTGGGTTCATCCAGCAGCAATAAAGCGGGCTGGCTGGCGAGCGCACGAGCGATCTCCAGGCGGCGCTGCGCACCATATGGCAGGTTGCGGGCTAACTGGTCCCCCATCCCTTTAAGTCCTACAAACCTCAATAGACGGCGGGCTTCTTCCAATGCGCTTTCTTCTTCGTCTTTGAAACCCGCAGAGCGAGTGACTGCTGAGATCCAGGAAGTGTGCAGATGAGGATGTTGACCGACAAGTACATTTTCGATGGCAGTCATCGCAGGGAACAGGCGGATGTTCTGGTAGGTGCGGGCAATGCCCATGCGGGTGACAACGTCCGTGCGCAAGCCATCGATCTCTTTTTCGTTAAAGACAATGCCACCTTCTTCAGGGGTGTAAAAGCCGGTAATGCAGTTAAAGAAGGTTGTTTTACCTGCACCATTGGGTCCAATTACGGCCGAGATGGAGTTCTCTTCGATGACCAGATCGAGGGCGTTAACGGCTACAAGGCCTCCAAAGCGTTTGGTTACACTCTTGGTTTCGAGGATGGTACTCATGAGGATGTCACCTGCGCTTCGATTTCAGTTTCCGTTTCTTCGTCGGCACGTAGTTCGCGTTTGTAGATCTCTGCGGGGATAAAGCCTTCTGGCCGTACGAGCATCATCACGATCAACAAAATACCGTACATCAGCAAGCGGTACTCAGAGAACTCGCGTAGCAGTTCGGGCAAACCAACAAGTACAAGCGCGCCGATGATCACACCAGGGATACTGCCGATGCCGCCCACAATGATGAGACTGAGGGCGTTGATAGAAATGAGCAGGTTAAAGCTGTGCGGGAAGATGTTATTGACGCGAGCGGAGAAGATGGCACCAGCCAGGCCGGAGAAGGCCGCCCCAATGGCAAAGGCCATCAGTTTGGTCTGTACCAGGTTGATGCCCATGGCTTCGGCGACGTCTTCATCTTCACGCATGGCCATCCATTGGCGGCCCAAGCGTGAGTCACGCAAACGAATGGCGACAAAGCCCACAAGGAGTGAACCGGCAAGAACCATGTAATACATTGTCTCTGGTGACCCCATCTCGACCCCGAAAAACACCGGTTTGGCTATTTTTAGCACTCCTTGGGCACCACCCATTACAGGAGCCAGCCAGTCTGAGAGAGCCAAGATACGGATGATCTCGCCAAAGCCCAGGGTAACGATTGCCAGATAGTCACCACGCATGTTCAATACGGGGACACCCAGGATGATGCCGAACATGACGGCGATGAGAATAGCAAAAGGTAGCGCTGTCCAGAAGTTGAGGCCCAGGCCCGGATTGAGCGAGGTAGCTGTGGTGAGGATGCCCATGGTGTAGGCCCCGAAAGCGAAGAAGGCCACGTAGCCGAGGTCCAGTAGACCGGCGTAACCAACCACGATATTGAGTCCCAGCCCCATAAGAATAAAGAGACCAACGTTGAAAAGTACCTGGCTGAGAAAAGACCCTACCATCCAGGGGAGCAGCAAAAGGACCACAGCCACAATTGCTAGCTGGATCATTTGTGCACGGTTGAGGCCGCGGTTGCTGATGTCTTCAAACGAGAAGTTGAAGCCCCGACTCTCTCCTGTGGTTGGGCGACGCATGCGCCAATATGTGATGCCCGCTGTGAGGAGAAAAATAATCAGCGCTGAAACTATCGTCAATGCCTTGTTTGTGAATAAGAGGCGCGAGATGGAGCGTCCAATACCGGCAGGGAGATTACCGAGAATCTGGGTCACGTTTTCAGAAAACAAGCCAATCCCCAGAGTCAAAACGATGCCCATAAGTAAAGGGCGTTCGATCTTAGGGTCTGTTTTGATGAAGAGCGCTGTTAGTACTCCCACGATGGCAAAGGCCACAATGAGGACCAGACTGCCTACGATAGGTTCCAGCCCAAAATTGTATATCTCGACCAATCGGTCTGTCACACTTACAAAGACATCCCGAATGACAAACTGTTCTGCGATCAGTTCACTCGTTGCGATGAAGGACAGGACAATGGGGAAGATGGCTGAAACAGCCCCAACGACCGCGCCTACTTTAAAGGCTTCATTGAGTGAACTGGCAAATTTGTTGACGGCAAAAAAGACTATTCCAATTACACCGGAAAACAATAAAACGTCGCCAAGTGATAGGAAAGGGGTAATGAGGATGCGCTCGTCAAACAGCTCAAGCATGCCAATCATGCCAAAATAGAGGGTAACTACGCTGCCAAGCAAGCCATAGTTAATCAGGTCGCGCCAGGTATAAGTTTTTTCTTCCATAGAGGCTCTCCCTTAGGCTTTCTTCTCAGCCAGGCGCTCGCCAAAGATGCCTTGCGGGCGATAGATGAGTATGAGCACCAAAACGCTAAAAGCGATGGCGTCTTTGAGTTGGTTGGCAGAAGGAATGCCGAGTCCCTCTACAATGGAATTGGGGCCAAGGGATTCGATGAGGCCCAGCATAAGACCGCCGATCATCGCACCAGGAATGTTGCCAATGCCGCCTAAGACCGCGGCGGTGAAGGCCTTGATGCCGGGGAAGAACCCCATAAAGAAGAAGACACCCTGTGGCCGGAAAAGGCCATTAAAGACTCCGGCTGCACCCGCAAGAGCGCCGCCCAAAGCAAAGGTTGTGACGATGACACGGTCGATGTCAATACCCATGAGCCGGGCAACATCTTTGTCTTCCGAGACGGCGCGCATAGCTTTACCAGACTTGGTGCGTTCTACATAGAGGTATAGAGCAATCATCAAGCCTACAGCAGCAAAGAAGACAACAAGCTGGACCAGGGGCACGTCGAAACCGATCACGTTGACGGTGCCTGAGAGGGCCGGGACTTGGGGATAAGATTTGAATTCCGCACCATAGAGACCGCGGAAGGTATATTGCAAAGTGAAAGAAGCACCAATGGCAGTAATAAGAGGGATAAGCCGAGGTGCATTTCGCAGAGGGCGATAGGCGATGCGTTCCAGGAGCAGGGCTATTGCTGTGGAGACAGCAGCAGCAAAGATAATCATGATGATGATAGCTAATATGGGACTGCTCTGTAGAAAGCCAGTGTTGGAGAAATAGCCTGCGAGGAAAACGGTTGAGAAGGCGCCAGCCATATAGACTTCGCCATGGGCAAAATTGATCATCAGCAAGATGCCATAGACCAGGGTGTAGCCGAGGGCGATGAGAGCGTAGATGCTACCCTGGGCCAGCCCGGCAAAGACCAGTGTTGCCCACTGATTACTTGTGTAGGTGTTGGAGCGGAAAACGTTGACGATACCAATGACGATGACGATGGCTGCAATGATCTGGAAAACGCGTAAGATCAAATCGACCCAGGAAAGGCGTGCGAGGGTTCGTGTAAGCATAAGGGCACTCTCGATTGTGGGGATAACGGATGGATGAGCCAGGGGTCAAAGCCACCTGACTCATCCATTGAACGTTTAACTTAGGTACGCTAGAAAGTTACGAACCTGGTTAGCTTACGGTGTCCAGATTGCCTCTGGGGGCCAGTTGCCGTCGTTGATCTCGGCGCTGGTGATCTCGAAGACACCCAGAGCCTCGCCAGTGGCACAGTCACCCGTGGGGGTGCAGCTCAGGTTGCCGGAAAGACCAGCAAAACCGGAGGTGGCGGCCATGGCGTCACGTACAGCCTGCTGCCCAACGAGGACGGTACCATCACCACCTACCTGTGCGGTAGCTTCAATGGCGTCCAGAAGCATGTTGGTGCAGTCAGCAGCGAAAGCGTGGAAGCCGGAAGGCGGCACGCCACCGATCTGATCTGCCCACTTGGCCAGGAAATCGTCATAGGCTGAGCCGGAGAGGAATGGGCCGGAGAGGAACATGCCCTCAGCGTTGGCGCCGG
Organism: Chloroflexota bacterium; assembly: GCA_013112575.1. Classification (GTDB taxonomy): domain Bacteria; phylum Chloroflexota; class Anaerolineae; order Anaerolineales; family UBA11579; genus CFX15. The sequence continues at coordinate 18,083 of JABFGG010000015.1, read as the reverse complement.
AGTTACCTGCGAAGCTGGCAACCAAAAGGCCATCGGCACCCATCAGGGTTGTATCTTCAAGGCCTTCGATCTCTGAGGATTGGGCCACAATGAAGGGGCCTTCCGGTTCGAAGATCGGGAAGTAAAGTACGTCGGGGCTGTCAGCAGCAGCTGAAGTCAGCACGGGGCGCATGTCGGTATCACCAACGTTGACAGCACCCTGGAAGGTGACTGTGCCGCCGAGTTCGGCGAAGCGACCGGCAAATACGGACTGCAGTTGGTCAGCATATGGGCTACCATCGTGGATGGTGGCTGCGCTGCGAGCGCCAAGGATGTCATAGGCGAAGTCAGCAGCGATACGACCCTGGAAGAGGTCGTTGTGGGCGGCGCGGAAGTAGCCGGGCTGCCAGGTGCCGTCGGGGCCATCATCGGTGAGGGCCGGGGCTGTATTGGAGGGCGAGCACATGGTCAGGCCAGCGCTGCTGATGGTATCCAGAGCAGCGGTAGCTGCGCCAGAGCAGTTTGTGCCGATCACGCCGACAACAGATTCATTGGCAGCAACCTTGGTGGCGGCAGTCTGGCCGCCTTCGGCGGAGCACAAGGAGTCTTCACCGATTAGTTCGATCTCATGGCCGAGGAATTCACCGCGGTCAGCGATAACGATCTCAATACCACCGAGTGAGTCTTCGCCTAGGAAGGCGGTGGCGCCGGTGGTGGTCAACATGTATGCCAGGGTGATGGGCTCACCAGGGGCAACCTCGACACAACCGATTGCATCGGTACATTCGAGGGAGGCACCGCCACAGGCTGCCAAGATGATGCTGGCAAAGACCAGTAGCGATACTACGAGCAATAAGCGTTTGGACATTCTAGCTCCTCCTCCATTCTAAAATGGATGGATTGTGGGGTGTTCCCGCAAGAGCGGGGTGTGAAAATGGAACAATGACAGGTGTATATGTAGGGAAATCCGACCTCCTTCTTGGTTGAATTGTCAATTTCTATAAGACTTGCTCAAGGCATTTGCACCTTGATAAGTTATTCTACATAAATCAAGGAATGAGGTCAAGGAATCCCTTAAACCAATCAGTTCAATGATCTTAACAAGATAGATTTACTCGGAATTGTCGAATCGCTCTTTCAGCGTACAAATAGCCCCTATGGTATAATAGAACATTCATACAGTTAAAGGAAATAAGCAGCTAGTTATTCGTATGGACCTCAGCAAAATACGGTAGATTCATCAGGGTTTATGAAGCAAATGATAGGTGCTGTTTGTGTAAGCAGGCAGTGATTTTTGGAGGTTGTTGGTGGCAGAGAAAGTAGCCAATTCTTATAAAGCAAAAGATATTCAAGTCCTTGAAGGCCTGGAGGCAGTTCGTCGCCGCCCTGGTATGTACGTGGGTGGTACGGATGTAAAGGCTTTGCATCATCTGATCTACGAGGTCGTCGATAACTCGATCGACGAAGCCCTGGCAGGCTATTGCGACTCGATTTACGTAACGATTCATGAAGATAGCTCCGTTTCCGTTCAGGATAATGGGCGCGGCATCCCGGTGGGTAAACACCCACAGATGAAAAAATCCGCCCTTGAAGTGGTTATGACGGTATTGCACGCGGGCGGCAAATTTGACGGTGGCGGCTATAAGGTCTCGGGTGGTTTGCACGGTGTGGGTGTATCAGCTGTCAACGCGCTTTCTTCAATGTGTGAAGTTGAAGTGAGCCGTGACGGTGGTGTACACCAGCAGAAATATGAACGTGGCATTCCTCAGGGGCCGGTCGAGCAGATCCGTAAGATGAAGAAGGGTGAAGCCTCCGGTACACGTGTGACCTTCCAGTTCGATCGCGAGATCTTCAAAGGGGAAGACATTGCATACCGTTTTGAAACCCTGGTGCAACGTTTTCGAGAGATGGCTTTTGTAACGCGCGGCGTAAGAATCGGTTTGAAGGATGAACGTGACGGTCGCGAGATGAGCTTCTACTTTGAAGGTGGCATCAAATCTTTCGTACGCTACCTGAACCGCAATCGGGCAACCTTGCATGATGTGTTTCAAGTTGAGCGTGAGGTTGATGACGTTACGATCGAAGCCTCCGTGCAATACACAGATGCTTATGCAGAGAGCCTGTATGCCTTTGCCAATACGATCAACACGATCGATGGCGGTACGCACCTGACCGGATTGCGTTCGGCTATCACGCGTACGATCAATGATTATGCCCGCAAGAACAAACTATTAAAAGATGGCGATCCCAACTTCTCTGGTGAGGACACGCGCGAAGGCTTAACAGCTATTGTTAATATTAAAGTACCTGAGCCGCAATTCGAGAGCCAGACGAAAGTGAAGTTGATGAACCCCGAGGTGCAGACCTACACCCAACAAGTGGTGGCAGAAGCCTTCGGTGAGTTCCTGGAGGGGAACCCTTCGGCAGCGAAAGCTATCATATCGAAGTGTTTGACTTCGGCACGCGCCCGCGATGCAGCCCGAAAAGCACGCGATCTGGTCATCCGCAAGTCGGCTCTGGAGAGCCTGACACTGCCTGGCAAGCTGGCAGATTGTTCCGAGAAAGACCCGGACAAATCAGAGCTCTATATCGTTGAGGGTGACTCGGCCGGTGGGTCGGCCAAGCAGGGCCGCGATCGCCATTTCCAGGCCATCCTGCCATTGCGCGGCAAGATCCTAAATACGGAGCGAGCCCGACTGGATAAGATCCTGGGCAACAATGAAGTCAAAGCGCTGATCTCGGCCTTAGGAACAGGTATCGGTGAGCACTTTGATATTGAAAATCTGCGCTATGGGCGTGTGATCATCATGACGGATGCCGACGTGGATGGAAGCCACATTCGTACTTTGTTGTTGACTTTCTTCTTCCGCTTCATGCAGCCATTGATCGAGTCTGGACATCTATACGTGGCGCAGCCGCCACTATATAGTTTGAAATACCAGAAGAAACACTCTTACGCGTATACTGAAGCTGAGAAAGATAACGTGCTCAAAGAGTGGGGTGTGAATGGCGATGGCAAAGTGAGCGTGTCGCGCTACAAGGGTTTGGGTGAAATGAACCCTGACCAGCTATGGGATACGACCATGGATCCAGGCAACCGTATCTTGTTACTGGTCAACATCGACGATGCCGCCGAAGCTGACCGCACCTTTGATATGTTGATGGGGGCGGCAGTACCGCCACGTCGAAAATTCATCCAGACACATGCCAAGGAAGTCAGGAACCTGGATATCTAAAACTAAAGAAAGTTAGTTTTTTTTCGTGTAAACATTCCATCAAGCCTTTATTTGAAAATGGCTTGATGGTTTTTTATTCACTAGAAATAGGGAAAACGATGAGCGCACTAAAAAGAAAAGATGCACCTGTAGAAAGCACTTGGGGACGAGAAGCAGTTTATGCTTCGTGGGAGGATTGGCAGGCTGAATATGACGTGACGGTTGCCGAGATGCCTGATCTGGGCAAATACAAGGGGCGGCTATCAGAGGGGCCAGACTTGCTGGCAGAGTGGTTTGAGGTCTATCACAAACACTGGGAACGCGTAGCGATCCTGACAGGTTTTGCGCGCTGGGCCGTAACAGTGGATTCGAACGACCAGGAAGCACGCAAGCATTTCAGCCAATCAATGGGACTGGAGAGTCAACTGAGCGCTACCATTTCTTTTGTTGACCCGGAATTATTGGAGATCGGGGATACCCTGCTCGAATGGGTGCAGGAAGAGAACCGCCTCAAGGTATACAAACATTACTTTGACAATCTTCTGCGTCTGCGTCCACACCGGCGAACGGCAGAAGTGGAGGAGGTGCTGGGCTATTTGGAAGACGCAGCCAACCCTATCTTCCGTACCTATAGTGAGCTGGTGGATACGGATCTGAAGTTCGAGGATGCGGTTGATAGCCAGGGAGCGCGCTATCCAATATTCCAATCGACGCTGCGAGATTCGTTAGAATCGGCTGATCGAGAACGGCGACGGACTGCCTGGGAGAATTATTACGACCAGTATATTGAAATGCAAAATACGCTTACCGGCATTTACGGCCTCAAGGTGCGGGAGCAAAATGAATTGGCTAAGGCGCGGGACTTCGATAGTGTACTGGAACTGAGACTGTCACCTAATAAACTGCCTGTGGAGGTTTTCCACAACCTGATCAACGTGTTCAAGCAGAACCTGCCTTTGTGGCATCGCTATTGGGACGTGAAACGTACGATCTTGGGAGTGGATAAGATGCATCCCTACGATATATGGGCGCCCATTTTGGATGAGCCGCCAAATATCCCTTATGCTCAGTCGATAGATTGGATTTGTAGGGCCTTACAGCCACTGGGTGATGAATACGTGGACGTCATGCGGCGCGGCAGCTTGGAAGACCGCTGGGTGGACTGGGCACCAAACGTAGAGAAACGCCAGGGGGCAGCCTCATCCCGTAAAGTGGGGCGTAAGCCGCCTTATATCTTCATGAGCTACAACGACTCGGTTTTCAGCCTGAGTACCCTGTCGCACGAATTGGGCCACTCGATGCATGGATATTACTTTGATACGTATGGAACCTATCTTTACAATGAGTATGGTGCAATCTCTTCGACGATTACGGAAACGGCTTCCAACTTCAACCAGGCGATGACGCGCGCTTATTTGCGTCAGGAAAAAGCGGATGATCGCAATTTCCAGTTGGCGATGATCGATGAGGCTATGTCGAATTTCCACCGTTATTTCTTTATCATGCCGACCCTGGCACGCTTTGAGCTGGAAGTTTACGAGCAGGCCAAAGCAGGCAAGCCTATGACGGCCAATAGTTTGAATGCATTAATGAGTGGGCTGTTCGCAGAAGGTTATGGCGACACGATGACTGACGACCCGGCTCGCACGGGTTTGACCTGGGCGACCTTTTTGCATCTCTACATTCCCTTTTACTCTTTCCAATATGCAGTCGGCATCAGCGCAGCGCATGCCATGGCTGACCGTGTGCTTGAGGGGGAGGAAGGTGCAGTGGCCGGTTATCTTGAGATGCTGAAGGCTGGAGGCTCGCGCTATGCCATGGACCTGTTCGCTATGGGTGGGGTGGATATGTCCTCTCCGGAACCCATCGAGAAGGCTTTCGCGGAATTGGAAACTAATGTCAATATGCTGGAGGAATTAGCTGCTTAGACGCTATAAACCACAGTAAATAAAAAGAGGCTTCCATTTGGAAGCCTCTCTTGGTAACGGTTAGTTTCAGGCTTGACTTGGCTCTGAAACAAGTGTTGGGCTTTCTCTTCGGAAGAGCCAGAAGGCGACGGCAGCAGTGAATACAATGGAGAGTAGACCTCCGGCAGCGGGAGTGATGTAGGCTTCGAAGCGTTCAGGAATATTAAAGAAACCTGTTAGCAGAACCGTTCGCAACACGGTGTTGCCCATAGTATGCATCAGCACAGCAGGCCACACACTCTTGCTGCGGCGGCGGATATAGCCGTAGACCAGGGCAGCGAGGATCACGTCCAGCGTGAAGCGGGGGATGAATGTAACCAGTGATTCGGAAGTGTAATCACTGAGGATGATGAGCGGGTAATGCCAGGTGGCCCAAATGATGCCAGTGATGAGGTGGGCACGCAAGGCAGGGACGCCGAGATTCTCTAAACGGGGTTCCAGGTAGCCACGCCAGGCGAATTCTTCGAAGATGCTGAAGATGAGGGCGAACACGAGGCTGACTAGCATGATGCCCGGCAAAGTGGGCAAGAGTTCGAAATCGAGGCTCATCATGCCCGTGGAAAGGCCGACAATTACGGCAAGCACCCCGAGGACGATGTAAAACAGGGCGCTAAACAGGTACCAGCGCCAGGCCTGGCGTAAGCGAAGACCTAGTCCCATATCTTTCCAACCGTCTTTGGCAAAAGTACGCAAAGCGACGGTGACAAGAATGGGTGCGAGGATGAAGGCCAATTGACCCGGGCCAGTCTCGGAACTATCAAGTAGCAGCATGCCGACCCAGGAAATGACATAAACTGCGATTACGAAGATGATGATGTTGCGCCAGCGCGCGGGGTGGGAATTTGAGTTATTCATAACACTCTCCTAAAATGTTTTTGGGGTGAAATCGTCGTTCTCTACACGGGCCATGAGGTCGTCAAGCCACTCCAGGTAAGCCTGCCCGATGACAAGGGCATGCTCGGCGGTAAGCAAGGTGATCAGGCTCGCCCGTCCGGCTTGTTGCTCCTGGATCTGTTCAGAACTGGTCTGGTAGATGTGGCGCAAGAGCTCATACTTGCCCTCGATCTCCGCCTTTTGGTGAGCCAACACCTCCAACAATTCTTCATTGCTGAGCAAACCGGCAAAGAAAACCTGCACAAGGAAGGGATCGCGTTCGTCTTGCATGGGAAGGGGACTGCGTAACCACTCCACCAGCTCCTGCTGCCCTTCAGCGGTGATGCTGTAAACCTTACGGTCGGGACGTTCTTCCTGCTCAATGACAGCTTTGTCGACCAGTTGGCGGTCTTCAAGCTGCGACAGGGTGCGGTAAATCTGGCTCTGGTCGGCAGGCCAGAAATGACGCACGGAACCGTCGAAGGCCTTTTTGAGGTCGTAGCCGGAAAGCGGACGGTGAGAGAGGAACCCGAGAATGGCATAGTGTAGGGACATATGATTTATCCTATATAAGATTAGTCTTATATTAGCACGAAAATCTTACCTGTCAAGGGGAATCAAACAAGAGATTTCCCAGGAAATCTCTTGTGAACAATCCTAAATATTTTAGTGGTTAGAAGACAAACAGGAAAACCAGATCGTTGACGTTGGTCTGGGTCGGGCCGGTGATGATGAGGTCATCTAGGGCGTTGAAGAAGGTGTAGGAATCGTTGTTATTCAGAAAAGTCTCAGTCTTTATGCCTAACACATGAGCACGTGATAGGGTTCTGCCAGTGACAACCCCTCCGGCAGCATCGGTTGGCCCATCACCGCCGTCGGTCGCCAGAGTGATAAGGGCGATATCCTTCATTCCGGCCAGAGCTTCCACTGTGGCCAGGGCCAGCTCCTGGTTGCGCCCGCCGATGCCAGTACCCTGTATCGTGACCGTGCTTTCGCCACCGGCAACAAGTAACAGGGGTTCATCTCTTTTTTGTGTGGCCAGCTGGTGGAGGTGGTTGGCGAATTTCAAGCCAAGTTCACGAGCTTCGCCTTCAAAGGGTTCAGTCGAACGCTCTGACTGAAATCCCTCATCTCTTGCTTGATGGACAGCAGCCTCGATGGCCATAGCGTTGTTGGCGATGATGAGGTTGTGGGCTTTGGTCTCCTGGCTTTGATGGGGAGAAATGGTCTGCCAGCTTGCAAATAGATCGGCAGGGATCAGGTCTCTCAGGTCGTATCTCTTGACAACTTTAATGGCATCTGTTGCTGTGCTGGGATTGGTGACTGTGGGGCCGGAAGCGATGATGTCCAGAGGGTCACCGACCACGTCGGAGAGGATGAAGCTGATGATCTGCGCGGGAGCAGCAGCCTGTGCCAGCCCTCCACCTTTGACCAAATCAAGGTGTTTGCGGAGGGTGTTAACTTCCTGGATAGGCGCGCCGCGTGCCAGCAGGGCATCTGTGATGTCGCGATATTCATCCAGGGTCAGTCCATCTACCGGCGCGGTCAGGAGGGCCGAACCACCGCCGGAGATGAGGCAGATGATGAGGTCTTTTGTGGTCGTATTCTTTAGCAGCCCCAGCATCTGGTGAGTAGCATCCACGCCGCGCTGGTCGGGGAGGGGGTGGGCAGCTTCTATAATGCGAACAGGACCGATGTGGTCGGATGAGCCAGCGTGACCGTCTTTGGTGATAACCAGGCCGTCAGTAATCCGATCTTCTAATAGCATAACGGCGGCCTCTGTCATGGGAGTGGCGGCTTTGCCTGCGCCAATAATGAAGATGCGCTCATAAGCATCCAGGTTGTACTTGTGATCCTCAACGATTATTTGGTTTCCCTTGACTTTGAGGGTGGCCTGCATGGCAGTACGAGGATCAACGGCGGCGAGGGCTGCGGCCATAATGCGCGTAACAGACGGCCCCCAGGGAGCGTGTTTCAGGGTTTGGCTGCCGAAGTCCCTGCTCATGGCATTATTTGTAAACCTCAGGGTTGACACAATTGGGTAGCTGCTCACCTTTTAGACCGGTGATGAGATTATCCAGGGCCATTTGAGCCATCTTGCGGCGCGTGGCGCGGCTGGAACTGGCGATGTGCGGCACCACGATGCAGTTGTCGAGAGAGAGCAGAGGGTCGTCCATTAGAATGGGCTCAGGTTCTGTCACGTCCAGGGCGGCGTAGGCAATGGTTTTCTTGGCCAGGGCCTGATAAAGCGCCTGCTGGTCAACGACCTCGCCGCGGGCGGTGTTAATTAATATGCTGCTGGGCTTCATCTGGCACAGTTCGTCTGTCCCGATCATATGACGCGTTTCAGTGTTGAGCGGGACGTGCAGGCTGAGGAAATCGGATTCGCTTAGAACCTCTTCCAATGAACAGCTTTCTGCACCATACTGTTTGCCAATCTCCAGATCTGTGCTAGGGTTGTAATAGATAACGCGCATATCAAAGCCCTGAGCGCGTTTGGCGACTGCCTGCCCAATGCGACCAAAGCCGATGATGCCCAGCGTTGCGCCGTGGACGTCACTGCCCATCAGGAGCGTGGGGCTCCAGGTACGCCATTTGCCAGCTTCTACAAAGCGCTGGCCTTCAACCACACGGCGGGCAGCGGCCATGAGCAGCGCCCAGGCAAAATCGGCGGTGGTTTTGGTGAGCACGCCGGGGGTGTTGCCAACGGGAATGCCGCGCTGGGTGGCAGCCGCGACATCGATGTTGTTATAGCCAACTGCTACCTGGCTGATGACCTTGAGGGAAGGCCCGGCGCGGTCCATGAGTTGAGCATCAATGTTGTCGGTCAGCAGGCACGCTAATCCATCAATGCCAGTTACTTTTTCTTCCAGAATATCAGGTGGAGGGGGCATTTCATCCGGCCAGATTTCGACCTCAGCAAATGATTGGATTTGCTCCCAATCTTCTACGGGCAATTGGCGGGTAACAAAGACCCTGAGCTTAGCCATCGCGACGTGACTTTGTTTTCCTCAAGCCTGGCTTGCGAGCCAAAGCTTATGGTTGTTATTGATCTGCTCTATGTGACTGGGTATATGTCCGGAATAGATCTCCAGCCACCTCTCAAACCTAAAGGGCTGGTCAATCTCAGGGTGGATAACGGAATTGGTCCAGACATCCTCAGGTAGTGTGATGAGCAATTCGTAGGTGGATTTACGTGTCAGTCGCAGAATCTCGAGCGCATCCTGCCAGTCCTGTTGATGATAATCTAGTTTATTGGCCCACACATCCTGGTCGAAGGCCATCACGGCTGCGCCAGGTTGGGCAACGAACTGGCGGGCCCGTAATGAACTGTTTGTCTCGCTATCGGCTAGATGAATGATGATCTCGTGGACACTCCACGCCGTTGGTTCCGGTTTGAACTGCCACATTTCTTTGGGAATGTTATCCAAAGTCGCGGATAATTGGTCATAGCCGCGGCCATACAATTCAATCTTTTCTTTACGTTGTGCAGCATCCATAATTCACTCCGTTTATCAAGTCTGTGTTTCGAGCCACAGTCTGTGGTTGTTGTTGATCTGCTCGATGTGGCCGGGGATATGGTTCGAATAGATGTCGATCCACATGTCGAAGGTGTAGGGCTCATCATACTCGGGATGTTTGATGGTGTTATCCCAGACGTCATTGGGTAATGTGAGGAGAAATTCATAAGTGGCTTTACGGACCAGACGTAGGATTTCCAGCGCATCCTGCCAATCACGTTGATGATAATCCAATTCGTTGGTCCATACATCCTGGTCGTAGGCCATGATGGCTGCCCCCGGTTGGGCAACCAATTGGCGGGCGCGCAGGTAGCTGTTGGTCTCGCTGTCTGCGAGATGTACAAGGATCTCGTGGATGCTCCACTCCGCAGGGGTGGGCTTGAATTGCCACATTTCCCGGGGGATTTCATCAAGGGCGATGCTCAGCAGACCAAAGCCGCGGCCATACAGATCGATCTTTCCCTGGCGTTCCGCAGTGTCCATGGAACTCTCCTTATAGCTGAATTAGCGGCGGATTGTACCTCAGGGATGCATAAACGCTTAGTGTATAATCAGCCCGTATTCAGCCAGCAGGGCTGGAAACATCCCATACACCAAACCCGTTCTTTCTGCAGGAGGAGAACGCCACTATGCCAGGACGACGCAGTAAAGGCCGTTCCCGTAGCGCCTCAAGGGCGCGCACTCGCAAACCCAGCCGTATTCGCCGCAGCCGACCGGCCAAACGTACACGCAGTGTGCCGCGCCGCCGCACCGCTGCGAAACGTACTCCACGCCGCAGCAGCAACCCTATTCGCCAACAACGCCGCAATACCAAACGCAAAAACGTACGCCGTCAGGCACAGACCATTGATCGGCGGCCGCGCCCTGTGGTGCGCCCGGCAGCTAAACCGCGCCGTGTACAGGTCAAGCCGCGACCCAAGCGCGCGACCAAACCACGGCCCACGCGCGTGCGGCCTGTCAGTGCTGTCACTGGGGCTGGTCGCAGACGCCCGGTGCGCGCCACAGAAAGACCACGACCGCAGAGTCGTCCGGCAGCCTCCTCAGGTGCAGGCCGTTTGGCTGCTGCTGCCGCAGGAGCAGGTGCTTTTCTATTATTGAACTCTGCCGCAGCGCACCCGGATATTGCTTATGATGTGGATCTGTTGGGCGATTCGCTGGGCGATTTGCAGGAACGCGTCTCATTCGATGAGATCGAAGGGGATATCAACGAACTTGATTCGGATCTTGACCACGCCCTGAGCCTGTTGGAAAGCGCCCGTGAAAAGGGCTTCCACTTCCAGAGCGACCTGGAAGATGTGGCATACGATGCCATGAGCCGCTGGCAGCAGGTGCGTGATAAGGTCATCGATGACATTAACGGCTATGAGCGTGATTTTGCTGATAGCCTTGATCCCATTGACCAGAGCGTGCAGCAACTTAACGCTGTGATCAATAATCCCGGCCAGGCCAATTCGCGTCTGCGCGATGTGCGCCGTGAAGTCGATAGTTTGGAAGACCGCCTGGAAAGCGCCGAGCGTGCCATTGAAAAGGTTTACAGTGATATCGAGTCCAAGGCTAACGAACTGGTGCATCGCCTGACACGTATCCATTGGGCGCTGACGCAGCGCGATGAAGCCAGTTTTGAGATGAACGAAGGTGAAGACCTGGTAATGGCTGTGGCTGCCGAGTGGGACAGCGGTAAAAAAGATGATCCAGAAGGTGTAATGTTCCTGACCAACCAGCGTTTGTTGTTCGAACGCAAGGAAAAGGTTGCCACCAAAAAAGTGCTGTTCATCACGACAGCTTCAGAAATGGTACAGGAATTGGCCATTGACCAGCCATTGAGTGAGATCTCCAAACATAAGGCCCACAACAAGGGCCTGTTTGGGCGTCATGATTATGTTGAGGTGGTTTTCAAAGATAAAAAATTGGGCGAGGTCAACCTGCATATCAATGGCCAAGGCTCGGAGTACTGGGCTAATCTTATCAAGAGTGCCAAGTCCGGCAAGATCGAGGACGAACGCACCACCGGCGCGGGTCTATCCTTCGCTGACTTGACTGGGGAAGTCACCAAAGCCCACATCGTTGAGGTACAGGAAGAGATCAACGAGCTTCAAGATGAAATGATGCTCAAGGATTCCAAAGATGAACTGAGCGAATTAGGAACCGAAGTGACTTCGCTTGAACGTGACCTGAAAGCATTGCGTGGTCGCGGGTATGCCATCGAAAAGAACCTGGAAGGTGACGTGACTGTGTTGACCATGCAATGGGATCGCGTGAAGGAAGCCTCCGAAAAGACCATCGAACACCAGACCAAGCTGCTCGGCGAACAGATGAAGGAAATCCAGGACACAATGGCCGATCTGGCCGGCAAGTCTGGCAACCCCAATGCGGCGCGTTCCAGTTACGTGCGGCTCAAATCTTCTATTGCTTCGGCAGAGGCACAGGCCGAGGCCGCCGAAGACACCGTTTTAGAAATCTACGACGACTACGCCGACGAAGTGGAGACTTTGGGTGCCCACTTCGATTGGGTGGACTGGATGCTGGATGCCATTAACACGGCTTCCTTCAAGCTGCTGGCAACCGAGAGCGGTGTGGCTGCCACGGAGGCGGTATGGGAGCGCAGTTCGGGCGAACCGCAGAATGGTATTCTCTATCTGACCGACCAGCGGCTGTTGTGGGAAGACCGCACCGGCGACTATGAACTGAAACTCGAAGTCGCTATGGCGCACGTTAAGGGCGTGGAAGAAAAAGAGGATGAGGAAACCGGCCAGGAGTATTTGGAATTCACGCTGGATTCGGATGCGCCTGTCAAGAAAGCTCGCTTTGCACTGGCCCTGCCTGTAGCAGAAGACTGGTTGATGATGGTCGGGCGGGCACGTTCCGGGGACTACACTGAAGACCGAGCCGTCGAGATCGATAAGGAAGAACTCGACCGTATCCGCAATGCTCCCGAACAATGTGAGGTCTGCGGCGCGCCGTTAACGCAACCCATATTACGCGGCCAAACCGAGATCAATTGCGAATTCTGCGGCTCTGTCATCCGTATCTAAAAAAACATACATGGAAGCTGGCGAACTACTCTATAACCGTTATCGCATAATCGAAACCCTGGGCAAAGGAGGCATGGGCGCCGTCTATCGCGCTACAGATGAAAGCCTGGGTGTTTCGGTCGCCGTTAAAGAAAACCTGTTTGACGATGAGGAATACACACGCCAATTCCGGCGTGAGGCTGTCATCCTCGCCAACCTGCGCCACCCTAATCTGCCACGCGTGACAGACCACTTTGTGATCGAGAACCAGGGCCAGTACCTGGTGATGGACTACATTGAGGGGGAAGACCTGCGAGAGCGTACAGATCGCATGGGTACGCTGCCGGAAAATGAAGTGGCTGCCATCGGCGTGTCTGTGTGTGATGCGCTGCAATACCTGCACACCCTGGAACCTGGTGTGATCCACCGTGATATCAAGCCTGGCAACATCAAAGTGACCCCCAATGGTGAGGTTTTCCTGGTGGATTTTGGCCTGGCTAAAGTCATCGAGGGTAGCCAGCAAACCACAACCGGGGCGCAAGGGGTTACCCCGGGTTTTTCTCCGCCGGAACAATATGGCTCGGCGCGTACAGACGCTCGCACCGATATTTATTCATTAGGGGCCACGCTCTATGCCGTGTTCACAGGGGTGCCCCCCGAGGATGGCTTGGCGCGGGCCATGCACCAGACCCAGTTGACCAAGCTGCGCGACATCAGTCGTAAGGTTTCGCGGCAGTTGGCCAACGCTATAGAGAAATCGTTGGAGATCCAGCCGGATGACCGTTACCAGACGGCAGCTGATTTCAGCCATGCCTTGTTGCGTGATAAGGATACGGTGCGCCGCCAGCTCGATGCCGGTACGATCACAGTCACTCCACCCCCGCCACCCGGCAGTGATGACGCCACCCGTATAGCCGGCAGTGGCACAGCACGACCGACCTTCCGACGACCTACGACACAGCCACCTGCGCGTGGCGGTGGTCGCAGCCGTCTCAGGTCGTGTATGTTATTTGTCGTACTTGGAATCGTGCTGGTTGGGGGTGGTCTGGCAGGAGCCTATTTCTTCGTTCCGGGCATGCCCGATCAGGTGGCTTTGTTGTTGAACGGGCCGCCTACAGCCGTCCCAGCGCCCATTGAAGAGCCGACTTTCACTCCTACAGTGTTGTTCCTTGAAGAAACGCCTGAGACCGAAGAAGCCGCAGAAACCCCGGCAACAGATGTGCCTCCTACAGAGGAACCCACCGATGAACCAATTGTAGGACCCACGCCAGTTGGCGGTGGACCACAGATCGCCTTTGCTTCGGATCGCAGTGGTGAGCCACAGATATGGGTGATGAATGGGGATGGCAGCGAACTTCGCCAGATAACAGATGAACCCTCCGGAGCATGCCAACCTGACTGGTCGCCAGATGGCACTCGTATCGTATTTACATCCCCCTGTGACCGCTATAAAGAGGAATATTCTGGCTCCAGCTTGTTCCTGGTGACAGTGGATACATTGGCTGTTGAGCCGATGCCATTGCCCCCTGGTGGTGGTTACGATCCGGCCTGGTCTCCGGATGGGAACCAAATTGCTTTTACGACACCACGCCAAAATCGCCCTAATATATGGATTTATGACTTGGTGGAGCGCAATGCATTTTCAGTGACCCAAGGCGTGACAACAGCCTTCATGCCCGTGTGGTCGCCAGATAGCGAAACAATCATGTTCATTACAAATCGCATAGGCCCCACTCAGATCTGGGTTATGGACAGTGATGGCAGTGACCCCGATATATTCTCACGTAGTGATGATCTTAAGAACGTAGATCCGGCATGGTCGCCCTTAGGCGAATTGATCGCCTGGACACAGAATTCGACCAGTGGTGGTGGCCCTCCTTGGTTACAAGCCTCTTCCTGGCAAGGTGGGGGACCGGAGCGTGGTTTCATTGAATATCGTGTTACGGAAACCAATCGGAACCCAATGCGCGATCCAGACTTCTCGCCTGACGGGACATGGATTGTGTTTGAGGGTTATCCGGATGGTGTGAACCACGATATCTTTATCATGACAACCAGTGGAACTTCCTTACAACAATTAACTGAAGACCCTGCGTTTGACTTTGATCCTGCCTGGGGAGGCGTAGGGCCATAGACACAAAGAGTTTTCGGCTTACAATATTGAAAGTCTGAACTATCTTCCTATAAGCGCACAATGGTAAAATCCCTATGTTTGGCTGTCGGACACTTATTTAAGAGGTAATCTACGCCCAGCCCATGCCCTTAGAACGCGACGCAATCCTGATTAATCGTTACCGCATCCTGGAGACCCTGGGACAAGGCGGAATGGGTTCGGTTTACCGTGCCTGGGACGAGAACCTAGCTGTCGAAGTGGCGGTCAAGGAAAACCTTTTTACCACCGAAGAATACAATCGACAATTCCGGCGTGAAGCCACCATCCTGGCAACTATGCGCCATCCGAACTTGCCACGCGTCTCTGACCATTTCGAGATTGCTAATCAGGGCCAGTATTTGGTGATGGATTATATTGAGGGGGAAGATCTGCGCCAGCGCATGGATCGCGTGGACGTGTTACCGGCGGAAGAAGTTATCGTAGTAGGAGCTGCGGTATGTGAGGCGTTGAGCTATTTGCACACACGCCAACCACCCATCCTGCATCGCGACTTGAAACCTGGAAATATTAAGATCAACCCGGACGGCGTGGTGTATCTGGTGGATTTTGGACTAGCCAAGATCGTTTCGGGCAGTCAGGCTACCACGACCGGTGCGCGTGCCATGACCCCGGGTTACTCTTCCCCGGAACAATACGGTACATCCCGTACCGATGCGCGCTCTGACATTTATTCGCTAGGCGCAACGCTCTACGCGTCTGTAACCGGTATCATCCCCGAGGATGGTCTTGCGCGCGCCATGGAGCAGACTGACCTAACACCGATCCGCAAACATGTACCGGGCGCACCTCGCCGTTTGGCTTCTGCCATCGAAAAATCATTAGAGATCCATCCGGAAGATCGTTATCAGTCGGTGGATGAGTTCAGGCTGGCATTGATAGGTGCGAGTGGTTCCTCGCAGCGCAGAGCTAATTCTGCTGCGTTGACCGTGCCCCCACCACCACCAGAAGTCATCGAAGCCATCGCGCGCGGTCAGGCACCCCAACCCAAACTAATCAGTGAACCAGTAATTGAGATGTCTGGTGAGGCCAAAGGACGCAAACGCCGTCGTTTGGTTGACCGGGTAAGGATTTGGACCTACGTTATAGGGGCAGGAGTGCTGGCTGGAATTGTTTTGTTTATCTTTTTGTTGTACCAAATCCCCCAAAATAATTTCGGTATAGGAACCAGTGCTCCGCAAGTGACATCGACTGAATTGGTTGCCGTTGCTCCACCTGACACAGAGGAGGCGCCTGTAGAACCAACGCCTACTGAAGAACAGGTTGTGGAAGAAGCGACGGAAACCGTGTTTCAAGCTACTGAGACAGCTGCCGAATTCATACCTAGTGGTGCTACCGGAGGTGGAGGGGGCTTGTTAGCTTATGCTTCCGACCGCACAGGCTTCCCGCAAATATGGACGATGACTGTGGAAGGGACACAGCAGACACAACTGACAAGTCTGGAGGGTGGCGCCTGTCAGCCAGAGTGGTCGCCTGATGGTACACAGATCGCCTTCATTTCGCCCTGCGAAGAAGAGCGACTGCTTTACCTGGACTCGAACATCTACATCATGAATGTGAATGGCAGTGATCTGCGTCAACTGCCTACCCGAATTGGCAGCTTTGACCCGGCCTGGTCGCCCACCAATGAGTACATGCTCTATACTGTCGGCTTTGATAGCAACCGCTCCCAGATATTCCGCTTGAATTTGCAAGACAATACCACCGAGAACTTGACCAACAACGAGAAGCTCAATATGCATCCGGTTTGGTCCCCGGATGGCCGTCGCATTATTTTTGTATCAGCGATTAATGGTGGCCTGCGCTTGTTCGTGATACCCAACGTGCCGGGTTCTGACCCGGTGATATTTTCTCGCAGCGGAGATAATGAAAACACCTTCCCCACCTGGGCGCCTATCGATGGCGTGCAGGTGATCTTTAATCAGCAACCGGCCGGCGGCGGCTTGCCATATCTGGTACGGTTGCCCTTAGAGATGTTGGGTGTTTCTGTGGCCGATTACCGCGAAGTGATCTTGCCACGCGATTCGGTTGTGCCTGAAAGGGGACCGGACTACTCGGTCGATGGTCAATGGATTGCTTTTGAAAGCTGGCCAGACGGGGAGAACCATGACATTTTCATTACCCTAATCAACGGGACACAACAGGCCCGCTTGACGACTGATCCGGCCTTTGATTTTGATCCGGCTTGGCAGCCGTAAATATCAAGATTTGTAAATTAAAAGGCGATAACCTTAGGTTATCGCCTTTTTTGATTAATCGGAAACTATTGTCGACTTTGAATGAGCTGCGCTAGTTGTTCCAGGTTGTCAAAGGTGTCGGCATTAAGTTCGGTGTCGTCGATCTTGACCCCAAAACTTTCTTCAACGAAAAGAGCCAGGTCTACTAAAGAGAACGAGTCAACCAGGCCGCCGGAAATGAGAGCTTCGTCATCGGCCAGTTGGCGGTCTGGCTGGCGCATGATCTCTGTGGTGATGTAGGTGTTGAGTTTGGTTTTGATTTCAGCAGTCATGGGAATATCTCAATTGGATTTTAGCTCATCTGGGATGGCTTCAAAGACAGCATGCAGTGCCTGCAAAGCGGTCAGGTTGCGTTGGGGCCAGCCTGCATTTAAGGCGCGGGGTTGATCGAAAAAGTTGGGCGCCCAGGTCAGGTGAGCCTCATCTTCCTGCAGGCCATTGTTGGGCAAGCCCTGCACGGCACGCCAGAAGTTCCAGTAAGGAAGTTCGTATTCCAGGGCAAGCTGGTAGATAGCGCTGTTGATGCTGCCGTCGCCTTCGAGGTTATCGGCTTTGGAGCCTAATATGGGTAATATGCCTTCGGCGATGGAGAACTCGATTATTTCGCGCATGCTAGCTTCGAATTCCTCGGGTTTATATTGGTCGTTGGTGCCGAGCATGATGAGCACTACACTGGGGTTGTGCAGGCGGTATTCACATTGTAGCGGGCCTTCATCGGCATTGCATACATTGGGGTCAGCCCAGAGGGGAGCAAACACCGAAGCTGTATTAAAACCGGGGTTTGTAGCTACGCTTGTACGTTCAAATGAGCCCTCGTAGAAAGGGAACATCTCGCTCAAGTAAGTATATTCGCCCAGATTGTAATATTGTGCGTCGCCGTCAAAAGGCCCGAGGAACCAACTGGGGGTGCCGCCACAATCGCCGACCTTGGCAAAGGCATGCTGATTGTTGCCCGCGGCCAGCCCTTGTAAGTAAATATCCATGGCGCGTTCGCTGATGGACGCGGGTGTAATGGGGGCTGCTTGCCAATCATCAGGGCCTGGCGTAGCGGTGGGGGGCAGGGTGGGTGCATCGGTGGGGAGTGGCGTGAAAGTGGCCGTAGGTGGGGGG
>JABFGG010000014.1 GCA_013112575.1 Chloroflexota bacterium | reverse complement strand
ACCGCCGCGGTTGCCTCCACGATTGCCGCCGCCTTTACGCCCGCCGCTGTCTTTCTCGCGGGCTTCTTCAGCCGTCCAGCCTTCCAACACAGCCTGGCGGGAGAGGCGAATCTTGCCGGCGGGGTCGATGTTGGTCACCATCACGGTAATCTCATCGCCAACCTTGGCTACATCTTCCACGCTTTCCACGCGTTCGCTGTCCAGTTGGGAGATGTGTACGAGGCCGTCATTGCCCGGTAGGATCTCTACAAAAGCGCCAAAGTCTGTGGTGCGTACGACCTTGCCGGTATAAATGCGACCGACCTCGGCCTCTTCTGTGAGGGCCATGACCATATCGCGAGCGCGTGCTTCGCTATCGCCATCGGCTGTGGCAATGAAGATCGTGCCATCTTCTTCAATGTCGATCTGTGCGCCGGTTTCTTCCTGAATACCGCGGATGGTCTTGCCGCCTGGGCCGATCACCGCCCCGATCTTAGAGGGGTTGATAGAAACAGTGCTGATACGCGGTGTGTGCTGTTTCAATTCAGGATTGGGTACCGGGATAACTTCGAGCATTTTATTAAGGATGTGGGAGCGACCGGCTTTGGCCTGTTCCAGCGCCTCAGACATCAATTCCGCCGTCAGCCCTTTGATCTTGATATCCATCTGCAGGGCCGTGATACCTTTGTCGGTACCCGCCACTTTGAAGTCCATGTCACCGAGGTGATCTTCGAGACCCTGGATGTCGCTGAGAATGGCGTATTTGTCGCCTTCTTTGACCAGACCCATGGCGATACCGGAAACCGGGGCCTTGATAGGCACGCCCGTGTCCATCAGGGCCAGGGTGGAGCCACATACGGAACCCATCGAAGTAGAACCGTTAGAGGAAAGGCACTCAGACACAAGACGGATGGTGTAAGGGAATTCTTTTTCATCCGGGATCACGGGCTCCAGGGCACGTTCTGCCAGGGCACCGTGACCAATCTCGCGACGGGATGTGCCTCGCAGGAAGCGCGTTTCGCCAACCGAGAAGGGCGGGAAGTTGTAGTGGTGCATGTAACGCTTTTTATCGGTCGGCGTGAGGTTGTCGATGGCCTGGGCGTCACGGGGAGTGCCCAATGTGGCCATGGTCATTACCTGGGTTTCGCCACGTGTGAACACGCCAGAGCCATGCGCGCGTGGGCTGAGGTCTACCTCAACCCAGATGTCGCGGATGTCGGTGGCGCCACGCCCATCAGGGCGTTTACTCTCTTCAAGGATGCGATTGCGCACGATGGATTTCTGAGCAGCATCAAAAGCATCATAGATCTGTGACTTCAGGTCTTCATCTTCGGAGGTGAATTCCTCGATGGCACTTTCACGGATCACTTTGAGGGCGTCGCGTTGGCCGGCTTTATCCAGGCCCTGTTCATACACATTAGCAATGTCAGCAGAGACATGGTCAACGACCTTTGCTTTGAGTTCTTCATTAACTTCTGCAATGACCGGTTCGCGTTTCTCTTTACCGATCTCTTTTTGCATTTGTTCCTGCATGTCGACGATCGGCTGAATGGAGTCGTGAGCGAATTGCAAAGCCTCTACGATAGTTTCTTCGGAGACTTCTTCAGCGCCACATTCCACCATCAAGATAGCTTCGCGAGTAGCGGCCACGCGCAAGTCCAGGTCAGAAATCTCCTGGTCCGCGAAGGTGGGGTTGGCGACCAGTTTGCCGTCGATGCGCCCCACCCGTACAGCGCCTACAGGGCCGTCCCAGGGGACATCAGAGATCGTGAGGGCAGCCGAAGCGCCGTTGATCGCCAGGATGTCCATGGGGTTTTCGCCGTCATGGGAGAGGGCGTATAGGATCACCTGCACGTCGTTGCGCATGCCTTTGGGGAACAGCGGGCGCAGGGGGCGGTCTGTGAGGCGGTTGGTGAGAATAGCGGCCTCGCCTGGGCGGCCTTCACGACGGAAGAAACCGCCGGGGATTTGCCCGCCGGCATACATGCGTTCTTCGTAATCCACGCTGAGCGGTAAGAAGTCAATGCCGGGGCGCGGATCGTGGTTCATGGTCACCACGGCAAATAGCATGGTTTCACCGTATTGAACGGTGACGGCTCCGCCAGCCTGGCCGGCCAGTTTACCGGTTTCCATGGTCAGGGGCTTACCGCCGACCATAGCGGAATATTGTTTAGCTTCTGGTTTCATTTGTAAACCTCCTATGGTTTACCCCCGGTTCAGGAACTGGAGGTCGCTGACAATTGCTTTCCGAGTTATCAGCAACATCCAATGCCCCAACCGACGGGTAATGAAACTATAGTTGTATATAAGAAAAGAGTAGATGACGTTGTTTGCCATCTACTCGTCTCTAGCAAATTATTTGCGGCGCAAACCGAGTTTATCGGTGATCGCTACGTAACGTTTGTAGTCCTTGTTACGTAAATAGGTCAGTATGCGACGGCGACGGCCCACGATCTTGAGCAGGCCGCGGCGGGAAGATTCATCATGCTTATGCATGCGCAAATGCTCAGTGAGCTGGTTAATACGGCTGGTCATAATGGCCAACTGCACTTCCGGCGAACCTGTATCTTTTTCGTGGAGGTGATTATCGGTGATCACCTTGGTCTTTTCTTCTTTTGTAAAGCTCATGACGTCTGCTTGCTCCTTTTATTGTTTGCAGGTCTCCAAGCCGGTAGCAAATGTGTTCAGCCACCAACCGGTCGAGTCAGCAGGGCATTATAACAGAGTGAGGTTTCAGCAGCAAGCGTGGCTCAGACAAGTCAAAATGCACATATAATCCAAATAATCCGTGATTTTTGAGCAATTGAGGAGAATTATGCGCTCAGAACAAGACATGTTTGACCTCATCACCAATACAGCACTCAACGATGAGCGTATTCGCGCTGTGATCTTGAACGGTTCGCGAGCAAATCCCAATGCTCCCTACGATATTTTTCAGGATTATGACATCGTATATGTTGTGACAGATGTCGCTTCTTTTACCCATGACCATGATTGGATCCATCTATTTGGGGAATTGATGATCTTGCAACTACCTGATGAGATGGGCCTTCCCTCGGAAACGGAGGGCTTCCACTATTTAATGCAGTTTGCAGACGGCAATCGTATAGACCTGACCCTGTTTCCCATGTCGAAGCTCAATAAGATGGAAAAAGACAGCCTGACCGTGATCTTGCTCGACAAAGATGACATCTTCAAGACTTTGGAACCGGCTAATGATAGTGATTATCTGCCGAAACCCCCAACTGAGAAGCAGTACGCTGATTGTTGCAATGAGTTCTGGTGGGTATCTACGTACGTGGCAAAGGGCTTGTGGCGTGAACAAATTCTGTATGCCAGGCACATGCAAGATCAAGTTATGCGTAAACACCTAATGCAAATGTTGACCTGGTATATGGGTGTCAAGACCCATTTTTCAAAGAACCTGGGTGCTTACGGAAAATACTACGAGCAGTATCTAGACTCAGAGCTATGGGAAATGTTGTTGCTCACCTATGCCACCGCTGGCTACGAGAATACCTGGGCAGCCTTGTTTACCATATGTGATCTTTTCCGCAGGGTTGCGAATACAGTAGCGGAGCATTTTGGCCATGTGTATCCACTTGAGGATGACGAAAAAGTCATTGCTCATCTGAAACACGTGCATTCACTCCCCAGAGATGCGGAAAGGATGTATTGATCCTGAATAGTACTAAGCTTTGGTGTCTTTGAGCACCTGTCTGAGACGTTGCTGGGTTTCTTGAGGGAAATAAACCAGGGCGTGGCGCGTAAGCCAGCGGTTGGATGCTGTTTGGTTTTCTTCCAAACTTTGGCGCAGGATGTAGGCCGTTTCGGGTGGAGAGCGTTGTGCCAATGGCTCCAAGACAGCCAGCACGTAGGGTCGCAACTGGGAGGAGGCATTGGCCAGAGTGGGTTCCAGCAACCGGTAGGCCACTGGCAAGTTCTCAAAAGAATCGTCGCTGACCAGGTTGAGTAAGGCGCGCAGAGCCAGCTTTTTGAGTCGCACTTCCTCTCCTGCCAACCAGTTTTCCAATAAGCCGTAATAATTATCCGATTGCTCTGTGCGTATGCGCTCCAGGCCGTCTGTTGCCATACTTTCCAATAGGAGGTCTTCTTCATTCTTAGCTGCCCAACTGCTAAGACGCTGGCTGATCTCTTCAAACAGTTCGGGTGTCACTCTTCCTAACAGCCGTGTGGCTAACAGACGAAACTCTAGTCCTTCTATCTTCCACAGCTCTTCAACCAAAGCGAGCGTAGTTTCTGGCTCCGTCTCAATGTGCTGACGCAGAGCGGTGAGGATGTGCCGCAGGATCTGATCTGGAAGACGATAAGTGGGTAACAAAGGAGGGGGCGCACCGCTTTCTGTATTGCGGTGGGTACGGTCGGCATAAAATTCGAAGATGTCTTTGGCCTGTTTTATGAATGCTTCAGGTTGGTGAAATCGTTCGGCCAATTTGGATGCTTCGCTCTTGAGACGTTCGAGTTGGATGGCGGGCATGGGGGGAGTAATAAGGAATTAGAGATTAGGAATTAGGGAGTTGCTGTTCGAGGAGCCTTTTCAAGTCTTTGGTGGCTTCAACAACATCAGGGGCAAACACCAAAAGTTCGCGGTGGGCCGCTGGCACGTAGCTCTCAAGGTGAGTAAACATCTGCTCAAAAACGGCTTGCCAGCCCGCACCGATCAATACTAACGGGCGTTTGGATAGCGCAGCTGTCTGCATCTGGTTCCACATGGTGGTGATCTCGGCTAGCGTGCCAACCCCGCCAGGCAGTGCCAGAGCCCCATCACAGCCTTCAATCAATGCGTATAGTCTTTCTTTGAGGGTGTTGTGCTTGATCTCTTCAATCACCCAGGGGTTAGCTTTAGAATCCCGCCAGGCTTCGATCTCTTCACAGGTGATCCCGATAACGTGACCGCCAGCCTCATTGGCTCCTCGCGAAACAGCTTCCATGGTGCCCATGTAGCCCCCGGTCAACACGGCATGATTTGCCTCGCCCAGCAACTTACCCAGCAGTAAAGCATCTTTATAGGCTTTTTCACCAGCTTTGGGTGCCGAGCCACCAAAAACTGTGATCCTTTTGGCTGTCATTTAGCTGTCCCACTCCCGGCCGTAATTGACTTCCAGCTTTTTTACTATGGCTGCCTCGAGGTCGATTCCGCTGATGCTGGCGAGCTGTAGAAGATAAAGGGCTACGTCAGCTAGTTCACCTGCAAACTCATCCTTGTCATTAATCTCTTCACTCCATTGGAGGTGCTCCAGAACTTCAGCAGCTTCGATGGAGAGTGATAGAGCCAGGTTTTTTGGTGTCTGTTTTTTGAGGCTATCTGCGGCATACCAGCCTTTGGCCTGGACCAATGCGTGCATGGCCTCGGTAAGTTCGGCAATATCCATGAGGGGGATTATACGTTAGAAGTTTTAGGGGAAGCGGGCGTTGGCCGCCAGACCCCACTCATCCAGCGTCACGTTTTGGGTAGCCATCTGGCTGAGGAGTTCGGCAGAATGCTCTGTAACCAGCACTTCCAGTCCATCCTGTGAGATGGTGGTCATACCCATATTGAATTCAGGGGATTCGGCCGATATGGTATTGATGCCCAATTGCTCTTCTAGTACCCTGGCGAGTTCAAGTGCCAGGTTATATGCAGCTTCAAATTGTTCATCCTGATTGTTGGTAGCAACGAGAATCTCGATGTCGAGTTTGCCCTCATCCCATTCGGCATATTGCACATCTTCAACGCTTGGGTGCTGCTCGAGGATATCACTGGCCAGTACCAACACCTTCTGATCAATGTCTATAAGGTTGGAGAGATCACTCGTGGGAATTGCCTGGCTGGTTGGCAGGAGTGCCGCAGTTGGGCTGGGGCGGCAAGCGGAGAAAATGAATAGAGATAGACTTATCCCCACAATTAAAAACTTGAGTTTGAAAGAATTACTGCCTTTTATATCCATAGAGCCCACTGGCACAGCCGAAGAAGAACTCAAGATATTGTACTTGCAGTCCGGCGGTTTGGAGGATGCTGGCCGTCTTGCGGCAGTCACCAAAAGCCTCCGTATATCTCCACAGCATGCGGTAGTTATCCGGGTTCCCCAGGAACAGCTTACCGATAATCGGGATACAGAAGTTCAGATAAAAACGATAGAACCATTGCAAGATGGGATTTGAGGGCACTGAGATCTCTACCAGTGAGAATTGCCCGCCGGGTTTCAAGATGCGATTGATCTCTTTTGATAACAACCCAAGCTGTTCAGTTGAAAAGGTCTTCAAGCCAAAGGAAGAGATCACATAATCGAAGGATTCATCAGGCAGCGAATTCTCCAGCACATTTTCTTCCAGCACTTCCACATTGTCATTCTGCCTGTAAGCTGGGCTTGCCTTTGCTTTGGTACACATCACTGATGAAAGATCTACTGCAGTGATCTTGCCTTGAGAGCCAAGGGATTCAAAGATGGTGGGCCAGGTCTCACCCATACCCGACATCAGGTCACAGACTTGGGCGTCTTCTATGATCTCGATTTGCTGCACACATTGCCTCCGCCAACGCTCGGCAAAGCCAAAGGATGACACCAGGTTGACAAAACCATAGGTTTCGGCCATCTCGTCAAAGAGGGCCTTTACATTGCTGGTGGAATAAATATTTGTGTCGGCCATAAAAATATGTGCCATCCCCCAATAGAATTACATCAAGAGTTGTTTTCTGCCTCTGCGATTCTTTCTTGAGCCAGCTTGATGTAGTCTGCATCGATCTCGTAGCCCAGGTAATCGCGCCCATTATTGACTGCCGCTAAAGCTGTCTGGCCACTGCCCATGAAGGGGTCCAGCACTATTTCTCCCTCAAATGTATACAACTCGATCAGGCGCGCGGGGAGTTCCTCTGGGAAGGGTGCAGGGTGGCCGATCTTTTTGGCTGAAGCGGCAGGGATGTTCCACACACTTTTGGTGCCATCCAGGAAGTCTTCTTTTTCAATCGTGTTGACGCGCTTTTCGGGTGGTTTGCGCCGGAAGCTGTCCTTGGAGAACACTAGGATATATTCGTGCACGTCGCGGAGGGTGGGGTTGCTGGCAGAAAGCCAACTGCCCCAGGCTGTGGAAGAGCTGGCGCTGGCAGCTTTATTCCAGATGATCTCGCCGCGCATCAGGAATCCCAACGACAACATATCTTCGATGATATAGGCATGCAAGGGGATGTAAGGTTTGCGCCCCAGGTTGGCAATATTGATGCAGGCGCGCCCACCGGGAACCAGCACACGGCGCACTTCGTCCCACACGTTGTATAAGAATTCGCGATAGTCTTTCAGGGTCAGGTTCTGGTCGTATTCTTTGCCCACGTTGTAGGGTGGTGAGGTCACCATCAAGTGCACGCTGTGATCCGGTAGCTGATGCATATCCTCGCTGGAATGGGAGAAGATGCGATTGCGCAGGCTGGCCGGCAGGCCTGTTTCGACGTACTCCACGTCTTTTTCAGCCGGTGCGCCAATGTACATAGCCCCGTTGTAAAAGCTGCTGGCATCATGGTTGATGCGCCCGGAAGTACCAAAGGCACTGGTGCTGGTGCGTGTACGGCTCTTTTTGCGAGTTGCCATAATCGACAACCATATAGGAACAGCGCGCGAGGCGCAAGCGGAAGCGCGCGTCAGATTAAGGGGATGTGGGGGTTATTGGCTTTCGCAGCCTGAGCGCGTTTCTGGGTAGATTGTGAAGTCGAAGAAATCCTCGGAAATGGAATGGTAGTTGATATCCTCGATTAATCCGAAGTCACTATCAAAATAAGTATCGAACACTAACCGAAAACTGTTGACCGGGGATATAGAGGGGTACAGTTGCGCATCCCCGCCATCGGGGAAGTAGTAGGCGTTGAGGATATTGAGTCGTTCGGGCAGTTCCTGTGTCCGGGGCCCGGCATGGTCCCCTTGCAGGATGATGATCGGTTCAACTTCCGAGGTACTGATGATCTCTTGCAGAATATCCTCAAGGCGCATGTTCAAGTACTCAAGTTCAGCGTTGTAGCTGCCATCTTCCACGTTGGGTACGAATGTGCCTGTTTCATCAAACACGTAAGGCGGATGTGGGGCAATCACGTGTGCAAAGACGAACTTGGGGCCGGGTAGCTCTGCCAGGGTCGGCAGGGTATCCAGTGTGTAGCTTACCAGGTCGTAATGCTGCTGGCGCGGGGATTCGCTAATAAAGGAGACCACATTTTGCGCCAGCAAAGGCTCCAGGTCGATCATCGCCAACACTGTGGTCGTGCGCAGGTAGGTGGCCTCGAACTCGGTCAACTGCCCGAAGGTTTGCAAAGCCGAGAAAGTACCGAACTGCCCTGAATTTCGGGAGAGATACACGTCCACATCTTCCCACTCTGTCCAAAAGAAAGTGGTTTCGAAGGCGTAAGTGCTGTAGCCTGCCTCTTCCAATAAGCGACGCACCTTGCTCAGACGGATCAGTCGTCCGGCCAACTCCGTCTTGTCATTTTCTGTAATGCCCAATTCGGGCAGGTAATCCATATTCAGTGAAGAAGTGAGGGATAAGCGCGTTTTTGGATAGTTGCTGCGGCTGCATTGTGCTACATAAAATCCCATCTCATCCAGGCTGTTGAGAAATGAACTATTGTCGTAACCAAAGAAATCCAGCAAAGTGTCATCCCGCGAATAGGCATCCATGATGATGTAGTACACGTCACGCTGCACCTGCTGGCTTTCCATCAGGTTGCCATTCGTCTGTGTGTTGACGGGATTTGCGGCCTGGTTGAATTGGGCAGTGATTAGCTGGATGATGGGCAGGGCCACTGCGATTACACCGATAACATTGAGGGTGTAGGTGCTGCGCTCAGGCTGCTTGACTCGCCCCAGGAGCCACCACAATCCCACCACCAGCAAGACTCCCCACGCCGGCAGCATCCAGCGGTGGCGTCCTATTACTGTTCCGAACAACTCAATTTGCTTAAGGAAATTGTAGATATGCCCGTAGGAGAAGAACAGGATCAGGACAAAGCTGGCAGCTAAAGCAGAACGTTGCCAGTTCCTTGTAAACAGTTGTGCCAGCAGCAAAAGGGCGGCACAGATAAAGAGGGTCAACGCCAGCGAGCGCCAGCCATCTGAAAAACGCGCTTCGGCCACGTTAAATGCTAGCAAACTTAATAATGAATAACTACCCAATAAGAATGGGTGCAGGGGGGCGCGTTTGAGCCAGGCCATTAATCCTTGCGTTGCATCAGGAACAAATGGCGCTCAGAGTCCTGGATAGCTTCCTTACGGTGGATCGTGAAGTGCTCGGCGAAGATTTCCTGGAAGCGGTCCAGATTGTAATCAGGGAAGATGTCTTTGCGGGTTTGCAGCAAGCGCTTGACCTGTGAGTCGCTCTTGGGTACGAATTCAATGATGAGCCATTCCCCGGCTTCTGCAAAGAAACGCGCCAAATGTTGCAGCGGCACATTGTTGGAAATTGCCAGATGGTGGATGAGAGCCAGGGCTAATACAGCGTCTGCCGGGCCGCGTTCTAACAGGGACTGCCGTTCTTCATGCTGCCAGCCTAAGGCAGGGCTGGGGTTGGTCAGGTCCAATACTAAGGGCAGCAAGTTCTTTTCTTTCTTCTTGCGGGCCTGCCTGTAGTTTTGTTCTACTGCTGCCGGGTCGATATCAAAGGCAAGAGTGGCAACCCCTATCTCGCTGGCGATGCGACTGAAACGGCCTGTATTGGCCCCCAGGTCCCATACACTTTTCGTTTCTAGATCCTGCAAATACTCACCGACCAGTACGGCTTTATGTTCGCTGGCCGTATCGCTGTAGTTGGTGGCGTCGTAATAATCACCCCATTCTGTACCCTGTGGTTTCCATTCCAGAGTGCGCGTGGTACGTTCCAGGTTGTCGATGAGACCCAACAAACCAGTTTTGCTCATCTGCCTGCCGGTATCTTGCTCAACAGCTTTATCTGCATAACTTTTTTGGGTGCGAGCGTGCAGGTGGATGTGGGTAAGCAAGCCAAAATTGAGCCGCGTGCGCCAGGGCAGCAGTTGGCTGGCGAGGTCCAGCGGAACACCGTCAATGTAGACGCGCAATAACTGGCTCAAGCGCACGTCTGTGTGGGCCATTAAAGCCAGCGGAGCCAGGAAGTGCTGGCAGAACTGGCGGTAAGCGTCCCAAGGTTTGCCTTCTTCGTAGGCTTCAAAGGAGAGTGTATCCAGCAATAGTGGCTGAGTATGCTTAAACTGAATGTTGTAGGCGCTGGCATCCTTGAGCGTCATGCCAACGGCCAGTGCTTCTTTTTGGATGGCCAGGGTACACAAGGCCGCGTCTTTTAATTGGCTGAAAGACCACTCATAGGGATAGGCAATGAAGCCCAACTGTTCCGGGTGAATGACTTTATAAGCAGTCTCCGGGTTAACCGCGGCTACATCGCTTTCTTCGTGGGGCAGCAAACGGCCCTGCTTGACCAGCTTATTGTATAAGCCAGACCCCATCAGGCTATCGTAATCTGCAGCGTAGCTCTGGTTTACCTGGCGGTAAAAATCCCCATCCTGGGTGAAAAGAAAACCGCTGGGGTCGCGGAAGGAAGCCGGATGCTGTTTAGCTGTTTTCGGAGTGTTCAAGTTCTTCAGTTTCGGCTTCTTCCGTCTTGTTGCGGCTGAAAATCGAGAAGAAGCGGGTAATGTAACTGCGCAGCATGAACAGGGCCCCCAGACCACCGGCAATGATCAACTGCAAAATGAAGCTGCCAGACCCTGGGTCCAGGTAAAGAGGGGCTTCGAAAAGTGGATGTAGATTCATGTATTATTCTCTCTTGTTCAACTGATTTTAAAACGTACTAAGTTTAACGGATTTTGCTAAGGGTGTATACATCCCCAGTTCTTCAAAAATCTATTTAGGCCACACAGCCCCGGCTGGTACGATGCCCCCATCGGGCACATCTGCCTTGACCGTGGCCCCATTGCCGATGCGTGCTTTTGTACCCACCTTGACATTCAGGTTAATGGTTGCTCCCATGCCAATCAGGCTGCGCTCTCCAATTTCCACGCCCCCGGCCAAAATAGCCCCTGGGGATATGTTCGAGAAATCTCTGATCTTGCAATCATGCGAAATGATCGCGCCGGTGTTGATGATGCTGCCCTGCCAGATGACAGCATCCGAGCCTATGTAAGCCAATGGGAAAACCTGCACGCCTGCCTCAATTTCGGCGCTGCCCTCAACCACCGCGCTGGGATGGGCCACCGTGGGGAAGGCAAACCCGGCCTCGGCTAACTTTTGGAATACCTGCATGCGGCTGCTAATGTCGCCAATACCACCCACGGCGTTGACCGCCAGATGCGTGCCATCCTCATATAGTTTTTGCAGATCTTCGCCGCCACCCAGTATAGGGTAAGCCCAAATTTTATCCTTGTTCGACATGCCATCATCCACCACCCCTGCGATCTCATATTTGCCAACTGCCTGTAACAGCTCAATGCAAGCTTTGCCGTGCCCCCCGCCCCCATACACAATTACCTGTTTGGCATCCCCCTCCGTTATTGCTCTCAGGCTGATGTCTGTGTTCGCCATAAAACCACGCACCATACCCTCTGTTACCATGGGGCCGGTAGGCAGCTTGCTTAGGTCCACTTCTTGCGCTTGCGCCAGCTTGAGCGCCGGTTGGCTGATGCGCAGTCCTTCAGGGATGCCATCATTGCTTTTTGTGGTTTTGACCTCTTTTGGTTCGGGAGCTACCCAATCCGCCGAATCCGCCAGGTAGCAGAACAGGTCGCCGGCCGTGACCGTTTCGCCCTCGGCATGGGCCAGTCCCACCACAAAACCGGACTGCTCAGCTTCCAACTCGGAAGCTGACTTGGTGGTTTCCAGTGTGCAAAGGAGGTCGCCTTGTTTTACTTCGTCGCCTTCTTGCACGTGTAGACCGGCCAGCAGGGCTTCGGCTTCGTTGGGGTTGATCAGTGGGATTAGAACAGCTTTGGCATCAGGCATGGCGGGTGTTATACCATTGAACGCGCTGCTGCCACAATATCTTCAACCTGCGGCAGCATGGCTCTTTCCATCGGTACGGAAGCAGGGATAGGAATCTCTGCTGCTGCCACACGCCCCACTTTTTGCAGTTTAGGTCCCAGTGCATGGCTCGCTCGCGTTATTACTTCCGCTCCCCAGCCCATGCTCAGCGTGCCCTCTTCTACTGTCAATAAGCGTTGGCTTCGCTCCAGATTGGGCAGCAGGATTTCCTCGATGAAGAGGTTGTCCTCGAATGACAATTGGGTGGGAATCAAAATCTGCACAAAGATCTCGTGTTCAAATGCCAGTTGTTGGGCAGCCTCGCGGGCCAGCTCGGCCATGTAACCGTAAGCTGCGATAGTGATAACTGGAGGTGGTGCCCCGCGTACTGTCAGTTCGTAGGAAGGATATTCGCCAGGGACCAGATATTCAGTGCTTTCGAATTCGGCCAGGGCTGCCTCATCCATCACCTTTTGCAGGTAAAGCAATTTATTCTCAACGAAAAGCACAGGGTCGTTTTCTTCCAGGATGACCTGCTTTAGCAGCTCTCCGGGGTTCCCCAATGCACACGGCGCTACCACCTTCAAGCCGGGCGCACCCAGGAAATATTTTTCCATGGTCTGGCTGTGGGTCGGCCCGTAACCGCGCCGCCCGCCCATGGGAGTGCGCACCACCAGCGGCACGGTCACCTGGTCGTTGTACATCCAGCGGAACTTACTGATGCTGTTGATCAACTGGTCAGCGATCAGGGTAGTGAAATCCCCGAACATGATCTCCACCACGGGCCGCAGGCCGCGTAGCGCCATACCCCCGGCAATGCCCACCATGCCCGCCTCCGAAACCGGCGTAGTTAGCACACGCTCCGGATATGCAGTTGATAGACCTTTGCTGACCTTAAAGGCCCCGCCATAAGGGTCCAGCATATCTTCGCCCAGCAAGTAAACGCTTTCATCGGCACCCATGGCTCCATGCAGGGCCTGGTTTAGGGATTCTAGAACGGTGGTCATGGGAGAGTCGCTTCCGCCTCTGGATCAGCCAGCGCAGTTTCAAAGGCACGGTCAACCGCGCTATCTATTTCACTTTCAACACTTTGGCGCTCTTCCGCACTCAGACGGGGGGCATGGATGTTGAGCGGGTCACGCTCGGCGCGCATTTGGGCCACCAGCGCTTCATCGCGTGTATCATCCCCTTTCGAGTGGGGGCCGAAGCGACAGGTATCCAGTATCAAGGCGCGCGGCTGACTTTGTTGTCGCATCTCCTCGATAAGGCCCCCGGCTACCGGCAGGATCTCTACTACATCGCTGGTATCCAGTTCCTTACTAGGGATGTCAAAAGCCTCAAAGCGCCCGGCAATGCTGCCCGCCACCCCAAGCTCGATGGGTGTAGTTTGGGCGATCTCGTTGTTTTCCACCACGTAGAGGATGGGGGCATTCCACAGCGAGGCCATGTTGAGGCTCTCGTAAACCACCCCTTCACCCAAAGTGCCATCGCTCATGAATACGATGGCGATGGCGTCAGTCCCTTTGAGTTTCTCTCCAAGGGCCATACCCGTCGCCGCTGGCACCGTGCTGCCCAGAATGCCGTTGGAGTAAAAATCCTTCCAGTGGATGTGCTGCGAGCCGCCGCGCCCGCCCACAATGCCAGTTGGCTTGCCCATCAGTTCAGCGAACAGGCCACGCATATCGCCGCCGTAGGCCAGGAAGTGCCCGTGGCAGCGATGGTTGCTGAAGACGATGTCGTCTTCATTCAGGTGGGCCAGCACTCCCACAGCGTTGGCCTCCTGGCCTATATAGGTATGCGTCGTGCCGTAGAACACTCCACTGCTGAAGCGTTCCAGCACAGTTTCTTCAAAACGTCGGATGCGGTAGAGTTCTTCGTAGAGAGCTTGGTTGTCGGGCATAGCGGGGGAATTATACTTGCCTGGGGAAGGCTTTTTGAACCCTCTTGCTAATCCCCTCTGCGCGCTGAGCCAACACCGAACTCAAGATCACCAGCACGACAGATAATGCAAAGTATGGCCTGGTCAGATTGCTCTCTTTCAAGAAGATGGCAACAATGCTTAACGATAGTGGGGGTAGCATAAAAATGAGAGCCGCGATCTGGGGGATTTTGTTTTGGGCTTTTGCCAGCCGCAGGGCACCCGTCCAGGCGATGTAGGCAAAGCCGCTCATGAACACACCCAGGATAAAGGCGATCAACACTCCTCCGCGGCTCAGACCACCCAACTGCTGGTATTCCCATAGCCCCATAGGCGTTGTCAGAATAAGACTGATAAGGATGGCGGTGAGCAGGAACACAGGTTGTTCGTTCTCGGAGAGCCGCGCGCTGTAAGCCGAAAAGATGCCGTAGGATAGCCCACTTAGCAATCCCCACAATACGCCCGCCGGGTTGGC
Source organism: Chloroflexota bacterium (assembly GCA_013112575.1). Classification (GTDB taxonomy): domain Bacteria; phylum Chloroflexota; class Anaerolineae; order Anaerolineales; family UBA11579; genus CFX15. Next base: position 97,748 of record JABFGG010000014.1, on the reverse strand, counting down.
TATTTCGACTTTGCCTAATTGACCCTCAGTTGCCACCAATACCACCGCCAGGAAGCCCAGTCCAATCGCCAGCGTTTCCAGCCATTTCGTGGCTTGTGATCTATGGGAGGATATTTTGCGGAACAGCACACTGGAAAACAGCACGGTAAATACCGGCCAGGTGTAGTTAAGGATGGTGGCTTCAGAAGCACTGTCAAAGGCTCGCAAACTTTGGATTAGTGGCAATGAATACAGGAAATAGCCGAACACACCCCAAAAGAGATACTGCTTGTGGAAGTTCGCTTTTACTTCCAGTTTCCTTCTGTTTCGCAGTATCCATACGTAAACGCCCAGTGTAATGGCTGCGAACAGGAAGATCAGATTGACCAGCACAAATTGGGATTCTATGGCGATCAGGCGGCTCAAATACGCGCTGGTGCTCCACAGCGCGATTGCGATTGATGCCAGCAAATAGGCTTGCGACATAGTTTTAGGAAGATTCCCCCTGCGTCCCCATGAACTCCCGCGCCGTGGCGTTGCCCGGTTCGTTGATGCCTTCACGCACCACCACTTTCAAAAGCGTTTTAGCCAGGGTCTTGATATCCAGCCACAAGGACCAGTTGTCCACGTACCACACGTCCAATGCAAACTTGTCCTCCCAGGAAACATTATTCCGCCCGTTGACCTGCGCCCATCCCGTAATGCCCGGCAGCACGTCGTGGCGGCGGGCTTGCTCTGGCGAGTAGCGTTCCAGGTATTGCATCAACAGTGGCCTTGGCCCCACCAGGCTCATCTCCCCGCGCAACACGTTGTAAAGCTCGGGTAACTCATCCAGGCTCGTCGAGCGCAGGAATTTGCCGAATTTGGTCAGGCGTTCTGCATCTGGCAAGGGCTGTCCGCTTTCATCTTTAGCATTGCTCATCGTGCGGAACTTGTAGAGCGTGAAGGGTCTGCCTTTGTATCCGGGACGCGTGTGCCTGAACAGTACCGGTGCGCCGTGGTAGATGCGCACCAGCAACGCGAGGAGCAGTATGAACGGCGAAATGACTGCTCCGCCAATGATCGTCAGCGTGAGATCGAATAATCGTTTGCTAAAGGGGGTTCCAGAACGTTGGGACACACAGGAATTGTACTATCAGGTATGTCGGAAGCAAGGCAGGCTTATGCTCCGAGCTAAAGGGGGCGGCTTTTATTAGTTATTTGGTTGATACATCCACAACGCATTACTGTTGATAGCATCCCCAACTTTGGTAGAGCCCCCGGGAATATAGATGATGTCACCGATCACTCCAGCACTGATGCCATGCAAACGTTCTGGCATTGGAGGGCTAAGTGTCCAGATGTCTGTGCCAGGATCATAGTACTCGACAACATTTGACGTGCTGAACAGGGTTAGAACCTCTCCGCCAAAAACGTAGATCCTCTCATCGAGGACAACTGCTGCATGGCCCGTATGTGGGCGGTTGGTGGAAGCTGCTGAAGTCCAGGTATCTGTTTCCGGGTCGTAAACTTCAACGCTGATGTGGTCAATGAAGCCAGATAGGCCCCCAGAGACTTGCCAACGTCCGCCAATTACATAGATCATGCCGTTAAGGGCCACCGCTGCGGTATGTTCGCGTCGTTCGGACATCTTGCTGAGTTCAGTCCATGAGTCGCTGGCTGGGTGATAACGGAGTAAAGCCTGTCCATCAGGTTCGCCACCTACTATATAAATGTATTCATCCAGCACAACCGCGGCCCCCGCGCCGGATGCTTGCAACATGGGTTCTTTTTCTGCCCAGGTGTCTGTGGTCGGGTTGAAGGTCCACACATTATCAGACGGTGTCCATATTTCGGCAGTGAGGCCGCCGAACACGTAGATCAGGCCATCATAACCAACGGACATATGATGGTGGCGTGGTTCAGGGAGTTGGGGGAGCGTTCGCCAGGTATTCGTAGCTGGATCATAAACTTCGAATGAATCGAGTGTTTCATAGCCGCTCGTTACTCCCGAAATGCTCCGGTCGGCCAGTCCACCGGAGATATAGAGGCGGCCGTCCAAAACTGCCACTGGCATCTCGGAACGCGCCTCGACTAGCGGGGTCAATTCGGACCAGGGATTTTCCGGGTCGAATGTTGCCGTAAGCTCTGGTGTGTTTGTAATGGTGGGAATGCTTGTATGGGTTGGCGTTGGTTCCGGGGTATTGGTGGCAGCAGGCAGGGGAGTATCGCTGGCTTGCACAGGGGGTGATGTGTTCGTTGGTATCTCCGCAGTCGAGGGTGCACTGCAAGCGATACTGGAAAATAAAGCTATGCCGATAACACAAATATATCTATGGAAAGTGGACATTAGCATTACCCAAAAAAGTTGTAGACACTCCCGGTTGGTGCGGCGATATTTGGGGATGCCTAGGGAGATGACGGCGGTTGAAAGGTAAACTTTACAAAACGGGTCTACTTGATTGTATCAATAATTCTTGGAAAGAAGAGTGTAGTCCTTATCTTGTTTGTGATTCGCGAGTAATTAAAAAACAACGCCCATTTCTGGACGCTGTCTTTTGCGTTTTGTACAACTATCTTTGTTTGTTATACGGCTTTGGCGCCTTCTACCTGCCGAATGACCATTACAACCTTACCCTGGATTTCCAGCGTGCTGGGATCATCGATCATGATCGGGTCCATCGTGGGGTTGGCGGGTTGCAGACGCACACGCCCGTTTTCTTTGTAGAAATACTTTAGCGTGGTCTCGTCTTTATCGGTCAACCATACAGAGACCATTTCACCATTAGTGGCATTGCTGGCCTTTTTCATGATGACGATGTCGCCGTCATTGACCATGGCATCGATCATCGAGTCGCCGTCTACTTCAAGGGCGTACAACTCTTCCGATTTCTCTTTGGAGGGCAACAGGCTGCGAGCCACATCCACACCAGTTTCTGCATCGTAATAATCGAAATCACTGGCCGGCACAGGCGCAGGAGCACTGGCCACGATACGACCAACAACTGGAATGCGGAACATTTCATCGATAGCGCTAGCCACCGATCCTGCTGTTTCTTTTAGTTCACCAGCCACCGTCTTGACCAGGCGCACACCACGTGAGATCTTGCGGTCACGCTCGATGTAGCCGTCTTCCTCAAGTTGGTTGAGGTAATAGTTCACCACGGAAGTGGAAGAAATGTTGGCTGCTTTCCCAATCTCCCGGATGGAAGGCGGGTAACCTACATTGTCTTGGTAATCTTCCAGCACTTCCAGTATTTTTTTATGACGGTCACTGAGACCTTTGCGTCGTTTCGCCATCATCATAATCTACACTCCTTTGGAGCAGGGCTGAGTTTGTGAGGCAAACTCTTAAATTCAACCTATCTCTAGTAGATTGAATAATTGTACATTTGTGCTATGAATATACACGAACATGCGTTCGGTGTCAAGCAAATCGTAGAACGTAAGATTAACAGAACATTAATGAAATTGAAGGGCATTTGTCTTGTCAGACAAGGGACAGGCTTCCCTTGCATTCTTATACATCTGGCGAGATAATATGCCATACACATCCGAATTATTTCTTTTGAGGAGAACATCATGCCAGCTTCAGACCGGCAATTCAAACCCACCCCCATCAAACTCCTGGACCCCGTTCCTTCCGATATCGAGATCGCTCAGGCCGCTACGCTTAAACCGATCAGCCAGGTATCCGAAGAATTAGGTGTTTTACGAGACGAGCTTGAACTTCACGGCGATTACAAAGCGAAGGTTAAGCTCGAAGTGCTTAAAAGACTCAAGGACGAGCCCCAGGGCAAGTACATTGATGTCACCGCCATCACCCCTACCCCTCTGGGTGAGGGCAAAACCACCACAACCGTCGGCCTGGCTCAGGCCCTCGGCGCACATCTCATGAAGCGCACAGTGGCCTGCATCCGCCAGCCCAGCCAAGGCCCCACCTTTGGCATCAAGGGCGGCGCCGCGGGCGGTGGTTACAGCCAGGTCATCCCCATGGAAGACTTCAACTTGCACCTCACGGGCGATATCCACGCCATCACCGCTGCCAACAACCTGGTTGCCGCAGCCATTGATACGCGTATGTTCCACGAGTCCCGCCAGAGTGACGAAGCTTTGTTCCGCCGCTTATGCCCAACGCCTAGAGACGGCAAGCGCGAATTTGCTCCTGCCATGCTTAAGCGCCTCAAGAAATTGGGCATCGATAAGACTAACCCCGATGACCTGACAGAAGAAGAGATTTCCCGCTTCGTACGCCTGGACATTGATCCTGAAACCCTTACCTGGCGACGTGTTGTCGATGTCAATGACCGTATGCTGCGTGGCATCACCATCGGCCAGGGCCCCAAAGAAAAAGGCTTCACTCGCGAAACGGGTTATGACATCACCGTAGCCAGCGAGATCATGGCTATCCTGGCCCTGACCACCGATCTGGCCGACATGCGCGAACGCTTTGGCAAAGTTGTTGTGGCCCAAAGCAAAGCCGGTGACGCCGTTACCTGTGAAGACATTGGTGTAGCGGGTGCTATGACCGTCTTGATGAAAGATGCCATCAAACCCACTCTGATGCAGACCCTCGAAGGCACCCCCGTTTTCGTGCACGCTGGTCCCTTCGCCAACATCGCCCATGGCAACAGTTCCATCATCGCCGACAAGATTGCCCTCAAGCTGGCCGATTACGTTGTCACTGAATCCGGCTTTGGCGCGGACATTGGCATGGAGAAGTTCTTTAACATCAAGTGCCGCTACTCTGACCTGATCCCCGATTGTGTGGTCTTGGTGGCTACTATTCGCGCCCTCAAGATGCATGGTGGTGGTCCCAAAGTGACCGCCGGTGCGCCGCTTGACTCGGCATATATTGACGAGAACCTGGAGTTACTCGAAGCCGGTCTCGGGAACCTGATCGCCCATATCGAAAATGCCAAGCGCTTCGGTATCCCCGTCGTCGTAGCTGTAAACAGCTTCAAAGATGACACCGAAGCCGAAGTTGAGTTGGTTCGCAAGGCTTCCATCGAAGCTGGTGCTTCTGATGCCGCCGTCTCCCGCCACTGGATGAGCGCCGGTGAAGGTGCCAAGTTGTTAGCCGAAGCCGTGATCGAAGCTTGCGAAAAACCCAGTGACTTCAAATTCTTATACGACCTTGATCTGAGTATCAAAGAAAAGATCGAGATCATCTGCAAGCAGATCTATGGCGCAGATGGTGTGGAATACTCTGAAACAGCTGAAGAGCAAATTGCAGATTACACTCGCCTGGGCTTTGATAATCTGCCCATGTGTATGGCCAAGACGCACCTCAGCCTTAGCCATGATCCCTTGCTAAAAGGCCGTCCAACTGGCTTCACTGTGCCCATCCGTGAGATCCGCGCTTCGGTTGGTGCGGGCTTCCTGTATCCGCTGCTTGGCGAGATGAGTACTATGCCCGGCTTGCCCACTCGCCCGGCATACTACGACGTGGATCTTGACCTCGAAACCGGACAGGTCATAGGTCTTTTCTAACAAATCCGAAAAAAGGGCGGCGCTTGCGCCGCCCTTATCTATTTGGAGAAAGCATGCGCAAGAAAGCGATTTTGATCACCGGAGCAGCCGGGGAAATTGGCGACGCCCTCATTCATCGACTAGCGGATAGTTACTCAGATGAGATATTGACCCTGGACTTGCAGCCTATGAATGCCGAAGTGTCCCGCAAGGTTACCCACATGCAGGGCAGCATCCTCGACAAGTCACTGGTTGACCGTCTGGTGAGCGAATATGAATTCGACGCTATCTACCATCTGGCGGCCTTGCTTTCGACACGCGCCGAGTTCACCCCAGATGCCGCCCACCAGGTCAATGTGGGTGGCACCATGCAGCTACTAGAACTGGCTGCCCAACAATCCCAATGGCGCGGGGAGCCGGTCAAGTTCATCTTCCCCAGTTCGATCGCGGCCTACGGCTTGCCCGACCTTGATACCAAACATGCCCATCCCCAGGTACGTGAATGGGAGTGGAATGACCCAACCACCATGTATGGCTGCAATAAGTTGTATTGCGAGTTGCTCGGCGGTTACTACAGTAAGAACTACAAACAGCTATCGGCAGAAGACCCGATCATGGTCGATTTCCGCGCTGTGCGTTTCCCCGGCCTCATCAGCGCTTTCACGGTCCCCAGCGGGGGCACCAGCGATTATGGACCGGAGATGTTGCATGCTGCCGCTCAGGGTGTGCCTTACGCTGCCTTTGTTCGTGAAGATACCACCATCCCCTTTATGGCTATGCCGGATGCGGTTGATGCTCTCCTCGATATGGCTGCTGCCCCGCGCGAGAATTTGAGCCGTGTAGTCTACAACGTCACATGTTTTGCCATTTCTGCAGCCGAATTCCGTGATCAGGTCCTCAAGGCTTTCCCGGAGGCAGAAATCACTTTTAAGCCGGACGTGAAACGTCAGGGCATTGTGGATAGCTGGCCCATGGATACGGATGACAGCCTGGCCCGCAAAGATTGGAGCTGGGAACCCAAGTACTCCCTCGAACGCTGCTTTGTGGAATACCTGGTGCCGAATATAAAGAATCGCTACACCGATTGACCGTTTGCTAATTTATCGTGGAGGGAATCCTCATGACAAGAAAATTGTTCATTCAAATTTTTGTCATCCTGCTGGCTTGTATTCTGTTTGCCTGTGGTAGCTTCTCGGGTGGTACAAGCCCCAACCCAAAACAATTTCATTTGCTGTCGCTGTCGCAAAATGGGCAGACCTTCGCCTCTCACTGGGTGCCCCCTTTGCAAGCAGGCGCCCCTATCGACAGAGATAATGTCGATCAGTTGGCGCAGGTTGCCCAATGGGGCAAAGGCAACATATTAGGGCTGGCTATCGCCCCGGACAATAGCGTTTTCGTCGTGGGCAGTTCCTGGGGTTATGCCGTCTATGACCTGCGTGACCTCGAAAAGGAACCTCAGTGGGTTCAATTTGAAACCCCGTTCTATTACGAGAGTTTGTATTTTAGTGTCGATGGCAATTACATATTGCTGCAGGATCGCACTGGCAAGCAGCAGGCGCGCAATTTCAGCGATGGCCAATTCGCCGTTGATCTGAGGGACATTCGTTGGAACAAAACCAATGAGTTGTCACAAAGTTGGGGGCAATTAACCGTCACCTCTCCCGATGGTTCCAAACGCTTGGAAAGCTTTACCACCCACGACGAGGATTTCTGGGACCTGGAATCCTCGATCAGGAAAATTTATGATCCCAGCACCCAGCAGGAGTTGTTTGAATTGCCGGATGAGACCATCCAGGTGACTTACAGTGACCGCCACGAACGCGAAGGTTGTGATCTGGTTTCATTCAGCATGTGCGGCAATGTCTATTCCCCTTCAGCCTCACACCCCTATCGCGCCGGATTTTCGGGCGATAGCAGCACTCTGGCGATCCTCTACCGCCCGCCCAATTTATATAACACCAACCGCTTCAGCACCCTGCGCGTATACAGCGCAGAGGATGGGGGACTGCTCAATATGGTCGGCAGTTTTGATAAGTCTGTTCAGACTTTTGCTTATGCCTCAAGCGGCAATCTGCTTCTGGTTGGCTATGCTGATGGCGGCATCCAGCTATGGGATTTAAATAGCGGCGAGAACACCTTCTCTGCCTGGCACTTTGCTGCCCCACTTTACAATCTCGAATATTCATACGATGGCAAATATCTTATTGCCCATCGTTACGGCATCGTAGAAGTCCGACTTGCTAAAAATGGTGCTTTGCTCAGTCGTCTCTATGCCCATGCTTTCGCGCTTTCCCCCACGGAAAACCTGCTGGCGTTGGGTTTTGAGGATGGCTCGCTCAAGTTGCTGGACTTATCCAGCCAGCAATACATCCGCACGGTTGAGGCACACGATGACAAGATCTTTGCCCTGGAATTTTCACCTGATGGCCAGATGTTGGTCTCATCAGGGAGAGACTGCCACGTGAGCAGTTGGGATGTGGATACAGGCGAGTTCTTACACTACTTTGAGCAGAACACCACCGATGCGTATGGGGAATATTCGACAGCTTCGCGCATTTACATTAAGAGCCTGAACTTCATTCCAGAGAATAATCAATTGATCGGTTACGGTAGTTGGGCACGTGTCGCCAGTTGGAACGTCAATTCCGGCGCTACGCAATATCTTATCGAACCCGACCCGCTTGAATACTATCAGGGCATGATCACCCTCAATCCGCATTTCCCCGAATTCTTTGGTGTTGATCTTGCCAGTCAGCAGTTCTTCGTTGACAACGTGGCCTATAACATCGAAACGGGTGAGAACCTGGGTGCCTATGAACCTCCCACTGAATTGGAAGAAGGTTGTGCGCCTTTTGGTCCAACCTCGGCTGGCGGAGAGTTGCTCTTCACCAAAGGTTTTGAAGCGCACGTTGGGCAGGTTTGTGTTTTAGATGCGAATAGTTTACAACTCATCCGCACCCTTGACGTCGTTCCCGAAAAGGCACTAGAGTCTGCTGGTATTGGCTGGCTTTATATGTCTCCGCAAGGGGATCAACTGGTAGTTCACACCTGGAATGGCATTATAAAGGTCTTTCAGATCGCCCCCTGATGCCCACAAGGCACTTATCGTTATGAAAGAGAGCAGGATCAATAGGGAAGCGGTCTTGGAAATTCGTTCCGATTGAGGATTTTGGACCTGGGCTCCCTAATCCCTCTCCACCGTAATCCCCAATTCGCTACTGCCATTCCAGCCATATACTTCTTGTAACGTTATTGCCAACGCCTTAGCAACCACATTTGCGCTTACACCTTCCCAAATCTGCGAATAGTTGCTTTGCGCACTGCCGGATAGGCTCCAACCCAATTCTTCGAGCCTGCTCAAAGCTTCTGATGAAAGCTGTGTATCATCGGCTAGAAAACCATTGCCGACTGCTTCACCATATACCTGGCTCTGGTTCGCCTGTATGCTGACCTGCATATAATAATTCTTGCCTTCATCCGCAAGGAAGATGGCAAAACCCCCGCTCGTCTCAATCTCGCGGATAGCATTGGCGATGTTATCCTGGCTCATTGGCTAGGCTCCCCAAACACCTGTATCTCTTTCCACGCCACCCAGGATGGGCTTACTGTAGTCACGATCTGCACGAACTGCACGTCGTCTATTGGCCCGTCCGGCGTGAACACCAGCCAGTCACCCTCTTCTGTGTTCTGCGAAAACTCATGCACCGTGGTGTAATCCCCACTGCTGCCCTTTACCAGGATACGATGCATAGTATTGCCAGCAGGGAATTGTGCCACCAGTAAACGTATCTCCGTAACCTGATAACTGCCCTGCAGGTCAACCTCGATCCATTGTGTTGGCCCAGCCCCTGCCCCCCACTGGGTGGTCTCAACCTCATCCACGGCTGATGCGCCCTGTTCACCTGGCAGGGCCCGCGATACGCGCACCGGCTTTTCATAGGCCAGGTTGCCGGTTTCGATCGCGATCTCGGCGCAGGGGTCAGGATGGTTGTTCGGTGCGAATAGATCTAAGAGATACTCATCTTCATCCACCAGCCCCCAGGTGCGGTCACCGACTTCAGGGTTGGTGGGATGGTAGGCCCAATACAGCCAGCCGTCAAAACCATAATCGCAAGACTCCGCCGTCCAGCCCGCCACGCCCCGCGCCGCAGCATTGATGTCGCTATAGACGTGGCGAAAAGCGCCGTATTCCCCCATCACGATCGGTTTTTCGTTAAAGCCCAACATGCCAAAGTATTCGGCCTGTTCGCTTAGGGGGACGTCCCCCGGATAGCCGTGGAAGTCGAAGAAATCCAGTTCGGAGTCCTGTACCAGCGGGGCTGTATCCACATACCAGTCTGGGGCGACCAGCTCTGGCACAAAGAAGCCCATCGTCACCAGCCCAGTGGGGTCTATTGTCAATATCTCGGCTTTGACCTCAGCTATGTAATGCCGCAAACCATCTACGACCATTTGCTCCTTTTGATCCGGGTCGCTCATGTCATAGCTGCCGGTGGTGGTGGTCACCTCACCACTTGTCAACGATAGCGGTGGCTGGTCAATGAACATCCATTGCTCATTCAGCAATTGCCAGCCGAGCACCACATCAAAGTCTGCCTGCTGCTCTACCAGCCCGCTAAGCAGATCATTCCAGTAACGTTTGGTGGCGTTCACCGCATTTGGTGTCAGGTAATAAGAATTGCGGTAGCCGGCAAAGAAAGGCCCGGAAGCAGCGTTGGCTTCTTCAGCGTAGCCGCCCTGGTCGGGCAGGTCGTTGGAAGTGAACAGGATGTAGATGCCGGCTTCCTTGGCCGCCCCCATCATATCGGCGATATTCGCCAGGTATGCGGGATTCAGGCCCTCATTGTCCGCATCGCCGATACAGTTTGGCCCCACGTTGCATTGGTCCAGGAATACGCGCACGGTGTTGTAGCCGTTATCGGCCAGATGTCGGAAATCGGATCGCGTCAGTTCCCCATCATAGGTGCCGACCTTTAAGACTAAGTTCGTGTATCTGCCCGGTGTTGTCGGCACAAAGGCATAATTGACCCCGCGCACCACGAAAGTGTCGTCGCTTTGTGTATCGTAGAACTCGCCCGCGCCATCAACCACGCGTATTCCAATGCGGTGCTCCGATTGCTCCCAGGCAACCGTTGTCGGTTCTTCGATAGGGGTTGATGTATTTGTAGCTTCAGTAATGGGAGAGGGTTCGGGTAGAGTGGTGCTTTCGATGGTGCCGGATGACAGGCAGGCAAAAATCCCCATTAAACTTACCGATGTAGCCAGGAATATTTTGCCTGTCTTGTTTTTGGCCATAAAGATTACAGGTTCTTCACGAATTTGTTGTTTTCGTCTACTAGTATAAAGGTTGGCTCTACAGGTTCGTCGGTGATCTCAAAACCCATGATGATGATCTCTTCCCCTGAGTCGATTAAGTGCGCGGCAGCCCCGTTCATGCAGATCTCGCCAGAGCCGCGTTCGCCTTCGATCACGTAGGTTTCCAGGCGGGCCCCCGAAGTATTGCTAACCACCATCACTTTTTCGCCCACCCACAATTTGGCCTTGTCGATCAAATCCGGGTCGATGGTGATGCTACCGATATAGGCCAGGTTGGCATCCGTAACCGTGGCGTTGTGTATCTTGGAACGTATAACTGAACGCATAAAACTTCCTGAGCTAGTGTTGTCAATAATTGTAATCCCATACTATAAGAGGAATACAAACACATAATGGGAATGAACTTGGTGTGATTAGCCTCACGCAAAGAGCGTGAAGGACGCAAAGAAAAACTAATAAATACCCATCCATCTGTGTTCATCCGCGTTTATCTGTGGTTGTATTTCACATCCTTATTCCCTTCTTATCCCTGCTTACGCGATTTATGATAGTCTACCCATATGCGTACATGGCTCTTCATCAGCGTTGTCTTGCTCCTGGCGGCCTGCGCGCCTGCCCAGAACATTGAGGCTCCTGACACGACTACACCCACCGGCACGGCGACACTCACACCCACCATCGTGTGGTTCCCGCCTACGCATACATCCACGCCTTTCCCCACATTGGAACTCACCCCCACACCTGATCTGCGTCCTAACCTGGGCGATACCATTCTGGAAGAAGATTTTGAAGATGGTGGACAGTGGTCACTGGTCGAGAGCGAGTCGGCCACATCGGCCATTACCAATAACCACCTTACGCTGACCTTGCGCCAGGACAAATCTTACTTGCTCACCAACCGCAGTACCCCGTTCCTCGGCAATTTCTACACCGAGGTCACGGCCAGCCCGCAATTGTGCCGGGGAGCGGATGAATATGGAATGTTGGTGCGCGTCATGGCTGCCAATAGCTATTATCGTTTTTCCTTGTCTTGCGATGGCCGCGCCAAGGTCGAGCGTCTGGTGAATGGGGTGGCATCTTCAATGGCTCCCTGGACCTTTCACGGTATCATCCCCCAAACGGCACCCAGTTCGGTGCGCCTGGGAGTGTGGGCTTCTGGGCAGGAGCTACGTTTTTTCGTTGGTGAGCATTTCCTGTTCACCGTGCAGGACACGGTTTTCTTTCAGGGCGGGCTGGGCTTGTTCGTGCGTACTGCTGAGTCCGAGGCCATTACTGTTACATTTTCTGACCTGCTTGTGCGCGAAATTGACCGCGCTGCGTCTAACCAATGAGAATTTTTATTCAGGGAATGAGTTAATTTATGGAAGAACGTATGGCTAAAATGTATCAGCGCTCTTATCTGGGCCGTTCCATGGATCCCGTAGCGTATCCTTACCACCGCGCCATTTTGATATTATCCGTGATCGCTGGAGTGATCGGTGGGGCGCTTCGTTTGTTTACTGGGTCCGATCTTTTTACCGCAGCCATTGGGGGTTTTTATGCCGGTGCCGCGGTGTTCATCGCCTGGGTCCTGGCTCGCGAACTTGACCCAGATTACGAAGCCTCTGCCTTTGTCGGTGCTGTGTTAGCTTTTTTTGCCTGGGCCTTCCTGGGTAATCCGGCCATCATCCCTTTGGCCTTAATGATTTTTTGTTTGCGAATGGTCAATCGTACCGTTGGCCCGCCGCTTGTGCTTGGAGATTCGCTGACAATTTTTGTAACTGTTTTGTTAGCGGCTTTTCTTGCAGGCGGCTGGGTTTATGGCGTGATCGCTGCGTTTGCTTTCCAACTGGATGTTATGCTTAGTGAGTCCAATCGCCGTCACGCTCTTTTTGTTACGCTCAGCTTGTTCGTGGCATTCATCGCAATCATGATCAGCGGCTTTGCTCCGCTGGTGGCTCCTTCCGTACCCTATCTCATCGTAGTTATCGTAGCTGGTATTTCTGGATTGCTGCTCATCATCATGATCCGCCAGATCAATGTGCTGACCGATTTCAGCAAACAAGCCATGAACCTCACACGCATACGCGCGGGTATCTTCCTCGCCATTTTTGCTGTAGTCGCTGTGCTATGGTATGGTGACAGTGGCGTGGTTGCCCTGGCCCCTTTATCGGCTGCTCTTGTGGGAGAACCCCTTTATCGTATCTTGATGGTGTTCCGCAAAGACTAAACTTAAAGAAGCAGGCTGTTTATGACAAAACTCTATGACGAATTGGGAGAATGGTGGCCGTTGGTTTCAGCTCCCGCGGATTATGAGGAAGAAGTCGATTTTTTCCTACCATTGTTAGCGGAGCTTACTTCTAATCCACCGGTCAGCTTGCTCGAACTCGGCAGCGGCGGGGGTAATAACGCCCTGTTCATGAAAAAGAAGTTCAATGAGGTCACGTTGGTTGACCTGTCTCCAAAGATGCTTGAAGTCAGCCGCCAGCTCAACCCTGATTGTGAACACCTGCAAGGTGACATGCGCACGGTTCGATTGAATCAGACCTTTGACGTGGTCTTCATTCATGACGCTATTGGATACATGAAAACAATCGATGAATTGCGGCAGGCGTTGGAAACAGCTTTTGTGCATTGCAAACCCGGTGGAATGGCCTTAGTGGTCCCCGATAATGTCCGTGAAACTTTCAAACCATCGACGGAGCACGGCGGGGAAGATGGGAATGGGCAGGCCGTGCGTTATTTGGAATGGACCTATTTCCCAGAGGATAATGAGGACCTGGTCATCACGGATTATGTGGTGATCGTTCGAGACGGCGACCAGATCGTGAAAGTGGAACATGACCAGCACGAATTCGGCTTATTTGCTCTTGAAGAGTGGCTGGACCTGTTGGAAGAGGTTGGCTTTCAGTCCGAGTACGTGATCGATAAATTTGATCGCCACGTTTTTGTGGCGCGTAAGCCTATGTGATGAGGAGAACACAATGACAAACGAAAACTATCTACATATACTAGATTTAGTTGCTGAAGCCGACATCCCCAAGGAAGGTATTCTCACACGCAGCCTGCACAATGATGACCAGACCAAGGTCATTCTCTTCGCCTTTGACACGGATCAGGAGTTATCGGAGCATACCGCTTCCATGCCCGCTATCTTGCACATTGTGAAGGGTGATGCAGATTTGACCCTGGGTGAGGATAGCAAAGCTGCTCAGGCTGGCACATGGGTACACATGCCCGCCAATTTACCTCACTCGGTAATGGCCAAGACTCCATTGGTGATGTTGTTGTACTTATTGAAGGGCTAATGGAGGGTTATTTGGCGGCTGTGTTTAACGCAAATCAATTCATCGAGAGAATTCAGGATTACCAATCGGCAGAGCAGCTCAAGAAATATGAGCGTGCTTTTCCAGTAGATAAACGGCATGGTGACGAGTTCATCGGTGTGCCTATGGGGCAGGTCTTTTCACTAGCCAAAGAATTCATTGAGATGCCTTTGGACGAAATAGAGAAGTTGCTCGAAAGTCCTATCCATGAGGTTCGGGTTGGAGCAGTCAGTATTATGGATTGGCAGGCTCGCCGCAAAAGTACATCGGATGAAGATAAAAAGAACCTTTTTGATCTCTATATCAGGCGTCACGACCGCATCAATAATTGGGATTTGGTGGACCGCAGCGCAATTTTTGTGGTGGGTGCATATTTGTTTGATAAACCCCGAGATATCCTGTATAAACTCGCCCGTTCAAAAAATATATGGGAACGCCGCACGGCCATTGTCAGCACCGCCTATTTCCTTCGCCAGAATGATTTGGAAGACACTTTCAAAATCGCCGAGCTTTTGCTATATGACGATGAAGACCTAATCCATAAACCGGTGGGTAGCTGGTTGCGTGAAGCCGGTAAAAAAGACCGCCAAAGATTGGTGGCCTTCCTGGACGAGCACGCTGCCAAGATGCCGCGCGTTACTTTACGTTTTGCGATTGAACATTTTGATAAATCCCTGAAGCAGCACTATATGGAGATGAAGAACGTCGGGTAATGGTAGCCCATCCTAAACAGCGTCGCTGACTAAACCTGACTCTCGACAGCGACTGCCGTTTCAGGAGGATTGGTCTTCCTGAAACCGACCCATAAAGCCCATAAAGTACCGGGAATAAGCACCAATGCGCTGGCCACCCAGAGTACCCCGCCGATGCCCAGCCCCGTCCTATCCAGTAAGACGCCTGCTCCGGCATAACCAAAGGCGGTCAGCAGGGTCAAGATGGCGAATTCTGTTGACAATACCCGCCCGCGCACTCTTTCGGGCAGCAGCATCAACAATAACTGGGTAGAGAAAACCCAATTGATACCTGAACCGAACGACCGCAATACAGCCCCTACCAGCACGAGGCCAAAACTCTGCAGAGTGGCCGCAACCCCCAAACCTACAGTGGTGATCAAATAGCCCCAGACGATTGCTCGACGCAGCTTGTTTTCGTCATCCCCTGTAAAACGTCGTGCCAGGATGGGCCCCAGCCCGCTGCCAATGCCTACCGCGGTATAGATAATGCCCAGGCCAATCCCGCCACCTTCTCCGATCACGAAGATATTCTGCGAAATGCTCACCTGCATGACTTCAAAAGGCCCTGCCGAGGTGATGCCCATGGCAGCTTTTAACAGGACGATGAATAGGATGTCTTTGTGCTTCCTGAGATAATCCAGCCCTTTCATGTACTCGCGCATAGCATCCGCAATGCTTCCCGTATTTTCTTGATCTTGTGGGGGCGTGTATTGCACGCGAGCTACCAGGAAAGCAGAGAGGATAAAGGTTAGCGCATCCATCATGAAGGCTGGGTAGATGCCCCATGTGCCTGCTACCAGCCCTCCCAGCGCAGCCCCTAAGGCCAGCATCACCGACCAGGTCGCCGAACTGAGAGCGTTAGCCGGTCCCAGTTCCTTCTCCGAAACCAAGTCTGGAAGAATAGCGCCCTTGGCTGGGAAGAACACGCCACTGATCGCCAATTGAATAAAATTAAGAGTGTATAACAGCCACACGTCGTTCGGGTCGCGTACCAGCAAGAAGCCCATCACCGTGATGGCGCGTGTGATGTCCGTAATAATTATCAATGTGCGGCGGTTGTACCGGTCTGCCCACACCCCCGCGATCGGGCTGATCAGGAAGATCGCCAGCATGCGCACCACGAACAGCCCCCCCACGGCCAGCCCCGACCCTGTCAATCTGGCAATCAAGGCCGCCGAGGCGATCAGGTTGAACCAGTCGCCTAATAAGCTAACTACTTCACCGAACCACAGATAACGGAAATTAAGGTTATTGCGCAGCAACTCCAGGTAGCCGCTTGTACCGGTTTTTGCTTGTGTTGGGGGGGATTGTTTCTCGCTCAATTGCTTACCTCTAAAACTCGCTGAATACTAACATAGTGTGCGAATTTGAACTTATCCACTTTTTAAGCGTAATGAAATAAAGAGGAGTGTGCTATGAGCGAATCGCCACAAAAGCCCTGTACTTCGGAACAGGCTGGTCAAATGGATTTCTGGTTAGGGGAATGGGACCTTACCTGGGAAGGTGGACAGGGCACGAACACCATCACCAAAGAGTTTGGCAGTTGTGTCATCATGGAGAATTTTGATGGTCAGCCAGGCATGGACTTCCGCGGCATGAGTGTGTCAACCTATAACCCCAACATCGATGCTTGGCAGCAGACCTGGGTGGACGACCAGGGGAGTTACTTTGCGCTTACCGGTGGTATGCAGGGAGAGCAGTTCGTTTTGGAGTGTGAGAATATTCGTGACGGCCAGCCTGTCCAGTTACGCATGGTCTTCCACAACATCGCCGCTGACAGCCTTGATTGGGACTGGCAACGTTTTAATAAGGAAACCGAAGTCTGGGAGAACGTCTGGCAGATCCACTACCAGCGTAAGACTGCTTAGCGGATAACCCCTCGCCAGATAGCATCCAGGACTTGTAGGGCGGTCAGGTTGCGCACGTTCATGCCGTATTGCAAACCCGCTGGGGAAAAGTCGCCGGCCCCACCCGGCGCAACAGAGGGATGCACACCGTCAAATATAAGGCCGGAATTGGGCAGCCCATCCAATGCAGCATGATAATCCCATAAGGGTATGTCGTATTCATCGGCCAGCCGTATGATTATGGCGTTAAAAACAGGCTCCCGCTCCGTGAATTCTGGCAGAAACATGGCCGGTATCGTGCTCAAAACGGGGATGACACCATTCTGGATACAGGTCTCGATGACCTTGCGTATGTTCTCTTCGTAGAATTTGGGTGTGATCAGGTCCGGGTCGACAACATCATTGGTGCCCAACATGATCAAAGCTACCGCCGGTTTTACCAGCCGCAATTCACATTCCAAAGGTACTTCGCCTGGTAGACATTGACCTGGGTCGGCGGCGTGGAAGTTCACCACTGTCCATGAAGACCAGCCCCCAAAGGCGCTCAAGGAAGGGTTGACGAAGGAATTACCCAGGCGCGCATTGGTAGTTGAATAAAAGTCAATGACCTCTTGAAGGTGGGTATACTGGTCGAGCCAGTATTCTCCATATCCAATGGGAGCCAGGAAATGGGACGAGATGGTTATGCTATCCCCGATCTTGGAAAAGACCTCGGAGCGGTTGCCTAATTCCAGTCCGTGTAGGAATATCTCACGGCTGCGCGCGCACAAGCCTTTCAGATAAGGATAGCCTTGAAGCTCAAGGGAAATCGGCCTTTGGGGTCGGTAGTCCTCTTGAGCATGCAGGGCCGGTAAAGCGTCAAGGCAGCTATTTGTGCTCACCTGGCTGGCAGGCACCCAACCCGTTGCACCCTCTTCCGTGCGGGCTTGCAGCCAGGTGAAATCCTGACTACGTGCGATGATGCTTACTGGGCTGGTCGAGGGAATACTGGCAACGACATCTGACCCAGCATCCGGCAATGTGTATAGGATCATCGACGAATTATTCCCCTGAGGCTCAGCTGGAAGGCTGGGAGTTGGTGTGGCTGTCGCTGTTGGGGTGCTTGTTGCTGTTGATGAGGGTGTGTCTGTAAGTGGAGCTATAAGGGGTGGGCTTGTAGAAATAGTTTGTGGCTGGTTAGCTAGTTCGGCAGATAGATTGCAGGACAATAGTAAAACAGCAACCAGTAACGAGGAATGCTTTTTGTTTCTGAATCCGACAGGCATCTCGTGATTGTAGCATTGGGCAAAACAAGAAGCCAAAGCATTAAACTATCTGTGTTTATCTGTATTCATCTGTGGTTTCATTTAATATCCAAATGAACTGTTAATCCCTTACAATTGAAACATGCCCGAGATCCTACGTACCCCTGAAGAACGCTTCGAGAACTTACAAGGCTACGATTTTTCCCCGCATTATCTGGATTTTAATGGGGCGCGCATGCACTACGTAGATGAAGGCGCGGGAGACCCCATCCTTTGTTTGCATGGTGAACCTGATTGGTCGTATCTGTATCGCAAGATGATCCCGCCCTTATCTGCCGTCGGGCGCGTGCTGGCCCCTGACCTCATCGGCTTTGGCAAGTCCGATAAGTATGCACAAACCAGTGATTACAGCCTGCAAATGCACCTCGATTCGCTTATCAACTTTGTGGAGCACCTTGACCTGCGTGATATCACAATCGTGGTGCAGGACTGGGGCGGTTTGCTTGGTTTGCCGCTGGCCGCCCAAATGCCGGAGCGTTTTGCCCGCCTGGTTATCATGAACACCTTCCTGCCCGCGGGTGATGGCGCTCCCGGTCTTGCTTTCCGTTCCTGGAAGACTTTTGCCCGTTTGGTACCCACCTTGCCTGTCCCGCTCATTATGCAGTTGGGTACCGTTAGAAAACTATCCATGAGTGTGTTACGTGCTTATAAGGCCCCGTATCCCAGTCGTAAATATCTGGCGGGTGCCAAGATCTTCCCCGAGCTTGTGCCCGTTTTCCCAGATGCTCCTGGTGTTGACATCATGAAGAACGCCCGTAGCGTGCTGCGCAAATGGGATAAGCCCGCCATCGTGATGTTTTCAGATAGTGACCCCATATTGGGAGGAGCACATAAATTCTTCCGTCGTTTGATTCCCACTACTGCCGAGCAACCGAAGATCACAATTCGCAAGGCTGGACATTTTTTGCAGGAAGACCAGGGGGAAGAGATTGCTTCACACATCATCGAGTTTCTCGAACGCACACCTTTGAAATAGGGGATTTCCATGCTCCAGCCCGAATCTCTCAAAAATCTTGCTTATACCGATGATCTAACCCCTGCTGGGATTGCTTACCTGCGCCATAATTTGCAGCATGTGGGCGTGTTGGGTGAGAACCTGCATGTCAAACGCATGTGGCAGGTGGTGGCTGAAAAGGCAGTGGAACTGGCTTTTCGCCGCCATCTGGATGAAGCTGAGGTGCCCTATGCCCTTCTTGAACCCAATACGCTCAACGAACATCAAACAGCGACCCTGACCCTGGGAGGACGACGTTGTCACCTCCAGGTGCACGGGATTTCGCGCCGCGACGAGATTAAAGGCTTGCAGCGTAACACCGGTTTGCATCTGGATGCTGCCGCTTATGTGCCCAAAGATTTCTTGCAAGCTGAACGCATTTCCGGGGAAGATATTCTCGTCTTCGCTTATTTGCATGCCCTCGTGACACGCAGCCAGCAAGATATCAAAGATGCCTTAGATGCTGATCAGCCAGTGCATTTTATGGCGGCCATGCCCAAAGCCTGGAGCCACCCCGGCCAGTGGCGCGATCTGGGGCCCTTGGTGGTCAAGGCAGACCATACAGAAACCCTCGATCTGGAATTGAGCGGTCAGGATGAAGAGCGTGCTTATCATTGTCACACTGTAGCGCTGCCGCCCCAAACCCGCCTGGAAGTGGAGACAGCTTTTTTCGCGCTCACGCATTTACATCCCCAGCAATTGCCTTCAGGGCCAGTGGGTATCCATAGCCCGGTGCTGGCAGACACCTACGTGGTCGAGCCTTACCAGTGGGTCAATTTGTGGGTCTATGGCATGCGCATCGTTTTGGGGGCTTATTTCCCCGTGGCCGAGTTCCGGCAGCACGCCGAACATTTGGCCGCCGAAAGCCTGGTGCTGGCTGAACGTATTCCTCACGATGCTTTTGCCATGCCTCTGAACGAACTGCGACCTATGGACGACCTGTTTGTGCGCGCCAAAAACTGGGAAAGCCAGCGTAAAAGAGGGGAGTAGCTTGCAAAACTGCCAGTGAGGTAATTTGGGCGAAAAAAGAGGGGAATTAGTATTGACAAATAAAAGTGCACACGATAAAATGAGTGAGTAGTCAGTCATTATAAAGGTGCACGAATAAACTATATGGTACGCAAACTTGACCCTGAAAAACGAGCAAAGTTTCTGAAAGCAGCTTTGAAGCTGTTCGTGGCTAACGGTGTGCAACACACCTCCACAGCGGCCATCGCTAAAGAAGCTGGCACAGCTGCTGGCACACTCTTCCTGTATTTCCCCACCAAACAGGACCTGATCCATGCCTTGATCCTGCAGGTCACGGAGGAGAGTTCCAATCATATAAAAACACTGCTGGAACCTTCTCTATCTGCTCGCGATACTTTTTTAACCATCTGGAACGGCATCATTGGCTGGTTTTTGGAGAACATGGAAGCCTATCATTACCAGCAGCAGGTTCGAGGCAGTAGGATGATTGAGGAATCTGTCGTGCAAGAGACCGCTAGACACCTCGGCTATTACTTTGAGGCCATCCAAAAAGGCCTTGAGGAAGGGGCCATCAAATCCTATCCCCATGAAGTGATCGGTGAGATCTTGTACCAGGACATCGTGGCAGTCATGAACATCATCAGTGAGCAACCCGATTCTGCCAAACAAAAAGAATATATTCAAATCGGTTTCGATATATTTTGGGATGGCATCAAAACCGCGGATGAATGACCTCCCAATGGAATGACAAGGAAAAAGTATTTACAGAAGGTATTCTAATGAACATAACTCCAATAAAACTCGCTGGAATTTCGATCGCATTCCTCGTAATTTTCTTCTTCGGCTTCTGGCTAAGCAGGTCAGGCAAACCCTACAATGCTATCTTGTTCAACTTCCATAAGCTGATCGCCCTGGCAACACTTATCTTTCTAGGCATAAGTGTCTATCGCATCAACTTGGCCACGCCTCTTGGAACTGCCACTGTCGCTCTGGCGGTGCTTACCGGTGCGGTCTTCCTGGGAACCATGGTCACTGGCGGTTTGCTGAACCTGGATACCCCCATGCCTGCAGCTCTAACGGTAGTGCATCACATCGCCCCATACCTAACGGTGCTTGCCACGGCCCTGACGCTGTACCTTGTATTGAATCGGGTAGGCATACAGAGACTTATTTAAAAAATGGCAGGACGAAACGAATTCCCCAAAGGTGTCTTCTTGCTGGGCCTGGTTCTTTTATTGAGCGGGGCCATGTTGATGCTGTCCTCTTCAAAAGTTGGGGATGCGCCGCGCTGGGTGGGCTTGGTGGCCGGTTTGATGTTTTTTAATGCTGGCCTGCTGATGTATATGATGGATGGCAACCTGAATACTTTCAGGGGCAGGTGGTGGTTTGGATATATTCAAGGGCTAGCTTTGCTCTCTATTCCTCTAATCCTGCTGTTGCTCTTCAATTGGGTGGCTTTTGGACCAGGGGAGCGCCAATTTAGTATTAGTATCTCGATCCCTTTTGTGTCTGCCTTTTTCGAGCGCGGCAATGAACTCATTGGGCGGGCGTTCTTCGCCATTCCCGCACTCCTCATGGACTTTGCATTACTGGGCGCGATCTCCAAACTGGGCTTAGATGCTGTGCGGGGTTGGATTGGTGGAGAGGGGCAATAGTTACCCAGGTGGTTAGTGTTTTAGCCCAAGTTGCTACCTTGTCATAAAAACCGCTTGAGAGCGAAGTAGCTCTGGAACGTTGGCCTAATTTAGGGCCTTGTGCCTGTACTTTTTCTTGGTTTGTATAGACAAATGTATTGTTTTGAAAAGCATGCTTTATAATTGATTCGGCGAGCAAACGTTTTTCTGAATTTAGTTAAGTTTTCCAGGGGTAGCATTGAAAGGAGGCTGGATGGATTTTATTTAACCCAAGATCCTGAACTACAAACCTATATAGTATTCTCCGAGGAGGTAGTAATGCGTAAAAATATATTTCTGATTCTTTTGAGTGTGGTATTGATTTTCGCACTCTCCGCTTGTGGAGGAGCCAGCGCTCCAGCAGAAGAGACCGGGAACGGGGAAGCAGGCTTGCGCCTTGCCGCGATTTTCCCAGGGACGATCACCGACGCGGATTACAATTCACTCGGTTACCTTGGAATAACCACCGTTGAAAGTGACCTGGGTGTAGAGATCGCCTACTCAGAGACAGTGGCCGTGCCCGACGTTGATCGCGTAATGCGTGAATACATAGACGATAACTACAATATCATCTTCACGCATGGCGGGCAATTCTTCACGCAGACACTGGAACTCGCTGCAGAATTCCCTGAAGTGAACTTCATTGCTGAAGCCGATGCTGCCGCAGAGGACCTGCCACCCAATGTGTGGGTGATGGTACGTAATATGGAAAGAGGTGCTTACGGCGCAGGTGTCGTTGCAGGCATGCTGACAGAAACAGGCACGATTGGCTACATTGGCGGCTTGACCTTGCCATTTTCCTATGCGGAAGTACATGCCATGGAACAGGCCCTGGCGGACAATGGCATGGACGTTACGGTCGTCCCCGTTTGGGCCGGCGACTTCAATGATCCGGCTAAAGCCCGTGAGCTCACCGATACCCTGATTTCCGAAGGCGCAGATGTCATCGTGTCTTCGCTCAACCTGGGCACGCTCGGGGTTTTTGAGGCGGCAAAGAACGCTTCTTCAGAGGTCCTGGTGATCGCTAAATACACCGATAAATCTGAAGCAGGGGAGGATCAATACGTCACTTCCATGCTGTACGATTTTGCGGGTCCGCTGACCGATATGGTCAGCAGCATCGAGAGTGGCGAAACATCGGGCAACTATCATTTGGGCTTTGACACAGGCATCACCCTTCAACTCCCTCTGGCAAATGCCAGCGATGAAGTCAACAGTTTCGCAGAAGATGTCATGGCGCAACTGGCTGCAGGCGACATCGAAGTCGAAAAGAATTCTGAACCGATCGAGTAAAACTTAAACCAATTTGAACCAGGCAGCCATTAAGAAGAGCTGGCTGCCTGGTTCAATAGGGAAGCACATGCCAAAAGATATTGTTCTGGAAATGCAGAATGTCAGCAAGCGTTTTGGGTCGGTCATCGCGCTGGATGACGTCAACCTGAGCATTCAAAAAGGCGAAGTTCATGGCTTGCTGGGTGGCAATGGCGCTGGCAAAACAACACTAATGAATGTTCTCTATGGTCTGTATCAAAGTGATGCCGGGCAGGTCAGGCTTGGAGGAGAACCAATCTCCGTGCACTCGCCAAAGGATGCCATCAACAGTGGAATTGGTATGGTGCACCAGCGCTTTTTGCAGATCAACCGCTTTACGGTCACCGAGAATATCGTGCTGGGCACAGACCTGCAAAACTGGCCCAGACTAAATCTCGATACTGCGAAAGAGAAGATCAACGAACTAGGTGAACGTTTTGGCCTGCCTGTAGACCCTGATGCCATCCTCAGTGATCTACCTATGGGTGTTCGCCAACGAGTAGAGATACTAAAGGCGCTTTACCGTGGCGTACAAGTGCTTGTCCTGGACGAACCCACAACGAACCTTACTCCCCAGGAAGTGGATGCCCTGTTCGAATCACTGCGGGTGATGGTTGATGATGGTCTGAGCGTCATTTTCATCACGCACAAACTCCGTGAAGTATTGGAAGTGTGTGATCGCATTACCGTCTTACGCCATGGCAAGAACGTGTTGACCATGGAGCGCGAGGACGCTTCCGAAGAGGCGTTTGTCACCGCCATGGTCGGTTCCGACCTGGACGTTGAGTCCAGCATCATTTTTTCCAGTGAACAGTTAGAAAAAACGATTGGCGATGTCGGTCAGGACACGATTTTGGAAGTCGCTGACCTGACGGTAGGTGAAGGGGAATTGGTTGGGGTCAAGTCCTGTTCCCTCACGCTCCACGCAGGAGAGATTCTGGGGGTCGCTGGCGTATCTGGCAATGGGCAATTGGAATTGATCGAAGGCATCTTGGGCCTCCGACCGGTGCATGGCAGCGTGCTTATGCAGGGCACTGATGTTTCCACGCTTGAAACTCATGAAATTCTGAAAAACAGCGTTGCCTACGTCCCAGAGGATCGCTGGCAGGATGGCTTCTTGCCTACGGCCAACGTTGCCCAGAACCTGATCCTCGGTTTGCATCGTCAGGCCCCCTACAGCGACGGGCGTTTGCTACAAAGGCACACCATCCTTGACCGTTCCAATCAGCTTATCGAAGAGTTCAACATAAAAACCCCCGGTGCTCAGGATACCGCAGGCAATCTTTCCGGCGGGAATATCCAGCGAGTCATGCTGGCCCGAGCCTTTTCCTTGCCGGTTGACTTGCTGCTGATTCACAATCCCACCCGCGGGCTGGATATTCCCTCGATGGAATTTGTGTACAAGAAGATTCTCGAACGCAAACAAGAGGGCATGGCAACCTTGTTGATCTCCGAGAATCTTGATGAACTTTTCCTGCTCAGTAATCGCATCATGGTGCTGTGCAATGGAGAACAGATGGGTGAGTTGCAGCGCGGCAGCTACGACAAGTATGCCGTTGGCAGAATGATGAGTGGAGTGAGACAGAGTGAGTGAAACAGCCTTGACATCTTCCAAACCAAAAAACTCCCTGCTTAGCCAGGCTCTCCCTTACATCCTGGCTGTCCTGGCAGCCTTTCTAGCCACCGGCATATTTCTGTGGCTCGCCGGATTTGATGTGCTCCGGGCTTATCAGACCATCTTGTTCACTTCGCTGAGTTCCAGGAACGGCTTTATTCAAACCCTGCTGAAGTTCGTTCCATTGGTTCTCACAGCTCTAGCCTTCACCATTCCCAGCAAGGCGAACAAATTTAATATCGGCAGTGAAGGCCAGTTGCTGCTAGGCGCTACGGGCGCGGTCGCAGTGGGTATCCTGTTTGCTGATCTGCCTTCCATCATCCTGATTCCTTTATGCTTACTTGCGGGCATTATCTGCGGTGGCTTTTGGGCCTTGGTACCGGCCTGGTTACTCTACCGTTTTGGAATTAATGAGATCCTCTCCACCGTACTGATGAATTTCATTTCCTTCCAGGTCATCGACTACGTTGCCACAGAGATATGGCGGGACCCCCTGGCCGGACACCCTACCACCATTGCGATTGGAGAAAACGCTGAGCTGCCGCTGCTGGTTTCCAGCCCTCCCTTGCACAGCGGCATCATCATTGTCCTCATTGTTGCTGCGCTGGTCTATTTTTATACGGACTACACTTCAGCGGGCTACGAGTTGGTAGCCACTGGGTCCAATGCAAAGGCAGCCAAGGTATATGGCATAAATACCCGCGTGTTATTCGTGTTGGCATTGGTGTTGGGGGGCGCTATGGGCGGGCTGGCTGGAGCTATTGAAGTAACAGGCAACCATCACCGCCTGATTGAAGGCATGCAATCCAACTTTCTGCCGCTGGGCATCATCATTGGATTACTCTCCAGGGGCAATCATGCTGCCATACCTTTTGTAGCCTTCTTTATTGCCGTGCTGGAAGTGGGAGCCAGTGCTCTCCAGCGTACCATGTTCATCCCTGTGGAATTGGTATTCATCGTTGAGGCTCTCATCCTCATCTTCGTATTGCTGTCTGACTTTGTCAGGAGGAAGTAAGTGGACTTTGAACTGATTATTGGCTTTGCCGGACTGGTCTTCCTCGCCATGGTGCCCTATATCTTTGCGGGGCTGGGCACCATGCTGGCCGGGCAGACGGGGTTGTTTATCGTGGCCCAGGAAGGCATCATGCTCACAGGCGCTTCCATTGGCTTTCTAGGCGCGTACTGGACAGATAACCTTTTTGTTGGTGTGCTCACGGCAATTGTGGCGGGCGGCCTGTTCGGATTGGCTTTCGCCTTTTTTACCACCACGTTAAACATGAACCAGTTCGTTACTGGTTTGGCCCTCTTCTTTGTGGGATTGGCACTGTCAACGCTTATCTTTAAGCTCGCCATTGGGGTGACACTGACTCCGCCGCTTGTCCCCACCCTGGATAAGTTGCCCATTCCCCTCTTGAGCCAGATACCTGTTGTCGGAGATATCCTCTTTAACCAGAATATCTTTGTTTATCTCTCCCTGTTGCTTTCAGGGGCGCTGTATTATTTCTTGTATCGCACCAGCTACGGCCTGGAATTGCGCTCCATTGGCGAAAACCCCAAGGCAGCCGACAGTCTGGGCATCAATGTGAAACGTGGTCGCTACTTTGCAGCCATTGGCGGAGCCATGCTCATCAGCATGGCCGGAGTATTTCTGCCCCTGGTTTATACAGGCACTTTCACGGAAGGTATTACCCAGGGACGTGGCTGGCTTGCCATCGCCCTGACCTTCTTTGGTGGCTGGCGACCGCACACTATCTTCATTGGGGCCTTATTCTTTGCAGCCGTTGATGTATTCGCTCTGCGCGCCCAGGTCTTTGGGGGTGGCATCCCCCACCAGTTCCTCCTAACCATGCCTTACATCGCTACCTTGTTGATCATGGTCTTTGGCTCCCGCTGGGTGCGCGTGCCCACTTTCCTGGGGCAGAACTATGACCGCGAAAAACGTTCGGTCTAGCTAGAACACCCCTCCGGACAAAAGGAAGCATATGCCCGGCCCTGGTTTGGCTGTGGTCAATTTTTTCGCAACGCTGGCCCAAACGCTGGCAGGGTTCGGGGCGCCACTGATCTCGATGCCTTTTATGGTTTTGTGGTTGGGGGCAAAGACGGCGACACCGCTTTCAACCCTGGTCGGCCTGCTCACCTCGATCTTCGTTCTCTATTACTATCGCCAGCATTTTAATTTACGTGCCATACTCACACTTTTGGTCCCGGCGGTTCTTGGCGTCCCCCTGGGAGTCTATTTACTCGAAGTGGTGGACGAGCGCATCATTAGGACGATCTTGAGCATCTTGGTCCTGGGCTATGCGGCGTATGCGTTTTTTGCTCCCAAATTGCCTGAGCTAATGCATCGTTTCTGGGGATACGGCTTTGGTTTTTTTGCGGGGATTCTGGGCGGCGCGTTCAATTCCAGCGGCCCCATTGTTGCGATCTATGGTGGCTTTCGTCACTGGACGCCGGAGGAGTTTCGCAGTAATCTGCAAGGCTTTTTTCTGGTCACTAATAGCGCAATTTTGGTCTTTCATGCCGGCCAGGGGAATTTGAGAGGTGACTTTTGGCGTGCCGTTCCCTGGGCTATTGGCGGCATGTTGCTGGCAATAGCTTCCGGGCTGTTCCTTGAAAGATGGATCAACAAACAAAGGTTTAAGCAGCTAGTTCTTCTGATGTTGGTCATATCTGGTATTCGGCTTCTATTCTGATTCGTTTCACACCCAATCAAGTGGATGGATCGAAAAGGGGGGCAATCAGATTAGCAACATTCAGGGGATTGGGAACTAGATATTCGAACTGAATTACTTTGTGCTGCAGGACGCGTTTTTAACGCATTTTCCATTGATATAAGCAAACCACTGATTCGAAGCCTCGACAGACCAGGGGTAGAGTGCCTCCTGCCCCTGGCGCGGTTAAAAAGTTGTGCGGCCTGGCCTTCTTTTTGGAGGGACGCTACATTTATTCGGGCCAATTCATGGAGGGTGTAGTAATTGTTCATTATAGTGCTCCTTCTAAATCGTATTATTACGATAGATTAGATTAAAAAAACTTGCTGATCAGAAAATATGGCCGACCTTTTTGCGGAACCAGGTGATATTTTCATTATGCAGGCAATAGTTGGTGGCGGGGCCATCGATGATGCCTTCGATCAGTCCGGCGTCGCGCAAGACTTTTAAATGCTGGGATACAGTAGCCTGTGCGATCGGCAGGTATTCCACGATGTCGCCAGTGATACAGCCAGGGTGGGTGACCAGGTACTTCATGATCTCAAAGCGGGTGGGGTTGCCAAGGGCCTTGAACATCGTTACCAGCCGTTCCTGCTCCAGACCATCAATCTCCAGATTGCAGCAGGGTTCAGGGGTGATGAATTTTGGTTTATGTTCTTTTGTGGCGATTGCCATTGAATACCTTTATCGTAATTTTACGATATTATATAGATAGTCCTCGATTTGTCAAGGGCACATATCTAAGTGCAATTTCGGGTTAGAATTATTTTATTGAGGTGGCCATATGATGCACAAGAAGGTTGTTCAACGTGTAATTGGATTTTCGGTTCTGTTATTGATGGTTGCTTGTTCTTCATCGCAGGAAGCCACCCCTACAAATGTTCGAGCAGAAATGGGTCAATCAACTTCATCACCGATAAGTTCCTCGCTGCCTGATCTTGAGAATCAACCTACCCCCACAGAGAGTCAAGTGTCCCCTGTTTTGCCGACGGCAACTGTAGTTTCACAGTCTAATCCCTTAAACTTGGCGCGTGAGTTGCCCATCTTTGGCGACAGTATCGCTTACTCTCCTGATGGACAAATGATCGCAGTGTCCAATTACGAATCGAATGATGTCCGCATAATTGATCCAAACGACGGTACGGAGTTGTTCACTTTAGCTATCCCGGAACCAGATCAGTTCCGCGGACCTATTCCTTTATTTACGGAACTAACTTTCTCACACGATAATCGCTATCTGGCAGGTGGGGGCTACTGGGAGACCATTTATGTTTGGGACCTTAAGCAACAAACACTGATAAGGGATAGTGAACTGGGTGAGGTAATTACGGCCTTGGAATTCTCTCCCAATGACCATTGGTTTGCCTGGTCAACTGTAGGTGAAGCAAGTAATGCTAGCCTCTCCCATATGTTTGAAAACGAAGGCTGTAGTTTGAGCCTTCTTGGTGGAACGATTAGTGATTATGTTTTTCTGGAAACCGAGCCAATTCTGGTAACTTCTTTCTCGATTGTTCAGGATAATGATGGTGCAATTTTGTTTCTGAGTTTACCAAGCGTTGACTCACCGAATTGTCAACAGACTCAATACTTGTATGGTGAATCAGAATATGGTGCGAGAAGTGTAGATATTTCAGAGGATGATAGGTATTTGGTATCTGTTGTGGGCAACGATTTACATGTATGGGATGTTCTAAATGCTGTTGAGCTTGATTGGACGGCTGCCTATCAGGATATCCTGTTTATCGATGTAGAGGTGTCTTTGTTGGACACCATCGCTGCAGTAGATGGCTTCAATGGGTTCCTGTATTTATTTGCATTGGAATCAGGGGAGTTGCTTGCAAAAATGGATTTCTACATAAATGATGATATTTCCTATGACATAGAGTTCTCTCCGGATGGTACAGAGTTGGCAACCATCATCAAACATCGCGTACAAAGTTTTACCCAACCGCTCAGGATTTGGGAGCTGCCTTGAAAGTACAAATAGACGCCATTAGCAAATTTCAAAAATCAATAGGTTTTTGTGTTCTGTTTTTGCTGGTTGCTTGTTCTTCGATACCGCGAACCACCCCCACTAGCGCCTCAACTACTATTCCATCCAAAGCCACCCAGTCGTTAACTGTCACTCCTGCCCCAACTTTGCAGCCCTCAAAAACACCGACGGCTATACCGACATTGGCTATAAATGATTCTATAGATTATGTGCAGGAATTGATGAAAACCAATGGGGGCTGTGAGCTGCCTTGTTTCTGGGGGATAACGGCAGGGGAGACCACCTGGGAGGAAGCCTTGCAAATATTAGGTCCCATAGGTCTTGTAACGGATTTTAGGGGCGAGGAGCTTTTATTATTTAATAAATACGTCTTTTTCCTGTCATTGAAAGAGTTGGGACAGTACCCTAATCACAGATTTTTTGTTGAAAACGGCATTGTGGAAATGATTTCAGTAAGTGATCTAAGAGATTCCCTGTATGCCGAGATCCCACAAGTTCACAATTTCTTAGGAATGCCGGAAGAAGTGTGGCTAACAATTTACGCTGAAGGCCCACCTAGAACAGTGACAAATATTGATATCGCCAATGTCTATTTGGAAAGAGGGATTGCAACACAACATAACTATGGAACTAGTCTTGAGGGGGAAATGGCTACAGGTTGCTTGGATGAAGTATCTTATATGTTTTTGGCGATATGGAATCCAGAATTGCAATTCACATTTGAAGATATTGTTAGGGAATTTTATTGGCAGTCTGGCGGATTTAGATACAGACCACTTGATGAGGTCACCTCAATAGATGCAGAAGCATTTTATGGTGAAACACAACAGGATGAAGGCTATTGCATCCAAACGCCTAACGACCTGTGGTTTCCATAATACAAATCAAGCTAATCACACTTGTCAGACAAGTACTAGTACCCCCCCCCCCGCAAACATCTACCTTAATCATCTCTTATAGTCGAGTTTGCCACCCTTCCAATTCGCACCAATTTAGTGTACAATTGTTCCATAATAGCTTGGTGAGTGAACCCAACCTTGCCTCAGGCGGCATTCGTCTGAGAAACCCCAACACCCACTCATCGGAAAGGACCCCCCATGTTCAAAAACCTAGTTTCAGAGGTCGTTGCCCATCTACCGTGGCAGCTACCCGCGTCCCAGGCGGCTGACGAGCCGTTTGAGGGCGACGTTTCACATTTAAACGCTGTACAGCAAAAGGAGAATGGCATGTCTTACCAAAAGTTAGTCGTAGTTGGCAATTTGGGGCGTGACCCTGAGATGCGTTACACCCCCGGCGGCCAGGCCGTCACCAATTTTTCGGTGGCCACCAACCGCCAGTACACCAATTCCAATGGCGAAAAGGTCAAGGAAACCGTATGGTTCCGCATTTCTGCATGGGGCCGTCAGGCCGAAACCTGCAACCAGTACCTCAAAACTGGCAGCCGCGTGCTGGTCGAGGGCCGTATGACCCCCGATAAAGAGTCCGGCGGCCCGCGTGTGTGGACCCGCCAGGATGGCACCCCGGCTGCTTCCTACGAAGTCACAGCTGACCGGGTGGTGTTCCTCTCCACGCGTGGTGAAGAAGACCAGTATGAAGGTGGTGGGGGTGGAGGCGGTGGTATGCAAGAGCCAATGGAAGAAGATGAGATCCCCTTCTAAGCATAGGGAACTCATAGGAGACCATCGTGGCTGAGAAACCAAAACCTAAAGCCAAAATGCCTGTGCAACCCAGGCTGGAAATGCCGGGCGACCTTAGTTCGGTGTACGCCAACCTGGTGCGCATTGCCCATTCCCCTTCTGAGTTGGTCTTTGATTTCGCGCAGTTGTTACCCGGAAACATGAAAGCACCCGTGCAAGCGCGGGTGCTTATGTCTCCCCTCAGTGCCAAACTGCTACAGCGGGCACTGGCGGAAAACATTGCCAAATACGAGGCTACCTTTGGGCCAATCAACATCCCTAAGAAGCAGGCCTCCCTGGCCGATTACCTCTTCCAGCAGGCCCAGAATCCGGGAGCCAAAGCGGATGAGGGGAAAAAAGAGGATGAAGCCAGCGAAGACAAGGGCAATGATGACGAAGCTGAAGACAAGACCGTTGAAGACACTGGCGAAGAATCGCCTGAGGAAGATGCATCGTGAACAACCTCGATAACATCGCCGAGCATATTCGCGCAGATTTTGACGCCCTAACGGCAGCGCGTGATGAAGCACTTTCACAGGCGCGCACCCTTACACGCCATTGTGCCCACGCTATCCGGGCTATCCACCGTGATGAAGAAGACCTGGCTCAGGAGAATCTAGCTGAAGCACATAAGCTGGCTGATGCACTGCGTGGAGGTTTGGCCGATTATCCCAACCTGTACTTTGCCGGATACACACAGGATGCCCTCAAAGAATATGCCGAGGCCAACATCGTCTACGCGCTGATCAACAATGAGAAGCTACCCTCGCCGCAGGACTTGCAATTAGAGAACGCCACTTACCTCAAGGGGCTGGCCGAGACTATCGGTGAGATGCGCCGTCGCTGCCTGGACATTTTGCGCCACGGCTACTCCGAAGAGGCCGAACGGTTGTTGGGCCACATGGATGACATCTACGGCATGCTGGTGACGATGGACTATCCCGATGCGGTGACTTACGGCCTGCGGCGTATTACGGACATCTCGCGCGGCATCGTGGAACGCACGCGCGGCGATATGACCCTGAGTCTGCGCGAAGAACGCCTGGAAGACGGCTTCCGCAAATTGGAAACGCGGCTGGAGAAGTTCTCTGACGAGTTAAAAAATGACGAGGAGCCAGCCAGCTAAATGCGCACCATCCGCGCTTCGGAGATTGGTACGTACCTGTTTTGCCAGCGAGCCTGGTGGTACCAGCGCCAGGGCGTCGAGTCCGATAATGTAGCTCAGATGGCGGCTGGTTCACAGGTCCATGCGGCGCACAGCCGCCAGGTGATGACCTCAGGCTGCCTGCGTTACGTGGCTTATGGATTATTGCTGGTCGCTCTTGTGGCGCTGGTCGTGCATTTTACGGCGTTAATAGTTTAGAGAAGACCATGTTTTTGGCGCTTGCACTTGTAGCCTTCGTGGCTGCCATGCTTTTATTATGGAATGCCTCGCGACGACAGCAGGCCAATGGGTTACCTGTGGGACGCGTGATCTATTCGGATACGCGCGATTGGGGACTGCTGGAAACGCCACTTTTCGACCCGGTGTTGCAACTGGTGGGGCGGCCCGATTATTTGGTCTCCAAGGGTAAGACGGTCATCCCTGTGGAAGTCAAAAGTGGTAGGACCCCCGAAGCGCCCTATGAGTCACATATCTACCAGTTGGCAGCCTATTGTGTGTTGACCGAAAAGCAATATGGTGTGCGTCCTCCCTATGGCATCGTGCATTATCCCAAGCGCACCTTTGCCGTAGATTTCACCGAAGCCCTGGAAGAAGCCCTGCTGGACCTGCTGGCTGAGATACGCAGCATGGAAAAGAAACGCAAGGTTGACCGTTCCCACGAACAGGCGGCGCGTTGCAATGGCTGTGGCTATGCTTATGATTGTGAGCAGGCTTTGTAATGCTTCCGCAAACCGCAGTAGGCCGCTATAATGAAATCGCTATGAGCGTTGAGAACACTTTTAAGCGGGTGGCCGTGATCGCCCATCCCGACGTAGCCCAAGCTTCGGAAGAAGCCAAAAAAGTGTGTGCTTTCCTGGAAGAGCATGGTGTTGAAGCTGTGCATGCTTTTCTGCACGATGAGGAATTGCGCGAACAGATCAAATCCGGGAGCATCGACCTGGCAATCACGCTGGGTGGTGATGGTACTGTGCTGCGCGCCGGTCATTTATGTGCCCCCTATGACGTGCCCATCCTGGCGATCAACTACGGTCGTTTTGGTTTCCTGATCGAAGTGGGGCGCGACCAGTGGCCGGAGACACTGCCCAAGCTGTTCAACGGGAATTTTTGGTACGAACAGCGCATGATGCTGCGCACTGAACAATGGCGCAGAGATAGCAAGCTGGGTGAGTGGGACGTGCTCAACGAAGTTTTTGTAGGGCGCGGCGAACTGGTACGTCCGGTGCATCTGGTGACCAGCCTGGACGGTGATTACCTGACGACTTACGTGGCCGACGGCTTGATCGTGTCCAGCGCGACAGGCTCCACGGCTTATGCTTTAGCGGCGGGTGGTCCCATTCTGCCGCCCGAACTGCGTAACCTGCTGCTGATCGCGGTTGCGCCGCATTTATCGATAGACCGGGCCATTGTGGTGGCCGAGGGTGCTACGATCAACATCGTGGTGCGCACCGGGCACGATGCCGTGCTCAACGTGGATGGTCGCCCCTCCGTGATCTTGGAAGATGGCGACAGCGTGACGGTACGCGCCAGCGACTACAACGTGCGCCTCTTACGTTTCCAGGACCCGGCTTACTTTTACCGACAACTATTCCGTTTTATGGACCAGAACCCCTCTGCAGGAATTGCTCAATGACAACTGCTGACAATATCGAAATCACTTATTGCGAAAAACATCCCGACCGAGAAACCGGTTTGCGCTGCAATCGCTGCGGCAAACTGATCTGTTCGAGCTGTGCCATCAAGACACCTACCGGTTACCGCTGCGAGGACTGCGTACGCGGCCAGCAGAAGAAATTCGATACGGCCGAATGGTACGACTACCCGCTGGGTATCGGCACAGCCCTGATCCTTTCGGCTATCGGTGGCGTGTTCGTCGACCTTCTGGGTTTCTTTTTCTTGTTCATCTTCATACTGGCCCCCATTGTTGGTGGCATTATCGCCGAAGTGGTGCGGCGGGTGATAGGTCGTAGACGTTCTAAATTACTGTTCCGGTTGATAACCCTGGCCGTGCTGGTTGGGGCTTTTATCCCACACACTGGTTTGATTTTGATCTTCTTCCTGGGTGGCGGCTTCCAGGCCTTAATCGGCTTATTGTGGCCCTTACTGTACGCGGCCATCGCCACTTCCACCGTTTACTATCGTCTGGCCGGGATCCGGTTGAGGCTGTAAATCATGTTGACCGAACTGCGCATCCAGAACTTTGCCATCATCGACGAGCTGCAATTGCGTTTCGATGATGGCCTGGTGATCTTTACCGGTGAAACAGGGGCAGGTAAGTCCATCATCATCGATGCGGTGGAGACGCTGTTAGGCGTGCGCGCTGATACGACCGTGATCCGCTCCGGGGTGGAATTCTCCAGCGTTGAAGGCAGTTTCCGCATTGAAGATGAAGTGCGCGAGCCGGTGCATGCCATCCTGGAACGAGAAGAACTCTTGGATGATAAGGATTACGTTACACTGGCACGTGAGTTCAGACGCCAGGGGCGCAACGTGGCGCGCGTCAACGGCCGTATGGTCAACCTGGCCTTGCTGAAGGAATTGGGCGAACTGCTCATCGACCTGCACGGCCAGTCCGAACACCTCTCGCTTTTACGGGTGGAAAGTCACCTGGGCCTGCTGGATCGCTTTGCCGAAGTCGAAAAAGAACAGGACGACTACCGGAAAAGCTATAAAGAATTGCAGGGTCTGCGCAAAGAGCTGAATGACCTGCGCAAAGCCGAAGCCGATGCCGAACGCCGCCAGGAACTGCTCAGCTTCCAGGTCGAAGAGATCAACACAGCGGCATTGGAACCCAACGAAGAAGATGAACTAAAAGAAGAGCGCAGCCGCCTGGCTAATGCCGAAAGCCTGGCGAACCATGCGAATGAAGCACTGGCAGCCATTGATGAAAATGACATGGATGCCCCCGCGGCCACAGACCGCATGGGGGTGGTGGTTGAAGCGCTTGAGGATCTGTCCAAGCTGGATGAGTCTCAGGCCGAGTTGAGCCAGCGCGCCCAGGAAGTGTTTGCCAACGTGTCCGACCTGGCACTGGAGTTACGCAATTACCTGGATGCCATTGAGTTCAACCCGGCGCGCCTGGAAGAGGTGGAAGAGCGCCTCAACCTGATCAGCCAGCTCAAGCGTAAGTATGGCGATAGCATCCCCGAAATCATCGCTTTTGGCGAACAGGCCCAGAAAGACCTGGATGCCATCACGCATGCCGAAGAGCGCATGGCCGAGTTGCAAGCCAGCGAGGGCAAGCTGCTCAAGCTGGTGGCCGAGAAGGCCAAGGTGCTGTCGGCCAAACGGCATGCCGCGGCCGAGCAAATGAGCCAGTCCATTGAACTGGAGCTGGATGAGTTGCGTATGTCCGAAGCGCAGTTTGGTGTCGATTTCCAGACCAAAGCAGCCCCCAAAGGACTGGATATTGGCGAGGATGAGCCGGTGGCTTTTGATGCCACTGGTTTTGAAACGGTGGAGTTCATGGTGGCACCCAACCCGGGCGAGGGCCTCAAGCCGCTGGTCAAGGTGGCCTCTGGTGGTGAAACGGCGCGCTTGATGCTGGCCCTCAAGA
This sequence comes from Chloroflexota bacterium, assembly GCA_013112575.1. GTDB lineage: Bacteria > Chloroflexota > Anaerolineae > Anaerolineales > UBA11579 > CFX15. Next base: position 62,152 of record JABFGG010000014.1, on the reverse strand, counting down.
ATGTGTTAGCCTCAGCTGATCATACGCCGACCCTGATCTTCGATGAGATCGACCAGGGCATTGGCGGGCGCGTGGGAGCCATCGTGGGGCAAAAGCTGTGGAACCTGGCGCGCAACCATCAGGTCTTGTGCATCACGCATTTGCCGCAATTGGCCGGCTTTGGCGAGCAGCACTACAAGGTGGACAAGTTGGTGGAGAAGGGCCGCACGACCACGCAAGTGCTCAACATGGAAGGCGAACAGCGCCTGATGGAACTGGCCCAGATGTTGGGTGAGGTCAGCGAGGGCACGCTGCAATCGGCCAATGAGATCCTGCAGTCGGTGGGTAAGGCTACAGCCTAGTAGGAAGTAAAGATAGAGGGCGGGCAAATGCGCGGCATTTGCCCTGGGCGACGCACGCGTCGCCCCTACTCCGGAATAAGAAAATCATTCTGGTAAGGCAGTTCTTGTAACCTTGATAACAATTCCGGATTCAGTGGGGTCAAGACAACGTACGAATTCAGTCGTTAGTCCATCCGGGTCAATGACTTTCTCATAGGGAGTGCCCTGGTATTTCCAGGGTAAGGTGCCACCATGTTCAAGGGCGTGGATCACGCCGGTTAAACTATCCACTAGCCAGGGGCACATTTCTCCCAGGTCTTCTGGATAGCGGAATTTGTCCCCTACCTGATAGCTCTTGTACATCCAGGCGCAAATGCCCTCTTTGGCGAAGTCTGGGCGCGTTCCATCGGAACGCGCTTGGCCGCCGTTGCCCTCGAATATCTCCAGTTCGATTTCATAGTCTCGCATAATATCCTCCTCGTTTACCTAGCGTAATTATAGTGTGGAAAGGAGAATTTACGTTTGCATTTGCCTCATATCCTCCCAGCGTTATAATCGCAGGGTTATGCGAACTTATTTAGAGCGAAGCGACATGCGGTTTTGGTTATTTATCGGCCTTTTGCTCCTGGCAATGGGCTTTGTTCTTGCCCCTAACGCTCAAGCCCAGGAGAGCGAGGGCTGGATCAGTGATTGGGCGGTGGAAGAAGGTTTCTCTATAAGCATCGACACGGAGGGCTACGCCTTTCCCAGCGCGATTGCCTTTGTGCCGGAGCCGGGCGATGCGCCTGATGACGTGCTGTATTTCGTCAATGAGCTGGACGGGGTGGTCAAGGCAGTAACCAATGACCGCAGCGTGCACGTCTTCGCTACGGATTTCTTTGCGTTGGGCGAAGAGCACGCTTCCTTTGAGTCAGTGTCTGACGAGTATGGCCTGACAGGCCTGTGTCTGGCACCTGAACAGGGCTATGTCTTCGTGACCTACACTTACCGGGCGGAAGATGGTTTGCTGCGCAACAGCATCGCTCGTTTTGAGACCGGTTCGCCGCAGTTCGCGCGGGAAGCAAAAGCCAGTCTGGTGATGGCTGAATTCCTGGCTGAGTTCCCCACAGGCCCCAGCCACCAGATCGGGCCCTGTCAGGTAGTGGATGATGCCCTGTACGTGAGCGTGGGCGATGGGCTGGACTGGCGCAACAGCCGCGACATTGAGAACCCGCTCGGCAAGATCCTGCGCTTCACACTGGACGGCGAGGCTCACCCAGAGAACCCCTTTTACCTTGAAGATGACAAGGACAAGCCCGCCGATTACGTGTATGCATACGGGGTGCGCAACCCCTTTGGGCTTAAGGGCATAAATGGCCGTTTGTTCGCTGCAGACAATGGCGAGGGCATTGATCGCTTTGTGGAGATCGAGGGGGGCGTTGACTATCTGTGGAATGGCAGCGACTTGAGCATCGGGGCAGGTGCCGATTATGTGTTTGCTCCGGCAGTGGGTCCGGCCCAACTGGATTACATCGGCGCGCCGGGCATATTCCCCGAAAGCAATGAAGAGCAATTCTATCTGGCGCTGTCGGGCTGGGCGGGCATTTATCGTTTTGGGAGCCTGGGAACCGCCGGTTTTGACAACCTGCCAGAGGTGTTCCTTCGTTATCGTGGGGAGTCGATCAATGATTATTCCGGCATCGTGGTGGGACTGGCGTTCGGGCCAGATGGCCTGTATTTCTCGCCCTTGCTGCCCAACGGACATGGCAGCGCCGCCGTGTACGTCATTCGTTACGAGCCGGAGAACCAACACCCTTATTTTGTGGGCACGCAAGACAACCCCGAGATATTGATGCGCGATTCTGGTTGTTTGGCTTGCCACCTATATAACGAGCAGGGTGGGACGGTTGGCCCCAGCCTCGACCAGGCTGATCTGGTGCCGCGCATCCAGGAGCGACTGGCCTCGGAGACTTACTTGCAATCGCTGGATGATGTGGATGCCCTCGATAGCGAGCCGTATAACCTGTACGCGGGCGAGCGACAGGAGATTCGCGAGTTGCAGGGCTACGAGCAGTTGCGGGCCTGGATGATCTATCACTTGTTGGAGCCCAAGTTTGACAACCTCAACGCAGCCATGCCCAACCCTGAGTTGTCGTTGGGTGAAGTGGAACTCCTGACGGATTTCCTGATTGGTGAGCCACAAGCGGTGGAACAGGAGCAGACTGAGGAAATAGAAGAAGCTGGCCCACAAGGTGAAGAAGCCGTGCCTGTCAGTTTTCGCGAGCGTATGCAGAACCTTGTTTTGGAGATAATCCCTGAACTGCGTTACCGGCATATCTTGATTGCATTTGGGGCGGGAGGCGTGGTGGGGATTGTGCTTTATTGGGTGGCGAGGCGGTTTCGAAACCGATAGGGCGACCAGCCGGTCGCCCCTACACCTTGTTGAGAATAAAAAAGGCGCACTGCTGTGCGCCTCTCCTGATTCCTGTACACCAATTACTGATTGACTGCTTTACCCCAAATAATCGCGCAGGTGGCGGCTGCGGGTGGGGTGGCGTAATTTGCGCAAGGCCTTGGCCTCGATCTGGCGGATGCGTTCGCGTGTGACTTTGAAATACTGCCCGACCTCTTCCAGAGTGTGGTCCTTGCCATCGATGAGGCCGTATCGTAGCTCCAACACTTCGCGCTCGCGGTCGGTGAGGGCTGCCAGGGCATTCTGCACCTGGTCGCGCAACATCTCGCGGGCGGCGGCGTCCATGGGCTCCATGGCGTCATCGTCTTCAATGAAATCGCCCAACTCGGAGTTGTCGCCAGTACCCACGGGGCTTTCAAGTGACATGGGTTCTTCGGCGGTGCGCTTGATCTGGTCGACCTTCTGGGCAGCGCGTTTCCAGCGGCGTTTGAGGGCCGGGGAAACCTCTTCTTTGTTATCCAGCGCTTCCTTGATGGCGACGGCATCCTCCGGTTCCATCATGCTCAACTCGGCTTCCAGAGCCAATTCTTCGCTGGTCGGTTCGCGCCCCAGTGTCTGGGTCATCTGGCGCTGCTTGCGCGAGATGCGCTGGATCGATTCGAGCAGGTGCACGGGGATACGGATGGTACGGGCCTGGTCTGCGATGGAACGCGTGATGGCCTGGCGGATCCACCAGGTGGCATAAGTGCTGAATTTGTAACCGCGCGTGGGATCGAATTTGTTGACAGCACGCAGCAGGCCGATGTTGCCTTCCTGAATGAGGTCTTCAAAGGAGCTACCCCGCCCAATGAAACGTTTGGCAATACTGACCACCAGTCGCAGGTTGGCGTTGACGATGGCATCCTGGGCTTCGTCGGCGCGCCATTCCACAGCCTGAACGGCTTCCTCGACATATTCTTCATTTGGTAAATAGCTGGCAAATTTACCCATTGTGGGCAGTTTGCCTTTGTCGGTGATGTGCGTGCGCAACTGGTCAATAACTGCCGCGGGCAAGATATAAAAGCCTATGAAGACTTTAAAGGAATTACGAGCTACCTCGTCCCAGCCTTCGTCGTTGGACCATAGGCCGTTGTCCAGGTAGCCACGTAAATAAGAAGGGCTTTCCAGGTTCCATTTGATTTGCAGGGACTCGACTTCATCCAGGATCGATAGTAGCTCGGGCGCTTCGTAGCCCAGTTTCTTGGTGTCTTTTTGGATAGCTTTCCAGGCTTTCAGCAAATTGTCGTACATGGCCTGGTAGGTGGCTTTAGGTTTGCCCTCATCTTTTTGGGCAATGGGGTGTTCGCGGCTGGTTTCGAGCAGACGTTTGACAGCCTCTACGCGGGTTGCTAGCCAGAACTCACGATCGGAGTCGAGCAGGTCGACGCGACCGATCTCTTTGAGATAAAGGCGAACGGGATCATCGCCCAATTCGGTGGTTTCAGCCGGGCCGGTAGGCACGTCGCCAGTGCGGTCTTTAACCAACTGGTCGAGGCTGCGGACTTTAGGAGTGTCTTTGCGCCCGTTATCTTTAGGAGCGCTCTCCACCTGCTTGTCTTCGGTTTTGAGTTTGTCTTTTTCGGCCATAAGGCACTCTATCCAGAGATGGCGCTGCGTTCGGTAAATTTACCCATGGCGCGGTCCAACTGTTGCAGCGTATTGATGTTGCTGACCATGGTTTGCTGGTATTGGCTGGCTTTCAAGTCGCCGCCTTCCTGGGCCTCTGCCTGCAAGAACCGTAATTGGTCATTGTTCTGACGCAGACTGGTTTTGCGCATATGCAGGATGGTGCGTAAGAGGTCTTCCAGCACACGTTCCTCATTGGGGTCCAGTTCTTCGGTTTGCACTAATATCTCGTCGACGGTTTCGCCTAATGGGAGGGGTAGATTTTCGAGAGCGAAATTGAGCGGCTCCAGGTAATCCTGGTCGATGGCTTCCAGCGCCACACGGAACATCTCCTGGTGGTCAGTGTGCTGGAAATCACGTGAGGAGAGCCGCTCTAAGCCTGCTTCCTGCAAGATGCGGTCCACACGGTAAAGCAGTTCAGGGTGACGCATGACGATGCCAAGGCAGTGTTCTTCCAGGATGTGTGTGCTGCTTTTAACCTTACTCTCTACCTGCTGGGGAATCTCCTGCGGCTCAGGTGGTGGTGGGGTTGAATAACGACGCTTTCTTTGCTGGCCCCTGCGAGACGGGCGTGGGCGGGAAGCGATCAGGGTGCGTTCATCGAGCTTGAGCAAACGCGCCAGTTGTTGGATAAAAGTGTCGCGCTCGATAGGATTAGGTAGGTCGCTGATGAGGGGCAGCACCTGTTCAGCGATCTCCGTTTTGACCTTGGGGTCTTCCAGGTCGCGGCCTTCCGCCAGGGTTTCCATGACATGCACGACGACTGGTTTGGAGGCAGCCACGATCTCGGCCCAGGCTTCCGGGCTGTCCTTGACTATCTCGTCTGGGTCGGTGCCTTCCGGGAGGCTGGTCACGCGGATGTCGGCCTTGAGACGGGCTTCGTTGCGCAATAGGCCACGCGGGTCATAACGCATTTCGCTTTCGCGGTCGAGGGTTTCACGGGCTACCTGCAGGCCGCGCAGGGTGGCATTCATACCGGCCGCGTCGGAGTCCAGGGCCAGCACCATGCGGCGGGTGAGGCGCTTGAGCTTGCGCAGTTGCGGCTCGGTCAGGGCGGTGCCCATCTGGGCGACAACGTTGCGGAAATCGGCCTGGTGCAGGCCGATAACATCCATGTAACCTTCGACAATGACAACTTCATCTTTAGCGCGAATCTCTTTGCGCGCCAAGTTCAGGCCGTAGAGCACACTGCTCTTATCGAATAGGGGTGTTTGTGGGGAGTTGAGATATTTGGCGGGTTCGTCGGCTTTGAGGGCGCGGGCCCCGAAGCCGGTCATGCGACCACGTTCGTCGCGGATGGGGAACATGACACGGTGGCGGAAGCGGTCGTATCGACGGCCCTTATCGTTCTCGATGATCATGCCTGCTTCGAGCATCTCCTCCACGGAGTAACCTTTTTCAAGGAAATAATTCATGCCCGCATCCCAACTATCCGGGGCGTATCCAAGGTCGAAGATTGCCAGGGTAGCCTCACTGAGGCCGCGTTCTTTCAGGTAATTATGGGCGTATTGGCCTTGTTCAGAACTTAACTGCTGGCGGTAAAAAACGACAGCGTCGTCCAATAACCTGCGCAGGCGTTCGTGTTCTTCTTGCTGGGCTTCTTCTTGGGGCGTGGGTTTGCGCAGTTCCACTCCGGCACGGTCGGCCAGGTGACGTAGGGTTTCGGGGAAATCCCACCCTTCCTTTTTCATGACGTACTTGAAGATATCGCCGCCCTCATTGCACTGCCCGAAGCAGCGCCATGTGCCTGTCTCCGGCCAGACCACAAAAGAGGGGGTGCGCGTGTTCTGGTGGAAGGGACAAAAGCCGGTGTAATTCTTACCGGACTTGCGCAGTTGGACAGCGTCAGAGACTAGCTCTACGATGTCCAAACGGGCTTTGATCTCTTCAGTCGCTTTCATGTTTTCGGGAAATACAGAATTATGACTTGACCAGACGATTATAACACCCTTGTTCTACAATGCCTTTTTGTGTTGGAATACTCCAGTTTACAAATCCATTAGCTGAAAATTTTAATAAAGGCTTTGCATTGCAGGTACGGGCGCATGGTAAGATTCCGCTTCTGTGCAAATTACTTCTTAAAATGTAATGTAATGAGGTTCATACTTAGATGAACGTTTTTCGGGGTGTCATGCCCAATAACTTTGAATTGCCCAAACCAATCGAACGTTTGGGGGAACTGGCTTATAACCTGTGGTGGACCTGGGAGAAAGATGCCCAATCTTACTTCCGGATGATCAACGGGCACTTATGGGAAGAGACCTATCACAACCCCGTACAGTTCTTGCGCAGTGTGGGGCGTGCTGACCTGAACCGCGCCAGCCAGGACCGCTACATGCTGGATTTCTATAAAAAGCTGATGGCGGATTTTGATGAATATATGGCAGCACAGGATACCTGGTTTAAGGACACATACCCGAATTTGACTGAGAAGAACATCGCCTATTTCTCCACTGAGTTTGGCTTGCACGAAACCTTGCCGATCTACTCTGGTGGCTTGGGCGTGTTGTCAGGCGACCATGTAAAAGAGGCCAGCGACCTGGGCTTGCCATTCGTGGGGATAGGTTTCCTGTACACAGAAGGCTATTTCTCGCAGCACATTACCGAGGATGGCTGGCAGGAATCGCATGAAGTGCATCTCAAGTTTGAAGACCTGCCAGTGATGCCCTTGCTGGATGATGAAGACAAACCGCTGACGATCTCGGTAGAACTGCCAGGGCGCACAGTGTTGGCGCGCCTGTGGGAAATCCGTGTAGGGCGTGTGCCCTTGTATTTGCTGGACAGTGACGTTGAAGGCAATTCTGATACGGATAGAAAACTGACGGCCCGGTTGTACAGCAGCGACCTCGACTTGCGTATCTCACAGGAGTTGATCCTGGGCGTGGGTGGCGTGCGGGCTTTGCGTCTGTTGGGCTATGATCCTAGCGTGTGGCACATGAATGAAGGCCACTCGGCATTTATGGCTCTGGAGCGAGCGCGCGAACTAGTGAGCGAGGGCATGGCATTTGATGAGGCTGTTGAGCAGATCAAGTCTAGCAATGTGTTCACTACACACACACCCGTGCCAGCAGGTAATGAAGAATTCCCCACCTGGCTGATGGATAAATATTTTTCCAACCTGTGGCCGCAACTCAGCCTGGACCGTGAAGGTTTCATGGACCTGGCCCGCCGCGAACAGGATTGGGGTGAGACCTTCAGTCTGTCGGTGCTGGCCCTGCGTATGGCCGAACAACGCAACGGTGTCTCCGAATTGCACGGGCGTGTCGCCCGCGAGATGTGGCATTTCCTGTGGCCGGAGCGCAAACTCGACGAAGTACCCATCACGCATATCACCAATGGCGTGCACACCGGAACCTGGCTGGCACGCCGCTATCGCCACCTCTATGATGAATATTTTGGTGAAGGTTGGTGGAAACATGTCGACGACCCGGCTGTGTGGGAAAAGGTTGACGAAATCCCTGACGAAAAGCTGTGGTCGGTACACGAGCACCTTAAACGCAAACTGACTTTCTATATGCGTGACCGTGCTCGCCAGCAATGGACGGACGATGGTGTGCATCCGGTGCAGGTGGTGGCCGCGGGCACTCTGCTTGACCCTTACACATTAACGATCGGTTTTGCGCGCCGTTTTGCGACTTATAAACGCGCTGGGCTGGTCTTGAGTGACCTGGACCGCCTGCTCAAAATATTAAATGAACCTAACCGTCCGGTACAGATCGTGTTTGCAGGCAAGGCCCATCCGGCAGACGAGCCGGGTAAACAACTCATTCAGGAAGTCTATCGCAAGGTAAAAGCTGCGGAGAATGGTGGGCGGCTGGTCTTCCTTGAAGACTACGATATGAACCTTGGGCGTTATCTAACGCAGGGTGTGGACGTGTGGTTGAATACGCCACGAAAGCCCAACGAAGCCTCCGGGACCTCCGGTGAAAAAGCGGCCCTCAACGGTGTGCTCAATTTCTCAATCTTGGATGGTTGGTGGCGCGAAGGCTATAACGGCAACAACGGCTGGGCTATTGGTGAAGATGAAGAGCATAACGACCCCAACGTGCAGGATCAGGCCGACGCCAACAGCCTCTACGACATCCTGGAAAATGAGATCATCCCCCTCTACTATGAAGGGCGCAGCGGGGATAACATCCCCCGCGAATGGATCGCCAAAATGAAAGAGTGCATCCGTACGCTGGCGCCGCGTTTCAGCATGACGCGCATGATCAAGGAATATACCGAAGAACTGTACGTGCCCGTGATTGAGGGCAAGGGTGAGCTGGAAGCAGCAACCGAATAAACATGGAAATCTTTTTATCCCCTGATGCCTGGTTATCTGCCGGGCTGATCTTTGGCCTGCGTGTGGCCAATATGGCCTTGGATACCGTACGTGTCAACATGGTCATCCGCAATCGTAAGGTCATCACCTGGTTCCTGGGTTTTTTGCAAACTCTGGTCTTTATTTACGTACTTACGGCAGTCGTGCAGGACCTGACCAATATCCTTAACCTGATGGCTTATGCAGGCGGCTACGCCACGGGGAACGTGGTGGGTATGTGGATCGAAGAACGCTTAGCCATTGGACACATCAACATGCGCATCATCAGCCCGCGGCGCGGCAAGGCACTCGTGGAGCATTTGCGTGAAGAAGGTTACGCGGTTACCGAGATCCCTGCACAAGGTCGTGATGGGGCGGTGTCCTTGTTAAACGCCAGCGTGCGGCGCAAGCAGATCAAGAAGGTCATGAAGATCGTGCAAGAGATCGACGAAGAGGCCATGGTAACAGCAGAAGATATGCGCCCAGTGCGGCGTGGTTTCTGGCGCTAACTTCCTAACAACTAACAAACAAAAAGACGGCCATTTGGCCGTCTTTTTTAACTATAGAACAACTTCCTAAATCGTGAAGGCCCCATCCTTATACACAACTTCGCCGTCGACCACGATCTCGGCATCTTCACGCATATCGCAGATCATGTCCCAATGGATGACGCTTTTGTTCTTGCTGCCGGTTTCGGGGTAGCCGGCCCCGAGGGCCATGTGGAAAGAGCCGCCGATCTTCTCATCGAAAAGGATGTTGCCGGTGAATTGCTGCACCTCAAAGTTGGTGCCGATAGCAAATTCGCCCACGTAACGCGCCCCTTCATCGATGTCCAATTGCTTCATCAGATAATCTTCGTTCTTGGAGGCACTGGCTTCGACCACGCGGCCCTCTTCGAATTTCAACTCGATGTCTTCTACCACGCGCCCGCCACTGATAGACGGATAAGTGTAGCGCACCCATCCATTCAGTGAATCTTCCACCGGACCGGTATAGATCTCACCATCGGGCATATTGTGTTCGCCATAAGCATTTTCGAAAGTGCGGCCTTTGATGGACAGGCTCAGGTCTACGTTGGGGCCGCGCAACTCCACTTTGTCATGCCCCACCATGTAGTCAACGATCTTTTGCTGCTCTGCTTTAACTTTGGTCCAGTAAGCAATGGGATCTTCTTCGTGAGCATGGGCAGCCTGGAACACGAAATCTTCATATTCCTTGAGGCCCATATTGGCCAGTTGGGCATAAGCACGCGTGGGGTAGAGGGTGGTGACCCATTTGAATTCCTTGGCTGCCCCGCGGCGCATCTGTGTTTCCAGGATGTGAGCTTCGGTCGCATCCCAGGTGGACTGTTTGTTGGCATCGACGTTGTTGAGCGCGTTGGTGTTGGCCAATGAGTGAATGCGAATACGTGACTCGAATTCGTCATAGGCCAGGCTGCGGAAGATGGGTTTGTGCTTCAACTGGTCGTCATTGGCATATTTAAAGAAAAGCTCATCCTGTTCGGGCAAACGTAGGTGAGGGTAAGGATGGCCTCCGCGTTGCAGGATGGTTTCGTAGAGGGCTTCTACCAGGGGTAGGGCTTCGGTGGTGGCTTCGATATATACACGGTCACCCGGCACAATACGGGCTGAGTGGTCTACCAGAACCTGGGCAAATTTGTGGACACGGGGGTCGGACAAGGTGATCTCCTTGAAATGAATCACCAATGGCGCGAAAGAACGAATGCTACAAATCGATATTTGATTTGCGGCATTCGTCCCTTGGGGCTATTTGTGATTTAGAAATGTACCGAAGGGCATTATAGCAGTTTGCGGTAGAATCCCGCCCACTATGAAGCAAGTATTGCAGAATCTGCGTGATGGCAAAACTGAAGTTGTGGAAGTGCCTGTGCCTAAACCCGGCCCGGGCATGGCCCTGGTGCACACCGGAGCCTCGCTGGTCTCGGCAGGCACGGAGCGCATGGTGGTCGAGTTCGCCGAAAAGTCGCTCGTGGGCAAAGCGCGCTCGCGCCCAGACCTGGTGCGCCAGGTGCTGGATAAGGCCCGCCGTGAAGGTATCTTGACCACTGTTGAAGCGGCCTTCAATCGCCTCGACCAACCTATGCCTTTAGGCTACTCCTCCGCGGGAACAATCGTGGAATTGGGCGCAGAGATGGTATCTTTTCAGGTGGGGCAGCGCGTGGCCTGTGCCGGTGGCAATTATGCCGTACACGCTGAGTATGCCGTTGTGCCCAAGAACCTGCTGGCTCCCCTGCCCGACAACGTGGATTTTGAGCAGGGTGCTTTTGCTACCCTGGGCTCGATCTCTCTGCATGGATTCCGGTTGGCCGAGCCGCAGTTGGGTGAACGCGTGGCCGTGATCGGCCTGGGTCTGCTGGGCTTGTTGGCCGTGGGTATCGCCAAAGCAGCGGGCTGCCAGGTGTTTGGCGTGGACCTCGACCCCCAGCGCGTGCAATTGGCGCAGCAAATGGGTGCAGAGGCTGTGTTGCGAGAAGGTGCCGAAGAAGCTGCCCAGACTTTCAGTGGGGGGCAGGGCTGTGACGTGGTGTTGATCTGCGCTGATACCAGCTCGAATGACCCGGTGGAACTGGCCGCCAGCCTTGCGCGTGACCGGGCGCGAGTTGTGGCCGTGGGTGCAGTGGGCCTGGAGTTGCCGCGCCGCGGTTATTTTGAGAAAGAACTGACCTTCCTGGTCTCGCGGTCCTACGGCCCGGGGCGTTATGACACGGAATATGAAGAGAGTGGCCGGGATTACCCTATCGGCTACGTACGTTGGACGGAAGGCCGCAACCTCGAGTCTTTCGTGGAGTTATTGGGGACTGGGAACCTGGATGTTTCCCCCCTTATCAGCCATCGCTTTCCTATAGAAGATGCGCCTCAGGCTTATGAATTGATAACGGGTAAACAGAACAGCGAGGCTTTCCTGGGCGTGGTGCTGACGTATCCGGAAGCAAGTGAAACAAGTCCGGCGCGTGTGATAAAAACGGAAAGCGAAAAACGAAAAGGTACTGGGAATGTGTGGCTGGGTGTATTGGGGGCAGGCAATTTCGCCCAGGCGGTTTTGCTGCCCGCGCTCAAGGGCGTCAAAGGTGTGGAATTGGTGGGCATCGCTTCAGCTTCAGGCTTGAGCGCCCAGCATGCGGCCAAAAAACACGGCTTTACTTACGCGGCCAGCGACGCGCAAGGGATCATTGCGGATGAAATGGTCAACACAATCGCGGTGCTGACGCGCCACAACTTGCATGCCGAGCAGGTCATAGAGGCTCTACAGGCTGGCAAAAACGTCTTTTGTGAAAAACCGCTGGCGCTAAATGAAGATGAACTGGCTGAGATCAAAGCTGAACTGGACAAGCCTGACGCGCCATTGCTGATGGTGGGCTTCAACCGCCGTTTTGCACCATTAGCCATCAAGTTAAAGGCGTTCCTGTCGCAGACCAAAGAACCTTTAGCCATGCACTATCGCGTCAATGCCGGTTATTTACCCCTTGACCATTGGCTGCATGACCCACAGCAGGGAGGGGGCCGCATCATCGGTGAGGGTTGCCATTTTGTGGATTTCTTGACCTACCTGGCAGGTGCGCCGCCTGTATCTGTGAGCGCCACGGCCCTATCTGATGGCGGCCGCTACCGCCAGGATAATGTGGTGCTGACCTTTGAGTTCCCCGACGGCTCGGTGGGTACGCTGAGTTATCTGGCGAATGGCGACAAATCCGTGGCAAAAGAACGAGTGGAGGTCTTTGCAGGCGGGCGTGTAGCTTTATTGGATGATTTCCGTGCCTTGGAGACGACCCGCAACGGCCGTAGCAGAAAGCAGCAAAGCCGCCTGCGTCAGGACAAAGGCCATCGCGCCGAGTGGCAGGCTTTTGCCAAAGCCATCGCGGAGGGCGGGGCGCCACCCATTGCTTATGAAGATTTGTTGGGTGTAACGCGTGCTACTTTTGCGGCGATGGAGGCTTTGCGGGTGGGGGAAAAGGTTCCCATTCACTAGATGAGGGGTAGCAAGTGTGCATTCACAATAATTCTTTTGGGGACACTTATGTGTGGGATTGCATTAGCTTTGCATTCTTATCTGTTCTTTGTGTTTCCTTATCCCAATGCAAAGTTTGTTGACCGTCCAATTATTCAAGTTCGCCCTGACGAGAATCGTAAAGATTGCTTTAGATATTCCAATCACGTAGCATTTGAATCTTATTCTTCTACAGAGGAGGTAATTGAATGGAACCTTAGTAATGGTTGGATTGAATATCCGATCGAGATAATTGCTGGGTTCAGATATATTTTTCGGGAATATCGCTATCTTGATAATTCGATCATCAAAGTATACGGTTCTACTGGGCAATATGTCAGTGTTGCGTCAACCGAATCTACGATAATTACTGCCAGAACCAATATTTCTGTTTGCTTTTTTCCACCCGTGTGAATTTGATGCAAACACTCTTCTCCCGTCACCGGATCCTACTTGTTGGCGGGAGCGGTATTATCATCTCCGCAGTTCTCGCCTGTGCCCTTTTCTTCTATTCCAACAACCCCTTCTCCATTTACCCCAACGCCGACTTTGAGCGGGTAGAGGACTTCTCCATTTCCCGGGACACCTTCCCTTTCATCATTACAGCCCCAAGCAAACCCTTGCCACCCTGTGTGCGGGTTTCCTTTCAAGTGGTCTTCAGTACAGGCGACAGGCCGCGCCAGGTAGCGGAGTGGTTTCAGGAGGACGGCTGGACTACGGGAGTGGGGGATGGACGCGCCAGTGGCAGGCAATCTTCTGTGACCAATTTGCCTTTTATGGATTTTGCCACTTGGATGTGGGTGGCGATCAAAGAGCAGGCAGGAGGGCAGGTGCTGATTGAGATTGACCGCGTGCATGTAGTGTGTGTATTTCTCTAGTTAGCGCTTCTCAAAGATGTGTCCGCAGTTGACCGGATGAACAGCATCTAGTGGGGGGACGCCCAACCACATATCCTTCAAGAGTAAACGGCCATTTTCATCGATCTCATAAGTGCCCACGGTGTCCAGTTCTGAAGGTAGATAATTCAATTCTTCGGCGAAGATCTCGAGGGTGCCGCCCTCACCGACGGCATAAGTGCCTACATAGTCAATATATACTTCAAATGGGAACCAGGTGACATTGATGCGATTGTCCTCGAAAAAAATCAGCTCCTCGATAGGGCTAGGCACACGGCGTTCTGATGTCGTCTGGCAGGAGATCTGGGCAACTTCGTACCAGCTTCCTACCAGCGGGTTTTGCCCCACACCGAGTTGGGGTTCTTCCCTCTGCAGCTCAAGAGGGGGCTCGACCTCAACCTCCGTACTCTGGATGGTTGGCGCGGCCGTTTCAGTGCTCTCGATGGTTGGGGAAGTCATTTCACCAGCACCACAAGCGCTAGTTATAAAGATAGTTGACAGGATAAGGGCAAGATTTCTCGTGGACAGATGCATACATCACCTCACTTTTTCACATAATCAATAGGCTTGTTTACTTGTTGAGACTAACAGACAGGCGTCCACTTTGTGAAATTTGACACCTTTACTCCTCTATGTTACACTTTTCTTTGTTTCAAACTCTTGGCTTAATTTAACACTTTAACTGTATAGGATCCACATGCTCACAGGCTATATCCCCATTGCCATATTGTTGATTTTGTCTGTCGGATTAGGCGTTTTAGTTATTGTTTTGGGAGGCCTGTTCGGCCCCAAACGCCCTTCGAAGCGCAAATCTGCGGCTTACGAATCGGGCATGCAGCCCATCGGGCCGGGCACGCGCCGTTTGCCGGTGCGTTTTTACATGGTAGCTGTATTGTTTATCCTCTTTGATATTGAAGTCTTATTCTTCCTGCCCTGGGCAGTGGCTTTCCGTGATTTGGGCTTATATGGCCTGATCGCTATGATCGTTTTTAATATCCCTATTATCGTTGGGTTCATTTATGAATGGAAGAAGGGAGCATTGGAATGGGAGTAGAACAAAAACTTGGCAATATGGGCGTGGTAACCACCACGCTGGAGCAGATGGTCAATTGGGGACGTACGCGCGCCATGTGGCCCATGTTGTTTGGTCTGGCCTGCTGTGCCATTGAGATGATGGCCTCCCAGGCTTCGGACTATGACATGAGCCGTTTCGGTATGGAGTTGATGCGTCCCAGCCCGCGCCAGGCCGACCTGATGATCGTGGCCGGGCGTGTGACCCGCAAGATGGCCCCCGTGCTGCGCCGCCTATACGACCAGATGCCTGAACCCAAATGGGTGGTGTCGATGGGTGACTGCGCTTCCTGCGGCGGCGTGTTCAATAACTATGCTATCGTTCAGGGGGTGGACGAGATCGTGCCGGTGGACGTTTACGTGGCCGGTTGCCCGCCGCGCCCTGAGGCCCTCATCCATGGCATCATGACCCTGCATGAGAAAGTCAAAGGCGAAGGCATCAAGACCTGGGCCTAAGGAAATATAGTGTCCGAGAATTTGAAAGCTGCCATCAAGGCACTCAAAGATGACTTTGGCGCGGAAGACTACAAAGACTTCCGTGAACAAGATCGTTTCGTTGTATACCCCGATAAACTTTTAGCTGCTTGCACCGCTCTACGTGACGAACACGGCTTTGAAATGTTGATGGGTGTTTCGTGTGTCGATTACTGGCCGCAACAAACCCCGCGTTTTCACGCTGTTTACCAGATGGCTTCCCTCAAGCATAAAATACGCCTTGAACTGCGCGTGCCGCTGGATGGCAATGAGCCGGAGATGGATACGCTCACAGGTATCTATCCCAATGCTGAATGGTATGAACGTGAGATGTACGACATGTTCGGTATCCACTTTAGCGACCACCCCGACCTGCGCCGTATCCTGATGCCTGCTGATTGGCAGGGTCACCCACTGCGCAAAGATTACCCGCTGGGTTATGAAGAAGTGCAGTTCAGCTTTAACTTTGAAGAGATCGAAGTGAAAAAACCGAGGCCAAAGGACTAAGCCATGGCCATGCTCGAACAAATGGAAGTCACGGTAGAAGAACTTAAGCATCTAGTCTCTGACCAGGTGGCCGAGGGCGATACCGTACTGTTAAACATGGGGCCGCAGCACCCCAGCACACACGGCGTGTTGCGCTTGCTGCTGGAACTGGATGGCGAGATCGTAGTCAACTGCATTCCCGATATCGGTTTCCTGCACACGGGCATAGAAAAGAACATGGAGGCCAAGACTTACGAAAAGGCCGCTGTGATGACCGACCGCCTGGATTACCTCAACACGATGGGTAACAACCTGGCGTATTCTCTGGCCATTGAGAAGTTGGTTGGGATCGATGATGTGCCGGAGCGTGCCCAGGTCATCCGTGTGATCTACGCTGAATTACAGCGTATTGCCTCCCACCTGGTGTGGCTGGGTACCCAGGCACTGGACCTGGCAGCCATGTCCGTCTTCTTGTACTGTTTCCAGGAGCGCGAGCGCATTCTGGATATCATGGAAATGTCATCTGGCCAGCGCATGATGACTACCTTCTTCCGCCCCGGTGGTTTGTGGCGCGACGTGCCGGTTGAATTTGAAGAGGCTGTACGCGACTTTCTCAAGACCTTCCCCGCCCGCGTGGACGAATACGAAGATTTGCTGACCAACAATCCCATCTTCATTGACCGTACCCAAGGGATCGGTGTGGTGGATAAAGAATCGGCTTTGAGTTGGGGCTTCACCGGAGCCACCTTACGCGGCTCGGGTGTGGCCTACGATATTCGCAAGGAATATCCTTACTCAGGTTACGAAACCTACGACTTTGAGGTTCCCACACGCGAAGAGGGTGACGTATACGCCCGTTACGCTGTGCGCATGGCGGAGTTCCGCCAGTCAATGCGCATCATCGAGCAGGCCCTTGAGCGCCTGCCCTACGGCCCGGTGCGCAGCAACAACCGCAAGTTCGTGCCCCCGCCCCGTTCTGAACTGGGTACCAGCATGGAAGCGGTCATCCACCATTTCAAACTGTGGACAGAGGGCTTTGATGCCCCCGCTGACTCTGTATATTTGCCGGTCGAGTCACCACGTGGTGAGTTAGGCTGTTTCCTGGAAGGTGACGGTGGCCCCAAACCCTATCGCGTATTCTGGCGCACCCCTTCATTTGCACATTTGCAGGCTTTACCGATGATGTCCAAGGGCCATTTTGTGGCCGACCTGGTGGCGATCATCGGTAGTATTGACATCGTATTAGGAGACACCGACCGTTGAACGCGCTGCGAGAAAGTTATGGCCAGGAGATCGATCAGATCCTGGCAAAGTACCCGGATGATGAAAAACGTTCGGCAGTCATGCCACTATTGTTTGTGGCCATGCGCAAGGACGGCTACGTCAACAAACAGGACCTGGAAGACATCGGTGAGATCATCGGCAGGTCTTCCACAGATGTAGCCTCCATCCTTGGTTTTTACACCCTGTTCCACGACAAGCCCGAAGGCAAATATCGTATTCAGGTGTGCAACGACCTGCCCTGCGCGCTGCGCGGTGCAGATGAATATCTGGACAACTTATGTGACAACCTGGGCATCCGCCCCGGCGAGACTACCGAAGACGGTGTGGTTACCCTCGAAGCCGTGATGTGCCTGGCAGCCTGTGACAAGGCCCCCATGTTCCAGGTGCAGGACTATAACGGTGTGGCCTATCACGAAAACCAGACGGTAGAAAGCACAATGCAACTGGTCGAATCCTGGCGAGCAGAGGGAGGTAAAGATGCCTGAAGCTTATCTCTGCCTGCGTCACCGCGAGATCGAAAATATCGATCAGATGGACGTCTACCGCCAGAACGGCGGCTTTAGTGCCTGGGAGAAAGCCATCTCCCAGATGCAGCCCGACGAAGTCACCACTGAAGTTTTCGACTCTGGTTTGCGTGGGCGTGGTGGGGCCGGTTTCCCCACAGGGCTCAAATGGCGCTTCATGGACGGCAACAATTGGCCGCACTACGTGGTTGTCAATGCCGATGAATCCGAACCGGGTACCTTCAAAGACCGCGAGATCATGGAGAGCAACCCTCTGCAGTTCCTTGAGGGTGTCATGCTGACCTCCTATGCGGTCGGCGCCAATCTTTCCTATATATATCTGCGTGGCGAGTTCTGGGAACTGGCCCACTATTTAGATGAGCGCATCGCCGAATTGGAAAAAGAAGGTTTGCTGGGCGATAAGCTATTTGGCAGCGATTATTCCCTGCGCATTCGCACCCACCTGGGTGCAGGCGCTTACATCTGCGGTGAGGAAACGGCCTTGCTGGAATCATTGGAAGGCAAATTGGGCCAGCCACGCGTGCGCCCGCCTTTCCCGCCCTCCTTTGGCCTGTATGGCAAACCCACTGTAGTTAATAATGTCGAGACGCTCACCAACGTGCCGCTGATCATTGAGCATGGCTCTAGTTATTATCGCAAGTGGGGTACCGAAAAGAGTGCTGGGACAAAAGTCTTTAGCCTCAGTGGTCGCGTGAAAAAACCAGGTAACTATGAGTTGCCTTTGGGTACCACATTCCGCGAATTGATCTATGAATATGGCGGCGGCATCATTGACGACAAAGAAGTCAAGGCCATCATGCCTGCCGGTGCTTCTTCTTCGATGATCGTGGCCAATGACGAGGCCCTGGACACCCCCATGGATTACGAAAACGTGCCCAATGTAGGCGCACAGCTAGGCTCGGCTTCCATCATTGTGATCGATGAAACGGTGTCGATGGACTGGCTGATCAACAAAACTGTGCATTTCTTCAAGCACGAGTCCTGTGGCAAATGTACCCCCTGCCGCGAAGGCACTTTCTGGATGAGCAACGTGACCGAGCGTGTGCATGAAGGTCAGGCTAACTGGGAGGATGTCATCCTCCTGCAGGACGTTGCCACCAATATTAAAGGTAAATGTCTGTGCGCTTTAGGCGATTTTGCCACAGAAGCTGTGACGACCGCCATCGAGCGTTTCCCCGAAGATTTTAAGGCCAAGGCTAAATCGAATGGGGCAGCCAGCGAAGAACTCGTTGAGACCAGCGCGGCGGTCGCGGACTAAGGATAACGGTAGATGACAGAAGCGGTAGAGAATCAGGTCGAAGAGCAGGCGCAACCAGAAGAAAAGCTGGTTACCCTGACCATCGACAATATTGAAGTCAGCGTGCCCGAAGGCACGGTTTTGGTGGATGCAGCCAAAAAGATCGGTGTCGACATCCCTGTATTTTGTTACCACCCCAAGATGGAACCGGTGGGTATGTGCCGTATGTGCCTGGTGGAAGTGGGCCGCCCGGTATTCGACCGTGCTACAGGTGAGCCCGTCTTGGAAGAAGATGGCTCTCCCAAGATTCAATTCGGACCCAAGCTGGACACTGGCTGTACTGTGGAAGTCTCCGAAGGTATGGTGGTGCGCGGCTACACCGAAGAAGTTGTGGATGCTCGCAAAGAGGTGCTCGAATTCCTGCTGACTTCCCACCCCCTGGACTGCCCCATCTGCGACAAGGGTGGCGAATGCCCCCTGCAGAACCTGACCATGCGCTACGGGCCGGGTACCAGCCGTTTCATCTTCGACGAAAAACACCACGCCGCCAAGCATGTGCCGCTGGGCGAGATCATTTACCTCGACCGCGAACGCTGTATCCAGTGCGCGCGCTGTACACGTTTCCAGGATGAGGTCGTGGATGACCCCGTCATCGGCTTCTCACAGCGTGGCCGCTCATTGGAGATCGTGACCTTTTCCGACCCAGGCTTCGACTCTTACTGGTCCGGCAACACCACCGATATTTGCCCGGTGGGCGCATTGACCACGGCGGACTTCCGCTTTGGCGCACGCCCCTGGGAATTGAAGGCTTCGGCCTCTGTATGTAACCACTGCCCGGTAGGCTGTAACACCACGGTCAATACTCGCCGTGAAGCCAAATCCGGCGGTGAATTGGTCATTAAGCGCATGATGCCCCGCCAGAACGAGTATATCAATGAGATCTGGATGTGCGATAAGGGCCGCTTTGCCCATCACTACACCCAGAGTGAAGAACGCTTGACCCAGCCGATGGTGCGCAACGAAGTCGGTGAACTGGAAGCCACTAGCTGGGAAGCTGCCCTCGACCTGGTCGCCGAGGAGTTCAAAGCGGCCAGTGATGGCCTCGTGACCCTGGCAGGTGCTCGTCTTTCCAATGAAGACTTGTTCAACATCCAACAGGTAACTGAAAAGCTGGGCGGTAAAGCCCTGCAAAATACACACATGGCTGGCGGCGAGTTAGTTGCCTCTGTCGGTGTGGGACAGGGCAGCAACCTGTCCGATCTGGGTGAGGGCGACGCCATTCTGGTAGTGGCCTCCGACCTGGAAGAAGAAGCCCCGCTGTATTGGCTGCGCATCAAGCAGGCCAGCGAACGTGGCGCAACCCTGGTGGTTGCCAACCCGCGTGATACCAAACTGAGCAGCAAGGCCAACTACGAACTGCGTTACAGCTACGGTGAAGAAGCCGCCGCCGTGATGGCCCTGTTGGGCAGCATTTCCCCCAAGACCCCCGGTGAGAGCGAAGCCGTCAAGAAATTATCCCGCGGCCAGGAAGTTAAAGATGCCGCTACAGCCATTTCCGAAGCTAATAACCTTGTTGTGCTCTATGGTAACGAAGGCACCGGCCTGGCTACTTCACAGTCTTTGGCCGATGCCTGCGCCAATTTATTGGTGGCTACCGGCCACGTAGGTAAGGCCAACAATGGCCTCATCGCTGTGTGGGACAAGGGCAACACGCAGGGTGCTTATGATATGGGCTTAGTTCCCAGCGAAGACCTGGCTGCCGATCTGATGAGCGCAAAGGCCGCTTATATTGTGGCCGCCGACCCGGCAGGTGACGACGCTACCCTCGCTGAAGCTATCAAGGCTGTTGAAGAAGATGCCGAGAAATTCCTTGTGGTGCAGGAACTTTTCCTGACAGAGAGCGCTAAACTGGCCGACGTTGTGTTGCCTGTACAGGCCAACACTGAGCGCCAGGGTACCTACACCAACGCCGAACGCCGCGTGCAGATCTTCTACCCGGCTGTGCCTGCCCCGGTCAATGTGCATGCCGACTATGCCGTGGCTGCCAATATTGCCGAACGTCTGGATCTGAAACTACAAAAAGTTATCCCTGCGCAGGTTATGGCGCAGATCGCCGAGACTGTCAGCGACTATGCTGAAGTCAGTTACACGAAGATGGCCGAAGTTGAAGAACAGTGGCCGATCATCTCCAGCGAAGACGTCTTTTATGGCGGTACGAGCTACGAGAACGAGCAGGGCATGGGCCAGCAGTTGCAGCCCGCTTCCCAAGGTGGTGAAAGCCCGGCTTTGAGCTTCGCCCAGGTAGCGGATGCTCCCAAAGTTGATGGCTTGCTGGCTGTGCCGGTCACCCGTTTGTATGACCGTGGCAGCACCGTGGTGCCCACAGAATTACTTAGCGAACGTCTCACGCCGACCAGCGTGGTACTTAGCCCTGATGATGCTGAAAAACTAAGCATAGAGCCTGATGCTGAGGTCACTGTCAAACTGAATGGCACTGAGACCAAAGCCCAGGCACGCATTGAAGCCGGGGTTCCGCAAGGCTACGTTTTGGTGCCCCGCAGCGTGGGCATTGCGTTGAACAGTCCAAGCCCCGTGGAGATCAAGGCTTAACTATGGATATTGCCGTACTCATTGAGTGGATCGCCAAGAGCGCCATACTGATCTTTATATTGTTGACAGGCTTTGCCTACACGACCTATTATGAGCGCCGTCTGCTGGCTCTCATCCAGAATCGGGTAGGCCCTAATCGCGCCGGTCCCTTCGGCCTATTGCAACCTGTCGCCGACGGCGTCAAGCTGATCTTTAAGGAAGAACTTACCCCGGCGGGTGCCTACAAGGCCATCTTCCTTTTATCACCCATCCTCACCATGGTTCCTGCGCTGGTCATCATGGCCGTGGTGCCCTGGGGAGAAAGCATAAATTTATTTGGTCGTGAGATTTTCTTGGGCCTTACAGATATCAACGTTGGCGTGCTTTATCTACTATCAATAGCCTCGATATCTGTATACGGCATTGTGTTGGCCGGCTGGTCCTCCAACAACAAATACGCTATGTTGGGTGGGATTCGCTCATCCGCCCAGATGATCAGTTATGAATTGGCTCTGGGCCTGGCCTTTGTGCCGTCCATCATGATGGCGGGTTCCCTAAGCCTGTTGGACATCGTCCGGCAGCAGGGTGATGGTTTTTACTTGTGGAGCCTGCTTGGAATAATTGAGGGTGGGCAAACGGGCGGTTGGTTCATTTTCACTATTCCGGGCTTGTTCGGGGCTGCAATTTTTTACATTGCGATGTTGGCCGAGGTCAACCGTGCTCCCTTCGACATGCCGGAAGCTGAGCAGGAATTGACCGCCGGTTACCACACCGAATATTCAGGCATGAAGTTCGCACTGTTCTTCATGGGCGAATACATCAAGATGATCGCCGTCAGCGCCATCTTCTCCACCCTGTTCCTGGGCGGCTTCAGCGGCCCAGGTGTTTATGAAAGCACCATTCCTTTCATGGGCATCACAATTGGCCCCTGGCCTATCCTGGGTCCCATTTACCTGGGCTTGAAGATTGTTGCCAGTTTGGGCTTGATGATCTGGATACGGGCCACTTTCCCCCGTTTACGCTACGACCGCCTGATGGGTTTTGGCTGGAAAGTCTTATTGCCGTTGGCTTTAGCTAATGTTTTTCTTACCGCTATTTGGGTCATTATCTTTCAGGGTTTTACTGGTTAGGAGTATAGGTAGATGAATTTATATAATCCATTAAAAGTTGTGCCTCCCCTGGTCACTGGCCTGTGGACGACCTTTAAGTCCACCCTTAAAAAGCCGGTGACGATCCAGTATCCTGAGGTCAAGCGTCCGGTACGCGAACGGTATAAGGGCCGCCATGAATTAAAACGTTATGACAATGGCCTGGAAAAGTGCATTGGTTGCGCTTTGTGTGCCGCAGCCTGCCCGGCAGATGCCATCTTTGTGGAAGCTTCCGAAAACATTGATGAAAAACGCTTCTCGCCCGGCGAACGCTACGCAAGCACCTACGAGATCAATATGCTACGCTGTATCTTCTGCGGCTATTGCGAAGACGCCTGTCCCACGGAAGCTATCGTTCTGGGTGATAACTACGAATTGTCTTTCACGGATCGCTCGCAGGCCATTTATACCCGTGAGATGTTGCTTGATCCTGTTCCGGCAGGTGGTGAGCCCACCCCACGGGAGGTTGAACCTGGTTCGTTTGACCGCTCAATTCCTGAAATGAAGGACCCGGCCTAAATGTCAACCGACGTTATTCTTTTCCTGGGTTTGGCGGCAGTTGCAATCGGAGCTGCCCTGGGCATGCTCTTCAGCCGCAACGCCGTCTATTCAGCCCTTTTCCTGATCCTGAACTTCGCCACAGTGGCCGTGTTCTATCTGCTGCTGGGTGCGCCTTTCATTGCCATGGCCCAGGTCACGGTTTACGCAGGGGCCATTATGGTCTTGTTCCTTTTCGTCATCATGCTTTTGGGTGCTGAAGAACTGCGCAAAAGAGGCAAACTCGGCTGGCAGCAGCCCCTGGCTCTGCTTCTGGGCTTTGTGCTGGTCGCTGAAACTGCTTATCTTGTCTTCGTACGCGGTGACCTGGTCAGCCAGATCGTCCCCGCAGCAGCAGACTATGGCACCCCTAAAGATATTGGCATACTTTTATTCGATAATTACATGTTGCCCTTTCAGGTGGTAGCTGTTCTGTTGCTGGTTGCCATGATCGGCGCCATTGTATTGACCAAAGATGACCGCAAGATAGAACGTAAAACTTCGGAAGAAAAAGCCTGAACCGATAACAAAAGGCCAGGTATCCGAGGAGGATTACTAACAAATGGTTCCCGTTTCATATTACGTTGCGCTTTCTGCCATCCTGTTTACCATCGGCGCCCTGGGTGTGTTGATCCGTCGCAACGCCATCATTATTTTTATGTCGATCGAGTTGATGCTCAACGCGGGCAACCTCCTGTTCGTGACCTTTGCGCGCAGCTTTGAGCAACTCAGCGGGCAGGTCTTTGTGTTCTTTGTTATCGCCGTAGCTGCCGCTGAAGTGGCGGTAGGCTTGGCGCTGATCGTGGCCGTGTTCAAGAGCAAGCAAAGCATTGATATCGATGAAGTCAGCAACCTGCGTGGTTAGCGCGGAGAATGAAATAGATGCAATTCGAGTTATTTGATCTAGCACCGCTCCTTGTCATCCTTCCGGTAATTGGCCTATTGGTCAATATCCTGATCGGTGACCGTGTGGGCGAGCGCGGCATTGGTTGGATTGCCAGTTTGGCGGCTGGTCTGACCTTTGTGGTTTCGCTGTTGTTGTTCTTTGCCCTGCAAGGCCACCACGAAGGCGCAACGGTGCCCTTCCTGGAATGGATTCGCATCGGAGAGTTCAACGTAGGCTGGAATTTCCGCGTGGATACCCTTTCCAACACAATGATGTTGGTGGTCTCCGGTGTGGGTACCTTGATCCACATATATGCCGCGGGCTACATGCACTATGACGTGCGCTACAAGGGTGACCCGCACAGCTACAAGCGTTTCTTTATTTACCTAAACCTGTTCATCGCCGCCATGATGATCCTGGTCAGTGCCGACAACTACCTGATGCTTTTTGTCGGCTGGGAAGGCGTCGGTTTATGCTCCTTCCTGCTGATCGGTTTCTGGTTCACTAAGAACCCGGATGGCACGGACGGGCACAGCAATTCCAACGCTGCCAAGAAAGCCTTCATCGCCAACCGTGTGGGTGACTTCGGTTTCCTGATGGGTATGTTCACCATGTTCTGGGCTTTTGGCTCACTGAACTTCGGGGACGTGCTGGGTCATGGGGCTGTGGAGCATGTGTCTGAAGGTACCATCCTCGCAATTACCTTGTTTTTCTTATTAGGTGTGGCTGGCAAGTCGGCCCAGATCCCCTTATACGTGTGGCTGCCGGACGCTATGGCTGGTCCTACACCTGTTTCGGCCCTTATCCACGCTGCCACAATGGTCACGGCTGGTGTTTATCTGGTGGCGCGTTCTGCTCCGCTATTCCATGCTTCGCACACGGCTGAACTATTTGTGATGTTCACAGGGGCGGGGACAGCCTTATTTGCAGCTACCATTGCCGTGGCACAGAACGATATTAAAAAAGTGCTGGCCTATTCGACCGTTAGCCAATTGGGCTTCATGGTGGCAGCTGTCGGCATGGGCGCATTTGTGGCCGGCATGTTCCATCTGGTAACACACGCTTTCTTCAAAGCTTTGTTGTTCCTTGGCTCCGGCTCGGTCATTCTAGCAGTGGAGCGCGGCCATCATCCTCTTGAAGGGGATGGTGGGCATGATGACCATCATGAAGATGAGCATCATGACGACGACCACCATGAGGTCTTCGACCCGCAGGACATGCGTAATATGGGTGGCCTGCGCAAGATCATCCCCACTACCTACCGGGTCTATTTGATTGGTTCGTTAGCTCTGGCCGGTATTCCTATCTTCGCCGGTTTCTTCTCCAAAGACGAGATCCTGGCCGATGCCTTCCTTGAGAGCCAGCCAGTATATTGGATTCTTACCGTGGCCGCTTTCCTGACCGCCTTTTACATGGGCCGCCAGGTATTGATGGTCTTCTTTGGTAAACCTCGCACACATGCTGCTGAAGAGGCTAAAGAAAGCCCGCCAAGTATGACCATCCCATTGATGATCCTGGCTTTTCTCTCCATCTTCGGTGGTTTGATTAACATCCCGGTTATTCACCCACTCACTGATTGGATCGAGCACACTTTGGGTCACGATCTGGTCCACGCTACGAAGTTCAACTGGCAGGTGGCTATTGTGTCCACCTTGCTGGCGTTGATCGCCATCGGTATTTCCTGGCTGATCTATGGTCGCAAGGAGATCGATGCCAGTCAGCCTGACCCACTACAACGCGCACTTGGCCCCATTTTTATAGGCATGCGCAACAAATGGTATGTGGACGAGATCTACGGTTTCCTGATCATCCGTCCTTACGAACGCCTGTCATCTTTCCTGGCCCATCAGGTCGATTGGACCTTCTGGCATGACTGGTTCCACGATTCAGGCATTGCCGCTGGCTTCCGCGGCCTGGCCAATTTCTTGGCCAACCCGGTTGACCTGGGTGTCATCGATGGTATTGCCAATGGCCTTGCCCGAGCTACTAAAGGCTCGGCCAGCGCCCTACGTTTATTGCAGACCGGCTTTGTGCGCAACTACGCTCTTATGGTCTTTCTGGGCGTGGTTGCTATCTTGAGTTTTTTGATTTTCCGCTAGAGGAATATTATGGATTTTCTTTTTCATCCGCTTAATCTTGTGACCTTCTTCCCCCTTGTGGGTGTGCTGGTCCTGCTGTTCCTGGGCAAAAAGGAGCAGGAGAACACTGCCCGCTGGGTGTCCCTGGTCACGGCGCTGATCACCTTCGGTATTTCCATGTGGGTGCTGGCTCAATTCAATCCGGACATCCCCTTTGTACAAATGTACCTGGAAGTTCCCTGGATCGAATTCGCTGGCTGGACCATCCACTACGCCATGGGCATTGACGGCATCAGCATCTTGCTGGTGCTGTTGACCGCATTCCTGACGCCCATCGCCATTTTGTCCACCTGGACGGCAGTGGAAGATCGTGTGCGCGATTTTATGATCTTCTTCCTCTTGCTGGAAGTCGGCATGACCGGTGTGTTCCTGGCGCAGGACCTGTTCCTGTTCTACGTTTTCTGGGAGTTCACGCTGGTGCCCATGTATTTCCTCATCGGCATCTGGGGCGGCGCACAGCGTACTTATGCGGCCATCAAGTTTTTCCTCTATACAATGGCCGGTTCCATTCTCATGCTGCTGGCCATCCTGTGGCTGGGCATTGAAGGTGGTACCTTTGTGGTACCAGACTTGATCTTACAAGGTGGCATTGATCCAGGTATCCAATTCTGGCTGTTCCTGGCCTTTGCGGCGGCTTTCGCCATCAAAGTACCCATGTGGCCCTTGCACTCCTGGTTGCCCGACGCCCACGTGCAGGCCCCCACGGCCGGTTCTGTCATTCTGGCGGGTGTCTTGTTGAAGATGGGTACCTACGGTTTCGTACGTTTCAACCTACCGCTATTTCCGGAAGCTGCCAGAGAGTTAGCCCCACTGATGGGTTTTCTGGCTGTGGTTGGCATCATTTACGGTGCAATCGTTTCCTATCCGCAGCGCGATGTAAAGAAACTGGTTGCTTATTCATCTGTTTCCCACCTTGGCTTTGTGATGCTGGGCATTTTTGCGCTAAACTCACAGGGTATCCAGGGGGGCATCTTGCAGATGGTCAACCACGGTATCAGCACAGGCGCATTGTTCCTCATCGTCGGCTTCATCTACGAGCGCCGCCATACACGTGAACTGAGTGAGTTCGGCGGCCTGTGGAAGATCATGCCGGTTTATGCGGTGCTGACCCTTATTGTGGCGCTGTCATCCATGGGCTTACCCGGCCTCAATGGTTTCGTGGGCGAGTTCACCATTCTGCTTGGTTCCTGGGGCGCGGGTGCTGCTGGCGGCTCTTATGGTTCATATCTATTCACCGCTTTTGCGGCGGCGGGTGTCATCCTGGCCGCCATCTATATGCTGTACATGTTCCAGAAGATGTTCCTCGGTCCGGCGGACAACGAAAAGAATGCCAACCTCAAAGACCTCAACTGGCGTGAGATCGCTATCCTGGTGCCGCTCTTGATCCTCATCTTCTGGATTGGCTTGTACCCCAAGTTCTTCTTTGAGTTGATGGGGCCGACAGTCGACCAGTTGGTTGATTTGGTCAACGCTGCATCTGTGGCCGTGCGCTAAAGGCGATAACCTCAATGATCGAGTTCAACCCCCTCGACCTGCTAAACACGCTGCCCATCCTAGTTTTGGTGAGTTGGGCCTGCGCGCTCTTAATGGTCAATGTGTTCGTTCCCAGACAGGGCAAAGGCTTGATGGTGCTGCTGACCGCCCTGGGCCTGGCTGTTACTTTGATCCTTTCGATCTTCCAGGCAGGCACGCAAACAGAAGCCTTCAAAGGCATGCTGGCGATCGATGATTTCACCGTATATATGAACGTGTTCATCCTGGCCAGCAGTTTGGTGGCCCTGGCTATCTCGCATGATTACATGCAGCGCATGGGCCTGGCGCGCGGTGAATACTACGTGCTAATGCTCTTCTCGGTAGCAGGCATGATGCTGATGGCTTCTGCCGCTGACCTCATCGTCGTATTCCTCGCTCTGGAATTGCTTTCCATTCCTTTGTACGTACTATCGGCCTTCGCCCGTCCCCAGGTGGAGTCGGAGGAAGCCGGATTGAAATACTTCCTGCTGGGTGCATTTGCCAGCGGTTTCCTGGTCTATGGCATTGCCCTCGTTTATGGGGCCACGGGCCAGACCAACCTGATACAGATATTTGCAGCTGCCGAGGCAGGTGTTGAGACGCCAGCATTCTTGTTAGTTGGCGCGGGCCTCATCCTGGTCGGCCTCGGTTTTAAAGTCGCCGCGGCGCCTTTCCATATGTGGACCCCTGACGTTTACCAGGGTGCGCCCACTACGGTCACGGCTTTCATGGCGGTGGGCGCTAAAGCGGGTGGTTTCGCAGCACTTTTGCGTGTTTTCATTGCAGCCTTCCCCGCCATCAGCGTTGACCTCGCTCCTGTACTGGCGGCAGTGGCCGCTGCTACTTTGGTGATCGGCAATGTCGTTGCCGTGGCACAGAGCAATATCAAGCGTCTGTTTGCCTATTCCAGTATTTCCCATGCCGGTTTTATCCTGATGGCCTTCGTGGCTTTTGGACAAGATGGTCTTTTTGAAGACACCATCGCCTCGGTGCTGTTCTACCTGGTGACTTTTGCTATTGCCAGCTTTGGTTCCTGGGCTATTGTGATTATGCTGGAACGCAAAGAAGGACGTGGCCTTGACCTCCAGGATTATGCTGGATTGGGCCGCAAATACCCCGCCCTGGCCCTGGCAATGGCCGTCTTCATGTTCTCCTTTACAGGAGTTCCACCTACTCTGGGTTTTGCGGCCAAGCTGTTCGTGTTCCGTGTGGTCATCGAGGGCGGGTACTATTGGCTGGCTATAGTGGGTGTGGTCACTTCGGTGGTCTCCGCATATTACTACCTCCGCCTGATCATCATTATGTACATGCAGGATGGTGACCCGCAGGTGCGCGGTGAAACCTGGCTGAACCTGGCCACGGCTGCCACAGCAGTGGCAACGGTCTTGTTGTTTTTCTTTTCTACGCCGCTTTTTGAATGGGCTGCGGAGGCTGGCTTCCTCTGGTTCTAGGCTAATAAAATCTATTGAGCAAGGGCGACGCATGCGTCGCCCTTTTTTATATAAGGGTGCTTTGAAGGGGTGGGTGGCGAAGCTCCGCATCGCTTAAACCCGCTCCTACTTCTTAATTAATTGACCACAAAGACATTTCGTGGTTCTTGTTTTGGTATACTTTGCCTCCCATGCCCAAACAAATCCGCGCCCTCATCTTCGATTTTGATGGTCTCATTGTAGACACTGAGATACCAGACTATGAGTCCTGGCAGGAGATCTATCGCCAACACGATTGTGAACTGCCACTGGAAAAATGGGCCTTGATCGTGGGTGGGGATGGAACCACCGGTTTCGATCCTTTTGACTATCTTGAGGAATCTTATGGCCAACCGATTGATCGTGAAGCCATCTGGATCAAGCGTCGTAAACGCGATGTAGAGATCACCATGCGCCAACCGGTTTTGCCGGGGGTCAAGGATTACATCCGTGATGCCAAAGCCCAAGGGCTCAAACTGGCTGTAGCCTCCAGTTCTCCCGAGAGTTGGGTCAAGGGACACCTCACGCGCCTGGGCCTGTGGGAGCAGTTTGATGCTGTACGCACCGCCGATGATGTGGAGCAGACCAAACCTGCCCCGGACCTCTTCCTGGCTGCCCTGGATGCTTTGGGCGTGCAGGCCGATGAGGCTATTGTCCTTGAAGACTCTCCCAACGGTCTGACGGCTGCACGTGAAGCGGGTGTGTTTTGTGTGGCGGTGCCCAACGGAGTGACCAAATTACTGGATATCAGCCATGCTGACCTGATTCTGGATTCCCTGGCAGAATTATCGTTGGATGATTTGATCACAAAAACAACAAGTAAATAGTGTAAGGGCGTACAGTGATACGCTTATGTTCAGGAGAATATTTTGGCCTCAAAGCTCCAGACCCATCCCGAAGAAAGCCTTGATCCCCAGAACTGGGAAGAATTACGTGCTCTGGGTCACCAGATGTTGGATGACATGCTCGACCAGATGCAGAGTTTTGACGATAGCCCTGTATGGAAACCCTTGCTGGATGAAGCTAAAGCAGCCATGAAACAGCCCCTGCCTCTCACAGGCCAGGGCGAAGCACAGACTTACGAAGAATTTAAGCAACATGTCTTGCCCAATCCGATGGGCAACGGGCACCCGCGCTTCTGGGGCTGGGTGATGGGCAATGGTACAGCCTATGGTATGTTGGCCGACATGCTGGCCTCCGGCCTGAACCCCAATATGGGGGGAGGGGATACGATCTCCAATTATGTTGAAGATCAGGTCATCGACTGGTGCAAGCAGATGTTCGGTTTGCCTAAGGATTACAGCGGTTTGCTGGTTAGTGGTGGCTCGATGGCTAACCTGGTGGGACTGACGGTAGCGCGTAATGTCATGGCAGGTTATGACTTGCGCAAGGAGGGTGTGGCGATTGGTGATAAACCAATGGTCATGTATGCCTCCAGCCAGACCCATAGTTCCAATCCTAAAGCGGTTGAGTTGCTGGGGCTGGGCACCGATGCCCTCCGTGTGATCCCTGTTGACAATCAATACAGCATGGACATCCGCGCCTTGGAAGCAGCCATTGCTGAAGATAAAGCCAATGGTTTGCATCCTGTGTGCGTGGTTGGCAACGCTGCCACCACCAATACAGCTACTTTTGACGATCTCAGTGCCCTGGCCGATATCTGCCAGCAAGAAGGTTTGTGGTTCCACGTAGATGGCGCCTTTGGGGCTTTGGTCGCCATCTCAGATGAATTGAAACCGATTGTGGCCGGTATGGAGCATGCCGACTCCCTGGCCTTTGACCTGCATAAATGGGGGTATCTGCCCTTTGAAGTGGCAGGAGTGCTGGTGCGCGACCTAGATGAACTGGCTGCTACTTTTGCCTCCACCCCGGACTATTTAACCCATATGCCACGCGGCCTGGCTTCGGGTAAATCGGCCTGGTATGGTGAGTTGGGCGTGCAGTTGACGCGTGGTTTCCGCGCCCTCAAAGTGTGGATGTCTTTCAAAGCCCACGGCATCGACAAGTTGGCGCGGCTCATCGAACAGAACGTAGCCCAGGCGCGCTACCTTAAAAGCCTGGTAGAAGCACATCCCCAATTAGAGATGACTGCTCCGGTACCGTTAAATATCGTGTGCTTTCGGTATATTGCAGATGGCCTGGACGATGAGACCTTGAGTAAGCTGAATAAAGAACTATTGATGCGCTTGCATGAGAGTGGTGTGGCCCTGCCATCTTACACTACCCTGAATGATAATTTTTCCCTGCGCGCATCCATCACCAATCATCGCAGCCGCTACACTGACTTCGATATTTTGGTTGACAAGGTGGTTGAACTTGGTGATGAAATCCTGAAAAACGAAGAAATTCCTTCTTAGCTCGAACTAGAAAGAACAGAGGCCTGCTCTTTAGAGCAGGCCTCTGTTCTTTCTAGTCTTACCTTTAATCTCATTTAATTGGCGGCAACCAGGTCAACACCATTCTGTAAACGTTCCAATAGCATTTGGGCTGGTTCCAGCACGTCATTCTCGTTGATCTCTACATCCAAACCACGCCCAGATACCCACACCAGGATATTGTGATATGTGAAGGCTACGTCATAACGCAGGGTCGTGAGGCTGGCCGCTGCATCAAAACGATCCAACACGATGAGCGTACATTCGTCACCGATGCTGCAGCTCTCGCTGGAGATCAGATCGTAACCGTCGGGAGCTTCGTAGGCGTGGAAATAGTCCGGGGTCAGCGCCAATTGAGCGCCGCCAATGGTCTCGAAGACTTCCACACTACTGACGATGATAGCCGGGGTGAAGTCGGCGCTGTTCTGCCGCCGCATCTCCAAGCGCCAGCCGTCGACACGGCCGGTGTCATTGATGTAGCCTTTGCCTTCCACCTGTCCAACTTCCAGCACCAGCGTGCTGTTGGCCAAACGGACTTCTTTCCCCGCTTCAACATAATAGGGGAAGTCAAAGTCACCAGGATGGAGCACGTACTCCCCTTGTACTCGCATGAAGCGGTCGGGGTCAGCGATTTGTTCACCACCAATGTCGGCTGCGTTGGCCACATCTCCTGCAACCTCACCGACGGTTTCTAATTGTTGGCTGGCCCCTTCAGCGAGGTTGGCTACACCACCGGCTGTGCTTCGCAGGGCGAATAGACCAACACCACCTATCACCACCAGCAGTAGCAGCACAACCAATATAATCACACCAATATTTAGAGCTGAACTGCGGCGGGGAGCTTCCTGATACGTTGTTCCTTGTTTGTTTTCCATAAAACACCTTTCTCCTCTACAACAATAATGGATTCTCTGGGATTATAGAGAATGGTGTCTGGAAAGGGGACAGTCCTTAAGTCCCGTTTCGTGGCCTGGAGCATAAGACAAAAGTACCAGACCTTATGGATCGAGATGTTCTTAGAAGATGCTACGCAGCATTAATAGAAAACCGAAGGCCGCCAGGGGGATGCCCACGATGGCGCCGACAACCGTCACGGTCAGGATAAACCCGACGATGATAAAAACCAATCCGAGGATAGCAGCCACCAAACGCCCGGTCATCTTGAGAATTGCAGCCAATAAGTTCCATACAACGACAAAGGGCCACAGGAACCAGAGGGTCTTTTTCATTTCCAGGTACATCTTGATCTCTCCATCACTAATTGTGTTTCTATTAACTACGATATTTGGAGAACAAAGTCGCAAATAAAAAAACGCCCACAAGATTGTGAGCGTCTGGTTGATGGGGAAAGGGGCTTTTAGCCGGCGAAAAATAAGTTAGGCTGTTGCTCACCATATAACTCACGATGCACGACACTCAATGAACGTACCTGATCGGCAGCATGGTACGAGGAGCGCACCAGTGGCCCACTCTCGACCCAGCGGAAGCCGATCTCATGGCCGAAGGTTTTCAACTCTTCAAATTCTTCTGGCGTGTAATAGCGTTCGATAGGGAGGTGTTTGCGGCTGGGTTGCAGGTACTGGCCCAGGGTCAGGATGTCCACGCCCCACTCACGCTGGTCACGCATCACGTCTTTGACCTCATCCATCGTCTCGCCCAGCCCCAGCATGATACCCGATTTGGTGAGCACGTCCGGGTCCATCTTCTTGGCATTGCTTAGGGTGGCTGCAGCCCATTCATACTTGTCCTGCGGCTGTACCTTTTTGAACAGACGCGGCACGGTTTCCACATTGTGGTTAAGGATCTCAGGACGGGCGTCCATCACGATGCGCAGGGCTTCGGCGCTGCCTTTAAAGTCGGGGATCAGCACCTCGATGGAGCAGCCGGGTTGCAATTGGCGAATGTATTTAATGACCATGGCGAAGATGGGCGCACCACCGTCGGCGCGGTCATCGCGGTTGACGCTGGTGATGACAGCGTGTTTTAAGGTCATGTCCTTGACAGCCTGCGCCACGCGCATGGGTTCGGCCCAGTCCATGGTATTGGGCATGCCACGTTTGATGTCGCAGAAGCCACAACTACGCGTACAGACGTCGCCCAGCATCAAGAAAGTGGCCGTGCCGTCTCCCCAGCACTCCCCAATATTGGGGCACATGGCCTCTTCACAAACGGTGTGCAGCGACTTGCTGCGCATCAGGTCTTTGAGATTCTCGTAGGTGTCTCCCACGGGCGCCCGTACCCGGATCCAGTCCGGGCGGCGTTGGGGCATGGTTGTAACTTCGTCAGCGCGGATGCGATCCCGCGTAGGTGTATGAGCCATTAAGTCTCCTTGGTAGGAATTAATTCTACCGCAGTGCTCCACTTTCATCAATTTTGCAGGACGATATTTACGGGAATCTAATGCTGGCTAAGCACATGCTCAAGAAATGCTTTAATCACTGTGGAGTCAAACTGTTTGCCTGCTTCATTTTGCAGGTACTTATACACCTCATCCTGAGGCCAGGCTTGGCGGTAGACGCGGTCTGAACTCAAAGCGTCCCATACGTCCACCACAGTAAAGATGCGCGCTGGCAAAGGGATGTCCGTGCCCTGCAAAGCGTCGGGGTAACCGCTGCCGTCCCATTTCTCATGATGGTGGTGGGGGATGTGTAAGGCAGGTTGCAGGTAAGGGATAGGGGAGAGGAACTGGTAAGCATACACAGGATGCTGGCGCATGACAACCCATTCGTCATCCGTCAGGCGGCCTGGTTTGAGCAGGATCTCATCCGGTATGGCAATCTTACCAATGTCGTGCAGTAGAGCGCCGCGCCGGATATGCTCCATTTCATCCGGCGGGCATTCCATGATCTTGGCTAATTCCACCGTCATTTCAGTGACCCGTCGAGTGTGCCCTTCGGTTTCTTTATGGCGCAAGTCAAGCGCCCGCACCCAACCTTCCAGGGTGGAGCCGTAGGCGTGGATCAATTCCAGGTTGGATTGCTGGATTTCGTCGATCAAGGTAGCGTTTTCCAGCGCGATGGCTGCATGGCTGCCGAAGACCTCGGCCATTTCAATGTCCTGTTTGTCGAAACGCTGGGCATCATTTTTATCGATGATCATCAGCGCGCCGATGGCCTTGCCGTGCCGCAATAAGGGCACGCCCATAAGCGATTGGACGTTAAAAAGCTTGATCAAATCTTGGTTGACTTCGGTGGAATTCATGGTGTCGTTGATGTAATAGGGGCGTTTTTCACGGATGATGCGTGCCCCCACGGTGAGCGGGTCTTCCATGGAGACGCGCTTGCCGATAAATAGTTCGCGTCCATCCCCAAATCCTGCAAAGCCAAACAGGTCATCCCCTGCCACCAGCCACAGGAAAGCCGCCTCTACATTAAAAACGCTGGTGCTTTCCTTGCACACCATTTCCAGGAGGGTATGCAGGTCCAGGCTGGCGCTCAGGGCCCGTCCCAGGCGGCCTAGAGTTTCCACCATCATACGCTGTTGGTGTTCGGCGCGCCGCAAGGATTCCAACTCGCGTTGGGTCGTTTCCAATTGGATCATCAATTGGTCTGGAGTGTTTGGGTCAAGCGTGGTGAGAGTACGCCCCGGTTCAGTTTCCATTCAGATGCCGTGATCTTTTATTGTGCAGGCTATCCTGATTATATATCTGATGGGCTTCGCTGGACTAATCCTTACAGATTTATGATGTTGCTCTCATTAACTGTTAATCATTAGGTAAGATGTAAGCCTCAACGAAAAACGTGTTTGATAGAATTAATAAGGAATTGCTATGCCGAATTACACACTGACAACTACTGAAGCAGCCGCCATCCTGGGATTATCTCAAAGCTATGTTGCGCGCTTATGTGCAAACGGTATACTGCAGGCCCTCAAACGCAGGGTAGGTACCCGTGAAGTTTGGTTGATCGACCGCCGCTCGGTGACTGCCTACCAGCAGCGCATTAATACGGCCAACACCCCGCGTTCTGGGCGCTCGGCGAGGAAAACCTGATGCGCACTTACCTTAGGTTAGCAGCCATCGGCATTGGTCTGGCCGTTCTCCTTTACATCATGCTGCGCCTGACCATGGACCACAATACAGCTCTCGTCATTGCCATAGCTGGCGGGGGTTCATTTACTTACTACGCCTATACTCAGGGTGATTTATAGTCTGATATAAGTAGGTTCTATTTGACGAACCTCTTGTAAACTATCCCATTTCCGGAGCATAGTAGAGCGCCCGCAGGTTGATCATGCTGCTATCATCCGTCCATTCTCTTGTGTAACGATAAATGCCCTCAGCCTCAGCATTGATGGTTTTCAGTACCTTGCCATAGGGATAGTAGCTTTAGGAGAAGATGACCTACTGGTTGGTGATGTCGCAAGTGTAGGTCAAAACCATGCCGTTGGAATCTTTGAACAGGCGGTTGAAGGAGGCATAGACGTAGCCCAGGTCGTAGGCGACGGCATTGTTATCAGAAAGGTGCCGAAACCCTGAATGCCTTGCAATACATCACTCGCCTGATCGTTGGCAAAGAATTGGGCCGCTCCACTCACCTGATCGTCGATGTGGAAGGCTATCGCATGCGCCGGGAGCGCAGCCTGCGTCAGATGGCCCAAAAAATGGCCCGCCAGGCCGTTCGTTCTGGTCGCCGCCAATCACTGGAACCCATGTCGCCCGCCGAGCGCCGCATTATCCACATCGAATTGCGTGACAATGAAGATGTTTATACTGAGAGCGAAGGCGAAGACCCTCGCCGTAAAGTAGTTATCATTCCAAATTAGTATTTAGAATGTAATACAAAAGAGCAGGTCATTGACCTGCTCTTTTTATTTTCTATTGCGTGTGAGAATACCGACAAAGCCGCCCAAAATGAAGGCAATGCCGGTACCGAGTGCGATCAAATTCCCAGAGTAGGGGATTGAAGAAATAATAAGCACATGGCCTGTTAGCGTGTAGTAGATAGTTCCCAGCATCAGTAATACTCCAATGATCATGAAACCTATGGAGAACAGGACTGTGCCTCGGTTCTGGTGTTTGTCTAATTCCTTGTGATTTTCTTTTTCGACCTGGTGCACTGTTTTTGCGGCTTCATCCCAGGCGAGCCCATACCTTTGGCTGATTTCAAAAGTAATGCCATTTGCTTTTTGGCGTTTCCTCAATTGCTTTAGGATGAACGTGTTTATTTCTTCATTCGTGTTGGTCACTTTCCCTCCGGCAAGTTGTACCTGTGGGTATCATTTTACTTTATTCAAACCAGTATAACCTTGATGCTTTATAAGCTCTATTTTCGGGGGTAGGGGCCTTGGAAATCTTCTAATTTGACAAAGATGTCTGAAATCGTGTACAATGTTACCGGTCACGTGACCGGTAACATTTCTGTCCAACTCACTATTCCTAAGGGAAAACGATTTGCCCAGGTCTTCCATAACCATTCGCGACGTTGCTGAACATGCAGGTGTTTCACACCAAACTGTTTCGCGCGTGATCAACGCCAGCGAAAATGTAAAACCTGAAACCCGTTCCAAAGTCGAAGCCTCCATAAATGAGCTCGGTTTTCGTCCCAATGCCATCGCGCGTTTCATGGCGCGTGGCCGCTCTCAAACGCTGGCCTGCATCTCCCCCAACCTCACAGACTTCACCTTCGCCCGCATTATCGAAGGCGCTGAGATCGAGTGTCGCAATCTCGGCTATTTCCTTTTGTCTACATCCGCTCCGGATGAGGAGACCTTTGCTTCCCTGCTGGATGAATTGATCACCAGTCGCAGGACTGAAGGTTTGCTGGTCATCAACCCCTTTGCGGACGGCCGCTACAAGCTGTTATCAGGCATTGAGCCTGTTGTCTTCGTGGGTGCCCGGCCGCGTGAAGATGCTGCTCACTCTGTAGCCCTGGACGACGTAGCTTCAGGACAAGATGCTACCCAGCACCTGCTTGACCTGGGTCATCGCAAGATCGGCATGGTCACCGGCCCTATGGTTGAAGATTGTACGCAAGATCGCCAAGCAGGTTACCGCGCCGCCCTGCACGATGCCGGCATTGAATACGACACGCGTTTTGTGGCCGCCGGAGATTGGTCGGCCATCTCTGGCTACGCAGCCTTTAAGCGCATCGCAGCCAAGGGAGAACTTCCCACCGCCATCTTTGCCCAGAATGATCAAATGGCCGTTGGCGTTATCCGCGCCGCACGCGAGGCCGGGTTGAATGTACCCAATGATCTGTCCGTAATCGGCGTAGACGATATGCCGCTTGGCTCATATTTTGATCCCCCTCTTACCACCATGCGCCAGGACCTTTTTCAAATTGGCCGCAAAGCAGCCCGCCTCTTAACACGGGCGCTTGAAAGCACTGAAGTGGGAGAAGAACAACACCTAATATCTGCAGAATTGGTTATCCGAAATTCCACAACAAGTTTCTCAAATTGATATAGGAGGCAAATAGACCAGATACTCTGACGTTCTTAACGACCCTAAAATCAATCCCTACCTTTTTACGAGGAGAGACATGAATCGTAAACTAGTAACATTATTTAGCCTTTTGCTCATCGCCAGCTTCGTTCTTGCCGCCTGTGGTGGTACCGCAACTGAAGCTCCCGTTGTAGAAGAACCGGCTGCAGAGGAACCTGCCGCTGAAGAGCCCGCTGCCGAAGAACCCATGGATGAAGAAGAGCCTATGGACGAAGAGATGATGGAAGTTACTCTTCGCTGGCGTACCCGCCCCGACAACCAGGAAGAAGCAGACGTATACCAATCCATCAGCGAATCACTGTCTGGTGAGATGGACGGCGTGACCCTGGAATACGAACCCGGCGGCAGCGAAACAACATCCTATCAGGACGTGCTCAAGACCGAGCTGGCCTCCGGCACAGCCCCCGACGTCTTCTGGATCCCAGGCACGGACGTAGCCGACTTTGCCACGCGTGGCCTGCTGCTCGATATGCGCAGCCTGGCTGATGGCACAGATGGTTATGGCGATGATGCCTTCTATCCCGGCCCCATGTTCCACCTGACCTTCAATCCTGACTCCGGTAATGCTGGTGAGGCGCTCTGGGGCCTGCCCCGCGACGTCTCCACCTTCGCGCTTTACCTGAACATGGACCTGATCAATGAAGCCGGTGCACCAGATCCCCGCGACCTGGAAGCCAACGGCGAATGGGATTGGGATGCTTTCCTTGAGGTTTCCGAAGCCGTAAGTGGCCTTGGGCCTGACATCAAGGGTTATGGCGGCAGCGCCTGGTGGGGCCCCTATGGTGTGTGGATCAATGCTGCAGGCGGCGGCTTCTTCAATGAAGACCGCAGCTCCTGCGCTCTGGATACCGCCGAAGCCCTCGAAGGTTTGACCTTCGCCCAGAACCTCTACACTGGCACAGACTACGCCGTGCCTTATGGTGAAGATCCCGAACCCCCCTTCCGTGCTGGCAATGTAGCCATGTTCCAGAACGGCCGCTGGGCCACTCCTGGTATCCGCACCGCAGACTTTGAATGGGACGTTGTTGGTCTGCCCACCGGCCCCGGTGGCGGGCCCGGTAACTGGCTCTTCTGGGGTGCTTACGTAGTCAATGCCGAAACAGAGTATCCTGAAGAGGCTTGGGCCCTGGTGCAGGCGCTGACCACAGCCCAAACACAAGGAACCATTGCAGCGCTGGGCGCCAACATCCCCAGTCGCGTGAGCCAGGAAGCACTGGATGCTTTCATTGGTTTCTCCCCGCCCGCCAACAACCAGGCTTTCCTGGATGGTCTGGCCAATGACCCAACCGCAGAAGGTCCTTTGTGGGCTGGCTCCTGGCCGGATTTCGGTACTGTCATGGACTCCGCGATCTCTTCATTGTTGACTGGTGAGACCAGCATAGATGAATTTGCTGCCACCGTGTGCGATGAAGCTAACAAGGCATTCGATAACTAGAAACTAGTAACATGGTAGCCGCAGGGTGCTTAGTTCCACCCTGCGGCTTCTTTAACTCTAAGGCATTATTTTATTTTTTATTGAAACTCGGCAAAAGCTCGACTGTCTATTATAGAAAGAGAGGTCAGCGATGACTGCTACTTCATCACAATCCCGGAAACTTCCTGGAGTGGATCAAGAGGGAAGCTCAACCCAACGCTTTCTGCAAATTGCCTTTATCTGGCACATTATCGTAAGCATTGCAGCGCTGGTCGGGCTTGTATATCTCTGGACCTCTAACGTCGAGTTCCCTGTCTGGCAGCGTGTCGTTGCCAGCGTCATTGCGGTCATCCTGGGGGTGGCAAGCGGCTTTGCTTCTCCCCTGATCCGCAGTCGTGACCACCGCGGGCGGGTGCTTTCGCTGGGCGTGAATTATTTTGGATTTTTGCTCTTACTGTTGAGTAGCATGCACCTGTTTGGCATCTTCACAGGCATTGATGCCCTGGCCAATACCTTCGGCCGCGGCGTCCCCTTTATTGGTTTTCTAGTGAGTGGCTATCTGATCAATGGCTTTGGCGAACGGGCTGAAAAATACCCGGCGCGCCAAAGATTATTACGCCAGATCGGCAACGTAATCATGGGACTCAGCCTGATCGGCTTCCTTTTTGCGATTGGCCTCCTGCAAGGTGTTATTGCAATCCTGGTGCAGGTCAATACGCCGCGCAATATTGCTCTGGCTTTGGGCGTTTTGCTCTTCGGCGCTTTCGCATGGTTCATGTGGCGTGGGAACGTGGCCAAAGCCATGCACGAATCTTCGGATGACCTGGAGATGCTGAATGGCTATCTTTTCCTCTCCCCGAATCTATTGGGTTTCCTGTTCTTTTTTGCAGGGCCGTTGCTGCTTTCTTTATATGTGAGTTTTACCAATGCAGATGGCTTTGGCAACCAGGAATGGGTCGGGCTGGCAAATTACGGCGAGATCTTCAATCTGGACTTCGCTCGCCTGGCTTCCCCGGATCAGGCCGCCAACGAAGTCCTCGACATCACCGTTTACGATGAGCTTTGGCGCTTCAGCATTTTCGGCTCCAGTTTCGTCATCGGTGCACAGGACAAGCTTTTCTGGATCGCCCTGCGCAACACCCTCGTTTTTGTGTTATCTGCTGTACCTTTTAGCGTCATCCCTGCCTTGTTCCTTGCCAACGTTCTGAACAGTGGCATTCCGGGCATGCGTTTTTTCCGGGCAGTGTACTTTATCCCCAGCGTGGCCGCAGTTGTAGGTGTTGCTCTGATATGGCAGTGGCTGTATAACTCCACGGTCGGTTGGATCAATTATTTCATTATGACGGTGGTGGAGGGCATCAATTCGATAACAACGGCGGGGCTTTTAACTGACCCGCAGATCGGCTGGTTATCGGACACCAATGTAGCCCTGTTTGCCGTGGTAATTATCGCGGCCTGGCAATGGCTGGGCTTTAACACCATTCTCTATCTGGCCGGTCTGCAGAACATCCCCAAATCTCTCTATGAAGCCGCATCGATTGACGGTGCCAACGCCTGGAACCAGTTCTGGCGCATCACGGTGCCCTTGCTGGGACCAACCACTTTCTTTGTTGTGTCCACTACCACTATTCAGGCCATGCAGGTCTTCGATCAGGTCTTTGTATTGACCCGGCCACCAGGGGGGCCGGGAACTTCTACCACCACCATGGTGTTGTATTTATATTCTCAGGGCTTCCGCAACTTCCGGCAGGGTTATGCGTCTTCGATAGCCTGGGTCCTGTTTATCCTTATCCTGGGCCTGACGTTGGTGCAATTCCAACGGCAGCGCGCCGCTGAGGCTGCATAAGGAGCGTAACATGCAATCTTCTATGCGATTAAATACTTTATTGAAAAACACAGTGGTCTACATTGTGCTCGGCCTCTTTGCTGGCGTGATGGTTTTCCCCTTCCTGGTGATGTTGTTTACCTCGCTAAAAGTGGTTGAGGATACCTATAATTTCCCCCCACGCTTGTTGCCACGCCAACAGATCACCATGCAGGTTGACGGCTTCGAAGAGCCCCTGCCCTTGTATTACGTGGATCAAGACGCCCAGCGCAGTGAGTACGTGCTTATTGAGCGTTCCGTGCGCGTAGCCAATTATGCTGAACCCGATGACATGGCAACCACTTACTTACGCGAAGTGGATCAGGTCACACCCACTGGGGGAGAAGCAGCCCCCCAGACCATCATGGTCGATGGCGAAGAGGAGGAGTTGTTTGATATAGAAGTCGATGGCCAGATCATCCCCATGATCGTTGAAAGCCGCACGGCTTTAGGGCGTTTCGCTGACCCCAATGATCTCA
Organism: Chloroflexota bacterium; assembly: GCA_013112575.1. GTDB lineage: Bacteria > Chloroflexota > Anaerolineae > Anaerolineales > UBA11579 > CFX15. The sequence goes on along the minus strand of JABFGG010000014.1, from coordinate 20,639 downwards.
ATACTACGGTGTTACAGAATGTCCGTCTTAGCGAACCTGTTGAGAAACTCACCTATACCTTTGATAGTTATCAAGAGGTGACCGAATTACATGCCATGGGCCGCAGCCTGAGCAATACCGCCCTGGTAACCATCGGCGTGGTGCTGGGCCAATTGATCACGTCCATCCTGGGTGGCTATGCCTTTGCACGCTTGCGTTTCCCGGGGCGGGACAAATTGTTTGTCGTTTATCTGGCCACTATCATGATCCCCTTTGTGGTGTTGATCACGCCGCTTTACCAATTGATGGTCACCATTGGTTGGGTCGATCGCCTGGCTGCCCTTATCATTCCCTGGATATTCACTGCCTATGGAACCTTTTTGATGCGCCAGGCTTTTCTGGCCATCCCCAACGAGATTGAGGAAGCGGCTATCCTGGACGGTGCTTCACGTTTCCAGATTCTTCGGCGCATTTTCTTGCCTGCCAGCACACCCGCCATTGCAGCACTGGCTACTTTTACCTTTCTGTACGCTTGGAACAGTTTCTTCTGGCCGCTGGTCGTCATCAATTCCGGCAATGAAAGCAATCGCGTATTGACCCTGGCACTAAATGTTCTAGGTGGCCGGGCTGCGGATAGCCCCAATCTGGTGCTGGCTGGTGCCGCCATCGCCGTTTTACCGCCGGTGCTCATTTACATCCTCGGCCAACGATTCTTCGTCGAAAGCGCTACGAGTACAGGCTTGAAAGGCTGATCTCCAAGCGCGGGCAATCTATTACAACAAAAGAGTCATTACTACATGGAATTTGGTGTTTGTTATTATCCCGAACACTGGCCCCCTGAACGCTGGTCGGTGGATGCACAGATGATGCGCGAGGCCGGTATCCGGCTGGTGCGCATCGCAGAGTTCGCCTGGCAGCAAATGGAACCGGCTGAAGGCCATTTTGAATGGGATTGGCTGGATCAGGCTATTGAAGTCCTTGCCGCCCAAGACTTACAGATCATTCTTGGTACACCTACCGCCGCTCCCCCGGCCTGGCTGAGCCATGCTTATCCGGAGATATTGTTGGTGGACAGCGAAGGTCGCCAGCGTCGTTTTGGTTCCCGCCGGCACTATTGCCCCACCCAGCCTACTTATCACCAGCATGCCAAACGCATTGTGGGAGCTATGGTTGAGCGTTATGCACAACATCCTGCTGTGGTCGGCTGGCAGATCGACAATGAGTTTGGTGATCACGAGACTGCCCGCTGTTATTGTGATGCCTGCTCTAACCAATTCCGCACCTGGCTGACGAAGCGCTATAAGAATATAGATGCGCTTAACTATGCTTGGGGCACAGACTTCTGGAGTCAGGCCTATTCGGATTGGGAGCAGATCGAATTACCCAACCTGACCATCACGGATCCTAACCCCAGCCAGGTCCTCGATTTTTATCGTTACTCCTCGGATGCATACCTGCAATTCCAGCAATTCCAGATCGACATCATTCGGGCCCATGATCCCAAAATTCCCATTAATACCAACTTCATGGGCAATTTTGCCGACCTGAATTATCACGACCTGTCTAACGCCCTTGATCTTGTCACATGGGATAGTTACCCCACGGGCTATGCCGACGTGCATGCCTGGCGTATGTATGCGCCCGGTGAAGCCCGCCCGGAATTTGCTTACGATGTTGGCGACCCGTACATCACCGGTTTCAGCCACGCCATTATGTATGGATTAAAGCAGGCCCCCTTTTGGATCATGGAACAACAATGCGGCAATATCAATTGGAGTAGCTACAACGAAGGCATCCGGCCTGGCACCACGCGCTTATGGACCTGGCATGCCTTAGCCAGCGGCGCAGATGCTGTCGTATACTTTCGCTGGCGTGCATCCCTGAATGCCCAGGAGCAATACCATTCTGGCTTCCTGCGCCATGATGCTTCCCCGGCGCAGGCCTTCGAAGAACTAATAAGTATGCAGCCCGAACAAGAGCAGATGCGTTCGATAGCGGCAGAACAGTTGAATGCTGAGGTAGCCATTCTGCTGGACTACAACGATTTGTGGAGTGTTCAGATCCAGCCGCATCGCAAAGATTTTTCTCACATGCGGCACTTATTTGTCTACTATCGCGCCCTGCAACGTCTGGGCATTCCCACAGCCATTGTTTCTCCGGACAGTGACCTCAGCCAATATAAACTCGTGCTGGCACCTTCTTTGATCCTGGGTGATACGCAACGTGCGGAACTATTGGGGAGTTATGTGGAAGACGGAGGCTCATTATTATTAGGCATCCGCTCAGGTTTCAAAACGCCTTCCAACCGGGTCACCGATCTAAGCCTGCCCGGGGTTTTCCAACCTCTGATGAATGTCTCTGTTCAGGATTGGCATGCTCTGTCACCCAAGGCCCAGTATCCCCTGAAGTCGCACATTGCCGGATTGAATGGGGCAGCCACCATTTGGGCAGAGCGCCTGGAAAGCAATGCCGCGGCAGAAGATGCCGGCATAGAAGTCTTGGCCTCCTATGCCGGTGGCCCCTTCGACGGTGGGCATGCACTCACTGCCCGTTCGCTTGGCCTTGGCAAAGCTTTGTACATGGGCTGGTATCCCACAGAGGATCAAGCTGTAGCTTTGCTGGCCCATCTAGCACAGGAGGCCGATGTGCCGCGTCTGGCCGAGTTGCCTCACGGCTTGCTCGCGGCCAAACGTGGTGAAAACACCATCCTGATGAATTTCATGGACGAAACACTGTCCGCCGATGTGCAGGGCAAACACGTGGATGTTGCGCCGCGTGATGTACAGGTCATTTGATTCAACTGGTGTGTCATGTACGCGGCCTCTAAGGAATAACGATGTCCAGGTTCGACCCCGTAGAACACCCACACCGGCGCTTCAATCCCCTCACGGGCGAATGGGTCTTTGTGTCTCCGCACCGCACCAAACGCCCCTGGCAGGGCAAAGTGGAAAAGACGCCTATCGAGCAACGCCCCGTCTATGAGCCTGAATGTTATCTGTGTCCGGGGAATGCGCGTGCAGGTGGCAAAGAGAATCCAAAGTACGAAGATACCTATGTCTTTGAAAATGACTTCGCCGCGCTTTTGCAGGATACCCCTGAATATACTCAGCCGGAGGACAGCCTTTTACGCACCGAAAGCCAGCGCGGCACCAGCCGCGTGATCTGCTTTTCCCCACGGCACGACCTGACCCTGCCCGAAATGCCTCTAGATGAATTACGAGATGTTATCGACGTTTGGGCAGAGCAGATCGCCGATCTGGGAGCTGAATATCCCTGGGTACAGGTCTTTGAGAACAAGGGGCAAATGATGGGGGCCTCCAACCCGCACCCCCACGGCCAGGTCTGGGCGCAAGACAAATTACCCAATGAAGCCCGCAAAGAAAATGAACACCAACGGGCTTACTACACAGAACAGGGCTCCCCACTCCTTTTGGATTACCTGGCTTTGGAACAAGAGCAAGGCGAGCGTATTGTTGTGGAGAATGACGATTGGCTGGTGGTCGTGCCCTATTGGGCGGTTTGGCCGTTTGAAACCCTACTGATGCCCAAACGGCACGTATTTCGTTTACCCGACCTCGAAGATAACGAACGAAACAACCTAGCAGGTATCCTCAAAAGACTATTGACTCGCTATGACAACCTCTTCGAAGTTTCTTTCCCCTATTCCATGGGCTGGCATGGTGCGCCCACAGATGAGGGGGATTATGCCCATTGGCAGTTGCATGCACATTTCTACCCGCCCTTGTTGCGCTCAGCCACTGTCAGGAAATTCATGGTCGGTTATGAAATGATGGCTGAAGCCCAGCGCGACCTGACCGCAGAGCAAGCTGCCCAACGTTTGCAGGCCCTGCCTGATACACATTTTAAAGAAAATCGGAGCTAAGTAAATCCAATGCCTAAGATCACTTTTATTGGCGCTGGTAGCACAGTCTTCACCAAGAATTTGTTAGGCGACATCCTCAGTTTTCCAGAGTTAGCCGCTTCCACGATTGCATTGCATGACATTGATGAGAACCGTTTAAGAACCTCGGAGATCGTGGCCCATAAGATCGCAAACTCCCTGAACATTGAACCCGAGATACTCACCACCACCGACCGCAGGAAAGCACTGGCTGGAGCCGATTACGTGTTCTGCACCATCCAGGTCGGGGGCTATGAGCCAGCCACGGTCTTCGATTTCGAGATCCCCAGGAAATATGGTCTGCGCCAGACCATCGGCGACACGCTGGGTATTGGCGGCATCATGCGCGGGCTGCGCACCATCCCCGTGCTGCTCGACATTGTCAGGGATATGGAAGAGCTTTGCCCTGAAGCCCTTTTCCTAAATTACGTCAATCCCATGGCCATCAATTGTTGGGCGCTAAATCAAGCCTCGCCGGTCAAGACCTATGGCCTCTGTCACAGCGTGCCGAACACCATTTCGGAATTAGCCAGTGACCTCAACGTACCCAAGGATGAGATCGATTACCTGGCTGCAGGTATCAACCATGTGGCCTTCTTCCTGCGGCTGGAGCGCAATGGGCAAGACTTGTATCCAAAGCTCAATAAGTTCATGCAAAAGGGACAATGGCCCTTACGTGAAGAAACCGGCATGATCGACCATGTCCGTTACGAGATGTTCAAGCGCCTCGGTTATTTCGTGACAGAGTCGAGTGAGCATTTCAGTGAGTATGTACCCTGGTTCATCAAGCGCGATCGTCCTGATCTGATCGAGGAATTTCAAATCCCATTGGATGAATACTTACAGCGCTCACAAAAACAGATCGATGAATGGGAAGAATTGCGAGACCAATACGAAGCTGATGACGCCGCTGTTGACATCACGCGTAGCCGCGAGTACGGCCCGCTGATCGTGCACAGCATAGAAACCAATACGCCCCGCACCGTTTACACCAACGTGATGAACAATGGCCTGATCGACAACCTGCCCGCAGAGTGCTGTGTAGAAGTCCCCTGTGTTGTTGACGGGAACGGCATTCAGCCCACCCCCGTTGGGTTATTGCCCACTCATTTAGCAGCATTGATGCAAACCAATATTAATGTTCAGGCCTTGACCATAGAAGCGGCACTGAGCCACAAGCGCGATGCCATTTATCACGCCGCCATGCTGGACCCGCATACCGCCGCCGAGCTGGACCTCGACCAGATCTGGAAGCTTGTGGACGATTTGATCGAAGCTCACGGCGACTGGTTGCCAGACTACCATTAGCACGAGGAAAGCTATGGCTATTCAACAGGATGTCTTAGAAGCCTTTGAACAACAATTCGGTACTTCAGCAGAGATATTGGTTCAGTCGCCCGGGCGCGTCAACCTCATCGGTGAACACACCGACTACAACGACGGCTTTGTATTGCCCATGGCCATCAACCGCGCCATATGGATCGCCTTGCAGCCTGTCACGGGGAGCGAAGTAACGGCTTATAGCCTGGCTTTTGACGAAACTCAAACCTTTGATCTCAGCGACCTTTCCCATACCGATGCGGGCTGGATAGAGTATGTAAAAGGGGTCGCAGCAAAACTCCAGGAAGCAGGCCATCAGCTTACGGACTGGCAGGGTGTCATTGGCAGTGATATCCCCATGGGCGCGGGCTTGTCCTCCTCCGCAGCCATTGAGCTGGCCACTGCACAGGCTTTTGCCGCTATCTCAGACATCCCCTGGCAGCCCAAAGAAATGGCGCTGCTTTCCCAAAAAGCAGAGAACGAATGGGTGGGCATGAAATCCGGCATTATGGACCAGATGATCTCAGCTGTGGGAGAAACCGGACACGCGCTGCTGATCGATTGCCGCTCCCTGGATACCCAATCCGTCCCGTTGCCTGACGGAACGGTAGTGGTTGTGCTTGACACTAGCACCCGCCGCGGCCTGGTTGATTCTAAATACAATGAACGCCGCGAACAGTGTGAGCAGGTGGCCGCTTATTTTGGCGTGCCGGCACTTCGTGATGTCTCTTTGGAGGCTTTCCAGGCTCGCCAACACGAGTTAGAGGATCTGTCCCGTATGCGCGCCCGCCACGTGATCACCGAAAATGACCGCACCCTCGATGCTGCCGAAGCCATGCGCAAAGGAGATGCAGTCAAACTCGGCGAACTCATGAATGCCAGTCACGTCAGCATGCGCGATGATTTCGAGATCTCGACCGTTGAATTGGATAGGATGGTTGAGTGTGCTCAAGGGCAGGAGGGCTGCTATGGCGCCCGCATGACCGGCGGCGGCTTCGGCGGCTCTGCAGTTGCTTTGGTGCAGACAGAAGAAGTTGAGCAATTCGTAGAAGAAACGCGCCAGTGCTACGAAGAAAAAACCGGATTGGAAGCCAGTATCTATATCAGTGAGGCCAGCGCCGGCACCAGCTATATTCGGGAGTGGTGAACTAGGTGGAGACGAAGTCGATGATATGGCTTATCCTCCTATACACTACTGGACTACAGCCCGGCCAAACATCTAGCGCTCAACAGCAAGAGTCAAACCTTTGCAGTTGAAGGAGGCAATGCGGATCTACGGAATTATCTGCGCCGTTTAGCTCATCGTAGTCGGGGTTTCTCTATAAGCTACAAGGCTTTCAGAAACGCTTTGTCGATCTTTGTATATTGTCATAACCAAAGAAAACTCACAAAGCGAAACTTCCCTGAACACAATTTTGGCTTGTCCGACTTTGCAGCTACTTGCTTTTAGCCACTCCCAGATGTGGGGGGCAATGACAAAGGAAGCAGTATATGTGGAGTTAGTGGGTGGCAAAAAGTGCTTAAAAGGGACAATTAATGTACCCTTAATGTACCTGCTAGAGGCAGGTATATTTTAAGAGTTTGCGGAGTCAAACTAAGCGTTTGACTCCGCAAACTCTTCGCCGCATATAGAAAAAAAGAGGTACGCGTCGGGGGGATTTGAGGTTGAATGAAGACGGATGGGGTTAAGCGAAATAGCAGGGCGGGTGGCGAAGCATCGTCTAAGAGTAGAATGCATCAGTGCTCTCTAGAAATCCCTATACTTCCTGCCCACATTCTGAACAAAAACGATCGTGTAGGGAAATGACACCACCACAATCCGTGCCGTTCCATTTTTCCCTTTCCTCAATTAGAAACTGCTTTGCACCAACGGCTTTCAGCTTGGTGGCATTGTCGATCAGGCTGACCTGGTATCTCTGGCGGTAACTTTTATCAAGGCGCTTTATGCGGGTACAGGGGAAAGAGGAACAATCGTAACAAAAATTTATACCCTGCTCCTGCGTGCAATCTTTGATCTCACATTTGCGACAATGTTGAGGTTTAGCATCATCCTGTCCGTGACATCCAAGACAGGGTTTTTTCTTCTTCAAATGAACATAACACACCCAGCAGTTCATGCTACAGGGAGCTAACATGGTTGGGGAAATCGTATTAACCATCTTCATCCGTTACCGCCAATATAGCAAAGAAGCCGTGCAGAAATGATTATATCGCTAGAAAAGAACACTGATATGAAGCATGCCAAAGTAAGAGTAACAAATTAAATGAGTTTCTCACACGGGCGCACCACAGTGCGCCCCTAGGCCGGGTTACTTTAGAGATCGGGCGAGTATCAAGGCCATTACTTTCTTCAGGTGCTGTGAATCAGGTACCCAAGTAGTTGATATGGAAGTTCTTTCGTGCATGATAGAGATACCATGATCGAAATAATATTTGATGCCTGTGTTGTACTCCTGGTGTGGGGCGCGGGATTGCTGGGAATCAGTTACAAAGCCATCAATGTGTGGATATTTGTAGTTATCTGGCCGCTATTTACTCTGGTGCTGATAGGGATTGTTGTTTATCAATGGCGGAAGATGCAGGCTTTACGGAGCCTGAGTAAGTGATCCTCACTTTTACAAGTAACTAGGAGGGCAAAGGCAAAGCATTGTCCGAGCTACGCTTGCCCTTGCCTCCTACCCAAAACATCTATGTGAATTAATTAGATTAGCAATAGTTTGCTATATGTACACCAGACCTCTATTTGAGATTGACATACAAATAGATAAACTTCGTGTCCGGGTAATTAGGACCTGGGATCACCAGCAGCATGCCGCGCATGGGTTCATTGTCCTGGTTCGACAGGTCCCATGAAACCTGTGAGACCATCTCTGTGTGACTTTCTTCGTCAATTTCCCAACCCGCATCCAACAGTTGGACACTGAAATAATCTGACAATTCTTTGAGACTTTGTTCGGCTTCAAGCATGGTGTGGGTATATGTGGTGGTCCCACAACCACCGCCGCCTCCCCCACCACCACAGCCTCCACCGCCAGTGTCGCGCATCACACTGCCTGGAGGGGGGCTCAGCGCAGGCAATAAGGGAGTCGGCATATTGGCTACGGCTTGCTGATTTTCCATGCTGCAAGGAGAATATTCCAGGTCAGCCTGGATGTGAAGCTGAATTTCTGTACCTGTATTTGAAGCCGTGCGAGCATCCTCTGCAACCAATAGCTGTAGAAAGAGATCATTAGCTTCGCTGCAATACCAATTGGGAGACTGCGGCACAAAGCCTGAAGCTGGCTGCTCTTGAGAGGCAAACCCCAGATCTGCCAACTCAGCATCATAAAAATCGTTGACTTCCTGTAGTGAGGCAGCACTTTGCATAACTACCTGAGTGAAGTTTTGGTTGCGGCCAATCGTCGTCATGCTGCCGATCAACCTGGTGTCTGTGGGGAGCGGTATTTCAAATGCTAATTGATCTGGTAGAGTTCCCACGAACAACTCCACCTGGGTATCTGTGGGGGCTCCTGGGTAATAAGGTGACATAAGACGCGTGACGAGCTCGACTAGTTGTTCATCCGTGCCGCCGATGACTTCGAATGAGCCTTCAGCGGGCGGCGTTGGATCGATAGCAGTTGGGTCGGGAGCATTGGAGCTACAGGCAGCCAGAACGAGCGTGGCTATCAAGCCTAAGGATAGGAGCTGTTTTCGCAAAAACATTTTCACGTACATCAAGAACCTCCTGAATACTGCAAACGTCCAAAATTCCTATCGCACTAAAAGCAAGTGAGCTTTGTGGAATTTTGCCCTAACGGTTTTGAGTTTGCTAAAGCGAAGCTTTTGTGAGACATGGGTAGACATCAAATCACAACCCTGCGCTTATTTCGGGTCGAAGCGCACGAAGACAAATTTCACCTGTGGATAATTAGGCCCGGGGACGACCAGCAATATGCCGGCCATCGGGTCACCATATTCATTCGACAAATCCCAGGACATCCAGGAGCCCAGCTCGTTATGGCTTTGCTGGTCGATCTGCCAGCCGGCTGCTTCAAGTTGTGCTGCGTAAAAGACGGCTAAATCCTTAAAGTCTTGATCCGCTTCAAGCAATACATAGGAATGGGCATTGGTGCTACAGTTGCCACCATTTCCTTCACATCCACTGCCCCCCTCTTGAATGACTGCGCCGGGTGGGGACAGCAGTTTAGGGATAGAAGATGCCTGTGGGTCAGCATACATTTCGCTGTTGTCAGGGTCGCAAGGGGAATACCGTGAGTCAGCCCGAATATGTATCTGAAACTCAGTTTTGTTTCCATGTGTATTTGGATCGGCATCTGAAACTAATAAGATCAGATGAAGCTCATCGGATGTACGGCAATAGGATTGGCCGGGATCGTGGACAAAGCCTGAGGCCTGGCGCTCCCAAGGTACAAATCCCAGTTCTGGCAACTCAGCATCAAAAAAAGCCTTTACTTCTTGCACGGAGCTGCTCGATTCATAAACCACCTGAGTTAGATCCTGGTCCAGGCCCTTTTTGGTTATGCTTCCAATCAGAGTTGTACCAGTAGGAGGTGGCAGGTCTAGCGGCATTTGGTCTGGCAAGCTGGCGACGAACATTTCCATCTTGAGATCCCTGACTGCTCCAGAATAATTGGGATGCATGATGTGAGTGACCAATTGGCGCAATTGTTCATCCGTACCGCCGATGATTTCAAATGAGCCCTCCGTGGCTGGTGTTGGATCAACTGTTGTTAGATCAGAAGCATTGGAGCTACAGGCAGTGAGGATAAGCAAGCTTATTACCCCCAGACGTAAAAACCCATTTCGTAAAATCTCATTTGCCCACATAAGTGACCTCCTGAATAGAAGAAAGCCGAGGCATTTTCGCCGCAGATTATCCCCGATAATTGGGTTTTGTCTAGACAAGACGCATAGACAAATGTACGGATTGGAGGGGGGGGAGCCGATGGGGTTCCAAGAAGGGCGCTGCGTTTTCTAAACCAAAAGTTGCTAATTTGTGAAATATTACGCAATCTGATAGCTTTTGGCAGAAATACTTCTGTAGTGTGGGTGTAGAACGTTCACCGTTCGATTGGCCTAATAAAAGAGTTCTTCCAAACACTATGGAGGTAGACATGTCACTCAATATCGTGTTGTTAACCCCGCGACGCAGGTTCATCGCCAACCGCTGGGGGCTGGGCTACCAAATACCGCTTGGCATGGTTTTCCTCGGTGGGCCATTGCTAGATGCCGGACATAAGGTGCAATTGGTCGACAATGACGTGTATGGCTGGAGTGACGCTGAATTGGTGAGCCGATTGAAATTGGAGCCGCCTGACGTGCTGATGGTGGGACACACAGGGTCTACAGCGGCCCACCCTGCCGCGATGGAAACCTGCCAAACGCTCAAAGCACAATTCCCAGAGATGTTGATCGTGTATGGCGGAGTGTACCCGTCGTATGCCGCACAGGATATTTTGGTAGAACATCCCTATATCGACATCGTGGTGCAAGGTGAAGGCGAACGGACAGCTTTAGAGCTGTGCGCACAGTTAGACAGTGACCATCCCGATCTGTGTGAGGTCAAAGGCATCACATGGCGAGATGGCGGGCACGCACGCACTAACCCGGCCCAGCCACCCATCACCGACATGGACAGTTACCGGCCAGGCTGGGAACTGGTCGATTGGCAACATTACGAGTTGTTCGGATTTGGACGGGCAGCCGGGATGCAGTTCAGCCGCGGTTGCACGCTAAAATGCACGTACTGCGGGCAGTGGGCTTTCTGGCGCAGATGGCGGCATCGCTCGGCCAAGAACTTTGCCGACGAGGTCGAGAAGCTGGTCAAAGAATATGGCGTCAAGATCGTGTGGCTGGCCGACGAGAATTTTGCAGCCCAACCCGAACAAGCCCACCTGGCACTCGCAGAGTTAGCGAAACGCAAACTGGGCATCTCACTGAATCTCAATATGACGGCTGCCGATGTGGTAGCACAGTCCGAGTTCCTGCCGCTGTACAAAGAGGCCGGGGTAGATAACATCGTGATGGGCATTGAGGCTTTGGAAGATAACACCGTCAAAAAGGTGCGCAAGAACAACCCTTATGAGATCAGTAAACAAGCCGTTAGCTTGCTGCGCCAGCATGATATCGTCAGTCTGGTCAATATCATCTTCGGGTTGGAAAATGAAACGCCAACTACCCTGTGGCGCACTTTGACCAAAACCTATAAACTGGACGCGGATGTGCTCAACGCCGTGTACCTGACACCACATTTCTGGACACACGACGGGCTACGCACATGCAAGGAACAAATCGTGCAGCCGGACCAGAGCAAGTGGACCTACCGCAACCAAGTAATAAATACACCACAAATGAAACCATGGCAGTTGTTTACAGGCGTGAAGCTGATCGAAGCCCTCTATCACTTGCGACCCAAAGCTCTATGGCGCATGCTGCTTAGCAAAGAAAAGCGCTTTAAGCAGGTTTTGAGGGCATATTTTTTGGTAGGCTTGCGCGTGTTTTTAGTGGAGATGATCGAATTCGCGTTTAGTACCCAGTTCGCACATGCGGGTGAGGTGGAGCAGATCCCGAGTTATCCTAAGGAGCACAGCTCTCAGGCGGGATGACCTGGTCCTGGGTATAACACAGATCATACTCCTAGTTGCCGTGTTCGCTACTAAACGCGGCAGGGTAAGAAGGCGATGCTGTTCTCAATTCAAGGGGCTTCTTCAACATGCGAAATGCAGATATTAAATTCCAGGCAAGCATCGATAAAGTTGGGTTTTTGGTTAGGGGATAATTCAGAGGGGTGTTCGTTGGCATAAACCTCATCGGGTAATAGCGGATAACTGGTTCCAAACCAATTATTGAAGATAATGCGGAAGGTATTAACCGGGGTCAGCGAAGGATAGAAGTCCGAATAGTCCTGATCGGAATAGTATATTGCATTTAAGATGGAAGACCGCGTGTCAACGCCAACCGAGGTGAGGTTATCCGGATCAAGATAATTGCCATCGCCATGATCTGCTTGCAGAATGATGATGACAGGTTTGGTCGAATCTTCGAGTATGCGGTCAATTGTAGATATGATCGTCGTGTTTAAATATTCAATTTGATAGATATAGTATTCGTCATAGTTCTCAGGTTCGGGTTCGTACCAGAAATGACCAAGGTTTTCCTGATAATCTAACGACTGTCCCTCTGGCCCATATAAAAAAGGGATGTGCGGCAGAAGAATGTGAGCAAATAAATAATGGTTCTGGGCTTCAGCCGCGTAGTCAGGTAGGTGCTCAAGGGCGTACGATATTGTCTCCCGTCTTTGCGAAAGCTCACGATTTACAGAGGCAACTATTGCATTGCTGTTTGCTGTTGAGGGTTGATGCCCTGTCTCCCCTTGCAGAAGAAGCCTGCCCATCGAAGTTTTAAATAGTAGTTGTTCAAATGAATTAATCGGGGGCCGATAAAGGTTCTGGGCTTCTAATGGTGCAAGAAATATATCTGCGTATTGCTCATCTGTATCCTTCGCCCCAGACTTAAAAACGACGATCTGATAATCTTGGTCACGGAGGAAATCGGTGACATGGTTGTTATTCAAATTGCCAAAAGAATCGAAGAAGGCCTTTTTAGGCAGGTTGTGAACGTAAAGCATGTTCAATGAAGTATTGAGAGAATAGGTTGTATTGAGGTAATTCGACCGGCTGGATGAAAGAACATAAAAACCGCGTTGTTCTAAGGAGCTAATAAAATCAGAATTATCATAGCCGTAGAGTTCGAGGAGTTTATCGGCTCTTTCATACGAATCAAAAATGATATAGTAGATGTCAGGCTTTTCGCCTGGGGCCAATGAGGGCAAATACTGTTCGGCAAGGGCTTCACCTCGCAGATCCGCGAAAACATCTGTGTCGGATCGGTCAAGATCCACAACTGGAAGATGGAAAAAAATAATGGTACTCATTGGGAAAATAAACAAGATGATGCTAAAGAAATTCAGGTACTTTGTAAAACTCTCAGGAAAATCTTGTTTGACGATCCCGTAGGAAATCAAAAGAAAAACAAGCAGCCAAAGCCAGACCAGGGAAGATGAGCTAAAAGTGACGTTCAGGCTGTCCTGGATCTGCCCAAATGAATAGAACAAAACTATCAATAGAGAGCAAATTGCTCCGGCCTTTTCCAAATTCTTTAGGATGGCCCAAATACTAAGCAACAATACTAAAGTTGCGCCTAACGATAAGGTCAATGAACGATAGGAGGACTCCAGGCTGACAAATCGCAAATTATAGGCTAAAAGAAACACAATAGGATATATGCTTAATATAATGGCATGCAGTGGGAATTGGCTCCTTTTCATCTTTCAACCCTAGATCATTTTAACCGAAAACAGCTTTAATTAACCTAGCTATTTAGGCCAATTGTCATATTCCTTCAAGAAGATTCTCGATAGGTTTCGCATCACCACATAGTTAACATCGAAAGTTGCCAGGGCAGACAGTTTCTCAATGGAATGCGTTCACCTGTCAGGTTTGTGAAATGCTTTTGATAGACAGTTGCCTATGAACCGAATATAATTATTGAATATCTCTGCCTGTTGTTTGGGAAAAACATTATATGAACCAGGAAACCATCTTAGCTTCGGCTGCTATTATCATAGGATTTGTCATGGTCTTCCTGACTGGATTCACATGGATCCAGCAAGATAGAACAGCATGGCCGTGGTCCTTCAGGGCCTTGCTCACATCAGCCACGGTCTGGCTGATGGCTTATGCTTTCGATTTTGTTTCTTCAAGTGTGTCTGACAAGATCTTATTAGCCAAGATCCAGTATCTGGGAATCTCTACTTTGCCAGTCTTTTGGTTCTTTTTTTCACTCTATTTCGTGAACCAATCACAACGGCTGACGAGATCGCTGATCTTCTCTGCCCTGATCATCCCGGTGATCACGACCTTGTTAGCATCCACAAACGAAGCCCATCGACTGATCTGGGCCAGGACGAGCTTACTCACAGACAACGGCATTGCCTATCTTTCAAGTGAATACGGGCTGTGGTTCTGGGTGCATACAGCTTATTCTTACGTATTGTTGCTGGCCGGCACGCTGTTCATGATGGCCGGTGTGTTCCGCTATTCAGGAAGGGCACGCTGGCAGGCCTTGATCCTGACATTGGCAGTTGCTTTCCCATGGATCGCCAATGTGATCTTCCTGTCCGGATTAAATCCTGTGCCAGCCGTCGATTGGACGCCATTTGCAGGTGCGCTTAGTTGTGTCGGGTTTATGATCGCCATCTTTGGCTTTGATTCCCTACCCTGGACAACGCCGGATGGCGAGGTATCCGTGTGAAAAGATCTCGAACAATCAATTTGATCAAGACAATTGATTTTGAATTATCTAAGTTGAAATAGAGCAAATTAAGGGGCATGTGGCCTGGGAGCAAATCATGAGCGCCAATACAATCTTCGCCTCCGCCTCTATCCTGATAGGGTTTGTGATGATATTCCTGACTGCCTTCACATGGATGCAGCAGGACAGAAGTAAATGGCCCTGGACTTTCCGAGCCATGCTGACTTCTGCCACTATCTGGCTGGTGGCCTACTCGTTTAATTTTCTTTCTGTGGGTCTCACTGATAAGATCTTGTTGACAAAGGTAGCCTATGTGGGAATTATCACAGTGCCGGTCTTTTGGTTCCTTTTCTCCATGCATTTCGTGAACCAAAGCCATCGTTCGACACGATATTTGATAAGCACACTATTTATCATTCCTGCTGTATCAATACTCTTAATGGGGAGCAATGAACTCCATGGCTGGTTTTGGAGGGATACTGGCGTGCAAACTGATCAGGGCATTACATACCTGGCCACTGAATATGGCATCTGGTTTTGGGTACATACTGCTTACTCGTACATTATGTTACTGATAGGCGCGATATTTATACTAACTGGCGTCATCCGATTTTCGGGACGGGCACGCTGGCAAGCACTTATTTTGGCAACAGCAGTTGTATTTCCCTGGGGGGCAAATATATTATTCCTGGCCGGTCTAAATCCTCTGCCAGCCATCGATTGGACGCCATTCGGTTTGGCACTGAGCTGCGTTGGATTCATAGCAGCTATCTTTGGTTTCGATGCTGCTCCCTGGAAAACGCCGGATGGCGAGGTAGAAGCAGTTGGGGGATAGATGTGGGTATCTACAGATAACTTGTTTTCTATTTATCTATAGGTTTAGTGATTAACTTCTGATCAATCTGGTTTCCTGCCCATGCGCCAGCAATGGTAGCGATAAGACTTCCGTACTTTGAACGTATTAAATTCACAGAAACGCTACCATGGCCAGTAGAGGAGACAAGTTGGTAGTCTAAATATATAACTGTTGAGCTTATCGCAATGCCTGCTAATGCGCCGCCAAGCGCACCTATCACTGTGCCTGATATTTTGGAAGTCCGGTCGAACATTTTTCTTAGGGTAAGAAGATTTTGAACAGCAATTCCTCCAAGTATCCCAGGAATCAAAGCGAGGAAAGATACTAATACAGCAGCTATCAAAAAATATATCGGTAAGAACAGTAATTCAAACGAAATTTCCTCCGGGAAGTTTTTTGCTAATGCAATCAGCATATCTATTCCCGCAAAAGCAATACTCCCCAAAATACGCCTCGGATAGCCTGGCGAACACCCAACATGTAAGCACCCAAATTAACTTCCCTCAACATCTTTTAGGCTGCAGCTTCAATCCAGGAAGAATGCTAACCCTGACAGCCAATTGAAGTTTATCATCGCAGGCCTAATCGCGTTCAATCCCCAGATCGGAGATATGCCACAAGCCCATACTTTTGCCCAGGACGCCGTTGCTATTGGCATACTCAGTCAACAATTTCAGCGGGGGAGGCAGATGAAATGGGGCGGCCTGCAAATTGATGGGACGCCAGAACCCCGTCTCGATATCTACGTTCTTTTTTAATTCGGGGTGGGTAGTGGTCAGCAAATATGTGGCGTCGCTTTGCCTGAAGTTATTCAGGGTGCGTTGGATATCCTGATTGGAAAAGTGGATGAAGCACTCCCGGCAGAAGATGAGATCGGCTTGCGGCAAAGCCTCGTTCATCACATCCAGGTAAATGAACTCACGATCCTCATTAGCATATTGGCGGCGGTTGGCATCGATCATGGACCTGACAATATCGGCACCGATATATTTCTTTACCGGCAAGTCCATATCGTTCATCCAGTTGAAGTCACCGCAAGGTACATCCAGGAAAGTTCCTACCTGGAGATCTTCAATAAAAGCAGGCAACTGTTCCCGAATGGGGGCAGCCCCTTCCATTGAAGATAGAGTTCCGGAAAGACTTTCTGTGTCCCCCCACATATTCTCATCGTATATCTTGGTAAAGCGCTCCTCATTGGTCATGGAGCGAAAGCGCAGCATGTGGCGGCTTCCCAAAATGATGCGCACCCACATGCCAAAATTATTGACCACCTGGGAGATCATGTCCAGGATAGTTCTCATAAGAACGACACAGGGAAAAGGTTTAGGATTTTGGTAACAGGCCTCATGCTATATATAGACGTTTTAAACAGACAAAAGTTGCAGGAATGCTTAATTTGGCCAACAAGATATGAGTTATTGTAGCACCCATTCTATCCAATAATATTTTCCCTAGTGACGTTTTGCTACTCAGGCATTAGCGCCACAGTTTTCGAAACGGACACACAGTTTATAGCATTCAACTTGTGGATGGCCAGCGATCTAAAAAGCTATCGGCATGAATCTTATGCATGATAGTTTGACAGTGAAGAAAAGGGTTACGGGATATTTTCCAGCTTATTGGAACAGACGTTAGAGGGTTTGAAAGGTCAATAATGGCGCTTTTGCACATTCGAATTGTTCAAAAACGTGGCGCCTGCATGATACTGCTTGTGGTTGATCCAAGTAGCTTCGTTGGAAAGGATAGCAATTGAAGAAGAAAGTCGCTCCACCAGTATGAGCTATCCTAAATAGCCCATCTTGCGCAAACGATCCTCAATTTCGCTAACATCCCTTTGTGAGTATCCCTCTGTTTTACGCGATTGTCCGTCGCTCGAAGTTTCAGCCCATACAGCAGATTCTTTTTTCTTGCCGCGAAAAACCTCTAGCCAGGGTCTCCCATCCATGTCATCCGGTATAGGAAGACCCATAGCATGCAGAAGTGTGGGAGCAAAATCGATGATCTGTGCACCTTTAACATCAACACCTGCCGAAAAATCTGGACCGCATAAGATAAAAAGGCCATGCTGGCGATGCATGCCTGTATAACGGTAAAAGGGGTGGATGACTTTGTTAGAACCAAAATCTGATAAGCCATAGAATTTATCCCCCTGGTTAGCAGGTTCAAATATGAGGTCAGGGGCCTCATCTGCAAAAGGCCCACTATAAATATCCTCTGGCCACAGTATTTGACCAACTAGAACTTCACCTGTTTCTGGATCAATCAATTGGTCGGCCATAGATGCAATTTCTCTTCTAATCGCTTCGTATTCTTCACCGGGTTCTACTATTCCCTCAGGTTCCCTTCCTTTTACATTTATGAATATGGGTCCATTGCTGCGCCCAAAGGAATAGGCTTTGGACCGCGACCAATCAATATCATCGAAGGATAAAAACACTTTCTTTAACAGGCGGTCTGCCGAATACATCATCTTGTATTCGGCATGACGCGCCAAATTAAGGGAATCGGCGAGGCGGTGTACATTGCGAATAGTGAAGCCCAAATTGAAAAGGACGCGTTTCAGCCGCGTGAACGGGTTGCGTTTAAGTTTTAAGAACCCTTTTTGCAACAACCATGTATTCAAGACGATCATGTTGCGGCAATGCCCCATGCCATGATCTGACATTATCACGACATTGGTATCTTCTCCGGCCTTTTCGACCAACTGCGCAATACTATGGTCAATGGCCTGGAAATATTCAATTACCGGTTGGGCTAAATCCTCATTCCAGTGATCTTCATAAAGTGGATGATGCTCATCGAGGTAGTGCCACACCTGATGTAACATGCGATCCGTATCAAAAAAGACCGTCATGAAGAAGTCCCAATCTTCTTTTTCCATGAGATGCAGCGCTGTTTTGGTTCTCATGGATAACAGCTTTTTACTGGCAGAAAAAAAATTCTCTGGATGTTTCTCTGAGAAGGTTTCTATCGGATAGATATGATACGAACCAATTTCTTTTTCCAACTCTTCCAGCAAATGAGGCGGGTATGTAAAATCCGTTTTGCCATAAGGGGTCATCCAACCACTAATCACCAGACCATTTACAGGCTCTACGGGATAGGTCAAAGGGACATTCATAACAATCACACGTTTATCTTCTTCGCTCAATAGCGACCACAGGGATTTAGCCGCGCGGCTCCGCGAATTGTTGGGTAAAAAAGTGTAGCTGTCTTTTTGACGACGCAGGAAATCATAAATGCCTGTTTTGCCAGGGTTCTTGCCCGTCATGAAAGATGTCCAGGCAGGCCCGGAAGTATGTGGGGTAGTGGAATTAACATTGCCAAAGGAACCCTGCTCCATCAAGCGGGCAATTGTGGGTAATTTCCCAGCTTCAACCCATGGGATCAATAAATCTAAGGGAACCCCATCCAGACCAATTGTTAGAACTTTTGTCACTCTTTAGAATTCCTTCTTATGACTAAAAAAGACCAGCTACCTAAAATCAAAATAAAAACCGTAGTGAAGACGCGTTGGACAACTACATAGGCAGCGATCTGTTCTGAGGAAAGCCCTTGTGTAAGGAGAAGCCCTGACCAGGTTGCATCCGTTATACCAAGTCCTCCTGGTGTTAGGGCAAGCAAGAAACTTAATTGGACGATCGGTGAGGCAATCACAAAAAAACTAAACGGAACAGGCAAACCGATTGCAATAGACAAAACATACGCTCTCCCCATTGTAGCCGCAATCTTTATGAAACTAAGGATGATTATTTTTAGCCGCATGGAAACGGAAGCTTCAGGGAGTGTGAGTAATAGAGGAAAACGAGAAACTATGGGCACCTTTGCAAACCGGTATCGCAGTTTCTCATATAATGAACCAAACCAAAGAAACACCTTGTTCGGCAGCAGAGCCGGTAACAAAATGGCAAACAGGATCAAAAATATATTGAGTAGGACAATTTGCTGCTGAGGTACTTTGTATAAAAAAACCAATACGCCAGGAATTATTAGAATACCAGCGACCCATGCGTCCCAGAAGCGATCGAGAACAACAGAAAATGCTGCCTTTTGTAATGAAACACCATCCTCTTTTACCAACAAATAGGCCCGGCCAGCAAAGTCACTTACATCCTTAGGGATTGCTAGACCAAACAAACGACCCACTAGAAAATATATGGTCGCTTGTTTTACAGTCAGGATTTTCTGACCAGTCAGGTTTATAAGAATCAGATGCCAGCGTAGTCCAATCGAGGATGCAATCATGATAGTTAGCAGGAAGCCAGCAAATAAGGGGAAAAGCTGAATGCCTTGAAGTTGTCGCCAGTCAAATGAAAAACTTACGACCACAGCAAAAAAGATAAACAGGCCCAGCAAAAGCTGCAAGAAAAAAAGAACCAAACGGAATGGTTTTTCTGGTTTGTAGGGTTTTACTTCGCTCTCAGCCAAATTTGATTTATCCTTGACGGTGCAGTTGAAATCCTCTGACGTTTCTATGGAATAGAAAGCATTTCAGGGTGATCCGAAAGCCAATTGTAGATCTCTTGTGCGGCTAACTGATTGGCGAAAGAGCCTGGATGAGCATTATCCTTCGAAGCTCTCAGGTCCCTCGAAGGATGCTTTGAATATTCATCATAGAGATCGATAACAAAAAAACCTTGTTCGTTTGCAGCTGATGCAACCTGCGCATGCAAATCACGGAATGGATAATCAGACCAGGTTTTCGCAAGGGATAAGCGCGGGAAGATCACAACCAGGACAGGGATTTCGCGCTCATTTGTCAGCCGGGCTATATTCTCGAAGCTGTCTAATACGCTGCTCCATTTCCTTTCTTCAGGAGCATGCAAATACCTTATATAGTTACCATCTCCCAGGCGTTCGATATCCCAAGCGTTTTTGGCTTCAAATGCCAGGCGCAATATATTAGAGTGTTGCCACCATTCTGTAGCCTGGAAATGCTGGTGAATAGGCTGGACAGGATCGATCTCAGGGTCATTTAGTACGTAGCCGACGATGATGAGATCCGGTTGCCACTGTAATACTTTGTGTTCAATCACGAGGGCTTCATCATAGGTTGAATATCCACTAACCCCAAAATTCAGAACCTCAAAAGGCAGCTCGCTGAGTGATTGGTTTAGCAAACCTTCTAAAACATTCGGATATGTTGACCTGCACCCAATATATGTACCACTGATTATGAGACTTTCATAGATTGAAGGATAGGGGATTGTGGGAAAAAAGCCTCTGGGACGGGTGGACGATAGCCCAGAGCACTGTGGGGCCGGGAGTGAT
>JABFGG010000013.1 GCA_013112575.1 Chloroflexota bacterium | reverse complement strand
CCTGGGCCAACGAAGCACAATCGGCGAGTTCGGCTCGAGCAGTACCACCCTGAGCCTGGATGGCCTCGACCACCAGCGCACATCGCGCTTCGCTCCGGCCATGAACGATGACCCGGTACCCAGCCTTAGCGAGGGCTGTCGCTGAGGCCGCCCCGATGCCATTGGTCGCGCCGGTGACCAACACCAGCGCCTGCTGTCTCTTCACTGTCAAGCGTTTAACTTCATCTGGTTTTTCCGGTGAGATGTTAACCTCCTAAGGTCATTTTATCGTCTCATGGGTGACTCTACTCTTTGAGGGAGCAGTATATTGCGACCGTTGCGAAGTGGGGACACGGTGCGAGATGGCAGCATAACTGTTAACCGGAGTTTCGCCAAATTGATAAAAAAGGCGAAAGTCCAGATTTGTCGAAGGAAGGTCGCAAGTTTGCATTTGAAACAGGATTGCTGGATTAGATAGTATAAAAGGCTGATATGTCACCCATCGTGCGCAACGAGTTTCTCCCACCCTAAATGATCGCAAATCTCAAGGCCGAGCTTATCGGCAAGTTGGATTACGTTGTCATTTCCAGGTAAAGCCGATTCCTTCAAACATCGAATAAGAAGATTGTAATCTACATTAAGGGTACATACGGGTACATTAATTCGCCCTTTTTGGCTCTTGCGCGCCGCCTGTACCGCCACATACGCCGCTCTCTTTCTCTTCACCCCCCACATCTTATATTCCGGCAAAAACCCGCCAGCCAAAACTGTGCTTAACCCTACATACCCTACATTAAGTACATTAACAGCTGAGCAAAAGCTGAGCTTTGACAGGTAACTTTTACGTTGCGGAGTTGGCAAAGCCAACTCCGGAGTCCAACCTGCGGTTGGACGAGCAAACTCTTAAGGCAAATCGTAGATTTGACCCGTGACACCGTTCTGCCACAAAATCATGATATGCTGGCATCAATGACACACAAGATCCTGGTTGTGGACGACGAACCTGCCATAACCGATTTGCTGGCATATAACCTGCGCAAAGCCCATTACGAGGTATCGGTGGCTGCCGATGGCCCCTCCGCCCTGCGCCTGGCAAATGAAACCTCCCCAGACCTGATCTTGCTCGATCTGATGATCCCCGAAGTGGATGGCCTGGACGTCTGCCGCCAATTGCGCCAAACCAGCGGCGTCCCCATCATCATGATCACCGCCCGCGGCGAAGAGATCGACCGCGTGGTGGGCCTGGAGCTGGGTGCCGACGACTACATCACCAAACCATTTAGCGTGCGCGAACTGATGGCGCGCATCAAGGCCGTACTGCGGCGAACCCAATCCAGCGACACACAAAATCCGCCTTCAAACTTGTTGCAGGGTCCCGGCGACCTGCAAATGGACGTGGATGCACGCAGCGTGATCACCAACAGCCACACCCTCGATCTGACCCGCCTGGAATTCGACCTACTCTATCATCTACTATCCAATGCCGGGCGCGTCTTACCCCGCGAGCGCTTGCTCGAACAGGCCTGGGGTTACGATTTTGCCGGGGACACCCGCGCCGTGGATAGCGCCATCAAGCGTCTACGCGCCAAACTACGTGCCGCCTCGGTAAATGCCGACGCCATTGAGACCGTGCGCGGCATCGGTTATCGCTTCATTCCCTGAACCATGCGTACCCCCATCCAACTGCGCCTGTCCCTGACCATCTTTGCTGTACTGCTGCTTGGCATGGCCCTGGCTGGCGTGCTGGCCTGGCAGTCCGTTGAGACCCTTTTTCTGAACACCCAGCGCGAGAACCTGCTGGCTCAGGCCCAACTGACCGCCTCCACCGTGCAAGGCGCACCACTCCCCCCCTCTTCCGAGGAACTTTATCAGCAAACAGCCAACACCTTGCCGGGTATTCACACACGTCTCTTGGGGGAACAAGGAGCTGTCCTATTAGGCCTGCCTCTCACAAGCAATGGCTTTCAAGTAGAAGTTCCCCTGGCTGAAAACGCTGCATTCGTCTCGCCCGACGATTTGCTCCAACGACCTGAGATACAGTCGGCCCTTGAAGGGACTCCGGCCACCGCCGTTCGTAGAGTGGCATCTGCCGATGATCGCCGCGTCCTATATGCCGCCGCCGCCGTCTTCGATGCGGAAGGCAATGTCAGCAACATCGTTTATCTGGCCACGCCCTTGCCACCAGCTAGTCTCCCCCCAGAGATCGTTTTGCAATTGGCAGGTGCAGGCCTGGTTGCGGTCTTACTCGCCGGGATAGCCGGAGTGTTCCTGACTAGGCGCATTGCCCGCCCACTTGAGGGGTTGGTGCAAGCTGCCAGCTCTGTGGCCGGGGGGGACCTGGAGCAACATGTCCCTGCAAACAGTGGCATTCGCGAACTGCACAACCTGGGCGAAGCCTTTAATGAGATGACCGCCAACCTGCGTCAGTCCGACGAGGCCAAGAACGCCTTCATTGCGGATGTCACACACGAGTTGCGCACACCGTTAACCGTGATCAACGGCACGATCGAAACGTTGGAGGATGGCGCCCTTGATGATCTTGAGGGCCGCGGCCCATTACTGGCATCCATGCAGCGGGAAACCAGCCGGCTGATACGCCTGGTCAACGATCTACTCATCTTGACGCGCGCTGATGCCGGCGCTCTGAATCTGGAACTTGAAAGTATAGACCTGGGAAAACTGGTACGCGCCCGCTGTGACAGTCTGTCAGCATTGGCGGCACCCCGCCGGGTAAAAATAAATGTCAAAGCTGAGAAACAGGCCAAAGTCCTGGGGGATGCAGATCGCTTAACGCAGGTGCTGGATAATGTGCTCGACAACGCCATCCGCTTCGCCCCAGATGGTTCCACGGTCTCTGTAGATGTCCGGAGAGATGGGGACGAGGTCCTTTGCACGATCAGCGATCAAGGACCAGGCATCCCTGCGCAGCAATTGCCGCTCATTTTTGAGCGTTTTTATCGTGTTGACACATCCCGTAACCGCAACCTGGGGGAATCAGGACTGGGCTTATCGATTGTGCAGTCTTTGATCTCAGCCCATAAGGGGCGCGTCATCGCTGAGAGTGTGGAAGGCAGGGGCACGACAATTACCTTCTGCTTGCCCGTGGCCGATAACTGCCCTTCAACTGCCTGAAATCTGACACACTGCTGCCCGGTTGGGGAAATATCCTGAGGCGAAAATCATCATTCGCCTACAGGAGATCCTCATGAAACAAAAATTAACGCGCTTCCATGCCGCCCTGGTCGTTTTCTTGATGCTGGTAATCATAGGCATCCCCGGCTTAGTCGCCGAGGCTGCATCTTCAACGCCAACCCCAACAGCAGAGACCGAGCTGGCCTGCGATACGGGCCGCTCCATTCAGGTCAGCGGCACAGCCGTGGTTAATGTTACGCCGGACCGGGTGTTGATCCAGTTGGGTGTGCAATCTAACGGCAGCACCCCTGAAAATGTAGAAGCCGCTAATAGCAGAACCATCAACCAGGTCATCAGTGCCTCGAAAAAGCTGGGCATCGCAGAAAAAGATATCGTCACCGACTGGTATTTGATCAACCCTATTTACGAGAATTATTCTTCATTGGTAATTTCAGGGTATCGCATCAACAATGTTGTGGCAATCACACTACGCGACATCAGTAAAGTCAACGAAATGATAACCGCCGCTCTCAACGCGGGGGCGAACCAGGTCGTCAATGTAGAGTTTTATCTCAGCGACCTGCGCACGTATCGTGACCAGGCGCGTGAACTGGCTGTGGAAGCTGCCAGCGAAAAAGCACAAGATATTGCTGCTGCTGCCGGGTCCGAGGCGGGTTGTGTAATGACCATTAACGAGAATACCTGGTCATATTTCAATGGCGGTTGGTACGGCCAAAACCGCGATCTATGGACACAAAACACCGTGCAAAATGTTGCCCCGACAGGGGGCGAAGCTGGCGCCCTGACAGAAGCAGGCCCGGTAAATTTGGGTCAGGTATCCGTAAGAGCTGAAGTGAGTGCTTCATTCAGCCTGAAGTGAGGCAAGTTCACTTGGTAACATCCAACATAGGGACGCACAATTGTGCGTCCCTATGTTGGGTCAATGGAGGTAGTCCACATATTTAACAAATCGCCTACACACACCCTCAGGTATCTTGTATCCTGAATATAGAGAAACCAACGCCAACATCACAGCATGTTGGCAAGCCAGCCCTACGCGCGTTCGGCCGCAGCCGGAACGCACGAGGTTCATCTACGTTGCAACCTGCCTCTCGCTCAGCGACCAGAGTCTGGCTGCGAGCTCGGTGTCGCTAGTGGAGGGTTCTGAGCGCCTTCCATCTGGCTCGAAGTAGTCGCCACTGCTGTCCCGACCCTCGGGACCCAAGACGGCGGCCAACCACCTCCCCACTGTTTCCCCAGCGGGTTTGGCCGCGGGCACGTTGAAACCCGTCTGGGCAAGGAGCTGCGTTTGCACAGCACCTGGGTCCACCGCGTGCGTTATCAAAGACGAGCCCTGAGTGCGTCGGGCCAGCTCCTGCGTGAAGAGCACATTGGCCAGCTTCGATTGGCAGTAGGCGCGCAGGCCGCTAAAACCGCGCTGCAGATTGACGTCGTCGAAGTGGATCCGTCCCGAGCGATGCCCGCTCGAGGAGATGTTGATCACACAAGCATCGGCGCGCTTGAGAAGCGCAGGCAGCAAGCGTTGGGTGAGTAAGAAAGGAGCCAGGTGATTGACCTGCCAGGTCGTCTCAAACCCGTCTTCCGTCTCCCAGGCTTCGTTCATCCAGACGCCTGCGTTGTTCACCACGA
Organism: Chloroflexota bacterium; assembly: GCA_013112575.1. Taxonomy (GTDB): domain Bacteria; phylum Chloroflexota; class Anaerolineae; order Anaerolineales; family UBA11579; genus CFX15. The sequence goes on along the minus strand of JABFGG010000013.1, from coordinate 109,121 downwards.
CGTCAATGTTCTGCGGAGCCAGCCGGTCCGCCATATCGCGTACCTGGGCCAACGAAGCAAAATCGGCGAGTTCGGCTTGAGCAGTACCACCCTGAGCCTGGATGGCCTCGACCACCAGTGCACATCGCGCATCGCTTCGGCCGTGAACTATGACCTGGTACCCAGCCTTAGCGAGGGCTGTCGCTGAGGCCGCCCCGATACCATTGGTCGCGCCGGTGACCAACACCAGCACCTGCTGTCTCTTCGCTGTCAAGCGTTTAACTTCATCTGGTTTTTCCGGTGAGATGCTAACCTCCTAAGGTCGTTTTAACGTCTTATGGGTGACTCTACTTTTTGAGGAAGCAGTATATTCCGACCGTTGCGAAATGTGTGCCTAACCCTACATAAAGTACATTAAATAAGTGGAATTTGCATAGCAAACTCCATAAGTAGCTGCGCAGCACTACGTCTAGATGCACAGCATCTACGTCATTAAGTACATTAATTGAGTATACTCAAATTACGGAAAACCAACGCCTACATCACAACAAGGGGGCAAGCCAGCCCACGGCAAGCCACTTAGAAGAGAGGTGTACCCATGTTCAGCGAACGCGACCTCGCAAACGAGATCAGAGAAAGGGGCTGGCCCGTCGTCTTCAAAGTTTGTGAAGAGCACAAAAGTGAATTCTTCGACGACTATAAACAGGCCGAAGTGGGCAACAAAGACAACTGCATCATCTGCCACCCCGCCGACAACGACGCTTTGGGCGGTTGACGCAATAGCATAGCTATTGCGTCAACTACATTAAGCATACATACGCATACATTAATTAGCCCCTTTTTCGCGCTTTCATTGTCGCGCACCCCCACATCTTCCGCCCCACATTACCCCCGCCCCCATACCTGATATTCCGGCAATAAACCTGACGCTAAAGCTCCGCTTTAGCTTAGGGAGTTTGGCGCTGCCAAACTCCAAAGGCAAGCCGAGTCAATACGCAGACGAGAACACAGAGAATGAGTAACTAAACAAATCTCTGCAAATCTATTCCATACCCATTCTCGGAGTCGAGGCTCCGGCTCGAACCGTAACTGACTCTTAAAAAATGGGTTTAAGCAACTGTTTCCAGCCATTATCACATCATTAAATCCACTCAGAGGAGCACATCTATGTCCAAAGTTGCCATAGTTATCGACAGCACCACCAATCTCCCCCTCGACGTCATGAAACAATACGACATCCGCGAGATCCATTCCGTCGTCATCTGGTCCGGCGAAGAGCTATTAGACCGCGTCGACATCCAACCCACCGAGTTCTACCAACGCCTCTCTACCGCCGCCGAAATGCCCACCACCTCTCAGGCCACTCCCGGCGAAGCGAAAGAAGTCCTGGAACAACTTGCCAGTGAAGGCGTCAAAGACGTCCTCGCCATCCACCTTTCTGACAAACTATCCGGCACCATTGGCTCTATGGAACAGGCCATCGCTTTGAAAGAAGCTGACATAAACGTCGAGATCGTCAACACCAAATCCGCTTCCATGGGCTCCGGCTGGCCCATCCTCATGGCCGCCCGCGCTGCCGAAGCCGGCAAATCCATGGCCGAGGTCAAAGCCGTGGCCGAAGCAGCCTGCCAGCACACCGGCTTGATCCTGGTAGTCGACACCCTCGAGTTCCTGCACCGCGGCGGGCGTATTGGCGGCGCACAACGTTTCATCGGTACAGCCCTAAACCTCAAACCCATCCTCGAGGTGCAGGACGGCGCCATCGAAGCCCTGGAACGCCAGCGCACCACCAAAAAAGCTTACAATCGCCTGGTTGAGTTGACTGAAGAACGCATCGGCGGGCGCAGCCCCGTCTATCTGGCTGTGCTGCATGCCAATGCCGCAGACGATGCCCAGAAAGTCCTCGACATGGTAGCTGCCAAAGTCAACCCCGTAGAAACTATCATCGCCGAAGTCAGTCCTTCCGTGGGCACCCATACTGGCCCCGGTACTGTAGGCGTAGCCTTTATGGCGGGCTATGAAGGATGACTCAATTGCTATGCAATTGAGTTTAAGAGTTTGTGTAACAAACTCTTCTTGATTAGAACATAAAAAGGGCCGGTTTAAAACCGTCCCTTTATTTTTTAATTTATGTCAACTCTAAACTATTTCACAACCCCATAAAAGAGCGGGAGGGGTTCAACCGCTTCGTCGCTCCACACATGCGCGGCCATGACGCGTTGCTTAGCTTCCTGCAAAGTTTTCTCATCGCCGGCATGGATCTCGAAAAGGTCGTCGCCTGCTGCAAGTTGGTCACCCACATTACGATGGATCATGATGCCCACGGCATGGTTAACCGGATCGCCCTTCTTCTGGCGGCCAGCGCCCAGGGTAACAGCCGTTTCGCCCACTTCGCGGGCATTGATCTCTGCCAAATAACCACCGCGCTCTGCTTTGACGGTTTCAATCAATTTGGCTTTGGGTAGCTTACTCGGATCATCGATGTATGAAACATCCCCGCCTTGCACTTCTACTAATTGGCGGAACTTCTCCCAAGCCGCCCCGCTGCTGATGGTTTCTTCGGCCATCTGGCGGGCAGCTTCTTCATTTTCGGCTTTACCGCCCAAAACCAGAAGATGGGTAGCAACCTCAAGGGAGTGCTCGCGGAAATCGTATGGGCCGCCGCCTTGCAGCGTCTCAATGGCCTCCACCACTTCAAGCGCATTACCTACAGCAATGCCCAAGGGCTGGTTCATATCGGAGATGAGGGCCACAGCCTGGCGTCCGGCCAGCCGGCCGATCTCCACCATGATCTCGGCCAACTCACGCGCCTCCTCCTGCGTCTCCATAAAAGCACCCACGCCCACCTTAACATCCAGCACAATGCGTTGGGCACCCGCGGCGATCTTCTTGCTCATAATGGAAGAGGCGATCAACGGCATGGAGGGTACGGTACCGGTTACGTCGCGCAGGCCATAGAGTTTGCCATCAGCCGGGGCCAGTTCGCCCGTTTGGCCGGTAAGCACCACGCCAACTTCCTTGAGTTGGGCAAGGAATTCTTCTTCAGTGAGATCAGTACGGTAACCGGGGATGGACTCCATCTTGTCGAGCGTGCCACCGCTAAAACCCAAACCGCGCCCGGACATCTTGCCAACGGGCAGGCCGGTCGATGCGACAATGGGTTCGACGGCCAGTGTAGTCTTGTCGCCCACCCCTCCAGTGGAGTGTTTATCTACAGCAATTTCAACCACGCCGGAAAGGTCCAGCGTATCGCCTGAGTTGGCCATCGCCAGGGTCAGGTCAGTGGTTTCGCGGGAAGTCATACCGTTGAGCAGTACCGCCATGGCCCAGGCGGAAGCCTGATAATCAGGCACTTCACCAATAGTATAAGCTTCTACGAAGGCATTAATTTCTTCGGTGGTGAGTTCTTGTTTATCACGTTTCTTAACAATGAGATCAACGATGCGCATTTAGTTCCTCTCCATACAGGAGTTAAATCCGAAAGGGCTTAGGATTATACTGCAAGCAAGAAAGGGGATAATCCCTTTTAATGCCTCCACTTGCTATTGAATCTGCACGAATTTGGCATAGATTCGTTCATAGCCCATAGGCTATAGTAAACATTGCCTACAGTTAACAAACAGCCAGCTTAGGAGACTGTTTGAAAAACCGCATCGCCAGGGCCAGGCATTCCAGAATGGGGGCAGTGTGGGATTTTTTGGCCTGGGTATCCCCGAAAACACCTGAAAAAGATCGTCTGCAAGCGCGCTGGTTGGCTGGGTTGAGCCTGGCTGTAATCCTGATCGGTTCGTTCTCAGTTATAGCTGAAGACCTGTTGTTCTCTGAAGATACTTTTTACCAGGGCAACAATCGGATAATCGTTTTTAGCAATTTTTTATTGGTGGTCTTTTTATTCTTTCTAAACAGGTGGGGCCACTACAAAATTGCAGTTCGTGCATTTGTAGTGCTTATTTCTGTAACTATTTTTGCTTTCGCGTTTCCAGGGGATGCCGCTCGCGATAGTGACGTACTAAATTATTTGTTGGTTGCCGTGGTGTTTTGCCGGTTGTTCTTATCTTCGCGCTTCACACTTATGTTGATTTTTTCGCATCTGGTGGGGATGCTTGCCCTCAACACTTTTTTACCAGGCAATTCTTTGGATGAGAATCCAGCTGTAGCCGTCACTGCTGGCTCTTTGCTCATATTGTTGACCTTTCACTTGCGCAGCCTGGCAGATGCCCAGAAATCCCAAACTGCGCAAAAAGAACTTACAAACTACGCAAACCGCTTGAACACCCTAAGACAAATCGAGCAGGATATCCTGGCGGCGGGCTCGCTGGAAACAACAGCAGCAGCAGCCTTAGAGCACCTCCAAGACGTGTTACCGCATCAGCGCAGTAGCATTCTATTGATCGACTGGGAAAATATGGAGGCCATCATCCAGGCTACCGGGGGAGACCAAAAATCGATCATCACAACCGGTGGACGTCTCCCCCTTGCCTCACTTAATAGTATTGAAACTCTACTGGCCAACGAACGCTTCTATTTAATTAAAAACCTGCCAAACTACCCAGGTAAGTCTGCGCTACAGACGGAGATGGTCAGGTCAGGAATCCACAGCATATTGTCGGTGCCCCTCACCCTAAAAGGCGGGCTTATCGGGTCACTAAATATTGCAGACAAAACACCTGACGCTTATACAAACCAGCATATCGAAATAGCAGAAGAAATTGCTAACCAATTAGCGTTAGCCTTGAAACAAACTCAATTGATCGAGGAAACAGAACAACGCGCTAACGAACTGGAAGCTGTTCGACAAGCAAGCATCAGCCTGATCAGTAGCGCAGAGTTGGATGCTGTGCTCATGGCAGTATTGGAAGCCACGCTCTCGCTGAACCCGGCGGCACAGCATGCCCGCATTTTCTTATTTGAAAACCAGCAAATCAGTAAGAGCACCTCGCTTGAACCAAATGGCGTAATCCCTACAGGAATTCCCGATCCACGACCGAATGGTATAACCATTAGGGTAGCGCGGCAAGGGGAAGCAGCTATTATCCCCGACGTTCAGAATGACCCCGACTTCAGGCCTAAACACGACCACTGGGAAGGTGCACTGGTTTGCATGCCCCTCAAAATCGGCAGCCGTGTGGTGGGTGTGATGAATATAAAGTATTTAAAGCCAAGGCGCTTTGAACAAAAAGAGTTGCGCCTGATCAAATTGCTGGGCGATCAAGCTGCCATTGCCATCGAAAATGCGCGCTTATATGATGCCGAACGTGTGGCGCGAATACGGACTGATAGTCTTTTGCAGGTTGTGCGAGCAGCCGCGTCCGAAGTATCTCTAAAGGAAATTCTGAACAATGTACTGGAACAATGTGAGGAACTGGTGCCTTTTATTTCAGGATCTATCCTAATATTTGAAGAAGAAATTCCTGCGGTGATGGCTTTTCGTGGCCACAAGAGCAAAGAGCGGCGAGTCGAAGACTTGCTTAACCTCCTGAAGACCAGCCCAATCCTCAAGTACATTCGGAGAACCAGGAAAGCCCGTTTCATTTCCGATACCTTTGAAGAAGGCGACTGGATTAAGACCCCCAAGGGCAAACATATCCGCAGTTGGTTGGGAGTCCCTATCGTAGCACGCGGAGAAACGATCGGGCTGATCTCACTCGACAGTGATGAAGCCCACACCTTTAACCTTGAGCATCTTAAATGGGTGCAGGCATTGGCAGACGAAATTGGAGTAGTAATTCAAAACGCGCGGCTCTACGAACAGGTTCAGATGCATGCTGCCGAATTAGAAGATCGCGTGTGGCAACGTACTCAGGAACTTGAAAAAAGTTATAACGAAATGGAAGCCTTTGCATATTCTATGGCGCATGATCTACGCGCCCCGCTACGCGCTACTGAAGGTTTTTCAAATGCTTTGTTGGAGGATTTTGGCGAGCAACTCGGCCCTGAAGGTCAGGAATATACCCAACGCATCTTGAATGCGGCCCACCGCATGGATGAACTAATTGGAGATCTCTTGGAATACAGTCGTTTGAGCCGGGCGGATATGCACCTGCAAGTAGTCGATCTGCGAGAGATCGTCCAGGAAGCTCACACAAATCTGGAAAAGAATATCGAAGATAGCCAGGCTGAAATTGAAATCAAGTTAGATGAGTTTGCAGTGCTGGCACATCCACTTACAATGCTGCAAGTTGTGACTAATCTATTGAGCAATGCGATAAAATTCGTAGAGGTGGACACAAAGCCGCTAGTTCGCTTAGTAACGCGGTCAAATGGCAATAATGTCCGCTTAGAAGTTTCCGACAACGGCATTGGCATTCAGGAAGAGCATCGAGAGCGCATCTTCAAAATATTTGAGCGGCTGCACGGTATAGAGAACTATCCCGGAACAGGTATTGGTCTTGCTATCGTGCATCGCGGCATGGAACGCATGCAAGGGCAGGTGGGATTTGAATCGAAAAAGGGAGAGGGCAGCATATTTTGGGTGGAGCTGCCCAAGGCGGAGGCGTAGTGGCAAAAAAAGACTATACAATCCTACAAATTAGCAATAGATCTTATGCTGGCTGCTCCAAAAAACAGGTACTAAAAGAGGGGTATTTAAAAGCAAACCGCTTCTGTGAAGGTTAGCGTGACAGATAGCCAGGAGCAGGTACGTCCCTGTATCTTGATCATTGATGATGATCCTGATGATCGCGCCCTGGTGATACGCGGGTTGAATCGTGAGCTAGACAAACCACACATTGCGGAGATCACAAGCCAGGGAGAACTGGATGAGGCACTCACCAGCCTTAACTACGACATCGTTATCACCGACTACGAGATCCGCTGGACGAATGGGATCGAGGTCGTAAAGCAGATCAAGGCCCACAAGCCAAAATGCCCGGTGATCATGTTCACGGGGACCGGCACCGAAGAGGTAGCTGTGGAAGCCATGAAAGCCGGGCTTCAGGATTACCTGCTCAAGTCACCCTCACAGTATGAGAGACTGGCTGTTGTAGTACGACGAGTGCTGGACAAACAGGCACAGCAGATGGCCCTGGAAGAAGCAGAAAAACGCTACCAAAGCTTGTTTGATAGTGTTCCCGTTGGTCTATACCGCCTGGGGGTTGACGGGCAGCTTATGGCAGCCAACAAGGCATTAGTAGATATGCTCGGTTATCCCAGCCAGGAAGCATTGCTACAGGTGAGTGTTACCGAGTTATTTGAAGACCGCCAGCAAATGCGGGAAAGCCGCGCCCGGGTGAATAATGAGAATGTCATCACAGCTTACGAACAGCGTATCAAAAAGCGCGACGGCTCTTTCATCTGGGTGAGTTTGAGCGGTATCGCGGTCCGCGATAAGCATGGAAACCCCATATATTACGAAGGCAGCGTGGAAGACATTAGCACGCGGAAAAGTGCAACTGCCGAGCGCGACCGTCAACTACTGGAGCTGGGTGTCTTACATGCAGTAGCATCAGCAGCTAACCAAGCCACTGATGAAGACGGGTTGATCGCAGAGGCCACCCACATCATGGGGAAAACGCTTTACTCAGATAATTTCGGCGTCGTTTGCCTCCATCCAAAGACAAAGCGCCTACAGTCACATCCGTCCTATCACGGCCTAAACGATGAATTGAATCAAGATACTTTGGCGATCGGGGAAGGTATTGTTGGTGCTGTGGCAGCAGACCTTACGGCACGCAATACAACAGATGTACGTGAGGACAAAGATTACATTTCCTACGATCCCGAGACACGCTCCGAATTGTGTGTGCCATTATTGGTAGGGGGCGAACTGTATGGCGTGATCAACGCCGAGAGTAAACAACTGAATGCCTTCACCGAAGAGGATGAACGCCTGCTAAGCACCTTTGCAGGCCAACTGGGGATTGCGATCAACAGCCTGCGGCTCTTCGAAAAAACGGCAGAAGCACTAGCACGGGAGCAGCACGTCAATGAAATCACACGCATCATCAGCGGCCCACTTGATCTTCAAAGCATCCTGCAAAGCATCGGAGCTTTGACCGCTGGATTAGTGGGTGCAGACATAGCTGCTATTGCGATAGGTGACATTGCTGAAAAAAGCCTGACGGATTTCTATTATCACAATCTCCCCGAACCCCTATCCGACATACCCCAGCCCCAAGGCCACGGCGCACTTTGGAAAGCCTTCCTCACCGGAGAGTCGCTTTTGCTTGAAGATTATTCTAAGCTTGACCTGCCGGTTGAAGAGGCCAACAGGGCCAGTTTACATGCAACTTTGGCAGTTCCAATCCCACAAGGCGAGGTCATCATCGGTTCCCTTGCCCTGATAACCACCAAAGCCAGCAAACGCTTCACGCTTCGGGATCTGGCCCTGATCGAGTCGGTTGCCAGGCAAGCAGGCATTGTCATCCAGAATGCCAATCTTTACCAGGAACTGGAACTGAGTTACCTGCAAACCGTGTCTGCATTAGCCAATGCCATTGACGTACGCGATAGCTACACCCAGGACCATAGCCAACGACTGGCGATATGGGCAGAATCGACGGCTGAGGAGTTGGAATGCTCTCAGGAGGAGTGTGAAGCAGTGCGTTGGGGGGCCATGCTGCACGACATCGGTAAGATCGGCATCCCCGATGAGATCCTCAATAAGCCCGGGCCACTAACGGGAGTGGAGTGTGACATTGTTAAAAAGCATCCGGATATGGGTGCGGCCATCATTGAGCCGATCAGCAAACTAACTCACGTGGCCCCACTGATCCGCGCTCATCAGGAAAGATTCGATGGTACAGGCTACCCGCAGGGTTTGGAGGGGGAGACTATTCCCATCGGGGCACGCATCATTGCTGTGGTGGATGCATATATTGCTATTACCGATGACCGGGTTTACCGGGCAGCACGCTCACACGAAGAAGCTGTGGAGGAACTTACACGCAACGCTGGTTCACAGTTCGACCCCGAGGTAGTGAATGCTTTCCTCAAAGTGATCGCAAGGGAACGGCAAAGCAAACGCGAAAAGACCCCCACAGGTGACCTACGCCTTACCCGCTGAGTTCACAAAATCAACATCGCGTCCCCAAACGAATAGAAACGATACTCCTGCTCAATGGCCGTTGCGTAAGCATGCAAGATGCGGTCACGACCAGCAAAAGCACTGATCATCATCAACAGCGTGGAACGCGGCAAGTGAAAGTTAGTGATAATGGCATCCACAACCTTAAACTCATAACCCGGCAAAATATATAAGGAAGTCGCTCCCTCATAGGGGGCGATGCTCTGTCCAGTTTGAGTTTGTCGGGTTGCACTTTCCAAAACACGCACACTGGTGGTACCGACCGCTACAACCCTCCCACCGTTCTCTTTAACAGCATTGATCTTATCTGCCGTTTCCTTCGTTAGCTGGCACCACTCACTATGAATAGCATGTTCACGCGGGTCATCTTCATGCACAGGGGCGAAGGTGTCCAACCCTACGTGTAAGGTGACCTCAGCAAAGCCCACGCCTTTGTCCTTCAAAGAGCTCATCAACTCAGGTGTAAAATGCAAGCCAGCGGTGGGGGCAGCGGCAGAACCAGCTTCTCGTGCATATACGGTCTGGTAGCGTTCGGCGTCGTTCAGGGGTGTGTGGATATAAGGCGGTAAAGGGGCTTCGCCAAGCTCCTCCAGGCTGTCATCGATGGGTTGGGCGAAACGCAGAAGGCGACGGGGGCCATCCAATTCCTCAATGACCTCACCCTTGATACCATTTTCCAAAGTGAAGGCTTTGCCAGCAACCATACGTTTGCCGCCGATGAGAGCTTCCCATGTGGAGTCGTCACGACGGTTGAGCAACAAAAGTTCAACACGGCCCCCACTGGGCACTTTTTTTGCGTAGAGGCGGGCGGGGATGACACGCGTTTGGTTAACGACCAGTAGATCGCCGGGGTTCAGGTAGTCGCCGAGGTTGGCAAAATGAGTATGGGTGAGTTCATCTTGGTCCTGATTCAGCACCAATAAACGCGAGGCGTGGCGTGGCTCGACCGGTGTTTGGGCAATGCGCTCGGGGGGGAGGTGGTAATTAAAGTCGTCGGTGCGCAAAGCAGTTATTTGTTGAAGAAACGCAGGAAGATATTGAGGCCAATGGTCAACAATATCGAGAGTATGATGGAGGTAGCAATGGGGAAATAAAACCGTGTGTTCTCCCCTTCAATGCGGATGTCACCCGGCAAACGGCCCAGAGGGAGATCGAAGCGGCCCAAAACGAATAATGCCGCGCCGACCACAAAAACAAGCACACCAGCAATCATCATAAAACGAGCAATAGCCTGCAGATCCATTAGAAGAGACGTCCCTGATCCTTAGGTGAATAGGGCAGGTCAAGGTGTTCATAAGCACGTTGGGTAGCGGTGCGCCCCTGCGAAGTGCGCTCCAGGAAACCGAGCTGCATGAGATAAGGTTCAACCACATCCATGATCGTGTCCGATTCTTCGCTAATGGAAGCGGCGATGGTATTAAGGCCGACCGGACCACCATTATATTTTTCAATGACAGTACGCAGCACACGCCGGTCCATGTCATCCAGACCGAGGATATCCACATCCAGCAAGTCTAGGGCTTCCTCAGCCACAGGTTTGGTAATAATGCCTTCAGCACGCACCTGTGCATAATCGCGCACGCGGCGCAACAAGCGCAGGGCAACACGTGGTGTGCCACGGGCTCGCTGGGCAATGGCTTCAATGCCATCCTGTTCGGCACCCACATCTAGCTTCTCAGCGGCGCGTTCAACGATAGTATGTGTGGCTTTTAAATCGTAGAAATCGAGGCGAAAGGTAGCACCAAAACGGGCGCGCAAAGGAGCGGTGACAAGGGCCAAACGGGTGGTGGCACCGATGACGGTGAAGCGCGGCAGCTTGAGGCGGATAGAACGCGCTGAAGGGCCTTTGCCGGTAACCACGTCCATGACAAAATCTTCCATGGCCGGATAGAGGAACTCTTCCACGGCACGGCCCAGGCGGTGAATCTCATCGATAAAAAAGACGTCCCCTTCCCGAAAGTTGGTCAGGATAGCTGCCAGGTCACCCTGGCGCTCGATGGCCGGGCCGGAAGTGACTTTGATGTTGACACCCATTTCTTTGGCGAGGATATGCGCCAGCGTGGTCTTGCCCAGGCCCGGTGGGCCGTAAAACAAAACGTGATCCAGCGGTTCTTTACGCTTTGTAGCCGCTTCAATAAGAATCGCCAGGTTCTCCTTGACCTTATCCTGACCAATGGCATCAACGAGGCGCTGCGGGCGTAGGGCCAGGTCAAGGCGGTCATCGGGCTTTGGCTCAGGACTCACCAGGCGTTCGGAAGATTCGCTCATGTGTTTCATTATACATGAAGGCGGCCAGCAAACCTTCAAACCATAATGTCAGGCCTGTCTAGACAAAATATTAAGATAGGTGGCTCGGACGCTGGGCTATAATGAAGTAATCCACATGAGGAGTTGCTTGCATGTCGAACGTGTTTGTTTCCGAACACCCCCTGGTAAAACACAAGATCACAGCTTTACGAGATGAGAAAACAGACCATTTGCAGTTCCGCAATCTGGTCCGTGAGATCTCCACCCTATTGACCTACGAAGCCACCCAAGACCTTAAGACCAAAGCAAAAACGGTTATGAGCCCTATGGGTGAAGCAGCCGGACATACACTTGAAGATGCTGTTGGCCTGGTGCCGATCCTGCGGGCTGGGCTTGGCATGGTCGAGGGGGTATGGGGATTGATGCCCGCCGCACAGGTGTGGCACATTGGGTTGTACCGTGATGAGGAGACTTTGCAGCCCGTGCAGTATTACAATAAGCTACCCTCCGAACCCACTGTTTCGATGGTTTTTGTGTTGGATCCTATGCTGGCAACCGGTGGTTCCGCCGTTGCCACGATAGATATCGTCAAGAAATGGGGCATCACACGTATCAAGTACGTGGGCATCCTGGGTGCACCTGAAGGGGTTGAGGAAATGCAAAAGCATCATGCCGACGTGCCCATCTATCTGGGTGTGCTGGATAGCCATCTCAACGACATTGGCTACATCGTGCCCGGTCTGGGCGACGCCGGGGATCGACAGTTCGGTACGGCGTAGACATACACTTTCACATAACAAAAGCGGCCCGGATGGGCCGTTTTTGATTTTTTGGTTCTTCAACTTTCCGATGGAAAGAGGGTTGCGTCTATACTGACGTTCTCCTCTACTGCATCTGACTCTTCTTCATCTTCCGGAAGCAGATCAGGCAATTCACTCTCCACATTGCGAATGCGTGGGTTAGCAAAGGCTAAAATGCTGACCAACACAACGAAGGCACCCGAAAACACGAACAGCAAACCAATTCCGCGGCCTGCTCCCACCCCCACAAGGGCCGCGAAGATGCTGTCGCTCAGGCCGCCACCGGGAGAAAGCATGGGGATGAATACACGATCAGCCAAAGGCCCGGCCAGCAAAAAGGCCAGGGGCATCATCGAGCGCGAGATCATCGCTCGGATGGCAAACACACGCCCCTGCACATCTGGGGCTACCTTGCGCTGGAAGATCACTTGAGAAGTCCCTGCCGCAATGGGGATAGCAAACAAGCCGATAAATATGCCAGCACTGATCACTAAAATCGAAGCTTGCAAACCCATGATCAAAAAGCCCACACCAATCAAACTAATGAAACCGATCACACCCAGGATGGCACGTTTGGGTCCACCCCAGGCACTCATGATGATGCTGCCCAACAACATACCCAGTCCGCCCGCGGCCTGCACAAGGCCAAGAGCATCCGCATCGGCGAAGGAAAGAATCATGGGTGGGGCCAGCACACTGGAAAAATTGAGGAAAAAGTTGACCATGGCGAAATACCACAAGAGGCCAAACAGGCCCTGGCGTTCACGGACGTATCGCCAACCATAAGCCGCATCCTGCCAAACAGAGGGCTTTTCACCTTCTGCGCTTTCCACGCTCGATTTGGGTTGTGGGATGCGCACAAATAACAAGGCACCAATGGCAAAGAAGAAGGTCGCAAAATCAACCAGGATGATGCCTTCCAAACCGATAGCGACGAAAAGGAAACCGGCCAACAAAGGGGAGATCAAACTGGTCAACGCCTGTCCCATTTGCACCATGCCACTAGCGCGGCCGAGCTGCTCTTTTGGCACCAGCATCGTAATTGACGCCATATATGCCGGTTCCTGGAAGCCCTGAAAGACCGATCCAACGGCAGCGATAATGAAAATGTGCCACACTTGTAATTCGCCATTGAGCAAAAGTAGAAAAGCCCCGAAGGTCGTAAGTGCGCTGCCGGTATCAGCCACGATCAAGACAAGGCGGCGGTTCCAGCGGTCGATCAGCGCGCCTGCCAGCGGAGAGAGCAAGACTTGCGGCAGGTTGCCGAACAAGACCGTTAGGGCAAAGGGGGTAGCCTCGCCGGTTTGCTGAAAAATCCACACCCCCAAAGCAAAATTGGTCAGGCCGGAGCCCAATACCGAAATGACCTGCCCCACCCAAATGGTCAGGAAGGTGCGCATGCCGCGGGGTTTACTCGTAGTTACTGTCATTGCCGGCTTGCCCTTCATTTGCATCAGGATAATAGAAGCTAGGGTTCATGATGATGGTCAGCGCATAGGGATGCGCATCACCATGATCGGGGTCGTCTTCTTCTTCGAATTCGCGCATCAATTCTGAGAGGCGTTCATTAAATTCCTTGGCCCTGCTATCCGGGATACGGCTGGTCTCACGCTTGGTCATCATGTGGCGGGGATGAGGCTCTGCGCCTTGTTCCAATTGAACGGCGCGGGCGTCAAGGCTGCGTAAGAGATCATCGCGGGTGCTGTCCAGGACAGTTTTGACCAGCGCGTGGATATTCTCTTTGCCTTCATCTGTAGTAAAGGTCAGCAGGTCGTGATCGACCTCAAATTCCTTAGCCGTGACCTGGAAGTGCTTTTCGATGATGCCTGAAACCACACGCGTCTCTACCACGCGTAACAGGTCATGCTTTTCCAACATTTTGACGTGGTAGTACAGCTTGTGGGGTGATAGGCCCATCTTTTCCGCCACTTGCTTGACAGTCCCAGGCTCCTTGGTCAATAACTCCAAGATCTGCATGCGCAGGGGGTCCGAGAGTACCTTGAGAGTCTCCAGGTCAGAGATGACGATGCGCGCTTCGGGTTGGAACTGGTCAGTCATTAAAACATCCTCTATCATTAAAAATATTTTTAATGATAGAAACAATTGTAATGGACTTAGGCTATTTCGTCAAAACTGGGATAGAGGATAAGTTTTTGGTCAGGCGGGCTGTAAACCGGTCAAGTTGCTCAAGGCGCGGCGCACAAGCCAAAGGGGCGGTAGAACCAGAAGATGCAACAAGACCCCCACCCCCAACACCAAAGCGAGAGCACGCATGGCGCTATTGAAGGCAGGGGCCAGATTGGAGAGCATCCAGCTACCTGCGCCAACCAGTAAGGCCAGCAAAAGCAAAGCCCCAAGAGAAGCAAATAAGGGCAGCCAAGCGCGCCGGTCTGAGGCCGAGGGCAGCATGGTGCTGCTCACAGCTACCGTCAGATAGACCCACAGCCAGAAATCGGATCGGCCAGGCAAAGCTGCCAAGGTTTCATAAAAAGCCGGGTTGTTCCCCACTACCAAGGGTTCCCACACAGCAGTGAGCCCCAATTGAAAGTGAGCGGCATAAGCTACGAACAAAGCTCCAAAGATGAAAGGTGCCGCGCCGATCAGAGAGTCGCGGATAATGTCGGTCTGGCCAGTTTCTACAAAGCCCAATTGCAAACGGCCATCACCTTTATCGCGCGGCAATATTGAAATACGCCCGGTGGGTACACCCAACAACTTGGCCATGATGTAATGGCTGGCCTCATGCAGCACGACACCGGGGAAAAAGACCAGTGAGAACAGGATCATGGCGATCTCACCGCGCCGTGTGAGGATAAGGAACACAACCTGGGTCTCGCGGTGCAGGCGACGTTGCAAAAATAAGAGTGCTGTCAGTGTCAACAGCACCCATATCAGCCCATCAAAATTGTTGAGCATAAAATACTAAGTGAATTAAGCTGCCGCCTGTGCGATGGCTACAAAATCTTCGGCCTTTAGGCTGGCCCCACCTACCAACGCACCATCGATCTCTTCTTCACCGAAATATTCGGCAGCATTGCCCGGTTTGACAGACCCACCGTACAAAATGCGGATGCCCTGGGCAACGTCTTCCCCAAATAATCCGGCCAGCGTAGGGCGCACGACGTTGCGGTGAATGGTGACGGCATCGGCAGACGTGGCTGCCTTGCCCGTGCCAATCGCCCACACCGGTTCATAGGCCACAACCAGATCATCGGCACTACGCAGTGTGACTCCTGCAAGGCCGTCCTTCACCTGCCGTGAAACCACTTCGGCTGCGCGTCCGGCTTCATTCTCTTCCAGAGTTTCGCCAACACATACTACGGGACGCAATCCATGAGTCAGGGCGGCCTGCACGCGGCGGTTAACGCTTTCATCGGTTTCACCAAAGTAGGCACGCCGTTCCGAGTGGCCGATGATGACATACTGGCACAGTTCAGCCACCATAGCCGGGGAGATCTCACCTGTATAGGCACCGCTCTCTTCCCAGTACAAGTTCTGGGCGCCCAGGGCAACGCCCTGATCTTCCAGCATGGCACCGACAGCCATCAAGGCTGTGAAAGGGGGGCAAACCAGTTTCTCTACGCCATTGATGGCTTTCAAACCCGGCAACAAAGCCGTAATCAACTCTCCGGCCTCTTTGACGGTTTTATTCAACTTCCAGTTTCCTGCAACTAATGGTGTACGCATAGCTCCTCTAATATTGATCCAAAATACTTAAAAAGAATTCCGCTTCCGAACGGATCCAGGATTGCATACTGGGCCCGCCCAACAAGCGCTGTAAGATTTCCTCAGCCTCACCGATGGCTCCCAGGTTCAACAAAATCTCAGCCTTGACCAAACGGGCCACCGGCAAATTGCCATCGCGCTGCAGAACCTCATCGATCTCTGCGTTAGCCGCTTCCGGAGTGTCGAAATACAAAGTGACACGCGCCGCAATAGCGTCTAGCATATTCGCGGGAACGGGTTGCTCAGGCCCTGGCTGCAAATCGAGGTTCTCAAAGAAAGCCGGGGCATTGTCGTCCTCAGCCGCAAAATACAAGGCCTGCTGGATGCGATCGCGCAGTTCGGGTGGCAAACGGTCACCACCGGAAGATTCGACCCCGCGCCCGTACATTTCCAAAGCGGGGATACCATAATAGCGGTCGAGTAACAGGTCACCTGCACCAAAGAAATAGCCGGGGTCTTCACCAAAGAGGACAGCACCCTGCTCAAAGATCTCAGTGGCGCTTTGCTCATCCCCTACGTCAATAAAGGCCACCGCGGCCCACAGGTAAGCGCCGGGGTCCTCCGGGTTCTCTTCCAGGTTGGCAAGCGCATCGTCCAGCTGCTCCTGGTAGAACTGGTCTTCGAGGATATCCTGCGGCTCACCGTCAGGAGGAGGGTTATCAGGGCGATCGTCTGGTGGAGCATCCACAACCGGAGGGCGCGTGGGTTCGACTTGCTCCGGTTGGTTCTCTTCCGACAAGCCACCCAAGACGACCAACCCAAAGAACCCGCAAGCGCATAGAACTGCGCCAATGGGGATGAGGTACCACCAGCGCCAACGACGTCGTTTCTTAACAGGGGCAGCAGAGGCACTCGAACCTGAACTTACGCTGGGTGCACCTGCATCAGGGTCAAGGGGAGGTACGACAGGGGCCGCAGCCTCATCAGGCATGCGTCGTGTAATGGTGGATTCGGGGATGGCATCAGCAGCCACGACCTCTTCGCCCTTCATAGCGCGTTCAAAGGCATTGACAAAGTCAGCCACGCTCTCAAAGCGGTCGGCGCGTTCTTTGGCCAGCGTCTTGAGCAGTACACGCTCGACCTGCATACCCACTTCGGGGTTGATCGAGGTAGGTAAGGGCAAAGGTGTGTAAATGTGGTCGTGCACCACCGAGAAGGGCGTATCCGCGCTAAAGGGGGTGCGTCCAACCACCAGCTCATAGACCAGCACACCAAAGGAATATATGTCAGTACCATCATCCAGATCACGCTTGCCCATGGCCTGTTCGGGCGAAATGTACTGGGGCGTGCCCAACATGACGTCAGATGAGATAGTCGACTCGCCAGCCGCGGCAATGCGCGCTAAGCCAAAATCGGTGAGGTGCACCTGTCCGTCGTTAGCCAGGATGACGTTGGAGGGTTTGATGTCGCGATGCAAGATACCCTTGGCATGGGCATAGGTCAGGGCTGCGCCTACGGCGCGGACAATCTCTACAGCCTCAGCATTGCTCAAGCGCCCATTGCGCAGTCGCGCCTTGAGGGTCTCCCCTTCCACGTATTTCATAACGAGATAAGGATGTTTATCGTGCTCGGCAAAGTCGTATACAGGGACGATATTAGGGTGGTCAAGCTTAGCGACCACACGCGCTTCGCGCTGGAAGCGGGCGATAAAATCGCCGTCCCCCAGGAAAGCCGGATGCAGCACCTTGAGGGCTACGTAGCGATCCAGCGCGGCGTGATAAGCCTTGAACACAGTGGCCATGCCACCTTGTCCAAGCTGTTCCATCACACGGTAGGTTCCTACGTTTTCGCCAACTTTGAACGGCATCGTTGTTTACTCAGTTCTGATTATAGCGGTTGCACGTAAATGCTACAACAAAGCCAGATTACAGCAATGTAAAGTGAAGACAGTAATCAGGAATTAGTTATTAGTAATTAGGGATTGGAACATAGTTTCTTATAACCCTGATAACTGTTTCCTTTATTCCTGATTCCTATCATTTAAAGCTGCTAATCCGGGTAATGTTTTGCCTTCCAACATCTCCAGGGATGCGCCGCCACCGGTGGAAATATGGGTGATCTTGTCTGCCAGGCCGGATTGGTTCACGGCTGCGGCCGAGTCACCACCGCCAACGATGGTATCGGCAGAACTGTCGGCCAGGGCACGCGCCAGGGCAAAAGTGCCTTCGGCAAAGGGAGCCATCTCGAAAACGCCCATGGGGCCGTTCCACGCGACCGTGCCTGACTCGGACACAATTTGACTATACGCAGCAACTGTTTCCGGGCCAACGTCGAGGATGCGCCAGCCATCCGGCACATCACCCAAAGGGGTGATCTCACGTTCGGCATCCTCGGCAAACTCATCGGCGAGGACCACGTCAACGGGCAATTTCAGTTTGCCACCAGCCTGCTCCAGCAAATCTTTGGCGGTGTCCAAAGATTCCTCTTCCACCAGCGAGTCGGCCATAGCATAGCCTTGCGCCCTAAAGAAGGTGTTGGCCATGCCCCCACCGATGAGGATGTTATCGGCCTTGTCCAGCAAGTTGTCGATGACACCGATCTTGTCACTGACCTTGGCACCGCCCAAAATGACCACAAAGGGCCGTTTGGGGTCGGCGATGGCCTGGCCGAGATAACGAATCTCTTTTTCGAGTAGATAACCGGCCACGGCGGGCAAATGCTTGGTAACACCGGCGGTAGAAGCATGGGCCCGGTGGGCGGAACCAAAGGCGTCGTTAACATATATATCCGCTAAGGCGGCCAATTGTTGCGCCATTTCGGGGTCATTCTTCTTTTCACCGGCATGGAAACGCGTGTTTTCCAACACCAGCACCTGCCCGGTTTGCAAGGCCTCCGCAGCCTGTTCGGCGATGGGGCCGACGCAATCTTCCGCAAAGTTCACGGGGGCATCGATCAAAGTCGAAAGGTGGTCGGCGGCAGGTTTGAGCGAAAAGACCGGGTCAGGCTCACCGGCGGGGCGTCCCAGGTGGGAACACAGGATCACCGCCGCGCCCTTTTCCAGTAGATAGCGGATGCTGGGCACGGCGGCCTGGATACGGGTGTCGTCGGCAACGGCACCATCCTTCAAGGGCACGTTAAAGTCCACGCGTACCAGGACACGTTTATCTTTGACGTCAATATCTTCCAGCGTTTGTTTGTTAAACATGGGTAAACCTTAAAAAAGAAAAAGGGGCGTAGCAAGCTACGCCCCTACAAGGATATTACAGGGATTGAGCAACTTTGGCCGCCAGATCAACCGTGCGGCAAGTGTAACCCCATTCGTTGTCGTACCAGGTAACGACCTTGACCATATTGCCGCCCATGACGTTGGTGAGGGCCGAGTCAATGATCGAAGAGCGCGCATCACCGATATAGTCACTGGACACGAGTGGTTCTGCACTGAAACCGAGGATACCCTTCATGGGACCTTCGGAAGCAGCTTTGAGCGCAGCGTTTACTTCTTCAGTCGTTGTGCCCTTCTCGACTTCGGCAACGAAGTCCACGATGGAAACCGTGGGGGTCGGGACGCGCAGAGCGTATCCATCCACCTTACCTTCGAGGTCAGGGATGACCAGGGCTACAGCCTTGGCTGCGCCGGTGGTGGTGGGGATGATGTTCTCGGCGGCGGCGCGGGCGCGGCGCATGTCTTTGTGGGCCGTGTCGAGGATGGCCTGACCATTGGTATACGAGTGAATCGTGGTCATCAAGCCCTTGACGATGGTGAAGTTGTCGTGCACAACCTTGGCCGCGGGGGCCAGACAGTTGGTGGTGCAGGAAGCGTTGGAAATGATGTGATGCTTGCTGGCATCATACATGTCATCATTGACACCCAGCACAACCGTGAGGTCTTCGTTCTTCGCCGGAGCGGAGATGATAACCTTCTTAGCGCCACCCTTACTGATGTGGGTGCCTGCACCGGGGTCACTGGTGGCATCGCGGAAGATGCCGGTGGCCTCGATGACCACATCCACACCCAGGTCGCTCCAGGGCAGATCACCCGGGTCGCGTTCGGCGAAGACTTTGACAGTGTCGCCGTCAATTACCAAATTGCCGTCTTTGACTTCTACCGTGCCATCATAAATACCATAATTGGTATCGTACTTAAAAAGGTGGGCGTTCGTCTCAGGGGGATACAGATCATTGATCGCCACTACTTCCAGGCTGTCGCCATGGCGTTCCTTAATGGCCTTGATGATCTGGCGGCCGATGCGGCCAAAACCATTGATACCTACTTGTGTTGTCATTTGTGCCTCCATAATGCACATAAAATTGCGTATTCAGTTTCAGTATTGAAAACAGGTTCTTACCAACTTTGTACCCACCTGTTTACGAATTACTGGTTACGAATTACTTTCTTCTATATAACTAACGGCCCGGTACGCTCTTCCAAAAGGTTGATCAACACTTCCGTCAACTTGGTTGCATCGTGGCGCCCGGCACTTTCTTCGTCAGCCACGTCAGAACGGTAAAGGGCGTACTGTGCTTCAAGGTCGTCTTCTGCCACGACCCATTGGCTGCCTTCCGGCAAAGTTCCCATATGAACTTCGTTGCTGACCACCATGTCGAAGAAGCCGGCCCCCACGTGAGCTTCCAGAGCACGGATGTGGTCACCACAATTATAATCGTCTGTCTCCCCTGGTTGGGTAGCAACATTGCAAATGTAGATCTTCAAAGCTGCGCTGGAACGTACTGCGGCGGCGAGATCGGGCACTAATAGATTGGGCAAAATGCTGGTGTAGAGGCTGCCTGGGCCCATGACGATCAGGTCGGCGCGCAGAATAGCCTTAATGACGGCAGGGAAGGCAGGCGGACTATCAGGCTCCAACCACACGCGCTTGACCTCACCCGTCATCTCAGGAATGCGACTCTCGCCTTTGACGCGGAACTCGCCGCTGAAACCAGGCATGGCCAGGTCGGCTACTAAGCGTACGTCATGCAGGGTAGAAGGCAGGACGCGCCCGGACACGGACAACACCTTGCCCGATTCAGCCACAGCCTCCTCGAAGCTGCCGGTGATCTCACTGAGCGCACTGATAAAGAGGTTGCCGAAGGAATGGCCCTCCAACTCGCCGCCGCCATTGGCAAAGCGATATTGAAATAGCTGAGTGATGAGCGCCTCATCGTTGGATAGGGCGGCTAAACAATTACGGATATCGCCTGGGGGCAGAATGCCCATGCTGTCACGCAGGCGCCCTGAAGAGCCGCCATCGTCAGCAACGGTTACTACCGCCGTCAGGTTACGCGTGTATTCTTTGAGGCCACGTAAGAGTGTTGACTGGCCGTGTCCTCCACCAATGACCACGATGCGCGGGCCACGTTCACGACGGCGGTATTGGGTGAGTGTGTCAACCACAGGGCGGTCTTTACGCACAAAGGGTGCTAACAAAGCAAGGTTAAGTCCCCAGATACCGGCACCGATCAAACCGATCCCCAGACCGCCGAAGATCAAGGCCCGCAGTGGACGTGACAGGAAACGCAAAGAGATCCAACTAAGGATCGGCAACCACCAGGTGTCTGGTGAGGTGCGGTATACGTCCAGTACCACCACAGCAACACCCGCGCCCAAGAGTGCCGTGCCTGCCAAAACCATAAATAACCAACGCTTGACGCCCAAGCCTGGACGCAACCAGCGCAGCATTTGGCGTAGCCAAAGGCGCAGTCGCCCCCAGAATGTCTTGGGGCGCGCGCCATTTTGTGAGGTCAGATTTTGCACCGCGCGATGATAGCAGCGTTTAGGACGCGCGTCAACGCCGTTGGAAATTAAGGGAAATCACGAGTTAAGAAACGGTATACTTGCCGCCATGTCGTCACTCGAAAAACGCTGGCAGATCGCCGCCAGCATCACCCCTGAAGCCGATAAAAACCTGGAAGCATTTCCCCCACTACTGAGACAACTACTGTTCAACCGTGGATACGCCACCCATCAGGCCGCCACAGATTTCTTGAACGCTGCCGTACCGGAGGGCAACGATGCATTTGACATGCTAGGCGTACAAGAGGCTGCTGAACGCATCAGCCATGCTATTGATAAAGGTGAACGCATCGTGATCTACGGCGATTACGATACCGATGGGGTCACGGCCAGCGTGCTGATGGTGCAAACGCTCAAAGCTTTGGGGGCTGACGTGGAAGCCTACATCCCCAACCGCTTTGATGAAGGCTATGGCTTAAATAAAGAAGCCTTGTCCAGGCTCAAGGAAGAAAACGCTGACCTGATCATCACCGTAGACTGCGGCATCCGCGCTTTAGAAGAAGCCCAGCATGCTAAAGAGTTAGGCCTGCAACTGATCATCAGCGACCACCACACACCCGGTCCGAAACTGCCCTGGGCCACGGCCCTGATCAATCCCAAACAAGCCGATGATACTTACCCGGAGAAGAACCTGGCCGGGGTAGGCACGGCTTTCAAACTGGCCTCCGGGGTCATCAAACAACGCAATGCAGATTTCGACCGCGGGGCATTACTTGATCTGGTTGCGCTGGGCACGGTGGCCGACATGGTGCCCCTCACCGGCGAGAACCGCGCCATGGTAAGACATGGTCTGCAACGCATGCGGCAACCAAGACGGCAGGGGTTGCAGGCGCTGATGGGTATCGCCGGGGTGGAGCCCAAAAGCGTGACCGCCATGCACATCGGTTTCATGCTGGGGCCACGGCTGAATGCCGCGGGGCGGCTGGACACTGCTTTGGATGCGCTGGAGTTACTGCTTTCCGATGACGTTTTTGTGGCCGGTTCCCTGGCCCAAAAACTGGATAACTACAACCGTGAACGTCAGAAGATCACCCGCGATATGCAAAGCATTGCTGAAGAGATTTCAGGAGCGGAAGACCCGGATAAATTTCTGCTCTTCGCGGCCCACAAAGATTTCAACCCCGGTGTGGTGGGGCTGACCGCCTCCCGCCTGGTGGAACAATATTACCGTCCGGCCATCGTTGCAGAGCAGGGGGAAGAATTCACCCGCGCCTCCTGCCGCAGCATCAATGAGTTCAACATCACAGAAGCCTTACAAGAGTGCGCAGACCTGCTGGACCATTTTGGTGGGCACGCTGCGGCGGCAGGCTTCACCGCCAAAAACGAAAATGCAACTGCATTGATCGAGCGTCTGGAAGCATTGGCCAAAGACCAATTAGAGACGGTTGACCTGCGGCCTGTGCTGCATGCAGATAAAGAGGTTGCGCTGGATGAACTTAGTTTTGGTTTGTTGGACCAACTCGAAATGCTGGAACCCACCGGCTATGCTAATCCCGCTCCGCGTTTCGTCTCCCGCAATGTCCAAGTGCAGGGCAGCCGCGCCGTCGGCAAAGAAAGCACACACCTTAAACTGACTCTTACAGACGGCACGATAAGCCACGACGCCATCGCTTTTCGCCAGGGCCACTGGGTCGAGCATATGCCCTCCCACCTGGACGTACTCTATGCTTTTGAACGCAATGATTTCAGGGGGAAACGGCAGTTACAATTGAATATTCAGGATTTAAAAGCCAGTGAATGATGCAGGAAACAGGAAACAGCAACGAGGAACAAGGAAACATTTGGGAAATCCCTTCTCCTGATTCCGGATTACTGATCCCTGATTACTTGTTTCTAATCCACAAACCGATATTTCAATAAGGCCCACACAGCTTCAAAAGCGTCACTAATACCGATCTTTTTGCCTTCGCCATACTCGCGTGGGTTAAAGGAAATGGGCACTTCGTAAATGCGTACCTTGCGCTTGGCGAGTTTGGCGGTGAACTCCGGCTCAAAATCAAAACGTCTGGACTTTATATTCATATCCTGCACGACCTCACGCTTAAAGACCTTATAACCTGTCTCCATATCGGTGAGGATATTGTTGTAGAGGATATTGGTCATCAGGGTCAGCAAGCGGTTCGCAACCATGTTCCAGAAAAGGATCGGACGCCGCGGCCCGCCCAGGAAACGTGACCCATACACCACATCAGCAATGCCTTCTTCGATGGGTTTTAGCAGACCCGGATAATCACGGGGGTCATATTCCAAGTCAGCATCCTGGATCAACATGACATCACCTTCGGCAGCCTGAATGCCAGTGCGTACAGCCGCCCCCTTGCCGCTGTTACGCTCGTGGAGAATTACGCGTACCTTGGGCTGCTGCTCAATTTCTTTGAGGATCTCACGTGTCCCATCTGTAGAACCATCATCTACGATCAATATCTCGTCGGCTCGATCAACAGCCTGTACACGTTTAACGATCTCACGAATGGTGTCCAATTCATTAAAAACGGGCATGATCACAGTTAATTTCATAGTCTCAGATTATATTGCAAATATTCGAAACGTCGAGACGACTTTAATAGCCTGCTTTGTGCTCGAAAAGCAGGTTAGAGAATAAGAAGAACCTACTACTCGTCGATAAGTCATTTTAGGTGCTTGCATAGTAGCCCCATGCTATAATCTTAAATCATTTGCACACAATACAAATCCATGTTTGAGGCACTATTATGACGGTTGTTCCTGCCCGCCAAAAGCGAAAGACACAACCTGGTATCGGTTTTACACCGCCGCCGATCACACGCATTGAAGATACCGGCCTGTCGCAACTCTGGTTGCAAGACCTGGCTTTAAAGATTCTCTATTTTCAAGGCTACATGAGTGGTTTTGAAATGTCAGAATCGATCGCACTACCCTTTGCAGGCGTGGTCGAACACATTCTTGAAGCCCTGAAACGCGAGAAGTTCGTTGAGGTCAAATCTTCCCAGATGGGTCTGGGTGAGGGTGCCTATCTATATGCAATCACCGTAGCTGGAATTGCGCGTGCCCGTGAAGCCCTGGACCGCAGTCAGTATGCCGGTCCGGCCCCCGTGCCCCTGGACTCGTACTATGAAGCCGTCATCCGCCAAAGCCGCAAGAGCAACATCGTCACGAGCCGCATCATGCGCCAAACCCTCAATGACCTGATCCTTGCTGAGAAAACCTTTAACCAGATCGGCCCGGCAGTTAATTCCGGGGCGTCCATTTTCATGTACGGCCCTCCCGGAAACGGTAAAACCTCAATCGCCCGTGCCCTGGGCATGATGGGCGAACAGAACATCTACATTCCTTTCGCCATTGATATTGCCGGACAGGTAGTGACCATTTTCGACTCGGTTAACCACGATCTCGTGCAGGACGAGGATGCAACACCCAAAGGCACCGGCTCATTGCGCGCCGGCAGCCGCCGCGACCCGCGCTGGGTCAAGATCAAACGACCTTTTATTATGGTCGGTGGCGAGTTGACCCTGGAGGGCCTTGACTTGGTCTTTGATGATGTCAACAAATTCTACGAAGCCCCCTTCCAGGTCAAGGCTAACGGCGGCATCCTGCTGATCGATGACTTTGGACGCCAACAGGTGCGCCCGCGCGACCTGCTCAACCGCTGGATCGTGCCACTGGAGAACCGCATCGATTACCTTACACTGCACACCGGCCGCAAGGTAGAAATGCCTTTTGACGTGCTGGTCATCTTTTCCACCAACCTGCCGCCGCGCGACCTGGTAGATGAAGCATTCCTACGACGCCTGCGCCACAAGATCGAGATTGGCGACCCCAGCTACGAGGATTTCCGTGAAATCTTCAAACGCGTGGCAGAAGGCAAAAAGATACCCTACAACGACCAAAGCCTGGCCTACTTACTCCAGGAATGGTACATCAAACGCAACCGCAAACTGCGCGCAAACCATCCGCGCGACCTCTGTGATCAAATCCTTGATATTTCGCGCTACCTGAGCGTGGAAGCCACTATGGATCGCGAATTGTTAGACCGCGCTGCGGAGGCGTATTTCGTCGACCTCTAACTATGCTCGCCCAACTCAACACGCCCGCCATCATCGCTCATCGTGGCGCGAGCGCCCACGCCCCTGAAAACACCCTATCCGCTTTTAAGCTGGCCATCGAAAAACAGGCCGACGCGATCGAACTGGATGCCAAGCTGTGCGCCAGCGGCGAAGTGGTTGTGGTCCACGATGCCACTTTGGACCGCACCACCAACGGCACTGGCAAGGTAAACGAGACAAGCCTTAGCGACTTAAAAGTATTGGATGCCGGAAGCTGGTTTGACGACAAATTCGCCAGTGAGCGCATCCCTACACTGGATGAGGTCTTTGGCATTATCGGCGACCAGATTCCCATCAATGTTGAACTGACCAATTACACATCTGCAGGTGATGATCTTGCGGTAAAGGTTGCTGCATTGGTCAAACGTCACAAACTAACTGGCAGCGTATTCTTTTCATCTTTTCACCCATTGACACTAAGCCGTGCCCGTCGCGCCATACCTGAAGTCCCGTGTGCTTTTCTTACGCTCGATGGCTTCGGTGGCTGGCTGGCGCGTAACATCATAGCACTTTTTCTATCACACCAGGTTATCCAACCTCCATACATGAACGTCACCAAACGACTAATTACCCGCGCTCACCGCCGCGGCAAACGCGTGAACAGCTATACAATCAACGATGCAGAGATCATGCGCCGCCTATTCAGTTGGGGCATAGACGGCATCTTTACCGACGATGTACCCCTGGCCCGACAAGTACGCGCTGAGGTGTCTGCATGAAGTCCATGTTACGCCGCAGCTTTTTGCTCTTCTTAGCAACCATACAGATACTCGTTCCCCTGGGCGTCTCTGCAGCACCACAGCTGCAGGGCAACACGCCAGAGGCACGCGCTTTAGAATTATTAGAAGGTCTTTCCCCAGAAGAACGTGTCGGGCAATTATTCCTGGTCAATTTTGACGGCACCGATCTTTCTGAGGAAAGCCAGATCTATGACCTGATCGTCAACCATCACGTGGGTGGTGTGATGCTCAAAGCCGAGAACGACAACTTTGTAGTTGCGCCCGGCACGGTTAACGCCGCCTGGGAAATGAACGGCGAGCTGCAACGCGTGGAATGGAACATTTCACAAGGGGAGCGTGTCGATGAAGAAAGCGGGGAACTACTTCCGAATACTTTCGTACCGCTCTTCATTGGTATTTCGCAGGAAGGTGATGGCTACCCTCATGACCAGATCCTTAATGGGCTTACGCCCTTGCCCAACCAGATGGCCCTGGGCGCGACCTGGGAACCGGATTTAGCTGAACAGGTCGGCCAGGTCATGGGTCAGGAATTGTCCAGCCTCGGTTTCAATTTGTTGATCGGGCCTTCATTGGACGTGCTGGAAGCGCCCAACCCGGAAAGCCCCGGGGATTTGGGGACGCGCACCTTTGGCGGTGATCCCTTCTGGGTGGGCCGTATGGGGCGCTCTTTTGTGACCGGCTTGCATCTGGGCAGCCAGGACCAGCTCGTGGTTGTCGGCAAGCATTTCCCCGGACATGGTAACTCGGACAGACCACCAGAAGAAGAAGTGCCCACTATTCGCAAATCTCTCGTGCAGCTCACTCAGATCGAATTAGCCCCGTTTTTTGCCGTGACGGGCAACGCTCCAAATGAACAAGCTGCTGTAGACGCCCTATTGCTTTCGCACATTCGTTACCAGGGTTTTCAGGGCAACATCCGCGAGACTACCCGCCCGGTGAGTTTTGACCCGCAGGCCTTTGGCGAACTCATGGCGCTGGAGCCTTTCCAGGTATGGCGCGAGGGCGGGGGCGTTATCATCAGCGATGAGTTGGGCAGCCGCGCAGTGCGGCGTTTCTTTGATCCTTCCGGGATCAGCTTCAACGCCGAGGATATCGCACGTAATGCCTTCCTGGCAGGCAATGACATCCTCAATCTTGGAGACTTCTCACGCAGTGAAGAGGTCGATAATTATGCCAGCATCGTACAAACGCTAGAATTCTTCACACAAAAATATAATGAGGATCTGGCCTTCGCCCAGCGTGTGGACGAATCGGTGTTGCGTATCCTCACCCTGAAATTTGAGCTCTATTCTTCTTTTACACTGGGAACCGTGGTAACCGGGCAGGGTGACCTGGCAAACATCAATGCAGGCAACTCCATCAGTTTTGATGTGGCGCGCTCGGCAGTTTCGTTGATCAGCCCGGATGCGATCAGCCTGGATACGGCCTTACCCAACCCGCCCACCTCACTGGAACAGATCGTATTTGTTTCCGACACCTATACCGTGCAGCAATGCACCGAATGTCCTGAAGAATTCGTACTTGAGCCTGATGCGCTGCAACAGGCCGTCTTGCGCCTGTATGGTCCCGGGGCAGGTAACCTCACCTCGCGGGTCAATCTCACATCGTACACGTATCAAGACATCGTAGACCTGCTGGATATTGGAGCTTACATTAATCCGTTAACCAATGAGTTCCGGCGCTCAGAATGGGTCGTGTTCGCGCAATTGGATGCCAACCCGAACCGGCCAGCTTCCCTGGGTTTGCGTCGTTTACTAGATGAACGCCCCGACCTTTTGCAGGGTAAGAACGTGATCGTATTTGCCTTTAATGCGCCGTATTATTTTGATGCGACTGATGCTTCCAAGTTAACCGCCTACTACAGCCTGTACAGCAAAGGTCCGGAGTTTGTAGATGTGGCCGCGCGCCTGCTTTACCGCGAGTTGGGTGCTCCAGGTGCTTCGCCTGTTTCCATCTCCGAATTGGGTTATGAATTGATCGAAGCGACTTCGCCCAACCCGGAGCAGATCATCGGTCTAGAGATCCAGTTGGTGGAAGCAGAACCTAATGAACAACTTCCTGAGGAACCGACCGCCACGCCACTACCTGATGGTGAAGAGGAGATTACCCTACCGGAAGTACAACTCGGTGACTTGATCTCATTGCGTACTACAGAGATACTGGATAGCAATGGCAACCGCGTGCCGGACAACACACCGGTACGTTTCATTTTCACGACCGGATTGGAAAGCAACCTGACCAGCCGCGAGATCATCTCGACGACCACCAACGGCACCGCCCAGACCACTTTCCTGATCGAGAATAGCGGGCTTTTGGCCGTGCGCGCCGTCAGTGGCGACCCACCTGCTTCATCGGAAGAAGTGCAGTTGGAGATTGCGGGCGACGGTAGTCAACTGGTGGAGACACCAGAAACTCTCGTCGAAGAGCCCACAGCCACACCCGTCCCCGAATCAGCGGGACAGGACGAAGACCCACCTCCGGAACCACCCCGCGAGAACAGCAACTTTGGGGATTGGTTGTTGGTGCTGGCAATAAGCATTTTCATCGCTTTGTTTGCCTATCAGACGGGCGCGTTACGTGGACAGGTCATGTGGGGTGTACGTTGGGCCTTGAGTGCGCTCATTGGTGGGCTTATCGCCAGCACATATTTGGGCTTCAACTTACCGGGGACGGCTGGCTTAGTGAGCGGGGCAGGCTTATGGGGCATCGCCGTTGTGGGGGGGCTGGGAGCTTTGGCCGGATGGGGTCTGGCTTGGCTGTGGCAATGGTTAGACTCCCAGGAATAAATTCGTATAAAATAGCCACAGATAAAACTCAGTAAATATAGGGGCGACCAGCCGTTCGCCCGCAAATGGGGCTATTTTGACTAACTGACTAAAAGACTATTTAGACCAGTTATTGTGCCAGGGAGGCGATCAGGCTGAGCAATACCAGGGCAGCCGAAACCCAGATCATGGTGCGCTCCGTAGAAGAAGACAGCACATCGGCTAATGTCGGTGGGGGCATAGGGATGCGTGAGCCGCCATTGGTTTTTGGCTCCCAGTTACCTAGCAAGGCATCTTTAAATTGTTGAATGTTTTGGGGGCGGCCTTCGGGGTGCAGGCTCAAGGACCAGAGGATGGCACGGTCTGTACGCGGGCTGAGATCAGGGTTGATATCGCGCATAGGGATCAGGCTGCCGGGCTGCAAGAAACGTTCACGCGCTTCGAGGGGTTTGGTATTGGTCAGCAAATGGTACAGGGTGGCCGCAAAGGCATAGATATCACTGCGCACATCCGTATGGCCAGTATCACCACCATACTGTTCAAGTGGCGTATATAAAGCCGTGCCGCGGCCCTGAATGATGGTGATGGTGGCATCTTCCGCTGCCAGGATCTTGACCAGCCCAAAATCAACCAGTTTGAGCACACCATTGGGGGTCAGCTTGAGGTTGCTGGGTTTGATGTCACGATGCAGGATGGGCGGGTCTTGTTGGTGCAAATACATGAGGGCATCCGCCAATTGCCCGGCCCAGCCCAGCACCTCGCGTTCCGCCAGGAACTCATTGTTGCGGCGAGCGGCGTGCATCATCGTACGCAAGTCATCACCCGGCACGTAATCCATGACCAGGTAATCGACATGCTCATCCGAGAAAAAGTCAGAGACTTTGGGAAGGTTAGGATGGTCGAGGCGCGCTAAAACATTGGCCTCGCGCTGGAACTGTTCGCGAGTCTGGTTGAGGGTCTTATCCGAAAGGGATTGATCCAAACGCACTTCTTTGACAGCACACTGGCGGCCCTCAAGGCGCAGGTCGTCGGCCAGATAAATGCTGCCCATACCCCCCTGGCTGATGAAGCGTTGGATCACATAGCGGTCGCGAAGGACGTCGCCCGCTTTAAGTGGCATGAGCTTTCTTCTCCAATTGCACCAACAAGTCGTTGTAGCAAAATCAAAACCTGGCGTGTGGTTTTGGGTTATAGAATGTACGAACTACAACTGATGGTATTATACCGTGCGTGGAGAGACACATGGGGCATAGGGCTGAAGAGCAGCCTATATTGATCGGGGAAACTGGCCCGCTGGATGAACAGCGCTGGACGATTGGCAGTACGATCACCGCTGGCCGCGATGCCAATTGCGAGATCGTGGTAGCCGACCGCCAGGTTTCACGCGAACACGCCCGCTTTACCTACAAACCCGATGGGGTATACGTCGAAGACCTCGGCAGCAAGAACGGCACCCACGTCAATGGACAGCGGATTAACCAAACTACCCTGCTCCAGGATGGGGATGTGGTGCAGATCGCCCTGGCACAGAAGTTCACCTTCCTGAGTTCCGATGCCACCCTGCCATTGGAAAGCACCGACCTGCTCTCCCCCTTTGAAGCCAACCTACAAGGCCCGCTGCGCATGGATACACGCGCCCGGCGTGTCTACATCAACGACGAGGAGATCTCCCCACCATTATCTGTAGCGCAATTCACCATGTTGGAATTACTTCACCGCCGCGGCGGACGCGTGGTGACGCGTGAGGAATTGATACGCGCTATCTGGGGAGAAGAAGAAGCCTACACCGTTTCTAACCAGGCGCTGGACGCATTGGTGCGCCGCCTGCGTGATCGTTTGAGCGAGATCGACGACAGCCACGAATACGTGGTGACCGTGCGCGGCCACGGCCTGCGCTTAGACAACCTGCCCGAAGAAGAAGAGCAAGGGGCCTGAATTTAGGGGCGAAGCATGCTTCGCCCGCCAAAGCCTAATATCCAGCATTTGACCATGCCGCACCCATTAGTTACCCAACTCCGTTTTGCCCGCAGCGAACTGCAACGCTGCCTGGCAGACGTTTCAGCAGAAGACGCCGTGGTGCGCATTGGCCCCATGAACAGCATCAGTTGGATCGTGGGACACCTGGCTAATCAGGAACATTTTTACTGGGTGCGCATGGCAACCGGCGAAAACCTAGTGCCTGATCTCAACGATCTGGTGGGCACAGGCAAACCGGCCAGCACCCCGCCGCTGGACGAGATGTGGGACACTTGGCGCACCGTCACCCAGGCCGCTGACGTTTACCTGGACACCCTCACCAGCGAGGTTATGCTGACCCATTTCGAATTCCGCGGCAAGACCCTGGGCGAGAGCGTCGGCACCCAAATACAGCGCACCCTGTACCATTACTGGTTCCACACCGGCGAGGCCCACGCCATCCGTCAGCAGTTGGGCCACACCGATCTACCGGAGTTTGTGGGGAGTTTTGGGGATGCGGTCTTCAAGCAATCACTTGAGTAACTTTTCCCACTCTCCAGCTACCTACAAATGTCCTTTTTGCTCACTTTTCGAGAGCATCCATAATGACCAGCCACACAACTTATATCCAGATATTGTTTTTCACAATAATGTAGTAGCCGCAGTCATAAGTGCTCATCAATACTCAAATAACCTGGGGAACACTCTGGTTATTCCCATTACGCACATAGAGAACATTTATACTTTGCCGCTTGAATTGGCGACTGACATCGTCAAATTGACCAAAGCTGTGGTACTTTCTATCAAGCAGATTTGGGATTGTGATGGAATCTCGATTCGCCAAAACAATGAATCTGCCGGGGGACAGGACGTATGGCATTATCACGTTCATGTCACACCACGCTACGAGAACGATGATTTTCTATCCTCAAATAGGGAACTGGTTTCTGAACAACAACGCGCAGAAATGGCTTATGAGCTACGATTTACTCTTGAAGAAATATGGCGAAATACCTGATGCTCAATCTAAAACGGATACTTAAAATCTTTTTTGGGCTAATTTTTGTCAGCCTCACAGCCTGCAAGTCATTACCAACTGTAGCTACTCCCACCATCATTCCCAACACAGAAACTCCAACTACAATTTTATCTACACAAACTAACCAGACCGTAGATACATCATTACAAGTACCGGCTACCCCAACACCTGAAAACCAGATAAGCGAAGAGGTTAAGTACATTTTGCTTAGGATGTTGAACAGCCATACCCTTTGGGATTCGGTCAAAGGTACAGCAGAATTGAATTGGTTTTATTCTTCTGGGAACCCCAAAGATACCTATTCTATTGACTTCTTCATTAAGCAACCAGATATTGCTTATATCGATACTCGTTCAAAAGTTGGATTAGGCCTCCCAAATCTATTTATCACAGACGGAGAGGTGAGATATGTTGTTGTTGAAGAATTGGACGGATATTATCAAACGGAGCAAGATGACATTACTAACCAGATTACATCTTTGCCCACCAACTTGGATGAAGTAGCAAATGTTGGTTTAGACGCCTGGAAAGAAGGACATCATCCATTTGTGGCAGCAATTCTCTCTCCCATCGAATCCTTTGTTTATCCACAGTGGTTCGCTTACGGGAGTCCACGCAACACTTATACACTGTTTGGTAGACAAATATACCTGGATCGCAACGTCTCAGTCATTGGGTACACAAACGACAGGGAAACCTACTTAGCATGGGTTGATGAGGAAACTGGTCTAATTCTCAAATTCTTAAGAGAAACAGTAACAAAGCTGGACATGGAAATCACTTCCATCCAATTTGATGTTGATAAAGAAGCGGTTAATTTGGATTTCTTAGCTGGGTTGGAGAATCTTGGAAACCAAATTGGTGCTCCATACATATGTTTCAATGAACTGGCCTGCTCTTGGGGATCACCCGAAGAGTAACCCCCTACCATCCGGAAGCGGTTGGGTCACACTGATCTATCTGAGTTCGTAGGGATTTTTTTGATTCAGTGTTTAGGATAGCGGAATAGTCTGATCACAAGTCTATATACAAAAATTTGAAATAGAAAAAGGGCGATGCACGTGCATCGCCCTTCCAAATTCTCTACGATCTACTAACCTACCCCGCCATCCCCGTTTGCATGGACAGCTTCAAAGCCTTGCGATAGATGGCCCGCACCTTGTCGGATAATTCCTGGTCATCGCCATTCTGCATCTGCACCATCAGGCCCGTAAGGGTCTCCAGGAACTTGTCGCTGATTTCATCTTTGCGCTCTTCCAGCAATTTGTCCTGAGCGGCTTCATCTTCGGCTTTGAGCAGGTCATCCAATAGCTGTAACTCAGCTCCACCGGAGGCCTGGTTGAGGGTCTCGACAACCTGCTGCAACTTGCCCAGTTTTTCCTGGTCACCGGCCTGTTGGGCCATTTCCAGTTCCTGGTTGAGCACTTGCAGGAAATAGTCATCAATGGCGGGCAGGTTCTGCGTGACCACTTCGGGAATGTTAGGCTGGTCGAGCAAAGTATCCAGGTTGCGTTTGGCAACTTGCAAACGTGCCTGCAATGCCTCGTCGATCTGGCGGGTCATGTCGAGTAATTTTTCGCGCAACATGCCCAGGTCTGTCTTCTCATCACCTTCAGTTGCATCGATCTTTTCGCTGAGTTGTTGGAAGAACTGGTAATCCATGCCCTGGCGGGCGACACCCACAAGGGTCTCCAGGCGCACTTCGTTATCTTTGGCATCCAGCACCAGTTCCAATAATTTCTCTCGGGTGAGGTTCTCTCCAAGTTCTTGCAATTCTTTGACCACGGCCTCGATCTCTTGAGATTGGGCCTGCACCTTTTGGCCATAGGTAGTTAATGGTAGCAACTTGTTTTGCAGGTCGATGAGTTTACGCGTACCACCCTCATCACCACCGCCAGCCGTAGCCTGGGCCAGTTGGGCCAGGATGGCAAAGAACTGTTCATCAATGTTCTCGTCTTCTTCTTTGGCCCGGGCCTCCAATGCCGTCTCATCCATATCCATCATCTCCTGGATGAGACGCACACGCTGCTCCTGCTCTTCGATCATCTCTTTGGTGACGCCATCTTCTTCCAGGATACGTTCCTGCAAGCCTTTGATGGTCAGCACCGGTTGGGGGTTGAGCAGATAGCCCTTACGCTGTTCCTGCGGCAAGTTTTCCATCACCTGGTTGATCATCGAGCCGATAGCTTTTTCCTGCTCGTCGCGCGGCAAGGCCAACTCCGGCGGGAAATAGGTTAACAATAACTCTTTGGTTGGGTCATGATATACAAAAGGTGTAGACAAGGGCCCCTGGAAATTACAGTGTGGGCATTGTGCCACGTTGAACGCACCGGACAGGATCTTGGCTTTGGCCTGTGGGTCAACGCTGGTATCCAGGATCTGCTCGACTTCCGCAACAATGGGCTGCCCGCACTGTGGGCATTTGATTTGAGTCTGAACCATAGAATTGAAACTCCTAAATTAATCGACGTTTGCCACTGGCAACGTCGCATGCATTATAGTCGTATTATTTTGTAAAAGCTGATGTGTTGCTAAAGATCAGTTGTTTCTGTTGGTCGCGGCAAAGAGAAACAAATACAAGCCCCACCGGGTTGGGGTTCAACCCACATCGAGCCGCCATGCGTTTCGATGATGGCGCGGCTGAGATACAGTCCCAGTCCGGCCCCTTTCTGGTTGCGTTGGGCCGTCTCGGAACGGTAAAAGCGCTCAAAGATGTGGGGGATCTCGCCGGGACCAATACCCGGACCTTCATCGGTGACACACACGATGACCTTATCTTCACGGGCATCGCCATGTAAGATGATCTGGCCGCCGGGGGCATACTTAATGGAATTAGAGATCAGGTTGGATAGCACCTGCGTAATACGTTCTTCATCGGCCAACACAATCGGGAAGCCTTCCGGGAAATCGACCTTGATCGTATGGCGTGTCGTCTGGGTTTCAAAACGTTCCGCCAAGCGATCAGCTAGCACAGGCATAGACATATCTGTGGCATTAATGGCCAACACACCAGCCTCAAGACGCGAAGCATCCAACAGGTTTTCGATCAGTTCGGCCAGGCGATCGGATTCTTCTTCAATGACTTCCAGGCTATCTTCAATGATTTCGCGTTCCCAGCGGGCATCCTCACGCCGCAGCGTGCCCACGTAGCCTTTGATCAGTGCAACGGGGGTCTTGAGTTCGTGGCTGATCACCGAGATAAAATTGCTTTTTAATTCTTCGGCCTCACGGAAATGGCTAATGTCCCGCGCCGAGGCGATGATATTGATCAGGTTGCCATCAATTGATAATAAGGGGGCGTAGGTCAGGCCCACCGGCAAATTAGAACCATCCGGGCGCTCTACGTCGCCTTCGGAATATAAAGAGGCATGCGGTGTCAGGGGCCAACCACTAACTTCAGCCTCTTCCAGCGTTTGGCCTTCTTCCAGGTTTTTGAGCTTAACGATCTCGCTGTGCTTTTTGCCCACGATCTCGGCGATGGGCAGGTCCCACATGCGCGCAAAGGCGGGATTGCAGCGCTCAATGGTGTGGTCTGGGGTGAGGATCAAAATGCCGTCAGCCACCGAGTCGAGCAAGGCATCCAGTCGCTGGTTGTCGCGGTTGACCTGCGTGTAAAGCTGCGCATTCTGCACGGCAATCGCGGCCTGATCGGCAAAGCTTTCCAGCAACTTGAGATCATTGCGCATGAAACGCCCGGCGTAATTGCGGAAGATGAAGATCACACCCAGTACCTGGTTGCGGGCCACCATGGGCAGGCCCACACCGGTCAATAAACCCAAGCTGACCTTCTTGGTCACTTCCTGCAGGATGCGGTTAACTTCGGGTAACTCAAAGGTTTTGGGGTCTTCGTGGTTGGGTACGGCCGCCAGCAAGGGATCAAGATGGCGTAACAAGGGCGTGGGGATGCCGTAGGAAGCCGCCAACCGCCAACCACCTTCTTCAGTGTGCAAGGCGATTAAACCAGCCTGGCCCGCCAGCATTTCAGCCGACAGGCGTAGGATACGTACCAGGAGCTTATCAAGGTCAAGCACCTGGGTCAGCGCTTTGGCGATCTCTAATAGATAATCGCGCTGGCGCACACGGAAATCAGGCAGCATAGGATACATATTATCGCGTCGCCGTTAACATTTTCTATGAGAGACGGCTTTAGTCAACTAAATATACTACGTTCAACAATATTTAATGAGGCTACGAGAAACGATAGTTATTGTCATTCCGAGAAATCGAGCGAAGCGAGAGACGAGGAATCCCTCAATACATCCTAAAAAGGATACTAGTCCAAACAGAATCCGCTCTCTAGAAAGAGAGCGGATTTATATTTTTAATGAAGCAAATGACTGAGATTAGGCAACCTTCTCAGGCTTATTGATGCTATCCGCCACGATCTCCACGGCTTTTTCGATCACATCTTCGGGCGTATCCAGCATGCCACGGAAGCGCACGGAGTGTGTGCCACAGGCCAGCGCAAACAAGCCATTATGCATCAGGGTAACCAGCAAAGCATCGCGTTTAGCCGAGGTGGGCAAGTCAAAGGCGACCATCATGCCGCGGCCGCGCACATTGCTGATCTGCCCGTTCGATCCTTCAGCGACATCACTTAGAAGACCGAGCATCTTTTCACCCATCTTGGCCGTATGCTCTACCAATTTGTCTTCTTCGATGATCTGCAGATAACGGCGGGCGCGCACCATATCGGTGAGGTTGCCGCCAAAGGTGGAATTGATGCGGCTGGATTCCTCAAAGACGTGGTTCTCAACTTCTTCAATGCGCTGTCCCGAAATAATGCCGCAGATCTGGGACTTCTTACCAAATGCAATGATGTCTGGTTCAACACCCATATGATCCATGGCCCACATCTTGCCGGTGATGCCCATACCTGTCTGCACTTCATCCACGATGAAAAGGAACTCATGCTCATCAGCCAGGCGGCGCAACTCCACAAAGAACTCGGGGCGGAAATGATTGTCGCCACCCTCGCCCTGAATGGGTTCGATGATCAAGGCAGCGATGTCGCCCGGATATTGTTTGACCGCTGCCTCGATTTGCGCAATGGCGATCTCTTCCTGCAGCTTGACTTCCTCAAGAACCTTATCGGTAACCGGGAAATGCAGTTTGGGGTTGGTAACCCGCGGCCAATCGAACTTGGGGAAATACATATACTTGCGCGGGTCGGCGGTATTGGTCAACGAAAGTGTGTAGCCACTACGGCCGTGAAATGCCTGCTGGAAGTGAATGATCTTGATCCCCAGGCCATCGACCATCAAATTGCCACCGGCGATGCCTGCAAAGTTCTTGCGATACTTCCAATCAAAGGCTGCCTTGAGGGCATTTTCCACGGCCAAAGCGCCGCCACTCACCAGGAACAGGTGCGGCATGCTATCGGGCATGGCCACGCGGCCAAAAGTCTCCACGAACTCGGCCATGTAGGTGGTGTAAAAATCGGAAGAGGAGGGCTTGCTCAAAGAGGCCGCCGTCAACTCCTCTACAAAGGCTGAGTCATGCATCTTGGGGTGGTTATGGCCAATAGGCGCACTGGCAAAGAAGGTAAAGAAATCCAGGTATTCGCGGCCTGTGACCTGGTCCACAAGGTATGCGCCATGTGAACGTTCCAGATCCACGACAACATCTGCGCCATCCGCCAGCATGTGCTTGGCGATGGTTTTTCGGACATCTTCAGGTTTCACGGTGTGGTTCAACTGAATTCTCCCATCACGAATTTGTTAAGTTTAAAGCAGCAAGGGATTATATCACCACAGGTATAATCGGCTCAGCCTATGCATCCGTCCAAAAGACAGCTAATCACGCCTTCTTTCCCTCGCATTATCATGATCCAAAATCGCCTGGATAAGGCTCAGTGACCCTCTCCATCGCGCTGACCCTTGGCATCCTGGGCATTGCCATTCTGCTCTTCATCACCGAGAAGCTGCGCGTCGACCTGGTGGCCTTGTTGGTGTTGGGTACGCTTGTAGTGGCGAACCTGGTGACTCCCGAGGAAGCCTTATCCGGCTTCAGCAACCCCGCCGTGGTCACCATTTGGGCCGTGTTCATCCTCAGCGCGGGCCTGGCGCGTACAGGCGTGGCCAATGCGCTGGGCAGGCAGGTCTTGCGTCTGGGTGGCTATGGCGAGATACGACTGCTAATCGTCATCATGCTGGTCGCAGGTGTGTTGTCCGCATTCATGAACAACATCGGTGTAGCCGCCATGCTACTGCCCGTGGTTGTGGAGATCGCCCGCCGCACCAAGCGCTCCCCCTCCAAACTGCTCATCCCTTTAGCTTTCGGCAGCCTTATGGGTGGCCTCACCACCATGATCGGTACCCCTTCCAACTTGCTGGTCAGCAACAGCCTGGCAGATTTTGGCTTGGAGCCCTTTGGCTTTTTTGATTTCATACCTGTGGGCGGCATCGCTTTACTGGCCGGCATCCTGTATATGGCTCTGTTCGGGCGCTTCCTGCTCCCCAGCCACGACGTGGGCAAAGCTATGCGCCGCAGCGGGGACCCCGGCGACGTCTACGGCATGCAAGAGCGTCTGTTCTTCATGGATCTGCCTGAGGACTCCAGTCTGCACGGCAAGGCCCTGGCTGAAAGTCATATTGGTTCTGCTTTGAGCCTCAACGTCATCGGTGTGCTGCGCAATGGCGAAACGCGCCTGGCTCCCGATCCCCTGACCATCTTGCAGGCTGGCGACCGCCTGCTGGTCACCGGGCGCAGCGAACAGTTAGCCGAGTTGAACAACGGCAATCAGATCACGATTGAAGATGAAAGCCCAATTGCAAAGGACGACGAACACCTGGATATACACGATCTCGCCTCGATCAACGTTGATATTCTTGAAGTAGGCATCAATCCAGATGCCGACATCATCGGGCAAACCCTGGCTGAGTGCAATTTCCGCAATCGCTATGGCGTCAACGTGCTGGCCATCTGGCGCGGGGATCATGCCGTTCGTACCAAACTCCAGGACATTGTTATGGAGCCTGGCGACACATTATTAGTACAGGCCCCGCGCGAAAATGTAATCGCTATGCGTCGTATGCCCGAATTCGATATCTCCGGCTACGATTCGGCGGAAGCCTATAAACTGCACGAACGCCTGCACCTCATCGGTGTCCCGGCTGGTTCCAACCTGGATGGCAAGTCCCTGGCGCAAAGCAAACTGGCCGATGCCTTTGACCTTTCTGTGCTGGGAGTTGTACGTGATGGACAGACCAATCTGGTGCCTGATCCACACGCCGCCTTAAAAGCTGGGGACAAGCTACTGGTGGAGGGCAAGCTGCAAGACGTGGATATGATGCGCGGTTTGCAAGCCTTGCAATATGACGATGACAATGAACCCAATCTATCTGCCCTCGAATCCGAGCAGGTGGGCCTGGTGGAAGCGGTGTTGGCCCCCCACAGTGAGATGGCAGGTAAAAGCCTGCGCCAGATGAACTTCCGCGAGAAATACGGCATCAGCGTGCTGGCCATTTACCGTGGCGGGCGCGCTTACCGGCACGACTTGCGCAACATGCAACTGCGCATGGGCGATGCCTTGCTGCTACACGGTGCTCGCGACCGTTTGCGCGTGCTAGCCTTTGACGCCGATTTCCTCATCCTGGATGAGATTGAAGCCGCCCCCAAAGTGGAGAAAAGCGGACTGGCCGCCATCATCATGGCCGGAGTGGTCTTATCCGTCGGCCTGGGCTGGCTGCCCATCTCCATAGCTGCCGTCATTGGGGCCACGCTCATGGTGCTGACCGGCAGCCTGACCATGGACGAAGCCTACCGGGCCATCGAGTGGCGCGCTGTCTTCCTGATTGCAGGCATGCTGCCACTGGGCATCGCCATGCAAAGCAGTGGGACCGCCAATTATTTAGCGGAAGCTGTTGTAGCTTTAGTAGGGCCTTTAGGCCCGCTGACCATTATTGGCACGCTGTTTTTGATCAGTATGGCAGCCTCACAGTTCATGCCCAACCCGGCCGTGGCTGTTTTAATGGCTCCCATAGCCATCACCACAGCTACCAGCCTGTCTCTTTCCCCTTACACCCTGGTGATGGTTGTGGCCCTCGGCGCTTCAACCAATTTCATCAGCCCGGTTGGCCATCCCGCCAATGTGCTCATCATGGGGCCGGGCGGTTATCGCTTTGGGGATTACATCAAGGTGGGTTTGCCACTGACGGTCATTGTCTTGCTGATCGCCATGTTTGTGTTACCCGTCTTTTGGCCGCTAGTTTAATTCACGTACTAGCTCAATTTTTTTCTTTTTTGTTCCTTTTATCTTTCATTATCCCAGGTCGATTTCGCATAAATAAGATCATAACAAATATCAAAGGGAAAAATGTAGCTGTAGGTATGCATGTTTCATTTATTGTTTTATTAACTTGTTGTTGAATCCAGGAAACAATCAATTGTTCAATGTTTTGAGTTTGTTCATCCACCCACTGATCCACTTCTTCCTGCAATTCTTGTCTTTTCGCTTCAAGCTCTTCTGGTAAAACAACAACACTAAATTCAATGAGCTCATTCACGGAGGTATCAGTTCCATTTGACACTTGCCACTTGGTAGAAAAGACACCCCAGCCATTAAATCCTGACGTTGTCCAAGTAAAAGAAACAGTTTCACCTGGTCTTATTTCCGTTGGCATTTTGAACATTTCTTCTTCACCCCAAGGATTAGTTACGTTTACAAGTGAGTATTCTTCTGGAGTCCAAATATCCAAACCAACATTCTTTATCACAATTTCCACAGACAAGCTGTCTTGCTCCACCAAAATTGGCCAGTCAGGTTTACTCACAACAAGCGCTTGCGTAGTTGGAATATCACCACTTTGAACTGCTATAGTTTGAGGTATAGTTCTATCAGAAACAACATAACCTATTCCGCCGCAAATCAGTTGGGTTGATCCCCCTCCATCAAGCATCATGATTTTTTCTGCACCAAAACTCTGAAGGACTTTTACAGCATCAATTTGTCGAGCTGTTTTTGTTGAGAAAACTAGAATTTCTTCATATTGCCCATCACTATTATCGTCTTTGATTCCAATAAATGTTCTTCCAATGCTTCCTTCTGGATTCTTATTTGCTACTGGATTTAATCCAACAACAATATCCGGGGCATTTGAAGACATTAGGGCTTCTTGAGATAAAAGTGAAATATTCACACGATCTTTCCAAATCTCTAACATCAATTTTTCATTAGGAAATTCGTTTATACCGTACCCATCAGAGACTATTACACCTCCAGTCTTTAGCGGAAAAGCCAATGGCGTTGGATTATCATTTGTAGAAAAAAACTGCCCATTTGTTATGCAAAAGGCTCTATCTGAAGATGTAGAAAAGTTTTCCCAGGCCTCTTCAAGGGTTTGCCGTTGTATCCAGGGATCATCCCCCCCATACACACCCTGGTTTTTCCCCTCATTTATTATCCCTCCATGTAATAATTCAATTGAAGCACTTTGGCTAAGATTCACTTCCTGTACAAAATCAGGATTACCGTCATCATAGTCTTTTCTATAGAGATTAACTCCTTGGGCAAATGATATCAACAGAAAGTCATCCAGTGTATTGGATTTAGATATTGCAGTCCCTATAAATAATTGCAAGCCAACAATTGGAACTATTAATATTACAACAAATCTAATCGTCTTGATTTTCATATCTATCCTCCATTCACCAATATAATACATTACAAAAAGGCAATTTTGGAACACTACTTCAACTTCACCCTCAACGCCTCAGACGACCGCGCCCGTGCCGGAACCTTCACCACACCACACGGCGACTTGCAAACACCCGTGTTCGCCCCCGTCGGCACCCTGGCTTCCGTCAAGGCCATTACCCCTGCCCAATTGGAAGAGCTGGGTGCTTCATTGGTGCTGTCTAATACCTACCACCTCTACCTGCGTCCGGGGGATGAACTGGTTGCCGAAATGGGCGGCCTGCACGAGTTCATGCGTTGGCCGCATCCTATGCTCACTGATTCCGGCGGCTTCCAGGTCTTTTCTCTTGGTAAGGCCAACAAGATCGACGACGAGGGGGTCACATTCCGCAGCCACATCGACGGCTCCACCCACCGCTTCACCCCTGAAAAAGCCATCGCCATCCAGGAGAACCTGGGAGCCGACATCATCATGGCCTTCGACGAATGCCCCGAACCCTACAATCGGGAATACAATGAGGCAGCCCTGGCACGCACACATAATTGGGCCGAGCGTTGTCTGGCTGCTAAACAGCGCAACGACCAGGCTTTGTTTGGCATCGTGCAGGGTGGCATCTTTGAAGACTTGCGTGCCAAATCTGCCGAGTTCATTGCATCCCTGGACCTACCAGGCAATGCTATCGGCGGCCTGTCGGTGGGTGAGACCAAAGATGAGATGCACCAGATCCTCGACGTGGTTGGCCCCATTCTGCCAAAAGACAAACCACGCTACCTGATGGGCGTGGGTACCCCCGAAGACCTCATCAACGGTGTGGCCCGCGGCGTGGACATCTTCGATTGCGTCTTGCCCACCCGTCTGGGGCGCAATAAATCTGTGTTTCTGCGAGAGGGCGGCCGTCTCAACCTCAAGAACGCCCCTTTTGCCAGAGATACTAAACCAATTGACGAGAATTGCACTTGCTATACTTGCCGCAATTTCACTCGCGCATACCTGCGCCATCTCATCGTAGCCAAAGAGATGCTCTCCGCCACATTGCTTTCCATCCACAACATCCACACCTTGCTGCAACTGGCGCGGGACATGCGCTCCGCCATCATTGCAGGCGAGTTTGAGCAATTCGCAGCCCCCTGGTATGTTCCTACTAAGACCACCACAGGGAGTCTTTAAACTGGCAGGCTTTTTTAATTGAGGTTATTTGTAGCGGCGAAGCATATATTATTTCCAAACACGTCACCCGGTTGACGATTCACTAATCCCTGATACACTATTGCGGATTCTTTTAGGGCTGCCACACACACTTCATGACACTACTCCAAGCCTTCATCCTCGGTATCGTGCAGGGCGCGACAGAATTCCTCCCTATCTCCAGTTCGGGCCACCTTGTGATCGTGCCACACCTACTCAACTGGTCATTGGTCCCTGAGCAGGCCTTTATCTTTGACGTGCTTGTCCAGTTCGGCACTATGATCGCCGTATT
Source organism: Chloroflexota bacterium (assembly GCA_013112575.1). Classification (GTDB taxonomy): domain Bacteria; phylum Chloroflexota; class Anaerolineae; order Anaerolineales; family UBA11579; genus CFX15. Next base: position 65,916 of record JABFGG010000013.1, on the reverse strand, counting down.
GATTTATTTCTGGGAAGACGTGGTGGCCTACGCAAAAGGGTGGTTTGAAGCTTTGATACAGGGGAAACCTCTGGCAACTCAGGAAGCGCGCATGGCCTGGTACCTGATCATCGCCACACTTCCGGCGGTCGTGATCGGTTACCTGATCAAAGACATCGTGGTGGGTACCTTTGACAGTGTCCCGGCTACCGCCTGGTTCTTGTTAGGCACGGCCGTGCTGCTACTCATCGCCGAGGCAGCCGGCAGGCGTGAGCGCGATCTTGAAGAGATCACCTGGCGCGACGCCTTATGGATGGGCTTATTTCAAGCCCTGGCGCTGTTCCCCGGGGTTTCGCGTTCTGGAGCTACAATTGCAGGCGGCATGACACGTAATTTCAAACGACCTGACGCTGCTCGCTTTGCCTTCCTCATGGCCTTGCCCGTCATGTTGGGCGCCAGCACAGTGGCAGTCATCGACTTGGCCAACAGCAATTTTGTTGGAGACATTCTCGGTCCGCTGGCAGTTGGCTTTGTAACCTCAGCTATTGTGGGGTACATCGCAATCCGCTGGTTGATGCGTTTCCTTACTACCCGGCCGCTGTATATCTTCTCGGTTTATTGCACAGTGATCGGTCTGGTGGCCCTGTTCACCAGTTGAGTATGAAATGAAAACCATCCAGTTTGCAGCGCTGGTGTTCTTTAGCCTGACTGCCTGCACCCCCCAAACACCCACCCCGCCCCCCACCGTCGAACCCATCCGCATTGCCATCACACCCGCTCTTGCCCCCTTAGGTGTGGCCCTGCAAGCTTGCGCCACGCCTCAGGCCGCAGCCCTTCAAGTCGAAACCATCCCTGCAAATAGCATTAAATATGAAGAAGTCGATTTGGTCTTTCATCTGGGTGAAAGCAGCCCCCTCCCGGATTTCGTGGCGCCAATCGCCTGGGAGAGCTTACAGGTGGTACTCCATCCCGAGTTAGGTAACATCCAGCTCGACGAGCATGAATTGGCCCAGCTATTCTCCGGGCAGATTAACAATTGGAGCGCACTAGGCAGGCCGGAGATGGATGTAACCGTATGGGTTCCCCTGGCTGGTGCAGACCAGCGCGTGGGCTTTGAAGATCAGTTATTGGCTAACGCACGCGTTTCACCACTGGCGCGTTTGGCGCCCAGCCCGCAAGCCATGCTCGAGGCAGTATCAGGCACTCCCGGCTCCATCGGTTACCTGCCCACAGCCTGGGATACCGGCGAACTGCGCAGCATTGATCTGGAACTGACCATCCCCGTGTTGGCGCTGGCAACTGATGAGCCCGGAGGGGCAACTCACGATCTGGTAGTCTGTTTACAAAGCGAGGCTGGGCAACAGATCCTTTCCAAAAATTACACAGCATTATCCGCTGCTGAGAACTAAGTTTTTCATTATCGAGAGGCAAATGTAAATGTTCACATTTGAAATTGAAGAATTATTAAAAGAGTACGAGAACGAACCCCAGCAATACAACGAGTTCCTGCGCGTGCCGGCCATGAGCATTGGCATTTACCAACTGGCGGCAGGCAGCGTGGACCCACAAAGCCCACACGATGAAGATGAAGTCTATTATGTACTGAAGGGCAAAGCCAAGATCACCGTGGGAGAAAAGGAGCGCCCTGTGGGCAAAGGCTCAATTGTCTACGTCGCAGCCCGAGAGCCGCACAAGTTCCACAGCATCACCGAAGACCTGACGGTGATGGTCTTCTTCGCCCCCGCGGAAAGTTAGACACAGCCAGGTGAACGCGGACTAACATAGGTTTGTCATTTATCCGCATTCATCTGCATTTACAACATGAAAGCCATTTCGATACATTCCAAAGCAGAGCTGGAAACCTACCTCCTCAAGCACCGCCCCCTCAACGTCTATCACATCGGGGACTTGGACGATTTCTTCTGGCCCTACACACACTGGTATGCCTGCAAAGATGGCGAAGACATAACCGCTGTAGCTCTACTCTTTACGGCTCTCGACATCCCCATCTTTTTGGCCATCGACAACCACAATACCGATGAAATGCTGGCGCTTATCGGGGATATTGCCCATTTGCTGCCCAACCGTTTTTACAGCCTGATCAGCCCCCGCCTGGAAGAACCCCTGCAAGACACATACGACCTTGAGGATGCAGGCGAGCACTACATCATGGCGCTGACAGATATCACTAAAGTGACACAGGTTAGCGTGGACACTTTTGACATCCGGGCCTTGATACACAGCGATCTGGATGACATTGAAGCGCTTTACTCCAGTAGCTACCCCGGTCACTGGTTCACCGAACGCATGTTGGCTACGGGCAAATATTTTGGCTTGCGCGATGATGAAGAGCAACTGGTCAGCATTGCTGGTATTCATGTCTATTCGGCTGAATACAAACTGGCTGCACTGGGCAACATCACCACACACCCAGATGCACGCGGCCGGGGATTTGGCAAAGCCGTCACCGCAGCCCTTTGCCAGGACCTGCTGAAAACCGTGGGCGATATCTCGCTGACGGTCCAGGCTGCCAACCAACAGGCCATCCATATCTACGAGAAACTAGGCTTTGAAATCGTGACCAACTACAATGAGTTCACCTTCAATCGCAAATGAACACAGACAATTACAGATAACAAACAATTTTAGCAAAGCATTTACACCCGCAGTAGTGGTCTGGAATCAAGGTAATTAGTCTCCACCATGCAGAGCTAGTTAGGAACCGATTCTATTTGCTATCTGGTCCAATTAATAAATAACCCTTCCACTCTATCAGTAATTATTCTGATCTTCTCATTCGCAGGATTAAACACAGCCACTGCAACATCTCCAGTCTCTTCCAATTTAACCAACAAGGCAAGCATTTCTCCATTTGGAGACCAGTCATATGAGAAGATAATAGAATTCCCTAGACTTTCAGTGTAATCAAAGCAATCATGTGAAACATCTGAAACATCAATAATGCAAATTTCAATCGTGTTGACCAGAGCGACTCTGGCGCCATCTGGTGACCAGGCAGAGTAACCTGGAACTGGTTGAAATGCCCCAAATTCAAATAAGTTAAATTGTTCTGTCTCAAGATCATAGAGGAATAGATCCTGAGGATAATAGATCTCTTGTCTATTATCCTCAGCAATTACATTAAATATCAACTTGTCCCCTGTTGGAGACCAGGCCGTTTCGCCAGTACTGTATCCCTCAAGATTGGAAAGTTGCTCGGCTTCAATGTTGTCTTTCGCATAAAAAAATACTTGGAATGGTTGGCTGTCATCAAAAAGCATTGAAACGAGTAACCTCGAACCATCCGAGGATACAGATGGAGCGACAAACCACCCTCTCCCCGATAACTTAACGGGTGTACTCAGGATAATTTGGCTAGTTTTGTTTATATGATCATATGAAGAGATAACGTAATTTCCCGAAACTTCATCAAAGACCTCATATAAAAAATGTTGCTCATTTGAAGATATATCTAGAAAACCAGAACCACTGATTGGCGTAGCTTCCTTTTCCATCGAAGCTATATCGATTAGATATAGCTCTTGTTCGGAAGACCTGCAAAAGAATTTCTTGTGCGTTGCAATAACACCAGAACATCCCGCCGGTAACTCAACGTATTCAACAATACCTAACTGCACTCCAATTTTCGTAAAAACAAGCTGGTTTTGAGGTGGGCTTATCCATATGTAGCCTTCTTCATCAGCCATAGTAGGCGGAGCAGTAGAGGTGATTGTCACTTTAGTCGTGGCAGTTGGCAACCTCGTGATGTTCTCTTCAGTGAGCGTGGGAATTCCAACCGCGGGGGAATAAGTGAGAATAGGATCAGTTGCCAAAGATACTGTGGTTTCAAAATCCTCAGGAGAGGAGCAACTGACTAACAACACACTTAGGACTACAAAAACATGTTGCATAATCGGCTTCATTTTAATTTCCTATAGTAAATCCCTTATTACAACAGAATCGACATTATCTAATTCAAACCATGACTTAGAATGGTGGTGGGATGACGGTCATCTGCATCACAGGCATCATCGGTCCAGATATCGTAACCGAATCTTCAATCAAATAACACCAATCCACCATTCTCCTTCCTCCCTGATACAATTTCCCCATGTCGCTCCAGGACTACTTCGCCAATCCCAAACACCTTGCTGAAAAAGGCGAACTGCCTTTATTGAGTAACCTGATCGAGCGCTATCATGAGGAAAGACCTTTTGACGGCCTTGACGTGGTTTTTGGACACGTCCTGGTACGTAATTCATTAGTGATGCTGGAAGCCTTGGTGGCAGGCGGCGCAAACCCCATCATCGCTCACATTATGCCGACACCTGCAGATGAGCCCGTACTCGCCGAGTTGACACGCGCCAACATCCCTGTTCTCACTCCTACCGAAGCCGTGCAACATAGTGATGTTTATATCGATGTCAACGCCGCGCTGGGCCGCCAACAAGTGCCGAGTTTTGCTGCCGAGGTCACCCGCACCGGCATCCACCACTATCAAGATATCGACACAACCATAATCAGCGCCGACAACTCCAAGGCCAAAAATATTGAGGGCTTCTTTGGCACCGGCGACGGTTTCGTACGCGCTTGGAAACTGTTGCGGCCAGATGACTCTCTGGAAGGCAAACGCCTGACCCAGTTCGGTTATGGCAAGATCGGGCGCGGACTGGCCTTTATCGCCCGTACCGCCAGTGCACAAGTCAGCGTCGTCGATACGGATGTCGCTAAACGCCAGCGCGCCACAGAGGATGGCTTCACGGCTGTGGATGGCACACCCAACCCTGACCTGCAAGGTATCCTTGCCCAAACTGATATTGTTGTTTTAGTTACCGGCATCCCCGCTTTCCTCAGCGAAGCCCTGCCCCCCGATTGGATGCGCGCCAATCAACCCACCCTCGTCAACCTGGGGGCCGAAGATGAATTTGGCCCGGCATATGCGGATGAGGAAATCATGGGTGGGCGCGAAATACCGCTTAATTTCCACAACGAATGGCCCACCATAAATAAATTTATTGACCCACCGCTGGCCGCCCACATCATGGCCTTAGAAGCCTGGGCCACCAACCCAGACGCCTATGGTCCGGGCATCCACCCCTTGCCGGAAGAAATGGATAACTGGCTGGTGAACACCTGGCGACAACACTGGCCGGACGAAGACCTGACAGCGATTGCCCAAGAATTGGGCCTGGAGGAATAAAATGAAGAAGCTGCTGATCGTAATTGTTTTGCTACTCTCTATTATGGCCTGCAACATCGGGGGCGCCACCAACGACCCACCCGTCGAATTCCCCACCCCCACCGAAGGGGAAGCACCCACACCAGCCCCGGTTGACGAAGCCACCGAGACGACGGCTCCCGTGGACGAAGAGGTCGCCCCCACCAATACCACTACCCCTTCGGAAGAAAGCGGCCTGCCATCCGGCCAGCTGCTGTATTCAACCGAGTTCAGCAACCTCACTGGCTGGCGGCATTTCCCCTGGTGGCGCAGCAGCATCCAGGCTCTGGTGGACGCCGACTTTAAGCCCCAAATCGCCACCTACGACGCCGAGATCAAAAAGGATGAATTCCATCTGGTCATGCCCAAACGCTACAGCAACATCGCCGCCGTATACGAAACCGATCTCGGTTCGCCCGACGTGACCATCAACACCCAGGCCGAGTTTGCCCTGGTACGCCCCTGGACCTTCATCAGCCTGATGTGCCGTTATTCCGATGCAGGCTGGTACGAGTTCTACATTTATGCCGATGGGCTGTGGGGCATCATGAAGATCACCAACACCGGTGGTGCTTATTATGAAGATAAGGTCATGATCGAGGAAGAAACTTCCCTCATCATCAATAATGACGACAACGCTCTCAACGACATCACTGCCACCTGCAACGGCAACCTGCTGACCCTCTCGCTCAACGGTACCCAACTCGGCAGCGTGCAGGATGACGTGCATACCGACGGTTTCATTGGCGTCGGTGCTGGAGCAGGTGAACAGGGCAATTCCCAGGTTGATTTCATGGATCTGAGTGTGACCGTTCCTTGAATGAGACATTTAGCGAGTTGGTAAAATACTCTGCCGATGGCGCTTCTATATATTTGAATAAGTTCTTCACCCAAGGATAATTTTTGTTACCCTTCCTGCAATTCCTCATCGTACTGGCCCTCATCATCTCCGCCGCTAAACTTGGTGGCCTTATCAGCGTGCGCCTCGGCCAGCCTGCCGTAGCCGGTGAAGTGCTGGCCGGTCTACTGCTGGGTCCCACCGCGCTGGACATGCTGCACTGGGGCATTTTCACCGATATTCATCTGATAGAGGAAACAATCACTTTCCTGGCCGAGCTGGGCGTGCTGATGCTCATGTTCATCGCCGGGCTGGAATTGCACATCTCAGACCTGGCCCAATCGGGGCGCGCTTCGGTCATTGCAGGCGTGATGGGTTTTTTGGCACCGCTGGGCATGGGTTACTTCGTCGCCGACTGGCTGGGCTTTGCGCCTGCTGAAGCTTTATTCATAGGTCTGCTGCTGGCACCCACCAGCGTCAGCATTTCTGCGCAAACCCTCATGGAACTGCGCGTGTTGCGCAGCCGCGCAGGGGTCAGTTTGTTGGGTGCGGCGGTAATCGATGACATCCTGGTGGTGTTGGGGGTTTCTGTTTTCCTCACCGTTTTGGGCGGTAGCGGCGCAGACCAGTTGGCTGCAGGCGGCGTCTTTTTGATTGTGCTTCGCATGGTCTTATATCTGGCGGGAGCCATGCTGATCGGCTATTTCATCATCCCGCGCGTCATCAACTGGGTCGAGCGTATGCCGGTCAGTCAGAACGTGGTGGCATTCACTTTCGTGACCATGATCGTATATGCCTGGTCGGCAGAGTATTTGGGCAGCATGGCGACGATCATCGGCGCGTTCCTTGCGGGCCTTTTCTTTGGACGCACAGAATTGAAGGGCCAGATCGAGCAGGGCTTTTCGTCTATCGCCTACGGCGTCTTTGTACCCGTCTTCTTCGTGTCTGTAGGGCTGGAGGCCAATTTCCGGGAGTTGGATGCCTCCAGTTTGCCGCTATTGGTAGCGTTGCTGCTCACCGCTATTTTGTCCAAGATCATTGGTTCGGGCCTGGGTGGGCTGCTTGCCAGGTTCCCGTTAAGGGAATCTTTGCAACTGGGTTTCAGCATGGTGCCGCGCGGCGAGGTGGTGTTGATCGTGGCCACGGTGGGCATCACGGAAGGCTTTATCACCCAGACGGAATTATCTATTGCTGTGATCATGGTGGTGCTGACCACGCTGCTGACACCGCCCATATTACGTTTACTGTTCCCCAAACCCCCGCTGCCTGGCGAGCCGCAAGTTTTGCAGGCCCAGGAAATTAACTAGAGGTGTGCTATGCATCTGATTGTTCTGGTAATTAACGACCCCAACACATGCAGCACTTTATTGGAAGCCTGGGAACGGGCCGGGGTGCCGGGGGCTACCATCCTGGAAAGCATGGGATTCGTGCGCGCCCAGATGGGCATGCGCGATGATCTGCCGCTGCTGCCCAGCCTGAGCGACCTGGAGAAAAAGGATGAGGAGCGCCACCGCACGATTTTCTCTGTGGTGCGCGATATGGAGACGGTGGAGCGGGTGGTGAGGATCACGGAAAAGATCATTGGCCCGCTGGAAGAAGAGAATACGGGTTTCATGTTTGTTGTGCCGGTGACGGCCGCCTACGGCTGGCATGAGGGGGGTGGACAAACGTAGGGATTGCTAACTCTACGGCAAATAATTAATGAGGTGTTTGCGGGGGGGGTACTAGTACTTGTCTAACAACTATAGTTTGCTTCGCAAACTATATACGCGGTTTTAGGATTATCTTCTACTGCTCTTCGATAAAGAAGTAAAGAACTATTCGAACTTGAATACAAGTTGCGGTCTTTGGATACCATCCCGGAGAATCGTTTCGAGCTGTTCTGCAGATTTTGCTTTACTGAAGACCCAACCCTGGATATGGTGACAGCCCTTTGATTGGTAGGAGGCCAACTGTCTATGATCTTCCACTCCTTCTGCAATAACGGCAACTCCGAGATTCTTTGCAATGGTGATGATTCCATCAACAATCGCAGCATCATTGTTCGAGGACATCAAATGGGAGGCAAAATGTTGATCAATTTTGAGCGTGTCAAGGGGGAAGTGCGCTAGCTGACCCAGCGTGGAGTATCCAGTACCAAAATCGTCCAAGGCTAATCTCACACCCAAGCCTTTTAGATCAAGCAATAGAGTAAGAACTTTGGGCATATCCTGGAAGAGAATGTTTTCCGTCAACTCTAATTCCAGTGCATCGGGTTCAAGTCCAGTATTCTTTAGGATCGCCTCAATAGTTTTACCGAGATCGGTGCGTTTAATTTCGCGTTCTGATAAATTGACAGCAAGACGTGACACCTGAAGCCCTTCGTTTTGCCAGTGTTTCATTTGCTGGCAGGCTGTTTCTAAGACCCATTCGCCAATTGGCACAATCAGGCCGGTCTCTTCGGCCAGAGCGATGAAATCATTTGCCATGAGAATGCCACGCTCGGGATGCTGCCATCGCAACAAGGCTTCAACGCCGTTAGCTTTTCCGGTGCGTGCATCGATTTGTGGTTGGTAATGGATCACAAACTCTTGACGTTCAAGTGCATTGCGCAACTGGTTTTTTAGTTCCAGGCGTTCTAAAACATCCGCTTTCATGGCAGCAGAAAAGAAGCGGAAGTTGTTTTTCCCTTCTTCTTTAGACCGATACATAGCCCGGTCAGCGTTTTGTATCAATGTGTCGGGGTCCGCACCATCGGTGGGGAACAGGCTGATACCGATGCTACCGGTGATAAAAGCTTCTGCATCCTGGAGTGTGAAAGGCTCAGCCACTCCCTGGAGGATCTTGTTAACTGTAGGCAAGACATCAGATGGAGTCGAGATACCCTCAAGCAAAATAGCGAATTCGTCCCCGCCAAGGCGAGCAACCGTATCGCTTTGACGCACATTATCCATAAGTCGCTGTGCGATGGTTTGTAATAACCTATCTCCTTGTTTGTGCCCGAAAGCATCATTAACTGATTTAAAGTTGTCCAGATCAAGGAAGAGGACAGCTAGTTGGTCTTTTTTGCGTTTGGCGACTTCAATCGCATGGGAAAGTCGATCGTCGAAAAGAGTACGATTTGGCAACCCAGTCAGCATGTCATGCGTGGCTAAGTGATTAAGTTCTTCCTCAGCTTTCTTTCGCTCGGTAATATCACGCAGTGATGTGACCCGAACCTCACGCCCCTGGTATCGCATCATCTTGCCCCGTAGTTCAGCTGGGAATGTGGAGCCATCTTTGCGTAAAGCTACAGCCTGGTAAGCCTCTTCGTGACCTGAGAGCATATTCTGAACAACAGCATCGCGGTCTTCCGGAGCTATCCAATTGGTGCCAGGCTGACCAATGGCCTCGATAAGAGTATAACCAAACATTTTCTCGGCAGCCAAATTTTGTCCCACGCATATGCCCTCCTCCGAGAGAAATATAGCTTCAAACGATGCTTCAGATAACGCACGGAATTGTTCTTGTGAGTCTTGCAGCGCCTCCTCCGCCTGCTTGCGTTTGGTGATGTCCCCAGCGGCACCGACCAGACGAATGACACGTTTTTGTTCTTTGTCCCAAATCGGATAGCTTGAGTCCCTTAGCCAACGAATTTCACCATTTTTGGTAATGATCCGAAATTCTGCAGTGTCAACTTGACCTGAAAGCACAAGTGTTGCATGTTCCTCAAAAACAGGAAGGTCCTCGGGGTAGACCATCCTAAACCAAATGGTGGGGTCCTGCATCTCTTCAAATGAATAGTCAGTAACTTTCATAGCCCCACTAGTGATCCATTCAACCGTTACGCTGCCATCTGGCTCGACACGATCAACGTAGGCATAGTCGTGGGTGAGAGTGAATATCTGACGGTAGCGCTCTTCACTCTCGCGCAATTCATTCTCCACTTCCTTGATCCTGGTGATATCACGTACAGCACCTACGCGAACTCGGCGGCCATTGTGTTCAGTTTCGCGCACCTCTATTTCTGCGGGAAAAGTACTTCGGTCCTTGCGTTGGAGAATGCTTTCATAAATGCCATTAAATTGCGAGTCGATCTTATTTAAAACTAGTTCTTGGGAGTCTGCCGGCACCAAGACCGGTAATACATCCTTACCAATAATCTCACTTGCAGAATCATATCCAAACATGGTTACAAAAGATTGATTAGCATCTACGATGACGCCGTCTTCATGAATAACGATGCCTTCCACAGTGGCATTGGATAGGTCCCTGAAACGCGCTTCACTATAGCCTAGTTGCGCTACAGCTTTCTGGAGTCTCGTGGCCGTCCAGTAGAGCAGAATTGAGGCAAGGGCCAGATTGATCGTTGTATTAATGGCAAAATCGAATGCATTGGGCGCAAGGATAGAAGGCGGAAGTCTACCAAGCTGCCCTAAGGTATACAATCCCCAGACACCAACAATGCCAATAAACGACATTACGATAGAGGCCCGGGCGCCGATCAATACTGTAGCGATAATTGGCAGAGCCATAAATGTAGCCAGACCAGGATTGAGGGTACCGCCTGTAAAATAGGAGGCCAGCATGATCCCAAGCCAAAAAGCAAGTACTAAAATCCAACTTGCAGCGTTAACAACGCCGCGGTGCAAAAGATATTTCAGGCCGCCAATCACAATAAGTAACATAACAAAAGTACTCGAGTTGGCTGTATTCACCCCGATTCGTATCCAATCGATTATCAGATAGAATATTGCTAAAGTAAAAATAATGAACACTATAGTGTTAAGTGCTTGGGCCACCCGCGTCTTTTCCCCATCCGCAAATTGAGGCGCTTTTATATATTGTTCCAGGCGCTTAAGTACCATCAATTCCCCCTCCCACGCCCTTGTAGGTCATTAGTTGGGTATCAATGATCGCATTCCATGTGAAACTAATTTAAGGAGCGTCCACACTAAAGCATGACTAGAGGTTCTATGAGTACTTATATACAGAATATCACAAATCCAGCTAATCCCTATTTACAAATCAGTAACGTGTGATTCATCCAGCCAAAGTGCGAAAATCATAAATCTGACCAATAATCACAAACTGGACAAGTATACTTAGCCCCCTTCTATGTCCTCCTTGCCCTCCCTCCTCTCCCGCTGGCGCAGCGAGCCCACGATTGGCGGCAACGTAGTCGAGTGGCGCACGCTGCCTGCCCGCGAAGCGCAACTGGCTGAAATCCCTGAAGCTTTGCATCCTGAACTGCAAAGGGCTTTAGGCCAACGCGGCTATACGCAGCTATATAGCCATCAAGCACAGGCCTGGGAAGCGGCCAAAGCGGGGGAGAACCTGGTAGTGGTGACGGGCACAGCCAGTGGCAAAACGCTGTGTTACAACCTGCCCGTCCTCGACCGCCTGAGCCGCGACCCGCAGGCGCGGGCCCTGTACCTGTTCCCCACCAAAGCCCTCTCGCAGGACCAGAAAGACGAACTGACCCAGTGGAACGATGCCCTGCCCGCCAGCGTGCAGGTGCCCGTGGCGACCTACGACGGTGATACACCCTCGGCGGCGCGGCCCAAAGTGCGGCGCGAGGCGCGCATCATCATCTCCAACCCAGACATGCTGCACATGGGCGTGCTGCCCTACCATGCCAAGTGGGCCGAGTATTTCGCCAATTTGCAGTACATCGTGATCGACGAGATGCACACTTACCGCGGCGTGTTCGGTTCACATGTAGCCAACGTACTGCGGCGCTTGAAGCGAATCACGCGGTTTTACGGGGCCAACCCGCAGTTCATCCTCACTTCGGCGACCATCGCCAACCCCATCGAGCTGGCCAAATGGCTGACCGAGGAAAAGGTCACACTGATCGACGAGGACGGCGCGCCGAGCGGCCCCAAACATTTCCTGATCTACAACCCGCCCATCGTGGACGAGCAGTTGGGTATCCGCCACAGTGTGCTGCAAGAGAGCGTACGCCTGGCTGAAGACCTGCTGGCCTACGACGTACAGACTATTCTGTTCGGCAAAGCGCGCCGCACGGTGGAAGTGATGCTCAATTATCTGCGTGAGTCGCCCGGGGCCAATCCCAAAAAGATACGCGGCTACCGCGGCGGCTACATGCCACGCCACCGCCGAGAGATCGAAGCGGGTTTACGCTCCGGAGAGGTGCGCGCTGTGGTAGCCACCACCGCCCTGGAACTGGGTATCGACATCGGGGGCATGGACGCGGCTGTGCTGGCGGGCTACCCAGGCAGCATTGCGGCCACCTGGCAGCAAGCCGGGCGTGCGGGGCGCGCCACGGATACCTCACTGGCGGCTTTGCTGACCTCGGCCAACCCATTGGACCAGTTCCTGGCCAGGCACCCCGATTACTTCTTCGGGCGTTCGCCGGAGCAGGCCTTGGTCAACCCTGACAACCTGCTGATCCTGCTGGGGCACATCCGCTGCGCAGCTTTCGAGCTGCCCTTCCAAAAGGGCGAGCAGTTCGGGGAGGTGGAAGCGGACCAAGTGCTGGAGTTCCTCCAATTGCTGCAAGAGGCTGAAGTGCTGCACGAGTCGAACGACAAATATTTCTGGATGGCGGAGGGTTATCCGGCCCAGGAGATCTCCTTGCGCAGCGCCTCGACGGACAGCGTGGTATTGCACGCCTGGCTGGAGGATGCCTGGCGGGTGATCGGCGAGATCGACAGCAGCAGCGCCCACTGGATGGTGCACCCCCAAGCCATTTACCTGCACGAGGCGCGCACCTATATCGTGGAAGACCTGGATCTGCTGGAGAACGTGGCGCGCCTGCGGCCCACCGAACTGGACTACTACACCGAGCCGAAAAGTGACTCGACCGTGGCGGTGATCGAGGAGACGGAAACGGAACCCGCGACGGGGGCGCAAAAGTCGTATGGGGAGCTATCCATCACCAACCAGATCACAGGCTATCACAAGATCCAGTGGTATACGCACGAACGACTGGGCGTGGGCGAGGTGGACCTGCCGCCGACCGAATTGCAGACCAGCGGCTACTGGCTGACACTGCCGGAAGAAACGATAGAGGCTCTGCGTGAACAGGGCTTGTGGAGCAACGACCCCAACAACTACGGCCCCAACTGGAATGCGCAAAAGAAGCTGGTGCGGGAACGCGACAAACATAGCTGCCAGCATTGCGGCACACCGGAAGACGGCCGGGCTCACGACGTGCACCACAAGATACCGTTCCGGGCCTTCGACGGCTACGAAGAAGCCAACCGGCTGGAGAACCTCATCACCCTATGCCCCAACTGCCACCGCCGCGCCGAGAGTGTGGTGCGCATGCGCAGCGGGCTTTCCGGTTTGGCGTACACGCTCAGCCATTTAGCGCCGCTGTTCCTGATGTGCGACAGCCGCGACCTGGGCGTACACGCCGACCCGCAGGCGCAATTCGCCGAGGGGCAACCGGCGGTGGCCCTATACGAGAACATCCCGGCGGGTTTAGGCTTCAGCCAGCGCCTCTTTGAGCTGCATGATGAATTGATGTTGCGCGCTTACGAACTGGTGGCAGAATGTGAGTGTACAGATGGCTGCCCGTCGTGCGTGGGGCCGGGGGGTGAGCTGGGGGTGGGGAGCAAGAAGGAAACGCTGGCGCTGTTGAAGAGTTTGGCGGTGGGGGTTGAGGCTGAGAGGGAGGGAGATTAATCACGAATGACACGAATAAACGAATAGCACGAATGGAAGCTGCTTTGGGAATGTGATTGTGAAGTGTTTAACCACAGCGGCAAAGAGCAGAGGGATTCGAGACTGGAGAATAGAAACCACAGATAAATATGGATGAACACAGATTACTGTGAGTTATTGTATGAGGGATTAGTTTAGTTATTCAATTAGTGGGTTTTCGAACCAGATGATGCCCAGGTCGCCTTCGTCGGTGGTGATGACGTCCAGATCACCATCATGGTCGAAGTCATAGAAAAAGGCCTGGTCCATCTTGACACCCTCCCTGCCGGAGACGTCGTTCCACTCCCACTCGATGCCATCTTCCCCTGCCACATTGCGCAGCCAGCCTGCTGCGATAAGACCATTGCCAGCGTTGGCAAAGGTCAGGAAGAGGTCCAGGCGCCCATCCATGTCGATGTCGGCCACCTGGATGCCTTTAAAAGAGCCCGTTCTGGCAGTAGGCTCGAAAGTTACAAAGCTGGTAGTAAGTCCCACCTGATCGTCGGCCTCGTCACGACGCACGATGATGACCTCATTGGTGCTCGATTCAGGGGCGATGAACTCATCGACACTATCGCCATCCAGGTCACCAATGGCCATGAACATCGGCCAGGTGCCGGCGGTGTCGCCCAGGAAATGGGTCTTCCACTCCCTTTCCCAGTTCTTGCCAGGGTTCTCCACCCAGCGCACACCCTGATGTTCCTCATCAGCGTCACGGTCGCTCATCACGATGTCGAGGTCGCCATCCAGGTCCACGTCGTAGGGGATCATGTTCATGGTCCAGCCGGGCCTGTCTATGAGATGATATTGCCAGGCGCTCAGGTCGCGCTTGTTATCCGGCGGGGACTCGAACCAGCCCATCTCGCCATCAGCATTGCGGTTGTTGTAGAAATCGTCCTTGCTACCCGCCACGATGTCCATGTGCCCATCTTCGTTGACGTCCATTGCAATCGCATACATCCAGGCACGACCCTGTGACTGCTCAAAGAGTTCGGTTTGCCAGGCAGTACTGTCCAGATAATCATCCGGGTTTTCGGGGGCCCAGTGTACATATAGTCCCAGGGTGTCGCCCTCGTGAGAAGAGACCACATCGATAATGCCATTGTCATCCAGGTCGATGCCAAAGGCATCTTCACCGCGGGGCACGTTGCCGACTTCGACGCCCGGCCACTCCTCACGGATAGCATCAAGGCCGGGGTTCTGGTAGAGCATGACCTGCCCGCTACTCTCATAGGCCGATACTATGTCCAACAAACCGTCATCGTTGGTATCCACAAAACGAGCCCCATCCGGGCCGCCCCATAGGGATGAGATCACGTGTCGTTCCCAGCCAAAAATGGGTCCCTCGATCCGAAAAACAAGACTTTCATCTACGTGACGCCCGCCGCCGCCTTCCAAGCGAACGTGGTAATCATCCCCCCATTCGACATCTTCGGGAACCTGCCAGGTAATGGAATGCGTGCCTTTCAACTCTGCCGGGATCATTTGCACCAATTCCCGATCCTTGAACAAGCCCAGGCGCACATCGGTCAATTCAATATCTTTCGCTACCCAACGGATCTCAACTGTGTCTCCTGCCAGCCAGAGAGTGCCCGCTTCTGGCTCCACGATAGTGAGCCGGTTCCTGATAACACTAACGCCGCTGGCATAGCCAACGTTGTTAGTCATACTTTCTCCGTAGCCCGATAAAACAACAAAGACCAGGACTGCAAAAATCCAGAAGAAGTAGAGGCCTATAGAACGGATTGACGTTATCTTCATAAGTGCAATGATAAGGTATCCCTCACAAAAAGCAGCTTAGAATCATGTAATAATATGCAAAAATGTACCCAAATACTGGCTAATGCAATAGACTGATAATGCCTTCCATTTCTGACCGTCTCAAATCCATGGGGGTTAACCTGGGTTCACAGGGCCTATCAGCGCGCCTCAAGAAAAAATATCCTCTTGAGCAGGTCGTTGATGGGGAGCTGCGCAACACACCCTTTGGGGATAGTTTTGTTTTGGAAACGGTCTATCCATTTGAACACGAGCATGGCAAGGCGCCATTACAAATGAGCGCACCGATGGAGATGATGGCCGCCTGGGGACGAGATGAACGCGTCGCAACCTGCGAGCATAATAAGTTTGCCTTCCTGGATACTGAAACGACGGGGCTGGCCTCAGGCAGCGGAACCTATGCTTTCCTGATCGGGGTCGGGCGTTTTGAAGACGATGGTCTCCATCTCGCACAATTCTTCATGCGCGATCCGGCTGAGGAGCCAGCACAACTGGCCTTGCTGGACGAATTCCTGTCGCCCTGTGAAACCGTGGTGACCTTTAATGGCAAATCCTTTGACATCCCCCTGTTGAATGCCCGCTACATCACCAATGGCGAACGCCCACCCCTGGCCGACGCCGCCCACCTCGACCTGCTGCATCTGGCCCGCCGTCTTTGGAGGGAACGTTTGCCAAGCCGCGCCCTTGGTGACCTGGAAGTGGCCGTATTGGAACATGCGCGTAGCGAAGAAGATGTACCCGGCTGGATGATCCCCCAGATGTATTTCAATTATTTACGCGATGGGGATGCGCGCCCGATGAAAAGCGTGCTGTACCACAACGCCGAGGACATCCTCAGCATGGTCGTGCTGTTGGATCATATGGCAGCCATGTTGGCCGAGCCGCTGAATGGGGCGGTGGAATACGCCGAAGATCTGCTGGCCGTGGGACGTTTATATGAAGACCTGGGCTTCCAAGATCAGGCAGCAGAAATCATGGAAAGCAGTTTGAAAAAAGAGTTGCCCCAGTCCCTGACTACCAGCACCATGGAGCGCCTGGCGGTATTGCACCGTCGCCGGGGGGACATCACCGCTGCGCTGAGCCTGTGGTACCAGGCAGCCGCGGATGGCGAAGTGTATGCGCACGTGGAACTGGCCAAGCACTACGAGCACCGAGAGAGCAAATTCGACGAGGCTTTGCGCTGGACAGAGGCGGCACTGGCAATCGTTCATCTACCGGAGTTCTCGCGTCTGGACCGTTACACATGGCAGCCGCAGTTGGAACATCGCCAGCAAAGGTTGCAACGTAGATTAAAGCGGTAAGATACAGATTAATCTATAGCTCAGGCGGCTAATGATACAATCTACTCCTGATGGCTGAATTACCGCTATTCCCGCTCAACACCGTTCTCTTCCCCGGCACCCCTATCACCCTGCATATCTTTGAACCGCGCTATAAGCGCATGTTCACCCATTGTATCGATAACGAAGAACCTTTTGGGGTCGTACTGATCAAATCGGGTACGGAGGCCCTGGGCCCCCTGGCCGAACCTCACGAGATCGGCTGTTCGGCACGCCTGACCTTTGTCGAAAAACTAACCGATGAGCGCATGAATGTGGTAGCGGTAGGAGAAGATCGTTTCCGTATCCTCTCCAGCTGGCAAGAAGATGACTACATGATGGGTGAGGTAGAGATGCTACCCCTCGAAAGAGAACCCTCTGAGGAATTGGTGGCCGCCAAACGCGATCTGGACCCCTGGGTGGCGCGTTACCTGCGCATTCTGACGGATGCCAATCTGGTGCGTTCGGACATCAGCAAGCTACCCAGCGACCCACTTGATTTTGTTTACCTGGCTGCCTATCTTCTGCAAACACCCTCCGGGCAGAAACAAACTTTATTGGAAAACAGTTACGGTACGGAACTGATCGATGAGGTGCGCACGATCTATCGCAAAGAGGTGGCCCTACTTTCTAACCTGATCGACGCCGAGCCTACAAAAGACGAAGATGAGATCTCCTCGCTAAACTAATCCTCAACGCTGGACAAGCCCCCATATAAAAACCAATACTGTTCCTCGGGAAAACCAGGTTGCAATTCTGCCGCCCAGATGAAATCTCCTTCTCCAATTTGGGGACGTAAGCGTCCATCCAGGTTGTTGAGCACAGTTAGTTCGGCCTCAATAATTTGCACTTCGTCCTTTAGCAACTCCAGTAAGACCCGCAAGCGCACTTCGTTCCCAAAATAGGCAAGCCCTTTTTTCTGGGCCAATTCATCCATAACATGCCCCCACTGGCGCAGGCGTGAGGTGAACTCGGTGGCCGCTTTCTTTTCCCAGGCGCTGCGCCATTGAGCTTTGAGGTCATCGACCTGCTGGTTTAAATCGGCCAGTTTGGTTTGTTGGCCGTCAGTCAATGAGCATGCTTGTAGACGCTGTTTTGCCAACAATAGGTTGCCGGGGGTGAGTTGAGGGGCATGCTGGCCGCCCACCGGCCAGAATAATTGATCGGACAATAAATAGTCTTTGAGTTGGCCCGCCGCTTCGCGCAAATAGTCCAGGTCGTTTTGGATAGTAGTCATTTGCTGGCTATTGTAATGGAGAAAGGGGAGCGGTGAAATAAGTGACTCTTTACGCGGGCGACCCGCGGGTCGCCCCTACACGAGCACTCTTTAGGGCAATAGCACCTTTCAAATTCCTCGCTCTCGATGCCCTACTCCCCGATCGGGGTGAGACCAGCCTCGATCTGTTCACGTTGGGATTCCAGGAAGGGAGGGAGGACGAGCTTTTTGCCCAGTGCCTCAAGAGGCTCATCGATAGCAAAGCCCGGGCCGTCGGTGGCAATCTCGAAAAGGATGCCGCCAGAAACGCGGAAATAGATAGATTTGAACCAGAAGCGGTCGATCATTTCCGTAACTTGTAGACCCGATTGGGAAATACGTGCTTGCCAGCCTTGCTGCGTTTCCATATCCGATACCCGGAAGGCCACGTGATGCACGCCACCCGCGCCCAGATGCCCAATGGGAGCATCCGGCTGTTGCAACAGCCACACTTCCGTGCCTGGTCCGCCGCTCATCGTGGTTGCGTAAATGATGGCTTCACTTTGACCGTCCACCCAGATGCTGCGCTCTAACTCCACAAAGTTCAGTATTTGCGTAAGGATAGGGTCAAGTTGGTCGAAGGCGGGCATGGAAAGCAGCACGCTGTAGAAGCCGCGCAAAGCATGCTCATCGGGAATATCGGGGCGGGCCCAGATCTCGCCATCAAAGGGCGCTGCACCATCATCCACCAGATAAAGCTGCTGGCCTTCGGGGTCTTCAAAACTGAGCATCTGGCGACCAGCAAAATCCAAACGCTCGATATTTTTGGCACCCTTCTCTTCCAGGCGGGTTGTCCAAAAGTCAAAAGCCGCGGAACTGCTAACGCTAAAAGCCGTGCCCACGATGCTATTCGTGCCGGGTCTTTTGGGGCCGATATGCGGCCAATCGAAGAAGGTCATATCCGTGCCGGGGGTGCCGAGCTTGTCTGCGTAGTAGAGGTGATAAGCGGAGACATCGTCCTGATTAACGGATTTCTTGACCAGGCGCATACCGAGAACATTGGTGTAAAAGTCGAGGTTATCGGCGATCTTAGCGCTGGCTGCCGTGACGTGATGGATACCGGTAAGGTTCACTTTGATTTCCTCTCAATTGTTTCAATATCGAACTATTTGACATGGAAATAATACCATAAATCCAAATTTTTTTGTGGCTCTCTTTTTTTATTCCGACCAAAAGCGTTTATTAGGAATTTTCTTAGAATTTCAGGCCAGGTATTGCACAATTTTCATCTATAATAGTCACAATAATCGTACAACTATTTGGCCTCATCTCAAGTTCACGACATCAACCCCTTCATTCTGGAATGTGACCTTGGCACTACGCGGGAGGAGCGTGGCATGTCTATATCCAGATTCCCTGCAAAGCTAATTCCCCTTTTAACCATCACTTTACTGCTGTTCAACCTGCTGGCGCCGGTGAGCATTGCCTTCGCCCAGGACGCCGACCCACCCCCTGCCCCGCCACCGTCTGAAGAAGTGGTGGTCGAGGATCAGCCGGTCGAAGAAGCGCCTGCAGAGGAGGAAGCGGCAGTCGAGGAAGAAAACGTTGAGGCTCCAGCAGAACCAGAGAAGCCAGGCGATGAGACTGACGAAGAACCGACCGAAGAAGAAGCACAGGTTGAGGAAGAAGCTGAAGCATCCGATGAGCCAGAGACTGACGGAGAGCCGCTAGAAGAAGAGCCAACTAGCGAGGAAGAACCCGCCGATGGTGAAGAAGCATCACAAGCTCAAGAGGAGCAAACGGAAGCGAACGCGCCAGAAGCTGAGGGTGAGGCAGCAACCCCTGAAGAAGACAACCCGGTAGCGGAAGCGGTTGAAGCGCTGGATGAGGCCGATGCCGTGCTTTTGGATGAGGAGGGCGAAGCACTCGCTATGGCGACACAGGAGGCGGCTGAGGCTTTAGCTGCTCCAGACCCGCAGTTCTGCCCGGCAGGCTTGAGCTTTGGGGATGTGGGCTGCGGCGCAAGCCATGCCAACATGGCCGATGCCATTGCCGATGCCCTGACTGCGGCGGCCAGCGGCATCTCCGGCACGATCTTCGTCGAATCAGGTAACTTCGACTACTCCGGCATCAATGACGTTATCCTCCTGGATGGCTTCAACAACAACACCAGCCTGACAATCCAGGGCAATGCCGATGGGGGCGGCACTACGACCTTCACTACCGCTTTCCTGGTGGGCGCCAATGCCAACAATATTTTCAGTTCGCTGACCTTCAATGATGTGACCTTCGATGCAGGAGTGGTGGTGACTGGCACCACCGGTGACCTGAGCTTCAATGACGTGATCGCCAACGCCGACGGTGGGGCTGATGCCATCTCGGTGAGCAACCACGATGGGGCTGTCAGTCTGGACCACGTAACCGCCAACAACACTTTTTCCGCGAGCGATGGGGCAGATATCGACAATGCGGTCACCGGCAGCAACGCAAGCGTCACGGTGACCAACAGCACCTTCAATGGCTTCGTCAACAACGGGCTGCTGGTGAATTCGGATGGGGAGATCAACATTTCTAACGTAACTGCCAACGGCAATGGCGAAAGCGGCCTGGACCTGAATAATTCGACTTCCAGCACCGAAGCCGACATCACCCTCGATGGCGTAACGGCCAATAACAACCAGCAAGGCGCAGGCTTACAGATCACCTCGTTTGGGGATATTACATTAGACAATGTGACGGCAAACGGTAACCTGGATAATGGTGCAGTTTTGAGCAACCCTGGTGGCAGTGAGCCAAACTCCATTCAGGTAAGCAACAGTAATTTCAACAACAACGGCACGAATGGGACCTACACCGGCCTGGAAATCAACACCACTGGCAGCATCACCCTAAATGGTGTTTCGGCTAATGACAACACCGGGAATGGGGCACAATTATTTAACCTCGGTTCTTCCAATAATGCGGCCGTGAATGTATTCAACAGCAATTTCAATGGCAATGGCCTTGCCGCAATCAATTCGGCAGGTCTTTCCATCCAATCCAAAGGCGCAATCACGCTTGACGGCGTCAGCGCAAGTGACAATGTTGGCAGTAGCGGTGCCTACGGGGCTAATCTCGGCAATCCTCTAGGTAATCCTGCGCCCGTGACCATTACCAATAGTATTTTCAACAACAATGTCGGGAGGACCAGCTTCGGGACCGGGTTGAGTGTGTTCTCCGGCGGCCAGATCTCACTGAACGGCGTACAGGCCAATCTGAACGGCAGCGCTGGCGGCCAGGGCACCGGAGCAAGCATTAATGCTACTGCTGGTCCTCCAGTGGATGTATCGATCAGCAACAGTAACTTCGATGGCAATTTCGGTGATAGCAACATAACTACTGGTTTGCTGGTTTCTACAGGTGGTACGATCACCCTGGATACAGTGACCGCCAGCGGCAACACCAGCACAAGTGGAACTACTTACGGCACCCTCCTCAGCAACACTTTCGGCCCAGACAATGACCAGCAAGTCAACGTAAGCAACAGCAGCTTCGATAACAATACCGGGAGTTCAGATGGCACCGGTTTATATATCTCCTCTTACGGAAATGTCAACCTGTGGGGAGTGAGCGCCAGTGGCAACAGTACGTATGGCGTGTTCATCTCGATCCTTTCTGGCCCCAACGACGTCAGCATCATCTGCAGCGCCATACAAAACAACGGCGATACAGGCATATTTGTTGGCGGCGGTGGTGGTGACCTGACGATACTAAGTACCGATACCAGCGGCAACGGCGTCAGCCCCCTTACCACAGTAATTGTGGCCAACACGACCATTGGCACGACCAATTGCAACCCAGGGCCGGGTGATGACAAACCGCGCGACGGCAAACACGTGCCACTGGACCCCAAGGACCCCACCACCATCGTGCTGGACCTCTACCCTCACAGCGTGACCTTCCCACCGATGAATCTGCTGGAGTGTGAAGGCTTCGTGCGTTCCCTGTTCTTCGCCAGTGAGCTGCCCGGCGAACTGAATGAAGGTGACACTTTCCTACGGGCGCTCAAGATGCACATCGAGGGCTGTGAGATCCCCGAAGGCGGCATGTTCACTATTGGCTTCGACATCCCCGCCACCGAACAGGACAATGAGTTTGCGGTGCTGGTGTGGGATGGCAGCACCGAGAGCTGGGTGGAAGTACCCGGCCAGATGACCGAGGATGGGCGCTACACGGTGACCTGGCCGACGACGGGGATCTTCGTGCTGGTGACGCGGTAACCTACAAAGCGAAACAAAAATCTCGTGTAGGGGTGGGTGGCGAAGCTTTGCATCGCTTAAACCCGCCCCTTACTCTGTAAAAAAAAAGAGGACTGGCTCATGAGCCAGTCCTCCTGATTCCTGTTTACTGATAACTTATCACTCGCTCAAAGCATCAAACTGACGGGGTTCTCCAGGTAATCCTTGAGCTTCTGCATGAACTCGGCACCCTCGGCACCGTCACTGACGCGGTGGTCAACCGAGATGGTGGCCTTCATACGCCAGCCCACGGTGACTTCGCCATCTTCCACCACGGGCACTTGCTTAGCTCCCCCAAGTGCGAGGATACCTGCTTCGGGCGGGTTGATAATGGCGACGAAGTCCTCCACGCCATACATGCCCAGATTGCTGGTGGAGAAGGTGGAGCCTTCAATATCGTCGGGATGCACCTGCCCGGCACGCGCCCGGCCGGCCTTCTCTTTAACTTCGAGGGAGATCTGGCGCAGGCTCTTACGGTCGGCGTCGTGAGTGACGACAACCAGCAAACCGTTCTCCACCGCCACGGCTACACCGAGATTGACGCGACCCATGTGAAGCACTCGATCACCATCCAGGCGGGCGTTAAGGTTGGGGAAGTTGCGCAGGTTGAGCGCGGTGGCTTTAAGCACAAAGTCATTGACGGACAGTTTTTCGCCGGAACCGGCCAGCATAGCATTGGCCTGTTTACGCATGCTCATCAGTGGGCCAAGGTCGTACTCGTAGGTCACGTAGAAATGCGGCACGCTGGTAGTGGACTGCACCATACGACGGCCAATAGCACCGCGCAAACGCGAAAGCGGGATTTCCTGGTCGGGCAAAACCTCGCCTACCTGCATACCTGCCAGTGGAGCCAACGCCGGTCCAGCCGGAACTTCGGCTTCAGGTGCAGGTGCGGCGGCACGTTCTGCGGGTGGGGTCGCCAGGTAGGCTTCCACGTCTTTTTTGATGATGCGACCATCCGGGCCAGTGCCAGAGACCGAGGCGATGTTGATGCTGTTATCTGCGGCCATACGGCGCGCTACGGGGGAGGCTTTGACACCGCCCGGCAAACTGCTGTTGCCCGCGGGGGTGGCAGCAGGTGCCGGAGTTGACACGGGGGCCGGGGCTGCAGGTGCAGGACTGGGCGCGGCAGGCTCGGGGGTGGCAGCAGCTTCTTCAGTGGCATCGCCGCCAGCCTCAGCCATCAAGGCGTCAACGTCAACCTCTTCACCCGCTTCACCGATCACGGCGATGGGTGAACTGACCGGCACGATGGCGCCTTCGGTTACCAATTGTTTTAGAACGGTACCCGCAAAATTGGATTCAACTTCGACGGTGGCCTTGTCAGTTTCGATCTCGGCCAGCAGTTCACCTTTATCAATGGTTTCGCCTTCACCCTTGACCCAGGCGATCAGCGTGCCCTCGGCCATGTCGAAGCCCAATTTGGGCATATTAACGATATCGGCCATTACAGCACCTCCTTAACACCCCGCACAATATCTTCCACCTGGGGCAGGGCATGCTGCTCCAAAGCGGCATTATAGGGCAGGGGCACTTCCTTCTGAGCCACACGTTTCACGGGGGCATCCACGTAATCAAAAGCTTCTTCGTAGATGCGCGAGGCTACTTCGGAGCCAACGCCATAAGAGGGCCAGCCCTCTTCCACCACCACAGCGCGATTGGTCTTCTTGAATGATTCGATCACCGGTCCCATATCCAGCGGGCGCAGTGTGCGCAGGTCGACGATCTCGGCACTGATACCTTCCTTGGCCAGTTCATCGGCGGCGCGCATGCTGTAGCCCACCATCTTGCTGTAAGTCACAATGGTGACGTCGTCGCCGGGGCGCTGCACTTTGGAAACCCCGATAGGCTCCAGGTGTTCGCCTTCTGGCACTTCACCACGTTGCTGGTAGAGCGTGGCATTCTCGATGAACATCACCGGGTCTTCAGAACGAATAGCCGACTTGAGCAAACCTTTGGCATCCGCCGGGGTACCGGGAGCCACGACCTTGAGACCGGGGAAATGTGCAAAAATAGCATCCGGGGTTTGGGAGTGGGTGGCGCCAAGCTGGCGTCCCCCGCCGCCTGCCGTACGCAATACCATGGGCACTTTAAACTGCCCACCAAACATGTAATGGAATTTGGGGGCTTCGTTGACGATGTGATCCATGGCTACAAAGGCGAAGTTGATGGTCATCAACTCGGCCACGGGGCGCAGGCCCACCATGGCAGCGCCGATGGCGGCACCGATGATGGCGGCCTCGGAGATGGGGGTGTCGCGAACGCGTTTGGGGCCGTACTTGTCGTAGAAACCTTTGGTGACGGCGTAGGTGCCGCCCCACACACCGACCTCTTCACCCAGGATAAAAACTTTTTCGTCGCGATCCATCTCTTCCATGAGTGCGTCGGAGATGGCCTGTCGTGTATTGATCTGAGCCATGGCTAGTTCTCCTCCACGTAAACGTGATCGAAGAGCGTGTCCAGGGCGGGCTCGGGGCTTTCTTCGGCGAATTTGACCGCCGCTTCCACCTCAGCTTCGGCTTCAGCTTCTACCTTATCCAGGTCAGCAGCCTTGGCGACCTTCTCGTCCACCAGGTACTTGTTGTAGATACCGATGGGGTCGTCCTCACGCCATTTGGTGACTTCCTCTTTTTCACGGTAGCGTTCGGGGTCACCCATGGAGTGGCCTACAAAACGATAAGTGACGATCTCCAAGAAGAAGGGACCTTTGCCGCTACGTATGTGCTCGATGGCATCACCGGCAGCTTCACGCACCTGCATGATGTCCATGCCACCTTCGGTGCGTAGATTGGGCATGCCGTAGCCTTCGGCTTTCTGGCGCATCTCTTCGACGGCTGAGGCACGCTTAATCTCTGTACCCATACCGTACTGGTTGTTCTCGCAGACCCATAGCACAGGTAGGTCCCACACCGCTGAGAGATTGAGCGCCTCGTGGAAGAAGCCGATATTGGTAGCGCCGTCGCCGAACATACAGATGGTGACGGCATCATTTTCTTCGTACTGGTCGCCCAGGGCCAAACCGGCCGCGATGGGCAGGTGAGCACCTACAATGGCGTGCCCGCCCCAGAAATTCTTTTCGGTGTCGGCCATGTGCATGGAGCCGCCGCGCCCTTTTGAGGTGCCGGTCTCTTTGCCCAGCAACTCGGCCATGACCGCGTTGGCAGAAATGCCGCAATTGATAGCTACGCCGTGGTCACGATAGGCCGTGATGACACGGTCTTGCGGCTGGCGCATGGAGATCAAACCGGTGCTGACCGCTTCCTGCCCGATGTACAGATGCAGGAAACCACCGATCTTGCCTTCCTGATACAGGTGGGCGGCGCTTTCTTCTAACCGCCGGATGACGACCATCTGGCGGTACAGTTCAAGATGTTCCGCTTTTTTCATAAGGGAATGAAACCTCCACTCTAAACGTACTTACAAAACAACACCGGGAATCTCCCGGCGTTGTACAAATCTATAGGTGTAGCGTACTGTAAAAAATTATACCAAAGCGCACCTTCAATTATCCATATGCGTGGAAGGCATACAAATTATTAACACTTTCCTCAGATACGGATCAGATGAATATTCAAAGCGGGCGAAGCGTGCTTCACCCCTACAATAGATAAAATATGGGGAACAATTTGTTTACTTATTTCGTTTTACAATAAGAGCCATGAAAGCCAAACAGCTTGCCGCTTTTCTATTCGTGTTCCTGCTGATCGCCATCCTCCTGGCGGCCTGTGGTGGTGCCGCGACCGATGTTGCCCCAGCTGCCGAGGAACCTGTCATTGAAGAGCCTGCTCTTGAAGAACCGGCTGCCGAAGAGCCCGCGGCTGAGGAGCCGATGGAAGAAGAGATGGCCGAACCGGAAGCTGTGGTTTATGGGGCCGATTCGCGTTTGGAACCCTACGACCACCCCGACCTCGTCTTGCAGGAGTATGCAGCTTCGGTGGCTGTGCTGGTCGATTTCCAGAATATTTCCACTGAAGGCGAGCTAGTCAGCATCGCCGGGCCGACCCTGGATGACCTGGTTTTCTCCAATTACAACCTGCCCTTATGCACGCAGGAGGCTTACAGCAGCCAGCCCACTGCGGGACAATGTACCGGATTTTTGGTGGGCGAAGACCTGCTGGTGACAGCGGGGCACTGCCTGGAATTGATCCCCTGTGAAGCCATGAGCGTGGTGTTTGGCTACGAGATGGCCCCGGATGGCGAACTGGCCCCTGTAGAAAGGGACAATGTCTATGGCTGCCAGGAAGTGGTTGCCCAGCAGAACACCCCCGAGGAAGACTACGCTATCCTGCGTCTCGACCGCCCCGCACAACAAACGCCCCTGCCGGTTGCCAGCCAGGCGGTGAACCTCGGCGACCCCGTAGCGGTCATCGGCCATCCCAGCGGACTACCCATAAAAATTGCCTCGGATGCCAACGTCATCCAGACGACGGGCGTGACGCAGAGTGAAAGCGGGGAACTGCTGTCCGTGGATAGCTTATTCGTCACCAACCTGGACACCTTCGGGGGCAACTCCGGTTCACCCGTGATCAACACAGACACTTACGAAGTCGTGGGCATCCTGGTGGGCGGTGATGAGGATTACGTGCAATCGAGCGAAGAATTGTGCGTGGAGGTCAACCGCTGCGACCTGAGCGGTGTGGGCTGTACGGGGGAAAGCGTGACGAAGATGAGTTATTTGGTGGCGTTCATCTTTGGGGTGGAGCCTTAGAGCTTCAATATTGTTTTTGACGAATCACTAAAGCGCAGCAAACGAAGAATACCCTAATGCTAAACGTATGCTTTATAAGAAATGTGTACAGTAGAAAACTGACTTAGTCGAAAAATGATTTTTTAGCAAGAACTTGTCAAACTTTTGACAAAATAAGAAAGGCGATTATTCGGAGGGTTTTCCAGCCTCAGGGTTTTTAGCTTGTCCTTTTATTCGTTCAGAGACATTTGCTGGAATTCTATATTTGCCCTTCCCGGCCCTTTCTCTTGCTGCTTTTAGCTCGCTTGCTACAATGTACTCGGTCTGTCCCTTTGCATTTGTCAATGCTATTAGTTGCTCTACTCGACCTTTATTCATCAACTGAGGGGACATCAAACCAGCTACTGAAATATCTTCATCCAAGTCCTCCCAATGGATACCCTCTCCATCACCAATCAAACGATAGTTTTCTAATTGTTCTTTTGTAGCACTGGCAAGTTTAGGGTACCAGACAAGCGGGACAGAAATAATTCGCCCATCTTCCAGATGAACAGAAAAGGCGTCTTTCTTTAATTCTAAAGACTGCGCCCTAGCTAAAAAACTTGTTCCAGTGGTCAATAAAGTCTCGCTCATGTTTCTGAATTATATCCTGCAACTCTCTAAGCTCAGTGGCATTATACCGATTAGACCTTGCCAATTCAACTGGACTTAACCAAAACTTAGCTGTTTTCTCTGCTGATTCCACATGGATGTGGGGTGGCTCTAGGCCCTCATTGCTATAGAAAAAGAAACGATGTGGCCCTTCTCGCAATATTGTAGGACTCATTTGTTTATATACTTTTCTAGGCAGACGGTCCTATTAAGGCTACAACAATGAGCCCCACTGTCGCAGCTACTAAAGCCCAAGTTGCCCATGTAAGACTCCTCGCATACTTATCAGAAGCAGCTGCGGCTCTATTTAGTGCCGCAGCATGAGCCAGCAATGCTTTTTCCATTAATTTTGCCTGATAAATGGATGATATTGTCCTTGTCTTGGATATGTCGCTTGTTGTTCCCGTTTCCGAAACTCTAATAATTTGCTGTTCGGCTTTGGTCAACTCTAATCCTGATTCGGAAAACAAGTTTTCCTCATCCGTTGGCATTATGACCTCCTATTGCATATTTGAGTTAGATACTGATTGAAATATTTTGGTAACTAACATTATTATACTGGCCCCAATAACAAGTAGCTGAGAGTTGAAATTGCACACAAAACCGGATTGACTTAATCGAGTTTGCATATAAGGGTAACGGAGAGGAACCATATGTGAGTTATCACCTCTCCACAGCATCCCAAACGGCATCGGCCAGGTCGGTCCAGCGATGGAGGCTCAAGGGCTGGTCAAGCAGGCCGTTGCACATGAAGGCATAGACCAGTTGTTGGTCCTTGTCGGCCCAGGCATAACAACTGGCATTGCCGCTGTGCCCGAAGGTGTTGGCCGTGCTGCCCACCCCCATGCTCGGCCCCGGCACGCCGGGAGGTGGCTGCTTGCCGCCCAGGTGGAAGCCGTAGGCCCAGAGCACCTCACGGTTAAAGGATGCGTCAAAGCCTTCGTAGCCAACCTGTGTAGCGGCCTCTATCGTTTCAGCCTGTAAAAACCGCCGTCCGGCATACTCACCACCATTCAATAACATCTGGAAAAAGACGGCGATCTCGCGGGCCGTGCTGTGCAGCGAGGCTGCCGGAATGAGGGCGCGCCGGATGATGGGCAGGTTGAACAGCCAGGTTGTGCTGCGCTGGTTCGGGCCGGTGGCGTATAGTTTTGGCGAGTTGGAGAGTTCGTGGCGGGGAATGCGCATCCAGGTGCGCTTCAGGCCCAAGGGTTGCAGGAAGTGTTTGCGTACGTAGTCATCAATAGACATACCAGTGACGCGTCGCACGAGCTCCCCCATGATGAAGCCGTAGTTGACGATGTGATACTGGGCCTCGCTGCCGGGCTCGAATTCAAGGGGCAGGTTAGCGACGTTGCGCGTGACGGCTCCCCAGAAGGGCCAGCGGAAAATCTGTGTGTACAGTCCGCGCGAGGGCACACCCACCTGGTGGAGAAAGGCGTGACGTACGGTGGCGAGCTCTTTGCCCTTCTGCCCAAACTCCGGCCAGTATTCCGCGATAGGCGCATCCATCTCAATCAGGCCCTCTGCAATCAGTTTGTGTACACACATGGCCGTAAAGGGCTTGGTGAGCGAAAACCCGAGGAAGGGTGTGCTGTGACTGATGGGCTGGCCGCGATGCCGGCCAATGACCTCATCGACCACCACCTGCCCGTGGCGCAGCACCACCAGTTGGGCGGCGGGGTGCAGGCCCTGTTCGTATTGCTCTCGGAAGATGCGTCGGATATTCTCCACACCCTGCGCGGACATGCCCAGGCTTGCAGGGTCGGTGAGTTGTGAATAGTCGATGGCTTGTTTTATTGTGGGGTTAGACGTCATTCGTCACCGGCAGGGTAATGGGAGGAAGGGGAAATCATGTCCATAAGCCAGTTATTGTAAATGAAATATGCCGGTATATATTGAAAGAAGAGCACCCGGCAAACCGGGTGCTCTCTGGTTTCGTAGTCCTTGCGCTTTTGCGCAAAAGCTTTATTCGGCAGGAACGATCTTGTAGGTCACGTTGACGTCAACCGTGACGGTCAACTGGCCGGAGGCAATCGGCACGGAAGCCAGATCGGCGCCACCCCCGCCACCCAGGCCCTGTGTATAGGGGTCAAAGTAGCCGCCACCACCCACGAAGGAGTTGATGAAAAGCACCTCACCCAATTCCACGCTGGCCACACCGGCCAGGTTCTGGGCACGCGCTTCGGCGTTTTCCATGGCCAGTTGGGTGGCCTGCGAAATGGCATCTTCGCGGTCGCTGATGCTGAAGTTGATGCCGTAGATGCTGTTGGCCCCGGCGTCAATGGCCGCGTCCAACACATCGCCCAGGCTGTCCAGGTCGCGCACGGTCACGGTAAGGGTGTTATCCACCACGTAGCTGGTGGAAATGGGGTTGCCCTCAAAGTCATAGTCCTGGCGCGGCCAGATGCTGAAGTTGTTGGTCTGCACGTCTTCTGCGGTGATGCCCATCTCACTCAAGGCAGCCATGATGTCTTCAACCTGGCGGTTGTTGCGCGATACGGCTGTGCCAGCGTCATCATCTTCAGTATTGACACCGATGGAGATGGTAACGATATCAGGATCAAGGGTTACCACACCTGTGCCATTGACGGCCAGGCTGGGTTCCTGCAAACCCACGGCCTGACCACCGCCTAAGGCGGGTACGCAGGCGCTAAGGGCCAGTGTAAGCAGTGCAAAAATCAAAAGCATTTTCTTGTTCATGGTTCTATCCTTTACTCGGTTGCTAATAAGACATCAGCGCAAACTGCGCCACATTTATCTATTTCGTCGAAAATTGCGTCAATAACGGGTTCTTTGGTTCTCACCTCGGTACCATCTTTCAGGTACAGGGTCACTTCCAAACTGTGTAATTGAAAGGCCTGTTCAACCTCCCCACGGTTGAGGATCTCCACGGCCACGTCCCAGGATACTTCATCGGGATAGGGTGTGGAACCAGTCGCACAGGCTCCCATCAGGACACTTGCCAATAACAATATGATTATCGTATGTTTCAAGCCTTTTGCTCCTTAAAGAATTTATATTTGTAATCCTGATAATAACGCTAAAGTAATTCAAAAGGTTCCCGCTTTTAGGATGAATTCTGAAGATATTTTCAGCCCCGGTTCATAAAAGCTCGTTACAATAATCACTGATGTTAGACAAAGAACAATTCGAACAGATCCAAAAAGTTTTGCCGGTCTTGCAGACCGCTGACCCCCAACTCACGCGAGAATTTCAAGAGACAGCCTATTTCGCCAAGATTCCCAGCGGACGCGACATCTTCGTGGAAGGCGATCAGGTGGATGCCATTGCCTTATTGTTATCCGGCGCGGTGCGCGTATACAGGATCGGTGTATCAGGTAGGGAAATTACGCTTTACCGTTTCGGAGGGGGCGAGTCCTGTATCCTGACGGCCAATGCCATTCTCAACCATCAGGCCTTCCCAGCCATCGCCTCCGTTGAACAGGAAGCGGAAGCCGTCATGATCCCGGCGACCACCTTCCATGATTGGATCAGCCGCTTCGATATCTGGCGCGATTTCGTGTTTACTTTGTTCTCCCAGCGGCTGGTGAGCGTGATGGAGATCGTGGATCAGGTCGCCTTCCAGCGCATGGACCGGCGTGTGGCAGCCATGTTGTTGAGTCGCTCGCAAGGTAGTGAACCCATCCAGATCACGCACCAAAGCATTGCAGATGAGCTGGGTAGTTCACGGGAAGTCATCACCCGGCTGCTGCAAGACCTGGCACAGCAGGAGGTCATCCGGCTATCCCGCGGGGAGATCGAAATACTGAATAAAGAAGCATTAGAAACAATCCAGACTTTGTGACTTAGTCACAGACAGTTCAGCCTCGAATCGTTAAGATAGATGCATAAATTGGGAACAGCGAGAGGTTGACTGATGGAAAACACCCGAACAAAATTCGTCAAACTGGTACTGGTGTGTATCGTTTGTTTAGGTTCCATCTCCGGCCTGGCGCTGTTGATCCAAACACTTATCAACTAGTTCCGGAGGTAGAACAAATGAAACTCAACATGGGTCAACTTGATCGTGGTATCCGTCTTGCTATCGTAGCGTTGATCGCCGTGCTTTATTTTGCCGGTCAGATCACTGGTCTGGCTGCCATCATCCTGGGTCTGGTCGCCGTCATCTTCGCAGCCACCAGCTTTATTGGCTTTTGCCCGATCTACGCCCTTTTTGGGCTTTCCACCCGCAATAGCGAAGAAGCATAAGCCCCATCACATCATTCAAAAGAGCCGGTGAGTGAATATATCTCACCGGCTCTTTTCGATCCATTTGAGCATCAATTTCTCAGGTCGCGGCATTGGTCTTATAATCTTGATACCCGATTATGGGGTAAGAGGATGATTATGATCAAAGCTTTGAATCTCTCAAAGGAATTTAAGGTCAGACAGCCGGGGCAGGGCGTACTTGGGAAGCTCAAGAGCCTGGCCAGTCCTGAATATAAAATCATCAAGGCCGTTGATGACGTGAGTTTTGAGATACAGAGCGGGGAGATCATCGGTTATCTGGGGCCCAATGGTGCCGGCAAATCAACAACCATCAAATTGCTGACCGGGGTGCTAGAACCCACTTCAGGTTCAGTAAAGGTAGCAGAGCGTATTCCAACAAGAGATCGCACTAGGAATGCATACGAGATCGGGGTGGTTTATGGGCAGCGCAGCCAGCTATGGTGGGATCTGCCTTTGATCGATTCATTCCAGATTCTCTCCGCCATGTATAAATTATCTGAGCTTCGTTACGAAGAGAACCTCGAGCGGTTAGTTTCGCTCTTGCAAATGGAAGAATTCATCGATCAACCGGTCAGGAAACTCAGCCTCGGGCAAAGAATGCGTGGCGAGATAGCGGCTGCCCTTTTACATGAACCGCCAATTCTCTATTTGGATGAACCGACCATTGGCGTGGATGTGGTATCAAAGAACAGGATCCTAGAATTCATCCAAAAGCTCAACCAGGAAAAAGAAGTCACAGTAATCCTGACAACCCACAATCTTGCGGATGTTGAAAAGGTCTGTCCGCGGATATTGATCATCGATCAAGGACGCATCATCCTGGACGCTTCTCAAGAGCAGATCCTTGAACGGTTTGGGAAAAAGCGCCTCCTTGAAGTGGAATTCGAAGACCAGCCTTTTGACCTGACCCTGCCTGTAGGTGAGATCGTGAAGCAGGAAGAGAACAAACTCTGGATCCAATTTGACCGCGACCAGACATCAGCCTTTGATCTTGTTGGGCAATTCCCCAGAGGGCGTGGTATCCGCGATGTATCCATTACCGAAGACAATATAGAATCCGTCATCGCCCAGATCTACGAACATGGTCTTGATGGCTAGAACCGGTTTAGCACTCATCACAGCCAGTCTTCAAGAAAAACTGGTCTATCGCTTCGACCTCATCATGGGATTGCTGCGCGCCCTAATCCAGATTTTCGTCTTTCACCAACTCTGGGCAGTTTTATTTACAGGGGTAGATGACTATGCTGGATTCACCCTGGAACAAACCCAGACCTACGTCGTAATCAGCATGTCGATCATGCCATTGCTTGACCGCTCTTTTCTCCCCCAGGTCAACGAGCGCATCCGCAGCGGGAATATCGTTTTTGATTTGGCAAGACCTGTTTATTACGGCAACTTGCTTCTCTATCAAGGATTGGGGCAGTTTGCGGCTACGCTATTGACCACATCTTTGCCCTTACTTGTATTTTCCTTTGTCTTTTTTAGTATTGCGATGCCGGACTCCGTATTCACATGGATAACTTTCCTGGCATCCTTCTG
The DNA here is from genome assembly GCA_013112575.1 of Chloroflexota bacterium. GTDB lineage: Bacteria > Chloroflexota > Anaerolineae > Anaerolineales > UBA11579 > CFX15. The sequence continues at coordinate 32,569 of JABFGG010000013.1, read as the reverse complement.
CATGGCCTACTATACGGCTTTTTTAATGGACCTGATCGCCTCCCTATGGGGCTTTTGGATCGCATCAGTTTGGGGGCTTTTCTACGCAAAATGGAACCTGCTGCAGATCCTTGGTGGAATGTACATCCCACTATGGTTTTTCCCCTCCCCATTCAAAGAGATCGTTTTGTTGTTACCTTTCCGTGGTGTGGCTTTTACTCCACTTTCTATCCTGGTTGGTGGTGTTGCTCCAGAAGAACTACCTATGGCCCTTGGCCTACAGATCTTCTGGATAATCATGCTCCTATGGTTTAGCAAGTTCATGTATGCGAGGGTCGTAAAGAAACTCGCTGTGCAGGGAGGATAGATATGTTGAAGATTATCCTCCTTTTAAAATGGAAATCACTGAAGTCCCAATTACAATACCCGGCAAATTTTTTGATCGCTGTAGCTGGCATCAGTGTTATTGGGGTAACAGACATTCTTTTGATACTAATTCCCACCAGCGCATTTGAGACCATCGGTGGTTGGGGCTTTTGGGAACTCGGTTTTATGTTTTCGCTTTGGAAAATGTCACACGGCATTCATCAGGCACTTTTCTCGTCCTTCTGGGGTCACGATAACCTAGTAAGGAATGGGGAATATGATCGTTTCCTCGTACGACCAGCCCACCCTATCTGGCAAATCCTGACGAGCGGTTTCAGTATTGGTGCAATTACCGAATGGCTGCCCAGCGTGACGATGTTCATCATCACCAGTTCCCAGGTAGCGATTGAGTGGAATGTCTTCAACATCCTGTTCTTATTGATCATTTTGTTTTCAGGGGCTGTGATCGAATGGGCCGTATCACTGTTCATTTCGGGGTTTAGTTTTTGGTTCGTGCAAACCCAACACCTGAGGGGCACTGCCCACACTTTTTTGTTCCGCGCCATGCATTATCCATCTCACATTTTTGGAAGGGCCATCCCATTCATCTTGACATTCGTTTTCCCTTACGCATTTATGTCTTATTACCCTACGCACTACTTCTTCGCGATCGATTCCCGAATCTACAGCGACTTCTTTCCCTATGCCACTCCCCTGGTCGCAATCATTGCCCTGGCAATTGGGTTTGCGTTTTGGTCAATTGGCTTAAGAAACTATCAGAGTACGGGAACTTAATAATCATTCATATGCCAGAACTTCGCGCACCGTCAGGTTGGAGGCGCGGCGGGCCGGAGCGATGCTTGCGATAGCGCCGATGACCATGGCCAGGCCCAGCCAGGTCACCATGCCCGCCAGTGAATAGTGGTATGGCACGGTGCTGCTGAAGATCGCCAGACCGACAGCGTTCGACAGGCCCAGGCCGAAGGGGATGGAGAGTACTGCCCCGAAAAGCCAGCTGGTCACCCCCACGATGACGCCTTCCACCAGGACCACCTGCCGTACAGCTTGGTTGGAGGCACCCACGGCGCGCAATACACCGATCTCGCGGGTGCGTTCCAGCACGTTCATGCTCATGGTGCCCGCCAGGCCCAACCCGCCCACGATGGCCAACAAGGTTGCCATGATGACCAGGAAGATCAGCACAACGTCGAAGGCGTTGGAAATATTGTCGAGCAGGTCGGCGCGGGTCTGCGCCGTGCTGCTGCTCAGGTAGCTATCTTTAAAGTGCTGTTCAAGGACTTCAGCGGTGGCTTCCTGTTGTTCACGTGTACCCAGGCTGGTCACACTGGAACGGACACGCACCTCAGAGCCTTGCGTGAAGGGACCGCTGACCTTCTCGAACTGGCGGTAGTTCATGTAGATGGTGGGTAGGCTAATGTGACGCGAGACGATGCCCACGACTTCGTAATCCTTGCTGATGCCATCGACACTAATCTCTAGAACACTGCCCAGCTTCACATCGGGTTCATCATCGATCAGATCTTCACTGACCACGACCTGCAAACGGTCGGTGGTCTCCAGCCAACGGCCAGCCATGATGCGCGGGTCTACGGTGATACCTTCATCTTCCGTAGAGCGGAAGAGCACAGGCGTACCCTCACTGCCATCCTCGTAGATGATGACCCCGTTGGCGCTATACCACACCTCGGCGTAATCCACTCCTGGAAGGCGCAAGGCCTCCCGCACAGCGCTCTGGGCTTTGATGCCCGGGTCGAGGGCGATGCTCACATCGAACTCCGAATAACGCGTCATTTCGTCCAGTTGGCCTTGCAAGGAGGAGCGTGTGCTGAAGACCGAGATGAACATGGCCCCGCTCAAGGTCAGCGTGATGAGCGTAAAGGCCAGCCGGGCCTTTTTGCGGAAGGTATTGCGCAATGACATAGCCAGTGGCCGCGTCATGGCCCGTACCTGCTTCAATAACTGGTCCAGCGTACCCCGCCGCCCGGAGCCGGAGATGCCGTGCTGGTAAATGGCATCGTAAATGGAGATGCGCGTACCTGACAGAATGGGGAATAAGCCCGCTGCCAGCGGTATCAGGAAACCCAGGCCCACCTGCAATAAGACGATACTAATGGGCAGGTTGACCGCCGTGAGGTCGTAGTTCAGATAACTGGCCATGAAAGAGGCAATGCCCCAGGCTCCCAGCAAACCCAATGGAAGGGCAACAATCAGCGCCAGCACGCTGAAAACCACCACACTGACCACATACATCTGGATGATCTGGCTGCGTTTGGCACCGATAGATCGCATGATGCCGATCTGCTGCACCTGCTGGGTGAGGATGGCTGAGATGGTGTTGATCACCAGCCCGGCACTCAACAGCATACATAACACGCTCATGACGTTAAAGATCACCAGAATGCCCTGGATCTGGTCCTCGGCCCAATAGGCACGTGGGCTGGAGGCGATGAATCCAAAGCTGGTGGTCGCCACCTGATAGCCGCTGGGCTCGATGACCTCAACACGCAGGTCTTCAGCCACCTGGCGCACGTGTTCGGTCTGGTCGGCCTTCTCGGCCATGATAACGTCCAGACGGTTGTAATAGCTGGCTTCGCCCATCCAGCGCAGGGTGGACATATCCACGTAAGCGTAGAGCTGGTTGAACAGGGTGGGCGGCACCTTGGTCAGGTCGTGCACGATGCCGATCACGGCCAGCTCATACTGCTTTTCGTCCGGCATTTCAATAGTGACCGTATCCCCCACACCCACACCCAACACTTCGGCAGTCAGGCGCTCCAGCACAATCTGCCGGTCTCCGGGCACACCGCAACCCACCTCACACTCGAAGCGGTTGACTTCAATATTCTCGAAATCCGGAGCGGTGTTCAACTCGATGCCCGATTTGCCCCCATCGGCGGTAAGGACCTGGGCCGAAGTTGTACGCCAGGGTTGGGCCTGTTGGATATCGCGGTTACCAGCTATGGAGGTAGCCAGTTCTTCCGGGTAAGGTGAAATGTAAAAAATGATGGAGTGCGGGTTAGCCCTCTCGAACTGGCTATACAGGTCGCGTTCCATCATCACGTGGGAATTGCTGATCATACCCACCGCCCCCACACCGATAGCGATGGATAACACCACCAGCAAGGTGCGGCTTTTATTGCCCCAAAGATCATTGAGGAGTTTGCGCCAGCGGGAAGGGATGGCCATGCTTAGTTGGCGACGAGTTCGCCGTCGGCCACCACGACCTTGCGGGTGGCGCGTTTGGCCAGGTCATTGTCGTGAGTGACCATCAAGAGGGTCTTACCCTGATCGACCATGTCCGTGAAGAGGTGGAAGATGTCGTCCGCCGTTTTAGAGTCGAGGTTGCCGGTCGGCTCATCGGCCGCAAGGATGGGCGGGTCGTTGGCCAACGCACGTGCAATGGCGGCACGTTGCTGCTGACCACCCGATATCTCCGAAGGTAGCTTATCGGCATTCTCGGCAATGTCTACCTTTTCCAATAAGGCCATGGCGCGCTCACGGCGTTCGTTCAGCGGGTAGGTGTTGCAGAAATCCATGGGGATCATCACGTTCTCCACCACGGAGAGTGTGGGCAGTAGCTGGAAGAATTGGAACACGACACCCAGGTTGCGGCCGCGCCATTGGGCCATCTGGTTCTCGTCCAGGTTATGGATGGGCGCTTCACTGATGACGATCTCACCGGAAGTGGGCCGGTCGATACCCGCGATCATATTGATCAGGGTGGTTTTACCGCTGCCTGATTTGCCGACCACCGTCACAAATTCCCCACAGCCGATCTCCAGGTCAATGCCTTTTAATGCGGGGAAGTCCCCGGCAGGAGTTTGGTAGACCTTAACGAGTTGTCGGATGTCGATCAGGGGATCGCAATTTTTGTGGCCGTTTTTCCCATTGAGGGAAACGTCAGCAGTGGTGGCTGTTTTGAGTTTGCCTAGCATCTATTCAACTGTCCATTCGTAATATACTATTTATACAATAATTGACACTATGTACATAAATGTAGATAATGTATACGCCGCAATCATATGCGCGGCCTGTCAAAAAGTCAATTTTCAGTTTTGTTGGCTCGTTCAATACTAGACAATTTGACCGCATTTGTCTAAAAACGGAGAAACCATGGCCGAAGACCGCCGTGTACAACGCACCCGCAAACTTTTACGCGAAGCCCTCATGGAACTCGTGCTGGAAAAGGGCTACGACGCCATCACAGTGCAGGACATCACCGATCGCGCCAACCTGGGCCGCGCCACCCTTTACCTGCATTACCGCGACAAGGAAGACCTGCTTTACAACAGCCTCGAAGAGATCATCGACGAGCTCACCGAGCTGGTCGAGGCGCGCATTAAACAGGCTGCCAACGGCGAATCCCAATCGCCCTACCTGCTGGCCTTCACCCACGCCGCCGAGAACGCCGACCTGTACCGCGTGCTGCTCAGCGGGCAGGGCGCCACCAACCTACAAGCGCGCCTGCGCGATTATATTGCGGGCACAGTGCGACTGGTGATCGAGGCTAACCTGCCCAAAGGCAAGCCTGACATCCCCGTGGACGTGGCCAGCAATTACCTGGCCGGGGCTCTGCTCATGCACCTGGAGTGGTGGCTGCGCAAGGAAATGCCATACTCCGCGGAGGAGATGTCGGACTTCTTCACCAGGCTGTCTGGTAGCGGCATGCGCGATGCACTGGGTCTGCAAGCCGTGCCGGGCTTTGAATAAAGCGAATACTGCACCAATTGACCAAATACGTTACAATGGAAAACAAATGTTCGAGGATAGGGATGGCCTATGCCCGTTGATTTTCAATCCGTAAATTTCCAACTTAAATCGCTGGGGGAGCAGGCCCGCAGCCAGCAGCGGCAAATTGACGCTGCCAAACAGCAGGCTGAGGATCTGTTGGCCCACTATGCGAACCAGCAAGCGGAACTCAAACGCAAGGCTGAAATAGCCGCCAGCCAGAATGCCAAGTTGCGCTGTGCATTGCCGACCGATGAGGCCCTCAACGCCAGTTTCCCCATCCCGGCCCTGCCTTCCCAGGCCAGCATTATCGCGGCCGACGGCTCACAGATCTACGCCAGTCGTCACGAAGCCGTGGAATACAGTCTCGTCAACGTCGGGGCGGTGCAGTTTCAATTGGGTAATGGCGACGCCCCGCAGCGTTTTACCGAAAGCGCATTATTCTATGGTTACCAATCCGAAGCACAGGTTTCTCAGGAACGTGATCTCCGCGAGCGACAGGAACTGGCCCGCCTCGCTGGGGATGCACCCGCACCGGTCATCACCCTAACAGATGGGCCACTCGAGTTGTGGGGCGGTGAGTCGGAGTATGCCAAGGCATTGGCCAAATACTTAGAAACACTTGCACAAACCCAGCAATTGGGTGCAACTACGGCAGGCTATGTGGATAAGCCCATTGAGGACTTTGTGGTGCGCCTGCTCGAAATCGCCTCATTGCCGCCCGAAGAGGCAGGTCGCGAACGGCCGCTACGAGGGGTGCGTGACATTTTCCTTTTTGAGGACAAGCTCCAGCCCGGCGAACGCTCGGCCGTCTTTGGCATCCAATCCTATTCAGCCAACAAATACGAGGGCGAGTTAGCCCTGCATTTCTTTTATCTCAACGTCGGGCGGCCTGGCAAGCCCTGGCTGGCACGTGTAGAAATTCCCGCCTGGGTGGTCAATGACCAGACCATGCTAAACAATCTACACGCTGTGCTGGTCGAACAGGCTACCATCATGGGCGTGCGCCCCTATCCTTACATCCTGCACCGGGCACACGAAGAAGCTTTAGTTACCTTCGATGAAAAACGCCAGATAGACGCTTTACTGGCTCGAGAGCTGGAAGTCTACAGCGAAGGTTCTTACAAACAGGCGCTCAAGGACATGTCCACCGAGAAGACGAGGTACTCACTATGACAGATATTCAGATCGGGCGATTGTTACGTGCCGGGATCTCCGGCTTTGTGGTCGGCACACGCGTCGCGCAGTTTGAGAGCGACACCCCCACGCTTGGAGCCTTGGTGCGCGCTCCGCTGACGGATGGGCAACAGGTCTACGGCCTGATCCACGACATCCACATTGACGATGACGGCCTTGTGCGCCAACTGGTGACTGCCGATGCTGTAGCCGATGCCACGATTGCCGACAACCGCGTCAATCGCACTGTGCCCGTTGAGATCAGTGTGCTGGCTGTGGGCTACAGTGATAATGGCACTATTCGCCACCTCTTGCCGCCGCGCCCACCCCTCAGCCTGGACCTCATTCACCTCTGCAATGACGAGGAACTGAACGCTTTCACCAGTGCCGGGCGTTTTGGTTACTTCCGCCACGTGCTGCGCAACGCCGACCTGCCCGTTGGCGAAGTCCTCGCTGCTCATGTTCAGGCCGCCGATGCAGCCCACACCGCCGCGGGCAATGCCGAATGGCGCGATGCAGCGACACAAGAACTGATAACTCTATTGAGAGACGATTACCAGACGCTGATGGCGGTCTTGGGCGCTTTATCCGATGCCATCCCGGAGGGGAACTAACATGGAAGAACGCAAACACATCGGCTATATAGTAGGTGGGGGCCTCAAAGAAAACCTGCACGCCCGCCTGGAGATTCCCGCGCAGGAAGTGCAGGAAGGCGCTTTCATTACGATAGATAGCAACGACTGGATATTTTACGGGCTGGTGACCGACCTGCAATTAGGGTCCACCGACCCGCGCTTTGCCGATGAACAATCCCAAACGCGGCTGCCACCCAACCTGTCGAAGCTGCTGCACGGCCAGACGCTCTATACCAACCTGGAAGTGCTGCCCGCCCTGATGATGGAACGCGGCCCCGATCCCGCTTCCCCCGAATACAAGAACTGGACGTCGGAAATTGATGCCGGTCTGCGCGACCAACCCCGCCCTTTGCCGGTCAAGACCATCCCCCCGCACCATGCCCAGGTACGCCTGGCCGGTCCGGGCGACATCGCCGAGATATTCGGCATCCCTGGTGAAAAGGGCAACTTCATCATCGGCGAGACCCGTGAACAAGGTCATCCCGTGGTCATCAACATGGAGAAGTTCGTGCAGCGTTCCTCGGGCGTTTTCGGCGCTACGGGCACAGGTAAGTCTTTCCTCACCCGTCTGGTGCTGGCGGGCCTGATCCAATACGATGCCGCTTCCGTGCTGGTGCTCGACATGCACAATGAGTACGGTTTCGACGACACGGCTTCGGATACGGGCGAAAAGGTGATTGGCCTCAAGTCCAAGTTCGCCTCTAAAGTGCGCGTAGTGGGCCTGGGTGCTGGCGCGCAGATCCGCGGCCAGACCCCCGACTTCAATCTAGAAGTTGCCATGCGCGACATCCAGCCCTCCGATATAGAGCTACTCACCCGCGAGCTGAACCTCAAAGAAACTACCCCGACCACCCTTGAAGCTTTGCAGGGCAGTTTTGGCCCCGACTGGTTCCAGCAGTTCAAGGAGATGAAATCGGGAGCGATGATCGAGAACGAGGAAGGTAAACGCGTCCCCGCTCCGGACAGCGTGGCTGCCTGGGCCAACCAGCACGGCGTTAACGTCATGGCTGCTGAGGGCCTGCACAGCAAACTGCGCCGCGTGTTCAACCTCTCTTACGTGGTGGCCGAACCGGCCAGCGATACCATCGGCGAGATCGTCAAGGCCCTTGAAGCCGGACAGCACATCGTGCTCTCCTTTGGCAAACACGAGGCCGACCTGGACTACCTGCTGGTCAGCAACCTGCTCACCCGCCGCATCCGTCAGGTGTGGGAGGAACGCACCAACGAGTTCCGCACTTCCGGCAAGGGCGAACCGCGCCCCCTGGTCATCGTGGTGGAAGAAGCCCATAAACTACTCAACCGCGAGACCGCCGCACAGACCACCTTCAGCACCATCGCTCGTGAGTTGCGCAAGTATTACGTCACCCTGCTGATCGTTGACCAGCGCCCCTCGCAGATCTACGATGAGGTGATGTCACAGTTGGGCACGCGCATCTCTGGCTGGCTGGGCGACGACGATGACATCCGCGCCGTGCTCTCCGGCCTGGCCGGGCGTGAGGCCCTGCGCGGCATGCTCGCCCGTCTGCAACCAAAAGAGGAAGTGCTGCTGCTCGGTTGGGGTGTGCCCATGCCCCTGCCCGTGCGCTCTCGCCGTTACGACGAGCGCTTCTGGGAAGAGTTGCTTGGCATGAAGGGCGGCAAGAAGAGTGAGGCTGAAGCGAAGAAGGAGTTGGGGTTTTGAATGAAGTAGGTGGAGAAGACTTTGGTTATGTTTCAAATATCCTGTCTTCGCTATTTCAATCTTTGACTTGCTTGCTGGATTGCTTGAATTCGACTCCAATAGTTAAACCTAATGAAGTACAAGCAAGTGTTGTAGAGAATGGCTTCTCATGTGGAATAATTTCAATTGCTGTGAATCTTTTAGAGTCTGCAATCAATCGTTCAAAATACCTAAAGGGACAAGAGCCAAAAGGAAACCCTGTTGAGTATGTAAGAGAAGTTACAAATGATGACAAATTATCAGATGAATTGGACGAAATCTACGCAGCACGTGATGCTATTGTCCATAACCACCTATGGGAGGCAAAAATAAAATGGGAAAATGGACTTATGAAGTTCGGTGGCATACCAAAACTTGTAAAGGGTTATGGAAATCCTAGATTTCGAAAAGTACTTGACGCCGGTACAAGAAAAACAAAGAGAATTCGCCTAAACCTTTTTCCTCCCCGGATTTGGCGGAGGGATGCATATTTAATACTTGAAGTTGTAAATAGGGCTTTACAAGCTATCGGTGAGATCGACGAAGTTGACTATACTCAGAATTACCTAAATATCAATGGTCAAGTGCTCAGGTTTAGTGAATTAGCGGAGCAATTAGAAATACCCGAAGAGAATGAATAATGACAACCGATGTTGATCCATGGGAAGTGTTTCATTACGAAGTACAAATGTACTCCGCAATGATAAAGATTCGAGAAACAATAGGTTCAGGCAAAAACTGGAAAATTAGTATTCAACCAAAATCGACTCTCATCATTACTCCCAAATCAAATAAGGAAACTTCGATCCCAAACAAGGATTTGAGATCAGCAATGAACGCTTTTATTGAGAGCAAGTTGCTTCATATTCGCATTCTAGCAGAAATCCTTTTGGAGAGAGGTCACTACCCTGATGATGTTAAGCTGGCACATCTACTCCCAAATTGGGAAAAAGACGAGGAGTTAGGCATTTTAGTGAATAATTTAGAAAAAGCTTATGGAACTCGTAAATCCAAAGACACTCCATGCTGGACAATTAACAAAATGGTTGTACATTTCACATCTTTTCGATTAACTTCCTTTGGTTATCGTAAGATATTCGAGACAATAGACACACCTCTTAAACTTTGTATAAAACGTGTCGCTGAGTTAGGCGGAAAACCGGCCATTCTTGCAGAAATACACTCAGTAATGTAAAAGGATTGACAATGAAAAAAACTAGGCACAATCCACCTCATCGCCTCTGGCTACGAATGGGTCTGCTCGCACTGCGACGAACTCAACACTGAAATCGAAATCACTGAAACTGTTAAGTGCCCCCACTACGCCAACCAATACCAGGTCGCTGACACCGACCACGTCTGGGAGTAATCAGCAATCAAAAATCTACAATCCCCAATCACAATTTTGGTTTCCACCTTGCCAGACATCCAACTTATTAGTACCATCCAACCTATGAAAAAACTCTTCCTTCCCGCCCTTGTGCTGTTGATGTTCGCTTGCCAGATCGGTGCGCCCCCTGCTACGGATACACCGCCACCTTCTCCTACTGTGGTGCAGCCCACCACTCCCCCTGAACCCAGCCCCCAACCGACCGAGGTACCGGTCATTCCCAAAGACATATCCATCAACGTCACGGGGGAAGAAGAGCTGGTCTTCGATTGGACCACCGACCGCTGTGAACCTGACCACATCCCCGACATCGCCACCCGCGCCTTCCGTGATGCTGATGGCATGGTGCAGTTGTGGATCGGCCACTACGTCAACTACCGCATGATCGGCCCTGACCTGAACAACCTGGAATCTGATTGCACGGTATTGATGAACTCCGATTACGACCCTGACCCATCCCAATTCAACGATTCAGAATGGCTGGCCGCCCTGTATACCGAGGATGGAGAAACCATCTACGCCATCATGCACAACGAATACCGCGGCGACACGCACACCGCCACCCGCCCCGGCCAATGTCCCTCCGGCGACCGTCTGACCTGCCTGGATACTTCGGTCACCATGGCCATCTCTACCGATGGCGGCGACAGCTTTTATGACATTCTGGAACCACCCAACCACATGGTCGCCACCATGCCCTACGTATTCAATGATGAAGGTGTGCCCTCCGGCCTGCGCCAGCCCAGCAACATCATCAAAGGCCCGGATGATTACTTCTACGTTTTCACCAACATCAGCGACTACCCGGTTTTCCCGGGCGATTTCCCACCTCAATGGGTGTGTGCCATGCGCACCGATGACCTCTCCGATCCCTCTTCATGGCGCTTCTGGAATGGAGAGGACTTTACCGGCCAGTTCGTCAATCCTTACGTCGAAGAGCTTGGGCCAAGTACTCCCAAATGCGCCCCGCTGGCAGTAGAGCAGTTAACTGGCGGTATCCAGGAAAGCATCGTCTACAGCAGCACACTGGAACGCTACGTAATGGTGGGCTTCACCAACCCTCCCACAGGTGGAACCAATTTAGGCTATTACTATTCGCTCTCCGAAGACCTGATCCATTGGACACCGCGTGAACTGATCCTGGAACTGCCCGGCACCTATACGGTGGAGGACAATAGTAAGGACCTCTTCTATGCCTATCCAACCCTCCTCGACCCGGACAGCCAATCGCTTAACTTCGACACCGTCGATGACCAGTTCTATCTGTACATCACGCGCTTTAACCAAGGCATCACCCTCGATCGTGACCTGGTGCGCTTCCCCCTCGAGCTCACTGTCACCGACTACCCCGCGCCCGAGCCCTGGCTGTTTGACACGGATGGCGACCTGGAAGGCTGGTTCCCCTACGTTCACCTGGAAGACTTCGCTGTCCAGGACGGCAGTCTCAGCATGCGGTCAACCGGCGAGGACCCCCACATGGGCTCACCGCTCCTAACCGTAGTTGCCGTACAAAACAGCAAGATCACGATCGAGATGAAGGTTTCCCCCGGCGAGCAGTCCGAGGGCCAGCTTTTCTTCATAACAGATAGCGATGGCGAGTGGGGCGAGGCCAAATCCGTGTTCTTCCCGGTCATCGCTGATGGCGAATTCCACACCTATGAGTTGGACATGTCCACGATTGAGGGCTGGCAAGGCATCGTCACCCAGATCCGCCTTGACCCACTTTACACGCCAGATAGTGTCATAGAGATCGACTCGATTGTTTTTGTTAACTGAAGCGGATAGCTCTCAACGCCATCATCCGGCGGGTTGTATTCGCCTATATTGTCATACAAGTACTAGGACCACCCCCGAAGACACATACCCTATCCAAATGAACCCAGCCCAAATTCCCCATCAGCGCCTCCACCACCAGAATATCTCTAACCATCAATTCTCCGCCCCGGTCGAGATCGTCTCCTGGTTGGGAGCCCTCCAGGGCCAGGACTATCCCGGCGCAAAATGGTCTCTGGGTTTGCGCCTGCCCCACATCACCGAAACCGAGGTGGAGCAGGCCATCCTCGATAAAAAGATCGTGCGCAGCTGGCTGATGCGCGGCACCCTGCACCTTGTCGCCGCCGAAGACCTGCGTTGGATGCTGGAGCTGTTGAGGGAACGCAACATCGCCGGGGCCAGATCGCGCCACAAACAACTCAAACTCGACGAAGACACCTTCAAATCCAGCCAAAAGGTGCTGCACAAAATCCTCAAAAAGGAAAACGCCCTGGAGCGCAAAGACATCTTCGAACACTTCGAAAAGGCCAACATCACACTGGAAGGCAACCGCGGCTACCACATACTGTGGCGCGCCGCGCATGATGGTGTGATCTGCTTTGGCCCCATGCGCGGCAAACAACCCACCTACGTCTTGCTTGATGAGTGGGTGCCAGAGGGAGAGGAACTAGACCTTGACGAAGCGCTGGCCGAACTCGCCAGACGCTATTTCCAGGCGCGTGGCCCTGCCACTCTGGAGGATTTTGCATGGTGGTCCAGCCTGACCCTGACCGATGCGCGCGCCGGACTGGAAGCTATACGATCAAAACTCCAAGAAATGGTCTTCGATGAGCAAAGCTATTGGATGTTTGATAGTGGCGCTCCTACCTCTGAGAAGGATGCTTACTTGCTCTCAAGCTTTGACGAGTACCTGCTGGGCTACACCGACCGCAGCACCGTACTCGACCACGAAAATGCCAAAAAGGTGCAGCCGGGCCACAGCGGCACCTTCCGCCCGACCATCGTGATCGACGGGCAGGTGGCGGGCACGTGGAAACAGACTCTGAAGAAAAACACCGTCACCATAGAAACCTCACCGTTCACGAAATTTACCAAAGCTCAAAGCAAGGCCATTGCCGAGGCTGCCAAACGCTACGGGCAATACCTCGGCAAAGAAGCTGTGCTGGTATGATCGGGTAAAATCCAAAACGCTGCACACCCTTACCTATAATCGATATATCTACAAAAACAATGCTACAGTGGCTAAAGAAGTTATCACTCCAAAAACAGATACTTTGGGGATTACTGATCGCAAGTGCATTCATCCTTCTATGGGTAACCGCAAACCTCCTTCCGGCAGGCCTGGATTTCCATAATTCTTTTCGTCCAGTCGTCCACACTGCCATTTCAGGAACCTCACCATATGAAGTGCCAGGCTTTTACAATCCCCCATGGACGATTATTCCCCTAATCCCTTTCGCCATCCTGCCAGAGCGTTTCGGTTCTGCATTGATGATCATGGCGGCGATTGCATCCCTGGCATACGTGAGCCATAGAATGGGCGCAAAGCCCATCGCGGTGATTCTTTTGGTTTTATCACCACCTGCCCTGCACGGATACCTCAGCGGGAATATCGACTGGCTGCCGGTGATAGGGTACCTGATGCCGCCCCAGATTGGTCTCTTCTTCATCAGCATAAAACCGCAGCTTGGCCTGGGGGTTGGCGTATATTGGCTCGCCGAGAGTTGGAGAGAGGGAGGCTGGCGAAAGACGCTCCAGGTATTTGCACCTGTGGCAATCGGACTTCTTCTCTCCTTTGCACTGTTCGGCTTATGGCCACTGAAATACAATTTTAATGCGGAAGACTGGTGGTGGAACGCCAGTCTATGGCCGACTTCGCTGCCCGTTGGACTAGGCCTGATGGTAGCAGCCCTGCGAACTCGACGCATCGAATACGCGATCGCAGCCTCACCATGTTTTTCCCCCTACGTGCTCTTTCACTCATGGGTGGTGGTTTTGATTGCCATCGTAGCGGCAACACCAGAATTCATTGCCACCCTGACCGGTCTATGGGGGTTAATAGCCATCCGTGCAACTACAGGGGGCAAGTAAGTGACATACCACTGACCTACCCACTGTACAAAATCCACCTAAACCCTTCTGACACTTCGATATGGAGAAGAATACCTTGAAAGCAACCAGAAACAACAAGTAGTTCAAAGAGAGAGTATTATAGAAAAAGTTGAAAGAAGGAAACTATGAAACTCAGTAAAACCTGGAAATATATTATTGGGCTGGCAACTGCTTGGATCGTGATTTTCCCCTTCACATTCGTTTTCCTATATTTTGCCATGATGTTCAGCTTCATTTTTACTGCCGGTGCAGAGCCAGAACAAACAACTTTTGGGTTTGCGGGCGTGTGGATCTTCCTGATCTTCATGATTTTCTTTGTTCTCCAGTTCTTCACCGCGTTCCTGCAAATGGCCCTGTCTGGCTTTTACCTGTATCATGCCATCCGCAACCAGGCCGGTTCAGAGATACTGCGCACCATCCTGGCCATGGGCAGCTTTTACATGCCGTTTATCGGCATGCCCATCTACTATTTTGCATACATGTGGCCCGATGAAATTCCCAGTTGGGCCAGGTCTTCTCAAGTCGACAAAAAGGCTGATTGAATGGCCTTAACTTTTCTGCCCTACAACTGGCCTGGCAACATCTATCGCAGCGCCATGCCCTTTGGGGCCTTCGATAAAGAAGGCGACACCTTTGACGCCTACGGCTGGTATGACATCGACACAGTAGTGATGCTGAACAGCGATGCAGAGGCACTGGCACGCTCGGGCCGCGACCTGCGCAGTCTGTATGAGACCAAAGGCTTCAAGGTCATCCACCTGCCCATTGAGGATTTTGACGTACCCACCCTGGAGAGCCTGGAGCAAACCCTGGACGCTATTGAACTTGAGGCGCTGCAGGGGCGCAACGTGGTGATCCATTGTTTTGCGGGTATTGGACGTACGGGGACAACCGCTGCCCTGTTGGCGCGGCGCAATCTGGGGCTGGGTGGGCAGGAAGCAATTGATTGGATACGGAATTTGGTGCCGGGATCAGTGGAAACTAAAGGGCAGGAAGACCTGATCAAAGAGTATCATATAGAAAAGAAGGCCTAAGGTATAGGTGAAAAGCCCCTCTCTAAAACAGATTGCTTACATTGGCAAAGCTTCATAGACCCTCACGCCCGCAATGCTGGGGCAGGCTTCGGCGATCTTTGCAGCTTCATCGAGACTCTCCGCATTAATGATCGTATAACCAGCGATGGCATCCGGCCCGTAGGGCAAGTCTTGGGCCCCCTCAGTGTTGACCTCTTTGCCAGCACCAAAAGGATTGCCGCTATCAACGGTTCTGTCTGCGATGGAGGCAAACCACTTGTCCCAAAGCTCAACAACTTCCGGAGTAGCTTCCTGGGATCCGACATATAACAAAACGAATTTCTTCACGAGTGCTCCTCAAAATCAGGTTATCGGCTATTCACCCGCATTTCCAGCTTCGGCTCTTTTCAAGTATTCAGCATAGTTTTCCAGTGTCTCTTCATTGCTGCCCCAGTAGGTGTGGTATTGCATAAGCCAGTCTTGCAAAACACGTAGTCCTTCCCGGTTGAATGCCAGGAAATTGCTGCGACCAATTTTCTTGCGCAGCACCAGGCCAGCATCCTCAAGGATCTTGACATGTTTGTGAATGGCTTGCAGGGAAAGGCCTCGCATGGAAGCCAGTTGGCTGATGGAGGCTGGTTGCAGACTTAAAAAGTAAACCATCTCGCGCCTGTGCTGGTTACCGAGGGCTTCAAATAGGGGGTCCAATTCCTGTGGGTTTTTGGTTTCGGCCATAATATTAACTTTAAAGTTAAGCTTAGCAGGGGAATTAGATTATGGCAAGCAGTTAGTGAGGCCCAGCATAAAGAAAAATGAGTCTTTATAACTGTCAGTTGAGGATTTCTCACTTGTCAAAGCTGCGCTTTGGTCATGTTCGAAATGACAACTTGAGGAACAGCTGATAGGGATTGTTCCTGCGGGCTGGTTATACAAGTATAGCTAAGTGATGGGCAGCACCAGACGGAAGAGGCTGCCCTGTCCCAGGCCTTCGCTGCTAGCCGATACCTCGCCCCCATGCGCCTCAATAATGGCTTTGACGATAGCTAAGCCTAAACCCGTACCACCATCGTCACGGCTGCGGGCTTCGTCGGCACGGTAGAAACGATCAAAGACACGCGCAAGTTGTTCAGTATCCATGCCTGCGCCGGTATCTTCAACCTTAATTGTTAAGGTCGTATCCTGCTGGCTGGCGCGCAGTGTTACTGTGCCCCCTGCAGAAGTGTGGTGCATGGCATTGTGCAACAGGTTGTGTAGGCTTTGGGTGATGCGAGAACGGTCTGCCTGGATATTGGGCAGATCATCTTCCATCTCCAATTCCAAGTTGAGCTTGTTTTCTTCTGCAATGGGCGCAAAGGCTTCAACCGTGTCCTGCAACAAAGCAGACACATCCATCTCTGCCAGTTCAAGGGGCAACTGTTGGGCCTCGGCCTGAGCCAACACCCGCAAGTCGTCTACCAGGTGGGTGAGATGGCGGGTCTGTTCGTAGATGCGGGCGATCTCGGCTTTATCCAGCTCATAGACGTCGTCGAGGATGGCGCGCAGGTTGCCCTGCACCACTGATAGTGGCGTGCGTAGCTCGTGGGCTACGTCCGCCAGGAGGTTGCTGCGCAGGGTTTCAGCGTGTTCCAGCCCTTCGGCCATTTCGTTAAAGGCGCGTGCCAACTGACGCACCTCGCTGGTGCCCTTTTCGTCAACGCGTTGGCTGAGGTCTTTGGCGCCAATGGCTTTAGCAGCACTCACCAAACGGTTTAACGGCGAGGTCAGGCTGCGACTGAGAAGAACGGCAGCCAGGACGGTGACCAACAAAAAGATACCCAAAGGCTGCAGGATCTGGCGTAGCACAAAGAAGCCTGGCAGAGCGCGTACACCGCGCTCAGGCAATTCATAGTCCTCGAAATGAAACTCTTCGGGTAGATGGCCTTCTTCACGGTAGCCACGCTCGAAAAAGAAAGGCTCGTCCCCAAACTCCGGGTCGAATGTGGAGGTGGCGATCTGCCAGGTGAGCGGCAGGATCAGACCAAAGACGATGATAGCGACCAGCGCCAGGCTGATGCGCACCCACATGCGGTTCATTACGCCGCCTTCATACGGTAACCCACCCCGTAAATAGTTTCAATGAAAGTGGGTTTCTTGGGATCGGGTTCGATCTTGCGGCGCAGGTTCTTGATGTGACTGTCGAGGGTACGGCCCAGACCGGCATAGGCATAGCCCATACCCTTTTCGACCAGTTCATCACGGGTGAAGACGTAACCTGGGTAATCCATCAGGACGCGCAAGAGGTCAAATTCGGTGGGGGTGAGGTCAACAATATCATCATCGACCTTCAACTGGCGCTGACCGACATCCAGCCGTAAAGGGCCTAAAGATAGCACTTCGGGCAGAGCGGCATTTTTATCAAACTGGCTACGGCGCAACAGAGAGCGTACGCGTGCCACCAGCTCACGCGGGTTGAAGGGCTTGGTGACGTAATCGTCGGCACCCATTTCCAGGCCTACGATCTTATCTGTATCCTCCACGCGGGCGGTGAGCATAATGACGGGTGTAGCGGCCAGGCTTTCATCATTACGGATGAGACGCGTAATGTCCCAACCGTCGCGGTCGGGCAACATCAGGTCGAGTACCAGCAAATCAGGCTTTTCTCGTCTCAAGCTGTGTACAGCGGTTTCGCCATCGTAAGCGGTCAGGGTCTCAAAACCAGCCTGCTTGAGGTACTCCTGCACAAGGCGCACGATGTGTTTATCATCATCAACGATCAGGATGCGTTCGCCGGACATGAACATAGTATATCGAGGAATGGGTTGGGGGAGAAATGAAACGGGGCACAGGCATTGAGGTGGGATGCCCGTGCCCCTAACGGAGGAGGATTAGGTTACTCCGATTCTTTAGTACTACGCTTAGACTTGGTCTTAGGTTCGTCTTGCGCAGGCGGTTCTTCTTCGTCTGCTGGCACCCGAGCCTGACGACGCTGGATCCAGTTGAGGGTCACAGCGACCACTACACCGATAAAGATGCCTTGCAGCAGCATACCGATAATGGGGATGGCGAGGAAGAAGACCCCGGCGAAGCCAAAGGAGCGGCGCCCAAATCCATCAAAGTCGCCATCAAAACCACGGCCATCGTAGTCGCCACCAAAGTGGCCCGGGCCACGGCCTTCAAAGCCCTCCCCATCAAAGCCGGGGTGCCCGCCGCGTGCGTCCGGACCAAAGTCGGAACGTTCACCCAAGAAGGGAAACTCGACTCCAGCTCCTTCAACCATGCCGCGGCCATAGCCTGCCCGATAACTGACTGCCACAGCAGCTACTACCAGAGCGACGACTACTACCACGCCGAGGATACGTAAAACTCTAGATCTTGTCATTTTTATAATGCCTCCGATGTAATTCAACATCATTTGTATAGGCATAGTATAGAAAACAAATCTGGAGAAATTGTGGAGGCGGGATGGAGAAGCTGTGAAAGCGAAAACTGGATACATTGCCCCCAAGTTCGTGATTACGTGCTTGTTAAGTATTTCAAAGTTGGTTCAGCAAGAGCTTGATAAATAGCATCCATAGTCTCTGGCGTTTCAGGCATGTCTTCGAGAATCCACTCTGCGAGCATGGCAACCAGCGCACTGGCCAAAAACAAAGCTGCCTGATGCTGAGGAATTTCATCCGAATCCTGCGCCAACTCGCGTGCCTTCAAACCCACCTCCAAACGATGGGCCAGGGGCTCGATCATGTCAGCCAGGTAGGTGCCGGATGTGTTGACAGCCCGCTTAAAGATGATCTGCTTTTCCGCTACAACACGGAATATGGCCAGACTGGGAATCAGGGATTGATAGAGGCCGACGGGGACCTCGCTGGCCGCCAGGCTGGCTTCAAGTTCGAGTTCTATGCCCGCCCATAATTGCTGGAACATATAGCGGTGAAAATCCGGCAAATCTTCAAAGTGAGCGTAAAAGGTAGCGCGGCCCACATCGGCGCGTTCAACGATATCGGTGACTGAAATATTGCTGGGGCCTTTTTCCAGAATGAGTTCCCGCATAGCCTCGAGCATCAGACGTTTGCTGCGCTCGGCGCGTCGATCCGGTTTTTTTGTCTTGCTTTTCTCCTGCGTTCCCATACAGTTTCCTCGTTTTTGTCTGCAAAGAGTCAAAGTCTGGATAGTGTAGATTGACTTCCTGCAGGAAGTCAATAGAATTGCGTATAAATGTATTTTATCATACATATGTATGATAAATAACGTTTAACCAATAGTTTATAAAAGGAGACAAAGTATGAAAAGGAGAACAAAGGTGATCTTAGCGGTTTTGGGACTACTGGTAGTGGCGTTGGGGGTCGTGGGTTTCCGATTGCGTAACCAACTACCGGGCGTGATCGAATACGTAAGGCAGGCGGAAATCCCGATTGAGGGTGAGGTGCAAAAAGTCGTTATTACTGGCACTGGGGGCTCGGAGCGCACCTTCTTTGTGTATTTACCCCCAGGCTATGAAAACAGCGATGAACGCTACAAAACACTCTATCATCTGCATGGGGCCTTCGTGCGGGAGGACTGGGCTGGCTACGACTGCAATGGTATTGGCGCTCAAATAGAAAGTGCCGTAGCGGCGGGCATTATCGAGCCGATGATCATCGTGTGCCCCTGGGATCCCGAGGGTGACTCGATGTGGAGTGACAGCTACGACGGCCAGTACACCATGTGGACTGGATTTACACAGGACATCATCCCCTACATCGATGCCAACTACCGCACCATCCCGGAGCGCGGTGGGCGGGCCTTACAAGGTTTTTCGATGGGTGGCTTTGGCGCAACCATGAATGCCTTGCGCTCGCCGGAACTCTTCGCAGCTTTGATCGTTTGGGATGGGGCCTTGCACAACTGGGAGACGCTCACGTCGACCCGCGAAAGCATTGCCACCAAGATGTTCGCTTCTGAAGATTATTTCATGCAGTGGTCGCCCTGGGAACTGACCAGCAACGCGTCAGATGTCGAGATGGATATGTTCCTGGTAGCAGGGAACATGGCAGCGGTACGAGATTTCAACGAACGCTTTTGGGGATACCTTGAAGATGAAGGACGCGACTTCGTTCACTATGATGCCAACTGCCCCCACAGCGTATTCTGCCTGATGGATCAGTATGGGGAAGAAGCCTTTACTTTCCTAGCAAATAGCTTTGCCCAACAATAACAGATTCAACTTATTACCAATTAGAAGGAGTAGAAAATGGAACTCACAAAAGAAATCATGGTCAATGCCCCAGCCGACAAAGTGTGGAAGATCGTCGGCGCTGACTTCAATGAGATCAGCGAATGGTCGAGCTTTGTAATCACATCCGAGCAAAACCCAGGCCTTCCCGACGGAGGTGGGCGGGTGTGCGACGTAAAAGGCTTTGGGGAAACCGTCGAGACGCTCTACGAGTATGATGACGAGCAGCGCGAACTGGCCTTCACGCTTGAGGGTGGAGGAACACCGTTCTTCATGCGGGAAGTCAAGAACTCCTGGCACATTGAGCCAGATGGGGAAGATAAATCCCGCGTGCAGATCGGAGTACAGGCTGAACTAATGCCGGTGTTTAAACAATTGATGACCGGCAGACTAACCAAAGTGATGGAGAAACGGGCTGATGTGATTCTCGGTGAACTCAAGTATTTCGCAGAAAACGGGGAAGCCAAACAGTCCTGAGCCAACTTTCAACTTAGTTTAAAAGAGACGGGCGACAATGCCCGTCTCTTTTAATACCTGCTGCCTACGCTTTGTTTTATGGAGACTTATTTGTCAGCTCAGCCAGCAAGCCCGGTGAGCTGCTCTGCAAGGCCCCACAATCTTTCTGATTTTTCAGTTTCTTGCACGGGGATTTCAAGCTCTCTTTGTTCTAATTTGTAGAAGTATTTCCCTGTTACCCCCTTTAGCTCATCAGAGGTTGCCAGATGCGCGATGCGCTCACCACCCTTTTTGGGGTTTTCTAAAAACAGATTAAACAAATTCATGACCAGGGTTGAGTAATCCCTGAATGCGCTGGTTGCCAATACACCAGGGTGCATGGCATTAACCATAATACCTTCACCGCTGACTCTCCTGGCTAATTCCGCAGTATACAAAACACTGGCCAACTTTGCGTTGGCATAGGCCGTGCCAACTTTGTAACCCGTTTCCATCATCAGGTTCTCAAAGTCGATGATGCCGTTTTTGTACAGCTCCGATACGACGTTGATAATACGCCCCTCGCTACTTGCTGCAAGGTTTTCCAACAGCATCTGTGACAACATGAAGGGCGCCAGGTAATTGACCGCCAGGCTCATCTCAACCCCATTGGCTGTCTCCTCCCTTTTTACTTTGTAAATGCCAGCGTTGTTAACAAGCACGTCGATCACTGGATACTGATCCTTGATCTGGTCAACGGCTGTCCGTATCGAGGCTGGGTTTGCCAGGTCAACGGGAATCAAGAATACATTCTGGTTGCCTGATTGGAGCACGATGTCCTTTTGGGCCTGCACGGACTTTTCGCTGTCCCTGCACAGCATGAGGATGCGATGCCCTGAACTCGCGAGATTCAATGCAGCTTCTTTCCCAATCCCCGAATTAGCTCCCGTAACGATAATTGTCTTCATTGTATTGCCTCATGAATAGTTTTTAAATTGAACGAATGGTCTAGATCTATTTGATTGCAGCTTTAAAGGCTCTCAAAGCCAGGTTCATCCCGAAGGCGGCGAAGACCCCAGCAATTAAAAAGCAAAGCCACAAGGGAATGTTTGCCAGTGGGCCCATGGTCGGGGCCGCACCTAATGTAATCTGCCGCAAGCCAGTCACCACATAGGTTGTGGGGTTTGCATAGGCACCGATGCGCATCCAGGCAGGCAAGGTTTGGAGGGGATAAAGCGAATTGCTCAAGAACAATAGCGGCAGTTGGAGCAGGAAGATCATCATGTGATAGCCTTCTGAACTATCCGTGGATGAGGCGACTGCCAGGGCAAAGCCCGAGAACCCAATCCCATAGCCAGCAATCAGCAACAACCCACCCAACCAGCCCAAAGGGTTTGAACTCAGGGTGGCTCCCATCAGCAAACCCACTATCAGAATAATCACCGATTGAATGAGCACCTTTGTCACTATGCTACTTGCATTGCCCATCAAGATACTCAGCCGCGGGATCGGAGCTGCCAAATACTCCTTAACGATGCCGATCAAACGCTCATTGAGCCAGGTTGAGCCCCCGGCGATGGCTGCACTGACGGCTGTCAGGGCGACAATGCCAGGAACCACAAAAGTCATGTAGTCATTGCCGCTGTTGGGGGTAGTAGTTCCCATCAGACTGCGCATACCTACCCCAAAGAGGATCACCCATAAAATTGGTTGGATCAACATACCCACAATTTCTTCGGGATGCACCAGTGCTTTTTTCATTTGCTTTTGCCACAATAAAATGGTTGCATTCATGTTTCTGTATCCTTATATATCGCGTAATTGGCGCCCCGTGTACTTTAGAAAGACATCGCCCAGGCTGGGTTTGGACACCGATATATCTTCGATCCCAAACCCACTATCATTGGCCATTTCAACGATCTCAACCAGGCGGCGGTTCCCAGAGTCAACGCCTACCTGAATGATGCCGTTTGACTTATTGACCGTTTCTACGTTAGACAGAGTTTTGACTTTTTCACAAAAGGCGTCTGAGTTTCCCCGGCCAACAACGCGGATGTTGTCAGATCCCATCTGGTCGACAAGTTCAGCCGGGGTGCCTTCAACTACGATCTTGCCCTGATCCATGATCCCCACCCGGTCCGCCAGGGCTTCAGCTTCATCCATGTAGTGGGTGGTCAAAAGCAGGGTCATATTGGTATCGGCTTTTAAGTTTCGAATGTATTGCCAAATATTGGTGCGGTTTTGTGGGTCCAAACCCTGAGTAGGTTCGTCTAAAAACAGCACTTCAGGACTGGTGATCAAACCGCGAGCCAGTTCCAAACGCCGTTTCATGCCACCTGAATAAGTGTTGGTGCGCCGATCGGCAGCTTCGTCTAATTCAACCAGTTTCAAGAGTTCATCGATCTTAGCCAGCCGTTCAGCTTTCCCGATCCCATAAAGGCGCGCATGGAAATCCAAAGACTCCCGCCCGGTCAGATCCGGGTCCAGGACGATCTCCTGAAAAGTGACCCCGATTCTCTGACGAACTTTATCAGCCTGCTGAACAACATCCAAACCAGAGATTTGGGCCTGACCTGAAGTTGGCTCGACCAGAGTGGTCAGCATGGAAACCGTGGTTGTTTTACCGGCACCATTCGGTCCCAGCAGGGCATATATTGTGTTGACCGGGATCGAGAGGTCAATACTATCGACCGCCAGAACCTCTTCATCGAAACGTTTGACCAAGCCCCTGGTTGAAATTGCCATTCCATTAGTATTCATAAAACATATTTCCTTATGACAGTCCCTTGACTAGTGGTTATTTGTTGTGGTTTCCCCTTCGGCATAATGCTGAATAACATCATCCAGCCACAGCAACTCGGCTTTCAAATGTTGGATCTGATGCAGGATGACAAAGCCGAACCCACCCTGATGCTCTTCATCTACGGTCAGTGCATCCAGGCTGTCTTCGATCAGTTTGCGCCGCGTTTGCAACAAAGGTAAAGCTTCTTCAATTGGGATAGCATCCAGAAAAGCGATGCCAAGGACACCATAAGATGCAGTTGGTGAAAAATCGGCCAGGCTTTCGCGCAACATCTCTTGAAAGGCTGTTTCGCCAGCAGGGAGGATCGAATACACACGGCGGGGCGGGCGATTGCCCTCCTGTTCTTCTTGAAATTCGATCCAACCCTCTTCTGCCATCTGATTGAGGAAGCGATAGGCGGTTGGTTTACTCAGCGCCACCCCTGTCCCCAGGTGAGTATCGATCAAGTCATTGATCTGATAGCCATACATTGGTTGCTGGCGCAACAGACCAAGCAAGAGCAGTTTTCTTTCCATATCTAAAACCTCTATATCCGTGACGTATAGTCTATATAGACTAATCTGTGTAGATTATATATCTGAAGCTATGATTGTCAAGTAAACTTTTCATTAACAAGAGCTTGTCAGAAATTGCCCCTTGACTCTTCAAAACAAATGTTCTATACTTTCCCCACTTGGAACACTTGTTCTAGGCAAGTGGAAACGAATAACTGCAGAAAGCCCCACCATTCGAATTTCCGCGGACTAGGAGGTCCAAGTATGGCACAACGAAATCCTCTCCAACGGCTCCTTAATAACGGTCAGATCAGCCGGGGCATGGTATGGGGCTTGCTCATCATCTCCGCCCTGCTGGCCTTTGAAATATTCAATTACAGCACTACAGACTTTGCGATGAGCGACCTGCTCGGCGACTTGCGCTTTTTGGGCGTGCGCTGGGCCACCATCCTGGCGATTGCCTTCTGCGGCATTGACTTTGCCGGGATCGCCCGCCTATTCACTCCCGAAACTGGCGATGATGAACCCAAAGAGGTCTGGTACCTGTTTGGCGCATGGTTGCTGGCTGCTGCCATGAATGCCATGCTTACGTGGTGGGGTGTGAGTATCGCTATCGCTAACAACACCACATTAGGCAGTGCAGTCATCGACAGGGAAACCTTGCTGACCATCGTGCCGATTTTTGTGGCTGTGATGGTATGGCTCATCCGGGTGTTGATCATTGGTACGTTCTCGGTGGCTGGGGAGCGTTTGTTCTCCGAAAAATATAAGGCTCCGGCCCGGCGACGGACGTCTACTGTGAAACGGCCAGCGACCGCGCGTCGTTCTACAGCAGCTTCTTTCAAGCCCAACACGCGCAAATCGTACAGCAAAGCCGAACCCACCTACCACCCGGTTTCGATGCAATCCCGCTCATCGAGCCAGCAGACCCGACAATAATATTTGAGCATACAGGTGTAAATGGAACCAGAATTCCTACAAGCCATCGATGAGGAGAATGAATGGGAAGAGCTCGAGCTAGAACTCGAAGACGAAAGTGAAGACTTCTCCTCTGAACAAGACCACTGGGCAGCCTCCATCTCATTCGATGGAGGCTGTTCTGCTCTATTGGTCTTCCCACTCATCGTGGCTTTCCTATTGGTTACAGGCTTACTCCTTGGCCTGGGAAGCACACCTCTGCCCGCGCTTGAGGCCGCTGCCATTCAAGTTTTATTTGAAGAGAGTGAGCCAAAAAACATAGTGGAAGCCGAAGTCGTTGCAGTTAGCGCGAACGAAGAATCAACCGTTGAAACTATCATCGCGCCCTTGTTCACCCCTGAAGTGCTTTACTGGCAGGATGAGATCATCAAATGGGCAGAGGCACGCAACCTGGACCCCAACCTGGTGGCGACCATCATGCAGATCGAGTCCTGTGGCGATCCCACAGCACTCTCTCAGGCAGGAGCACGGGGTTTATTCCAGGTGATGCCCTATCACTTTGCTCCAGGTGAAAATGCCTATACCCCGCATACGAATGCGGAGCGCGGTTTATCCTATCTGGTAGAGACTTTAGAAGCCAGAAATGGCAATGCCCGCCTGGCCCTGGCAGCTTACAACGGCGGCATCCGCGGCACGCAGGGACTGGAGGTATTCTGGCCTAATGAGACCCAACGCTACGTATATTGGGGAGCAAACATCTATCAGGATGCCGCGCAGGGCAAAAACAACAGCCCGACGCTACAGGAATGGTTAGGAAGTGGGGGTGCCAGCCTGTGCAGGCAGGCCAGCCAGCATCTGGGGTTAGCCCCCTAAGCTTGAACAGCTTCTGGTTGAGCTTCAGTTTCAGAAGAGCCATTTTGGGAAGTACAATCCCCGTCTGTGAGCGGCAACCAGACGTTAAACGTAGTGCCTTCGCCCAGGCGGGAATCAACCTCAATACGCCCCCCGTGACCCTTAACGATCCAATAAGCAATCGACAGGCCCAGACCGTACCCTTTGCTGCCTTTCGTACGCTGGCGAGATTTTTCGCCACGATAGAAGCGCTCAAAAATGTGAGGCAGGTCCTCGTCGGCAATGCCGGGGCCCGTATCTGAAACAATGAAGTTGGCCCAGTCTTTGCGCTTACGCAGCGATACGACAACCTCACCGCCGAGAGGCGTATAGGTGATGGCATTGCCGACCAGGTTGATCATGACTTGTTTCAAACGATCACCATCCCCACAGAGCAGCACCTGATCAATCTCACCAATAACGACATCCATGCGATCCTTTGCCAGGACACGCGCCTGTTGGTAAGTCTCTAAGAAGACAGTATCCAACTCTGTCAGCCGAAAATGCATGGGCATATTGCCCGACTCGGCCTGAGCCAGGAGCAACAGATCACCTACAAGGCGAGTCAAACGGTCTGCTTCAACCTCAATGTTGCTGATGCTCTCATCATCGATTTCATCCATGCGGCGGATGAGATCGATGTTTCCCTTAATGGCGGTCAATGGTGTACGCAACTCATGACTGACATCGGTCATGAACCGCCGCTGCGTGTGAAATAGTTCTTCCAGGCGGCTCAAGGTTTCATTAAAAGCTGTGATCAATTGACCCACTTCATCATGGGCCACAGTTTCCATGGGTATACGTCGAGATAGGTCATCGGCCCGGGTAATACGCGTGGCGGTACGCGTAACGGTCGTCAAGGGTTCAAGAGCGCGCTTAGTAGTTAGCCAGCCCGCTAAGGCGGTGATGGACAAAGCGCCGACGCTCATGACAGCAAGGGAGCGGAGCATATCCGAACGCACGCCATCGACAACTTCCAGATCGATGCCTGCCTGAATGGTGCCAAAACGTTCCCCGCCTTGGAGTTCAAGCGGCAAACTGAGCACCCGCATGCGCGTGGATTCCTCCTGGACATCACTTGATATACGCTCATCTGTGTAAACGTTATCGGGATCAAGGGGCAGTTCCATTTCCAGCATCGTGCCATCAGCCATCTCGCCCTCTGTCGTCCAGATCTGGATGACCACACTAGGATTGTAGGAAAGGCGGTTGATCAAACCAAAACGCCCCTCATCGTCCACGCGCGCGAGAGAAAGGATATCCACGACCGTGCGGTCGAGGGTCTCATCCACCTGACGGATGAACACCACGGATACTAAAGCATAAACGGCAACCCCAAAAAGGATCAAAACACCCCCGAGCACGGAGGTGTAGAAGAGGGTCAGGCGGACTCGTAAGGACATTTATTCGGTTTCGCGCAACACGTAACCCATGCCGCGGACGGTATGGATCAGGCGGTTTTCTTCCCCTTCTTCTAATTTCTGACGCAGGTAACGCACATAAACTTCAATGATGTTGCTCTCACCACCAAAGTCGTAGCCCCACACATCATCATAGATCATTTCGCGCGTCATCACCTGACGCGGGTGGCGCATGAACAATTCCAACAATTCATACTCTTTGGCCGTCAAGTCGATGGTGCGTTCATTGCGAGTAGCCTGACGTGTGCCCGTATCCAGCACAAGGTCACTGAACTCGTAGATTTTGGGGCGGGCTGGTTTGGTGCGGCGCAGTAAAGCACGGATGCGTGCAAGCAATTCATCCAGGTTAAAGGGCTTGACCATGTAATCATCGGCGCCTGCATCCAAGCCCTGGACACGGTCGTTGACCGTATCACGGGCGGTCAGCATCAAAATCGGCGTGGCCCCACCCGAGCGCAAACGGCGGCAAACTTCCAGTCCATCCAGGCCAGGCAACATCCAATCCAATACAACCAGGTCGGGAGGAGTATCGCGGGCCAGCACCAGGCCGGTCTGTCCATCGGTAGCCGTATCCACTTCGTAGCCATCATAGGTCAGGCCGCGGCGCAGGAAAGTAAGGATGGCTTCGTCGTCTTCAATGATCAATATGCGTGCACTCATGCTATTTTCCTACTGAATAAGTGTGCAAAAAATGGAATAAATCCACTATACCACAAGATTAAAAACAAGGAATGAGGAAAGTCTTAATTCGCTTAAAACAAAAAAGCCACCTTTAAAAGGTGGCTTTTTTGCTATTTTTGCAAATAATTAGGCAAGTTCGACAGCCGCGCCAGCACCTTCAAGCTTGGATTTGGCATCTTCAGCAGCGTCTTTACCGACCTGCTCCATGATCTTGGTGTCGGCGGTCTCTGCCATTTCTTTGGCTTCTTTGAGACCCACGCTGGTCAACTGGCGGATGACCTTAATTACGTCGATCTTCTTGGGGCCAGCATCCTTGATGACCACATCAAACTCGGTCTTTTCTTCTGCAGCCTCAGCGGCAGCACCAGGGGCAGCCGCAGCGGCCATCGCCACGGGGGCAGCAGCGCTGACACCCCACTCTTCTTCCAGTTTGGAAACCAACTCAGCAGCTTCAATTACTGAAAGCTTGCCAAGTTCTTCTACTAATTTATCGAGATCAGCCATTTTCGTACTACTCCTTATGCTTGTTGCAAATAATTTCGTTGTTGATTAGGCTGCAGCTTCTGCAGCAGGTTCAGCGGCCCCGCCTTTATCCGCGTAGGCCTTGAGCACCTGAGCCATCTGGCGGCCAGGTTCGTTAAGCAGACGGGCCAATGAACTGGCAGGCGACATGATGGTAGCCAGCAGTTGACCACGCACGACAGGCAGTGGCGGCAGTTCGGCCAGGGCCTTGATCTCATCAGCGGTAACGTGTTCGTTATCCAGGAAACCGCCTTTGATCTGCACGACTTCATGCGTTTTAGCGAAGTCTGCGATGGCTTTGGCAACACCAGGGGCGTCTTCAAAAGCCAATCCAAGGGCCGAGCTATCCACGAAGTATTCTTCGGGGGCGTCCAGGCCTGCATTGCTGAAGGCGATCTTGCCCAACGTATTCTTCATCACGTGGAACTCACCGCCCACTTCACGGATCTTGCCGCGCAGCTCATCCACTTCGGCCATGTTCAGGCCGGTGTATTGAGTCAGCACGATAGCCTGGCTTTCTTTAAACCAAGTTTCATACTGGGATACTATTTCTTGCTTCTTTTCTTTGGAAAGTGCCAAGAGTTATAACCTCCTTTCCACAAAATAAAACGTCCTTGCCAGCTAGACAGAAGGCAAGGACGCAATCATCGAGAAAAACTCAATTCACATCGCCTCGGCAGGAGATTAAGCTCTGTAGCTGAGCGCCTGCTGTCTCTGGCTGTAGACATAAAGTGCTATTTACTTGTTAGAACCGCACTATTGTACCTAATTTACTGGATTTTTCAATCCGTATTTTCCATGGCTTGAGCCAGGTTGGGATCCACTTTGATGCCAGGGCCCATCGTAGCGGCCAGGGTCATGCGGCGGATGTAAGCGCCTTTGGCAGCAGCCGGGCGTGCTTTGACAACAGCTTCCATCAAGGCAGCCAGGTTTTCATTCAATTGCTGTTCATCAAAAGAGGCTTTGCCAATGGCGACGTGCAGGTTGGCCGTCTTGTCGAGACGGAATTCCACGCGTCCGGCTTTGGCTTCTTCAATAGCCTGACCCATGTTACCTTCATTAACCACTGTACCGGCTTTCGGATTAGGCATCAAGCCACGGGGACCTAAAACACGTCCCAGGCGACCCACCATGCCCATCATCTCGGGGGTGGAAATAGCCACGTCAAAATCCATCGGGCCATTTTCAACTTCTTTGACATCAGCTTCGTCTTCAGCCACCACGTCAGCGCCGGCATGGCGGGCTGCTTTGGCAGCATCGCCCTGTGCAAAAACCACCACGCGCATGGTCTTGCCCAGGCCGTGGGGCAACATGACCACGTCACGTACCTGCTGGTCGGCGTGACGGGGGTCTACACCGAGGCGCATGTGCACCTCAATAGTGGCGTCGAATTTCGTGAAGGCTGTTTCTTTGGCCAGGGCAACGGCTTCGGCCGGTTCATAGAGCTTCTCGCGGTCTACCTTCTCTGCGGCGGCTCTGTAATTCTTTCCTCGTTTAGACATTGTGTCTCCTTGTGTGGTGTGCAATCGGCAAATGCCGACTGCAATGTAATTGGCTACCGCCAATTACACGCTTGCGGGCGTGAGTCGCCCTCCCACGAATTTGCTGTGCTTCGATACTAAGGGGGTTATTCTTCGACCCGGATACCCATGTTGCGGGCAGTGCCTTCAATCTGGCGCATAGCTGCGTCCATGTCATTGGCGTTGAGGTCGTTCATTTTGATGTCGGCGATCTCGCGCACCTGGTCACGTGTAACGGAGCCAACCATTTCGCGGTTAGGTTCGCCAGAACCAGCTTCGACACCAGCGGCCTTCTTGAGCAAGACAGCCGTAGGCGGGCTCTTCAACACAAAGGTGAAGGAGCTATCCTGAAATACCGTGATCTCAGCCGGAATGACCTCACCCATGCGGTTGGACGTGCGGGCATTGTATTCCTTGGTGAAAGCCATGATGTTAATACCATGGTTCGCCAGAGCCGGGCCGACAGGGGGAGCTGGGCTGGCTCTGCCAGCATCCAACTCGAGTTTTACGATTGCTTTTACTTTCTTTGCCATTTTTTCTCCTATTGTGGTGTGCAATCGAGAGTTGTCGATTGCTATGTAATTGGTCATAGGCCAATTACACGCTTGCGGGCGTGGTGCGCCCTCCCACTAAATTAACTATTAGGCTTTTTCGACCTGTAAGAAATCCAGTTCCACAGGGGTTTCACGGCCAAAGAAGTTCACCATGACGCGAACTTTGGCCTTTTCCATATCGATCTCAGATACTGTGCCGCGGAAATCATTGAAGGGACCGTCTACGATGCGTACGCGCTCACCCTGGCGGAAGGTCACCTTGATGCGGGGAGCATCGGCTTCCATACGCTTGATGATCTGCGATACTTCTTCCGGACGCAGCGGGATGGGATCATTGCCCATGCCCACAAAGCTGGTCACACCGGGGGTGTTACGCACGACGTACCAGGATTCTTCGGTAAGAGCCATATTAACGAGAATGTAGCCGGGGAATACGCGGCGTTCGACAGAACGGCGTTTGCCGTCTTTGACTTCGATCTCTTCCTCGGTGGGGACGACCACATCAAAGATGAGGTCTTTCATGCCCATCGATTCGATACGCTGCTCAAGGTTGTGGCGCACTTTATTCTCATAGCCGGAATAACAATGCACTACGTACCAGTGGCGACCTTCTTCATCTTCGTCACCAACCACGGCAACAGCGTCACCGACTGGCTCCTCTTCGCTCTCTGTATCTTCAGCGCTCTCTTCATCAAGGCTTGGAACTTTAGCGCTCTCTTCTGCAAACTCTGCTGCCAATTCTCCGGCTATGGCCGCTTCCTGTTCAGAAAGGCTGGCCAATTCATCAGCAAAGGGTATCGCCTCAGCCTGTGGTTGTGCCCCAATCTCTTCGGCACTTTCAATCAAACTTTCATCAAGCACTTCGGTTGGCATAGCGCTGGCTTCTTCGATCAAGGAGCTAGCCTCTGTCACCATTGGTGCTTCTTCTTCAACTTCAACATCATCCGTTTCTTCGGACTCTGATGGTTCTACCGAGGCGGCCTCGGCGGTTTCTTCAACAGGGGCCTCTTCTTCAGCCTCGACATCTTCCGTTTCTTCAGACGAGTCTATGGATGCTTCGACGATAGGAGCTTCTTCAATTTCTTCTGCTGAGGATTCCTCAACAGGAGTCTCGTTCTCAACTACCGCTTCTACTGCCTCATCTGTTTCAGGCTCAACCGCATCCGCTTCTTCGGTTATATCGGAGGCAAGCTCTGACTCAGTTTCCTCTTCAATATCTTCTGTTGCTTCTTCTACTTCATCAACAGGCTCGGTAGCCACTTCTTCGACGCTGTCAGCCAGCGTAGGGGCCTGTTCTTCCGGTTGCTCTTGTGCTCCCGGTGTTTCATCTACAGCTTCGTCTTGATGAGGTTCTTCTTGCACTGCAGACGCGTCAAACTGCGGCTGTTCGGCAGCCGCCTCTTCAGATGGCACAGCATCATCATTTGTTGTTTGATCGTCTTCAAACATAACCATTACAACACCTTCTTAAGTCTGTGCAGTACACAAACGCTACGAACTCAATAACCAAGCAAATATCTGGAAAAAGCCCAGGTCCAGCAACCACAAGAACATACCCATTAAAAACATAACAATGAGCACGATGCGGGTAAGGCTGATTGCTTCCTTACGTGTAGGCCAGTTCACTTTGCGCAATTCGGCGCGCGTTTCAATAAAATAGCGCGCAACCGGATTCTTAGTCTGTTGTCTCCGGGCAACTCGTTGTTTTGCCACAGGTACTCCTTTTTGCCGCTTACTTACGGCTAAAACGCCGCCTGAATCAGCGGCGTTATCTTGAGGCAGGCGAGGCAGGAATCGAACCCGCAACCTACGGTTTTGGAGACCGTTGCTCTGCCAATTGAGCTACTCGCCTGTGTGAAAGGCAAGGCCTTTCAATCGATTGTACCAGACACACCGGCAGCACAACGCCTGTGGCTGCCGGTGCCTCTCAGATACTATTTCGTCTCGCGATGCAGCCTATGCGTACGGCAGCGTGAGCAATATTTGTTCAACTCAATGCGGGCCGTATCATTGCGGCGGTTCTTTTCTGTCGTATAGTTGCGTTCGCGGCACTCCACACATTCAAGCGTGATAACCGTACGAACTGCTTTCTTTCTTGCCATTTAGGCTAAACCTTTACTAATTAGTCCAGGATATCGGTGATGACGCCAGCGCCCACGGTCAGGCCACCTTCTCGGATGGCAAACTTCGAGCCCTGCTCCATCGCCACCGGCATGATCAACTCCACATCCAGGTTCACATTGTCTCCTG
>JABFGG010000012.1 GCA_013112575.1 Chloroflexota bacterium | reverse complement strand
GCCATCATCAATGGCATTGGCCTGGGTTTCGCCAACCGTGTGCGCCGCGGCCCCATCGGCGTGGTTGGCGCATCCGGTACTGGCACACAGGCCATCACTGTCGATGTTCACAATTTAGGGAGCGGCATTTCACATGCTATTGGCACCGGTGGCCGCGACCTCAAATCAGATGTTGGTGCCATCACCGCCCACCAGGCCCTCGAATATCTCAAGGCTGATGAGGAGACCAAAGTCATTGTGCTGGTCTCCAAGCCACCCTCCCTAGATGTCGCCACCAAATTATTGGCTGCTGCTCAGGACAGCGACAAACCCGTCGTGGTCAGTTTCATCGGCTTCCCACCCCCGGCAGAAAAGCTGGGCAATCTTCATTTTGCACGCACCCTGAGCGAAGCCGCGGTCCTTGCGGTTGAATTGACCAACAAAGCTGAGGACAAAAAGAAAGCAAGAAGTTCGGGCAAGGGTTATTTGCGCGGCCTCTTCTCTGGCGGCACCCTGGCCTACGAAGCACTCTTGAGTTTACAGGCCGTGCTGTCTCCCATCTATTCCAACGTGCCTTTCACCAAAGAACAGGAGATGGAGGACCCGCTTACCAGCGTAGCTCACACCATCATTGACCTCGGAGAAGACATTTTCACAGTGGGTCGCCTGCATCCCATGATGGACAACGACCTGCGCATTCGTCGTCTCCGCCAGGAAGCCGAAGACCAGGAAACTGGTCTGATCTTGCTGGACATAGTATTGGGTGAAGGCTCACATACTGATCCTGCCAGCGAACTGGCTCCAGTTATCACCGAGATCAAGAGTGAGCACAGCGACCTGGAAGTGGTTGCCCTTGTGGTTGGCACGGATGAAGACCCGCAGGATACCGACGCGCAAATAGAGCAATTAACCAAGGCAGGCGCAACTATCTTTCGCAACACCACCGAAGCCGCCATATACATCAGTGATTATTTTGCAATAGCTGAGACAGAAGGGCATCCTTCTGTCTCAGCCGATGGCTTCACCGGACAATTTGCAGCCATCAACGTGGGCCTCGCATCCTTCTACGAAAGCCTCGCAGAGCAAGCTGCTCAAACCGTACACGTTGACTGGAAACCACCTGCCAGTGGCAACCAGGAACTCGCCGACATTCTCGCTAAGATGAAGGGATAAATTATGGACATAAACCAGGCCAACCAAACCGCCGCCGAACGCATGATGGAGGCTCGTCCTATTCTCAAGGGCGTCGCCACTGCCCGCGATGTCATTCCGGGCATGCAAGATAATCTCCTCATGCATGCTGGCCCACCCATTGAATGGGATCGCATGTCTGGCCCCATGCGCGGGGCTGTCATCGGCGCCCTTATCTTTGAAGGCCTCGCCAAAGACGAAGCCGCAGCCGTCGCAATGGTCGAAGCGGGCGAAGTCGAATTCGATCCCTGCCACCATCATGAATCTGTAGGCCCCATGGCTGGTGTCACCTCGGCCTCCATGAAAGTCTACGTTCTTGAGAACGAGACCCACGGCAATTCGGCTTACTCCAATCTCAACGAAGGCTACGGCAAGGTCTTGCGTTATGGTGCCTACAGCCAGGAAGTCATCGATAAACTCAAATGGATGAACGATGTCATGGGGCCCATTCTGGCCGATGCCCTTGAAAAAAGTGAAGGCATCGACATCCGCGCCCTCCTCTCCGAATCCCTGCACATGGGCGATGAAGGCCACAACCGCAACAAAGCCGGCTCCATTCTTTATACCGCCAAGCTGGCTCCATTGATTGCCAAAGTCGCCAAGGACCAGAACGATGAGGCGGAAATATTGCAATTCCTGGGTGACAATGCCTTGAGTGTGCTGAATCCTGTTATGGCCGCCTGCAAAGCCATGGCCGATGCTGCTCACGGTGTTGAAGGCAGCACTATGGTCACCACCATGGCCCGCAACGGCACAGACTTCGGCATCCGCGTAAGTGGCCTGGATGGCGAGTGGTTCACCGCTCCCGTTGAGCAACCTGATGGCCTTTATTTCCCCGGCTTCACCAGTGAAGATGCCAGCGGCGACATCGGCGACAGCACCATCACCGAGACAACCGGCATTGGTGCTTATGCCATGGCCACTGCCCCCGCCATTGTGCAGTTCATCAGTGGCTCCCCGCAAGACGCTCTCAATGCAACATTGGAAATGTACGAAATTACCGTCGCTGAACACAAATACTTCACCATCCCCAATCTTGAATTCCGCGGCACACCGACCGGTACAGATATCCGCAAGGTGGTCGAGCTCGGCATCCCCCCCCGCATCAACACCGGCATCGCCCACAAAGACGCTGGCGTTGGCCAAGTAGGTGCGGGCCTCGTTCGTCCACCCATGAAGATATTTGAAGAAGCTGTAATTGCCTACGCCAAGAAATACAACTTGTAATTAGAAAATAGTAACTGGTAATCAAGATCATGGCTCTGGCGTTTGAAGACCTTCAAGTTTTGAAAGAGACCGAGAAGATTGCAGATGCTGTCTGGAATCAAATACACAACTGGGGTACTTTTGAGCGCGATACGGTCGAAAAACAAATCTCCAGATCGATCGATTCAATTGGAGCCAATATCGCGGAGGCATTTGGACGATACCATTATGGCGATAAATTGCGGTTCTTGTACTATCCAAGAGGTAGCATTTATGAATCAAAATATTGGCTGAATCGCACCATCCAAAGAAATCTACTAGAAGACGATTTTGCAAATGGTATAGTCTCTCAACTTACCATGATTGCTAAACGCCTCAATTCTCTGGCGGCCAGCACAAAATCTCAAAAGAAGACAACCAAGCCCATCAAAGAAAAGCAAGCAGGGTATCAGATAAACAACGTATTATTTTCAGACGAAGAGTTATCCAGTCTTGCCGAATTCCCATAATTACCACTTTCCAGTTGCTAATTACTACATATTATCCACAAACACAAGGAGACCCATCTAACCATGAAAATCCACGACCTTTCCCAACCCCTCGACCAGGACAGTTCTTTCTGGCCCTTCTACCCACCCTTTGAAGTCAAATACTTCAAGCGCAAATCAGAGCACGGTGTCAACGCCCAGTACATCCAGACCTCTAATCACATGGGCACCCACCTTGATGCTCCCAAGCACTTCGTCACTAACGGCAAGACCATTGACCAATTGCCCCTCGAATGGCTGTATGGCGAGGGTGTCATTGTTGACCTGAGCGACAAATTAGACGAACTGGACGTCTTCACGCCCGAAATGATCGAAGAGACTACCGAAGTCAAAAATGGCGACATCCTCTTCATCAACACTGGCTGGCACAAGTACAGCTTCCATGCTCCCGACGGCGACGAAGAAAAGTACATCCATCGCCATCCTGGCCCGCACCACAGTATTTGCGAATGGTTGCTGGACAAGAAAATCCATCTCTGGGGCGTCGACATGATCTCCACTGACCATCCCATGAATCTGCCCATTGGTCGCTTCCTCGGTAAAGGTGGTTTAGAACATTGGCAAAAAGTGCGCAAGCAGGTTGAAGAGAAATTCGGCGGCTCAGACAAAGTCGATGAGATGTTCCCCTCCGAAGCCTACCAGTTGACTCACAATGCCCTCTTCCCCCACGATTGCTTCCACGTCGAGAACCTCGGCGGCGAGATCGGCAACCCAGAGCTTCAAAACAAGCGCATCACCATTGGCGCATTCCCCTGGCTCTTCAAAGGCGGCGAAGCTGCTTTTTGTCGGGCAGTAGCTTTCACGGAAGAATAAACACCACAGAAGGACCAGCCTATGACGACCAAATTCTTCGGCAAACGCATCAAACGCAATGAAGATCCCCGCCTGCTCACAGGACAAGCCCTCTTTGTAGACGACGTCAACCTGCCTGGCATGTTGCACGTTGCCTTTGTGCGTAGTCCATATGCTCATGCGCGTATCACTGGTATCGACGTATCCAAAGCTAAGGAACGCGAAGGCGTTGTAGCTGTTTATACAGCTGACGATCTGGGCAATTACTGGGGCCATGGTCCTCTTCTGGTCTCTCCACCGCCGGTCGAGGGTGCGGTCTTTAATGAGCGCACCCAGCCTTTCCTCGCAAAGGACAAGGTGTGTCACGTCAGCGAAGGTATTGTGGCCATCGTTGCCGAAAGTCGCTACATTGCCGAAGATGCCGTCGGGGACGTGATCGTCAATTACGAACCCTTGCCTGCCAACGTCGATCCGGTCAAATCCCTGGAAGAAAGCGAAGCGCTTATCCACGAAGATCTGGAACAGAACCTGGCCGCGCACATCATCCAGCAAAAGGGTGAATACGAGAAGGCCAAAGCAGACGCCGATGTCATCATCTCGCGCGAGTTCTGGTATGACCGCGGCACAGCCGCCGCCATGGAAAACCGCGGCGTTGTCGCCGAGTGGGACAACCGTTCCCAGAAGATGACCATCTGGGACACTACCCAGGCCCCTGTCGTTATTCGCAATGGCATGGCTGGCATGCTTGGTCTTTCTGAGAACCAGGTGCGCGTGGTGGCCCCCTTCATTGGGGGCGGCTTCGGCCCTAAGATCATGATGTTCTACCCCGAAGAGGTCATCATTCCCTGGGTTGCCATGCAGCTTAATCGCCCCGTCAAATGGATCGAAGATCGTTCCGAAAACTTCTACACCACCACTC
The DNA here is from genome assembly GCA_013112575.1 of Chloroflexota bacterium. Classification (GTDB taxonomy): domain Bacteria; phylum Chloroflexota; class Anaerolineae; order Anaerolineales; family UBA11579; genus CFX15. The sequence goes on along the minus strand of JABFGG010000012.1, from coordinate 109,773 downwards.
AGGAACGCGGTCAATGGCATGAGTCCGAGATGGCCCTTACCAAAGATGGCAAGATCCTCGGTGTCAGTGATGTCTTCTGGCACGACAACGGTGCTTATGATCCCTACGGCCTGACCGTCCCTCTCAACACCCAATGCACCCTCTTGGGCATGTACGATGTGCCCAACTACTATACCGAATTCAAAGCCGTCTTCACCAACAAACCCATCGTCACCCCTTATCGCGGTGCGGGTCGCCAGCACGGCGTCTTCGTTATGGAACGCCTATTGGACTTCGCCGCCAAAGAACTGGGTATCGACAAAACTGAGATCCGCCGCATTAATATGCTGCAACCCGACCAGTTCCCCCACAACCACAAGATCATCTTCCAGGACTTCACCGAGCTGACCTACGACAGCGGCAACTACGAGCCTATCCTCGACAAGACCATCGAGGGCATCGGTTACAAAGAATTCTACGAAGAGATGAAACCCAAAGCTGAAGCAGAGGGCAAACGCCTCGGTCTTGGTTTGGTCTGTTACGTCGAAGGCACCGGCATCGGCCCCTACGAAGGCGCTCGTGTCACTGTCAACGCCAACGGCAAGGTCAGTGTCGCTACCGGTGTCGGCACCCAGGGTCAGGGTCACTTCACCAGCTTTGCCCAGATCGTAGCCGAACAATTGGGGGTTGCCGTCGAGGACATCGACCTCTCCACAGGAGACACCGACCAGTTCCGCTGGGGTGTCGGCACCTTCGCCAGCCGCGGTGCAACTGTGGCAGGCAGCGCCATCAATGAGGCGGCGGCTGGGGTTCGCAAGAAAATCCTGAAAATAGCTAGCGACCAGCTTGAAGCTGCTGAAGAAGACCTTGAACTGGTTGACGGCACCGTGCAGGTCAAAGGTGTCCCTGCCAAGGCCATCCCCCTTGGTGAGTTAGCGAACCTTGCCAATCCGTTACGCGGCGCAGTTAAACCTGGCACTGAACCAGGATTGGAATCCACGGATTACTTCGGCCCTGAAATGGGAGCCACTGCCAGCGGCGCACAAGCCATGATCGTTGAGATCGACCCTGACACGATGATGATCGAGATCAAGAAATACTTGACTGTGCATGATTGTGGCGAGGTCATCAATCCCCTGATTCTTGACGGGCAGGTGCATGGTGGCATCGCTCAGGGCATCGGCAACGCCTTTTACGAAGAGTTGGTTTTTGATGACAATGGGCAAATCCTCAATGCCTCCTTTATGGATTACCTGCTGCCCACATCCCTGGACGTGCCCCACATCGACGTTGATCATCAAGTCACACCCTCCCCGCTGAATCCCCTCGGCATCAAAGGTGCTGGCGAGGCTGGCGCCATTCCCGTTGGCCCGCTCTTTGCGCAAGCCTTTGAAGACGCCTTCAGCGACATCGGTCTTGAAATACGTGATATTCCTCTGAACCCCCACAAACTCTGGGAGTTAGTTGAAGAGGCCAAAGCCAAACAAGCTTAGAAGGAGATGACAATGGGCCTCGCAGCCCATTGTTTATTTAATAGCTATGACAGATATCCTCATCCAAAATGCCCAATTAAGAGACAAGCCGCAAGGGGAAACTGTCGACATCGCCATCACAGATGGAAACATCGATGTCGTCGAAAGCAACATCAAGGACGATGCGGCGACAACAATCGATGCTGGTGGCAACCTGGTGACAGAATCGTTCTGTAACCCTCACCTACATCTTGATAAAGTCTATACCCTCATGCGCATGGATGAGCTTGCCATGCAGAGCTACCATGGCGGGGGCATGGGCAAAGCCATGAACGCCATCGAATTGGCCGCGCGTGTCAAGGAGGAATACGATGAAGAGTGGATTCTTCCCAATGTGCACAAGGCCCTCCGCTTGGCAGCAGTTAATGGCAACACCCACATCCGCGCCTTTGCCGATATCGACAGCAAGGCCAAACTGATTGGTGTAAAGGCCCTTCTCAAAGCACGCGAGGAGGTCAAAGGCATTGTGGATGTGCAGGTTGTCGCCTTTCCTCAGGATGGCGTCGTACGTGAACCGGGCACAACTGAGCTGGTTCGGGAAGCCATGCAATTGGGTGCCGATGTGGTCGGTGGCATCCCCTGGATCGAGTTCACGGATACAGATGCCCAGCAGCACGTCGATGAAATGTTCGACATCGCTCAGGAGTTTGACAAACCTGTCTCCATGTTGGTTGACGATGCCGGTGACCCCGGCTTGCGTACGCTGGAAATGATGGCTGTGCGCACCATCAAGCAGGGCTGGCAAGGCCGCTCACTGGCCCACCATGCCCGCGCCATGCACCTCTATCACAAACCTTATCTACAGAAACTCATTGCCCTCCTCAAGCAAGCTGAAATGTACGTGGTCACCGATCCTCAAACTGGGCCGCTGCATGCCCGCGTCAAAGAGCTTTTAGAAGAAGGCGCATATGTCTGCCTGGGTCAGGATGACATCTCTGATGCCTATTACCCCTTCGGTCACAACAATATGATCGAGGTTGCCTTTCTGGCGTCTCACATGCTCTGGATGACCACGCGCAGCGAAATGGAAGTTCTTTACGACATGGTCACTACGGAAGCTGCTCAAGCCATGTGCCTGGAGGATTTCGAACTCAAAGTCGGAGCGCCTGCCAACCTGGTTATCCTCGACCAACCCAACCTACTTGAAACACTGCGTTACCATCAGGCTCCCCAGCACGTCATCAGTCACGGCACATTGATCGATCCAGATAATCTGCCTTGATCGAAGTCACCAAAGCCCTCTCTATGAGCCCGCTTGCCCAGCAGTGGTTAAAGCACTCTCAGTTCGCCACTGTCCTGCACATCTTTAAACCCGCCTCCAATCTGGTCAACGCCGAGGGGCAGATCCTCTCAATGGTTAATCCCCGCATTGGCAATGGGCCTTTTTCAGTCGTCCTTGATATCCCAGACTTCACAGAATTACTGGAAGTCGATTCCAAGATCATTGTCGATGCCTTCTCCATCTTTGTAGGCAGCCTCGTCATCGATGTCAGCGACGCACAAGTGTGGAAACCACAGCCTGATTGGGAACAGGTTCGAGCACACCAGCAAACCATCTCAAGTTATGCAGGCACCATCCATGAAGCCCTGCTGCAAGAAGCCCCCAAAGATAGCATTGCCTTATTTGTGATCGGGCAGGCTGAACAAAGCCAGATGAACAAATTGCTACAGCGCAAAAGCCTGCTTGGTGTAGAAGCCATCACAGGGGCATTACAAAGCCTGGATGCTACGGAATTAGGGGAAGCCGCCAGGATTTTGGCCGGACTTGGACCGGGTCTCACCCCTGCCGGGGACGATTTCCTCATAGGCATCATGCACGCTTTGTGGGCCTTATTGCCGGAGGAAAATGCAAGCTTGATCTCTAAGCAAATTGCCAATATTGCAGTTCCCCGCACAGCTTCGATTTCCGCTAATTGGTTGGAGGCTGCTGCTCGTGGTGAGGCGGGCGAAACATGGCATGCTCTTTTTGATGCCATGCTTGCTAGGGAACAGGAGCAGGTAGAGGCTGCCATCTTGCGCATCCTGCCCACCGGCCATACTTCGGGTGCAGATGCCCTGGCTGGCTTTATCCACACACTTGAGGTATTTGACATATGATCCTTATCACAGGGGCCGCGGGGAAAACCGGCCGCGCCATCCTCAAAGAACTGGTCAACAGAAAAGAAGAAGTTCGTGTCTTTGTTCGCAAGCAAGAGCAAGCCCAGGCTTTGACTCAACTGGGAGCAAAAGAAACTATGATCGGGGATTTATTGGACACGGCCAGCATTCAAGATGCAGTTGATGGCATATCTGCCATTTACCATATCTGCCCCAACGTACACCCCCAGGAAGTTGAGATTGGTCAAACCATCATTGATGCAGCCAAAACCGCAGGAGTAGAGCATTTCACCTACCATTCAGTCCTCTATCCGCAGATTGAAGCCATGCCACATCACTGGCTCAAAATGCGCGTTGAAGAGCTTTTGATCCAGTCCGCCTTGCCCTTCACTATCCTGCAACCCACTGCCTACATGCAGAATGTCCAGGCCTATTGGCAACAGATCACACAGGAGGGCATCTACGCTGTTCCATATCCATCTGATGTTCAAATGAGCCTGGTTGACCTCAATGACGTGGCTGAGGCTGCTGCCAACGTATTGACCAGCAAAAGCCACTACTACTCAATTTACCTGCTGGCAGCTTCAGACCCACTTACGTCTGCAGACATCGCTTCAGCGTTAAGTCAGCATCTGAATCAGGATGTCAAAGCTGGCCAGATTAATCTGAATGATTGGCGTTCCATGGTCGAGACGAATGGCCTGGGTAGTTACCAGGTTGAAACCTTGCTTAAAATGTTCAGGTACTATGAAAACAATGGCTTTGTTGCCAATTCTAACCACTTGGGGTTTTTATTAGGTCGTGAACCTAACACTTTTCAGGAATTCCTCCAAACCGTCCCTAACAAATAGCGTTGAAATTGATCGGCCTCCTTGCACCATAGAGGCTTGGTGTAGGGGCGAAGCGTGCTTCGCCCACCTCGAGAACAAAACACTACCACTCCCGAAAATAAAACGGCTCGCCATATAGCAAGCCGTTTCTTGAAACATAGTTGATTGAAATATTAGTCAGCCGCAGCCGCTTCTGTTGCCACTTCCGGTGGGGCAAAGATCAGGAAGACCGCGTTCACAATAATACCCAATACAGCTGCAGTTGCAATGGCAGGCAAACCACTGGGGAATAGTCCTTGGAAAATCGGAATAGGCAGGAAACCGCCCTCAAATCCAATATTGCCACCAATTCCTATCACCATAATGACAGCGCCAATCGCCAAATTTTTGGGATCGAACATGTTGACTTCATGTTCCTGCATAAGAGCGATACCTTGCATACCGATCGCGCCAAACAGGTAGATCGCCAAACCACCACTTACAGCTAATGGAACTAATTGCACGAGAGCTGCAAGAGTACCTACGAAGCCGAGCAGGATTGAAATTACGCCAGCACCGATCAGAGCCGGACCAGAGTAGTTTCGTGTGATTGCCATCAGCGAGTTATTCTCACCATAATTGGTGCCTGCGGTGGCACCAACGAGACCATTCAAGAAGTCGCCAACACCATCTAACACTAGGTTAAAGCCAATGTGCTGATCCAGCTCGTACTTTTCTTTACCTTGTTCTTCTGCAAAGCGGTCAACGTACAAACTGATCTGGTAGAGATGGGCGGTTGATTCTGGAATTGTGGCAATTGCCATAATCGAGATACTGAAGATTGCCGTAGCAACAAAAGGACCACTGAATGCGGGTAATGTGAAATTAGGGACCTGGAAAAGTGGGGCTGCAGCAACTCCAGCAAAATTGACCGACCCAGCTTCAACCACTGCAGAGATAATTATTCCGGCAACGGCACCAAGAAGAATCGGCAACATTCCGATAAAGCCACGACCCTGTAAATACACGGAGAACAAGATCGTAATGATCAGGGTCGAGATAGCAACTAGCCAGTTTGCTCCGGCCAGGTCAAGAGCAGCAAAAGCCAAGCCAAAGCCGATAATGGCAGCCACTGAGCCTGTGACAATCGGAGGCAGCACTTTGTCGATGGCATCTTTGCCAACCTGACGGATAATAGCACCCACGATCATATTGAGTACACCGGTTACAACGATGCCAGCCTGCATTGTACTGAGAACATCATTTGAAACTGGTACACCAAATTCTGGCAACCCACCGGTCATTTGGGAAACAACAGCCAGGTAGGCTGCAATGTAACTGAAACTGGAGCCGTAGAACAGCGGGATAAATTTACCGATGCGCCATTTGGACAACAATAGTGCGACAACCGTTGAAACACCCGAAGCTACGAGTACAGTACCAACATGGAAGCCCGTCAGGGCCGCCACAAATACCGTCGCCGGGAACATCGTCAGTACGTGCTGGAAGCCGAGCAAAACAACCTGTCCAAATCCCGGGTTATCATTGGGCAAATAGCCCATTCTGCTTGCCATACTTAAACCTCCTCCATCTAGTTGAACAATTAGAAAAAATAAAAACCAAACGTCCAAAAATTAACTATCGGTATTTGGCCTCACCTCCTTTACAAAAGAAAAACCGCCAGCTTTATTGCTCGGCGGTCGAAAATAAGACTCCACCCCCTCAGCGATAATTACAAGAAAATGATCAGGAAAAAGTTTTATTAAGCCCATGCGTTGTATAGACGGGTGCAACTGCAAGCTTACTAATATCTAACCCACAAGAATGCAAAAAGGTACGAAAATCTTGACAATTACTTGTTTTATATTTCACAAGGAAACCTAGCTAATAACAGATAAAATTAGTACATACCGATTGATGGAGCCAACAATGCAAAAACCCCTTGAAAACCTTAAAGTCCTTGACCTCAGCCGCGTCTTGGCTGGCCCCTATTGCACCATGTTGCTGGCCGATATGGGCGCCGACGTCCTCAAAATCGAGCGCACCGGCACTGGCGATGATACTCGCGGTTACGGTCCCCCCTTCATCAATGGTGAAAGTGCCTACTTCATGAGCGTCAACCGTAATAAGCGCAGTATGACCCTTAACCTCAAAAAACAAGCGGGCCTGGAAATTTTGCACAAACTGATTCTCGAAGTTGACGTATTAGTTGAGAATTTTCGCCCCGGCACCATGGAGAAATTTGGTTATGGCTATGCGCAAATCAGTGAGATAAATCCTCAATTAATCTACTGCGCCGTATCAGGCTATGGCCACACCGGCCCCAAATCCTCCCTGCCCGGCTACGACCTCATCATCCAGGGTGAAGGCGGCATCGCCAGTCTCACAGGCGATCCAGACGGCCCGCCCTACAAAGTAGGCACTTCCCAAGCTGACATCATTGCTGGTATGAACGCCTTTCAGGGCATCTTGTTGGCCCTACTTGCTCGCCAACAAACCGGGCAAGGCCAGAAAGTCGATATCGGCCTGCTCGACTGTCAGGTCTCCCTCCTCACTTACCAGGCTGCCAATTACTTCGCCACCGGTGAAAGCCCTACCCGCAAAGGCAACCAGCATCCCTCCATCACGCCGTATGAAACTTTTCAATGCAAAGACGGCTACCTCAACCTGGCCTGCGGCAACGACCGCATTTGGGAACGCTTCTGTGCAACCGTCGGCCTCGATGAACTAGCCAGCGACAGTCGCTTTACAACCAACGCCGACCGCGTTGCCCATCGCGACGAACTGGAAGCCGCGTTAAAGTCCATTATGATGCAAAAGACAGTTAAGCAATGGATCGAACTTCTGCCTCCCAACGGCATCCCGGCTGGGCCTATCCAGTCTGTGGCCGAAGTATGTGAAGACGAACAGGTGCTGGCCCGTGATATGGTCATTCAACTGCAACATGCCACGGCTGGGGACATCAAGGTCACGGGTATTCCCATCAAGCTCTCCGAAACTCCCGGCAGTGTCGACACAGCGCCACCCACCCTGGGGCAACACACTGCGGAAGCTCTACACGATTGGCTCAATTTGCCCGATGAAGAGATTCAAGCCCTACAAGATGAAAGCGTGATATAAAGTCCTTATGGCCGAAACTTATACCTATACCGCCCGTGATGCCGATAACCCCGACTCCCTGGTTACCATCACGCTCTACCCCGATTACGTCAAGATCAATCCCACCGGTCTCTGGGACCAGCTTGGCAAGTTGTCCACCGCCGATGAGAAGGCTGGTGAATTACGCCGCCAACTCGCCAGCCAGGCCGGGCCAACTGCCTTAAAGATCATTGAAAGCATTTCCGGCCCCATTCACCTCAGTGACTTCAATGTCAGTCTTGAGGATGAACGTCTGCGCATCAACACCTGGCAGCGCCTTAGCCGTCTCCGTCTAACCCCCATCAACCTCACCATTCACCGCGTCGACAACCCGGACGCTGCCGAAGCCTTTGTTGCCGAGCTACAACGCCGCAAGCAGGAAATTACCTCCGCCCGTGCTCTACCCGGCATCTTCGATTACTGGGCCGGTTGGTCGGCTCTTGTAATTGGTCTTTTGACAGGGGTATTGGTAGTTGTGCTGATACAGCGAAGGAATAAACAAAGTTAGGCTATTCGTGGAGAACGGGTGCCCGTTCTCCGAGTCAAACTGAAAGATTGACCAGGGGCAGACGCATGCGTCGCCCTCATGCCAAATAAAACTTCAATTACGAACGCAGGTTTATAGGCTTATTCTGTTTTGGCCCTTGCTTCCGCTCAACCAGTTCTACCCCGCCCGTTCCATCTCCTGCAATTGATCCCAGGCCCCCACCCACGGTTTGCCCATACGGTGCCGTGGGGATACTTCTACTTTATTCAACTTCTGCCCTACCTGCACGGCCAGCATCGCCACCTCTCCCCAATCCTCTGCCAACGTGGCCTTGTGCATCTGCTCACCCAGTGTTTTGGCCCAGGCCCATTCCATGCGGAACTTATCGGCCTTGACCCAATAATCGCGCTTTTCCCAGGGTATCACGGTCTTTTCCACGGTTTCATCAATAGCTCCCAAAGCTACAGCAATGAACGCTGCATAGTCTCGTGTATTCGAATCGGGCTTGGCTTGCTGCATTAATTCACGGATAGCTAGCACTACCGCTTTGGTCATACGACCACGCACTTTCCCCGGTGTTTCAGGATTGATCACTCGGCTCAAAACATCCTCCAACGATAAGTTTCACAGCCGCAGATTATACCGTAGCCAGTGGTTTGACGCTGTTTATAGCTTGCCGTATAATTCCGCCACCTGGGGAAGTGCTGGAATTGGCAGACAGGCGTGGCTTAGGACCACGTGTCGCAAGACGTGAGGGTTCAAATCCCTCCTTCCCTACTTAAAGCGTTGGCTTCCCAACGCTTTTTATGTTGTCGCTTAGCCACACCGCTTCTGGGTGTTGGGCTTTTGGCTCAAAGCTAATCGCTAAAAGCTTGTAGCTAAACCGCATACACAACGCTTATATTGCTCTGATAGTGGCAAAAGTGCCTGCGTGATATAATCCGAAAATTGCATTGAGAAAGGACCTCACTGGCCTTGAAAATCGACACTGAACTCCAAGAAGATCACCAACTCAAGCTTACCGTTGAGATGGAAGCAGACGTACTGGAAGGCGCCAAACGTAAGGCTGCCAAGAAGCTTGCCAAACGCGTCAAGATTCCGGGCTTCCGCCCTGGCAAAGCCCCCTACAATGTCATCCAACGTCACATTGGCGACGGTGCCATCCTAGAAGACGCCATCGATATCGTCCTCGAAGAAGAGTACCCCAAGATATTGGAAGAGGCTGAGGTCACCCCTTACGGTCCCGGCGCATTGGAAAATATCGCCAGCATGGACCCTCCTACTTTTGAATTTAAGGTGCCCCTCGCGCCTGAAGTTGAGTTGGGCGAGTACCGCGAGATCCGTATTGATTTCGAAGAGAAGGAAGTCACGGACAAAGACATCCAGGATGTCATTGAGAATCTACGTGACCAGCAAGCTGTGATCGAGCCGGCCGAACGCCCCGCAGAAGAAGGTGACATGGTTTATATAGTGCTCGACGGTGAACGTGAAGAAGCCAACGAGGAAGGCGAAACCAAACTCGTTGATAACCGCCGCGTGCCTGTTGTCGTCGAAAAAGCAGACGCCGATGCAGATAAAGAATGGCCCTACCCTGGTTTTTCCCGTGAGCTGATTGGCCTCTCTGCAGAAGATGAAAAAGAGCTTGAATTCACCTTCCCGAAAGATTACGAACTTGAAGACCTCCAAAACCAGAAGGCCACGTTTAAGCTCACTGTCGAAGAGGTCAAAGGCCGCACCCTCCCTGAGGTAGATGAAGAATTCATTAAGTCCCTCGGTGAATATGAAGACCTTGTGGCCCTTCAAAAAGACATTCGAGAATCCCTGGAAAAGCGCTTTGAAGAAGAACAAAATGCCAATTACGAAAGTCAGATCATTGACGAATTGGTAGAAAGTGCCAGCTTCAAATTCCCGCCTCAAATGCTCGAGCATGAAGTCGACCATTTTGTGCAGGACCTTGAACGCAGCCTGCCCCAGCAGGGCCTTGATATGGAGACTTACCTCAAGAGTCGCTCCATGGATGCGGAAGCCCTGCGTGAAGAACTTCAGCCCAATGCAGTCGAGCGCCTGCACCGTTCTCTCGCCCTCATGGAAGTGGGCAATCAAGAAGGTATTTCTGTTGAATCAGCAGAGGTCGAAGCCATTGCTCAGCAACGCGTCAACGAGATCGTTCAAATGCTGGGCGATGAGCAGGCTCGCCAGTTCACCAGTGGTGAAAATCTACAAGGTCTCGTAAGTCAGATTATGACCGAAGAGATCACTACCCGCACCCTCTCCCGCCTGCGCGCCATTGCCAAAGGCGAAGACCCGGACGCCATCGAAGAAGATGAAGAAACTCCGGAAGAGACAAGCGAAGCCGAAAAAGAAACACCAGAAGAAAATCAGGAATCTGAAGCAGAACAAGAAGAAGCAGAAGATTCAGAAGAACAACCCGAACCACAAGAAGCCGAAGAATAACTGTATCGTTAAACTCAGAAAGGAAAGAAACGTATGAACAAGTTGCCACAATCCGTCGTCCCCATGGTTATCGAAACCACCGGTCGGGGCGAACGCGCCTTTGATATCTACTCATTATTGTTGAAAAACCGCATTGTGCTGCTTAGCAGCCCCATCAATGACCAGATCGCCAACCTCGTCGTTGCTCAGTTGATCTACCTCAGCAACGAAGACCCCGAGGCTGACATCCAGATGTATATCAGCTCTCCTGGTGGCGTGGTCTACGCTGGCCTGGGCATCTACGACACTATGAAGATGATCCCCAACCGCATCCAAACGGTCGCCGTTGGTTACACCGCTTCATTTGGCACCGTGCTGCTCACCGCTGGCACCAAGGGCTACCGCTATGCCCTCCCCAACGCCACCATCCACTTGCACCAACCTTTGGGTGGCGCGCAAGGTCAGGCCACGGACATCGAGATCCAGGCCAAAGAGATCCTGCGTCTCAAGGAACGCCTCAACACCATCCTGTCCGATTCCACCGGCCAAACTATGGATGAGATCGCCAGCGCCACCGACCGTGACGTATATTTCACCGCAGACGAAGCTGTCAAGTATGGCCTCATCGATCAGGTCCTCGAAGAGCCTGAGGCTGCCAAAGCCAAGTCGAACGGCAAAAAGAAGTAAAACTTCAACCTGCTAAGCAAAAGCCGAGGGAAATCCCTCGGCTTTTTTCTTGCCCCTGTATAATTATCATTATGGAACTAAAATCGATTCGCGCTTTTATTTTGGATATGGACGGCGTCTTATGGCGTTCTGGTGAAGCTATTGGTGACCTGCCGGCTATCTTTGAACGTTTGCAACAGGATGGGCGCAAGGTTGCTTTTGCCACCAACAATTCCTCAACGACTGTTCAGGGCTATGTTGACAAACTTAATGGCTTTGGTCTTTCAGTTGAACCCTGGCAAATATTCACTTCGGCCAAAGCCACTGCCGAATATCTGCAAAATAACTACCCAGAGGGCAGCCGCATGCACGTATTGGGCGAGCAAGGTTTGCGCGACACCTTGACCGATCACGGTTTTGAGATTGACAACCTCAAACCGGATGCCGTGGTAGCCGGCATAGACCGTCACTGCACTTACGACGATCTAGCAGAAAGTGCTCTGCTGATCCGCTCCGGGGTCCCCTTCATTGGCACCAATCCCGACAAGAGCTTTCCCGCCCCACAAGGCCAACTACCCGGCGCAGGAGCGCTCCTGGCTGCCCTGGAAGCCGCTACTGACGTGCAACCGACCATCATAGGCAAACCCCAACCCACTATGATGTTACAGGCTCTGGAAGCTTTAGGGACGACTGCGACAGAAACCCTGGTTGTTGGCGACCGCCTGGAAACTGACATCCAATCCGGGCAAACCGCGGGCTGCCACACTTGTCTGGTGCTCTCAGGTGTCACCACAGAAGAGATGGCCGCTGCCTGGCAGCCTGCCCCCGACCTGACCCTCCCGGACCTCAACACCCTCTCCGAGATCCTCGTCAATGTCTGAAAGCAAGCGATTGATCTATGACCTCAGCTTCGAGGAACTAGAGCAAGTAGTATCAGAATGGGGAGAACCTGCCTATCGCGCCAAACAGATTTGGGAAGGCGTCTATAAGCATTTCTGGAATGACCCTGAGCAGTTTTCACCACTCTCAAAAGCACTCCGTTCAAAGCTGGCTCAGGCGTTTAAATTCAATAGCCTATCCCCCAATATCAACCTCACCTCCTCCGACGGCAGTACACGCAAGATCCTTTTTAAGCTCCAAGACGAGCAGGCCATTGAAGCCGTTCTCATGCGCTATGGCGATGATCGTCGCACACTGTGCATCTCCACGCAGGCTGGCTGTGCCATGGGCTGTGTCTTTTGTGCCACCGGCCAGATGGGTTTTCGCCGCCACCTGACCACTGGCGAGATCGTTGAGCAGGTCTTGTATTATGCTCGCCAGCTTGCCCAGGAGGATCAGCAAGTCACTAATATTGTCATGATGGGCATGGGCGAACCCTTCCACAATTACGATGCCACCATGCAAGCCATCGATCGATTGAACGATCCCACCGGCATGGGCCTGGGTGCCCGCCGCTTTACCATCTCCACAGTGGGTCTGATCCCCATGATCGAACGCTTTGCGGAGGAAAAGCGCCAGGTCAACCTCGCCATCTCCCTGCATGCTACGGACGACAAATTGCGTTCTGAAATGTTGCCCATCAATGACAAATACCCCATTAAAGATTTAATCAAAGCCTGTCATGATTACGTGGAGAGAACCGGGCGACGCGTCACCTTCGAGTGGGCCTTGATCCACAACGAGAACGACTCGCCCGAACAGGCACAGGCTCTTGCCGCTCTGCTCAAAGGCCTGCTGTGTCACGTCAACGTCATCCCCCTCAACCCCACGGCTGGCTATGCTGGGGAAAAATCTAGCAAAGATCGCGTCCGCTCCTTTTGCGACACCCTTGAATCCAAAGGCATCCCCTGCACAATCCGCGTCCGCCGCGGCATAGACATCCAGGCTGGCTGCGGCCAGCTAGCCATCACAGCAGAGTGAGGGAGACAGAAATGAAGATAACTGACTTCAATAAAGAAGATCAACAAAAAATAACGTTGGCTTTGCAGGAGTTTTCGGCTGCAGCGAAATTTGAACAGACTTTGGAACGTTTGTTTAATGGATGGTGTCAACTTGCAATTAGCGTAGAAGAAGGCTACAAACTCTCGATCTTTGATTATACAAATGATCTAAGCGAAAGATTTTTACTTCAGGAAATAAAAATCCAACTAACAAAGGGCGGGCAAGATCTTTTTGATTTGTCACTCCGCCCCCATGATGAACACTTTAAAAGTGTGACCAAAAAGACTAGAAAACCCATACACGGTGAATACGACGAGTCATTTTGGTGGTATTACAGAGTGCCCAAGGTTATGCCCCCCGATTTTGAGGCTTCGGTCAAGTTTTACGAAGACCTATTGATCTGATTGTTAATTCCAGGTCGTGGAAGCGTCCCGTGAGCACCATCCACGGCCACCGCGGCATAGACACCCAGGCTGGTTGCGGCCAGCTTGCTATCATGGCAGGTTGAGAAGGAATCTTCAATGAAGAAACCAATTCGATCGACCATCATCCTGATTATTATCATTGGATTGTTTTCGGTTTTTGGCGATGCTCTTCTGAAGGAGAAGTTGACTCAACCTGGTAATCCATATGACCTGGTCGTTTCCCTCGATGCAAAGTTTGTTGAGTGGTACCCATGTATTGCTGGTAATCAAAATGACCACGAAGCATTTGACCCAGTTTCGTCATTCCGACAATCCGAACTTGAAAGGGTAGCCGTATGTGGCCTACTTACTACAACTCATGACACTGCTACAGCAATTTGGTGGAATTTTGATAATAATGACCTTCCATTTGCCACGAGCTCAAATGCAATGGACCTCAGGTTTGAAGCAGGATTTCACTCTTTTGCTTTGGTAGATTCCTTACAACTAAGCAGAGATTTGCCCGGCTATCGAGAAATTCAAAGCCAATTGTCAACTGGTCAGCTGCCAACTGGTTGGTATAGAGTTGACGCCTATGCAGGACGAAATGCAATTGGCAGTGTTAGTTTTGAAGTTACTCCTTGATATATTTCACTCATTTGCGGTATCAAAATGTGGAATAGAATGAAGAAAGCTCAGTGGGTATTGTCAATTTTCTTATTCTTCGCCCCATTGATTGTCGCCCTGGCACAAATTTCAATTCTTGATTTCCCCACAAAGGACCCCTTTTTGGGAATCCCCTATAGTCCATACCCACAAGTTTTGTACCTCCCGCTTGTCGTAGCTATAGTCCTAATGATTTTGAGTATTTCAACTACTCTTGCCCTCACAAGCCGGTGGTATGGCGGTTTTTCAGTGAAGCTAAGGTTACTATTCACAACACTTTTGATCGTGGTCAATCTAACCCTTTTTTGGTTTGGCATTGATTTGGCACAACGAGCAGTGATCATCGAATATTTAGCCGCAATCAATGCTAACGGCCTTCACTTTTTAAGTATTTTTACTCTCCCGATAATGCCAGAATTATTTCCAGATAATGGCGAATTTGCATTTGGCGTTACTATTTTTATAGGTATAGTTGGTTTAGTGAGTATGATTGCGCAACATACGGCAGAGCTTTCGACAAAAACTTCAAACAGGTCACCTGCATAACTCGTTTGCTTTGCTCAGGTAATAGTAATGCTGCATGAAATAGCCTTGGACCATCATGGCTGACTGATTCCAATCATCTGGAGTTGATAATCTGAAACATGGCTGCAAAAAATAACGCTGAAGAGATTTATTCTATAGCAAAGTCATTAATTGGATTGAAGGCATGGAATGTGGTTAAACTTTATGGGTATTCTTCAGTTATTGATTTTGGCAAACCCACTAGAAACCATGTAGGTAACATCATTGGTGAACAACAAGTTTACCTGCAACACACCTATCGCATTGAAGTGGGCAATGAAGTAATTGTGACCAGCTTTAGTGCTGCCGCCAACTCGAAAAATGCTGAGGCCATCGAGCAAATAAAAAGCAAGCAACTAGAGGAAGTAGAAATCATAGAGCCTTCTCTAGATACTGTTTTTATTTTTGAGGATAATCTAAAGGTGTTTGTGTACAATGCTTACTTTGAAGGAGGCGCAGATTTAGCCGCTTGGAGATATATCTATCCAGTGAATAATGTACTTAGAGTTGGGCCAGGACCAAAATACACAATCGATAGTTATTTCGATCTGTAAGAAGTTAGCGTATAGTTATCCCCCATTGCTGGGCACTATCCCCTTCTTGTTCCCTACATTAAGGGTACATACGGGTACATTAATTCACCCTTTTTTGCACTCTACTGTCTTCCATGACCGCCACATATACTATTCACACAACCCATTCACCCCATATCTGATACTCCAGCAAAAACCCGCCAGCCAAAATCATGCTTAACCCTACATACCCTACATTAAGTACATTAACCAATTGGTTAACTAAAATATAGTGGAGTTTGCCAAGCAAACTCCCTAAGTAGGCGCTTCGCGCCTACGTCTTTTCCATGCTAAAATCAAATCATCATTATCTTCAGAGGTATACATCGTGGCTGAACAAGTTGTACGGTTAGTTTACCCACCTGCGCTCTCCAACGTCCCCGTGATCAACCGTCTCATCCGCAACTATAACGATCTATCGGTCAACATCATCCGTGCAGACACCTCCTCTACACAAGCCTGGCTCGAATGTCAGTTGGTTGGCAGCCCGGGCTTGATCGAAGGGGCCATCGATTGGCTGCGCGGCCAAGGGATCGAAGTGCAAACCTTAGGCGCATAAATCTATGACCGAATTCCAGGTGCACGAACCCATTGCCGACCGCGTCCGTAATGCCATCAACAAACAGCAATACGATGAAGCGGTCGCTTTATTTCTAGACCTCCTGCCCGGTGACCAGGTTGAGGTCTTCAACCTTTTAAATTCGGGGGAGCAGGAAACCCTGCTCCCCCACCTGGATGTGGAAGCTACCGCGGAGCTCTTCGACCGCCTCACTGACGCCAAAACGCTGGAGGCTGCCAAGAACCTCCCGCTTGAACGTCTGGCGGATGTACTCGGGGAAATGGAGCCAGACGAGGCCGCCGACCTGCTAGGCGACCTTCCCCAGGAACAAGCCCTGCAAGCCCTCGAAGAAATGGACGACGCCGAGGACGTTGAGCAGCTGCTGGCCTACCCAGATGATACGGCCGGTGGTCGCATGACTACCGCCTTCATAGCCATGCAACGCATCACGCCAGCCCAGGAAGCTATTGAGGTCTTGCGCCACCTCAAACCAGACTCCGAAATACCCTATTACATCTTCGTCATAGATCGCGAAAAGCGTCTTTCGGGCATCGTAGGACTGCGCGACCTGGTGGTTGCCGCCCCACAGACTTCTATGGAAGACATTATGAATCCTGAAGTCATCAATGTGAATGCCGAACTGGACCAGGAGGAAGTCGCCCAGGTGATGACCCGCCACGACTTGCAGGCTCTACCGGTCGTCAACCATCGCAACGAACTCGTCGGGGTCATCACCCACGACGATATTTTAGATGTCTTAGCCGAAGAGCACACCGAGGACATCTACCGTCTGGCAAGCGTGGGTGACGTTCAACTGGAACCAGAGAGCCCCGTTCGCGAACACCTGAGGGGGCGCTTACCCTGGCTTTACCTGAATACAGTAACCGCCATGTTCGCCGCCTGGGTCATCAGCAACTTCGAAGATATCATTGCGCAGGTAGCAGCGCTGGCTGTTTTTCAATCAGTAGTTGCTGGCGTGGGTGGCAATGCTGGTAGCCAGAGTATTGCTCTGATAGTGCGAGCCCTGGCACTAGGCAAACTATCTCCTAGACAGGCCATTTCGGTGCTGGGCAAAGAAGTTTTCGTTGGCATTCTCCAGGGGGTAGCCATCGGCATTGTGGTGGGGCTAGGCGTTTTTCTATGGAGAGGCAACGCTTATCTGGGTATAGTGCTTGGACTGGCCTTGTTAGGCAACATGATCATCGCAGGGTTTGCCGGGGCTTTGGTTCCTTTGCTACTACGTGCCATTGGGCAGGACCCAGCCCTGGCTTCCACCGTTCTCGTAACAGCCGTGACAGACAGTCTCGGGTTCTTAATTTTTCTCGGATTGGCCTCCATATTCCTCAACTTCCTCATTTAGGGAGAGTCTATGACCGCAAAAGTGATCCTCAACCCTTACGCCGCCCGCTGGCAAGCCAGTAAACGCTGGCCCGAAGCACAAGCTGCCTTGCTTGAAGCCGGTGTTAACTTCGAAGTTGAACAGTCCAAGGAACCTGGCCATGCCATCTTCCTGACGCTTAATGCCATCCGTCAGGGCTTCAATCCCATCATTGCTGCAGGTGGGGACGGTACGATTGGTGAGGTGGTGAATGGCATCATGACCGCCGGGGAAGAACAAGCAAGGGCTACTTTCGGCATCATGCCCTTGGGCACGGCCAATGACTTAGTTGACAACCTTGGTATGCCCAAAGAGTTAGATAAGGCCGCCCAGGTCATAGCAGCCAACCAGATTCGAGAGATCGACGTATGCCAGGTCAATGACCGTTTCTTTATCAATAACGCCGGAATCGGCCTGGAACCCTACATCACTAATTTGCAACAAAACATGACCCGCACAAGCGGCATCATCCGCTACCTTCTGGCAACCCTAAAAGGCGTGGCCCACAACCCTCAGTGGCGTATGAAGCTACAATGGGATGATGGTGAATACGACGGTCCTGTCACGTTGGTTTCAATTGGGAACGCCCCCCGCACTGGCGGTATTTTTTTTACAGTGCCTGCTGCCGATCCCTTTGATGGCAAATTAACCTTCGTCTTCGGGTACATCGCAGGCCGATTGAACATATTGCGGGTTCTGCCTCAAACCATGAAAGCAGGTGAAGGCAACTATGTCGAACACCCTGCCATTCACCAGCATCATGGCACCTGGCTCAAGGTCAGCATTGTGCCCAACTCACCCAGCCACGCGGATGGGGAACTGTTTACCCACGGCATCCATGAACTGGAGTTTCGTATCCATCCTGCAAGTTTACCCATCATATCGACCAAATAAAATGATGGCTTTTATTCAGCGCGTCCTGACTGGATTCCTGCGCATTTTCTTCGATCTGCTCTATCACCAGATGGCCTGGACCTATGATCTGGTTGCTTGGCTAGTCTCCCTGGGGCGCTGGAACTCCTGGGTACTCTCCGTAACTGATGATCTGCCCGGTCCACGGATATTGGAATTGGGCCACGGACCGGGCCATCTCCAAACCACCCTGGCGCGCCAAGGAAAATCGTGCGTTGGTTTGGATCTGAGTCGCCAGATGGGACGTATGGCAAAGAAAAGACTGGAAAAAGAGAACTTGATCCAGAGCCTCGTCACCGGGATGGGGCAAAAGCTACCCTTTGAGAATAACAGCTACAACCAGGTGGTAGCCACCTTCCCCACTGAGTACATCTTCCAGACAGACACATTGAATGAGATCCATCGTGTTTTGAAACCCGGTGGCGCTTTTGTGGCTCTACCTGTGGCCTGGATCACGGGTGGAAACCTGCTTGATAGAGCTGCAGCTTTGTTGTTCAAGATCACGGGGCAAGCGATGGAAATCCAAGATCATCAGATCGTTCAGGCTTTCCAGGCTGCTGGCTTCGAAACGCATATAGAGCGCCGGCAATTAACCACCAGTCTCCTGCTGATCATCCACGCCCAAAAATCCTGATCCGCATTCCACATCAAGCCAACAGCAAATCGTTTACAATCAATACATGGAAGTCCAGATCGGTGTTGCCAAGATCAACAAATATGCCAGCTCTGAAAGTGGCGACACGCTTGAGGTAATAGAGCGCCCCAATGGCGGGCTTTCGGTGGTATTGGCCGATGGCCAGCGTTCCGGCAAGAGTGCCAAGCGTATCTCGAATATAGTCGTACGTAAGGTGATTTCACTGCTAGCTGAGGGCGTGCGCGATGGCGCTGCGGCGCGTGCAGCATCCGATTATTTGTTCACGGAACGCGGTGGCAAAGTACAATCCACATTAAATATCCTGTCCATTGACCTGACCTCCAACACTTTGGTGATCACGCGCAACAACCCCGCGCCCATGCTTATTGCCCAAAACGGGACCATAAAAACACTGGATGAGGAAAGTCAATCGGTGGGTGTGCGTCGTGATACACGTCCCGTCATTACTGAGGCTCAAATTGAAGAGGGCTTACTTGTAGTAGCTTATTCAGATGGGCTGGTGCATGCTGGCGACCGTGTAGGCCAGCATCTGGACGTCAGTGCAGAGCTTCAGGGACTGCTTGATGAGGATGCCAGTCCTCAGCAAATCGCCGATGGCCTGATGGACAAAGCCATGCAACTGGATGATGGCAGACCGATCGATGATATAAGTGTGGTGGTTTTGGCCGTCACGGTTCGCAATGGCGATGATATCCGGCGCATGAGCATGCGGCTACCGATCCGATGAGCGAAGAAGATCCCCTAATAGGTATTGTAGGCCCCTGCAAGGCCGGTAAATCCACCCTGGCCCAAAACCTAATAAAACGTGGCTACCGCGCCCGACAGATCGTACAGGAACATTCTTTTGCCCCCAGCATGTGGCAGAAGATCACCAATCCTGATTTCCTGGTATACCTCGACATTTCTTACGAGCAAACCGTGACGCGCGGGGGCATGAATTGGATGAAACACGAGTACGAAGAACAACTTACACGGCTGGCCCATGCCCGCAAGCATGCTCACATTTACATCCACACCGATACGCTTTCCCCAGAGCAAACCCTAAAAAAAGTGATCGGTGAACTGGGATAAAAAATGACCAGCCTGTGGCTGGTCATTTTGGTGCTATTCAGGTTTAGCTTTATCCATCTCCGAATGAGGTTGGCGATGGCGCCGGTGTTTCCGTTTGTGTGGGCGTTAGCGTGTAG
The DNA here is from genome assembly GCA_013112575.1 of Chloroflexota bacterium. Taxonomy (GTDB): domain Bacteria; phylum Chloroflexota; class Anaerolineae; order Anaerolineales; family UBA11579; genus CFX15. The sequence goes on along the minus strand of JABFGG010000012.1, from coordinate 89,794 downwards.
GTTGCGGTCCAGTTAGGCGTATTCGTCTTTGTCGGTGTAAGCGTACGCGTGGGTGTGCGCGTGGGTGTACGTGTGATGGTTGGGGGTAAAGTGGGGGTCGGGGTCGCAATAACCAAGGTATCATCTAGCACACAGGTGGGACCGCCACCGGGGAACTGGAAAGTAAGTTCAACCCTAAAGGTGCCCGCGACTTCTTCGGGTTCATACCCCGTAAAATCAGCGAACCAGGTTTGGGTGGTAGTGCCCAAAGTAGATGTATTTCCGGTAGTGGTTGGGCTTGAGGTCCCAGTACCATCCCAGTACATATCGCCACCAAGGTGGAATTCATTCACATCCTCATTCATCGTAGATGCAGGCCACCAGAACCTGGTATTAGTCAGTGTAACTGTACCGGGCCAGGTGTTGCGTACGTTCACATAAATATCATCGTTATTTTTAGAAAGGTTTCCAACAAAACTAAGGTCGTTGCACATGGGCACCGTCGTGCTTGTGCGTGTAGCTGTGCGTGTTGGGGTGCGCGTAATGGTGGGGGTTTGGGTGATCGTCGGCGTATTTGTAACAGTTGGCGTCTCTGTGATTGTTGGCGTGATGGTAGGTGTATTGGTGATAGTAGGTGTATGGGTTACAGTGGATGTGTGAGTTTCAGTAGGTACCAGAGTAGGTGTGTGGGTAGCAAGGCCCAAAGAGCCTGAAAGCAGACAATCAGCAATGCCAGGAAACCGGAAGGTCAACTCGATAGTAAAATCACCTACCAAGTCTGAACTAGAGACCCCATCGAAGTCAGTTCGCCATGTGTGGGTAGTATTACCTGGAATCCAATCATTATTCATGGTTGTTGTAGGACTAGTCCAACCAGTGCTATCCCAATAATTCCAACCGCCACCTAACTCAAACCAGTCCACTCTTGCACTCGAGGGCAAATCCGGTTCCGGCCAGGAAAAGCTCGTGTTTACAAGCGTCGCCCAATCATGATAATCGTTGCGCACATCCACAAAAATGTCATCGTCAATTTTATAAACTGCGTTCGGCGAGCCAACAAAATAAATATCACCGCATTCGGCAGGAGGCGTACTGGTTGGGGTTTGTGTTATTGTGGGAGTTGAAGTGGCTGTACCTGTATTCGTTTTCGTAAAGGTCGCCGTTGGCGTCGACGTGATCGTTGGAGTCAGCGTATCCGTGGGGGTCAACGTATGTGTATGGGTGAAAGTTGGCGTCGGGGGGATACCTCCCACCGAACCACCGGGCAATTGCACAACTTGGGCGGGGCGGAACTGTTCCAGAACAGCAGTACGTTCAGCGTGAAGGGTTACGGTTGGAGGGCCGTCAAAGAAAGGTACCGGGAACAAGAATTCGTGCTCATAAGTCACAGCCACTAACACACGGTGGCGGCCTGTCTCCGGGTTGCCCGCATGGTCCTTATCTGCTGACGAGTTCGTTGTGCCATCCTCGGAGCACATATCGATATTTAGAGCAGGGTTCGGGTCAGGCTGGAAATAATAAACACGGTCACCCTCATCTGAACAAACCGTGATATTCCAGTAGTTGGGAACACTGCTATTAGCACCACCACGCTCTAAATCATCTGGTACGGCTGCCTCGAGGATTAGAGAGGTCATTACACCCTTGGTGATCTCGTAGGCACCTACGATACGGGCAGTATCAATTTCCTCGCGTTGGTTTGTCCCAAGGCAAGGGTTGCCCTCGCTGTCGAGATCGATGCCCGCCGAGCCATCGCCATAGGTTGAAGTGTTACATAGGTTCTGGTCATAATCGCCCGTGACTGCATAGCGCACACCAAAGCGGGATGCATTGGTAATCACGAGATAGGATTGCATAAGACGCGCCAATTCCATGATGCCCCAAAGCATGGCAAGTAGAATGGGTAATACCAAGGCAAACTCCACCATGGCCTGACCCAAAGGTCGCTTCTTCCATTTGTTGGGTCTTTCCTTATCTAGCATAACTCTCTTTCCAACACTCTTCTCATCCATTGGCCGTTCCTTAGATTATGTGGCCTATTGTGCAATTCGGGTAAAGATACGTGCAGCGATCGCTTCGAACACTGGAGGCAGATAGGTTGCATCCTGGGCGAAATAGTAATTGCCGCAACTGGTCTCGTATTCGGTTTGATTGTCATACAAACCCTGGCAAGTATCCTCGGAAGTATCGTAGTTCACATTCCCACCAGTATTCCCAAGTGGCTCTCCGTCCTCACCAACAGATGCGATGAAGCGCAACATGTGAGCACCAAAGGGGTTTCCGGAAGAATCCACGGATCCTCCAGAAACCTGAGGACCCATCCCAATAGTAAAAATAATGGCGCCCTGACCAATATCACGACAATTGGTTGTGGCTGGCAAAATAGCCGGACAGCCAATGGCCTCTGCCACGTCCATGGCAAAGTCATCCGCATCATAAGTAGATGGACACTCTCCAACGGCCGTAAGATTGTCACCATGAAGAAGCATTGGGCATTCAGGCCAGGTAGACAGATCTACACGGTTTCGTGTGAAGACGTCATTGTCGCGGCAGAGCTTACCAAGGCCTTCAGGGCAATAGCCCCAGTAGTTATCTTCATAAGGGGATGTCATCAACAGCGGATGGATGTCGCCAGTAACATCGCAGTTCTCGAAGTCTGTACAATCAGCAGCCTTTGGACCTGTGGCATTATTAGCACCATCAGTCAGTAATACAACCACGCGGATGGCATTGGGGCGATCCATTGAGCTTTGTACCAGCAAGCTACTTGCTACCAACAAACCGCTGCCAATACTGGTGGTGCCACAAGTAGAATAGTCCGGGTCTCCGGGGGGAACGGGATCGAGCGGAATACCCTGTCCGTAATCAAAGTACTCCGAAACCGCCGGTCCACAAAGGTATGCAAAGTCCGTAGGGAAACCGCTCTCTTCACGACATTTGCCTATGTGGGCTGACGGAGTTGAACTCGTCTTATTACACACTCCTGATCCAGGATATACAGTCAGAGCATTTAGGGCGGCTTCGACATCTGAGTAATCGTCACTCCAGCGGTTGCCATTGATGTCGTGTTCTCTGGTATAGCCAAAATCGAAACCATTGGCAAAAGTCACGATGCCAATGCGGTCCTCTTCCCCGGCAAAACCATTAAAGTCTTTGTCCAGCACATTCTGAGCAAAACCGACTGCCGCCTGCTTGACAAAGTGGAAGGGCATACAGGGCATGTCCGAGCCGCCGGGCAATGGATTGTTGCCTTCACTATTACAAAAGTCTGGATTCTCCGACCAGTCCCCGACTTCTCCATGAGTCGTATAGTAGGTGTTTTCAGGATTGACCGGATCACCAGCCATTGAATCACTCACATCGATGAGCAGCACGACATCCACAGCAGCAGCTTCACCCACAGACCAGGCCGAAAGGGGGATCGTGGTGAAGCCCAACAAACGCATGAAAGCCAGTTCCGAGTCGATCTCCCCTTGAACATAAATCAACTTGCGAGGCACCGATCCGGTACAGGCATTTTGAAACTGGGCAGGGGTTCCAGTGGTATCATCACAGGTCTTTACCGTAATATTCAAATTGACAGCATCATATTGAACACCATTGAGCTGCATGGTCGATCGGGCCACCAGTTCGATCTCACCAAGGGTGGTGCTATCACGTACCTGCGATGCAGCAGCTAGCGAGGCCGCATCTACAGAGCGGCGCAGGTTGCCGTAATTGACAAGGATCATGCCACCATCAATGGCCAAGCCAACGAATAATAAAAGCGCAACAAAAGAGACGGCGATAACTACCAAGGCCTGTCCCCGAGACCGTTCAGCAGTTTCTCGATAAAAGTCAATTATCTTATTCATAATGATTTCACTCTAAGGTGATATTGGTGTTGAGGTAGGCTCACCTGAAGCCAGGGGCATAATAGTATATACGTGCAGCACCGTTGGATTCCCTAAAAAAACTCCGATCCAGGGCAACCCAAGGATATGTTCGTAGTTATAGATCACCTCAACAGCCAGGAATCCGGCATTGGGAGTACCGCCCAAATAACGGTCCGCTACAAAGGTAGTCGTAATTTTTGGAGTGGGGGAAGACGATGTGTATAGAGTCCAAGGGGTATCATCCAACACGTTAGCTGACGGAGTTGAAGGATGTCCAAAGACCTGAAAGGCGCTGATCACGACATTATCGCGACTGGAATCTAGTGGACAGTTAAATTTCTCTGTACTGGGGACAGCCCAATTAACATTATTGGTTAGCAGTGCGCCTTCTGTAGCACCATCATTCAAGCCTTCATTGATCGCTGGTTTCTCATTTGCCAATTCTATGCATACCAAACAGGCAGTCTGTTTGAAGAAGTCAGTGGTACCCTGCTTAGCCATGTTCGTAGGGTGGCTATCGCAATAGTCACTTGTGTCATTGATTTTAAAATTGCTATCTGCCGAGAAGCGAGCGGCGTTGCGGGCGGCATCTAGAATGGTGAGGTAATCATTCAGCATGAAGCCAAATTCAATAAGACCAGTTAATACGAGTAACAATACGGGAAAAATGATAGCGATCTCCACCATGCTTTGGGCCTTGCGGAGATGACCACGCCAACCAGTAGATTGAATTTTGCGACGGCGATATAAGTGTAGCAAGTTAAATAACTCCTTCCAACGTTCCAAACGCGTTAAAGGAAAATCGGCACGATTCCTGCCCCTTAAATATATTTGTTTCGTGGGGAAATAGCAATACCTTAGGGGTATACAATAGTACTATAGAGCTAACAAATCTGTAATTTTTGATAGATTTGTGTTCAAAATCCGGCCAACAAGGCATTTCAAAAAAACAATAAGACCACCGCACCAAAAACCAGGTAAGGGCCGTAGGGCAAAGCAACAAAGACTTGATAGCGTCCTAAGAGATAGGTGAAGATTACGTAAAGGATACTAATTGCACCGCCAGCAAAAATAGCCAAGACCAGGCCAGCCAGAATACCAGGCCAACCAAGTAGCAAACCGATGATGGCTGCAAGGTTAACATCTCCAAAACCCAGGGCCACTTCGTCCAATTCTTCATTGCGCACTCTTGCGAGTCGCCTGGCCACAAAGTCCCCAAAGAAATACAGCAGGAGCATTATGCCAAAGCCAGCCAATCCGCCTAAGAGGGTGGTCAGCCAGCCGCGCAAGTAGATGCCATACGAAGCCCCGAGCACCAGGCCAAACCAAACAGTAGGGTACAGGATCAATTTGTGTTCCATGTCAATGATGACGATCAGGCCAAAATAGGCCAGCAAAAGCAAGGCAGCCCAAAAGCCCAGGTCTTCATGCGGATTGAGCCACAGCCACGCAGAAGTGAGTGCCGAAAGAATGATGACAAGCCAAACGCGCAGCCGTCTCCAGCCTATTGGCATCTCGATGTCGCGCTGCTGGGGAAGCCAATCCCCCAGATAGTTCAGTCCTGCACCAACGGCAATGCCAAGAAGAACGATAAGGCCTAGTAAAATCGAGTCCATGCGAGTATTATAGCAAGCTGTTCAGCCCGCCACAGTTCATAGGAGCCTCAAAAATATGGGAAAACTCATCATCCAGGGCGGTCAGGCCTTAAATGGCGAAGTCACTCCAGCCGGAAACAAGAACGCAGCCTTACCTCTTTTAGCAGCCTGTCTGCTAACGGAAGAGCGCGTGACACTGCGCAATGTCCCGTTGATCAGCGATGTACTCACGATGAAGTCTTTGCTGGAAAGCCTGGGGGTTTCTATTGAAGGCGAGGGCAACACCTGGAACATCCGGGCCAACGACATCAAGCCTGCCAACCTGGACCCGGAATTGTGCAAAAACATTCGTGCATCGATCCTATTAGCAGGGCCGATGACGGCACGTGAAGGCGAACTCAAGCTCTCCCCTCCAGGCGGTGATGTGATCGGACGCCGCCGCGTGGATACGCACATCCTGGCCTTGCAAGCGATGGGAGCCAAAGCTGCGTACGAACGCGAAAACAAGATATTCCACTTTCAAGCCCCAAAAGGCTTGCAGGGAGCGGACATCTTATTGGACGAAGCCAGCGTGACCGGGACAGAGAATGCCATTATGGCGGCGGCCATGGCAAAGGGCAAAACCATATTACGCAATGCCGCCTCGGAACCACACATTCAGGACCTCTGCAATCTGCTCAACACGCTCGGCGCTCAGATCGAGAACATCGGCTCCAACACGCTGCACATAACGGGCGTGGATAAATTACATGGTGGAGAGTTCACCATCGGTGCAGATTACATGGAAGTGGTGAGCTACGTGGGTGCTGCCGTGGTTACAGGGGGTAGCATCCGCGTGAAGAATGCCGGACCGCAACATTTAGACATGATTCGCCTGGTGTTCAATCGCATTGGCGTCGATTGGCAAACCGATGGCCCAGACATCGTTGTCCCAGCGGAGCAAAACCTAAGCATTGAACCCGACCTGGGCGGCGCGATTCCCGAGATCAGTGTGATGCCCTGGCCCGCTTTTCCGACCGACTTGATGAGCATCGCCATCGTAGTGGCAACGAAATCGCACGGCAGCATCTTATTCCACGATTGGATGTACCCCAGCCGCATGTACTTCACAGATAAGCTGGTGGGTATGGGTGCACATATCGTATTGTGTGATCCCCATCGCTGTATCGTGCAAGGCCCCAGTAAACTGATCGGTGAACGCCTTGAAAGCCCCGACATCCGTGCAGGTATGGCATTGGTTTTAGCGGCGTTAGGCGCTAAGGGCGAATCCGTTATTCACAACGTGGATCAGGTTGACCGCGGCTATGAACGGGTAGATGAGAAACTACGCGCTCTGGGCGCACAGATTGAACGCGCCTAGTCTCCAAATTCATCTAAGCAGTTAAATAAAAAAAGCCCGTCAGATGACGGGCTTTTGGATATGCACTCAGGTTACACAGCTGCTTCGGCTTCGGCACCATTGGTATTTTGGGCAACGACATCTATGAACTGGTCAAACAGGTCACGTAACATGGGCTCAGGTAGTGCACCAACCTGGCGATGTACCAGTTTGCCATCGGCTACAAAGATCATTGTGGGGATACCCTGAACGCCATACTTGCCAGCCCACTCAGGATGATCATCGGTGTTTACTTTGGCGATCTTGACCTTGCCAGAGTATTCGTCTGCCAACTTGTCAAGGATAGGGCCGACCATACGGCAAGGCCCACACCAGGGCGCCCAGAAATCTACTACCACCGGCAATTCAGCTTGCAGTACATCGGCTTCGAATTCAGCGTCAGTTACGTGCACGGGTTCTTTTAACATTTGTAAGTCTCCTCACCCAGATGGGTGTATGTAATTTATTCCAGAACTAAGACTAGCATATCATATCTTTTCTTACCCCTCATTAGGCGGTTATAATGCCTCCCACCATGCTGGAAGTCCCAACGGAGCAATCTGCTTACGAAGTTGCCACGCCCCTTTATGAAGGCCCGCTCGACCTGCTTTTGCAGTTAATCGAGCGCGCAGAGTTGGACGTAACCAAACTGGCATTGGCGCAGGTCACCGACCAGTTCTTATCGTATATCAAATCCTTACAGGAAAAAGCAGCTGAAGAGGTTTCAGGCTTCCTGGTAATCGCCTCACGCTTGATGCAGATCAAGTCGGAGGCTTTGCTGCCAAGGCCACCCGAACGCGAACCGGGAGAGGAAGATCCCGGCGACGCGCTCGTGCAACAATTGCTCAATTACAAACGCTACAAAGAATTGGCTGACTTGTTTGGAGAACGCCACGCCAGCGGCTTGCGCACATACCTGCGTCTGGCAGCACCTCCGAAAGTCGAAGGCAAGCTGGACCTGAGCGGATTGACCGCCAACGATCTGTATCTGGCAGCCAAGCGCGCCTTTGAGATCCTTGAGGAACGCGAGCCACTAAACAAAGTCGTTTCGCGGCCCAAGGTCACGATCCGCGACAAGATCAAACAGATCACCCAGCGATTGAGCAGCAGCGTGCGCACAACTTTCAACGCGTTACTAGGTGAAGAGCGCTCACGTGTGGATGTGGTGGTCACCTTCCTGGCAATGCTGGAGCTGGTCAAACGTTTTCACGTCACGGCGAAACAGGACGACCTCTTTGGTGAGATCGAACTGGAACGCTCCGAGAACTGGGACGACAACGCCGATTTTGAGATTGAGTTCGCAGAGTAATTTTTACTCCTAATTTTTCGTCTACTTATTAGCCCATCCAACACAATTAAATAATATAGGTGCAATATGCCCAACCGCTTAGCGCAGGAAAATTCCCCCTATCTCTTACAGCACAAAGACAACCCCGTTGACTGGTATCCCTGGGGTGAGGAAGCCCTCCAAAAAGCCAAAGACGAAGATAAGCCTATCTTTCTAAGTATCGGTTACGCGGCCTGTCATTGGTGTCACGTCATGGAGCATGAGTCTTTTGAGGACCCTGATACGGCTGCAATCATGAACGAGCATTTCGTGAATATCAAGGTGGACCGTGAAGAGCGCCCCGACATCGATGGCATTTACATGAGTGCGGTGGTCGCCATGACCGGCTCCGGCGGCTGGCCCATGAGCATGTTCCTCACACCTAAGGGCGAACCTTTTTACGGTGGCACATATTTCCCGCCGGTTCGTCGCTACCAGATGCCTTCTTTTCAAGAGGTATTGCATAGCATTGCCGATACCTGGAAAAACAAACGCGAAGATGTAGCCGAGTCCAGCAAACAACTGACCGAACATCTCCAGCGACAGGCTATCCCCCTGGACTCATCAAACGAACTTAGTAAAGAAGCACTCGACAAAGCCGCCTTTGCTCTGGCACAAAGCTATGACTGGGCCAAGGGTGGCTGGGGGCAAGCGCCCAAGTTCCCGCAACCAATGGCCATTCGCTTTCTCTTACAACGCGCCAGCACCGGGGACAAGATGGCATTGGATGTGGCGACACATGCTCTGCGTAGCATGGCCAAAGGCGGCATGTACGACGTGGTTGGTGGGGGTTTTGCCCGCTACAGTGTGGATGACATCTGGCTGGTGCCGCACTTCGAGAAGATGCTGTATGACAATGCCCAACTGGCACGCGTGTACCTATGGGCTTACATGCTCACCAAAGACAACTTTTTCAAACGCATCTGTGAAGAAGCCCTGGATTACGTTGTGCGCGAAATGACGCATGAGAAAGGCGGCTTTTACAGCAGCCTGGATGCCGACTCCGAGGGGGAGGAGGGCAAGTTCTACGTGTGGTCATTAGATGAAGTCAAGGAACATTTAGGAACGAATGCGGATTTCTTCATTGCGGCTTACGGGGTCTCTGAGCCAGGCAACTTTGAAGGCCACAACATTTTGCAACGCGTCTTGGATGATGAAGCACTGGCCAATCAGTTTGATCTCAAGGCCGATGATATGCCCGATAAACTAAGCAAACTGCACAAAACCCTTTACGAGGTGCGCTCCAAACGCGTCTGGCCGGGAACTGATGACAAGGTGCTGGTTTCATGGAATGCCTGGATGCTGACCGCTTTTGCCGAGGCAGCCCGTTATCTACAACGAGGTGATTACCTGGAAGTAGCCAGGGTTAACGCCGATTTCCTGTTGAATGAACTCTACAAGGATGGTCGCCTGCTGCGCTCCTGGCGTGAGGGACAGGCTTTATACAACGGCTACCTGGAAGACTATGCGAGTCTGATACTCGGCTTGCTGGCCCTCTACCAATCGGACCCGGACGTACGCTGGTACAGTGAAGCTGAAAAACTGACCAAAGAATTGCTGGAGAATTTCAGCGATCCTGAGGGTGGCTTCTTTGATACACGGGATGACCACGAGCAATTGCTCACCCGCCCCAAAGAAATCCAGGACAACGCCACTCCCTCCGGCAGCGCGCTGGCAGCCACAGCCTTATTCACCTTAGCGGCCTACAGTGGCAAAGGCGAATGGTATGACATCGCCGCCAAAGCTTCTGCCCCGATTCAAGCAGCTATTGAGAAATATCCCACTGCTTTTGCTCAATGGCTATGCGCAGTCAACTTCGCTTTGGGGGATGTGCAGGAAATTGCAATCCTCGGGGAGGTGGAGGGGGTAGAGACAAAGAAGTTGCAAGACACGCTATGGGATGAGTTACGTCCATTTAGTATTGCAGCGATATCCCCCCACCCACCAGAAAATGGGGCGCCTGCATTATTAAATGATAGGCCACTTGTTGATGGTATGCCTTCCGCTTATGTGTGCCAACATTTCGTGTGTAAACAACCTGTGACTACTGCAGAAGAACTAAGAAGCCAATTGTCTTAACCTTCGGAAGAGGGCAACGCAGTTATGCCGCTTATGATTAAACCTTCAGAAGGTTACTTGATAATCAAACTCACCGGACAGTGATCCGATCCCAGCACCTGATCGTGAATAACCACATCTTTCACTTTGGGCATCAATCCTTCTGAAACGAGGAAGTAATCCAGGCGCCAGCCCACGTTACGTGCACGGGCCGCGCTTCGCAAAGACCACCAGGTGTATTGCTCTTTCTCTGGATACAGGACCCGGAAGGGGTCTACAAAGCCACGGTCGATGTATTTGGTGACCCAGGCGCGCTCTTCGGGTAAAAAGCCAGAGGTCTTGTGATTGGTCTTATGGTTCTTGAGGTCGATCTCTTCATGAGCGGTGTTGAAATCGCCACACACCACGATCTTCTCGCCAGCCTTGTGTAATTTATTGAATTTCCTGAGCATGGCAGCATAGAGCTCCAGCTTGTACTCTACGCGTTCATAATTGCGAGACCCACTTGGGTAGTAAACGTTGAAAAGGATAAAATCATCAAAACGCGTTTGTAGCACGCGCCCCTCGAAATCGAATTTCTTTTTCCCCATGCCCGCTTTGGTCTCAGCTTCAATATCGCGGATAAAGGTGGCTACGCCACTATAGCCTTTTTTCTCAGCGGGATTCCAAAACTGCTCGTAGCCCTCAAACTCAGCTGACTGCGCGGCAGTCAATTGTTCAGGCATGGCTTTGATCTCCTGCAAACACATCACATCGGGAGATTGTTTTTTGACCCAGTCCCAGCCATCTTTGCGCAACAAGGCGCGGATACCATTCACGTTCCAGGTTGTAATTTCCATCTAGGGATTGTACTAAAGTTATTGATGCTAAAGAGAATCCGACTATCGCCGCTATGCTAAAATTCATCCCATGAAAGACGTTATACGCTCCGTTAAAGGCACTAAAGACTATTACCCAGAAGACATGGCCGTACGCACCTGGCTCTACCAGATCATGCGCCAGGTGTCCGAGTCTTTTGGTTATGAAGAATATGAAGGCCCCCTGTTGGAAAGCATCGAATTGTATGTTGCCAAGTCGGGGGAAGAGCTGGTTGAAAAGCAATCCTACGTGTTTGAAGATCGCAGCGGGGATCGCATCACGCTGCGCCCAGAGCTGACGCCAACGCTGGCACGCATGGTCGCCAGCCGCCAGAATCAGTTGACCTTCCCCCTACGCTGGTGGTCCTTTGGGCCTTTCTGGCGCTACGAACGACCACAAAAGGGGCGTTCACGCGAGTTCTTTCAATGGAACATCGACATGATCGGAGATGGCTCGCCACAGGCGGATGCTGAATTGGCAGCCATTGCAGCTACTTTTCTCAAAGAAACAGGGCTAAAACCCGAACAAGCCAAGATATTGGTGAACGACCGCCGTTTGATGGAAGCAGAAATCGTGCAACTGGGCATTGATGACGGTATCCGCCCCAAGGTCTACCAAATCATCGACCGGCGCGATAAAATGAAACAAGAAGCCTGGGAAGAGCATGCTGCGGAGATTGGCTTATCCAACCAACAGATCGAACAGGTCCAGACCCTGATCCAGAACAAGGATCTCTGGAAGAACTCGGACAACATGCAGAAGTTCTTCGAGGCCGTTGACGCCTATAGCCTGGATGATTACATTGAATATGCACCGCATATTATTCGCGGGCTGGACTATTACACCGGTACTGTGATCGAAGCCTGGGACACCTCGGGCGATTTCAGGGCTATCTTTGGCGGTGGGCGCTATGATGATCTGGTTAGTTCCGTGGGCGGGCAACCGGTGACTGCTGCAGGCTTTGCAGTCGGCAACATGGTAATCACCTTACTATTAGAGAAACTAGGCTTGCTGCCAGACACAAGCAAATCCGTTGCCCCCATAATGGTGACGATTTTTGATGAAGCTACCCAGTTAGAAGCTTTGAAGCTGTCTACTGAACTGCGTAGTGCGGGCCTGAAGGTATCAACCTACCCATCACCCGACAAATTGGGTAAGCAGTTCAAATATGCTAACCGTGTGGGAGCGCGCTTTGCCGTTGTTCTTGGACCCGACGAAATTGCCCAGGAGCAGATCGCGGTCAAGGATTTAGGGTCAGGAGACCAGAATAGTGTGGCGCGGGCAGGAGCAGCAGATCACATACGCAAGCTGCTTGAAGCCTAAATCCCTTAATGATAGAATTGTTTTCACGTGGTGGATGTAGCTCAATGGTAGAGCGCTGCACTGTGGATGCAGTGGTTGAGGGTTCGAGCCCCTTCATCCACCCCTCAAACCGGCTTTGGCCGGTTTTTTATTTCTACGATCTCTGTTAATTAATGCAACTGTAATACTCCGACCGCTTTTGTCGTCTTATAATCGTAACGGCCATGTTGAGACGAGAATTCTATTACAAGTGGGAAGTTGACCTGCGCTCCAACCCGGAGCAGTTGTGGCCATTGGTGGCCGACACCAACCGCTTCAATAGAGATACAGGCGTACCGGGTCTGCAAAACCTGGGAGACGGCGACACTTCTTTGGGCAATGCCCGGCGGCGATTGCGTTTTTACCGTCTGGGCGTGCCTGTTACCTGGGAGGAAGACCCATTTGAATGGGTCAAGCCCTATCGCTTTGGGGTAGAACGGCGCTACAGCAGTGGGCCGCTCAAGATCATGCGCGTACTGGCCCAGTTAGAGAAGAAAGAGGATGGCGGCACCTACCTGACTTATGAGGTATGGGCCAGTGCGGCTAATGTCCTGGGGCTGATCGCCATTCCCATCCAGATCGGAATCCTCAGCGCCCAGAGTTTCGTTAACACCTTCAAACAATACGACGAAGTCATCCAACAAGGGCTGTTGCCGCTAGGCGAAGAAAACCCCAAATTCGTGCGTGGTGGCAAATCACGGCTCAATCAACTGAGCGAAGAGTTACAGCATCGTGATACGCACCTAAGGGTTGCAAAACGGCTCACCAATTTGATCGAAGAAGGTGACGATTTGACCCTGGCATACATGCGGCCCTACACGCTGGCAGATTATTGGGAAACGCCGCGCAAAGAAACGCTGGAAACCTTCTTGTGGGCCACGCGTCTTGGCATGTTGGATTTCCGCTGGCAACTGCTATGCCCCCTTTGCCGCATAGCTCGCGACACGGCCAGCAATTTGTTAGAACTCAACCCACACGTACATTGCGATACTTGCAATATCGATTTTGAAGTCAATTTTGACCAGATGGTCGAGTTGTCTTTCCGGCCCAACGGGGCGATCCGCGAAACCCCAGAAGGTATCGAGTTCTGTGTGGCTGGCCCGCAGGTTACTCCTCACGTCATTGTGCAGCAATTACTTGCTCCGGGTGCCAGTCGCACGGCAACTCCCAAGTTGGAAGCCGGACGTTATCGTTTACGGGCAGTGGACAAGCCGGGCGGCTTGTTCTTTAAGGTGACACCCAATGGTCAGGATCAATATCACCTGGCACTGAGTGATGCGGATTGGACAGGCGGAGAAATTGAACTAAAAAATGAACCCACGATCGACCTGGAAAACTTGAGCCAGGAAGAACGCTTGGTAATTCTGGAGCGCATGGCCTGGGGCGATGAAGCCGTGACCGCGGCCGAAGTAATTGCTTTGCAAACATTCAGGGATCTATTTTCGAATGAAGCCCTGCGCCCCGGCGAACAGATCTCTGTGGGCAGTATCGCCGTGGTGTTCACAGACCTGCGTGACTCCACCGTGCTTTACCGCCAGATCGGTGATGCACCTGCTTTTGGCAAGGTGATGGATCATTTCGAGATCATGCGTGAGTGTGTAGATGCAGAAGGTGGGGCTATCATCAAGACCATGGGCGATGCCATCATGGCTGTCTTCCAGCAACCTGCTGCCGCAATCCGTGCTTTCCGTGTAGCCCAAGATCGGCTAAATTCCCCACCCCCGGGCATGCTGCCTCTACGTCTAAAAGTGGGCATTCATTACGGTCCTGCGATTGCTGTGAGCCTCAATGGGCAAATGGATTATTTCGGAACGACGATCAACCTGACGGCACGCATGGTGGATTTCTCGCGTGGCTCTGACCTGATCATCTCCCAGGAAGTGCGAGAGCATCCTGCGGTCATCCGCTCGCTTGAGGACAAGACCCAAGACATGTCCGTACAGAAATTAGATGCCATCCTCAAAGACTTTGATGACCAGTATTACGAGCTTTGGCGTTTACGACCGGCCTCTACAGGAATCATGCACTAACAAAATAACCTGGGGGATGGATTACAATTGGGGCGTTAAACTCGTCTTCAGCAGACATTTACCATTGGTCAACAAATTCTCCCGCCGCTCTTTTTGAGTGACGCACTCATCGCGTAACAAATAAAAAATATGACCCAAGACAATATTCTCATCATAATAATATTAGCCGTAGCTGTAGTTCTCTTTGTAACTGAACGCCTGCGCGTTGACCTAGTTGCCATGTTGGTGTTGATTACGCTCAGCCTCACCGGTCTGGTAACCATTGAGGAAGCTTTTTCCGGTTTCGCCAGTCCAGCGGTGATTACTGTATGGTCAGTTTATATAGTTAGCGGAGCATTGTTCAGGAGTGGCGTGGCAGATATATTGGCGCGTTTCATGCTTCGATTGGCTGGCACCAACTATCTACGCATCCTGGTGGTCATCATGATCACTGTGGGGATCATGTCCTCATTCATGAACAATATCGGGGCGGTGGCGATCCTGCTGCCAGCCGTTATCAGTATTGCGCGGCGCATCAATGTGGCCCCATCCAAACTCCTCATGCCCATGGCATTCACTTCTCTGCTGGGTGGCAAAATGACTCTGATCGGTACCCCGCCCAACATCCTGGCGACCAGTATCATGGAAAGCTATGGCGGCATTGAGCCTTTCGGGTTCTTTGATTTCACGCCCATGGGCGCGATCGTGTTGGTCACTGGCATCCTCTACTTTGTGTTCATTGGTCGCCATTTGCTGCCAGACCGCACACCGGGAGGAGATCTTTCCCAGGCTTATCAGATCCGAGAATACTTGAGTGAAGTGCGCGTGCGCGATGCTTCATCATTGAATGGCAAATCCCTGGCAGACTCCCAACTCGGTAGCCAGTATGACATTGACGTACTCCAAATTCGACGGGTGGACGAATCCCCGTTGCAACCCACGCCCGACCGGCGCATCCGCTCAGGAGATGTTTTACTTGTGCAGGGGAACTCGGATGATATTTTGAGAGCCAGCGAAGCCCTGGGCCTGGAGGCTCTGGCCCAATGGAAGTTTGAAGATGAAGAATCCCAATCTGACCGCGAGATGGTTGAGATAACTCTTTCGCCGCAGGCAAGTATCCAGGGACAAACCCTGAAGGAAACGGATTTCCGGGCACGCTATGGGTTAACGGTCCTGGCAATCCAACATCAGGGAGAAGCGCTTGTTTCCCAATTGGCTGACATCCCCCTGGACTTTGGGGATGCGCTGTTGATCCAGGGGCCGAGAGATCGTATCGACCATTTGCGCAGCGACCCGGAATTCCTTGTACTGGAAACACCACCCATTGAAACACGCCGCCTGAACAAAGCCCCGTTGGCCGTCATCATTTTGGTAGGAGTATTGATTGCTGTTAGTACTCGCATCCTGCCTGTTTCGACGGCCATGTTGATGGGGGCCATGCTGATGGTGCTCACCAATGTACTGAATATGGATGAGGCTTTCCAATCAATCGAATGGAAATCCGTCTTCCTGATCGCCGGCATGCTGCCCATGGGCATTGCCATGCAAAACAGCGGCACAGCCGAGCTGTTGGCGAATGGCATCGTTGACCTTGTTGGGAGCTGGGGGCCATTAGCTGTGGTAATGGGCATCTTCTTGATGACAGCTCTTACGACAGAAGTCATGTCCAATGCTGCTGCGACGGTGCTGGTAGTGCCGATTGCCATCGATGCAGCACGAGCCTTAGATGTGAACCCGCAGACATTTGTGATGGCAGTGGTGATCGCAGCAGCGACGTCTTTCTTGATGCCTATTGGACACCAATCCAATGTTTTGGTGTTTGGTCCAGGAGGCTACCGCTTTTTTGATTACACCAAAGTGGGTGTATGGCTCAACATCATCATCTTCTTCGTGGTGTTGATCTTCTTGCCGATCATCTGGCCGTTGTAAAAGAAAAAGCTATTAGCTTTTAGCCGGGAGCTATCACCATGGACAAGATACTTATATTTTCTTATTGAACTTGCCGTTCAAGGAGGGATTTATCAGGGATTGCAGAAATCTCTGGTGGTTAGTGGATAGTCGGATTGATAACTTTCAAGCGATACTGGCTGACGCAAATCCAGTCGGTTAATTGGCATGTGATCTGGTGGGCCTTGATCACACGGATAAAGAAGCTGTATGCCATCTTGCCTATCCGGGCCAACCGTCAAAGCTATCCCCTCTTCCGGATAAATGTAGAACCAGATACGAACCAATTCTCGCATCTCTTCAGTTGTGAGACCCAGTTCACGATAATACCAAATCGAATGCGCATCTGCTCCTTTCATGCCGCTAACAATAGCTGGCTCACCGAAATGGGCCAATAAATTAGACAAGGGAGGGTAATCATCAGAATAGAAGTTGAGCGCTAAATAGTCGACAATGCCATCTTCAAAGAAAACGTCCAACCTGCCGTCGCATTGAGATTCACAGACAAAAGGTACGATATCGCCAAAAGAGTCGTATTTCCATTGGTTGAACTTATAGCCAGGGATGGGAGGGTCGCGTGGGCCAATGAGTGCTTCGACATCATCTTTGGTGCTCTCCCCAGGTATGACATCGCCCCAATGCCAGAAAGGTGTAGGAGATGTGGATGGCGCACAGGCTACAAGTATGGGAAGTAATAAACTACTAATGAGCAAATGGCTAATTTTCACCCCATGTCCTCTATCATCTCAACAAGCAGATTGTTCAGGGCTTCGCGGGCAGCGGGTAAGGTTTGCATGGCTTGCCAGTTATCAACCCAATCATTTGCCGAAAGGTTTATGAGCTTTCGAAAGGGGTCATCGAGCAGGGCCTGACCTTTGATAGAAATGGAGCGCCAGTGGGTTTCTAACGGTACCTGCCACTTAGGATAATGGTTGGCAAGCTGCGACAGGATTTCCTCAAATTCAGCTTCACGCTGGGGCGTGACTAATTTGTTACGGTAAATCTGAATGGCATGAAAATCCAGAACGTCCCAAGCTTGCACAAACTCAGTTATTGGATGGCCAGGGAGTTGGTCGAGGAGATTTTGGGTAACAGGATTCATAAACACCGGAACTTTATTAGCTTTACATTCGTATTATAGCTAAAGTGTAACGAGCACCTGAGTGCGTGATAGCCTCAATTTAAGTATTTGACACCTATTGATACGTAGATGAGAATACAATGTGTTCAAATCTGACAACGAAACCACAACGCATGCCGATGCTATACTTACGCCGATGAAACGACAAAAAAACGTAATTACGACCAGTATTCTTGTCATTTTGTTCACCACCCTCATAATGGGTAAAGCACAGCCTGTGACTGCGCAACAGGAGGGCGGAGTAACCTTGTCGGCGCGGGCCGGGCTGGATGGCTATTGTAAAGATAATACCTGGTTACCTGTCAGTGTAACTGTGGAAAATCAAGGGGCGAACGCGGAAGGATTTGTGGAAGTGGGAATAGTCGGCAATGGCGTAGGAAATAACGTCTATGCTGAGGCAATTGATCTACCTAATGGCGCTAGAAAACAGGTGCAGTTGTTAGCCTTCCCGGAAGGATTTGTCTCGGAAGTGGCCGTGCAATACACTAGCGGGGGAAATGAGTTGAGCGGAGATATTGTACGAGTGGATTGCCTGCAGGAAGGAGACCGCTTATTTGGTTTGTTAGCCGGGAACCCTTCGGCGTATAGTTTCCTTAATGACCTCGATAGTAATAGCAATGAGGCTTTCCTGGCACAATTAAACGCCTCCGAATTCCCGGAAAGCCCTGAGGGCCTGGAAGCTCTGGACGGACTGGTCATCGCTAACTTTGATACAGGTCAACTGAACGAAGCCCAGGTCAATGCCATCCAACAATGGGTTACCAGTGGCGGGCAACTTGTGGTTATGGGTGGGACTGGCTGGCAAAAGACTGCGGTGGGACTGGAAGAGCTAATGCCATTTACTCCCAACGGCACAAATCAGGCGACATCATTTTCAGCCCTTGAACGCTTCGCACCCAGCGAAGACAGCATCGAAGGGAGCAGCATCATCGCGACAGGCACGCCAAAGACCAGTGCATCCACACTCGTGCGCCAGGGAAGTCAAAATCTGGTTATTGTTGACAAACTGGGATATGGTGAAGTTTATTACCTGGCATTTGATGCTGCCGCGGTCAATGGATGGGACAGCGGTCTGATCAACTTGTTCAACACATTATTCACACCGGTCGGCACACAACCCGGCTGGCGCGGCGGTTTCCAAAGCTGGAACAATGCCGATAGCGCTGCGGGAGTTTTTGTGGAACTCGGCCTGCCCTCATTCTTTCTAATTTGTAGTTTATTGTGTATGTATGTAGTAGTGCTGGGCCCAATTAACCTCATCGTATTACAACGCCTGGGAAAACGCGAGTGGGCCTGGGTGAGCGTGCCCGGGTTAGTGATCTTTTTCAGCCTCCTGACAATGGTGTTGGGTAGCCAGATTCGCGGCGGACAGGCCCGACTCAATCGTGTGGCTGTCGTGCAGGTACAGCCGGGCGCAGAAGTAGCAAGAGTTGATGGGCTTGTAGGTATCTTCTCTCCCTCGCGCAGCAATTATGAAGTGGCGCTAAACGGTGGGCTTGCCGCCCACCCCATCCCAAGTTTTTCGGGAGGAGGCGATTGGCGCATTGAGGGAGCGGGGGATGAGGCCATATTGCCAAATGTACGCGTGGATGCAGGTGGGATCGAACGATTTGCTGTACAAGGCTATGTAAGCAAGCCTGAATTCGGGCACACTTTATCGCTGAGTATTCATGACACAGGCGTGTTATTAAAGGGTAGCATCCAAAATCTGAGCGGAATTACACTTGAAAATGCAGTATTGTTCTATCCAGGTAATTATCGAGAGCTTGGGGATTTTCAAGCTGGCGGACAGGAGACCGTTACCATCAACATCACGAAAAATGATCAGGCGACCTATGCGGGCCTAAGCACAGCGGGCGATGAACCCTTTCAACCCATATACTTCTCTGAAGACGAAATGCTACAGGCTCTCAATGACGGCACCAGCTATTACTCTGACAGGGAAGGTTTTCTTAAGCAGAATCTGATCAACGCACTGATGCAAAATGAAACCTCTGCAATCGGGCGTGGTAGTGGCATCTATCTGGCAGGTTGGGCTACAGACCAGGTGTTAGACGTCAGCCTGAAAAAGTCATTTCGGGCCGAAGACCGCACCTTATACATCATTACCCTTGAGCCTGAAATCCTGACAGAAAGTGGAAACATCACTCTCTATCCAGCACTCTTTGACTGGTACGTACTGGATGGCCAGGACAATGGCTATGGGGAAGTCACCCCTTATGGTATGTATACCTACCGGAACAGCTATGGGCTTGAGTTCAAACTAGCCCAGGAAATCGAATATAGCAGTATTGAATCGATGATCTTGCGTCTTATGGCCAGTGGCAGCCCAGGTACCTTTGGTCTGGAAGTTTCCCTCTGGGATTTCTCGGAGAACACCTGGGCGTTGTTGTCTATTGACGATTTTGGCAGGCATGAGATACCCTCCCCCGAACGATTCGTAGGGCCCCAAACCACGATCCGGATGCAGATTAACGACGTGCAAAACCTTGGAGATACCATTCAAACCAGTGATTTCACATTACTGGTAAACCCCTGATGACCGCAATCATAGAGATCGACAACCTGACGAAACGCTACGGGGGACGTCCCGCCGTGCGCGAACTATCCCTTGAAGTTCAAAGCGGCGACATCTTTGGTTTTGTAGGACCCAATGGCGCCGGCAAGACCAGTACGATACGCGTAATGACAACCTTGTTGCATCCCACGGCAGGAGATATACGCGTGGGTGGGCACAGCGTGATCAAAGAGGCACGTGAGGTGCGTTCCCAGATCGGATACATGCCCGACTTCTTTGGGGTGTATAACGACATGATGACCTGGGAGTATCTGGACTTCTTTGGGGCATGTTACGAAATACCCCAGAATGAACGCAAGGGTCTGGTGGAAGACTTACTCGAACTGGTAGACCTCACACATCGCCGCAATGACCCCGTGGAAAAATTATCGCGGGGTATGAAACAGCGGCTCAGCCTGGCACGCACCCTGGTACACGATCCGCAAGTGTT
This sequence comes from Chloroflexota bacterium, assembly GCA_013112575.1. Lineage (GTDB taxonomy): Bacteria > Chloroflexota > Anaerolineae > Anaerolineales > UBA11579 > CFX15. Next base: position 69,278 of record JABFGG010000012.1, on the reverse strand, counting down.
GATCTTAGATGAACCTGCCTCGGGACTTGATCCGCGGGCGCGGGCAGAGATACGCGCATTGCTCTTGGAGCTCGCAAGGATAGGCAAGACCATATTCTTTTCAACACATATTTTGGCAGACGTGGCCGAGATCTGTACACGTGTGGGTATCCTGGAGGCCGGTGAGCTTGCCGCGTTTGGCACTCCTGAAGAACTGCAACAGCAGTTGATGCCCACACGCAGAGTACAGATCACGGTATTGAAGAAGTTGAAACAGGCGATGAGCATCCTTAACAAGCTACCTGGCGTCACCTTCCCAGAAAATGAAGAAGAAAACGGAAACCCGAATAAGGTGGAGCTGGATTTTTATGGAACTGACGAGGACTTGAGCGCTTTGCTTGCCAAGCTGGTGGATGGTGGCGTGCCGGTCCTGCACTTCACGGAAGAAGGTCGCGATATGGAAAGCGTGTTCCTGCGAGCTACAAAAGGACTGGTGACCTGACTATGACTGAAACTGCCTTACCAGCCCCGACAAAAGCCAAACGCAGGCCTATATGGAGCCGGCTACGTGACAACCCGGTCGTTCTTAAAGAACTACGTAGTCGCATGCGAGGCAACCGGGCATTCATCATCCTGACTGTCTACGTAGGATTGATCAGCGCTCTCGTAGCCCTGGTGTACATTTCATTCGTGTCTTCAAACGATATAGGGTTCAGCCCGGACACGCGCCAGATCATGGGAAAAACCATCTTTGGTCTCGTGGTGCTTGCACAGTTGGGTATGATCAGCTTCGTGACGCCAGGTTTGACGGCCGGTGCCATTTCATCAGAGCGAGAACGCCAAACGCTCGACTTGTTACGTACGACATTGTTGCCAGGCAGGTCGCTGGTGAGAGGCAAATTACAGTCAGCGCTAGTGTATCTTTTCCTGCTGCTCTTTGCTGCCCTGCCCTTGCAGAGCATCGCTTTCCTGTTTGGTGGGGTCGAACTGGCAGAATTAGTCATCAGCACATTTATGTTAGTTGTGACTACAATAGCATTTTGTTGTGCGGGGTTGTTCTTCTCCAGCATCGTCAAGCGCACGCTCCCCTCCACAGTGCTGGCCTACGCTTTTTCCAACATGTTGTTGTTCGGGCTACCCTTCATGGTTCTAACCTTGATGACTATGCTCATCCCAATAATTGAGCAAGCAGTCTTTAGTGGGAGCAATGAGATCGCAGAATTATTTTTCCTGGTGATAGCCTGGCTGCTCGTTTCCGTGAACCCATTCCTGGCTGCGATAGTGAGCGAAGTATTTCTCATTGACCAGGGCGACCTTTTCTTTTCTGTGCAAAGCGTTGGCCCATTCTCAAATTTCCCAGTTCCCTCACCCTGGATCATTTACTGCATTATCTTCCTCGTGGTCAGTTTCATTCTCTACCAGATCTCTGTAGGTATGGTGACCCGCAAAGAAGTGTGAAGCCATGAGCCATACAGAAATTTCCCTGGTCAAAGAACACCTGAATACCTGGACACGGCGACACCGCATCCAACGTGCGTTGGTGTGGACCTGGAGGGGCATTTTGGCTGGCGGCCTGTTGGGCTTAATCCTGGGGATCGTTTTCCTGTTTCGGGGCCAGATCGTGGCCAACGAGTTAATTGCCCTGGTTTTGGCCGCCGGCTTTTTAGTTATGCTTTTGGCAGGATTGCTTGCTTATACTTGGCAGTTCACGGCCAACCAGGCGGCCCGCTATTTTGACAGGGAACTCAAACTAAAAGAGCGCGTCAGCACTGCCCTGGAATTAGCGGCGCTAGATGAACATACAGCGAATGAGTTATTTGACAGGCAGCAAGCTAACGCATTATCTGCCGTTACCCAAATAGACATCAAGAAAGAAATGCCAGTTCGGATGGATTGGCGTGAACTTTCGCTGATCGTCGTGCTGATTCTTGGCGTCGTAGCGACTTTATATTACGGTGCACCATTATTCGCGAGGGCAACTTCAACACGCGCTGTACAAACAGCAATTGAGGAAGAGATTGCCCGCATCGAAGAAATTCAAGCCAACATCGAGAGCGACGAAAGTCTTACAGATGCCCAGCAGGCAGCGCTTACGGAACCATTGAGCGAAGCCCTGGAACAACTGGAAGAAGCGCAGACTCTGGAAGAAGCGTTGGCAACCCTGAGCGAGACCGAGCAGGAATTGCAAAGCCTGAGCGACCCAAGTGCATCAGAACAATTACAAGGTCTACAGGAGGCTGGGCAACAGCTGGCTGAAGGGGATACGGGCGCGGCTTTAAACGAGTTCGGCGAGAATCTGGCGCAGAGCGATTTGGAACAGGCTGCTCAGGACCTGGCCGAGATCGATCCGGGATCACTAAGCCCCCCCGAATTGGCTGACCTGAGCAGCCAACTCTCTGAAGCGGCACAAGCATTGGCCGAAAGCAACCCAGAACTGGCAGAGCAGTTAGCCCAGGCAGCCGAGGCACTGCAAAATGGGGACCTTGAAGCCATGCGTGAAGCTCTTGCCGAGGCCGCCGAAACGTTCGAAGCAACGGGTGAAGAGGTTGCTATTTCAGAAGCTGCCGGAGAGGCTGCTAGTCAACTGGGCGAAGGACAAGATGCTATCGTGGAAGCTGGTGGGTTGGCAGGATTGCTGGCGCAAGCAGGCACCCAGGTTCAGGGGCCCGGCACAAGCGGGGCCGGCAATGAAGAGTTCACCGAACCGCTAGAGCCTGGTTCTGAAGTGGGCCTGTCACCCATCGGGCAAAACAACCAGGCTGGTGATGGCGGCGAAACCGAGTACGAACCCATCTACGCCCCGGAGCATTTAGGTGGTGACGATGTCCTTGGAGGAGGTTTGCCTCAGGATGATGTTGAAGGGGAAACTCTGGGAACCACAGCCTCGAATCCTGATGAAGCGGGCGAAGACAGCACAGTGCCCTACGTAGAAGTCTTGGCCGATTATGAAGACGTTTACCGGGCAGCTTTAGAAAATGATGAAATTCCCTTGGAATGGCGCGAAGCCATCCGGGATTATTTCAGTTCTTTGCAACCCTAAAGTCCTATCCCAACAAGTAGAGTAATCCAATTAGCGTGTGAGGTCTCCATGAGCAAAATGATCAAAGTGGAAGAGTATCTGGAGAAGGCTGCGGCCATTGAAAGTGAAGTAGCCAAGGTCATCGTTGGGCAGCAGCAGGTCGTGCGGCGGGTACTAACGGCTATCCTGTCCGGCGGGCATATTCTTTTGGAAGGTGTGCCAGGATTGGGCAAGACCATGCTCATCCGCACACTGGGGGAAGTATTAGACCTCAAATTCTCTCGTATTCAATTCACGCCAGACCTGATGCCCGCAGACGTGGTGGGCACGGATATCCTGATCGACGAGAACGGTTCCCGCGAATTCAGGTTCCAGCCCGGCCCCATCTTCGCCAATCTGGTGCTGGCCGACGAGATCAACCGGGCCACACCCAAAACACAATCGGCCTTACTGGAAGCCATGCAGGAACATTCTGTCACAGTGGCAGATGAGACTTACAAATTAGAGCAACCCTTCTTCGTGATGGCAACCCAAAACCCACTGGAGATGGAAGGCACCTACCCACTACCTGAAGCGCAACTCGACCGCTTCCTCTTCAAAGTTAACGTCGAATTCCCCACATCGGAAGAACTGGTCGGTATCCTGAATTTAACCACAGGCGATGAAGAAGTTAAGGCCAGCAAGGTAGTCAGTGGGGATGAGATCGTGGCTATGCGACAACTGTCCCGCCAGGTACCCATCGCTTCGCACGTAAGCGAGTACGTGGCACAACTGGTAGTAGCTACTCACCCCAATAGTGAAACCGCTTCGCCACTGGTGAACCAATATGTACGCTATGGAGCATCGCCGCGTGGAGGGCAGGCCATGATACTGGGAGCAAAAGTAACAGCTCTTTTGGATGGACGCTTTAACGTGGCCTTTGAAGACGTGCATGCAGTTGCAGTAGCAGCTTTGCGCCACCGGATGATCTTAAATTTTGAAGGTCTGGCTGAGGGCATCGACAGCGACGATATCATCAAGGAATTGGTGGAGAAAGTTCCCGCTTGATCTTCGACGAAGCCACCCTGCGCAAACTCAATACGCTTTCATTGGTGGCGCGCCAGGTACGCAGCGGCGCATTTAAGGGTGAACGGCGTTCGAGCAAACGCGGCTCAAGTATTGAATTTGCGGATTATCGCGATTACGTATCGGGTGATGACCTGCGCCGCGTCGATTGGAACGTGTATGCCCGGCTTGACCGTCCATATATCAAACTATTAGAAGATGAAGAAGACCTGGCCGTCCACATCCTGTTGGACGCATCCAATTCGATGGACTGGGGGCAGGGTGATGAACACAAATTTACCTACGCACGCCGTCTGGCAGCGGGCTTGGGCAGCATGGCCTTATCCACGGGTGACCGCCTAAAGATAGAAGTGTTGGTCGCCAGCGGGATGGCGAATAGTTATGGCCCGGCCCGCGGCGGCCATCACCTGATGAAGGCTCTGAGCTTTTTGGAGAGTTTGGAAACCAGCGGTTCTACGGACATCAATGCCAGCCTGCACAATTTCTCATTAGCACGACAGCGCCCCGGCCTGGTGGTGTTGATCTCCGATCTGTTTTCGCCCAACGGTTACGAGAGTGGCGTGTCGGCTTTACAAAGTCGTGGGCACGAAGTTGTGCTTATCCATGTCTTAGCACAGGATGAACTCGACCCTCATTTGGCCGGTGATCTGCAACTCATTGACGTTGAAACAGGCGCAAAACAAGAGATTTCGCTGGATAACAATTTACGGCGGAAATACTCACAACGCGTAACTGCCTGGCAGGATGACATACAAGCGTATTGTCGCAGCCGCGGAGTGCATTACCTGCCACTTTCCACGGCTCATCCCTGGGAACGCTTTTTGTTGTATGACCTGCGTGCTGCTGGAGTGGTGCAGTGAATTTCTTAACCCCTGCTGCCCTCGGTTTGGCTGCCATCGCGCTACCCATCATCCTGCTATACATGCTAAAGTTACGGCGCCAGCCAGTACAGATCTCCTCCACCATGCTCTGGCAAATGCTCCTACGTGACCGCCAGGCCAATACTCCCTGGCAACGCCTTAAACGTAATCTGCTACTCTTACTACAGTTATTGATTTTAGCGGCATTAGTGATTGCGCTAGCACGCCCCTTCACCCCCATCCCCACGGTGGCCAGCGGATCAGTTGTGGTCGTGCTGGATGGATCAGCATCCATGCTGGCAAGCGACGTCAGCCCGTCACGGTTCGAAGCCGCTCAAGATGCTGCTGAAGGGATTATCGCTGGTCTGAGCAGCAACTCGCAAATGACTTTAATCCTCGCCAATGCACAGCCCCAAACATTGATTTCTAACGAGAGTAATAAGGGTGCCCTACGACAAGCCCTAAGTGAAGCGACGCCCAGGACAACGGAAACAGACTGGTCTGCAACCCTGGCACTCGCAGCCGGAGCCAATAGCGGAGCCAGCTCGGGAACTACGATCATTATCTCGGATGGTGGTCTACCCAATGAAGGGTTACCACCACTCCCCGGCGAAATACGTTTTGTACCCATTGGTGCAAGCGGGGAAAACCTGGCGATTTCGGCACTTGCGCTGCGCGCCACTACTCAAGGCGCGGACCTGCTTGCCAGTGTCACTAACTACGGTGAGAGCCAACGATCCGCCCTGGTTTCCTTATACCGTAATGGAGAGTTGTTCGATGCCCAACGCGTGAGCATTGCCCCCGGGGAGACTGCCAGCGTCGTACAAAGTGGGTTACCCGATGAGAGCGCCGTTTACGAAGCGCGATTGGAGGATGATGGAGAAAACTGGCAAGACCAACTGGCGAGTGACAACCAGGCTTTTGCCACTTATACACCAGGGGGCGAGGGGCGTACTTTGTTTGTATCCAAAGGCAACTTTTTCCTCGAGCAGGTGCTGACCTCATTACCCGACATAGAGCCGTTTCGACTAGTCGTCGAAAGTGGTGAAGTGGTTTTACCAACAGGCAGCTTTGACCTGTACATTTTCGATGGTGTTCTGCCCGAAGAGTTACCGGAGGGCAATCTACTGCTGGTCAATCCACCGGACAATGAGCTATTTAATGTCCTTGGGGAAATAAGTGAAGTCTCTGGGGTGACTGTTACCGATAACCCACTAAACCGCTTCGTGGATTTCAGCGCCGTCAACATCCTCAAAACGCGACAAATCGAAACACCTGATTGGGCCGACGTTTTGGTCGACTCGGAAAGTGGCTCGTTGGTATTTGCAGGCGAGACGGGAGGGCGCAAGGTGGCCGTGGTCGGGTTCGACCTGCGCGATTCTGACCTGCCTTTACAAATCACCTTTCCAATACTTTTTGGCAATCTGGCGAACTACCTGAGTCCCGGTTTGCCCTTCGATGCTTCTGCAGGCTTACAGCCCGGCGAGGGCCTCAACATCCGGCCATTCGGCAACAGCCGCACAGTACAGATCACTACACCCTCACGGGCAATATCTGAGTTCCAATTTGATACCAACGGCCTGCTCTACACCGACACCCAGGAAACCGGAATTTACACAATACGGGCCGGGGAAGAAGCCCATACCTTCGCGGTCAATCTGTTTTCCAGCGCGGAATCGAACCTTTCACCCCAAACAGAGGTACAGATAGGGCGCACTGAGATCGGTCCCACGAGCGAGAGCGCGCTGGGCGAATTGGAGCTTTGGCCGTGGCTGGCCGGGCTGGGACTGCTCATCCTCTTGGTCGAGTGGTGGGTGTACCAGGGTCGTCAGATCGATCCCCAGGTTTGGCGACAACGGCTAGGGCTGGGCAAGGCACGCAACTGAGATGAGTTTCAGCGCCCCCTGGTTCCTGCTGCTTTTCTTATTGCTACCCGCCGTGATCTGGCTGGGATGGCCCAGTGGTCGCTGGGGGCGCATTCGTGGTTTCATTTCCCTGGCTATCCGGGCGGTCATCTTGAGCCTGTTGATCCTGGCTTTGGCCGGGCTGGAACTAAACCAAAGTGGTGACAAGCTTGCCGTTGTCTTCCTGGTCGATGATTCTGATTCAATGGGGGTCGAAGCCAAAGCAGAAGCGGCACAATACGTTGAAGATGCCATCCAGGAAATGGGCCCTGATGACCAATCCGCGGTGATCTTATTTGGCGGGGAAGCCCTGGTAGAAAGACCGATGTCTGCCAATAACAACCTGGCAGCTTTCGCCTCTACCCTTGACCAGACACACACCAATATTGGAGAAGCCGTCCAACTGGCCCTGGCGCTGTATCCATCCGATGCAGCTCGACGGCTGGTGATCCTTTCGGATGGCGGCAATACACAGGGTGATGCTGTCTCGGCAGCCGAGCTCGCCGCGGCATCAGGTGTGGAGATCCTTTACGTGCCCTTTGAAAACCAGGTGGGCGATGAAGCTCTGGTGACAGATGTAAGCACACCGGCAAGCCTGAACGAGGGCGAGCAATTCGATTTGACCTTTACCGTGGAAGCTAGCCAAGCCACCCAAGCTACCGTAAGGGTATTGGCAGGCACAGAAGTGGTGCATGAAGCCTTATACGATTTGGATCGAGGTGAGCAAAGCTTCAGTATTCCTCTCACGGCCGGTGAACCCGGCTTCGTCAATTACTCAGTTCAACTGATTTCCAACAACGACAGCTATTACCAGAACAACGAGCTGGCGTCCTTTTCACGAGTCAGCGGGCCACCTAAGATATTAGTGGTCGCACCCCCTGCGGGTGAAGAGATCGGTTTTCGTGGGGAAACCAGGCCGGATGAAGTCTCAGCACTATTGAACGTTTTGGAAACCTCCAACATGACCTACGATCAGGTGACACCTGGTCGTAGCCCCAGCGACCTGGCAACACTTTCCGAATATTCCTCGATCATCCTAGTGGACGTACCGGCGCGTGAGTTAAGTCAGCGCCAGATGGAAGCCATGCGATCCTACGTGCGCGACCTGGGGGGCGGGTTAATCGCCATTGGCGGGCCGACGAGCTTCGGTGTGGGAGGTTACTTCCAGACTCCACTGGAAGAGATACTGCCCGTCGAAATGCAGATCAAAGATGAAGTACGCCGACCAACATTGACTATTTTGTTCGTCATCGACCGCTCTGGCAGCATGTCGAGCACAAGCGGCGGGGAAACCAAGATTGACCTGGCTAAAGAAGCATCTATTCGCTCGGTGCGCTTGATGGCCCCCTTTGACAAAGTTGGTGTGATCCTCTTCGATGAAAATGCCAGTTGGGTGGTGCCGATCAGCGAAGTAGGTGACGGGGATGCCGCGGTCAATGCCATCGGCACCATACGTTCAGGAGGGGGCACGGACATCCTGGCCGGCCTGCAATTGATGGCCGAAGATCTACCTGCCGACGATTCGCAGGTCAAACACGTGGTCTTGCTCACAGATGGTGGTGCCAACGAACAGGGTATCCCGGAACTCGTTGAAGAGATGTTCACCCAATATGGCATAACCTTGACCTCTGTGGGCATTGGGGCGGATGCTGCGTCTTTCTTAGCGGATATTGCCGAATTGGGTGGTGGGCGTTTCTATTTCGCGCCTAACCCTGCATCCATCCCCAGCATCTTTACTGAGGAAACCACATTAGCCTCCCGCGCCTATCTGGTGGAGGAACCATTTTTTCCCGCATTGCGAAGCAACTCGCCCATGCTCTCGGGCATCACTGCAGTCCCTCAACTGCAAGGTTACGTGGCAACCAGCGCCAAGCCGGCCGCGCGCACCATCCTGGTTTCAGATAAGGATGACCCTATACTGGCAAGCTGGCAGTATGGCCTGGGACGTGCAGTAGCCTTCACCTCAGACGCCAGTGGGCGCTGGGCGCGTGATTGGGTAGCCTGGGATGGCTACGCCACGTTCTGGGCGCAGGCGGTGAGTTTTGTCAATAACAAGCCCACGCCTTCATCGCTGGATGTGCGGGTGGAAGAAGGCGAAGATAACTCCAACATAATTGTAGAAGCACAGAATCAGAACGGCCAGTTCTTGAATGGCTATTCGATGCAGGCCAACGCTGTTGGGCCAGATGGGGAAACCGAAGAGATCACCCTGGTACAAACTGCGCCCGGCCAATACCAGGCGGAGTTCACACCGAGCGAACAAGGGGCCTATCTGCTGGGAATCTCAGGGCAGGCAGAAAATACGGAGGGCGTTTCTGCCACAACCGGCTGGGTGTTATCGTATTCCCCTGAATACCGGGCACTGGACTCAAACCCGGACCTACTTCAACGCCTGGCCGCTTTGAGTGATGGTGGGCAAGCTTCTGACAATCCCCAAGACGTTTTTGCACACACCTTAGCCGCGCCGCGCACCAGCCTCCCTATTTGGACGGAATTGCTATTGTTGGCTGTCCTGCTGCTACCTTTCGACATCGCAGTACGCAGATTGGTATTTGGCTTAGAAGATGTGAGCGCTTTTATGAACCGCTTTTTAGAACCTTTCTTGAACAGACCCAAGCCACTCCCCAGGGCAGATCGGCCCGAGAGTATGCAGGCATTATTTGCAGCCAAAGAAAATGTACAAGAGCAACGAGAAACCCCGGTGGACAAGCAGCCAATCAGGATTACAGAAGTGCCAGAGGCCGCTCAAGGGAGCATACCAGAACCAGTGGCTGAGACAGTTGAAGCAGCCAAAAACGAACTGGAAGTCGTTAAAGACCAAAGCCAAACTAAAGTTGATGGGGGCAAATCCACTACACAAATATTGCTGGAGCGCAAACGCGCCAGACGCGATGAAGAGGATTAGAGCTTCCTGATAAGCAAGAAAGCTGTAAGCTTTGGCACGTATAATCATCCCTTAACTTGATCTAATTAGAAGGAATTACATGAAGAAGTCCTTTTTGGCTGTGATAGTCACGGCTTTGTTTTTGGCAGCCTGCGGTAGTGCACCGCAACTAGAGAGCGGTGTCATCGAAAACGGTGAAGTCCCTCAAAGCGAGAGTACCCCTGAAGTGAGCGACAACACGGAATTCACCTTTGCCGGAACAGCTGCCGCGCCCGATTTCCCCGCCGGGCTGGAGTGGCTCAATGTCGACCGTCCATTATCCATCTCACAAGACTTGCGCGGCAAGATCGTGCTACTGGATTTCTGGACGCTGGGTTGCATCAACTGTATTCACGTTATCCCCGACTTGAAACGATTGGAAGCGGAATATCCTGATTCGCTGGTGGTGATCGGCGTGCACTCCGCCAAGTTTGAAACCGAAGGCCAGTTAGAAAGCATCCGGCAGGCCGTGCTGCGCTACGAGGTTGAGCACCCTGTTGTTAACGACAATCAATTCCAGGTATGGCAGACCTTTGGGGCCCGCGCCTGGCCGACACTGTTCCTGATCGACCCCAACGGCAATGCTATTGGGTATCACGCCGGGGAGGGTGTGTATGAGATATTCCAGCCAGTGATCGATGTCATGGATAAGGAGTTTCGAGAAGCAGACTTGATAGATGAGCGGCCACTTGAGCTTGTTCTAGAGAGCCAGACCGCGGCCCCAACAGTGTTGAGCTTCCCCGGCAAAGTGCTGGCTGATGAAGCTGGTGAGCGCCTGTTCATCGCCGACTCGAACCACAACCGCATCCTGATTTCCACACTGGATGGAGAACTTTTACAGGTGATCGGCTCCGGGGTTGAAGGATTTGATGATGGGGATTTCTCTTCGGCCAGTTTCTTGCGGCCACAGGGCATGGCCCTCTCGGAAGATGGCAAGTTGCTCTACATTGCCGATCTGGAGAATCATGCCATCCGCCTGGCCGATCTCGAAAATGAAAGCGTAACAACCATCGCAGGCACAGGCGAACAAGCCTACCAATATCCCTCTGGCGGGGCAGGACTGGAAACAGCCTTGAGTTCTCCCTGGGACATCCTGCTGGATGGCAATAATTTGCACATTGCCATGTCTGGCCTGCACCAGCTTTGGGTGCTGGACCTTGAAAAGGATGCAGTCGATATCCTCAGCGGTAGTGGACGTGAAGGCATTGATGACGGTCCACCAGAACAAACATCATTGTCCCAACCCTCGGGTTTCACTACTGATGGAGAAACGCTGTACTTCACCGATCCGGAATCGAGTGCCATCCGGCAGATACCCTTGGAAGGCGGCGATATGGAGACGATCATAGGTACTGGCCTGTTTGACTTTGGAGACGTTGACGGCAACTATCCAACTGCGTTATTGCAACATGCCTTAGGCATTGCTTACTACGAAGGCAAACTTTACGTTGCAGACACGTATAACCATAAACTTAAAGTGATCGACCCCATAGAAAAGAGCAGCCAAACATGGAGCGGGACTGGTCAAATTGGCTGGGTGGATGGCATGCCTGATGCGGCCCAATACGCTGAACCGAGCGGCCTCAGTATCGCCAACGGCAAGCTGTATATTGCCGACACGAACAACCACTTGATCCGCGTGGCGGACCTGGAAAGCGGTGAAGTAACCACGCTGCGCTTGAGCAACCTCGGCATTGCCATGCAAACCCAAAGTACTGGCCTCGAAGCAGAGCAGGTTTCAGGTGATGTTCAGCAAGTAGCATCCGGAGATGGTCTGCTACGATTTATATTCACCGTTCCCGAAGATTACAAGTTTAATGACTTTGGGCCTTTTACTTTGACCTGGGAAGCAGTAGATGGCGAGATCCTGAGCCTGAGTAGTGAGGGTGAGCAAAGCTACCAACAGGTGGGGCCCGAATTCCCAATTGAGTTTCCGATCCTGTTGAGCGCCGGTGAAACAACCATCCATGCCGAGGCAACTGTGTTCTATTGCGAAGCTGAAAATGAAGAGTTCTGTTTGGTGCAGGATGTGGTTTTAGATATCCCCATTGAAGTCATAGATGGTGTAGAAGCTGGTGATATCGAAGTGAGTTATGAGCTACCAGCTTTAGAGCAGTGAGAATAGCTACACAGAAGCTTCAAGCTTTTTAACTCGCAACTGTTCACGTTCTTCTAATTCCGCGCCTACTTCTGCCCCGAAGAAGAACAGGACCGCAACCAGGTATGACCACAATGCCAGGGCCACAATCCAGGCTAAAGAACCGTAAATCAGACCAAAATTGCGGAAGGCCAATCCTAAATAGAGGTCAAAGAAAAACCGTGCGATCTGGATAAACAAAGCGGTGACAATGGCTCCATTGATCGCCGAAGTCCAGCGCACATTGCGGTTGGGGAAAATGCGGAACAATAGTGTACATATAATCAAAAGCAAGGCAAAACCAAACAGTTGAGACAGAATAGCACTGTACAGAAAAGTGGGAGCCGGCAATAGCCAGGACAAAATTGGCCCAAAGTACAGATAGGCAACGAAAAGCATACTTAACAACATCACTGAGAATGCAGCTATCAAACGGCGAGACCAGAAGGCGCGAGGTGAGCCTCCCCATATCACTGTCAATGCCGCTTCCAAAACCGCAAAAACAGCCGAACCACTCCACAACAACCCGGCCAAACTGATCACGCCAATCGATGACCGTGAGGCCAGGATTTGCCCAATGATGTTTTCCAGTTGATCCGGGCTGAAAGGTAGGATCTGTTCAAGAACTGTATTTACCGCCAACTGGGCTTCAGTAGTAGTCAATATGTTCGTCGCAAGATAGATCAAAAAAAGCAACAGGGGGAACATGGAGAAGAGACCATAATAGGCCAATGCAGCTGCTCGCAACGTGCATTCGTCCGCCGCGAAACTATTAATAACGGCACGTGTAAAGTTATACGTACGGCGCACCTGAACCCAGGCAGCACCAGTCCATTCAGTAATCACGCCGAGATTATAGTCCAAGTCAATTTAACGGGCAGGATTCCCGGTTTACAAAAAACCTTAGATTTCTAGTAAGAAATCGACCGGTTGGAGCCTCTAGATTGTGGCGTAGTTATATGCCAATTATCGGATATTGCTTACAAGGAGAAACTAACCAATGGCAAAAGCTGTTTGGAATGATGTAGTTTTGGCAGAAAGTGACGAAACGGTTGTTGTAGAAGGAAATCTTTATTTCCCACCGGACTCTGTTAAGAAAGAGTATTTCAAAGAAACGGATTCACACACAACCTGTTTCTGGAAAGGGCTGGCAAGTTATTACAGCATTGAAGTTGATGGCAAAACCAACAGTGATGCTGCCTGGTACTATCCTGAGCCGTCAGATGCAGCCCAGAACATCAAAGATTACGTGGCATTCTGGAAGGGCGTAAAAGTAGAAGACTGAATGTGACCTTGATTAGAATTGGATTGGGCAGGGCTAAGCCCTGCCCTTTTTCTTTATAATCCACGCAAACATGAAAGCTACTCTTTTTAGATCAAACAACGGAATCCCCATACCTGCGGTATCCGAAGAAGAAATGCGCGAGGTAGATCGCATCGCCGTAGAAGATTTTGGTCTTGGGATTCTGCAAATGATGGAAAATGCCGGACGCAACCTGGCCTTGGCCTGTTTGGAGATGCTGGGGGCAGATCAACACGAGATCACCATCCTGGCAGGGACAGGTGGCAATGGTGGTGGTGGCATTTCCTGTGCGCGCCATCTACACAATCGTGGGCACAAGATCAACCTGGTATTGACCAAAGACGCCCAAGAGCTTGGCAGAGCTGCCGCGGCCCAAATGAACATACTGCATCATGCAGGGGTGACCCCAGCCGATACTTCCCAGTCCGAAGAACTCATTGAGCAAGCAGATCTGATAGTAGACGCATTGATCGGCTACAGTCTCAACGGTGCACCACGCGGTCGCATTGCCGAATTAATTGAAAAAGCAAATGCAAGGGCCAAACGCATACTTTCACTGGATATTCCCTCCGGCATGGACTCAACGACAGGAGAAACGCCGGGGTTGGTGATCAATCCTGAGAGCACAATGACCCTAGCCCTCCCTAAAACTGGTCTAGCAAATCCAGCAGCAGGTAAAATCACACTGGCAGATATTGGTATCCCAGAGGCTGTTTATCATCCGCTACACATTCAATTTGATGCCTTCTGGGGAGACCAATACCGGATAGACTTAAATAGAGAAGAGGAATAACTCATAACAATGAAGAATTGGATATTGGTAATTGGAATATTCCTAATTGCGGGTTGTGCTCAAGCTCCCGCGCTCACCGAAGTCCCGGCTACGAGTCCTACAACTGTAGCAGTCACGGCGACCACTGTACCAACTCCTGAGATAGAAGCAACTGAGGAGGCTCACCCCATGCCCACAGAAACCGACCTTCCTACAGCAGTACCTAATAGTGAAGCAGATGCTGACGTTACCTTCGTGCGAGCCATCCAAACTGGCAATGGCTGGACTTTTCACGTGACCGTAGCGCACCCAGATACCGGGTGGGAAGATTATGCCGATGGCTGGGACGTTGTGCTGCCAGACGGCACCGTGCTCAAACCTAACTCGAGTTCGCCCTTCACGCGCTTATTGCTGCATCCGCATGTGAACGAACAGCCTTTTACACGCAGCCAGGGCAACATCGTTATCCCTGAGGGCATCACAGAAGTCACCGTACGCGCCCATGACATTGTGCATGGCTTTGGCGGACAGGAAGTGTTGGTAGACCTAACCGTAGCAAACGGGGGAAATTTCGAAGTAGAGAATTGATCGGGGATCTTGCTCGTTGGTTTAAAATTCGACAATAGTGACTTTAATTGGAGATTTACAATTGGTAATTGAGACATTACTTTCAAAGCGTCTTTATGTAATTCTGAGTTTGGCAATATTGATTTTAGGGGCCTGTAGCTCTGCATCTGCAACAGAACAACCCACCAGCACCGCGGCGGTTGTTGAAGATGCTGTGACAGCAAGTCCAACCGATGAAATCGCCAACATCGCGCCTGTACAAAAAAAAATGACGCTCAATTCGGGTATACCTACCAATCGCCCGACGGCAATCGCTATGTTGAGGGGACTGGTTCGATCCAGCCAGAAAATTATATCGACATAGAAGTCGGGGAAGCCATAGAATGGGTGGTGGGAGTCCCCAGCAATGATGGCAGCCTTTGGGTCGCTGCAGCAGAGAATGGACAGCTTTACGGCTACTTTGTAAATACGGATGGCTTTTACGAAAGTGTGGAAATTCTTCCCCCGGACAGTGAACCAGGGAAGCCTCCCATTCTAGTGAGTGCGAAGGACAGTGACGCTCCCGATATCCTTGCTGCATTAGGTCATTCGGGTCAATCGCCTGAGACACATGGTGTCCCAATATTTACCCAGGCCGGAAGCATTGATATTGATACCGAAGGTAATGTCCGGTTATTCAGCAATTTCGACCAGATCCTCAATGCGGGAGCCTTACCAGATTCACGTATCCTCCAAAGCGAAAACGGGCAACTGTTATTTTTATCATCCCCAACCACCGCCTACGATCATGGCGTGTTGGGAGATGCTGTTGAAGCTGAGAGTTTTACAATTGTTGACATTGGTGAGGAGGAAGCTGCTTTTGAGACCTTCCCTGTAGGCAATGGACAGGTCGTTGAAGGAATCAGTCCGATCTGGACAGACTGGAACGGCGATGGCGAACTTGAGGTCATTGTCACATTAAGCGATTTCTCAAATGGCGGGCAGATAGTGGTTTTCGATGAACAAGGGAACCGCCTGGCTGAAGGTCCTCCGATCGGGCTGGGCTATCGCTGGCGACACCAGATCGCTGTGGCCCCATTCGGACCTAGTGGTGAAATGGAACTTGTCGACGTATTGACGCCCCACATCGGTGGCGTGGTTGAGTTCTACCAATGGGAAGAGGACACACTAAGGATAGTGGCGCGCGTGCCTGGCTACACTTCACACCAAATCGGCTCCCGCAACCTGGACATGGGGGCAGCGGCCGATTTCGATGGGGATGGCATTGTGGAAGTAATTTTACCCAGCCAGGACAGGACACATCTTGGTGCCATCCAGCGAGTATCAGGCGGGGCTGAGGTTGATTGGCGCTTGCCTCTGGAGGGCGTGTTGAGTAGTAACTTGTCCGTAGTACAGCTAACCGATAGTTCCCTCATGCTGACCGCTGGCCTAAATGATGGGCGCTTACGTATCTGGTTGCCATAAATAAAAAACGGCCCGCAGGCCATCTTGAATACAAAGAAGCGATTAGCAACAACTAATCGTAGATCAATACTTGAATCTTTAATTTTCCCAGGAAGAAAATATCGCCATGCCGTAAGTTGAAAGGTGTGTTCGGCGGCAGGCGTTTGCCATCGTACCAGGTCCCGTTCGATGAACCCAAATCCATGACCTTGACGCTGTCCCCGGCCATGTCAATACGAGCATGAATACGGGAGATGCCCCAATCGTAGGCTTTGAAAGGCGCCAGATCAATGTCCGGGATGACAGCCTGCTGTTTGTGCCGCCTACCTACGGAATATTCGCGGCCGCGCTTGAGGTTCAATATCTGGCCAGTATCCATGAAGTGCAAAGACACTTCCGCATCAGTGCCGGTAGAAGAAAGCTCGGGGGCTGTTGGCAGGTCTACTGCTTTGCCACCACCGGGCATCGTAAGTCGAGCGGTGGGGAGCTTCTTGGTTTTGACCTTTTTGTTGAAACGGGCGATATCACCCAACATCTGGTCTACGCTCTGATAACGATCTTTGGGATCCTTTTCCATCGCACGCAAAATGATATGCTGGATTGAGTCAGGTATCTCCGGCACCAAGTCCTTGGGGGGTGTCAATGGCTCACTGATATGTTTCATGGCTACGGCTACAGGCGTATCAGCTACAAAGGGTAGACGGCCTGTAACCAATTCGTAAAAGATCGCTCCCAGCGAATAGATATCGGAGCGTTCTTCACCCGCTTCTCCGCGCCCTTGCTCCGGTGGCATGTAAGCTGGGGTACCTTTGACCTGACCCTGCTCTGTACGCCGTTTGCCGGTTAGCAAGCGGGCGAGGCCGAAGTCACCCAGCACCACACGTCCAGTACGTTCCAACATGACATTGCGTGGCTTCACATCGCGGTGGATGATCCTGCGCTTGTGGGCGTAGGAAAGTGCTACCCCTATGTTTTGAATGATACGAATGGTACGGGAGTTAGACACGCGCGAATGACGTTTGGAGGCGTCTTCTATGACATCATCCAGTGTCGGGCCATCAATGTATTCCATGATCATGTAAGGCTTACCATCATGGGTATCAAAATCGAAGACCTGCACGATATTAGGATGCCGCATAGTTGCCAGGTTGCGGGCTTCATCGTTGAATTGGCGCAAAAACTCGCCATCAGCGGCGAGGTGGGAATGTAGAACTTTAACTGCGACGTGACGATCCAGACTGGAGTGATAGCCTTTATAGACCTTGGCCATTGCACCAAAGCCTAAATACTCAACAAGTTCATACTTGCCGAGATGTTGTCCGATTAGGGTGTCGCGAGAGTCGTCGGTCATCCCCGAGTTCATTGTAGTGTTAGATTACAATCCAAATTGCAAATTCCATGTGACGAGGAATATTCTAATAATTATAGTACAAAGTTCCTAATACTGTGTTTTTGTGCAATGGTTAAAAATAAGGTCGTAAGCTTTGCGTAATAATAGCAGCATACAATGCCCTTATGCGGATAATGCTTCTTTCCATCATTATTTTATTATTGGCAGCCTGCTCAGGCGAAACTGTAGAGAAAAGGCCTGAAGCACAAGCAGTAGTCGATGAGCAATTAGATGCTGCTCCCACTCTTGAGGAGGCTGTTGAAGTGCCATTAGAAAACCTAGGGCCAGCCCCTGAGTTAGAAAATGAAGTCTGGTTAAATACAGATGCCCCATTGAGATTGGCTAACCTACGTGGACAGGTTGTGCTGCTGGACATGTGGACCTTTGGTTGAATTAATTGCCAGCGGGTAATTCCCTCGTTGAGGGAATGGTTCTACAAATACTCAGATCAGGGTCTGGTCGTTATCGGCAACCATTATCCTGAATTCTCCTATGAAGAAGATCTCGACAACCTCAAAGATGCGCTCGTCCGCCTGGACGTGCCTTATCCGGTGACACAGGACAATGAGCGCCGGACCTGGGGTGCTTATAATAACCGCTACTGGCCAACTTTATATTTGATCGACAAACAGGGCGATATCCGGTACGTGCACATCGGAGAGGGTGCTTACGATGAGACCGAGGCTGCTATTCGAACCTTGTTGGCTGAGGAATATTCGGGCAATTAAAACTTGCTAAAAATAAGCAAAAGAGAGACGGACCAAATCCGTCTCTCTTTTTTTTAATCCTTTGTTTAGGCGCTAATGTTGCAGGATCTGTGATAGGAAGAGCTTTGTGCGTTCCTCCTGAGGGTTATTAAACAGCCCGTCTGGGGTTGTGTGTTCAACAATCAGGCCATTATCCATGAAGATAACCTCATCCGCGGCGGCACGCGCAAAGCCCATCTCGTGGGAAACGCAAACCATGGTCATGCCTTCTTGAGCCAGGTCAAGCATCACGTCAAGTACCTCCTTGATCATCTCGGGATCAAGGGCGCTGGTAGGCTCGTCAAAGAGCATAATCTTGGGATTCATAGCTAAGGCACGTGCAATGGCTACACGCTGTTGCTGTCCACCAGAAAGTTGGGCCGGTTTTACGTCTGCTTTCTCCGGTATACCAACGCGCTCCAATTGCTGCATGGCAATCTCTTGGGCTTCCTCTTTGGAACGGCCGCGCACAACATTTTGAGCCAGGGTTACATTTTCCTGGGCTGTCAGGTGTGGGAACAGATTAAAAAGCTGGAATACCATGCCTATCTCGGCGCGCGTTTCATTAAGTATCCGTTGGTCGTTGGTCATCAACTGACCATCAATATAAATTTCACCGCTAGTAGGGGTCTCCAAATAGTTGATGCAGCGCAACAATGTCGATTTACCAGATCCACTGGGGCCAACAACTACAATGACTTTGCCTGCTTCTACAGTCAAGCTGACGCCGTTCAGGGCCTGAACATCGCCAAAATATTTATAGATATCGACGGCTTCTATAATCATGTTTTTAGGATCACTCATTAGCCCGCAACCGCCTTTCAATGAGCTGCACCAACAAGGAGAGCAGAACGACCATGGTCAGGTACATGACTGCAATAATGGTATAGGCTTCAGCAAAGCGAAAAGATCGCCCGGCGTATAAGCGCGCCACCTGGGTGATATCGCGTACAGCCAGCACAGAAACCAGAGAAGAGTCTTTTACCATGGCCACAAAATCATTGCCTAGAGCAGGCAGAATATTGCGCACAGCCTGGGGCAATATGACATAGCGCATGGATTGGGCATAACTCATACCCAAAGAGCGGGCAGCTTCCATTTGGCCTCGGCCAATCGATTGAATACCGGCCCGGAACACTTCTGCCATGAAGGCACCATAGGTAACCGCTAAGGCGATGACGGCGCGTGCTTCCAAGGGCACGTTCTTGTTTTCGATGGCCAAGAATATGCCTCCCAGAAAACCAAGCCCATTGCCATCAAGCCATTCCCCGAAGGCATTCATACCATCAACAACCGAAGGGACCGCGACCAAAGCAAGATAAAAAATAAGAACAAGCATGGGAATGCCGCGGATGACTTCGATATAAAAGGTGCCGATATTACGCAGGACGACACTCCGAGAAATGCGGGCAAGGCCTGCCATGAGGCCAATAACCGAAGCAAGAGTAAAGGAAATCAATGTGATATAGATCGTTACAGGGATGCCCTGCTTGATGAAGTCAAAGGCTTCGCGGTAGCTTTCCTGAGTTGTAATGATAAAGACCGCCCAAACTGCAATCAGGATCAAGCCAAGGAACCACCAGGGGAAGCTCGACAACCGTGAAGCAAAGGGGTCACCGCGAAACTCGATCTTTGGGCCAACCCTGGTTTCTAGATCGGTTGGTTGTTCAGCCATACCCACTCCTTCTTGTGGAATACAAAACCGTGTGCAGTGGAAATCCACTGCACACGGTTTGTATGTTTCAGACTAGTGAAGAACCTTCACTAAGCCAAGTGTGCACTTAGTTAGTGAGGTCTTCGATGTCGAGGCCAGCAGCTTCAAGCTGTTGGCGGAAGCCATCGTAGAAGTCATCACCAACAACTTCCATACCACTCCAGGAGTACACGGAGTTGAGTATTTCCAGGCCTTCTTCAGTGCTGGCAAGGTCAAGCAACACGCCAGTGATCGCTTCTCGGTTTTCTGTGGAAACGGCAGGAGCATAGCTGATGTTGTCATTGGGGATAGGAGCGGATTCTTCGATCACTGTGACGACGTCCAAGACATCCGGGAAATCCTCTTCGATGTTGCTGCGAGCGTCCACAAATGTGGAACCAGCATCACAGTCACCATTATAGACAGCCAAGACCACGCCATCGTGACCACCGGCATCCACGATCTCTGCCAGGTCAGCTTCGGGATCAAGCCCGGCAGCCTGCATGGCGATACTGGGGATTACCCAGCCAGAGGTGGAAGTGGGGTCAGGGCGGCAGAAAGTCTTCCCTGCCAGGTCTGAGATGCTGCTGATGCCACTATCAACTGCAGTGATGACCTGACCGGAGTAGAAAGTGGACCCAAAGCGTACAGAGGCCACGGCAACGTCAGCACATTCGCGGGCATGGGCCAACACGTAGTTGAAGGTGTTGAGCGCACCCATGTGAGCTTCACCTGAGCACATAGCTTCGACAGCGCCGGTGAAATCAGTGGTGACGAGCGGTGAAACGACCAGGCCTGTAGCGTCTTCAATGGCCTGGGCGATATCTTCTGCACCCGTAAGTACGGCTTCCGTGTCCTGGGAGGGCACCAACACCCATACAAGCGGGTTGCCTTCCGTACCCAGCTCAGGTTCCGCTGCGGCACAGGCACTGACTAGGAGCAGTATAGTGATTGCTACTAGTAAAACCTTTGTCATTCTTAACATTTTTTCTCCTCTAGAAAATATAGTGGATTTGAGCATGCCTTGCTAGTCTAATTTTACACTACTCATCGCTGTATGCGCCATCACCGATATCATCATAAGTTACAGTGAAACCAGGACCAAAGTACTTAGTATTAATCTCATCCAGGAAACCGTCAGCTGCCATGGCCTGCAAGGCCAGGTTAACTGCTTCGACCAGATCGCTCCCCAAGGGGAATATGAAGCCGAGTTCATCACTGGACATCGACGGCCCTACCAATTTGAGTAATTCGGCGTTTTCGCCAAGATACCCCTGTCCAGCAGTTTCATCAATGATCACAGCATCAATATCGCCGGCAATCAAAGCCTGCACAGCAAAGGGGAACTGTTCAAAGGCCTGGATGCGCTCTTCAGGCAAGAAGCTGGCTGCCGTCTCGAAATTGGTCGTGCCAGTCTGGGTACCAAGCGTCAGGCTATCGTCGTTGACAATGTCTTCAATGCTTTCAATCCGATCCTCATCGACACGCACCAGAAGACGTTGGTCAATAGCCACATAACCAATTGAGAAATCAACAATCTCAGCGCGATCTTCAGTAATGGTAATACCATCAGCGGCTGCATCGAATTGACCGTCTGCCACAGCCTGGATCATGCCCTCCCACACTGCTTCCTGATAAACAGGGGTGCAGTTGAGGCGCCTGCAAATCTCGTCCCAGGCATCATAGTCCCAGCCACCAGGCTCACCAGTCTCTAGATCAATATAATTGAAGGGGAGATAAGCATTTTCGATGGCGATGGTGACCTCACGTCCATCCAGATCCGGGAGATCTACAGTGGGTGCATCTTCAGCATAAGCGCCTTCACCGATATCATCATAGGTGAGGGTAAAGCTTTCGCCAAAGTATTTGGTGTTAATTTCAGCAAGGAAACCATCGGATTGCATGGCGTGCAAAGCTTGATTAACAGGCTCGACCAGATCGCTACCCAAGGGGAAGATGAAACCGAGCTGGTCGCTGGACATGGATTCGCCAACAACCTTCAAAGCGTCAGCATTCTCGCCCACGTAACCCTGACCAGCCACATCGTCGATAATGACGGCATCAATGTCACCAGCGATCAAGGCTTGTACAGCAAAGGGGAATTGCTCAAAGGCCTGAATGCGCTCTTCCGGCAAAAATTGTGTAGCAGTTTCAAAGTTCGTGGTACCGGTCTGGGTACCCAGGGAATGACTCTCGTCGTTAACGATGTCATCAATGCCAGAGATGCGATCTTCATCAATACGTACCAACAAGCGCTGGTTAAGACTGATGTAACCGTCAGAGAAATCAACGATCTCAGCGCGGTCTTCGGTGATAGTGATACCATCTGCTGCAGCGTCAAACTGGCCATCGGCTACTGCCTGGATCATGCCATCCCAGACTGCTTCTACATAAACTGGCGTACAGTTCAGGCGTTCGCAGATCTCGTTCCAGGCTTCGTAATCCCAGCCACCAGGTTCACCAGTCTCCAGATCAATGTAATTGAAGGGGAGATAAGCATTTTCGATGGCGATAGTGACCTCACGACCACCCAGATCCGGGAGAGCCTCGTCCATGGGTTCATCCATGGTTTCTTCCATAGGCTCTTCTTCTACTATTGGTTCTTCTGTAGGGGCTTCTGTTGTGGCTCCTCCACATGCGGCCAAAAGTATGCCGACCAACATGAGCAGGGCAAACAGAGCTAGCGTTTGCCTCTTCATGGTTCCTCCTTAGGGAAATGAGAAAGGGTTAGTCGATACTTTACTGCAATTCGAAACAAAATGCAAGAACAAGCTTTCCAAGATAAAATTTCTAAATGAAAAGCCTTTCCGTAAATGATTTAAAGATATCAAAAAGTCTATTCCTACTCGACCCGGAGGTAACATTTCTTAATCACGGTTCTTTTGGAGCCTGTCCAAAACGGGTTTTTGAACGCTACCAATACTGGCAATTGGAAATGGAAAAACAGCCCGTGAAATTCCTGCAAAGACGTGTCCCGGAATTGTTGGATAAAGCACGTGCAAAATTAGGAAAGTACCTGGGCTGCAGTGCAGATGAGCTAATTTTCTTTCCAAATCCAACGACAGCCATCAATATGGTAGTACGTAATCTTGATCTAAAACCTGGGGATGAAATCCTCTCAACCGATCATGAATATGGTGCGATGGACCGCACATGGCGTTTTATATGTAAAGAGACTGGGGCAAGATATATCCAGCAACCCATCCCCCTGCCACTGACCTCCCCTGAAGAGTTGGTAGAGCAAATCTGGTCTGGTGTCACAGCAAATACGAAGGTGCTATTCTTCAGTCACATCACCAGCGCCACTGCCCTTACCTTTCCAGCAGAAGAGCTGTGCAAGAGAGCAAAAGAAGCCGGCATTACCAGCATCGTGGACGGGGCCCACGCCGTGGCTCAGATGGAATTGAATCTAGATGAATTGGGAGCAGATATCTACACAGGTGCTTGTCATAAATGGCTATGCGCACCAAAGGGTTCGGCCTTTCTTTATGTCTGCAAGGAATTGCAAGACCAGATGCTAAAGCCCTTAGTGGTGAGTTGGGGTTATGAAGCGGAAGAGCTTGGCCCCTCGCTCTTCATTGACCACCATGATTGGCAAGGCACCCGTGAGCTGGCTGCCTTTTTG
The DNA here is from genome assembly GCA_013112575.1 of Chloroflexota bacterium. GTDB lineage: Bacteria > Chloroflexota > Anaerolineae > Anaerolineales > UBA11579 > CFX15. The sequence continues at coordinate 45,852 of JABFGG010000012.1, read as the reverse complement.
GCTGTGCCGGATGCCATAGAATTCCAGCAACAGCATGATTGGCAGTCCCAGCGAGAACGATGTCACAAGCTTGCAAGCAATACTCGCAATAGGCTCAATGAAATGTTGCAGCAAAATCCGATTTCACCTAACACGCCTGATTGGTTCCTGCAAATGTGTGCTGTTCAATTGCCGGAAGTTGATGAGGTGGCTCTCCAAACCGCTTTGTACGATCGATTCAAGGTCGAAATTCCCGTGTATCGTTGGCAGGGTACCCCTTTTGTTCGAGCTTCTTTTCAAGCCTATAATGATCAAAAAGATGCTGACCGCTTATTGGCAAGCCTGGAAGAATTAGTTCCTAAATTTGTCTGAGAATAAAATTTCTGGTCTATCAAATAAAGCGGTACAATCGCGCCATCAAATGATCGGTAGCTTCTTCTTCTCCCCTATAAGGATAGCCTCAAATGACTGACTCTATCGAGATCAAACCCATTGACTATGTGTGTTCCGACCAGTCCCGCAACATTGGCGAAAGCATGTTGGGATCTGCGCCTGTAGCCTGGGTATGGTTCCTGCTCGAATACGATAAGGCCTGGGGGTATGATGCTATTGATGAAAGCCTGATTCCAGACGAAGTCAAGAAACATCTCCTAATGGCAATGAAGGAACTTGATCCGGCCATGACTTTGATCATCAAGCAAAGTGCCGCAACTCCTTCTAATCGCAAGAACTTCTACGTCGCTGTCGCTAACGAAAATCCCAAGTTATATAAGGTTCCGCTGGGAAATTATGAGGCGCTCCTCGATCTGGACCTGGTTGCCATGGCCAAGGGCGACGCTTATTATGAGCGTTTCAGAACAGATGAATCCATCTGGCTGACCTGCACAAATGGGATGCGCGACCAGTGTTGCTCTCGAGTAGGAGGAGCTGTGTACAATGCCTTCAAAGAAACTGTGGGCGATGCTGCCTGGCAGTGTTCGCACGTGGGCGGCCACCGTTTCTCCGGAAACGTGGTCCATTTCCCCAGCGGGGTTTTCTACGGGCGCATCGAGCCAGAGGACGTTTCGCACTTGATAAGTTCAGAGAACGACAACCGTCTTATGCATGGCAACCTGCGTGGGCGAGCATGCTACCCAAAACCGGCTCAGGCTGCCGAGGGCCTTCTGAGAGAACGCAAGCCATCACTACGAAGCGGGGATCTGCGTTTACGAGGCATGGATGCCATTGACGACCATAACTGGCGCGTAAAATTCACAGAAGGCGGTGGGCGCCGCACCCATGAAATGCAAATCAGGAAGTTCGAATCCAGCGATAAAATTTACCTGTCCTGCCTTGGGGAGAAACAAGGGCCTCCAACAACCTACGAAATCGCCGAATATCAGGAAAGCTAAAAAATGCCGCGTGAGAATTATTCTTCGGGCACCCCCTGGGAGCCAATGGCCGGTTATTCGCGAGCCGTCAAGGTGGGTAATACCATTCACGTAGCGGGCACAACCGCCACAGGGGAAGACGGCAAAATTGTTGGTCCTGACGACGCATATGCCCAAACTATCCAGACCTTAAAGAACATTCAGAAGGCGCTGCAAGCTTTGGGGGTAGACCTCAAGTCTGTTGTACGCACACGTATGTATGTAACAGACATTAGTCAATGGGAAGCAATAGCCACAGCCCACGGCGAATTCTTCAAGGACATTCGCCCGGCTACGACCATGGTGGAGGTCAGCAGGTTGATCGATCCACAGATGTTGGTGGAGATCGAAGCGGAAGCCATCCTGGAAGAATGAACTAGATTTGCAAACGAACCTGGGGGCGACTGGAGATTAGCGTTATTAGAAGCAAGGCAAGCAGGAAAACTGTCATCCCGATCAATCCCAGCCCCAGAGCAACGATTGGGAAATACCCCCCCACTTCAGCAAACAGAGTTGCACCAGCGGCCTGGAGGTCTTGAAGCCAAAAAGGATTGGCGCTGTTCAGCATATATCCCCCCACTAACATGATAGTTGCCAAGAATGACATGACAAATACTGGTATTGCCATGTCGATAAAATGCAGTCGGAAAGCCGGCTGTTCCGTTCCAACATCTGCAACACGCAGCATCGTACGCTTAGTAAAGCCTTTCGGCAAAGCAGCCACGTCATAACTTTCTATAGCCGTGTCAATTCTCGGGTCATCAATCATTTTCATACTCAGCGATGGCATTACGCAGTAAGCGTCGTGCGCGGAAGATTCCAGTCTTTACGGTGCCCAGCGGCTGTCCTGTAACCTCAGCGATCTCTGCATAGCTCATTTCTTGCAAGTGTCGCAAGGTGATCAGCAAACGATAACTCTCAGGCAATTTATCGATCTTTGCGTGTAAGGTTTGTTCCATTTCTTTGGAGAGCAGTTGCCCTTCAGGTGATTTGTGAGAGGTTGGTAACTCGAGGGCATCGTCTGGATCGAGCATGGACAGCTCACGTTTTAGCCTGGGCAATTTATCATAGCATAGGTTGGTCACAATGCGATATAGCCACGTTCGAAACCGCGCCTCAACGCGGAAACGCGGCATAGCTTGCCATGCGCGCACAAAAGCTTCTTGCGATAGGTCTTCAGCCTCCTGCGGGTTGCGTACAACCCGTAAGGCCAGGTTATAGACAAAATGCGCATGGATCTCAACCAGCATTTCAAAAGCCGCGGTGTCGCCGCGCTTGGCCTGCAACACCCATTGTTGCTCTTCATTGCTCACTAAATTGACGCGATCCTCTCTACCCTATTGGACGGACATTGTATCCAAAAGTTTCATTTATTTTTGAATGAAACTTTTTTATGCGACTTCCGTCCAAGCAATAAACACACATATGCAAAACTTAAGGAGCGCGTATGCAAAGGAAGCAAAAAATACTGCTGGCGGCCATCCCTTTGGCAATCGTCGTTCTATTATGTATCATGACCACGGTCAGTGCCTACATCTGGATATTCCAGGAGAGCACTCTGAACCTCTCATGAATGAACATTTAACTTCAAATATCAGAATTCAGCATTTCTAGGAGGCTTAACTATGGGCGATGAAGTACTTATCTTCGTAGCTTGTTTTTTCGTAATCGGTTTCATCTTCATTATGATCTTCGGCTTCGCCGCATATATACGCTGGCTGCGCCACAAAGAGATCATTGAGTTGGCAGAACGCGGCCTGGTGAAAGCCCCGCAAAGCGATGATTATGGGCGCGGCACCCTGCGATGGGGTATTGTTATTGCAGCACTCGGCCTGGCGCTTTGTGCGGCCCTGTACCCCATTGGGTTCCTGCCAAGCGACTTCGATGGAGCCCGAGTGGCTGTTGGCTCCCACTTCCCCTTATACTTTGGCCCGTGGATGGCGGTAGGTTTATTACCGACTGCTTTCGGATTGGCGTTGATTTTGATTTATACAATCACAAAGAGGGAAGAAAAGGCAGAAGCTAAAGAAGAAATTGAAGAATAGATTTCAAAACTCATTACAAAAAAGCGTCCCAAACCTGGGGCGCTTTTTTTATGTAACTTGGCGGCGGGTTTTAGATACGCTATACTAAGCTTCGAAAACATATCTAATGGAGGTCTTCCTACATGAAGTCCCTTTTAAAAGAATTGCGCATCCAAGATGTTAACCCTGGCGCTACCTATGGCGCTGATGGGTGGATCACGGATGACAAAGGTAAAGAGGTAGTTTCTTACAATCCTTCAAGCGGCGAAGCTCTGGCTTCGGTCATCCAGGCAACGCCTGAAAGTTATGAAACCGTTGTTGCCAAAACCCAGGAAGCATTCCTCAAATGGCGCGAAGTCCCTGCACCAGTACGAGGTCAACTTGTGCGCGACCTGGCCGACGCCTTGCGCGAAAAGCAAGAAGCGCTTGGCGATCTGGTTAGCCTGGAGATGGGCAAAATCCGCGCAGAGGGTTGGGGCGAAGTGCAAGAGATGATTGATATCTGTGATTTTGCAGTTGGTCTCTCTCGCCAACTTTACGGTCTCACCATGCACTCTGAACGTCCCCAGCACCGCATGTACGAACAATGGCATCCCCTCGGCATCGTGGGTGTTATTACGGCCTTCAACTTCCCCACAGCCGTTTGGTCCTGGAATTCAGCACTGGCTGCCGTATGTGGTGACCCGACCCTCTGGAAACCCTCAACCTATACGCCCCTCTGCGCCATTGCGGTCCAGCACATTGCTAATGACGTTATGGCCGACCACGGTCTGGAAGGTGTGTTTAGCCTGGTGACCGGCTCAGGCCGCGAAGTCGGGCAACGCATTCTTGAAGACGAACGTATTCCTTTGATCTCATTCACGGGGTCAACGAAAGTTGGTCGCACGGTAGCCTCTACCGTTTCCAGCCGCTTTGGTCGCACGATCCTGGAGTTGGGCGGCAACAATGCCATCATCGTTGACAAGAACGCCGATCTGGATCTGGCAACCCGCGCCATTTTATTTGGTGCTGTAGGCACAGCCGGGCAACGCTGTACATCCACCCGTCGCATTATCATGGATAAAGAGATTGGCGATGAACTCAGTGGTCGTCTGGTCGACGCTTACAAACAAGTGCGCATCGGTGACCCGCTGGACGAAGATACCCTGATGGGGCCACTGGTAGTCAATACTTCCGTTGAAGAGATGTTTGATGCGCTCGAACAGGTCAAGAAAGATGGCGGCGAGATTCTCTCTGGGGGCAACATGCTGCCGGACAAAGGCCCCAACTTTGTCGAGCCAACCATCGTCAAGATGCCTTCCCAGACTGAGATCGTTAAGCAAGAAACCTTTGCCCCCATTCTGTACTTGCTGGAATACGATTCCATAGAAGAAGCCATCGAGATCCATAACGGCGTTCCACAAGGTCTCTCCAGCGCCATTATTTCAGACAGCATGCGCACGGTCGAGAAGTTCCTCTCGGTAGCCGGTTCCGATTGTGGCATCGCCAACGTTAATATCGGCACTTCCGGCGCAGAGATCGGTGGGGCTTTTGGGGGCGAAAAAGAGACCGGGGGTGGGCGTGAGTCCGGCTCGGATGCCTGGAAACAGTACATGCGCCGCCAGACCAATACGATCAATTGGTCCAAAGAATTGCCTCTGGCACAGGGTATCAGCTTCGGCGATTAAATGCCGCGCATCCAACAGATAAAATTTGGGGAGGCCACCGGCTTCCTCAAAAAACAATTCGACGACGCCATCAAACGTGCCGGGCGGGTGTGGAATATTGTCCATATTATGAGCCTCAACCCACGCGCCATGAAAGCCAGCATGGATTTTTATTCTGCCATCATGTTTGGCAGTTCCCCATTGTCACGCGTGCAGCGCGAGATGTTGGCCACAGTTACATCTGTAACGCTGGATTGCAAATATTGAACGCAAGCCCATGCACATGACCTCCGTGATGAGGTCGGCAAAGAAGTCGAGGACGAAGCAGAGGCAGACGAAATCGTGCATGCCATTATCAACGACTGGAGTTCTGCCCCCATCCCAGATGCAGACAAGGCACTGTGTAAGTATGCAGAAAAACTGACCCTGCAGCAGCATGAGATCGGGGATGCTGACCTGGATGTTTTGCGTTCACATGGCTTTGATGACCGCGCCATCCACGACGCAACACAGGTGATCAGCTACTTCAATTACATCACGCGTATCGCCGATGCTCTTGATGTAGAGCCTGAGTCTTTCATTCAGCCATGGGGTGAGAAACGGAAAAAGGCTTTGGAGAAAACCTGAGGCGAATTATCTCTCTAAGGATTTTGTAGGGGCCGGTTTCCAACCGGCCCCTACTTTTTTACCCGAATTAAACACGTTCTTCAAACCCATTGTTCTTCCCTCAGCTATAATCCATCCTAGCTATGCATGAGATTGTCTATTTCTATCCCGCGGGCCACGAGGCCCATGCGGAATACGGCCACCCCGAACGGCCTGAACGTGTTGAGGCTATAAAAAGCAACTTCAAAGATGCAGGCTTATGGGAACCTTACCCAAAGCTTGAGCCGGTTGAGTTGGCAGACGATGTACTCCACAAAGTGCATGAGCCTGGATATCTGGAAAGGCTACAAAACGCCATCGAAGCAGGTCAACGTCACATTGATGCCGACACTTATCTGACTCCGGAATCCTGGCAGTTAGCTCTCAACGCGGCTGGCGGTGCTGCTGCGGTAGCAATGGCCGTATGGAGCGGAGAAGCCAAAAGAGGTTTTGCACTACCTCGCCCGCCCGGGCATCACGCCACCCCTAACCGCGCCATGGGCTTTTGCTTGCTCAACAATGACGCTATTGCTGCCCAGGCAATTCTCAGCGCTGGAGCTGAAAGAGTTGCTATTGTCGACTTCGATATACATCACGGCAACGGCACCCAGGACATTTTCTGGGAACGCGCAGATGTATTGTTCATCTCCACACACCAATATCCACTCTACCCCGGCACGGGTTTGCTCAATGAAGCAGGTTCCGGCGCGGGGAAAGGCACCACAGTTAATCTTCCCCTGCCGCCTTACTCTGGCGACACAGCCCTGATGGCCTGCATGCAGGAAATCATGATCCCCCAACTTGAACGCTACCAACCGGAGATGCTGCTGATCACGGCTGGTTTCGATGCTCACTGGCGTGACCCATTAGGTCATCTGCTGGCCTCCGCGGATGGTTTTGGCAAGATCATGTCGATGCTCACAAAATGGGCCGATGACAATTGCCAGGGTCGCATTGCTATGATGTTGGCGGGGGGATACGATGTGGAAGCCGGGGCCGTCAGCGCCTTGGCAGCCACACAGTCTATGCTGGGGGCAGAGTGGCAAGACCCCATCGGCTCCAGTCAGATCGCTGAAGAAGACCACTGGCGAGATATGCTGGAACAGGCTCATCAAATTTGGAAAGTTTGAGTGCCCAAACGAAGAATATTATGGCTGCTGCTGGCATTGCCAATACTTGGAGTTTTCTTCATCGGTGGAAGCCTTACGCTAGCTGTACAACTTGAAAACCGTGATAGCTTCTGCGCTTCCTGTCACACGGAACCGGAAAGCACTTTTTTTACTCGCTCACTAGAACCACCAGTTGACCTGGCTTCTGCCCATTCCCAGACAGAGGTGTCAGTACGCTGCATTGACTGCCATAGCGGGGAAGGCATAAACGGTAGAACCGGTTCCTTACAGCAAGGCGTCATAGATCTACTGGCCTATATTTCCGGTGATTTTACACAACCTGCCACCACACATAATCCAGTGGGAGACATAGGCTGTACAAAGTGCCACACCCCCCATATCTCAAAAGATGAGCTATCTACTGGCATCGAATTTCAGTCACATTATCATCTGGCATCCTATCTCAATGAATGGGATTTGCGCGCCCCCCAGGCTGCAGGCACCTGCGCGACCTGCCACTCCGCACACAGTCTGGGCACGAATGCGGACAATCACTTCACCCCGCCAAGCAATGACACCTGTGAAGATTGCCATCGTGCTCTATCAGGCTGGCAAGCACCAGACTCGTAATTATGTTTGACACAGGGCTGGGGTAAACTAAGGCAACACGAACAGTTTATTCGCAACAAGGAGAAAAAATGATCGAAGTCGCTATCATGATCGAGGGACAAAATGGACTTACCTGGGAACGCTGGCAAAAGATTGCCGCGGCCACGGAAGACCTTGGCTTTGTGGGCCTGTACCGCTCCGATCACTATACCAACGCCAGTCCACCAGACAAGGAATCCCTGGAATTGTGGATTTCATTGGCCTGGTTGGCCAGCCACACAAAAAAGATCGAATTCGGTCCCATGGTGTCTCCGGTTTCCTTCCGCGAACCCACCATGACGGCCCGCATGGCGCGTGATGTGGATGATCTATCCGGCGGACGCTTACACCTCGGCTTGGGGGCTGGTTGGCAGGAACGCGAACATGATAACTATGGACACGATCTACTGGACATCCCGGAACGCTTTACGCGTTTCACCGAGGGTATCGAGGTCATCAGCCAACTTTTGCAGAGCGATGAGCCGGTTGATTTTGATGGGGACTATTATGACCTTACGGAAGCAGTGCTCTTGCCCCGCCCACAACGCCCTGGTGGTCCTCCCATCCTCATTGGTGGGAACGGCCCCAAACGCACCCTGCCCCTGGTTGCCAAGTACGCTCAGGAATGGAATTCCCTTTTCCTGACGGCTGAAGGCTTTGCAGAACTAAACAGCCAGTTAGACCAGATGCTGGAAAATGAAGGGCGCCAGTCGAGCGACGTGCGCCGTTCGATGATGAACGGACTTGAATACGGACGTGACGATGCTGATGTAAGAGAGCGCGTCGAGAAACGTACACAAGGGAAGCGCACTGTAGAAGAATGGACGGCCCTGGGGCCAATCGCAGGCACCGGGAACCAGATTGTTGACCAATTAGGTAAACTCGCCGAGGCCGGTGTGCAACGCGTCATGCTGCAATGGCTGGACCTGGATGATGTGGATCGATTGGAAGCCATGGCCAAAGAGATTTTGCCGCAGTTGCATGGGTAGAATTAGTTATTAGATACTGGTAATTGGCTACTGGAGTAATGTATGGATGTAAATGAGGCAATCAGGTTCAAGCGGGCAGTGCGGGAGTTCAAGAACGAAAAACTCACAGATGATGAGATACGAACTATTCTTAAGGCTGGCCGCCGGGCACAATCCTCCAAGAACTCTCAACCCTGGCATTTCATTGCTATTCAGGAACATGGCAAATTGGAGCAATTGTCAAAACTAGGCACTTTTGCCGGACACCTGGCTGGGGCCGCCCTGGGTGTTGCTATCATCACGCCTCATCCCGATGAACGCTTCAGCATCATGTTCGATGCCGGGCAGGCTGCCGCGTATATGCAGTTGGCGGCCTGGGAGCTAGGTGTCGGCTCCTGCCTGGCCACCATTTACGAACCGGATCAAGCCCGTCAACTACTTGGTTTTCCAGAAGACCTGCATTTGCGTATCGCCATATCTTTTGGCTATCCTGCTGATGAAAGCCAAATTACCCAAGCACCACAGGGAAATGGACGCATGGCTTTTAACGAGATCATCCACTGGGATACATGGTAAACACCATCTGAAAGATGAAGGTCTATTATCACGACCTCTTCACCTTCCCGTTGCCCGAGATGCATCGCTTCCCTATCAGTAAATATAAGCGCTTGCGGCAGGCTATCGTAGATCGAGGCATTGTCAAAACGGAAGACCTGCATATACCAGAACCTGCCACAGACGAACAGTTAGCCCTGGCCCACGAGAGGGAATATATAGAAAAAGTCAAACAGGGCACACTCAGTGAGCAGGAGATCAGGCGCATGGGCTTTCCATGGTCACCAGAGTTGGTCGAGCGCTCACGCCGTTCTGTGGGCAGCACCATTGCCGCTTGCCGCGCCGCCCTCGAAGATGGTGTCGCCATCAATCTGGCTGGCGGCACACATCACGCAGGCCAACAGCATGGAGAGGGCTTCTGTGTCTTTAATGATGCCGCCGTTGCGGGCCGCGTCATGCAAGCTGAGGGACTGGCAAACCGTGTGCTTGTCATCGATTGTGACGTGCATCAAGGCAACGGCACAGCAGCCATCTTGCAAGATGACGACAGCATCTTTACCTTCAGTATTCACGGAGAGAAGAACTTCCCCTTTCGCAAAGAAGCCAGCGACCTGGACATCAGTCTGCCGGATGGTACTGGTGATGTTGAATATATCAATATGCTCGACAGCGGTCTGCAACAAGCCATTCAACTGGCAAACGCCGAGCTTGTGATCTACCTCTCGGGGGCAGACCCCTTTGAAGGTGATAGGCTGGGCAGGTTAGCTTTATCCATGGAAGGACTAGCCAAGCGCGACCAGCTTGTTTTGCAAACCTGCATGGATGCCAATCTGCCAGTCGCCGTTGTTATGGCTGGGGGCTATGCCGAAAACGTTGAAGATATCGTGGACATTCACGCCCAAACCATTCGCATTGCAGGCGAATTTGCACATCGGTTACAATTCCTTATTGGCCAAAAGTAACAACACAGCAGGAGAAACCCATGGCAACTCAATCAGAAATTGATCCTGGTACTTTGCGCGCCTGGCTGGATGAGGGGAAAGATGTTGACGTCATCGATATCCGTCCGGAAGCAGACTACCAGAGTTGGCACATCCCCGGCAGCAAGAACATCGACGTATACAACTCGATCAAGTTCGGCCAAGCTGGCGCATTGGCAGATTATCAGCCGCTAAATCGCAATCCTGTTGTCGCTGTATGTTACGTGGGTCAAACATCTAAAGCCGTGGTGAGCTATTTGCGCTCGCGCGATATTGAAGCCATGTCACTAACTGGTGGCATGCAGTGGTGGAGTCTGGCCTGGAACCTGGCAGAAGTTCCTCTCATGAAAAGCACTGCCAAAGTCATTCAAATACGACGCACAGGCAAAGGCTGTCTTTCCTATCTAGTTGGTTCCGGCAATCAAGCTGTAGTTATTGATCCTTCTGTAGACCCTGAGCTTTACGTAGAGCTAGCCGGTCAAAACGGCTGGCAGATCACTTCCATCATTGACACACACGTACACGCCGACCATCTCAGTCGCGGGCGTTTACTGGCCGTACAAACTGGAGCCAAACACTATCTCCCAGAGCAAGAGCGCACCAAATTCGAACATCCCAGCCTCAAAAAGGGGGATGTTATAGAATTTGGTGATTCGTTGCTCAAAGTCATGCACACCCCCGGCCACACTTTTGAAGCTATCAGCCTGCTGTTGGATGACGAAGCCTTGTTCACTGGTGACACCTTGTTCACCAATAGCGTGGGGCGACCAGACCTGAAAGCCAGCCCTCAAGAAAGTGAACAACGCGCTCGGGCCTTGTACAATTCCTTGCAGCAGCTCTCTGAACTTCCGCAAGACACCCTCATCCTGGCTTGCCATACCAGCCAACCGATCCCGTTTGATAGGCAAGCCATCGTAGCTACCCTGGGCGAAGCAGTTGAGAATGTGGAGATTCTCAAGTCCAGTGAAGATGATTTTGTGACCTGGGTGTTGGGACGCATCCCACCCACACCGCCCAACCACCTCTACGTGGTGCAGTTTAACGAAATGGGCGTGTGGCCCGAGGGTGACCCCACCCAGCTTGAAGCGGGCGGCAATAACTGCGCGGTCTAAGCAACTAATTCTCCCTTAACAGATGCTCAATAGCGCTCAGGTATAATCGAGTAACCCCTCAACTTACCGGTACTTTCACCCTCCTGTTGGAGCCTTATATGACCTTCAAAAACACCCAGGACGTAAAACAAGCCCTAAACCAACAACAATATATCGCCAGCGATGAGATCGCCACCATTATGTATCTCAGCCAGGAGATCGGCAAGCCCTTACTAACCGAAGGCCCTGCAGGCGTGGGCAAAACCGAACTTGCCAAAGCCATTGCACAAGCTACAGGCCGCGAACTCATTCGCCTGCAATGCTACGAAGGGCTAGATGAAACCAAGGCATTGTATGAGTGGGAATACGCCAAACAAATGCTATACACGCAATTGCTGCGCGAAAAACTGAACGACACTTTGTCCGGGGCGGGCAACCTGACCGAAGCCGCCGACCGGCTTGCACAAGAAGAAGATGTATTCTTCTCTATGCGCTTCTTGCTGCAACGTCCTTTGCTGAAGGCCATCATCAACGACCAACCGACCGTCTTGCTGATTGATGAGATTGACCGTGCCGATGCGGAGTTCGAGGCTTTCTTATTGGAAGTATTAAGTGATTTCCAAATCAGCATCCCCGAACTGGGCACGATTGCCGCTAAGCACATCCCCCTTGTGGTGCTGACTAGCAACAACACGCGTGAACTCAGCGAAGCGCTCAAACGCCGTTGTCTGTATCTCTTCATCGATTACCCGAGCATTGACCAGGAACTGAATGTGGTGCAGCTCAAGGTACCGGAGCTGGAACCCAAGCTGGCGCGCCAGGCCGTAGAAGTCGTGCAACGCTTGCGAGGCATGGACCTGCGCAAATCACCCAGCATCAGTGAAACCCTCGACTGGGCCAAGGCTCTTGTAGCTCTTAATTCAAATTCAATTGATTCCAAGACGCTGGAAAACACCATGAGTATCCTGCTCAAACACGAAAGCGACCTCTCCAAGGCCCAGCGTCGCCTACGCCAACTGACCGGCGAACCCATGAACCCGGATGAAGATGACCTCATCGGCGGCATTCGCTGGCAAAACTGAAACGCCTTGAGCGTTACATATTGGTGCTTATTTGAGAATCGCATAGTTATCAGTAATTAGTTATTAGTAACCAGGAAACAGGACAATCTTTGTATATCTAAACCTGATGAGCAGAATAACCCAGAAGTCAACATCCCAGCCTGATTCCCTCCTTACCTCTTCACCGATTCCATCCCTCACCGCGAGCAACAAACACACTAAACAATTGCGCCTCCTCTACCCACAACCCTAGCCTACGATCATGCAAGAACGCGTTGTTAAATTCATCTCGGCATTACGCACCATGGGTGTGCGCGTCAGCCTGGCAGAAACCGCCGACGCCTTCAAGGCTATTGAAAAACTGGGCATCCAGGACCGCAACCAGTTCCGTTTGAGCTTGCGCGCCACCCTGGTCAAAGACGCCGCAGATCTGGATAGCTTTGACGAGCTTTTCCCCCTCTTCTTTGACGCCAACACATCGCCGCCTTTAATGGATCTTTTGCAGGACCTTTCGCCTGAGGAGGCTGATAAGCTGGCAGAAGCTATCCGGCAGATGAACGAGCGTCTACAGGAAATGCTGGAACGGCTGGCGAGAGGCGAAGAACTCAGTCAGGAAGAGCTAGAGCAATTAGGCCAAATGGTGGGCGTCAGCCAGGCCGATGACCTACACTATCAAGACTGGATGTCGCGCCGCATGGAGCAAGCTTTGCAGTTCCAGCAAGTGCAGGAAGCCTTGCAAGAATTAATGGAAACCCTCCGCGAGCTGGGCATGGACGAGGAACGCCTGCAGCAGATGGGTTACCTGATGGATCAGAATCTGGATGCCATCCGTGAACAGATTCGCCAATACGTAGGTTCCCGCATCGCTGAGAACTTGACTGAGCCAAATCGCGAAGACGGTATCGACCAGTTGATGAACCGCCCCTTTAACGCCTTGTCTGACAAAGACATGAAGATCTTGCGTGAAGAGGTCCGACGTCTGGCAGCCATCTTGCGCAGCCGCGTATCCTTGCGGCAGAAACGCGCCAAAAGCGGCCAGCTTGACCCCAAAGCCACCATTCGTTCCAATTTGAAACACGGCGGGGTTCCTTTTGAGATCAAGTACAAAGATCGCAACCTTAAACCAAAACTGGTTGTGATTTGCGACATCAGCACGTCTATGCGTTATTGTTCAGAGTTGATGCTGACCCTCCTGCATGCCATGCAAGACCTCATCAGCAAGACCAATGCCTTTGCCTTTATCGACCACCTGGAATTCATCACCCCTGACTTTGTGGGCAAGCAAGCCAACGAGGCAGTAGATAGTGTTTTGGTGCGCATGCCTCCCGGTTACTACAGCACGGATCTGGGTTACGCCCTACGCAATTTCAACAGTGATTACATGGACACTATCGACAGCCGCACAACCCTTATCATGGTTGGGGACGGACGCAACAACTACAACGACCCTCAAGCAGAGACATTCCGAACCATGGCCCGTCGCAGTCGCCGCGCCATCTGGATCAACCCGGAACCCCAAACGCAATGGGGTACAGGGGACTCGGACATGTGGAAATACGCACCTTATTGCAACGACATCCTGCGTGCCAGCACCCTGAGCGAATTAACTAACGCCGTTGAAAAATTACTAAATTAGGTTCTCGCAGTCCTTTGAGCAAACAAACCAACTTGTAAGAGACGACCTTACAAAACCATCAAAGTAATAACATCGTTGCTGAGGAGACTACTATGACCCAATCAACCCCTGAAAAGATTACCCTCTATGGCACCGCTTGGTGCGGAGATTGCCATCGCTCCAGACTCGTGCTTAAAAAGAACGAGATTGACTATGTCGATATTGATATTGATGGGAATAAGGACGCAGAACAAATAGTATTGGAAGTTAATGGGGGTAGCCGCAGTGTACCCACCATCATCTTTCCGGATGGCAGCACGATGACTGAGCCTTCCCGCAGAGAACTTGAAGCCAAATTAGCTGAAATGTAGACCCATCAAATAGTAAAATGGGGGAAACGATAACAGGAAAAAATATGGCAGAGAGCACAAGACGATTACTCGTGCGCGGCATCGCCTCGGCTAAGGCCGGCGATGTGGATCAGGCGCGCCACTATTTGGAGTGGGTGTTGCGCACCGAAAACACTCACGCACAACGCGAGGATGCCTGGTTTTGGCTCAGCCAGATCAGTGAGGAAACTGCAGAAAAACGCGAATATCTGGAAAGTGTTTTGGCTGCCAACCCGCGCCACCAGCGTGCCCAATTGAGTATCGCTGTTTTAGATGGCAAGCTGGCCCAAAATGCCATCATCGACCCGGATCATCACATCCATCCCGTGCGCAGTGGTGAAGTACAAGAAACAACTGCGGACCGCTTTGAGTGCCCGAATTGTGGCAGCCGCATGGTCTTCACTCCGGATGGACAGAGCCTGACCTGTGAGTATTGCCGCTCACGCGAAGATGAACAGGAATCGATTGGCGAACTGGCTGAGCAGAGTTTCCTCCTCAGCATGGCGACAGCCCGCGGCCACAATAAAGCCGTCATGATGCGCACCTTCGACTGCGATGGCTGTGGAGCTAAGTTCGTATTGACGCCCGAAACGATTTCCGCTACCTGCCCTCATTGCGAATCAACCTATGCTGCCGACAAGACCGACGAAGCCGAATATATCCCTCCAGAAGGCATCATCCCCTTCCAGTTTGACCGGGACCGAACTGTCGAGATACTCAAACAATGGTTGCGCCAACAAAAGGTTAAGGGCCGCGGCAGGATAAAGTCTGTTCAGGGTATTTATTTACCAGTGTGGACCTTTGACATTGGTGGATTATTGAATTGGAAGGGTCATACCTATTCAGGTTCAAGCCACAATACCCTGGCCGTAAGTGGAGACAAACCGGTTTTCTACGACGATATCCTCGTCCCCGCCAGCAACCCCCAACCCCCACATTTTGACGATCTGCTACCAGGCTATAACTTGAAAGAGGTCATCGCCTACGATTCGAAATATATTGCCAATTGGCTGGCCGAGACCTACCAGATCAAACTTTCAAATGCGGCGCTATTTGCTCGCCAAAAAGCATTGGCGCTTGGGCGTCGTATGGTCAAGAACAGCATGAGTGGCAGTGTCCAGGATTTGACGGTTTTGTCGACCGACATTCACGTTGAGTCATTTAAACTGGTTCTTTTGCCGATATGGGTCTGTCATTATGAGATCGAGGGACTTACTTATGAGACTCTGGTCAATGGCCAGACGGAAGATGTCATAGGCGAAACACCTGAAACGCGCTTCGAGAAATTCGTGGATTGGCTGCTCGACTAAGGCTAGCAGATCACTGAATTGCCAAGCAGCCTAAGTTCCCTTATAATGCAGGGCAGTTTGGCCGCATCCACTATTGCACCCGCCTAGACAATGACCTTGAACATCAAAGTTTTTGCGAACACAGACCAGGGACTTAAATATCAGAACAATGAAGACTCGGTGTTTGCTTACGTACGCCCCGAAGAACTCGGCACAGCCATGGCTTTCATTGTGGTTGCCGATGGCATTGGCGGGCACAGCGCCGGCGAAGTTGCCAGCGATCTGGCCATTGAGACCATGCGAGCCACTTTAGAGCACGTTCTGGAAACAGATGAACAAGAAGCTACCCAACCGATAACACTCGAAGAAGTTGATACCGAAGACGATCCTTTTCTTGAGTATCTGGAAAATAAACTGGTCGGCGCCATCCAGGCTGCCAACAGCACCATCTTTGACTATGCGCAATCTCATCAAGATAATGCCGGTAACCTGGGCAGCACTGTAACTTGCGCCATCATCTGGAACAAGACAGCCGTGATCGCCAACGTGGGCGACAGCCGTACCTATTTACTGCGTGATGGCGAGTTGGAAAGAATTACCACCGACCACTCTTACGTGGCCGAATTGGTGGCGCGTGGCGCAGTAGATGAGAGCGCTTATTTCACGCACCCCCAACGCAATGTCATTACCCGAGCCTTAGGCCACCAATCAGACGTCACCGTAGATACCTATCGCCAGGAACTAGAAGATGGCGACCGTTTGCTGTGTTGCAGCGATGGGCTTTGGGAAATGATCACTAATCCCAAAGAGTTGGCCGCCCTACTTGGCGAAGACAGCAGCCTTGAAGACATCAGCGTCAATTTAATCGAAGCAGCCAATAACTATGGCGGTAAAGATAATATCGGCGTCTCGATCGCACATATTGACTGACAATACTCTGAACTAAAAACGCTCCGGCAAAATGCCGGAGCGTTTTCTTATTAATTTAATGGAACAGAGTCTATCCGCAAACCTCAAGTACTGCCCGGAACACATCTGATTCCGTGACCATGCCCACTAATTTATCCCCATCAAGAACCGGCAAACCGCCGATCTTATTATCCAGCATAAGTTGCGCCGCGTCATGTAGACTGGCATCCTTGGACAAAGTCTTGGGGGACTGGGTCATGATTTCTTCAACCGTCAACTTTGCGACCAAAAAATCCACTTCATATTTGGTCAAAGAAGAAGCGTCAGAGGGTCCCGCCTCACGCACATCACCAAAGCTGATGATCCCCACCACTTTCTCATTCTCAACCACGGGCAGCCGGCGAACATTGTAGCGCTGCATCAGATCATACGCTTCGCTTATATGGGTTTTGGGAGAGATGGTGATGGGATCAGTCGTCATCCAATCTTTCACAAAATCTTTCTTCATTGATAGCGCCTCCAATCAGGCGATTGCGTAAAGTATAGACACCACGCAAAAAAATTTCTAACCATGCTGTCCAGACATATTATACGATAGCAAACAAATTTTGCTTGTTAGAAGCCGATATAATCGTACTAAAAGGTTGAGGAATATTCCATGATTACAAGTATCAAAATATCTGCCCAGGAATTTGAAACACGCAGCGAAAAGCTTCTGGAGTACATCCAGATGGAAGAGCTCTCTGGAGTTGTTCTCTTCGAGAGCCATTACATTTTGTATTACAGTGGCTTTGCTTTTATCCCTACCGAACGCCCTATTGCCTTTGTGATGAATGCCCATGGAGAAAGAGGCTTGTTTGTGCCGCGCTTGGAGGTGGAACATGCCCAATCACTTTCAATGATCGACCGCGTCGATCATTATCTCGAATACCCTTTTGATCCTCACCCCATGGTTCTTTTTAGCGAAATGCTAAGAGATATGGGCATTGAAGGCAATACCGGTGCCGATCATGATGGTTATCCCTGGATAATGGGTTACCGTGGTCCAAGTCTCAGCGAGTTATTGGGAACTACACCCAACCAGGTCACAGCTTTCGTTGAAGATCAAATGATGATCAAGAGCCAGGCCGAACTCAACTTGATTCGGGAAAGCGTCAAATGGGGGCATCTGGCCCATGTTCTTCTACAAAGGTACACAAAAGTTGGTGCCACAGAAACGGAAGTGAGCCTGCGGGCAAGCAACGAAGCCACACTGAGGATGTTAGATACCATCGGCCCTATCTATCGTGCCCAGAGTTACTTCTCTGATGGGGCCAGTGCAGGTTATCGGGGGCAGATCGGACGCAATTCTGCCATTCCTCATGCACTCTCTAATAACATTATCTTTCAGGCGGGCGACGTACTTGTCACCGGAGCCAACGCGCCGGTATGGGGCTACAACTCGGAGTTGGAACGCACCATGATCATTGGAAAGGCTACAAATGACCAACAGCGTTTCTTCGATCATATGGTGGCTTTACAGGATGCATCTTTCCAGGCCATGCAACCCGGTGCCCCTTGTTCGGTTGTGGATGAGGCTGTACGGAGATACTTTGATAAACACGATCTGATGCCTTATTGGAAACATCACGTGGGGCATGCGATTGGCCTTCGATACCACGAAGGGCCTTTTATGGACATTGGCGATGACACTATCATGCAGCCGGGCATGGTGTTCACCATCGAGCCCGGTTTATATCACCCCGAATTGGGTGGTTTCAGCCATTCAGATACAGTGGCCATCACCGAAGATGGCATTGAGATCATGACTTATTATCCCCGCGACCTGGAAAGCCTCACAATCCCCGCTTAGCATATCTTTTAAAAACAAACAGGGCCACGCATGTGTGGCCCTTAAAGATTTATCGAGATTCGATAATCTCTTAGTTCATCTTTTGTGTGGCAAAGATACCGGTAAGTGCATCCCACAGTGCTTTGCTCATCGTTTCGCAAGCCACGTAAGCAACTTCGCGTTCCTCTTCAGGCAAAGCTTCAATACGAGTCAGAAGTTTCTCGGCCTCATGCTCATTGTGGGAATGTTCCTCAAAGTAAGGCTCCACTTTGGCATCCAGGTTGTAGAACTTGCGCAGACCTTCCAGCTTGCTCTTAGCCGTTTCAGGCTGTTGGGCTTCGAAGGCATACAGCGCACCCAAAGCAGTAGCGGGCTGGGAGAATAGTTCGCGGGCAATATCCACCAGGGCTTTAACCTCGGTGATCTGTGCTTCAGCAACTTTTGTGTTTAGGCCATCTGCAAAATCAGCCCACAGTTCGATATGCTCTTCTTCTTCCTCGGTAGTATGGGCATCATTAAGTGTGGTCCAGCCCGTGGGCATCAAAGAGATCAAAGCGCCATATTCTTCGGCGTAGACTCTAAGACCATCCACAGGCAACTCACCGCATTCCCAGGCCTGGTAAAAGGGGTGTTTGAGCAGGTACCAGGGCTCGATTTTGGCATCTAATATTTGTTTGCTTTCCATAAAAAAACTTCCTCCAGAAGTTGATTGAAATCGGAGGAAGTTTACCAAATTCTTTGTATTTATTGTGAATTTTATATCAAACGTTCCACCACATAATTGGCTAGGTCGATCAAAGCCTGCTTTTCAGATCCGTTTGGAAAACGATCCAATGCACGGACAGCCCGTTCAGCATACTGCTGCGCTTCTTCCAGGGCTTGTTGGATGGCTCCACTGTCACGGATAGCAGTGATCAAGCGGTCCATATCTTCACGCCCCACCGCATGGCCGTTAGAAGATGTCACCATGTCGAGGTCTTCTGCATGGTCCTCAAAGTAATATAAGGCTGGCAAGGTAATCAAGCCCTGGCGCAAATCGTTAGCGACCGGTTTACCGATATCATCAGCCTCACTGGTGAAGTCAAAGACATCGTCCACCATCTGGAAAGCCATACCCACTTCGTAACCATAGCGGTTGAGGGCATCCAGATCCGCGTCACTAAAAACATCACTCAAATAACCAGGAGCCACCGCAGCAAGCTCGAACATAGAGGCCGTTTTAGCATAGATGCGGTTGTAATAGTCGTCACGGCTGGCGCTCCCTTTACTTTCAAACATCTGGGAGATTTCGCCACCCACAACAGTGGACAGCGTTTTGGCAAACAGTTGCATGACGTCAATAGAATCGGTATCCGCTGCCAGTTTGGCAGCACGTGCAAAAATAAAATCGCCGGTGAGGATCGTAGCCGCCGGCGACCATTGTGCGTTAAGTGTGGGCATACCGCGACGTAAAAGCGAACCATCGATCAAGTCATCATGCACCAGGGTTGCGGTGTGCAGTAACTCAACAGCTGCGGCCAAAGTTAACACCCGCTCGGGGCTTGCACCAATCATGCCACCCACCAGGAGTGAAACCGTGGGGCGCACACGTTTCCCACCTGAAGAAATGATCAAATCGATGGCTGCATCCAGGTCAGGGTTCTGCCCGTTGGCCTGAGCGCGCATACGGCGCTCTACCTCAGCGACATGGTCCTGCACGGGAGCAAAGAAATCCACCGTAGTCAAAGTTACACTTTCCATCTAAATAAACGAGCGGCATTTTCAGTCGTTCGATCTGCCACGTCGTCCTCCGTTAAGCTGTGCAATTCCGCCACCTTCTGTGCTGTGTACTGCACGTGAGCTGGCTCGTTGCGTTTGCCGCGATAGGGATGCGGTGTCAAAAATGGTGCATCCGTTTCGATCAGCAAACGATCCATAGGTATCTGTTGCACAACCTGACGCAAATCATCGGCCTTCTTGAAAGTCACCGGACCGGTGACTCCAAGATAAAAATTAGCTTCAAGGGCAGTCTGCGACTGGCTAATATTACCAGAATATGAATGTAATACACCCGGGCGTTTAGCCAGTGTTGAATTCGCTTCGAGGAGTTGTTTTTGCCAATCCACCAGCTTGCGCACAACATCGTCTGTGGCTTCGCGATTGTGGATGATGACCGGCAGGCTCAACTCTGAGGCCAATTCTAGTTGATAATGCAGCACCTGCTCCTGAACGTAGCGCGGGGCTCGATCCCTGTAATAATCCAGGCCAATCTCACCGATCGCCAACACTTTGGGATGCTGCGCCAGATCACGCAATTCTGCTAAAGTTCCAGCTTCCCATGTACTTGCACTGTTCGGGTGCACACCGACAGCAGCATACACGATGGGGTGTTCTTCGGCCAAATGGATGGCTGCCTTGCTGCTGGGTATATCGATCCCCGGATTGAGGATCAAAGCCACACCAGCTTCTGCAGCCCTCTCCACTACCACTGAGCGATCTGTGTCATAGCTATCCCAGTTGAGATGGCAGTGGGTGTCCGTTAAGACCATTTAGTTAGTAAAGTACTACTTGATCCCAGCGATCTTGAGGCCATCCTGCAGTATCGCCTGCACTTTGTCGCTGTGTGTAGTTTCGGTATAAACACGTATCTTAGGTTCGGTTCCAGAGAAGCGGATCAGCAGCCAGCCGCCGTCTTCCAGACCAAATTGGTAACCGTCAGAACTATTCAGTCCGGTGACCTTTAATCCACCAATCGTCTCAGGGTTGGCGGTTTCGATTAGCTTCTTCTTTTCTTCTTTATCACCACTGAACAAAGTATCAATGCGGTCGTAATAGTGAGCTCCAACCTTCTCAAATAACCATTCCAATAACTCGGTCGGTTTCTTGTCGAGTTTGATCATCATATCCAGGAAGTAGAGACCACCCAGGATACCATCGCGTTCAGGCACATTACCACGGAAAGCATAGCCGCCCGATTCTTCACCGCCAATCATGGCATCTGTCTCGACCATTTTGGGGGCCACGTATTTGAAGCCTACCCCGGTCTCATGTACGGGTACAGCGTAGATCTCGCCCAGTTTATTGAGCATCTTGGTGGTCGAAAGCGTTTTTACGATGTCGCCGCGTTCGCCCTTGACTTCTAAAAGGTAATAAGCGAGCAGGCCAAAAACACGTAGCTGGTCTATGAATTGACCTTTTTCGTCACCAGCGCCAAATCGGTCGGCGTCGCCATCCATCACGATCATCACATCGGCATTATTGTCGAGGGTGGCCTTCAAACCGGCATCCACATTAGGCGGGATGGGTTCGGGGCGCAACATTTCAGGGAAGATGGGATTCCGTTCGTTGTGGATCTCAATGA
Organism: Chloroflexota bacterium; assembly: GCA_013112575.1. GTDB lineage: Bacteria > Chloroflexota > Anaerolineae > Anaerolineales > UBA11579 > CFX15. The sequence continues at coordinate 24,364 of JABFGG010000012.1, read as the reverse complement.
TCTTGGTCTTGCCACCGCTCAACAAACGCGTAAACCAGCCTGCGCCGTTGCCCCACATATTGTCAACTAACACGGTCAGCCCGGCATCCTTGATGGGCTCAAGGTCAATCAAGTCACCCAGGTGTTTAATGTAATCAATGGAGGCATCAAAGAGTACCACCTGACCTTGTTCCTGCGCTTCGGCCAGTGCCATCACTTTGACATCATCCTCGGAATCTGGGATGAAGCTCTCGATCTTGGCTAGGCCATCGGGGGCTACTGCCCCGCCATTTTCATCACGTACCTTGAAGCCATTATCAACAGGAGGATTGTGGGAAGCAGTGATGTTGACCGCCCCAACAGCGCCTTTAGCAACCACTGCATAGGAGATCACCGGGGTCGGTGTGGCGTCTTCGGTCAGATAGACTTTAAAGCCATTTCCTGCCAACACCTCAGCAACTGTAGCTGCAAAATTCTCAGAATGAAAACGCTTATCGTAACCGACAACGATCCACTTGCCCTCATTCCCCTGCTCCAAATGATATGAGGCAAAGCCCTGGGCCGTGCGTTTGAGCGTCGCAAAAGTGTATTCGCGACCGATCATTCCACGCCAGCCGTCTGTGCCGAAACGTATCTCCTGAACCATTAATCCTCCAGAAATTACTCGATTATCTGTACTCCATAAGTGATAAAGGGTACAAAGTTATTATATCAGCAATCCCCCAAAGCCGACCAATTATGATAGTTTTTGAGAGCGGATGAGAGAAAATGGAGAGAAATACCCTAATTCTGGGGACAGCTTTGGACATTCACCAATTTCTAATTACTAGTTAGCAATTCCGATTTCTCAATCAAGATATAATCGCCCTATGAATGGTAAGAAAGTCTATCTGGACCATGCTGCCACCACGCCGCTTGACCCGCGCGTGTTCGCGGCCATGAGCCCATACTTTGAAGAACATTACGGCAACCCCTCATCGGTGCATACATTTGGGCAAAAAGCAGAGGCTGCAGTTGAGAGCGCGCGTGAAACCGTTGCAATGATTCTCAACTGCAAGCCCAAAGAGATACTTTTCACTTCCTGTGGTTCAGAGAGCGACAATTTAGCCTTGCGTGGGGCTGCACTGGCTCAACGCGAGACTAACAATCGCAAGTGGGTGCTCGTCGCCCCCGTCGAACACCACGCCGTTACGCACACCGCTGAACAGTTGGCCGAGCTACACGATTTCCAACTCGAATGGCTGCCTACCGATAAGTTCGGACGTGTTACAGATAAGGCTTTGCAACAGGCCATTTGTGACGATACTGCCATTGTTTCCGTGATGTACGCCAACAATGAGATCGGCTCGATCAATGACCTGGCCGCGCTCGCTGAACTTTGCCGCCAAAAGAACATCCCCTTCCACAGCGATGCAGTGCAGGGAGCGGCCTACTTATCCACCAATGTCCAGACCCTGAATGTTGACCTCATGGCCTTAGGGGCACACAAATTCTATGGCCCGAAGGGTGTCGGCGCTTTGTATGTCCGCGAGGGGATGAAACTGCATCCTTCACAAACCGGTGGCGGCCAGGAGTTTGGCTTACGCGCTGGCACTCATAATGTGCCTTACATCGTGGGTTTCGCCGAGGCCCTGCGCATCACCCAAGAAGAAGCTGAACAGCATAACACTCACATGCAGGCTCTCCGAGATCGCATCATCGATCAAGTTCTGGAAACAATTCCCGACAGCAAATTAACAGGCCATCGCACGGAGCGCCTGCCCAACCATACCAGTTTTGTATTCAAGGGCGTGGATGGCAATGCTCTACTGATGATGCTGGATGTAGAAGGCTTTGCCTGCTCTTCCGGCTCGGCCTGCAAGACCGGAGATCCCGAGCCCAGTGATGTGCTTACATCGATGGGATACGACCGTGAATGGGCCTTGGGATCACTGCGTATCACTGTTGGCCGTCACACTACAGATGAAGACGTTGAAAGCTTCTTGAATACCTTGCCCGTCCTGATGGAACGCAGCCGAACGCTGGAGGCCGTCTGAGTGACTGATAGCAAGCCTACAGTCGTCGTCGCTATGAGCGGAGGCGTAGATAGTTCGATTACTGCCGCCCTGCTCCAACAGCAAGGCTATCAGGTCATAGGTATGATGATGCGCCTGTGGACCGAGGAAGGCCGTGAGGCGCACAACCGCTGCTGTACGCCTGCATCCATGGCACTAGCCCGCCGCGTGGCCGCCCAACTGGACATTCCTTTTTATGCCGTGGATGCCCAGGATACTTTTAAAGAAACTGTAGTTAGTTATTTCTTGGATGGCTATGCGCAAGCAACTACACCTAATCCCTGCCTGGCCTGCAACCGCCACATTCGCTGGGAATTCCTGCTCAATCGTGCACTCGCTCTTGGGGCGGATTTCATGGCCACCGGTCATTACGCTCGTGTTGAACGCGCTGAAGACAACCCCATTCGTCTCCTTAAAGCGATTGATGAGAGCAAGGATCAATCCTACGTTTTGAGCGTGCTCACGCAGGCGCAATTGCAACATGCCCTCTTCCCCCTGGGCGATTACACTAAAGATGAAGTGCGTGATCTGGCGCGCAAATTTGAACTGCCTGTAGCCGAACGCCAGGACAGTCAGGACCTGTGTTTCCTGGCCGATACCGACATCAATAGTTTTTTACAGCGCAATCTCCCTGAGGTTGAGCAACCCGGCCCCATACTATCCGTTGATGGTGAGCATTTGGGTCAACATCAGGGTCTGGCTTTCTTCACCATCGGGCAGCGTAAGGGCCTGGGCATCAGCGCGCCCCATCCTCTTTACGTGATCGCCAAGGAACCAGACAAAAACACCCTCATCATCGGCCCCCACGAGGCCTTAGGCAGTCAGGAACTTTGGGCAACAGATTTCAACTGGGTGTCTGACCAGGCCCCATCCGCTGATCTTCGAGCTGAAGTCAAGATTCGTTACAAATCGAAGGCAGCCAGGGCCACCATAAGCACTCAAGATAATGGCGACGTCCACATGTTATTCGATGAGCCTTTACGCGACATCACCCCCGGTCAGGCTGCCGTGGTTTACGATGGCGATGAGGTTCTGGGTGGTGGAGTCATACGCCCTGCCGTGTCGGATCAAGCTATACCTATTCCATTAGGAGAGGTCAGGTTACACGCATGACCCTGCCTGCATTTATTTTCGGCTTCCTCATTTCCACCCTCATTGGAGCTGCCTTTCACCTCATTTTAGGTGGCGGTGCGGGTCGCTTATTGCTGTACTTGATCCTCGGCTGGACGGGCTTTTGGATCGGCCACTACGTTGCCAACCTGATCTCATTTCGCTTCGCCGCCGTTGGCCCCATGAACCTGGGGTTGGCCGTGGTGGGTAGCCTACTCTTTTTAGGCGTAGGCTACTGGCTGAGCCTTGTACAGGTGGACCAGAACTAAAATGAGCACCCAGGTCAAAACCCAAAAACTCACCCAGTACGGGGACATTGTGCAGTTAATCGGCCCCCGTGAACGCGACGTGCTCATCCAACTCGAACCCGGCAAGTCTCTACACACCCATGCTGGTGTCTTACAACATGATGATCTGGTAGACTGTGTGTGGGGCAACCAGATTAAGTCCCATCTTGGCAAAACCTTCTACATCCTCAAACCTGCACTCGATGATCTGCTGCGCAATGTGGATCGCAAAACCCAGATCATGTACCCCAAAGACATCGCCTACATCCTCGTGACCATGGGCATTAGCCACGGGGCTCGCGTGATCGAAGCTGGCACCGGCTCAGGCGCTTTCACGATTGCCCTGGCCTATGCTGTTGGCCCCGAAGGGCAGATCTACTCCTATGAACGCCGCCCCGAAATGCAGGCTGTAGCACGCAAAAACCTGGAGAAGATCGGGCTCGACGATCGTGTAGTTTTCAGGTCAATAGACATTGAAGATGGCTTCGAGGATCAAGATGCCGAAGCTCTTTTTCTCGACCTCCCCAACCCCGAAGATTACATCCCCCAGGTGCGCGCTGCTTTGGAGCCCGGAGGCTTCTTTGGGGCCATCCTGCCAACCACCAACCAGGTCGAACGTTTGCTGCTCGCTCTGAAAGCCAACAACTTCGCCTTTATTGAAGTCTCAGAAATTCTGCATCGCTACTACAAACCGGTGGCTTCGCGGCTACGCCCCTCTGACCGCATGAATGGGCACACCGGATACCTGATCTTTGCCCGCCCCTTGACAACCTGACAAAAGATCCATGACAACTGCCCATCTCAGCAGCGCAGACATTGCACAGCGCCTCGCCAACCAGAATTCGAATTCAAGGCAAGTCCCTTTCGGGGAACGCATCTTCCGCACAGTCTTTTCGCTTTCCAATAGACAGCCACGTGCTGCCTCGGTGCTGATCCCTCTACTGCGCCAGGAAGAAGCCTGGCATATACTGCTCATCCGCCGCACAGAAGTGGAAGGCGATATGCACAGCGGTCAGGTGGCTTTTCCCGGAGGAGCGACCGAAAAGGGTGATAGCTCCGTTGTTGATACGGCCCTGCGGGAAACTGAGGAAGAGATCGGCCTGCAGCCTGATGCGGTTGAGGTATTGGGGCAGATGCCTACTAACCACACCATCTCCAACTTCATGCTCACACCCGTTGTCGGCACTATTTCATGGCCTTTTGAAATCAAGCTGTCAGAGAATGAGGTCAGTCGCGTTTTCACTATTCCATTGGATTGGTTAATGGACGAGAAGCATAGGCGACAGGAAAATCGCAGGTTCGCTGGCCTGCTGCCATTTGATGTGATCTATTTTGATAAGTATGACAATGAACTTTTATGGGGTGTCAGCGCCTACATCATGGTTGAATTCCTGAACCTATTGAGGGACAAGTAACTCTATGGCCGAGGATAAATCCATAGGGGAAAGGAGCTACGAACAATTCGCTGAGCGCTATGCCGAATACGGTGAGTGCAAACCCCACAAAGCCTATCTAGAAACCCCGGCAACTCGCAGTCTCATCCCTGATGTACAAGGTTGGCACATATTGGATGCAGGCTGTGGTCCCGGACAGCATAGCGCCTGGCTTTTAGAACAAGGTGCTGCATTGGTTACCGCCACAGATGTCACACCAGACTTCATACGACTGGCGAAAGAACATCTAGCACCTTATGGAAAACGCACAAATGTTGTTCAGGCCGACCTGACCCAACCATTGGATTTCATGGAAGATAAGCAGTGCGATATGGTTCTCTGCCAGTTGGTTTTGCACTACATCAAAGATTGGTTGCCGGTTTGCGGGGAATTCTTTCGCGTGCTGAAGCCTGGAGGAGTTTTGGTTTTCTCCACAGGACATCCATTTGGGGATTGGTTGTGGGTCAGCCGCATGTATGGCCAACACAATTATTTTGACACTGTTCAGTTTGATGCTCAATGGAGTGGATTCGGGGAGCCGCGCCCAACGATTCGCTCCTATCGCAGGCCATTAGAAGAAATTCTCAATCCATTCCTCAGAGCTGGCTTCGAATTGGAGAAAGTAGTAGAAGCACAACCAAATGAAGAGTTCGCTAATAGTGATCCTAAACGTTATGAGCGCCTCAAACATACACCAAGTTTCTTGTGCATACGCGCTAGAAAGCCATAATCATTAAAATATAAAGACCTCCCAAGATGGGAGGTCTTTTGGATTACGTTTACTTCTACTATTCTTCGTCTTCTTCTTCGGCTTTGCCCTTCTCGATGACTTCGGGTTCGGCCAGGCCCTCTTCCAATTCTTCCTCGAGGCCCTCTTCGTCGAGTTCTTCTTCTTCGATCTCAGCGGTCTGGGCAGATACAACCACGAGAACGTCTTCGGGATCATTCAGAATATCTACGCCATCACCCAGATCCAGATCAGCAACAGTGAACGAATCGCCGATCTCTTCCAGGCCAGACACGTCAACCGTGATGAACTCCGGCAAGTCGGTTGCCAGGGCATCCACTTCGATCTGATCCATGCTGGTCACCAGCAGAGCGTCATAGGTCTTCAAAGCAGGAGCTTCACCTTCTATCACAATGGATACCGATGCACGAATCTTCTCTGTCTGGGATACGGCCAGAAAATCCAGGTGCAGCCAAGTGCCTTTGAGCACGTCACGCTGGCGCTCACGCAGCAGGGTCAGGTATTCCTCACCATCTACATCCAATGTTACCAATGTTGACGAAGTCACGTTGCGCAGGATCTTGGTGGCTTCACGCAGGTTCAGTGTGACCGGCAAACCTTCCAGTTCCCGGCCATAGATCACTGCAGGTAATTTGCCGTCAGCACGCAAAAGCTTGACCTTTTTGCCAATACGGTTGCGCTTTTGCGCCTTCATTACAATTGTTTCCATAACTTCCTTCCTTGGAACGCCTCTCACCTGCTATACAGGTTACCTTCGCTCCTCGAAAATTCCGGCGATTGCCGGATTGATTTATGCGTCTATTTGCTTCTCAAAAAAACGTCCCTCCACGAGGAGAGACAGATGTGACGCAGGCGAGATTTTACCATATCTGGGGTTTTGGAATTCAAGAAAATACTGCTTTATTACTCATCCAGTGCAGGCAAAACCTTGTCCAGCACTTCAATACAACCATTCCAGCCCTCCGCATGTTCATCCCGCATCGCCTCACTGGCAAAGTTCTCATGCGTCAGCACGATCTCCGTGCCGTCAGCATGATCCAGGAACTCAACTGTGACCTGGGTAAGCGCTCCGCCATGCTCCCAACCCCAGGTGTAAACGAGTTTTTCTGCCGGGATGATCTCTTTGTATTCCCCCACCACGACGTACGGTTCATCCGCATCAGGCGCCTGCATTCCCAAACGGTACTGCCCGCCCACACGCAGGTCGACTTCTGCCACTGGTGAACTCCACTCGGGGCTTGCCCGCCACCATTTATGCAGCATGGCTGGATCTGTCCAGGCGCGGAACACCTTTTCGCGAGGGGCGCGAAAGGTCCGGCGTACTTGTAGTTGGATTGGTGTCTCGATCTCAGTCATCCGCCCCACCCTCCGCCAGGAAGTTGTCGAGGGCATCGAACTGCTGCTCCCAGAAGTGTTGGTGCTGGGCCAACCAGGCCACCGCCTCGCGCATCGGGGCGGGTTTAATGCGGCAGTGGTATTCACGACCGCGCTTTTCCCTTCGGATCAAACCGGCGTTTTCCAACACGCGCACATGCTTGGATATTCCAGGAAGGGAAATCTCGTGCGCTGAGGCCAACTCACTTACCGTGGCTTCGCCCTGCGACAAACGGGACAGCATAGCACGCCGCACCGGGCTGGAAAGCGCCCCAAAGGCATTATCTAATACTGCTTCTTTTTTGTTAACCATATGGTTCACTATAGTGGTTTTCCGTGATCCCGTCAAGAGATATTGGCCATTTTTGCAACTGAAATGTGCTTACATCACAGTATCAACAGGCACACAACTTGCACTCTTACAATCACGATCTGCATTCGCAGGAGGCTGGCATGGATCCATTAGCATTTTTCAAATTACCTGACATTCTGATTTACATGGCTGTGACCTTTTTTGCACTGGGCATTCTATCTTTTCTAGCCGGGGTATTTGTTCTCGTCAGCCAGGGCTTCAGCCGGGATGTAAAAACCCTGGCCATGCAAACCTCTAAGATAGCCCAAAAAGGCATCACTGATGAAGTTTCAGGATTAGTTGGCAACGCCTCCACGTTATTAAGCTCCCTCAATGAAATGGTGCGCACCAAGACAGGGGTTGGGTTGTTCCTCACAGTGGTCGGACTCATGTTGATGGGTACGGCCTACTGGCTGATCCTGCAAATCGATTGGACATAAAAAACATATGATCGCTTTCATCCAACACCTCCGCCAGCAACACTCTGAAGAAGATTACACTCGCGTTCTTGCTGCCCTGCAGCAAGACGATCTTATCTGGCTCAGCCTGAACGACGGCATTTTCCAGGCGCGCGCCAGGGAGATTATTGGCAAAGATACTGACAAGTGGTCGCCTGCCCAACTGGGACTGATCGCTCTCGACTCCCCCATTGACCTGGAAAGTTTGCTCAGCCAACCTTTGCAATCCATTCAAAACGCGTTGAAAGAACGCGCTGAGATAAACCTGGCAGAATTTCTCGCTGAGCCGGATGAATTCGAGATTGACCTGGAAAAGGCCGCTCTCATCGCCCTGGCCTTGCGCGAGGACTACATTGCGAACCAAAACTGGGACAAGTTGATCGATGTTGCTTTTGTATCGGGGAAAAGATATGGCCCAACGATCATCAGCGTGCTATTTGGAATGTTGCCCGAACCTGAAGATATGCTCAATGCTCTTTTCGAATTTAAAGCGAATGAGAGCTTTGGATTAGCTGCACTACAAAGTATTTTGAGCAATCCCCTCAGCCCGGAAAATCAAGGCGATCTGTTAGGGCGCTTGCTAAATCCCCTGAACGTTCAGCAACAAGTGAATATCCTCAAGCCATTTTCCGGCCAGCGACAACGCTTAGCCAAAAGCGTCGCCCGACAGTTGGTCAAACAGGCCAAAGGACCCTCACGGCGAGCCAGCAATTTGCGCCAACGGGCGGAGATGCATCAGGTCAGCGGCCAATATGCCGAGGCCTTGCAGGCTTTACAACAAGCCTGGAAAGTAGCCCAAAGCACCCAAGTTGACGCCATCGTCGAGTTGGCCAGCACCGCTGCACATAACAAAGTCAAAGACGTAGCCCAGGCCGCCCTGGAACAGGCCCAAGAACTTGCAGGTGAAAACGATATTGATGATGCCCGCCTGCAACTCGTAAGGCTCGATCTCGGCGAGAAAAAGGTTGATGCTTCGATCAATATTGACGATATATCGTTGGCCGAAAGCGAAGAGTCCCCCACCGAACTTATCCTGGCTGCGCAGGTCGCCGTCAACAAAGGCCTGACCGAAAACGCTGGTGCTTTTGCCAGCCACGCTCTGAACAGGCTCAACCACCAAACCATTGCGCCCCATTATCTACAACGTCTGGCCGAATTGTTGCTGTCCTTAGGTATGCCCCATGAGGCCATCAAGGCCGCCGAACTGGGATTACTAAACTTATCCAACAATCCCACCTTCTTGTTCATCCTCAGCCGCGCCCAGCACATGGCCCGCCAACTGGAAGAGGCCGCCCAAAACGCCTATGCTGCCGCTACCCAGGATGACGATCCTGCAATCCAGCGCCACCTGATCGATGTGTTGATGGATATCGAATTCTGGGAGGCCGCTCAGGTCGAACTGCAGCGTTTGATCGAGCAACAGAGCAAACCTGAGGCCAAAGACCTGTGCAATTTGGCAGACTGTGCCCTGCAATTGCAGCAACCCGAAAAAGCCGCGGAAGCCGGGCAACGTGCCATCCACCTCTACCCGGATAACGGTTATGCACATTCGCTGCTCGGCACAGCCCTCATGGAATTGGGCAACCCGCAAAGCGCCAGCGAACACCTCCGCAAAGCTACCCAACTCAATCCCGAGATGGCTTCAGCCTGGCTGGCCCTGGCAGATTACTACACATCTAACTACGAGAGCGCCAAAGCCCTCAACACCTTGCAATCCGGTGTGCAGGCCGTTCCGAAAGCGGTGGAACTACACTATGCACTGGGACAGGCTCATTTGACTTCAGGAACGCAAGAAAAGGCTTTAAATGCTTTTGAAGATGCTGGCAAATTATTGGAAGAAACAGGGAGTGAAACCAATCCTCTCTCCAAAGGGATCGTGCTGGATCTGGGTAACACTTTGCTATCACTGGGCCAAACCGAGAAAGCCCAAAGCGCCTTCCACAAGGCCTTCCAAAACTATCCTAATGATAGTGATATTGCTACAGCCTATGCGGGCATGCTGATGCAGCAGAGCGAATATCGTGCAGCCCTTGAAGTTCTGGCAGTAATTCTTGAACAGCACCCAGAAAGTATCGATGCCAACCTGAACCTGGCACGCGCCCACCTTTCCCTGAATGAAGAAGCTGAAGCCAGCATCAAGGCTCTGCATATCATGCGCAATAAAGCCCCTGACCATGAAGAGGCCATGCTCCTATTGGCCGAAGCTTACAAATTGAGTGGAGATGCCCAGGCTGCCTTTGACAGCTACTCACAGGTATTAGACACCCAACTCGCCAAAGAAACCGAGTGGCGTACACGTATCCAACTGGGGCTGGCCGCAGTAGCCCTAGACCTGGGTAAACCAGACGTAGCCATTGCAACCCTTCAGGATGCACAACTGGCAAATCCTGCCAACACAGTTATCCTAAAAGCCCTGGCAAATGCTTACCTCGCAGCCGACCTGCCCCACGAATCCTTCCAGACCGCTCGCGAAGCTTATCTCAAATCGTCTGACGATCTTGATATCGTGCTATGGTACGCCGAACAAGCCACCCTGCATGAAGAGCCTGCAGAAGCCAGCGAAGCCCTAAAACGCGCCGTTGAATTGCAACCCGACGATGCAGAGACACTGCTGAAATTAGGGCAAACACAATTACAACTTGGCGCCGATATCGAAGCCAGGGTTAGTTTCAAGAAACTGCTGGATACCGAACAAGCCACCAGCAAAACCCTGCTGGCAGCAGCCAAAAGTGTGCAAGCGCTCGATAACAGCCAATCCAGCCTTGAATATTTGGAGCGCGCCAGGGAGACCGAAGAGCAACCGAGCCAGGAGTTATTGTCTGCCCTCTTCGCCGCATACCAGGAAATTGGCGATACAGAAAAAGCCCTCAACACCCTTGAAAGCCAGCTCGAGATAGAGCCGGAGAATGCAGATTTACTGGCCAACAAAGCCAGCTTATTGCTGGAAATGGAACGTAACTCGGCAGCCCTGGCCTGCCTGGAGCATGCCCTGCAGATTGCCCCCGGCCATGCCCACTTGCATTACCAGGCTGCCCAGATTTTCCGCGACATGAGTGACCTACTCAAAGCCCTGGACCATGCTGAACAAGCCCTGAGCCTGGCTCCGGAAGATGCTGAAATCCGTCACCTAGCCGCTGAAACATCCCTGGCATGTTTGCGCCCCGAACGCGCTGGCCGTATCCTCGAGATCGTATTCGAACAGCCGGAAACGTTTAGCGACAACCGTCAATTACTCAATCTGGCCGCGACTGTGCTGCTGGACAAAGGCAAAATTAACCAGGCAGAAAACTTGTTGAGCATTATCCAGGATGAAGATCCAGACACAGCTTCTCTGGCTTTACAAGCCAGATTGGCCTTTACCCAGCACGACACCATCCTGGGTGAGCAGCTACTGGAAAAGACAACACAGGCCCTGGCCGAAAACCTCGATGCAAACGCTGGCCTTGCGGTAGCAAAGACTGCCGTCGTTGGAAAAGTTTGGGATAAAGCACTGGAGGTTTTGAAGCAACAGATAAAGCTTTTTGGGGAAGAACCCATACCCCACCTCCTGCTGGCTACTGCACTCGTGGAACGCGCCGAATATGCACAGCGCTGTCGTCTGGCAGACTCCCAACGTGGCAAGCATCTTGAAGATTGGACGGACAAAAAGGTCTGGGGCCAGTTCGAGCAGGCCATCAACCAGGCCAAAACCAAAGCCCCCTTTGAAGATACCCATCACAACATCGCTCACCTCTATGCCCGCGGTGTCGACATCTTCGCGCCCGGCAAACATGAGACCAAGGTAGCCTCCTACCCTAGCAGCGCCATTGAAGTGGCTACAGCCTTGAACAACATCCAAGCCGTTGACATGGATGCTGCCAGGAAATTGGCCCAGAAGCATCCTAAAGACGGTTACGTGTTGATGGCACTGGCTAACCTCCTGGCAGTCGAGAACCCGGCCAAAGCATTTGAGGCCGCCAGCCGCGCCGTGGAAAGCCTACCGGCCAATTCTATCTTGCATGCAGTGGCTGCCAGGTTTGCGCACGCCATTGAAGATTTTGAAACCGCTATCCATCACGTTGATACAGCTTTATCAATCTGGGAAGATGAAGCGGAATGGCAGGCACTGGCCGGTCACATTCATTCCGCACTGGGTGATGAAGCAGCAGCTATCCATCATTTTGAGAAAGCCCACGAATTGGCCCCGCAAGATGCTGAAATATTGTTCGATCTTGGGCAAGCCAGTATGTCCAACGGGCATACAGATGCCGCTATCCAGGCATTCGAGAAATCCATCGCGCTCGATCAGGATCAACCAGATGTGCTGTTGGCGCTTGGACAGGCGCAACACAAATCCAAGAAGCTAATACTGGCAGCCAAGAACATCGACAAAGCCATCAAACAACAGCCGCAAAACCCAGACGCGCTTTTCATGCGAGCCAAGATCGCCCAGCAATCCGGTGATAACCAGAACGCTATCAAATTCGCCGACGCCGCCCTGAAGATCGATGCCTGCCAGAGCGACTATCACCTGCTCAAAGCCGAGGCGCTCCGCAGCCAGAACCACCTTGCCAAAGCCATTGACCAGCTTGAAACGGCGGTCAACAGCTCAAACGATACCCTGCCCTTGCAATTGGCCCGCGCCCAACTACTGGAGCAGAACGGAGATATACAGGCTAGCCTGACCTTGCTCAAAGAACTGGCCCTCGAAGCCCCCAACGAGCCAGAGATCCTTATAAACCTTTCATTGGCCCTGGAAAATGCAGGACGCACACAGGACGCCGTACAGGCCGCTCAACAGGCTGTGCGCCATAGCATGGAATTATCTGGCGAAAAACAGGCCGAATTGCGCCACCACCTGGGTCGCCTGCTGGAAGATGCCGGGCAACTCGACCAGGCTATTGAACACCTGGGCGAAGCCATCAACCTCAATCCGAATACCGCCGAGCCACACGTGGAGTTGGCTTGTGCTTACAAATTACGCCGCCAATACCCACAAGCGTTAGAACATTTCCAGCAGGCAATTGCACTAGCGCCACAGGACCCGCGAGCTTACTGGGAATCAGCACAAATACTCAAAGACAGCAAAGACTACGAAGGGGCCGAAACTATGCTGCGTCACGCCGCAGGTCTGGCTCCGGATGACGTCAATGTCCAGCGCCAGTTGGCCGCGGTCGTCGCGCTCAACCTGGTACATCCCACAAATACCAACGAGGTAGCTATTCAGGCATGAATAACTCTCACAACACCCACGACGAGACCAATAACGCCATCAGACGCGAAGACATCATCGCCCTGCTGGATACAGCCCTACGCAGCAGTGAGAACAAGTTTGCCCGGCGAGTAAGCGCTGTGTGGCTAAATACCTATCCAGGCGACATGCAGGTGGATTTCCTCCACGCCAGGGCATTACTAGCTGACGGGCATAATGAATCCGCCCTGTCCACCCTGAAGAAGCTGGTCAACAGTGATCCTGAATTTCAGGAGGCACAGGAAGAACTGACCCGCGCCAGCGAACAACACAAGTACTCAAGCGCCGAAACAGCGCGGGCCAGCGTGGTGGCCCTGGGAGGGGAAGTTTTGAGCGTCGGTGACGTACCTGAATGGGGCTACCTGCTAGCCAAAGCCCGTGAGGAGCTTCAAAAAGAGGATGTTCGCAAAGCCGAGACCCTTGTACAGAATGCTCTCCTGGCCGACCCACCGACACCTTTACCAGCCGTCACCCACTTACTGCTCGCCTCCAAACACTACGACTGGATGGCGGTGCGCAAACTGGCAGAACTTTACAGCCAACGCTGGCCAGATGCCTTGGCTGTGACGTTGATCTTGGCAGACTTGCTGATGGACAGCGGGGAAGAAGACGACGCCGTAGCCTTGTTGCATCAATGTGCCGCCCACGATGTTGGCGGACAGGTCGTCAAGCGGCTGTGGGGTGCACAGCACCGTTTTACAAAAATGTGGCCTCAGGAAATGAAAGTGTGGCTCGATATTCCCATCCCCGCAGCAGTGACGGCAGCCCTGGGCTGGAACCGGTTGGCGGAGGGAGCTTTGGAAGACAATGAGGCTAAGTCAGTCCAGCAAGACGCACTTGCTGAAGAAGCCATTGAGACTTTAGAAGTTTATTCACAAGAAAAGAGTGCGGTAGTAGATGAAGATGCTACACCTGAACAAGACCTGCCTACAGTTCCTAAAAAAGAACGAAAGCCTCTGAGCAAGGAGGTTCAGGAAACCCTGCTTAACGTGCAGGCAGAGTTGGACAGGGTCGCCGAACGTATCAAGGAACCGGGCGGCTCTTCCAAGGCGGATGGGCGTTTCCCAGTTTACGTGCTGGTCACTACCCAACAAGGCCTGGAAGCACAATATGGCCTTGAGAATGTGCCCCCCATCGAAGAAGCCTTGCTCAAAGTGGTGAGCGAAACACAGAAATGGCAACATTGGGGAGCCATGCTGTTCTATGCCGATGACCCGGAAAATATCTGGAAATATGGCTTTGAACCCGCCAAGCACACCGATCCCTGGTCGATCAAGCACAGCATTGCCGACCTGGATGAAGCCTTACGCGCTCGCGGCGAAATGATCGGGGCCATGTTGATCGTGGGCGGACCGCAAGTTGTACCTTTCCACAACCTGCCTAACCCAGTTGACGATGATGACAACGATGTGCCCTCAGACAACCCTTATGCCACTACAGATGACAACTACTTCATCCCCCACTGGCCCATCGGGCGCTTACCCGGTGGCGGGAAGAGTGATCCTAAGGTGCTACTGCACAATCTGCACCTCATCACTCGTCAGCGCCAGAAAGCCAATGAACCGCGCGTGGGAGCCAGAAGTCTATGGCAGCGCATTCTGGATATCTTATTGCGCCGGCGTTTCAAAGCTAGCTTTGGCTACACTGCCGAGATCTGGCGACGAGCTTCCAACTCTGTGTTCCGGCCTATCGGTGAACCAGCGGAACTGGTAGTGTCACCGCCCAGCCAGACAGGTCGCTTACCCAAAGACAGCCAGCGCCCGGTTGACCTGAGTTATTACAACCTGCATGGCCTGATCGATACCGCTGAGTGGTATGGGCAGCGTGACCCTATCGAGACACCAAGTGGGCCCGACTACCCGGTAGCCCTTAGCCCCAAAGATGTAAAGAACAGTGGCCGCGCTCCCCAGGTAGTTTTCTCCGAAGCTTGTTATGGCGCTCACATCCACAATAAAACAGTGGACTCTGCCCTGGCACTCAAGTTCCTGGCATCGGGCAGCCAGGCCGTGATCGGTTCGACCATGACTTCTTACGGATCGATTGCTACCCCATTAATCGCCGCAGATCTCTTAGGCCAAGCCTTCTGGAAATACTTGCAGGATGGGCATACCACCGGGGAAGCTCTACGCCGCGCCAAGATCTACCTGGCGAGGCAGATGCACCGCCGCCAGGGCTATCTGGATGGCGAAGACCAGAAGACGCTTATCTCGTTCATTCTCTATGGCGACCCACTGGCACAACCACTACCCAATGGCAAAGGCTCCAAGAGCATCCAGCGCAGCCAGCAAGCTCCCAGTGTAAAAACCATATGTGACCGCAGCGACGGCCCAGAAGGGATGCCCGTACCCAATGAAGTTTTATATAGTGTCAAGAAAATCGTGAAGAGCTATTTGCCCGGCATGGAGAATGCTGCCGTCAGCTACACGCAAGAACACGTGGAGTGTGACGGGCATGAATGCCCCACAACCCAGCTAGGCGCTAAGTCCCATCCTGAGGGGCACCCACAACGCCGCCTGGTAACGCTGAGCAAGCACATTCCGGGAGAGGGCACCCGCCACCCACGTTATGCGCGCATCACTTTGAACAAAGAAGGCAAAGTGGTCAAGATGGCGGTGTCGCGGTAAAAGATGCTAACTACAAATTTCGTACAGTGGGCGCACCGCGGTGCGCCCCTACATTTTTAATCAGCGCTTACAAATCCACCCACTCAACATCTTTGGTTGCCGCATCCACAATCGCGATACTACTGCGGCCTTTCATACCCATCACTTCTCCGGGGTTGAGTAGCAAGGTGTCGCCTAGCATTTCTTCATGCGCCGTGTGGTCATGCCCGTAGCACACCAGGTCATACTGGCCTGACATCGCTATAGGTCGTGCGATCTCAGGATAATGGTTCATGGCGACCTTGAAGCCCTCGAAATCCAATTCTGCAAATTGCCCGTGGATTTCCACATTGCCCTGTTCCTGGGCCTTCAGCAGCAACAGCCGTGGGTCTCCGTCGTTGTTTCCATAAACCACGTGGGCCTTTTTCTCTCCAATACCTTCGCCCAACTTGACAGCGATGAATGGAGCACAGAGATCACCACAATGCAGCACTACATCTGCCGCGGCCAAATGTGGCATGGCAGCTTCCAATTTCCAGATATTATCGTGAGTGTCGCTCATCACAGCAATGCGCATATATCCTCCACGGATAAGTGTGTCTATAGTTCAAAGGTGAAGATATTGTACCCATGTTAGACTTCGCTCATTCTACAAAGTGTTGGTGAACCAATGAGTTACAAACGCCTGACCTTACAATTATTCCTGGTGCTGGTAAATATCGTGCTGGCTTTCATGGCTGGCTACATGGTGCATGGTTATCTCAACCCGCCAGAACTAGAATTTCCTGTGCTGGCGGAAGTCTACGATTTGGTTCAAAATCATGCCTACGACCCTGTCCCTGAAGACCCTACGTTGGAATACGGTATGATCCGCGGCCTCTTAGCAGAATTTAATGACCCAAACACACGTTTTGTGGAACCACCCCAGCATGAGATCGAAACAGATGCTTTGCAAGGCGCTTTTGGCGGGATTGGGGTGCGCTTTGTGCGTGATGAGGGCAATGCTATCCTACTCTATCCATTTCCCGACAGTCCGGCACGCGAAGCCGGCATTGCGGATGCCGACCGTTTGATCCAGGTGGATGACACACCGATCCCCATAGAAATGCCAGAAAATGAAGTCACTGCTCTCATCCGTGGGCCAGAGGGCGAACGTGTGCGCATATTGGTAATTCGCGGTGAAGAGCAATTGGAATTCAACATCCGGCGGGTAAGTATCCCTCTGCCTTCGGTGACCTGGCACATCGCGCCACAGGAAACACGCCTGGGAGTCGTTGAAATCAACATCATCGCAGCCAGCACGCCGGATGAAGTGCAAAAGGCCTTCGATGATCTACTTAGCCAGGGCGCCACCAAATTCGTGCTGGATTTACGCGACAACGGCGGGGGCTTACTGGAGCCGGGCGTGGACGTTGCGCGCCTGTTCCTGGATAATGGCATCGTTATGGAACAGCAATATCGCGGGGAGGACATCACGCAATATGAAGTTAATGGCAGCGGTACTCTAAGTGCTTACCCTATGCTCGTACTGGTCAACCACGGCACGGCCAGCGCCGCCGAGATCATTGCCGGAGCTTTGCAGGCCAACCAGCGCGCCCAACTCCTGGGTGCGCCCACCTTTGGCAAGGACAGCGTGCAATTCATTTTTGATCTACAGGATGGCTCCAGCCTCCACATCACAGCCGCGCGCTGGTGGGTTCCGGGCACGGCCTTCCCCACGGAACAAGGCGGCTTGATCCCAGACGTACCTCTGGATCCCAATGATCCCGGGACGAACCCGGCCATTGAAGCAGCTATTCAGGTTCTATTTGGAGATGAGATAACCAGTAATTAGGCATTTCAGGCTGATTTTGTAGCCACATATAAATGGACACTGCCAAAACCGCCGACCTCCTTATCTTCATAACTAAGGCCTGATTGGTCAAATAGCTTTCCCATATCACGAAGGATGTCTCCGCTGCTGGCCCACATGCGCGCCAGGTTCATTCCCAGCCAGTTCTGATTATCAGGATAGTCAATATCCACCATCACGAGTCTACCTGAAGGCTTGATGACCCTGCAGATCTCTGCCATTGCCCGCTGCCCATCTGGATAACCAGAAAAGGCCATCGTGTTAACAACGGTATCGAATGTACCCGAAGCATAGGGCAGAAACTCAACATTTGCTTGCTGAATTGTCGCCTTTACATTTGAGCTTTGAAGATTCTTTTTCGTTGTGCAGATCAACTCCCAGTTGTAATCGATGCCACTGGTGCGATAGTCGTTGGCATATTGTGTAAGCAAGTAACCGGTGCCAAAGGAGATTTCCAGCACCTCAGGGCCGACAATGTGCGGCAAAACCTGCCTGATCCACCTGCGCCAAACCGGAAACACTTTGACAACCACATCGTATGCTTTGGCAAACTGGCTATATGACTGGTTGAATTTCTCTGTAAATTGTTTTTTATCAACTGGTTCTTGTGTATACACCTCGTTCCTGACCCCTTTTCTTGATCTAAAGTATGTCCAAATTATTATATAGACACTATTAGCAAAACGTCAATCTGTTGCCGTCCTTAAACTAGCTGGGTACAGGCACCGAGCGCACAATCTCGTCGAGAATAGAGTCGGGGGCCACTCCCTCTGCCTGAGCTTCAAAGTTGAGGATAAGGCGATGACGCAGAGCCGGATAGATCACGTTACGAATGTCATCAATTGCCACAGCTTTACGGCCATCCAGTAAAGCTTCCACTTTGGCCGCAGAGATCATGGCCTGCAAACCGCGCGGGCTGGCCCCCACTCGCAGGTTGCGTGTGATGACCGCAATGGCTCCATTATCAGGATGAGTAGCACCCACCAGGCGTGCAGCATAACGATAGACGCCATCCGCCACCGGCACTTGTTTCGCTAAATGCTGCATGGCCACCAGGGCGGCATCCTTGGCCACCACATCAGCGTGTGGCACATCCACGCCTGTAGTCCTTCGAGCAATCTCAACCAGTTGCTCTTCATCAGGGTACGGCACCTGGAGTTTATAGAGGAAACGGTCGATCTGCGCTTCGGGAAGCGGATAAGTGCCCTCCATCTCAATTGGGTTCTGAGTGGCCAATACGAAGAAAGGGCGCGGTAAAGCATACGTCTCGCCGGATACAGTCACGGTGCCTTCTTGCATAGCTTCAAGTAAAGCGGATTGGGTACGCGGAGCGGCGCGATTGATCTCGTCAGCCAGCACCAGATTAGCAAATATAGGCCCGGCTTCAAAACGAAAACCGCGCTGGCCGCTGGCATCTTCGCTAATGATCATCGTTCCGATAATGTCGGCAGGCATCAGGTCCGGCGTAAATTGCACACGGCTGAAACTACCATCCAGGATCTCGGCCAAAGTGCGCACCAGCAATGTTTTCCCCAAACCGGGCACACCTTCCAGTAAGGCATTGCCACCTGCCAATAAGGTCACCATGACGTCATGCACGAGGCTTTCCTGGCCCACGATGACGCGCTCCAACTGGTGCTCCATAAGATTGGCCGCACGGCGGAATTGTTCTGCGGTGATGGCGCGAGGTTCAGTGTCTACCATTCATTTCTCCGTAATGTTCGTCCATGCTAACTTAGACTTCTGTCACCTGCCAGGGCATCCAACGGCGGCGCAGGGCAATCTCAAGCGGCCACAGCAGCACCAGCAAAAGTAAAAGCCACCTGATTGTATCGTTATTCTGTAATTCAACTGGCGGGGCAACCTCAACATTTTCATCCTGCAAAGAGGTCAGTCCACCATCTCCCAGACTTGTCCAGCTTTCCAGGTTGACGAGTCCCTGCTGGGAGTCCATTGGCTGCCATTCTTCAGGGTAAGGGATGATAAAAGGTGCGGGGATCTCTTCAGGAAGTTCATCCTGTTCATAACGGATCAGGCCACGATAAGCACCAATCGGCGGGCGCGGAATTTGCAACTGGTATGCCCCGGGTGACGTTTGGGGGACACGGTAGTTGAGCTGTTGCCCCTCTGCATCTACATAAACGAATTCAAGCTCGAGGAAATTAGTGGGCACACCGGCAGCATTGCGGATGTTCACATCAACCTGCAAAGTACTGGCATGTTCAGAGAAAGCTATCTGCGCCTCGCGCAGTGACGGGTCTGGCAAGGCAAAACGAACCATCTGTGCCCAAAACTCTCCCTGGCGGGCCCAGTTACTCCAATTATCGCCCCACTCCTCACCCAGGTCAGAGGTCCAGGCCACAACACGCCCCAAACCATACTGCCAGGCCGAGAGGATGGGATCACCAAAATTGGCGCTCAACAGGATGTCTTCAGAGCCTTCCTCTGCCTTGCTGGATAGGGCCACATAACCAGCGAGGGCAGGGAATTCTGCCTGGCTGAAACCACCCAAAACAGGATGGCGTTCTTCACCTGCCAGCAAGCCAGTCACACCAGGCTGTACATTATCACCGCGTGCCGCCTGGCTCTCTGCAACCAGAATGCGCGGCAGGTCTGTGGGATCAAGCACCTCAAAGAAACGCCCCTTACCAACCTCAGCAATCTGTTTCAGCAAATTTACGTTAGTTCCTGAGCCTAAAGAAATTGTTGAGATACTGATATCTTGGTTACGGGCATCTTCAGCTAAAACCAAAAATTCGTCTGGAGAACCATCTGAACTCTGCCCGTCAGAGAAAAGAAGAATGTGACGGGTATCTGTAGTATTTAACGGCCTCAACGTTTCCAAAGCGGTGGTCAGTGCCCTATACATATTAGTGCCGCCACCAGCCTGCACCTGTCCAACAGCATCTTGAGCCAATCGCAGAGAAAGCCCGTCCCCTAATTGTCGAACATCAACATTCCAAACAGAGTCGCTTGAATAGGTCAACACACCCAAATAATCCTGCGGCTGCAGTGCTTCTATAGAGCGCAGCGCAGCTTCACGTGCAAGATCAATCGGTAGAACATCCGAAAAATCAGATCGTGCCATACTTCCCGATTTATCCAAGACCAGCACAAAAGTCACAGGAGGGCGCTCCTGGCGGGGAGGAGCTTCCAACTTGACGGGCAACAACTGCTCAATAGGCGTGCCTTGATAACCACCTAATGTATACGCGTTACGTCCACCCAAGAAAATCACGCCACCACCATGTTGAGCCGCGAAGATTTCGAGGGTTTTCACTCGCTCGGGGCTGAGTTGTTCCGCCAATAAGTTATGCAATATGATCACTTGATAAGGCTCTAACAACTCTAGGTTTGTCGGCAACAAATCCGGCGCAGAAATACTCATCTGCACGCCATTATCGGCCAGGGCGATACGGAAGCGCGTGCTGCCTTCCACGTCATTGGTGACCATCAGGACACGCGGCGGGGGGAAGACCTCAACTGAAGCCGCGCTCTGGTTATTTTCTGGGCGGGCATCACCCTGCCAATTCACTGTGGCCTCGAGGGTGATCACACCCTCCCTGGTTGCCGTCACAGGATATACAAGCATGTTCTCGCCGGGATTGAGCTGTAAGCTTTCGCTTTGAGCTACTTGCCCATCGACAAGTAATTGCACTTCTGCCTGTCCGGCAACCGGCGCATATACAGGCAATACTGCCGCAAATGTGGTCCCAGCCCACAGACTGGTCGGTACTCTCATCGTTTCCAAGTAGAGGTCGTTCTGGTGGAAAACCGCTTCCAGCGGCAGGTAATTAAAGCGATAACCTTGTCCCACATAGCTGGCGACAGCTTCACTAAGCTTATTTTCGTCGATGACGAGGCCATCAGTGGCAAGGATGAAGTCAGCCGGCGCATTGCTTAACTGGGCAGCCAGGCTCAGGGCAGCTATCAAGTCACTGGCCGAACCATCTATTTGTGGCCAGGCAGCTCCTGGGGCATCCAAGGTGCTGGCCTCAGCGCCGTACGCCACCACATAACGATTGTCGCGCTGTGTAGCCCACACACGCGCCTGGGCCTGGATACTCTCGCGTTCACTGGCTGCAATGCTGTCCGATTGATCGACAATCAATATTTGCGCTGAGGAAAGGTTGCCTGATTCTCGCTCAGACCGGGGAGTGAAAGCAGCTAATAGCACCAATAAAATCAGGGCAAACCGGATCGGCCAAGCAGGCCACCAGCGCATACCAAAGCGCCAGGCCAGCAAGGCTAAACCTGCCAGACTGACCAGCAACAATCCCCAAAATATCGGCTGCCCAATGCCTAGCGCCACGCCAGCCATCCTTCCACGGCCAGGAACAGGAAAACAACCAGGAGCAACCAGGGAGTGAGGTCAAGGCTGGGAGTGGTAGGTTCAGAATTGACATCCACAGCTTCAAACTCTGCCAACCAGTCTCCTTGCGACAGGTCAGATTCAGATAGTTCCCCGGCATTGGCGCCTACAAAATCCACGAATATCTCCCCACTCTGCGCAACGCTTTCAACTCGATAGAAACCGGGCAATGAAGTGTTTTCAAAATCACCTGAGATACGCGGGCTGAATAACTGCTGTATTTCTCCTGTAGGATCTTTCACGCTCACCAGGGGGAAGCCTTCATCAGGTGGCAGGGCAAAACTTTGTCCTGCCAACAAACTGGATGGCAAGCTGCTGCCGCGTACGCTCTGCACTACATTTGAGATCAAGACGGGAAAAGCCGGATGGCGCGTGAAGTTGCCGTCTTCCAGCACTGGGGTGAAAACGACAAGCTGTGTATCCTCAAGTTCTCCACGCAACAATATGGGTATTTCTCCAGCAGTAACCAGACTATCGAAAGCAGCAAAATCATCCCGAAAAGTGGCCGCCTGCCCCCATCGTACACCCGCAAAGTCGACACCATTGAGAAGCCTGTTTGCTTCCAGCAGTGGCAAATCCACAAGGTCCTGCAAATTTTCGACAGGCAGCAAGGTATTCTCTAAGGGAGGGTCAAATATCAGCACATTGCCGGCTGGAAATTCATTGGGCAACCAGCCCCGGAAGACATAAAGATCCACATCCAATGCAGTTTCAAAGTTGGGTGAATTAAAGCGCAGCACGTTTGCGCTACCCGCGGCCTGGATAGCTCTAGCTAAGGGCTCTGGCGAATTGCTAACCAGCGCCACATTAACGGCATTACTACGTGACACGCTGTAATACGCGTAGTCATCGGCTGGCAATGTATCTGTGCTTGATAGCCGCACTTCGAGATTTTCAGGTTGGCCGGTCAGGTCCCATATGTGATAGGTAGTCGCATCAGGGGGCAGTTGTAAAGCAGTTGTATCGATCTCCTCACCATCTGCAAATAGGGTCATCTCAGCCTGCACGGCCTGCCCACCATAATTTGCTACACTGGCATAAACCTGCAAACGATTTTCACCGATAACCTCGACCTCTACATCAATAACCGCCCGGTTGCTCGACTCGCTGCCATAGCTTTCCCATTGAGGGACATAGGGATAGCCATCAATAGTTGGACGGGGGAAAGCCCCATCTGTGAAAATACGCAGGTCTACCGGCAGGTCAGGGCTGGCATGCCCCGCAGCCAGGGCCAGGGCTTCCGTCAGGCGATTCCCAACGCCACCCGCCTGCAGCTCATCAAGCTCATCCACAATAGATGCAAGATCAAGCTGCCGACTGTCACCCAGCGCTTCAGCACGCACCCCAAAGGTAATCACTGTAATCATATCGGCAGCATCCGAACTGCTCAGCAAAGCGCGCACATCGTCCCTGGCAGCATCAAAGCGCGTAGGGCTAAGATCAAAGGCCAACATACTACTGGAAGTATCGAGGAGTACGATGAGATGGCGTTGCCCACCAGAGAAAATTGGCAACTCAAGCTGGGGCTGAGAGAAAGCCAGACTTAACAATCCAGCGACTAACAAATGCACCAGCAACAACCAGGTCAAAGGTAAATATCGCGCCCGTGTCCCGGTGTGTTTCGTTTCCAGAAATGACCACAGATCCAGGCTGGATACCAGTATTTGACGAGCGCGCTCACGCCGTAAATGGAAAAATACGATGACAGGTAAAGCCAACAGGCCCAGAAGGCCCACTGGATTCAAGAAGGTCACGCGGACTGCACCAATCCCCGTGTGCGTAAGTGCGGCAATATGTCATCTTCAAGCGAACTATCCGCTTCTACCAGTGTATAAAAGGCCTTACTCTGCACACATTGCAAGGAAACCTTATCCATCCAGCTATCTAAACGCGTTGAATAAGCCTCGAGCGCTTTGGCATCCACATTAAAATTACCAATAGCGCTTGTTTCGCTATCCACCATACGCACATCGCCAAGCGCTTCGGGTCGCAATTCCTGACTGTGCAACATGTGCAGCACCACCATATCCCAGGCAGGTGGTGGGAAAAGGCTGAGGAAATCCCCCAGGTCTTTGATTGCCAGCAGGTCGGACAACACAAAGGTCAGGCCGCCGTTAGGACGCTGGGCCTTAAAGCTTGAGAGGGCATTGCCCATATCTGCCACACTGCCGAAATTCAGGCTGCGCAGGTAATTCAACAATTCCGGTATGCGGCTCTTGCCACTGATCGGTCCCAGGGAGTTATTTGCGCCAGACCCGAAGGGGTAGATCCACAAGCGGTCGCCACCTGCCAATGCCATATAGCCTAAGGCAGCAGCCAGCGCAATTTGGCCGAGGCGTTTAGGAGGTTCGCCCCAGGCCATCGATGCGCTGCAGTCCAAAAGCAAATGCACAGCCGCATCCTTGGGCAGTTCGCCCTGCTTGACGAAGATGTGTTCCTGCCGGGCCGAAGCTTTCCAATCCACGTAACGCACGTCGTCGCCGGGCACGTATGTCCGGTGCTGTACAAAATC
>JABFGG010000011.1 GCA_013112575.1 Chloroflexota bacterium | reverse complement strand
CGTGCTGCAAGCCCTGCACGCAGGGCAAGCTCCCGGCGAGGAGGTTGAGGTATTGTGGTTAGGAGGCGAAGGCGGCATGGAGGCTGAATTAGTGGCCCGCGCTGCTATCCCCTTTACCACTGTCCCTGCCGCCGGTTTACACGGCGTAGGCCTGCGCGCCTTACCCGGCAACCTCTTGAAGCTGTTGCAAGGTTATTTTGGGGCACGCCGCATCATTCTCGAGTTCAAGCCCGATGCTTTGTTCTTCACAGGCGGTTTTGTAGCTGTTCCGGCTGGTCTGGCTGGCCGCAAGTTGCCTACACTGGTCTACGTCCCGGACATCGAGCCAGGGTTGGCCCTCAAACTGGTTTCGCGTTTTGCCGACCGCATTGCAGTGACCACCAAAACGGCTGTGCAATATTTTGAAAAGCAAGTGAACAAATTGACTGTGACTGGATACCCAACACGTGCTGAACTCACCCAAAGCGATAAAGATCAAGCTTTGAGCGCGTTTAAGCTCTCCAGCGATTTGCCCACTTTACTGGTTTTTGGTGGCAGCAAGGGTGCTCGTTCGATCAATCGTGCAGTCATGGCATCATTAGAGACCTTATTGGCAGAAATGCAGATTATCCACATCAGTGGAACCTTGACCTGGCCCGAAGTAGAGAAGGCTGCCGATACCTTGCCTAAGGAATTGGCCGACCGGTACCGAGCCTACCCTTACCTTCACGAAGAAATGGGCGCAACTATGGCCGCCGCTGATCTGGTTGTCTCACGTGCCGGTGCCTCTACGTTAGGTGAGTTTCCCCTTTTTGGTCTGCCAGCCGTATTAGTGCCTTATCCCTATGCCTGGCGTTATCAGCGCATCAACGCTGAGTATCTGGTTGAAAACGATGCCGCCCTGATGCTGCGCGACGAGAATTTGACCACAGAGTTGCAATCACTGGTCCTTGAATTGATTCAGGATCAAGTACGGCTTCGTCAAATGTCCGCTGCTATGCGCGATTTAGCTGTACCCGATGCCGCCCACAACATCGCTTCCGTCCTCAAGGAGATGGTCGCTGTCTAGGTCCCAATATGATTAGCATTTCCGTAATCTTCTGGTTGTTTATCACTCTCTTCGGCCTCATTGGCATTATGCGCGGCTGGGCCAAAGAAGTGCTCGTGACCTTTAGTGGTGTCTTGTCCTTGTTCATCATCGATATTTTTAGGGGATTCATCGATGGTTTGTTTGACCCCTCCACACAGTCCGGTGCCGAGAACAGCTTTTGGTTCCTGTCTGCTGTCATTATCCTGATGGCATTCTTTGGCTACCAATCTCCGCGTTTTGGCTTTATTGCCCAAAAAACTACGCGTGAGCGCCTTACCGAAGCTGTGTTGGGTGCCATATTTGGGGGAGTCAACGCTTATCTGGTCGTTGGTTCCATATGGTCGTTCTTAGCCAGGGCCAATTACTTCCCTGAATTGGAATTCATCATTGCTCCATTGGCTGAGGATCCCTTCCTTGTAACCTTCCCTTTGCCACCCGATTGGATGGCTGGCACACCCCTGTACGTAATTTTGGCAATCTTGGCCGTATTCATCGTAGCGGTGTTTATCTAATGGCCGATGTGCATTTTATCGGTATTGGTGGCACAGGTATATCGGCCATTGCCCGAGTATTACTTGAACGCGGCATGACTGTTAGCGGTTCAGACCGGGAACTTTCTCCTCAGGCGATTGAGCTGCAAAAAGCGGGTGCAGTGGTTTATGAAGGCCACCTTGCCCAGCAGGTTGAGGATGCCAAGACCGTTGTGCGCTCTTCTGCTGTCCCCGATGACAACGTTGAGGTTGTTGCCGCTCGTGAAGCTGGTATCCCTGTCCTCAAGCGCTCAGAGTATCTTCCAGGGTTTCTTGAAGATACTTTCACCATTGCTGTAGCCGGTTCACATGGGAAGACGACTACAACTTCGATGCTGGCCTGGATGCTTACTGCTCTTAACCAGCAGCCAGGCTTCATTGTGGGCGGTGATGTTGAAAACCTTGGTGTCAACGCTGCGGCTGGCAACGGCCACTTATTTGTCATAGAGGCCGATGAATATGACTACATGTTCCACGGCCTTGCCCCTCGCATCGCAATCGTCACCAATGTTGAACACGATCACCCTGACATGTTTCCAACGGAAGCGAGTTTTGTTGAAGCTTTTCAGGGCTTTGTTGATGGTATTGAAACGGGCGGTACTTTATTGGTTGCCGCTGATGATGATGGCGCTAAAGACTTGCTGCGTTACGCTGACGGAAAGGGTATTCATAAGTTGACTTATGGCCTGGGGCCGGAGGATGATTATCAGGCACGCGATCTACGCTCGCATCCTGGCAGTGGTTATTCATTCTACGTATACAAAGGCGAAAGCCAGTTAGCATACGTCACTCTGGAGATACCCGGGCGTCATAACGTCCTCAACGCTCTGGCAGCCCTCGCCGTCGCCGATTTGCGTGACCTCAATGTTCCTGAGGCTGCTTTTGCCCTGGCCACCTTTCGTGGTGCAGGGCGACGCTTCCAGATTGCAGGCGAGGTTCATGGTATCACCTTCATTGATGATTACGGCCACCACCCGACCGAGATCCAGACCACTCTCAGCGCAGCCCGTGACCGTTACCCTGAACAGCGCATTTGGGCCGTTTGGCAGCCCCACACTTACTCCCGCACCCAAACCCTTTTGGCAGAATTCACCGAGGCATTCGATGTGGCTGATAGGTTGGTGGTTACCGATATCTATGCAGCCCGCGAGCGCCAGCCCCAGGGCTTTGATTTCCAGGCAGTTTTGAGCAGTATCCGGCACAAACAGATCCACCACACCCCCACATTACAAGACGCTGTTGACCTGCTTACCCACCAGGTTGACACAGGCGACGTTGTTATCGTCTTCTCGGCAGGAGACGCCGTTGCCATAAACCCGCAGGCATTGGACGTTCTGAGAGCGAAGGAGACAGCCCATGCCTGAACCCAAAAAGCGTAAATACGAAGCCGACACCTTATTGTTGGAGCAGTTACGCCTAGAAAAACGTAAACCGCGCAAGCGCAAATCCGACACGAACAAGACCCCGGCGAAACATACGGACTTAGACGACGTCTCGTCCGATGTTGTCAACCGCATCATGGACCGCGTTAAGAAGATTTAGTCATCCGTGTTATCCACCATGTCGCCCACAATCTCGCACGAAGTTCTACGTGCTGCTTTCGGGGACCGTTTGCAGCTTTCCGCGCCTCTAGCCCGCCTGACTTCTGCGCGTATTGGTGGCATGGCCGATTATTTTGTGGAGGTACGCTCATCCACTGAATTGGCCGGAGTTGTCTCCCAACTTTGGGAGCTGGACTTGCCCTACGTCATTTTGGGGGGAGGCTCCAATATATTGATTAGCGATGCAGGCGTACGTGAGGTCGTCATCCACAATCGTGCCAGGGCTGTGCGTTTTAAAGAGCACAATGACCCGCCTTCAGTACATGCCGAATCTGGCGTTAACTTCGGGGCCTTGGCCCGCCAGGCTGCTCAGAAGGGCTTATCGGGTCTGGAATGGGCTGCTGGTATCCCCGGAACGGTGGGTGGGGCTGTTTTCGGTAATGCAGGTGCGCATGGTGGTGATATGGCCGGCAACTTGCAAATGGCCGAAATCTTGCATCCCCAGGATGGGAGGCAGACCTGGAAGCTGAACGATCTAGACTTTGCCTATCGTAGTAGTGTCTTGAAACGCGAACATTCAAAAACAGTCGTTCTGGCTGCTGAACTGTTACTTGAGCACAGTGAGCCGGAAAAAATAGAAAATGCAATGAACGAATTCCTGGAGCATCGCCGCCGCACACAACCACCAGGAGCCAGCATGGGGTCCATGTTCAAGAACCCCCCTGAGGATTATGCGGGCCGGCTGATAGATGTTGTTGGCCTCAAAGGCTTGCGAGTGGGTGATGCGCAGATTAGCCAGTTGCACGGCAATTTTTTTACTAACAACGGTGCTGCAAAGGCTGCCGATGTGCGCTCGTTGCTCGACAAGGCTCGAGAAGAAGTAAGTAAACAATTTGGCGTTGAATTGGAACTGGAAATCGAATTGCTTGGCGAGTGGAATTAGGTTTAGAGGTTTTGACATAGAGTAATGGCTGAAAAAATTAGTATCGGCGTTTTGTTTGGAGGACGTTCAGGAGAACATTCTGTTTCTCTTATGTCTGCGCGCTTTGTCCTCGATCAATTGGACCCGCAGAAGTATGAAATCACTCAAATCGGTATTACTCGCCAGGGTGAATGGCTCTCCGGCCCCAATGTACATCAGGCCATGCTGGAGGCTGACCAGGCAAACACCGATTTTTCGCCGGATGATTTGGGCCAGATCGATATTGTTTCCTTATTGCCTACCCCGACGCGTGATGGCCTATACCGTCTCATGCGTACCCAGCATGGCACGCACGGCGAAGTAATCGGTCTACTATCAAAATTAGATGTTCTTTTCCCAGTGCTGCACGGTACCTTTGGCGAAGATGGTACTTTGCAGGGCTTGTTTGAAATGGCTGATGTTGCTTACGTGGGCTGTGGGGTGGTTGGCTCTGCTGTTGCTATGGATAAAGCTGTTTTTGCCGACATTATGAAAGCCAACAACATCCCCGTGGTTGATACAGTTCTTCTCCTGCGCAGTGAGTTGGAAGCGGACATGGATGCAGCCCTCGATAAAGCTGAAACCATCGGTGATTATCCGCTATTCATCAAGCCCGCTAACCTGGGTTCCTCGGTCGGTATCAGCAAAGTCAAATCGCGCTCTGACCTCCTTGAAGGTCTCATGGATGCTGCTCAGTACGATCGCCGTGTAGTTGTCCAGAAAGGCCTGGATGTACGCGAGATTGAGATCAGTGTCCTGGGCAATGATCAGCCTGAAGCCTCTGTATGTGGCGAGGTCTTGCCTGGGGCTGAGTTCTATTCTTACGATGCCAAGTATCACGATGACCGCTCGCAAACGGTCATCCCTGCAGACATCCCCGATGAGCTTGCAGAGCAGATGCGTGGCTATGCTGTTGATGCCTTTAAGGCCCTTGATCTGGCTGGTCTGGCGCGTGTTGATTTCTTCCTGGAAAAGGGCACAGACCGCATTTATCTCAATGAGATCAATACTATGCCGGGTTTTACCCAGATCAGCATGTATCCTATGTTGTGGGAGGCCAGTGGTATTTCCGGCCCACAATTGGTAGATCGCCTTGTCGAGCTTGGTTTAGAGCGTAAAGCCCAGCGTGATGCCACGACGCACCAGTTTCACCGGGAGGCCAATTGATGGCCGTGCGTCGCAATAAACGCAAGGAAGATCGCAAGCGGGATGCTCGTCGCTCCGATTCGGTGCGCTCGCGTCGCTCTGAGCGATTGCGCAAAGGCACGGGCTTTACGCGTAAGTCCCTTGCAGAACGCGCCTTGCCTCCTATGGTTGCCCGCCAATCGGGTGGCGTTTCTATGGCCCGCAAGCGTGGCTCAAGTCGTAAAGAAAAATCATCCCGCGAGGCTCGTCGGCGCTTCGACTTTGCTTTGAGCGCTTCGGGTGCCGAGATGCGTCTGCCAGCCTTGCCTGCTTTCCGTATTGGTTGGCGCATTGTCTCATTTCTGATGGTAGCCCTTGCAGGAACGGCAGTTTACCTATTGTGGACTACGCCAGCCCTGAATGTAAGCCAGGTCGAAATTCGGGGTCTAAATCGCTTGAGCGCTGACGACATCAATGCCATACTGGGCCTCAGTGGAACCTCAGTCTTTGCCGTGGATCCTCACATGGTTTTGGACCTCGTCAAGACGGGTTTCCCGGAACTGGTCGAACCTTCGGTGCATGTCACTTTCCCGGCTAAAGTGGTCGTCGAAGTGGCGGAACGCCAACCGGTTGTGGCCTGGGAGCATGAAGGATTTGTCGTATGGGTCGACAAAACTGGTATCGCCTTTTTGCCCCGTGGCCAGGCAGAGGGCTTGATCCCGGTTCAGGCTGTAGATGTGCCCCCGGCTGAGATTAACGCCGATAATCTCACGCAACAATTACTTTCGGCTGAGATGGTTACAGGTATTGTGGAACTCAGTGCCCGAGCGCCGGACAAGACCCAGATTGTGTATGACCCTCGCTATGGCCTCGGCTGGAGCGATCCGCGTGGCTGGCAGGCTTTTTTTGGCCTGGAACCAAAAGATATGGACCAGCGCATAGCCGTTTACGAGGCTCTGGTCAAACAATTGAAACAAGAGGGCATTACTCCCTCTATCGTCAGTGTGGAATACATCCACGCACCGTATTATCGTTAGGTTCGCCCTAACAAAATTGAAAGGATAAAAACACATTTGCAAATTTAGTTGACCAGCAAACGAATAATTGGCCGCAATAACCATTGAAATAAAGATCTTCAAGCGGCCAATTATTAAGGAAACGGCGGTTAGACCCTGATATCGGAAACACCTATTTCCCGCCGTTTACAATGGCACGAATCTGGCAAAGAAATATTAGACAATGAGCACACCGATCATCGTAGGCATTGACATTGGCACCACAAAGGTTTGTACTCTTGTCGCGCGTCTTGAGCGTGAGCATCGTTTGCGCATCCTGGGCGTAGGCATCGAACCATCCCAGGGTATTCGCAAGGGCGTCGTAGTAGACGTCAATGCTGCTGCCAAAGCTATTTCGCACTCTATAGACAAAGCCGAACGTACCTCTGGCCTGGAGATCACTTCTGCACTAGTCAGCCTGGCTGGCTCTCACGTCACCTCTATGAACAGTCGTGGTGTTGTTGGAATTTCCCAACAGGTCGTTGACCATGAAGATGTCCTGCGCGCTATGGATGCAGCTCGCGCAATTGCCATTCCCCACAACCGTGAAGTCATCCACGTTATTCAACGTGATTTCACCGTAGATGGACAGGACGGCATCCGTATGCCCATCGGCATGCATGGCTACCGCCTCGAAGTCGAAGCCCATATCATCACTGCCGCCGCCTCCACGGTTGATAATTTGCGCCAGTGTGTGGCGGCTTCAGGTGTTGAGGTTAACCAGTTCGTACTTAACCCACTGGCTTCCGCTGAGGTAGTGTTGACGGAAACAGAGCGAGAAATGGGTGTCGTGGTGTGTGACATCGGTGGTGGCACAACGGATACAGCCATCCTCATCGAAGGCGACGTATGGCATACCGGTGTGTTGGCCTTGGGTGGCAATCACGTCACTTCCGACATTGCCCATGGCCTGCGCATGCCTTTCTCTCAGGCCGAAGAGATCAAAATCCAGCATGGACATGCCCTCTCTCGCGAGGTCGAGCAAGAGGAATTCTTCCCTGTGCGCGTCTTTGGCGAAGAGGACCCTGTCCAGATCAGTCGTACAGAATTGACCCACATCATTGAAGCCCGTGTCGAAGAGATTTTTAGCCTGGTGCTCCAGGAGATCAAACGCTCAGGTTATGACGGGCTGTTGCCTGCCGGTATGGTTTTGACGGGGGGCACCAGCCAGTTGCCCGGTATTCGTCAGCTTGCTAGTGATGTACTCAACCTGCCAGTGCGTGTAGCCCAACCTGAAAGAATTATCGGGATGGTCGATAAGCTGCATTCTCCCGCTTTTTCCACCAGTGTTGGCCTGGTCAACTGGGCTATGTTGATGAATGAGGTCTTATCTGGCCCGACATCTCAATCCACATCGGTATCTGCAGATGGGGGTGATTGGGGCAAAGTGCGTGACATCCTCCGCCGTTTCCTGCCCTGATTTGCATTTCATATTTTGTGGCACATATTTTGCACTTCCCCTATATTAAACACTATCCGAATCAGTTAAGAGGACTGGTTCTGGAATTTCTAGGAGGCTGATTTACCAGGAGCAACGATATGAAACCAATGAACCAGATGGAATCATTTGCACGTATTAAAGTAGTTGGCGTTGGCGGCGGTGGCTGCAATGCTGTCAACCGTATGATCGATGAAGGCTTGCAGGGTATTGAATTTGTGGCTGTAAATACTGATGCGCAGGCCCTTGTCCAATCCAAAGCTGGCACCCGTGTGCGTATTGGCGACAAACTCACCCGCGGCCTGGGCTCTGGCGGCGACCCTGAAATGGGCCGCAAATCTGCTGAAGAGTCCGCGGAAGAACTTTACGAAGTTCTCAAAGGTTCTGACATGGTCTTTGTCACTGCCGGTATTGGCGGTGGTACAGGCACAGGCGCTTCACCGGTGGTTGCTCAGATTGCCCGTGAAGTTGGCGCATTGACCATCGGTGTCGTCACACGCCCCTTCACTTTTGAAGGTGCCCGTCGCCAATCTTCTGCCGAAGCTGGCATTGGCAAACTAAAAGAGCAAGTCGATACCCTTATTGTTATCCCCAATGATCGCCTATTGCAGATTGTTGATAAGCGCGCCAGCCTGAACGAATCCTTTGCTGTCGCCGACGACGTTTTGCGTCAGGGTATTCAGGGTATTTCCGAATTGATCACTATTCCTGGTTTGATCAATCTGGACTTTGCCGATGTCCGCACCATTATGTCAGAGGGTGGGGCTGCACTAATGGCCGTCGGTCAGGCTACGGGCGAAGATCGTGCCCGCTTGGCCGCCGAACAGGCTATCACCAGCAACCTACTGGACATCACCATTGATGGCGCCCGCGGCATTCTCTTTAACGTTACCGGCGGTAGTGCCCTGTCCCTCTTCGAGGTCAACCAGGCTGCCGCCATCATCAAGGAAACTGCACATCCAGATGTCAACCTCATCTTCGGTGCTGTTGTCGATCCGGAAATGGGTGATAACATCCGCGTAACTGTGATTGCTACCGGATTTGACACTGCCAGCGCTCCCCGCCGTATGTTGCGCAGCCGCAAGCCTGCTGCTCAGCAGGGTTTGCAGTCCGCTGCTCCGGCCCCGTCTCAAAATCAAATGGCGGATGCAGAAGTTACACGTGCGCCGCTAAATACAGAAGATCTGGATATTCCCACGTTTCTCCGTAAACGTGTGAACAAATAATAAATCCTGTTCCTCTTCAGGTGGAGACTTGAATGCAAGCTATTGTCTCCAGAGTTCCCGATGCCTCCTTCGGGAACTCTTTTTGTTTAACTCATCGGGCTAAAATATTTTGTAGGGGTAGGTTTCAAACCCACCCCTACCTTAAATAATTCAACCACTCCCAATACTTTAAGAATAATTACCCTCGATTCACTTGCGCATAGTTATCGCTATGTGCTAAAATTCGCCAGTTTAACCCCCACATGTATAGGGTACTCCAGTACCACCCCCCACAGATGGGGGATTTTTTTCTAAATCTGAGGTTTTATGCGCTGTCCAATCTGCGAGAGCCCCAAAGGCTCTCAAGTCATCGATACCACACATGATAACCGCGGGGGCATCCGGCGTCGCCGGGAATGTAAAGAGTGCCACGAACGCTACAGTACCTATGAGCGCCCTATCATGGCTGCGCCCCTGATTATTAAACAGGATGGCACCCGCGAGGCCTTTAATCGCGAGAAATTATTAAACGGATTGCGCCTTTCCTGTGTAAAACGCCCCGTCTCAGCCGCTGATATCGAACGTCTCGTGGGGGAAGTTGAATCACGTTTGCAGCAAATGGGCAAAGAAGAGATCTCTTCACGCGTGGTCGGCGACATGGTCCTGGAAGGCCTCAAAGATCTCGACCAGATTGCCTACATCCGTTTTGCTTTAGTTTATCTGGGCCTTGATGACCTCAAGGAAATCCGCGGCGAGATAGATCGCCTCATCCAAAACTAATTATTGCGTGCAGCCTGGTGGCGCCTCTGTCAGATAGGCTGCGTTTTATCGTCCATATTACTGGCTTTAGTAATCAGCGGATTGCACCAAGACAATCCTCTAAACACTTTCCGCTGATTGCGTCACACTCCGAGGAGGAGCAACGTGCTCAACACAACTCAATCCGATAGCAAGAAAACCCGCTTGCTGCCCACTCCACCTGTTCCTGAAACATTGCCTCTGGTAGAACTTACCGAAAATGCCAATAGTGTTTTCTCCCGTCGTTATGTTCGCAAGGACGAGGATGGCCAACCTGCCGAAAGCCTGGAGGAAACCTTCTGGCGTGTGGCCTACCACGTTGCGAAAGTAGAAGAAGAATGGCAGGAAGACGTCATGTCCTCTGCCGAGAATTTTTACCATCTGCTTCGGGAGAAACGCTTCTTCCCCAATTCTCCTACCTGGACGGGTGCGGGCACACCTATTGGGCAATTAGCTGCCTGCTTCGTACTGCCCATCAGCGATGACATGGGACGCGCCTCTTCGGGCATTTTTGAGACATTGCGTGATGCAGCCCTCATCCAGCAGACGGGTGGCGGCAATGGCTTTTCTTTCTCCCGCTTGCGTCCTCAGGGTTCATTGGTCAAGACGTCTGCCGGTCAGGCCACTGGTCCAGTAGGGTTCTTACGAGTGTACGACCAGGCCTTTGGCGAGATCGCCCAGGGCGGCACCCGCCGCGGGGCCAACATGGCCGTGCTCCGTGTCGATCATCCGGATATTGAAGAGTTCATCACTTGCAAGACCGATGAGAACTCCATCACCAATTTTAATATTTCGGTTGGCATTACGGATGCCTTCATGCAGGCTGTCAAAGATGATGCTGATTGGGATCTACGCTTCATTGATGTCAATGACCCCGCTTCCAAAGGCTTTGACGGCACGCTGGAACAGGCCGAAGCGCAGGGCTTGCCCACGCGCGTGTACAAAACTGTGCGTGCCCGCGAACTCTTCGATAAGATCGTGGCCCAGGCGCACCACAATGGTGAGCCCGGTCTCCTTTTCCTGGACGAAGCCAATCGCTCCAATCCTGTCCCGCACCTTTATCCTCTGGAGGCCACCAACCCTTGCGGTGAACAGTGGCTCGGCCCATACGAGAACTGCTGCCTGGGCTCAATTAATCTGGCCCAACACCTCGGCCCTGACGGAACAGTGGATTGGGAACTGCTGGAAGAAAGCACCGTATTAGCCACCCGCTTCCTCGACGACGTGGTGCAGGGCAACGCCTACGTCCCTGCGGTACCCAAGTTGAAAGAAGCTGCTTACCGTGCCCGTCGCATCG
Source organism: Chloroflexota bacterium (assembly GCA_013112575.1). GTDB lineage: Bacteria > Chloroflexota > Anaerolineae > Anaerolineales > UBA11579 > CFX15. The sequence continues at coordinate 108,480 of JABFGG010000011.1, read as the reverse complement.
GCCTGGGCATAATGGGCCTGGGTGACATTCTTTATCACGTTGGCGCTCGCTACGGCTCCGAAGACGGCCAGGAGTTCGTAGCCCAGATCATGGAGTTCGTGCGTTACCACTGCATGCAGACCAGCATTAAATTATCAAAGGCGCGCGGTTCCTTTGAAGCCATTGAGGGCAGCATCTACGACCCCAAGGGTTTGACCTGGGAGCCCCCCCAGCCCTTGAATGCCTACGAAAGTGATTATGGCCGCCCCACAGTAGATTGGAAATCCGTGGTCAAAGGCATCAAAAAACACGGCATCCGTAACGCCGCCCAAACCACCATCGCTCCTACCGGCACCATTGCCACTGTATCCGGTTGCGAAGGCTATGGCTGTGAACCCGTCTTTGCATTGGCTTACATACGCCACGTCAATGACAATGGCCAGGATCTGCAACTGACCTACACCAGCCCTCTGTTTGAACAGGCCTTGCTGGATGCAGGCTTGGATGAAGACACCCGCCAGCGCATCATCGAGCAGGTTATTCAAACTGGTACATGCCAGGGTATTGACGAACTGCCCGAGCACATCCGCAACACCTTTGTGGTTTCGGGTGATATTGGTGCCGAAGAACACGTGCGTATGCAGGCTGCCCTGCAGGCCTTTGTCGATAACAGCCTCTCCAAGACAATCAATTTCCCTGCAGGGGCGACAGAAGAAGAGATCGGGCAGGCTTATCAACTCGCCTGGGATTTGAAATGTAAAGGCATCACGGTTTATGTCACCGGCTCACGTGAAAAAGTTGTTCTGGAAACTCACGCCACTGCCAAAGAAAAAGAAGATGGTGACGTTGAACCCCAAATGGTCTTATGGAATGAAACCAAAAAGCCGCGCCCTGGCGTGCTGGTCGGTAAGACCTTCAACATCGATACGCCGGTGGGTAAAGCCTTTGTCACCATCAATGAGAATGGTGGAGGACATCCCTTTGAGATCTTTCTCAACACTGCCAAGGCCGGTTCTGAGACGGCTGCCGTTTCTGAGGCCATTGGCCGTTTGATGTCCTACGTCCTGCGTTTATCTTCCCCTGTCGCGCCACGCGCCCGCATCAAAGAACTCTATCGCCAGTTGGCCGGTATTGGCGGCGGTTCATCTCTGGGCTTTGGGGCCAACCGAGTACGCTCCTTGCCGGATGGCGTTGCCCAGGTCTTGCAGCGCTACCTGGACGAAACCGAAGGCGACCACCGCATTGAGCACCCTGCTGCAACCAACGGTGGCACTACCAAACAATTGCCTCTGGTTGATGAAGTTCCTTCCAACGGCGCAGTCGAACCCGCCAACCGCATTCGGGGCGATCTTTGCCCTGAGTGCGGCCATGCCTCCGTCGTCAACGAAGAGGGCTGCCGCAAATGTTATTCCTGTGGCTATAGCCAGTGCTAGTTAATTCACTATGTAGAGGCGCAGCGCGCTGCGCCTCTTCTTGATAGCGACTATTCATGACAAAACGTTTGATCGTCGTCGCCGGTAACATCGGCGCAGGTAAAACCTCACTGACCCAATGCCTGGGTGAGCGCCTGGGCTGGGACACGGGCTTCGAGTCTGTCACCGACAACCCTTACCTCGCCGACTTTTACGAGGATATGGCCGCCTGGTCATTTCATTTGCAAGTCTTTCATCTGGGCCATCGCTCTAACCAGTTGCAGGCCGCCGCTGATGCCCCCGGCTCCAACATCCTCGACCGCAGTCTCTACGAGGATTACGAGATCTTCACCAAAGCGCTGCACAAGCTTGGTAACATCAGCGATCGCGATTTCCTGGCTTACGAACAGGTCTATGACCTCGTCGTCAAAGGCTTGCCTGCTCCTGACCTTCTGCTATACCTCAAATGCCCCGTTGAAGTCTTGTTGGAGCGTATCCGCCAGCGCGGCCGCGACATTGAAACCGGCATCACCCTCGACTATCTCAACCTGCTCGAATCTCTCTACGAAGACTGGATGAGCCATTACGAACTTAGCCCTGTGCTCACTATCCCCACCGACGACCTCAACTTCGTGGAGCGAGCCAGCCACCTTGATATCGTCATTGAGCGCATCCAGCACACCCTGGCGGGCAAAGAGGATGTTGTCTTTCCCAATTAGGGTTTTAAGAACCTAACAAAAACGTCAGTCATTTGCAATTATTCAAATTGAATCCCATTTTTTTGTGGTGGTACAATTTGGCATCTGTTGAGAAGGAATAAAGGAGACAATCATCATGCCCGCAGAATTCGAGATCAGCAAAGGTAAGAACAAACAGTTCTACTTTGTGCTCAAAGCAGCCAACGGGGAACCCATCTTGCGTAGCGAAGGTTATGCCAGCAAAGCTGGTTGCAAGAATGGTATTGCATCCGTTCGTAAGAACGCCAAAATGGATGCCCGCTTTGATCGCAAAAAGGCCCGCAACGGCAAGCATTTCTTTAACCTCAAAGCTGGGAACGGCCAGGTTATCGGAACCAGTGAAATGTACAACTCGGAAAGTGGCCGCAACAACGGCATCAAATCCGTTGGTACAAACGCTGGCAAAGCCAAAGTGCAGGACCTTAGCAAAGAATAGTTTTTTCCTAAGCTTGCGCGCAAAGCCCGCCGAAACGGTGGGCTTTTTTTATTCCCCTCCCCAAAGATTTACAGTCTATTTACACTCACCTAGCACTTTTTTTGCTCGCTGCCTCTAAGCTGGGTTCAATTGGAGGTAGCAATATGTTACGCAAATTGATTTTGAGTCTAAGTCTTACCTTGGTATCGGCCTTAGCCATAGGCAGCCCTGCCCTTGCACAGGAAATCCCCCCGGATCGCCCTGGACAACAGCGCGGCTTTGGCCAGATCATTGACTTGGGTGATGACTGGTTTGTGGTTGAGAACCGCGCCGGAACCCATACTGTCTTTGTTAACGCCGAAACCGAATATAAGTACCCGGACTGCGCACCAGCCAGCTTTGCCGAACTGAAGTTGCGCATGTGGGTTGCCGGTTCTGCTACGCCCAACGATGCTGGTGATCTCGTTGCTGATGTGGTCATCCTCACACCCGATGACTTTGACCCCAGTGATGTTCGTGGCCGTCTCGTACGCGGGGAGGTCATTGCTGTTAGCTTTTCTGAGGAGACCTTTACCCTCAACACAGCCGATGACCACGTCGTCCGCATTGTCACAACACTAGAGACCAATTTTTATGGCGGCCTGAGTAGTTTCGATGACATCAAGCTCGGCATCCACATCATCGTCCAGGCCCAACCTTCAGATGTTGACCCCGCCACCGCAGAGAGCCTCGTGGCCGCTGGGGTTGCCAGCGGCACTGGCCAGCGTCCTGGCGCAAAACGTTTCGCAGGTTTAATCTCCGCCGTCAATCTGGATGCCAGCACTTTCACGATCGACAAACGCAATGGCGAACAATCTACATTTCTGGTAGATGACGAAACCCAATTCCATAGCCGCGATGGAGTTGTGCTCAGTTTGGCCGAAGTAGAAGCCGGCATGGCTGCAGTTGTGGGAGCCGAATTGGTGGATGATGGCACACTCTTGGCTAAGGGCGTGGCAGTTGGCGAGGCAGACCTGCTGGATGCTGAAAAGGCTAGGGGCGAGGTCACAACTGTTGGCGATGCTTCTTTCACGCTCACCACTCGCGATGGTGCTGTACTGACGTTTTCAGTAACAGACACCACCCGCTTCGTCAGCCGGGACCCTGAGTTTAATGGTCTAGAAGATATTGAAATTGGTATGAATTTGGCTGTAGCTTATGAAGGCTCCCCGGATGCTACAAGCTTGACTGCCCTGGCTGTTGTCGCTGGTGCGAAACTCGAAACGGATTCAGATCAATAAATTGTACGGGCGCACGCCGCCCGCCCTCACTTTGTGATCGTTTCACACACCTGATCGATGTATTCCGATGCCCGGATGACGTAATCCTGGGCATCGGCTTTTAAGGCCGCCAGGTTCTGGGGAGAAACGTCATCCAGCTCTGCATTGGCCCACGTCAGGCGGGCCTGCAAACGGAAATATTGCTGCGGTGGCAGGATACGCCCCAACTGGTATTCCACCGTATCGGAGAGGCTCTCCATCACCATGGTCAATATCGGCACAGCCCAGCCGATCAAGCCCCAATCTTTGGCGTCGCTGTGCTTATAGCCCATTGCAGCCTGGTCGCCGGATGTCCCTGTCCCGATAGACACCATCACGATGTCGTCAGGGCGTACATCCATATTTATGGCATCCGCATAAGCACACATAGCCGGGTTGTTGGCATACACGCCCCCGTCTACCAGGCTAAACGCTTTACCCCCTTTTTCTATCAATTGTGGCTCAAAATAGGTTGGCGCGGCTGAGGTAGCGCGGCCCACCTCCACCAGTGGGAAATCGTACATTGGGTCCATTTTGGCGTTTGCGCTACGGAAGAACCATGCTCGTCGGTGGTGGATGTCGTAGCTTGTGATCACCACATCGGTCAGCACGTCTTTGAGCATAGCGTCCCCCAAAAATTTTTCTAGCGCTAGATCGACGCCTTCCTGTGGATATTTCTCGTTGACCAAATTTCCAAGCGAGAACAGTTTGTGCCAGAATGGCGCATGGAAAATCTTATTGCCTTCTTCCACATACAGCAATTCCAGGTCGGCAGCAGAAAGTTGGGGCACTTGTGGGTTGCTTGGGGAACGTTTTGTCAGTCCCAGGGCCAGCAGTCCGCCTGTAGATGTGCCTGCGATCAGGTCAAATAAACTGGCAATCGGTTGCCCTGTGCGCCGTTCGATCTCGTCCAGAATCAATGCGCTGATCAGCCCGCGGATACCGCCGCCATCTAGCGAGAGGATCTTAAAGCTCATGGCCCTGTCTTTTCGAACAAGGCCACTTGCCAGATGAAGCCTTGCCGGTGGAAGATGCGTTTGAAACCCTGGCTCTGCAGAATACCCTCAACTTCTTTTGTGGGGTGCACAAAGAATCGGAAGGGGTTGCGCGACGCCCACAGGAAAAAGCCGCCAATCCTTTGTGCAATGCGCAGCCACCAGGTATCGCGTGGGTAGATCGCCCCGTAATACCTTTTGGCAAGTTGAGCCGATTTACTGACTAGTGCAGGCATATCGTGATAGCAGCAGATCACCCGCTCAAGCGTCACGATGTCAGCCTGTTCTAATTCAGGGGCGATGTCCACAAAATCCCCATATTGGTGAGTTATCCGCTCTTCCAATCCCTGGCGTTCCGCTTCTTCTCGTGCTGTTTTGATATAGGCCGTTGAAGCATCCACGCTGGTTGCATGTTTTACCCCCGCTTGTAAAAGTTCCAACTGGATTGTCCCTATCCCTCCACCAATATCCAGCAAGGTATTACTCTCCAAGTTTTCTTCCTTCAACCGTTCAAGCAGCCAGACGGTGGTTTCATCTGGGCCTTTCTCCTGATAATCTTTCAATTCATCCAGCGCCAGATTGTCATCAAAAGTTTGCTCAATTCCCTGGCATTGTTTGCAACAACTCATCGCCTGTCCTAAAAGGTCCCTTTATACATCCCGCCGTCGATAGGTAGCATCACCCCGGTGATATATGAGGCTACTGGTGATACCAGGAAGACTGCCGCGTTGGCAAATTCCTGTGGTGTGCCCATACGTCCTAACGGGCTGGCTGCCGATTGTGCCTTGATTTCCTCTTCAACACTTTTGCCGCTTTGTTTGGCACGGTGTCCCATCAGCTCATAGATGCGTTCAGTCTCTGTCCAGGCGGGCAGGATCGAATTGAAGCGGATATTATCACTGCCCAATTCCAGGGCCAGCGTTTTGGTCAGGCCGATCGTGGCTGCCCTTATGCTGTTGGACAGCACCAGGTTGGGTACCGGCTGCTTGACAGAGTAAGAGGTGACCGTCAATACACTGGCGATTTCAGACTTGCGAAGGTGCGGCAATGCTGAGCGGATCAGGCGCACGTGGCTCATGAAAGAAAGGTCAATGGCCTTATCCCAGGTGGCCTCGTCAAAGCTCTCGAAACTACCTGCAGGTGGGCCGCCTGCATTGGTGATCAGGATATCCAGCCCTCCCAGCGATTCCACGGCCTCCGCGATGGTTTTTGCTGGTGCATCACCATCTGTCAAATCCCCGGCAATGGCTGTGACTTTTGCACCAGTGTCATTGTTTAGCTTCTCAGCCGCTTCTGTAATGCTATTGGCGTTGCTGCTATTGATTACCAACTGGGCACCTTCTTGTGCCAGGGCTTTGGCCGTTGCGTAACCCAGGCCACGACTGGCTCCTGTCACTAATGCACGTGCATCTTTTAATTTGAGGTCCATGCCAGAAGTATAGCAGGTGTTATTTACCTCCGAAAAGCATAAACTTGCATTTCATTTGCAAAGACGTTACGATGAAATCGTCAATTCCACCACCTTCAGCATAATGAAAAGGAGATTTATATGAGTGTGTACAAAGTCGTTGAGCTTGTAGGGACCAGCGAAGAATCCTTTGAGGCTGCAGCCAAGGCCGCTGTTGAAACAGCATCTAAGACCTTGCGTGATCTGCGCATTGCCGAGATCGATTCCATGGATATGCAGATCGAGGATGGCAAGATCGTCACCTACCGCACCAAGGTAAAAGTATCCTTCAAGTTTGAAGGTAGCTAAAAGATAAAAGGGGGATGTGTATACACATCCCCCTTTTATACCATTTCAATTCTGTGATCCACCAATTCAAGGTCGCGCCATTCTCGTTCCACCCAATTGCTTACTTTCTGCAAAACACTCTGAGTGTGCTTGTTGTCGTTGCTAACCATCACACAGGCGATAATGCTCGATTGCCACACTTCATGCAAATCAACTTCTGCCACGGATAATTTGTAATCCTTTTGCAACCGGTTGATTAGCGGTTTTAAACGCCCCCGCTTTTCCTTCAACGAGCCGCAAGCGGGCAGGTTGACTTCGAGGATGAGTAGGCCAATTTGCATAATGAGATCGTTGATTTAATAGTGTTTTCAAGGGGATTGTTTATCTGTGTTTATCCCATTCATCTGCGGTTGCTTTGTTCTTAGCACTTTATTTTAGACTATAATCGCGCCTATGGAAAATTCTGGCGGTAATCGTAACGCACTCGTAGCCATCTTGCTTTTTGCGGTCCTTATTGGTCTAGGTGTATTTGGTTTTGTGGTCGTTGCTCAACTCAATCAGGTTACTGGACCGGTAGAGGCAGTTTCCGGCGAATTGGAAACCCAGGTGGCACAGTTGCTCAATGCCACGCCCACTATTTTGCCTGATCCCGTCACCATCATCCGTGATGTGCGCACCCTGGCCCGGCTTGAGACCATTCAATACTCACTTGAAAAAGTAATTACTGCTGAAACCGGGCAGGGGCCTTTTGGCGTTCTCTTTGGCGACCGCCTTCTTTTCGTAGCTCATGGTGATGTCATCGCCGGGGTAGATTTAGCCAAGTTGCAGGCCGGTGATATGTGGGTTGAGGGGGAGACCTTAATGGTGCGTTTACCAGAAGCTGAGGTTTTTATTGCTGCCCTTGATAATGATAAATCCTATGTCTACGACCGTGATGTAGGCATTCTCACCAGTGGCAGTGTCAATTTGGAGACAGAAGCACGCCAGGCCGCCGAAGATGAGATCCTCAATGCCGCTTTGGAAGACGGCATTCTTGACCAGGCCCGCATTAACGCTGAGAGCTTTCTTTTGCGGTTATTGATTGACCTGGGTTATCCAGATGTAGAGTTTGTCGGGCCGGAAGATAATTGATAGATTCAAGTTCTGGTTTTTTTGGGGATATGGATGTAGATTTCTGAACAGCTTTTGATCTGAAAAAGTTTGAAAATCATCATGCGTTAACTTTTGTGTTGCCCAATCATGGGGCAATCATCGGTTGTTCGTCATGTAGCTGGCTGAACAATAGGGTAGCATTTGGCCGTCCGTACACGTCACTTTGATTCGAGAGGTACTGATGCCAAGATCTTGGTTTGGGTCCATGTCCCTGGCACTCACAGTAACATTTTTGTCCGCTTGTGGAGTAATTGATACCTGGGTGGAAGATTCTGTTGCAACTCCATCCCCTGATATGTCAGTTCAGATCACACCACTGTCACGGGCGACTTTATCAAGTACTGTTATTGCGCCAATCGATTGCAAAAGAATTGCTTTTGTCCTTTTTAATTTTGTGGATTTTAAGAATCCCGATATTTATACAGCATGTCCCGACGGTTCCACCTTACAACAACTAACCTTTGATCCATCCTCCGATACTGATCCAGTCTGGTCCCCGGATGGAGAGCGTATCGCTTTCACCTCCGAGCGCACTGGCGATAACCAGATCTTTGTCATGGATGCGGATGGCCAGAGCTTATTGCAATTGACTTTTGATTATAAGAATGATTTGCCCGTCTGGTTGCCTCATGGTGGACATATTGCCTTCCGTACGTCCGATGGGCAGGGCCTTTGGTGGTGGCGTATCCTGGATATAGCTTCAGGGGAGATTTCCGATTTCACTGAACCGTCCTTTGATTTTTTCTACCAGACCCCGGCCTGGTCACCGGATGGTCAGTTTATTGCTTATATGTCTTTGCTGGCGCAGAAGGAGCGTAACGATGGGGCCAGCCAGATACACGTTAGAGCTGTGAATGGCTCAAGCGATGTAGCACTTACAAATGATACTTGGGCGAACGTCAAGCCTATTTGGTCCCCTGATGGTGAGAAAATTGCATTTCTTTCGGAGCGAGATGGAAACTATCATATTTTTGCTTTATATGTAATGGATAGTGATGGCAAGAATGTTCAGAGATTGACAGAACCCAGCTACACAGAAATGGCCTCATTTACTTGGTCACTTGATGGCTCACAGATTGCAATTGGGGATATTGCATTTGGGCATATCTATATCTTTGACCTGGACACGGGGAACAAAAGAGAGTTCTTGGCTCTACAAAATGGTGAAGCTGTGCTTGCGCCATCATGGCAACCGTAATTCTTCTCCTCCCTAATTAGTTATGTCATTCATTCATTCGTGCCATTCGTGATCTACTCGAAACTCGCGCTGTCCATTCCTCTGCCCCATATTTTGTCTCCACCAACTCTTCAGCACGTTCTCGCTCTGATGCACTCAACTCCCCTTGCTCCCATTCAAAGCTGAGTTCTTCCTCAAAAGCTGCACCAAAAGCCCCGGCGGCTTCCTCCCAACTCACTACTCTCTTCACCACTTCTTCCACAGTAGTGGCGCGTGACAGCAATCTTTGGCCGACACGTTCGCGCTTCTCTTCATTATCAAAACGTAGGGCTTGGGTGATGCGTGTCAGGTCGCCGTACAAGGGTACCGTGCCGTGCTGCAATACGCCTCCCTTTTTACGCGCTTGCGCGCTGCCGATCAGCTTCTTGCCATCTACCGTGATCTCGTAATTGCTGGGCACTTCAAAACAAATTGGCTCTACTTCACTCTGCTCCTCTTTCTTCTTTTTTTCATTAATCTGTGCTGGTAGGCTTAAGCGTTGCAAACCCAATAGGAGTGCTTTCGAAAGGCGCTGGTAACTCTCCAGCACACCGCCCTCCAGCCGCGGGTCATCCGGCAGCCCAATTACCGAGTAGGTCAGTTCATCCGTGTGCAGGATAGCGCGCCCACCAGTGGGGCGGCGTACTACGTCCCAGCCATTTTGCGCCAGGGCTTCTTGGTCAACTTCATCCAGTGCTTGCGCATAGCCAAGGGATAAGCAGGCTGGCTCCCAACTATAGAACCTGAGAGTTGGCAACGAATTTTGGCCACTTACAGCTTCCAGGATAGCCTCATCAACAGCCATGTTCCACGGCCCAGGGGCCGCTTTGGTTTTTAGTAAACGCCAGGTAGATTTTGGGAATGTCATTATTTATAAAGCCTATACAGGAGTGGCCAGACTGGCTATCTCTTGCACTGCAGCCTCTTCATCTTCGTTAGAAATTGGTAACAATGGTGCTCTCACCCCCCAGCGCGGCAGGTCATAAACTCTGTGCAGCATGGCCTTCAGGAAGGCCGCCGCGGGTGGGTATTTATCTAGAACGTCCCTGTGCCGATCTATCGCTGTTTGTGTTTCTTTTATATTATCCCCATTTTGGAAATCATCCCAAACCTTGCGGAGTTGTGGTGAAACCAGGTTGGCCAGTGCCGTAATGCAGCCGGAAAGCCCCATCTCCAAGCCGCTTGAAAGTAAGCGGTCGTTGCCTACCAATGCCAGGATGTCGCCGCCAAAGGTGTTCGACAGCAATTCAGCATGTTCCTGGCTCCCCGTCGAGTCCTTTAGCCCCGCGAATTTGTCTGGGTAGGTGTCCTTCAAGCGTTTCAATAAGTTGATGTCCAACCCCACACCGGATACCTTTGGAATATGGTATCCAAGGAAATGCCCGTCACTCGGTACGGATTTTTGGATTACCGTGTCGTACCAGTCGAACAAGCCTTCATCACTGGCTGTGCGAAAATAATAAGGCGGTAGCACAACTACCCCATCGTAGCCCAGGTCAAAAGCGTGCTTTGTGTAGGAGGCTGTTTCTTCCAGGCTGGGTGTGCCCGTTCCCGCCAGCAATCTGAAATCGGGATATTTCTCCCTCACCTTTGTGCCCTGTTGCCAGATCTGCTGGCGTTCATTGGCTGCAAAGGACGGCCCCTCTCCGGTTGTCCCCAATAATAAGGCGCCATGGCAGCCGCGCCCGGCGTAGAATTCCATCAATGCAGGAATGGCATCGTAATCGGGTGAGCTATCTTTTTGTAGTGGGGTAACAGCCGCAACGTACACGCCTGCTAATGGATGGGATGTGGACATAGTACCTCGATAGGATAAAAAGTGTGTGCTATTATAGCCGCCTTGTAAATTTATTTTAGCCAGGAATTACGAATGACCGTTCCTTATTGGGTGCAAGATCAGATCTTTTACCAGATATTCCCCGACCGCTTTGCCAATGGCGATAGCAGCATCGACCCTCCCAACGTCCAGCCCTGGGGCGCAGAACCTACTATTCACGGCTTTCAGGGAGGCGACCTGCGCGGTGTCATCCAGAAGTTCGATTATCTGCTCGACCTGGGCATTACCGCCCTATACCTAAACCCCATCTTTCAATCATCCGCGAACCACCGTTATCACACGGTTGATTATTACAAGATCGACCCCCGCCTGGGCACCATGGATGATTTCAGGGCTTTGCTGGATGTGGCCCATAGCAATCACGTCAAAGTCATCATTGATGGGGTCTTTAATCACAGCGGCCGCGGTTTGTTCCAATTTAACGACATCCTGGAGAATGGTGAGGAATCCGGTTATAAGGATTGGTTCCACATCCATAAATTCCCCATTGATGCTTATTCCAATGGTGATTCGAATGATTACGCCGCCTGGTGGGGTATCAAGGACCTGCCCAAATTCAACACTGACAACCCACAGGTCCGCCAGTTCATCTTTGATGTTGCCCGATATTGGATAGAGCAAGGGGCTGATGGCTGGCGCCTGGACGTGCCTGCCGAGATCGATGACGATACTTTTTGGGAGGAGTTTCGCAGGGTGGTCAAATCTGCCAATCCGGATGCCTACATTGTGGGCGAGATCTGGGAAGCCGACCCGCGCTGGGTGAACGACACCCACTTTGACGGGGTGATGAATTACCCGGTGCGCAATGCCGTGCTGGATATCTTGCTAAATGGCGGCAAGATGTCCACTTTGGCGGAGAGCCTGGAGCACCTGCTGACGGTTTACCCCCGTGACAACGTTTACGCCATGTATGTGCCGCTGGGGTCGCATGACACGCGTCGCCTGCTGACCCGTGTCGATGAAGATGTTGCAAAAGCTAAACTTGCTTTTGCATTGCAGTTCGCCTTCCCCGGCGCGCCGGCGATTTATTATGGCGATGAGGTGGGTGTCACCGGCGATAAGGACCCCCAGAACCGGCGTGCTTTCCCTTGGGATGAAAGCCAGTGGAACCACGATTTACATGTCTGGGCCAAAAAGCTTATCGCCGCCCGCAAAACATCCAATGCCTTGCGGCGCGGGGACTATAAACGTATCGTGGCGAGCGATGACATGCGTTACTACGCCTTTGCCCGCTGCCTGGGTGACGAACAGGTTCTTGTTGTTCTCAATGCTACGGAGAAGAGTTGCAAGCTCACTATTCCAGTCACTGAGCTGGATTGGGAAGATGGGCAAAAGGTGCAGGATTATTTGAGTGAAGCCCGTTGCCGCGTGGGGGATGAGGGAGTGACAGTCGATCTTCCGCCGTGGGGTGCTGTGTATTTGGGCAACTTATAGGCAAAATATATATGTTCCAAGAAAAAAGGGCGAGGATTTTCCTCGCCCTTTTTATACTACTCTTTATCTTTAGGGTAGCGATAAGCAGGTAGCCGATGCATATACATGGTGATCAATAATAGATGGGTTCCAAACCCTTACCAACCAGGTTGTGCCGTTGCCCAGATGAGTGATATAAGGCTTGGAATAGTAGTAGATGAAACCGATGTGGCCAAACCCGCCGTTGGTGGTTAATGTGCCTTCCGGGCATGTAGCCCCGGCCGCCGCTATCTCACCTGAGTCAGCTTCTTTCCAGCCCGAGGTCGACCTGCTAACACTTGCGCCTTCATCACTATAGCAGGTTGCAGCCACTGTTACGGCGGTGGCTGCGGCTGCCGGATTGTAAGCTTTTAATTCCCAGCTATTGCTTGCCATGTCTGAATCGCTTGTGCGTAACTCGACCCCACTGCCAGCCTGGAGGTCGAAGCCACCACCTACGATTACACTATCGCCTGGGCAGATTGCGTTTGCCGTAGCAGATTGCCTAGCAAAAAGATTGAGGGGTATAGTCACGTTGAAAGTACTACCCGGTGCATTGACCAGACAGCGCACTGAGGCAAAGTAGTAAGCGGAAACTTCATTTGATGGGTTGCGAAAACCAAAGCGCCAGGAATCCCCTCCGCCCTGGGATCGGTATATCCTGGGAGCTTGATCTGTGTCAGGTTCCCATAGATGGGTGGGAGAATGCCAATGGGCGCCCACTGGAAAGCCTTGCTCACAGACTATTTCACCATCAACGGTTTCGCCCGGTGGAATTTCGATCAAATCTCCAAATGAGGCAATGTGAGGCACTTCACCCATAAAAAGCGGTTCAATGACTACATCTCCTGCAGGCTCTCTTGGCCCGGGCTCCTGGGTAAAATCACCGTTGTTTCGCACCGGGTCGGAGGCAGGCAGCGCGATCTGAAGGGCAACGACTGCAAAACTCACGGGTAGTTTCTCGCTGAGCGCGATGTCTTTTGAACGTAATTGCCACTCACCTACATATTCCCCGGCGCTGGAGGGAGCTTGCAGGTCGGCAACCACACTGGCTGTTTGGCCGGGAGCCAGTTGGTCTAGGTCATAGGTGTGGGGGCCGCTGAAACGCTCGCCGCCGACAAAGACAAACTGGACGCCGCGCGGCCAGTCGCAATAGCCATTGTTTTCGAAGCTCCAGGTGTGGCGCACCACTTCGCCTGGCTCGGTTTCGTATATTGCATTGTTGCCGGAAAGCACTGCAGTGGAAGGCTCGCAGCGTTGTGCAGCGGGAGTAGCATAGGCAAATTGGGGGATGACGAGGGCGATGACGAGGATTGCCAGGAATTGGAAAGAACGCTTCATGGTACACCTCCTCCACGCGGGTTGGCTGGGTATGGCGTGGATCATGTCTTTCCAACGGGGGAAATGGACAAAGGTTATCAGGATTGGAGTAGGAGATTTGTACCAACTCGATAGTTAACCAGATGGTTAATGTACTTAATGTAGGGTATGTAGGGTTAAGCATAGATTGGGTTGGCGGGTTTTTGCCGGAATATCAGATGTGGGGGTCAGTGGAAAGGGACACTGCACTGGTGGGGGTACCGAGTGTGGGTCAAGGGCGAAAAAAGGTGAATTAATGTACCTGTATGTAGGCTTAATGTACCTTTGAGTATTTAGTCAAAAAGAAAAGAGAAGCTAAACATTGAGTAGTAAAATTATCTGGATCTCAGCTTACTTTTAAATTTAGTACGTTATCGATTATTGTTTCACAACTTTTTACTTCAATCCCTTGACTTTTGGCAATGCTAACCATGTTTGCAATCACATATGGATTCTTGATTGCATCTTTATCTTTAGGGATATCGTAATCCTTTTTGCATTTTGCTAGCAGCTGTGTATATTTATCTTCACCAAATTCATCTTTCAGAGTTGTTTCCAAATTATTTTCGAAGCAAGCAAAATTGTGTTCAATGGTGTTTGGCCAATCTTCGTCTAACTCAGACTCTACTATTTTCAATAAGGCTCTATTTTGTTCAGGTTTGGGATTTCTTGCATCTTTATCACTATCCCATATTGTGTAAACTGGAATTCCCAGCTCTCTAAAAATGATAGTAGGACGATCAAGATTTGTTTTTCCTCCACATGGGATTATTGCTACTCCCATGCTTTCCAAAGTTAAATCTCTTGTTTTTGCTACTCCTAATAATGCTGATCTATCATCTTCTCCTTCTACTAGAACCACAACATCAGCAAAAAAGCCTTCGCTCATCCAAGGTGTCATTATTGTTTGCATTCTGGGCTCTAGGGTTTGAGCAGTATATTTTTCTCCTGGCTTATCATGAGCAATCCACAGCTTTTCTGCAACCTCATCGAGAGATACTTGAATAGAAGTTGTAGTTTTGGGCAGGTCTTTTTTATAGTGGGTTTTTCGTAGCAATCGAATTTGATTTATTCTTTCAATTCCTACAAAAAGAGGCGAATGAGTTCCATACAATACTTGAGTTTTATTCGCTACCCCAGGAATATGCCCCTCAGCTAGTTGCAGCAAGATGTGAGCAAAATGACGTTGTCTACTAGGATGTTGATAAAGCTCAGGTTCTTCAATGGCAAGCACTAAGTTTGGAACAATAGGTTTTTTATCCGAAACTTTTTCCTCTTCAGCAACAGCCAAAGTTTGCGCTTGAGCTAGATGTTGAAGAAGCGCTAGCAAATATGCTCTTTGCAAACCATGACCAGTTCTATCCACAGAAGATGGGTAGCCATCTTCAACAAGCTTAACAAGGGCTTGCGGCATGGGAATATTTACTTCTCCCAAAGGTAACCATTCAAGATCTATTTGGGCATCTGGTACAAAGGTATTAAGTGTTTGGGTTAGGTTATTTGCAAGTTCTGGTAATTCGGAAGTTTTTTTTGGATTTAGAAGTTCATCGTATTTTTGTTGGGTTTCGGACTGAAGACTTTGAAACTCCTTTTTGCTAGCAATGACACTCCTTACTACCAAGTCGAGTAGGATTGATAGAACTGTACCTTTGGTTTCCAAAGAATCTTCTGAAGCATCCCTAACTGCCTCTACAAATAGGAATTTAGAAAACCTACCTAAGTAACCCTGTCCAACTTGACGGAAGCCAAAGAATGAACCATCATCTCTAAGCCTCTCGCACTTTTTGGGATTTTCAGTTTCCCATTGGGTTAGGGCTTCTATAGCTTGATTTTGATTTCGCCATGCAGGGAGACTAGAATACTCTTCCTGTTCTTTTAGTTTATTGTATAGAGCCTTTTGGTCTCCTGCTTTTCCAAGACTTCTAATACGGAAAAAATCTTTTATCTGCAAAGTAGAGCCATGTAGTAAGTACTTTGGTTTTCCATCATCCCAACTAATTGATAATACGACAGTTAATTGATCCCCCTCAATATATTTCGAGAATAGTTCCTTGGCTTCAGCTGACTCAACTTTATATGTGACTATTATTTCAATAGGATTTGAGTAGTCGTCATTATAGAAATCTTGAGTTTCTATCTTTGGTGCGGTGCTATAAAACAGGTCTAGTGCTTTCAAAAACGTAGATTTGCCAGCTCCATTTGCACCAACTAGTGCTGTCAAGTTGTCAATAGTGAGAGTTTCATCGACTATCGACCGATAGTTTTTTACTTGGACTTTGGTGATTAACATGAGAAGCCTCCCTTTACTGCTAGTATTGAAAGCTATAATCCCTCAACTACTATTCTAATAAATAACCTAAATGGCCTGGTTTAAAAAGTCCAGCATGCGAGGATTGACCTCGCCATAATTGGTGAGGTGGGGGGTGTGGCCTGCACCGCTCACGGAGTGGCCTTCGGCCTGCGGCATGGCGTCTACGAGTTCTGGGTAGAAGCGCGGGGTCAGTGTCAGGTCTTTATCGCCCCAGATGGCCAGGGTGGGGTGTTGCAGTTCGGTAGCACGCGGCAGCAGGTCACCGACGGTGGGGGCAGTGTACATGATGCGCGGGTCGACGCGTTTGTAATCTAGGGCCATTTGCACGATGGCTTCGTTTTCGAGGTTGTTGGCGATGTTGCGGTTGTAGCGCACAAAGGGGTCAATGGCCCACATAGGTGCCATTTCGAGGAATTTAGCACTGAGTTTCGCCGTGCGCCCCGAGGCCCACTGGATGACCGGTGATAGCTGGCGCTGCGAATAAAAAGGGTTGAACATGACCATGCGCTCAACCAGGTCAGGGTACTGGTGCGTAAAGTTGAGGCCCACGTAACTGCCCAGGGAGTGGCCGATCAGAGTCAGGGGTTGCTGCTGGCCCAATTCCAGCAGCCATTCGGCGGCGTGGGTATAGATCTCATCGATGTGGTAATAGGCCGGGTCACTGGGTTTGGCACTGTCTCCATGGCCGAGGAGGTCAAAGGCGTAGACACGATAACCAGCCTCCAGCAGTGCCGGGATCTGGTAGTCCCAGGTGCGCATGGAAGCGGCCATGCCGTGGATTAGGACCACAACGGGTCCATCCCCCTCTGAAATATAGTTAAGCGGCAAGCGGTGGTTGTTGTTGGTGTTGTTCATATCTTCGAGCTAGTTCGCGCCGTAAGACTTTGCCAATAAAGGTGCGCGGGAAATCCTCTACAAAAATCACTAATTTAGGAACCAAAGCCGGCGGCAAACGGCGTTTGCAATAGGCAATGAGCGACTCGGCCGTGGGCTTCTTGCCTTTGGAAATCACAAAGGCAATTGCCTGGCCTGCAATGGCTACAACTGCTGCTTCATCGACCTGGGGGACCTCAAAGAGCACCTCTTCAACGTCGCGCGGGAAGGCCGGCTCCTCAGGTTTTTCAGGATACCACATGTCCGCTTTGCGAGCAATTATGCGGAAGTAACCGTCCTCATCCATCTGGGCCACGTCGCCAGTGAGCAGCCAACCGTCGCGCGTAATGGCATTTTTGGTAGCCTTGGGGTTGTTCCAGTAACCCTGCATGATTTGGGGGCCACGCACGGCCAATTCGCCGATCTGGCCCACAGGCATGACCTTGCGGTGGTTTTTGAGCGAGACCACACGTGATTCGGTGGAGGGCATGGGAATGCCAATCGAGCCGACCTTGCGCAATCCGTTGAGCGGGTTGGCGTGCGTGCCGGGGGAAGCCTCTGTAAGTCCGTAGCCTTCCACCAGACGTCCCTTGGTGAGCTTCTCAAAGCGTTCCTGAACCTCCACAGGCAGGGGGGCCGCACCGCTGATGCAGGCATTGATGGAGGCCACGTTAAAACGACGCACTCCAGGGAAATTGCTGATGCCCACGTACATGTGTGGTACTGCTGGGAAGATGGTGGGCTTGTAGCGCTTAATGGACTTGAGAGTATCCTCGACTTCAAAATTGGCCTTGAGGATCAATGTGGCCCCCACCGAGATACCGACGTTGAGAGAGGCCGTCAGTCCATAGGCGTGGGAGAAGGGGATCACGCATAGGAAGCGTTCTTTACCCTCCTGGGCAGCAGGCATCCAGTGGCGCATTTGTACAGTATTAGCCACCAGGTTGCGGTGGGAAAGCATCACACCTTTGGGGGCATCAGTGGTACCGCCGGTGAATTGAATGACAGCCAGGTCATCGGGGTCTAAATTGATCTCGGGGGCCGAACGGCTGTGCTTGTAGAGCATTTTGCCGAGTTCGTGCATGCCCTTTTCCAACTTGATGGGCAGGCTGAAGGATTTGCGTCGGGCAGAGGAGAATAGCAGGCCGATCTGTTTGAGCAGCGGTAAGTAATCCGAAGCATTGCTGAAAATGACGTGCTCAAGTTGGGTGGTAGCCAGGGCCTTCTCGGCCAGTTTGCCGAACTGGTTGATGGTCACCAAGACCTTAACGTCGGCATCCTCAATCTGGCGGATGATCTCATCGGGCTGGTTGAGCGGCAGGGTGAACACTGCCGTGGCTCCGGCCTTGAGAATACCAAAGAAACCGATGACGAATTGGGGGATATTGGGCATTAGAAGCATGACGCGGTCACCCTTATCTACCCCCAGTGAGCGCAAGGCATTGGCAAAGCGATTGGTTTCCTGGTTGAGGCGGCGGTAGGTCAGGCGTTTGCCTTCAAAGATTACCGCCGGCCGTAAGGGGAAACGACGCACAGCCGAGCGCAACATGCGTGGCAGAGACACGTTGGGGATGGCAACCGTATCAGGTACGCCTTCCTCATAGTGGCTCAACCAGGGGCGCTCTGCCAGCAATTCCGCGCCGGGGCCACCATCGCCAGTATTGTCATCTTCGCGCCAGGAGCGGGGCGTGTCTTTCATAAAACGATGCAGGGCACGGTTGACGGCGTCACGGCGTTCTAACTGCACCATGTGGCCCGAAGCGCCTACATTGACCTCTTCCGCACCGGGAATGCGATGGGCGACTTCTTCAAAGGCCGGGCTGCTGAAGACGCGGTCGCGGTTGCCGCGAATGACCATGGTTGGCACAGTCAATTCGCCAAACTTGTCCCACCCGACCCACTTCGATAAATTGTTGTCATAGGCGCGTTTCATAACGCGCGGCGGGGCGCTGATCCAACTGCGCACAAAAGGCCCGGCGGCGTTAAGTAGCGGAGTGGGCAAAGCCAGCAGGAATTTCAAGAATGGATTGAGGTCGAACTCGCCAGCCGTGGCGATCATCACCAGCCGTTCGACTTTCTCTGGATGGGCCAGGGCAAAGTCCGTGGCTATGGCCCCGCCAAAGGAATGACCAACGATCACGACCTTGTCCTCGACCTCCAGCACTTCCAGGGCTTTATGGATGTCGCTGACCGTTTCCTGCATGTCATATTCGCTGCGAGGGGCATTGGAGCGGCCATTGCCGCGCAGGTCGATGGCGATGACGCGGTTGCGGGCGGAGAACTCCAGCAACTGGTACTTCCACTGGCGTGACCAGCCCCCAAAGCCGTGGATCAGGACCAGGGTGTGTTCAGCATGGTCGGGATGCAGGTCAATGGCAGACAGGCGGACAAGTGGGTCGTTAGAAACGCGGATTTCGCGACGGTACAGTTCAACATCGATGGACATAGCGGCCTCTTGTCTGGTTAGACAGTGATGTATTGTAACGCAAGGGTGAAAGTGCTTAATGTAAAACGCAAAACGTGTGGGCTGGTTGCGCTACGTTTTGCGTTTTTATTCGAAAAATGTGTGATTTACTTTTCTTTAGTTATTTTTGTGGAAAAGGTATTTTATTAAGATGTTTTGAGGGATTCCTCGCTTCGCTCGGAATGACAAGTACTGTTATTCCGACTGATCGAGCAAAGCGAGAGAGGGAGGAATCCCTCAGATGTTGATTAATAAGTACCTCGCTTACATCCAAAGGATTGCCTAGTCTAATTTTCCCGCGCAAAAATGCCCAGATGATTACCTACCGGCCGCTCGTTGCCGGGGATGCCCTGATGTATGGGCGAGTTGAGTACCTGCGGGTTGCCGTTCTCATCCTGGATGACCAGTGTCGTTGAGCCGCCGCCATCCATGTTGATGCCTTTCCAGGCCCCAAAATCGATCAGGATTTCGGCCAGGTCTGCCAGACTGGCCCCCTCGCTGTAGCCTGCCTGACGGCCATCCACCACAACGATGATGAGGGTGCGGCCATTACGGTCCAGGCCCAGGGCAGTGCGGGGGTGCAGCACGGCATCACTCAGGTTTTCAATCGGTTCGTTGTTGTCAACGATCAGGCGGTTGCCGGAGATGGCATTGTGCACCTTGCCGATCTCGTTGTTGATGCTGGCCTTATTGTTCTTGTAGATGTACAAGGTGTGTTCCGCTCCGAACTCGGGCTGATAAATGGTACCTCTGGAGGCGGCAAAGCCAATGGGGGCGACGTTATCGCCGCTTTTGGGGAAATAGTTGAAGGGGTTGGCCGACCAGGGTTGAAATCCATCGCCGTTGACGGCGATCTGCACCTCGAAATCTTCCAGGAATTCTGATGTGGTGCGAGCCTTGACGGGCAGCTCCTGGTCGGCGTTGCCAGGTGTGACCAGTGCCTTGATGCCGTCGGCGCGCAGGTCGATGGTGAGTACGTGGTAAACCATATCGTGGGGCTCAGTGCGCACCTCGCGCACGTAGGTCACGCCCTGGAAAAGCTCCTCTTTGGTCTGGTCGGGTTGCCCGGTGATGCTGGTGACACCGCAGGCCCAGGTGACAATGAGCAGCGCAATACTGATACCAATAAGTCGAGTTCGTTTTTTATACATATATAGTCCTGTTTTAAGAGGCTTGGCCCTCCGAACAGTACAAGATTTTAACCAGCAAAGTTGCGGAAAACATGAGTATTTTGTAAATGCCGGATAGGATAATATACAGAAACCGTGTAACCAAAATGATTGTGACAACGTTATTTAATCGAGATGAACATGGACGATAAAAAAGATATCTGGATTGAGCGCCTGTATCGCGGCTATATTTTTGGTGGTTTTGCTGGAATTGTGCTAGTGGCAGGTGTGCTGGCATTTCTCTTCCCACGTGGCCCACAATGGGTGGTAATCCTGCTCTCCGGTTGTGTGACGGTTTACCTGATAGGCATCCTGTTATATTGGTGGTGGCAGATCCTTTTCGCAGGTTACGGGCAGTTGGAGGCCATGGCAGAGAACCCACCCGAAGGACTGCCGCCCTTATCAGCCTTATCGAGTAAAACCAAGATGCACGAGGCGTTGTCCATTCACGGCGGTGATATTGAGGAATTGATATCGGCACAGAAGAAAAGTCGCCGTAACCTGATCGAGTTCTTTTTCTGGATGAATGTGATCGTAGTGGTCACCGTGGGTGTGGGCGGCTGGGGGCATCTGTTGTTCGGACTTTTGGAGCAATATCGCACACTCTATATAATCTTTCTGGTGGCTTTCCTGATCTTTGTGATGATCCGTAATGTGATGCTGGCCGGTTCATCTATGCGGGCTGGTGAGGGTGTTTACTTCAAGCCATTGGGTTTATACACTGTCGAGACGCCAAATATGCAGTCCTTGTTGGATATCGAGGCCTATGAGTTTGTGGTTGCCGGGGAGCGCAGGGGACGGCAGATTGAGATCGTAGTGCAGCCAGAGCGTACCCTGACAGCATTTGAGGCCCAGTTGCCGGAATTTGAGATTGTCAGCGAGAACGGCAAGCTGGTGGTAGGCAAAGGAACTCCGGTAAAAATTCGAGAAGATGTAGAGGGATTGCGCAAGGCTAAGCGCTGGCGTGGAATAGAGATCAAGGGCGGGGAAGATGGTTTGGTGATCACGCGCAATAAGCCCAGGGGTGAGAACCCCTGGATGTATGACATCTGGTTGGGGGAGTATTTGCTGGAGTAAAAGCGAAACTAGGGGGTTACATCAGGTTCTTCTGGGAGATTTCGCGTAACTTGATTTGCAAGGCGAAAACCCACAATGAGAATTGCGGCAAATAAAACTATGCTAATGGTCAAAGCGTGATTGTAGTTATAGATTGTTCCAAAGGTCCAGAGTATGAACGGAATAGTGGCAATTGTGGGGGTAATAATTGCTATAGCAATGCTGATCTTCCTTAGCTCTTGAGATTCATTCGGGAAGCTTGTGGCTCCAATCAGGCGCTTCCAAGTCCAGACTGCCCCAAAAATGAAAAGAATCATGAGAAGAGTATGGATAATAGCGAATATGGTTGGGCCTCCAACCTGCCATTGGCTTACTAGAACCCATAAGCCAATTATGGAATAAAAGAATAATGGCAATGCACTGAATAAAAATAAGGGATCTCTTACTATTGTTTTCTCTTCAGGTTGACCTAGGAAATATTTGTCTTTTGCCATTACCCTTCCAATGAAGAATAATGTTGACAGTAATAGCGTGATAAGACCTGCATAGATTAAAGCACTGATTTCAAATTGAATAACCAGGATAGCATTGGACAGGTTATCTGAAAAGAGTGGGCTGGGGCTTGTATTCAAAACTGCCACTCGTTGCCATTCACCGTTGTGATTACCTAGTAGCACCCCATCTGGTCCCATTGCGGCGATAACGTTGTAATATTCATCCGAATAGATGATATCAATGTCCCGTGGCGTAAAACCTGCAGGCGCAGTTCGCGAGGCAAAAAGTGACCTGTCCGCTGGAAGCTCCCACGTAATCGACCAGCTTTCTCCACCATCAGTGGTTACGAGTACCTCCGGGTCTTTACCGGTTATACGGTAACAATCCAGCTTATTCGGCAAAATACAGACTGTCTTGGGGAATTCCACAGGGGTGTCCAGGCGCGAATCAAGTTCGGCAGGTAGATCTTCAACTGGATTCCACGTGTATCCATTATCTTCGCTGACAGCGTAATTAGTGTACGGATTGTAATGAAGTGCACTCCCCAGTGCATAAACCTTTTCTTCAGATACAGCTATCCGGTATACCTGAGGAGATAACGCTGGCGAAGTGGCCATAGTTGCCAGGATGGCCAGTGCGGCAATTGGATAGGCTCTCCTGGGGAGCGATGTGCCCTCCGCAGGGATGCTTTGCAAAAGCTTCCACGAAGGCCATAAGCTCAGTAAGGCGATGAGGTCGGTTGGGTCCAATACAATGCTTGTTGCGTAGCCCAGCATCGAGGAGAGCAAATCGATCGTGAGTAGATTGATTTGCGGACTGGTCTTTATCAGGGAAAACCAGACCAAAGTGATGGCGTAAGCAATGAAGGCGATTTGTTTGTGGCGAAGTTTCAGGCGCTCAAGTGGAATGCTGAGAAAAACAGTTAGCAGGATAGGGAAAAAGAATAAGCCTGCGAAGTCACTGATCTTCCCTGTCAATGCTGAGGGGTAATACGCTTTCAGCAGGTGGTCGTTGAGCAGCAACAGACCAATGCTGAAAAGCGAAAGCGGGGAAGATAGTGCCCGCAGGCTTATATTTAGTGTTTTCATTGTTTCACCCCTGTTCGACAGAAACTACTTACGCTGTTTCTAAATAACGGTCCAGCTCCCAATCGGTTACATGTGTACGGTGCTCATCCACCTCAGCCCACTTGGCGCGGCTGAAAGCGTCAAAGACTACCGGCCCCAGCGCTTCCTGGATGAGTGTATCCTTATCCAATTCACGCATGGCTTCCGCTAAGGAACCGGGGAGAGCATCAATATTCTTGGCTTTGCGGTCTTCTTCGGTCAGTTCGTAAATGTTTATGTTTTCCAAAGCGTCCGGCGGTGTCAGTTCGTTGTCGATACCATCCAGGGCCGCAGCCAGCATGGCGGCCAGCGCCAGATAAGGATTGGCGGATGGGTCGGGGAAGCGCAACTCTGCGCGCAGGGATTGCTCGCGGCCCACGGTGTGGTGGGGGATGCGGATCAGTGCAGAGCGGTTCTTGTGTGCCCAGCCCACGTATACTGGGGCTTCATAGCCCGGCACCAGACGTTTGTATGAATTCACCGTAGGTGCCACGATGGCGGCCAGGGCTTTGGCGTGCTTGAGTTGCCCAGCAATAAAACCGTAGGCCAGCTTGGTGAGGTTATGCTCGTCGTCCGAGTCGTAGAAGAGGTTCTTGCCTTTGCTGTCGAACAGGGATTGGTGGCAGTGCATGCCCGAGCCATTTTCGCCAAAGATGGGTTTGGGCATAAATGAGGCCACCAGACCATGCGCCGCGGCAATGGCCTTGACCGTGTATTTCATGGTCAGGATATTGTCGGCAGCCTGTACAGCATCTGCAAAGCGGAAGTCGATCTCATGTTGGCCTAGAGCAACTTCATGGTGGCCCATCTCGACATCCAGGCCCATGCTGGAGAGTGCGTCCATCAAACGCGTGCGTACACGCACGGCTTCGTCACTGGCTGAGAAATCGAAGTAACCACCCACATCGTGGGGCACGGGATGAACGGTGGAATCCTCGCGGCGATTGAAGAGGAAAAATTCAGGCTCGGGGCCGACGTTAAAGGTCCAGCCACGTTCCTCGATCTTTGCCAGCACGCGTTTTAGGGTGCCGCGCGGGTCGCCTAGGAAAGGTTCGCCACTGGGCAGGTAGATGTCGCAGAACATGCGCGCCCTGCGGATCTCATCCGGGCTCCAGGGCAAAACTGCATAGGTGTCAATGTCCGGTATCAGGCGCATATCACTCTCCTGAATACGGGCAAAGCCTTCTACAGAAGAACCATCGAACCACACACCCTCTTCCAAAATGACAGACAGACGGGAAACGGGCATATCTACGCTTTTGACCGCGCCAGAGACATCGGTGAACTGCAGGGCAATAAATTTGACCTGGTCAGCTTCCACTTGTTTGATCAGACTTTGTGCATCCATGAATAATCTCCTCTTTGCCATTATGGCTAAGTTACACTCAACTCCGCTTCATTATGTCGCATCGTGTTGAATGAGGCAATACTCACTTCCAGCATCTCCGGGTCAGGTTCACGCGTGGTCAGTCGCTGCAGGGCCAGGTTGGGCCTAATCAATAAGCGCACGAAGGCGCTATCCAGGTGACGTGCCGTCCAACGGATGTATTCATAAGCCAGGCTGGCCAAGATGGGGATAGTGATGAGCCTTGTGAGCAAGCGCGGCCACAGCGGCATAGGGCCCAGCAGAGTAAGGAAGATGACCGAAAAGACCACCACTGTCAGCAGGAAGGCCGTGCCGCAGCGGGGGTGCTCCAGTGGGAACTTGGCGACCTCCTCCGGGGTCAGTTCTGCCCCGGCTTCAAAAGCGTTGATCGTCTTGTGCTCAGCACCGTGATAGCCAAACACGCGTTTGATGTCTTCCATCTGGCCGACAGCCCAGATGTAGCCGACCAACAACAGCAGGCGCACAATGCCCTCAATGATGTTGCCTACCCATGCCGGGATTTCAATAAAGTTTTCGGCCAACGCGCTGACCAGCGCCGGGGTGAGGAAAAACAGGCCAATAGAGAAGGCCAGGGATAGAGCCAGGGTGATGTAAAGCACCGGCCCTTCTAACTGTTCATCTTCGCCGGTTTGTGTGTTAGCGGAAATTGTTAAGGCGCGCATCCCCAGGCTAAGGGCATCCCACAGGATCACCAGGCCGCGTAAAAAGGGGATCTTGGCCCAACGACTGCGGTAGATGGGACCCAGCTCTTCGGTATGCATCTGGATCTCGCCTTCTGGGTCGCGCATGGCGATGGCCACAGCAGAAGCGCCGCGCATCATAACCCCTTCAATGACGGCCTGGCCGCCGTATACAGGTAAACTCGTTTCGGCTGTCACTATTCGGCCAAGTTGAAGAGCATGTGGATAAAGGCGTCGTTGCCCCTGTACCAGGTGGGCAGGTGCAGTTTTTCATTGGGGGCATGCAGGTTGTCATCCGGCAAACCATAACCGCACAACACCGAGTCGACGCCAAGTAGTTGCTGCATCTGGGCCACAACCGGCACACTGCCGCCCTCACGTTTGAACACCGGACGTACACCCCAAACCTCTTCCTGGGCCTTTGCCAGGGATTGCACCCACCGCGAATTGCGGTCACTGATGGACGGATCACCGCCGGTCAGGGCGCGCACTTCCCACTTCACGGTGGGATTGGCGTTCTCTTGCATGTATTGTTCTAATTGTTTATGAACTTCATCGGGGTTTTGGTCAGGCACCAGCCGCATGGATATCTTGGCAAAGCCTTTGCTGGGCAACACGGTCTTGCTGCCTTCACCGATAAAACCGGCGTAGATGCCATTCACATCAAGCGTCGGACGAGCCCCCACACGTTCCACAGAGCTGTAGCCCGCTTCGCCCCAAACTGCGGGCGCACCTGTGTTCTCGAGGATAAAAGCATCATCGACTGGTAAACGTGCCAGTTCTGCCCGTTCTTCGTCATCCAGGTCACGGACGGAGTCGTAATAGCCCGGCAAAGTGATGTGGCCGTTTTCGTCCATCATGCCGCCGATCAGGCGCGCCAGTTCATTGACCGGGTTGCGTACTGAGCCACCGTAAATGCCGGAGTGCAGATCATGGTCGGGGCCTTCGACATGCACTTCAAAGTAAGCCAGGCCACGCAGAGCGTAAGTTATCGTGGGTGTATCTGGCCCAAGCATGCCGGCATCGGGGTTGAGGGCAAAATCGCAAGCCAACAAGTCTTTGTTCTTTTCAATGAAAGTATCCAGATTGGGTGAACCGATCTCTTCTTCTCCCTCAATCAGGAATTTGATATTGACACCCAGGCCACCATTTTGCATCAAAGCTTCCACAGCATTGATTGAGGCCAGCACCTGGGCTTTCATGTCCGAGGCGCCACGGGCGTAGAGGTTCTCGTCGCGTTCCGTGCCTGCAAAAGGATCGCTTTCCCAAAGATCCAATGGTTCCACAGGCTGCACGTCGTAATGGCCGTAGATCACCATTGTAGGGGCATCGTCTCCGGCTTCAAGGTACTCACAATAAACAACGGGATGTCCACCGGTGGGCATGACCTCGACTTTGTTGATGCCAATGGCCTTGAGCTTATTGGCGACCCATTCGGCCCCTTTCTCCATATCGGCCTTATGATCCGGGTCTGTCGAAACCGTCTTTATGCTGAGGAAATCTTTTAGGTCAGTGAGGTATCTTTCTCGATTGTCGTGTGCGTACTTAATAGCGCTTTCGCGGTTGGACATCAAAGTCTCCTGATAAAAAATTGAAGTGAAGCCCCCTTGCAGGTTGGCAGGGGCGCACAACTGCAAAGGATTTTCCACCAATTATAAAGGAGCACAGTCCGGCTGGGTGAAGAGAAAAGTCAAAATCCCCTAATTGACCAATTCGCAATCCTGTAATTCTTTGCACTCACAATCCATGCCTGCCTGCAGCAGTGCGGCGCTGGCCTGGGCGGCATCAATGGTGGCCTGCACTTCCAGCAACTTCTTGGGTACAAGAGCTTGCCAGGCCTTATGGGGATCACCACTATCAGCCAGTACGCTGCGAATTTCTTTGAGGGTAAAGCCCGCTTGCTGGCTGGTGCGAATGAGCTTCAAACGGTCCAGGGCGCTGGCGTCGTAGCGGCGTTGCCCCGCCTCACGTTTGAGAGGACTAAGCAGACTCAGCGAATCATAATAACGTAGTGTTGAAGGGCGAAGCCCTGCTTGCCGGGCCAGCTCTCCAATCGTCCATAAACCCATAATTACACCTCTTGACTTAAAGCGCACTTGAAGCAGTAGCCTTGGGGCATCTTATTCGTATCCCAAGGAGTCTATTATGACTGACAGTCCATTCTACTGTGACCTTACGGCTTTGACCGACGAACAGCGTGAAAGCTACCAGGCTCTCATCCCCCGGATGGTTGCTACATATCAAGGTATCGAAGACTTGCCCAATGGCTATCGTTTACCTTTTACCGCCGGAACAGAGCAGCTTCTCATCACTGCAGAATTCATCAGCTTTGAAAAACTGTGCTGCCCTTTCCTGGATTTCTCGGTGCGAGTCACATCAAACAGTGACCAGGCGCATCTGGATATCACGGGCCCTGAGGGCGTCAAAGATTTCTTGCAGGCTGAATTGGGTGGTGTGCTGCAAGCCAACCTGGATGCTTAGGGGGCGTATAAACGGTCTTCCACCGGCCCGCCATTCCATCGTATGTCGGCGTGGGTGATCTCCGGGAACTGGTAGACCGTTTGCCACAACTGGTCAGAGATGCGGCGGCGTTCGCAGTCCGGGCCGTCGCCGCCCTGGCTCTTGGTATCGAAGTTGCCTACAAGGCGCACTTCGACGGAATTGTCATTGTTGACAATCACGCCATCCAGGCCAACGCTGGATTTGTAGAGCGCGTTGTAGAGTTCGTTGAAGTATTGTTCTTTGTTGCTCAGCAAGGCGTTAAAGGCTGCCTTCAGGTCTTTTTCCAGGTCGCCGCTGCGGAACTTGCCCGCGCTAACCGGATACATGGTATCCCCGCAGCCAAACGGCCCACCAGTGTCTTCAATGATCAGGTAATAGATCACGTAGGCCGGGGCAGGGGTTGATGAAGGCGGGGCGGGTGGGGGTGTGATGTATGCCAGGGCCTCGGTTTCACCCGTGGTGCTGACGACCACATCTGAGATCCAGCAGCTTTCTTCCAGGTTCTCTACCTGAACCCACCACCAGGAACCATCTTCATTCTGGCCCTGAGCAACGCCCGTCTGGCCAGGGTTGAGATAAGACACGATCTGGTAATCGGGGTTGGGGCCGGTGCGGCAGATGGCGTTTTGGTCCACTGTGATAGCCACAGGCTCGGGAGTATGGGTCGCTGTGGGTTCTGGTGTGTTTGTTGTGGTCGCAGTGCCTGTCGGTTCTGGCGTGTCGCTAGGGAGGACAGGTGTGACACTAGCAGGTATGTCTGTATTAGTAGGAGCCTCTGGAGTGGCGTTGTTGCAGGCCAGTAAAAGCAGGGGCAGTATTGAGAATAGGATGATGGTTTTGCTGATGTTGTTCGGTTTCATGTTTTTAATTGTCGTTGACGCGGTCGCTGGAGACTCGGTCGTTGAAGGAACCGCCGTTTAACTCTATCTCGATGCTAATGCCGGGCGCATTTTGGCGTGCCGTTGTATTTACCTGGGCACGGATGCGATCCCAATCACAATAGTCGTCGCCCTTGACCACCCTGCCCACTGTGCTGACCAGCACATCGTCCGGGCCGGCATCACGTGTCACTTCAACAACGTCCACATTGGAAGCGAACAGGGGATTGTAGAGCGTGCCATACCATTTTACCTTGGTTGTAAATAAGCGCGTCATGACCACGAACAGGTCCTGGGTTGGATCCCCGGTTGGCAAGACACCAACGCTGATAGGGATCAATGAATCACCACAGCCGATGGGGCCACCGGTATCCAACTGCACCATGTACATCACCATCGTGCCAGGCACGGTTGTGGGTGTGGGTGGGATGGGTGTCAGCGTGGGGGTCAGCGTAATGGTGGGGCTAAGGGTGATGGTTGGAGTAGTGGTGACCGTATTGGTCAGGGTCGGGGTCAGGGTTTCAGTGTGAGTGGGGACCGCAGCCGTACCTGTTTCAACCATCATGGTGCCAGCCAGGGAAAGGGCTGTGGATACCGATTCAACTTCGCTCAAACCACTATTTGCGTTGCAAGCGGTAGCAAGCCAAATTAAACCCAATGCCGGTAACATGGAAAATTTAAATACTCTCAAAACACTCCTCCGAAGCGCTCTCCTTCTGAGCACAAAGACGTATTATATTCGAGCCTTCCTCCAAAATTACGGCAAACAATAAGCCGTTAGTACTTTCGTGTTAGAATGAATTTGATCGGCGGTCGGCACATTCAAATCAGAAAAAGCTTGTGCCGGCGCCGGATCAGTAACCGGTGAAAAGCGCCGCCGAACTGTCCGCCGGTCAATGAACTTGAAGACGAATCCCCTTCATTCACGCAAGCAATCGAATATTTTGTCCTTTCTTGCTACGACCAGCCTGCTCACGCATAATGCGTTTGCTGCGGATAGTGAAATGGAGGGCTTCCTATGTTGATCACCAATGGAAAACTTATCACCTGGGGTGAGGAAACTGCTGTTTTGGTCGGACAGGCCATTTATGTGCAGGATGGCCTGATCGCCGAGATCGGACCTGAAGCTGAGCTAAAACAAAACCATCCGGATGCAGAAATTGTGGATGCCAACGGCCAGTATGTCATGCCCGGTAACATCTGCGCGCACACTCATTTTTATGGGGCTTATGCACGTGGTATGGCTATCCCCGGCGATGCGCCTGAGGATTTCCCTGCCATCCTGAAGAAGCTGTGGTGGCCACTGGACAAGGCCCTGGATGAAGACAGTGTCCGAGCCTCGGCCCTGGTGCATCTGGTGGATGCTGTCAAACACGGCACCACGACTTTGATCGACCATCACGCTTCGCCCAATTTCATTGATGGCTCATTGGACGTCATCGCGGATACTGTTGAGCAATCCGGCTTGCGCGCTGCGCTGTGTTATGAAGTTACGGACCGAGATGGGGAAGCCAAGGCCCAGGCGGGTATCGCTGAGAACCTGCGCTTCATCGAGCGGGCTAAAGGCGGGGTCATTGCCAATGGCCGCGTGGGCGCTACCTTCGGTTTGCATGCCAGCCTGACCCTCACAGATGAGACCTTAAAAGCTTGCCGCGAGGCCGTGCCTGAGGGTTATGGCTTTCACGTGCATGTGGCCGAGCACGAGGCTGATGAAGAAGACAGCCTCGCTAAATCACAGATGCGGGTGGTAAATCGCCTGAACCAGCACGGCATTTTGGGACCTAATAGCATCACGGCTCACTGCATCCACATCGATGATGCTGAAAGAGCTTTGCTCAAGGAAACAGACACCTGGGTTACGCACCAGCCGCGCTCCAACATGAACAATGGCGTGGGTGTGGCCGCTGTTGAGACCATGCTGGGGGATGGCATTCGCGTGTGCCTGGGTAATGATGGTTTCACCCAAGATATGTGGACCGAGTGGAAGATTGCCTATCTATTGCACAAGGTGCATCATCGCGACCCCCGCCGAATGAACGGCATGGATGTGGTCAAGATGGCCGTGACCAATAATGCCGATCTGGCGGCAGCATTTTTGCCAGATACTCGTGTGGGTGTGTTGGAAACCGGCGCTAAAGCCGATCTGATCTTTGTTGATTACCATCCCTTTACCCCTTTGACTGAAGGCAACGCGCCCTGGCAAGTCATCTTTGGTTTCAACGAGAGCATGGTCACCACTACCATCGTGGATGGACAACTGCTGATGCACGACCGCAAACTGCTTACATTGGACGAAGAAGCGATTGCTGCTGAAGCGATGGCATTGGCTCCTGATGTATGGGCGCGCTACAACGAATTTGTTGCACAGGTATAAAAATCACGCAGACAACTGCGTTTGGAAATAATTGGAGAAGACATGATACCGAGCATTACTGATGTAAAAACTATCGCCATCTTAGGCGGCACAGGTAAGATCGGCCCCGGCCTTGCTATGCGTTGGGCACAGGCTGGCTACCAGATCATTATTGGTTCCCGCACGGAAGATAAAGCTGTGGGCATCGCTGCTGAGATAAATGAAAAACTAGGCATTGACTCCATTCTTGGTCTGGAGAATGCAGACGCCATCCAGCGCGCCGACATCTGTGTACTGACCGTGGTGCAATCGGCCCACGAAGTGGCGCTGACCAGCCTTAAGGACGCCTTGCAGGGCAAGGTCATGGTGGATGCCACGGCACGCGTAGAGTTCAAAGACCCGCGTCCACCCCAACAACCCTCTGCGGCACGTGCTGCACAAACCATTCTAGGGGATGGGGCCAAGGTAGTGGCCGCTTACCAAAATGTCCCCGCCTCGGCTCTCAAGAAGAACCTCGACCAGCCCGTCAACGCTGATGTGTTGGTGTGCTCCGATGATGTGGCCGCTGCCGAGCTGGTCGTCCAACTCACCGAAAAAGCGGGTATGAACGGTTACTATGCCGGCGGTTTGGATAATGCCGTGGTAGTCGAGGGTTTAACGGCCATCCTCATCAGCATGAACAAACATTACCGCGGCCACTCCGGCAAGATCCAGGTGGCGGGCATTGATAAAAGCGCTGAATAGCCCAGCTATTCGTACTTTAACAATATGACCTTAACGCTTACCCCCTTGCAAGGGATTCCAATGGTGCAAAGTGGTGATGATCTCTCTGCTTTCATCGCAGAGGCCATGGCACGTGCGGGCCTGGAATTACAGTCAGGTGACATCTTTGTGCTGGCTCAGAAGATCGTTTCCAAGGCTGAGGGCCGACTGATACATCTGTCGCAGGTCACGCCTTCCGATAAAGCCCTGGAACTGGCAAAGGAATCACAAAAAGATGGTCGTCTTGTAGAACTGATCTTGCAGGAAAGCCGGGAGGTAGTACGTACCCGCCCCGGCCTGATCGTGGTGGAGCACCGCCTCGGCTTTGTGAGTGCCAATGCGGGCATCGACCATTCCAACGTGATGGCTAACGGTGGGGATGCTGTCCTGCTCCTGCCTATCGACCCGGATGCCTCTGCCGAGGCCCTGCGGACAAAACTGGAAGTTGCCACTGGACAGAATATTGGTGTGCTCATCATTGACTCACACGGACGCGCCTGGCGCTTTGGAACTGTGGGTGTCACTATTGGGGTTGCCAATGTACCCTCAGTCCTGGACCTGCGCGGTCAGCCAGATTTGTTTGGTAATGAGTTGATGGCTACAGAAGTAGGGGTGGCGGATGAATTGGCTGCCGCCGCCTCACTAATCATGGGGCAGGCCGATGAAGGTATCCCTGTAGTGCACGTGCGTGGCTTTCCCTATGAATTGGAAGCTGGCGCGATGGATGAGCTTTTGCGGCCCAAACAAGGAGATCTCTTTCGCTAAGTATTATGGCTATCCGTGCCGTCGTCTCGATATTAAGTGAGCTTTATTATGCCCAGGTTGAGGCCTTGTGGGATCTATTAGAAAAGGAGTGCGGCCTGCCTACCATGCAAGAAGGTTCCATCCCACATTTCTCCTGGCAAATCGCCGACGATTATGACGCCGATGAATTGCACAATGATTTACAACTGCTGGTAAAAGAAACGGGAGCTTTTGAGGTCGCCACCAACGGCCTTGGTGTTTTTACAGGAGACAGGCTGGTGATTTATTTGCAGGTTGTCAAAACACCACAACTTGCATCTATGCATCAGGTTTTATGGAAGCGGACTCAGCCATATTCAACAGATTTGAGCCCGCTCTATGCTCCGAATGCCTGGATGCCACATATCACTCTCGCGAGTGAGGATGTCGATGTAAATGCTTTGGAGTGTATTATGCGCAAACTAGGGGAACGCGAGCTCAATTGGAAAATGAATGTAGATAATTTCTCCATCGTGGTTCAGGAAGAAGAACGGGGAGGATACGTTCATACAAAGTATAAGTTTCGATCTTAGAGTAAAGGTGATTAATGATTTCCACTTTTGAGAAGCACAAAGAACTTTTAGCTGATGAAACCAAAGCCTATGCCTTCCTGGCAACCCTGATGCCCGACGGTTCCCCTCAGGTAACCCCGGTGTGGTTCAACACCGACGGTGAGCATATCCTGGTAAATTCTGCTAAAGGCCGCGTCAAGGATAAGAATATGCGCGCCCGTCCTCAAGTGGCCGTGACCATTATGAATCTGGATGACGCCTATGACTACGCCGCTGTTCGAGGGCAGGTCGTTGAAATCACTGAAGAAGGAGCACGCGAACATATCAATGCCTTATCCAAGAAATACAGAGGCAAAGATGTCTATGGTGGTCCGGAAGGTGAAACCCGCGTGATCTACAAGATCAAGCCTAACTAATTTTGATGCAAACCCTGGCTCCAGAAATCTCCCTACAAGACTGGTTGCGCTCCCGCCGCTCTGTGCGTCGTTTTGATGGGCGCGCGGTATCGCGGGAGTTGGTGGATCGCATATTGGAAACTGCCACATACGCCCCCAACGCCCACAATCGCCAGCCCTGGCGTTTCGTGGTTCTGGAGTCGGATGAAGCCAAAACCAAATTGGCCAGCGCCATGTCGGATGATTTCCGGGAGGCTTTGCACTCTGAGGGACATTCCCAAGAAGAAATCGAAACCCAAATTGCCCGCTCACGCGCCCGTATTACTGAAGCCCCTCTTGGCGTCCTGCTGTGCGCCGACCTCAGTGTGATGGATACCTACTCAGACGAAAAGCGCCAGCAGGGTGAACACGCCATGGCGATGCAAAGCGTGGCCCTGGCAGGTGGGCAGTTGCTTTTGGCTGCACATGCCGAAGGCCTGGGCGGTGTGTGGATGTGTGCCCCGCTGTTCGTACCCGAGATCGTGCAACAAGCCTTGGATTTAGATGAAAGCTGGCAGCCACAGGGCTTGGTCTTGTTGGGCTATCCCGCCACACAGCCCGCGGCCCGTGAGCGCCTTCCTATAGAAAAGGTAACGAGGTTCCTCTGATGAAAGTAGTCGCTCTTGCTGGTGGGGTGGGTGGTGCCAAACTGGCTCATGGTCTGGCATTGGCCATGCCCTCTGAGAACCTCACGATTGTGGTCAATACCGGTGATGACTTTGAGCACTTTGGCCTCAAGATCAGCCCTGATCTGGACACCGTTTGTTACACCCTGGCTGGACTGGCCAACCCTGAAACCGGCTGGGGACGCGTGGATGAAAGCTGGAATGCTATGGATAGCGTAAGCCAGCTTGGTGGCGCCAACTGGTTCAACCTCGGTGACCGCGACCTGGGCACACATCTGGAGCGCACCCGTCGCCTGAACCTGGGCCACAGCCTCAGCCAGATCACCACAGATTTTTGCGAAGCCTGGGGCATTGCTGCCAAAGTGCTCCCCATGAGTGATGACACTGTGCCCACCATCGTCATCACCGATGAAGGCGAATTGCCTTTCCAGGAATATTTTGTGGCGCGCCGTTGTGAGCCTCAAGTTTCAGCTTTTCGCTTTGAAGGTGTTGAACAGGCAGCTCCCGTGCCAGGGATTCTTGAAGCCATAGAGGCAACGGATGTGGTGATTTTTTGCCCCTCCAACCCGTGGGTTAGCATTGACCCCATCTTGGCATTGCCGGGCCTGCGCAAGGCAATGGCAGACAAGCCAGTTGTCGCCGTTTCGCCCATCATCGGCGGGCAGGCTGTCAAAGGCCCTGCTGCTAAGATGTATACTGAGCTCGGTATCGAGCCTTCTGCGCTGGCCGTGGCGCAACATTATCAGAACGAGTTGTCTGGATTTGTGTTTGACTCTGTGGATGAGCGGTATTACTCTGAAATTGAATCTACAGACATTCAACCGCTTGTCACGAACACTTTGATGAAATCGGTAGAAGACCGCCAGCATCTCGCTGAAGAGGTCTTACGCTTTTGTGAAGAATTGTTAATACCATCCGGGGTCGGAAGTGGATAAAATAGAGTTGAATGAATGTAGAAAGGGTACATAAACTATGACGATATGGGCCATTGTCCCAGTAAAGCCTTTACGACGGGGGAAGTCTCGCCTTGCAGGCGTGTTATCTGATGAAGAACGCACTGACTTGAATCGCAACTTGTTACAACATACCGTGGAAACCCTCTCCACGATGGAAGAATTTGAGAACATTCTCGTGGTCAGTCGTGACACGGAAGCGCTGGCGCTGGCGCGCGAGTTTGGCGCGCGTACCGTACAAGAAGACGGTGCCCCAGAATTGAACGTGGCGCTTGAACGTGCCACGGTCATCGCCCAAACCTTTGCTGCACAGGGCGTATTGGTGCTACCCGCTGACCTGCCACAGATCGCCCCCGAGGATATTCGGGCGATGCTCTCTGAGGCGAAGGAGTCACCCGTGGTGGTGATCGCCCCGGATCATCGTCACGAGGGTACTAATGCTTTATTGATAAACCCTGCTGGTTTGATCGATTATGATTTTGGACCCAATTCCTTTGAACGCCACAAGCAGCGTGCCGAAGATGCCGGCGCCAAACTGGTTGTCTGCGAGTTGCCTTCATTGGCGCATGATGTCGATGAGCCCGAGGACCTGGGCTTTTTGGACCAACCTGTAGGATCTGATGCTGGCTTATAACTCACAAATTATTATTTCAAAATTCGAGGAGGTACATGATGGATCGCGTTGCACTATATTTGCAGGACTCACATGATTTGCGGGATGGATTGGATTATGTGAAATACGCTGAAGAGAAAGGCTTTGAGGCTGTTTGGCAGGCCGAGTCGCGCCTTGTGCGTGATGCCGTTGTGCCTATGGCCGCCTATGCTGCCGTGACCGAGAAGCTCAAGGTAGGTTCCGGTGTGATCAACAATTGGACCCGCAATATCGGTTTGCTGGCTTCCACCTTCCTGACCCTGGATGACCTGGCTCCCGGCCGCATCATCTGTGGTATTGGTGCCTGGTGGGACCCGCTGGCCCAGAACGTAGGCATCGAACGACGTAAACCATTGTTAGCTATGCGTGAAACTGTCGAGGTCTTGCGCCGCCTGCTCAATATGGAAACCGTGACCTTTGAAGGTGAATTCCATCAGGTCAAAAACATCGAACTCGATGTCGTGCATGGAAACACAGAGCCGCGTGATGTCGCGATCATGAT
Source organism: Chloroflexota bacterium (assembly GCA_013112575.1). Taxonomy (GTDB): domain Bacteria; phylum Chloroflexota; class Anaerolineae; order Anaerolineales; family UBA11579; genus CFX15. The sequence continues at coordinate 72,395 of JABFGG010000011.1, read as the reverse complement.
CGGCGCGACCGGCCCTAAGATGATGGAACTGACTGGCGAGATCTCCGATGGCGCTGTGCTGAATTACTGCGTGCCCCCCGAGTACAACGATGCTGCCATGGAACAATTGGAAACTGGTGCTAAGCGAGCCGGCCGTTCGATTGACGACATTGATCGCCCACAATTGGTGGTGTGCTCAGTTGACCATGACCACGATAAAGCCATTGACACCACCCGCGGGCTGCTGACGCAATACCTGGCGCAACAGCCCCACATTGCCAAAGCCTCTGGTGTTTCCATGGATGTAGTTGCTGAGATTCAGTCAATTCTGGGGTGGCCCGCCACTCATGAACAGATCGAGAGCGCCAAGCACCTGGTGCCTGAAGACCTGATCTACCGTATCACCGCTTCCGGTACACCAGATGAAGCGCGCGCCAAGGTGCAGGAGTACGTCGACCGTGGCGCAACTGCTCCCATTCTTTATCCGGTTGGCGGTGATGTGAAGTTGTTAATTGATACATTTGCTACTAAGTAGTTCCGAAGTGCTGCAGTTAGGAAGTTGCGTGGTTGTGATTGGAAATGCTGATGTCGCGGATTGACCGCTTTGAAGATATTCGGGCCTAGCAGTCTGCAAGAGAACTGGCTAATCAAGTGTATGATCTAACCAGGATAGGGGACTTTTCCAAAGACTACGGATTGCGAGATCAAATTCGCCGTGCAGCTGGTTCTGTGATGCACAACATTGCAGAGGGATTTGACGCTGGCTCGAATGCTGAGTTCATAAGGTTTTTGCGCTACGCTCTGCGATCTGCTTCTGAAGTGCAGTCTCAACTGTACCTGGCACTTGACTTGGGCTATTTGCATGAAGATCAATTTCAAAGGCTGTTCGACAAGGTCATTGAGACAAAAAAGCAGCTTCATGGCTTTATAGCTTACCTTGTGAAAAACAAATCTCACAAGTCTATTGGCGAAAGCAATGGAGATTATCAATTAAGCGATGGTCAAGAGGAGAACTTCTGAACCTCTGAACTTCCTAACTGCAAAACAAGAAAATTATTGATGACGATTAATAAGATCACCAAACTCCCCAACTCGCGCTACTGCTTCGTCTGCGGTTTGGAAAATGACCACGGGCTGCAACTGCATTTCTACAAGTCCGGCCCAGATACCATCGAAGTTAATTATTCAGTGCCTGACCATTTTCAAGGCTACCCTGGTGTGGTGCATGGCGGCATCGTGGCTTCCATGCTGGACGAAGTAGTAGGGCGCGTCTTTATGATTGATGACCCTGACCGTTTTATGTACACGGCTAAACTAACCACGCGTTATCGCAAGAACGTGCCAACCGAAACCCCCTTGCGCGTGGTCGGCCAGGTTGTCAAAGATCGTGGGCGCACAGCCGAGTCGAAGGCTTTTTTGTATGGGCCGGATGACGAGTTGTTGGCTGAAGCAGAAGCCTTATTGGTAACTTTGCCGGAGGAGATCCTGGAGGATGTCGACAAGGAAGAATTGGGTTGGCGCGTTTATCCTGATGAAGAGGTGCAGGCATGATTATTGAATATCATCGCCCTGAAAAGCTTGATGATGCGCTGGCATTGTTGCAGCGCGCTACGCCAAAAACCCTGCCTTTGGGCGGTGGTACCGTTTTGAATTCGCCGGCAGATGACAAATTCGCTGTCGTCGATCTGCAGCAATTGGAGTTGACCAGTCTTGAAGCCAAAGGGTCGAATGCCCTTGAGATCGGTGCAACGGCTACTCTGCAAGCTTTATATGAACAGGCAGATGTCCCTGAGGCTCTAAAGACCGCCATCCATCGCGAGGCCAATTACACCTTGCGCCAAACTGCGACAGTGGCTGGGAGTATGGTTTCCGCAGATGGGCGTTCTGCCTTTGCTGCTGCTATGCTGGCTCTGGATGCTCAATTGACCTTATTGCCTGATGAAGAGGTCAAAGGCTATGGTGAGGTTCTGCCCCTGCGCGGTGAAGCGCTCAAGGGCCGATTGATTACTAAACTCAGCATTCCCTTGAACGTTAAGCTGGCTTATGACTACGTGGCGCGCAGCCCAGCCGATTTGCCGGTAGTTTGTGTTGCTGTGGCTTACTGGCCTTCGGGTCGTACGCGTGTGGTGACAGGCGGGTGGGGCGCTGCTCCCAACGTTGCTATGGATGGACAGGGAACCGAAGGCGCGGCAGAAGCGGTAAGCAACGCTCTCAGCCATGCCAGCGATGAATGGGCCACGGCGGAGTATCGCGTGAAGGCGGGGCAAGCAATTGTTGAACGGCTTATTTCTGAAGTGAGCGAGAATTAACCATGGATATCACATTAAACGTAAACGGACGCCAGCACTCGATCTTTACTCATCCTGGGGCTAAGTTGCTTGATGAGCTTCGCAAGCAAGGTTACTTCGGAGTCAAGCACGGTTGTGAAACCGGCGAGTGTGGTTCTTGTGCTGTCCTGGTCGATGGTGTATTGGTCAATTCCTGTGTGAATCTGGCTGCCCAGGCTGATGGCAAATCCATCGAGACTATTGAAGGCGTCGGCGAACATCCCGAGCAGGGCTGGCGGTCTACGGAGGGTCTGCACCCGCTGCAACTGGCCTTCGTCGATAGCGGCGCTATCCAGTGTGGTTACTGCACCCCTGGCATGATTATGGCTGCCAAGCAGTTGTTGGACCACAACCCCGATCCTACCGAAGAAGAGGTGCGCGAAGTCCTCTCCGGTGTGTTATGCCGCTGCACGGGCTACGTGAAGCCGGTGCAGGCTGTGCTACATGCCGCTGCCGTGATGCGCGGCGATGCCGAGCCGGACAGCATGATCACCCCTGGCGATATTGACGAATTGTTCATCAAGCCGCCAGAAGATGGCAGCCCGCCGCCCGCAGATGGCAATAGCGATATCAGCACGGCGGTGCGTGTATTGCCCAAGGTGCTCATCGCGCCCCAAACTGAAAAATGGCAATCCGTTGGTCATCCTGAAAAGAAAGTGGATGCCATCAAGCTGGTGCAGGGCAAGCCCGCTTTTGCCGCGGATATTGAACCTCGCGATATGCTGGTTGCCAAGGTGCTCTGGAGTCCCCACGCCCATGCGCGTATCAAGAAGATCGATGCTACCAAGGCCCGTAATTTGGATGGTGTGGCGGCTGTCTTGACGCATGAAGATATCCCCCGCGTGGTCTACTCCACCGCGGGTCAATCGGATCCTATTCCGGGACCGCTTGACATGTTCTCGCTGGACAACAAGGTGCGCTATGTGGGTGACCGCGTGGCTTTTGTGGCTGCCGAAACCGCTGAGATCGCCGAAGAGGCCCTCAAGCTCATAGAGGTTGAATACGAAGTATTGCCTGCTTTGATCGATATGGGTGAGGTCCTGGATAACGACGTGATCATCCATGACGAACCCGAATTCGTCGACTTCGACGAGTCAGATGCCAGCCGCAATCTGGCTGCCCACATCTCCATTGATATTGGTGAGCCTGACAAAGGTTTTGAAGAGGCCGACCAAGTCTTTGAATATGAATACGAAGTTCCCAAGGTCCAGCATGCTCACATCGAGCCGCATGTTGTAGTTACTTTTTGGGATGAGGACGATCGTCTGGTGATCCGCACCAGCACCCAGGTCCCCTTCCATGCTCGCCGCATTCTTGCGCCTGTTTTAGGGTTGCCCATCAAACGCATTCGCGTGATCAAACCGCGCATTGGTGGTGGGTTCGGCGGCAAGCAGGAAGTCATGATCGAGGATGTGGCCGCCCATCTGACCATCGCTACTGGTAAGCCGGTGGTCTTTGAATACACGCGAGAGGAGGAGTTCATCGCCTCGCGTGCCCGCCATCCCATGCGTGTACGCATGAAAACTGGTGTACTGAAAGATGGCACCATCACCGCTAACGAGATGTACGCCCTCTCCGACACGGGTGCTTATGGTTGCCACGCCCTGACCGTGACCGGCAATACGGGGCACAAGGCTATGGCCCTTTACGTTGGAGATGGCAAATATCGTGAAAAACCCAATATCCGCTTTGTTGCTGATATCGTTTACACCAACACCCCGCCCCCAGGCGCCTTCCGCGGCTACGGCGTGCCTCAGGGCTTCTGGCCGTTGGAGCGTCACTTTGAACGCATTGCCAAAGCCTTGGAACTTGACCCCATCGAGTTCCGCCTCAAGAATGTTTTGCGCGCTGGTGAGTTGCAGCCCTTCAGCACGGCCTGGAGCGAAGGCCGCGAGCCTAGCCCCGAAACCATTGAGACCAACGGCATCGAAGAATGTGTCAATCAGGGCCGCGCCGCTATCGGTTGGGACCAGAAGTATGGCGATATGAAATGGCAGGAAGTGCCCGGCAAACCGCACCTGCGTAAGGGTGTCGGTATGGCCATGGTCATGCAGGGAACCGCCATTCCTTATCTGGATATGGGTGGCGCCAGCATCAAGATGAACGACGACGGCTCCTTTAACCTGTTGGTCGGTGCTACCGACCTGGGTACCGGCTCGGACACCGTGCTGGGCCAGATGGCTGCTGAAGTCATGGGGGCGCCTTTAGAGGATGTGCTGGTTTATTCCTCCGATACGGATTTTACGCCCTTTGATGTGGGTGCTTACGCTTCCAGCACCACCTACATCTCCGGCGCGGCCGCGGTCAACGCCGCCGAGAAGGTGGCCGAGCGTATCCGCTACCGCGCTGCCTTGATGCTGAATGCTGATGGGGATAAAAAAGAGGTTGACCCCGGCGAAGTCCATTTGGAAGATTCGAAAGCCATTGCTCTGGATGGACGCTCGGTGACCTTTGAAGAGATCGGACACCATTCCCTGCATCACTCTGAGCAGGAGCAGATCATGGGCGTTGGTTCCTACGTCTCCCCGGTGGCCCCGCCACCCTTTGCGGCCCAGTTCGCCGAAGTTACTGTTGATATCGAAACCGGTCAGGTGGTCGTGGACAAACTGGTTATGGCCGTCGACTCCGGAATCATCGTTAACCCCGTCACAGCCTCTGGCCAGATCGAGGGCGGTATGTCCCAGGCTTTGGGGTATGCTGTCAGTGAGGAGATGCTTTACGATGAAAAGGGCAACGCCCGTGAGCGTGACTTGCGCGACTATCACATCTTCGCTGCCCACGAAATGCCCGAGATGGAAACCATCTTCGTCGAGACCTTTGAGCCTTCCCACCCCTTCGGTGTCAAGGCCGTCGCCGAGATTCCCATGGACGGTGTTGCTCCGGCAGTGGGCAATGCCATCATGCATGCCTGTGGCGCGGACCTAAGCCGCAACCCTGCTACTCCAGAAAGGATATGGAGGGCTTTACAAGCCTAGAATTCAAGAAAAGCTCTGGAAATGCCCGGAGCTTTTCTTTTTTAACCTTCATGGTGCGGTACGCTCGCCCCTTGAAATTAAGTATGAGTTCTTTGATAATCCAATTAGATATTATTGAATTGCGCGTTAGTAGATAGGGAGCATCTTGATGTCAGATAAGGATTTCGAATCGGTTCATTTCCAGCTCAAACAATTGGCGGATGGCGTTTACGCTGCAATTGCCACGGAGGATGGATTGGCCTATAGTAATGCCGCCATCATTAACATGGGCGACCAGACCATCGTGATGGATTCCTTTAATTCTATTGAGGCTGGAAGAGACTTACGCGAGGCGGCGGAGGTTTTGTTCGATCGCGCAGTGTCCAAATTGATCATCAGTCACCCGCATGACGATCATTGGAATGGCAATGCGGCTTTTGATGAGAGTACTACCATCCTTAGTACTCCTGCTGTTCTTACTGCAATGCAAGAGACAGCCAAAGAATGGCAAGAGGATAAGGAAAACCCTGATGAATATCAAAAATGGATACAGGGAATGAAGGATCGATTGAGTACAGAGGAAGACCCGCGCTGGCAGGTGGGACTGGAACGCTCTATTAAACTTTATGAACATGTTTTGGCAACCTTACCGGATTTTGAACTGCGCCTGCCCGATGAAACCTTTCAGGGCAACCAGACGTTTGTCGGCACCAAACGCAAGGTTGAACTAATCAGCGTGGGGCCTGTGCACTCAACGGATGATTGTTATCTTGTGCTGCCTGATGATGGCATTGTTTTCCTGGCCGATATCGGTTTTTTCCGTATGCAGCCGTTTATGGGCTTTTGTGACATTAACGCTTGGCGCAAGCAGATCGACCACCAACTGGCAGGTGAATACGAGGTCTTTGTCCCGGGGCATGGCGATGTGGGAGGCAAAGCAGAATTAGCTGAATTGCGTAAATATATGGACGCAATGGAAAAACTCGTGAGTGAAACCTTGAGCGAGGTTGATGAAGAAGCTGCTCGACAGGTAGAACCACCCGCTCCCTTTGATGCCTGGCTAATGGGCGGTATGGGTCGCTTGGAAGCTAATATAAACTACTTGATTAAACATCTTCAAGGTCAAGAAGATACCACCAAGCCCAACTAACACGCTACACAAAGCGGAAAAACATGAACGTAGATACAAATGAACTTTCACAACCAATCGGTTTTCCAGTAGAAAACTGGCAACCCAGACAACACCCACCAAAGGTTGTGCTGCAGGGGGAATACTGCTCCATTGAGCCTATCGACGTTGCCAAACATGCCCGTTCCCTGTTTGAGGCCAATCTTGCAGCCGAGGATGGCCGCTACTGGACCTACCTCTCTTACGGGCCGTTTGACAAATTGGCGGATTACGAACAGTGGATGCAGGCAACCTGCTTGGGCGATGACCCTCAGTTCTATGCCATTGTTGATGCTCAATCAGGCAAAGCCATTGGCGTAGCCAGCTATTTACGCATCCATTCTGAGGTAGGTTCCATCGAAGTCGGCCACATCAATTTTGCGCCTGCTCTCCAGCGCACCCTGGCGGCAACCGAAGCCATGTACCTCATGATGAAAAATGTCTTCGATACGCTGGGCTATCGCCGCTATGAGTGGAAATGTGACGACCTCAATACGCCTTCCAGGAAGGCCGCTTTACGCCTGGGCTTCAAACCGGAAGGCGTATTTCGTCAGGCCACCATTTACAAGGGCCGCAACCGCGATACTGCCTGGTTCTCCATTCTCGATAAAGAGTGGCCCACCCTGAAAGCCGCCTTTGAAGCTTGGCTCGCCCCCTCGAATTTTGATGAGCGTGGGAAACAAAAACAGAGGCTGCAAGACTTTTCGTCCGCATAATTTGTGTAAAGCTTCACGTATAATATCTTTGGGGTTTTTCCCGGACATTCAACTAATAGTCTGTTTAACCAATGCTGAAATAATTCTTAGGAGGAAATGAAATGAGTAAAGTAATTTTGAAACCAACTAGATCAAAGATGTTGTTATTTTGGGCATTATTTAGTGCTGTGATAATTACTCTTGCCTTTTTGTTAAACTGGAATGAGATTTCGGATCTCGCTTTATACCCCTGGATATTTTTTATTTCGATGATTCAATCATTTATTTTTGCGATTATATTTTTCAATTTACCCTATTTTAGGATTGAGATAAATGACGTAAATGTAGTTGGTCCTCGTGGGTTTAGTGTTGGTTGGCAAAGGATTGAAATACCTGTCACTGAAATTGATTTGCAAAATGTTGATACAAGATTTGACTGGTTAGGTTTATATATGATTAAATCCCAATCTGGAGGTACTTTGACATTATGGGGTTTTGATGAAGAGCAGTTTGATAAGTTCGCAGATTTGTTACAGATAGGAAAGCAATAACAGAATGAAAACCATCATCATCACCGGCTCCACCCGCGGCATCGGCTACGGCCTGGCCAGTGCTCTCCTGGCCCGCGGTTGCCAGGTCGTCATCACTGGCCGCACCCAGCAGGCCGTCGACCAGGCCTGTGAATCTCTTGGGGAAGAGTATCCGGCCGAACGCATCCTCGGCCAACCCTGCGACGTCACCGACTACGCTCAGGTGCAGGCCTTGTGGGATACTGCCAAATCTCACTTCGGGCAGGTCGATATCTGGGTAAACAATGCCGGGGTGGGGCAGGCCATCCAAAACGTCTGGGACATCGATCCCGACCTACTGCATGCCATCGTCAACATCAACGTGCTTGGCATGCTCTACGGTGCCAAAGTGGCCGTCAACGGCTTCCTGGAGCAAGGGTATGGGGCTTTATACATCATGGAGGGCAAAGGGGGCGATGGTCACGTCCAGAAAGGGCTGTCTGCCTACAGTACCAGCAAACGTGCCGATAACTACCTCTATAACGCCCTCGTCAAGGAACTGGCAGATACCCCCATCATCGTGGGCAGTCTCAGCCCGGGCATGGTCGTCACTGGCTTGATGGAAGAGCAGCGCCAGATGGGTGCCGAAGAATGGGAGCGTACCAAGCGCATCTTCAACATTCTTGGAGAGAAGGTCGAAACCGTCACCCCCTGGCTGGCCGACCACGTGCTAACCAATCAAAAGAGCGGCAGCAGCATCAGTTGGCTGACGCGCCCCAAAGCTTTCTGGCGTTTCCTGATGGCCCCTTTTAATAAACGTGACCTGTTCGCGGAAGAAAACTAGCTGTCAAAAAAGGGCGGCCACAAGGGCCGCCCTTTCGCAATTTACCTAGGGGAAACTGACACACACCGCCGAGGCATACAAACTGTGTGTGCTCCCAAATGGATTATATGCGGCCACTTGCCAGTAATCCGGTGCGCTCGCAACCTCATCAAAGTTCAAGGACTGCTGGTACAGGAACCCGGTCTGGCCAAAACCACCATTTGTCATCAGACTGTCTTCCGGGCAGAACACGTATTCCCAGTCCCCTTCCTGAGGGTCAATACTGTTCCAGCCTGAGGCTACCCGGCTGATGCTGGCCGTTCCGCCGATATAACAGGTGGCCGACACAGTTGCAGATGTGCTGAATGCGCTCCGGTTGAATACTTTGATTTTCCATGAGTTCGTATCTGGGCTGGAGTCGTTTCTGCGCAGTTCGAGCTCATCATATGGAAACACATTGAAGCCGCCACCGACCATCAGGCTGCCTTCCGGGCAATGGGCAAGACCCTCGTTGCTGCTAAGTGGGTTCAGAGGAACAGGGTAGATAATGTCAAAGGTCGTACCCCCTACGTTGTGCAGGCAGTAGGCTGCCCCATAGGCAAGTATGTCTGTGTCGCTTGGGTTTCTGAAACTCAGGCGCCAGCCATTGCCCACTTGGCGAGATTCGTAGACTGTCGCGGAGTTGTTATAGTTATGCGATCCCTCAAAATCTTCATAAATGTACCAGCCTCCGCCCACCACAACACCCTCTTCACAGGCTATCGTGACGTTGCCTATCCCTCCGGCAGGCACCTGCACATTGTCTGAGGCTTGTAGATCAATGAAGGGAGTTGGTAAACCGCCATGGGTTTGGGGGCTGTCTATCCCGAAGGGGAGGTCGTCCTGTCCGCTGTCATCACGCGTTGGGTTGTTGGGCTCTGCGATAACGGGCGGTGCCACGATGAAACCGACAACCAGCCTTCCACTAATGGCCGCGTCCCCACTGCGTACCTGCCACACACCGCTATATTCTCCTGCGCTGGTGGGTGTCTGCAGGTCGACCACTACGTTAGTGGTCTGTCCGGGAGCGAGGCTGTCCAGCTCGTAGCTTTGGGGTCCACTGAAGCGTTCCCCACCCGCAAACACCAGTTGCGTACCGCGTGGCCAATCGCATCTGCCGTCGTTTTCCAATTTCCAGGTGTGCCGCACGACCTCACCCGGAGCACTTTCATAAACAGCATCTGCACCTGAGATCACCGCAGCCGAAGGTTCGCAACGCTGTTCGGTGGGGGCCGCCAGAACTAGTTGGGGCAACACGAAAGCTGCCAGAGCTATCACCATCAATCGCAAAGTTATTCTCATCCTGAACCTCCTCCACGTGCTGGTTTATCTTTATTGTCGATCACGCTTTTCCAACGAGGGCAGGGGATAAAAGTTATCAGGATTGATTGCAATTGGCCCCAAAGTACTGATTTGACTGTTTGAACATCCGCGAAGAGTTCACGCAGTGAACTCTTAAGCTAAGGGGAAAAGCCCCTTAGCAATTGACAGGGTTAGACCTACTGGTCTATAATTCGCTTATGAATTTCGATAAAGCATTCGACCATAGTGAAGCCCTCTTCCAGGCCGCCATCGAGGAATTTTCGGCGGCGGGCTACGAGCAGGCTTCCATCAATACCATCCTCACCAGGGCGGGCATGAGCAAAGGCCAGTTCTATTACCACTTCGAGAACAAGCAGGGCCTCTATTTTGCGCTCATCGAAGTGCTCATCTCTCGCAAGCAGGAATTCCTCTCGGGTGTCATGCAGCCTGCCGATTTTGAGCAGGACATCTTCACCATCCTCCGCACCCAGATCCAGCATGGCCTGGCTTTTGCCCACGCACATCCTGAGGTCAATGCCTTCTCCGATAGCTTCCTGCGCGAAAAAGGCAACACTATCTATGAGGCCACTATGGAGCGTTTCAACTTTAATAACAACGCTCCTCTCGGTGATCTCATCACCCAGGCTCACCAGCGCGGTGAGTTCAAACAAGACCTGCCGCTAGACTTCGTGCAACGCACCATAACCTACATGTTTTCCCACGCCGCCGACTTCACCGACCTCTCCTCGGAGGACAATGCCCAGGAGAACCTGGATCGCCTGGTTGACTTTTTGAGGGCCGGCCTGGCGCGCAACGTGGACACTTCACAGGAGTAACACCATGCAACTACCCATTGGCTACCAACCTTTCCACAAGATCAACTTCTTCAATTACCAGATGAACCGCCTGCACGCCCTCGGGTATGGTCGCCAGGAGGACATCCAGAAAGCCGCCGCCAAAATCAAAGACCGCGATACCTACGTAAGCGAGTTTGAGACACTGGCTGCTGAAGCCCAGGCCGATAGCCGCCATAAGAACGCAGCTGCCTACCTGCGTGCCGCCGAGTTCTTTGCGGAACATGGCTCCCAAAAGCGGGCCGACATCTACCGCCGCTACCACGAGGCCTTTTACTCCGCTTTTGCGGATGAAAACATCACCCGCCACGAGGTACCCTACAACGAGAGCCACTTGCCCGCTATGCAACTCAACCCCGCTGGCGATAAGGGCACCATCATGCTGTTTGGCGGCTTCGACTCGCTCATCGAGGAGTTCTTTGTCATTTGGAAGTTCTTTTCCAAGGCTGGGTACCGCGTCATCGCCTTCGAAGGCCCCGGCCAGGGTGGTGCCCTGCAGATGTACGGCCACCACTTCGACCACGATTGGGAGAAGCCCGTCGCTGCCATCCTCGACCATTTCGACATCCAGGAAGCAGCCCTCATTGGCATCTCCATGGGTGGCTACTGGGCCGTCCGTGCTGCCGCTTTCGAGCCGCGCATCAAGCAGGTTGTCTCCTGGTCGCCGGTCTACGACTGGCTGGAGCAGCTCCCCGGCTTTGTGCGCCCCATGCTCAACGCCCTCCTCAAGCTCGAAGGTTTCATGAATGCCACTATCCGCCTGCGTATGCGCCTACTGCCCATCCTCGACCATGCCATGCGCCAGGCCATGTACATGGTGGGCGGCGAGCAGCCCATGGACGGTGTGCGCTGGCTGCTGGGCATGAACCGCCAGCACATCCACAGTGAAAAGGTTACCCAGGACGTGATGTTGGTGGGCGGCGAGAACGATGCTTTCCAGCCTGTCAAGCTGCTCTACAAACAGCGTGAGGCCCTCACCAATGCCCACTCTGTCACCACGCGCGTCTTCACTAAAGCTGAGCACGCGGACATGCACTGCCAGATGGGCAACCTCAACCTGGCGATGGGGGAGATAGAGGGGTGGTTGACTTCAAAGATGTGATGGGTGTTTTTGATTACTTTGCCTGATCTGGATAGTTCTCATCATCCAGCCAGTTCAGCGGATTCCCCTGAATATATTCCCGTGTGGCGTTCAATTGCCTGTCATTCCTGATGACCCGATCATAGAAACTCCGCTGCCACACTGGATGACCTGGTAAATTTCTATGTTGGTTGATGCGTTTGCTGGCGGCAGATTTGAACGAGCCTACAATTGATCCCAAAGAACGCTTTTTAGGGCCACGCGCTTTTGGTAGGGGCGACGCATGGTTTGCTGTACGCAACACGTCTTTAGTTATGGGGATGTTGCCATGCACGATGGCTTTGTTCTCATAGAGTGTAACCGAGTTCACCAGTAGATTAACCAGCTTGCGGCGCTTGTCGTGATCGGCTTTGGCCATAACGCGCTGGAAATGCTTGGACAGGTCTCCTAGCTCATCGAGGCTGACTTCTGGCTGGCTGTGGCCTTCCTGCCGCTCTGTGAGTCGTTTTAGACGGCGTTCGAGGTTCTTCTGCTGTTCGGCGATTTTGCCTTTCTGTGCCTTCAGTTCATCCAGATCAATGACCTGTTCCCGATAAGCGTCCAACAGCCTTTCTTCCTGGCTGCCCAATCCCTCGATCTGCTTTTTGGTGCTTTGCAATTCGGGATTGTCTCGTTCTGTCATGACCTTTTTGCGGCTCAGGTGCTGGGTCATCTGGCGCTTGAGTTCTTGGGGATCATCCAGTAAAGCGGTCAATCCCTGCCAGACCTTCTCATCGAAAGATTTGTGCCTCACGGCAATTCTCTCATCGTGTGGTTTGGTGGTCAGGTTCTTGTTTCGCTTCGCCCCGCATTGGTAATATGTGTATTTGCTGCTGACAGTGCCGGGAGCCATACTTCCACACAGGCCACAAACTACCAGACCACGCAACAAGTATTTGTGTCTGTGATTGTTGCGGGGTGATAGCTTCGAGTTAACCTTCAACTGCTTTTGTGCAGCATCAAACAAGTCTTGGTCAATGATGGGTTCAACGGCGATAGGTATCCATTCTTCTTTGGGTCTTTGTTCTGTGCCTGATTTACGACGCTTACGATAGCTGCTCAGTTTGGGGGATTTCTTGGGAAGCACGCTCTTATTTTTGAAGGCATAGGCAGTACCCAAATAGGTTTCATTGCGGAGTATGTTGCTGATCGTGCTTGTCCACCATTTATTATGCTTTGAGCGGGAGGGGTAGCCTTCGCTTTCCAGTCGTTTACTTATCTTACGCTGAGATAGTTTTTCGTTCACGTACCAGTCAAATACCAGGCGCACGATCTTGGCCTCTTCTGCATCAAGGGCATAATGTGCGTCTTGCTCTCTGGTCTTTTTGACAAACGAATAACCATAGGGCGCATTGCTGCCCACCACCTGCCCACGTTTGGCGGCATGGATCATCCCTCGGCGGGTGCGGTCAAGTATCTTGGTGCGTTCGTACTCAGCGATCAATCCTTGCATGTGCAGCATCAGTTTATTTTCGGGCGTATCGCCAATCTCGCGGTTGCTAAAGATGATCTTGGCCTTGCGTTTCTCGAATTCTTCCAACAGGATCACAATATGTGCATTTTTCCGAGACAGGCGATCAGGGGATAAAACCAGAATACCGTCAATGGCAGCACCTGCCACAAGGTCACGCAAACGATCCAATCCGGGGCGCTTGAGGTCTGCACCTGAGTAGCCATCGTCAAGGCATTCTTCGAGAACTGTCAGATTTTCACGCTCAGCATATTCTCGTAGAGTTTCAAGCTGTGATTGGATCGTGCCATCTTTGGCTTGGCTTTCTGAACTGACACGGGCGTAGATTGCGATCTGCATGTTGTTATCCCTCAACCTGGATTTGCGCGCATTGTAATCTAATTGGACTCACTTGTGAATCCCTGTGTGATAAGTGAGCAGCATCCGAGCGGGCCCCTGCGAAGCGCAGCTGTGCGAGCATCGCAAGGAGCGCGGTTGCTGCGGTGTAAATGGTTTGAAGTGGAATACTCGATTTGAGGCAAGGGGGAGGTCCAGAGGGGCCCCGCGCCCAGGAGCGGGGAGACTGGACTTCCCCTGCCATCGAGGAAGAATTGGACATATTGCTGACAGGTTTGTTTCCGTTCTTTTTCCAACTTTTTTCTTCGATCGTAGTTAGCGGGCGGCAAACGTCCTCACAAGAAACAGGGGCGTTTGCAAGCCTGCGGAGTACAAATTCATGCAAAGTCCCTAAGACTATTAGTAGGGACTTTGAGACAGATAAGCAGTTTTGCATATTCTAAAAGACTATAATTACACTTTCATTTGGAGGATACATGAGTTGGGATCAATTTGTCGAGATAACTATCATTTTGGGTTTTATAGTAAATGCAGTTCAATTTTATATATATATTCGAAGGGCGGGAACTTATATTATTCAATCTCAGCCTAATTCGAGGTTTCCAAACATTTCCTTTTCTGTAACTCCTATAGGTGGTCTGTGGCCCGAAACTTTGGCAGTAGTACTCATTTATCTTGGCTTGTCTATTGGATACTCATTTATAATAAATCTAGATGAAAATTGGTTATTTTGGGGAAGTTGGATTTGGTTTGGGATGATTGTTTTGTGGTTTGCCATATTCGTTTTATCTGGGTCTCCTAACTTTTATTTACCTTTATTCATAGCGTGGATTGTATCTGGAGGAGTTTTACTATTTTGGTTGGAACTCCTCGAAATTACGTTTTGGGATGTGAATGATTTCATTACTCTTTCTTTAATTGTTTATGCAGTCACAATTCCAATTTGGTATTTGGTGTTCCGGATTTTTGGTTTTCAACGGCTGGCTGCTTTGCATCCACTAATTATTGAGGTTCCAGTTGCATATATTTTCTATAGTGGACTTTATCTTGGATATATTTATTTATTTGGAATGTTAGCGCCTGTTTTCAATTCTTAAGGGTGGTAGTGGAGTAGACCTTTCGGTTAGTATTAGAGCAATTCCAGAATCTGTGATTTTCCGTAATCGGCGGTCCAATGAACGTGGGTGCATTTGCGTTTCAGCCAAGATACGTCTCTTTGGTTTATCTTGCTTTACCTGCATCAAACCGAAATAGTAAATACCTGCATCTGGCCCGTATTCTTCAGAAAGCAACTTCAAGGCAGTGTCACGGTCTGCAATTGAGCGATCAAGTAGCTTCAATCGTTCGAGGTCTTTTTCTAATTGCTCTTTGGCAAACAACGGGGTGATGTCAGTCAATTTTGGGTGCTTCACACCCGTCAATTCCTTGATGCGTTTGCCTCTCAAAATGGTGGTTTCTTGCCGCAAGATGCCATATGCATCCGGTGTACCCGCTTCTTGTTGCTTGTCATAAAACTTGGTCGTGACGTGCCTTGAGCGAAATTCTGCCCCCTCGTTGCGGTGGTGCTTGGTGCGTCTATGTGGGTAATCCAGCTTGCCTATGGCATTGATGTAGTCAGCTACCATATCGCCGACCTGGTGGTTATAGCAGAGGTCTAAGCGGATCAATTCACCATCAGCAATGTCCACGTTGGGAAAGTGTGTCACTAATTCCATCATCAAGTTCGTGATCTTGATCGTACCGTCGACGCTGCCAATCATCTTGAAATTGTTGCCATGGATCATCTTGGGCAAAGAAACCTCAAGCGTGGTCATGGGGTTGCTGTTGTAGTCGAGAGGGAAATAGGTACATCGCAAACGCACTTCACCACCTGCCAATTCGGGGTTATATGTGTATTTCTCCCTGACTGCTCCTGCCTGGGTGGTTGTGGTGTGGTGTGTCCAATATTGCAGTTGTTCTTCAGAAGGGGAAATCTTGAATTTGAGCCGGACGGTGTCTAGCATGTTTCCCCCAGTGCTTGCATCTGCTCTTGTTGGTAATCCTCAAGGATCAGTGCAAAGATTAATTCCCATGCCTGCGCCAACCGTTCTTCGCTTTCTAGCGAAGGCTGGTATTCATACTCAAGTGGGAATTCGTATTTCTCCATCACTAACAAAAGAGTCCAATTAGATTGGACTCCATGCTAGCAAGTGGGGTATTTAATTTGGGGACAGAATTGAGGCTACTTTTTGTCCCCTATGATTTGCGTGAAGGTATCATCAAGCCTTTGCATGGATTTTTTGATGCGTTCTTCTAGTTTTGCTTTTGCCTCTTTGTATGTTTTTGATCTTGGGTCTTTGGGGAATTCAGATGGGTTTCGTAATATGTAATTATCTGCAATGTCTGCAATTGATTTGCCTTCATATTTCATGCGCAAGAGATCAGCTGTGTTCAATCGACCTTTTGTGATCTTTGGTTGTTTGCCAAACGTCTGCCGATGTTGCGCTTTGAATTGTTCGGTTATTGATTTCAAATCACTTCCGGAGCTTGCGATTGCCATAGTTACCGGCTCTCCAAACAATGATGTTGAGGCGACCAAACTGAACCAGTCTTCTGATATTTCAACAGCTTCACCAGTAAGAAGGTAAATGAATGTGTGTTCGGTAATCTGCTTGATCATGCCATCAAGTTGCATGAATGCAGGTGTCCATAAATTCATAAGCATTTCGACTATTTGTTGAAACGAGTTTATTACATGTTGCGGGGAACCATCTAAATCATCTACTTGAGGAATTTTATTGACTCGATAGGCTGCATAAAATGTTTCCATCCCTTTCGGGATAAATCCACCTGCTGAGTGAAGTTCTTGCTCAATCTCATCATAGATTGCCTGAAAATCAACATCTTGAACAAGATAATCTTCTATTGTGCCTTCGCCTAGCTCAATTTCAGGTAGATTATACTTTTCCCGGATATTTCCAAGGATAATTTGTATATCTTCATTTGCAGGCAATAATTTTCCTAAAAATGCGTTTGTTTTAGTATTCATGTGGAGAATCCTCATCCCGTTTGTCCAAAGTATAATCAAGGTGGGTTATCAATTATGGTAATGTATTTGCACTTATTTATGTCCCCAATCAAGCAATCAAACAATTTGGCGATATTTGGGAATGTGTCTTTCAGAATTCAAATTAGGAAATTATGCTAAAAACAGAAGACTTAATACTAACTCCTGAAAATAAAGATATAAGAATTTGGAGATATCTTGACTTCTCCAAATACGTTTCGATGTTAGAATCGAAAGCGCTATTTTTTTCGAGGGCTGATCGGCTAGGTGATGAGCACGAGGGGGCTACAACACAATTGTCTAGAGCAATTTTCCATGCACAAATGACACAAATGATTGAAAAAAAGCACGTCGATGAGGGGCTTGAGCAAATGGAAAAAATGCATTTGGCAATAAGAAAACTTGTCTATATCAATAGCTGGCACATGAACAATGATGAAAACTATGCGATGTGGAAGATATACTCAAGAGGATCGAATTCGATTGCTATCGTTTCAAACTACAAAAAGCTTAGAAATTGCTTGGCAAATAGTATCCATATTTCTGCCATTAGATATATTGACTACGATAATTTTGTGATCCCCAGATCAAACTATTTGGCACCCTATATTTATAAGCGGAAACAATACGCCTATGAAAAGGAACTTCGGGCGTTTAAAACTGGACCCTGGCCTGGACATCCAATGGACCTAAAAGAGGATGAATTCCCTGCGGGAGAAGAAGTAATAATAGGCCTTGAGAAGCTTATTGAAAAAGTTGTTGTTTCGCCATTTGCAGATGTTTGGTTTGCTGATTTAGTAAAAACGTTGACAGGCAAATACGAATTCGCGTTCCCTGTAGAGTACTCGTCTTTAAAATCCAAACCAATTTTCTGAATCTGAAACTAATACAAACTAAGAATAAATTCAAAGTTGAGTGTACGCTTTGAGCCCATTGAAGCATGCGTCGCCCTTACTACAGAGCCTTGGTCATAAATGAACACAAGTCCATGAAAGTGGTTCGGCATAACTACAAACGCATCAATCACAACGTTCTCAAAATGTTGCGGGATTGCCTCCCACACATCCCGCACGATCTCTCCCAATTCATTCAACCGCATCACGCCACCCACAACCTCACCAAACAACAATTTGCGATGATACGAATTGATCGTTACAAAATAACCCCCGGCCGCGCTGTAATCATTATCGGGTAATCGTATGGGTTTGCGTTCAGGATGATCCTTTGCTGCTGTCACAGTCCCCAGATTCTATCAAACGCCGAACCCCATGAGAAAACACTTCACTATGTAGGGGCGACCGGCTGGTTGCCTGACTTGCTAAAAATGGGATATATTCCTCACTATTGAATAGTTTCCATTTAGTATAGAAAGGTTCATAGAAAATGATAAATGTAGGAGAAGAAATCGTTTCTGCTTACCTTGAGTATATAAAGGGATGTGAATTCGTCCAAAGAAATTTGTATACGCCGGATGTTCAAGGGGAAATCGATGTCGTTGGAATTGATCTAGAGACAAAATCTTTGTACGTTTGTGAAGTAGCAATCCACCTACAGACGGGGCTACAGTATGTCAAAAATAGCCAGCCTAATAACGTAAACAAACTAACTGATAAATTTAGTAAGGATATTGAATATGCTAATAGATACTTCCCGGACTATGAAAAACACTTTATGCTTTGGACGCCAATTATTAAAAAGGCAAAAGAGACTTCCAAACATAGTCAGGAAAAAGATTTAGTTGAAATTCAAAGAAATATAGACAGAAGATTCGACTTACAAATCATTTTTGTAGTCAACGATAAGTTCCTATCTTATTTAAATGAATTACGAGAATTTGCAAGGACCGAAACAAAAGAGCTAAAGTCACCTGTACTTCGGATGTTACAGGTTGAAGAATATCTAAAAAAGCATGTTAGAAAACTAGCATAACCCTGCAAATATGGCCGTATAGATTTGGATGTAGAACTCTGAAGCTTACTTTGATCATTCCTCCATTTCCCCAATCACCTCAACCTCAAACCACGAAACGAATGACGGGCTGCTCGTCGTCATGATGCGCACCACCTGAATTCCCGTTATCGGTTCAGGGGGCACGAACTCCAGGATGTCGTTGATCTTCGTTCCTTCGCGGAATTCGTGCAGCACGCGCAAATCCTCTCCCGGTCCCCGTCCCAATATTTGGTGCACCGTTGCCCCCGCCGGGAACTGGTCCACGATCAGCCGGATGCGCTCTATGGTGGCCGGCGCACCCAGGTCCAGCTCGATCCACTGCACTGGCTCTCCCCCTGAGCGCCAGGCCGTGTGGATCCAGCCGTCGATGGCCTCTTGCGGGTCATTATCCGCTGCCACGCTAGACACGCGCAGGCTGGCGTTGGCCGCCAGGTTGTTCTCGAAGAAATCAAAATCGCGCCCCTCGCAAGGGTCCGGCCGGTTGGTGGGCGCGAACATGAGGTTGATGGCTTCACCGAATTCGGAGCCCGTCCACACCTCGTGATCGTCCACCCCCTCCCAATGCCAGTGCATCCAGCCGTCGATGCCATAGTCACAGCTCTCCACCTGCCAGTCCTGGTTGCCCGCTGCGCCCGTCGCCGGGGAGCGGAACACGTACTGGAAGGCCCCGAACTCCGCCAGCATCACCGGGCGCTCCTCGTAAGGCAGGCCGAAGTTCTCGGCCAACGCGCTGAGTTTTGCCTGCCCGGGATAGAGATGCACGTCAAAGAAATCGATCTGCGAGCGCGCCAGCGCCGGGATCGTGGGCACGTAGCGGCGGTCTTCAGGACGCCAGTCGTTCGGTGTGTTGGGAGCGAACATGCCCACCGTCACCAGCGCTGTGGGATCCAGCTCGCGCACCCCGGCGCGCAGTTCATCGATCCAGTATGCCAGCCCGTCATCCATCATGGCTTGCTTTTGGGCCGGGTCGCTCATGTCATAGCTCTGCCCGTTGGCCGTGGTCACCGTGCCTTCTTCCAGCGAGACCGGCGGCGTATGCGTCCACAGGAACTGCTCACCCCGCACCGAGTAGGCCATGATCGTATCCAGCGGCGCATCATTGGCGATCAGCCCGCGGATGATCGCCTGCCAGTATTCCTTATAAAGTTCCACGCCCACCGGGGACAGATAATGTGTATTGATGTAGCCGTCAAAAGGTTCGCAGCAATCGGCCTCGGCGCGCGGTACATAGCCGCCCTTTTTGGGTAGGTCATTGGAGGTCAGGATCACCACCAGTCCATGCGCTTTGGCGCGTTGCAGGAAATCGGCGATGTTCGCCAGCCACTCATCGCGCAGCCCCCCGGCCGGGTCGCCAATGCAATCATTAGCACAAAGGTCCACCGAGGTGCGCACACTGTTGTAACCCAACGAGCGCATGGCCGCAAAGGCTTCATCGATGTGCGCCGGGTCATAATGCGCCGGGGAAAACAGCGCATCCACCACGTAAGTGCTTTCTGGCCTGAAGATGTGGAAATTAGGACCGCGCGGCACAAATCGTTCCCCCGTCTCCCGGTCGTAGAACTCGGCCACGCCGTCAATAGTGCGTATCGCGATGCGGTGTTCCGGGATGGGTGTTGGGCTGGCTATTACCTGGGTAGTGGGGCTGGGGGAGGGATTGCCGGGGGCGGGGGGAGGTACATCCGTTCCACGCGTCGACTGTACGCAAGCCAGCATGGCCACTAAGATGACACCAACCCACAAGTTGTGCCGCGTTTTATGACTTCTCATCGCGCTCTCCACTTCCTTCTGGCAACTATTACCGTTTCAATCATACATTACAAGTTAGGAGCACAACATAACCCATCTCCGTATTTGTCATTTCGAGCACGACCAAAGTGCAGCTTTGGCTTGCGAGAAATCCCTCTAACGCCCATTACTAATTCTCCATTTCCAAAACCTCTAACAAACCGTAGGGGCGCACCGCCGAGCGCCGGATAATCATGCTTGTCAGACAAGTACTAGTACCCCCCCCCCGCAAACAACCATGCTCTACCCTGATACCTGTTTCCCATTTCCTGCTTCCTCATCCTAAGATTCATAATAACATCGTTCTCCCCCACGTCTGGATTCCCATCCAAAGGTATAATCCCCTTATCACCAACAAAACGAATCAGGACGCCATGAAACGCACCACTATCTGGATATTATTACTTTCATTACTGCTCTCCGCCTGCGCTTCCCAGGCTGCTACCCTTCAGGCTACGTCTGAAGCCCTGCGCGCCGAGGCCTCCCAGGTCGCCGAGATCCCCACCGCCACCGCCATCAGCGACCCCACCGATACACCTGAACCTACCGACATCCCCGACCCAACGGCTACGCCCACACCCAGCCTGGAGCCCACTTTCACCCCCCTGCCGCCCACCGACACCCCGGAGGTTCCGCCCACCCAACCTGTGATCACAGAGGACGTATTGCCTCTCCCCGAATGGGCACGCGTCTACTTCACCCAGCCCAACCTGCTCAACGACCCCGAGATCATCAGCGGCACACCCATTGAGGCCCTCATCGGTCTTATCGACAGCAGCACCGTTAGCATCCACGTAGCCTCTGCCCAGTTCAACTTGCCCGAAGTTGCCAAAGCCCTCGTCATTGCGCAGGAACGTGGGGTTGAAGTACAGTGGATCACCGATGACGAACAGGGCCTGCTGGCTGACGAAAAGCCGGAGAACGGGCAGTTTGCCCTGATGCAGGATGCCGGTATTGAGGTACGTGACGACCAGCGGGCCGGTGTGATGGATAATGCCTTCTGGATCTTCGACCGCCGTTTCGTCTGGACAGGTTCCCTTAACCCCACCTTGAATGCTGTATTTGGCAATAACAACAACGCCATCCTCATCGAGTCTCAGAATCTGGCTGTGATGTACGAGCGCGAATTTGCTGAGATGTGGGAGGGTGAATTTGGTGTCAATTCGATCAGCACCGTCAACCTGCAAACCACCCGGGAGAACGATTCGGCCTTGCAAGTCATGTTTGCCCCGGAAGATGGTGTAGGAAGCCTGCTGGCGATATTGTTATCCGAGGCAGAAACCAGCATCCGCTTTATGGCCTTTTCCTTCACGCATGACGAAATGGGCGTAGCTGTGATCGAACGTGCTGAATTTGGCCTGGACGTGATGGGCATTTTTGAGGAACGCGGTAGCACCTCCGAGTTGAGCGAACTGCCCAAGATGTTCTGCAACAAGTTGAATATCCGCGTGGATGGTAACCCCAACACCCTCAACCATAAAGTCATCATCATCGACGAGCAGATCCTGATCACCGGCTCTTTTAACTTCACGGGCAATGCTGATCAGAACAACGATGCCAACCTGATTATCATCGACAACGCCGAACTGGCTGCCGTCTACCTGAAAGAATTCGAGGCACGTTGGGGCGAGTCGCTCGAAACCAATCCCGACGATATTCTCTGCGAGCAGGGATGAGCAAACTTTACGTCATAGGGCATGTCAACCCCGATACCGATTCGATTGCGGCGGCGATGAGCTATGCCTGGCTGCTGGCCGAGCGTGATGGAGAAGAAGTCATCGCCGCCAGAGCCGGGGCGCTGAACCCGCAAACCAGTTGGGTGCTCAAGCGCTTGGAGTTACCGGCTCCCGAACTATTAACGGATGCTTCACCGCGTTTTGAATCGGTGACGCGCCGCTTTGATACCACCACTCCCGATAAACCCCTGCGCGATGCCTGGGCCATCTCCAGCCGTACGGGCAGCGTGGCCCCGGTGGTGAATGAGGATGGCACCCCTTATGGCCTCATCACGGGTTGGAGCCTGTTCAGTTTCTTGGGCGAGACGGTGGGGCCGCACCCCAACCAGCAGCAGCGCTCGATCGCTGATATTCTGGAAACGGCCTGCAGCGAAGCCACGGATACGGACGTGCCCGCTTTTAAATCCAATTCGCGCATCCGCGATGCCCTCAACCGCATCCTGCGCTCGGAAAAGAACGATTTCTTTGTTGTAGATGAAGATGGTGCTTACGTTGGCGTATGCCGACAACGTGACCTGCTCAGCCCGCCGCGGTTGCGCTTCATCCTGGTTGACCACAACGAAGCGCGCCAATCCATCGGGTCGCTGCACGAAGCCGAACTGGTCGAAATTCTCGACCATCACCGTCTGGACAATCCCTCGACTCACGTGCCCATCCGCATGACGGTGGACATCGTGGGCAGTACGTGCACATTGGTCTCTGAACGCACAGCAGATGCCGGATTGAGTGCGCCACCTCAGATCGCCGGGCTGATGTTGGCCGGCTTGCTCTCGGATACACTGACCCTGACATCCCCAACCACTACCAAGCGCGACCACGATGCAGCTGAAACCCTGGCGCGTTGGGCATTCGTTGCCAATGGACCACTGGCTGGTGAGACGGTGGAGTCCTTCGGGCAACAAGTGATCGAGGCAGGCGCCGGTTTGGATGCACGTGACCCGGTTGAGATCGTCAATTCGGATTTGAAACTGTATGAAACCAGTGGATTGCGTTTTTCCGTTTCGCAGGCAGAAGTGACCAAGTTCGTGCAGCTTGAAAATAACCAGGAACCCCTGGAAGATGCACTAGACCACTTGCGCGAGAGCCAGGGACTGGACTTCAGTATGTTGATGGTTACGGACGTCGTGCGTGGGTCCAGCCGTTTGTTGATCGCCAATGCGCCCCCTGATCTAAATGACCTGCCGTATCAACTATTGCCCAATGGCATGCGGCGTGCTCAGGGTGTTGTATCACGCAAGAAGCAATTGTTACCGGTGATTTTAGGTTTACTGGAAGATTAATTAGAACCGGGCGACCGGCCGGTCGCCCCTACAACAAAATGTCTATATACCAACGCATTGCCGAAATTGAAAACAATGGGGGCAGCGCCGCCCTGTGCACCATTACCCAGGCGACAGGTTCTACGCCGCGCAACGCAGGCAGCAAGATGCTGGTGTTCCCTGACGGTAGTATTGAAGGCACGATTGGTGGTGGGGAGATGGAGAGCCTGGCTATACAGGAAGCGCGGTCTGCCATGCAGGACGGCAAAACCAGGTTGGTGGAATATTCACTTACAGACCCGCAGCGTGGCGACCCTGGTGTGTGCGGTGGGCAAATGGAGGTTTATGTGGAACCGATCACTCCTCATCCGACCGTTATTGTCGTGGGAGCCGGACATGTGGGGCAGGCGGTGGTTCATCTGGCCAAATGGCTGGGTTTTCGTGTAGTCATCAGCGATGACCGCGAAGAGTTTGTCACAGGAGAGATGACCCCAGATGCTGATGAGCACATTGCGGGAATACTGGCCGATCTACCTGAAGCCCACAAGATCACTTCCCAGAGCTACATCATTATGACCACACGCAATGTCAAAGTAGATGTAGAGGGTTTGCCTGCATTATTAGATACCCCGGCGGCTTATATTGGTGTAATTGGATCGAAGCGACGCTGGGAGACCGCGCAAAAGATGTTAGTTGAAAAAGGCATTTCCAAAGATAAGTTGGAGCGCGTAGTGTCACCTATGGGCCTGGAGTTGAACGCCGAAACGCCGGAGGAGATTGCTGTAAGCATCATGGCTGAGGTTTTAATGCTGCGTGGCGAAGGGGACGGCCATCGTATGGCAGGTGGATAGACAGCTGTTTGCTTTTTAGGGGCAAAATAATTAGAATACAAAAAACGGTAATCCGTTATCCGTTATTCGTTATCAGTTATCAGGCGGGATCCAGCTAAATATCCTGGTTCCCAATCCCTGATCCCTATCAATGGAGTTCCTATGTGGGATCGTTACATTACTGCAACAAGCATAGATGAAGTAACTGCCGCACTGGCAGAACATGGGGATAAGGCTCGTATCGTAGCGGGGGCAACCGACTTGATGATCGAGATCGAATTAGGCCAACGCAAGGGCCTGGAAATATTGATCGACGTTACACGTATTCCTGGACTAAAAGAAATTAGACTGGATGAGGATGGAATTATCCATCTTGGCCCGCTGGTTAGCCACAACCAATGTGTGGCTTCTCCCTTGATCCGTGAGCGTGCCTTGCCACTAGCCGAAGCCTGTTGGGAAGTGGGTTCGCCGCAAATCCGCAATCGTGGCACGATAGCAGGAAACCTGATCACAGGTTCTCCAGCAAACGATTCAATTACGCCTTTGATGGCCTTGGGTGCCAGCGTGGTGCTGCGCTCCAGCAAGAGTGAACGCAATGTGCCCATAAGCGAGTTCTACACGGGCGTGCGCAAAACCGTTATGCAAGCCGATGAGATGATGGTCAACATCCTTTTCCCGGCACTCGATCCTGGCACGCAACGGGGTGCATTCTATAAATTGGCCTTGCGGCGTGCCCAGGCGATCTCTGTGGTGCACCTGGCGGCGGTTTTAGGTTTCGAAGGTGATAAAGTTACATCGGCTGCATTTACACTGGGTTCAGTGGCGCCGACAGTGGTGCGTGCACCAGAGGTTGAAGAGGCTCTTGTTGGTAAGGTATTGGATGAAGCTGTTATCGAGCAAGCTGCAGCCCTGGCCGCAAAATCCGTCAGTCCAATCGATGATGTGCGTGGTTCGGCCGAATATCGTAACTACATGGTAAAAGTTTGCACAACCCGTTTGCTGGCGAGGCTGTCTGAAACAGAAGTCGCTGATCCCCTGCCAGATGCTCCCATCCTGTTATGGGGTAATGTTGCAGATGGTGACTATGCGGCGTTATCTGCGAGGGAAGAACACGATCACTCGACAACCATCGAAACTACGATTAATGGCAAAAGCTATGCCATAAACAGCGGGCAGCATAAAAGCCTGTTGCGCTTCCTGCGCGAAGACGCACATATGATAGGCACGAAAGAAGGTTGTGCCGAAGGGGAGTGTGGGGCTTGTACGGTATTCCTGGATGGGGCGGCGGTGATGAGTTGTCTGGTTCCGGCACCGCGGGCGCATGGCGCAGAGATCATCACGGTTGAGGGGCTGGCAACAAAAGGGGATTTACATCCGGTGCAAGAAGCCTTTGTTGAAGATGGGGCGGTGCAATGTGGCTATTGCACGCCGGGCTTTTTAATGTCGGCCGCTAAACTGCTGGAAGAGCGCCCAGAACCATCTGAAGATGAGATCAAACAATCGATTACGGGTAACTTATGCCGCTGCACGGGCTACTATAAGATCGTTGAAGCCATTGGCCATGCAGGCGGTGTGGAGGTGAAAGATGCCGAATAAATGGGCTGCTTATGAACAAGCGCGTGAGGAACGCCCCTGGAGGATCCATCCGGTGTGGCGCGGAATTGGATTCATCTTGATCCTGATCATTCCCGTGTTTTCTTATGCGGCCTCGGACCTGACTGTTGAAGCATTGGTGGAGCGAGAAATACTTACTCTGCCGCCTGAGTTGCGAGGCTCTTTTGAACTGCCTGTTGTAGGTGAAATCGACTTTCTGCTGGCAAAAGTTGCCATGACGATCGTAGTGATTTTTGCTTTATTCGCCTTGTTGGCCATTTTTTACTCGATCATGTATATGCCTATGAGCGATTTGGGATACAGTCGTATGGACGTAAAACCTGACCAGTACCAGAAATATAAACGCAGGCGAGAACGCGATAAAAATCGCAGGCGAAGATAGGGACGGACTTCAACTTCATGGAACGTACCGTACCACGCGTCGCTTCGGAAGAGATCGAACTTTATTTAAGGACATATTATTCCTTGCTGCGCGCCACTGCCGGCGTGCATATTCGTACACTGGTTGAGGCCCATGCAGGGATGGACTCTCTACTGCATCACGATGCACAGGCGCGTACGCCAGATATGTCGGCACTCATTTACTGCCTGCTTCGGCTACCTTCGGTTATCCCGCACGTTGAAGAAGTAGTGCTTGGCCAGAGTGTGGCAGTTTTCGAACGCAACGGTATGGACAACATTGAAAGCTGGCAGGAGGTAAACGCTCCAGCGCGGCGCCGAAGATGTTTTTATGATGGCGAATCTACATTGGCATGCTTGATCGCCAGTCGTTCAGACATTGACGACATCGTACCTATGTTGACGGCTTTACAAATTGAGTGGAACAAATTACACCGCTTGATGCAATCTTTACCTGCAGCTGTTGATCTTAAAAAGGCTGATAATGACGAGAGAGTGCAAGAAGAGGTTGCGGCAGCGTTAGCAATGTCGCTGGAAGACCTACAGCGCCTGGCTTCAATTTGGGGAGATGATTTCACAGAGCGTCTTCAGGATATTGCCCGGTCAACTGTCAAGTTTCGGGTACGCTCCCTGGATGCTTCATTGAGCGCCTACCGGAAGGCGACCCATAACTGGTGGGACCGCATTGAAGCCGAACGCCCGGATATGATCGAACGCCCGCTTTACTTCATCTCCAGTAATACTCACAGCCTGGTCAATATGTTGACCGGCTTTGCCTTGCAACATCAGGATGAATTGATCGATTATGTTGAAACCAGTGATGACGCTGATCTTCGAGAAGAGTGGGCTGGGATCCAAGAAGAACAAGTGCCTTCTTCCCGCGAGAACTTCCTGTATTACGTGTTGAAGAAATATTGCCAGACGGAGCAAGGTCGCCCTTTGCAAGAAGCACGCGCAGATGTGGAAGCGCAGTGCAAGATATTGAGGATTCCCAGCAAGCACAGCTTTGACCTGGAAGCGCAGGTCTTTGAGTTGGCGGCTCTGGATGTTGAAGCGATTGACCCGCGTTTGCGACCAAAGGACGTTGGTTTCTTGAAAGAAAGTGACGCCTTGATCCTCAACGTGGACTATCCCCTGGGATTGGCGGCCTACGACATCCTTTCGGAAGTGAGTGAACATGCCGGAGAATTGTTGGGCGTATACATCTTAGGTAAGGCTGCCACGCTGAATGCTGTGGTGGGTGACGTGATGATCCCTACAGTGGTGCATGACGAGCAATCGCGCAACAGCTACATGTTCGGCAATTGTTTTGACTCGGATGATGTGTCCCCCTATCTGGTTTACGGCACAGTGCTTGATAATCAGAAGGCGGTCACAGTACGGGGTACGTTCTTGCAAAATTCTTCCTACATGGATGTTTTCTATCGAGAGGGCTATACCTCCATTGAGATGGAAGCGGGACCGTATCTATCAGCGGCTTATGAAATGTATCGTCCCAAGCGCCACCCCATCGATGAGATCGTCAATTTGTATGAACTCCCCTTTGACCTGGGCATCCTGCATTACGCCTCGGATAAGCCCTTGAGCAAAGGCAAGAACCTGGGGGCAGCCAGCCTGTCTTATTTTGGCATGGACCCCACTTATGCCACTTCGATCGCAACATTGCGACGCGTTTTTGAACGTGAACGCCAACGCCTCAAAGCAGGCACAAAGTTGCCTGTGTAATCTCTACAACCATCAAACCATTATTGAGAAATACTATGACTGAAACAATCGGCAAGTCCCTCCCACGCATCGATGCTTACGGCAAGGTCACCGGCGAGACGCTATATCCGGGTGACATCGACCGTCCCAACCAGGCTTATGGGAAGATATTGTTTGCACGTCGTCCTCACGCCATCATCCGTTCTCTGGATACCAGCAAGGCGCAGGCTCTGGAAGGTGTGGTTGCTGTATTCACAGCGAAAGATGTGCCAGTGAACGAATATGGCCTGATCATGCCCGACCAGCCTGTGTTGTGTGGGCCAGGCTCGGATAAGCCATTTGCGGAACGGGTGCGCTTTGTGGGGGACCAGATCGCGCTGGTGGTAGCAGAGACTGAGGAAATTGCAGCAGAGGCTCGCGACCTGATCGAAGTTGAATTTGAGGACCTGCCTGTAGTGACTGATCCCGTTGCGGCATGCGATAGTGATGCCGAATTGCTGCATCCTGACAAAGAATCAAATATCCTTTTGCACTATCCCATTCGCAAGGGTGATGTGGAAAAAGGATTTGAAGAAGCAGATGTGATTATTGAAACTGAATACAACACACCAGCGCAGGAACATGCCTACTTGGCACCCGAATCCGGCCTGGGTTACATCGATGATGAAGGACGGGTAACGGTTGAAGTAGCGGGACAATGGGCGCATGAAGAACAAGAAGAGATCGCCCATGCGTTGGATCTGCCGTTGGACAAGATACGTGTGATTCATCCAGCGATTGGGGGGGCTTTTGGCGGGCGTGAAGACCTTTCTATTCAACTGGTGCTGGCTCTGGCAGCTTACCGATTAAATGAACGCGGCATCGACCGGCCTGTCAAGATCATCTGGAGCCGCGAAGAATCTATTATTGGCCATCATAAACGCCATCCTTACGTTATTCGCGCCAAATGGGGTGCGACCAAAGAGGGCAAGCTGGTGGCCGCTAAAAGCGAAGTGATTGCGGACGCAGGAGCCTACGCATATACCTCTACAAAAGTGCTAGGTAATGCCACGTTGATGGTGTCAGGCCCTTACATTTGCCCCAACGTGCACGTTGACTCATACGCTGTGTATACCAACCACGTGCCTGGGGGCGCATTCCGTGGCTTTGGTGGGCCGCAAGGGGCTTTTGCGGCAGAAAGCCAGATGAACAAACTGGCCGAAGTGATTGGTATGGACCCAGTGGAATTTCGCATGCGCAACGTGGTGCGCGATGGGGATGAAATTGCTGTGCAATCCCCGTTACCCAAAGGCGTGACTCTGGATGAAGTGATCGAGACCTGTGCGGTGGCAGGGGGCTGGCAGAAGAATGGTACGTGGGGGCGAGATGGGAAAGGGACAGATACGAATAAACACATCAAGCGTGGGGTAGGTTTTGCGGCGGGCTTCAAGAATATTGGATTTTCATTTGGCTTCCCGGAACGTTGCTGGGCCACGATTGAGCTTCATGGAGATAGTGAAATTGAAAAGGTCGTGCTGCACCATGCTGGTTCGGACGTGGGGCAGGGGGCGCACACGGTCTTTAAGCAGATGGCAGCTGAGGCAGTTGGTGTAGATTTTGATAAGGTGGAATTGCTGGTGGCTGATACGGCTGTAACCGGCGATTCAGGCAGTTCGTCAGCGTCGCGCATGACCTTTATGGCGGGCAATGCGATCCGTGGTGCGGCTGAACTGGCATTGCAGAAATGGCAGGATGAAGACCGGCCGGCTATCGCAGAATTTAATTACAACCCACCTGCTACGACGCCCTATGATCCCGAAACAGGAAAGTCAGAAAAACCCAACTTCGCATATGGCTACGTGGCTGAAGTGATCGTGGTCGATGTGGATACCGAGACCGGGCACGTACACCTTGTGGATGTGATCTGTGCGAATGATGTGGGTAAAGCCATTAACCCGCAGCAGGTGGTGGGGCAGATCGAGGGTTGTGTGGTGCAGGCCGCTGGCTACGCGGTACTAGAGAATTTTATCCAGACGGGAGGCGAAGTGCAGACGGCCATGTTCTCCAATTACCTGATTCCGACGATACTGGATATCCCCGACCGGGTGCAATCCATAGTGATTGAAAATGCGGATGAGGTGGGGCCGTGGGGCGTGCGCGGCATGTCTGAAATGCCATATATCCCCTTTGCCCCGGCGGTGACGGCAGCGGTGCATGATGCGACCGGCGTGTGGTTCGATGATTTCCCGCTGACCCCGGAACGAGTGCTGCGCGGGCTTGGAAAGTTTTAATGCCAAGCATCCCCTTCCGAGGAGAAACGAAAACCCTGAATAATGAAACTCGCCAGGAAGCCCCTGGCGAGTTTGTGCAATTGTCGCAAGGCTACGTGCATTATGAGCAGGGCGGGCCAGAAGCTGGGGAAAAGGTAGTGCTGGTGCATGGGCTGTCTGTGCCTTACTACATCTGGGACCCAACTTTTGAGGCGCTGACAGGGGCGGGTTTCCGCGTGCTGCGTTATGATCTGTATGGGAGGGGGTATTCTGACCGGCCACAGGTGCAGTATGACACGCGATTGTTTGATGGCCAGTTGATGGAATTAATGAACGCGCTTGAGATCGACAAAGCACATTTGATGGGGCTGTCGATGGGTGGAGTGATTGCTGCTAACTTCGTAAACCGACATCCAGAGCGGATTAACAAACTGGTCTTCATCGATCCGGCGGGTTTTGATTTGGGGCTTTCCTGGCAATTCAATCTAATCTTGCTGCCCGGATTTGGGGAGTTGATATTCAATCTGGCCGGAGATGAGACTTTGCTCAATTCGATGGCCGATGACTTTTATTTAAAATACTACGTGGATGAATTCATAGAGTGCTACAAGCCCCAGATGAAGTTCAAGGGCTTCAAACGTGCACTGCTTTCCACCTGGCGCAATGGGATGCTGAAGGATGATATCGGGCTGTATGAGCCGATTGGCAAGACCGAGCGGGAGGTGCTGCTGGTGTGGGGCAAGGAAGACCAGACCGTGCCGTTCAAGCATAGCAGCCGTTTAGTAGCGGCCATACCGCAAATTCAATTCCATGCGATTGACGAGGCCGGGCATATCCCGCATTATGAACTGCCAGAGGTTGTGAATCCGATTCTGATTAACTATTTGAGGGGCAATTAGACAGGGCAATGCGCCCCTACATTTGTACTCTTTCGCAGATATTCAGGCCTAACTCTTGTGACGCTCAACTATAATAATCAGATGCCTTCTATTGTTCTTATTCGTGGGGGCGGTGACCTGGCCTCAGGGGTGGCCTTGCGTCTGCATCGTGCCGACATACAAGTATTGATCACCGAGTTATTTGAGCCGCTGGTTGTGCGGCGTTCCGTAGCCTTTGCCGAGGCAGTGTTTTCAGGGAAAGTCGAGGTTGAGGGAGTCAGTGGCTACCTGGCTGAAAATCTGGAACATGCTCAGGATATTCTGGGGCGGGGGGACATCCCCGTGCGCATCGATCCGGAAGGAGAGAGCCTGGAGTTGCTCAAACCGCTGGTGGTTGTGGATGCGCGTATGACCAAAAAGGCCCCTGAAACGGATATGGATATTGCTCCGCTGGTAATTGGCTTGGGCCCAGGTTTTTCGGCAGGGGAGGATTGTCATGCGGTGGTTGAGACAAAACGCGGACATTCGTTGGGGCGGGTGATCTGGAAAGGCAGCGCAGAGGAGAATACTGGTGTACCAGGTTCGGTTCAAAAATATAATGTGGACCGCGTGTTGCGAGCACCTGCTGAAGGGGAGTTGATCGCCCATGCCGAGATCGGGGATAGCCTGAAAGAAGGGACTTCAATTGCGCAGGTTAACGGGCAGATGGTGAAGGCTCCATTTGAGGGCGTATTGCGCGGACTGTTATATCCTGGCATACAGGTCACAAAAGGACTCAAGATCGGGGATTTGGACCCGCGTAACGATGTGAGTTATACGCGCCGTGTTTCGGATAAGGCGTTGGCTATTGGTGGTGGGGTGTTGGAGGCGATGCTTTCGCGTTCGTACGTCCGGGAGAAGTTGTGGGAATGATGAGGGTGAGGGGGAAACGGTGAAAGAACAAGCCACTTTATCTCTACAAAAAGCTTTCCGATTATCAGCGGCTTCCAGGGTGGCATTTGTGGGGGCCGGAGGCAAAACGACAGGGATGTTCCAACTGGCACGGGAAATGGCACCAGCCCTTGTCACGGCCAGCACCCATCTGGCTGAAGAGCAATTAGCGTTCGCCGACCGGCATATTGTTGTTACAACCCCTCTAGATTTAGAGAAGCTGGCTGATGGCTCATCGGAAGGTGTAACGCTGGTAACGGGACCATTGGGAGAGGGAGGACGCACCCACGGCCTTGATGATGAATTGTTGGTGCAATTGAATAGGATTGCCGGGGAGACTGGAGTACCTTTATTGATAGAAGCTGATGGCTCACGCTGGCGTCCACTCAAAGCGCCTGCAGAACATGAACCACCTATTCCTGATTTTGTGGATACTGTGGTGGTTGTGGTGGGCTTATCTGGATTGGGGCAGCAATTAGCAGAAGGATATGTACATCGCCCCAAAATTTTTGCTGAAATATCTGGTTTGAAACAAGGGGAGGATATTGATGCCGAGGCGATTTCAACTGTGTTATTAAATCCTGACGGTGGCTTAAAGAGCATACCTGTGGGGGCACGGCGAATTGCATTGTTAAACCAGGCGGACACGTCCACGTTGGCTTCAACCGCTGGGCGTATGGCTCGAAACTTATTGAATGAGTACGATGTGGCGGTGGTGGCATCCTTGCAAGACCCTGATCCAGCTTCTGGCAAGGTGTTGGCCGTGCATGAAAAAATGGCCGGGATCATCCTGGCAGCGGGTGGTTCGGAGCGGCTGGGGGAGCCCAAACAATTGTTAGAGTGGAATGGGCAACCTTTCATCCGGCAGGTGGCTCAAACAGCCCTTGCAATGCACCTTGATGAACTTGTAGTGGTCACAGGTGCGTACGCCGAGCAGGTTGAGGAAGCTATAGCAGACCTGCCCTTGCGTGTAGTCAATAACCCGAGTTGGCAGGAGGGGCAAAGTAGCTCGGTGAAAGTTGGGCTTGAGGCTTTGCCCGAAAGTGTAGGGGCTGCAATATTCTTGTTGGTGGACCAGCCGCAGGTTCCAGTGGAGCTGCTTCAGGCGTTGGTAGCCGAACATCGCCATAGCCTTGCTTCTATAGTGGCGCCCATGGTGGATGGTCGTCGCGGTAACCCGGTGCTTTTCGACCAGCGAACCTTTGCAGATTTTGCAGAGATTGAAGGTGACAAGGGAGGCAGGGCGATCTTCTCTAAGCATAATGTGAACTGGATACCCTGGTTAGATGAAGCTATGGCCCTGGATGTAGATACCCTGGTAGATTATCAGCGTTTACTGAATTATGAAGACTAGTTTCCCTGCTATATCTTGCATTTCGTCAAAAGATATGCTATTTTCATAATAGGCGGGGCCAAGCTTAGTTTCCCCGCAAAGAATAAGAATGAATGTTGTACGTGCTTTTATCGCTATAGATGTTTCTCCTGCTATTCAGGAGCAACTACAACATGTCTGCGAACACCTGGATAGTGTATTGCAGGGATTACCCGTGCGTTGGATCCCTATTCAAAATGTGCACCTGACCCTGAAGTTTCTTGGGGACGTGTCTGAAACCAGCCTGGCACATATCAACGAAGCTTTGACTACCGCGGGGACGGCGCACAAGCCTTTTGAACTGAGTGTGGGTGGTTTGGGGGTGTTCCCCTCTGCTCACCGCCCGCGTGTGATTTGGGTGGGGGTGGAGACCAATGATGAATGTTTTGACTTTTGCCGGCGTATCGAAATTGACATGGAACGACTGGGATATGCGGCGGAGAAACGGGAGTTTTCCGCACACCTCACCATTGGGCGTGTGAGTAGGGGGGCATCCCGCCAGGAAGTGCGCGCAATTGGAACGGCTCTGCGTAAAGAAAAACAGGGATTCTTAGGGGCGGAACGCGTAGAGGCTGTCCATCTCTATAAAAGTGACCTGAAACCCAGCGGAGCGGTGTATACTAAGCTCTTTTCTGCGCCCTTGAGTGGTGCATAAGACCTAATTTTCAGAGGTAGATTTGGAAGCATTAGATTTAGCGCGGTCTGTAGTTGAGGCACTGGAAGACCGCAAAGCTGAAAATATCGTTTTACTGGATATCCGCGATGTAGCTATTTTTGCAGATTACTTCGTGATCTGTTCGGGTACCAGCAACCGGATGTTACGCGCGCTGACGGATGCAGCCCGCGATAAAGCAAAAGAGGCGCAGGATAAGCGGATATTGGTTGAGGGCGAGCCGCAAGATGGCTGGTTATTGGCAGATTTTGGGGATGTGGTTTTACACGTTTTCTCGGAAGACCAGCGTGAGTTTTATAAATTAGAGGAGTTGTGGTCAGAGGGGAAAGTGCTGTTGCACGTGCAGTAGGTTAGTAATATAGTGGAATTAAAAGAGGCCCGGAATGCTCGGGCCTCTTTCTTTTTGTTTTGTTCAGGTTATTCGAAAATCCAGGCGTCAGTGGCGCGTTCCCAACTGACCAGTTCTTCTGGTTTGAACCACAAATTTACTTCGGCCTCACCATTCTCAGGCGAGTCGGAGGCGTGTGTGAGGTTGCGGCCCACTTCCAGGCCAAAGTCGTGACGTACAGAGCCAGGGGCAGCCTCTGTGGGGCGCGTGGCACCCATCGTCTGGCGTACAGCGGCGATGGCATCCGGACCTTCCCAAACCATAGCCATTACCGGGGAAGAGGTAATGTAATTGATAAGGCCTTCGTAAAAGGGTTTGCCTTTATGGATAGCGTAATGGGTCTCTGCAAGTTCCTGGCTGACCGCCAGGAATTTGGCACCTACAAGTTTCAGGCCGCGGCGTTCCAGGCGAGCGGTGATCTCCCCAATCAGGCCACGCTGCACAGCGTCTGGTTTTACAATGACAAAGGTTTTTTGCACAGAAATCCTCCAATGGAAAATATGAAACCGTGTATTTATATCACGTTGGTGGATGATTTGTGACCACAATAAAAAGAGCCTGAGAATTCTCAGGCTCTTTTTGCGTAGGTTTTTTTGTTATGCTCGAATGAGGTCTTCGGCTTTATTGTAACTATCCAGGGCTTCCTGCAGGCGATCTGCCTTCAAGTAGGTGTCGCCCAGCATCTGCCAGAGTTGAATGTCAACCGGATGCTTGTACAAGGCTGCTTCAATGTCGGCTATGATCTCATCTAAATCTTTGAAACTCTTGATGATCTGTTCGTAACGCTCAACGGCTGTGTCGATGCGCCCAGCGTTGAGGTCCTCTCGAGCTTTATTCAGATCGGCGTCCACTTTCTTGGACCTCCTGCGCTTCGTGCTGGGGCGGGCACGACTGCTTGATTTAGCTTTGGTGGTTTTCTTCTTCTTGGTTGTTTTTGGTTTGCTGGCTTTGCCATTGGACTCAGCTTTAGCCGGTTCCGGTTTTTCTTCTTCCACTTCTTCAGCCGGTGTATCTTCGTCCAAGTCTTCCGGCATCCAGGCGGCAGCTGTAGCTGCGGCAGCTTCAACGGATTGTTCAAATTCCTGGGGCAATTCTTCTTGTTCCGCTTCGGCTTCAGCCTCTGGAGTGCTTTCTGCTTCATCAACGGACGCGAGCCATTCCGGTACATCTTCTTCCTGTTCAGCAACCGGCTCTTCTGCGGGAGCCGATGCTTCTTCAGCGGCTTCTTCGCTGATTGAGGTGAGCCATTCGGGGGTGTCCTCGTCTGAGGTCTCTTCTACAGGTTGCAAGTCTTCAACACTGGCAACTGGTTCTGGTTGAGCCTCTTCGCCTGCTTCAGGTTCTTCGCCTGTTACCAAATCGTCCAACCAGGCGAGGGCATCATCATCTTCTTCTGTGACGGCCTCATCTGCAGAGGCAACAGGTTCAGGTTGAACCACGGGAGTTTCTTCAGCAGGCTCTTCTAAGTCCAACGAGGGGGCTTCTGTCTCAGCTTCCGCTTGCGCCCATTCAGGGGCTTCCTCAGGGCGTTCCTCGGGTTCGCTTACGAGTTCTTCTTCATCCACACCCTGATCTGCAGCCAAACCCTCGAGCCAGGCCATGGCATCATCATCGCCAATTTCTTCCCCTTCGTTGCTGTCGGCTTGGGCGACGGGTTCTGCGGCGGCAGGTTCTTCTTCTGCACTCAGGTCATCCAGCCAGGCTGGAGATTCCTCTTCAGTAACTTCGGCTGTGGAGGCAGTTTCTTCCGGCTGCGCTACGGGTTCTGCTGTAGTAGGTTCTTCTTCTAAACCAAGGTCGTCCAGCCAGGCCGCGGTTTCTTCCTCAGTAGCCTCGGCAGTGGGGGCGCCTTCTTCAGCCTGTGCCCATTCGGGGGTGTCCTCAGGGCGTTCTTCAGGCTCTGTGACTAGTTCTTCTTCGTCAACACCTTGTTTAGCAGCCAGACCTTCAAGCCAGGCCATGGCTTCCTCTTCGTTGACGGGAGCTTCTTCTTCACCAGCGGGTTCGGTTGCAGGTGCTTCAGAGTCTCCAGTGCTATCCAGATCTTTGATCCAGTCTGGGGTTTCTTCGGCGACGGGTTCCTCTGCAGCAGCTTCCTGTTCCGTGGTGCTTTCTTTCATCCAGTCTGGTTCGGCATCATCTTTGAGTTCGGTTCCATCGTCACCGCTTAATTCGATCAACCAATCGGTTGTCCCTTTGATCTCTTGCAAGGGGGCTGCGCCGATCTCTTCAGCTTCTGCCAGGTCTGCTGTTCCAAGGGAACTCAGCCAATCGTCGCTGCCTTCCGTTTCCTGAATGCCTGGAGGGGTATCGGTAGAGGCCGTGTCGGCAGCATCCAGGATCAAGCCAGCGGTGCTGTCTTTGATGTCGCTGAGCCAGTCTGTAGCGCCTTCTGGGGCTTCAAGGGAGCCGGTTGCACCTGGCGGTGTTGCGGGAACTTCTGCATCATCGTGAGCTGTGTCGGCAGCATCCAGAATCAGGCCAGCCGTACTATCTTTGATGTCGCCCAGCCAATCGGTGGCGCCATCTTCTTCGGGTTCGGGCGGGGCATTGACCGGGAGTTCAGAAGTGGTCAGGTCGCCTGTGGTGGTTTGTACGTTGCGCAGCCACTCCGGTACATCTTCTTGATCGGGTTGGATAGAGCCTGTTTCCTGGCCGGGTTCAATGTTGGCAGTGTCAGCGGCTTCGAGGATGAGGCCCGCAGTGCTGTCTTTAATATCGCTGAGCCAGTCATCATCGGTGCCCTCATCTTCCGGTAATACGCCAGTGGTGCTGACAGGAGCCAGGTCATCGGCTGAATCAGCAGCTTCGAGGATCAGGCCAGCTGTGCTGTCTTTGACGTCTTGCAGCCAGTCGGTCGCGCCTGCCTCTTCGGGTTCAGGAGTGGGGGCATCAACAGGTGCATCTGCCGGGGGGGCATCTTCAAATGGGGGATCTACATCGGCAGTGTCGGCGGCATCAAGGATGAGGCCGGCAGTGCTATCTTTAATATCGCTGAGCCAATCCGTTGCACCCGACTCTTCTGCTACAGGGGCTGCATCCGGGGCGGGGGGAGGGACATCGGCTGTATCGGTGGCGTCGAGGATGAGGCCAGCGGTGCTGTCTTTGATATCACTGAGCCAATCCGTTGGGTTTTCCGGGGCACTCAAGGCTCCGGTAGCATCCTGTGGAACGGGTTGGTCGGAGGAATCAGCAGCTTCCAATATGAGACCCGCCGTGCTGTCTTTGATATCACTCAGCCAGTCATCTTCTTGTTGAGCTGGCGGCTGTAAAACCTCTCCACTGAGTTCGCCGGTGGAGGGTTTGGAGGATTGTAGCCAGTCCGGTAAATCATCGGTGGCTACGGCAGGCTCATCAGCGGGTCCATCGGCAGAGTCTGCTGCGCCGAGGATGAGGCCGGCGGTGCTGTCTTTAATATCTTGGAGCCAATCATCGCTCTCGGCGGTTTGGCGTTCATCGGCAGGGGCATCGCCGACTGGTTCCAATTCATTGAGCCAGTCGGGTACATCTTCTTCGCCAGATTCGGCTACCGTTTGGGCTTCCTGCGGGGCGGGTGCTTCGTCCGATGCACCTTCTTTGATCCAATCAGGAACTTCCGAAGTAGCGGTTGCAATTTCGCCTGTATCGAATTCTTTTGTGTGTAAGGGTTGGTCTTCCAGAGTGTCGGTTACACTACCGGGCTCCTGCGAACCGATCTCGTTGACCCAGTCCGGTTCTTCTGCGGGACCTGCAGCAGGAATGGTAGGCGGCTCACTGGTAAAAGGTGTCTGAGCCTCACCAGCTGGAGCGGGCTGGCCTTCGCCAGCATCGGCCAACCA
The DNA here is from genome assembly GCA_013112575.1 of Chloroflexota bacterium. GTDB lineage: Bacteria > Chloroflexota > Anaerolineae > Anaerolineales > UBA11579 > CFX15. The sequence continues at coordinate 34,187 of JABFGG010000011.1, read as the reverse complement.
ATCGGGGACATTCTCATCGCGATCAAGCATGTCCACGCCGAGGGACGAAGCCCAGGCAGGTTGGTCCACCTCGTCGGATGTGGGTGTGCCGAGATCGAGTCGATCTACAGTAACAGCACCATCGGCGACATCTTCGGGGTGTGGGGCGGTTGCACTGATGTGGGATGCGTAAGGGTCTAGTTCATTGACGCGGTCAACGTATTGGCCGACTTCGGCAGCACGTCCGCTGTCTTCGAGAATCTCTGCTAATAAACTATTGGCATCATAACAATAGGGGAGCTTGCGCAGCAATTGGTTACATACTTCGGCGGCTTCTACTTTCTTGCCCGATTTGAAATGCATCTCGGCTAGCAATACTTGCAGGTCAGGACGTTGAGGGTCTTCGGCAAGGGCAGCGCGCAGCTCGGCGATGGCCTGGTTGTAGAGGTCACCGTGGGCATACATGCGGGCAAGTGCACCGCGTGTGAGGCGAATCTTGGGAGGTTCAATGCCATCGCGCTGACCGTATAAACGGCGCAACTCGTCCTGGATGGCCTGGTTGGAAGGCTGCACCTCAAAGGCGCGCTCCATATGCCAGATCGCGGCATCCAGGTTACCCTCGTCTTCGCGGATGATGCTCATGCCCACGTGGGCGATAAATTCGTCGGGTTTTGAGGATAAAACGCGCTGGAAGATGTCTGCAGCATCGCCATAACGCTGACCTTCGAGATAAGCTTTGCCTAAGAGGCGATAGCTTTCGAGGTGCTTGGGCAGACCCTGCAGAATATGGCGACAATGATTGATGGCTTCATCAATATTGCCACTTGCAATAATCTCTTCGATCTCGCGATTGTAGGTTCGCAGCGCAATTTTTGCCATAAAAAGCTCCGTTCCGCCTAGTATGCACTATTCTTTTTAAAGATGCAAGGGAAAACGACCGTTTTTCGCCCAAATGAGCGAAAAACCAAGGCTGGAAATCAAAACTGTAATGATATAACTACATTTACCAAGCTCATGAAGGAGATGTGTTACCGATGGAAAAAGACGTATTTCGAATGTCCAGCGACGAATTTGAAGACATGGACTATGGCGCTATTATTAGTTTGATCGACGAGTCTATGGGGGAAATCGAGGATCGACTAAGTAGTGAGGACTTTGACTTGAGTACTATCGAGATCAGCCTGGGGCCGGTGACCATGGTTTTTGAGCGCAAAGAGACGGGAAGTTAGATGTGTCGCAATATCATCAAATTGCGCACGCCCGAAGGTCCGCCTACGGAGGATGAAATCCGGGATGCATCTCTGCAATTTGTGCGCAAGGTGAGCGGTTACCGCAAACCTTCAAAAGCCAACGAGCCAGTATTCGAGCAGACCATTGATGAGATCACCAAAGCAACCCAAGATATGTTTGCACACCTGATAGTGCGTGAATGGGTGGTGAAGGAAAAGGGGAATTGATCTTATAAGTCTATACTGTTATGTACAGCGCAGTTTTTGCCCCTGATATAGAATGCGAGCATGGAACCACGCTTCAATATATTTCGTTCGCTCAGCCGTGTTTTTAAAGCTTTCAGTGCATTGGCCCTATTGATCACGATTGTGCTGGCTCTGGGAGTTTTGTCGTTGACCTTCCGGGGGTTGGCTGAAACCGATGAGATCACACTCTTGAGCGTGATCTTTAATCAGATATCGCCGAGTGGTACGATTTCGGCTGGCCTGACCATCTTGCTGATAGTAATCCTCTATGGTGGCGTGATGGCGACATCTTTGTTCGCAATAGGAGAGGCGATGGTTGTGATGCTAGCCATCGAGGAAAATTCACGTGCTTCAGCCGTGTTGTTGAACCGGATGGCAAAACGAGATAACGGTACTTAGTAAGCTTAACAAATAAGAAATTCGGGAGTCGGTCATGACTGGCTCCTTTTTCGTTTAAAATCCAATAGTGAGTAACACCAAGCAAAAGGCCGATGCAGTGATATGTGGGGCGGGTATCTCAGGGATTTCTGCAGCTTATCATTTAGCTGTCAAGCAGGGCATGGGCAATGTGGTGCTGGTTGACCCACGGGAGCCCATGACCTTGACCAGTGATAAATCCACAGAGTGCTATCGTAACTGGTGGCCAGGGCCGGGCGATGCCATGGTGCGTTTGATGAACCACAGCATCGACCTGCTTGAAGAACTGGCTAATGAAAGCAACAATTATTTTGGGCTTAACCGTAGGGGCTACGTTTTCCTGACTTCGAGGGAGGAACGAGTAGAAGAGTATCGTCAAAGTGCCGAACTCATCTCTGGTTTGGGGGCTGGCGACTTGCGTATTCACGAAGATGTAGCGACAAGCCAATATTTGCCTCCCTTGGCAGAAGCGTATCAAGGCCAGCCCACCGGAGCTGACCTGGTAGTGGATCCGGCCATCATCCAACAGACATTCCCTTTCATCACGGATAAAGCAATTGCCATGCTGCACACGCGGCGTTGCGGCTGGCTGAGTGCACAACAATTGGGAACTTATCTACTTGACAGGGCCAGGGAGGCGGGTGTGACCCTGGTCAGGGCACAAGTTGCTGATATAAATGTCGAAGTGGGGCGAGTGGCTGGCGTTTCCCTGGATAACGGTGGGGAGATCACCACAAGCAATTTTATTAACTGTGCCGGCCCGTATCTCAACCAGGTCAGCCAAATGCTTGGTGTAGACCTACCTGTGTATAACGAGCTACATGCCAAGATCGCACTGAAAGATTATCTGGGCGTCGTGCCCGGTGGCGTACCTTTGATGTTGTGGGACGACCCCGTGCATTTATTATGGAGTGAGGAAGAGCGCCAGGAATTAGCCGCTGACCCTGAGATGCGCTGGCTTCTCGACGAGTTCCCCTCAGGCGTGCATTTCAAGCCGGAGGGCGCGGGAGATAGCCCTATGCTGTTGGCTTTGTGGACCTATGACGTGCACGAGCAGGAACCTGTATGGCCGCCGAGCTTTGACCCTATGTATCCCGAGATCGTGTTGCGAGGGTTGGTACATTTGGTCCCAGGATTGGAGGCTTACATTGGGCGGATGCGCAAGCCGAATTTGGATGGGGGCTACTACTGCAAAACGCGTGAGAACCGTCCTTTGATCGGGCCTACATCCGTTGAAGGTGCCTACGTGTTCGGGGCAGTTTCGGGTTTTGGGATCATGTCTGCAATGGCTGGAGGAGAGTTGCTGGCGCAGCACGTGGTGGGAGCTGAGTTGCCAGAATATGCAGATGCTTTTAGGCTTAGCCGTTATGAAGACCCGGAGTATCTAGCGTTGTTAGCAAAGATAGATGCCACCAGCGGGCAGTTGTAACAGTGTTGCTCTTTCTAAGTGCGAATTTGTTTATCCTGTTTACTCAATTAGGAGGGCCTTGCCGAGTTTAATAACCTCATTAACCAGCAATTCCAGGTCCTCCCTGCGTGTGCGGTGATTGACGATAGCGCAGCGGATGGCAAAGCGACCATTGACAACTGTATCGGTGGGAATGGCCACACCCGACGCGTGTAATTGTCTTATTATCCGCTCGTTGAATTTATCCAGCCAATCATTGTCCTTTTCAGCCACGGTATGGCGGAAGCAGACAACGTTCAGATTCACAGGGGCAAGCAACTCCAATTCAAGGCTGTCTTGAATCAACTCGGCCAGATAGTTGGCCTGCTGTACATTCTGATGGATCAGCCGTCCGATCTTATTGACCCCATAAGTCTTGAAGGCCATCCAGGCTTTGAGGGCGCGGAAACTGCGGGAGATTTGAAGTCCCATATCTACGAAGTGCTCTGGGCCACCATTCCAGCCTTCTCCCTCTTGAAGATAATCCATGTGTAATGAGAAGGAGTGTTGCAGAGCACTGTCATCGCGGACAAGCAGACAGCCGATGTCATAAGGAAGATAGAACCATTTGTGGAGGTCAAAGGCCAAAGAATCGGCCAGATGAATGCCCTCAAATTTTGGCCTGAGCTCTGGTGATAAAGTTGCCAGGGCACCAAAGGCACCATCTACGTGAAGCCATAAATCATACTCCCCGGCGATTTCACTCATCTCGAGTAGTGGATCAATGGCCCCAGTATTGGTTGTACCAGCGTTGCCGATTACACAAAAAGGTTGTAATCCTTTGGTGAGATCATCTTCGATCGCTTTCCTTAGCTCCTGGATGTCGATCTTGCCTTGTGAGTTGGTAGGAATTCTGCGCAGGTTCTTATTACCGATGCCTATGATCTCTATAGCGCGTTGGAGTGAGCCGTGCATTTGGTCCGAACCATATGCTGTCATTTGTTGAGCGCTGGCTATTAGCCCCTCCTCGCGTACATCGAATTTGGCTTTTAGGCTACGTGCCATGGTTAAGCCCAGCAAACTACCCAGCGTGGTACCACTGACGAGAATGCCATTGGCCTCATCGGGAAAGCCTATGGCTTGTTTGCACCAATCAATTACCTGCTTCTCCACCCAAACGGGAGCGTTGTCCCCAAGAGAGGGGGGACTATTGATCCCAGCGGCCAGCATATCGGACAGCATACCCAAAGGAGTACCAGTGCCAACTACTGCCCCCCAAAAGCGCGGATGAGTGTTACCGAATGTGTAGGGCAAGATGTATTGCAAGAACTCTTCATAAACACTTTCAGCGGGGCTTTCACTCAAAGGTAGCGGGCTTTGAAACGCGGCTCGAACTTGTGGTGATGTAGGTTGCCAAACCGGCCGTTCCGAGATGGTTTCGAGATGCTCCAACATATCCCACAACATACGTGTCCCGAGCCGGCGTAGTTGATCCCAGTCATTAGGGTCAAGGGTTTCTTCGTTATATTGGGATTCGGTCGATTTCATTGACTCTTCCTCCTCGCTGTCACTCTAGTGTCGCTGTGATTTCATATCGATATATCTAAATATATCGATATGAAATACTAATCGATAAACGTCGATGCGTCAACAATTGATGATATCCCTTATTTGAACTCTCGTATTGAGTTAGAGAAAGAGGATGGTTATTTTGAGCGTGGGGGCAAGGTGAACCAGACGAAGGCCTGGTCCTCGGGGGAGAGTTTATCCAGATCAACGTCAAATAAATAATCATCATCGGCCCAATCGTCTGGCAAGACGCTGTAGGCCTGGTTGACATAGCGTTCAACGGTGGCCGTCTCGACCCCCATCTCCTCGGCTGCAAGAGAAGCGCGCATGCCGAAGAAGACGCGTAACCAGAAGCTGCGCATGACCTGAGGGGTGAGCCGGGGGTTGGGCTCCCACACCGGGATGGTATGGATGGTTTTAAGCAGATGTGTGTAATTGGTTTCAATCTCGGCCGCTACACTGGGCGTCACAGCTATACCGTCACTAAAATGGGCATTTAGCATAGCCGGGACCATGGCCATACTAACTTCACGTTTGACGAGGAAGGCACAAACTTGTGCATCCAATGCAACCTGGAGATGATCAGAATGGCTATATTGGGAGAGACACACAACCGTGGTGGAGGGGAAATCACTTTTGATCTGCCCGAGCAAATCTGGCAGGGGAATCCTATCCTTGCTATATTCCACATCAACTATGACGGCGTGAACAGTATCTTCGCTTTTCAGGAGATTGAGCAATTCAATGGGTGAGTCGGCCTCGCCAATTACGGTCGAACGAGGGTCGCGCATCACCAGAGCCGTGTTCCACTTCTGGGCATAAAAGTCATCGTCCATTACCAGGACGCGTAATCCTCGATGGGGCATGATCCTATTATAGCAAAGACATTCATCTGGTTTTCCTGGATAGTTAGTCTGAAAATTTGGAGTAAGCTAAGAAGAGGTATTGAGGTGTTTTGTGGTGAAAAAACCTGCCTACATCTTCGTTAGCGCTGTATTCGTCGCTGACGTCATTTGTCTAAGGAATGTGAGATGAAAAGTAACAACCGTGCGGTAATGCCATTTTTTGGATTAGGAATAGTATTCTTCATCATCGGCCTCGGCCAAAGCAGTACAGCTTTCTTTGTGTTGGGTATTTCATTTTTGGTGCTGAGCTTTGGGTTCCGCTCACGGGAACGTGAAGCCTGTGAATCCGATGATGATGAGGTATAAGCGGCAATTTTGGAAATAGCTGACCAGGTTAAGTAAAAACTCCCACGGCTTCGTGGGAGTTTTTTTATTTCTTTGTGAGAAAGATCAATCGCCGGAAGCTGGTTCCAGACTGGCGATGTCGTCAGCTTGACGCTTGCTGGTGCGGATCGACCAGTAAAGGATAGCGGTCAAGACGAGGATGATGCCCCAATTGGCGACGGCGGGCAGCGTGCCCAGACCGACAACCACAGGTGCAACGATCACGGATACAAGGTTGACCACCTTGATCATGGGGTTGAGCGCCGGGCCGGCTGTATCTTTCATAGGATCACCAACGGTGTCACCTACGATAGAAGCCTTGTGCCGTTCGGAGCCTTTGCCCGTATTTTTGGCAGGGTCGGATTCTTCATCTTCGATAAGCTTCTTGGCATTGTCCCAGGCGCCGCCGGCATTGTTCATGAAGACTGCCAGCAATTGGCCGGAAAGGATGATGCCTGCGAGCAAACCTCCGAGAGCTTCGATGCCCAGGGCAAAGCCCACCAGGATGGGGGTTATGATGCCCAATAAGGCTAGCGGGACCAGTTCTTTCTGGGCAGCGGTGGTGGAGATGCTTACAGCCTGGCCGTAGTCGGGGTCGACCGTGCCTTCAAGTACACCCAAACCAAACTGGCGACGAGCCTCTTTCACGATCAAAGCTGAAGCGCGGCTCACGGCCTGGATGGCGAAGGAACTGAACAACCAGGGAAGTGCACCACCGATCAACATGCCGATGAATACTTCAGGGATGTCGACGCGGATGCCGCGTTGGATGATCTGGTCGACGGCCGCAATGCCTTCGGCAGCCTGGGCCCGGCTGACGTCCACAAGGTATGAACCGAATAGAGAAACTGCGGCGATAACAGCAGATCCAATGGCTACACCTTTGGTGATGGCCTTGGTGGTATTACCCACCGAGTCGAGGTCGGCCATGATCTGTTGGGCACCCTGAAGTTGCTCATCTTGTTCACCACTCCAGGACATCTCGCCGATGCCGGCGGCATTGTCAGCAATGGGGCCAAACGAGTCCATGGCCACATTGTTGCCTGTGAGGGTCAACATACCGATACCGGCCATAGCAACCCCGTAGAGAATGTAAGTAATATTCTCAGTGGGGGTGTTTCCAACATTGCCAAAGATGACGATGGAAGAAAAAATGGTGGCAGCGATGATACCGACAGACCAAACCGCCGATTCGTAACCTACTGCAACGCCCTGGAGGATCAGGGTAGCAGAACCAGTATCCGCAGACTTCTTAATTTCCTGAACTGGAGTCTGGTGAGTACCGGTGAAGTATTCGGTCAGGCGGTCGATCAGGATAGCGAGCAAAACGCCTATACCTACAGCCAGGGGGGTGCGCCACCAGCCGCCAGGTAGGGGGACGGGGGATAGCACTTCCATATATACATAAGCGGCTGCAAAGAACAGGACGGCTGAAATGATGGCGGAGGAAGTGAAGCCACTGAAGATGGCGCTCATGGCATCTTCGGCGGTGCCTTCGTCCTTGCCGCGCACTGCATAGGTCCCGATGATCGAGGACAAAACGCCAATGCCACGTACGATCAAGGGATAAATGATCCATTCCACACGTCCGGTGATATTGAAGAGGGCCACACCAAGGATCAGGCCGGAGACGATGGTGACTTCGTAGGATTCAAAGATGTCGGCAGCCATACCAGCGCAATCACCTACGTTGTCGCCTACAAGGTCGGCGATCACGGCGGGGTTGCGGGGGTCATCTTCAGGGAGGCCAGCTTCTACTTTGCCGACCAGGTCAGCGCCTACATCAGCTGCCTTGGTGTAAATCCCACCACCGACACGCATGAACAGGGCCAACAGGGTACCGCCGAAGCCGAAACCCAACAGGGCATCGGGGGCCGCGATGCCGAAGTAAATGAAGATTAGCGTGCCGCCGAGCAAGCCTAGGCCGTCGGTGAGCATACCGGTGATCGTGCCAGCGCGATAAGCAATGGTCAGGGAGTTGCCAAAGCTAAAACGTGATGCAGAAGCTACGCGCACATTAGCCTGTACGGCCATGCGCATACCAATCTGGCCGACTATCAATGAAAAGACCGAGCCCATAATGAAACCTACGGCTCGGCCTATACCGATAACGAGACTGACTTGAGCCTCATCCATTCCATGGAAGCGCTCTAAAGCTTCCGGAGTGGGAGGTACCAGATAGATCGAAAAGAACATCAAGACGGTCAGGATTCCGATCATGGGTACGATGGAGCGTAATTGGCGGCGCAGATAAGCGTCGGCACCATCTTTGATCGCGGTCCATACCTCCTGCATCTTTTCTGTTCCCTTATCTTCTCGCAAGATCTGGACACGCAATAAAAGGGCATATGCCAAACCGATTAAGGCAATGCCAAATACAGCCCAGATCGCAATAGACTCAAAGGGAGTAAGGCCTAGAGCATACATATCTTCTCCTCAAAAGAAAAATGGATTGACAGAACATTCTGCCATGGGATAACGCAAGGGGAGTTCCGCTGCGCTGTGAAGATGCTTCATGTATAAAACCAAGTTGTGAAGCAAAACGCATAGATTGTACAAGTGAGGTGGGATGCTGTCAAGCAGACCTATAGACAGGCTACTTCATCTCTTTGATATGTGATTTGGGTGGTATTCACGTATACTTGCTACATCTGGATTGCAAAAAAGATGCATATGTCTGAAATACATGAATACCCTGAGAAAAAAAAGATATTGTTGCGCACTGGTAAAGACCTGATCCTTGCCAAGGGATTTACCGCTACTCCGATCGATGAGATCGTTGAACAAGCTGGTGTTACCAAAGGGGCTTTTTTCCACTATTTCAAAAACAAAGAAGCTTTTGCGCGTGAACTGCTTGAATATATATGGGCTCCTATTGAGGAAATGCAAAGCAGGGTTTTGGATGAAGAAAGCCAGCCGCTTGAGCACTTGTTCCAGCACATCGACCATATGACACGCTTTATTCCTGGTGATGGGCGCCTGATCGGTATCCTGAACCAGGAGATCGGCAAGACTTATCCCAAGATCGGTAAACAATGCCGGGGCTATTTCCAGCAATGGATGGCTTACCTGGAAGAGATTATTACTGTGGCTAAGCAACGCTATGCACCCAAGGCCAGTTTTGAAGCCAAGAGCATAATGCAATTCGTTGTGGCGACTATTGAAGGCGTGCCGGTGGTCAAAGGCCAAATGGGGCAGGACGCGGTTGAGCAAACTCTCTTACATCTCAAGAACTATTTAAATCACCTCTTTCAAATCTGAGTTTATTCTGCGTGGTTTATTGTCTGTCAATCCTTTTTGGGGTACAATCAACATACCAACCAGTTGGTATGCAATCGAATGAGGTGAGAAATGGCAAAAACTGCAATTATCGTATTGGCAGCTTCAGATACGCCGGAAGGCCGGGGACGCATGGTGCATGCCATACACGCAGCCAGGGAACTTAAAACGGCGGGTGAAGAAATCAAGATGCTTTTTGAAGGAATTGGTGTGACCTGGCTGGATGCTTTCCATAAGGCTGATCATCCTTTCACACAGAATTACGGTTCGGTCTTTGAAGAGATCAAAGATACGATTGAAGGCGCCTGCAATTTCTGCACGACAGGTCGCTTTGAAGTAGGTGATGCTGTGGAAACCCTGGGTATTCCTTTATTAGGTCCAGAGGGCGGGCATTATAGTCTGGGAAATCTGGTAGCTAATGGTTACCAGATCGTTACCTTCTAATCTTACTTTGTTAAAAGCGCTGTGGCGAGGTGTTGAGGCCTCGCCACAGCTCGATGGGGAAGCAAGTGCAAGGGGCAGCGTTTCCGCTAGCATGCACCCACTTAAGATATTTGTCGCAACTAAGAAGAGAAAAGGGTTGTAGTAGTTTAGAAATTCAGGAAGCTTTTGAGTAATTCCCAACAGACAAGTGCCCCTGCTGAACCGATGAAAACCAGCAAGAGGCCAGTAACAACATAGATGGTTGTGTTGGGGGTACTGCGTTCTAGCACAGCTTTATTGATGTCATTGGGGTCGTAATACACAGCCACTTCAGTTCCGGCTGGAAAGCGTTCCACGATTTGCTGGCTGGCGCGTTGTTCAAATCCGGCGATAGGCATGAAGAAGCTGGGGATAGGATCAAAGTTCAATTGCTGCCCAGTGATTTCCTGGCGTTCGGGGGCATAAGAATATTGCAACTGGGGTGCAAAGATGCGAGCGTCTGAAAAGGGGAATTTGCGCCGGGGTTTAATTTCCACCACCTGGGATGTAGAGACCTGGCCTTTGACTTCTATCCAGCGGCGGCTGCCTGATGCGGCCAAGATGTGACCAATGGCGTTAAAAGCGATCATGAGCCCATAAAGGGCTAGTAGTAATGCCAGGATGCCCAAGAGGCTGGTCCCAGCAATTAAAATGATTGCACCGATTTGTCCAAGCATGGGGGGCATTATAGCAGTTAAGCAAAACAGCGGGCCGCAGGCCCGCTGTTTTTAGTATTTTTTAATCGTGTGCTTATCCGGCGACGGCCGAAGACTTGAGGCCACCGGTATCACGTGGGTTGTGTGTGTCACGGATGTCGGGGCGTTCTTTCTTGAGGGTGGCATGCAGTTGGGCTGCCTGGTTGGCAAGTTCCTGTTCGCCCAGATCGCGAGCCACTTTCCAGGCGCTGCGCCATAGGATACTGGCTTTGCTGGGTTCGTTACTGTTTGCAAAAACGCGCCCACGTTCGATGAGGTACATCACACGCACGCGTGGCATATCCGTAGTTAATAATCGCTCAACAGTTGAGAGGCTCTTTCGGGCGATTTTGGTCTTGCCCTGCATGGTGAGTGAACGGGAGATAACTGTGAGTAGTTCGGCCAGATAGGTCTGGTCTCCCCTGGCTTTGGCAGCAGGTAACAGGCCGCGCAGGTTGATCTCTGATTGCCCAGGATGCTTTTCGGACCAGAGACTCTCGATGATGGGGAGAGGGTCGGGGGTGGCCTTCATTGGTTGAGTATCTTCGACGGAGGGTTTGGCACTCATGGCAGCCTAAGTGTACATGATAAGCAGTTGCCTACACTTATCACTTTTGTTATGCTTTGCTTAAAGTTTCCGGGGAATCGAACTGTGCAATCTAGGGTTGGTGACTGGGCTCGAGTTCCAGGAAAGCCTCCACCACGAGCGGATCGTAGAGTTTGCCGGACTCTTCACGTAAATACTCCAGTGCCTTATCTTCATTCCATGCTGGGCGATAGGGGCGATCTGAACAAAGTGCATCCCAGGTATCCACAACGGCAAAGATGCGTGCTGCCAGGGGGATTTCTTCGCCTTTTAGCCCGTGAGGATAACCACTGCCATCCCAGCGTTCGTGGTGCCACATCGGAATTTCCAGGGCAGGGCGCAGGTAGGAGATCTTGGAGAGCAACTGGTGTGCTAGCAAGGGATGGGTACGCATGATTTCCCACTCTTTTTCATCGAGCGGGCCGGGTTTATTGAGGACGTTGTCGGGAATACCCATTTTGCCAATGTCGTGGAGCAATGACCCTCTACTGATATGGATTAATTCATTGCTGGGGATGCCGAAAGCCACTGCCAGACGCAGTGTCATTTCTGTGACGCGCTGACTGTGCCCGGCGGTTTCACTATCGCGCAGTTCAAGCGCACTCGACCAGCCTTCCAGCGTAGCAGCATAGGCAACCTCAAGATCTCGTTTTGTTTGGCGTAGGCTCTCCACTGCTTTAGAACTATGCAAAGCAATCGATGATTGCTCGGCCAGAGTGGCTAGAAACTCGCGCCAATCCTGTTCTGGCTCTAATATGCTGCGATGAACGATCTCTAGAACTCCCAGGGGTTCACCTTGAGCTACCAGTGGGATGGCGATGTAACTGGAAAAGCCTGCCTCACGCAGAAAAGCAAAGTCTTCACTGATCACCAGGTTTGGATTGCGGTCATAGAATTCAACTGGTTGGTTATGATGCATGGCATCCACGGCTGGCCCAGACTCAAGCTGGAGGTCTTCCAGAAGTTCTGTTTGCGCGCAATTTAAGCCTGCTCCGGCTGCAAAATCCAGGTGACCAAAGTCATTCTTGATGAGGATCGCCACAGCATCCACTTCCAGGTTAGTTTGGATCTGTTCGATCAAAACACTGAGGGTCATGTCAATGTGCGTGCTGCGGGTGATGGACTTGTCGATCTTATGCAGTGATTCCAACCTGCGCAAAGAGTGCACGTATTGCGCATTGGTCTCCGTCAGTTCGTTGAGCACCGGATCTGTTGCGGCCCGAAAGCGCGATACACCAACCCGCACAAGCCATGTAGTTAGCAAGCTAATTGCGGTAAGGGCAATAATATAAGGCTGGACAATATGGAATAGATTTACTTTGGCGACCAGGCCCCAATCGAGGTTTTTTACAGGTTCATATGCTGCAACTACCCATTGGCCGCGATAGTCGCGGCCAATAACTATTCCAGACTGTCCCATAAGGGCCCGGCGCATGGGTTCGGCGAGGTCACTATCCAGGGGAATTGAAAATGTGTTTTCTTCTTCTGCCAGGCGAGGCATGAACAAGAAGTTGATTTCATCCTCAACAAGTTGCGCCATGGTAAATTCGCCTGTGTCCCCAAAGCCTTCAAATTGGGCGTTGGCATCCACAACTTGGCTGAGTGTGGCAGCAAGTGCGCCCCCAGGGAAGTCCTCACTGTAAATCTCTTCGAATTGACCAATCGATTCGATCAGGCGGGCCTGACTTTTTACCAGGTAAGATAAATGAGCTTGTTCTTCAACCAGGTTAATGTAAAAGAGGATGATGTTTGCTATCAGGATGAGGCTGATAGAAATGATGGTAAGCCAGAAGGCTACGGCGTTCACGCGTTGTCTATGTGACATTTTGAACAGTCACCTTCCTGAGCCTGCCCCTATCTTCAGGGAAAATGAAAATCAGCGATACAAAATTTATACCGCTGATATTGATAATTCATCATACAACAAAAACGCAGATAGGAACTTACGTTGTTATTAGAATCCCACCTTTTTGATAACAAAGGGTACAAATGTCTACATCATCAGCTACATGTTTTTTTGTGGAGAGTGAGATTTAGACAGCATGCACACCCTGCGAGTTGACCTTGCTTGGTTCCTCTCGAACCTGGGGAAGTAACCTGGGAGGCTGCTCTGCGACCCAAGCGCGCATCAGGGCTAACATTTCATCCAAGGTGAGGCCGCTGAGGGCGCGCCCGTTGATTGTAATGTGCGCTTTTGACGTGTGTACCTCTTTGCGGCGCAAGCGCTCTTCTTCATACTTGATCCATTCTTCATATTTCATAGTGTGCTCCTGTGAGTGTGGGTTGGTGTCCCTCGGGCTGGCACAGGCCCCAATGGCCTGCACCAGCCGTATGGAGGAGACGATGGGCACAAATAGAATAATTGAACATATGTTCTAAGTCAACCTTTTGTCAAGACTTTGCCAAAATCAGGAATTGCATTATAAAAAAAGCACCCAGATGGGTGCTTTAGATTTCCAGATAGCTAAGGGGACTAAATTTCGTATTCGCTGCGTTGGGCCAGGCTGGTGTTATAGGCTTCTACAGCGGACTGGTAGGACTTGAACGCCAAGCGCTCTTTTTGATGGGCCTGATCCAGACTGGCAAGATGTACACTCATGCCGCGGCTCCGGCCATTGCGCAACACGTGGCTACATTCCCCCAGCAGATCCTGTATGGCGGATTGGCATTTCTGCCAGTTCTCGAATTCTTCGTAGAGGTGGCGTTCGATGTCGCTGTGTGCGGCAGTGCTGGGCAATGATGGAGGCGTGCTGTGAGGGTAGTTTTGCATTACTTGTCCTTGCGGCTCTAAGATACCATGCATCCCGCCCTGGCGAACTTACAAAATGTAAAGGTTTGTGAAGCCTAAACATTCACGCGCATACTACAAAAAAGCGGCCCGAGCAGCCGCTTTTTTGTCTAGAGAGGAGGAGTGTTGTCCGGCTTAGACGGCGCCGGAAATGGCTACTGTTGAGAGTTGTAAGTCATGGCCGCCTTCAATGGCTCTCATGGCTTCTTTGAAATCTGTATAGGCGTTGCGTTCCTGGATGTAGAAGCCATTTACGGTTTCTAGGTGCATGGCCATTTCGAAGGGGTCGCCTTCCTGGAGCACTTTTTGGCTGTCTTCCAGGGCGGCTTCCAAGCGTTTGCGTTGTTGGGTCCATGCTTCTTTGGTGCTGGTTACTATTCTTTGCAATCTGCTTTTTTCCTGTGGGCTCATCGTGCTTCCTCATTACGACAATAAAATAATTTGTTGTGTGCATACTTTAGCATGTCTAACGCTCGTGTGAATTTACAGAACCGTTAGATAGGATGGCCTTACAGATGCGTAAAATCGAAAATGGTAAGTCACTCGCCGATAATCATTTTGCGCTTACATTGGTCTATTCTGATAGGTGGGTAGTCAGCCAGATATTCAAACGCCAGGTGGCACAGGGGGATGGTCGTTAGGGTAATATAGAGTAGCCTTGGCGTATTCGTATCGTATGCTTGCGTGAGGGAATAAACATGGTGCCTAAAAAACAGAATTACAACAACCTCTTTGTATTGATGGCTTTCACCACACTGCTCGCTTCTGCTTGCAGTGATCCCGCTGCCCCAGAAACCACGCCAGCTAGTTTTCCTACAGATACTCGCCCCCCACCGACATCAACAGCAACCCAACCCCAATCGTCTTCTCTTGTTCCTCCAACGCTCACACCATCACCACTGCCGACAATAATTCCATCAACCCCAATAGCAGGACAGGCACACCCGCTTGTACTTGACTCCATCTCAGTGCAAGATCTTCAATTATTGCATTATGTCGGAACTGGAGTACACACATTTACCTTATGGTCACCAGATGGAAAGTATTTTGTGCGTGCAACCACAAGGGGAATCTATTTCCATGATAGCGAAACATTTGAAGAAGTCTTATTTATGGATACAGGTTACGTTGTCCGCAAGCTTGTTTTTAGCCCGGATGGCAGCCGTCTGGCTTTTGCTGCAAGTGGAAGAGTAGAAGTATGGAGTACAGAATCTGGCGAGAAGCTCCTGGAAATAGAAACTCCATTCGACTTTCCAAGACAACTTGAGTACAGTCCCACAGGATACATCGCTGCTATTGGAAGACCTTGCATTGACTGTGATCCAGTGAGTGTTCTGGTTGTATGGGATGTGGTTACGGGGGAAGAATTATTCTATTACGACATGATTTATTCTCATCGTTTCGACATGACTATGAGCCCAGATGGAAAAACTATCGCGTATGGAGGTGGCCATGTTTTGTTTTTGGATATGGAAGACCCTTCACACGCAGAGCATTACTCCCCGTCTCTTGAATTTAATCCGCAAGATGTGTATGAGCTCTCATATCTACCTGACGGAGAACATATTTTTGTCCAAACCTTTGATGACAATGATGTGTATAACAATGGACCCAGCTACATCTTATCGTTGAATGGGGAGCCTACAGAAGAGGTGCTGCCAGGAATTGAATGTGATCAAAGAACCCATGAAGATGGAATTATTACTTGCCATAATTATAAGAAAGTTCAACGGTTCAGTTATCCAGGCTGGGTCGAGGTGCTCAACTATTCAAGAGATGAGTGGTTTGAATCAAGAACGTTTGGGCCTGATGGAGATCAGATGGTGGTCGATACTAAGGATGGCTTGTTTGTATTTGATACTCAAATGCGTAATGTGCTATTCCCTCTTGACCAGATTGGGATGCAAGCCATCGCTATAGGAATGCGTCAGGTCAATGCTGACTCCCAATATTTTGCTGCGACTACTGATGTTGGCCAGATCGACTATTGGGATCTCGTCACCGGCAAATTGTTGCATTCTATGCAAATCAGTGAAGCTCGAATAAAGGGGGTGGCACTTAGCCCTGACCAAAGTACTTTGGCAAGTATTGATGAATTTGGGGTTATTCGAATGATTGATATAAATACATTTTCAATTACTCTGAGCCATGATCTTGGGGAGGTGAATTATGGCCCCATTGTATATAGTCCAACTGGATCGGAGATCGCTTTACTCTATGGTGACCCTTCAGCCGTGTTTACTTTTGATTTGCAAAGCCAAGCATTGACATATGTAGGCGAAGATGTAACCCCTTGGGATTATTACTATAGTAGTGTTCTTGGACATGGCCCTTTCATTTATACCGATGCAGGGGATATCGTCAGCTGGACTTGGCAGGAAGAGAATGTTAGCTTGAGTAACTACAGCCAGGAAGAAGTATTAGAGTTTTCATATGATATGAGTAATCATTGGAGCGGGCCCCAGGCAGCGGCTTTTAGTCCTGTTGGCAGGTATGCAGCAATTGGCCTGAATAACGAAACAATTTTGATAGGAGATACAACAAAAGTTGAGATTATAAGGGAGTTGGTGGGGCACTCTCCCGTGACAGGGCTTCATGGATGGACAGGTTCGTTTGAATACCTCACTTTTAGTCCTGTAAATGATCTTCTATTATCAATTGGCAAGGATGCAACTATTCGATTATGGGATATTGTATCTGGAGTCGAATTACACAAAATTGACTTCTATGGTTTTGCAGATTTTACACCTGATGGCCGCTTTCTTATTGTGAAATCCGGTAGTCTGATTCAAGTCTGGGGCGTCCCTCCTTTGCCTTAGAAGTCATATGCCAAGACTCAAAAAGACCTTCTCCTTTGCGGGAGAAGGTCTTTTCTTTATCGCCGGTTGATTAGGGGAAAGGTAGTCCGGGGGGGATCAGGTCATTGGGGTCCGGCAGGTCATCCAGGATGTCTTCAAGGGCACCCTCGGGGTCGGTGATAATCTCCTCGGGTATGTCGATCTCGCCGGCGGCCAGTACACAAGCTACGATCTCAGCTGTGTCACCAGATGTTACGGAGCCGAGACAAGCATTGACAAGCTCTTGGGGGAACTGGTTCAAGAAGGCTTCCAGTTCCTGGGCCGTCCAGATAGCGATGTCGGCCGGGTCAGGGATCGGAATGCCGTTGGCACCCAGAACACATTCCACGATGTCGACAGTGTCTCCCGAGGTGGTTGCGGCTCTACAAGCATCCACAACGTCTTGGGGGAATTGGGCCAGGAAAGCGTCCAATTCCTGCTGTGACCAGTTAGCGATGTTGCTGAGGTCGGGTACATCGACGCCGTTAGCACCCAGTACGCAGGTGACGATGTCAACGGGATCAGCTGAGGTGGTTGCGGCCCTGCAGGCATCCACAACATCCTGCGGGAATTGGCCTAAGAAAGCGTCCAACTCTTGCTGTGTCCAATTCTCGATATCGGCCAGGTCAGGGATGGCTGGTACAGGGACGCCATTGAGGCCCAGAACACATTCCACGATCTCTAACGCATCACCAGTGGTGCTGGCAGCTTTACAGGCATCCACGACATCCTGAGGAAACTGCGCCAGGAAAGCGTCCAGCTCTGCCTCAGTCCAGTTGGCGATGTCCGCCAGGTCGGGAAGCGGGGGCAGCAAGTCCTCCAAAGCAGCTTCAGGATCTTCGATGATGTCTTGAATCTCCTGGGGGACTTCAATGCCACTGGCGGCCAACACACAGGCCACGATCTCTTCAGGTGTGCCGGTGACAGAAGCGGCTGTACAGGCGTCTACGGTTTCCTGGGGGAACTCGCTCAGGAAAGCTGCCAGTTCTGCGGCAGTCCATCCGGCAACTTCAGCCAGGTCGGGCACTTCGATCTCGAAACAGGCCAGATACCAGTCGGGAGGCAAGTTGGCAGGGTCTGTGCCAGCCAGGATTTCCTCCACACATTGTTGCTGTTCGGGGGTCAAGTCCTGAAGGGCTTCCTGTGCGACTTCGTCTTGTAGTTGATCAAGGTCGAAACTGGGCAGCAAGCTGAGGGGGGAACCACCGCAAGCGGCCAGTACAAGCGCAAACAAAAGCAGGGCTCCGATAAGTTTAGAACGGTACATGATGATCTCTCCTTGTGAGATGGTTATATGAGTTGAGGTGCCATTGCGAGAGGCAGACCCTCACGAATGCCTCTGCGCAATGACTCGATGAATTAGTACAAAAACAGGTCAAGTGGGGCGATGGCCATGCGATAAACCAACAGGCTGAGGTAGAAAAATGCTGCTACCAAGATGCCGGTGACCAAGGTTTCGGCCAGATAAAGACCGAGTGCTTTGAATTGACTGTGTGATTTCTTCATGACAAAATCTCCTTCAGATAATCTGTTTGGTGACAACGGGGGAAGGATACAAAAGGGGTGCGCCAGGGTTGCACCAATGCTGCGAAAAAAGTGCGAAATTCACTGAATATAAGGAAATCAAGGTAAATTGGTAATCATTTGGCCCCAAAACCAGAGAATTTCCATCTCAATTGATAACTTTCCACCTGGTCATGCCGTTATATATACAGGGCAAATCCAAAGGATATGTCTGTTGATGTCGTCAATGAAAGAGAGAGAAAGTATGAATGGATTTTCGCCATTTGTTTACAAGCGCATGTTTACAGCGGCAGTCAGTCTGTTATTGGTTGGCCTGGCCTGTGCCCCGCTGGACTTTGCCGGGCGCGAACTTGATGAAGCTTCTGACACCTATTACGTTGAAGTGGTTGGTAATGATGACAATGACTGTTTGTCTGCAGAAACTGCCTGCTATTCCATCACCGGGGCTTTGCTAAAAGCAGATGATCTTGACTTGATCCTGATCGGTGAAGGTTTGTTCAATTACGAACCATCGGAATCCCCCTTTGTCAGTTTGATCGTTACGGAAAGCGTGGAACTGCGCGGTTCTGGAGCGACCAGCACCATTATTGATGGCAACGGCAATACCACTGTTGTGTTGGTTGACGGCGCTACGGTGGCGATAAACGACCTTCAAATCACCAATGGTGGGGCATTCGATGCGTCTAGTGGCGAGGGCGGCGGTGTGCGCGTGACAGAAGACGCCATTCTCAGTATGCGTAACGTAGCAGTTGATTTCAATCAGAGTTTTTCGGCAGGGGGAGCCATCTCCAATAATGGTAGCTTAAAGATCGAGTTTAGCCAGATCCGCCACAACCGTGTGGATGCCAGCAGCGAAGGTGCGGATGGAATGAATGGCGGCGCGATCTACAACACCGGAGACTTGCGCCTGACCAATGTTTTGCTCAATGGTAATTCTGCAAATGAAGGTGGTGGCATTTTTAATGCGCTGGGCGCTAGCATGATCGCTGAAAATGTCTCTATGGGGGTCAACCGTGCCTTTAATGGTGGAGCTATCTTCAACGAAGGTGAGGCCACCATCCGCTATGCAACGATCCTAAATAATGAGGCCGTCATTGATACCGTTGACGGCATATACTCTGCTTCTGATAATGATACAACGCACCTGGAACTACTCAATGTGACCATCAGCGGTCATGACCAGGTAGGTCTGTTCCTGAGGTCCAGCAGTGACATCGCCTATACGACCATCGCCCGCAATGGCACCGGTCTGCATCTGGTGTCATTTGGCTTTGACCAGGAGCTACGCAACGTAAT
Organism: Chloroflexota bacterium; assembly: GCA_013112575.1. Lineage (GTDB taxonomy): Bacteria > Chloroflexota > Anaerolineae > Anaerolineales > UBA11579 > CFX15. Next base: position 14,664 of record JABFGG010000011.1, on the reverse strand, counting down.
TATTGCTGAGAATGGGGGGCGCGATTGTATTTTTGAGGGAGGGATCGGTTCACGCTCTGCCATCTTCCGCGGAAAGAATTTGAATTCGGATGGCAGTTGTGAGCTTTCTGAAGATGGGCCTATGGAAACTGGTAATGCCGACTTGCTCGAGCTGGAGGAATTTCGTTTCCCATTTTTCCCCAACCGCGTACACCCCTTAGGCCCTGAGAGCGAGGCCAGGGACTTTGCCATTGGAGCTTGCCCTGAGGACGACCAACGCTTTGCGCTTCGTCCAGCTGGGGCAGCCTGTGATGTGGGTGCTTATGAAGCGCCAATCTCCGGCCTGAGCCTGGATGATGAGGAACTGGTCTTTGTTACCGTCACACCAACCCCGACACTAGACCCTCAACAGCCCGGCACCCTGATCATCATTGTGGATACGCCCTGTTATAGCGGGCCAGGTGATAGGTGGGATTATGTGCAGACCCTTCCCGAAGGCACAGAGGCTGAGGTCGTTGGCTATGCTTTCGGCGGCGGCTGGTACGTTGCGAGGAATCCCGACAATCCTAACGTCAATTGCTGGCTGGATGAAGAGGACGTAGATCCCAATGTGCCGATTGGTGACCTGCGTCTGATCAGTGTACCCCCCACACCTACGCCGCAGCCCTCAGCTACCCCCGATGACCCGCGCCAGTCGGGCAATCCAACAGAGCCTGCTTGTGTTCCAAGCCCTCAATTCCCCTGTCCATAAGTGGTTTGTCATTCTAGCGACGCAGGGAAACGGCTTGTTTTTAATCTTCAATAGATATACTTGCCATTATGCGTGAACGAATTGGCTATACATCGGCAGTTACTTTTATCATCGGGGGTGGGGTTACAGCGATATTCCTGGGCATTCTCTTGCTAGAGCGCTTGTTTCCCCAATTTGCCCAACCGAGTGAATTTCACCTTGGCGCCTTTCTGTTTGGTTTGCTTCTGCTGATTATTTTGTTGCTTGCAGGTATGTTCGCGGGAACCACAGCATGGCTGGTCGTGATGGGTAGATGGTACAGTCGTCGGGAGTTGGCTCCGTTTTTCACCCAGCCTGATATTGTTCTGGTCACCCCCGTTTTAACCTGGCTTTTTGAGCGCCTCTATCGATAGCCTTTGCAGAATAGAATACAAGCCGCATGATTGGCGAAAGATCATAAAGATTGCATAACGTGGAAGCGAGCAATACAGAAAATAAAGCAGGCAGCGGTTGGACCGGAAGTCTATTTCTGGGGTTGTTGGGCCTGGCCTGGTTGGGTTTTGTGGCTTACACGGCCTTTGTAAGCTACCAGCGCTGGCAGTTAGTCACTAGTGGGGAGATCACTATCGGGACAGTCGTTGCAGTCACCGAGATTTATGACGATGAAAACCAGAGTTACTCCTACCGTCCAACTATTCAATATGAGATAGACGGACAAGTGTTTGAATTTGACGGCACAGATATCGGCGATCCCAGTGAGTTCCTGGTTGGCAAGCGTTATGAGGTGCTTTACGAGTCAACCAACCCCAGCAACGGCCGCCTCAATTTCGTCTGGGACATCTGGTTTCAGCCAGTAATCATGTCGTTCTTTGCAACTGTCCCGCCTTTTCTGGCAGTTGTATTCGGTGTCCCTAGATTGTGGCGCAAGTTGAGAGGGAATACAACTACAATCTAAACTCAAATATTAAGCTGTATGAGCTTTATTAGATAGGACTTAAATCACTTTGCATTTACCGGAAAAAATGGTATAGTGTGGCGCTTCACCCCGTGTAGGTCGAAAACGTAGTAAGAGCATTCTGAACCGGTTGGAACCTCACAAAAGAAGTAATAGTATGAAAGGAGGTTTCAACTATGACTGACCGTGTTTCCGGAACCGTAAAATGGTTCAACGATGCGAAAGGATTTGGTTTCATCCAGCAGGATGACGGCCCCGACGTATTCGTACATCACACTTCCATCAATATGGAAGGCTTCAAGTCTTTGCGCGAAGACCAGCGTGTTGAGTTCGAAGTGGTGCAGGGCGAAAAAGGCCCTCAGGCCCAGAACGTAACACCTGCGTAAGCAGAGATACTTCTGAAAGCTAAACTGCCTTGTCTTATGACAAGGCAGTTTTTTGTTAACGTGTTTATTCGGGGGCGTTTACCTGGTAGATCTTGGCAATCAAACCATTTGATGGGGATTGAGTAGCACCTGTGAATGCTGTACACTGGCTATAGTGGCTGCGGTAATGGGGCTTATAAGGAGTAAAGTATGTCTCAAGAAGTGAATATCAGGAAAAGATTGTTTATGCTTTTGGGATTGTTTGTCCTGGCATTCCTGGCATGTAATCCTTTTAGTTCATTGCCGGATGATGCTGCACTGAACGAGGCTGGGACTCAAGTTGCCATGGGGCTTACACAAACCGCGCAGGCAATGCCCACAGTAACCAGCCCGACCCAAGTTTCTCCTACTGCAACTGAGATTGCCCTGCCCATTATTTCTGAGTCTGTTGTAGCTGCCTTACAAGTTGATTTCTTTTATGACCAAACAATCTTTTCCCAGGTCGAGCGGGTGTTTGAAGAGGGATATGCCCCAGAGGGAGTTGACGAGAGTATCTATTCACCTGACCATCTGTTCTTTGCTCTTACTTATGCAGACGAGAGTGTTGATGGTGATTTTTATGGCATCCTGGTATGGCCCGCAGATGAGTATGCTTCCATGAATCCTTATGCAGCCCAGACGCTATCAGAACTTGAAGACTTGCTGCAAAGGCGCCCAGCTTTGGAGCTCAACGCCGATTACCCGGTACTGCCCGCACCTATGGCAGCTATGTGGATGTCTACGCAAGTAGAGTACCTGACCTTTCAGAATGGTTCCGGCATCCGATATGTGGTTCAGCGAGTGCAACAGGCAGCACCTATTTCTAATCAAAGCCTGCGTTATCGCTTCCTGGGACTGACGGAGGATGGCAAATATTACGTGTCAGCCACCTTCATGGCTGCGCACCCTTTGCTCCCGGCCAACCCTGAACAATATCTTGCTGAAAATGGAACGGATTGGAATACATTCGTTGTAGAGGATCAAAGTCAATACCGCGTGGAGACCGCCGAACTACTCGCAGGACAATCCCCTGATAGCTTTGATCCCAGCCTGCTTGTGTTAGATGAGATGATGCAGAGTTTGAAGGTTGGAGATTAGTCAGACGGCAAGGCCTTTTCAAGGGTTACATCCTCTTTCGGACTATATATTAGGCGCAGGAAAAAATGAACCCAGAGGACATTGGTGAACCCGGAGAAAATGCTGAACCAAATGAACGATATTGTTTTCCAAATGATCGAGAGGTTATCAAAAACATCCTGGTCCATGAATCCAAGAAATGTAAAGGAGATGCTTCGCAGCACAATGTAGCCGAATAGATAGACTATGGCGATTAGCACAACAACAAGAGCGAGCCTTCCAGGATTGGTTAGAATAATTTGGCCTCCGCGCCTTATTGCTGGGATCGGATCCAATTCTTCAGCTATTTGCACCACCATACCTAGATTCCAGTAGAGCAAATAAACCAAAACAATAAGCACCAATAACGGAAACCGAATAAGTGTAAAGATCGTATATGCAGTTGTGTTTATCGGGGCCAAAATGCCGCCAAAGATAGAAGGAAGCAAAGACAATACCAGACTTCCAAGTGTTACGAAAAATAAAAACTTGAGTACTCTGGGCATATAGGAGTTTGCTTCAAGTAGCATTTGTCTGGCGATCTGGAATAAGCTATTCTTATCTGAGAAGGTGCCATCGGTTTGTTTAGACACTGGTTTGCTCTTTTGTAATGTATAGCGAATAATCGCCACTTCGCCCCAAATTCCAAATATTGAAACAAATAGTGTCAACCCAAAAAAAAGAAGGGTGCTGAACCAGGGTTCAAGTGCAAGTGATCCTAATAACCCAAACCTATTGAGAGATGAAAGTAACTGTGGGACATAAAGATAAATATTTGATAGCCCTCCCAACAAGATTACGGCTTTGTTGCGCCAAGTGAATTGCCAGGCGCCGATGATCAGCCAGACAAGGGCATAGAAATTAGATTTCCACTTGGTGATACTCATAACCGGATTGTAATATAGAGACCCTTGCTTGACGTGACTGTACAGATGTTCTATAATGAGGTTGTAAATATCTACTAAGCAGGAGCAATCCAATGGGTAAAAAAGGTGCCAAGTTGACCCCACAAGCCGATGACATGGCAGTAGAGATTGTCAATTCGTTAAGCAGTGTAGGAGATGTAAGCAGCCGCAAGATGTTCGGTGGCTACGGTATTTTCGAGAGTGGTTCCATGTTTGCCTTGATCGATTCCGCTGGGCAGGTATTCTTCAAGGCCGATGACAGCAACCTGGCACAGTTTGAAGCGGCAGGTTCTGAAAAGCACGTGCGTATGCCATACTATGCCGTGCCTGCGAATGTGTTGGAAGATGTGGACGCTGTACGAGAGTGGGCGACCACCTCGATAGAGATCGCGCATAGCAGTAAGTAGTTTATGAGATGGGGAATGCAACCATAGATAAACGCTGATAAACACAGATAATAATAAGGTTCTGAGTGAGGGAATTCGTGAAGTCTTTTTTGTCCGATGTCCACAAGTCCAAATTTGTTGCCTGGAGACTTTGGACACGGGACAAACTAAGTAACTGCATAACCACCAAAATAGCTATCCAAATAAAATCAGTACCTACGTACTAGGCTCTAACTGTAACTTATTTGACCCTTTTACTCGTTGTTTAGGCAAATGAGACAGAAGGAGCTTAACATGTTCGCCAAGAATTCATTCGTTCAAATTATCCGCACAAGCGCCATTGCACTGGTGGCTTTGATTGCCTTTGCAATTGCCAGCCCGGCCCAGGCCGAAGAACGCACGCCAGAATCCAGTGTCTGCGATGCAAATCCCAACGCATATTTCGCTTCGATCCGCGCCACGGAAGAAATGATCGATGACCGGGTGGGCCATGAGAACTGGCAGGTAGGCCAATATTATTTGATGGGTGAAGAGATTCTGGAGAATGGCTGGGTATTGCAGTTCTGGATCCACATTGTGGGCGTGGATGAGCATGGCAATTACACCATTGTCGAGTACTACTATTTCCCCCATTGTAATGAGAGACCTTTTTACAGCCAATTCGATGATCTGCTGGTCCATAAGTACGTCAACCCCAAGCTGGAAGTAATCAGTACTTCCAGAATCACAGCCATGGGACAGCCGACGGTCGTGGATGAAACGGTGGATGTTGAAGTCAAGGAAGATGATGATAGCTATCCCCCCGATCCCATTGAACCGTCAAATGATGGTGACAACCAGGGAGTGGTCACCGATGATGGTGGCGATGACAGTGGTCCGGTGATTGTTATCACAGAAGATAATGGTGATCTCATTTTGGTCCCTATCACTATCCCGGTGATCCCCTAATTAATTAGCGTATTTACCTCCTCTCTCTCAGATGTGGTGTAGCTTTGGCGAGCTACACCACATCGCTTTTAAATTGAATGATTGGCAAGGATGAGTCAGTCTCTGCGTTGGGTTTCTTCCAGCAACCAGGCCAGGGCTGCGGCTTCATTATCCATGAAGCGTACACGCGCCCCGCGGTTGACGGCCGCGTTCTCGGTCAGGTGGTTGTTGGCCATTGAGGCCACCAGGAAAGCCCCTTTGAGACGACCGCTCCACACCTCGGCGATGTGCAGGCCCATCTCGTAACGGAGAGCTTCACCAGAAGGTTTGGGGAGTTGGCGCAGGTCGCACAGAACGCGTTTATGGTTGTGCTTCTCGCTCGCAGCCCAGATGCGGTCTATAGAGTCTTTTAACGATCCAAGTTCAGTTGGGCCGCTGAAATGCACTGCCAGATAAGTTTCCCGGTCTTCAAATTTAAGCTCGATCATGACGCCTCCCTTAAGAGTAGGGATGTAAATACGACTGATGTAGTCGTATTTACATTATGCACTTTTGAGCTTCAAATGGCAAATGCTTCTTTCCTAGTATACGAATTATGGTAGCGCTTGTCTAGACAGGTGGGCTTGCAAAATGAAGAGGGGATTTCTAAAGGATCGAAATGTATCTATTGGTTTTTGTCCTTTGATTACTTATAATTGAGAGAGGCAAAGGGCAATATGGAAAATTTTTTGAGCGGGAAAATGCTTAAGCGTTTGAAATGGCCTTCTGAAAAATACCTGGCATTTTATTTGATCTGTGTCATCATCACCTTTGGTTTGGCTGGTGGACCGCGCACTGACCTCATTGCGTTTTTAGACCAGCATATTGTGCTTGAATTCTTTACAGCCAGGCATTTTGGCAGTTTCTTAAACCTGTTGTACCTTTTCGGAATGGTCTATTTTGCGGTCGCCTTTATTGGTCTGATCTTTCTGGGCTGGTACGCGAGTTTGTGGCGATTATCCCTGGCCGCTCTACTGTTTCACATAGTGGTTCAAGCGTTTGGCTATGTCCTTGATCCACGGGGATTCCTCTCTGTAGATTCACGTGGTTGTATACCGATGGCGGGATTGGTATTTATTCTTGTGCTGCGGGGCATCCCACGTCAGATCGAAGAGAAGACACAATGGTTTACGGTCGGTGACCCAGATGCAGAGCTTCCCAGGCCGGGCTATAAGTTGTCCAGTTTTATGAAATTTATCTGGGTGGTCTTCTGGGGAATAGCCTTCCTGATCTACTTTGTTGCATTTGTATCTGCATTGAATGATTTGTATAGATTCTCTGCCTATAGTGACTTATTTACACTCCAGAGGAATCTCGCCTTTGCGCCGAATGACACCTTCCTGGAATCTCTTCTGGTAGTTGATCTATTTGGGATGTTGGTATGGGGCGCGATCTCTACTTTTCTATTGTTAGATGCTTTCCGTGAAGATGCCCGCTTTTTTATTGCAGGTGTGGGCATCTTTGCATTTTGGCAATTTGTTAAACTAATCGCGTTTTATTTCAGTTCCTATCCGCTACCAGGATATACCGGGGAGGTAGCTCTTGTGTTCATGCTGCTTAGCATCTCCCTTCTGCTGCGGGCGGCCTGGAACCGCCCTTCGCAGGAAGCGGCATGACTTATCCCAAATAATCGAATGAACGGGAAGAAGCCATAAATTCTCCGTTACTATATACATTAGCTGTCAGTAAATTGAGGTTGGAAGATTTTGAAGAAAAATGCGAGCCTAGTCTATAATTTGATCTTTATCGGTATTTTACTATTCATTACTTTGAGGATAGTGTTTACAGATCAGCGGCTCTTTTTTCAGAGTCACAGTTTTAGCGATTTGCTACTACTGGAGCACCGTGGACTCTTGTTTTCACAGTTAAATTATTTGGGCCTTGCTTTGATGATCATTGGCATTGGTGCTTTGAATTTGTTTAACCTGAAGCACTTTTATTGGGCCACGATAATTCCAGCCTTGCTTATCAATTTGACCCACATTCTGTTCCACTACCTGGGCTGGACGCCGCCAGAGTCCTCAGTCCTTAATACAACCTATCTTCTCTTTGTCTTTTTTAGTTTAATGCTGGTGATGTATTTTCTGCGGATGCGGCTAGGGGCACAGGAAGAGAATCAATCGATCGATATGGCCTAAGTTTCACGATCCCCCAATCCACCAATCAATCCTTTTGCTGGTACATCCTCTTATCCGCTAACTCTATAACATCATCTAGCGTGTCGGCCTCCGAAAATAGGGCGGCCCCGAAGCTGGCCGAGACGCGGAATTGATCCTCTTTATAAACGACCGTAGAGGTTTTTAGGAGCGTTTCTAATTTTCGCATGACCCCGTTCAGTTTTTCACTTGAGGCCAGTTTCAGGATTACGATGAATTCATCACCACCCCAACGGCCTACGATGTCATCTTCGCGCGTACCGTTCTTCAATGTCTGGGCCACGTGGGAAATGGCTTTGTCGCCGGCCAGGTGCCCGTGTGCATCATTGATGGGTTTCAGTTCATCCAAATCGGCGAAGATGATGCCGTAATCGACCTTGTCTTTGATGTGACTGTCCCAGCGGGCCTGAAGGATATCGTCGATGAAACGTCGTGAGGCTGTGGAGGTCAGGTCGTCCAGGAAGGCTCTATCGTTGAGTTCGTCGATGGTGTGTTCCAGGGTTCTCATGGGGGTGAGGTCGTCAAATATTTCAACTGCACCGGTGATCTCTCCGGAAGCATCCCGGATGGGCATGGAGTGCACAGCGACTGGGACACGTACGCCTGACTTGTGTTGCATGTAGATTTCGGCGCTGCGAGTTTTGCCATCGTCCATTGAAGCTTGCAGGGGGCAGCCTGTGTGGCAGAGTATTCTGCCTTCGTCGTCCGTATGCATCAATACGTTTTGCCCACAGGCTCTACCGACAACCTCATTGCCCATGTAGCCGGAGATCTCTTCAGCCCCCTGGTTCCAGTAGGTGATGACCCGCTGCCGGTCGACAAAATAGATGCCTGTGCTGACGTGGTCGAGGATCTGGCGGTAAAAATCTTCTTTATTCTGCATAAGTTTATCTAAATTGATAGAGTTCTATTCAGTCTAAAATAGAGCAGCCCGAAAGATGCAGCAAGTGATAAATGTCCCCTGTCTTTTGGGACTTTCAGAATTGGAAGGATAGGGGAGGGGGGCGTTGTATAATTGGAGGTGGTAAGAAGGGTGATATGAATTCTCAAAAGAAGCTAATCAACCTGCTATAATCCTTTGCGCGATCGGCTTTGTCGTACTTGAGTTTAGCGTTGTTTTCCAGATAAGTGGTTTGTGGGAGTGGGTTAGACATTCAAGGTTCCCTTTGGTTGGTTTCTTTAGTATTCATTTCAGTGACCCCTCGGCTGCTGCTACCCGTTTCTTTGCAGGTTTGATGTTTCTAGCCGGGATGCCAGCGATCCATTATAGGAACTTCTGGAGTTTCGCGGCTGTTTATCTATCGTATTTCGGTTTTATCGTTTTTGCAGGACTGTGGGGCTTCAATTATGTTGGGGGGGCAAGTGGCGCTGGGTCCGTGTTTGGTATCGGGGTGACGATATTTTTTATTTGTGGCAATGCGGCTTATCCGCTTCCCTTTTTCTATATGTGGTTTGTGTTCCTGCCTCGCTACAGGGCTGCCAGAGCCGCTCCTTAGAGCTCAAGCTCTCTAAGTCATCTCGGAAGAATCTGACATCATCTCGCTTATTTCCACCCACTCCGCCTCCTCCTTCAACGCATTGATCTCCTCCAACATCTCATCCAGATGTTCGTGCAGCCAGTAGTTGTGGAGCTTGACGCCGCGTTTGGCCAGGTAGCCTGGGCCTTCCTCCGGCGCTTCGACATATTCGAGGAACTCGCGGAAGTCCATTTCTTCACGGGCACACAGGTGCCGCGCCCAGCGGGTTTTGGAGGCCAGTTCTTCCAGTTTGTTGAGTAGTTGTGATTTGTCCAAAAATCCCTCTTTATATTCATATAATAGTTAATTGACCTAATGAACGAGATTGTTGAAAATCATCTTCCTAAACGATATCCCCGCTGGCGATATGACCTATCTGCATTTATTATCGGATTTGCTGCGCTCTTTCTCTTGCAGGCAAGAATTCGGGAGTTAATTGCGTTTGGGGAATTAAATGGTTATTCGCAATTTTGGCAAAGACCTTTTACCCTTGAGGAATATAAAATCGTAGAATCTTTTTCAGTCATCGTATTTGTGTTGTCGGTGGCGGTGTGGGTGGCCCTTCGGCGAATGTGCAAATGGGTGAGGATGATTTTGTATGTAGGGTGGTCTCAAGTTTTTGTCTTGATAACATATGGTGCGTTGACTGGATTGAATTATGCTGACGAATTATTTGATACTCTTTTTTTGTCTCTGGCTGTGTTGATCACGGCCTTCAATCTCATCGGCCTGCCCCTTATTTACATCTATCGCAAATTTATCCGCAAACCAGTAAACCCCTCAGCTTAGCTCCGTCCCCATCTCCTCCGCACCCAAGCCAGCAGCACACTGGCGCTGATGGCCATCACAGCCGCCAGGGTGTTGAAAACTACGTCACGGATGTCATAGACCCGGTTGGGCAGGGACCACTGGATGCCTTCGTCCAGCCAGCCCAAAAACACTGTGATAACTAATGCGAGTAAAGCAGGCTGCAGCACCTTACCCCCATTACGCGCCCTTTCTTTCAGTGCCTCGTAGACCAGCACGGCCACCACGCTGTACTCCATGAGGTGCGTGCGCTCTGCGGTGACGCCCATACGCAGCAAGGCGATCATGTACGCGGCCGCCACTCCCAGGCCCACGCCGATCTCCACCCCGCCCGGACGGGTTTTCAGCGCCAGGGCCACTACCGCTGCAGCGATCATCAACATGCCCAGGATGAAGACTTCATCGAGGATGCCCAGATTTTGCAGGAAAGCGGCGATTTCACTGGCGATGCTGAGCGTGGAGTAGATCGCCAGCATCACGGCCAGCGTCCACAGCCACAGGCGCCGCTCACGTTTAGAGGTGAAGAGGGACATGGAGTATTCCTTTCCTGAGCTTTTTTGTGTCAGTGTAGATCCATTGTTATGAAGGCCAGAGAAGCGTAGCTTCTCTTAAGGCAATTGTGCAGCAATTGACCGCTCACGTTTGGATATGAAGAGGGACATGGTGAGCATTATAGCGTTCTTGCCGCTGCATAATGCTGCCTTCGATTATGATTATGCTTAGCAGACTTATTCCTTAGAACGACCGGAGGCCAATACAGCTTATGAGCGAGCAAGAAGAAAAAGAGATCAATGCCAGGGTGATCGAGGAGTATCGCGCTAATGCCGGGGTGGTGGGCGATGAGTTTGCTGACCTGAACCTGCTCTTGCTGTACACCACTGGTGCCAAAAGCGGCCAGCTGCGCATCAACCCGCTGGAGTGTATGGAGGACGGTGAGCGCTACGTGGTCTTCGCCTCCTATGCCGGCGAGCCGCGCCACCCGGACTGGTATTACAACCTGCTCGCCAACCCCAACGTCACGGTGGAATATAAGACGGAAACCTTCGAGGCTGTGGCGCACATGGCCGAGGAGCCGGAGCGCAGCGAACTGTATGCCCGCATGGAGGGCATTTCGGAGGGCTTCAAGGACTACAAACACACGGCCAACCGCGTGATACCCGTTGTGGTGCTGGAGCGGAAGTGAAGCAAAGTCGAGGGGTACGACTGCTCTTCCAGGTGCTCTATTTCGTACTGGGTATTTCTGTGCTTATCCGTATTTATGGGAGCTGGGTACCACAAAAAAACCTGGCTGATACTTTGCAACTGGTGCTTTTTAGTTTGGTAGTTGTAGCCCTTCTAGTTAGCATCATTATGGAGGCAATAGGGCTGGGGAATTGGGCATGGGTTATTTTCCTTTTGTTGCTCCCCGTGGTACTTGCTAATGTCATTGGTCTGCACGTCGCTGATTATCTCGGAGTACTCAATGTTCAAGATAGCAATTTTGTTGACTATTTCGGAGTACTCGAAGCTCGAGATCGTCCATTCATTATGGCTTATTTCATCTTGTTTAGTAACTTGATAATATTAATTACCTTCTGGCATCATCGAGAGAATTTGTGGGAATCCGATGATCTGGGAAATCCGCATGAAGAAAACCAGCGAAGGCAATAAATCATTTTGGTACGGCGTCGGTGAGTATTCCACGCTGTGTCTGTGGGTGAGCTTGATACTGGCCTTGTACCTTTACGAACCTTTCCTGACGGCCTTGAATACATATCTTACGCTTGGTGACCTTGTGCCGCTCATCCTGCTGTTCGATCTGATCGGCATATTGCTCTGCTTTGCCGTCTCCTGGTTATTGCTTGATCGCGATGCCTATTCCCTGGCATGGCTGCCCTTCGCCCTTGGCACATTGTTCGTGCTGCCCAAGCTGGCTGTGCTGCATTTGGGGCTGGTCGCAGAGCCGCTTTACCATTTCCTCAGCGCTTACACCATTTTGATCGCCCTCGTTCCGGGCAGCTACTTCGGCTGGCGCATCAGCCGGGCGGCGATGGAGAGGCGAGAAGAGGATGAGAGCCGACTTGATTAGCTCCAGTAGCCAATGCGAGCTTGCACATTTCTGCATATTGGCCTTCTTTCTTGGTCTCTACTGATGTATTACAATTAGCACATTAGGAAATTTGTTGGCATAGGGAGATCGACATGCGACAGCGGTGGAAAAATTATGAAATTGGAACTAAAGTTGCAATTATTGCATCAGGGGTTGTCCTGTTTGTGGGATTACTAAGTTGTGGGGCAACTTTGGGAGCACCTGTGATTGCATGGTTACTTAATAACTCTTCCCCTCAGCCTATCGCTACAGCTACACGACCACCAACTATTGCAACTCCTACTCGGACAACACGACCTCCAAATCCAACTTCTACAAATGTGCCAGCATTCCCGCTCAGTGGTTCATGGGAGGGCACAATTACTTCGCTCGATGGAACATTTTCAACATTCTTAGTTATGGACATAGATGATACATGTGATTTGGGCACTATTTGCGGAAACTTTGATACGCCTGATCTTGGTTGTACGGGAGACTTGGAACTGGCTCGCCAGTCTGGTGATAAATACTATTTTCTGGAAATAAACATAACAGGACATGATGATTGTGTCACAGGCTTTGTACAACGTCTATCCTTGAATCAAAACGAAAATTTACAATATGAGCTCGGAAATTCACCAACTGACTTTGAAGTACATACTACGGGTACCCTATTTCAACAATAATCACCGGTAGGGGCGACCCGCCGGTCGCCCTTACGCGAAACACCAATGTATAATGGGGTGGTTCTTGGAGGACATGATGAAAGATTTGTTTCCAAGCTATTACCGCCCAACTGATGATGACTTCAAAGAAATGTGGGAAAACGGTACATTTATTTTTGATACGAATGTCCTCCTGAACCTCTATAGATATAAACAAGAAACACGCGACCAGTTATTCACCGTTTTGGAAGCATTGCAAAATAGGATTTGGATACCTTTCCATGTTGCATTGGAGTTTCAAAACAATCGATTGAAAGTAATTGCTGATCAGCGCAATAAATATAGAGAAGTCAGTGCCTTATTGGAGAATTCAGTAAAGGAATTAAACAGAAAATTTGATGACTTACGTTTGAGAAAGCGCCATTCAATTATCAATCCGGATGATTTAACTAAAGAAATCAATAAAGCATATGAGGAAGCTGTCAAAGATGTGAATTCAATAGGGGAAAATGAACCAAAAGATTTGTCTGAAGATGAACTTAGGCAAAAAATTGATACATTATTTTCTGGAAGGGTTGGACCTCCTCCCAACTCACAAGAAGAAATTTTAGAGTGGACAGAAGGTGCCAAGCACAGATATGAACTTGGGATTCCACCTGGATATGAAGATGATGACAAAAGAACTGTCCTTCTGTACAATGGTTTGGAAATTGAAAGTAAGGGTGGTGATTTCATTATTTGGAAACAGTTGTTAGATTTTCTACAAACTAAACCGGATATTCAAAGTGTAGTATTTGTTACTGATGATGGGAAAGAAGATTGGTGGTTGAAAATTCAAGGAAAGACAATTGGGCCGAGGCCGGAACTAATCGATGAAGCAATAGCTTTTGGGAAAGTACAACATTTTCATATGTATGAACCGGAGCAATTCTTGGAGTTTGCAGGCAGGTTTCTGAAGATTAAGATTTCAGCAGATGCACTTGAAGATGTTCGGGATGTCTCATCAATTGATGCAAGTGAAACGGACCGAGCAGAGATTGCATATTATGCTGTTGAACATTGGATCACTACAAGGTTTGTCGGATTTGAATTAATTACAGACATATTCCAAAGGCCAGATATTGTTGCTGTTGACATCCATGATGATGTTAGATACGGATTTGAGACAAAGTTGCTAAAATCTAGTAGGAACATTCGGAAGCACATTCAGTTAGCAATGTTGGAAGCAGAACATTACATGGACAATAGAAAAGCTATTGACAAGGAATTGTATGAAGAATATTGGCTGATATATCCATTCTTCAGTCGTGAAGAAACAACTGAGATTGGACAAATGTTGTCGGTTGCTAAATTTGATCAACCATCAAACATAAAGATAATAATTGGCACAATTAGCACTGTTGGTAAAGGGGCTTCTTTGCATGGCGAATTTGAAGCAAGTTTCATTATTTAATTGTAGTAATAGTAAATTCTCTTAAGAGAATTTACTATTACTACTACACGTAGTTTCTTCCTTCTTCTGTAATCACATAAAAAGCAGATACGCCTTTTCCTCCTTCGTTATTCCTCTCGATTAATCCCTGATTGACTAAGCGATAAACGGCTTGCTTTGCGCTATCAGCTGAAACTTCCTCTGCATTCTCCTTTATCGCTTTCACTGAACTCGCCCCATTCTCCTTCAAATACTCCAACACATACTTGCCTGCCGAGCTGATGGGCGGTTTGCTGCCCTTGCCCGGCTGGGCGTCGATTATCGTAACCACAGGTTCTGCCTCCGTACCGTTAAAAGTGATCTTGGCCCCAAATTTCTGTACCGCCAGGTCGCGGGCCTTGAGGCTCTCGAAGTCCACGTAAGGGCTGTCGGCCTCGCTGCTGACCTTGAGCATTAAATCCACCGCCCCCTTGAGCGAACTGCTGCCCCTGAAACCGCCCTGCTTGTTGGCATGGTGGATCACCACTACCGCCGCCTTCGTCTCCGCCGCCAGCTTGCGGAGGGCCCGCAGGGCCGGC
>JABFGG010000010.1 GCA_013112575.1 Chloroflexota bacterium | reverse complement strand
AGCGCGCCGCGCCCCACGTCGTAGGTCAGTGGGTCATAGCCGAATAGAGCCAGGTGTGCCGGGCCTGAGCCGGGGGTTATGCCGGGGCGAATGGGAATGGTCTGGCCGAGGGTGCCTTCTGCGGCCAGCTTATCCATGTTGGGGGTCTTAGCGGCTTCCAGTTCGGTTTTGCCTCCAGCTTCAATGGGTAAACCGCCGAGGCCGTCCAGTACGAGAAGAATGATCTTGCTGCCGTTTTTGTTTATGAGGGGGGGGATGTGATCGAATGGCATGATTTCCTACTTGTATAAAAAAATCTCCCTGTGATTTGTTTCACAGGGAGATAATAGAAGATTCTTGTTACCGCGTCAACCTAGCGGATGGCTTGCTCTGTATCCTTATCGAATACGTGCATATTGTCCATGTTGAAGACCACCTGGACATCCTGGTCTAAACCATATTGAGAGCGTGGATCGACGCGTCCAACGAAACTGTGTCCGCCGTTATTGAAGTAGGCGAAGATCTCATTGCCCATCAACTCGGTGACTTCTACCTTGGCGCTGACTGGAGCCGGGGTGATGTTGGGGGGCGGGAAATCCGGGTTGTGGATATCTTCGGGGCGCACACCAAATACAACCGCTTTATCTACATAGCCTTGATAGGGGCCTGCCTGGCTCTGTGGGATATCCACAGAGAAGCTGCCAGCATCTACTTTTATGCCACCGCCGTTTTGGCGCACGTGGGCATCAAAGAAGTTCATGGACGGGGAACCGATGAAGCCAGCCACGAAACGGTTGGCCGGGTGGTCGTAGAGGTTCTGGGGGGTATCCAGTTGTTGTAGGATTCCATCTTTCATCACGGCGATGCGGTCAGCCATTGTCATGGCCTCCACCTGATCGTGGGTCACGTAGATGAAGGTGGTTTGCAGACGCTTATGCAGTTTGCTGATCTCTGCACGGGTTTGCACGCGCAATTTGGCGTCCAGGTTGGAGAGGGGCTCGTCCAACAAGAATACATTGGGCTCACGCACAATGGCGCGACCCAGGGCCACACGTTGGCGCTGGCCGCCGGAAAGTTGGCGGGGCTTGCGGTCGAGCAAAGCTTCGATGCCAAGGACATCTCCCGCTTCTTCTACACGCCGTTTGATTTCGTCTTTCGGCATGCCGCGCAATTTGAGGCCAAAGGCCATGTTGTCGTAGACACTCATGTGGGGATAGAGTGCGTAGGATTGGAACACCATGGCGATGTCGCGATCTTTGGGGGCTACGTCGTTTACGACGCGGTCACCAATTGAGATCTCACCATCTGAGATGCTTTCCAAACCCGCCAGCAAACGCAAGGCGGTCGACTTTCCACAGCCCGAAGGGCCGACAAGCACAAGAAATTCCTTGTCCTTGATTTCGATCTGGAGATCGTTAACAGCAACTACATCTCCAAAACGTTTGTACACGTGATCATATGTAACACTTGCCATGACCTTTAACCTCTCTTTCTCGAATGTATAGTGATTTGATTATACATGATTTAAAAAAATGTCAAAATCATCTCATTCGGTTCCCTGATAAAATGGTCGCTATGGCCAAGAAAAATGCCAAAGTCAGCCCTGTGCGTCAGCAATACTTAGAAATAAAGGGCCAGCATCCCAAAGCGATCCTTTTCTTCCGGCTGGGTGATTTTTACGAAACCTTTGATGAGGATGCCCAGACCGTAGCGCGCGAACTTGACATCGTACTGACTTCCCGCAATGTCTCTAAAGGCACACGTGTACCGATGGCGGGAGTGCCACATCACGCCGCTGAAAATTACCTTTCGCGCTTGATTGAGAAGGGCTACCACGTGGCCATCTGTGAACAGGTGGGAGATGAGCCCGTCAACGGTCTGATGCCGCGTGAGGTCGTGCGCATCGTCACGCCTGGGACGATCGTTGAGCCGGGTTTGCTGCCCAGCGAAGCCAACAATTATCTGGCCAGTGTGATCATTGATGAACAGGATGCCGGTGTAGCCTACGTAGATATCACCACAGGGGAGTATGCCGCGGCCCAATTACACAGCCCGGATATCTGGAATGCAGTGCGGGCGGAACTGACGCGTCTCGGCCCCGCCGAAACTTTACTGCCGGACACTTTAGAAAGCGCTATGCTTCCGGGCCATGTCACCGCTGTACCGTCCTGGCGTTTCGAGCCGGGGCGTTCTGAAGAAGCTTTGTTGAATCATTTTGAAGTGGCTGCTTTGGATGGTTTTGGCCTGCGAGATATGCCCCTGGCTGTACGCGCCGCCGGGGGTATCCTGCACTATCTCAAAGAAACGCAGCCCAATGCCTTGAAGCTCTTGACCGGCCTGCGGGCCTACAGCCTCAACGAGTTCATGACCCTGGATGCCAGCACGCGGCGCAACCTGGAACTGACCGAAACCATCCGGCACGGGGCCGTCCAGGGTTCATTGTTGGGTGTCTTGGATAAATCCGTGACGCC
The DNA here is from genome assembly GCA_013112575.1 of Chloroflexota bacterium. Classification (GTDB taxonomy): domain Bacteria; phylum Chloroflexota; class Anaerolineae; order Anaerolineales; family UBA11579; genus CFX15. Next base: position 124,099 of record JABFGG010000010.1, on the reverse strand, counting down.
TATGGGCAAACGCCTGCTCCGGCAGTGGGTCAGCCAGCCTTTGCTAGACGTTAGTCAAGTTCAACACCGTCTGGACGCCGTGACTTTTTTCTTTGACGATGGCCTCAAGCGCACCGAAGTGCGCGAGGCGCTCAAGCCTTTGGGCGACCTGGAACGCCTGACCAACCGGGTTGTGGGGGCCACGGCCCAGCCGCGCGACCTGGTAGCCATCCGCGAGACTTTGATCACCATTCCTACAGTAATGGGCCTGCTGCCTAAAAATGGCAGTCCATTGGCAAGTTTCCTGGAGAATTGCTCCCTGTGTGAAGAAGAACTGAGCTTATTGTGTTCGGCACTGGCCGATGAGCCACCTGCCACCTTGCAGAACACGGGCGTGTTCCGAGAAGGCTACTCCGAAGAGCTGGATAAGGTGTTGCACGCCTCGCGTGATGCTCGCCTTTATATCTCGACCCTAGAGACCAAAGAACGCCAACGTACTGGGATAAATACGTTAAAGGTGGGCTACAACAAGGTACACGGCTATTACATTGAAGTCACTAAAGCCCAGGCTGATGGTGTGCCCGAAGAATACATTCGCCGCCAGACCCTGGTGAACGCCGAGCGCTACATCACGCCAGAGATGAAAGACTATGAGTCTCAAGTTTTGAATGCGGATGAGCGCATTCATGCAATTGAGGCGCGCTTGTTCAGGGAACTGTGTGTCAAATTAGGCCAGTCTGCTAATCGCCTGTTAGGTACGGCTCGTGCCTTGGCAGCATTGGATGTGTTGTGTGCCCTGGCAGAAGTCGCCGCTCATGAGGGCTTCGTATGTCCCCAGGTCGTTGATGAGGATATCCTCGAAGTGCGTGATGGCCGCCACCCGGTTGTGGAACATGCCTTATCCGGCGGGCAACGTTTTGTGCCTAACGATTCTACTTTCGAAGAAGGCGAACGCATCCGCGTGATCACCGGTCCCAACATGAGCGGTAAGTCCACCTATCTACGCCAGGTGGCTTTGATCGCCTTGATGGCGCAGATGGGCAGTTACGTTCCGGCTACTGCAGCACGCATTGGTCTGGTGGATCGTATCTTCACGCGTATCGGAGCTCAAGATGAGATCCATGCCGGGCAATCCACTTTCATGGTTGAAATGGTGGAGACGGCCAATATCCTGCACCATGCCACCAACCGCAGCTTGCTGGTGCTGGACGAGATCGGCCGCGGCACCAGTACATACGATGGCTTGTCCATCGCCTGGGCAGTAATCGAATATATCCATAACCATCCCGACTTGCGCGCCAAGACTCTCTTTGCCACGCATTATCATGAGCTAACCCAGCTTTCCGACCTGTTGCCAGGCGTGCGCAATTACAACGTGGCCGTTAGTGAAGCCGATGGTGAGGTTGTCTTTTTGCACAAGATCGTGCCCGGCGGGGCTGACCGTTCCTACGGCATTCACGTGGGCCAGTTGGCCGGGTTGCCCAAGTCTGTCATCCAGCGCGCTGAGGAGATACTCAAAGAACTGGAAGCCACCTCCGGTAACACCACGCGCATGGATGGCACAGCCGCTAAGCAGGTAGCGCTCTTCCCAGAAACCAATCCGCTTTTGGATGAGTTGGGTGAGCTAGACATGAATGAACTCAGTCCCATTGAGGCCCTCAATAAGATGTATGAGTGGCAGAAACGTTACCTCGAGAGTAAAAAAGGAAAGTGACCTTTGCAGGACGAAACTGTAAATATCATTGAGGCCAACGGCCTGAAGTTCGCCTACAAAGAGGCTGGCGAAGGGCCACTGCTTTTATGCCTGCATGGTTATCCCGACACAGCCGATACCTGGGATGAACATATGCCTGTTTTGGCGCAAGCAGGCTATCACGTTGTGGCCCCCTACACACGTGGCTATTGGCCTACACAAATCCCAGAGCCTGCAGCGTACGCAAATATCGATCTGGGTACAGACGTACTGGCCTTGATCGAAGGCCTGGGCTATGCGGAAGCTGTGGTGCTCGGGCACGATTGGGGCGCCTTAGCCGCTTACACGGCGGCCAACCTGGCTCCTGAGAAGATCAGCAAGCTGATCACGGTAGCAATCCCACATCCCCGCGTATTACGTTTCACGCCAGCCGTTCTATGGCGCTCGCGCCATTTCATCACCTATCAGTTCCGCCGTCTGGCGGTGTGGAACATGAAACACAGCAACTTCAAACATATCGATGCGATTTACAGGCGCTGGTCACCCAATTGGGATTTTGCAGAGCAAGACCTGAAAGCCATCAAAAGTTCCCTGGCGCAACCAGGTGTGGTTGAGGCTGTGCTGGGCTACTACTGGGCCTTTGCTGAACGCCGCTCATCGGGGGGACCGCGCGTCTCCGGCAAAAAGACATCCGTGTCTACGTTATGCCTTGTTGGGGACGCGGATGGTGCTTTGAGCCTGGATGTTATGGAGGATACGCCTTCAGCCTTTACAGGGGAATATCGCTATGAGGTCTTGCCAGAAGCGGGTCACTTTTTGCACCGCGAAGCACCGGAGAGATTCCTCGAATTGGTGCTGAATTTTCTGAATGAGTAAAAGTCTTGGCGGTTCCCTTTTACGTTAATGCCCGGGCTTTGGGGAAATCGGATTCCGGCATTGCTCGATACACAGCAGAAATGATAAAACAGCTGGGCGATGATGCTCAGGTACTTCAACCCCAACAACCCAGGAACGGCATAGGCGGCCACATATGGGAGCAGGTGACCTTGCCGCAACAGCTTCCTAAGGATGCTGTGTTGTGGTCTCCGGCAAATACTGGTCCGTTGCGTGTAGCCAACCAGGTATTGACCCTGCATGATGTCAGTGTGTTGGAACATCCCGAGTGGTTTTCCCCTTTATTCGCGACCTGGTATCGTTTCTTATTGCCCAGGCTGGTATCCCATGTGCGCAAGATCATTACGGTATCTGAGTTTTCGAAGAGGCGTATCGCAGAGATATTAGGCGTCCCCGCGGAAAAAATCGTGGTTATTCCTAACGGCGTAGATCATCAGGTTTTTTATCCGCGCAAACACTCTGAAATTGACCTGGCCAAAGCAGAATATGGCCTGGGAGGGGATTATGTGATTTCTGTAGGGTCTTTGCAGCCGCGTAAGAACCTGGATAGACTGTTTGAAGCCTGGCAGCAAGTAGCTGTTAAATTTCCCTCAATTGAACTTGTAGTTGTTGGTGTGGAAGATCAGGTCTTTTGCAACCGAGGTTTCAAAGAATTACCATCCAATGTGCGCTTTTTGGCCAATGTCCCTGATGCAGATCTGGCAGCTTTGTATAGCGGCGCCAGGGTTTGCATTCAGCCCTCTTTGTATGAGGGTTTTAATTTGCCCGTGTTGGAAGCTATAGCCTGCGGCGCGCCTGTGCTAGCTGCAAAGACAACTGCCACTCCTGAAATGATTGGGGATGCCGGGATATCATTTGATCCCTTATCCGCTAAAGAGATAGGCGAAGCTTTACAAACGCTGCTTTCCCAACGAGAACTTGCTAAGGGCTTATCAATAAAAGGACTTGAACAGGCAAAGAACTATAGCTGGGAAAAGGCCACGGAAGCAACTCTGGAAATTCTCAAAGCTTCTCGATGATGGCTTTTTCAGGGGTAATCTCCATTATCCATTCCCCTGTACCCTCCACTTCGAATTGAACAAAAAGGTACTCTGCTTCGCGGGAGATCTCGCCTACGGGTTTGATGCCGCGTTTGAACTCAAAAGCCAGGATATCTGAGTCCCACTCGCCTTGCAATTCGGGATCGTAGCCGTCGGGTGGTGTGACGGCCCTCTGAATTTCTGTCTCATGCAGCAGTAGGCGCAATACAGCTTCAAGCGTGTCCACTCCGGCCAGCAAACTGGCACGCGCCTGGTCTTCGACCTCAGCCACACGCTCACTATCGCTCAATTCCTCTACATTTACAGGCGTCCAGATGCCAGGGATTTCGTCGATGTTGAGGTGTTGGGGGTCAATAAGTCTGGTCATGATTTCCTCACATGATTAGGTGTATTGCTATCATTTGATAGCTCATTTCAGATCGTCTAGCTGGGCCTGAATACGCTGCGCCGTCTCTTTATAGTCCAAAAGCTTAGCCTGTTCTTTCTCCACAACCTGGGCCGGGGCCTTTTTGGCAAAGTCGCTGCCCAATAGTTTCTCCAGGCGTTGGATGTGCGACCGCGTTTCGGCCAGGTCTTTTTCGAGACGGCTGCGCTCTTCTGCTGCATCCACCAGTTCTGCTAATGGTAGGTAGATCTCAACCGGTCCGGCTACAAGGGCAATGCTGCCTTCCGGCTTGGCTTCAATGCTGGACTTTATGTGTAGGCTATCCGGTGCTACGCCAGCCAGGGCTGCGATAGAGGCTGCTTGTCCCTCCAGCATCTCAGCCGCTTCGGCGCTCACCAGCGTTGCGCCGATCTTCTGGCTGTGTTTTACGTCTTTTTCGGCGCGCAGATTACGGATGCTGCGCACCACTTCCCTAAGCAATTCGAAGTCATGGATAGTGTCTGCTTCCCAGCCCTGTTCTTCTTCCGCTTGCGGCCATTGTGCAATAATGAGGGCATCTTCCCAGCCCTGAGTTGGCGCCAGGCTGGCATGACCGGCTTGTGCAGCTGTTTTTAAATGCCCCCACATCTCTTCTGAGATGAAGGGCGTATAGAGATGCAACAGGCGCAGGCTCGTATCCATCACGCGCACCAGCACCTGCGTAGTTTTGAGGGCGCGGGCCCCTCCTTCTGTTACTTGTAGTTTGGCGATCTCCAGGTACCAATCGGCGAACTCATTCCAGAAGAAATCATAGATCTGCCGTCCGGCCTCGCCAAATTGGTAGCGGTCGATCAGACGGCTTACGTCACCAGTTACTTGATTGCAGCGGGCATAGATCCAGCTATCTGCCAGAGTCCATTCAGCATCCTCATTGGCTTCCTTGGGAGCACGTTCCAATAAACTCAACACCAGCCTGCCCGCGTTCCAGATCTTGTTGGCAAAATTGCGGTTAGCCTCGATCTTCTCAACGCTGAGGTTCATGTCATTTCCCGGGGTCGAGCCGGTCAGCAGGGTAAAACGCAAGGCATCCGTGCCGTATTCGTCCATCAGGCTCAACGGATCGACCACATTGTCGAGCGTTTTTGACATTTTGCGACCGTCTTCGGCGCGGATCAAGCCATGCAGGTAGACCGTGTCGAAAGGGATCTCGCCGGTAAATTCCAGGCCAAGCATGATCATACGCACCACCCAGAAGAACAAGATATCGTAGCCTGTTTCCATCACCGCGGTGGGGTAGAAGTAGTTCAGATCCGGTGTTTCATCCGGCCAGCCTAGCGTGGAGAAGGGCCACAGACCAGAGGAGAACCAGGTATCCAGGGCGTCTGGGTCTTGCACCAATTCAACAGCATCCCCGAAGTGTGCTTTGGCTTTTTCCTGGGCCTCTGCTTCATCATGTGCACAGAACTGTGTGCCGTCTGGCCCATACCATACGGGGATACGGTGACCCCACCATAACTGGCGGCTGATGCACCAATCCTGGATGTTTTCCAGCCAGTGGAAATAGGTCTTTGTGAAGCGTTCCGGTACGATCTTGATCTGCCCGCTGTGCACGGCTTCCATCGCAGGGTCGGCCAGCGGCTGGATTTTCATAAACCACTGGGTCGAGATCATGGGTTCAATGATCTCCCCGCCACGTTGGGCGCGCGGTACATTGAGCGTGTGTGGCTCTTCTTTGATGACCAGCTCGGCATTGTACATATCCGTCCACATCTTCTCGCGGGCGGCAAAGCGTTCCATGCCCTCATAAGGCCCACCATGTTCGTTGATATTTGCTTCCTCGTCCATGATGGAGATGGTGTGCAGCTTGTGGCGCGCCCCAATCTCATAATCATTGGGGTCGTGGCCGGGTGTGATCTTTAACGCGCCCGTACCAAATTCGCGGTCAACGTACTCATCGGCAATCACCGGGATCTCGCGATTCAGTATGGGGACAAGAGCAGTTTTCCCCACGAATTCGGCGTAACGCTCATCGTCGGGATGCACGGCCACTGCCGTATCACCCAGGATGGTTTCCGGGCGTGTGGTGGCTACTGGTATGAAATCTTCCGAATCCTTCAACATGTACTTGAAGTGGTACATCTTTCCAGGTTCCTCGGAGTATTCCACTTCCAGGTCGGACACGGCTGTTTTTAATCCTGGTGACCAGTTGATGAGGCGCGGGCCACGGTAGATCAAGCCTTTTTCGTATAGCCTTACGAAAGCCTCATTGACGGCCTTGGACAATCCGGCGTCCATAGTGAAGCGTTCGCGCTCCCAGTCACAGGAAGCACCCAGGCGGCGGGTTTGCTCCACGATCATGCGTCCGTATTCCTCACGCCATTCCCAACTGCGCCGCAAGAACTCCTCGCGTCCCATTTCTTCGCGCGTAATTTCCTCGGTGTGCAGGATGTGCTTTTCTACCTGTAGTTGGGTAGCGATGCTGGCGTGATCCGTGCCAGGTACCCATAGGGTGGGCACGCCTTTCATGCGGTTGTAACGGATCATCAGGTCTTCGGTAAAAGTTGTGATGGCATGCCCCATGTGCAATCTGCCGGTGATATTGGGCGGCGGCATGGAGATCACAAAGGGTTTGATGCTGGGGTCGTGGTCCTCATCCTTGGGGTCGTTAGTGGGCTTAAAATAACCCTGCTCTTCCCACCAGTCGTATAAGCGCTCTTCTGTGCTCGAAAAATCGTAATTCTTAGGGAGTGATTGTTCTGTCATATTGTGCCTCATTGTTAAAATAAAACAGCCTCTCATCCTGAGGACGAAAAGGCTGACTTTCCGCGGTACCACCTCGCTTTGACAGTCACCACTGCACTATCACGCTTCACCTCACCAGGGTTTCTTTCACCTTATGAGGCTTTCGCTGTATCGGGCTAACCCGTGCCGGTCTATTTCCTTGCGGTTTCTTCGGCAATCCTCCAGGTGACTTCAACCATGGGCATTCTGGGAAAGGTTTTCAGCCATGACCTTTCTTCTCTTGCAGCGCCTGTTGGCATACTGCTCCTGGATAGGCTATTCGATTAATGGCTTGGATTATACAAAAATGCAGCCAGCATGTCAAATTCAGGCGGATATCCTATATTATGTCAAATTTTCTTGACTTTCGTTTTTGCTTTGACTATACTTTGTGGAATTAAAAATGAGGTGGTAGGTTGCAAGTAGAACGCGTCGCAGAAAACGTTTATTTTTTTCAGAGTGATCTCTATGCCAAAGTAACTGCGGGGGTGGTCGCAGGGCCTGATATGGCTGTGGTGATCGATACTCTGGCCTTTCCCGAAGAGTCATTGGCTATCCGTGATTTTGTGGAACAGGAATTACAAGTGCCTGTCCGCTATGTGGTCAATACCCATTACCATGCCGACCATACCTGGGGTAATTGTTTTTTCCCTGGAGCCATGATCCTGGCGCACTCAAAGTGTCATGACTTGATGATCGAGCGGGGCATCCCAGCTTTAAAAGATGCGCAATCGCAGAATTCTGCTATGCGCCAGATCAAGCTTGTTTTGCCAGACATGACCTTCGACCGCGGTCATTTGGGGATTCGCGTCGGCAAGAAAAATCTCAAACTTTTTTCACTTCCCGGACACAGTCCGGATAACATCGGGGTGCTGGTAGAAGAAGACCGTGTCTTGTTTGCCGGGGATACCTTCATGCCGATTCCTTATCTCGTCGATGGTGATTTTGAAGAAATGAGCAATTCCCTCAAGAACATCGCCAAGATGGGTTTGGAGAACATTGTTCAGGGGCATGGCGATATTATTTTACGCGGCGAGATCGAAGGTTCAGTCAAGGACAATCTGGATTATCTGTCTGCCATCCGAAAAGCTGTACGGCAGGCCAATCGCCGTAAATACCCGTTGGATCTGCTGGAAACTGTGGGGGTTGAAGAGAGTGGTAAAAGCCGGGTGTTGATGGGGGGGCTGGCAGTAGAATTGCATCGTCAGAATCTGGTCGCTCTGTACCAGCAGTTTTATGGTGAAGTGCCGCAAGGGTCTGAGCTTTATTTTGAAGAGGCCTGAGCTTTCCACCCTATAAAATCGCGTCGAGTATGGACGAGCTATTTAATTCGATCAATGTCAGGGAGGCACAATGAGTTTCACCACGGTCATTATTCTCACCATCCTGGCAGCCTACATCATGATGGGCCTGGCAATTTATGGTTGGTTGCAGCGTAGTGCTGGTCAATGGACGCTCCCATTTGTTGCCATCTGCTGGGGTGCTACCATCTGGCTCTTTGCCTATTCCCTTGAGATCATCACTACAGAATTGGGTGTTGCCACCTGGATGGCCAAGATCGAATACCTGGGCATTGCAACCATACCGCTAGCCTGGTTCATCTTGTCTTTGTTCTACACAAACCCATCATTCTCTTTGACCCGCAATTGGATCATTCTGCTCTCCCTCATTCCCGCTATCACGATCTTATTGGTTTTTACCAATGAATGGCATGGTTTCATATGGCGCAGTTTGTCTGTTGAAGACAATGGCTCCTTTTCAGTGCTTGCCCCTGAATATGGGTTCTGGTTCCAGATTCATTTTGTCTACTCTTATCTTTTACTCTTGCTGGGCACCCTGATTATGTTTCGTGCGATTTTCATGAAACGCAAGGCCCAGCGTTGGCTGAGTCTCCTGATGGTCTTTGGTCCCATTTTCCCGTGGCTGGGAAACATCATTTACCTTTCTGATGTTAACCCGGTACCGCTCCTGGATTGGACACCACTCGGCTTTGCCATCAGTGGCATGATTTACGCCATAGCAGCCTTTGGCCTGGGCTTGTTTGACCCTCTTTCTGAGAATCTGAACGAATTACCAAAAGCCTGAGCTCAGTTTTCCTCGCATTATTAAATAATTCAACATGAATTTTTCAATTCAGCGTGTTCTGGATTTTATTATTGACCGGGTAACACCAAATGGGACGGTATTAGTAGGTGTTGATGGAGGTGCGGGATCAGGGAAATCTACTTTCGCCCACTGGGTCGCGGAACAAATCTCTAACTCAAGTACCCGTGTAAATGTCGTCCATACTGACAACTTTTTCCTCCCATCAGATGAACGGGTGACCCAATTGCACCCACTTGCAATTGTCGAGGATATTGATTGGAAACGCCTCCGTGATCAAGTGATTGTTCCGTTGCGATCGTCCAAGGAAGCAAAATTCCAGTTATTTGATTGGCCTGAGGACAGTCTGAAAGATTGGAAATCAATTCAACTAGGTGGTGTGACTATTATTGACGGCATTGCTTCAACGCGAAGTGAACTGTCCGATTTCTATGACCTCCGCGTATGGTTTTCTTGTCCTCGTGAAGTACGAAATTCCAGGTTGTTGAGACGGGGTGACACATCAAATGCGGCGATTGAAAACTGGATGCCAAGTGAGGATGAGTATATAGCAACTCATGCGCCGGATAAGAAAGCTCATCTAATTATTGACTCTGCAATGGAAATGACGGCCACGGGGGATATGAAGTGGAAAGAGGTAAAGCTGTCCTTATCAGATATGCCTTCCGAAAAATAGCCGCTTAACTACTTTCGGCTTCTGCGGCTTTGTTTTTACGTGCCCTGAACCCGTGGATGCGTTCAGTTCCCTCGAGCAGGCGTTTGATGTTAGGGCGCAATGCCCAACCAAGCAGAGCCAGTGTCCCGATCCCGTAGGCCACATATTCCCAGGGGCCTGTCCCAATGATAGCGCGAACAGCAAAGATCACAATTGCTAGTGCGGAAACGCTTAAGGTAGCCAGGGAAGCGTAGCCTACAAAATAGTAGAGGATGATGGCAATGGGTAAGATGATCAAGATGCTGCCCGGCCAAAGCCCCATGGCACCACCCAGCGCGGCTGCACCACCAGCGCCGCCGCTCAAGCGTAAGCGCCCCTGTTCGTCACGTTTGATCAAAAATACGGAAGCGTTATGTCCGAGGATGGCTGCCAGGGGAGCCAGGGCTTCCAGTAAGAGACTGCCGCCCAATGCTCGCACGATCCATACAGTGACGGCGGCTTTAAAGAAATCTAGCAGGGCTGTGCTTAAGCCGACCCAGAAACCGGCAGCCCGCATGGCATTAGTACCGCCAGTACGACCGCTTTGCACAGATCGGATATCCCGACCGGTAACAATGCGTACCAGCACCAAACCGAATGGCACTGACCCCAGGAGGTAGCAGCCCAGCAAAATGGCTGCTGAAGTAGTTATTGACATAGGGAAATAGCTCTCCTCATTTGCGTTGCAAATCCAGCCTTTTTAACACGGCGCTGGCCTCTAAGTTGCTACATTTCGATTATAGAGACGTTAATTTCCTCGGGCAAATTGTTGGGATAGTACCTATATGCCCTTAGATGCCATTCTCCTTCTTGCTGTCCCGAGATGAGTTGCACACTTTCTAGAAAGGTGGCTTCCGATAAATCTGTTTGTGAAGGGACTGCCGGACTCTGTGGGTGGGAGTGATAGATCGCCAGTATGTCCCATCCTTTTTCCAGGATAGTGTGTATCGTCCTGACCATTTCACCTTCTGCCATGCGATACCTGGTGGTGCTGTTCAGGGAATTTGTGATGGGGAAGACCTCACTGCTTATATTATTGATCCCAGCGACAAGACCGCAAGCCTCTATCGGGGCTATTTTATTTACGTGAGAGCGCATCTGCTCCCAATGCGCCTTTTGAATCTTAATAGACTCCATGGGCCTCAGGCAAACACCAGTGCAATAACCCACAAGAGAATGACCACGATGCCGGGTTCTATGGCTGCCTGTCGGATGCTCTGTCCCTGGCTATGATTGATCGTGAAGCTGGTTATGGCGTATACCGGTCCTAAAAGTATCAACCCATAAGCAATGGGAGCTACCGGCAGATAATGGAGGGCTGCAGCCAACTGGCTGGCGATCAATCCTGCTGCCAGGGCTTGAGGCCACTGCCATTCGTTCAAGCGCAAATGGATGGCGCGTAAGCTCACCAGGGCGGCTGCCAGGCCGATGGGAGGCAACACGATGTACAGGCGTGGTTTGATCGATCCCAGCGTGATCGTCAGTATCAGGAAAAGGGCATAGGATAAGGCCGTCAGCCCTGCTGCAGCGGGCAAGAAGCGCGTGTCTTCAGGATCAACGGTGATGTACTCGGCCAATAAGGTCAGCACTAACAAAATGCCTCCTGTAAAGAATCCGGCCCACCAGATGAAACCGAGTGGCAATGAGTTGAGCGGTACGGCAATTACCAGGGCTGTCATGCTGGGGAGCAACCAATGGCTGCGAGTGTTCTCTTTGCCAAGCCTGGGGTGGCTGCGCAGCAACCAATCTGTCCCTGTGGCGGCTAAGGCTGCCAAAATGATCACAATGATCGTATTGGCGTTGATCGGGATCGGTAGCAATACTCCCAGAATCTGCAACGGCCAGATGCGCGGTGGCAGGTTGACGAAACGGGATGTGGCATAGGCCAACAACACCGTGGCGACCAATACGCTTAATTGTTCAAAATCTGGCAGGTTGCGTGATCTTTGCACGGCGACATTCTAACTGAATTCGACCTGAGCGTCCAAGCTGGCAGGTATATAAGCGAATTGAGTGAGATTCTCTACTTTTGAAACTTTGCCGCCTCCATACCGTACTGTTAAGTAGAAACACATTATTGGAGGTGCAGTATGGATAAACTGTATCGCAGTCGTTCCGACCGCTGGATGGCGGGCGTGTGCGGCGGCTTAGCTAACTACCTGGGGATTGACTCTTCGATCGTGCGCATATTCTTTGCCTTGTTGACCTTTGCAAATGGTATCGGTTTACTGATCTACATTGTGATGGCCATCGTTATGCCGCAGGCACCGGAAGGCTTTGAGGAAAGTGCACCCACTGTCCCGCTTTGGGAGAACCGTCAGGCATCCTATCTTGTTGGGACCGGACTTGTGCTTTTGGGCGTTTTCTACCTGGTGGATAACCTCAATTTGCCCTGGCTTTACTGGCTGGATTTCGGTTTCTTGTGGCCGGTGGCCTTGATCTTTGCAGGCAGCCTCTTGCTGCTAAGAGTCATCCGTCGACAGGCATAAGCTATTTGTGATATAAACAAAGCGCAGGTCATCACCTGCGCTTTACTGTTGAGTGTAGCAAAGGAAAGGGCGATATGCGAATAGGAATGTTGGCGGACGTTTACAAGCCATACATCAGTGGTGTTACTAACTTTATCGACCTCAATAAAAAATATTTAGAAGCTGCTGGACACGAAGTTTTTGTTTTTACCTTTGGTCATGACGACTACGAAGAAGTTGAGGAAAACGTCATTCGTTCTGCCGGACTGCCTATCGGCAAGAACATCACCACAGTAGAGGTTCAACTTAACCTGCGCTACGACCAGCGCGCCCGCCGCTTGTTACGCACGATGGACATTGCCCATGTCCATCACCCTTTTATCAGCGGCACCCTCGCATTGCGTTACTGTAAACCCTTCAATATCCCAGTGGTTTTCACCAACCACACACGCTACGACCTCACGTACCAGACCTATCTTCCGTTGCTGCCTGAGGCCATCGGCGATACTCTCTTGCATGCCTTTTTGCCCTCTTTCTGCAAGTCTTGCGACCTCGTAATTGCCCCGTCAGAAGGCATGCGCGGCATTATGCAAGACTTTGGGGTGACAACGCCCATAGACGTGCTTCCCAATGGGGTCGATATTGCGCCTATCAAGAACGTGGACGAGCCTATGTCGCGCGCCAAATTAGGTTTCGCGGCCAATGATATTGTTATGGTCTTTGTTGGCCGTTTGGGTCCTGAGAAAGATATCCCCTTTATGTTGCGCGCATTTGGCGGATTGCACGAGGCTTACCCCAACGTGCGCCTGTTGCTTATTGGACAGGGCCCGGATAAAGAGAACCTGGAAGACCGTGTGCAACACATGGGATTGAGCGATTCTGTATGTTTCACAGGCCCCATTCCCTACAAAGATATTCCGCGCTACCTCGCCATGTCTGACTTGTTTATCATTACTTCTACAGGCGAAGGCCATCCACTGACCATCATTGAAGCCATGGCTGCCGGTTTGCCCACAATGGGTGTGCGCACCAGCGGCGTCAGCGATACCGTCGTTGAAGGTGAGACTGGTTTTCTGGCTAATAAAGACCTGGCCGCTTTCACCGCTAAATTGGGGCGTTTGGTCACAGAATCTGATTTGCGTAGCCGCATGAGCCAGGCAGCCAAAGCTGCGGCCGAAGACTATGCCATTGAACGCACCTCCCAATTATTACTTGAACATTACGAGGATGTCGTTTCACAAAAGAAAGGTCAGGGTGTGCGCTTTGGCGACCGCGCCCGCCGTTTCTTTGCCCAAATTCGTCCATGAGTTTTACTAAGCAAAACCTGGGCCGTTGGGGAGAGCAGCGGGCGGCTAATTTCTTGCAGGCTAAAGGCTATGAGCTTATCGATACTAATGTACGCACGGAGTATGGCGAAATCGATATCATTGCACGGTCCGGACGGGAACTTGTTTTTGTTGAGGTCAAAACGCGCAGTTCGGATACCTTTGGCCATCCCGAAGAAGCTATCACAGAAGCCAAACAGCAACATATGATCGACTCTGCCGAAGCATATCTGCAATCCAGTGCCCAGGATGATGCCCTCTGGCGCATTGATGTGATTGCTATTCAACGCAATTCTGGTGACGATACTCCAGAGATCCTGCACATCGAAAATGCCCTTGGCTGACCCTCGTCCCCCGCTCATTGTTATTCTTGGTCCCACAGCGGTAGGGAAAACTGCCATATCCATCGAGCTTGCCCAACGCCTCGATGCTGAGATCATCTCAGTGGACTCACGCCTTTTTTACCGCGGTATGGATATCGGTACTGCTAAACCTACTTTTCATGAGCGCAGGACTGTCCCCCATCACTTGATCGACGTTGCTGATCCGGACGAGACCTGGAGCCTGGCCTTATTTCAACACCAGGCAATGGATATTATTGAAGACATTCATGCAAAGGGCAGATTGCCCTTCCTGGTGGGGGGGACCGGCCAGTATATTCGTGCTATCACCGAGGGCTGGAACATCCCCGAACAAGCACCGGACGAGAGTATGCGTAATGCACTGGAAGCTTGGGGATCTAAAATTGGCGCAGATGGTTTATACCAGCGCTTGCAAGTACTAGACTCCAACGCTGCTGCTAACATTGATGCACGTAACCTGCGTCGCACAGTGCGCGCTCTTGAAGTTACCCTGCGCACCGGAGTACGCTTTTCGGAGCAACGCCAAAAAGGGGAGGCTCCGTACAATGTCCTGCAAATCGGTTTGACGCGTCCTCGCCCGGAGCTGTATGAGCGTATTGACCAGCGTATAGAGAACATGTTGACCAATGGCTTTGTGGGAGAAGTTCAAGCTTTGCTCGACAAGGGATACTCCCGCGATATACCCAGCATGTCTGCTATTGGCTACACTCAGATCGCCGCACATTTGCAAGGTGAAACTACTTTAGAAGAGGCCGTAGTGGAGATAAAACGCCTCACTCGCCAGTTCGTCCGGCGGCAGGCCAATTGGTTTAAACCCACTGACCCTGACATTCATTGGTTTGAGATGGGCAATGACACAGGGGATGCAGTCGAGGATACGGTACGTAGTTTTATTAGATAGCCCATTTAATTTCCTGAATATCGTGGAAGTTGTTGACATGCCGATAACTTCTTCCTATACTTTTAAGCGTTCCCACCAATCAGATCAGATGGAGAGAGAAGATGAATGACCGACCCTGGGTGGCTCATTACGATGATGGTGTGCCAGCCACGATTGATTATCCCGCTTTCCCGCTTCACAAATTCCTGGAAGAAGCAGCAGAAAAATACCCCAACAAGCCTTGCACCATCTTTAATGGGGCTGAGATCACCTTCAAGGAGATGAATGACCTGACCGACAGCCTGGCGGCCGGGTTTGCCAGCCTGGGTGTCAAGAAGGGTGATCGTGTAGGCATCTTCATCCCCAACACGCCTCAGTTTGTCATGGCCTATTATGGTTTGCTGAAGTTAGGTGCAGTGGTTGTGGCCACTAATCCGCTTTACACCGAACGTGAAATCATTCATCAAGTTAATGATGCTGGTGTTGAACTTATGGTTTTGATGACCAATAATTACGAGAAGGTCAAGGCCATTCAGGACCAGACAAAGATCAAACGCATCGTTGCTACCAACATCAAAGAAGCGCTACCTCCGGTTTTGCGCGTTTTATTTACCTTGCTAAGAGAAAAGAAAGCCGGTTTCCGTGTCACCTTGCGTGACAACGATGTCTGGATGATGGACCTTGCAAGCCAGTTCCAGCCCTCCGATCGGCCGCAGGTCGACATTGCTTCTGATGACACGGTTCTTTTCCAGTACAGTGGCGGCACCACTGGCCTGTCCAAGGGCGTGGTTGCAACCCATCGTGGTTGTATAGCCAACATGAACCAGATCTCGGCCTGGAACACCACCTTTGTGGATGGTGAGGAAACCGTGCTTATGGCTATCCCTCTTTATCACGCCTACGGTATGGTCGTGGGTATGAATTACGGCATCATGAAGGGCGCGGCCCTGGTCATGATCCCCGACCCCCGCAACATCAAAGACCTGCTCGATAATATCCAGAAATATCGTCCCACCATGTTCCCCGGCGTGCCCGCTCTCTACAATGCTATCAACAATCACCCGGATGTGGTTAGCGGTAAGTATGATCTTGGCTCGATCAAGTTCTGCCTTTCCGGCTCTGCGCCATTGTTGCGCGAGACCAAAGAGCGCTTTGAAGAGATTACCGGTGGTGTCCTGGTCGAGGGATATGGTCTTTCAGAAGCGCCCGTTGCCACACATTGCAATCCTGTGCTCGGTGAGAATCGAACCGGTTCCATTGGTTTGCCCCTCCCTGACGTGGAATGCCGCGTGGTTGACCTCGACGACGGTATGACTGTGCTGGAACAAGGCGAGGTGGGCGAACTGCTTATCAAGGGGCCGCAGGTCATGAAGGGCTATCACAATATGCCTACCGAAACCATGAACACACTTCGTGAAGGCTGGCTATATACCGGTGACATTGTCTATATGGACGAAGACGGCTTTTTCTTTATCGTTGATCGCAAGAAAGAGCTCATCAAACCGGGTGGCTTCCAGGTCTGGCCGCGTGAGGTCGAAGAGATTATCCAGGATCATCCTGCTGTCTTAGAAGTGGGTGTCGCTGGTATTCCGGATGCCAATAGCGGTGAAGCTGTCAAGGCCTGGGTTGTGCTCAAAGAAGGCCAGATTGCCAGTGCAGATGACATCCGTGCCTGGTGTAAGGAGCATCTCGCGGGTTACAAGGTCCCCAAGCAGATCGATTTCCGCGATGAATTACCCAAGACCACCGTTGGCAAGATCCTTCGTCGTGAATTGGTCCGCATCCATAAAGAGTCTACGGACGCCTAAGAGAAATAACGAGAACATAATACGGGCGCATTTTCCATTTGCGCCCGTATTCGTTTAAAATGGATGACGATATTATCGATCTCGATTGATATTTGATTGGCAATTGTAGGTGCGAACCGCGGTTCGCTTGCCAATTCACTTTAACCAGATGAAGTTTTGAGAGATTAGGAGAATACATTGTCCCAAACAGCAGCATTCTTTGATGTGGGCGGTACACTGATTAAGACCTATGTGTGGAACGGCCTGATGGAATTCTTCAAGATCAATGGCCAGCGTCGCCTGACGCACATTGCATTTTGGGCTTATCATGCTCCCTTGTATTTGGTGCATAAGATCGGCCTGCTTTCACAGGATGCTGTACGCACTCCCTGGGCTAAAAACCTTTCCTGGTTCTTCCGCGGATACTCTGTCGAAGAGGCGCATGCCATATGGGATTGGATTGTTGAAGAGTACCTGGCAGATCAATGGCGCGAAGATGCTATTGCTGCTTTACGGCACCATAAAGCCGAAGGTGTTGTCATCGCTATTGTCTCTGCTGGCCCGCTGCCATTGATTACTCGCATTGCGCAAGAAGTGGGTGCGGATCATGTCGTTGCTACCCCGCATGAGATCAAAGACGGTCGCTACACTGGTCGCGTGGGCGGTGAAGTTTGCATTGGCCCCAACAAGCCCAAATTCGCCAGGGCAAAAATGGAAGAATTGGGCCTAGATATTGATTATGCTGCCAGTTATGCCTACGGTGATTCGCCTGGAGATAAAGTGTTGTTTGATCTTGTGGGTAACCCTGTGGCAGTCCACCCAGATGACATCTTACGTCCCATTGCTGAGGAACATGGTTGGAAAATTCTGGATTGATATTATTGGGACGAGCTAATTATTTGCCTGAAATAACCTGAATTGTAGGGGCGAACCGCGGTTCGCCGCCTGAAAACATGATCGATTTTTAGCTATGTGGGGAGAAAAGACTCTGGTTTGTAAACAGTATAGGTTAGCTACTCAAAACACAAAAAAAGACGGGCCATTTGGCCCGTCTTGCTTTAGTTGTTAGTGGGAGTTAGCTCCGGCCAACACCGGGGTGGGTGTGCGCTTTGGCTCTGGGGGCGGGAAGATTTCTTCAAATTCTTTGCGCGCAAGAGTTTCTACCTCAAGCAATTTCTCAGCGACTTCATCCAGTTTGTCGTGATACTCCTTGAGGATCTCTTTCGCTTTGATGTAGGCATCGTTGACCAGCACACGTACTTCCGTGTCGATCTTTTCAGCAACTGCCTCAGAATAATCGCGCTGCTCAGAGATCTCGCGACCCAGGAAGACCAGTTCTTCTTTCTGTCCGTAGGTCATCGGCCCCAACTCATCGCTCATCCCTAACCGGGTGACCATCGTGCGGGCCAGCTTGGTGACTCGTTCGATGTCGTTGGATGCTCCTGAAGTGATGTCATCGAACACCAACTCTTCGGCAGCCCGCCCGCCCATCAGGCCCACCATATCGGCCAGCATTTTCTTACGTGACATCAGGGTCAGGTCTTCTTCGGGCAATGCCAGCGTGTAACCACCTGCCATGCCGCGGGGGATGATTGTGACTTTGTGTACGGGGTCGGCTTCGGGGAGGGCATTCATCACTATGGCATGTCCAGCTTCGTGATACGCCACCACGCGCTTTTCGTCTTCGGTAATCAAGCGGCTCTTGCGTTCCGGTCCGGCGATCACGCGCTCAATGGCTTCCTGGAATTCGTCTTGCCCAATGGATTGCTTATTGCGGCGGGCTGCCAGAATGGCAGCTTCATTGACCAGGTTTTCCAAGTCTGCGCCTACAAATCCGGGGGTTCCACGTGCTAATACGCTGAGGTCTGTGTTGGGTTCCAGTGGTTTGCCGCGGGTGTGAACTTCAAGAATAGCTTCACGGCCACGCACGTCAGGGCGGTCCAGCATGACGCGGCGATCGAAACGACCGGGGCGCATCAGTGCCGGATCGAGGATGTCAGGGCGGTTGGTCGCTGCCACCATGATGATGTTGGTGTCGGTATCGAAACCGTCCATCTCTACCAGCATTTGGTTGAGGGTTTGCTCACGCTCGTCGTGGCTGCCGCCCAGGCCTGCGCCGCGTTGGCGGCCTACGGCGTCAATTTCGTCCACAAATACAATGCAGGGGGAGTGGCGCTTGGCTTGATCAAACAGGTCGCGCACACGGCTTGCACCGACACCTACGAACATTTCCACGAACTCCGAACCGGATATCGAGAAGAAAGGTACGCCCGCTTCGCCGGAAACTGCCTTAGCCATCAGGGTCTTTCCCGTTCCAGGCTGGCCGACCAGCAACACGCCTTTGGGGATGCGTGCTCCCAAAGAAATGAACTTTTCAGGTTCTTGCAGAAATTCAACGATTTCGACCAGCTCTTCTTTGGCTTCTTCCGCTCCAGCTACATCTTCAAAAGTAACTGTGGGATGATCGCCGCTGAACATGCGTGCCCGCGATTTACCAAAGGACATGGCGGCGTTGTTGCTGCCCTGTGCCTGGCGGAACACGAACCAGAACACACCACCCAAAATGAGGAAGGGCAGGATATAGCCAAAAGCTGTGGCAATACCCAACCAGGCGCTGGGGGGTTGTACCTGGATCTTGACGTTATTGGCAGAAAGTTGCTCGGCTGTTACACCTAAAGCAACGAACTGGTCTACGACGGTAGATCCGGGTTCTTTATGTGCTTCACGTTCTGTACCATCATCGTAAGTTACGCGCAGACGATCGTTGTCAGCAACGACTTTGCCGACCACGCCACTTTGGATATCTGCGGCCAGTTCGTTGATGGTTAGTGCTTCCTGACTGTTGGTCTGCTGTTGGAAATTCAGGACCAGAAAGACAATAATTACAACAAAGAGCAACAAATAAATGATTGAGGCTCGACTTCTTGATGCATTCATAGGATTCTCCAATACATGCGAGGGGTACTAACAATAAAAAGAAAGTATCCAGAGATTATACCAACCTATACGAACGAGGGAGATTGGCCTATCTCTATTGAAGACAAATCTAATAGAACTCTTACTTTCTGTGAAAATTGTCATTTATCGCAGTTTTTTACCTACCTTCAATACGCCTCGTGCGCTATACCGCATTTGTGTTCTGCCAATCGATTTTGATTGACGGGATATTTGACATCCTCTATACTCACTCCATGAGACGCGTCATCGCGGTCGCCAACCAAAAAGGCGGCGTTGGCAAGACCACCACCGTGGTCAACCTGGGTGCTGCGCTGGCCGATTTGGGGTACCGTGTGGCGCTGATTGATCTGGATTCACAGGGTGCCATGACTGTAAGTTTTGGCCTCAACCCTTACACCACCAAGCCTTCCATGGTCAATTTGCTGCTGAACAAAGACATAGCTCTGTCTGACGTCGCCAAATCCGTGGCTGAACGTTTGCAAGTCGCCCCGGCTGGCTCCGATTTACTCTCTGCAGAGTATCGTTTGTTGAAACAGCCCGATCGCACCACCCGCCTGCGCGATGCCATCGAGAAGTCGCGGGATGACGTTGATTATGTGCTGATCGACACGCCGCCTAACCTCGGTCTGCTGACTGTCAATGGTCTGGTGGCTGCCAACCAGTTGCTTATCCCGGTCAAAACGGAGTACCTGGCGATGCGCGGTGTGCGCCCGTTACTTGAGTCGGTCTGGCTGATTAGAGACCGTATCAACCCAGACCTGCAATTACTGGGTGTAGTACCGACTATGCATGGCGCTTCACCCAATGCCGATGCTATCGTAAGTGAAATGAGTAAGGTTTTTCGTAACAAACTATTGAAATCTACAATTCCCATGGACGAAGCTGCAGCGGTTGCTCCTGCTTCGCGCCAGACTGTATTGGATTACCGGCCTGCCAGCCGCGCTGCAGTAGCCTATCGCGAGCTGGCCAAAGAGGTGAGTGATGTCCTTCGCTGACGAATTCAGTTCCGAAAACCCGCTGGAAGGCACAGGCGGGGAGATGTTGCCCGATAAGGGTTTGCCCTTTGATGATATCGGCGACGATTATGAGACCATCACCGACGTGCTGGATGAGATCGACGCTCCACCTGACGATCTCCTGGCTGGCGAAGAGGTCTCTGATTTCCTCGAAGATAGTATTTCCACACTCGCTGGTGTTTCATCGGTCACTCCTCCCGAAGCAGACCGCGACCGCGGCCTGGGCGCGGTCGAGCCAATCATCCCTGACGACGAATTTCCCGTCAGTGCTGGTTTGCCGAGCGTTGAAATCCCTCTCCCCACAGAAGAATCTGCCCGCGGTATGCCCATCTTCAGCGAAGCGGCCCTGTTAGACCCCTCTGCCGCCGCGGCCATGTATGACCCCCAATTCCGGGGTGGTAGCGCCAGCCTTGATGCGGATAGGGCTTTGCTGGATCTTTTTATTACCAAGCCGCGTCTGGAGGCCCTCTGGGTGCGCATCGAACAGGCCCAAAGGGACATCAACCAAAAGGTGCCCAACCTCAATATTGCCCGCGGTATGTTGGACCAATTAGAACGGGCTCGTAATGAGATATTGGCTGGCCGTGATAACTTCGAGGAAACCGAGCGTTCTGTTGGGGAAGTCGAGTTACGCATAGCCATTACTCTGCGCTCGATCAGCAATTCGCGACTTACATTTGGGATATTCTTTTACGAGTTGTTCCTGGGTGCCTTGCTGGCTTGGTTATTGGTCTGGTTCCCGCCTTACGTCCGGGATTTAGCCTTGTCCAATTTTGGTAACGACGCCTTGCTGGCTTTCCCCACTCTTGCTACGGACATGTACGTGGGCACTTCGGCTCTGATATGGGGCGGTATGGGTGGTGTCATCGGCGCAGTCTTTTATCTGCGCAAGCACGTCTCACACGATGTGGACTTCAATAAACAATTCACGCTCTGGTATTTAGCGAGTCCCTTGCTGGGCATGCTCTTAGGTGCTTTCGTTTACCTTGTGATGCAGGCCGGCCTGGTGGCCCTGACCATTGATAATTCTTCCGGTACCACGCAAGTCACTTTCCCACCACCCATTTACGTCCTGGCCTTCATCGTCGGCTTCCAGCAGAACGTGGCCTATGACCTTATTCGCCGCATCCTGAGCGTTTTCCGCTTAGGGATAGACGAAGAGGAAAATCCACAAACCAACGAACAGGCATAACAAATAAAAAAGACCTCCCGAAACCGGGAGGTCTTTGCTTTTAAGCTGAGTCGCCGCGTCTTCCAAAGAATATGGCGCCCAAACGCCGTGCCCACCTTAGTAGGAAGGAGCGTACGCGTGCCAGTCTGCGGTAGCGGCGCATGCGGATGGGTTTCAGTTCTGCAAATGGGCCGGTCCAGGTCGCAACCAAAGCGCCCCAGGTCAGCCCGGCTCCAAAGCCTACTAACACCAGATTGTCTCCGGGATTGATGCGACCTTCTTCGATGGCTTCGACAGCTGCAATGGGGATCGAGGCGGTAGACGTGTTACCGTATTTCTGGACGTTCACGGCAAAACGTTCCATAGGTAGCTTCAGGCCGCGGGCCGCGGCATCAATGATGCGCAGATTGGCCTGGTGGGGGATGATCAGGTCAATGTCCTCCACTTCCATGCCTGCTTTTTTGATGGCTTCTTCGGAGGAGCGTGCCATCACGCGTGTAGCAAAGCGGAACACTTCACGTCCATTCATGCGGATGAAATGGTGGCTATCGTCCACTGTCTGGTTAGTGGCCGGTTCTGCGCTGCCCCCGCCGGGGATCCATAAGAGGTCTCCCCCTGAACCATCTGAGCGCATGACGGAGGAACGAATGCCGCCAGGCTCGTCGCTGGCCTGTAAGACGAATGCGCCGGCTCCGTCCCCAAACAGGATGCAGGTGCCGCGGTCGGTCCAGTCCACTACGCGTGACAGGGTCTCTGACCCGATCACCAGTGCATTTTTGTTGGACCCACCACGAATTGTCTCAGCAGCCATGTTGAGGGCATAGATGAAACCAGAGCAGGCCGCCAGCAAGTCGAATGCGCCTGCTGTGGTCGCCCCGATTCGATCCTGCACCAGGCAGGCCGTGGCCGGGAACAGATATTCGGGTGTTGAGGTTGCCACGATGATCAGGTCCACCTGGCTGGGTGGCAGTTTCGCTACCCGCAGTGCATTGATGGCTGCCTCTGTAGCCAGTGATGCGGTGGTTTCGTCGTCGCTGGCAATGCGTCGTTCTTCAATGCCTGTACGTGAACGGATCCATTCGTCGTTGGTGTCCACCATCATTTCAAGCTCTTGATTGGTGAGCACCTTCTCGGGAACGGCCATGCCCCAACCGGTGATGTGGGCGTTGGAGCTCATGAACCGTTCGCTTCTTGGAAGCTTTTTAAAATAATGGTGGCGTTGTGGCCCCCAAAGCCAAAGGAGTTTGACATCACGGTATTGATTTCCATTTCACGTGCCGCGTTTGGCACGTAATCCAGGTCACATTCTGGGTCCGGGTTCTCGTAATTGATCGTAGGGGGGGCGATGTTCTCATTGATCGCTTTTGTAGAGATTAAAGCCTCAATCGTGCCTGAAGCGCCCACCAGGTGTCCGGTCATTGATTTGGTGGATGAGATGGACATGTCATAGGCCTGCTCACCGAAAACGGTTTTGATGGCGGCCGTCTCGCTCTTGTCATTCAAAGGAGTACTGGTGCCGTGGGCATTGATGTAGTCGATCTCACCGATCTCCATGCCTGCATTATCCAACGCCATGCGCATGCAGCGCGCCGCCCCGCTGCCATTCTCCGAAGGAGCGGAGATGTGATAGGCATCGTTGGTTATGCCGTAGCCCACCACCTCGGCATAGATCGTCGCCCCCCGCTCTTGTGCATGTTCGAGTGCTTCCAGTACCAGCACAGCCGCGCCCTCACCCATCACGAACCCGTCTCGTTTTGCATCAAAGGGGCGTGAGGCGCTTTCCGGGTCAGGGTTGGCCGTCAGCGCCGTCATCACACTCAGGCCACCAACGGAGATCGGCAGGATGGCCGCTTCTGTAGCCCCTGCCAGCATCACGTCGGCCTGTCCGCGGCGGATAACCTCGGCGGCTTCACCGACAGCATTTGTGCCTGTAGCACAGGCGGTTACCACAGCCATGTTGGGACCCTGGATGCCCAGGTTGATGGCGATCATGCCTCCGGCAGTATCCGGCAGCATCATCGGCACCAGGAAAGGGCTGATGCGACTGGGGCCGCTTTTGTGTAAGGTGGCAAAATTATCAGACAGGGTACCTAAACCACCGATACCCGTACCGATCACGCCTCCAATGCGCTCACGATTGCTATCGTTGATCTCCAATCTGGCATGTTCCACGGCTTGTAAGGCCGCTGACAATGCGAACTGCGAGAAGCGATCCAGTCGCCTTGCTTCTTTGCGCCCGAAGATCTCATTCGGATCGTAATCCTTGACCTCGGCCGCGACTGTGGTGCGGTGGTCAGTTGCATCGTATAGAGTGATCTTCCCCGTCCCCGAAACACCCCCCTTGATGTTATTCCATGTTGTTTCTACGTCATTGCCGACTGGGCTGATACAGCCCATGCCGGTCACTACCACGCGTGTTCGCATGAATGTGTACCTCCGAAATAAACCGCCTGCTTAAACACGAGTCTCTAACAATGGATACGGAGGAAGCTAATGCTTGAATGTTGGTTGATAGATGCAAGTGGCCCCCAACTCGTTTCCCAGTTAATTTAACACAATTATTTAAATAGCAAAATCTAGCGCCCAACCACGGTTTTGATCAGCCCTAGTCCCGAATTTTGTCTATCGTCTTATGCACCTGCTGCACATGCAACCTGTCATGCCGCCCCGTGAAGCGTACCAATTCCTGCAAGGTGGTTGGTCCAAAATAACTGTGTCGACCCAGCTTTTGCCAACCCACCTCATCCAATTCTGCCAAAATATCCATGCTCTGACTTCGAGCTTCAGTAAATGCTGCCAAAGCCTGTGGCCCATCCTCCGCAATGTAATTGCGTTCTTCTGCCCAAATGTCGGTGTCCAGGCCAATGATCGATGGTTCGTCCTCTGCTAACAACAATTGCAGGCGCGGCAAATTCACTTCGATCTCCGAATCTCGTAAATGGGCCACTATTTCCACCAAACTCCATTCATCCTCAACCGGCCGTTGTCGCCATTGCTCAGCTGTTAGATCTCGCGTCAGTGTTTCCAATGCACCGGGTGTACTGTTGAGGATGGCTACCAGAGCACTGGGCTGGTTGTAGCTGGGTGTCAAATCTTCTTCAGATAGAGAGTCCAACCAGGGCAAGAATTCCTCCAACTTGCCCTGACCTGAAATCAAAGCTTCACAATTACCGGGTCCTTCACCTTTTGGGTCCACCCAGAAGGTGGGCAGGCATAAACCCTGCGCCCCGGCAATGTCCCTTTCAGGGTCATCGCCTACCATCACTACAGGCCCGGAAGGCCAGCCGATCTGGCCTAATACTTCGGCGTAGTAGGCAGAGTTTGGCTTGATGAAATGGAAATCCTCGTAGGTGGAAACCACCGCAAAATCACTTGCTTCGGCTGGTAGCTCGGCCCAACTCAAGCGCTGCAACGTGCCCGCCCGTGGGAACATTGGGTTGGTGGCAATGGCAACCGTATAGCCACGCTTTAAAGT
This sequence comes from Chloroflexota bacterium, assembly GCA_013112575.1. Lineage (GTDB taxonomy): Bacteria > Chloroflexota > Anaerolineae > Anaerolineales > UBA11579 > CFX15. Next base: position 99,109 of record JABFGG010000010.1, on the reverse strand, counting down.
CTCCTGGATGAGTTCGGCAGCTTCAGGGCGTGGTGAGGTTACAGAACGTACTTGCGGGTGAATATTCTGATAATAATCTTCTAAAGGGGCCTGGGCAGTTTCATAATCAATTTCGATTCCGGGGTAAAAAACGGCATCAAAGCGCTCTTTCAGGGTGGGGCCGGGCCGGTTGGCAGCGACCATAGCCTGTACCCCAACCAGCAGTTGTTTGGTTACTTCCTGGGGTTCCGCCAGGTGAGAAATGTGTTTCCCCAAACTGCCCATATATGCGGGGAGGAAATCCTCCATTCCATTGTTTAATAGCGTGTTATCAAGGTCAAACAGTAGTGTCAGGGTCATCGGGAGCTACTACAAAGATGTCAGGGAGGGGGTGGCATTGACCGCAGCCGATACGCGGTTCGTCGACAGCGCAGGTGCATTTGCTGCAATAGGTGTCCACGTAAACTTGCTTTTTCCCCACAATGAACAATGCCCGCTCAACTTTGGGGGTGAATTGCATGTGCTCACAGGCGTTAGCCAGTTCGATGTCCGGAATGGGGCAGTTACTGCACAGGTCTGGTGTCCATTCTAGGTTATTGTCTTTGAGTAAACGGCACTCTTCTTCATCACGACCACGATGGTAGTCGCCGAAGAAAAATGTACATTCTTTGCCAGCAGGTGTGCGCATGCGCGGCATTATAGCATGAGGGTATTTCGGGCAAATGAGGAATCTGTTAAATTCGTGTGGGGGTTAAATATATAAACGGCCAGCGCAAGCTGGCCGAATAGGATTGCAGTAAAAGTCTTAGATTTTATGCGCGTGTGATGTATTCCCCTGAGCGTGTATCCACCTTCAGTACATCATCGACTTCGACAAAAGCAGGCACAGAAACTTCCAAACCGGTTTCCGTAGTCACAATCTTGTTCACGCCTGTAGCCGTGTCGCCTTTGACGGACGGTTCGGCTTGCACCACTTTAAGTTCAACTGAAGTGGGCAAGTCGATATCGAGGGGTTCGCCTTCGTAAAAAGTGAGTTTGACCTGCATGCCTTCCTTCAAGAAGGGGGCCGCTTCCTCGATAACCGTTTTTGCGATGGCCGGTTGCTCATAGGTGCCCAGATCCATGAAGTGCATCATGTCGCCATCTGCATATAGGAACTGTACGTCGTGGTAATCCAGACGCACGTCATTTACACGCGCACTGGAACTGAAGGTTTTTTCGATGAGTGAACCGGAGCGCAGGTTACGGGCTTTTACACGTATGGTGGCTAGGCCGCGGCCTGGTTTGGTGTGCGAATACTCAACAACCTTATAGAGGTCGCCATCACTTTCAAAGGTTGTGCCGTTGCGGAGTTCGTTTGCGTCGATCATGTATATGCCTCAATATGGGAAATTCAGCAGGATTATACACTAAGCAGTCGCTAGTCTCTTAGTCCTTGTCCGTGGTCAAAATGGTTGGCTGTTCTTTGATCTCCCTCCCAGGTTTCAAAGCGTTAGATCCTCAAATCCCCGTTGAATTTAGCTTTGACCAGTTTGGTGAATGCTTCAACGATGCGTGGCTCAAATTGGGTGCCGGATTGTTTATGGATATAGTCGATGGCTTGCTGTTTGGTCCAGGCCCGGCGGTATGGCCGATCTGAGGTGAGCGCATCCCATACGTCGATGACTGCGAAAACGCGGGCTGGTAACGGTATCTCTTCACCCTTCAAACCACGGGGGTAGCCGTTGCCGTCCCAATGCTCGTGGTGGAAAAGAGGTATGTCGAGGGCTGGTTGCAAATAACCGATGGGTGCCAGCATGTCGTAGGCGTAATCCGTATGCCTACGCATGACTTCAATTTCATCGTCATCCAATGGGCCGGGCTTTAAAAGGATTTCATCCGGCACCCCCATTTTGCCGATGTCGTGCAATAAAGTGCCGCGGCGGATGTGTTCTCGATCTTCAACAGTCATGCCAAGGGCATCGGCTAATTCAAGGGTCATGTCGGTGACGCGGTTGGAGTGGCCCTGTGTACCTTCATCACGCATCTCCAAGGCTCGTGACCAACCGGCCAATGTGGCCTCGTAAGCGTGTGAGATCTCGTCTTCTTTCTCCACGCGTTCAGTCACATCGCGCGAGTTCATGGCTATTTGCTTCTTATTGTTATCTTCCAGAACAGTGAACACGCCTTCCAGATAACGCCAGATGCCATCCACGTCCCGGAAGCGAAATTCAAGGCGCTCCATGCGTTGTGGGTTTTTGAGGATGCTCTCAATCAGCCCGGCAAAGTTCTGTTGATCCTGACGGTGAATGAAGCTGGTGGCATTCTTACCAATTATGTCTTCAGTTTGATAGCCCAGGACGTGGAGGTGTGAGGGACTGACATAACTGAAGATGGCTTGCTCATCAATCAGAGCGATCATGTCAGAGGCATTTTCGATTAGGGAACGGAAGTGCTCTTCGCGTTGGCGTAGAGTGATCTCGGCGCGCTTGCGCTCGATGGCATAGCGGATGGAACGCACGATCAGATGGTGGTCGGCGTGGCCTTTAACCAAATAGTCCTGGGCACCGCCGCGCATGGCCTCGATGGCAACGTATTCATCGTCCATCCCGGAGAGGATGACAATGGGGATGCCATTAGCGGCAGCATGCATCGTGAAAAATGTTGTCAGACCTGTGCTTTCCGGCAGAGTCAGGTCTAACAAAATGACATCAAAGGCAGCTTGCTGCAAGCTCTTGATTGCATTTGTCAGGTCGGGGGCGGTGGTGAGGTCAAAATCCTGGATGCTGCTTTTCCCCAAAAAGATACCGATCATCTCAGTATGCTCAGGGTTATCCTCTACAAGAAGGACGTGAATAGTTTCCTGGTCTAGCAGCCGTAAATTACCGCGCATTCTGGTTCAACACTCCAAACTCTTCTCCACAATTCATTGTCAACGATGGATAGGATTGAGCCAATAGTACGATTGTCTCATAATTTGTGTCTTATTAGTTAAAGTCCTGCATTATGTGTCAAAATGCAATTTATTTACCTGGAGAATATAATCTTCTCTACCAATAATGTATTCAGGTATTTCGAATAGCATAAAAATGAATCATGGTACACTAACTTTAGGTCTCGGAAATGTGGGCCGAGAGAGAAAAAAATATGAGTGAAGACCAGTCAACTGTTGTCGTTTGCGTAGAAGACGAACCTGAAATGATCGACCTGATCCGCCTGATTCTCAAGCAGAAAGGTTTTGAGGTGCATGGTGCTGAAGGTGGTGTCCAGGGCTTGGCTATGATTCAGGAACGTAAGCCTGATCTGGTGCTGCTCGACCTGATGATGCCGGATATGGATGGCTGGGAAGTCTACCAGCAACTCAAAGCAGATGACGATACCAAAGATATACCAGTGATCGTAGTGACTGCCAAAGCACAGGACATTGATCGCATGTTGGGTTTGCACATTGCCAAAGTAGATGATTACGTGCCGAAGCCGTTCACCCCTCAGGAATTGCTGGACAGTGTTGACAAAGTGTTATCTGCTGCAGAAGTAAAACCCTAGTAATTATAATCTTTGAGCAGAATCCTGCTCAACCTTTTCCATGCCTCCCCTCGTTCAAATCAAAAACCATACGCGCCCATTGAACAGTTTGTTAACTGTAGGCTATTGCGAGAGCTTTTTGTGTAAATTGCGTGGCTTGACCTTGTGCAGGTCTTTAGCCCATGAAAGTGGATTGCTGCTGGTTGGAGGTAAGGATAGCCGTCTGGATGCGGCCATTCACATGGTGGGGGTTTTCTTTGACTTGGGAATCGTGTGGATCAATGATGACAACCGAGTAGTTGATAGACGATTAGCGCGCGCCTGGATCTCTGTGCAAATGCCCAGCCAGCCAGCGCGTTTTGTGTTAGAAATAGCGCCTGAACGTTTAGAAGATTTCCAAATCGGTGATGAGGTTTCCTTTGAAGAAGTTGTTAAAACGTAGTTTTTTCCTGACTTTCTTATTTTTGTTATCTACCGGTAGCGCGCTTGCCCAGGATGAGCAGGTTGGTGGTCCTGTCTATGTAGTGCAATCGGGAGACACGCTCTCCATTATCGCCGTGCGGTGGGGTGTGCCCCAACAGGAGATCGTGAGCGCGAACCAACTGGAAAATCCCGATCAGCTTTTTGCTGGTCAAGAGCTGGTTCTGCCTGGGATTGATTGGATCGATGGCGTACTCATTCCTCAACAAATGCCCTATGGTGAAACTCTGCTGAGCCTCAGCCGCCAATACAGGGTTGACCCCCAATTGTTAGCACGCCTCAGCCGCCTGACCAGTCCATCCCAATTGTTTGTCAGTTATCCCATCACCATGCCCACCCAGCGGGGTGAAGATACCAGCAACGTGCGTAATGTGGTATCTCCCGGCGTTTCAATGCTTGAGATGGCCGCGGCCAATGGACGTAATCCCTGGACGATGGTGGGTGAGAACAGCCTGTCTGGAACCTGGGATGCTATCTCCGGGGATGTGTTGCTGATACCCGGCACGGACCAACCCGGCCCGGGCGCTTTGCCTTCACCCATCACACGGCTGGAATTCCCTGCGGAGGGGCTGGTTCAGGGCCGTACGGTTGTGGTCAATGTAAATGCTGAAGGTGATTTTGCGCTACAAAGTGAGTTGATGGGCAACCAACTGGATTATTTTAGACAGGAAGACGGCACCTATTCTGCTTTGATGGGAGTTAGCGCTCTGGCTGAACCCGGACTAACGCCATTTACAATGAGCGGTGAATTTGGCTATGGCACGCCTTTCAGTTTTACGCAATCTGTTGCAGTCGTGGATGGTGGTTATGGTTTCGAGACTTTGACGGTCGACCTGGCCTTGATCGATATTGATCTCACCAATTCTGAATCAGAATTCATCCGTTCCTTAACTGCTGAAGTCACCCCTGAGAAATTATGGTCTGGGTTCTTCCAGGCCCCTTCGCCGTATACCGATACGATCAACTCTACCTATGGGACGCGCCGTTCTTATAACGGCGGTGTCTATGAGACTTATCACTCCGGCATTGATTTTGGTGGCGGTTTGGGGGTAGAGATCTTTTCGCCAGCAGTGGGAGAAGTTGTGTTCGCAGGGCCTTTAGAGGTACGCGGCAATGCCACGATCATCAACCATGGCTGGGGCGTTTATACCGGCTACTGGCACCAATCAGAGATACGTGTGCAAGAGGGCGACATTGTCGCTCCCGGTCAAGTCATTGGCATTGTTGGCAACACTGGGCGTGTCACCGGCGCACATTTGCACTGGGAGATCTGGGTGAATGGCGTGCAGGTTGATCCGATAGACTGGCTGGCAAGGCCGTATCCATAAACTATTCTTCGTCCTGATCATCCGTATATTCTGCCAGCAGTTCGGTCGCCTTTTTAAAATCGTCAGAGGGTACGAGTACCTGGACAAAACCCATGGGCCCCACTGTGAAGCCAATGGCGCGTCCTGCGCCCTCCTGGGATAAATGTACTTGTATACCTTGAGATTCCAATAAGCCGCGTAATATTTCTGCATTGACTGGATCTGTAGCTTCGTATACTACTTGCCATTGATTTTCACTCATAGATCACTCCAGTGGTTCTATTGATAAGAGGGGATGCCGGTAGAGTATAATATGGGTCGTTTTTAAAAACCCAAATTCGCTGAAGCACAATTAAATACTTCAGCTTTGAAAGACTAAATGCTTACATCATTCTCTATCCGCGAAGATTACTGGGAAAACTTTACCCTCAACAACGAAGACGTTCAGTATCTCTACGAGCATCTCCTTGAAATTGAAACCCCCCAAACTCCACAGGAGCTTGTGGCTGTATTGGTCGAAGACCGGCTGCGCCGAGAACGCGAGGCGATGGAACGCAAGCAAAGTGAGGGTGGGGATGTGTATCTACCTAAAGAAAGTTACAAAGAAGGGGACAAGTTAGTATTCCCGGCATTAGCTGGCCAGTCGGGTAGTGTGACCACAGTGCGTCCTGCCAATAGTCTTCTCGAAGAGACTTTTGAGGTCATTGAGGTGGCCTTTGAAAATGGTGAATCACGACAGTTCGCAACGGGCCTGCAAGAGCATACCCTGAACAACCCGCCAGAAATATCTGATGATGATCCTTTGCTCAGTCCCCAGGCCGTTATCTCCACATGGAGTAAAGTACTTGAAGAACGGCTCACCGAAGACTTATCGAATAACGATGATTTTGTGTATATCGCAGGTCGCTGGTTCCCCATTGCCCTTGTAGTGGATATCAATGAGGGTCACTTGAATCTGGCTGAAGCAGTTCTGGACATGCATGGTGGTGGCCCTCTGCCAACATCTGAGATCGTCAATAATGTCGATCTGCCCGAAGGTGATAGCCCCAAACTGGCCGAGTTCTCTATGGACATGGCCTTGCAGGAAGACAAGCGCTTTGACGAGGTTGGTTCTGCAGGACAGGTCTTGTGGTTTTTGCACCGCCTGGAGCCCGAAGCCGTACAACGCACACCGATCACCTTGCGGTACTCGGCCGCGGATTATGACCGTTCCGTTCTCACTGATGAAATGCTCGGTTTTGAGCAACGCATTGACGATGAGCTTTCCGAAGTTCAGGAAGAACCCGACGGTGAAGAAAATGTACAGGTGCATTTGATCTACCCGCACTGGCGTACAGGTACTTTACCTTTGACCAAGCGCATTCAGCGCATGTTCCCCACGGCCTACGAATCACCGCGTATCCGCTTTATGTTGGTAGATGGGCAAACAGGTGAGCAATTCCCAGGATGGGTCGTGCGCCTTGAACGATACGTGTATGGATTACGTGATTGGTATTTGAAGAAAGGCGTTTTCCCCGGCAGCTTTGTTACCGCCAAGCCCGGCGAGAATCCAGGCGAGGTGATCGTAGATGTCGACTCACACCGATCATCCAAGGAATGGGTGCGCACAGCGCTTGTGGGGGCAGACGGCGGTGTGGTGTATGGCACCTTAAAGCAACAGGTTGAGACGAGCTTTGATGAGCGCATGGCGGTGTACATGCCCTCTGAACTTGAAGGCCTCGATGCAGCCTGGGAAAAGAAAGTTAATAACCCTCCACCTTTTGAGCAGGTGGTGGTCAATACTTTGAAAGAATTAGCAAAATTAAACCCGCAAAGCCATGTGCATGCACGTGAACTTTATTCTGCACTGAATGTGGTGATCCGCACACCACCCGGACCGATGTTGGCCTTGCTGGCCTCGCGACCATGGTTCACGCACGTTGGCGATTTGCATTTCCGATATGATGATGAGCAAAGTTAGATTTTTGAGAGTGAGTGTGAAGTTCTGTGGCTGAAATAAAGAGCAGCCTGGTTAAGCCGACCCTGGATACCAAATTCCACATCGATTTTGATTGGTGGAAAGAAAACGACCGCGAGTATCGTGTGCATTTGCGCAGCTTGCTGCCTGATGATCTGGAAGCCCGGTTTGATGAGATCAACGAAGATGAACTCCTGGATTGGGTGGACCCTGATACAGCAGAAGTTCATCAGGTGGATGGGTTGCAACACCTCCTGATCTCTGAAGTGGCACAGCGCGAGGATTTCCTGGGGGAGCATACGGCCATGGTGGAGGCCATTTTCAGGGTCTTGCTGAAGAATGGCAACGCGGCCATGTCTGTACAGGAGATCGGGGACCAATTGGAACGAGACTCCAAGCATATCTTGCGGACATTGTCAGGGCAGCGTGTTTACCGGGGGATACGGCCGATTTTGGAAGGCTGAATCTGTAATTTCGTTAACAGTCTGGGAGTATAATCTTTTAAGGAATCGAGCAATCCATTGCTCGATACAAGCCCCCGTAGCTCAATGGACAGAGCACCGGCCTTCTAAGCCGTAGGTTGTAGGTTCGATTCCTGCCGGGGGCGCTCAAGCGTCACTGGCTTGAAATGTTATTGTATTAGTAAAGGAGTGAAATGGAAGAGAGGAATGATTTTTATAAACTTGGGGACAATTTCGTCACGATAGTTGGATCCGATATTGAAGTTGGACAAAAAGCCCCCGAATTTACTGTACAGGACCAGACTTTTGCAGATCTTGGCGTGTTAGATGCAACCAAAGGTAAGGTACGCATATTGGCAGCAGTACCCTCATTGTCTACATCTGTGTGTGACAGAGAGACGCGGCGGTTCAACGAAGAAGCTGCCAGCTTGAGTGATGAGATTGCAATTGTGACGATCAGTGCAGATCTGCCCTTCACACTGAAGAGCTGGTGTGGTGCTGCTGGCGTAGACCAGGTGCTGGTTGTATCCGATCATATGGATGCCGAGTTTGGTATGAAATATGGAACTCTGGTCAAAGAACGCCGCATCTTGCGCCGGGCAGTATTTGTTGTTGACAAGGATGACAAGGTTGTATATTCCGACTATATGGCTTCATTAGGGGATGAGCCTGACTATGAAGCTGTGTTGGAAGCAGCTAAAGGTGCATTGAATTAGTTCGTGAGTTGCACGTGCCTTTTTATGGGATTGAGTAATTAATGCCTGTTTCGCGTTGGTTGATGGAAATGTTTGACGTACTTAACTGGATGGACCAGACCGATGAGGGCTGGCAAGAGGTTATCTTTAATCCGGTAGCGCAAAGCGCTGATTCCTCGGAAGAAGGTGAAGTTTCGGATGGGGATGATGAAGAAGAAATGCCTCCCATCCCGGATGAGTTGCCTATCCTGCCTTTGCGTGGTTTGGTGGTCTACCCACACACTGGTGTGCCTCTGACAATCGGGCAGCCGCGTTCCATCAAACTGGTTGACGATGTACTCGAAGGCGAACGTCTGGTTGGTCTTGTGGCCTCACTGGACCCTGAGCAGGAAACCCCTGGCCCAGAAGAACTACATCAAGTAGGCACGGTGGCCAAAGTGCATCGTATGTTCCGCGCTCCGGATGGCACCATACGCTTGCTGGTGCAGGGCATGACGCGCTTCAAGTTAGGGGAATTCGTGGAAACCGAGCCTTATCTCAAAGCCAGGATCGAGTTGTCTCCGGAAAAAGTGGAAGATGAACTGGAGATCGAAGCTTTAGCGCGCAATGTGCGTTCACAATTCGAACGCATTGCCGAACTCATTGCCTCCATTCCTCAGGAATTGATCGCTTCTGTATTGATGCTCGAAGACCCCTTGCAGACAGTTTATACGGTGGCAAATTTCCAGCGTATGGAACTGGAAGATGCCCAGGAACTGCTTGAACTTGACTCGGTAGCGGAAAAGCTGCGCAAGTTAAACGCTTTGCTAACGCGCGAAGTTGAAGTGCTGGAATTGGGCCAGAAGATCCAGAACGAAGCACGTTCTGAGATCGAGGACATGCAGCGCGAGTATTTCCTGCGTGAACAGCTCAAGGCCATCCAACGGGAGCTGGGCGAGGAAGATGAACAAGCTGCCGAAGTTGCGGAGCTGCGCAAAAAGATCGAAGAAGCAAAGATGCCCGAAGAGGCAGAGAAACAGGCCCTTCGTGAATTGGGGCGTCTGGAAGGCTTGCCCTCAGCAGCAGCGGAATATGGGGTCATCCGCACCTATCTGGATTGGCTGGCAGATATTCCCTGGTCGAAGACCAGCGAAGATATTTTAGATATTACACATGCGCGCAAGGTGCTGGACCAGGACCATTATGGTCTGGATGACGTCAAAGAACGGATCCTCGAATTTTTGGCGGTTCGTAAGCTACGACAGGAACGCAAAGAAGAGCTTGAAGCTGCCGAAGAGGACGATGAGATCCGCAAGGCGCGCGAAGGCGTGATTCTGTGTTTTGTAGGGCCTCCCGGTGTAGGCAAAACTTCGCTGGGGCGCTCGATTGCACGTGCGATGGAACGCGAATTCGTACGTATCTCTTTGGGCGGGGTACGCGATGAGGCCGAGATCCGGGGCCATAGGCGCACTTACATTGGTGCCATGCCTGGGCGCATCATGCAGGCGTTGCGACGGGTAGAGAGCCGCAATCCGGTGTTCATGATGGATGAGATCGACAAGTTGGGGCGCGACTTCCGTGGCGATCCGTCCTCGGCTTTGTTGGAAGTGCTCGACCCTGAGCAGAACACCGAATTCCGCGACCACTACATCGAGGTGGCATTCGATCTCTCGCAGGTGATGTTCATCACCACGGCCAACCTGCTTGATCCTATTCCAGGCCCGCTGCGCGACCGTATGGAGATCATCGAGCTTTCCAGTTACACAGAATATGACAAATTGCAGATCGCCAAGGAATATTTGATCCCGCGGCAATTGCGGGAGAATGGCTTACGTGAGGAGGAGGCCAGCTTTAACGAGGATGCTCTGCAGACCCTGATACGTTCTTACACTCGTGAGGCGGGGGTGCGCAACCTGGAGCGCGCTATTGGCGGTGTGTTGCGCAAGGTCGTTACGCGCATTGCCGAAGGCGAGACTGAGCAGGTCGAAGTAACATCAGATATGGTCGCCGAATTCCTGGGACGGCCGCGTTTTTACCACACCGAAGAGATCGAGCAGCGCACTTCGCTGCCGGGTGTGGCTACGGGTTTATCCTGGACACCGTTCGGTGGTGACGTGTTATTCATTGAGGCTACATCGTTTGCAGGAGATGGTGATTTTGAGTTGACCGGCTCGCTGGGTGAGGTGATGCAAGAGTCTGCACGGGCGGCTTTATCCTACGTGCGCACGCGTGCCAAAGACTTCAAGCTTGACCCTGAATCTTTTGAGCAATTAGACATTCATTTGCACGTACCGACCGGAGCCCAGCCCAAAGATGGGCCATCTGCGGGCGTGACGATGGTGACAGCCCTGGCCTCCATGGCAACCGGGCAGCCGATCCGGGCTGATGTGGCTATGACGGGTGAGATCACCCTCCGCGGCCAGGTGTTACCCGTAGGCGGGATCAAGGAAAAGGTTTTGGCTGCACACCGTGCCGGATTAAAGACCGTGATATTGCCAAAACGCAATGAGATCGACCTTGAAGAATTGAGTGAAGAAGTGCGCAAAGACCTGGAATTCATCCCCGTTGAGGAGATGAGTGAGGTGCTTGAAGTTGCACTGGAGAAACCGGCCAAGAAACGCTCCCCACGCAAGCGTGCAACGACAAAGAAGAAAGCGGTGCGTGCCAATGCCTAAAGTCTTACTGGTCGAAGATGACCCCACCATGCGCGAGTTATTAGAGACTCTCCTGGGTTTTGAGGGGTTTGAAGTTGATTCAGTGCGTGATTATGCACACTCTTATGAGCGTATTAGTGAAGTCAAACCCGATGTGGTTTTGATGGACGTATATTTGCGTGACTCGAACGGACTGGAGATTTTGGAGCGGGTACGCGCCGAGGAAGACCTGAATGGCATTCGTGTGATCATGTCTTCAGGGATGGAGCACAGTAGCGAGTGTTATCAAAAGGGGGCGGATGATTTCATCCTCAAGCCTTATATGCCGGATGAACTGATCACACGCATAAAAAAACTATTATGAAATTGGAAGTTATAAAGTAACACAATGGCTAGAAAACGAAGCCGGAATGCCATGCAATGGTATTCCATGGATTTACATTTACATACACCGGCGTCCAGCGATTATCAAATCGCGGATGCCACTTATTTAGACGTACTCAAACGCGCTGAAGCGCGCGGCCTGGATATGATCGCTTTCACCGACCACAACACTGTGGCCGGTTATCGTGCCTTGCAGGATGAAGTCGAGCAGTTGCGCCTATTGCAACGCCTCAAACGCATTTTGCCGGAAGAGGAAGCTCGCTTAGGTGAGTACGAACGCATATTGGGTAAGATCAAGGTCTTGCCGGGATTTGAATTTACGGCCACTTTTGGCTTTCACATCCTGGGCATTTTCTCCCCGGAAAAACCAGTGCGAGAGATCGAGCATTTGCTCTTGAGCCTCAATATCCCCCCTGACCAGTTGGACGAAGGTTCGGCTACTGTGGGGGCCTCTGCTGATGTGCTGACGGCTTATCGCCTGATCAATGAAGCTGGTGGGATTGCCATCGCGGCACATGCCAACTCCACCAATGGAGTAGCGATGCGCGGTTTTGCCTTTGGTGGGCAGACCAAGATCGCTTACACCCAGGACCCGAATTTACATGCCCTGGAAGTCACTGACCTTGAAAGCCGTGGACGTCGTTCGACGGCGCGGTTCTTCAGCGGCACCAAGCCGGAATATCCAAGGCGCATGCATGCCATACAGGGTTCGGATGCCCACCGGTTGGAAGCTGACCCCAAACGGCAAAAGAACCTGGGCGTGGGGGACCGTGTGACCGAGGTCTTGTTGCCTGAGGTTTCCTTCGAGGCTTTGAAGGGGCTGTTCGAAAGTAATGACTTTGCGAGAACGCGCCCACGTCGCAAGCAAAAGGGGCAGGCTGAGTACGATTTTGTGCGTTCTGCCCGTGATGAAGGCAGCAATATCATCCAGGATTTTCACGAGAATATGACCAAGCGAGGCGGCAACCTGTATGCGGTGATTGCCGATGTGTGTGCATTTGCGAACACGAATGGTGGCACGCTGTACCTGGGTCTATCAGCTGATCCCAAGCAGCAAGTGGTTGGGATCAAGGGGACGGCACGTGCAATTACTGACCTGGAATCCGAGATCAGTAACCGCATCAGCCCGCCTTTGCACTGTACCGTGGATGCCCATAAGACGGGCGGTAAAGACATCTTACGGGTGTTGGTGCCGCGTGGTGAAGACCCTCCTTACGCAGTGGATGACAACAAGATCTACGTGCGGGCCGAGTCTGAAACCGGCCTGGCTGTTCGTGATGAGATCGTGGAACTGGTCAACCGCAAGGAGCAGGTTGCACCATTAGCCGTTGTGATTGATCCACAAGAAGCAGTCAGCCTGGTGGAAACTCGACCAGAGATGCCGGTTGAGATAGAAGATACAAGCCTGGATGCACCACGTACGGGAGTCGAGGTTGTGGGTGTTAACGAGCGCAATGGGACCAAGTACTATACAGTGCGCGACCTACGCAATGGTAGTATGGTCAAGAATGTGACGCAGAAATCAGCGCGCAGCTTGTGGGCTTATGCGATCACAAGTTATGACAAAATCCCCAAGGACCGCAAAAAAGCGGCTTCCGAGTGGCGCGGCGAATTGGGTTTGTTGCGCAGCTATAAACAGGGCAAAACCGAACGCTATGACCTCGTGCAGCGCGATAACAGCAACTACCGCTTTTACTTCGGTGTCACCGATGATGGTATTCACGGTAAATGGTCGGAGTTGGTGGGGGCGGACGAGTAGGGGATAAGGGGAGGGAACCGCAGATGAAGGCGGATGAACACAGATGACTAGTTAGGGCTTCCAAGTACGGAAGCCCCAATTTTCCATTTTTTGTTCAGTAAATGAGCTAATAATCTCGGCTTCAATCAAGGACTGTAATTCACCTTCTCCAATCCAATCCCCAATCCAGACACAGTCAGGGTCAAACCTGTCATAGGCTGCCATAATCAATTTCCCGTCTTTTTCTATTTGAACATGATCGACCTTGGTTTTAAGGCCGATCTGGGGGAATAGGTGCTGGATAATCTTTTCTTTATTGCCTTCATTGATTCTTATCACTGCGAAATCTAATGTGGGCCAGATTGTGTGTCTTTTTACGGATGTGGTTTCTTCATCGACCTTTGCCTGGATATCAATATTTTCAAGGTTAGAGAGATCACCTTCGAGTGATAGGTTTGCTTGACCATCAATTTGTTGCACTATTGCCTTCATAAAATCGACGGTTTTCTTTACTTCGACTGAGTATGTGTTCATAAGCTTTTGTGATTACCCAAAACTACTGGTGGCGTATATGATAAATTCTTGTGGGTTACTCATATCCACTAAGATGGATTGCCAAAAATTCTCTGTAAATCCATCACATTGCATCAAAATAGTAGCCTTCTCTGGCAGCCACCAGTCTGTATCATCAAGCCCACCAGCATAATTCTCTGGGGGTACTTGCACTAAAGGTTCTTCACAAATCGAACTCTCGATAATTTCATCAAGGTCTTCAGCATCGATTGTAAAGCGCACCATAGTGTAAACTGCATTCAGTCCATAGCCGTATTCATAGACATCCCGAGCTGATTCTGGTAAGGATATACCTACATTTCCTATCAAATCACTTGTGGGTTGGGGATTGTAACTTGTTGCTTCTTGGGCCAGGAGTCTTCTGCCTATATTCAATTGCTTTATCCAACTACGAGTAAATGCACAGATTGGAATAAGAATCAATATTATTAGGTATACCAAAAAGTCTCGTCGGGCCTTTTTGATGTCTCTCTTATTTTCGGTTGCCATGATGAAATCACCCCTTATTTATAATCAATTCTCTTGTAACAAATGCCTAGAAATTACCATCCTCTGCACCTCACTTGTGCCTTCACCAATGGTCATGAGGCGAGCATCGCGGTAGATACTCTCCACAGGGAATTCACGACTATAGCCGTACCCACCATATATCTGGATAGCATTGCGGCAAACGCGCTCGGCCATCTCAGTGGCGAAAAGTTTGGCCATAGCAGCGGCTTTGGCAAAGGGGCGGCCTAATTCCTTCTGGTAGGCTGCATTGTAAACCATCAGGCGAGCGGCGTTGATCTCGGTTTCGGCATCAGCCAGCATCCATTGGATAGCCTGGTAGTTGGAGATGGGTTGCCCAAAAGTCTCTCTTTCTTGCGCATAGCCAACGGCTGCATCCAGGGCAGCCTGCGCCAATCCCACAGATAATGCGCCGATACCAATACGCCCGCCGTCCAGGGTTGCCAGGGTGTATTGCAAGCCTTTACCTTCTTCACCTACCAGGTTATTTTTGGGCACACACACATTCTCGTAAGTGACAGCATGGGTGGGGGACCCCATCAGGCCCATCTTCTTTTCAGGTGGGCCGATGCTGAGGCCCTCACTATCTGTGGGAACCACGACAAGGCTGAGGGCGTTGGAGCCGCCGTCCGGATCTGTGCGCACGAGTGTAACGATGAAGTCGGCGATGCTGGCGTTGGTGGTCCACATCTTGGCGCCATTGATGAGCCATTCATCTCCATCCAGTTCGGCGCGGGTTGTCACGCCACCCTTGAGGTCAGAGCCGGCGTCGGGTTCGGTGAGTGCCAGGGCGGTCAATTGGCCTTTGCCGCTGGCAACATCCGGTAAAAAACGTTGTTTAAGTTCATCCGAGCCGAAGTTAGCGATGGGAGCGCAACCCAGACCATTGTGGGCAGCGATGGATAAGGCCGTGCTGCCGCAACCCCTGCCGAGTTCTTCGATGGCGATTGCGGCGCTGATGGCGTCAATGCCGGTGCCGCCAAATTCTTCGGGTACGTTGAGCCCTAATAAGCCCAATGGCCCCATTTTGCGAGTGGCTTCCCAGTTGAATTCCCCTTTTTCGGCAACTTCCTGTGCTTTCGGTTTGACTTCTTTGGCAACAAAATCATGCACGGTGTCTTTCCACAGGCGTTGTTCTTCGGTCAGATCGAAGTTCATTCACACTCCTAATTTTTTTGTTTGCATACGAGACTTATATAACTTTTCCAAATAGGTCGAGGAGAATATTCAGAAATTCCCACACTGCAAGGATTGCGGCCAACAGGAATGAAACTCTTTCTAAAACCCTTGGCTTTTTTGCAGAGTTGTCATTTTCCTGCGGTGTCATTGAAAAATAAGTAGCTAACAATAAAGATGATGCACAAAGGATAATCAACAATAAGATTTTGATGATGAAATGGTTGGCATTCATTCCAAATAGCAACAGAACGATTTCACAAAATATTGCAAAAATTATTAATCCAAGCCCAAATCCCATTCCTCCCCAGGCTTTTGAACTTAATGATCCAACTCCAATTGCGCAGAAAATGGCTGCTCCCATTAGATAAAGGGTTATTGCCCAACCCCCATTCAATCCTAGGTACCTAGGAGCTAGTATCCCTACAACAATGCCAACAAAGATGCCTGCAGCTCCATAGCCAATAAGCTCCACTTTTTTCCGTGGATCATTTTCGGGATAGCGGTGGAAGCTAAGGAGATCTATTAACCTTAATTGGCTGTCATAAATCCTTCTGTCAGTGTCCCATAAATCGATATTTGATTTCCAGTTCATCACCTTGTCAAGGACATAGTATGGATATACTAAAGATAAAGCAACTGCAGGTAAGAAAGCCAAAGTTATTGAGATTGTCCCTAAAGCGAGTTGAGTATCAATATTTATATTTGGGGCGGTTACATTTGGTGAGAAAGTTATATCTGGAGGATTATTGAGCAAAATGTCAATAGCCCACCTAGGAATCTGTGGCAGTATGTTTATTAACTGCGCGACTAGCTCAAAAAGCATTGCAAACATATTGAGTATGCCGTCTACTACACTATTCAAAGCTTCTACCAGTCTACCTGCTGGTCCATCCATTTAGAACCTCCTCTTACTTGGCATCTTTGATCTCTTCCACGGCCTCCGGGTTGACAAGGGAGGAAGTATCCCCTGGGTCTTCGCCTAAATAAGCCGAGCGCACCATGCGGCGCATGACCTTGGCATTGCGTGTTTTAGGCAGGTCGCTGACGAAGAGAATAGCTTTGGGGGCCAGCGGCTTGCCCATGGCATTGACGATCATCTGCTTGAGTTCATCGCGTAATTCATCATTGGCTTCGGCATCTGGGTTGAGTACACAGAAGAGCACCAGTTTACTGCCTTTGATCTCGTGGGGCACGCCAATCGCGCCAGCTTCGACCACAGCAGTATGGCTGATAGCAATAGACTCGACCTCGGCAGGGCCTAAACGTTTTCCGGCGATCTTGATAGTGTCGTCAGAGCGACCCAGAATGTACCACAGGCCATCGTTGTCGACGGCAGCAAAGTCGCCATGCACCCAAACGTCATCCCAGCGGGACCAATAAGTGTCGATGTAGCGGTCAGGGTCTTTCCAGAAGCCACGCGTCATACCTATCCAGGGGGCCTTGATGACCAACTCGCCAACCTGGTTGATGACAGAGTTGCCATCCTCATCGAATACATCAGCAGCGATGCCGGGGCAAGGGCCGGAGAATGCCGCTGGCTTGAGGGGCAGCAATGGATTGCCCATAACGATGCCGCCGGAGATCTCTGTGCCGCCAGAATAGTTGATGATGGGCAGTTTGCTTTCGCCGACCTGCTCGAAGAGCCACATCCAGGGGCCGGGGTTCCAGGGTTCACCAGTAGAAGCAAAGTACTTGAGCTTGGAGAGGTCATGCTTCTTGAAGTGCTCCTCACCGTGGGGGATGAGGGCCCGAATGAGGGTGGGGGACACCCCCAGTTGGGTGATGTTGTGCTTTGCAACCATATCCCACAAGCGATCCGGGGCGGGATAATCTGGCGCACCATCGTAGATGAAAAAAGTGGAGCCAAGGATAAGGGAGCCAAAGACCAGCCAGGGGCCCATCATCCAGCCCATATCGGTCATCCAATAGATCACATCACCCGGACGCACGTCGGTACCGAAGGCCATGTCCTGCGCGGCCTTGATAGGAAAGCCAGCATGGGTGTGAACTGCACCTTTGGGTGTGCCCGTGGTTCCTGAGGTGTAGATCACCATGATGGTGTCTTCGGCGCTGGTGCGTTCCGTTTCGGCTTCTGTGGGTTGGTGAGGAATGAGGTCATCCCACCATTGGTCGCGCCCGGCTTGCATGGGCACATCCAGGTCGGCGCGGTGGATGACGATCATGTGCTCCAGCGTGGGAACCTGCTTGGCAGCCTCGTCGGCAGTGGGCTTCATTGCAACCGGCTGGCTGCGACGGAAGAAACCATCTGCAGTAAAGAGTGCCCTGGCGTCTGCATCTGCCAGACGAGTGACCACCGCGCTGACGCCATAGCCGGAGAAGAGGGGCAAAATAATACCCCCGATCTTGGCTATCGCCAGCAGGGCAACTACGATCTCGGGGGTCATGGGCATGTAGATGCCGATGGCATCACCTTTGCCGAGCCCGAGGGAACGGAGGGCATTGGCGGTCTGGTTGACCTTTTTGTAAAGCTCGCCGTAGGTCAAAGATTTGCTGTGACCTTCTTCAGCTTCCCAGATGAAAGCGGGCTGGTTTTCAGTCTCGGTACCGATGTATTTGTCTAGGCAGTTGTGGACGATGTTCATCTCAGCGCCAGGAACCCAATCCGGCCATTGGATGCCTTTGCTAAGGTCAACTACCTGGGAATAGTCTTTATAAAATTGAATATCAAGGAAGTTGAGTACGGCTTCGGTGAACCAGGCTACATCTTCGGTCGAGCGCTGCATTAAATCGTTGAAGCTGTTGATATTGTGCTGTTGCATGAATGCCGTCAGGCGGGCATTATTGATGTGTTCTTCAGTGGGACGCCATACGATATCTCCCCCAAAATCAAACTGGTCCGGCATGCTATCTCCTTCGTCTGTGGTGGCAAAGACGAAGGAGATTTTACCGCATGTCTAGACGAGTGTTGTCTTTATGCCGTATTATCGATGATGTACTTGAGCTGCTTACGGTAACCTTTAAAGGCTTGTTTGCCTGCTTTAGTGAGGCTGTATAAAGTTAGCGGCACCTTGCCCTTGTAGGTTTTCTCCACAATAATGTATCCGGCTTCTTCCAGCTTGGATAAATGGGTGGAGAGGTTGCCTTTTGTCAATTCGGTTTCGCGAAGCAGGTATAGGAAGTCGGCCTTATTCACGGCGGTCAGGATCGAGACCACCATCAAGCGTGCCGGGGAATGGATGACACGATCCAATTCGGCGAGTTTGCTAAATTCGCTGGCCATTATTCGGTGTGTTCTGCAATCTGGTTGGTTTCCAGGAAACTGCGCAGAGTCAGTCCTCCTGAAATGATAAGTATCAGGCCAAGAAAACTGAAAAAGAAGACACTGCCAAGCATCTCGCTTTTCCATATGAGTTTTTGGATGAAACCCAGCATGATAGAAACCAGGGCAACCCCGTAGAGGCGGGTAATTCCACCACCTTGATAAGCGATCATTACCCAGATCAAAGCAACCACAAACCCTTGGATGATTGGCATCCAGTCAATGATCGCAGAGCCATCTGCACTGGTGATCAACCAGGCAATCAAAGCCCCGAAAACCAGACCCATGATCAAGGCAAATGGGATACGGAAACCACTCGGTTTTTGGTATTCAATATACCCTGTGCGCGGGTAGGTGATACGCTCTTTGAAGCGCATGATCAATTTCCGTGACATAAAGCTACCAAAGAGTATGACTAGTGGAAAGCCCAAAGAAGCAAAGCCGCGAATGGCGGGCGGAGCGAGCAACTGAATGAGCATGAATAAAGCTGCGATCACGAAAAGCGTGCCGATAAGTAATTCAGCGATGCCGTCGGAAAACCAATAAGCACGTGTTTTTTGGATTGTGGAACGAATCTGATCTGTCATCTAAGTCCTCTCAAACTTGTTTGCAATTCAAACTAGTTTGATAATATCAGATTGCGATTGCTTTGTCAAGCGGTTTCAGGGGAGTTGTCTGAGAAAATCTTTCGCTTTGTGCTGATACTTGTCGAGGGGCATTTGGCCTGATGTGAGCTGGCTTAGGGTTTCGGCAAGCAATTGGTTCACAGGCGTTTTGATGCTAAGTTCTTTTCCAATCCCGGCCACCACGCCATTTAACCAGCCAACTTCGCTTTTCCCTCTGCCGCTGTGTAGATCGATGTGGAATGAGGGCATCTTTGCCCCACGGCCGCGCCCTACAGCACGTGTCAGCAAGGGACGCGAAATCCCTAATGGCAGAGAACGGGCAGCAAAGGCCAGGGCGCGAACAGGAGTGCCAGGTAGGTCAACCACTGGGATGTTTTGAGCACGCATTACGGCTAGCGCCTCTCGCAGTTGCATGATCTCTAGTTTGTAAAGAGAGGGATTGGCAAAAATCTCACCAGGTGGCATATCGAGGATGGCTGAGGAAGCATTGGCGAGCAAATTGGTGAGCAGCTTGGACCATTTCATGGCGGCGGCGTTGCGGAATAACTGTGCGTTCAATCCGGCCTCATTGAAGGCTTCCGCGAGCTTCCTTGATAATGGATGGTTGGTAGCAATGCCAACGCCGCGTAAACGCTCCAGGGTCACTTCTCCGGGGCCAGGCTTGCCCAACGCAGAGGTCACGGTGCCTGCAATGACTTTATCTGGCCCCAGAACCTCAGTTATCGCGGCTTCGTTCTCTACGCCGTTTTGCAGGCAAAGAATTGGGGGGAAATCTGTTGAATGGGGTGCGATCTGTTTTAGAGCCGCTTCGGTGTCATAGGATTTGAGGGCGAAGACACATACATCGAAAGGCCCCTGTTCCAGGCTTTCCTTGACGGAGGCTGTGATACTGGAACCTATGATGGTTTTCGTTTGACCATCGATGTTCAGGCGAAAACCGTTTTCTCGTAGATACTCAGCGGCTTGGGGTATCTCCTGAAAAGTGACCTCGTGCCCGTTTAAGGCCAGGCTGCCACCAACATATGTGCCGATAGCGCCAGCACCATAAACCAGTATTTTCAAAGGTGCACTCATATCAGTCCACTCAGGTGTTGCCTGTCATTGAGACCTATCAAACGCCAGGTGTGGTGCTCTGGCGTATAGTTGAGCCAGGAAAGGCTGGCGTTTTCAAAGGCGATGCGGGGGCCGCGCCAATCCGGCCGGTGCTGTATGCCCAGGATGGCGTAGAGCATAGCATTCAAGGTGCCGCCGTGTGAAACCACAATATAGCGACCGGGAGGTTTTTCTAGTAAATCTCCGAGTAACTCGCCAGCCCGCAAATAGAAACCCCAGACACTTTCCCCGCTTTGGGCCATGGGCTGGTAAAGGGTCTCGCCAGTGTGTGGCCATTGAGGATAGATCCCTTGAAGTTGTTCATGGGTTTTGCTCTGGGCATCTCCCATGTCTAACTCTGCTAGACGATCATCAGTACTTATCTCTAGCCCAGTTTTTGAGGCGATGGCTTCAGCGGTTTGCATGGCGCGAGATTGGGGGCTACTTACAAGCCCGTCGATTTCTAACTCAGAGAGGGCGATACGTTCTCCTACTTTGTCTGCTTGTTCTAATTCCTTTGCACTCAAATCATATTCTGCCAAACCCTGGAATAAGCCCTGAGCATTACCTTCTGATTGGGCATGTCTGACTAAAAGGAACTGGTAAGTTGCTTCTTGATTCTCAACTTCATCCAGATGACTTGCGTCATTGCTGTAATCCAATTGCCAACGCTGGCGCTCACTGTCAAAGCTGATCCTAGAATGGGCTGTATTGGTATGTGTAAATGCCGCCCCCTGGAAATTAGCTTGTGGGGCCGTTCCCAGGACGGCCAAGAGTAAGCGGTTCATCAAGCCACCATGTGAAACTATCAAATAATGGCCAGGTAGTCGCTGCATCAGATTCTGCAAAGCACGCCCGGCGCGCATGTGCAGCCGCCATTCGCTTTCACCATCAATCCCAAAACGGAAGTAAGGTGTAAAAACCTCTGGCAGAGGGAAGCGTTTGTGGCTCTCCTCGAAACGCAGCCCGCTCATCTGGCCGACATCACGTTCTTCGAGTAGGGCATCGTATTCAATTTGATAGTCAAGGGTTTCTGCCAATATTTCTGCGGTCTGTTGGGTTCTCAACAGGGGGCTGGCGATCAGGCCGTCAAATTGCTGCCCGCGTTCCTGCCAGTATGCAGCCAATGCTTTTGCCTGTTGACGTCCCAAGTCCGTGAGGGGGAAGTCGCCTTTGCCTTGATGAACCCCCTCGGCATTGGCGGTGGATTGGCCGTGGCGTACCAGCGTAAATGTGTTTTTCATGATTTTGGACGGTCTTCCAACCGATAAACGAATTTTAGCCCTGACCAGACCTCATCGATAGCGGCCACTTTTACATCAACGAGACCATTGCTAAGTCCGATTTCCCTGACGAGGTTTTCGTTCATATCCGTGGGAACTTTGGATGCCTTTTTGGGCCAGGAGATCCACAGCATACCCTGGAAGTCGAGAGCTTTTTTCAATTTCGGGGATCGTTGAACTAACGCGCTGCTCTCTTTGGTAAAGAAATGGATGAAATCCAACGGGCCGCGTAATTGTTTGGCGATGGTGACATCTTCAGGTAGTTTGCCCAATAGCTGCAAGTAATTGTCGGGCGGGTTCAAGATACGTACCTTGAACCCGCTTTTGATACCTAATTTCTTGACCAGCTGTGTGCCGGAATAACCAACGGGCATACTAATCCAGGAAGCGGTACACACCTACTGCGGCGGCCGCGCCTGCAAATGTCCCAACGACATATACCCAGAAGACATCCAGCGTGCCTGTAAAGAGAGCCGGGCCAAAGGTGCGGGCCGGATTGAGGGACGCACCAGTGAGCGGTCCCCCCATGAGAATGGCTGCCACCAATGTGAGGCCGATAGCCAAACCTGCCAGGTTACCAGCCCGTTCTTTAACAGCGGTTTGTAGCACGGCGTTGACCAACAGGAAGGTCAGGATGGCTTCGAGGACGAGGCCCTGCGGTAGGGTAATGCCTTCAGCTAAGACTGTTTGTCCAAGCCCATTTGCTGCCCCACCGCTTAGTATGAACCAAAGGCCAGCAGCGGCTACAGTTGCTCCCAGAAATTGGGCGATCCAATAGCCGACGGCGTCGCGCCAGCTCAAATTGCCGGAAAGCGCCACGCCGAAAGTGACGGCGGGATTGATGTGCGCCCCGGAGATGGAGCCATAAGCATAGGCCATAGCAACCACAACCAGGCCGTGTGCCAGGGCTACACCAACCAGACCGCCAACGCCTAACGCGCCTGCTCCTGCACCAATAAAGGTGAGTGCGGCTGTACCAATGAATTCGACTGTAAGTGCTTTGCTGTTCACTGCTTCCTCCTCAAAGAGTAAATGGTAATTAGTGAATTGTATTTTTTATTCTTTGCTACTGGCAATCTTGCCCCAGTCTGGGTTGCCATTCAGAAAGGCCCCTCCAGACATGGGCTTTTTCCCGGCAGGTTGCACCTGTTCTAAAACTAGCCAGCCGTCCAAGGTAGAGATGGCAGGTAAACCAGCCTCAATACCCGTTTCTCCTGACGAGGCAGCCTTTTTGTCTATGGCATGGGCTTTCAAGACCTTCAAGCGTCCACCATTCCAGGTTGTAAAGGTACCCGGCCAGGGATGGAAGGCGCGTACCTGGCGGGCAAGTGCCTCGGCAGGTAGTGAGAAATCCAGGGCGCCCTCCTGTTTTTTGAGCATAGGAGCGTAAGTAGCTTGTTCATCATCCTGGGCTTGTAGGGAGATCTTGCCTCGCAAGTATTGTGGGAGGGTCTCAATTAGAAGCCCTGCACCCAAGTCGGCCAGACGAGGGCTGAGAGAACCGGTCGTATCTGTATCGGTGATTGGAATAGCACGTTTGCTTAACATAGGACCGGTATCCAGGCCTTCATCCATACGCATGATGGTGACGCCGGTCTCTGCGTCTCCATGGCGAATGGCAGCATGGATGGGCGCAGCCCCACGCCACCGCGGCAGCAGCGAGGCGTGAACGTTGATACAACCATGTTCAGGAAGCTCAAGCACGTTTGGTTTTAGTATTTGCCCAAAGGCAGCCACGACGATCAGGTCGGGATCCCAAATGTGTAATTGCTGCATGGCATCTGGTTCACTCAGGCGTTTGGGTTGAATTACTGGAAGATCTTTTTCTTCAGCCAGGACTTTTATAGGCGGGGGTGTTAGTTTTCGGCCGCGTCCTGCTGGCCGGTCTGGCTGGGTGACCACGCCCACTACTTTGCAGTATTCGATAAGGGCGTTCAGGGTAGGGACGGCAAAGTCTGGCGATCCCATAAATACAATACGAGTGTTGGAAAGATCGGTCACGGCGGCAATTCTAGCATAGCTGCCAGTACTTAAAACCTTAGGAGTTTTATCCTAAGGAAAATCACGAAACCATTCGTTACAATTGGGGTTATTGAATGTGAGTTGAGCCCACTCTGCGCGGTTTTTAGATGTACTGTACAATGTGTTTGATTCAACCAACTCAGATAACATAAACCCAATTTCGAAGAGGAGTTCTCTATGTCCGAACAAGTTTCTGCTGATGTTTCCAGTGATGATCGCCTATGGGCAGCCTTAGCCTATGTGTTTTCCCCGATCATCCCCATCGTAATCATGTTGATGGAAGATAAGAAAGACCGCCCTTTCATTCGCTCCCACAATGCCCAAGCTCTGGTTTGGGGCATTCTTATGCTTGTCTCCTGGACATTTTTGAGCTGGATCATTGTTGGTGCGTGCATTGGTTTTGTTGGTTTCCTTATCCAACTCTATTGGGCTTATAAAGCCTATTCTGGTGAAATGGTAAACATCCCAGTGGTCAGCGACTTCGTGCGCAACCAGGGCTGGGCATAAACGAAAATTAAAACTTTCAGTATAAAAGGCCGCACATCATGTGCGGCCTTTTGCTTTCCTTATGGTAGAAGTTCTTACTAAAAGCTTATCGGATTTCATCATAGTATCTGGTATATTGGTTACGCAAACTTTGTAGTATTTTCTACTAAAAACTTAGAGGATTATTACATGTCAGCAACCCAGATAATTGAAAAACCAAGTAGCATCCAAACTGTAGCAATATTGACCTTGATCAGTGGTATCGTGAATGTTTTGTGGGGCTTAGGGATAACCGCAGCGGTTGTATTCGGCACCCTGTTTTTTGGCATAATCTGTGCCCCGCTAACGCTCCTGCCTGCCATCCTTGGTATCTTTGAGATCATTTATGCCAGCCAATTGCTGGCAAACCCGCCAACCACCAGGCAACCCTCGCAGGCGCTTGCCATCTTCCAGATCGTTGGTATTCTTTCAGCGAATGTTGTCTCGTTTATTACAGGAATTTTAGCTTTAGTTGTGTATAGCAATCCTGAAACCAAGGAATACTTTGCTAGCCTAAATCCCCAATAAGCTTTTCTAAAGCATTGAATGGATACCTGTCCAATCAATTTCTTGACTTTTTGAGTGCAGCAACATAGAATAATTTAGACAATTTAACGTAACTTGGGGAGAGTCCGAGAATTGCTTGGCTTTTTTCGGCACCGAAGGGGCAAGCCGTACCCTGGCCGGTACGGTGAAACTCTCAGGTAAAAGGACCCAAGTTACGATTAACCACCTCTGGAAAGTGACTGGCTGCAGGAAAACTACAGCTTTTTACACCGACGGGGCAAGGGCCCAACTCATGGGCTTGAATCTCTCAGGTTTACGACAGAGGGCGCATGCCATTTCGCGTGCGCCTTTTTTTGTTAACCAGTTCCCATATTTTCGGAGGTTTTCATGGATTTTCCTGCAGATATTAAGTATACGCCCAACGACGAATGGATCCGCGTTGAGGGCAACATTGGCACGGTTGGGATCACCGACTGGGCCCAAGACCAGCTTTCCGACATTGTGTATCTCGAAGTCAGTCTATCAGAAGGCGATGACGCTGCTAAAGGCGACTCTTTCGGCACGATCGAGTCGGTCAAGGCAGCTTCAGACGTTTACCTGCCAGTTGCCGGCAAAGTAACTGAGATCAACGAGGCCTTGCAAGACGCACCTGAGGTGATTAACAGTGATCCTTATGGCGCAGGCTGGGTTGTCAAGATCGAGATCGCTGATGCCGCTGAAGTTGAGGCATTGTTGGACTCGGCTGCCTATGAGGCTAAAACCCAAGAGGCTGACGCCTGATGTTCGTACCTCATTCCGAAACTGATACACAAGCCATGCTGCGTACGATCGGGGTCAAGACCATGGAGGAGCTGTTCGAGGCTGTTCCCGAGCAGTACCGCTTCCCCGAACTTGATCTTCCGGCCGCGCTTACCGAGATGGAAGCTCTCGAGGACCTTCAAGAGATCGCTTCTGCGAACGTAACCGTGGGTGAGATGCCCAGCTTCCTTGGTGCAGGTGCGTACAACCACTACGTTCCTGCTGTAGTTGACTCGATCCTGAGAAGAGGTGAATACTACACGGCTTACACCCCTTACCAACCTGAGGTTTCCCAGGGTACTCTGCAAGCCATTTTCGAGTATCAGAGCATGATATCTGCCATCACGGGTATGGATGCCTCCAACGCCTCACATTACGATGGAGCAACTGCTGCTGCTGAAGCTGTGAACATGTCTCAGGCTATTACGCGCGGCAAACGCAATAAAGTTATCATTTCCCCCGGATTACATCCCCACTACCGTGAGACCATTTGCACCTATGATATGGGCACAGAAGTGGAGGTGACGGGCGATGACCTGGATCCCGAAGCAGGGCCTGAAGCCATGATCGAGATGCTGGATGATGATACTGCGCTTGTGATGGTGCAGTACCCTGATTTCTATGGCCGGGTATATGACTTTACAAAACTGGCCGAAGCCGTACATGAGGCAGGGGCTTTACTGTCCGTCTCGGTCAATCCCATGGCGTTGGGTCTGTTGAAACCCCCCGGCGAATTCGGAGCTGATATTGTGACCGGCGAGGGTCAGCCCCTGGGTGTGCCTCTGTCTTATGGTGGGCCGTATCTGGGTATTTTGGCGACCAAGGACAAGTACGTACGCAGTCTGGCCGGACGCATCGTGGGTGAAACCACCGATACGCGTGGCCAGCGCGGCTACGTGCTGACCTTGAGCACGCGTGAGCAGCACATTCGCCGTGAGAAAGCAATGTCCAACATCTGCACGAACGTGGCTTTGATCGCTTTAGCTGCCACAGTTTATATTAGCCTGGTTGGCAAGCAGGGCTTGCGTGAAGCTGCCGAGTTGAGCTATCACAAAGCGCATTATGCTGCCGAGAAACTGGCTGCCTTACCCGGATACAGCTTGTGGTCCGATCAGCCCTTCTTCAACGAGTTCATGCTCAATACGCCCAAGCCTGCCGCTGAGATCAACGAACACTTGCTTGAGAACGGTATTTTGGGTGGCCTGGATGTGAGCACAATGCGTTCCCAACACGAAAATGCTCTATTGCTGGCCTTTACTGAAATGAACTCCCGAGAAGATATAGATCGCCTGATAGAAGCCCTGGCGGAGGTGCAGAAATGATCGAGCCCCTGATTTACGATATTTCCTCACCTGGCCGCAGGGCTGTGCGTTTCCCTGAGCCAGATGTGCCGACTAGTGACTTGCCCAAAGATATGCTGCGCGATGATTTGCCCTTGCCGGAAGTACCGGAGCTGGAAGTCATTCGCCACTTCACGCGGCTGTCACAACTAAATCACTCAATTCAAACCGGTTTTTACCCGCTGGGTTCCTGTACGATGAAGTACAACCCGGTGATTAACGAAGACACCTCAAGGTTGCCCGGCTTCACACAGGTACACCCTTTGCAGCCCGAAGAAACAGTACAGGGCAGTTTGATGCTCATGTATCTCTTGCAGGATTGGCTGGCTGAAATCGGCGGTTTTGCGGGAGTTACTTTGCAACCTGCAGCCGGTGCGCAGGGGGAATTGGCCGGTGTGTTGATCGTCAAGGCTTATCATGATGACCGTGGCGACACCAAGCGCAAGAAGATCCTGATCCCCGATTCTGCTCATGGCACCAACCCAGCCACATCATCCATGAGCGGCTATGAAGTAGTTGAACTGCCGTCAGATGAACGCGGTAACGTTGACCTGGAAGCCTTGCGCTCAGAGTGCGATGAGACCCTAGCCGGCCTGATGTTCACCAACCCCAACACCCTTGGCTTGTTTGAAGAACATGTGCTTGAGGTGGTTGACCTGGTGCACGAAGCTGGCGGCCTGGTGTATGGCGATGGCGCCAACATGAATGCTCTGCTTGGCATCGCGCGCCCCGGCGACCTGGGCTTCGACATCCTGCATTACAACCTACACAAGACCTTTACCACACCGCATGGTGGGGGTGGACCTGGTTCTGGGCCTGTTGGTGTGGCCGAGCATCTGGTTGATTTCCTGCCTGGCCCCATCGTGGAAGTGGTTGAGGAGGCTGA
Source organism: Chloroflexota bacterium (assembly GCA_013112575.1). GTDB lineage: Bacteria > Chloroflexota > Anaerolineae > Anaerolineales > UBA11579 > CFX15. The sequence continues at coordinate 71,353 of JABFGG010000010.1, read as the reverse complement.
AGCTGAAGATGATATGCCGGTCTTTGGCCTGGTTACCCCGGAAAAGACCATGGGACGCCTCAAGGCTTTTCATGGTCACTTTGGTATGCACGTGCGTGCCTTTACTTACATTTTGATGAATGGTGGTCCGGGACTTCGCAAAGTTTCAGAATACGCCGTGCTCAATGCCAATTACCTCAAAGAGTTGATTAAAGGCACCTATGTCTTGCCTTATGACCGTACCTGTATGCATGAGTTTGTGGTTGAAGGCCGTTTGGGCGATATTCACGCACTGGATGTGTCCAAGCGATTGATGGACTTTGGTTTCCATCCCCCGACGAACTACTTCCCTTTGATCGTCAGGGAAGCCTTGATGATTGAGCCGACGGAAACGGAGACCAAGGAAACCCTGGATGCCTTTGTGGATGCGATGCTGCAGATTGCCAAAGAGGCTAAAGAAGATCCTGACATTCTTCACGAAGCCCCACATAACACCCCCTTTGGCCGGTTGGATGAAGTCAACGCGGCCCGTAACCTGGTGTTGTGTTGTGAGTGGCCGGGGAACACCCGTAAGGCTGGCGAAAAGAGTTAGCCAAAGCGATTTATGAATACAAAAAAACGGGAGCCAACTGGCTCCCGTTTTGCTTACCAATCTCCTGCGTAGCCCATGTCGTACGGCTGTGTTTTTTCTTCGGTCAGCTTCCTATGCAGTTCGACCAGTTGTCGCATATGCAGTTGGTCGTGTGTCACCCATGCGCTGAACATGTCTCCGGCTTTCATCTCACCGAATTCGGATTTGTATAGCGTATCCCAATCTGGTTCACCGAGTGCCTCCAGCCAATCCAGTGACTTCCTACGTTCGTCGAGGAAATTCTCCAGCGACTTGGTCAGATCGCGCTCGTTGTATTTACGTTCTGTGACCCAGCCTTGTGGATCGATGGCAGGCCAAGGCTTGTCCGGGTGATGCAAAATGCAATCAAGGCGCACACGGAAGTCATGCATTTCCTCATCGTAGAGGTGGTTGACCACCTCAAGGATAGACCAGTTTTCCGAATCGGGTTTCCACTGTGATTCTTCCTGTGAAACACCTTGAACAAGAGCAGTGATGCGTTTAGCATTGTCCTTTAACTGCTGCTTCAAGAAAAAATTATCCATCTTGGGTTTCCTCAATTACCGCCAACGGCGTAGTCTTCTCGGAACAAGTCCATTTGAGGAATGTCAGGGATATCCTCCTCATAGAGCCAGCCATCAAAGAAATCGGATAGCTCTTGCCCGCTGATCTCCTCGGCCAGGGATATGAAATCTTCGGTTGAGGCATTGCTGTACTTGAAGCGGTCAGCGTAGGTTCTCAGGATTTCGAAAAAAGCCTCGTCGCCTATTTCAAGCCGTAAGGCATGTAATGTAAGTGCCCCGCGTTGGTAAACGCTTCCGCTAAAAAGGTTATCGGCACTGGGATCGCCCGGAGGTGGGAAAATCCTGGGCTCAGTGAAATTCGAACTTTCGTCGCCAACCGCATTGGCAAAAGCACTGAGACTGGATGACGTCACGATGATCTGATTGAAGTTCAAACCGTCGATAAGGTCACGGAAGTCTCTGTTGCTAATACCATCTTCTGGGATCTGACTTTTCAGTTCACCGATCTCAGTCTCTTCGATCTGATTCTGGAAAATTGCGTCTATAGCTTGTTCTGCCTGCTCAACTGATAATGGGTCGTTTGCATCAATATCCCTAAGAAAGCGGCTGAGGCCTGATGGCGATACCGATTGGAAAGGTTCCCCGGGGGCCATACCTTCATACATGGCAGTGATTTCATTGTTTGCAGCCTGGCTGCCATAGGCATTCTCGGCCCAAAGGATACTGGAATAGGTGGCAAATCCCTCGTTCAGCCAGATGTCTTGCCAATTCGAGAGGGTCACTGAATTGCCGAACCACTGGTGGGCCAATTCGTGAGAGACTACGGTTTCATTGGTAAAGCCGGTGCCGAAGACCGAAAGGGTTTGGGTTTCCAATGCGAAGCCAAAATCCAGGTCATGCACGATCACGCCATAGGCTTCAAAGGGATAAGGCCCGAAAATTGATTCAAAGAATTCGATCATCTCAACCTGGTTATCGAAGTCATTGCGCACTGCATCGGAAACCTCGTGATGAAAGTAATTGCGCACAGGCAAACCATTGGGACCTGTTTCTGCTTCTATATCAAAATCGGCCACTCCAATAGTCACTAGATAATTTGCCATTGGGAAATCGTGTTCCCATAAATACGTGCGGCTACCATCCTCGTTTTCGATGACCTCTTGCAGTTCACCATTGGCGGCCGCTTCAAAGGGTTTCTGGACAGTGATGGCGAAGGAATAGGTGGCTTTATCCAGAGGGTGCTCATTAAGCGGGAACCAACCAGCAGACCCAGAGGGTTCGCCCGCTACAAAAACGCCGTCTCGGTAAAAATCCCAACCCACTGAATATTGCGGCCCTGCACTAACCCCTTCTCCTGGGGTGCCACTGTATGCAATGTTTGTGAGGAATTCACCACCAAGAGGTATGGGTAGTGGAAGGAAAACGGTCAGTTCTCCTCCGGCGCGTTCAAAGCTGGCTTCTTCGCCATTAATAGTGATGCTCGTAATGTCAAATCCCAGGAAATCGAGGTTAAAACTTGATAGGTCCTGTGAGGCAGTTGCCAGAATGCCTACCGTAGCCTCGATTTCTTCTGCTTCCATATCTACACTGATCTCAAGCGTGTAATGTTGCACATCGTAACCGCTGTTGCCCAGTTCTGGAAAATAAGGATCACCAAGACCGGCATCGCCTGCTTCCGCACTGGCCGGAGTTGGCAATATAGGGATTTCAGTGGGAACACTGGTTTCCTCTTGTGGGGAATCTGTGGGGTCAGGCTGGGATGTAACTGATTGCCCTGTCGTAGAGAATGTGCAGGCAAACAGCATAATTGCTATGGCGATGAGATATGAACGTTTCAAGATGTACTCCCTGATCTGTATTTAAGGAAATTATAACGATGTGGGATGAGACATTTATGAAAACGAATCGCAGGGGCTGGTTTATGCGATGCAAAGCCTCGCCAACCAGCCCCTGCAAATTAGTCAAGAACACACTTATTGCGCTGATACGAGTCGGTTTGCAACTTCCACTAAACTTACGAATTCGAGGACATCTGGGTTCAAATCCAGCAGGCGGCTGACACGCTGGCTTTCTTCCATGATGGCAGCCATGCTGCTGCTTTGGGCCCAGTAACTTTCGCGCAGCACCTCGGCGAACTCGGCTACCAGCACTGTCCACTGGAAGTATGGGCTAGTTTCAGCAAAGTTGTCTGCCAGATCCTGACTGAAGAAAATCTCGCCTAACTCAATGACTTCGCGAGTATCAGGGTCTTGCCAGCGCAGGTACACAGTAGCGACTTCGCCAACAGCTTCTGGATGCAGTTTGATCTCATAGAGGGCGGTGACGCTGTGTCCAGCCCCAACTTCCCCAGCATCTACAGTGTCGTCGCGGAAGTCTTCATCGGCAATGGCACGGTTCTCAAAACCTACAAGGCGGTAGCGGGAAACCACGGCCGGGTTGAAATCAACCTGTACTTTGGCATCCATGGCAATGACTTGTAGGGTGCTCGTCAGGTTATCTTCGAATAGCCGTTCGGCCTCATTCAGGGTGTCTACATAGGCGTAATGGCCGTCGCCATTGTCGGCAAGCTGTTCCATAAGCACGTCGTTGTAGTTGCCCATGCCGAAGCCAACTGTGGTGAGGGTGATGCCTTCGCTGGCTCGGGCTTCGATGGTTTCCCAGATGCTTCCAGCACCGGTATTGCCCACATTGGCAACTCCATCAGAGCACAATATCACGCGGTTGATGCCTTCGGCATTGAAGCCTCTCAGGTTCATCTCATAGCCCAATTGCAAGCCGGCTTCAGCATTGGTTGAGCCTTCTGGTTGCAAGCGGTTGATAGCCGATAGGATAGTGCCAGCTTCGGCGCCACTTGTAGGCTCCAGAACAACGCGGGCTTGACTGCCATAAACCACGATACTGACGATATCCGAGGGGCGCAATTGCTCAACCAAAAGTTCTAGAGCATCTTTGACCAGTTCCAGGCGGTTTTCCAAATCCATGGAGCCAGATACATCGATCACGAAAGTTAAGTTGACGTCTTTGCGTTCGGACGGCAAAACACTATAACCCTGGATACCGACGCGCAGCATCTGGTAATTAATGCTTTCTGTGAAGGGCGCTGCTCCACCGTCCATATGGATGGCAAAAGCCTGACCTTCAGGTGGAAAGTCGTAGCCCTGTTCAAAGTAGTTGATGAATTCCTCTACGCGGACACTGTCATTGTCTGGCAGGTAGCCATCGCTCAAATAGCGGCGGGCAATGGTATATGAGCCGGTATCGACATCCAGGGCAAAGGTGGACAGGCGATCGTCTTCTGTGTCAAGGAAGGGATTGACGCCATAGTTATCAAAGAAGTTATCCTGATAGGGAGCGTCATTGGGAATATCCAGGCCGACTGCTTGGGTTGCTGAAGGCAGGGGAGCATAATACTCTTCCTCCGCTTCCATTGGCTCTTCGGCAGCGGGCTCTTCAACGATGTAGCGTGGCTCTTCTTGTACGTTTGCCTCCACTGGCGGTTCAGCGGTAGCTGCTGCACCACCACAGGCAGATGCCACAATGCCGAAAACCAAAGCGGCGATAAGCAAGTTGCGAGTGAGTTTTGGGGTCATTTTTCATCTCCTCAAAAATGTATTTGGCGTTGCAGCCATAACGCTGGATAGATAAAAAATGTTCCCGAAAAAGAAAATGAGCAGTCCTAGGACTGCTCATTCAAAGTGAAAAAAGGACACTGTCTCAGGTTTTCAGGATTCCCAGGTTCTTATAGTCCGTGTAGCCCGGGAAGACCTCAGACAATTTGTCGTTCTTCAGACGAGTTTGTACGATCTCGCCGAGTACGTCACGGAAATCTGTGGTGATCTGCAGGTCGCCGGGACCGTAGAGATTTTCGGGAGCCAGGCCGGGCCAGTTGCCGTATACCTTACCGCCATTGACGTTGTTGCCCATCACGAACATCACACCGCCATGCCCATGGTCGGTGCCGCCTGAGGCATTTTCCTCCAAGCGGCGTCCAAACTCCGACATGGATACGACTATGACACGCTTGGTGAGGTCGCCCAGGTCGGCATAAAAAGCGGCCATACTGTTGGCAAAATCACTCAGTAAATCCGGCATGGCCCCGTCCAAGGCTCCTTGAGTGGCATGGGTGTCCCAACCACCGATGTCTACCGCAGCCACTTCCAAACCAACTTCAGCCTTGATAAGCTGGGCCACCTGCAGCAGAGCCTGCCCGAACTGGCTTTGAGGGTATTCTGCGCCTCCATTGGGAGTGTAGTTAGCATCAATGACTTGTGTGAGGGTACCGGTAGCATCTAATGTGAGATTAGCAACCGGGTCTAGCATGCTGCCTTGCCCGTACATCTCTGCAACGGCAGCCTGGAATTTGAGCAGTTCAGCCGAATCCGTGCTGCCACCTAGATGGAATTCGGCGATAGAGCGCATGGATGTAGCAGAAACCGGGCCGCGTAGTGATGATTGCAGCATATTGCCGATACCCACGGCGCGGAAAGGCGACTCATTTTCCCAGGCGACGGTTTGTAAGTGGCGCGCCAACCAACCGGTAGAAATAGATTTCTCCCCGGGTGTACCGCGCTCCATGAAGTCCATGGCATCAAAATGGGAATGGGTGGGGTCAGGGGAACCAACAGCATGCACAATGGCAAGTGACTGGGCATCCCATAGGTCCTTCAATGGTCGTAAGGATGGATGCAATCCGAACTGCCCATCCAAGTCAATACCGCTGTTGTCATCGCCGCTGTTAGGCTCAGCAATGGCGAGGGAAGAGCGCTTGCGATAATACTCTTCTTCAAAGTGGGGAATAACCGCATTGAGGGCATCCATGCCACCGCGCTGGAAAACGACTACCAATACGTCACCCTGCGGCTCCTGCCCGGGAGGAGAGAAAAATGTCAGCCGTGGGAGGTAATTCTCGGAGAGTAACGGAGAGACGGTCCAGGCAGCGGCTGATGAACCGGCTAATGATAAAAAGTCTTTGCGCGATAAATTGGGTTTCATAAATTGTTCTCCTGTGTAATCTCAACGCATTTGGAAATATGGTGACGAAAGTATCAACGCCCCGATGCCAGGCAAGAGGAACTCTTCATCAATTTGCCCTGCGAAATCCAATACGATCTGACGTGCTTCTTCTGGTAGGGTCTGACCGATAAAACGATAACCGAGTTGGTCGATGATCTCCTCGTGGGTTGTAGTATCTTCAACCAATGCTTCCCAATTAATCTCTACACCAGGCATCGTGTTGAAGGCTAAGGCCAAAACATAGTTCCAGCGCGACAACGTTCCTGAGGTGCCCAGCCAGGCATCAGCAGTGTCAGGGTAGCCATCCGGGGTTTCCCAACGATAGAGGGGCTGGCCCATGAATGTCAGATGAGGGGCCAGTGAGCGGTTGGGGAATTGGATCGAGGCATTGGTCAGACGCAGTGCCGATACGAATATCTCCAGGGGGCGTTTGACCTTTTGCCCCAAGGAAGCTTTGAACTCATCGGAGTGCAGAATGGTGCTCATGACCTGAGGAATGTCACCGCTTGTGTTCGTAAACGTCTCAGCGGCACGAGTGATGAGAGACCTTGGCGGTTCATCGGCCACGAATCGGCGCACGAGTTTGGTGCTGATGTATTCGGCGGTGGAGGGGTGGTCAACCAGCAGGTCGATAATCGCCTGACCTTCTTCGATGCCGCTACTGGTGATCGTCTTGCCTAATACCAGCTTTTCACCTTCGTCATGTAAGTTAGCTTGAAATACAAAATCGCCCGGCGTGCCATCGGCGAAAAGGCGACGGCGAGGGCCGACCACACTCCAGCCTGTAAAGGCGCGTGCCACCTCTTCTACGTCTAATTGCGTGTAGCCACCATCGACTCCCATTGTGTGCAGTTCTAAAAGCTCACGGGCATAGTTCTCGTTGGGGCCGTTTTTGGTGTTGGAGGCATTATCTAGATAGGTCAACATGGCCGGACTGGTGGCAGATGCGTGTAGTAGATCGCCAAAATTGCCCAATGCATTGGGGCGAATGACTTCAAGGTCGTCACGCACCTTAAGAACTCCTTCGGGGTTTCCGGCGGCGTGGATGTTGAAGTGGTTGGTCCAGAAGTCGACCATCAGTTCATTGAGCTGCCGCTTGGAGTAGGCACAGCGTAGCAGGGCATTGGCGGTGAGCTCACCGATGATGCGACCGCGCATCTCCAGCTCAAACAATTCCTGGGGGTTCATGCCAAGTAGTGTCAGGCTGTTGAGGATGTCGGTCGGTAGATCAGTTTCTTCAACACGCTCCGGGTTTAGTTGTTCATCAATATAGTTTTCAATTCCGATCTCACGAGCGCGCTCAACTTCGTTTGGGGTGGGGCCGAAGCTGATGCGATGCAAAGTACACATTAGTACCCAATCCTCGTCTGGGCTACCGGACAGTGGGGAACCAAGTACCTGTGCTTCACGCATCACCGCCCCGGAAGGACCGCTATCACCAAACAGTGGTTGGCAGGCGGAAAGTGCCGTCATAGCGGCAGCCAGGCCGGAAAGTTTGAGGAAATCATTGCGCGTTAGTTGTGTCATGCTACGAGGATAAGGGGCACAAGTTTTCTGGGCTTTAGATGGGTGTAAACGAACTGTAAAACCTGCTAAAATACCTGCCCCCATTTGGAGAAGAGGTTTCTAAAAAATTAATGAGCAAAAATAAAGATATTCAATTCGTCGATGCCAGCAAAGAAGTCGAGATTCATTTGCCCGATGGGCGCAGCTTGCGTGCCCCGCGTGGCGCGGCGATTGGAGATTGCCTGGCCTTGATCCAGGAGGCAGACCAGCCCTTAATCGTGGGCGCAATCGTAAATAGCGCTTTACGGGAGTTGACCTTTCCAGTTGATATTGAATCGAATGTCGTGCCGGTAGCGACCGATACGAGTGATGGTACGCGCATCTATCGCCGCTCATTGACCTTTTTGCTTGAGGCTGCATTTGCCAAGACCTTCAAGAAAGCCAAATTGTTGGTGGATCATTCTGTGTTTTCGGGTGGTTATTTCTGTCATGTAGAAGGGCGCGATCCTTTGACCGAAGACGAACTGGTAATGCTAAAAGCGCGCATGCAAGAAATCATTGATGCTGACACACCCTTCGAGCGCACTGAAGTGCCTATAGAGGAAGGCATCGATTTCTTTACCGAACACAATATGGACGACAAGGTCCGGCTATTGAAGCACCGCAAAAAGGATTACCTGGTCTTGTATGACCTGGGTGGCTTCCGGGACTACCATCATGGTTACATGGTGCCTTCGAGTGGATATCTCAAGCTCTTCGACCTTGTATTGGCAGGAGGCGGTTTCGTATTGCGCTTCCCGCGACAATCCAAGCCCCTGGAACTCTCTCCGGTGCGGACTGTGCCCAAGCTGCTGGAAACCTTCCGGCGATATGGTGATTGGTTGGATCTGCTTGGGATCTCTAGTGTCGGTTCGCTCAATGATGCCATCGTGTCCGGGCGTATCCGCGAGATCGTATTGATGTCGGAGGCTTTACACGAGCAGCGTGTGGCCTCTATAGCTACTGAGATCGCTAACCGCGATGACGTGCGCATCGTGTTGGTAGCAGGGCCATCATCATCAGGGAAGACCACCTTTTCCAAGCGACTTTCTGTGCAATTACTGGCACATGGTTTGTATCCTTTTGCACTTGAATTGGATAAGTTCTTTGTCGACCGCACCAAGACCCCCAAAGACGAAGACGGCGAATTTGACTTTGAACACATCGACGCTATTGATCGTGAGCGCCTGAATCAGGATGTTGTCAAGCTAATCGCCGGGGAAGAAACCCAGTTGCCCCATTACAATTTCCTGACGGGAATCAGTGAGGAGGGTGAGAAAGTCCAGCTTGCCTCCGACCAGGTGATCATCATTGAAGGCATTCATGGCCTAAACCCTGAATTATTGCCTTCTATCCCTGCAGAAAAAACCTTCCGCGTTTACCTTTCGGCACTGACCCAGCTCAACCTCGACCGGCACAATCGTGTGTCCACCACGGATACACGGCTTATCCGGCGTATTGTGCGCGATGCGCGTGAACGTGGCTACTCGCCTTCAGACACGATCCAGCGTTGGGAATCAGTGCGGCGTGGGGAAAGCAACTATATCTTCCCTTATCAGGATAATGCGGATGTGATGTTCAATTCGGCTTTAGTTTATGAACTGGCCGCCCTAAAACCTTTAGCGGAACCCCTCTTGCGGCAAGTTAGTTTTGGTAAGCCGGAACATATTGAGGTCAAGCGTTTATTGGCCTTGTTGGAATGGTTCTTGCCCCTTGATCATGCCATCATCCCTGATAATTCTCTGCTCATGGAATTTATTGGGGGTTCGATCCTCAAAGATTTTTCAGTCTGGCAACAATAATATTTCTATTCACCTGGAGGTAATATGGCTCGCAGAAGCCGACGCAAACAAGAACAACAAAACCAGACCATCCGCTATTTAGCCATTGCTGTCATCGTGGCTGTCATTTTGTGGCTTGGTTTCACTATTTATAATAACTTAAACACAGGGAGTACAGCATCCGTGGCAGGCAATTTACCTGAATACAACCCCAGCGATCTCGCGACTACCGCATCCGGTTTACAGTATCTGGATTTTGAAACCGGCAACGGCGCAAACCCTCAACCGGGCCAGACCGTCAGTGTACATTACACAGGCTGGTTTACGAATGGCGAGAAGTTCGACTCCTCCGTTGATCGAGGCACACCTTTTGAATTTGTGTTGGGTACCGGTGGGGTGATACCGGGATGGGATGAGGGTGTGGCCACTATGCAAGCTGGCGGAACACGCTTGTTAGTCATCCCCTCCGACCTGGGCTACGGGGCATCCGACTACGGGCCTATCCCTGGGGGTTCCACGCTCGTCTTCCAGGTGGAGTTGCTTGAGGTAAAGTAAAGCGTATAAAAAGAATCAAAACGGCGGAGCACTCGCTCCGCCGTTTTTGCCTTAATTATGCTTTTTCTAATTGACCTACGTGTTTTTGCAGCACCTGACCGAGACGTTGCATGCCGGTTTCCAATTGTTCGTGACTGGCATTGGAGAAATTGAGGCGGAAAGTGTTTTCTCCGCCACCTAAGGGATAGAAGGGGTTGCCGGGGACAAAAGCGACCTTCTGCTCTACTGCGTCTTCTAAGACCTCTTTGCAATCGCAATGTTCCGGCAGTGTGACCCACAAGAATAAACCACCTTCCGGCCGCGTCCACTCTACGCCAGCGGGTAAATGCTCATCAGCTCCTTTGAGCATCAGGTCGCGGCGAGTCTTGTAAGTTTCCCGAATGGTCTTGATATGCTTATCCAGGAAACCGCCGCGGGCGACCTCGTAAGCCACCATCTGGTTGAATGACGATGTATGTAAGTCGGAGCCTTGTTTAGCATGCACAAAGCGTTCAAGCACGGCTGGAGGGGCGATTAGCCAGGCCAGGCGCAAGCCAGGCGCCAATGTCTTTGAAAAGGTGCTGGTGTAAAGAACATTGCCGGTATAGTGTTCTTCGCCATTTTCGTGGAACTTGGCGTCCAACACGACAACTGGCGGCAGGTGTTCACCATCATAGCGTAACTGGCCATAGGGGTCATCTTCAACGATAGGCACGCCGTAATGATCGGCTAGTTCAACCAATTTGTGACGGCGTTCCAGGCTCATGGTGCGGCCAGTGGGGTTTTGGAAGTTGGGCAAGACGTAAATGAACTTGGGACCAATACGTAAGGCTTTTTCCAACTCATCCAGGCGCATGCCATCATCATCTGTCGGTACAGTCACATACTGCGCTCCGTAGCCGTTCCAGGCCTGTAAAGCCCCCAGGTAGGTAGGTTCTTCCACCAGGATACGATCGCCGGGATTGATGAAAATCTTGCCGATTAAATCAAGGGCCTGCTGAGAGCCGCTGGTGATCACGATGTTGTCAGGGGATACTTTGATGCCATAGCGGCTGGTGTGGCGCGCTACCATTTCGCGTAATGGTAAATAACCTTCTGTTGTGGCATATTGCAGCGCTTGCTTGCCGGTCTCGCTGAGCACAAGGTCACAAGCTTTCTGGAACTCTTCTACAGGAAATACGTCTGGGGATGGTAGCCCTCCGGCAAAGGAAATAATGTCGGGCTTGGCGGTCAGTTTAAGTATCTCGCGAATCGCTGAACTGGTCATAGCATTGACCCGACCTGCAAAACGGTGTTCCCACAAGGTTTGCATATAGCTCTCCTGGAATCAGAAATGGACTCAATTCATCTACTTATGTCTAATTATGGGTGGCGGTCAGACCATTTGTCAATGGCAAACGCACCCAATTTGTGAGGACATCCGCCCTGAATCAATACAGGCGACCTAAATGGCCGCCTGTCGTTTCTCTTTGGGAAAATCTGCTATAAGCGCGGGAATCGCTTGAGCACGATTGCCTCAGTGGGGATGGTTGTACGGTCCCCGACTTCTAATTCAGCCGGTGCTTTACCTGCCTCATCAGAGGCGCTTTGGAATATGTAAATGGGAGTATCCGGTTTTTTATATTTGAGGTCGATATAGGCCAGACCGGTGAGGGTGCCAAAGCGGTCCACCGCGCAACTGGTCACAAAACCAATCGTTTTACCGCGTTTGTCCACCACGGGGTCTCCGAGGTGAGCTACACGGGTGCCTTTTTCTGGGAAGCGGAAGCGTACGACTTGTGACTTGCGCTCGGCTTCTTTGGCGAGGAAAGCTTCGCGGCCAATAAACCAAGGTTTGTAGGTTTTGACGTAAGTGCGGAAACCAGCGTCAGCTACACCCAAATTGACCTCACCACCCATCTCCTGCCCGTACAGGGGCAGCCCGGCTTCGGTACGTAATGAGTCACGCGCGGCTAAACCGGTGGGCTTCAAGCCAAATTCTTCACCAGCTTTGAGTAAGGCATTCCACAAGGATACGGATTTATCAGGGTGGACAAAGATCTCAAAAGCCATCTTTTCGCCGGTATAACCGGTGCGAGCCAGGATGAGGTCAAAGCCACCTACTTCGGCCTGGATGACATTGTTGCGTTTCATCTTGAGGATGCGTTTGCGGGTGGCATCATCCATCTTTAGTGCTAATAAAGTATCGCGGGACTTGGGACCCTGTAGGGCAATGTCCACGCGCATAGCATCACCGGCTTTAGGATCACGCAGGTTGCTGAGTGTCAGGTTGCGCCCAAAAGCCGTTGTCCAGGGGCGGGCTTCATCTACGCGTACTTCACCATTTTTGATAGCGTTAAGCCATGCCCAGTCTTTATCATCGTTGGAGGCGTTGACCACCACCAGGTATTTTTCATCCTCGTAGCGGTAAATATAGAGGTCGTCAATGACGTTGGCTTGCGTATCGAGGAAATGGGCATAATTGGCTTCACCGACTTCTAAAGAACTCACATCTTGCCCAACTACGCTATCCAGGAAAGTTAAAGCATCGGGGCCCTCGGCTAAGTAAACACCCATGTGTGAGACGTCAAACAAGCCTGCAGCTTCACGCACGGCTGTGTGCTCTTCAATTACGGAGGTGTACCACACCGGCATATCCCAACCTGCGAATGGCACCATCTTGGCGCCAAGGTCGCGGTGGGTCTGGTTCAGGGCTGTTTGTTTCAGTTCGCCCTCTTCCGGTTCTGTCCATTCAAAGGCAGGAATGGCGACGCCATTACCGATCTCAATTCCAAGGTAATAGGGTTTTTCTGCCGCGACTGCATCGCCTTCGACTTGGTCAGGTTTTTCATTGGATGCACTTACGATCACCGGACCGGGTGACTTCTTGAGCAAGTCATCGTCCAAAACCATAAAACCATCAGACAGGTTGCGGAGCCAGGCGGCAACTAGGCCGAACTTGTCGGCGGGCACACTCAGGCGGTATTTGTGAGTGTCCACACAGGCCAGGGCGCCGTTGATCACACCCTCAGGGGTGGTCAGGCTGGTAGCTTGAGCTTCACCTGCTGAGAGGGCTTCTACGTCGCTGCTAACAGCGGAATTGAGGAACAGGCGTGCTTTGTCGCCGTAGATGTCCAATGCTGCCAGGTCGCTATCTGACTCTGGTTTGTCGTCAATGTAGAAGAAATGCGGATAGCCATGTTCGCTAGGCTCAAAATCGATGCCTGCGTTAGTAGCCAATTCGCGTACGCGCACGCGGCAATCTTCAAGCACCTTGAAGTCGACCTTGGCGCGCTGGCTGAGGCGACTCACTGATTTCATACGATAGGGTGTACAGGCGAAGAGCAAGTCGGCGATGATGTCTGCCAGGGCTTCACTCTCTTTTTCCTTGAAACCGCGCTGGGTGATCCAGGGGGTACCCATGCGCACGCCAGTGGGGTTGAGTGCTGAGCGATCGCCGGGGATGGTGTTGCGGTTGGTTACGATCCCAGCCAGGTCCAGGATGCGGGCTGCCATATCGCCGGAGAGTTTTGTGCCATCGGGACCTTCAACCACTTTACAGTCGATATTGCTGAGGTGCGTATTGGTGCCACCAAAGGGCACGCGCACGCCGCGTTCTTCCAGGCGTTTGGTCATGGCGATGCTGTTTTTGATAATCTGTTCTTGCAACTGCTTGAACTGGTCAGTTTGGGTCAGCTTGAAGGCCACAGACAAGGCGGCAAAGACGTTGACATGAGGGCCACCCTGTTCGCCTGGGAAAACAGCGCGGTCGATCTTGCGGGCCAGCACCGGGTCGGTGGTCATGATGATGGCACCACGCGGCCCGCACAACGTTTTGTGAGTGGTCGAGGTGATCACGTGTGCATGCCCAACCGGAGAGGGATATGCTCCACCAGCTACTAATCCGGCCACGTGAGCAATGTCCGTTAAAAGATAAGCGCCGACGGAGTCGGCGATTTCGCGGAACTTGGCCCAATCTGCTTTCCAAGGGTAGGCAGAAAAACCAGCAATGATCATTTTGGGTTTGTGTTCGGCAGCCAGCTCGGCGATGACTTCGTAATCCAGTTGTTCGGTGTCGGGGTCCACGGAGTACGAGACGATGTTGTAATACTTGCCTGAACGGTTGACGGGCGAACCGTGTGAAAGGTGCCCGCCGAAGAATAGGTCCATGCCCATGACGGTGTCACCGGGCTGCACGAGGGCATGATAGACAGCATTGTTGGCAGGACCGCCGGAAAGCGCCTGCACGTTGACGTAGATGTCATCAGCTGTGACGCCATTGGCGGCAAAGGTCTCTGCACAGCGGCGGCGCGCCAGTGCCTCAACTGTGTTGGCATACTCAGTGCCTTTGTAATAGCGGGGGTCGGAGTAGCGGCGGAAATCGGCCAGCCGGGCGGCATGGTCGAGGATCTCGGCTTCTTCCATCCAGCGTGATTCATTGGAGGGGTAGCCTTCGGCATAAATATTGTGGAATGGGGAATCTAGGGCTTCGCGTACGGCTGGTGGGGATGTGCTTTCGCTGGGGATCAGAATGAGGCGGCGGTACTGGCGTTCGCTTTCGATGGCGTTGAGTTCGTCAACATCGGCGTCTACGTCGGCCAGCGAACCGCGGAAAAGGAAATCAGACATCAAAGTCTCCTGGGATGTAATAGTCTATGTATATTGAATTGTAGTCTCGCGTAGGAGGCGGGTCAAGCGGCTGTCTGTTCAGCAAGCTCCAGGCTTGCCTTGGCCCGCCGGTAGGCCTGTCCAAAGAGATGGCCTTGTACCGTGTATGCATAAATCTGTGCGGGATACATACCAACGCAGAAAAGGTAAAAACCAAACGATGCCAAGTAAGTTACACCGTAACCCCCCAGGATCATGGCAACAATATACTCACCAAAGTTGGCTTTATACAGCCTATACATGTTCATTGGATTGATGGCTTCAAAGATCGAACCCGTGTCGGCCAGTATTGCTGTAAGGGCTGGTTGCACAAACATAAGGATGAGGCTTAGGACAAACACAAATGGCATGAATGCCAACGAAATTAGGAGAATGGGAAAAGCCAGTTCCGGTGCTTCTTCAAATAGTATGTCAGATAAACCCATTGGCAAGAATACGATCATGGCAATCATTACTATGGGAATGTAGTAAACACCGAAAGCAATGACGTATTTGAGGCCATCAATTACCAGGGTGCCAAAATTACTCCACTCTGGCAGATCGAAATCATCCTTGATGGCTTTGCGGACAATGGCTAACATCCAGCCAAGAGCTGGAATGGTACCGATCCCGGTAAATACCAATATAGATCCGATAATCAACTTTTTGACCCAAGCCTCGTCTTTGGCGATATAAGAAAAAGCTGCACCAACATCCATTTTTTGATCCATTGCCGTGTTTTCCTTTATGCTGTTGCCTCTTCTCCTAAGGCTAGATTTTCTTGGGATTTTTTGTAGACCTGGGCGATCAGGTCTCCCATTACTGTGTAAATGTAGACGTATAGTGGGATGATGCCAATGATGCATAAGAGAAACCCAAAAAACGAAAACATACTCAGTCCATACGTCACAGCTAGAATTACTATGAATTCTCCCAGATTGGCTCGAAGTACTTTGAATGCATTACGAGGGTTGATTGCCTCATTGAAAGAAAGATCATCTGCTAATAAGCCATAGAGGGGGTAATGCAAGATGCCTATGGCGAAACTGAAAATAAAAATGAATGGGTAAAAACAATAGCTAAGTAGATTAATTCCCATGATTATATTGAAAGTAGCATCTTCCCCAAGGCTTTCAGCAAAAACTGAAACACCGCTTATACCGCCAAAAATTAATGTGAATTGCAGACACATGATTGCAAAAATCGGGATAAACCATATTAGCGAGACCCCCATAATTTTTAGACCGTCCACAGCATAAGTACCAATATCATCCCAGTCTGGTAGTCCAGCATTTTCATCTTCAAGCTTATTGCGGATAATGGCAATCAGCCAGCCCATTACTGGTATGGTACCGAAGGGGATCAGCATTAGAACTGAACCGATCAAGAATTTATTGATCCACTGTTCGTCTTCTTTAAAATAAGTAAGAGAGCGATTGATGTCCAAGGTTAACCTCCTCAATATGTAGAATTATACTATTTGGGAAATAAAAGAAACGCCGAGGCAATTCTTTTTTCCACCATTTCCAGCTGGTTTGAGCTAGTTGGCCGCTAGTCCAAATGCGTTGCTGGAATGCACGTTATTTGCTGAACTTCGCTTGCTGTTTGTCAAACTTTGGCTTGCAGTGCAAGCTGGTTATAAACTACTGTTTCAAGCGAGAGTATAGGGAGCAAATGTTGTGCGGTTGAATTACTCCGGCGTTGCTCTTTGTCGATTAGTATAGCCCCCACACGGACACCTGTAAGGTGTCAATTGTCCCGAATCAAAAGGGACATCTGGCTTTTTTCCTCAATCGGTATAATATTTCCTAGAGGTGACCATGACTGCAAATACCCAACAGCTTTCCCCTTCCCAACGCTGGATGTTGGCCATCAGGCCCAAGACCCTCCCAGCGGCGATTTCGCCTGTTTTGGTAGGCTGTGGCATTGCTATCAGTAGCGCGGTTTTCCAATGGCTGCCTGCTTTGGCGGCATTATTTGGCTCGATCATGATCCAGATAGGGACCAATCTGGTCAATGATGTAGTGGATTATGGCAAAGGGGCAGACACAGAAGAACGACTGGGACCGACGCGTGTTACACAGGCAGGTTTACTAAGCCCAAGGCAGGTATGGGCAGGGGCCATACTGTCATTTGTTCTTGCCGCACTTGCTGGTGTTTATCTCATATTTGTTGGCGGCTTGCCTATCCTGATTATTGGAATCGCTTCTATCGTTGCCGGCATTCTGTACACTGCTGGCCCGTCCCCTCTTGCTTACAATGGTTTGGCCGATATCTTTGTGATGCTATTTTTTGGCTTTGTGGCCGTGCTTGGGACAGTTTACGTGGTGGCTGGAGTTGTACCGGTAGCTGCCTGGCTGGGGGCTGCAGGCGTAGGAGCATTGATCGTTAATATCCTGGTGGTCAATAATATCCGTGATATTGAAAGTGACCGCAAAGCTGGGCGTCGAAACATCCCTGTTGTATGGGGGCGTCGTGCTGCAGAGATAGAATACCTCTTGATGCTGGCTCTGGCATACGGTGTTGTCATCTCTTTGGCATTTCTTGGATTACAAGGTGCAGCATTGGCCTTGTTCACTTTCCCAGCTGGATATCGTTTGTACCGCAGATTGGAAGGTGGCCTGGAAGGTCCGTTGCTCAATCCGGTATTGGGCCAGACAGCGCAATTATCGTTTCTGTACAGTTTGTTGTTGGCAGGGGGATTAGTCGTGCAAGCAATAATCTTTTCTTAAGAAATCATTGCTCCTCGCAACAGGCGCAATGATTTCTCATTCCTAATAACTAATTACTGTTTACTAGTTTTTCCCCCAATGAATCCCAATCGTCCCTAACATCCTCCGTGCGAAACCAACTCCTGAAAAGCCGGCCCCAACAAACCGTTCAGCCAGATCTTCGGCTGTTTTGAACTTTGCTGTGGAGTCCGGCAGATAGGTGTAGGCTTCAGCATCCCCGGCGATCAAACGTCCTAAAGTCGGGATGATGTATTTGAAGTGAATGTTCAGGAAAGGCCTGAGAAGATTGCGACGCGGTGGGGTGGTATCTAGAGAAACTACGCGTCCACCATCCACCAGTATGCGTTTCTGCTCCTGCAAAGCACGGTCGACATCAGGGACGTTGCGTAGCAGAAAGCCGGAGACCACCCCATCAAAGCTATTGGAGGGAAAAGGTAAGTTCTGGGCGTCTGCCACCAGCCAATTCATGCGTGTGCCTTGAGGCCGGGTTTTGCCTACCAGGATCATCTCAGGCGTGAAATCGCTGGCGATCACAAAGCTGTGCGGATGCTTTTCTGCAATCTCAAAGGCAATGTCACCAGTGCCACTGCCCAGGTCAAGAACTTTATTGCCCTCATCTAATTCAAGATGTTTGATGGCTTCTGTGCGCCATTTGGCATCCTGCCCCATAGTCATCAGGCGGTTGAGCAGGTCATAGCGATGGGCAATGCGCCCAAACATGCTGCGCACGTATGTAGCGCGTTCGGTTCCGGTAAGATGGCTCATGCGCGGTATTATGGCATAGAATAACTGCCAAAACCAATCAGTAAGAAGGTGCTTCCTTGATCCATTTCCAATATCACCCAACTGTTCTTGAGAACCATCCCGGCATCGTTGGCGGTGTCATCCTTGCAAAAGAAATGAGCAACGCGGCTACTCCTCCTGAATTGCTTGCTTTGTATCAGGATGAACAACAAAAAGTACTCACAGAGATCGGGGATACGCCTTTGAGTAAATTGGAGTCACTGGCTGCCTGGCGTAGCACTTTTCGCGGCTTTGGGGTCAATCCCACCAAGTACCGCAGCGCGGTTGAGGCCTTACTGCGCCGCCTGACCAAGAAAGGTGATATCCCCAGCATCAACACATTGGTTGATATCGCCAACTTGATCAGTATTCGTTATCGTTTGCCGGTGGCTTTCTTTGATACCCGCCAATTGCAGGGCGCGATCGCGGTGAAAATAAGTGATGGTTCTGAGCGTTTCACGCCTTTATTTGAGAAAGAAGCTGAGGCTCCTGAAGCGGGCGAGGTCGTGTTTGCAGATGAAAAAGAAATGGTCATTGCCCGTCGTTGGTGTTGGCGTCAGAGTGACGAAAGCGCCACACGCGAAGATACCACTACTGCTCTCATCACAATTGAGGCACAGCATGAGGGAGGCAGAGATGCTGTGGAAGCAGCTATGAAAGATGTGTTGGAGTTAGTGGGCAAATATGCTGGTGGTGAATTTACTAATGATCTTTTGTCTGTGGAAAAACCGGCATTCTCAGCTTAGGTGAATGGGGGCGTAATACGCTGGGAGTTGAAATGCCCCTGTTCAACCTGGTCGAGTTCAAACCACCAGTCTCCGTTCGTCAGCGAACCCCCAAAGTCATTTCCAATTACTTCGGTTGGCAAGATGCTATCTAGCTCTTCTGGAATTTCATCGCGATACGAAACTGGATAACCTCTTTCCATACCGGGCGCATTCAAAACCAACGTATGGTCCACCATCACTGCGGCCCTCAAATCAGGTACATCACCGGTGTGTGAATCCAATCCAGGACAGAAGAGCCGATCCGGGTAAAGAGGCTCGAAGGTCAACAGAATGGGTTGCCCCTCTTTCAGGTCAGCGTTGTTGAAGCAACAGAGTGCAATGGCCCAATCCGGGTACCATTCAGTATATGCATCAAAGACCGCGTTGTTGAGGGGTGGGCGTTTATCTTCGGGAACTTGATCTAAAGCTGGGGCAATAGCAGATGCATTTTGTGCCAGCACAACTGTGTAAATGCCGTGCTCGAATACCACTGCCTGAGCAGAAACGGCTTGCGGCTGGAAAGATTTTGGCATGGCCCGCGTAGGCGGGTGAATGGCAGCGGCCATATCTTTGAGAATGTGCGAGAAGTCTTCGGTAAGGATGAGGTCCTTGGGGGATACGCTGTTTGGCACAGCGGGAATGGGTAGCAACATGGCATTGGGGCCGGATTGACTCTGAGGACGGTTTTGATAGCCCATCACATGCCGTATGGTGCCGTTGTTCTGGAAAGCGGAGGCAAGGATGATGGTATTACTTAACCTGGCAGGAGCTACGCATACACACATAACTCACTCCTCCGATCTCGTTATCGTTCCGTCAATTGATAGGTTTAATTTGATATTCTCCGCCTCAGCAATTTCGGAAATCTCCCGATAATCATCGGCAGTCAAAACCACGATAGGTGGGGCATTGCCATATAACTCTTGAGCCACAACCGCCCCCAGAGCTAAAATGGCATCACTCTCCGCCAGGACAATGGCCGACGGGGCCGTGCCTGCTTTTACCGCTTCCAAAAGAATACTGCTGGCGCTGCTGGAGCCTTTACCAAAAGGCATCAACAGCATTCTGCCTGTAACAATTTCTTCAAGTTGGGGATGACGCTGATCGATGATTTCACCAGTTTGTGGTTCAAGGCCACCCCATAAGCTCAAGGCTTCACGTAAAACCAATACAGGCCCCTGGGCTTCGCCTGCCACTAAAATCTTTGCCTGATAGGACTTCATTTCTGCCACAGCCCTTTGTCGCGCCACACATGGCCCAATTCCCCGGAGCGCACGCATTCCAGTAGGCTGCCGAAGACCACCTGCAAACCGATGTTGCCTGGCGAGTAGTGCGCGAATTTCCCGGAGTTGGTCATCAGTGTGCCGGATTTTGCACGCACAATAGGTGTCACGACCACGCAAGTATCCACAACGACCTGGATGCCTGCTTCTTTTAACTTTTCCAGCCATTCGCGTTGTTTTAGGGCTTCGTACACTAAACGGTTCGTACACACGATGAATTCTACGTCCGGGTGTGGCGGGTGCTGTTGGATCAACAGGTAAAGCTTTTCAAATTCTTGTATTGAATAGTGAGGGCTGCCTAGCGCCACCACTTCGATCTTGCCATCGGGAGTGGTGGAAAGATTATCTAATTCCGATACGAGGTTATCTACACCTAAGTCAATGATCTCTTCTGGCTCTTGGCCCTGAAAGGCAGCTTCTAATGTTTCGGCTTCAGGGGTAACACCCACAACATGGAATAAAGCCACAGCTCCAGATGAAGCTCCCGCAGCCCCCAGCGCTTTGAGTTGATCCTCATTGGTTTCGGGTAGTAAACCGTCAATAACTGGTATCTTGTTATCCGAGCGGCTACCAATCAGATATCCCAAGACTGGATACAACACGTCTTCAAGTAAGAGATCTTCCGGGATACCATTGAGCCGATAGAGGATTTGTCCCGCCCGGTTCTCTTCTAAATGTAAACCTATGGCCGGGGCACGCCCTGTGATGGCTGCACAAATATCAATAAAATCGCCATAGCGGTTGGTGCGTGCTCCCAAAACTGAGTTAGCAAACACGATGGCGTTGCTCTCTGCCCAGGCGATCTGCGTCCCGAGGGCCGGACGTTGGGTTGTCTGGTAAGGGGCGCAGGTCCACACAGGCAGGCAGCCCATAGCCTGGTAGGCTTCCATAAGCTCTTTGGCATTGGCCCCGACTTCTTCAGTCCCCTGGAAATGTTCTGGGTGCATCAAGTCTAATGCTCCCACATTCAAGGTGGTGGGGACAGTGATTTTCGCGCCTCCCTCTAACAGTTTGCGAGCAAAATCCAGTCCACTCTCCCCATGATATAGGCAGCCGTCTATGTGGGCAGACTTAATATCCAATAACTCTTCAGCCCCGTAAACCTCAGCCATCGTCACCAAAATGCGCATGGCCATCTGCGTGGCTGCGCCTTGCTCGCCATTTAGCATGGCTTGATCTTTGGTTGTCAGCTTCATGGAAGGAATTGTCATATTACGGACTATGAACCATGTTAATTAGACTCGTAGTAAAGAGCTTTGGCCAATCAATTGTTGTAGGATTGGTGTTGCACAACCCTATAGAACTTCAATAATACCGCGATTACCGTCTATGCTTACTTGCTGCCCGTCCCTTAGTATATTTGTGGCATCTTGAACGCCGACAATAGCCGGTATGCCGTATTCTCGGGCCACGACCGAACCATGAGTCATCATGCCCCCAACTTCCATGATCAGCCCCCCGGCATTTATGAAGAGTGGGGTCCAGCCAGGGTCAGTGAACACGGCTACCAAAATCTCTCCAGGGTTGAGGATCTCAGTCTGGGGATTGTGAATAACGCGGACGGTACCTTCAACCACTCCAGGTGAGACAGGGTTGCCGACCATTGCCCCTGCTGGCGCATCTTCAACCTGATATTTGACCACTGGTGTTTCACCATCGCTGGTAATCACGAGTGGGGGCAATAAGTTTTGATTGCGTTCATAAACCGTGCGTCGATCAGGAATCAATTTGGCGATCTCCCCGGTATCATCCCATATGTCTACTATCTCAGGCCAGGTCAGGAACCAGATATCATCTGGCTTAACCAGTTTCTGGGCATCGGTCAATTGAACGGCAAGTTTTTTTAGTCTCTCTTTTATTACTCGGAAAACCTGAACGACCATGAACTTATGATGCTCGCGTAAGATGCTGCCCTCCGACATCACATAGATCAAACGCTTTATCAAGCGCATCCGCACTCTGCTTGTTCCTGATAACAGCTTGGCGGTAGCCTCCTCGCGTCTATGCACCAAACTTTCATGTTGTGCACGATGGCTGCCCGCTTCTTTTTGTAAATTGCTCGCAATGACTTTTAGCAAGGGCAGAGGTTGTTCATACCAACGCGGCATGAGTATGTCAATTTCAGAAGGCCCGCGTGCACCATAGTCGGCAATAAATGTGTCCAGAGCTGCCAAGAAAGGGGCACTATGATCAAGCTGGGCGGCTTGATCCAGCCATTCATGGCTATCTGTTCCCAGCTGGTTAAACCAGTTGCACAATTGTGGCGATTGCCGGGCAATATCGGTCAGGTCTCCCAAGGCCAAATTCATATCTGTCACAGAGTTGCCGCTCAATCCTAGACTAAGCGCTTCTACTTCTTCGGGATTTAGGCGCTTGCTCGCCAGGCGCGTCAAAATCCGTTTGGCTGCTTCGCCGGCGATCAGTTGTGCGCCCCAATTAAAAAGCAGGCGATGCACAGAAAGAAGGGCGTCCCACATGACCTGGGCCTGTGGCTGGCCCGCTGGCGCTGCATCGATTTTTTTCTCTAATTCGTTGACATAATCTGCAATTATGCGGTTGGTCTTTTGTAAGAAGTCAGTGTAATCCTGACGCCATAAGGCATGCATGATTTGTGAAATGACCTGAAAAACATTTTTGAGGGCAGAAAAAGAGAAGGCTATGCCATGTGGTTGACGGAATTCGGGGCGTTGCATTGCAATGCGGAGCGCCTCGGGGGCACGCGCATCCAGTGTTGAGATCGCATTGAGCAGGCCCCGGTGAAGGATTGGATGCCGGAGTATGGTAGTTAAGTCCATGAATAAGCGTGCCTGATTGGCGCGCAAAATAGTACTGTTTCCATTCTCAGTACGTCCTAATGGGATTATCGACTGCATGCTGGAAATACTGGTGGGGGTCATCGGATCAGTCATATTCTGTTGGTGACCCATGCTGAAATAGATGTGCAGGCTCTCGTCCGGGGATTGCAAACCATCAATAGGGTATAGCGAAGTGATGGGCCGTGCTTGCAACAGGTAAAGTTCGCCATCTGCGATAGACCATTCAATATCTTGCGGCGAGCCATAGTGTCCTTCAATCTGGCAACCCATATCTGCCAAAGCCAGAATCTGCTGATCGTCCAGGGCCTTCTGGGTTTGCTGAGTTTGACTGAGGGTTTCCTGACGGGTTCCGCCATCTTTTTCAGGGAAAATGGCGATTTGCTTATCGGCAATTTGACGATTGATGATCGTGCGATTGCGTTTGTCTACTTGGTATGCGTCTGGAGAAACCAGTCCGCTGACCAGGGCTTCGCCTAAGCCAAAACTGGCGTCAATTGATAAAGTGTGCCGGTGGCCGCTGAGCGGGTCTGCTGTGAAGAGGATGCCGGATGTATCTGCCATGATCATTTTCTGCACGACAACGGATAGTTGCACCTCTCGGTGGGAAAAATCATTTTGACATCGATATGTAATGGCACGGTCGGTAAACAAAGAGAGCCAACAATTACGAATGGCAGTCAATAAAGCTTCTTCCCCAATGATATTTAGGTAAGTATCCTGTTGTCCGGCAAAGGAAGCATCTGGTAAATCTTCTGCAGTGGCACTCGAGCGAACGGCATAGGCATTGTTTTCTCCTGCTGTGTGCCAGGCATCTCTGCTTGCAGTGACAATGTCAGCAGGAATGGGTACCTTGCTCAAAGCCTCCTGGACACGTTCTCCCACCTTGCGTATCTCTTCTGTGTCTTGAGCAGATACAGTATCTAATAAATCATAGAATTCCGCTGAACTTGGAGCAGCATCCATGAAATCTGTAAAGGCGGCTGTTGTCAGGCAAAACCCCGTGGGAACGGGAAAACCTGCATGGGTCAACTCACCTAAATTCGCTCCTTTTCCACCAACAAGGGGCAGATCTTGCGATCTAATCTCATTAAACGATCGAACGTATTCTTTTGGATTTGTCATAGTAAGGATGTTATCCCTCGTATCACGAAGAGGCCGCCAAAGATCAAGGGTAACCAGATACCAATTGGGCGACTGTATTCTTCGAGTGTTTGTTTGATGCTGTTGAGTACCTTGTTGGCTCGCTGGGGAAAGGAAATACAAATTAGAACTGGAATGATCACTGATAAGCAAAATACGAATGCCACGGATAATGCGATGATGATTTTTTGGGTGATCAGTAGGGAGCTAAAAATAGCGATGGACAAAGCTGATAAGAACAGCCCCAAATTTTTGAAATTAACCACAGTGACCAATGCACCAAATGCAAAAGCTTTGGCTGGTGTGATTTTGTCGACGATGGAAAAGAATCTTGGCTGTGAATAGTTCTCGGACGCCGGCTTGCGCCAATTTCGGAAAGAAAGCCAAAGGAGCAATGTCCCTAGTGCAACCAATGCCACCGGAACAAAAATCCCCGGTTGACCTGCACTAAGTCCAGTTGCCTGGTAGCCTACAACAACAATGGCTACGCCCATTAAACTGTAACTGCTCAAATATCCCAACATATAGGCCAGCCCATTCTGCCAGCCTCGTTCCGAGAGCAACAACAAAATCACCAGCATTATCGAACCGATAGACAAAATGCCACTGGATGCGAATAAGATCGATTGGCCAAGCACCGGGATCAAATTCAAATTCCTTATAGAGGTAGCTCGTGAGTGCATATGTTGCGTAGGGTCATGCTTGACATGAGACGCACAGATAGTATATCATATCGCACGATGTCAACGAAGCAAATAAAAGACACGGTTTTAGATGCGGCTGCGGGATTATTGGTAACAGAAGGGGACGGGTTTACCATGCATCAGTTAGAAGCACGAGCGCATATTTCGCGCGCTTCGATTTATCGTCATGTGGGGAGTAAAGAAGAGATTCTAGCCTTGCTACGCGATGAGCGCGGGGTGGCTGTTGACCAGGTCGACGTACAGTCGAAAATCCTGGAAGCCGCACGGCAAGTGTTTGCACGCCAGGGACTGCGCGGTGCGACAATGGAACAGATTGCCGCTGAGGCCGACGTGGGAGTGGCAACGGTCTATCGGCATTTTGGAGATAAAGAAACCCTGTTATTAGCCTTCATAAACAATGTAACGCCGCGCGGTAGTGTTCACACCATCATGCAAAACCCAACCGATGATGTGGCGGCAGATCTGCGCTCGATGGTGCACTCGATCCTGGAGTTTTCTCATGAAAACCGTGACATTATGCGGCTGGTGATGGTGGGTGATGAGCAAGACCTGGCATATCTAAGCCAAATACGAGCGAACACTGATTCCTCACAGGCTCGCCTGACTAGCTATTTTGAACATCAGATTGAGGCCGGACAAATTCAGCCTCTGGCATCTGCCGAGGCGCTTGGGCTGGCTTTGATGGGGATGGTGATCAATTTTTCGGTGTTAGGACCACTGCATAATGGGATAGAAATTGAAAATGTAGATGACACCAGTGAACTGATTGTTAATATATTTTTGAATTCATTACGAGCTACATAAGATTGGAAAAATAATGTTGGATGTCTGGCACGTTGGGAGACAGACGTTATGGTGGGGAAATAACAAGCCCTAATCCAGAAAAAGCGAATATTTTTTCTTTGACGAAACTCTTAAATAATAAAACCCAAAAAATTGGGTTTATTATAAGTGGGCGCACACGGACTCGAACCGCGGACCTACCGGATGTAAACCGGTTGCTCTAACCAACTGAGCTATGCGCCCGAGAGACAAATTATACTTTAAGACAGGGTTGAGTAAACCCTGAATCCTATGTGTTGCCATCTATTTTCTTACCCCTGATTCCTAATATTTTCATAGAAAGGTCACGCAATTTTAATTGCGCCGCATATCCAATTATGCTATATTGTTTTCATTATGGCGTATGTAGAGCGCATCCGCGAAGCGCGTCCCAAGATGTCGAAAAGCTTTGTGAGGCTGGCCGACTTCGTTTTGGATTCTTATATCCAGGCCGCGTTGATGACCGCTACTGAACTTGCTCATGAAGTAGACGTAGATGCGGCTACGGTTGTACGCTTTGCCCAATCGCTGGGCTACACTGGTTTTCCCAAACTTCAAGACGAGATCAAAGAACGAGTGCGCAAAGAATTATTGCTGCGCCCCGCGCAAGCGGCCGACCGCAATACATTGCCCGGCATTGTTGATGCCACCCTGCAGCGTCTCAGCCAATCCATTGAGCAAACTCGCAGGTTGCTGGACGCTAACGCAGTAGAAGACCTTGTCAATCGCATTGGCAATGCTCGTCGTATCATTGTTCTGCCCGAAAGCCCGGCACGTGGCGCCGCTTATAACCTGGTCAATTTGTTGGAGCAGGGCGGCTTTCTCGTTACCACCGCACAGAACGGCGTCAATGATCTGGCTCGCATTGTTTCAACTTCAACATCTCAGGACCTCTTGCTGGCAATCGATGTTGCCGGCCAAGCCCCATTTATTGCCCGCGCTCTTTCCGAAGCTGCCCAGCGCGGTATCCAAACTGCCACTATTGCCGGAGCGGCCTCATTACAGTCGGCTCAGCAGGCTGATGTGGTGTTGGCTGCCCAGAGCCAGCCTGATCTGGGTACGGGCGTGGTGGTTGTGGACGCAGTTGTTTATACTCTTGCAGAAACGCTGAGATGGCAATTCCCAGATCGCTTTGAAGGGGCCAATGAAGCTATCGAAGCTATGTATGCCAGAATTCAGGTTGGTAGTTAGGAAGTTAATAGTTATTTAGTTGACTAGTTTTGAGGTTTGGTACGGGCAGTGCTAAATCAGCAAATCGGCTTTCGTCAAAGATAACTGTAAAACTGCTAAACTATCCAACTACAAAACTAATTCGCATGCGCATCATCCGTTACACACACAAAAAAGATGCCCCCCGCTATGGCTGGATTTTCGACGACCGTGTTGGTCCTATCGAAGGTTCGCCCTTCGAGGAATTTCGTCGCACTGAAGCTGAGATTCCGTTAGAAGAAGTGCAGTTGCTGGCTCCAACTTTGCCTAGCAAGATCATTTGTGTGGGGCGCAATTATGTTGCGCATGCTGCAGAACACGACGCAGAAGTGCCCGAAGTTCCCTTGGTTTTTCTAAAACCACCCTCTTCACTTGTCGGGCCCAATGACATCATCTACTTGCCGCCCCAATCACAGCAGGTGGAGCATGAGGGAGAACTGGCCGTAGTGATCGGCAAGCGCGCCCGCTGGGTAGATCCTGAAGCTGCGCTCGATTTCGTATTGGGTTACACGGTTGGCAATGACGTAACCGCCCGTGATTTGCAGCGGCGCGATGGGCAGTGGACACGCGGCAAAGGCTTTGACAGCTTTTGTCCGCTGGGACCCTGGATCGAAACGGATTTTGACCCTACGGACGCCCTGGTGACTGTACACGTCAATGATGAACTGCGCCAGATGGCATCAACGCGTGACATGGTTTTTACTGTGCGCCAATTGCTGGCCTATGTGACCTCTGTAATGACCCTGGAGCCGGGAGACGTGTTGCTTACCGGAACGCCTGCCGGAGTAGGTCCACTACAGGCTGGTGACAGCGTAGAAGTAGTTGTGGAAGGGTTGGGCACCTTGACCAATCCGGTCGAAACTGAACCTGCTCGCTAAAACCCCCGCTTGATTTTGAGTGGCTTCTATGCAATAATTACCGCGCAAGACACGAACACGGAAGCGCTATGGATATATCCCAAGAACAATTGAATCAAATTCTCAACCGCGGTCAGACCGTCAACCTAAAGGGTATGGATCTAAGCACCCTTAGCTTTGAAGGTGCCTCCTTAGAAGGAGCCAATCTCGAAGGTACCCTGCTGGACGGGGCCATTTTTAAGAATGCCAACCTGACCAATGCAAATTTAATTGAGGCCGTTTTGAACAAGGCTGATTTTGAAGGTGCACAAATGGAGGGGGCTATTCTGCATTGGGCGGATTTCACCGAAGCCGATATGTCCAAAGTGGCCGGTATGCAAAAGGCAACGTTGAATAAAGCCGTTTTGCTGGACGCAAATTTCTCTGGGGTAGATTTGAGTGAAGCGACTTTTAACGGCACAAATATGAATGATGCCAACTTCAGCAATGCCAATCTGAATACCACCAATATGCGCGAAGCAGACTTGCGTGGTGCTGATTTTAGCGGTGCCAACTTGGAAAGTGTGGATATGTCGAGGGCGCTAGCACAGAGTGTCAAATTCGTGGGAGCCAAACTCGATTCAGCTTACCTGGAAAGCGCGGATATGCGGAATGCTGATTTTACGGACGCCAAATTGCGCTTCTCCATCTTCGTGAATGCTAATCTCGAAGGCGCTAAGATCGACGAGGTCGCTCTGGAGCGCGCAAAGAGTTTGGTTGGGGCTATCATGCCCGACGGCTCCACACACGCCTGATACAATCCAATAGAAGGAATTAGAAGGAGAGAGATATGGTTAATCCCACGCGCAAACGCGCATTGTTATTCCCATCCCTGATGTTATTCCTGGCTTCCATTGCCTGTCTGAGCTTTGGGGCGGATGCCAATGTGGTCACGAATGATCTTGAAGCAACAGCTGATGCTTTGGCTACGGAGGTTGCCCAAGCAGCCAATGCTGTTGATACTGCTGCGGAAGAAGTTGAGGAGGCAGCCGAGCAAGTCGAAGATATCGCAGAAACCCTGGACCTTGATATCACCGCAATTATGGACGACGCGTTGGCAGGTGCTGTTATTGGCGATTGCGGAGACATTGGTCCGGGAGCTAACCTGGCTTTTTGTGATTTTACTGACGTGAACCTTTCTGGATTGGACTTCACGGGTGCCGATTTGCGTGGAGCGACTCTGGTTGATTCAAATGTCTCCGGGTCGATATTTGTGGGCGCAGATTTGAGTGGCGCAGACCTCAGTATTTCCAATTTTCAGGGTAGTGATTTTGAAGATGCGACTTTGATTGGTGTATCGATTGTTGAGAGCAATTTCTCTGAAACCAATTTCCAGTCGGCGAACCTGGTTGGTGCAGACCTGAGTGATTCCAACTTCACCATGGCCAGTTTCACTAATGCCGACCTGACCGGCGCGTTTATGGACACAATGAATCTCATTGATGTCGATTTTACGAATGCTACTCTTCTGGCAGCAGTATTAGATGGCTCGGTGATGACTGGAGCGATTCTGACGGATGAGCAAATTAATTCGGCTGCATCCTCTGAGGGAGTTATCCTGCCCGACGGCACCCCAAAGTAGAAATACCCAACCTATCAATCCTGTAAGTTTTTCGAAGGCCACCTAGTACTAAGGTGGCCTTTTTATTGTATTTAGTCAGGTGTATAAAGTAACTATCAGTTACTGAGGTTTTTATGGGCACTGTTTGGGCTTCAATCATATTGCTTACATTGGTATGGATTATTATGGGTGCTATGCCGTCTCGTGGCCACTAAATCTTTTTAAGTCAGCTTTATTAAGAAACAACAGCCAGCTATGCTGGCTGTTTTGATTCAGTCGAGGGCATTGCCAAATCAGCTTGGCTGATTTGGCTAGGAGGTTGCGAAGTAAACTCCATGAACCCTTCTTCATAATAAATAAAAATACACGGGCCAAAAACCCGTGCATTTTTCTCAGTCGGGGCGAGAGGATTCGAACCTCCGACCTCTTGCACCCCATGCAAGCGCGCTAACCGGGCTGCGCCACGCCCCGAACTGATAAAGCCTCGCTTACCAAACGTCCCGGTGTAAACGAGCGGGCATCATTTTACCTATGAGTGTATATAAACGCAAGGCTGAATGCTCAAAGCTGCTCACTAATTGTGGCGCGCTGTCATTATTCCTTTTGCGAGTGAAATAAACTAATGCAATTATTCCACCTACGAAGACTAACACTGGTGGAAAACATACTAAATCAATAATTATCAAATCCGTTGGGCCTCAGCAATCATGAACTTTCCTTTCTCTGAACGTCACTCAACATACTTAGCTTCAAAATTGTACCCGCCATTGTTTGCCCTCTCCTCATTGAAAAGTTAAATAATTAGCTCTTGCCTGTTTATCAGCAGCAGGCAAGAGCTAGGGGCTACTGATTGATGTGAACTTTGTAGTGCCTCAGTGTGAGGCGCCTACCCAAAGCAGCCAGATGGTGAAGGTGATCATTATAAAACCAGTGGCAAGGCCCGCTTGATGGATCGCTACGGATAAGCCGGAGAGGGCCAGGCCTGCCTGCATGACACGTTCGACAGCCTTCAAATTGCGGTTTTGCATTGTGATACTCCTGAACATTAGTAATGCTCCCACCGCTCTACCTCTCATGTCGCAATGATAACGCGGTGGAAGCCCCTATTACCCTACAGTTTGCTAAGGAACAAATGAGGTTCAAATTAAGGACGAATGAGTGCAGCTTGACAGGCTTCTTTCAGTAGCCTATACTGTATCTACCGACCGTTCGGTAGGGAACCACAATGACTAAACAACAGATACTGGAAGCCGCTGCCGACATCATTGGTGAAAAAGGCTTTCATGGCACATCCATGAACGAAATTGCCCAGGCTGTCAATTTGCAGAAGGCCAGCCTCTATCATCACGTCAATAGCAAACAGGAGATCCTGGTCAATTTGCTGGATCAGGCCCTGGATCTTTTGATCGAGAACATGCTGGCGGTGACTGAACAAGACCTGACCCCCGAAGATAAATTGCGCCAGGCCATGCGCATGTACCTGGAAATCCTGGCAGACAACCGGGCGTTGGCCTCTGTGCTGCTGCTCGAACACCGTTCCTTGGAAGCAAAAATGCGCCGTCGTCACATACCCCGGCGTGACCGCTTTGAAACCCTTTGGCGCAACATCATTGAAGAAGGTGTGGAGCAGGGGCGCTTTGCCTGTGAAGATCCCGGTTTGGCGGTAAAGGCATTGTTAGGGCAGCTCAACTGGACCATCATGTGGTACAGGCCCAATGGCAAGCTCAACCCAAACCAAATCGCTGACCAGAATGCTGACATGTTTTTAAACGGGTTGATCGAGTGCTAAAGCATGGTTGAACAGGTGTTGGCCTCCAGGCATCAGGTCAAGAGTTTTGAAAGTGCAGGTGGAGCGCGCATTTTTCAGATGCCCTTGGAAGCTTTTCCCAGCTTTTGGGTTCATTCGTATCTTGTGATTGTAGATGATTATCGTGTGCTGATCGACACCGGGTCTAACTTCCCTCAATCTAATGAAGGCCTTGAAAAACATTTGGAAAGCATCAGTGCTGAAATAGGTGAATCCTTGGGGCTGGCTGACCTTACTCACATTTTCGTGACCCACGGTCACATTGACCATTTTGGTGGCCTGGCTTATGTGAAACCACTGACTGACGCCAAAGTCGGTATCCACGAATTGGATCGCCGCAACCTGACCAATTATGAGGAACGGCTTGTGGTGGTTGCCCAACGGTTGACAGAATTCTTGTTGGAAAGCGGCGCATCCCCCGAACGCGTGGAAGAGCTAAAAGAGATGTACATGTTCTCAAAGGCACTGTTCAATTCTGTTGAAGTGGACTTCACTTATGAAGCCGAGGGCATGCAAATTGGCCCCTTTGACTTCTTGCACGTGCCGGGCCATTGTGCGGGAATGGTGTGTATCAAACTGCACGACATCTTATTTAGTGCCGATCACGTGCTGGCTGGCATCAGCCCACACCAGGCCCCAGAACGCCTGACGCTCAATACCGGTCTGGGGCACTATCTGGAGTCTTTACAAGCCTGCCGTGCCTGGGCCAGTGACGTAGGTCTAATTCTGGGGGGACACAGACGTCCCATAGAAAATCTTGGGAAACGCATTGATGAGATTGTTGCCGAACACCAGCAGCGGCTCGAAAAAGTGATAGAGATGTTGAGTGAACCTCAAACTATTGCGCAAGTAGCCCAGGAATTATTTGGGGAAACTGAAGGCTATAACGATCTGCTGGCGATTGAAGAGGCTGGGGCACATGTGGAATATCTGTACCAGCGCGGTTATTTGGGTATTAGCAACCTGGATGAGTATCGCCAGACCGATTTGCCTGTACCCATCCTATATCAGTGCCTTGATGCTGAGATCGATTTTGACAAGTTAATCAACCTGCGGGAGTAAGCTCATGTATGGATTTGAACCCAATGAAGAACAACAAATGCTCATCGACGTGGTGCGGCGCTATGCAGAAAAAGATATGCGCGACGCCCACCGTGATGCGGAGGAAGAAGGTGAGGTCCCCAAGGCCCTGATCGAAAAGGGCTGGGAACTGGGTATCTTGCAGGCTTCAGTTCCTGCGGATTATGGCGGCTTCGGGGAACGTTCTGCTGTGACCAGTGTGCTGGCTGCGGAAGAGTTGGCCTTCGGTGACCTTGCAATTGCCCTGGCGGTGATGGCCCCCGGCCTGTTCGCTCTCCCCATTTTGCTGGTGGGCAGTGAGGAGCAAAAGAAGAATTACTTGCCCGGTATCGTGGAAGGTGAGTGGCAGCCCTGCACAGCAGCTTTGATCGAGTACGAATTTGATTTCGATGCCAATGAATTGTCCACGACGGCTAAGGAAGAGGGCGATGAATATGTACTTAGCGGCGAAAAACGTTACGTGCCTTATGCCGCTGATGCGGAAGCCATGATCATATATGCCAACCTTGATGGAGTGACACAGGGCTTCATTGTAGAGAAGAGTACGGATGGCCTGACGGTGGGTGAGCGGGATATGACGCTGGGAGTGCATGCCCTGCCACTTTACGGGCTACACCTCGACAATGTACGTGTGCCCAAGGCCAATCGTCTTGGGGGAGCAGAGGGGCACGATTTCATACACATCCTCAACTCCATGCGTGTAGCCAATGCGGCTTTGTCTGTTGGCCTGGCGCGCGCCTCCTATGAATATGCCAACGAATATGCCAAAGATCGTGAGGTATTAGGCAGCATGATCGCTCAAAAGCAGTCCATTGCCTTTATGATCGCCGAAAATGGCACCGAGATCGAGGCTAACCGTTTGCTCACATGGGAAGCTGCCTGGCAACTGGATGAGGGCATTGAAGAAGTAGACAAGAGCGCTTATCTGGCCGAGGTGGGGGCTGCTGATATGGTAATGCAGGTCACCGATAGCGGGGTCCAAATCCTCGGTGGGCACGGTTATATCCGTGAACATCCGGTGGAATTGTGGATGCGCAATGGGCGTAGTATGGCCATGCTAACCGGCTTGGCGATGGTATAGGAGAATGACCATGATCAGTTTTGAAAAATCAAAAGCTGTAGACCAGATGGAAACTGTGGTACAGACCGTGGCCGAGAACATGATGCGGCCGGTTACGCGCCATCTGGATGAGAACGAAGGCGAGATCCCCTGGGACTACATCAGCTTCATGCACACCGCCTTGAAGCAAATGGGTGCCGCCTCCCTTGTACCTGAGCCGGAAGGAAACGGTGCAAGCGAAAAGGGCGAGAAGAAAGAGAAACGAGCCAGCCAGAGCTACCAGTTGATGGCCCATAGCATTGAATGGCTCTCCTGGGGGGATGCAGGTATGTACCTGTGCACGCCGCGCGGCGGCCTGGGTTCTGCTGCTGTTGAAGCCTCGGGTACGCCCGAACAGAAGAAGAAGTTCCTGGCGCGCCTGAATGGTGACAAACCCGTCCTGACTGCCATGGCTATCACGGAAGCACAAGCTGGCTCGGATAACTCTGCTATTCAATGCCGCGCCGTGTTGGATGAAAAGACCAAAGAATGGGTGCTCAATGGGGAGAAGATCTTCATCACGGCTGGTTTAAAAGCCTTTGAAGACACGGATGGGTTTATCGTGGTCTGGGCCACTCTTGATCCTGAAGCAGGGCGGGCTGGTATCCGCAGCTTTGTGGTCGAGGCAGGCACCCCTGGTGCGATCATCACCAAAAAAGAGCACAAATTGGGCATTCGCGTCAGTGATACAGTGACGCTCACACTGGAAGATTGCCGCGTGCCTTATGAAAATATGCTTGGTTCGCCGGAAATCGAGAAGAGTACCAAGGGCTTCAAGGGTGCCATGCAGACTTTTAACGTTACGCGCCCGCTGGTGGCTGCCTCCGGTTTGGGGGTAGCACGCGCGGCCCTGGAAGAGCTTAAATCTATGCTGGAAGAACGCGGCGTGGAGATCCGCTATGGATTGCCACGCCAGAAGCTGACCAACATCGAGCGTGAGATCATCGATATGGAGCGCATGTTGCGTTCCTCCTGGCTATTGACCATCAAAGCCGTATGGATGAGCGACAACAAGAAACCCAATGCCAAAGAAGCTGCCATGTCTAAACTGCACGCCGGTGATGTGGTTACCAAGATCACGCAGCGTGCCGTGGAGATTATGGGGCCGCTGGGCTTCTCACGTGAATTCTTACTGGAGAAATGGTTCCGCGATGCCAAGATCAACGACATCTACGAGGGCACGGGCCAGATCAACCGCCTGATCGCCGCCCGCCAGATATTGGGCTACAGTGGGAAGGAACTTCGGTAGTCTGTAGATACCAGTCTCTAATCTTGAAAGAGAAAAATTATGACTTACTCAATAAACAAATCTGTCGTTATCGGAGCGGGCACAATGGGGGCAGCCATTGCTGCCCACCTGGCCAATGCCGGTACCCGCGTTACGCTGTTGGACATTGTTCCAAGAGAACTTATGGAAAAAGAAGAGAAAGGGGGGCTGACGCTTAAAGATAAGGTGGTGCGCAACCGTATTGTGCAAATGGGATTGGACGCCGCACTCAAGTCGCGCCCGGCCAGTTTTGTCACCCAAGAGCATGCCGCCCTGGTCTCGGTGGGCAACCTGGAAGATGATTTTGAGGTCATCGCCGAAGCCGATTGGGTCATTGAGGTCATCATCGAGAACCTCAAGATCAAACAGGACCTGATGGCGCGCATCGATGACATGCGTGGTGAACGCACCATCGTGAGCAGTAATACCTCGGGCATCCCCATCAAGGCTATTGCAGAAGGTCGCTTGGATGAATTTAAAGCTCATTTCCTGGGCACGCACTTTTTCAACCCACCGCGCTACCTCAAGTTATTTGAAGTCATCCCATTAGTAGAGACCAAGGCTGAAGTGTTGGAAGCTCTCTCTGGCTTTGCGGAAAAGCGTTTGGGTAAAGGCATCGTGATGTGTAAAGATACGCCCAATTTTATCGCCAACCGTATTGGCTCTGTAACCGGCGCGTTTGCCCTGGATTACATCCTGGAGCATGGCTACACCGTCCCAGAGGTGGATGCCATCACCGGCCCGGCCATGGGCCGTCCCAAGACGGCAACTTTCCGGCTACTTGATCTGGTAGGCATCGATGTGGCTAACCACGTGCGCAGCAACCTGGCCGAAGCCATCCCGCACGATGCGGCTGCCCTGAAGGTCTTGAACTCCGAGAAAGCCAATTCACTGACTGAGGGATTGCAGGAAAAGGGCTGGCTGGGCAATAAGAACAAAACCGGCTTTTACAAGCAGGTGCGCCAGAACGGGAAAAAAGAATTTCTCCCTCTCAACCTGAAAACCCTGGAGCACGAAGCACCCGGTGAAAAACCACGCTTTGACTCCATCGGCAAAGCACGCAAGATCGATGACCCAGTTGAACGTATCAAAACGTTGATCGCAGGAGATGACCGCGCCGCCCAATTAGCGCGTGCATTGACTTTCAACGGGCTCTCTTATGCTGCCCAGGTGATCCCCGAGATTGCCGACACACCGGACTTGATCGACAATGCCGTGCGATGGGGCTTCATGCACGAATCTGGGCCTTTTGCAACCTGGGATGCCCTTGGGGTGGCTGGAGCTGCCGAAGAGATGCAAGCTGAGGGGTACGTGGTGGCCGATTGGGTCCAGGAGATGCTGGCGGCCGGAAAACCTACTTTTTACCAATATGATGGCTCCCGCAAAACGGCTGTCTATGACCCGGCTAAGAAGGACTACAAGCAATTTGAAGAGTTGCCCCAAAGGGTTTCTTTGCAGGCTGCTAAAGACAGTGGAAAGGTCATCAGCAAGAATACAGGAGCTACGCTGATCGACCTGGGTGATGGCATCGTCAACGTGGAATTCCACACCAAGATGAATGCCCTGGATGCTGACATCATCGGTATGCTTGATGAGACGCTCGACAAGATCGAGGATGATGGAGATGTTCAGGGTTTAGTAGTCGGCAACGAGGCCGACAATTTCAGTGCCGGAGCCAACCTGATGCTTGTCTTGCTAGGGGCACAATCTGAGCAATGGGATCAATTGATCGATGCCGTGCGCACTTTGCAGAACCTGCACCAGCGCATGCGCTATTTTCCAAAACCGGTCGTGATCGCTCCGGCTGGCCTGGCTTTAGGTGGGGGGTGTGAAATGATCATGCATGGCAGCCGAGTAGTGGCGCACAGCGAGCTGTACACCGGACTTGTTGAGGTTGGTGCGGGCGTGATCCCTGCCGGGGCAGGCACTAAAGAGATGATGCGCCGCATTATCAATCCGTCCATGCGCACGGAGAACACGGACGCGTTGCCATTCCTGGAGAAAATGTTTTACCAAGTGGGTCAGGCCAAAGTAGCTACCAGCGCCGAAGAAGCCCGTCAATTCAGAATTCTCGGCGAAAAAGATCGTGTGGTGATGCACCGCGACCATTTGCTGTCTGAAGCTAAGCGCGAGGCACTGTATATGGCGGAAAGTGGTTATGTGCCCCCAATGCCAGAAAAGATCTATGCCTCCGGGCGCGATATGCTGGCTGCTTTGCGGGTTGGTATTTATATGTTCAAGGAAGGTGGCTACATTAGTGAATATGATGCCTTCGTGGGTGAAAAACTGGCCTACGTGATGACCGGTGGTGAACTGAGCAGCCCGGGTTGGGTGGATGAACAATACATCCTCGACCTGGAATGTGAGACTTTCCTCTCATTATGCGGCCAGGAGAAAACCCAGCAGCGTATTGCCCACATTTTGAATACTGGTAAACCTTTACGGAATTGATTGATAATGTCAGGAGAAAATTATGACTATTAAAAGAGACCCCGCTAATGACCCCGTCGTCGTCAAAGCGCGCCGTACCGCTGTTGGTAGGGCCAAGCGTGGCACGCTGGCTACTACGCGCCCGGATGATCTGGCTGCAGCAGTGATCAAGGACGTGGTGAAAAGCACACCTGAACTGGATCCCGTGCAGATCGATGATGTCATCATTGGCTGCGCTATGCCTGAAGCACAACAGGGTTTGAACATGGGCCGCCGTGCAGCCTTGCGCGCCGGTTTGCCTGTAGAAGTGCCTGCTGAAACGGTCAACCGCTTCTGCTCGTCCGGTCTGCAAACCATCGCCCACGGCGCTATGGAGATCATGTCCGGCTTTGCCGATGTGGTTGTGGCTGGCGGCGCCGAATCGATGAGCATGGTGCCTATGCGTGGTATCAAGTTCCAGCCTAACGCAACCATGGCGGTTGAATATCCCGAGGTTTACCTCAACATGGGGCTGACCGCTGAGAACGTTTCGGAAGAATTTAACGTCAGCCGGGACGACCAGGACGAGTTTGCCTTGCGCAGCCAGCAATACGCGGCACACGCCTGGAGTGAAAAGGTCTTTGCAGATGAGATCGTGCCCTTTGAAGTTGAGCTGGTCGAAGCCAATGGCGGTGGGGCAGAGAAACGCGTTGTAGTACACGACCGGGACGAGAGCATTCGCGCGGACACAAGCCTGGAAGCTCTCTCCAAACTCCGACCAGTGTTCAAAGATGGCGGTACGGTCACGGCTGGCAATGCCTCACCCATGAACGATGGTGCTGCGGCCGTTTTGATGATGTCGCGTGCCAAAGCCGATGAATTGGGCCTGGAACCTATGGCCCGCTTCGTGTCTTATGGTGTGGGTGGTGTGCCCCCAGAGATCATGGGTATTGGTCCTGTAGCTGCAGTTCCCAAAGCCCTGGAGCGCGCCGGTATGTCGCTGGATGAAATGGACTTGATCGAACTCAACGAAGCCTTTGCCTCGCAGGCTGTGGCCGTGGTTCGCCAACTTAACATGGACCTGGAACGCGTCAATGTCAACGGCGGTGCTATCGCCCTTGGCCATCCGCTGGGCTGCACCGGCGCAAAATTGACCACCCAATTGTTGCATGAGATGGGGCGACGCGGCTCAAAGTACGGGATGGTTACGATGTGTATCGGCGGCGGTATGGGCGCAGCTGGCATATTTGAGAATTTGCAATAAAATCTAATACTATTTGATGTAACAAGGAGAGATCATGGCACTAACTATCAAAGACCTCATGGATCGTATGCCGGACGCATTCGTGCCTGAAAAAGCTGAAGGCGTGGATGCCAGTATCCAATTCCATTTCACCGGTGACGAACAAAGTGATTGGTACGTGGAGATCAAGGACGGGGCTTGCAAACCTAGCGAAGGCACCATGGAAAACCCTACCCTTGGGCTAACCGTTGATGCACAGGACTATATCGATATGGTCACTGGCAAGCTGGATGCTATGGCGGCATTCATGCAAGGCAAACTCAAATTGCAGGGAGACCTAAACCTGGCTATGAAGATGGTGGGCTTCTTTGACTTGAGTGGTTAAAAACGAAAACTAATCTTCCGGAGGTTGTTTTAAAAAATCATCATTGCAAGCCAAACCTCTGGAAGGTTTAAGAAATCCCCGCAACGCGGGGATTTTCTGTTTTTATGGTTATATGGCTGAAGAAAAAACCACTCATATGAGCCCTCAAGAACTTATTGCGCGTGCTCGGGAAGAGCGTGCAGGGTTTACTGCTTTATGGCAAGACTTGAGC
The DNA here is from genome assembly GCA_013112575.1 of Chloroflexota bacterium. GTDB lineage: Bacteria > Chloroflexota > Anaerolineae > Anaerolineales > UBA11579 > CFX15. Next base: position 32,527 of record JABFGG010000010.1, on the reverse strand, counting down.
GAAGAACAGCTGGAGCAACGGCACGGCCCACAGGAAGATTGGTCGGTGAAGGACTTGATGGCGCATATCGCCTGGTGGGAGAAACATGCCATGGGGCGTGTGGCTGGCTTGTTGGCGGGTGGTCAAGACCTGGTCACACCTGATTTTGATGCCTTTAATGCCGAGATCTTTGAGCAACACAAAGACCTGCCGTACGGTGTTGTGTTAGATGAATACAATACTTCTTTTGTTCATTTGGAAGCTCAGGTTGGTGAGTTGAACGAAGAACAACTCAACGATGACGGCCGTTACCCGACCCGCGCGGGTTCATTGCTGAACCTCTACATTGGGAACACGTTTGGTCACTATGCCATGCATAGGCCGGATGTGGAAAGATATATCGCAAGCTTAGAATAAAAAAAGCCCTCGCATGCGCGAGGGCCAAATCTTTAGTCCCTAATTACCAATTACTAAAATATTCCCCAGTCCGCGCCCGCACCTTCTTCCATGTAGGACAAATCCCAGAGCTCCGTGCCCATCAGGATGCTAGTATCGCGTTCCAGGGCTTCGGCGGTTTTGTTCTTGGTCATTTCCAGTAAGGCAGGGGCATAAGGGCAGAAGGGCGTGGTCATAATCATCGTCACGTGAGCAGAATCATCTTCTTCAATGCGCACGTTGCGCACCAGGCCAAGTTCGATGATATTTAAACCGATCTCTGGATCGATGACTTCGCGTAGTTTGGCGTCCAGGATCTCGAGTTTATCAGGATGGGTACTCTCTACTTCCCAGATCGCTTGTTTGGTGGGGTCTTGGCTAACAGCAGGCATGAATTACAACTCCGGCATTTGGTTGATTTGTTCCATGGCGATCAGATCGACCTCGTAGGTGCAATGATTGTCGCCATCCAATACACATTTTGTTTTGCTCGCAGGTGCTGATAATACATTAGAAATCAGCATACCATCTACTGTACATATTTCTGGATGTTCTTGACCCACATGATAATAAGGGCAGGTGGACTCATTGATCACGACCTTGTCTTCCTGCATTTTGATCTCGGCTGTGAAGCCCTCGCTGGCCAATAGCTTCCTGAGGAGTTGAATGCGTTCATTGGGGCTTAGGGATGCGAGGTCTATTTCTGCCGTGTGATCGGCCACCATTTCACTGGCGATTCCGGCAAACAACTTCTCCACAGTCTTTTTCGGCAAACTATCCTTGATGCTGCCGATCAGCCCCCCCGTAAGACGCAGATAGCGGCTGGGGAATTCTTCCAGGCCGGCTTCTGTGAGGTAGTACACTCGCCGTGGACGCCCAACACCATGACGTTCTTCTTCAGAGTCGACCAAACCGTCGGCTTCCAGTTTGGTGATGTGGTGTCGCACAGATATGGGGTTGATGCTGACCGCCTCAGCCAGATCATTGATCGTGCAGCGTCTTTTCTCTAGCAGGTTTTCAAGCACCTGCTCGCGGGTGTTTGCCATTTATCTCCAGAATGCAGTAAAAATGCCGTACAATTTGGCAGAAGCGAGTATATCATCGCGCTACAAGCCTGTCAATATTTTAGAGATTTGTATTAAATATTCCCCCCATCATGTCCAAAATCATTCTAGCTTCCCAGAACCCGGTCAAACTTCAGGCCACATTGAATGGCTTTGCAGCCATATTCCCTGACAAGAGTTTTGACGCGCAAACCGTATCTGTGCCATCAGGTGTTAGTGACCAACCCATGTCCAGCGAGGAGACATTGCAGGGTGCTGTAAACCGTGCCCAGGGAGCCAGAGAATGGGAAAACGATGCCGAGTATTGGGTTGGCATTGAAGGGGGTGTAGAACAAAGGGGTGCTGAATTGGAGGCCTTTGCCTGGGTGGTGATACTTTCCCAGACCCAAAAAGGTAAAGGGCGTACCGGTTCATTCTTCTTGCCGCCACAAGTGGCTGAGTTAGTCAGGCAGGGTAAAGAATTGGGGGAAGCGGATGACATTGTATTTGGGGAATCTAACTCGAAGCAGAAGAATGGGGCGGTTGGTTTGCTGACAGGCAATGTTATTGATAGAACACAGCTTTACCAGCAAGCTGTAATGTTAGCCTTGATTCCCTTTTTGAACCCAACTTTGTTCCCAATCCAGACTGAAAACGAATAATATTTTAGAACTTTCCCTTAAATATTGACACAGGCAAACGAACCTGCTATAATTGTCACAAATAGCCGCCGAGTGCGGCTGTCATTATGTAGACACAAAATTTTCCGTAGGAGTTTTTCAGTAATGTCGGAATTGGTCATCAAAGATCTGCACGTCAGTGTGGATGACAATGAAATTTTAAAGGGTCTCGACCTGACCATAAAGCAGGGCGAAGTACATGCCATGATGGGCCCCAACGGCAGTGGCAAATCCACCCTGGCATATACCCTTATGGGGCATCCAGCCTATGACGTTAGCGGTGGAGAGATCATTTTTAATGGTGAAGATGTATTGGAGCTTGACCCTGATGAACGATCTCGCCTTGGTATGTTCCTGGCATTCCAGTATCCGGTTGCCATCCCTGGTGTGACAGTGGCGAACTTCTTGCGCATGGCGCTTAACGCGCGTCGCAAGGATGACGACCCTGAAGATAAAGGCATTCCCATCCCCGAATTCCGCACCTTGTTGAAAGAAAAAATGGATGCCCTTGGTATGGATCATGCCTTTGCAGGTCGTTATTTGAACGACGGTTTCTCGGGGGGCGAGAAGAAACGTGCCGAGATCCTGCAACTTGCTACCCTTGACCCTCAGATCGCAATTTTGGATGAGACTGACTCTGGATTGGACATTGATGCCTTGCGAACTGTGGCTGAAGGCGTTGAAGCATTGCGCGGCCCGGGCCTGGGTGTTTTGGTTATTACCCACTACCAACGCATGTTGAACCACATCAAACCTGATTTTGTACACATCTTATTGGAAGGGCGCATCGTGGAGTCTGGCGGGCCTGAATTAGCTTTGCAATTGGAAGAGCAAGGTTATGACTGGATTCGCGAGAAATACGGCCAGCCCGTTGCTTAGTGTTGGAAGGTGAGAGAGTATGGCTTTAGAAACTAAACCAATTGAAGAAAACACTGACGAAGCATTATTAGAGGGTATTGACGAATACCGTTATGGTTTCAGCGATGAATCTAAGCCGGTTTTCAAAACACGTAAAGGCCTGGACGAAGAGATCGTGCGCCAGATTTCGGCTAAAAAGGAAGAGCCGGAATGGATGCTTGATTTCCGTCTGAAAGCTTATGAACATTTTCAGCAGCGCCCTATGCCCACTTGGGGAGGCGACCTCGACAGCCTAGACCTGGACAAGATCTATTTCTATACTCGTCCTGCTGAGGCCGAGAGCAAGACCTGGGATGACGTGCCTGAGAATATCAAGCTGACCTTTGAGAAGTTAGGCATCCCTGAGGCTGAACAGAAATTCCTGGCTGGTGTCGGCGCCCAGTACGAATCCGAGATGGTGTATCACAATATCCAGGAGCATCTTGCCGAGCAAGGTGTCATCTTCAAGAGTATTGAGCAAGGTCTTCAAGATCACCCTGAGCTTTTCCGTGAACATTTTGGTACTATCATTCCCATCGAAGACAACAAGTTCTCGGCCTTGAATAGCGCTGTTTGGTCGGGCGGGTCCTTTGTATATATCCCACCGGGCGTCAAAGTAGAAATGCCCTTACAGGCTTATTTCCGTGTCAATGACGCAGACCAGGGTCAGTTTGAACGTACACTGATCATTGCCGATGAGGGTTCGGAAGCACACTACGTAGAGGGCTGTACAGCCCCCGTGTATACAACCGACTCTTTCCACAGTGGTGTGATCGAGATCGTGGTCAAGAAAGGGGCCCGCTTCCGCTACACAACCATCCAAAATTGGTCGACCAACATGTATAACCTGGTGACCCAACGTGCTATGGTTGAAGAAAATGCCACGATGGAATGGGTGGATGCCAACCTGGGTTCCAAATTGACTATGAAGTACCCCTCCTGCTATTTGCTGGGTGATGGCGCTCACGGCGAGATCCTTTCGATGGGCTTTGCCTCCAATACACAGCACCAGGATACCGGTGGCAAGATCATTCACGTTGCCCCCAACACTACCAGCAAGATCGTTTCCAAGTCGATCAGTAAAAATGGTGGGCGCGCTTCTTATCGTGGCTTGTTGAAAATCCATGAAGAAGCTTACAACAGCAAATCCAATGTGGTGTGTGACGCGCTCTTGATGGACGAGGAATCCCGCTCGGATACTTATCCTTATATCGAGATCGAGAATCAGGACGTCAGTGTGGGCCACGAAGCCTCCGTTTCCAAAGTAGGCGCAGAGCAACTCTTCTATTTGATGAGCCGTGGCTTGAGTGAGGATGAGGCCAACTCAATGGTGGTCTCCGGCTTCATTGAGCCACTGGTCAAAGAATTGCCCATGGAATATGCCATCGAAATGAACCGTCTGATACAGCTTCAGATGGAAGGCTCGATCGGGTAAGGGAGGCCAGGTAAATAACATGGCAGAAAAACGCGTTGTTACGCGCCGCAAGGCAACTACAAAAAAATCTTCTGGTAAGTTCAGCTTCACGCGTGAAATGCTTCCCAGCTTTGCCAACGGCTCTCAAGAAGCCGCGGTGATGTCTCAGTACCGAGACCAGGCCTGGACGGCTTTTGAAGCACTCGAATTGCCCAAGACTACCGATGAACCCTGGCGACGTACCGATATTCGCCGCCTGGATACGGATAATTTCCAACTGGCAACTGCGGATGCTAGTTATCCTGAAGTGCCTGCTGAATTGCTTGAACCCTTAGAAGGTCACACTGATGGTGGGCAGATCGTTATTGCCCCTGGTGGACAAACCACTGTCACATTGAGTGACGAGATTGCCGCGCAGGGTGTCATTTTTACGGATCTGGCTACCGCAGCTACCAAGCACCCCGATATCTTGGAAAAGGTGCTTGGCACGATCGTCAAGCCGGACGAAGGCAAGTTCGCCGCTCTGGCTGGGTCATTTGCTGATAGCGGTGTATTGCTTTACGTCCCCAAAGGTGTGCATGTCGAGCAGCCATTGCACAGCGTCTTGTGGGGCCCTGGCGTTGGCCTGGCGCATTTCTCACATTTGTTAATCTACATTGAGGATAACGCCTCGGCTACTTACATGCATGAAGCGGCTTCCCCAACGGAAGATGGCCAGACCCTGCATGCCGGTATCGTGGAGATCAAGGTTGGCGACAACGCCAATTTCCATTTCGTTGAGTTGCAATCCTGGGGCGAAAATGTGTGGAACTTCACCCACGAACGTGCCCGCATTGGCCGCGACTCTTATATCGATTGGATTTTTGGTGGTGTCGGCAGCCACCTCACTAAAAGCTTTACCGAATTGAACCTCGACGGTCGTGGTTCAAGCGCACGGATGTCCGGTTTTTACTTTACGGATGGCGTACAGCACCTTGACCATGACACGCAGCAAAATCACAATGCGGCTGATACCAACAGCGACTTGCTCTTCAAAGGCGCGCTGGAAGGCAAAAGCCGTTCTGTGTGGCAGGGCATGATCTACGTGGCCCCTGGAGCTCAAAAAGCCGATGGCTACCAGCATAATCCGAATCTCGTTCTCAGTACCGAGGCCCGTGCTGACTCGATTCCCGGCCTGGAGATCTTGGCCGACGATGTGCGCTGCACGCATGGGGCTACTATCGGGCGAGTGGAAGATGAAGAGCTTTTCTATCTGCTTAGCCGCGGTATTCCGCGCAAGCTGGCTGAACGTCTGATTGTGGACGGTTTCTTTGATCCCATTATGCAGCGCATCCCCTTCGAGAATGTGCGCGAGCGTTTCCGCCAGGCCATAGAAGACAAAATGGCACGCGCAGCCGAACTATTAGATTAACAATATGTAGGGGCGAGTGCCTGAGCAAAGCTTAGGCCTACCTCGTTCGCTACGATTAGGAGCATCTCTTGTCCGAACTTCGATTTTCCAGCGCCCCCGATAGTGGTCGGGGCTTCCAGGTAGGTGATCGTGTGGAAATTTACTGCGATCACGACAACGAAAAAGGCGACCGTGTGCGCGGCTGGCTGGAAGGCGTTGTTGTACAGGTTGATCCCAAGATCGTGGCGGTCCAATTCAAAGAGAATGTTTATCTCACGGACGGTTGGATGGTCCCCGATCACGTTTTGTGGGCCCCGCACGACTCTTCACAGATTCGTCAGGCGCGTAAGACCAAGCGCCGCCCCCGCAAGAAAGCATGACCTCCCCAGATACCACAAAACTGGACTTTGAAAAGATCCGGGCTGATTTTCCCATTTTGGAGAGGGAGGTTAAGCCCGGTGTACCTTTAATCTACCTGGACTCTACGGCCAGCAGCCAGAAGCCGCGGCAGGTGATTGATGCCATGACGGCTTATTATGAGCTGCAGAACGCTAATGTACATCGCGGCGTACACGCCCTCTCAGAAGAGGCCACGGAGGCCTATGAGGGTGCTCGCCAGCGGATAGCCGACTTCATTAATGCGGCTTCAGCTCAAGAGATCATCTATACGCGCAATACGACTGAGTCGATCAATCTTGTGGCCTTTTCTTGGGGACGCTCCAACTTGACAAAAGGGGACGTTATTGTCCTTACCGAGATGGAGCATCACTCCAACATCGTGCCCTGGCAGATGTTGGCTGCCGAGCTTGACCTGCGCCTGGAATTCATTCCGGTCACCGAAGATGGCTTGCTGGAGATGGAGGAGTATCACAAGTTGCTGGAATTGAAACCCAAGATCGTGGCCTTTGCCCATATGTCTAACGTGCTGGGTACGATCAACCCCGCTAAAGAGATCATCGAATTGGCCCATTCTGCTGGGGCAATAACCGTAGTGGATGCGGCCCAGTCCGTGCCCCATTTTGCTGTGGACATCCAGGATTTGGATGCTGATTTTTACGCCTTCTCCGGCCACAAGATGTTGGGGCCAACCGGTATCGGTATTTTGTATGGCAAGAAAGACTTACTGAAGGCCATGCCGCCCTTCCTCGGCGGCGGTGACATGATTAAGCGCGTGGAATTACGCTCCTTTATTGCCAATGAGTTGCCTCATAAGTTTGAAGCGGGCACACCTGCGATTGCTGAAGCCATCGGTTTGGGTGCTGCTGTAGATTATCTAAATGAAGTTGGCATGGATGCCATCTTTGCTCATGAGGCCCAACTGACCGAATACGCTTTGGAGCGTTTGGAAGAAGTTCCGGGTGTGTGGCTGTTTGGGCCCAGTGCCGACAAGAAAGGTGGAGTGGCTTCCTTTACTTTCGAGGGGGTCCATCCTCACGATGTATCGGAGATATTGGATCGATCCGGCGTAGCAGTGCGTGCCGGACATCACTGCGCTATGCCCTTGCACAATAAATTTAATATCAATGCCACTGCTCGGGCCAGTTTTTACCTGTACAATACGGAAAGCGATGTGGACCGTTTGATCGAAGGCCTGTACAAGGTCAAAGAAGTCTACGGTTAGATTAAACATCCTTACTTAGTCTGAATCCCATGGACGACCTCTCACGCGAACTTATCATCGACCGTTTCCAGAACCCGCGTTACCGCGGTATTCTGAATCCCCACGACATTGTCTACGAAGACGATAACCCCTTGTGTGGCGATCACATCCAGATCACGCTGCGGGTAGACGAAAATGACATTGTCACTGAAGCCCTGTTTGACGGGCAGGGTTGCTCGATCTCTCAGGCTTCGGCAGATATGCTGGTCGAGTCTGTGATTGGCAAACCTGTTGAGGAAGTCAAACAAATCACCAAGGACGACGTAATGGATAACCTTGGTCTGGAGCTTGGCCCTGTGCGGCTTAAATGTGCCCTGCTATCCCTCAAGGTGCTCAAGGCTGGGGTCTATGGCCTGGGTGAAGGCGAAGCCAGCGACGACCTGGTTGAGTAGGCATGTCTGTCAATTACAAGCAACTCTCCACAGATCAAGTCGAATATGTCCCTGTAGCTGAAGAGGGTGAACTGCCCAATGGCGAGCGCCTTTTTGTTTCAATTGATGAGTATGATATTGTGGTCTTTAACATCGCGGGTGAGATCTTCGCTATTGGCGATCTCTGCTCCCACGACGATGGGCCCATTGGCGAAGGTGAACTCACTGACCATAGTATTTCCTGTCCCCGCCACGGCGCTGACTTTGATGTGCGTGACGGTAAAGTGCTGTCACTCCCCGCTGTCGTAGATATCCCCGCTTACCCTACTCGCGTGAATGAGGGCCAGATCGAAGTGGGTGTGCCTGTATAAAGTTAAACTCCATATATTGAATCAAAAAAGGCCTGCAATTCGCAGACCTTTTATTTTTTTTCTAATCAAGCGAAGGCCCGGCTTCAATCCAGCCGACTGCCTCCAGGAACCAGCGTGGTGCTGTGTTCCAATATTCGCCATAGCCATTTTTGACCGGTTGGCGCAAAGCATTGCCGGGTTCACCTGGCTGACATTCCATCATCAGGCCATGTTCATGGCATTCGGTTTGGGTTGCGCTGGTTTGGAAACAAGTTGCACAGATATACAGCTTTTCACCATTCATGGTTGCTCCATTTCTTTTGGCCAATTGAAGGACAAATTCATTCTACACGCTTTAATCACAAAATGGCTAAGAGTGTGATGAATTAGCACCCCTACAACTGGCCGGAATCACTGATGACCTCGACCAGGCTCGGCCCGTCTTGATGCGCGATGGCCTTTTCTAGGGCTGGCAATAGTTCATCCCGCTCGGTCACGCGGATGCCCAAGCCGCCGCAGTTCTTGGCATATTCAGCGAAGTTGGGGTTATGCAGACTAGTCTGCCATACGTGAAAATCACCACCGCGCTGCTCGCGGCTGATCTTGGCTAACTCAGAGTTGTTCAACAGAAGCAAGGTGATGGGTATCTTGTATTTAACCGCCGTTGTGAACTCGGCCAGGTATTGGCCAAAACCACCATCGCCTGCCACGGCAATAATCTTGCGTTCAGGGGCGGCCGCCCAGGCACCCATCGCGGCGGGAAAGGCAAAGCCGATCGAACCCAGATAGCCGGACATGATCACGTCTTGGTGTTGGGATTCGAAATACATCCCAAAGGAATAAGCATTGTTGCCAACATCCACCGCCATAACGGCATTCTCTGGGGCAGCCTTGTTCAACTCCTGCATGATGAAGGCATTGGGGATGCGCTTGTCGGCTGGAATGCGGTCAGCTCGTTTTTGTTTATCGGCGCGCCAGTTCATCCACAAACGTGCCACGTAGTCACGTCGCTCAACTCTCTCTTTGCTGTCCAATTGCTCACACAGCAGATCGAGGGTAGCCCCGATCTCGCCCCACACTGCCAGATCAACTTTATGGAACTTGCCCAACATCATACGGTCAAAATCCACCTGGATGAGTTTGCGTTTGGTAGTGATGCTGGTGTGGTTGCTGAAGCTGGCTCCCAAAACCAACAATACGTCTGAGCGCATCATGGTCGCGCTGGCGACTGGCGTGCCAGAGCGCCCCAGTACGCCACATGCCAGGGGGTGGTCATCGGGGATCGTGCCTTTAGCCTTAAAGGTGGTGATGATGGGGGCGTCGATCATCTCGGCCAGTTTGATGATCTCGGCAGCAAAGGGCCGCCCACCATTGCCCACGATGATGGCGGGGCGGTCGGCTTCGTTCAGCATTTCCACTGCTGCCGCCAAATCTTCTTTTGGTGGAGTAATCTTTGGATTTGCCACACGGCCGATGATGGGTAGCTCCGGTTCCGGCTCGCGGGCAGGCAGGGTTTGTACTTCGTCGGGGAAGATCAAATGACCCACATCGCGTTTAATGATGGCATGTTTGAGCGCCAGGGCCATCAACTCGCTGGCATTCTCCGGGCGCAGCACCGTCTGGCTCCAGGCCGCTACAGCCTCAAAGGCTTCTGCCAGGGGTATCTCCTGGAATGCGCCGGGGCCCAATACCTGGCTGTTGACCTGACCTGTCAGGGCTAAAACCGGGACTCGATCCACCTTGGCATCCCACAGACCTGTCAAGAGATTGGTTGCCCCCGGTCCGGCAATGCTGAAGCAGGCTGCTGGTTTGCCGGTTAGCTTGGCGTAGCCTGTGGCTGCAAAGGCGGCCGCACCCTCGTGGCGGATGCCGAAGTAGCGTAAGCGCCCTTCCTGCTCTGCCTTGTACATGGCTTCGGCTACGCCCAGGTTGGAGTGGCCGACCATGCCAAAGACACTGTCGACGCCCCAATTGATCATCGTGTCCACCATCTGATCCATCAATGTGCGTGGGCGTGGCTCTTCTTCCAGGCCAACGTACAGGCCATCCTCGCGCACCTCTATGGGGTAAGAGGTTACTGGCGGGTCGTCGAATTCCCCAGGCACCTCTCCGGTGAAGGGGTCATATTCGTAGGCATGCCAAGGGCATACGACGTATTCATTACCGTCTTTGCCTTTTTGAAGGAAACCGTCACCTAATGGCCCGCCCTGATGGGGGCAGCGGTTGCTTAGTGCCCCGTACCCCTCTTTGGTGCGCGCCAGACAAATGGCATGCGAATTGGCATATACGGTGGTAACGCGTCCTTCTTCCAGCAAATCTTTATCGCCGACGTGATACCAGTTCATAGCGGACTTATTATTTTTTGAGTCACTCAAGAGAAGGTCCTCCAATAATGTTTTGTAAGTGTTGGCGGGAGAAAAAACGTTCAGGTACGGAATGTATCCTATCAAAGCCAATGTCATAAAGCAAGAATGTGAGCGTGTGAAAAGACATGTGGGCACGCGGTACAATAGTCTTATTCCTGCAAAATCGAACTAATTTGGAGTTTCCCAGCATGACCGCTTCCCCTGAACTACAAGAAAAAGCCATCAACACTATTCGTTTTCTTTCCGCAGATGCCGTACAAACTGCCAACTCCGGCCACCCTGGATTGCCCATGGGCACGGCTGCGATCGCTTACACGTTATGGAAGCGTCACCTGCGCCACAATCCCAAAAACCCCACCTGGTTGAACCGCGATCGTTTCATTCTTTCAGGCGGTCATGGCTCGATGCTTCTATATTCTTTGTTGCACCTCACTGGTTACGACGTTTCACTGGATGCTATCAAGAACTTCCGGCAGTGGGAGAGCATTACCCCGGGACATCCTGAGTACGGCCTCACCGCCGGTGTAGAGACAACGACAGGCCCACTGGGGCAGGGTCTGGCTAATGGCGTGGGTATGGCGATTGCCGAGGCACACCTGGCTGCGCGTTATAACAAGCCCGGGCATAACCTCATTGACCATTACATCTATGCCATCGTCACCGATGGTGACTTGATGGAGGGCGTAGCTGCAGAAGCAGCCTCGTTTGCCGGGCACCTCAAGCTGGGCAAAATTGTTTATGTGTACGACGACAATCGTATATCTATTGACGGCAGCACGGACGTGACTTTCACAGAAGACCGCGGCAAACGTTTTGAAGCTTACGGTTGGCACGTGCAACACGTGGAAGACGGCAATGACGTTGAGGCCATAGATTCAGCGATACAGGCTGCTAAAGGTGATGAGCGCCCATCTATCATCGTAGCACGTACCCACATCGGCTACGGTCTGCCTACCCGCCAGGATACGGCCGCGGCCCACGGCCAACCACCTGGTGAAGAAGAACTGGCAGGCGCTAAGGATAAATTGGGCTGGCCTCAGGAACCATGGTTCTTCATCCCAGAGGATGTGCTTGAGCATTATCGTGAATCTATTGACAAGGGTACCGAACTGGAAAAAGAATGGCAACAGTATATTGAAGTTTATCGCAAAGAGCATGCAGAATTGGCCGCAGATCTTGATCGCATTCAGGAAGATAAGCTCCCAGAAGACTGGGATGCCGAAATACCGGTTTTTGAGGCCGATGACAAAGGCATGGCCACACGTGTATCGAATGGCAAGGTGATAAACGCCATTGCGCCACTGCTGCCTGACCTGATCGGTGGTTCGGCAGACTTGACCGGTTCAACAAAAACCTGGATTGATGACAGCCCTTCCTATCAGGCAGAGGCACGCGAAGCGCGCAATTTTAACTTTGGGGTACGTGAACATGGTATGGGCGCAGTGGTCAACGGCCTGGAAACGTATCCGGGCATCATCCCCTTCGGGGCTACTTTCCTCGTCTTTTCTGATTACATGCGTGCTGCCATACGGCTTTCGGCACTATCGCATTGGGGCAGCATCTGGGTTCTCACACACGACAGTGTGGGTGTAGGAGAAGATGGGCCTACACACCAACCCGTAGAGCATTTGGCTGCTTTGCGTGCCATTCCTAACCTGGTCACGTTACGCCCCGGTGACGCCAACGAAGTGGCTGAAGCCTGGCGTGTGGCCATCGAACGGCGGCATGGACCCACTTCCCTGATATTTACCCGCCAAAACGTGCCAACTCTGGATCGCAGCGTATATGCACCTGCCGATGGAGTGCAAAAAGGTGCGTATGTCTTAGCCGATCTGGGCGAAGGAGCCCCAGAGATCATTCTGATGGCTTCAGGTTCTGAGGTTGGACTGATGGTTACGGCTGGCGAACGCCTTGCTGCAGAAGGTCACAACGTGCGCCTTGTCTCTTTCCCCAGTTGGGAACTGTTCCGAGCGCAGGAGCAAGGTTACCGTGACGAAGTATTGTTACCGGACGTCAAGGCCCGCCTGGCGATCGAAGCCGGTGTCTCCCAGGGATGGCGAGAGTGGATCGGCGATACGGGAGATATGGTTGCCATTGACCGCTTTGGTGCGTCCGCACCGGGTGCTGTGATCTTCGAGAAGTTAGGTTTTACTGTGGAAAATGTAGTCCAGAAAGCTCTGGCGCTGAAGCAATAGTCAATGCCATTGATGGATATGGATTTCAGGGCGCGCGTTGTGCATGGTGAGAACCTTGCCGTGCTGCGCTCGATTCCAGATGGAGTTGCTAACCTGATCTACATCGACCCGCCATTTAATACTGGCAAGGTCCAGGCGCGCACTCAGGTACGTACGGAACGCAACGAAATCGGTGACCGCACAGGTTTCCAGGGGCAACGTTATGCCACTGAAGTGATCGGCACCAAAGCCTTTGAGGATGCCTTCGATGATTTCCTGGCTTTTCTGAAGCCCAGATTGGAAGAAGCCTACCGGGTGTTGGCAACTGATGGCACTCTGTATTTCCACATTGATTACCGTGAAGTGCATTACTGCAAAGTGCTGCTCGACAGCATCTTTGGTCGTGAGAGTTTCCTGAACGAGATCATCTGGGCCTATGATTACGGTGGGCGTCCGAAGAATCGCTGGCCTGCCAAACACGACAATATCCTCGTATACGTCAAAGACCCTGGCAATTACACTTTTAACCAGGAAGATATCGACCGTATCCCCTATATGGCTCCTGGACTGGTCGGCAAGGAAAAGGCGGAAAAAGGGAAATTGCCTACAGATACCTGGTGGCATACGATCGTTAGTCCCACCGGAAAAGAAAAGACCGGTTATCCCACGCAAAAACCCGTGGGCATCCTGCGACGTATTGTCCAGGCATCCTCTAACCCAGATGACCTGGTGCTGGATTTCTTTGCCGGTTCCGGCACGACTGGTGCGGCGGCGCTGGAATTGGGACGGCGTTGTTTGCTGATTGACAATAATCCTGAAGCGATTGAAGTCATGAAAGCGCGTTTCAGTGAACTTAAAATTGAATATATTTTTGACTGATAAAGGTAGAAGGAGTTTCTTATTATGACCACAACCCCCAAGGCAGTATACGAGCTAGGCCAATCTCTATGGTACGACAATATTGAGCGCCGCTTGCTGGAGAACGGCGAACTGGCTGCAATGATCGATCGTGGCGATATCTATGGCGTGACTTCTAACCCCAGCATTTTCAAAAAGGCTATCGGCGACTCGAACGATTATGATGATGACCTGCAACCACTGGCCGCCGAAGGTTTGACGGCTTTAGAGATCTTCGACCGCCTGGCCATTGAAGATATTCAAGCGGCATGTGACCTGTTTGCCGGTGTTTATGCTTCTACAAATGGCGGTGATGGTTACGTCAGCATTGAGGTCAACCCGGATCTGGCCCATGACACGGATGCCACCTGTGATGAAGCCCAACGTTTGTGGGAGACGGTGGATCGTCCTAACCTGATGGTCAAGATACCGGCCACCAAAGCGGGCATTCCTGCAATTCAACGCTCGCTGGCTAATGGCCTGAACATCAACATTACGCTAATCTTTTCCCAGGAGCGTTATGCTGAGGTGATGGAAGCCTATGTGGCTGGGCTGGAAGAGCGGGTTGCGAAGGGTGAGGGCATTGAGAATATCGCCTCGGTGGCCTCCTTCTTTGTTTCGCGGATTGACTCAAAAATCGATGGCTGGCTGCAAGATCTGGTTCGAGATGAAGGCCCCCATGCCCAGACAGCGGCTAACTTGCAGGGCAAAGTGGCGGTAGCTAATGCTGTTATGGCCTATCAATTGTTCAAGAATGTTTTTGAGAGTGAACGTTTTGCTGCCTTGAAAGAGAAAGGGGCACGTGTACAGCGGCCTTTGTGGGCTTCGACCAGCACCAAAAACCCCGATTATCCCGACACTCTGTATATCGATGAATTAATCGGCGCAGATACGGTCAACACAGTGCCACCTAATACGCTGGAAGCTTTCAAGGATCACGGGACGGCCAAGCTGACGATTGAAGAGGATGTTGAAGTTTCCCGGCAGGCTTTGGCTGACCTGGAAGAAGTTAGTTTGTCCTTAGCGAAGGCTACCCAGGAATTAGAAGATGAAGGTGTGGCTGCCTTCAGTAAGGCTTTCAAGGACCTGTTGGAGACGGTGGAGGAAAGGCGACTCCAGGCTGTAAGCTAACCTGTCTAGTAGTACCTATTTCCTAATCAAAGGCGCACATTGTGCGCCTTTTTTGATAACAAAAGTGAATTTTTGAACGTTATGTGTATAGAAATCAAGTAATATTACTTTTGGAGGTGTGTGTGATATTGAAGAGGAAATCAAAGCTCAGGTGCATATTTCCGTTTAATTCGCTCAATTTTTTGTATTAGTTATTGGAGGAGCAATGTTTACGCTTAAGATATCCAAGTCCTTGTTCCATTTCCTGGGGGTCTGTAGTCTGGTCTTCACAGCGTTATCTGCCTGCAATGGCATCGACCTCAGTGGATCGGCTGGTAGTCAGGGAGAGCAAGCCGGGCAGGGTGAAGAAGTTAATACCCAACCTGAGGTTGACCTTGTAGCCGTCGAAGCACAGTTGTTGGTGTTCGTATCTCCTGGTGAGTTCAACATGGGCAGCACTGATGAAGACCTCAATGCCGGGGATGATGAATTCCCGCTCCACACTGTACGTCTGCCCGGTTTCTTGATCCACGGGCACGAAGTCACGAATTCGTTTTACCAGCAGTGTGTAGAAGATGGCGACTGTACGCCTCCCACGATCAGTGATGATGGCCCCAGCAAATTCTACGACGACCCCAATTACGGTGATAATCCGGTAGTTGGGGTAGATTGGTTCCAAGCCAAGGCCTACTGTGAATACGTTGACATGCGGCTGCCCACCGAAGCTGAGTGGGAATATGCAGCTCGCAGTGATACCGGATTCCTGTACCCCTGGGGTGATAGCCAACCGACAGAAGAGCTGGCTAACACAAGCGGGATCAATAATGATCGCTTCCCTGAAGAGCCACAGACCGATGACGTGGACCTGCGGCCTGACGGCGAAAGCGAATATGAATTGCGCGATATGGCCGGCAATGTTATGGAATGGGTCGCAGATTGGTACGACCCGAATTACTACGAAGTCTCCCCGTCGGTAAATCCACAGGGCCCCGGCGATGATGAGGGCCTGACAGAAAAGGTGGTACGCGGCGGTGGTTGGAACTCTACCCCCGAAGATGCGCGTTCCGCAGATCGTTTTGCTTTAGACCCCCTCACCACACGTGAAGACCTGGGTTTCCGCTGTATTCCCAAGGGACAGAACCGCGCCATGGCGCCCTTCTGTGTTGAAACTGGCACTCCGTTCTGTGTGCCGCGTGGTGGCGATACGCCCGGCGATGAAGACTGTGAACCTGTGGCACCGCCAACTATCAACCGCATCGCAGCGGGTTGTCCCAATGATGATGGCACCATCACGGTTATTCTGGATACGGATGCATCCCCTGATGAAGTTGGAGCGACATTCTACGGCAATGATTTCAATTGTGTGGAAGATGGTGGCGTGTTGATTTGTACGGGCCCCCGCCCACCCACGAATGCCAACATCAACTTTACGATGTGTGTGGGCGCTAACGGCCAGACCGGGAACCACAATGGTAATGGTCTGGTTGCATTTGTACCTCAAACTGCCAAGCCTGCTGGTAATTCTCTGGTGACTTTTGATGCCGCTCCCAGTGCGCCAAGCGCTGCTCCCTTGGTGACCTTTGATGACTACCAATCGGAAACCGACCCGAATGACCTGGATGTTTACTGTGGTGAGTACGAAACCTTCAATACCTCCACAGGCCAGTGTGAACGCACAGATGATGGCTGTCCGCAAGGCACAACCTGGACAGAATTTGGTTGTACGCCAGATGATGGTGGCAATGAGTGCGGTGACTGGGACTACAACCTGGAAACTGGTTACTGTGAACCGCCCGGTGGTGGCGATGAGGGTCTGTGCGCCGAGGGTTACTTCTTCGATGAGTCGATCAATTGCTGTAACTACATCCCCGAAGATAACTTTGGCTGTGAAGAAGGTTACTACTATAACTACGAATATGACCGTTGCTGGCCGACCACTGACGAAGGTTGTGAGCCTGGCTACGTGTTCGACTATGAGCAAGGTTGTGTTCCTGGCGATGATGGCGGTCAGAATGGTGAAATACCCGGCCAGACCACTATCCCGACCGATGACGATGGCTGCCCGCCCTTCACAGGATTGGCCAGCTTTGATAACCGTACCTGTGAACCGACTGGCGACGACAACAAAGATCAAACCACAGATGACGGCTATGACTACGGTGTTAGCCAAACTGAGCCACCATGTCATGAAGGCCAGGTGCGCAATGCCAATGGTGTTTGTGAAACACCTGATGATGGCAGCGACGAATACGATCGTTGTTCTGAGATCGGTGGTGTGTACGTGGATGGGCAGTGCTACACGGATGATGATGGTTGTGGCCCTGGCTACTACATGGACACTCTGACGGAACAGTGTATCCCCACAGGTGG
Organism: Chloroflexota bacterium; assembly: GCA_013112575.1. Lineage (GTDB taxonomy): Bacteria > Chloroflexota > Anaerolineae > Anaerolineales > UBA11579 > CFX15. The sequence continues at coordinate 15,391 of JABFGG010000010.1, read as the reverse complement.
CCAATGTAACCCCGGTTCTGTATATAATTCGGAGTACGAGTGCTGCACGCCGGACAACTACTGCCCTGGTGGTGAAGATGATTTCCAGTCTGAGATTCCCGGCACAACCACGTTGACGGCTTACGACCCCGGTTATCCCAATGGGTACAATCCCGAATCCGGTTTCTGTGATCCCGGTGATGATGGCGAGTGTTTGCCTGGCTACATCTTTGATACCAGCCAAAACACCTGTGTTCCAACTGATGATGGTGGACAGCCTGATTGTGGGCCCAATGGTTACTGGGATACGTCCTCAGAGACCTGTGTGCCTTATGATGACGATGGCTGTGAAGTGGGCGAGTATGACACTGGGCAAGGCTGTGTGCCTTACGATGATTACGATACGTCCAATGGCAACTGCCCCTTGGGTTATTACTATGACACCAGCCAGGAAGGCTGTGTCCCTGGAGAAACCACAGTTCCCGGTGTCCCCGGTCAGACAACATCCACCACGAGTAGTTGTGACGAAGGATGTACTACTGTGACAGTGTACGTGGATGCCTGTGAGACTCCTCAAGACTTCGATCCTTGTGCAGATGTACCTGGCACACGCTATGATGATGTTACGGATAGCTGTGTTCCAAGGGATAATGAAGTTTGTGAAGAAGTTTGTACAGCTGGGTATTTCGATACATCCAGCAATAGGTATGTATGTACTGCATATGAGACAGTATGTAAGTAGTTTGAAGGATCAACTACTGTATGAATAAAAGGCGAGCCGCAAGGCCCGCCTTCTTTTTAAATTCAAAAGCCTCTCTATGTCTGCGGGCTTTTGTAGCCTTGCAGTCCTGTTAGCTTGCAGCTAAGTAATGTTTACCCATGTGTCCGATTTGTATAATAAGAAGGTGAGTGCAAAAGAGTAGAATGGCTGTCTTTACCCCAGACACCACATCTTTGTCGAGTGTAACCAGCCGTGCAGAGTTGATTGTCAAGCTCTCCGAGTTGATCCTTGAGGCGCGTGATGTGCCCAGCGCGGTGGAGCCAATCTTGAAAGCCCTGGTGGTACGAACCCAAGCAGATGGGGCAGCCTATTTCCAATTGATCGGAGAGCGCTTGTATGCTCGCTCACGTGTGGGAGAGAAGCTTAAAAAAGGGGGGACGGATGCATTAATGGTTCAAGGTATGCCCCTGAACATTCCCCTCATCAAAGCCACAATTGAAGTTGATGAACCTTTGTTTGTAGATGAAACCAATGCGTCCCACATAGCGGTTGGCTTTTCGAAACTGGGTATTCGCAGCCTGGCAATCGCACCTATCCGGCACCATTCCGGATATTTGGTGGGAATCATTATGATGTATTGCACAGGTCCTCAGGAATGGAAAGGCAAAGGCCGTAACCTGTTCACAGATGTAGCAGCCCTGCCTGCAAAGCTGATGTCCCGCCTGATCGCCGAAGAGTCTGCTTTAGAAGCACGTGAAGGAGCCTTGCGTGCTCTTGGGCTTGCCCTTGAATACCGCGATCTGGAAACAAAGGGGCATACAGACCGGGTTACCGAATTGGCTTTGCAGATTGGCGAGAATATGGGAATGGGCACAGGCGAATTACGAGATTTGCGCTGGGGCGCTTACCTCCATGATGTGGGCAAGTTGGCAATCCCAGACTCTATCCTTTTAAAACCTGGTGAATTAGATGAAGAGGAATGGGAATTAATGCGGCAGCACCCGGACATGGGTTATTCCTTTGCACGTCAGTTGAACTTCTTGCCGCAGGCTGTCTCTGATGTCGTGCGTTACCATCATGAGCGTTGGGACGGGACCGGATATCCTGCCCGCTTGAACACAAATAATATCCCCTTGATGGCACGCATTTTCTCGATCTGTGACGTTTATGACGCACTTGTGAACAAGCGCCCCTATAAAGAACCCTGGGATCATATCGACGCAATTAACGAGATTCGCGTGCAGGCCGGTGCACAGTTTGATCCGGCGGTTGTTGAGGCATTCTTGAAAACCCAGGTCGTGCGTAACACAGGGGCCTTGGAATTACCGTAACTCTAACATCCCAGCTTTTATTTTCAGCATCCCAAAGATTGTTCAAACTTAACCTCGCGATATAATTTTGGGGTGAATACACGTATTATGGGTGATTCTTGACTACCCAGGCTCAGCCCCAGCTATTTGCCTTGGAGAGCGCCAGCGGGGAACTGGAGTTGTTTCCAGCCGTTTGGCAGGCAGCGGAGAAGCTCAGTTCGCCTGATGTGTCACAGCGCACTGCGGCTGTAGAAGAACTGGCTGAACTCAACGCGCCGCGGCTATCCCCACTTGTTGCCCATGTTTTGATTACCTTATTGTCAGATCCACATTTGCCTTTGAGAGCCACGGTGGTGGAGATTATCGGGGATGTATTGGAAGCTGACAACGAAGGTCGCCCGGCTCCTGAGGAAGTCCGGAAAACTCTGCGTCACTGGTTGTCACAAATGCGGACCCGACCTATTTTCGCTATCTTACAGGTTTCTGTGGCACATCCCCATTTGTGGGGCCACGTGGCTCGCCTATTGAACGACTGTCCGTACGCAGGTGTGCAATTGGCAGATATCCTTGCAGACCGGCGGCACGATGTAGCAGTTCGGCAGCAAGCTGCCCATCATATCGGCGAGGTGGGCTTTATGGATGCTCTGCCAGTGCTCAAACGCCTGGAGTCGAGGCTGGAAACACGCCTGGGGGGGCAACGCCAGATGCCTTTTGCTCCGCCCAGCGCGGTGGATGAAACAGCTTTGCTGCCTTCGATCAAGACGGCTTTGAAGATGCTATCCTGATCGAGGATCAGTTGTTCCACCAGCTCCAGTTGACAACCTTGCCAACCACTTCTAGGGTGCCAGTGATGCATTTGCCCTGGCTCCATACTGTAAAGTTGTAGGTTCCTTGTGCCAGATCGAGGCGGGTTGTGCCTGGATCAATGGTCACGGTGAGGTATTCAGGACCACTGAGGGTCACTACCATGTCTTCACCGGTGTGATTCTGGACTTTGACACGTGACGAGGCCGGGGTCTCGCAGCGGGGAACACTAAGCTGACCATCTTTGTGAAGCAGGTTCACAGCCATAACATAATCGATGCCGCATGCCGTAAAGTAAGCCTGGTAACGTCCTGGGACAACATCTACACTGACTTTGTTGCCAGAAACCGTGAATTGGTATTCCGCGAGGCCAACCAGGGAAACCTGAATGGTCTCACCGCTGCGGTTGTTGATGTCAAGGTTGCGCATCTCTTCGGCTTTAACACTGTAGTTAACCGAAATGCCATCACAGATGGGCAGGGAAAGCAGGGTATTGCCTTCTGCTACATTGAAGGAACCCTGCTGATTGCCACCGCAGGCGTTGTATGTATAGCGATATCTGCCAGCAGGCAGGTCTACTACGCCGTACCATTCTTCGATCTCTAGTTCAACAGGTGTATTCCCATTGGAATAAAGGTAAAGAACGACGCGCTGGGCGGTGTTGTTGTTTACCCGCAGTGTGATGGTTTCAGGGGCTTCATCAGAAGAACCTGCAAATGCAGGGGCAGCCTGGAAGGCCGCCAGCATTGCTCCAACGATCAGAGCGATCAGACTATGGGTGATTAGCTTACGAAAGTTCATATCGAACTCCTTTAAGGTATTGCCTCTCTCAAACATGGCATTCTCACAAAAAGGCGAAAACACCGCTTACACTTTAATGGGAGTTGGTCTGCAAACGAATAAAGGCAACTTAAAATTCTTATGTAGGCTGCCTAAAATGAGATATATAAAAAACACAAGGGATTTTGCTGTTTTTCAAGTGTGTAATTGGGCTTTTCGAGATCAAAATGGAGCTGTTTCAGGACATAAAATTTTCGTAAAAGATACGTAAAAAACGCGTAAAGAGAAATATTGGGGGATATTGATGTAATATTGCTGAACAGTGCGGTGTCTGTACTCGGGAGTACTTACAGATAATTAATTGATTGGAGGCTGGAATGAAGCTAGGAATGGTAGGGCTGGGCAAAATGGGTGGCAATATGTCGCGGCGGCTGATCGAGGCGGGGCATGAGGTGGTGGGTTATAACCGTGAAAAAGAGACTACCAAAAGCCTGGCGGAAGAAGTCGGGCTGGGTGAAGCTTACTCCCTGGAAGAATTGGTCGAAAAACTGGATGCGCCGCGAGCTGTATGGATGATGATCCCGGCGGGTGCGCCTGTGGATAGTACGATCGCGAGCCTGATGGACATGCTGGAGGCTGGCGACGTGATCATTGATGGCGGCAATTCGAACTTTAATGACTCAATGCGTCATGCCAAAGAACTGGCTGAAAAAGAAATTCATTTCCTAGATGTGGGAGTAAGTGGTGGGGTATGGGGATTGGCCGAAGGCTACTCGATGATGATAGGGGGCGAGAAGGATGTTGTTGAAAATCTGCGACCGATTTTTGAAGCGTTAGCTCCAGGATCCGATACGGGCTGGGGACACATGGGGCCCAGTGGTTCGGGACATTTTGTCAAGATGGTGCACAATGGCATAGAATATGGCTTAATGGAAGCCTATGCAGAGGGCTTCGAGATCATGAAGGCTCGTCAGGATTTTGAGCTTGACCTTCACCAGATCGCCGAGGTATGGCGTTTTGGTTCTGTGGTGCGCTCCTGGCTGCTTGACCTGACGGCTAATGCCCTGGAAGAAGACCAGGAGTTGAGCGATATCAAAGGTTGGGTAGCAGATTCTGGGGAAGGACGCTGGACAGTGTTTGAGGCCATCAACCTGGATGTACCGGCCCCGGTAATAACCTTAGCCCTGATGCAGCGCTTTGTGAGCCGGCAGGAAGAGAGTTATGCAGCCAAGGTGCTGGCAGCGATGCGTAACCAGTTCGGGGGACACGCTGTCAAGAAATCGTAAAGCGCTAAAGCTGTCTCTGAAGAGCGAGATTTGCTCGCTCTTTTCTATACTTTTTTAGGCTTTTTACCTTCCCTGTTGTTGGAAGAAAGCCCAAACCGTTTGACTTGCATTCAAGTCTTGGCTGATTCTGCCATTCAAACCCCATAACTGAACAGCTTGATTGCCGCCCGGCCAGGTGTGACCTCCTTCATAAATTGTGTATAGGTTTACGCTGCTATTCTCTAAGCATCCCGTATACGCATCGATTTTGACTGTTGTTCCATCTTCTTTGATGTCGGGCAACTGAGTTTTCTCCAAAATATCACCACAGCCATTATGTTTGGACCAGAATTCGATAGTATCAGGAACTGATAGATAATTGGAATCGCCCTGCCATGGAACGCCATGATCTTCCGTTCCATGAATCATTAACACCGGCAAAGGTTGTTGCGGGTTGCAACTCTCGAATGAGTTAGTGGATAATGTTGCTCCTACTGAGGCAATAGCACTAATCCTGTCACTCAGTTCACAACCCAACCGTTGAACCATAAGTCCCCCACTTGAGAACCCAGTAGCATATATTTGGTTGGCATCTATAACATACTCACCCATCAGCTTATCTATGAGGGCTGAAATGTAGCCTACATCATTGATTTGATCCTGGTCTGCCGCATATAAGTTGCTACCTTCTGCCCAGCTGTTCTTATATCCTTCAGGGTATACAACTATGAAGCCTTCTCTTTCAGCGATCTCATTAAAGCCTGTCAACCATTCTGTAGTTTTTCCGCTTGCTGTCAGCATATGAAAGACAAGCACAAGGGGTAGCGGTTCTTCCTGGTAGGTGCTTGGAACATAGATACGATATTTGCGATCGGTGTTATCTACGGTGATGGTTTCTCTCCCAATTAATGATGAAGCAACCATGTAGCCGTACAGCAGAAGGGGGATTGCCGCTATGCCAAGAAGAATAAATAATACTTTCCGTAGGGTGTTCGGGCTTTGCTTGCTTGTTTGTTTCGACATTGACTCCCATTATCCTTTGGTGAAGACGCGTGTAGGTTGTTGTCATTGGACGCGCTTAATTCTTTGTGAATTATTTCCCAAGAAGCGCGTATTATATCCTCATGACCCCCAGTTTTGCTGTCAAAACGAAGAAATAAACGCGAGCCTGCCTAACTCTGGTGCCATAAGCTCGAAAGTCTGCCTTGCCCTTTATTGCAAGCTAACCTCAAAAACATCTGTGAGGAAATCCAGGAAGATGTTGACAGTATCGATCTCTGCTTCAGGTTCCCACAGATCCATGCCATGTGCGGAGCCGCTTGAGGTTATGAAGGATGCATAGTTTTCCCCATTTGGAGCATCGCATAGGCGAGGGCTCCCGCCATCAAATCGAGCGGAGAGACAATACACGTACGCATTAGGGTTCTCCAAAATGGCCGTTACATTCGTGTTATAGCCTTCGCCCATGAAATCGACGGGAGATAAGGATAGTGCCCCGAGACATGAGCCTGTAGCATCTGCTGTCTGGTTATACAAATTGCAGCCATTTACTGAGCCATCTGCGCCAATGCTGGCACCCATCGCAGCCATGCGTTGAGGGTCAACACCCTCCAATTTGCTTGCTGCCAACAGAGCAGCTTGAGTGTCAAGCAACAAGTCTCCAGCGTTGTTGCGCCCTCCTTCACTGTTGCCACGGCCGCTGAAGTTGAAGGTCAGTATGCCAAAGGAAACGTCTTCAGGTAAATCAGGGAACCAGGTGGAATCCAGGTAGTCGTTGCTGCCGGGAGTGCCACCCTCCAGACCACGGTTCTGCAGCCAGGGGGCAATGGCATCCCAATCGTTCATGGTGCCCGGAGCCCAATGCATCAAAACGATGATGGGGCTGGGGTTAGCGGCACCAGGATAATAAATGCCTTCTAAGGTGCGCCCGTCAGAGGTTTCAAATGTGATGGCTTGTGGTTCAGTAGGAAGCTGGCTTTCCTCGGACGGAGCAGTTTGTTCCTGAGCTTCCCTAGTAGAAGATTCTTCTGGCAACGGAGTGGGATCAATTTCCTGGATCGGAGCAGTAGCCGGGGGAATATTAGATGTTGGGGATGTGCATGAAATCAATAAAAGAACGAGTGTTGCGCATAGCCACAATGGGATACGGAGCGCTTTAGACATAACAATCTCCAGGGATAAGGCTAAAGTTGGCGGTTGCAGTTGGGGCAAATTGTGTCTGAAGTAGAAATCAGGTGGCCGCAATGTTTGCAGGTCGTGGGTTGAACATTTCCCAGAGGGGCGCCACAGGCGATACAGCTTGGTTCGCCAACCGGATTAGCCACACCGCAGTATTCACATCCCATACTACGCAGGCGCTCAGAAAGTTCATGTGATGCGCCTTTAGCATGCGCTACTTCGTTGAGCACGCGCCACACTTGATCGTCCAGTTCAAGGTTCTGAATGTCTTCTGCAAGGTCATCCAGCCGACCGATGATGTTCCATGGGCTTGCCAGTGTGCGTAAAGCTGTACTGCCCAGGCTGGCAGCAATACCCCACATAGCCTGCTTGCCCAGCTTGACGACCACACTATCTCCCTCTTGGGCAAAGGTGACACCTAAGGCAGTTTGACCGCCAGAGCGCGCCTGTCGATGCGTGGCAATCTGTACTGTAATCTGGTCCCCATGGATGGTCTTTTGGGCATACATATTGCCGCGATTGAAACGCGCTACCAGCGCATTGGCAAAATCTGCTGCCGTCACATTCCCATGAAAGGTTCTTGAATCCACCATAGCGATGCGATTATAATCCATGCGTTTTATGGAGGCAGCATGTCTAAGATATTGTTAAGAGTAGCTTTATTCGGATTGATGATTGTACTGGGCCTGTTATTGGTTTCTGTATCCCCGGTGCATGCCGACCCTGTAGCCCAACAACCGACGGTATCCATTCCAACGGTTACAGGCCCGCCGCCCGGGCCAGCCGTAAAAGTAGACCCCAATGCCAATGAGGATCAGATCAATGTGCGTTCGGGCCCGGGGACGGACTACGCCAAAGTTGGGGTATTGATCATTGGGGAAGAAGCGACTGCTTTGGGAAAATCGGTTACAGGTGAGTGGATCCAGATCGCCTATCCAGGCGTGGAAGGCGGTACGGCCTGGGTCTTTTCCGGCTTGGTTTCCTTATCTCTGGGAACTGAATTACCTATCATCGAGCCCCCGCCAACCCCGACCCCGCTGGTGACTGCTACCATCGACCCAACCTTGGCTGCGCAATTCATTAATGAGCCTCAATCCACGCGTTTGCCAACTTTCACACCTCCGCCACCTCTGGTGATTCCCACGTTCGAAGAAAGTGGTGGGGGCGGTGCTGTGGCGGTTAGTTCTTTTCCAATGGGGCTGGTGATCTCTATTTTGGGTTCGGTGGGGTTGATCGGTGCTCTGGTTTCCTTCTTGCGAGAGCGTTAGACAGATATAACTCATACAGTTGAAATAAAAAAGACCAGCAAACGCTGGTCTTTTTTATTCTTAGGATTGGGCCTTAGTGGCAGCCACAGCCTCCATCACCATGAGCGTGGGGGGCGTCCTCTCCATCCGTGCGGAAGGAGTTGCCGCAACCACAACCAGAGGTAGCGTTGGGGTTGTCGATCTTGAAGCCACTTTGCATTACGTCGCTGACAAAATCAATGCTTGCGCCTTGCAGGTAGTTGATGGACATTTCGTCGACAACAACAGTCACGCCGTTCTGTTCGAGCTTGATATCGGTTTCACGGATGTTAGGCTCAAGGGCCATGCCATACTGGTATCCGGAGCAACCGCCACCAGCTACAAAAACACGTAGGGCGTGGTCTTCGAGGTTGCGCTCGTCAAGCATTTCCTGAACTGCCTTGGCGGCAGCTTCTGTAACAGTAATTGTTTCTACTGGGGTTTGGATTTCTACGTTGGTCTCAGTGTCTGCTAAAGCCATATTTTCACCTTTAGGTAGGTAATCTGCCAATATTTATGAAATATATCATACAAACATGTGCGGGTCAACTCGAGGGGCAAGGCACTATTGAATTTGTAGGTCACCCTCTAATATTATAGCTTTAACTGTCTCTATTTCTGGTCCCCACCAGGCATCGGCCCCTCCGTAAGGAACAGCCTCACGGATAGTCGCATGTGCCTGTGACACTCCAGCCCCCAGGCTGGCCTCAGGTTTATCGCGCATGCGCAGGTCCAGGGCACGCGCCGCGGTATAGGCTTCAATAGCGATGATGTGGGCCAAGTTCTTGAGCAGCTTGCGCATGCGCCGTGAGGCGGTCATTGCATTGGCGTTGTGGTCTTCTTTGCCCCCGGAGGTAGGCAGGGAATAGATCGAATCAGGGATGGCCAGGCTTTGATTTTCCAACACGAGTGAAGCGGCTGTATATTGGGGCATCATCATCCCGGAGTGGAGCCCGGCAGCTTCAGGGCTATCCACAAGCATGGGCGGCAGTCCACTGTTCATTTTGCCGTCCGTCAAATGAAAAACACGTCTCTCAGCAATCGCGCCCACCTCGGCCATAGGCACTTTGAGGGTATCCATCGCCAGGCCTACCGGCTCACCATGGAAATTGCCCCCCGAAAGTGAATCGCCTGAGCCAAAGAGCAAGGGGTTATCGGTCACCGCATTAATCTCGCGTTCGATGATCTGCCAGACATATTGCAATGCTTCACTTGCCGGGCCCTGTACTTGGGGCGCACAGCGCAGTGAGTAGGCATCCTGCACGCGACCAGCGGCATCTAATAATTTACTGCCTTTAGTCAACTGGCGGACGCGTTCCGCGACTTTGATCTGGCCGGGGTGATGACGAACTTTGTGAATGCGTTCGTCAAAGGCGGCTGAAGCACCCAATAAAGCTTCAAGGCTCATAGAAAGAGAGACTTCGGCGGTATCGATCAAAATGGCCGCCAGATGCAAATTGAGCGCGGCGATGGCGGCACTAAAAGTAGCCCCATTGGTCAGGGCCAGCCCTTCTTTAGGGCCCAATTCCAGGCGTGCAATGCCTGCGGCTTGCATGGCTGCTTTTCCACTGAATTTTTTTCCATTGTGGAGCGCCATCCCGGAATCTTCGTCTCTATCATGTTGATCGGTTGTCATCACTAGGCATAGATGGGATAGAGGGGCGAGGTCACCTGAGGAACCCAAGGAACCTTGCGCTGGAATTAGTGGTGCGACCCCTTTATTCAACATCTCCAACAGGGTATGGATCACAGTGAGGCGTACACCTGAATAACCGCTGGCGAGGGTGTTGGCGCGAATCAGCATGGCGGCGCGCACGATCTCTTTGGGCAGGTCAGCCCCGGTTCCCACGGCGTGGCTCAGGATAAGATTACGACCTAAGGCAGCCGTGTCTTCCGGGGATATCTGGCGGTCTGCGAAGATGCCGAAACCGGTGTTTATGCCGTAAACTGCGTTATCTCCACCGACGATCTCCTGCACCCAACTGTGGGATTCCTGGACCCTCGTCTCTGCTGTAGGGTCAAGCTGTACAATTTCGCCATGTTTTGCTGCGGCGACAACTTGTTCAATCGTCAGTGAGGTTCCATCAATCGTGATCATCAGGCCCTTTGAAAGAAAACGCCGTCAAAAAAACTTGACGGCGTGGATATGTAGACTTAGAGCAACCAATGGCCTAAGGCGATGGCTGTAGCTGTAACAGTGATATTGTCGATATCCCGGATGGGGATCGATTCAACCAATGCGTCTGCAAGGGCAATGACACTTAAGGGAAGGATGTAAGCACTTAGAGGTCCGGGAAATTCCCCGGCGATGATAAAGACGTACACGATCGCAATCGAGAATAGCCAACCACCAGCCAGCATGCCCAACGAACCGATCCAGGATTTGTCTTTGGCCCAGGGCAACTTCTGTGTACCCCAGCGTCTGCCTACAATGTCCGCCAGTCCGTCTCCTCCGCACATCAACATCAGCGCAACAATACCAATGGGGCTGTCTTTCCAATAAAAAACTGTAACCACAACAAAGACGAGGCCATAGAACAATGGTCCACGTAAGATCTCGCGGGGGTTGCCAGTGCGGGACATGGCCTGGACAGCTGCATCATCTTTCAAAACACCCAGTCCAACCAGGGCAAATTGAACGGTGATGAGCAAGGGCACCAGGGCAGCCAGGTAACGAGCATTGGGCGCATCCGTGAATAACAACCAGCATAGTACAAAGATGGGGCCTGTGCCCATGTGGATGATCTTGCGGCTGACCTGGCTACGGATCCAACCACGGTGCGCGGCAAAGTCATTGATTCTGAGCCAGGCTAGGGCGGCGAACAAAGTGATGATTGCTGCGATGACGTTGTTATTGAGCATGGCTGGTTACCAGTTTACTCCGGGGGTGGTGTTGACCTCGGTGGGTTTACCGATGACCTTATACATGGTCACGTTTGAGAAAGCTTCACCCAGGATGCCATCGTGGATGGCCCAGGAACGCAAGCGAATGCTTTGGGCTGCCTCTGGCTGACGGAAGGGTGAACTGCCGTCTAACCTCGAATATAGCTCACCGCCTTGCTGAAAACCTTCATGATATTGCTGCATACGTTTGCGGCCCATCTGGTATTTGAAGCCATATCGCTCAAAGATGACGGCGTTGTGATAATACAAAGGATCTACCATGTAGCGGTTGTGGCCCAGATTAACTACAAAGACTTCAAAAGCCACAGTGGCTTCTTGAAGAAGGCTTAGTCCCTTGCGGATCTGACCTGGTGTTAGACCTGCTTGCATTGAGGCCAGTTCGGCTTCAATGTTGCGGTGCTCCGTGCCAAAACGTGTGGGTGTGCCATCTGGCAGTTTATCCACATCATAACGTTCGGACTCGGGGTCGTTCATGATATAGAGCAGCACGTGGATCTGGCCGTTGAGGGTATCGGTCAGATGGCCGTAAAGGATTGGGTCAGGGAAACCGTGTTGGTGATAGAGAAAGATTTCTACGCTGCTGCTGCCAGCCGGGCCTTGAATGATAAACAGGTCATTGCCATTCTTATCGACCAGATAAGGACTGAGTTGGAAGCGGTTGAGGATGCCGGGTGGGATCAGGTCTTGGTAGATATCTCGCTGTTCAGGCAGAGGCAGAGCGTTTATGCCTGCAATTGAAGAAACCTTGTAGGTCATTCTCGCCCTCTTAATGCCCGCTCGATCTCACGCTGGGCATCACGTTTGGCGATATCCTGGCGTTTATCGTATTGACGCTTGCCACGCCCCACACCGATCTCGACCTTGGCGCGTCCCTGTTTCAAGTAGACCCGTAAAGGAATGATCGAAAAGCCTTTCTGCTTTACGTCCTCCCACATATTGGCGATCTCTTTACGATGCAGTAATAATTTACGCTCACGTCTCGGTTCGTGGTTCAGGCTGCTGGCCGGATTGTAGGGCGCTATATGTGCGTTGACCAACCAGGCTTCATGCCCGTCAGTGCGCACATAGGCCTCTTTAATACTGATCTGGCTGGCGCGAATCGACTTGATCTCACTGCCTTGAAGTACTAGGCCAGCCTCGTAGGTTTCGAGGATCTCATAATCGAACCTAGCTTTGCGATTCTTAGCGATTACTTTTTCTGCCATTTTATCGATTCTAGCATAATGCTGGTACCAGTGGGGCCCTTGCTTCTCATATGCGGCCCATCGATTTATGCTAAGATTCCCCTCGTGAAACGGCCCCGTTTCGTTTTTACGGTAGTGTTTATAGCCTTCCTTGTCTCTCTGAAACCAGACGTTTCATTTGCGCTGCCTGCCCAACAGGTCAACTGCAGCAATATTGTAGATGATTGGAGTGAGTTGCGTTCTGAGAGTTTTGCTTTGCTGTACCCACGCAGCCAGGAGGCATTGGCCCAGGGCGTATTCAACATTTATAGGGATACCCTGGAAACTGAGTATGCGCGTTATTCTGCTGCTTTTGAAAGCACCTTGACTTTGCCGATTTTGGTGCGCATATACCCCACAGCAAATGATTATTTTTGCCTGAATCCGCTGGCAAGTGAATTGGCGGTTGAGGCCACCCATGCTCATGTGGGAAACCGTGAGATCGCTTTGATCGCCGAGAGTATCCTGGCTGACCCGTTTGCCTGGGACACAAGTGCCGTAAATGCTTTTCGCCATGAATTAGCGGCTCTATTTGTTGTATCTCTATCGGAAGGGGCAGCCCCTGCTGGTTTGCAGGCTGGCGTCGGCGGTTATGCAGAAGACCCGGCAGTAACCTTCCGTGAACGCTTTGAGGCTTTTGGAAATGATGATGATCCTGATCATCGCTGGAGCAGTTTATGGGAAGATGACCTGGTTTTCTCAGAACCCGGTTTGCTATTAGAAACTACGAGTCAGGTAGCTTATTTAGTTGATGTGTATGGTTGGTCTACATTTCTGGATTTCGTGCGCAGTTTACCCAACAATAGCGGCTACCGCCAGGCCCTGGTTGATAACTATGGAGCCAGTGTAAGTGAGTTGGAACGGCAGTGGGAAGATTATTTTGCTTTGTACGTGGATGGCCGCTATCGTGCTAACGTGCTGCACGAATTGGACTTGAGCGTTTTTGAAAGTATGATCGCGGCTGGAGCCTATGCCGATGCTGTCACTGGGCTTGAGAACGCCATCCTATTGCTGGAAACCCTTGACCAGTTAGAAAAACAGGCCCTTGCCCAGGGTCTATTACAGCAGGCCGAATCTGGTTTGCAGGCATCGAACCTGTTAGGGCAGGCACGGCAAGCTTTGCAGGCTGGTGATTACCCACTGTCAGTAGCTCTGGCTAACCAGGCCGAGACCATTTATACCGAGTTAGGCAGCAGCCACCGCCAGGAGGAGATAGACACCTACCGGTCCTGGGCTACTGAGGTGTTGCAATTGCGCGCAGAACTAGATCAAATCCAGAATGGTGGCCCTCTGGCTAATGCCATTGCGCCCGTGCGCCTGGGGGTGATCGGTAACCGCCTTGCCGAGTTGGGGGATGTTGAGGGAGCTCTACTAGCCCAGGAGGCATTGCAGGGCCGGGCGGCACAACGTAATATCCTGATCGCTTCTGTGGGCATATTTGGTGGTCTGGTGTGTTTGTTCTTGTTGTGGCGTGTGTTGAGTGGCTTGCGGACACCGCCGCCCCCAGAGGCGCAGCTCGGATGAGGACCCAACGCTTGCAGCGCCAGGTTATCTCTATTGAGCGTATTGTATGGCTCCAGCGTGCGGTTCGATTGATGTTGCGTGCTGCATGGATGGGGGGTGCCATCCTGTTGTTGCGCTGGGCCATGAACACCTGGCTAGCCGAACCCAGCGGCTGGCTCTTATGGGGTTTATTGATCCTGGCAGTATTCTCCTTTTTTACAGTATCAGCCGTTTTGCCGCGCGGCAAACGGCCCGACTTTCTCTGGCGTATGGACCGTCGTCTGGGTTTGCGTGAACAGATCAGCGCGGCCTGGAAGGTAGCCAGCAACGAGAATCCGACTGCATTGGAGGAGGAACTGGTCAATGATTCGACTAAGTTACTGCCTCACATCCGCAGCCAGGTGTCACGCCGTGGCTGGAACTTGCGCAGAGATGTACAGGCGGCTTTGATCGTTATCATCCTTTTCTTGTTGATCCTCATTGCCCAACTCTCCCAGATCAATCAGACTGCCATCACTGAGCTGCAACTGTTGCCTTCCTTTAGCGGTGACCCTTCGGCTAGTGAAGCCTTCCCGGCAGGCTTGCCTGGTTTGGGCCGGGTTGACGATAGCGGCAATTCATCTGCCAATGACAACTCCAACAATGAGTTGGGGGATGCCGGAGCGGCCCTGTCAGAATTGGGTGAAGCCTTATCCAATGAGGCTGCCACTTTCGAACTGGGCGAAGCCCTGCAACAAGGAGAGCTAGACCAAGCGGCAGATGAGCTCGAAGGCCTGGCAGACGAACTCGAGCAGCTTTCAGATGAAACCCAACAGGCCATTTCCGAAGCCTTTGACCAGGCGGCTGACCAATTGCCCAACCAGTCCGACCTGCAAGATGACCTTGAGGCCTCGGCAGATGCTTTGCAATCTGGTGACGATGCCCAGGCGGGCGAAGCCCTGGATGAATTGGCCGGTGACCTGCGCGCCTTGGACGAGCAATTGGCTCAGGCTGGCGAGGCTAGTTCGCAGGGCGATAGCCAGCAAGGTGGCAATGGCGTAGGCGCCGGTGGCAGTCAAACTGGCCAGATTGAACCTCTGAACCGGCTTGAAGGTGAAGGCCAGCAGGCCGAGTTTGAGGTTGACCCATCTGAAGAGGGCGTGCTGGCCCCGACTACTTCTGAAGAGACTTCTGAGCAAGTCGTTAGTGGCGAAATCGGTCCGGCCACAGTCAATGACGCTACCTTGCTGACCGGTACACTCGACCCTTATAGCCTCCCCTTTGATCTACTCGATGTGGTTGCGACGTATTTTACGCCCCGCTAAAGTCCAGCCAACCCAGGCCCTGGATCGTCGAACGGCGCGTCAGCGGCGTTTCAGGCTGTCCGACCGCGCCATACGACAACTGGAACGCCTGCGGCTGACTGCCAGCCGGGACCTGCGCGGCCAGCGTGCCGGAC
>JABFGG010000009.1 GCA_013112575.1 Chloroflexota bacterium | reverse complement strand
TTGCAACATGCGCAGCTGGGAGATCTACGCCGGCGGGCGCTTCATCCCGGTGGAGTGGGCCGTGACGCCGGCCGTGTCGGCGCAGGTGTGGCGGCTGGATTCGACGGTGTTGAGTGTACTGGACTCAACCACAATACCTGCCCCCTGACGGACGCTCAGCGCAGCTGAGCTTAGGGAGTTTGGCGATGCCAAACTCCACGAGGTTTTTTGTATGACTGAAAAAACAGTACAAGCATACGTGAATGATGGCAGGTGGCTGGCGCGTTGCCCGGATTGCAACGGCGCCAATCCGGTGAAGCGTGGCGAGTTGATGGTCTGCGGCCACATGAGCTGCTTCCCAGGGCTCAACGCAATGGCCCAGCGCATCAAGCCCGGCCTGGAGAAGCTGCCGCCCAGTAAGTGGCTGTTCGTCAACGTGCCGGACCTTGCCGAGCGCGAACTGACCCGCCAGGAAGCGATCAAACGCGGCAAGGCCTACGAGGTTGAGTTCCCGCCAGAGAAAGAGCAACAGGCCATCGATAAGGCACTGCGCCCGCGGCCAGTGCACGCCATGCACTGGCAACCCGGCCAGACGGTGAAAGAGTTAACCGACCTGAACAAAGAGATGGGAGTTTCCTGATGGCGACCTGGCCAACCACACCGCACGACTTCACACCTTTCGAGGTGGTGACGGCATCGATCCTGGATGCCAACATCCGTGACCCGCTGCAGCTGGCGCCCAATGCCATCGTGACGACGCAGGGCGACTCGTTGATCGTGCTCTCGGCCAACACCTTTGGCCGGGTGGCAGCTGGCAATTACGGTGACGTGTGGCGCATGAACAGTGCTGAGGATGCCCAGGAGTGGGCCGCGCCTGGGGCACTCGATCAGTTTGCATTCATCTCGACCAATGAAGCCACTTCCAGCACCTTCCCTGCCAACCTGGCCACGCCCGGACCCTCGGTGACCGTCACGATCCTGGCTTCCGGCGAGGTGGAGATCGAGTTTGACGCCGAGGTCTACAACAACACCAGTGGGCAGATCTCGATCATGGGTGTGGACGACGGCTCTGGCATCGTCAGCGGCACGCAGGTCGATGTGGGCGGCACCAACTACGGCGCCAATGATCTGAATCCGGGCGGCCGCACGAAAAAGGCCACGGGCTACACGCCGGGAGACAGCGTGACCTTCACACTGAAATACGGCAATGACGGCGGGGCCGATTCCGCCGGTTTCCGCGACCGGTCCCTGAAAGTGAGACCTTTGTAGGTGAACTATGCAAGAGCACTGGAAAGTCAATCCCACGAAACTGCATCTCGAACTGGAGGCGGCCGGCATCCCGATTGACGGGGTGGACAGCGACGGCAATATCAATTTCCTCGACAGTGCCAGCGAGGCACAAAAAGAGAAGGCCACCAAGATCCTGGCTGATCACGACCCGCGTGACCTGGCCGAGGAGCGCCGCAAAATGTACCAGAAGGCCTTCACCCTCGATGAGTTCATCGAAGCCTGGATGGAGGATCGCTTTGAAGGCAGGCCCGAGAAACTGGAGTCGTTGCAGATCAGGCGCAAAGCCGTGAAAGGGGCGGTCAAGTAGATGAACTGGGATACCTACGTAAATGCAACGCCGGTTTTTAGCTTCGCTGACACTGTGCTGCGTGATGACGTCAGCCAGCTCGCGGATGAAGACCGCATCGAAGGGGCCACGCTCCTGCAATTGCTGGCCTTCCTGGCTGGTGCACGTGACGCCAATACCCAGACCCTGTCAGCTGACAAAACGCTGGTGGATACGGATGCCTGGGTGCAGTTCCTGGACCCCGATGGTGGCGACCACGACGTGGAGCTGCCGGCTGAGGGTGAGGATAACCACCCGTTCTTCATCGTGAACAACGGCAGTTCAGGCACATTGACCCCTAAGAATGACGCCGGTACAGGGATCGGGTCAGCTCTGTCGGCGGGTGAAGCAGTTGAGATCAAAAGCGACGGGACTACCTGGCGTGCGTTGAGTGGCGGAGGGGGCAGCGGTGGAGGCATCGGTACCTTCGAGGCCCGTCTCACCTTAGAAAGCTTTGTACCCGTCTCGACCACCGACCAGTTAGCCAAAACCACCCTGTACCTCACCCCATACAAGGGCGACCAGGTCAGTTTGTATAGCGGCTCTGCGTGGGCCTTGCATGATCTGACCGAGATCAGCATCGCCATACCAGCGACAACAAATACCCCTTATGACGTGTTTTTGTACGATAACTCAGGAACGCTAACTTTGGAGTTGGTGGCCTGGACTGATACAGCCAACCGTGCTACGGCTTTAGCCACACAGGATGGGGTGTATGTAAAAACCGGTGATGCAACCAGGCGTTATGTTGGCAACATTTTGACCACCTCTGTGAGTGGACAATGCGAAAAGAGCACTGCGTTTCTTTATGTATGGAATTATTACAATCGCGTACCCATAGACCTATTCAAAGACGATGGCACTAGTCATTCGTATGGCACTGCCAGCTATCGTTATTTCAACAACGATTTGTCAAACGAAGTACGCTTTTTTGTCGGTGTGGTGGATGATGCCATCTCGATATTTGGCAACGGAACTATAGACCCATCGGCGGATGGTGTTTCGGGCATCCTCGCTGCCAGCCTCAACAGCAACACAGGTGTTGTGCGCAGGCTCAATGTCCGCAGTGATGTTGCGCAAGCTGTCAAGACCGGAGCAGCAGGGGAGAACTTGCCCGCGCTTGGACTTAATTACGTTGCTTTGCTCGAATACGCTTCTGCTGCAAGTGTGACATTCTCCAGTGGGTTCGTTAGCGCAGTAGTCAAAGGATAAATCATGGTCATCAGATATTTTCCTAAGAAGCTAGATGCTGAGTTGAGGGATGCTGGTCTGTCTATTGTGGGTTGCCGAGACATCGATAGTGCCGACCCACAGGCTGTTATCGATTTTGATGGAACGCCTTCGGTAGCAGATTTGACCACGGCCCAAGCCGTTTTAGATAGCCACGACCCAACGGATCACGCTGCACTGCGTGAAGAAGCCGCTGAGAGCAACGCGGCTGCCATACCGAATTGGTCCACCTGGATGGAGGCTGAGGCGCTGGCCTGGCACGATACAAACATTGCTGGGGCTTTGCCGTTAGCCAATCTGTCTGAGGCCAATGCCTTACTGGAAAAACTGGAAAATGAGAACAGGGCTTTGGTGCGTTTGGTGTTGGCGATAAGAAACAAGGTATTCCCTGGACTGGAGGGATCGTGAACATCCTAGACATCAGCTACTGTAAAAGGTAATCCAATGAATATTATTGAACGCCAACTGCATACCCGCCCCGAACATGGCACAGCATCCAGGCTGGCGCGCAGCCTGGACCGTGCAACCAACCTGGTTGCACCAGCGACAGGATTGCCTCAGGGTCCGGACCTCAACCAGTACCGCGTGCCCGATGACTTCGGGGCCGTGGCTACCACGGACTTCGTGATCTGGAAGGAGACCCAGGCTGATTGGAAAGATGCCTATGCCGATTACCACGCCGGGGAGAGCCACAAGGCCAGCGATGTGCGCGGCAGCTATTTCTACGACGACCTCAACGAGTCCAAAGAGAAGAACGTCGAATACTACATCGAGGTGGCCAGCACGCGGGACCTGGACATCGTGATCGGCGATTGGGAGCCATACAACCGCAACCGACCCGTGCGCCACCGGCTGACACCTGGCCGTGTGATCTGGCAGTTAGAGCAACTGGAAGAGGCCTTCCCCGACAAGCTGGTCCTGGCCTACATGAACCTCGATGTGCTCAAAAACTACATGGCCAGGGATGTGCGGCTGAAGCGCTACAAGCTCTGGCTGAGCTATCCCTTTGGTATACGCCCGCCCACTTTGCGAGACGATTTCGAGGTCTTCATGTGGCAGCGGTCCTGGACCTGGCCGTGGCCTGGTTTCAAGAACAAGGTGCACGCCCTCGACAGTGTTGATTGGAACGAGGTCCAGATGAGCCGTGCAGAGTTCAGGGAGCTGGTGAAGCCCGACATCGAGGAGCCCGAGGATCCGCCCATCGATATCGACTTCGACAAGATCTGGGAGCACATCGGCGCCGGCACGCAGGAACTGAATGCGGGCATCAAGCTGATGGAAGAGGCGGCCGTCAAATTGACGGACTTGCAGATCGAGCTGCAGGAGGATGAGAATGGGTAAACGCTCCGATCTTTTCATCACGCGTGAGCGCACCGATGTGCCCGTCTGGGGTGGTGCCAAGTGTTATCCGGGCAGCATCGAAGGGCAACGTGGCCACGGCGACAACAGCCCGCAGATCCCGGCCACACGGCGCCCGAAGGCCCACGTGGCTTTCTACCGCGACCTGCATCCGGAGCCCGATTGGGAGGAGGCCTTCCGCCCGACCAACGGCAACATCAACTTCCTGGACGGCCAGCAGCTGATCGACCCGGCGAAGATCGAGCAGCTCTCTGAGAAGGAGATGCCCAAGTTCGAGAACATCACCTACCCGGGCAACACGCACCGCGCTAAAAAGTGGGCCGGCAACCGCGCTAAAGGCAACGCCGCCGCTCTTATCCCCACCTGGATGCCTGGGGAACCAGCTCCAGACCCCCAGAAGATCAACTGGCGCACCGATTGGGGGACCGATGAACGGCTGATGATCGCCAAGTTCGTGGGTATCTGCAAAGATGGCGGGCGCTACGTCAACCTCTTCGATCCGGCAGTGGATAACTTTTTACCGCTGTTCACCCCGGACGGTGAGATGTGGATCGAGAAGGGTTTCGTCGAGTGGTACCCGGACCTGGGCCCGGTGACCGTGCGGGCCTGGCCACATCTCAATGTGCGCAATTCGCCTGGCATCACCGGCGAGAAGATCGGCGAGCTGGACTACGGCACGACGGTCGAGATCCTAGAGTACTACCCCTCGATGGGCGACGTGTGGGGCCTGACCGCTTACGGCTGGATCGCCCTGCGCTACCAGCCCTGGCCGGGCTTCCGCAATTATTACGAGCCCAACACCTGGAGCCTGATGAGCCCGCCGGCTTTGAGGCCCTATCGCCAATTGCCGGGTGTGCTGCCCATTATCCAGCAGACCGGCATGCCGCCGTATCCGCTGATCAGCAACCAGCGCATGATCAACATCTTCTACCAGGCCGCCGCGCCGGGGAACGGCTGGATGTGGATCGAGCGGGCCGGGCTGACATCGATGGCCGTACCGCGTAGCAACCGCCAGGAACTGTACGACGGTCCACCCATTGAGGATATCGTGGGGCTGGAGGATGAGGCGAAAGACAAGATCTTGGAATTATTGGAGGCAGCATGACAGAAGAAGTCAGCATCGAAAAACGCCCCAACGGAAATGCGCCCTTAGGTGAGCGTGTGCAAGATCTGGAGGATGACGTCTACGGCAACAAGCGCCGCAAGAACCCTGGCATCCTCAACCGCCTGGACGAGGTGGAAAAAGGAGTGAAGGATTGGTTGACTACAAAATTATGGGTCAAGGCCTTCGCCGCTGGCCTGGCTGTACAGATCCTGGGCGGCATTGTCCTGCTGTGGAGATTGTGGGAGATCTCCCAGCAATTATCCGCAGTTACCCCCTGAGGAGGTGATGGAATCGAGGATTTTGTATGTGCGTTCTAATTCATTAGTTTTAGAAAAGGAGATTAAAGATGAAAAGTCCATTTATGAAAAAAGTGATTGTGCTCATGCTGGTGTTGTTGATTACCCCCTTGCTGTTGGGAGCCTGTGCAGCCAGTGGTGAGAATCCGGTGCCGGAAGGCATCCTGCATTTCTTCGCCGGATTCACGGCCCAGCAGATCGCTGGTTACATCATCGCCTTTGTAGTCGGTGTGCTGGGTGTGCAGATCAACCTATTCCAGTGGGTCAAGGTCAAGTTTGGCTGGCGTGACGTCTACGCCATGCTGCTTGTATATGTGGTTGGCTGGGTGATCACCTTTGTGCTGATGCTCTTGACGGGCACCCTCAACCTAGCCGATTATGACTTCACACTGGCAAGTATCACTGGGTTGGCCAACACTGTATTCTTAGGCAGCCAGGTTTGGTACCAGGTGCTGGGCGAACGTGCGCCAGAAAAAGTCAAATCGATCAACGCATAAATATCAAATCAGCTGGGAACTCTAAGGCGCCGTCAATTACGACGGCGCTTTTTGTGTGGAATATAGGGATACTCGAAGTTAGTTGTATGTGGATAAAACCGTAAGTGACTTTGCCCTACAAGGAATTAGGCTTATAAGGTCAAAAATCTGACTTTTACGGCGGAATTGGAGAAGCAAACTCTCCTGGTGGAGTGAATGATAAGACATCGTTATCTAGCCAGCCTTCGCCTGATGGGCATCGGATCAGGGAAACTGGGCTACCATCAAACCCTTCAGCCTCTTCCAGTAGGACACAAAGATCGCCATGAGAAACAGTTGGGCGTTGGATGCCGATCTCCTTTGGAGCCTCCCACAAAACAAGTAAGATACCCGAAGCACCTGATCCTTCAGGATTGAGACACAGTCCACAAATAATGTAGACTTCAACAACTTCAGTTGATGATACGCTCTCATCCTGACTTGGTGATTGCAAAACGGGTTCGGAGGGAGCAACGGGCATTGGCCCTCTTGGGAAAACAACAGTCGTGAGATAAAGCAGGCCACAACCAAACACAATGATAATTCCAACTCCGGTGACCAAAAAGGCAATGATCATTTTCCTATTCATATATTTCCTCCTCTTACAACCATACGTCCAAAAAACTAACTTCAGTAAGCATGAACCTTACGGCAACGGCACAGCCCCCGTAAAGGCAGAGCGTGTGATGAGTCCGACAGCAATGATGGTGGCCGTGCCATAGACAAGGATGTCACGGCGGGCATCGCGGCCGCTGGTATATACGTAAGCACCGGGGATCATCATAGCAAGTACAACACCATAGAGGATGTGTATGGTGGGGCGTGCCGGGCGCAGGCCCAGTGTCCACATGTAAATACCCAGCGCTATCTGAGCAAGAATGAGTAGCTCAGCGATGACCAGCGTGCCCCAATAAGCAGAGTCGACCCCCTGCCGGCGGAAGAAGCGCCAGAAACCCCAGAGAGAAATGGCAAGAAAGTATAGAAGAGCGGTATTGGACAATGATGCGTGAATGGCGGAAATCGGCATGGAAAAAAGGGATTCTCCTGATTGATTAGTTCAGACATGATTCTACACGAAGTGCAGGGGAGTGGAATATACATTTACTTAATTTCGTGTGTGGGTTGAACGTTATAATGCGCAGAGGAGGCGACTGGCAATGAAAGCTGTATATATAAAGGAACATGGCGGGCCGGAAAAACTTGAATATGGGGATCTGCCCACACCCGAAGCCGGTGAGGGGCAGGTACTGGTGCGATTGGAAGCGGCGGCACTCAACCATATGGACCTCTTCCTGCGGGAAGGCTGGCCGGGCCTGAAGATCGAGTACCCGCACATTTTCGGAGCAGACGGGGCCGGGACGATTGAAGCGGTGGGACCGGGCGTTAGCCAGTGGCAGGGCGGGGAACGCGTGGTGATCAATGCCAACCTGAGCGATGGCAGTTGCGAGTTTTGCCAGGCAGGCTTCGAGAACCGGTGTAGCAACTGGCATCTGCTGGGCGAAACAGTTTCAGGCACCTATGCCGAATATCTGGCGATTCCGGCCAGCAACCTCAAGCGAGTACCAGATGGCTTCGACCTGCACCAGGCCGCAGCTGCCGCGCTGGTGTACTTGACAGCCTGGCATTCACTGGTCAGCCGGGGCGGAGTGCACGCCGGTGAAAACGTATTGATCGTGGGAGCATCGGGAGGCGTGAACACGGCCAGTATCCAGATCGCCAAACATCTGGGGGCGGAGGTCTACGTGGTAGGCTCGTCCAGCAACAAACTGGAATTGACCGAAAGCCTGGGGGCCGACCACCTGATCGACCGCTCGAAGGAAGAGAACTGGTCGAAGACCGTCTTCCTGGAGTCCGGTAAACGCGGCATGGATGTAGTAGTGGACAATGTGGGTACGACCTTCCCCATGAGCTTGCGCGCGGCTCGCAAAGGCGGGCGCATCTTGACCGTGGGAAACACGGCAGGGCCTAAGTTCGAGATCGACAACCGTTTTGTGTTCGCCAAGCATCTCTCCATATTAGGATCAACAATGGGCACCAACGCGGATTTTGAAGCGGTGATGGACCTGGTCTTCGAGGGCAGCCTGAAAGCAGTGGTGGATAAGACCTACCTGCTGCAAGACGCTAAAGACGCACAAGCCCGCCTGGAGTCGGGGGAACAACTGGGCAAGATCACCTTGAATATCAAATAAGTATGTTCAATCCATACATCTACGCCTTATCCCCTTTCGAATTCTTCCTCTACCAATCCCCGGTATTATTGCTGATCCTGTGGACGCTGGTCTACATCGGGGATTATGCGCTGACGATCATCAGTGCGCGCTTGTATCGCCGCATCAACCACATCATCGAATATGAAGGCAGCTACGAACTCACGCCGCAATTCCAGGAAGACATAAATGCTTTGAGATTGATTAGCCCGCGCTTCGTGTGGGCCGTCGTGCTTTCGTGGCTAATACTCAGTATCAGTTGGTTGGTGTTCGCCTTCTGGTTCAATTTGCATGGCGTATTCGGCATGTTATATGGAGTAGTCATGGTGCGAGAAGGCGTGATCTATCTTCGACATATGCGCAACCTGGCTTTGTTCCGGCAGTTGGTAAAAGATGAAAGCGCGATCGAGGGCAAGATGCTGTATAAGCGCTGGTTGATCTACCGCAGTTCGGCAGGTGAACTGTGGAACAATGGGGTTTTATTCCTGGTTCTGGCGGTGTGGGTCAACAGCTACTTCCTGCTGGGTGGGGCGATTTCGCTATTCCTTACCGGCTACCAGCATTGGCGTCTGGGAAAGAAATCTAAAGAAGCCGGGAGGCAAGCGGTATGAAACGTCCCCTCAGCGTAACGTGGCTGGCGCTTGGCGTGTTAAGTCTATCGGTTCTACAGTTCATACGCTTCGGCATGAGCCTGGCGAACTGGGAGTTCCTGGCACAGCAAGCATTATCCGTGTCGCCGCTATATCTGGCGCTGACCGGCCTATTGTGGGCACTGCCCAGCCTGGTAGTCGCCTGGAGCTTGTGGTTCAGGAAGCGCTGGGCAGACCGGGCCGCAATCTGGGGCGCGGTAGCCTTTTCAATTTATTATTGGCTCGACCGCCTGCTGCTGGGCAGGTCGGAAGCCGCCGAGAGCAATATGCCTTTCGCGATCGGCATGAACATTATCTTATTGGCAATTATCGTGTGGGTCGTGCAAAGGGCACGGCGGCGCAATTATTTCGGAGAGGTACATGACGGATCATCCTAAAATCCAAGAGTTGCACGAAAAACGAGCCATTGGCAGGCTGGGGGGCGGGCAGGCGCGCATTGATGCCCAACACGACAAAGGCCGACTGACCGCGCGTGAGCGCATCGACCTGTTACTGGACAAAGGCTCCTTCCGCGAAATCGACGCCTTTGTGGAGCACCGCACCACAGACTTTGGCCTGGACAGCAAAAAGTTCACGGGCGACAGCGTGGTGACAGGCTGGGGCACGATCGATAACCGGCTGGTGTACGTGTTCTCGCAGGATTTCACCGTGTTGGGTGGCAGCCTGGGCGAAGTACACGCCGAAAAGATCGTCAAGATCCAGGACATGGCGCAGAAGAATGGCGCGCCCATCATCGGTTTGAACGACTCGGGCGGGGCGCGCATCCAGGAAGGGGTCATATCACTGGGTGGTTACGCCGACATCTTCCTACGCAACACGCTTGCATCCGGTGTAATCCCGCAGATCAGCGCCATCATGGGGCCTTGCGCGGGTGGAGCTGTCTACTCCCCGGCGCTGACCGATCTGATCTTCATGGTACGCGACTCATCCTATATGTTCGTAACCGGTCCCGAAGTGGTCAAAACCGTGACGCAGGAAGACGTTTCATTCGAGGAGTTGGGCGGGGCCAGCGTGCATTCCGAGACTTCGGGCGTGTGTCACGTGGCTGCCGACAGCGAAGCCGACACGCTTTACCTGATCCGCAAGGTGCTCAGCTACCTGCCGCAGAACAATATGGAAGACCCGCCCTACAAACCGACACGCGACAACCCACTACGGCGGGAAGAAGCGCTGGACACAATCATCCCCGATGACCCCAGCAAACCATACGATATCAAAGACGTGATCCAATTGGTCGTCGATGATGGCGAGTTCTACGAGATCCACGAGAATTTTGCGGCCAACATCGTGATCGGCTTCGCTCACCTGGGTGGGCACTCCATCGGTATCATCGCCAATCAGCCTGCCGTACTGGCAGGTGTACTGGACATCGACGCCTCGGAAAAAGCAGGGCGCTTCGTGCGTTTGTGCGACGCCTTCAATATCCCCATCCTGACATTGGAAGATGTGCCCGGTTTCATGCCCGGTACGGCCCAGGAACACGGCGGCATCATCCGCTCGGGAGCAAAACTGCTGTACGCTTATTGCGAAGCAACGGTGCCCAAGCTGACGGTGATCACCCGCAAAGCCTACGGCGGGGCCTACGACGTAATGAGCAGCAAACACATTCGCGGGGACGTGAACCTGGCCTGGCCCTCGGCAGAGATCGCAGTGATGGGGCCGGAGGGCGCGGTGAATATCGTCTTCCGCAAAGAACTGGCCGAGGCAGATGACCCGGTGGCGCAAAAGGACAAACTGGTGGCCGAGTACCGCGCCAAGTTTGCCAACCCCTACGTGGCAGCCTCACGCGGTTTTATCGACGACATTATCGAACCCCGTGAAACACGCCCAAGACTGATTAACGCGCTGGAAATGTTGAGCAACAAGCGCGACAGTAACCCGGCCAAGAAACACGGGAATATCCCGCTATAAGGGACTGACAGATGACATTTACCAAAGTGCTGATCGCCAACCGCGGAGAGATCGCCATGCGCATTTTGCGGGCCTGCCGCGAGTTGGGCATCAAAACTGTGGCCGTGTACTCCGAGCCCGACCGCAATGCCATGCACGTGCGTTATGCCGAAGAAGCTTATTTGCTCGGCCCGGCCCCTTCCAATGAGTCCTATTTGCGGGCCGATAAGATCATTGAAATCGCCAAGAAGAGCGAAGCAGGGGCTATCCATCCCGGTTACGGTTTCCTCTCAGAGAACGCCGATTTTGCGCAAGCCTGCGAAGATGAGGGCATCACTTTCATCGGCCCCAAGCCGGAAGCCATCGCCAAGATGGGCGACAAGGGCGTTGCACGCGCTACCGTCAAAGCGGCGGGGGTGCCTGTGGTACCTGGCACAGAAACCGAAGAGAAATTGAGCGATGAAGACCTGCTGAAACTGGCCCCGGACGTGGGCTTCCCCCTGCTGATCAAAGCTACAGCAGGCGGCGGCGGCAAAGGCATGCGCCAAGTGAATGACCTGGAAGAAATGCCCGCAGCGCTTGAGTCGGCGCGGCGAGAGTCGCTGGCAGCCTTTGGTGATGACAACGTCTACCTAGAGAAAATGATCATCGGGGCACGGCACATCGAGATTCAGGTGTTGGGCGATAACGAAGGCAACATCATCCACCTGGGTGAACGTGAGTGCTCAATCCAACGCCGCCACCAGAAGCTTGTGGAAGAATCGCCCTCCCCTTTCATTAATGAAGACGAAGAGTTCCGCCAGAAGATGGGTGCCATTGCGGTCCAGGCCGCCCAGGCTGTGGACTACGTCAATGCCGGCACGATCGAGTTCCTGGTGGATAAAGACAAGAACTTCTATTTCCTGGAGATGAACACGCGCTTGCAGGTCGAGCATCCGGTGACCGAGTACGTAACGGGTGTGGACATCGTCAAAGAGCAGATCCGTATTGCCCGTGGAAGACAGCTTGGCTATACGCAAAAAGACGTCAAGATGAACGGCTGGGCCATCGAGTGCCGCATCAATGCCGAAGACCCTTACAATAACTTCCTGCCCTCGACGGGCATCATCCAGTTCAGTTCGTTGCCCACCGGCCCCGGCGTGCGCGTGGATACAGGAGTTTACCTGGGCTTCAACATCTCCCCCTACTACGACTCGCTGATCTCGAAATTGATCGTGTGGGGCGAGACCCGCGGGCAGGCCATTTTGCGTATGCGGCGAGCACTGGAAGAGTACCGTCTGGTGGGCGTGGTGACCAACATCCCCTTCCACCAGAGTTTGATGGAGCAGCACCGCTTTATCGCGGGCAACTTCGATACAAAGTTCGTGGAAGAACGCTTTTCCATCGAAAAAGCTGAAGAAGGCAAAGAGACCAACCCGGAGATCGCCGCAATATTAGCGACCCTGGTGGCCCACCAACAAACTGAGCGAGCAGCGCACATCATCCAGCGCGGTAAGCGCGACACAAGTAACTGGAAATGGGTAGGCCGTTGGGAGCGGATGCATCGATAAACCCTTCGGGTTTATCTCCAGAGAACACTACGTGTTCTCTGCGCAAGTATTGTTGAGCAAACTCGACTTACTTTATACGGAAAATTAGTTTGTGGACAATTAGAGGCCATAATAAAAGAAGCAAGCTTAGAAGGTTAGAAATCACAATAAACTGCTACTGAGATTCACATGAAATATATAACGACAGTTGGCGAAAAAGAATATAAGATCGAGATCCTGGGCGACGGCAAAGTGAGTGTGGATGGGGTGGAATACACCGTGGATTTCGAGCCGGTCAGCGGGCAGCCTGTTTTCACCATGCTGGTGGATGGCAGATCCTATGAAGCTACCATCCACCAGGAAGAAGATGACGATTGGATCGTGTTGCTGCACGGGCACAGGTACACGGCTAACGTGGAAGATGAGCGAGAAAAGCGCTTAAGGGCTGCGGCTGGGATCGGCGTAGATGACTCCGGTGAATTCATCCTTAAAGCACCTATGCCCGGGCTGGTAGTAAAAGTGCCGGTGAGTGAAGGGGATGAGATCAAACAAGGGGACGTGCTGGTGATCCTGGAGTCAATGAAAATGCAAAATGAACTCAAGTCGCCACGGGATGGGGTTGTGAGCCGCGTGCTGGTCAAAGATGGGGAGAGTATCGAACAAAAAACAGAAATGGTACATATTGAGTAGAGGTAGCGCCATGACATCTTTTGCCAAAGACAAACGTGAAATCGAGGTCAAGTTCCTGATCAAAGATATGAAAGGTCTGGAACGCAGGTTATTGGAGGCCAATGCCCGCTACTCACAGGCGCGCACACACGAATTGAATCTGCGCTTTGACACTCCGGACGGCAAATTAAGCCAGGACCAGTGTGTGTTACGTCTGCGCAAGGACAACCGCGTACGCATTACCTACAAGGGTCCAATGAGTGAAGAAGGCGGCATCGCTGACCGGGAAGAGATCGAGTTCGAAGCCAGCAATTATGAGGCAGCCAAACACCTGCTGGAGTCGTTGGGCTATGAAGTCATGGTGATCTACGAAAAATACCGCACGATCTATGACATCGACAAAACCATCATTACCCTGGATGAGATGCCTTTCGGTAATTTTGTAGAGATCGAAGGCCCTGACGTGGAGAGCATCAAGGAAGCGGCGGAACTGATCGGGCTGGACTGGGAACAACGCAGTGCAGAGACTTACCTGGGGTATTTCCTGCAGATCAAGGAAAAGGCAGGTTTAGATTTCCATGATCTGACCTTCGAGAACTTTGAGAAAGCGGATGTGGATGTGGGGGTGTTGGAGTTGGAGGCAGCGGATTAGGCAAGCTGTAAGGTATTAGCGATAAGCTTTTAGCTGGTGCCTCACAATCGACTGTTTTAAACCTATAATGGGGCAGTATGAAGGGAAATGTATTCTTTGTGGGATTTTGTTTATTAGCTTCATTTCTATCTGGTTGTGCGCAAAGCCCCCCCAGCCCCACCCCACCCGCCACATCTACTGTAAGCCCTTCACCAGTTCCCAGTTCGACGGCAACTCAGACGCTTGAACCAACGAGCACACCAACAAAAACGCCTTTCCCTAAACTCGAATTACCGGATTGGGTGCGTGATCCAGGCACACCAATCATAATGACGATGGCAGTACATGAAAAGAAAATATTACTAACCCTCGCGAATCCAGCAATAAAAGAGGTCCATTACTTCAATGATCTCAGTGACATCGGCGCACTCTTCTGGATGCCGGATGGCAAACAAATAGGATTTATAACTATCCATTCACCAAGTGTTTTCCTGATTGATTTAGAAACGGGTGAAATTGATGAGTACCCGCCTCCTGATAATGAATCCTATCTTGCATATCATCCAGATCTCGTTTATGAACCTTATTTTCTTAACGCCCTTGGATCATCTCCAAGCGATGAAAATTTCTCACTCATACACAAACTGCGACCGGGGTTCTTCTATCAGGGGCCTGCCGACAGCAACGGAGAGTTCTATGCAACTACTAGTAATGACTCGCCATCAAACTATTCTTTTTTCATAGAAGATATAAGTACAGGAGAGAGGATAGAAATCGCCTTTCCCATAGACCAAGACACTCGATTTCCTCTGGACTTAGAGTTCAGTTTTTCACCTACAATGAATATATTAACCGTACGGAATGCCAACACAAACCGAATGAGCCTTTATGAACCAAATACAGGTAATCTAATAAGGATCGATGAAGGCGTGACAACTTTTACCTGGTCGCAAAACGGAAAATACATCGCATACGATCCGCAAGGGTATTCCTGGCTTGGTCCAAATATAGAGCTTTACGACTATGACAGCACTCCCTGTATACTAAATGTCATAGATGGTACAAAGCAATGTCCGGGAGAAATACGAGAGCACGTCTTTGGAATTATTGATGATCTCCAATGGTCTCCTGATAGTTCCAAACTAGGGTTTATCGGTTCAGATGAGGTCTGTTTTTATGATCTCCTAACCAGTGAGGTTAATTGCATAACGTCAGCAATTCCTGAGCTACATGGTGAAACGGATCTGAATGTGGTTGCATTTCTCTGGTCGCTTGACAGCAAATTCGTCGCATTTAACTATGATAGATCTTGTTCTAACTGTGATTATGTAATAGAACCAAAGGGTGGGATAGTCTCGGTTGATGGAAGCTATTACCATTTCTTTGGGGAAATTATTGACTTCTTCAAGCCCGGCCTCTGGCGGCCCAGCGTTTCCCCTTAGGATACATACATGTCTTTTACTAAACTTCACCAAACGTCCTGGTTATCAGATAGCCCAGCTAAGGCCAACATCATCATCGTGCATGGGCTGGCAGAACATTGCGGGCGTTATAAACACGTCGGCGAGTTCTTCTCAGCACGCGGTTATAACGTCTTCACCTACGACCAGCGCGGGCACGGTAAGTCGGAGGGCATGCGCTCGTACGTCCATTCGATGGATGAGTTGGTTGGGGATCTGCGGCAAATGGTGGCACAGGTGCGGGAACAAGAAAACGATAAGCCCCTGTATGTGTTGGGGCACAGCATGGGTACGCAAGTGGTGCTATCCTACCTGCTGGACTACCAGGATGAAATCGAGGGGGCCATGGTCAGTGCTCCAGTCATAATTCCAGGGGATGATACCCCGCCGTTTCTGATAGCAGTCGCCAAATTACTAAGTCGTATCGTGCCACGTTTTCGAGTGGCTTCTTTAGATGGTGGCTCGGTATCCCGTGACCCCGAAGAAGTACACAAATATGACGAAGACCCATTGAACTACCGCGGCAAGATCCCAGCGCGCACAGGTGCAGAGCTGTTCCACACCATGGATCGCATCCAGGCTGGCATGCAGACAATCAGCCTGCCCATTCTGATCATGCACGGCACGGCTGACAGTTTGGTATCTGTTGAAGGCAGTCATTTGTTGCATGAAGAAGTTGCCTCGCAAGACAAAACCCTCAAGCTGTATGGTGGGCTGTACCATGAGATACTCAATGAGCCGGAAAAAGAACAGGTGATGGGGGATATTCTGGAATGGTTGGAGAAACGGGTTAACTAATTTGGGGAACAAGCTCAAGATCGTCTTGCCAGCTTAGCATTTGAGCCGAGGCATCTTGTTCCAAAAGCTTCTTGATTAATTCCTGGAAATTAACAGGATCACCACTGGTGAGGTAACGCGTGACACCGATGCTGCGCGCCGGATTTTGCAAAGTATGTTTCTCCAGCAAGCGTCCCACCTGGCGGGCAATGGCGGGAGAGGGATCAATGACATTGACCTGGGGACCAACGATGTCTTGAATAAGCGGGATCACAAAGGGGTAATGTGTGCAGCCCAGCACAACAGTGTCCAGCCTGCTTTCAAGCATGGGCTCTAAAGCCCCTTGCAAAATGCGACGCGCCTCAGGCCCATCCAGCTTACCCTGCTCGATTTGCCCTACCAACCCGGCGCAAGTGTCCTGCAACACGGTCACATCCTGAGCGAAGCGCTCAACCACCGAGGCATATAGCTCGCCCTCAAAAGTTGTGGGCGTAGCCAGCACTCCCACCACGCCCGAGTTGGTATGCTCGGCTGCCGGTTTGACGGCCGGTTCCATGCCCACGAAAGGCACATCAGGGAAAGTAGCGCGCAGATGGTGCAACGCCGCCGCTGAGGCCGTGTTGCAGGCGATCACGATCAGCTTGGCACCCTGTCCCAACAGATAACGCGTAATGCCCTCCGAAAATGCCTGCACCTGCCGCAAGCCGCGCGGGCCATAGGGCACGTGGGCCTGGTCGGCAAGGTAGATCAAATTCTCAGATGGGTGCTGCTGGCGGATGGCGCGTAATACAGATAGCCCACCAACGCCTGAGTCGAATATGCCGATGGGGGCTGCCAAAGACATGGGACTGATAAATAGCTAATACTGGTTATTTGTGGCCGTTGGAGGCAGCAGCCACGAATGAGTCGAAGAGTTTGAGAGAATAGGGGTCTTCAGGCAGCCATTCGGGATGCCACTGGACAGCTAAACCGAAGGGGTAATCAGGCAATTCTAGGGCTTCAATCAAGCCGTCTGGGGCGTGTGCCACAGGCTCAAGATTGGCAGCGAGCTCCTTAATGCCTTGATGGTGCAGACTGTTGACCGGCAATATAGGTTTACCCACGATGTCGGCCAGTTTACTGCCTTCGGTCACCTGCACGGGATGGGCCAAATGATCCCAGGGATGCCCGGGGAAAAAGGTGTGTTCGACTGCGTCGGGGTGTTGGTCGGCAATATGCGTGTATAGCGAACCGCCATAGGCCACATTGACCACCTGTGCGCCACGGCAGATCCCCAGAAAGGGCGTTTCCGAATCGACTACATCGTGGATCAGCCCCAGTTCCATGGCATCACGCTCTGGGTCCACATCATAGACTTCGGCATGGTCCTCCCCACCAAACCGTTGGGTTTCAATATCGCCACCACCGGTAAACACAATGCCATCCAGTCGGGATAACAGTTGCTTCGTCGCTTCCGGTGTGCTACCCAGGGGGATGAGCACAGGAATCGCCCCAGCGCGGCTCAAAGCCTGAATGTAGGATTTGGGGCTGGCTACCAGAGGGATATCGTAGGTCTGGCTCTGGGTATTGCGAGTGGTGATGCCGATAAGGGGAGCGGACATGCTGCCTCCATAGTGATATAAAAAGAGCGCCAAACGGCGCTCAATATTCTACTTGAGATTAATAGTTTAGTTCTTGAACTTTTCTTTGAGGCGGGCGCTTTTTCCGGTGCGGTCGCGCAGGTAATAAAGCTGGGCACGGCGCACACTGGAACGGCGCTCGATCTCGATCTTTTCGATGCGGGGGGAACTCAGCAAAAATGTGCGCTCAACGCCCACGCCATTGGCTGCTGTGCGACGCACGGTGAAGTTGGCATTGTTGCCGCCTTTACGCAAACGAATGACCGTACCCTTGGTGACCTGGATACGTTCGCGGTCGCCTTCTTTGATGCGCAAATGCACGGAAACGAGGTCGCCGGGGTTGAGTTTTGGGAGGTTTTCGTTCGGCTTGGCTTCAACCGATTTCAATAGCTCTTGCATGATTAGATCCTGTCGATTTTACACAAATATTGCCGCAAAAATGCGGCACGGCTGTGGAGTATACCATAAGTTGGTCGAGTAGTCTGGGTGGTCAGGTCGTGTAATTAGTTTCTTTAGCCAGCGTAAAAGTCAATAAGTAAGGACGCTGCAATGGCCCACATGATTAGGCCGATGAGACCATCCAAAATTTGCCAGACAATCGGGCGGCGGAAGAGCGGGGCCAGCCAGGCAGCACCATAAGCCAGGCCGAAGAACCACACAAAGGACGCAGACATAGCGCCAAGCGCGAACAAGGGTCTTTCCGCAGCCGAGAAACCAGCGCCGATACTCCCCAGAAGTACGACCGTATCCAGGTAGACGTGGGGATTGAGATAGCTGAAAGCCAGGGCTGCCAAAATGGTGGAGCGCAAGGTCTGAGGCTGACCATCTCCCTGCGCGGCTTCCAGCGAGTTGGGCCGCAAGGCCGACCAGAACGAGCGCAGGCCATAAACAAACAGAAAGATGGCCCCACCCCAGGTTGCAATGGTCGTTAGCAGTGGCGAACTCGCGAAAAAAGCGCCTGCTCCAGCCACACCCACACTGATAAGAAAAGCATCACTCATAGCGCACACCAGGGCGGTTGCAAAAACGTGCCGACGGGTGAGGCCCTGGCGCAACACAAATGCATTTTGGGCGCCGATAGCAACGATTAGCGTAGCACTGAGAACAAAGCCCCGAAATATGACCGAAAAATCAAGTGGAAATGACATATGTTTTCTTACAAAACGCTAACGCGTTGACCGCAGAGTTGAGGATTTTTTATAGCTATAATGGTTTTTTTCCAAGAGGTGATTATACGTGTATTGTTGAAGGAGCGTTTGATGAGTGGTATACCTACAGGCATACTTGCAGCAGGCACACAAGCCCCCGACTTTGATCTTCCCAGCACCCAAAACAACTCAATATCATTGGATAGCCTGAAGGGGAAGGCATCTATCCTCGTTTTTTACCCCGGCGATTTTACAACCGTGTGCAGCGACCAATTGGCCCTTTACAATGAAGTGTTGCCCATGTTCGAAGAGCACGACGCACAACTTATTGGTATCTCCGTGGACAGCCTTAATTCGCACTATTCCTTTGCAGAGGAACGCAATTTTTCCTTCCCATTATTAGCCGACGACAAACCATTAGGCGAGATGGCCCGCAACTTCGGCGTTTTTGACGAAAACAGCCAAACCTGTGACCGGGCCTTATTCGTGATCGATGCGCAAGGCGTTATCCAGTGGAGTTATCTATCGCCGCGCGGCGTAAACCCCGGCGCAAATGGTATATTGGACGCGCTTGAAGGCATGAAGGAGACCAGCCATGAGTGAAACTCAGGAAGCCCCACCAAAACTCACCACGCCGGTAAGCGAACGTGATCACCACATCGGGCCCATCGATGCCCCCATTGTGCTGGTCGAATATGCCGACATCGAATGTCCCCACTGCCAGGAAGTGCATGCCATCATTAGGGAATTGGTAGAGCGCATGGGTGACCGCATCTGCATTGTTTACCGCCATTTCCCCATAAGCAACCAGCACCCGCATGCCCAGAAAGCTGCTGAGGCAGTCGAGGCCGCTGCCGCCCAGGGCAAGTTCTTCGAAATGCTTTCAAAGCTGTACTCAAACCAGGACGCCCTGGAATTCGACGACCTGTTGCGTTACGCAGAAGAAATTGAGATCGACGTGGAGCGATTCAAGCGCGAGCTGGAGGAAGACGTACACGCCGACCGCGTGCGTGAAGATTTTATGAGCGGGGTGCGCAGTGGTGTCAACGGCACACCAAGCTTTTATATCAATGGCACGCGCTACGATGGGGCCTGGGACCTTGAATCCCTCATTGAAGCTATCGACAAACCCTTAGGTGTGCAGGTCAGTCTGCTTGCACAGAACTTCATGCGGTTGGCAGCTTCAGGCGGTATCGTGCTGCTAATCGCCACCATTATTGCCTTGTTCTGGGCCAACTCTCCCTGGGCATCAACGTATTTCGATTTCTGGCATACAGAATTGGGCTTTGAGTTGGGCAATTTCCATCTGGTCGAAGACCTGCTGCATTGGGTCAACGACGGCCTGATGGTCATATTCTTCTTCGTGGTGGGGCTGGAGATCAAACGCGAGATACAAACCGGTGAGCTTGCCAGCCCACGCAAAGCAGCCTTGCCTATCATGGGAGCCATAGGCGGGATGTTGGTCCCCGCCCTCTTCTACGTGTTCTTTACTCTGGGAGATCCCGAAGCCATCCGCGGCTGGGGAGTACCGGTGGCCACCGACATTGCCTTTACACTGGGCATCCTGACGGTTTTGGGTTCCCGCGCACCACTATCCCTTAAAGTCTTTTTTACGGCGCTGGCCATTGCCGATGACATCGGCGGCATCCTCGTGATTGCCATCTTCTATTCCGAAGGTATTTCCTTGCTCGCCTTGGGTATCGCACTGATCTTCCTGCTGGCCCTTGGGGCGTTGAATTGGGGACGAGTCTACAATCCCCTGCCCTATGCCCTTTTGGGCATCGGCTTATGGCTGGCCTTCCTGCAATCAGGCATACATCCCACCATCGCGGGGGTGCTGCTGGCCCTGACCATCCCCACCCGGCGGCCCGCCAATACGCGGCCGCTGCTGGCACAGGTGCAGAACGTGGTCGAGGATTTTGAGCTTGCCAAACAGGAAGAGAGCATCCGCCAACCGGCTGTAGTGCAAACCCTGGAAACCATTCTGGAGCGCATGCAGTCCCCGGCCCAACGCCTGGAACGTGATCTGACCCCCTGGTCGACTTACTTAATCCTGCCCATTTTTGCATTGGCCAACGCGGGCGTAGAAATCAATGTAAATGCCACCCAGGACCTGCTCAGTCCGGTGAGCCTGGGCATCATTTTCGGCCTGGTGGTTGGCAAACCAGTTGGCATCACCCTTTTGTCGTGGATCGCAGTACGGACGGGCATCGCAGAGCTACCCAGTGACATGCATTTCAAGCAGTTGGCTGGGGCCAGTTTCCTGGCAGGCATTGGGTTTACACTATCGTTGTTCATCGCCAATTCAGCCTTCACTGACCCCGAAGTTTTGGCAGTCGCCAAGCTGGGTATCCTGGTAGCTTCTATTCTGGCTGGGGTATTAGGTTGGGTCGCTCTTACAGTGCTCAGCCCTGTCACGACTGCCCACACGCAGTTGGAACCCGCCACAGCAGATTAAGGGTATGCCAGTAGTAGGGGTGGGTTTAAAACCCACCCCTACCTAGTTATGAATTCAACAATACGCTGATTAACCTCGTCGGCATGCGTGAGGGAAATGGCGTGGGGAGCACGGGGGATGATCTCTGTTGTGACATTGGCCATCTTGCTCTCAGTCCTGGCAATCAGTTTCCCCACATCGAACACATCTTCAAATTCACTAACCAGCAGCAGGGTTTTGGCTTGAAAGGCACTTAGCTGAGCATCAGAAAGTGGTGGAGCTTCATTAGTGCTTTTGAAGTGCTTTAAGACCAGATAAAGGAATTCAGCAGTGGCATCGTCGATATTGACATCCGGCGGGGCTAACATATGGCGTGCTAATTCCCTGGCCCGCTCATCCGTCATAAACAGAATCTTGGGTATTAGGGGCAACAAGTACATCAGACGAATGCCCACGATCCCGGAAGAGTTGATTAATACAGCGCGGTTGAGGTTTTGGGGATACAAAGCCCCGAATTTCATCACTAGCCAGGCGCCAAAGGCCATCCCCACCATATGTACTCTCTTTAGCCCCACACCATCCAATACTGCCTTCACCAGTGGGCATGGGCATCGCTTTTGTAGGAAGGCCGCGTGGACCCACTGCGCCCGGCCATGCCAATGATATCTGGGACGATCAAGCGAAAGTGTTGGCTGAGGGCCTCAAATTGCGGTGACCACATGAGGGCATTGGCACTCAAAGGATGCAAAAGGATCAGAGGAGGCTTATCCCCTTCCCCTAATTCGAGGAGGTGGGTTTTGCCTAGATCGGTAGGGATGTAATGGGATTGGACCGGAATAGAGAGCTGTGCCAGGGTGCGGTCGTACCAGGCCTGAATAGCTCGATAACCTTCTCGCGATTTGTAGATCGACGGGAAGTCAGGATCGCTCAATTGACGAAGAGGTCGGTGGCATGGAAATCATCTGCGGTGGGTGGATAGGCGCGCATGAAGCTGTCTTTGCTGGGGGCCAAACTGCGAAAGGCATTAAAAATGCGTCCGGTGAGAGATGGCGGCCCCATATCCAATTGGCTGGCGTGGCATTGGGCAGCCTGTTTCTGCTTATCGGCCACCGGCTTAAAATCCACTTCAACGTGGCGCGGGTAATCTTCATCTCCGGCCAGCATCTCCAGATCAATGTCCTCGTTGCGGCCAAACTTCGAGGGGTCACGGCCTAATAGTTTTAACACGCGTACAACCAGACGCAGGAAGCGCCGTGGGAAAACATGATAATAAAGCGCCTGGGGTTGGAACGGAGCTCCGGCCTCCGGGTATTTATCGGGGTCATTGGCAGCTTCGTATGCCTTTTGAGTAGCTTCATAGATGGCAATGTGGTCGGGATGATGATAGCCACCCACCGGGTCAAAAGTGATGACCACGTCCGGTTGCAGCTTGCGGATGTAATGCGTGACCTTTTCGGCAACTTCATCCAGGGGCGCAGCCACAAGACAATCCGGGTGTTCGTTATCCGGTGTACCGGCCATGCCAGAGTCACGGTAGTTTAGCAGGATGACATCTTTAAGGCCCAGATGTTGGGCCGCACAGCTTAGCTCGGCCTGGCGCAGTTCCGCAATCGTATCGTAACCATTCATGAATTCTGGGGAAACCGTGCCCACATCGCCATTGGTGGCACAGATCAGGTAAACATCCACACCCTGCGAAGCATAATAAGCCAGTGTGCCGCCCATGCCAAAAGATTCATCGTCGGGGTGGGCCAGGGAAACCAGTATTGATTTGTTTTTCTTAGATGCCATCGCCACATTATAAGGGCAGGGATTGAAAAACAAAATGATTATCAATTAAAATACGAAAATCACTTTGGGCCATCAACAGGTTTCAATTGGTTTCAGTATGAAAAGAATATCAAATGATGGGTTATATTCGCTACTCATCTTCATTGGAATATTTCCCCTTGTATTATTAATACACCTGACTCGTTCGACGATTTGGGCCTACGGAATACTCTTTCTCCTCATGTGGGGCACATTCTCAATCTTATATGGCTCCTATCCACAACAACCTCTGCTCCCTAATCAAGCCTGCTTATTCTGTGGTTCAAGCAGATTGAAAAAAACCGGGAGGCAACGTCTAGACTGCGAGAATTGCAAAGGCGCATATTCTATCGACAGAAATGGATGGGTACAAGTCCTCGAAAATCCCCAGAGCAGAAACCTATCTGCTCAGATTGAAGACCAAATTACGGATCGCCCTTTACCGCGCTTTAGGATTCTTGACCCAGGCAAACCAGTTCGGTCTGGCTTGATAATTACACTAATTATTTCGTTGGCTATTTTAATCCTTTTCCTTAGTTTATTTGCATTGGGTTATTTGGCCATTTACTCCAGATAAATCAGTCTCATTTTTTATATTACTTGACACTCACGTTACGTGAGGGCCTATACTACACGCCTTACAAACAAGAATGAGGAAGACACGATGAAATTTAACGTACTGGACACTTACTCCACTTACCAGAAATTGCTGGGGGCAGACAATGCCGAGGCGCGGCAGTCTATTTTCGACGAAGAGTTGGTCAAGCCTTTTGAGGGACTCATACAGGTGATGGGTGGCGGCGACCCGCAAACCTTCAAGCAATGGGGCATGTGGCCGGAGCAGTTCGACAGTGAGAATGGTCCCACAATGGCTGCCCGCATTAAAAAGCTGGCAGAGCACAATGCCTGGCAAAAAGCCGCTGATGCCCTGAAAGATGGTAAAGCTGCTTTTGTAGACTACCTTGAACACATCCCCACTGAGGTAATCACCTTTGGCTTGATGGTCATTGAGATGGGCAACGTGCCCCTGGAACGCGGCTACAGTGGTTTCGGCGCTATCCCCGGTTACATCATGACCGTGTACGGGGAGCCAAATGCATATAACCTGGCGCGCCTCAAAGGCGCCACGGCCCACGAACTACATCACAATATCCTGGCAGCCGCCAAGCCTGAGACACCCATGATCTCGAATGTGGGAACTTACATGATCGCCGAAGGGCTGGCAGAGTCTTTTGCCAAAGAGTTATATGGTGAGGATGTGCTGGGCTATTACGTGACCGAGATCACGGATGCGGAAATCGAGACTGCCAAACAAAAGATCCACGATGCTCTGTGGGTCAGTGGTTTCAATGAGGTGCGCAAATACATCTTTGGCGACACGATCATGGGCAGCGAGGATGGCATCCCAGATTTTGCTGGCTATGCCATTGGGTATCGCGTCGTGCAAGCCTACCT
The DNA here is from genome assembly GCA_013112575.1 of Chloroflexota bacterium. Taxonomy (GTDB): domain Bacteria; phylum Chloroflexota; class Anaerolineae; order Anaerolineales; family UBA11579; genus CFX15. Next base: position 133,889 of record JABFGG010000009.1, on the reverse strand, counting down.
CCAAAAAACCGGCAAGAGTGTGGTCGAAGCCACCTTTGTGGCGCATGAAGAATTGATTGCCGAGTCCGGGTACTTCGACTAGAAACTGAAAAGCCAAATAAAGTCGTGACAAACTAATATACTTAGTTTATAAACTAAGTATATTAGTTTACTCGAGGTGTACAGATGGCGACAAAACACGGCGAAAACCTGATCAAGATGACACGTATGGGTGCTTTCAGCGCTTACCTAGTCAGGGAAGAAGATGGGTTCACACTGGTTGATACCGGGCTACCAGGGAGTGCAAACAGCTTTCTAAAAACGGCAGATGATGAGGGGCTCCCCATCAATCGGGTGACCCTCACCCACGCCCATGACGACCACACTGGCTCTCTGGACCAGATTGCAGGTCTAGTTCCCGATGCCGAGTACCTATGGACGGCGCGCACGGCCCAGTTCCTGAGTGGTGACGTTAGCATGATGGAAAACGAAGCACAGGCCGAGTTAAAAGTCACTTCCAGTGTGCGCAGCACCAAAGCTACACAGATCATCCAGGCCGGGGACAAGGTCGGTTCGCTGGAAGTCATCGCCTCCCCTGGGCACACACCCGATCACATAGCTTTCTTTGACACGCGTGACGGCACCTTGATCGCGGGGGACGCCTTTGTGACAGTAGGCAAACCTGCAGTGACAGGCATTTTCCGCTGGTACTTCCCTTTCCCTACCATGGCCACCTGGCATGTACCCACAGGCATCGAAAGCGCCGAGAAATTATTAGCGCTGAAGCCGAGCCGCCTGGCAGTGGGTCATGGCAAGGTCGTCGAAAATCCAGCGGACGTGATGCAGGCAGCTATCGAAGAAGCCAAACGCAAGATGTAACCCATGGCCAAGACCAGGAAACTCACCCGCCAGGTTGTAGTGGAAACGGCCGCAAGGCTGGTGGATCAGGCTGGTAGCTTTGAAGCCATCAGCCTGGCCCAATTAGCGGCGGCTCTCGACATCCGCGTGCCCTCCCTTTACAACCACGTGGATGGATTAAAAGGGCTCAAATATGCCTTGACAATCTATTGGGCCAATGAATTCCATCGTTACGTGAATGAAACCATCCAGGGAAAGAGTGGGCGTGAGGCCCTCATTGCATTCGCAAAAACGTACAGGCAGTCTGCTAAAGATCACCCAGGGCTTTATCCACTGATGCTGCGCGCTCCAGAAGAGCATGAGGAAGAACTGGCGGCTATTCACACGCAATTCCTCAACACCGTCATGCTTATGCTCGGTTCTTTTGGCATCAATGGAGATCAAGCGCTGCACGCCATTCGCGGCTTCCGCAGTCTGTTACACGGCTTTGTCAGTCTGGACCAGGTTGGAGGATTTGGTATGCCCCTTGACCTTGACCACAGTTACGAATTACTGACCAACATGATGATCGATGGGCTGGAGCAATTGGCAAGAAATTAAAGAAAAGAAGGTGAAGCAATATTGATTCATGCTTCACCTTCGAATGATTATCTCTAATCCCAAAAAAACTAATACAACGGCACGCTCGCGTCGACTTCCTCTGACCAGGCATTGATACCGCCCTTGAGGTTCTTCACTTTGCGGAAGCCCGCCCCTACCAGCAATTCAAGGGCCCGCGCAGAGCGCGTACCGCCCTTGCAGAACAGCACTATATCCTCCGCGCTATCGAATTCTGAGAGGTGGGCAGCGAACTGGCCCAGGGGATATAACTCGGCATCAGGCAAAGCCGCGATCTGCAACTCATGAGGCTCGCGCACATCGATCAAGCGCAGCTTGTCCCCCGCCTCCAGACGCTGGGCCAGCTCAGTGACCTCAATATCCCAATCGGCTCCCGCAGAACCGGCATCATGGTCATTGGCAGGCACACCGCAAAATTGCTCGTAGTCGATCAACTCGGTGATCTCCGGCGTATCGCTGCACACCTTGCAGTGGGGGTTCTTGCGCAGCTTTACGTACTCAAAGCTGGCATCCAGGGCGTTATACAGCAGCAAGCGCCCTGTAAGCGTAGAACCGATATCCAGCAGCAGCTTGATGGCTTCTGTGGCCTGCAGCGTGCCGATGGTGCCAGGCAAGACCCCTAGCACACCACCCTCCGCACAGGAAGGCACTAAACCAGGTGGGGGCGGCTCGGGGAACAAGCAGCGATAGCAGGGGCCGCCCTGGCCGTCAAAGACGCTAACCTGCCCATCGAAGCGAAAGATGGAGCCGTAGACATTGGGTATGCCCAACATCACGCTGACATCGTTGACCAGATAGCGCGTGGGGAAATTGTCCGTGCCATCGATGATGATGTCATAACCTTCAGCGATCTCGAAAGCGTTCTCTGAAGTGAACAGTTCGTTATAGACCTCAACTTCAACATCAGGATTGATGTCCAATAAGCGATCGCGTGCCGAGTCCACTTTGAGGTCATCGAGGCGCGCTGTGCCGTGCACGATCTGGCGCTGCAGGTTGGAAAAATCGACCACGTCATAATCAACAAGACCAATACGCCCCACCCCTGCGGCAGCTAGATACATACTGACGGGAGAACCCAGACCACCGGTGCCGATGACCAGTACAGAGGAGGCCTTGAGTTTCTTCTGGCCATCCAGCCCTACTTCAGGGATAAGCAAGTGGCGCGAATAACGGCGTATCTCTTCAGGGGAAAGGCCAAGTTCATTTGTTAGGGTAACCATAATATGCTCCAATTAATTCTAATCATACAAAATAAAACGAGAAACGTAAAACGTAATTCGTCATCTCGAAAATTCAGGTCTTCGATATTCGTTCTCTTGTTTGTACTTCAGGGTAAGCAATTCTTTCCCTTCCACCTTCTCCAATTGTTGTCGCAGAGTATCCGCTCGGGTCACACCGTGGTTGATGTGACGCGGCTGGCCCTGTGCATCGATAATAAAAGTGGTAGGCACACTGAGTATGCCCCAATATTCGGCCAGATCAGGCCGTTCCGTGCAATCCACCTTGATGAGCTTATACTGCTCACCCAAGAGCGAACTCAACAAGGCTAATTCGGGGCGCTGCACCGTGCGACAGGGAACACAAGTGGGCGAAGTGAAATACAGGATGGCAGGTACGCCGGACTTCAACCCTTCCAGTCCCAATCGCCTGCCACGCAAGCGGGCCAGCAAACAGCGTGAAAGCAGCCAATATACCAGCAGGCCAACAAAAACAATGCCGAGAGCAATACTGCCCCGCAAGACCAGACTATCCACTAACTGACCTGACGCTTAGGGCGTGCGCCGGGGAACACGTCCTGGGGCGGTGCTTTGACAAAGCCGGGGAGACCCAGACGGTTGAGCCAGTAATATACGGCGCAACCCACGCAAAAACCCGCGAAGAGGTTGAGGGCCGCCAGGGCTACCACCAGCCACACCAGGCCCCAGCCCAGGGTAAAAGCGCCGGCGAATAAAGAAATGATTGCGCCCAACATGACGACGGCGCCGAAGCCCTGTGCGAAGCGATGCGGTTCGGGGTTGTCCGAGATCACATCCGGTTTGACGAAGCCAGCAGGTTTAAGTAACGATTTGTAGATAAAGCCAAAACCGGGCACACGCAAGAGGGAACCAACCACCATCACAAACGTCACAATAGCGGCCAGCCAGAGACCATTTAGGATAAAGGCGATGATGTTGAGGCCGATAATAAAAGCCTGGTTGACACGCAAGGCGCTGTGATCCACCTTAGCCAAAGCCTCCGAGCCACCGGCGATGCTCGGGATGATCATCAGGCGGTCATCTTCCTTCAGTTCCGTTTCCACGCCATCCAGATAACGCACATCTTCATCATTCAGGAACAAGTTGACGAAGGAGCGCAACTGGCCTTCTTCGGTGAACAGGTGCTGCGCCAGGGCAGGATGCGCCTCGGTAAGCTGGTCCAATGCGCCGGACACGTTGCTGGCGCTAACGGCGACCTCGGATTGATTATCCGTGTACGGTCGCAGGGGGGTGGGGATGCGTAATGTAGCCATAATTACTCCTTCTTGAGCAGGGTCTCTTCTTCTAAGATTTGGATGGGTTCTTCTTCAAAACTTGAGCGGTCGTCGAGCAAGCGCCAGGAATGGCTACTGGTGGCCTGTCCCTTTTGCACACTCGTGATGATGTAGGAAAACCAGGGCAAAGCCCATTCACGGTCGAATTCCGAGGGCTGGTCGGGATGATCGGGGTGTGAGTGGAATACGCCGATCACGTCAAGGCCCTGCGCCGCGGCTTCCTTCTCACCATGCAACATGTCCTGGGCCGTGATGAGGTAGCGGTTATGACGGGCCTCATCTTCGCGGGAATTTTCCAGGGCGAGGATAGCCTCAATAAAGCGCTCCTCGCCATCTACCCGTCCCAAAAGTAAGCCCGCCCCTTCTTCAGGATAGGCGGCTTCACCGTGTTGCTGGATCTGGATAAATACTTCTTTCTTGATCTTGATACTCATGCACTCTCCCAAAAGCGTTCGCTTAGATATTTGTAGCCCGCGTCCGGAAATACGGTCACGACGATGCCTTCATCCAATCCCCTGGCGATATTTAAGGCTGCCACAGCCGCCGCGCCGGATGAAACACCCACGAATAAGCCTTCCTCGCGAGCGAGTCGCAGGGTCATTTCCTGGGCTGTCTCGGTAGATACGGTCAACTGCCAATCGGGCAAACTATCGTCATAGATACCGGGGACGGCAGCAGTTTCTAAATGTTTGAGACCCTCCAGCCCGTGGAAAGCAGAGTCGGGCTGCATGGAGATCAATCGAATATCGGGGTTTTGTTCGGCCAGATAACGGCCCACACCGGTAAAGGTCCCTGTTGTGCCCAGGCCGCAGACGAAGTGTGTCACCTGTCCCCCCGTTTGATGCCAGATCTCCGGGCCGGTGCCCAGATAATGCGCCTGCCAGTTGGCGTCGTTTTGATACTGGTTGGCGTAATAGTATCTCTGCGGGTCTACTGCATAGATTTGCTGGGCCAGGTGGATAGCCCCGTCAGAACTTTCCAAAGGGTCGGATAATTTCAATTCCGCGCCCAGGGCCTGCAGGATGGCAAATCGCTCGGGGCTGGCACTGGAGGGAATTGCCAGCGTGAGGGGGATACCCAAGGCGGCAGCAAAGGTGGCATACGAAATGCCCATATTGCCGGAGGTCGAATCCAGGAAGCGTTTGCCACCTTCCAGTTCCCCACGTTCCAAAGCCGTGCGCAGGATATTGAAAGCAGGCCGGTCTTTGATCGATCCGCCGGGATTGAACCATTCGGCTTTGGCGTAGACCTGTACGTCCGGCGAGAGATCGGCACCCAGTCGCTGCAGGGGCAACAAGGGGGTGTTGCCCACTGCAGCTTCCAACCCGGGGAGGGTGAGTTCGCTTCTCGTTTTTGGTATTACATTCGTCAACACTATTTTGCTCCAATAAAAAACGGCTAACAGACAAATAAAAAGACGGCTCCGTGTCCTTTCGCATTTTTGCTTGCGGGGAAACCAGCCGTCTGGTCTGTTAACCGTTATTGGTTAATCAAATGAATCAGCAGATGGTCACGTCCCCCGCCCAGGACAGGAGCAATTGTGACTACACATCATACACATCTGCATCATCATATTTTTCATAAACATTGACCTGCTAATAATTATGAGCAAGTTCGTCAAAATTATATTGAATATAACTTGCTTGTCAAGTAGCAAATTATGGACTGGCTAAAAAACGAATTTCTTACCAGCCCGCTGAGGCAGGAAAACGGGCCTCGTAAGCATTCATTCAGCCATTGCCAATGCCTTAGCCTCCCATTGATCGAGCAGGTATTGGGTATCACTGATGGCATTGCCGCGTGCCAGCCAGGCCAGCAGCCAGCCAAAGAGCTTGTTCTTCATAGCATAATCGAAACGCGCTTTGATAAGCGTGCCCTGTGGGGTGGCTTCCACACTCCACAAACCCTCAACGTGTGACAACGGGTACGGGTAATCGGGGGCATCGGTGTGCACCACAAATCGGAACTGGTGGCCTTCTTCCCACACCGGACAGGTTTCCGTCCAGCTTTCGCCGCGCTGGTTATAACAACGCCGCAACATGCCCTCTCCCTCCCCTTCCAGCACCTCAACCTTGGAAACTCCGTCGGCGGTAATGTCGGCGTATCCTTCCATATCTGCGATAACCGCCCAGGCAGATTCGACTGGGGCATCGATGATCTTCGCTAATTCAATGCTTGGCATAACACTCTCCTGAAATGAACTGCCTCCAGTGTAGGGAATGTCAGGCGTCAAATCTATGAAAAAGACTGCCAAGTAGTGCCAAATGAAATGCCTCAAACCAGGATTTGTATCGTGGGACTTCGTGATTGATCTAGTTAATAAGAATTTGGAGCCTAATAATTTTGTAGAATAAAATAACCTGGTCACAAAATGGATCAGGAGATTTTCCATGAATAATAATGATGAAAGGATAAATGATCAAAACAATGACCAAAGAATTAAATTCATGAAGGTTTTACGCAATGTAAACATTCAGTGGCTTGTGCTTCTTCCAATTCTTATTGCTTTAGGTTTAAGTTCCTTCTGGGGATCAATACGGCAATCTCTTTTTGGCAATAACGTACCCGAGGCAGCCGATAGTTTCGCTTGGGGATTTATGGCAATTGTTAGCAGTTTAGCCGGGTTTGCACAAATATGGAGGCGTGAAGCTCCAGGGGCAATGCTACGACCAATTCGCGGCCCCTTTGCAGTGCTAACAGGAATACTCTTCGTATTAGTAACTTGGGGTGCAGGACTTTATTTAATTATTTCTGCTCTAATATCCTTATACGCAACTGTTTCTCCTTAATAAAATCCTGCGTCTTACATGTAAGCATGTCACCCTAGTCGCCTGGTTGCTTCCCCAGATCTTACCAATGCTCCACAACGTAGCTTTGCGCCTACATTAAGGGTACATATGGGTACATTAATTCGCTCATTTTTCCCCTTTCAACCTCTCAGTACCGCCACATATACTGTTCCCGTTTTGTATCACCCCCACATTTTATATTCCGGCAAAAACTCACCAGCCCAAACCATGCTTAGCCCTACATAGGGTACATTAACTACATTAATTGAAAAGGGCGCAGCATGCTGCGCCCTAAATTGCCTAAATTATTACACCACTATCTTTTCCCAAACAGGGTGGTTCCACTGTCGGTATTTTTCAACCTTGCCGCGCACCACATCCTGGAAGTAATCGCGCAGCTTGGCAGTAATGGGGCCCATCTCGCCTTCGCCAATCGGGCGGTGGTCGACTTTAGTGACTGCCGTGATCTGGGCAGCCGTACCCGTCATAAAGAACTCTTCGCACATATACACTTCCGTACGGTCGATCTGGCGCTCCACAACTTCCAGGCCAAATTCCTCACGGGCAATCTCCATCGCCGAGCGGCGTGTGATGCCCTCAAGGATGTTATCGGAAACCGGCGGGGTGTAAAGCACACCATCGCGGATCATGAAGACATTCTCAGCACTGCCCTCAGAGATGTGGCCGTCTTCGGTGAGAACCAGGGCTTCATCAAAGCCGGCGCGCACAGCATCTGTTTTGATAAAGGCCGTGTTGACGTAGGCGCCAGCGATCTTACCGCGCGCTGGGATCATATTGTCGTCAATACGCCGCCACGACGAAAAGGTCACGTGGGCACTGGTATCGTTGGAGACGTACTTATCAAATGGCACAGAGAACATGGTCAGATCAGCGTTGAGGTCATGCAACTTGACGCCAATGATCTCATCGGAGTTATAGACCAGCGGGCGCAGGTAAACGTCCTGGCGGTGGCCTTCTTTCTGGATGAGTTCAATGGTGCTCTGGATGAGGCTGTCAACAGTGCCATCCACTTCCATTAGCATCATCTTGCAGGAATTCAATAAACGCGTGAAGTGATCCGTGGGGCGGAAAATGAACAACTCTTCTTCCTGTTCATTCCAATAGCCGCGCACCCCGCCAAATACGGCCGTGCCATAATTCAGGGCATGCGTCATCACACCGACTTTGGCTTCGGAATAAGGAACTATACTGCCCTGGAAATAAGCGTATTTAGGTAGCGCCATAAATACCTCCTTGAGAGGAAAAGATTTGGGCCAATGTACAAGAGAGACTCCCCATAACGAGGGGATTATACCGCAAGCGATTCAGGAAAATTCCTTCGTATCGCGGCTATCTGAGCGGTGTTTATGCATAGTACCGGTTCGAGTATACTGGTCTATAGACGCGAAATGCCAGAGGTATTCTTGACTTCATTTTGTGTCTCATTGAGGAGGCAGCATGAAACGAGCAGTCAGTGTAAGTATTGGCTCATCCAAGCGCAACAAAAAGGTCGAAGTGGAATTACTGGGGGAGAAGATTAGCATTGAGCGTATTGGGATGGATGGCGATATGGAAAAAGCCGCCCAGCTTTACAAAGAATTGGACGGCACGGTAGATGCCTTTGGCGTTGGCGGGGCCGACCTGGGTTTGATGGTGGATGGCAAATGGTACACACTCCACTCCGTGAAACCCATGGTGCGCTTCATTGAGAAGACGCCAGTCGTAGATGGCACCGGCTTAAAGAATACTCTGGAAAACCGTGCTATCCCTTATTTGCATCAACAAGTCGGGGACTACGTTGATCAAATGGGCAAAAAAGCCTTCGTATCCACAGGTGCAGACCGCTGGGGGATAACGGCCTCTCTGGTGGAGGCAGAATATGACGTTGTCTATGGAGACCTGATGTTTGGTCTGGACATCCCCATTCCACTGCGCAGTCACACTGCAGTAAAACGTGCCGCAGCCATCGTCATGCCCATCGCGGGCCGGATGCCCTTTGAGATGCTTTATCCTACCGGCGAGAAACAGGAAAAGCGTGAACCTAAATGGGAAAAGTACTACGCCTGGGCAACGGTAATTTCTGGTGACTTCCATTTCGTAAAAGGCAGCATGCCTGATGAGATGGGTGGCAAGGTAATCCTGACCAATACAACCACACCTGAGGATGTTGAATTGTTGCGCAGCCTGGGTGTGAAATACCTGCTCACCACCACACCGGTATTGGATGGGCGCTCCTTCGGTACGAACATGATGGAAGCGGCATTGGTTGCGGTGGCAGGCAAAGGCCGCAAGTTGAGCAATGACGAACTCAATGAGTTGATCGACCAACTCGGTTTTGAACCCCAATTGCAGGAGCTGAACTAGATGCAAGCTATCGTTACTGCAGGTGGCATCCCCGAACCTGAAGAACCACTTTATGAATTTTCACAGGGAGCATCCAAGGCCCTGATCGAGATCGCTGGTAAGACCATGATCCAGTGGGTGCTGGATGCGCTCAGCGGGTCCAAACATATCGAGAACGTGGTCATCGTGGGTCTGGACGAAAGTAGTGGGGTGACCTGCGAAAAACCCCTGGCCTTCACACCCAACCATGGCGGCATGCTGGATAACATCCAGGCAGGCACGCGCAAAGCGCTTGAAGTGCAACCGGATGCTAAATACGTCCTGATGGTCTCTTCAGATATTCCCAGCATCACCCCTGAGATCGTAGACTGGACGATCGAACGCGCTCTCGAAACAGAGGAAGACATTTATTACAACGTGGTGACACGTGATGTGATGGAAGCCCGCTTTCCTGGCTCCAACCGCACCTATCTGCGACTACGCGAAAGTGAAGTTTGCGGGGGCGATATGAATGTTGTGGCAACAGATACAGTCACTTCGAACGATGAATTTTGGACCAAAATGATGTATGCTCGCAAAAGCATCATAAGGCAAGCCGCCTTGATCGGTTTCGACACATTGTTCCTCATGCTCATTCGCAGATTAACTCTCCCAGATGCGGTGAAACGTGTTTCTAAGAAGATCGGGCTTAAAGCGCGTGCCGTAGAAAGCCCTTATGCCGAGATCGCCATGGACGTGGATAAGACGTACCAGTTGGAAATGCTGGCGAAAGACCTGGAACAACGAGCCGCTGTATGACCCTCAACTCCATATTGCAGGTAGACGCAGACCTATCGGCGCGCATGCGAGTGGCGGAAGAGCCGGGATTGCCGCGCCGCTTAGCCGTTTTCCTGGGGCATACGGGCGACTCGTGGTTTTGGCTGGCTGGCCTTTTGGCCATATGGGTTTTAGGCGATCTTGCATGGCGAGGCCGCTCACAGGCTCTAATTATCGGAATAATAATTACAGCCGTGCTGGTAATGGCTATGAAATTCACCATCCGGCGACAACGTCCCGAAGGTGAACTGGGTCAAATCTACCGGCGCACAGACCCCCATTCGTTCCCTTCAGGGCACGCAGCGCGAGCGATGATGCTGGCGGTGATGGCGGTCGGGTTGGGGCCAGCGTGGTTTGGCATAACCCTGGCGATTTGGGCTCCCTTGGTTGGAATAGCGCGGGTGGCGATGGGGGTGCACTATTTATCTGACATACTTGCTGGCTGGCTCATTGGGGCCGTGATGGGGATTATTCTGTTGCAGTTCTTGGGGTAACCAACTCAGCACAAATAGCTTTTGCAACCCGTTTCGTCTTTCTCCGTATTACAGGGTGAAACAGTTTACAAACTCTGGAGAAAACATCATTAAAACAACAAGCAGATTGTTGCCGCACAATAGTAGCTTCGTCATGTGCCTTTATGGACATGGTACGAACGTACAATCTTGTTTGCCTGGTCGGACGATGTTTTCCAAATGAGTACTGAATAAACTGATCACAAATCAAGATATTGAATAACCTGTTCACAAATTAGGAGCAAGTAAATGGTTTCAAAAAAACTAATCATTATTACCGCCGTATTGGCGATAGCTTCCCTGGCCTGCAGTGTGACCCTTAACGCTCCAACAGTCGACGTTGTCACTGGCCCCACAGTAACCGAAGATATCCTCGTCGAGTCGTTGGATACGGTCGAAGCAACAAAGGTTGAACTGAACTTTGGTGCAGGCCAATTATTCCTCGAACCAGGCGCAAGCGCCCTGATCGAAGGCACCGCCACCTACAACGTTGAGGAACTCCAACCGGAAGTAGACTCGAGCAACGAGCGTGTGCTGATCAGTACGGGAGACAATAGTTTCACCCTGGATTTCAACAGTATCCCGAACTTCACCATTGACGACATAGAAAACCGCTGGGACCTGCAACTGGGTGAAGACATCATCGATCTGGTGATCCAATCTGGCGCATACGAAGGCGACATGGAGTTGGGCGGGTTAGCTTTGGAAAACCTGACTATCTCCGATGGCGCGGCCGACGTCAAGGTAACATTCTCTGAAGTGAACCCTGTCGAGATGACCCAACTCAATTACGACAGTGGTGCATCCAACATCGAGTTGAGCGGCCTGGCCAATGCTAACTTCGGATATATGAGCTTTGACGCCGGTCTGGGCGATTACACGCTCGACTTCTCCGGCGAATTGCAGCAAGATGCAATTGTGGATGTTGTAGCTGGATTGAGCAATGTGACAATCATTGTACCGGAAGGCACAGATGTCGTAGTCAACATCGATGCCGGTCTGGCAAACGTAGACACATCTGGCGACTGGTCTCGCTCAGGTGGCAACTACACCATGGATGGTGAAGGCCCTACCTTGATCATCAATGTAGACATTGGTGCTGGCAACCTGGAATTGCAGAACTAGTGTTCCGTCAATATTGATTGGACGAGTTTCAATGATATGAGACGGAACACTTTAAACTTTGTCAAAGGCAGACATAGGATGCAAGATTAAAAAAACCTTCTTCTATGGCATTATGCTAAAGTATTTATGGCTTTGACAAAGTACAAGTCTAAAACAAAACCCCGCATATACGCGGGGTTTTGTTTTGGCGGAGAGGGTGGGATTCGAACCCACGATACCCAAAGGTATACGCGCTCTCCAAGCGCGCGCACTCGGCCAGACTATGCGACCTCTCCAAATTTGTGCGGCGAGATTATAGCATAATTAGGTCGGGAAAATGCTGTCAAAAGCCTCAGGTGCGTACTCTGAAACCATCTCGGTGGACAGGCCATTGGCTTTGCAAATGGCTTCGTAAAAGTCAACACTCTTGCGACGTTGGCGTGTCTGCGTGTCCACGTCTAAACCCCACAACCCAAAACGTTGGGACCAGCCCCGATCCCATTCAAAATTGTCGACCAGAGACCAATGGAAGTAACCCTTCACACCATAGCTGAAATTGACAGCCTGCCAGAGCTGGTGAATATGGTTAGCAAGATAACGCGGTCGCATTTCATCACTCTGGTCTTCCACCCCATTCTCCGTGATGATGATGGGCATCTGCAGCTTGCGAGCCCATTTCAATGAAGTAAAAAAGGCATCCGGCAGATTGGCGATGAAACCGGTAGGGCTGAGGTCAGCGTCTGGCGGAAACGAGCGAGCAGCAAAACCTTCACTGGCTTTGGTGATATCAAAGGCAACCAGTTCATCGGTATAGTAATTGAGGCCCAGGAAATCCTGAGTACCTTTGGCCTGGGGCAAAGATACTTTACGGAAGATGTATTTCAACTCCCCGGTAATAAAGGCTTGGGGGAAAAATTCATTGAACAAACGGTGTGAATACCAGGCAACTAATCGGTCAAAGGGCCACCAGCTTCGTTTAGGTTGAAAGCCACGATAATTGACTGCAATGCCGACACGCGCCTCCGGTTTAACTTCATGGATCGCATGGTAAGCACGGGCATGCCCACGTGCCAGGTTCGCCATTACCTGAAATGCCAGGGACATATCAGGCGTTCCGGGCGGGAAATCACCAATCACATAGCCCATGGTAGCAAGCACATTGGGTTCATTGATCGTGATCCAGAGAGTGACGTATTCCTTGAGGGCCTCTACAACTCTGCGTGCATAGACTTCAAACAATTCAGGAGTTTTTCCATTTTCCCAGCCGCCCATCTCCGTGACCCAGAGCGGGTCGGTGAAGTGGTGGAGGGTCACTAATGGGGTCATACCGCGCTCGACCAGTCCACGGATCATCTGGCGGTAATGATCGAGGGCTTCTTCATCCCAACGATCCGGTGAAGGTTGAATGCGGCTCCACTCAATGGACAGGCGATGGGCATTCTGGCCGCTTTCTTTGGCGCGGTCAAAATCTTCACGCCAGCGCCCACCCCACCAGTCACAGGCCAGGCCGGATCTGTCGCCGTTGAGAATCTTGCCGGGGGTCTGTTCCCAGGCAGACCAATTGTTATTACTGTTGTTGCCTTCAACCTGATGAGATGAAGTGGCTGTGCCCCATAAAAAACCGCGAGGGAATTGGTAGATGGCACTGGGTTTCATGAAGGGATTGTATCGTGGGCTAGTAGCTTTTGTAAACGTGGTTGACTTGAGGAGGGTAACCACAGATGAATGTTGATGAACACAGATTGCTTTGTGTCTTTGTGGTTAAATGATAATACCATTGAGACACTGAGGAACTCATTTATGCATACTGTTTATGTTGCACTTGGCAGCAACGTGGGTGACAGGTTACAGAACCTGAGGGATGCGATTGCTCAATTAGCACCCGAAGTAAAAGTCACCACTGAATCTTCCATCTACGAAACAGAGCCCTGGGGGTTTGAAGAGCAAGATGATTTCCTGAATATGGTTGTGCAAGGGGAAACTGATTTGGAGCCGGATGAACTGCTGGAACATCTTAAGCGTATTGAGGACAATGTTGGCCGCACCAAAACCTTCCGGAATGGTCCACGTGAGATCGACCTTGATATCCTTTTTTACGACGACCTGATCCTGGAAAGCGATGGATTAGTGATCCCCCATCCGCGCTTGCACGAACGCGCGTTTGTGTTGGTGCCCTTGGCGGATATTGACACGGAGTTGGTGCATCCAATTTGGAACCATTCTGTCGCCGATCTACTCCAGCAACTTGATGTTACAGAGATTAATAAATTTGATCTGAACCTGAATGACTAACCGCCTCCAACCACTTGACGCTTTACGCGGCTTCATCATCGTTGCCATGGCATTGGACCATGCCAATCTGTTCATCGCCCACCAGCATTCATCCGGGGAGTTTTGGGGTGGGCCTTTCCCAACTTACACATCCAATTTGGGCTTTTTGACGCGCTTCGCGACACATGTCGCTGCGCCGGGCTTTTTCTTCCTGATGGGGGCAGGCATGCTCTTGTTCACGCTCTCACGGCGAGAAAAAGGCTGGAGCGCATGGCGTATTGCCGGGCACTTCTTACTACGCGGCTCTATTCTGATCGCACTGCAATTCTTGCTGGAAAACCGCGCCTGGGCCTTGAGCCTCTCTAATGCACCTGCCTACCCACCCGGCCAACCAAGCGGCCCCAATTTCACGTATTACGGCGTGCTGTATGCCTTGGGGGGAGCCATGATTTTGGGTATCTTGCTGCTACATCTCAAACCCCGTCGCCTTTTGGAAATCACGTTGATATTAGCTATCGGTCTAGAATTGCTAATCCCTGAACCGGCAATGGTCAGAGAAGCCTTCCCGCAAATTGCAAGACTACTACTAATCCCCGGATTTAGCGGAGACATCCTAGTTTACTATCCTATCTTGCCATGGATGAAGTTGCTGGCTTTCGGTATGTTGTTCGCCTACTGGCTGCGAGATGATGCAAAACGGGCATATCGTCTTGGCCTGCGACTGGGAATTATCTTTCTAGCGCTGTTTATGGTCCTGCGACTGGCGGGTGGCTTTGGCAACTTGCAAGCTGCACCAGGCAATGGTTGGGCCGATTTACTTAATGTGGTCAAGTATCCACCCAGCCTGACTTTTTCCCTGCTGACGATGGGCATCAACCTGATAATCTTATATGCATTCTATCGGCTATACGAAGCCCGACAGAAGTGGCTGTCTCCCCTGATGGTTTTTGGGCGCGTACCGCTTTTCTTTTACATCGCCCACCTGTTCCTCTATGCAGGTATCGGGCTGTGGATCGGGCCCGGGGGCACAAGCCTGCCTGAGATGTATCCCTATTGGTTGCTGGGTTTGCTTTTCCTGCTGCCGCTTAGCTGGCTGTATGGGCGCGCCAGGCGGAGCAAGGCGGGGAATTTGGTTTTGCGTTTCTTGTAATTTTCTCCAGCCAAAGATTGATATTCCTCACGCAAAGATCGCTAAGGACGCAAAGGTTTTTCTCTGTGACTTTGTGGCTCTGTAGTGACACGAAAATCTGGAATAAAATACTGTAAATCTGATTACAGGACTGATCCAAAATGACATCATCGCTAAACATCAAAGGACACGAATTTCATTGGGGAACGCGCACATACATCATGGGCATCCTCAATCTGACACCCGACAGTTTTTCCGGGGACGGGCTATACAGCGGGGAAGATGTTGTTGCTAATGCTATTAGCCAGGCGCGCCATTTTGTAGAAGCAGGGGCTGATTTTCTGGATGTCGGCGGGGAAAGCACACGCCCGGGTTCGGAACCAGTGAATCTTGAAGATGAAATGCAACGCGTGGTTCCGGTGGTTGAAGCCCTGGCCACTGAGGTTGACACAGTGATCTCCATCGATACCTACAAGGCTCAGGTAGCTGAAGCTGCACTGCAAGTTGGGGCGCATGTGGTTAACGATGTATGGGGCTTGCGCGCTGATCCTGATTTGGCAAGCGTGGTCGCAAAGCACAATGTCCCTGCAATCCTGATGCACAACCGCAGCAAACCGGCCAATGCCGAAGTGCAGGAGCATCTGGGCGGGCACTACGTGGGGGTGGAATATGAAAATCTATTGGAAGATGTCAAGCGAGAGTTACTGGAAAGTGTAGAACTGGCACATGCCGCTGGTGTCCCTAACCAGCACATCATCCTGGACCCTGGCATTGGTTTTGGCAAAACTATCGAGCAAAAC
The DNA here is from genome assembly GCA_013112575.1 of Chloroflexota bacterium. Taxonomy (GTDB): domain Bacteria; phylum Chloroflexota; class Anaerolineae; order Anaerolineales; family UBA11579; genus CFX15. The sequence continues at coordinate 118,140 of JABFGG010000009.1, read as the reverse complement.
CTGGAACTGCTCAACTGCACGGATGAAATAAAAACACTGGGTTATCCTGTGTTGTTGGGCCCCTCACGCAAGTCCTTTATCGGCTACACCTTGGACCTGCCACCTGACCAACGCGCCGAGGGCACAGCGGCCAGTGTCGCTGTAGGCATCATGCGTGGGGCAGACATTGTGCGCGTGCACGACGTGGAAATGATCACACGGGTGGCGAAGATGACAGATGCAATTGTACGGTAACTACACTGCCCTATGGGGCAGTAAAAGGAAAAGCAGCAATACAGGTAAATCCTACCGGAGCTTCAGGATCAGTATATGTGTACTGATCCACATAGAGGGTTACCGTTTGCCCACCCGCGATAGTGACTACATAGCCATCGAGAATAGTATCCCCGAAGCCAAATGAACCGGAGCGTTCGTAACTCACCGATTCACCGTTTGGCCCTAATAAGTTATCGAAAAAGGCGCGCGCACGAGGCGGGCCGTCGAAGGCGTCACCGCCAACGCGGATAGGATTTTCTTCCGTGTATCCATAACTGTCATCAACTGAGATAGCACATCCATCACCCACTCCGCTTGTTTCCCCTGAGACTGAATTGATTGCGTCAATATTGATGTCAATTGAGTCCAGGATTGAGGTGAAAATTGATTTGCCCGTCTCTTGCCAGCGATCACCGGGTTCCTGATCATCAAAAGCGATGGCAAAAGCCAAAAGAAAGAGTTCATCATTTACCCAACCAGCAACGGCCTGGCCTTGCATCGGTTCATCTGAAAAAGTTCCCTGGAGATCAACCCCAGTAGCCTCTAATCCGTCCAGGCTGGTCTCAAAAGAGGGGCCAAGTTCAAGATCTTGCATAGTTTGATTTTCTTCAAAACCAGCCAGGAATTCCAAAAGTATCGTTTCACTCGTTTTATCATTATCCGTCTCATCCAAAAAGATCGAGAGGAAGAAGGTAGAGCCGGAATCTCTGCCAAGCATCTTGGCGCCATCTAACTGAGCATCAAAACCAACCGGAAGCTGGAAGGAAAAATAATCACCAGGAACACTTTGACGCTCTCCAAGAGTTACGGTCTCAGGTTCAGGAGTTGCACTCGGCTCTGGCGTAAGCGTAGCCGTGGGCATAGGAGTATTCGTCGGAAGTGGCGTATTCGTTGGCACAGGGGTTTCAGTAGCAAATAGATTATTCACCGTGGCACAGGCAAATAAAGCAACTCCCATTGCAGTAAATATGAAGTATTTATTTTTCATAGCTACCCTCTTTTTTAAGTCAGTGCTTTTTCCATGATAAGCGCATCTTCGCCGCCACGGTAGTAGCGCGGCCACTGCCCTACCGGCTGGTATCCTCTGCGCTCGTAGAGCGCGATGGCGTTTTCATTGGACTTGCGCACACTCAGACGCATGCGTGGCACATTCACCCGCCCTTCAACTTCGTCAAGCAAACGGTCACCGATGCCCTGCCGGCGGAAATCGGGATCAACACATATCGTGGAAACCCAAGCGCGGCGCTGTTCGGGGCGCACGTCCCCCATCACAAAACCGACGATCTCTGTACCCAGAGTAGCTTTGAGGCGTACGATGTTGGGTAGAGTGAGCACGGAAAGCATATCCCACCAGGGCCAGGCGTCCTTATCAAAACAGCGTTGCTCCAATTGACGCACAGCATTAAAGTCGCGCCAATTGGCTTCTTCTATTTGAATAGTTTTGGGTAAAGCGCCCATTGTCGTTTCGGCCATCGCTAAGGCCGGATTATACCTTTTCTGAGTACTCTCTTTTGTTCCAAAAACCACAAAGAAAAACGGCCTTCTGCTTAGAAGGCCATTTCATTATTCGATGAATTAGAGGGTCTGGATTACTTTACAGGCAGGCCCTGGGCGACCCAGGTCTGGATGCCTCCCAGATCATATACGCCTTCATAACCCGCACCCACCAAAATCTGTGAGGCGGTGGCGCTGCGGTTACCACTGCGGCAATATATAACCACAGGGACGTCTGTTGGGACTTCATCCAGACGCGAGGCCAGGGTCTCAACATTGATATTCACAGCACCCTCAATATGACCGGAGGCGAATTCTTCCGGGGTGCGCACGTCAAGCAGCAAGTGGTCTGTACCGGACCCAAATTGCTCCTGGTACTGTTGGGGGTCGATCAGTTGGGAAGCGGCAACTGTACTACCAGTATTCGAGCCAAAGAGATTACCCCCGAACACGATGAGCAGTACGAGGACAATTGCGATGGCGGCCACCCAAACAATGCTGCGCGAAGAGTTACGCGACTGGCGTTTACGTTTCTTAGCCATTTGAATCAATTCCTTATAAAATACTTATTAGTTTTTGTCAGCGGTTTCAATTTCGCGCTGACCTAAGAAAGATTCTACACCAGGACAAATTAATTCGATCCCATTGAACTGAAATTTGTTGCAAAAATATCGTAGAAATATTAAGAAATGATTCCTCATAGTGTATACTGAAATAAGCTAATCAAGCACCCTACAACTAAAGTCTATAAAGGAGGAAACGATGTTAAAAACAACAACCGTAAAAGATATTCTGTCAGAAAAAGGGCGAGATGTCTGGTCGACATCACCCAACACAACCGTCTTTGATGCCCTCAGGACGATGTCAGAGAAAACCGTCGGAGCTCTGGTTGTCCTGGACGATCTGGAGGTGGTAGGAGTTTTCTCCGAACGAGACTATGCCCGCAAAGTAATCCTGGAAGGTAAGTCTTCAAAAGATCTCCCACTAAGTGAAATCATGACACGCAGGGTGATTTTCGTCAATCCAGAAAATACCACCGAGGATTGTATGGGGTTGATGACCCGGAAACACATACGCCACTTACCGGTTGTTGAAGGCAAAGAACTCATAGGTATCATCTCTATTGGAGATGTCGTCAAAGCGATCATTTCAGACCAAGAGCTTGTCATTGAACAACTCGAAAACTATATCACCGGGGCGTATCTTCCTGTTTCTAGTGAGCCGTTGGAGAGTCGGTCGTAGACAAAATTTGCTATAGACCAGTCTGCAAGTTCTTCTACGTCGACATCTGATACCGACATATTTGACTCACAGTTCACACCTACGCTGTTGGTGCAGGTATCCTTTTACGCCAAACCATTTGACAAAAAACTGGGTGCGTGAATCAAATTCCCTTTAGGACCTAAAGGGAATTTGATAACGTATTCTTTGTTGCCTGATGTTTTAGGCGAAAATCTCGTGCAGTCGCTTCAACCTTGTTCGAGACTGCCCAATTTCATTCGTGGGGTCATTCTGTCAGGGTCTTCTGCATATATTGTACACGCTCAAAAGCGGCAATATTTTCAATATTTCGCGTGATCTTCCCCTGAAACTGCTCGATCGTGGCGTAGTTACGTTTCTTGAGCCAGCTTTCCAGATCGGTCAACATGTTTTCAATATGGTTGACACCATTTTTGTAGAGAATGGAGCATATTTGGGTTGCAGTAGCGCCAACCAACAAATGTTTGATAATGCTTTCTGTGTCGTGAATGCCGGTATTTGCGACAACATCACAATCCACACGGTTCGATAATAATGAGATCCAGCGTAAAGATTGTGTCATTTCTTCAGGGCCGCTAAAGACCTGGTTACGGATCACACGTTCATTCACAATATCAATGTCAGGGCGGTAGAAGCGGTTGAATAGTACAACGGCATCTGCACCAGCGGCTTCCAATCGTTTGACGATACTGATGATATTGGTGAACATAGGGCTGATCTTGACCGCCAGGGGTACGCTAACATGTTTCTTTACCTCAGTGACGATCTCGACATAGGTGTCTTCAATGTCTTGGCTGGCAACGTTCTCGTCAAAGGGGATAATGGCAATATTGAGTTCCAAGCCATCAATTCCAGCTCCTTCAAGCTCGGCTGCAAAACGAGGCCACTCATTGGGAGACATGCAATGGATGCTGCCAATGATGGGCACCTCAGTTTGCTCTTTTGCTTGCTGAATCAAGGTTATGTACTCTGCAAGCCCATGATCTTTAGCGTGGGTATTGATAAAATCAATGGCTTCTGGGAACCAGAAGTACGCTTCGTCCTGATCCATCAGCCGGCCCTCATCTGCCAGAAACTGTTCTTCAAACAGCGACTTCAATACGATCGCGCCGGCGCCCGATTTGGCGCAATTCACAATACCTTTCAGGTTGCCAGTAATTCTTGAACTGCTTACAACAAGAGGATTCTTCAGTGTAAGCCCCATGTATGTAGTTGTAAGATCGATATCTAACATTTTTTTAGGTCTTCCTGGAGTCGAGTGATATTTTCTAGATCTGTCAAAAGGGTTTTCATTTGAGCTAAGGCACCTTCCAGGTTCTCTCTGGCCCTTTCAGATAGGCCCTCCTGAAATGCCCATTCATAGCCCTTGATATGCAATAGCAGCGCCAGAGGTTCTTTTTGGAAAAGTTCTTTGCATAGCTGAACGATGTAACCCGGTGATGCTGCGTGAGTAGTAAAAGACACCTTTGCGGAGGCATCAACCCGGCTAAAGCAAAAATCTTCAATATCTTCATCCGACGCATCCGCAAAGATCACGATGTCTTTTTGAGCAATTGCATCCGCGTCTTCAATATTGAGTTGGTAGTTATTGTCGAATTCCACCCCCATCAATTGATTTTCGGACACCCATGCTTCTAACCTTTGGGTGAGTGCGATTCCCAGGCCGTCGTCCTGACGGCCTGGGTTTCCATATCCGTAAATCAGAGCCTGCATGGACCGGATTATGTCCTCTTTGAGTCCAGCAGGTTGTTCTCGGCATCGAACAAGGAGATCTCCAGCGGCATTTGGCCCAGCGCATGCGTGGCACAACTCAGGCAGGGATCATAGGCTCGAATAGCAACTTCCACCGCGTTCATCATCGGTTCGGTGATTTCAGGTTGACCATCCATCCAGGAATGGGCCACCTGATTGACCGACTGGTTCATAGGTTCGTTGTTGTTGGTGGTCGAGACGATCAGATTTGCGAGAGTGATCTGGTCATCTTCGTTGATCTCATAATGGTGGAACAAAGTACCGCGTGGGGCTTCGATCACGCCAACACCTTTGTTGATCTTAGTCCCAGTGGTAACAAGTTCACCGGCCATCAGGTCAGGGTCGTTGAGAAGATCGCGCATCACCTCGGCCGAGTGCAGGGTCTCGATCAGCCGGGCATAATGATAGTGTAAACAGTGGTGGTTAGGTTTACCGTGAGTAAGAGCTTTGTACTCTTCAAACTCGGCTTGCGCCAGGGGTGTTGGTATAAAGTCGCAGGTATTCAGGCGCGCCAATGGGCCAACACGATACCAGCCATCTGATTTCCCAATAGACTTAAGATACGGGAACTTCATGTAACTCCAGGATCGAACTTCTTCTTCGATATATTGATCATAATCCTGGTAGTCCACATCATCGAGGATCTTATTGCCTTCATCATCCACAGCCCGCAAAACACCATGATACAGGTCCATAGCGCCATCCTTGCGGACAATGCTCAGATGGTTGGAGGGAAAGGTAGCAAAATTATCAATGAAGCTCTGGTGTCTGGTGTAATAATCCTTGAAGAATTCAAGCACACCCTGCGACCAAGCAATCATTTGATCTATATTGAAGTTATCCGGCCCGTTGAGGAAGGCTTCTTTATCCTGAGCACTGAGGTGTTTGTTGATGCCACCTGGGATAGCACCAGTGCCGTGGATTTTCTTCCCAGCCGTGGCTCGAATGATTTCCTGCCCAAACTTGCGCATCATGACGCCCTGAACAGCCAGATCTTTATGTTCAAGAGCAACACCAATCACATTGCGGATGACCGGGTCTGCGTCAATACCAAACAAGAGGTCGGGAGATACCAGGTGGAAGAAGTGCAGGGAGTGCGATTGGAAAATCTGCCCGTAGTGCATCAGGCGACGCATTTTCTCACCGGTGGGCGTCAGGCCCTCACCGGTGCCTGAACCAACAATCACATCCAAGGCTTTGGCCGCGGCCAAATGGTGACTGACTGGACAGATTCCGCAAAGGCGCTGCACCAACACCGGGGCCTCCCAATAGGGACGGCCCTGGACAAATCTTTCAAATCCCCGAAACTCAACAATGTGCAACCGTGAGTAATCGACGTTGTTCTGATCATCCAGGTGTATGGTCACTTTGCCATGACCTTCAACGCGGGTTACAGGCTCAATGGTGATCTTCTTTGTCATAAAAATATCCTGCTAATCAAATTTAACTACTTCATAGGGCATTTTCAACTCATCGCCAGTTACCAGGGCCACAAGCGCGTTCCAGATCAGGTCAGCCCTTGGGGGGCAGCCCGGCAGGAAATAATCGATTTTAACAATCTCATGGCACGGGTAGACCATATCGAGGAGCATCGGTAATTCCTCATCGTTAGGCATGATCTTTTCGGTGTTGGCTTTAACTGTAGGTCCGTCGAGATAGGCTTCTTCCAGGCACTCTTTGATCGAGATGCCGTTCCGAAGAGCTGGTAGGCCACCCATTATGGCACACTCGCCAACAGAGACCAGGATGTTGCAGTTCTTGCGGAAATCTTTTAATACTTCGATGTTCTCACTGTTACAACAGCCACCCTCAATCAGGCCGATATCGCACTGCTTAGTAAATGTCTTTATATCATCTACCGGAGACTTGTTGAACTCGACCAGATCGATCAATTCCAGAATTCTCTCGTCGATATCTAGAAAGGACATATGGCAACCGAAACATCCCGCTAGTGAAGTTGTGGCTAAAACTGGCTTAGTCATAGTCTTCCTTCATCATCCGTTTTGAGCTTCTATATCACTGCCAATGGGAGCTTTATCGTATTTGCGCTCTCCAATGGGCACCAGGAATCCCTGTTCTTTTTTCAAAATAGCGCCCACCGGGCAAATGTCCATAGCCTCTTGAGCTTCGGCTTCAGTTAGTTGGGAGGCCAGGTCGACATCCATGGCGACATGCAAGTGCTCGCCGCCACGTCCGTTGAGGGCAAACACATGCTTTCCATCCTTAGTTATCGAGCGAACACAACGTTTGCACATAATGCAACGATTGCGATCGTGATAAATCAGATCAGGCCGGGCATCCACTCCCTTGACTGGAAACTCATAGGGGAAGCGCGGCACCATCATCTGGTACCGGTACCCCAGGGCTTGTAATTCGCAATTGCCACTCTTCTCGCAAGACGGGCAGAAATGATTGCCCGAGACGAACAAGACTTCAATGATCGTCTTGCGCAGCTCATTCAACTCGGGAGTGTGATTCTCCACGACCATTCCAGCGCTCACCCGGGTGGTGCAGGCCGTCATATTGCGGCCATTTACATTTACATTGCAGATCCTGCAGGAACCGGCAGGCTTGAGGCCCTGAACATGGCACAAGGAGGGAATGAAAATTCCATTGTCCTTGGCCGCATCAAGAAGTGGCTGACCTGCCCAAGCGGAGCAGGTTTGCCCATCGATCTCGAAAGAAATCTTCTCATCTTTTTTAACCATAATGCTTCTCCCTACCTCGTCTTATGGGGAAGAACAAATTCCCGATCAACGGCGGCATTGGATTCGGCCACAGAATCTTTCAGATCAAACGTGGAGACAAAGTTTTCATTGGTCTCTACCAGGTCTTCATAAAGGTGGCGGAAATTCTCGATGGTTGAGAGGATCGGATTAGCTGCAGTTTGACCTAGCCCACAGCGATTGGTTACTCTTCCGACCCCGGCCCATTTGTAGAGCTCATCGATATCTTGATTGGTGCCCTTCCCATCCAATATCTTGAGTAATTTATTTCGCAAAATGACATTCAAAGAGCGGCAAGGAGCACATGAGCCGCAGGACTCATCGATAAAGAAGTCCATAAAGTTCACAACAAAGTCTCCAAGGAGATCACGTTCCTCGCCAATGAAGATCAATGAGCCGCCAGTCGCTAAATCTTCAAATGCAAGCTGACGGTTGAACTGGTCTGGCCCAATACACATGCCAGAAGGTCCACCGATCTGGACAGCCTGAACGTTGGTTGCCCCTGCCCGGCGTATCAGTTTCTGGACAGTCACACCCCATTCGACTGCATAAATGCCGGGGTTCTTGCAATCGCCAGACAGGCTGAGGAGCTTGGTCCCGGCTGATTCACTGGTCCCGAAGGATTTGAACCACTCAGCTCCTTCTAGGATCACCTGGACGACCGAGCACAGTGTCTCAACATTATTCACTACGGTGGGTTTGTCCAGGTAGCCTCGTTGGACTGGGAATGGAGGCCGGTTGCGCGGTTCCCCGCGTTTGCCTTCCAGTGACTCGATCAGCGCAGTTTCTTCACCACAGACGTAAGCGCCAGCACCTAATTGGATACGGATATCAAAATCGAACCCGGCCTTACCTGCAATGTTCTTGCCCAAAAAGTTTTGGTCTCGAAGCTCTTGAAGTATGCTTTCCAGATAGGCTTGCATGTAACGGTATTCATACCGTAAGTAAACAATGCCTTGTTTCGCTCCTATCGCGTAGCCGGCAATCGCCATGCCTTCGAAGAGGAGTTTGGGTAACTCGGTAAGGATAACTCGGTCTTTGAAAGTGCCAGGCTCTCCTTCGTCTGCATTGCAAATCAGGTAAACCTCATCGCCGCCGGATTGCCGGCAGAAGTCCCATTTGAGTCCTGCCGGGAACCCTGCGCCCCCTCGACCACGCAAATTGGATTGCTTTACTTCTGTAACAATCTCTTCCGGGGTCTGCGCGATAGCTTGTTTAAGGGCCTGCCCAACTTCATAATCATCAGAGAAAAGAATAGCGCCCTTCTGGCGGATATTGTTCGTGACCATAGTGGAAAGCGCTGCGGGGCCATTGACTTCCTCCCCAATCTCGGTCACCAAATCTGGTATATCCTTACCGGCCTTAATCCCGGCGACCAGGTTCTTGACTTTCTTTGGTGTGAGTTTGGTGAATACAGCCCCATTAATGAGCGCGGCAGGTTCCTGATCATTCATACCAATGTCAGCGGTATCCCACATGCCAATCAGGCCATCTGCCGTGACATTATTGAAAGAAATGCCCAACTCTTCTTCAAAAGCCTGAACAACTTCCGCCCGGCCGCTGATATTGGCTACCGCGCTATCATTCAGGTAAATGGCATATTTCCCTACCGGTTCTCTGGAAAGGAAATGATAAAAGGAGATGGTTTGCTCTACATCCACCTTGGAAAGATCAAGTTGATCGGCAAGAATATCAACTGCTTCATCCGGGATGTGGCGATACGTATCCTGGATTGCGATCAGTATATCCATTAGGCGACGGTGATCTTTTTGGTATTTTTCAATTATGCTCAGGATATTTTCTCTCATAGAGGAAAGCCTTTGCTAAGCTTAGTGGTTGTGATGGAATCGCACTGTTTGGGGACAACGGACTCGAAGTTGAGGTGGTGTTGTCCTTGCTCTTTGCTTTTGCCGATTACTTAAATTTCCCGAGAATCACCTCATATTTTGTATAATTTTTCACAATCAGACCGTATAAGTTTAGATTATCTAAAATCCCTTGACAAGGACAAACATCACCGTCCCCTTGTGACATTTGTCACTAATTTTGAGACTTCCTCCACCTGAGGTCACATTGAATGTCATTTTTTCATCTTCCGGTCCAGACATGTATGCATTTATGATGAAGAACATGCTGAAGTGATCCGGTTGGTTCATGAGCAGAATGCCACATCCAGTTTCTATTCAGAGCGAATCACTGCCTACTCTCACCTGCTCGAGTGGGTTCTTCTTTTTTCCACTTCAATAAAATCAACAAATACGTGGCAGCATTTCGCCCATCAATACGTCAATAATGCGATGACTGCCAATAAGAGTTTTCATCAATACGCGGTTTTGTGTTTCGTCAGTTACATGACCTATAATGGCGGCCTCCTTGCCAAAGGGATGTTGTTGCATTATGTTCAGAACTTTATCCGCCTCTTCGGGAGCAACCATAGCTACCAGTTTGCCCTCATTGGCGATATATAACGGGTCAAAGCCCAGCAATTCGCTGGCAGCGTTGACCTCGGGTTTTATGGGAATCTTTTCTTCTTCTATGATGATGCCGGTGTTCGATTGACCGGCAATTTCGTTCAGTGTTGTAGCCAGTCCTCCTCGTGTTGGATCACGTAAAACGTGGATTTTGTCGCTGGCAGCCAACATGTCAGTGATCAGGCCGTTGAGTGGTGCAATGTCGCTTTGTAGATCAGCCTGAAAACCGAGTTCGCCGCGCGCAGCTAAAACGGCGATACCGTGATCGCCGAGAGTACCCGAAATAATGACCGCGTCGCCGGGTTGGGCATTGGCGCCGTGGATTTCAACATCGTCGTCAAGGAGACCAACCCCGGCAGTGCTGATGTAAATGCCGTCCCCATTGCCCCTGGAAACCACTTTAGTGTCACCCGCTACGATCTGCACCTCGGCAACTTCTGCGGTTACACGCATTGACTCGATGACGCGCTCCAGGGTTTCTACAGGTAGACCTTCTTCGAGAATGAAGCTAACCGTCAGGTAGAGGGGTTGGGCCCCCATCACGGCGATGTCGTTGACCGTGCCACATACTGCCAAGCTGCCAATGTCACCACCAGGGAAGAATAAGGGCGAAACGACGTGCGCATCGGTGCTGATCGCCAGGCGGTTTTTTTCTTGAGAAGAAACGACACCGGAGTCGTTACCGGCGCGTAATATAGGATTGTCCCAGGCAGGCACAAATGCCTTGGCAATCAAATCGTGCATCAATTTGCCGCCGCTGCCATGTCCCATCACGATGGTTTCCTGATGTTGTAAAGGAAGCGGGCAACTCAGGCTCTCGATGGAGGGGCTTTCTGTTTTTTCAGTCATTGGCAAGCCCCTGGACTTCAAGTGGTTGGTGGTACTGGTAGTAAGCAGAGCAGGCACCTTCAGTAGACACCATGGTGGCTCCCAAAGGGTGCTCGGGAGTACACAAAGTGCCGAAAGCGGGACATTCGGTAGGCTTTTTAAGACCCTGCAAGATCTCCCCGGCGATGCACAAGGGTGATTCTTCAGGGTGAATGTCGCCAACGTCGAAGCGAGCTTCAGCATCGAAGGCAGCATAATCAGGAGCTAAACTCCAGCCGCTGTTGGGGATCAGGCCGATGCCACGCCAGTTACGGTCGCTTTCCTGAAAGATGGAATTGATCAAATCCTGGGCAGGTTTGTTACCCTCAAAAGTGACAGCGCGAGCGTAAGCATTGGTGACTTCTACTTTTCCAGACTCAAGCAGTTTGACCACCTCAAAGACACCTTTGAGCAGGTCAAGCGGTTCAAAGCCAGTGACTACCATTGGCGTCTGGTAGTTTGCTGCAATGGGCGGGTATTCCCAATAGCCCATCACGGCACACACATGCCCGGCAGCTAAAAAGCCCTGCACACGATTGTATTCGCCGGAGAGGATGGCATGCATGGCCGGTGGCACGCGTACGTGGGAAACCAACACACTGAAGTTATCCAGCCCCAGGCGTTTGGCCTGAGCCACACTCATGGCGTTGGCAGGGGCTGTGGTTTCAAAACCGATGGCGAAAAAGACAACCTGCTTATCAGGGTTCTCCTGGGCAATCTTGACAGCATCCAACGGGGAGTAGACCACGCGCACATCCCCACCCGCGGCGCGCACGGAGAAGAGGTCTTGATGGGAGCCGGGAACGCGTAACATGTCTCCATAAGAAGTAAAGATCACATCGGGATGTGAGGCAATGGCTAAAGCTTTATCAATCTGCGCTAGAGGTGTGACACACACCGGGCAGCCCGGGCCGTGCACCAGCTCGATCTCATCCGGCAACAGATCATCGATACCATAACGTTTGATAGCATGGGTCTGGCCACCGCAAATCTCCATGATGACCCAGGGTTGGGTGACCACATCACGTACCTCTTCTGCCAGAGCGCGAACCAATTTGGCATCACGGTACTCGCTGACGTATTTCACGACTGGGTCTCCAGGTCGACACCCAGTTCTTCGTCCAGGTCGGCGATCTCTTTCAAAATCTCCAGGGTTTCCATGGCTTCTTCTTCACTTAAGATGCTGATAGCAAAACCCACGTGAACAACAGCGTACTCACCGACCTTGGCCTCAGGGATGTAATCCAGACAAACGTCACGGTAAACACCGCCAAAGTCGATCTTGCCCATGGTGAGGCCAGATTGTTCGAAAATCTCAGTAATTTTTCCGGGTACACCTAAACACATAATTGCTCCCTCCCTTATTGTTAGAGGATATGATGGGCCACGGCAGCCTGTCCAAGCGCCACACCACCATCGTTAGCAGGTACTTTTTGATGTGTGTACACCGTAAAGCCTGCACAATCTAATTTCGAATACGTATTGGAAAGCAGGGTCATGTTCTGCCACACACCGCCGCTCAAAACCACATCGTTGATCTTTTCTCTGCCCCGAATCTCGGAGCAAAGGCTCACAACTAATTCTGTGAGGCCATTGTGGAAACGGGCTGCAATGCGCTCCATAGGAACCCCAGCATGCCAATCCTGCACAACCGCGTTTATCAGCGTATCGGCGTGGAACTGATCGTGCTCAATACGGAAGGGGTAAGCTCCCTTCTCTTGAGGATCGACACACTGCTCTAGCTCGATGGCAGCCTGGGCTTCATAACTAATCGACTGGCGAATGCCGATCAACGCAGCAACCGCATCAAATAAACGTCCGATGCTTGAGGTCTTGGGACAATTGAGATCATGCTGTAGTTGCTGCTGCAAGAGGTCTATCTTGATCGCATCCGCGGCCCGCACAGAGGGCAAATCCGCGCTCCAATCGGCATCGATCATTTCCAGCAGGGCCAGCGCCAAGCGCCAGGGTTGACGCACCGCCTGGTCACCACCCGGCATAGGGAAGTAACCCAGATGATAAGCACGTTCGAATTGTGCGTAATCGGCCACCAGCACTTCCCCGCCCCAAATGCGGCCATCCGTACCGAAACCGGTGCCATCAAAGGCGATGCCGATCACCGGCTGGGCAGGGGGCAATTTGTGCTCGGCCATACAAGCCGCGATGTGCGCATGATGGTGCTGCACCGCAACTGCCGGAAGTTTTTCTTGTTCTGCTAAGGTCAAGGCAAAGCGCGTGGCTAAATAATCCGGATGTAGGTCATAGGCAATCGCCTCCGGCTGCAAACGGAAAAGGTGCTGATAATGCCCCAAGGTTTCTTCGTAGACCTGCATGGTCTCGTAATTCTTTAGGTCGCCAATGTGGGGGCTGAGGAAAGCGTACTGTTGCCGCGTCAGGCAGAAGGTATTCTTCAGTTCAGTGCCCGCTGCGAATATGATCGGTGAGTCCCAAGCCATGTGAACGGGCATAGGCGCGTAACCGCGAGCCCGGCGCAGCGGAACGGTTTTGTTTTGGGGAGATGTGGCAAAGACTGCATCGTCACTACGTGATTGGATCGGGCGGTCGTGCAGAAAAAATGCATCGGCGATGCCGGATAACTGCTCTTGAGCTTCCGCGTCATCTTTGATGATGGGTTGCCCGCCAAGATTGCCGCTGGTCATGACCCACACCGGGGCAGTCTCGCTCTCCGGTTCTAGCAAGAGATAGTGCAGAGGTGTATACGGAAGCATGACGCCCAGGCAATTTTGTTTGGGGGCTACCAATGGGGAAATATTTGAGTCTGGCATGCATTCCAGCAGAACGATGGGGCGTTGAGGGCTGGTCAACAAGTCCAATTCAGCATCCGAAACGACACAATGTTGCCTGACCGTCTCCACATCCGGCATCATAACGGCCAGGGGTTTATGAGGGCGGGCTTTGCGCTGGCGCAAGAGTTCTATGGCGTCCGCATTAGTAGCATCACAGGCCAGATGGAAACCGCCCAGCCCCTTGATGGCCACGATCTTGCCAGCTGCGATCAGGTCTTTCGTTCGCTGTAGAGCTTCTTCTTGTTCAACAATGATCGCATCCCCAACTTTCAGAAAGACCTGAGGCCCGCACTGCGGGCAGGAAACCGGCTGTGCATGGAAACGGCGGTCAGCCGGGTCGTGATACTCTGTTTCACATTCCGAGCACATCTCAAAGCCGCGCATGGTGGTCAACGGGCGGTCGTATGGAATGTCCTGGATGATGGTGTAACGCGGCCCGCAATTGGTGCAATTGACAAAGGGATAGCGACAATGGCGGTCCCGGGGGTCAAACAGTTCTGCCAGGCAGTCAGGGCAAATGGATACGTCTGCCGATATAGGCTGGAAATCACCCGATTGGCTTTGAGAAGGCACGATCTCAAAACCGGTAAATCCCAGGGGGTCTTTGGTCTTGAAATCCACTGAATCGATGTGGGCCAATGGCGGCGCTTCGCTTTGCAGAGCCTGCACAAAGGCATCCAGGTCCGGCGCGGCTCCATCGACTTCGATATCCACGCCTGCAGAAGTGTTGCATACCCAACCTTTGAGATGTAAACGTTGCGCCAGGTCAAAGACAAAGGGGCGGAATCCAACCCCCTGCACAATCCCATTAATGTGGATTTGTGCCCTCTGCAACATAGCTACCCCATTTCCAACCATTTTAGCCAGGCTGGCAGGCCTTCACCCGTCTGGCAGGAGAGTGGGAAGATCTGCAGGTCGGGGTTGAGAATCTTGACACCTTGCTTAAAGTAATCCATGTCAAAGGGGATATAGGGCAGCAAATCAATCTTGTTAATCACCAATGCATCTACGCCTCGGTACATGGCCGGGTATTTGTAGGGTTTGTCGTCCCCTTCCGGCACCGAGGCGATCAACACACTTTTATGGGTACCCAGATCGAATGCTGACGGGCAGATCAGGTTGCCCACATTTTCCACGATCAGCATATCAATATTCTCGAGGTCAAGCTGGGCCAGGCCCTCCTGGAGCATGACGGCGTCCAGGTGGCAATTGCCGCCGGTGTTGATCTGCACGGCCTGTGCGCCTGCGGCAGCAGCCCGGTCAGCGTCGATGCTGGTGGCCACGTCACCGTCAATGACGGCTACATTTTTGCCAGGCAAAAGTGTTTCCAGACTGCGTTCGATCAGCGAGGTTTTGCCAGCGCCTGGAGAAGCCATGATGTTAATTGAAAAGACATCCGCGCCGTCCAGGGTTTTCCTGTTTTCTGCTGCCAAACGCTCGTTGGCACTCATAATATTTTCAACAACCTGTACATTTACGTTCATACTTTTTCCATTCCAACCGATTCAGGTGTGTCTATATCAATTGATTCCAAATAACACTGATCCCCTGCTGTTACTTCTAAAGCAAGGCTTTCGCACTGTGGGCAGATGTGAGCCAACTCTTCAGGAGAGAAGCTATGCTGGCAGTGCTTGCAAGTCAATTCCATAGGGACATACGAAAAGTTCAATGTAGCCCCCCTAGCCAGCGTATCGTCGCTCAACATATCCCAATAGAACTGGATGGACTCGTCGACAAAGGAGGAAAGCTGGCCGATGACGATGTTGATCTGGTCAATGCGGGTGGCCTTGTTTTCCTCAGCGTGCTCCAGAGTTAGTTCCAGAAGATGTCTGGCAATCGCAAGCTCGTGCATTGTTCACCAAGTTTGTAATATATTTCACAAATAGTTTACACCTGTTCATATAGCCCGACATGAGGCAAATGACATGCTTTTATTAGGACAAGAGCAACCAAAATAGTCATCTACATGTCTACACAGGAAAACAAGGGTTGGAAGACTAGCACCATACCAATGATGCCCCACAAATTTCACGTACATTTTGACAAGCCTTCGTTATGAATCCCACATACAAAACGTGCTGCATGGTAATATCCCGCTGTGAAGACTATCCTACTCACTCTCGCCTTATTCACATTCCATTCCCTTCTATCGAAAGTGCAACTAAGCCCGCAATGAAAAAACTAACCCTTGCCCTGGCACAGATCGAAACCAAGCTCGGCGTGCTTGAAGCCAACCTGGAAAAACACCTGGACTATATCAACCAAGCCAGGGATAAAAATGCCAACCTGATCGTCTTCCCAGAACTTTCACTCACAGGCTACCTGCTTCAAGATATGGTGCCCAGTGTGGTTACACGACCCACTCAAGATGACCCCCACTTCAAGCAATTGTTGGAAGCCAGCGAAGACATCGACATCGTGGTGGGTTTTGTCAACGAGGATGATCGCCATCGTTTTTTTAACTCTGCCGCTTACCTCTCAAAAGGTAAAGTGCTGCACGTGCATAACAAAGTCTACTTGCCGACCTATGGCTTATTTGATGAAGGGCGTTTTTTTGCCTGGGGTGACCAAATACGCGCTTTCGATACGCCACACGGCCGTATTGGCCTGTTAGTCTGTGAGGACTTCTGGCACGCCTCACCGCCTTACCTATTGTGGCTGGATGGTGCCGAGTTGCTATTATTCATCTCTGTTTCCCCGGGGCGGGGCTTGAACAGCCATGAAGAACTGGAATCAGCACGTTGGGTGGAACATATCACCCAGGCTTATGCGAGCCTGTACACTTCATTTGTGGCCAATTGCAACCGGGTGGGTTACGAAGACGGCTTTAACTTCTGGGGTGGCGCCACGATCCACGATCCCAATGGGGAGCTTTTGGCCCAGGGTCCTTATCATGAGGAAGCCCTGACCATCACAGAACTGGATCTCAACCAACTACATCGCACCCGCGCTCGCTTGCCCTTGCTGCGTGACGAAAGAACCGGGTTGGTAACACGTGAGATGAACCGCATCCTGGCAGAACGCGGCAGGGCTTTCTGATGAATACCATTGACCTGAACCTCAACCCCGAACTGGCGACAAAAGTTTTAGCCGGCTTCATCCGCAAAGAATTAGGGCGCGCTGATTTTAGCAAGGCTGTGCTGGGCCTGTCTGGGGGTATTGATTCCGCTTTGAGTTGCTTCTTAGCAGCCGAGGCCCTCGGCCCCGAAAACGTGCTGGCCGTGCGCATGCCCTATAAAAGCTCATCCCAGGGTTCCCTGGACCACGCCCAACTGGTCATTGAGCAGCTTGGGGTGCAAAGCCTGACAGTGGAGATTACAGAGATGGTCGAGCCACTTTTTGAGAAAATGCCGGACATGGACAATATGCGCAAGGGCAATGTGATGGCACGCCAGCGCATGATCATCCTTTATGACCAATCGGAAGCTTTTAATGGTTTGGTAGTAGGGACGGGCAACAAGACCGAGATACTCTTAGGCTATAGCACCTTGTATGGTGATGCGGCCTGCGCCATCAATCCGATTGGTGACCTATATAAAACCCAGGTGCGCCAGCTTTCCCATGCCCTGGGCGTGCCCGATGAGATCGTTAACAAAGCTCCCTCCGCCGATCTATGGGCGGGCCAGACGGATGAGGACGAGCTAGGCTATACCTACGAAGAAGCCGACAATTTGCTTTATCTGATCGTTGACCAGCGCTACACGCCGCAGGAATGTGTGGAAGCTGGCTTCGGGGAGGATTTTGTGCAGGGGGTAGTCAGGCGTATGATGCGCAACCACTTCAAGCGCGTCATGCCCCCTATCGCCAAGGTCAGCAACCGCACGATTGGCTACGACTTTTTGTATCCGCGTGATTGGGGAACCTAAGCAACGCCACGCGAGATAGATCGCTACAGCTTCTCTAAGCACTAAAGGTAAATGAGACTTCACATTCCCCCTGCCTTGCTGCATCGTCGCTTCCGCCTTTTGTGGATCGGTCTGACGATTTCCGTGGCAGGTTCGCGCATGCAGTTCTGGGCTTTGCTGTGGCACATTCGCACACTCACAGACCAACCCATCGCGCTGGGACTGGTAGGGTTATCCCGCGTGGTACCCATCATCATCTTTTCACTGATCGGCGGGGCGGTGGCAGACGTCTTCGACCGCCGCAAGATCCTGTTCGTCACCCAGAGTGTACAAACCATAAACGCCGTGGTCCTGGGCTTGCTGACACTTTCCGGCCAGATCCAACTCTGGCATTTGTATGTACTGACCGTTATTGAAGGCATTGCCTTTTCCTTTGATCTGCCCGCCCGCCAATCACTGACCCCCAACCTGGTGCCCGCTAAAGACCTGCCCAATGCCTTTAGCATGCAATCCATCGCTTTCACCACCGGCAACATTGTTGGCCCGGCACTCAGTGGCCTGGTCCTGGCCAGCCCCTTCCTGGGTCAGGCTTATGCTTATCTATTTAATGCCATATCTTATATAGCCATATTCTGGGCCTTGATCGGTATCGGTCCGGTTGAACAACAGCGCGATGCCGGTGGGGGGCGTATCGATTTCCAGGCCATTGCCGATGGAGTACGCTTCATCCGGCGGCAGCCCTTGATCATGGCAACTATGCTGCTGGATTTTATCGCTACCTTTTTCTCCTCAGCCTTTGCCCTGCTGCCCATCTACGCCGTTGATATCCTGAATGTGGGGGAATTGGGCTACGGATTGCTCTCCTCAGCTGCCTTCATTGGAGCGGCACTATCTGCCGCTATCGTTTCCCAGATGGGTGAAATGCGCCGGCAGGGGCCGATCCTTTTAGCTTCGGTGGTTCTATACGGTCTGGCAACCATTGGCTTTGGCTTATCCACCAATTACACCCTTGCTTTTATTGCTTTAATGTTCGTCGGCGCAGGTGATACTGTCAGCACCATCATTCGCAACACCATCCGCCAGCTACAAACCCCGGACAACCTGCGCGGGCGCATGACCAGCATCAACCAGATATTTTTTATGGGGGGGCCACAATTAGGGGAACTGGAGGCCGGTCTGGTGGCCCAATTCTTTGGTGCACCAGTTGCGGTCATCACCGGGGGCATCGCCTGCATTGCAGGAGTGGGCTGGGTGGCGCGCCGCTGGCCCAGCTTATTGCAGTACAACGGTGACGAACCTATCGCAGCGGGGGCAAACGGAGATTAGGTCAAAAAAATGGTCTTGACAGTATTATACATACACATTAGTATGTATAATACTGGAGCCAGATATGCCACGCCGCACAAAAGAAGAAGCTGCCGCAACCCGCAAAACCATCATTGAAGCTGCCCTCACCCTTTTCAGTGAACAAGGCTATGCCGGCACAACTTTGAACCAGATCGCAGAGCATGCTGGCGTCACCCGCGGGGCCATTTACTGGCATTTCGAGAATAAAGTTGATCTCTTCAGCCGGTTGGTGGAAACCTATGCCGGGCAATACGACCAGATCACGATGCAGGCCATTCAGGAGGGCGGAACATTTTTAGAGATCTGCGAGCGCGTGATGCTGCGGCCACTGGAGCATTTTGCAACTAATCCACAATTGCGGGCCTTCACTGAACTGGTCAATTTCCGCTTACCGCGCATCGCAGAACTTGAACCCTGGCGAGCACAGCGTGTTGAAATGAACGTGCAAAGTCTGGAAGTTTATGCAGGCTTCTTTGCCAATGCGATTGAATCTGGAGAAATACGCCCAGACCTTGACCCTATGGCCACTACACACGCTTTTATCGCCCTCCAGAATGGCTTGACTTACCTATTCGTAACCATTGGTGAAAGTTTCCCCATCCAGAGTAGTTCACAAGAAGCCGCTCGGATTTTCGTGCGCGGCATTCAAGACAAAGCAAACAAATAATAAAATTTTACCCAATTTACATACACTAACGTTTGTATAATCAAAGGAGTACAACAATGACAGACATCGCAATGAAACAAACTCAACCAACATCACAAGATGTACAGCTAAAACCCATGGGGTGGCGGCTTTCGCTGCTCTATTTTGGCATCCCCACTATATTGTTCTTCCTGGGTTTCCACATACTGATGCCAGCCATCACTAACATTGCTGACATCCCTCCCTTCTATGGCTATCTGGCAGGCGTCGGTTTTCCGCTGCTTGGATTGCTCATCGCCGCATTTGTAACCCTACGCCTGGAAGGCCACCTCCTCACATGGCCAGCCATAAGTCAACGCTTCCGGCTAAAGCGCATGAGTTGGAAATTGTGGCTAGGAACATTGGGCTTCTTTATCTTAGCCAATCTTTTCATATGTATCCTCACAGTGGTAAACAATACACTTTTAGAGCAAGGCATCATACTTATCCCGAACTATGTGCCCGGCTTCCTTCAACCGGTAGCAGAGCAATTTGTCAGCAACCCGCTCAGTATTTATGAGGCTGCCTTTGGTGGACTTATTGGCAACTGGCTGGCGCTTGTAAGTTACAGTTTATTGATCTTTGTCAACGTGATCGGAGAGGAGCTCTGGTGGCGAGGGTACATCCTGCCACGACAGGAACTGGCCTTCGGCAAATACGCCTGGTTCATCCACGGCTTGCTGTGGTGGGGTTTTCATGCCTTCAAATGGTGGGACATTCTGCCCTTATTAGCTCCGACACTGCTGATCAGCTTCCTGGCGCAACGCAGCAAGAACACCTGGCCCGGCATTGTCATTCACTTCCTCATAAATGGCCTCGCAATTCCCTTGATTGCTCTGGCTGTCCTAGGCCTGATCTAATTTCCATTTACCAAAGAAAAAAGCGAGCCGTCATTGGCTCGCTTTTTGTGTGGCAGTTTCCCATTGCCCCAACTTATCCTGTAACTGTTTCTCGAACTCCGCATATTGCTCGCTGAGCGTTTGCACTTGACCCGGCTCAATAGACGAGCTGGCAAGCTGTTTTTCAATTTCTGCCATCTCGGCTTCTATCTTGGCGATGCCCTCTTCCAATTCCTCGACATGGGCTTGTAACCGACGCTGCTCATTTTTAGAGCGGCCATTGCTTTTCGCCTTCTTGACCGCCTTACTATTCCCAGACGGAGTAGAAGCAGAAGCTTCTCGCGGTGCTACTGCCGCATCCTGTGCAGTTTTGAACTCGCTGTAACTACCCTCAAAGACCTGAAGCTTTTGGCTCTCAAGGTCGATGCGCCAGACCTGAGTGGCCAGGGCATCGATCAGATAGCGATCGTGAGACACCAGTAGGATGGTGCCTTCGAATTCGGCCAGCACACTTTGCAGCACCTCCTGTGCCGGGATGTCAAGATGGTTAGTGGGCTCATCCAGTAAGAGTAAGTTAGCATCGGATAAGGCCAGCTTGGCCAGGGCCAGTCTACCGCGTTCCCCGCCCGACAGAATACTGACTGATTTGAAATGATCTTCACCAGAGAAAAGGAAGCGACCCAAATAACTACGCACCTCACCGGGCAACATGTGCGGGGCAACTGTCTCGATCTCCTCCATCAGGTTCAACTCAGGGTTGAGGTCTTCATGGGCCTGCGCAAAATAACCGATCTCCAGGCTGGCGCCCAGCCGGGGTTCCCCATCTAACGGCTCGATCTCTTCCAATAATGTACGCAAAAAGGTGGACTTACCCGACCCATTTGGGCCGATCAAAGCCGCACATTCCTGGCGCATGAACTTCAACTTATCCACCTCAAAAAGCAGCTTGCCAGGGTAACCGATTTGCAGGTCCTCGGCACGCAAGATGATCTCGCCGCTGCGTTCTTTGCTGCGCATCTGGATATTGAAGCTGGGCGGCTTGTAGTCCAGGCCATCGGGAAGCGCCTTGAGGCGTTGGTAGGCTTCCTCGACCCGCATGGGACGACCCGAGGTGCCCACCTCGCTCCATTTTTTGCCGCGCACACCGGCAAAGCCACGCTCCTCAATAGCACGGATCTCACGGCTAAGGCGGCTGAGTTTGCCCTTGGCCTGCTGGGTGCGCTGCCCGGCGATGTTCTTGCGGATGTAATCCATTTCCTTCAGCATGCGGGCGCGTTCCGTTTTGACGAACTCTTCCCGGTCAGCCCAACGGATATCGCGCTGCATCACATAGTTACTGTAATTGCCGGAGTAGGTTTCCAATCCGGCAGCCCGCAATTCCCAGATCGTGTTGGCCACGCGGTCAAGGAAATAGCGGTCGTGCGACACGATCAGCACAGCACTATCGATCTCGCGCAAATAGCTCTCCAACCATTCCACAGCAGCAATGTCCAGGTGGTTGGTAGGCTCATCCAGCACCAGCAGATCGGGTTCGGAAAGCAACAGGCGCGCCAATAGGGCGCGGGTGCGTTGTCCGCCGGAAAGCTGCGGCAGAGGCATTTCATAGTCTTCTTTAGAAAAACCTAAACCGGCCAGCGCCTGGCGCATGCGAGTTTCATAGGAATAACCACCTATGGTTTCAAATGCACGTTGCGCCTTCCCATAAGTTTCCAATAATTCTTGATCATCCGGATTTGCGCTGACAGCTTCCTGCAATTCACCTAACTCTCTTTCCTGCTTTAGGAGGCCCTCAAATGCCGTCAAGCACTCCTGCCAAAGGCTATGGTCAGCCTCCAGCACGGCATTCTGTGGCAAATAGCCAATGCTGGCACTACGCGCCTTATGGAAATCACCCGAGCTAGGACTTTCCTCGCCTACCAGAATGCGCAGCAAAGTGGTTTTGCCAATGCCATTGGGCCCCACGATGGCAATGCGTGCCCGTTCCGGTACATGAAATGACACCCCGGAGAAGATCTCCACCGGCTCGTAGGACTTACTGAGCTTATTGGCTGTGATGAGCGACATGATGATTGATTACGATATGACAATAATTATTGGTGGAGTTTGACGTTTGACTACGTCGAACTTAGGAGCAAACTCCGGAGTCAAACGGAACGTTTGATATGGCACCTTAATTGCACTCTACATTCAATGAGAAAGCTGTAAAATCGCCTCATTTTACCGCACGGCAAACTACCATTTGGTTATAATCTGCGCTTGCTTATGAAATTGGGTAAACCTATAATCTAGCTTATGCAACAACCAAGACCACAACAAGACCGCTCCTCAATGGTGCGCAACAAGCGTCGCAACGGCCAGCGCCGCCGCCACCCCAACCGCCAGCCCGATTGGCTGATGCGTATTTTGGGAGGTGCTTTCATTTTGGCCCTTGCTATCACCGCTTATCTGGCTTTTGTCACCATCCGCGACATTACCAAGAGCGTCACTGCTTTTGATCTGCCGGGTGTCGCCATTAGTTCTAATGGAGAGCCCGAGATTGCCGGAGTCCCAGAGAGCGAACTCCCCAGCGGCGAGATCAGCCCGGCAACGGATGACACCGATTTGGCTCCTTGGGACGGAGCCAGCCGCGTTACCATCCTCGTGATGGGGCTTGACCTGCGTGACTGGGAAGCCGACCAGGGTGCCCCCCGTACCGATACCATGATCCTGCTGACTCTGGACCCCATTACCAAAACGGCGGGAATGTTATCCATTCCACGTGACTTGTGGGTCGAGATCCCCGGCTTTGAACATGCCAAGATCAACACAGCTTACCAGATCGGCGAAGGCTCCCAACTACCCGGCGGTGGTCCTGGCCTGGCCGTACGCACAGTCGAAGAATTCATGGGCATCACCATCAACTATTATGCCCAGGTCGATTTTGATGCCTTTGTACGCTTTATCGATGAGATCGGCGGCGTCAAGGTAGATATCCCGGCAGAGATCAAGGTTGACATCATTGGCCGTCCCAACCCCATCAAGTTGCAACCTGGTGTACAGAACCTTTATGGTGAGTATGCGCTGGCCTATGCCCGAGCGCGTAATAGCGAGAATGGCGACTTTGACCGCGCCCAAAGACAGCAGCAGGTAATCATTGCCATGCGCAACCAGCTATTGCGCCCGGACACACAGGCGCACGTGTTGACCAACGCAGTGAGCATCTTCAACGATTTACAAACCGGCATTCGCACCAACATGACCTTTGATGAGGCCATCAAGTTGGGCTTATTGGCAACCCAGATCGACCTAGCAAACATCAGCCGCGGCGTCATTTCCCCACCCAAACAGGTCACCCTGGACATGTCACCGGATGGTACACAATCGATCCTCAAACCGGTTACGCAGGAGATCCGTATCCTGCGCGATGAGATCTTCAGCGCTTCGGTAGTTACTGCGCCCGTGATCCTCAACGCCCAACCCGCTGACCTGGTGGAATTAGAAGCAGCCACCATAGGCATCTACAATGGCACGGCAACAGGTGGACTGGCAGGCACAACTGAACAGTTCCTGATCGGGCAGGGCATTAACGTGATCGAAGTAGGCAATGCCGACATAACAACATCCACCACGATCATCGATTACACCGGCAAACCCTATACGGTTGATTTCCTGATGAACCTGATGGGTATCCAGAAGACGCGCTATTTCAACAAGTATGACCCCAACAGTGCCGTTGACATTGAGATCATCATCGGCGGCGATTGGGCTGTACCTTAGTTTTCCAAACTTGTCCTTATGCCGGTGCAGAGTTATCTTTGCACCGGCTTTTTATTTAACGCAAGGCGCTATAATTCCCCTCGTGGAAACACTAAAAGGCTCGGTCGAACGCATCACTTTTTATAACCCTGAAAACGGCTATAGCGTCCTGCGCCTGCAAGCGGATGAAAACAACCTGCCGGCTGCGGATAAAGAAGGACTGATAACTGTTACGGGCAACCTGCCAGAACTGGCTCCCGGTGAATACTTGCGCATTCAGGGGGATTGGGCCACGCATGCTAAATTCGGCCAGCAATTTAATGCCCAGATCGTCGAGCAAATTGCCCCTTCAACGGTGCAGGGTATCAAACGTTACCTGGAATCAGGCTTGTTGCCCGGCATTGGCCCCGTGCGAGCAGAACGCATCACAGAGCATTTTGGTGAAGAAACGCTGGAGGTCATCGACAAGACTCCTGAGCGCTTGCTTGAAGTACCGAAATTCCCCAAGAAGCTGGTCAAGCGGGTCATTGACGCCTGGCAGGAGCAAAAGCAAGTCAAAGACATCATGCTGTTCCTGCACAGCCACGGGGTGAGCACCAACCTGGCCATCAAGATCTACAAACAATACGGCGACGTGGCCCTTCAGGTGGTGCAGTCAGACCCTTACCAACTGGCGCGGGACATTTACGGCGTGGGCTTCAAGACTGCCGACAAGATCGCCCGCGACATGGGCCTGCCCAGCGACCACCCCACGCGTATCGAAGCGGGCGTGATCTATCTGCTGGAAGACATGTTGGGCGAAGGACACGTGTTTGTGCCACAGGAGGTTCTGGCGGTTAGGGCAGCCGAGCTACTGGGGGTTAGCCGGTCTTTATTGCCAGACTCATTCGAAAGACTGAAAGAAGCCGAATTAATCGTGGCGGGCGAAGTCCAGGTAGCAGAAGAAAAACAAACAGCCATCTACTTGACCCCTTACTATTACGCCGAAAAAGGGGTAGCCGAGCGCCTCAAACAGTTGGCCACCAGCCTGCCCCCCAAACTCAGCGACGTACCTCCTACTTTCGTCAATTTGGACGAAAGCCTATCTGAAGAACAGGATGCTGCCATCCGCAAAGCCCTGTCTAACCCGGTCAGCGTGCTCACGGGCGGGCCGGGCACCGGCAAAACCACGGCCATCCGTGCCCTGATCGCCGCCCTAGAAGGGGCCAATAAACGCTTTGCGCTGGCCTCGCCGACAGGCCGTGCCGCCAAACGCCTTTCGGAAGCTACGGGCAAACCGGCCAGTACCATCCACCGTCTGCTGGAATTCTCGCCCATGGAAGGCTTCAACTTCGACCAGAACAACCCGTTACCCGTTGACCTGCTGGTCGTGGACGAGGTCTCCATGCTGGACGTCATCCTGGCAAACAACCTGCTCAAGGCGCTGGAAGCAGGTACACATCTGGTTTTAGTGGGTGACGTTGACCAGTTGCCTTCTGTGGGGGCTGGGGATGTGTTGAGAGATGTGATCGCCAGTGAACTTGTGCCCGTCACGCATCTGACCGAGATATTCCGACAGGCGAAAGGCTCGGACATCATCACCAACGCCCACCTGATCAACCAGGGTGAGTCGCCCAACTTTTCCACGGACAGTGGCGACTTCTTCCTCTTCCCTGCTGAAACCGCAGAGAAAGCGGCTGAGTGGGTCGTGGATCTAGTGACACAGCGCATCCCTCAGAAGTTCGGCATGAGTAGCAATGACATTCAGGTGCTGGTGCCCATGTACCGCGGCCCGGCAGGCATCACAGCCCTCAATGCCCAATTACAGGATGCGCTCAACCCCGGCAATGCCCTCAAGCCGGAACGCAGCCTCTTTGGTCAGACCTTCCGGCCTGGCGACAAAGTCATGCAGATTCGCAATGACTACGATAAGGGTGTCTTTAATGGCGATATTGGCGCACTCAAAGAGATCGACGGTGTCGGCAAAACTATGACGATGGAGTTCGAGGGCCGCAGCGTGACCTACGACTGGAGCGAGGCCGACCAGTTGGTGCTGGCCTACGCCATCTCGGTGCACAAATCACAGGGTTCTGAGTTCCCCGTCATCATCCTGCCGCTGCTCACTCACCACTATATGATGCTGCAACGCAACTTGCTCTATACAGCCATCACACGCGCCAAACAATTGTGTGTGCTGGTTGGCAGCCGCAAGGCCACTGCCATCGCGGTCAAAAACAACAAGGTAGCGGAAAGGTGGACTGGGTTGGCGGAGCGATTGCAGATTGCTGGTTTTTGATTTGGGATTAGCCGTTTTCGTCTTCTAAAATCGCGTCGATCTCGCGAAAACCCAGCCAGATGATCGAGTAAATAGACAACAAAATTCCTAATAGGCCAATAGCACCCCACAGCCCCATATTCACAAGATAAAAAAGCCCAGTAAGTGCAAGCCCTATATACCCTAACAGGTTGAAAAATAGGAATGTCAATCCAACGAAATCAAGAATAGATTTGAAAAAAAGGTTATTCGTGTGCCAATCCCGCGTTATTAAGGACCGCATTATTCGCCCCTGAAAATGCGAATATTCGTATTGATAATCCAAAGGGTCATAACCTGAATATCCCGGACGGGTGCGGTAGCCCGGCCAGCCGGGTAGCTGAAAATCTGGGTTATCAAACTCTACGCGAATATCATCCCGGGGATTGATCATCTAGCCCCAATTTTAGCCTAATCGCCTGCTACTGGAAGCTGTTTAGCCACGGTATCGACGCCAGAAACCTGCGGAATACCTTGAGCCGCACAACCACTATCCGCTCCCGCCGGGCCGATCATGGCATCAGCCGGGTCATCCATGCGACGCAAAGCGTATAGGATAGGCAGTGCGACAAGAGTATACAAACCGCCAGTAATGTAGCCGGTACCGATAGACTGTACTTGTTGAGCTAAATAACCTAATCCTGATTGACCAAAGATGCTGCCTGCGCTGGCCACCATCGAATCAAAAGAAATCATGGTGGCTCGTTCTTCAGAGGGGATCAACTGGTGAATGTAAGCCTGTCGCACCGGTGTGTATACGCCACTGGCCGCCATGGCAATTAAGAAAACGACCACTGCCACCCAGAAATTGCCCGTTACCCCCACCAAAACCATAGCAACACTGATGATGAATGTGGCCCACAATAGCACAGTGGTGCGGCGGCCACACAAACCACTGAACCATTCCACAAAGGCATTGCCCGCCATAGTGGATATAGCGATCAAAGCTGCCACTACACCTGCCACCCAAACGGCATCCTCACCGAGTAGCTCAAGGAAGTAGGGCTGCCAGGCGTAGAATGCCCAGAAGAAGAAACTACCCGTCACAGCCCCGTTGAGCATCAACAAGCGCAATTGCGGCTCTTTCCAGCCAAAGCGCAGGCTGACCCGCGCGATCTTGCTCATTTCGGCAGGGATGCGGCTCCATTCCAAAGCACGTGGCTCATAACCGATGTCATGCATGGTGAAATAGGCCAATACAAAAAGGATCAACAACAATACAGCGCGTGCCAGGAAAGGGATGGCCAGGTCGAGGTTACCCAAAAAGCCGCCTCCCACAGTACCCACCAACATGGCCCCACCCGTCACAATGCCGGCCCGCGCAAAGATACGGTCCAGGTTGCCACTATAGCCGCTGGCGTTAAGGGCATCCACCAGCCAGGCCTCCACGGCCCCAGAATAAAAAGTGTAGCCCAGCCCCAGAATGATGGAGGTGAGGCTGAACCACAGCAAGCCGCCCCCCCATTCACCAGCAGCCACGTAACCCAGGGTACCAATCGCAAGCACAACGAGACTCAATAAGAACGAAGCACGCCGCCCACGCGTATCGGCCAGCACGCCTGTGGGAATCTCGAATAAAGCCATTGCCCCGGTAAAAACGGAATTAGCGATAAACACTCCAAAGATGTTCAGGCCAGCGTCCAGCAAAAATAGTGTATTCACCCCCCAGATGAGGGATGCCGATAATGTGTACAGGGCTGCAATGGTAAGGTAATTACGGATCACGCGTTCAGAGGTCATGAGCTAAGACACCTATCTTTGTTTGTATCTTCCGAAAAGAGGCCAATTAAAAACAAATGCGTGCCACGCATTGTTCGCAGCACGCATTATAGTGCATGGATTGTTTTACTATTCTTCTTCGACAGTCTTGCGCCGGTATTGCGAGTCCACGAAATAGGCATGGATCTCGTGGGCAAACTCATGCTGCAGGCGCACAACATGGGCCTGGATGGAAGCTTCCATGTCTTCATGAAATGCCGGTAATTTACCGGACTGCACACCCACGCGGGCGATCTCACGGCAGATCACATCCGTGACCATCTCAGCCAGCAAGACCTGACCCTGGGGGGTATTAGCCCCTGCGCCGCCATCACTGAGATAAGGAGCAACCGAAGGTGACTGCGTGGCAATGATGATCTTGGCCGCTTCCCGGTCATACACGGCCCGCTGGCGGGGGTCAGCCGTGGGACTGAATTCCAGGTCGGTGATAAAGCCGGTCGGTGCGCTTTTCTCTTCTTTAGGCCGGGAAGTGACACGCACCAGTGCTTCAGCACTGTGCCCGTTGGCCTTGGCGGTCACCACCGACTCTGCACCTACTTGGCGGCCTTCCACCTGCACCTTGGCTTCGATAATGTCAGGGAAATCTTTACGGGGCTGCATCTGCACCGTAGGCGTCAAAACCGAAACTTCGCGGTTCTCTGAAAGCACCACACTCGTCTCGCCTGCGCGTACCATTTCACTGGCAATCGCCCTCAGCGTGATTGTCGTGGCGCGGCCCGATTGGACCGAAGCAAATTCTTTGGTGAAGCCAAAACCGTTAAAGGGGATGTCCGGGCGGGTCTTCTCTTTCTTCCCTGAGCGCGCCGGGGACAATACAGAACTAGCAATGGAGTTGAGCCGTTTCAGCGCAGAATTAAAGCGCTTACGCAATTTCTGATCGACCACCCGTGTGGCAGTTTGCTGCGCCAGCCGACGCTCGGCCTGCACGAGGGGATCAAGGCGCAACTCCACCTCGCTGCGCAACTCTTTCATGAAGGGATGATCCCAATTAAGGCCATCGCGCGTGGCGGTCAGGATCGGCTCAGTCTCTTCTTTTTGTAAGAGGTCATGCAAATAGTCGCAGGTGATGGTGCCATAAACCCTTGAGGCATGATCATTGTGATTGTATTTCAGCAATGTCAGGGCCATGACCACACGCCTGCTGATCACCAGCAAGCCGCCGTCCGCGAAGTCACCCACATCAGAGACGGTAGTCAAAGGCTCGTCGGAACGATAGACTTCAAGATGCACCAGGGCCGGATGACCCGTGACGTAAAAGGCTTCATTGTAGATACGGATGCCGGTCGGAGCGCGGTAGCCAAGCGGGAACTCATTCTTGACTGACACACTACTCTTCAACTCCCGCAGGGTGATGTCCCGCTGGGGATTCTCCATGATGGTGCGCAGTTCAAAGTGCTGCTGCAACTTGAAGCGCAGGGTGTCCACACGCGGTACCGGCACGTCGGGGCGGGAGAGGATGATCTCCATGACCGTGCCATTGCCTTCTGGGATTTGATACTGCTTGCGCTGTTTCTCGGTGACAGGCACAGCCTCACCTGGCGGCTCGTACATGGGGGCGCCATCTTCGATAAACAGGCGGCTCTGATAAAAAAGGTCATCCTTGATTGAAGTGACCGTGCCGTGGCCCAATCCATAAAAGGAGTCTTTCAGACCGCGCCCCCACAAACCACGCACGGATTGTCCCTCCAGGAAACCACTGGTGGGCGCGCCATAAGTTCCAACCGCCTGGTTCATCGTATCGGCATCCATGCCCTCAGCATAATCGCGGATACGAAGAATACCGTTTTTCATTTTTCGCTGGATCTCGATGATGATGAGGCCGTCAGTTTCTATGCCAGCTTCTTCCAGGCGATGATAACTGTCATTGCTATTGGTGATTAATTCCACCAATGCGCGCACCATGTCTTTGCGAATGGCCTGGTCAGCCTGTTGCAAGGCAAAGCGATCATGATATTCAAGTCGGCGGGCATTGTTTACAGCCACAATAAGCTCCATTTACTCCAAGAAAACAATACACTTTATTCTACTGAAAGGCGCAAAATGCGTGCAAAAAAACTAAGTTCAATTGATAGTATTATAGCTATACGCATTAAATTGCACCTTTGGATTGAGAGTATAATGTGGCCTGTTTTTTTCTGCCATTAGAGACATGTTAAATCCCCCCCACTATCGGAGTGCTCTTGCAAAACTGGCTAAAATCAACCTGGCGTGATCTTGTGCTGGCTGCCTTTGTTGGCCTGATAATCTTCATTCCCCGCAGCACCGACCTCGACCGCTACGTGACCATCGACGAACCTGCCTGGCTGGTCTACGCTGGCAACTTCTATTACGCCCTGGGGCAGCGTGATTGGCCCGGCACCTACCAGCGTGAGCACCCCGCAGTCACTTTATCCTGGATCGGCGCAGCAGGTTTCCTGGCCGAATTCCCCGATTATCGCGGCCTGGGTCAGGGTCAATTTGATAGTTTCAAGAAAGCCTCCCTCTTTTATAGAGACAATGGCGTCCCTCCCATCGACCTCATTGCCACCAGTCGCCTGATGCTGGTCATTGTGAACTCTCTCGTCCTGACACTGACCTTCTGGGTACTTAAACGCCTGGTAGGCCGTTGGCCTGCCCTACTGGGTTTCACCCTTTTAGCCTTTTCGCCCTTCCACATTGCTCATATTCAGATATTCCACACCGATGCCCTCATGGGCACCTTCATGTTCCTGGCACTGGCTGCTTTCCTGGCTTATTTGCTTAAAGGCCGCAACAGATCAGATCTGGTTATTGCAGGTGTGGCGACAGGTTTGGCCTGGCTGACCAAAGCACCCTCGGCCATTTTGCTGCCCATCTTTGGGCTAATCCTGCTGCTACACGAAGCTAACAAGTTGCGCAATGGACAGGAACGCCCCACTGTAATGTGGGCGTGGCGTCAATTAGTCACGCCTTTGGGGATCATAGTGATATTGGCCGGATTGGTCTTTGTTACCCTTTTCCCGGCCATGTGGACTGACCCGCTTGGTACGATCTCACAGATGTTTAGCAAAGTGGGTTTTTATTCCGAAAGTGGCGGCACAGGCCTGCGTATCTTTTTTAACGGGGAAGTGGTCAGCCACGAACGGCCCAGCCTGTTCTTTTATCCCATCACCTACCTGTGGCGCAGCACACCGGTGACCCTCATCGGGGTTTTATTGTCCGGGTTGTTTCTATTGCCCGTGTTCCGGCGAAACAGTGAAGAGAATACTTCCCACACGGTTGTTTTCATATGGCTCTACTTGCTGGTCTTCACCATCTGGCTCACACTGCCGGCGCGCATGTTCGATCGTTATTTCCATCCCTTCTTCGGGCCGGCGGCTTTTGTTGCGGGTGTGTCCTGGTTCGCTCTTTTTAGATGGCTGAGAGCTCAAAGCAACCTGTTCATGGCGCGCTATGCAGGTGCAGCTTTATTGCTATTTGTAGTAAGCATTCAAGTAATTAGCACCACCAATGTATACCCTTATTACTTGAGTCATTACAACCAGATGTTAGGCGGCCAGGAGAAAGCACAGGATGTGATGATGATCGGCTGGGGAGATGGGCTTGATTTGGCGGCGGATTACCTGCGCGAGCAACCCAATGCCGAAGAGGCTCGTATCCTTACCTGGTACGGTACAGGCTCGTTCTCTTATTTTTGGTTTACTGAAAAAACGGTCACCACACTGGATATGACCTGGAATGAGGAGTATTCCAACGAATATCAGAATGCTGATTACGCCATTATCTATTTCCAGCAAATCCAGCGCGAAGCCCCCAAAACCTTATTGGACTTCCTCAACCAACATGAGCCGGAACACACAATTTCAATTAATGGTTTGGACTATATTTGGATCTACAACTTGAAGGAACTGCCTGAACCTGAATTCACCAGCCAGTAATTAGTACTTTGTCAAAGCCAAAAACTATTTAGCAAAAGCGCCTACTGAGAAAGTTTAAAGTGTTGCAGCTATTTTTACTGCAAATCATTGATTGAGTGTTGACGCAACACTAAGGCTCAACAAAGGTGACCTGCCAACTCCCCCAATAACGACCCCCATCCCCATCTTCACAATCTGGAGCAGCAATACCGGTAATTGGTTCGCCGCTGGTGGTCAATTGCACGGTATATAGTTCCCCCGGCGTCATCGTATAGTCGGCGTAGCCCAGGCCAAATTCCGGTTTAAGTCCAGTATAGAAACGGTCTTCCCCACCTTCCCAGGTGACGATGATCTCCACTCCTGGCACAGCCTGGCCGTTAGCATCATTGGCAAACACCTGCAACAAAGGCTGGTCCAGACTGGAATTACATACAGGCTGGAAATTTTCTACTTCAAAGGAAGCCGCCGGAATAGCCGTTGGTGTACGCGTGGGCAATAAGATCGGGGTAGCAGTAGGCTCACTCTCGGCAACTTCTTCACTGCTGCTCTCTTCTGAAACTGGCGTCGGTGTAGGGTCACCGTCGCTCTCTTCACCAGGGTCAACTGAAGGCTCTTCCACAGGGACAGGTGATGCCTGCTCGATCTCTATAGGTTGTTGCCCGTACGCACCTGCCAGCAAACCTAAGGCCCGTACAACTTCGGCAGAACCGCCTTCAGCGAGGGCCAGTTGGGCCTGGGAGGCCAGGGCTTGTGCAGGGTCAGCATCCCCAATCAATTGCATACGCGATTGGGCTCGGCCCAGGTCGCCATTGGCCACGTAAGCAGCGGCCACCAAAGCACGGTATTCATCGCGGAATTCACTGCGTAAAGTGGATGGTTCCACAAAAGGCTGGGCTTGCTGGGGATTGCGCAGGGTATTGATGCCAAAACCGGCCACCAAACCAATCAGCACGCCCGTCAATAAGTACCAGGGAAAGCGGCGCTCGACCATCAGGGTAGGTCCTCAGGGTCAGGGTTCCAGGTGCGCACGGCCACTTCCAGGTCACGCATGGTGATCAAATCCGGCGGGGTGTAACCTGTGTCGACCGCAAAGATGAGCGCTTTTTGCACACTTTGCAGCGGCTCTTCGTCTTCCAACTTGTCCAGGCGGTTAATGGCCTGGCTGAGGTCACCATCAAAGGCATAACTTTCGGCGATCATCAAAACGTAATCGGTTTTGTAATCGTCGCGTAGGCCGCTGATGGTCGGATCGGGCAATTGCACCGGATTACCGATAAGTCCAAAAAGCAAGCTCAAGCCAACCCCGGCAGCAATCGCTAGAATGAAATAGAAGTAGCGGGACATTTCAAGTACATTCTGCCACAGGGAAGGGGGCGGGGCAAGCGGAGCACGGTAGCGGTTTTTCATATAACGCATACCAGCTTGCGTGCAGGCTTTGTGCCAGAAAAAGAAAACCCTCTACTACAAGAGTAGAGGGTCAAAGAATTAGTGACGTAAAAGCTACAAAACTTCTTTAAGGGCTGCCAGCAATGTCAACACATTTTCTTTGCGGCTGCTGAAACCCATCAAACCAATGCGCCACACCTTGCCAGCCAGAGGCCCAAAACCACCGGCGATCTCAATGTTGTATTCATTAAGCAAGCGACCACGCACTACAGCATCATCCACCGAAGGGGAAAGCTGCGGTGTGGTCAGGGAGGGTAGACGGTACTCTTTGGGAACCAGCGGCGGCAGATCGAGTTCTTCCAATCCAGCCCACAGCATTTCGGCATTGGCCTGGTGGCGCTCAAAGCGTGCTTCCAGGCCTTCTTCAGCAATTAAACGCAATCCTTCACGCAGGGCGAAGTTCATGCTCACTGGGGCCGTGTGGTGGTAGGTGCGCGCATCGCCCCAATATTTCTCCACCATGGTCAGGTCCAGATACCAGTTGGCTACCTGTGATTTGCGCTCGCGCAGCGATGTGCGGGCACGCTCGCTAATCGTCAGGGGGGATACACCTGGAGGCACGGACAGACATTTCTGCGCCCCACTATAGGCTACATCCACATTCCATTCATCGATCTTGACAGGCAAACCACCCAGCGAAGTGACCGTATCCAGCACAACCAGGGCACCCTCCTCGTGGGCGGCTTTGGCAATGGTAGCAATATCGGGTTGGCGCGCCCCGGTTGAAGTTTCAGCATGTACCAGCGCCAATAACTTATAGTTGTTCTTTTTCAGTGCATCGGCTATTTCTTGTGGGTCAAAGACCTCACCCCAGGGTCGGTCAATACGGTCCACTTCGGCGCCATAACGCCCCGCCATGTCACACAGCCGTTCTCCGAAATAACCATTGACGGCCACCAGCACGCGGTCTCCGGGTTCAATGAAGTTGACCAGGGCAGCTTCCATGGAAGCACTGCCCGTCCCCGATACAGGAATGGTCAGTTCATTTTCAGTCTGGAACACGTAGCGGAGCAGTTCTTGCACTTCATTCATCACTGCAATGAATTGCGGGTCGAGGTGGCCTATCAACGGTGTAGCCATAGCACGCAAGACGCGTGGGTGAACCATACTTGGCCCCGGGCCTAATAAGGTACGTTGTGCGGTATTTAGATCGGTGTAGCGAGTGGCATCCATGCAAATCTCCTCAGGAAAATTCAGCCATAGTGTACAACAGAATGTTGCCACCTCAGGCACAAACTTTGAAAGTGAGTAGAATCGGCAGATATGCCTTCCACCCCAGAAACTGCTGAAATTGTTGGTATGCGCCGCAAACGGCGGCTTGCCCGGCGACACAGTGCAAGCAACAGATCTGCTAGCGTGGGGCTGGCCTTCATCACCATCTTGAGTGTCCTGCTCGCGGCCAGCGCCATTGGCATAGCAGCCGGCTATGCCAACATCTCCCAGGGCCTGCCCTCCTTGGACAGCCTGCCTTTGCTTTTCGATCCCCAGGAAGGACATCTATTGCAGCCCACGCGCCTCTACGACCGCAGCGGGGAAAGCGTGATTTTCACATTGGAACCGGAGAACGCACAGGGACGTAACTACCTCAGCCTGGATCAAACTACCGCCAATTATCTGCCTCCCAACATCGTTAACGCCACCCTGGCCGTGGCCGACCCGGGCTTTTGGGATCACGATGGCTACACACTGGGCAACCTCTCTGATCCGGCCAACCGCACCTTGGCGCAACACATTGCCACGGACTTCCTCTTATGGGATGAAGAAGCCAGTACGCGCAAAGCCCTGCGTGAACGATTGCTGGCTGCCCAGATCACTGCACAGTTCGGGCGCGCCAAAGTACTGGAATGGTATCTAAATAGCGCCGATTACGGCAATCTGGCTATCGGTATCGATACAGCCGCCCGTTTGTATTTCGGCAAAACTGCCCAGGACCTCACCCTGGCAGAAGCAGCCCTATTGGCCGCCGTCTCACAAGCACCGGATATCAACCCTTTTAGCGCCCCTCAACTGGCCGTCGAGCGCCAGGGCCAGGTTTTACAGGCTATGCTGGCACAGGGCATGATCTCAACGGACGAAGCTCTCAATGCCAACGCCAACCCCCTGGAATTACAAGCCCCCCCTCCCCCACCAGAAAACCTGGCTCCCGCTTTCGCTGAACTGGTGCTGGCTCAATTAGCAAACGAATTCAATGCAGCGCGCATCCAGCGCGGCGGTTTTGAAGTCATCACCACCCTCGACATTGACCTGCAAAGCCAAAGCGCATGCGCCACGGTTAGCCAATTGGAACGACTTGGACAAACGTTAGAAAGCCCAGGGGAATGCGAAGCCGGGCGTTTATTGCCCACATTGAGCAGGGCAAATACAGAGGCCGGGGAGAACCTGGTTGCCAATGCTGTCATCCTCAACCCCAACACTGGAGAAATCCTGGCGTTGGTTGGCGATCCGCGTGGGGGCACTTTGCCCCAGCAAAATGTAGGCCGTGCCCCCGGCAGCTTGCTCAGCCCATTTGTATACATGACCGCTTTTACGCGCGGCTCCAGCCCGGGTTCCCTGGTTTGGGACATCCCCAGCAGCGTGCCCCTTTTCCTACCCGAAACGCTGACCAACTCCGATGGCATCTTCCACGGGCCGGTCAGCATCCGCACCGCCTTAGCCAATGATTATCTTGTATCAGCCCTGGGCACCCTGGCGCAGGTCGGCCCGGAAAACGCCTGGCGCATCACCCGCCAATCCGGGTTAAGCGCCGTGGGCACACCTTTTGGCGAGGACGCCTACAATTTATTACTGGATGAGGGAGATGTGAGCCTGCTACAGGCCTCACATGCCTACAGCACATTTGCCAATCAGGGTATTCTTGCCGGGCAATTCGACCCGCAGGATAATGACAGCATGCAGCCGGTCGCTGTGCTGCAATTGCGCGATTACGGGCAACGCGTGTGGCTGGATTGGTCCGAATCGGAGGCGCGAGCCGTCACCAGCAATCAGTTGGCCTACTTGATGACCGACATCCTTAGTGATGAGCTTGCTCGTCAGGAAAGTCTGGGCCGCCCCAACCCACTGGAAATCGGTCGCCCGGCAGCTGCCAAACTGGGCCAAACTACAACAGGCGATGATGTTTGGGCCATCGGCTATTCCCCCGACTTGCTGGTAGGCGTGTGGCTCGGCTACTCACAAAGCAACGCAACAGAGAACCCGGGCGAACTTTCACCGCTGACGGCAGCAGGGCTTTGGCATGCCCTCATGCAATACAGTCACCGTGATATTCCCGTACAGCAGTGGTCCATTCCCGCTGGAGTGAATACCATCGATGTCTGTTATCCTTCCGGCCAGTTGCCCACCACCGATTGCCCTGAGATAGTCAGCGAGATCTTCATCAGCAGCAACGAACCTGTCCAGCTCGACCCCCTCTACCGCAGTTTCCAGATCAACCGCCAGACTGGCCGCCTAGCTACTGTATTCACACCACCGGAATTTGTGGAAGATCAAGTCTATTTGGTCGTTCCCCCTGAGGCCAGCGAATGGGCTCGCAGCGCGGGTCTACCCATCCCCCCAGAAGATTACGATCCCGTCTTTGCCGGGGCCGATAGTTCGCCAGAGGTCAGCCTGCTGGCTCCTCAGGTCTTTGATTATGTCAGTGGCCAGGTCGCTATTTTGGGCAGTGCTGGCGGTGAGAATTTTAACTTCTATCGTGTGCAGGTAGGCGAGGGGCTGAACCCACGCCAATGGTTGCAGGTCGGTGAAGACACGCGCTTACCCGTGAGCAATGGGGAACTGGTGGTGTGGGACACGACCGGCTTTGACGGACTGTATGCTCTCCGCCTGGTGGTTGTGCGCCAGGATCAGAGCATTGAAACGGCCATCACACAGATCACGGTAGACAATCAGCCCCCCGAGGTTGAAATCCTTGGAATCTCGAATGGGGACATCCTCACTCCGGGCGAGAATGGCATCGTCACTTTCCAGGCCCAGGCTATTGATAACCTGGCGCTGGCCAGCGTGGCATTTTACGTGGATGATGAATTAGTTAGCAGCCTATCCAACAGCCCCTATGCAGTGGCCTGGGAGGCTGAACCAGGCGAACACACACTGAGCGTCCGGGCGCTCGACCAGGCTGGCAACCAGACAGAAACGATTTTGACCTTCGTGGTGGAAGAATAGAATTTCAGAAAGAAAAACAGTAAGGGCAGGTTTATAAACCTGCCCTTTTATTACTACTATCTTAGGGCCGCCGTACTTCAAAGCTGTCGAAGTCGACCAGCACCGGATTTTCTTCATAATCCCAGACACTATCCAGGGCAAAGAGGGCAAAGCCAACACTACCCGCGGGATGTGTTTGGTTAAAGTCCCTTACGCTGGCTCCAACCACAGCAATATCGTTAACAGACAAAGTCAACTGGTCGCCAACACAACTGGCCTGGAAGTTATAGCTGCCTTGCTTAAAGCTCTCGAGGCCATAATGTCGGAAGTCAATCCCTCCACCGGCCAGGATATTGAAGTTTTTTCCCGAATCAACGGTACTCATGATCTGCCAGCGGCCGCCTGAGGTAATCAGGAACTCATACCACCCGACCGGGTTCACCCGGCACAATAAACTGAAGCCCACTTCGTTAGGCCCTTCCAGGTAATCCAGGGCCACGTCCAACTCCACGTCGCTTTCAGCTTCTTCTAAGATGATGTGCTCGGCAACTGCATACACAGAAGTGTACTTTCGTTTCACCCTGAAATTGTATTTGCCATTCTCCAGCACATCTGCCGTGTAATCATCATTTTCCACGCTCGAATTCGATATCGCAAATAATGTCAGGCACTCATCACTATTAAAATCGGTAATCCATAAGGTTCCACCGGTGCTTGCCGTATGCATATTGCACTGTTCCTGCACAGGCTCAACCACCAATGGCTGTACATCCACTTCTACAATTTCTATAGGGATTGGCGTTGGGATTTGAGCTAATTCGCTTTGCTCCCTGGCCTGTAGTGCAGTATAGGTTGCTACCAAGGCAGTTTGGTCACCTGCAGAGTTAGCTGTGCCAGCCCCACCGGAATTCAAACAAGCTACACTGGCCAAAACCAGCATGCTAAGTACCAGCAATAATTTTAGATGATGATTATCTGACCACATAGAAAACTCCTTCTCTCTATCACTCAATTCACCCAAATAACGCATTTTGAGAGCCAGAAGTTACAGCTATAGGCAAAGAAAAAGCCCAGGCAAATGCCTGGGCTTATATGGTTTCTAGAAACTGAAGCTAGTACTTTGTCAAAGCTGAAAATCCTTTTTGGCCTATTTCCGTAGGAGAAGGTTTCTAATCTTGCATCCTATGTTTGTCTTTGACAAAGTTTAAAGTGTTCCGTCTCTTATCATTGCAACTTGTCGAATCTGTATTGACGGAACACTAGGGGACACTGGCGATGAAATAATCAAACTCAACGCCAACCAAATTGTTGCGCAGTGTGTACACAGATACACCAAATTGGCCTTCTCGGAAAGAACGATCTGTGACCACACCGTAGCGCGGAATTTCACCGTTAATAGCAAAGGTAAGTTCGTCACCAATACAAGTCACTGACAGTTCGTGGTCAGTATCATTACGGTTGTATCCTTGTAAACCGCCCTGTGAAAGGATCTCATAACCATCAACAGCATCGTACTTATATATGAAGTAGAGGCCGGAACTGGTCAGGCTGAACTCATACCAGCCCTCAGAACTACCACGACAGATCAGGCTGATATTGTTATCGCGGGCATCACCCACATTGTCCACGAAAGCATCCAGGCGCACATCTGCCTGATCACGTTCCAGATAAATATTATCGTAGACTACGTAAATGGTTGTATCCGCTTGTTCAACTTCCACATATAGATAATCATTCTCTACATATGTCGTATAGTTATCGTTGTCTTCCGGAATAGCGAAGTGAACCCAGCCATCTTCCCAATCACCTGGGCCAGAAAAGTCCGTGGAATAAATAATATCGCCGGACTGTAGGTTAGAAAGATCAGGGGCAGGATCGGCGGGAGGCGGATCATCAGCCGGGGGGTCATCTGCGGGCGGTGGTGGCGGCTGTGTTGGTGGGTCTTGCTGTTGCTGCTGTTGCTGGGCTTCAAGCGCGTTCTGGGTTGCCTGTAACGCTGCCTCTGTGGCGGATGTATCCACAGTGTCTACAGGGGGCGCATCGCTGCCACCCAGACAGGCCAGGGCAGCCAATAACAAAACACCCAAAATTAACAACAGTTTGCGTTGGGGGGTTGATGTGGGCATATTCTCCTCCAGAGAATTAAATAAGGTTACTAGCGTGTCAACGTCCAAAGTATATCAAATCGGGACGACATTTTATGGGTTATCGGACAATTTTGGCAGAAAAGGGTCAGACTCTGCGACGTAAGTAGAAGGTGAAACCAATCAGTATCAAAGCCAGCGCAGCCAGCACAATTTCGACGATACGAATAAGTGGCAAGCTAACCTGGGAGCTCGGCTCCTCTGCTTGAACAGCCGGCTCCAACCCCTTATCAGCTGGCGGCTGGGCCACAAATCCCTGAGTAGACTCAGGGGCGTCCTCCATCTCAAGCTCTTCCGCAACACTGTCCTCTTCACTCTCCCCCAAAACAACAACTGTCGCCGTTGGGAGTGCAGCTTGAGTCGCCTGGGGAGCAGACTCTGCTTCTATTCTTTGTTCCTGCCCTTCATCAGTAGCATCCTCTGCAGCACTCTCTCCAGCTAGCGCGGGTTGAGTTGCAGTGGGTGCAATTTCAAGAGCAGGAGCAGGCACTTCGTCACTCTCCTGGTCTGTTAAAACATCGGCGCCATCCCCTTCTGCTGGAAGCGCAAACATTTCTGCTCCAGCTTCGGGAGCCGCTTCTTCAATTGCATTTTCTGCAGCCAGATCTTGGGCAGGGGTTGGTTCAACGACGAAAGTGCTGTCATCTACAATCTCTTGAGCCTGCAAAATGGCAGGGCTCATCTGGGTTGCTGTACTGGTAATCAAGTCACCGAAAGTAACCACTACAAAAAGGATCGTTGCCAGGGCAGATGCCAGGCGCATGGTTGGATAGAGGCTTGCAGACCTGATTTGCTCCCCCGCCATTTCCGGTGTCAATGTAAATTGACGTGGGGCGCGGACTTGTGGCAGGTCACGCAAGGCAGCACGTGTACGCCGCAGGTTTGCCAGTTCAAGGCGCAATTCCTCATCCCGCTGCAAACGCGTTTCCAGCTTACTTCGCTGGCGGCTGCTTAGTTGTCCATCCAGGTAGGCGGAAAGGGCTTCAAGGTCTCGTTTCGAAAGGTTTGAGGTCATGATAACTTCTCACCTTCCAGACGATAGATAGAGGGTAAAAGTTCCCCATATCCCTGTAAGCAATCCTGCATGCGCGCTCGCGCCCGTGCTAGACGGCTTTTCACAGTACCCAATGGCTTTTCGATGGCGCTGGCTGTTTCACTGTAGTCCAGCCCCTGCACATCCACCATCACCACCACCATGCGAAAATCTACGTCCAATCCCTCCAAACATTGCTGAATGGCAGCGGCTAATTCACTGCGGGAGGCTGATTCTTCAGGGGATTCACTTTCGTCGGTCAGCCAGGCCGGTGACTCCATTTCTTCGTCGTCGGCCCCAACCGGTTCTAGCGGCGTAGTTGGGCGGCGTTTGCGGCGGCGCAATTCATCGTAGCAAGCATTAGTGACTATACGCAATAACCAGGCTTTGAAAGAGCCTCCACGGTAGGATTTCAGTTTCCTATACGCCGAGATGAAGGCTTCCTGGGTGGCGTCCTCCGCCGAGGCCGGGTCGCTCATTACCCGGTAAGCTACGTTATACGCCAGGTCCTGATATTCCAGCACCAGCCGATTGAAAGCTGTGAGATCCCCCTCTTTAGCATATTTGATGAGTTCAATCTCATCCATCGCTTGCCCCGCGGCGTTTGACATACAGCCAAACGATGATACGCCATAACAGAATTACTGCCGACCCCAATCCACTCAGGACCAACACAAACACAACAAATATTGTGTCGCTGCCAAGCCACAGTGCCCGCAAAAATGCGGAGAGGGGAGCAGAAAGTAACATGGCCCAGAAAGGTCGCCACAGTTGGCGCCAATCTCCCAGTTGCTCTTCATCATACGCACCCAGCGGCCAGGCCAGTAAGAGCCAGGCGGCCAGGGCCGGCACAAAATTAGGCAGGAAACGCGTAGCGACCAATGAGAGTGAGTCGTGGGTACCCAACCCGGCTAGGGTGATCAAAGCCAGGACGATGCTGTCGCCCAACAAAAGCAACCAAAGGCGGCGTGATAGTTGGATCTTCTTCATCGGCTATGTTTTACCATACTTAGCATTCTCACGTTTTGCCCACAGACAGGCAGAAAACAGTACAATGCCAGCATTATGGAAGACAAAAATGGCAGTCTCTGGCAACGTTTATTGATTTCCTGTGGCGTGATGGTCATCGTCAGTATCGTGTGCATCAGTGGCTTTGCATTTGCAGCCTCTGCCTATCTGGTGCTGGGCAGCAACTAGCTTCTAAAATGGCACTCGACCTGGCGCGTATCGAAGCCCTCTGTTTTGACGTGGATGGCACCCTAAGCGACACGGATGACCAGATGGTGGCTAATCTGGCAAACGTTTTTAAGTATGTTCTGCCCATGGAAAGAGCCAAAAAACTGGCGCGTTATATTGTCATGCGCGCCGAGGGGCCTGGCAATTTCCTCTACGGTTTGCCAGATAGATTTGGTATTGATGATGAATTAGCCGACTTGAATGAGCGCTTCCTGGCACGCTGGCTCAGGCGTGGCAATCGTCATTTTGAACTCATCGACGGAACCATAGACTGTTTACAGCAATGCGAGAAGAAATACCCTCTGGCAGTCATCACAGCCCGCGGGCCACACGGCACATCTGCGTTTTTGTCTCAATACGATTTAGAACCTCATTTTCGATGCGTGGCATCCGCGCTGACCGCCCCGCGCACCAAGCCTTATCCCGACCCCATATTCTGGGCTGCAGAGCAGATTGGCGTTGAACCGGAAAACTGTTTGATGATCGGGGATACAACCGTCGACATCCGTGCCGGAGTAGCTGCTGGTGCACAGACCGTAGGAGTCTTATCAGGCTTTGGGGAAGAGGAAGAATTGCGTCAGGCCGGAGCCGATTTGATATTGGGAAGTGTTGCCGATTTACCTGCTGCCCTCGCTATCTGAGCCAAACTGGGGGGTATGCTTTTGTTGTGCACTCATTCAAATGAATCTATAATTTTAGCTATGAAGGTCCTGTGGCGAGTTGCACTCACACCTGTAGTGGTTTTTATCCTGCTATTCGCGCTGGGTTCAAGTCATCCTGTCCTGGCCCAGAACGGTGTTGGACGCTATTTCTCTGAGACTGGCCATTGGGTTAGTGGGGAATTCCTGGAATACTTTGAAAGCTTTCCTGACGCAGTATTTTTATTTGGATACCCCATCAGCACAGAATTTAACGACCCGGACAACGGCGTGCGCGTACAGTATTTCCAACGCGCACGTTTCGAATTCCATCCGGAAAACCGCCCCGGCAACCGCGTAGCACTTACCATGCTGGGCTCGCAGCTATATGAGCCTGGCATTGGCGAAGTAGCTGCAGCATCAGCCTTCAGCCCGGCCTGCGAAACAGTTCCGGATAACCCTTATGGTGATTTCCAGATCTGTTATTCATTCCTGGATTTCTACAAGGAACATGGCGGGGCAGATCAGTTCGGTTACCCGATCTCCGATCTTGAAGAACACAATGAACGTACTGTGCAGTATTTCGAGTATGTGCGCATCGAGTGGTACCCGGAGTACCGCCCTGGTTCACAGATCACCCTCGGCAATTTAGGCCAACTGGAGTTCAAACAGCGCAGCCTGGACCCCCAACTGTTGGAACCCCAATCCGGCATTATCGACGAGTTGCCCCTTGACCTGCGCACCAAAGCCTTCGTCGAAAAAGCAGCCGTGGCCGCCGGCGAAGAGCAGACCCTCTTTGTCACTGTTCACGACCAGAACCTACAGCCCATTGATGGCGCTGAGGTATCCTATACGGTCAAGTTTTCCGATGGCACGGTACTGCGTGACCTGATGGCTCCCACTGACGAATTCGGGATCAGTTCGAACACATTCCCGGTGATCGCCGAAAGCCGCGACATTGCTGAAGTTGTCGTTACCGTTAATAACGGTAACCTGATAGAGATCATCCGTACCTCGTTCAGGGTTTGGTGGTAATTACCCTCATTTGAATCATAAAAGCCCTGCAATTGCGGGGCTTATTTTTTGGGGAGTTTCGTGCAACTATCCTAATTGCTGCAACAACTTCTGGTATTTATCAACAGTAGCCGGGTTGAGCGCCACGATCGAGCGCACTGCGGATTTAGCTCCTTCCACATCCCCAGCTTCCAACAGCATTTCACCTACCTGATCCCATTGCTCCACAGCTTTGTCAACCTGCCCGGCTTGCTGATATTGTTCAGCCAGACGACCACGTGCAAAGACGTA
The DNA here is from genome assembly GCA_013112575.1 of Chloroflexota bacterium. GTDB lineage: Bacteria > Chloroflexota > Anaerolineae > Anaerolineales > UBA11579 > CFX15. The sequence continues at coordinate 74,171 of JABFGG010000009.1, read as the reverse complement.
ATTGGGGTTTTCTTCGACTAATTTCGCCATATAGGTTACAGCATGAGCCTCGCGGGCATTGCTCACCAGATAAGATGTGTAATTATCCAACTCGGACAATGCTTTGCCATCATTCCCTAATCGTACATTCAACTCGATCAAGCTGGTGCGGGCCAATTCATCTTCGGGGGCCAGTGTGCGCAATTGCTCATACACCACCAGAGCCTGCCGCCAATCCAGACGCTGCACGTCGATGTCGGCCATGTGGTGCATGATCTGTACCTTCCACTGGTCGCTCATACGCGAATCTTGCGCCATGCGCAGAGAGGTTTCATAGGTGGCGCGAGCCATATCCAGTTCGGCCAGGCGATAATACACATCAGCCAGGTTCAGGTATTCGGTCAGGGCCTCATCCACCTGCCCGCGTGATACGAGCTGGTCGATCAGGCGCGTCCGCGCCGCCAGGTCCATCGGCGAAACTTCAACAATGCGCCGGAAGAGGTCTGTAGAACGGTTGGCTTCTCCACGCGCACTGTAGGCGTTAGCCACCATGGTGAATTTATCGATGGCTTCGGGTAAACGATCCTGCCTCATCAGCAGGTCACCCATGCTGATGTGCAATGGCAGGTATGTGGGAGCCAGATCAAGCACCGTAAAGGCTTCTTCCATAGCCGTGCGCAAATAGCCATCGCGCGCCAGGTTATTGATGCGCGCCAGGGCTTCTACTACCTCCCCACTATTGGCCTGCGAGATCATTTCGGCCAAAGGCATGGGGGTCAGGCTGCCACTTGCACCGGGCATCTGTTCACGCGCATCCATGAGGTGCCGCCGCCAATTAGGACGCAATAAAAGCTCTTCCACGTTGTCGCACAGTTTTTCAAGTTTGGCTTCGTCTTCTTCCTGGGAATGAGCCTCAATAAGTGGTTCATAGAGTTGGCGCAATTCATCTGCCGATTCTTCAGCCACCAGGGATGCATCTGCGATCTTTAAACCTTCAAGATATTCTTCAGCAGCTTCTTTGAGATTACCTAACTTACGTTGGTATTCCCCTACAAGCAGCCGGGCCGCCAGGCCAAAATCCAGATGGCTAACAGCTACGCCCAAGTAGCGTTGTGCATTCTTTTCGCGTCCTGCCATGTGCATCAACATACCGATGTTGAAATGCGCAGCGGGGTGTTCAAGCCCTGCATCAATGGCACGTTTTAATTGTTCAATAGCCTGATCGCGTTCGCCACGCGTTTGCAGGTCCACCGCCCGGCCCAAATGCTTCATCATTTTGGCGGCTTCCTGATTGTTAGTCGCCAGGCTACCGGTTACACCGCTGCCCAGGCCACCCCCCAGGTTGCCATTGGCCGTGTCTTTTTCATCACCCGTTTCAAACAGCAACCCGGCCAAAACGGTCAGGGCTTTTTGCCGTGCTTCGGTGATGGGATCAGGTCCTTCTTTGGCAGCCCCGTTGGAGCCCGCAGGCAATTGGTCCATTTCACGCACTGCGGCCATACGCAGGGCATCTGTACCACCGGGTTGTCGTAAGGGCAAAGGCAATGTACGGTTGGATTCAAGCGCCTTGAGCGCTTCTTTAGCTTCTTTACTTTCGGGATCTATCTTGACCGCATGCTGCACTGTTTGTAACGCTTCTTTAAGCTTGACCTTCTGTTGCAGCAAACTGGCAACCGCCAGATACTCCGTAATGGAGCGATTGTTGTTGCCCATCTTTTCATACACCATCGCCAGTCGCGAATGGGCGGGCAGATGTTCGGGTTTCAGGCTGGTTACTCGCGTCCAGTTTTGGATAGCTTTGTCTGGGTCGCGCAGGTTGAGGTATAGCTCCGCTGCCTGCATAGATTGTTTGATAGCTTCTTCTATTTTCCCCGTCCGTTCATAGATTTCGGCAGTCTTTTCAATAGGCAGTGGGTCGTTGGGCGAAACCGTCGCAGCGCGCTTATAGAACTTGAGCGCCTGATCGTAGGTTTGCATGTTGAACAAGGCCAGGCCCACACTGCTAAGCGCCTGGAAGCTGTTCGGGGATGCTTCAACTGCCTTGAAATAATGCTTAGCAGCCGCGTCCCAATCCTGATCCCAGGCTGCAGAATGGCCCAGGTTCATGGATTCACGGTAAGCGGTCTCGTTTATAGCAGCTGCCATCGTCTGTTCTAAGCTCTATCCTTCAACTGGAGTCATTGTACCCCAGTTGATTCCGGCCCTTGCATCTGTACGCAAAGGTACCTCTAATTTGAAAGCCTTCGACATTTTCTCTTGCACAAGTTGTGCCGTTTCCTGTACTTCTTCCTCAGGACACTCCAGCACGATCTCATCATGCACTTGTAATAACATTTTGGCCTGTAAATCGCTCTTTTGCAAGGCTTTATGCAGGTCCAACATGGCCTGTTTCATAATATCTGCAGCCGTACCCTGTATCGGTGAATTGATGGCTTCACGTTCCATACGGCCGCGTAAGTTGTAATTTGTCTGGTTCTTGAGCCCGTGGAAGTACCTGCGACGCCCCATCAAGGTTTCCACGAACTCCTGTTCGTTGGCCTGTTTACGGCTCTCATCCAGATATTGGGCTACACCAGGGAAACGCTCAAAATAGGCTGATACGAAGTTCTCGGCCTCACCAAGAGTCAGGTCCGTATTGCGCGTAAGCCCAAAAGCGCTCATGCCATAGATCAAACCAAAGTTTACAGCCTTGGCATGTCGACGCTGTTCCGAAGTCACTTCTTCCAGATCAATATCATAGATGGCCGCTGCAGTCGTCGCATGGATATCCTGGTCGGCCTTGAAGGCATCCAGCATGGCTTTATCATCGGCCATATGGGCCACAATGCGCAGCTCTACCTGGGAGTAATCCACCCCCAAAAGCAATTTGCCCGGTTCAGCCACAAAACCATGTCGCACTTTGCGGCCTAATTCCGTGCGAATAGGGATGTTTTGCAGGTTGGGATCACTGGATGCGATACGTCCGGTGACTGAACCATGTTGCTGGTAGGACGTGTGTACCCGTCCGGTTGCCGGGTTGACCTGCTGGGGAAGTGCATCTACGTAGGTTGAAGCCAGCTTAGATAACTCGCGGTATTCCAATATCCACTGCACGACTTCATGCTCATCTTTTAGAGTTTCCAGCACACTTGCAGAGGTTGAATAGAAGCCGCTGGCCGTTTTACGTGTGCCTTCCGGCGGAGCGATTTTGAGGGTCTCGAACAGGGCTTTGGAAAGCTGTTGCGTAGAATTGAGGTTGAACTCTTCACCTACAGCCGCATACACCTGAGCAGTGATCTCGCCCATGCGTTTATCCAATTCGCCGGACATCTTGCTCAGGAATTTGGTATCCAACGAGATACCTTCCACCTCCATCTCGGAAAGCACTTTGATGAGGGGCATTTCCAACTTGTGGAACAGGTCTACGGCACCAACATCTTCCAGGTCTTTCTCCAGCAAAGGCTTCAAACGCAGGACGATCTCTGCATCGGCAGCAGCATAGGGCGCTGCTTTTTCTATCGGCACCTGGGCCATGGTGACCTGCTTCTTGCCTTTACCGATCAATTCCTCGATCTCGATCATCTGCACGTCAAGCCGCACCCAGGAGAGATTCTTAAGACCCAGATTACGCGAGCCGGGATCACGCAGGTATTCGGCCAGCATGCTATCGAAACCCAGCGGTTCCGTGTCCAGCCCATAACGCCGCAACATCACATAATCATATTTGAGGTTATGCCCTGCCTTGGGAATCTTCTTGTTGGTCATTGGTTTACGCAAAGCATCAATGACCATATCCAATGGCAACTGCTGGCCTTCGTCATGCCCCACCGGGATGTAATAGCCCTTCTTCGGCTCGGTGGCCACAGAAATGCCTACAATGTCGGCCTGCATTTTGTCCGTGCCGGTGGTTTCGGTGTCAAAAGCGATGACCTCGGCGGCGTTAAGCTCCTTGACCAATTCATCCAGGCTTTCCTGGGTATCAATCACCGCCCACTCTGTATCAATGGCCGGCGCTTCCTCATCATCGGTCGCCTCGCCCGCGAACATGGGCAATTGCTGTCCGCCATCGCTTGGGGCCATACCGATCTGTTCCATCACCGTTGCCAGTCGCGGCATGAGGGAGCGGAATTCCAATTCACGGAATAATTCCTGAACAGCTTGCGGCTCAAAAGCGCTTGGACGCGCCTGCTCCAGATCGATATCAACCTCCAAATCCGTGACGATCAGCGCCAGTTTCTGGCTGAGATAGGCATTATCTTTATCCGTTGCCAGTTTCTTTTGTTGCCCGGCAGCTAATTCCTCTATATGTTCATACACGCCATCCAGCGTTTCATACTCTGCCAATAGTTTTTCTGCGGTTTTTTTACCTACCCCTTTCACACCCGGGATATTATCGGAAGTATCCCCAACCAGCGCCTTGTAATCCACCACCTGGTCTGGCCGTACCCCCAGCGCCTCAACCACTTTAGCTTCATCATAATCTGTGGATTCGGCCAACTTTTTGCCCGGCAAACTGACGATGATGCGCTTATCCACCAATTGCAGCAAGTCGCGGTCTCCGGTGATGATCTTGACGCCCAGCCCCTGTTTGGCCACAGCTTTCGCCACACTACCCAGCACGTCATCCGCCTCATAGCCTTGCATTTCCAGCCGGGGCAGGTTGAAAGTATCCACCAATTCACGCATACGCTCGATTTGTGAGCGCAGGTCATCCGGCATTTTTTCGCGCGTGCCCTTGTAATCGGGGAATATCTCATCGCGGAAGGTTTTGCCCACGTCAAAGGCCACTGCCAGATAGTCAGGCTGTTCCTGTTCGAAGATGCGTAAAAGCACACTGGCAAAACCAAATACGCCGGCAGTCGGCTCACCTTTGCTGGTATTCCAGCGCGTTGTGTTCGTTCCACCGCTGGTTAAAGCGAAATACGTGCGGTAGGCTAAGGCATGTCCATCGATTAGATAAAGGGTTTTAGGCATGGAGATTCAATTGTGTTCTCAATTGGCGAGAGGTATTCTCGCGAATGGGATCAACGCGAACCGATCAAGCCTTGTCGTTCTCGCGTTTGGCGAATGAAATCGTTAATCAATGAAGGCGGAGGAATGTCATCCCCGCTAAGGATCAAGTAGCCGGGAGCCCAGAAATCACCTGAAGGGTTGCTTTCGGCCAAGCTGGGGAAATCGGCAAACAGCCGCTGCGAGGTGTGCTGGCGCATGATGCGCATCAAATAACCCGGGGAGGTGTTGGGCGGCACATTCACCATCCAGTACAGGTAATCGGGGCGGATGGAGAGCTGTTCAAGGCGCCAGCCGAAAGCCACACATAACTGGGTTGTGAGCTCGGAAAGGTGGGCAGCCAATTCGCCCGTCAAATGGTGCTCGGTAAGGCGAGGCAGCAATACGCAAGAATAGGTCAGGCTAACCAGCGCAGGCGACTCACCTTCAAACTCGGTCAATTGTTTTCGGCTCTGCCCAAATCCGCTTGCCGGAATAGTGTCATCTGTACCGCTGGGGAAGACCGGCTCGAATTCATGTGGCAGGGTATCTACATCGGAGCTTACCGGGGTAGCAACCTGGGTCACTTCGGCGTCGTACTCCAGCAAAGGCGCTCCTTCCATGGAGGAAGGTGCATCTCTGGGCATGGTCTCCTCACTGCTCGTTTCGGCTTCCTCTTCTAGCTCTTCTACGGCTGCCTCTGCTTCCTTAAAAGCTTCATCCAGCACAGCGGCTAGTTCCGCATCGAACTCTTCACTATCGAGGTCTAATACCGCCGCTTCTTCCTGCTCACTGCTTGGCGGCGTATCGGTGATCAGTTCCTCCAGGAAGCCTTTGCGCTCCTCGGAAGGTTGTTCATCAGGTAACCAATCTTCGGGAATGGGTGGTGGCACGTCGTCAAGCAGAGGTTCAATGGCCTCAACTGGTTCAGCAGTTTGCTCTAATTCTTCAAAATATGCACCAGCAGGGTCTGTGACAGGCTGCAGATCACTATCACTAGCATCATCTAAAAATGGCATTTCCTGCAATTCATCAGCGGTGAAGTCCTCGCTGGCGAGTGGCATTTCCTCACTGGCAAGCGGCGCTTCTTCCTGTGCTTCATCAGGGACAACTTCTTCTACAGGTTCCTCGACTTTGGGAAGCTCAGGTTCAGTGTCAGGCTCTGCCAGGAGTTGCTCCCAGGCCTGCGGCTCATCGCCACCGATCTCCTCTTCCTCTTCAAGCGGGGCAAAGGGGTCCAAGGCTGGAAGCATATCCGCATCTTCGTCGGTCTCTGCCGGTGTGTCGAATTGAATATCTGACAAATCCCGCTCTTCTGCGATAGCTGGCATTTCGAGCGTTTCTTTAGCATCAGTCTGTAATTGTTGTTCCTGGGTTTCAGCCACCATCACATCTACGGAAGTCTCAAGAGTGGTAACGGCCAGGTCACGCGCCAAACGGTTAGCCTGCGAACGTATCTTGCTGAAAGGCATTTCGGCGTCAAAAGCCAGCGCCAGCACGAAGTTCTCGCCCAGATCGGTGGCATACAGCATGTAATCGCCACCTGTGGCATCCAGGCGCACGTAGCGCGCCAGGTCTGCGCCGCCGTCATCGGCCCAATAATGCGCCACTGTCGAAGCTAATTCTTCGGCAGCATCTTGATCCAACTCTCCGGCATAAGCCCAGATCTCCGATCCCTGTGTGATCAGGGCGGCCTGTGATGCGGATTCGAGGGTCAGGCGCGCCAGGTGGCGTGCCGCAGCATCCACATCTTTGAGCCATTCAGGGGCTGGGCCTTCAAAGCTTTTAGCGGCCGGCGCTTCCCCTCCCTGAATGGTTTCAGCCGGGTCATCACTGGCAACCACCTTTTTCTCTACTTTACGCCCCTGCAATACCTCTTCTACAGTAGAAACCAGGTCCGGCAGGTAAAACGGCTTGGAAAGATAGCCGTCCGCATCCATTTCAGGTAATTCTTCGTCTGGGTCATCATCCGGCGGTATCAGCACCAATAAAACACCGGGCTGCATATCACGCAAAGTATCCCCAAGGTCCGGCAATGGCACGTCCTTGAGATCAGCATCCAGGATGCAAAGCGCCGGGGCTTCAGTCTTAACCAGTTGCACCGCCTCGCCCCCACTGGACGCGGAAACAACAGCATAGTTCCCGGCTTCTTCCAGGACCTGCTGTATCAATTCTCCGAAGCCCTTACTGGGCGTTACAACCAGAATTGCAACCATCTTTTGAGTGTATCACATGGGACGATTCAAAGACAAGTTACCCTGATGCTTAGCTTAATTCGCGCACCAGAGACTTGAATTCGTCCCATTCCTCCTGAAAAAAGTGCACTGTCACACCGCCTAATTGCAGGTGATAGGTAGTTTCACCATCCGGCTCTTCAGCCTGCCAGGCGATGAAGTTGGCAGTTTCAGCCAGATTGGTGGTTTTTACTTGTTCATTCGTCGGATTCGACATCTGCTTTCCTTCGATTCAACAGGCCTTTTAGCCTATCTATGCTATTTTGTAGTCGTTCTCGCCAAGGAATTGGCGTCCGTGGCTCTGGTTCTTTCTCCGGCCAGGGATCCAGATCTGCCATCTTGCGCAGGCCATAACGTCCAAACACCTGCACACTGGCCAATACCGGTGCGGCAAAGATGATGCCAATGAAGCCTAACAGGCTGGCCATGATCAATGCAGAGGTCAACACGGCGGCGGGATGCACGCCCAAGGTTTCACCGTAAATCCGCGGGATGATCAGATTGTCGATAATGATGTCTGCAATAATCGTAAAGGCGATTACCACAATTAGAAATGTGACCTGTTCCAGGCCCAAATAATTGCCAACCTGGAAAAAAGTGACCAGACCTGTAGTTATCTCTGAGACCAGTGGACCGATGTAAGGGATGTATTTTGTCAGCCCGAACAAGAAAGCCAGGCCGAGCGCATTGCGCACGCCTAATGCAGACAGCCCAATAAAATAGACCACGATGACGATAAAAGTGATCAGGATCTGACCACGCACATAAGAGTCCCAGATGCGCCCTAGCTCACGCCCAAGGCGCCGGAAATCATAGTCATAGCCTGTCGGTAATTCGATCGCCCCAATATAGTCCGGTACCTGCCCACCCTCGGAAAGCACAAAGTAAGAAACGATCAGGATAAAAGCGCTCCACCCGATGGTAGTCGCTGTAGTCGTCGCAACAGCGCCTAATAATCCGCCAGCGGTGCCCAATGCGGGCTGCACAAGCGAAAGGATTTGTTGGCCAAGTGTAGCAAAATCCAACCCCACCTGTGTCAGTAATTGTTCCTCTATGTTCGCTAATTCGAATTGTAATGGGCCTAGCCGAATGGTTTGCATGGCCAGATTGGCTGCCAATTCAGGAAGATTGACCACAAAATCTTGCACGATCACGATCAGTATCTGAAACTGCTGCACTACCGCCACACCAATTACTGTGGCAAAAGTGAATACCACGATCAGAAATAACACATAGATCAGACTGACTGCCAGACGCCAGGATAGTCGCGTGGTCGCGCTCACGCGCGCCACGATCGGGTGCAAAAGATAGGAGATGATAAACACCAGCAGGAGGGGCGCAACCAGGGTCTGGAAACGCGCGATCAGGAAGGCCAATACAGCCACAAAGCTTAGCCCAACGACCAGCTTTAATGTAGAACTCCATTCTGGAGATTTATGGTTTTCTGCGCTATCTGGCATATTACTCCGGCCAAAAATCCTCTAAGCTTAGCAGGCTTGTTCTTTAATTATATCTGTTTCTAATTACGAATAAGCATGCCATTTTCGTAGCAAGTGCAAGTCAAATGAATTTGTCTAAACCACCTATATTCTGTTGGTCTTCATTAGTTTTCTGGACCCTTCACTACAAACTGAGTTCCTTTGAACGAAATCGGCTGCAAAAAAGTACTTATTTTGGATGCAACCTATACTCAGCTTAGTGGAGGCTACATGAAAACGCGCAAAAAACCGTTTCATATTTCGACCAGTCTTGTTTTATTTGCATTTATCTTATTTGGGTGTACTGCTTCTCCACCTGCAGAAACTGAACTACCAGTTGAAATCGATGCGGTAAATGAACCAGCCGCGGTTGAAGAAGTTACCGAAAGCGAACCCGTACTCAGCCCGGCTGAAATGGCCGCCAGTCTCGAAGGTTTGCCTATCGATGAGTTCTTTTACGAGTCCTTCAGGCTATTAATGTTACGCGATCCGGAAGCTATCACCAATGAAGGCATCGAAGAGCTTCTGGACGCACCCACCGGCCAGTTGAATAACCTTTCGGATGACTATATCCGCGACACCCAGGCGCTTGAAATTGAGATCCTTGATTTGTTATCTTCGTATGACCGCGCCTCGCTCGCCCCTGAACAGCAAACCTCCTACGACGTCTACACCTGGTATTTGGAAGACCTGATCGCGGCCCATGATTTTATCTACAACGATTACCCTGCTTCCCACTTTTTAACCACCAGTGTGCAAACAACTATCTTCCTGTTCTTCACGGACACCCACCCCTTGGATACAGAGCAAGACGCCCAGGCATATATTGCACGCCTCAATCAGGTCGGCACTCAATTCGATCAGATCATAGAAGGACTTGAATTACGCTCCGAAGCTGGAATTATCCCCCCGCGCTTTTCCATCCAATGGGCCTATGGCAGCATGCAAGGCATGGCTGGTAGCAGCTACTCCGCCTCCCCCTTCTATGCAACTTTCCGGGATAAGCTCGATGAGATCGACGACCTGGATGAGGCCACCAAAGAGCAACTTCTTTCTGAGGCCCAGGTCGCCGTAACCGATTCGGTCATCCCCGCTTACCAAAGATTATCCACTGCTCTCAGACAGTTGGAGAGCAGTGCACCAACGGATGATGGCGTCTGGCAATTCGAGAACGGCACAGATTACTACAACTATCTACTGCGTCACCAAACTACAACCGATCTATCCGCCGATGAGATCCACGAACTTGGCTTACAGGAATTGGACCGCATTCATGCTGAAATGCGCGTGCTCTTCGACCAATTGGGCTATTCCCAGGAAGCTGATCTTCAGACCCTATATGCTCAGGTCGCTTCAGATGGCGGTTTCATCAGCGGCAACCAGATCGTTGAAACTCACGAGAACATCATCGTCGAAACCACCGCCCGGCTGGACCAGGCTTTTGAGATCTTGCCTGAAGCAGAAGTCATCGTGATCGGGGGCTCCTTTGGAGGCTTCTATATACCTGCCTCTTTGGATGGTACGCGCCCTGGTGCATTTTACGCCCAAGCAGGTGGCAACCCCGAGCCCTGGCATACTATCCCTACCCTAAACTACCATGAGGCAATTCCCGGACATCACTTGCAAATCGCCCTTGCTCAGGAAATGGATTTACCACTATTCAGAAATATCATCGGTATCAATGCCTACGTGGAGGGTTGGGCCTTATATGCTGAACGTCTGGCCTCGGAGTTGGGCTGGTATGAGGATGATGTTTATGGGGACCTGGGCCGTTTGCAGTTCGAAGCATTCCGTGCCGCCCGTCTGGTCGTCGATACAGGCATTCATGCCCAAGGCTGGACCTTCGATGAAGCCACGGCATTCTTCAGTGAAAACATAGGCTTCGACGAGCAGATGTCACAGCAACAGATCGCCCGCTACGTTGTCTTACCGGGTCAATCCACTTCCTACATGGTGGGCATGCTGAAGATCCTCGAACTGCGCCAAGTGGCTATGGACCAACTGGGCGATCAATTCGACCTCAAGGAATTCCACACCGTCATCCTCAGCAGCGGCAGTGTCCCTCTCGATCTTCTGGAAGACATCGTTAACCAATACATCGCTGACAAGCTGGCAGGGAGTTAGGGAGTGGTGGTTTGATGGTTATTCATACTTCAGATATCTAGGTGTAGGGGCGCAGCGCGCTGCACCCGAGAGACAATTCGGTTACCCCACAAACGGGAAAGCACCAAGACAGTGCTTTCCCGCTTTTTCATCCTGCCAATACTGCGCGGTAGAATAACAACAAACATTGATTTCATCATGTACTTTTTTATCAGGAGCAATTCATGCAATTTCGTAGATTAGGTAATTCCGGCCTGCACGTTTCCGTCATCGGTCTGGGCACCAACCAATTTGGCGGCAAGGTGGATGAAGCTGGGGTCAAAGACCTGATGGATGCTGCCCTTGATGGCGGTATGAATCTCATCGATACGGCCGACATGTACCAGGATGGCCGTTCAGAAGAAACCATTGGAAAGGCCATCCAAGGGCGCCGCGAGAATTTCCTCATCGCCACCAAGTTCTATTATGCGCGTGGTGAAGTCGGCCCCAACGAAAAAGGTGGCTCACGCTACCATCTCATGAACGCCGTCGAGGCCAGCCTGCGCCGCCTGGATACCGACTACATCGACCTCTACCAGATGCACCACTGGGATGAAAGCACCCCCATCGAAGAAACCCTGCGTGCCCTCGATGATCTCATCACCCAAGGCAAGGTGCGCTACATTGGCGCCTCCAACTTCTCCGCCTGGCAGTTGACCCACGCCAAAGCCCTCAGCGAAATGAAAGCCTGGAACGAGTTCGTTTCCATCCAGCCGCACTATCACATGTTCGAGCGCGGCATCGAAGAAGAACTTATCCCCGCCTGCAACTACTTTGGCTGGGGCATCCTGCCCTACTTCCCGCTGGCAGGTGGTTTCCTTACGGGCAAATACAAAGCCGGTCAAGCTGCCCCAAAAGGCTCGCGTGGCGAACAAAGCCCCTACGTCCAGAAATATATGACTGATGATAACTATGCCGTTTTGGGCCAATTGACTACGTTTGCAGAAGAGCGCGACCACACCATCAACGAACTGGCTCATGCCTGGCTGTTGGGCCAAACTGCTGTCAGTTCCGTCATATCCGGTGCCACCAGCGTCGAGCACGTTCAGGCCAACGCCAAGGCTAGCGAATGGGAGTTGAGCACGGAAGAGTACGAAGAAGTGACTAAGATACTAGACGGCGAAGACGAATAAAGCCAGGAGCCTCTCGAACGAGAGGCTCTTTTTAGTTCTCCACCCAGGCAAAGCAGCAGGCGTCATTGCCTACGATTTCAGTTATTGAGGCTGAGACGCTTCCATCGGTAGCCACATAAACCGCATAGCCGTGATGATGAATTAAGATTCCACTTCCGCCGCTAATCCAATAAAATCGACGATACACATGCTCTAATTTGTCCATAGAAAAATCAAATTGATTCAGTTCAATAATTTCATTCCTGAATAATTCATAGTTTGCAACCAGGAATCTTTGGTTTGGTAGATAGCTATCATCCTCTGCTTGAATGCGCTCAATGATCCAAAGAATATCGCCATCGGGCAAAATAACCGGGTCATATGCATAATCTTGTAAATTTGATTTCAGTTCTCGATGCGCGTACTCCACGAGGGATATTCCATCTGTTGATGAATAAATTTCATAGATTGTGACATCAGTGTGTTTCGGCGGTTCTTCCGCTCTTGGGTCCTGGAAAACTGACTGAACTACATAAACGCGCTCTGGGCTAGATAAGACAACCTCAGTATGCGGATGACCAACGGCAATCCGCGTTTGTGGAATTTCAACGAACTTCCCTGTTTCGACTTCTAAGATCCCCTTCTCACCCCATTCCCAACCTTCCCGAGAATAGATCAGATATTTTCCATCAAGAGACCATTCCCTGGGTGAATATCGAATGTTTTTGGTCTCATTTTCCAAATCAATGAAATCCTCGATAAATAGCTCAGGGCTCCCCTCAATTTCATGAATCCAAAGTCCACCATTTCCATGCCAGGCAAGCTTGCTACTATCCGGAGCCCAATGTAAACCGACAAAACAACTTCCTCTGTTCGTCAGAAAATCACATCTTCCTAAACTGATCACATCCCAAGGTTGATCGATTTGGAAAATGTTGATCTCACGATCTCTATATGAGTAAAATGGATATTGTGAGGTCAGATCGTAATCAGTAATCAATCCAAAGCTATAGGCTGCCCAATTTGCGTCAGGTGATAAAGCGATCTCTTCAAACGGGGATCGCGGAAATCGTAGGTTTTGTTTGGATTCAACAAGAACCCGGTAGTTTAGTTTCTCAATGTCTACAATACCCAGTTGGTATGTAGCTTCCTCTTGAGCATCGATCCCTGCGATCAATGAAACCAAAATAACCCCATTTTGTTCATCAAAATCCAGGATCGGACCGGGAACCACTACAAGACTATCATCTGAGGATCCCACCAATTTCTCGGCCGATAGGGTATTGGCGCGCCAACGCCAGATTTCCCCATAATAATCCTCTATCTCATCCTCATCACCGCTACGTAACCACAACAAATCATGTGTCAAACGAACATCTGAAATCACCGGTGTTGGTGTGATAGTGACTATCAGGATTGGGGTTGAGGTTGCAGCATCGGTCGGCAACGCTTCCACAGTTTCAGTTGTTTCAGGTCTATCCGATGGTTGTGCAGTAACAGCCTCCTGGATTTCCACCTGACCACAGGCCCCCAGAAACAACAGTGAAAGAAAAAGCCCAATAATTCCCACGAAACGAATTCCCATAACTACATTATATGTAATCTCAATTTGTACATTCAGTCAACCTTTTGTACAATCACAACATTATCTTCCAAGGAGAAGATCATGGAAACACCAGAAAGCCCATCAACACAAAGCGGCATAACTGAAGATACTGGCTTGCCCATGGTCGTGCGGCTGTTCCTGGGTGGTATTGGCGGCTTCATTGGCGCTGTCATCGCTGCCGGGCTCTGGGGCCTGGCCGTGTTCTACACCGAAACAGAGTTCAGTTTTCCCGCTATTGGCGTGGGCTTTTTGGCAGGCGTAGGTGTTTTAGTCGGTTCATTCGGAGGTCGCGGCATTTTGTTTCAGGCCATCGCCCTGGACTTCAGCTTGTTGGGGTTGGCCCTGGGCCACTACGCCTCTTTCTACGTTTTTGCTCGCGATTCCATTACCCAGAACTACGGCACAGGCATAAGCGGCAACGTTGGCCTATTTTCTTCTACTACCCTATCGCTCTTCATTGAAAGCATTGGTGAATTACTAGACCCCTTTACCATAATCTGGGCTGTCGTAGCGGTCATCATCGCCTGGAGCGTGCCACGCCAGCAAAGCAATAAAGCCTGATTCTGGGTTGGACACCGTTGTAAATCTTCACTGTGCCTCTGTAGCGCACCTATTACTACACCACTAAATAGAAATCTCCCGCCCCCCAATCGCCTCCCGCAACTGCCGCGCAAACTCCCCGAACTCGGGTGTGTAACGCACTTGTTCCTTTCTTGGCCTGGGTACATCTATGTCCAGGTCCAACACGATCTTGGCTGGACGGTCGCTCAACACAAGTACACGGTCTGCCAGGTACACCGCTTCATTGATGTCATGCGTCACCATCACCACCGTCTTGTTATGTACACTCCATATCTTGAGTAACTCGCCTCCCATCTGGTCACGCGTGATCGCATCCAACGAACCAAAGGGTTCATCCATCAACAACAGGTCAGGGTCCTGCACCAAGGCCCGTGCGATGGCTACTCGCTGCGCCATGCCGCCGGAGAGGTCCTGCGGCAGCACATCGTCAAAGCCCCCCAAGCCCACTAGCTCAATCAATTCTCCCGAACGCGCCGCAGCATCCTTGGCATTCACCCCGTCTAATTCCAGGGGCAACCTGATATTCTGGCACACGCTGCGCCAGGGCATCAGGTTGGCGTTCTGGAAGACCATTGCTACGCCATTCTGGGGACCGGTCAGTGCTTGACCCTTTATTTTCACCTCACCTTGTGAAGGTGCCAGCAAACCGGCCAGCACCCGCAACAAGGTCGACTTGCCACTCCCCGATGGCCCCAATACACACACGAACTGCTGCGCACCGATCTCGAAGCTGATTTTGTCCAGCACGTGCAAGCCGCCGTTCGAATTCTGGAACGTGGTGGAGAGCTGGGAGGCTGAGAGAATCGGCGAATGGTTCATTTTATAAGTTCCTGAGCTACTGGAGCGCCTCAACGAATTCATTGGTATATGCCGCATCCAGGTCAAGGGGTTCATTCAGCAGGCCCATATCTAGCAAAACGTCCTGCATGTTCTCCCAGGCCTCAGGTTGGCTGTAGCCCAACATATCGGCAACCCAGAAATCGATCGAGGCCGCTAAAACCTGTTTCTGCACATCGTCGTCCCCCAACCCCTCCACGTAATTTTTGCTGATTTCATAGGCCTCATCAGGGTCATTGATAGCGTCCTCCAAACCACGCAGTGTGGCCCGCAGCATACGCTCGATTAGCTCAGGATTGTTGGCAATCGTCTCTTCGTTGGTGATAACGCCATTAGCCGCCAACTGCACATAATCCTTGACGCGGATCAAGTTGACCTCATAGCCCTGGGCTGCCAACTGGATGGGCTCGTTGGTGATATAGCCAACGACAGCCTCTTCTTGATCCACCGCCAGGGCCTCCACCTGGTTAAACCCGATAGAATCTAAAGTAGCATCAGCCTCCGCGACGCCGCCTTCATTCAACAATGCCCTCAGCCCAACATAGCTGGCCCCGAACAAGCCGGGCAAACCGATCTGCCTGCCGGCCAGGTCTGCCGGGGTTTCAATGCCGCTGCCCACCTTGGTAACTATCGTGATGGGATAATCCTGGAACCAGGCCATCACGTACACTACCGGGATCTCTTGCTCACGCGCCAGCAAAACCTGCTCGCCGGAGACCAGCGCAAAAGGCAGTTCGTTGGCACCCACCAGCGCGACCCCATCTGTCTCAAAACTGTAATCGAAGTCGAGCTCCAAACCTTCTTCCGCGAAATACCCCTTTTCCGCCGCAACGTAAAATGGCGCGTACTGCACGCTGGGTATAAAACCCATCGGCAAACGGATCATATTGGCTTCATCAGCAGTTGCCCCACCGCAGGCAACCAATGCCAAAGCAACCAGCCCTATCAAACAAATTGTCCTGGGCAGTTGGTGTAGTGGCGAAGCATGCTTCACCCTTGCTAAAAATCCTCTTAGACCTGTGTTGCAACTCATATCGAGCAAATACTCCTAATAGTTAATTGTTTCTTGTGACTCCCGGCGCTGCCAACCGAGCAAACGCCATTCAAGTAATACAACCAGTCCATACAGCCCCATAGCCATAAACATCAAGGTGAACACGGCCACGAACACCAGCGCGGTGTCATACTCCCCGCGTCCAACGTTTATCAAAAATCCCAGGCCGCGGTCCGCCCCCACGAACTCGCCCACCACTGCCCCAATTACTGCCAGGGTCGCGCCAATCCGCAGCCCCCCAAGGAATACAGGCAGAGCCGCGGGCACTTCCAGCAGCCAAAAGGTCTGCCAACGTGTGGCCTTCAGCGAGCGCATCAGGTCATGCAAATCAGCGGGCACAGCCCGCACCCCTACAATGGTGTTGATCAAGATGGGAAAAAACACGATCAGAGCGCAGATCAGCACTTTGGAGGTCAAACCCGGCCCAAACCAGATCACCAGCAAAGGGGCTATGGCCACAGTTGGGATGGATTGACTGGCCACAATATACGGTGATAACAAACGCTCCAGCGTCTGTGACTTGGCCAGCAGGTACCCCAATAGGGTAGCCACGCTAACTCCCAAAACAAGGCCACCCAGCACTTCACTCAAGGTCACCATGGTATGCCGCAGCAAACTGCCATCGCCTGCCGCCTCTACAAACCGCGACAATACCAGGTCTGGTGTTGGCAAAATAAAAGCTCGCAAGTCGCCAGCCCACACCAGGGAGTACCAAAGGAAAATGAACAGTGCCAAAGTAAACGGCAGCAAAGCCACACCACGTTGGCGTAAGCTATACAGTAAACTTGATGTGTTTTGTGCAATTGTTGCCATAGTTAACAAAAAATCCGATCCATAGGATCGGGACAGGGGTACAGACATATATCCAGCCAGCGCCTATAAAACAAAACCCGAAAACCATATGGCTTTCGGGGCGCGTAATGACTGTATACACCGTCGTAGAGCCTACAGAAATACAGCGTTGAGAAACCCTTCAACTCAACATTTCCAAATTGGCCAAAAAGATTCAAAACATGTTTGAATACTCTTATAACCAAAGCTTAGAATGTCAGTCAAAGAGTTTACAAAACGGAGTTTTGTAAACTCTTACACTCAAAACCAGAGGTTTTGAGTCACCTTCTTTCATCCGGACTATACCGTCGGCCCCGGAGTTTCACCGAGTCATGTACTGTCAAGCAGCACTCGTGGGCTGTACCACCGATCGGGAATTGCGCTTTTACGAGCTTGCTCGCATAAACACTCACCCTGCCCCGAAGGTATTCAATTGTTAAATAGATTATAGCCTTACAATAGGGGCGGGTCAATATACAGCGCAACGCCTTGGAATCTGCTGTGTTTTAGTGAGCGTAATTCACTAAGGGAAAAGGAGTTTCTGATGGAAGCAGCATTTGACATACTTGAGCCGCTGGCCTGGCTGCTGTGGGCTTTGTCAACCTCTCCGCCGGAGCATTGGCAGGTTACGCTTTAGGTGCGGGCATCACCTTGCTAATCATGGGCCTGCGTGGACAGAGCAGTTCAGATAAATAATTGCAATTTTGAATCAAAAAACAGCTCCCGCATTTGGGAGCTGTTTTGCTTTGTTTAGGGGACCTGGTTAGCCGCCTTCCGCCGCGACCATCTGTGCCAGGATATCCACCACATAGGTCTCGGCGAGCAACAGGTTATCACCCGCCCGCCGGATGATATTTAGGATCGTGCTCATCTTCGATATCTCTTCCAGTTGCTCCGTTACGAACCAGTTGAGGAAGTCTTGAGCGATGTAGTCCTTTTCCTCGTGGGCAATATCCATTAATCCATTGATCTGTTCGGTCACAGTCTCTTCCCAGGAAAGTGCTGCAGCAACCGCATCTTCGGCAGAGGCATAATCGCTGCGCGGCTCAGGGATTGCCGGGATAGCGACTTTCGCTCCCGTTTCCAATAAGTAGCGCACGAATTTCATAGCATGGTCGCGTTCTTCATCTGCCTGGTCGAAAAAGACCTGCGCAAAATGCAGCATATCCTCAGACTCGAAATAAGAAGCGATATTGACGTATTCCAGACTGGCCCCAAATTCATTCCCTACCTGCTGGTTAATGGCTTTTGCTAACTTCTCACTGATCAACATATAACTCTCCAATAGATAACATCTTGAACATGTACCAATTTTATCTCACCATATTCACATGAGAAGTGACATATGCCCCAAGTTTAATAAAGTGGGGCTAATTATCTGTGTCTAATTGTGATCCAAAGAAATGAGTGCTTGGAATCATCTCACGAATGAACATCATCCCATCCATAATTTGGGACCAATCGGCGGTCATTTCACCATATCCCAACGGGCGGCTAACTATGCTCGTTTGCAACCATTCGCCATGCTCAGAAGGTGTCCGGAAATCCACAATCGCGAATTCAAAACCTGCTCGCTCGATGAGGTCTTCAAGTGATTCTTCACTGGGAATTTCCAGCTCTTTAGGCGATTCTGTACCGCGACCATATGTGCCACTATAGGTGGTGAAACCAAGAGAATAGACCTCCTCACCCAATTCTTCCCACACAACATCTCCCATTACAGATAATTCATCATACATTGCTTGTAACTCAGGATCACCTGTATCGATCAGGCCCAGATTGCGTACATTGTGAAATGTCGCAGCCCAAACGATGATCTTCCGGTCGGCATAATAATCATTTGCCAGCCAAACAAGATTTTCCCCCATCTGCCGATCCCTTATCTGGAGTTTATTTGTGTCAGGTAGCACAGTCGGGTCTGCATGATCCAAGGAGTTGAATTGCCAGGCTAATTCTGCATATGCCTCAATACTATCCAATACCTGTAGCCAGAAGTCTGCTTCCCGATCATTTACATCCTTCGATACGATAATGCTGTTGTGCAGCGCTTGCACGATATTGTGGAAACCCGCTTGTTCATCGACATCGGGGATAGGAACCAAGCCGCGTTGATAGTTAAAGCGGGCGAAGTTATTCAACGCCAAGACAAAATTGGCCCATTGGTCTTCTTCTGGAAGTCCCACATCGCGAGCATTTAGAAACACCTCCAAATCCTCAATAAGGTAGAACTCAGGTGCAGTCCCTATGATTTGCATGTCAAAACCAGCCAATTCGAGAGGATGATCGCTGAATGCAGCGCCCTCAATGTAATCGAACAGCGGTTGAACCTGCTCGCTGTTTGTCCAAATTGGATAAACTCCGATTCGAAAGGCCATATCGGCTGGTTCACCATTTTGGAGTAGTTCCCATGCTTTGGAGCAATCATACAGCCCACTTTCAAAAGCTAGCACATCAAAACCCATTTCTTGATGCAGAAACTTGATGAGGCGTGTTTTGGCAAGGAAGGTGTTACCATCCCCGTGGGTTTGTTCACCCAGCATAACGACACGTGCATCTCCAAAAACCTCTTTGAGCGGTTCAAGGTCAGAAAAATCTTCATCGTTAGGATCGATAGAACGAACCTGAATTGCGTTTCGTCCCAACCAAATGATTTTCTCTTCCGCTGTGTTTGGCACACTCATTGGGCTGCACGCAGCCAGGCTAAACAAGCATACAATGCTCAATAATGCCAGCAACCAACATTCAATAGATGATAGGTAATCTTTAATCATATCTTTACCAACCCACGATGCCATAACAAACTCCTTGTCCAAGTAACTAACCTCGGAATCGCCCCCAGATTTATTGACGTTAATTTTTAGAACTCAACATATCTTCTATCCGATTAATGACAATATCTACTCCGGTTCCCTTCTTTGCAAGTCCCTCCAGAGTGCCTGCTTCAGCCAATGCCTTTCCAAATTCTACGGCCTCCGGCAAAACCTCTTTCCACCGTTCAAGAACAACATCATCAGCTCTCTTCCTTACACGCACATCGAATTCAACGTGCATGGCAAGCACAATCTTTTCCAGCCCCGGAACTGGCCCCTCAATTTGTCTGTTTTTCCACTGCAGATACCAAGTCTTCCCCCGTAGATTAGTACTTCCCGCATAAGCATCACGCGCCACAAAATGTAAGGATTTGACGCTCGACATATACCAGGCCCCAAAACACATCGGGCAGGGCTCCATTGTGCTATAGAGGGTCATAGCCGATGGTTGATTGGCTTCATCAAGAGACTGCAAAGCCGCTAACTCTGCATGTAGCAACTTTCGATTAGTTGCAGTCTTATCATTTAGTTCTGTCTGAAAAATACTGTTCCGCCCCCGAACAAGTATCTCTTCGCTCTCATCACAAATTACGGCCCCAATTGGCAAAGAACCTGAGCAATAAGCCTTCCAAGCTTCGTCAAGGCAAGCCTGCCATGGTGGCTCTAGAGTCTCCCAAAAGTTGTTTTTCACTATATCCCAACCCAGGTCATTGCTTGTATCCAACCATGTGATCTTGACTTTACAAAGACATCGCCAAACCATCTGCCCGTGGATCGCTCCCGCCCCACAACACACCGCTTTCCCTGTCTCGCAAGATCACTTGACCACGACCAAAGACGGCACGTTCCTGACCACTGGTAGGGACCACCTTGTGGCCCATTTGTGACAGCGTTGCCATCGTCTCGACGGGAATACCTTCTTCCAAAGCCACATTCCCGCCAGCCGAACCATCCGTGATACAAAAGCGCGGCATATCGAGGGCAGCTTGCGGGTCAAGGCCATCTTGGGACAAAGCCAATGCCACTTGCATGTGACCCTGTGGTTGCATGAAGCCTCCCATCACACCAAAACTGGCAAACAACTCACCCGTGTCGTCATGAGTGATCATCGCAGGGATGATCGTGTGATAAGGGCGCTTGTTGGGGGCAAGGGCATTAGGATGATCGGGGTCAAGGCTAAAGCCGTGGCCGCGATTCTGCATCGTAAAGCCCCAGCCTTTAGGCACCATCCCGGTTCCAAAACCCATGTAATTACTGTTAATGAACGAACAGGCATTCCCCTCACCATCCACCACCGTCAGGTACACTGTGTCCGAGCTGGCCATCGGCGCACCGCGTTGCTGGTCTACCGTTGCCTTGGAGGGATCAAGCAGCTTCCCGCGTTCTTTTGCGTACTCCTTCGACAATAATTCTTCTAATGGGGCAGGATTGCTTTCCGGGTCCGCCACGAACCAGCGCGTGTCGGCAAATGCCAGTCGCATCGCCTCTATCTCCAGATGCAAGCGTTCCACAGAAAGGGGAGCCATCCCAGACAGGTCAACGCCTTCAATTATGTTGAGCGCAAGCAAGGCAGCCAGTCCCTGCCCGTTGGGCGGGCACTCCCATAGTCTCATCCCCTGATAACTCGTGCTGATTGGTGTTTCCCAAATGTTTGTGTGCGCGGCCAGGTCCTCTTCGGTCATTACACCGCCTGATGCCTGCACCAGGCTGGCAATCGCTTCTGCGATCTCACCCTCATAAAAGGCCTGCTTACCACCTTCAGCCAGCACCTTGAAAGTGCGTGCCAGGCCAGGGTTTGAAAATATCTCACCTGCCTTAGGCGCTCGCCCATCTAGCGTCAATTCCTGCCCATTGAGGCCTATGGATAGCTGTCTGTCTACCCCTCGCCCCCAAAAGTAAGCTGTGACCGGTGCCACCGGGAAGCCCTCTTCAGCCAGCTTGATCGCCGGGGCTAACATTTGGCTCATTTCCAGGCTGCCATGTTTTTCGATCAGGTCACACCAGCCCGCCGCCGCCCCCGGCACGGTGATTGTGTGCGCATGGAATAGCGGCAATTCACCTTCAATTCCATCAGCTTTGACCTTTTCCAGGTTTAGCGTGGCTGGGGCACGCCCCGATCCATTTAGCGCCGCGATCTTCCCACTCGAGGCTTCGTAATACAGGGCAAAACAATCACCACCGATTCCCGTTGAGGTCGGCTCCGTCACATTAAGTGCTGCAGCCGTTGCCACAGCCGCATCCGCTGCATTGCCCCCCTGCCTCAAGATCTCAAGCCCCGCCGCCACTGCCAGGGGCTGAGAAGTCGCCACCATACCCTCCGTCCCAACCACTGGTGAACGTCGTGAGTTAAATTTTATTTCCGATTTGAACGAGAGCATAGTTTTTTCCTTACTTCACGATCTTATGAACCACACTAGACATTTGCATCTCAGGAAATTCCAAGGCAACAAAACATGGCATGGTCAAAGACTTCCAGAATTTATAAGCATCAATATCATTATGCGCTGCCACCAATAAGCTCATCACCGTACCATGCGTAACCATCCCTATTGACTCATCTGAATATTCCCCCAGCAAGCCATTCACCGCATCACTAAAGCGCCCCAAAGCCTGGTTGGCCGTTTCCGCCCCAAAGACCTTTTCATCTACTTTGGCAAACATATCACTAATGATGGTTTCAAAACGCTCCCCATCCGGGATATAGCCCACGTTGCTGCGGTCATGTTCGTGCAGACCAAAAGCGATTTCTGAAGGAACCCCCAGATGCCGTGCAGTGATCTGTGCAGTTTCCACCGCTTTGGGTTCCATACTGGAGATCAGGCGCGTCGGCTCATAGACTTTTAGTGCTTCAGCCAGAGATTGGCATAACTGCCGTCCCTGATGCGACAAACGCCATTCGCTAGCGGGGGCGGTAGTATCTTGTTCGGGTTGGGAATGTCGAATGAGTAATAGCTGAGACATCTACGCAATTATAGCCCCCCTGAAAAAGCTTTCACTGAAAACTAAGCCCTTACTTCAATCCCCTCCCCTTCAACCACTTCCCCGATCACCCAGGCAGCTTGCTCCATTTCCTCGGCCTTCGCCAGGAAGCCATCCAATTTCTCGGCTGGGACACTCAAGAGCAACCCGCCGCTTGTCTGGGGGTCGAACAGAAGCATACGTTGCCATTCTTCCAGGCCATCATCGAACTTCAGCTTATCGCCATAGAAGAGCTTGTTATCCGACGCCCCACCTGGAAATGTGAAATCCTTTCCGTATTTTTGCGCCCCGGACACGAAAGGCACATCCGCATATTGGATTCGCAATCCCACCTCAGAGGCCTGGGCCATCTCCACGCCATGCCCCAGCAAACTAAACCCGGTCACGTCTGTAGCGCCTTTTACACCAAATTCCAATGCCAGCTCCGCCGCTTGCTTGTTCAGGAGCGTCATCCACTCCACCACTTCAGCCACGTCTTCTTCGTTGGCTTTTTGCTGCTTCAGGGCGGTTGTAGTCACCCCAAAACCCAGCGGCTTGGTTAACACCAGCGCATCTCCTGCCTGTGCGCCACCTTTGGTCATCGCCTTGGCTGGGTCCACAAAACCCATCGCGATCAGGCCATATTTAGGTTCTTCATCCTGCACCGTGTGCCCCCCGGCAATCACCACGCCCGCCTCTTTGGCTTTTTCAGCCCCGCCCCGCATGATCTCCCCACCTATCTCAGGGAGCAGGTCAGGCGGCAATCCCGCTATGTTCAGCGCCAGGAAGGGCATCCCGCCCATCGCATACACATCCGAGAGGCTGTTGGCCGCCGCAATGGCTCCGTAATCGTAGGCATCATCCACCACCGGCGTAAAGAAATCCGTGGTCACCACCAGGGCGCGGTTTTCGTCCAGTCGCCACACAGCCGCGTCGTCAGGGTCTCCTAATCCAACTAACAGATCAGGAGCATCAGTAACGTCAAATATATCCTTGACCGGGCGCAGTACCTGCGCCAGCGCGTCGGCGCTTAGCTTAGACGCTCAACCAGCACATTTGGAAAGGCTGGTCAGCCGGATCATTTTGCCCGAAGGCGCTTTGGCGGGCTTACTGGACACTATGCCTCCAAAATAAATATCGGGGCGATCAAAAGACCGCCCCGATAAGATTGTAACAAAGAGACTGTTTCTAAGGAATGCTCGGTGTACCTGAATTGATATCAGGCAACGGCAACAGGAACGGGTTGTCGCTGGGCAAGAGCATTACTTGGATTCCAGGAGCGAGCTTATCGATGTACTCGAGCGTAAGCACATCCGGGTTTTCCGCGATGGCTGCGGCCAGCAAAGCCAGAGCCTGCGCCTCAGCTTCTGCCTGGATCAAACGCGCTTCTGCATCTGCCCGAGCCTCAATGAGGATACGCTGGGCTTCACCCTCTGCCGAGATCACCACAGCATCGGCCACACCTTGCGCTGCCTGGCGAGCTTGTTCAGCTTCCTGCTTGCGCTGCTCGACCACGAACACCGCCTGTTGGGCTTGCTGCTCGGCCACCTGCTTCTGCTCAACGGAGGCTGCATATTCAGGAGAGAAAGCAATGTTGCGCAGCACGAAGTCTACCAGAATCAAGCCTTCTTCAGCTAATTTGGATTCCAATTCAACAGTAATGTTGTCGGTAACCGTAATACGCTCGGTACTGTACACTTCCTCAACCCCAAACAAGGAGACTGCATCGCGGATGATACCGCGTGAGAGCGGGCGCACAAGTCCATCCAAATATTGGTTCTGCCAATCGATATGCACGTCAACGATTGTAGTGGGATTGAGCGCAAAGATCACAGAGGCATCTACGAACACTACCTGACCATCTGATGTTCTCGCTTCCACCGAGTCATCGCCAATGATCTGGCCCTCGGACGGGGCGATCGACATCGTATAAGTCTGGCGGGAGATTGGATAAGTAACTACTCGGTCCAGGAACGGTACGATCCAGTTCAAGCCAGGGGTCAGGGCTTCGCTACGCACACCTTCGTTGCCAGGCACACCGGAAACCACCACACCTCTTTCCGTCGGCTCAATGAACACCAGGCCCGCTGAAACTACGTTTAGGGCCAATGCTACAACTACTGCAATGATCACGTAGGTCACTGCGCCACCAACTGTCTGGCGACGAGCAGTGCGAGCTACCAATAGACCGATCAGGGCAATTACCCCCAACCACGAAAAGGCAGCTACTGCCCCAATTAGGGTAATAAAATTCACGTTCGTCCTCCTTAAAGGATGAATTAATTGATAGGATAAAGTGTATGTAGATTTGTCCCGGAAAAATGGGGCTCTACGTACCACTCTTGCAAATAGCCAACATGGACGTATTCGTTTATTTGGCCAACTGCTATTACAATTTTGATATGCAATATTATACGGGCCGTGTGCTCGAAATTCGGTTAGAAATTTATAAATTCCCCTCATATATATTTGAGTGTCCTCCTGCTGCCATCCCCGCTCCCGGCCAGTATCTTCAGGCTTTTTCTCCCCAAGATCCAGACCTAGCCTTAGCTACCACACTCTTTCCCAGCAGTTTGCCAGTTCAGGAAGGAGCGACGTCCAACATAGAGCTTCATCCCAGCGAAAAGGTCGATTGGGAACCCGGCACAAACTTACAACTCCGCGGCCCCTTAGGCACAGGTTTTAAACTGCCAGAGGAAGCCAGCCGCGTGGCGTTAGTGGCATTAGGCTCACACCCAGCCTGCCTATTGCCCCTGATGGCACAGGCTTTATCCCAAAATGCGGCCGTGGCGCTGTTTTGTAATGAACCGCCTCCTGGCCTACCCGCAGCCGTGGAGGTCAACCGGCTTTCCGCTTATCAAGAAGCTACATTATGGGGGGACTACACGGCCTTTGAAATGCCCATCCAAATCCTGAATACATATCAGAAACGTCTTGGGCTGCCACCTGATCTCCCCTTGCCATCAAATGCCGAAGTCCTCATCCATAGTCCCATGCCCTGTGCCGCGCTGGCTGCATGTGGTGTGTGCTCTGTCAAGGCCAAACGCGGCTGGAAATTAACTTGCAAGGATGGCCCAGTGTTTCAATCCAATATTTTGACCCAATAAATTGGGCAGATAAAGATAGCTGGTGTAGGAGCGACCGGCCGGTCGCCCGTGCCTTTTCCTACCCCCTTACGAAACTACTTCCACTTCTTTCTGGCTAGCCATAATATAGCGGTTGATCAAAAACGCACTCACTAATATAAGCGCCCCACCAAACCATTGAATTGGCTCCAGCCTCTCGCTCAAAAAGATCACTGCCCAGATCACTGTAAAAACGGTTTCTAGTGGAGTAAGTAGTGAAACCTCTTCACTCCCCGCGATCTGGATCGACCGGATAAAGAAAAGATGCGCCAGGGCAGTGGACAGAATTGCGGTAATGATAATGATCACCCATCCGCCTATCGGCATACTTTGCCATGTACCGAACTGCACCAGGTATACCCCCCCCAACATAAGCGCCACAAAAGTGTCTATATAGATCGTGAGCGTGATAGCAGGCACGTCACTCAAGAGCTTATCCACCAGGAATATGTAAGCGCCGTAAAATGTCATCATCCCCAGTATTAGAACCACCCCAAGGAAATTGATATCCCCACTGGGGCCCACCAACAGATAAACGCCAAAGATCACGGCCAGCAATCTCACGATCCCTGATAATGAAACTCGACGGGTAGTAATAGCCAACAAGATCAGTACCACCGCCGGGTTCATGGCAAAGATCATGTGAGCAATGCTGGCATCAATGTAAAGCAGTCCCTGGTAGAAGAGATGGTATGCAGTTGCGAACAAAGCTGAAACCAGCAATACTTTCCACAGGTCAGCACGCCTGATCTTTAATACGCTTCGATTGAAAATCAGGAAACCAATCCATAAGATCGCCGCCGCCAACAAGAACCTTAGCGTAAGCAATGGCAGCGGATCGATCGCATTCCCCAAACCGAATTTGATCAGAATGGGTGCAATGCTCATTAACAGCGATGAGCTGATCGCCAGCACACGGCCGGAAGTTTTCGAGCCAGCTTGTGTAAGTGACTTCATCTAAGGTCTGTCATTTCGAGCCAGGCTAACCGCAGTTTAGCTCTGGCGAGAAATCCCTCGCCTCTTCATTGGAAAGACTTGATTTCAGTTCAAAAAGGATCACTAAGCCACGGCCTCCGCCACCTCTTCCCCATATCCCAATAAGGCCTCCACCATTTCAGGGCTACGGCCTTCTGCATATACCCGTAAGACCGGCTCCGTTCCCGACGGGCGGATCAGCAACCAGGAGTCATCTGCCAGGATGTATTTACACCCGTCCGTGGTGGCAACTTCTTTTACATTTTCCCCGCCAATTTCAGATGGTGCCCCATCCGCCAACCGTTGTGTCATACGGTCCTTGGAAACCGGTCGTTTCAAGCGTAAGTCTGTACGTGCGTAATGCGCCGGGCCAACTTCTTTTAGCAAGTCCTTAACCAGTTCATGCAATGTTGTCCCAGACTTGGCCACGATCTCCAACAGCAACAGCCCCATCAGCACCCCATCCCCTTCTGGTATATGGCCTTTAAAGGAAATGCCGCCTGACTCTTCACCACCGATCAGGATGTCTTCCGTCATCATCAGGTCCGCGATGTGGTTGAAGCCTACCGGCGTTTCCGTTACCTTGACACCGTATTTATCAGCCAGACGGTCAATCATGCGCGTAGTGCTGACTGTGCGGACAGCAGCCCCGCTGAGGCCGCGCACATCCACCAGATGACGCAGGGCCAATGCCATGATCTTATGCGGGTCCACAAAGTTGCCCCGCTCGTCCATGGCGCCGAGACGGTCGGCATCTCCATCGGTCGCTAAACCCAGCGTGCCATGCCCCGTTCCAATGGCTGTCGCCAATGGGTCAAGATACTTCCCGATCGGTTCAGGGTGTACACCACCAAAACCAGGGTTCATTTCATTACGGATCTCGAACACTTCGCAGCCCGTACCTTGCAGGATGCCATTGATGGCTCCGCGGCCTGAACCAAACATTGAATCCACCACAATGTTCTGGGGATTATCGGCAATCGCGTCAAAGTCGATCAACTTGCGCAGATGTGCATAATAATCCGGCATGGGGTTGAAACGGTGGATCAATTTCATCTCACGTGCCTGTTCGTAGTCCATCAAATTCGGGCCACGCGCACGCTCTTCATTGTCATTCAAATACACTTCTACGCGGCGGCATTGCTCACGTTTGGCAGAACCACCATAAGCCGCCTTAAGCTTGATCCCGTTATAGCGCGGGGCATTGTGCGAAGCTGTTATCATCGCGCCAGCTACTGCCCCCATTTGCTTGACCGCAAAAGAGATCGCCGGGGTCGGCACATCGGCCTGCGCCAGGTAAACCGTAAAACCGTTGGCTGCCAATACCCGCGCCACGTCGCGCGCATAACGGTCGGAAAGGAAGCGTGTATCAAAGCCGATCACGAATTTGCGTTCAGCACTTTTCTGGGGATCTCTCAAAGGCTGAGTATTGCGCAGGTCAGCGCTGGTGGCATCGGCGATTGCCTGCGCAACACTGCGCAGATTGGCAAATGTAAATGTATCTGAGATCACGGCACGCCAGCCGTCAGTCCCAAAATGAATTGGCATACAGATTGCTCCTGTAGGGAATGCGCGCATTCTATCATGAAAGGGCTTCCGAGCCGCCTCTCACCTTTGTCAGCCTAAAAAACATCTCTATGCTAGAATGCTTGTGCTATGCCTGAGATCGCTGAACGCAGCTTGTTGCTCCGTCAAATATCGTTGTTCCGCCACCTCTCTGATGAACAAATCGTTGAGGTAGCGCAGCATTTTGACGATTTTGTGCTGCCACAGGGTCAAACCTTATACGAAGAAGGATCGGAAGCCCGCAACTTTTATGTGATTCATCAGGGCGCCGTACGCCTATGGCGTTACCGAAATAACAGGGAAGAAGAAGTGGCTTACCTTGAGGAGGGTGATCACTTTGGCGAGGAAGAACTCTTCTTCACCACTCCTCGTACAGCCACCGTCACCGCAGCCCGTGATGCTACTATTCTCTTTTTAGATAAAGACAATTTCGCATGGCTGGTGGACCGTCACCCCGACATAGCCAATGACCTTCAGGTATTCGCCCAATCATACAAACAGGCACGCCAACTCCAGTTCGATTGGTTGAGCAGCGATGAGGTCATTTACCTCATAAATATCCGCCATTGGTTCCACTTAGTGCGCGATCTTCTCGTGCCCCTCGGCATCGTGTTGCTTTCAGGCATCTTCTGGTTGATGGCAACCTTTGCACCCACACAGGGTGTATTGGCCATTGGTCTGGTCTTGGGCTCAGCTGTACTCTTAATTGGTATAGTTGCCATCATTTGGCAGATCCTCGACTGGCGAAATGACTATTTCATTATCACCAGCCAGCGTGTTACCTGGCTTGAGCGTGTCATCCTGACCAGTGCCAGCCGGCATGAAGCTCCACTAGCTGCCATTCAATCGGTCAATGTGCGCACCAGCCAGGTAGGCCGCATTTTGCGTTATGGTGATGTGGTGGTGCGCACGCTCACTGGCAGCATCGTCATGACAGATGTGCCCAACCCCACACGTATGAAAACCCAGATTGAGCAGTTGATGCTACGTGTGCGCCGCAAAAGTGAGCAGGCCAAAGAATTCGCCATGCGCAACGCCTTGCGCGATAGCCTGGGGCTTGAGAACGGCCCTACCATTGAGGAAGAAGAGGAAGAACTCCACGCTCCAGAGATCGTCATCCCAGAACCAACCGTGGAACGCCATAGCGGCCTCTTCCGCATCTTTAAAGTGCGTGAGGTAGAGGGAAATACAATTACCTATCATCGGCATTGGTTCGTTCTTTTTGCTTCCCTCTGGTTGCCGGTTGCCTTTGTTGTAGCCATTTTTGTACTGAGTGCCTATCTGGTGTGGACCGCCAGCGCCGCAGGTACCTTCAGCCTGCCTTCCCCTCTAGTCATTCTCCTTTTTGCCATCACCTTTATCCTCGTACCTGCAGGAATCATAGCTTATCGTTATGTGGACTGGCGTAATGATATTTACCGTGTCACAGCTGACAGCGTCATTGATCGCGATAAAAAACCATTGGGCACCGAAGTCAGCAAATCCGCTCCCCTGCAAAATGTTCTCAGCCTGGAAAATCGCCGGGAGGGCATCATCGGCATACTGTTCAATTTCGGTACGGTGACTATTAACGTTGGTGATACCAGCCTGGAATTCCGTACCGTCCACAACCCCACTCAGGTGCAGCAGGATATTTTCCTGCGCATCGAAGCTCTCAAGCAGGCAGCAAAAGAGGCTCGTGAAGGCCGCGACCGCGAACGCATGGTAGATGCCATTCGCAGTTACCACGAATTGATGAATGGGGGCCAACCTGACCCGGAGACCGATACCGAATCCGGGTAAAATAAGCGCAGTCTTATTTAGGATCGTTCATTTCTATGGCTGTTAGACAAATTGTTTATTTACCCGATAAGGTCTTGCGTCGCAAAGCCCGCCCCATCAAGGACTTTGGCCCCGACCTGCAAACCCTGATCGATGACATGGTTGAAACTATGCGCGATGCCCCCGGTGTCGGCCTGGCTGCCCCGCAGGTGGGTGTCTCCCAACGCGTGATCGTGATCGAGTATGGCGAAGAGACCGAGGAAGGCGAAGAGCCTTCTCCTCCCAAGCTGTACACCATCGTTAATCCGGAAGTCGCCCGCCGTTCGGAAGAAACTGAAATGGGCGTCGAAGGCTGCCTATCCATCCCCGGGCTTGTTGGTGATGTGGAACGTGCTGTATCCGTTACCGTCAAGGGTCAGAGCCGCCAGGGGCAGGCCATGAAGATCAAAGCTGAAGGCTGGCTGGCCCGCATCCTCCAGCACGAGATCGACCACCTTGACGGCGTCCTCTACCCTGACATCGCCGAGCAGGTCTACCAGCCGGTACCCGAAGAAGAAGACGAGTACGTTGACGAAGCCAACGTTTAAGGAATTGCTATGCAATTCCACAAGCCGCACCGGCCTCCTGATCCGGTAAAAATTGCATAAAAATTCTATGCCACGGAGCTTGTTCCGTGGCATTTGTTTGACCACCAAACCATGCGCCTCACTCACCTCTCCCTGACCCAATTCCGCAATTTCGCTCGCCTGGATATCAACGTGCCGCAGGGGGCGGTCCTCCTCGTTGGGCCTAACGCCCAGGGCAAGACCAGTGTGCTGGAAGCCATTTATTATCTGGCGACCATGACCTCTTTCCACGCCAGCACAGACCGCGAGCTGGTCAATTTCATTGAAGCCCGTAAACCGCTGGCCGTAGGCCGCATTGTTGCTGATTACGAGAAAAACAACCGTGAACATAGGCTGGAGGTGCGTATCATCCAGGAGCAAACCCGCAAGGGCGTGGTGCGTGCCCGCAAAGAGGTGCTGCTGGACAACGCCAAAAAGAAGATGAGCGAAGTCGTCGGCCACTTTAACGCCGTACTCTTCCTGCCGCAGATGTTGCGCGTCGTGGAGGGTTCTCCCAGCGAACGCCGTCGCTACCTCGACCTGGCTATCTCTCAGGTGGACTCCGACTACGCCGCCGACCTCAGCGAATACGGCCAGATTCTCAGCCAGCGCAATGCCCTCTTGAAGCAGCTTGGCGAACAGGGCGGCGATGCCAACCAACTGGCTTTCTGGGATGAACGCCTGGCGATGCGCGGGGCACGCCTGATCCACACACGCGTACAGGCTATTCAGGAATTGGAAGGTGTGGCAGGGGGTATCCACCACTCCCTGACGCGCGGTAGCGAGGTATTGCGCATGAGCTACCGCCCGGCCTACGACCCGGCCCCCACCCCGGAGAACCAGATGGCCCTCATGGATGCCCCCCAGGATCGCAGCCAGTTTTCGGTGGACAAGATCGAGAGCGGTTTTCGGGAGGCATTGGAGGCATTGCGCAAGGAGGAGATCGCACGGGGGGTGACGACGATTGGGCCTCACCGTGATGAGTTGCGTTTCATCAGCAATGGGGTCGATCTGGGCACCTACGGCTCACGCGGCCAGGTGCGCACCACCATGCTGACGCTGCGTATGGCGGAGGTGGAGTGGATGAAGTCGAAGACGGGGGAATGGCCGGTGCTGCTGCTGGATGAGGTTTTGGCGGAGCTGGACAACGAACGGCGGGAAGACCTGTTGGGCCGGGTGGCACAGAGCGAGCAGGCTTTGTTGACGACGACGGACCTGAATTTATTTGAAAAGGGTTTTGAGGAAGGGGCAGAGGTTTGGGAGTTAAGTGGGGGAAGATTGAACAGCGAAAAAAAGCAATAGCTAACCGATTGACAAAATAGCGTATTTAGTTAACTCAAGTTGCTAGAGAATTAGAAGAGGAAGTTGATAGAACAACCGAGGACAAATTAGACCACTTTGAGTTCAAAGCCGAGAGCAGAAGTAGCATGGATATTCTTGGGCAACAAGCGATGCGGTAAGCGGCCAGTGGTCTCCACGATCTGACGCGAGTGGGCCAGAATGACCTGCGCTTGTGGGGAATAGGAGCGTTTCGAGTTCTTCTTGAGAAAGAAGCGGAAATACAGTCCCTACTCTTCCAGGAAGTCCTCAATGACATAACGATTATAGGCTTTGTCAGCCGTGATCAGCAACCTAGCTGGCAAGTCAAAGGCGAAGTTGCGCAAAGCTCGGGCATTATGCAATGAGCCGGGAGTGAGAAAGAGCTCCACAGGCTGGCCCTGGTCGGTGACCAGTAATTGTACTTTGAGCCATAGATATAGCGTCGTTTGGTGCAATCCGGAAAGCTGTCCATGGCTTAGATCTTGGCTGTGTTTTGGGACTTCCAATGCTCGGCCAGCAGAGTGAACAATAAAAAAAACAAGGTTTGATACAGCGCAGACGCTGGCTGAAAAGGATTTTGCCAAGCTTCTGTGGAATGTAGCCTTGCTCCCGAAGAAACGACAGTCCATGTTGAAATTACCCTCAAAGAACAGCATAACCACCAATGCAGTAGTCATGATCTCCACAGCGCTCATCTGACAGCGTTGGTCCTCCTGATGATCCAATCCCTTCAATAATCTCACAAGCACAAAAAAACGACTGTAATCTGTGTATCCATGAGTTTCCTGCGACAGTTGGTATGTCCACATCAATCGAGAGTAGAACTCATGGATATCCTATCTAACTAGCAACTTGGGTTAGCTACATATGGTACATTAATTCGTCGAATTTGAGCCCGCCATTCGACGCAAAAAGACCCAGGAAAATCTGGGCCTTTAAACGTCTGGCGGAGAGGGTGGGATTCGAACCCACGGTGGCCCGAAGACCACAACGGTTTTCGAGACCGCCCCATTCGTCCACTCTGGCACCTCTCCGGGTAGCAGGGGAATTATATCGCGTTGGAATCGAAAGGGCTATTTGGCCTTTGACATCCCGATCAGCTTATTGACCGTATTCCAGTTCCTATTCGTAGCCCTCACCCCTAACATCTTCTCCAGGTAGTTATTCGAAAATGGGGATTCTTTGTTGCGCCTGTCCCGCAAAATATAAGCTTCAGGTCCATCCACCACGTACTTTTCATACTCCGTACTGGCATCTACAAATGCTGCCGCGGCTGCCACACTCGGCTCTTCGGACAGAAAACTGACGTACAGGATGATATCTTTGGAAAGTTCAACATGCTTAAATGGATTATGTTCCACAATGCTGGCAATCTCTTCCCCCGTGCGTACCATCACCGCCACATCAAAGCCCACTTCACTCTCAATGTGCTCCGAGATACGAGCAGCCATTTTATCGGTATTCCTTGCACGTGTATCAAAGACCACATTGCCGCTCTGGATGTAGCTGCGCACATTGCTATAGCCCATATCTTCAAACATACCACGCAGGGCATCCATCTTGATCTGGCGTTTGCCTACATTGATGGCGCGCAACAAAGCGACGAAACTCATAGTTCTACGGAGGAGCCTAATGCTGGGAAATGTACTTTATCAAAGCCATCGGTATTAAGGGCTTCTGTAATACCAACCGCCCCTTTTTCTTCCCCATGCACCAGGAAAATGTCTTTTACACTGCCTTTCACCGCATCGGCATATTCACGCAGTAAGGTCTGCCCGCCATGTGCAGAAAAGCCATTGGCGCGCTCCACGCGCATCTTTACATCGTGTGTTTCGCCAAAGATCTTGACCTGGTCGTGGCCCTCCAGCATGCGGCGGCCCAAAGTATGCGGCGCCTGCCAGGACACGATCAATAGAGTGTTACGTTCATCATCGATGTTGTTGACCAGATGGTGGCGAATACGTCCCGCCTCCAGCATGCCGGAGGCCGAAATAATGATCATCGGTTCATCCATCCCGTTAAGCGCTTTCGACTCATCTACAGAGCGGATATAGGTCAGCGTGTCAAAACCAAGGGCGGCGCGGTGCTCATCAGACTCAATCATTTCACGTGCTTCCTCGTCAAAACATTCAGGGTGAGCGCGGAACACATCCGTGACATTGACAGCCAATGGGCTATCCACATACACTGGGACTTGCGGGACAGTGCGCTCATCCATCATACGATGCAGAGCATAAACAAGTTCCTGGGTACGCCCCACTGCAAAGGCGGGGATGATGACTTTACCGCCGCGCTTGAGCGTTTTGTTGACCACGGACATCAACTCTTCATGGGCCTTGCCATACGGTTCATGCGGCTTATAACCGTAGGTACATTCCATTAACAAGTAATCCGCATCGGTGGGCATTTTAGGGTCGCGGATTAAAGGCATATTGGGCCGACCAACATCGCCGGAAAACCATAAGCGCACCTTGCGGCCTTTCTCTTCAATGTCCAATGAAATCGCTGCCGAACCCAAAATGTGACCTGCTTCGTGAAATTGGGCAATCACACCAGGAATCGGTTCGAAGGAGTCACTATAACTCTCGCTCTTGAATAATCCGGCGGCGCGACTGGCATCTTCCTGTGTATACAGCGGCTCAACCAGCGGCCTACCGCGCTTGGCATTTCTGCGGTTGATGAACTCAGCATCATATTCCTGGATACGCCCGGAATCCTCCAACATCAGTTTGCTTAGATGGGTTGTAGCGGTTTGGGCATGGATGGGACCTTCATAGCCGTTTTTTACCAGGTTGGGCAGATTGCCGCTGTGATCGATGTGGCCGTGCGAGAGTAAGACGGCATCTAATTTAGTGGGGTCAAAGCGGAACTCGCGGTTGCGTTTCTCCGCTTCTTTACGCCGTCCCTGATAAAGACCGCAATCCAACAATAAGGAGTGTCCGTTAACTTCAAGGTAGTGCTGTGAACCGGTCACCGTTTGGGCGGCGCCAAAGAAATTTAATCGCATTAAAACTCCTGAAATAAGAGAATGACAGAATTATCGGGCCAATATCTAAAACTCTGCAAATTTATACCGAAACCAGTACTTCAAAGATATCCTCACCAAATTGGGCAAAACGCCAGGGAACGCTGTGCATCTCCGCTTCCACCTCGGTCAGGCTGGAGGGGTTGGCATCTACCAATTGCAGCATCACATCACGTGGGAGGATGACATCTGACTCTACGTCGATCTTTTGCGCTTCTATCTTACGCCACTCACGCAGTGTCTCATAGCGCTCTTCTTTTTGCTCGTCGCGGGGCCGGCGCGGTGGACGCACAGGCGGCTGGGCCTTTTTGCCACGCTCTACGGCAGCCAGCAATTTGCGCCCCTGCCGTTCGATCTGTCTGCCTGACATACCGTCAAGACCATACAATTGCTCTAAGCGGGTAGGCATGACATCGGCAATGGCCACCAATGTTTTATCACCAAACACTTTAAACAGTGGGCGGTCTACGCGTTCTGCCCGCTCGCGGCGAAAATCCACCAGGGCTTGCAGCACGGCGTATTGGCGAGGCGAAAAATCGTCCGCCCCTTTCATGCGCCAGACGTCACTGTGTGGGGGCTCGGCACGATGATGGCCAACGTCGGTAGCCCTTTGAAAATCTTCTGCAGCGATCGACCAACGATCTTTGGCCATTAATTCATCTTTTAGTTTATTGCGCAGGCGGATCAGATAATGCGTGTCGAAACGCGCATAGGACAACATGTCTTTCGATAGCGGCCGCTTGCCCCAATCAGCGCGCTGGAACTTCTTCTCCAATTTGATACCAAACTCAGCATCCAATAGATTACCCAGGCCAACACGCCGACGCCCCAAGATACGCGCCGCAACCATCGTATCAAACAGGTTGGCGAAGCTGAAGTCAAAATCCCTTTTCAGGGTCAGCAGATCATATTCAGCAGCATGGAAGAGCTTCTCAACATTGGGGTCAGCAAAAATAGGCCCCAGTGGGGAGAGGTCATCCACGGCCAGTGGGTCAAGTAAATAGTCGGCGTCGGGAATGGAAAACTGGATAAGGCAAACGCGCTCACGAAATGCATGCAAGCTATTCGACTCGGTATCCACGGATAGCAGACTGGCCTGGGCCAGTTGCTTGCTTACCTGCTTTAGATGATCTGAAGAGGTGATCAGAGTGGGTTCAGGGATATCAGCCATGTACCGCCATTATAGTAGATAACTGCAACTGTACCCTTGAACAGCATGCACTGTACAGATTCCCATTGCTCTGGGGCTGTGACCTATTTATTGTAAATGAATGAATACACTTGAACTAGCTCCCCACAAATACCTGGCCTCCATAGTTGAGTTAATCACTTCTCAACACGAAAGCTGGCCGCGTCCAAACGTGATGGCATGCGAATGGACCTTCAACATCGGTTGGCATCCGATGACTTTCCTAATCCTGGTTCACAAAGGCAATTTGACACATGACCTGATCAAAGCAAGTGGCGAATTCGGGGTTAACATCGCAGCCAACCAGCAGGCAGCCCTGTCGAATTTAGCGGGTGGTCAAAGTGGTCGAGAGGTGGATAAGCTTACAGATGACTTGTTCGCCAAAAATCTTTATGCAGCCAAAAGCATCCAGGCCCCGTTGATCCGCGGCTGCGTGTTGAACGCAGAATGTCATGTGCAGCGCACTATCGACTTCGATGAATACACTGGATTCGTTGGAGTTGCCATGGAGATTGAAATTCACCCTCAGCAGGATTTGCTGCTATATACTAAAGGGGCGTACTACCACGTTGGAGAGAAGGTACAACGAAGCTGA
Source organism: Chloroflexota bacterium (assembly GCA_013112575.1). GTDB lineage: Bacteria > Chloroflexota > Anaerolineae > Anaerolineales > UBA11579 > CFX15. Next base: position 37,419 of record JABFGG010000009.1, on the reverse strand, counting down.
CCGGCTACGTTGACAACCAAAGAAAATATCCATTGATAATCTTCACAAAGCCCGCAATGCTATGTTGCGTGGTTTTGTAGGGTACCCCAGCAAATTACTCTTAATCTTCCCGATTCCATTAACTAAAATCCGATATTTCTTTAACGTTTTTCTTGTATGTAATGCCTATCATAGACACGTATGCATAAAACTATGCTTTAAAAATTACATTAATTATAGGTATTAGGAGAATCGCATGGCAAAGATTATTGGTATCGATCTAGGTACCACCAATAGTGTAGGAGCCGTCATTGAAGGCGGCGATCCTCAAGTTATCACAACTGCCGAAGGTGGCCGTCTGGTGCCTTCTGTGGTGGGGTTTAGTAAGAACGGCGAGCGTATGGTCGGGCAGACCGCCAAGCGCCAGGCCGTGATCAATCCCGAAAACACCGTGTATTCCATCAAACGTTTTATGGGGATGCGCTACGATGAGGTCGAATCCGAGCGTGGTATGGTTTCTTATGAAGTCGTTGCCGGGCCCGGAGGCGATGCACGCGTCAAAGTCCCTGTTTCAGGCAAAGAGTATAGCCCGCAGGAAATCTCAGCAATGGTGCTGGGCAAGATCAAGGCCGACGCCGAAGCCTATCTGGGTGAACCCGTCACCCAGGCCGTAATCACCGTTCCAGCCTATTTCAACGACAGCCAGCGCCAGGCCACCAAAGATGCCGGCAAGATCGCCGGTTTGGAAGTACTGCGCATCATCAACGAACCCACGGCCGCAGCCCTGGCTTATGGCCTGGACAAGAAAGAGAATGAGACCATCCTGGTCTTCGACCTGGGTGGTGGGACTTTCGACGTCAGCGTGCTGGAAGTCGGCGATGGCGTGATCGAAGTCAAAGCTACCAATGGTGACACGCACCTGGGCGGCGATGACTGGGACGAGGCTATCGTCACCTGGCTGGCCGATGAATACAAAAAAGAGCAGGGCATTAACCTGCGCGAAGACCGCCAGGCCCTGCAGCGTCTGCGCGAGGCCGCAGAGAAAGCCAAAATCGAGCTTTCCAGTGTGATGGAAACCGAGATCAACCTGCCCTACGTGACCGCCGATGCCTCCGGCCCCAAGCACTTGCAGATGAAGCTCAGTCGCGCAAAGTTCCAGCAGCTCACAGAGCATCTGGTCAAGCGCCTGCGCACGCCTTTCGAGGCAGCTTTGAAAGACGCTAACCTCAGCGCAGCGGGCGTGGATGAGGTCGTGCTGGTGGGTGGCTCCACGCGTATGCCCATGGTGCAGGAGCTGGCCGAAGAAATGACCGGCAAACAGCCCCACAAGGGCGTCAACCCCGATGAGGTCGTCTCGGTGGGCGCAGCCATTCAGGCTGGCGTGCTGGGCGGTGAGGTCAAAGACGTGCTCTTGCTGGACGTTACGCCTCTTTCCCTGGGTCTCGAAACCCTGGGTGGCGTGATGACCACACTGATCGAGCGCAACACCACCATCCCGGTCAAGAAGGCCGAGGTCTTCTCAACCGCCGAAGACAGCCAGACAGCCGTGGACATCCACGTGCTGCAAGGCGAGCGTACCCTGGCCGCCGACAACATGAGCCTGGGGCACTTCCGCCTGGATGGCATCCCGGCTGCCCCGCGAGGCATCCCGCAAGTAGAAGTTACTTTCGACATTGACGCCAACGGCATCATCAATGTAACCGCCAAAGACAAGGCCACCGGCAAAGAGCAGAACGTGACGATCACAGCATCGACTAACCTCAATGAGAGCGAAGTGGAGCGCATGGTCAAAGAAGCTCGTGAGAACCAGGGCGAAGACGCCAAGCGCCGTGAGTTGATCGAGGTGCGTAACAATGCCGACAGCCTGGCCTACCAAACTGAGAAAACACTCAATGAACTGGGCGACAAGGTCCCAGCCAGCGAGAAAGGCAATATCGAAAGCAAGATCACAGAATTGCGTGAAGCTTCAGAAGGCGATGACCTTAACCGCATCAAGACCTTGAGTGATGAACTACAGAACGCCTTCCATGCCATCAGCCAGCAGCTTTATGCACAGGAACAATCTGCGCAGGCTGGCCCCAGCAGTGATTTCCCCAATTACGGAGGCAATGGTCCCGCACCGAATGGAAATGGCAACGGTAACGGCCACAGCCCCAATGATGAAGGTGAAGTCATCGAAGGTGAGTTTACAGAAGCGTAAAGACCGCTTTTTTCAAAGCAAATTCACCACAAACTTGTTTACAGAAGCGCAAAGCGCAATCAATACTAGAAAAACCTGCACTAAAATGGTGCAGGTTTTTTATTTTCATTCGTCTCAAAAGACGATATAGACATTTGCACAGGCAGGCATGGTATGCTAGACACACTAGAAATCATTGAATCCTTTAGTTATACATATATGGAAAAACTCTCGGTCTTGATCGCCGAAGACGATCCTGTGCAACGCAAAATGCTTGTGTCTCTACTCACGCAGCTAGGCCTACACGTCAGAACAGCAGAAGATGGACAGGAAGCCTGGGAGCAACTACAGGAACAACCTGCGCATCTGGTCATCACAGACTGGTTGATGCCGGGGATGAGCGGTAAAGAATTGGTTGAGAAGATCCGCGGGGAGAAATTCGACCACTACATATACATTATCCTACTCACCTCAAAAGATGATAGCGGGGACCTGGTTTCTGGTCTTACAGCAGGGGCCGACGATTACGTCACCAAGCCCTTCAACCCCAAAGAGTTGGAGGCGCGCATCAGTGTGGCCCAGCGCATACTCAAATTGGAAGATGAGTTATTGAACACAAAATCAGAATTGGAACGTCTTGCAGCTTATGATGGCCTTACCGGCCTGCTCAACCGGCGGGCGTTCACTGAACGTGCAGAGGTAGAACTGAACCGCGCCAAACGCGAAAATTGGCCTGCTGGGGTGATCTTCTTTGATATCGACAATTTTAAACAATTCAATGACACCTATGGGCATGCCGTTGGCGATGAAGTGCTGCAACATCTTGCAAGTGTGGTCAGCAGTGCCATCCGCCCCTACGACCTTTTTGGACGCTGGGCCGGGGATGAATTCATTTGTTTGATCACTGCCAGCTTTGAAGAGTCCACCCAGACAATTGCCGAACGCATCCGTAAACAGGTTGCCAGTTCAACGATCAGGACCTCAAATGGTGCTATACCAGTAACCGTAAGTGTGGGCATGGCTTACCAGAACGAACTACAAGAAGCTTCTCTGGATGCCTTGCTACTAGATGCGGATAAAGCGCTGTACGAGGCGAAGGGCAAGGGACGCAACCGTATCGCCGTTATCAGCAATTAGTTCAGCAATCTAAAGCAGCTGCTTACAAAAATGTTGGGTGTTTTTTCAGTTTTGTAAAACCCAGGACCCGCCAGCTATGCTATCGTTTAGCTATAGACAAAAGTACCGTGTAAGTGGAGTACACATGGCAATCAATTCTTCAGTTCTGGATGAATACAAAGAGGTCATGGGTGACGACTGGGGTGAATTTGTTGCCGACCTGATCGATACCTTCTTGTCAAACGGTCCGCGGCTCATCACAGACATGCGCCAAGCCTACAGTGATAATGATCTTGAGGTCCTTGAACGTAGCGCGCATTCACTTAAATCCAATGGCAAAACCTTCGGGGCCACCCAATTGGCTGACGTTGCCTTTGAGCTGGAGCAAATGGCCGGTATGGGCGAACTACAAGATCCTGAAGATAAGATCAATTTTGCAGATAGCCTATTCCAAATCGTCAAGAGTGAACTGGAAGAATTGCGCGGCACACTGTAAAAGTATTTTATTTCCCGGGTATACCTATCCCTCTTCTGTAAACTGTTTTGCCAAAGCCAAATACTGCTTGCGATATCGCGCGAATGCCTTACGCCCTGTACGCGTGAGGGCACAAGTTGTATGGGGATAGTTCCCCTTAAATCCTTTATTGATCTTTAGATATTCGCCCGCCTCCAATTTGCGCAGGTGGGCAGATAAGTTCCCTTTCGTTATTCCCGTCGAATTTTGGATGAATTTAAAGTCGGCACTGTCACAGGCAAAAAGAACGGCCATGATCGCAAGCCGCGCCGGCTCATGGATCAAGCGGTCAAAGTCGTTGATGGCTTTGATCTCATCCGACATGGCTGTGCTCTTTACTGTGCGGCCAGGCCTGAGACACTACAGCAATGCCACTGCCCAGTAACAACAAACCCCAGCCCGAAAGAAATATCAATCCGGCCGCCTGCATAGATGACTGGAACAGAAGTATCGCGGGAGAAACCAGACCGCCTAGAATCCCGATAAACATATAGCGCCGGATCTTGACGTAATTACTCATACCCACCAAGGTCAGGGCAAAGCTCCAACCAGTTGCAAGCAGGATGACATTCCACATGTAGAATTCACCGGTCTGTAAAACAGGTATTAACCAGATTCCGATAGCTACAGTAGCGACAAATACAAGTACGGCAAACAATGTGTAGCGAGATGGAACGACCATGCGGGATGCGTTTACCATGCCGGTCTGTTTCCACAACCAGCGCTTACGGACCCACTTCATCAAAGGCAAGGTTGCCAAGATTACCAGTACAGGCAGACCGAGAATCAAACTAAATGCAATGGTCCTTATCCATTTATCAACTTCAAGTTGAAGTATAAATATCCAGATCCGTGGATTTAGCGCCAGCGCATACCAGAATATACCCATGACGAAAAATGATATACCAAGCTGAATGTCCCGTAAGCCATCGACAAATTCGTATTGCCTGGTTTTGAGGATCAATTCTTCTGCATCGTGAACCATTGTGACCTCCTGATTTGATACCAGTCACAATATACACGATTTGGTTTGTATTGTCAACTAAAATATATTATAAACTAGTTTACAGAAATCTATCTCAATGTGTATTGTTTAGAACTCAAGGGTTACATTCACGCGACTCGCCCACTGTGGGATAAGGGGTTGGCGTAGCCTGTGCTACGAAGTCTCCGATGGTCAGATCAAAGTACCAGGCTGCACAATTATTGTACTGAAACTCAATCAGGTTCTCTTCCCGCCAGTTCGTTGGCCAGTATGTACGGGGGTTTCCTTGAGTTTCAAAAAGTATCTCTATATTCCCATCTTGGACATCTAAAAGCGTGTACTCAAAATAGATATTGTTTAAGTCCCAATCCTCAATATCATCCCGATACCCCGCCAACAAGAACAAGCTCTCCTTGTTTGGAGCCCATAAGATTTCCCCGGCTATATGGTACTTGTAATCAAGTTGATGTACGACTTCCTTACCAGACTCCAGGTCAAGTATGAATAACTCCAATGCTGGTCGTTCTTCCGGATCGCTGTATAAGGGGGTAGGGATATATGCAAGCGTAGTAGAGTCTTGGGATAGCCCGAGAGACTTCATTTCATAAGTTTCAGAATCTCCATCAACTGCCAAAATCTCAAGTATTTCTCCAGACAAGATATCCAGACGCCAATATCCTGTTGCATTGTCGAATGCAATTCCGCCATCAAAACCCTGATTGCGCGAAAAGAACAGATAACGACTATCTGGCGACCACTGTAATTCAGAGAAATAATTGCCCTCCCACAATTCCAAGCCAGCAATCCTATTTGGAATCTCCCAAACTATCGCCCCACTTATATGGCGAACAGTTAGCCCTTCAGCATCTGCCATCCAAATGCCATTCGGGGAAGGAAAAGTGGTCGGGGCTTCTAAGTTCCTCGTTAGGGGATTCGGCGTTGCAAAATTAGGGTTTGTAAAAGGGAAGGTAAACGGGTTTTTCGTTGGGCGAGGTACTTGAGTTGGTGTTGGACTTGTTGTAGGCTGAGGAGTTATTTCTTCAACAGTGCGTGTGAAGGTGGGAGAGACAGGTGTTGTTGTCTTATTCTGCTGAGAACCACAACCCACGAGTGAAAAAGCAAGCATTGCGAAAAACAGGGCCCTAAACATCCACATACACCACCTCAATTCGTAGTCAGTATATTGTGACATATTTACCAGTAAATTCAAATGAGCCTCTCTTGCACATCACCCTATAAACACCTATACTAGCGCAATGCCTCCCAAGCAAATTGGCCGCTACTCCATCAAGAAATTGTTGGGCCGCGGCGGTATGGCCTCTGTATATTTGGGCTACGACCCCACTTTTGAACGTGAAGTGGCGGTCAAGGTATTGCCCCGCGCCTTCCTCAACAACCCGAAGTTCATCCAGCGCTTCGAGCGTGAGGCCAAGACCATTGCATCACTTGAGCATCCAGCCATCGTACCTGTCTATGACTTCGGCGAAGATGAAGACCAGCCTTTCCTTACCATGCGCTACATGCATGGCGGTTCGCTGGCTGATCTTCTGGATGCGGGCGCAGTCTCCCTGGAAGATACGGCCCGCATGTTCGAGCGGCTGGCCCCTGCGCTTGACTATGCGCACAAACGCAATGTGATCCACCGCGACCTTAAACCAGGCAATATCCTTTTTGATGAGAGCGGCACGCCCTATCTGACGGACTTCGGCATTGCCAAACTGACCGAGGGAACAACTTCCGATCTAACCGGGACAGGCGTGGTGGGTACACCCGCCTATATGAGTCCAGAGCAAGCTCGCGGCCATGAGGTTAGCGCCAGCACGGATATTTATGCGCTGGGCGTGATTCTCTACGAAATGCTCACAGGAAAACAGCCTTTCTTTGCAGATACACCGCTGGCATTGGCCATGCAGCACATCCAGCAACCCGTGCCCGACATTCATGCAGTAGTGCCTGAGCTACCCCGCGGTCTCAAATTGATTATCTCTCTGTCAATGGCTAAGGAGGCCGGTACGCGCTATGCCAGTGCAGGCGCGATGGCCCAGGCCCTGCAAGATATTGAGGACGAACTGGAGAGCACCAAAGAAATCCAGGATGTCTCGATCTCCCCCCCCACAAGAGTGCACAACCGGCAAGTAGCAGCCACGATTGTCGAAGAGCCACTGGACCTGGAGCCGATGTCGGCACCCACGCGCAAGGCCACGCCCGAAGAAGACGCCGCATTGGAGGCAATGCACCAGGCCCCAGTTGAACCAGAACCATATTATGACTATTACGAGCAATACACGGAACCAGAAGAAGCCGGAAGCGGCATTTGGGGCTGGGTGCTTGGCCTGGGTGGCGCAGGCGTGTTTGGGTTAGTTGTCGTAGTAGGGATCATCGCAGGGCTTGCTTATGCTTTTGGGCCCAGGCAAACAGAGGCCAACCCAACGGTACAAGCCATTGTAGAAACGCAATCGGTGGCCCCCACCGATATCCCCTTGCCCACAGAACCACCGGAACTAGGCTCAACCATGGTCTCACTGATCGATGGTATGACTATGGTTTACGTGCCTGAGGGTGAATTCGTGATGGGCTCCGGGCCGTCCGACCCCGATGCACGTGAAGACGAGATGCCGCAACACTCTCCTGTCCTATCGGCATACTGGATCGACCAGACAGAGGTGACTAATGCCATGTTCGCCCTCTTCCTGCAAGAGTCCGGTAACCAAAGTGAGGGCGGGGCTTTATGGCTCACCGAGAATGACCCCGACAGCCGCCTTTCCCAGGCTGACGGACAGTGGCAGGTTGAAGGTGGATTTGAGAACCATCCTGTAGTCGAAGTGACCTGGTATGGGGCCAGTGCCTATTGCCAGTGGGCCGGACGCGAACTGCCCACCGAAGCACAGTGGGAGAAAGCAGCACGCGGCACAACTGGCTTTCTATATCCCTGGGGAAATCTCTTTGGCGCGGATCTAGCCAATGCCGACAACACAGGTGATACATGTACAGACGGGGCTTGTGACAGTTTTACCGGCACCGCTCCAGTCGGCAGTTTCCCAAATGGTGCCAGCCCCTTTGGCGCTCTGGACATGGCCGGTAACGTTTGGGAGTTAACTGCTGACTACTATGGCGCGGATTATTACAATACTGTGCCCCCTCAAAACCCACAGGGTGTGCAGGAAGGTGAAAACCGTGTGCTCAAAGGCGGCTCCTTTAGCAGCCCTGAACGCGTGCTGCGTGGTGCCCGTCGCGGCGAGGCAGACCCCAGCGGATCCAATTTTAATATTGGCTTTCGCTGCGCTTTGCCCGCACCCTAAATAGAGGTTTACACATGGAAAACATGAACCGTCAGGAAGCACTGGATTTCATCATGCAGGGTACACGTACCGGCAAACTGGCCAGTGTGCGTACGGATAGTCGTCCCCACGTGGTACCGATCTGGTTTGTGGTGGATGAGGATGAATTGATCTTCAACACATGGCATAAAAGCGTGAAGGCCAGGAACATAAAGCACAATCCCAATGTAGCAATCAGTGTGGATGAACAAGCGCCACCTTACGCCTTCGTGATGATCGAGGGGACAGCGACGCTGGACGAAGGTACGCCCGAAAGCCGCCTGGAGGTGGCCACAAAGATCGGTGGGCGCTACATGGGCCAGGACAGGGCTGAGGAGTTCGGGCAGCGCAACAGTGTGGAAGGCGAATACATCGTGCGCGTCAAAATTGACAAGGTGATCGGCAAGAAGGATGTGGCAGGGTACTCCGAATGAATGACAAAGAACTGAGACAACAACTCGCTAACCTACTCACAGCGCGGCAGGCGCACATGGACTTCGAGGATGCGGTAGCCAACTTCCCAGAAAAGGATATCAACACCACGCCGCCCAACTGTGAATACACTTTCTGGCATCTCATCGAACACTTGCGCCTCACACAACGGGACATCCTCGAATATATTACAGAAGATGATTATGAGTGGCCGACAGAACACGGCCTGATGTGGCCAGCGCAGGATGCAACCACAGACCTGGCCGGATGGCGGAAGAGCATTGATGATTTCATAGCTGATCGTCAGACCCTGCTCGAGATGATCCAGAACCCTGCTACTGATCTGTTTGCGCCCCTGCCAAATAGCGGCGATTACCAGCACAACATCCTGCGTGAGATCAATGTGATTGCGGCCCATAATGCTTACCACACTGGCGAACTCGGCATCTTGCGTCAGGTGGTGGGCAACTGGAACAGATAAAATCTGGTAAGAGAAACAAAAAGCGAGCCCTCTAATGTGCGCTCGTTTTTATTTTGACAGGTTAGTGCTACGATTAGAAGGTAAAACGTCCAATTGCTACAAAGGCAACCAGGATGAGCGGGATTAGCGGTCTCATCAGCATTGCATTCTCACTGCGACGCAGGTGTGTATACACAGCACCAAGCATCACAAGAGCTAAACCTGCCGCGGCTATTGGTGTGAGAATTGGCAAAATACCCATCACCATAGGTAGAACCAAGCCCAAGGCCCCCAGAAACTCCACTGTGCCAATTAGACGCACCTGCCCCTGAGAGAAATCCTCAACCCAACTCATCTGTTCAGATAATTGTTCCTTCGACCGGGTAAGTTTCATCACCCCAGCCATCAAGAACAACAAAGCTGCTAAGCCTTGAACGATCCACAATACGATGTTCATCTTCTACAACTCCTATAATATGATTGATATCTATCATTTGATGTTAAAACAATGAATATTGACAAAGCAACAAATGTTGCTATACTGTAATAGGCCTAAGGAAGCTCGTCAATCATCAACCAGGCTGTTTTGTTGTAAAAGCAACAGAGGTTCAAAAATGTTGGTTACTTCATTTGAAGAGAAGTTAGACCCGCGTGTTAAGCGCACCCGCAAATTATTAACTGATGCCTTTGAAGAATTGGTCCAGGAAAAAAGTTTGCATGCTATTACAGTGCAGGATATCGCCGAGCGCGCCACCGTGAACCGGGCAACCTTCTACGCTCACTTCGATGACAAATATGCTCTCATGGATCACCTGGTGGCGAGTAGTTATCGGGAAACCGTGAAAAACAAATTAGCCGACGCCTGCGGGTTTTCCCATGAAAACCTAGCTCTGCTTATTGAAGCCACATGTGAATTTTTAAGTAGATACACCAGTAGCTGTCACCCTTCGGATGAAAAATATCGTCCACTCATTGAAACACAGATACAGGCACAGATAAAAGGCCTTCTATCGAGATGGTTAGAGGAACACACTAACGAAAATGGACCATCAAATATTGACATTGAAATCACTTCAACAGTCTATAGCTGGGCAATCTTCGGTGCTGGTATGCAATGGGCACAACACTCCAACGGTTCCACCCTTGAAGATTACTCAGCTGATGTAGTCTCCCTCATCCTCGATGGAGCTCCCGTTCCTTAGGAAACCTTAACCTTCCCTAGTTTCCTTTCCTTAATACCCCGATGCTATAATCCAGCGACTTATGAAACGCTCGGATTATTTGCGAGACCGCCGTATCAATGGACAACGCCCACGTCCACAATGGGTATATGCCTTGTTTGTGATTCCCGTATTATGTGTAGTGGGCCTGGGGGTTTACTTCATTCCATCCGTACGTTGGCGTGTAGATACTTTTCGCACCGAACTGTTTTATCGATTGAACCCGCCAGATGAAGCTGTTTTCATTCCCCAAGGCCAGCAAGATCAGCTTGAATTTGTCGTGCAGTCTACTTTAAATGCCCTCACCCCAGAGGCCACGGCTACTGGAATAGCACCAACAGCGACACTCCCTGGCCCCACTTCCACACCAGGTCCCACCGCACTCCCCCTGCCCCAATCTGTGATATTGCCCGGCGTAAAGTATGAGCACCAGCATGGCCGCTGGAACTATTGCGGCCCAGCCAACTTGTCTATGAGCCTGACCTTCTGGGGCTGGAACGGTGACCGGGACGTGGTCGGCGAATACGTCAAGCCCAGCAGCGATGACAAGAACGTCATGCCCTACGAAATGGCCGACTTCGTCAATACCCAGGTGCCCGGTATGAAAGCCTTCGTGCGCCACGGGGGCGAGATCGAGATGCTCAAAGCCATGATCGCCGGTGGCTATCCAGTGCTGGTTGAAAAAGGTTATTACGAACACGACTTCACCGGCAAATTCGCCTGGTTGGGTCATTACCAGTTCGTCAATGGTTATAACGATGTCAGCGGGGCCTTCACCTTGCAGGACACATATGTAGACGATGGGCAGGACCACCAGACATCCTATCAGGATTTCATTGACGGCTGGCGTTCTTTCAATTACTTATTCATGGTGGTCTACCCGGAAGCCGAAGAGGCTGAAGTTCTAAGTCTATTGGGTAACTGGGCTGATGAAAAATGGGCTGCCCAAAATGCCTTACGCATGGCCCAGGAAGAAGGCCAGACGCTCACCGGCATCAACCAGTTCTTTGCATGGTTCAACCAGGGCACCAGCCATGTCAACTTGCAACAATATTTCGACGCGGCGGTGGCTTACGATTTTGCCTTTAGCCTCTACGCAGCGCTTGAAGATGACGACTCCCAGCGCCCCTACCGCATCATGTGGTACCAGACCGGGCCATACTGGGCCTACTATTACAGCGGCCGTTATGGCGACACGATCAACCTGGCGACTACTACCCTGACCGAAACGATCAGCGAACCGGTGCTGGAAGAAAGCCTGTACTGGCGCGGCCTGGCGCGTGAAGCCATTGGTGAGATGGACAATGCCATCAGCGATTACCGCGACTCGGTGCGCATCAACCCCAACTTCACACCTGGATGGGCACAGTTGGAGCGCTTGGGTGTGGGGCTATAATACGCAGATAGAAACACAGTTCAAACGACGACCCTCAAAATGATCAAACTCCTCCACTTCGCAGACGCCCACATCGACATGGCTAACTATGGCCGCCACGACCCGGATAGCGGCCTGCCTGTGCGCGCCATGGACTATCTCAAATCACTCGATACCATCGTAGAAGCGGCCATAGAAGAAAAAGTTGACCTGGTTGTTTTTGCCGGTGACGCCTACAAAGACCGCAACCCTGCCCCCACTTACCAGCGCGAGTGGGATAAACGCATGATGCAGCTTTCACGCGCCGAGATTCCTAATATCGTGTTAGTGGGCAATCACGACATGTCGCCCAGCCACCAACGCGCCCACGCCCTCACCGAACTCAAGACCCTGGAAGTGCCATACATCTATGTGATTGATGAACCGACCCTCATGGGGCCGGATGAGCTTGACGGTCTGCAGATTCAGGTCCTGGCGCTGCCGTGGATCACGCGTTCCGGCATGGTCGCTTACCTGGACATGGACATGAGCGACCCCGGCAAGATCTATACGGAGCTTGAAAGTAAGGTTTCCGGCTTGATCGATGGTTGGATGGAAGAAATCGATGCGAACCTGCCCACGGTCTTTACAGCACATGCCACCATCCAGGGCGCAAAATATGGTGCAGAAAGAACCGTGATGCTGGGCGGCGACCTTGTCTTGTCGCCCGCGCTGGTCAAAGACAAAAGGTTAGATTACGTGGCCCTCGGTCACATTCATAAACCCCAGAACCTGAATGAAGGTGAGCAGCCGCCGATCATCTACCCCGGTTCGATCGAGCGCATTGATTTTGGTGAGGAAGAGGACAAAAAATTCTACATGATCGTTGAACTTGAAAAGGGCGAAGACACTCAATTTGAGTGGCACGAGTTAAAAGACATCCGGCCTTTCAAGACAATAAGACACACAATCGAATCCGATCAGGATGTCACCAAGGCAATACTTGCGAAAATGACCCCTCCGGATGACATGGCAGGGGCAGTCATCCGCTTGATCCTCGAGTATCCCCGCGAATGGGAATCTCTGATCGACGAGGCGGCCCTGCGCGAAACCGCCGCCCAGGCTTTTGAATTCCATCTGGTCAAACGACCGCAAATGGAGGCACGTGTGCGTTTGCCGGAGGACAAGGCTGTTGGCGCATACTCCCATGAGGAGCTGTTGGAGCACTACTGGAAGTCAGCCCATGTTGAAGAAGACCAGCGCCAGCCATTGATGGATATTGCCAAAGAGGTCATGAATAGCCTCAATGAGGATAAGGGCTAAACGTCCAAGTAACAACTTTTCACTTATTAATGACAAGTTTCTGGTTCATTGCCCATGCCCCCTGACAATAATTCACCACAACCTCGTCGCATCTTTCTCGACCTCACCTTAACCCAGATCCTGCTCGCGCTTGCTTTAGTGGGGATTATCGGAATACTGGGATTGGCATTCGCCTTTGGCCTATTGGTTGTGCCGGACACACAAAACGCGCAGCAACCGTCAGTTGTCATTATCCAATCTCCGGCAGCAGGTAATACACAGCCCGATGTGGTTGATGTGGACTCCAATACCCCCACCGCCCCAACCAGCCCCACACGAACGCCACTGCCCACCATCATCCCACAGGCTTCCTCAGCGCCCGATTTCCCTCCCGGGCAGTTGGCTTATGCCTCGGTCATTGAAGGGCGACGCGATATCTGGGTGGTGAATGCCAATGGCGATGGTCTGGCGCGGGTGCGTAACGAGGATAGCATCGCCGAAACTGAACCGGCCTACTCCCCGGACGGAGAACACATTCTGTTCGTATCTACCGAGAACGGCAACCGAGATATCTTTATGATGAACGCGCAAGGGGATGAAGTAATTCAGCTCACTGACCACCCGGCCGATGATTACTCGCCAGTGTGGTCCCCGGATGGCACCCAGATCGCAATCGTTTCAGAGCGTGATGGCAACCCAGAGATATATTTAATAGGGCTAAATGGGGCAATCCTATCGCAGCTTACCGAGAACGATGCCATTGACCAGTCCCCCAATTGGGGGCCCAACAGCGACCAACTGGCCTTCGTTTCGGATCGTGATGGCGATGAGGAGATCTACCTGATATCACTTGCCGATCAGGAACTGACCCAGGTCTCGAATGATCCTGCCAGTGACACCCAACCCGCCTTCTCCCCCAGCGGACGCTACTTGCTGTATGTCAGTAATTCTCCGGGCAACCAGCAGCTATACCGTTTTGACCTCAACGATGGGGACCGCAGCCGCCTTACGGAAAGCTCCGGCGACGATTATGCACCCAGCTATTCCCGGGATGGGGCGCGCATCGCTTTTATCAGCTCACGTGATGGCAGCCCGGAAGTCTACGTAATGGATTCAGCAGGACAGAACCCGCAGCGTATCACCAAGGATGATATCGGGGACGCGCATCCCGTTTGGGCTGCCAACGGCTGGCAACTGGCTTTTGCCTCCAACCGTGAGGGCTCATGGGGCATATACGTGATCAATGCGGGTGGCAGTGGACTATCTAATATCACTGCCCACCTTCCTAATGTCTTCGCCGAGTCACCCGATTGGTCTCCCGATAAACAATTCATGCTCTTCGATGCCATCGATGTACCCACGGATAACCGTGATATTTACGTCATGTCACTGACTGAACCTGAAGCACCTATGGTGCGGCTGACAGATCATGAGGGGGATGATTGTTACCCGGTCTTTTCCCCAGATGGCAGCAAGATCGTGTATATGTCCGAATTGGCCAACGGCAACCGCGAGCTATTCTTGATGAACCCCGACGGTAGCGACAAAGTCCAGCTAACCGACGACCCCTCTGATGATTACGAACCTAACTGGTCACCGGATGGCAGCCAGATCGTGTTCACCTCGCGACGGCTGGGCAACTCCGACATCTGGATCATGAACGCTGATGGAAGCGACCAGCATGTTATCGCCCGCGGGCGTGGGCTTGATTGGCGGCCGCAGTGGTCACCTGACGGGCAATGGATCGCATTCGAGTCCTGGCAAAATGACAACGCCGATATTTACATCGTGCGGCCCGACGGCAGTGACCTGACCCAACTCACTTTCCAGGAACTGGATGACGGCCACCCCACCTGGTCGCCAGACGGCAGCCAGATCGCCTTCCACTCCAACCGCGATGGCTGGTTCGAGTTGTACGTCATGGAAGTGGCCAACCCGGAGAACGTATTCCACATCGCCACCGTCAGCAACCGCAACCTGTTGCCCGTGTGGTCGCCCGAACTTCCCTAGTAGAATTGGGGAATGGGAATGAAGGGCTTTTTGCGACCACTGATTTTTCTTGTAATGCTTCTATTTGCCTGTCGTACGTCTTCTCCAACAGTCCCTCCTTCACCTATTGCCCCAACAACAGAGGCCCCACTAACTGCATTTGTTCCTACAGATGAACCCGATTTAGTTACCAACTCGGGCAGCCTGAACCCCAAGTTGGTAGTCCAGGTTGCTAATGATGATGGTTCTCCCCGCCCTGTGTTGCGCAATCCGCAATGGGCTGAAGATGACACAGCCATCATCTACACTCTCAGTACGTTGAACGGCGAACGGCGCTTTGCCTATGAAATGGATAGTGGGGAAACGCTTTCATTATCGGCTACATTACCACCAGAAGATAATTCTGGCCTTATCTCACCCTCCGGGCGTTATCAGATCGTAGTGGATACCAGCAACTTCCCCTCACCGGAGTCGGGCAACACGCTGCCGCCTTTTGAATTGTGGATGGTTGATAACTCCAGTGGGGAACGCACATTATTGCTGGCCGAGGCCCAAGGAGAACCCATTGTAGAATGGCATGCTGATGAAAGACTTTTTGTGCTTGGTTTGGGGGCCTTTGGTGAAGCCACACTATATATCGGTAGTACTGAAATCGTTCAAGTAGTACCTCTGGAAGACTTTGCCGACCACGCTGGCTGGACCTACTATGGCTGGAGTGTTTCTCCTAATAGCAACAAACTGGCCCTGGCCAGCAGCGACTTCTCGCAGTTGCAGATCATCAGCCTTGAAGACGGCAGCTCGCAATATGCGGAGGGGGGCAACGCGGCCTTCTTCTACTGGACGCCCGACAGCCAGCGAGTGTATTACAAAGCGCTGTCCCTCAAGTCCGGCATGGAGTTTGACGGCTACTACGTATATGACACAGCCGCGCAATCCAGCGAGTTACTGCTCACCCAGGACATATTGACTGCCGAGGGCCTGTGCCTGCAAAGCTGTTACTTCGTGCCCTCGCCGGATGGTAGCCGGGCACTGGTTGGTTGGGGAGACTACACGCACGACTATCTATGGCTGATCGATTTCCCGTAAGATTCTGTTAATCAATTAGGGTCTCGTTAACAGATTCCAATTCAACACTCAAATTCCCTATAATACAAATATTCGTGACATTCGATTATTCGTGTAATTCGTGATTAAACCCAAGGAGTGCCCCATGTCCGAGAAGATCGAAAAGACAGAAGCTGACTGGCGCGAGGAATTATCGCCAGAGCAATTCCACATCCTGCGCGAGAAAGGTACCGAACGACCCTTTACCGGTAAGTACGACAAGTTCTACGAAGCAGGCACCTACAAGTGTGCAGGCTGTGGTGCAGAATTATTCAGCTCAGAGACCAAATTTAAATCCGGCTCCGGCTGGCCCAGCTTTTACGCCCCCGCCAATGAAACTAACGTCGCCACGGAAGTGACGGTAGTTTTGGCATGATGCGCACCGAAGTGCTGTGTGAACAATGTGGCGGGCATTTAGGCCACGTCTTCAATGATGGCCCCAACCCCACCGGCTTGCGCTACTGTATCAACTCCACCTCGCTGGATTTTGAGCCAGGCGAAGACCCATCGGATTAGTCCAGATACCAATCAGACCAATTAACCACGCCCTTTGTATTTCTACAAAGGGCGTTTCTTTTTGCCTTTAGCACAAATGTTATAATCGCTGGCAGAACCTATTTGGGACTGACCACATTAAAAATGATCCCCCTTCACCTCAGCATTTCCGGCTTCCTCTCCTACCGTGATCCCGTCGAACTGGACTTTACCCAGTTCGAGTTAGCCTGTATCTCTGGAGCTAACGGGGCAGGCAAGTCTTCCCTGCTAGATGCCATCACCTGGGCCATGTTCGGGCAGGCACGGGCGCGTGGTGATGCCATCATCAACAGCCAGTCCACTACCGCTGAGGTCAGCTTCACTTTTGAGTACGAGAGCAACACCTACCGTGTCATGCGGACAAATCCGCGCGACAAAACCACTGAGCTGGAATTCCAGGTCAAGACAACTGAGGGCCAATGGAAGCCGCTCACCGAGCGCACGCTGCGCGGGACAGAAAAAAGCCTGAATGAGATGTTGCGTCTCGACTACGAGACCTTTGTTAACGCCGCCTTCTTCTTGCAGGGCAAAGCCGACCAATTCACCCAACAAACCCCGGCCAACCGCAAGCGCATCCTCAGCAGCATCCTCGGCCTGGAAGTGTGGGAGACCTATCGCCTGGCCGCGGCCGAGCGCCGTAAAGTTGTCGAAGAGGACATCACACAACTTGATGGGCGTTTGCAGGAGATCAACGCAGAACTGGCCGAAGAGGAAACTCGCAAGGCACGCCTCAAAGAACTAGAGGGCGAACTGGAGCGCCTCGCCAAAGCACGCACTGTCCAGGAAACTGCTCTTGAAGAAATGCGCCGCCGTGCTGCCTCTATTGCAGAACAAGCCAAGCTGGTCAATACCCTGGCGGGTCAACTGGAACGGGCTCAGAAGCAATTGACCGAAAGCCAGACCAAACTCGAGGAACGACAAGCAGAAAAAGATAAATACAACGACGTCATGACGCGGGCCAAAGAAATCGAGGCAGCCCATAAGGACTGGCTGGCAGCCAGGGATGAACTGGCCCAATGGGAAAAAGACGCCGCCAAGTTCCATGAACAGGAGGCGCAGCGCCAGGAACCACGCTCCCATATCGAAGCTGCAAAAGCCCGGCTTGAAGCCGAACTGGAGAACCTGCACAAAGAACAGAGTTCAGTGGAAACATCCAAAGAGCAGGTCAAAGATCTGGAGAGCCAGTTGGTGGACATTCAAAAAGAACTTCAAACAGTTGAAGCAAAGCAGGCTGAACTGGAGGGTATTGAAGGCCAACTGGTTGAAGCGCGCCAGAAACAGGACATCGCCCAGGGGGAGAACCCCTTCTTGAAACAGGAGATGGACGACCTCAAAGCCCGCATCGATCAGTTACAGAGCACCAATGGCGCGGTTTGCCCGCTTTGTGGACAGCCACTGGATGCGGAAGAGCGCAAAGCCCTCATCGAACGCCTCAATGCCGAAGGCACCAAAAAAGGCGATAAATTCCGTGCCAACAAAACCACATTGGATGAAGCCCACAAGCACGTCAACGAGTTAGAAGTCGCCCTCAAAGCCTTCGCACCGGTCGAAGAACAATTGCGCCAACAAACTCGCAATTCCGACCAACTTAAGGTCAAACTCGAACAAATCAAAACGGCTGAAGCTGAATGGAAAAAAGAGGGAGCTAAGCGCCTCAAAGAGATCGAGACCGCCCTGAAGAAAAGCGATTACGCCCCTGAAGCCCATGCCGCCCTAAAAGCCATTGATGCGGAACTCAAGAAGATCGGCTATGACACCGCCGCCCACGACGCCGTGCGCCAACGCGAAGAAGAAGGCCGAGCCTCGGAAGCCGAACTGCGCACCCTGGAAAATGCGCGCGCCGCCCTCGCCCCTCTGGAGCGCGAGATCAGCGACCTGGAAAAGCAGATCACTGGCCAGCAGAAAGAGATCGATACCCAAACTAAGACCCACGATGAAGCTACGGCCTCGCTAGCTGCCTCCCAGGCCGAAGCCCCTGACGTGGACCAGGCCCAACGAGACATGCTGGCGCTCAAAGAACAGGAGAACATTCACAACCAGGAAGTGGGCGCGGCCCGACAAAAAGTGGAAATCTTAGAAACCCAACGCCAGCGCAAAGCCGAACTGGAAGGCGAACGCGAGACCAAGGCCCAAAAGGTGGGCCAGTTCAAGGGTGTAGAACGCGCCTTTGGCAAAGACGGCGTGCCCGCCATGCTCATTGAGCAAGCTCTACCCCAGATCGAGATCAACGCCAATGAGATCCTGGGCCGCCTGACTAACGACACTATGAACCTAAGCTTCGTCACGCAGCGCGCCTTTAAAGACGCCAAACGCGAGGACATGAAAGAGACCCTGGATATCCAGATCAGCGACGCCGCGGGTGTACGAGACTATGAGATGTTCTCCGGAGGCGAAGCTTTCCGTATCAACTTCGCCATCCGCCTGGCGCTCTCCGAAGTGCTGGCCCAGCGCGCTGGGGCGCGTTTGCAAACGCTGGTGATTGATGAGGGTTTTGGTTCGCAGGACGAAGCCGGACGCCAACGCCTGATCGAAGCCATCAACACCGTTAAAGACGACTTTGCCAAGATCCTGGTCATCACCCACATTGACTCCCTCAAAGATGTTTTCCCCCACCGTATTGAGGTCGAAAAGGGCCAACGCGGTTCTGTTGTTTCAGTAGTTTAATTTTCCGCAGGTACAAATCTCAGCTTACGGTTCTCACGGGTAATAAGCGTCAACTGTCTGTCTTCAAGCTCAAAAGAAAACACAACAGCCAGGTTGTCTAGATACTCCCGCTCCTGGTCCATAGCAGCTTCTTCTCCACAGGCCAACGCATTCTGAGAAAGTGCAATAACCTTAATGCGCTCATCGTGCGCATCATATTCGCCTTCGTAATTATTACAACCAGAATTTCCACTTAGCCGATACCCTTCAAAACGCAGGACAATAGGGTAATCAGGCAATAAATCCTTATCATCCAAATCTGTCAAAACCCAACTTGTACCGGCCAGTGGATCAGACGCTGGTAACAACTGCCCACATCCGATGAGCACCACACTCAATAAGGCGATTACAATCCATTTTGTATGCATGACTTTTCTAACCCAACTCCAACACTAGTGAATCGCAGTTTGATTACAATAATAACCACTTTAGCACTCTGTGCACACAAGGAAGACCCATGCAAGACAAACTGGTACTCATCACCGGAGGCACCTCCGGCATTGGATTTGAAACCGCCCGCGCCCTGGCCGAGATGGGCGCACATGTCATCATCACCGCTCGGGATGAAGAAAAAGGGCACAACAATGTAGAAGCCCTGAAACGCTATACGGGCAGCGATAAAGTGGATTACCTGGTATGTGATTTCGCCGACCAGCAGCAGGTGCGCGAACTGGCCGCCAGTTACAAAGAAAAACATGCTCGCCTGGATGTGCTGATCAATAACCATGGTGCCGCTTATTTTGGGCGGCAAACTACCACAGAGGGCTACGAGATGACCCTGGCTGTAAACCACTTGGGCTATTTCCTACTCACCCACCTGCTATTGGATACCCTCAAGGCCTCAGCCCCGGCCCGGATAGTGAATGTGGCATCCAACGCTCATGAAAGGGCCAACATCGACTTTAACGACATCCACCTTGAAAATGAATATGCCGCCATGAAGGCCTATGGCCAATCCAAACTGGGCAATATCTTGTTCACCTACGAGCTTTCGCGCCGCCTGGAAGGTAGCGGTGTGACTGTCAACTGTTTGCACCCCGGCTTTGTGGCCACTAACATGGGCGCTAACAACATCCCCTTCTTTGGCTTCTTATTCAAACTGATCTTTAATATCTTTGTGCCCGTCAAATCCCCCGAAGGCGCTTCCACCAGTATCTACCTGGCGAGTTCACCGGAAATTGAAGGTACTAGCGGTAAATATTTTGTGGATGAAAGACCCGCCCCTTCCAACAGGATCTCTTACAATGTTGATGTGGCCCGCCGTCTGTGGGACCTGAGCATGGAGATGACTGGGCTAAATTAGGGGCTGGTTGAATTTCCTGACGGTTCATCCGTCGGTGGCAGCGGCGTATTCTCCACCATGTTTTCGCCCGGATGGATGTACGGCGTCGGAATCACCGGCGTGACGTCAAATTCGGGATTGTCCGGGTGTTGCGGCCAGGGGATCTCACGCCAGTATGAATAGCCATGCTTTTCCGAACTGAATATGCGAGCATAGGAGGGTGAACTGCAACCCGCTTCATCCGTAAAATTGGTGATCGTGCCATCAATGTTGACCGGCGAGAACTCGATCTGCCCATCGATACACACCCAGGCCTCGATCAGGTAACCGCGGTATTTATCTTCCGTCATGCCCACATCGATCCAGGCTACGGTGACGGTATCCTCTTCACGGCTTACCCCGGCCAGTTGTGGCGGCGGGTAATATTCGGAGTACGGCAGCACCCCGTAATACTCACCGACACGCATAATGTCGATGTCCGGTAAGGCCAACAGTTCTGTCTTCATCCAGCAACCGCTCTGATACCACAAGCCCTGCACAAAAACCCATTCGCCATTGGGTGTGCGTCCTAACACCTCCACAGGCAAGTCCTGCACAAAGCCGTATTCGTATAAATACCCAGGACCGGGCCCGTAGCGGCAGTTGGCGCGTTCCACATTGACCTTACCCTCTACTGGCCCCAGTGTGGGCAAAGCCGTGGGGGTCAGCGTTTCCGTTGCCGTCTCAGTTGGCAATGGGGTTTCAGTTAATGTCACAGTAGCGCTTGGTTCAGGAGTAGCCGTTGCGGCAGGTATCGGCGTGTCACTGACTTCAGGCGCACTCTCGGCCACAGCAGGAGTGGAGGGAGAAGAGAGATTGCAGGCGAACAACAGACTGGATAAGATGGCAAAGAAAACAGGGCGCAGAAGAGATTTATTTATTTTCATAGTAAAGGGTGAATAGTGTATCATTTTCTGTAGGTAAGAACGGCTCGGAAACAAGGGTTTTAAACCCCTTGTTTGAGATAGATATTCTTTTTTCTCAAGGGGCTAAAGCCCCTTGTTCGTCCTGTTTAGAAACGGGTAAGATAAAGATGGATTTATGGTTCGTTACATTTGTTCCCCATAACTCACGGGTATCAGAACGAATGCTCACCTATAGTGTGCAGCGGGACGACCCATCCCATTTTTCAATGAAGACCTGGCCTTGATAGCCAACAAAATAGCAGAAGTCTGCAAAAAACATTCCATCACAATCATTGCCTGGAATCTCCTACCGGACCACGTTCATATGCTGATTGCTGCAAACGATCTTCTTCAACTCAGGGCGCATGTCAAGAAAATAAAGGGCGGAAGCTCATATGCTTTTGCGCTCCACAAAGAATGGGAAAGTCCTTCTAAAGTCTGGGCACAAAAGTTTCACCACAAACAAATTCTAGATGAAAGTCAACTGATGGAAATGATGGCTTACATTAAAAACAACCACCTCAAACACGCAGACATTTGGCCGCTAGAGGATCATGACGGCCAGCTTAATCGGATTATTGAAGAAGCATGCACTCCATTGGATGAAATTCTCCGATCCGATTAGCGTATAGCAAGGGGCTTAAACCCCTTGTATCAAAGAGCTAAATCTTGAAAAAATGGGTTTCAACCCCTTGTTGGCTCCCCCCTTCTACCTTAACATCCCCAATTTGCCGTATAATCTCCCCACCTGTTTAGGTCAGTGAAAGATCACGTGGCGAACGTATTGCGTTCGCCAAAGGTATTTGCATAGCAAATGCCACAACTATTCATGGGGTTCAACTCCCCAGCCTAAAGGTGCATTCATGCCTGATAATTTAAGTGAAGTCCAACGCGCCATCGCTGGCGCCCTACCACGTGTCCAAAAACCGGCTCGTTACACCGGCGGCGAACTCAACCAGACCGTTAAGAACTGGGATGAGATCCAAACCAAAGTGTGCATTGCCTTCCCAGATATTTATGATCTGGGCATGTCCAACTACGGCACGGCCATCCTCTACGATCTGGTTAACCAGCGCGACGATGCCCTCGCTGAGCGGGCCTACGTGCCCTGGACGGACATGGAAGCCATCATGCGCGAGGAAGGCATCCCGCTCACCTCACTGGAAAACCAGCGACCCCTCCGTGATTTCGATATCCTGGGTATTTCTCTACCCTACGAAACGCTGTACACCAACTGCCTCAACATGCTCGACCTGGGCGGTATCCCTCTCTTCAGCAGCCAGCGCGGCAAGAATGACCCACTGGTGATTGCCGGGGGGCACGGCATGCTCAACCCAGAACCCATGCACGCCTTCCTGGATGCAGTCGTGGTCGGCGAAGGCGAAGAAGTGTTGATGGATATCATCGACGCGCAGCAGGCTTGGAAGAAAACTGGCGAGCCACGCCAGCGTCTGCTTGAACAACTCAGCAGCATCTGGGGCGTGTATGTGCCCAGCCTCTACGAAGCCCACTACGAAGACGATGGCACACTGGCCTACATGGAAAAGAAACACGAGGGAGCCGCCTTCCCCATCGTCAAACGCATTGTTGCCAAGCTACCGCCCCCCACCACCAAATTGATCGTGCCCTACATCGACACTGTGCACAACCGCATTCCCATTGAGATCATGCGTGGTTGCACGCGCGGCTGCCGTTTCTGCCAGGCGGGTATGATCACCCGCCCGGTGCGTGAACGCCCCGTAGAAGAAGTTATTGAGGCTTTACGCGAGGCCATGCAACTGACCGGCTTTGAAGAGGTCGGTTTATTATCACTGTCCTCCTCGGATTACACCTACGTGGTTGATCTGGTCAACCGCGTACATGAGGAATTTGGTGAGCAAAACCTGACGGTCAACCTGCCTTCCCTGCGCATTGAATCTGTTTCCGTGGATCTGATGGAAGCGTTGGGCGGTACGCGGCGCAGCGGCTTTACCCTGGCGCCCGAGGCCGCCACCGAGCGCATGCGCGACATTATCAATAAACCGGTCCCTACACAGGAATTGCTGGATACCGCCCGCGAGATCTACTCACGCGGGTGGACGACCATCAAGCTGTATTTCATGATCGGGCATCCGCTGGAAGACCTGGAAGATGTGCAGGCCATCGCCGACTTAGCCAAAGCCGTGCGCAAGGTCGGCTTTGAGGAGATCGGCCATAAGGCCAAGGTCAATGTAGGGGTCAGCACCTTTGTGCCCAAGCCCCACACGCCTTTCCAGTGGGAACCCTGCGATACCATCGAACAGATGGAAGCCAAGCAAGACCTGCTCAAAAAAGAATTACGCGGCCCGGGCCTTAAGATGAATTGGAATGACCCCGATGAAACCATGCTGGAAGCGGCCTTGTCGCGTGGCGACCGCCGCCTGGCCGAAGTCATTTATACGGCCTGGAAGAAAGGGGCCAAGTTCGATGCCTGGCACGAACACTTTGATTATGCACTCTGGCTGGAAGCTTATGAAGAAGCTGGACTGGACCCGGATTTCTACACACATCGTCCGCGCCTGATCGACGAAACCTTCCCCTGGGACCACATCGATTCGACCGTGCGCAAGAAGTTCCTCACAGAAGATTACATGATGTCCAAACGGCGCGCGACACGCATTGACTGTCGCCACAGATGTTTTGCCTGCGGCATCCTGCCGACCTTCACGAAGACACGCATGGAACACCCGGGCGAAGTGTGGCAATGTCCCGAGGTCAAACCGCACAAGGACCGCGGCAAAAAGATGGATACCAATACGATCCTGGTCGAAGATATTTCAGTCAATTAGGCTTAATTGTCTGCCAAACTAATCAATATAGCCTTCGCCCCTCAATATACCTTCAAAAGCCATCTGCCCATCGGCGATGGCTTTTTGCTGCCAGCGTTCTTCGGCAGGCCAGAACAGTTCACGAAAAGCTGCACAGATACGAGTTTCATTTTTGGGATTCCTGGCACCATTCCAGTGCAACTGGTTCTCAGCGATCATGGTGCGCAGGGAACGGATAGCGGCCAACAAACTGTCGCCATAGGTGCCGAACTCAAAGGCTGTAGAAAAAAAGCGCTTACCCGCATATTTTTCCGCAAATAGCCGGTAGAGCCAATCAACCATATCCCCCTGAATGCTGTAAAAGGCTTCCGGGTCAGCCGCCACGATCTGAGGATAATTGAACAGCTTTTTCAACTCCGGGGGCGTGCGGGTCTCCAAGGGCGAGTTGACCAGGCTCATCTGGTAACGTGGGCCGTAGCCCGTATGTACATCGATATGCAAGACCTGCTCATATTCGGCTACTGTCTGGCGGTAGAGATCCATCATTACACTGGTTTCGGGCTGCAATTCACCTCCACCGTAATAAACGCCTTGCGGAAAAATGTATTGACCAAGCAAGGTAGCAGCGGTCAGTTCTGTGCGACCTACCTGGAACAATTGCCTGACAAAGTTTGAGACGAAAGTAAAGCTAGCCCCATAATTGGAGGCGGCGGGCTTTCGGGGATTAAGGAACGCGTCCAGGTGGGCATAGTCGGGATTATTGTCCACTTCGAAGTCGGCAGCATCCCACAGGAAATTGCGGTTGAGGTCCACGTTGTTGAGGTTAACGCGCCGCCGGTGAGCCATACCCCAGGGATTGATAGCGTGTACCAACAGCAGGCCCGTATCCTGCGGCTCAAGTTTTTCGAGATATTGCTCAACGAACAGCTTGAGCATGGCAGCGCCCACGTAGGCTTCGATACCATGTTCGCCGGTGGTCAGGATAAATAGCTTTTTCGGGTGATCGGTAGCATGCGCCTGGATCCAATCAATGCTCAGGTCTTCATCAGTATCAATGACTTCACGATGTATTTGGACCTGGGTCCAGTGCGCCTGCATTAGTTCGAGGTAAGCGTGAAAGCGTTCCCGCGAAGCTGAATAAGAATCCGGGAACCAGTCTGAGGGTTGAAACATCAGAAGGGGCCGTAACCAATAGCTACGCCAATGCCCAGGAACACTACCGTCACCAGGATGATCCAGAACCACAGGGGCAATGTCCAGCGCAACCATTTGGGAAAACTGACCACGGTAAGACCCAGCGAGATGAGCAACACCGGATTGGTGGGATAAATCAGGTTGGAAAAACCGTCGCCAAAAGCATAAGCGGTGACGGTCAATTGGCGGGTGACACCGATCAAGTCTGCCAGAGGCAGCAAAATGGGCATCAGCAGGAAAGCTTTAGCAGAGCCGGAAGCTACGAAGAACTCAATCACCAGGGCCAGCACGTAAATGAGGATAGCTGCCAGGAATGGGCTGGTCTGAGAAAAAGAGGTGGCGACAGTGTTGAGGATGGTGTCCATGATGCCGCCCTCCACGATAATGTGCTTAACACTGACGGCCATGAGGATGAGTAAGATGCCAGGAGCGATACCGGTCAGCCCTTCCCACAGGGCACGCCGGACTGAGCCACGTTCTCCGCCAGCGATCATCCCGGCTCCCACACCACCTAGCAAGAAGAGCAAACCCACCAGGGGCAGGGCAAAATCTGAAATGGTAGGAATAAAGGGACCAGCCACCAGCACGGCCACGATGAGGACAACAAAACCCAAGAACCATAAGGAGGCGCGCGCCAATTTGGGATTATCCGTTGCCAGGGCACCCATATCCAGGTTGGCGTATTTCGCACGCTCAGCCTGGTCTTCTTCATAGACCAGCGAGGCTTCGGGATTGCGCTCAATGCGTTTGGCATAACGATACAGGAAGATGGCGAAAATGATGTACACCACGAGGAAGATAAAGACGCGCAAGCCACTCCCAGAGAACAAAGGCAAACCAGCCAGGCGTTGGGCCACGCCGATGGTGAAGGGATTGGTGATGGCCGCCGAGAAACCCATGTTGGTCGCCAGGATGCTCATGCCCAGGCCAACGAGCGCATCCCAGCCGAGGTAATAGGATAGGGCTAACATGACGGGGACCAGTGGCACGACCTCTTCAAAGATACCGAAGAAGGCTCCTAAGGACATCAAGGCGAAGGAAATGACCAGCAGGAGCAGGTATTTGCGCCCACCAAACAATGTCACGATGCGAGCAATGCCCGCTTTGAGAATTCCGCTGTGATCCAGTATGGCGAAGGAGGCCCCCACCATGAGGATAAAGACGATGATGGTGATAATGATGACTGCATCCGGTCCCCACAGCACTTCTACCGGAGCCGTGAACCAGCGCCAGATAGGATAGTCGGGATTGTCAACCAATTCAAAAGAGCCGGGGATGATAAGCTCGCGCTCACCTTCCAGGACACGCTGGTAAGTCCCCGCGGGGACCAGCAAGGTGAGCACGCCGGCCAGCAGGATGATGACGAATAAAATTAGAGCGGATTGTATAAAGGCACGCGTACTGATCTGTGCGCCGGCTTTTTGATCCATGAATGGCCTCCTCGGCTATTAGATAAAAAGTGTAGCACAACGATTATTCATCAAACAGATTTTTTGGAGAGTTTCATTTATTCTGAAGTGTTCATTGAATTTTAGTTTGGCCTTAGAAAAGCCATCAAGGAAAATCTCGCCGCCCTTAGTTTCCGATACCCTTCAAATAAACCTCAAAAAAGTTTAACGACCGCTTCATCGCCAATTCAAAGGTTTGTGAAATATTATGGTCATCGCCGGGATATTCATGAAGACTCACCACGATGCCTTCTGCCAGCATCTTTTCATACATCACCTGGGAAAGCGCTACCGGCACGGCCGCGTCTGTGGTGGCGTGATGCAGTTGTACAACGCCTTCCAATTCAGATAGATATGTATCTGTAGAAGCCGCTGTCCAAAAGGCTTCATTCTCGCCAGGCAATCCATATTCAGCAAAGGGTGTCTCACTCCAAAATGCCCAAGTCTCATCATCCCAATTGTCACAATTAAACCAATGCACACAAAGATCTTCATAGGAACCAAGCACCCCAGCCCAGATCACCCCTACACGGATATCCGGATCGATGACCATCGCCCGCATTGAGATCCAGCCACCCATCGAGTGGCTCCACATCCCGATGCGGTCCGGGTCAGCTGTTTCCCATTGCTTGACCGCGGCTACAGCATTGAGGACATCGATGGTATTGCCTTGATGAAAATACGTGTTGCGCGGCTCGCCCTCGGAGTTTCCATGTCCCCGATAATCTGGACGGAGAATGATGTATCCACTTTCGGCAAATGGATGCATGTATGCTTCATAGCCCTGGGTAGTGTTGTAAACATCCGGTTCGATGTAACCGTGATTGAACACGATCACCGGCCAGCCGGTTTCAGGTGCGTCATCACTCGGAACAGTGAGCAAAGCAAAATTTTTATAGCCCTCAGACAGATAAGAAACAATATAACGGTAATAAGCATCCTCGTGGTCGAGATCTTCCTCAATGATCAACTCGCCAGAATAGCTTTGCTGCTGTAAATATTCCACACTGAGGGAATGGGCCGGGGTCACAGTTGGGGCAACTGTAGCGGTGAGGGTTTGAGTTGGCACAGGCGAAGCCGTTAGCAGACTCGAAAGACGCGGCGTGAGGGAGGGGGAAGTAGAAGATAGGCTGGCTTCACTCTGAGCAGCCGGGCCGCAGGCAGAGAGCAGCACAAAGACAAACAGAATTGTGGTGGAGTGCGCAAAGGTGCGCGCGCTGATCTGTGTGCCGACTTTCTGGTTCATAAATGGCCTCCTCGGCTAGCAAATGGCAAAGTGTAGCACAAGCCTGTAAAAACTTATATATTGTGTTTCTTTGATTACAATTAGCCATTATGCGTGTTCGATTCACATTCACTAAAACCGAAGCCATGCGTTACACTGGCCACCTGGATCTGTTCCGCACATTGGAGCGCACCATGCGCCGTGCCAAACTTCCATTGGCCTATAGCGAAGGCTTCCGTCCACACCCCAAGATCAACGTAGCTGCGGCGCTACCACTAGGCATCACCAGCGAGGAAGAATTGGGCGAGTTCTGGTTGAAGGAAGTGCTACCGCTGAAGGACGTAGAAGCACAACTCAAGGGGGCTGCCCCACCAGGTATGCAATTCCAGACTTTTGAAGAAATCGTGGGGCGTGTACCCAAGCTGCAAACCCAAACCCACAACGCGGAATACCAGGTGGAATTACTTGAGGAGGTCAACGATTTGGAGGGGCGAGTGATTGATTTGATGGCTCAGGAAGAAATCATCTTAGAACGCAAGAAGAAGGGCAAAGTGAAGCGCTACAACTTACGGCCCCTTATCCTGAATATGGAAATTGTCGAAGGGAAAATCAGAATGCAGCTCTCCTTGCGGGAAGGAGCAACCGGGCGGGCTGATGAGGTAATCAAAGCCTTAAAGATCGAAACCCAGCAGGCTAGGATCACACGCACAAGGATCAACCTGATATCCTAGATTGGACAAGAAGTAATCCAGCCTGACCGCGTTATAATCAGCAAAAGCCCTCATAGCTCAGTGGATAGAGCGTCGGCCTCCGGAGCCGAAGACTCAGGTTCGAGTCCTGATGAGGGTACTAATTTCAGTGAAACACGCCCATAGATTATAATCCCTGAAAACAAAATCCATTTCAAAGGCTTCTTTTCTTCCTTATTTACTAATCCCTCTCAGGATCACAAAGCTTCTATTTCGAAATCAAAGACCCTGGCGATCTGGCGAATTTCTGCCAGGCGGTGCCCGGTAAGTATAAGGTAATGGTGTGAAGTCAGGGAACTGACCAACTGATGTCCATCGCTAACACGAATGACAGCGCCATTCAAACAGTCCGAATCCTCGAACTGGCTGTATTTCTCGATTTCGCCTTCGATGACGGACATAGTATCCAGCGTGGGATGCAACTTGGCCAGGGTGATGGGTCCCTCAGGCAGGCGGGCATCAATGGCGGTGGCATTGTCATCCACGATCGCTAGCACCTTCGAGCGCAAGGCCCACTCAGTTGAGAACGATTGAGGGACCACGCCAAAGTAACCACAATGGGCTGCCAGGATGTAATTGTCCGGGTTGCCTTTGACATCCGGGAAATAGGGGATGCGCTCGTGCTTCAAAGCGGCGTCGCCCATCAGGAAGGGGTACATATTGGTCATCATGATGGGCACGTCGAGCGACTTGTGCAGTAGATACTTGCTCAACATCACCACTGTATCTGCTTCGCAGCCCCAGATCATTTGCCGCTCTTCATATAACATGTTCCAGGCCAGGCAGGGCGTGGTATCGGAGTATGCCGATTCGTTCAGGCAGTTGATGCCCATGCCTTTAATCGTATCATCGGCTTCAATCGCTTCCTTCAGTTTAAGATAGACTTTGAGGGCGCTGTTGCGCTGCTTCGTGTTGATGTGACCCAGGGGCAGGCGGTCGCTCCACTCTTGCCAGACCTCTTCGGCGTCCTCCTCGGGCAGTTCTTTGGCCTGGGTGGCCATCTCTAGGAAACTCTTTTTCTCTAGCGTGACGCCGTATTTATCGAACATGCGTTGAGTGCATTCATTCTCCCACCAATAAAAGCGCTTAAATATCTCGGGTTGGAAACCTTCGCCGGGGTTGTCCTGGTAGACCAGGAACTTGGAGGCTTGCAGTTCGCTCTTGACGGCCAGGGCGCGAGCCAGATTTTTGGTTTGCCCCATGTTGTAAGGCGCAATGACTTCCACACCCTCAGACTGTAAATACTTGATGATCTCCCAATCCCACATAGCCATTGTGCCAAACTCGGTGGTGATAATCAAAATAGGCAGGTTTATGGCTCTAAAATCATCCAATTGACGATAAGCCTCGCCCAATATCTGCGGGAACAGAACGGCATCGGCCTCAGGGATCGCATCCCCTAATCCAACTTCCGGCAAGAATTCAATATCATCAGCCAGGATATCTTTCAGCAGATCCAACTGCTTATCAAAATCCTCATCCCGACCTTGTTTAAAGAAAAGGGGAACTACGCGTGCACGCATGACAACCTCCTGGTTTATATATTATCCGCGAACCGTACTGGCAGCTTTATCTAATTCCTCGAAGAGCTCGGGAGTCAGGTCAATGTGCAAAGCTTCAACGATGACCTGTGACCAACCATGCAGGAAATAGATCCAACCATCTTCGACCTTTAAATTACGTGACTCGATCTGCGCCAACGACTGGTGCAAAAAGTCCAACTCACCGCGGTAGTTGAACTCCCAGGCAATGCCATTTTGCGGAAAGACCCCGGCATCGGTGACAGGTGAGCCGGGTGTATCCTTGCCCATGCCGGTCGCATTGATCACAATGCTGTGATCGGGCAATTGGGCCATCAACTCATCATTCTTGCTGGGGTCGCTGTTATGCACGTATTCGACCTGGATGTCAGTATCGAATTTAGCAACCATCTCGCGCATGTGATCCAGCTTTCCAGGCGAGCGGTTAACGGCAATGAACTTCTCGGGCCGGTCCCCCGCATCTTCTTTATTGATCAAATACAGCAAGGTGGCGACTGCCGAACCGCCTGCACCCAAACATAAAACGTGACCACCTGTCTCCCCAAAATAGCCCGGATCGATGATGGCTTCCAGGCTGAGGCCCGCCGTGATGGGGTCTTTAGCGTGGCCGCGTAACTGGCCGTCCAGCTTGGAGATACAAGATAGCTCACCAGTGGTTTCGGCGTAGGGGTCAAAGTAATCAAACATGTCTTTGGCCGCGGAGTAGACGTTCATTTTATGGGTGGTAACCAGGGCGCCTAATGAAAGCGGGTCATCCTTGATCTGTGCAACTGATTTACGGTAATTCTCAGGCTCATCATGAATGGCATGGTCGATGCCTTCCAGAACGACCTCCGGTTTACCCATGACCTCCATCCACAAAGGGAATACCTTGTTGATGGAAGAACTCCCGGTGGTAACGCCAATAAAATAAAAGGTGGGAACAGTTTTTGTTTCGAATTCGTAAGCCATCTTTTCCTCTTCTAGGCACGCGCTGCTTGTACTGCAGTCATGAAATCGCGCGCAATGTTTGTGATCTTGTCGAACTCGCCTGCCAGGGCTAGCTCTTTGGGACAGAGGTTGCTACCTGCGCCGACGGCAAAAGCCCCGGCGGCGAACCAGTCAACCAGGTTCTTATCGCTCACCCCGCCCGTTGGCATCATGGGAATATCTGGGAAAGGGCCTTTGAGTGCTTTCATATACGTGGGGCCACCCAACGAGCCGGGGAAGACTTTGACAACGTCGCTCCCCAAAGCATAAGCCTGCATCACCTCGGAGGGCGTCAAGGCTCCCATCATCACAGGCAAACCACAAGCCGCCATAGCTGTGGCAAGTTCAGTCTCGGTATGCGGACTGACCAGGAAAGTTGCGCCCGCGTCCTGAGCCTCTTTGACCTGTTCCACTTTAGTCAGCGTGCCCATCCCCAGCACGATCTGGGAACCAAATTCCTGGTCAAGCGACTTGACGACCTCAGCAGCGTTGGGTGTGGTGTAGGTGATCTCAATACCGGTCACGCCACCTTCGATCAGGGCGGCAACCATTTTGAGGGTCGGGTCAGGGGACGGGCCGCGCAACACGGCCAGCACCCCTAGCTCTTGAATCTTCTGTAATGTTTTTTCTTTGCTCATATTCTCTCTTTATACGACGCGATATTTGGGTTCCCGGCCCTGCAAAACGGCCAGGCATTCTTCCAGGGCCATCCAACCCATAGCATTGGTGGCCGAATCGGAATGGGCGCCCATGTGGGGCGTGGCAATGACCTGCTCCATGTGCAGCAGCGGGTTTTCTGCCCCAGGTGGTTCGTTCTGGAAACAATCCAGTGCTGCCCCGCGCAAATGTCCCGTCTCTAAAGCTCTGACGAGAGCCGCTTCGTCAATCAATTCTCCGCGGGCCGTATTGACCAACCAGGAGCCAGACTGCATCTGGTTGAGGAAATCATCGTTGACCATGCCAACCGTCTCCGGAATGCCGGGCACGTGCAAGGAAACGATCGTGGAGCGCGCCAGCAATTCCGGAAGCTCAACATAAGTCACCCCATGAGCTGCGGCAAAATCCTCATCCTTGTACAGGTCATAGGCCAATATCTGGCAATCGAAGCCCACCAGTTTACGCGCCACCTCCTTGCCAATCGCTCCCAGGCCAACCAGACCAACAGTCTTGCCTTCCAGCGAAACGCCTTTATAGCGCGGCCAGTTGCCTTGTTTGGTCTCCCGCGCGGCAGGCAAAACGGGGCGCAGTAAAGCCAGCACCAAAGCCATGGTTAACTCCGCCACGGATTTGGCATTGGCCCCTGGTGTGTTGGTGACCACCACCTCATTTTGTTTGGCTGCCTCAAGGTCCACGTTGTTATAGCCCACCCCATAACGCGCCACAACTTTCAGGTTCGGTGCAGCGTTCAAGGCGGCTGCATCAATTTGGTCCAGACCCGCGATATAGCCATCAATGTCCGGCAACAGTTCTTTTAATGCATCTGAGGTCAGCGGCTTGCCGCTTGTGTTGTACACCACCTCCCTGACCTTCTCTTCCAGGGTCGTGCGCAAGCCCTCGTCCTGAGAGGCATAAGAGGTTGGGGTGACCAACACCTTACATTCTGCTAAAGGCTTCATGCGCTTTCCGGTGGGGACCAGCGTGGGTTATCCACAATCTCCGGATGGCCATCTTTGTCGACAACCAACTTGCGGAAACCTTGCGTCTCAATCGTGCCGTAGTCGTGCCCCGCATTTCCGGGGTAGGCAAAGAACATCACCAGGTCTTCATCGGCGCTGACATTTACCGAGCGGTGCGCCCAACGTGGTAGCACGTAGAGTACACTGCCAGCCTTTAACTCTTCTACGGCGCAATCGCCTTCGGGCGTTTCCATGACCATGTAACCGCGCCCTTTCAGCGTGTAATAGATCTCGGCGGTTTCCAATACGGTATGGTAATGACCTTTGGTCATGTAATACTCGTCGCCCACCTTACCTGGATGCACAATGGAAATGCCGTGCAGCAATTCACCCTCTATCTCAGGACGCTTTAATTCATAGACCTGATAGAGCAGTTTGTCATCCTGGGACAACATCGCCTCATAAGCACTCTGGTCGAGGTACTGGCCCTGCATATTGCTGAGCTTGCGTTGGATATGGTTGTCATAATCACTCGGTACAAAATCGGGCGCTTTCAGATCAAAGGAAAAAGGGACTTCCTTCATACAAAAATTACTCCTTATTCGATACAGCGAGACGGTTGGCGATATTGCCGCCCATCATGGCTTGAATATACTCTTCACTATACGCCAATTCTTCGAGGCGTTGTTTCACGTCAGTGACAAAAGCGGCTATACCTGGCCCGCCCCCAACCCTGGCCCACAAGGAGCCGTCAGCCAGGTCTGTAGCCAAAGCCAGCGCATGCCCCAATCCGGCTTCAACCATGGCATCGATCAAAGCCCACAGCTTGTTTTCGGGGGCATATTTGGGGCGGAAAAAAGTATCGTATTCCAGCATGTAACCGGCTTGGGCCAGTTCTTTATGCAAACCGTGGTCCGGGCGTTTGTCGATGTGGCAGATCACCAGGCGTTCAGGCGGCAGCCTCAGTTTTGCGAACAGGGCGACAAAATCCTCAACGGCTTGTCCTTTTTCGGTGTGCATTTCAATCGTCAGGCTGCTTTCAAGGCTGGCCTGCACGGCGGCTTCTATCAAATGTACTGGCGAAGCTTCAATACTTTCCCGTACGGCGATCTTGATGAGGCCTGGAAATACTGGGGCTTCATCCTCACGGGTTTCTGTCAGTCCCTCACGGATCTCGGAGAGGAAAAGGTCCGCAGCTCGTTGAGTGTCCATCTGCCAGATGGCTGAATCAGGCGGGTAGTATTGCTGCAAATGGAAACCTGTATTGGCCACGATCTTGACCCCGCTTTGCTCTGACAAATACCGTAGTTTGCGCCCATCCCTGCCGCAACCAAAGGGCTGGCAGTCGATCTGTCCACCCCCGCCTGCCTCACGGTAGTCTTTCAACTCGGCCAAAATGGCGTCCTGCTGATTGAGCATAGGCGCATCTGCGGCCGGGCTATTTACGGGCGAGATCCAAACGTGGTTGTGGGCATCGGTGATACCCATTTCATCAGGGGCAACCGGCCCCAGGACGGTGATGACTTTTTTATCCATAGATTACGGAACTAAAGAAACCCGTAGATTACTGCCATCTCCGGCTGCCGCAAAGGCCGCCTCGGCTTCGCTCAATGGGAAACGGCTGGTGACCAGCTTGCTCAGGTCGATGCGTCCCGAATTGACCAGGTCAGCCGCCTGTAAACAATCATGCGTTGAGCAGGCTGTAGTGCCTGTGACCACCAACTCCTTATAATGCACCACGTTCGAGTCGAAGCGGATAAAGGGGTCATCTTTGGGCAGGCCACCAAACAAATTGATGCGTCCACCGATTGCTGCGATCTGCAAGGCCGATTCCTGGGCTGGTTTCGAAGGCGCTGCCACGATAACCACATCCGAGCCGCGCCCACCGCTGACTTCTTGAACGACGGCCTCCAGGTCCTCATTCAGCGGGTCAACCACGCGGTCGGCACCAAGCTCTAAAGCCTGTGCCCGGCGATTCTCTACCGGTTCGCTGACCACCACGCGTGCCGCGCCGCGTGCTTTGGCGAGCATGACGTGCATTACGCCAATCGGGCCTGCGCCCATCACCACCACCACATCTCCGCTGCGCACGTTGACCGCGTTCTGGCCGCGCAACACACAGGCCAGAGGTTCGATCAAAGCAGCCACAGCCGGGTCTTCGTCGGGAGCAATGTGCATGACATTGCCCTGGCGTACCGCTGCGGCAGGCACGCGCATATACTCAGCAAAAGCCCCATCCAGGTTGATGCCAATGGCGCGGAAGTTGGGGTCGAGGTTGTTGTTGCCGGAGATGGTTGCGCGGCTGTCACCATCGCCCATATTGGGAGCTACAAAGACGCGCTCGCCTACTTGATATTTGCTAATGTTCTCGCCGACTTCAACGATCTCCCCGGCGACCTCATGCCCCGGAATACGCACCGTTCCGTCCGGATATTGGCGGTGGCCGCCATGTAAGATCCGCAGGTCAGTCCCGCAAATGTTGGCATTCAAGACCTTGATGAGTATCTCATCTGGGCCGATCTCCGGTTTAGGCACTGCTTCGATCCGAATATCATTCGGCCCGTGATAGACAGCGGCCTGCATGGTGTCACTCATGCATGACCTCACTCAACAACACCGGGCGTTCCTCCAAAAAGGATTTCGTCCCGGCCAGTACCCCGGCCACGGCCCAGCGGCCATCTTCACCACTGACCTTTGGTTGGGTGTCATTCTGGATCGATTCAATGAAGTGCTCGATCTCGTGGATGTAAGCAATGTAGAAGCGGTCGGGCCAGCGGCGGAAAATGGGCGTCACCAGACCGGTATCGCGATCAATGCCCACGGTCAGGGCGTTGCCTTTCAACTCACCCACGATCATGATGCCTTTTTTGCCGATAATCTCCATACGGGCATCATAGCCATAGTCACAGGGACACACACCGGAGATGCTGCCCAGACCGCCGGACTCGAACTTGAGGTTAGCGATCATATTGTCATAATAATTTTCCGTATCCACGCCGCGCTCGGCACCTTTGAAATTGGATACCTCAACGTAAATGCGTGCCGGGTTCGAGCCCATCAGCCAGCGTGTGGCGTCCAGGTCGTGGCTGTTGACCTCAGCCAGGTTGCCGTTGGACGTTTTGAGGTCACGCGCCCAAGGGGGCGGCAGTCCTGGTCCGTGGGTCAGGGACTTGACCAGCATGGGTTCGCCGATCTCGCCCGCCTGGATACGCTCATAGGCCAACGCGAAGTCCGGGTCAAAGTGGCGCATAAAGCCCAACTGCAAATGCACGCTGTTGCTTTTACAGGCATTGATGATCTTGTCGCACTCTTCCAAATCCATGGCCATGGGTTTTTCGAGGAAGACGTGCTTACCAGCTTCTGCCGCGGTGACCGCCAAGGGCAGATGGCTGGGGGTGGGTGTGGTGATAACCACGGCATCAAAATCGGCCTTGTCGATGGCTTCTTCCAATGAAGTGAAGCGCGCCTCGATGCCAAACTCTTCGCCTGTCTCTTTCAACATCTCAGGCACGGTGTCTACCAGAGCAACCACCTCACCGCTGGGAATGTAACGCCGCAAATTGCCAGAGTGCAGTTTGCCCACACGCCCCGCCCCGATCATGCATATTTTTGTGATCATTGTCATTTAATGTTCTCCTATAAGACCAATTCTATTTACTGGCAAAACCGCGAAATGTGTTCGCAAGGGTCTCTTGTAATTCAATATAGTTCGCCACGTGCTGTTGATACTGTTGGTGATTTTCCTGGTCAGGATGTGCTGCTTCACCTGCTGGTTGGGCATGTTCGTAAGCCACCTGCGCCAGGTCATCGTAGATACCGGCCGCTTTGCCGGCGATCATGGCGCTGCCCCAGGTGCCAAACTCCGAGCGATCCAAACGCACGAAGGGCACGCCTAAAACATCGGCTTTGATCTGGTTCCAAACACCACTGCGAGCCCCGCCACCGATGGCGCGTGCTTCGGTCAAGTTCAGGTTGGGGATCAGCTCTTTGAGGATATGCAAATAATAAGCGTATTCATAAGCCACCGATTCGAGGATGGCGCGGTAAAAATGCTCCTGGCTGTGCGAAAATGAAAATCCGATCCAGGCCCCGCGCATCTCGGGTGTGGATGGGCAAATGCGGCCCGTCAGGTGGGGGGAAAAGTACAGGTCGTCGGCACCCAGAGGAGCCTTTTCGGCAAAGGCTTCAAGGTGCGCATACAGGTCTTCGTCACCCTGCAATTCACCGCGCAGCACATTGAAGAACTGGTCGCGGAACCAGGTCAGCGCCTGCCCTCCCCCGGCAATGTAGGCTAAGGGGTGCCACAAACCGGGAATCACGGAGCGCATGGTCAACAGGGCACGGTTATTGACATCGGGAGCGTACTGGTCGGTGCAGCCCGCCAGCACTGAAGCTGTGCCCGCAGTGTCGAATACCATGCCGGGTTTCACGATGCCGGCCCCCAGCGCGCCTGCTGCCGTATCACCGCAGCCTGCGG
>JABFGG010000008.1 GCA_013112575.1 Chloroflexota bacterium | reverse complement strand
GGGCCCGCAGGGCCGGCAAGACATCGCGCACGTGGTTCTCGTCGGCCCCCGGCAGCACGCCCATCAGGGCGTCCACCACCACCAGCCGCGCCTGCGTGATGAGAATGGCGCGGTGCAGCGCCTCGATGTGATCGGCCTTGCGCAGGTCCAGGTTCTCCAACCTGGTGTAGTGCAGCATCGAGTTGCTGGGCGATGCGTCCAGCCCGCGCAGCACCCCGCTCAAACGCCGCATGATGCCCTCCTCGGTGCTCTCCTCGTCCACCAGCAAGGCCGGCCCCTGCTGTGTCTCGAACTGCAGCCAGGGTTTCCCCAATGTCACCGCGCCCATCAGCCCCAGCATCATGTAACTCTTCTTGGTGCCCGCATCGCCGAATAAGATGGTCAACGAGCCGCTGGTCAGCAGGCCCTCCACCAGCCAGTCGGGAGGCGGCAGGGGCAGCATGGCCTCGCCCGCTGTGCGTATAGTCAACTCCTTGCGTTTAAATTCCGTTTCGATGGCCTGCTCCTTTTCCTTTTTGTAGGGGCCGGTTTCAAACCGGCCCTTTCGGGAACCCCCACCGCTGCCCTTATCTCGACGTGGTGGCGACCCCTGCACATCACCCTCCAACTGGTACGACAGGTGGCCGTAGTTCATCTGCCAAACATGCGGGTCGAACACGTAGGGGAAAGAGACTTCGTGAGGGTCTGCACCATAGTGCGGCAGGTCTTCGGGCGGGAAGGGCGGTTCCTGCAGCACGTGGGCGGCGTTGACCCGGTGGGCGATGTTTACCCAGCCCTTCAGCTTGCTCAGGCCGTAGAGGTACATGTCCAGCCGCGCCTTACGTCCGGCATCCACGGCGGCCAAAATGCGCCTGCGGAGCTGCTCATAGTCGCGCGGCAAAACCTTTTCCTGGGCCCCTATGGCCTGGCTTCCCTCATCGATCAGTGCGCGGATAACGTGGGCGGGTGTATCAAGCGGTATCCCCATTACGCGTTTAATTATAGATAATATGTTCTAAAAATCAAGTCTTTGTCAAGACCTTGACAAGCTTGGTTATGTAGTTGTGGCAACAATCTCGGAATTAACGTGCTTATCTAAAGCCCAACACTACTGAGAAATCTACTGCCTTTTCGCATCGATTCTCGGATAATATATATGTAGGATATTCACCATAGTACCCTTTTGGGCTGCATCAGATTTCAGCCCAGGGAGGAAATCAATGACTAAAGGTTTTGCACTTGTTTTAATACCCTCCTCAACACCAGCTGAGGAGATCGAAAGGGCAGTGTCGGATTTATTGGATCCACATGCATCCTACATGGAATCATTTGAACCCTATCAGGTTCCCTGTGTTAACTGCTGTGTGTCAGCTGATATAGGTATCCGAGAGGCCAACGAGCGAGTTGGCGATTTTCACCGCCTGTGGCATATATACCTCTCATTTTCGGACGAAAAGCGCCCTGATTGGAAAAGTTACATAGGGGATTGGGAAAAGACTGCGATAGACGCGGCACGTTCAAGCCCTCACTACAAATTGCTCGCCCCCCAATGCGATTTGTGTAATGGAACCGGTATCGGCACAGTGACATATAACGTGAGTGGCATTAATTATGAGGGGCGAGCAATGACGGAGAATACTTGGGACTATCTTGGTCCGGTGAAAGAGCTTGCAGAGAATTCGGGATCTTACGAAATTGTTGTTACTCCCGATGGCCAGGCTCATGATAGATGGAGTGTCCCCCGTAGTGCGAAGAAGGATGAATGGGAAGCAAGAACGCAGGAGATTTTCCGCAAGTATGAAGAATATATCGTCTATAAGGTTTTTATCAACAAATAGAGTATTGCGCTTCTAGTCCGAAGGTATAAATACCTGACCTATGTTCGAATTGATCGCAGACCTGAATGCCTCCAACGATCCAGTCTTGGAGGTAGTTATTTTCGTTATAAGCATAGGGGTGTCTCTCGCTATTTCGATTGCAAAGATCATGTATAGGGAAAATAAACAGGCCCAAAAGAATGCCCCTGAAGTCACCAATCCCGATGAATCGGAAGAGGCCATGCAGCTCCAGCGCTTGATTGAGGGATACGAAAAGGAAAGGGCGTTGAAAAGCAGTGACCCAAAAGAGGAGTAGCCACCGAGTTGCTGGCGGCATCCCAGGCCCATCATCGTTTACAATCTGGGTACTTGATCATTGCGGAGGAAAATCGTGACATTACACCCGATCTCCATCCCTGAAACAGAAGAAAGCTTAGCTGTGCAACCGGAACTGGAAGGCAAGAATTTCGGTCCGCGCTTCTTTGCTTACCTGATTGACGGGGTTTGCCTCTGGCTGGTAAGCCTGGCTGTTGGCTACAGCTTCCGTTACGTGATGGGCTTCGTAGTTGTGTTCCTGGCTAACCTGCTGGGTAAATCCTATTATTATGATACTCAATTAGAAATGGCCGTATGGGATACCCTCATAGA
This sequence comes from Chloroflexota bacterium, assembly GCA_013112575.1. Lineage (GTDB taxonomy): Bacteria > Chloroflexota > Anaerolineae > Anaerolineales > UBA11579 > CFX15. Next base: position 184,451 of record JABFGG010000008.1, on the reverse strand, counting down.
TGTTGCTGTAGCTATTTCCTATTTTGCGCTTTTTGAATCGCTCTACGGAGCCTCGCCAGGGAAGGTTCTTTTGAGAATGCGAGTGGTAACTACGCAAGGCGAAAATGTCAGTGTCAGGCAGGCTCTCGTGCGCGGCGTGTTCCGCCTTTTCGATGGCCTGTTCTTCGCCATCCCTGCAATTACACGCATGAGGGAGCCCCTTTACCAGCGCTATGGAGATGCCCAGGCAGATACAATGGTAATAGATAGGTCCAGCTTAGCTGACGAGAACCATCGCCCTTTATCTTATTTTCTTGCAGCCCTGTTCTTATACTGGTTGATCGTTAACCTTCAGCATCTTTTCGATCTGCTTCTCAGAAGTAGTTTCTTATAGCTTTGGATTGATCGTGACACTCCGCGTCCCTGGCCTGATTTTCCTGCTCGCTTTGCTGGCCGCTTGCAGCAATCCGCCGGCCACAACGGCAGTCGATCCGCTGGCCAGTCAAGTGGCCTATATTGGTCCTGAGCCATCCAGCCTTGATAATCCATTTTTCCCGACTGTTGACCCCACCGAGTTGGGGCCTTTGCTTTTATGTGATTGGCTGATCCCTCCCCTATACCATGACGCTATCGACAAGGACCTCGAAAATTATTGCCACGTTTGTACCACCTGGGGTGATCAGGATACCTGCGAAGAGGGCATGTCGATCTATTTGTTCAGCGATTTTTTAGAGCCAGAAAACAGGTTGATGGAGCATGTCGCTGGGAACACGACCTGTACCTTGTATGAAGAGCAACAGCTGCGTACATTGGTGGATGGCTGGGTATTGAGCCTAGATAATACCTATGAATGCCGCTCCGAGGATGGCCTCGTGGAGTTATATTTCACGCGAGGGAACTTCTATGTTGAGTTGCTTGCCAGGGACGACTTCCCTCCGGTCCTTGTCGCACAAGAGATCCTGCAGAATCTCAAGCGACTTATGGATAGTGAATACTGCATAGCTTATAAGATGGGGATTTGTATTAAAGTCCATAATGATTGATGATTGTTAGAAGCTTGAAACGCGCGTTGTGACACAATGGCCCTTTGTTATAATCAAAACAACACCACACCAACACAGTTGAAGGAGACAAAATGACCCCCATCGACCCCAACGAAAAGAAAAAGCCAGAGGAGAAATTCGATGAACCTGCTTTAGGCAAAGATAAGCCAGATGCTGGCTTTGATGAACCTGCTTTGGGCAAGGAAAACCCCGACAAGAAATTCGACGAGCCTGCCCTCGGTAAAGAAAAAGGCTCCGACGACTGAGTTGTACAATCCTCAATTCATGTAAAAGAAGCCCCTTCCTTTGAGGAGGGGCTTTTCTATGAGATTTCCCATTACAATGCTAGACACATCCCATCGCAGACACAGGAGGAGCAAGCATGAGGAAGATCATTGCACGGGGGTTCGCCGTTGAATTCGTTAGTGTGCTGGCGCTAATCCTGGCCATCGGCATCGCCTGGCTGGGTGCCCTGGCCGAGCTGCCCACCGAAGTCGTCATCTCCGCTTCCATCGGCATTTCTGTAGCAGCCTACATCTGGGCCCTCAAATGGGAGATGAATAAAGAAATCCGCGAGAACCTGGCAATTCACAACTTGCTGGAAAGTATCGAAGATGAAGACCTCTACGAGCATGGTAAGAGGGCCATTGATGAATGCCGCAATGAGTTAGAAAATCTCTCAAAAGGCATCCTGGAGGTCGACCCCGACCGGCTGATCAGCACGGTGGTGAGCTTTGCCACCAAAGCCAAACGCGAATTGTTCCTAACCCATGTGTGGGACGAACAAAGCAATCAGAAATTTGTTTTGCCCGGTGCGGAAAATCGCTGGTACCAGGTTCAACGGGACCTGGTCAAGCGTGGCATTAAGCTCAAGCGCGTCTTTATTCTCAATCGCGCCAACATCGTCAATTCCGAAAATGGCTTGATCGAGGAGAATGTTGCAAACGTCATGCAACAGCATGCCAGCGACGGCATTGAAGTGTCCGTTGCATGGATCGAGAATCTTGACGAACACTCCTTTGTCTCCGACTTTATCCAGGTTGATTCTGGCTCCGTGATAGCGCCCATCCACCTCAGTGGCGGGCGTGGTTATTCCACGGTGCGGGTCTTTACGCGGCCCAGCGATGTCCACCGCTACAACACTATCTTAGAATCTCTCGTCGTCGAGAGCATTCCCTATGAGCATTTGGGTGACCTGCTGCCGGAATTAACAATAGGACATTAATTTCCTTCGCTGTTCAATCTGATAAAATCCGGGCTGATGGGAGTGAACCCTTTGCGGGAGGAAACGCATTGCCATGAAATCTACCACTGAAATCTTGAGAGCAGCTATTGCCTTGCCTTTTCGGAATCCGTATATATGGCTGTTGGCATTCATCGCCCTTGGTGTGGACTTCCTGGCCATCAATTCCTACAACCAGATCACGATCAGCCTAAGTGCTGTAGTGTTCATTTTTGTGGTCATCATTCTGGATGTTGCCATCTTATGGGCCACTGCCCAATACCACCAGGGCAAAGCCTCCAATTTTCTGGATGCCAGCATGACATCGGCAACTTACTTTATCCAGGTAGCGATGCTCAAGATTCTGATGGCCTTCCCCGCTGGTTTTCTTGCTATGGCTGTTTTTATAGCTTTTTCTCGATACTTGCGTAACCTGCCAGTAGAAGGCAATCCACTGTTCCTACTTGTCCTGGCATTGCTTTTGATCTTTATCTTTTCTATCGTTCAAGTGTGGGCGTTTATTGCCTCATGCTATCGCGTGCTCAGGGATATGACCCTGGGTGATGCACTTGTAGATAGCTGGGAAGTATTGCGCACGCACACACGCCGGCTGGTGTCGGTCGTGTTGCCCTTCTTGATTATCGACCTGGTTCTGTTAGGCTTGTTTACTGCTTCCGGAACCATTTCCTACCGCACAACCTTCGAGTTGGATATCCCTGAGCGCTTGATCAATTACTATGAAGAGCGCGGGCGGCATTTCGTTGATGAGGATACGATCTTCACCTTGAACCGCGCAAATAAGGGCGTGTTCGCAACGCTCATGAGAGTACGCAGCACCGACCTGCTCAGTTTTCCCGTCTACCTGGTTGATAACCGTACGGCAGGCCTTATTGTGTATGCCGCCGGATTACTGTTGCTGCCTTTCCGCATTGGTGCCATGACGATCGCCTTTTGGGAACTGACCTATGAACCACCCCCTGATTTCCAACTCGGCAAAGAAGGCGCGTCTGTTGGGCCTTTTGCGTCTCGCGAATCCTAGCTACACATAGGATGTTTTCAGGACGCCCAACACTTTCCCCAACTAACAGAACTGTTACTTAGTACGATAGCCATTTAGGGGATAATGTTTATCCATATGAGGATGAATGGCACAGTATAGATGTAACCATCTTGGCCATGCATAGTATTGCGTCCAGCGATATTATCCAGAACTAAGCCCATTGTTGAATTAGCTGGCATCCTTGTTGCATCTAGTAGGTGTGAAATCTAAACTAACACCTGGAGAGCCGATCCGGAAATGGGAATCAACAACGTAGAATTTAACGAAGACCGAGAATTCCTCTGGGATATCTGTAAAAGCCCTAACTGCTACCGCATTCCAGAGGAAGGCAGACAGCATTGTTGCCCCCAATGTGAGGAGCAAGATTCGGACACATACGAGCATATTGGCCATTGGTTGCGATGCAACACCCGGCATGCCAATGTCTTTAGTTTGAATGGAAGAGACCCCGTTCTAAAATAGAGGGTACTGATCTAACAGTCTTGCTGGCCAAGTTAATCTGGCGCAAAGAAAAACGGGTTGTAGACTTCCATCTACAACCCGTTGTGATTCCAGTTATGCCTTACTTCATCTTGCCATCGTATACATCAAAGATGCTGACTTCTGGCACGATGGGGGTGCCGTACAACTTGCCATGCCCTTTCAGCCGAGTGTAGTCGCCAGTCCCTGCAACCACGCGCCAATTTGCCGTAGTGTGGCTGTCGGCAAACAATTTGACAGTCATGCGGATGTTGAAGGTGCCGCTGCCATCCCCACAGGTGAAGCGCTTGAGTATCTTGAGGGTGGTGAAGCGCCTGTTGGTGTTGACTACATCTACACTGAGGTCCTCCTCAGTGCCGAAGGCGCACACCAGCCCTTTGTCCACTGCGTCGCCCGTAGCTGTGAAGGGTACGTGGTTGACGCCAATAGGCTTATAGACTTCGATGTGCACGTCAAGCGGTTTGGCAGCAAATGCCGGTGTAACGCTCATCCCCAATAGCAGCCCCAGGATCAGAAAAAGGAATAAGGTTTTCTTGCGCATTGTGCTTCCTCCTTTGTGAATAGTGCAACAATGTCCTTCTATAGTACAGGAAGCCACGTCGGTTGTCTAGACAACTTATATATCCTTGGTGAAAAATGTCCACTTTAGGTAAGGGTGCAATCCGAGATTTTATTCCCCGAGTTTTGACGTTAAAAGCCCTGGTTTATTAAAAGAAAATAGGTGTGCGTGAAGGGAAAAATAATACTGCCTGGAAAGGGTAACCACATTCGGCTACATTTGGACTCTAGGCCCAGGCCAGGCACACCAGCCTCGCACACCTACTTGTATATACAAGTATAGCGACTCATATAAAGAAAGTCAAATGAGAGTGTATTTTGTCCATATTGACAGTCTAATGGTAAAGATCAAACTGCAAAAGAAACAATGTGGGCTGGTGCGTCAAACTCTACAAAGCCGTTTGCTTGTACGAACTGCCCCAGTCGGTCAGGTGCAGCTTGTTTGAGCCTTGCGAAACCTTCATCATCAATGACGTCTGCCAGCGTCCAGCCCTTGATGTCCGTGTAGATCCAATCATCGATTGAGTCAAAGCGTGCTTTGCCGTCCAGGCTTTGGATAGAGATGTCTTCGATGCCTGAACTTTCAAAAAGTGCATGGAGCACGTCGATGTTCCCCAATGAATATGGTGCTTCGATGGATTGTGCCACTTCGGGGCCAAAGAGATCATTGAGCAGCTTTGCTACCTCGGCATAACCAGGGGTGTCTTCCAGCGAAGCCCATACCGCCACGCTGGCTCTGCCGCCGGGTTTAGTGACCCGTTGCATTTCTGCAATGGCTTTGGCCTGATCCTGGAAGAACATGAGCGCAAATTGGCACATCACCCGCTCAAAGCTTGCATCCTCGAATGGCAGGGCTTCGGCTGGTCCGCTCTTCCAGGTGATTGTTGGTGTTTTTTCTCTGGCTACCGCCAGCATACCTTCATTGATATCCACTCCTGTAACCGACCCAGTGCTGCCCACTTTTATCAAAGCTTCTCTTGCCAATACGCCCGTTCCGCAAGCCACATCTAAAACATCTTCGCCAGGCTGCACCTCGGCTGCTGCAATTACATGTTGTGGCCAATCGGCAAAAAGCGCGGGTACGAAAAACTGCTCGTAGATCTCGGCCGCGCTTCCAGATACCTGACCCTTTTCGTGGTCACTCATACATCCTCCGTCCAGTTGGTTTGCCACCGATTAATCTTTGAGCGGCGGCACTAAGGCATGATATAGATCGTGTTGCTTATGAACAATCCCCCATAATTGCTAACTTCCGGATCATTTTCTAGTGTTGTTCAAAAAGGGCTCCCTCTGCTGGCACTGTTTGGCAGCAGTATGCCTTTACCTGGCAGCACCCATGGGGATATGCTGGAATTGCATCAAGCAACGTAAGCATATCCTTTTTGGAGTGAACCATGCAAACCTATCTCGACCTGCTATTTATCACCAATGTGGCCTTTATCATCACCCACGAACTGGATGCCATCCGACAAGGCGAATGGCGCTTTTTCTTTGCCCCCACCAATCTCAGTGACCAGCACGCCTACCGCATCTTCACGGCTCTGCACGTCCCCTTATTTGTGCTCATCATCTGGAATTTAAATTCGTTCCCCTTCCAGGTGGGCTTTGACATCTTCCTGATGGTGCACGCTGGCCTGCACTGGCTGCTGCGTGAACATCCCCTGATTGATTTTAATAACGGCTTTTCGCGTTTCTGGATATTTGGTGGAAGTTTGCTGGGCGCGTTGCATATTATATTGTTGTGGGTATAAGTGCTATTCTTCACGTGGGCAGGTCGGCGTCCAATCGTAGCCGTGGAAGAAGGTATGGATGAATTCAAAGAGGCCCGGGTCGTATTCGGCCAATTCCTCACGTGTGTTGACGTGGTTGTCAATGCCGTCGGGGCGGTTGGCTTGACCCTTGGTATTGAAATAGGCCTGCACGCCCTCCGCCCAATATTCCAGAACGTCGCTTCCGGCATATGTGAATTCCCAAAAACCTTTCTCTGTAGCGCTATCGTACAGGCTTTTGAACTCCTCTACCAAGACATCATATTCCGCGCCTTCATCCATCAGGGAGATCGTGTGCGCGAACTCGTGTACTGCGATGCTCTCCCCCCGATACGTGTCCCAGGGCAGGCACAGGAGGTTCTCTTCCGCGGCTGAAGTGATCGGAAGGCCAATTGAACCACCCAAGCCACGGGCGCGCTGATCCCAATACTCGCTGTCCATATGTGCATATTCGGGTAGTGTAGTTTGCTCTTCATGTTGGCCGATAATGGCGAAGTAAGCTCCATATGAGATCATTTTCTGGCGAGATTCGGGGATAGGCGCTAACATGTTCATCATGATGTAATAGGCTTGCTTGAGGGCCAAGTCATCTACTTCTCCCGAACTGATTATTGGGATACCGTCTGCGTCACAATACTTTTCATAGAAGGGATCAAAACCCAATTCTTCTGGAACGACGGTCACCACACATCCGTCGCGATCTTCATTGGGCCATCCAAATGGGGCTGCCGCATGGATGATTTTTCCATTGTTGATGGTTGTGCTATGGCAGGCCACTAGTAGAAAGAGTTTAATGAATAGTAGAGCAGAAAAGTTCGCATGCCTCTTCATGTTTTTAATCCTTCTGTGTACCAATGACCCGTGGCTCCACTTCTACCCAGCTCCACACTGCAGCGCCGGCCAGCATGAATAAGATCCAATCGATAGGCTCCCTGTAGCGCGGCATGTAGGCCACAAAGTAGTAGACCAGTGGAAATGTGGCAAGCGGAATGAGTAGCACTGCCCGCTGTGGCAGGTCCAACATGGGTAGGCTGCGCCAGAAGCCCCATATCGCTAGGAGGGTCAAGCCTAAGACGCTGGCAATGCCTGCTGGCCTGTGCAGTGGCCCAATCCATACATTGGCAATGCGCTGCAGGGTCAGCAAGGCAAACTGGCCCGGATGCAAGATGATCCAATGGAGGGCTTGCTCCTGGGCGTCTTGCATGTAGGCCATCTCGCCGATGTCGCGCAGCTTGCGCGCCTCTGAGAAATTAGCACGCGGGTGGATATGATCTCCTAGGGCGTCCAATTGCTCCATGGTGGCAAGCGCGCCTTCATGGTTGCCCAAACGCAGTTCCAGGCCGAAGTTGCTGCGAATGAAAAAAAACTCCCCAAAAGTCGTGTAATTGCGCCAGCCCCATGGAATGCAAGCCAGTAAAATGCCTGAGCTAATGACAATAGCATGCATCCATTTTCCTCGTCCTTTACACCACCATAACTCGAAAGCCAGCAATCCCAGCACGACGGTGAGGAGCGCGGGCTGCAAATGAAATGCCGCCCCGGCCCCTAATCCTAGCAAGAGTGACCCCCACCAGTTGATGCTTTGTGTCCTCCACCGTCTCAGAAAGGCCACCATGATCAGACCCAGAGCAATACCTGTGAGGTATTCCCCGTGGCCTGCCCAATCAACCAGTACTGCCCATGCAACCCCACCTAGAAAGCCAGCCTGCCGTCCAATGCCCAGCTTTTCCGCCAACCAGGGCAGCAAAGCAAGGAGTGCAGAACTGGACCCGATCATCAATATCCAGGCGGCCAGTCCCCCTGCCGGTGTCAGGCCATACAATCGATAGATGAAGCTGACAAGATAAGGGTATATAGGTGGTAAGTGGGCTGTGGGGCCTGAAGGCAGCATGTAGGGATTGGCGAATTCCCCGGTTTCCATTAAGGAAATGGCGATCGAGCTAAGTTCCCAATTGGCCGTGGGAGTTAAATGCCTTGAGGTGATCTTGTCCAATTGCATGTAACGGATGGCAAAGGCCAGCAGGAAGATGATAATGAAAGAAAGCCAGTGATAGCGCACGAGCCAATTCAGAGCAGAACGAATACCTTCTAAGGCATTTACTATGACTGCCTTCATTGTGATACCCCTCCTTCACAAAGCTGCTTGAGGGTAGCGAATTCGCGTCGGGACTGGCCGATGATCTTCTTCTTGAAGGCTGCTCCAAAGAGGATGCTCATCAAGCGTGTGATGCCTTTGAAGTGCAGGTTTATGTCCTGTCTCAAATGTGTGCCTTCTTTGGTTTCAGTTAGCGTAAAGACCGTTTCTACTTTGTTGTGTTCTCCCTCTAACTGAAAGCCCATGCGCTCGTTGGGCACGAATTCCTTGACCACCCCCTGCAACTCGGTGCCCTGTCCGTCCTCCTCCACGTACTCGCGGAAGGTAGTGCCTACCATGTCTGGTGCTTCGTGGATGTATTCCGTGCGCGTCACACTGGTCATCCAGCGCATGGCGCGCGTGGGGTCTCCCAGCCAATAAAATACTTCTTCAGGGCTGGCGTTGATGTCAATTTCAATTGCGATCTTCATCTTGAACCTCACGAACTGAGCCTCGATGACCGCGTGACTATGTAATCAGTTGTTGCCTATTTGGCCTCCAACCAATTGATAGCCTCCTCGCGAGTGAGGAAAAAGCGTATATCGCCTCTCCGGTTAGCCTCACGCGCAAAGGCCTGGAAATGCTCCGAATGGATCGATACATCTGGCACAACTCCCGCCAGTCGGATACGGTACATGCTGAGTTTGTTAACCAATTCCCCCGCAAAGCCGCTGCTCAGATCGAAGAACTCTGACGGCAATGCCTGGTCGTCGGCCAGCACAGCCTGGGCTTCGGCATTAGCACAGCTCTCAATGACCTCATTGGGATCAAAGGAGTGGGTATTATCAAGCTCGATGTAAGTGGGCATAGGATCGTAAAACCTCAGACAGCGATGTGGTTCTTTGGCCCGGACACGGGTTGCATATACCAGCCGCGTTCTTTGAGCAGCAGAATAAAGGGCACCAGGTGCAGCACCAATACTATGACGTCTACCAGACCAACCTGGTCCACGATTGTCATAATAAATAGGAATGCCAACAGAGCAAGCGTGAGCCAATAGGCGAGACGATTGCGTCTTTGTAAAAAGAGAACTAGGCCCATCATAACCGCGGCTGTCCCGATTGACATAATAGCCATCATCATCTGCGCGAAATCACTTTCGGGCGGTGCGGGATGCAGGCCTGTCGCTAATAAAATGCCCAATACCAACCAGATTAAGGCGTTCAACAGCATCAAAATGTGGATGGCGGTGACGGGAAGAGGATAGTTGTTCTCGTTATTCATCTTGGACTCCCAACGATATCCAATGGTTTTCGGGAAGCCCCATACATGAGGCGGGCTGACCCATGTGCAATGATCAGCTTCCTATAATTATACGATCAAGAATTCTAATTCAATCCCCGAAAAACAAAGCCAGGTAGCCCCCAGACAAACGCGCTGCATCCCGTAGATACAATACAAAAGCTGGCCACCAGATCAGATCATTGGTGATGATTGTCCATCCAAATGCAATTGGCAGTGCTCCTTGATTAGCTGACCACACAAAACCTATGGGGCCCAGTAACTTGCCCAGCAAGCCGATCACAATTAAATGGCGGTGGGAGCCTGGCCGTCTGGCAACCCACCAATACGCTGGAGCATAGACCAGTACGAACATCCCAACTACTTGCCATAGGGCTGGATAAGTAGGTACGGGCATACCGACCAGCTCAAAGAAAAGATTTGGAAACAAGATATTGATGCTACCCCACATCAGATTGTAAATGGCAGCTGCATAGAACCAGGGGCGATATCTATCTAGGGTGGTGTCTGAATTCATTCTGTCATCCTTTCGGTATGATCTGAAGCTTAAAATTGCCGTGATACCCAAAGATGTTTCCTAGTAGCGGGTGGGAAACTTCCAGGTCGATGTGGATCATGTCTTCCCCAATTGCAGTTTCGGTTGCCTTTACCTGTGGGTAAAACCATTTCAGCAAAGGCGCTCGGAGCTTACCGATTTTCAGGTTACACCCTTTGGTGATGATCTCGATCTTTTCAGTTGGATGGAACTCAATATCCCAAACGATCTCTGTGCTGTTCCCAGGCCCCATCCATTCAACGACAGATTTTTGAGCGTTGTCGTAGGCCATGGTGGCATTAAAGTACCGCAGCTTTTTGAAGTGAAATGTACGCTCCCATCTTTGAAGCGCTTGCTGGTTTTTATCTCTGCTGCTAACCAACTTCATCGTGGCGGGGACATTGCTGCCTGTCTCTGGAAATAAAATGTCAAACTGAGCTGATAGCCAGAAAAATGGCCAAAGCCATTTTGGGCGGTGCCAAACCTCATCCATTTGACCCTCAAACACCACGTCGGTTTGGTCATCGACCGCATGTAAGAATTGGTGTTTAAATGCAGTTGGCAGGTCTTCAACAATATCTTGAAACAGTGGGTCAAATGGCGATGAAAATTTCATAGAGATATATGTCGCATTTTTACAAGACGTACTCTGGGATATTGATTATTATCTGGTGGTTTGGTCTACTATCCCTCTCAGTAATTATATTACCAACCGGAGCAAGCAATGTCAGACTTGAGCATCCATAAAACTTATCAGCTCGACCTTCCTCGGAAACAACTCTTCGAAGCCTGGATCTCCCCGGATTCCGTCATCCCCCCGGCCAGCAAGATCGAAGTTGATCCTAGGGTTGGTGGCTACTATAGACTGTTCTCAGGCTCTTCCATCATGGAAGGGGAGTTCCTCACCCTGAACCCTCCCGGCCAGGTGGTCTATACCTGGGAGTGGGACAACAATGGGGAAGTCACTCAAATAACCGTTGATTTTAAAAAGACTGAGGATGGCACCGAGATCGTACTTCTGCATTCCGGCTTCCAGAGCGAAGAAAGCCGCGCCATGCACGATAAAGGGTGGGACTCCTACGTGGCGGGTCTGGTCGAATTCCTGAAGGCCAACTCCTAGTGGTTTATCATATGTAACTATGTATACGGAGTTCAGGCCTAAACATCTGAGTCACCTCGTCGAAGCCATCTGGTTTGCCGACTCTGATGTTGACCCGGATGAAGGACACATTGCCCCCCTGAGCCTTGGCTCCCAACTGGTCATCAAACTCTACCCATCGGATTACGAGACAGCGCTTTCCGGCCCGGTGACGCGGCAAACGTATTACCCTTTTGTGGAGGGAGCCAGGTACTTTGGCGTGCAGTTTGCCCCCGGGGTCGGCCCCGCCTTTGAAAACGTTCTGTTGAAGGACCTCAAAGATAGTTCTGTAGATATTGACAAAGTTCTGGGCATTGACCTGAACAGTCTGGCTCACCACATCCATGATGTGCAAACCTGGGTGGAACAGAGCCGTTTGATCGAGAAGTCGTTGCGCAAGCAATACCCACAACAAGAACACTTTTTGAACCACAATATACTATTCGCCATGGACATTGCTCAAGAGTGCAAAGGCGATATTTCTATCTATGAGCTGGCCGCAATAGTAGGCATCAGCCGCAGGCAACTCGAACGCCTTTTCATCAGGTACACGGGCGTCACCCCAAAAGCTTTTTGCAAAACACTGCGAGTTCAGAGCGTATTGGATCGTTTGCAGCAAGCTAATTCAGCCCCCCTGGCTGAATTAGCGAAAGATTGCGGATACACCGACCAGGCCCACCTGGCCAATGAATTCAGGCAAACTATGGGTACTTCAATTTCGGCTTATCTGGATGCGAATGCTCCTGTGGGAAGCCTGGCTGCCTCAGCTAGAAATAGAGCGTCCTCCCCAGAATAACGCTGTACAGCACCACTGCCAAAGCCGCTACGATTACCCAGGACCACTCCCCTTCAATCTCCAGCGGTGTCTTATCGAGTTTTTCAAAGCTTTTAGCTTGGAACCACTGCATCATCCACGCCAATGGCGACATGCCCCCCAATGCCAACATCAATGCGGCAATCGCCGGCAAACCTGTGATGCCGTAAGGGTTTGTTGCAGCAGCTCCCAAAATCACAAGGAAGACCGCGGCATAAGATAACAGTCCCAGCTTATTGGCTCGTGAGATCTGCTCTTTGGCATCATTGCCGCCAATGAGCTTGCCCATTTCATGCAAAGCCAGCCACACGAAATAGGTGTAAAGCCCTAAACCCACCACCGTCATAACGACGCGCCATAACCAGGCGGGTTCCCCTCCATCTATTACATTGGCCCAATCCCCGAGGTTGGCGACTCCTGAGAATGCCAGATAGCCTGAGCCCAACAACCAATTCATCAACATGAAGATCCACAAAAAGAATTGATTGCTTGCCGTGCCCAGTTGGGGACGGCGTAAGAATGCCAGTAAAACGAATCCGATGACGAGGTTGACGATGGCTGCCGAACCAGAAACTATCTTAGATTGGGCGACACTGTTGCTCTCGCAGGCCACGTGCAGCGCGGAAAACTCTTTTAAATCTCCGCCGACCGCCACGCAAGTCAGGGCATGCGTACCTTCATGAATGATCTGGGTCAAGGCAATCGCCACTGCCGCAATCGCCAGGGTTGTTAACCAATCTACATGGGGTTTATGTTGCGCGCTATCAGGGTTCAAAAGTATCTCCTCCAGGTTTTGGATGTTTCGCGGTGCAGTATACCGTAATCAAAATTCATCTGAAACGATCATGTTTACAGAATTCGATGCCTCCCAAAATGATTGGGATTGTTAGCTCAGGAAGTTGGTCACTAATTCGTTAAAAGATTCTGCCTGATCGAAATTTGCCAGGTGGCCTGCTTCTTCCAATATCTCCAGTTTGGAGGAGGGCATCACCTGATGCATCTTCTCTCCGGAGTTGAACGGCAGGGAGTTATCCTGACGGCCCCAGATAATGAGGGTGGAGATATTCAACTTGCCCAATTCGACAATCTCATCTTCGAGTGTATTGAAGAAGTCCTTACGCAGGATGCTGAGCACAGCTTCATGTGAACCTGCGACTTTCTGGTAGCCGGTCAGTTTCTCATAGTCGCTGTTGGTCACGGCTTCCATATTATGGATCCAGAAGTCACCGAGGTTCATACGACGTATCATGTCTGTCCGTAAAGATAATAGAAATTCTGCTACACCCTTCATTCTGAACACCTTAGAACGGAAGGGCAACGTGACAGGGATGCCAGCGGAGTCCACCAGGACCAGTTTGTTGACCTTTTCCCGGTTTCTCAACGCGAAAGTAATTGACGTGCCTGCACCCATCGAATGGCCGACCAATGATGTCTTTTGTAGATTCATGACCTCCATGAACAGCCGCAGCTGCTTCTCGAACAAATCATATCCATAGTTCAAAGGCTCACGCGTGCTGTAGCCCTGTCCCCACAAGTCGATGGCATACACTTTGAAGTTTGCCGCCAAATGGTCGATGTTCCTCATCCAGGTATGCCAATCGAGGTTAAAGCCATGGATCAATACCACCGGCTGGCCTTCCCCACGTTCCACGTAATGGGTGCGCCGCCCGCCCAGATCGATGAACTGGCCCTCGGCATGTTGTTCTCCCCAAACATCTATGGCTTGGCTGTTCCATGGAATGAACGCACTCATCAGATCCTCCTCAAGATCGTGGTGTTAAGCTGAATGACCCGGACTCCTTGGGTCATTCAGCCATTATAGGGCAATATTACTTAGGATTTCGTTTCACTCTCTCCCAGGGAAACTTAAAAATCAAAACCGATAACCAAAAGAACTCTCTGCTGCAGCAGAGAGTTCTTTTGAAATTGAACTGTGAGTATTTATGGGAAAGTCAGGCAGTTGACCCACACACTCATGGCAAGGTCTTCATGTGAATGTGCTTCATTGATGGCCAGGTTCATCCAGCCATCTCCGTTGCCGGTGGGAAGGGAAATGTAGAAGTTCAGCATGCCCGTACCTACGCCACCACTACTGGCCAGGCCGCTCTCGTGACATTCCACGGTAGCGATTCCAGGAGAAAAGAAGCTGGGGTTATACGGCGCGTTTGTCGAATTGGAGATGGTATAGCGTTCAGCTTCCGATGCGAGCATGCAGGTGGCATGTACAACCAGGTCGTGGCTAAGGTCCCCCAGATTCATGGCGCTACCATACCAGCCATTCAGCGTCGGGCTGGGTCCGCTGCTCCACGAACGTATGTTGGCGAAGGGTGCAGGTAGATGGCTGATGCCGCCTCCGGTCAGGATACTGCCAGCCGGGCAGAGTGCGGTATGGCTTATTATGTCGTAACCGCCTAAGGTGACAACTTCAATAGACTCGAATGTGGTGGCCTGGGTGTTCTTCAGGCATACTGCGTAGGCATACACCGTAGCAGGTTCGTCGGTGGGGTTATGGGCATGCACCACCCAGCCATTTTCGAACTGGGACGAATGATGTACGCGTGCGCCTTCAAATGCGTCTGATAGGGACCAGCCACCGCCCGTTACTACACCCTCTTCACAGGTCACCTCAGAAAAGGCATGTCCTCCCGGTTCAATAATTGTGGCGACGTCGGCATAGACATGTACGATCTCGGGCGGAGGCGTACCGAAACCGTCTGCCGGGCCAGGAAATTCTTGCGGTGGGATGGGGTTCACCAGATCATCGATGCGCTGATTAACCTCAATACCAACACGCAGGCTGGGGCCAAAGCGGATACCTTCAGCTTCCAACTGCCAGGTGCCAGCATGTTGCCCAACTTTCTGGGGAGCCTGCAGGTCAATGTTGATCTCCAACACCTTGCCTGGTCCCACGCTCTTGAGGGGGATGCGAGTGGGGCCACTCATGCGATCACCGCCCACGAGCACCAATGAGAGGTCGCGCGGCCAATCGCAACGGCCCTCGTTGCGTATGCTCCAACTCTTTTGGAAGACCTCACCAGCTTCTCGGCTATTCGCATAGTCACCATCGGCTGCCAGGGAAGCTTGCAGGCTACAACTATCTTGAGCAAAAGCAGTGTTGTATTGCAACAAGAACGCCAGCAGGATCATGAAAAAGACCAGGATCAAATTGTAGTTTGATAGTCTTTGCGTGATAGTGGACATAACAACCTCTCTAATTGTGTATAGGCCAAATAAGGTCAACTACCTACATAACGGGGAGAGCGGTGGCTTTGTTATCAATTTTCGTTCCTTTAGAAAGCCAGCCTTGAGCGGCGCCATTACTTAGGATGTTGTGAGGTATAAAAAAGCCACTCCCTAAAGGAATGGCTTTTGCTCTCAGGTTGCTATAAACCCAGTATCAATGTTAGCTTTATACGGGCCAGTCGCGCAACATGCGCTCCGATTCTTCAGAATGGCCCATCTCATCACGCACCATATCTTCCAGTTGGATCACAAGTCCCTTATCGCCGAATTCTTCGGCTTCCTGGGCGCGCTGTGTGTAGTTTTTGCCAGCCTCTATCTCAGCTGCCAGCACTGCTTCCAGCATTTCACGATTGTTCTTGGCGGCAGGTACTTTTGCAGGGATGGTGGTTGGTTCGCCGCCCAATGCCACGATCTTGTTCGCCAGGAACAGGGCGTGCATTTGCTCATCGGCAACTTCTTCTAAGAAGAAAGCGGCCAATTGTGGGCGATAGGGGCCGGTGGCTTTGGCTGCGTAGGTCGTGTATTGGATGATGGCGCCAAGTTCATCGGCCAAGTCTTTATTGAGATTGTCAATTAGTGTTTGCTTGTCCATGTAAGTTCCTTTCATATACTGATTTTTAACTGACATTGTACCTACCTGCGAGCAGAGCCCTAAGAGGCAAATGTCAGGTATTCCCTAAACGAATGCACTGCGTTGATCCAGGTAGGGCACGAATCCCCAGTCGTATATAATTGCGAAAAACCCAATTAGAAACTATAGAAAAGAAGGAGAAATCATGCCATTTGTAAATATTAAGATTGCCAATGATGGGGCTACCGCGGATCAAAAATCTGAGCTGATCAAAGGGGTCACTGATCTGCTGGTTAGAGTCCTGGGGAAAAACCCAGCCACAACAACTGTGTTCATTGAAGAAGTTGATACAGACAATTGGGGTATTGGTGGGGAGTCGGTTACTGTACGTAGGCAGCAGGAGCAGTAAAGCTTTATCTGGTTTCCCTAGAGTAGATCTCATCGCTTACTTATCCTGACGAGGATGGCCTAAGCCATCCTCGTCTTTTGCGAATGAGCAACTGCTTCACTATCTTGTCGCCATCTAAGTTTATAATAGATAAAAGTGGAGTTATTAAGGCCGAGATTCAGTTCTCGTCTAAAAACTGCTCAGAGGAAAGAAATAGAATATGACACGCGTGTTCTTCAGCTATTCTCATGATGATGATGCACATAAAGCCTGGGTCAGTGATATTGCTCAGGACCTCTCTCGCCGGGGGCTTGATGTAGTTTTGGATCAGAACGATTTGAAGCCCGGCCTTGACATTCACCAATTTGCCGAATTAGCTGTAGAAACTTCTGACTTCGTCTTGCTGATTTGTACGCCGGAGTATGCGCGCAAGGCCAACAACCGCGTGCGCGGCGTGGGCATGGAAATCTCACTAATCACATCAGAGATCTATAGCGGTGCCTCTGACAAATTCATTGCAATATTAAGACATGGTGGACATGAGGAATCCATACCCAGGTTCATGAAGTCCAAGCTTTTCGTCGACCTGCGTGATGATGCAAATGAAGAGCCCTGGGAACAACTTTGTCAGCACCTGATAGAGAACGGGCCGGCATCCCAGATCGGCACGCTCTTCTATGAGGCCTTGTTCCCATTTGATGAGGCCCGCATTCATAATCAACCGCGCCTGCCAGAACTCAGGCGTTTCACCGAATTTGTTGAGTTCGGGCAGACTGAAAATAAACGTTGGTACGTCATCCGCCGCGATCCAATTCGCAGAGACCTGGCTACCATCTTCTTCCAGAATCCTGAGTAGTTAGTCTTTAGGACTGCATTAGCTATTGAGATGGCATGAGCAATAAATAATGCCCGAGATCAAGATTGTCCCCTACAAGCCCGATTGGCCTGCTGAGTATGAGCGCCTGGCAGCCGCCCTAAAAAACGCGCTGGGCGAACTGGCCCTGCGTATCGATCATATCGGTTCTACGGCTGTGCCCGGTCTGGCAGCCAAAGATCGCATTGATATCCAGATCAGTGTAGGCGCGCTTACGCCGGAGCTGATCGAAAGTCTCACCAACCACGGATACATCCACAAACCGGGGCTTGAAGACACACCGCGTGGGGAGAATCCTGATCCGGGTGACTGGCGTAAGTTGGTCTTTGTTACCCCTGATGATGAACGACCAGCTAATATCCACCTGCGTGAGTGGGGGAGGCCCAACCAACGTTATGCTTTACTGTTTCGCGATTTTCTGCGCGCGCACCCAATCTCTCGTGATGGATATGCTAAAGTCAAAGAAGAGTTGGCGCGTTTACACCCCCATGATAAAGATGTCTACTATGCCGTCAAAGAGCCGGTTTTCGATATCATCCACGAGGCCATGGAGATGTGGGCAGAATACACAGGATGGAACCCGGCCTAAAATCCGATGATAATAATTTGAGGAGGTCATAAAAATGTTTCAACGATTTCAACCTATTTTTGGACTAACCACAATATTGCTGTTTGCCAGCATAGCATGTTCTTTACCTGGATTGTCTGGAGAAAATGATCCTGACAGTCCCTACCAGATGGGATTGGCTGCTATTGAGCAGGGGAACTTTGAAGAAGCCCATCAGCATTTTGATGATGCTGTGTTTGAAAACCTCAAGCATGCCGAAGCCTACTACTATCGTGCTTATGCGCTACATCAAACTTTAATAGTTGAACCACCTGCTCTAGTTCCACCTACCAAACCACCTGACCCGGAAATTCCAGATCCTCCTCCGGAACCTGTAGATCAAAGTGATTCAGAAGCCGTAGCTGCTTATTTGGAGCAACTCCAGGAATATCAAAATGAAATTGCGGCTTTGCAAGTTGATGCTGAGGATGAATTTAGGGAATATGAAAATGCAATTGTTGAGTATCAGGCGGCCGCGGTTGAGCAGAATCAAGCCTGGGTTATGCAACTGACCCAAGCGTACGAACCGATCTTTGATGACATTAATATGGCTATCGAGCTAGGTCTTCCTGCAGAGTTAGAACTACAAGCTAGGGACCTGCTAGCTTCGTATTGGGACACTCCTTGACTTTGTATCCTCCACCCAATATAATACAAATGTTCTACGATTGTATTTGGAGGAGTGTTATGCCAGAAACCCAGGAAAAACCTGTAGGATTAACCCGTGATGTCGGCTGGCAGATCGGTGCCCGCCGCACACTTGACGTTGGGCTTGAGGAAGCCTGGGAGTGGCTGATTTCACAAGACGGCGTCTTAGCCTGGTTGGGCGAGCCAGAAGAGCTAATCTTTGAAGTCGGGCAGGATTACTCATTAGCAGATGGCAGTTATGGGGAAATCCGCGTATTCAAACCCAATTCTCATCTGCGTATGACCTACCAGCCCGGTGGCTGGTCGCGCCCCTCCACTATTCAGGTGCGTGTAATGGCCCGCAAGGATAGGACCAGCATTATTTTCCACGAGGAGCATTTGCCGGATGCGGAGGCCCGCCAACAACGCCGTCAGCACTACTTTAACGCTTTGGATGTGACTGAAGAGTGGGTGGAAAGTTAGTCCAGGGAATTTACTAAATGACCTTCAGGTAACGAATCTGTAGGGTGCTAGTATCATTGAATTAGTAATCGACCTGATAGACTATGGGGAAAATGAAATAAAAAATAACAGGATGATGCTATGCTTCGGAAAACCTTAATGATTGCTCTTTTAGTCTTGGGTCTGGTTGCTTGCGGTCGTAACTCAGTTGCACCGAATAGTCCCATCGATCAGGCTCCATCTTCCATCGAATTGACCGCCACTGCAAGCCCGGAAAGTCTTTTTGAAGGATCCTGGTTCAGAGATGGTGTATTCATGGATGTGTTCCTGCCGCCTGAAGGTGGTTTTATTTTCCGTTACGCTGAAGACAGCTCAGATAATTGTGGGGGCAGTGCTTATCGTGCAAGTGGCACTGTGGAATTAGCCGATACCAATACCATAAACCTCACCGGCACAGGGCTGTGTGATGGTAGTAGTGATGAAATGGATTTTTCGCTGCAACTGATCTACGACCCGGTGGAGAATGTCTTGCGTGACTCCTCTGGTAATGTTATGACTCGCAGTTAGCCCATTTTGCCTGTGTCCAAACGCTCAAAAAATTCTCGTACCTGGACATTGTCTACACTGACTGTTGGGGAAAAATCCTATACCCAATCTTATAGCTTCACCATTGGCCCACTGGATTATGTTGGCAAGTCAGGGGATATCTTTCTACATATCCCCGAATTGCCAGCACGCGGTGCAGAGGGCAGACCTGAATACCCAGAACAAGCGCAATGGATACGCGATGTCTTGGCTAAGCATGCTATCCAGGCAAAAGAAATCTGGTGGTCTCACTGGCACTTTCCTGACGTAGAAGAAGCAAGCCGTTTTGAGGAGATATTGAGGGAAGCTGGCGCGGAAGATTGAGATGGGCACTTATCATTTCATTTAGGTAGGTCGCTCTGACAAGACTGTAAATTCACAGATCGTATTTGACAGTAAGCTTAATGCGATCATGAAATATGCTTCAGTTTACATCTTTCTGGCTTTGATCATAGCCTGTGCCATTACCTTAGCGATGGCTGGTAATTATCTGGCTTTGCACGCGCCTTTGATGTAAACTGACATCTGTCATTTAGCAGACTAATCATCATTTATTATTCCTTTAGTGACCGATATGTATTCTTTTGATCCTCATATCGCTGAACTCTACGATCAGATTGAAAATTATATGGATGATGTTGGACTCATCCGGACCTTGATGGGGGACAAGAAGAAATTTTATATTCTCGAGCCATTTTGCGGAACTGGCCGAATTTGTATTCCTTTAGCTCAAGCAGGCCATCGAGTGGTTGGCATTGACCAGTCTAGACCCATGCTTGATCGCGCTCGAGTAAAAATCAAGGAACTATCAGTTGAGATACCACACCGCATAGACTTGATACAAGCAGATGTGATGAATTCTGATTGGCCTGGAGGTTTTGACCTTGTCATCCTTGGAGGGAATTGTTTCTATGAATTCGGTACAGCTGAGGAGCAAGAACGATGTATCGACCTTGCTTCCAAGGCAGTGCTCCCTGGTGGTTACATTTACGTTGATAACAACCATATGGAAGGTGACCTTGACCCGTCCTGGTATAAGCCGGGAATCAGAAGCAGTTTCCCAACAGGAACTTGCGAAGACGGCACAGTGATTATGAGTACATCGGAACCGCTTTGGCATGATGCTCCAATGCGCTTGATCAAAGAATTACGGCGTACAAAGATCGTTTTTCCAACGGGTGATTTAGTTCATGAGGAATATGTTCGCCAGACTCATCCGGTCAGTACTTTGGAAGTTCAGTCCTGGTTGGGTAAATATGGATTTGAAATCAGAGGTCACTATGGGGATCGCTCTAGTAATCCCTACACGCCAGCCTCTACACGCTCTATCTTCTGGGGCCAAAAGGTTTAATCTGTATCTATCTTAGAGTGGTGTAAAGCCTACCATGATCAAGTCTTCCCCCACAGCGCGCCAATCTTCATCACTTCCATCCACTTCGTAGCCTAATAAATTTACAAAGCGCGCTTCACCTGGGTTTTTCTTGGCGAAGTCCAATAGTATTTCGCCGCTTTCCTGTGCTTGTAATTGTTTGGATGTGACTTGCAACTTTTGCCAGCCTATTTGGATCGTGGTATCCGGTTGGCTCATCAGGTTTTGATACCAGGCCGTCTTTTCACCAAAGGCCGCTGTAACAACTACGCGTTGGCTCTCATTATCGTAGTCCACCACTTCAAGCACGGCCTGGCGCTCTTTGCCGCTCTTGCGCCCCATGTGATTGACTAAAACGAAACGCTTTCCGAGCAAACCGCCCAGACCCAGGCGATAGAGCCAAATAGGTAATCGGAACAAGATGCGTCCAAGACCGGTGGGAGGTGTAAGTTCTTTGGTTTTAATTGGCATGCTGCTCTCTAGAAATTGATGAACGAATACCTTTGCTTTGAAGATTTCATCTATTATAGTATGCACACTAGAAGAGTTCGTAGAGTGTGTCGTGCTGGGATGGAACACATAAACTTGGAGATGCAATAATAATGAACAAACAAATTCATAGGGCCTTGATTTTAACATTGCTCATATTGGCAGGCTGTGCTTCCCCGCCTCCAGCAGAGGAGCAGCCTGTTGAGTTGCCCACACCTGAGACCGTTGTCTCCACGCCCGTAGAGATCGAGCCAGAAGTGGTTGAACTTGGCAGTGATTGTGGTGCCGAACTATCCCCTGAAGAATGTGCCAACTCCGGTGATCATGTTTACCTGCAATTCGTTGAAGCGGAGAACATCTGCAACGATGATAGTAATGACGAAATTGTGCAATTCTTACTGAGTTTCAGTGACGGGGAGGTATTGGTCAGTGATATAGGCAATGGAGAGTCGCGGACCTATACCAATATTGACACCAATCTATATCGCCATGAGAAAACTTTTGAAAATGGTTGGGTGGATACATACGTGATCGAGTTCACCCCCGCAGGCTTTACCGAAATTTATGATTATTTGGACCCCGACCAGGGCGAGACACTTGCCTGCCATCGCATTACCCGCACCCTGAGCGACTCTGAATGAGTACCAGTCAGATCCTTGGGTTGATCCTGCTTGTTTTTGGTTTCGGGGTGCGCCTCGCGGGGCGCTTCCTTAACTTTGAGAGCATTGGTATCTCCAAAAGCGTGATTATGCTAAGTGGCCTGATTGCCACTGTGGCAGGAGTTGTTATCTTCTTTTTCCTGAATTTCTAGTAGTTATTAAATAGAAAAAGCGCCCTCTGTAAAGAGGGCGCTTTCGGATTCAGGCGATCTAGTTACAAGGGAAGCTAACGTTGGTTGTGTTGCCTGCAGTTACTGTTATGGTCTTTTCTAAAGGCGAAGTAGGACACACGATTGGTGATAAGTCCACTGTCACACAGTATTCCCCAGCAGGGATATCAGGGAAGCTAAATTGCCCGTTTATATTAGTGGTGCCCCCAGTGAGACCTATTGATGCACAGGCTCCTTGACCCACAAAGATCGTAATCGCTGGGAAGCCACTTTCACCACCATCCTGCGTATTGTTACCATTGATATCGTCGTAGACAATACCACTGATAGTCCCGGGGGCCGGTGTAGGCGTGATGGTGACGGTTGCTGTGAAAGTTGGGGTGAAGGTTGGTGTGGGCGAAGGTGGTGGCGTGGCGACAGGCAGATTGCTGGTATCACCTGTAATCGTAGCATATTGCAACCACAACCAACACTCACCGCCGCCATTAGGCCGATTGATCAGCACGTAATTAAAACCCTGCGGCGCTCGTTGTGTGATCTGGACTTGCTGGCCTACAACCAGCGAGTCTAGCAAAGCATATCCCACACCTGGCCCGGAACGACAGTTGGTATTCACGCTGACCGATACCATGGGTATCGAAGTTGTGGCTGACAGAGCTATTGTTGGTGAGGGAGACGGTGTCAATGTTGCCTCTTCCCCAGGTGGTGGTTGCACTTGCGGCTGTTCTGGTGGGGGTGCTTCAGGCGGCGCTGCCTGGGCTGTGAGTGTTTGTTGGGCTGATAATGTTTGGATGGCTGCCTCGACGGCCTCTGGGGATTCTCCCGTAATGTTGCAAGCCAGGGCAGCCAGTAATAACACGGCCCACCCCGCCAACATTTTTTGTTTGCGTAGACTCATCTTTTTCTCCTCAAGTTGTCAAATACTCAACAAGTATTTCGAATGTGAATCTTAACACAAAGCAAACATGCCCGACATAGCCCCATGGTTTGAATTGATTATTTGGGTAGGTTTAATCGTATTAAACTACAGCAACTACCTGGAACGTGGGTTCTTTAGTTCTATCAGGTAAAGGAGGTGCGGAAAGTGCTGTAATTAACTGTGATAATTCGGCCTCGGCGTACTCATCGTGTATATGGACACATAGCTTTTTGGCCTTGTTCCAAAGTGTTTGAGCCTCATCTTTGTTGTCTTTGGCCAGGAAGAAGCGCGTTACTTCGATGAGATAGCGTAATTGCACCTGGCGTGAACTTGCATCTAAGCGAGCACGTACGTCACGTAGAGTTCTTTCCGCAGATTTTAGTTTTTGCTGGGCTGTGTATGCCTTTGCAAGGTGTAATGCAATCACCAGGGCTTGATCACTGTTCGGATTGCTGCCATGTTGCATTAAGGCGTCGCGGGTGAATTCTTCGATGAAGTCCGGACTCTCTGAAAGACTCAGTTGATCCAGATTGGGGAGGGATGTTGTAAAAGGCTTCATAGCATGGTCTCCGTGACAAATGTCTATGCTTTGATTGTAACGATAATCGCGGTCAACTCACTTTACGCCTTCGTTAGATTGGCCCTTCATTTCTGTTGGTGGTCCGGGGCAGTTCCATAAGCGCGAAGAAGCCCGCCAAGCAGCGGGCTTCTTCTAAGGAGGAAGAGAGAGGAGGAGAGTAAAGCTCGCAGATGTCTGCGTAACTTACAACATGAGGCTGGTAAAAAAGGCAGCAGCTACAAAGAGAGCGATCAAAGCGCTGAACACTGTCAGTGTCCACGCCTGGGCCATATCGCGTTGTTCTTGACGGTAACGTTCTACGTTGCCTTGATAAAGATTGTTTCGATGAGTGAGGTTGGCCATGGCCTGCTCCTTTTTGGCTAGAGCGTTAATCATGAGGGTTGCAAATAATGTGCCCAGCCGGTGATTTTTTATTTGTATTCATTCTAGAGCGAAATGGTTGATTCTGCGCTAACGCTTCGGTTAGCTTTCTTGCCTGTTAAGTCGGGGCTTCCGCTTAAAAAGTGTCGGGACGGTCATAGCAATGGGCCGTCCCGTATTTGTTCTCTGGTTTATTATGTTGTACTACAACGATTGTAAACGTTCTACGATGTGTTTCAGCGTACCCTGCTCTAAAACGTACCACCATAAAAGGCCCCCGAGCAATGCGCAAATGGTGGGTAATAGCAGGCTGGTAGTGGGGTTGAGTATATAGCTTTCGTTGATCAAGTTACCCAGCTTGCTCCACGGAACAACTCCTAATGCAAGGGCAATGCCTGAGTGCGCCGCCTGGCGCCTAACGGTGATTCTTTGAGTAGGTGACATGATTTCGTAGTATCTGAAGCGAATGGTTTTTAACATCTATGTCGCTTTGCAGGGAATCTATTTTAGGACAATTGTCTAGCTAGTTACCCTACGGTTTGGAAAGCTTTCTGACCCGTAAGGCCTAGAGTATTGATATTTCTTTTCTGTGCAACTTCTATGCCTTACCAATTTGTTAGGTGGTTGATTCGTTTCAAAGCCCTCTTTGCACCTAGAATTTATGTGGCTCAGATGGAGGACAACGAGGATGCATAGAGGACTATGGACCTACTACCACGCTGGGGATTGGCATTGTTTTGTGCCGCTTGTGGCTTCACGATAGGGGCCCTATTAGGTGTGATCGGTGGCACAACAGGCATGACTTTTGCCTTTGGCATAGCTTTCGCAGGATTCGGCACCCTGATGGCCATGTCAACTGCCAAAAATCCCGATGACCTTGAATAGCTAACGCTTTGGATTTTGAGGGGAAAGAATTTCCACCGTGTGAATTTAACAAAACCTTAACTGCTGGGGAGACTGACTGGTTTATGATTGGTTAGATACCAGCCAGCGAGGAGTAACCTGATGGCCAAGTTTGATATCTTTAACCACGAAGATGATGTACGTGAGTATGCTGCCGGTGAAACCATTTTTGAGCAGGGCAGTATTGGCGATCTCATGTATGCTGTGCTGGAAGGGGAGATCGAATTATATTTTGAAGACGCCCAATTTGATACTCTCGTGGCGGGTGAAATATTTGGTGAGATGGCCCTTCTAGATCAAACCCCGCGCAGTGCTTCTGCCAGAGCCAAGACGGATGTGAAAGTAGCGGCTATCAATAAAGATCGCTTCTTGTGGTTGGTACAACAAACACCCATGTTTGCCCTCCAGGTGATGGGCGTGATGGCCGACCGCGTCCGTAGACGCACGGAAGATGCCGCTGGTTCGTAAGACCAGCATCTCTCAAATAAATAAAAAAGTCCTGACGATTATTCGTCAAGACTTTTTCCTTAATCAGCTAACAGCCTGTACAATATCTTTTTCCAATTCCAAACAACAGGAGTATTCTCCCCATGGATGAGAACAAGGTCGCCATCGTAACTGCAGCAGGCAAGGGGATGGGGGCAGCCATCGCCCGTGAACTGGCCTCAAAGGATTACAGGCTGGCCCTCTTCTCCAATAGTGGTGGTGCAGAAACACTGGCAGAAGAACTGGGCGGCATCGGCTTGACTGGCTCTGTGACCAACCCGGACGACCTAAAGAAGTTGGTCGACATGACCATGGAGAATTACGGGCGTGTTGACGCCGTGGTCAATAACACCGGCCATCCTCCCAAAGGCCCCTTGCTGAATATCCCCGATGAAGACTGGCATCTTGGCCTGGATATCGTGCTGCTCAACGCGGTGCGTATGGCGCGACTCGTGACTCCTATCATGCAGAACCAGGGCAGTGGTTCCATCGTCAATATTTCCACTTTTGCGGCCTTTGAACCGGATCCCGGGTTCCCAGTGTCCAGCAGCTTGCGGGCCGCGCTGGGGAGTTTCACGAAACTCTATTCAGATCAATATGCCAGAGAAGGTATCCGCATGAACAACGTGCTGCCCGGCTTTGCCGATAGTTATCCGGCGAGCGATGAAAATCTCAAACGTATTCCTATGGGGCGATATGCATCGGTGAATGAAATCGCCTCAACCGTAACCTTTCTGGTTTCGGATGCCTCCAGCTATATCACGGGCCAGAATCTGCGGGTGGACGGAGGGCTTACGCGCTCAGTATAAATACCGGAGTTGATTTGCTTGACTTTGCTCTATAATGCTGTAACAAAATCACAACTAAATACGTTATTTGGATGTAAATAGAGAGAGAAGAGGAGAGTGTCCATGACGGACATCCAAACCCTGAAATGCCCTAATTGCGGAGGCCATTTAGAGGCCGACCTCGATGGCGACAATGTCATCACCTGTGACTATTGCCGTTCAAACATCGTTGCGCCTGAAGCTCTGCGCAAAACCCCCAAAGAAAAACCTGCACCCCAATTTAATACCCTCACACGCCAATCGGCCGAGTTGCACCGTATCGCCACCTTAGCACGCGGTGGTGACATGGATGCAGCCATGCAGACCTTTGCAGAGGTCTTTGGCAGTGAAGCCATGGAAGAGGCTACCATTATCCGCCTGGCAGAAGGCCGTTCCATTGAGGTAAATGGTATCAACCTGCGTGCTCCCGCCGTCCTTAGTGTACAGGGTACTGGCTGGAATCCGGAATCCAGCATGAAGATCGCCAAAGGGGCCACGGCTGCGACAGCCGCCGTGAGCTGTGGGACTTTACTTGTATCGATAGTGCTTCCATTGGGTATCCTGTTGCTGGTGGGCGGTATTCTGTTCTTTGCTATTCCCAATCCCTTTGCCCAAAACATCTTGAGTTCCGCAGGTATCGCAGCTGGTGCGCAAGTTCTTGAGTTTGGCAGCGAAGGTATAGGCTCGGGACAGTTCACGGATGCGCGTTTTGTATCCGTTGATGGCGAAGGCCGTATCTATGTCGCGGAGTTTGGTTCCTCTCGTGTGCAGGTCTTTTCGCCAGAAGGGGAGTTCATCACTTTGTGGAACAGGATCGACGATGGCCCGTTGGATGCCATCGCTGCCTCGCGTGATGGCTTGCTTTATATTAACCAGACGGCTGGACTAACTGTGCATGACGGTATGACGGGCGAATTGCTGAACACCCTGACCTACGATGCTGCGAATGATTTCTTTACTGGACGCTTTGGGCCGCTTGCGGTCGGGGCAGACAACGGCCTAGTGGCTGTGCATGATGGTGATGATGCCTCTCTGCTATGGTTTGGAAGTGATGGGGTTGTGGGCCAGTTTGCTGAGGCGGCTATCACTGAGAATATTGATAATGACAATATTCGCGACATCGCAGTAGATGGCGTTGGCAATGTCTATGTGGTACCGGTCTTTGGTGGAACCGTATTCAAGTTCGGCCCGGATGGTCAATTCATCACACGCATCAGTTCTGAAGGTGATGACCCCGGCCAATTACGCGCCCCCGGCGGTATCGTTGTTGATGGGCAGGGGCGCATATACGTGAGCGACTCCTGGGGCATCCAGATATTTGACTATGGCGGACAGTTCCTCAATCGAATCTCTGTGCTTGGGTCTACTTTCGGCCTGGCCATTGATGATGAAGGGGACTTATACGTGGCAGCACGTACCAAGGTCGTCAAGTACGAGATAGCACTAGACAATTAGTTATTCAATTCATTAGATCACTTGAGGAGTGACATCATGGAAGAGTTTTGGACATTATTTGGGGCTGGTACGGCGGTTACTGTCCTTGTTGGCTTATGTATCACTGTCTTGTCTCTCGTATTCACATTTGGGATCATTTTCTTCGTTTTTCGAATGGTCCGCAATCGTAACCAGAACATTATGAACCTGCGCGCAACCGGCCTGGATGGCACGGCAGAGATCCTGGCTTTGCAGGACACCGGGATGCTGGTCAACAACAATCCACGTGTACAACTAAAAATGATGGTGACGCCACAGGATGGTGAAGCCTATGAAGTGGATACGGCTATGATCGTTTCTATGCTGCAAATTCCACAGGTACAGCCGGGCAATGTGGTCGCCGTCAAAATAGACCCCAATGACCCTAACAAGGTTGTGTTTGCATAGCTCGCAAAGACGCTAAACAAAAAAGGGACTGCATATAGTGCAGTCCCTTTTTGCTATAAAAGAACCTTTATTATGCACTTTGAATCGAATTCTGGAGGAAGTCTTTCAAGTGCGTCTTTAACTGGGCCATTGATTCCTGGTGGATGTACATCATATGCCCCGCTTCGTAGTATTCCATACTGACATTGTCGCGTAAATGTTCCTCAAACTGTAAATGCTTAAATGTGTACTCAGTGGCAAAGTAGGGCGTTGCGAGATCGTAATATCCATTGGCAACGAATACTTTTAACGCCGGGTTGTAGCTTATCGCCTGTCGTAAGGTTTCGCCTACATTGAGGTACTGGTTCTGGTGACTGGTGTAATCCCAGGGCTGCACACGGCTGGTCAGGATCTCATAGGGCAGGTCATTCTCATATTCCAGTTCAGCCCGTAAATAATCGTTAAGCGTGGCTGTGAAAGGCCCCTGGATGACTGCATAGCTGGGATCGAACTCAAAAGTCTCCCCGGCAGCATCTTTATCAACGGCTGTAAAACGCGTGTCCAGGCGGCCTACAGTGAGGCGGTCCTCACGACGCAATTCTTTTGTGAAGCGCATGATGTCAATGCGCAGATTGCTGCGCTCGATGTAATCGGGGGAAAGGCCAGTATAGCGGGTCAGCTTCTTGACGATCTCATCCCGCTCTTTACTTGGCAGATCGTCTCCCTGCATCAGGGCGAGTACGTATTCGTTATTGGCAAAAGCCTCAACCTCATCGAGGGTGCTCCTCAGGTCGCTTTGCAGATCATCGTTGAGCTGCTTGTGGTACCAGGCGGTAGCAGTATATGTAGGCAAGAAGAGAACGTACGGCAGGTCATTGCCAACATCAAATCGGGCGGTACCAAAATTGAGGATCGATGAGATCAGCATGATCCCATTGAGGTAAAAGCCATGTCGCGCTTGTAGGTAGCCAGCCAAACCGGCGGCGCGGGTTGTGCCGTAGCTTTCACCAATGAGGAACTTCGGGGAAGTCCAGCGTTTCTGCCGCGTCGTAAATACGCGGATGAACTCACTGATGTATTCGATATCTTTCTGGAAACCGTGGAATTGTTTGGCTTCTTCACCAGGCACGCTACGACTGAAGCCGGTGCTGACTGGGTCAATGAAGACCAGGTCTGTTGAATCTAAAAGTGAAAACTCATTGTCCACCAATTCGTAGGGTGGGGGTGGGGCTTGTCCATCCTCCAGCATTTTGACGCGGCGAGGTCCTAGTACCCCCAAGTGTAGCCACACGGATGAAGAGCCGGGGCCTCCATTAAAGGAAAAAGTGATTGGGCGTGAAGAGATATCCTTAACCCCATCCAATGTGTACGCTACATAAAATACAGAAGCCTTAGCTTTGGTTTCCGCTTTCTGGTCATCTTCCTCTTTTAAGATGATGGTCCCGGCAGTAGCCGTGTATTTGATCTCTTTCCCATCAATAGTGATGCTGTGATGGGTTTGAACCAGTTGTTCTTCGGGGGCTGGTTTTTCATTCTCGTCGATTACATCATTTGTCGATTTGTTTTGATCTTGGACCATGCATTCCTCACTTTGGGGAGCTTATATATTCAATTATAAGTCAGTAGATAAGATACAATTTACTAATTGAGATTAGATTGGGAGGCAGGTATGCGCAATATATTTAGAGGACTTGTGTGGTTATTACCATTATCGATTTTTGCCCTGGGCTGCAATATGCCATTGGGTTTCTTAGCGACTTCTACATTAGTGCCTTCCTCAACCCCATTGCCGACAGCTACTGATACCCAGCAACCTACTACCACTTTCACTATAACACCTACGCCAACGCCAGTTCTCACTGCCACGCCTGGGCCGCCTCCTACGCCTGCACCTCCTCTGGCTTTAGACACACTTGAACTTAGCTTCTTTGATGATTTCACGGACGTTGATAGTGGTTGGGACCGCCTTGAGAATACCCACTACCAAGATGACGGCTACCGGATTTTCATCGATATGCCGCGTACACGTTATTGGGCAAAACCTTACTTGAATTATGAGGATGTGGTGGTTGAAGTGGATGCACGCCTGGCAGGAGGTGAGGCGGATAATGCCTTAGGGCTGATCTGCAAACATCAGGACGAAGATAATTTTTACGCCCTGATGATCAGCAGTGATGGTTTTTTTGCTATTCGCAAACGCTTCGAGGGCAGTGAACTTACTTTACTCACGGGCGCGACTTTCCTGCCCAGCGAAGCCATTCTGACCAGTCCTGATGCGACCAATCGCCTACGAGCTGAGTGTATTGGCGGTGCCTTACGCTTGTATGTGAACCAGCAGCCGGTGGCAGAAGTATTTGATAATGACATTGCTGCCGGTGACGTGGGCTTGATCGCTAGCACCTTCGACGCGGACACCACAGAGATATTGTTCGACAATTTTACAGTTTACGTTCCCTGATTAGGAAAGGATAACCTGATGGAACTAAGCACAGCAATCAAGGGACGCGTGATCGTGGCCTTTTTTGTGATACTAGTTCTGATCTCTGTATATATCCCATATGTAGGCTTACCCCTGGCCATTTTATGGTTGGGAATCGTCATTTGGCAGTACAAACGCCAACAAGAGCAAAGCAACTGATTTTTACGCCAATTTTCTGGAATTATTGCTGGACTCTGCTACGATAAATGAGTTCTAAGGAAGATGCCATGAAAATCGTAGAAGTCACTTACCGTACCCCACAAGAAGAACTCACTAAAGTAGTTGGCTTCCTGGTGGATGCCAACGAACGCCAAATCTATCTCTCCATGGCCGTCGTTGAACCATCGGATGATAGACTGAGTATGACGCCCAGCTACCATCACGCCACTACCATGTTAATCGAAGGGGAGAATGTGGTTGCGGCGCGTAGATTGGGATAAATAGCAGGGAGAGACTTAGTTTACGGAATCTGAAATAGTCCATCTTCAGGCGTGCAGGTAATCGTTTCTGGTAGGTTTGGTATCTGGGGATCATAAACTCCGTGTGTCGCACTAACATCACAATCATCGTCCAAATATTCATATGGCCAAAGAGGGCGATATAAAATAGAGGTTCGTATACTTTTCTCAGTGTATGAAAAACCTAAATATGAGAATATCTGATTCTCAATGAATAGCTCGTAAAAGTTTGAGGCTAATGCAATAGGCACATGTTTGCTATTACATGACCGTTGCTGGGATAATGAAAGAAGGGAAGGATCATCCAGCGGCCACGTAAACTCCTCTGCGGTTGGGATTGGTTTGTCAAACCAAATTAATAACTCTTGACTTGAATATTCACTCATTCCCTCTGTTTGATGAGAAGTCAAGAAGTCAAACATTCTCTTTGCGGTATTGGGAATTTGGAAAAAGAATGGCTCAATATATTGGCAGCTATCGGGTGGATTATCTCCAAGACAATGAAAAGCAAAACCTAAATTGATGGAATTTAGTTGTGCGGTTTCCCAGCTATTTACTTCTATTGATGTACTCGGGAGACCAGCCGCTGGTGGGAGATCATTTGGCGAGCATCCCAAGAATCCTATTTCGTCAACTGTGTTGAGGATCTGGCAAACTTCTTGACGCTCTAAGTACTTTTCTAATGGTAATTGGTTTTGGGTATGGGAGATAACTAGATGACCATTCCCGTAAAGAATAAACTTCACCGGAGGGCGTGCTGGATCAAAAGGCCCGTCGCCGTTCCAATCATTGTATGAAATGAGGACATCCTCTGGCTTGAACTAGTGGGTTTCTAAAGGTGGAACTATTGTTGGAGTGCCTGTGGGCGTATTCGTCGCCTCGGCTTCTAGCACGCTGCAAGCCAATAAATGTATCGAAAGGATTAGCGTGAAAAAAAGTTTCCGACCCATGCTGGTTGAGGGCGACCATCTGGTCGCCCTTTCTTTATATTTAGCTCAACTCAGAGGTGCAATGGGGACAACGTGTGGCTTTAATGGATATTGAAGTGAAACAGAAGGGGCATTCTTTGGTGGTGGGCTCTGGAGCCTCTTCCTCCTGGCGTCGTAGGCTGTTGATGCCACGCACCAGAAGAAACACGGAGAAGGCAATGATCATCAAACTTATAAAAGCGTTGATGAACAAGCCGTAATTGATCGCGCTTTCTTCGTTCAGCACGATGCTGAGATTGGAAAAATCAACCCCACCCAACAGTACGCCGATCGGCGGCATGATGATGTCATTGACCAGCGAATTAACCACGGTTCCAAAAGCGCCGCCAATGATGATGCCTACAGCCATATCAATGGCGTTACCTCGTAAGGCAAATTCTTTGAATTCTTTAAACACAACTTAGTCCTCGCGCCCGCCTTGCAACTCTTCCTGCAATTTTTCCAGTTCATCCCACTTGCCGTTGGCGGCTAACTGGGCTTGTTCGGGCCAGGTATCTGGCTCGTGCATCTGGTAACGAGAGCCGGCATCATCCAGGATCTTTTGCAGGCGAGGTTCTTCAGCAGCAGCCAGGTCTGCAAAGCTTGAGATGTCATCGTTTTTGAGTAACTCAGAGATCTTGGGTCCAATACCTTCGATCTTGGTCAGGTCATCTACTGCTTTAGGAACCGCGGGTTCGGCATGTTCTTCGTGGGCATGTGCCACAATCGGCTCTCCTGCTTCGAGCTGGTTCTGGAGCGCCCACCACAAGAGAAGAGTGAGTACGGCAAATAACGCTAATCCAAAAAGGGTCATCTAACTTCCTCCAACGAAAGGTTCAATGTGATGATTTCGGCCAGATTATACCGCTGACGTATTCTCTAAATTGCTTATAATTGCAGGTTCATGCTCAACCATTTCGTGGACGATCATGATCTTCTGCCAGATCTTACGGCTAAGCGCATTGGTCAAGTTCTCGATTTCATTAACCGTATCCAACACGACCGAATCATCAAATTCCTGGGCGTAGAGGGCCGCCACTTTGGCGATCAGTGAGAGCATCTCGCTGCAATAGTCCAGATAGCGAGTGAGTTCAAAGGCTGTCAACTCGCGTTTTGGTGACGACTTTGTGTCTGGCCCCTGCAGAGCGTTCTTAGTGAGCACCAGGTCAACGGCCCGGTTGGGGTCCTTGTTGAGCTGGTGCATGTCGATCACGTGGGCCAGTACACGCAAGTTGTTGAGCCCTTTGAGACCGCGGTTGCGTTTGATGCGTGTTTCAAGGCTTACCAGGAAAAAGATGCCCGCGCTGATGAAGACCAGGTCGTTAATGCCAGAATCGATTAGGGCGATCAGATCGGCAATGGTCACATCGCCCGCTCCCAAATCCAGTGAAAACATGGCCCAAATCATTAAGCCTAATAAGGAAGTGATCAGCGCCCCCACCGCAATACGCACAGAGAGGATAGGCTTCCCGATCCACTCGAGTTGTTCTTGTGTTTCTTGGGCTACTTCATTAAAACGTCTGCAAACTTTCGCCAGGTTGCGTTCTGGGAAACGCTCCTCGATACGAACAGCAAGCGTTTCAATTTGCGGGATGATGGATTCGGCGTGTAGTCGTTGAAAAGGCATATTGGTTTTTTTGTGTCGATATTCAAGGTTGCTCCATCTTACAGGAAAGTGTACTTGTGGGCAATAATAGAAATCTTACGTCCTGAAAGTTTAGAGTTCTATCATGTAATGCTTTTCTATCAGGCCACATTTAAGCTTTACAAGACATGTAGTTCAGGTTCGAAAGGAAGTCATCATGTTCATTTGGATCGTTTGGATGTTCGGAATTCTAACAGCTCTAGGTTTGGTGGCCCTCATTAGCGGGGCGGCTGTATATGCTCTAGCTCCTGCGACAGCAGAGTCCAGTCGTCGCAATTAGTTATTATTTTGGAGTTCTGCCTCCTCATACGTTTCTTCTCCTCTCCACCTTTTCAAAAGACCGCAGTAATTGGCTGCGGCCTTTTGTGTTTTCTGCACGATGCTCCAGACAAATGTATGGATTAAGCCTCGCTAAGAGTTCCCAAATTAGCTTGACTTGATTGGGCAGGTTTTGTATAGTTTAGCGTGGGTTTCTGTCAAGGCCAGCTCCAGTGACAATCTAACTGGCGGCTGGGCTTTTTCTTGTGCGCTTGACAAGATAAAATATCATGATGATACGATTTCCTTCACAGCAAAACCCTGATTTATAAATCACATGGAGAGAGAAAATCAATGATCCAAGTCGAAGGACTGACCAAGGATTACGGCCCTCGCCGCGCTATTGAAGACTTGAGCTTCAGCGCCCAAAAAGGCGAGATCGTCGGTTTCCTTGGCCCTAATGGCGCAGGCAAGACCACGACCATGCGCATCCTCACCGGCTTCATGCCACCTACAAACGGCCGAGCAAGTGTTGCCGGCTACGATGTAGTGGACGAGTCTATCGAGGTGCGAAGACGTGTTGGTTATTTGCCGGAAAATGTCCCCTTATACGATGACATGACCGTCTGGGACTACCTCAAATACATGGCAGACCTACACAATGTTGAAGATGCTGAGGATCGCATCTACGACATTATTGAAGTTGTGGGCATGGAAGAACGTACGGACAGTTACATCAGTTCCCTTTCCAAAGGTATGCGGCAACGCATTGGCCTTGCTCAAGCCCTGGTGCATGAACCGGAAGTACTTATTCTGGACGAGCCTACGATTGGCCTTGACCCATCACAGATCCGTGGTGTCCGTAACCTGATCCAGGAGATTGGCAAAGAGCGTACTGTTATGCTCTCCACTCACATCCTTTCAGAAGCACAACAGATTTGTGATCGTGTACTGATCATCAATAAAGGTCACATTGTGGCGGAAGATACGCCCCAGAATTTGCAATCACGTCTGGCAGGTTCGCAACGTGTCGCTATTCAAGTTGCCGGTGATGAAGATGGTCTGGATAAGGTGATTTCTGGTGTAAAGGGAGTCATCAGTGCCAGTGTAACCAGTGCAGGAGTGGTTGAGTTTGAGACCGAAGCTGGCAAAGATGTACGTCCCGATGTGGCTCGGCAGGTCATAAAGAAGAAGTACGACCTCTTGGAAATGCGCCCGCTGGGTATGAGCTTAGAAGATATCTTCCTTGAAATCACTCGGGAAGATCCAGCCCCACCCGATTTGGATGATGATTTTGAAGGGGAGGAAGCAGAATGAAGAATATTTGGACTATCGCTTCACGCGAATATAAACTGTACTTTAATACACCGATTGCTTACGTCATTATGGGCTTCATTTTGCTCGTTTTGGGCCTCATCTTTACGATTGCAGTAAATGATGTTGCTCTTGGCGGTGGGCAATCTCCACCAAGTGTCAATGCCATCGTGCATGGGCCTCTGGCCTTCATGCTAGTCTTTGCCATTCCTGCCATCACCATGCGCCTGATCTCAGAGGAGAACCGGGAGGGGACGATCGAATTGTTGCAAACTGCCCCCGTCCGCGACTGGGAGCTGGCTGTGGGCAAATGGTTAGGAGCTACATTATTTATTGGCACGATTATTCTAATCACCCTGGTCTTCCCGATCATTCTTAACAATCTTGTTGAGCCGGGTATTGACCAGCTAATGATGCTCAGTGGTTACCTCGGCATATTATTGGTTTCTATGGCCTTCATTGCTTTGGGGGTGGCTATATCTTCTCTATTCACCAGTACGGTGGCAGCCTTCTTTACTGCCATGGGTATCAATTTAGTCTTATGGTGGCTCATCGCTATCCCGGCTCAACTGAGCTCGCCACAATTTGCGGCCATTTGGCGATATCTTGACTTTGGCGGGCACTACAATAATTCAATGGCCCGCGGTGTGATCGAATTGATAGATCTGGTTTACTTCCTGAGTGTGGTTGTCGTCGGTTTGTTAGTGGCGTCCGTGTCGCTCGAAACAAAGAGGTGGCGATAATGAAACCTGAATGGCGTCGTTACGCTTCCGTTGGAATTTATATTGCCATCTTGGCGGCACTTGCTGCTGGCATTTTATATTTCCTACGCAGGGATTTTGACATTTACTTGCAGTTGAGCCTGGCTGCTGTTGTTATTGGTCTTGCTGCATTCGTCTTGCTAGACCCTGATAGAACGCGTGAATTCTTTTCTGGTCGCCAGGCACGTTATGGAAGTAACGCGCTTGTGATTTTGATAGCGGGATTGGGCATAGTTGTGGTGGTCAATTATTTAGCCTATACCTACAACCAACGCTGGGATTTGACAGAAGATCGTTTGAATAGCCTTTCGGATTCAACCATCGAAGTTTTGCAATCCTTACCGGAACCGGTTGCCGTCAGGGCCTTTTATGAACAACGCACTGACTCTGCATCAGCAATAGAAATTCTCGAACAGTTTCGTGAAGCATCAAATGGCAACTTTGATTACGAGATCGTTGATCCTGAAGTAGATCCTTTTGTGGCCAATGCGGCTGGTGTTACGCAATCTCGCCAACTTGCCTTGACAATGGGTGATAACCAGGAAGTGATCGACTTCCCGTCTGAAGTAGCGATTACCGAAGCGCTCGTCCGTTTGATGAGCGGGGAACGCAATGTTTATTTCCTGATCGGACACGGCGAGGCCAGCATCAGTGGACAGGATGGGCGAGCCATGGCACAGTTGGCAGGAATATTGGAGACCCGTAACTATTCGGTTGGTGAAGTAAACTTGCTCTCCGGCAATGCTATGCCAGAAGATGCGGACTTACTAGTAATTGCAGGACCACAAGTTCCCCTCGTAGATAGCGAAATCGAGCTTATTGATGAATTCCTTCAAAACGGCGGGGCCGCTGTGTTTATGGAAGACCCCACTTTATTCTTGGATGGCCTGGATGGAGAAAACGATACTTTGGCGGCCTACCTGGAAGAGGCTTGGGGCATCACTCTTGTGAATGACCTCGTCCTTGACTATAGCGGCGGTAACCAATCCATCAGTGTTACTTATGCTTATGGGTTTACCCAGCACCCCATTGTTGAGACATTATCTGCTGTTCCTGCCTTCCCGATTGCTCGCAGTGTGGAAGTGAGTGGTGAAGTTACGGGGATCAGCCAACAACCAATCGTATTTTCAGACCCTAACGCTGCTTATGGAGAAACCGATTTCGAAGCCTTGCTTGACGAAACTGGAAATACGCCATTCGAACCTGATGAAGCGACGGAACTGATTGGTCCGGCCTTAATGGTAGTGGCTGAATCCTTTGATACGGATGCCCGCATTGTTGTGATCGGTGATTCTGATTTTGCACGTGATGACAACTTTACTTTTCAGAGTAATGGCAATCTATTGGTAAATGCTATCGACTGGGCTTCTGAACAGGAAAATCTCATTGATTTGAATCCCAATACGCCTACGGCGCGCTTCTTGCCCCCCCCACAGCCAACAGTCTTGCGCACAATTCAATTCTTCTCGATATGCCTGATTCCTGGGAGCATGATTGTTGTCGGTGTTGTGGTTTGGTGGCGTCGTCGTCAAAGAGGGTAATGATAAATGCGTCGTAATACTTGGATCGCCTTGGCGGTATTTATTGTGCTAGGAGGTGTGGCGCTTTATGTGCGTGCCAATCCCCCCGCACCTGATGATGACACGCCCGCTTTCACGCCTCAGCCCACCCTCGCATCGTTCCTTGGGATCGCGCCAGCTGATGTGGTGGCAATAAGGATACTGAAGCTGCAGACAAACGAAAGCACAAGTATGGAGCGTGATGACCCAGGTGGCTGGCAGATACTTGATCCGGAAACCCCTGTTGAGTTGACCAACACGACCCAGATCGAAACGGCCGTAGCGCAGGTGAGTAATATGCGCGTACTGACGGCCTTTGAAACCGTGCCTGCCCTTGGGCAGATAGGGCTGGATACACCGGATTACATCATCTCCCTTACCCTGGAGGATGGTGAAGAACTGGAGATTCTGGTTGGCGCAACTACACCAACTGGA
The DNA here is from genome assembly GCA_013112575.1 of Chloroflexota bacterium. GTDB lineage: Bacteria > Chloroflexota > Anaerolineae > Anaerolineales > UBA11579 > CFX15. The sequence goes on along the minus strand of JABFGG010000008.1, from coordinate 146,621 downwards.
ACGGGTTACTACTTACAAGCTGGTTCCGATGATCCTGTTGCTGTAGGCAATGGTCCTGTGGATAGTTTGCTTAACTTATTGCATATGCCCCCAATTTTGGAGCCGACGCCAGAGCTTGAAGCCACTCAAAGCCCATAGTTTGACCGGACTTTGCGATTGAAACTAAGTGGCTTCTCACATTGAGAAGCCACTTATCATGTCTGGTGGATTTCTTGTCAGAATCCCATAAGAAATCCCTTGCAGGTTCATTAAAAACCTATTCAGGTGTTGCATTTAATCCTAAAAAAATGTATTCTACTAGCACGGAATCTTAAAGAAGTGCATTTGTGGGCCTGGTAGGAATTCACTAGCCCTTCACATAGCCAAAGAGGGCGGTGAGCATAGAACTTGCAGTTGATTTCGTGGAGCAAGTCGCCATGAACGCGACCACATGTAGTAAGAAAATAATTAGTCAAGAGCTCTATATGAGCCTGCCTAATTCACTTGGCCAAATTTGTAATGTGTAAGAGGTATTTATTTTGACGGCAATGAAAGTTTTAGACGAAAAAATGTTGGATAACATGGCGGACAAAGCGGATGGAAGTTTTTCTCCAATTGCTCGCCTGATTGAGCTTGGCCGCGAAAAGAACTACGTCACGATTGATGACATCCTGAATTTCTTCCCCGAGGCCGAACGCGAAGTTTCGCAATTGGAAGAAGCTTTTGCCGCGCTGCTAAACGCTGGTATCCCTTATGTAGATGATGAGACCACCATAGAGCCCAGCGATAAAGAACTGGCTACCGAAGAAGAGGAAGAAGAAAGCGAGGATGCCAGCCAGAGCGAAGCCGCCCTGGAAGATAATTATCTGGCTAATATCGATACGGACGACATGATCGGCCTGTACCTCAAAGAGGTCGGGCGCGTTCCTTTGCTAACAGCAGAAGAAGAAGTATCACTTGCCAAACGTATCGAAAAAGGACGCATTTCGCGTGAGACCCTGGCGACCGGCGAAGTCTATGTGGATGATGAGCGTAATGACCATCGCTGGAACATCGAAGATGGCTGGGCCGCCCGTGAGCATCTCATCACGGCTAATTCGCGTTTGGTGATTTCTGTGGCGAAGAAATATATGGGTCGCGGTGTACCTTTCCAGGACTTGATCCAGGAAGGCAACATCGGCTTGATCCGTGCTGCCAAGAAGTTTGATTACCGCCGTGGGCACAAGTTCAGCACTTACGCAACCTGGTGGATTCGCCAGGCGGTCACGCGTGCGATTGCTGATCAGGGTCGAACCATCCGTGTACCCGTGCATATGGGCGACCAGATCAATAAGCTCCTGCGGGTGCAGCATCAACTGACCCAGCGTCTGGGCCGTGACCCTTCGGTAGAAGAGTTGGCTAAAGCCCTGGATGTGCCTCCCAAGAAAGTGGAGAACATGATCCAGGTTGCCCGGCGACCACTGTCTTTGGAAACACCCACAGATGACGAGGAAGATTCGGTTTTGGGTGATTTCATCCAGGACCATGACGTTCCTGCTCCGGATGACTCGGCTACTTATAACCTGCTCAAGGAACACCTTGATGAGGTTTTGCATGGTTTACCCCCGCGGGAAGTGCGCATTTTGCAACTGCGCTATGGATTGTTGGACGGCCAGGCTTACACTTTGGAAGAGGTAGGCCGCAAGATGGGCGTAACGCGCGAACGTGTTCGCCAGATCGAGGCTCAAGCCCTAAGCCGCTTGCGCCACCCGGTCATTCGCCGCAAGCTCAAAGAATATTTGGGCGAGTAAATTTAGAAATGAAAGAGGCCTGATCTTTTGATCAGGCCTCTTTTTTACTCGTTTGGTACACACACAGTGGGGTAATTTTCCGCTGGCATGGGCAGGATGGGGTTTTCCACGGTGGTTCTATAAGCCTTGTCTTCGACGAGGGGATAATCAAGATCAAACAAATTTGAGAACAGCAGCCTGAAAGAATTAACCGGGGAAATTTCAGGATAGAGATCATCCATCAAATCATCCGGCACATAATAGGCATTGAGGATTTCATTGCGAATGCTATTTTCGGTGGGAGAGTTCGGGCCTGTGTCCGCCATCAGCATAATAACGGGAGGTGAAGCCGAGTTTTGAATCATTGTTTCCAGTGTCGGCAACAGACGCCCATTTACATATCCAACCTGGTCAAGGAACAACTGAATCCTTTCAGGTTCTTTTTTCTTGTAGTCTTCCCGCACGACGATAAATGAACCGTCCGGCGCAAAAACAAATGGCTCGTGGGGGAGCAAAATGTGTGTAAATACAAATTTGGGGCTTTCATAGCTGCGCGGTATCTCTACCACCTGATCGAATTGAAATAGAATGCGATTATATTTGCGCAGGCGGTCAAGGTAGATCGTGTCCACGGCCTGGCCTTCAACCAGGTTGGCAGCAATATCAGTAAGTAGCCGCAGCCCTGTAGTGTTTGCTACCAGCCATTCGAACTCATTCAGGGATAGACCAATGATAAATCGACTGATTGCGTTTTCCCCTATGGCCTCTTCAAAGTATGTCGTCCCCGTGGAATTTGGTTCCAGATAATATGTTGTGTCTGTGAACTCCGTGAAGTAGAAGGATGTTTGGAAGGCGATCGACGTGTATCCAATTTCTTCCAGGGTTCTTCTAACCGTATTGTCATACAGCGGCTCGGCTAGAAACGATCTTTCACCATTTTCAAGGTCTGCCTCCGGCACAATGTCTTCAATGTAGTTCATGTTGAAGAGGGCATTGAGGGACATGATGGTCGAGTCATAATTGCTGCGGCTGCACTCTCCCACAAAGAAACCAAGATCTTCCAGGCTAGAGACAAATTCGGAGTTATCGAATTCAAATTCGTTTAGCAGTGCATCTGCTCGCGGATATTCATCCAATACAAAAACGTAAATATCCGGTAGATTGCTGCCATTCAGGAGTTCAAAGTTATCCGATGGTTTTGTAGCGGCTGGAGCCTGGTTGTTAAATGCGTTGCGTCCGATGCTGGCCTGTACGATCTGGTAGCTTGGGAAGAGCAAAAGCACCAACAAAAATATCTGGATGATCCTATGATTTTGTCTTGATAGTTCATTTTGCCTGATCCATCTCAGACTCAGCGTGTAAAGAATTAGCATGATCGGCAACAAGATAAAATGACTGCTCAGGCTATTTCCCGATGGTAAGACGCTCTGGAGCATGTTGATCAAATGCCCGTATATTGAAAAGAAAGCTATAGTCAAACTGCTGATTACGGCGGCGCGCAGCACATCCTTGACCAGCAGAAACAAGAGCAGCCAAAAAACAGCGATAGTCAATATCACCACAATCAGCACGCGGCTCACCAAATCCAGCCGCGTCTCATTGATGTTGATGGCTAACAGGGCAAATATGGGATAGAGGCCCGCCAGGAATGGGTGAAAGATGATCAATCGGGAGGTATTTATGTTTGAATCCATTTTCAGTTATTTTTATTACCAGCCTAATGTGCATTCTGTAACTATCTATCATACTCCTGAAGTGCCTAGCCAGTTCAACTTTCATCGTATACCCAAAGATATTCCATAGTACTTAAGGGGGAAATTAAGTTCTCCTTGATAACGATTGGGCCGGAATTCCGTTGGAAAGCCAGATCATAACAACTTATTAGGAGAATACAATGTTTACAAAAAACCGTATCTTTATATCTTTTGCTATCTTGCTTCTTGCGCTCATGCTGATGGCTGCAAACTCCATGGCCATTCCGCCCAGCATTTCGATAGTTCAGCAAACCAATCTTCTGTTGGCCGGGCAGACTGGCAGTTTCTCTGCCCTATGTCCTGTCGGCAGTGTCGTCACCGGCGGTGGTGCAGAATTCATGGGCGACCTGTATTGGTATGGCAGCTACAAGAGTGGCAATGGCTGGCAGGTGCGGGCCAGTAATCCTACAGCCGTAAATGGTCAGATTACTGTCTATGCCACCTGCTTGCATGACACGCGTGGTAGTACTTCCCAAGAGAAGGACGGCGCGATTGTGGCTCCTGACAGTCTGGAAACAGTTTCTGTGGAATGCCCTGTAGGCAGCGTTTTGGTAAGTGGTGGTTTTTACCTATCGTCCAATGACAATAGCGTGAAGATCATTGCTAGTCGCAAGCAAGCCAATGGTTGGATGCTGGCAGTACAAAACCTGACCAATCAGAAACAATCCCTGCGCGTGTTTGCCACCTGTCTTTCGGGAGTGGATGCTAAATCTTATGAAGCAGTGGACAGTGACAACAGTGTGCCTGTTGTGCCGGTAAGTACGGCTCCTAGCTGTGCTGCTGGCGGCTTACTCACAGGCGGCGGCTACAAGATCCCCTTGGCCCTAGACGTATTCATGCATTTCCCCTTTGATGGCGGAGGTTTCAATTTTTGGCAAACTACTGTGTGGGAAGAGCCCGGCCCCAGCTTGTACTTTGAAGGCTACGCAGTTTGCTTGACCTTATAACAAATAGAATAAACACAGGAACGAAAGAGCGTGTAGTCTTCAAGCTGCACGCTCTTTTTCTTTAAGGCAATCTTTTATAGATCAGCATGCCATCACTGTCGTAGATGTTCGTTTCGATCTTATGCAACAGGCTATATTGCTCATCAAAGCGCGGGTCTTTTAATAATCCCTCACGGCCATATATCTCCAGAATGACAATATATTCGGGCTGCTCATCAAAGATCAGTTCTGGCGCCACGGCGTAGGCCGCCCCGGCGATAAATCCAGGGTTAATCGGGTAGTAGTCCAGGGTTTGTGGTGAGTTCAGGCCAACCGTATCAAGGATGGGCAAGCCAGTGTAGAAACCTAACACACCCACGTCACCGGCTGCCAGGGTGGGTACATTATCTATGTTGGCTGCATCCAGCGACACAATTTCTGCTGCTTCTCTGTAGCGCAATTCCAATAGATACCAGGCCATGTTGGGGGCCGGCCTTTGTAAACCATGGTCTGGTTGCCAATCCCAGGCCCGAATAACCAAAAGTAAAGGAACGAAAGCTATCACAAGGGTAGATAACCGGTAAAGAAGTTTTCGTTTAGGCGGAGGATATTCTTCAGTCTGGAAGACATCTCGCAAAATCTTATTCAGGCCGGTGAGGATGGCGAAAATATAGAAGGGAAGCGGCGGGGTGAGATACCAGCGGAAGATAAGGGGATTAGCAATTGCAAATGCGGCGAAGTAGAACCAGGGGAATAGCAGGAAGGGCCAGGTAGCGCCTTGCTTGCGTATCAAATATAGGATGCCGATCACTGAAAAGAAAAGGTAGAAAAGGATGCCTACTCCATTCCACAGGTTTCCAAATGTCAGGTTACCCATGAAAGGGGTCGCATAGTGTTGTAAAAGCCTGATAAGCGCCTCAATTGGCTCCAGCAAATAGGCACCCTGTTTGGCCGTAATGGAATGTGGTAGGGGGGTTCCGAAATAAAAAGCGGCGAAGCCAAACCACAATATAGTCGGCAAAAAGAAGCCCAGCAGTTCGTGGCGGTGCAGTGCAACACCACGTCGTTTGGGATCGAAGAACAGCCTGTCAAAACCCAGCGGCAAAATCAGGATCAATGCATCCGGGCGCGTGAGCAGGACTGCAGCAGCAATGATGCCGGTCAGGGTGTACCGCTTTTCGAGATAGGCTGCCAGGGTAGCTACCAACAATAGTACATACAGGCTGGTTTCCAAACCACCAATAGCAAAGGTTACGCTGAAGGGCAGTATTGTCCAAACCAGTGATGTACCTAACCCTGCCCAGAAAGACTGAAGCTGTCGCCCAATACGCAGCAGTAAGACTGCGGTGAGACCATCAGCCAGGGAATTGAATATCAGGGCAATAGTGGGGAAGGGGGCCTTAACGCCTCCGGTCAAACTACCCAAGGCAGCCATTATCAAGGTGTATAAAGGGGTGGTGGTTCCTAAGACGCTCTCACCAGTATTGTATGCAAAGCCTTCTCCTGCAAGCAGGTTGCGAGCATATCGAAATGTGATGAATGCATCATCGATCGTCCGCAGGCCGGGAATTAGCCGCGCTAAGCCGGCCAATGTAAATACGAACAGCGACAAAACCAGCCACTTGTGTTTGCGCAAATTAGCCCACATACAATGGATTATACAGTTGAGTGTTGCCAACTACTTGACAGATTTGAAGGTTGCCAACCAGATAAATGTATCTGGTGTATAACAAGGCCAGTATGAGCCGTTGGAAACCTTATTTCCCACTTTTGTTGGCCTTGCTTTTGGCATTAGCTCTGAAATTGATTTTGCTTATTGCCGATGTTGTGCCCTTCAATAGTGATGAGGCCATCGTTGCTTTGACCGCCCGTCACATCTTGGAAGGCGCACGTCCGATTTTTTTTTACGGGCAGGCCTATATGGGCACCATTGATTCATACATGATCGCCGTGGGCTTTTCGCTTTTTGGTGAAAGCGTTCTGGTCATGCGCTTGATGCAAACTCTGATCTACTTGCTCTTCATCTTGTCATCTTGGATATTAGCTCTTCGACTTTTTTCAAGCTATTCGATTGCGAATTCAGCCGCGTTTCTAGCGGCATTGCCTCCTATTTTGGTAACCACTTATACAACTCCATATTTTGGGACTTATGGTGAAACGCTTGTTTTTGGAAATATAATTTTATTATTAGGCTTTGAATTGATAACAAGGAAATGGCAACGCTCACTAATCGCCTGGATTGGATTAGGTTTCATTGCTGGGTTTGCTTTTTGGACTTTCAGCCTGATAGTAATTTACTTGTTTCCTATTGCATTGTTTGGTTTATGGAAACACCGACAGAGACTTTGGGTGCAGTATCTCGTAACTGCGGTAGGTTTCTTTATTGGAAGCAGCCCCTGGTGGTGGTATAACTTCAATTATGAATGGGTGGCTTGGACTTCTCTTGTTGATCCTCTAATAAATCAGGCAAGTTTTTTTCATCGACTAATCGGTTTTTTCGGATTAGGAGTCCCTGCATTATTAGGTATGCGTCCTCCCTGGCAACCAGAATATTATATTTGGCCAATCGTTCTCTTGGCGTTAGTGATGTATTTATTAGCAATCCTTGAAGTTCGACGAGCCTGGAGCCAAAATGGAATATCTGTCGATCAAGATGTGGTCAGGCTTTTGTTTTTATTCTTTTCTGGTTTTCTATTATTTTTCCTGGGAACTGAACGAGGGATTGATTCTACCGGAAGGTATTTGCTACCGCTTTTTCCTTTACTCATTTTTCTTACAGCTCTCTTTGTAGAAATCATAAAGAAACAATCCTCTCGGGTTGCTTTGCTTACACTGATAGGTTTTTTATCGTTGAATTTGTCCGGAACCTGGATCTCTTCACAATCAGAAGATGGCATTACTACTCAATTCGATCCAATTACAAGCTTCAATAATCTACATGATGATGAATTGATTGAATTTCTGAACAATAATAAAATTAGCCATGGCTATACTAATTATTGGGTTAGTTATCGGTTAGCTTTCCTTAGCAGAGAGCGTCTTATATTTTCACCAGAATTGCCTTACAAGCTTGAATTTTTAAATTACAAAGGACAAGTAGTTGCAATTCCATATTACGCATGGCTTGCTGATAAAAGTTCTCATAGTGCCTTTATCACTACTAAGCATCCTGATTTAGATGATTTTCTTAGAGACAGGCTATTTCAATTGGAAGTTTTATACATGGAGGAACAGATCGGTCCCTATCATATTTTTTATGATTTATCCGAAAAGGTCACCCCGGAACAATTAGGTTTTGCCAATTAAGAGCTCTAGATGAGGTTTAGATGGTTATTGACATCTGTCCTGTTCCTAGCCCTCTTCGCCATGGCTTTTCGTGTTGCCATCATGCCGGATAGCTGGTGGCATTTGCGTGCAGGTCAGTACATTATTGAAAACCGGGAACTTCTGACTTGGGACCCATTCTCTTATACTCGCTATGGTGAACTCTGGTTGTATCCAGGTGGGGTTGTGCAAGCAGCCATGTATATTTTTTTCAATGCCCTTGGCCCTGGTGGCATGAGCTTGTGGACAGCCGTGATCGTAACGGCTGCTTTCTGGTTTATTTACCAAAGCCTGTCAAAGCAGAACCTCTTTTTCATCGTTTCATTGGTTTTGCTGGCCGCTGTTGCCTCAGCTGTCTTTTGGACGGCGCGTCCCTTCCTCATTACATTTTTATTGACTTCAGTATTCGTATATATCCTTGAGAGATACAGGAAAAATCTGAAAGACCATTTGTGGTGGATGCCCCTGATCATGTTGCTCTGGGCCAATGGACACGGTGGTTTCATTATCGGGTTCTTTGTATGGGGAGCTTATCTATTAGAAGAGATGGTTGCCTGGGTATCTGATTTTAGAGCGCGGGATGAGAAACTCAAAATAGTATTTGACAGATCAGGTTTGCAGACCTTCCTGAGCGGTCGAGCCGGGAAAATGGTTTTGGTCGGTTTGTTGATGTTGCTTGTTGTTCCCATCAACCCTGCCGGGCCGATCATATTGTTATATTTCTTTGCCACCTTCGATGTCGGCGCTGCCTGGGAATTCATTGCTGAATGGCAATCTCCTGATTTTCATGTCGCGGCCATCCAGCCATTCTTGATATTGATCCTATTGACCATTCTGGTTTTTGGAGCTTCCCGGCAACGAAGCCCTCTGAGTCATCTGGTTCTTTCAGTATTGTTTTTGTACATGGCGCTATTATCTGGCCGTAACATTGCGCTGTTTGCACTTGTTGCCCCAGTATTCATCGCTCCTCATCTGGATGAGATCCTGAGGAACCTGCGTGAAAAATGGTCATTCCCTTCCTTATCTTTTTCTGATCCTGTGCCCACCGGACCCAAGAAGGTTTTGAACTATCTCCTTTTTGGCCTCGTTATCATCGGGGTGGTACTCAAAATTGCTACGGTTTTCCCTTTTCAAGCGCAACAAGAGATCTTCCGCCAACTCTATCCCGTCGATGCCGTTGAGTTCATACAAGATCAGCAACTTGAAGGACGCATGATGAACTCCTACAATTGGGGTGGCTATCTCCAAATGCACTTGCCTCAGCATCCTGTGTATGCGGATGGGCGTGCTGACTTATATGGTGATGAGATCGTGGGCGAGTGGCTGCAATTTGTTGGGGCGGAGGACAACTGGCAGAGTATTCTTGATAAATGGGAGGTGAACTTCATCATATTGGAGCCACACTGGCCTGTAATAGCACAATTGGAAGACGCTGGCTGGAACCAGATCTACTCGGATGAGATCGTAGTGGTGTACCAGCGTTGATTTTGCCCGTATAATACAACGCTGTTTGGAAATCACATTGTTTTTGAAGGAACACTATTCGCATGGCTGATACCCCTTCCCGATTCACTCGTGGCAAAGGTCTACTGGAACCCTTCCTGGCACGCCAGCGGGCGCAGAAGGCTAATTCCCTCATTGATCCTGAATTACGAAACGGCCGCATTCTGGATATTGGCTGTGGTTCGTACCCTTACTTTTTGTCGCATACTTCCTTTAAAGAGAAATTCGCTATTGATCAGCAACCCCCCGCCACAGATGACCTTGGTATCCACTGGCATACGCTTGATCTAAACAACGAACCGCATTTGCCTTTTGAAGATGGCTACTTTGACGTCATCACCCTGTTGGCAGTTGTGGAGCACCTTGACCCTACCGGCATGATGGAATTGTTCCGTGAGGCTCACCGTACCTTGAAACCAGGTGGCAAAGTTGTTGTTACCACGCCCGCGGCCTGGTCTGACCCCATCTTGCACTGGATGGCCCGCTTTCGTCTTGTCAGCCCTGAAGAGATCCACGAACATGTATACGCTTATACACTCCCCTTGTTAGGCTGGTATTTTGGGGGCGCAGGCTTTTCTATGGAGAATGTATCTTTTGGCTATTTCGAGTTCATGCTTAATATGTGGGCTACGGCTCAACGTTAGCTGAACGGATTACGGAGCAATTGTGCGCGTCCAGCGTCCTGATCTTGCCTATCTGGCCTTGATCGTGGGGAGCATTATTGTGCTCCTTGGTCTCTCTTTCATAAATTACCGCTATGCTGTAACCAATACAAGTTTTCGAGACCAGTTCACGCCCCGCTGGTTGGGCACTCGTCTGTTCCTCACCGCCCAGATCGACCCATACAGCGTAGAAGCCACCCGTACGATCCAACAGCAGATGCTGGGGCGTTTTGCTGTGCAGGGTGAAGATCAGCAGCTATTCCTTTATCCATTTTATTCTTTAGCGCTTTATACACCCTTTAGTTTGATCGGTGATAATTTGATCGCTCGGGCGGCATGGATGACATTGTTAGAAGTTGGCCTTTTGGGGCTGGCTATCATTAGTATGAACGTAGCACGCTGGCGTCCACCCTGGCCGGTAGCCCTTGGCTTTATAGCTTTTGCCTTTACCTGGTATCACGGGGCGCGGCCTTTGCTAACTTCCAACATCGCTATCCTGGCCGCATTTGCTATTGGGGTTTGCTTGTGGGGTATACGTCATCGACATGATGGGCTTGCTGGGGTAGCTTTGGGACTGGCCAGTGTCAAACCCCAGATGGTCGTTCTGTTGCTCCCGCTTATATTTATTTGGGCTTTATCCCGCCGCAGGTGGTCCATTCCCATCAGTGCCACTATCGTACTGCTCGTGTTGCTACTGGGTTCCTTATATTTTTCCCCGGATTGGTATATTCTCAATTTACAGCAGATCGGTAGTTACCAGGTTTATGCCCCTCCAGGATCCTTGCCGGCCATTATTTCCGCGCAGATGAATTTATTTGGTAACGTCTTTGCCTGGATCATATCGATCGTATTTGCTTTGATCCTGTTGAGAGAATGGCTGTTGGTTTTAGGCAAAGACGAGGATTGGTTCCTGTGGGTAGCAGCCCTCACTCTGGTGATCACCAACATGATCGGCATCCGCACGGCAACAGAAAATTATGTAGCTTTACTTCCCGTAATAGCCCTGGTATATGCAAATTGGGAACAAAGGCTGCAAGGCACAGGCCGAATTCTTATAGTATTTGTAACGCTTCTGTTGTTGGTTGGTTTGTGGGCTTTATTCTTTTTCAGCAATTCGCCTGGAGAGCCGGTAAGCGAAAGATTGCTAATGTATTTTCCGGTCCCGATATTACTCTTTTTCTCCCTTTATTGGGTGCGCTGGTGGGTAACTCAGTCTCGCAATTTGCCAACCGGTAGCCTCCAGGCGATACGCCGTTTATAAACTCATATGCAACGCCGTGATGATCTGATCCTGTTTTTTGCAGCCATGTTCGTTGTTGGCTTTGTAGCCCTTTTTCAACACTCGCCAGGCTACATGGATGCCGATTATTATTTGGCGGGAGCTTTACGTTTGTGGCAGGGCCAGGGCTTTACGGAAGTGGTTTTATGGAACTATTTGGATGGCCCCTTGGAAATACCTCATCCTTCCCACGGCTATTGGATGCCCTTGGCTTCCATAGTTGGATTACTCGGACTGCCTCTTTCAGGGTGGCTTGGTAATTTTAATGCTGCCCAAATACCTTTTCTATTAATAGCTGCGGCAGTAGCTCCTTTAACTGCACGGCTGGCTTTTCAATTGAATGGTCAACGCTGGCAGGCCTGGTTAGCGGGGGCGCTGGCCGCCTTACCCGGCTTTTATATCCCTTTTCATACCACCACGGATACTTTTGGTTTGTATATGTTGTTGGGGGCCTCATTCTTTTTGATGATTGGAAAAGAAAACCTTAAGCCTGTTCTCCGCTTTAGCCTGCTGGGGGTTTTGGTTGGCTTGATGCACCTGACAAGGGCGGATGGTTTGATGTGGTTGCTGGTTGCCTGGATAGTAGTTATCTTTCAAAAAGGGAATACCACTAACCCCAAAACGTTGCTGAGATGGGCTATGCTGGTCTTGATAGGTTACTTGCTTGTCATGGGGCCCTGGATGTTGCGAAATCTGTCGGAGTTTGGCACAGTTCTATCTCCTGGAGGCTCGCGCGCTTTATGGCTGGTGAGTTACAACGAATTGTTCTCCTATCCGGCTGATGCTCTGACTCCGTCCCGCTGGTGGGCTGGGGGATGGGCGGTGATTGGTCAGCCACGTGTAGATGCTACGATCAACAATCTATTGTCAACACTCCTGATTCAGGGCGCCGTCATCGTACTGCCCTTGATCCTATTGGGCTTGTGGAAGCTGAGAGATGATTTACGTGTGAAAATGGGTATTTTCGCTTGGCTGATGACCTTTATAGTAATGACGTATATTTTCCCGGACCCTGGCTGGCGTGGTGGATTTTTCCATTCGGCCTCTGCACTGCAACCTTTGTTGTGGGCTGTAGCTCCGGTTGGTTTAGGTGCATTCGTTAGTTGGTGGAGTCGCTGGAGGAAGTTGTCTCCACAACCGGCGCGTGTCTTTTTCAGGGCCTTAGTGATCCTCGTATCTTTTGTCCTGGTAGCTTACCGGGTGAACGGGCGTTTGTGGGGCGGAAGTGTTACATCTCCAGCATGGAGTTCCAGTGAACGGCAATATATCCAGGTAGAAAACTCATTGATGTCATTGGGTGCTGAAACCAGTGACATCGTTCTGGTAAATAATCCGCCAGGTTATTACGTAACCAACCAACGTCCCGCTATCGTACTCCCGGATGGGGATCCAGACGTGGCTTATGCGGCTGCGCTACAGTTTGGCGCAAAGTATATGATTTTGGATGCCAATCATGCTGAAGGTTTGAGCAACTTGTATGCGTCCCCTGGTGATGTGCCGGGATGGATATATTTGCAAACAATTGAAGGGACTCATTTTTTTGAAGTTGATCCATAGAAATGTCTGATCGCAAAGTCGCTTTTATCTTTGGAATTCTGGCAGCTGTGTCAGTTTCTGCTTATCTGGTAGCCAGTGCGGCTCAATCAGGCCCCGGTTTTCCTTTGGATGACGCCTGGATTCACCAGACCTATGCTCGCAACCTGGCGACCTTGGGAGAATGGTCTTTCATTCCCGGAGAACCTTCGGCAGGATCAACCTCGCCGTTATGGTCCTTACTGCTTTCCATTGGGCATATCCTGGGACTGGGACCATATGTCTGGACCTATTTATTGGGTGGCGTGATTCTTTGGGCTTTTAGCCTCCTGGCATTTTGGGCCATGTCCAGGGTGCTGCCTGGTCGTCCTGCCTGGGCCTGGGCTGCTGGTATCTTGTTTCTATTTGAATGGCATCTGGTGTGGGCCGCTGTATCTGGGATGGAAACAGCCTTGTTCACTCTTGTAGCTGCAGCCATACTAATGGTCTTGATTATGCTTTCGTATAGCCACCAGGCAAGCCAGTTGCTATGGCTCCTGCTTGGTCTTCTGATAGGGATCAGCGTTTGGGTTCGACCGGAGGGTCTCACCTTGTTGGGCCCAATATTGCTTGGGGCGCTTCTGCTGTCGGCTAAGACCAGGCAGCGATGGAAAAGCATTTTGGCCGTGTTGCTTGGTTTTATTCTTCTGTTTGGCTTGTACCTGATGTTCAACCGGCAGTTGGCAGGGGAGTGGTGGCCCAATACTTTTTATGCTAAACAAGCCGAATACGCTATCTTACGGGAAAGCCCATTACCTGGGCGCTTGCTACAACAGTTCACCCTGCCACTGATAGGTGTAGGCTTGTTCCTGCTGCCTGGGTTTATCATCGCCCTTTGGGATGCAACTAACCGCATGCAGTGGGGGATTGTCCTGCCTGCCATGTGGGTTATTGGCCACTTGAGTTTGTACGCATTACGTTTACCGGTAACTTATCAGCATGGTCGCTACGCCATTCCAGCTATACCATTGTTTTTATTCATCGGGCTGATTGGCATGGCAAATACGGCTAAGCTTTCTAGCCCAGTCCTTCTGCCACGCTTTATTAGCCGTGTGTGGGTCACAACATCGGGTGCCATCCTCCTTGGTTTCTGGGTGATCGGGCTTAACGCATACGTAGATGATGTCACTATTATCGAGACAGAAATGGTTGATACGGCTAGATGGATTGCAGAAAATACAGAGGCAAACGCCATCATTGCTGCCCATGATATTGGCGCTATCGGCTATTTTGCCCCACGCACTATCCTGGACCTGGCAGGCCTTGTGTCTCCCGATGTGGTTCCTTTCATCCGCGATGAAACCCGGTTATCCGAATATATCAACGATCAGGGGGGACAATACCTGATGACATTTCCCAATTGGTATCCCCAGCTAATTCAGGGTCGTGAACTTATATACCAGAGCAATGGACAACTTAGCTTTGAGTTGGCAGGAGAGAATATGTCAGTTTATCGTTGGTTTGCCCCCTGACAACAGCATATCAAGTGTGTTGTTATTTGTTGCTGGCGTAGTACTCCTATGCTATACTCTTAAAAGATAGGTCAGTTAGCTAGATGTCTTCAAAACCTTCCAATATGCAAAATATTTCCATTGTGGTAATTGATGATCACCCACTGTTTTTACAAGGTGTGGTTGACGCTTTTTCGTTAGAACTCGATTTAGATGTTGTGGGTCAGGCCGAGAATGGCGAAGATGCGATGGAATTGATTCGTCTTCACAAGCCCTCTGTCGCCGTTGTTGATGTAAACATGCCCGGCCTAAATGGCCAACAGATCACGCGGCAGGTTGTCACCGAGAAATTGTCAACACGTGTAATGTTGCTCACGGCTTATGATGATACGGAACAAGTTATTCATGCCATGCGCGCGGGGGCTGCAGCATTTTGTGCAAAAGATATCCAGCCCGAAAAGTTAGTTGGCATGGTTCGTGCTGTGGATGAGGGTAAATACGTGATCCAAAACGAGGTCATGGACTATACGGGATTAGAACGCTGGCTTGAATTGAAGACTGAGCAAGCTGTGCGCCCATATAGCGATCCTGGGGAGCCTTTCCATCCGCTCTCGTCGCGTGAGATGGAAGTTCTGGAATGTGTCACATTGGGTATGAGCAATAAAGAAATTGCCACAAGTTTGGGTATCAGCCATCAAACTGTCAAGAACCACGTTACGGCCATATTGCGGAAGTTGGGTGTGGACGACCGTACACAGGCGGCCGTTTTCGCATTACGCCGTGGTTGGGTACGTTTGTATGAGCGTCATGATACTGAAACGGAAGCGCAGGAGTAGCGGAAATGGCCCTGCCGGCAGATGACCAGGCACAGGTTGAAGAAGATGTTTTAGAAAACCTCCGCCAGGAAATCGAAGACGAATTAGATCAAAGCCAGCGCGAACTCAAAGAGATCGCTTTGATGTTGGAACAGAGTGAGGTAGAGGTGGATAAGCTCGCTCAGCGCAACGCGACGATCACTTCTCATTTACAGCAAGTACAGAGTCAATTTGAAGAAATGCCCCGGGCAGATATTCGGGTGGCCTATGATGCTGCCCTTGAGTCGCAACAACGTATGGTCGTCATGCGCGGCCAGGTAGAAAAACTGCAGGGTGATAAACAACACTTGGAGCGCTATGTTGAAGTGCTTCGAAAAGCCATCCAGGCTTCAGGAGATGGAAGCGGTGGTAGTTCCTCTAATGGGGGCGGCTCCTTTGCCGTCGCCGAAATGATGATCCAGGCCCAAGAGGCCGAGCGGCAGCGCCTTTCACGTCAAATGCATGATGGCCCTGCACAGGCCCTTTCCAATTTCATATTACAAACAGAAATCGCCATGCGGCTCTTTGAAGTCGATCAAACCAAGGCCCGCGAGGAGCTTTCTAACCTTAAGTCTGCGGCTTCTACTACCTTCCAAAAAGTGCGCGATTTCATTTTTGACTTGCGCCCCATGATGCTGGATGATCTCGGGCTTGCTCCTACAGTCAAGCGCTATGTAGATGCTTTCCGAGAAAAATCAGGCCTTGATGTAAATGCCACCGTTTCCGGACAGGACAAACGTCTTGAGAATTATCTTGAAGTTCTGGTTTTCCGTTCTGTACAGGAATTACTCAACAATGCTGCCCAGCACAGCCAGGCAGCCCAGATCAAGGTGCAAATAGATATCACCAACAATGATGTGCGTGTTTCCGTTGAAGACAACGGACGCGGCTTTGAAAGTACAGCCATTACTGAGGGTAAAGGCCTGGGGATTAAACTTATCAAAGAACGTGTAGAAATGCTCGGGGGGAATTTTGAGATTGATAGTGCTTTGGGTCAGGGTACCAAAGTCTCTTATAGTGTGCCCACAAATAGTTAACCTAAACAGTACTAAATTACTAGTCGCTGTTTGCACAATTGTAAGTGAAAAATGTTGATTTCAACTTACAAAGACCATATAATGTTTGTATAACTCCAAACTGGAGTATCCTAGATAAGGAGGTAAACGTCCATGTTGTTCGCACCGAAAGAAAAAGGTCAAGGTCTTGTAGAATATGCTTTGATCCTCGTGCTGGTTGCTGTGGTGGTTATCGTGGTTTTGGCCCTGCTCGGCCCGGCTATTGGTGAAATTTTCAGTGACATTATCACCGCCATCTGATCACTATTTATTTCAGTATCCATCAAGTACGAAATTTTGTAAATTATTCACAAAGAAAACCCTGCTTGCCAGGGTTTTCTTTGTGAGAGCAAATTGCATCGAAATGAGCCAATTACCATTTTGTAATTTGCTTGATATGGCAAATAATGGCAAAGAAGTACAATATCAGGTAGACTTATTTACTAGTGGAATTCATAGTACTGATGTTCAACTTGACTTATACTTTAGACAACGTATCATAAACTTGGATTCTAGCCAATACTCACAAAACAGGAGGCTCCAGAAACGTTATGCGCCTAGGAAGGCTCTTAATATTTGTAGCGATTATCCTCATAGTAGGCCTCGGAGCCGTAATACTATTATTACAATTCGTAGGAGGCAGCGAACCTAGCCCTGAGGTAGAAGAACAAAATACTGTCCAGATTGTAATGCTAGTACAACCGATTGAACGTGGCAGTACGATTCCTGAAGAAGCATTGACTACTGTTCGTGTCCCTGTAGATGAGGCTGTGGAGAGCATGTTCAATGAAATCTCCGATGTAGCCGGCAGTCGCGCTCGCTTTGATCTTGATCCCCCCTTGCCAGTAACGGCAAGTATGTTGGCTCAAAGTCTGGATGACCTTGCAGAAGTAGGTTCGGATGCTGCTCTTCAGATTCCTGCTGGTTTAGTGGCTTTTCCAATCCCGATTAGCCGTTTTTCCAGTCTGGCATATGGAGTTCAAAAAGGAGATCATGTAAATGTGATTGCTACCATGATGTTCATTGATCTTGATACTGAGTTTCAAACAGCTTTGCCGAATAATACCTCAGCAGTTTTAGCTCCTGGTGATGCTTTATTGCTCACAACTGAGTCGGCTGGCGCAGAAGGTGCCGCCGTTACCTCTTCGCTTGAAGAAGCTCCAAACTTGACTGCACAAATTGTAACTGGTGGTTCTACTTCTCCTCAGGGACGTGCAGAATTCGATGCTGCTCTAGGGCAACAGTTTTATCTTGTACCGAGTGAATCTACTCAGCGTCCACGTCTAGTAAGTCAAACCCTTTTGCAAGATATCCAGATTTTGAACGTTGGGACATTTCTGGTAAATGGTCAGGACGTGACCCAGCCCGAACCCGTAGACACTGATGGGGACGGTGAGCCTGACACAGAGGTTGGAATTCAGCCCCCTGATATCATCACTTTGATCGTAAGCCCACAGGATGCTGTTACTCTAAACTACTTGATTTATGGTGGGGCAGAGCTTACCCTGGCTTTGCGTTCTCCCAATGATGAAAGCCGAGTATTTACAGAAGCTGTTACCTTACAATTCTTGCTGAATACTTACAACATTCCTACTCCAGTCAAGATTGATATCGGCGTACAACCACGTATCGATGATCTGGTACCTCCAGTACTGGAAAATGATCAGGAGCCGTAGAGCAATTTTTGAGGAAAACACTGGAGATACCCTGAATGGCTGATAAGATTACTGTCCTGATTGTAGATGATATCGCTGAAACGCGCGAAAACATCCGCAAACTATTACAGTTTGAAGCGGATATTGAAGTAGTTGGCGCAGCCCGCACTGGACAGGAGGGCATTCAACTTGCTCTGGAGACGGAACCGGATGTCGTTATCATGGACATCAATATGCCCGATATGGATGGCATTGCCGCAACAGAAGCAATTCGTGCTAAGAAGCCGCATATCCAAATTGTAATTCTCTCGGTTCAGAGTGACTCTAACTACATGCGCCGTGCTATGTTGGCCGGAGCTCGTGATTTTCTTACAAAACCCCCTGACATAGATGATCTTACGTCGGCAATTCGCCGAGCCGCCGAAATGGCTGCTCAAGAACGCAACAAAGTCGCTTCAATGGGTGGAGGAGCCTCTGTAGGAAGTGGATCGCAGGGAGGGGGCTTCACTTCATTTTTGGATGGTCGTATTGTTCCCATTTATAGTCCTAAAGGTGGGGTAGGCGTAACAACTGTAACAACAAATCTCGCTGTAGCTTTACATACTCCCGATACACCTGTTGTGGCTGTAGATGCGAATCTGCAGTATGGAGATCTATCATTCTTCTTTAATGAACAAAGCCGTAACAATGTTGTAGATTTAGCACCACGCAGCGCGGAATTAGATGCGGAAGTGGTTGATGATGTGTTGATTAGCCACGAGGCTTCTGGTGTACGCATTTTGGCCGCTCCTCCGAGGCTTGAACAAGCGGAAGGGGTTTCTGCTATAGAATTCTCAGACATTCTGAAATACCTTCAGCGGAACTACGCTTACGTGCTAGTGGATACCTCGAAACTACTGAATGATGTCACATTGGCTGCTTTTGATGTGAGCGATATTGTTGTTGTTTTAGCTACACAGGATATTCCCTCGGTTAAAAATGTGCGTTTATTCCTTGATTTATCCGAAGCACTTGGTCTCGACCGGCAGCGTATCATGATGGCAATGAATCGCTATGATAAACGCAGGACAATTACCCCCGAAAAGGTGGGTGAAAACTTCAAGCAGGAATTTGCCAGTGTTATTCCGATGGATGAAAAACTTGTTGTTCCTGCTATGGATCGTGGTGTACCATTCCTTTTGCAGAACAAAACCCATCCTGTTGGCCGTAGTGTTGTTGCACTTGCCCAAAAGCTAAAAGAAAAAATCGCCTCCCTGGATGAAGTGGAAGCCGAGCCTGCTTCGTGAAAATCAGTTCACCGTCATGTATATTAGTGGTTAGGAGCACGTAAAGATATGTCCCTATTGAAACGTCTCGAACAAGGCAAATCAGACAATGATTCTGGTCAGCCTTCTTCGCCACCTCCTGGCGGTGGTGAGGAAGCCTCAGCAGGCAGTGGGCTTTCTTCACTCCAATCACGGCGTGTAACTCCCCCTGGTGGTGGCGCACAACGTGATACATATTTTGATCTAAAGACCCGCGTTCAAAACCGGCTGCTGTCCGAGTTAGATCCAACCATGGATGTGACCAAAGTTGCTGAGGTTCGCCGCACCATTCAGGAGTTGTTCGAGCAAATTCTGGCTGAGGAAAGTATCCCTTTATCTCGGCCAGAAAAACATCGTTTGTTTGAACAGATTGCTGCCGAGATCTTAGGCTTTGGTCCCTTGCAAACTCTGCTTGAAGACGACGGCGTCACAGAAATTATGGTTAATGGCGCTAAGAATATCTACATTGAGCGCAAGGGTAGATTATCACGTGTGCCCGTATCTTTCGAGAGTGAAGACCATGTTATGCGCATCATAGACCGCATTGTGGCACCGCTTGGCCGCCGCATCGACGAGTCTAGCCCATACGTAGATGCTCGCCTACCAGACGGGTCTCGTGTCAATGCTGTTATTCCGCCCATTTCTCTCGTGGGGCCAACCCTTACCATTCGTATCTTTGCCAAGGACCCGATCACTGTTGAGCAATTAATTGAGTTTGGATCGATTACTCCGGAAGTTTTGCAATTTCTAAAAGCTTGTGTCGAATCCCGCCTCAACATTGTGATCTCAGGCGGTACAGGTTCAGGTAAAACCACACTTTTGAATATCATGTCACAATTCATTCCTGGCGATGAACGTATTGTGACAATTGAGAACGCGGCTGAATTGCAGTTGCGCCAGGAGCATGTGGTGACCTTAGAATCCCGCCCTCCCAACATTGAAGGCCGAGGTGAAGTCACCATCCGCCATTTAGTGATCAACTCCTTGCGTATGCGCCCGGATCGCATCATTGTTGGTGAGATTCGTGATGGGGCTGCCCTGGATATGCTTCAGGCCATGAATACAGGCCATGATGGATCAATGACCACGGCACACTCTAATGGCCCTCGCGACACGCTGTCACGTATTGAAACTATGTATATGATGGCTGGCTTTGAGCTCCCTGTGCGTGCTATTCGAGAGCAGATTTCTTCGGCCATTGACCTGGTTGTGCACGTAGATCGCTTACGTGATGGCACCAGGAAGGTTACCCATGTCAGTGAAGTTGCCGGTATGGAAGGTGATGTGATCACATTAACGGACATCTTTGTATTTGAACAATCTGGTTATGAAGAAGGCAAAG
The DNA here is from genome assembly GCA_013112575.1 of Chloroflexota bacterium. Lineage (GTDB taxonomy): Bacteria > Chloroflexota > Anaerolineae > Anaerolineales > UBA11579 > CFX15. The sequence goes on along the minus strand of JABFGG010000008.1, from coordinate 126,192 downwards.
TAGTTGGGCGTATTCGGGCAACAGGCTTGCGCCCCAAATTCATGGACAAGATTGAAGCATCTGGGATTCATTTGCCAGCCAGCATCTTTGGCATGGGGCGTGGCCGGCAACGCTACTAGTTTTAGTGAACCATACTAAGGTAAGCTTATGTTGACTATAGTTTTATGGGTAGGTGGCGGCCTTGCGCTCGTAATGTTGGTCATTGGTGTCTACGTCACCCTTTCAAGTGAACGTTCACTTGTTGAAGAAAGGCTGGGGCGCTATTTAGACGAGCCGGAGCCTGAAACCCTTGATTTGATGGAGGCTGAAGAAGGCTCTACTCCCCTAACGGACTGGATCAACGTACTTGTTGAACGCTCCAGTTTTGGTGACCGCATTGCTAAACAGCTAGCTCGGGCTGACATGAAGTTCAAGCCAGGCGAATACGTGGCTTTCATGATTATTGCAAGCTTCGTTTCTGCTGTGCTTGGATTTTACTTTGGGGGTGTCGTGACGGCCGTTGCTGGTGCCATCGGGGGGTTATTTGTTCCTCGCTTTATCGTGCGAAGACAACAGGGTGTACGCCTCAGAAAATTTAGTGACCAGTTACCTGATATGCTTAACCTTATGGTCAACGGTATTCGGGCAGGTTTTTCTACGATGCAGGCTATGGAGGCCGTCAGCAAAGAAATGCCTGAGCCTATCAACGTTGAGTTTCGCCGCGTCGTCCAAGAAATGCAGTTGGGTATTCCCATGGAAAAGTCTTTGGATAATCTCCTGCGTCGCATTCCTAGCGATGACCTTGATCTAACTATTACTGCCATCAACGTACAAAGAGAGGTTGGTGGTAACCTTGCGGAGATTTTGGAAATTATTTCTCACACGGTTCGTGAGCGTATCCGCATTAAGAATGAGATTAAGACACTCACTGCTCAGGTGGTTTATTCAGGACGCTTCCTGGCTCTATTACCAATATTTCTTATGTTTATTCTGTGGGGCCTGAACCGTGATTACATGATGCAGTTCTTCCTGGAACCGGTTTTATGCGGAGTGGGCATGTTGGTAATTGGGGGTATTATGATTGCTGTTGGGTATTACATCATGATGCGCATCGCGGACATTGAAGTGTAAGGAGGTCTTATATGGGTCTTTTAATTACTTTTATTATCCTTGTCATTATCATTGTGGCGGTGGCCTTAGTAGTTACAGGATTGCGATCCGCTCAAACGGGTGACCCTTTAGAAGAGCGGCTTGCTGAATTTGCTGAAGTAGGTGAGCCTACTAGTCTCGAAGATATTGAGATGTCCCAACCGTTCATGGACCGTGTTATTTATCCAACAGCACAACGCATGGGTGAAATTGCATTGCGTTTTACACCGCAAACCATGATCCAGGACACCCAGGAAAAATTGGAAATGGCTGGCAATCCCCGCGGATTAGACCCTACGACTTTCCTGGCCTCCCGTTTTATTGTGGGGGCCATGATGGGAGGGGCTTTATTTTTTGTCTTTCTTGTTGCCCCAGCTTGGACTCCTTTCCAATTGCGTTCCCTTGTTCTCCTTGTGGGGTTTACTTTGTTGGGCTTCTTTATTCCTAATCTATTACTTACCAGTAGAGTTAACAGTCGTCAGGAATCGATTCGTAAAGCTATGCCGGATGCTTTAGATTTATTGACAATCTGTGTAGAGGCTGGCTTGGGTTTTGATGCCGCTATGAAAAAGGTGAACGAGAAATGGGAGAATGAATTAGCGCTTGCCTTTGGTCGCGCTTTGCAAGAAATGCAACTTGGAAAATTACGTCGTGAAGCATTGCGCGATATGGCTGACCGTTTGGGCGTATCGGAAATGGATAGTTTTGTTGCCGCCGTCATCCAAAGTGAGCAGCTAGGTGTCAGCATGGCCAAGGTTTTGCGAATTCAATCAGATGACATGCGTGTGCGCCGTCGCCAACGTGCTGAAGAAAAAGCCCAACAGGCACCAATTAAAATGCTATTCCCTATGGCCCTCCTGATTTTCCCCAGCATCATGATTGTCCTCTTGGGACCAGCCGCATTACTCCTTTTCCGCTCTGCTTTGGGCGGGATCTTATTCTAGCGATTGAGATATCATTTTGTCGGATGGGGTCGTTCCATCGGGAACTGCCGTTCCTTTCGCATACCGGTTAAGCCAATGGGTTTGGCGTAGCCTTGACTGGTTGTATCCTCCTGTTTGTGCTGGCTGTGGGGCTCCTGGCCATCGGTTGTGTCCCGATTGTCGTAGAGCAGTATGTGTGATTCAAGATATTTGTTGTGAGTTTTGCGGTATTCCACTTGCCTTAGAATCAACTCAAATATGTATAGATTGCGAGCGTCATAGGCCGGCCTTCAGTGCCATGCGTTCTTGGGCTATTTTTGACGGGCCGTTGCGTAAGGCTATTCACCAACTTAAGTACAAGCGCGATTTGGCTTTGGGCGAAATCTTAGCATTACCCTTGGGACAAATTTTGCAGACTGAGGAATGGCCTATCGATCTGGTTCTGTCGGTTCCTTTGAGCCAGAAGCGACTTGCTTCTCGTGGCTATAATCAAGCAAATTTATTGGCACGGCCTTTGGCACTGCGGCTTTCACTTCGCTATGCGCCTGGAGCCTTAAAGCGGGTTAGGGAAACTGCAACTCAAATTGGATTGTCGCCACCAGAACGACACCGCAATGTCACCAATGCCTTTGATGCCGATCTGAGAATAGTGTCAAATAGCAATGTGTTAGTGGTCGATGACGTGATCACAACCGGGGCGACTATGCAGGCTTGCACCCAAAGTCTGCTTGATGCTGGTGCCAAACAAGTATTCGCTATAAGTGTAGCTCGGGCTGGCAACACTGGCTTGCTCTGAGTCTATTTGGTAACATAATTCTTATTCACACTAGGAGTCAATTGATGTCTCTAAACGTTGAAGTTCATGCTCAGAATATGTCTGTAGATGATCGATTAAATGATTATGTGACTACTAAAGTTTCAAAGCTTGATCGTTATCTCAGTGATATCGATGTCGCTCGCGTCGACCTAACCTATGCTAAAAATGCCCGCGATGCGAATGATCGTCAGGTCGCCCAGATCACCATTCGTGGCAAGAGATTTGTTCTCCGTGCCGAAGAACGCACGGATGATATTTACTCGGCTCTCGATTCTGCAGTGGATAAGATCCAGCGCAGGATTTCACGGTTCAAAGGCAAACGCGCTCGCAATCGTGGTGATGGGACTTCGGTAGCAGATCTGGCAGCAGATGCTATGGAGATGGATCAGCTTGAACAAATAGAAGATGAGAGTTTGCCAGAAGTTGTACGCCGTAAGAAATTCCTCCTCCTGCCTATGAATGAATTAGAAGCTATTGAACAAATGGAATTATTGGGGCATCAGGATTTCTTCATTTACTATGATCCCGATAGTGATTCGATAAATGTGTTGTATCGTCGGCGTGATGATAGCCTTGGCTTGATCGAAACGGAAATCGGCTGATTTTATGCCGCTGCTTAGGTATATACGGACACCCTTTTGTAGATAATATAGGTATATTTCGGAGTTGACAATGCATGATCCGCTTCCTAACCATGACCAGTTTTACGAAGCTGCAGAGCTTTTGCCCCCCGGTGAAATAGATCAGGAGAGTATCGTTGAAGCTGTTACAAAGATCCTGGGAGCTGTTGGTGAAGATCCACAACGTGACGGTTTAGTAAATACACCACAACGCGTTGCGCGCATGTATGAAGAATTACTGGCCGGTTATTACGCTGACCCAGTTGCGATGATTAATGATGCGATTTTTGATGTGGAATACGATGAGATGGTTCTGGTTCGTGATATTGAGTTTTACAGTTTGTGCGAACATCATATGCTGCCTTTTATTGGTCGTGCCCATGTGGCCTATATTCCCAAAGGTAAGGTGATCGGCTTATCGAAAATTCCCCGCATAGTAGATATGTTTGCCCGTCGTTTACAGGTTCAGGAACGCATGACTCGCCAAATTGCGGATTTCATGTGTCACATCTTGGATCCACAAGGAGCGGCTGTGGTTGTTGAGGGCTTGCATATGTGTTCTATGATGCGGGGTGTCAAAAAACATGATGCACGCATGACCACTTCAACCATGATCGGTGCCTTTCGCAATAATCTGGCTACTCGTCAGGAATTTCTTGATAGTATTTCCCGCGGCTCAACTTCACTAAAGATATGACTAACAGGAGGTACTTACAAAATTGTAAGGGAGGTGTAAGTTAAAAACTCTTCCAGCGGCCTATAATGAGTTATTGTTTATTTTTTATTATTTCGCCTAAGGAGTTTTTATGTTTTATCTCCACCTGAATAGGGGGCAGGGCTTGGTTGAGTACGCCTTATTGCTCGTGTTCATTGCTTTACTTGTTTTAATAATTTTAACTCTGCTCGGCACTCAAATAGGTCAGGTTTTTAGCAACATAATTATTGCAATTTAATTCAATGACCTAGCTATAGCAGAGGCAATGAGCTTTAGAGTTTTAGCGACTTCGCTCCATTTCAATGCCTACCGATTGTGTATAACCAATTGCACTGGGTTTTTCAACGCGGACCGTGACTTTCGCGGCCCCAAAATCCTTTAGGCATATATCCACGATATCCTGAGCTAATGCCTCAACGGTTAGGCGTTGGGCCGTTTCGGCGTGCTTCTTTACACGATCTGCCACCGCCGCGTAATTGATACTATCTTCATAATTGTCTGACTTCCCTGCATCTGTTAGGTCTGTGTACAGGGTCAAATTGATAAGTATGTTTTGGGCTTTTTCGCGTTCCCGCTCATAGATCCCGATGATGCCATGGGCCAGTAGGTCTTTGATAATGATTTTGTCCATGAGATAGTTTTTAGGGCTTAGTCTTTTATTTGTCTGCTTATCCGATTCATTGTAAACAATCCGATTGCGAGTATGACCCAGGCAGACAATTGAGCAAAACGTATGCCATTTGCCAGAACTTCGCTGTCGCCCCGGAAGGTTTCAAAGAAGAGGCGCAGGGCAGTGCTTAAAACAATGAATTGCAAAAATGTCCAACCGGATGGCTGTTCCTTGGGTTGGCGTGTCGGCCACATCAACCACAATACTGCTCCCGCGGCTAACATTTCGTAGACTTGAACCGGGTGGCGTTGTGCTCCCCATAGTCTAATGCCCCAGGGCAAGGTTGTAGGGCTGCCGAAGGCATGGCCGGATGCCAGATTGGATAGCGGAATGGCGATGAGCATAATTCCTATTACTGGTGTGACGGCATCTAGTGTGGGCCATAAAAGCATATTTTTGCGTTGCCCATAGATTAGTCCGGCGACGACAGCAATTAAAAACCCTCCAAACGGATCTAAGAGACCTGGATTTATAGATATGAGACTCAGTGGATTTTCAATGAACGCATTAGGGAAACGCGCCGCATAGGCCAATCGAGCGCCCAAAATCCCCGCAACTAGCATGGTAAATACCAAATTGTAGAGTGTGTCTGGCATAATTTTATAACGCTGTGAGTTCCGTTCAGCCAGAGATAAGCCGATCCACACACCTGCAAGCAGGATCAGACCGGGGGTTTGAATGGCCAGGGGGCCAACCTGAAGGATAGGTAACATTAGTTAGTTTCCTCCAGCAACTGCTCAACGCGCACGCGTAAAAGAGCCTCAGCCATTGGCCCACCAATTACCACTTCTTCGATCACCCCATCGGGGCGGATAAAAAAGCTGCTCGGGAGGGCCCGTAGTTGATACATTTGGGAGACTTCACCGGTTACGTCTAGCAATATTGGGAAGGTGAGTTGGTGCTCCTGCACAAAGGCCAATGCATTGGTGACATTGTCCTGGTTCGTGGCATTTACTGCTAAAACTACAAAACCATCGTTCTCATATTCTTCATATATGCGTTGCATGGCTGGCATTTCCGCACGGCAAGGCCCGCACCAGCTAGCCCATAGGTTCACCAGAACAGCCTTCCCGCGTAACTCAGAAAGAGTGATGCTTTCGTCGTCAGATGTTAACAAGGTGAAATCAGGGGCAGAAAACCCACTTTGCGGGGCACGGATCTCGCCATCTGTTGTGGGGGCGGCAAAAGCTGCTGTTACAGCGATCCAGGCTGCCCCTGCTGTCAGAATGATAATGCTGGTTAGAGATAATCTTTCGTAAGAAAAAAAACGCATGTATACTCCAATATTTGCATGACTAAAGCATTTTGACGATGGCAATGGCCGAGATATTACACGATTATTACAGTCTAATAAGAGAGTAATAAGTTTACGCTCTGCCTCGTTGACATCTGCTCTAATCGCTAATATGATACCGCTAATAAGTCTTGTGAAATAAAAGGAGGACTCTGTGTCGCGAAATCGCAGGTCCATTGAAATCATAGCTGTATTGAGTGTAATGTTATTGCTGTTAGCTGCTTGTGGCTCGAATGCAGTCGAACCTGTTGTGCAAGAGGAGCCGGCAGAAGTAGCTGCACCTATTGAAGAGCAGCCTGAGGTAGAAACGGTTGATGAAGCGCCTGTAGGAGAGCCGTCTGATGAAGAACAGCCGGAAGAAGCGACATCTGGTTTCACTCCGGGCTTTGAGTTGGGTGACGACAGCCTCATAGCGACTGACCCAGGTACGGTGAGCCTGGCATCTGGTGAGATACAGGTGCTCGAATTCTTTGCCTTCTGGTGAACTCGCTGCCAACAAATGGCGCCCGTCGTGCACGGGCTCGAAGATAAGTATGAAGGCGTAGTCCCCTTTAGTTTCTTGAATATTGATGATCCTGGAACAACTGAAATCCAAAATGCGATAGGTTATGCGCGCCAATGGCGTCCGTTCATTGTTATTTTGGGGCCGGATGGGGAAGTCCTCACCGACCCACAAGGGGAGCCATATCGGTGGATTGGTGTGATTCCTGGGGAATGGGTTGATGATGCCCTTATCGAAGTTTTATCCAGAGGCGGATAGAGGCCAAAAAATAAAATGAAATCGCGTTTGGTATTGATTTTTGGTCTACTTTTGGTTTTTGGCTCGGCCTGTAGCAGTGCGGAAACCCTGGTCTATACTGAGGTGCCACAAGATCTGTTGGCACAACAACAGCAGATTGTCCAGGAAGCAGCTGCAGCAACGCTGACTGCCCAGGGGCCTGTTGAAGACCCGGTGGTGATCGCTCCCACGGAAACGCTTGCCCAGCAAGATGCTGTTGAAGAAGAGCCTGCCCCAGCGGATAATGGGCTAAGCCCAACGGAGATTTCTCCAACTGAAGTTGTGGTTCAGGTCAACAGTGACCGACCTGCACTTGGGTTTGAGTATGGCAGTTCTAATCTCAAGGCAACTCCCCTAGGCTCGGTGAGCCTGGCATCTGGCGAGGTGCAGCTAGTTGAATTCTTTGCTTTTTGGTGACCGAGTTGCCAAAGACTGGCGCCCGTCGTGCACGGGCTTGAGAATAAGTATGGTTCGGAAATGCAGTTCTCGTACATCGATGTTGATGATGGAGCTTCTGCGGAATTTAAAAATGCTTTGAATTATCGTTATCAGCCACATCTGGTTTTGCTTGATGCAAACGGGAATATTCTTTGGCAGTGGATCGGAAACCCGCCGGAGGAAGACCTAGAGGAAGCTATCCAGGATGCACTTTTTCAGTAATAGACGGTTGTAAATATCTAAAAAGCCCTGTCATCTAACGACAGGGTTTTTTTGTTTGTGAGATTTAGATTGATTTTGTACTTGTAGTAGGGGCGGGGTTAAACCCCGCCCCTACATTTGATTCGGGGGAAAAGTGTTGAAGACTGATCTGTTTCCCCTTTGAAGTAAAGTTGACAAAGTTTGTGCGATAATGTACAATACTAAGGCCCACCCCCCTAGGGGGGGGCTAGGAGTTGTTTATGAATCATGCTGATGCAGTACAACGATTAAAGACTGTCGAGGGGCACATAAGAGGCATTCAGAAAATGCTGGAGAATGAAGAATATTGTATCGACGTCATTCATCAGATACAGGCGGCTCAGTCTGCCTTGAGCAAAGTGAGTAATATCGTGTTGGAAGAACATCTCAATTCCTGCCTGATCACCGCAGTGCGTGGTGAAGACCCTAACGAACGTGAACGCGTCCTAAAAGAAGTAATGGACGTGTATGCAGAAGCTACCAAAAACTAACCATATTAGGAGCAAAACTCATGACCACCGTAACTTATTCCATCCCTGCAATCCACTGTGGACACTGCACACACACCGTGCAAATGGAAGTCAGCGATATCACCGGCGTACAAGAAGTGGTAGCTGACATGGAGAAACAAGAAGCTACGATCACATTTGGCGACCCCGCTACGGAACAGCAGATCAAGGCCGTGCTGGCCGAGATCAATTATCCTGTTGCTGAGTAGTTCATATTATTGGTTTGATCTGAAGCATATTGTGCCAATAGTTCAGTTGGCACCCTGAGTTAAAAATGCAAGCTGTGATGACTTTGTTTGAATGGGTGGATGTGCGCGTGACCAAGACGATGGGGCGGTATGGAATTGTCTTATTGCGCATCAGCCTGGGCCTGGTTTTCTTCTGGTTCGGTTTCCTGAAGTTCTTTCCAGGACTGAGCCCAGCCGTTGAACTGGCTACTAATACGATCAACGTGCTTACTTTTGGCCTGATCCCTCCCAATGTGGCTATCTATATCCTGGCCACGTGGGAATCTTTGATTGGCCTGGGATTGATCCTGGGTGTGTTTATGCGTTTCACGCTCTTGTTGCTCTTCTTGCAGATGTTGGGCACGATCACCCCAGTTTTTATATTCCCCAACGAAGTCTTTACTTTCATCCCTTATGCGCCAACGCTTGAAGGTCAATACATCATCAAGAACCTGGTATTGATCAGCGCGGGCATGATTCTGGGAGCGACTGTGCGGGGAGGAGAGATGGTTGTTGAACCCATGAATAAGGCAATAGAGGAACACGATGAGTGATACTAAACAGATCAACTTGCCAATTACCGGTATGGATTGCGCCAACTGTGTGTTCTCGGTGGAGCGCAACCTGAAAAAGGTGGATGGGGTCGAGATTGCCAACGTTAACCTGACCACAGAACGCGCCGCGGTCGAATATGACTCTACCAAAGCGGACTTGCAAGATATGGTGGCACGGGTTGAACGCGCCGGTTACGGAGTGGCTGTAGGTGAGGCAGACCTGATCATTCAGAACATGAGTGATGATAACGATGCCCGTCGTTTGGAAAGCGCCCTGTCCCAGTTGGACGGTGTGCTGGAAGCGCAGGTGAGCGTGGCCAGTGAAAAGGCGCGTGTGAAATATGTACCAACGATCATCAACCAGGTCGAAATTCGTCGGGCAGCCAAAAAGGTTGGTTTTGAGGCACTGGAACTGGGCGGCGATACGGTGGATGCTGAACGCGAGGCACGTGAGGCCGAACTGGCCCATAAGTGGCTTTTGCTGTGGATCGCATTAGTGTTCACTGTGCCGCTTTTCATACTGTCCATGAGCCGGGACTTTAGTCTATTGCCGGCATCGATCGCCCATACACCTTTTATGAACTGGCTGTTCTTCTTCTTGGCGACACCAGTCCAGTTCTACGTGGGCTGGCAATTCTATACGAGCAGTTATAAGGCTTTGCGGGGGGGCGACACAAACATGGATGTGCTGATCGCTATGGGGTCTTCGGCAGCTTATTTCTATTCCGTAGCAGCCTTATTAGGTTTTTTCCCAGGCCATCTCTATTTTGAGACCAGCGCGATGATCATCACACTGATCCATGGTGGCAAGCTGATGGAAGCCAACGCCAAAGGGCGCACAAGCGAAGCCATCAAGAAGTTGATGGGCTTACACGCCAAAACCGCGCGTATAGAACGGGAAGGGCAAGAGACCGAAGTCCCTATTGAAGAAGTCGAGGTTGGTGATATTGTCATCGTGCGGCCTGGTGAAAAGATCCCTGTGGACGGTGTGGTGGTTGACGGGCGTTCTTCCGTAGACGAGTCGATGCTGACCGGGGAATCACTGCCCGTAGAAAAGGGGGCAGGGGATGATGTGATCGGAGCAACGATCAATAAACTGGGCCGGTTAAAGTTTGAGGCGACCAAAGTGGGTCGGGAAACTGCATTAGCCCAGATCATCCGTTTGGTAGAAGATGCACAGGGCAGTAAAGCCCCGATTCAAGCACTGGCGGATAGGATCTCCCAGGTGTTTGTGCCGACAGTGGTGGTGATCGCACTGATCACTTTTGCAGGCTGGTACTGGATCGCACCAGCTGGTGCCGAGCTCGCTCCATTCACCCGGGCATTAATCAACATGGTGGCGGTGTTAGTGATCGCCTGCCCATGTGCTATGGGTCTGGCTACACCAACTGCAGTGATGGTGGGCAGCGGCAAAGGTGCTCAACTAGGCATCCTGATGAAATCCAGCGAGGCGCTGGAACGGGCTGGTGAGATCACGACCGTGGTATTAGACAAAACTGGCACTATCACGCGCGGCCAACCGGCAGTGACAGATATCGTATTAAATGGTTTTGCCGGAGGCGAAGAAATGCTTTTGCAACTGGCAGCCAGTGTAGAAGAGGGCAGTGAACATCCATTGGGTGAGGCCATCGTGGCAGAGGCCAAACAACGGGAACTTGCCTTGAGCCAGCCAGAGGGCTTCAAAGCTGAGGTTGGTCATGGTGTTTCGGCCGAAGTGGCCGGCCACCAGATCAAAGTTGGCAACCGGCGTATGATGCAGTCGGCTGAGATGTCCTTGAATGGTTTAGAAATGGACGTAGAAAGATTACAGTCGGAAGGCAAGACTGCCATGCTGGTGGCCGTAGATGATGAAGTTGAAGCTGTCATCGCGGTGGCAGATACCGTCAAGGATAATAGCCGAGAGGCTATTCGCAGCCTGCACGACCTTGGATTGCGTGTAGTCATGCTGACTGGGGATAATCCACTCACAGCCCAGTCGATTGCCAGTGAAGTTGGTGTTGATGAAGTGTTGGCGGAGGTATTGCCTGGAGACAAAGCTGCCGAAGTAAAGAAATTGCAAGAAGCAGGCGAAGTGGTTGCTATGGTAGGTGACGGTATCAACGATGCGCCTGCCCTGGCTCAGGCGGATGTGGGTATTGCTATTGGTACCGGTACCGACGTGGCGATGGCGGCCGCTCCTGTAGTGCTGATCAGTGGTGATCTGCGGGGAGTACCGCGGGCGATAGAACTCTCGCGACGTACATTGCGCACAATTAAACAGAACCTTTTCTGGGCTTTCTTTTATAACGTGACCCTGATCCCAGCAGCTGCACTTGGTTTTTTGACCCCGGTGCTGGCAGCCGTGGCGATGGTGTTCAGTGACATTTCCGTAATTGGCAACAGCCTGCGCTTACGAGGTTTTCGTACACGATCCTGATTCTTATTATTAAAAGCGAAGCAGCTCGAGAGCTGCTTCGCTTTCTTTAATCTAACAGTAATTGACCCTGAATAGCTTTACATGTATGCTTAACCTGGCTTCAAAAAGGCTCATTTTTCATTAACTTCCGAGGCTTCAAATTCAGTAAGAAGTTCGTTTAGGCAAACGTCCTAAAACCGTGCAAAAAAGTTGAATCTGTTGTTTGAATATGAACAAAAATATTGATCTTTCTCGTCGTGAATTTCTCAAGCTAGGCGGCCTGGTAGCAGGCGGCCTGGCTTTACCGCGCTGGTCACAGAACTTGTTCCAGGGCGACTTTCCGCAAGCAGATCATCTAGGCCGCATCGCTGACCCTGTAGTGGAATTGCGGGTAGCCCCCAATATTGAGGCTCAATCGCTTGGAAAACTCTATGAAGACCAGATGGTGGTGTATTTGCGTGAGGTGGTAGGGTCGAATATCTACCGCCCCAGCCAGCGTTGGGTGGAGACTCCTGAAGGCTACGTCTGGTCCCCACTGGTGCAGCCTGTCAAGAATATCCCGAATGAGGCCGTCACCGAGCTGCCCCAAACCAGTTTGGGACAGGGTATGTGGGTGCAGGTGAGTGTGCCTTACATTGACGTGGCACTAGAAAATAGCGCTCCGATTGCGCCTTCTGTAAAATTCCGCATTGAAAATGGTCAATCCCCACGCCTTTATTACAGTCAGGTGATCTGGGTGGACCAAATCAATGTAGCTGAAGACGGGCGAGTATGGTATCGCCTGAACGAAAAATTCGGCTATGGTGACATTTTCTGGGGACCTGCCGAGGCTTTTCGGCCTATGTCGCGTGAAGAGGTTGAACCGATCTCACCCGAAGTAGAGAATAAGGTCGTTGAAGTGAACCTGGCACGCCAAAGCCTGTCCTGTTTTGAGGATGGGAGCGAAGTTTTCTATACACGTGTATCGACCGGTATGGTGGGCGAAGAAACTGAAACACCAATAGGTGGATACCACATCTGGCGCAAGATGCTTTCTTCGCACATGAGCGGTGGCACGACCGGCGGCGGCTGGGACTTGCCCGGCGTGGGTTTCACTACCCTTTTCATCGGCAGTGGTATCGCTATTCACTCAACTTTCTGGCATAACAATTATGGTGAAAAGACCTCGCGAGGCTGTGTGAACGTACGCCCTGAGGACGCCCAATATATCTGGCGCTGGGTACATCCGGCGATCGGATACGACCCCGGTGATATCACCGTGTCTGGCACGGTGGGTTCTTTGATCCGCATCGTAGAGTATTAATGATGGCTATAAGGAGTCATTTAATTCATGGATGTAAGTAATCTGACACTCGGCCTGGCTTTTTTTGCCGGCCTGGCCTCTTTCTTGTCTCCCTGTGTGTTTGCCCTGGTTCCGGCTTACGTCGGTTACCTGAGCGGGCGTTCGGTTTCCCTGGCGAAAGGCGGTGAGGCTGAGGAATCTAACAGTTGGGTGACTCTTTCACACGGACTTGCTTTTGTAGTTGGTTTTGGTATTGTTTTCACGTTATTGGGGGTACTGGCGGGATCTTTGGGAGGCTTGCTAAATACAGCCTTGCCGATCATCGTGCAAATTGGTGGCGCCATCATTATCGTGTTCGGCTTGCACATGACGGGAATTATCACAATTCCATTCCTCCAATACGATCTACGCCCGCAATCCCAACCCGATCGCAATCGTGGATACTTTTCTTCGGCCTTGATGGGTGTGTTCTTCTCGGCAGGCTGGTCTCCATGTGTAGGCCCTGTGCTTGGCGCTATTTTTACACTCTCCCTCAATGGCGGCTCGCCTATCGAGGGCGGGGCGCTGTTGATGGCTTACTCTGCCGGCCTGGGTATCCCCTTCTTGATCGCGGCTACACAAATAGGCTGGGTAACGGCAATCATCCGGCGTTATGGACGCCTGATGCATTACACAGAGATCGTGATGGGTATCATTTTGATCCTGCTCGGTATACTGCTGGCAAGCGGCAGGTTTGAAAGCCTGATCGCCCCGCTCACTGCTGACGTGTTCTTCATTATCGAAGATGAGTTGTTTATTGGGCGTTTGCTACTGGTTGGCCTGGTGGCATCCATCCTGCTGGGATTGGCCCCGGCATACCTGGCTCGCCAGCAAGGCCGTCCGTTTGTAGACTGGTGGTTCCTGGGGTCGGGCGTGTCGCTGGTATTGATCGTAGTGCTGTTCTTCCTCGGTGTGTTCGATTTTGTCGTGCCGCTGATTTCCTAATCTGAGAGAAAGCATGTCCTTACGGAGAACGTTTTACATTATTGGTGTCCTGGGATTTGTGCTGGCAGCATGTGCTTCTGGTGGAGGTTCTGCCCCCGCTGACCCTTCCGGTCTGGAAGTGGCCCCGGTGGTGGATTCACTTGCCCCTGATTTTGAACTAGAAAATATTGAGGGTGAATTGGTCAGCCTGAGCGATTATCGTGGCAAGGCTGTATTGATCAATTTCTGGGCGACCTGGTGTGGCCCCTGTCGGATAGAGATGCCCGCTATCCAGAGCCGGTTTGAGGCACATAGCGATGAATTCGTGGTGTTAGCGGTAGATAATAATGAACCCCAGGAAGCTGTGGCAGCCTTCTTTGATGAATTACAATTGACCTTCCCCGGTTTGTTGGATCCCGGTGGAGAGATCCAGGAGTTGTACCGAGTACGCGGTTATCCTTCCAGTTACTTTGTTGACCAGAACGGTGTGGTCAAAGTGATTCACATTGGCGTCATGACAGAAGGCCAACTCGATGATTATCTATCCCAAGTAGGAATTGATGCATGATGCTTGTCACCCTGTATAGCCGACAGAACTGCGAACTTTGCGACGAGGCGCAGGCTGACTTAGAAGCCCTGCAAAAAGAAATCCCCCATAAGCTGGTGCTTGTTGATGTTGATAAGGATCCAGCCCTCAAAGAAGCCTATGGCGAAAAGGTGCCGGTTGTTGAAACCGGCCCTTATACTTTAGAGGCTCCTTTTGACGCAGTGAAATTGAAAATGACTTTAGGTGCGGCGAGAGACAGGAATGAACAATTGGCGGATGATAAACAACACCAGAAGAAAGTGGCACGCGGTCAGAAAAAGAGTGCCGCTGACCGCATCAGTCTGTGGTTTGCGGACCATTACCTGGCGCTGCTGAATAGCCTGATCCTCTTATACGTTGGTTTGCCCTTCCTGGCCCCTGTGCTGATGAATGCAGGACTGGATGGAGCCGCACGACCGATTTACGCAGTGTATGGGGCAGTGTGCCACCAACTGGGTTATCGTTCCTGGTTCTTGTTTGGAGACCAGGCAGCGTACCCGCGTGAAGCAGCGGGTGTGGATGGGCTAGAGACCTTTGGGGCGGTAACCGGGATCAGTGAAGGCGGCGGTGGAGCTGAATTGTTGGAAGCGCGGCGGTTCATTGGGAACGAACAGGTGGGATACAAGGTGGCCTACTGTGAGCGTGATGTGGCTATCTATGCAGCGATGCTCTTATTTGGTTTGATATATCTGGTGACCAATAGGCGGATTCCGTCTTTGCCGTGGTATATCTGGATTGTGATCGGGATCGCCCCGATTGGCATCGATGGTTTTAGCCAGCTATTCAGCCAGATACCTAGTTGGCCATTGTGGGAATATCGTGAGAGTACGCCTCTGTTACGGACACTAACCGGTGGTTTGTTCGGGTTCACGACGGCCTGGTTCGGATTCCCGCTGGTCAAAGAAACGGCAGAAGATGCTCGCTTGCTGGTAACAAGAAAGCTGGCCCGTTTACAACAAGAAGGTACGGATTAGCCCGATTTAGAGGGGGGTATAATCTCGCAAATGCCATTTAATCAAGCCGATTCTGTTCGTTATTTTAGTTTTGATATCTTTGCGGATGTGCCTATCACGCAGGCGGTGTTTACGCGACAGGGTGGGGTGAGCCGGGGAGCCTGGGACTCACTCAACGTGGGGGCCACGGTTGGGGATGAACTGGAGAATGTGTTTGAGAATCGCGAACGCAGCTTCAAGGCTGTGGGACGTGATATCAATACGATGTATGATTCCTGGTTAATGCATGGGACCGATGTATTGATCGCGGAGGCAGCCAACCCACGCAAAAATGAATCGCCACCCAAGGGCGATATCTTGTTGACCGATAAGCCAGGGGTTACGCTATTCATGCGTTATGCGGATTGTGTACCGATCCTGTTTTACGATCCACAGCATAAAGTGATCGGGCTGGCGCATGCCGGGTGGCGCGGCACGGTGGATGGTGTAGTTACTGCAACACTGGAAGCCATGCAAGGGCACTACGGTACAAAGGCGGAAAATGTCCTTGCGGGGATAGGCCCGGCCATCAGTCCCGAGAGGTATGAGGTTGGTCCCGAAGTGGTTGCTGAAGTGGAGGAGTGTTTTGGGACGGACGCGGCTGAATTGCTGCCGCGTTACAATGGTTCCACCCATTTCGATCTGTGGAAAACCAATCAATACTTGTTGGAGCAGGCAGGTGTCAAACAAGTAGAAGTGGCTGGGTTGTGTACAGCTTCCAATCCGGAGGATTGGTTTTCGCATCGTGGGGACAAGGGGAAAACCGGTCGTTTTGGCGCATTGGTGGCTCTGGCATGAATACCCAATTAAGAGAACGTATTGCCGAGAGTTATGCGCGTGTCTGTGAAGAGGTTGCAGAGATCGCTACGAAGGCTGGCCGTGAGCCTGAAAGTGTGCGTGTGGTGGTGGTTACCAAAGGCCATCCGGTAGAAATAGCGCAGGCTGCAGCGGCTGCCGGGGCGCATGACCTGGCTGAAAATTACCCCGAGCAAGGCTTACAAAAAATTCAGGAAGTGGGTACCGGAAACGGGGTACAATGGCACATGATCGGCCATGTGCAGAGCCGTAAAGTACGAATGGTCGTTGAACATTACAATATGCTGCATTCACTGGATAGTATGAAACTGGCACGCCGGTTAGACCGATTTGCTGGAGAAATGCAACACAAGTTGCCAGTTTTGATCCAGGCCAACGTGAGTGGCGAGGCCAGTAAATATGGCTGGCAGGCCGTCAGTGAAGACGAAAAGCTGAAATTGGCAGAGGATGTCGCCGAATTGGAAACACTGCCTAACTTGGAGATTGGCGGCTTGATGACTATGGCCCCCATCGTCTCTCATGTCGATGAGGCACGACCCTTTTTTGAGCGCCTACGACGACTTAGTGAAAGGCTGGCTGACGAGTTTCCTAAGGTAAGCTGGCGTGAGCTATCGATGGGTATGAGTAGTGACTATGCAGGAGCAATACAGGAAGGGGCTACTCTGGTGCGAATTGGAAGCGCCATTGTAGGCCCTAGACCAACATAGATGCATATTTGAGAATAAATTATGTTGATAATAACTATAAATGTAATAGATGCAATACTCCAAACGCTTACGTGGCTTTTGTTCATATACTTCATTCTGTCATGGTTTATGTCGCCTTTCCATCCAGTTAGAGAAGCGGTAGATAGGATCCTCAATCCTATACTAATGCCAATACGTAATTTGCTACCTCAAACGAGCGGCATTGATTTCAGCCCGATGGTATTGTTCTTGCTAATCTATTTGCTTAGAATAGTGCTTCGATCTTTCATCCCCTTTGCCTAGAGAGGTGTTAAATGCCTGACAGAGAATTTCGATTGCATGATGGCAAAAAGGGGGCTGCCCTGGCTATCCGCGTGACCCCTCGGGCCCGACGTAACGAGGTTGTCGAGGTTTTGAGTGACCAGACTGTGAAGATACGCCTGACAGCCCCACCGGTAGAGGGCAAAGCGAACGACGCTTTGATTAATTATCTTTCAGATATCCTGGATATTCCTAAATCGAAGATCGAGATCGTGGCGGGGGAGACCGGACGCGATAAGCTGGTCTCGGTGTTGGATGCTGACTTGACTGAGATACACCAGAAGATATTGGAAAATATTGCTTAGTTGAATTCTATAGTAAATAAAAAGCCTACCATTTGGTGGGCTTTTTTGCTTTTTCATGAACGATACTTTTGTAGATTTCGTGCAGGGCGAAGCACGCTTCGCCCTCACCGATATATTTACCTAAACATCAGTGCTGGGACTGGCGTGCGGCAATGGCGAGCTTGCTTTGTTTGATGGGCGGCAATGTCACTCCGGCAGCCACCACGTACCACAGAGTGGTGTAGGTAGCTTCACGCAGGTCAGGGTCTTCACCTAAGAGCAACTCGTAAATATCATTGATCACATTGACGGCTTCGCGTGGATACTCTCGATAGATATCGAGTGCGCCTAATTGTTGGTCGAGAGAGCCTTGTTTCAAGGCCATTTTGACAACATCCCATGCGGCAGTACCGGCAGAAATACCACGGCCGCGCTCACTGGCAAAGGCGATGAGCCAGGGGCGTTGTTCGAGAGCAGGTTGTGGCTTAGGAATAAGTGGATCACCTTTATCAAATGCATCCAGAGCCTGCCCGGCAGCGTTGCGCACAACCCACTGACTATCCACTACCTGCATAGATTGTAGGATCTCGACAGCCCAGGGTTGCTTGACGCGGGAGAGGCCAAAGACGGATGCACGGCGGACCAGTAGGTCATCTACCTGGGTGCCTTCGCGTAATACATTGTGGCCTTCATCAGCATTTTGGGAGAGGGCTTCGGCAGCCGCACGGCGCACGTCTTCATCGGCGTGCAGAAGGGCGGTCATGACCATTTCCCAGGATTGGGGTGTATCGATAGCAGCTAGGGCCAGACAAGCGGCACGGCCTACGTTGGGCACCTGGTCGAAGATTAAGCGGTTGAGCAATTCAACAGCACTTTCATCTTGAACAGAGCCACAGCCTAAAGCAGCCAATTGGCGCACTTCAGCACTGGGTGAGCCCAGCAGTTTGCGGAAGAGAGCTCCCACACCATCGTCGCCGGAGGTCGCCAGGGCTGCTACCAGGCGGGCGCGGAAACTCAAGGTGAGTTCGGCATTGTTGATGCCATTCGCCAGGGCGCGCATAATGGCTTTGCGCCAGGGAGCATTCTTATCGTGCCGGGGCCAGCGCGCTGCTGTGAGAATATTGTCCTGAAGAGGATTGTCTTGTTCAGGATTTAAGACTTTCTGAAGGAGGGGCAGCACGTCGCCCTGGATAGCATAATATTCTAAAGACATGTTGCGTCCGGACCAGGCAGTCTGGGAGAGCAGTTTGGGGCCACCACTGACAGCAGCCAGGCCAAAGGAAGCCAGGTAGTTCTGCAGAACAGCATGCGTGAAACTGATCTTGCCATCCGGCCGATAGGTCAGGAGGCGATTTTGAACCATCTCGGGCAACATGCGGCGTACACCGCGACCCGAAACTGATTTGCCGTTGGAAGAGCTGGTGGGGACTGTTGCTTCTGGGTTCTCCTCCAGGTCTTCGAGTTCTTCTAGGCTATCTTCATCACCATCGGGTCGTTCTGGTTTCTCCAGGTCTTCTGTGGCAATGTCGGGTGCGTTGGGATCCTCAAATTTGGCAACAAAGCGGCCCGCTTCCTGGCGGGCGATGACCGGTTTGCGAGTCAACACCATCTGGGCAGCCAACTGTTCCAGCGCCGGGCGGGCATTCACAATGCCAGCGGACATGCGGAAGAAATAGGCATCAATGGCATCGGCCGGGCTAGGACCGGTGGCATCACCGGCATAAGCGGCCCAGGCACGCAGAGTCAGGTGCAATGGCGAAAAGGCATGCGGGTCCTTGCGCATCCATCCGGTGAGCAGGATATTGTCGAGCTTGCTGGGTAATTCTTTTGCCCAGCTTTCTTTGGAAACGTGGCGTTCCCACATCTGGCCCCACTTGCGCAAGAAATCGTGGGTCTGTTGAGGCGTCCAACCAGCCATAGGCATGGGGATGAGGCCTAACTCCTGCACACCCGGCAAAAACTCACTTGAAGCTGCTAAGATGAGGCGCGCTTTGGGATATTTGCTTTTGACTTGGCGAGCGAAAAGAATAGCTTTTTCATGTTCTTCGCCGGGCAACTCATCCAGACCATCCAGCATTAGGACAACGCGACCGCCCTTAAAAATGCTTTCCAGAAAGCCGGGCAGTTGTGCTTCGGTGAGGGTTGAGACACGCTCAAAGATGGCCTGGTAGATCACGTCCAGAGGTTTATCTTTTTTGCCGGGCAGTTCCAGGTCGGCGACGTGTATGTAAACGGGAACAGTTTCGCCGAACTTCTCCATTTCTGGTGCACGGCGGGCCAGGTTGGAGGCAAATTGGTTCAGTGCAAAAGTTTTGCCCGAACCCGGTTCACCGAAGATCAGCAGGTCACCACCACCTTGAAGAGCTTCTGCGATAGTCAAAGTGGGGGCGCTAAAAAAGGCGGCCATGGAGGGCCAATCGGGCATATAGGGGATGGTCAGGCTGATGGCATCATCGGGAGGCAGGTTTTCATCAGGGATGACAGCCGGAGGGGGTGGCAATAATTTGGAGGGAATGGCGATCTCATCCAGGGCAAACAGCGGTGAGGCCAGATGCTGGTCCTGGGAAAGACGCACGATGTCCTGGCGGTAGCGCTGTTCCGTACCGACAGAAAGGCCAGCACGAACATTGTCAACGCGGTCTGTAAACGACTCGCGCAGGTTGCTGACTGTGGGTCTAAATTGACCTAATGCCCACCAGAAGAGACTGCCCCCAATAAAACCAAGTACAAATTCGAGTCGGGCGATCAGGAAATCGAGCATATCAGCCAGCGTATAGGATGCGTTTGCAGGTGCTGCAGCGACTGAGTTTGTTGGGAGAGCGGGCGGCCTGCGCCAAGGCCTGGGAGAGTGTTGTACCGCATGCAGAGCAGATCATATTGTCTACTTTGACAATCGCAAGACCAGCACGCTGCTCGCGCAAACTTTCGTAAAGGGCAACGTCTTCAGCTGGGACGCCGTCCAAAGCAGCTGTACGTTCTTCTTGTAAGCGGCCTGTTTCCGCTTCCAGGCTATTTTGTTCGGTGGTCAATGCGCTATTTTGGGAGGCCACATCAGCGCGTACAGATTCCAGTGTCTGGCCGGCATCTTCCTGTTGGGTGGTGGCTTCTTCAAAAGCGATCATTTTTTCCAGTTGGACTTCTTCCAATTCAGCCAGATAACGTTTCAGTGCTTCAGCTTCCTGCTCCAGGTCCTGCAATTCTTTTGGGTTGGTGACCTTGCCGCTGTAGAGCCGGGCCTGATTTTGTTCGATCTTGATCTGTTGGGCTTGCACATCCTGCTCGGCACCTTTGAGGAGCTTTTGAGCTTCTTCGTGCGCATTCTGTGAAGCTTCCAGGTCCGCCTCAGCCTTGCGCTGAGCTGCATCTTCTTGTAAAGCAGCTTCAATTTCTTTGAGGCGGGTGTGAGCCTTATCAAGTTGGGTATCAACCTGTTGCAAGCGGTAAAGCTTAAAGGCCTGGCTCATTCCTTGATTATAGAAGGGCTTGAGGCATCCTGCAAGGCAGGTTCATAACAAAAGCGATAGGGTGCGTGTAGCTAAGCCGCCAAAAGCCTTTCTCTGCTAGAATGCAGTTATGCGTATCGAGCGAAAGCACTGGCCTTATTGGGGTCTGGCACTCTTGTTTTTGGCCTTGATTAGCTTGCCCTATGTGTATGCATATCAGGCTGGTGGCGATGATTTTGTGTTTGGGGGATTCTTACTAAACCCCATCGATGGCAACAGCTATCTCGCCAAAATGCGCCAGGGCTGGAACGGGAGTTGGACGTTTACGCTGCCCTATACAGCAGAACCAGGTGAGGGCAGCTACTTATTCCTGTTCTACCTGTTTTTAGGACACGTGGCGCGTGTTACAGGAATGTCAACGCTACTCACATTTCATGCAGTGCGGGTGTTGGGGGCCATCTTGTTACTCTGGGCTGTGTATGAATTCTGCAAAAGCTTCTTCAGTGAGGGCCGCTGGCGTTTGCTGGCTTTTGCGCTGTCATCTTTTGGCTCCGGCCTGGGCTGGATCGCAGTGTTCTTTAATGCCTTCACACCTGACCTATGGGTGGCAGAGACATTCCCATTTTTGTCGGCGTATGCCACGCCACACTTTGCGATCGGTTTGACCTTGCAGATCACATTATTGAACCCAGCCATTCTCCAAAAACTTGATTGGCGCAAAGCTATCTTGTTGGGCGTCTTGTCCTTGTTGCTGGCAATTATCATGCCGTTTGGGGCGGTGGTGGTGGGGGTGATGTGGTTGGGCGTATTTGTATGGCAACTGGTAGCGCGGGAAGATGTGTGGAACAACTTCTGGCGGCTGGTGGCTGTTGGGGTGGGTAGCGGTCCGCTGTCTGTGTATTACTTATGGGTGGCACGAAATCACCCTGTGCTGGCTGGTTGGAATGCCCAGAACCTGACGCCTTCGCCGCCCCTGGGGGAGTTGCTAATTGCCTTGTCGCCGGCCTTGCTGTTGGCATTGGTGGGCGCGTGGTGTGTTTGGCAGAAGCGAGATGCTAATCAGCGGTTGTTGCTGGTGTGGTTCATACTGGGTTTCATCCTGCTTTACGCGCCTTTCAGTTTGCAGCGGCGTTTCATCAGCGCGTTTTACGTACCGGTTGCCGTGCTGGCTGTGATGGGAATTGTGTGGATCGTGGAGCACAGGGGGCGATGGAGAAGGCGCTTAGTCGTTGGTGTTTTGGTACTTTCTACAGTTACAAATATGATTGTATTGTTGTCAGCAATTGATGGTATTCGTTCAAGGTCCACAGGAATTTACCTCTTCAAAGAAGAGTTAGAAGCTTATCAATGGTTGGAAGAAAATGCGCCTTCGGAGACTATTGTGCTCGCTATGCCATTACACAGCTTGCGCATTCCTGTGTATAGTGATGCGCGTGTGATCTATGGGCATCCCTTTGAGACTGTTGACGCTGAAGAGAAAAAAGTCCTGGTAATGGGATTTCTTGAAGAGGAAGTCACCTTGGAGCAAATCAACGCAACTTTAGAACAATCCCAAATTAATTACATCCTGGTTGGGCCGACTGGCAGAAGGGCATACGGCGGATTTCAATATGGTAGCTATCGTGATGCAATTTTCTATAATGGGGTTTTTGCAATTCATGAATTGCCATAAGTGAAACATGTTGTTGCTATCCGAATTCCGCGATCCAAAAACTGCAATTGCTCATCTGTGGCCTTTGTTGTTGCCTCTTGCAATACTGCTGCCTGTCTTGGCTGGTTTCCCCTACGCGTCACCGGAAGCGCGGTTTTCTGATTTCAGCATCACACATTACCCTAACGCTTTGTTCCTGCAAAGAAGTATCTTGGAGTATGGGCAAGTGCCTTTGTGGTCGCCAACGATCCTCAGTGGCTATCCTATCGCTGCTAACCCGCTAGCCAGTCTGTGGTATCCACCGCACTGGTTGGCTTTGCTCATGCCTCTGCCCATAGGACTCAACGTTGTGGCGGTTTTACATGTGCTGTGGGGCGGGGTGGGTATGTATCTTTTCTTGCGGGGGCAAGAGCTTTCCCACCGGTCGGCTTTGTTTGGAGCGTTGGCTTTTGAAGCGATGCCCAAGTTGTTTGCTCATTATGGGGCGGGGCACCTCACAACTATATATGCAGTTCCATGGATACCCTGGTTGTTGTTGGCGACACAAGGGAACAGGCCAAGATGGCTGAGGCCGGGGATTGTACTTAGTTTGATCTTCCTGGCGGATGTGCGCTGGGCGGCCTATGCTGGTTTATTGTGGCTGGCTTATGAAACTGCGCATAGCCACAGGGATTGGGTGCAAAGGTTATTGGGCATTGTGAAAGAGGTGGGTATAGCAGCTTTGTTGGCCGCGCCCCTGGCTTTGCCGCTGGTTGAATATACACGGCTCTCCTCGCGGGCTAATCTGGAAGTTGTGGATGTGCTGGCATTTTCTTTGGAGCCTGCACAGTTGTTCGGCTATCTATTTCCAACTTTTGGTGGCTATCACGAATGGATGATGTACGCGGGGCTGGCTGTATTCATCTTGGCGCTGGTTACAGTGTTCCTTGGATTCCGAAAAAATATCTTTTGGCTGACTGTGTTCGCCGCCAGCAATTTTTACGCTTTGGGCAGTTCGCTTCCAGGCATGGATGTGCTGGCGGAATTGCCTGGATTTTCATTATTGCGGGTGCCGCCGCGGGCATTGACGATTGCGGTCTTTGCGTTGATCGTGTTAGCCAGCCGGAGTTTGGAGATTTTCCTGAGAGGAGAAATGATTTCGTCTGCTAAACGCCGGATACGCCTGTTCTTGATGGGCATGACCACTTTATGTTGGGGGTTGACCCTGGGAGTGGGAATGCTAACAGGTTCAGTACCAATGAGCCAACTTTGGGGCGCTGCGAGTCTTACACTGGTGACAATAATCCTTTTCCTCGCGCTTGTAGAGAGAATCACGGTTTCTTGGATGTCGGTGATGCTAGCGGTTGTGATGCTTTTGGATATGGGGGCTGTCAATCTGTCTAACTTGTCTTCCCGATCTGTGGAACGAGTTCTTTCTGAGCAAGGCGAGGTGGCTGAATACTTGGCGCGGCAGCCCGGTAACCTCCGTGTGTATTCCCCATCGTACAGTCTTCCACAGCAGACGGCAGCGTATTTCGATCTGGAATTGGCCGATGGCGCTGATCCGTTAAAGCTGGAAGAGTACGTTGAATATATGACCCTGACGAGTGGCGTGCCACGCACGGGTTACAGCGTGCCCTTGCCCCCCTTTGAAAGTGGGGATGGAGATCCAAGCACCACCAACCGAGATTACCTGCCTGACGCGGCCATGTTGGGAAAGTTGAGCGTGGGTTACGTTGCTGCCGAGTTCAAGCTGGATGTAGAGGGATTGGAGTTGGTAGAGCAGTTTGGTGAGACGCGAGTTTATTCAATAACCAATGTTTTGCCGCGAGCATATATTCTAAAAGATGGAGAAGTCTTCCGGGTTGAGCATATCGACTGGAGCCCGAACCGCATTCAGGCAACCACGAACACTGCGGGTTTGCTGGTGCTTTCCGAGATCGCTTATCCTGGTTGGCAAGTTTACGTCGACGGCCAGTTAAGTGAGATACAAACCCATGAAGGATTATTTCGAGCGGTTGAGGTCGGTGAGGGCTGCCATGGAATTGAATTTGTGTTTCGGCCAATGAGTGTATATTCTGGTCTGGTAGTTTCATTGCTGACGATCATTGTCTTGGTTTGGAGAGGGTACAGAACGGAATGAATCCCGCGGTCACAAAACAAGAGCGGCGTTGGGTATTGATATTTGCATTGGTCGCTATGCTGGTGATCAGCCTGCCCTACTTTGAAGGCTTCGCGCGACAGGGTGAGGATTGGGTCTTTACCGGCTTTGTGATCAATGTGGATGATAGCAACTCCTACATTGCCAAAATGCTACGCGGCGCTCAAGGTGACTGGCTCTTCCGCACGCCTTACACAGCTTACCCGCAGGAGGGGGCACTGGTGTTGATGCCCTATATCCTATTGGGCAAACTGACCAGCCAGCCCAATCAGCATTTACAAATGGTGCTCATCTTTCATATCTTCCGCTTCGTGGCAGGTGTGTTGATGATACTTGCCAGTTATAATTTCATTGCCCTGTTTATTCAATCAATTACTTGGAGGCGCTGGGGGACTGCTTTGGCCACGCTGGGTGGGGGGCTGGGGTGGTTGCTGGTGCTTTTGGGAGCAGGGGATTGGTTGGGTTCACTGCCGTTGGATTTTTATTCGCCGGAGAGCTTTGGCTTTCTTTCCCTTTTGACCCTACCGCATCTAGCGTTGGGGCGTGCTTTGTTACTGTGGGGCTTTGTGGCCTATCTCGCCCCGATAGCTGAAGATCAAGGGATGGTCTGGTTTGATAAAAAAGCGATAATTGCGGGGATCTTGTGGTCGCTGCTTAGTTTTATGCAACCCATGACCACACTGATCGCGGGTGTGATGGTCTTTGGATTTATCGTAGGTACGTTGCGCTATAACACCTGGGGAGGTCGCTTCCGTAGTATGCCCTGGGCGTGCTGGCGGGGTTATATATGGCGTGCGGTGTTAGCAGGGATTATTGCTTCGCCAATCGTTTTATATACGGTTTGGGATTTCTCTTCCGACCCATTCCTGCAAGCCTGGACCGGACAAAACTTCTTACCTTCACCCCATCCCTTGCATTATCTGGCTGCTTATATCCTGGTGCTGCCATTTGCCTTTGTAGGGCTGTTCAAGATCGTGCCAACTTTCCCCTGGCGGGGTGTGTTGCCTGTCGTCTGGGTGGCTTTGGTGCCTTTGATGGTGTACAGCCCCGTGAATGTGCAGCGACGCCTGGCAGAAGGTGTGTGGGTGATGCTGGTTGTGCTGGCGGTGTATGCGATTGAACAATGGAAAAGCCGACCTCCAAAGTGGGTGTGGGGCAGTGTTCTCCTCTCGTTCGGCACCAGTATTTTCTTATTGGCTGGTTCTTTGTTGGCGACATGGAATCCATCGGAACCTTTGTACCGTCCGGTGGAGGAGGTTACGGCTTTGATGCAACTCAGGGAGATTACTGAAGATGGTGACATTGTGTTGACTTCGGTGGAAACGGGGAATGTATTGCCCGTGTGGACACCTCAGCGTGTGATCATCGGGCATGGCCCAGAGAGCATTGATGGGCCGCGTATATATGCGGCGGTACAAAGTTTTTATGGGAGTTCGCTAACTGAGGAACAGCGTCAGGATATGTTGGATGAATTTGGTGTCGCTTACGTATGGTGGGGTCCCCATGAACGCGATATCGGGGAGTGGCGGGCTGATGGCAGTTTAAATTTGGAAATGATCGTTGATGTGGGGGAATATCAGGTCTATCGTGTGGTTGAATGATCACTTGCCGTGTCTATAGATTGATTAGCGTTTGAATGCCAGTTACTAAAAAGCTGATTCCCAAATAAAGTAGAAACGCTCCTGAAGCTGCGATAATGACGCGATAAACATTGTCTGTGATCCAGCGCTTGCCGCTGCCCACAATGGATGAAAGGGCTGTATCCCAGGCGTAATCGGCGCTGATGTGCCCAAAGTAGAAGGCACTGATGGCGGCGAGACTGAAACCATTGGTCTCGATCAGGTAGCTGGGCACAAAGGTGGCCCACCAGGCGAACCAGAAAGGGTTACTGATCGTGGTCAAAATCCCCAAACGCACCATTTGACTATAGCTAATCGTGGAAGCGCTTTCTTCTGCGGTGGGTAACTTAACTTTATCCCTGATGGCATCCAATAACATTTTGCCGCCCATCCACACCAGCAGTAGCCCACCCACTAAGGCGATGACGATCTGGACACCCGGCTGTGCCATGCCTGCCGAAAGCCCCACTGCTATGAGAATCATCATGATCAGTTCCATGAGGGAATGGCCAGTAGCGACAAGCGGCCCGACCAGCCAACCGCGCCGCGGAGCCTGACTAACGATAGCCGTCGAAACTGGCCCAGGCGAAGCTACAGCGCTGAAACCGACGACAAAGGAATAGGCAAAGAGTTGAAACCAGAGTAACATGTGATTGGGCCGGATTTTATCATGGCGCATGCCAGCCTTGCTGGGTTGCTGGAATCCTCATACAATGACCTTGTGGCTGTGATTACAAATCTGCGACTCAAACCGCCAACCTCATTTGATTTTGCCAGTACAGCTTATTCTCACGGCTGGGCAGTATTGCTGCCCAATTCCTGGGATGGAGAAGCACAAGTGATGCAGCGGATCGAGCGATTGAGTAATGGGGAGGTTGTGCTACTTGATATTTCCGGCAAAGGGACTGCAAAAGATGCCCGGATAGAGATAAGCGTGCAATCCTCTTCGAAGCTGGATGAACAGGTTAGAAATGAGATCAAAACTGCCGTTTCGCAGATGTTTCGCCTGGATCAAGACCTTAGCGAGTTTTATAAGCTGTGCAGGAAAAAGGGAGGCACATGGAGACAGGTAACAAAAGGCATGGGGCGTTTGCTGGCCTCACCCACTGTTTTTGAAGACGTCGTCAAGACGATTTGCACAACCAACATCCAATGGGGTGGCACCAAGCGTATGGTGGCGGGATTAGTTGAGGCTTTGGGCTATCCTTATGCCGAGGATGAGGAACTGAGAGCATTCCCCACATCGGAGGTCATCGCAGCACTAGCCCCTGAAATGTATATCGATACTATCCGTCTCGGTTATCGTGGCCCTTACATTTATGAATTGGCAAGCCGCGTGGCCGAGGGTGAATTGGACCTAGAAGCTTTCCGCGATAGATCTATACCCACAGAAGAATTGCGTAAACAATTATTGGCCATCAAAGGCATAGGTGCATATGCTGCGGCGGTAATGTTGAGCTTGTTAGGGCGATATGATGACATTGCCGCGGATACGGTTTTCTGTGATTTCGTCACCAGGCGTTATTTTGGAGGAAAGCGCCCTGAGCATGCAGAAGCTCTGGCGGTCTATGATGATTGGGGTCAGTGGAAAGCGCTGGCCTACTGGTTCGACATGTGGCTGGAAAGCCAGGACGAGGAGATATGAGCGAAGCCCAATTCGAGGCATATAGTCAATATAAGCAGTATCCATTGGAAGAGATGCAGCAACGCGCTGTGGATTTTTATGACCAAGTGCAACGCCGCCGCACGGTGCGCCATTTCTCTGACAAACAGGTATCCCGCGAGATCATCGAGCAGTGTTTGTTGGCCGCAGGCACCGCGCCCAATGGGGCCAATTTGCAACCCTGGCACTTTGTAGTTGTAAGCGATATAGAGACAAAACAGAAGATCCGAATTGCTGCGGAAGAAGAGGAGCGCGCTTTTTATAATGAGCGTGCTACTCCAGAGTGGCTGGAAGCTTTGGCTCCCCTGGGTACGGACGCAGAGAAACCCTTTCTGGAAACCGCACCTTATTTAATTGCTATCTTTGCCCAGAGCTACGGCATAACAGCCAGTGGCAAGAAGGTGAAAAATTATTACGTACAAGAATCGGTGGGGATCGCTACCGGTATTTTGATTACTGCCCTCCATCACGCTGGTCTGGCATCGCTAACACACACGCCCAGTCCAATGGGATTCCTGAATCAGATTCTTGGGCGCCCTAACAACGAACGTCCCTTCCTCTTGCTGGTGGTGGGTTTTCCCACGCAAGATGCAGTGGTTCCCCAAATCACGAAAAAAACACTTGAAGACATTGCGACCTTTATCTGACGTGTTGAAGCATTTGGGGGCTTTCTTGCGCCGTCCCAGCAGCCTCATTTTCCTGGGGCCTTTTTTGCTGCTGTCCCCTGTTTATCTCACGGGACGGGCCATGTTTTGGGGCACGCCGATCTTGCAGTTCGTGCCGTGGTGGGACTATGCCTGGACGACCCTGCGTGCCGGTGAACTACCGCTGTGGAACCCGCTGGTAGGTATGGGGGCGCCGCTGCTGGCTAACTACCAATCGGCGTTAATTTACCCACCAAATTGGGTGTATTTTATTTTGCATACATTGGGGGATGTACCATTGATGGCCTGGGGCATCGCGCCGATGGTGGCACTGCATTTGGCCGGGGCAGGCTGGGGGATGTATAAGTTGGTCAAAGAAATGGGGATGAATGAATTGTCTGGCACAATCAGCGGATTGGCATTGGGACTCTCGGGATACTTGGTAGCACGTGCCCATTTCCTGAGCATCACGCATGCGGTGGCCTGGTTGCCCTGGATCATGCTGGTTGGATATAAGCTAGCTACAAAACCCAGCAAACAGGGCCTATTGAAGCTAACTATCCTGATGGCCATGCAGTTGCTGGCCGGACATGCCCAAACCACCTGGTACACATTTTTGCTGGCCTTTGCCTGGATGACTTTCTGGGCCTGGAGATCGGGTAGCTGGCAGCATATAGTGAAAACCTGGGGCCGCTTTGTGTTGGCTGGTGGATGGGCTGGTTTATTGGCAGCCATTCAACTGATACCAACGGCTGAATACCTCACGCAATCCCAGCGAGCCAGCGCGGTGGATTTTGAATTTGCTCTTAATTATTCCTTTTGGCCCTGGCGGTTTTTTACCCTGATTGCACCCAATTTCTTTGGTTCACCTGCCAGTGGGGATTATTGGGGGGCGGGGGCGTATTGGGAAGATGCAGTTTATATTGGTTTGCTGCCGATCTTATTTGCCGTTGTCGCCCTTCTTCGCCGAGGCAAAGGCAGTGAAAAAAGAGCACTTGGATGGTTTTTATTTATCATCACCGTGATCTCTTTTGTATTCGCCCTGGGCAAGAACACCCCCATTTTCCCCTGGCTATACACCAATGTGCCTACCTTCGATATGTTCCAGGCCCCGGCGCGTTATCTGATCTGGGCTGTGTTCGCCTTGTCGCTTTTGGCAGGCATGGGAGTTGAGAGGTGGAGACGACCTGAAAACCGCGCTCTATATTGGTCGCGCTTGGGTGCAGCCGGGGCCTTTGCCGTGACCCTGGGTGCAGGACTGGGCTGGCTGGCAACCTCTACAGCCGTTGTTGATCTCGGAGAGATCAGGCCCACATTTATTTCCGCGTTGGCATTGGCGGGTTTTACTGGCCTGGCGGTGGGAATACTCAACTTGCTCGCCCCGCCGAAAGGTGAGGGTAAGCAAAAATGGTGGCAGTGGGCAGTGAGCACTGTACTTTTATTTGACTTGTTACTGATGGGATGGGGATTAAATGCTGGTGTGAACCTTGACGCTTATGAAACCACAGCTATTCCTAATGTTAGTGAAAAGCGCATATTCATGGATTTAGATGCGGAGGAAGAAATTAAGTTCGAGCGCTTATTTGGCTTCGATAGTTTCCAGAATGAAGATCCCTGGGAACTGGCGGGCGAAGTTCTTTTGCCGAACATGAATATGTTGGCTGGTGTTGCCTCTGCTAATAATTTTGACCCTCTGGTGCCCAGTCGTTATGCTCGCTGGATGGAAGTTCTAAACGAAGATCCAGATAATCAGGCATTGTTATCCCGTATGGCTGTTGAGCGGGTTTTCGATGAAACTTCTGGGGATTACCAGCGTATAAATTATGTAGATGGTTATTTGTCTGAAGGTGTGCGCTGGGTGACTTGCGCTACTGCTGTTGGTGATGAGGAAGATTTATTGCAAAAGATTTTTTTTACAGAGGCTGTAGATCAACACATTTATGTGGAATCTGAAAGAGTTGTACCTACTTGTTCACAAGAAAATGTCGTGGTGGATTTTGCCATTGTTAGTAGGACGGCAAACAGTGTCACTATTGAGTGCTCTTCAGATGAACCCGGCTGGTTAGTATTGGGGGACATTGACTATCCCGGTTGGTTTGCTACAGTTGACGGAGAACCTGTGCGGATTTTTCAAGCTGATTTTCTCTTCCGTGGAGTAATAGTCCCTGATGGCAATCACATGGTGGAATTTAAATATAAGCCTTTATCTTTTGAATTGGGAGCCATTTTGAGTAGTATCGCGTTAATAACCCTGGTAATTCTTTCTTACAATATGCGAGTGAATGAGGAACATGAAAACTAACCATTGGAATGCACCAACCCGCTATTTTGTGCTGGCCCTCTTATTGATCTTTGTCGGTTGGCTAATCATCGTTGCCAGGGAGTTAATAGGCGCGCTGGTGATTTCTGCATTGATCGCCTATGTGCTGACTCCCGTGGTGAATTTGTTGACCCATCGGATGCGCGTACCTCAGCGCTACGCTGTGGTTATCGTGTATCTGCTCTTTTTAGCATTGTTGATTGCTACCCCTATCCTAATTGCTCCGCTGGCTGTCAGTCTTTTTGGCAATGTCGATACCGAATTGTTGAACTTGGAAGAGAGTATTGAGGCCTTTTTAGCCGATGCAAGTATTTTGGGTTTTACTCTTTCTACTGATCTGATCCCAGTCAATTTCCAGGACAGCTTCATTGATCTGCTCAACCCTCAGCAGGTGATCGCCTTTTTGCAAACTACATCTACGAATCTTGTGTGGGTCCTGATCTCCATTGTTTCGGTGTATTACTTTTTGCAGGACTCTGCACAGTTGCGCCGGTGGGTGCTGGGGCTTGTGCCTGGACCATACCGTCAGGACGCACGGCGTCTATACCGGCTCATCAAGGACGTGTGGGAGGCTTACCTGCGGGGGCAGCTTGTATTGATGTTATTTGTGGGCATCATCACTGGGGTAACTGTGGCTGCAGTAGGTTTGCCGGGAGCATCCCTGATCGGGTTGCTGGCTGGTCTTTTTGACATCGTGCCTTCATTAGGGCCTGCATTAGCGGCTGTTATTGCCATCGTGGTGGCCTTCTTCCAGGGTTCAAATTTCCTGCCGATGAGCAACTTCTGGTTTGCTATCCTGATCCTTCTTCTTTTTGTTGGCATTCAAACCCTTGAAAATATCTGGCTGCGCCCACGAATTATGGGGCCGCGATTAAGACTGCATCCGGCGATGGTTTTCATTGGTGTGATTGGTGCTCTGGCTCTATCGGGTATTCTGGTTGCTTTAGTGATCGTGCCCATTATGCGCACGGGAGGAATTCTCGGGCATTATCTGGTGAGACGCATTCTCCAACTCGACCCCTGGGAGGATGAGGAATGAATGAAAAAGAAGCCCCGCAAAGGGCTTCCTTTTCATTTTGTGCTGTGGTCTCTAGTAGGGTTCTGTAAAAACTAATTCCCAAAGACCACATCACCTGGCATACCGGGTTTGAGCTTGCCATCCGGGTCTTCGACCGTTAATTCAATGCCAAAGACGGTGGTGCGGCGGTCTTCTTCGGTTTGCACGTTGCGTGGAGTGTATTCGGCCTGATTGGCGATGCGCGTCACGGTAGCGGTAAAGACCTCATCAGGGAAGGAGTCAACCGTCAACTGCGCTGTATCTCCAAGATTGATCTGCCCGTAACGGTCTTCGGGGATGTAGACTGTGATGTTGATCTCATTCAG
The DNA here is from genome assembly GCA_013112575.1 of Chloroflexota bacterium. GTDB lineage: Bacteria > Chloroflexota > Anaerolineae > Anaerolineales > UBA11579 > CFX15. The sequence goes on along the minus strand of JABFGG010000008.1, from coordinate 94,091 downwards.
GGAGGCCATGGTGAGCAATGCGGAACCGGGCAGCACGATCTCGCCAGGTTCTGCCAGACGATCCAATATGACAGCATCGCTAGGCGCGGTGATGACCAGCTTGTCCTGCTGAACTTCGAGCAGGGCAACGGCAGCCTGTGCCGCTTCTACCTGGGCGAGGGCTAACGGCAAAGCGGCTTCTGCCGCTGCCAGGCGAGCTGTGGCAACTTCCAGGTCATCCGGATCCGGGCCACCACTTTCCTGCAATTCCTCATGGTTGATCTTTGCCACCCCAAGCAGAGCCTGGGCAAAGGCTAGGTCGGCTTCAGCCAGGGCCATGTCAATATCATTGGCATTGCCCTCCAGGTTATTGAGCAAACGCACAGCGTCATCATATGTACGTTGGATGTTCGATAAGACCAGCTGGTAGCGGGCGCGTGTCAGATTGGTTTCGGGTTTGTCCGCATAATCCTCAAAGTCTTCCAGGGCATCTTCAAGCTGGTCTTCAAGCAAGACCACGTTGGCATGTGCCGTATCGATGTCCGTGCGGCGACTGCCCACGATCAGGTTGGTGACGCGGCGTTCAGAATCACGCACCAGGTCCTGCGCATTGGCTACCTCTTGCTGGGCTTCCGCCAGGGCCACGTCGGCATGCTTGTAAAGGTCATCAATGGCTTGCTGGGCAGCCAGGATCTCAATTTCGCTGGTGGCCGCTAGCTGATCGTAACTGGCCTGGGCTACCGTCAATCCGGCCTGCGCCTCGGCAAGTTGAACGGCGAGCAGTTCGCCATCAAAAAGCACCAGTTCCTGCCCGGCTTCCACAGCGTCGCCTTCCTGAACAAACACTTCGAGAACCTTGCCGCCAATTTCAGAAGCAAGTTTGACCTGGGTGACTTCAACCACTCCCGAAGCCTTGAGGGCTTCATCGCCACCCCCACCACAGGCACTCATGAAAAGAAGGGATAGCATAAGAATGGATAAGCTTAGAAAAGATCTGTGATTTCGCATTAGGAACCTCCGATTCTTACTTGTTCCTGAATTAAAGAGATTTCAATCATTTAATACTGGCAATGAATACATCCTCTAGCGAGGGTTCAACCAAAGATGCCTGTCCGGGGTCATGACCGGCATCACGCAATGTGTTGATGATGGCGTCCAACTTGTCTTCCATCTGCGGCCCGAAGACATGCACCAGGGAACCGTATAGTTCAACTTCATCGATTTTCAATCTGTCACTGGCTTCACGCAGGACTTGAATAGTTTTGCCTGTGTCGGAGGGGGCCAGTTCCAGCACCTGGCCAGGCATGACTTCTTCTTTGATCTCTGCCGGGGAGCCGTAGACAATGCGTGAGCCGCTTTGGATGAAAGCTAAACGGTGGCAGTGTTCGGCCTCGTCCATGTAGTGGGTGGTCACGAAGACCGTGATGTTCTTCTCGATCAATCCGTAAAGCAGGTCCCAAAAATCGCGTCGCGAGAGCGGATCGACACCAGCAGTGGGTTCGTCGAGGAAAAGGATCTCGGGCTCGTGGAGAATGGCAGCACCCAAAGCCAGGCGCTGCCGCCAGCCCCCGGATAGCTCGTGCGTTTTTACCTTTTCGCGCCCTTCCAGGCCAGCCAGAACCAGGGCATCTTCCACGCCCTCTTTGAGCTCATGATTGCTTAAGCCATAGGCACGGCCATAGAACTGCAAATTTTGCAGCACGGAAAGGTCGTTATAGAGGCTAAAACGCTGGGACATGTAACCAATGCGCGGGCGGAGAGCATGTGTGTTGCCGTCCACGGGCACGCCCAGCACTTCGACACTTCCGGATGTGGGGGTCAACAGCCCCAGCGCCATGCGGATGGTGGTGGTTTTGCCAGAGCCATTGGGTCCGAGGAAACCGAAGATCTCACCACGGTAGACTTCAAAATTCATACCGGCGACTGCGGTGAAATCACCGAAGCGTTTGACCAGGTCCTGAGCCAGTGCAGCAATGCCATTTGATTTCATGTGCTGGTCTCCTAATCCAATGCCCGGCGCACAAAGCGCAATGAAAAAGTGCCTATCACCAGGCCCAGGATGGCAAGCAGCAATATATGCGGCCACAATGCATCCAGCCCGGCGCCCTTGAGCATGATGCCGCGCACGATGGCCAGCCAGTGATGTGCAGGAATCAGGTTAGCCACAGACTGCATGAACTCAGGCATAGATTCCACCGGGACAGCATAACCGGTAAACATAAAGTCCATCATGCCAATGACCATGACCACCAGAAAGGCCTGGTGCTGGGTTTTGGAGATGACGGAAATGACCAGGCCTTTACCCAACTCGACCATCAAATAGCCCACGGCCAGAATGAGCAACAATGCTAACGAGCCGCGAATGGGCACATCAAAAACAAAATGCACCATGGCTAACATAAGTAGAAAATCGACAAAACCAATGACCATCACGGGAATAGATTTACCGATGATGATCTCAAGGGAGGAGAAGGGCATGACCAGCAGTTGTTCCAGCGTGCCCAATTCACGCTCACGCGAGAATGACAGGGCCGCAAATAACAGCACGGTGAACTCCAGCATGAGGGCGGCCTCAGCGGGCGTGGTGTAGAGGGCTTCGTTGAGCGATTCGTTGAACCAGACGCGCAAGCTGGGTTCAAATTCGGCCAGGGCATCATCACCGGAACCTAAGCGCTCCAGGAGAATCTCCTGTCCCATTTCACGCGAAACGCCTTCAATGGCCCGCAAAGCGCTGGTGGCGGGAATACTTTCGGCCCCATTGAGGATCACAGCCAGGGTGGCCTGGCCTGAGCTGGAAGCGATCTCTCCACCAAAGTCCGGGGGGATGATCACGGCTGCATTAATCTGGCCCAATTCAAGGGCCTGTTCAATGCTTTGCATGTCACCCACATAACTATCTAACTCAAAGGTCCCGGTGTTTTCGAGGGCTGTAATGACCTCACGGCTGGCCGGGCTGCGGTCCTGGTCAAGCACCATCAGTGGCAAATTGGATATAGGTCGAGAGGTGGCCCAGCCGATGGCGACCAACTCCAGCACACCGCCCAGTATCATGAAAGCCGGCAGCCACCAATCATTGCGCAGGTGGATGAACTCTTTGATAGAAAGCGACCAGATGCGTTGCAGTGATTTGCGCATGACTATCCCAACTTCTTTTTGAAAAACAGCGCGGCGACACCAACGAAGGCCAGACCCAGGCCAAAGAGCATCACGCTATAGGGCCAGAGCACATCCAGGCCCACCCCCGTGAGGAACAGGCCACGCGTGATGATGGCATAATGCGTTCCCGGCAATCCCAACGATTCCAGGCGCATGATCTCCGGCATGGCGGCGATGGGGAAGAAGATGCCCGTGAGGAAGAAGCCCGGGAAAAAGATCAGCAGAAATGAAACCGCCAGGGCCGCGGCCTGCGTGCGCATAAAAACACCAATGATGATGCCCATGGCAAGGATGGCAAACAGGAAAATGGCCGTCAGCCCAAGGAATAGGAAAAAGTTGCCATTAAAGGGGATACGGAACCACACGATGGCAAAGGTGGGAATGATGATGGCGTTGATCATGCCCACGAAGATATAAGGCAGCATCTTGCCAACGAGCAATTCCGTGCGACCGATGGGCGTGGCCATCAACTGTTCGAGGGTGCCATGCTCGCGTTCGTGGGCCAGTGTCAGAGCTACAGAGAGGGCGGGCAAACCCAACACCATGGAGATCAGGCCCGGAATGAGGTCCACGCGTGGTTTGAGGCTGGGGTTGTACCAGGTGCTAATGCGTAGATCAATCGGTTTAAGCGCCTCAGCAGGCACACTGAGGGCTACCAGTTGGTCGGCAAATATATTTTCAATGAATTCTTCTGCCCGGCTGGCCATGTTGTCGAGGGCAAAAGCCCCACTCTCCGGTTCGGTGCCATCGATGATGATCTGCATGGGCATACCGCTGCCGGACAAAACCTGGCGCGAGAAGTCAGGATGAATGATCAGGGCTGCTTTGATCTTACCGCGCAACAGTAGGTCTTCGATCTCTTCGAGGGCCGCAACCTGGGCATACAGTTCCAGGTCATCCCCGGCAGTAATGCGCTGCACGAATTGGCGGGAAGTCTCACTGCGGTCGAAATCCAGGACGGCGATAGGTACGTGCTTGATCTCAACCGTGAGTGAATAGGCAAAAACAAACAGCAACAAGAAAGGGGTCAGAAAAACGATCACCAGTGTAGAACGGTCTCGGATGATATGTTGGATCTCTTTGCGGGTGACGGCCCATAAATGACGCAGCGACATATCAATCCTCCATCCGTTTGATCAGTGAGATGAAGGCTTCTTCCATGCCGGTTGGTGCGGGGCGGATGCTGCGATAGGAAGCCTTTTTTGAGCGCAGTACCGTCTCGATCTCTGGCAGGCGTTTCTCAGCAGAGTCAACCAGCAGATGTAAACGTTCGCCGTAATTTTGGACTTCGAGCACTCCAGGCAGTTCTGCTACCAGGACACGCGCTGATTGCCAGTCTTCGGGCCGCAACTCGATCATTTCACCCTCGACGCGTTGCCGAATCTCCTGGGGAGAGGCACACACGATCAGGCGACCGGCATACATCAAGCCCACCCGAGAGCAGCGGTCGGCTTCGTCCATATAGGGTGTGCTGACGATGATGGTCGTGCCATTGATGTGCAACTCGGTGAGGATGTTCCAGAATTCGCGGCGTGAGACGGGATCCACCCCGGTGGTGGGTTCGTCCAGTAGCAGGATCTGTGGTTCGTGGATCAAGGTACAGGCCAGGGCCAGCTTTTTCTGCATGCCACCGGAAAGATGCGCAGCTCGCCTTTCTTTGAACTCGGTCAAACCGGCAAATTCCAGCAGGCGTTCTTTACGAGCCTGGATGTGTTCCACAGGTACATCGTAGAGTTCGGCAAAGAACAGCAGGTTTTCTTCGACGGATAGTTCAGCATACATGCTGAATTCCTGCGCCATGTAGCCGATATGGGATTTGATCTTCTCGGTTTCGGCGGCGAGGTCCAATCCGGCAATGGTGGCCTCACCCTCTGTGATGTCCAACAGCCCGGCCAACAATCGCAGGGTGGTGGTCTTGCCCGCCCCATCAGGGCCGACCAGGCCAAATAGTTCACCTGGCTGAATGGAGATATCCAGGGAATCTACGGCCCGGTTATCCTTAAATTCTTTCGTCAGCGACGAAAGGGCGATGGCTGCCTGCGAAGTCATTTAGCCTGATTTCCTACGATCTGGCCCTGCGAATGATCCAGAGCACAGCCAGTACTGCCAGGGGGGGCTCGGCGATGACACCAAAGATCTTGAGCGTGTCACTGAAGCCCATGGCGGGAATCACGTACCAATCCAGCAGGCCCGTGATGATGGCCGTCACGATAGCAATGACGTAAACGTTGGTCGTACTGAGGGGCATGTCCTTCCAGATCAAGCCTGCTACCCAGCCCATAATCAGGCCGACGACAATCATAGCTGTGATAAGAATTAAGATTTCCATTTTTTGCCTCCTGCAATCACATCGTGAATAAAAATGCCTTCTTTTACTCCTAGACTAACAAACCATCCAACAATAGATCAACACTGGATCGTATATGTTCTTCTAATTTCACTATCTTCGAGTCGTAGACCCGTAACAAGAATGTACCTTCCAGGATAGCGCCGATGGCAATGGACACATCCTGGGGATTGCCTGGTTTAAATTCGCCCTGATCCATGCCGCGCTGGATGATCGAATTCAGCACTTCCATATATTTGCGGAAATATTCCTTGATGGCTTTTTGGATCAACTTATGACGTTTCGCCAACGAAAAAAATTCGAACATGAGCGGGGTCAACGGCTCCATTTTTTTTAAATCGGTAATGGTTATGTCAATAGTAGCCAGCAGCTGTTCCCTGGCCGAACCCGGTTGCTGTTCCAGTTTACGTATGGCCGCCAGTTCCCGGTCCAGGAGATTGTCGAGGATGGCCAGCAGGATGGCATCTTTGTTTTTGAAATACCAATAGAGCGTGCCTTTGCTGACCCCCGTTTCTTTAGCAATGTCATCCATGCGCGCCTTCGCATAACCTGAGCGCGCAAACACGTGGGTGGCGGCATCGATGATCTGCTCTTTACGTTCTTCGCTTACATCAGGGCGTGGTGACATGTACACCTCAAGAAATATACTGACCAGTCAGTCAATTATTGTCCGAAAATTGTATCACGCCCTAGGGGCATATGTCCCTGAATCTATAGGTTTCGTCCTTTTACTGAATTAAGAAGAAACTGGAAACCGGAAGATTGTTGAAATGCGTCCGATTCCCAGATGGATTGCTTTTGCTTGATTGTGCTTCGAAGCTTATTAAGCTGCTGCTCTTTTCTCTGACAACCTGCGTATGTACCATATACTTGCCAGGATCAGGATGATGACAATGATATTAACAATAGACTCGATGCTATCCAGGTTGCCCATCAAATTGGCATAACTCTCCGCACCGACAAAACCAATATAAGCGAAGAACAAACTTCTAAAGAAAGTGCCAATGACCGTGGATATGATATAGGTGTTCATGTTCAATTTGATGGCCCCGCTGGCCAGTGCCACTGGAGCTCCCGGGATGACGGGGATGGCCCTGAGCATCGCTAGCACACCAATATCTCTCCAACCTCCCTTGAACCTTTTTCCAAGATCCTCGATCGTATGTTGATCAATCCCGAAATACTTGCCCCAGCGCACCACGAAGTAGTCTTCCATCTTGTCAGCCAACACGTATAGCACTATCGCCCCAATCGTTTTTCCAACCGCGGCTAATAAAGAGATGATGATGATGTTTAGCCAGCCGCCGCCTTGCAGTTCTACGATCCCTCCCGCGGTGGTCATAATGATCGGGGATGGGATGGGAGTAATGATCTCCTCGATCATCCCACCAAGGAAAGCGTATATCTCAACAGGGACGATTGCAGCAAAACTCTCTAAATAAGCGTAAAGATCTTCCATGAGTGTTGTCATATTGTCTTATTCCATTTTTATAATTGCAGGTGCAGTGCTATGCAAGAAACCGGTTTGTTGCTTTTGTTTACTCCAAAGACCAGACAATTATTGCCCAACACCAAACTTCTAGCAAAATGCATACTTTTATTTAGCTTTGATAGGTACAACCGTTGAATTATCGCCGGAATCTTGCTGGTGTCAACTCATTGGCATGTCGATTTTTGCAATGTGAGTGAAATGATTATTAGAATGACTAATAAAACCCAAATTTGTTACTTTCCTATCTGCTTACAGAGCTTTTCATGCTTTTCAAATTAGGACAGATATACCCCAAATTAGATGACAAATAACCATTCTCTCAGGGTTTTGGGAAGACTATCCTTTAACTGGCCCTCAAGGAAATTTTGGTCCGTAACTAATAAGGAAAATCATATGCCCGAGACTTTGGAAACCCAAGACGCCCCTGTCTTCTCTTATGTATTGGCCAGCGCGGATATGCGATATATTGAAAATGGGGAACGCGACATCTACTTACGCAATGACCCCGAATTAGGTCTGGTGTTTCGAGGCGAACTTGCCGGATGTGGCCCGGGTTGTTACGTCGATTTGAGCCAGGTCTTCCTTGAATATGCGATGAGTTGTGAGGGGTGCAAGGAAGAGGGTGTGGGAACAGAACAGGCGGTTCGCTTTGGTGAACATCTTGCTGAAGTATTGCTGAAAATTACTGCATCAGATATTGCCGATTTGCCTGTCACTGGGAAATTGTCGACCACACTTAAACTGGTCCTTGATTCCATGAATGCCACTTACGTTGAAGAAGTTAAAGAGGGTCGTTTGGAATATTCTTTGACTTGTTGCCCACTCAGTGAGTGTGGCAAAAGTGAGGGGCTTGGCATTGGTTTTGAGATGGCGCATCTATCATTTACTGCTCTTTGCAAGAGCCTAATTAAACCCCTGGCGCCTGAGTGGAAACTCCTGCAGCCTTCAGTGAGCGATACTGGAACTCCCATTCACAAGGTGGTTGCCGCCATTTCATAAAAACCTAACATTCACAATATTAGAACTTATTCGAACCCTCAGGGAGGAGGCCCCTGAACACATGGCTGCAAAAAAGAAAGTGACGAAACAAGTAAAAGCTCACCCCAGTGGGGATGAGCGCTATACATCTTTAGACCGAACGATGAAGCGCTTCAAATATGAAAAGGATTCACTACTTGAAGTCTTGATCTCGGCTCAGGAAGTCTTTGGTTATATCTCAGAGGACCTGTTGATGTATATTTCGAGCCAGCTCAAGGTCCCTATGAGCCAGGTCTATGGTGTGGCGACCTTTTACCATTTATTTACCTTTGAACCGCTAGGTGAGCACAATTGCATTATATGCACAGGGACAGCCTGCCACGTCAAGGGCGCTGATCGCATCGTTGACGCGCTTTCAGAAGAGTTTGGCATGGAGGCTGGTGAGACCACGGCAGATGGTATGTTCAGCCTGATTATTGCTCGTTGTGTAGGTAGTTGTGGCCTGGCTCCTGTGGTGGTTTTGGATGGGCAGGTTCATGGCAAAGAAACTCCAGAAGCTGTCAACAAACGTGTCCTTGAGGTTGTAACCCGCTCTAAGGAAGAACTAGCGATGGAGGCGGCATGAATTTTGAAGCCCTTGAAGTAGTTGGCACGAAAGAGCGCGATAGACAGGCTAAATTGCAAGGCCGTATCTTTTGCTGTACCAGCACTGCTTGCATGTCTGCAGGGGCGGGCCAGGTACATACTATGCTTGACCAGGCTGTAGCGGTCAGCCAATCTGATGAATTTGAAACCGAAGTCGTCAAGACCGGCTGCATGGGCTTGTGCAGCCATGGGCCGGTGGTACGCGCTGAGGAAAAAGACAAAGCTGCTGCGCTCTATGGCAATGTGAACCCTGAACTAGCTCAACAGATCGTGTCACGTCACTTTCCAGTGGAAGAAGCTCTGGAAGAAATTGACTCGGATGAACCAGACCAGAGTGTTACGCCACATGACATTCCGCATTTCCGGGCAAGCCTGCGCAAAGCACAGGCGAAAACGGAATTGGATAAAAACATCATTTCCCTAGAAGACCCATTCTTCACCAAACAAGTGAGAGTGGTGCTGAGTGATACGGGACGCATCGATCCCGATAGACTTGAAGACTATCTTGCACACGGGGGCTATCAGGGTCTTGCCAAGGTCTTGGAAACGATGACCCCAGAGGAAGTGTGTACTGAGATCCTGGAAAGTGGCTTGCGTGGCCGCGGTGGGGCAGGTTTCCCCTCAGGAATCAAATGGAACTTCGTCCGCCAGGAAGAAGCCGAACAGAAATTCGTGATCGTCAATGGCGACGAAGGCGACCCTGGCGCTTACATGGATCGTACAATCATGGAGGCAGATCCGCATCGTGTGCTTGAAGGTATGATGATCTGTGCCTATGCCGTAGGTGCAGATTATGGCTACCTGTATATCCGTGGCGAGTACCCTATGGCTATTGAGCGCATCCGCAACGCCATCCGGGCTGCCCGGCGACACGGTGTTTTGGGGAACAAAGTATTAGGGACGGACTTTAGCTTCAAAGCCGACGTGCGTATCGGCGCCGGAGCTTTCGTATGTGGTGAAGAAACTGCCCTGATCCACTCGGTGGAAGGTAAACGCGGCATGCCGCGTATTCGCCCGCCGTATCCTTCCAAGTCGGGTTTGTGGAGTGCGCCCACGGTGATCAACAATGTAGAAACCATGGCCAATGTGCCTTCTATTATCCAGAACGGGGCAACGTGGTATGCCGACATTGGCACTGAAAAAAGTAAAGGCACCAAGGTCTTTGCCCTGACGGGTCATCTGCGCAACACGGGCCTCATCGAAGTACCCATGGGCATCACCTTGAGAGAGATCGTCTATGACATTGGTGGCGGCATTCCCGGGGATAAGGAGTTCAAAGCGGCCCAAACCGGTGGTCCTTCGGGCGGCTGCATCCCTGCTGAATACCTTGATACACCTGTGGATTATGAGAGCCTCACAGAGCTAGGCTCCATCATGGGTTCTGGTGGCCTGGTCATCATTGATGACAGCACCACCATGCCCGACTTCGCCAAATTCTTCATGGACTTCTGTGTCGATGAGAGTTGTGGCAAATGTCTCCCCTGCCGGGTGGGCACCGTGCAGATCAGCAAGCTGCTGGACAAATTAATCTCTGGGGAAGGACAGCCTGAAGACCTGGACAAGCTGGATGAGCTTTGCCAGATGGTGCAGACCACAAGTCTGTGTGGCCTGGGCCAATCAGCACCCAACCCCGTGCTCAGTACTTTGAAATATTTCCGTGAAGAATATGACACGCTCGTTCAATCACCTGAAACCGTCGAAGCTGGTGTGAAATGACGCTTACGCAAAGCAATACTATTGAACAAAAAGAAGTTTTCCTTGAATTGACCATTGATGGACAAACGGTCCAAACACGGCCGGGATCAACCGTTATGGAAGCGGCCCTGGCCAACAACATCGACATCCCGCGCCTGTGTTATCACCCTGAACTCAGTGTTTCGGGCGGTTGCCGCTTGTGCGTGGTCAATGTCGAAGGTTATCCTAACCCCACGCCGAGTTGTGGTCTGGCCTGTGAAGATGGCATGTCCATCCAGACGCAAAACGAAGAATTGTTCCAGACCCGCCGGGAGATCATTGATCTGTTCGTTGCCGAACATCCCCTGGACTGCGTCACTTGCGACAAGGCTGGTTCCTGCCAGCTTCAAAAATATGCCTACGAACACAATATCAAAGAGACCAGCCACGCATTCGAACTGCCCCGCACCTTATACCAGGACGACAATCCCTTCTTTGTACGTGACCATCAATACTGCATTTTGTGCGGTCGCTGTGTGCGCGTCTGTGACGAAGTTGTAGGGGCGCATGCCATTGACTTCGCCGGGCGTGGCTTTGAATGTCACATCGCCACACCTTTTGATGGGCCGATGAAAGACTCTGCCTGTGTGTTTTGCGGCAACTGTGTGCAGGTTTGCCCCACTGCGGCTCTCAACCCGGTTTCACGCATGGGCAAGGGCCGCGAGTGGGAGCTGGAACGTATCAAGACCATCTGCGGTTATTGTGGGGTGGGTTGTCAGCTTGAATATGCGCTCAAGGATGGCGAGATCCTCTATGCCCAGGCAACGTCTGATGGCCCGGTCAATGGAGAAATGCTGTGTACCAAAGGTCGCTACGGCTGGGACTTTGCGACGGACCCCCAACGCCTGACCAGCCCCATGCTGCGCCGAGACGTAGCTTATGAAATGGGACTGACCAAGGAAGATTGGACTTTGCCGGAAGAATCCCCGCTAAAGGTCAGGAAGCCCAATATCGAAGATAGCTTCGTCCCCGTGGATTGGGATACAGCCCTTGACCTGGTTGCCGACAAGCTGGCCGATACCGTCAAAGAGTACGGCCCAGATTCAGTCATGGGCCTGGCCTCCGCACGCTGTACCAACGAAGAGAACTATCTTTTCCAGAAACTGTTCAGGTTAGGGATAGGTACCAACAACCTCGACCACTGCGCTCGTCTTTGACACAGCTCCACAGTTGCAGGCCTCGTGCAGGCCTTCGGAAGCGGAGCAATGACCAACTCGATCGCAGAAATTCGTGATGCGGATTGTATTTTCATCACCGGCTCAAATACAGCTGAGGCCCATCCAGTCATCAGCTACGAAGTCATTCGGGCCGTCAAACGTGGCGCCAACCTGATCGTTCTCGACCCCCGGCGCGTTCCCATGGTGGAGCATGCCACCCTGTTCTTGCAGGCCAAGCCGGGCACGGACATATACGTCTTCCTGGCGATGATGCATGTCATGCTGCGCGAGGGTTGGGCGAATGAAGCCTTCATCGCTGAACGCACAGAGGGCTTTGACGAGTTCAAAGGAACCCTTGAGGAATACACTCCCGAACGCGCTTCATTGATGTCCGGTGTGCCTGTAAAACAGATCGAAGCTGCCGCGCGTATCTATGCCAACGGCGAGCGTGCCGAGGGCAAATCAGCTTACATTGGATCGCGTGGACACAGTGCCATCCTCTACGCCATGGGCATTACCCAACGCAGCAACGGCACAGATATGGTCATGACCCTGGCCAACCTTGCTATGCTGTGTGGGCAGGTAGGCAAACCCTCCACCGGTGTGAATCCCCTGCGTGGACAGTCCAACGTTCAGGGAGCCTGTGACACGGGTTGTCTCATCAATGTCTACCCGGGTTACCAGAAAGTCACTGATGACGAAAAACGCAAAGCCATCGCCCAGACCTGGGGTGTCGATGATCTTCCGGGCGAAGTGGGCTTGTCCATCGTGGAAGCCATGCAAGCTACAGCTGAGGGTAAAGTGCGTGCTACTTACGTGATGGGTGAAAACCCCATGATGTCCGACCCTAACACCAGTCATGTCGAAGAGTCATTGCGCAAGCTGGACTTGTTGGTCGTGCAGGACATTTTCCCCAGCGAGACCGCCTTCCTGGCACATGTCATCCTCCCTGCGGCGGCTTCTTTGGAAAAAGACGGCACTTTCACCAATACCGAGCGCCGTGTGCAACACATCAAGCCTGTCTTGCAGGCTCCTGGTGAAGCCAAGCCTGATTGGTGGATCACCGGGGAAATTGCCGACCGCCTAGACAAAAAACTGGGTGTGGAGCGTGAGACAGAGCAGTGGCTCTTTCCCTCTACTGAGGCCATCTTTGACGAGCTGACTAAAGTCACACCGATCTATGCCGGCATGAACCATGCTCGGCTGGTGGGGGAAGGCCTGCGATGGCCCTGCACTGATGAAGAACATCCCGGTACGCCTATCTTGCATGTTGGCAAGTTCTCGCGCGGCCTGGGCAAGTTCAGCCCGGTCACGGCTAATGATCCTGCTGAGCAGCCCGACGATGAATATCCCTTGATTCTATCGACGGGGCGCGTGTTGTATCACTACCACTCAGGCACGATGACCCGCCGCAGTGGGCCGCTGGATTGGGTTCAACCACGTGGCTATGTTGAGATCCATCCTGAAGATGCCGCGGCCATTGACGTGTTGGATGAGCGAGCCGTGACCATTGAAAGCCGACGTGGTAGCGTGCGTACACGTGCCAAGATCAGCGAGAACGTTCCCCAGGGAACCATCTTCCTGGCTTTCCACTGGCGCGAAGCCCCTGCCAATATGCTCACGCAGGACTTTGCCCTGGATCCTGTATCCAAGATCCCGGAATATAAGGTCTGTGCCGTGCGGCTGGAGAACCCGCGCACAAAACAGCGCTCTCCGAAACCCGTTATGGAAATGTGAGATATATATTTGGGGTTATATGTCACAAATTAAGTCGTCCAGTCGTTTAGGGTTCAATTATTCCGTGGGCCTTTTCGCTGTAGGGGCTTTCCTAATACTTTCCTTTTGTGGATCGGTCTTCGGATTAATTGGGTCATTTGTGCTTGGCCTTGTCGAACCTCATGAAAGTAGTAGTGTAACTACCTTTTCCGATTTTGCCGTGGCCTATTCAGATACTGAAAATCCTGATGTTGTGCTAAGTGACCAACTGGGCCCAATCTCCTGGTGGCCTGTTGTGCCGGTCAATAACTTTGAGAAAACAGATGATCAGGGCTGGCCTTCAGGCAAGGAAGAAGATTCAGTAGGTGAAATCCGTCGCAGCATATTGGATGGAAATTACCGTTGGTTCATGACCTTTGAGGGTGAAGGGTATTGGATAGCCGTCCCAGATGGATTAGATCCAATGACAGATTTCTACGTGACTGTGGATGGCTTCCGTGCTAACGGTCCTGTGGACACAGGGTTTGGCCTAGTGTTCCGATATGCAGATAGTGAAAATTATTATGATTTTCAGGTCAATGATAATTTCGAATATTCCATTGGTATAACCAGAAACGGTGACCGGAAGATGATCGTAGGCTGGTCCCCTAGTGAAGCTTTAGCCACTGAGACCTACAATTGGTTAACGGTTGTAGGTCGAGGAGATCAGTTTTTTTTCTTTATTAATGACCGTTTTGTATATGATTTGGAGGACAAAAATTTCCCGGCTGGGCAAGTGGGTGTGTTTGCTGGTTTGGATTATGCCGCTAAGAATGTTAATATCTATTTCCGAAACTTTGAGATTCGTACACCGTAGGAGTTGCGGGGATGTTTGAACGGTCTCAAGCAAAGACCCTTTTCTGGGCTGGAATCAGCTTATTGGGTTTTTTATGCGCGGTAAACACATTTACCGTGGCCCAGTTTTATTCCCGATATTTGAACATGCAAGGAGAAGCGCTAGCCAACCTACAAACATTAGAAGCCCCGATTCCTACAATGTCAATCGGGCAGATCTCATCAAATCCCTATGCAATGGATTTGACAGCGGTAGCGATCCAATTCACTGCAACACCCGATGTCCAAGCAACAAAAATCCAGGCATCTGAATTCGATCATGTGACCTGGAGGGAAAGAGAGGCGGCTGAATTTACCGCCGGGCGAGCTGTGGATTGGCCCCTTGTCCGCCTCGACGAATTCAGTGAATCCTCTGGATACTGGATCTTAGGAACGAATACTCTAAATGGTATGCAAGTGGATCAATGGATTGATGATGGCATGCTCCTATGGGGAATTTCGGCGGATTATGCTCAGGCTTACGAAGGTATGCCCAATGCCACAGAGAGTTTTTCTGAACTTTATCTGACCGTTGACATCTCATTCCTTGAGGGGACCTCCGACCATTGGGCCGGTATTCAATTTGCAGATACAGGACATGATTTCTACAGGTATCTGATTTCCTCTAATGGTGAATTCTCCATCTGGCGACACAGTTTGACTGGCGCGGATCAACTAAAAGAGCCAGAGATCAATTTCGCATTTCTAACCAAGGGAAGTAATAATCTTACGGTCATCGCCAAAGGCCAATTTTTTTATTTATTCTTGAATAATGAATATATAGCGGCACTAGAAAATGGATCCCAAGCCGCGGGAATTGGGGGATTGGTGGTTGAATTTTTTGACGATAGCGAGCGTGTGGTGGTAGGTTTCGATAATTTTGAGTTGCGTTCACGAGAAGCACTGGATGGCTGAAAACCAATTTCCTACGTTCGATCCGAAGAATGAAGGTGGTCGACAAGGAAGAAAATGGCTCCCATTTGTGCCAGCATCTCTGATTACCTGGTTTTTATTTGTGTTGATATTTGTGGTTGAAGGACCAGGATTGTTTTCCCAGCGACAGGAGGTCTCTCAGCAGGTCACGGACCTTGAAATTCTGCAGGAGACGAATCAGGTTGGTAAAAGTGGGGAACTCGAGCCTGAGGATAGTGCCTATATTCTGCGAAATCAGGTGCGGACCTGGCCTATAGTGCATGAAGAAGACTTTTCTGAATCCACTGGTTGGTGGGAGTTGGGGAATCGCGAAAATGACTATTTGATAGAAAGCAAAACCTTCTCGCAAGGAAAATATAAATGGCAGGTTGAAGCGCTTCAACCGTTTTCCACGTGGGTAGTTGCTCCGCTTGGAAACATTTTAGGGGAGCAGGAAAGGGGATTCAAAGACTTTTATCTGCGTGTCCAAATGAGAATGGTTGCTGGGCCTAGGGATGCAACCTACGGAGTGATTTTCCGCTACGATGGGACCTGGAATCAAGATGATGATAGTTACTATCAGATGGCTATCAACGACGAACAGTTTTTGTATTTCAACCCAAAGTACGACGGGATCTGGCGTGCTTCTCCCGATAGGGATTTTATATCGACAATCAACCCAAATGAAAATAATACATTAGAAGTGATCGGTATCGGTTGGCATTTTTATATCTTCATCAACAATAAATACGCTGGTGATTATTGGGGCACTCGTATGGAAACCGGGCGAGTTGGTTTGACAGTTTCTTTGACTCAAGTCGGTGACAAAGCAGTTTTTGAATTTGATAATTTCGAGTTTCGCTCCCCAGGGCCAAACCAGTAAAAGAGATGTCTTGGGGGCGATATTCTTCAAACCTGATTTACATTGCGCATTTTTAAGTTAGCTGATTTCAAGAACTAATCCTGTATAATTATCGTGAAATTATGCACAAGTAATTCGACTATGAATGATTTCTATGCAATAAGGATTTCATGATGCGATCAGCTTTAAAATATGTAATGGTATCTACGACACGATTCTGTCTGCCAGTGTGTTTAATTTTATTCACCACTTTCACCCCTGCTCTGGCCCAGTCGGCCAGCGTAAGGGCCGTACTATTCTTCTCGCCGACTTGCTCACACTGTCACAAGGTCATGTCCGAAGATTTGCCGCCTTTGCTGGAAACTTATGGCGATCAACTGACTATCCTTACGGTGGATACCACATCCGAACAAGGGTATGGACTCTTTGTTGCCACTATTGAAGAATTGCAGATTCCCCAGGAACAACTCGGCGTGCCCATGCTCATCGTAGGAGAACAAGTTCTGGTTGGTTCGGCTGCTATCCCAGAGCAATTCCCGGGAATCGTCAGTCAAGGCCTGGTTGATGGTGGCATCGATTGGCCTGCTGTACCCTTGCTGCTTGAGTACCTGGAAACGGAGGGCATGCTACAGCCAGTGGTTGAAGAACCCGTTGTAGAGCAATCCGCAGAACAAGCCCCTGGGCCAGTTTCGGATGATTCTTCTGTCACCCTTGGACTTGAAGAGGCTACCGCCAGCGTCGCCCAAATGACCTGGATGGACCGTTATCGCCAGGACGTGGTCGGCAATACCTTCTCGGTAGTGGTGTTGCTGGGCATGCTCTACAGTCTCGTGCGCATCGTCATGCTCTTGCGCACAAGAAGATTCGAGATTAAAGCCTGGCCTGTTTGGGTTTTGCCGATCTTGTTGCTCGTCGGCCTGTTTGTAGCCGGGTACATGAGCTATGTCGAGATCACGCGAACGGATGCTGTGTGTGGTCCGGTGGGTGACTGCAATACAGTCCAGCAAAGCCCCTATGCGCGTTTGTTTGGTGTCTTGCCGATTGGCGTATTTGGCATCCTCGGTTACCTGATTATCGGGGCTGTGTGGCTGTATTCCATGTATGGTCCCAAAGAACAGCAGCCAGCCAGTACGTTGTTGCTGTGGGCTTTGGGTATCTTTGGCACGCTCTTCTCGGTTTATCTAACCTTTTTGGAGCCTTTTGTAATCGGTGCTACCTGCGCCTGGTGTTTGAGTTCTTCAATCATCATGACGCTTGTTTTGTGGACAGTTACATTAGGAGGCGCGCAGCACCTTCGACAATGGTTTCAGGCAACTTAGTAGTAGAGGAAAAAAATGAAGATCGCAATTGTTACAGACGATGGAAAAACCATTAGTGTCCATTTTGGACGCGCCGCTAAATATGATATTTGTGAGGTTGAAGATGGTAAGCTCGTTAGCGAGGAGTTAATCGATAAACTCAACTTCCACGGCAAACATCAACATAAACATGACCTTGTCCAAATCGAACATCAAGACCATGAGCAGGGTCACGGTTTTGGCAAAGAAGCAGAAGATAAACATCAGACCATGTTTTCCCCCATCCTGGATTGTGACTTATTGCTGGCGCGTGGTATGGGTATGGGCGCTCATCGTGGCCTCGAGCAGGCCAATATCCGTCCCATCATTACGGATATCAGCGTTATTCACACGGCTGTGGAGGCTGTCATCACAGGTGAGATTGTTGACCATCGCGAACTATTACACTAGCACGAGCAGGCTGTATTGGAAAATTTGATGAAGGACCCTTAGCCTATGCTGTTATTTGCTTATTAGGCTAATCTTTGCCAACATATACTTTCAAAAAAACTTCATTTTATATATTTAAGGATCTTGTATGCAATTCTTCCTCGACTCTGCCAACCTCGATGATGCTCGCCGGGCAATGGAACTTGGTTTTGTGGATGGTGTCACTACCAACCCCAGCCTGATGGCCGCGGCGGGCCGCCCCCCGCTTGATGTGCTTGACGACCTGCTTGAGACAACCCCCGGCCCGGTCTTTTTCCAAATGACAGCCCACTCGCTAAATGAGCGCGAACAAGATGCGTATACCGCCTCCGAGCGGTACGTGGACCGGGTAGTGATAAAACTGCCCGCTACTACCGAGAACATGACCCTGGCGCATAAGCTGGTCGCCGATGGGTTACTGGTCTGTATTACGGCTGTCAGCCATCCCTCGCAAGCCATGCTGGCAGGCAATGTGGGAGCTGCTTACATTGCCCCCTACGTCAATCGTCTGACACAGCAAATGGGAGATGGGCTGAGGGTGCTGAGCGACTGCGTCAAGGTGCTGGAGGGTACATCTACACAGGTTTTGGCTGCCAGTCTCAAATCTACGGATGAAGCAGTAGCTGCTGTCCTGGCGGGCGCGTCCGCCATCACCATTCCCCTTGACCTCATTTTGGCAATCTCCGAGCATGAGCTTACCTACAAGGCTATTGCCCAATTTGATGAGGCTGTTGTCCTTCCGAGTACATAGGATTTTGATATGACTACAAAAGATGGGGGGCAGGCACCCCTGCAGCATTTGAACGAAGGTGTTGCCCAGATCGCTATTATTGTTCCTGACCTTGACCGGGCTGTGGAGAGGTATTACAAAACCTTTGGTATCGGGCCCTGGCATTTTTATACTTACGAGAAACCCCTGGTCAAAGACATGTCCTACATGGGTCAGCCGGCCGACTACAGTAATCGCATTGCCTTATCCCATTTTGGGCCCATGCGTATTGAACTGATCGAGATTGGGGAGGGGGATACTGTGTATGCCGACTTTGTCAAAGAACACGGTTATGGCGTTCAGCATTTGGGCTTGCTGGTTGATGACATGCCCTCAGCTATTAATGAATGGGAACAGGCCGGTTTAACCATGACTATGGATGGCTCTGGCTTTGGCCCGGATGGGGATGGGCATTACGCTTATTTTGATACCGAAACGGATTTTGGGGTTACGCTGGAGCTCATTCAACGCCCGGCCCGTCGCCATCCTCCCGAAAAGATTTACCCGCCACAGGACAAGGACGTCGTTCCGGGTGACTGATTAATGCTCAGCAGCCAGGGCCAATACCTGCGCGGCTGTCACATCATCTGTAACCAGTGCATTGACGTAGCCGCCGCAGATGGCTCCTGTGATGGCTTCCGCTTTGGGCAGACCCCCGGCAACCGCGAAGCGTAAGGGGATGCTGAGAAAATCTTCCTTGGAAATGCCCACATTGCGTTCGTGGAATTCAACCTCAGCAGGCCGTCCCATAATGTCATAATAGTGACCGGCCACATCACCGACGGCTCCTGCCTCCTGCAAGGTTTTAAGATCCTCATCTGAGATGTGCCCGCCTTTGTATAAACTGCAATACTCAGGGTCGGTTGAACCGATGCCTGAGAGTGCCAGGTTGGCCTGGCGTCCCATAGTGATGGCCTCTTGGACGCTGCGGTCATTCATCAGGATTTGTGCCGCCGCTGCGCTCTCCACAATAAATGGCGTGTAAAGGTAAGTACCTTCGCCGCTCAGTTTACGAACCAGGTTCTCTACCAGGGCCTGCCCGCTATACGTGTGCCGGGTAGCTCCCAACACGCCCACGAGCTGCACCACCCTTATACCTCGCGGTGCAGGGTGCTCGTAGGCTTCTATGGTTGCGTTCACGGTTGTTCCCCAGGCTACTCCGATGATCTGGTCGTCATGGGTCAATTCTTCCAGCAATTTTGCCCCCGCCCTTCCCAGGCGCTCTCGCAAGGCATCGTATTTCCCGTTGCTGTTGGAGTTGATCACATGCACTCTTTCCAGTTTGAAGCTATTCTGCAACTGGTCTTCAAGTGCACTGTCGAAGCTCAAGGGGCGACGCACGCGGATATCTACAATGCCCTTTTGGCGCGCTTCCGTCAGAATCCTGGAAATAGCCGAGCGCGTGATGCCTATGGCTTTTGAGATTTCCGCTTGGGTCTTATCCTCCAGATAATACATTTCGGCCACGTCAGCTAACAGTTCTTCGCGGTTTACGCCTTTCTTTGCCTTAGCCATAGATTCACGCCTTTTCTAATTCGGAGTGTTTGTGTCAATATTAGAACAAAACGTTGACAAATGTGTTTTTTACATGTAGGATGAAATCACATTTGTGAGATAGCTCCTCACAAATGATAATTTACACGAATGAACACTTGAAGTCAAGTAGACAAGCTTGGTTCTTGTTTTCATAAGTGTAACTCTCCAGGAGAAATCAATACATGGAGATAAGCAAGTACCTGCATCCAGAGGCCACCATACTTCAAATGGATGGGGGGAACTCTGAGGATGTCATTCGGGGCTTGGGGGATAAGCTATTTAGCCTGGGCCATGTCAAAGATGATTTTGTAGATGCTACATTGCAACGCGAAGCCAATATGCCTACCGGCCTGCCCCTAGAGGGTAGCATCAATGCTGCTATTCCTCATGTCGATATTGAGTTCGTGAACTCCCCTGCGTTGGGACTTGCCACTCTCAAAGAGCCGGTAACTTTTTATAACATGGTGGAAACAGAAACCGAAGTCCCCGTGCGCCTGGTCATTATGCTGGCACTCGATCAGCCAAAATCTCAGGTCGAAATGCTGCGATCGGTCGCTCAGGTATTGCAGAATACAGCCCTTGTTAATCAACTTATGGAGGCGACTTCCTTTGAGGAAGTCATTTCAGCACTAAAATGAATCCACGAAGGAGAGTGCAGGATGACCAATGGCCCGAAAAGAATACTTGTAGCCTGTGGAACAGCGATAGCTACATCTACAGTTGTCGCCCAAGCCATCATCGAAGCGATGAAAGAAAAGGGTATTGAAGTTACTACCCGGCAGTGCAAAGCTACAGAGGTATCTACCTTAGTAAAGGAAGGGTTTGATCTTGTAGTGACAACCACGCCTGTACCTGATGATCTGGGCGTCCCTGTGATTCAAACCCTTGCCTTTTTGACTGGTATGGGAAAGGAGGAAGCCATCGAAGAAATTGCACAAGCATTACAGACGTAGATCAAGCAATTTATCATACATAAGTTTTGGAGGAAGAAATGGACGCATTGCTAACCGCAATAAAAGCCGTCATTGACAACCTTGGGGCAACCGTCGTACTCCCTATCATCATCTTTCTAGTAGCCTGGGCTCTTGGCGCCAAACCTGGTCGGGCCTTCCGTGCTGGCGTAATGATCGGTATCGCGTTTATCGGTATCAATCTGGTCATTGGCCTGATGTGGACTTCGCTGACCGACGTTGGCCAGGCCATGGTCGACAATACCGGCGTTCAACGCGACATCATCGATGTCGGCTGGCCCTCAGCGGCTGCAATCGCTTTCGGAACGAGTGTCGGCCTGTGGGTTATCCCCATTGCCCTGGGCGTTAATATCCTTATGCTGTTGGGGCGCATGACCAAGACCCTCAATGTGGATATTTGGAACTTCTGGCACTTTGCCTTTATCGGCTCTTTGGTTGCCGTCGTTACCGATAGTGTTACATATGGTCTGATTGCCGCAGCCATTGCCGCGGCCCTGGCTTTGTTCCTGGCAGACTGGACTGCTCCCGCCGTGCAGAGTTTCTATAATTTGCCTGGAATCTCCATTCCGCATCTTACGACCGCCCCTGGTGTGCCGTTTGCCATTGTTACCAATTGGATCATTGACCGAATCCCCGGACTGCGTGACATCAAAGCAGATACCGAGACCATTCAAAAACGCTTCGGTACCTTTGGTGACCCCGTGATCCTTGGTTTGGTCATCGGTCTAATCCTCGGCATTCTTGGTTACTACAACGCCGGCGATCTTCAAACTATTCTCGTGAGTGTGCTTCAGGTAGGTATGAACCTCGCCGCCGTTATGCTCTTGCTGCCGCGCATGGTGCAGATCCTCATGGAAGGTCTCATTCCTGTATCAGAAGCCGCCCGCGACTTCATGCAAAAACGAGCTGCTGACCGTGAGATCTTCATTGGCCTGGACTCGGCCATCCTCATCGGCCACCCTGCCGCCATCTCCACAGCCCTGGTGTTGGTCCCTGTCGCCATTCTGTTGAGCATCATTCTCCCCGGGAACCGCGTACTCTTGTTCGCAGACCTGGCAGTGATCCCCTTCGTTGTGGCGCTTTTTGCTCCGCTGATGCGCGGTAATATCTTCCGCATGGTGATTGCCGGGACACTGACACTGCTGGTCGGGTTTTACATTGCCACTGGCATGGCTCCCCTGGTTACCGGTGCTGCTGCGGATGCAGGCTTCACCATTCCTGAAGGTGCTGCTCAGATCACGAGTATTGCTGACGGCTTCCTGTGGCCGCCATTCCTGTTCGCGACCTTGACACAACTCGCTGGAGTTATTGGTCTAGTTGTGGTTCTGGCGCTTCTGGCAGTTGCCATGTACTTCTATTCCCGCAACAGGAAGGGATGGGAAGTTGCTGCTGGCGCTCCGGCAGGTGATGTTGAAGCAGCTGCGGCTGATTAATTAACCCACTAAATTATGGCAGGGGCAAGATCAGCTTTGCCCCTGCCCGTTTATTTGTAGGAGAGTATGGTTGACATTGTTGTGCGTTCCGTTTTGGGTCCCTGGGGGAGTGCGTTGTTGGATGCTTACATCCAAAATAGCCTGTGGATCAATTCCATACTTGTCATTTATGCGCTTGTAGTCATCTTTTCCCGTCGCAATTATGCGCGCATCCTCAAGCAGTTCACCCAACATCTCTCTGCGACAAATACCTTCAAAAAGCATAAAACGAAGCACATCCAAAAACAGTTGCAAAAAGCCAAGATTCCCTGGGACGATGCTCTGGGGTTTTCATCTTTCCCATTCATTGCACCCCCTGGTAGCCTGTGCCTATATTCATCCAATCTGAAATCTCTCCAAAAGACCATGTCGGATGAGATTTTGGCTGAGACCATTGCCCAATCTAATTGAACATTCGTGAAAAGCTATTGGCTTTTGTACAATGCTAAGTTATAATAATTCACGTAAGTGATTTTATAATTCACATATGTGAAATTTCTGGTATTCGCATCATGGCATGGATTTCCAACTTCGACCGCATCCCGGTAGGTATCTATGAAAAAGCCCTGCCCATTGACCTCTCCTGGTCAGAGCGCTTGAATGTTGCGCGCCAGGCCGGATATGATTTTTTGGAGATCTCGATTGACGAGACCGAACACCGTATGCAGCGTCTCGAAGAGGGCGCACAGGAGCGCCAGGCTTTGTGCGCCGCGGTGAGAGAGGGTTTGCTGCCTATCCAGTCCCTGAGTTTAAGTTCCCATCGCAATTTCCCGCTGGGTAGTGCAAATGAGGCAACAAGGCAAAAGGGACTAGATATCCTCAAGAAAGCTATCGATCTCTCCCTTGAACTTGGACTCCGCTATGTTTTGCTCTCCGGTGCCGATGTATATTACGAAGAAAGCACACCAGACAGCCAGGCACGTTTCTTAGAGGGATTGGAAGCTGGCTTCGAGCTAGCCAGTGCTGCTGGCCTTATGCTGGCTTTGGAGAATTGGGATAAAGGTGTCGATTCATTGACCAAAGCCATGCACTTTGTTGAACATTTCAACTCCCCTTGGTTCCAGCTCTATGCCGATGTTGGCAACCTGGCCTATGCTGGCTATGATGTCATCGATGAATTAGAAGTTGGCCGGGGTCACATCGCTGCCTTACACATCAAAGACACTCTGCCGGGCCAACTTCGCTACGTACCCCTTGGGGAGGGTATCGTTCCCTTTGAGCAGGCCTTTACCAAATTAGCGCAGATCGGTTTTCAAGCCCCCATAGTGATCGAGCTATGGACCGAAGATGATCCGCAATCTATACAAATAGTGACCGCCGCCCGGCAATGGCTGCAAGAGCGTATGAAAGCGGGTTGGCAGGTATTTTCACAAGCAACACACGTAATAGGAGCTTGACATGCACTCATTAAAGCAACCTCCACTGTTGCAATTGGCCCTCGATTATATTGAACTGCCTCCCGCACTGGCCATGACCCAATTGGTAAAGGATGAAGTCGAGGTTATTGAGATCGGCACGCCCCTCACCAAAGCTTCTGGCATGCTCAGTGTCAGCACGGTGCGGGAGCTTTGCCCCGACAAATTGGTTCTGGCCGATGTCAAATCGCCGGATTGCGGCGGGCTGGAAGCGAAAATGTGTTTTGATTCAGGAGCCGATTGGATGACTGTGCTGGGAGCCGCCCCACTCGATACGGTCAAACTGGCTGTAGAAGAAGCCCAAGGCCGCCCGGACAAGGAGATGTTCATTGAGCTTACCGGCATCAAAGACATCCTTGCCAGCGCAACGGCCTGGCGCGACCTCGGTGTCGAGCGTATGGTCTATCATCGCGGCTGGGATGAGGGCAACGCCTCACGCAGTTGGGATGATCGTGATCTGGAAGTCATTGGCAAGTTGATCGATATGGGCTTTCAAGTATCGGTGGCGGGCGGCATTGAGTTAGAGAAATTGTCTTTCTTCCAGGACCTCGACATTTCCGTATTTATTATCGGCCGCTCCATCTACGCGGCCTCCGACCCGATTGATGCAGCACGTCAATTCCGTGCCAAGATAAATGAATTATGGGGCAGCCGTGTTTCAGCGGAACACCAACTCGACGCGGTCGCCTGAAAATCTTATTGATGAAAAGGATGAGTTTATGGAACAAGAACCAAAAGTAAAACCCAAAGGCAAAAAGAAGGGCATCACGGTGGGCAAAGCAGAAGCTCGCGAGATGCTCTTGCAGATGTATGAGATTCGTGCTTTCGAAGAGCAGGCCGAGAAGAGTTACATGGCCGGCAAGATCCACGGCACCATGCACCTCTCCATCGGCCAGGAAGCCTCGGCCGTCGGCTCCATCAGCACGATCGAACCTACAGATTACATACTGGGACATCACCGCGGCCACGGCCTTTGTATTGCTAAGGATGCTGACCTGAATTTGATGATGGCCGAATTTTACGGCAAAGAGAACGGCTATTGTCGCGGACGCGGCGGCTCCATGCACATCGCCGATGTCGAAGGCGGCAACCTCGGCGCTAATGGCGTCGTTGGCGGCGGCCTGCCCATGGCGGTCGGCGTTGGCGTTGGCCTCAAAATGAGAGCCAAAGGCCAGGTCATTTTGTCCTTTTTCGGCGATGGCGCTGCCTCCACTGGAGCTTTCCACGAGTCGATGATCCTCGCCGTCTTGTTCAAAGTACCGGTCGTCTTTATCTGCGAGAACAACCAGTATGCCATGTCCTTCAGGACCAGCGATTGGACCACCAGCGAGAACCTGGCCGGATTGGCTGAACACTACGGTATGCCTGCCGTAGCGACGGACGGCAATGATCTTTTAGCGGTGCGCGAAGCAGTTGAGGAAGCCGTGGAATATGCCCGCAGTGGGCAAGGGCCTTATTTGGTCGTCAATGACACCTATCGCTGGCGTGGCCACTCAAAGAGTGATCGCAACCGCTACCGCACGCAGGAAGAGATCGATGAATGGAAATCAGTAGACCCCATCGAACGTTTCCGCAAGGTCGCCTCTAAAAAGAAGTGGCTGACTGCCAAAGAGGCGGATGAGATCAAAGACGAAGGGTATGCCAGGATAGAAGCGGCACGTATCTTTGCCGAAGATAGTCCTGAACCTACCGTTGAGAGCATTGAAGAAGGTGTGTACGCGCCATGAGAGAGATCACATATTTAGAAGCAATTCGTGAAGCGATGACCCAGGAGATGGAACGCGACGAAAGCGTGTTCCTCATCGGGGAAGACATCGGCACCTATGGTGGTGCTTTCCAGGTCACCCACGGCATGTACGAGCAGTTTGGCCCGGAGCGCATCCTCGATACGCCCATCACCGAACTGGGTTTGACAGGCGCGGCCACAGGCGCAGCTCTTATCGGCATGCGTCCTATTGCTGAGATCATGTTCATGGATTTCACCACACTGGCCTCCGAGCAACTGGTCAACCAGGCTGCCAAGCTCCGTTTCATGTTTGGCGGTAAGGCTTCAGTACCAATGGTCTTGCGCACCCCGGCCGGTTCCGGTACGGGCGCTGCCGAGCACCATTCCCAGAGCCTTGAGAACTGGTTCGTGCATGTCCCCGGCCTGAAGGTGGTTATGCCCACCACGCCTTATGATGCCAAAGGTTTGTTGCTGGCTTCCATTCGCGACAACAACCCCGTCGTCTTTGTCGAACACAAGTTGCTCTACAAGACTAAAGGCGAGGTCCCGGAAGAGGATTACACCATTCCCCTGGGCCAGGCTGATGTAAAACGCAGCGGCACCGATCTGACTATCGTAGCAACTTCGATCATGGTCTCCCGCTCTCTGGAAGCCGCCGAAGAATTGGCTAAAGAGGGCATTAACGTTGAGGTTGTTGACCCCCGCTCCCTGCGCCCCCTGGACACAGGCACTATTGTTGAATCCGTCAAGAAGACTGGCAAAGTGCTCATCGTACACGAGGCCGTCAAGACGGGTGGCTTTGGTGGTGAGCTGGCTGGCGTTATTGCTGAGAGTGAGGCCTTTGGCTACCTTGAAGCGCCTATCGTGCGTCTGGCAGGTCGGGAGATCCCCATTCCTTACAACCGCACACTGGAGCAGAACGCAGTTCCCCAGGTTGCCAACATCGTGGAAAAAGCCCGCGACATCGTTCAACTGAAGGTGTGATATGGCTACAGAAGTAATCCTGCCAAAAGTTGATATGGACCAGGAGACGGGCACCATCGTCGAATGGGTTAAGAAAGATGGTGAAGAGGTCACTGAGGGCGAGATCATCCTCGTGATCGAGACCGACAAGGTCGCCATCGACGTGGAAGCCCCGGCCACGGGCGTATTGCAAGGCATCTCCGCTGCACCCGGTGAGGTTCTCCCTATCGCCACGGTCATCGCTCACATCCTGGAACCCGGCGAAGAATTACCTCAGGGCCCAATGCCCCCGCCCCCAACTCCGCAAGAAACCCTTGCGGAAGTTCCCCCCAGCACTGTCCCGGCCACTCCCGTCGCCCGGAAAATGGCGGCGGCCCACGAAATCGACCTTCAACAAGTCAATGGCTCTGGGCAGCAGGGCCAGGTCACCAAGGCTGATGTTGTGGCGGTGGTCAGTTCCCCTCCAGCCACAGCCCCTGACGGCAAGGTCTATGCCGCCCCCGCCGCCCGCCGCGTTGCCAGCGAATTGGGAGTTGATCTCAATCAAGTGCAAGGCACTGGGCCCGGTGGTCGTATTCAGTCTGTAGATGTTACCGCTGCTGCTCAAAGCCCCCAACCCATGCCTATAGAGGTACAAAGCTCTTCAGAACCCGAAGTCATTCCTTTGGTCGGTATGCGCCGCACCATTGCAGAACGGCTGACGGCCAGCTACCAGTCCATCCCGCACATCAACTTCACCGCCCGTATCCTCATGGATGCCTTCATCGCTACCCGCGCTACATTGAACGAACACGCCGAAAGAGCTGGCGAAGCGCGCATTTCAGCCACGGCCTTGCTGGTGAAACTTGTTTCTATAGCCTTGCAGCGCCATCCCTGGGTCAATAGCTCCTTCACGGATGAGGCCATTCTCTTGCATCGCTCCATCAATGTTGGTGTCGCCGTGGCTTTGGAAGAGGGTTTGATTGTCCCCGTGGTGCATGATGCCGATAAAAAGGGCATCGCCCTCATCGGGACAGAAGTCAGTGACCTGGCTACACGCGCCCGTGCCGGTCAGCTATTGCCTTCCGAAGTGGGTGGCGGCACCTTTACCATTTCCAATCTGGGCCCCTTTGGTGTGGAACAGTTTGAGGCCATCATCAATCCCCCTCAGGCTGCTATTCTGGCAGTGGGTATGACCCAGCAAGAAGCTGTGCCATTAGACAATGGCGAGATCGTTGCTAAGCCGGTCATGCACATCACCCTGTCTGCCGATCACCGTGTCATCGATGGCGCCGTGGCTGCTAACTTTATGGCCGAGCTGAAGTCGTTGCTCGAAAACCCCATCTTGTTGAGCTACTAGAGGGTTCACATGTCAGAAGCAACTTCTTGGTCTTGACCCCGGCATTACTTAAAGGTGCAAAGATCAAAATTTACGATGTAGAGTAGAAATCAGGGAAATTTGAAAACCCCTAAAGGCTGCCTATTGGCAGCCTTTTTCAATCGAAGGGCCAGTTTGAGCAGGTTCTTGATAATCTAATTCAGGATTTACACTATCATTGAGGGACTTCAATTGATTGATTAAGAGGCACTGATAGTTGTAGTTTTTCAGTGATTAATTGTCTTATAAGTCTTCTCTATACCTATCTATAAAAAACTTGCATACTAAGAGGGATGAATGTCACTTTTGCTTGAAGATATTCGTACTTAATATTGATGAAAACCTGAATTAGATACCTGCTTTATTTTGTATAGGAGTAAATTGATGGGTATGTTAGTTTTTTTGCTAATTGTATTTGGCCTGACTGTTGTCCCATTGGTTGCATTAGGAGTTTTATGGACTTACTGCTGTAAGCAGGAACAAGAGGAACAAATTAAATAGACTGCTTATTGTGCAAAGATGAACTACAAGGATTTTGCCAGATGAAGCAGGTCTTCGTTTTTGGCATCATGAATAAAGCCCCAAAAGGCTGCCTGGGGACGGTGCGAAGCCCCGATGTTTCGCCGGGCCATATAAACCGTGCGTTGTAATTCTAGCCGAGCTACGGGCACCTCGACTACTTTGTGTTGGTCTAAAGCTCTTGCAGTTGCCAAGCGGGAAACAAAAGTAATGCCATACCCAGCCGCTACTGTTTCAACGGCGGCTTCAGCATTCCCTAACTCAATAAATACATTCAGGTCGTCGAAGGCAATATCGTGTCGGGCCAATCCTTCCAGCAACACGCGGTGTGTTCCTGAACTCACCTCACGGATAATGAGGGGCTCCGTGGTCAAATCTGTAGGCTCGATAGATTGACGTACTGCCCAAGGGTGGTCTGCTGGGACGATCAGGGTGATATAGTCGATGAAGAACTTCTGTGCTTCAAGGCCCTGTACGTGCGCCTCATAGCTGACAACTCCCAGATTTGCTTCACCATCCAATAGGCGAGGGATAACGTGTTCAGGAGTGCAGGCCAGGATACTGACTTGAATACCTGGATGGTTCAGTTTGAAGCGTGCAGCAAGTTGGGGCAAGATATATTTACCAGCCGTTGTGCTACACGCGATGCGCAATTGTCCAATGATCTGTTCGTCCAAGCCAGCCAGCATGTCTTGCATTTCATTTGATTGGCGGATCAACTTACGTGCCCACGGCAAAAGAAACCTGCCAGTTTCTGTCAGTTGAAGACTGTGACCATTTCGATTAAATAGCTCAACCCCAAGATCCTGTTCCAGGGCCTTGATCTGATGACTGATGGTGGGTTGAGTGAGGTGTAATTGTTTGGCAGTTTTGGAAAAGCTCAGAGTCTCTGCTGCTATTACAAAAGTCTGTAAGCGAGTTAAATCTAGCATTATTCTGGCCTGGCCTAAATATAAAAACCCATTCCGAATAAGTTCTTTTCTAAGTCAGGAAAGAACTGGTTTGGAGCCATGAGGATACTTGATAAATCAATAATTTCCTCCCTGAATCACTTCCAGCATCTGCTCATGGATGTGTCCATTGCTCACGATTAAAGATTGTTGTGTGTCCATCCTTACGAATTCCCCGTCGATCATGGTCATCTTTCCGCCAGCTTCTTCTAGGCAAATGCGTGCCGCGGCCATGTCCCAGGCATACAAACGATATTCCCAATAGCCATCAAACCTGCCGCAAGCGACATAGGCCATATCTAATGCCGCTGAACCTCCCCGCCGGATGCCCTGTGCCTTGCGAATAAATGCCCCGATTTCATCTACGTTATTTTGAGGATTGGTGTGCCGATCATAGGGAAAGCCGGTAGCAAGCAGGCTGCTCACCAATTCATCGGTTGTAGTTACTTTCAACCTTCGTTCGCCGCGGGAGGTGGTCAGGAAGGCCCCTTCACCGGAAATTGCAGAAAACCATTCATTCTGTGAGGGGTCAAAGATCACACCCACAAGAGGCTTGTCATTCTGATAGAGGGCAATAGACACGCAAAAAATCGGGACCCCATGGGCGTAGTTATTGGTCCCATCAATGGGATCGATATACCATTTGAAACCATCAGCACCCTCCCTATCGGTACCCTCCTCACCTTTGATTCCATGATCAGGGTACTTATCCAGTAGGCCTTTAACGATCAGGTCCTCAGCTTGCTTATCAAATTGCGTCACCCAATCGACAGCAGAACTTTTCTTGTCCACAATTTTTTGCTGATCGAGTCCTTCCAACAAAAGAGCGCCCGCAGCGGACGCTAATTCTTTGGCTGTATTAAGGTAATGTTCCATATTTATGTAGTTTTCTCTTTCTGGGCATTGATAGTTTCAAGGTATCCACGGACCGCCGTGGCCTTTGGCAACTTTAGACAACTTGCCGCGATTTCACGAGTCTCTTCTAATGAGAATTTACGTAGCAAGGTCTTTATTTCGGGGATCGAAATCGCAGACATGCTGAACTCATCCAGACCTAATCCCAATAAAAGTGGGACGGCCAGAGGATTGCCCGCAAATTCACCGCACAAACCGACCCACTTCCCATGTTCATGTGCAGCTTCGATGGTCATAGAAATCAACCGCAGGATACTGGGATGAAATGGGCTGGCTATCTCAGCCACACGTTCATTCGTACGATCAACAGCCATCGTGTACTGCGTCAGATCATTGGTACCAATGCTAAAGAAATCGATCAGGGGAGCCACATGTTCTGCGATCAGCACAGCTGAGGGCACTTCGATCATGATGCCGAACTGAACATTTTCGGCAAAAGACACACCTTCTTTCTTTAAACCTTCTTGCGCTTCAACCAACAATTGGCGCGCATTTTCGACCTCTGTGAGACGAGAGACCATGGGTACCATGATACGTAGATCCGTATCTACCCCAGCACGCAACAAAGCGCGAAATTGTACGCGCAGGACGTCATCGAATTCATCGATCATGCGGATGGCGCGCCATCCCAGGAAGGGATTAGCTTCATCCTTAAAGCCAATGTAAGGTACGTCTTTGTCTCCACCAATATCAAAAGTGCGCACAACAACAGGCATGCCGGGGAATTTTTCAAAGATGGGCCGATATTCATTTACCTGCTCATCTTCAGAGGGCATGCGATCCCGGGACAAATATAAGAACTCTGTGCGAAAAAGACCTACGCCCTCTGCTCCGTAATGCAAGGCCTGCTCAGTGTCCGCCAAACTGCCAATATTGGCTACAACTTCAACCGCATGACCATCGAGGGTTACTGCTTGTTCATGGGCACTAGACAGGTCTTCTTCATGTTTGTTACGCAAACTGACCTGAACTTTTTTTGCATCTTCTAATGCACCCGCATCCGGGGCAATAACCAGCTCTCCGACACGGCCATCCAGGATGGCCTCTACGCCATCCTGCTGTGCCTCCAGGTCGGCATCCAGGTTTACTACAGCTGGGATGCCCATGCTACGAGCCAGGATGGCCGTGTGGGATGTTGGCCCGCCACGCACTGTACACAGGCCAAGCACATTGTCCTTTTCAAACTGCACAGTGTCCGATGGAGTCAGGTCTTCGGCAAGAATAATGACCGGCTGATCCGGTTGTA
The DNA here is from genome assembly GCA_013112575.1 of Chloroflexota bacterium. Taxonomy (GTDB): domain Bacteria; phylum Chloroflexota; class Anaerolineae; order Anaerolineales; family UBA11579; genus CFX15. The sequence goes on along the minus strand of JABFGG010000008.1, from coordinate 62,635 downwards.
TGTTTGCCTTTTCCGTATCGATCCCTGCAAGGCAATAGAGAATGCGTCGGCCAACATCACGCACATCCTGGGCGCGAGCACGAAAGTATTCATCATCCAGCATCTCTAGCTGTTGTGCATATACTTCCACTCCCTCTTGCGCCGCAGCTTCAGCATTGATTTTTTCGTTTTTGATGATGTTATGGATAGTATCGAGGAATTCCGGGTCCACCAAAAACATCTGGTGTGCTTCAAAGATGGCTGCTTCTTCATCCCCGATTGTCTCAGCAGCTTTCGTTTGCAATTTCTCTAATTGCACTTTGGCCTGATCCAAAGCGTTTTGTAACCTTTGTATCTCATTATCGACTTCTTCAATTGAATGGTGATGTACCTCAACAACTATTGGCTTATACACCCATAGAGGGCCAATCGCAATTCCAGAAGAGGCAGCAAGGCCTTGGTAAGTTTGCATGGTAGTTCCAATTCTATCTGTTTATGTTATTTCATTGCACCCGCAGAATGAAGCCCCCCACATTGTGGCCTTATTCCTCAAAGTCGTTTTCAATCAAGCTCTTAAGTGCGGCAAGTGCTTCCTCTGCCTGTTGCCCCTCAGCACTGACCTTGACCTCATGGCCCTGTTGTGCGGCTAATAATAACAATTTTAGGGGGCTCTTGCCATTCGAAGGTCCTTTCCCGTTGGTAACGTTGGACACCTCAATGTCCGCCTCGAATTGGCTCGCTTTTTTCACAAAAGCGGAAAGTGGGCGGGCATGTAAACCGGCTTCGTGTTGAATAGTGATAGTGAATTCTGGCATATTGATTTCCAAGTATTAGATTTATGATACGAGCAACATTGCCTCACACCAGCGATTAAAAGTCTCTACACGCGCAATCACTCCGGGGAGTGAGCTTCCAACTGCTAACACACCATATCCGCGAATAAGCATACTCGTACTGTGCGATGCGTGCTCCTCCACCTGCTCCGGATCAAGGATAGGCACAGCCCCCACCACATGCACGGCATCCTTCAGCCGGCTTACATCAAGTTCTTTTTCAGAAGCCGCAAAAGCCAGGGCTGCCGAAGGTTGCAACAGCACAACTGCCTGGCAACTTTGTCGCGCATACAATTGTTGATGCCAGCGTACATGTCTGGGTGGGGGTGCTGAGTGTAATGTTTCCTCTGTATTATTAATTGTAGTGATACACAAGTCATCGTCCGACAGGTCGGCCAACCAACTATCTTTGGTATTGATCAGCAGCCGGCCACCTTGCAATCGGATGCTGGCTTCCGCCAGGTTGCCGGCTGTCAAACCAGCCACTGCGGCAAGCCCGGACTGCTTGAGATAGTCCTGGCGAACCTTTCTCGGTGCCAGCGCGTTACGAGTACGCGTGCCCAACCCACGGTTCTGGTTGACCATGCTCACGATCTGGTTCGTAACGCGCTGATAACCTTTAAGCATTTATGCTTTCGCTAAATTTGAGAGTAGCTCATCCTGCTCACGGCGTAATTGTACGATAAGCTGATCATCCTTCAATTCTACATCGTCATAGGAAATCGCTGTACCCAAAGGCACATCGCGTACCAGAGTGGCTCCCACGGCCAAACCCAGGGGCAGCAAATTTCCCTCTCGTGCAACATCAGCGCGGTCGATCATTCCATATGCAGTATAGCCACCAAGGCCATCAATCTGCTCTCCAGACTTTAGGTCACGCTTAGCTATGGTGAGGGTTTCTGCAACAGGGGGAAGTTTGGTCAACAATGTTTCCCGCTGGTCAAGGGCAACACTGGCAATCGTGATAGGTGTTTCCAGATTCGCCAGATGGTACGGTCTGTACAAGGCCCAATAATTCCCGTGACCAAGTAATCCTAGATAGTTGAGGTCATTGATAATCTTGGGTTGATCGGTAGTAATGATAATGAACACACCAGGGGCAACACCCACAGCGTAATCAACGGCACCAGGATTATCGAAGATACCCCCTGCAGCTTTGGGTACAAATGTCTTGGGCAGATCATCCACTTTGGCATTGGGGCCATAAGCACCGCGCACTTCAGGAGCAAAGCCGGTTGCATTGCCGATAGATGTCATCTCAACCATGGTCTTGGTGCCATCGACAAATGAAGCCAGCATTTTGGCGCTCATGTTCTGGGCCTTGGCCTTTTCAGCAACATGATCAGGCGTCGCTGAACGATCCAGTGGGTTATTTTTACCTTTTCCAATAGTAATGATCTCAAAGCCAAGCGCATCAGCAAAATCATACAGCTCTTTAATAGAGCCAGGCTCATCGCCCGCAGCCAGGGAATACACAACACCGGCTTCCTTTGCCATGGATGCAAAGTAATAGCCAATGGTTGCATCCGCTTCAACATTCATGTTGACGATATGCTTGCCAGCTTTGATAGCTGCTTGGCAAACACGCGCCCCTACCTCGGGCACGCCTGTGGCCTCAACAATAACGTCAAGCGCGTCGATCTCTACGAGAAAATCACTGGATACAGTTGCGACACGTTGCCCTTCTTGAACCAGTTTAGTTGCCGCATCCACATCGTCGGTCTCGTGAACATCCTCACTCTTGACGCTGGATTCGATAAATGCATCTTTTGAGCGGCCGGGTAAGACATCGGCCACAGCGACGACCTTGATACCGGCCATCTTTTCGATTTGACTGATCAACCCGGTCCCCATTTGACCTGCGCCTACCAAACCAACGCGGACCGGGCCATGGTCAAGTTCATTTTGTTCTAAGCGTTCGCGTAACGAAGCCATACTTTTAATCCTTTTACGAATTATTCCTGATTGTTGCTTTCTATTCGAATGTGTGTGCCTAAAGCGATTGCAGGAATGGGTTTAGCTTCTACACAAATATCGCCGGGCATCTCCACTTCTGTTTCACCATTGAACTTCAAAATAAAATGGCCTAAATTGCTCAGGTTGCTATTTGCAACCTCACCCACAGCTAGCACATTGAATGCTTCTTCACCGATGAGAATGTTATCCCCGGCGGCGACCTCGCCGTCGAGTTCTTTCCCGTCGTGAATTATGGAGAATTCCACCAATTCTTCGGGTGCATCTTCTCCAAATAAGACCAAAATGCCAGCTTCAATAAACTCGCTCGTCAAAGGCCCAATGGCCGTGACGCGAGCATTATATTTAATCAACTGAAGCCTCCTTTACATAAGGCTTCGCCTTTTTTCAGGCGGTTGCTACAAAAAGTGCTGCTTGAAGTAGTTAGAACTACTCCTCGATCAATTCAATTTGCTCCTCACCAACACCAGAAACAAATAGATCTTCGGTAATGAAGCGGAACAAAGGCCCTGAAGGCTTGGTCGCATATACGTCCACCGTCAGTACTTTCTTCATAGGATATACACCTACACGAGCGGTCCCACCGCAATCGATGACGGCAACAGCAATCTCATCAAAATCTGCTTTGGACCTAAATCCGTCAAAGGGTGTGCCCCCTGTAAGGTCCGCAATCCTCTGCGCAACGGGGTGAATGCCTCCTCCGGTCACAGAGTAGATCAAATCGCGCCCAGGCTTTGGTTCGATGACTAACGGCCCACCCCAACCCCGGCCCCCCGCAACGATACGGACTTTTTTATACTGCTTTTCGGACATACATACCTCCAAATGATAATCGCTTGAACTCTTAGCGAATTCTTATAATGGCTCTCTATAATTATGTTTATGTTGGAATGGGAGCAGACTTTCGTCTGCCCCCATTCCGACTACCCTGGTTTGCTTCCTAAGATCAGGAGTACAAACCGAAACTGGCTAACCAGGCCAAAACAACGGCTAAGGGGCCAGTGATGAAACGTGAGATCAACACGGCTGGAACACCGACCTCAACCGTCTCCGGCTCAGCTTCCCCAAGTGCCAAACCTACCGGAATGAAGTCACAACCAACCTGCGGGTTGATGGCGAACAAAGCGGGCAGAGCGAACTGCGCCGGGATGTTGCCGCGTCCGATTTCAACACCCAACAAGGTACCGATCACCTGAGCAATCACGGCACCCGGCCCAAGCAATGGGGAAAGGATCGGGAAACCGACGATCAATGACAGGATGATCAAGCCGGGAAGGGTAGAAGCCAGCGGCGAAAGTGTATTGGCAATGACATCGCCAATGCCCGTTGCCAGGATGATACCGATGACCATGGCGATGAAGGCCATGAAGGGCAAGATGTTCGTGATTACCTGATCGACAGACTCACGCCCTGCCTGATACAAAGCACCAACCACCACACCTACTGAGCGACCAATGCGTTCTAAGAAGCTATTAAATGCTTTCATTGTATGTTCTCCTCTTATGCACCGGCTTCAGCGCTGGCTTCCTGGCGTGCCCACATCACAGATGTGATGCGTTCCGTAACGATGCCACGGATGAAGATCACCAACAAACCAACGAGAGCGTAGCGGATGGCCAGGTCGCCCAGACCTAAACCAAGTGTTTCAATACCAGCGGCAATGCCAGCCCACACAAAGATCTCGCCCGGGTTGATATGCGGGAACAGACCTAGAGGCGGGTGTACGTAGGATACAGCGGCGTCATAGAATGCCGGTTTGAACTTCTCAGGCAGGAAACGCCCCATGGTGTAAGCCATAGGATTGGTCAGGAAGAACACGGACAGGAACGGTAAGATAGCGTAGCGAACGGGATACCAGATAAGGCCTTCTTGTCCGGCAGCTTCGCCAACGCGATCAATGCGTTCGGGGCCGATGAGAGCGATGAGCGCGTTGACCGCAGTCATCAATACAATGAGCAGGGGGACGATACCAACTACGAGGCTGGCAAATACATCTCCACCTTGCTGGAATAGTCCGATAAACCATTCAGCAGCTTGAGCTAATGCTTCCATAAGGTTATGCCTCCTCTCTTTCAAAGAGAAAATAATTACTACTTGTCTTGGGGGTGCTGTTATTCTGGGTATAGTTGGCCAATACCACCTCCTTTCGTTTGTGTGCTAGTGGACAGGACGATCTACTCATCTTCTCCCTCCTCGTTCTCAGTAATACCCAATAATTCCTTAGCTGCGATAGTAAAAGATTCGCGGATTTTTTTTGATACAGGCAGTTCTTTGTCTTCGTCCAGAAAAACACTGGCTGGCAAGCCTACGAGTGCGGGGACTGGCTTTAAGTTTGCCAGCACTGTCCAACCACTCAATTTCTCGGCATGCACAATATTGTTATCCTTGTCTGCTACCAATACTGTGTAGACCCGGCCGCGATAGGTGCCACCAGCCAAGCCTACGGATGCGGTTCCATCGCTGCGCAGTTCAGCCACCCGGCTGTGGAAACGACGAATTTGCCACAAAGACAAACCTAATTGCAAAACCCATCCAATGGCCAGGGCAATGATAATAGCTACAGGATTCATTACTTCTCTGTTCCTCCATTCGAATCTATTATTGAACGTGCTGCATGTGTGTCCGTGATCAACACATCCAGAAAGCCGCCACGTAAAGCTCCCAAAATTGCAGAAGCCTTGCGTTCATCTCCAGCAACGCCAACCACGCGACATGACGATTTCGCAAGCTTCTTGATATCAATACCAATCACTCTTTGATTGATGTCAATATCTAACACCTTGCCATCCTGGTCATAGTGGTTCAGGCAAATGTCCCCGACTGCTCCCTGTTCCTGGATATTCTGCATTTCTTCTTTGGATATATTGCCACCGGTCATCAGCGTTGAAATGCTGGTGTCTGTACTCCCAACACCTACAATGGCTAGATCTGCATCTAGAGCCATGTCCAGTGTTTCCCGGATGTTTGGCTCATTGAGTAAGGCTTTTTGAGTAGCTTTGTTTTCTACGATAAGAGGAGAATGTAATTCGTGATACTTACCACCAAGAGAATTTGCAATGGAGCGTACCAATTCATGCCCTTCGATAAATGGGTCTCCTTTGCCAATGGTACCCATCATATGGATGACTTCCACATCAAAGTTGCGCCGAGCAGTGGTAAGCGCGTTGGATACTTCAAAGATCGTAGTTCCCCAGGATATCCCCAATATGCTCTCGTCGGGGAGGTTGTCGATCACATAATTTGCTCCCAGCCGGCCAAGCCTACGCAAAATATGACGATAGGGCAATCCGCCACGCTTGACAACAAAAGCCGACTGCAAATCGTATTGACGCTCTAAAGTACGTTCGAGAGTACGATCCCTTTGAAGAGGGTAGTTAATCTGGATCTGAACGATATGTTTATCGCGCGCTTCATTTAGCATGCGGGAGATTGCGGACCGTGAATATCCATGTGTCCGGGCAATCTGGTTTTGAGTCAGCCCCTGTTCATAATATTGATCAGCAATCTCGGCCAAGAGTTGCAAGCGCTCCTCAGTTCTCATATAAAATGTCAGGGTGTGTTTAGCTGATATTGTTTACCAAGTTTGCAGTGATGAACCCCATCATACAACAGGAGTTGCACATTCTTGTCATCCGTTCACAAACGTGCATTTGTGGAAATTAACACAATCGGTTGTTCATCCCCCCCTTTTGATAGAGCCTATTTAGACAGCCGCGTGGGCGCGAATGTGAGTTGCATATTTCTTAAAAAATCATCCACCCACGATACACCATTGGCTTTTTAGTCACGTTTTCTGTTTCGTTCTTGAGCGATTTTTCTCCCAATCAATTCGATGGCAACTGCTAATTTGACCAAATATAAATATAATTGTAGGCATGCTGTAAATCGTCCAAAAAAATGTGCACGTAAATTTTTGGAGCTATTGCTGGAGAATCACTTTTTTATATAAAGGCAAATCAATGCAACTTTCAACACACCACCCAGACAACATTGAAGAAATTAAAGTGCTGTTCACTAAGACATTTTCAGATTCAGAAGGGCAATCAGAAGGCATACTGATTGGGACATTAGCCAATGATTTTTTAACTAGCACCGATGCCAGTGACTTTTATTGTTTTATAGCTACTGAAAATGAGAATATCATCGGCAGTATCATTTTTTCTAAGCTGACCTTTGAAAGTGAGGTTAGTGCTTTTCTTTTGGGACCAGTAGCGGTACACACAAGCTATCAAGGAAAAGGAATTGGTCAGAAGTTAATTAATTTCGGTCTTTCCACTTTAAAGGAGAATGGGGTAGAGCTAGCGATTTCTTATGGTGATCCTAATTATTATTCTAAAGTTGGATTTCGTGTCATTGATGAAACAATATTGAAGGCCCCCTTAAAATTAACCCAACCAGAAGGGGGGCTAGCTCAATCCTTAGTAAGTGATGAAATTGAACCAATTGCTGGAAATTCGCATTGTGTCGAAGCAATTAATAAACCTGAATATTGGTAAATGCTTCAAACAAAAACGGATAAATCAGTATAATTAGCATACCTGCCCCTGTAGCTCAATGATATAGCGCCTGACTTCTAAAAAGGTGCAGAGATTCCTATTGTGTGTTCAGTAATTCTATATCCGTTTAGTCTAAAAATTGGGTTGAAAACTAACGGTTCAACCTTTCCCCTCCACTGTATCTATCTCGGGTGCACCAGGGTTGCATCGAAAATCAATTAAATTGGTGATTAGGCCAGGGGTGGCGAAGAGATGCAGAAAAGAAAAGTATTCCTAAGAATAGTCATTTAGTCCTTGGCTCTCCAAGTGATGTATTTGATAAGGATATTTCCCATACTAATGCGACTGTGAATAGATGACAATCTCAGTTATAACAATATTCAGAGTAGATTGGAACGAGCCTGCATTAGGAGTAACTTTTCATTGGCCTTTTAGTTGATCAGTAGAAGGAATTGATTATGGAAAAGATAAAGATTCAGAAGATTTGCATGGCAGGGGTTATGTGTTCGCCTTTTCAGGGTGACAAAAACAATTATGCTCGCAGCTGAGCTGTCATGGATGCGCTGGTTGGTGAATTGAATGCAGACCCTGACCAAACAACCGAATTCGTGAGCTAACTGGGCTGATGCCTTGGCCGTTGCCATTGGTAACCAGCACGGCGCCTACCGTGGCGACCCAGATTTGGATTTTGATTTGCTGGCCGAATTGGATAAAATGGTTGATGTCCCGCTGGTGTTGCATAGCGCATCGGGGATACCAGAGACTGACCTCAAAAGAGCGGTTAGCCTGGGTATCCGCAAGATCAATATCTTCTCAGAGATCATCAATCCACGCATCAGCGAGTTTTAGGTGTTTTGGAAGAAACCTTGTCAGCCCCCTTTGCCGTGCAGCAGGCCCAGGCGGCTGGTATTCAAGAAGTTCTGGGTTCATTTATTTCGGCTTCTGGTAGTAAAGGTATTTACTAAAAAATGCAAAGCTCTACAAGAAAAGAGATCATCCAGCGATTAAAAAGCTCACCCAAAATCTCGGTACTGATCGTTGGCGCAGGTGTCAATGGCATTGGCACCTTTCGTGACCTGGCCTTACAAGGCGTGGACGTCCTGATGGTGGACCGCAGCGATTTTTGTTCAGGCGCCAGCGCGGCTTCGTCTCATATGGTGCATGGTGGCATTCGTTACCTGGAGAATGGTGAGTTTCGCCTGGTACGCGAGGCGGTGCAGGAACGCAACCGCTTGATTGAAAACGCTCCCCATCTGGTTAATCCGCTACCTACCGTGTTCCCGATCTTCAAATGGTTCTCGGGCTTGCTGAATGCTCCCCTCAAATTTTTGGGCTTGTTGGATCGCCCGGCTGAGCGTGGAGCCATTGTCATCAAGATCGGTATGGTGTTCTATGATGCTTTCACAAGTCGCCAGGGCACTGTTCCGTCACACAAATTCATAGGGCGCGATGCTTCGCTGGATAAATTCCCCCAACTGAATCCGGATATCATTTTCACCGGGACTTATTACGACGGTTCCATGCCCAGCCCGGAACGCATTTGTATGGAGTTGATCGCTGATGCAACTCAAGCCTCACCCGATGCCCTGGCATTGAATTATGTCAGTTTGCGGGGGGCTGATAGTGATGTGGTCACTTTGCAAGATGAGTTGACCGGGGATGAGATCGTTGTCGAACCTCAAATCGTGGTCAACGCCGCTGGCCCCTGGATAGATTTTGCCAACCAGCGTATGGGTGCTGAGACCCAATTTATCGGCGGCACCAAAGGCTCCCACCTGATCCTAGACCATCCTGAACTACGCGAGGCCATCGGTGTACACGAGTTCTTTTTTGAGAACGAAGATGGTCGTATCGTGCTAATCTTTCCCTTATTGGATAAGGTCATGATCGGCGCATCGGACATCCGTATACAGGACCCGGACCAGGCGCGTTGCACCGAAGAAGAAATAGATTATTTCTTTGGCATGCTCGCGCGTGTCTTTCCTGGCATCGTCGCCGATCGTTCACATATCGTATTTCAGTTCTCCGGTGTACGCCCTTTGCCCTACAAAGCAGAAGGCTCCACCGGTCAGATCAGCCGGGATCATTCCATTGTGGACGGCCCGTCTAACGCTCCCTATACCTTTCCGGTGCTTTCGCTGGTTGGGGGCAAATGGACCTCTTTCCGCGCATTCTCGGAACAGGTCACAGATAGGGTTCTATCCTTTTTAGATAGAGAGCGTCTTATGCATACGCGTTCCCTGGCGATTGGTGGCGGCACGGGGTACCCTAAGACTGATTCGGAGCGAGAGGCCTTTGTATCTCAACTTGCTAAAAGCTATCCTGCCCAGGCTGAACGCTGTGATGCGTTGTTTGCCCGCTATGGCACGAAGGCGCAGCAGGTTTTGGATTTTGCGTCCGCGACGCAAGATAACCTTGTTTCTGACTTGAGTGACTACTCCCAAAATGAGATTGAGTATTTGATAAACACCGAACAGGTTGCACATCTGGATGACCTCCTCCTGCGACGCACCGTGATTGCCAAGCTGGGCTTTTTGACAACAGTTTCGCTTGAGGCTCTCGCCGGGATTTTTGGTCAGGTAAGGGGCCTATCGTCTGCTGAACTGGATCAGGAGTTAGAACGTACCAAAGCCATCCTTGCAGATAAACATGGCGTGGTGATCTAGAGAATGCCTGATCTACACAAACTGTATGAGACGGCATGTTTCCTGTTTGACATGGACGGCACTATCTATCTGGGTGATAAATTATTGCCGGGTGCCCGGGAGTTGGTCGACTATCTGAATGAAACGGGCAAACCCTACTATTTCCTTACCAACAATTCTTCCAAGTCCCGGCAGGACTACGTAGAAAAGTTGGGACGCTTTGGCCTGCCTATCCCAGCCGAACACATTTTCTCATCTGGCGAAGCCACAGCCATTTATCTGAACAAGCATTATTCAGGCGCTGCTGTTTATCTGGTCGGTACGCCTTCTCTGGAGATCGAGTTTAAACGGCATGACATTCGCTTGGTGCAAGATAAACCTGACGTAGCGGTATTAGGCTTCGATACCACTCTCACTTATAAAAAGCTGTGGAACTTGTGTGAATATGTCCGTGAGGGCTTGCCCTTCATCGCCACACACCCGGACATCAACTGCCCCACAGAGACTGGCTACATGCCCGACATCGGTGCCATGCTTGCCTTGGTAACTACGTCTACGGGCCGTGAACCTGACGTTATCGTGGGCAAACCTTTTGTGCCTATTATCGAAGCCATTATTGAAAAAACGGGCTTTTCTGCTGAAAAACTGACCATGGTAGGCGACAGGTTATATACGGATATTGCCATGGGACAGGCAGGTATTAGTACAGTTTTGGTACTTAGTGGTGAAGCTAAAAAAGGAGATATCCCCGTCGCGCCCCACAAACCAGACTTTGTCATAGAAGATGTGGCTGAATTACTGGGGCTTTTGCAGGCAGAATAAATTTTTAGGAATCGACGTGGAATAATTATTCAGTTTTCCATTACCAGGCTCTCACTAAATGCAACCAAACCTGGCTGAAAGGCAGTCCAGCTTGTCATCAATACGATTAAACTGCCGGCGGAGACAAACAGCAGGGTCAAATTCCAGGTACTGACTGCCCCTGATATAGCTTGTGATATAGGTACTAAACCGATACTTGATAGGGTCACTAAACTCATAATCCGTCCCAGCATGGTTTTGGGGGAGCGGGTTTGTATCCAGGTAAACAGGATGATCGTGATGTAACCGTTACCTATTCCCAAGAGAAGCATTAGTGCAAAGTCGATCCAGGTTGAGTGGATAAAACCCATCAAGATCATCGCGACCCCAAAGCTGGCTAGTAAAACGGTTAGAAGGATGCGCATACCTTTGCCAGTTGGCTTGGGAACCGATCCCGCCAGCAAGTAGCCTCCCAAATTTCCACCAGCAAAGGCGGACATCAGCAAACCGAAAGCCATTGCCCCTTCTGGCAAGCGTTGATTAGCCAACACCGGAATCCCGACCAGGATAGGGCCAACAAATAAGAAGTTGATGGCGATGATAACCAGAAACATTAAGCGTAACGCTTTATCGTCCCACACGTATTCCAGACCTGCCCGTATCGATTTCCAGACACTTTCTTTATTAGAGTTTGTCAGAGACGAAAGCGTTCCACCACTGCGCATCAGCCACAACATAAGGGCAGAAACTGCATAGGTGGCTGCATCGATCGAAAGAGCTAAGCCAACCCCGAACAACGATTCTGAGAAATTCCCGATGACCATACCGGCAACAACTGGGCCAACAAACCCGACTAATTGGCCGCCGCCCATCACGATTGAATTGCCCGCCTCCAGGTCCTTTTCATCCACGATCATGGGCAGGATGCTGTTCCCGGCAGGCACTGCAAATCCAGCTACCAGGCCAAACCCCAGGCCAAAGACATACAGCATCCAAATCTGAACTGTGCCGGTAAAAACGACAACTGCCATCATGGTTGCTAACAACAGGCGGATGAGATCTGAGAGTAACAGGATAATTCGGGGGGAAAAGCGGTCTGTGAGCGCGCCCCCAAAAAGCATAAATAAGGCTCGGGGGATGCCCTCGAGTGCCAGGACGATGCCCAGCACCAGAGGATCTCCTGTCAGTTGCAATACCAGCCAGGGCGTTGCGATCAGGGTTAATTGGTCTCCCAAGAGGGATGTCGTAGTTCCTAAGAACAATAAGCGGAAATCCCGAATGGATAGGACATTGCGCATGGGGTTTTTTGATATTGGTTGGTCACTCATCTCACTTGCTTCCTTTTCCAGTGAATGTCTTTGAGGATGATGAGCGGGTTGTGCCCATCATCCTCAGAAAATTCTTCTAACTACTAAAACAAATTGGATCATTTTTCAGAAACAGAGGGCTCCTCAGGCATAAGCACATCGGTAACTCCAGACCCTTTTTTGAACATTGTGCGGCGGTTTAGGATGACGATGACCACTGCCACCAGTATGACCAGGTATTTGTCCCAGGGATCAGCATCGGGAAGGATAGGATTCATCATCTGGAAGTGATACAGGTAAGCGATCAAGAGGCTGCCCCGGGAGCTATTGAAGATGGGTGTGAGGATGACTGAGAGGGCGACGACACCACCAAAATAGGGTATGACCGACCACGTTTCGAATTGAAGCCCACTGATAAAGAAGGCAGGGATGTGCCAGGCGGCATGAATGATGCCCAGGATCAAACCGGCCAAGAATGGGGAGTATTTGCGCTGCAAAAGAGGCAGCGCAACCCCGCGCCAGCCAAATTCTTCATTGGTACCCAGGAGGAAAAGTGCCTGCACTATCGCTGCAAATACCGTGTACCAGGGGGAAAAGGGAAACGGTTCGCCGATGGTGCCATTCAGTGCGGCACCAAGGTAAGTGAGGGTCGGAAAGCCGATTACCAGATACAACCACCACTTCAGTGGCATGCGCCATAAGGTCAAGCGGCGGAAGAAACTGCGCAGTCCTTTCCGTCCGTAGTATCGCCAGACCAGGAAAGTGCCGACAAGGCCGGGTGCCCACACTGCGAGTAGAAATACAGGTAGGCTAAAGCCTACAAAGATCAACACCGCGGCGAGACCCCAGGTCAAGCTAAAGCTTAGGATGAGAAACGGAATGAGAGCTCGAACGGGCATCTTGGGTTGTTCCATAATTGAGTGGTTCATGATTTTTCTCCTTTTGTTTTTGCCAGTTGTTGGCAGGTTTTATTTGATGTCCAAAGGGTAATGAATTCCGGCATGCTCCACATCGCCTTTATGCCCATTGTCCGGGTTGCCCTTTTGGGCACTGTCCACTTGGGCAATTGCACAGTCAACTGAAAGCGTTACAATGAAGCCGTCATGAAGAAATTAGGTTCTCGTTTTAGGCGACTACAATGGAAGTTGACGTGGAGCTACACCTGGGTGGCAGCTTTGTCATTCTTGATCATTGAGACATTGTTGCTGGTTTTGGTCATGATCGCACTTGGGTTCAACCCCCTGCAGGGCGATCTCCAACTATTTAGTAATGCTGTTGCGCCGGTCATTAAAGATGATATACGGCCGATTACTAGGGCTCATCTACGCAATCAACCCGTAGATACAGCCAATCTGCAAGCTGATCTGGAGCAGATATTAGGTAATGAGCCGTTAACGATCTCTAGTTCTCCGTTTGAAATTGAACAGTTTGCCTCTGTGTTTGTTCTGGATGCGCAACAGAATTTATTAGCTTCTACGCCCCAATTTGCAGCACTGCCGCCGGACGGCCGTTTCTTTGATCCCGCACTCTTAACTGGCGATGACAGCCTCGTTAATCTTATATCGGCCGCTTATAGCGGCGATACCAGCACTGAACAACCCTACACTCAAACCACGTCTGAAGCGCTTTATCTTGTATTTGCTGAGCCATTGAAGGATGAGTCCGGGCGTCTTTTAGGAGTAGAGGTTGCCATCATCCGTACACCGACTCCTGCAACTCTCCTGCTCCTGTTGCTAAGCGTGGTTGTGGGTGGATTGATAATTTTTGCCTTGTCTGCGGCTTCGGTGGGTACTATTTTCGGCTGGCGTTTGGCGAAGGGCTTCAGTGGCCGCTTGGCCCACTTGTCACAAGTCTCGGCCGCTTGGGGGCAAGGCAGTTTCGAAAGTCAAATCCAGGATAATGAGATAGATGAGATCGGGGAATTAGGGGAAAACCTCAATCGAGTTGCAGCAGAATTGCAAACCTTGTTGAAAGACAAGGAGCAGATGGCTGTTTTGGAAGAGCGCGACCGCATGGCGCGAGAATTGCACGACACCCTGGCGCAAGGGGTATCTGGGCTGGTATTGCAACTGGAAGCCGTTGGACACCACCTTGAAGAGGACGAAATTACCGAATCACAGACCATTGTGTCCGATGCAAAAGCGCAGGCGCGGGCTGCCTTGCGCAAAGCACGCGCCGTGATTGATGATCTGCGGACCGGCACAGACCTGGCCCCGGACTTTGAAAAAAACATCCGCCGTAGAGTACAAGAATTCAGCAGAACGTATAATCTGGCATGTGATTTAGACGTTCAACTGCCCTCATCGTTGAGGCTGCCCCCTGCAGTTTCTCTCCACGCGCGGCGAGCCTTGACGGAAATGCTAACTAATGTGGCGCGACACGCTCAAGCAACGACTGTGGAGGTGGTGATCCACCTTGAGGGAAATAGTCTGCTGATCGAAGTTGTAGATGATGGAGTAGGTTTTGAAGTAGATACAGTGGGTCGGCCTGGTCACTACGGTATGTTGGGCCTGAAAGAGCGAGCGCAACTCACGGGGGGGCAGTTTTCCATTGAGAGCACTCCGCAGCGCGGCACGGCTGTCCGATTACTTCTGCCATTGGAGCCTGTATATGAATGAGCCTATCCGGGTATTGATTACTGATGATCACTTTATCGTTCGGCAGGGACTACGCCTGGTTCTAAATACAGCAGATGATGTGGAGCTGCTTGGAGAGGCGGAGAATGGGGAAGAAGCGTTGCAGATGGCCTCCGAGCAACAGCCACAAGTCATTCTCATGGATCTGCGTATGCCCATTATGGATGGCCTAACGGCTATCGAACAGTTACGGGCCAGTCATCCGCACATCGCGGTTATCATCCTTACCACCTACAATGAAGACGAGATGATGTTGCGCGGGTTGAAGCTAGGCGCACGCGGCTATTTATTAAAGGATACGGATAGGGATACACTGTTGGACACGATACGAGCAGCTGCCCGTGGCGAATCCCTTTTCAAACCAGAGATTTTGGAGCGGGCCTTTGCCGCAGAAGAAGCCAATAAGCCACTCATCAATCGAACAGCACAAGATAGCTCCATCGACCTTACCCCGCGTGAGCTTGAAGTATTACGTTCTGCCGCTACGGGCGAGCGCAACAAGGAAATTGCTTACCGGCTGGACATCTCGGCGCGGACGGTGAAGGCCCATCTGACCAGTGTTTATAATAAGCTTGGGGTTGATTCTCGAGGGGCTGCAATCGCCATTGCGGCACAAAAAGGCTGGCTCGACTAAAGAAGCACAATTGCGCAACTATGAAAGAATCTCATCACCGCATTAGATGCCGTTTGGTCCCCCTCCATGTTAGAGACATTTTTTATGCTTAGGGGCATGCATCGAACCATGACTTTCTGTTGCAGAGTCACTGAGCTTGGTGTCTATTCATTCTATGCCCGTTGCACCACGATTGCGCTAGGGAAGGCGGCTCGAGTCTCACAAATGCTATTCTTTGGCGATCATTTCCTGTGTGATAATATAAAATAGCATTGGCCAGATAATAGAGCTTCACAAAATTGGAGAGCATTTGGAAATCACTCGAGAGTTGCTTGAGGCATCCTGCTGAAAATCAGGTTCTCCGAAGTGGCCTAGTTGAAGGTGCAGAGATTTCTCTAGATGACCTGGCAGATGCTTTAGAACAACTCTGCAGCGATCAAACATACTATGAACAAGTTTTGAAGCTGACTTACACTAGAGCCACTGAACCACATTTCAGTTGGGAAGCAATTTCAAAACAATGGAATGAACTTATAGAAATTCACTGAAATTGAATTTTGTAATACCTGACTGTGACAGTGGGGAACCCCAACGCCCGGCATAAGCTTGATGTTTATTGTTGGTTGCTATGCCTTTTCTTGCGCCAACCGTCCTCTGACAAACGAGACCAAGTACCAAATGATGGCAACCACCCATGCCAGGAACCCCAAGATAAATAATATGGCCCCAATTGGCATAAGAATGCTGTCCTGTACCATGCCAATTTCTGTAACTGTAGATAAAGCGTCTCCAACTCTGGCCATTGCAAAGCCGACTACGATGAGTGCAATGCTGGCAATTAGTGTGATGCGTTTCATGGTGGTGTGTTACTCCCTTGCATAATGGTTTTGTTGATTGTACATTACATCACAATTGTCGTCAAAACTTGAGGAAATGGGCTTCGTCTCTTTTGGTTGCACCCGAATTGCACCTATTTGAAAAACATCTTTGGGAAGAGCTCTTATTAAGCAAAATACCCCATATATAGGGGTATTTTTTAGGCTGAGGGACATGGATTCGAACCATGACTTTCTGTTCCAGAGTCATCGAGCCTAGTGTCCATTGTATCCATGTAGTCTATCCAATCTCGAAAATCACCAGATTTGGTTCGAAAATGGGCAGATTCTGTCTATAAAGTCTATTCTTTCTTACTCCTTGCACCATAGTTGCACTAGGGAAGGCGGCTCAATTGGATATGCTCCGGTAGATTTCGAATAACCTGAAGTTGTGTATTTGACTCCCAAAACGTTTTGGAATATACTCAGAACTACCCAAAACGTTTTGGGTAGTTCTGAGGCGAAATAGTCAGCTTATGGCCGTTACCATCAAAGATGTTGCTCAACGTGTAGGAAAGTCCGTTACAACCGTATCCCGCGCCTTGCACGGCTACGATGATGTCAGTGAAGAAACGCGCACTTTAGTTGAGAAAGTTGCCGAAGAAATGGGCTATCGTCCTAATACGCTTGCCCAGCGTCTCCAAAAACGCACTACAGATACACTTGGCTTAGTTCTCCCCACTTTTGGCCCCCGCTTTTCAGACCCCTTTTTTAGTGAATTCCTGGCAGGTATTGGCAATAAAGCTGCCGACTTTGGTTACGATCTTTTGGTCTCTACCCAGCCTCCCGGCGAACGCGAGATGCACGCCTATAAGCAGGCTGTTGAAAGTCGCCGTGTGGATGGCTTTGTGGTCGTGCGTACCCGCATGAATGACGAGCGCATCAATTATTTGCGCGGCATCGACTTTCCCTTTGTGGCTTTTGGTCGCACGCATGGTGAACTGGATTTCCCCTTTGTGGATGAAGACAGTCAGCACGGCATGCGTTTGATGGCCCAGCACATCATTCAACAGGGCTTTCACCGTGTGGCCTGCATTGCACCGGAGCCTGACCTGATGTTCGCCAAATATCGTTTGGATGGCTTTCGCGAGGGCTTGGCTGAGGCAGGGGGCTCACTCGAAGATCGTTACCTGAAATACAGTGATCTCACCCAACGCGGCGGTTATGAAAAAGCCAATGAGTTGCTGGCTATGGATGAACCACCAACTGCCATTGCAGCTTGCAACGATTTAATGGCCTTTGGCGCCATCCGCGCTGCGCATGAGCAAGGTCTGGCAATTGGCGAGGAAATTGCCATCACCGGTTTTGACGATATTCCCATGTCTGAGCATTTTCATCCCCCTTTGACCACGGTCAATCAACCCATTTACGAGATTGGTGGCCGTGTCTGTGAAATGTTGATCCACCACATTCAGGGCAAACCCCTGGAAGAGGAACAGGTTATTCTCAAACCTTCTTTGGTTTTACGAGAATCTACCGGCGTTGAAACGGAAGAAGATATCTAAATAGGAGGTGTTACCACGAAAACATTTTCAGAAAACTCGCCTAAATTGTACAAATCAATAAATCCCTTTCTTAGGAGAGAGACAAATGAGTAAACGCTTACTTACAATGCTCGGGCTGCTGGCTATCTTGACAATCGTTCTGGCAGCTTGCGCCACCCCCACTCCCGAAACTGTTGAAGTTGAAGTACCCGTTGAGGTAGTTGTCACAGAAATAGTTGAAGTCCCGGTTGAAGCAGAAGCTGGCGACAAGACCGTTATCGAATTCTGGACCACGGATAATGAAGAAGCGCGTGTCGATGTATACGAAGCTGTGGCCGCCCGTTTCATGGAAGCCAATCCCGATGTCGAACTACGCATCGTGCCCATCGATGAAGGCAGCATTTCCCAACGCATCGCCACGGCCCAGGCTGCCAATCGCCTGCCCGATATCGTGCGCATGGGTATTGAGCGCGTAGCTACTTTTGCTGCGGATGGCATTCTGGATGAAGATGCCGCGGCAGCCGTGATTGCCAGTGTTGGTGAAGATGACTTCCGCGCCGGCCCCTTGTCCATGGTTACCAATCCGTCCACTGGTGCCTACTCGGCAGTTCCCTATGATGGTTGGATCCAGGCTATTTGGTATCGCGCTGATACATTTGCAGATGCCGGTCTCAACCCCCCTATTTCCTGGGAAGATATCAACGCCGCTTGTGATGCACTTCCGGGTGCAGGGAATTTACTGTACGGTCTGACCATTGGTACAGATCCCGGCCAGAATTATCCACATCAAGTCTTTGAGCAGGTCGCTATGTCCAACGAGGCTTGGCCCTTTGATGCTGACGGCAACGTCACCATGAACACCCCTGAAATGGTTGAGGCCCTTGCCTTTTACACAGACTTGCAACGCTGTGCCACCCCCGGCCCGCAGTATTGGCGCGGTGCCCGTGAAGCCTACGAGCTTGACCAATCCGGTATGCTTTTCTACTCCACCTATATCATGGATGACCTCGTGGATGGGTCCGGTCTTGAAGAAGGCGGCAACGTCGAGATCCCCGTTGATGACCTGGCTGGCAACACCGGCTTTGCTTCTGAGATGGTTGGCCCCAACGGCTCTGCTTCCTACGGACAACTGGTTACATTAGGCCTTATGCAAGGTGCAGATCCGCAGGCCCAGGCAGTGGTTGAGTTCTTCCTGACCGATGGTTACCAAGAAGTGCTGGCCCTGGCTCCGTTCGGCAAGGTCCCTGTGCTGGAAAGTGCCGTAGACGATTGGCGTGGTCTCAGCCCCTACTTCGAGAATTACTCCGAAGAAACGCTGGCCCAAATTGCTAACGGCTTCGACAGCATGCAACGCTGGCTCTTCCGCCCTGACTACGGCCCCACGGAGCGCGCCGTAGTTGGTGACATCGAAGGCCGCTTGTTGATCTCACAGGCCATCAGCAATATTGTGCTCGAAGGCACTATGACGCCGGAAACGGCAGCTGAATGGCTACAAGAGCAGGTTGAATTACTTCTGGCAGAACGCCAAGAAGAATAATTCGGCAGCAACTTGGGCAGGGCTACGCAAGTAGCCCTGCCTTTTTCTCCCCAGGGTAAGCAAAAAGAGGTGTGTTATGGCTGTGAGTGCTAAACCCAAATCTGGTTCTTCTTTTATGAAACGCTGGCGTGCGGTCGAGTCGCAAGAAGCTCGCCTGGCCTGGACTTTAATATCCCCTACAGCGATCATCGTATTCGGCCTGGTCATTTTCCCAGCAGTTTTTAGCGTTTGGGTCAGTTTCCACGATGTGGGTTTGAATAACCTCAATGACGTTTTTAATGCTCCCCTGGCAGGACCCGATGGCCTGGATAACTATCGCAAGGTCTTTGATGATTTTGCCTTCAAGTTTCAAGGCTTGCAAAGCTGGGGCGCTGCCGTCACCAGCGTGGTCTACTCCTTTGTGGCGACTATCGCAACTCTGGTCGTTGGCCTCATCGCTGCCATTCTCATGAACCGCCCCTTCCGTGGGCGTGGCCTGACCCGTGCCATCTTCTTGATCCCTTACGTTGCGCCCGTCATCAGCATGGCTTTTGTATGGCGTTGGATCCTTGACCCGCGCCCTTCCGGTGTGCTGAACGACTTGTTGATCCGCTTGAGCGTCATCGAGCCCCAGGAGTCGATTGCCTATCTGGCAACCCGTGGCCTGGCTCTTGCGCTGGTCATCGTCTTTGAAGCCTGGCGTTATTTCCCCTTCGCCATGTTGATGATCCTGGCCCGACTGCAGGCCATTGACAGCACCTTGTATGAGGCTGCTGAAGTCGATGGAGCCAGTACCTGGCAGAAGTTCTGGAACGTCACCATCCCGGAACTGCGCTATGTGCTGGGCGCTATCTTCTTGTTGCGCCTGATGTGGACCTTTAATAAGTTCGATGACATCTTCCTGTTAACTAGTGGTGGCTTTGGCACCAAAGTGCTTCCGGTGTTGACTTACGAGTTCAGTTTTAAGCTCTTTGATTTTGGCAAAGGTGCCGCCACGGCTATGATCTTGCTGGCCATCCTGGTGGTATTTATGGCCTTTTACATCGGCATCGTCATGCGCAACATCGAGGAGGAATAAGATGGCTACCAAATCCCCCGAACGAATGAACATTATCGACCAGATGGCGCACTTGTTCTCTTTGCGCCAGATCGTCTTTGCCATTGTGCTGACCTTTTTCCTGGTCAGCATCCTCTTCCCCTTCTACTGGATGGTGAGTTCCTCCTTTAAAACCCGCGCAGAGATCGGTGGGCGTACCGCTGTATACGTACCCGAAGGCCTGCGAATGGAGGCTTTTCAGGAGCTCTTTGACCCGAACCATCCCAGCTACCAGGAGTTCGGTAAGAACATCATCAATACCCTCAGTGTCTCTATCCCCACCACCATCGTCGCCGTCATCCTCTCTGTCTTGGGTGCCTATGCTATTGCACGTCTCCGTTTCCGAGGCAAAAATGTTTTATTAAACAGCATCCTGTTGGTCTATTTATTTCCTGGAGTGTTGTTGATCATTCCCCTGTTTGCCATGCTCGCCCAAATCGGCACCCAGGTAGGCTTTGAGGTTCAGGACAATCTGGCAGTGTTGGTCGTTACCTATCTGGCCCAAACCCTTCCGGTCGCGCTCTACATGCTAACCAATTATTTCCGCACAATTCCCGACGAGATCGAGCAGGCCGCCTTGATCGATGGAGCCAGTCGTTTTGAAGTCATCTGGCGCATCACCCTGCCATTGGCTATTCCTGCCCTGGTTTCCGTTGGCATCTATACATTCATGATCGCTTGGAACGAATTCTTGTATGCCTTTGTGTTCCTGAACAACGGTGACCTCTTCACCATGCCGATCAAGATCAACACAATCTTTAACGACCCGACTCCGCGACCGAATGTAGTTATGGCTGCCTCCACCATCATGACCATTCCCATTGTCATGTTATTCCTGGTTCTGGAGCGCTACCTCGCCGAAGGTCTTACTGCCGGTGGCGTTAAAGGCTAGCTGGAACCGCTAACTACAACACAGCAACATCACAGTCAAATTAATGAATATTGGTGTTATAGCTACTCGTCTCAATGGTACAGATGGGGTTTCCCTTGAAGTAGAAAAATGGGTGCGCGTCCTCGAGAGGATGGGGCATGCCATGTTTTATTGTGCTGGCGAGTTGGGTGGTTATGCCAGTTCCGGCACTTTAGTCCCGCAACTGCATTTCACTCATCTACAGGTTCATGCTCTAAGTGAACGCGCCTTTATCGAGCTTTCCGACGATGTCGAAGAGCTTTTGGCAGACATCCATTCACTCACTACACAGATTCAATCTGCCCTGCAAGACTTTGTAGAGGCCAATCACATTGACCTCATCCTGGTCGAGAATGCCCAGGCTATCCCCATGAATTTGCCTCTGGGGGTAGCCCTCAAACAGTTGATTGAAGGGGCGGGTATTCGTACCATTGCCCATCACCACGATTTTTATTGGGAACGTCCGCGTTACCAGCGTAACCACATTCTCGATCTGCTGGACTCGGCCTTCCCCTCCGACGCGCCCAATATCCGGCATGTCACCATCAACACCATCGCCCAACGTCGCTTGAAAGCCCGGCGCGACATTGACTCTATCGTGATTCCCAACGTACACGATTTTGCCAAGCCACCAGTTCGCATAGATGATTACAATCGCGACCTGCGCGCGGAGCTTAGCTTCACCGAAGATGATTTTCTTGTCTTGCAGCCCACGCGCGTTGTCCGTCGTAAGGGTATCGAGAAAGCCCTGATGCTCCTCAAAGAACTGGGTATCCCCAACACAAAATTACTGATCACCCACGGCACCTCGGATGAGGGCGAAGCTTACTGGCGCTGGCTTTCCAGGGAAGCCGCCGTCATGCAGGTGGACTTGCGCCTGGTCGAAGACCGTGTGGATACCCAACGCGGCCAGGCCAATGGACACAAGATCTACTCCCTCTGGGACGTGTATCCCCATGCTGATCTGGTCACATACCCAAGTGATTACGAGGGCTTCGGCAATGCCCTTTTGGAGACTGTCTATTACAAGCGCCTGATGGTGGTCAATAGTTATCCGGTGTACAATGCCGATATTGGCCCTCTCGGCTTTGATTTTGTTGAACTAGATGGTTTTGTTGATGAAGATGCCATTCAGCATTTGAAAAAGCTGTTAGATAGCCCCGCTAAAGTTCAAGAGATTGTTACAAAGAATTACGATATCGCACTCAAGCACTTTTCCTTAGAAGTGCTTGAAGAAAAACTGCACCAGGTGCTTGATACCTTCTAAAATGCCTTCACCTCAGCAACGTATCCGGACCCATTTGGAATTCCTTTATGGGGAGCAAACTGCCGCCAGCTTGTGGCCTCAATTCAATGCCCTCTTAACAGAATATAGGACTTCACTTCCTGAGTTTCAACAAGCTTCAGCTTCCCCTCAAGAGCGCTTGACCGAACGTGACGTTTTCCTGATCACCTACGCCGACCAGTTCACCAGCGCAAAAGACTCTTCCCTGGCTTGCCTGCAGGAATTCCTGGATAAGGACCTGGCCAAAGCCCTCAGCGGGGTTCACATTTTGCCCTTCTATCCATACTCCTCCGATGACGGCTTTTCCGTCATCGATTATTTTCAGGTTGATCCTCGGCACGGCTCCTGGGAAGACATCGTTTCGATGGGTAAGCATTACCGTCTGATGTTTGATGCCGTCATTAACCACATCTCTAAGGAAAGTGACTGGTTTCAAGGCTATTTGGCTGGGGAAGATATACATGAGGACTATTTTATCGAAGCCAATTCTAAAGATGATCTGTCACAGGTAGTGCGTCCCCGCGCTTTACCTTTACTTACATCATTCGAAACAGCCCGCGGCCCAAGGCAAGTGTGGACCACCTTCGGCCCTGACCAGATCGATCTTAATTATGCCAACCCCCAGCTGTTGTTGGAGATTGTGCAGTTGCTATTGTTCTATGTGGCTAAGGGGGCCGAGGTCATCCGCCTGGATGCCATTGCTTATTTATGGAAAGAGCTCGGCACCTCTTCCATCCATTTGCCACAAACCCATAGCGTCATCAAACTCTTCCGCTCTGTTCTGGATGAGCTTGCTCCCCACGTGATCTTGATCACTGAGACCAATGTGCCCCACGAAGACAACATCAGTTATTTTGGTGCAGCCCTTGATGGCTCTGACCATTTTGACGAGGCCCAGATGGTCTACCAGTTCCCTCTGGCCCCCATTGTTTTGCATACCTTTATTCAGGAAGACGCCAGCGTGCTTTCGAGTTGGGCAGCCTCACTGGGAACCCCTTCCCCCAGCACCACCTTCTTTAACTTCATCGCTTCTCATGATGGTATCGGCCTCATGCCGGCCAAGGGCTTGCTGGCGGACGAGGAGATCCACGCTATTGTCGAACGTACCCTGGCACACGGCGGCCACGCCTCCAACAAATCGAATGCTGATGGCACCGAAAGCGTTTATGAGTTGAACATCACGCTTTATGATGCCCTCAATGACCCCAAACAACCCAACGCGCAAATTGATATTCAGCGATTTCTTGCCTCTCAGGCCATTATGCTGGCTTTGGCGGGGGTACCCGGCATTTATGCGCACAGCCTCTTTGGCTCGCGCAATTGCCATAGCTGTGTGGAAGAAACCGATCGTCCTCGCTCGATCAATCGCAAGAAATTCGATATCATTACTCTTCGCCAAACCCTCTCAGACCCTATGTCGGTGGCTTCCCGTATTTCAGGAAGATATCTGCAATTGATTGAGCTTCGCAAGGCCTATGCTGCTTTCCATCCTAACGCCTCCCAGCATATACTTGAATTATCTCCGTCGGTCTTTGCCGTTTTGCGACGCTCAGTAGACAAGAAACAGTCGATTTTAGCAATTACCAATGTTTCTAAGCAAGCTGTGGACCTTGATGTTCCGGTGAATGTATTGGGCCTTGGTAATGGGATTGCCTGGAAGGATTTGGTCCTAGAACAAGTGGTGCAAGTTCAAGGGGGTAAAATCCCTATTGATCTGCAACCCTATCAATTCATTTGGTTATTTACAGAGGACTGATTTGATTTCTGTTTATCAATAAAACACTTTTTTAGGCTGAGGGACATGGATTCGAATCATACGCTAGAACAGAACCATGGATTTTAGTGTCTATTCTGTCTATGCAGTCGATACTATTTGCACCACGGTTGTATTAGAAGGGCAGTCTTTCTTTTTATTGGAGCTTTATCATTTATGTCTAGGTCAATAATTAGGCTGATGCAAATCTTTAGCTACACTTACCCCTTTTCCGCAAGCTTTGCCAAGGACTTATGATCATGTAAAGCAATACTGGCTCTCGTGATTTCGAGAATGCCATCGGCTTGAAATTGATACATCAGACGACACACAACTTCTGGAGTGGAATTCACTATAGACGCGATTTGGTCTAGTGTAAGATCGCGCTCAACCGGTGTTTGTTCTACTTCACCGAAGCGGGTTAGCAACAGTTGGGCCAAGCGGCTTGTTAATGGTTGGAATGCCAGGCCATAGATGACTTCACGCGCTTGCCGCATAATACCGACTAGCTTTGCAGTGATGGCCCACATCGCTTCAGGGTTTTCATGCAACAAGGGAAGGAGAACATCCTTAGGCCACAGAAAGACTTCCGTGTGGTCGATGGCTTGCAAAGAGGCTGGCATAGGGGCGCTGTCAAATAGGGAATGTCCCCAGAAATCTTCACCTGCTTTAACCGTAAACAGAACCTGCTCGCGTCCAGTATAAGAAAGCATTGCCCAGCTCAATTCACCATTTATTACAAATATAGCCTTCGGCCAAATATCCCCCTGGTGACAAAGAAACTCTCCCTTTTTGATAGTTTTCTTGAGCCGTTTTGCAGTTAAAGCCTGCATGTCATCGTTGCTAAGCTTGTTAAATATTTCGAGGCTGGCAAGCTCAACTTTTGATTTGTCGTCCTTGGTTTGTTTCATCTCCATAACCTAAAAACAATCAACTTAACCCAGATCATGTTCATTGTTCTCCATTCAGACTATGCTGATTGTGAAGTCGCGCACAATAAGCGCGTAGACTAATTATATCTAATTGAGGAGATAAAACATGCAACACCCATCCAAACAAATCCGCTTGTGGATAACCGTTCTGGTTATCCTGGCTGCGATTTTTATGATCGCGGTGCAGCCCTTCATGATTAATGGAGTCATCAACCCCATTGTAGAAGGGCAATTGGCGCGGATGGAAAAATTCGCAACCGAGGGCACTCCTGAAGCTAATGTGAAAGTTGGACTCTTAGGCCTGACGCCCTGGCTTGTTAGTTTCTTCTTCCCCTTCTGGACAGCACTTTCGTTTGTTGGCGGTTTTGTGTTGATCGCAGTTGCACGGCCGTTATACCAGGGCGAACGCTGGGCAAGAGCAGTTACGTTGCTTGCTTTGGCTATGCCTGCAATGGGCGGTGCCTATATGATCGTGCCCTGGATGAATTTTGTGGGTAGTGTTCAAGGCGGTTTCCCCCCGGCAGTTTTGATCATGATGGTAGGGCTGGTACCGTATTTTGCAGTACTGCTGGCAGAAAAATCAACTTTGCCTGCCAAGCTAGCTAACTTTTTCGTGTTCCTCATGTTAGGCGTTTGCGCCGCAGAGAACTTCGCCAATGGTCACGCAGCTTTCCGCGTGCTATACGGGCATCCTGCTCGCCCCATCATCCCAGAGAGCATTTCAGTACTGTGGTTGTCCTGGCCGGTGTTGTGGATCACGAGCCTTTTCTTTATCATTTCGATCTTCCAGTTGGGTAAAGAACATTTCTCCGGATACTATTTGGCGCTTATCGCGGGTGCTGCGACAGTCGTTGGAAGTTATGCAACGCATACTGTACGCAATGCCACGAATGACTATCTTTATGGAGCGCTAATGGGGTTGAGTGTGGTTGTTCTGCTCCTGATCCCTTACGTAAAGCAAGCTATCTTTGCGAAGTCCGCAGATGTACAAGAGCCCCAACTGGTTGCCCAACCAGCCGCGGCGGATTAATTTTGTAAAATGCAAGAACTTCCAAGGTTCGGAATAGTCTGAGGACTTCAGAAGACTAGCCAGCCTTCTCTCACCTAAGGTAGCCAGCAATTGCTGGCTACCTTTTATTTATATATATGCATTCGTGTATCCCAACTTAACATTTAATAAAGACGATTATGAGAGGTATCGATATGTTTGTGAAGAAGAATAAGAGTGTCTGAATTCCCATATCTGGAAATAGCTATGCAATCAACTAGAAGCCTTTTTGAATATCTTTTCCTCTCCACAAGGAGTTTGACCCTAGTCACTTGTGCCGTGCTCCTGAAGACTTCAGCTGTGATGAGCAATGACCTGTAAAATAACAAAGCTGGATCGCGGGCTCCTTTTAATTACTGCGCTTTTGTGTGCTTATCAAATTGCCGTTGGGGTAGATGATTTTGCCACCATACCGATCATCCTCTATACAATAACATTTGGTGTACTCATGGTTGCAAGCTTACTAATCCTAATTCTTGGGTTTGAAATACTGGAAAACCCCTTGGTCGTGATTGTCTCGACATTGGTTCCTCTCAGCCTGTCAACAGGTTTGATCTCGCAATTCTATCCAGACTATATTCTCGGATTTGCCCTCTTCTCGATTGCAGGTGTTTTAGTGGTTTCGTATACACTCTTTTTTGCACCGAGTCGTTGGGCGATAGGCATATTGATTTTAGTGTACACAATCACGGGATTGATTATTTTTGGGTTGCCGATCTATCTCAGTGTGCAAGATGTGGTGGTGGGGGATTTTGCACTTGTCGGTGTGGGTGGGGCCTTGATCGGAGTAGGCGGTATTCTGTTATCATTCCTCCGGGTTGGGAAGCCAATCCTTTCCCACGATGTAATCTTGTCCGTTTTGCCAGCTTTATTACTGTCGACAACGGCGGCTTTTGTGGCTGGGTTTGCCGCTATGTAATAACCTGATGAATGATTTCTTTTTGAAATTAAAACCTGCTGCCCCTAAGCTATATTTGTTTTTGGCAGCAGGTTTTATGTGGTCTGGTGTTGGGCTTTTATTGGCTCGCTATGCCTATCTATGGATGGTGTCTTTGCCAGCCTGGCAGTTTGTACTAATTCTTGTCGCCGGGATAACTCTGGGGCTGGCTATATACCGTTTTGGTTTTTCGAGATTGGCAAAGAAGAATATTGATCGTATTGCGCAAATAAAAAATGAAAAGGTTTGTATTTTCGCTTTTCAAGAATGGACCAGCTACCCCTTAGTTCTGGTGATGATCTCAATGGGGCTCTTTCTGCGGCTTTATTCTCCTGTCCCAAAACCTTTGTTGGCGGTGGTGTATCTTGGCATAGGTAGCGGGCTTTTTCTGTCCAGCATTCATTATTATCAGCACATTAAGCAAAGTAAGTTAGTAGGGAAGCTTGATACTTTAACGAACTGCGCTACGGGCGAATAATGCAAGGGGATCGCTAAATTTTTAGAGGTGAATTAGCAAACAAAAGTAACTAGCTCTTAATGCTTGCCTCCAGATGGGCGTGCTTGGCTAGCAATTCAGGCTCGGTAAATGTGAATTCAGTGCGGTTGATTTGAATGGCCCCTTCCTCAGAAAACTTGTATAAGATACGGCACACCATTTCGCGGGTTGACCCGATGCGTGCAGCCATTTCGTCCAGTGTCGATTCCCGCAAAACTTGATCGCCGGCTTTTGGTTTGAACTGATCGAGCAATAATCGCGCAAGACGGCTGGTCACAGGTTGGAAGGCAAGTTCCTCAACGATTCTCCTGGCCATCAACATCCGGTGTACCAGCAGTCTGTTAAGTTCCCAAGACATTTGACCATTGGACAACAATATTGGAAGCAAGTTATCCCGGTTCCATAAATGAATGAGACTTTTTTGCATGGCTTCCAAGGCTACAGGCGTGGGGGCATCATCCTGAAAAAAAGCGAGTCCCCAAAAAACATCACCCGGACCAAAAGTAGCTGCAATAAAACTTCTTCCCTCCTCAGAATCAATGACCGCGTTGATTTCTCCCTCCTCCACCATGAAGAGGTACGGCCACGTATCTCCAAGATGTGCAATAAATTCACCTTTAGAAAAACTTTGCCGGTTTGCTAGCTCAAGAATAAGGCCCCGTTGGTGGCCATCAGCACAGCCAAAGATCTCATTCTGTTCTAGCAATAATGTAAATTTATCGTTGGAAACCTTGGTTTTCATTGTTTGCTCCATGGCACCCTTTGTTAACAAATGACCGCACAATAAATGGATTATTCCAGGGACATTATATCTGGCAATGGTTCGCAGGGGATGGAATACATGATGTTGCATAGAATCACCACTCCATGACTTAATTGGTACCCCCTAAATATATGTCCTGAGACTGCGTTTGCGTTAAAGCAAAGACACAAGTGACGACATGTGCTAATTTTCACATGTGGAAACCTATGTGTCTTTACTTGCGTGCCTTGGAGGAATATGATGACTGTCGTTTCTAAGCAACCCAGGCTGATCACATCAGGGGTTGCTATAGTAATTGGCCTGTTTATGATTGTGGCTACACCGTTCATTGTGCAAGTTTCACTAGAGCGTGTGTTAAAAGAATTGGTTGTTGTCGCTGTAGAACAGGCTAAGTTTGCCAGTGGCATCAAGCTGTTCAATTTCTTTTACCCTTTCTGGCGAGCATTCATATTTGTAGGCGGCGTGGTGCTATTGGCAATTTCTCCTGCAATCTATAAACAAGAAAAATGGACTTATCCGGTATCCATGACCATGTACGCTCTGCCTGCCATCGGTGGAATGTTTATGTTTTTGCCATACATCAGTTGGGTCGGTGGCTTCCCCCTTCCTATGGTGATCTCATGGGTTGGGTTAGCTGGCTTTTGGGCCACGATTTTCCTTCAGGATAAGGAAAAGGCGGAGAAATGGTCACAATTCCTGGCGCTCACCTTTATCGGCATGTTGGCAACGCACGCCTTTACGATTGGCATTGGTGCGCAACGTATGCTGTGGACCCGCCCCGGCCAACCTCTTTATGAGGGTTTGCAATGGTGGATACTGACTGTTGCCGGGGAAGTCAACTGGATTGCCACGATTCTGTTGGTCATTTCAGTTTTTCTTTTGGCCATGCGCAAGCGGACCGGTTGGTGGCTTGCAGTCATCAGTGCTTTAGCAATTTTGATCATTGATGCGCCTACACAGATCATCCGCACAAACACTCTGGACTATTTATATGGATCCTTGCTTGCGCTGGGCGTATTGTTATTCACAATTCCGCCTTATTTCAAAAAACACCTCATTGATAGTCCTTCCTAAATTGATGCCAATCATTGGCTGACAATAAGGATGTTAACAATAACTACGCAAAAGCATTGTTCTAAACATCGAAAAAAAGAATATTTAAGGAGAATAAGAATATGAAAAACAACAACAAGCTTGGTGCAATTTTGGCCATCGTCGGACTCTTGTCAGGAATTTTATTACTCTATTTCCTGGCCGAAACATATAATACAGTCATCCACACCCATTTTGCTGCTGGAGAATGGGAAGAGAGCAACACAGTCCGTGTTGTTTATGCAGTGCTCGGTTGGTTGGGAATATCAGCGGGCGCGCTTAGTGCTGCGGTATTGTGGGGATTCCTGAAGAAACAATCCTGGGCGTGGTTCTGGGGAGCAGTAGCCGCAACTATACTCCTGCTAGCCGGTTTCTTCCCCATGATTCCTGCCGCTGATAGTGGATTGCCAACTCCTACTCTGTGGGTATTTTTCCTTGCAGCGATTATGTGGTTTGGGATGCTGCTCATCGGCAATGTGGATAAAAAGGTCATTGCACTAACCTTCACTGCTGGCTTGGCCTATGTGTTGACTTTTATAGATGGTGTAGCTCCAATTTCAAAATTCCAGAGTACTTTCCAATCCCCAGAAATGTTTGTCAAGAATACGGATGCATTCTGGAACGGTATGTATGTGATGTCGCAGCAGGTTAATTGGTGGGGGGCGGCTGCATGGGCAATCTTTATTTTCGCGGCCATCAAACAAAAGTCTTGGGCGGTTCCTGTGGGTATATTCGCCGGCGTGATGTCCATGATCGGTGGCTATCCAATAGGTATCCACAATGTATTTGAAGTCAATCGTTTCTCGATGTTCCTCCCAGCTCCCATACTGAGCACCATCCTGCTGGTCATCCTGTGCTTGCCGAATACACAAAAACTGATCACAGGCCAGGACTAGCATGGAAATCAAAAAGGAGATTATTCCATACATTCTCCTTGTCATAATGATCGCATTCTTCATGTTGGGAATTGCCCTTGACTTTACGCCAACGCATTGATCGGCATATGATAAAAAGAAAATCAAGGGAACCTAAATATCCGTTGTCCAAAACTCGAAAGTGGATGCAAAGCAGCTTTTTGCTTTTGGCATTCTTGATCGGGCTGCGTCATATCCTGCCCGGAAGGTCATCCCGAGGGGGCGGGTTTGACCCTTTTTGCCCCTTCGGGGGCATCGAGACTTTATGGTCATACCTCACAACTGGCGAGACCTTACAAACCACTAACCTATTAAATTTCACTGTCCTCATAAGTGTTCTTGGCGTAAGTTTGATTGCCGGTCGCGCCTTTTGTGGATGGATGTGTCCACTCGGGACCACCCAGGAGTATTTGGCTAGACTGGCAGAACGCATTAGTGGCAGTAAACGCAAAATCCGCGGGAAAAGATCCCCGGCTCTGCTCCCTATTCGCGTGCCTCCTAAGGTTGATGCCTGGCTGAAGTACTTGAAATACGGGGTGTTGGCCTTGATTCTCTTTACCAGCATTACGGCGCTCTACCCTCCACTACATTCTATATGTCCAGCCAGAGCCTTCTTTGCTTTTGACCTGAGCACACCCTTGATCTGGTCTGTCATGATCGGTTTCATCATCACTTCGATGTTGGTGGAAAGATTTTCGTGTAAATACTTGTGTCCTTTAGGAGCAGTTCTCGCGATAAGCAACAAGATTTCTCCAATACATATGGCGATAGATCACACACATTGTGTTGCCTGTGGGCGTGGGGATGCGGAATGCCCCATGGACATTCAGGATATTCCCCATAACACACGCCACAGTGAATGTATCCGTTGCTTTGAATGTTTAGAAACCTGTGCTAAACCGGGTGCAGCTTCTTTGCGAGTGGGCTGACTTTCGCCTTCATAGATTCGTTCCAAAAACCTGACTGCAATTGAGTTAACACGGGTCAAATCCACGTCTTGTATTTATGGAAATATACTCAAAAAGAAAAAGCCCCCACATATGTGGGGCTTTCATGCTGAGTGACATGGAATCGGGTCATGACTTTCTGTTCCAGAAATATTAAGTTTGGTGTCTATTCTTTGTATTCTGGTTGCATCAACGAAGGCGGCTTGAACATCTGACTTCGAATCAATGGAATACATGCGACAGTTTCTTTCCTCGTCTTTGGCGTTATAGCTCTCCTGAATACCCATCAATAAAAAACCTGCATACTGTGGGGGATAAATGCCACTTTTGTCCCGGTCATCTCATCCGTAATATTTACATAGAACCGCAATTAAGCAAGCGTCTTATTGCGCAACAAAGCTGGCATCTATATGGGCACAACACTTCGAGATCGGGCACAAACACAAGCATCCTTCTGCAATGTTTTTGGAAACATACGACGTGTCCTGATCTTGTGGACGCTGCTGGAAAAAGAATTGCCAATTCATGAGATTGCAGATGCGATGGGGGCCTCGATGCAAAACACTTCCCAACCCCCATATGTGGGTTGCCCAAATTGTAGGTCAGCGCCAAACTTAGTGACGATTTGTAGGCTGGCGCCAATCTTTATGGAATATGTGGAAAATATTTGCACTTATTTTGACACTTGTACTCTCCACTCAGTGCCAAACTATGTGACAACCTACAGTTGCAAAGCCAATTACAATCAGGGCAATGTTGGCTATTAGTGTGATGCGTTTCATAATGTGAGGTAACTCCCTTGCATAATAGCTTTATAGGTTGTACATTACTTCACAAACCTCTTCAAAACCTGAGAATTATCGCTTAGTGGTTATTGATTGCGCTAGAATTGCACCCATCTGAAATTTGATTTTGAGGAAAAGGCTTTATCAAAGAAAAACACTCCAAGATGGTCAGCATACGTAGTGTCAATTACGTATGCTCTAATTGATAGTGGGCTTAAATTTCGGAAAAAACCTACGCACCGGCAATTCCCACAAGTTCCAATAAACCTTTTCCATTTCTTGGAGTAAACTTATCAAGAAGAGAGTGGGGGGCTTCCTGGAGACAATGATGGCAAAGACTCTATTTAACCAGATGAGGCAAAAGATATCGGATGCGTTCATGGCTGTGCCTGTGCGCGTCAAGATCGTGGGTATCATCCTTTTACCGGTACTGATCCTAGGATTCTCAATGACCTACTGGATCACTACCGGACTGGGAGACTGGCTCTCATATATTTTGACCGACGTGCGAGTGGAGGCTGCCATGCGAGCGGGGAGTCGCAGCGTCATTTTCGTCACCATCCTCGCGGCCGTGCTCTCGATCATTCTTTCCTCATTTCTCACGTATATATTGACACGACCATTACTCTCTCTCCGGGACACTGCCCAAAAGGTGGCTGATGGCAAACTGGAAACACGCGCCACAGTTTGGTCCAATGACGAGATCGGGGAGGTGGCACAGTCAGTTAATGTGATGTTGGACCACCTGGTTGACAGCCAGGAAGACCTGGCGCGCTCTAACATGCGACTGGAAGCTATGAACCGGGTAGAGCGAGTCGCAGATCGCAACATTGAAATCCACGACATGCTATACGCAATCCTGGTTGAGATGGTCGATTTTCTGGAGATCAAAATGGCCTGGATCTATTTGCGAGATCCCGAATTGGATCGATACCACCTTGCCAGTTGGATCAATGTGCCAGATGAACTGCAGGAAGGGCTCCTTGAGCGACCAGAAAACGAATTATGTTCCTGCCAGCAGGATTTCAAAACTGAAGAACTAGGCTCTTTGACTATGGTGCGCCGTTGCCAACGGCTGGAGCAAACACAAAAGAATGGTTCAGCACCCCACATCACGATCCCTCTTGAAGCAAATGACCAACGATTTGGGATCATGAACCTGGTTAGCACCAAAGAGAATTATGTTCCTACAGAAGATGATCTTGATCTACTCAACAGCTTAGGCGCACAAATTTCCGAGATCGTGGCCAATGCCTGGCTGCGCCTCAAGTTAAAAGAAAAGGAAGAAGCCCGTCAGACTTTATTAGAATCTTTGGTGAAAGCACAGGAAGGTGAGCGGGCGCGCCTGGGCCGGGAATTGCACGACAGCGCTGGGCAAAACCTGACCAGCTTGCTGGTGCGTCTAAAGACCATCGAAAAACAGAGCGATACCCCCAACATGCAGCAGAGCCTGCACACCATGCAGGACGTGGTATCGCAGACAATCGAAGAGATCCGGCAAATCTCTTACCGGTTGCGACCTGCTGCTCTGGATGAATTCGGATTGGAAGCGGCCATAGACACATTGGTATCTGAAATGTCGTCGGGCACAGGTGTATCCATTAAAAGAAATCTGAATCTGGCAGACATCCAACTATCTTCTGAGTTGGAGACCGTGATCTACCGCATTGTCCAGGAAGGTCTGACAAACGTCATCCGGCATGCTGAGGCAACCCGTGTCGATTTAGAGCTTGTAAAAGAAGCCTCTGCACTCTGCTTGCGCATCGATGACAATGGCTGTGGCTTCGACCCCAATACGCTCGTCGAAAAAGGTAAGCACGGCATGGGTCTGGCCAGTATCCGGGAACGGGCCGAAATTGTAGGAGGACGCCTCGACGTGTTCTCGGCACCTAGCGAAGGCACAACTATCCAGGTAGAAATCCCATTAATCGATGCCTTTCTGCCATGGTAACTGAAACTATCCGGGTTTTGCTGGTGGATGACCATGCCGTATTGAGGGAAGGACTGCGGGCCCTTTTAGAAGGCGAGTCTGATATGCAGGTGGCATCTGAAGCAGGAACGGCAGCCGAGGCAGTTACGCTGGCTTTGCAGGACCCACCGGACGTGATGGTGATCGATCTGGGGCTGCCTGATAAAAGTGGGCTGGAAGCGATACGTGAAGTACGCAAAACAAACCAATCGACGCGTATTGTGGTGCTCTCTATGCATAGTGATAGTGAAATCGTGCGCAAGGCCATGGAAGCAGGCAGTGACGGTTACGTGCCTAAATCTTCTGCTCATGCCAACCTGTTACAAGCGATCCGCGTGGTGTATTCTGGTGAAAGATTCCTGGATCCTGTAGCCGCTTCTGCTTTAGTCGACTCGATCACCGAACCGAAAACAGAAGCCCAGCGATTTGCCAATCTTTCGGACCGAGAGCAGGAGGTAATCCGCCTGGCAGCGCAAGGGTATTCCAGCCGCGAAATCGGAGACCAACTTCATATCAGCCCAAAGACAGCCGAAACCTATCGCCAACGGGCCTTCGAGAAGCTAAATTTGGAGCACCGCTCAGACCTGATCCGCTTCGCACTGCTGGCCGGCATCTTAGACGACCTCAAACAAGAATAAGCAAACCCCTCACAACCAAATCACTGC
The DNA here is from genome assembly GCA_013112575.1 of Chloroflexota bacterium. Lineage (GTDB taxonomy): Bacteria > Chloroflexota > Anaerolineae > Anaerolineales > UBA11579 > CFX15. Next base: position 27,884 of record JABFGG010000008.1, on the reverse strand, counting down.
AACTGAGTTTTCAAGCACCTAATGCCTGTCAGGAAAAACCCTACAAAACCAGCGGTTTTTTCTGACAGAAGTAGCTGATTCTCCCTGATACCCCCACAACTTCATACCTGATATTCTGTGAATAAGAAATTAATCATAATTATCTAGTTTTGTCACTAGAAAGGAGTATCAGCATGGAAGGAAACAAGAAGAGGCTCAGCCGCCGAGATTTCTTCCGCCTTGCAGGGATTGGGATTGGTTCTGCTGCCGTAGTTAGTGCCGCAAAGCCTATGGCCAATCCTTCTGATTTTAAAGGTGGAACATTCTCCGACCCGGCTGGCCGCCCCAACCGCCCCTGGTGGGTCAAGACAGTGGATGAACCCACCACCGAGATCGATTGGGACGTCATGGAGCGCTATAACGAGCGCACCGGTACTGTACGCGGGCCCGGCATGGCCGGCTACGTAGGTGATGATGAAGTCGATCGCTTGAGCGATGTCGCCAAGCAGAACGAAAAACAACGCATGCTCGACGACGTCGATGGCTACACTCTCAAAGATCAAGCTTTGAAGAGCTCCCATGTGGGCGTAGGCCGAAGCTTCCTTGGCCCCCAAAAGGCTAAGACACCTGAAGACCGCGGTGTGCCCAAGTGGGAAGGTTCTCCTGAAGAAGCCGCGCGCATCATCCGTGCAGCCATGCGCCATATGGGTGCTTCCAGTGTGGGCTTCATGGAACTGGATGACAACACTCGCAAGTTAGTCTACGGTGTGGATCCTGATGGCAAGGACGTTATCTTTACTGATGATCCTATTGCTGAAGAGACCGAAGATGCCCGCATGGTACCTAACGCGGCTAAATACGTCATTGTGTACACGGTGCAGATGTCAACTGAAACCATGCGCCGGGCCCCCACTCCCCTTGCATCCCAAACCACAACTTTGGCTTACAAACGCGGCGAAACCATTCAGGCCTCCTTGCAGGAATTCCTGCGCGGCCTGGGCTACCAGTGTCTGGCCGAGTCCAGCACCAATGCCCTCGGCATCGCCCCGGCAATGGCTGTGATGGCTGGCTTAGGCGAAATGTCACGTCTCAACCGCCTGATTACCCCTGAATTCGGCCCGATGGTGCGCGTCTTCAAGGCGTTCACCGATTTGCCCGTGGCTGTTGATAAACCCATCGATGCTGGCATCATGGAATTCTGCAAGCGCTGCAAGAAGTGCGCAGAAGCCTGCCCCTCCGAATCGCTCAGCTTCGAAGATGAACCGACCTGGGAAACACGTGGCGGTTGGAACAACCCCGGCCACAAAGCCTATTTCGAAGATGCCGTCACCTGCCGTGCCTTCTGGCGCGAACAGGCCGGTACCAACTGCGGTATCTGCTTTGCCGTTTGCCCCTTCACCAAGAAGGACAAAGCCTGGGTGCACGAATGGGTCAAGGCTGGTGCCTCGACAGCCCCGGTGCTGGACAGCTTCTTCCGCAGCATGGACGATGCCTTCGGATACGGCACACAAGCCAACTCCGAAGAATGGTGGTCGCTCGACCTGCCTGAATATGGTATCGATAGTAATCAGCCGGTCATGGAGGCCTAACGATGTCAGAGAAATATACGATCGAAGTCAAGAAACGACCCTGGTACGAATGGCTCCTGTGGGCGCTCTGGCTCCTGGTGAGTCTATTTACCCTGCAAAACGCCGTTGCCAGCGGAACCGAACTAGAACCGCGCGCAGCCACGATCTTCTGGATTGTGTTCGTGATCCTGGTCCTGGGCGGCGGCATCGTTTGGTACATTCGCCGGGACAATTGAACTAACACAACGTGGATTTACTGAGAATCAATTACAGCAAAATCCACCCATACGAAGTTGAAAACCGGGGAGAGGGGTTCATCCTCCTCTCCCCTTTCATTTGGACACGTATGGTAAAGTTAGCGGCGACATCATGGCAGACACTCCCGAATCCATCCAACTAGAATTACAACCCGTTCAGCCCCCGCGTAGGAGAAAACAAAACCGCCAACGCATTGTGATGGTGGCAACGGTTATCCTGGTGGTAGCCGCATGGATCTATGGTTACATCAGCAGTGGAACCGATGTCGCCCCGCTGGTTCCCGAAGTGATTCCAGATGCAACACGGGTTGAAGTTAGTGGGTCCTTGTTTATTGGCTATAGTGATGAGAGCGATGAACCCGTAGGCTACGCTGCAGTTGGGGAGGCACCCGGCTATGCCGGACCAATTGAAATGCTGGTAGGCATTTATCCTGATGGCGAGATCAGCGGGGTAAGCATAGTGGCACAACGTGAGTCTCCCGGTTTCTTCCGCCTGATCGAAAATCAGGAATTCGTCCTTCAGTTCTTTGGTAAGGCCGTAAGTGACCCTCTGCAACTTGGACAAGACATTGATGCCGTTAGCGGGGCTACGACCAGTGCGGAAGCCATCGCACGATCGGTACGTCTGGCAGCCCGACAGGTTTCAGCACAGGCATTAAATCAACCCTTACCAGCGGAGACGCGCCCAATACAGATCGGCATTCCTGAAATCACCATTGTTTTGCTGTATGGGGTTGGTTACGTGGGTCACCGTTTACGGAACCGCCAATGGCAAAAACGTATCCGCTGGTTAACCTTGCTTACCGGCATGGTGGTGCTGGGCTTCATCTATACCTTACCCTTCACCATCACAATGGTGGTATCCCTGTTGAGCGGCTTCTGGCCAGACTGGCAAAGCAACCTGTACTGGTACTTGATGATCGGCGGTATCATCTTTGTGACTACAGTGGACGCCAAAAACCCCTATTGCAGTTGGTTCTGTCCCTTTGGGGCTTTTCAGGAGAGCCTGGCGAAAATATCGGGCGCAAAAGTGTACCGCCCCAGGGACCTGAACGAGTTCTTTACCTGGCTGCAACGCGGGCTGGCATTCGTAGCGGTCCTGATTGGATTGCTGCTGCGCCGCCCAGGTGTGGCCAGTTATGAACCGTTTGCAACCCTGTTCGACCTGCGTGGGACAGGAATCGAATGGATTTTCCTTGGCATCATTGTGATCGCCAGCTTGCTTATGTATCGCCCGTTTTGTAATTTCTTGTGTCCTCTAGATCCGATCTATGAATTTATCGCAGCCGCACGAAAGTGGGTGCGTGAGGTTTGGCGTCGATGGCAAAAACAGAGCGCGAAAGCTTAAAACGAAGACTCTTGATCGGCTTTGTGCTGGTCAATGTAGTGCTGATCGTACTGGTATGGGCCGATGGCCTTGTTGAGCACGAGACAGTAGACCCCAGCTTCTATAGAGAGACCTTCGTCTTCGACGATTCTCTCTATATCACTGAAACTGCCCTGGCTGAAGAATACGGTTTCGAACCGGTCCCAACCCACGAAGAAGGCGAAGAGCATGAACACAGCGGAGGCGGGGGCGGGAACCAATAGAGGACGATATGAATGACAAAACAAGCTCACCAATCCAAGATGTTGAGTTGCACCAATTAGAAAGCACGTTGGAGCACGCCAGGCAGGGGGAGGATCAACAAGAAATCACCGTAAGCCTGACGAAACTTGGCCAGTATTACTTGAACAACGGAGACGCGCCAAAAGGCCTGACGCAATTTGAAGAGGCCATTGAGCTTCTGGAAGATGGCAACAATCAAGAAGGCCTGGCGCGTTTATGGGGCTTAAAGGGTATGGCGCTGCAAACCATTGGCAATTTCGATCAGGCCATGGCCGCCTTCCGCAAATCGAATCGCTTTGCCCGAGATATTGAGAACCAGACATTAATCTGTGATTCCTTGATCCGTATCGGAATGTTACAAGCTGAGACAGGAGAGCTTACCAAGGCCATCTCAAAGCTGGAACAGGCTTATGCGATTGCCGTTGCCCAGGATGACCAGCCTCGTCGTTTACACATCGACACCATTCTGGGAGGTTACTTTGCCCGCCTGGAATCTACCGAAAAGGCCTTTGAATACTTTTTGGATGGGTTGCAGACAGCACGCTCCGCAAAAGACCAGGCAGCCACATGCAACTTCCTGATCAGCCTTGGAAATGTGTTATTGCTGGACAGAGAATTCGAGGGGGCTTTGGAACGTTATGAGGAGGCCCTGGATATCGCCAGTTCTATCGAAAATCCAGGAGCGGAGATCAGCGCCCTGGAAGGCCTGTTGCATGGAAACATCGGGGCCGGTAAAAGCAGCCTGGCAAAGATCTATGCAGACCAGCTTATCCAACTGGCACAAACACAGCAAAAGCCCGAAGCAGAGATTTTAGCGGTGGATATCATATCGGCCATGTATTTGGAGAATAACCAGGAACAAAAAGCGCTGCCTTACCTTGAGAAAGGATTGGAGATCGCCAGGCAGAAAAAGGACAATGATTGGGAGTTGGCTTTCTTAATGCGCATGGCCTTTGCCTTCTTCAACCTCGAAGACTTAACCAAAGCCCAGGCGAACTATGAGGAAGCCTTAGAACTGGCTGTGCGCATACAGGATATAGAGGCCGAAGCTCAGGTATTAGGTCGCTTGAGTGCAGTGCATGCAGACAAAGGAGAGTTCAAAAAAGCTATTGAAATCGGTCAGAAGGCGCTCAAGCAAGCACACGAAAGCGAGAATATAGAATTAGTCGGCGAACAACAGCTACTTATGGCACTCGCGCAGCGTGATATGGGAAATCTAAAGAAGGCACTCCAGTATAGTAAGGATGCTTCTACTACCTTTAGCACTATCAATGATCAAGACAAAAAGAATTTGGCGGAGGTGCTTCTAGAGGAATTATTGCAGAATGATACTTGATGTCCAAGTATAAAGGAGGTAATCGGATTTTCTTCAATTCGGGTTGCACCAAAGCTGTTTGCTGGCTGGGTGAAAACACCCCATATGTGGGGTGTTTCAGGCTGAGGGACAGGATTCGAACCATGACTTGCTGTTCTAGAGTCATTGGGCTTGGTGTCTATTGTTTCTATACTCGTTGCACCAGGGAAGGCGGCTCATACATCTGATTTGTGGTCAATAAGCAAAGCGAGATGAATGTCCTGGCCTTTGAGAATGGGAGGCCTACTGAATTCCTTTTTCAAATTAGTCTCTTCTTATTGATTACTTATATGTAGCAATGTGGTTTGAAGTGCCCAGCGAACAGGTAAATAGTATGAAGGCTCAGCACATCCGACACAAAGAACTTGGTCATTTTCTCTGATCTCCCGTTCATTAATTATCTCCTCCCCACACATATCACAATTCACGCGTACACCCGCCCGGCTGATGATGTCCCCAATGGGTTGTATTAGCTGCACATGCACTGCATTGAATAGAGCGTCTGCTGGCATGCATTGGTAGGCCTTCTGCATGGTTTCCCAGCGGTTAGGTTCATTGGGTGCATATTCCTGTGCAGTTTGCCGGATATCCACTTTGGGTGATATACGAATTGCTTCGCCAGATGCAATGAGCACGAAGGTTGCCGCTACTTTGCCGTAGTCCTCCACGCGCATCGTGCGGCGGCCAACTTCACATCCTGTGGCAGCTACAATACCATCCAAAAAACATCCATCAGTTTCTACGATAGCCAGCACATCTTTTTTCTGTTGTGGAAACTGCTGACCAAGTATCTCGCCTGCATAAATGCCCATACGCACACCAAGTACCTGCCGGGGGCATAAGTGTTTGTGTTTTTCTGCAGAGAGTTCGTAGGCTTTCTCAATCGCATTCATGGCGATTCCTTTTTCTAACATGGCATCTCAGCATTCTTACGGGCATAGTAGTACCAGTTCAACAGCAGGCTGGTGAAATAATAAATTGCAAAGCCGTACAAAGCAAATTCAGGAGTACCTGCATTTACCTGCTGGCCGAAGACCCTTGGGATAATGAAAGCTCCATAAGCAGCTACTGCCGATGTCCAACCCAGTACCGGCCCGGCTTCAGAAGGTTCAAAGATGATCGGCACCATCCTGAAGGTAGAGCCGTTGCCAATGCCTGTTGTGATAAAAAGAATCAAAAACAAGATCAGGAAAGGAGTAAAGAATTGTTCAGGTTGAGCGGCGTTGCTCGCCAGGCGCACGTAATAGGCTACCCCCAATGTCGCCAGAATCATGACCACGGTGTCCCATTGGGTGACTCTGGCCCCGCCTAATTTGTCTGAAACCCAGCCGCCAATTGGCCGTGCCAGAGAACCCACTAGCGGGCCGAGCCAGGCAAACGCAAAAGGATTGGGGGCATTGGGGTTGATGGAGCCGTCAGGCAGTTCACCAAAGACCACACGTATTAGAAGAGGGAAGGCCGCGGAATAACCGATGAAAGACCCAAAGGTCATGATGTATAGATAGGTCATGATCCAATTGTGCTTGTTCCGAAAGATGGCGAATTGGGTATTCAGGTTCTCTTTGATGTCCCCCGGGATAGCGCGCATGATCAGCACCGTGGCTATGATGGTGATTGGCAGCACGATCCACATGCTCCATCCCAAGCCTAACAACATATATAAACCGATCACGGTTCCTATGAGGCCGATCAGGATAAGACCAAAAGCTTTTGCCAATGAAGAAAAAGTTGAGCCTATCTTAGGTGTTGCAATCGCCAGGTTGTTCATGCCGAACCAGGCTGCCAATGTAAGTACGGCCAGGATAGGAACCCACACCAGCCCGCTATTCTGAATATATACAATAGTGCCAGCGGGATTGCCACCAACATCGCTTGCCAACGGCAAGCCCGTTCCTCCCAGAGCACCAAAGAGGCCGAAGCTGGCTACAAAGGGCAGTAAGACCTGCATGACGCTTACACCCACATTGCCAAGACCAGCGTTCAGACCCAATGACATGCCTTGCACTCTCTTGGGGAAAAAGAAATTGATGTTTGACATGGAAGAGGCGAAGTTGCCACCTCCAAAGCCAGAGAGGGCAGCCATAATGGCAAATACGGTGTAGGGTGTGTTGATATCTTGCAGGGCAATACCAACGCCCAAGGCTGGAGCGATCAGCAGTCCGGTTGTCAGGGCGATCACATTCCTGCCGCCAGAGATGGCGATCAGAAAAGAGTTCGGGATGCGGAAGGTGGCACCTGCCAAACCGGCAATGGCAGACAGGGTGAACAGTTGCACAGTATCAAAGGGAAAGCCCAGGTTCCTCATCTGGACCGTGATGATGCTCCAATACAACCAGACGGCAAAGGCGCACAATAGACAGGGAATAGAGATCCATAAGTTGCGGTTGGCGATCTTCTTTCCAGTAGATTCCCAAAAATCCTGATCTTCAACGTCCCAGCGCTCTATGTACGATCCCATTATTTGCTCCGGTTTCAAGTTTTGTTCAGATTTATGATGAAGCTACGGCTTCTATACGCGTGTCTTTCAAGGTGATGCCCCTGACCACGTAAGTCAGCCAGAGCAGACACACAATCGTCAGGAAGAAAAAGAACATCCAGGTCGAGGTCCACAATCCAATCGACTCAAGCAGGCGACCAAAGATTATGGGACAGACAAAGCCGCCCAGGCCACCGACCACCCCAACAATGCCCCCCACCACGCCCACTTCATTGGGAAAGTATTCTGGGATGTATTTATAGACGGCAGCCTTACCGATACCCATGGCAATACCGATGACGAATACAAGGCCAGTGAAAACCCAGACATTGGCCTGGAAATAAATATGCGTCACGCCCCGAGCCAGCAATTGTCTTCGCGCAACCTGCTCACCTACCTCCACGCGCGGTTCCTGCCAGGAGTCGATCAAGGGCAATAAGATCAAGGCAGAGTCATCAATTTCCCGCGTTATAACAGGATCAATAGTGTAGACATCGTCGCCGACGTGGATTTCAGTATCCGTGACCTGTGTGACCGTACCACTTCTGCGCGCTAGGACACCGCTTCCTGGAGATTCGATATCCATTTTGGGGAAGATCAAGAGGAAGCAACACAAGGCCGTGATGCCCAGTATCCAATACATGACCGAGCGTGCCCCGTATCGATCCGAAAGCACGCCCCCCAAAGCACGAATCACACCAGATGGTAATGAGAAGATAGACGTGAGAAGACCGGCGAGGACTATGGACATTGAATACACATTGACGTAATAAGGCACCAGCCATTGTGCCAGGGCAACGAAACCGCCAAAGACAAGGAAGTAATACAGGCCAAAGCGCCAGACGCGTAAATTCCGCAAGGGACTCAACATCTGGATCAGAGTGCGTTGGCCTGTCTCCGGTTTACGGTTGGCCGTGAAGATGTAGAAAACGATGGCCATGACCACCAGTGCAGCGGCATAGATGGCGGGCAATTGCCGCCAGTTATCAATATTGACACCCCCATCTGTTAGCCAGCGGAGCATACTCGGTGCTCCCAAAGTGGTGAGAGCAGCGCCAGCATTCCCAGCTCCAAAAATCCCTAAGGCTGTTCCTTGCCGTTCTTTAGAGAACCAGACCGAGCTGAAGGCGATACCCACCGCAAAGGAAGTGCCGGTCATGCCGAAGCCAAGGCTGTAGATCATATACTCGGTGTAGGAATTGGCCTGCCCCAACAGGTACATAGGGATGGCACTCAGCAGCATCAAGATCGCATATACAGGTCGGCCACCGTAGCGGTCTGTCAGGATACCCAGGGGCAGGCGCATGATCGACCCGGTCAGCACAGGGATGCCGATCAAGGTGCCCATTTGAGCTGCATTCCAATCGAATATGCCGTTTTCGACCAGAAAAGTAACCAGCACACCGTTGAGCATCCAGCAGGCGAAACAGACGGTGAAGGCGAGGGTGTTGAGGGCCAGTACTCTATAGGACGTAGCTTTCTCTGTCATATTGGGTGACTCCAAAATCTCGGCAGTTTTTCGATGTTAGTATTTCTCAGTCGGCGCGTGCCCTGGCTTCACGCACCCAGATGACTACCTGCCAGGGACGGATCAGGTAGCCCAAAGGCAGTGTGATAATGTGCACCAGTCTTGAGAATGGGAAGACGAATAGGAGTATGAAATAATTGAGCGCGTGCAATTGGATGATCCAGGGCAAGGGAGCTACCAGTTCCGGTTGCGGTTGCAAAACAATCAGTGACCATAAGTAGGGACTGAAGACGGCGGTGAACCAGGTGGAGCCAAAGCGATAGGTCGTTGCGGTTAACACTCCAGAGATCATGGACACCAAAAGTAGCAGCAGCACAATCACATCCATAGAAGTAGTAACAGTGCGTACACGAGCATCACTGATGCGTCGCCAAACCAACACGACTAAGCCAACCAGGCTCCAGATACCCAGCGCCAACCCGCTGAATTCCAATAAATACAATCGGATAGGAACTGCATTCCATAGCTGCAAGCCTTTTGGAAACAACAACGCCAGCAAATGCATCAACAATATGATGACCACGCCGTAGTGAAACGAGACCGAGCCCCAGTAGAGCTTTTTGCGTTCCAGCAATTGAGAGGAAAGACTTGAAACTGTAAACGGGCGGTAGATGGACCTATAGACGGTCACCACTACAGCTACAACAGTGGCAACGTAGGGAAAGATCATGAACAGCAGGGTATTCCAGCTCATCGTTCGCCTCCAACAACTGCAAGCTCTTTAACTTGCAAGCGCACCGCATGCAAAATGGCATTAAATAAATGAGTGTAAGGGTTTTTCTTATTGCCATCACTCAGCACCCCGATCATGCGCTCGATGGCTGGTTCCAGCACCTCGATCAGTTCGGGCAAGGGGGTGGATGCCACTTCCAGGTAGTGCAGGATAGGAATGAGATGATCGGGAAGTTCACCTTCTGTGCTAATCTCCTCGCGTTCATATACGTCATTTAGCTGTGCCATGAAAGTACCGCGCTGGTAACTCTCACCCCAGGTGAGGAAACCGACATAAGGCGCCACCTGCGGACTGAGATCAAGGGTATAGGTATGGATCTCTTCCCACTCTGCCAGGGGAAGTTCACTAACTTTGTCAACGAATTTTGCGAAGGCTGTTTTGGTAGCACCCTCGGGGAGCAGGAACAAGCCCGCTTGCAGTTTTTGCAAATGGCCGGGGAAAGGATAGGACATGGCTTCGGCAAGTACATTTAGAGTAGACATCATTCACCTCGCATGGGAACTTGCAGGTAACCAACACCCGTTTCCCCTTTATGCGCCAGGGGGTCCATGCCCTCAGCTTCTATGCTCATCTCACGATGATAGGGGGGCAGCACAAAGCGTTCGTCCAAAGTGGGGATGGTTGTCAACTTGTAAATGGCTTCTGCTTCGGCCTCGGTAAGCTCTGCTTTTTCGAGTGCGTCCAGCGCAACTTGATCGACTTCGCCTTCGACAGATTTGCGGCGCATATAAACACGCACAGCCAACATTTTGCGCAACACTTTACGAATAATCTCAACATTGCCACCGGAGAACAGGCTGGCTAAATATTCAGTGGGTAAACGAGCTGCTTCCAGGCGGTGGAAGACTTCAAAATCGTGCATTTCTTCAGAGAGGTCCAACTTGACCAGGTCTTTTTCGATCACGCTAACAACCGGAGAAAGCGGCGGGATGTAATACATCATCACCATCGTGCGGAACTCAGGGCGTAAGGGCAGGGCAAGCTCCCATTCCTTGACGAACTTGTAGGCTGGCGAGTTCTGGGCGGATTCGATCCAGCCATCATCGATGCCATTGGCCTTGGCCGCGGCGATCACTTCAGGATCAAAGGGGTTGAGGATAATTTCGCGTTGGGCTGCCACCAAGTTTTCATCGTCAACGTCGGCAGCGTCAGGGATGCGGTCCGCGTCGTAAAGCAAGACGCCCATGTAACGGATGCGGCCTACGCAGGAGTGCGCGCAGGCTGGAGCCTGACCGCTCTCGAGGCGTGGGAAGCACAAGATGCACTTCTCCGACTTGCCTGATGACCAGTTGTAGTACACCTTCTTGTAAGGGCAGGCGGCTACGCACATACGCCAGGCGCGGCACTTATTCTCATTGACCAGCACCACGCCGTCTTCGCCGCGTTTGTAGATCGCTTCTGAGGGGCAGGCAGCCACACAAGAGGGGTTCAGGCAATGGTTGCAGATACGCGGCAGATAGTTGAATACCAGGCGTTCCAGTTCACCCAACTGCTCACGTACCTCTTGCGGTACATCTTTTAGATTAGGATCGTTCTCTGCATAGATAGTTGACCCGCCCAGGTCATCGTCCCAATTGGGGCCGGTCTCAATGTCAATGGGTTTCTCGGTGATCATGGAGATCGGAATGGCCGTAGGCTGGTCATCGCCAGCAGGCGAGTTGAATAGGTCTTCGTAACGGAAGGTGAACGGATCGTAGTAATCCTCAAGGTCAGGTAACGCGGGGTTGAAAAACAACTTGAGGATGCCTTTGGTACGCGAGTGGATGCGCAGTTGAAGCCCGTTCTTCATGCGTTTCCAACCACCCTGATAGTGGTCCTGGTTTTCCCATTGGGTGGGATAACCAGTTCCGGGGCGGGTTTCTACATTGTTCCACCACATGTACTCAGCGCCCTTGCGGTCGGTCCACAGGTTCTTACAGGCCACGGAACATGTATGGCAACCAATGCATTTGTCCAGATGAAAAAGCATACTGATGTGTGCACGAACATTCATGATGGTCTCCTTAGAAGTCCGGCTTGTCGATGCGGCGGACGAATACAAAGGTGTCGCGGTTGACACCCGTCGGGCCCCAATAATTGAAGGCGTAGGTGAACTGGCCATAGCCGCCAGCCATCAGCACAGGCTTTAAGCGGGCACGTGTCAGGGAGTTATTCATGCCAGCTCGCTTGTTGCCCCGCAATGGCGATTTGGGAATGCCTATCGTGCGTTCTGTGGCGTGATAAACAAAGACGGTGCCACGCGGGATACGAGCAGATACGATGCCGCGTTGGACAAAGACACCGTTATCGTTATAGACTTCCACCCAATCGTTGTCCTTGATGCCCATTTCTTCAGCATCTTTGTTGTTCAACCACACCGGGTAACCACCACGCGATAGCGTCATCATGCGATGGTTATCTGAGTAGGTAGAGTGGATGCTCCATTTGCCGTGGGGCGTGATGTAGTTCATCATCTTGCCCTGCGCCTCGGCCATACTGCGCTGGGTTTCATCCAGCATGGTGTGGTCGGGGCGCGGCTTGTAGACTGGCAAATGCTCACCCCATTCAAGGTAGGATTCGTGATCCAGGTAGAAATGCTGGCGGCCCGTCAAGGTGCGCCAGGGAATTAGCCGTTCTACATTCAGGGTGTAGGGCGAGTAGGCTCGACCCTTATTAACCATACCCGACCAGGTAGGCGTGGTCAGTATGCGGCGTGGTTGAGCGATGATGTCTGAGAATGAATAGCGTGCATCCCGGCTGCCCGCGGCAAGGTCGGTTAAGGAAAGCCCGGTTTTGGCTTCCTCGGCTTCAAATGCACGGTGAGCCAGTTCCCCATTCGAGGCTGGATCCAGCCGTAAGATCGTGTCGCAGACCTCTATCCCAAATTCCAATGATGGATATTCTTTCCCATTGATGGAACGTGGTTGATTGCGGACGAGGTAGTCATACTCATCAGCCACAGGGATCTTGAGGCCATGCCCGGCAACGCCATTCTTTCGCACCCCCTCACCCAGGCTCATGAACTGCTCGCCCAGATTGACATAGTCTCGCGGGATGATGCGGAACTTGGGCATGGTTTTACCGGGTACAGCTTCATCTTCACCATTCTTCCAATCCGGAATTTGAGGCTGGGACAATTCGTCTGGCGTGTCGTGCTGCAATGGCAACATGACGACGTCATCAACCGTTTCGGGAAGGTGGGTTTGAGCCAATTCGCTGACTTTGTTGGCAAGGCCTTTGAAAATATCCCAATCACTCTTGGACTCCCAGGTAGGAGGTACGGCAGCTTGCAGGGGGTTGATGAAGGAGTGCATATCCGTCGTGTTGAGATCATCTTTCTCATACCAACTGGCCGCGGGCAGAACAATGTCTGAGTACAGGGCCGAGGTATCCATGCGGAAGTTGAGGTCCACAACCAGGTCCATTTTGCCTTCAGGAGCATGCTTGTGATACACAACCTCATTGGTGTGGCCGAGAGCAGCTTCATCCGCAATGGCGTTTGAATGCGTTCCCAAATAATGTTTCAAGAAATATTCATGCCCCTTGGCGCTGGTGCCGATGGCATTGCCACGCCATATGAACCACACCCGCGGCCAGTTCTCAGGCGCATCCGGGTCTTCAACGGAAAACTTAAGCTTGCCGTCCTCCAGTTGCTCAGTAACCTTCTCTATGACCTCAGCATCGTCCTTTGCGCCTTCTTCTTTGGCATCTGCGACCACATCGAGGGAACTGCGGTTGAATTGCGGGAAGAAGGGCAACCAGCCGCGCCGCACAGCGCGCACCTGGTGGTCAATGGTGTGTTCTTTGGCAGCCTCGTTGGGTAAGGAGTCATATGCCGTGAAGCCGCGTTCGTAGCGCCATTGATCCGAATGTACATAATGGAACGATGGTGTATTTTGGTGACGTGGCGCTTTGCCCCAGTCTCCGGCAAAAGCGATAGCGGACCAGGAGGCCATGTTGACCAGTTTTTCCTGCCCAACGTAATGGGCCAGGCCACCACCGTTGACGCCTACGCTGCCGGTCAGCATCAAGGCTACGATGGCAGAACGATACAACAGGTTGTTGTGGTACCAGTGGTTGGCCCCAGCTCCGATAATGACAAGGTTCTTGCCGTTGGTCTTTTCCCCATTGGTGGCCCACTCGCGGGCATAGCGCAGGCAGGTATCGCGATGGATGCCGGTATATTTTTCCTGCCAGGCAGGAGTATAAGGACTATCCTCATTATCGTAGTCCTCAGGATAGTCACCGGCCAGGCCGCGCCCCACACCAAATTGGGCCATGTTCAGGTCGAAGACAGTGGTTACAGGTACACGCCCGTCTGTGGTTTCAATATAGCGAACTGGCACAGCACGTTTGACCTTTTCTCCGCTGCTGAAATCGTCAAACTCCAGTTCAACAACCTCATCGTGCTGATCGATGAAGCTCAAGCGCGGGTCAATTTCTTCTCCCGAAACCCCATCTTTCAAATCAAGGTTCCACTTGCCTTTTTCTTTATCCGCCCAGCGGTAACCGATAGTGCCACCCGGCATGCGGGCTGCGTCATTGGCCTCGTCCCAAACGAGCAACTTCCAGTCACCGTTTTCGACATCCTTGTATCCGGAAAGCGTGTTTGCTCTTAGATATTTGCCGGGCTTGGAGCCATCCAGCTGCACGAGGAAAGGCATGTCCGTATATTTCTTGAGGTAACCCATGAAATAGGGAACCTGGCGATCCACGTAGAACTCTTTCAGGATGACGTGATTGACTGCCATCCAGAAGGCGGTGTCCTGGCCAGGATTCGATGGGATCCAGTAATCGGCGTATTTGGCAACCTGTGAGAAATCGGGAGAGAAAACGCTCAACTTAGCCCCGGCGTGACGTACTTCGGAAATGAAGTGCGTGTCGGGGGTGCGGGTCATGTTCAGGTTGGAGCCCATCACGGCGATAAAGCGGGCGTTGTACCAATCCGCCGATTCATGTACATCGGTTTGCTCGCCCCAGATCTCCGGGCTGGCAGGGGGCAGGTCGCAATACCAATCGTAGAAGCTCATCACCACGCCGCCCAGCAACGACAGGAAGCGGCTACCGGCCGCATAGCTGATCTGTGACATGGCCGGGATCGGTGAAAAGCCGATGACGCGGTCAGGGCCATGTTGCTTGGTGGTGTACGTTACCGAAGCGGCGATCATTTCCTGGGCTTCGTCCCAGGAGATTCTCCGGAAACCACCTTTGCCGCGCGCCTGTTGGTAACTGCGGCGTGCCTTTTGGTTCGAGACCAGTGAAGCCCAGGCGGCCACGGGGTCGTCATATTGCGCTTTTGCTTCTCGCCACAGATCGATCAGCACGCCACGTGCGTAAGGATATTTCACGCGGATGGGGCTGTAGAGATACCAGGAGTAGCTGATGCCCCGCTGGCAGCCACGTGGTTCGTATGGCGGCAAACCTTCTTCAAGCGAGGGATAATCCGTAGCCTGCAATTCCCAGGTGACGATGCCGTCTTTGACAAACACCTCCCAGGAGCAACTTCCTGTGCAGTTGACGCCATGGGTCGTGCGTACGCGGCGGTCATGCTGGAAGCGGTTACGGTAGAACTCCTCCCACTTTCGTTCAGTGGGGGATATGATTTCCTTTGTCCACTTGGTCATGAAGTGCTCCTCAAAGTTTCAGAAATACTGTGGCGCTGACGCATCCAGAAAATTGCCATTATTAGGAACAGAGCAGCTGCGCCAGCCAGACCCCATATCCAAAAAGTCGTTGTGAATTGATCCGCTGGAATTTCAGTGGCTTGCGCATCGGACCAGCTAAAGAAAGCCAGCAGGTCAGCCTGCTCTTGTGGGGATAGAGGGTGATCGCGGTATATCCCTTGCATGGTTGGGAAGGGCAAACCGCCAAGGGAACTGGCCAAACCAGCTTCACCATAGCGTTCGTATACATGGGTCAGGTCTGGCCCCAGACTGCCGCCACCATAGGCACTTACGCGTCCAACGGTATGACAGGCCACGCAAGCGACACCGTCATTCTCGAAGCCCATTTCACCAACGAAAAGGCTCAAGCCGCGTTGTGTATTGCCTTCAGGTAAGGCCACGGGTTGGGCCTGTGCCTGTCCCGCACCTGACTGGCTTGAAATATAGGCAAATACGGCTTCTGCTTGAGTCTGGGTCAGGTTTAGGTTAGGCATGGCCAGATTGTTGTATTCGGCCAGCAAGGCTGCCGCATCTGCATCGCCTTCGGCAATCATCCTGTCAGGTTCTATAATGAAGCGCAGGATCCAATCCGTTTCCCTACGGTCGGCTATTCCGTTCAGGTCAGGTCCTACCAATCTGCCGCCGCCAATTGTATGACAGGAGATGCACTGGCTCTCAAAGATTAGTTTGCCCTCTTCAGTGGATTGGTAGGCGGGGGCAGCACCCACAATGTATATGCTGCTTAGCAAAAACCCGGCTAATAGGATCAAAACAAGCGCAAGGTAAACGCGAACACGATTGCGCTTTGCTGTCGATTTCATACCTTCCTCCGCGGTTTTATCTTTTCTTTGTGCATTTATTCGTCTTCCGACAAACTGCGGATCACTTCTTCAAGGTCCGCACTGCGTGCCGGTAATTCTCTTGAGGTATAGACCTTTACAACGTTACGTGTCAGTGTGCTGTGCAGCACTGGCAAGTTTGGGAACTTTTCTAAGATCTCTGTGGTCAGCGCGCTGCCTTTCTCGAATTGGTCATCATCCTCTGCGATCAACACAACATCCGGTGTGACCTGCTTGATGCGGCCAATGTTGCCGGGGCTCAGGACGTAGGGACCGATCAGGTCCACATCCTCCATGGCGCCCAGAAGGTTTTGAAGGCTCTCGCCAAGCAGATGCCTGGCACAAAAGAGCATTACGCGCCGTTTTTCCATTACTCTCCAAGAGTTATCTTTTCATCAATTCCGAAAGCTCTACTCCTGCCACAATCTCAAAAATGCAACCAGGTCAGCCAGTTCTGTTTCAGTTAGACGCCCTTCAAAGGCAGACATGGCGGTCCCAGGCCGTCCTTCCAATAAAAACTGAACTAATGCGGAATTGTCTTCTTCCTGGACGTAACTATTCTCGATCAAGGCCGTGCCTACGCCGCCCTCGCCCTGTTGTCCATGGCAGACGGCACAATTGGTGTTGTAAAGAATGGCACCCGAAGCCGGATCGCCCGGAGGCCAGCCCTCACGGAGACTGATAAGAGCAGCTTCTGCTTCCGCTACGTCCTCTGCTTCCAGTAATCCCAGAATGTTTTCAAACTCTTGTACGCCCGCACCAGCGACAACAGTCAGGGCACGGTCAATGTGCAAGCTGGCGCTATTGGCATCTTCTTGTTGGAGTGCAAAGATAGCTTGATCAATTAGGTCTGTTGCTGAGAATGAAGGTGTGATCTGGATACCCTCTCTCCAGGCCCCGATGAGGGCCACCAGGTCATCCAGTTGTTGTGGGGAGAATACGGTTCCCCAGGTGGGCATACCTTTGGAGGGACGTCCATTGGCGATGACATCTCGATACCAGGCATCCTCAAGGCGATTCAGGCGTTCCAGGTCATTGATCACCGGGATGCCTTCTTGCCCTCCCAAACCGTTATCACCATGACATACGGCACAGGTATTAGCAAACAGTACGGCGCCACGTGCAGGATCGGGAACAGTTTCTTCCACGACCAGGTCAACGGCTTCCGGTTCCCAGGCCCGCATGAAGGCCACCACGTCACGGATGTCTTCATCTGTCAGGGGGCCGCCAAAATCCACACTCCAGGCGGGCATTTGAGTATTGGGCACGCCGGAGCGGATGACTGAGAAAAATACGTCGTTGAGCGTGTTTTTGAGTAATTGGCGGTCATTGAGGGCCGGACCTAAACCGCCTTCACCTTCTACTCCATGGCAGGCCCCGCATTGCTCCTCATAAAAATCTTGCCCACGGTGAATACGTTCTGTACTCAACTCTTCAGCGGCCGATGCCAGGCGCGTGCCATCACTGATCCAGTAATAGCCCAAGCTGAGAATCAGTAACAAGATCAACCCCAGGCCGACACGCAGATATTGGCTATAGTCTTCGCGATCCATTTTGTTCATCGGAATCTCCATAACCTCATGCGTCAGTGACCTGGTCGGCTTCAAAGCGGGATCGTTGAGTGGGGTTGCCTGTATCTACCCAAATCTCGCCGCTGCGGATCGTGATGGGGAAAAGATCCATAGGGCGTGGAGCCGGGCCACCCGTGACTTCTCCAACTTCATTGAATACCGACCCATGACAGGGGCAGTGGAATTGTTGTTTGTCTTCGTCCCAGGGGATGGAACAACCCAGATGGGTACATTTCTGCCACAATGCCAATAGGCCGTCTTCGGTGCGAACCAAGAAAAACCGCCCGGACAAAATGCGGTTCACACTCCCAATAGCGAACTCTTCTACACGCCCCGCGAAAACCTCCCCGCCAAAACCCTCTTTAGCAACAGGCTGGAGGAACTTGAGCGTGGCGCCCAGCGTTTGAGCTATCAGCACCCCAAAGGCGCCCAGGAAAGAAAGCCCCAGAAAGTTGCGCCGGGAGATCTCAGATTTTGTTGTTTCGGGTTGAGAATGTGTCATCTATGCGTTCCTATAAGTTGTCAAAGGGACTATAGCCATCCGGCATATTCCAGGGCCAATACAACTCAAAGCCCGGTCCGCGGAAGAAGAAGCCTACGACGGTAAAAACGATGGCCGACGTGAACAGGAGCGTGAACAACACAAGCATGACCTCGCGAGCTGTTGGCTTCTGTCGCCACAGGATCAAGACAGGCAGTAACACGATAATCCCCATGATCACACTTGGGACCATAACCTGGGCAATAAAATCGGGGACAACTCCACGTAGCAGTTCCCGTGGTGGGAAGTTGGTATCTAATAAGATGAAGGCTGGCATCACCACCAGGGAATAGAGGGCTGTGTACCAACTGATCTTTTTGCCACGCTCAGAAGTGAACCAGCGTCCGCTACCCTGCCTGTTATTGTCCAGATAGGGAATTGCCAGTACGAATAGCACCATAATGGTGGGGAAGATCACTGCCATTAATGTGGGGTGGCCATGTTCCAGCATCTCCTGCAGCCCCATGAAATACCAGGGGGCTTTGGCGGGGTCGGTGGTTGTGTTGGGGTTGGCAAACTCTTCTAAAGGGGCGTTGCGGGCCAGGGACATAAGCATCAGCACCGCTCCCAGTCCCAGTGAAAGCAATAATTCGATTAATGCCACCAAGGGAAAGGCAAAGACCGTGTTGTCAGGGCCCTTCTCAATCATGGTCGTGGGGGCCCGCTTGACCAGCTCTACAAGACTATAGGTCTTGGTGCCGTCTTTGGGAAAAGCATCTTTCTTGGGGAGATCTGTCATCATCGCTCCACGTTTTTTTCGATCTTCATTCTTCACTGTCATTGGCAGCCAATCCACCGTCTTTGCGCACGCGCCAGATGTGTACGCTGGTGATCAAGGCGATCAGGGCAGGGATGACCATGATGTGCAGGGCATAAAAACGAGTCAGGGCCTCCTGCCCGATCTCCGGTCCGCCGATCATTAGTTGCCTCATCTGGTCACCCAGGCCGGGGGCATATGAAGCCACACTTGTTCCTACGGTGATTGCCCAAAAGGCCAGTTGGTCCCAGGGCAACAGGTAGCCAGTGAAACTGGCTCCAAAAGTCAGTAGGAGAAGGCTCACCCCCATGATCCAGTTAAACTCACGCGGGGGTTTATAGGCGCCGGTGTAAAACACGCGCGCCATATGGAGTACAACAACGATGACCATCAAATGTGCACCCCAGCGGTGCAGGTTACGCAGAAGCTGCCCAAAGGGAATCTGGGTTTGAAGCTCTACAATATCCGTATACGCATGTTCAACTGCGGGGGCGTAATAGAACATTAAAAGTACACCGGTCACACTCAGAACCAAAAAGAGCAGTACAGAAAGCACACCCAGCCCGAAAGAATAGGTCCACTTGAGGCTTTTGCGATTGACCTTGACAGGGTGCAGGTGCAGGAAAATGTTGCTGGTCATCACCAGAGAACGGTCAAGCGGGTTATCCGGCCAACCGTGGCGGAAGATGGAACGCCAAATTCTGGAATTAGTGAGGGCTTCAACCAATGCGGACATTAGCAGTTATCTCCATTCATCAATCCTGGTACATCAGTATTTCTTCGAAACGGAAGCTTTCCATCGTGATGGCCCCGGTTGGGCAGCGCACCGCACAAAGCGCACAGCGTGTACAGGCGGTGTCATCTTTGAGCATGGCAGCCACGCTGGGGTTTTCTTCTTGTGCCCAGCTTTCTGACGGTGAGCCTAATTCGGCTGCGACAACTTGTTCAAAAACCTCATCCCCTTCAAGCGAAGCTACAGAAACGATCTTGAGGCAATCCCAGGGGCACACATCCACACAACCGTTACACAGGATGCATTTGCTGCCATCGAAGATCGTGTTGATACTGCATTCCAAGCAGCGTAAACCCTGGACGGCGGCTTCATCCTCTGAATAACCCAGTTCAATTTGTGTAAGGCCCGTGCGGCGGTCTACAGGCAAGAAAGGAACACGTGTACGCTGGTAATTGAGCCAGTCTTGCGGCATTTCATGATCAGGAATCTCTTCCCAGGTAGCGGCCACTTCAGTGGATAAGGAACGTCCCTGGATGAATTGCTCGATACCGAGGGCTGCAATATGTCCATCACGCACAGCGTGAATGATCATGCGGGGGCCGTAAGCCACGTCACCGCCCGCGAACACGTCTTTGGCTGAAGTCTGGCCTGTTTCCTGGTTGATAGCGACTAGGCCGCGAGGACTGATTTCAACATCCTCCGCACCCTTTAATGGTGCCAAGTCTGCGGTTTGACCGATGGCCAGGATGACACTATCGCATTCCAGCACCTGGTTCGTACCAGGTACAAAGCGCGGGTTGAAACGGCCAACGTCGTCGAAGACTGCGGCGACGTCGATAACTTCAAGTCCAGTGACCCTGCCTTTCTCTCCCAACACGCGTACAGGTCCGAGGCGGGGGGTGATGTGGATGCCCTCCTCTTCTGCCTCTTCCAACTCAAAACGGGAAGCTGGTAACTCGTCCCAACTTTCCAGTGCTATAACGCGCACATTGCCCACACCCAAACGCAGGGCGGTGCGGGCCACATCCAGGGCGGTGCGCACGGTATCGGCTTCTTCATCTAAGCGCGCCTCTTTATCTTCCAGGGCTTCTTCCTGTTCTTGAGAAGCCATGCCCAGTCGCAAGGCCGTGCGAGCAGCATCCATGGCCACATCTCCACCGCCCACGACCACAACACGCTTGCCTAGCTGGACCTGGTAACCCAGGTTGTAATTGAGCAACATGTCAACGGCAGGGACCACGCCATCCAGGTCTGAGCCTTCCACATTCAATTTGCGCCCCTGCATCAAACCTATGCCCAGGAATACGGCATCAAAGTCTTTGCGTAGCTCTTCCAGCGTGATCGTCTCCCCAATACGGGTGTCATAATGGATATTTACTCCGAGGTCAACGATGGCCTGCACTTCGCTGTCCATCGCCTCCCAATCCATGCGGTAAATAGGAACACCATAGCGGATCATGCCGCCGGACTTGGGACCTGCTTCAAATATCTCTACTCTGTGACCCAATACAGCGAGATCATGGGCGGTTGCCAAACTCGATGGCCCCGCCCCGATCACGGCAACACTGCCCAGTACCCGACTGGGCTGGGCAGCTAGCACCTCAAGCGTGTGGCGGGACCAGGGGCCAGTTGAGAAATCCTGGCCTGAAACAGGCTGTACGCCATTGTTCTGGATAACGGGTACTTCAATAGTGCCGGGTAAGCGCAAAAAAGCTTCGGGGCCGTATTGTTCTGTGACCACACGCTTCAGGGGGCGAATTGCAACCGGTTCATGATCTGGCCCAATTGACCCGCGGCGACAGGCCACCTCACAGGGGGCTCCGCAAATTCGGCCGCAGATTGTTGATAGGGGATTTGGGTCTCGGGCGATCTGGTAACCTAATTCAATATTCCCCTGTGCTACTGCTGTCACGTAGCCTCGCGCATCTGTCAGTACCGGACAGGCCGCCTGGCACTTTACCATTTGACGGTAATAGACCTGATCTGGAACGATGACCGGGTAACGTTCTGGTGACACGCAGCCTCCCGCGATATTGGACGAGTTCAGTCTGGTTATAAGATTAGCAGGTAGGCCCTATTTGTTGAATCCATCTATCCCTCTCAGAGGAATGAAAAAAGAGCGATTTTTCAATCGCTCTTTTTGGCACAAGAACTAGTTCTTTTTAGACCCTACCACCATCCCTTTTGGCGGGCCAGCCGGGCCGCTTCCCGGCGGTTATTAACCTGCAATTTGGCAAGGATATTGCGAATATGGCTCTTGACGGTGTGCAGACTGATGCGCAGCTTTTCGGCAATATCTTTATCTGCGTACTTGCTCACCACCAATTGCAGCACTTCCTGCTCGCGGTCGGTAAGGGTTTCCAAATCAACTTCGATATCGGCGAAAGTCTGTTTGCTTAATCTGCGAAACTCTTCAAGCAAACGCCCGGCCAGTTCGGGGGAAATGGCCGCTTCTCCCTCCAACGCCCCGCGTAACATCTGAAGCATCTCTCGCGAGCGGATATTCTTGAGCAGGTATCCTTGTGCTCCATACTTAAGCGCCTGGAACAATTTCTCGTCATCATCACGAACGGTCAGCATGACGATGGTTACTCCTGGCATTTCATTTTTGATGCGCAGCGTGGCTTCAATGCCATCACAAGTTGGCATTTGCACGTCCATCAGGATCAGGTCCGGTTCAAGCTCCTGTGATTTGACAATGGCCTCAAGGCCATCATTGGCTTCGCCCACAACTTCCATATCGGGTTGTTCGGCAATGATTCCGGCAAGACCCTCTCGGAAAAGGATATGGTCGTCAGCTAATAGAACACGTGCTGGCTTCATGCGCCCCCAATCTTTATTGGTGAGTCAGAGGGCCATTTCAACACTACCTGAGTACCTTCACCTGGAATGGAATTCACATTTAATTTCCCACCCAATCGTTTGGCACGCGCCTGCATGATCTGTAATCCAAAGTGCTGACGGCCATCATTGGGGGTGATTGTAGGGTCAAAACCATTGCCGTTATCTTCAATTGTGACAACATAATCGCCATTGTGCTGCACCAAGCATATATCAATGCTTGATCCATCTGAATGCTGGTGGGCGTTTAACATAGCTTCTCCCACCACGCGCAGGATTTGCTCTGTGGTGTCATTTTCCAATCGTAAGGGTTGTTCAATTTCTGATGAGTACTGGAATTTACTGCCATTGCGTTTGGTAAAGTCATTGGCCAACGCGTCCAGACGCTTTTGGAGACTGCGCGGCGATGGCGGTTCTTCGATCAGCGTAGTGATGGCGTTGCGCACATCCTCTGTAGCCTGGTCAATGATCTGACGTGTTTTCTCCAGGCGGGAGATCGCGTCTGAATCCTGATCGTTCTCAACACTGTCACTGATCTTATCCACACTGAGTCCCAGGTAACTCAAGGTCTGCCCAAGCCCATCATGCATATCGGCAGCGATGCGGTGCCGTTCTTCTAACGCTGCAACGCGTTCGGCCTGTGCATATAGGCGTGCGTTTTCTAAGGCAATGGCAGCCGAATTGGCCAGTTTGGTTAAAAGCAGCCTTGCTTCTTCAGAGAATGCATCGGCTTCAGAACTCCCCACACATAAAGCCCCGATCACGCGGTTGCCAACGCGCAGCGGGGCTGCCAGTTGACTGTTTCGAAAAGTGGGCGCCAGGACCTGACAAAAGCCCCCACACTCCCCATGTTCGCATGCCGTGGCTGAATCGCCAGAAAGCACCTGGAGAGCTAATGGTGAGTTTGACTTCATCTGATGTTCAACCACAGCATCTGAAGGGCCACTGTGGGCCCCCACGCTGAGGAAGCGGGCACTGCCATCTAACATGCACAAGGTAGCGCTCTCTGCTTCTAATAGTTCCTGCGCTTTTTCTGTCACCGATCCTAATACTTCCTGGACGTCGAGCCTGGAAGAAATATCCCGGCTGACTTCATATAGTGCTTCCAACTCGCGGGTTCGTTGGTTTACGCGGTCTTCAAGTGTTTTTGTCCATGCCTCTGACCGTTCTTGAGACACTTTCAACTGGTCGCGCATGGACTCAAGTGTTTGGCTGAGAACTTCTGTCTCCTGGAGTCCTTCTACCTGGACAGGTGTTTCTATGTCGCCAGTCCCGATACGCTCGGCAGCTTGCCTTAAGGCTCCTAAAGGTTCAAGCATGGCTTTACGCGTTAGCCAGGCACCAAGAGCAAGCAAAATGAGCGCGCTTACAAAAAAGCCGATCTGTACTGTACGGAGGCGATTGACTTTTTGGGTAGCGGTGACCTCGTAAAGGTGAACGGCATTGTCCGCCTCAGTGATCAGCAAAGGAGCGATGGCCTCAACCTGTTGAAGCGCGGTTGCGAAATCAAGTGCATCTTGCTCAGTAGAAGTCAAAAGATCTAAGGCGGT
The DNA here is from genome assembly GCA_013112575.1 of Chloroflexota bacterium. Taxonomy (GTDB): domain Bacteria; phylum Chloroflexota; class Anaerolineae; order Anaerolineales; family UBA11579; genus CFX15. Next base: position 3,906 of record JABFGG010000008.1, on the reverse strand, counting down.
TAGATAATCTTCCCAGGTATTGCGTACCAAAACGAGTTGGGTTTGAATTGCCATTGAGCTACTTGCGGAAACATTAATCGTTTCGCCAGGTGAGTATGGGGCCGGTCCACCTCGTTCAAAGGCTACCAATGTGTCTTCAAAGGTGCGGATGGCATCCCGGAGCCCGATCGATGTCTGTTCAAATTCGCCAGTTGACAGGTCGCCGGCTAAACGCGTCATTTGTTGGACCAACATGCGCTGGCGGCCTGCGAGATTGATAATGACCGCGTCCTGTTTTTGGGCTTCTATTCCCCAAAAGGTCATACCTACTGACAAAGTGACAAGTAATACGAAGGCAAGGAATAATAGCCCCATCCATCCTTGGATACTCCGTAGTTTTTTAATAAAAATAGCCTTTATTTTTTCCAACGACTTTCAAGTTTTAAAAATTATACACGACAGGACTTGAAGATTTCCGATTATCACCACCGAACTAGCAAAACACCCCACATATGGGGGTGTTTTAGGCTGAGGGACATGGATTCGAACCATGACTTTCTGTTCCAGAGTCATTGAGCTTAGTGTCTATTGTGTCTACGTAGACTATCCAATCTCAAAAACTACTAGAATTGGGGCGATATTGGCCAGATTCCGTCTATAAAATCTATGTAGTCTATACTCGTTGCACCACGGTTGCACCAGGAAGGGTGGCTTGATCGTCTGGCTTCGAATCAGTAGGTTGGGGGTTGAGTCCCTCGATGTGTTCGGGAATTCCTAAATATTGCTTCTATTGTGTCCACAAGGTGCTGGTTTTAAGGGGAAATGGTTCTATAACGTCTACTACTTCAACAATTTCTACACGGGTTGCACCAGGAATGGTGGCCCATATATCTAATTGAGAATGAGGGGATGATTCCAAAACTCCCTAAGGTACTTTGTATGTTGTAATCAATCTATTGCATCTACATTCTTCATGCTTTATTGATCTAAGGATTTGTTCAACTCATACATTTGTCTACAGAACAATTTTGGTACAAGTGAGTTTGGGACATTCCGCCCATAAGGGATATGGCAAATGACACTTTGTATTGAACATCGTTGACTATATATTATTAGTGCTAATAGGGAAATTTGCTTACACCAACAATCTGGGGGAGGTAAACGCATACGACGTTGCGCACTCACTAATGAATTTCCCAAATACATGGAATGCTAAACTTTATGGTTTTAGTCTGAATGAGTGCAACAGCAACGGTACTAACACCTTTTATCGACTAATCTGCGCTTCTAGCACATTATCGTTTGAAAAAACATTATTGGGATTTAGTATTATGGTTGACTTGTATGTTGTAGACAGTTCCGAGATATTTATTGGTGGGTTGCAGCAGTCTCTAAAAAGTGTCACCAACATTCATATTGTTGGTAGCGCCAATTCAAAATCAAAAGCTCTGGATGAGATCAGTTCTCTCGATCCTGATATTGTTTTACTGGGATTGGATTTGCCCCCTTCAGAACTCAGTGAATTCCTAGTCAATCTCACCAACCTAACAGAACCCACCTTGCTTGTAGGGTGTAGCTGGCAAACTCACGAGGATGCAGTGCTTCCACTTCTAGAATTTGGAGGCAGAGGTTTTGTTCACAAGGCTGACAGCCTGGAAAACTTATTAGAAGCCATCAGAACCGTTGCAAATGGTTCAATTTGGATTTCGCCAAAGGTCTCACCAATGCTTCTCAATCGTACAATGCATAATTTGCGAGATCAATATTCTTTGACCAAGCGAGAGCATGAAGTTCTCATCCTTGTAGCTGAGGGACTAAGCAATGAAATAATTGCTGGGGAATTGTTTATTACCGTTGGAACAGTAAAAAACCACTTGGCCAATATTTATGCAAAAGTCGAGATCCATAATAGAGCAGACCTTATCGTGTGGGCCATAAATCTCGGTCTGACAAAAAACAACTAATCGCCTACTGCGCATTTAAGTCCGTTATAACTACCCCAAACATTTGACTTAACGGAACCGGCCCCCAGGTCAAAGAGTCAGTACCGATCGAATCCCCTTTTATAAATATATGTCCTGTTGGAACTTTCCAGACTCGTTTGCCCTCATCATCGTAAGCTGCGATCTGATTTGAGCGTTCAGGAAAGGGCAAATCATAGAAATATGTTGTTATTGTATCCCCTGCGGTTCCCAAAACTCGTTTAATTATTGGTGTGTTTTGAAGATTAATTGTGTCATTTGCATCGAGAATATAGGTTGGCCTCTGTACTACAACAATCTGACCCGGACGAACAAGCTTCTTTGGCCAATACCGAAATACAAGAACACGATCACCGCACTCAAGGGTCGGTGACATGCTGACACCATTGACAACAACAATATAGAAGGAGTTTCGGATTGCCAGAATGCCGCCAATGATAGCTACCGCTCCCCATAAAAAAAAACAATCATGGAAATCCAACTAGGTTGTATTTACAATGATAAATGAAAATGTCTTCAGATTCAGACAAATAAGCGTAAAAATCGCTGCAGGAAAAGAAGTAATAAGCAAAGCTCTTATGGCAAATTCCATATTCTGAGCAACAGGGAAAAATGCCACTAGGCTGCCACCAACAATTGCGCAAGTCAAAAAAATCACATTTCGAAAAATATCAGCCTTAGATACTTTCTCGTTGTTTGCTCCAAAGCAATTGCATGATACCGGTAAGTTCCTTCGCAACACTGAGATTAAAACAAATATAAACACTGTCAGCAGAACTCCCGCTAAAAGGAAACCAAACAAAACAATAGGTCTGGGGGTCAACATCAGAATTACAATCATCAATTCACTTCCAATAACTAGAAAAGCTGCTAGGATAGTTGCCCTACTCGGTAGAATTTGCATGTCTTCAATCGATTCCTGAAATGCGGAGAAGGATTGAATTTTTCCCAAAGATGACAATAAAAATACGATAAAGATGATCACTCGGAAGAAACTAAGTATCATTAGCGCTAGATCAGTGTCCATTTCCATTTGCTCTCCTAAAAATCAACTGCGTGTTATGTATGTGAGAACTGATTTTGCTTGGTCTGCAGGCGAAATAGCTCTTCATATTCTCCTTTTTGATCAAGCAGTTCATTATGGGAACCATATTCAACAACTTTGCCATCAGCCAGAACTGCAATAAGATCCGCCACTCTCACAGTGCTGAACCGGTGTGAAATTAGAACGGTGGTTTTCTTTGAGAATAGCTGAGTAAAACTCCTATAGAGGTCATACTCGGCTTTTGCATCTAGTGCTGCTGTAGGCTCATCAACCAACCACAGATCAGCATTGCGCATAAACATTCTTGCCAGGGCTATTTTTTGCCATTCCCCACCAGAGAATTCTACACCTTCATCATTTTTTGCCATCCACCGACTCAAGATTGATTGATAGCCAGAGGGTAACTGTGAGATCTTTTCATTAATTTTTGCGTGCTCCGCTGCTTCTTTTATATGATTCATGTCATTCAATGATTGCAAGTTGCCAAGCCCTATATTTTCTTGAACGGTCAGTTCATAGCGCATAAAATCTTGAAAAATAACTCCCAAGTGCTCACGGAACTGAATTGGATCAAATTCGCGAATATCTATGCCATCCCACTTAATACTTCCCTTCTGTTGGTCATACAAGCGAGTTATTAACTTGACGAAAGTGGACTTCCCAATACCATTCAAACCTATTAATGCTAAGCATTTACCAGCAGGAATGAACAAAGACATGTCATTCAAGATCCATGGCCCATCGTCACTATAGCGAAACGAAAGATCTTGAACTGACCTGCACCCAATATATGTACCACTGATTATGAGACTTTCATAGATTGAAGGATAGGGGATTGTGGGAAAAAAGCCTCTGGGACGGGTGGACGATAGCCCAGAGCACTGTGGGGCCGGGAGTGAT
>JABFGG010000007.1 GCA_013112575.1 Chloroflexota bacterium | reverse complement strand
ATCACTCCCGGCCCCACAGTGCTCTGGGCTATCGTCCACCCGTCCCAGAGGCTTTTTTCCCACAATCCCCTATCCTTCAATCTATGAAAGTCTCATAATCAGTGGTACATATATTGGGTGCAGGTCAGGGAAATACACGTTTTTCGCAAATACAGCTTTTTATGTGCGCTTCCACTAATTTCGCAAATAATTTCCTAACATTAAGTGGCTGGAGTTTGCGTAGCAACCCCATAAGTAGATGCTATTCATCTACGTCACGTGCATCCATTTTATCCCCCAGCCTGCTCCAAATACTGTCACCTAATTTACTGCTGCGTTTGCGCCGCAAGTTGACCTTATAGCGTGGCGCTTCCTCCTCCCCCAACTGAATTAACCAACCCTGGTCCAGCAATTTATCCAGCAGGCTTTGCAACTCCGCCTTGCTAATGCCTTTGGTCTCTTCAATATTTTGGGTGGCCGTGTGCAGTTCCGGCAGATTCATCTGCAACTCACGCAACATCAAGCGCATGATCTTGCGCAGTGCCACTGGAAGGTCTACCAGATCCAGCGGCGTGATGCCCTGCTCTTTCTCTCTTTTTTCTAGTTCGCCTTCAAGGCGGTCAAATAATCCACTCATACCAATAACTCCACGCTAAAACAACTCCGGCATCGGCACAGGGTCTTGCGGATCGCAAATCCCGCACCAGATGGCATCCGCTACCGGAATTAACTTGGGCGTTTCCTTAGCCCCCAGGTACATTGCCAGGATGTTGGGCCGTTTCCCCGCATGTTCCTTACACACAAAACGGCCACAGAAAGCACAGGCAGCCTTGGCCGGTTTATCGCATTCCCAGCATTCCATTGCTTACTCCAACCCCAGCAGAGTCTGGCTGATTTTCTGTACTCCCTGCGACCAGCCATGTTCGGGCTGCATTAGGGAAAAGATGTCGGCACTGGCATTATCTACCAGGTCTTCGGAGAGGGGCAGTACGCCGGCCACCGGACTCGCAAACACCCCGGAGATCTCTTCGGTCATCTGCCCGAAATCATATTTTGAGAGCGCCTTATTCACCACTAAATAAAGTTGGGGCACGTCTAGCAAACGGCCGATATCCACTGTCACAGCTGTACCCTGAAAATCCTGTTGGTCGGGCCGTAGGATGATCACCAGCAAATCCGAAATGGTGATGGAAAGCAAGGTTTCTTCATTGAGGCCGGGGTGCGTATCGATGAACAGGTAGTCGAGGTTGAGGTCTTTCTGGATGTTTTGCAAACCCTCGTTGAGCTTGTTGGGGTCGTAGCTGTCGCGCACGATCTTGCTGATCTCGCTGCCCTTGATGCTGGAGGGGATCAACCACATGTCTTTGCCCTCCAGCTGGTTGCGTCCGGGGGCGTCAAGTGTGTTGTCGCCGATATTAAAGGCCACGTCTTCAATGCTGCACTCGTCGCGCAGAAACTCGTTAAGCGTGTGGCCCATTTTGGCTTCATCAAGGCCAAAGAGCACGTGGATGCCGGGTGATTGGATATCCGAATCGACCACGCCGACGCGTTTGCCTGCCAGGGCAAATTGAGCAGCGAGGTTGGCGGTCAAATTGGACTTGCCCGTGCCGCCCCGGAAGGAGTGAATAGAAATGATCTTACCCATCGATGTTATGACTCCACTTCGTCTTGCTGTTTATTCTGACGTTCCTTGCGCACTCGTTGGGCTTCTTCCTTTAACTCCTGGAAGAACTCACTGCGGGTGAGCGTATCCAGCTTTTTATCGCGCTGGGCCTGGTCGATCTGCACTGTGATTTCGTAAAGCTGCTCGACCAGTTTATCCTCGCGCGCCTTGATGCCCTCGGCCATGCGGAAAAAGGCGGCCAAAAAACGGTTAATACGTGCTTCCTGGGTGCGCTGGTTGTCGATGATCTGAGTGTTCTGGATCTTGTTGATCTCTGCCAGGGCTTCACTGTAATCGCCCTCGGCAATGCGATAGCTCCAGTGGATGGCCTGCTCTACAAAATTGAGCGAGAAGCGCATACGGTCGGAGATATTGTGGATCACGTATAGGGCCAACTGGGGATAAGCGTGAAGCAGGTCCAGGAAATCGGTGCGCTTCAACTCAAAAGCATCTACGGCCGTGATGGCTATCACCGAGGCCTCACGCGGGCGCTGGTCGATCAAGGACAGTTCGCCGATGAACTCGCCCGGGCCCAGATGGTTGAGCACTACGTCCTCTTCTTTTTCTTCGTCAATGACCAGCTTGACCCAACCATCCTTGATAATGAAGACCGAGTCGCCCTCGTCGCCTTTATGCAGCAGAGCCGTATTCTCTTCAAATTCAAGTAGCGTGACCTTGGCAGCCAAATCGGCAGCCACGTCGTCCGGTAGGTCTTTGAACCAGGCCGAGCGTTTCAAGGTCTTGATGGCTTGCTCTTCTTGAGAACCGGAGGGGGAACCGAGGTCTTTGAGGCCTTCGAACATGATTATGCCTGGGAACTCTCAGTAGCTTTGCGTTCGCTCATCTGGCTTTCGAGTGTACCCCACAATTTTCCAGAAGATTTGTTTTCAGAGATACTGTTTTCCAGGCTGCTCCACAATGGGCTGTCATCTGCGGGGAAGATGCTACGCAAATACATCATGGCATAGGTGCCAACTTCCTGACGGGCAGCGTCCATTTCCTCCCGCACGGTATCCATTTCGGTCTGCACGGCGGTGATGGTCTTTTCGTCCTGCAATTTATCAAGGGTTTTCCGCATGATGCCCAGGCGGGCCTGCAACGTCAAAAAGGCTTCTATCTGGCTGGCTTTGTGTGGCCCGAAGCGTTGGGCCAGAGGTGCCAAAATCAGTTCAAGATCATTGAGGCGATGGACTACAGCAGCCTCGCCGGTCGTGACGCGGTCGGCCTCGCCCAGTGTTTCCTCGATCCAGACTTTTTCTTCAGTCAGACCGCGGCGAATGGCCCAGGCAATAAGCAGCAGGCCGGCGATACCTACAGCCCCGGCGTAGAGCAGCAATGGACCGCTTTCTACGCGTGTGACGAGGTTGTTAAAGCCGATGTGTAAGGCCATGCCAATTACAAATCCGAGGGCGATGACCAAGCCGCGCCCGGCTGTACGGTGGAAGCGCGCCAGACCAAAGGCGATGCCGATGATGGCGCTGGCTGTGGCGTGGATCAGGTTGGTGGAAATTACGCGGCCAATGGCAGTGCCCAATGCCGCCGCGGAGGCGGTGTTGATATACTCAAAATTCTCAAAGATGGCAAAACCGATGCCAATGGCAAAGCCATAGATGGCCCCATCCACAAAATAGGTGAATTTGGGGCGGCGCACCAGGTAAATGAGCACCAGGGCCTTGAGCAACTCTTCCATGATGGGCGCAGTGAACTGCACCACGGTAAGGCGCTCCAGGACGCCGTTGCCGATCAGGTAGCGGTTGATGCTGCTGGCAAGCAGAAAGGCCAGGCTACCCCACAGGAAACTGAGCAATGTATAACGGAAAGTCCCGGTGCGGTATAGATCTAAGGAATAGATGATGTAGAGGACGAGGAGCGGGATCAGGGCGGCTATTGCGTAGGCAATCAAAGCCATAGACGTTTAGCCTCTAATCCTCGCGGGTGATCCACAACCACAGGAATCCTGCGACGACGACCACACCAGTGATTATCCAGGGCAGAACGCCGCCATTACCGGCTGTTCCAGTGGATGAGTCGCCCCCGCCAGTGATGGCTAATCCAACGGCCAGCACCATAACTGCCGCCACGGCGATACGGGTAACGGCCACACGTTGAATTTTCTGTCGTGAGCGCCACTCATTTTCTGGGGGTATGAAGAAAGCGACAACACGTTGCCAGATTGATCGTGTGGCATCTTCCCCATAGGTTTGACGCCATTCATCTTGAATGGCGGAATGAATACGCTTTCTTGTATCTGGGGTGGGTGTGCTGTCTTTGCTCATGGCCCAAAGTTGCTCCACAGTACGGCCCAGACCAGCCGGTTCATCGTCAGTGACCTGATTCTCGTCTATGAGCCTGTCTGTATAATCAGCCAGTTCTTTGTCGACCTGCTCGTTTTCGGGGTTGCGATCTTCAGGCATGGCTTTCTCCGACCTGTGTCTTCAGGGCTGCAATAGCACGCCGGAAGAGGGATTTGGTGGCTTCCAATGAATTGCCCTGAACCTGGGCGATCTCCTTGAAGCTCAAACCTTCTGCAAAACGCAACAGAACCACCTCGCGGTAATGTTCCGGCACCTGATTGAGGGCATCTTGTAAGTGAATCCGCTCAACGGTGCTCAGGCCGCTTTCCTGGACAGGGAGGTTTTCGTGTTCTTCTTTCAATTCCATTTCTGCCGATAAATCGGCGCTTTTCCGGCGTGTGCGCCGGTAGTAGTCTGCTACTTTACGGGTAGTCAGTGTGCGCAGCCAGGTAGTGAATTTGGCGTCGCCCCGGAAACTCTTCAGCGATTTCATGGCCGCAATGAAGACCTCCTGGGTGACATCCTCAACATCTTGCTCGGGCACACCATACCACACGCGTTTGTAGACACTGTTCAGATGCCTTTCATATAAAGTAGAAAAGGCATCCAGGGCACCTTGCTGAGCATGTTTTACAAGTTCTTCATCGCTCAGTTTCGTGTAATCTACGTTTTCGTATCGTGTCTGCATAGTTGGTCGATAAATAATTCCAAAAAGGGTCTTACGTAAATGCAATCTTTTTGTATGTGATTGTCTATTATACTTTCGGTTGGCGACCCTTTTAGCTTAACTCTCTCAACTAATTGTATATCCATTGTGAATTTCTTATAACACTTGAGAAGCAAGAATGACCACGAAAATAGATACTGCATTAAATGAAGAGCATCGTCTGGTAACGCCGCCAACTCCCTGGGAAGATGTTCCTATGGAGAAGTGGAATGACTGGCGCTGGCAGTTGAGCCACCGCTTGAATACCGTGGAGGATTTCTCACCCATCCTCAATCTAACAGAAGATGAGATCGCAGGCTTGTCGGCTCCTGGCGCCTTCCGGGTGGATGTGACGCCTTACTACGCCAGCCTGATGGACCCGGATGACCCCCAGTGCCCGATTCGCAGACAGGTGATGCCCCTGGGGCAAGAGTTGGTCTCCTTTGATGCACAGATGGTCGATTCATTAGCGGAAGACCAGCATTCGCCTGTACCGGGGCTGGTGCACCGTTATCCGGATCGTGTGTTGATGATGACCACAACACAATGTGCTAGCTACTGCCGCTTCTGCACACGCAGCCGTATCGTGGGCGACCCTGCAGAGAATTTTGGTTCCCATGACTATGAACGGCAGATCGCCTATATTGAAGCCAACCCGCAGATCCGCGATGTGCTGTTATCGGGGGGTGACCCACTGATTTTGCCTGCCAAAATACTGGATAATTTGCTGACGCGTCTGAATGACATTTCCCATGTCGAGATCGTGAGACTGAATACCAAAGTACCTATGTTCCTACCCCAGCGTATCACGGATGAACTCGTGGACATGCTGCGCCGCCACCAACCCTTGTGGATACATTTGAACATAAACCACGCCAAAGAAATGGCGCCAGATGTTGTGCAAGCAGTTGCTAAACTGGCCGATGCCGGTTTCCCGTTGGGTTCACAGTCGGTGTTGATGGCGGGTATCAATGACTGCCCCAATATCATCCTGGATATGGTGCATACCCTCGTGCGCAATCGCGTGCGTCCCTATTATCTGTACCAGTGTGATCTGGTGCAGGGTGCAGGTCATTTCCGTACGCCGGTGGCCAAAGGTATTGAGATCATGGAAGCCTTGCGTGGGCACACCTCGGGTTATGCCATCCCAACTTACGTGATAGATGCGCCGGGCGGCGGTGGCAAAGTGCCCATCCTGCCCAATTATTTGATGAGCATGTCGGAGGACAAGGTGGTGGTGCGCAACTACGAAGGCTTTATCAGCACCTATACCCAGGCCGATGAATACGAGTCTCACGACCCGGAAACCTGTGAAGCCTGCCAGGCACGCCAACGCGAAAATAAACAACAGGGCGTGGCGGGTTTGCTGGCGGGGAAAAAGCGCACCATCGAGCCGCGTAGTTGGCAGCAAACCCACGAGCGTAGTCAGGATTAAAGCGATAAACTACAATTAGTTAATATTACTCTTTGGAAGAGTGCATAACCTGAGAGGAGCAAGCATTCATGGCAAAGATCATTTCCATACATTCTTATCGCGGTGGTACAGGCAAGTCGAATACTACCGCCAACCTGGTAACCCTGCTGGCACAAAGGGGCCTGCGCGTGGGTGTAGTGGATACAGACATCCAATCACCAGGCATCAATACGCTGTTTGGCCTTGAGCAGTCCGACATGAAAAACTCCCTCAATGATTATCTGTGGGGGCAGTGTTCCATCTCGGACGCAGCCTATGACGTGACCGGCAACCTCAAGACTCCTGTTGATGGCAAAGTCTTCCTGATTCCTTCCAGCCTGAACGCGGGTGAAATTGCACGCGTGTTACGCGAAGGTTATGACGTAGGGCTTTTGGACTCCGGTTTTCAGGAACTGATCAAGAAGCTGGAACTGGACGCCCTATTGATCGACACCCATCCGGGCCTGAACGAGGAAACGCTATTGTCCATTGCCATTTCGGACATTGTTCTGCTTATCTTGCGCCCCGACCAGCAAGACTACCTGGGAACGAGTGTGACCGTGGAAGTGGCACGTAAGTTGGAAGTAGCGGAATTGCTGATGGCGGTCAATAAAGTGCCTGCAGTTTTTGATTTTGAAGAAGTCAAAGCGACCATCGGGAAAACCTATAATACTGAAGTGGCTGCGTTGATGCCGCATGCCGATGAGTTGATGGTATTAGCGAGTGCGGGCATATTTGCATTGGAATACCCCGATCATCCGGTGACGCAGGAACTTCAGAAACTGGCAGACCGTTTACTGGCCTAAGAACGACTAAATAAAGAGGTCTTGAGGAGAAAACTCACTGCTTATGAGACAAGCTCTTATGCGGCTACTGCGCATCCAGTCCGGGGAGGGGTCTTTGGTCTTCGTGCTGGGTTTTGTATTGCTAATCAACTCTATAGCAATGCAAATCGCGGGGATTGTTTCTGTCAGCGGTTTCCTCAATGCAGGTGGTGTCAACCAGATTCTGCTGATCCTGTTCATCGATTATGCCTTGATCATGCTGCTGGGTGGATTGCAAAGCCTGATCGTGGACCGTTTTGACCGAGTCAAACTGATACGTTGGGCAACATTGGCCTTTGCCGTGATCTTCCTGGTCCTGCGGGTTATGTTCTGGATCGGCGCACCGGATTGGCTGAATTATTCTCTGATGTACCTGATCGCTGAACAGCAATATGTACTCTATCCGCTGATCTTCTGGGTACTGGCCAATGACATCTTTAAGCTTGACCAGAGCAAACGCCTCTTCCCGGTGATCTCGAGTTGGAATTTTGTGGGCAAACTGTTGGGTATTGGCATCGCGGCGATCTCCCCCTCGATCTTTTTGGCACTGGGCATTCCCCTTGAAGAAATTTTGCTGATCAATATTGTGATCTATCTGGTGGCCTATGTGCTCATCACAATGGGCTTGCGCAATGTCGATATTCGCAAAACGGTGCAGCAAAGCGAACCTATAAGAAAAACCTTAAGAGAAGGCTGGGATTTCATGACGGACGTGCCTTCTTTCCGCTTCATGATGTACGCCATTCTCTTTTTGGCTGTGGCCGATACGATCATCGAATTCCGCTTCCTGGTAGTGAGTGATGCCATCTTCACCACGCAGGCCAGTTACCAACAATTCTTCAGCCTGTACCGTCTGGGTGTGACCGTGGTGGCATTGGGCATCCAGGCCTTCATCACCAGTCGCATGATCACGGCCATGGAGTTAAAAAATACATTCTTCATCTTCCCCGCAGCTGCATTGATCGGGGCAATCGGTATGATCCTGTTGCCGGGACTTTCGATGGCGGTCATCGCTATGGTGACGGTCAAACTGGTGCGCGACACCGTGGATGAATCTGGACGCAAGTCCTTCCAGGGCCTGGTGCCTGAAGAACGGCGCGGGCGTGTAAGCACTATGATGGAAAGTTACTTGCCTTCAGTCGGCACCATGCTGGCCTGTGTTGTGGCCGGAGCCATCGTCATTATCGGATTGGTACAGAACCGGGATATGAGCATCGTTTACCTGGCAGTGGCCGTGCTGGCCTCTATCGGGGCCTTCTGGGCCATCCTGCGCCTGCGGTCGGTTTATGAAAGCAGCCTGTTGAGCTGGCGTCTCAAGCGCCGCCAACGCCGCACCGATTCTGTCCTATTGAAGAAACTTGAGTCTTGATGCAATTATTTAGGAGTAGTTCCCTATGGCCGAGAATAACCTGAGCACTACAGACAACGGGGACGTAAAGAGGTCTTCTTTCTTTAGCTTACGCTGGAAACTGCTGATCGGCTTCACGGTGCTGTTCAGCGTGGTATTTGCGGCAGCCTTCTACTGGTTCTTCACTACTGCCACTAATCTGGCTCTGGGGCGCATTCAGGAAGACCTGAGCGACACGGTGCAGGCAGCGGTGGAGGGCGTGAATCATGAAGAGTTGCTGGCCTTAGCAGCGGATGGCGTGCCTAACGACGCGGGCTATTCGGACGATCAGCGTTTCAATAACCAACTGGATTGGCTGGAAGTGGTGCATCAGATCGAGCCGCGCGCCTGGCCTTACGTGTACATTCGTGGCGAAGGTGAAAACGAAGTCTTTTTCGTGGCTGACCTGTGGGCGCGCTACGATGACGACCGTTCCGCCAGTTTTATGGAGCCGTATACCAGTACAGGTTCACTTATCCGTGGCCTCGATGAACTCACCTTCCGCTTAAACGATCAGGGCGAATTTGATACTTACACCGATAGCTTTGGGCGCTGGGTCTCGGCTTATGCGCCTGTGATGAATGATCAGGGAGAAATCGTGGCGGCGGTGGGTGTGGACTTCCGGGCGGAATATGTGGACAACGTGCGCCAATCAATTCTCAGCCAGATGCTTACAGCTTTCTTGATAACCTATGCAATCTTATTTATTCTAGTATTTGCTTTCTCGCAGATATTCACACGCCCCATTGCGCAGCTTACCGATGCGGCAGAGCTTATCGGCGAGGGCGATTATGAGCAGGACCTGTCGGAGATCGGTGCGCAGCGCTTCCGGGATGAGATCGGGCGGTTGGCGGATGTGTTCGACATCATGGTGGAAAAGGTCTACGAGCGCGAGCAAAAGCTGTTGCGACAGGTAGCCGAGCTGCGTATTGAGATTGATAAAGGCCAGCAAAGCGAACAGGTGGATGAGATCGTGGAAACCGATTTCTTCCGTGAATTGCAATCGCGCGCTGCCAAATTGCGTCAGGAACGCGACCAGGACGAATAGACAGGCGGCGCAATTGTCTCCATGGCCCGAAGACAGCCAGGCTATACCCACGCTGGTTGTCCATAATTATCTAGAGACTTTTCACGGTTTCCTCAGCCGCACCGGCGACGACGCCACCATCTGGGACCGGCGTTTTAACGGCGACCACGGCTTATGGTGGCTGGGGCGCGAGAAATTGCTTATCTCCACATCACCGATTGGTGATGCTGAGCGATTGAGCGAGCGGTGGGGCTATGTAGATACGCACTGTCTTTACCCTGACAAGCCCAGTTTCTTATTAAGCCAGGACATATTGAATGATGGGGAGCTGTTAGAGCGCCTGCTGGCCCATGCCGGGCCTGAAAAAAAACTGGCGCTGGTGCCCTATGCCTCCACGCCCGAGTTCCTGCAATTGTCTCATACACTTGAAACCGAATATGGCTTGAACATCTGCCTGCCGGAAAGCCCGACTCCGGAGAATCTGTGGTTGAAAGATTATCTGGACTCCAAGGTGGGTTTTCGTGTGCTGGTACACCAGTGGTTGGATGCCGAAGATGTATTGCCTTTTGGCTTCATCTGCCACAACGTGAAACAGGCCGCCGAGGCAGCCAAGTGGTTCAAAGCGGAGGGCAAAGGTTGTGTGGTCAAGGCCAACCAGGGCGGTAGTGGGGTGGGGAACCTATTCTTGTCTCTTGAAGAATTGCAAGCTGCCGAAGATATCCTTGGGATTTTGCAGCGCAATGCCTTCATGCAGGAAGACCTATATGTGGTTGAGGAGATCATCCCCTCACGGGATGCTGTCTCGCCATCACTGGAGTTCTATGTGCCTGCTATGGATCATGGCAAACCCGTAATTACCTATTTGAGCAACCAGCACTTTGAGGATTCGGGGCGTTTTGCGGGTGTGATCCTGGGAAAAGAATTGTTTGAGGAAGCCTGGTATGAAGGCTTTGAAGATTGGGGCTTAACTATCGCGGCGCAGGTGCAGGCTCTGGGTTACGTGGGGCATTTTGACCTGGACGCCATTGTGGGGGATGATGGGCATTTGTATCTGGTGGAGATCAACGCACGGCGGACGGGCGGCACTTACGTGCATGAATTCCTCATGCAGCTTTTTGGCCCAGACTATCTGGAACAGGTGGCGGTCTTCAGCCAGAACAAACTTAAGAGCAATGGAATTGCTGACTTGGTTGGGCTAGAAAATGCTTTTGAGGGCCTTTTGTATCCCATCGATGAGCAGCAACGCGGCGTGATCCTCACACTGACCTCGGCGCTGGAGATGGGATCCTTCGGTTATCTAGTTGTGGGGGAAAATATCGAGGATGCGCAGGCTGTGCGGCAGGAAATGTTAGCGCGCCTGGCCTAGCTCGTAGAGCGTCAGGGTGGTTGAAAGTCCTTTTAGTGTTACCCCTTCTAACTTCTTAGATTCGAACTCAGCCTGTAAATCTTCCTGGGCACCTTCGGTAAGTAATATCTGGTTGCTCTTGGCAAAATCCATCAGGCGGGCGGCGGTGTTGACCACGTTACCCATCACGTTAAATTCGCGACGGCCCTGCGGTTCGCCAAACTCGGCGGCGAAGACACGCCCGTTGGCGATGCCGATGTGGCAGGTAAGCTGGCTGTGATGTTCGCCAATACTCAGTTCACCCAGGTCTTCCACGATCTCGCGAATGGAGAGGGCCGCCTGGGCAGCGCGGGAGGTGTCGTTAGTGTGCGAGTCCGGCACGCCGAAGATGACCATGATGTCCGGCCCAGCGTGATGATAGGTGACTTTTTTCATGATACCGCCGCGCGCTTCAACCTCGGCGTTGATGAGGGAGACCACGCGGGAAAAGGTGGCGATGACCTCCTGTGCGGATGCTTCGTCCTGATCGGCCAGCATGTCCGGTAATCCCAACAGGTTGATAAACATCACTGTAGCAAAGGGGAAATCGGGGGGTAGCCGGCGGTTGGCGGCATTCTCGACGAGCAGCTTAAGCACGCCGCGTGGCAAATAAGAGGCTAAAGGCTCAACTTTATCAATGGCGTCGGCAATGGCCTGAACCAGACCCTCTTTGCTGGTATCGAAGAGGATCAGGCTGGGCAGACGATGGCGGGAGGGGATGATGTCATAGTCGCCGAGCTGTTCTTCGGTGAAGTTGTCCACGGCCAGCACGTGTTCATCGCCATGTTCTTCAAACTTGAAGTGAGTAGCGACACGTTCTTGTGCTGCGAGGCTGAGGCTGACGCGTTCTACTTTTCCGGCCCCCTCGGCATGTTTAGCGCCCAACACGGATGATCCCAGTAGGACGTGTTCCATGCGCTGTGGTGTGCCAACGTCGGCGGTGAGGAATTGGCCGACGTGCAGGCCGACGCGCATACCGAGAGAATGCTGCTCACCCAACACCTCGATCTTCTCGTATTGTTGCATAGCGCGCTGCATGCGCAAGGCGGCGCGCACGGCACGGCTGGTGTCGCTGTGTTTGCGGTCGGTGGGGAACTGGACCAACAAGGCATCACCGGTGAACTCCAGCAGGTTGCCACCTGCTTTGCTGACGATGCCCAGCATTTCTGCAAAATAGCCGTTAAGCACGTCCAGCAAGACCTGTGCGCCCTCCTTGCCGTGGCTGGCATTGGCCTCCAATAGCGGGGTAAAACCGGCCAGGTCGGTGAACATCAGCGTGCCTTCTTCCCATGTAAAGCGTGTTTGTCCAGGGAGTGGCAGGTCGGTGAGTACCTGGCGCGGTAGGTAATCGTAGAGGATGCGCTGCAGGGTGCGCAGGTGGTTAAAGACGCGGGTCAGGTTCCTGACGGTGGGGTTGATCCACACTCCGGCGTACAGCTTGGCAGGCAGCAGGTTACGCAGGCGCGCTTCAAGGTGGATCAATGGGGAGATGGTGTCGTTGGGCGCATCCATTGCAAATATTATACAATGCCAAAATAAGGTATAGTTCTATTAGTCTAGTGGTTTGAATAGTCACGAATGGCAGAGACTATTTAGACAGATGGGCTAATTAGACGGATCGACAACTTTTATGACTAATACCAGCACCCAAGAACTTCGCAAACTGGAACTCTTCGCCGACTTGCCGGATGAGGTGCTCGTGGAGCTGCTCGATAAAATGCAGGCCGTTTCATTGAAGGCGACCCAGACCCTGTTCCATAAAGGTGATCCGGGAGAGGCTCTTTTTCTCTTGCAAGAAGGGCGTGCCAAAATGGTTGCGCCCGGTGCGGACGGGCAGGAAGTGGTGCTCAACGAGGTAGGGCCGGGCAGCGTGATCGGCGAGATGGCCATCCTCGACCAGAAACCGCGTTCTGCGGGTGTGGTGGCATTGAGTGATGCCAGCCTCCTGAAACTCAGCAGCACCGATTTCCTGGATGTGCTCAACCGCCACCCGGAACTGGCTGTGTATCTGACGCGCAACGCCATCGACCGTTTGCGCTTTGCCACGACTTACATTGAACGGTCTATCGAGTGGAGCACGCGCATCGCCGACGGTGATTATGCTTTTGTGGAAGAACAGATCAAAGGGGTACAGACAGATACGCCCGATGCGGGCAGCCCCGATGGCCAGCGTGCCAATCGCTTTTTAGGCACATTCTTCGAAATGGTGGAAGGTATCCGGGCACGTGAAGCGGAATTGAAGAGCCAGTTGCAGCAGCTTAAAGTCGAGATCGACCAGGCCAAACGCGCCCAGGACGTGGGCGAGATCGCCGACTCGGAGTTCTTCCAGAAGCTCAAGGCTGAAGGACGTAAGTTACGCGGCGAAGACTGAACGAGATAGATTGCAATTATCAAATATTGGACAATGGAAATATATGACTGACGAAACGCAACAAACTGATATCGTAGAACCCAGCGATGCACTGCCGCCTATAACATTGGCTGAGCTTAGTGAAAAGCAGAGTGCCGCCACCAAACGCGCCGGCTGGGGCAGTTTGACCCCTGTGCAAAGCAAGGCTATTCCCTATTTCGGGGCACGGCGTGACTTGATGGTGCAGGCCCGTACCGGTAGCGGCAAAACGGGTGCTTTTATATTGCCTATGCTGGACCGCCTGGATTTCAGCAAAGATGCCTGCCAGGCGCTGGTGCTGGTACCCACGCGCGAACTCGCCAAGCAGGTGGCTGCTGAGGCCGAGATGCTGGCAGGCGATGCCGGGATGCGCCTCGTGGCTGTATATGGCGGAGTCAGCTACAAGCCCCAGTTGGATGCCTTTAAAAAGGGTGCGCATCTGGTGGTAGGCACGCCAGGGCGCGTGCTCGACCATTTACTAAAACGCAATCTCAAGCTGGATAACCTGGAACTGTTGATCTTCGATGAGGCGGACCGCATGCTGTCGATGGGTTTCCTGCCCGATATGGTGCGCGTGCAGGAGTTCCTGCCGGACAGGGCCATCAACGCTTACATGTTCTCGGCCACCATCCCGGCCCCGATCCAAAGGCTGGCGCAGCGTTTCCTTAATGATGCTGGTTTCCTGAGCCTGAGCCGCGACCAGGTACACGTTGAAGACGTTGACCACGTGTATTACATCACGCCCGGTATGGACAAAGACCGCGCCCTGGTGCGCCTGATCGAGATGGAGAACCCGCACCAGACGATCATTTTCTGCAATACCAAGGACCGCGTGTTTTACGTCACGCAGGTCTTGCAACGCTTTGGTTACAACGCCGACCAGCTCAGTTCCGACCTGTCGCAGAACGCGCGTGAGAAGGTCTTGAAGCGCCTGCGTGAAGGCAAGCTGCGTTTCCTGGTGGCAACGGACGTGGCGGCGCGCGGCATCGATATCCCCGATCTTTCCCACGTGATCCAGTTCGAGCCGCCCGATGACCTGGAAGCTTATATCCACCGCGCCGGGCGCACCGGACGGGCAGGTGCCTCGGGTAGTGCCATCATGTTGATAACTTACAACGAGAAGAAGATGTTGGATCGCATTGCGGGACGTTACAGCATTGAATTTGAAGAACGCCCCTTGCCTCAAGACGAGGACGTGCAGGCCCTGGTGGCCCAGCGTTTGGTGGGGCAGTTGGAAGGCAAGCTGCGTGAGCGCGACAAATTACAAACTGAGCGCATGCAACGCTTTTTGCCGCTGGTGGAAGAACTCAATGAGACTAACACAGGCCGCCAGTTGTTAGCCATGCTGCTGGACGACAGCTACCATGACTGGATGCACGACGCCCCCGATATGTCGGAGATCAGCAAGCCGCAGCCCAAGCAGCAGAGGAAGCAGGGCGGTGGTGACAGAGGTCGTGGCGGGCGTGGTAGACGCGGAGGTGATAAGCGTAGGGGTGGGGGAGGTAGGAGAAGAGATCGGTAAGTTGCTTTAGGAGGAAGCTATGGGAGCCTGGGGCTACAAATCATTTGAGAACGACGATGCTCTTGATTGGGTCTTCGAACTGGGTGAAGCAGAAGATTTTTCCATCCTGTCGGCCACCTTCGATGAGTTGTTTGACGAACAAGAAGATGATTATCTAGATGCCTACTACTGCGCACGTGCCCTGGCTGCAGGTGAGGTGGTCGCCGCGCTGAAAGGCAAAGCTGCTGAGGAACTGCCGGATGAGGTGACTGCCTGGCTTGAAGACAAAGCTCAGCCTGCTGAAGACTTGACGGCGAGTGCCATAAAAGCCGTTGGGGCTGTGGTGGCTGCCTCGGAGCTAAAGGAATTGTGGGAGGAAACGGACGAGTTTGGCGTGTGGCAGGCAGATGTGCAGGGTTTGTTAGATAGATTAGGGTAATTTGCCCGAAGGGTGGTTGGGGTATGAAGGGGAAAACGTTGCATTTCCTTGTTGTATTTTTCTTTTTGTTCAACCTGCCTATTTCCAAAGCCAGGGCAGATATTGCACCTCCTGAGCCACCTCCGGGCAGCAGTATTGCTCCTGGTGAGGAGGCTACCATGGTGCAAATGGTCTCGGAGCAAGTCGTATTGGAACTGACGGGAGAGGAGGCTGTCTTTCCAAATTTGGATTGCGATGCACATTATGCTGAACAAGAATATTGCAAGATTAGAGGGTATGAAGTTCTTGTTTCAACCTCTTTCGAAATGCGCAACCAGAGTTCGATAGAAGAAAGAATGGTAGTTCGATTTCCTCTACAGTTAGGGCCGCCTTTTCGGAATTCCATTATTAGTGATTTTGTTGTGATGATCGGGAATCAAGAATTGGATTGGCAAAGCATCCCAATAGAGAACGAGTATGGACATAATTTTGAATGGGCTGCTTTCAGTGTGACTTTCCCGGCAAATCAAACAAAAACCATTAAGGTTTCTTATAGCACACTGGCGTATCCATTTGAAAAAAGTTATGATCGCCATATTGGATATGTTCTGGAAACAGGGGCGGGATGGTTTGGTCCGATCGAGCAGGGCGAGATAATATTACACATGCCTTACCAGGCAACGCGGTACAACATACTTGATTTTCCTGAAGGTGCCGAGTTCTCCGGGAGAGAATTGCTGTGGAGTTTTGAAAATCTTGAGCCTACATATATAGACAATTGGCAGGTAGATATTGTTAATCCTGGTCTCTGGCAGAAGGTACTTGAAGCTCGAGAACGACTTGACAGAAACCCCGATGACGTTGGTGCACTGGTTGAATTAGGGACAGCGAGTACTGAGGCTTCTGTTGAATTCCATGGATTTATAGAACCTGAAAAAGCTGAATTGTTCCTAGAAGGTGTTGAGGCTTATAAATCGGCAACTGCACTCGCACCCGATGATGTTGAAGTTCTGGTGTTATATTTTCAAGCAATCAGTACTGTTATAAATAATAATGAATCCGATTGGGGGATTAACACCTCCCTTCCTACTCGCTCAGAAATAATGCCTCTATTGCAAAGATTGCAAGATATTACTGGGGAGGAGGACCTATCTAGTGTGTCTTGGGAGGCTCAGATTGTGTTTGATTTCTACGATCCCACACTTGTTCCTACAATGACAATTGCAGCAACCAATATACCCGCGAACAATATTCCCATCTCCACTCAGACCAAAACACTTGAAACTCCAGTAGCACCTTCCACATTGGAGGATACTGCTCCCGCGGAACCAACAGCAACCAGAACTGAAATTACCCAGCAAAAGACTGAGCTGCAGACTGGAGGATGGATTTGGTTGTTCAGTATTGGTATTGTTATCCTGTTGGGAGGGGGTATCATATGGAGGACTCGCTCAACAGAGGAGAAAACAGAATGAAATCCCTCCTTTTATTACGCCACGCTAAATCCTCCTGGAAAGATATGAGCCTGGGTGACCACGACCGCCCGTTGAACCCGCGTGGCAAGCGCGATGCGCCACGTATGGGCCGTCTGCTGCATGAGCTGGACCTCGTGCCGGATGCGATTTTGTCATCGACGGCCAAACGCGCCTTCAAAACCGCCCAAGCCGTGGCGGAAGCAGCCGGCTATGAGGGTGAGATCGAGAAGCACCGCTCTCTGTACCACGCCGGAGCGGATGTGTTCATTGAGATGTTACGCACCTTACCGGATGAGGTTGAGCGCGCTATGCTGGTGGGCCATAACCCCGGTATGGAGTATGCCGTGCTTTACTTTACGGGTGAAGACGAACGTTATCCTACGGCTACTGTCGCACATATTCAATTACCCATCGACTCCTGGGCTGAATTGGACGAGGAAACCGAGGGGAAGTTGCTGGGGCTGTGGCGACCTAAAGAGTTGGACTGAGGAGCAATCTACATGAAACGTTTTTTGTTACTGGTTGTGGTGTTCTTGTTGGCAGCATGTGGTTCACGTGCTGAGGTGGGGGAGAACTTTGATCTGAGTGTGGGAGAGTTGGCGACAGTGGCAGACGCGGATATCCTCATCCGCGTGGATAGCATCGGCCGTGACTTCACCGAAGGCGGCGAAATTCCCTTTGTGGTGTTGATGGTGGAAGTGGATGGGGAAGAACATAGCAGTGAACTATCCGTTGCCGAGGACCTCGACCTGGGTAACTACACTGTTGAAGTGCAATCCATTGACCCCTTTGCGGACCCACCGGAATGCAGCCTGCGGGTGTCTGCTCAATAAAGATGCTTTATTTGATAAAATTGCTCTGAAAAGGCAAGCAATTAAATAATTGAAGCAGGTAAATATGACCATTAAGATCGTGGCAGACAGCACCTGCGACCTGCCCCCAGACATCATCGATAAATACGACATCAGCATCGTGCCGCTCTACATCAATGTAGGTGACGAAGGTTATCTGGATGGGGTGGACATCACGCGTGCTGAGTTCTATGAGAACTTGCCTCAATACCGCCCCCATCCCACCACAGGCATATCTGGCCCGGACAGTTATCGTGAGGTTTATGAAAAACTGACTGTTGGAGGAGCTAAAGAGATCCTCTCTATTCACATCTCCGAAAGCCTCAGCGCGGTGATGGATGCGGCGCGTGTAGCTGCCAAAGAATTCACTGCTGCTAAAGTCACTGTCTTCGACTCACGGCAACTCAGCATGGGTAGTGGTTTCCTTGTCGAAGCGGCGGCACGCATGGCCAGTGCTGGCGAGTCCATGCATGCCATCTTGAAGTCATTGGAAGATCAGATCAAGCGTACCTTTGTGGTGGCGGGACTGGATACGCTGGAGTACCTGCGGCGCGGTGGACGCGTCAACGGTCTGGTGGCGGGCATGGGCAATGTGTTGCAGCTCAAGCCGCTACTGACCATGTACGATGGTGTAGCAGGTACAGAACGAGTGCGTACTTCGGCACGGGCTATTCAGCGCATTAGTGAATTATTGCATGAGCGTGCTCCAATTGAACGCCTTGCGCTGGTGTATACAGATAACGTTGAAAAAGCTAAGGCTTTACGTTCAGAGATCGAGGATTTGTTGCCAGATGGTGAGGTCCCACTGGTCGGCGTCACACCAGTGATCGGGGCGCACATTGGGCCTAACGCCGCAGGTTTTGCAGCAGTAAGTGCAAAGAAATAAATAAACTGGTGGGGGATTCGACGTTATTAGCTATTAAGTCCAGAGTTCGCGCAGGTTTTCCCAGATGATGTACATACCTGCAAACAAAACTCCTACCTCAACGATCAACCAGAAGAATTCAAAGATGATCACCAGGGCGGCCACGACGGCCAGGGCGATGGTGATGCTGTTGACCAGATTGACCAGGCGGCGACGGAAACTGGCCTCGACAAAGACCATCAGCGAGATCAGGATAATCATGCCGCTAAATATGTATTGGCGAGCAAAGAGGATGATGCCCACAAAGCTGACCATTGCCAGGCCAATACTGATGGCCGACCAGGTTTCCACAACCATGCTGCGGCGTAAGCCGGCTTGCGAACTGCGATGGTGCGGCCTGCGGATATGTGCACGCATGGGGCCGCGCAAACCCTCCTCATGTTCGCTGGCATAAAGTTCCAGGGCTTCCAGCAGGGCTTGATCCTTGGCTAACTGCGCACGCATTTCATCTACTTCATTGGATAGAAGCTCAATACGTTCTTCATAATCATCGTGTAGCTTTTGGAGATGCGGCTGGCCAAGCATGGCCTTCATCTCCAGACCAAGGTCATGCAATAGCAGGTTCTTCGATTCAATGCTTCTCGCCAGTTCATCATTATTAGCCCGGATACTGATATGGCGCTGGCGGGCGCGTTGCACGGATATGTTGGGGGGTAGAATCTTGTCCAACCCGGCCCAACCGAGCGGGTCATACCAGGAACGGCGGACACTGCCATCACGGTTATACATCGGCCCACCGGGGGCGTTTTCACCGGAAATCGGGTCGCGGGCGTAAAAACCCCACAGGCCGCGGAAATTGCTGACCCAATCGGGTATCGGGTCAAGCAATACTCTCTGGGTCCATTCTTTTTTCTGGTAGGGCCCAATGGCAACCCCATTACCACGGGCATAATCGACAAAGGGGACACGGAAGAAATTAAAGGCAAATCGGCTGGCCAGGCTATCTTCTTCACTCTGGGAGAGGCGCAGTGCCCGCCGCGTCAGGCGCTCGATCCAACGTGCCAGGTTGGCGATGGGCGATAGAATCGCAAGTTCGATCTCGGTCAGGTATTCGCCTGCCTCGAAATAACCGGCATGCGAACCGGCCCCGGCATGAATGACGGGATGCCAACCGATCTTCTTGACCTCAGGGTCATCCCAGCGGCGGCGCAGATCGTCGCCTGTGAAATCGTGTACGGAGTAGGCTACCCATTCGGGTTTGACTTCTCCCTCATCGTTTTCATATAAATAGATGCAAGCTGTCTCCCAATCACCTTCGTGATCGTTAACGCCAAAGTAGCCGGAGCGCCAATTGTTGAAGGGGTAGAAGTACCAGTATTGCAACACGACCCAACCATCGCGGCGGACGACGCGCCCGTAATAGGTATAGGATTCGTTTTCTTCTAACATGCTGCTATGCGTAAGGGCTGCCGCAGCAGCCATATCGCCGGGAACGCGGCCGCGCATGACGAGTGTCAGGGAAAACAAGGCATCGATGAATCTTGAGCCGTAGCCCACGCGTGCTAGGCGTCCGCGTCCAGCATGGAAAACATCTTTGGGGTCTTCGCGGCGCAGGTAGCGCAGGCCTTCTTTAAGGCGATAGCGCGCCAGGTCACTCAGGTTGAGCGGGTCGATGAATTTGAGGAAATGTACGGAACCAAAATCATCCAGCCGTGGTTGGCCTAGCTGCTCCAGGGTGAGTTCACCCTCAGGAACGATAAGCTTGGGCGGCTGTTCGGGTCGTTGTACCCACAAACTGCAATGGCGTACAAACCTATCTACGTCGATGGGGAAGAATTGCTCGCCGGGTGTGTAGCGTATGACCGGCTCGAATCGTTTCAGCAGAGCCTGATCTTGTTCCTGGCTCATTGTGGGCCGTTCCCGTTCTCGACTTGCCGCCCGGAGCGAAACTCTGATTGGACGTCGTTGTAATGCAGGTAGAAGACCATAAAGATACCAAAAAGCATCATAGGATATGTGAAGGGCGGGTTACTGCGCAGGTAAAGGATGAGCGCAGAGAGCAAAACACCACCCTGGACGAACATGGCCGTGGTCCATGCGCGGGAGCGCATTTGTAGCAGCCCAATAAAGGCCAGCAAACCGAGTAAACCCAGCCAGCCGTAGGTGAGGGGCGACAGGATGACATTCATCAGGTCGAAGAAGCCACCAATGCTGTTGACTTGAAAATCAATGCTTTCTGGAGCAGGATAGTCGTGAACTGTCAGGGCGATGAGCCCAGTGCTTTCTAATAGCAGCAACAGTGCCGCGGCAGTAACTGCCCAGGGGCGAGGACGTTTTTCGGCACGGGGTTTGCGGCGGAAGATGTGCATGGTGGTTTAGTGATTGGCAAACAACAATTGGTAATTATTACTACGAATAATCCAGTCTACCGTTGCTTGGTGGTGTTGGCAAGTTGGATTGGCTAGCGACGGGTAATGGGGATCATGCGACCAGTGCCAAAGGCTTTTTCGCTGAGCTTGAGGATGACGCCCATTTGCCAGCGTTTATGCTCTGCTCGGCGCATGGCAGCGTCACTTTGGTTGGCCTGCACAAGGGCTTCCATCTTGGGGCCAACTTCATCATAGTTGAAAGGGTCAACCTGGTCGTCCTTGAGTTCTGCAGAGGGGGCACGGTCCATAATGAAGGCGGGGATGATCTCCTCGCCTCGGTTGATCCATTCTGCTATAGCATAAACCTGCGGCTTGGTCAGGTCGCCCAAGGGGCTTAGTGAACCTGCCATGTCGCCGTATAAGGTGGCATAGCCCAGGGCTAACTCGGTCTTGTTGCTGGTATTGAGCAGTATGCCGCTGTGATGATTGACGAAAGCCATGAGGATCATGGCTCGTAGGCGAGCTTGAATGTTTTCGGCGGTCGTGCCGCCGTCCAACAGTTTCTTCAAGGCAGTTTCAGAGGCGCTGTGGATTGCGTCAAGAGCGACTTCCTGGTAGCCAATGCCCAGGTTTTTTGCCAGAATTTTGGAGTATTGTATAGAGCGTGGATCGGTGAAGCGGGAGGGGATGTGCACGGCGGTGAGGTTTTTTGGCCCCATAGCTTCAGTTGCCACCACTGCACCAACTGCCGAGTCAATGCCGCCCGAGAGACCAAGGAAAGCTTTCTTCAAACCATTCTTGCCAGCGAAGTCGCGGATGCCCAGGACGATGGCCTGGTAAAGTTCTTCGGCAAGGTTCATTTCCTGCAGTTCTTGCGCTTCTCTGTCATCAAACTCAACGATCAAAAGGTCTTCTTTAAATGCCGGGGCTTGGGCGATAATGTCACCATCAGCATTCAGCGCGAAACTGCGCCCATCAAAGATGAGTTCATCCGTAGCGCCTACCAGGTTGAGGTAGATGATGGGGGCACCTTGCCTTTTGGCGTGATGCTGGCGATTGGCTAACGCGCCCTGATGGTAGGGGGAAGCGTTGATGCATACTAATAATTCCGCTCCCTCTTTCAATAATTGTGTCCCTGGATGGACAGGATAACCTTCATCCCACAGGTCTTCGCATACCAGCACGCCCACTTTCTTCCCGTTAATGTCAATCGGGGAAGAGGATGGACCGGACAGGAACCAGCGGTCTTCGTAGAAGACATCGTAGGATGGCAGTAGCTGCTTAGCAGCGGCCAGGCTGGCTTCACCCGAGTGTAGTAGCAGAGCAGCATTAAACAGGCTGGGATGATAGGCTTGTTTTCGGTCGGCAGGGATTACGCTGCCCACGATGGCTGGCGGGCCACCTTCAGCGCGTTTTGCCAGATCGGCATTGGCAGCTTGCACAGCTTCGATAAAACTGCTGTCAAAGAGAATGTCGCGTGGGGGGTAGCCTGTTACTGCCATTTCCGGCAGCACCACCAAGTCAACATTTTGTTCTTTGGCGGCCTGAATGGCTTGTAAACACAGTTCGACATTGCCCGCCAAATCGCCAACAGTGGTGTTGATCTGGGCAAGAGCGACTTTCATGCCAACTCTTGGCCTAAGGCTTCTAATAAGTTCAAGGCTTCCATGACGCTATCGCGCTGCAGGCAAACCGCGTCCCCCAGCATAAAAGTGCGGTAGCCAAGCGACCATAAAAAACCGACGTCACTGATATCTGCCGAAGCGGGAATGGGATGGTAAGCGAGTGAGTCGAGGATACGACTGGCAGCAATGGCACTAGGGTCGGCCTGGACGATATCACGCAGGGCACTGACGATACGGTGGGGACGCAAGACCTCAACGTACAGGTCGCCGCGTGCCGCCATCAATTGGCCATGGGCGCTGCCGTGCCGGCGCGCAAAACCCAGACCTTTTTCCGTTTCGATCTTGAGCACGATCTCTGCCTCTGGCAGTAATTCTTTGACCTCTGCTGCGTCGCTTTCCAGTTCGACATAAGAGAGCATGACCTTGTTCATGCCCAACTCTTGCATGGCGGCCAGGTACCCTTTGTCGCGTTTGGTGAGCGTGCCAAAGATCTCCAACGAAGGGTGCATAATGTTAATCGACTCGCCGGGGCCAACCAGGCGGCGCGGCCCATCAGCAAGTATGAGGCAGTCGCCGTCTACTGCCATAATGCGCACAGCTTCTGTGCCATCGGAGAAAAAGGCATCTACGGGTGTATCCACTTTGATGGGGTGGCTGACGCGCACTTCAGAATAGGGAGGAATGGCAGCTCCGACAACGCGCAACTGGCGCGCTTTTAGGTCCACCCAGATAGGCTGGCCCAGTTTGTGGAGGCGTTCCAGGGCTTCTGCCGGGCTTTCTTTGAGCGGCATAACGGTGTTGAGCCGCAGGCCGCTGACGATGGGGTGCGCGGCGACTTCAGGAAGGAAGTCAGCGTAAGGTGGCGCGGTGACGATGGTGCGGAGAGGGGAGGAAGCAGGTGCCAAAATGAGCCAGGGTTAGATCTTCAGCGTGGTGCCGCAGTAGCTGCAGGTGAACATACCGCCAGCATCCACCGGGATGGGCGCACCGCAACGCGGGCAGATCATTTCGATAGGTTTACTGATCTCCGAGACCTTGTCTTCGCTCTGTCGGGCGCGCATATTGTCCTGGAAATCGCCGAAGTGGCCCCAGGAACGAGCGACCAGACCCATGGCATAGTCCACGGCACGCTGCTTATCGGTGATGTGGAAGACCTTCTGCTCACCTACAGCCTGGCCCCATTGCTGGTCAACCTTGTCGCCAGGCTTGCCATGCGGGCGGCGCAGGAACCAGGTGTTCCACGTTTGTATGACCTGCTGCCAGGCTTTGATGGCGTCCACATCTTTATCGACTTTGTCGCCCAGATAATGGCTAATGGCCGATTTGGAAACCTGAGGGTGCATGTAAACATCACCAAAGACGATCATGAAAGGTGCTTCGCTGAGGCTGGGGACTTTCACATGCGTGTTTACCCAATGGGCGAAAAGGCCGTAACTCTCCGGTGCATCACCGCCACCGCCCTCGCCATAGAGGGAGCCGAGCAATTGTTCGAGATCAAAGCCGCTGGAGAAATCCGTCACCTGCAGGGGCCATTGGTCGACACGCGCATCGCCGATAGCGGCGAAACAGATCTCGAGGTCTTCACGGTATTGTGAGAGGGTGTTGTAGAGCAGGGGCAGACGGTCGAAGATCTCAAAAGGCCAGGAGGCCATCGATCCGGTCACATCTACGGCAATGATCAGGGGGTTGCTCGACTCCGTGGTGATATGTTTCTTGGGGTCGATGATCTTCTCATTGGGCTTGCCGCGCTTTTCGTAGGTACGCGGGCCGCTGGCTTTGGCGCGGGCTGCTGCGGCACTGCGGGCCGATGATCCGCCGGGGCCATAGCTGTAACTGCCACTGCCGTACCAGGTGCTGGTATCTTCATCCCATGAATACATAGAACTCTCCTCAGTGTGATGTCATTGTTTGTTTTGCCAGCGTTTCTAGGCCAAACTCGGTGCGAAAACGCTCGTCCAGCCCTTTGTTTTCTATGTAAGAGGCAATTTCTGGTGGGACCATGGCTTGCCAGTCTTCACCACGCGCCATGGCCTGGCGCACCATAGTGCCGTTTAAGGGTATCTTTTCATCGTCCGGCACCAATTCAACGGGCTTGATGACATTATAAATCCCCTTCATCAGGTCGGTGACGTAGGGATTTTCAGTGACGTACACGTCCAAGTCACCAAATAACTCCTGGACCATATCACGCCAGCGTGGGCCGTCAAACAGGTCAGGCACGGCGATGAATGTGTAATTGTTGTAATCCACTAGCGCCAGCCGCAGCATATCTTTGGTTTCTTCGAGTGTAAATGGATTGCGATAATCGTAAGTGTTGCTGCTGCCGATGCCTATCAGGGCTTTCTCAGCGGTTTGGCATAGGGCGCGCAAAACGGGCGTGTGGCCCAAGTGCACTGGTCGCCACCTGGCGACCATGCCAATACGTGAAAATGTCGAAACGGCTTTATCTGCCATAGCTATTGTTGGATTATACATGAGGCAATTGGGTGATAAGGAAGGAAGTCACAAGGACAAATGAGAAGGGGCAAGTTATGCTAAGATAATTAATCATGAAGAACTGGCGACGACTTGGCTCTTATTTACTGCTCAACGTGATCGTCTCGGCGGTGACGGTTTTGCTGGTGCTGTGGCTGTTCGGCGATCGCTTCCAACCCGCTGTGCCCATTGATGATTTGCCTGATGTGCCAGTTAGCGAAAATGGGGAGCAACCTGTCCCGGAAGACTCAGTGGCAGGCGGGAACCTTTCCGGCCAGTTGGAGATCGCCAGCGTGGTGGGGGCCGGTGACCTGGAAAATGAGCACGTGCTGATCCGTCACATTGGTGACCAAGAATTATCATTAGAAAACTGGCAGTTGCAGGACTCA
Source organism: Chloroflexota bacterium (assembly GCA_013112575.1). Lineage (GTDB taxonomy): Bacteria > Chloroflexota > Anaerolineae > Anaerolineales > UBA11579 > CFX15. The sequence continues at coordinate 227,444 of JABFGG010000007.1, read as the reverse complement.
CAGGGTAACAGCTTCCTTTTTCCGGCACTGACCATGATCAATGGCGGGGCCGTGACCGTCTTCACCCAGCCTGGGGCTACGACTGTGGTTGAGTTGTACTGGGGACTGGACGTACCGATCTGGGAGGAAGGGGAGCAGGCCAGCTTGCTGGACCCGGATGGGACTGTGCAGGCTACTTTCACGGTCCCCTAGATAATTTAATCACAAATGAAACCAATAGACGAATAGCACGAATACACAGAATTATTTTCTTTGATTTATTTTATTCGTGATTAGAATAAGGAAGTTATGTCTAAACGAAGTCGTGGAGTAGATGAGCAGGTGCGCAAGGCTATGGAGGAGGGCAAGTTCGATAACCTGCCTGGTAAAGGTCAACCCATCCAATTGGAGAACAACCCATTTGTAGATCCTGAATGGGCGTTGGCCCACGATATGCTCAAGAAGGGCGGCTACGCACCGGAGTTCATTGAACGGCGCGAGGCCATTGAAATGGAACTGGCTCAGGCGCGTGAGTTGTTGGCGCGCAGTTGGCAATGGAAGCAGCGTGCTATAGAAGACGGCGAAGAAAAAGATATGGTGGCAGCCGAGTGGGGACGCGTAGAGCGTAACTTCCGTGAACGCATCGAAGAGATCAATAAAAAGATATTTGATTACAATCTTGTGATTCCGGCGGATATATTTTATCGAGAGCTGGTGAACCTGGATGGGGAACTCAAACGTATACAAGTACATGGAAAATAATAAAACCCTCTCCGCGAGGCTAAAGCAGATTGCACCCAGACTGGGCACACCAGCCTGGATATTGACCCTGGTGGGCATTGCCGCTGTATACGGTGGCTGGCGCTGGACGACCCTATGGCTGTTCAGCAGCGGCATAGTCCTTGTAGGGATTGGCATGGCTTTGTTGGGCATCGAAACCTTGTATGCTCCTGAATTGCCCGAGAGGCAACCGTCCGATGACGAAACCGACAAGAAACACAATTTCGGCAATATTGTGTGGGGATCCTGGTTTGTTTTCATTGGTGTGGCAATTGTGTTGTTTGGCCTGGCCTTCTTGCTCGGCCTGGGGGATAGCATGTTGTCCTTTTTCCAGGAGCGTCCCGGTATCCCAATCATCATCACGGCACTTTCTCTGGTGGCCTATGGTCTGCCATCTGTTTTTGGGGTTCGCCGCCGTGTGACATCTTTGCTGGACCTTACGACCCGAATGCCAGGGCTGGTCTTGGCAGCCACAGCTTTGGTCCTTGGATTGGTAGCCTTTGCTTTGGGGATATTTGAGATCATCAGTCCGTCTGGGTTCGATAGTTTGCTTGGACTCTGATTCTTCGCAGCACTACAATCGAGTTGAAAACCTTGGGGTAAATCTCCCTCCCTTGCCACGCCTATGCCCATCTGATACACTTCAATCGATAAACTCCGATCACTATTTGGCAACCAGAAATACATGTCACAAGCTCTTTACAGAAAATGGCGACCTGCCACCTGGGATGAAGTTATCGGCCAACAGCACGTGGTCAGCACCTTGCGCAATGCGGTGGCGGCTGAACGCGTGGGCCATGCTTACCTCTTCGCGGGGCCACGCGGCACCGGCAAAACTACCCTGGCGCGCTTACTGGCCAAGGCGGTTAATTGCACTCACGATGACCTCAGCCAGCGCCCTGATGATCAATGTGAGAATTGTCTGGCAGTCAACAATGCCAGCTTCCTGGATTTGATCGAGATCGATGCGGCTTCTAACACCAGCGTCGAAGATGTGCGCGACCTGCGCGATAAGATCAACTTTTCCCCCAACCGCGGGCGCTATAAAGTCTATATCATTGATGAAGTGCACATGCTCTCTACGGCGGCTTTTAATGCCTTGTTGAAGACATTGGAAGAGCCGCCCCCGCACGCTATCTTTGTATTGGCAACCACGGAAGTGCATAAGATCCCTGCCACTGTATTGTCGCGCTGCCAGCGCCACGAGTTCCGCCGCATCCCTGTCGTAGACATTGTGGCCCATTTGAAAAATATGGCAGAGGGTGAAACCATCCAGGCTGAAGAACCGGCTTTGGAGTTGATTGCCCGCCAGTCCACTGGCGCTATGCGCGATGCGATTTCCTTGCTGGACCAACTTTCTGCCATGGGCGAAACCATCACCCTGGAAATGGCGCAAACCGTGCTAGGCACGGCTACTTCCCAGTCTGTGCTGGATGTCATTGACGCTCTGCAAGCTGAGGACTCGGCTGCGGGCCTGGACCGTATTCATGCAGCTTTGGACGGGGGCAGCGACCCGCGCCAGTTCGCCCGCCAGATCGTGGACTACCTGCGGGATGTCTTGCTGGTACGTATGGGCAATGCCGACCAGGTGGACGCCAGTGCTGAAGAGCGCCAACACATGGCGAAGCATGCGCAGGGTTTTGAGGTCAATGAATTGCTGCGCATTGTAAAAGTGTTCAATGCCGCAGCGACAGAAACGCGTGGGGCCTGGCAACCCAGCCTGCCCCTGGAAATGGCCTTTGTCGAGGCTCTTGTAAAACCGGAAGCCGTAACATCGCAGGCAGTCGTGCCAACCCCTCAGGCCAAAACGCCAACTCAGACGGCTCCTGCTTCTCAAACTACGCCCTCTAAAGCAGCCCCACCGGCCAATGACGAACTCAGTAAAGGTTGGCCCCAGTTTGTGCAGGCCGTTAAGGGCAAGGATGCCCAGGTAGGTGCGTTACTGAACTCGGTCAAAGCACGCGAAATTCGTGGCAGTAGTCTGCTATTAGGTTTTGCCAGCCAGATATTAAAAGAGAAGATGGAAAAGGATGAGGCCCGCGCGATGGCTGAAGAAGCGGCTCGTGAAGCTTATGGGCGCTCCCTTGATGTTAAGTGCTTCGTGGCCAGTGGCAGCGGCGAGATTCCCCCGGAAGTGGACAGTTCCGGCATGGTAGCCACAGCCTTACGCCTGGGGGGCGAGATCGTAGATACGAATGAACTGAGTTCATCAAATGAGTGAAGCAACATAGAATAAAACTTGGAGTATACAAATAATGAATTTACCTGAAGGTATGATGCAGCAGTTACAGCAAATGCAGGAGCAGATGATCCAGGCGCAGGAAGACCTGAAAAAAGAAACCGTGACGGCTTCGGCTGGCGGCGGCGCTTTGAAGATCACCCTGACCGGCGACCAGCGTTGCACAGCCGTGGAGATTGATACGGAAATATTGAAAGATGCCGATGCTGAAATGCTGCAAGACCTGGTGATGACTGCGCTGAACACAGCCCTGGAAGACTCACGCAACCTGGCCGCAGAGCGTTTGGGGCCGCTATCGCAAGGCTTAAATTTCTAAAAAAGGAAACAGTAACTGGTTATCAGTAATCAGGTTTACAGTCATTATCCTGTTTCCTAATCCCTGATTCCACATTCCTATGTTCCTACCCGAACCCATCCAACGCCTGATCGATGCGCTTTCCCGGCTGCCCGGTGTAGGCCCTAAAACGGCCTCGCGCCTGGCTTTCTATTTGTTGCGCAGCCCGGATGAACTCTCCAGTGAACTCTCGGAGGCTCTTGCGACGATCAAGACCGACATCGCCTACTGCCAGCGCTGCTACAACATCACCACGGCAGGGCGTGAGTTGTGCGAGATCTGTTCCGACTCGCGGCGCGACCAGAACCTCATCTGCATTGTGGAAGAGCCCCTGGATGTGATCGCTCTAGAGCGCACCGGCGCATTTGAAGGTGTGTACCACGTACTGGATGGTGCACTTTCGCCCATTGAGGGCATTGGGCCGGAAGATCTCAAGATCCAGGAACTCATGGCACGCGTCGAAGGTGGTGAGGTTGGCGAGATCATCATCGCCACTAACCCCAGCATGGAAGGCGATGCCACGGCCATGTTCCTGCAAGGGCAGCTTAAAGGATTGGTGGCGCGCGTAACGCGTTTGGCGCGTGGCCTGCCTATGGGTGGCGACTTGGAATATGCCGATCAGAACACCATCCAGCGCGCCCTGGCTGGCCGCCAGGAAATGAAATAAAAAATTACACTTAGTAGCGGGCTTGCTCTGCGTGGGGCTGCTTACCTTAAAGAATTGGGGACATCAAGATGTCCGCGCGATTAAAAAAGCTTCAAAAAATTACTCAACTAATTTCCAGAATCTGTCTGACAAACCCTTGACTCTTACACACAACTTGCGTATAATTCCGTCCGCTTGACTAAGTCGGACCTTGCCCCTGAAACGGCAGATCCCTAACAACCGAATAGATACAATAACGCCGATGTCGAGAAACCTTAGCGTCGGTGTTTTCTGTCTGTAAGGAACTTGACAAGCCTGAACCTTAACAACTGAAGAGTGATAAGAAGTTTTAAGTCTTGCGTTTTTTTGACTGGATCAACCGCATAATAATTGAAACTAACATATCCTCCGGGATATGCATAAGTTCTTTCTGCGGAGAGTTTGATCCTGGCTCAGGATGAACGCTGGCGGTGTGCCTAATACATGCAAGTCGAACGAAGACCCTTGTACTCGTACGAGGAATTCTTAGTGGCGAACGGGTGAGTATCGCGTTGGTGACCTGCCCCGAAGTGGGGGACAACAGTCCGAAAGGGCTGCTAATACCCCATGTGGCCGTGATAATTAGAAAGTCACGACTAAAGGAGTAATCCGCTTCGGGAGGGGCCTGCGTCCCATCAGCTAGTTGGTAAGGTAATGGCTTACCAAGGCTACGACGGGTAGGGGACCTGAGAGGGTGGCCCCCCACACTGGTACTGAAACACGGACCAGACACCTACGGGTGGCAGCAGTAGGGAATATTGCACAATGGGCGAAAGCCTGATGCAGCAACACCGCGTGTGTGATGAAGGCCTTCGGGTCGTAAAGCACTTTTATGAGGGAAGAGGAAGGACGGTACCTCATGAATAAGGATCGGCTAACTACGTGCCAGCAGCCGCGGTAACACGTAGGATCCAAGCGTTATCCGGATTTACTGGGCGTAAAGCGCGTGTAGGCGGCTTGGTAAGTTGGATGTGAAAGCTCCCGGCCCAACCGGGAGACGTCGTTCAATACTGCCAGGCTTGAGGACGATAGAGGAAGGTGGAATTCCGGGTGTAGTGGTGAAATGCGTAGATATCCGGAGGAACACCAGTGGCGAAGGCGGCCTTCTGGGTCGTTCCTGACGCTCAGACGCGAAAGCTAGGGTAGCGAACGGGATTAGAAACCCCGGTAGTCCTAGCCGTAAACGATGTCAACTTGGTGTTGGTGGCGTAAAAACCATCAGTGCCGTAGCTAACGCGATAAGTTGACCGCCTGGGGACTACGACCGCAAGGTTAAAACTCAAAGGAATTGACGGGGCCCCGCACAAGCAGCGGAGCGTGTGGTTTAATTCGATGCTACGCGAAGAACCTTACCTGGGTTTGACATATAAGTGGTAGTGAACTGAAAAGGGAACGACCCTTCGGGGAGCTTATACAGGTGCTGCATGGCTGTCGTCAGCTCGTGCCGTGAGGTGTCCGGTTAAGTCCGGTAACGAGCGCAACCCCCGCTGTATGTTATATGTGTCATACGGGACTGCCGGTAGAAAACCGGAGGAAGGTGGGGATGACGTCAAGTCAGCATGGCCTTTATATCCAGGGCTACACACACGCTACAATGGTCAGTACAATAGGTCGCAAAACCGCAAGGTGGAGCCAATCCTCAAAGCTGGCCTCAGTTCGGATTGTAGGCTGCAACTCGCCTACATGAAGCCGGAGTTGCTAGTAAACGCGCGTCAGCAACAGTGCGTTGAATACGTTCCCGGGGCTTGTACACACCGCCCGTCACATCATGGGAGCTGGTAATACCTAAAGTCGGTATCCTAACCGCAAGGAGGGAGCCGCCTAAGGTAGGACTGGTGACTGGGATGAAGTCGTAACAAGGTAGGTGTAGCGGAAGCTGCGCCTGGATCACCTCCTTTCTGGAGCACCCGAGCACTCTCCAGCATTCGCAGCGCTTGCGCTGCCGTGATGCAGAGAGACCGCTCCACTCCAAAAACCCAGGGGTAGATATGCTGGCTGCAAAGCCACATACACCCCAAGTCTCGCTGCGGTGGCGAGGCGGAATCGCAGACTGCTTCTTATCACTCTTCAGCGGTTAAGGTCGCAAAACCTTTCTGGTTTTGCTTAGGCAAAATTTGGCTTCGCCAAATTGCAGTAAGCAAACGAGTATCTCGTTTGCGTCCTTTACCAAAATACCCGTACCCTGGGCCTGTAGCTCAGCTGGTTAGAGCGCTGTGCTGATAACGCAGAGGCCAGAGGTTCGAGTCCTCTCAGGCCCACTACACATCCCGGGTTCTGGGGATGTAGCTCAGTTGGGAGAGCACTGCCTTTGCAAGGCAGGGGTCAGGGGTTCGAGTCCCCTCATCTCCACTGATGTGTGGTCCTCCAAAATGGAAGGCCACCTGAGATAAAGAACAATAAGTAAACGGAGAAACATCTGCTAAAAACAACGGAGAAGCAACCGAGATCCATATAGCCACCATCATTTTGGTTTTCTACCAACCTGGCGGTGCGCCGGGTTGTTTTTGTTTTAGCAGGTAGCACTTTACAAGATAAAGATCGAAAGCTCAGAAGCAAGGCTTAAAGATTTAGGCCCTGCTTTTCAGCAGTCGATTTGCTGAAACGTGGAAAAACTAAGGTTTTTCCGCCCAGAACTTTACCAACTGAATAGACAAAACCGATTTCAAATAACAATTAACAATCAAAGGTTTTTTTCTCAAATGAGAAAATCTTCGATTTCTCCACATCACATGTAATGTTAAGCTATTAAGTGCTTATGGTGGATGCCTTGGCACCAAGTGCCGATGAAGGACGTGGGACACTGCGAAAAGCCTCGGGTAGCCGTGTACAGGCTTTGATCCGAGGATGTCCGAATAGGGAAACCTGCTGCGGCGAACCCGCAGCGTCCGCTTACTGAACACATAGGTTTGCGGACGGCAACCTGGGGAACTGAAACATCTTAGTACCCAGAGGAAAAGAAATCAACGAGATTCCCTTAGTAGTGGCGAGCGAACGGGGACCAGCCCAAACCGCCTTTTGGCGGGGTTGTAGGACTGGCATACGGATTGGAACGGTTAGCAGAAAGGTGTGGGAAAGCCTACCATAGAGGGTGATAGTCCCGTAAGCGAAAACCGTGAAAATCTAGCCAGTATCCTGAGTACCACCGGACCCGTGTAATCCGGTGGGAATCCGGGGAGACCACTCTCCAAGGCTAAATACACTTGGTGACCGATAGTGAACAAGTACCGTGAGGGAAAGGTGAAAAGCACCCCGGTGAGGGGAGTGAAATAGAACCTGAAACCATAAGCTTACAACCGGTCGGAGGGCTAATAGTTGGTCTGTGTCCCTAGGAGACTAGGTGATGCGCAGCTAGGCCTGACGGCGTGCCTTTTGGAGAATGAGCCTGCGAGTTAATCTTTGTGGCAAGGCTAAGCGAGATAACACGCGTAACCGCAGCGAAAGCGAGTCTGAATAGGGCGTACAGTCGCAAGGATTAGACACGAAACCTGGTGAGCTACCCATGGACAGGGTGAAGCGAGTTTAACCGCTCGTGGAGGCCCGAACCTTTAGACGTTGCAAAGTCTTGGGATGAGCTGTGGGTAGAGGTGATATGCCAAACGAACCAGGAGATAGCTTGTTCTCCCCGAAATAGCTTTAGGGCTAGCGTTATGCGTTTAGTACTGGAGGTAGAGCACTGGATGGGCGCGGGGGCTTACTGCTTACCAACCTCAACCAAACTCCGAATGCCAGTACTCCAAAGCATAGCAGTCGGACTACGGGAGATGAGTTTCGTAGTCGAGAGGGAAACAGCCCAGACCATCAGCTAAGGTCCCCAAGTCTACACTAAGTGGGAAACGATGTGAGATTACTGAGACAACCAGGAGGTTCGCTTAGAAGCAGCTATCCTTTAAAAAGTGCGTAACAGCTTACTGGTCAAGTGATCTTGCGCGGAAAATGTAACGGGGCTAAGTGTAGCACCGAAGCTATGGGTTTTAACTTATCGTTAAAGCAGTAGGGGAGCGTTCCATTTGCAGGGAAGGTCGACCGTGAGGACGGCTGGAGCGGATGGAAGTGAGAATGCAGGCATGAGTAGCGCAAAACATGTGAGAATCATGTTCGCCGTAAATCTAAGGTTTCCGACGGCAGGTCAATCCGCGTCGGGTTAGTCGGGCCTTAGCCGAGGCCGAGAGGCGTAGGCGATGGACATCCGGTCAACATTCCGGAACCATTCAAACGGAGCGATGGGGGGACGCAGCGAGGTAGGCTATGCCAGGTATTTGGTAGTCCTGGCCTAAGTGTGTAGGCGTTGAGGCCTGTAGGTAAATCCGCAGGCTGAGCTGAGGCACGAATGCGAGCCATTAAGGCGAAGTAGTTGAGCCTTGCTGCCAAGAAAAGCCTCTAAGCTATGATGTTTGAGTGTCCGTACCGCAAACCGACACTGGTAGATGGGTAGAGAATACCAAGGCGAACGGGAGAACCCTCGTTAAGGAACTAGGCAAATTGACCCCGTAACTTCGGGAGAAGGGGTGCCTCCGTGTGTGAAAATTATTCTATTGGAGCACATGGAGGTCGCAGTGACAAGGCTCTGGCGACTGGTTAACAAAACCACAGGTCTCTGCTAAGTCGTAAGACGATGTATAGGGGCTGACGCCTGCCCGGTGCCGGAAGGTTATGCGGAGGGGTTAGCGCAAGCGAAGCTCTGAAGCGAAGCCCCGGTGAACGGCGGCCGTAACTATAACGGTCCTAAGGTAGCGAAATTCCTTGTCGGGTAAGTTCCGACCCGCACGAATGGCGTAACGACTGGAGCACTGTCTCAACGAGGGACCCGGTGAAATTGAAGTACGAGTAAAGATGCTCGTTACCCGCAGCAGGACAAAAAGACCCCGTGGAGCTTTACTGCAGCTTGGCATTGGGTTACGGCTTAAACTGTGTAGCATAGGTGGGAGGCTTTGAAGCTGGGGCGCTAGCCTCGGTGGAGCCATCAGTGAAATACCACCCTGTTTAAGTTTTGACTCTAACCCCACACCGTTAGCCGGGTGGGGAACCGTGTCAGGTGGGCAGTTTGACTGGGGCGGTCGCCTCCCAAAGAGTAACGGAGGCGCCCAAAGGTTCCCTCAGGTTGAATGGAAACCAACCTAAGAGTGTAAAGGCATAAGGGAGCTTGACTGTGAGGCCAACGCGCCGAGCAGAGACGAAAGTCGGGCTTAGTGATCCCACGGTTCCGAGTGGAAGGGCCGTGGCTTACCGGATAAAAGCTACCCCGGGGATAACAGGCTAGTCACGCCCAAGAGTTCACATCGACGGCGTGGCTCGGCACCTCGATGTCGGCTCGTCGCATCCTGGGGCTGTATAAGGTCCCAAGGGTTGGGCTGTTCGCCCATTAAAGCGGCACGCGAGCTGGGTTCAGACCGTCGTGAGACAGGTCGGTCTCTATCCGCTGTGGGCGTAAGGGATTTGAGAGAAGCTGCCCCTAGTACGAGAGGACCGGGGTGGACGGACCGCTGGTGTGCCAGTTGTCGTGCCAACGGCATAGCTGGGTAGCTACGTCCGGCAGAGATAACCGCTGAAAGCATCTAAGCGGGAAACTCGTCTCAAGATGAGATCCCTCATCACGCTAAGTGAGTAAGACCGCAGGAAGACCACCTGCTTGATAGGCAGCAAGTGTAAGCGCAGCAATGTGTTCAGCTAAGCTGTACTAATGGTCGAGGGCTTAACTTTGTGATGTGGAGAACTCGGAGATTTTCCTTGAAAAAGAACCTGTATCGGTATTCACTGTCTGTTCAGTAGGACACAACTACATATCTTTGTGAAATAAAGTCTTTTGGTGACTTTAGCGGCGAGGGTACACCCGGTTACATCCCGAACCCGGCAGTTAAGCTCGCCAGCGCCGATGGTACTTGGGGGGCAGCCCCCTGGGAGAGTAGGTCGTTGCCAAAAGGCTTTTTTCTATTTAAGCTGTGAGCTTTTAACCCTAAGCTATTCGCTTGGTGATGCCCTTCGTTCCGGTGTAGGGGCGATCGGCTGGTCGCCCGCCGATCATATTATTTCCTCAGTAGCGGAGTTTGCTTGCAAACTCTGCTAGTAATTGCTTCGCACCTACTTCAGTTCCAGGCTAGCTTGCTGCGCGTCTCCCAATATTCCTGAGAGCTTTCTGCCAACCCATCCAAAGCATCCAGATTAGCTTCATCCAATTGAATATCGATAGCCTGTACATTTGACAACACATGTTCGATGGTAGCTGCCCCACTCAAGACCACATCCACCCAACCCTGCGCCAGTACGTATGCCAGGGCCACGGCGTCAATGCCCGTTTCGTGTTTCACGGCGATGCCTTCGAGGATGTCGCGTTGCTCGGTGAACTGTGGCTGGTCGTTGCGCGGCGTCAGGCGCCCGTTAGCCAGGGCTTCTTTGATGATGATTCCCAGGCCTGCCTGATGAGCTGCTGCCAGAACCTCCCCTGCCGAGGGCTCCAGCATGTTCCATGTGGCCTGCACGCCATCAAACAGCAATTGGCCGTCATACTCGATCGTCAGTGCTTTTTCTAACATCTCTGCTTGCTTGGTTCCACTCAGAGAAAGTCCAATGCTGAGTCCATCCGCTTTCAAGCGTGCCAACTCATCCAATACAGCCTGGTTGTCCAATACACCGCTGTCCAGCGTGGCGGAGTGGATCTGGTAGAGCTTGAGATATTCACCAAGTTCCCCGAGGCTTTCTTTGATCTGGCGTTGCAACACAGGCAATGAATGTTCTTTTATCTCGTGGTTTTCGGCCTCTACCTGCCAGTCGGCCGTATAGGTGTAGCCCCATTTGGAGCCGACGGTGACTCCATCCGACGAGATGTCCCGCGCTTTTAACCAGCTTCCCAAAAAACGTTCAGCCAGCCCGTAGGAACGCGCCGCATCAAAGTAACGAATGCCTGCTTTCCAGGTGGCTCCCAAGACTTTGTGAGCCTGAGCCTGCATGGCATCCTGGTCGAGGCTTTGCAGGTCGTTGCTGTGGCCCAGGTTGATGTAACCTGGCCTGCCAAGCGCCGCCAGACCCAACCCTATACGTGTTACCGACAAGCCGGATTTTCCCAGTTCTGTAGGTTGCATGGGTATATTTTACATGAGGGGGGCTGCTATAATGTATCTGTTGTGGCGGAAATGGAAAAGGCTCCCCAAACTGGTATCAGCATTCCCACTCCACTCCTCTGGGCTTCAATGGCCTTTGTGACTGGTATTTTATTGGCGGCCTGGTTGCCGTTTGGGCTGGGTCTCTGGTGGCTTTTTGCGGGTATCTCCGCCGCTGTGTTGGTGATTAATATATTGGCTCTGCGCTACGCTTCCACTCACTTTGCGGCTGTGGTTCGTGTCCTCACAAACACATTCTCGGCCAGTTTCCTGAAGAGTGTACAAAAGCACAGTGGCCGTTTAATATTTGCTGCTTTGCTCTTGTTGGTGATGTGTTTCGGCGGTCTTCGATACCTCGCTACTCAACCTGTCATCTCCCCGGAATTCATCGCAGCCTACAACGATAACGATCTAAAAATGGTGGTCACTGGCGTGGTAGTTGCCCCCCCTGATGAGCGTGACAGTTATACTAATTTGCGCATTGCTGTTGAACGACTACGACCCGAAAATGATATTCAACATATTGATGTGAACGGTTTGTTGCTGGCGCGCGTGTCTGTGGATGCTGAATGGTCATACGGCGACCGTGTGGTGGTCAGCGGCTTTCTGCGGACCCCGCCGGAGAATGAAGACTTCTCCTACCGAGACTATCTAGCGCGTCAGGGTGTGTACAGCTTCATGTCTTTCGCTGATGCCAGCTTGTTGGAACCTGACGTTGGAAACCCTCTACTGGCAGCGGTATATAAATTCAAAACGGGTGCTCTTGACCTGACGTATCGTTTCTGGCCTGATCCTGAGGCCTCACTGCTGGCGGGCATCCTGCTGGGTGTGGAAAGCGGCATTCCCCAGGATGTGCGAGCTGCCTTTAACGATACGGGCACCAGCCATGTCATCGCCATTTCGGGCTTTAACATCACAATCATTGCCGGGCTTTTCAGCGCTCTCTTTGGCCGCTGGCTGGGCTACTGGCGTGGCATGCTTGTGTCTTTGTTTGGCATAGCGGTTTACACCTTGTTAGTAGGCGCAGACGCTGCCGTGGTGCGTGCGGCGATCATGGGCAGTCTGACTTTGTTGGCCCGCCAGGTGGGCCGCAGGCAGGACGGCATCAATAGCCTGGCCATCACTGCTGGGATTATGGCGCTGTTCAACCCGCACATCCCCTGGGACGTAGGCTTCCAATTGTCCTTCGCGGCTGTCATGGGGCTTGTGCTCTATGCCGAGCCACTGACCGATTGGTTTGTAGCTCTTGCTACGAAACGCCTGCCGGAAGCCACCGTGCAAAGGCTGGTGGCACCCGTCAGCGAGTATTTGCTTTTTACTCTGGCAGCAGGCTTCTCCACCTTACCTATCATCGCCTATCATTTCCAGCGCCTTTCGCTAAGTTCACTGCCTGCCAACGCCGCCATCCTGCCTGCTCAGCCTCCCATCATGATCGTGGGTGGGGTAGCTGTGTTAGTCGGGATGGTGTATTACCCACTGGGGCAGGCGGTAGCTTACCTCACCTGGCCCTTTGTAGTCTACACCATCCGCATTGTGGAAGCCTTTGCTGTCTTGCCCGGTGGCTTGCTCGTGCTGGGCGAAATCCCCGCCTGGACGGTGATCCTGTTCTACGGCCTGGTGCTGTTGCTGACCTTCAAAGCTGCCTGGCTGCGACATCGATTGCCAAACGTCAGACCTATAGCAGTCTTTGGCTTATTAGCTGCATTGACCATGCTGAGTTGGCAGGCGGCCCTTTCTGCCCCGGATGGCAAACTGCACATAACCGTTCTGGACGTAGATAGTGGCGATGCTGTCCTCATCCAAACGCCTGAGGGCCGCTATATCCTGGTAGGCGGCGGACCCAGCGCTTCCCGGCTCTCCAATGCTTTAGGTAGACGCTTATCTTTGTTTAATCGCCAGTTGGATTATTTGGTTGTAGCTTCTCCACAGGAGCATCAGGTCGCTGCTTTGCCGCGCGTCGTGGAACGCTTCCCACCACAACAGGTCTGGTGGTCTGGCAATGTCAACGCCTCCAGCTCGGCGCGATATTTGCGTTCCACCCTTAGCGACGCGGGTATCCTCATTGTTGAGGGTGAAACAGGCCAGCGCTTTGATCTGGGCGAAGGAGCCTATCTGGAAGCGCTGGCCGTGAGCGAGCGCGGTGCTGTTTTGCTGCTGGTGTTGGATAATTTCCGTGTTTTGTTGCCCATTGGCCTGGACTTTGATGCCCTCGATGCTTTTGAAATGGGGTTGGAGATCGGTCCAGTGACTGCGTTGCTGTTAGCAGATAGTGGTTACGCTCCCCTGAATCCTCCGGAGTGGATCGACAATTTGCAGCCTCAAGTGATTTTGTTAAGCGTCGAGGCCGGTAACTTTGAGGGTTTACCTGATGAAGCAATTGTGGATGCTGCAACCTCATACAACCTCTTGCGCACCGACCACCATGGCTGGATCCACTTGACCACCGATGGGCAGCAGATGTGGGTCGAAGTGGAAAAGAATTCTGATCAGTCTCAATAGCCTTGATGTTGAGGGACTAATGAGACTATTGCGACTACCTGACCATCTGGACTTCCTTTCGTTATAATTCGCACATAATGCATACGTTACGCCAATCTAAATGGTTTGCCCCCTTGCTTTTCATGGGGGTTTTGCTGGTTGGCTTTGGCCTGATGGTCCCCTGGCTGGGCTACTACTGGGATGACTGGCCTGTCATCTATCTGGCTGATACTCAGGGTATCGGTGCCTACTGGGATTTTTACCAATTCGACCGCCCTTTCTCCGCCTGGACTTACATTTTGAGTGTGCCGATTTTGGGCACCACACCCTGGTATTGGCACGTCTTCACATTGCTCTTGCGTTGGCTGGCCGTTTTAGGCATGTGGTGGGGTTTGCGAGGCCTGTGGCCGGAGCGTAAACGTGAAGTGACCTGGATGGCAGTGTTGTTTGCTGTTTATCCCATCTTCACCCAACAATCCATCGCCGTAGCATACAGCCAGCATTGGATCACCTACGGCCTGTTCTTCCTGTCTCTGGGCGCCATGATCTGGGCGCAGCGCAACCCGCAACGCTATAGACCTTTGACCGTGCTGGCTGTATTGGCCGCGCCATTTCACATGCTAACCATGGAATACTTTGTCGGGCTGGAGTTAATTCGTCCGGCGGTTTTGTGGCTGTTATTGGCGCATAGCCAGGAGAATTGGCGTCAACGAGCCAATAAAGTTTTTAGACAGTGGTTGCCCTATTTGCTTGTCTTGCTGGTTTTCGTGATTTGGCGTTTATTCTCCCTGCAGATCCCCGACGACCCCAACGCCCCCCGCCTGGCCTACGATCTGGCTGCCCAGCCTATAGGAACTATAGTTAGCCTAACAGAGAATGTGCTGCGCGACTTCATACAGATATTGGTAGCCACCTGGAACACTACCCTCCAGCCCGCTTTGTTCGACTTCGGGGATCGTGTGGGTCTCTTGATCTGGGGACTTGCTGTTCTGTCTGCGGCGGCTCTGGCATTTCTTTTCTGGCCCCGTGCCGAGATTGAATCCCCAACTGAGGAGAGAAGCTGGACACGACAGGCCATCCTCTTCAGCCTCTATGCCATTTTCGTCAGTCTCATGCCTGTATGGTTCACGGGACGGCAGCTCATCGGTGGTCTATATTCCGACCGTTTTGCCCTGCCTGCCATGTTCGGCGCAGCCATCTTGCTGGTGTCTCTACTCGAATGGGTAACTCCCCGTCGCATCCCCAAAGTTCTGTTATTTAGTATTTTGGTGGGCCTGGCCCTGGGGCTGCATTTACGCATGGCCAACAGTTACCGCCTGGATTGGCAGAAGCAACGTGCTTTTTACTGGCAATTGGCCTGGCGTGCTCCTGCTCTTGAGCCTGGTGCGCCGGTGGTTGCGGAGGGGGCCTTATCGACGCGAGCCAGTGGTTACGTGGTGTCCACCGCGCTCAATACACTCTACTCGGAAACCGGGGAGACAGACCAGCCCTACTGGTACTTTGAACTTTTTCGCGGCCTGCATCGCCGCGTGGATGAATTCGTAGCTGGTACGGAGGTCAAAGATGGTTTGCGCACCTTATCCTTTAGCGGCAATAGCCAGGATAGTCTTTTTGTCGATTTCCAGCCTGAAGAAGGGCGTTGTTTGTGGGTGTTGGATAGCGCGGATACCGTCAATATCGAATTGCAGGAAACCACGCGGCAACTATTGCGTGGGTCAAGGCCAGACAGCATTGTGACATTTGCTGAAAGTTCGATCCCGGAAAATATCTTCGGCCCCGAACCCGCCCATAGCTGGTGTTACTTCTACCAAAAAGCCAGCCTGGCTACCCAACGAGAGGACTGGGAGAGTGTGCTTGCCTTGGAAGCAGAAGCCCACGATTTGGGTTTTGAATCTAACAATGGTTATGAGCGTCTGCCTTTCATTCAGGCCTACCAGGAACTGGGCCGTTGGGACGAAGCGCAAGAAATGACCCTCGAAGCTTACGATAAATACTTTCGTTCCCAGGCCATGCTGTGCCAGGTCTGGTCGCGCTTCTTCGTGAGCTCTCTCTACCTACCGGAACGCGACCTTGCCATGCAAAATATGTTCGATGCCCTGGCCTGTTTCGAAGAATGATTTCCCCCTTATAATTTAGCCTTCGTTATGTTGAATCGTCTGTTTTCCCAACGTTGGGCTATCCCTTTGCTAACTCTAGGTGTGCTTGTAGCCGCTTTTGGTTTACTGATTCCTGAATTAGGGTATTACTGGGATGACTGGCCCTTGATTTTCCTGTCTCACACACAGGGCACCTCGGGCTTCGTCGATTTCCTGGCCTTTGACCGGCCTATTTCTGCCTGGATGTACTTGCTCACCATGCCCGTTCTGGGCACGCGTCCCATCATCTGGCATCTCTTTGCCTTGCTGATGCGCTGGCTGGCCGTGCTGGCTTTCTGGCAAGTATTGCGTATGCTCTGGCCACAACACGCTCGCCAGACAGGTTGGATGGCGTTATTGTTTGCCATTTATCCCGTCTTTTTCCAGCAGTCCATTGCGGTCATCTACAGCCACGTCTGGCTGCTCTACCTGATCTTCTTTGTTTCCCTGATCGCCATGCTGCGCGCTCAACGCGAACGCTTCTGGCTGTGGACAGGCGTTGCCGTCTTTACCCAGCTACTGCATTTACTGACCGTCGAATACTTTGCGGGACTTGAATTGCTGCGCGTCGTTATGCTCTGGTTTGTGTTGCAAGCCAGGTACCCGGACTGGCGTCAGCGACTGCGCCACACAGCAATTCAATGGTCCCCTTACTTCCTGGCTTTTCTGGCCTTTGTGGTCTGGCGGTTGTTCTTCCTGAATCTGCCGGATGACCCCAACGCCTCCCGTTGGATACCCGCTTTTCAGTCCGATCCCATCAATACCTTCCTGGAGTTCAGCAGCCAGGTTTTGGGTGATCTGGCGCATGTCAGCGTGGCTGCCTGGTACCAGACCTTTGCCCCGGATTTGTTTAATCTCTCCAGTCCCTTTGGCGTGGTGAGTTGGCTGGTGGTGCTTGCAGTGATTGCGGGTCTGTTCTTGCTGATGCGCCGGGCTTCTTTTGAAGACAGCCAAGAAGCACAGGTTAACCATTGGACGCGCCAGGCACTGCTTTTGGCTGGTGCCGCTCTGCTGCTGGGCTTGCTGCCCACCTGGTACGCTGGGCGTGAGATCATCGGCGGACTGTACTCCGACCGCTTTGCCTTGCCTGCCATGCTGGGGGGCAGTATTCTCTTTGTGGTCCTGGCCGAGTGGCTGCTGGCCCACCGCTGGCAGAAAACTCTACTATTGAGTATTTTGGTGGGCCTGGCTGTGGGTGCCCATTTGCGCGTGGGCAACCTCTACCGCCAGGATTGGGAGAAACAAAGCCGTTTTTACTGGCAGATGTACTGGCGCGCGCCCAGTCTGCAAGCGGGCACCAGCATCATCTCGGACGGTTCCATCTTTGGATACGTTACGGAATATTCCGCGGCCACAGCCATCAATACCCTATATCCTCAAGCTCCCTCGCAAAACGCACAGAGTTATTGGTTCTTTGAGATCTTTGGCGGCATCCACAAGGATGTTGAGGGTTTTGTAGAGGGTCAGCCTCTAGACTACAGTTTGCGAACACTGGCATTCAGCGGTTCCAGCCAGGATAGCCTGGTGATCTTTTACGAACCCTTCGGACGCTGCCTATGGGTGCTGGATGAAAATGAAACTTCCCACGTCGAGGTCCCGGATATTTCCCAGGAAGTCATCACTGTCTCCAACCTTGACCGTATCCAGTTGGAGGGCCTGCAGCCTCCCCAAAGCATCTTTGGGAACGAACCTCAACACTCCTGGTGTTACTACTATCAGAAAGCCGATTTGGCTGCGCAGTTAGGGAATTGGAATCAGGTGCTGGAACTGGAAGCCCAGGCAGCAAACGCAGGTGTCAATGCCGACAACCAGTTCGAGATGTTACCCTTTATTGAAGCCTATGCCCAAATCGGTAACTGGCCCGTCGCCTCGCAACTGACGCAAGATGCGTTCAAGCGCCAGCGTAACGTACAGCAGGTCATGTGTGACACTTGGCAGCGCCTGTTGGACGAAATCGAAGCCTCCGCTGACCGCCAGCTTGCCTATGATGAAGTCCTCGAAAACCTGGGTTGCCCTCTGCCTTGAGTGAATCTTACGGGGATTTTGATTAAAAACCACTCATTCCTCTGAAAGAACTTGTTCATGATTTGGTAATATCATCCTCAGTATCTATATTTGGAGGATTGATTATGAATTTTCGAAAACTTGGCCCTTTGCAGATTGGCCTGTTGCTCGTTGGAGCAGTTGCAGCCCTGGCCATTGGATGGTATTTGATTTCCCCCCTGTTCATCAATGTGACCGTAGATGAGGGCTTCCCTGTTGTGGAGGCCACCGAAGCCGTTGCGCAAGTAGAAGAAGTATCCGTGCAGGCTACAGAAGCCATGGAAGAAGCCATGGCCGAGCCCGACGAGGTGATGGAAGATGACATGCCTGACGACATGGCTACCATGCAGATCATCGGGCAGGGTTCTTTTTATGACCTGGCGCACGAAGGCCAGGGCTTAGCTACTGTTTATGAGTTAGAAGATGGCAGCCGCGTATTGCGCTTTGAGGATTTTCAGGTGCTCAACGGCCCCCAACTACACGTTTGGTTGGTAGGCGATGATCCTGTTCTCGACACTGTTGGTGTCGAGCCTGCCGTTTATTTTGATCTGGGCGCTCTCAAGGGCAACATCGGCGACCAGAATTATGAAATTCCTGCCGACCTCGATCTTTCCCAATACAAGTCGGTAGTCATCTGGTGTGTGCCCTTCCGCGTTCCCTTTAATGCTGCTCCGTTAGCCTCTTCCTAGGAGTTCCGATGAACATCTTTTTACGCTTTCCCGTTCTCCTGTTGCTCGCACTCAGTGTTTTATTGGCTGCCTGTAGTGGCACGCTTGTAACTGAGGAGCCTACCCAGATATCAGAACCTGATAATACTTCCCAGGAAGCTTCAGAGCCGCTGCAAGTCAATGCGACGATATACAGTGATGAAGAAGCGCGTGAAAAGATGTACCAACTGCTTGTTTTTGAGTCGGTTGAGGTCAGTAGTGTAGATGAACTCATTCAGGAAATTGCCACCTCTGGTGATACGCGCTTCGTCCCGGTATTCATTGAAATGATGCGTGGCGCGCAGATCGGCATTGTGCCATCAGGCCAATATCCGCTTTACATCAATGCCCTCGAAACCCTTAGTGGCGAGGGCTTTGATCAGGATTGGCCCGCCTGGGTGGAGTGGTATGGGAACACAGATATTGAACCGCCACCTGGATATACGGGTTGGAAGGGTCAATTGCTGGGCCGCATCGATCAAGGTTTCGCTGCATTCTTGCGTGATGATTTCGAAAGCAACATTCGTGTAGAAGAGATTCAGTGGGGTGGCGTGCGAGTCGATGGCATCCCTGCGCTCGATCAGGCCCCTGTCGTCACTCCCTCTGAAGCGGATTACCTGCTGCCGGAAGAACCTGTTTTTGGCATCGCAATTAACGGGGAGGCACGGGCCTATCCCTTACGCATATTGGACTGGCACGAAATGGCCAACGATATCGTGGGTGGTGTACCTGTTTCGCTGGCGTACTGCACCCTCTGTGGCGCAGGCATCGCCTTCGATGGGCGCGCCTCGGATGGTGAAACCTATGATTTCGGCAGTTCCGGCTTCCTTTTTCGCAGCAATAAGCTCATGTATGACCGCCAGACGCGTACCTTGTGGAACCAGCTCACGGGTGAACCTGTGCTGGGCCCCCTCGTGGGTAGCGGTGTGCAGTTAGATTTGCAGCCTGTTGTGCTGGCCTCCTGGGCAGAATGGTTGGCTCAGCATCCTGAAACAACCGTCTTGGATATTGACACTGGTCATAATCGTTTTTATGAACTCGGCGCAGCCTATGGCGATTATTTCGCCTCGTCAAGGACTATGTTCCCTGTGCCTAACCGCAGTGAAAGCCTTGAGGATAAGAGCCGCATCTATGCCTTACGCATCGACGGTGAACCCAAGGCCTACCCTCTGGACGTCCTGGCTGAAGAACAGGTGGTCAATGACAGCCTGGGCGGCCTTGATATCGTCCTTGTGGCTACCCGCGGCACTGTTGAAGTGGATGGCGCCAACATCACCGATTATATCTCCGTGCAGGGCGGCACTTATGAAACCCAGGATGTGACCTACAATGCCGGTGGTGAAGTGCGTGTTTACGAGCGCAGTGAGCTTACTTTTGAGGCGGGTCCGGACGCAGATACTGTGTTGGATTCTGATGGCAACCAGTGGCAGGTCACTGAAGAGGCCCTGATCGGCCCGGATGGACAGAGCCTGCCGCGTGTAAATGGGCATCTGGCTTACTGGTTCGGTTGGTTCAGCTTCTTCCCGAATACGGCTGTGTATGGCCAGGAGTAGATGCAAAAGTCAACAAAAAGGGCTGCGATTTGAGCAGCCCTTTTTGATTCCCTACGATTCTATTAGCTAACCAAAGTGCAAAATCCCTGGCATCGATTCCATGCTACAAATGGGCATACCCAAAACAATTGGGTCGGAGTAAAAGATGGATCTTGAACCACATGAAGAACGATCACACGAGGTCGATAGTGATCGGCGCGAATACGAGCGTTTCGTTGTGGCAGGTATTAAATTGATTGTCCCGGGGTCACGAGAGATCTTGGGCGAGGTCATGAACCTGTCATCGGGCGGAATTCTGGTATTGGGGCCGAAATATATCGATCCGGCGCAACAATTATCTTTGCGCATGCAATTCCCTGTGTATATTATGGAAGAAGAATTTCTCGATATCGACGTGTTCACCGTATGGTGCGATGAGGTGGAAAAAGGTCGCTATCGTACCGGTATGAAATTGATCCCCCATACCGGTCAATTAGACTTATTCGCCAAGGCTGTCAATGTTTTCCAGGGTTAACACTAGCTATGCAATTTTCTTCTCACGAAAAGCACTCTCCGGTATATATGCAGGATAATCGCCGTAAAGAACCGCGTTTTGTTGTCACAGGCATTGCCTTATACACTCCCGATGGCCGTAAGTTACTTGGTGAAGTGCTGAATTTGTCTTCTGGTGGCATGTTGCTGTTAAGTAAAGAGTATATTCCCCCAGGGCAGCAATTAAAGCTTCAAATGCGTTTCCCGCCCTTGTTGATCGATCAGGAGGATATTGAGATCGATGTTTACGTGGTGTGGTCCGATGAGGATGAGGATGGGCATTTCAAGACTGGCATGTTGATTGAACCGCGGCCCGGGCAGGTATCTTTATTCGAGCGCGCTATCAATATCCTCGGCGAATAAAGCTAGATACAAATCCCAATTTACTTAAAAAATTCGACCAGCATCCGATTTACCTGATCGGCTTCGTCGTGTTGCACCCAATGAGTGGCTTGTTCAAAGGCATGTAGCCGTGCGTCGTCACAGAACTTCAGGCTGTCTTCTGCCATTTTGAAATTGAGGGCGAGATCTTGTTTGCCCCACAGGATCAGGGTTGGTATTTGTACGCGTGCGTTGACTAAGCGTTGGGGTGCATGCCGAAGGATGGCCCGGTACCAGTTGATCGTACTCCGCCACGCGCTTGGTTGGCTCCAGGCTTCCTGATAAGCTTCGAGATCCTCATCGCTGAAAGTGTCTGTACGTCCAGATGCTTTCAATGCGCGCACACCGTTAGCATGGATGTTCAAACTTAATAACCATTCGGGCAACCAGGGGATCTGGAAGAAGAAAATGTACCAGCTACGTAGCAGTTGTATTGGATTACTCATTAAGTGTCGCCGCATTACGGCAGGGTGGGGCACGTTGAGGATCGCTAGCTTCTGTATTCGTTCTGGATACTTAAGCGCTACCCACCAGGCGACGGCCGCGCCCCAGTCATGGCCTGCTAGATATACTTTGTCTCTCCCGAAATGCTCGATCAAGCCCAGTACATCATCTGCTAATTGGTCCAGATTGTAAGCCTGCACTGCTTTGGGCTTGTCACTGAGGTTGTAGCCGCGCTGGTCGGGGGCCACAACACGTAAACCTGCTGTGGCCAACGCAGGGATTTGTCGTCTCCAGCCATACCAGAATTCCGGGAAGCCGTGTAACAGGATGGCGATCTGGCCATCTTCTGGCCCGGCCAGGGCAGTATGCAGCCGGATGCCATTTGTTGGTATCATGTCGTGAACAATTTCAAATCTCAAATCGTATATACCTTGGTTGGTTAGTGTTTATTCCTGCTCGAGGGTTGTGATTCGAAAAACTGGTAGTTTGATTGAAGATTAGTAACCAAATTATACGGGAAAACGGTGTTTATTGACGAAAAATTCAAAAATATCCAACCAAACATTAAAAAAACTAAAATACATATTGACATAATTTATTGTCTGTGTATAATGTTCACATAATATTCGATATTATATTCGAAATATTAATTCGTTTTTGAGAAAATTTGAGGAGCACTTGCGTTATGCAAAAAGCAGCTGAAAATGGAGTTGGCAGAATACTTTTGTGGATTGGTGGTCTGGCCTTGCTCCCATTGTTGTTTGCTGGTATCTACATCCTGCTGGTCTCTCCTCAAGAGCGAGATCGTTTCGACGCGCAATACTTCGATACGGGCTTTCAGCAAAAATACGCCGGTTTTGCAGATGTCTTGGAAGCAGGCCAAAGCCTGGCTAGCTCACCGGAGGACGGTCTATATCGAGAGCTTACCGGCCTTACGGTTCCAGGTACGGTCCCCGAAAACAGTCTGAACGGGGATGTGCGTTATTTTCGCCTGCCTGATGATGAGCCTCCGGATTACCGCATCATCCGTTATTACGAACATTTGGGTAAACGCAGCGTTGTTCATTACTATACAGAAGTAGATGGCCGTTGGGTGCTTGTCCCTAGAGATGCTTATTTTTATTATGATACCGGGCTGTGGTTGCAAACCTGGATGCCGCTTACTGTAACCTGGTGGATCATCCTTTCCGGAGTACTGCTTACTCTTTTCCTCCGTCATCGGGGGCTTATGTGGCGGCGTTTGTGGATCATGCCCCGGGTAAATGATACTGGGTGAGCAGCGATTGAACACATAGTGGGTAGCAGGTAGTTCTCACACTGGTACAAAAACCGAATATTTACAATTTTTATTAATTGCAATAAACACCTAATTTTTGAGGAGTTTGGTATGGCGCGTCAATTTTCAGTGGAAGATGGTCGTAAATGGCGAGGTTCGTTCTTCACCATCTGGACAGGGCAAGCGATTTCATTACTGGGCAGTCAGTTGGTGCAGTTTGCACTGATCTGGTATCTCACCGTCACCACCAACTCGGCCACGGTTTTGGCTACGGCATCCCTCGTTGGACTTTTGCCTCAGGTTATCTTTGGCCCACTGGCTGGCTCTCTCGTAGACCGTTGGAATCGCAGGGTGATCATGATCGTGGCAGACACAGTCATCGCTGTTGCCACGGTCGCCATCGCGGTCCTTTTTGCCTTCGATCTGATTCAGGTATGGCACATATATGTATTAATGTTCGTGCGCTCCACGGCCGGTGGCTTTCATGTTTCCTCTATGACTGCTTCTACATCCTTGATGGTCCCTGAAGAACATCTGACCCGTATTCAGGGTATCAACCAGACGTTGAATGGCGGCCTCAGTATCATTGGCGCTCCCTTGGGGGCTTTGTTGCTCGAACTGCTGCCCATGCAGGGCATCCTGGCTATTGATGTGATTACGGCAGTTTTGGCTATCGTTCCCCTGTTCTTTATCAATGTGCCCCAACCAGACCGGGCAATACAAGATGGGGAAGGCAAGTCTTCAGTATGGAATGATTTTGTGATCGGTGTGCGCTATGCGCTTGCCTGGCGTGGCCTGGGCATCTTGATGATCGTGGTTGCTTTGATAAATTTCTTGTTGACCCCGGCCTTTGCTTTGTTACCGTTGCTGGTCAAAGATTACTTTGGTGGCGGCGCTATCCAGCTTGGCACGCTTGAAGCCTTTATGGGTAGTGGCATCATTATTGGCGGCATTACGCTCGGTGTGTGGGGTGGTTTTAATCGCCGCATGACAACGTCTATCCTTGGGATTATCGGCATTGGCGTTGGGGTTTTGATCCTCAGCTTGGCACCAGCCAATGCGTTTTGGCTGGCTTTGCTGGCCGCCATTGTCTTTGGATTTATGCAACCCATGGCTAATGGGCCTTTGTTCGCCATCATCCAGGCCAGGGTTGCCCCCGACATGCAGGGACGCATGTTTTCGCTGATCGGCAGTCTGGCCACGGCCATGGCGCCGATTGGCTTGATCTTTGCGGGCCCTATCGCCGATTTCTTTGGCATCCGAACCTGGTTCTTTGTCGGTGGTGCTGCCTGCGTTGCAGTAGGTATTTTTTGCAGGCTCGTGCCCTCTGTCTACGGCATTGAAGAAAATGGGCAGTCGGCATCAATTGAAGCCCAACCGGAAGCCGCATAGGCATTTAGATGCGAGGTCAAATGCGTACCTTTTACATTGTGTGGTTTGGGCAACTGGTCTCATCACTGGGGTCAGCCCTCACCAGTTTTGCCGTTGGCTTGTGGCTGTTTACAGAAGGTGGTTCGGTCACGGCCTTTGCCCTCAATAATGTGTTTTACCTTGTGCCCTGGGCCTTGCTCTCTCCGGTTGCCGGTGCCTACGTGGATCGCTACAACCGCCGCAAGATCATGCTGATCGCGGACAGTGTTCAGGCGCTGGCAAGCCTGTTCATTGCCCTATTTATATTTGCTGATGGATTGCAGATCTGGCACGTATACATAGCTGTGGCCCTCAGTTCCGCAGCTGGGGCCTTCCAGGGTCCAGCCTGGTCAGCCTCTATCCCACTGATCGTTCCCAAGTCACAATTAGGGCGTGCCTCCGGTATGGGCAATATTGGTTCTTCGGTGGGTCGTTTGATTGCTCCTGCGGCTGCGGGGGTGCTTATCCTCGTTATCGGCTTGGGGGGCATTGTGCTGATCGACTTCGTTACATTTTTGGTTGCCGTAACAGCCTTGCTCTTTGTACACATTCCTGACCCTCCTCGGGAAGATAAGGCAGAGGATGAAGAGCAAAGTAATGTTTTCCAGGATTTCTTGTTTGGCATTCGATATTTGTATGTGAGGCGAGGTTTATTCCTTTTGGTAGTTGTTGGCTCACTGCGCAATCTTTTTCAGAATATGGCTACTGTATTGACGGTGCCCATGATGCTGACTTTCACCAATGAAGCTGTGGTTGGCACGGTATTTTCTATTGCTATGAGCGGTATGCTCATCGGGACCTTACTGATTACTGCTTGGGGAGGGCCTCAGCGCCGCGTGCCCTGGGTGGCAGGTGTATTGATCGTTCAGGGTCTTGCTATTGCAGTCATAGGTTGGCAGCCCACCATTGCCTATGTGATCGGGGGTGGCTTTGTCATGTTCTTTTCATTTGCCTTTTTGTCGGCGCTTCTACCCCCTATACGGCAGACTAAGGTGGCTTTAGACGTACAGGGACGCGTGACTGCTACGATGATATTTTTGGCCGTGATCCTTGAACCCCTGGGACACGCTATTGTAGGCCCACTGGCCGATAACTTTTTTGAACCCTGGATGGCAGCAGGGGGGGCGCTGAGTTCGAGCTTTGGTCTGCTACTGGGTGTGGGGCCGGGGCGCGGTATGGGGCTGATCTTTGTGATCTGCGGTTTGATCGTTTCCGGCCTGGGGCTTTTCACCATCCTGCATCCCCGCATCCGTCGCCTGGAGATTGAATTACCTGACGTTATCCCTGATGATCCCCTGGACGAGGTAGAAGTTCAGGCTGTTACTGCCTGACGATGAGGAGTTTTAATGGCTGAAAATAAAGCCAAAGGCATGCGTACTTTTTACACCATCTGGGCGGGACAACTGGTTTCCACAATCGGTTCGGGCCTCACGAGCTTCGCTCTGGGTGTGTGGATCTTTGAACGCACCGGTTCGACAACCTTGTTTGCGCTTTCTATCCTTTCTTTCACCTTGCCAACCGTGCTTACCTCACCGATTGCTGGCGCACTGGTCGATCGCTGGAACCGTCGCTGGGTAATGGTGTTCAGCGATTCAGGGGCAGGTTTAAGCACGCTCGTGATCTGGCTGCTGCTGGCCAGTGGCAATCTGGAAGTGTGGCACATTTATGCTGCCACTGTTTTTAATGCCATTTTCACAACTTTCCAATGGCCCGCCTACTCAGCCGCGACAACCATGTTGGTGGATAAAGAGAATTTGGGGCGGGCAGGAGGTATGGTACAGATCGGTGAGGCAGTATCCCAATTGATCGCCCCGGCCGTCGCGGGTGCTTTGTTCGTTACCACCGGGCTGCAGGGTATCATTTTTCTGGATTTTGCCACTTTTGCATTTGCCATCGTTACCTTATTGTTCGTGCGCATTCCTCAGCCCCGCAAATCAGAGGAAGGCAAGGAAGGTAGCGGTTCTATCTGGCAAGAGGCTGCTTACGGTTGGCGCTACATTGTGGCCCGTAAAGGCTTATTGAGCTTGCTGATCTATTTCGCTTTCCTGAATTTCGCCTTCGGCGGCATGATCGCACCCCTTCTGGTACCCATGATGTTGAGCATCACCGAGCCAGACAAGATGGGTTATGTCTTCTCGATTGTGGGTCTGGGCATGCTCTTCGGCACCCTGATTATGAGCGCCTGGGGTGGCCCCAGACGGCGTATTATCGGTATCTTGGGAACCGGATTTTTTGGGGGCTTTTTCTATATGCTGCTGGGTCTACGCCCGTCGCTTACTCTTATTGCAATCAGTGGTTTTTGCATCTTGCTTATCATGCCTGTCATGGACGGCTCCAGTCAGGCTTTATGGCAATCCAAGGTTGCTGCAGATGTACAGGGCCGCGTATTTTCCGTGCGTCGCATGTTGGCGCAGATTGCCCAACCCATCGCCATCATCCTGGCAGGCCCTTTAGCGGATCGCGTCTTTGGCCCACTTCTGCTTGAAGGCGGGGCTTTAGCGAATAGTGTGGGCCGACTAGTAGGGGTAGGGCCTGGCCGGGGTACCGGCCTGTTATTTATGTTCATGGGCGCATTAATTGTGATTGTATCCGTCTTGGCCTATTCATATCCCCGCCTGCGCCTGGTGGAGGATGAACTGCCTGATGCTGTTGTAGAGAGTGAGGATGGCATAGATGCAGTAGTTCAGGAGCATCTGGTTTCCCCAACCTGACCCATGAAAAAACCCCGGCATTGCCGGGGCTTTTTTTGTCTGATCGTACTTATTATGGAATGGTGAAATCCACGAATTTGGTTTCACACTCACCACCACCAGCATCTTCCGTACACAGGGTCACTGTGATACGACCAGTGTTACCGCTGGTGCCACCCAGGATCTTTTCCGCCAGGTAAGCAGAGTTATTGGCATTTACGGAAGATCCGCTTGGAGGACAATCTCCGGGGTTAGGCAAGAAGGGTGCATCGTAGGTAGTGCCCGCCACGATTACCAGTGCGGCATCAACGTCTTCTGTTTTCAAAGTAGCCGACTGGTAGGGGACATTGTACAGATTGCGGATCTTGACGACCACAAATGGGTCACCAGCACAATCGTGGAAACTGTCTACACTTAGATTGAAGTCAGGGCCTGCCAGTGTTGGCGTGATGGTCGGTGTGCTGGTTGCCGCTGGTGTGGGCGTCGGCGGTACTGCCGGGTTGGGCAGGCTGGTCAGCGCCGCCTGGTTGGTATAGGTAGCAAAGCCGGGGAACATCCAGCACTCTACACCATTTGGAAGTTTGATGATGGGGTGCGATGTAGCCTGGTTGTAGGCTACAACCGGATAGGACTGACCAGCATCAGCCGCTCCTACTATAGGATAGGCTGTGCTTGGCCCCGTGCGACAGTTAGTGTTGGTACTTACTGAGACCGTCGGCGACGAAGGCGTGTTCGTGAGTGTCGGCGTATTGGTGGCTACGATAGGTGTATCCGTCGCAGTCCCGGCGGGTGTGTCGCTTGGCACAGGTGCACCCCCGCCACCGGCCTCGGCGGTTTGCGTCTGCTGTAAGCTTAATTGAGCTTGAGCCGCCAGGGTTTGGGCGGCTTGTGTGAAAATATCTCCATTATCTCCGTTGCCACCATCGCCCCCGTCTCCTCCATCTCCACCGTTATTGCCATTCCCTCCAGGTAGATTGCATGCTGCTAACAAGACTGCCAACAGCAGGAAGATGAATAATTTGCTTATGTGTTTTCGATTTGTTTTCATGAGGTCCTCCTCCATTGGTGAACCGCTTCAAATTGTACGCCAGGCGAGGCCTTTTTTGCAATGGGCGTGGTTTCCTATTCATTTGATCGAGAATAAGACGCTGGCTCTTCTTGTATTGTTCCCAAAAATCTAAGGAACATGAATATCTTTACACATTCTATGAGTAGGGGCGCAGCATTATGCTGCACCCCTATGGAAACCGTATCTTATTTGCAGGCCAGGCTGAAGTAGGCCTGGTTTGATAGCACACTATTGGGTGCGATTATCTCGATCTGCTTCCAGAAGTCATCATACCTCTGCCCGGATGCCCCCAGATCCCAGGTGCTGGTAACTTGCTGTGAACCGGCACTTGTGAAGACCAGGGTTTGAGGTGGTGCTGTAGCGCCATCATTGCGCAGCCACTTGTATTCCACTGTGCCTGGCCCATTGACTTCAATGGTCGCTGCAAAAGTGAAGCGGTGAGGACAACTTCCGGCGAAATTATCATCATCCACAGATACACTGACACTGGTTACTGCAAATGGGTTGGCTACCGGTAGTTGCGTGGGCGTTGGCGTGGGTTCGGGCAACGGCGGGGGGATGATCACGCTCAACTCGTTGAGATTTACCAGCGGGTCAAGGTTGACCAGCCCGGTGGACACCCAGCAATTGCCCCCATTGGTCTTCTTCGGTATCACGATCCAATCGCCTTGTTGGTTGCGGCCCACGATCTCGGCGCTTTCGCCTTGCAAGAAGAAACCAGTCACTTCATAGGCTGTGCTGTCACCCTCCCGGCAATTGAGGTTTTGTGGTGCAGAGGCCATCGGTGCACTTGAGGGTGCTGGTCCGACGCTACACGCTCCGGTGAAGTCTGTGATGAAGCTCCAGGTGGGCGAGTAAGGCCCAGCGCCATCCGGGTTCTCGGAGCGTACACGCCAGTGGTATTCTGTGCAGTCGAGTAGAGCATCGGCTGGGATCTGCCCAATACGGGGGGCACCCAGGCCGCCCGCGGCGATCAGGTTGGGTCCGGGGAAGGCAGGATCCACGTCCAGTTCCAGCAGGGTTAGTTCGGGGATACATTCTCCCGGGTAACTCCAGCTCAATGGCGGGAAAGGATTATCGACCCGGCTGCCGTTGGCAGGCCCGTTTTGTACAGGTGCCATCAGGCTGGCGGTTTCGCAGATCGGCCCGGTCCAGAAGGATGTCGATGTGGAGTATGGACCCAGCGTGGTGCCATTGATGCCTGCGGCGCGCCACTCATACTGCGTGGCCGGTTCTAAGGGCTCGCCCACAAACCATTCTGTACTGGGATTCCCTGTCCCGCCTGAGTAGGTTTCGCCGAAATCGTAGCCGCCGAAAGTGGTCACGTCAATGCGGTAGCCTTCGGGGGTGCAATCGTCCGGGTAATGCCAGTCAAATAATGGTTCCAGCTCCACCCCAACATCGCCGGCAGTAGGGAAATCATTTGCCGGCGCGATCAGATCGGCGGTGTCACAAGTTGCCAACACGGGTGTAGGACAACCGCCCAGGAAATCAGTATAGAAGCTTCGCACCGGCGACCAGGGGCCTACTCCGTCCGGGTTTTCGGAACGTACACGCCAGTGATACTGAGTGCAGTCGTCTAGGGCCGCCAGCGGGATCTGACCGATACGCGGTCCACCCAAACCACCTACCAGGTTGGGACCAGGAAAGGCCGGGTCGGTATCCAGTTGTAGTAGGGTCAATTCCGGGATACAGCCATCCGGGTAATTCCAGCCCATGGGTGGAAATTCGTTGTCGACAATGCCTCCATCGTCTGGGGTGAACTGCATGGGAGCATTCAAGGCCGCCGTTTCGCAGATCGGCCCTGTCCAGAAAGAGGTCGACATGGAGTAAGGCCCCAATTCTCCGGCTTCTGTGCGTGCCGCGGCGCGCCACTCGTATTGCGTGGCAGGTTCCAGCGGCATGTCGAACACGGTGAATACCACGGCCGGGGAGGAAGTATTGGTCTGGGTCACACCGAAATCGTAGCCCCCATAAGTGGTCACTTCGGCCTGCCAGCCACCGGGTGGTTCACAATCACCGGAATAGGCCCACACGAACATGGGCTCGTATTCGAGGATAATGTCTCCGGCTGCAGGACTTGTATTAGAAGGGGCTACAAAATCTGCGAGATTGCATTCTCCACCTCCCCCAAAACCCCCGTCACAGGCTGCCAAAACCAACAGTGGCAGCAACATTAAAATGATAACTGTTCTCTTCTTGGCGAACATAACATGCTCCTTATTGAACTACAGAACACATGTGCCTTATGGCACATTCTATCTGAATAACGGAGCAGAGTGGGGCTTTGTTATCAACTAAGCTACTTCAAAAGTAGCGTCAATTCTTGATCTGGATCATTTCCAGGGGGATGTTCAATTCGTCAGGGTCAGGGAACAGGCGACCTTGCATCGACCACGGCCCAGTCCAGGTGATCTGTACAGGCAGCAATTGGCCGCGCAGGTCTTTTTCGCTTTCCGCGAAGACGAGTTTATTGGTGTCGGTGCGGCCTTTCCAGCGGCCTTTGACTTTTTCCTCGAACAGCACTTCCGTAGTCTCCCCCAGATAGCGGCTGTTGATTTCACCAACGATCTCTTCTTGCTGGGCTTCCAGCAGGTGGAAGCGGCGGCGTTTTTCTTCGTCCGGTACGTTATCGGCCATGCGACGGTCTGCCACGGTGCCGGGGCGGGTGGAGTAGCGCGCCAGGTGGGCTACGTCCAATTTGAGTTCACCTAGCAAATCATAAGTCTGCTGGAACTGCTCGTCAGTCTCACCGGGGAAACCCACGATGATGTCCGTGGCAATGGACACGCCGGGGATGATTTCGCGAATGCGGGCAACCAGCTTGCGGTAATCCTCGTTCGTATAGCCACGGCGCATGTTTTCCAATACTTCATCATCCCCGGCCTGCACCGGCACTTCGATGTGCGGCATCACTTTGGGCAGTTCTGCGACGGTTTCCAGTAACTCGTCGGTCATCCAGTTGGGGTGTGAGGTCAGGAAACGGATACGTTCCAGGCCGTCGATATCATGCATCACGCGCAGCAGGTCGGCCAGGTTAGGTCCATCTTCAATATCTTTGCCGTAGCGGTCCACGATCTGGCCCAGCAAAGTGAGTTCTTTGACGCCTTGCTTGACCAGCGAACGCGCCTCGGCAACGATTTCGCCCACCGGGCGGCTGCGTTCAACGCCGCGGCGGTAGGGGATGATGCAGAAGGTGCAGGCGTGGGAGCAGCCGTACACTACTGGGATGTGTGCCGACACCAGTTGGCCCTGTTCGTGCTCCGGCAGGATCAGTTCTTCATCCTGCAAGTCAAAGCGCTGCTGCACATCTTGCAGCTCGATGAAGCGGCTATCGTCCTGGCTGAGGTAAGAAACCAGCGGGCCGGGGTCAGAGGGGGGCGAGAATACGTCCACCCAGGGGAATTGTTTTTGTAGATGCTCTTGCCCCTTCACACCCACCATGCAGCCCATCAGGTTGATGGTCAGGTTGGGGTTCTTTGTCTTCAAGGGTTTGAAGGAATTGAGGCGGCCGGTAGCTTTATCTTCGGCGCTCTGGCGCACCACACAGGTGTTCATCACGATCACATCGGCCTGCTCGGCTTGCGCGGTGGCAGCATAGCCCATGCGCTCCAAGGCAGAGGCCACACGTTGCGAATCAGCCACATTCATCTGGCAGC
This sequence comes from Chloroflexota bacterium, assembly GCA_013112575.1. Lineage (GTDB taxonomy): Bacteria > Chloroflexota > Anaerolineae > Anaerolineales > UBA11579 > CFX15. The sequence continues at coordinate 195,960 of JABFGG010000007.1, read as the reverse complement.
CGGCGGTCCAAATGTGATATTTCATAGACGGGCAATTATATCCGAATTAGGGGGATTATCAATTTTGGATGACTAGGTGGGTGGTCAATCGCGGGGGGGGACTAGGGTGTGTATGCAAACCCTAGAGACGATAAGAAAATAGCTCGTTTCTCATAGCTAGTGGCAATACGTGGTACTTCAGGCGGGAGAATAAGCACTCGCCCTTGTTCCTTTCTCTATAGATGGTTTTATTAATTGGACGGATATGTTTTTCGTTCCTCAGATAAGGAGTGGTGTAACGTATCCCGCGACGGTGCAAGAACTTTCTGCACTTCTTTGAGTTATAGCCTTTGTCAGCCACCACACGACGGGGATGGAGACGCAAACGTCCATTAGCTTGTTGGATGGATCGCCCCGCTTTTCATCAACTCTTGGCTCATGGTTCGTTCATGCCTTTAGCTTGGTTTGAGCACAAAGGGCATGATCTGGCCCCTGCCATCCACTCGCAGGTGGATATTAGTGCTCAAGCCTCCTCTACTGCACCCTATGGCCTCCTGGCTTTTAGATCACGATGTTGACCAGCTTGCCGCCAACCACGATGACCTTTTTGGGCTCAACCCCATCCATGAATTTCTGGATGGTCTCGCTGGCCAGGGCTTTGGCTTTGGCATCTTCTTCGCTGATGCCCACCGGGACGGTGATGCGGTCACGCAGTTTGCCGTTGATCTGCACCACCAGGGTGATCTCTTCCTCCACGGCGGCGGCCTCGTCCACTTCCGGCCAGGGCTGGTTGTGGATAGAGTAGGGCTTGCCGTTCATGGCCCACAACTCCTCCGCGGCATGTGGGGTAACAGGGGCCATCATACGCAGGTAGATGTCAACGGCTTCGTCCCAGGCTTCCGTGCCCACCGCGCCCTTGTCACGGGCAGTGTACATCTCATTCAGCAATTCCATCAGGCTGGAGATGATGGTGTTGAACTCAAATTTCTCAAAGTCGGTGGTGATGCTCTCCACGGTCTGGTGGACCTTGCGGCGCAGGGATTTGATGGTTTCCTCATCAGCAGAACCATCCCCGTCCGCTTTTTCACTGAACAGCGTCCAGGCGCGGCGCAGCCAGCGGGAGGAACCGCCGATGCCCTGGCTATTCCAGGGGCCACCCTGATCCCAGCGGGAGAAGAACATCAGGTAGGCGCGCACCGTATCCGCACCGTATTTGGAGACCAGCTCATCGGGAGCGACGACGTTGCCTCGGCTCTTGGACATCTTCTCCGAGTCTTCACCCAGTACGATGCCCTGGTTGCGCAGCTTGGTCATGGGTTCGGGGCCTTCCGCCACACCCATGTCGCGCAGGGCTTTGTGGAAGAAACGCGTGTACAGCAGGTGCATGGTGGCATGTTCGATGCCGCCGGTGTACACGTCCACGGGCATCCAGTAGTTGTATTCGTCCTCGTCAAAAGGCCCTTTGTCGTAGTCTGGGCTTAAGTAACGCAGGTGATACCAGGAGGAGCACATGAAGGTGTCCATGGTATCCGTATCACGTACGGCAGGCTCGTCACAGCTGGGGCAGGTGGTGTGCTTCCAGGTGGGGTGGAAGGTCAGGGGGCTTTCGCCGGTGGGCTTCCACTCGATGTCCTCCGGCAGTTCGACCGGTAACTGGTCTTCTGGAACGGGCACGACACCGCAGCGTTCACAGTGGATCATGGGGATGGGAGAGCCCCAGTAACGCTGGCGGGAGATCAGCCAGTCGTGCAGACGATAGGTGACAGCAGCTTCGCCTACTCCTTTGCCATCCAGCCATTCGGTAACGGCCTTGATGGCCGGATTAGCCATGCCCTTATCGTCCGTAGCAGGTGTGCCGTCAAATTGGGCGCTGTTGACCATCACACCTTCGTGCGACCAGGCTTCTTCCATGGTCTTGCCATCCAGGTTCTCCCCTTCGGGCTGGATAACGGGGATGATCTCCAGGCCGTACTGGCGGGCGAACTCAAAGTCGCGCTGGTCGTGGGCCGGGACGGCCATGATAGCACCCGTGCCATAGGTCATTAGCACATAGTCGGCGATCCAGATGGGGATCTTGGCGTCGTTGACCGGATTGATGGCATAGCCGCCGGTGAACACGCCGGTCTTCTCTTTGTCGGCAGACTCGCGTTCAATATCTGTCTGGCGAGTGGCTGTCTGGATATAGGCTTCGACGGCCTGGCGTTGTTCGTCCGTGGTGAGTTTTTCCACCAGGGGATGTTCGGGAGCCAGCACCATGAAGGTGGCACCCCACAGAGTGTCGGGGCGTGTGGTGAAGATCTCCATGGGGTCGCCAGCTTCGGTTTTAAAGGTGACGTTGGCACCCTCAGAGCGACCGATCCAATTGGTTTGCAGGGTCTTGACGCGCTCCGGCCAATCGATGGCGTCGAAATTCAATAACTCCTCAGTGTAGTCTGTGGTGCGGAAGAACCATTGCTCTAGTTCTTTTTTGATGACGGGAGTGCCACAGCGTTCGCAGACACGCTCATCGCCGATGACCTGCTCGCGGGCCAGGGTGGTGTTGTCGGTAGGGCACCAATCGACGGCAGCCAGTTTGCGATAGGCCAGCCCCTTTTCATGCAGCTTCAAGAAGAACCACTGGGTCCAGTGATAGTATTTGGGATCAGAAGAAACCGCTTCGCGACGCCAATCGTACATGGCACCCATGCTGCGCAACTGGCCGCGCATGCGCTCGATATTGCCGTAGGTCCACTCTTTGGGGTGGATGTTGCGTTTGATGGCGGCGTTCTCGGCAGGCAGTCCAAAGGAGTCGAAGCCCATGGGGAACATGACATTGTAGCCTTGCATACGCATGTAGCGGGCGCGGGCATCGGAGGGCGTCATGGCATACCAGTGACCGATGTGCAGGTCGCCGGAGGGGTAGGGCAGCATGGTGAGGGCGTAGTGCTTGGGTTTGGCGGGGTCAATATCGGCGTGATACAGGCCCTCGTCTTCCCATTGCTTTTGCCATTTGGGTTCGATATCGTTTGGGTTGTACTCTGCTGCCATGGTTATGCTCCTGGTGATTTTCCCCGTCCCGGAGGGCCAGGACGGCAGTAGACGCGCGGCGGTGGCCGCGGAACGGGGGTTATTTACGAATGGGATGTTTCCACGTCGGGCGCTGTTGGATGCGAACAGGAAGAGCTGCGGGCGTGGAAGGATGGAGAAGAGAGCGCATCATCCTAATAATGAGATTTTTGATCTTGTTCATTGCAGCCTCCTTTGGTTTAGTTGATTAGCCATTTAAAACAAAAACCCTTCGCCGATCTACAGGGACGAAGGGGAACTCCGCGGTACCACCCTGATTGGCACACAAAACTGTGCCCTCTCAGTTCGCGCTAACGGGCGTTTCCGGCATCACCTACTGGCTTTCAGTGATGCAGTCTGTCCTTGGTGGGACCGGCAGGCGAGTTAGGCCGTTGCCGGGCTTGCACTGTCTCCGGCTCGCTGGCTGTGGCTTAGTACTCCTGCCATGACCTTTATCTATTCAGTTCAGTTTGAGTGGACCCAGTGGGATTCGAACCCACGACCTCCTCAATGCCATTGAGGCGCGCTCCCAACTGCGCCATGGGCCCAGGTACTGCGTTCAGCAAGTTTTCGACCTTGCCAGTGGACCTGGCGGGATTCGAACCCGCGACCTCATCAGTGCGATTGATGCGCGCTCCCAACTGCGCTACAGGCCCGAAACCCGAAGGTTGCCAGATTGTAAATGAAGGGCTGGGGGATGTCAAGCGGAGGGTGTAGATGCTGGCCCATTTGCATACCGAGTTTGCTTTGCAAATTCTAATTATTAAATAAGGGCGAGACATTGTCCAAGCTGCGCTTGGCCTTGCGCCACTATATCAAGACGGATCTCTTAAATGAGAAGTGCGGCCACGCAGGCCGCACTTCTAGCAAGGTGGTTTTTGGATTGTTTTATTCGGTGGCTTCGGAGCCCTGGACGATTAGATCGTAACTATCAATTTCACCGCCGGCACCAAAAATAAAGACCGTGAAGGTAGAGGTGTCGCCGGGTTGCAGGATGTCAACATCCGTTGATGTGAAGCCCTCACCAATGATGCGGCCACCGGCATCATATAAAATGGCAACAATGCTGACGAAGTTGGTTGTGGCGTCGCCTGTGTTTTGGACTTCCCCGACAATCTCATTGTTGTCAAATTCATCAAGGGTCAGTTCACTGCTGGTCACCTCAAAGTCTGTGTAATAGTAGGCAAAATCCGGATCAACTTCATCACCATCAACAAAGAGTTCGAAAGTCTCCCAGGCAGGGACGTCATCGTACCAATTCACCGAGAGAGGGGAGCGACCACCGGGCTCAATGAGGCCTGCGGAACTGTAGGCATTTTCATTGGAGACGATAGTGCCGCTGCCGTCCTTGAGGGTTACACTGGCTTCGACAAACTCGAGGCCCACGCTGCCGGTATTCTCTACCAGGATCAGGAAGGAGAATGTGCCGAAATCGTCCTCAATGAAGTTGGTGTCAATAACAGCAAGGCCATCATTTCCGGTGGAAATCGAATTTCCGGAGGACGTGTCACCGCCCTGTGGTTCTTCTTCAGGGGCCTGCAAAGGATCACTGATCTCAGGGGTAGGCAATACTTCTTCGATGATAGTGACCTCATCGGGGACGTTACTCTCAATGAGGTCTGTGATGCCGCTGGTGCATAAACAGGCCAAGCTAGCCAGCATGAGTACGAGGGAAAACAGGATAAGTTTACGTTTCTGGGGTTGGGTTTGCATCTTCTACTCCTCGGTTGGTTTGTACTATTCTATCAATTAGCTAGTATAGCTTTGATTAATCTTTTAGAGCCCAAACCATAGCACTTGGAGACTGGGGTGTCAACATTTCCGGTAAAATAGAATTCGTCTTGACTGGAGGAAGAGATGGCTGAGAATGGATTTATTATCGTTGCGGACATTACGGGGTATACAGCCTATTTAAGTGGCTCAGAGTTGGAACATGCTCAGGAAATCCTGGAAAGCCTTTTAAACACGATTCTCAAAGAAATTCATCCCCCATTGACCATTTCCCGTACTGAGGGTGATGCAGTCATTTCTTATTCATTAGGAAATGCCTTCATCATGGGACAGACGCTGTTGGAAATGCTGGAGCAAATTTACTGTGCTTTCCATACCGAACTGGAGCACAGTGACCGCAACACGACCTGCCCCTGCGACGCTTGCCAGAATATGCACCAATTGGACCTGAAGTTCGTCACGCACTTTGGGGAGTTTGGCTTACAGAAGTTGGGCAATATGACCGAGATGGTGGGCAGTGATGTCAACCTGACACACCGTTTGCTTAAGAACCACATCCCCGAGAAAACAGGTATCAATGCGTATGCTTATTTTACCCAGGCCGCCATTGATGTTCTCAAGCTCAATGAAATGACCTCTGTGATGAAAGAGCACTCAGAGAGTTATGATCATTTGGGGGAGGTTCATGGCTGGGCTTATGACCTGAAACCCGTTTGGCAACGCAACAGAGAGCGTTTGCGGGTGGTGATCCGCCCTGAAGAGGCGGCAATGAGTTTCAATCTTGATCTACCTGTTTCTGTACCTGTTGCCTGGGACTACATCAACTCGCCGGAACACAGGGCCCGTTATCGTTTTTCTGATACGAGTAAGGTATCTGGTAATCATGGCGGGCGGCTGGATGTGGGGACGACATATCATTGTATTCATGGAGATAATGTTTCTGATGAAACTATCCTCGACTGGCGTCCCTTTGATTATTTGACGATTGAGGGACAGGGGCGCTTTGGACCGATTATTTTCAAACAGCGCTTCAGTGCCTTCGTTAAAGAAAGCGGGGACGGCACCAACTATCAAGTACATTTCACTCGAATATACAATGATGAAAATTCTCTCCATGCCTTAGCCCTGAGAGTGATGTACCCCTTTATGAAGTCAGAATTCCAACAAGGGGTGCGCAAAGGCCTGGCTGAAATAAGTCAGATGATCGAGGAAGACCGCCAAAGCGGACGACTTAAAATGGTGGAGATCTCCGCGGCTGCGGCAACGGCCTAGCTGGCGATGGTAGGGTAAGCCTTTTCGCCAGCCTGGATGGGCACAGGCAGCCAGTTCTCTTTGGGGGCTAAGGGACAGTGCCACATGGGGTTATAAGCGCAAGAGGGGTTATAGGCAAAGTTGAAATCAATGACCAGTTTGCCTTGCTCTTCTCCCAGGTCAGCATGTTTGATGGTGTCCAGTAGGTAGCGTCCCCCGCCATAGGTTTCACCCGTCTTGTTGGTCTCGTCTCGGAAGGGCAGGAAGATACCGCCACCATAACCCAGTATCCAGAAGAGGGACAGCTCAACAGGTTGGTCGGCTATTTCAAAACGGATTTGCCCAAAACGCTGCATCTTCATCAGGCCGTCGTCTTGCAAGGGAACCTCGAAAATTTGAGACTCAACTTTCTGATCTATTTCCAAAACGAAATGCAGGGACGGATCGTAATCAAAATACTCCAGGCCATTGAAACTGGCTTTTTGTTCCTCAGAGAGGGCTGATTGGGAATGCTCGTGGAGCAGCGCATCGCGCTTTTGGTGCCAGAGCTGCCAACGTTCCTGTGGGCTGGCGCTTGAATTGCGCAGTTCGCTGTAGAGGTCAGAAACCTCGCGGCGGTAGTGGGCAAGGGTTTGGTAGGTCGGGGAATTTCTCATTTGGATGAGTACCTGGTGGTAAGTAGGCATGTATTATACAGAAGGCGGATGGCAAGAAATTATTACCTTCAATGTTAGAAGCTTGCCTTGCTACTGGGCGGGCGCATCACGGTGCGGCCCTACGCACATCCAAAACTCTTAATTGATAATCAGAAATTATGTTCTATAATGGAAGTGGCCTATTTACAAAAGAATATCAGAAGGATTTGAAAGGAAGTGAATAATGAGTGGAGTGCGTGTGCTGGTCGGTACAGCCAAAGGTGCTTTCATCCTGACGGCGGATGGCAAGCGTGACAAGTGGCAGGTCGACGGCCCCCATTTTGGCGGCTGGGAGATCTACCATATGAAGGGTTCCCCGGTTGACCTCAACCGTATCTATGCCTCGCAGGGCAGTGACTGGTTCGGGCAGGTTACGCATCGTTCTGACGATGGTGGCGTGACCTGGGATACGGTAGGCAATGAGTTTCTCTATGAAGGCACACCGGGTACTCATGCCTGGTATGACGGCACACCGCACCCCTGGGAATTCAAACGTGTGTGGCACGTGGAACCCTCGCTTACTGATGCGGATACAGTCTATGCCGGTGCAGAGGACGCGGCCCTGTTCCGTTCTACGGATGCCGGCCAGACCTGGAAAGAACTGCCGGGGTTACGCGGCCACGGCACGGGGCCCGACTGGCAGCCCGGCGCAGGCGGTTTATGCTTGCATACCATTATCTTGGACCCTAGCAATGAGGACCGCATTTACGTAGCCATTTCAGCCGCAGGTGCCTTCCGCACTATTGATGGCGGAGAGACCTGGAGCCCGATCAACCAGGGGCTGAATTCGGAATACATCCCTGACCCGGAAGCCAATGTCGGTCACTGTGTACATCGCCTGGCAATCCACCCTTCCAAACCCGATACCCTGTTCATGCAAAAGCACTGGGACGTGATGCGCACCGATGACGCCGGTGACTCATGGCACGAGGTCAGCGGCAACTTGCCGAGCGACTTCGGCTTTGTGGTGGACGTGCATGCCCACGAGCCAGAGACAGTGTACGTGCTGCCGATCAAGAGCGACTCGGAACACTACCCGCCCGAGGGCAAGTTGAGGGTGTACCGTAGCCGCAGCGGCGGTAATGAGTGGGAAGCGCTGACCAAAGGTTTGCCACAAAAGGATTGCTATGTGAACGTTTTGCGGGATGCCATGGCAATCGATACCCTTGATCCCTGTGGCGTGTATTTCGGCACAACCGGCGGGCAGGTGTACGTCTCAGCAGATGAGGGCGATAACTGGATGCCCATAGTGCAGGACCTGCCACGGGTGATGTCTGTCGAGGTGCAGACCCTGCCATGATCCGCGTGCAACTGCCTTATCATTTGCGCACGCTGACTGGAGCGGGCGACGAAGTGGAAGTCGAAGTTAAAGTGGCGGTGACGCAGCGCGCTATCCTGGATGCTTTAGAGGCGCAGTACCCAGTGTTGCGCGGCACGATCCGCGATCACGTCACCCAGGAGCGACGCGCTTATTTGCGCTTTTTTGCTTGCAAAGAAGACCTGTCGCACCAGGGTCCGGATGCAGAGTTGCCCGAAGCGGTGGCAACAGGTGAGGAGCCCTTCAAGGTGATTGGGGCAATTGCGGGAGGCTAGTACACCTCAGATTTTATACATGGCTTATCGCTTGGGGTCGGATAATCGGTATAATAACGGGATATTCACCCGGAGGAGAGCACATTATGCCGCGTTATAAGAAAACAATAGCGACAGTCCTTGCTGGACGTATTGGTACAGCCATAAGTGGCGGTGGGCAAATGCGTTATATCCCTGTGATCAGCTATCGTTATGAAGTCGATGGACAGGAATATAGTAATGACCGTTTCACTGAGAATACTGTCGGGCGTGGCATTCAGAGTTCAGTCCAAAAGATCGTGAATAGGTATCCCCCCAATTCCACTATTGAGATCTTCTACAATGTGGATGATCCTGCAGATGCATACATCCATAAAGGTTTTGGTCGCGGGGTCAATACTTGGTTGCGGATCACAGCTGTCGTTGCCATCCTTGTGCTCATCGCAATAGCTTACGCTCAATCACAAGGAATTATCAGTTTGTTTTAGCTGGCCTTCTTTCAAGCAACCGACATCAAATTCAATAAATGTTAGGATTCGCTATTCCCCCACGCGGATGCGGGGGTTGAGGTAGGCATAGAGCAGGTCTGCCCCGAGGTTGGCGGCGGCGAAGCCGATCACGGTGAGCATGGTGACGGCCTGTAGCAGGGGGAGATCGCGGCGGTCAATGGCGAAGGTCATGAGGCGACCGAGGCCGGGGTAGTTAAAGACATTTTCGATGACAATGAGGCCACTGATCAGCCAGCCAAAGCTGATGGCCAAAACCGTAATGGTGGGCAGCAAGGCATTGCGCAGGACGTGTTTGATCATCACCGTGGCACGCGGCAAGCCTTTGAGTGCGGCGGTGCGCACGTAAGGGCGTTTTAGCTCTTCAAGCACCCCGGCACGCGTCAGGCGAGCCACATAAGCCAGCAATACAAAGGTAGCGGTAAAGGCAGGGAGGATCAGGCTGGGCAAGGCTTCCTGGAAACTGGTGCCGGCGCGAATGGAGGAATTGGGCGGGAACCAGCCCAACCAGTGCCCAAAGATCTCAATAAGGAAAATACCGGTAACGAATTCGGGTAGCCCAACGACTGCCAGGGAAGATATGCTGATGACATTGTCGACAGGTTTGCCTTCATTAAATCCGGCGATGACCCCCAATAAGGTAGAGATAGGTACGGCGATCACCAGGGTGACAGCGGCCAGCATCATCGAGTTGCGCAAACGATCCATGACCTGTGGGCGGATCTCGGTGCGGGTGCTGTAGGAGGTGCCCCAATCGCCCTGAGCAAAATCACTCAACCAGGTGACGTAGCGCACGACGAGAGGGTCATCCAGACCCAGGTCTTCGCGGCAGTCTGCCAGGGCCTGATCGCCAACTTCGCGACCCAGGATCACACGGCATACGTCGCCGGGCAGCACCTGCGCGATAGTGAAAATAATGAGGGAGGTGACAATGATGGTGAGGGCCAGGAAGCCCATGCGGCGTAATAGATATCTCAGCATAACTTACTCTTCAAATTTCACCACTGGCTTTTGGATGTCCATCAATTCTTCGACCGGGATGTGGCAGTAGATGCGTTTGCCATTGGGTGCCGTCTGCCAGGGTGGTTTTTCATCCACACAAACGTCGCCCAAAAAGCGTGGACAGCGTGTGTGGAAAGGGCAACCCGTGGGTACGTCGATGGCGCTGGGGATGTCACCCTCCAAACGGATGCGTTCTTTTTTGACGCTGGGATCGGGAGCAGGTACAGCAGAGAGCAGGGCTTCAGTATATGGATGGTAGGGCACGTCAAAGAGTTGGTCTGCATCGGTGACCTCCATGAGGTTGCCCAGATACATTACGGCAATCTCGTCCGATAAATAGGCCACCACGCCGATGTCGTGGGAGATGAAGAGGGTCGTGCTGGCGTTCTCGATCTGGAGTTCGTTGAGCAAATTCAACACGGAAGCCTGCACGGAAACATCGAGGGCCGAAACAGGCTCATCGGCCAGCATGAGGTCGGGGTTGGCGGCAAAGGCACGCGCTATCGCTACACGCTGCTTCTCACCACCACTCAACTGCGGCGGGCGGCGTTCGGTGTACTCGGCGGGCAAACGCACGGCTTGCAGCAGCTCGGCCACTTTTTCGTCGGCAGCTTGGCGCGATTCGTCCAGCAAGTTGACAAAGGGCCTGCGCAGGATCTCGCCGACGGTCATGTAAGGGTTGAGGGCTTCGTCGGGGTTTTGGAAGACAATCTGCAGATGCCTAAGAACGTCCTTGCCGCGGGTGTTCAGCTCTGGAGGGAGGGCCATATCGAGCAGCTCAATCTCGCCACCAGTGCGGGCCACAAGACCTATGATGGCGCGCGCCAGACTGGTCTTGCCGCTGCCGCTTTCGCCGACGATGCCGAGGGTGCGGCGGGTGCCGACAGTGAGGTCGACGCCGTCAACGGCCTTGACGACCTGGGGTTCCTCGCGGCGCACTGTGTCCACCAGGCTTTGCCCGACGGGGTAATGTACTTCAACGTCATCCAAATCCAGTAGAGGCTGGCTGCTGTAATCCTCCACAGCGATAGCTTCCACATCGGCGCGGCGGGCATCGATCTCTCCCGAGAGGATCTCAGGCCAGCGGTGGCAGCGCACACGCCGACCCTCAACAGGGGTGTCCAGCGGGGGGCGCTCGTCAAAACAGATGTCAATAGCTAAAGGGCAGCGGTCGGCATATACACAGCCGGTGGGTAACTGCTGCAAACCGGGGATGCTGCCGGGGATGCCCTGTAAGGGGCGTTCGTCCTTGCGCTGCCCGAGGCGCGGCACACTGTCTAAGAGGCCACGCGTGTAGGGATGCAGGGGTTGTGCAAAGAGGTCTTTGGTGGGCGCATCTTCAACCAGTTCACTGGCGTACAAAACGGCCACACGGTCGCTGATGCCAGCCACGACGCCAAGGTTGTGTGTGACGTAGAGAGCAGAAGTCTGGCGCTCGTAGACCAGCTCGCGGAAGAGGTCCAGCACGGCGGCTTCGGTGGTGACGTCCAGGGCGGTAGTGGGCTCGTCCAGCACCAGTAGATTGGGCTCCGTGCTGAGGGCCATAGCGATCATAACGCGCTGCTGCATGCCACCGCTGATCTGGTGAGGGTATTTATCGGCCACGTTCTCCGGGTCGGCAATGCGTACGTCTTTCAGCAAATCAACGGACTGGGTGGCGGCTTCGCCCGCATTCAAGTTGGTGTGCTGGCGCAGAGCCTCGGCCAATTGCTCGCCGATCTTGATAGAAGGGTTTAACGAGGAGAAGGGGTCTTGTGGGACCAGCGAAATTTCTTTGCCCCAGACCTGGCGCAGTTCGTTGGTGCTCATGTCCAGCAGGTCGCGGTCGTTAAAGGTGATGCTGCCCTTGCGCACCTCCCCATTAGCACTGAGGTAGCGCATAACAGCCAGTGCCAGGGTGGATTTGCCGCTGCCGCTCTCACCGACCAAACCGTAGGTCTGGCCTTTGCGGATCTCCAGGCTGACGTCGCGCACGGCTTCAATGATGCCATTACGGGTCTGGTAGCCGACCGTGAGGTCTTGGATAGCGAGAACAGGAGCGGTTTTATCTGACATATAAATGATTTCTACGATAAGGAATAAGTGAGGCGAAGACCGGCATCGAGTTCGGCTTCCAGGTCGGGATAGCTGACCTCGGCTTGCTCAAGAGCATCAAGGACTTCGTCTTTGTCGAGATCGGCAACTTCGAAATTCGCATCGATGGCGTCATGGAGTTCCCGGCGGCGTAATGCCAGCGTACGTGCATTTAGCGGCGCATGTTGCTTTTGTAAAAAGGCACGCGCTTCTACCAATGGCATGGCAAATGTTTCGCGGCTGAGTGTGTCAACGACGAGCATATGTTTCGGCAGACTATCGGCGGAACCGAAATCGTAAGAGGATAAAAAAGGAATGACTTGGTGGTTGTGGGTAAAGACCAGGAAGCCCCAGCCGGGTGTAGTGTAGCCGCGTAGACCATCCGTGATATATAGCTCTTCGCCTCCGGGCTGCCAGTGCACAGCATAAAAGCGTGATGACAAGCCATAGCCAACAGCTTCGTCTAAAGTCGAGGGCGCCAAAAAGGGCAGGCGGCGGTGTAGTGGGCGCGACAACTCAGACATCCAGATCTCCGCTCTGGAAGACGCGTTTGACGCCATCGGCCATGAGGTTCACAGCTACAACCAAAAGCGAGATGGTGATGGCGGGGAAGAACATGGCCCAGGGTACCTGTGAGTATTTCTCGCGGCCTTCGAAGACCATCAAGCCCCAATCGGGGTTGGGCGGCTGAACGCCAATGCCTAAAAAGCCCAGTGAGGCGGTCAGGAAAATAGCATAGGAAAAGCGCAGGGCAGCTTCCACGGCCAGGGCAGGCAATACGGAAGGCAATATCTCTCGGAAGAGGATGCGGGCCTGCGACTCGCCTTGCGTTTGGGCGGCTTCAATGAAGCCTTTGGTTTTCACAGAGAGGACTACACTGCGCACAACGCGTGCCACAATGGGCGTGTAAACCACAATAAGGATGATAAGCACGCCCAGGCCCCTGCCAATGGCCGAGACGTTCTCGCCAAAAGCACTGCGCAATGTACCTAGAAGGAGCAGCGCCAGTAACAGCGCAGGCAGGGCCAGCAGGCTGTCGAAGAAGCGCATGATGATCTCGTCGATCCAGCCGCCGCGATAACCGGAAATGAGGCCAATGACGGTGCCTAAAAAGACGGCTACCAGTGTGCCGCCACCCGCGATGGATAAAATGCTACTGGCTCCCAGCACAATGCGACTAAAAACATCGCGCCCCAGATGGTCTGTACCGAACCAGTGGGTGGTCGAAGGTGGTTGACGAACGTCCGCGTAGATCTGTTCGTTAAAATCGTAGGGGGCGATAAGGGGGCCAAAGATGGCCAGGAACAAAAAGAGCAGCACCACAGTTGTGCCAGCGGCAGAGGCTGGGCTGCGGTACAGCTCTCGTAAAACAGCAAGGAGACGCGACCCCCAGCCGGGGGTCGCGTCTTTCTTGTCAATCACCTGGGTTGTGCTGGTCACAACCTAGGGGCTGTAAACGATGTGGGTTACGTCGGTGCGGCCAGCAAATGCCTTCATGGCAAAACCATCACTGAAGGCTTCGTTGATGGCCCCGAACTGGGCAAAGTAGTAGGGGATGATGACCGGGCCGCGTTCTGCCAGCAACTGTTGGATCTGGGCATAGGCTTCAATGCGCTCTGCCTCATCCAGCGTGGTGCCAGCGATGTTGGCCAATTCATCTAATTCTGCATCGGAGAAGTGGGCTTCGTTCCAGATTGCTCCGGAAACCAGCATCACGTCAAGATAAAACTGCGGGTAGGGGCGAGAACCCCAGCCGGTGATGCCTAGGTCTACCTCAAGCCAGCCATCTTCACCATAGTAAACATTTTCGGGCTCTACGCTGAGCTCCACATTGATGCCAGCTTCACCCCACTGTTGCTGCAGTACAGCACCCAAGTCGGGAATGTCGCCTGCATCCGGAAGATGCAGAACGAGGTCAATACCATCCGGATAGCCAGCGTCAGCCAGCAGGTCAATGGCTGACTGCACGTCACGCTCAGGGGCTAAAGCAGTAGGATCATGGAAGGGGCCATACAACGGGCCAATGGGGCTATCGTTGCCAATAGCGCCGTACCCTTGGGCTACCACGTTAACTATGGCTTGGCGATCGATCGCTAGTTTCATAGCTTCAAGAATGGCCGGGTTATTGCCCGGTTCACGGTCTATACGCAGGCGGATGCCATAAAATCCATTGGTGGGGATTTCGTAAGTTGCAATACCGGCTTCATCCTGAAGGCTCTCGAAGAGAGAGGTGCTCATGCGCATTACCAGGTCAACCTGACCACCGCGCAGGGCATCGACCATGGCGGAATCTTCATTGAAGAAGAGCACATCCAAGCCGGCCAGGTGGGGACGACCCTCAATGAAGTAATTCTCATTGGCGACCATTTCCACACGGTCCTCAGGCGAGTAATTGCTGAGAACGAAGGGGCCAGTGCCGTTGAAGTCTGTAGCGTCTTCCGTGCCGTTCTTGATGACCAGGGCATGGTTGTCGCTGAGGTCATACAGGAAGAAGGGGTTGGGGCTTTCGAGGGTGAAGGTCACTTCCAGGTCGTCAGTAGCTTCCACGCTCACGATGTTGCTGTAGAGGTCGGCAGTGGGGAAGCCGCTTTCGGGATCGCGTAAACGATCATAAGTCCACACAACGTCTTCGGCACTGAATGCGCTGCCATCGTGGAAGGTTACATCTTCGGCGAGGGTGAAGGTCCAGGTGAGGCCATCATCGCTCTGGCTCCATTCGGTGGCCAGGCGCGGAACAGGATTGGAGTTCTCATCCACGTCCACGAGATAGTCGTAGATGTGGTTGGCAACGAAAACTTCACTGTCCGAAGAGATCAGGGCCGGGTCGGTCTGTACGATGGATTGGAAGGCGACGCGCAGGGTGCCTTCAGGGCCCATCATCTCATCCATGGGCTCTTCGTCCATGGGTTCTTCATCCATCGGCTCTTCTGCAGCCGGTTCCTCTGTGGGCGGGACATCTGTGGGGGCCTCGGGTGCCGCTCCGCCACAGGCTGCCAAGATCAGGGCCAGCACTGCGAACAAGGGCAGGACGGTTTTCCACAAGCGGGAATCAAGTTTGAAATTCATAAAAAGCTCCTCCTTTGAGAGCTTGGGTTAACAATAAAATCGCTAAGGTCTTTTCTCTTCTTCTTTTGATATTTGTTTCTTATCTTCCTCCTCCTGGCAGTGTTTGCACAAACCCAATAAAAACAAATGATGTGGCTGGGCCAAAAAACCATACTTAACTTGAACGTTATCGACGAACTCATTTACTACTTTGTGGGGGATCTTTTCGTCACTCCAGCAGCTCTGGCAGATCATGTGGTGGTGTACATTCTCTCCGGCGACCTCATACACCCGCTGGCCATCCAGCACGTTGACGTGGATCAAATTGTGTGCGCCAAAGATCTCGAGGGTGCGGTAGACCGTGGCCTGGCTGATAGCAGAAGACTTGGCCTGCACGCGTTCCATGATGTCTTCGATACGGGCTTTTTCGCCTGCTTCGGCTACAGCTTCGAGAATCAACTGACGTTGGGGGGTGATGCGAAAACCGAGTTCGCGGATGCGTTCTTCGAGGTAGGGGTTCATTTTCTAAGAAATCTCTTATTGAGAAAATTCTCAATTGCAAACATTCGCATGTTAGTCTTTTGCTGGTTATAAGTCAAGCTTTGGAGATTAGAAGAATATAAAAAAATTTTTACAAAAGGCTTGTGGGCAAGGGGCGATATAATGAAGAAAAGTAACTAGTTATTAGTAATTGGTAACTGCTGAAGGAAAGATTTCTCAGTTATCAGAAAATCCTCAGTTACTAATTACCAGTTACCAATCTCTATTCTGGAGTTTTTATGTCATCCATTTCTGCCGAAACATTGCTCAAGCGCCACCAGAAACTATCCGAGACCTTAAAGGCCGGCGGCTTTGCAGGAGCCGTATTCAACCCCGGTCCCAGCCTGGTGTATTTCACCGGCATGCATTTTCACCTGAGTGAACGCCCTGTGGTTTTGCTATTCGCACCGGGTCAAGCACCCGCCCTGGTGCTGCCGGAATTGGAAGCTTTGAAGGCCCAGGGCCTGGAGTATGAACTCAATGCCTTCCCTTACCCTGAAGACCCCAGTTTGTGGGGAGCGGCCTTTGAAAAGGCGGTGGCAGCGGTTGGCCTGAGTTCCGGGCGTATGGCGATTGAGGCGCGTAGCATGCGCTATTTAGAACTAGGCTTCTTGCAGGACGTGATGCCGGAGGTCAAGTTCGTGACGGCAGAAGAGTCGATCGCCAAGATCAGAATGTATAAGGATGCCGAAGAGGTGGCGGCCATGCGCAAGGCGGCCCAGGTTGCACAGGAGGCCTTGCAGGCCACTATGCCTGCTATCAAGGTGGGGGCCAGCGAGCGTGAGATCGCCAATGAGTTGACCATCCAATTGCTGAAACACGGTTCGGAACCTGAAATCCCCTTTTCACCGATCGTGGCCTCTGGCCCCAACAGCGCCAACCCGCATGCTTTTCCCACCGACCGAAAATTGCAGGAGGGCGACTTGCTGATCATCGATTGGGGCGCAAGCATTGAGGGCTATTTTTCCGACATCACACGCACATTTGCCATTGGCGAGGTGGAGGAAGAATACAAGCGCATCCATGAGGTCACCTTGATGGCCAACACAGCCGCGCGCGAGATCGCTGGGCCGGGCATTACCTGCGGGGCCGTGGACCGCGAAGCGCGGGATGTGATCGAAGATAACGGCTATGGTGAATATTTCACGCATCGTACCGGGCACGGCCTGGGCATGGAGGGCCACGAAGATCCTTACATACGCAGCGACAACACACTGCCTCTAGAAACTGGCATGACTTTCACCATCGAGCCGGGCATCTACCTGCCGGGGCGTGGTGGGGTGCGCATTGAGGATGACGTGCTGGTGACGGAAGACGGGCTTGAAAGTTTTACGGACCTGCCGCGTGAGTTGATCACAATTAATTGATTTGAAGAAACCACAGATTCTCCCTGGCGCAGAACCTTTCTATTACCCCGGCGACGAGATCGGCTGTTTGCTGGTGCATGGCTTTACGGGCACGCCGCGCGAAATGCGTGATATGGGCCAATACCTGGCTGCCGAGGGGCGTAATGTGTTGGGGGTGCGTCTGCCGGGCCACGGCACCAGACCCGAGGACATGATCGATACACGCTGGGGCCACTGGCTGGCGGCAGTTGAAGACGGCTGGAATCTGTTGCAAAGCCAATGTAAACAGGTTTTTCTGATCGGTTTGTCTATGGGGGGTGCCTTATCCTTGTTGTTCGCCTCTCGTATTCCGGTCAGTGGTGTTGTAGCTATGTCAACGCCCTATGAGCTGCCATCGCCTGGTTTTCATAGGCAGGTTCTCTCGTATTTTCTGCGGCCCTTGAGCTTTTTCGTGCCCTTCCAGCGAAAGGGAGAGGGCCACTGGTTCAACCCTGATGTGATCCCCAGCCGCGTGACTTACCCCGTCAACCCGGTGCGCTCGATTCACGAGTTGAAGCTGCTGCTGGCTGAAACACGCAAAGCCTTGCCCGCGGTATCCGTCCCCGCGTTGCTAGTTCACTCCAAGGATGACCTCTACGTACCTATCGAGAACCTGGAGAAGTACCACGCGGCGATAGGCAGTGAGGACAAACAAAAGCTGGTGATCGAAAAAGCCAATCACGTGGTCACACGCGATGGGGATACTGAGGCCTTATTCGCTCAGGTCTCGGCTTTCATTGACCGAGTCAGCCAAACGGAGGGTAGACATGCTTGAATTCCTGTTTGAGAGCAGTATCGCCATGAGCCTGTTCTTGCAGTCGTTGGGGGAGGGTGTGCTGAAGGTCTTTGAATACATCTCTCTCCTGGGGACGGAAGACTTCTACTTCCTCGTCATGCCCGGCTTATTCTGGTCTGTGGATGCGGTTTTGGGTTTGCGGGTAGGAGTGGTGCTGATGTATACAGTGACGGCAAACACGCTGCTCAAGTGGGCTTTTCATCTGCCGCGACCTTATTGGATCGATACACGCGTGCGTGGCCTGGTGGCAGAAAGCACCTTTGGCGCACCGTCTGGGCATTCGCAGTTCAATGCCTCTATTTATGGGTTGATCGCGCATGCACTGCGACGGCGCTGGGTGTGGGTGCTGGCTATCGTACTGGTTTTCTTGATCAGTTTTTCGCGTATCGTTTTGGGCGTACATTTTTACCTGGATGTGCTGTTGGGATGGGCTTTCGGTATCCTGGTGTTGTGGAGTTTCTTGCGTTGGGAGAAACCAGTACTTGAATGGCTCAAAGGCCGCAGTCTACAGGCTAACATTATCCTATTGTTGGTATTTTCTATTGTATTGTTGGCGTTTGGGGCTGGCATCCTGGGCTTTCAGGAGCGTATTGGCATCCCTGAGGAATGGGTCAGTAACGCACTTTTGAGCCAGCCGGAGGAAGTTATCGACCCGCTCAAGCTGGATGACTTGATCACCTCTGTAGGTACCTTCTTCGGATTTGCTGCAGCAGCATTGTGGTTATATGGCCGCGGTGGCTACAGCGCGGCGGGGCCCAACTGGCAGCGCGGCTTGCGCTTCGTGATCGGCATGCTGGGCGTGCTGGTGTTATGGCAGGGATTGGGCATTATCTTTCCCCGCAATGCCGACCTGATTAGCTACATGCTGCGCTTTGTGCGTTATGCACTGGTCGGGTTATGGATCGCTGGCGGCGCGCCGTGGTTGTTTCTAAGGTTTGGATTGGCGAAGCCATCAGAATAGGACGTGGCCATGCCCTGGCTTTGCGTCTCTCATTTTTGCAAATTAACAAAGGCAGCCAATCGGCTGCCTTTTCTTGTCTTTACGTATTTGCTTATTCTTCTTCTGTTTTCGCTTTCTTAGACTCAGCCACGATCTCTTCAGCAAGGTGGCTTGGGACCTGTTCGTAATGTGATTCTTTCATGGTGAAGACGCCGCGCCCACCCGTAATGGAGCGCAGGTCGCTGGTGTAGCTGAGCATCTCAGCAAGGGGTACGTGGGCTGTCACGACGGAACGACCACCCACACTGTCCATACCTTGCACGCGTGCCCGGCGGGTATTGAGGTCACCGATAACGTCACCCATACTGGGTTCGGGTACGGTCACACCCACTTCCATGATAGGCTCGAGCAATACCGGGCCAGCTTGTTTGACAGCTAATTTGAAAGCTTCACGTCCGGCAATTTCGAAGGCCACAGGCTTGGAGTCAACCGCGTGTTCCTTACCATCCGTCACAGCGACTTTGACGTTGAAGACGGGATACCCGGCAATCACGCCGTCCAGCATAACGCCTTTGATACCTTTTTCGATGGCGGGCAGGTAATTTTGGGAGATAGCACCGCCAAAGATTTCACTGACGAATTCAAAATCTTCTTCTGCCAGGGGTTCGACTCGTAGAAAAACCCTGCCGTATTGTCCGGAGCCGCCGGATTGTTTCTTGTGAGTGTATTCGGCATCACCGTTGCGCGTGATGGTCTCTTTGTAAGGGATACGCGGTTGGGCGATATCCAGGCCTACCTGGAACTTATTCTCGGCTTTGCGGATAACCACGTCGATGTGCTGGGTGCCCATGCCCTGTAAGATGGTTTGACGCGTATTGCCATCGTTATACCAGGAGAGGGTCATATCTTCCTCTGCCATACGGGAGAGGGTTTCACCCATCTTGGTGGCATCTGCCTGGGTCTTGGGGGTCACAGCCACACGGTAGAGTGCGTTGGGGAATTCTGGCATCGACAGGGTGAGGGGATGGCCCTTGTCGCATAAGGTGTCGCCTGTTTGGGTTTCGCCCAGCTTGGGCACGGCTACGATGTCGCCTGCGTGCGCAGTCTGGATGCCAATTTGTTCTTTCCCGCGCATCACGTTGAGGTTGCCGATGCGTTCTTCGGTGCCTTTGTTCTGGTTCCACAGGCGGCCGTCGGCTGTCATGACGCCCGACATGATGCGGAAATAGGTGATCTTGCCCACAAAGGGGTCGGCAGTGGTTTTCCAGACATAAGCTGCCAGCGGGCCGCTATCTTCGGCTTTGAGTTCTTCTTCACCCTGTGCGCCCTGCGCTACGAAGGTCGTGTTGCGCTCATTGGGTGCGGGGGTGAGGGAAAGAAATGCGTCCAACAATTGGCCCAGGCCGGCATCGTCGGTGGCGTCGGCTACAAAGACGGGCACGAAGATGGCTTCGCGCACCACGCGCTGCAAGCCTTCCATGATCTCATCTTCACTGAGATCTTCACCTTCAAGGTACTTTTCGAGGAGTTCATCCGCACCTTCGGCAGCGGCTTCGATCAGTTCCATGCGGGCGGCTTCGGCGTCATCGGCCAGTTCATCGGGGATGTCCACCGGGGCTTCCCCGCCTTTCGGATGGGCTTTCATATTAAGCAGATTGATGATGCCTTTGAAATCCTCGCCTTCGCCCCAGGGCAATTGAGCAGGGATGAGGCGTTTCTCGGTCAACTCCTGCACGGAGGCCATAGCCTGCTGGAAATTGGCTGTGTCTTTGCCCATGCGGTTGACCAGCACGAAGCGCGGCAGGTTAAATTCATCACAGTAGTTCCAGCCGATCTCGGTGCCGACCTCGGTCCCCGCAGCAGAGTCCACGATCACTACGGCTCCGTCGGCCACGCTGAGGGTAGAGATAACTTCCCCGACGAAGTCAGGGTAACCAGGCGTATCCAGGATGTTGACCTTGTGGTCTTTGTATTCGATGGGGATGATGGCGGTGGAGAGTGAAAGTTGTCGCCGTTGTTCTTCTTCGTCGAAATCGGCTACTGTTGTACCGTCATCGATGGTGCCTAAACGATTGATGGCCCCCGTCTTCAGCAGCAGCGCTTCGGCCAGAATGGTTTTTCCAGCGCCGCTGTGAGAAACCAGCGCAATGTTGCGAAGGTTCTGCGTAGTATATTCTTTCATTGATTGGTTCCGTCCTTAGGGAAAATAATAACAAAGTGATTGTAAGGGATAGCGCCTGCCTTGTAAAGATGGCATGCGTGAGAAGCAATTTCCCCGCGGCCCGTGGTTCTCTGCTATGATGTGACCTCTTCAAACATTGGCCACGATTTAACGGTACATTCTGTATGAATTTCTTATTCCTTTTTATGGACGGGGTTGGCCTGGGTGTCAACGACCCCGCCATTAACCCCTTTGCGAGAGCAGAGATGCCCAACTTGGAAGCCTTGCTGGATGGCAAGAAGCTTTTGAGTAAAAGCGCGCCACTTGAGAACGGCAAAGCCAGCTTATTATCGCTCGACGCGCACATGGGCGTGCCTGATCTACCGCAATCGGCTACCGGACAGGGCACCCTGGTGACGGGTATCAATATCCCTGCGGAGATCGGCAAACATTACGGCCCCAAGCCGAACCCGGAGGTTGCGAAGATCATCCAGGAGAACACCATCTTCGGGGTGCTCAGCAGTAAGGGGCTGAAGTCAGCTTTGTTAAATGCCTACCCTGAACCCTACTTCGAAGGTATTCGTTCCGGGAAACGCCTGTATTCGGCTATCCCATTAGCCGTGACCAGTGGGGGCGTGGCGCTTAAAGCGTCGGATGACTTGTTTGCGGGGCAGGCTTTTTCGGCAGATTTCACCGGGGAGGGCTGGCGACGCCAGTTAGGTTACGCGGAAACGCCATTGATGTCGCCACAAGATGCAGGCAAGCAGTTGGCGCGGGTGGCCATGGATTATGACTTTGCTTTCTTCGAATATTGGCCCAGTGATTTTGCGGGGCACAAACAGGACTGGGATTCAGCCCTTAGCCAGTTAAAGGTGATCGACGGTGTATTGGGAGGATTGGTGGAAGCCTGGGACCATGATGCCGGTTTGATCCTGATTACTTCCGACCACGGCAATATGGAAGACCTCAGCACCCGACGTCATACCGCCAATCAGGTACCGGGATTGGTGATCGGTTCGCCCGATTTGCGCGCAAAATTCGTTACAAATCTGCAAACTCTGGCCGATGTGACGCCTGCCATACTCAGTATGTACGACTAGCTCCAAAGCCTTGCAACACTGTAAATTGACAGGGGACTAGAGGGTGCTACTATTGGGGCACATTCATTCTTTTGCAGGTGGTGTACTGAGCCCTCTCCACCCCGCACCGCCTGCAACGCCTCATCAATCCCGCAGCTTATCTGCGGGATTTCTCTTTAATTGATCCTTGACAAAAACCACAGGAATTGTATAATACGTTTAGTTCATACTAAACAATATGAAGGAGCGTATATGGATAACCAACTCAGTACCGCCCGAGGTCACTTTATTCAGGGCATGAGCCGCATCAGCAATTTCTGGGGCTTCCCACGGGCCATGGGCGCCATCTATGGAGCCATTTATCTCTCGCCGGAACCTTTGTCCCTTGACGAATTGGTCGAGCAAGTCAGTGTCACCAAAGGCGCAGTGAGCACCAACGTGCGCCAACTAGAGCGTTTAGGCATGGTGCATAAGCATATCCAATTAGGCTCGCGCAAGGATTTTTACATCGCCGAAACGGATTTCTGGAAGATCGCCAAGGGCATTCTGCGCGAACGCGAACAGTCCGAATTCGATGCGGCCCTCAATACGGTCAGCGAAAGCCTTGACATGCTGGATGAGGCTGATGACCCTGAACTGGCGGGGTTCTATAAAGAGCGCATGGGGGCCATGCAAGGCTTTTTCCAGACGCTGGATAGTGTGGTCTCGACCATTATGAAGCTGGAAAATCTGATGTCTTTGAGCGCTTTGCAGAAATTCATTTCTTCATCCGATAAATCATAAGGAGCTTGGCTATGACTGCCAAAAAACTCGACGCTGTCACCGGGGCCTTTGGCTACACCGGAAAGTACATCACGACCAACCTGCTCAGCCGTGGTCGTGATGTGATCACACTGACTAGTAAGCCCGTGAGTACATCCCCCTTTGGAGAGCGTGTACAGCCTTACCCCTTCAGCTTTGACCAACCTGACCTGCTGGCCACTAACTTAAAGGGCGTGGATACGCTCTACAATACTTATTGGGTGCGTTTCAACCATGGATCGACCACTTTCCAGCAGGCGGTGGATAACACACGCACCTTGATCAATGCAGCGGTGGAGGCAGGTGTGCGCCGTTTTGTGCACGTCAGCATCGCTAATCCCAGCCTGGATTCGCCCCTGCCATATTACAAGGGCAAGGCAGAACTTGAAGAAAGTATCAAATCTTCCGGGCTGTCCTACGCTATTCTGCGGCCCACGGTGGTGTTTGGCCGCGAGGACATTCTCATCAACAATATCGCCTGGCTGCTACGCCGCTTCCCCCTTTTCGCCGTGCCGGGTGATGGCGAGTACAAGCTGAAACCCATCTACGTGGAAGACCTGGCCGGTCTGGCTGTAGAAGCCGGGGCCGGTGACGAGAACCAGATTATCGATGCCGTGGGGCCTGAGATCTACACCTTCAATGAACTGGCCGAGCTGCTCAAGTCCGCGGTGGGTAGCCGCTCACGACTGGTGTGCCTGCCGCCCATGCTGGCCTGGCGTTTGTCACAGATATTGGGTGCATTGGTGGGCGACAATATGCTGACGCGTGAAGAGGTGCTGGGCCTGATGGATAATCTGCTGGTCTCAGGCCAAATGCCAACAGGCAGCACGCTCCTAAGCACCTGGGTGCGTGACAACGTCGACACTTTAGGGGCAAAATATGCCAATGAGTTGGCGAGGCATTTTATTGGGTGAAAGACAGGAATCAGTGATTAGGGATCAGGAAACAGGAGTGGTGAAAGCTGCTCCTGTTTCCTGATGAAGAGGGTAGAATCTGGCTATGCGGCGGCTATTACAAAAAGATTGGGCGTGGGTTGTCGGGGTTACTCTAATAGCAACTTTATCAGCACTAGTTGCTGCCTGGATTATTTTAGAACCTTGGCACTCTATTCAAGATGATGATGGAATTGGCCTCGTTTTCTATTCCTCAACAATTATTGCAACTTCTCTTGCAGCAACTTTGTTCAGTCGGGAATTGCTGAAGCCCTCAAGAGCGCAGAACAGAGTGTGGTCCGGCCTGATCCTGGGTGGTCTAGCGGCACTCAGTGCGCACCTTCTTAATGGCATAGTGAGCGGAGTCATCATAAACATAATAGGAGAAGGTTACTCTACAGTTGGAGAGTTTGTGGAGTGGGTATATCTTGTAGCAGGGTTTGGCATCATGGAATTACGATCATCAACCTTGATTTGGGGAATAATTATTGGCGGCCTACTCGGCTGGCTGTACGACCGCACACATCCCACGCCAGAAACATCTATCTTGAATGAAGCATTGGTTGAGTGAAGTATGCGGCAATTGATTCAGAATGACTGGTTTTGGTGGGTGGGCAGTGTGGCGCTTCCCGTGGCTGCATCGTCCTTATCGATTCTTTCTGTTCTGATTGCTAATGACCTGTATCAGAAAAAGTCCGGAAAGATAATTCATCTTTTATTTGCGATTCCCCTGAATTCGGCCTTGCCTGTAGGTATTGCGGTAGGTTTGGCAACAGCATACGTGAGTTGGCGATTGATTTATAGGTCATCTTTACCAATTACCATCAGATCGAGTGCATGGGCCGGGGTACTTGCAGTAACATTTTCTCATTTCATATTCTTCTTCATATGGTTTGGTCCTGATCTCATTCATACACCCATTGACATTGTGATGCTATTTGCAATGATGGTGATTGGCTTTCCTCTGATCACAATGATGACTTTTGGCTGGCTCACTTTGCCTTTAGGCGCATTATTTGGCGGTCTGCTCGGTTGGCTGTATAAACGCTCCCGCCCAGTACCAGAAATGGAAAAGGCATCCTGAGAAAAAGATTGGCAGGTGAATAATGGTAATTAAGGATTGGTACATAGGGGCCGCTATTGTTGCATTGTTGGTGGGCTTGTTGGCAGGAAGGATGGAAAGTCAAATCCGAAGACTCTTGAGGACAGACTGGATTTGGATATTTGCCGCTATCTTCATTGCCTCCATTTCTTCCTTGATGGCAACAAGTGTCATATTGGGCTTTAGTTACAAGAATGCTCTAGGTTTGACCCTCTTAATATTAATATATTCTCCTGTATTGCTGGGAGCTTCAGTCTCTGCTGGATTAGCTAGTTGGTGGTTGATAAAACGCACGGGATTGGGAATGAAGACGATCAAAGGCGCGATTTTTGGAGGCATAGCTGCCTTTAGTATTCATCTGCTAAGCAGCATATTCAGCGGTATTGCCTTTTTTGTAGTTGGAACAGAGCCTTATTCCAGTATTGATGAAAAACTTATAGAGTGGATCTTTTCGATGCTCGAGACTCTTCTTATTTGGGTCTTTTATGTTACAGCTTTTGGCATCAAGGGGTATGCCGGTTTTACGTTGATCTGGGGAGCGTTATTTGGCGCTCTACTTGGTTGGCTCTACACGCGTTCCCGCCGAGTGCGGGAAATAGAAAAGGCCAGCCTCACCAGCTGACCTAAGTTCTGCAAACTAATAACTATTCACTAATAACTAATTACTAATAACCAATCCCCAATTCCTAATAACTGTCTTCAAGGGCAAATATCGATCGGTGAGTACTCGCGGTTGGTGTAGCCGTAGATTACCGGCCCGAGGGGGACCAGCACACGGTCGGCGTTCTGGGCGGCGTATACGTGGGCAGCGGTGCAACCCAGGTCGGTACCGCCTTCAAAATAGCCCAGCAAAAATTCCTCGGCCATTTGCACGAACACGAATTGGGGCTGGTTGCTGAGATAAGTCTGCTGCATCTGTTGCAAGACCTGCTGAGCCTGCCCTTCGTTTTCCAGGAAGGTGTTCAAGGCAACCATCTTGAAGCGTGCGTAGGCACTCAGGGTGCGGCGCTCTTCGGTGTGGTTGCTCCAATCTCGCAGCTCGTCGCTGTTGACTGCCTGTTCGTAGAGTAATAATGCGATCTCGTATTCACCACGGCGGGCCGCATCATCGGCGTCATGGATTAGATGGATGCGGAAGTCCGAGGGCCCTAAGGTTTGTTCCCCGGCCTGCCAGAGACCTGTTTCGGAGTTATGGTCCCAGGTCTGCATGACTGGCCTTTGCGGGCCAGCCCCCACAGAGCCGGAGCCACCACTCACGATCTCCAAACTATAGATCATGTCCTGGTCATAATCCACCAGTTGAATATCGGGATAAGGTAGTTCGTTTGTGGACCCTTCCAGGCGCGGTTCAAAGAACTCTCCGTTCCAGGTCAATATCTGCACCGATTGGAAACAGGTGCTGGCTCCGCAATTGGTATTGCTGTAGATCACGTCTGCAAGGAGGTCATTATTGAGGTCGATGCTACTGACAATGGCCGGTGCGCCATTTGATTCCGATGAGATCTCCAGGTGCGAGATGCTATAAATGTTGGTGGAACAGGTGTAGATCACCAGCATCCCCGGAGGGGTGGCGCTCTGCACTTCTGCATTTATGAAAGATACGGCGATATCCAGCAGTCCGTCTCCCGTGAAATCGGCGCTGGCGGCAGTGATGGGGGCTGTGTCCGGCAAAGGTGGAGGGTTGTTGATGCCCAGTGCTTCCATGTCCACGGCCAATTCTTCGGCTGTGCCGCCTGCGTTGAGATAATCCAAAATGGCGTTGGGGTAGTTCTCGAATACGGTAGGCTGTAGCTGCTCGTGCGCGGCGGGCGGTACACAGGCAAATGCCTGGCTTATGGGTGTCGGTGGCGGGGCTTCCGTTGGGGCGGTTTCAAGTGTCTCCGTTGTCTCTGTAGGGGGTGCTGGCGGCAGGGGCGTTTCAGTCGGCGGGATGACCGGGCTGGCAACCAGCGTCGCCGTGCTATCGAGGGATTGCAGGGTTGCTGCAAAAACGTCGGGGGTCGCGTTGCAGGCCATGGAGGCCAAAAAAAGGGTCACCATTAAGGCGGGATAGCTTAATTTCATTGTTTGTCCTTGTCGCTGTGAAACCGCGGCGATTATACTAAGGAGGCAAGAATCATGCCGGAAACAGTGGTTTACCTTCCTGGGGAGTCTTTTGAACCACGCGGGCCATTGGCGCGTTATTTGCCGCGGCTGTCATCGGGCGTGGTTGGCACCTGGCTGGAAAACAAGGTGACGCGCGGCCAGTGGGTCATCGACCCCTTTGGGGCCTCGCCGGAATTGGCTGTGCAGGCTGCTCGCGCCGGTTACAAGGTGTTAGTAGCGGCCAACAATCCCATCGCCCGCTTTTTATTGGAGCAAGCCGCCACGCCTCCCTCGGTGGACATCATGCGTTCGGCCCTGGCGGAACTGGGGGCGGCCAAACGCGGTGATGAACGCCTGGAACCCCACATCAAAGACCTCTACAGCACGAGTTGCGATCATTGCTCCCAGATGGTGCACGCTGACGCTTTTTTGTGGGAGAAAGATGCTGATGCGCCTTATGCGCGTATCTACAACTGTCCG
Source organism: Chloroflexota bacterium (assembly GCA_013112575.1). Classification (GTDB taxonomy): domain Bacteria; phylum Chloroflexota; class Anaerolineae; order Anaerolineales; family UBA11579; genus CFX15. Next base: position 168,760 of record JABFGG010000007.1, on the reverse strand, counting down.
CATTGTGAGCACAAAGGCGAGTTCCCCGCCACGGAAGAAGATATCGCCAAGGCCAAAAGTTATGCTCGCGGCGGCCTGCACCAGGCGCGTGCCCTGGAACGCGTGGCGCCCAGCGATGACCCCAACCGCCGCCACGTGGAAGAAGCTTTGGAAGCTTACCTGCCGCGGGCAGTGTACGCTCTCTTCACGCTCATTAACCGCCTGGATGGTTTGCTGCTACCCAGCGAACAACGCAATGCCTTGCGCGCCCTTTTGCTTACAGCCTGCGATCGTGCCAACGTTTTATGGGCGCACCCCAGTGGACGTTTGCGACCCAAGCAACTCAGTGCCCCACCGCGCTTCCGTGAACACAATATCTGGCTGGCCCTGGAAGAGGCCATGCACATCTGGACGAGTGATGCGGGGGCTGTGCCAATGACTTATTGGCCGGATGCACCTCCCGATGTAGGCGGCATCAGCCTCTACGAAGGCCGCTTACGCGACCTGGCCCCGGCCTTAAAAGACATCGATATCGCCGCTGTACTGACAGCTTACCCCCGTCCCAACCAGGCTTTCTGGACTTTGTCGGCTTTGTGGGCTGGCTGGCTGTGGGGGCGTGAAGCAGTGGGGCCATTTGCGGCTGTGCTCAAACGCCGTCGTTACGATTGGGCCTGGCACACGACGGCATTGGAAGCCACGCTATCACACCTGGCACCCCAGTTAAAAGAAAACACGCCTTTATTGGGCCTGGTCTCTGAAAGCGAGGCCGGTTTTGATATGGCCGCTATGGTGTCAACATCCTTGGCGGGCTTTGAACTGGATGGCGTGGCTTTGCGCCCCGAGGATGGCCAGACACAACTGCACTGGCAGCGTGCTGAAGCCCAGGCAGAGAAGAGCGAGGCCAAACACGAGGACATTATCCAGCAGGCGGGACAGGAATATTTGGGGCAATTGGGTCAGGCCAGCGGGTATTTGCCCTTACAGGCCGCCGCCTTGCAGGCTATGTTGGCGCAGGGTGCCTTGCCTGAGGTCGAAGAAGATGAACCTGGCGAAGTTTTTAGTGAAACGCGTTCAGCCCTGGAGTTCGGTCTGACCTTCCGCAGCGGTTTCTTGCGCTACTCGGGCAGCGAGCACTCCTTGGATGTAGGTAGCTGGTGGCTGCGTGATGCCCCTGAAGATGTGGAAGAACCCCTGGGGGACCGGGTAGAAAAAACCCTCGTGCAGCAGCTTGTGGCCGAACCGGGCAGCAGCTTCCTGAGGCTTGATGCTGCCATCTGTTCCGCTTTCCCTGGATTACAAACGCCCCCGCAGGAATTGGTCGATGCCATCTTACAATCCTATGCGCGGGAAGACGAAAGTGACACCTGGCCTTTACGTGAGGATGACCAGCCCAAAGCGCGCCGCGCTGACCTGGATGAGATCAATACCTTGTTAAAAGCCCTGGGGGAACGCCTGGGATACGATGTTGTGGAGGGTGAGCCGATGGTGTGGAAATCCGGCAAGGAGATTGTCTTCAACTTTTATGTGATCGCTTCGGCGGTTCTGGGAGAGATTGTGTACGAGGCTTCAACCGTTCCCGAGAAATCTTTGATCGTGTTTCCGGGTGGGCGTTCTGGCTTGGTGCTGCACAAGTTGGAACATGATGCCCGTTTGAAAACGGAGATCGATAAGGGCTGGCGTTTCCTCAAATTCCGCCACCTGCGCCGCATGGGCGAAAACCAGTCCTTGACCCAGGATAGTTTCAAAGAGCAACTGGCGCTTGACCCGCTCTCCGAGGATGAAACGCAGATACCACTTCTTTAGTTATTTGCGGGGGGGGGGTACTAGTACTTGTCTGACAAGTGTGGCTTGTACTGGGGAGTGAAGCGAAAACTTGGGAAAGTGGTTCAGGAGGAGGCAGCTGCCAGACGGTGAACCTCCGACCTCACCGTCTGGGGCTCAAATCCTGATAACACAGCACTTTTGGTGATTTTTGTTTGATGGAGTGCGGCGCAGAGGAGGTTGCCGGTCATTACGGTAATCTCTATCTGAACAACTGATCCAGCGCGGTTTGGATCATTTGCTTGCCAGCCCAAGACGCCACCGGTATCAGCAGATAGAATAATAATCGCGCCATGGTTGAGGTCTGGAAAGGCCATTCGGGTACCTCTTTGATGAGTTCCAGGTAAGCGGTCAGGTCGGCCATTTGCCCAGGGGCTACGTCCGATGAGGGTTTTTCCATGAGAGATCTAAATTGTCGAATTCTATTGCGAGTCCACGCTATCTCCGATTGTTTCGCTGTGCTTATTAGTTGATTCACCCCACGTACCGGCAACAGTGAAGTTACCAATGCAAGTGGCAAACACACACCGAGCACAATAGCAACAGCAAGCCACAGTTTCGGATCGACTAAGTACAGGATGCCAATGGATACCGCACCAATAGTTAACATGGCCGTCAACAGGCCATGTCTCACAGACGGGAACCATGGACTGTGATCCAATAGATCAACCGAGCCAATTCGGGCTGAGAGTCTCGAAATGCTCTCCGACGAATCCGCAATGGCCGTAGCGAACCAAGTAAACCACCAACCGATGAAAAGCCCGAGCAGGCGATGCCACCAGGTCTCAGGCCCCCATGTTGACCAATCCCAGGGTGCTTCCACTAACAGGTGGGTCATAAGCGTGGCAAGAAGGACGCCAACCAAGCCCATTGCGAAGAACAGTCTCTTCCCCATACCTTCTTCAAAGCCCATAGTTGAGGCATCAGATGTTGGTTCCCAGGTTCTTTTGAGTTCGTCAATGGTATTACGCGTGCTTCGCTGAACGGCATAATACGCACCAACAAGGTAACCTGACAAAAGGATACTGATAACCGCGGTTTCGAAGTCCTGTAGCACATCCCCTTCTCCAAAGATCACCGTGAACCGACCTAGTATGATCTCGTGCAGCAGTAGTCCGACTAGTAGAGCGGCGCTGATACTCAGGCCAAGTGCAGCTGGATTGCTTTGAAGTCTTTGTATATTCAGGTAAGGTCTCATAATCTATCTTGGGGCTGAGCATGTCAGGTTTGCGACGACTTGGCTGCCGCAGACCTGAACGCTACACTTACTGAAGAGCGGCAAGTGCCAGCAGTGTGTTGTGTGTTTTAACAATTGTCTCTTTGGGAGAAATACCCTCACGATGCTGACAATTATTATTAGAGCCAAGTCACTTCAACATACATACTAACTTAAAAAAATTCAAGCTGCTAGATGAGTAGAAACAATTGAAGAGACCTTTTTACCAAACAAATTCGGCGAAAAGGGCCTGTTTCCAGTAAAATCTGGCAGTGAGCTACGTGGCAACTTCCCATCCAAATACTTGGATGTCCCAACTGCCGCTACGGCTGGATGAGAACCAACAAAAATACGGTAATATAGATACTTGGAAGTACGATTTCAATATTAAAACGGGAGGGAACATTGTGTCAAAACGACTTGGTCTTTTGTTGATTGTAGGCCTTACCTTGTTTGCCTGTACAAGTGGAGGAGAAGTGATATCTCCCGAAGAGGAACCCTTACTCGCAGCTGGAGAAGAAGTTGGTGAAGATGTTGCAGAGGAAGAACCTGTGGAGGAGGTTGTTGAACCAACAGAGGTTCCTCCGACTGAAATGCCATCCCCTGAACCTATTGGCCCCTTACAAATCAGCAGTCCTGCATTTGAGAATGGTGGAGACATCCCAGCCAAATACTCTTGCCTGGGCGAAAATCTCTCACCAGAACTTGAATGGTCAGGCGTACCGGCTGATGCACAAAGTTTACTACTCTTTTTCTATGACCCCGATGCTGGGTTTGAATCAGGGGCATCTGTTGAACCAGGCTTTGTTCATTGGGTAGTTTATAACATCCCTGGGACAAGCACAGGTTATGCCGAAGATATGTCTGCTGGAGCAACTCTGCAAGATGGCGCATTGCAGGGAAGCAATGACTTTGCCCAGTTTTCCAGCCCAGGCGAGACTTTCCCTGGCGGCTCATCCATCAAATTAGTGGGCTATGACGGGCCTTGCCCCGGCAGTAAACATCTCTATGTTTTCACGCTTTATGCACTTGATGTCATGCTAGACTTGCCCGCCGAGGCGTTGATGGCAGATATTCTCGCTGCAATGGATGGTCATATCATCGAAGAGGCTGAATGGTCAGGCTTCTTTGATCCTTCTTCTTAAATTCCAGTTTGGGGGCAATACAAAAACACACCTCTTGAAGATCTCCGGTGTTTCTTCGAGCGCGCCAAATTCTTAAGGCGAAACGGAGCTTTGCTCCGGTTCAATGTGCAGGGTGACGCGGTCGAGTTCCTCAATGCGGTCGAGCAGCATAGTTTCCAGTTTCTCCGAGCGGGCGTGCGCTTCGATCAGGGAAAGCCCTGCAGGGAGTCTCAGCTTGATGGCCGCGCTGAGATGCCCCTTGCTCTGGAAACTCTTGATCTCCAGGATGTTGGCTTCTTCAACAACCTGTTGCAGTACGTCGCGGATGCGCTCGTTGTAGCTGCTGTCGCGTTCCTCGCTGGGTAGCAGCACCTTCTCGGGGAGGGGTTCGAGGTGGCTGATAATGTGTTGGATCTGTGGCCAACGTGCCCCAAAACGCTCCTCGAACTGGTCGGCGAGCTGATGGGCTTCACCCAGGGAGATATCGACGGGCATCTCCAGATGCAGTTCCAGGCTGAGTTCGCCGTCCATGTCGGCGTGGATGTGCAGGTCATGGTAGCCCAGCCCCATGGCATCGGTGATCTGGCGGATGTCGTAGGCCATGCGCTCCCAGCGTGTGCTCTCTTGCAGGCGAGTGGGTTCGATGTGCACCAGGGCATCCACGATGTGGTCCAGTTCGTCCTTGATGCGGCGTTCAACTTCGGAAGCCACAGCGTGGGCCTGACCGGTGTTCATACTGGGGTCTACTTTGACGTGCAGGTCAACGAAACCGGCATCGGGCGTGCCGCGAGAGCGCACGTTGTGCACAAAGCGCACGCCGGGCACGGTCCTGGCGATCTGCTCCACTTTACCCGGGTCGGCCACAATGGCATCCGAGAGGCTGCGGGTGGTATCGCGCAACAGCCCGAAGGCCGCTCGCAAGATGAGGATGACCACGCCTGAGGCCACAACAACGTCCAGCCAGGGCAGGCCCAACCACACCCCGATTAGCGAAAATAGAACCGAGACAGTGACGTAAAGGTCGGTCTGGGTGTGTTGGGCATCGGCCAGCAGGATGGCGGAGTTGAGACGCTGGCCTGCGCGGCGCTCCATGACCACGACCAACAGATTGACCGGTAGGGTGAGGGCCATGATGACCAGTGTGAGGGTGGAAACATCAGGAGCTGGGTCGCCTGCCAGCCGTTCCAGAATGGCGCGCCCGATTTCCCAGGCCGCCGCCAGTAGCAACGCGCCGATTGCCAAGGCACCTAATGTTTCGTAGCGTTGATGGCCGTAGGCGTGGTCTTCATCCGCCGGACGTTGGGCCAGCCCCACGGCGGCCAGGCCAACCAGGTTGGAAGAGGAATCAACCAGGGAATGGAAACCGTCGGCCACCACGGCCAGGGCTCCTGAGAATAAACCTAATACGATCTTAACGACGGTGATGAGTAGATTGGCAACCAGCACAGTCCACAAGACGCGCCGTACGGAAGCGTGTTTGTCCTCGCGTGACAAGGCTTCCCTCTGGCTCACGGGGTGGGCGTGGGTGTGGGCGTCTCTGTTTCAGTAGCAGTGGGGGCCAGTGTGTCCGTGCTGGTGGGCGTGGCACTGGGTTCCGGCGTGCTGGTCTCTGTCGGTGTTTCGGTGATGGTTGGTGTAACACTTGGCACCGGGGAAGGTGTGGGCGTAGGTGTCGGCAATTGAATGTCGATGACGATCTCTTTTTCAGCGTAGCGCTCGTTAGCCTCATCGCGTATGCGCAGGCGGATCGTATACTCACCATTCGGCAACTCACTAATATCCCAGTTGTAGATATCGGCTTCATTGGAAACCGGGTTCTCGCTCGTGTCCAGAGTTCGCCAGTCGGAGGGGTTGCCGCCCTGCCCATACTCCAGACGCCACTGGTAAAAGCCCGATGTGGCATCTGCCACCCCCCTGATCTCAAGCGGGCTGCTGGAGATGACGGCAAAATCGTCGGGTCCGGTGATGGACAGGATGGGGCGCGGATCGTTGGCCGTACAGCCGCGCTCGGGCACGTACACGAAAGGTTCATCAAAACCCTGGTCCTTGGCCCAATCGTTGCCCTGCGAAGTTTCCTCGATCCACTTCACGCCCCACTCGTCGATCAAACCGATAGCAAATTGTTCTTCGGTGAATTCATCACATTGGGGTGAAACGCGTAGCCCTGTCCAGGTATCCACCAGGATCTCTTGCCAGAGGTCATCATCCTCCGAAAGCGGAGGCTGGTCGCTGGCAAAGAACTCGCTGCGCTGGGTAGAACACCACTCGGAGGGTTTGCTGCCGGATGTGGCGCAGATGACGGTTTCCTGCACGCCGTTGGGGCGTACAAAGGGGGACGGTACACCGTTGTTGACCTCTTGCAGTGCCAGGGGCATGAACTCAGCCCAGATTGGTGCAGCACCGGTGACACCGCTGGTGCCTTCCATCTGCGTGAAATCGGGGTTGCCGACCCACACACCCACGGCGATATCGGGCGTGTATCCGATGGTCCAGTTATCGCGGAAGTCGTTGGTGGTGCCCGTCTTGACGGCAGCCGTGAAGGGCAGGTTGAGTATCGAGTTGGGACCAAAGGCCGGGGTGCGGGCGGCGTTGTCGGAGAGGATCGAATTGATCAAGAAAGCGTGTTCTGACCGGATGACCTGTTCGCCCTGGGGCGCTTCGTGTTCAAAGACCACGTTGCCTTCGTGGTCCACGATCTTGGTGATAGCTACAGGCGGGATGCGCTGGCCACTGTTGGCGTAGACGCCGAAGGCGCTGGTCATGTCCAGCAGCTTAACTTCCCCACCACCTAAGGTGAGCGACAAACCATAGAAGTCTTCATTCAGGTCACTGATGCCCATGCGGTGTGCAAAAGCCACCAGCCCCTCTTCTTCATCAGGTGTGTCCTCGTCGTCATAAATACCCACGAACTGGAGGGCTTTAACGGCAGGGATGTTATAGGAATTCGCCAGCGCGGCGCGCAATGTGACTGGCCCGTGATGGCGCTCATCGTAATTGACCGGGATGAAGGGTTCGCGCGGGTCGTTGGGGTCACCCGATGGCGGGAACTCAGACTCCACATCCCATATCAAGGTGCCGGGGGTCCAACCGTTCTCAAAGGCCAGGGTATAGGTCAGCGGCTTGATGGAGGAGCCGGGCTGACGTGGGATGAGGGCCATGTTGATCTGGCCGTCGATGTCTTCATTGTAATAATCTGCCGAACCGACCATGGCCAGTATCTCGCCGGTGGAGGGTTCAATGGCAACCAGCGCGCCACTCTGCACGTTGCGCCCCACCAATGCGGCGATCTGTTTCTGTACCACGGCCTGGGCCACGGTCTGCAAGCCGGGGTTCAAGGTGGTGTGGACGGTGAAGCCTGAGCGGTAAATGGTCTGTGGGTCAAACTGGGTTTCCAGCAAGGTGCGCACGTAATTGACCCAGTGAGGATACTGGATCTGGATATCGGGGTCGGGGAATTCGTAGTCGTCCAGTGCAAACGCCGCCACCGAAGCCGTCTCGAGGTCGACACACACGTCCTGCCGGCCTTCACCCACAAAGATGCAGTTTTGCTCTTCGCTAGCCTTAATCATCAGTTTTAAAACGTCATCCTGGCGTAAGAGTGTCACTTCACGGTTGGTGTATACGTCATACACGGATGGGGCCTGGGGTAGCCCGGCCAACATGGAAGCCTGTTCCAATGTGAGTCTGCTGGCATTGGTGTTGAAATAGGTTTGCGAAGCGGCTTCGATGCCGTAGGCCAGGTTGCCGAAATAGATCTCGTTGAGATACAGCTCAAGGATCTCATCTTTGGTATAGCGGCGTGTGATTTCTTGCGCTAGCAGGGCCTCGCGTACCTTGCGGATATAGGTCAGTTGGTAGGCTTCTTCCGGATCGAAGACGATATTGCGCGCCAGTTGTTGGGTGATGGTGGATGCCCCGGAGACGATCTCGCCACTTTCCGCATTCTGGAAAAAAGCACGCACGATGGCGCGGATGCTGAAGCCTGGGTTGCTATAAAAATCAGAATCTTCTGTGGCGACGATGGCGGCGATCATGAAGGGGGAAATATTATCGATGGAAACATAGGTGCGCCGTCCGGCATTGGGGTCCAGGATCTCGTACAGCGTGTTGCCGTCCCTGTCCAGGATGGTGGTGGTTTCGAACTGCGAGGCCTTGTCGCGCAGATCATCGATGGCCGGGAGGGTAGCCGCCACGGTGTAATACTGGTAGACACCGAAGGACAGTGTACCCACTACAACGAGTACGACCCCAAATAAACCCAGTACGAATAACTGTGCCAGACAGCCCAGGCCGCGCAACCAATTGGAACTGCGTTGGGCTATAGATGGTTTTGCACCCATTGGGCCGGTACGCATGGGTGGTAAAGCCCCGGTTTCAACGGGGGCTGCTGTGCTGCGCGGGCGGCGCAGCGGCTCGGAATTAGAGGGAGTTTGGTAAGCGGATTGGGTTACCTGTGTGGCTCCCGTGTCCGTTTCGGGTACCCGGCTCGGCAAAGGCATGCCGTGTTCGTCAATGCTCAGGGAACGGCTGGGGGGTGTCTTGCCCAGTTCGGGCGGGGGCGCAGGCGTTTGGGCTTCGTCGGGGGGAATAGTGGCTGCGCTGTCATCAGTCTGTTCTGCCTGGGTTTTGTTAGGCTGTGTATCGGCCAACTCGCTGGTATCTTCCGATTTGGCCTCATCTGAGGTGGAAGGGGGAGTGGATGCCTGACCCATGAGATGCGCATGGGTAGCCCCATAAGGTGGCGGGGCTTTGGGCAGGCTCTCCTCCCAGATCTCGTCTGGTTCGGAAGCAAAATAATCCTGGGTTGTGCCCAGTTGTTGTTCGGGCTGGTGGCGCGCTGATTCAGAGCTTTCCTCGCCTGCTTGTTCTTCCTCGTCATCAATCAGGCGGCGGAAACGCTTACGCGGATCCTCTTCAGGATCCGGCCCTTGCTCGTCTTCGGGGTTTTTCTTCTCTTCTTCCATAATTCTTTAAAGTAACAAGGATGCCTTATATCCTTGTTACGCCAATGGCGTGAGCGAGTCTTCGGTGCTTATTCTTCTTCCGGCTGGCTTACAAATAAGGCCGTCCAGGTGCCTTTCATCACGGTGTCTTCATCCTGATTGCGCACGTCCAGTTCGATGGAAACAGAGCCTCCACCGATACGCGGTAGTGCTTTAGTTTCTTTAATGTTGACCATGACTTGCACGGTATCCCCGATAAAAATAGGTTTTGTGAACTTCCAGTTGTTTATTTCGCGAAAGGCCATGACGGTGTCGTTCATCATGCCGGTTTGCTGCACTAATCCAGAGGCAATCGAAAGCACCAAAAGCCCATGCGCCACGCGCTGCCCAAAGGGGCCGGCTTCGCTGTATTTGGCGTCTATGTGGATGCTGTTGTAGTCACCGGACAGGCCGGCAAAGCTAACTACATCGCTCTCGGTGACCGTGCGGGCCGCGGTAATGATCTGTTGGCCAACTTCAAATTCTTCAAAGTACAGGCCGCGCTGGAAAGTGGGCTTGGCACTCATGGCATCTCCTCATGCAATTTTCGACGTCGCTACTACAAATTTAGTTCCTGGATTCTAGCATAAATGAGAATCGGTAATTTGTAATAGGTAACAGGAACTAGCATCAGTCATTTGTAAGGCATACTTAGTTACCAGTTACCAGTTACCAGTTACCAGTTACCAGTTACCAGTTACCAGTTACCAGTTACCAATCTACTGCATTTTGCTTAAATCGCTGTAAAAAATTGCTGCTCCTTCAATCAATAAGCCGTACAATTCAGCTATGCGTGAGTGGAATCTGGCTTCCGGCGACCCGCTGGCCCTGACTTTGTCTGCCGATGCGCGCTTATCGGAACCCGATTACGTCAATGACCAGATCTGGGAGTTGTTGCTCGGGCAGGGTGAACCGGCAGCGGTCTTATTGCAGACAACTTACGGCCTGCGCGCCCGCAATATGCGCATGTTCCCGCGTTTTATTGAGGGAGACGAGGAGCGTGAAGACCCGCGTCAATTCGAGATTCAGCCAGTTGTAAAGTCTTTTTATCCAAACTTCCTGGAAATCGAGTTCTCACCTTTCACGGGCCTGGGTGTTTCAGCCAAAACCTGGGTTCCTGACAGCTACAGTATTGCCGGGCAGTTGCGCCTGTTCAACAATGGTGTCACCCCGCGCAGTTTTCGCCTGGAGTGGGTGGCCCTGCTAGCTCCAGCTGGGGATGGCCGTCCGATGACGCCGCGCAAGCTGGAAGCCGTCAGTGTCTTGACGGGCAAAACGGAGAACCTGGAACCGGTGGTTTTTATGACCGGCGGCCCTCAGGCGACCACCAGCCCCTATTCTTCGTTGGATCATCAGATCGAGCTGCGCCCAGGACAAACTCGGCAACTCACTTGGGTGCAGGCTGCTTCTCCGGACGTAGAAGAGTCCTTTGCCAAGGCGCGCCAGATCGCTACCCGTAACTGGACCGCGGAGCAAGCGCGTATTGAGATGCTGGCGGCCACCCAGCTGAATATCCAGACGGGTGATGCTGATTGGGATGCGGCCCTGGCCTTTGGCCAAAAAGAGGCCTTGCGCTTGTTGCTTCCGGGCAGCGATGAGTTGCCCAACAAAAGCTTTGTGATCACCCGACAGCCTCAAAATGGTTTTTCCCCACGGCGCGATGGCAGTGATTATGGGCATAGCTGGAACGGGCAAAGCGCCCTGGATGCCTGGTATTTAGCGGGTTTGTTACTGCCTGGCGAAGTGGAAATTGTGAAGGGCTGGTTATACAATTTCATAGCCGTCCAACGTGAAGATGGGCGCATTGATTGGAAACCCGGTTTGGCGGGCCAACGCGGACGTATGCAGGCTTTTCCCTTGCTGGCTGAGCTGGCCTGGCGCGTGTACCAGTCTACAGAAGACACAGCATTTCTAAATAATATTTTCCAGCCTTTGCTTGATTATCTACAAGTCTGGTTCACAGAGCGACAGGACCGTGATGGCGATGGCCTGCCGGAATGGGATAACCCCATCCAGAGTGGCTTTGAGGACAACCCGAGTTTTGCGCCCTGGCACATATGGGCCCAAGGCGCAGATGCCCGTTATTTTGAAAGCCCGGCGCTATGTGTCTTGTTGCATAACGAATGTCAGCGTCTGATGCAGATCGCCGATGTTTTGCAACGCCCCGAACCAGTCACCGGCCTGGAGGCCCTGGCTGATAATCTCCGCAGCGCGGTTGACACTTCTTGGAACGCCCGTACCCATAGCTACCATTATTGGGACCGGGAAACGCATGCCAGTCAAATTGGAAAGTCGCTGGGCAAACGCAAAGGCTCTGGCGAGATCGCCATCAACAAGAAATTTGATGAACCGGTTCGTTTGCTTATGCGGGTCGAATCACAAAGCGAATCCACGATACAAGTGCGTGCTTTTGTACATGGGACGCGACCGGATGGCAAAAGCATCGTGCAGCGCACACGGCGTGGTGAATTCCAATGGTATTTAGGGCGGTCAGTGGCAACCAGTGAGCAGGTCTATGCCGAAGTGGAGCGCATCCAGTTCGATGGGGTCGGTCCCCAGGATAAGGTCACGGTGCGCACGGTAGACTACCGAAACAAAGACATCACCCTGTTGACACCCTTATGGGCAGGTATCCCTGATGCTGAACTTGCCGACAAGGTCATTCAGCACAACTTGCGCAATCAAAAGAGCTACTGGCAGCCCTTTGGTCTTGCCGCCACCGCCAGCCCACCCAAAGCTGAGGATGCGTCCATTGCCGGGGCAGTGTGGTTGCCCTGGAACGTGATAGTTGCACAGGGTTTGTTGCGCTATGGAAAGCAGGCTGAGGCAGCCCAATTGTTTGAACGATTGATGGATGGCATCATTCAGAATCTAAAGCGCGAGAGCGCTTTTCGTGCCAATCTTGGCGCAGTAGATGGCAAGGCTTTAGGAGAGCGTAACGCCCTGCAAGGGCTGCCACCCCTGAGCCTATTCCTGGAAGTTTTGGGAATACGCATTATTTCACCCTGGCGGGTGATGGTGCGGGGCCTAAATCCTTTTCCCTGGCCGGTTCGTTTAGGTTACCGAGGATTGATCGTAGAGTGCAATATTGGGGAAACGGTACTGACTTTCCCGGATGGACAATCGTTAGTGGTGGATGATGAACGTCCTTACATGGTAGATGGCCGGGCTTTGCAAGTGTCTGAAGAAGAATAACAAGCAGATCTTTAGCTAAAGCTTCTGGGGGGATTGCAAGAGGAAAATCTCTTTAGATCTTCAATATCTACCAAAATTAATAGAACCCAATCCGGATTCCAGGTAATTTCTGCTATTTTGATGTAAAAAATACTTGACATAGAGTAAAAAATATATTACTATGTGTCCGCTTTACTTTACAAGAAGTAAAAATAAATAGACAAAGAGAGAAGAAAATATGACCTTTCAACAGAAAAACATCACTGTATCCCTAGCGAGTTTCAGCCTGATCCTGGCATTCTTTCTGGTCAGGGTGTTTCAAATGATCCAGAACGATACTTTCATTGCCACAAATGTCTTTCGCCTGTGGGGCATCACGATCGTGATGGCCATCGTTACAACGATCATTGGCACGATCCTTACGCACATTGTTTCAGCGATCATCGAGGCCGTAAGGACTCAAGAAGAACCCGATGTTGAAGATATTGAAGATGAGCGCGACCAGATAATTGACCTAAAAGGGACCCGGGTTACATATATGGTGTTCTCCCTCGGGTCCCTGCTTGCCATGCTCACCTTTGTGTTCGGTCAGCCCCCACTGGTCATGTTCACGGCGCTGATCTTTTCAGGGCTTGTCGCCCAGATCATTGGCGATGCCACACGAATGTACATTTATCGAAGAGGATTCTGAAATGGGTAAGAGCAACGTAAGCAACAACATTCGCAAATTACGCTTCAACCACGATGAAATGACCCAACAGGAACTGGCTAAACAAGTAGGTGTCACGCGGCAGACCATCATCGCTATGGAGCAGGGGAAATACTCCCCTTCACTGGATCTGGCCTTTCGCATCGCACACATTTTTGCGGTGCCCCTGGAAGAAGTGTTTTCATACGAACCAGAGGATTAGGCCAAATAATAAAGAAGAAGCAAATTTAGCAATCTTATAAAAAAGAGGAAAACATGTCTTACACAGGAAATCAAACTATCGCATATCTGGTCAGCAGCGTGCTGGGAGCCGGAATCTATTCTTTCTTCGCTATCCAAAAATTCCAACAAGGAGACGTCGATGTGACCACGATCTCCAGGGACTGGGGTTCCCTGGTGCTGATCGTCATTGCCGTGCAGGTCGCCATAAGCATCGTTACGGCCATTTCGGTCACCATCATCCAGGCCATCAAAACGCGGGAACCATCCCCAGAATTATCGGATGAACGCGACAAGCTCTTTGAATTAAGAGCAGGCAGGATCTCCTATTCTGTTTTCGGGGTCGGTTTTCTGATCGCCATGATCACACTGGCAGCAGGACTGCCACCGCTGGTCATGTTCAATATCTTCGTTTTCTCATTGTACGCGGCCGCCATCATCGGCTACCTTGTCCAACTCTATCTATACCGAAGAGGCTTCTGACCAACCGCAAAGAATTGTCAGTTTTGCCTGACAAAAATATTTTGGAGAATAAAGATGAAAGCTATTACATACACTCGATACGGACCCCCAGAGGTTCTTCAGATCATAGATATTGCAAAACCCACACCTAAAGACAATGAGGTGCTGATCAAGATCCATGCAACAACAGTTACAGCTGGGGATTGGCGCATGCGCAAGGCAGAACCCTTTCTGGCGCGTATCTACAACGGCCTATTAAAGCCTACAAAAATTAACATCCTGGGATTTGAGATCGCTGGTGAAGTTGAAGCTATCGGAAAAGATGTAAAACAGTTTCGACCAGGTGACCAGGTTTTCGCTTCCTGCGGCATCGGATTTGGCGGTTATGCTGAATACAAATGCTTGCCGGAGGATGGCGAGATCGCCATGAAACCGATCAATGTAAGCTTCGAAGAGGCTGCTGCCGTGCCGATCGGGGGAAATACTGCTCTACGCTTCCTGAGAGAAGCAAAACTAAAGAGTGGTCAAAGGATCCTTATCAACGGCGCATCCGGTTCGGTGGGGACCTATGCCGTGCAGCTCGCCAAGCACTTTGGAGCCGAAGTCACCGGAGTATGCAGCACCACGAACGTGGAATTGGTGAAGTCGTTAGGGGCCGATAAGGTCATTGACTACACTAAAGAAGACTTCACCAAAAACCCGCGAACCTATGATGTGATCTTCGATACGGTTGGAAAAACCTCGTTTGTACGCTGCAAAAGCCTGCTAAAAGAAAACGGGATTTACCTTGCAGGTTCGGCCGGACTACTTGAAGAAATCCAGGCTGTCTGGACTTCCCGCATAGGGAACAAAAAGTTGATCTCCGGGACAGCTAATCCTAGCCAAGCTGATTTGCTATTCCTCAAAGAGCTGATCGAGGCAGGGAGCCTCAAACCTGTCATCGACAGAAGCTATGGTTTTGAGCAAATTCCCGAGGCCCATGGCTATGTGGAATCATTCCGCAAAAAAGGGAATGTTGTCGTAACAATCTAATCAGGAAGATTAGCAACTCAAGAAGGATGAAAAAATGAAAGCAGTTGTATACACACAATATGGACCACCCGACGTCCTGCAAATCAAAGAAGTAGCCAAGCCTACACCAAAAGACAAAGAGGTGTTGATCAAGATCCATGCTACTACCGTTACGGCGGGCGACTGGGGCATGCGGAAGGCTGACCCGTTTCTTGCACGACTTTTTAATGGCCTCTTCAAACCAGGCAGGATAAATGTATTGGGTTTTGAGTTGGCAGGGGAAGTCGAAGCCATCGGCAAAGACGTGCAACGCTTCAAGATCGGTGATCAGGTTTTTGCCCCCTGCGGCCTTAGTTTTGGCGCCTACGCGGAATATAAATGTCTGCCTGAGGACGGAGTGGCCATCAAACCAGCCAATATGAGTTTTGAAGAAGCTGCCGCGGTTCCTGTTGGTGCAAGGACAGCATTGCATTTTCTTAGAAAAGCCAAGGTACAGGCTGGTCAGAAGATCTTGATCATCGGCGCTTCTGGTAGTGTGGGGACCAATGCTGTGCAATTGGCCAAGTATTTCGGGGCAAAAGTGACCGGGGTGTGCAGCAGCACTAATTTGGAATTGGTTAAGTCGTTGGGGGCAGACCAGGTCATTGATTACACAAAAGAAGATTTCGCTCAAAATGGCGAGACTTATGACTTCATTTTTGATACTGTAGCCAAGTCGTCTTTTGCCCACTCTAAAGCCTCCCTCAAAGAAAACGGTATCTATATTGCCGGTTCAGGTGGGTTTCGGGAGGATATCCAGGCTTTGTGGACGCGAATGGTTGGCGGGAAGAAAGTGATTAGCGGCATGATCAAGGCCGGACTTGAAGAACTGCTTTTCATCAAAGAGCTTATCGAAGCCGGGAAGCTAAAGGCAGTCATCGATCGACGTTACCCCCTGGAAAAAATTGTTGAGGCGCACAGCTATGTAGAAAAAGGCCACAAAAAGGGGAACGTGGTCATCACCATCTAATTAGGAACATTATCAACTCAAAAAGGACAAAAAAATGAAAGCAATTACTTTTACACAATACGGGCCGCCAAACGTGCTCCAGCTTCAAGAAGTGGCAAAGCCTGCCCCAAAGGACAATGAAATCCTGGTAAGGGTCCACGCTACAACAGTGGGGGTGGGAGACATTTGGGCACGCAATTTTAAGCGCTTTACCCCGCGTACCTTTTCGATGCCCGGTATTCTTTGGCTGCCCACACGTTTATATTTTGGCATCAGTAAGCCAAGGGTAAATATGCTGGGCGGCGAATTTGCCGGAGAAGTGGAAGCCGTCGGCAAAGATGTCAGCAATTTCTCTGCAGGCGACCAGGTTTTTGGATACCGCGGGCAGAACATGGGCGCCAACGCCGAGTATCTAGCCACCCCAGCCGACGGCACAGTAGCCTTGAAACCATCCAATATGAGCTATGAGGAAGCTGCCGGTGTGCCTTATGGGGCGATCACAGCCTTGAACCTGCTGAGAAAAGCCAACATCCAGTCGGGGCAAAAGGTATTGGTCAACGGGGCCAGCGGCAACATTGGTTCGGCGGCTGTGCAGCTTCTTAAAAATCACTTTGGGGCTGAGGTCACAGGTGTGTGCAGCACTGCTAAAGTGGATTACGTGAAATCCCTGGGTGCCGACAAAGTCATCGATTACACCCAGGCGGATTTTGCCCAGAGTGGCGAGACTTACGATCTCATCCTGGATGTCATGAATAAGAGCTCCTTTGCACACGTAAAAAATTCCTTATCAGAAAACGGTATTTACATGCTGGCCAGCTTCAAGACCAAACAGCTTTTGCAAATGCTGTGGACCTCTATAGTTGGCAGCAAGAAAGTTGTGTGCGCGCTGGCCTCCGACAATGCAGAAGACCTGAACTTCATCAAGGAGCTTGTTGAAGCTGGAAAGTTCAAAGCCTTCGTTGATAAACGCTTCCCAATGGAACAGGCCGCCGAGGCACATGCGTATGTTGAAGCGGGTCACAAAAAGGGGACTGTGGCTCTCACCGTATAACAATCCAATCAATAAAATTAAGAAATTATAGGAACTAAAATGATAAACCAGATTTTGAATTCATCCCAACAAACGGCAAGACTAGCCGGATTTCTGTACCTGCTGCTGATACCGCTTGGTTATTTTGGCGTACTTTACGTTTCATCCCTTGTGGCGCCTGAGGATATGACTTTGACGATAGAAAATATTGTGGCATCTGAGTCGATGTATCGCCTGAGCATGGCCAGTGCCTTGTTGATGAACGTCGTCAGTGTGCTACTTGTGCTGGCTCTATACAAATTGCTCAAGTCCGTTGACAAGAACATGGCAGGATTCATGGTGGTTTTGCTCTTGCCGGGAGCGGGCATTGCGATGCTTAACGAGCTAAACCATTTTGTGCTCCTCGCTTTATCCAATGTTGAGGCTGGAACGGTATTTACTGCTGGACAATTACAATACCTTGTAGGCTTATCTCTTGATATGTACGAATTCGGTTCGTACATCGCCGCGATATTCTGGGGGCTGTGGCTCTTCCCACTGGGCTACTTGATCTATAAGTCCAATTTCGTGCCGAAGATTCTCGGTGTATTGTTGGTAATCGCCGGTGTTGGCTATGTTGTGGACAGTTTTTTGCTGTTCCTCGCTCCCCAGCTTGGAATCACCATCACTGACTTTACCTTCATTGGGGAAATAACGATCATGTTGTGGCTCTTGATCAAAGGTGTAAATGTACAAGCGAAAGAAAAAGCCATTCTTGAGCCAGCCTAGAGATCGGCTTGGTTAGCAAATTTGAAAACGGAGAGACTTACAATGGATAGAGCAGAAAAATTCTGGGACAACAGAGCGAGCGATTTCAATTCATCATCTGAAGACGATGCCCCAGACCCGATTTACACAAGGAAGCTCGAGATCACGAAAAACTATCTCGTTCCTGACGATGTCGTCTTAGATTATGCTTGCGCCACTGGCTACATCACCCTTGACCTTGCCGGTCATGCCCGCGAGCTGCATGGTATCGACATCTCCTCAAAGATGATTGAGGCCGCCAAAAGAAGAGCAGAGACGAGCGGAATTGAGAATGTTCAGTTTACACATGCCAAGATCTCTGATGAACGCTACCAACAGGAGTCATTCGATGCTATCCTGGCCTTTAATATCCTGCATTTGGTGGAGAGCCCATCAGAGGTGGTTCAACGCATCAATGCATTGCTAAAACCGGGTGGAGTTTTTATTTCTGCAACACCTTCCGTAAATAGCAAAATGTCATTTGCTGGCATTTTCTTTGTTTTGCTGAGCAAAATAGGCATTGTTCCCAACTTGAACTTTGCCAGTGTCTCCGAGTTGGAGGGACTGGTGACAGATAGCGATTTCCAAATCGTTGAATCCGAATTGGTCAAAGGGGCAATGGGGCACCATTTCATCGTTGCCAAGAAGTCATAAAAGAAAGAGTGCTTGCAGCAATCGTCTGTTGCAAGCACTCTAAGGTCCTTATATTACAAACGCCTACGATCTACGAGGGGACTTATAATTAGGTTACCATCCATCATCCATCGAAATGGACTGAGGACAATGGGTAACCTGACAGACCAACCATACAAACCAAGCCTCATCGACCGCTTCACCCGCTGGGTTGCGAATCTTCCCATACGGGCCTGGGTCTTCTATGTGGGTTTCACGTTAATTCTGGTAATTGTCCAGCTAATCTTTATCTGGTTGGATGACGGTCTGCAAGCAGTAGAGATTTTGCCCGTAGTGGTCTTCAACTCTTTTGCCACGCCTTTCCTTCTGGCGCTGATCCATTTACTTGACGATCAGGCCATAACCGCCCTGGACTCCATGAAGCCTGCCCTGGCAATGAAGAAGTCACAGATCAAGGACTACTGCTACATGCTCTCCACTATGCCTGCTCGTGCCGCGCTAATCGCAGGGTTGGCTATGTTGAGTGTTGTGATCCTCATCGAGCTGGCCTCTCCTCAACTACTCCGGTATGCCCCACTGGAGCAACTCCCGGTTTTCGCGATCGTCTTTCAGATCATTGACAAAAGCTCAGCGTTTTTGTTCGGCGTTTTCTTCTATCATACGATTCGGCAATTGCTTTTGGTCAATGCGATCAATTCGAAGCACGTGCGCATCAGCCTGTTCAATACAGTCCCATTGCAGGCCTTTTCAAGACTCACGGCTTCAACAGCGGTAGGCCCTGCTGTTCTAATTTATGTCTGGCTGCTGATCAACCCTGAATTACTGACCAATCCGATCAGCATCGGGTTCAGCGGGGCAGTGACGGTCCTGGCTGTGGCTGTTTTCGTATGGCCGCTTCTGGGTATGCACAGGCGCATGCAAGCAGAGAAGGAAAGTATGCTGCATGCCCTTGACCTTGAATTCGAAACTATCTTTTCTAAATTTAATCAGGGCCTGCAAGATGATGATCAAAAGAGCATTGAACGGCTCAATGGAACCATTGCCAGCCTGGAGATCCAGCGCAACAGAATATCGGCCATCCCGACATGGCCCTGGAGGCCTGAGACTGCTCGTTTCGCACTCTCCGCGGTTGCGCTTCCGCTTATATTGTCAGTTCTGCGCTTCCTTGTCGAGCGGGCCTTTAGTTAATGATGTCGGGGTAGGAGAATTTATGAAAGCTATCGTATGGACGAACTACGGCTCCCCGGACGTATTGCAGCTCCAGGAAGTTGATACACCGGTTCCCAGGGACAATGAGGTACTGGTAAAAATTCATGCCACCACAGTAACTGCCGGGGACTGTGAGGTGCGCAGGCTCGAACTTCCACTAGGCTTCTCGTTGCCCATACGGCTATATGCCGGTTTCTTACGCCCCAAAAGAATACCCATACTTGGGCAAGAATTGGCCGGGGAAGTGGAAGAAGTTGGCAAGCATGTGAAGTCCTTCAAGAAGGGTGACCAGGTTTTTGGTACCACCGGTTTTGGCTTCGGTGCTTACGCGGAGTATATTTGTTTGCCTGATGAGCCAGATGACGCACAGGGATCATTAATCATCAAACCAACCAACCTGACCTATCAAGAAGCCGCGGCCGTTCCTACTGCCGGATATGAGGCGCTCCACTTTCTCAGGAAAGCGGGTATCCGGGAGGGGAAAAAGGTTTTGATCGTCGGTGCAGGTGGCAGTATTGGTACCTTTGCCATACAGCTTGCCAAACACTTTGGTGCCGAGGTGACCGGGGTGGACAGCACAGAAAAGTTGGAAATGCTGCGCTCAGTAGGGGCCAATCAAGTTATTGACTACACTCTAGAAGATTACACAAATAGCGGTCAAACTTATGATCTGATAATTGATGTGGTGGGAAAGCGTGGGGTTTCACGCAGACTGAAGCTATTAGAACCAGGTGGATATTATTTTTTAGCTTATGCCGGGCTTTCACACATCATTCTCGGAATGTGGATTTCGATGACAAGCCAGAAAAAACTGAAGATCGAGGCATCCAACCAAAATAAAAAGGACCTGATTTTCCTAAAAGAGCTGATCGAGGCGGGCGTGCTGAAAACGGTCATTGATAGGACTTACCCGCTGGAACAGATGGCAGAGGCTCATCGCTATGCCGAATCGGGCCAGAAAAAAGGCAATCTGGTTATTACAATAGAATAGCTTTCCGCTACCCAACAATGGTCGATTGTGGGTGTATGATTGGCTTGTAATCAACAGAAGTGTTTGGCAGTATAGGGATATGGCCCCAAATAAGCACGTAAGCCTCCAGCTATATGTAAAAGAAAACCTGGCTGCGTCCAAGCGCACCATAGTTGATAAACTAACTCGCCTCTTCTGGAAAATATCAAGAGAAGGCCCTGCCATACGGCTGATTTTCACTGGTGCAATTCTCTCGATGGTTTCCACCGTTCTCTTTAAATCGATTGCATGGTTTCTTATTGGATTCTTCTTGCTCCTATGGGGTGCATTTGCTGTTGTAAATTCCTCTCTCCCCCTCCGGCCAGTAGTTAAAAAGGATTATTGTTTGTACTGCGGATCGCTAAACCTCAACAAACTGCGCGAGGTTATCCATTGTAGGAGCTGCAACTACATCTACCGCATAGATAATCAGGGCTGGGTCAAAATAATTGAAGTGCCGGCAACGGACCCACTTACATCTTCAAGCGGCAAAATCCCCCCTGAGAAATTGAGTTCATTCAGACTTGTGCATGGAGATAAAGCCATTCTCAAATCCTTTTTGATGGCTTTATATATTTACGTTCTCTTTGGTAGCCCCTTTCTTTTATTTTGGATGCACAAAGGATTGGAATGGATGCTGAAGTATTTGCTGGGCTAATACAAATTAGGGAGGGAAACCTGGTTGTCACTGGAGATATGCATCCAGTCGGTTACAATATAAACAAAGGGAACTTATCGCCCCAAGATAACTAAGGAAGACCCTCCCCCCCTGCTATGGGCATCGTCGAAATTGAAGAAATCATCATAGGATTGCTGTTCATCGCTACCCTGGTCGGTATCGTGGTCAAGCGCCTGGGCATGCCCTATACGGTGGGGCTGGTGATTGTGGGGCTGGCGCTGGAACTGATGCGTTCTCTCTCTCCGGCCTCTGCTGAGATCCTCAACCCTGAAAATATCCGTGGCTTGCTCATCCCCCAATTGATCCTGGGCATCCTGGTGCCGCCCTTGATCTTTGAGGCGGCCTTCCATATTAAATTCGATGACCTCCGGCGCAATTTATGGATTATCTTAGGCTTGGCCGTGCCCGGCGTGATCCTGACGATGTTTATTGTGGGTGGTGTGGTCTCCTGGGGCACGGGCCTAGCTTTGCCAGTCGCCCTAGTATTTGGCGCTTTGATCGCCGCTACAGACCCCGTGGCAGTTGTGGCTTTGTTCGGCTCACTGGGTGTGCCCAAGCGCCTGCAAACCCTGTTGGAGGGTGAGAGCCTGTTCAATGATGGCACCGCCATTGTTATTTATACCCTCATGCTTTCCATCGTGGCGACTGGTGAGTTTAACCTGGCGACCAGCGTGCTGGACTTCTTTATCGTTGCCGGAGGCGGCATTGTGCTGGGCTTGGCGTTAGGTTCATTGACCTCACGCATTATCCTGCAGGTCAACGACCATTTGCTGGAAGCCATGCTTACGCTGATATTGGCTTATGGCTCGTACCTGATCGCCGAGGAGTTGCACGTTAGTGGTGTGCTGGCGGTGGTCGCGGCCGGTCTGATTAGCGGCAATATCGGCCCGCGTGGCATGTCACCTACCTCACGTATTGCGATCTTCAATTTCTGGGAATATGCCGCTTTCCTGGCGAACTCGATCGTTTTCCTCTTGCTCGGGTTGGTGATCAACCTGCGCTCCGTACTGGATAACTGGCAGGCCATCCTGTTAGCTATTGGCGCCGTATTGGCCGCGCGTGCTATCGTGATTTACACTCTCGGACGTTTGGGCAAGAATATTTCAATCAGATGGCAGCACGTTCTGTATTGGGGCGGTTTGCGAGGCGCTATCTCTTTGGCCCTGGCTTTGAGTTTGCCTGCCACGCTTGGCATAGCCAACGTCGAATTGTTGCAGGATATGGCTTTTGGTGTGGTGTTATTCACCATTCTGGGGCAGGGCGGTACCATGTCGACCTTACTCACACGCCTAAAGGTCACGCAGTTACATCCCAGCCAGGCCGAATATGATAAACGCCAGGCGCGTGCCGTCGCGGCCCAATCGGCCTATGATCACATCCAGGAGATGAACCGCCAGGGCATGATCTCCAATCATGCCTGGGAGATGCTTGAACCTTCCATGTTACGCAGTATTGAGTCCATGCGCCAGGCCGTGCGTGAGATCGTCTCCAGCGACAGTAGTGTAGAAGTCTCGGAATTGAACAACGCCTACCGCGAGGGCCTACGGGTGCAGCGTGATGCTTTTAACAGTCTTCATCTCAGTGGCTCGATCTCCGAAGAAGCCTTTTCCGACCTGAGTGCCGAAATCGACGAAGCTTTGTCCAATGAAGAATTCAGTTATGCCGAACTGCTCTTCCCGCGTGCCAAGGAAAGCCCCCCACTTACACGGCTTTTGACCACTGTTATCCATCAGGATGATATGCAACAGGTTTCTACCGTACTCGGCATCATGGGCATACCAATCGTGAGTTTTGCCTCTGCCGCAGGAGCGGGTCCGGCTGACAGGATAACCCTGATGATCGCCGTCGAAGAAAGCCAGCAGGCTGAAGTTATCGATGCCCTGGCCAGATGTTGTGAAGAAACGGTTGACCACCAGCCCGGTATCCTGGATCTGGTTTTGGCCGGGCAGGGTGAACAGGCAGTTTCTGCCAATGGGAAAATCAAGGTGTATGTGTTTGAAATCGAACACTACGAGGAATTTTAGTTATGAAGATGATCATCTCGATATTGCAGACCACGGACAAAGATAACGTCTCCAGGGCGTTGAACGAAGCCGGGTATGCGCTTACCGTCCTACCCTCTACAGGGGCATACCTGCGGCGGGGCAATAGCACCTTGTTGATCGGAGTCGAAGACGAAAAGGTACAGCCTGCTATTGAGGTGGTCAAAGAGAATTGCGCAGAACCCAGCGAACCCGGCCTTAAGCGCGCCACCGTGTTCGTTTTGGATGTGGACCATTTCCAACAAGTTTGACGACAGTTATATTTAGATGAAGAATAGAACCATCCTTATTGCCACAACCTTGTTCATGAGCGCGCTGGCCTGCAATATTCCGGGCGCAACCGTTGAGCCAGAGGATACCTTAGCTACCTCCGTGGCAGCCACCCTGGCTGCCGAAGGTATTTTTACACCCGAAGAAAATACCGTTATTCCCGAGGACGAAAATCTGCTGCCACACAGTTTGTATTACCTGGAAGAACCAGAGGATGGTCTCACTCAGGTCTGGCGACTGGAACGGGATGGCATCACCCATACCCAGTTGACCTTCGAGCTGGAGCCCGTGCTTGATTATGCGGTCAATCCTGTGGATGGTAGTTTGGCTTACGTTGTGGGCACACAGATCTATTGGGTCGATGCAACTGGCGCCGGGCGGCTCTTACTTGCCGAAGGCGCCGCGGTCGAAGGTAGCGACGCTGAGGTCTACCGCAACCGCATCAGTAATCCCATCTGGTCACTGGATGGTGCCACCCTGGCTTATGCCGAAGGCGGTGTGGTTTTCCTGGATGTGATCAGCGGCGAAAAGCGTGTGCTGGTTGAAAATGAAATTGAAGACCTTGGAGATGGCAATCTCATCCCCCGCAGGCTGTATTTCCCCGAGATGTTTTCCCCAGATGGCAGTAAGTTGTTAGTCAATATTGGCTTTCTTGAGGGCGGTACTTTGGCCATCCTTGACCCGGATACCAGCGAAGTCGTGTTCTTTGGTGAGGGCATTGTGTGTTGCCATCCGGCCTGGACCAACGATGGGCAGGTGGTGGTTGCCAGCCCGTACTTAGGCTTGATCGATTCGGGCTTGTGGCGTTATGACACCAGCTCCGGTAGTGAAGAAGTGCTGATCCCCAGCTTATCGCCGGATGAAACTTTTAACTTCGTAGGCTGGCCTATGCAATTGCCCAATGGTGATTTCCAATACTTCTACGCCAGTACCCCGGAATACCCTGAAGGCGAGACTGATTTTATTCTTGTGCGCAGTTCATCGGATGGCAGCACGGATCGCACCCCTTTACGCCCCGAGACATTTAGCGACTTCCGCCAGGCGCTGTGGGCGCCGGATGGTTCTTTCATTATTGTTATACAGCCGGAGTTTGGCGACACTCCTTCTGGTCAGGGGCCTTTGTTGATGATCAATACAGAAGAGACCCCTATCTTCCCCCTGGGATTTAACGGTTCTGATCTGGCCTGGGGGCCTTAAGACTACTTAGCTAATTTGCGGTAATCGCGGTTGAAATACAGTAGGGGTTCGGTTTGGTCTGCATCGCGGATCACCCTGGCAGCCACCACTTCCCCGATCATCATGGTATGCGTACCAGCAGGGTGACTTCCACTGAACTTGCAATCGAATACGGCCAGTGAGTTGGTCAACAATGGGCAGCCAGTCGTCAAGCTGTGTGTTTCCAGGCCTTCAAAACGGTCGCTGTCTTCCGTTTCGCGGCCCGCAAAACGGTTGGAGACATCTGCCTGGTCGGCTGCCAAAATGCTTACTCCAAAGGCCCCTGCACCCATCACCAGGTCGTGTGTGCGCGAATTCTGTTCCAGTGATACCAGTACCAGGGGCGGGTCCAGGGCCAGCGAAGTAAAGGAACTCACCGTCATGCCGTGCTGCACGCCTTCGTGAGCAGAAGAAACGATGGCTACGCCAGTAGCCCAATGACGCATCACATCGCGGATTTGTTCGTGTTGGATGGTTTGTCCCTCTTGTGCTTGCTTGTCTGTTGTCATGTGGGCATTGTATCTTAATAAACTCGGCTTGCTACCTGCTCAAAGGTACAGTCAATAGTGGATAATCGTCGGCATATTTCCTGCATCATGAAACCACAGAGGAATCCGCTTGCGGCGAATGAGCGCCTTGAGTAGGATTTGCTCATGACCATGGAAGAAAGTTTGGATAACGTCAATACGCCTGACCGTCGCACACCGCGCGTCCACATCCTGCGGCAATTGCGCCGCGTCTTTTTTGTGGGTGCCGTATTGGCTACCATGTACACGGCCTGGACGCCATTAGGGCTTATCCCACTGGATTGGGCCACGCGCATTACCCAGGCTTTTAACAACCCCGGCGCAGAAGGCGAATTTGGGGCAATCACCTTCCCCACCCCCACACCGCGGCCTCGCCCACAGATTGGCATTGTGTCCGGTCATTGGGGCAATGACTCCGGGGCTGTGTGTGCGGATGGTTTGACAGAAGCCGAAATTAACCTGGAAGTTGCCACTCTTGTAAAGCAGCGTCTTTCTGCCGAAGGTTTTGACGTGGACTTGCTGCGTGAATTTGACGAAAAGCTGATCGAATATCGTGGACTGGCGCTTGTGTCCATCCACGCCGACTCCTGTGAATTCATCAATGCCGATGCTTCCGGTTATAAGGTTGCGGCTGCATTGGGCACCGTGCGTCCCGAAAAAGCCAGCCGTCTGGTAGCTTGTTTGCGCGGACGTTACGAGCAGGTTACCGGCCTGTCGTATCACTCCGGCAGTATCACCGACGATATGACCAGCTACCATGCCTTTGATGAGATCCATTTTGAAACCACTGCGGCCATCATCGAGATCGGCTTCATGAACCTGGACCGCCAGATCCTCACCCAGAACCCCGACCTGATCGCGCAAGGCGTGGCCGATGGGGTGCTGTGTTTCATCCGCAACGAAAGTGTGACCATCTCCCCGGATCAATGAGCAAATATGTTCCCCGGCAGGCCAGAGAAGCTGTAGCCCAGGCTCGGGCTGCGCTACGCCGCGGGGAAAAGAGCCAGGTACGTACGCTGGCCCGCCAGGCTGTGAAGCTTGCGCCTAAATGGGAAGACCCCTGGCTGATCCTGGCAACCGTATCAAATCCTCGCGCCAGCCTGGAATATCTCAAACGCGCCTTGCTGGTCAATCCCGATAGCGAACGCGCCCGTCGCGGCATGCGTTGGGCGGTCAAACGTGCCCGGCGTCTTGGTGTTGATGTCCCCCCAGATACTGTTCCAAAAGCACCTCGGAAGCGCAGCATCCCCTGGCTGCGTTATGGGTTGGGCGGGGCGGTGGCTACATTGGCTTTTGGGCTGATGGCCTTTTCCGGCTGGTCGATCTTACAAGCGCGTCCGGCACAGGCTGGCGCGCGTGTGGCCTCCATCGGTGTTTTGAAGATGACCCAAACGCCCCTGCCAACCGCCACTTTTACAGCTATACCTACATCCACGGAAACCCCTACACCTACGATCACAGCCACGCCCACAAATACTTTACCGCCCACAGAAACGCCCGAACCGACTTTTACCCCCACCGCCACTTACATTGTGCCGCCCGTGCCCGTGGGCAAAAAAGAACCCTGGATCGATATCGATCTCACCAACCAGATCTTATACGCCTACCGCGGCAATGAGCTGGAACGCCATTTCATCGTTTCCACCGGGGCCTGGGTTACACCCACCAAACCGGGCCAGTTCCGTATCTATATCAAGTATGAGAGTGCTGCTATGTGGGGCGCGGATTATTTCTTACCCAGCGTGCCCTATATAATGTACTACGATGGCGATTATGGCATTCACGGTGCCTACTGGCATGAGGATTTTGGTACACCGGTCAGTCACGGCTGCATCAACATGGGGCCAGATGAAGCCGAGTGGTTATTCCACTTCGCCGACATCGGCACCTGGGTTAATATTCATTATTAGTGGGGATTAGGAAAATCCGTATTCTCTTAATATTAAGAGTTATAAGGGGAATTTATAAAACGTTAATTGGCTCCGGCCACTTGTCAAGGTAATATAACGTATACGGCTTAACTTTTGATTTATGAGGAATGAATATGCCTGCTGATCCCCTTTTTAAAGGTTTAGTGGTTGATGAATTTGACAAGCCTGTAGATACTACCTTCGTGGGAGACGAAGCTTTCTACGTTGTGGATGATGATGGCTTCCGGCGTCACGTCCCCTCTGAGGATGTTGACCGTCAGGTTTTAGCGGAAATGACCGCCATGGTTGAAGGCCATGAAGATGAACTTAGTGAACAGGCGGCCAAGATGATGGGCATGGATGACATCTTCAGTAAAGCCATGTTGGAAAACCAGTTCAAGAACCTTGACCAGCAAATGGAGCAGGCCTTAAAAGCAGGCATCCCCGAAGAAGGGCGTGCCTACCTGGGGATGGCCGGGTTGCGTATTCGTATCAATCACCACGGTGAACTGCTGGAAGTGGAACAGCCAGGCATGATCGCCCCAGAGGACGAATAAGCTTACTATTTCAGCTTCATCAAAAAGCGATATGCAGGATAGGTAGATAGTAAGCCGATAACCACCGGACTCCATGCATAAGCAATGCGAATCCAGAATTCCGCACCAGCATTATCCGGTGGATAAATGTTGAGAAACTCGCTCGCTGCGAATTCGTAGCCTGCAATGAGACCGAAAATCACTGTCCCTGTGATTGCGCCGAATAACAAAGCGCCGAGGATTGCGATAATGTAGTCGTTGAGATCAGGTTGGTCCATGCTTGCTTGAGCTTCTGCCATAAGGGCTCCTCCAAATAATGATGATTGCGGCTATTATAGCAATGAGCTTGCATCAGGACAATGGCGTAGCATGAAATAAAGCTGCTACTTCGCGCTAGACAAGCAGGTTTGACCAAAAGTATGCGCCGCGGTATAATCGCTCGGCTATGATAGCCGTAGCACTTGGTCGATGAATTTTGTCGTTTATTTCAAGGCAATTTCGGCCAAATACATGATAAAGATAATTAGGAAAGAAGGAACAATAAGATGCCGAAACGCACGTACCAGCCCAAGATCCGCCGTCGTTTGCGGGTACATGGGTTTCGCAAGCGTATGAAATCAGCAGGTGGCCGCAAAGTATTGAAGCGCCGCCGCCTGCGAGGCCGTTACCAGCTCGCTACGCCCAAGAACAACCACGTCAAAAAGACCAACTGGAACGGCTAGTCCGGGCTGAAGTTTCGGTGGAACGCAAGTTTCGCCTTACCAAAACGACCGATTTCAAGCGGGTGCGGCGTTCAGGAAAATCCTATGCCCATCCGCTTGTTGTATTGATAACCTCGCCCAACGAATTGGATTTTCCCCGCCTTGGTATAACAGCCAGCCGGGCCGTGGGTGGGGCCGTACAGCGTAATCGAGCCAAACGTGTCTTGCGCAGCGCAATGCAGACCTTGTGGCCCGAGGTTCAACCGGGACATGACATAGTTTTATTGGCTCGCCAGCCAATTCTCTCCCGCAAGAGTCATGAACTGCAACCGGTACTGGAGAAATTGCTGGGTCAGGCTAAGCTAAGGAAATCACCATGAGCGCAGAACAAGTTGACCATTTGCACGTTCACGAGCATGGTCACGCGCCTGTAGAGATCCAGGAGCACCGCTCCCCATCCCTGAGCGAACTGCCTCTGACCCTCTGGAATATCCCCCGCCTCTTGTTGCTCATCCCCATTCGCATTTACCAGAAGACCATTTCCAAATCCCTACCCGTAGATACCTGCCGCTACTACCCCACCTGTTCGCATTATGGCTACCAGGCCATTTTTAAGCATGGCGCTATCAAAGGTTCCTGGATGGCCACCTATCGCGTGCTGCGTTGCAACCCCTTTTCACACGGCGGCTACGATCCCGTTCCCTGAACATATCTAAAAAAGACTCCCCCACCTCCCCCAATGACAAAAAACTCCCTCCTTCGAATTTTGCTGCCCACCCTTGCAGCCCTGACACTCAGCGCATGTGGCGGTGTCTTTGCCAACACCAGTTGGCCCGGCCTCACTGCAGACGCTGATACGGTCTATGTAGCATTCAACCAGCAGGTGTATGCCTTGCAGGCTGAGAACGGCGCTGAACGCTGGCGTTTCCCGGCTGAAGCCGATAACAGCCAGAACTTCTACGCGCCTCCCACACTTACTGAGGACGGCACCTTGATCGCCGGGACCTACGACAATCTGTTGTACGGCATTGATGCCAACACGGGTAGCCAGGCCTGGATGTATGAGGAAGCTACCAAATCTTACATTGGCTCCTCTGTGGTTGCCGGCGATAAGGTCATTGCCCCCAATTCTGACCATTTTCTGCGTGCCGTAAATGTGAATGGCAATAGCGTGTCCACGAGCTGGTCCATCGAGACCGAAGAAGGCTTTTGGTCAGAACCCTTGGTCGATGGTGAGCGCATCTTTGTTGCTTCTATGGATAAGAATTTATACGCCCTCGATGCTGACACTGGCGATAATATCTGGACCTTCGAGATGGGCCATGCCTCTCTCGGCACGCCCGTGCTTTCGGAGAATGGTGTCTTGTACATTGGCACGCTTGGTAGCCATGTGCTCGCCATTGATGCCGACCGCGGCACCCGGATCTGGGAAGCGCCCACTGATGATTGGGTGTGGGGTAGTGTCACCTACGCAGATGGCGTTGTCTATGCCACTGATGTTTCTGGCTATGTGTATGCTTTTGATGCCGATCGTGGCCAGGAATTATGGCGTTTTGATGCAGGCGGTTCTATTAGTGGTGCTCCTCTCGCTCATGGCGATGCAATTTTCGTTGGCAACGAGGATGGCGAGGTTGTTTCCCTCGACCTGCAAGGTCAGCTCAACTGGCGCAAAACACCTGGTGGTCGTGTGCTTTCAGACCCTGTGGCAGTAGGTGAGGACTTGATTCTCTTTGGTGTCATCGAAGCGGATGATTTTGTGTATGCATACGACACTGCAGGCTCGCTGCAGTGGTCGTTTTCACCGGATAATTAAGGCCTAAAAGGAAAAGTTTTATGGGCATATTTTTTGACACGTACATCATTGCACCATTTACCAATTTGCTTTTGTTGATTTATGGGTGGGTGGGCAATGATTTTGGTTGGGCAATTATTGTTTTTACGATTTTGACGCGTCTGGCTCTGTTCCCGTTGACCAACTCACAGGTCAAGAGCACCAAAGCTATGCAGGATATGCAGCAGTCGCCTGAATGGCAGAAGATCCAGAAAAAATACAAAGGCGATCGTGAGAAGCTGGCACAAGAGCAAATGCGCTTGTACCAGGAGATGGGCGTCAACCCTCTTGGTTCCTGTTTGCCCACCCTTATTCAATTGCCGCTGATCATCGGCCTGTACCGTGCCATCATCGGTGCCTTGTCGGTCACGCCCTTGCAGCTTTTTGATCTTTCCAAAACCATCAGTTTGGGTAACGCCGCCGAGCTTTTGCCGCTGACCAGTAATTTTTTGTGGATCTCGGACCTGAGTCAACCTGAAAGGGTCAGTTTCGTAATCCCCATCCTGACCATCATTGTGGTCATTACCTCTTATTTGCAGACTAAGTTGATGACCCCGCCGTCATCCACGCCTGGCAATGAACAGGCTGCCGCCATGACCAGTTCAATGACCTTTATGATGCCGCTCATGTTAGGCTTTTTCTCGTATACTTACTCTGCTGGTTTGGCTTTGTATTTCGTGACCAGTAACGTTGCTACCATTGCCCAATATGCACTTTTGGGACGCCTGGATTGGCGTAACCTGATTCCTGGCATGGCAAAGAAGGCTTAAACCATCACAGATTAAGAATCCTGGTTGCATAGAGAGAGGATTGTATGGATGAACACCGCGCAACTCTGGAAAAGATCGCTCCCAGCATAGAAGAAGCTATTGCTGAGGGCTTAGAAGAACTTGGCCTGACGGAAGACCAGGTTGAGATTGAAGTGCTGGATGAAGGCCAGACGGGCCTGTTTGGCATTGGCAATCGTCAGGCGCGTGTCCGCATCGCTGTCAAAGAAGAAGGGGCCGACGATGAACCTCAGCAGCGGCGTCGACAGCCTCGCGAAGCCTCCCCTCTGGACGATGACGTTGATAATACCTTGGAGATCGCGCGTGCTACAGTTGCCGAATTACTGGAGCGTATGGACATCAATGCTGAGGTGGATGCTCACATGGGCGAAGCCGATGACGATGATCGTCACGAAGCTCCCATCATCGTGGATGTGAACGGTAGTGACCTCAGTATCCTAATTGGCCGCCGTGCAGAAACCCTGAATGCCTTGCAATACATCACCCGACTGATCGTTGGCAAAGAATTGGGCCGCTCCACTCACCTGATCGTCGATGT
This sequence comes from Chloroflexota bacterium, assembly GCA_013112575.1. Classification (GTDB taxonomy): domain Bacteria; phylum Chloroflexota; class Anaerolineae; order Anaerolineales; family UBA11579; genus CFX15. The sequence continues at coordinate 137,371 of JABFGG010000007.1, read as the reverse complement.
GGAAGGTTACCGCATGCGCCGGGAGCGCAGCCTGCGCCAGATGGCTCAGAAGATGGCCCGCCAGGCCGTTCGCTCTGGTCGCCGCCAATCACTGGAACCCATGTCGCCCGCCGAACGTCGCATTATCCACATAGAATTACGTGACAATGCAGATGTGTACACCGAGAGCGAAGGCGAAGACCCTCGCCGTAAAGTGGTCATTATTCCAAACTAAAAGCTATGTATCATGCTCAAAGGCAGGCAACAGCCTGCCTTTTTTGGTTACGGTATAATTGCCCCATGCTCAATCCCCCTCGCCTTGAACCTGTAGATTACTTAGTTATCGGCCACATCTCCCTCGACTTAATACCCGATGGAGCGCAGATCGGCGGCTCAGTGGCCTATGCTGCTTGCACTGCACAAGCCTTAGGCTTGCGCGTGGGTATTGTGACTTCCTGGGGTGGCGAGGTCGATTTGGATGAACTGGAAGACATTCCTGTTGTAAGTATCCCCGCTGACCATAGCACGACGTTTGAAAATGTATACACCCCCACGGGCCGTTTGCAAACCCTGCACCACACAGCCGAGACTTTGGAATATTTCTACATCCCAGAGATTTGGCGCTCTGCCCCGATCGTGCATCTGGCCCCCGTTGCCAATGAACTGGCCCCGGATCTTGTGCGCCATTTCGACGATGCCCTGTTGGGTGTCACGCCGCAAGGTTGGATGCGCGAATGGGATGCAGAAGGGAACGTGCAGCCGGGAGATTGGCCTGAAAGCGAATTTGTGTTGCGCCGCGCTGATGCCCTGGTCTTCAGCCGTGAGGATCTCGGTAGTTCGCGGGCAGATGATTTCATTGCTACAGTGCCCACCGCAGTTATGACCGACAGTCGTAATGGCGCTTATCTTTATACTCAGGGCGAGGAGATGCATTTCGCTGCGCCCCAACGGGAAGAAGTCGATGCCACTGGCGCCGGCGATATTTTTGCAGCCGCTTTCTTTACGCGTCTGCACGCTACCAAAGACCCGGTGGATGCGGCTGAGTTTGCCAACCAGATCGCCGCACACTCCGTTACTCGCCGGGGGCTGGATAGCGCCCCCACGCAGGATGAAATTTACGATTTGATGCCAAAGGCCTACTAACATGGCACGCATATATTCCATTGTTAACCAAAAGGGGGGCGTGGGCAAAACCACCACCACCATAAATTTAGGAGCTTACCTGGCTTATTTCGGCCAGCGCGTGCTCTTGGTTGACCTTGATCCTCAATCCAATGCCACTTCTTGTCTTGGTATTGATAAGGATGGTGTCAAAGGTGGCACCTACGATGCCTTGTTGGGCGATCTGGAGACTGGCGATATCCTCCACAACCCCCGCCTAAAGCTCTCTTTGTTACCTGCCTCGCCTGGCCTGGCCGGTGCCGAAGTTGAATTGGTCAATGAACTGGCCCGCGAGAGCCGTCTCAAAGAAGCATTGCAGGAAGTCGATGACCGTTATGATTACATCCTCATCGATTGCCCACCTTCGCTGGGTTTGCTGACCCTCAATGGCATGGTCGCTGCCCAGGATGGCCTGGTCATCCCAGTGCAAACGGAATACCTGGCGCTGGAAGGTTTGGGTAGTCTATTGCAGACCATTCAGCGCGTGCGTGAACACATCTTCACGGACCTGAAAGTACGTGGTGTGGTCTTGACCATGTTCGATGGGCGCACCAACCTGTCTAATGATGTTGTTGAAGAGGTGCGCAAACACTTTCCCGATGAGGTTATGGATACGGTTATCCCGCGCAGTGTGCGCCTGGCCGAAGCCCCTTCCTACGGTGTGCCCGTCTTGTCGTATTATCCCTCCTCGCCCGGCGCTAAAGCCTACCAGGAACTGGCTCGTGAACTGTTGGCCGCGGATGGCGTGAAGGTGGCCGTCTGATATGGGGGGGCGTAAACGCAGCGGCCTGGGCAAAGGACTGGATGCTCTTATCCCGCCGAGTGAAAGCCAACTGCCCAAAAGTGGGGTGCAGCAGATTCCGGTCAAGGCCATCAAGCCCAACCCGCGCCAACCCCGTACCAACTTTGACGAAGGCGAGCTCAGCGAATTAGCCGCTTCCATCCGTGAGCATGGCGTTATCCAACCACTGATCGTCACGCAGGGCAGCAAACCCGACGGCTATACATTGATCGCTGGTGAGCGCCGCTGGCAGGCTGCCCAATTGGCCGAACTGGAGCAGGTTCCCGCCATTTTGCGTGAGGCCAGCGACCAGCAGTTGCTTGAATTGGCCCTCATCGAGAATGTGCAGCGTGCCGACCTCAGCCCACTTGAAGCTGCTGAAGCCTATCAGCATCTCAGCGATGAATTTAAGCTCTCCCACGACGACATTGCCCAGCGGGTAGGCAAAAGCCGCGTGGCTATCACAAACACCCTGGGCCTGCTGGATCTCTCTAAAAAGGTCAAAGAAGCCCTGGCCGATGGCCGCATCAGCGAAGGTCATGGCCGGGCATTAAAGGCTTTGACCAAAGCCCAGGCCCAGAACGGTGCCCTGGAAACTGTGCTAAACCTTGGTCTCAACGTGCGCCAGACAGAAGAGCTGGTACGCAAGCGGAAAGGCAAGCGTTCCACCAAGGCGCCCAAAACCACCGTGCCCGCCGCCATCCGCGACCTCGAAGAACGCCTGCGCGACTCCCTCGGCACCAAGGTACGCCTTAAGCATGGCGCCAAGGGCGGCAACATCGCCATTCATTATTACTCTGATGAAGAACTGGATGCCCTCGTAGAGCGTTTGACCAACGAAAAATGATTACTCGCACTCTATAAATTTTTAAACCACTGTAGGGGCGCACCGCGGTGCGCCCTTTTTGTTATATCTCATGCGCATTCTATACAACGCCAATATCCATACCCTTGACGCGGACCAACCGCACGCCACCACCCTGGCTATTGACGACCATGCCCCGCATGCCGGTCGCATCCTTGCCATTGGCACAGATGACTTCATTCAGGCCGAATTCAGCCATCGTTCCGAAGCAGAAGATATGCAGGGGCGTACCCTCATCCCCGGCCTTACTGACGCCCACCTGCACCTGCGGTCTTATGCGCATAGCCTTGACAAAGTCGATTGTGTTACTCAAACACGGCAGGAATGCCTTGACCGTGTGGCTGAGAAAGCGGAAACTTTAGAGCCAGATGTATGGTTGTTGGGCCACGGCTGGAACCAGAACCACTGGTCAGAGGGCTTTGGCACTGCTGCCGACCTGGATGCGGCTGCGCCACAAAACCCGGTATATCTCTCAGCATCCTCACTACATGCCGCCTGGGCCAACAGCGCCGCCCTCAAAGCCGCGGGTATTGATAACAATACGCCCGACCCACCCAACGGCGAGATCCAGCGCGATGCCGAGGGCAACCCCACCGGCATCCTGTTTGAGAGTGCTATGCAGTTGATCTCCGGTGTTATCCCCCAGCCCAGTCATGCCGACAATGTTGCCGCCATCAAGACTGCCCAGGAGCACTTGTGGCCCATGGGCCTGACCGGAGTGCATGACTTTGATCGTCGCCGCAGTTTCCTGGCATTACAGGACTTACATGCCAATGGTGATTTGCAGTTACGAGTCCTTAAACATATCCCTGTGGAACGTCTGGACTACGCCCTGGGTGTGGGTTTGCGCTCTGGCTTTGGGGATGACCTCCTGCGCATTGGCTCCGTCAAGGTCTTTATGGACGGTGCCCTTGGTCCCCATACGGCAGCCATGTTCGCACCCTACGAGGATGAACCTGATAACCGCGGCATGTTGTTCATGGATGGGGAAGAGCTTTTCGAATATGCCCAGCAGGCTGCTCTGGGTGGCCTGGGTATGACCGTGCACGCCATTGGTGACCGCGCCAACCACGAAACTCTATTAGCCTTTGAAAACCTGCGTATCTTCGAGAAACAAGAAGCTTTGTCCGCCCGCCGCCACCGTATCGAGCATGTCCAGGTGCTGGATGCTGCCGACCTCAACCGTTTGGCCGACCTGGACGTGATTGCTTCTGTTCAACCTATCCACGCTACCAGTGACATGCAGGCTGTGGATGCCTATTGGGGGGCGCGTGGCGAGCATGCTTACGCCTTTCGTACCCTGCTGGAAGCCGGCACGCAGTTGGCCTTTGGTTCCGATGCTCCGGTTGAATCACCTAATCCATTTTGGGGCATTCATGCCGCGGTTACCCGCCAGCGCGCCGATGGTTCGCCGGGAACCGATGGTTGGTATCCGGGGCAGCGCTTATCTGTGCTGGAAGCCATGCAGGCTTACACTTCCGGGGCAGCTTTCGCCGCTGGGATGGAAGACCGCCTGGGCATGTTGAAGGCAGGTTCCCTGGCAGACTTACTGGTGCTGGATACCGACCCCTTTACCAGCGATCCCAGTGAGTTAAAAGACATCGTCCCCCAGGCCACCATGCTGGGCGGTGATTGGGTCTATCGCGCTTAGAAGGAGAAGCTCATGGCATGGATAAAAATGGTCCCCGAAGACGAGGCCTCTGGCAGGCTCAAAGAGCTCTACGCGCAATACACCGAACCCTGGGGTGGGGTGGACAACATTATGAAGATCCACAGCCTCAACCCCAAATCCATGAAGACCCACTTTGACCTCTATGCCCACCTTATGCGCGGCAAGTCCGACCTCAGCCGCGTGCAGCGTGAGATGATCGCCATTGTCACCTCGGTCACCAACCACTGCCACTATTGAATAGTCCATCATGGAGCGGGTCTCCATCGCCTGACCAATGATGCCAAGCTGGTCGAAGAGCTCACGCAGGACTGGCGCGCCGCTGAGATCAGTGAAGCTGACAAAGCCATGTTGGCGTATGTGGAAAAGTTGACCCTCAAACCCTGGGAGATGGTCGAAGAGGACGTCATCCAATTACGTGAAGTCGACTTTAGCGACGCTGCCATTCTCGACATTAACCAGGTCACCGGCTACTACGCCTTCGCCAACCGTCTGGCTGACGGCCTGGGTTTGCAGCTTGAGGCCATCCACCAAACGGAATCTAGTGATTGACCCCGCCGCTCGTATCCATATCCCTGCCCAAAGCGGCGCGGCGTTGGTGCTGAAACAGGGGCAAAGCATGCGTGTCATTGATGTTGAAGGGGAACAGGTTTCCGATTTGCTATGCTTTGCGCAAGATGACACTCAGGAAGTTTTGTCTGCCGGGCACACCACCGACTACAACGAAAAACTTTTTCTCTCAACAGGGGATGTGCTTTACTCTAATCGCAGCAACCCCATGCTGACCATTCAACATGACGATGTGGGCCGCCACCCGCTCCTGTATGCACCTTGCAGCCAGGCCATGTTTGAACACAGCTATGGTGCAAAAGAGCCTCACCCCAATTGCCACGATAATTTGTTAGAAGGCTTGGCACAATATGGGATTACGTCTTCCCAGATTTCTATCCCTCTTAACATCTTTATGAACGTCACTATATCTGAAGCAGGCCATATCAACATCAAGCCCCCACGCTCAAAGGTCCGTGACTACATCGAGTTGCGTGCCGAAATGGACCTGATCGTTGCCATCACGGCCTGTTCGGCAGGTGCTTGTAACAATTTTCACTGCACGCCTATTGATGTAGAGATATTCGAAGAAGCGTAGTGTGATTTGTGCCTATGGCTAGTTTGTGTAGGGGCGAAGCACGCTTCGCCCACAGGGAAAACCTCGTGCCTTTCCGATACTTCTTTTCTAAGTAAATGAAAATCCGCTGGCCTCGATTTATCTTCCGCTTGGGCTTTGCCCTTCTCGCTGCCTACTTGTTTCTCAACCTCGCCCTTGCCTGGTCATTTTCCTATCCACTAACCCATCCCAACTGTAATCCACCAACAGACATCCCTTCAAACAGGCCCCAACCAGAAGAACTGGAAATCACCACGCACGATGGGCACCTCCTGGACGCCTGGTACTTTCCATCTGGCAATGGGGCGCTTGTAGTTACGTTGCCTGGGCATGGCGGGACCTTGGGCCTCACCAACCCGGATATTGGCTTTTTATTGGAACAGGGCTACGGTGTGCTCCAGATCGAGAGCAGGGCTTGCGCAGAGCCTGCTGCTCCTGTCACCCTCGGCTATCACGAAACCAGCGATGCCATCCTTGGCCTGGATCGCTTGCTTGCGCAGGGAGAGATTGACCTACACACAATTGCCATCTTCGGTCATTCTATGGGTGGGGTAACTGCTATCCGCGCTGCGGCTCAAGATAAGCGTTTTGCAGCCGTGATCGCTGATGGGGGCTTTTACAATCTGGGCGAGGATTTCGTCAATTCGGCCACCTCCTGGTGGGATGCTGGCTTGCTGTACTCTGTCGCCGCCACCTTCTGGCTGCAAACGGGCGTCAATCCCTGGCAGATCAGCCCCATCGACGACCTACCCCATATCCACCCGCGGCCCGTCTTTTTGATCTACGGTGAGCACGAGATCGAGAGCGGGTACGGCTATCAGCAGTACGAAGCTGCCCTGCAACCCAAGACCCTCTGGGTCGTGCCGGATGGCTATCATGGCGGTAACCAGACCACCGCCACTGAAGAATACGAGCAGCGCATCCTTGAGTTCCTCAGTGTTTCGCTTGGCCCGAGCCACTAAGAGCCTTGGAGTTTGCGCCTACCCGCAAACTCCCTAAGTAAATGCGAAGCATTTACGTCATGTAAATTCCTCGTAAATTCATGCATGCAAAGATAGCTTTCCTCTCCCCACACTTTGACCACCCCCTCCATATGACTTAAAATGAATACAACACAACTCATCCATCACACACTCGAGGTGAAACATGCCCCAAAAAGAAGTCGTCATCCCCGTTGGCGGTGCTAAACCGCTGGCTCCCTATTCCCCAGCTATTAAGTTCGGCAATCTGCTCATCACCTCCGGCCAGGTCGGCCTCGACCCCGATTCGCAGACCATGGTCGAAGGCGGTGTATCTGCCCAGGCCCGCCAGGTCATGCTCAACCTGGGTACCATTCTTGAGGCTGCCGGTATCTCTTACGACAACATCCTCAAATGCACCGTCTTCATGACCGACATGAACGACTATGGGGCCATCAATGAGGTCTACGGCGAGTTCTTCCCCAACGATCCGCCCGCCCGTTCGGCTGTGGCCGTCAATGCCCTGCCTGCTGGCGCGCTTGTCGAGATCGAAGCCATTGCCTATCTTCCGGAATAAAGGTGCCCTATGGCCGGTGAATTGATCCTCGTTGTCGATGACGAACCCAACATCATCCAGCTCGCCCAGATGTACCTGGAGCGGGAGGGTTTCCGCGTGGCCTCGGTAGGTGACGGGGAGGCTGCCCTGGAAGCTGTGGAAGCCAAACAACCGGCCCTCATGGTGCTGGACGTTATGTTGCCCAGACTGGACGGTTTTGACGTTTGCCGCCAACTACGCGCTGATGACAACCAGATCCTCATCCTCATGCTGACCGCGCGGGATGAGGACATCGACAAGATCGTTGGCCTGGAACTGGGCGCGGATGATTACATGACCAAGCCCTTCAACCCGCGCGAGTTGGTTGCACGCGTCAAGGCCATCCTCCGTCGCGCCGACCGGCCCCAGCAAAGCACCGAGCCTATCCACCTGGGCGACATGGTCATCGACCCTGCTCGCCGCGAGGTCACCATCAATGGTGAAGCTGTGGAGTTACGCACCCAGGAATTTGACCTGCTGCTCACCTTTGCAGAACACAAGGGCCTGGTCCTCAGCCGCGAGCAGTTGCTAAAACTGGCCTGGGGCTACGATTTTTACGGCCAGACCCGCACCGTGGATGTGCACGTGGCGCACCTGCGCAAGAAGATCGCTGACAGCGAAGGCAGCATCGATACCGTTACAGGCGTAGGTTACAAACTCGTCGTCTGATGTTCGCCTCGCTGCGTTCGCGCCTCTGGCTGACCTACGCCCTCTTGATCGGGGTCGTGCTTTTTGTGGTTGGCTCGGCGCTGGTGGTCTATTTTCTCAACAACCCTCTGGTCGAGCGCCAGGCTGCCACGCGCTTGCGCCTGGTGGTTAACTCCCTCAATAACCAGCGTTTCCTCCAGGGCTTTGACGGCGATGTCGAACAGGTCGTCACGCGCATCTCGGAGAATTTCGACGTGCGCATTTCGGTGTTCAGGGGTGATGGTTTATTGGTGGCCGATTCCCAAACTGACGGCGAAGCCCTTAACATCAACCTGGCCGAATTTCCTTTTAATGCTGACGCTCCCCCCGTCTTGCGCACGCGTGACAGCAGTGGTCAGCTCTGGCTCTACACCGCCGCCCCCGTGCTTGACCGCTTTTTTGTGCTTGTCGCCACTCCCCGCCCGCGCGCCAGCCTTGCTTCCATCCTTACCGATGACCTCTTTGTGCCCCTCATCCAGGCCGGGGCGTTAGCTTTGCTGCTGTCATTGGTGCTGGCCTTCCTCATCAGCCGATGGGTGGCGGCCCCGCTGCAGCGCATGGCCGAGGCTGTTGGTAATGTCGCTACCGGCTACTACGGCCCCATCGAACCCCAGGGGCCGCGTGAGGTGCGCCATTTAGCCAACGCCTTTAATGACATGACTACCCGTGTGCAGGCCAGCCAGCAGTCCCAGCGCGATTTTGTGGCCAATGTCTCTCACGAACTCAAGACACCCTTGACCTCTATTCAGGGCTTTGCCCAGGCCATTCTGGATGGTACCGCTGATTCGCCCGAAACCCAGCAACAGTCCGCCAGCGTCATCCACGACGAAGCTGGGCGTATGCATCGTCTGGTCGTTGACCTCTTAGATTTGGCGCGTCTGGACGCCGGTACAGCTGATCTGGCGCGTGCCCCCCTTGACCTGGCTGCCCTCCTTGATGGAGTGGCCCGCAAGCTGGCTCCGCAGTCCCAACAGGCTAGTATTGATCTGCAAGCCGATATCCCCGCCTTGCCTAGCTTCATTGGTGATGGCGACCGTCTGGCGCAGGTCTTCACCAACCTTGTGGATAACGCCATCAAATATACGCCTGCGGGGGGACAGGTGCTTTTGCGCGCCAAGCAGCAAAACGGCAACGTACAGGTATCCATCGCCGACAATGGCCCTGGCATATCAAAAGAAGAGCTATCCCGCATCTTTGAGCGCTTTTATCAGATCGATAAATCGCGCAGCGGCAATGGGCACAGCGTGGGTTTGGGTCTGGCTATCGCCCAACAGATCGTGCATGCCCACGGCGGCCACATCACGGCCCACAGTGAAAAAGGCCGCGGCAGCGTATTTGTGATCACCTTGCCGGTGGCACGCCCCGATGACGTCACCATGGCCATCCGTCGCGTGGATTAAATCTCAGCTCTTATCGAATACCTGTATACTTACTGTCCATGCCCACCGTTTCCATCATTGTCCCGGTTTACAACGAAGAGAAGACCATCGGCTTGTTGTTAGAGGCTCTTTACCAGCAAAGCTACCCTCGTGCTGAGATGGAAGTCATTTTAGCCGACGGTATGTCTACCGATAACACCCGTCAGGCCATCGAACAGTTCCGGCAAACTCACCCCGACCTCAACATTCGTGTTATCGACAACCACAAACGTACCATCCCTTCTGCACTGAATTTGGCTATTGAAGCTGCTCAAGGTGAATATATCGTGCGTCTGGATGCCCATTCCTCCCCCCGGCCCGATTATGTCGAGCGCAGTGTGCAGGGTTTGGAAGATGGCCTGGGCGTCAACGTGGGCGGTGTCTGGCGCATCCAACCCGGCGCAGATACCTGGATAGCGCGTTCCATTGCCAAAGCCGCCGCGCACCCCCTCGGTGTGGGGGACGCCCTATACCGTCACACCACCAAGGCCCAGGCTGTCGATACCGTGCCCTTTGGCGCTTTTCGCAAGAGTCTTATTGATGAAATTGGTGCCTTCGACGAGACCTTATTGGCAAATGAGGACTATGAATTTAACACCCGCGTGCGCCAGCAGGACGGCACGGTCTGGCTCGACCCTGCCATTCAGTCCACCTATTACGCCCGTCCCACACTCATTGCCCTTGCTAAACAATACGCCCGCTACGGTTTCTGGAAAGTGCGCATGCTGCGCCGTTATCCGGGCACCATCCGTTGGCGGCAGTCCCTCCCGCCCCTCTTCGTTATGGGCCTCATCACGCTTTTTGTAGCCTCACTCCTGTATACACCGCTGGTTTGGAAACTGCTGGCAGCGGTGGTATCATATGCCCTGGTTTTGCTGGCAGTAGGCGCACAAGTTGCCCTTAGAGAGAGAACAATAGCTTTTTTATTCGGCGTGCCCCTCGCAATTGCCTGCATGCACCTTTGTTGGGGAGGCGCATTCTTGTGGAGCCTGTTGACCATCTGGCGCACAGCATGAGCCTGGGTGAACCAACTGACCTATGGATACTCCACATCCTAAAGCCTCTACCTCGGTGACTTTTCCCACACAAACAACAAGATCTTATCCATTGGGTTGGCGTTTGCGCATGGGCGAGCGCCGCATCTTGCTTATCATCGGCGATTTTGTCATGGCCATGCTGTCACTGGCTTTTGGGGTTTATTTCTGGGCCTCGGCAGAAGCGCAACAACTGCCCCTCTTTAATTTCTTGCAGGAACGCCTCGAACCCTGGTTTTTCCTGCTGCCCTTGATCTGGTTGATATTGCTGGTTGAAATGTACGACCATCACCGCGCCTCCGATCTGCGCCGCACAGTGCGCGGGATTGCACTGGCCGCCCTCATCGGTATTGGCCTTTACATGGTGGTCTTCTTTATCTCTACACCCGGTTCGCTGCCTCGCCGCGGTGTGGCCGGTTTTGTGCTGGCCGCCACTATTTTGACGCTCCTCTGGCGCATGCTTTATATCCGGGTTTTTACCTTGCCACAGTTCATGCGCCGTGCTGTGTTGGTTGGCGCGGGTGTTACCGGCCAGGCTTTGTTGAGTGTGGTCAATGCCCTTCCTCAAGCTCCTTTCACTCTGGCAGCCTTGCTGGATGATGATCCTGAGTTAGATGGAAAGACCATTGAGGGCTATAAGGTTGTTGGGGGCTGTGACAAGTTGCCCGAGATCATCGAACGTGAAAATGCGTCCGACGTGATCGTGGCCATTTCCGGCAAGATTGAAGATAACACTTTCCGCACCCTCCTCGAAGCGCAGGAGCGCGGCGCGGAGATCACCCGCATGCCTTCGGCTTATGAAGAGGTGCTGGGACGGGTACCGGTGCACTATCTTGAAGCCGATTGGATTTTGCGCTCCTTTGTAGATGAAGCCCGCACCAGCAATTTTTATTTCCTTGCCAAACGCATTGTTGACATCATCGGTGGCCTTGTCGGTGTTGGCATCCTTGCAGTTATCGGTCCCTTTATTTCGCTTGCTATTTTGCTTGAGACGGGACGCCCCATCGTGTTCTCCCAGACTCGCTCTGGCAAAGGCGGGCGACCCTACCGCATCATGAAATTCCGCACCATGCGTCAGGACGCGGAAAAGAATGGCGCCCAGTTAGCCAAAGAGAACGATGATCGTGCCACCCGCCTGGGTCGTTTTTTGCGCAAAAGCCACCTCGATGAATGGCCCCAGTTCATCAATGTCCTGCGTGGTGAGATGAGCCTTGTTGGGCCCCGCCCTGAGCGTCCCGAACTCATGGAGCATTTCCAGGAACAGATCCCCTTTTACCGGGCGCGCCTGTTGGCTAAACCCGGCGTGGCTGGTTGGGCTCAGGTCAATTTTGGCTACGCTGCCAATCTGGATGACATGGTCGTCAAACTCGAGTACGATCTCTATTACATCAAGCACCGCAACATCGGCCTGGACATTGTCATCATCCTGCGCACTTTAGGCACCATTTTCGGCTTCCGGGGACGATAACGTGACGCTTAGTCTGGTGACAGGCGGGGCAGGTTTCATCGGCTCGCATTTAGCCACCGCGCTGGTCGAACAGGGCCAAAGTGTGCGTGTGCTGGATAATTTCTCCACGGGCAATGTAGATAATCTGGCTCATCTTCAAGACCAGGTAGAGGTCATTGAGGACGATTTGCGCGATGCCGGTAAGGTATTAGAATCCGTTTCCGGCGTCGATTACATCTTTCATCACGCAGCCTTTATCTCTGTGCCCCAATCCATGCTTGAACCCCAAAATTGCTTTGACATAAATGTGGTAGGCACCGCCAATATACTGGAGGCCGCCCGCCAACACAATGTACAGGCCGTTGTATTGGCCTCCAGCGCCGCTGTATATGGCGATAATGAGAATATGCCCCTGACCGAAGACAGCGAAACGCGTTCCTTGTCTCCCTATGCCGCCAGCAAACGCATGAACGAGATCCAGGCTGACTTATACACCCAGGCATATGACCTCCCTGTGGTGTCCTTGCGTTACTTCAACGTTTACGGCCCGCGCCAAGCCCCCGACTCGCCCTATGCAGCCGCCATCCCTATCTTTGCCCACCGCATGTTGAGCGGCGAAACGCCCACCGTGTTTGGTGATGGCGGCCAATCGCGTGACTTTGTTTACGTCCAGGATGTCGTGCGTGCCAACCTGGCTGCCTCCCAATCCCCCCATGCCGCGGGCCGCGCGCTCAACGTCTGCACAGGGCAGGAGGTCAAATTACTTGATCTGCTGGACATGCTGACAGAGTTGATCCCCAATGCCCCCGAACCCGAGTTTGGCGAGCCGCGCCCCGGCGACATTTACCGCTCCTTGGGGAATGCGTCATTAGCGAAACAACTGCTGGACTTCTCGCCCCAGACTTCCCTGGTAGATGGCCTATCCCAAACCGTGGAGTGGATGCGCTCATGAGTTTCCGCGACCTGTGGCGCGACCGCTACTTGCTTTATCTTGATCTGGCGCTGATCGCCATTATTGGCGTCAGTAGTTTTGTGCTGCGCCTGGAACTGGCCCAGTTCTTCCTGGATTACATCCCCACCACCCTGATTCTTGTGTTGCTTGCCTTGGTCGTCAAGCCGCTGGTCTACCGCCGCTTTGGCCTCTATCGTCGTGTGTGGGCCTACGCCAGTATCGCCGAGATGCGCCTTATCATCATCGCCGTCACCATCGCCTCGGTTATCCTGGCTGCTATTTTGCTGGCTTTGGGCATGCTTGGCTGGTTTGTGCGTGTGCCCTTTACGGTTTATGCCATCGACTGGTTACTTACCATTGTAGCTGTCGGCGGTATCCGTTTTGGTCTGCGTTTGCTCACCGAAAATCAGCGCAGGCCGCGGCGTGCTTCCGGCGGCGAGCGCAATGTGTTGGTGGTTGGCGCGGGGGATGCAGGGGCCCTGGTGGTGCGCGAGTTGCAAAAAAACCCCCAGCTAAATCTGATGCCGGTTGCTTTTGTGGATGATGACCTCACCAAGCAGGAGCACGAAGTGCATGGCATCCCCGTCGCTGGCACGATTTCCGATTTGGCTTTTGTCTTGCGCAGCCAGCTCATTGATGAAGTCATTGTCGCCATCCCCTCTGCCCCCGGCAGTCTCGTTCGCCAGGTGGCCGACGTTTGCCGTTCTGCGGATATCCCCTTCCGCACCATGCCTGGCCTGTACGAACTCATTGGTGGCGTGGTCAGTGTCAACCGCTTGCGCGAAGTGGACATCACCGATCTTCTGCGCCGCGAGTCGGTTGCTGTCGACCGTGAACGTGTCGGTGCCAGTCTGGGCGGCAAACGTGTGCTTATCACCGGAGCGGGTGGCTCTATTGCTAGCGAGCTTTGCCGCCAGGTGGCCCGTTGGGGTCCCTCCGAACTTGTCCTTTTGGGCCACGGCGAGAACAGTATTTTTGAGATTCTCATTGAACTTGAGGAGACCTGGCCTTCATTGCCCATCCATGCCCTCATTGCCGACGTACGTGACATTGAACGTCTCCGCCAAATTTTCAGTACCCACCACCCAGACGTGGTCTTCCACGCCGCCGCACACAAGCACGTCAAGATGATGCAGATGAATGTCGAAGAGGCCATCACCAACAACATCCAGGGTACGCGCAATGTTGTCCAGGTTGCCCTGGATACTAACGTTGATCGTCTGGTGATGATCTCTACCGATAAAGCCGTACAGCCCTCCAGCGTGATGGGCGCTACTAAACGCATGGCCGAGATGATCGTGCTGGATGCTGCTAACCGTTCAGGCCGCTCTTTTTCCGTGGTGCGCTTCGGCAATGTCCTGGGCAGTCGAGGCAGTGTCGTGCCCCTCTTCAAACGCCAGATCGCTGCCGGAGGCCCGGTCACCGTCACACACCCCGACATCGAACGTTTCTTCATGACCATCCCCGAGGCCGTCCATCTGGTTCTGCAAGCCTCAGCCATGGGCCAGGGGCGCGAGGTCTTTTTGCTGAACATGGGCCAGGCTGTGCGCATCATGGACCTGGCCGAAGACCTAATTCGACTTTCGGGGCTGGAACCTGGTCAGGATATCGAGATTGTCTTCTCCGGCTTGCGCCCCGGCGATAAATTAACGGAAACGCTATGGGATGAGGGCGCGGATTATGAAGATACCAGTCACCCCGACATCACTCGTTTGGTCAACGAAGATTCGATCAATGGAGAACGCCTTCACCAGATTGTGGACGAACTTATCAATTTGGCGCGCGAAGGTGACGCAACTGCTGTCACCCAAATGCTCGATGACCTTATTCCCGGCGCGGCCATTCGCAGCACGCCTCCACCCGACCTGAAAACCATTGTGTAGATGCCACGACTTTTGCGCTTACCTTGATGCTTACAATCGAATTACCAATAACTAATAACCAATTACTCTTTTTCCATGCCCATCGTTACCCAAGCTGACTGGCTGGCCTTTGCTGCCCACCATCCCCAGGCGCATTTGTTGCAAAGTGCCGCTTGGGGTGAGTTGAAGTCCGAATTTGGCTGGCGCACCACCCATATCCTCGCTGGTGAAAGTGGTGTACAGGTCTTGACGCGCAGTCTACCTCTCGGCTTCAGCTTGGCCTATATCCCCAAGGGGCCTGTTGGTGGCAACTGGGATGCCCTGTGGCCTGAAATCGACCATCTGTGTCGTTCCAGCCGCGCTGTGTTCCTCAAGGTCGAGCCGGATCATTGGGTCACCTCAAAAACTGAAGATACCAATATCCTCCCCAATGAATTCCGCCCCAGCCGTCACAGCATCCAGCCGCGTCGCACCGTGGTCGTTGACCTCTCCCCGGATGAAGATGCCATTCTCGCCATCATGAAACAGAAAACGCGCTACAACATTCGCCTGGCCCAACGCAAGGATGTTGAAGTTCGAGCCACGGATGATATTGATGCCTTCTATGAGATGATGACTGTCACCGGACAGCGCGACGGCTTTGGCGTGCATACCAAAGCCTACTACCAGCGCGCATATGATCTCTTTCATCCGCTTGGTATGTGCGAGTTACTTCTAGCTGAGTATCAAGGCCAGCCCCTGGCCGGACTAATGGCCTTTGCCTCCGGGCCGCGCTCCTGGTATTTATATGGTGCCTCCACCAATCAGGAGCGCAATCGCATGCCCACCTATTTGCTGCAATGGGCAGCCATGCGTTGGGCCAAATCGAAGGGCTGTACGGAATATGATCTCTACGGAGTGCCGGATGAGGATCAAACCACCTTAGAAGAGAACTTCACCCAGCGCTCCGATGGATTGTGGGGTGTCTACCGCTTCAAACGCGGCTTTGGCGGCGAACTCAAACGTGCCGTCAGTGCCTTTGATAAAGTCTACATTCCGTGGGCCTACTGGGGATATCAGGCCATCGTGGCCCGCCGCGGTCTGGGGGATTAGGTGGACTCTCAAACCTGGACCGCGATAATCTCCGATCTGCCAAATCCCCACCTGCTACAAACCTGGCAGTGGGGCGAAGCTAAATCTCAGTATGGTTGGACGCCTTATTACAAAACCTGGCAGGATGATGAAGGCAAAGTAGTTGCCGCTGCTCAGATTTTGCAACGCAGCATCAAGCTGCCCCTTATTCCCGTGACCTTGAAGATGTTATATGTTCCCAAAGGCCCATTACTCAATTGGGAAGATGCTCAACTTTGCCAACGTGTCCTGGCCGACCTGAAGACTTTTGCCAAAGAACACAATGCTTTCTTCATTAAGATCGACCCGGATGTGCGCCTGGGCACTGGTGTTCCAGATGAAGAAGGTTCTCTGGAACATGGGCTAGGGCAAGAAATTACGTCCGAACTCAAGTCATCCGGCTGGCGCTTTTCCAATGAGCAGGTGCAGTACCGTAACACCGTCATGGTCGACCTCACCCCCGACGAAGACCAGCTGCTGGCCAACATGAAACAGAAGACGCGCTACAACGTGCGCCTCGCTGGCCGTAAGGGTGTCACTGTGCGGGTTGGTACTGTTGGTGATTTCGACATGCTCTATAACATGTATGCTGAGACCGCCAACCGTGACAGCTTCACCATCCGCGCCAAAGACTATTACCTCACCGTCTGGAATACCTTCATGGATGCTGGTATGTTGCAGCCCCTCATCGCTGAAGTCGAAGGCCAGCCCGTCGCCGGACTGATGCTCTTCATCTTTGAGCAAATAGCCTGGTACATCTACGGTATGTCAACTGCAGCCCACCGCAACAAAATGCCCACCTACCTCTTGCAATGGGAGGCCATCAAGGCCGCCAAAGCGGCAGGTTGCACTACTTATGATCTATGGGGCGCGCCGGATAACTTCACTGAAAGCGATTCCATGTGGGGTGTGTTCCGCTTCAAACGCGGCTTAGGCGGCCAGGTTATGCGTCACATCGGTGCCTGGGATCTGCCAGTCCGTCCCTGGCTCTACACAATTTACACGCAAGCTTTACCGCGCCTGTTGTCCCTCATGCGCCTGCGCGCTAAAACCCAAACGAGCAATCAATCCGGCGATATGTAAAACGACTTTGCGCTCTTGGTGTCCTTTGCGTGAGAGAATTGCCTCCCGCCAGGACTGCAAAATACGCTAAGATTTAGAATAAATCTACAATTAAAAATCATCAATCTAAATCCCAATGAAAACTCTCCCCCGTTTCCCTCTTGCCCACCTGCCCACTCCCCTCGAACCTATGCCGAGCCTTTCGAAAGCGCTCGGCGGCCCTGAACTGTGGGTCAAACGTGACGACCAGACTGGCTTGGCCTTCGGCGGCAATAAGACCCGCAAGCTGGAATACCTGCTGGCCGATGCCCAGGCTGAGGGTGCAGACACCCTTATCACTGCCGGGGCCATCCAGTCCAACCACTGCCGTCAGACAGCCGCTGCTGCCCGCCGAGCTGGTATGCATTGCATCCTGGTCCTGGGTGGCGATGAACCGGAGCGCCCCGAAGCTAACACTTACCTAGACTTGCTCCTCGGTGCCGAGATCATCTGGACCCCCGCCGAACGCCGCGGCGAACAATTGGAACGCGTCATGAGCGAATCGAAGGAGGTGGGGCGCTCCCCCTACATCGTGCCCTATGGCGGTTCCAGCCGCTTAGGTGCTGCAGGCTACGCTTACGCCATCCAGGAGCTACAACATCAAAAGACCGATTTTGACTGGATCGTATTTGCCACTTCATCAGGTGGTACCCAGGGCGGTATGATCGCTGGCGCTGAGTTGTTTACTTACGACGCCCGCATTCTTGGCATCAGTGTGGATGAAGCTGCCGAGGACGTGCAGGATTATGTTTCTGGCCTGGCGGGCCGTACCACGGAATTGATGGGGGCAGCCCACAGTTTTAAAACTGAAGATGTGCTGGTCAACGACGATTATCTTGGAGGCGGCTATGCCGTCATGGGAGCAGCGGAGAAAGAAGCCATCCAGCTCTTTGCCCACCACGAAGGCTTACTGGTAGACCCCGTCTACACTGGCCGCGCTGCCGCTGGCCTCATTGACCTTGTGCGCAAAGGCTTCTTTGACAAAAAAGATAAAGTGCTCTTCTGGCACACCGGTGGCAGCCCGGCTCTGTTTGCGGAGGGCTATCAAGCTGATTTATTAAGCACTTAGAGAACCTATTCAAAGACTCTCTCCCACTCGATCAGCGCCGCCGCTACCCAGGTCGGGTCGGCGGTTTTGTACAATTCCCCTGCCTCACTATATGTCAGGTCTATGATATTGCCCCTCATCGGCCCGCGTATGTAACGGAAAACCTGCCCGGTATCACGCGCGTCGCTTTTGGCCGTAACGCAATGCTGGTTGTAACCCCAGTAATCCCCTTTTTCTAATAGCGCAATGCCCTCTTCAATGCTTTCCTGCGCCAACTCCAGGCCATCCTCCTCAGGCATGAAAGACTTCTCCGGTGGGTCACCATAACCGATGCCGTGATGGAATGGGTCCGCAGTCGATACAATTACTGCATCTTCAGCTTCGCGTGCCAGCTCGTCAATGCCCGGTAGTAACTCCGGTTTGCCGCCTGCCAGGTAGGGGTAGCGCTCCAATACTTCTGGCCCTTTGATGCCGCGACGCTGCGTCTCAGCCTGCCAGAAATGCCGGAAGCTGATTAGGGCATGGTCGCCCGTCCACTCGTGACGGCCCTCGATGCCCGGCCCCTGCATGCCCCAGAACTCCCAGTTGGCCGGGTCGTCTCCTTCCGCAACCGCAACGCGGGCCTGTTCCATTTTTTCGGTGAAGGCGTGCAATACACTGATTACGATCACCCGCTCCGCGCCGCTGTCCAGGCAGGCATGTACTGCCGCCGCGATCTGCTGCCCGCACTCGGCCACTCCTGCATGTGGGAACACCACCACCCCGCCATTCGCCAGCGTACCCGACAGGTCCCATTGTTTAGCTTCATCCAACAGGCGGTAAGTGCCTTCTTCGCCTAGCTCATCGTGCTCGCGTTTGTACAGGGCGTGGATGTCTTTTTGTAGTTGGTCGCGGTCGAGTTCCATTATTGGTCCTTTACCTGGGCATGAAACCAGCTTCTAATATCTCCCCGGTTTGCTGGTCAATTTCTCCTCTTACATTGACACCTCGGATTCCGTGATGTGTCCATATCATCCATTTGCCCCGCTTAGAATTAATTTCTACAGGCTCACGCCATGTCCATCCCTTTTCGTCTGCAAGGGATTTTAAGATCTCAAGAGCTTCTTCTGTAGATACTTTTGGTTCAGGGTATGTGGGAAAAACCAAATTCTTGATTGATTTAAAAAACTTATTCATTCATTTCATCCTATTTCTCTCCGTCCCTCCATCATACCCCCTAATTCCCCTCCTCCCCAAACATCCTCTCCTTATGACCCCGTATCAACCCGATCGCCTTTTGTATCAACGCCTGATTTTCCTTGATCTGGTGCCAACGGCTGGCCCCCGAGGGATGTGGCACAGGCACGATCCAGCGACCCTCTACCGTTTGCATTTGCGTGCCGATGATCTCCGTCAGCTTGGCCTTGGCGGGGAAGAACAGCTTGATGGCCAGCCCGCCGATCAGGATGATCAGCTCCGGGTTAACCAGAGCGATCTCCTCCTCAAGGAAAGGGCGGCACAGCTTTTGCTCGGCACGTGAGGGCACGCGGTCACCTCCGCCCGATTTCGAGCGACCTGGATAACATTTGGTCACCGAACTCATGTACTGTGTGCTGCGGAACCAGTCCTCGTCGATTCCGGCTTCTCTCAGCCAGGCGAACAGGCGTGTCCCCGATCCGGCGTTGAAGGGCCGTTTGGCCTCCACCTCGGTGATGCCCGGCGCCTGCCCGATGGTCATCATGCGCGCCGTTACCTGCCCCTGGGTCACCGCGGGTGGGGTGACCTGGTAACCGCCCTCCACACACAGGCGGCAGGCCCGCATGCGCGTTTGTAGTTCTGCGAAATTATTTTGGTCACTCAAATTACAGTTTCTCCCCGCTGATCTTCATCCAGCGTTTTTGGTAAAGCAGAGCGTCTTCTTCCATGATAGGGCTTTCGTTGAGGATGCGCCCCGCGGCCCCGGCATCGTGCAGCGCCTTGAACAGCTCGTCCAGTTTGAAATCTGACTCTTGCATGGGCAGGTGGTTCTTTTCGCCCTTCTCGGTGTACTCGATGCCGCTCAGGTGGCAGCTCAGGTTCTTGAGGGCCCTTTTGCCCAGCATCTTTTGATACAGCTTCAGCGCCGCCGTCCATTCTTCGTAGCTGTTCATCGTGCCATCCCCGGTGCGGGCGTGCAGATGGGCGAAATCCAGGCAGGGCTGCACCCCGTCGATGGCTTTAGCCATTTCGAGGGTGTCTTCCAGGGAACCCAGTTGCCCCTGTTTGCCCATCGTCTCGGGGCGCAGGGTGACAGGGTTGCCGTTGGCGCGTAATTCGTCCACACAGCCCTGTAAGCGTTCAATCGATTTGGGCAGCACTTCAGCGGGCGGGCGCTCGAAATAGGAGCCGGGGTGGAAGATGATCTCGGTGGCCCCGGCCAGATGCCCGTAATGGGCCGCGTCCATCAAACGCTGGCGGGATTTGGGCCATTCCTCGTCGTCGGCGTTGAGGTTGATGTAGTAGGGGGCGTGCACGCTCAGCACCACGTCGACTTCTTCGCCGGTGGCTTTGATCAGTTCGCAGGTCTTTTCGGAGACGCGCACAGAGCGCACCCATCCGATCTCAAAGGCGTCCAGGCCTAGCTCGCGGATGAACTGCACAGAGCCGACGGTCCCGCCGGGCTTCTTGGGGGTTTTGATGGGTTTACCAACGGTGCCAAAACGGAATGATAGGGCCATGGGGTTCCTTCTTTCTGAGTGGTGTGGGGGGATTATAACAAGTTGGGATATTCACCACAGAGGCACAGAGGACACGAAGATTCAGAACAATGCTAAGCGAAGCCTTCGCTTAGATTCTTGAGATAGCAATTAATTAGGGAGGAAATTATTTTTCAAGACAACTTCGATCAAAGGCTGTGTAGTTTTTTGAAAACTATGGAGTGGTGGATTGTAGTTGGTAGTGTGGAAGTTCCCAAACCTCTAAACCTTCAGAACCCATATTTATTATTAGCAATTGACCGTCAGGTGAGGGTGTAAATGCTTTCCAATAGGGCCCAGCGATTCCAAACTCCATTTCGGTATACTCGAATTCGTCTAGGAAGTTTCCAGAAATAGGTTCAATTAGCCGGATAGTATCCCCCTGAATAAATAATATTCCTTGGGAGGAGAACTCAATCCGCCCTATTGAGGTGTTTGTTGTATCTGAGCTAGGCCAGGTTAGTTCCATTTGGGTTTCAAGGTCCATGATCCTGAGCTTTCTGTATTCTTCCTCTGGGTCATAAACCGTTGCAGCTACAAAGCGATTATCTGGAGAAAGGCTGATGTAATCAGCAAATGGACCGAAACCTTCGACCTTAAATAGTTCTAGCTTTGGCAAACATTTTTGCTGGAATAAACAAGTTTCTGTATTCCAAGTATTGATTCCTGCCCCTTTAAAATGTATGCCATTGGCCGTAGTAAAAGTCTTCCCATCTTTAGAGAATTCAATGTCGCTTACAAAAGGAAATTCAGTGGGCAAATAAACAATGCTGGTATCTTCCAGTTTTGTATAACCGAAATAACCGGCGGGAGATTCTCCTCGAGCTGCGAAGTATGCGAAGGTAAGCCACTCTGAATCTGGGGAGAATTCCAACTCTGAAATACTGCCTGCTTCTTCGATATGAAGCACGTCAAATATGCTTTGCCTCTCCAAATCCCACAGGTAGATTTCTCCGAAAGATGTACCTGCGGCAACCCACCTGCCATCTGAAGAAATATCTAGAACTGTAGTGCTCACAAAACCAGGTTCACTATTAATAATTGTAGTCAGCGTAGCTGTGTCACCATTTTCAAGCATAATCAAGTCGACATTCATCAATAGGTCATTTGTTTGAGAATTGCTTATATAGGGAATTACAATATGGTTTCCATCTGGATGAAATTCAAAAACGGAAGCCCATTGGTTTATCTTTATATAAAGCCTTGCCTGATTTGAAGGATTAGAAGTGATATGCGGTGTTTCTGTAGTTTGGCTTTCAGAAGGGCTGGTTGAGGTTGGGGGCGTTGAGTTTGGATTTCCAAGGGGTTGCGTTTGGCATGCGCATAGAATAAGCGTAAGAAAAATCCATAATCTCGATATTCTCAATTTTCCCTCAAGACTTTTCATAACAAGCGATTAGTTTTAAGCAGTCTCTAACTTTCTTGTTTATTTTACACTAGTGGGATCTAAGGCTGGCAGGCTGATGAGCGCGGCGGCAGCGCCACATCTTTGGCAACCTTAGCGAGGGTATCGCTGGGGAATGACGAGGTCGATGAAAGCTTCAAGGGCGGTGTCGAGGAACTCGACCAGCCACACGAGGATGAATTGCTATGCCACCGGTTGCCGGATGACGATCTTGAGTTTTTCCGGTGCCGTGCGGGCCGGGTCATTCAAGTAGATCTCGTGGTAGTAGCCGTTGGGCTTTAAGTTGTTTTTAGGGAGGTATTGGTTGTATAGCTCATCACACACCGCAGCCACCCCTTCGTAAGCCCCCACATGCATGATCTGCACGCATTTGCCTTCGTTCAAGTTCTCCAGCCGCAGCGTCCCGGGAGCAGGCCCTAATTTCTGTGATACTTCAGCAACGGCCTCCTCGAATTGCTCTTGGGTGATCCAATCGATGAACACGATCATCGCCCGCCAGTTCCATTTGTCTTTGTTGCCTTCAATAAAGTCTTTTTCGTTGTCCGCCCAATACAAGTACTCCAGTGGCGGCTCCATGAAATTTTTGCCCATTCTTTCTTTGACAAATGGCTTCACCAGGTGCACCACGGAATAGAGCCACTTCGCGGCCTGGTTATTGCCATTGGCTCCGGGATCACCCTGCCCATCGATCACCGCGTAGCGGATTTCGGGGACCTCAACGATCGTGAATTCGTTTTTTGGCGGCAAATACAATTCTCTTATACGGTCATGGAACAGTTCTACGTTCATCTCATTTCCCTTTCAAATAATTAGGTATTCCAAAGCTTGGTTGCCATGTAGGCTAAAGTCTTGTCGAGCCATTCGGCTTCAGCTTGTAGCTGGCCGATAGAAAATTCGAAAATGGCATCCACGTAGTCCGGTAGGGGTTGTTGCTCGAACTGGATGCTTTCAATTCGTTGTAGTTCCTCGGCTACGACATCCTTCCTTGTCTGCAAAGCATCCAGAGCCTGGTCCCGGCTGAGCACGGACCAGTGGATCATGCCCAGTAATAGCGGGTGGTAGGTGGGCTGCACGGACACCAGCGTTGCCAGCGTCTGCTCGACCAGGGCCGCTTTGCCCTTATCCGTCAGGTGGTAGCTCTTCTTGGCTTTGGCATTGGCCGGGACATCGGCAGAGATCAGGCCCCGCTCTTCCAGTTTGCCCAGCGCATAGTAGATGGAGGAGAACCCGATCTGGGTCCACTCTCGCATGCCGCGCTCTTCGATCACCTGCTCAAGTTCATAGCCATGCCGGGGCATCTCGGCCACCAGCCCGAGGATGAGTAATTCGCGTTCAGAAAGCTTTATTTCTGCCATATTCTAACCTTAGAATACAAACATTCTAACATTAGAATAGTATTTGTCAAGGGTTCGCAATCAGGCTAATCAATTTCGTCACTGATCTAGAAATCGTTCTGGGATGATGTTCCTTAAAAATCCTAAATCTAAAATGCTCCTTGTGATAGACACTAGGAAAGAAATCAATGTAAGAAGAAAAATACTTAGAAATATGCCGATTTGCTGTAAGTCCCCGTAATATTGGCTGCTAGATGCAAACAAAATGATGGCAAAGACAAAGAATAAACCATAGCTAAGAAAAGGTGCGTATGATATTTTCGCTTTTATCACCGATCCACCCTCAGTAGGGATAATTACACCACTCAATTCGACTGATGGAAACAAGTGAACGGGAAACCGATACCTGCGTATCTTAAAAGCATATCCTTCATCAATCCAATCGTCTTCAAACCATTTATATACATCTCCAAACAGCGTTTTTCCCTTGTACCAAAGACGAAAATTATCTCTGGCATAAGTTCGGTCAAGCATTCCCCGCCTTAATCTTCTTGCTGCAGTTGCTGGATGAAAATTCGTTTGGACAACGATCGGCATTTTTTCGATCGATCTTTGACGCCTTTGTCTAACCCAGCGTGGAGGCCAGCTGATTTCGGAAGTCTTTTTGGGTTCTTGTTGCATATGCACACTTGATACTTGAAACGCTTTAGATGGCACTATATTTTAAAATCAAAATGAAAATAGTGGGTGGATTGTTTGTATAGCAGTTGCTCTTGTTCATGTAACATTTGCTACAGTCAAAGTACACTAAGGGTACATACGGGTACATTAATTCACACTTTTTTTTTGTTTCGCGCACCCGCCAACCTCACATATACCGCTTCTTTATCGCTCCGCCCCCACATCTGATATTCCGGCAAAAACCCGCTAGCCAAAAGTGTGCCCCCCCTACATACCCTACATAAGTACATTAACCGGGTGGTTAACAATAACCTTGTAGAGTTGGCGCAGCCAACTCTTAAGCTAAACAGCAAAGCTGTTTAGCTAGCAAACTCCAAAAACTAAGGGGTGAAACCGCTCAACCGCTCCCATAAAGGCGGCCCCAGCACCAGCAGGCCGATCAGCACGGCAGCCAGGGCGGTGATGAGCACGGCAGCGGCACCCACACCCACATCTTTACCTACCTTGGCAAGGGGGTGTTCCTGCGGGCTGGCAAGGTCGACGATGGCTTCAAGTTTGTTAAGGATGTTGCCTATATGGAATTCGACCGTCCGCCTGGCGATCTTTAGTGCCAGCGAGATTTCATCATTGGAATGTCCCTCCACAAGTAATAGCAAAAATTCACGTTCCCGCCTTGTAAGTTCAGGGGCCTGCTGCCCTTGAATATCAACTTCAGACATCATGAATCACCTACACTTTGCAGGTAAACGCCTTGCGTGATCGAAGCATTACGGCGTTCGCGTTGTTGTAGGAGTTTAAAACCCGCCACACCATTATTTGATAATGCGCATGGTAACCGCATAGGCTGTCGTCGTGAATGGGCATTTGTATTGCTTCTCATAGACAATAACGGATATCTCTGAGCCGAAGTCTAGCCGCTAAGCTCCCTGCGGTATAATCGCCCCAGTTCGTAGAATTGGAGGCTGAATGGCAGAGGAAAAGATACGCGTGCTGGTTGCCAAACCCGGCCTGGACGGCCACGACCGCGGCGCTAAAGTTATCGCACGTGCCTTGCGTGATGCAGGCATGGAAGTCATCTATACCGGCCTGCGCCAAACTCCCGAAATGGTGGCCGAAGCCGCCTTGCAGGAAGACGTCAATGTCGTCGGCCTCTCCATCCTTTCCGGGGCGCATATGGCCCTCGTCCCACGTATCCTCGAACTCATGCAGGCCAATGGCCAGGAGGATGTCAAAGTCTTTATCGGCGGCATCATCCCCGACGAAGATGTGCCCAAATTACAGGATGCTGGGGTAACCGGTATATATGGCCCCGGCGCTTCCACCCAACTTATCATTGACGATATCCGCGCTGCCATGAGCGCCGCAGCCAACTAATCCCATTTTGCCATGAGTGCAGACTCTATCGACATCCAGCCTATCCTCAACGGTGACCGGCTGGCGCTTTCGCGTGTGCTCACCCAGATCGAAAAGGACAGCACCGCAGGACGAGACGCTCTCAATCATCTTTTCCCCCATACTGGCAAAGCCCAACTCATTGGCGTAACCGGCGCACCGGGCACGGGTAAATCTTCCCTGGTTAACCAAATTGCCTACCATTATCGCCACCCCGTAGATGACAGCCAACCCCAACGCATTGCCATTGTGGCCGTTGACCCCACCAGTCCCTTTACCGGTGGGGCCGTCTTGGGTGACCGCATTCGTATGCGCGACCTCAGTGGCGACCCTGACGTTTTCATCCGTTCCATGGCCTCGCGTGGTTCTTTGGGGGGACTGGCGCGTGCTACAGCCGGTATCGTGCAGGCTTATGATGCTGCTGGCTATGACATTATTCTGATCGAGACGGTGGGGGCGGGACAGGCAGAAGTCGATATCGCCCGGCTGGCTCACACCACCCTGGTTGTTGAGGCCCCTGGTTTGGGTGACGACATCCAGGCCATCAAAGCCGGTATCCTGGAGATCGCCGATATCTTAGTGGTCAATAAAGCTGACCGCCCCGGTGTGGAAAACACTGAGCGCGCCCTGCGCAATATGCTGCAATTGGCGCATCCAGCTAAACGCGTCTTTCGACATCATGGTCAACAAATGGAGGTAGATGGGGCAGACGAGCAAGAATATGAAGCCTTGTGGATCGCGCCTATTCAACGGACTATTGCCACCGATGGGGAGGGGCTGACGGAATTATTGGAACATATCTCCCAGCATCGTCAGCATTTAGAAAACACTGGCGAATTGGCCCGGCGCGAACGCGCACGCCTCGCAGCCCAACTGGATGAGTTGATCGAGAGTCAGCTTGTCAGCGATTGGCGCGCCTCACTCAAAAATGGGGTTTACGAACATGCACTGGATGAACTGGAAGCCCGCCATCTATCCCCCTATGAGGCTGTTCAGGAGCTTGTTAAGGAGCAAAAGAAATGATCTACGGGGAACGCATCCGTTTCCGGCATACAGAGCGCGAAGACCTACCTCTTTTCGTCAAATGGTTTAACGATCCTGAAGTGCGGCAGGGCCTAAATTCGGTTCTCCCCATGTCGTTGTCCAATGAAGAGAAATGGTTTGAGAGGATGTTGCAGCTTCCAATGGAAGAACAAGTGTTGTGCATTGAAATGCGCGATAGGGATGATTGGCGCTTGATCGGCAACTGTGGCTTTTTTACTATCGATCACCGCGTGCGCAACGCCGAGGTGGGCATCATCATTGGTGAAAAAGAATTGTGGAATCAGGGCTATGGCACCGAAGCCATGCAACTGCTGCTCAAACATGGTTTCAATACACTTAATCTGAACCGCATTTTCCTGCGGGTTTATGAGAACAACCCGCGAGCGATTCGCAGTTACGAGAAAGTCGGCTACGTTCACGAAGGCCGCCAACGCCAGGCGCATTATTTTGATGGGCAATATCTCGATGTCATTTTCATGTCTGTCTTAAAAGATGAATGGCAGGCAAAGCAAGAGGCAGAAGCCAAAAAATGATCTACGGTGAGCGCATTCGTTTTCGTCATATTGAGCGCGAAGATCTACCCAGCTTCGCCCAATGGATCAATGACCCGGAGGTGCGCGAAGGCATCGGCCCCTATTTGCCGATGTCGATGCCCAACCAGGAGAAGTGGTTCGAAGAAATGCTGAATCGTCCGCTGGATGAGCAGTGGTTCGCTTTGGAAGTGCGAGAAGGCGAGGGCTGGCAGATGATCGGCAATTGCGGCTTTTTTGGTGCCGACCATCGTGTGAGGAGTATGGAAGTCGGCATCATGATCGGCGATAAGGGCAAGTGGGGGCAGGGTTATGGTACGGAGACCATGCTATTGTTGAACAAGGTGGGTTTCGACACCCTGAACTTACATCGTATCTTTCTGCGTGTTAATGAAAACAACCCGGGTGCAGTGCGCTGTTATGAAAAAGCAGGTTACGTACACGAACTGCGCCAACGACAAGCAGCACTTGCAGATGGTGAATACATCGATTTGCTCTATATGGGCATCCTGCGCGATGAATGGCTTCGGGATAAAATTAGTCAAAGCAACTAAGAGGAGACACCACGTCCATGGCACGGAGCGAAGACGCAATGTATGGTGACATCAAATTGTTTGCTGGTACTGCCTCACCAGACCTGGCCCAGCAGATTGGCGAATATCTCGAATTGCCTATGACGGGCCGGGATATCGTGCATTATCCCAACGATAATCTTTTAGTGCGTTTGCAGCAGAGTGTGCGCGGCCAGGACTGTTATGTCATCCAGGGCACCTCGCGGCCGGTACATCGCAACCTCATGGAACTGCTAATCACCTTACAGACCTTGCGTTTGGACTCTGCGGGGCGCATCACGGCTGTAATCCCATATCTCTCCTATGCCCGTTCCGATAAAAAAGATCAGCCGCGCGTGCCCATTGTTGCTCGCCTGGTAGCAGACATGATCGAAGTGGCTGGCGCGGATAGATACATGACACTGGATTTGCACGCGGGCCAGATCCAGGGCTTCTTCTCCATCCCGGGTGATGTGCTCACTACTTTTCACATTCTGGTTGATTACATCAAACCATTGTGTAAAAAACTGCATGATCCTGTAGTCGTGACGGTCGACCTGGGCTTTGCCAAACGGGGACGCAATTTTGCCGAACGCGTTAACACACCGTTGGCACTCATTGAAAAACGCCGCGGCACCAAAGATGCCAAGACTGAAGCCATCACCCTCGTCGGTAATGTTGAGGGCCGAGATGTGATTTTGTTGGATGATGAAGTCGACACCGCCGGTTCCGTGAAAAACGCGGTGGAGTTGCTCAAGAAAGAAGGGGCGCGTGACATTTATTTGGCCTTTGTACATGCTGTTTTATCTGATCCGGCTGTTGAGCGTTTGGCCAGCTTGCCCTTGACCGGCATTATCACCACGGATACTGTACCCATTCCCCTTGAAAAAAAAGAGCAGTTGGGAGATAAGCTCACCATCCTCTCTGTTGCCCCGCTGCTGGGTGAAGTTATCAAACGCGCACACGAAGGCCGCAGTGTGGGTGCTATGTTTAATGAATAGACTTCGCTTACAGCTCTGTTAGACAGTACTTTTTCACCTTTACGAAGTTCCAAAGATTAGCTAGGATAAGGCATGCCCGAACTTCCCGAAGTGGAGACAATTGCACGTGCTATGCGTGAGGGTGGTCGTGGCGCGCCTCCCGTTGTTGGGCATCGCATCAAAGACGTAGAATTATTATGGAAACGCACACTGGATACACCCGGCCCGCGTAGTTTTAAACGTCGCATTATTGGGCAACGCATCGAAGATGTGGGCCGCCGTGCCAAGTATTTGCAATTCAAGTTATCCGAAGACACCATGCTTGTGCATCTGCGCATGACTGGCGACCTGCTCGTAGGCAGCGGGCGCAAGCCGCTCGGCAAGCACCCCCGTATGGTCTTTTACCTCGATAAGAACAAACAACTCAGCTTCAACGACGCCCGCAAGTTCGGTCGCATCTGGCTGCTGGAAGATGACAGCATGGTCCTGGGCAAATTGGGCCCTGAACCACTCGACAGCAGTCTGACAGCCGCAAAATTCTATAAAAATCTCAAAGAACGCAAACGGCAGTTGAAGCCTTTGCTCCTGGACCAAAACTTTATTGCTGGCCTGGGCAATATCTACATTGATGAAGCCCTCAACCTGGCAAAAATCCATCCCACCACCCAGGCTAACTTATTGAATGAAAAGCAAGCCCAAGCCTTGCTCAAGGCCATTCGTAAGGTATTGAAAGAAGCTATCCGGCGTAATGGGGCCAGCATCGACTGGGCTTATCGTGGCGGTGATTTTCAGAATGACTTCCGCGTCTACCAGCAAACGGGTGAACCCTGCCAGCATTGTGGTACACCGATTGACCGCATAGTCGTGGGCCAGCGCGGCACACACCTCTGCACCCATTGCCAGGTGCCGCTTACCGCCTGAGGAGATCTAGAATGAACTTATTGATCGGCATTATCCTTTCCTTTACATTTCTGGTTATCGGTTTCTTGTTGGGTAACGTGTTTCCTGTGAGGGCTTTACGTGGAGATGACCCCGATGATGAAGTTGTCGAGACTGTTGCCGAACAGGTCGTTGGTGAAGATGGCGAGGTGATCGAAGTTGAAACGCAAGTAGCTACCCCCATTATTGATGCCCCTCCCCGACTGGGGCTGCATAAATATGTACGTTTCTGGCGAGAAGATACCAGTAAAAAACTCGTCACCCAGATAGAAGATGATTTGATCGATTATGGTGAGGACTTAGATGAAGAGCAGCGCGGACGTTTGTCTTTGATCCTCGTGGACCTGCAGGCCTGGGTTGGCCTGGAAACACAAATTAAGGCTGCCGAAGAACGTGAGGCAGCCAAAAAAATCGCTCCCCAGGCTAGAGTTCAGGAGCTGCAGCAGGAGCCTCAAACCGAAAAAAAACCTGGACGTTATAACCCTATAGCCATGATCCGCAAAGGTATCGAAGCAGACGGGAAGCTGAAGGTAGAGCACAACCTGGTCAGCATCGCCGCACAGATCGACGAGATCTTGCAGGAGAATCTGGCTGATTCCTCTCTTGCTGACCGCGGCATCGAGTTGGAGGATGTGCCTGGCAAAGGCATGATCGTCCACATTGGCCTGGATAGTTATGAAGGCATTGCTGAAGTGCCTGAGCATGAAATCCAGGAAGTTATCCGTAATGCGGTTACCGAGTGGGAGAGTCGCGTTTCCCAGATATAGAATAAATTTGATTGTTGGAGCATCCACAGTTGAATATCTGTGGATGCTTTTCTTTTTAAGTAGACGCATAATATTGCCGGTAAGTACCAGAATAGCGTTACGCGATAAAATAGCTTTCTGTGCCTTCTGACCTTTGTCTAAATTATCTGTGAATATATAGTGATATCTGAGTGAGCGAAGCCAACGAAGCATCCATGCGTCAATTGGTCAAGCTACGCCGCCTGGTGCGCCCTTACTGGTGGCACATCGTGGGCGCTCTGGCTGCATTGGTGGTGGTCACTGCCACCCAGCTAGCTATTCCGCGCATCATTGAAGATGTCATCGACATCGGCCTGGCTCAGGGCGAGATTCGTTTTATGATACAGGCGGCTGGGGTTATTCTGGGAATCGGCTTGCTGCGAGCCATCTTTGCTTTTGTGCAACGTTACTTGAGCGAATACGTTTCCATGAAAGTGGCCTATGACCTGCGCAACTGGCTGTTCAACCATATCCAGCATCTCTCCTTCACTTATCATGACCGCGCCTCAACCGGCCAGTTAATGAGCCGCTGTACCGAAGACGTGGGGGCCATCCAGCGCTTTCTGGGTTTTGGCGCGGTAGAACTCAGCCAGGCTTTGTTCATGGCTATTGGCGCTATGGGCCTTATGCTTACAAGCAGCCCGCGGCTGGCCTTGATCGCCATCATTCCCATTCTGCCCCTCGTGTTGCTGACCACCAGCTTTGGTGGACGCGTCAGCAAAATGTTCTACGACGTAGACTGGGCTTTGGGTTCACTGTCCTCACGTTTGCAGGAAAACGCCGCCGGGGCCCAGGTAGTGCGTGCCTTTGCGCGTGAACCTTACGAAGTCTCCCGTTTTGCGCGCGTCAACCGCAAACTTTTTGATGCCCGTATTCACGTCATCTCGGAGTGGTCTAAGGTCATGCCAACCTCGCATTTGCTGATCTCGCTGAGCACCATCCTGATCTTGTTCTTCGGTGGGCGCATGGTGTTAAATGATGAGATCACCGTCGGGCAACTGGTCGCCTTCAACAGTTATCTATTACTGCTGGCCAACCCGGTGCAACAGCTTACCTGGCTGGTTAACGCTGCCGGGGAGGCTGCCGCGGGCGCTCAGCGTGCTTTTGAAGTGCTGGATCGTCCTTCAGAGATCCAATCGGCTCCTGAGGCTGTTGAAACGGAAGCATTGAAGGGCCTGGTGGAGTTCAAAGACGTACATTTCACTTACGAAGGTGAGCAGATCCCGGCTCTAAGTGACATCAACATCGCCGCCGAACCCAATCAGGTTGTGGCCCTCATCGGCCCGACGGGTTCCGGCAAGACCAGCCTGGTTAACTTGATCCCGCGCTTTTATGATGTGAGCAGCGGGGCCGTCCTGGTCGATGGTCAGGACATACGCTCGATAGATGTACAAGTCTTGCGCAGGCAGATCGGAATTGTGTTGCAATCATCCCTGCTCTTCTCCGCAACCATCCGTGAGAACATCGCCCTTGGGCGCCCTGATGCTGATGAAGAACAGATTCTTGCCGCGGCCAGGGCCGCCGAGGCGCATGAGTTCATTTTGAACACAGCCGATGGCTACGATACGGTGGTCGGTGAACGTGGGGTAACGCTCTCAGGTGGGCAACGCCAGCGCATTGCTATCGCACGTGCCTTATTGATTGATCCCAGTATCCTCATTCTCGATGATTCGACCTCCAGTGTAGATATGGAAACGGAACACCTCATTCAAAAGGCCCTGGACGAATTGATGCGCGGCCGCACTACCTTTGTCATCGCCCAGCGTCTTTCCACTGTACGCAATGCCGACCAGATTCTTGTGATGGATCAAGGCCGCATCATCGAACGCGGCCAACACGAAGCTTTGCTGGAAAAGCGCGGCCTGTACAAAGAGATCTACGACCTGCAGCTGGCCGAGCAGGAACAATTCCGTGAAACCATCGCCCAGTTAGAGAAAAACTAGCATGTCCACGCAAGAGATCACCCCTCCAGAATATTATTTGCGTGATGATGAACAGCGCCAGGGCTATGACTCCGGCGTGCTGCGTGACCTGCTGGCCTTTATGCGTCCTTATCAAAGGCAGTTCATCTTCTCTTTTATCTTGATGACCATCGGTACGGTCTCCGTGGTGGCTGGGCCATTCCTGGTTAAAGTGGCCATCGATGATGGCATCACCCAGAATGATCCTGTCGCGCTGCGCAATGCTGTACTTTTATATTTGCTGGCTATCCTGGTCCAATGGCTGGTGACATATATCCGTATTAACATTATGGCCCGTGCGGGGCAGTCCATCATTTACGATATGCGCGACCGCCTCTTTAATCACATCCAGAAACTCTCGCTGGGTTTCTTCAGTCGCTACAGCGTGGGCCGCCTTATCGCACGTGTGATCAATGACGTTTCATCCATCCGTGATTTTGTGACCTGGTCGGTCATCGCTTCGGCCCGTAACCTGTTCACTCTGGTCGGGACGTTGATTGCCATGTTGGCATTGAATCTCCAGCTGTCGCTCTATACCTTCACGGTATTGCCTCTGATCATGCTGGCGACCTATATATTCCGCAACCGCATCCGTGAGGTCTACCGCAGAGTGCGTATAGGCAATAGTTGGGTCAATTCTGTATTGGCTGAAAATATCAATGGCGTGCGAGTCGTACAGGCCTTCACGCGTGAAGATTACAATTACGAACGCTTCAGCCAGGAAGTCAACCAGTACCATTTACAGAACAACCTCAAATCCGCCAGTCTCATTTCTACCTTCTTCCCCACAGTGGACATGATCGGTTCGCTGGCTGTGGCCCTGGTAGTGTGGTTGGGCGGAGCCGCCGTATTGGGTGCAGATATCACGCCAGGGGTACTGGTGGCTTTTGTGTTGTACATCGAGCGCTTCTTTAATCCCATCCAGGACCTCAGCCGCCGCTACGACCAGCTTCAGGTCACTCTTACGGGTGGGGAACGCGTTCTGGAGTTGTTGCGCACGGACGTGGAAGTAGCCGATGATGACACTGCTGTTGAATTACCTCGCATCAACGGTGACGTACATTTTGAGGATGTCTCCTTCCATTACTCAGATGACCCCGACACGGTCGTGTTGCAGGATATTGAGTTAAAGGCTGAGCGCGGGCAAACTATCGCATTGGTGGGACAGACAGGCGCAGGCAAATCCACGCTTATCAAACTGTTGAGCCGTTTTCATGATCCCACGCAGGGTCGAGTGTGTATCGATGGTTTCGATCTGCGCTCGGTCACCCAGGCCAGCCTGCGGAGTCAGATGGGCATTGTTTTGCAGGAGCCATTTTTGTTCAGTGGCACGGTGCAGGAGAATATCCAGTTTGGGCGTTTGGATGCCAGCCTGCAAGAGGTGGAAGCTGCTGCCAAAGCGGTGGGTGCCCACGACTTCATCAGTAAGTTGCGCAATGGTTACGAGACCACAGTGGAAGAGGGCGGTGCTTTGCTTTCAGAAGGCCAGCGCCAGTTGATCTCTTTTGCGCGCGCCTTGCTGGCCGACCCCCGCATTCTCATCCTGGATGAGGCGACTTCAAGTGTGGATACTCAAACCGAGCAATTGATCCAGAAAGCCCTGGCAACTCTTTTGGAAGGGCGTACCTCTTTTGTGATTGCTCATCGCCTTTCTACTATCATCAACGCTGACCTGATCGTGGTGGTGGATGGAGGCGAGATCATCGAGCGCGGCACGCACGAAGACCTCTTACAAAAGCGCGGGGCTTATTTCCAACTGTACAGTATGGGTTTCAAAGACCGTCCCGAAACGGATTGAGCTTCTAGGTAAGTGCATCCAGGACGGGGTGCTTAACTGTCTCTACAGCCATGCGTCCTTCTTCATTCTTGATGAGCTGCCCCACGGGGATTTCCGTATCGTGCTCAAAGACCAGTATGGCATTGTGCTCTAAAGCCCAACCCTGCCACTTTTGTTTCGTAGCGATATTCTCCAACGGCTCCACGTCATAAGCTGTCACCCAGGCAGTACGCGCCATGTGTACGGCGAAGGTTGCCAGGTCTGCGCTGTACAGGATGGGATTTTCATCACCCTCTATGATGACACTCTGGTGACAGCGAGTGTGTCCGGGCGTGACCACGCAACGCACCTCGCTCGTGATGCGTGTGTCGCCATGTAAAAATCGAAATTGCCCGCGCTTCCATACAACTTCGAAGTTCTCTTTTAAATAGGTGCTGCGTGTGCGCGCATCCGGGTTCATGGCATCGGCGAACTCCATACGCTGCACAATGTATTCGGCGTTAGGGAAGGTGGGCACGACCTCGCCATCCTGGATGGTGGTGTTCCCACCGCAGTGGTCGGAGTGCAGGTGCGTGTCCAACATTATGTCCACATCGGCTGGCTGCACGCCATGTTTTGCCAGGTTTTCTAGGAGTGTGCCATGGGGATAATAAATGCCCCAATTGCGTTGGGCCTTGTCGCTGAGTTTGTCGCCTAAACCATTGTCCACCACAATAGTCTCGCCATCGGAATCAATGAGCAGGGCATGCATGTCCATTTCGATGAGACCGTCTTCTTCGGGTGTGTGGTGGCGACTCCATAAAGCACGCGGGACAAGCCCAAAAGGACCGCCGGGGTCAACGCGGATACGGCCGGTGGGGATGAGATGCCATTGCATGACGATATTATAAATGAGTCAACAAAAGATTATCAGCTTGCAAAGCGTCAACTCTGGGCTTTAGATCAAAAAAGGCCGTTCCTATCAGGAACGGCCTTGCTTAGATTCTTGTTGTACTGTTGAATTAGCGCGGTATTTCCACCGTCACGATCAGGCATTCCGCATCATCGTTATACACGTTCTTTAGGCACACTTCGAGAGGCGTAGCGCCCTCCAGGGCCTCGGGGATATTGAAGGTTTTTGTGGCTTCCCCCTTTCCATCGATGGCAATCGACCCTATCCGTACAGCTTCACTGCTGCCAACTTCACGGATGCGCACATAGTAGACGTGCTCGTTGATCAAGTCGGTTACTACAACAGTCAGTTTGGACTTGTTGATTGTGACTGAAAACTCGTCATTTGAAGCGAAGTTAGGAGTGGGTACGAAAACATCGTACACTGCCGTCCGTTGGGAGACAGTGCACACGGAGGCCTCACTGAGCTTATTTAGCAGGCAGATGGTGATATTTCTGGCCCCCCTCAACCTGCCCGGTACTGTAAAGCTTTCCTTGACGGTGCCATTCACATCAGGTTCGACCTGTCCAAAAATCAACCATTCCAGGGGGTCCGTGCTGGTCAGGACTTGCACCACATACTTGGTATCCGGTCCTAAGAAAACGGCATTCAGGGAAATGGTGTAATTGGTATGTGAGGCCTTCACGCTTTCGCTGAGTGTGATCACCGGTTCCCCTGCTCTGCCGAGAAGGGGGATACACAAGACATCACCAAAGCGAATACGGTCATCCACCGTGAGGTCGTTGGCCTCCAGCAGATCGTCCAGGTCGATCAATAGCTTCTGGGCGATCTCTTCGGTCGTTTCGCGGAAATGCACCACGTACCTGGACTCACACTGTTGTGCTGGTGGGGCAAAGGCGCTGTTAGAAAGCACGGTTAGCAAGCCCAGTAATACTAAGCAAAGGCGGAATACTCCGCTATATGGTTTTTTTGAACTGGAATGGGTTCTCATATTAACTTCACATCCTTTCCAAGTCTCATATCTATTATATGGTACATGGAAATAAAGGACGATTCAAATGCATGCGGATTAAGTCCTATCGATAGGAAAGTCCCTGCAAGTTTGATGCCAGGCCAAGAAACGACAGTTAATGATTCCGAGTGAACAAGCGCAGTGAGGAATCCCTCGCCTCGTCCTAAATATAGCTCTCTATGTGATATGTATTGCTAAGGGAGATTGACTTTACGAATTGCCGTTCGCTACCTCGTGGGCCGCGAATTCTTTTTCCAACGAACTTACCAATGTAGAGCGTTCTTCCTCTGGCAGGAAGGCTGCTTTGGCCGCCGTGATGATCGTCTGGCGCAATTGCTGCGGCGACAAATGTAGGTCCTCACAGGCCAATTCGTATTCATCGCTCAGATCGATCTGTGAAATGGCCGGGTCATCTGTATTGACCGTGACCTGCAAGCCTGCATCCAGCATATGCTTGAGAGGATGATCTTTTAGGGTAGGTACCACGCCGCTCTGGTAGTTGCTGGTAGGGCAAACTTCAAAGACGACATTGTGTTCCTTGGCTAGGGCAACTGCCTCTGCATCTTCCATCACCCGTACACCATGGCCGATACGTTCCGCCCCCAATACTTTGATGGCTTCCACAACATTCTCGGGTCCACCCCATTCACCGGCGTGTATAGTGACATGCAAGCCAGCTTCCTTGGCCTTTTGGTAGAGGGGCGCAAAAGGTTCTCCAGGGAATTCGGCTTCTGCTCCGGCCAGGTCGACCCCAACAATGCCTTTATCCATGCGTTCGATGGAGAGATCGATGACTTCTTCCGCCAATTCCACACTCTCGTGTTTATTGGCGCTGGTGATCAAACGTGTTTCCACACCATATTCGGCTGCGGCAGCCTGGGCGCTTTCAATGACCCAATCGGTGGCCTCTGCTAGCGAGAATTCTTTGATACGCGTCAGTGCTACGGGGGTGAAGCGCAGTTCCATATAACGGATGTTATCTGCAGCGGCATCGGCGATGACTTCACGTGTGAAGCGCTGGATGATTTCTTTGGATTGGTAGAAAAGACGTAATTTAGCGAACTTGGACAGGAAGTTCTGGTGTGTGAATGGTTCCCCGTTTTGCACCTGTACCATTGGCCGCAACATCCCCGTATTCTCGTAGGGCACATCCAGCTTGTGCTGGCGGGCTACCTCGATCATCGTGCTGAGGCGCAGCGAGCCTTCCAGGTGGCGATGCAATTCCACCTTGGGAATAGATTTGTAGAAAACGCGATGAGGTCGTGCTGAGCCGGTAGCCATTAGTGTATATATTAACGCAGAGTTGGCGTAGCCAATCTCTTGAGCTATTGTAGAATTAGCGCAGCTAATTCTTAAGCTGAACGCTTACGTTCAGCAAGCTATCTCTTAAGGCGAATACGAAGTATTCGCCAAGACTACCATATTTTATTCTATTGGGGAATTGGGAGAAACTTACTATCCTGTCAGCTATTTCTTCTTCTTTTTGCGTCGCCTGCGGCGTTTGCGTTTGCCACCTGTGCTTTGCACGGCACCACCACCCTGACTGCCCGCCTGGACCGCTTCACCCACAGGCTCTTCTTCCTGTCTGTTGCTGCTGGCTTCAATTTGTGGCTCAGCCTGCTCTTGTTGCATCTGTGTTTGAGCCTGTGCCTGCTGGGGCTGGAAGGTAAACATACGGTTGACTACCATGGCGCGCATATCCTCGAACAACTGCTGGAACATCTGGAAAGCCTGCGCCTTGTACTGTACCAGCGGGTCACGCTGCGCATAGGCTTCCAGGCCAATGGCTACGCGTAATGCTTCCATCTGGGTGATGTAATCGATCCACAAGTCAGAGATCACACGCAGTATCAACTGGCGGTAGATCTCTGTGAGGGTTTGGCGGCCCAGTTCTTCGACCACCCTGGCTTTATCTTCGTTGGGCAGGGAGCCTAAAGGCTTACCGTTCAACTGGCCGGCATTGTCTCCCAACGCCTTCTGGATGCCCTGGCGCGCTTTTTCGTTGAGATTATCCAGCGAAACCTCGCTCAATTGAGGCCACTGGCCGATCCCCATGACCTGTTGCAATGCCGTCAACGCATTGTCCAGGTGGCTTAGGGCCTTATCAAAGATGTCTTCCTGTTCCATGCTTTCCAGGAATTGTCCCGCAAAATAGGCATAGATCAGGCGCGTAGTGCGTTGCTGCACCCGCTTTTTGGTCTTTTTATCAAAGCTGATGGCCGAGCCTTGCGGCATCTGGATGAGCATATTGAGCAAGTGGGCGTCGTTGATTTCGCCATCCATGCGATTGAACAGGTTATCGAGGTCCTGCGCGATCAGGCTCTTGCCATCCCCGACCAAACGCTCGCGCTTATTTGCATACAGGGCCTGGATCTCTTCTTCTACCTTCTGGGCTATCTCATCCCACTCCAAGCCCACCAGGCTGGATGCTTCCAGTTCAAAATCATCACGCAGTAAACGGTCCACCGCTCCCACCAGACGGATCATCCATTGCTGCTGGGTGAACTTGTCGATTTGTTCACTGATCAGGTCAGCGGCTTCATCTTCGTCTTCATCCAGCAATTGCAGTTGTTGGTTCGAGAATTTAATGGGTGTGCGCACCAGGGCAGTGATCTCGTCGAGGCGTTCTTTGGCCGTGCCCATGTCGGTTTCATCACGGTATTGCAGGCCATCGAAGAAGGTATTGAGGTCATCGTACTTCTGGTTGAGATCCTCTTCGTAGCGCAGTTCAATGTTAGCCATGGTCACGCCCGCGCTGTTGAGGATGTGTTCTTCCTCGGCCTTGAGAGCATTTTCGGCCAGCTTGAGTCCTGCTGCTTTGGCATCCTCATTGCTGTTAATGTCTTGCTCTTTGAGGTAGTCCAGCAACAGCTTATAGGTAAAGGATGGGAAGAAAGTGTTGTTGACCGCGAAGGAGGGTTGCACCTGTTCCAGCCAGGCAAGCAGTCGCCATGGGCCGCTTTCGTCTTCCAGTGCCCCTGGTACGCGCTGCTCCACTTCCGTTTGGATCATCTCGCGCACGTCTTCGCTGAGATCGTCTTTGGTGAAGATCGTGTCGCGCTGGGCGTAGATCTTCTCGCGCTGCTGGTTGAGCACGTCATCGTATTCCAGCAGGTGTTTACGAGCGTCGAAGTTAGCCCCTTCCACGCGTGTTTGTGATTGTTCGATGATGCGATCCACGATCCCAGATTCGAGCGGCAGGGCGTCGTCCATGCCCATGCGTTGCATCATGCTGTCTACCTGCTGTCCACCGAACAGCCGCATCAGGTCATCTTCCATGGAGAGATAAAAGCGGGATGAGCCGGGGTCACCCTGGCGAGCAGCACGGCCGCGCAACTGGTTGTCGATGCGGCGGGCGTCGTGGCGTTCGGAGCCGATCACGTGCAGGCCACCCAGTTCTTTCACCTTACGCATATCTTCCATCGATTTAAGGAAGAACTTGATCTCGCTTTCGTAAATGCCGTAATCTTCCGTGCTGAGCGTCTTGATGGCTTCTTCGCGTTCTTCCAGCGACATTTCAAATGGGTCGCTATAACCAGCGCGGTTGAGCACGCGGTTTACCGAACTCAGAATTTCCTCGGCGATCTCACCACCCAGCTTGATGTCCACGCCACGACCGGCCATATTGGTGGCGATCGTCACTGCCCCGAAGGCCCCCGCTCCCGCGATGATCTGGCTCTCTTCAGTATGCTTGCGAGCATTAAGCACCTGTTGAGGGATGCCGCCTTGCAATACCTTTACCAGGCGGTCGGCGTGTTCTTCTTCCAGGTCGAGCGCCGCCAGCATGCGCGGCAAATTGTCTTTGTGTCCGGGGTTGAGCTGGATGTCCAGCGTTTTGGCCTGCTGGCGCATGGCGCTCAACTCGATCTTATCCAATGGCTCGTTCATGTAAGACAGGGCCATGACCATACGGCCATCTTCTTCGCGATTATTGGCTTCAAACCAGGTGTAGCGCAGCAGCTGTACTTGCAGCAGGCGTTGCACCATTTCGGCGCGCAGTCGCGTGGAAAGCAGTTCCGAATTTTCTACAGAGGTTGTACCTACCAGGATGGGACGGCCGATGATGTGATAGCGTACGATCTCGGTGACCAGGGCGCGCAACTTGGCTTCCCCCGTGCGGTACACGACGTCAGGGTAATCCTTGCGGCGATAGAACAACGGTATTTTGCTGTCGTCCTCACGGGCGGAATAATAAGTATATTTGTACCCGTATTCATCTTTGTCTTCGTAAGATGACAGCGGGCCGTCTTCACGCGTGGCGTTGTAGTCCACGTGTGGGGGGATGGCCAGCACTTCCAGCTTATATATCTTGTCGAATTCTTCCGCTTCGGTGAGGGCTGTACCGGTCATGCCCGCCAGCTTTTCATACATGCGGAAGTAGTTCTGGATGGTGATGGTGGCGTAGGTCACGTTTTCGCCCTGCACCTTGACACCTTCTTTGGCTTCCACTGCCTGGTGCAAACCATCCGACCAGCGCCGACCGGGCATCAAGCGTCCGGTGTATTCATCAATGATCACCACCTGTCCGGCCTGCACAAGGTAATCCTTGTTGCGTTTGAATAAGTATTGGGCGCGCATGGCCTGTTCCAGATAACCCATCAGGCGCACCTGTTCCGGGGTGGTGTCTTCGGGGCGTTCGGGGTCTCGTAACGGTTGGCCAAGCAGAACCTCAACGCGCATTTCCCCGATCTCGGTGAGCACCACGTTGCGGTCTTTTTCGTTGATCTCATAATGCTCTGGGCGCAATTGCTTAACGGTGCGCGCCATACTCATGTAGTTCTCTGCGTCATCGTGTGAGGGGCCGGAGATGATCAACGGAGTACGCGCTTCATCGATCAGCACGTTGTCTACCTCATCGATGATGGCGA
This sequence comes from Chloroflexota bacterium, assembly GCA_013112575.1. GTDB lineage: Bacteria > Chloroflexota > Anaerolineae > Anaerolineales > UBA11579 > CFX15. The sequence continues at coordinate 96,673 of JABFGG010000007.1, read as the reverse complement.
AGTTGTGTTCACGCTGTACACGTGCACTGATTTGCAAGGTCATGTTGTCGCGCAGGTAGTCGAAACCGTATTCGTTGTTGGTGCCGTAAGTGATGTCGGCCCCATAACATTCTGCCCGCTCGACCATGTCCAGTTGGTGCTGGTCTTCGTGGGGTGACTCTTTCTCCAGGTTGACCAGAAAACCTTTTTTGCCGTGCTCGGTGCGTGCTGCCATTTGCAGCACGCCCACACTCAGCCCCAGGAAAGTATAGATAGGAGCCATCCAGCGGGCGTCACGCCTCGCCAGGTAATCGTTGACCGTGATGAGGTGTACGCCTTTGCCTGTCAGGGCATTTAAATACAGGGGCAGGGTGGACATCAGTGTCTTGCCTTCCCCCGTGCGCATTTCAGCCACCTGGCCTACGTGCAGCACCGCCCCACCGATCAATTGCACGTCGTAGTGCCGCAGGCCAATCGTGCGTTTGCTGACTTCACGCACGGTGGCAAAAGCCTCAACTAGCAGGTCATCCAGCGTTTCGCCGTCTGCCAGGCGCTGCTTAAATTCAGCGGTCTTGCCGCGTAGTTCGTCTTCGCTCAGTTTTTCGAAATCGGCTTCTAAGGCATTGACCTCATCGACCAGGGAAGAGTATTCTTTGATCGCGCGCTCGGTCGGGTCGCCGCTGAAGATGCCCACAATGTTCTTTAGCATAGGAAATTCACTCCAAAACGCGATTATAGCATAGGGGCTTTTTTGCTGGTCTTAGCGATGTGTTAGAGAAAAAGAATATAGAGAATGGAGATTAGAGACTGCAATTTGGCAATTTGAAAGGTCCTATTAGTCTAGATCGTCCCCGTAAACGGACTGCTCAGACGATTAGCCTTTTTCCCAATAACTGATACCTGATAACTGTTTTACCGTATCTTCTCTTTCTTTAAAAAGCTGGCTTCCAGATCGACATCATACACATTCGCCAGTGCAGCCAAATAGAAAAGTACGTCCGCCAGCTCTTCCTCCATCGTGTTTTTGATGTCCTTGGCCTTGGTCGTTTCCCAGCGGTTGTCGTCTTTGATCATCTCCGCCAGTTCGCCCACCTCCTCGATCAATTTGAGGAAATACTTCTGATTGTGCTTGCGGTTGTATTTCTTGTCTTTGACGTAGGCTTGCAGGTCTTTGAGGGTAACGGGTTTTTTCATGGCTTAATTGTAACAAAAGCTGAAGACATCAATATCTATGAAAAAAGCGGGTAATCATTCGATTGCCCGCTTTTGCACAGAATCATTGGTAGGGGCGACCGGCTGGTCGTCCTCTGTTTGACTCGAATTAATCTACACTAAGCAACACCGCCCGCACCGCCAGCCGGTAGGTGTAACCGTCTCGCGTCTCATCAAAAGCATTGCAGGTTAACAGCGTCACCCAATCATAATCCTCATGGGGCAGCACACTCAGGTCGGTGGGCCGCACGTACTTGTAACTGCGCACCTCATAGGTGTACACCGAGCCATAGGCATGGATGTAGAAGCGGTCGCCGCTTTGTAACTTGTTGAGTTCGGCGAAAGGCCCGGCCTGGTTGTTGGCATCCCACACATGCCCGGTGATGGCCGTATTGCCTGCCCAGGTGGGGAAGGCCGTGCCGTCCAGGTAACCAGCCTGGTCACCCAGCCAGGTCACGTCCCAGCCGTCCCCGGTCATCGGTACACCCACGATGGGCATCTCGACCCCCAGCTTGGGGATTTCCAGCCACAGGTCACCCAGGGCTGTGTATGCTTTCTCAGCGGGTTGGGGCTCCAGCTCTGTGACCACGTTGGGGGCAAAGCCCGTGGCGGGCAGGGTGCCGACGAAGCTCCCGAAGAAAGAGAGGTGGGTGGTCTGGCCGCAGACCTGCTGGCCGTTGAACTCGCCGGGCAATGGCTCCCATCTCCAGGCCGTCTCGGAGGTGGCCACCATCAGGTTGCCCGCCGTGCCACCCGCATTGACCACGTCGGTGGCGTCGTAGTGGTAGCATACGTCGAGTGGCTTGGTGAAGGTCGTGATCAGTTCGCCGCCAGGGCTTTTGATGGTGATGTCGATCACGTTGTCCTCAGCGTAGCGGCTGGAGAAGCGCAGGTTGGTCTGGGTGGAGCCGGGGTTGCCGGTGTAAGTACAGCTGAGTTGGCTGCCATCGGGCACCACGCCGGCAGGCACGTAGATCGACCACTTGGCACAGCGCACCAGGCCACCGGCGCTGCCGATAGTGGTGAAATTCTTGTCAAACACGTCATCTGGGCCCTGGAAGCGCGCCACCGTGCTAAAAAGGCTAAAAGCGCTATCGTAATCGGCATAGCCAGCGATGATGATGCGCTCGTGGGTGTCCATAGTAACGGCCCTGGCAACATCTTCATCATTCCCATCCACACCAGGCAGGCAGTTGAAGTCGGCGCGCAGCCAGCCATCATCCCAACCATCCTGGTTCTCATTCCCTGACTTGTACAGTGAGCCATCGAAGTTATAGCGCACCACGATTTGATCTGCAACGCAAACTGGATCAGTGTCAACTTGCCCTACAGCAATGATCGTATCCGTGCCGGTATACACCATTGCATCTCTTGGTGTACCATTAAATTGTGGATGCGAGACAGTGCCGCCTGTGCCGAAGCTGGCGTCCACGCTGCCATCCAGGTTGAAGCGTGTGATATCAAAGTCACCAGCCCCCCCACCCACCGGACCGATCGTAAAGATCTTGCCTCCTAGATACACTATGCCACGTATTCTGTCAGTACTTCCCGTCGGGTCATAGATTACAATTCCGCCGGTGCCGAAGCTGCTGTCCAGGCTGCCGTTGGAATTGTAACGTGCCATGATCATTTGACCTCCTGCATTCCCCCCTACCAGGATCTTGCCATCGGGTTGTAGTAAGGCTCCACGGGCAATATCTATGCCTGCCAGATTGGTTGCGACCGTTCCGCCGGTGCCAAAGCCGCTGTCTATACTGCCATCAGGGTTGAACATTGCTAATGCAAAGTCGAAGCCACCCGGGTTTTCTGTGTTGCCCACCACCAGGATGCGCCCATCGGGCATCAATAACATTTCCGCGACAGAAGCATCCCTCGAGTTAGCCCCCGTAATATCAGCGAAAGCCACGCCGTTGACTCCAAAACTCTTGTCCCACAGGCCGTCTGCGGTCAGGCGGATCACGGCAAAGTCGTCCAGCCCTCCCGACATGAACGCAGTTCCGCCAACCAGGATGCGGCCGTCACTCAAAGGGACGACAGCAAATGCTTCGCTTCGTGTCTGCCCATCCACATCAATGATGACGCGACCGTTATTCGCGGGGCCAAAGCTCTTATCTCGGTGGCCGCTGTCATCCAGGCGCACGATGGCAAAGCTGGAACTCCCAACGGGATGATAATCGCCCACGGCTATGATCTTGCCGCCCGGTGCCATAGCCACGTCGTAGAATATGGAGTCACCATCTGGATCGCCCCAGGCTTCGACGAACAAGCCATCATCGTTAAATTCTGGGTCCAGGATGCCGTCGCTGAACAGCGGCGCAAAGGCCAGCATGGCGCTCAGCGCCAAAACCAGCAAGGCCGGTAACCACATACGTTTGTTTTTCGTGTAGGGCGATAGACGTGCCGCGATGTCTTGCATTCTCTCACTCCTCCAGAGCTTGATGAATAAAACCAACTATTCAGTTTTTAATATAACTTTCTTGTATATCCAGGCATTATAACCATGCTTTCGCACATTCGACGCGGTAATAGCATAGACAATTGCCGTATTTTTGTCGTTTTATGGGGATGAAATGGGTTGGTCGTTTGCAAAAAAATAGGCAGCCATTCGGCTGCCCTCTCACAAAACCACCTAAATGTAGGGGCGACCGGCTGGTCGCCCACTATGATGCCAGTTTCTAATTCATCTTAGCTCGAAATGTTTAATCAACTGTAGGGGCGACGCATGCGTCGCCCTTGCCGAACGCCTACATAGTTCGTCAGTCCTTAAATTGTAGGGGCGGGTTTCAAACCCGCCCTTTCTGATTAGGATACTAAACGAATGGATTTTTAACTCATACGTGCTGGTCAATCAAAATAGGATTACCGTCTGGGTCTAATAGACTGAAACTGGCTGGCCCTTCCGTACTCTCATCGGCCTCGCTGATCAGTTCCACACCTTGTTCCTTCAATTTGCGCTGCAATTCGCGCACATCCGTGTAACCCTCCAGCGTATTGGCATCGCTGTCCCAACCGGGGTTGAAGGTTAATGCGTTTTTATCGAACATGCCCTGGAACAGCCCGATGTTGGTTGCCCCATTCTTCATGATCAGCCAGTTCTGCGCCGCGTCTCCACCGAACACCGCAAACCCCAGCTTTTCATAAAAAGCCTTGGAGGCTTCCAGGTCCTTCACTGTCAAACTGATCGAAAAGTTTCCTAATTCCATGTTGCGCTCCTTCTAAGCTTTGGTTTTCTTGCGTGACTTGCTTGTGCTCTTCTTACGCCCATTGGCCTTTCCGTTCTTTTTGGCGCGTTCTTTTTCATAATCGCCATTCAGGTAAGGCTTGAGGAACTGGCCTGTGTAGCTCTTTTTGACCGCCGCCACCTCTTCTGGGGTGCCCTGTGCCACGATTGTGCCACCACGGTCGCCGCCCTCCGGTCCCAAATCCACGATGTGGTCTGACACCTTGATGATGTCCATGTTGTGCTCGATGATCACCACCGTGTTGCCCTGATCCACCAGACGTTGTAATACGTCGATCAGCTTGGCCACGTCATGCGAATGCAGGCCCACCGAAGGCTCATCCAATATGTAGATCGTCTGCCCGGTTGAGCGCTTGGACAGCTCACGCGCCAGCTTGACGCGCTGCGCCTCACCGCCGGAGAGGGTGGGGGCGGGCTGCCCGATGCGGATGTAGCCCAGGCCTACGTCTACCAGGGTTTGTAGCTTGGCCGCCATGGGCGGGAAGTTCTCGAACTCCTCCAACGCGCGGTCGATAGGCAGGTCCAGCACGTCGGCGATGCTCATATCCTTGTACTTGACCTGCAAGGTCTCGCGGTTGTAGCGCGCCCCGTGACACACTTCGCAGGGCACGTATACGTCCGGCAGGAACTGCATCTCGATACGGTTCTGGCCCTGACCCTGGCAGGCTTCGCAGCGCCCGCCCTTCACATTGAAGGAGAAGCGCCCTTTCTTGTAACCGCGCACCTTGCTCTCCGGCAATTCGGCGAAGAGGTCGCGGATGTGGTCGAACAGCTTGGTGTAAGTGCCCGGATTGGAGCGCGGCGTGCGCCCGATAGGGGACTGGTCGATGTTGATGATCTTATCGAGATGTTCCAGCCCCTCGACCTTATCGTGTGCCCCCGGGATGGTGCGCGCCCGGTTGAGGTGCCGCGCCAGAGACTTGTAAAGGATCTCGTTCATCAGGGTGGACTTGCCCGACCCCGACACGCCCGTGATGCACACCAGATTGCCCAACGGTACCTGTACATCCAGTTCTTTGAGGTTGTTCTGCCGCGCCCCTTTAATAGTAAGGAACTGGCCGTTACCCTCACGGCGCTCTTTCGGCAGGCCGATCTTTTTCTTGCCGGACAGGTACGCGCCGGTCAGCGAACGTTTATGTTTGATGATCTGTTCCACGGTGCCTTCGGCCACGACCTTGCCGCCATGTTCGCCTGCGCCCGGCCCCAGGTCCACGATCCAGTCTGCTGAACGAATGGTTTCTTCATCGTGTTCTACAACCAATACCGTGTTGCCCAGGTCGCGCATCCCCAGCAATGTATTCAGCAGACGTTCGTTATCGCGTGAGTGCAAACCAATGGATGGTTCATCAAGTACGTAGAGCACACCCATCAAACGTGAGCCGATCTGGGTTGCCAGACGGATGCGCTGGGCCTCGCCGCCGGAAAGCGACCCGGCCGTGCGGTTGAGCGTCAGGTATTCCAAACCGACATCCACCATGAAGCCTAAGCGATCTTCCAATTCTTTTAATACGCGCTTGGCGATGATCTTTTGCCGGTCGTTGAGCGGCGTCTTGCGTCCACCCAACTGCTTGACCCACTTGAGCGTGTCCGTCACCGGCTGGGAGGTGATGTCCAGGATGTTGCGGTCTGTGATCGTCACGGCCAGTGCTTCGGGACGTAGACGCGCTCCCTTGCAGGTGGGGCAGGCCCGGTCGTTCATGAACTCCATGATGCGCTCACGCATATAGGTGGAATTGGTTTCCCTGAAGCGGCGCTCCAGGTTGGGAATCGCGCCCTCGTATGCTGTCAAGAATGTGGATACCTTGCCGCTTTTGCGCCGGTACTTGACTTTTACCTCTTCCCCGTCCGAGCCGTACATGATCGTGTTGAATTCTTCGTCGGTAAGCTCTTCAACGGGGATGTTCATGTCTATGTTGAAGGCTGCACAGGCTCCCACCAGCATTTCCCAGTAGTAGCCACCAAAGTCACGCGGCCCGCCCCATTCCTGAGCCTGGATGGCCCCTTCCATGAGGCTCAGGCTGCGGTCGGGGATTAGCAGTCCGGGGTCGATCTCCAGCTTGGTGCCAATGCCCTGGCAGTCCGGGCACGCGCCATGCGGTGTATTAAAGGAAAAAGTACGCGGCTCGATCTCTGGTACGGTAGAGCCGTGTTCTACACAGGCAAAATGTTCGGAGAAGGGCAGGTCTTCGGGCGGCTCACTGGACAGGTTGTGGATAATTAAATAACCATCGCCAAAGCGTAACGCCGTCTCGATGGAATCTGTTAGCCGCGAGCGGAAGGTTTCTGCATCTTCAGCATCTTCCGGCTCACGCAATACCAGCCGGTCCACCACCGCTTCGATGTCGTGGTTCTTATAGCGATCCAGTTCGATGTCTTCGTCCAGGCTGCGCACTTCGCCATCCACACGGGCGCGCACAAACCCGGCCTTGCCGATCTCTTCCAGAACCGTCTGGTGTGTACCTTTACGCCCCCGCACCATCGGTGACAGTAGTAACAGGCGGCTGTCTTGCGGCAGTTGCTCTACCGCTTCCACGATCTCCTGGGCCGATTGGCGGTGTACGGGCCGCCCGCAGATAGGGCAGTGGGGTACACCCGCACGCGCGAACAGCAGGCGCAGGTAGTCATACACTTCGGTGACTGTGCCAACTGTGGAACGTGGGTTGTGGGAGGTGCCCTTCTGGTCGATGGATACGGCGGGGGACAGACCTTCGATGTATTCCACGTCAGGCTTGTCCATCTGCCCAAGGAACTGCCGTGCATAAGCTGAAAGCGACTCGACGTAACGGCGCTGACCCTCAGCAAAGATAGTGTCAAATGCCAGGGAAGACTTGCCGGAACCCGACAGCCCGGTGATGACCACGAACTTGTCACGGGGAATCTCTACAGTTAGGTTTTGTAAGTTATGGGCGTTGGCCCCAACCACACGAATAACGTTCTCAGACATGCACAGCCCTCAGTATCTCCATAAAACCATTATAGCACATACGTTTTATAATATGATTCTTTTGTTGGAAAGGCTACTTTTACTTAGCGAGGGAGGATTATACCAGTGTCAAGTTATTTGCTTTTTTACTGATGTATTTCAGTGTCCAAAAGTGTTTTGTAGTATACTGTCTCAATGAAGGGTTCTTCATAGGGCCAATTTGGTGTGAAGGACCAGTCCTATCCAATCAAAATAGCAACATATCAAGATGGGAAATCAAAATGATTGAAAAAACTTCGGTAATTCATAGAATATTTGGAGGCCTTTTTGGTATTTGGGTTGGCTTTTTGGTAAATAAACAGTATCCATCTCTTAACTTAAATGGGTTTATTTATATTGCATATGTATTAATTACAGTGTGGATAATTGCCTCACTCATTCACTTTGGTTTTTCCCGAAACCAACGTAAGGCAAGGGTAATAATTTACACAATTTCATTAATGATGTTTGGCATATTATTGTGGGGTTTGGATGGGCTAAGCCAGAGAGCATTTAATGCTAGTCCTGAGGTTTCATTATGGGAGATTGGTTTTTTAGTTTTTATATTAGTATTTTGGCCGTTGGCAATTGAACTAGTTAGTTGGTCAAATTCAAATATCCAAATAAGGAATTGGGATCCAATTGATGATAATGATGAAATTAAAGAAGTGATTCGAATTGCAATTGCTGAATCATTGCAGGAGAATTTGCAATAATGGATCCGTTACTAGTTGCTGCCCTGGCATTAGTACTGCCTTTTTCTTCTTACCTTTTCTTGTTATTTAGGTTTGATCAAGTGATCGCACAGAATCTATACTTAAGGAGATTACATTACTTGTCAGAAGGGAAAAATGGAGTATCAGGGGTCGTATTATTTATTGATGCAGTTGTTATTCTTTTTCTCGATAAAATTAGATGGATATGGTTGATTATTGAATATTTGGTCAGCCCAATGCTTAAATCACTTTTCGGTTATTTTGGGGTTACGTATATATTCTTTACCCGTGTTGAGTTTGAATTTACTTCATTTATGAACCGAATGGAAGCCGAAGCGGATCGTATGTACAATATAGTTTCACATTATCTATCTCAAGCTAGGGTAGTAAAGGTGGGGGTAGGTGAAATGGGGCATCGCTTGATGGATAACCCCAAGATATTGTCTGGTGTAAAAAATGCAATTAAAAATAACAACGCTCATGTTGAGATTGTTCATGGTCCTAGAGTGGATCCAAAAACAATTGATATATATGAGCTTGCAGAGCAAGGGGCTATAGACATTTTTATGAGTCAATATTACTTCCATAATCACTTTTTGATTTTGGAACTTATAAATGGCGAAACCATTATTGTGGATGAAGGGGTACATGATGAAACTTTATGGAAGCATGATGCTCCTGAACCGTTATTGGAAAGCATGACAAGAAATGTGTTTATCTTTGCTCCAAAGGTACGATTACGTAAATCTTACTTAGATGAATATACTCGGAGAACCGAAGATGTCATCAGAGTTGATTCTAACCCTGGGTTTACGCGGCAACAAAAGTATTCGTGGAAAAGGTTGATTGTTGGGGCTTTCCTAAATAATTTGGTGTTCGGGCGAATCTTGCAACCATTGTCAATTTTGTTTAATTGGCCGATAAAATCCATATATAGAAGCAAATTCTTATCCGAGATATAAAAACGTTAAAATGATTAGGGGGTAAATCCAAGCAAATACTTATGTATTTTCATCAATTGAAGCAGGTAATTAAAGTATGTTATAGTTCCGCTATCCTGAAGCACACCCTCTGTATATGTCTTTCAACTTTCCCCTTTTCGCTCGTTTAAGTTTTCTCACCTGGTTCCGTTCCAAAGGCACCCACGGCCAGATGTCCCGCCGCCGCCGCATAGCTATGCTGTTGTGGTACACCGTCGTGCCCGTGCACCAATTGCTGACACACATATGCTTTATCTTGGACGACATTTTCTTCAGGGCCTACAAGCAGCAGGAAGTTAAAGCGCCCGTCTTTCTCATCGGCAACTTCCGCAGTGGCTCGACCCTCATTCAGCGCCTGCTTTCCAAAGACGAACATAACTTCACCACCATGCGCATCTGGGAGATCTACCTGGCTCCCACCATCACCCAACGCAAGATGTGGCAGGGCATTGGTGCCATTGACGCCACGCTATTAAAGGGCAAGCTGCGTGCCTGGATGGATGCGCGCGACGCCGAATGGCTAGGCAAAGTGCAGATGCATCCCATCGGTTTACAGGAACCCGATGAAGATGACGGACTGATGATCATGACCTGGTCCACGCTCTTCCTGCAATTCATCTTTCCCTTCCTGGACGACCTGCCAGAATATGAACGCTTCGACCAGATGGTCTCACCCGAAGATCAGAAACGCATCATGGAATATTACAAGGGCTGCGTGCAGCGCCATCTCTATTTCCACGGTGGTCACCAGACTTTCCTTGCTAAGAACCCCGCCATGTGCGGCAAGATCGAAGCTGTGCTGGAATACTTTCCTGATGCGCGTATTATCTATCTGGCGCGCAACCCCTTCCAGCTAGTGCCTTCTGTGACCAATTTCTTTTCATATATATGGCATTTCTTTGGCACCCCACTGGAACGCTACCCGTATAAAGAACGCATCTTTTCATTGATAAAGCACTGGTACCTCTATCCACTGGAGCGCCTCAGCCACCGGCCCGACGAACAGTATCGCGTCATGCGCTACGACGACGTAGTCTACGACCTTGAGATCACCATCGAGCGCATTTACCAGTGGCTGGGTAAACAGCTTACCGGGCCTTTCCGCCAGATCATCCAGAAAACTGTCAAGGATGCCGAAGGCTTCGAAAGCGATAACAAATACACACTCGAAGAAATGGGGCTTACCCCGGAATTCATACGCCAGGAATTCCAGGAAGTCTTTGATTACTTCAAATTTGAAACTGAACCACAGTTGACTGCTGTTCCGGCCTGAAACTGTGCTCTCTGGAGAAGAACATGCCTTTCCCACCCCCCAATCCTGAAATTTTTTCAATTGATCTTTTATTTGGCATCACCCTTACCTTGCGTTGGTATGGTGTGCTTGCCGCAGTCGGTATCCTCGTAGGTACTCTCCTCGCTGACCGTGAGATCGGTCGCCGTGGTGGCCGCACCGAAGTTTTATGGGACTCCCTTTTGTGGATCGTGCCCGCTGGTGTGGTTGGTGCTCGCCTATGGTACGTGCTCAACGATATCCTTGGCGGCAATACCTATTTCACCGAGGATGCTGTTCGCATCTTCCAGATCCAGCAAGGTGGTCTTCATATATATGGTGCTATTCTCGGTGGCCTGATAGCTGCCATCTGGTATTTGCGCCGAGAGCGTTTTGACATCTGGTTGTTCCTCGATGCCATGGCCCCCGCTCTGTTGATCGGCCAGGCTATTGGTCGTATCGCCAACTGGATCAATCAGGAGCTCTATGGCCCGCCCACTGATTTATCTTGGGGTGTACCCATCGAAGCGCAGCACCGCATTGCTCCCTGGAATGATCTCAGCCTTTATCCGGTGGATACCACCCGCTTCCACCCCACTTACTTCTATGAAGCCATCTGGAATGTAATTGGCGCCGGATTGCTGTTGTGGCTGGGGCGTCGCTTTAGCGACCGCTTAAAGCCTGGTGTGGTCTTTGCGGGTTGGCTTATCTGGGCTGGCGTGGGACGTTTTGTGCTGGAGTGGTTCCGCCCCGATCAACCCACCATCCCCGGTACGGCCATCAGTTACTCTCGTATCGTAGCCGGTTTACTGGCCGTTGGTGGTATTGTCACCATTCTCGTTAAATATAAGAAGATCAGCCTGCCCTTCTTCCCCGCCGGGCCGGATACCTACCAGACTTCAACCCAGGGTGACTGGCGCAGCCGCAAACGTGCCAAGCGCGAAAACGCATCCTCATAATTTGCACGAAGCCTAAATTTAATTTGGAAGGGGCAGCTTGCTGCGCCCCTTATTTCATCTGTGAACGAGCCACTTGGGCTTGCCTGACGATTTCCCTAATCTGATCAATATGGCTTTCAGCGTGGGATAAGCCATGCAAGAAGCGCACGACCGGGTTCATAGTCAACCCCGGGCGCTGCTCGTAAGTATTATCCAGGTGGGGTTCATCCGGCCAAACATCCAGCGTGGCCAGGATCATGCGGCGGCTCTGTTCGATGTAATGGCGACACTGCTCAATGGTGCTGACTTCCTGCCAGGGCACTTCGTAACGCGAGCGGCCATGCGGTTCCACTCCGCGGGCCATCTCAGCCGCCAGGAAAGCGGATTCTTCGGAGGAGGCGATGGCATGCACGATGACGTGGCCGAGGTTCCAGGCCAGGTCCACATCTTCCTCGTTTTCAGCATAAGTGTCGTGGGCATTGGGGTCGTCCGGAACAAAGACCACGCCAGCATCCACACAATCTGAAATCAACTCTAGCTGCAAATCGACCATCTCGTTAGTCAATCTAGCCAAATCTTCTTTACCGATCTCCTCGGCAAATTCCATCCAGGTGAGTTCTTTGTTACGTACCGGGCTAAAATCGAGCATTAGCTAAGTCTCCTTTTAATTCTCATCCTGGCGTTCTGCCAGATAGCCCAATTCGGTCAAGGCACTCATCACGTTCTCCCACGCGCCTTGCTTGACGATCACTGCCGTTGGCCCCAGTGGTTCGCCCAGGAAACGAGCGGCGCGTGATTTACGTAACTTGTTCATCACATCTGGGGAAGCCACACGCAGGACCAACACATCCTCAAAACGGGCCTGGGTGCCGTGGGCATCCCAACCATGTAACGCGCGTGTCAAGTTGGGTGGCACATCGGCTGAGGCATGTTTGTTCAGCAAGGCCAGAAGCTGTTTGATCTCCAGCCCCTGCTCTTTGGCACGGTTAAGGGACGACGGCGTGACCTTATACATATAGTCGCCGCGTTTCATCGGCAGCCATTCACAGAAGCGGGCTACTTGGTAGCGCACTGTTCGGGGTGCATTGGTTGGTACACGAACTGCCCCCTGGGAGTCAACGTGTATCTGACTATCTTCTTTTGCCCTTATGTCTGGCGCCTGACCGTTGAGCAATTTGGCTGCCCAACTAGAATAGCGGAAAGATAGAGCTTCGCCATCCTCGTCACTGGCTCCCAGGTGGAAGATGCCCAACCAGTGTAATGGGCCAGTAATGAGGTAATGAACCAGCGCGCCATCGACCTGCTCCCAATGTTCAAAGCCGCGCAGGTACTCACCACTTTGTGCGTCACGCAGATACCAGGAATCATAATCCCCGGCTGGCCGTTGGAAATCAGGCTGCTCGGCTTTGAGGTCATTGATGAAGGCGGCCAGGCCCCACCAGGTATCTGCAGGGACGTGATCCAGCAAGTTGAGCAGTTTACGGCGAGTCTGGAGAGGGTCATTTTCCCAGGCACCTTCTGACTTCAAACCGGGCATCAACTTCAGATCGTTATGCGTATTGCTGTAGAGCCAGGTTTCGGCCAACTGGGCTAACGCCGCCCCGCGGGGAGCTTCAAGGAACGCGCGCGTAGCTTCTGGTCGGGGAATGCCATCTTCATCCAGGATGTGGGCAGAACGCAATAAGCTTTTCAGAGTTTTGTAGCTCATAGGCCACTCTGCACTAACAGTCTGCAATTGGTCGTCCGCAAAACCCAAACGTAAGGCAGCCAACAGAGTAGTGACCCAATCGAGGATGTGGTCGTTGACCGCGATCTTGTGCTTACGCTCTGCGGGAGTGGCTTGGCGTCCCAAGGGTTTGTGTTCTTCTTTAGCCGGTTCGGGGATCAGTGGGAGTAATTCATCGGAGATAAAAGCATGTTCTTTTGGCCCATCATCGGTATCAAAGAAGGTCCGTTGGATAAGCGCCCGGTACCAGAGCATCTCAGTTGTAGAAATAGGGTTCCGGTAAGGTTGCTCGCGGTCGCGGCGGGCCGGGCCCATTTCACGCACTTGACCGTATCGGCGAATGAACTGTGCCCAAGGCATACGGCTCTGATTACTTTTTAATGCTTGCAAGGCTTGCTGGGCTTCTACTGGCAGTGCTTCTACGATTTCGGCGACGAGTTCGCAGTCGGGGAGTTTGTTGCCCAGCTCAACAAGGCCCTGTTTGGCATCCGGTGCTTCAAGGTCAAGCCCCCACAGTTCGGCGACATTTTGCAAAAAGACCAGGTCTTGTCCGGCAAGGCTTTGAGCCAGCTTGGGCATGTTTTATTAATCGTCGGTTTTCGGCACTACAACATCCAGTGCCTGGGGCATGATCTCGATGGACAATTGGCGGATGTCATTGGCAAAACCGGCAAAGACCTCACCATCGGTGTGCAGGTAGAGAGGCTTGTTAGAGCTGATCTGCATCCGTTTCATCCTGCCCATGTTGATCTGCTTAAAACCATCAATGGTGCCATTCATGAATTCGGGGATCAGGCGGAACATCATGGCACGCGAGACTTTTGTGACAGTAGTGTAATCCAGCAGGCCGTCATCCATAAGGGCATCTGGGGCAGTCTGGAAACCACCACCCTCACGCGGGCCATTACAAATGGCAATCATCATGACTTCCTCCTCCCAACTGTCCGTATCGGTGGTGAACTGCACCTTGAGCACGTCATAATTGCGGATGATGGTCAAGATGACGGCTACCAGATACATGAGGAAGCCGCGCACGACGGGCAGACTATGGGAGTAGATATTGACCGAGCCACCAAAGCCAACGTTGATGGTGTTGTCCCAATATTCGCGGCGGCCATGCTCATCCTCCAATACAGCCACATCCATCTTACGCGTTTCACCGGTCAGGATCTGTAACATGGCTTTTTGCACATCATGCTCCATGCCGATGTTATAGGCAAAATCGTTGCCGGAACCCAGCGGCACCGTAGCCAAGGCCGGGCGTTTGTCGGCGGGCACACGCATGAGGCCATTAACGACTTCATGAACGGTGCCGTCGCCACCCAGGGCAATGACCAAATCATAGCCATCATGGGCAGCCTGCTCGGCAAGTTGGCTGGCGTGCGTGGGATAAACAGTACCGGCCCAGTCGGCCTGGCCGTGTTCCTCTACGAGGGAGCGCAGGTCGGAGGCCTGCCGCCAAGCATTGCCCATGTCGGCGTTGGGGTTCATGATGAGCTTGATGCGTTTGGGTGCCATGCTTCTCCTATTGGATGCTGCGATGTTTAGAAATTATAGCGTATGCCAGTTCCTCATTTCCCTGGCGTATAATGCTGCGCTATGAAGAAACACCTTTGGCTGCTAATGGTTTTGCTGGCAGGCTGTGCCAGGCCACCAACGTCTGCACCCACAATAGATTTGCCCACCGCGGCATTGATCATTCCGACGCCTGTGTTGCCCAGTGAAACTCCCGCTCCAATTCCTACGATTGAACTGACCCCAACCCCAACGGTTACCCCGGAACCCTACGTTGACCTGACGATAGACTATCTGAGCCAGCGCGAATATGGCGGCGGGGAATTGCTGGAATTGAGTGTACTGGACGATTTCACGGACTTTACACGCTACCTGGTTTCGTATCCCAGTGATGGGCTTACAGTCAACGGTTTCGTCAATGTGCCTGCTGGCGATGGGCCTTTTCCGGTGATCCTGTTATTGCATGGCTTCGTAGAGCCTTCGACCTACAACGTTAAAACCTACACCACCCGCTATGCGGATGCCCTGACACGCTCAGGCTACCTGGTGATCCATCCCAATTATCGCAACCACATCCCATCGGATGAAGGTCCCAACCTGTTTCGCACGGGCTATGCCATCGACGTGCTCAATCTGGTGGCTATCATTGAGGAACAGGGCGGTCAGCCTGGCATCCTAGAGAAGGCGAACTCTGAAGCGATCGGACTGTGGGGGCACAGCATGGGGGGTGGCATCGCCTTACGGGTAATTACAGTGGGGAGTGGCTTTGACGCCGCGCTGATCTACGGTTCGATGAACAGCGATGAGACTTTGAACATGGACCGCATCATTAACGTGTTCACAGATGGGGAAGGGGAGTTTGAAGAATTGGATGTGCCACTGGAACTCTGGCCCCAGATTTCCCCCTCAACCTATTTAGAGCGCATTAGTGTGCCGGTCAGCATCCACCATGGCAACAACGATACAGAAGTGCCGGTGTCGTGGTCGGAGGAATTGTGTGAGCGTATGCAAACCTTGGGATTAAACGTAGAGTGTTTCATTTATCTGGGGCAGCCGCACATTTTTAACGGGGAAGATGATCTGTTGTTCCTGGCGCGCACGGTGAATTTCTTTAATAAGTATTTGGGGGAATAGCGGTCAAATCGAAGATTTGACTCTGGAGTTTGCGAAGCAAACTCCACTCATTTAATGTAGTTAATGTAGGGTATGTAGGGTTAAGAATGGTTTTAGCTGGCGGGTTCTTGCCGGAATATCAGATGTGGGGGTTCAAGGAAATAGAAACGGTGTATGCGGGGGTGCAGTTGGTTGAAATTAGTGAATTAATGTACCCGAATGTAGGGTTAATGTACCCTGTCCAACCGGTGGTTGGACTCTGGAGCTTGCTTCGCAAACTCTTATAAAGAATTTGGAAAGGGGGGAAACGGGCGCACCGCGGTGTGCCCCAAACTATGATGAATTGCAGCATCTAAATATCAAGTAATGAATATATAGAATTGTAGCTCTGTACTAATGAGATTATGGCCTCCAATCCAAAGCATAAACTAATACATTGGTGAGCAGCATTTCGAAATCTTTTTTGTGTAGATCAAATACCATCAAATCTTTATGATTTCTTACACTATCGTGGAGTTGAATAAGGATATGTTGCCCACTCGGCGCCCAGATCGCCTCATCAACGCCGGTGTCTTCTCCGGGCACTTGAAAACAGTCACGCCCCAGGTCTATAATTGTGAATATGCAGAATTCATTGCCAGAGAATAAGAAGAACTTGTAACCATCAGGGGACCAAACGCTGTTTAGAGGAAAAAAATCGTATGTTTCGTTAGGGGCGTTGGCTACCCAAGTTGTCTGCCCTGAGGCAAGGTCTACCAAGTACATGTATTTGGCGGGGACAAATATGTGGGATTCTACATCTGATGCACCATAAAGCATAATGGGGTCGGTAGGAGAAAAATCGATATTGGCATCTACAGGTTCAGGGCCGGTGATATTGATCTGGCGAAACTCGCCACTCTCAGTATTCAGGATCTCAATCACATACCCCTCGTCGAGAAATCTAAAATAGGAAATGTGATTACCGTTTACAGACAAATTCTTAGCGAAAATCCTGTGTACCTCAGGGATTTCATAGAAGTCAGATAGTCCCAGGTTCCCGTCGTCGCTGATTTCGAGCACATTTAGTCCCTCTTTTCCTGCGCTATCCACAACTGGATACAAAAGATAATCCCCATTTGTTGATGCTCTCACCCAAGTTATACCGTTGCCGGGGATATCAACAATGCTTTCTTCGATAGGTTTATATAAAAAGATTTGACCGGCTTCATCTGAGCAAATCAGAAATGAAGTGGTGAATAAGTGATGGCATTCAGGGGGAACAAACAAGCGGTCGACATCACCAGTGCTTAGATCAATAATATTCAGGTAATCAGCATTGTTCCTGGAGAACAATACCCACAATTGGCCTTCAAGATTCTGCGGCAATGTAACAGGGCGGCTGGTGGGGGTGCTGACTCGTGCGGGAGTATTTGTGATTTGTGGTAAAAGCGTGGTGGAGACTGACGGTGCTGTTGTTAGTGTAGAAGGTGGTGAAGGAGATGAGATGACGGTGGGCTGGGGTGTAGCAGTTACAGGGCGACAGGCTAGGAGGGGGAAGAGGAGGAGTATTGAAATTAGAAGTTTAGGTTTCATATTTATGTTTCCCACGCTTATGATACAAGCAAGTCAACGAGTGGGCAATGGGAGCCAAGGGATGCGGATAGGTACAAATTTGGATAAATTTGCTTACAAATGTCACTTGTGAGGCGCAACCTCGACCCATAAAATACGTATCGCTTAGTGAAGGATTGCACAAGTATTAAAAAGATATAGAGAGAGGTTATGAAAGAAATAAAGAGAAAAGCAACCAGGTGGGTGGCGTCACTGTTCGGAATTACTGCTGGAATTGCAGGGGCCGGGCACGGGTATTATGAAATCCTGCAAGGGAATACTCGACCGGCAGGCCTGATGATCTCTTCGATAGGGCCACCCTGCGTTCCAGCGGAAACCTGGAACACTTGCGAGCCGGCGATGACGATCATCCCCAACTTTTTGATCACAGGCATACTGGCAGTATTGATCGGCCTGATAATCCTGCTTTGGTCGGCAGCTTATATGCAGCACAAGCATGGGGGGATCGTGCTGATATTGCTGTCGGTTGCACTGCTGTTATTTGGTGGTGGATTCTTCCCCCCTTTGATCGGAATAATTGGTGGCGTGGCAGGTATATGGATTAATAAGTCCCTGATAGGAAAGCGGCCAAACATTATTTTGCGCTTTGGTGCCGGTTTGTGGCCCTGGCCACTGGCTATCTTCCTGATCTGGGTCTTTGGACAGGTTGTCATGGGTTCATTATTCAATGACTTCACCCAGCAGATCATGGGCTATGGAGTTTTGCTAATTCTTGCGATGCTGCCTTTATCGGTTTTTTCAGCTTATGCACACGATGTGCAAGATTTTTCTGGAGGAAGGATATGACCACACAGATAAGTAGTGAAACTGTTTGGGAAGCAATTGATAAAGAGGTGTTCGCCGTCCTCAGTATGGTGACAAAGAACAATGAAGCGCGGAGCGTAGGAATAGTTTACGTCGTGCGCGACCGCAAACTGTACATCGGGACGAACAAAGACGCCTGGAAGACACGGCATATCGCTGGCAACCCTAACGTTTCGATCACCATCCCAATCGCCAAACGCATCCCTTTCCTGCCGTGGATCAAAATCCCGGCAGCCACGATTACCTGCTCGGGAACGGTGTGCTTAATAGATGGCGTTGAAGCCCCAAAGGAGATCCTGCAGGCTGTTTTCAGGGGTATGGCTGAAGATGAGGAGAGGGTAGCCGCGTCCTGCCTGATCGAATTCACTCCCCAGAAAGAGTTCATTACATATGGGGTAGGCGTCCCCTTGATGCAGATGCGAGACCCGAATCTGGCGCGTGGCCGGGTGGCAGTGGGATAAATTCCAATTCCAAAGAGAGCCAAGATGAACAATACAGATTTTGCCGACAACTTGCCAATTAACCATGACACAAAAGCAGCACAGAACCTGTCCTTATTACTTTTGGTTTTGATGAGCCTGGCTTCGCTGGCCGGATTACTTTTGCCGGATATGATCTACCCTTCCGAGGAACTGGTCGAATCGTACCGGGCCAATGACGCTGTCAACCTGATTCTGGGTGTGCCTGTCTTGTTGGCCTCGATAAGCCTGGTACGACGCGGTAGCTTGACTGGCTTGCTGCTCTGGCCGGGGGCGCTACTCTACACCTTTTACAACTATACGGCTTACCTGTTTGGGATCCCCCTCAGGGCCATCACGCTGGTAAATGCAGTCATTGTCCTGCTGAGCGCCTACTTGATATTCTCAGTGTCGCAAAACATTGATGGAGAAGCAGTTAAGGAACGGTTGGGTGAGGTTGTGCGTGAAAATATCGGCGGCTGGGTGCTGGTGGCCTTCGGTATCATGTTCATCCTGCGAGCGGCTAGCGTAATACTGGTTCCATTGATGGATGGCACATCCTTACCGATTTCGGAAGTGGGCCTTTCAATAGCAGATGGGGTGCTTTCGATCTTATGGATCGTGGGTGGGATAGCCTTGCTACGGCAACTGCCTGTGGGTTACGCCAGTGGATTGGGGCTGTTATTTGCAGGTAGCGCACTATTCATCGGATTGCTCTTATTCTTCGTGTTGCAACCTCTTTTGACCAGTGCGCCATTTGTAATGGAAGATGCGGTTGTGATCCTGGTTATGGGATTGTTCTGTTTCGTCCCATTCGGACTATACTTGCGGGCTGTGATTGTAGAAAAATAACTTGTTAGAAGGAATACCGCTTGGACACAAATGATACTGCATCAAAAAGCATCTACAAAATTGGGGCGATAAGCGCAATAAGCGCCTTTGTGGTTGGCATCCTGGAGATACTGATCACCTTCCTGCCAGGAGGCAGCGAAGTGCAGGAGACTGTCCTGGATTGGTTCATACTTTTTCAGGAAAATACGTTTCTTGGATTGCGCAATATGGGGTTGTTGAATATTTTTCTGACGATACTTGGAATCGCGACCTATTTTGCGCTGTACACAGCCCACAGAAATACCAGATACCAGCCCTACGCGGCGATTGCCATGATCGTTTCTTTTATAGGCGTTGGCGTTTTCCTCGCTACGAATCGTGCATTTGCCATGCTTGACTTGAGTAATCAATATGCGCTTGGAACAACTGAGGCGCAAAAGGGCATCTTGGAAGCTGCAGGACAAACTATGCTGTCTGTGGGTGCCAGCCATACACCCGGGACCTTCCTGGCATTTTTCCTTTCAGAAGTTGCAGGATTCATGATTTCGATCGTGATGCTACGCAGCAATATCTTTAGTCGTGCAACTGCCTATGCAGGGATAGTGGGATTTGGATTTCTATTAATCTTTGAATTTGCCTCGTCGTTTATTTCTGGTTTGAGTGCAGTGGGAATCCTCTTTGCCATGCTGGGAGGACTGCTAAGTTTAGTATGGTACGCTTTAATCGCCAGAAAGCTATTCGAATTATCCAAGGCTGAAACAACGAGTTAGGGAGATCCTGGTTCGCAAAGGGAGGTCGCCGCCTCCACGTATAATAGACCAATATCATCCAGAATGAGGTAGGAGAGCTTCATGGTCGATACTGTTTGCGTTACGGGTGCATCTGGCTACATAGCAGCCCACATTGTGAAAGACCTACTGGAGCAGGGTTATGAGGTCCGGGGGACAGTGCGTTCCAATCCGGAGAAATATGATTACCTAACAAGCCTGCCAGGAGCAAATGAGCGGTTGACACTTGTAGAGGGGGAACTGCTGACCGAGGGCTCGTATGATGAGGCTGTTTCCGGATGCGACTACGTGATTCACGTAGCCAGCCCATATCGGATCAATGTCAAAGACCCGCAGACTGACCTGGTGGACCCCGCACTCAAAGGGACACTGAACGTGTTGAGGTCCTGCCAGAAGGCGGGCAGCATTAAGCGCGTGGTGCTGACTTCATCCGGGGCGGCTATCACGGATGAAGCTGAGACAGGCAAACTCTTTTCGGAAGATGATTGGAATGAGAAATCAACACTACAACGCAATCCTTACTCCTACTCAAAAGTAAAAGCTGAAAAGGCCGCCTGGGACTTCATTGAAAAGGAAAAACCAAGTTTCGACCTGGTTGTGATTAATCCAACCTTCGTTACAGGGCCATCTCTTGGTCCAGGTTTGAATTCGTCACCCACAATATTGCGAGACATGATGGTGGGAGGCTATCCGGCGATCATGAGCTTTGAGTTCTCTTTTGTCGATGTACGCGATGTGGCGGTAGCGCACCGCCTAGCAATGGAAAACAAAAAAGCCAGCGGTCGCTATATTTGTGCCAATGAAACGCGTAGTGTCAGGCAGATCGTTGAGTTGTTGAAAGCTGAAGGATATTCGGGGTACAAGCTACCTGTGCTCGACCTGACCTCCAAATTCGGGAATAGATTGGTCTGGCTGCTGTCTTTCGCCCAGCCAAGGGATACAGGGACCTTTATGCGGTTGGCAGTAGGAAAAGAGTCACGCTACGATAATAGCAAGATCAAGCGTGACCTGGGGATGGAATTCTTATCCGTTGAGCAGAGCATTTTGGAGACGGTGGAAGATTTGTTGAAATGGGGACATTTGGATAGGCGTACTACTTAGGCATGGCAAGTAGAGGTGGGTTCCAAACCCGCCCGAGTGTATTTCCGGTTTTTTCCAAATACACGATCTCACCTTCAATTTTGCCATCCGCGATGCGCAGCAGGCCCACGCTGGGGGGCAGTGAGTAGGGTACCTGCCTCCAAGCCGAGCCGGGGTTAAAGATCAACTTGCCGTTTTCCAATCGGTTGAGGGGCGCATGGTTATGCCCAAAGATGACGGCATCCACTTCCTCAGGAAACATCTTAATTGCTGTATTTACAAAATAACTGAAAGGCTGTGGGCCTTTCAGTAAGAAGCCTAATTTCTCATGGATGTAAGCGCGCAGGCCGCCGTGGCCGTGGGTCATGCCGATCTTCAGCCCCCCGTAATCCAGGATGCGCGTGAGGGGCAAGTGGCGCAGCCTGACCCAGTCGCGGTTGCCGAGTACGGCTATGACTGGTGCAACGGTTTCCAATTGTTCGATGACCCTTGGGGTGCTGATGTCTCCGGCATGTAGAATCGCCTCTACGCCAGCTTGCTTGAAAGCAGGCAACACGCCGGGATGCAGGGCTTTTGAACGGTCGGGAATGTGGGTATCGGCGATCACGCCCAGGATGCACATGGCGGGAATGTTAACCGATTAGGGGGAATAGTCAAACTGGTCTGAGCAGATTATTCTTTTGATGCGGATGGTCTGGTGCGCAAGGTTAACCAGGCCAACACCATGCCAACCAGAGCTAGGAGGCCTGTTAATATGAAGGGTAACTGAGGATTGAAGCGTTCCCACAACTGCGCGCCAATAAAGGGGGCAGGCAAGGAAAGAAATCCCAGGCTGGTTTGGAAGAAGCCATAGGCCATGCCGCGCATGTTTGCGGGCACTGCTTTGGAGACCAGCGATTGGAAGGCCGGGTTCATTGTGCCTACACCTGCGCCAAATAAGAACCACGCGAAACCAAAACTCCATAAACTGTCGGCATTCACCAGCAGCATAAAGCTGACGAATTGTACGAAAAATCCGGCGGCAATGGAACGTCGTTCGCCAAAACGGTCTGCGGCCCAGCCGGAGGGTATCGTACTCAACATCCACCCCAGGCCAAACAAGGCGCCCAGCACGCCGATGTTCTGTATGCTGAGGCCACCTACCTGTTCAAGGTAGAGTGGGACAAGCTCACTGGATAAACGCATCGAGATGTCTCGCACCCCATCTGTGACCAGCAGCCACAACAATAAGCCGCCCGCGGTGATCAAGCCGAAGGTGGTAAACAGTTGCTGGCGCAGACCGGAGAAAGAGGGTTTCCCTCCGTTCCCATCCACCGTTTGCTGAGCGTTGCGCGCCATCCAGATACGCAGCACGACGGCAATGGCATAAATAAAAGTGGCAATCCCGATCATGGCTTTGAAGCCCAGCGAGCTGGCGAGGAAACCGGCCAGCAGGGGAGCGATGACGTTTACCACCATATAGATGCTTTCGCTGATGCCGAAGACTCGGCCGCGTTGCTCTTCGGTGGATTGCTCCGCGATAAAAGATGGAAAACTGGGCACTACCGCAGCCGCCGATACCTCGCTGATGGCAATAGCAACCACAGCCCAGCCCCAGCCGGGAGCCAACAACAAGAGGATGTCGCCCAGCAGGCCGCCTACGCTACCAATGGCGATAGTTTGCAGGCGACCGATCGTATCCGAAAGGTAACCTCCGAAAATTTGCAAGGCCAACAAGACAAAGCCGGTGATGGTGAAAGTCAAACCGATCTGGGTGACACTGGCGCCCAGATCCGCCAGGTAAAGCGGAAGGAGGAACCAGATCATGCCCCCGGCGATGTTGGCCAGCACCATCGAAAAGAGGAACAGTCGCAGAATCGGCGGCAGCAGCATAGGTTTGGCTTGAGGCGTCATATGGTTCAGTCTGTTGCCGTGACTTTGGCTTCCAACACTTCAGGGTCTTGCTCCTTTGGTATACGGAACTTCAACCAGGCCGGAATCGCGCTCAGCATCAAAATTATGGCAGTTAGATAGAAGGGCAACCGCGGTGTGAAGCGCGTCCACAACTGCGCTCCGATCCAGGGGGCGGGAAGTGAGATCAGGCCCAGGCTGGACTGGAACAGGCCAAAGGCCGTGCCCCGCAAGTTATCAGGAACTGCCTTGGAGATCAACGACTGGAAAGCGGGCATCATTGTGCCTATACCGGACCCGAACAGGAACCAGGAAACTGCATAACCAAAGAAGCTGCTCACATTCAGGAAAACCATAAAGCTGACGGACTGTATGAGGAAGCCTGCGATGATGGCCACGCGTTCACTGCGTTTGTCGGCCAGCCAGCCAGCCGGCACCGTGCTGACCATCCAGCCAATACCTAACATCGAGCCGAGGATGCCGATCTGGTTGACGGTAAGCCCGCCAATATCTTCCAGGTACAAGGGCATTAATTCACTTGATAAGCGGAAAGCCACGTCACGAGCGCCATCGGTGATCAGTAACCAGAAGACGATGCCGCCCCCTAAGATCATGGCAACCATGCTGCCCAGCTTTTGGCGTAGGGTTGCCAGGGACAGTTCCTCGGGCTCTTTGTCTCCGGTGAATTTGGTGTTGCGCGCCATCCAGACGCGGATGATGGCTGCCGCGGTGTAAAGAGCTGCCGCTACAACCAGCATATTCCTGAAGCCGTACAAACCGGCAATGAAACCACCCAGAGGTGGACCAATCACGTCTACGATCATGAAGATGGCTTCTGAAACTCCGAAGACGCGCCCGCGGTTCTCTTCTGTGGATTGCTCGGCGATAAATGATGCAAAGCTGGGGCCGACCATGGAGCGTGCCACGTTACCAAGACCCATGGCTACCAGCGCCCAACCCCAGGTTGGAGCGAATACCAGACCAATATAGCCAAGCACACCGCCCACACTGCCAATCGCGATGGTCTGCAAACGCCCGATCGAGTCAGACAGATAGCCGCCAAAGATCTGGAGGACGAGTGGCACCAGGCTGGCGAGGGTGAAGGCCAGGCCTACCTGAGTAACGCTGGCGCCCAGCTCGGTCAGGTATAAAGGTAAAAAGAAGCCGAACATACTGCCGGCAACATTGGCAAGTACCATGGTTCCCAGGAACAGACGCAGAACAGGGGTTAGGAGGATTTGCTTTTCAGGCTGGTTCAATGGATTTCCTTAGTCTAGTAGCACTTACGTTTGCCCTCAGGCAATACCCCAGGGATGTGAGTATTCTGGTGGGAACAGGATCTCGAGCAGGGGACGTGCATCCGGTGCGTTGGAACGCGTGAAACAATCCGTGTAAGCGTATTCCAACTCTTCGAAGGTGCGATGCCCGAACAACAAATGCAGGAAAGTCTTGTCTGGGAAGGCGGCAGAATAACTCCTGTCGACTGGCTTCCAGGGTTCGACTGCTTTTATCTTGCCCTTTTCAAAATCGAGTTTGACACCATCCCGGTAAAAGTTCAATTTCAACTCCCCGGTGTAGCCCACGGCAATTGAGTCGGCCAGACGTTCTTCCAGCACAGGGGAAATGTGCTGCAGGAAATCGGGAATGTCGGCCACACGGATGTACCATGCGTAAGGCGGCTGTTTTTCGAGTAGGTAGTGTCTGGCGGCATCATAGACGGGGTGCCAGCGCCCGAACACAAAGCGGTAGGCATTGAACTTCTGTTTGTCATCTTTGGCGGCAATCTCTTCCCCGGTGGCTTTTAGATAGCGTAAAACGCTGGGGGTGACTGCCAGCCAGGACATGCCGGGGCGCAGTTCGTAGGCAATCACGCGTAAAGCGCTTCCCCATATAGCAGGCGGATGCACCAGGAATCCAACCGATTCGCCATCAGCATTCTCAATCACGCTCAATTCGTAATGACTGGTGCTGCCCATCGAGCGCCCATTCAGTTCATACTTCCACATGGCTGCATCTCGGCTGACGCCCAGAAGTTGCCGCACCAGGCCGTGCTCATAAGTCTCTGCAATAAACTCGAGGTCGCTTTCGTCTGCCGGACGGACCTTGAAAGGCTCTTCTTCATCGTCTTTCAGTTTGGGGGCCAGATGAGGGGAGCCGCTACGGCCGCCATCCAGGTCGACGGTCATCTCATATCCAAAGAGGCGGTAATACCAGGGAATGCCCGTGATGACCTGTACTTTTTCGCCGCGTTCCGCGCTCCATTGGTGCAGCACTTCGAATTGCTCGCGGATCAGGCCGCGGTTGCGGTAATCGGGATGGGTCCCTACCAACTCGGGCCGCCCCACACCGAACTCAACGCCAGCATAGGACCAGGTTTGGGAGATCAGGTTGCTGGTTGAAACGATCTTGCCAGTCTGCGTGTCCTCGACGATGGTGAAGTCATCCGGGCTAAAGGTGGGATGTGGTTTGGTTAGCAAGTCACGTGTCCAATCCTCCAGGTGGTTCTCCGGCTGCTCCCAGCCGTCGTCGCTGTGTACACGCGAATTGAAGTCGGCTAAGGCGTCTGCATCGGCGGGTGAGGAACGGCGCAATATCAGGTTGTCGCCGAGGTCTTTGAGTATGTTGTTGGTCATTGTTTTTCTCTATTTGTTATGATGGCGTGCTAAAGCTTTGCGACCACTTTCCACGCGTTTGGCGTTGTTTTCGTCTGCGGCCAGCTTATCCAAAATCGCTTCAGCACTTGCAAGATGATCCACAGCCCAACTGCCTGCAAGTGTTTTGGTGATGACCCACACGTTGGGAGATGTTTCTTCGGTCCAGGCAGTTAACATCTGCATGATGTCCTGCCCATGTCCCCTGGCAGCCATCTCCAGCAAGGCGTCGACCAGGGCGCGGCGCACGTCGGGGTCTTCGTCTGTGTGTGCTGTTTCCAGCAATGGCAGGGCTTCTGAAAAACCGCTTTCGGATAGCAGGCCCAAACCACAGGCGCGCGTGCGGGCTGAGGCTGCTTGCAGCCATTTCTGAGCCAGGCAAAAAAGATGTTCGCTATTATCACCTTCAGTCTGGCGCAAAGCCGTAACCAGACATTGACGTACGTCCGCGCGCTCATCTTTGCTCAAATCGGATAGTTCCTTTTCTACCTGTTGGTTACCTGCACGATAGCGTTGGGTCAATGCCACAGCAGCCATGGCGCGCAAGGCGGCCAGTGGGGCAGAGACCAGCTCACCCAGCCATGCGTCAGGCACGAGAGGGGCATTCAAGGCCGAACCCAAAGGTAGCAGAACTTGCTCAATGAAACCGTCTTCGAAGCTTTGGTTGGAAGCAACAGGGTCCAACTGCGCCACCAGATCCAGGGCTGCATTTAATGAATCAGCATGCCCGATGCGAGCAGCGGCTTTGAGGTCGGTGAGGATTTCGCGTATTTCTGAATTCATTAGGCAAAATTTATTGCATAAGTAGAAATATTTGCAATTCTTTTATTTTTGTAACAAGACTTCCAGTTCGGCGCAGGTCTGTTCGCGGCTTTTGAATTGGATACTGTGCATACCTACGTCACGCGCCCCGCGCACATTGGCCATCATATCATCGATGAAAACGGCTTCTTCGGCTTCCACACCAATGCGTTCCAGTGTCATGCGGTAGACCT
The DNA here is from genome assembly GCA_013112575.1 of Chloroflexota bacterium. Lineage (GTDB taxonomy): Bacteria > Chloroflexota > Anaerolineae > Anaerolineales > UBA11579 > CFX15. The sequence goes on along the minus strand of JABFGG010000007.1, from coordinate 69,910 downwards.
CAGGATTGGGTTTCATCAAGCCGACTTCGGCAGAGATGACGATGTGGTGAAAGGCATCGATGATCTCCCATTCTTCCTCCAGGTACCAGCGCAGGTTATCCAGGGCATTGCTCAGCAGGGCGGTGTAGTGCGTATGTTTGAGCTCGCGGATGAAACCGACCAGTTCTTTGTCCAGCCTGTCGCCACCGAAAAAATCCTGTTGTACTTGTGGAAGGTCTTCTGCGGCCAGGCCCAACTTTTCGCCAACGTAGGCCCATTGCTCTTCGGCGGTGATCTCACCTAATTGGGCGCGATAATCGCCATCGTCGCCAAATACCAGCCCGGCCAGTTCGCCACGCTCCATGCCCATGCGTTCGGCCAGAGCATTACGCGGATGCCAGTCTTCTGTGCGCACAATAACGCCCCCCAGATCAAAAATCACTGCATGGATTGCCATGCTTATCTCCTCTTGGATTATTAGTAGACTATTCTTTTGTTTCCTCTAGGTCCGTTACGCTTAACTCTACTCCCGGGCGGATCTCCTTTTCATAGCGGTCTGTCTGGCGATGGATTTGCATGCCTGCGTTTGTGTAGAGGCGCAGCGCACCGGTCAGGTTACCGGCATCCACATCCAGGCCCACTTTACGGTAGCCACGTTCATGGAAGGCTTTAAAGGAGTGCAGCAACAAGGCTAAACCCAGACCACGTTTGCGCCAGGGCCTCCGTACCCCCAAACTGTGTACCCATCCTAAGTTTGGGTCTTCCCAGGCACTTTTGCGGCAAAGTGACACACCGGCGATATCATCGCCATCCCAGGCCACGAACCACAACTCTGGAGCAAAACCGTCATCGTTGACCGTGTGATGTTGAAAGCGCTCGAAACCTTCTTTGAAACTGCTCTTGGGCACGTAGCCGAAATGGTCTTGGAAAGCTTCGTCATCGGCGCGGTACACAGCCTCAAGCTGTTCGGGATGTTGGTAGGTCTTTATGGTGATGCCCTCCGGCCACTGGGCTGCTGGGGGCGCGCCTTCAAACTCAACCCGCATCTGCAGGGAATGCCGGAAAAGGGACATGCCAAATCTTTCGTATAGCCGTTTGGCGGCCTGGTTGTCGCTGACCGTGTAGCTTTGAAAGATGACGCGTGCCTCTTTCGGAACCTCATCCAGGACTTTGTGGGCGCGCTGTTCGGCCCAGCTCATCAAGTACCTGCCGATGCCGCGGCCTTCATACTCCGGGTGCGTGCAGCCCCATACAAATGGATTGACGGGAATCTCAGAATAGGCCGCCACGTCCACGTAACCGACTGCTTTACCCGCCTCATCCAGCACCAGGTGGCTATCATCTGCCAGTGAAAAGCTGGGGCTGGTCCAATCGGTTTTTAGTTCATCTGGCGTGTAGTCCGGCGAACCGATGGTATGAATTGCAAACGCGTTGAACAACTCCACAGCGTTGTCGACATCGTCAAGGGTTGCAGGGCGTGCCAGCAAGCCATCTGGTAGTTGATATTGCTCAGTCATTTCTCTTACTCAGTTGTGGGTTCTGCATACACCATTTTCTAGCATATGCAGAACCCAGCTAACTTTATTCCATTTCCTTGCGGTATACCGCCATTTGCTTCACGGTTTTGTAACCCATGTACTCGTATAAGCCCAGTGCACCGCTGGGGTTTTCAGCATCCACGCCCAGGGCAGTGTGATCCATACCCATCTCGCGGAACATCTGAATGCTCTGGGCGATCAGGGCCTTAGCCACGCCGCGTTTGCGCCAGGGGCGTTGCACGGAGATGTCCTCCGTCCAGCCCCTTTTACGCTCATATTCCTCGTTCTCTTTTTCATTCACGAAGTTGAGCACCATCCCGGCGATCTCATCACCATCCCAGGCCACCTTCCATAGAGCCGGATTGAACTTCGGTTCTTGTTGCCAACTTTCAAAGTCCTTCTCTGTCAAGGGCGTGTGGCCCCAGTGGTCTTCAAAGGCCCGGTTTTCAGCATCTAAAACCTTGCGGTATTCATCTTCCCTGACGGGACGCACCACCAACCCTTCGGGCAGCGGAGCGTCGGGGATTGGATCCTTGGTGGGGCGTGTCATCTCAAAGAAGTAGCGTACAGGCTTATAACCGGCATTCGACAGCAAGGCCTTTTTTCCTTCTTCTGGGTCATCGGCCCATGTCTGATAGAACCTGGCTTCATCTAAAGGATGGTTGTTCTCCTCTGCGATCTCACGCATGCTCTTTTCCTGATACCGCAGCATGGCTGTGCCAATGCCTTTGCGTCGCCACTCCGGCACCAGGAATACAAAACTGGAATAGGTGTACGGCCCCTCAAATTCCTTTTCCCACCACACACGGCCATACGCAACCGGCTCATTGTCGATCTCGGCAAAGATCATGTCTTTGTCAGGATCGCAATTGTTCAGGTACTTGTAGTTGCGCCGGATGTCCTCCACGGTTTCCGAACGTTGGATGTCATCCGCGTCCTTGGTGGCATTGATGAGGTTGTGCATCACCTGGTAGTCTGGCTCGCCGCGGAACATACGGAAGGAAAGCCCTTCGATATCCGGGACGTCAGTCAGTTCGATATATTGTGTGTCGATAACTTGGTCAGTCATTTCATTATCCTGAAATTGAAAAGTGAAGGACAGGGCATATTGCCCTGTCCTTTTATAGTTAATCCATAGGCTTGCGAACGGATAGCCACTCTTTGACGGTCTTGAAGCCCAGGCTTTCGTAAAGGCCGAGCGCTCCCAGTGGGTTCTGGGTGTCCACACCCAAAGCGGCGTGGCTCATGCCCATGTCTTTGAACAGCACCAAGGACTCTGTTATGAGGGCCTTTGCCAGCCCACGTTTGCGCCATGGGCGACGGACACAGATCGGATCGGTCCACCCCCATAAGCGTCCCAAAAGCTTGTTTTCTTCTTCGAAAACCTCATTGAGCACCATTCCGGCCACTTCATCGCCTTCCCAGCCAACCTTCCACAGTTCAGGTTTGTGCCTGGGATGTTCGGCCCAGCGTTTGAAGTCGTCATCGCCAAAGTCTTCGGGGTGGCCCCAGTGGTCGCGGAAAGCTTCCTCCAGGCCGTCCCATATCTGACGATATTGTTCCTTCGTGGAAGGGCGGGTTTCGATGCCCTCCGGCATGGGGCGTTCTTCGATGGGCTGGCTAAGGTCACGCGTCATCTCAAAGAAGTAACGCTGGGGTTTATAGCCAAACTTCTCCAGCATGGCAATCGTGCCTGTTTCGGTGTCTGCATACCAGCTATCCAGAGAACGCGGGCCATCGTAAGCATGTTCGGCGGCGATGGTTTTAACACGAGCTTCATTGTGCTTGAGCATGGCCGTGCCGATGCCCTGGCGGCGATAGTCGGGGTGCACCCTGCCGTAGGTGTAGTACACGCGCCCATCATCTTTGATGTCGCGCCACCACACACGGGCATAAGCTGCCATCTGGCCATCAACCTCAGCGATCAGGATGTCTTTGTCCGGGTCGCAGTTCTTCAGGTTGTTGTAGCTGTGGCTGAAGTCTTCCAGGTTGTCCTGCTCATCGACTTCATCAAAGCGATTGGCGGCATTGACCAATTCAACCATCTCCGGATAGTCGGCTTCGCCGCGGAACTTGCGGAACGCTAAACCCTCTACCTGAGGGGTATCATTGATTTCAATGTATTGTTTATCGAGCGTTTTCTCGGTCATTTCTGTAGCTCCTCTAATCTTCTTTAGTAGGGGTGGCGCATGCGCCACCCCTACGACAAATGTTTATTTTTCTTTTGCTGCCTTACGAACCTTGTGTGGCAGCGTGTCCGGCGAGTCGCCCTTGGCTGCCTGCATGATCTGCTGGCTGGCCTGCTTTTGCAGGGCGCTCTCACCAGGATGGTTTGCTAGACGAACTTCGTCCTTAGGGGCGGCCTGGTTGATCTGAGAAACGCTTGAAATGATCTCTGCACCGGCCTGCCTCAGAAGTTCAGCCTTGGCCTGTTGCAGGCGTTTGCCTGCTAGCGTATCCAGGCGCTGTTTCTCAACCAGCAAAGCTGGACGCAATTGTTCGTCGAACTGTATATCTTGCTGGCTCATGTGATACCTCTTGTTTTTGTTATCCTTTGTCAACTGCAGGGCTTCGTTCAAGAACAAAGCCTGTCGTGCGAACCCGAGTGCGTGCTGATTGAAGTACATCTTGAACCTCCTCCAAGATCAGCGTTGTGCGGGTTTGCGCCTTAGCCATTGCGGGCCAATTTTCCAGCTCGCTTGGCGTAGCGTTCGGCCTGGTTGAAGACCCATAGCCCGAGGGGCACGGCCACCACGCCCATAATGAGCAGTGGCCAGATCTGCGGCCATAAAACCAGGGTGTTGGCCCCTTCTAAAAGGGCCAGCCGAACGCCGTCTAATACATATGTGGCCGGGCTGAAAACAGCCAGTGTCTGTAAAGCTACTGGCAGTACGGATACGGGATAGTACACGCCTGAGACCAGCAGCATGACTGCGATCACGATGTGCGTCATCTGGGATCCACGCTCCGGGAAGATGAGCGGCAACACCGAAGCCATGATGCTGATGCCGATAAAGGAGAAGCTCCCGGCGATGAGCATGACCGTGCCACCAAACAGGTTGGCCTGGCTCATGTCGATCTCGAAGAGCAGCACCGTCACCAGCAGCACCACGGCTGTGAACAGCAGGCTGTACAACACCGCGAATACCGTTTGGCCGGTCATGTGCGTGATGCGGCGGATGGGGGCCATCAGGGTGTATTCGATGGTGCCTTCCCAGCGTTCAATGCTGATCAACTCTGTTATCCAGATGAAGATGATTGACAGATAGCGCCACACCAGCGTGCCAATAACCAGGTAGAGGACTAATACACGGCCATCCACGTTGGCACTTGCGCCGGCGATGACCTCCATGCCCAGCCCGATGTAACTTACAGACAGGCTGTTGGCGATGGAGTACACCATCCACACGATCTCCCAGGCCCAGTAACGCTTGACCAGGTTGACGTTGCGTTCCATGAAGCCGTACCCGGCTCTTATTTGATGTTGGATTGCTGTTGCCATAAAAAACTCCTCTATGCGAAAATCTCGCAGTGGTTGGCCAAGCGTAGCTTGGCCCTAAGCCCCGACAGGGGCAGCTTCATCTTCGTCCTCTTTCAAGGCACGTCCGGTCAGTTCCATGAACACGTCTTCCAGGGTCGGCGCATGGCCGTTCATCTGGGGTACTAATTTCTTCAGGCCTTCCGGTGTATCCAACGATACGATCTTGCCCTTGTCGATGATGGCGACGCGGTCGCACAGGTCATCGGCCTCGGCCATATCGTGCGTCGTCAAGATGATGGTGGTGCCATCTTCTTCCTGCAACTCACGCACCACGGCCTGCACCTCACGCTTTGAGCGGGGGTCGAGGCCGGTAGTCGGCTCGTCCAACAGCAGGATGCGCGGGCGGGAAAGCAGTGCACGGGCGATAGCCACTTTTTGCTGCATGCCGCGTGACATCTCTTCCATCGGGCGATAGATCGAACGATCTTCCAATCCCAAACGGTGCAGAATCTCCACGATCAGTTTGCGGCTGCGTCTGCCATCCATACCGTACAGGCGAGCGCCATAGATCAGGTTCTCCATGGGGGAGAGCTTCTTGAAGAAGCTGGCCTCCACTGAGACCCGGTTGATCAGCGCCTGGGCTTGCAAGGCATCTTCCACCACGTCGTGTCCAAACACAGTGATGTGGCCTTCGTCTGGCAGCAGCAGCGTGGCCATCAGGCGGATGAGAGTGGATTTTCCGGAACCGTTAGGGCCCAGTACCCCAAAGATCTCACCTTCACGCACTTCAAAGCTGACATGGTCAACGGCGGTTACCAACACCTTTTTACCTTTCTGTTTACTGGACTTGCCATTGACACTGCCATTGCTCTTGTTGTGTGTGAACAAACCCTGCCACCAGCTTGCCTGCCCTGGTTTACCAAAGGTCTTATGAATGTTATTGACTACAATTGCATTATTCGATTTCATCTTGCTACCTCCTCGAGCTTCGAGGTAAACCTCGAAACAAAATACGGCCACGAGGTCTGAGACTCCCGTGGCCGAAAGGTGGCGTATGAAGGTGTTTAATAAAAAACGACCACGGGTTTGCGTTATCGCCCGTGGTCGAAGTTGACTGATCGTCTTGAAAGAGACCTAACTCCGGTCAGTAGGCGCATTACGCGAAGGCACGCTGGCATCGCCGCTACCGAAAGCGGGAATGCAGATGCGAAGCTTGTTGCTGTCAATCAGGCTGTTCATCAAATGCGCCACTCCTTTCAAAATTTGGTTGCAACGTTCTTGCAACCCGCACAATTTATCATGTCTGCAGAAGCTTGTCAAGAAATTGGTCGGAGAAGAAGGTATTCTGCTTGTAAAAGAGCAGCATTTTTAATCTAAGGATTCTAAATAAGCCAATACCTCCTGAGCGTTTCCCTGCCGGGCATGCACGCTGAGCGGAATGCCATGTGCCCCCGATACCTTATGTGAACCCGGAAAGGCTGCTACGATGGCCTTGACCACCTCCAGCTTGTTTAGCATGACGGCCACGGGCAGGTCCATGCGTGCGCCGTTGGCAAGTAAAAACTCAGCAATAGCTTTACCGCCAGTGTGCGCCGCTCCCCCAATGGCGCTTTCAAAGTCGCCACCGCCCCAATCGATGGTGGCGTTGACCAGCCTGGGTTCTTCGGCCAGCATACTCTGTACTTTCTCCAGATCGCTGTGAGCAGCTATGACAAAAGCCCGGCTGAGTTCTGGGTCCAGGGCGGGTAGGCGTTCAGGTGCATCTGACATGATAGGGTTCCCTTTCTTTTTGATTATTGACGAATATAAAAATCTAAATCAGGCTCAAACGAACAATTCTGGCCTGTACATTGGGACAGTTTTACGACGGCATGGCGCGTAACCGCTGAAGGCTGATCCACACAAATATAGCGCCAGCCAGAATTCCAAGAGTGACACCTGCCGCTGGTGCACCAAATGCGAAACCGACCCCAAAACCGGTGGTCGCCAGGGAAGTCAGCCAACCGACAGCCTGGCCGTGAGTCACGTACCATCTGCCGTCCATTGGTTCAGCATCTTCAGCCTTGCGGCTGGCGCGCAAAAAGAAAATAAGCAGTGCTGGTCTGGCCAGGTTGGCGATGTTCTGGATGGTGTTGCCGGGGGCTAAGTTGCCTGTTTCAGCAATATCGATTAAATGCACGATAGTCGCACCCACACCAATGACTGTCACGGCTACAACTGTAGCTTCGCGGAATCCGTCTCTCCGTGCTGTGGCAATCAAGCCCAAAACGCCCAGTGCCAGGTTAGCAAAACCCATTTCAAGCTGGAAGGGGCTGCCTGGCTCCCAGCCGATGCCTTCAGCTACGATATCTGAAAGGAATAAATGCCCAAACCAGCCGCTGATACCACTGCCAGCCACCCCCAGACCGAAAAGATAGAGCAAGTATATTTCCAGTTTTTTCTTGCGGGTGTCGGCATGCGCGTCAAACCTGACCACCAGGGCAGCCGCTAACACGGGCAATATAGTGAACATGAACACGCGGATGATGAATAGGGTCATAGACTCTCCTCCGTTCAACTAAATCTAGACATCCTAGAGTATATGCTATCCTTGCGACGCTCTGTTTTCTGATTACTAGTTACCAATTCCTTCTTTGCAAATCCTTTCTCCTCTGTAATCCCGTCATTTTGCCCTTACGATATAATCACGCCAATATGTCCACGCGTACACCGCCTCCGGTAGCTTTTTTCCCCTTAGCCATTGTGTTGGCCTTTTTGGGGATTGGCGGCTTGTTCTTGGTCTTCAATTTTGCGCTGCCCACGCTAGGGCCACGCTGGCTGTTCTTTTTCTTCATCGTGTGTGCCCTGACGGGCATTGCTTTGCCCGCCACGGCTTTCCTGAATCATCGCTTTCCCAGTAAACCACCCGCTACACAGAACGTGATCGTGCGGCAGGCATTGTGGGTGGGTATCTTCGGGACTACACTAGCCTGGTTGCAATACGGGCGCGTGTTCAATTCTTCGTTGGCCGTGATCCTGTTTGCCGGTTTCTTGAGTATAGAGATGTTGCTGCGCTTGTGGGAACGTAGCCAGTTCAGGAAAGAGTGAAGCAACTACTGATAAATACAGATGAACGCAGATGGAAAAACAAAGGACTACTAGAAAAGCCTTATGTAATCTCAGTGCCTCTGTGGTGAACTAAATGACCGAAACTTACTTGCGCAATCTCCCCTCCATTGACAAACTGCTCCATACACAGGAAGCAGCTGAGTTGATCGCGCAATACGGCCGTCCCCTGGCTCTGGAAGCAATTCGGGAGGTGCTCGGCGAAGTGCGTAGTGAGTACCTCGACAGGCCTGAAGCCACCATCCCTGCCCCAGACCAGTTGTTGAACTCAGCCCACGAGCGCCTTAAAGATTGGGCCTTCCCCACCTTGCTGCCTGTAATAAATGCCAGTGGCGTCATCGTGCATACCAATCTGGGGCGGGCTCCCCTCAGCCGTGCAGCCGTGCATGCTATGCAAGGTGTGTCTCAGGGTTATTCCAATCTGGAATACGACGTCATCAAAGGCCAGCGCGGCTCGCGCTATGAACATGCCGAAGAACTGCTTAAAAAACTAACAGGAGCGGAAGCGGCCCTGGTGGTCAATAACAATGCCGCCGCCCTATTGCTTATCCTGGCAGCATTATCCAAACGCCGTCGTGTCCTTATCAGCCGTACCCAGCTTATCGAGATCGGTGGTGGCTTCCGTATCCCCGAGATCATGAAACAATCCGGTGCAATATTGGAAGAGATTGGGGCCACCAATCGCGTACATCTCGAAGATTACGCTAAGGCCATCGACGAGCATCCCATCAAGCTCATCCTGCGTGCCCACCGTTCCAATTTCCGCTTGGAAGGTTTTACCGGCGAACCCACTCTTACTGAATTGGCTACCCTGGCGCGCAAAGCCAAGATACCTCTAGTGGATGACCTCGGTTCCGGTACTTTACTCGATACCAGCCGCTTTGGTTTGGATTACGAACCCACTGTGCAAGATGCCCTGCACGCGGGAGTAGACCTGGTGTGTTTCTCAGGTGACAAATTATTGGGCGGGCCTCAGGCTGGCATTATCGTAGGTAAGTGGAAATTCGTCAGTAAACTCAAGAAACACCCACTGGCACGCGCCTTGCGCTCCGATAAGATGTCCTATGCGGCCCTATCGGCCACACTAATGCATTACCTGGTAGACGAAGCAGAACGCGAAGTGCCTGTTTGGCGCATGATCTCGACCTCAGCCGAATTGCTCAAAGCGCGCGCCGAGAAGTGGCGTCAGAAATTGGGACAAGGCGAGGTCGTAGAGGGTGAGTCGACCGTGGGGGGCGGCAGTTTGCCCGGTGAAACCATGCCTACTTATTTGCTGGCTTTAGACGTTAAACGTGCTGACCAGGTCTTTGCTCATCTGCGCCAACAACACCCGCCCATCATCGTGCGCTTGCAAAATGACCGTATGCTGCTCGACCCGCGCACAGTTTTGCCGGAGCAGGAGGGTGCTTTGTTGGTGGGTTTGCAAAATGTACTTTCCCAGCAGTAAGAGGGTTTCTTTAGGTAATTGTCACTATTTCCGCGATAGTGTGTTTAACGATAAGATAGACCTTATTCCACACCAAAAGGGTGATGCATGACCCAAGCTAACGATGCCTTGCGCGTCCTTGAAGAGACCAGCCGAACTTTTTACATTCCCGTTGCGCGTTTACCGGAAGGCCTGCAAGAAGCCGTGGCCTCCGGCTATTTATGCATGCGTGCTATTGATGAAGTCGAGGACCACCCCGACATCGCCGGTGATGTCAAAGCTCAATTGCTGAATGACATCAGCCTGGCCTTACAAGCCCAAACTCACGTCGAAAGCTTCGCGCATGACCATCTGGCTTCTATCTTTGATCGCGCAAAAGAAACCCTCCCGGAAGTCACTGTGCGCATTGGCGAATGGGCCTGTTACGCGCCCCGTTTCATCGCTCCGCGCGTATGGGAAGCCACGTCTTCTATGGCCGACCGCATGGCGCATTGGGCTATCAGTGGCTTCAAAGTGGTGACCCAGGCAGACCTGGACCGCTACACCTATGGTGTGGCCGGGGCAGTAGGTTTGATGCTTTGTGATCTCTTCGGTTGGTTCGAGAAAGTACAGATCAACCGCAGCCGTGGCATTCAATTTGGACGTGGCCTGCAACTGGTTAACATCCTGCGCAATCGCGAGGAAGACCTGGAGCGCGGTGTGGACTTCTATCCAGATGGCTGGGACAATGAAAAAATGCATGCTTATGCCCGCCAAAACCTCGATGAATTTGATGCCTATGCCAAGAGCTTGCCCGAGTCGGCCTTCGTCGATTTCGTGAGTGTGCCGCGTGCGCTGGCTTATGCCACACTAGAAGCGCTGGCCCGCGGCGATGAGAAATTGTCTCGCACTGAGGTCGTGCAGATCGTGCAGGAGCTAGAGCCAGAAACAAATTAGAAGCTCAAAAGCTTGTATTACAATAAAAGCCTCTCAGCATTTGCTGGGAGGCTTCTTAATATCATCTTGTCCTTTTAGAGGTTTGATCTACCATGAGTGTCATGTACGACGTTGTCATAGTGGGGGCAGGCCCGGGAGGTTCCGCGACAGCGCACTTTTTAGCACAGGGTGGCCTTGACGTTCTCTTATTGGATAAAGCTGAATTCCCCCGCGATAAAACTTGTGGTGACGCTTTAAGCCCCAGGGCTTTGGCAGTCATCGATGAGATGGGTTTGAAGACTAGATTGCGCCAGTATGGTGCCGCAAGCCAAGAGGTGGAATTTGTGGCGCCCAATGGCCGCAGTGTACATGCCCATATCCCGAAACATGCGGGTCTGAGTTCGGAAACCCGCATTGTGCCTCGCTTTGAATTGGATAATCTGCTTTTTCAGCGGACCTTAGAAAGTGGAGTGACCAGCGAGCAGGGCGTACATGTCACTGGTGTAGAGATCGAAGCTGGCAAGGTCACAGTGCAAGGAAGGCGAAAAGGCAAACAAATTGCCTTCCAGGCCCAACTTCTTGTGATTGCCACAGGAGCGAGTTCGAAATTATTGCTACAGTTGGGGATACTAGAAGAACAGCCTCAAACCATGTTGGCATCACGCGTGTATTATAAGGATATTCAAAACCTGCCACAGCGCCTAATTTTCCGCTATGACGACATCGTATTACCAGCATACAATTGGATTTTCCCAGTTTCTTCATCCTCAGCCAATATTGGCGCTGGTTTTTTCCGTGTTGGTGCAAATGCCCACAAAATGCCAAAGACCTCCCAAACTGCACTCGAAAAATTCTTACAAACGTCGTCTTTGAAGAGTTTGCTGAAAGGAGCCCGGCAGAGTGGTCCTGTCAAAGGCTATCCATTGCGTGTGGATTTTTCAACAGCCCGAACTTATGATGAAAGGATCATAATAGTGGGAGAGGCAGCTGGTTTGGTTAACCCACTGACGGGTGAAGGCATCGACTACTCTCTGGAGTCAGCACAGATCGCAGCCGAATTTATTTGTGATGCATTTATGCAAGGCGAGTTTTCTGCTGAAGCCTTGAGTGGTTACGATGCTCTCTTACGCGAACAATTTCAGGACCAGTTTGTTGCCAACACCCGCATCCGCGACCTTTTTTTTGGCAACGCTATTGCCCTGAATAGTTTGATGAAGGCAATGTCAAAGGATGAAAACATTAATCAGATTGTGCTGAATATTGCCCTTGGACAAGGTAAAGCCAAAGAACTGTTTCATTGGCGGATGTTGGCGAGGTTGCTCAGATATTCGGTTTTTTGATTACCCAATGTTATTATTCTAAAATCTTATTAAACTGGTGGTGGATATGTAGTCGTTTGCTTCAATAATTTCTCCTGTATTTGTTGCAGCAGTGTGGTTTTAGATTTGCAAGACATAATTGACCATATTTTTAATTTGTATTATGTACACATGATCGTGATAAATAAACTCTAAGGCAATTGGATATGAAATCTGACATTGATAGCCTCATGCAAGCTGCCAACCTGGATGCTATCCTGGTTTCTGGCTCTGCACAGCACAACCCCACTATGTTCTATTTGACGGGTGGGGCCCATATGACACATGGCGAACTGATCAAAAAGCGTGGTGAGGAAGCCGTACTTTACTATAGCCCCATGGAACGTGATGAGGCGGCGCGCACCGGTTTGCCGACGCGCAATCTGATGGACTACAACTATCAGGAATTACTCAAAGAAAGCGACGGGAATGCAGCCCAGGCCACTGCCAAACGCTATAAACAAATGTTGTCTGAACTTGGGATCGAATCTGGACGTATGGCTGTATACGGCAAGGTTGAGGCAGGGCCATCGTACACGGTATTGACTGCATTGCAGCAGTTGATGCCGGAGATTGAGATCGTTGGGGAGATGGGCAGGTCTGTGTTGTTGCAGGCCATGGAAACCAAGGATGCCTCTGAGGCCGAACGCATGCGCCGTATGGGGCAGATTACGGTTGAAGTGGTAGATCGCGTTGCCAGCTTCCTTCAAGAACACAAGGCCAAAGACGGTATCCTGGTTAAAGCAGATGACCAACCGCTCACCATTGGCGATATCAAAAAGAAAATCAGTGCCTGGGTGGCCGGGTTGGGGGTCGAGAATCCCCACGGCGTCATCTTTGCTATCGGTCACGATGCTGGAGTGCCTCACAGCACGGGTAACCCGGAAGACCTTTTACAATTGGGCAAGACCATCGTCTTTGATATTTTTCTACAGGAACCAGGCGGTGGCTATCACTACGATTTCACGCGAACCTGGTGTTTGGGCCATGCCCCCGAGGCTGAGCAGAAGTTATACGATGACGTCAAATTCGTTTTTGATGACATCATGGGCGGGCTTGAAGCCAATGCGCCCTTCCCCCTCTTACAAAAACGCACTTGTGACCTTTTTGAAGAGCAGGGTCATCCCACCATCCAAAGCGACCCGCGTACGCAGGAAGGTTACGTGCATAGCATTGGGCATGGCCTGGGACTCAACGTTCACGAGCAACCCAGCGCCCGCGGAAAAGGCAATTTGCTGAAACCGGGTGTGGTTGTGACCATCGAACCTGGCTTGTACTATCCTGAGAAAGGTATGGGCGTGCGTATTGAAGATACCGTGTATGTAAGGGAAGATGGAGAGATCGAAGTGCTGGCCGAATACCCGCATGACCTAGTGCTGCCCATCTCGAAAACTTGACAAACTTCCTCTAATTCAGTATCCTAACCTCGTTATGCAATCAGCTAAGTTTGGTTCAGTGACCAATCTACGGAAAGTTCCCGGCAACACCATTTCGGTTGCCTTCTATTCACGCGCTTATTGCCTGCCCGGGGACGTTCACAAACGTCCATAAGATTTACTGTACTGAGATTCTTGTTGCCCCGGCTTGCCCGGGGCATTTTTGTTTAAAACTTAGGATGCATAATCATGATGAAATACATACGTTTACTTTTTTCAAGATCATACAAAGGCAACATCCCCAAGGTCTTTGTCTATTCCTTCCTGACCGACTTCATATTGGTCTTGCCGATCTGGGTCTTGTTCCTTCAACAGGAGCGAGGCTTAACCCTGTCCCAAGTCACGATAATCGACATTGCCTTGTGGGCCACGATCGTGTTGGCCGAAGTGCCTACCGGCGCCATTGCAGATGTGTTTGGGCGCAAGGCCTCCATAATCATGGGGGCCATCGTTGTAGGTTTTGCAGTCTTTCTCTTTGGTACTGCTCCCAGCCTGGCCCTGATTCTGGTCGCCAACTCCCTTTGGGCCATCGGCATGACCTTCAACTCCGGGGCCGTACAGGCCATCTTTTATGACTCGCTGGTGCAACTTGACCGCGAGGAAGAGTTTACAGGCTTGCGTGGGCGTTTACTGTTAGTGAGCTTCGCTGCTGTTGCCTTGAGCAGTTTCGTGGGGGGCTGGCTGGGGGAGTTTGACCTTGGGTTACCCTTTTACCTTTATTCCGCCGCCTCATTCCTGAGTTTACCCTTTTTGCTACGCCTCGAGGAACCGCCCCAGGAGAGCGATCCGGATACCCTGCAAAAGCTCACTTTCCGTCGCACCTTGCAGATCACGGTTGAAGCGCTACGTCGTCAGCCGCATCTGCGCTACATCCTGCTCTACAGCAGCTTGATACCGGTGACGGCTTCGGTAGTGGTCGATCTATTCCTCCAGCCCTATGCTGCTTCTCTGGGTATTTCCATTTTCACCATTGGTGTCATCATTGCTGTGCTTCAATTATTGCGTGGCCTGGGTTCAGCAGCTTCAGAACGACTGGTCTTACACATGGGTGCCTGGAACTGGCTGCGCATTGCCCCGGTCTTGATATTGGTTGGCATTTTGTTCTTGAGCTTTTCCGGGAGTATCTCGGGTATTTTGCTGTTCGGCATCGCCATTGTTGCTGAGCCTGCTATCCGCCCCCTGATCGAAAGCTTGCTGTTGAAGAACTCACCAAAATCTGTGCGCGCTACCATCCTTTCCGTGTCTGCTCTCTTTTTCCGTCTGTCCCTTGTGATCGTCGAACCGGGTTTGGGTGTGCTGGCTGACTTAAGAGGCTTGCCTATTACCTTCCTGGTATTGGGCCTGATTACTTTTGGTGCAGTGGCATTAACTTTAGTTGGCTGGTCGCCTGTTTGGCGTATTCATGAAGAAGCTGAGAGACCTCAAGAACTTGCTGAAGAACCCTTGCCTGGTGGTGTCACTCCCTAGTCACCGGGATAGCTTGGCATGGTCGCGACTGGCAAATCAGTTCTGATGCTTGACAAGCGCCCCAAAATTTTGTATGCTTCTCCCGTTATGCAAGCAGCCAAGTTCGAATCGGTGATTAACATGGGCGATGTTCCCAGCGCCGTCTATACACGCGCCTATTGCCAGCCCGGCGACGTTTGCTAACGTCCATAAGAATAACCACGATCTTATCGCCCCGGCTTGCCCGGGGCTTTTTGTTTAAAACAGGAAGTTTTGGCATGATGAAATATATACGTTTACTACCGACTCAATCCTACGAGAGCAACATCCCGAAGGTGTTTATCTATTCCTTCCTGACTGAGTTCATCCTGATCCTGCCGATCTGGGTGCTGTTCCTCCAGCAAGTACGCGGCCTCTCTCTGGCACAGGTTACCTTTACTGATATTGCTTTCTGGGCCACGATCGTGCTGGCCGAGGTTCCTACGGGCGCGGTTGCCGATGTATTTGGCCGCAAGATCTCCTTGATAATCGGCGCCGTCGTTGTGGGTATTTCTGCCATCCTCTTTGGCTGGGCTCCCACACTTCCGCTGATTTTGGTCGCTAACTCCCTTTGGGCCATTGGGATAACCTTTAACTCTGGTGCGGTGCAGGCTATCTTTTACGATTCCCTGCTGCAACTGGGTAGGGAAGAAGAATATACGAAATTGCGCGGGCGTTTGCTGGTGGTCAATTTCAGCGCGGTGGCCTTGAGTAGTTTCCTGGGGGGCTGGTTGGGTGCTCAGGATTTGGAATTCCCCTTCTATATCTATTCTGCCGTGACCTTCATGGGCCTGCCTTTCCTGTTCCGTCTCAAGGAACCGCCCCAGGAAAGCGATCCGGATACCAAGGAAAAGCTCACGTTCCGCCGCACGCTTCAGATCACAGCTGACGCTGTACGACGTAAACCCAACCTGCGCTTCATCCTGTTATACAGCAGTCTCATGCCGGTATCGGCCATTGTGGTGCTTGTATTGTTTCTACAACCCTTTGCAGCTTCTATCGGCATTTCGATCGCTGCCATTGGGGTCATTGTGGGCATTTCACAGATCTTGAGTGCCATCGGCTCTGCTGCCGCGGGGCGCATCGTCAACCTGGTTGGGGCCTGGACCTGGTTGCGCCTTGCACCATTCCTGGTCTTCATCGGGGTCATGTCTTTGGGCTTGTTCGGGGACTTAACCGGCATTATCCTCTTTGGATTGGCCGCCTTCACCGAACCGGCTATCCGTCCTTTGATGGAGAGCTTGGTGCTCAAGCATTCGCCTTCAAGCGTGCGCGCCACCATCCTGTCCGTCGATGCCTTGTTGGCTCGTTTGTTCCTGGTGCTTATTGAGCCCGGTTTGGGTGTACTGGCCGACCAACGGGGCCTGCCAACTACCTTCCTTGTATTGGGGCTTGTCAGTTTCAGCGCCATAGTGTTGACCCTGATCGGCTGGTCTCGCATCTGGAAGAACAATGGCAAGCTCCCGCTGGAAGATATTGACGAACCCCTGCCCAGCAGCGTCAACCCCAAGTCAACTGGCTAGATGAGTTGAATGCTTTGTGAGCTAGTGCTTTGTCAAAGCTGAAAACCCTAATTAGTAATATGCTGTAGTAGAAGGTTTCTAATCTTGCATCCTATGTTTGCCTTTGACAAAGTTTAAAGTGTTCCGTCTCTTATCATTGCAACTCGTCGAATCAGAATTGACGGAACACTAGGTTACAATTAAATCCTATGGCTGACAAAAAACTCCCCTCCGCTCGCATTTTGGCCATTGAGACCTCCTGCGATGAAACTGCCGCCGCCGTCATTCAAGACGGCCGCTACATCCTTTCTAATGTAGTTTCGACCCAGGCCGAGTTGCACGCCAAGTATGGTGGGGTTTTCCCTGAAGTGGCTTCGCGTGAGCATATCAAGACCATCTATACCGTGGTGCAGGAAGCCTTGCAGCAGGCCCACCTTGAATTAAGCGATGTGGATGCTATCGCTGCCACACGTGGCCCTGGTTTACCCGGCTCTTTGGTGGTGGGGCTGAACATGGCCAAGGGCCTTGCCCTCGGTGCAGGTAAACCCCTGATCGGCGTCAACCATATGGAAGGGCATATCTATTCGGCCTGGCTGCACCCCCTGGAGGCTGAGGAGGAAAAAGAACCACCGCAGTTCCCGGTGCTGGCTCTATTAGTATCTGGTGGGCACACGGAGTTGGTACTGGTCAAAGACCACCTGACCTATGAGCGCCTGGGTAGCACCCTGGATGATGCTGCTGGTGAGGCTTTTGATAAGGTCGCCCGTTTGCTGGAATTGGGTTATCCGGGTGGCCCGGCCATTCAAAAGGCGGGCCTTGAGGGCGACCCCGAAGCCTTCAAATTCCCGCGGGCCTGGCTGGACGATACCTGGAATTTTTCATTTTCCGGTTTGAAGACCGCTGTATTGCACGTCGTGCGCAATTTGCAGTCTAAGAAAAAGAATGCCGAGTTGCCGGTCGCCAACCTGGCTGCCTCATTCCAAGAGGCAGTCGTGGAAGTTCTGGTAACCAAAACCCGTTATGCAGCCCAGGAATTTGGTGCCAAAGAGATCATTGTAGCGGGTGGGGTGTCGGCTAACCGTGCCCTGAGGCAGGCCATCACCAAAGGGGCCGCAGGGCGTGTGCATTTGCCGGCGATCTATCTGTGTACCGATAACGCTGCCATGATCGGCGCGGCAGGTTACCTACGTTATTCGCAAGGGCTTGTGGATGATTTAGATATTGATGCGCTCCCCACCTGGCCGATCAGTGAATTGGGAAGCAGTAATAATTAGTAATCAGTAACCAGGAATATGGCGACCATGATTTGCGATTTCAACCGATACCCAAACCCTATTTGATATAAGCAATACTTGGGGGAAGTAAATAGAAATATCATATTTGTAATATTGCAGAACGTTAATTTCCTTGATTTGAGAGTGTAAATCAGGTAAAGTTATTGAGATGGGGCCCTTGGAACGCATCAAACGCTTGAGTGAGCAGGGGGAACGCAGTACCGCGCAAAAGGAGCTTGTAGCCTTCTTGCGCGATGAACCGCGCAACGTGGATGCCTGGTGGATGTTGGCCCAGGTTTTGCTGGACCCCCGCAAGAAGATCGAAGCCTACCGCCACATCCTCAACCTCGACCCAGACCATATGGAAGCTGCCCGGCAATTCGCCGTGCTCACCCTGCCCCCCGGCCAGCCCCTGGAAGCCTCGGAAGAGTACCAGAATGCCTTGGCGGAGTACTATCGCAAACGCGATGAAATGCCGCCAGTACCGGAACCCGCCGAGGAAAATTCTCCCCCACCAACCGAGACCGTTGAAGAAAAGAAACCGGACACCGGTTCGCCCTTGGACAACGTACAGCGCGCCTTTCCTACGCAACAACCCCGCAATGTGGGTGAGTTGGAGCCACTGGAGCCTGAGCATGTTGAGGAGCCAATTCAACCCGCAGTAAGCGAAACACCCGATGCAGCACCAGAGTTCGAAGAACTGCAATCAGCCGATGACCAGGATGCGGATGAAGCCTGGATGCATGCCCTGGAGCCAGTAGAAGAAGCACCCGTGGATGAGGGAAATGAGCTACGTGTGGAGCAGGCGGGTGCGGAAGAAGATCAAATAGTTGAGCCGGGCCTTGATGTTGAGCAAGCTTCAGCTGAAGTGGAAGAAACGATTGAGGCACCGCAACCTGAAGAGCCACAAACGGCTGGTCAGGCTGCGGAGGATGTCGAAAGCAAGCCCTTAGGGGAAGACGAATATCCTGAAGATTTTAAAGAAGCTTTGGAGAATATGCGTTTGCAGGGCGGTTTGCGCCCCGAAGGCCCTAAGCCGGATGTCTGGAAGGCTGCTCAAGCGGGATTACGGCCGGATATGCTGCGCACCGATTTCGTGAGCGATGCCCTGGGTTCGACCTCCGAACGCCGCATACAAGACTTGGCCGACAGCAACATGGACACTTTGCAACCCCTGGATGCAGACCAGCGCATTCAGTGCCCCAACTGCCAGGCCACCATCGCAAAAGACTCTGAGAAGTGCGAGTGGTGTGGGGAGAAGTTACACTCAAACGACTGATGGGGACAGCCTTAATTTTCTCTCTCCTGAAAAACTCGCTATAATGTACTCGCTCTTGAGGAGGAGCCCATCCTACTCTACTCAATTTAAGGTTACTCGTTCACTCTTGGCCGCAACACGCTAACCTTCCAAATCAAGCAGCGTTCCACGAAGTGCTGGGAAATATTCACCCATGCAAAGGAGCGTCTGATGATCCCGAAAAAGTTCCCCTTTCTATTCATCCTATTGACCACTCTCATGCTGAGCGCCTGCGCCTTATTCTCCGCTGCCGAACCCTTGCCCGTCCCACTGGAAGAGGCTGCAGCCGAAGACGAGGGCATTGAGCCAAGCAGTTGGACGCTTAATGTCAATATCCCGGTGAGTAAGTTCGATACGATGGTGACGGAAACCAGCGATGTGGTCTATGAAGGCTCATTCGATGTATGGCCAGACGGCTCCATCAGCGGGTCCGGGGTGGGCCACTTTGAGGGCCGTTTCACCTGCGTGAACATCGAGGAGGAAGACGAGCCAACCTATGGCCCTGGCGAGCTGGGGGGCGCCTTTGTCTTCGAGATCATGGGCAGGCTACTTTATGCATCCGAGGCAAACTTAGTGAAGCAAGAAGGTGACATTGAACTAACGCTGCTTGAAACACCCTCCGACATTGAATTGGCCCCACTGGTAGATGGCCAGACGCCGTTGGTCGACGCCGCCACTGGGGGCTACTATGCCCGCATAAGCACGCCGCTGTTAGAGGAGCGGCCGAGTGTGACGGTTGATTTCGGCCGGGAGAATTGTGGCATCACAGGCCAAATTATGATTTCTGAATTTGTTTCCTGGGGATGGATACCCTGGCTGCAAGGTCAGGAAAATCCAACCCCGGATGCTTTCGTCATAGTTAAGTTGGTGTCAGGTTTCGAGGATACTTTGATTTCAGTTGTCGATTACGTGGCGGACGCTACAGTGAGTATCGATGCGGCAGAGTCTGATCCTTGATTTAGTCTCTGGCGCTTAGATAATCTTGAAATAAGGAACTCAAGTACTTATCCCATCTTCTTGATCTTGCTCACCAGAAAAACCAGCTTGCCAAAGGCGATCACTGCGCCCTCGGTTAGTTTGGCCGGGTTGCCCAGTTCCACACGTTCGTTCTGGTAGTAGGTACCGTTGGTGCTACTCAGGTCCACCAGATAGAGGCCGTCAGCTGCTACCTGGATGGCGGCGTGCTGGCCAGAAACACCCTTTTCCGCTGCGCCAAACGGGGTCAGGTCCAGGTCGGTGGCCTTGCCGCCTTTGGTGCGCCCCACCGTAAAATTGTCCAGTATCTTGATCTGCAAGGGTCGATGCCCCTCTTCTTTAGGTATCAAGAACAATTCCCATTGTGCTTCGGGTTGTTCGGAGAGCACACGCTGTGCAGCAGGTACGACGAGCTCGGTGGTGACCAATTTGGGCTTATTAGCAATCGCAGGCTCTTCTTTGGTCACAACCGGTATATCGGTACGTTTAACTTTGGCCGTGGATTCTGCCTTCTGGCGCGCCGCCAGCACTTTGATGACGTCGATTAAGCGTGCTTTTGGTTGGCTATTTAACCAGTCGTCGTTTAACAAAGTCTGGTCGTAGCTGTGGGGGTCCAGCGAATTTATAAAATTTGCCAGTCCCTTGGAATCGTCTTTTTTATCAGCCATAAGATTACTCCGATGCAATCACCTGACAACCATTGCTCAAATTTACGGTAATTGAATAGCCAGATGATGCGGCAGAATTCACGAATTTAATGACAAAAGCTTTTTGTTGGGAAGAGGCCAGGCTTTGTCCAATGCTCCCAAAAGACAACGAGGGTGGGGGGCTGTCCGTCGTCCATATCAACGCAGCACCGAATTTAACGTCCTTTAGATTTCCATTGGACCCCGGCCAATTGAAGGTCAGACTGTCAACGGTCACCGTCTGTCCGCTGTTGTTGACCAAAGACCAGTTTAGGGTCTTGTTATTGACAGAAAAGCTTCCCAGGCTCAACAAGCTACAAACGTCTTCAGTCGCAGTAGGTAGCTGAGTTTGTGTGGGTGTATTGGTAAAGGTAGCGCTAGGCACCAGGGTTTCGGTAGCCGTAGGCGGCACTACCTGGGTATCCGTTGCGGTCGGACTGGGAACGGGCGTATCCGGTGGGGCTGTTGTGGCCGTTGGGCTGCTGCTGCCATCCCCGCTGCTGGTTGGCGCTGCCGTATCCGTTGGATTGTCATTGCCACCTGGGGCGCTCGTCGGGCTGTTGACTGCCCCTCCACTATCCTCAGTTGCTGTCGCCTCTGATGCCTGGTTTGTGGCCTCTGCAGTTCCGGTGCCTGGAGTGGGAGTGACCGAAGGATTGACGATGGCATCGAGTTGCGCAACCTCTTCGGCGCTCACGCCCTCCTCTGCAGATAGCGTTTGGACGGCGATCAGTTGGATTTCGTCCTCGCCCAAATCTCCACTTGCGCCCGCCGCCACTTTGGTAGAGAGTGCCGCAAGTGTACTGTCCAATGCAGTAGCTTCCGCTGCGCTGAGGCCTTCAGTTGAGCCGAATAACGTTGAGGCTGCCGAGATAGCAAATGGGCAGGCCAGGGCTACTATAAGTATGGCCGTTCCAAGCGCGGCCCACCGCCGCCAGCGATTCTGTGGGGGTGGCGCCGTGGCTTCTAAAGCCTGCTGCTTTTGTAGTTCTGGGAATCTGTACGTGGCGCTGATGTCATCCGGTAAATGGATTTCTGGCGCCGGGTTCTTATCTGGGTTGATGGCATGTTTGAGCGCTGCCTGGAAAGTTTGGTTAAATTCCCCTACCGATTCAAAGCGATGTTGCGGATTCTTGGCGGTGGCCTTCAGAATGACCTGCTCGAGCGGCCCGGCCAGATTGGGGCGCAAATGGCTCAGGGGTGGCATGGGGTCGGTGATGTGTTTCATTAGCACACCGATGGGTGTCTCGGCGGAGAAGGGCACTTCGCCGGTCAACAGTTCGTACAGGATCACACCCAATGAATATTGGTCGGAGCGCCCATCGATCTTATCCCCACGCGCCTGCTCGGGCGAAATATATTTGGGCGTGCCTACAATGGCCGAGCCGGTCAGACTCACCGAGGCATCGGGGAGCTGCACCAGCCCAAAATCTGCCAGTAAAGCATTGCCCTCATTGTCGAAAAGGATGTTGCCGGGTTTGATGTCGCGGTGCACGATGCCTTTGCCGTGTACATAATCCAGGGCGCTGGCCACGTCATTAAAGAGCTTGGCCCCTTCCGTGGGGGACAGGCGCTTATCTTTCAGTCGCGTTTCCAGGCTGTCCTTCTCATAAAATGGCATCACGATGTAGATCAGGTCGTCCTGTTGGCCTGAATCGATGATGGGCACGATGTTCGGGTGATCCAGACTGATAACTGTGGCAATTTCGCGATGGATGCGTTTTTTCCAATCATCATCCACCAAAGTCCCCGGTGACAACAATTTTATGGCTACTTCACGTTGGTTTTTTGAGTCAATGCCGCGGTAAACGGTTGAGGTTCCCCCTGAACCGATCATTTCTCCTACTTCATAAGGGCCAAGATTAAAAGTCATTAGGTGTCAAATATCGAGCCCATAGTACAATTGTACTTGATTTCCTAAAAGAATCAAAAACCCCCAATAATGATGGGGAATTATCAATTTCCTACGTGCTTGTAAGTTCTAATTGATTTAATTTTACTAAACTTATCCTACAAATTCAATTAAATGCAGTCATCCCACCTTCGCCCCACGCTTGATATTTCTGCCGCCCTCTGGGCCGGACTGATCAGTGGCCTGGTATTCCTGGCAACGGGAGTGTTGCTGCCCTGGCTCACGCTGGGTGACCTTGGCCTGATTTTGCGTATCCTGGCATCAATTCCTTTGGGGCCGGAAGTGGTCCCCGCCGGTAGCGTTTCGCCATTCGTGACCACCTTGGTCGCAACGGTCATGCATCTGGCCCTGTCGCTGGGCTTCGGGATGCTGATCGCTCTCGTGGTTCACCGCTGGGGCTTGTTGGTCGGCATTTTGGGTGGGGCGCTGATGGGACTTGCACTCTACGGCATAAATTTCTTTTCACTATCTTTCTTTTTCCCCTGGGTCTTCCCGCTGCGCAATTGGATGTTATTGCTTGCCCATATCCTGTTTGGGGCCTTGGCAGGGGGGCTGTACGAGTTGTTCGACGAATATGACGAACCATTGGTTAGTCTAAATTCCGAAGCCACGGACACGAATTCCTGATCCCCAATAACTATTTCCTGATAACTTTTTTATGAGACGACAACGCCCAGTTCGCTACATCCGAGTGCCCGCCAGACCTACCCGCCAGCGCGTGCAGCAACGTCTGAGGCCACGGCGCGGCAGAAGTGGAGGGGGTGGCGGTTGTCTGCGCATAGGCATCGCCTTGGCTATGGCGGCCTTTGCTCTCATTTCATTCTTTGGCTCGCAGGTCTATAACCCCATCACCGGCGAAGATCAATACATCACCATCTCACAGGACCAGGAGATCGCCCTCGGGTTGCAATCAGCACCGGAGATGGCCCATCAGTTCGGGGGGCTGGACCCAAGCCCTGAGTTGCAGGAGATCGTGGACATTGTCGGTCAGGAACTGGTGCGCAACAGTATTGCTTCCGGCTCCGGTTACCCTTTCGAGTTTCACTTGCTGGCCGATACCCGTACGGTAAACGCCTTTGCGCTCCCCGGTGGACAGATCTTCATCACCCGTGCTTTGTTCGACCGGCTGGAGACTGAAGGGCAGTTGGCTGGCGTGCTGGCCCATGAGATCGTGCATGTCATTGCCCGCCACGGAGCCGAACGTATCGCCGAGCTTCAATTGACCGAGGGTCTAACCGGTGCAGTTGTTATCGCCACCTACGATCCGGACAATCCTAATTCCCAGACCACGGCGCAAGTCGCTCTCTTGATCGGTCAACTGGTCAATATGAAATTTGGGCGAGAAGATGAGTTGCAGTCAGATGGCCTCGGTGTACAAATTATGGCGGATGCTGGATATGACCCCAATGCCATGGTGGAAGTTATGCGCATTCTGGATGCCGCCAGCAGTGGAGCCAGGCCACCAGAGTTTTTTAGCACCCACCCCAACCCTAGCAACCGTATTGGCCTCATTCAAGAAGCCATCGTTGCTTTGTTCCCCAATGGCGTACCGGCTGATCTGATTCCTTAGATAGTTTAGGCTAGGGTTCCGAATAAATGCAACAATCCAGCAGAAAGCGCGCCTATAGATAGCAAGGCAAAACGTATGGGGCGTGTGCCCTGTGCCAGCTTGACCATGTCATTGAGCAACATCACGCCGCGCAAGATGTAAATACCGCCGATGATGATGAGGACAGTATCCAGCAACGGCAGGGGATCCAAAACACCCGCCCCAGACAGGCCGTAGATGCCCCATACCGCGAACATAACTACCAGACCTAACGTAACCAACACGGTAAATGAAGAGCCATCCTCGACCATATCTGCCAGTTCGTCGGCACCAAAGTAACGGTAGAGTTGAGGGCGGAAGACCAGCAGGATGTGCAATAGGGTTACACCGAAGCTGGCCATGGCTCCAATGAGTAGAAGTGTGCTGCTCGGAAAATTCATCATTGCCTCCACAATAACTTCAGTCATTATGCCTGTGTGTTGCTTTCCACAAAAGAGGGCAAAATACTCAATTTAGGGGTACATGTGTCCCAACTTTAATGGGCCTGATATAC
Organism: Chloroflexota bacterium; assembly: GCA_013112575.1. Taxonomy (GTDB): domain Bacteria; phylum Chloroflexota; class Anaerolineae; order Anaerolineales; family UBA11579; genus CFX15. The sequence goes on along the minus strand of JABFGG010000007.1, from coordinate 45,439 downwards.
TGATCAAAGATTTGTGAATTAGACCAATGGACGAAACCCTGAGAAATAACCTGCGCGACGCCTACGCAAAACAGGTCGCCTCCCGCGACAGTCGCATCATCGAAGACTGGAAGATAGAAGACCGCGCCCGCTTCTTGAAGATTTTGCAGACTGAGGGCAAAGCAAGCCTTCTGGAGATCGGGGCAGGCACAGGGCAGGACAGCATCTTCTTTGCAAAACAAGGCCTCAAGGTTACCTGCATCGACCTTTCCCCGGAGAATGTAGCCAGTTGCCGTGAAAAAGGGCTGGATGCCCAGGTCATGGATATGTGTGCCATACAGTTCTCCCCTGAAATCTTTGATGCGGCCTTTGCACTCAACTGCCTGCTGCATTTGCCCAAAAGCGAATTCCCGGTGGCTTTGGAGCAGGTCAGCAAGGTCTTGAAGGTTGATGGTCTGTTCTATCTGGGCCAATACGGTGGTAATGCAAGTGAGGGGGTCTGGGAGGAGGATGTCTACGATCCGCCCCGCTTCTTTTCTTTCTTTACGGATGAGGCTATCCAGTCGGTTGTAGGCAAAACTTTTGAAGTAGTCAGCTTCAAGCCCATCGATCTTGGGGGGCTGGGTGGGCAATTACATTTTCAGTCTCTGATCCTGCGCAAACACACAGAGACTTAACGCCAAAGCGCAGCTATGGCTGTCACAGCTGCGCTTTAGAGTGAGGAGGAGATTGCATCTTTCAATCCTCATTATAGATAGCTAGATAAACGGGGGATGAACGGAGGATAAATAATTGATGAGAGTCAGGCAGTGCGTAGCTGCATATCTTTTTCTTTGATCGGCCCCTCACGCAGCACCTTCAGTTCGCTTGTTGTCAGGTCCACCACCGTCGAGGGCACCCCGCCGGGCGTCCGCCCCCCATCCAAAACCAGGTGAATGCGTCCATCCAACTGTTTCAGCACCTCTTCCGCCGTGCTGGCATTATCCTCGCCCGACAGGTTCGCCGAGGTCACAGCCATTGGCCCGCTGGCGTTTAGCAGATCCAACGCCACTGGGTGGTCGGGGATGCGCAGCCCGATAGTGGTGGTCGAAGACGACAATGACTCCGGCATATCCGGGGAGCGTTCTACCACCATCGTCAGCGGGCCCGGCCAGAAGCGATTGGCCAGACGCAGTATTTCTTCCGAGGGTTCGGGCGTTAGTCGTTCCAGTTCTTCGATCTTGCTAAGCAGCACAGCGATGGATTTAGCCTGGTCGCGCCCCTTGATGAAGTACAGCCGGTCGATGCCGTCCACGTCGAAAGCCAGCGCCCCCAACCCGTAAACCGTGTCCGTAGGGAAGGCCACCACGCCGCCGTTGGCCAACACGTCGATCGTATGGCTGATTGCGTTGGGAGTGTATGCGGAAAGTACTTTGGTTTGCATATAGCCGTTCTCTACAGCCTAAATATACTACGTTCAGCTTAATCCAGGCTCAAAATCTTCGACCAATTTTTTCAGGTGCGCCTGTATCGAATAAACTGTCATTCCGAGTGATTGAGCGTAGCGAAAGAGCGAGGAATCCCTCTAATCTCAATCAGTAAATCATCCTGTCTATTAGTGTTAGCTTTGTGTTTTCTAGCTGCTGGACAGTCATGTTTGAATCCGCAACAACCGCGGTTTACCCGCCAGGTCCGCCAACACCTCCGATTGCGCCCCCGAAAAAACTTCTTCTGCCAACCCCAACGCGCTCTCCCTCTGCCCATCCTCGATCTCCAATAACATCAACCCCCCGGCATTTAGCACCCGCCCCGCATCTTTCAGCAACCGCTCGATCAAATCCAGACCCTCCGCCCCGCCATCTAACGCCAGCTTGGGTTCGTGTTTGTAGACCTCCAGCGCAGGCAGCTTGCTGCTGGGGATATACGGCAGGTTGCCACAGATCAAATCGTAAGGGCCTTCAACTGCCTCAAGTAGATCGCTTTGCACAAAATAAATACGCTCATCAACTTTGTGAGCCTTTGCATTTTCCTGTGCCACTTCCAGCGCCTTCTCCGAAATATCAACCGCAACAATCTCTGGAGAGAAATACGCCTTCGTGTAGGGGCGCACCGATGTGCGCCCGCTAGAAATAACATTCACCGCCAACGACACCGCGATACAGCCCGAACCGGTCCCCACATCTACGATCCTGCGTTTGCCGGGATATTCTTTCAACCAACCCAGCGCCGTCTCCACTAACAACTCCGTCTCTGGCCGCGGTATCAGTACATCCGGCGTAACCTTGAAATCCAGACCGAAGAACTCCCAATGCCCGATGATGTAGGGCAGCGGTTCACCACTCGCCAACCGTTTCAGCTTGTCCGCCCAATCGGCTTCTTGTTTGTTTATCAGTTCTGCTTCAGGGTGGGCCAGCAGCCAGGCTCGCTGCTGCCGCATTACGTCAGCTAGCAACACCTGCGCGTCCAACGTCGGGCTATCGCCGGGCAGCTTCTCCTCCCGTGCATGTAGCAAAGCCTCGGTTATCGTCAGGGGCATTACGGCACGTAGATCGGGCCACGCAGCACGCGCAGACGCCCGTTGATGCGCACCACCGTGTACTCGAATTCGGAGAAGGGTGGCTCCTCCGTGGGGTCAGCCCCACAGCACGGCCCGTAGAAAAAGGTCTCCCCGTCTTCACCCTCGAACTCCACCACAAAACGGAACTCGTCCTCCGAGACCTGCTCCCCCGACACCACTCGCTTGACCTTCAGGCACAGGAACTGCGTTTCACAGGAAGATTTGAACAGCCCCGCGAAATTCATCGGGTCCACGTCGGGGTTGAATATCTGTAGTTCTTCGATGAACTCCGGCGGCCCACCTTGCAATTGGATGGCGATCTCGTAATCCCCCTCGTTCAGCAGTTCGAAGAAGGTCACTAAGGTATCTTCGGCCAGCACTAGCTGGTCTTCGGTAGGGGTGGGCTGTAATGTCGCTGTGGGTACAGGTGTTCCTAATGCCGTGCAACCCGCCAGGCCCACGGCCAGCAACACGATCAGGTGCTTGCTAATGGCCTTCACGGCCCGCTCAGTTGTCCATCCCGGCTGCCGCCAGGCGTTCGGCTTCGTAATACGTGGCTAACTCATCCAGCATGCCGTCGATCTCCCCATCCAGCACCCCGCTCAGGTTATGGGCCGTATAGCCCACGCGGTGGTCGGTGATGCGCGATTGCGGGAAATTGTAGGTGCGGATCTTCTCCGAGCGTTCGCCCGTGCCCACCTGAGCCTTGCGTGTCTCGTCGATCTCCGACTGGCGTTCATTCTCCGCGATTTCGTACAGCCGCGCTTTCATGATGCTCATCGCCCGCATGCGGTTCTGCAGTTGGGAGCGTTCATCCTGGCACTGCACCACGATACCTGTAGGCAGATGCGTCAGGCGCACGGCGGTCGAGTTCTTCTGCACGCTCTGCCCGCCCGCCCCCGCCGATTTGTACACGTCCATCTTGATGTCGCTGTCGGGGATGTTGATCTCCACGTCGTCCACCTCGGCCAGCACGGCCACCGTGGCCGTGGAGGTGTGGATGCGCCCCTGCGACTCGGTCGTCGGCACGCGCTGCACACGGTGTACCCCCGACTCGTACTTCAGCCGCGAGAAGGCCCCTTTGCCTTTCAGTAGGAAGGTCACTTCCTTGAGGCCCCCCACGCCCGTATCGCTCTGCGACATCAACTCCGCCTGCCAGCCTTCCCGCTCGGCATAGCGTGAGTACATGCGGTACAAATCTGCCGCGAACAGCCCGGCCTCATCGCCGCCCGTGCCCGCCCGGATCTCCACGATCACGTTCTTTTCGTCGCGCGGGTCTTTGGGCAGCAGCATGCCTTTGAGCTGGTTCTCCATCTCTTCGATGCTCGGTTCCAGTTCTTCGATCTCGGCAGCTGCCAGCTCGGCCATTTCAGCATCCTCAGAGCCTTGCAGCCCTTTGGCTTCCTCAAGGTTGTTCATCGCCTGGCGGTATTCCCCGGCCAGCTTGATCAGCGGTTCCAGGTCGGAGCGCTCTTTAGATAGCTCGGCGGCGCGTTTGTAGTCGTCGCCCACTTCATTTAACTCGCGGTTGATTTCCTCGAAACGCTCTTCGATTCCGGTAAGTTTCTCTAACATATCTCGATTGTATCCAATTCAGGGTGTGATTTGGGCATTATACCATTGGGTAACAGAGGACCATGGTGATAGTAAATTGAAATCAGTTGGTGCTGTAGCTTTTGGCTGTTGAGCTATTTAGTTTTTGCAATGATCAAATTCTTCAAGGACTCTCTCAAAGTCATACGGAGAATTCTCAAAATCAGAAGTAAAAGCTAGATCATCCAAAAATTCATAATTGGTTCCAAAATAATGATTGAATATATGGCGGAAAAGATTTACTGGAGAAATGTTCGGATATAGACCTTCTGTACCACCATCTGGAAGATAGTACGCAGCCAATACCTCGTTTTCTTGAATCTCTGGGCGTGAAAAGACCGGAGGCCCATGATCTCCTTGAATAATAATGATAGGCTTGCCTGCATCTCCGGAAAGCAAGTTTTGAACAAAGTCACCCATACGTTTATTGATATAGGTGATCTGGCCTGTAAAACCATTGTAAGCCCGCACATAAGTAAATTCGTCTGTAAAAGCATAAGAATCCGCATCAGGGGCTGGGTTTTCAATAAAGGGGGAAAAGTCCCCATTTTCTGTGAATACAACTGGCGTATGCGGCGAAATGATGTGAAAAAAAACAAACTTTGGGCTGTCGATTTCTTCGGGAATGTCATCGAGCTTATCTAGCATGAAGGTGTTTAGCTCATACTGGCGTAAATGGATGAGATAACTGCGGTTTGGTTTTTCTGGATCGGCAAGCCTGAAAAAGAGATCGGGGATAACACGGAATGCCGTTGTTTGCACAAGTAGCCATTCAAATTTGTTTAAATTCAGGCGTAAGAAGCTACTCCCTATAGGATTGTCACTTAGCGAAACCTCTATCCCTTCCAGGCTGCCAGACTCTATAGCTGCTTGCTCATCCGTGATCTGGGCGAGATCGTTTGCATTCTCAAAATAGAAATCAGCATCCTGCAAGCTGGTGGCCGGGAAGTCGGTGTGGAATGCCACAACCTGATAACCTAACTCTTCCAGGGTCTGGCGCACGAAGCTGTTTTTGAGCAGGGGATCTACTAAAGACCTTTCACGGGCATCCGCGGAAATATTTGGCATCAGGGTGTCAATGTAGTTCATATTTAGCAGCGCGGTAAGGGAAAACCGTGTGATCGAATAGTTGCTCAGGGTGCAATCTGCAACATAGAAATCCTGATTTCTTAGCTGCTGGATAAATGCAGAATTATCGTATTCCATCACATCTAACAGGTAATCTTGCCGGGGATACATATCCAGGATGATCAGGTATATATCAGGCAGGGCACTCTCCTGCATTACATCCTCATTGAGACTTATGGCGGGAGTTGCTTGCTGTGATTGATAGAGGGTTATTTGAAATGTGATGATCTGGTACAGAGGGAACGCGATTAAGAGCAGTCCGATTAAGTTTAGGGTACTGTTTGCGCTGCTTGTATCACCCAGGCGCTTGGCCAGCATCCAATATGTGCCAACCATCAACAGTAGACTGATCGGCAGAAGGTAGCGGTGGCTAAGCACGTCGAGGCCGAATAAACGGAATGAGGTAACTGTGAATCCGTTCAGGTGCCCATATGCGAAAAGAACGATCAACATTGCGCTGGTCAAGATGGCTGCTTTTGATCGGTCTTTGAGTAATAAGGAATTGACAAACCACACCAAACTCATCAGAACGAGCGATGATAGCACCGCACGCCACGCTGACGAGATTGGCGTTTCGTCAATATTGAATGCCAAAAGGGCAATAATTGGATATAGGGCCGCGATAATTGGATGGAAAATGACTGTTTGGAGTTTCTTCATTAGAAATTGGAAAAAGTAGACTATTCGGAGCGCTCTTTCGATAGCTCGGCGGTGCGCTGGTTGTCGTCCCCCGCAAACATCACCAATCCAAAATTACCTACCCTACGAGTTTGCGTAGCAAACTCCATAAGTAGATGCACAGCATCTACGTCTAACTCGCGGTTGATTTCCTCGAAACGCTCTTCGATTCCGGCTATTTTCTCTAACATATCTCGATTGTATCCAATTCAGGGTGTGATTTGGGCATTATACCATTGGGAGATATACCGGTTGGAGTTTGCTCTGCAAACTCTGTAAGTAGATTCGCAGCATCACGTCAGGGGCATACCGCCGTGCGCCCGTTTTACCCGCCAATGATACTTTCAATTAGCTATCACCCAAACTCTTAATATTTTCCTTGATGGTCTGGATATTAGGATGATTCGCGGGTAAGAGCTTTTTAAAGATGGTCAGGGCACGTTCCAGCATGACCTTCGCCCCTTGCAGATCGCCCAATTCCTTCAACACCGTCCCCAGGTTGTTGACATCTGTGGCTACCTCAGGATGCTCTGGACCATAGGCAGCTTCATCGATGTCCAGGGCGCGTTCATACATGGCCTGGGCCCCTCGCAGATTGCCCAATTCCTGCAGCACCGTCCCCAGGTTGTTGACCGTTGTTGCCACGTTGGGGTGATCTTTTCCTAGCTGTATCTCAAAAATGGCCAGGGCGCGTTCCAGCATGAACTTCGCCCTTTGCAGATCGCCCAATTCCCGCAGCAAATTCCCTAGGTTGTTGACATTTGTGGCTACACTGGGGTGCTCGGGGCCATAGGCAGCTTCAGCGATGGCCAGGGCGCGTTCATACATGGCCTTAGCCCCTTGCAGATCGCCCAGGTCCTTCAACACCGTCCCCAGGTTGTTGACAGTTGCTGCCACGTACGGATGATCTTCACCCAGCTGTTTCTCCAAGATGGCCAGGGCGCGTTCATACATGGCCTTAGCCCCTTGCAGATCGCCCAAGTCCTTCAGCACCGTCCCCAGATTGTTGACATCTGTGGCTACCTCAGGATGCTCGGGGCCATAGGCGGCTTCGTCGATGGCCAGGGCGCGTTCCAACATGGCCTTCGCCCCTTGCAGATCGCCCAATTCCTTCAGCACCGTCCCTAGGTTGTTGACACTATTGGCTACATTGGGATGCTCGGCACCATAGGCGGCTTCAGCGAGGTCCAGGGCACGTTCCAATACCGCCTGAGCTCCCTTGAAATCAGCAATTTTCTGGAAATACGATCCTTGGCTATTCCATAAAGACCCGGCCATTGATAACGTCGCACTTTCAGCATGTCCGGCGATCACTTCCAAGTGGGTGCTGATTTTCTTCAATTCATTGGGTAAACCGTGTTCAAGCGTTGTAACTGCAAGCTTCATCATTGTCTTCGCGACCTGACCAATATCAGCCAAGCCTGCAGATGCTCGACTTTCAGCGCGCCCAAACTCACCAACCAAAGGATGAAAAACGGGGTCTAATGCCCCTTTTGGATAAGTGATCAATCCCACATCTTCTAATAGCATCAGAGCTTCCGACAATTGCTCTTCATTGACAATTGCAGCGTCAAGCAGCAACTGGCGTGGTACAGGCTCATTTGCTGCACACCAACTTAATAGACAGAAAACCCATTGTGCTGTTTTATCACTCACAGCTTCCCAACTTACTAGGAAGGTAGCTCGCAGGCTGAGGTCATGCTCAGTGGCGCTGACTACATCCTCTGGTTTCCAGTTGTCCATCGAGGGGTGGCCCATGATCTCTTCCAGGCTCTCCACATAGGCGGGGATGTCCTGCCTGATGCGTCTCAGATAGCGCCCGGCCAGTTCCAGGGCCAACGGCAGATACCCTAGATGCTCGGCCAATTCATCCAATTGTTTTTGGGAATACACTTGCCTGTCAAAGAGATACTCTCTCAGGAACTCTCTACTCTCAGTTTTGGTGAACACGCCCAGGCGATAGGGTTTGCCAACCAATGCTTTTGGCCACTCTTGCCTGCGGGCCGTGATCAGGATACGCACATCGCCTCCACGAGAGAGCAATTCCATTATCTCTTGCGCTGCCCTGACCTCCTCCAGGTTATCCAGCACTACCAGTCTCGGTCCTGTTTGTGACCAGTGTTCCAGCGTGCGTTTTACCTGCTCGGGTTGTTCCTGTGGCCAATCCGGCAGCAGCATGGCCGCACCGCATTGGGCGATCTCGGCTCCGATCTTACTGAGCAGCGGGATAGGCTGTTTGCCTTCTTCAACGGGGATAGCCGCGGCATCGATCCAGTGCACCCCGCGGAAATGACGGCCATAACGATAGCAGAATTCCACGGCCAGTTGGGTCTTGCCGATGCCGCCGATACCTGTGATGGTTTGGGTCACTAGGGTGGGGGTTTGATCTCCAAAGACGGATCTTGCCAGGGCTTTCAAGTCTTTCTTGCGTCCTGTGAAGATTTTATTGCGCAGGAAGACCATACGTGAGCCTTGGGGCAATGCGCCAGGTCCGGGAATCTCATTAATGTTTTCTAGCTTCTCAGGTTGCTCTTCGTCTGTTGCAATTGCCCCTAAGGTTCTTTGTGGCTGGGGAGTTATAGATTGGTCAGATGATAGAGGTTGGTCATTTACGCCAATTATTTTTGCTTCTGAAACATTCATTGATTTTAAGTGTTCGTCTCGCTTTTGAACAAGCTGAACTAATATTTCGGCTGCAAAATGTGGCATCAAAAGGATAACGATAAGACTACCACTTTGCACACTAAGGATTTTGACTTGCTCTGGGGATATGCTTGTAAGTGCGGCTACGGTCGTAATAAGGGCTTGTTGTCTTAGGTCATCAAACTTTGACTCATCAATTCCTTCTATGAGTACTTGTACTCTAGTGTTTTCCTCATTTTGAGAAAAACTTTCTTTTGATAAGGATGAGCCCGACTGTTTTTGGAGTTCACTTAGAATACCTTCCAAGAGTTGTTCAGAGCGTATCCCTGCTATTGCGTGAACATTATCTCGAAAAGTTTCATCAACCTGAGCTAACTCTTCCCTCAAGAACAATATGTATTCAGCAATAGCTTGATTCAATCGCTCTTGATGTTCATCCCGAATATAAGGAACAAGTGATTCCTGTAACGCTCGTGGCAAGTCGGGGCTGGTTGGTCGTGCATAAAAAGCTCTGTATGCTGCGTTTAGGGAAGGTAAATTCTTAATAGACAAGTCCTCAAAGAAAACGCGATACATCTCGTCATCATCAAAATCATCCCTGAAGCGTTGTTGGGCATTTGCCAGCGAAGCGACCAGAGCCTCATTCTCCTTGTAATCTGCCTTGAGAATATCAATTGTATCCTCGCCGATCACCTTATCAACGTGATGTTCGAGGATGGCTACACTTAGTTTGCCAAGTTTTTTGAGGGGTTGTCTCTTTGTATCCGCCATGTATTCACCGTGCTCCCACGACTCAGTCTACAATAGTTCCCATATGCGAGTCAAACCTACTTGTTGAAGCCATCATTAATTTACCGTCTAATCTACAATAAGCCTGCATACGGGTACATTATTCACCCATTTTCCCCATTTTTCTTGTTCAACAACCCCCACATCCGTCGCTTTCTCCTTGAATAGGACGCCATCCTCGATTTATACAATCATATATGCTTGACTGAACGCTCAGTCAATAGTATACTAGCGTGCATGAGTGACACGCGCACGCAAATTATCGAAGCTTCAATAGAGTTGTTTGCTGAGTCCGGTTTTTGGAACACCCCCACTTCCAAGATCGTTCAAAATGCCGAGATTTCGACAGGAACCCTGTTCAATTATTTTAAGTCGAAGAATGGCCTAATCGATGAAGTGTTTTTGCAGTTGCAGCAAGAGCTCACCGCTGCCATTGCAGAAGGATACCCTGAAACTGGAACCGTCAAAGAGCGCGTTGAACACATCTGGTTTCGCTATATCACCTGGGGGGTTCGCTTTCCAGTTCGTTATCGCTTGCTCCAGCAACTCAAAATGTCTGATTTCGTGAGCTCCGATGCCAGGGAGCGTTCCTGGTACGAATGGTCTTTCGCATCCACCTTGATTCCCGAAGCGATCGAAACCGGGCTCTATCGCGACGTATCCGTCAAATTTGTTGTGCAACTTGCCTTCGCCCAACGCGATGCCGCCACAGACTATGCCATTGCCTCCCAACTGGCAGATACAGCACTCACGAAACACATCACTCGTTCTTTTGAGATTTATTGGGCTGGCATCACCAGCTAAAATTTTTTTTGATATTGCTTGACTGAGCGCTCAGTCTAGCGCGCTAACCATAAGGAGACACACATGAACACCTTGAAGATCGATTTCGAATCATTAAAGAAAGACGATTGGTCGAGCCAGGAATTGGAAAACGCCAGCCTGGTCGTCGATTTTGTTCAGCACATCATGAACAACCACGATTTCGACTACATCAAGGAACGATTTGGCAACACAACCTACCTTCAGCACAACCGCAACATCCCGGATGGCATCAATGGTGTGATTGGGTATGTCCAGCAATTTTTAAAAACATATCCGGACTTCACCTATGATGTGAAACACATATTTGTGGATGGCGATTATGTCATCTTGCACTCACATGCAACGCTTCGAGAAGCACACCGCGGAAATGATAAGAAAGGATTGAATATCGTAGATATTTGGAGGATCGAAGATGGAGAGCTTGTTGAGCACTGGGATGCAGTTCAATCGCTTGACGGATTCATGCGCTTCTATGCTTTGATGACCGGAGGCGCCATCCGAAACCCGAACGGGGTTTTTTAACAGTACTGGGATCCATTGCTCCCCACTCCCACCACATTTCTTACCCCCCCGATTTAAAAAAGAGCGGTAAACACCGCTCTTTTTTGCACTTGCTGCTTGAATCCACGAGGTACATTAAGCATACATACGGGTACATTAATTCACCCTTTTTCGCAGCTTTTTCCCCTCACAACCCCCGCATACGCCGTTTGAGTTCACCCAAGCCCACATCTGGCGGTCCTAGTACCCACCCCCTACAAACACCCTACATACCCTACATTAAGTACATTAACTAGGTGGTTAACTAATGCGTCGTAGAGTTTACGGAGGCAAACTGCAAGTTTGACCGTAAACTCTTAAACGAAACAGCTTTGCTGTTTCGTAGGGAACAAATTCCATAACTACAGCGTTCTAAACATATCGCCTCACAATAGGAGAACGCTATGCCCCGCTCAAAACTTATCACCATATCCCTCTTTATCCTGCTCGCCACACTGGCCCTGCCCACAGCCGCCCTGGCCGATGGCATCATCATCCCCGAGCCGCCCATCCCCTGCCAGCCCTGGGAAGATTGCCAGCCATTCCCCATCGAGCAGCTTAACATCCGCTACCACCGCGTCAACGTCACCATCCAGGACCAGATCGCCGTCACCCGCGTCGACCAGGTCTTCCACAACCCCAACGACTGGCAGCTCGAAGGCACCTACATCTTCCCCATCCCCACCGACGCCACCGTCACCGAGGTCACCCTGTGGATCGATGGCGAACCCGTGCAGGGCGAAGTGCTCAGCGCCGAAGAAGCCCGTGCCACCTACGAAGAGATCGTCCGCCAGATGATCGACCCCGCCCTGCTGGAATACGTGGGCCAGGGCGCCGTCAAAGCCTCCATCTTCCCCATCCCCCCGGACGGGGAACGCCGCATCGAACTCGAATACAGCCAGCCCCTCACCGCCGAGGGCGGCCTGGTCAAATACGTCTACCCCCTCAACACCGAGAAATTCTCCGTGGAGCCGCTGGAAAACGTCAGCATCAGCGTCGACGTGCGCTCCAACGAACGCATCCGCACCGCCTACTCACCCACACACCGCGTCGACGTGGTCAACGAAAGCCCCAACCACATCCGCGCCGGCTACGAGGATTTTGACGTCAAACCCGACAGCGATTTTGCGCTGTACTACTCCATTGGTGAGGCCGAGGCCTTCCACCTGTTGAGCTACCGCGACCCCAGCGATGAGGATGGAGACGGCTTTTTCATGGCCCTGCTGGCCCCCCGCCCCGATGTTGAGCCGGATGCTTTCCCCAAAGACGTCATCCTCGTGCTGGACAAATCCGGCAGTATGGACTGGGACGGCAAATTCGAGCAGGCCCAGGAAGCCCTGCGCTTCATCCTGCGCAACCTCAACGATGAGGACCGCTTCAACATCATCACTTTCAGCACCGGCATCGAGAGCTATTCCGATGAGTTGCGCCCCGCCGAGGAAGCCAATGAGGCCGTGCGCTGGGTGGACGAACAATTCGCCATCGGCAGTACCGATATCAACCGCGCCCTCACCGAGGCTGCCTACATGGCCGATAATGAACGGCCCACCTACGTCATCTTCATGACCGACGGCCTGCCCACCGAGGGCGTCACTGAAACCGACCGCATCCTGGCCAACTTCGAGCGTTCGGTGACCCCCAACGTGCGCCTGTTCGCCTTTGGTGTGGGCTTTGACGTGGACACTTTCCTTTTGGACTCACTGGCCCAATCGCATGCCGGAACCAGCGGCTACGTGCTGCCCGGCGAGCGCCTCGACGAAACCATTTCCGCTTTCTACGAGAAGATTCGCACACCCGTTTTGACCGACCTGCAACTGAATTTCGGCAACATCACAGTCTACGACCTGTACCCCAACCCCCTGCCCGACCTGTTCAGCGGTTCGCAGGTTATCGTGGTGGGTCGTTACAAGGGCGCCGGTTTTGTGGATGTGGAATTAAAAGGTGTGGTCAACGGCCAGACCCAGGTCTTTGATTTCCCTGAACAACGCTTTGCAGGCGACAGCCGCAGTAGCAAGGACGTCTTTGAAACCCTGCCGCGCCTGTGGGCCACGCGTAAGATCGGCCATCTGCTCAACCAAATCCGCCTGGAAGGGCCGGATGAGGAGACCATCGAACAGGTGGTGCGCCTGAGCATCCGCTATGGCATCGTCACGCCCTACACCTCCTACCTGGTGACGGAACCGGCCCCACTCGGCCAGGAAGAGCAAGACCGTATTGCGGGTGAGGCTTTGGATGAAATGGAAGCTATGCCCGCTGCGCCGTCCTTCGGGCAGGACGCGGTTGAGGAAGCCGCCGAGCAAGGGGCCATGTCCAATGCTGAAGCTCCGTCAAACGAGCCCATGATTGTTGAAGGCATCACCGTAGATGAAGTGGTGCGTAATGTGGGGGCCCACACCTTCGTGTTCAATAACGGCGTGTGGATCGACACCGCCTACGACCCCGAGATGCTGACTACCAGAGTGGCATTCTTGTCGGATGACTACTTTGAGCTGGTAGCTGCCAGCCCAGAACTGGCCGCAGCCTTTGCCCTGGGTGATCGTGTCATCGCCCTGGCGGACGGTGTGGCCTATGAAGTTGTGGCTGCCGACGAAGACGTGCCGCCTGTGGATGTGCCGGAGTTCGAGGCCCCTGAGGAAGAGGGCTCACTCGGCGAAAGCCAGGTGGCAGCAGAAGAGCCAGTGCTGGTGGATAGTGAAGTCAGCGTGTCCATTTTTGATGGGGGCTGTTTTGGAATGCTCGGGGCGTTGGTTTTCCTGCCGTTGGCGGTTGTGCGGCGGCGATGGTAATAATTCATTTGAGATAGGGTTGAGTTTCAAACCTGCCCCTACATTTCCTGGGGTAATCGTCTGAAAGCGGTAAAATTTCTCCATGGACGAAACTACGACCCAAAACAAACTCACAAACTCATATAACGCCAACAACTGGCAAATCGCCACGGCCGGGGTGGTGCTGGTGGCTTTCTGCGGTGTGCTTTTCTTTGGGCAATGGCTGATCAATCTCACGCTCGGCTTTGTTCCTGGAATCGCTGCTGCTATCGGTAGCACAGTGCTGAGTGCTATATTGTTTGCTATCCCGGCGGGTATTGGTTTCTTTTTGCCCAAGGACCAAAGCCGCTATAACAAGTGGCGCGGGATCACGCGTATGTTCGCCATACTGGCAGGTTACACGCTGGTGACAGGCATCGTGGGAGCCTTTGAGGCCAGCCAACCCTTCCCCGGTATCCCGGATTTTATTTTGCCTCTGGTTGCCATTGTTTATGGCCTGATGATATTTTTCGTGAGTGGCTATCACAGGGTTGGTATGCCCTGGTCACAGCGCTGGGTAGCGCTGACTGTGGGGGTGTTGCTGTCAGTGGGCTGGGTGCTGTTTGGGGCTTTGGGGCGTTTCACGGAGTTGGTAGTGGCACTGGGTAACGGGATTGGTTTTGGGATGGCCACAGCTTTGATCGTGAGTGCTTTGTTCCATTACGAACCCGACTTGCCAAAGCGACGACCGTGGTTGAGTATTGGCTATGTGTGGTTCGTGGTGTTGTTGTTGCCGGTACTGGCTCCCTATCACTTCGCTGCGCAGTTGGGCTTCCTGCGAACCGGTTGGCTGTTGTTGGGCTTATTAGTCGGGACCGTGTTCACGATCAGTCAAAAAGAGAAGAACGGGGAGGGTGTGTGGCCTGTGACTGACCTGTTGGCTGTCACCTATGGCCTGGGGCTGGCGTTCACCAACGGTGTTGAAGTTGATTTTATGCTGGATGTGGTGTTGCTACCCTATTCGGCGGCAGTAGTGATTGCGTTGTTGGTATCGGGGTTGGTTGCAATCGTGTTATTGGTGGCGCGCAAACCACTAGGGAAACTGAGCGGGGTGATTACAGCACCGATATTGGCCTTTACCGCATTGGTGGTTTTGGCTTTATATTTCCTCGTCGGGCAGCCGGGTTTACAGCCGGAAGCGATCATTGTGGTGCTGAAGGAGCAAGCAGATAGCTCTGCGGCGCAAAGTATTGAAGATTATGACGAACGCAGGGGGGGAGTGTATCAGCAATTAACGGCCCATGCAGCAAGTACGCAAAGTGAGCTGCGTGCCTGGCTGGACGAACGCGGTGTGGAGTACACGCCCTACTATCTGGTGAACAGTATAGCCGTGCGAGGAAATGTGTTTACACGCTGGCAGATCGCCAGCCATCCAGATGTGGATTACGTTTTGAATGATTACCTGGTGCGGCCTATTCATCCCATTGGGAGCGGTTCTTTATTGGATGAAGTGTCGGCTTCTCCATCACCGCCTTTCGGTGGCTTGCCCTGGGGCATCGACCGCATCGATGCGGACAGAGTGTGGGAGGAACTTAGCATCGAGGGTGAGGGCATCATCATGGGCAATGCTGACTCGGGTGTGGACTGGGAACATCCGGCGGTGCGTTCACAATACCTGGGTGCAGAGGGTAACCATGACTACACCTGGTTCGATCCGCGCTGGGGTTCACCGGTTCCGGCTTATACCGGGGGGCACGGAACCCATACATTGGGTACCAGCATTGGCCAGGATGGCATCGGTGTGGCGCCGGGGGCTAACTGGATTGCCTGCCGCAATCTGCCCACCAACCGGGGACGCGTGTCGGACTACATCGCCTGTATGGAGTTTCTGTTCGCGCCTTTCCCGATTGGTGGGGATGCTTTCACGGATGGGGACGTGACACGCGGGGCGCACGTGACAAATAACTCATGGGGTTGTCCGCCGGAAGAGGGGTGTGACGGCTTCACCATGCCGATCGCAATCGAGCATTTGCGTAATGCAGGACAGATGATGGTGGTGTCTGCCGGCAACAGCGGACCTACCTGCTCGACAATTGGGGTGCCTGCAACCGCGGATCAGGCATTTTCGGTGGGCGCGATCAATGAAAGCGGTGTGATCACCGGCTTCAGCAGCCGCGGGCCAGTGTTATTTGACGGTAGCGGTAATCTCAAACCCGACATCACTGCGCCGGGGGACAATGTATATTCCAGCATCCCCAATAATTCTTATGCTTATTTCCCGGGGACGTCGATGGCAGGGCCGCACGTGGCAGGGGTGGTGGCTTTGATGTGGTCGGCTAACCCGGAGTTGATCGGCGACATCGATGCGACGGAGCAGATCCTGATCGATACGGCAGAGTATAAGCAGGCGAATGACCTGTGTGGGGCGGATGATGGGGAGCGCAACAACGTGTACGGCTATGGCATCGTGGATGCTTTTGAAGCGGTGCAGGCGGCGTTGGAGTATGAACAGTAATTTTCGAGGCAGTTTGGTTTAATCACGAATGGAAAGAATAACACAAATGCTTTTTTGATTGGGGAACATCTTTCCTCGGCACAACGTCTACTAATAAAATCAAGATACAGGATATTATTATCGCCTGATCTGGAGGAAATTGATGTTTCGTAAATTTGCGTTGATTCTATGGTTTACTCTGGCGTGTAGTTTTTTGCCAATACCATCCGAGCCAACTCCCACGGAGGCTATTCTTCCAGAGTTTTCCACTCCAACAGATACAGTCTTTGTGCCTACACCCACACTCACGGATGAAGAACGTTGTCTGCCGTCCAATGATGAATTGGTGGCCTTCAAATATCCCCCTTACGGGTATTGTTTGCTACTGCCTTATGGGTACACTCCTCATGTCCGTCCAACTGGAGTGTTTTTTATTGGTGAAGCCTTTGGTAGCCAGGAAACGGGCTTCCCTGCGCTGGGTATATTTGTAGAAGAGAGTAACGGGCGAAGTGCAGAGCAGATCGCCCGCGACTATCGGCAAATCAACTTTCGTGAAGATACCGTCTTGATCCAGGAAATTGTAAGCATTGCCGGGCAGGAAGCCGTGCAATACAGTGCAGTTGAAGAGAATTCCGCAAAGCGAATGATGTTTTTTGCCTATCAAGGGCTGGCGTATACCATTACCGCGGAACCGTACGATGAAAATCAAATCAATTCAAGTCGGCTTCATGAACTTGTGTTTGGGCTCTGGCAGCATATGCTCACATCGCTAAAGTTTTTTGAACCCTATGAGGGGGAACCGACTGGCGATTTGATTGATTGCAACCTGGTAGCTGATATTGGGCAGGCTCGCGGAAGCTAAAGATTATGGTTGATATGCAACAATTTACCACCTATGTCCTGTTCTTGGGGAGTTCTGCTGCATAGGACGGTGAATCTTTACAGATAACAAGAGGTGGCGTGCCTTCCCCAATTTCAATCCAAACCTAAAGCGCTTTCGATGAGGGGGCGGAGGGTAAGACCAAATTCCACGCTGCGGCCGCTGGCATTAGTGAAGAGGCCAAAGGGTTCCTGGCGGGCGATGACCACATAATAGCCTTTGTTGACGTTGAGGTAAGGGTAAAAGCCGAAAGCCCCAGCGCTGGAGACTATGATCTCTTCGTCACATTGCGGTTGCCAGGTGGCAGAGAGACACTCGCGCCATTGGCCGAAGCCGTAATGCCATTCGTAACCCTGGTTGGTGAGCGGGGAATAAATAATGTCAGTTTCTGAGCCAACGTAGTCTTTTGCCATGAGATCAAAAGAAGCGGCCAGAAGTTCTTGGTCGAGCAGGGCCTGCAAAAAGGTGGCGTATTCATTGGCGGTGCCTTCGCCGCCACCCGCGGGACGGGGATTCTGTACACTGGGGTGCAATAAGGCTGTGTCTTGCAAATCCAGCGGCTGGGCCAGTTGTTCATCAAAGATGGTGGCAAAGGGCTGGTCTGTAGCGTATTCGGCCATGACGGCAGCGATGTGCAAGTGGGCGTTGCTGTAATAATAAGTTTCACCGGGAGCATATTCGAATTGGGCTTCATACATGACCTTTGCACATTCCTCCAAAGTGACATCGGGGTCGCCAGCACAGTTGACGGTGAAGACGCGGCCAGTGAAGCCGGAGGTGAATGAGAGTAGATGTTGGAGGGTTATCTGGCTGCGGGGGTCGTTGGGGGCGTCTGTCCACCAGGGAATATGGTCCTGTGGGTGGTCATCAAGGGCAAGGATGTCTTGCTCGACCAATTGCATGATGGCAGCGGCGCTGAGCCATTTGGAGGAGGAGGCCAATTTGTAAACAGTGTCGGGGGTTGAGCGTCCCTTGGAATAGGAGAAGACGATGCCATCATGTGTGCCGACCAGCACGGTGAGGTCATTCAACTCGGAGGAATCAATGGCGGCAGTGACGGCATCCCAATTAGTATCGCTTTCTGGTGAAGAAGCAGCAAGGCTACGGGCGCGGGGCGACTCACAGGCTGCCAGAAGAGTAAAAGTCAAGGTCAACAGGACGAGGATTTTTTGATAAGTTTTCATGAATGCTCCAAAATGTTACTACCAGGGTATACAATCTGATAAATGATTTTGTTGCTGTCTAAGGAGAGAGTGTGACGACTATTGACCTGAGCCACCAAGGACTGACCAGTACCCCAGAATCGCTGAGAGAGAACAGCGGGATTACAAGGCTGGTGCTGGATGATAATCAACTAAACGAATTGCCGGATTGGTTGGAGGAGTTATCCGATTTGGAAGAACTGCACATTGACCAGAACCAATTGAAGACATTGCCGGATAGCTTGAGTAAGTTAGAGAATCTAAGGGTGTTGGCACTGCGCGCCAACCAATTCGACGTTTTGCCTGGGTGGTTGTGGGAAATGAAGGGGTTGCAGAAGCTGGTCATTGGGGAGAACCCCTTGGGTGAATTGCCAGAGGAGTTGGGAAAGCTAAAGCAATTGCGGGAGCTTTACATCCATGCCAATGACCTGACGACCCTGCCGGATAGCATTGGCAACCTGGAAAAGCTGGAGATCCTGGATGCCGGGCATAATGCGTTGATAGAAGTGACTGAGGCCCTGGGCGATCTCAAAAGTTTGAAACACTTCCTGTACTTGAGCAATAACCAGTTGAGCGCATTGCCAGCTTCATTAGCCAATCTTGGGCAATTGCGTTATCTCAACTTTACGCACAACCAGTTTACAGATGTCCCGGAGTGGGTTGGGGAATTGGGAGAGCTGCGCGAGTTGCGCATCTATAACAACCAACTGACCACTTTGCCAGATGCTGTTGGTGATTTGGGGAAGCTCAATGAACTGCATGCGATGAATAACAAGTTGCGAAGTTTGCCTGGGGCTCTGGGTAAGCTGAGGAGTGTTGTGCATCTGGACTTGCGTAATAATCAACTGCCAGAGTTGCCCGAAGCTCTAGGTGAGCTAGAGAAGCTAAGTTTCCTTGACCTGCGGGGGAACCGCCTGACGATGCTGCCTGATTGGGTCGCCGGATTGCCTGCCTTGAAAAAGCTGGACCTGCGCTGGAACAAACTGGATGAGGTTCCAGAGTGGGTGGGGGATTTAGAGGAGGGTGGCTGTACGGTGTATTTGTAGGGGGGAGGAATGACAAGATAAAAGAAAAGAGCCGCTCATTTGAGCGGCTCTTTTGATGTGAATGAAGCAGTTTATTCCTGTTCTTCTTGTGGATCCAGTAACACGACCAGACCCAACATAGCGAGGTTTGCAAACTGCAAAGGCGCCAGGAAAGGTGCTCCTCGTAGAAAACGCTCGGCCACGAATTGGAAGTCACTGGTCAGGCTGGTTTGTACGTGGAGTAAGGCTCCGATCAGACCAACCACTGCCATCAGTAACATGGCAACGATGTAGACCCATATGTCGTTGCGCGTGCGTTGTTCCTGATCTAACCAACCGAGACCAAAACTGACAACAGTGGCAAAGGTGGCAACCAGGGTGGGCAGCCAAAACCAGGGATTGTCAAAGCCGCCGCGGGCATGGTCCAGCACACTGCTGATGAGCGCAGCCAGAATGCCCAGGCTGACAATGAAGAGGTAGGCGCGGGTTTTGCTGTAAGGCAATTTGAGTTTGCGTCCGCCTCCCAACTGGAGAGTGCCGCTATCGGCGGGCTTTTCCAGCCAGGCAGCACTGAGGCCTAAAAGACCGACACCAGCGAAAGCCAAGGGACCCAAGATGGGCGGAGCGAAGATGAAGAGGTCAATGGCAATGCGTTCGCCAGCGGGTGCGTATGGCAAGATAGCGCGTACAAAATGGAAATACGAGCCTAGTAAGCCGACGACCATGCTCGAGAGGAACACGACAGAAGCCATGATGGTGGCCATGCGACGGTTACGCAGCGCGATCAGTCCGGCAATGAGCAAAATGGCCCCCGCGATGAAGCCAAAGATAATGGGAATCCACTCGCGGGGAACAATCGTGCCGCTGATGTTATGGGCCAGTAAAACGTCTAGGCCCAGGATCAGCTCATTGATGGCCGCGATCAGCAATACGAGCTGATCGCGGCTCAGGGGGATACGCACCCGGCGTACGGCGGGTAGAGCCGCAGCAAGATGATACATGTTTACTCTGTCGCTTCTGCTTCTTCAAGCAGAATATCGACTTCGTGTTGCAGGACGGCCAACTCGCGCAGCACTTCATAAGCGCCATGCCATTGGCTGTAGTCTGGGCTTTGCATCCAGGCGCCGAACTTGGCCGTGCGGCCCCAATGATGCCAGAGGTCAAAGAAGGTGAAGTCGATGGGTTGGTCGAAGGGAGCATCGGTCAAGAGACCAGCGTCTTGAGCCGGCTTGATGATCTCGCGGCTTTCCAGCACCCAATCGTTGATAGCAGCGACCAGCTTGTCGCCGTCATCATAAAAATCAGCAATGAAGTTAGGGTTGTGGCATTCAGTGCAGACACTTACCATGCGACCTTTATTGTCTTGCCAGGCGGGGCGGCGTTCACTGACGGGAGCGAAAAGGTACCAGGTCAGGCGATCTCCCACATCATGCGTTGTGCCCGTACCGCCAAAGCCACTGATGTGGCAAACGGCACAAGTTGGCGCAGGGAAGTCCTCGACGGTCAGAGTGCCGGGATCGGCATCCCAATTCCAGTCATCGCTACCGGTGGTGTAAGCGATACCGTGGGGTGATGAAACGTAAATCTCGTATTGGGGATGGTCGGGGCCGATGTGGCAGGCATTACAGGTTTCGGGTCTGCGGGCCTGTTCCAGGCTGAACTCGTGGCGCAAGTGGCATTGCTGGCATTCGCCTACGGAGCCATCTGCAGCAGGTTTACCAATATCATGGCAGCCTTCACAGGTGAAGCGCGTTACGTCCGGGCCTTCCAGAGCGTGGATGGCGTTGCGTGAGCGGTCTGGATTGAAGCTGCCCTCGGGGATGTTCTCGTACTGGGCGAGCAACTCGTCAGACAACTCGGTTGCACCGGCATAAGCCACGTAAGCGGGCAGGCCGTGACGACTCTGGTTGTATTGGGCAACCTCGGTTTCGTGACAAGTCTGGCACATGGCTGTGGTGGGGGTGTTGAGGACGTGGGTGCCTTCATGCTCGATGGCGCCAGGATAGTCCGCGTCGACTTCGTGGCAGTCGGAGCAGGATACGTCTGCGGCAGCCATGGTGCTATGCCCGTACTGTTGGACGATGCCGGGTGTGTTGCGCTCGTGGCAAACTACACATTCATCGTTGCTGTTGGCCAGGGCGTTGACTGGCTCATCGGCCTGCGGGGTGGCACCACCGCCAATAGCCATGACCACCAGGGCGAGTCCCAGGATGATGATGACAGCCACAAGCCCCAGAACAAGCAGGCGGCTGTTTTGCAAAATATTAGTTCTGCTTTCTTCTGTCATAGACTTCTCCTCACGGTAATAAAAATAATCTCCTAATTTGGACAAGGTAAGTGTAAATGTGCAGATTAATATAGGTTAGGGACAAATGTCCTACAACATCCGTGACATTTGTCCCTGCTTATGCACTAGTATATATAAGTGTATTTATTGGTGCAATTCAGTGGCGGAAAGAAATTGTTTGAACGTGCCCAGGTTGTACCTTTTTATGCAGCTAATACATTGTTATGGCTTCGCTGAAGTGTGGAGTCTGCTGATATTTGGAAGAGATTGCAGGATTGTAAAGTGAAAATAGTATCAAAGTACTGTGATACTGTTTTCGATTGTGGAAGGGTTCGGTTAGAATTGATTTGTGGAATTGACTGATTCTAATCCTGTAAGCGATGCAGTTCTAATTCGCCGCGCTCAGAATAGCGATGCTGAAGCTTTTGGGGAGATCTTCGAGCGCTATGCACGCAGAATCTTTCAGTTCCTTTTCGCGCGAACCGGCAATCAATTGGACGCGGAGGACCTGACCGAGGAAGTTTTCCTGCGGGCCTGGCGCGCCTTACCCAATTACCAGGAGCGGGGATTAACTTTCGCCCCATTTTTATTTCGTATTACGCGCAACACCTTAGCCGATCATTATTCCAAAAACGAGCGGGCGCCAAAAAGCGTTTCTATTGAGGAACTGCATTTTGAACCAGATGCCAATGGAGCAGTAGATCCCGTTCGCATTGAATCTAAAAAGAGAAAACGTCACGAGTTATTTGAGGGGATAGGCAAGTTAAAGAAAGAATACCGTGATGTCATAGTCTTGCGTTATCTGCGTGATTTGCCACAAGCGGAAGTTGCACAGATCATGGGACGCAGCCCAGGCGCGATCCGTGTGCTGCAACACCGGGCCCTCAAGGCATTGCGTAAGGTAATCCTTGTTGCCTTGATCCTGGGACTTGCCTTGGGAACTACCGGTGTGACAAGAGCAGCAAAGGCCAGCCTGCCGGGCGATAACTTATATAGTGTAAAACTAACCGTCGAGGATATTCGATTGGGGATGAGTCTAAGCCCAATTGGCGATGCTGAACTGCGGGTGCAGTTTGCTGAGAACAGGCTAGCTGAAATCGATGATTTGATCTTGCAAGGTCGTTATACGGATATTGCAGTGGCTGCGGACAATTTGGAATCCCATTTGGATGCATTCGTGATAGTTGCAAATGAAACGGGTGGCGATTCCGCAGAGATGGATAGCCTAACAGAGGTAGTTGATGGCGTATTGTTAGCGTATGTGGATAGCTTAAACCGGGTTCTGGAAACGGCTCCAGAAGCAGCCAGTGCCGCTATCGAGCAAGCTTTGAACGTAACTCTCGAAGGCCGAGATGCCGTACAAAGCCTTCAAGATGAGCCAATAATCCCCAATGCGGATCCTGACCCGGGCAAGCCCGAGGACGACAATCGCCAAGGCCCTTCCAAAGAGCAAGATAAACTAGGTAACCAGCCACAGAATCCCTCCATGTGGAAGTACATGGAAGCCGAAGGACCAACTAATCCTGGTCAGGGTAATGGTAATAATGAAGAAGGTAACCCGGGTCAAGGTAATGGTAACAGCGGGGATAATAATGGGAACGGCAACGGGAACAGTGGCGGAAATAATGGCAGCGGAAATGGTGCTGGTAATGGAAACAGCAATGGTAACAATGGTAATGAGAACATTAATGGCAACGGTAACGGGAATAGTGGCAACAATGGGGGGAATAATGGCAATGGTAGCGGTAATAACAATGGTAATGGAAATGGCAACGGAAATGGTGGTGGGAAACCCTAAATGCCTGGCTTCAGTTGTTGCAAAGAAATAACCCAAGCTGGTTATCCAAGACTAAATTCGCTGGTTCATTGAGAGTGGCGTCCTTCCTCGGGCGAAGCATGCTTCGCCCCTAACTTTGTTCACTTGTGGGAGCGGGGAGCCATCAAGTTCAACAAAGAATATTGCCCTTCCCCCAAAAGTACTGCTTTCTTATCTGATAGTTGTCAGAGTGTAACAAAAACTGAAAACGCAAGATTTAATGTATAGGTTTAATGGTTTCAAATTAAACCTAATCCTTATATCAATGAGGAAAACGATGAAAACCAAAAAGTTCTATTTGATGATTGGCACCCTGATTGCCTTGATACTGATGCTTCCGGGGCAACTGGCTTTTGCCCAAGAGGGAGACATCTCGGCCTGTTCAGGCGAAAGTGTCACCGGCATTGTGGTAGCTGCCAACGAAGAAACCAACCAGATCACGATAGCGACAGAAGATGGCCTGTGTACAGTAACGCTGCGCTCCGATTATGGGCACCCTATTGTTGATCTCTTAGGCGATTATTTTGGTGATGTCTCATTGGAAGATCTGCAGAATGGGATCGAGGCTATGTCCGTATGCGCCTTGTATGATGAGGGTAGCGGAAGCTGGTCACAGGCGGAATGTGGCACAGAAGGTGCGGTTCCGGTCAACCTGACGGGTGACAATGGCGATGGTACTTTCACTGCATTAGGGCCAGACGGCGAGTTGATCACGATCAGCGTAGATGACCCTGAACTGGCGGCTCGCCTGAGTGAGGGTTTGGCTGCATTACTGCAAGACTGGGACTTAGATGAGGATGGCAACATTTCTGACGTGGGGCAGGATATTGCCGATTATCACGACGATGGGATTGGTTTTGGGGTGCTGGTCAAGCTGTATGCAATTTCGCAAGAAACAGGTGTGCCTGTTGAGGAATTGGTCGAGGCTTTTACATCCGGCACCGGACTTGGCGAGCTTTTTGAGATTTATGGTAAGCCTTCCAAGCTGGGGGTAGGCCATATTCGCCAGGAACTTGGTCTTGCTGGCAACGGCAACGAAAATGGGAATGGCAATGGTGGGAATAACGGCAACGCGAACGGGAATGGTAATAATAATGGGAATGGCAACGGTAACGGTAATAACAATGGAAATGGGAACGGCAATGGCAACAATAATGGAAATGGCAACGGTAACGGCAATAATAACGGAAACGGCAATGGGAATAATGGGTGTAATGGCAACGGAAACAACAAAAATTGCCCGGATGACTAGTGTTCCGTCAAACTGATTCGACGAGTTGCAACGATAAGAGACGGAACACTTTAATATTTGTCGAAGGCAGGCATTGGAGGCAAGATTATAAACCTTCTTCTATGGCATTATGCCAAATAGGATTTTTAGCTTTGACAAAGTACTAGAATTTGATGGATCCTTAGCCAAATTTGCCCAAAAATGAGCCTATCTTGTTCCAGATAGGCTCTTCTTATGCTTTACTTACAAAATGTTTTGGTGAATCTGAGGAAAAGTCTTTATACGATATAATATCGTGGTCACAAACTCAATTCAATACAGTGAGAAGGAGATACCAATGACCGACAAAGAAGACCGCTTGAAAGCGGCACGCGACAAAGTCGCAAAGAACCAGGCGGAAAAACGCAAAGAAGAGCATCAAGAGAGAGTAGAAGACGCTAAAGCAAAGGCAGAGGCAGAAGCTCGCAAGGCTGAATTGCAGGCCAAGGTGAAAGAAGCGGCTGAAAAAGCCAACACCAAAGCCACGCATACGCTTACAGCTGACGAAACCCTCAGCCACTTGTCTCTCAAATACTATGGCAGTGCCACAGAACCATACTGGCGCCTGATCTACGATGCCAACAAGGCCACCATCGGTGACAACCCCAACCACGTTGTGCCTGGCATAGAACTGCGTATCCCGGAACTTCCGGAAGATATGAAGAAGGACTAATTCCTAAATATGTCCCAACCGCAACTTGATCTTGCCAGTCTGTTCGGCCAGGTGGTCGGCACACTGACAGAGAATAAACAACAGCTAAACAAGGCAGATACACACAACGGCGACCATGGCGACAATATGGTTGAGATCTTCAGTGTGATCACTGAAGCCATGGAAACCAAGCGCGATGCAGCACCTTCGGATCAACTGGCTTATGCCAGCCAGCTTCTGAAGCAGCGCGAAAGCGGCTCGGCCCAAGTCTATTCGCAAAGCCTGTTCCAGGCTGCGCAGGACTTTCAGGGCCAGTCTGTTACATCTGGAAACGCCATCCAACTCGTCCAAACCCTTCTGGGTGGTGGACAGCCTGCCCCCAAAGCCACAGCCAGCGACCCCGTTGGTAACTTGCTGGGGAGCTTGTTAGGCGGTGGCCAACCGCAGCAGCAAGCGGACGACGGCTTGGATGCCGGAGACCTCTTGAATGCCGGACTGGCTTTCCTGTCTGCCAAGCAGTCGGGTGATACGAACATGGAAGCCATGGTGGACGCAGTAGTGGCTACCAGCAACATGGGTTCCACCGATCATAGGTCACAATCTACAGCCCTGGTAGCGAATACGCTATTGCAGGCTGTGAGTGGCCTGGCTAACCAATAATCAGGACAAACAGTCCTTTTTGATGACTGCGAATATGCGTGACTGTGCGGCAACGTGCAGTCACGTTTTTTATTTAAGGAGTGAGAGATGGCTGAAGCAATTGAAGTTTCTGCAGAGATTCCGGCCAGCCCTGAATCGATCTATGAGGCCTGGTTAGATGGCAAACTACATGCCGCTATGACGGGAGCGGGGGCTTCTGCTGAACCAGGAGTTGGAGGTAAATATACTGCCTGGGATGGTTATATCTGGGGTGTCAACTTGGAACTGGAGCCGGGCAAGTACTTTGTGCAGAGCTGGCACACAACTGAATTCCCGGAGGGGTCTGAGGATTCACGGTTGGAAGTGCAGCTGGTAGCTGTTGAGGAGCGTACCAAAGTTACTCTGATGCATACCAACATCCCGGATGGGCAGGGAGCTATGTATAAGCAAGGCTGGCATGACCATTATTTTGAGCCTATGAAGGACTATTTTTCTAAGGAAAGCCAGGATTAAAGGTGCAACGCCGGTCCGAGGAGGTGTGACCGGCGTTGCAGTGGAGAGGGAGGAAAGGAGAATAAATTTTATAATTGCATACATTGTACGTGGTAATGGTCTGAAAAAACCTCACGGTTTGGTAAGGTTGCAGGGCTGTTAGCAGGCACAGAGGAAACACAAATGACAGAATTTAAGGACAAGGTGGTGATCATCACCGGCGCATCCAGCGGGATCGGGCATGAATTGGCTCGGCAACTGGCAAAGCAGGGTGCCTGGCTGGCCCTTGCAGCGCGGCGTGAAGATAAATTGGAGGAATTGGCCGAGGAATGTGAAGCACTAGGCGGGCGCGCTTTGGTGGTGGTAACCGATGTGGCGGATGAGGCACAGTGTAAACGTCTGGCTGAGCATACTGTAGAAGAGTTTGGGGGAATTGACGTATTGGTGAACAACGCCGGGATAACAATCTGGGCGAAATTTGAAGAAATGCAGTCTTTGGATCCTTTTGAGGCGGTGATGCGAGTGAATTACCTGGGGAGCCTGTACTGCACACATTACGCTTTGTCTCACCTCAAGGAGAGTCAGGGCCGGATTGTGGCGGTCTCGAGCCTGGCGGGTAAAACCGGGGTGCCTTTCCGCAGCGGCTATTCGGCCAGCAAGTTTGCTATGGCCGGGTTCTTCGAGACCTTACGAATCGAAGTGGCCGAGCATGGGGTGAGTGTGACGATGATCTATCCTGATTACGTGCAGACGGATACACGTTTGCAAGCCTTTGGACCGGATGGCAAGCCGATCGGTACACGTCCACTGCGCCAGGGCCGCATGATGACGGTGGAAGTGGCGGCCAGGCAGATCATAGATGCAATTAGGAAGCGTAAACGTGAATTGTTAATGTCCAGGCGCGGTAAGCTAGGCCAGTGGTTGAAGTTGATCGCACCGGGTCTTGTGGATCGCATTGCAGCGCGGGCTGTGCAGGGTAGTGGCTAGGAAGAAAAGGAGCAAATGGGCATGGGAGCCTGGGGAGTGGGATTGTTCTCGGATGATGATGCTTGTGGAGTACGCGATAATTATCGCGATTATCTTGGTGATGGTTTATCCAACGAAGATGCCACTCACCGCTTGATGAGTGAATGGGGAATTCGTAATTTCAAAATTGATGTAGAAAATACTGTGTTTTGGTTGGCCTTAGCTTCTGTTCAGTGGCAGGCCGGAAGATTGGATGGAGAGGTAAAGAATAATGCAATTGAGATCATTGATTCTCGTTTGGACCTGGAACGATGGGGGCATGATCGCAAGTTGCAAAAGAGAAGAGAAGGAGTACTTGCCAAGTTAAAAGCTAAGCTAGAGTCCCCTCAACCCAAAAAGAAGAAATTCAAGAAAAGGTTCAGGAATTATTCGGATTGGAATAAAGGTAATGTAATCAGTTACGAATTGCTATCGGGAAACTATATCTTGTTGCGAGTTATAGGGTTTCACACAGATAAAGGCGGGGCGACACCAATATTTGAAATATTGGATTGGGTGGGTGAGCACTTACCATCGAAGTGGTGGATATGGTTTGCACCAATCCGCATTGGCAAAATCGAATCTCAAAAGGTCAAGCAAATTTTAATTGGTCGTTTGAAAGAGGCAGAATTACCTAAAGGCCGAGTTAGGCTAATCTTGAAGAGGGCAAGAGTGCGACAAAAACCTGAAGGTTATTGGATTGCCCTGTGGCATGAGCTGGATAACTTTTTAGATAAGCATTTTGATTTGAGGTAAACAATTTCGTAGAAGATGAATTCTGTGGGGGAGATCACTTACAGGGGTTTTTGTTTGATTGAAACTATTCGCATGGTTGGCCGTATCAATAGATAGATTTTTATACGGAGATAACATGCGACTGCAAATCCAATCTGTTAGCAAGAAATACCGGGGCGGTGTCTTAGCCCTCGACGATTTCCAACTTGAACTTAACAATGGTGTGCTCGGCCTGCTCGGTCCTAACGGGGCTGGCAAAACCACCCTGATGAATATCCTGGCGACGATCACCAAACCGACATCTGGCCAGGTGTTATGGGATGGCAGCGATATTCGAAAAAGACCGGATGATCTGCGGCGAGAATTAGGTTATTTGCCGCAATCCTTTGGAATCTATCCAAACCTCAACGCCCAGGAATTCCTGGAGTATCTGGCAGCCATAAAAGGGTTGCCCATGCGGCTGGCAAAACAGCGCATTGCTGCCTTGCTTGAGATGGTCAACCTGACACATGTAAGGAAACGCCCACTGGGTGGTTTCTCGGGTGGGATGAAACAACGCGTGGGGATTGCTCAAGCGTTACTCAATGACCCCCAGCTATTGATCGTGGATGAACCGACGGCGGGATTAGACCCCGAAGAACGGGTGCGGTTCCGCAATCTGGTGGCCGACCTGTCTGAAGACCGGGTAATCATCCTGTCGACCCATATCGTGTCTGACGTTGAGGCCACAGCTACAAAAATCGCCTTGATCAACCAGGGGCGTTTGCTGCAGGCTGCTACCCCCGAGGAAATTTTGCAAGCCATTGAAGGGCAGGTGTGGCAGTGGACCATCCCCAGTGAAGAATTTGAGGCTGCCAAAGAAAAATACCTGATCAGTTCGATGGTGAGGCAGAGTGATGGAATGCGGCTGCGCATCATCGACACCGAGCAACCTGGCCCTGCTGCTGAAAAAGTCACTCCCCGGCTGGAAGATGCATACCTGAAAGCTAACGCCGGATTAAATGGGGCAAGCAAATGAGACTGTACTTCAACAAGCTTTATCACCTGGCTAAAGCAGACTTCCTTGAACGTATCCGCCGGTCCAGTTTTTTGGTGGTAGTGGCCATCATCGTGTATATTGGCTATTTATATGTGCCTCCCCCAGACGCGAATTACCTGACATTGGCAATGGGGCCATATCGGGGTGTGTATAACTCGGCCTGGATTGGGACCATGTTCGGTTTTTTGGTAGGCATGATCGCACCCCTGTTTTTGTTCTATTTGATCAAGAATACGATTACTCGGGATGAAAGAACGCGGGTGGGGCAGGTGATCGCCACCACACCGATCTCGAAAGCAAGTTATTTGTTCGGTAAATGGCTCAGCAATCTGGCGGTGCTCTGCCTTGTGTTATTGATTCTTACCATGATGGCAGGCGTGATGCAGCTTATCCGTGCGGAAGACATGCAGGTAAATCTGATAAAACTGGCCATGCCAATCTGGATGATCGGGTTTCCTGTCATGGGAGCCGTGGCAGCCCTGGCTGTTTTGTTTGAAAGTGTTGGGTTTTTGAAGGGGGGCTTTGGCAATGTGGTGTATTACATGCTCTTCATGTTCGGGCTTGTCTTTGTTATGGAAGGATTAGACAATCCTGAAACTTCTTTCGTTACGGGCCAAAATGACATTTTGGGAGTATCCCGTAGCCTTGAGCATATCCAGTCGGATATAAAAAATATGGATCCGGACTATCAGGGGTCTTTCAGTATTGGGGCCAGTACTTTCGACGAGGACATCAGCGTGATCGAGTGGCAGGGTATGGAATGGGATGGGCAACTGATCCTGGAGCGAATAAGCTGGCTGCCGCTGGCATTTGGGATCGTGCTGGGTGCGGCGATTCCCTTTGGGCGTTTTGATCCCGCCCGAGGACGGCAAAGCCAGAATAAAAAGTCGGGCTGGTTTAAACGTTTTTTGCAAGGGCTTGTGCCCCAGTTCAGACCCGGAGAAAAGGATGAGCCTGACTATCTTGCTGCCATAAATAACAACCTTGCCGACCTGGAAGAGTTGGCAGTGAGGGGACAGAAAAGAAGTTTGAATTTGCTTCCGGTGGTGATGGCTGAGTTAAGGATGATGCTAAGGGGGCATGCGTGGTGGTGGTATCTTGTGTTGGTGATCCTGAATGCGGTGGGATTGGGCCTGAGTTTTCAGGCAGGCGGTGCAGCGGCTCTTTTACCATTTGCCTGGGTGTGGCCTATTTTGGTTTGGTCTTCAATGGGTTCCAGGGAAGCGAAGAACTATACGGAAACTTTGGTGTTCAGCGCGCCACAACCACTACGACGCCAATTGTTGGCAAGCTGGCTGGCCGGCGTGTTCGTGGCCCTGGTGGCATCCAGTGGATTTGCACTAAGCTTGCTGGTCACCGGCTCTTTTGCCAATTTGATGGCACTGCTGGTGGGGGCCTTGTTCATCCCCTCACTGGCTCTGGCATTGGGCGTATGGAACAAAACGTCGCGCTTGTTTGAAATTGTTTATTTGATGTGGTGGTACATTGCCATCAATGGTGTGCCAGCATTGGATTTCATGGGTGTGACACAAGAGGCTATTGATGGCAATTATTGGTTGACGTATCTGC
Organism: Chloroflexota bacterium; assembly: GCA_013112575.1. Classification (GTDB taxonomy): domain Bacteria; phylum Chloroflexota; class Anaerolineae; order Anaerolineales; family UBA11579; genus CFX15. The sequence goes on along the minus strand of JABFGG010000007.1, from coordinate 14,879 downwards.
TAATCAGCGTCGGGTTGTTTAGCGCGGCATGGTTTGGCAGGCGGCGAGTTTTGGAACGGTAGTTCAGTTGAGTAAGTGACGAAGCCAGCAGGGAGTGCTAGTTCATTGCACTCCCTGCTATTTTTTAAGGGAAGAGATCAGTATTCTGGTCTTCTTCTGCATTCCTGAGATGACGATAACGATACCATGCTGGGAACACGAGGAAAGTGGCAACGCTGCCGATGACCAAGACAGCACTTGTGATGACCAAGGGTACCAGCATGCCTTTGCTTGGGAAGCGATCGATGACGAAGAAGACGGGGGTGATCAGCAGACTGATGAGCAGCAACAAGCCGGCAAAGCGGACGGTTACTTTCAGCCGCATTTCTTCTTTATGGGGCAATTGGGGCTTTTCTTGATTTTGCATATGTTCTCCTTCTACCATTTCTAATTCTGAGTAAGGTTTTATGGGAATAATTCTTCTTCAGCTTCCGACTCATTCATCTTTGAACGGATGAAGTCTATAGTGGGGGGCAAAACGAGCCAGGCCCCTAGCAGGGCTGTGATGAGGGCTGAGCTGCTCAGTACAAAGAAGATCGTACCGGAACCTTCATCAGGGTCGGTGAGCAGCATGACAGCCGCGGCTGATAGCAGGACTACGATGATGATGAATATGCTCAGGTTGCGCAGTAGCTTTTTCATTTAGTTCTCCTTTCTATAGAAGTGATCCTTACTCGACCACAGTCAGGGGAATATCTCGGTTTCTTCGGCAGCCTTGCGGTGGGTATTCCATTCTGTGATCAGTTCGACAAAGGCCGGGATCACCGAAAATACAAGCAGCGCAATGATCAACAACGCGAAGGCCAATAATGGGAGGAACAACAGAAATGGTATTGGGGTGGAACTGGGATCTTGAGCTAAAGCCAGGCCGCCCTCTGTGTACGCAGCTCCAAGGAAGCCTAACGGGGCGCCAATGAGCAAAACAGTGGCTATCCAGATAAAGAGCCTGCGAAGTAATTTGTTAAAAGCTTGTGACATGATCATTTCCTTTCCTTTGGTCGGGCAGATTTCAGGAACCTGTTTATAGTTGTGGTGACTGGTTTACTTTGAAGTACCAAGACATTTCGTTCTATGAAGCTAACTAATAGTTCGCAGCCTTTGTGGGTCAACTCAAAGTATTTGCGATCAGGGCCTACTTCGGAGGGTTGCATTTGAGCAGTGATCAGACCTGTTTTGGCGAAGCGCCGTAAAGCACGGTAGATGCTGTTCTCGTCTGCGGAGATAGAACCCTGGCTGAAGACCTCGATGTGTTCTTTCATTTCATAGGCATACATGGGGCGCTCACTGAGGGACAGTAGCATCCAGAAACTGAGCAGACCCTTTTTGTAGGAAGCTTCCCATTGGAAGAGGAGTTCGTTGCTATCAGCCATATATTATCCTTGTTGACTACTATTCATTATGAATAATACTATTGGTAGTATAGCTAATCTTGTATTTTTGTCAAGAGCCAACCTTAAAGTATTTAAATCTTTAAGTCCTGTGCATTGTTGCCATCAAGGCCCCGATGCTATAATGCTCTTTGGTCAGCCAAATCCTTATCGTGAGCTTGCATGTCCTTCGTTCACCTGCACGTACATACTGAATATTCATTGCTTGATGGGTACAGCCGTATTCCCAAGTTGATGGAACGCGCCAAAGAATTGGGCATGCCTGCTTTGGGCATCACCGACCACGGCACGATGTTTGGGGTGATCGATTTCTTTAATGAAGCCAAGAAACATGACATAAAACCGATCATCGGGCTGGAAGGTTACATGGCTGCCCGCAAGATGACGGATAAGGATTCGCAGCAAGATCGCAGTTCCACTCACCTGTTGTTGTTGGCACAAAATCAGACCGGCTACCAGAACTTAATGAAGATCGCCTCGGCGGCGCAGTTGGAAGGTTTCTATTATTTCCCGCGTATAGACCACGATTTCCTGGCAGCCCACTCTGAAGGACTGATCGCGACCTCCGGCTGTATGTCGGCAGAGATTCCGCGGGCTATCCAGAATGGTCAAATCGATCTGGCGCGTCAGAAGATGGATTGGTATTACGAGGTCTTTGGGCGGGATAACTTCTTCCTTGAACTGCAAGACCACGACATCCCTGAATTACATGAACTGAACAAGGGCTTATTGGAAATGGGGGAACGTTACCAGGCCAATTTTGTGGCGACCAATGACGTGCATTACGTGGACGAGGCGGATGCCAAAATGCAGGACGTGCTGCTGTGTGTGCAGACCAGCAGTTTGTTGAGCGATCCCAAGCGCATGCGCATGACCGACCAATCTTATTATTTGCGCCCCATTGATGAAATGTCGGCGATCTTCAAAGAAGTGCCTGGCGCGATCGAGAACACACTGTTGATCGCCGAGCGCTGCGAAGTTGACCTCAGCCCCAGTGGCTATCACCTGCCTGAATTCCCGGTGCCTGATGGATATACGGCGGAATCCTATTTGCGAGAACTGTGTGAAGTAGGATTAGAGCAGCGCTACGGTTCCAGTGCTAAAGACCCAGAGATTCGCGAGCGCCTGGAATATGAACTGAGCGTGATCCATGAGATGGGCTTTGATGCCTACTTCTTGATCGTGTGGGACCTGTGTAAATATGCCCAGCGCGAAAATATCTGGTACAACGCGCGAGGTTCTGCAGCGGGTTCTATCGTCGCCTATTCTTTAGAGATCACACTGATCGATCCCATTGAGCACGGCCTGATCTTCGAGCGCTTTCTGAACCCGGCACGTGTCAATATGCCCGATATCGACCTGGACTTCCAGGATGACCTGCGCCACCAGATGATGGAATACTGCGCCCAGCGCTATGGTGAAGACAAGGTAGCGGCGATCATCACCTTTGGTAAGCTCAAGGCACGTGCGGCGGTACGAGATGTGGGGCGTGTGCTGGATATTCCCCTCAATGACGTAGACCGCGTAGCCAAGATGATCCCGGCCATTCCGGGCAAACCCGTCACGATCGATGGCACCCTAGAAGAGAATAAAGATTTCAAACGCGAGTACGAGTCAAAGTCCTACGTCAAGGAACTGATCGATACAGCACGCGAACTGGAAGGTACCGTGCGCAACGCGGGCACACACGCGGCGGGCGTGGTTGTAACGGATAAACCGGTTGTGGAGTATGTACCATTGCACCGTCCGACGGGTTCGGCAGAAGATGCACCCATCAAGACGGTGACCCAATTTGAGATGAAGACCGTTGACGACCTGGGTTTGCTCAAGGTCGATTTCCTTGGGCTTTCTTCACTGACCATCATGCAACGTGCTTGCAATATGATCAAAGCGCGGCATGGTATAGACCTGGATCTCAATACCATTCCTATTGATGACCCGGCTACTTATGAATTGTTGGGGCGTGGTGATACTGCTGGCGTGTTCCAGTTTGAAGGTTCCGGTATGCGGCGCTGGATGATGGAGATGAAACCCACCCAGCTCGACCATGCCGTGGCGATGGTGGCCTTGTTCCGCCCCGGCCCGATGGATTTCATCCCGACTTATATTCGCCGTATGCATGGCGAAGAAGAAACTGAGTACCGGCACGAATCATTGGCGCCGATCTTTGAAGATACTTATGGCATCGCGGTATATCAGGAACAGTTGATGCGCGCGGTGATCGACATCGCAGGTTATGAACCTTCGGATGCCGATGACTTGCGCAAAGCCATCGGTAAAAAGATCGCAGAGAAGATCGCTAAACATCGCAAGAAGTTCGTGAAGGGCGCCAGCGAGAATGGCATGCCTGAGCAAACGGCTGAAGACATCTTCACCGACTGGGAGAACTTCGCCCGCTACGGTTTCAATAAGGCGCATGCTGCTGACTACGGCCTGATTGCAGTACAGACCGCATACCTCAAAACCCACTACACCGTGGAGTATATGGCAGCGCTAATCTCGGTCTATAAGGGCGACTCGGATAAAGTGGCCTTTTATATCGGCGATTGCCGTCGTATGGGCATTGAAGTACTGCCGCCAGACGTCAACCATAGTGGTTGGGACTTTACCATCGAAGATAATGAAGATGGTCCCTCATCGATCCGCTTTGGTTTGGGCGCGGTCAAGAACGTGGGGCATGGGCCAGTGGATGAGATCCTCGCCGGGCGTGAAGATAAACCCTTCACCGACCTAATCGATTTTGCCAAGCGGGTGGATCTGCGGCATGTGGGTAAACGCGCACTGGAATGCATGATCAAAGTGGGGGCGCTGGATGCCTTTGCCGAACGTGTGCCCTTGCTCGAGGCTATGGATCAGATTCATTCGATCAGCTCAAGCCATTTCCTTGCAGAAGAACAGGGACAATTGACCTTCTTTGGCTCAGACAGTGGCGTAACCGAACAGGTCGAGCTGCGGGAAGTGCCAGAAGGTTTTAATAAACGTGAAGAATTAAACTGGGAACGTGAACTGGTCGGGTTGTACGTTTCCGATCATCCCCTCAGCGAGATCATGCCCCAATTGGAAGCCTTTGTGTCGCATACCACGGGCCAGCTTTCATTGGCCGAAGACCGCGAAATCGTACGCGTGGCAGGGCTGGTCAACCGCATTCGGTATCACAACACCAAGAAGGGCGATGAAATGGCCTTTGTTGGTCTGGAGGATACGGAGGGCATTGTCGACATCGTGATCTTCCCACGCACCTGGGCCGAATCGCGTGACATTGTGCAATATGACAAAGTGATCTTTATCAGCGGCAAGGTGGATGCGCAAAGTGGCGAACCGAAGATCCTGGCGGACAAAATCAGCACAGAGGCGACCGTGGTGACGTCACATAACCCCACGCCGCCCAAGCCTGCAACGAATGGCAACGGGTCAAAAGCCACACAGAAGGCAAAGCCGGTAACTCAGTCACATCCTGTTGATCGGGAAAGTGCTGAACAATATAAAGAAGAAATTGCAGCAGTAGATGCACAACGGCAGATTGCGGAAGAACCTGAAGATTACTGGCTGGATGAAGATATGCCTCCACCCCCTGAAGAACCGCCTTACCCCGATGATTGGTACCCGGCTGAACCTGAGATTGACCTATCAAAACAACCTGCCCTGATGCCGCAGAATGGACAAACAGCAAAAGAGCCTGTTCCAATGGCGGCCTCTGCTGAAGCAATAGAAGAGAAAGAAGAAGCGCCGGTTGCTGAAAGCGCCCCCCCGGTAAGGCCAGTGGTGGAAGCATCCGCTTTAGAAGTGCCCAAAGAAGCAGGGCTTGATCCCGCAGTGGGTTTATCCATTGATGTAGGTCAAGCTGATGAAGAAAGCAGCAGCCAATACATTGTGTCCCCGGATGAGTCGCAAGAAGACGGCCCGCCCTCCCAGATGTTGCGCATGGTGCTGCGGTCTTCGGGTGATAAAGCGCGCGACATCCTGCGCATCCGCCGTATCCACGGTATGTTGATCAGCTATCCGGGGAAGGACCGTTTCGCTTTTTACGTGATCGAAGGCAGCAAGGGCTACCTGATGGAATTCCCCAACGATACGACGGGAATCTGTGACGAATTGATGGGGCGTATGACGAGTTTGCTGGGGGCCGAGAACCTGCGCGTAGAAGCTATAACCTACCAATAACACATAAGTACCTCCCATTTGATACAATTAATTACCTCGCCCTGGCGGGGTATAACTTAATCATACTTAGTTACGACGGTAGGTTGGCATGAACTCTAAGACAGTGGAATCAATTGGCGTGCTTACTTCTGGTGGTGATGCGCCGGGGATGAACCCTTGCATTCGCGCCGTGGTTCGTACGGCTCTATCCAAAGATCTGCGTGTAATCGGCATCCGCGAAGGCTACACTGGGCTGGTGCAGGGTGATATGCGGCGCTTGCAAGCACGGGATGTCGGCGGTATTTTGCAGGGGGGCGGAACCATGTTAGGAACGGCACGTTGCCCGGAATTCAAGACCAAAAAGGGCCAACGGGAAGCCATCCGTAATCTTCACGAAGCCAACATTGACACCCTGGTGGTGATCGGCGGGGACGGTTCGATGCGTGGGGCGCGTGTTCTGGCCGAAGAGGGCATCCCGGTTGTTGGGTTGCCGGGCAGCATTGATAATGATATGTGGGGCACGAATATGTCTATCGGTACTGACACGGCCATGAACACCATTCAGGATGCTATTGATAAGCTAAAAGATACAGCTTCTTCACATAGACGGGCTTTTATCATCGAAACCATGGGACGTAACTGTGGGTATCTGGCGATCATGGCGGGGCTGGTGGGCGGTGCTGAGATGGTCTTGATCCCGGAACAAGAAGTGACCGTAGAAGAAGTAGCCGAATCGGTTGAAGCATCCTATAAACGCGGCAAGACGCATGCCATCATTATTGTGGCCGAAGGTGCGTCTGTGCGTGCCACGGAGTTGTCAGATAAACTCAATGAACTGGACGTAGGCTTCAAGACTCGGGTGACCATTTTGGGGCACATCCAGCGCGGCGGGCGTCCATCAGCTTTCGATCGTTTGCTGGCCACACGGCTGGGGGTGGCAGCAGTGGAGCACATCCTGGAGGGTAGCAGCGACATTATGCTGGGGCTGGAAGGGCGTGACATCGTGCCCGTGCCACTGGAAGAAGTGGTTTCCAAGAACCGACCGGCGGACTTGCATTATTACGAGATGTGCCGCATGCTGGCATACTAAGCAATGAGGGAGTTTAGCGGGGAAGAGATAAATAGGCTTTGGAGAGAAGCATATTTTCGTGTGAATGTTGGGGAAAATACGCTCGGCAATTTTCTGGTTTTCTTGGTCTTATTGCTTATTCCCGTAGCATTGTTTGGATTTCAGGCGATTTTGCTTTTGGCCTGGATCTTGTTTTCCGTTATAGCAACGGCTTTTGCTTCCCACATAATATCGATTGTCAAAAAATCCAGACAAGGAGAATTTCCCGCACGAATTGCCGTGCCCAGAGCTCTCATATTTGGTGTTTTTGCATTAATAATTCTCTGGATGTTTTTCGCTCTAACCCCGTTTGGCATGGCTTATTCAGCGACTCCAAGGGGTGAATTTCTAAATGCGGCGGTAATTACTGCTGCGGTTTATGTGATAACGATTGCTGTTGCATTCATTTGGGGGAGGGATGAAACACAAGCAATTCTAGAAAATCGTCAGAGTATGGCTGTTAATGCACTGAACATGTTTGGGGGATGGATGCAAATATATTTTTGGATAGCCGTTTTATTCTTAGCAATAATTACGAACCTATTTCTTTCAGTGGATATCCGTCTTCGCTTCTTGTTATTAATTTTGCCATTTGCTTCTTTAATGTTAATTATCTTAACTATGAAGAACACCCATTTAATATTGACCCTATTTCAAATCGGGATAGAAAACAGCCCTTATCAGAAGACCTTGAAAGAAGCGAAGAAACAGATAAAAGAAGAAAGGAAAGCCAGGCCGAGAAGCCCAATGAGAACGCCCGTATGGTGTGAAGGCTGCAATGCCCAGGGTGAGATTGAAGTCGATGACCCAGAGGGGAATTACTTTGTTATCTGCGAAGTGTGTGGGACGGAAACGGCAGAAGTGTGGTGTGATGAGGGTGTAGGTGGGCAATTCGTGCATAATGTAGAAGAGCGTCCAATGGAATATGACTGTGAGATCTGCAAGAAAACGCACAGGCTACCTGATGATTTTTATGAGAAGCCAGTTGCGTTGGAGTTGATCGAGTAGCCAAGGTGTAAGGCCGGAGAGGGAAATGTTCGCAGAAACTAAGTCTGCTCTAATTGTGATATGAGGGATTCCTCGCTCTTTCGCTACGCTCAATCACTCGGAATGACATATTGTTGATGGTTTTTTCCAGAATAAAAGACCTGTGTGTTCACACAGGTCTTTTTTGTCTTTGCTAAGTCACCGGCTCAATAAAGGAACATGGGCTTGCCACGCGCTTTGCGCAGCTTGGGCCGGTAGGTTTCCTGGTCATAAAGGGCATCTACGTCGACCTTGCGGTTACCGCGCAGGACCATATCGGCTGGCACGTAGGTGTAAATGCCATCCTGCAGGGAGATCATCTGGCCGAAGTTGCCGCGAGCGATGATGTCCATCGCCATGTTGGCGAAGGTTTTGGCGGCCATCAGGTCGAGCGAATCGGGGGCACCACTGCGCATCAGGTAAGCGAGCTGCTGGGTGATGGTGTTGGTGCCGGTGATCTCTTTGATGGCATTGGAGGTCAACATACCGATGCCGCCGAGCTTCTTATGTCCAAAGGCATCTGCTTGGCCGTACTGCACAACTTCACCTTCAACGAACTGGGCGCCTTCGGAAACGACTACCATAGCGTAATGGCTGGGGTTGTCTTCTTTGTCCTTCATCAACATATCCGACAGCTTCTCTACATCGAAGGGGACTTCGGAGATGATGCAGCGGTCGGCGTCAGCCAGGTATGCGGAGATGAGAGCCGTCTGGCCAGAGTAACGTCCGAAAAGCTCGATGACGGCGATGCGCTCGTGGGAACCGGCTGAGGTGCGCAACTGGTGGATGAACTGCACACTGCGCGTGATGGCGGTGGAAAAGCCCAGACAATAATCCGTACCGAAGACATCATTGTCCATGGTCTTGGGGATGGACACGACAGGGAAATTCTCTTCATGCAGGCGAGCGCCGTAACCTAATGTGTCATCACCGCCGATGGGCACCAGCACATCAACACCCAGATGCTCCAGCACCTTTAAGACGTGGGGGGTGCAATCGTAGGTGCCGTCTTGGTTCTTCTTAAAATCCTTGGCATTCAAGAAATCGGGAACAGCGCCTTCGGCCACCTTCCAGGGGTTGGTACGGCTGCTGTGGAGGAAAGTGCCGCCGCTACGGTCGATTGTGCGCGTATTCTTCTTCGTCAGGGGTATATGTGTGTCCTTGCTGCCTTTGGGGTCATCCGGGTTGAAATGCAATGGACCCCACCAGCCTCTGCGGAAGCCGACCACTTTGTGGCCTTCGTCGATGGCGCGATGGACAAGGGCTTTCATACAGGGGTTCAGGCCGGGAACGTCACCCCCTCCGGTAAGTACACCAATTTTCATAGCGAACTCCTACAAATATAAATGATTGCTAACCGTGGATTATATCGTTTATCGCTCCCCTTTTGGAATTCAGCCCCGATTTTAGCCCAGCAATTTCTCTAAAAGGATATCTAGATCAGGCGGATTGTTCAATTCGCCGAGACCGGCACGCTGCCACAGATCCTGAGCTACCCACTGGCTGCGGGCGTTGGTGGCTACGTGCTTCTGGGCTGTAGCGAGTAATTCAACTAAATGATCTTTGTCTGTATCTTTACTGGATTTCATGTGGAGATCGGCCAGGGCCACTAGATTGTCCATCACTCGGGGCAACAGGCCAAATTCGTGGGCAATCTTAATGGAGAGCAAATAGCTTTCATGGGCATCATCGTATTGGCCCAGGTCTACTTGTGTGTTGCCCAGCCAGTAATAAGATAGGGAAGAATCCATGGGGGCGTGAATGCGCTGAAATTTTAAAATACTTTCGTTCAATACTTCCATTGCTTCAGTAAGCGCGTCCCCGCCTTGCAAACTTAAAGCACTGCCAAGCCCAACGAGTGTGTGCACCTCGGCCCAGGGGCTTTTGATCCTGAGCGCGTTTATCACGTTCTCGCGCAACATCTCGATCGTATCTTCCAGCGGTTTTTCGAGGATAGCTTGAGCGCAGATCAGCCGGCCCAGAGCCTGGCCCGTATAATAAAAATCATTGTTCTCTTGCAGGCGGGGTAACCATTCCAGCATGGTGGACTCTGCTTTGGCAAAGTTGCCCATTTCCAGATCCAGGATGCCGACAAACACAGCAGATTTAGCGGCATAGCCCATATTGCCTGTGGCTGTGTCCAACTCCTGCGCCTTGCGAAAATCTTCCTGGGACTGGGCATAGTCTCCGGTCTGGCGCAGCACTGTGCCGCGCAAATGATAGCATCCGCCCAGATCTCTTAGCAGGTAGTCTGTATCCCGGTCCACCTGCTCCAGCAGTTCCAGGCTGCGCGTGAACAGGGGTTTGCATTTTTCCATTTCGCCGAGGTAATGGTAGAACAAACCCTCCCACAAAATGAGCTGTCCTAAATAATGTGGGTAGGCTGCCCCAATTTCTTCTGGCGAGCTCTGCTCAATGCGTTCACGAGTTGCTGTGATCATTTCCATGCCCTGGAGGAAATACCCGCGACGTCCATAATATATGCGCATGGTGCGCGAGAAAACACTGAGCGTATCCATCAGGTCATCATATTCGCTAAGCAAAGCCCAGCCCCAACTTGCCTGAATGTTGCTGACTTCTTCGCCGATGTCATCCAATGCCGCGGGTAGTTCGTGGCTCAAGACGCGTGGGATCTGTTGCTCCAAAAAGTGAGTGTAGTATTTGCAATGATCGTCGCGCGTTTCAATGAGGGCTTCTGTATCCTGGCCCAATTGTTCGGCGGCGTATTGGCGCACCAGTTCGTGAATGCGATAACGCCCTTCATTAGATAATCGCAGCCAGGATTTATCGACAAGGTTGGCGAGGACACGTAAAGAAGCCTGCGCTACCGCCTTGGCGGCCTTGCGTTGGAAGCCGCCGCGGAATACCGACAAGCGCTTGAGCGTTTCCCGCTCGGCTTCTTCCAACAATTCCCAGGAGGGGTCAAATACGGCGCGGATACTACGGTGCCTTTCCGGCATGTCGCGGGTGCTGGCTTCCAAGAAATCCAGGCTGCGGCGAATCTCTTTTTTGATCTCGCTACTGGTTAAAACGCGCAACCAACTGGCAGCCAACTGGAGCGCCAGCGGACTACCCTCCACCATCTGGCAGATATTGACGATGTGGCGCATCTCCTCGGTATTGGGCGTGAAGTCTCCCTTGACGCGCCGTGCCTGGTGAATGAAGAGCGTAACGGCGCTGGTTGGGATCGGGGAACTGTTTGAAGCCGCCTGAGCATCTTCGGTCTGCACAATGTTGACCATGGCGCTCAAGTGTTCATCGTCCAGTTCGCCGGGGAAAGGCAGGCCATCAATCACAAGCACCCATTCCTCACTCAAATTCAGGCGTTCGCGACTGGTGACAAGCAACTTTACTTTGGGGGCATGGCGCAGCATATCAGAGAGATAGGGAGCACCACTGATGCAGTCCTCGAAATTGTCTATGATGAATAAGATCTGTTTATCTTGTAAATGGGTAAGAATTTGATCCAGGGGCTGTTTCGTGCTGCGAAAAGTGAATTGCATGGCTTCGGAGATGGCCGTCGCCAGCACACTGGCTATGCGTTCATTGGTGGTGCCGGGATTGGTAGCATCGATCTGCATAGGGGCCAGGTCGATGAAATAAATGCCATCCCGAAAGGCTTCTTCTTCAAGCATGCGTTCGGGAGCCGTAAAGTAGCGTGCGGCCTGCAGCGCCAGACTGGTTTTGCCAATGCCGCCGGGCCCAACCAGGCTGACCAGACGACAAGCTGGGTCGTGCAACTGGCTGATGATCTGGTGGCGTTCACTCTCACGCCCGACGAAGACCCCACTAGCTGGCCGTAAATTGTGGGTTACGAGGGTGCCCAAGCCGCGCATACGATCGTACATGGCGGTGGTCTCGGCCATGGGTTCGACACCGAGTTCTTTTTGCAGGATGTCCTGCAGGCTTTCATATTGGGCGATGGCGGCGCTGCGTTGGCCATCGGCAGCATAGAGGCGCATCATTTGTTGGTGGGCGGATTCGCGCCAGGGGTCCAGCGTCAGGAGACGTTGGGCGTACTGGATACCCGTTTCGATCTCTTTGTTTTCAAGGGAGTAATTGACCAGTTCCTCGAGGGCGGTGGTGAGGCGCTGGCGTAACTGCTCGCGCTGGGCAAACATCCAATCTTCAAATCCCAATGCATCCCGCACGAAAAATTCATCCAGGAAATCGCCCTGATAACGGTCAACGGCCTGTTTGAGCTGTTCAAAGTCCGGGTTCTGCTCGTGGGCATCCAGCCCAGCTGCAAACTCGGCCACGTCTAATTGAGAACTGCCGTTGGGGTCAACCGCGATGTTCTGCGGCTCAATGATGAGGTGCGGTTCGAAATCTTTGCGGAGGGAAGAGAGGGCTTTGGTGAGATTGCGCTTCGCCTTGGATTCATCCATTTCTCCCCATAAAAGAGTAGCAAGGGCATCACGGCTGTGGGCTTGTGCAGTGACGGCTAAGTAATACAACAAGGCTTCCGTTTTGGCGGTGGTGAACTTTTCGATGCGCGTTTCACTAAGGAAGACTTGCGGTTTGCCGAGCAGATGCAGACGTAAATCAGTCATTTAGGGGGTATTTTGCCAAATTTGTGAGATTCAGGCCAGATTTCGCACTTATTTCGCAGTGTTTTCAGTAGTGCTTCGCAGCACATGAATAGTATAGCACTAGATTTTTGATGACTGGAGTGTCTATGGCAAAAGAAAAGAAAACACGTTACGTCTCGTATTTGCTGCGCTGTTGGGAAGAACGCGACGATGAGGCTGACAAAGGCCTGTGGCGCTTTAGTTTGGAAGACCCCCGCAGCGGACAGCGCAAAGGTTTCACCACATTGGTGGATCTGATGAACGTCCTCGAGAAGGACTTGAAGAATAACTAAAACATTGGCAAGAATGCCAACAAGAAGAAGGAGAAAAAAATGAGCAACATGAGGAGTTTAACCGTCGAGCAGGAAGAGCAACGCGATGCCTTTGTGGAGCGTTTGCTGGAGTCGACCGCAGGAGTATTCGATATCTTTTCGGTTTTCCTGGGACACCGGCTGAACTGGTATCGCACGCTGGATGAAGAAGGGGAACTGACTGCGGCCGAACTGGCTGAACTGACCAACACCGACGCGCGTTATGCGCAGGAATGGCTGGAGCAGCAGACAGTGGTTGGTGTGCTGGAAGTTATTGACCCAGATGCCGACGTGAGTGAACGCAAGTTTGCACTTTCTCCCGCCCATGCTGAGGTACTGGTGGATGTTGATAGCCCCAACTACGTGCCCCCCCTGGCACAGTTAGCGGCAGGAGCAGTACGCCCCATCGAGCAATTGGTTGAGGCGTACCGCACAGGGGATGGCGTGCCCTACAGTGATTATGGCGCGGACTTCCGCCAGGGCCAGGCGGACATCAACCGTGTGACTTTCTTGCAAGACCTGGGCAATGAATGGCTGCCCTCGATCCCCGACCTGCACGCCCGCTTACAAAACGGTTCGCAGGCACGTATTGCTGACTTCGGCAGCGGTGCTGGCTGGTCGAGCATCGGTATGGCGCAAGCTTACCCCAAGGTACAGGTAGATGGTTTTGACCTGGATGGCCCCTCTATCGAGATGGCGCGGCAGAATGCCAAAGATGCCGGGATAAACGGGCGGGTGCAGTTCCACCAGCGGGATGCCAGCGATGCAGAGCTGGCCGGTAAGTATGACCTGGTGACGGCTTTTGAAGCTTTGCACGATATGTCTGACCCGGTGGGTGCCTTAGAGACCATGCGCAGGCTGGCTGGAGAGGATGGCAGCGTTATCGTAGTGGATGAACGCGTAGGCGATAGCTTTACGGCTAACGGCAATGATGTGGAGTGGATGATGTATGGATGGAGTGTGTTGCACTGTTTGCCCGTGGGTATGGCCGAGCATCCCTCGGCTGCCACGGGCACGGTCATGCGCACCTCCACCCTGGAGAGGTACGCGGCTGAGGCCGGGTTCAGCAAGGTGGAAGTGTTGCCGATCGAGAATTTCTTTTTCCGAGTGTATCGCCTGCATGTTTAATTCAAGTAGGGGCGGGGCACGCCCCGCCTCTACGAAATCAAGAAATTATCAGCGAGTAATTCGTAAATCTGACCTGGTGCGACCGGTCCTAAAGGCCGCAAGTAATAAAGAAGGAAGAACAGGAAGTATGAGGAGCAAGATCATGAAGCACAAAGGATTAGTTTTAAGTCTATTGATAATGATGGTGGTTGCGGCCTGCAGTGGTGCAGTCAGCAACGCCCCGGAGCAACCCGAAGTTGTGCTTGAGACGCAGACCACAGAAGTTGTTGTGGAAGCTGTCCCATCAAGCACCCCGCTGCCGCCCACGGCAACCGCCACGCTGGGCATCCAGCACAGCAGCTACCCCGGTGAGCCGAAGTATCGCTCCGGCCAGTGGATCCCCGAATGTAAAACGGGCTACCGCGTGGACGTAGGCCAGCAGATCGAAGTTGGCCTGGGCTGTGACCGCTGGGAAGACAATTACCTGGAACGCCCGCACGACGTGCGCGCCCAGGATTACTACCCCGGCCTGGACATCACCGCCGGACAGTTCGGCTCGGAAGGGCAATGGTTATATGCCATGATAGAGACCTTCTCGGCTGACGAGGTGGCTGCCAGCCCGAATAACGTGCAGGCCCGCCCGATCAACACTAATGCAGTGGCTGAGACCTTGACCGGCAGCTATGCTATCGAGATCGACCTGGACTTCGATATGCGCGGCGACGTGCTGATCGTGGTGACCAATCCCGCCGGTAACCTGGGCACGGAATGGGGCGTGACGGGCGTACAGGTGTGGGTGGATCAGAACAGCGATATCGGTAGCGAGACGGCCTTCTTCGCTGACGGCCAGAGCAACGGCGACGGCTACGAAAGCCTGATCTTTGACGGCGGGCGTGGCACAGATGCCGACTTGGCCTGGGCCCGTATTTCGCCCGACGATGCGTCGGTGGTGGAGTTCGCCTTCAAGCCTACGGCTGTGGGTGGCGCTACGATTTTCCACTGGATGATGTGGGCCTCCGCTGGGGCGCTGGACCCGGCCATGTTCGATTACGTGGATGCTTTTGACGGGGACGTGGTGTGGATGGTGGATAACACCTGTGCTTGGACCTTTGGTGGCCAACCCAGGGAACTGGAAAACACCTGTCCCGTGTACGTGCCGCCCACGCTCACACCGGAGCCGACCAAGGAA
>JABFGG010000006.1 GCA_013112575.1 Chloroflexota bacterium | reverse complement strand
GGACGTGCTACTTCACTCTTGCATCTGCAACCCTTGCCTTTTGCAAACACACGCAGCTTTTTCCCAAAATACCGCCCCGATGAGCGCGTGGCAGTATATTCCATGCTGGGTGGAGTTCCCGCCTATTGGGAACGCTTCAACCCTAAGCTAAGCCTCGATCGAAATATCAAAGACCAATTCCTGGGGGGCGCTAACCTGATCATGAACGAGCCCAGCCTGTTATTGCACGACTATGTCTCAGACATCCATAATTACGCTGCGATCTTACAAGCCATTGCCCACGGAAACCGTACGCCAGCAACGATCGGGTCAGCAGCCGGGCTGAACAGCAAACATATCCCACAGTATCTGAGAAATCTGATCAGGTCCGGCTTCGTGGAGCGCCGCATACCAGTAACTAAGAGCGCGGCTTCTCGCTCTGGCCATCATCACATTACGGACCCGTTCTTGCGCTTCTACTACCGCTTCCTCTCCAGCCGCCAGTCTCAGCTTGCAGCGGGCGTCCAGGACCAGACCCTGGCCCAGATCAAGAAGCATCTGGTGGACTTCATTGGGACATACACCTGGGAAGAGTTGTGCAGGGAGTGGCTGCTGCGGGCAACGGGTCAGAAAGTATTACCATTCCTGCCCGATCATGTGGGCAGCGCCTGGACCGCAAAGGCCCAGATCGATGTGGCCGGAATTAATCGTATGGAAAAGACCTTGATCCTTGGTGAATGCAAATGGACGCGTCAGGCAAGCGGTCGTGGGGTGCTCGCCGGCCTGACAGAAAAAACGAACGCGTTTGTACCAGCGCAAGGACAATGGCAGGTCTACTTCCTGGGATTTGCTCGGGAGGGATGGACACAAGCGGCGCAGGAATTTGCAGCGAGCGTTTCCAAAGATAGTGTATCTGGGCCCAACTGGCAGGCGCAAGCGATGGACATATACGATCTGGCGCAGGTGGACGGCGATTTGGAAAGCTGGACAAACTGAGCAAAGGTTTCGGCTAACAAACAGGTGTGGCTGTGATTGATGGGAGGTAAGCATTCTCACTTCTGGCCAGATGAGCCAAAAAGATTATTGGCTAGTCCGACGCATTGCTGCAAAACTGCTTTTATTGAAGTTGCCATGGGCAAGAATTTCAAATAATCAGCACTTCAATATCCTTGTCAGAATATTCAACTGACACGAGTTAGTTTCAGGCTACTTAGAGATATTGAATGCACTTCAAAACCCGAAATTAATTTGACACTCCCAAAAAAACTGAGTATGATGTTTTTTATCCCATGTTCCGTTTCAGGAAGAATATCCTGCTAAACGCAGCAACACTGGGTTGCACAGCCGCCAAACAGGCGTCCCCCCTGTGCAGGGGAGTTAGCCATCAAGGCCTCCGAACGACAACTCCATCACAAATCGCTGGCGCTGATCAATTTTAAAGGTGGCGCTGGAAAGTCCACAATTGTTGCCAACCTAGCGGCAACTGCCGCAAAGCATTTCAAATGGCGCGTCTTGATTCTGGACCTTGATGCCAATGCTCCTATGACCCCATTGGCACTCAATGGTGTGCAGGGGCTACCCACTGTGAAAGATGCGCTGGCAGCCGTCGGTCGGGGGGAAGAACTGGTGCCTTACCTACAGCGCGCCGAGGCCATGAGCGCCTGGCTGCTGCCTGGCAGCGTACTTGACCTTACTCCTGAAGAGACTCGCAATATTCCCTTTCTGTTACACGCAGCCAAGAACGCCTATTTCGCAGGCCGCTCTATCGACCTGGTATTGATCGACCCACCTGGTGAGAGCAAGGCTATCAACGGAGCGATCCTCTCATGTGTGGATGCGGTGGCCCTGCCCCTGGCGCTTTCATCCACCGACCTGGCCGCAACCAAGATCACGCTGCAGTTCATTAAATTGATGCAGAAAGAGCGCGAAGGGTTGCCCACTTTCCTGGGGCTGATCCCCAACCGTGTGGCGAGAAAAGGCACCTACGAACGCATCTTCCTGGACACCGTGCTTAAATCTGGAAAAGTGCTTCCCTACCTGTCTGAATCTAATTTGATCAAGGGTTCTTTCGTGCGAGAGAAAGAGGGCGGGCGCATGCCCGTCCATTTCGCACCCAAATCAGCCGCGACCGGGCAGTACATACGCTTGCTCGAAGCCCTCAACGCCCAGAAAAAGGATCGCAATGCTTACACGACCGAGCTGCGCGACTACCTTGGGGTGGGAGAAGGGATGGCGGTTGCCAAAGTTGCGGCGCATGATACCTTGACTGCTGAGGAGCGAGGATGATGCTTTCCAATGTTCGACGCCAATATTGCACTGCAATATTGGCTATTGTGATCATCGCCTCGACAGGATCTTTGTCTAGGATTTTGCGACCAAAGTGTGAGAGGAATTGAGATGGGAAAACGAACCAAGCCTGATGTAGATCATTTTGATCTGGATGGCGACGTCCAGTTCGGCCCAGTGCTGCAAGAATCGGTGGCCATCGCTGATCAGCCGTTGACCGCACGCCCGACTTTTGCCGACGCATTGCCCCTTGAACAGATCATCGACAGCAGTCCGGTACAAACCCGGGCGGATTTCAACCCGCAGGCGAGTGAGGAGGATGCCGAGTTGGCCGCTTCGATCGCCAAGAATGGGGTTGTTGTGCCGGTGCTGGTGGTTCGTGCAGCGGAAGAGCGGTACCGGCTGGCTGCGGGGCACCGGCGTGTGGCTGCTAGTCGCCATGTCAGTAAGCAATCTGTCCGCGCCCTGATCTTTGCTGAAGGCACGAGCCAGGAAGAACTCGATCAATTCACCTTCTTGGAAAACTTCCATCGCAAGGAACTCTCCCCAATGGAGACAGCCCGTCAGGTCGAATATATGCAAAGTGAATACGGATGGAAGCAGACGGATGCTGCCGATGCACTTTCCATTTCGCAGACAATGGTTAGTCAATTGCTCAAGCTCCTTCAAGCCGATATCGAATTACAGACATTGGTTGATGAGGATAAGGTGGGTATGCGTTATGCTCGCAATCTGATGAAGCTAAAAGCAGATGAGCGCAAGAAAAGTTATGAGTTGATAGCCACGGGTGTTCCTGTGACTGATGTGCTCAACAGCGCATCTCAAGGCGCGTTTGCCGGAGATAAGGCATCAGCACGATCCGGCAAACGCAAGCAAACTGGTTCCTCAAAAGGAAATCGTAAGAAACAGACAAATAAACCCATGGAGGTTTTTCTTGAAGAAGTGCTCAGCCTTGAAGGGGTGGGGGAACTGAAAAAATCCCTTGGGCGTAAAGGCGCTTTCAAAGAACTCTCCGATCATGACCAAGCCGTTGTGGCGCTGCTTGGTCACTATCGAAACCGCGACTGGCAGAAAGGACTGGATGAATACTATAAGTTCACCCTGCCAAACAGGAGGGTGCTCGCTATGATCGTCAAACAACTTTCCCGTCTGCAGCTGCTACGCGATGCGCAACGTGACAAAGCACAGGGACTACTAGCCCTGCAACTTTTGGCTCACAGCGCGCAGGTCTTAGCAGGGAAGGAGATATCCAGATGAAATTGAAGGCGGTTTTATTTAGCTGTGTCGTGCTTGCGCTCAGTGGCTGCCAGCCGCAGTCCATCGAGTTCCCACCTACCCTGGTAGAGCAAGTGACCAGTGAGGAAGCCGGTGAAGAGCAGTCCCCCGAAGCTCTGCCTTCAGAGGTAGATAACTCCCCGACTGCCACACCACTCCCCCCACCAGACCAGTGGCAGCTCGGAAATGCAGTATTGGACTGGCAGCGCCAGCCGATCAACGACGTGCTTCTCGCCTACTGGGACGCAATCTACTATCCGCTCGTACGCCCAGACTGCGTGGCAGCCGCGCGCCTGATCGACTCACCCGACCCGAATTTCGCCACAACAGTGTTGAGCTTTTGTGATCACTGGGAGGCTCAAGATTGGTATGTGCGTGCCCTGCCTCTCCATCAGCATGAGGCACGCTATTTCATCGTAGATGAGCCATCTGGCTTCCGTGGCATAGCCGTGGAGCTTGACACACTTGGTCCTTGGAAGTCCGAGGCGCTCTATTTCACTGATGGCGGTTTCTATGGAGTTGCAAATGAACCGCGCACCGTGTGGCGCATCTATCTACGCCCTGTGGGCGTAGAACTCAAGATCTACGCTGCTGCCAGAGAAGACATCGGTGGCTAGCCGCTGTCTCCAAATATTTACCGTTGCGCTTGTGTTGTTATTGATCGTCCCAACCATATTGCACATTTCGCAGGCAACTCCAACCTCGCGCCCTTTCGCCCTAGACCCAGCTCCGGAGAATGGATCACTCTAGGCCTTCGAATATGAGGAGACTTCAGGAGACGAACATGCCTTGGACGAGTTGGCCTGTGCGCCGAGCCAGGATGAGCGCGTTGCACTTCTCACCTGTTTGCTATCAAGAATAAATACATTTGTCTATTAACATTATGGATTTTTCGTACTAATATGATGAAATCTATCTAATTCCCGTCGGGACGCGGCGGTCAGTCAGGAACTTGGATTATTGATCGAGCGTTGACTGAAAAGCTTCTCTTTTTTGAGGGACCGTCACCAAAGGAACGATCCCGCCACCCTTTCGCCCGGTCAAACACAGGCAGCATTGGCAAGTGTGGAAACCAGGCGAACAAACAGGCCAAGGCCTCTCCAACAATGTAGTTAGGGGAGTGGGGGTTGCAGAAAAAACGAATAGGCAAACCGCAGATTCGTTGTCATATACAGGAGTACCAGAATGATAAAGGTCAGAATTCGCAAACCGCGTAGGCTGTTCGTGTTCATTTTTGCTTCCTTGCTACTGCTTGTACCAGCCAGCATAGTCGCTGCGCAGGACGGTGGGGGTGATGGGCCTCCGCCAGGGACCAGCTCCGATGGGACTGTGGTCACTGGTACAGGCAGTTGCACCGGTAGTTGCGGCGGAGATGGGGGCAGCACAGATGTCACCTTGCCAAACCAGGACGGGAACAACGGCGAGGATGATGATTCGGGCAGCGATAGTGGTGGAGGGAATAACAACCCCGGCTCATCTTCAGGGAATGCTGGTGATGATTTCACTATTGATGGAGAGGCCTGGTGCTCGCCAGGAGGAGCTATTGATTTTGAAAATCAAGGTGGTTGGGGCACCCCTTCAGGTGGCAGCAATATGTGTAATTGGAGCTGTGGAGGACAGAGCGTCACCTTTTTGTATGATGCAGATACAGAAGATTGGAGAGCTTTTGCGGTTGATCCTGACCCAGACGGGGGCTCTAGTTGGGATAATGGACAAACTGATACCAGCGGCAATGGACATAGTTGGGATGAATGGGGAAACGCCTACAACTCCGGTACCGCTGGCACACCCACATGCGGCGACTGGGACACATCGAATGTCAGTTTCAGCGGTCGTCAGCGTGTTGAATACATTTGCTGGGCGGAGTTAAGCTTCAACGGTGACGGCAACTCCGGATCCTCCGGCGTATCTCTAGGTGGGTACAACTTTACGTGTGGAGGGAACTACAACGTGACGGCCTCGTCCTCTGTGCCGTGTCCTTCAGTCGTCCGTGACCCATATCCACGCGCCCTGGTCAACACCCCGAATAAATTTGTTTTGAGTTCTGGTGGAACATCTGCAAGCTCTAATTCCCGTGAGTGGTGTGAGCCGGGTATTCGTAATTACACCATCAGTGTTGGCTGGGATCAGCTCCCAATTACACCCATCTGGGACTGGAACGAACGTTCCTGGAGCGATCAGCCTGGCTTTGGAAAGGGTTGGATCGAATTCCACACTTATGACACATCTTCCTTTGGATTACGGGAGAATGGTCCTTCCAAAGAAGGCCGATTGGATCTGCCTGCATACCAGGTAAGTGTCACGTCTTATTGGCAACCCTGGGTCGCCGATAGTTGGGAGCAATGGCACGAGTTCAATTGGGACTGCGAAAATGTCAGGGATTCCGCAGGTGTGATCATTGGGCAGACAGGTTCTGAGTGCGGAGAACGCGCTGCCTGTTCTGGGGCTGCCATCGGGGACACATCTTGTGGAGAGTGGAAGGCGCATGGCAGCGGCAAGATCTTGATCGATCTGCGCTGGTTCGGCTTCCCGCAATTCTACGTGACCCGGACGTCGGCGCGCGACGTGACCCAGCCACCGCCAAATATTCCGGCAGTCAACGACGAGCTCCGGCAATGCAACATCCCTGTCCCTGTTATTGAAGTGCAATCCATTCTCACGAATCCCTAGGTGTTGTAATGGCACACGAACATGACCTCGTTGTGAGGAGGACTAAAAAGTCCGCCGGGCCGCGGCGGGCGGTCGAGAACATGGGCCATTGGATCGAGCGTGGGCTGAGGAGCTTCTCTCTTGGAGAACAAGCCGTTCACTGGCGCAGTTCATCGATGACCGCGGCACGTTAGGCGGCGCAAAATGACGAACGTAGAAATTCAGACCTGGCTCAGTGACTTGCTTGGCCGGGAGCGTTGCGAAGAGCTGCTCTCGCACTGGCAGAAGATTACAGCTGATGCATTGGATGATGGTGACGATCACCTTAACTTACTGCGTGTATCAGCACTGATCATGAATGGACAACAATTACCTTCCGTAATCACCGCGATTTCCACTGCAAGTTCTATGCAGTCTACTCCGGCTTGGGAAGGGCTTTCTTCTCTGGCCGTTAGCCTCCAGAGCTTTGCTCAGGTGCAGTCACTATCCCCCAGTATCCAGACCCTCGTGCAGCAGACGGTTGTAGCTGCACAGGAGGAGATATCCCGAAGCATTGACAATGCCAGGGAAAGAGAAGAGCAAACTTTGAGGAGTGTCTCAGAATGAGTCGAACCCTACTCACAATCATTGGCCTCGTAGCCTTTGGGGCCATTTTTATCGTAATCTTCCTGTTTGTAAACAGCATCAATCCACCCGCGACCGAAGTCTACATCGCGACCCGCGACCTACTGCCCGGAGAAGCTCTTGTACTCGAAGACCTTGCGGTGGTAGCAGTACCCGCACAGGGGTTGGAGGTGTCCTACGTCACCGAGGACAATGCCGACCTGTACAACAACACGGAGGTGGTTAACCAGATCTACGCAGGCGAATTCATCCCAATCTCAGCACTGCTTTCGGTGAATAATCCTGTCTCCCTCAGTCGCATTGCACTTTCGATTTCCGATCCAGAACATATTGCGATAGTCTTGCCGATCGATCCGGAAACCTCACCACAGAACATCGTGACAGGTGATTTTGTGGACGTGACGATCGCGGTGGGCTCTGGAAGTCTCCTTGCAGGTAGCTTCGATACTGTGCCGGAGCCTGAGGGGGTCAATGATTTCTACTTTCAGGCCCAGGCCGCTGACCTCACCGCAATACCCACGCTAGAATCCCCCTTCCTTCCAACGCCGGAATTAACGCCAACAGCGCCGCAGCCGATTACCTTGCCTGTGGCAAAAACCGTCAGTGTGCGTGCGCGGGTTATGCAGGTGAACTACCTGCTGATCGTCCAACCTTCGACAACTAATGCAGAACCCCGAATACAGCGTGGGGACATCCAATCGCTTGTGCTTGAAGTGCCACGCGAAACCCAGGAGATCATTTCCTTTGGAGTAGCAAACGGGATCGTGCGTGTTAGCGTACTACATCCCAATGTGGCTGATGAGGAGTTCGGCACGGCGGGTATGTCCTGGGACGATATGGTTGCCTTTTTCCGCTGGGAACGCGACCAGTGGGCAGCAGCCCAGCCTGGGAATGGTATTGAGTATGCGCCCGGCTCCTCTTCATTACTGCTGACCTTGCAAGCTACCCAACGCGTGACTAGCCCGCCACCGATCATTGCAACACCCACGGTCACGCCTGAGCAAGCAGCGGGTGAGATCACCCCAACTGCAAGTCCGACCCCATAAGAAGTAGGTAGCTATGCCAGAAATCATTGAAACAATCATCTTTGCTCCATCCGTTGAATCACAGCAGATCACACGCCTGCTTGATGATGCGCAACAAAATGCCTATCAGGTGCTGCGCACATTCCAGGATATGAACGATGAGTCAAGCCTGGACTTCGTGGTCGATTCACAAGCAACACTGGTTTTCGTGCATCAGGATACAGAGGGTTTTAACCTGCGTCGTTTGCAGAAAATTACTTTCCAGCCGGGTGCCTCTGCACGCGTTGCTGTAGCGTTGGTCGATGACTTCGGCGATATGTTTGACGCAGCCCGCGAAGCTGGGGCAACAGCCTTTAAACTACCAGTGCGGCAGGACATGATTCAGCGCATCGATGAAAGCTATGGAGAGTTGTTAAGTAAGGCCGCCAACTCCATGGCCAAAACACTTGCCCAACCCGACGAAGTTTCTGAAAGACCGCGCCCCCAGCGGCAGGAGTCGCTTGGTGTGGTTCGACAAGTGCTGCAAGTCATAACGACCTGGTCCAGCAAAGGCGGTGACGGTAAGAGTTTGTTGGCCATGGAACTAGCCTATGCTCTGGCAAATATTTCTGGCAGGCGTGTGCTGCTAGCAGATGTGGATATGTCACGCGGTTATATTGCCGCGGCATTAGGGGAAGAGACGCTTGAGTTTGCGGGTGGGAAAAAGACAGACAACAAGTCAGCAGAAACTGGTAAGGGCAACAATATCGCCAGCCTGGCCACTGTTTACTACAAAACTGGCCGCATGCCTCCCTTGACAGATTACGTCTACAACTACCCACCTGCCTTCGGGAAGTCCAGCGACAGCAACCTGGATATCCTCTTTGGTCTGGCAATGCCCGACCAGGCCAACTTGTCGGCTTTTAGTGACGAGGGGGGCAAACAAGCTGCTCGTTTTATACGCGCCTTGAAAGATGCAGCGATGCATGAATATGAATTCCTGATCTTCGATTCGGGCTCCATGATCGGCGCGCATACCCATGCCGCGGCCCTGAAGGAATGCACGACTTTGCTTGTTGTATCGAGCCCAACGATTCCTGCGATCCAACCCACCAGAGCTGGCCTTGATCTCATGATCAAGTACCAGCTCATCGATGAGGAGGCCAGTAAAGCGTACTTGGTACTTAATCGCTTTGCCAAAGGCGGTAAGTTCAAGGAGGATGAGTATCCACGTTTCATCCAACTCCACATTAAGGCAACCCTACCGGTGCTAGACGTCAGTACGTTACACAATATCATCAACGATGGCAAGTTTGTGATGGAAGAGTATCTGGCTGGTGAGACTGACGGGGGTATCCAGGAAATGGCCGTGCAGGTCATTGGTCTGGCTGAGTACTTTTCCCCCGGCACAATAGGACAAGCCAAGAAATTGCAACCAAAAGGGAAGCGTGGAAACACTAAGGGAATTCTCGGAGAGCTGACTAAGCTCACAAAGAGGGGCGGATGACGTGCATACTTGAAATGACCTCAGGTGATGCTGGTTAGCAAAATGGAGAAGAATCTTGACCTCAAACGATAATAGCAAGAGCGACCTTCCATCCACAGGCACCTCCGTATTTGCCGATTTCAGTGATGTTGTTGGGAAGAAAAAATATGATGAAATTTCCACCTTCCGCGTCCTGCTCAAGAAATGCAGGGAAGAGCTACAAGAAGCCTTGACGAAGACCGAGCAAGTCGAAGTGCGTACAGATCCCAAAATTTCTGAAAAAGCCATGACGATCATTTTCGAGCTCATCAGTGGGCAGGAAGAGCATTATGAGCTCAATCCAGGCTTGGAATATGCCTGGCCCAACGATACGGCAGAGGGATTATCAAAGCGCATTTATTCGATGCTCTACGGCCTTGGTCCAATCGATAGACTTTTGGAACGCGAAGATGTAGAAGACATTGCAATCAACGGCCCTCATGAAGTGCAGATTCGCACTTCGGCAGGTTGGGAGACAGCTCCAGCCAAGGATGTGCAGGACCTGAAGGTTGATCCAAAAGATGTGATCTTCATGTTCAATCAAGATATCTTGAAGACGGGGCAAGCGGCGGGTTTATTGAACCCAATTGTGGATGCAGAATTATCCAGCGGACATCGTCTCAGTATCGTCACGGAACCGGCTGCTGCTGATGGAGTTTACCCACTCGTTGTAATCCGACGACACCGTTTGACCACCTTTGACATCAATGATTTTCTCTATGCGCCAGTACACATTCCGCCACCAAAGAGTTATGAGGTCCCCGACTATTACACTCAATGGGAAGAGGTGGTGGATGAATTCCCTTCAGACACCATGTCTTTATTGACACCCTCTGTGGCCACCTTCTTGCATATGGCAGTGATTTCTGGGCTCAACATACTTTTGTTGGGACAGACTGGCGTTGGTAAGACGGCTTTCTTGAACATGTGTGGCAAATTCATTCCGACGGACCGCCGTGTCCTGGTCGTCGAGGAAACACGGGAACTCGATCTGCGCCCAGGTGATCTTCCGCAAGGCTGTGTGTATATACAAACCATACAGGAACGCATGGAGGGCGGAGTACACATCGATTTTCAGGACATCATACGCGCGGCCTTGCGCCAACGCCCTGATCATCTCATCTTGGGTGAGGCGCGTGGCGGAGAGTTCTGGGAACTACTTAATGCCATGGAGACCGGCCATGGCGGAAACTTGACTAGCATGCACGCTAACAATATTCCGCGGCTGATCTCCCGCGCGCGCAATATGGTTGGACAAGCTGGTGAGGATGTACTACCCGCAGACCTTGCGCAGATGCTTTCTGACAACTTCCATATTGTGATCACGTACAAGAAGGACTTTCGCGGCAGGCGTTTCATCAAGGAGATGGGAAGACTTACAGGTGAATTACGCGGCTCCATCCCGGATGTGGAGTATTACTTTGAAGGAGGCCCGAAAAATGACTTTCGCCTCGCACTTGCGACGAAGACAGCTAGCCTGGAAGAGGAGTTCAATATGAATGGTTTCAGCTTCGACCAGATAGTCGAGATTGCGAATAAGGAAGAAGCGCTAATAGCGCGCGGGAGAGAGGTTTAGCTCATGGCCATTAACCTTATCTTGTCCATTGCCATCACAGCTGGTCTCTACTTCCTATATTCCAGGCTAGTTAATCGCCCATTGCTTGGTGGAGAACGTCAGACACTGGCGGGAGATGGGAAAGAAGGAAAAAGGACCGCATACTTTGAGCGACTTGAAATGCTCCTCTATCAGGCCCATGCGCCCCTTTCTGTAGCCGAATTCCTCGGTATCAGCTTGGTGATTGGCCTAATTATTGGGGCCGGGATATATTTTGCAATGGGGGCAGGACTAGTTGCTATCCTCTTAGTTCCGGTGGGTGGACTTGTGTACTATCTATGGTTGCAGGCTCGGCGCGAGACATCAGCCTTGCTCTATGAAAATGCCCAGGTGCAGGTAGCCTACGTCTTGGCCGGAGCCTTCCGGTCAGAAGGCCTGAACCTGGATAAGGCTATTCAACAAGTACTTATCAACGGACCGGAGATCGCACGCGAGGATTGGCAGACCATCCGGGCGGCATTGGCTTCACAACCCATGGATTACGCTGCCATCAACCAGGTTCTAAATTATCGCAACTCACCGGGTCTCTCAAAGATCATTGAAGCTATTCGAGTAAACCGCGAGCAGATCAAACATCTTCCGGCAGCGTTGATCAAATTGCGTGCGGTCATTAACCGCGAAACGGCTACTGCTCGCGAAAATGCTTCAGGTCTGCGCTCTGGGAAGCGCCGGTTGCTCTACATGACAGCTTTTCCGGTTGTTGCCGTTGTGATGCTCACACTTTTCAATCAGGGATTGCGCGATTTCTATTCTTCATTCATTGGCCAGATACTGTTAATCATTGTGTTCGGCTTCATATTAGTCATCTACAACTGGGCATCCAGTCGGGCGGCGAGCGCGTCAAGAGTGCGACCTTATATTGTGACATTTCCGGAAGGCCGCACTGGAAAGGCCTTCGATTTTGCTGAAACGATTGCCGCCATGGAAGAGGAAAGCCCAGGTTTGGGCAATGTCATGCTGGAAGATTTGCCGGAACCCGATCCAGAGGCGCAGCCTGATACTAGCATGCCGGGACCGCCAACTCTTGATGTCAGCCTGGATGACTTTGAGGTGGGAGATTAGCCAATGGACCGATCTATATTATTTTTATTGATCGTGCTGGCCAGTACCAGCTTATGGGTAGCTCTAATGAGCCTTCTCGGAGGTCTGCAGCAGTTGTTACCAGGCGTATTTACTCCCACCGCCCTGGAAGAGCGAGTTGGGAAAGGGGGCCGCAATCGAAGAGAACCCTTCACTGTGCGCCTCGCTCGCAGTTTTGGACGGCTGGCCTCGCAGACCAAGGACGATGAGTCTTTGCAAGAATCGCTGCTGCGTGCCGGTTTACCCTATGTGTCTCCCTTACATTATTACAGTGACATGTTTAGCTATGTGATGTTGTATGGGGCGGCGGGATTAGGTATTGGCCTGGTATTAACAACTCGGTCGTCAGCTCCTCCTTTGGTAGCTCTAGTAGCTGGTTTCCTGGGCGGCCTGTATGGCGCAACCCAACCTAACGATGACGTCAAAAAATGGTTGAGAAGACGAACCCAGGATTTGACAGTTGACATGACGTACGGTTTACCGCGGCTGGTTCTAATCCTTGAAGCCTATGGTGAAGCACAATTAGCCATGCGAGAGTTTGTTGGTAAGACAGCGGATCGTGAGATCTCTGACAAACAAAAGCAAAAACAGGAAAAGTACCTTCCTTTGTTGGATTCGGACGATGCGATTTTGGTTGGACAGGCTTTGACCGGTTTTGGTGGCAATCTCTTTGCAGAGGTACTCAACCGCTTGGGGGGTCAGTTGTCACAAGGAAGACCCCCGGCCGCGGCTGTTCAGCATGTCGAAAGGTTCTACCCGCGGCACGCCGCATTGTCCAATTTTCTAAATATTTTTGTCGCAGGTGTAGAGGGAAAGATACCTATGGCTGAAAGGCTAGAAGTGATGGTTGAAGAACTGCAGCAAGATACCATCCTGATCCAACAAGAAGCGGGAAAGAATGCCGACACGATCATCACAATCGCGGCTACAGCGCAATTGCTGACCGTGATGTTATTGGTCATGGTGCCATTGCTACTATCGGCCGCCAGACTTTTTGGTGGATGAAGGAGAATAGTCAGGCAAGGAAAGCAATTGCCACAACAATTAGAAAAAAAGGAGCTTGACATGAAGATCAGCAAAAGCATAAAGCGGTTCGTGCAGGATACTCGCGGCGAGATTGAAGGCAAGGCGATCATTCTTTTTGCGATTATTGCTGCGGCCATCGCTCTCCTGGCATTGGGCGATCAGGTTGCAGGCGTGATCCAGCAGATCAGTGGTCTGTTCTGATCCTTCGCGGCTAATTGACCACTTTACAAGGGGAACCACATAGCCAACTCTTGCTTGCCTCCTTTGAGACGTGCGAGAATGAGAAAGAAAGGCTTTGCGATTGCAAACTGCGATTGCAAGTATATGCAAATGCACTTGGACGGTGTGTGCCTATGAGAAAAAGAAATATGCTAAGGAATGGCAGGAATCTTGAACAAGGTGATGCGATGGTCGAATTCGCAATAGCACTTCCCATCTTCATCATTCTCATGGCGGCGATCGGCTGGGGTGCATGGCTTTCATTTACACAAAACGCTGCTGATATCAGCGCAATTCTGGCTATTCGTGAGGGGTCCTTCAATCGAGGGGAAAATACAGTCCTGGTACAGGCAGGTCCAGGTTTTTTCGCGGAGCGGTTGCCGACCCATGTGGGATCAAAGTCTGCTAGCTACGTGGGTGTTCCACAAGCGCAGCATCTCTCGGACTTCCGAATGGTTACGCTAGCAGTCAATGGGACTGTCGAGTTCATTTTTGGCCCGATTTCCGCAAATCATGACTATGGAGGTGGGGCAGCAGGGCGCTATTGGCTTTTTTATCCAGGCCCACCTGACCCCTGGGAGTAAAGATGGATATTCAGAACGCAAAACTGATACTTCAGGATTTTATACTCAAACTGCGGCCCGGCCCCCATAAGGTATTAGGAAAAAAAGATGTTCAATTTGATCCACAGATCAGAGATGCTGAACGAGGTCAATCAATCCTGGAAATGGCTGTGATTCTGCCCTTGGCAGCTATGTTCCTCTCAACAATTTTTGCTGTAGGTGCT
Source organism: Chloroflexota bacterium (assembly GCA_013112575.1). Lineage (GTDB taxonomy): Bacteria > Chloroflexota > Anaerolineae > Anaerolineales > UBA11579 > CFX15. The sequence continues at coordinate 260,671 of JABFGG010000006.1, read as the reverse complement.
TACCTCCACACTGCACATGCTACGGTGCAGGCTGCACATGATTGCGCAGTAGCAGCGTCAAGAAGCCTGGACGCCAATCAAGGTCATCTTCAGGGTGCAACCGCTGGCCAGCTTTCTTACTCATATTTTCAACTACCAGCGGAGGCTGCTCAGATTGGAGTCATTGGGAATTGGGAACGCAACGGCATTATCCAATGCACAGTGACGTCTCCTTCCCCTGTTGCGAATTTCCCAATGCAGCTATGGGTGTCGCTGCCCGATGAGTATTCCTACACAGTTTCCCTGCCTGCTCCTCCTTGGAAAAGCGAATGGCGATGAGGATGTTGCTAAAAAATATTCTAGGTGGTGACCAAGCAAAACGCGATCACACCCAAAGTGAAGAAGAACGTGGACAAATGCTTGTCATTTTCGCTGTTGGTTTGCTGCTCCTGGTGTTGTTGCTGGGCCTGGTTGTTGACGTCGGTGGCATGTCACTAACGTATGCACGCGCGCAGCTAGCGATCGACGAAGCGGCCATTGCTGCCTCCCAGGGTGTCAATCTCCAGCGCTTTTATACCCACAACGAGTTACAGCTTCAACCGAGTGTGGCTGCTGGGCGCGCGGGGCAATTTCTTTCAACGAATGGTGGGGGCTTAGTGGAATTGACCAGTATTCACGTAACCCCCGATCAAGTATTTCTCACCGGACAGGCGACATACAGCCCATTCATTATTGGGTTTCTGACTGGAGACGTTACTATGACGGTTAGCGGAGAATCGCGGCCAGATTTTGGGATTGACGAACGCGACCAATGATTATTTTTGTACTTGAGGCGGCATGGATACTAGCTTGCGCGCTTTATGATTGGCGCATTCAACAGGTACCGAACTGGCTTTTCTTGGTTGGAGGCAGTATTGCACTATTGCAGACGCTTGCATTTTGGTTCGGCGGCGATTGGACATGGGTGCGGTTGATCTTGTCTGGGTGTCATGTGACATTGGCCCTGGTATTCTGGCGCTGGGGATTTTGGGGTGGAGCTGATGCCAAGTTCTGGATTGTCCTGGCATTCCTGTTTTCGTTTGAAACGCTATTTGTTGCACTCGTGGTATCTCACACTATCCTGGCCGGCTATTTCATGATTCGATCATTGTGGCAACATGATAAACGGCCTGTTCCTGGCATCCCTTTGATGAGTGTGGGCTTGCTTGCTTCTCCTTTCGTGTTGTCCTGGTTTGAAGTGAGGGGCTAAAGAATACTGACAATGAATTTAGGGGTGGCCTGATTTTTATCTAAACCGGATGAAAATCAGAACGAAATATTGGATGGCATTATGCAATTGCATTTACCCGGGACATCGCCCTTCCAAGGCAGCTGCACTCAGGTCGGACAGGTATCTGAACTCATCAGCGAATTGACTCTTGTTGGTATTGCTTTTGTGGGTGCCTTCTTCGCCATTCGTGTCTTCTACCGACTGTTTACCGGCCAAGTCAACTTGTTGGCTGGCAGGTCAGCAGGGATTGCAGATACGCTCGTTGAATTGTTTGGTGGAACAGTCCTCATGCTTTTTGCTTATCAAGCGCCCATCGTCGGTCAACGCATAGGTGCTTTCATCTGCCAGGGACGCTGGGACAGTAGTGGGGCTGTAGTGGACTTGATGCTTGATTTGTTGGTTGATCCATTAGTTCTCCTTTTCTCATCGCTCGCCGTGGCAGCGGTAATTGTTGTGATAGTGTTCGCCGCTTTTCGCAGCCAGTTGGCTGTGGTGCTGCAATCCCGCAGTTCACTTGCAGAGTATGTCTCGATGGCAGGAAGCGCGATTCTCTTGTTTGCAGTGGTGATCGTCGCTTTCCGCGTTGCGATTAGCTTAGTGAGTTCTTAGAAGTCCGAAAAAAAGCCAATGTCGAACAGCTTTTACCGATCGCCTAGTAAAGACACAGAAAATGGTTCAGGATTTCCTAAGTGCGTAAGTGGAAAGGCATCTACATCCTCAAGTGCGGGTCTTCCAACGCAGAGGGTGTTTGACATCCGTCATTTGCAGCTTTAGATATTCTTTTAGTGCATAGTGAGGATTTTTTATGAACAGTAATATCAACAGTCTCAATTTCCGATTGATTATTCTATCTGTCATGGTGGCAGTACCTATATTTCTGTTGCTACTGGTCTCTCCGGCAGTCGCAGACGGCTGTGATTGGTGTGGAAAATACCCCGTAAACCCAGCAGATGACAAGTTGGTGTGCAGGGCGTATGGTGGAAAAGTGAACGGCCATTGGGTAGGTGAGGATCATGTGCGAGGCCAGATATTTATTTGGGAATCGATGATGTTCTCCATCGAGGGACGCTACACAGGACTAACTGCTGAAGAACTTGGCCGGCCCATTATCGAAAGCTGGACCGTTACGATCCGAACACAATGGGGCGATGTGGTGCAAAGATATCATGGCAATCCAGTCTATATTTCTTGGGATCGCACTATTAGGCAACCAGATGGCTCAGTTATCGTGGCCACTATCGGTGAGTATGATGTCGAGATCCTGGCTCGTAATGAAACTGCAGAGTGGCGTGAATGTGATAGTGATTGGGGACCATGGAAGCGCTGGCGTTTTGTAGTACCTGTGCCGAACACGATGGCGGATGACTACCGAAGTGAATACGGTGATGGCAGTTTTCCCTATGACTTGGCTGAAGATTTTTATGAAGACTACCTCGCCCGGAAGGATGAGCAGGAACAGGCAGCAGCAAACGCCCAAGACCTGCTGGATGCGTACGATCATGAAGAAGTCCAAACAATTGACCCTGACACTGGTTTGCCGGAGGGAGCACAATGATCCGCATAGAAATTAGCCGGAATCGCTTTTTGTTGAGAATTTGCGGGATCGCATTCTTGTCTATTGCACTGATCGCGGGAGTACGATTAGCCTACACCGGACCAAATCGACCGAACCTTCCAACCACGCGCTGGCGTGGACACGCTTGTGGAAATATTATTGGGGGGAGCAATGGCTGCTGCAATGCTGTGTGGGATGGCGATCAGAACCAATTCAGCCAATCAGTCTGCGGCGGGTGGGCTATTTCGACCGATTGCGATTGCCGTGATTTTCGTTTAGGCAATTTTACATCTTCTAGTGTAGCGCCCGTTAATGGAGGGACGCAGCCGCCGGCAACCCATACAGGAAATTTTGACTGCGCTACTCCTGGCAGCAGCGGATGGTGCCAGGCGGGCCCTTCGATAGACTTTTCAGCTGATGAGCCCTTGAGCGGGTACGTGATCACTTCGATCGAGGGAGATAGCGGTATCTTATGTGGGATCAATACTCAGTCAGGATCCTGTGTCTGGAACATTCCATATCCAGATGGTTCATACACCGAAAACCATTGGGCGCTGTCTACGTTTGGGGATACCAGTGTATTACGTACCACAAACTACAATATTGATGGTACACCGCCAACTTTAGCAGAGAGTGTTCCTGCGCCTGACGGTCAAAATGGCTGGTATGTGACGCCGCCCATGCTTAGCGTTTCGGGCACAGATGTGACCAGCGGCTTCAGTCGTGGGGAAGTGCAGGACGGCGGGACGTGGAACACAAGTCCTCACACTGTTACCGGTGATGGCTCTCACAACATTAACTTCCGCACCTTCGATGTAGCAGGCAATAGCACAGCAGGGGGGGCAATAACAGTGAACTTGGATACCACCGATCCAACAGTCGCCCCTCAAGTGCAGGGGACCCAAACTAATGGATATTACGGCAAGAGTGTTACGTTGAACGTAGGCGGAGCCGACGCTACCTCTGGCATCTCAGCGGAAGAAGTCAGCGTTGATGGTGGCGCGTGGCAGCCGGCAGGTGACTTCATCCTGTCTGACGGACAGCACACAATTCAATTTCGCGCCACAGACCTGGCTGGGAATTTCAATGTGGGTTCATTGACTATAGATGTGGATGGAACCGATCCGGTTCCCAATGTATCAGCAGGCGCAGGGCAATGCGTGAATGGCATCCACACATTCCACGGCCGGATCGTAGAGGAGGAAGCAGGCATTGCGACATCCCAGTTCTTGCTTGACGGTGCTTTCCAAGGTTCACTGAACCTCAAGAGTGATAACACCTGGACCTTTGATTTGAACACAGAGAAAGAAGGGGATGGACTTTACCTGGTCTCCGCTTTTGCGGAAGATGTGGCAGGGAACAGCAGGGAGGCACAAGCTGTCACCGTGATGTTCGATAACACGCCACCGGTAATTTCACTGTGGGACACTTGGGATTCTGCGAGCTATGGACTGCTGGAGATCGATGAAACACTCTCCGGCCTCCAGCAGGTAGATATCTTTGCTAAAGGAGAAGGATTAAATAAGAAATTTAGTTATGCTGGTGAGACCTACCCGCAGACTTTGTATCTAAACGATTTCCTCGGAAGCACACAGGTCCAACCCCCGGCAGAAATATCTCTGGAAGTTCTTGCCACCGACTTGTGCGGCAACCGCAGCGAAGGGTCAGCTCTGGTCACGCTCAATGAGCCGGAAGAGCTTGTTGTCCTCCCGGAAACAGGGGGTGAGGAGGTGGTAGAAGAGCCCGCGGTTGAGGCGAGGGAGGAGCCAGTTCAGCCTGCACCAAATCCCGTGCAGGAAACAGTTGTTCAGCCGAGTGCAGTCAGCGAAATAAACGATACTGAAGTTGTGATTGCAAGCACAGTTCCGATCATAAACTGGCGATTAGTTCTCCCTGTTTTTGCGATTGTATTTTTCACTGGGCTCAAGAATTTTTACAACCCCCTGCCAGCTGCCTGGCGCCGACGTGCTGAACAGCACGAACGCTGGCTTGACAAGTATCCAGATATCTTTCTTGATAGCATAGACATTTTCTAGGAGATTTCTTATGAACGACTTAATTATCACTATTCTTGTCCTCCTCATTTTGATAGAGTTGGCGAATTTAATTCTTACCTGGTTTTTCGGGAGCAAGGCAGCCAGATCATATGACGAGGCTACAAGAACCCAGCAACGGCTGGTTTATATGCGGATCAAGAGCGAACGCGATCAGAGTATCGATAGAGACTTACCTGGGGGAGCCTATGGGTGGCTGTCCAGGCAAGTGAAAGAAGAGTATGGGTTTTCAGTCGAATTCAACAAGAACGAATCCATCACGCTCGAGTCCACACCTGTATTTGTAGCGCGAACGAGTGAGGGAGACAGTTTGGTCGTCTCGGCCTTCGGTAAAAGGGACCTAAAAAAGCGCTTGCAGGGCTTAATAAAAGCAAGAGGCAGGTTGGCAAAGCTGACCGAAGAAAGTACAGTTTTGGATATTCTAAAAAAGGCCAAACAAGAACGCAAACGGTCTGTAGAATCGGCCGGTGAGTTCTTTGACATCGAAGCGCAGAAGGCAGATGAAGAACTCCAGGTTGGGTGGGGGGATGCCGACGTTTTGCATTTGTCATGGGTAAATGCCTAGTGGTATTAAGAGTCCAAAACTAGGCAATGTTGCTGGGAAAATTATCTTCAGATACAAGTCAAGCAGGGTTCAGATTGGCTTTACTGATTTTGCTGGCTGGTTCACTAGTGGCGTGCTCATTGCTATCCTACGACTCACCAGAACAGCCTGATATCTCATTTGTACTAACCGGCGAAGCAGAGCATTCACCATATACAGCCACGTCTGTCCCATTTGTCACGCGGACTCTAGTTGGATCGCTTGAGGCTCCATTTATCCAGCTGCCACATATGCAAGCGACAGAATCAGTGTCAACTGTGGAGTCCATAGATCCAGGTTGTCTGGGCGCGCGATTCATCCGTGACGTTACGATTCCTGATGGGACTCAAATGGCAGCTGGGGAGAGCTTTACAAAGATATGGCTCTTGGAGAATACCGGTAGCTGTCCTTGGACACCGGCTTTTTCAATGTACTATGTAAACGGGAATCTGCCGGCAGTTCCTCAGGAGACCAGACTTGGGGCGACTGTTCTGCCTGGTCAGCAAGCCAATGTATCGATTCAGCTTATGAGTCCAAATCAAGCTGGTGATTATAGGGCTGATTTTCAATTAGTTACTCCAGATGGGACGCTTTTTGGTCTGGGGGATTCGAAGCAAGGCACAGCTTTTCTAGAGATAGTGATCAGCGCAAATGCTGATATTGATCTTGAAATCGCAGGATTTCACTTGTGTTCTCAAAATTACACAACTGTGCAAATCACTAATGTCGGGGAACTCTCCTTTGCATCAGCTGCTGTGTCAGTCTACGATTCTTATGACGATAGGATATTGTTTGAACGCAACTGGCCAAGTCAGGCTTTTATGGTTTCTGCAAAATCTTGCCCACCGGGTACCGTTGAGGCAGAACCTGGGGGCATATATTTTCTAGCTGCAAGTATTGGCCCGGTGCGCAGTAAACATAATGCGGTCTTTCAAATCGAAGCCTGCACGGAAGAAAACATGCAAGGCTTTTGCGTAGAGAGGAGCGTGAGGTTTTTGACCCCCTAAGGGAACAGCCGCTATGTAGAAAATGAAGGCTGCCATCTCTTTCTACTTTTTCTGATGCTAGTAATCTAAACTCAGATTGCCTCCCATCTCATTTTTTTGACGGCATCTAGGACAGCCTGGCTGAAACGCACCTGATCAGTTGACTTCCCAGAGCGCTGGGCTAACTCGTTTTCTTTCCAAGATTGATGGTTTAGGAGAGTCATTTTTCAGAGTGAATTGAGAGTCATGTTGGGAAGTGAGCGATTATTGGAAAAGGCCAACACTACAGGTATACATTTACTTGCTCACCTTTGGCTTACTAAGTTGAGTGCTGAATTGCTCAGCGCCATGTGGTATATTATTAATTACTCTGTTTAGAAACAACATATATAAGGGCGAGTTGCTCCAAGTGAACGGGGCATTTTTGATTCGCATGAGATAGCTGCCATGATGGCTAGGATACAAAGATCAACTATGCTGGGATTCATCTACCTCATTGAAACACGACGCATCAATGGGGCATCCCTGCAACCCGTTCTCTCTGCCGCAGGGTACCCAATTCAGCATTTCCACATCCTGCCCGATGCCATTATGCAATCCAGCCAGGATTGTGACTTGGTGATCATCAATGCAGCAGCATCGCGCACCTCCGGGGTGAGGCTAGCGACCAAAGCGCGAAGGCAGATTGATGCTCCAGTCATCCTGATCTCCGCTGAAGGGACCTGGGAGATGCCATCAGAGCCCGGCTTTGAGCACCTTGTGAATCCTTTTACTTCGCGCAAGTTGGTCAATCGCATACGCAAGTTGCTGCCACCGGATGGGTGCAAAGTGAAGAATGCTGGCGGATTGAAATTGGTCCCTGAGCAGCGCAAGGTGATTGTCAATGGGAAACAAAACACCTTGACGCCTAAGACCTACGCACTGTTGAACGAATTCGTAAAACGAGAGGGGGAGGTGGTAACTCGCAAGGAATTAATGCGCCGTGTATGGAAAACAGATTACATGGGCGATGTGCGTACACTAGATGTACACATTTCCATGCTCCGCCATGCACTGGAGGAGGATTCTCTCGGTCCACAACGGCTGATCACGGTCCGCGGAGTGGGATACCGCCTAGATGCTGTTGGGGAAATATCGACCCAGAAATAATTTGCTCTTTCCTGGCACTAATTATTGCGCATAGCCATATTTCCACCTAAGTTTTAATCCCTTTTCCCCATAAAAACAACTCTGAACGGCAGGGCTCAGTCCAGCATAGTATTCAATTCCACTAAAGAGCAAAAGTAAATGGAGCCCACCGTTGTCCAGTCCTACCGCCAAGCAGTATATTCGAGTACAGCAAACCCATCTTGTTCTCTCATGCGAAACCATCCTATAGCTACAATGCCTGTGAGGAGTGGGTGCAGCACTGAGCCGAGTCCTCTGAGAAAGGCTTTCAAGTCCAGGACCACCTATTCCATTGGGCATAAGGCTCTGCATAAAGCATATTTTCAAGGATCGCAAATCCCGCGCCAGTGCAAATTCTGACAGGCGAAACCCTTGGGAGATCTGAAGCCTGCCGACTGGCTGCCCAGCAATATGTATCTCCAAAGCTTGTCCTTTCCGGATGGTCATACTAGCGCAATGCCCAGCAATTCCTGTTGGGCATCTGCGATTTGAGCTTCCTGCCAGTCTTGCTCCGTATCATCTGAAGTTATTTGAAACAAACCTGGCTGGCCCGCTTGCCAATCCTTGCGCGCTACGCGTGTCAATAGTCCCGGGATCGTTGCATATCCGGACAAAGCGCCAATCTTGGCCAGGTGCTCTAGCTCCAGGGTACGAGGAGCTACGCGTGACAAGAAGTCGTCCAGTGAGTGGAAAGGACGCTTCTTGAGAATGGCCTTCTGTGTGTGATGGGTGAGGTCTTTGACCTGGTCCAGACCCATAAAGAGCACAGGAGTATCGTCTAAGTAGGTCACGGTGAACTGGCGCTGCGAATGATCCACGTGGGGCGCGCGAACTTCAAAGCCCAGGCGTTGGGTTTCCTTGATGTAGGATGGCTGGCGGTAGTAGCCGCCCCAATTAGCCATTACACCAGCCATAAACTCTGCTGGCCAGTGGGCCTTAACATATGCAGATTTCCAGGCAATCTCTGCATAAGCCGCAGCATGTGCTTTGGGAAAGCCATAGCCGGCGAAGGCGGCCATCAGCTCCCAGATGCGTTCGCCAATGGCCGGGGGCACGCCGCTCTTATCCTCCGCCCCTGAAATAAAACGCAGTTTCAAGGTCTTCATCTGCTCGCCTGGATCAAAGTGACTCATGGCGCGACGAAGCAGATCAGCATCCGCGAGTGAGAGCCCGGCCAACTCATGAGCGATCTTGAGCACCTGCTCCTGATACAGAATGACACCGTAGGTGTCTACCAGCAAAGGTGCCAGGGCAGGGTGAAGGTACTGCACTTCTTCTTTCCCCAGATGTCGGCGCACGTAGGCATCCTTGAGTCCGCCGGTCATTGGCCCTGGGCGAAATAGTGCAAGGGCAGCCATGATCTCATCTCGGTTACTGACCTGGATCTCCCGCAGCGTACCGCGCATGCCCTCACTCTCAATCTGGAAGCAGCCAATTGTATTTGTGCTCTCCACCAGTCTGGTCGTAGCCTCGTCCTCGTCAGGAATGGCATCAATGAAGGTCACTTGGCGCTCATAGGAGCTCTTGCCATACTTATACAGATGATCAGCGACCCAGCCAAGCACAGCCAGGCTGCGAATGCCCAGCAGGTCCAGCTTGACCAGGCCAATGCGTTCGATATCCTCCAGATCGAATTGGGTCGTGATCAAACCTTTAGAGGCGCGCAGGGTGGGCACGATCTCGCGGATAGGGCCTGGTGAAATGACGATTCCGCCTGGATGCACCGACTGGTGGCTTGGACGGCCGCGCAGCGTTTCGGCGGCATCGAAAAGGCTGCCATAATCTGGGTATTGTTCGCGAAGTTTACTATAAGGACCGCCAGTTCGGTTCCTTGCTCCTCGATTGGGCCCCCAGCCGCGATGTGGAAGACTCTCTACCAAGCGCTTGATCTGGGCACTGGTGAGGCCAAAGGCCTTGGCGGTTTCCCGCAAGGCAGATCGTGTGCGTAGGCGGGTAATGGTTGAGACCATGGCCACATGGTCATGACCGTATCGTTCATAGACATATTCAAGCACCTGGTCACGTCGGGAAGATGACAGGTCTACGTCGATATCCGGGGGTGAGTGGCGCGCAGGGTTCAGGAAACGCTCAAAGTACAGATCAAGGCGCAATGGATCAGGGGAAGTGATCCCCAGGCAGTGCGCAACGAGGGAGGAGGATGCTGAGCCGCGTGAGCCGCTGGGCACATCAGCTTCGTGAGCATATTGGAGGACGTCAGCCATGATGAGGAAGAGCGGTGCGTATCCCTGGTCGGAGATAGAGGCTAATTCATGCTCAAGACGCTCCTCGATCTCGGGAGTGATCTCCTCGTAGCGTTCTTTGGCACCATTGAAGGCCAGACGTCGCAGGTGATCATCCGCTGTCTCGTCGTTAGCCAGTGCAAGAATTGGAAACTGCACCTCACCAAGCGGAAGCTGCAGAATACAACGCTCAACTACCTCAGAGATATTGTTGAGCGCCTCAGGGAACCCCTTATATAGCTCAGCAAGTTGCTCGCCGTTGTTGAAAAAAGCGCGTTGGGGTGGGACAAGTTCGAAATGCAACTGGTCTTCTCGTGTGTTCCGGCGCATGGCGGTAAGGAGAGACTGCAGCGGATGATCTTTTTCATCAAGGAAATACGTAGCGCTTGTAGCAACCGGCGGAATGCCGCTCTCGGTGGCCAGGTCCGAGAGCGAGTGCATCAGTGAGGGCGAATGCAGGATGTGATCGATCTGCACATAGAGTCGATCACCAAAGATGGATTTTAAGGAATCAAGGCGCAAGTGCGCCTGGGGATGCATTTTGACCGAACCAAAGCCCCGCGTCTCAGACAAATAGTTGCCGCTGAGGCAGAGTAGACCGTCAGCATGTTGTTCTAGAGAAGTGAGCGGCAGGTGTGGTTCACTTGTTGCCTCTTCAAGGTCGTTCACCATGCTGCATAATGCACAAAGCGAGGACCAGCCCTGGCGATCAGTGGACAGCAACACCAGGTCTCGGAAGGAGTGCGGGGAGGGGGAGCCGCGATGTGCAATGGTTAAGGTAAGCCCCAGTATTGGCTTGATGCTATGCTGCTCACAAGCATCGACGAATTGCACCGCGCCTGTGAGCCGATGCCGATCCGTCAGCGCCAGGGCTGGTTGTCCGGCAGCAGCCGCAGTAGAGGCCAGGTCTTGTTGCGACGCCTGGCCTTCCAGGAAGGAGAAATGAGAGAAGGTGTGAAGATTGACCGGCGTTATTTCGAGGGCAGGTTGTGTTGGCATGACTCTGACGATGAACTCTAACAATATTGATCAAATTGTATCGTATGCTTTTTTACCCCGTGATGGTACATCTAGCGGATTGAGTACAATATCAATTTATCCACCTCAATAACGCTCTCGCGCATAAACCTAGGGTGTGCATCAGCATGTTTACTTACATAGTCGAAGCCTGAACCGGCATCTGTCCTTCGAGGATAAATAGAGAAATAGGTCTGCTTTTTGTTTGCGTGCTCTCGATTGTCGAAATCAGAATAATGACAGTTCGTGACAGCATTGTCACTGTAATTGAAAGCTGCTACATGCTATTGTTTGTAAGCCAAATTGAAATGGAACTGCATGTGTTCTCCTCGTTTAGACGATATTTGTGCATTTGTAAACGTTTTCGAAACGTACAGTTACTATCTATCCATCTGATTGGCAATCTGAAAGAGAGGAAATCCCATGACATTAATAAATGTTTACTCTGGCAAGATCAAAGCTTTTGTTGATTCAGATCGAGATGTAAGCCAATTAATAAGAGAGTTGATCCGCGATAACCCAGGAGCCGACTTTTACTTCCCGCGACCTAAAGGTGGAAAGCCGTATTTGCTCCACACGGTCGAAGCTGATCCTGGGGACGGTAGCCCGTGCCACATACTCCGGATTGCCACGCCAAACACGAAATTGCATTTTTCGTCAGAGGCAACTTTGTACGCGGATGTCGACTTCTCCCAGGATAATTGCGCCAAACCCACTCGTTGTGCTTACAATGTCATTCAGATTGAGACCCAGCGTGTGCCATCGCGTAACAAGAATGGTGATGGGGCCATGGTTCAGGGAGGCAAGATCCGTGTAAACCCCAATAACCATGGATTTTCAATTGGCGTTGCTGTTCTAGGCGCTTCGAATGTCGCGGTGTCAAAAATGGATATAAAGAATTGCGGCTACGATGGCGTGCATATCAATGCCGTGGGGGAAACTGGCCATGTGCAGGTTCCACAGCGTGTGGTCGTAGAAGACTGCACGATCACGGAATGTCATCGGACGGGCATCGTTGTCATTACAGGCCGCTATATTGTGATCAAAGCTTGTCGCGCTACTCATATGGATGCCGAATCGAGGTATGTTCGTCGTAGTGATTGCCGAAAGGATGACAGTTTCACGACGCGAGACCTTTTGCCAGAAAAAGAGTTTGAGGACACCTGCACAACCGCAACGGGGATCCGCATCGAGCCCGATGCGGACAGCAACGATCTCGATCACATTACTATTCTCGATAACTATTGCGCCAACAACCGCCATGGCATTCGTGCCGTTGCCAGCCATGGCGTTCGGGCGCGCAAGATTCGTTTTCTAGGTAATGAATGTGTTGGGAACCTCGTCGCCGGAATTTCTCTAAATGGAGACTTCAATGACTGGCAAATCATCGAGAATGATTGCCTGGATCAAAAAGGACTAACGGAGGAGCAGAACTGCCGGAACGAGTTGACGGAGAATCAAATAAATGATTTGGGGAGCGGTATTGAAATCGAAGGAGCATCACGTAATGGATTAATAGCTGACAATAATTGTTTTGCCAATGCGAAAGATGGCATTATTGTCAGGCGTAACGATGGGTCAAGGCAACGGAATATCAAAATCAATGACAATGATTGTTATAGAAATGGACGGCATGGGATAAATCTCAGTGAGCAACTTGACACCCACCTTCATGACAATCGAGTGTTCCTAAATAGCGAGGATGGGATTTACATTAACAACAGTGCTATCGGCGATACAGATGCAGCACGATTGAGTCTTGTCGAAAACAAAGCCTACCAGAATAGCAGATCAGGAGTCACGGGCATTAACCTAAATCAAGCAGTAATCCAGGGTAATTTGCTGAACCGCAATGGTGAACATGGCCTTGCACTGGTTGGTTCTGAGTTAAGCGTATTGGAGAATTTCTGCATTGGAAATTGCCACAATTCTTCATACGAGTTTTCGCATATTTATGTATGTAGTGATACCAGCAATTCGCTTTTCGAGCTCAATACTTGCACGCGCGGACCCCTTGCAAGCTCACGGGCACAGTTCGGTCTTGATATTAGCTTTGGCACAGATACCCCAGCCAGCAATCGCGTGATCGCAAATGATCTACGCAATAGTGGCAATCCAGGCGGATTGGCCTCTGGCGCCAGTGTACTGGTCTCTGCAGGAAATCAAGTGTAACGAGAGAACTCACAGGCGTTCAAAGGGTCATGGCGCATCAGATGAGGACAGGTCGCATAGAGGATAGAAGAGCGTAATTTCATCTGGATACGACTTTCTTGATTTTCCAACCAGTGATAAAAATGATTGGAGTTGCATTAGTTAGTTATAAAGGGAAATGACGGCGGAATAGCAGACCGTGGCATTCGAGGAAGCTATGCTTTGCTTACGATTTCCCAACGATCAAAAGGAGTTGAAGATGAAGAGGCTAGTTTGCATCGTAGGTTTTTCCTTAGCTTTCTTATTGTTGGCTGGCTGCAGTGAGGACCCTGATGATTCCCCGGTCCAAACCATAACAGCTTTGCGAGAGATCAACCCGGGAAATGCCTTTGTTGATCCGATTACTGTGATGGGCTACGCAAGCCCAAATGATGGAGGCAAGGGGGTATTTGTTTGGGATCCAGAATCAACTTTGAAAGACAATGGTGTCACGGTAGTTGAACCAGATAATGGCTCACCGAACTGTGATACGAGCGACACGGAGGATTGCCCAGGGCGTTGGCTAAGAATCGCAGAAGGCATGTTTGACGTTCGCTGGTTTGGTGCTATCCCTGACGATCATGTGAATGACCAAGTGGCCTTTGATGCAGCCATCGCCGCCATGCCGCCGCATGGCACTTTATACATTCCAGCAGGCCGTTTCGACATTGATGAGATCGTGATCGGAAATACAAGCTATGATTGCAGCGAAGATCCGCATAGCGAAGGCCCACCGCTGAAGCCTATTAGTATCCAGGGCGAGGGTATGGCCAGTGAGTTGATGGTACATGGCGATGGGTACGGGATCCTCATTGATCACCGCGGCCGCTTGATGAGGCACATTTCGATCAGTGATTTAAAGATCACAGGGCATCTCTTTTCAGTGGATTTCTCTGATGCGGGTAGACAAGCACTCGACGCGCAAAATCTTACAGAGAATATGGCGAAAGAATTTGAGGAGCGATCCGTTACATTCGGATCCCCGACCATCGAAGCTTTAACAAAGACGGATACCTCGAATCGAAAATGGAGCATTACTGAGGGAGGGCAAAGCTTTTTGGTAATGGAGCAGATCGTTAGTGCGGGAAACGATCCTCAAAAGGTTTTCGTGTCAAATATGAGCGCAAAAGGCGGCATCCGCATTGGTACTGAATCATGTTTCAACAGCAATGTCACGAATGTGATCGTACGCAACGTAAGGACGGAAGGATTTGCCAATTGCGCAATCAACCATGTGATCAATGACGATTTCTACGAAGGTTTCAGTTCGACTGGAGCAGATCTGAATCCCGACGAAAACGGTTACGCAGAGGATAATATTATGCCGGGTGCGGCCGGGATTTTCGTCTCGGATGGGGTCTCTGTGCTGTTGGAGCAAGTCTATTCCGGGCACAATTGTTATGGGATGTATGAGCTATCCAAGGGTAATGCCACGACCTATTCCATACAGAGTAGCCAGTTCCGCGAAAATGAAAAGTATGGCGTATTTCTAACGGCCGCTAAAGGATTTCTGTTTGGTGGTCAGACCGTGTTTGAAGCAAATGGCAGTAGCGGTTTCTACGCAGTTACGCCGAACTATCAGGCCACAGGTGAAAATGATACATTTGATTTTGATCGACTCACATTGAGAGATGTTTGGTACGAGGGGAATAATGTGTTAGATTACCAAGACGGCTCGGCCGTAGGGCATGAAGTTGTGAACGCCAGATTCGATAACTTAGACTCGCCAACAGATAGCGTAATGCTACCTGTAAATGCCACTTGTATTAGCGGGGGGAATGCTCAGCTTCGTCAGATCATACTTGATAATGTGACAATAAACGTACGAAACACAGAGGACAAAGACACGGTTGGTGTCCAGATCAATCGTGGCAGACAAGTGTGGATCAGCCATATTCACATCTCACAGCGTGACGTGACCGCGCATAGGGACGTGATCTCAGTGCGGACTACGAACTCGTGCCACGCGATTATTGTTGGAGGTACTGATACGGCAGTTTACGACGTGGATGTGAATACCTGGCAAATTCCATCTCCAAATGAGAATCTAGGCACCGAATTGTCCATTATTGGGGGCGACGACTTGAGCGTCCTGGATATCCAGGCAAGTGTATATGTGCAGGGGGATGTAGATGTAGAGGGCTATATACTTACTGAACGTCAAGAAGTGCCGTCATCAGGAGACTGCTCAAATCCAGCAGATTGGGGTCGAATGACTTTTCTGACGCAAGACAGTGCCGGAGTGGAAATAAATCGTTTGTGGATCTGTACAACGGTTGGATGGCGTGAGGTGCAAATGCTACCTTCATCTCCATGAAGAACTCAGCGGTTATTGCCTGATCTAAAATTGATTGCCAGGTAAAGGAAAAAAGCGCTGCATACATAGTCTCAGTCGTTTTGCCCTTGTCTTGGCGCGCGTTTTTGTCATGGGTGATCAGTTAGATTTTTCACGCTCCAGAGCGGACCATAATCAATTCACGAAAAAGAGTAGAGTTACAAGCTTTGATGTCATGTAGCCCATGATTACCAATTAGGAGGTTCCCCCTCCATATTTTTCCTGGAGCTCAGATAAGGCTAATTTTGTAAACTGCTCGTTAGCTACTAATTGGTTTTCTGCTTGAACGAGGTCTCGCCAAGATCTTCTTCCAACAACTGCTACTTGCAGGACAAGGTCATTGTTATCACGATCAGCACCCGTGTCATCATAATGAACTGTACTCAGGGTGCCATTCTCAAAAATATCATAAATATGTCCTACCTGAGCATCTGCTTGCCAGCCTTCAACGGCAGGATCACGGTGTTGTCCAAAAAACCAATAATAGCGTGCTCCAGATTGGGTAGGATATCGACTCCAATCAGATGGGCGCGGCGTATATTCACCACCAAGAATCCAATCAGGAGGCAATAATGATAAGTTTGCCGGTGGCAAACTAAGATCAGAAGTCCTGTAGATCAAGCATCTTTGATAATGTGCTGCTTCACCACACATTACTCGGAAATATACCTGGTGATGATTTGGATTGAAATCAACTGATGGCACAAATTCGACGTGAATATTTTGAGAATCTTTGTTGATTTCTAACTCACCATTCGTAGAAGCCAGTAGCCGGGAACAAGCAACGCCGCGAGCGAAGAGGTCCACCATAGGTTTTCTTTTCGTGAGCGGTTTCACTGCGGGCGTTGATGGTGGGATACTTGGGATTGGCTTTGGGTTCTTTAAACCAGGGCGCGATCATGCCCCAGTGAGCTAACATGCCGGCGCGGTCCTCGGTATTAGGAATGATCAGGATATTGTTGGTAGGAGCGACGTTATAGGATGGGGCATAGCCGTCAGGTGTCGGGGTATCAAAAACCATTAGAATTTGATCGGGGGTAAGGGTGATCACAAAACGTCCACACATAACAACCTCCAGGAGCATTATCGCTTGTCCGGGACCGTTTTCTTCACTGGCTCATTGGTCGGTCGAGGGCGCTGAATTCCTATTGCGCAATAAGTGCTGCAAAGAAACAGTCATAATTGAAGTATTATGCATGCTTCTCCTGCATTCTTTCTTATTTTGACTGCAAGGCGAAATTGCGATACAAGTGCAGGCTAAGCATTGAAGTGATATAAAAAAGGAAAACAATGGAAATTGTGGCAGTATAAGGGATACCTGTCGAAGCTTGGCTTTCCAGCTCGTTCCATATACGAGAAGTTTGAATTAATAGTGCCCCTCCGTTGCTTGCAATTCCAGTGAGGACCGCGCCAATGGGAAACCTCCCATCAAACGTTTCTCTCAGTCCATGAATGTAGGTAATAGATAGGGCTAGATAAGACACCCCAAGTAAGCGTGTCAAATACGGTTGGAATCCCCAACCTGTTAACAGGTAGTCAGGAAAAGTCAAGCTCGGCAGGACCAAGATGATTATTGTCACACCGATTTTAATTCCCAATGTCCATTTGAGAGAAAAAATGCGCCTCATTGAATCTCCTCCTATCCAGATGTGCCAAATGCACCCAATAGATAATGGTACAATTTATATCCTATTGCTCTTAAAACAAGAGTATTGGAGGAGCATAGTCTATAATCTCTTCCAACGAGTATTGGTGGCGATATTTATCGATAGTTTCTATCACTGAAAGCTAAAAAACTGAATAGCCCAGCCGCGGAGTAGTCATCTAGCCAAATTATGGGAAGGAGACAACTATGGACGGACAGCAAAATAAGAGCTTGAAAAAAACGGCATATTTCTCAGACCCTCCTACTACGAGGAGTTTGTCGGTGGCTGCTGTTATATTGGTTTTAGCTGTTATTTTCTTTACACAAGTGCTGTTTCCGGCGGCATCTTGTCCATTTATGGATTGCGATCCAAGCCCCTCAGCCTTCGCATTCATGCAAAATAATGACGGACTATCCAATCCAGGTCACTTTTCCTTGCAGCGAAGTGCACATTATGAAGCTGCTCGCACGATTATTGGTCGCTGGCTGCGTTTAGAAGATCAAGACAAACCAGGCGACCTGCCTGATCCAGAGACGATTGTCGAATATTATCGAGCGTACTTGGCAGGCGTTGACCTGGTTTTTCCGATTGTATACGCAGCAGCAGGAATTGCGCTTCTGAAATTCTTCTACCATCTTTCAAGCAGGGATCCCGGGTGGTTACAAGTCTTGCCGATCGCGGGAGCCGCATTTGATTACTTAGAAAATGCAGTTCATTTCGATATGATTGGTTTAGTGGCCGATGGCTCGGTATATCGGATCGGCGATCAATCCGTCTCACTGGCCTACATCTTCTCAACGATAAAGATTGCATTCCTGATAGCAACCGTTTTTTTGGTGCTTCGAGCGTTATATCTTGCATCGCTAATATGGCTTTCAAGCAGAATAAAAAGCGGATTCTCAGATAAGAACCCGGACAGATTCAATTTATCCAAAAGGCTGCCTGCTGCTCTCATTGTAGTCGTCTTTGGCGCACTCAGTGTCATGATGATAAATACCATGACACTAAGCGCGCGCAATCTCCGCGGTGATGCAAATCAATGCGGAGGGCACATTGATTTAGAGCTAGCCAATAGCACAGATGGCGCTCAAGCCATCTTCGAGTGTTGGGCGAATGTAGTAGATTCATCTTATGATCCGAATGCCAAAAGTGGTTCTCCCCAAAATGTGATTGTATTAGAAAACGTTGCAGATCTATACATTCAGTTTTTGGGGTTGGATTGGCTATTTGCGCTTGTGTATGCAATCGCCCTCTCCGCGTTGGTCTCCGTCCTACTCTATCTGTCCGCGAAATCACCTGTGGACTTTGTAGGTTCATGGTTCGGAGAGTCGGAAAATAATATTCTTATCAGTATTAGAGCATCCGCGCAGGAGTTGCTTGCATTGCTGCCTGTCTTGCCCTGGTTGGTTGGCTATTTAGACTCGATGGAGAATTTTATCCATTTCGATATTATTAAGACGATTGCCATTAATGGTGATGCTGGAACCATTCTCCCAGGCCAACTTGTTTTTGCTTATGCCCTCTCTTTGGCGAAATGGATCATCCTTGTGCTCTTCGCTTTCGGTGTCGCAATTACGATAATGCTTTTAGTCGTGCAGGCTATCTTGTGGTGGCAAAGTAGGGGGCAGAAGGAAGCGGATGCAAAACCCCTCGCTGAGGATGAATTTAAAGTTGAAAAGGATTATGTCGCTCCCAATAATTACGCTGCATTCTTGGACAGAGTTGTCGGGGACGCTGGGTCAGCTGAGTTTGGATATCTCAACGCCCGGCGGGAAACGGCCGCACAATTCCTGCCTGAAACTGCTGCACAAATGCAGCAGCCTGCTAGTCTTGGTCGAAAAAGCAGAAATCAAGCCGTAGATGTCGTTGCAAGGAACGCTATTGGTCTATCCCACTCAGGGGGTGGTATCCGATCCGGCTCATTTAACCTTGGTATGCAACAGGGCTTATCGCGCTTTGGGATTTTGCCATGGGTTGATTACATTTCAAGTGTTTCTGGAGGGGGATTCGCTGCTGCTGCGCTAACAACGTTGCTCTCAAAGAAAACAGAAATAGAGGATGATGGGAAAGCGGGCTCAAAATTCCATTTCTATAGCCACTGGGAAAGATTTCCCTTTAATTCCAAGGCAAAGGCATTTGACCGGGACGCGGATGATTTGGCTGGTCAAGGGGAGCCAATTTCAGGGACTAAAAAAAAGTATCTTGGCGTATCCAATGAGCCGGGGTTGAATTCCCAGCTGTCCTATTTCAGGGATAAGGGCAACTATTTGGCGCCTCGACTGGGATGGGTCACCCGTGACATTTTACGTGGGATCGGTGCGGTATTTGCGAAAATGGGATACACGCTGATCCTGTACCTCGCCATCATGCTGGCCCTTTCTGCATTTCATTATCTTTCGATTGCAACATTGACCCCTGCCATCCTCCAGGACATTGATGGCGGCAAGTTGACACCAGCGGGGGAGAAAGAAGAGACTTCCATAGTTTTTGATGCGCAGGACAGCAAAACGGGGGTCGATATCACCTATACGCTCAAGCCGACTCCCTCCGCTGTCGAGGCAGATGCGAGCAATGATGCTACATCCCAGTCAGAGACGACATTTAACCTCGTCGGCCTTGTCTTTGGCGCTTATGAAGATCCGCCAGCAGCAGCAGCAGCAGCAGCGGATGGACCGGCCTTTCCATGGGGGATGTATGGCTGGGCGATAGCGGCTGGCGCAACCAGCGCGACCGTCTTTTGGGCTTTTGTCGCCCGATTCTATTGGAAGTACATCGACTTTAAAGCGCTGGACCGTAGGAAGAAAAAACTACACGAAAACAAAATTGATTCTTCCAACGCGGAAGCAAAGGCAATATCTCTGGAAGTTGATAAAGTCCTGAAAAACATCCGGCGTTTTGCATGGTTTGCCTACACATCGCTCGCAACATTGGTAGCAGTTACTATTGGTGCAGTTGTGATATGGGAACCTAACCTGGTGCTCCTTCAAGGGGCTGCTTTTTACTGGGTATGGCTTGGATTGCTCTGTGTGCTGCTGATTGCTGGTTTCTATTATGTGAATTACCTGCAAAACCTGATGGGCAGTCAAGCCTGGGCGGAAGGGGGATTACCGCCTACACACTGGATGGATATGCTGTTCATCAACATCAGTTCAGGTATGTTCATTGGTCTGATGGCGTTGAGCGTCATATGGATACGGTTTATATTTCTGCCATTCCGCGTCGAGGGGCCGGATATTTTCTTGATCTGGTTGCTGCCGCTTTTCTGGGTTGGCAATCTGGTAGGCTTGGTGGTCTTTCGTGCACTTAATCGCCGTCAAAGAGTTGGTGAAGGAAACAACCAATTTATAATCAGTGTGTGGTCAAATAATTATTTGCGTAGCGTTTTTTGGACATGGGAAGGGTTGAGCCTCTACATCATTGTCTTTTTGATCGCGCTCAATCTACTCACCTTGCCACATTATTTTGCAAACGCCGCTTCGCAGCAAGCGGGTGTCGCGTCCCTGCTCACTGCAATAATTTCTGGTGGATACGCTGCGTACCTCACCAGTCTTGGCAGTGATTCGAAGGATTGGCAGAGTCGGGTCCAGCAATTAATTGACTTACCTGTTGGCATCCGGAATTACGTTTTAGGTGTTTTGGTGCTCATCTTTATTCTCTCGACAGCATTTCTCATGCAGACCTTCCTCGACCAGATCGCTCCAGGGAATCTTGCGCTTATATCGGCGATCGGCGCGATCGCTATCCTGATCTTTGCCCTCATCGGCTGGCGAGTCAATTTTAACTACATTACGCCCCATTATTTCTTCCGGGATCGCGTTGCAGAATATGTGATGAAGACCGAGGTGGAAAACGGCACTGGTGTTGTGCGCACTGTGCGGGACGATCGTTTTCTTCGTATGCAGGATGTTAATCCAGATGGAAGTTCGGCACCGTACCATCTTGTTCTCACAGCCCTTAACTTGCCTGGCAGCATGCATTTGAAGAGTAAAGATCGTAAATCGCAACATTTTATCTTTTCTCGACACTTCACCGGATCGGAAATTACAGGTTACGTTCGCACCAAACATTACCGCGCAGCAGAAAACTCCTTCGGGCTCACGAAATATGCTCATGCTATCGCTCTTAGCGGTGCGGCCATTTCATCTTCAGTCGGGCATTTGACGTTCTTTGCCCAGGCGTTCATGACGACCCTGTTGAACATCCGTCTGGGTCTGTGGTTTACCAATCCCTTGTTGTACGCTGCAAAAAGCAAAGAACGACATCAAACTGAGTCCCGGTCATTCAGAACAAAATTTGAAAACGCCATATTTTGGCCAGG
This sequence comes from Chloroflexota bacterium, assembly GCA_013112575.1. Classification (GTDB taxonomy): domain Bacteria; phylum Chloroflexota; class Anaerolineae; order Anaerolineales; family UBA11579; genus CFX15. The sequence goes on along the minus strand of JABFGG010000006.1, from coordinate 239,331 downwards.
GTATCTATGGGATGAACTGCGTGGGCGAACACATGAGCGGAAGGAACTGGTCAATCTCTCTGACGGTGCCTTCGCAGGCGATAATCTGGCGCTCTACCCACTGTTTAAGCGACGATGCCAGGTCATCATTGCCGGCGACGCAAGCAGCGACCCGAATGCGTATTGTGAATCGCTTTTCAGCGTGCTCCAACAAGTTCAAACAGATTTTGGTGTTGATGTGAATATCGATGTGGATGCGCTGAAGCCGCTGACAAAGGATACCGGTAAGCATAAATCGGGTATGTCGCAAAAACATTGCAGTATTGGAGATATAACATACCCTGCCAATCCCGACCGAGGGCTAGGTGAGATGAAGGGGTGGCTTGTATTGATCAAACCAACCGTCACGGGGGACGAACCCGCCACGATAAAAAAATACTGGGAGACTCATAAAGAGGAATTCCCACATCCTACAACGGGTGACCAGTTCTTTGATGAGATCCAATTTGAGGCGCAGCGACGACTGGGGGAGGTAACGATTGAGCACATCTTGGATGATCTTAGCGCATACTACAAAGATCAGATCAAAAAGCGCAAAGATAAGATGAAAGAGGTATATGCAGATCTAAAAAAGACCAAGGACGAAATTTCGATTATCAAAGACAAGATGACAAATTATAAAAAGCCGGAGAAAGCAAAGGCTCTGGAGAAAATGAAAAAACGTTGGGGAAAACATAAAAAGAAGCAAAAAGCGCAACGCAAAAAAGCGAAAAAAGAGCTTGCGATGTACGTGAAAAAGAAAAAACTGATTGACGATCTCCTAACTGATGACGGAAAGCAGCCAAGACGCGAGTTCGGAACTATTTTTACCGAGAAACTTAATCCAGAGAAAAAGGAGAATAATGATAAACAGGCAGCAAAGAAAATCTTCCCTTCGCTTGATGTATTTATGGAGGATCTCAGGGAATCAACAAAGACAATAGTGTGAGGCCATATTGACCAAGTTGGTTAGCTCTGGCTGGACAAACCTCTAGAGGAGGACTGCCTCCTTTAAAGTAATTATGCGCCCTTCTTGCAAGAAAGGATGGCATTCTTTTTAACGTTCGCCTGTTCATGAGGCATCTGTAGATTAGGTGATGAAGGGCTTGTGCTATTGGTCGAAGGCGCTGAAGTCCCAGTTGCGCAATAAGTGACGGAAGCGTCCACGTTTCTCCACCTGGAACTTCTTCATCGCCCTGTGCATATGGTGTCGGACAGTAGCAGGTTGGATTCCTTCAGCTGCTGCGATCGCCGGCTCTTCGTAGCCGGCGCAGTAGCGACCAACGACGACCTGCTCTCTGGGGGTAAGGGTTTCCCAGACAGCTTCCAACTGGTGCGGTTTGCGTCTACATTTTCCGGCAGCCCCGGCAGCTTCAAGGAACGCAAAAAGTTTACACGTTCAAAGAGATGGGTCATTCCAGGATTAGAAGGTTTTGGAGGTGGTGTGCGCAGCCAGGCAAGCGGGCTCACATCCATTTCTTCGTTTGTTTCTAGGAGCGAGTCCAGTGCTTCCCGTTGTGAATTTGTAAGCGGCGCGGTCAGACGCTGATTTACCATCCTGCGTGCCAGGAGCAGCACACGCTGAACCAGGCGTTCAGTGGTAGTGATGCCTGGGGCAAGGATCTTACGGCGCTGCATATAGGTCAATGCGTTTTTGATCAAGGGTAGGGCTTCATCACTGTGGAATGCAGATGGCAGTAAGTGCCGGGCTAAGTGGAGTGGGGCAGGCCAGACGTAGTCCTGGTACTTATATGCGATGCGAATGCGCTCTAGATGCTCATAGAAAGTGCTCACACGTTCGCCATACTGTCTAAAGGCTTTGGGGTTAATTTCCAATTGGGTCGCGACATGGTCGATCACCTGGCGAGGGACGAACGGGATGTCAGTCAAGCCACGACCGAGAAAGCGTAGCGTACCAAGTTGGATGGCGATCCCCAAGCGATTGTGAGAGCCGCGATGTCTTTGGATGAATGCAAGATCTTCGGCTGAAATTGTAAAATGGTCCTTCAAGACCCGAGACGGCATTTCTTCTGGAAAGCTTGTGAGTTCTTGACGTTGCTCCGCTGTCAGCAAGACAGTGGGATATTCTGCATCTTGTGCCTTTTTCTCGTTCATGTTTATCTCCTTTAGGCCAATGTCATGCGTATAGCCATATATGCACAAAGCTTTATACAATTAAACAAAAGACCACTAAACAACTAGCTAACAGTCCAGGAGACTTTACAATTACAGACAACAATTTTTTAGAAATGCAGAATAGGGGATTGATGAAGAAATGATATTTTCGAATATTTCTCTAGGCCCCCTACATTAATAACACTTGCTAGAAGACTCTTTCAGTCTGATTTTTTATCATCAACCCTTGGTTGCCAATAAGCAGAATCTTCAGAGATTTCCAACGTGTTTTCACAGAAAGGGCAAACCAAGAACTGAAAGTGTATCTCAAAGGGGTGTGTGCACTCAGGGCAGTGCAGGTCGGTAAAATACTTCTTTGTATCTTCCCAGTAATAGGCAACGGGACAGCTGGGGCACTTCCATAAGCCGGGAAAGTGGCCGTCCAACTGCATATCGTTAGCGCAAACGATACATGTGGGTGCATCAATCTGAGACATCTTTGCCTTCATCAATGTATCTATTGTAATGGCACAGCTTGCTCGCGCGGGAAAAGCAGTGTATCTTTAATCGTGGCTATGACCGAATTATCCTCAGGGCAATTGGACATCGCAGAAGCCAGTCTCGATTCTAAAGTTTTTTTGCAGGGCGTGGCGGGGACTGGGAAAACAGCCGCGGGTATTGCCCGGCTGCAATATCTGCTCGATCAAGGTGTGCAAGCAGAGAACATCCTTGTTCTCGTACCGCAACGCGCTTTGGGTCTCCCCTATGCCCAGGCTGTTCAGGAGCAATCGGGCACACAGATGATCGATTTTCTGACCATTGGTGGTCTTGCGCGCCGCATGGTCGATCTATACTGGCCACTGATCGCCGAAGAAGCCGGATTTGCTCAACCTAACGAACCGCCGATCTTCCTTACGTTGGAAACAGCGCAATATTACATGGCTCGCATCGTTGAGCCTAAGTTCGAACACGGAGTTTTTGAGTCTGTTTCCATCCCCAGTTATCGTCTATACAGCCAGGTGATCGACAATCTGGACAAGGCCGCAGGCGTAGGCTTTCCTCATACGGAAATTGCTGCGCGTTTGCGCCCGGCCGATCTAGAAGATCCAGGCAAAGCACGCGTCTTCTACGACGTCCAAAGCTGCGCAAACGAATTCAGGGAATACTGCTTGGCGCACAATCTGCTCGACTTTTCACTACAACTTGAGGTCTTTTTGGAGCATTTGTGGTCTCCTGGCACTTTATGTCAGGAATACCTGATCCGTCAATACACGCACACCATTGTTGACAATCTGGAGGAAAAGGTTCCCGTCGCCCATGATATGTTGCTGGAATGGCTTCCTTCCTTCTCATCTGCTCTTTTGATCTACGACCAGGAGGCAGGAAATCGACGCTTCTTGGGTGCCGACCCAGACAGCGCCTTGCGTTTGAGTGAGTCGTGCCATGAGGACATCGAGTTCACCGAATCATTTGTGATGGGTTCAGAACTAACAAGCTTCTCAGAAAGCCTGCGATACATTGTTTTGCAGGGCGAGGCGCATCCGCCTAAGAAGTGGCCCGCCATGCATGAGCTTGAAACGATCTTGCCATACCAGCATCATGTCTACTTCCCGGCCATGTTGGATTGGGTTGTGAATGAGATCCGCATGCTTGTGCACGATCAGGGTGTGTCTCCTGGCGAGATCGCTGTTTTGGCACCGTACCTCTCAGACAGTTTGCGCTATTCATTGGTTGAGAGGCTAAACAATCAGGAAATCTCCGTGAGCACCCACCGACCATCGCGCTCACTTAGTGAAGAACCTGTTATTGAATGCCTGATCAACCTGGCTAAATTGGCTCACTTGGGCTGGGGCTATAAACCAACACGTCAAGAAATCACCTTCATGCTTATGCAAGCTGTGGGCGAACTTGACCTGGTTCGTGCTCAGCTGCTGGCCGAACATGTATATGGCGAACGAGATGGGGCGCTTGAAGCGTTCGAATCTATATCTGCTGAGATCCAGGAGAGAGTGACCTACCAGGTGGGTGAACGTTACGAACGCCTGAGAAACTGGCTTCGGGATTACATGGCTACAGAAGAAGAGGAACTTGATTTCTTCTTGAGTTCGCTTTTTGGGGAGGTTTTGTCCCAACCAGGCTTTGGTTTCCATGAGGATTACAATGCAGGACAGTTAACCGCAAATCTGATCGAGTCGGTACAGAAGTTCCGCTGGATCGCAGGCGATATCCTTGAAGAAAGTGAACGAACACTCGGGCAAGAATACATCCATATGGTAGAGCAGGGCGTGATCGCGGCCCAATATATCGGCAGCTGGACAACAGCTCAGGATGAGAGCGTGCTGATCGCTCCTGCATACACCTTCCTGATGCGCAACCAACCGGTGGATTATCAATTCTGGTTGAACATCGGCAGCACGGATTGGTATCAGCGCCTGTACCAACCACTGACTCATCCAGAAGTGCTCAGTCGCCGATGGCCAGAGGGACGCAAGTGGACCATGGAAGATGAGGAGCAATACGCACGCGAAAGCATGGCCCGCCTGACCGTGGGCCTTGTGCGCCGCTGCCGTAAAGCGATTTACCTGGGGCTCAGTGAATTAAATGAAGCGGGTTACGAAATGACGGGGGACCTCCAAAAAGCGCTCAACAGTATTTTGAAGCGTGCCCCAAGAGGAACGCTATGATGCAGGACTTCAAACCGCGCCCAAAACAGGCTGAGATCCTTGCCTATGAGAGAGGCTACATGGGCATCGCGGCAGTGCCTGGCAGCGGCAAGACCTGGACCCTTTCGCGCCTCGCCGTTGAAATCATTAGAAGTAACTTGCTCGCAGATGGGCAGGAGGTCCTGATCGTAACGTTGGTGAACTCAGCTGTGGACAACTTCTCTGCACGTATTGGCGAGTTTATTCAGGGTGAGCAGCTCATGCCAAAGATCGGCTACCGTGTGCGCACACTGCATGGTCTGGCGCATGACATCGTGCGGCGGCGCCCTGATCTGCTCAATCTAGATGAGAATTTCCAGATCGTGGATGAGCCCGATAGTGTAGGTATTGTCGAGGATGCTGCGCGTTCCTGGCTCAGGCAGCATCCAAATGCACTTGATCATTATTTGATCGAAGACGTTTATGAGAATGAACAAAAGAAGGAGAACCTATACCGCAGCAAGATACACGAACATGTGCGCGAGGTCAGCTGGAATTTCATCCAGCTAGCAAAAGACAACGGTTTATCCTTTGGGCGTCTCAGCCAGAGGCTAGAAGAAGTCCGGGATTCGTTACCGCTTGCAGCCATGTGCATTGACATCTACGGTGTGTACCAGCGTGCGCTGGAATACCGTGGGGCAGTTGATTTCTCCGATTTGATCCGCATGGCGGACCAGGCCCTATCCCTTGACGAAAGCTATCTGGCCTATTACCGTGATCTATGGCCTTACATTTTGGAAGATGAGGCGCAGGACAGCAGCGTCATGCAGGAACGCATATTGGAGAAGCTTGCAGGGGTAGGCGGCAACTGGGTGAGGGTCGGGGACCCCAACCAGGCCATCTTTGAAACCTTTACGACCGCAGATCCAGAATTGTTGCGGAACTTCATTGCCGACAAGGCTGGCTTTCAACGTGAGCTGCCTAATTCGGGGCGCTCTACAGAAGGCATTATTCGGCTAGCAAACGAACTGATCCGCTGGGTTATGGAGGAGCACCCGGTGGAAGATGCACGTATAGCACTTTCGCCACCGCCTATTGAACCCACCCCGCCAGGCGACCCCCAGCCCAATCCGCCTGATGATGAAACTTACATATATTTTGATGATCAGGAGCGCTCCTTGGGCGAGGAGCTTGAGTTCGTGGCCAATGACGCAGGCGCATGGATCGAGGCGCATCCAGAAAGCACACTGGCTGTGCTCGTCCCCGCTGCCTGGATCGGGCAGAATCTAGTTGAGCAGTTGGAAGCACGCGACCTGCCGTATACCGACACGCTGTTAAAGATCACCTACAGCACACGCAAGACTGTGGGTGCGATGACGCATGTGCTGAACCATCTTGCCAATCCTAAGGATGCCAGGCGTCTGGCCAATGCCTACAAAGCCTGGCGCCGAGATAAACAGGATGATGCGGATACCTGGCCGGTGATCGAACGCATTGCAAAAGAAATCGCAAAACTCCCCAGTGTCGAGGATTTTGTCTGGCCTGGACCGGCAATGGATGCACTGGACGGGCTCCTTGCAACTCTTGAAGATGATGACCTGAGCGATGAGTTGGAGGAGTTTCGAAGGATTGTGCGTCGTTGGCAGGGGGCTGTGCTTTTGCCGGTTGATCAGCTGATCCTCACGATTGGTCAGGACCTTTTCCGGCAGGCTTCGGAGTTAGCACTGGTTCACAAAGTTGCTCTTGACCTCAGGCGCTCGCGTATTCAAAATGAGGAATGGAGTTTAAACGACACAGCCAATGAACTAAAAATGATCGCCACGCGCAAACGACGTGGCAATTACACAGGCTTCGGAGAAGATGACCGCGAATTTGAGCCCCAGAAGTATGCCGGCAAGATCTGCGTGGCGACGATGCACAAGGCCAAAGGGCTTGAGTGGGACCGGGTGCATCTCGTCGGGGTTAGCAACTATGATTTTCCTTCCGGGCAACCCTACGACTATTACCGCTCCCGAAGGTGGTTCTGGCGCGACGAGTTGGACTTGCAAGCCGAAGCCGAAGCGCAGCTTGACAATTTGCTTGGTAGGACTGATTTTGATTGGAAAGAGGAGGGTGAAGGGACAAAGGATGCCGAGATGGAATACGTAAAAGAGCGCTTGCGTTTGTTTTACGTTGGCATTACTCGCGCCAAAAAAGAACTGGTCGTGACCTGGAATACGGGTAATCGTGGTGACAATCGCCCGGCAGCCGCCTTTACCGCGCTGCGCACCTACCTTGAAAGTGATCAAAATGACGCTGCCCTCTGATCTCATCTTCAGCCAAACAAGTTTGCAGGACCTTGTCGATTGCCGACGCCGATTCCAATTGCGGCATCTCGAACAGCTTGCCTGGCCAGCCATTGAGTCGGAACCGGTACTTGAAAATGAAAAACGCATGCGTGCTGGTTCACAGTTCCACAAGCTTGCGCACCAATATGTATTAGGCCTGCCGGTGGATCGCCTGACCGCCCTGGCGGGGGAAGGTCAGCTTGCAGATTGGTGGTTGGCTTTTCTGCAATCCGGACTCGTCGATCAGCCGGGCCAAAAGTATCCAGAGCGGTTACTGTCCTGCACGATCGCTGGGCATCGCCTGGTAGCCAAATATGACCTTCTGCTAAAGAGCGACGGGGACAAATGGGTGATCTATGACTGGAAAACCGGTAGATATACGCCCAAACGAGAGACGCTCGAACGCAGGATGCAAACCATCATTTACCCACTGGTATTGGTAGAAGCGGGGCATGTATTAAATGAAGGAAACGCTGTTTTACCCTCACAAATTGAGATGAACTACTGGTACGCTGAGGACCCAGGTACGACGATTTCCTTCCCTTACAGTGATGAGCAATACACACGAGATCGAGCTTACATCGAGAACACGATCGAAGAATTAAAGTTGCTCCGGGAGGAAGACTTCCCTTTAACGACAGAAAAGCGGCGCTGCGAGTATTGTGTTTATCGTTCACTTTGCGGACGTGGCGAAGCTGCTGGTACAGGGGACTATGAGGAGATCGCTGAACTCCTGGAGCCATCGGAAGAAGTTGAGATCGATTTTGAGCAGCTCGCTGAAGTTGAGTTTTAGCGTATGAAAGAGTGGGCGCTTCCCGCTCCAGCCAATGTTCCGCCTGAGCTGGAGGAACTTGTTGGGGGACACCCATTAGTCGCCGAGACCCTCGTACGTCGCGGCTTTTCAGATCCCGATAAGGCCGCGGCTTTTCTAGACCCTGCAGCCTACATTCCCACCCCTGCTACGGACCTGCCAGACCTGGACAAGGCTGTAGAGATCCTTGAGCCTGCTATCGCAGAGAAGAAGGCGATATGTGTATGGGGGGATTTTGACGTTGATGGGCAAACGGCAACATCGTTGCTGGTCTCCGCTTTGCGATCACTAGGCGCCAATGTTTTCTATCACATACCACTGCGGCACAAAGAATCACATGGTATCAATCTGGAGGTCCTCAAAGAGTTGATCGCCACCGGCATGGATATCCTCCTGACCTGTGATACAGGTATTTCCGAGCACGAGTCAATCGATTACGCCATCGCGCAGGGGGTTCAAGTGGTCATCACAGACCATCATGCCTTGCCTGAAACCCTACCGAATGCACATGCCGTTGTGAATTCGCGCCGCCTGCCCGAGGACCACCCGCTTTCTAGCCTTCCTGGGGTGGGTGTAGCCTATAAGTTGGTAGAAGAGCTCCTAAGGCGCGCAGATCGCTTGGAGGAAGCGTCAACCTATTTGGACCTTGTCGCCCTGGGCATTGTTGCTGATGTAGCTGAGCAACGCGGTGATGCTCGCTATCTTCTGCAACTTGGTCTGGAAGTGCTGCGCACTACAGAAAGGCCAGGTCTCCAGGAGCTGATGCGAGTTGCTGAAGTGCAGCCCCTACAGCTCACTGAAACCGATATCAACTTCCAGATAGCCCCAAGACTTAATGCACTTGGACGGCTGGGAGATGCAAATTCGAGCGTTGAGTTTTTCACGACGGATGATATTACCAAAGCACGCATCCTGGCTCAAGACCTCGAGGGCTTGAACAGCCAGAGACAGTTATTGACACGGCAGGTTCTGCAAGGTGCTCTTTCCCAGATCGAGCGTGATCCTACGCTCTTGGAGCATAATGTGTTGGTATTAGAGCATCCACATTGGCCGGGCGGCGTTCTCGGCTTGGTGGCCAACAAATTGGCGGAGCGGTACCAACGTCCGGCGATCCTCTTATCATACAAATCAGATGAGATCGCTGCGGGTTCAGCTCGCTCAGTAGAGGGGATAGATATCACCGCGGCGATAACAAAAGTTTCCGATCTTCTTATTGGGTATGGCGGCCACCCTATGGCTGCCGGTATGTCTTTGCTCGTAGAAAATGTATCGACTTTTCGGAGACGACTATCGAAAGCCGTTGCTGAACAGATCGAGACAAAAGACCTGGTTCAGGAAGTGAGAATCGATGCCGAATTGCCGTGGGATGAACTCGATGAAGCGCTAATTGAAGATGTCGAACGGTTAGCACCTTTTGGAGCCGGGAATCCAGCCTTGATTTTCATGTCCCGGGATCTTCAGGTCACAAAAGTTCGGGATCTGGGGAAAACTGGCGAGCACTTGCAGGTCACTGTTGTGGATAAAGCTGGTGTTGAACGGAAAGTGTTCTGGTGGGGTGGGGCAGGGTTTGATCTGCCGACGGAAGGATTCGACCTTGCTTTCCATGCGCGAACGTCTATGTTCCGTGAGCAACGCGAGCTGCGCGTCGAATGGCTTGATGCTCGCTATGAAGAAATCATTGTTGAAGAGCGGGAAGAGGAGTTGCCTTTTGATTTGGTGGATCTACGCGGTGTTGCCCGACCGCAGGAAAAACTAGCGGAAATCATCGAACAAGAGGCAGTTACAGTTTGGGTGGAGGGGGAAGCAGGCAAAGCTGTTTCTGGCTTAGACAGAACGGAAGTTGAAGAGTCTGAAACACTGGCAATTTACACTTTGCCGCCTGACCGCTCAACGCTATCAGAAATCATTGCAAGAACAAAGCCTCAAAAGGTGTATTTGTTTGGTAATCATCCAAAAGAAAGTGATGTGAATTCATTTTTGCAGCGCCTTGGAGGTGCTGTAAAGTTCGCCGTGAACACAATGGAGGGGAAGATTTCCTTGGAAAAGCTTGCGGCCGTAACTGCGCAAACCCCTGTTGCTGTTCGTTTGGGATTGGCCTGGTTCGAGGCGCGTGGCGATTTCCTCATAAGAGATCTAAGTGATGCTCATGTTCAGATTAAAGCTTATGAAAATGAACAATCAATTCAGAACACAGACCAGATATTGGCTTCCTTGTCTAATCTAATTAATGAAAGCAGATCGTATCGAGATTATTTGAGGGCTATACCTCCTGATGTTGCATTGGGATGATAGCCACAACAAATCGGAGGCCCATTCAGCTGAGGGAGATTTAATCATGAAAATACTTTATCTATCAATTCTCAAGTTCCGTGGATTAAGAGAATTTGCATGGACGGCTACCCAACCCATGAATTGCTTGATAGGTCCAGGAGACTCTGGAAAGTCAACAATTCTGGATGCGATTGAATATGTGTTGTCACCTAGGTGGAACTTGACATTTACTGATGTCGATTTCTACAACGGCGATAGCGCTAACACTATTGAAATTGAAGCCACAGTAGGAAACCTGCCAGACGAACTAAAAAAAGATGATAAATTTGGCCTCCAATTACGCGGGTGGAATGACAAGAATGAAATTGTGGATGAGCCAGAGGAGGGTACGGAACCAGTATTGACTATTAGACTGGAGGTTACTTCAAGCCTAGAACCTGATTGGCGCGTAATCAATGACCGACTACCGGAGGGAATCCCAATTTCTGCAAGGGATCGTGGACGTCTTGGAGTGGTCCGGCTCGGACCTTATGTAGACCGTCATCTTGGATGGGGAAGAAATTCTGCACTATCGAAACTGACTGCTAACGATGATGAAGTTGCGCTGGTGCTTGCAGATGCCGGCCGTAGTGCAAGAGAAGCTGTTGCTAACGCAGACTTGGAGGGACTTCAAGAAAGCGCTGTTGGCGCTGCGGAAGCTGCAGAACAATTCGGTGTTCACCCCAAAGAAGAATACCATGCCGCTTTAGATGCTAATTTGAGTATAAGTGGTCAATCTGCGATTACATTGCACGATGGAGAAGTGCCTGTTCGGATGGCCGGTATGGGCACTACAAGGCTATTGGCACTGGCTATCCAACATAGGAGTGTTCCTGAAGGTGGGATTCTGCTTATCGATGAAATTGAAATGGGGTTAGAACCGCATAGATTGCGCCAACTATTGAGAATTCTGAGGCCAACGGCTGATGCACCTCACCAGGTGTTCATGACCAGTCACTCTAGTGTAACAATCAGTGAATTGACTGCTGTTGAGCTAAATATCGTACGAATTGAAGATGGTGTTGGAAATATTCTGACTGCAAGTGAAGAAATCCAAGCGTTGTTACGTAAAGCCCCAGATGCATTTCTTGGTAGAAAAATCCTTGTGTGTGAAGGCGAAACTGAAGTGGGTGTCACGCGCCACCTAGACAAGCATTGGCAAACAACAGAATACCGACCTCCGTTTGCCGCTTTGGGTGTGATTCCGATCACGTCTGCCAAGGGAGGGGGAGACGACACGCCTAAAATGGCCGCGGAATTTCGCCGACTTGGATACTCTGTTGGACTCTTATGTGATTCGGATAAAGCTCTCACACCAAGTGCAGAGGAACTACAAGATGCAGGCATAGTCTTGGCTCAATGGAGCGATGAGCTAGCTATTGAGGAGCGCGTTTGCCTGGACATCCCCTATAAAGCTCTGCGTGATTTACTGGACATAGCAATTGAGCGCGCAGCAAAAAATGGTAAGGATACCCAAACTGTGTATGATGCAATTGGCTCCCAAATCGGATTGGATGCCGGCAGGTTCAACGGCGATATGGACGAATTATTGGTTTTCATCGAAGACGAAGATCCAATTCGGCGAGCATTTGGCAATCGAGCCAAACATAAAAACCATGCCTGGTTTAAACGTATTGATTATGGCGAGCGCCTTGGAGAAGTGATTTGCTCTTACCTTGATGATATTGCAGGGACTGATCTTGCTGATAAGATCGGGATAATAAAAGGTTTCGTTTATGACGAATGAGATTGCTTCAGAGTTGGCGGATTCTGACCGTGGCTATATTATTGCCCCTGCTGGTTATGGAAAAACGGAAGTTATTGCAATGGCTGTCGGCCTGGAAACGGAAGGTAAACAACTGCTGCTTACCCACACTCATGCGGGGGTAAGGTCTCTGCGTGAGAGATTGAAGCGTCATGAAATATCTTCCAAGCGATTTCGCGTTGACACAATTGCAGGCTGGTCGCTTCGCCTGGCAAGCAGCTACCCTCAGCTTTCGGGGCTTGAAGCCTCTCAACCTTTGGAAGATCAGTGGTCTCAAGTCTATCCAGCTGTAATAAAAGCACTGCAACATTCCACAATTCAAGAGGTAGTCGCTATTTCTTATTCTGGGGTATATGTAGATGAATACCAGGACTGTACAAAATCACAGCATGAGCTTGTTATGGGGCTTGCGCAATTTCTACCATGTCGCGTGCTAGGCGACCCATTGCAGGGGATTTTTGATTTTAATAAGCAGGATCCAATTGTTGACTGGGAAGAGGATGTTGAAAGGAACTTTCCTGCACTATCTGAATTGCAAGAGCCGTGGCGCTGGAAAGAAAACAACCCGGAACTAGGTGGGTGGTTGGAAGAAGCCAGGGCAGCCTTGCTCAATGGCGATAAAATAGATTTACGAAAGGCGCCGAGAGATTCTGTTAGGTGGATTCGAAAAGAGAAACATGGTCAAGCAGCTCCTCGTGCTTGTTTGGCAGCAATTAAGAAAGAGGGAACTGTCTGTGCAATTCATAAGTGGCCACGGCCTGCACATCGATTAGCAAGTCAATTGGGAGGCGTGTTTACATCAATGGAAGAGATTGAGTGTCGAGACTTAATGAGTTGGGCCGGAGTATTGGATGCAGCAGAGGGGGGAGAAAAAGTCGTTGAATTAATTGAGGGCGCGGCAAGGTGTTGGACGAGCGTGTCTAAGGAATTGAGGTCAATAAAGGATGCATTTGCCAAAGAACGGGAATCAAGGGCGCGGAAGTATCCTCAAATCTTGGAAGCAATGCGAGCAGTGGCAGCCGAAAAAGGTGGATTCAGTTCGGTAAAGCAAGCCTTGAATGCCTGCACGAAAGTTGATGGAGCCAATTTGTACCGTCGAGAGTTCTGGCAAGAGATGTTTAGGACTATAGATGCTTATGAAACCGGCAATTATGAATCCTTGCGAGACGCGGCTTGGCATATTCGAAACCAAGTGAGAGTGGTTGGGAATCGCCTCGACCACCGGATTGTCTCCAGAACCTTACTAATAAAAGGATTGGAATTTGATCATGTGATTGTAGCAGATGCTGATCTCCTCACCGATCCAAAAAATCTTTATGTTGCACTAACACGCGGATCGAAATCCCTTACCATAATTTCTGATCAACCAGTACTTCATCGCTGAGGCAAAACATGAACTCATAAATTTTATTCACAAATCGGGGCAAGATTTACTCGTGGTTGTTCTAGATTGCAGTAAGGAGGTAATGCAATGAGAAGGTCACAAGGTCGTGAAACGGCCAAGATGAAGGCCAAAGAAATAATTGGCCGAAACCCTTTATATCTAGATACCGAAACAACAGGCACCGGAAGATTGGATGAAGTAATTGATTTAGCCGTGATAAATTCGGATGGCACTGTTCTTTTTGATAGTCTAGTCAAGCCAACCATACCAATCCCTGCAGGAGCAACTAGAGTGCATCAACTTGATGATGCTATGGTTTCCAGGGCGTCAGAATTCGACGAGATTTATGAGGGCCTGACGAACTTACTACGATCCAGAGTTGTGGCAATTTTCAACGCTGAGTTTGATGTTCGCCTGCTTAGGCAATCAGCTATGAAACATAACCTAGGCTGGCAACCAAGTGTTTTTGAAACAGTTTGCGTTATGAATCTCTATGCACAATATTATGGTGAGTGGAGCGATTACCACCAATCTTACACTTGGCAAAGCTTGGAGAAGGCACGACGGCAGCTCGGGATCAATTTACCAAATACGCATCGCGCCCTCGATGATGCTTTATTGGCAAGAGAAGTCTTGCATCGAATGGCTGCCTAATTATTTCTTGCGTCGCTCGGGAATCAACAAGCCTTGGATTCATTATTGATGCAGGTTAGATTTCTCAGGGGAGTATAGTAGGCAGTGAATTCGCATCATTCTCTAGATCGATATATGGCAAGAAGACCCACCGTTCTTCAGTCTCACCCGGTACCGGTTGAATTCGTAGCCAATCACCATCTTCACTGATCGCATCAAATTCAAGGCATGTATCAAACACGAGCCCTCCCAACAACCTAGAATTAATCGTTGGCGCGGACCGGATGCGTAGTTCCTCAACATTGACACAACCGGACACAAGTGGTTTTGGCGTAGCAGATGGTGTCTCGCTTGGGAGTAGGGTTGGCGAAGCGGTACTGGTCACAAAATGGAATGGTGTGTCTGTAGGGCCAGACAAAACCTGATCGCCTGCAAAAAATGCACTTTGCCGGCCTACCCAAAAAACTCCAATGATTAATAGCAAGATCCCAATCGCTATTGGGAGCCTGATTGGAATAGAAATCGACACGCGGGATTCCGCGGTCTTGGGTTGCTGCAATACTGGCTTCGGAATCTTGTGAATAGTGCTTGAAGAATCCGGAGGTTTTTCAATAGTCGCTGACTCCAGGGGTTCCTCAACAGGAATTGACTCCTTTTCACGTAGCGGATCTTGGACAGCACGTACCATTTCCGCCTCTTGTTGGTCTCGTGGATCAGCCGCAATAAGACCCTCTACAGATTCTGGCACGCCCTTGTGTATCCAAGCCTTTGGGAAATTGATCAGAGATAGCGTGCCGGCTGTCCGAGTAATAGCAGTGTAAAACCAACGATGGTTCTCTTCTTTATTGTGAAAATGAAATATATTCTCATGATCCACAAAAACATGGTTCCATTGGCCACCCTGGGATTTGTGACAAGTGAATGCGTAACCGTACTTGATCTGCACGGCGTTGAGAAACGGATCCTCGCGTAACGCTTCACGGGCTTGATCCGGAGGTAGGTGTGTATACTCTTTTAGGCGTAACTTCCGCAAATTCTGATAGCCTTCAGATGGAAACCGCGCCGTGTGGGAGGTGAGTGTGCTGAGATTGGCCAGTACGCTGATTTCGACCTTGCTACCATCTAAATGCTCGATCTCGATTCCTACTCGCTGAAATTGATATTCACCTTGTTGGTAGGTTTCCCCCAGAGAAGTTATAAGAACAATCTCGCCGTTGGCCAAGAAATGGATACCCATCTCCTGCAAAAAAGGGTCCCTGTGATAGTTCTTGACGACCATCACACGCTCTCCCACTGCTAGTTGGCCATCAAGGTCTAGAAGGTCCCTGCGTATCTGCAAATTGTATTCGACGGCCTTGCGATTACTATTACATACAATAGCTACGTTATCCTGCCCAACCTCAGAGTAGGCGGCCGCAATTTGCTTAAGCAAATTACTACTTGAGATTTGTAGTAAGTCGCCGTGGCCAGAATCAGCGGCTTTTTTGGTTTGATATTCGGAGGTATTGATCATCTGGCGAACATACGTGGCACAGACCAAAGGTCCTGAATTTGCCGCCTGCCGCGTAACTTGTTTTAGATCACTTTCCATGAATGAGAGACCAAAGCGCTCCTTTAATGCTTTGCCGTCAAGTGCAACAGAAAGGGCTTCTTTTACCGGTGGCAATTGAGCCAGGTCCCCGATAAAAATGATCTTTGCGTCTTCTTGACGCTTTAGGACCGTAAACAGATCATCAAGGACAGAATTTGGTGTTTGAAAATCATCTTCAGGGTCGCTTGGTTGACTGGAGATCATTGAGGCTTCATCTACGATGAGAACCGTGCCTGGAGCTAGCTCTATATCCCGAAGAGCAAAAAACACCCCGCCAGTTTCTGTTGAAAATGGGCGATATAGAAATGAGTGAATTGTGTTTGCGTTGATTGAGGAATGTTTGCTGATGACCTTTGCCGCGCGTCCGGTAGGGGCAAGCAGTGCGAACCCACGATCTGTGTCCAACAGAGCATTTGCCAGGCTGGCCAGAATCGTGGTCTTTCCTGTACCTGCATAGCCTTTCAGTAGGAAGATGCGCTGTTCGCTCTCTGGTACGAGGAACGATTCAAGCGCACCAATAGCAAGGCTTTGATCAGTTGTTGGAGAATGGGGAAAATAGCTATTGAGATTCACTCAGAAAACCAAACAATATCAACTCTGACATCCCCATCTTTTTGATTATTCCTTACCTAATCTTTCTCTTGCTTCTGCAAGCCAGCGTTTCGCAGTATTTGTAAGATCGGGAGGGGGGGCATTTACGAGTTTGATCGTCTCCGCTCTGTGCCCCTCGGCATAATCCAGATATCCCTGTAGATCATTGTATACTTTCTGCCAGTCTTTGTTTTTCCTTGCTTCCCTGGCCCTATTGGTATACTCCTTTCGCAATTCATCTATTACTGCCGGGCTTTGTTCAGCGGTTTTTAATATGTTCACTGCTGTATCGCGGTTTTCTAGGGATCGTATGTCTACCAACATTTCCTGTGTGAGGAAATTTCCAGCTTCCTTGAAATACGGCCTGAAGTCCTTTCCCTCTTGCGCCGCTAACCATGCCATTTTCCAATAAGCTAACTCACGAGAAAACTTATCGCTTTTGCCAACCGCCATTTCATTTAGTATCCGCCAAACAATATCGTTTATTGATGGAGGGCTTCCGAAATTTCTGGTGAGGGCCTTTTCCGCATTTTCGAAATGCTTTGCATTTACTCCAAGTGCTTTCAGGTTTTCTAACCAATCTGGTCGGTCCATATTCATTCTGATCCTCAAATGTTTTGTCGCTCATTAGGAATGCTGTGTTGCCCTGCACTCCTATAGCCCCGTCAAGGGGTATCATTTATCTCTGCAACAAATCTTCTAAAAGAGATACTTGCCAAGCCGTCTCTTTTTGAATTCCAGCGAACCATGCACGATCTGCTACTAGTTTTTCCTGGGGATCTTTCGTATATAAAGATACGTTGAAACCTTGCCCTTTCAAATATTCTAAATATGACCTTGCGCCTTTTATTCTCGAATAATGGGCAGGCTGAGAAAAGAGTTCAGGAAAGTTGAAGAGAGCATCGCTAAACTTGGCTTCAAATATTGCTAAGACGGAAGCTCGTCCTGAGAATTGTTCCATCTGAATATTAATGTTTGGCTCACTTTCTCGAAGTTTATTTAGAGTGTCCGTAGCGTTTTCTTCAAGCTTCGGAGAGTTATCATCCAAGAAGTTAGCAAATTGTAAAGAAATGCTTTCTGTATCGTCTGCTGGTTTTTGCAAAACAAATTCTCTAGCTTGAGCTCCATAAGCCTTTGCCAACGTGATCAACTCAGCAAAAATATCCCCATTTGAGTTAGGTTCATCTCCAGAATTAAGAGAACGTTCAGCACATGAGATTGCATATTCAAATATGGTGGCTATGTTGAAATTAGACACTCGTCGAATCAATCTGGCTTCATCGACCGAAACACCTAAGACAAGATCTGGCATCTCATTTCGGAATACATACTCCACAGGACCGCGATACTCAGCTTCAAAAAGTGTATCAATTTTTTTATCTGTAACAATACTCCAAAGATTAGCTAGAAAAATCAATGAGCTGGGCAAGCTCTTGTTTTCCACCTGGCGCCAATTTCCAGGGCTATTATTTTCTGGCAAATCCCATTTTGTTGATGCATAATCCGGTATCCCAGAATTAACCCCTATATAATATTTATCGGGCAGGGGATCAACAATCTCTGTTTTTCGAAGTTCGTCATTCAGTTGCGGTGGGGACACTTCAAATCGGGGGAAGAAATCCTTATATTGCTTGGCACCAGAGCTATAACGATAGCCAAATAAATTATAGTTTCTGTCTTTATAATCAATATCCTCGATTTTTATATCTGGTGGCTTGGATACTACTTGAACTCTCGGTGCCAACTCCTCAAAGCCAGGAAGTTCTCTCCCACAATGTTTACAAACTATCGCCGCAGCTTTAATCGCTTCGGCGCAATACGGGCACAGCTTCGTGTCGCTCATAACCACCTCTTTCGATTGCCATAATGAATATCATTGAGGATGTGCAAAACTATCACATTTTTCTATGGGGACTAGTTCAAGAAATAGCATAAGATATTGAGCCCAAAATAGCAAGAGGCTGGCCTGAGAAAATGATCATGTGTGTATGCAAGCTCGCTCCACTCACTCTCACCTACATGTCATTGATTATGGTTGTTTGTTAGCATGCCTGCTGACAATGCAAGAAAAGGGATACTTGGTCGTCCTTTACATTTGAACCAAGATTGCTGCACAGTAGGCGAGGCGAACGCCCAATCCAACGTCGCCAAGGGGCATTTTGCAGAACGGAATCTTGAGCGAACTTTCCATCAGTTAAGAATGCGCGTTGACGAGTAACAAATCTCACACAAGTTTTTCAATTCGATCCTTCAAAAACATCATAATAGCCCTTATCCAGTTCATCCTCGCTGAGGTGCGCGTAACGCTGCGTCACTTGGATGCTCTTGTGCCGCGCCAGGTCCTGGGCCATTTTGAGGTTGCCACCTGTAACCTGCATCACGGTGGTCACGAAGTAGTGCCGAAAGGAGTGGGGCGTGATCGTGCCCACTGCATCTTGGCCCAGGCACTCCGCCACGCGCTGCTGGACGATATTGCGGCCGGTAGTGGTAGACATTGGCAGAACCTTTGTTCCAATTCGTTTGTCATGCCTGGCAAAGAGGGGTAGGGTGGGGAGGGGCTTGCCGCTCCCTCCATCCAGCGTGCTTCTTTCATTTAAGTACTGCTTGATCGCCCGCATAGACCGCGAAGAAAAGCGCACGATGGCTTCGTGGTCGCCTTTGCCGATCACAATGGCACGGCCTTCGTTCCAGTCGATGTCACCCCGACGCAGGTTGCAGGCCTCGTGAATACGCAAGCCGGTATCGGCCAGGGTAAGGAGCAGGGCACGGTCACGCAGGTTGATCAGTAGTTCACGTTGAGAGTCGACGGGCTGCTGAGTCAATTCCGCGACATACTTCAAGATATCTTCGATCGCAGCACGTGGAAATTGAGGTAGTCGCTGACCTGAACGACGGGCATGCATCTGGATGAGTTGTTGGATGCGGGGTAGATTGGGCTGCGCCAGATCTTCGGCGTGCAGGTATTTGAAGAAGCCAGAAACTGCCGAGAGATACAAGCGCTCTGTGGCCGGCGCCAGCTCTTTGAGATCACGGGTGAACCAGGAGACAACTTCCTCATCGAGATTGCCCACGCGCTTCCTGTTGATATCAACATCACCGTTCTTCAGCGTCTCAAGAAATCGTTGTATAGCGTTCATATAGGTGCGCCAGGTGTTGTGCGACCTCGCCAGTTTGATGCCTTCCAAATACAGGTCTGCTGCCTGGGCGACCGTGGGGGCTTTTTTCTTCTTTGCCATGGCCCCAGTCTAGCACAATATTTCACTTAAGACAATATAATTTATCGCAAGTAAAATGTTTTAAGTGCGTTCTGCAACTTTTGCCACTTTAATGGACTAGTCGCCTACCGAGAGCGACATCCAAACGTTACCTCAGTAGGAATAATGTGGTGAGCTACTATTCCAGCAGATCTAATATGCTTTGCTTCAGTTCCTGCAGGTCGCGCTGAATGATCTCCCAAACGATCTGCAATTTGACCTGATCGTATCCATGCACGATCACATTGCGTGTGCCGATTATCGAGGACCAGGGCACTTTTGGATGTTCTTCACGAAAACTATCCTCAATTTGGTTTGCTGCTTCTCCCAGGATGATCAAATTGTACATGACTGCGTCCTGGGTTCTCTCGTCGCCCTTGAATTCTTCGAAGGAAGATACCTGGTATCCCTCAATCGCTTGTATCGCTGAAAGCATATCCTCCAGGCGTTTGGTCATCCTCATAAGGCAATTGCATCGTCTTCAATGTTCGCTTTGAACTGCCCATCGCTGATGCCCGGCAAAGCAAAGCTTGGAATGACATCTACGGAAATTCCCAATAGCTTTTCAGCTTCATAACTGAATCCGCCAACACCCAAGGCAGAAGCGCCCTCGGCCAGCTCGATTAAAAAATCTATATCACTGGAAGATGAGGTCTGGTCGCGCGCAACCGAGCCAATCACGTAGATTTCGCGGATTTTGTACTTTGCAGCGATTCGTTTGAGATCGTCACGGTGCTTGAGGAGCTCTGAGTAGTTCATCTGGCTCATTATACAAATAAAATGGCTCCCCTAGTGAATTGTATGTTGGATTGATTTTTGATTTTGAGTTGGGAGGTACAGTTAACTGAATATGGCTATACGCAGGCCTTATGGTTAGGATAAGACTAATTATCCTAACCATGAGTTTTAGAACGGGTGGTCGTATTCATAGCCATTCCCCTCACTCACTTGTCTCTTCTTACATTTGAGAAGAGCACTTAGTGCACAATCGTCGATGTCAATAGTGCAGCCTGATATGTAATTCAACCGGGATGCATTTAGTGTGTTGCCTCAATCATATCCAAGATCAGCCAGTACTTCGACAGGATAGCGTGTCTCAACTTGATCCGCAGCCCTGTCATGCATTTCTTTGTCTAGAGTGATCAATGTGCTAGCAAAGCGCACGGCCACAGCCGCGTAGACTGCATCGCTGCCACGCAAACGTTGATTTGCTGCTATAGCTGAAGCTTCTCCGGCGAGTTTGTGATCCAGTTGTACCAGCACCATGTGTGGTAGATGCTGTAGAGAGGCAGAAAACTGTTGCGCTAGTTCAGGATTGCCTGTGCCACGACTTATTGTGGCGGATACCTCAGGGAGTAGCAGTGTTGGACAGATCATTGGCGTAGCTGCCTGTCTCAGGTTCGATAACAATCTTTGACTTTCTGGCTGCCCCTCCTCTTCCTCATTGTATGCATTGAGGAAAACGCTCGCATCGATGGTAACTGGGCCTTGCATATGCTAACGTCTCATTGCTGCAAGGATTTCGGCGCTGCTTTGTTCCGATTGCCAAGCCACGCTGATCTTGTGGCCCAGGTCCTCTAGCTCTTGCCATCGGTTCTCCCCATTCTCTGATTCCGGATCGATCGTGCTCCGCTCAATTGTTTCCACTGGGCTCAAAATAGCGATGGGCCGGCCGCGGTGTGTAATGACATAGCGACTCCCCTGCTCACGGACAGTGCGCAGGATCTCTGAGGCTTTCGCTTTAAGTTCCCGAATTCCTAAGTCGTTCAAGTTCACACCTCCAATGTGGTTACATCCGTGACTACATTATATACTTAGATGGTAGGGTTAGCAAGTACGATAGATTGCCCAATATAAGTATTACTATATTAAGTAATGACTTGGCCGCGCACAATAGTTTTGCATAGATTGTAGGACGTCAAATATATTGACCGTGGTGCCAATATTACCTTCTTCAAAACCAGACGGATCCCACATATGGGGGGTATTTCTGGGGAAAACTGGCCATGACTTATTCACAGGTATCTACAATATACCGATACCATTGCTTTAAAACATGCAGATGACGCCACTCAGTCCTTACTCCAAATTAGCCTAAATGCTTAATATATGGTTCTACGAAGTTTATTGCGGCTTTGGAGATTTGGAGATATTGTCATCTTTCTGATGCAGTTTCTCAGCAACCAAAAAAGCATGAAACTTCTCAAGCGCGTTTGCATATGACCTTATCGAACTTTCAGATAAGCCACTATCCTTATTTATAAACTCGAAAAAAGGCTTCAAAAGTTACCCCATACTTTAGCATCTAAATACTTTACCAACACTAAGCATAGTACTAAATCACCACACCCCATCCTGATAACCTCGTCTCCCCTCCCCCGTTGGAAATGTGAACCAACCACATAAGGCGCAGTTTGATAAGCACACTGCGCAGTCGAACCAAAAGTTCGACGGAGGTGCGAGATGAAGAACAACCGTATTATTTTCCTGCTTCTGGCCCTGGCCTTTGCCATTCCCCAGACCACCTTTGCGGCTCCCTCAAAACAGCGCTGTGTGCCCTCTGCGGCCCTCGTTTCTGGCAATGCCAGCTACGAATTGTCCCCCGGTGAGGTCGTGCGGCACAGCTGGCTGATCGAGAACAATGGTGATTGCCCCTGGCCCCATGGCGTGCAGCTTCACTTTGTGGATGACAGCCGCTTCAGCGGGCCGCGCGGCTATGCGCTCAGCAGTCTGTATCCCGGCGAGAGCGCTGAACTGAGCTTTGATTTGCAGGCCCCCGAACAAGCTGGGGAATATGCCGGTCTCTGGCGTCTGTCTGCGAAAGATGGCTATTTCGGCCCCCGCCTACAGGTGCAGATCATCGTTTCCGCGCCCGCGATCGATGGTTTTGACAATCCTGGGCGGCATGAGCCACCGCTCCCTGAGGAAGATCCCCCATTGACGGTCGGCCCCCAGCCCTTTGACCCTGGCTCCCCGGACGGCTTTTTACCGCCCTATACGAAACCGGAATTGTTTACGGTCTCCCTACATGGCGTCATTGACACACAACTGGGTTCGGCCTTCGTGGATTGCCCGGTAGGCAGCCTGGTGACCGGCGGCGGTTGGTATTTCGACTTCCTGGCTGATGACACCACCCGTGTGTACGAATCCCGCCCGGCAGGCACCACGGGCTGGCAGGTCCGCTTTAGCAAAGATACGAGCGAGCCGGTGTTGGTCGGTGTATACGCTCGCTGCTTGTCCAATCCCCAAGGTGTTATCACGATCCACACTGCCGACCTCACACTGGATCATCATGGCGAGGCGCACGTTGTTGCATGCCCTATCGATATGGAAGCGATTGGCGGCGGTTTTTCCTATCCGGCCTCAGAAGAACTGAGCCTCTATCGATTGCGACCATTCGGTGAGTATTTCCGCATTGTCGCGGGCAATTTTGGGGACACGCCCATTGCGATGACCGGTTACGCGATCTGCAACGGTGATGGCACTCACTTTTCCGGCGCTTTTGTGGATAGTCTTCCAGAAGGTCCCAACGTAACGTCCGCCCATGCATCTACAACCCTCCACCCGAATCAGAACGCTGGTCTTTGGTCTCCGTCCTGCAGCGTTAGCCCAGACGGTGTTGAGCAGGCTACATCGCCCGGCTTCAATACGAGTGCTGATGTCTACCCATATGAGAGCAATATGGTTATTTCCGAATTGTTCATTGGCAACAATAAGACCTATGTACAGGCATGGAACCTGAACACCTACAATTCGGAAGATGGCAGCACCACAGGCGCAACTCGCAGCATCACCGCCTATGTCACCTGTGCCATACCCAAAGACTAAGCTGCTCAACTGCTACAAAAAGGGCCTCAAAAGAGGTCCTTTTTGTATTGCAAATACATTGTATTCTCGCCATGCGCTGTTTCTGATTATCTAACCAGAGACTGTACGTCTTCAACATCTCTTGGACATATTACAGGGTGAACTAAGAGATGAACCAACATGCAAGGTGTTAGATGGGTTGCACCAGTTGACGGAAATCTTCATAGAGCAGCAACAGAACGACAACGCCGAGCAATATGCTCGCCGAAAACTGGAATTGGAACCCTGGCGAGAGAAAGCTCACCGGCAACTTATGCACGTTCTTGCTTTGCGTGGTGAGCGCACTGCTGCATTGGCCCAATACGAACACTGCAGAAAGGTATTGGCAATTGAATTTGAGGCTGAACCAACGGCAGAGACCACAGCCTTGTTCGAGGAGATTCGCTCAGCGCGATTTCAGGTTAACGAACTACCTGAGCAAAGAATTTCCACGAAGACACCAGCCCAGGTGGCGCCGAGAAAATTGTCCGGGCTGACCCAGACGATGGTGAAGCGCTTATCACTTATTGCATTCCTGGTTGTGGTTCTGGTGAGCGCTGGCTTGGCCCTTCTGCGAGGGGGTGTTCTTTCCCGTGAGATTGGCATGGTTTTGCCTATGGAGCAAAATCTATATGATGACTTTAGTGAAACAAGTTTTGACGATGCTTATAATCCAAGTAAATGGACAGAAAGAGTTGGGCCAGAATCAAATTGTGAATTAGTTCAACAGGATGGTGTGCTCCAAATCTCCCACGACAAACTCGAATTATTTTCAGGTTGCACATTGCGTGTCAAGCAGCCGTTGTCTGTTGCTGGCGCTGAACTGGGCAGCTTATCTGCAATAATGCAATTGTTGGATACACATAATGGTGGTTTTGCTGGTACGGTATTACGAATAACTACAGAGTTTCCAGATGGTGGTTGGGCTGCCTCGTGTGGCATATTGGCGGATTTTAATTCGGTGCATATCCTATTTAACATTATAGATTTGCGTCTCGGCGAGGCCCGCCAGGACCATCTGGTGTATGAGGCACAGCAAGTAGTTGCCTACAGCACCTGGTATGAGGTATCCCTTGTAGTCAACGACAATGCTGAACGCATAGCTTGCCTATTGGATGGACAAATCATCGGAGAATATGAGGTTTCGAATCCTCAGGAATTAGCAACTGCGCCGATAAACCGTGAAATTGGTGTATGAGATGAGGCAGATGCAGAAGCTACTATCCTTGTCGATGATGTGTTCGTTGGGAAGTAGAATTGATGAAATGGTCTTCTGCTTAATCATCCATTCCTACCAAAATCAAAAACCCTAAGAACTATCAGTCCTGTCGTGTATAATTTTTATCGGCACAATATTGAATCAAACAGACAATGACTGAATATATAAGAAGACCTCGCAGTATTCAGGGCTGGCTGGGGCTATTATTCCTTGCCTTTGTTCTGTTAGTCACGTTGTCTGTAGGTGTAACTTTTTGGGGGATCGAAGCGCAGAAACAGGATGCGGTCATCATCAACCTGGCAGGTCGCCAGCGCATGTTAGTTCAACAAATGACACGTTTGGCTGGGGACTTGCAAACAGATAATGCAGATCAGACATCAATTGAACTTCAAGGCGCGGTTCACACATTTGAAGACACATTGGTAGCCTTCGAACAAGGCGGGCAGGCCCCTTACTCACCTGGCGAAACTATTGATGTTTCTGCAAGTAGCTCAACGGCAATTCAAACTCAACTCGTTTCGGTTCGCGATACCTGGGAAGATTATCTTGCTGCTTTAGACCTTGTGACCTCCAAGGAGCAAAATACCATTGATTACGCAACCGCGCTTCAGCAGGTTGAGACCATTGCCACGCAGCTGATAACTGAAACAGACAGTGCGGTTCGTCTTTTTGAGAATGCTGCAACCCAAAAAGTCAATCGCCTACGCAGTGTGCAGATCGGCTTTTTCATAAGTGCACTAATTTTGCTTGCCTTTGGTGCATGGCTAACTCGCAGGGCTATGTTGGACCCCCTTCAAACTTTGCAACAAGCTGCTGAGCGTA
The DNA here is from genome assembly GCA_013112575.1 of Chloroflexota bacterium. Taxonomy (GTDB): domain Bacteria; phylum Chloroflexota; class Anaerolineae; order Anaerolineales; family UBA11579; genus CFX15. The sequence continues at coordinate 214,003 of JABFGG010000006.1, read as the reverse complement.
TCAGGACGGGCGACATAGAAACACCTATTCACATAGAAGGTCTCCAGGAGACAGAAGTCCTCAGTCAAACTCTTGAGTCGATGCGCGACCAATTGAGGGTATCCCAAGAACGGTCCAAGGCATGGACGAAAACGCTTGAAGACCGTGTGACACAACGAACACGCGAGCTGGAAGCGCTATATGAAGTCAGCCGTGATATTTCTTCCAGGCTCGACGTTCAGGAAGTCTTGGGCTCGGTAACTGAAAAAGCGCAGGAGCTATTGGAAGCAGAAAGCGCTACCCTGTGCATGTTGGATGGCAGCGCAGGCTTCCTCAGCGTGGGGGCCCACAGTGGCCCTTCAGATGCCGTAATCGAACACCAGATGAAGTCTAACTCGCCATTAGCTCTCCAGGTGCTTTCCGGCGATTCAGCCACAGCATGCGAACATGGAGAATGCGGGGGCTTTTGTCAGGTATTGGCTCCATCATTCCGTAATAGCCAATTGGCAGCTCCACTGCGTGTTGGCAACCGCGTGATCGGGGCCTTATGTGTGGGCAGTTCTGAGACCGATGCATTCTCGGAGGAAGCCAGGCTGCTATTGACCAAACTAGCCAACTCTGCTGCCATTGCTCTGGAGAATGCGCGTTTATATGCACAGGCTGAGCGCGTCGCCGCTTTGGAAGAACGACACCGCATCGCTGCCGATATGCACGATGGACTTGGGCAGACTCTGAGCTACCTGGGGCTCAGCGTAGACAAGATCAGTGACAGTGTAGAAAATGATCAGGATTTGGACGCGATCTCCCGTCTGGAGAAAACACGCCAGATCATTGACCAGGCAACCGAGGATGTGCGCAATGCCATCACCACGCTGATCGAAGAGCCACCATCCCCGCGCAGCCTTCAAAAGCGTCTGGACGCGCTGGCCAATGATTTCACCCAACGCAATGGCAGCAAATTCCAGTACTCATCAGAAATTGAACAACCTTTGCGCCTGGAAATTGATACTACTGAGCAAATCCTGCGCGTGGTGGGAGAAGCCATGCTGAATGCCCACCAGCATTCAAATGGATCAAGCATTGATATATGTCTGGCGGAGCACAATGGGGATTATGTCGTTACAGTCGAAGATAACGGCAATGGTTTTGATCCCACAATCACACCTGACGATGGACGCCAGCACTTTGGCCTACAGATCATGCAGGCGCGTGCCAAACGATTGGGCGGCGAATTAAATGTCCATTCCACTCCTGGCGAAGGCACCCAGGTAGTGCTGAAGTGGGCCTCTGATGCGCCATTAAAGATCGTGAACGCATGAAGCCTGCACGTGTTCTGTTGGCCGACGATCATATCCTGTTCCGGGAAGGTCTTGCCGGAATCATTGCTGAACAGCCTGATATGGAAGTGGTGGGCGAAGCCAACGATGGCCTTGAGGCTATTGTCAAATCACAGGAGCTTGAACCGGATCTGATCCTGATGGATGTGCAGATGCCAACCTGTGATGGCATTGAAGCTACATTGCGTATAAAGAATGAAATGCCGGGGGTGACGATCGTCATGCTGACCGTACGTGACGATGATGAGAAATTGTTCCAGGCGCTTAAATATGGTGCGCAGGGATATCTGCTCAAGAACATCCGCTCTCGGGAGATGCTTCAAATGCTGCGCGGCGCTTTGGAGGGAGAGGCGGCGCTTTCTCCCGAACTAGCCGGGCGTTTGCTTGAGGAGTTCCGTAGATTGAGTAAACAAACCTTCGCAGACATCGAAGTTGACCTGGAAACCTTGACCGACCGTGAGCAGGAAGTGCTGCAATTGGTTGTAAGTAAACATTCGGACAAGGACATTGCTGAGAATCTGCGCATCAGTTTACACACAGTAAAAAGCCATATACGTAATATCCTTGCTAAGTTACAGGTCAATAACCGCCGGGAAGCTGCCCGCATGGCGCGTCAAAAAGGATGGTGGTAGGGGGTAAAAAGAACTAGTTCTTGTGCCAAAAAGAGCGATCAAAAAATCGCTCTTTTTTCATTCCTCTGAGAGGGATGGATGGATTCAACACAGAGGGCCTACCTGCTACTCTATAACCAGACTGAATTCATCCAATACCTCGGGAGGCTGCGTGTCACTAGAACGTTACCCGGTCATCGTTCCAGATCAGGATTATTACCGTCAAATGGTGAAGTGCCAGGCGGCCTGTCCGGTGCTGACAGATGCGCGTGGCTACGTGACCGCGGTCGCACAGGGGAATATCGAATTAGGTTACCAGATCGCCCGAGATCCTAATCCCCTTTCAACAATTTGTGGACGTATTTGCGGAGCCCCTTGTGAGGTAGCCTGTCGCCGCGGGTCGATAGGGCCAGACCATGAACCAGTAGCCATCCGCCCACTGAAACGCGTTGTCACAGAACAATATGGCCCCGAGGCCTTCTTACGCTTGCCCGGCACTATTGAAGTACCCGTCATCCAGAGTAACGGAGTACAGCCCGTCTCTGGACAGGATTTCTCAACCGGCCCCTGGTCGCGTCACACGCTTGAGGTATTGGCTGCCCAGCCCAGTCGCAAACGGGGAAGTGTTGCCGTGATTGGGGCGGGGCCATCGAGTTTAGCAACCGCCCATGATCTGTCTGTATTGGGTCACAGAGTAGAGATATTTGAAGCAGGTCCCAAATCCGGCGGCATGATCCGCTATGGCGTGCCCATTTACCGCATGGATTGGGAGGCGATGGACAGTGAAGTGCAGGCCATCGTTGACCTCGGGGTAAAGATTCATTATGACACCCGTATTGGGGAGACGATCACTCTAAAAGAACTGCGCAGCGATTTCGATGCTGTGTTCTTGGGGATAGGTTTGATGCAGGGGCGCAAACTGAACGTGGAAGGCTCAGACCTGGACGGCGTGGTTCCTGCCGTTGACATGTTGCTCAATTACAACTTGGGTTACCAGGTCCAGTTAGGCAAGCGCGTTGTTGTCGTGGGCGGTGGCGATGTAGCTATGGATGCTGCTCGCACGGCCTTACGACTGGGCATGGCTACCGAAGAACAAACAGAAGCTCTTGAAGATAAAGACGCTCGGCTGGATGAAGAAGCAGATACTGTGCGCACCGCCCTGGATGTAGCGCGGACAGCTTTGCGTTTGGGTGTGGGTAATGTGCGCGTCATAGCACTTGAAAGTTGGGATGAATTACCCGCCTCACGCTTTGAACTGGAAGAAGCTGAAGAAGAAGGCATCCACATCACCCCCCGTCTTGGCCCAGTACGCGTGCTTGGCGAGAATGGCAGGGTCACCGGGTTGGAAGTGATCGATGTCGCTGCAGTCTTCGACGACGTCGGCCGTTTCAACCCGCGCTTTGTGCCGGGCACGAATCAGGTATTGGAATGCGATAGCGTCATACTGGCAATCGGCCAAACCGCAGACTTGGCACCGCTAAAGGGCGCTGAGGATGTTGAGATCAGCCCGCGCGGTCTGGTCGCTATTAATCAAGAAACGGGCCAGACTTCTGCGCAAGACGTTTTTGCCGGTGGGGACGTCGCCTATGGCCCACGTATGATCATCCACGCCGTGCGTGATGGGCACATTGCTGCGTGGGCCGGAACAACTGGCACTTAGTGTAGAGATCACTGTGTACAAAGGCGAAGCTCGCCAGTTTGCCATCAAACCGGATGTCATCGCCAATGCCAACAGTGATGACATCCCCTCACCTACTGGTATCGAAGTTCGCCACGACCACGAAAGTATTCCCTATGGCCTCAACCGCGTGCTGTGGGGCGAGGGTAGTTGGGTAGAAGCAGTCACATCGAATGCCTATGAGTCGATTGGCGTGCAGATTTTCGGGGATTACACTATTGGCTGGGCGCGTTTACTGTTCGACGGTGAAGAGGTCTGGCGCGGCAATACTGCCGAGATCTGGAATGAGTTTGGACGCTTTGGTGGCTATATTGAGGTCAGTGGCTTTTCACCAGGGGAACATGTCTTGCGCGTGGAGAGCCTAGGTTTCGATTTTCATCCTGTCACTGTTGCCTTCTTTGGTTTCAGTCAGACGGCTGGTTTGAAGATCAAGGATTGACTGCCAATTCGCAGAATTCACAATCATAGGTATCAGGTAGGGGCTCGGGCACATCTGTCGAAATATTATGGTCAAAGCGACTAATTGCATGGGAAAAGCGTAAATTAGGAAGCGTCTGCATAATCTACTGGGTTATATTGGCCCGGCGAAATTAATGAAGAGATGATGTTTATAAAGTTGAGGTGCCGTGCGTGTTAGTTACCCTAGATGGCTGGATCATGGCATATCGTGCGGATGATGGCAAAAGATCAAATTGGGATGGCAATTCGGCTTATGGGATCGCATTGAGTGAAGATAGGATTCAATGGGATCGGTTGCAAAAAGAGCGGATCATCTCAGAAAATGACAGCAGCAACTGGGCTACTTTGTGGGTATCTGCATTCGTTTTCGACGATGGGGTATATTACCTCTACCTTGAAGTTGATGGACCGCCTGTTTTTTCTGGAGCACGCGTGAACATTGTTTTCTATGAAGGAAATCTGAAGGTAGGCAACTGATTTTTATGATCTGGCACAAATCGAAAAAATTTCCTTTCGAAGTGTAAGTTGCCATCAGTTTAGCAGGAGACTACAGGGATTGCTCCGGCTGCTGTAACAGAACATCCTTTAAAAACCAATTTCCTAAGGCAGGAACAGGAAATTTGATGACATGGGGCTTAACAAGCAAATTGCGCCGCGCATAATTGAGGGGAATTAGCATACCGCTTTCTATTAGTTGTCGATCAGCACCCTGATAAGCCCTGGCGCGATCTTCTGGATTTGAAACTCTTGTCGAAGCTTCTACGAGTTCCCTATAGCCCTCTACCTCATCACCAAACCATTCCACTTCCAGTGGCCCGCGCAAGAAAGCAATTGGATCCGGCATGCTAGCCGTCCACCCTGTCATGAATATGGCTGGAGGCTCATTATCCAGGGATCGAATCAGCTCGGCAAAGTCAAGCACGCGACAATGAGCATGGATGCCAAGGTACTTTTGCCAGGCGTCGCACAGATATTTACCACGCGTGGCCCCACCTGGATGTGTAAAAATTTCTAGCTCTGGAAATCCTTTCCCATCGGGATAACCAGCTTTTCTGAGTAGCTCTCTTCCACGTTGTGCATCAAATTCAATTCCGATATTTGGTGAATAGCCGGGCATATCTCTGGGGATCATGACGCGACCCCAATATATGGCTCATCCTCACTTTGTGTGAACGCAGCTAAGGCGGGCCCAGAGGGGGAAGGATATAGTCGTGATCACCATTCAACTCTCTTCTAGAAAAAGAACGCGCCCCTAGTGCACAGGCTTTGCGGAAACGTACCCGCTTGCGTTTGCCACTACTCAGGGTCACTGGTGAGGTGCCTGCCAAGGCCTGTAGGCGACGACTAGAGGGAAAGCGCATGCGATCATCTCCGAATTTGGCGAGCAAAGCTGGCTGCAAATACTCTCCGGTGCCCGGCAGGGAGGCATAGATGTGGCGATCCGGATGCTCAGCAAACAAGGCCCGCACTTCGCCTTGCGCTGCTTTTTTGGCTGCGGTGAGTTCCAACAGAATATGCGCCAGGGACTGGGTTTCCGCCTGGCAGGCCACCACGATCTCCGCATCAGCCTGTGGATAGGCTTGCTGCAGACGGGCTAGCAACTGTGGCACTTTGCGCACATGGACGTAATGGTGTTGGCGAAGAAAGGCCTCCAATTGTTCCCGATCAAGCTTGCCTTCAGTCTGCGCAGAGGGAAAAGCCAGGAGAAAGTGCTGTGCAATCGCTGTTTTGAGACTGCTGAAGAGTTCGGCGCCGGCCGGATAATAACGCAGCAGGAGCGCTCGCTGGCGATTGGTCACACGCACCAGTTCACGGGTCAGAAAATGCATGAACTTGACCTTGACCCGGATCTGGCGGGTCAGCAGCCGATCGGGTTGCCAGGCCTGCAAGCGATGGTGATCCGTGCGCAGGATGTCGGCCAGCAACCAGGCATCTGTTGGATCGCTGCGCGCAGCACTCTGTCGCAGGCGACCGCGGGAACTCTTGACCAGGTTGGGATGCAATTCATAGACCCGTGTGTAGCCCTGATCCCAGAGGAAATCCACGAGAATGTTGTGGGTCGTTTCTATACCCACCAGACATTCCTGCGCAGCCACCCCCAGTTGTTGACGCAGTTTTTCCAACTGCCAAAAGCCTTCCTGAGAATGGGGAATGACCTTTTGCGCCAAACAAGACCCAGCTTGATTTAGGTAGCATAGGTCGTGTTTGTTTTGACTCCAGTCGATCCCGATATATAATTTCATCATAACCTCCTTGTTCATCGGCTTTGTTGCACGGATCAAAGAAAGTAAAAGGAGGGGCGCAAAACTGTCAGGGCGGGGAAACTGTTCAGCCAGCAAGCACAGGATAGCTGTCTGGCATGCCGAGTTGGGCCATGCGATTGAGAATTGCACATTTGATGTTGGCTTCGGTGATCTGCTGAGCTAACTTACGGGAACGAAGTGATGAGCCAAAGATCTTCTTGTAGCGGTAGAAAGTGTTCTCGACGACCGACTGCCGGTAGTAGCCTGAGGCGCGTTTCCAGCTCCTGCGGCCGATCTGCCCGATCCGGGCCAGGGTCTTGTCACGGGGATGAGCCTCACTATCGGGGAGTGCAGCCTGCTTCCAGGTTCGGGCTCTCTTCTGTGGAGGGATGGCGGGACGCTGAATATCCTGCTCCGCTGCCCAAGTGTAGACCTTGCGTTTGTCATAGGCCCCATCGCCGCTGAGTTGTGTGATCGGGGTGGCCACCTGCCCCAACAATGCCTCGACCGCCCCGGCATCATCCAGTTCCAGAGAGCTGAGTATGATGGCCTGAACTTCCCCACTGGCTTCGTCCACAGCCAGATGCAACTTGCGCCAGCTGCGTCGTCCCCGTTTGCCATGCTTGCGTGTACGCCACTCCCCTTCCCCATAGGTCTTCAAGCCGCTTGCATCTACTACCAGATGGACCGGCCTATTCACATTCCTGGGCAGCTTGACCACCAGCCCAGCTGCACGGCGCGATAATGTCGTGTAGTTGGGCACAGGCAGATCCAATCCCATGAGCTCAAAGAGTGAATGTGCCAGGCCTTGCGTAGCACGTAAGGGCAGCTGGAAGACGGCTTGTAGGGTCAAGAGGCATGCGATCGCCAGATCCGTGTATACGACTTGTCCACCCCTGCGCTGCGGGCCTGTATAATGCCATGCATTCAGCGTCTGTTCATCGATCCACAAGGTCAGACTGCCGCGTTTGACCAAACTGCGGTTGTAGTCGGGCCAATTGGTCACGCGATACTGGGTTTTGTAGGCTCTTTGGGCGCGTTCTTTGGCTTTATTTCTCACAGACATGCTAAAAAGACTACCATATCATCCGATCCATGCAACAAAGCCCTGTGGGCTATGGAAATTAGATTAAGTTCATTTACTCTGTTATTACTCTCTCCAAAAACGCGTTAATCTTATCTAATGCCAGAACCATCTCATCTCTAGTAATTGGTTGGATAAATGCATGCTTTACGTCAGGCATCAGCACGAGTTCTACATCAACCCCGGCTTGCTCGAGGGTTTTGGCGAATTGTTCTGACATCGAGCTTGGTATCCGGGTATCAGCTGTCCCATGAAATATGATGAAGGGTGGTTCGCTTCCATCGATTTGTATGAGCGGCGACATCTCTTCAATTATTTCAATGGAGAGATTCTCATATTCATCGCCCCAGAAAGGCGTCAAGTAGGTTCTGACATCATTGGCGGGGTATCCCTCAATGCTGGTGAAATCATACAATCCATAAAAAACTACCACGCCCTGCAGTGCATCACCAGATGGATACTCATGGGGGCAATCGTTTAGATAAATGCTTGGGTCATCTACAGTTCCAAGCATAGACGCCAGGTATCCGCCCGCAGAGTCGCCCATTGCGATCACACGTTCAGTGTCAAAGCCATATATCTCAGCGTTGGCATGCAGCCAGGCTAAGGCACAAAAACTATCTTCTACTTGGGCGGGATAGCTGGCCTTATTCGTTAAGCGGTAATTAATTGAAACAAATGCGTATCCTTGGCTAGCATACTCGCGGGCTATTTGTTGGTAGAGGGCTTTGCTGCGCGCTGCAAAACCACCCCCATGCATGGCAATGAAAGTTGGGTAGGGGCCGTCTCCTGTGGTGGGCAAGAATACGTCCAACTTTTGGAAAGGGCTGACCTCTGCATATGGAATTGAATATGAAACAGATTTGGGAGCCTCAGTTGGTATCTGGGTGGAAGTAGGTGCGGCCAGGGAATTAGTGGGCGTGGCAAGAGAATCAATGGGCGTGGCATCAGGATTTTCAACCTCGCCACAGCCCGTGATTACAAAGCTCAGGATAATTGAAATAAGGATCGTTTTATTCATTGTTCCTCCTGCTTCCGGATTAAGAACTCTATATCCGAATAGCTTTACTTGGAATGCTGCAAAAGCCAATCGTAAAAGTCGGGGTTGGTGTAGGTGGGGGTCCAGGCATCATGTCCAGTATCAGGATACAATGTTAATCTGACGTTTCCACTGCAGGCTTCTAATGCCTCTATCGGTTCTATGTTCTGCTCAGGAGGGATCAGGTCTTCTTCTCCGTGAAATGCCCAAATTGGTAACTCTTTGAGCGTACAAATGTCTTCCGGTACCCGGTCAGTTGTTACAGATGGCCCGCCTGCAATCGGGGCAATCGCAGCAAAACGATCTGGGTACTTGAGGGCGTATTTCCAAGTGCCATATCCGCCTCCGCTTAACCCAGTTAGGTATATATGATCAGCATCAATAGGTAGTACTTCGATGAGATGGTCGAGAAGTTCGTCGATGGGGTCGATCAACTTGGGCCAAAACCCATTTGGCAATTGGGGGGAGACAACGATGAAAGGAAAATCAGGGAGATTTTCAATATAATTGGGCAGGGTCTTATTCATAATACGATTGATGTTCATCCCATTCCCATCACCACCATGCAGGAAAAGAATCAAAGGCCACCTAATGGAGGGGTCATAGTTTTCAGGTAAATAAAACAAATAGCGGATTTCCACATCAGAACTTGAGAGAAAGGCGTAAGGTGTTTGGCCAGGTTGTAAGGAGTCCGCAGTTATCGCTGGGTGTGTTGGTTTGTATTCAGTGTCAGTTGGTGCGGGGGTATTTGTGGGGGGCGACACAACTTTGGTGGGTTCCACAACTTCAGTAGGTTTTGGGGCTGGCTCTTCTACGGTGGAACATGCTGTTGTTAACAAAATCATGAGGAAAAAAACAAAAAGAGTTTTTTTCATGACGTTCCCTCCAATGCTTGTTTAGGAAAACATTAATGAACTTCAAGTAACGTGTCGAGACGCGCTTTTTCCTTGACAATTGTCTAAAGTTAGATACTATCATATCCGCTTTGGATGGAATATCCGTCTTTTTCTAACTGAGGAATGAAAAAAGAATGAGACTTTCAATATTTAATCAGTGAGAGATAGGAGTAGTTCTTTTGTGAAAGTCTTTCCCACTTACAAGGATATAGGCTGCTCTATGGGTACCTCCCATTTTCGCGCGTAAATATCCGCTAAGAGAGTAGAGAATCAGCACCTTTTTTGGCGAAGCAGGGACTTAACCAACACATAAATACTACCAGCGGGAAATTATGGAGCCTAACGAATAAAATAACAATCCGTATTGCAATCAACTGGTTGTTCTAGAAGGGTGGGAATGAGCACATGATGCCATCGAAATAATGGGGGCTTGAACGGTTTTAGGGGACTTTCCATTTTCAAAGAGAATATAAAGACAAACTTCTTTCGTCACAGCTTTTGAGCAAGAGAAAGGAACCATTTTATTATTCATTGCAAAAAAGGAGTGTTTGTCTATGTCACCATCATTGTTTTCTCATGAGGCTATCGTTCAGGAAGGAAAGTTCAGTGCGCAGGATATGACCGAAATCATGAAACGTCGGCGAGCGGCCAATCGCTTGGGCTATGCTTATCAGTTGGCTTTTGTCCGGCTGGCAAACCGTTTTCCGACGCAGCAGCCGCTGGAAATTGATCAAGAGCTCTTGACCTATGTGAGCATGCAACTGTCTGTTCCAGAAGAGGAGCTTGACCAATATCAAAACCGTCAACAAACGTTAGCCGAACACCGCAAAACCATCCTGGCTTACCTGGAGTGGCGGCGTTTTGGAGAGATAGAAGAGCGCCTGCTGGCAGGATTTATATTCGAGGAAGCTAGTCGTATTGAACAGGCTGGGCCTCTCCTGGTACGAGCCAAGCAGTTTCTCAAAGATGCAACGATCTTGTTTCCAGCGGATGACACCCTGCGTCGTCTGATCGCCAGACAGAGACAGAGCGCCCAGGATCATATCTATGCTCGCGTGACCGAGGCCCTCTCAGTAGATTTCATCACACAAATCGAAAAATTGTTGGAAGCGGGCGACTATCGTCTGACACTCTTCCAGGCGCTCAAAAAGCCGCCGGGGCGCGCTTCGCCTGCTGCGATGCTGCGTCTGACCGATAAGTTGAAGAGTATCCAGGACACTGGTGTTTTGCAGATTGACCTGGGCTGGCTGAACAATAATTATCAGCGGTCGCTGGCGCGTTATGCTCGACGTTGTTCAGCCGACCGCATGCGAAGACTCAAGACGAAGCATAGATATACTGTTTTGGTCTGTTTTTTGCGGCAGGTACATCGGGAAAGCGTGGACCACATGATCGATATGCATCACAAATTGATGCTGCGAGTACACAACCGGGCCAAGGAGGAAATGGATGACCACATGCGCAGGCAGCGCAGGATGATCCGAAACTCTTTGTCCACCTTTCGCTCACTTGCCAAGACGCTCCTCGATGATTCTATCCAGGATGCGGATATACGGCATGTGTTGTTCAAGAAAGTAGATCGAGAGAACCTGACCTTGCAAATGGATGAGGTGGAGAACTGGCTGACCGGCAAATATAGTCATGTTTTCAATTTGGTCGTGCAGCGCTTTTCGTATCTACGGCAGTTTGCCCCAACCTTTTTAGGGCACCTTGACTTCCGCTTGGAAGACGGAGTGCAATCCTCAATAACCGAGGCCATCCACTTGCTGAAAAAGATGAATACAGACAACAAACGCAAACTGCCTGAAGGCGCGCCACTCGATTTTATTCCCAAAAAGATTCAGCCCCTGGTGCAGTTGAACGGGGAGGTCAGCAAGCCCGCCTGGGAATGCGCCCTCCTTACTGCCGTCCGAGATGAGATCAGAGCCGGAAATATCTATGTTGACCGGAGCAACCGCTTTGGTCGTTTTGACGATTTCTTCATCACCGATGATATCTGGGGTATGCAACGCGAGGGCTTCTTCAAGCGCGCTGGTCTGCCTGCAGATGCTGACCAGGTGCCTGCTCTTCTGGGTGGCCGCTTGAACCTGGCTTTTGATGCCTTTCTAGAATCACTACCTGCCAATGCCTACGCCAACATCAGTGACAAAGGCTGGCAGCTTTCAAGTGACCCTGCCGAAAAACTGGACGCGGCCGGTCAGCAGCGTCTCGAGATTTTGAAATCATGGCTGTCAGAAAACATGAGGCGCATGAAGCTGCCCGAACTGCTCATTGATGTCGACAACGAGTTGGCGTTCACCAATCACTTTATGACACCCAGCCAGGACTCACTTCGTGACCCCGCTCAGATCTGTACCGTGCTAGCTACTATCATGGCCCATGGATGCAATATCGGCCCTTATACGATGGCACAATTGACTCAGGGCATCCGTTATCGTGAGATCAAATGGGTCACGGATTGGCAGTTGACGGAAGAGGCCCAGCGTCAGGCTCTGGCACAATTGGTTAATGCCCTGAGCCGGCTGGATGTCAGCCAGGCCTGGGGGCAAGGCACCACTTCCAGCAGCGACGGGCAGCGTTTTCGTCTCAGACGGAAACTATTGCAGCAAACGTACAGCCCCCGCTTCCGTGATTATGCTTTGGAATTCTATTCCTTTGTGGCCGACAACTATGCGCCCTTCTACAGCACGATCATTGAATGCACCGATCGCGACGCAGCTTTCGTTCTAGATGGCCTGCTCTACAATGAAAGTGACCTGGCGCTGGATGAGCATTTCACCGATACCCACGGCTACACGGAGGTCAACTTTGCTGCCTTTGCGATGCTTGGGCGTCGCTTTGCCCCTCGCATTCGCGGACTGCAAAAACAACGCCTCTACCGCATCGACAGACATCGGGATTACGGTCCGCTAGCAGCTTTAGTTGGTCGCCGCGACCGAACGATCCGCATGGATTGGATCTGTGAACAGTGGGACCGAATGGGCCAGTTCTACGCCTCTCTGGAACAGGGGCACGTGACTGCTTCCACGGCTCTGAAACGCTTGGCTGGATACTCTGGGAAGAACCAATTTTATCGTGCCAATCGGGAACTCGGGCGCATCTTCAAAACCGAACACATCCTGCAATACATGTCGGATCCTGTACTGCGCCGGCGCATCCAGCGGGGTTTGCTCAAAAGCGAAGAAGTCCATGCCTTAGCCAGGCAGGTGGCCTATGGCAAACAGGGAACGCTGCTGGCCAGGGATATGCGGGTGCAGAGAAATACCGCCAGCTGTTTGACCCTGATCATGGCTTGCATCATTTATTGGCAGGCAAAAGAGATCAACCGCGTCATTGTGGAAGGGGATCTTGCTGGGGCGGGAGTTGATCTGTCCCTCTTGGAACACATTAGCCCGGTTGGCTGGGAGAATATCACCCTCTATGGAGAATATGTGCTGAATCCTAAATTGATTCGCTAAAAAAGAGCCCCTTCATTGCTACCTTAGCGGATATTTACGCGCGAAAATGGGAGGTACCCATATTATGATTGCCTTTATGCCCGCAGGCAAGATGGAGGCTTTCTTTCAAGAAGTATCGAAGGGTAATGCAATGCCATCAGAAGACCCGGAGCTTTGGAGATCACATGGTATGGAACTACTTGGGCCTCCCTTAAAAATTGAACTAACCAAGTAACCTACGTAAAAGATTGGTCTACCCAAACACGATTTCTGTCAAACTCCCATTTTTAGCATATGGCGGAAGTGGAGAATCTAGCCTGAGCAACTAAGTATCACTCTACCGCATTCGATAGGGTACCTCCATGATCGATATGTGTACGGCGACGATGTCGTCACTTACAGCCGAGGCTTAATGCAGGGCTTTTAGAGAGCCGGCGTGAACCCCCTGCAGCGGGAGAATGATCTTATGTGTAGTCAGCCCCAGCCTAATGCACTTCAACCACCTTTACCTGCCAACTGCCGGAAGGCGATTCCACAGTTACTTTGTCGCCAACCTGATGTCCCAATAACGCTTTCCCAAATGGAGATTCGTCTGAGATGAAACCACTGCCTGGGTTGGCTTCTGCGGACCCTACGATCGTGAAGCTCTCACGCGGTCGCCCCGGTTCCTTCACTACCACAGTGCTGCCGATGCCTATAGTTCCCTTCTCACCGGATGGTGTAATCATCACGGCCCCATTAACCAGGCGCTCGAGTTCGCGAATACGACCCTCTAAGAAAGCCTGGTCTTGCTTGGCGAGTTGATATTCTGGGCTGCCATCCTCCTCATCATCTTCGTCAAGGTCATGGATGCGCTCTGCGATCTCTATTCGTTTAACAGTCCGAAGATGTTCCAATTCTGTTTGGAATCGTTCTAAGCCGTTTTGAGTCAAATAGACTTTTTTCTGCATTTCTGATAATCCATATATGATGAAAATGAGATAACTAGACAGCCTTCCTTTCCAGGCTCTTTTGTCTAATCCTTATTGTTTGGCGGCGTTATCTGGACCTAGAGGTGCTGTTCTTTTTTTGCTTTTTTCCAACAGCATTGGCTGCTTGTTTTCTGGCTTTCTTTCCGCGAGGCATATGTGGCTCCTGAAATGTCCTCATCCATTGAAATGTACTCAGTCTGGCTGCGAAGATTAACGGCTGAACTACCATTGAAGACCCTCAAATGAAATCAGGCAGCAAAAACAAGTATTGTTGCCCATTCCAAAGCACAAGCCTAAGTCGAGAGGATGGTTTAGTAACCCGTTCATATTTGAAATATTATTGTGTGGCCGTCTAAATTTGGTGGGGTCGGTACGCGAATCAAGTATCAATCTTGCCTGGATCCTTGTAGTTTTTATACAGCAATTGGTTGACGAACAACTCGGCGCTCGGTAGTCAACAAGCCGGAGAGCTGCTCAATATCTACATCAGCGCTATTAAAAACAGGAATATCGGTGAACTCCGCCAATTCTCTTATATGCAATGGAGACCTTGAGCATAAGCCCGAAATCGCATCAGGCGTCAGGTTGAACTCATCCTTCAGGATACCCAGACCACCTATTGCGCTGAAAGCATCACTGGCACAGAATATCAATTTATGAATCCGTTTTTGTACTTCGGAAGCCAGGAGCAGCATTGCAGTCTCACGCTGGATAATCCCATCCGCAAATTCCACGACCCAATAATTTCTGGGATTGTTAGCATATTTGAGGTCGAGCCGATTGAATATGCTCAGTAAGTCTTCCTTCGGAAGGAGATAGGTGGAGGGGTAACCAAGATAGGTGAAGTCAGTGTACGGGTGGGCTCCAGCGTCATTCATCGACAGGATATCCTTGAGGCTGGCCGTGCCTGTTACTTTTGAGGCTCGTACTGCATAGCCTTTGGAGGTCAAAACCCGGCAACAGGCCGTTGCTGCTACGCTTTTGCCCGAATTCATGGAAGTCCCACAGACGAGGATCATCCCGGCTCTGGGGGTTTTTTTGACCCTGGTATGTGGAGCGATTCGTGGGAAAGATTGAGTATTTATCACTTCCCCATCTTGATTGCAGACATAGCCGAGAATCTTTACTCGAGTAGGGTCTTTGATGAGGGCATTTTTTGTCAGCATTTGTCCGATCATGCCAGATCGGGCTAGCAGATCAACTTCCTCCAAATGATCTTCAGGAACCTGGCCCTCATAATAGTCGGGGGCGTAACGATTACCGAAGACAAATATGGCACGGGTGCCGTTGTGAATAGCATGGATGCGCCCGGAGACATTCTCAAGGGAAGAGTGCTGGCCGATACGGCTGATCTCACCGAACACGACATCTCCCAGCTTAGGAGGCTTGTTCATTTCCTGATAGTAACGGATTTGCATCCTTTTTAAGGCTAATGCAGCACTGGGGAAAATGTAGCCCTGCTTGATCCGTTTCATGATTCGTTCCTTTTGATCCTAATCAGACGGTGGCTACTTCACCACGCCCCAAAAGCCACGTACCACGCGCTGGGGCTCGTCCACCTTTACAAATGAGGTCAAATCCACCTGGTTTACGAGGCGCATGACCGGATTTATTTGCTTGCGAGGCGTAACTATATTGAGCAGGCTGACCGGACCAGATTGGCCCTGTGCATCAATTACTGTGACGCCGTATCCTGCACGTCTAGCCTCTTCGGCGATTTCCATGCCATGATGCAAGGAGATAACCGTCAGGTTAGCGTAGCCGAGCGCCAGTTTCTGCTCGATCCATGAACCAAGCAACACACCGGCGGCAAAGCCGCCACTGTAGCCGACAATGCTCCAGATGCTGTTGAGGTTTTCCATCACCTGGCCGATCGCCAGTACCCAGATCGTGATCTCGATAAAACTGATCAGTGCCGAAAGATAACGGTAGCCGCGGACGGTCAGGATCGTGCGCACTGTGCCCATGGTCACGTCAGCGAGGCGTAAAAAGAAGATGAGAATGGCCGTGGAAATCATCTATCTTCTACCTGCCTGATCCCATAATAGGAAAATGTGATCTTCATTGTTCATTCCAGAGTTATTAATGCCTTAAGCATAAATACGTGAGCAGGTTGCTATCCTGCTCACGAGTTTCTTCATTCTCCTACCGGGTTAGCCTTGTTTCGAAGTAGAGCTCGATGGCGTCGAGCTGGTACTGCTCTTCTCCCTTTTTTTCTTAGGTTTACGAACGGGCCGCTTACTACCAGGCTTTTTATCAGGGGACATTTTTTGCACGCTCCAGGTTTCGCTAAACAATTTACTGAAGTAACTTTCAGTAAAGCATATGGTAGCCATTGGCTGTCTAATTCCGGTTGACTGCAATCGTCAAAGGCGTATTAAATAGAAGTGTCTAGTGGGATTTTTATACATGCTCTTTCTCATTTGCCCAAATGGGAGCAGGTCGTTCGCTTGAAGGGGATATTTCAAATTCCTCACGACCTGCCCCCCTGCGTTTAGTGCGCGCATAGTTTAAGATGACAATCAGCGTTCCCAAAAACGGAATGATGATCAAAGCTAACAAAGCGCCAACCAGCGTAAGCGAACTAACGACTGCAATGAAGACAATCGCTGGATGCAGCTTCATCTGGCGGTGCATAATTTGCGGTTGCAACCAGATATTCTCCACGGTTTGGATAAGTGTAAACATGCCCACTACCAAAACAACAAACCACAAATTGGAGAGAGGTAGATAAGTCGATCCTTGGGTCCCTGCTATGAGAGCGGCTACGCCTGCCGCCACAACTGGGCCAACTGAAGGGATGATGTCCAGGAATCCGGCCGTCAGGCCTAGTAGCACCGCCCCGCGCAAGCCGATGGCCATTGCGCCAAGCCATGTGAGAACCCCCACAGAAGTCATTAAAAGAATCTGTCCACGCAGGTACGCCTGCCAGATGGCTTTAATCTCACTATGCAGTTTTTGCAGCTGCTCCCGTTCTGCATCAGGAGCCAGGCTAAAAATCCCATCGCGAAGGTGTTCCCAGTCTTTAAGTAGATAAAAAGTGGCCACAAGGATTACACCAACCCATACCACATTGGTGCTGGCAGCCCGAATTAATTGGAAAACTCTTTCGGGATGGAGTAATTGAGATGAGGACGTTTGCAAGTCCATCAGCCTTTGCTGAAGGGCTAGATCAAAACCGAGTTGAGCCTTGAGGTAGTCATCAACCATGCCAGCCCGGCCTGGAAAAGCGCTCAACTCTGCCGACACGAATTGAGCCTGGCGAATCACAAGAGGCACAAGATAGATACCCAGCAAAATGCCCCCCAGTATAAAGACAATGAAAACCAAATAGACCGCGAGACTGTGTGGGACACTCAAGCGCGTCTTCAAGAAATTCACTGCTGGGTTTAGCAAGTATGCCAGCAAGCTCGCGATGATCAGCGGGGAGATCAATGCTCGATAAGAAAACAGAATCCACACAAGGAGCAGCAGCAGCGCGAGATACATGAATGTATCCCGCAAGAGCTTATTTGCGTTCAATTGTTGACCCATGATGTGCAGCTTTATTCGGGAGTTTGTAACCGGACCCTAACTCACAGATACTTGAAAACCAGCTGACCGCCATTGGCTTAAGCAGTGTTCAAAATAATTTTCATCTGGGTCCACATCGATCAGACCGTACAGGATCTCACCAAATGATGACAGTGGGTAGATCGCGATATCTGGCTTTTTTCTACTCTGCTGGTTAATAAGCCTTACTGTACGATCGTCGTACTCAAGTGAGTGGTACTGTCCCGCCGAAAAGCGCAACCGCAAATCCGGATAATTGGAGACGAGCCCATTTTTAAAGAAACTCTCTCCAGGATCGATGTTCCCATACCGGAGCAGATCATTCTCCGTTTGTTCGTCGGCAAGAAGACCTGAGCGTCCTTGAATGTGCCACAAATAACCACATAATTTTCCAAAGCGGTACAAGTCTGTTGAACTCAGCAGACTCAGATGATGCAGAGTGGCCAGTGTAAAGGAGCCGGGCTTACCTGTTTCCCGAGCCAGGATCTTCCCCCATATCTCCTGGGATTCCCGGTCGCTGACATCCTGGCAATACTGAATGAAGCGCGCCAGCCAATCCACATCAACAGGTTCTTCTTCTACATATCTGGGCAAGAATTCACGCGCCAATGCCAGGATGGCGTCGATGTTATTCTGCCTGCGCAACTCTTGCTGCTGCTGGCGCAAAACTGCGCGTTCTTCCAAATCGGCTGAATACTCCTGCAAATCGTCGAGGGCAGTTGATCCATTGGGATAGCCGAAGCTGCCAATGGAAGTGGCTAGGCTCAGACCCAACACAGGGGCTACGGTTGCCTCCAACTTCTCAAGTGGATCGGCAACCGCGGGGCGTACTTGTTTAATCTTCATCACTTTGTTCCTATCCATACAAATTCACGACTATAAGTTCGTCTCTTGCATATTAGTGTGGGCGTGTTTGAAATGCGTTCATTCAAGTGCTCATATCTGTCAAATTCCGCCCTTCCGCATGCGAGTTTTTATACAGGACTGCGTATCCAGTTCGCCTATGGTTTGCTCCATGTATAAAAAACACCACAGAGGAACAGGAATTAATGCAGTTCTCAACCAACTGTCGCACGGTTTTTCAACACTCACAGTCTATGCTTAACGTGGACAAAAGGGAGTTTTCTTGAGGCTTTCAGTGCAATTTGCTGCATCCCCTCAAATATTTAATTTAGGAGTATCTTCCAGATGACCATAAAACTCAAACCGCTTGGCTCGCAGGTCGTGATCCAGCCCATTGAAGAAGATGAAGTCTCACCTGGCGGCATCGTGTTGCCCGAATCGGCCAAGGAAAAACCGCAAAAAGGAAAAATACTTGCCGTAGGCCCAGGCGGGCGCGATAAAAGCGGCGAACGCATTGCCATGGAAGTCGAGACTGGACAGACCGTCCTCTTTGCCAAGTATGCGGGCACCGAGGTCAAACTCAATGGCCAGCATCACTTGATCATGAAAGAAGAGGAAATCCTGGCGATCCTGGACGCGTTAGAAAAACCCGCGTCAAAAAAATCTCCAAAATCTCGCAAGAGTAAATCCAAAGCAAAGGTGAAGTAATGGCTAAACAACTAGCATATGCAGATGAGTCGCGCGCCAAGCTTAAAGAAGGCATCGACCTCGTTGCCAAAGCTGTCGCTACCACGCTTGGCCCTAAGGGCCGCAATGTGGCTATTGGCCGAAAGTTCGGGGGGCCAACGATCACCCACGACGGCGTATCCGTGGCCAAAGAGATCGAACTAAAAGATCATTTCGCCAACATGGGTGCCCAATTGCTCAAGGAGGCGGCCTCCAAAACGAATGAGATCGCCGGCGATGGCACCACCACATCGACCGTGCTGGCCCACGCCATCGTCACAGAAGGCATGAAGAACCTCGCCGCAGGGGCCAACCCCATGCTGGTCAAGCGCGGCATCGAGACAGCGTCAAAAGCTGTGGCGGCGCGCATCCGCGAACAGGCTATCCCGGTCAAATCCAAGGCCGATATGGCCAACGTAGCCTCCGTGTCCGCGCAGGACCGCGAGATCGGGGAACTGATCGCTGAAGTTTTCGACAAGGTTGGCAATGACGGCGTTATCACCGTCGAAGATTCGCAAGGCCTGGCGTTTGAGACAGAATACGTCGAAGGTATGCAATTCGACAAAGGCTACCTCTCCCCATATTTCATCACGAATGTCGAGCGCCTGGAAGCAATTGTCGAAGACGTCTATGTGCTTGTTCACGAGAAGAAGATCACGGCCGCGGCCGACCTAGTACCGATCCTTGAGAAGATCGTCCAATCCAACAAACGTAATATCTTTATCCTGGCGGAGGATGTGGATAGTGATGCCCTGGCGACGCTGGTGCTCAATAAACTGCGCGGCACACTCAATGTGCTGGCCGTAAAGGCACCCGGATTTGGTGATCGCCGCAAGGCCATGCTGCAGGACATCGCGGTCCTCACCGGGGCTACCGTGATCTCCGAAGAGCTGGGACGCAAACTGGAGACAGCCACTCTTGAGGACCTGGGGCAAGCGGACAAAGTGGTCAGCGACAAGGGCGACACCACCATCATCAGCGGCAAGGGTGATAACAAAGCGATCGCCGGTCGCATCGAGCAAATTCGTAATGAGATCGAAAACACAACGAGCGATTACGATCGCGAAAAGCTCAACGAGCGTTTGGCCAAGTTGTCCGGTGGCGTAGCCATCATCCGCGTGGGGGCGGCTACCGAGACCGAGCTGAAAGAGAAGAAGCATCGTGTCGAGGATGCCGTTTCCGCAACCCGAGCTGCCATCGAAGAGGGCATCGTGCCCGGTGGTGGTGTGGCATTGCTCAATGCCATGTGCGCCACCACAGACATGCGTCTCGATGATCCGGAAGAGCAGGTTGGCGTTAATATCCTCCGTAAAGCCCTCGAAGCGCCATTACACCGCATTGTAGAAAATGCCGGTAAGGATGGCGCAGTGATCGCCGATACTGTGCGGCGCAGGCAGGACACTGAGGGGAATAACAACATCGGCTATGATGTGTTAGCCGAGGAATACGTGGATATGGTCGAAGCCGGCTGGATCGACCCGGCCAAGGTGACGCGTGGCGCCCTTGAAAATGCGGCCTCGATCGCGGCCATGATCCTGACCACTGAAGCCCTGATCACTGATCTGCCAAAGAAGAATGGCAAGTTACCCTTACCAGATTCCGACATGGATTACTAAAAAAGAAAGGGCCCAGAATAATCTGGGCCCTTTCTTTTATCCTGCTTCACTTTGGGGGAATAGTGAAGGCTTTCGTAGCTAGTAAGGAATTATCTCGAACCACCCCGGTCAATCATCTCATTGCTACAAGAATGGCAGGTAATGGGAATACGGCCGATTATCCCCATACTCGTCCTCAAAGTATTCTTCTGCCACCTTGCGCTCGTCGGGCCTAAAGCGCCACCCAAGTCGGCAGGGATTCAGGGAGACAACTCGAAGCTCGGTTTCACAATATTCGCATGTTATGCATGCGCCTAGCTGGGGCTCCTGCCCAAGACTTGTCGCCATGAGACAGGTGGGACACTGAGATAATTTCATGACTATTCTCCATTCTTTTCGAAACTGATGGGCAAGCGTTCACTCACCCATCAGTTTCTTCTTCATACTCCTCCAGCTCATCAATATATTCATTTTCCTCCTCAAAGCCCGGATCATAGTCATCCTGGTAGTCATCGGTTTCGACCCAATCGAGTTCGATAGGATTAAGCCAGACGACCTCAAGTTGGGCGTCACAATTTCGGCAGCGAATTTGCTGACCCATATGGGGGCGATTCCCAAGCTTTATTTCGCCCTGGCAGGAAGGACATTCTGCGAAAGTCATATCGTGCTCCTGAAAGCAATTTGATTTGAGTCTAGATAAATCGTGTAAAAATTATGTGCTCACGATGTATAAAAGCCGTATCAAATCCCAACTGGTCGACTCAAGAAAGAATCAGGCCGGTTGAAGATGTTGGCCCCCTGCAATTCCAGCCGCAATGGATGTAGACTCACCACAG
Source organism: Chloroflexota bacterium (assembly GCA_013112575.1). GTDB lineage: Bacteria > Chloroflexota > Anaerolineae > Anaerolineales > UBA11579 > CFX15. Next base: position 192,717 of record JABFGG010000006.1, on the reverse strand, counting down.
CTAGAAATGATCGACACTGATCACAAACTACAAAGTCACCCCGAGCAGGTTGACCAAAGAAGGGGTGTCCCGCAACGTTGACAACACGCTGGCACATCGGACATTGCGCACTAAACGACTTGTGCTCTTTGAATAGATCTGTGCGATTCATCCTGTCACCTCAATTGGGTAGATGCTGTGCTTTGCTCTCAATGCCTGTTTGAACCTGGGCATAAGTTGCACCCAGTTCAAATGGGAAGAGCCATAAAAGCTCAAATTCTCTATTGCAGAGACCACAAACAATCAATTCGCCAACGGTTGGATAAGCACCAATGTCAATATCAGCTCTGCAATGTGGACAAGGAGTTGTGTGATTCATTTCAATCATGTCTGTGACCAAGCATTCTGAAGCTACAAAATCATTTCAGAATTGCTTATATTTGCTATGAGTTTATTGAACGATTGTAGAAATCAAGTGACGGGCGTGTATGAAATGTGTATCAAAAACTACGCTTCTTTCTTTGATAAGGATTGGATGGCCCACGCACAATAGTCTCTGTCATCTCAAGGCGTAGCGGGTAGATGCTTGCAACAGTTAGAAAAGCACCGCAGTTTCTACATATAGCAAAATCACCAGGCAGAACGCGACCAACGAAGGGATGCACGTCGACAGGCACGAGATCACGGCACATGGGACAATGTGCTCCCAGATGAGCATATTCCCTATTAAGGTCAGCGTGCATCATCTGGCCAATCTCCTATCTTGAACTCTTTCTCCCCGGTTCAGGCCTTTCTAGCACCATATCTACGATCACCTCCACGAAAGCCTCTGGTTCATTGACCCAGGGATTATGACCGGATCGCTCGAACCACACCAATTCCTTGCGCGGCGCGTCCAACAGATCATAGTACTGCCCTGTCAAAACCGGGGGGGCATTGACGTCATGCCGTCCAATAAGGAAATAGACCGGCACTTTTAACTCAGGTGCTTGCGTACGCAAATCCACTTCCCACAGATGCGGATACACGTAACCCAACGTGACCAAGGGACCGCGCAGCCAATTGACCTTGTCGATCAGTCCATACTCCGGGCTGGCCAGATCCCTGAAGGTGTTGAAGCCACTACCAGTGATCGCCGGATCCTCATTCATGTATGCAAACGTATCCAGCAGATACTTCGCCTGTTTCATGGCTATCCCATCTCCATAATATGGGGGTGGGCCCTGGGCAGTGAGCTGGGCGACCTTTTTATCATCTCCGCGCTTCATAGCCAACTGAAGGGCAAACTCATAGCAGCGCAGATCGGTTTCCAAGAAGTCCACCATCTGTCCCGTGCCAATAAAACCGTGGAAGAGTTCAGGCGAACGTTGCACCATCCAGATGCCAAGCACGCTGCCCCAGGATTCGCCAAGAACATAGATTTTGTCTTCTTCAAATCGTTCACGCAGGTAATTCGTCAGGGCAAGGCCATCCTGAATGTAACGCTCAGGTGTCAGCGTGGATTGCTCAACTGCGTTATAGGATTTGCCGGAACCCGGCTGATCCCAATTCACAACCACAAAGTGTTCTTCCAGTTCACTGAGAGAGTGGCGCGCCGTTGCCAGTTGACTACCGCCCGGCCCACCAGCAAGGAAGAGCAATACTGGATTGTCTTCGCTTTTTCCGCGTATGGATATCCATTGCTGACTCTCGTTCAAGGTCACCTTTTCCAGCGAGGCAATACTGCCCGGGATCACCTGGCCCTGTGCATCCATAATGGGAGGCGTTGAAGCAAAGAATTGCGAGGCCCACACAGCAAAGGCGCTCAAAGCTAGGATTCCACTGCCCAGCATCAGCATTCCAATCCAGGCTGACGCGGTACGGAAAGGCAAAATAAATAGCGCTGCAGCTAAGATCAGAAGAAGGACCCACAGAGGTGCGGGGACCGACGTGGTGAATGGTACCAAGAGGATCGGAATCCCCAGCACTAAGACCATTGCCAGTCCAATGATCTGGCCAATAACCTCTCGAGCCAAACGACACACATTCTTTTTAGCTTTTGGACCGGAAAGCACTTCAGCATTCGGGTTTGTTAGAGTATTTGTTGTTTCCATATTGCTAACCAATTTCAGAATTAATGGGTACTAGCGCCGGCGACGCGCCTTCTGGGTAGCTTTTTTCCTTTTGCTGTTTTGATTGCTAACAATGGCGATGACCCAGCCAATGAGGGCACCAGCCACCGCACCAAATCCCACACTTAGTACTGGCTTCTCGTTACTAATTACCATCACTGTCCCAAAGATGGAGCCAACGATCAGCCCCAGAAAAATATAGGCACCGAGTTTTTTGTTCATTTTTACTTTCTCCTTGAATATTTGTTGAATAATCGGTTTAAAAACAGTGAAGCATGATCCAAATTGGCTCGGGAACCCAGGCCACCCAGTGAGTCACAAAATTTAGGATCCCAAACATTGACAATATGATTTGCATGAGGATTAACCACACTTGAGAGTTATCTCCGCCTTTGGGCCCGCTTCTTGTGTCGTTCCCTGGGATCAAAAGAGGCACAATAAACCAGGGCCCCCATGATCCCCCCACCAAACAGCCCCCAGATCATCCCAAAGACCATCTGTTCAATCAAGAATCCGGCCAGTGCTCCGACAGCTATTCCTGCTAGACTAGCTAGAATCACGTAGAGACCAAATCTGTTGTCCATTTTTGTCTCCAAGGCAAATCCTATAATCTACACGTCCGGTATGGTGCTCTCGGCGATTGTGCTAACGTGGCCAGTGGCCTGACAAAGCTCGATCGGATACAGCCACAAGATCTCATATACCTTTTTACAGGTAGGGCACTTAACACGATCCCCCACTAAAGGATCAGCCCCCACCTCAATATCCGACTGACAGTGTGGGCAACGGGTTGTGCTATGATCGCCACGAAGTTTTTTCGTCATTTGCTTGTCCTCACCAAATCACTATAGCCGCCAGACATTCAAAAAGGATGACATGACCGTATTATCGAAATGCCAAATGGATAGACCAAGTTGTATTTTTTATACACCCCCGATTGGATACTTCCTTCTATAAATTCCTTTCAGTGCTGTGCAGGAAGAACAGCTGGAATCTGCGGCCAGGATAGAAAGGAGCCGCTCACTATGACGCGGCGTGATAATGTGAATTGCTAGGCTTTATTGAGTATTAAAGGTAGTGAAAAGTTTATTTGGTCCCGTCAGGATACTGGTTGAAGTAATAACCGATATTTGGTTCATTCAGAATTAGTCTGGGTTTATGGGGGTCCGACTCTACTTTTGAGCGTAATCGCTGCACTAATCCACGTACTAATTCACGATTGCCCTCCCCGCTATATCCCCAAACATATTCAACGATATTCTCTGTTGGGATTATTTGTCCCGCGTGTGTCATTAATGTATACAGCAATCGGAATTCTAATTGAGTAAGGCGTTTGGGCTCCCCATCGTCCATGGCCACAACACGTTTACCAGGGTCCAGACTCAAATTTGCCTGTGTCAAGGTGGGTAGGCTAAAGAAAGGCACACCCGCGGTGCGGCGAATCAACGAACGGATTTGTGCTAACAACACGCGACTGTTGAATTCGGTTCCTAGAACAAGATCTACTCCGGCTTCTAGTAATTCAACATGGTAATCATTGGTGCACTTCTCGGCTAACACTGCGATAGGTACTACCGTATGCGCGCGTAATTGTTTGATCTGGGCGACCGCTTTATCAAATGCAGTAGCTACAACCACCATGATCAAATCGGGGGGAGGTTCAGGCCATGAAGACGTTGCCTGATTCAGATCACGCATAGAGCGCACGGTGAAGCCGGCGTGCTGCAAAACCACGGTCAAAGTGGCAGTATCCTCAGTATGCTGGCTGAATAATAAGGCTTCCATATAGAGCCTCCTCACTTCCCAGATCGTTTACGTTATAAGTAGCTAGATTATAGCTAATGTTTAGGTATTTCTATCTGGACGTTAATGGGTGTTTTCTCTCCGTATTCTGATCCCAGATTATTCGAACTTCCGCAAGAATTCTTCCCAATATATTGATGTTGTTTTCCCTACGCTGCCAATCTGACTCCGGATACATTAGTTGTCACAACACATTCAATAGGAGACGTGTAAAAATGAAATCAAGTATTTTAGTACGCAACGCAGGATTGCTCAGTATGGTGGGGGCAACGATGTGGTTCGTGTCCAATGTTTTGGAAGAGATTTTCCATCTTTATCCGCCTTTTCAGGACCATTCGTTATTTGTTCCTAATCAAATTTTGGCCATTTCTGCAGTCTTCATTGTTGCGGTTGGCTACCTGGGCATTGTTTGGCAGGGTGGAGTAACTTCCCGGTTTGGTAAAACCAGCGTGTGGTTTTATACAATCGGATACTTAATGATCGTGGTAGCTAGCATAGCTGTGTTATTTACACACCAAGATGAGACTCCATTCTTCTTGCTTTTTCCTATAGGGGGCACACTAATGGATCTGGGTGCTTTATTAACCGGCATTGTCGTCGCAAGAACAGCTGCTTGGCAGGGCTGGACACGTTACATGCCACTGATCTATGCGGCCTACCTTTGGCTGGCAATCGAGATCCCATTCTATCTCGGTGCTTACCCAGAAACTGGCCCTGGCCCGGTACCGATGGAACTCATTCAAAATGTCGGCATGTTCCTAGTTGGTTTGGCCATTTATAAAAACACTGTCAAGGCCACAAGTTAGTAAGAAGAGTCACCAATGCTTGTTTACTTCTCAGAATTGGTGGATAATTAGAACACTATACCCAAGGGCTAACTCGCCCTTGGGTAGTTTTCATAAAAATGAAAAACAGCCCTGAAGAATCTCCGAAATTCCCGGTCGAAGCCCGAATAGCCTTAATTTTTTCAATAGTATTAATTCTTATTAGCACTGTACAATTAATCTATCGGTATTACTTGCCCACTGAAGGTTGGCTGTTGTTCACAACAGATACTTTCGAACACCCGGATTGGCTTTTTCATGAAAATCTAGTCGACACATCGTCTGATATGCAATTAGACGATGTGATTATTGGGGTGAACTCTGTTTCAATTCAGGGCCGCGCGACAGATGCCTGGGTACAGCCGCCCCCAGAATGGCAAAAAGGTGCTGTCGTTAATTTTGAAGTAGTGCGAGCAGGAGAGCACCTGTCCATCCACGCCCCAATTGTCCAGTGGACGGGGTCTGCGATTTTGAAAAATTTATGGATCCAACCGGAGATAGCCGTCGGTTTCGTCAGCAGCTTGATAATGTTGGTCTTGGGCACATACACTGTTTTGCAGCAGCCGGAAACACCTGCAGCACGCAGCCTTTTAGTTTTTACAGCCATTTTCTTTGCGATGAGTATCAGTAATCTGGTCCCTATTGGAATATCTGTTCAATTTGACTCATCTGCATTTTTCGCAAGTGCCTTTTTCAGTTTTTTGATCTTTCCTATATTGTTGGCCCCATCGATACTGAACTTCACTATCCTTTTTCCACAGCCTAATCCATTGATGATCCGCTACCCATTTATTTCAAAATTGCCATACATGATCGGCGCGAGTGTTGGAGTACTGCTCTTGTTCCCCGCAATTCCAACCCAAATTGGATGGTTTGCCACCATGGGCATGATCATCCTGTCATTAGTTAGTTTGCTTCATTCGGTTTTTTCGATAAAAGATAGACTTAGTGAAACTCAATTACGCCTGGCGATTTCCGGATTGATTCTCGGGCTGTCCCTTATGTTACTTGTTTTCCCCGCAGCAAGTGAATGGGTAGCCGACGCGATAATTGCGCAATTGCTGGGGGCGGGTTTTTATGTCGGATTTGCGATTATCACTATTTCATTTTCTATCGCAATACTACGATTCCATCTTTTTGAGATTGACCTATTTATTCACAACGCTCTAGTTTATTCTCTGTTATCCGGTATGAGTATCGGGATTTATTTTCTTGTAGTCAGCTATCTTGGTTTCTTGTTTCGTGCGGAAGGCGAAAACTGGCAGGCTTTAATCGCTACAGGTGTGGTTGCTTTGGTATTCGCACCACTCCATACAAAATTAAGGTCGTTGGTTAGCCGATTTGTTTATGGAGATAGAGATCAACCATACATCGCCCTAACCAATCTGGGGCTCCATTTGGAAATGACTGCCGATCTTTCTTCAAGTCTTGCTCTGGCGGTCGAAAGTATTGCAAAATCACTAAAAGTTCCTTACGTTGGTTTACAGCTTTTCGGAAACGACAATGTACAAAATACAATCGAATACGGTCCCTTTCAAAATGAGACGAGCAGCTTTCCACTGATGCACCGGGGAGAGCCAGTTGGCAATTTAATGATTGCCAGCCGAAATCCCAAGGAGCCCCTAACCACCCCAGATAAACGTTTGCTTACTGATCTGGCGCGACAACTCAGTGCGACCGCCAAAGCAGCAATCCTGGCAACCGATCTGGATGCGGCTCGTTTGCGCTTGGTTCGTGAGGAAACAGAAACCAGGAGAACATTGGGACGCGATATTCATGACGGCATTGGTCACCGCCTGGTCGCTTTGGCGCGCTCTATCGAAAATCCCGCCACTATGTTTAATGGGACACCCGAGGAAATTAGTGAATTGCTCAATAAGATTCATGTTGAAGTCTTACAGATCACAAAGCAAGTACGGGATATCGCCCATCAGCTATATCCACCCGAATTGGAGCTCTTAGGGTTAGTCGATGCATTGCGTGAGCGCACACAAGATGATCAGGCTTTAGTAGTAAAGGTTGACTCGCCTCAAGAACTCAAACCTTTCCTGTCCAATACGCCAGAGGAAGCAACTCTTTATTTTATTGCCCTTGAAGCATTAACTAATGTGAAAAAACATAGCAAGGCAACCTTGTGCATGATTGAATTTAAAATTGAAAATACGAACCCGGCAAAAATAATCATGCTAATAACTGATAACGGCCAGGGTTTTCAACACGAGAAGACCACCGGGATGGGTTTGCTAACAATGAAGGCCAGAGCCGCGGATGTTGGTGGAAGAACACAAATTCAGACGAAGCTGGGAAGCGGCACAAGTATAACTGTGACCATCCCCTTATCAAACAATCCAAAGTGAGAATACTCTCTTGAATGTAATCCGAATACTTGTTGTGGATGACCAGGCAATTACTCGCAGTGGGCTGCGGAATTTGCTGGAAAAATTTGAAGACATACAAATAGTGGACGAAGCAATAAACGGCGAAGAAGCCATTGTGTTATCTGAATCTCTGCAACCCGATCTAATTCTGATGGATTTACATATGTCAGAGGTCAATGGCATTGACGCCACCCGGCAAATACATCGTACCAGTCCCCATATTCGCATCCTGGTACTGACTATCTTTGATGATGATACATCCGTTTTCCCTGCTATCCGGGCGGGGGCGCATGGCTATCTCCTCAAAGATACAAAAGAGGATGATTTAATCAGGGCCATTCAGACTGTAGCCAGCGGTGGAGCTGTATTCAGTCCAGGAATTGCGGCGAAAGTCTTGGGGTATCTATCCACATTACCTTCAAATATTCCTCATGAAGCATTTGATAAATTAACCCAACGGGAAACTCAAATAATGGAGTTGATGGCAGAAGGGAAAACCAATTCAGAAATTGCATTGACCTTATCGCTCAGCCCAAAGACTGTAAGCAACTATATTTCGAACGTGCTGCTAAAAGTGCACGCGGCAGATCGTGCAAAATTAATGCTTATGGCCATAGAAGCGGGTATGGGCAAAAAAAGCACCTAAAATCCATTCATCAAAGTGTGGCTCAGGTCCCTCCCCGACTTTCAACCTCCATAGTTCGAAATTGCAGAGAATGTTCGCTTGAGATTATAGACGGCCAAAAGATTTGAAACTTAGCTAGTAATCAGAATAACTATCAATATATCACTAGTATTAAATCACGATCTTTATTCAAATGCACAAAAGCAACGAGAATAAAAAAAGATGATGAGGAGAAATTATGATGATAAATATCAGCGCAAAGATTGATAATTGGAGAGATGGGCAAAAAATCATATTGACCACAAACAACCACACTCATGAGCTACAAATTCCAGCCAATGAAAACGGGAACGGGTCAAAAGCAAACGGTGGAGAAACCTTATTCCTTGCTTTAGCCACATGCTACTGCAATGACATTTACAGAGAAGCAAAACAATGGGACATCGAAGTTACTCAGGTTGAAGTCACCTGTGAAGGGTCCTTTGAACCTATTCCAGGGTCCATCGCACAAGGGGTCACATAAAGTGCAAAAGTTAGGGCCAATGCCTCCGAAGCTGATATCATCGCCCTTATGAAACATACCGATTCAGTATCTGAAATTCAAAATACGCTCCGTAATGGAATACCAGTTACATTAAATAAGATAGAAGTGATTAAGTGAGCACTTCAGCGTTCTTCTGAAGAAGAGTTTTGCAGGTTTTTGTGCCCGAACAGTACATCTTGATGCGGAATGGAAGTCGGAATTTGTATAAATGGTTTTGGAGATAGCTAAAGGATTAGAAACTTATCTCGCTATCAGTATATTCTCCGAAAAAAATTCAACGGGGGAATACTTCGGACACATCGGAATCCATAGGAGCTGGTTGCAGTCTCGGGTGGCAGAGGCTCTCGAAACGTTGTTCTTACGAAATAGGCGGCATGCGCAAACCAGGTGCCGCCGCGTACAATGCGCAAGTCGCCATTTGCTGGGCCGCTTGGGTCTGTGGTTGGATCTGCGGAGTAGAGCCCATACCAATCAGCCACCCATTCGCCCATTCCTCCGCTCATGTCCATTGCGCCTACCCAAGATGCGCCTTCAGGAATCTGTGCAGCGGGCGGAGGGCTAATCTTCCTGAGCGTTACCAGGTTAATGTCATACTCGTTGCCAAATGGATAGATGAGACCATCAGGTCCACGTGCGGCGAACTCCCATTCTGCCTCTGTGGGTAAGCGTGCATTACGCATCTCACAATAGTCAGCTGCCTGCTGCCATGTGATGGATTGGACGGGCAAGTTCAAATCGGGGTAGGCAGAATCTGGGCTACCCAAAGTGAGTAGCCAGTATTGGGCATTGGTTACCGGGATCTGGTCGAGCCAGTAGGGTTGCGTGAGGCAAACCTGGTGAGCAGGTTGCTCATTCTCAAATGACTGCTGGCATCCAAATGCGCCGTAATATGAATTGCATGAAGCGATGGCTTCTTCCAATTGTTCCAGTGTGGTTCCCTTTTGGAAACAGCCGGTTGGGACCAGCAGCATATCTACACCACCAAAACTGCGCAAAACCGGTTCCCATTCTGCATTGGCCTGCACGCCTGACAAAGCTAAATTCATCTGTTGCTCTGGGACAGGGAGGATTTTGGGGATGATTAGCCTTGTATACAACACAAAGCCCAAAATAGCGGTGGTTACAAGTAGCACAGCCACGCAGCGCTTATTTTTGGTGAGATATGCATACATATATCGAAGGATTATCTCTCAGTCGCCACAACGGCATCCACTTCGAATTCAACCAGCCATTCGGGGTTGACGAAGCGCGAGACCTCCATGATAGTGTCTACGGGACGAATATCTGCAAAATACTCGGCGCGCACCTTGATCACGGCTTCCCAGTTCTCTATGTCCGTTAACAACACGCGCGTGCGTACCACATCCTCAAGGCTGGCACCTGCATCTTCAAGGGCCATGCGGATGATCTCCAGGCACTGGCGCGCTTGAGCGGCGGGGTCGCCAGTGCCGACAGTCTTACCATCCGGGCCAACGGGGGCGGTGCCGCCCACTGAAATATATGGCCCTACCCGCACGGCGCGGCTAAATCCAACTACAGCTTCCAAAGGGTTGCCATTAGAGATAAGAGTACGTTTCATTTTGTTGCCAACTCCGCCTCATTGATCCAGTATCTTGAGAAATTCTCGGTATGGTCCTGCCAAGCTGTTGAAGTAATGCGAAATAGTTTTTGAGATTTGGTGAACGTGATTCAAATCGTGTATCATCCAAGCTGAGAGTACTTCACTCACTTTTATCACCCCAAGGCTTGGATGGCGGCCTGTCTTCTCTAGACTCATAGAGGTAATATCAAGCTTCCCCACTTCTGCGAGATTCCGCATCCTCAAGCTTTGAAACTCCTCCAGGAGTAACGTAATCGAAACAGACTCATCTATGCGGTGTGGTAGTTGGTCTATTGAGACCAAAGACACATTAGGATTCGAAAGCAATTCTTTAATCCGCGGAACCCAATTCACTTTCTCGTTGTGGATAAGATGAACCAGAACAATATATGGGCTCCATTCTTCTGGTCCTTCACTAAAGTGCAGGATGTGAGATGGCAAACCCTTGAGAAGACTCGACACTGTACTAGGAGCCAATTTCAATACAGATATGGCTTCAGTAAGGTTTAGTTTCTGGGCTGGATTGTTCTTGTTCACATTAGCTTGCCTTAATGAGGGTCTCAATCAACTGTCCACAGCCCTGAATGCCCAGGCCTGTCCCAAAAGCTTTATTGAACCGTCCTCTCTAACAGGAAGACGGGCGAGTAGCAGCTCCTTCAAATTATGGGCATGGTCGGAGCTAAGACCATTGAGATAGCTTGGTGCAGGGCCTTGCTTGCCCAGGAAAGGTTGCCAATAATCATCAAAATCCCTAAAGTGCATATTGATCGAAATCGCTTCAACCCGCGTTTCAGCCAGCTCAGATGCATTTAATGTTTCAATCAAATTGTTTTGATCGCATATATGGAAGCGCTGGCCTTCATCGTGTTCTTTCGCAGCGGGATTGAGTTCTATGGCCGCATCCCAAAAGTAGCGTAACATTTCCATCTTTCCCGCGTAATCCCAGACATAACCACAAATGATTCCATCCGGTTTGGTTACGCGCTGCATTTCTTTGATCGCTGAAGGGATGTCGGGGATGAAATTCAGCACAAGGCTGGATGTGACGATATCGAAAGTATTGTCTCCTGTGGGAATAGTATTCCCAGTACCCACTTCGAACTCTGCTCCTGTCTGATGAAAGCGGTCAGCAGAATAAGCCACAAAACTCTCGGAAGGGTCAATGCCCAGGAATTTTTCAGAGGCTTGTCCCTCCAGTATCGCGTGGGTTAATGACCCCGTCCCACAACCGATTTCCAGCCACGCTAGTCCTGTTGGCACCGCCAACCAGGTAAGGAACTCTGCGGCCAGCGGTTTTGACCACCTCCCCATGAACTCATCGTACTCGAGGCCTTGTTGCCAGTTATCCTGTTGTGTTTTTGCCATTGAGTAGCCTCCTCGAAAATTGAGAGGCAGACAAATTGCCTGCCTCTCAACTAATCTATCCAACAGGGAAGGGTTCTCTGGGCACATCGCCTCTCAGAAGGTATCCCAAAATGCCAACACCTACGGAACTCCAAAGCATAACTATTGGTCCAACGATTTCTCCGCTTTGATCTGTTTGAACACCCACAGTCAGCAATATAGGAAATGCAATCCCAGTTAACAAAGGCAGGGCATTCCAGCGCGGCAATGGTTTTCTGCGAAGGGCAGCTAGCCCAAATACAGCCAAGCCAACAAAAATATTGAGGAGGCCGCCCATAGTGATCTCCCACCAAGGACCATCATTCAGTATAAAAAGTGGAATAGCAGCTATGAAGCTCACGAACCCGGATGCTGCGGAAAGGAGTAGGGATAGATTCCCCAGTATTCCCGAATGTTTCCCATACCGCATCCGAAGTCCCAGGATACCTAAGGTGATCAAGAATATGCCCGAAGGAACCAAAAATAACTGGGCATATTCATAGAAGCCATCCCTTCCGCCAAGGGGGTCATAGTAACTGCTTTCCCCACCGCTAGCAGCGAAGCCAAGTACAAGAGCAAGGGCGCCGAGCATCATCCCCCAGCCACTCAAACGCATGAATTTTTCTTTTGACATGAAGGTTTCCCTTTGTAAGTGCTCTTCGAGCACGGTCATAAAGAAGTCGAAGAGCGTAAGGGTCCACAGCCAGAGCATTCCGGAAGGGCCGCTGCGCCGGTAGCTATGCACACACTGGTCGCGGAAGAGCTGCGCCATGTACGGGCCGTACTCCTGCCGGAACCCGGACGGATAGGCTGCCAGGAGAATGCGGTAGAGATGAGTAGATATGGAAACCGGGCGTGGTTCTTCGTGAATGCCAATCATGCTCCACCGCCCGCAATGCCTGCCAAAAGATCCTTGGCACGCGCCAAGGCAACCTGCCCGGCCAAACGTTCAGCCTCCAGGCGCAACACGCGCTGCCCCATACCCGTAGCGCGGTAATAACGCCGCCGCTGGTCATCCAGTTCAGGGTCAGGCCGTTCGTCGGTTTCCTCCACCAGGCCAGCCTTGAGCATGCGTTTGATGGAGCCATAGAGCGTACCCGGCCCCATTTGCATTTGGCCATTGGTATTTTCTTCCACCTCCAGCATGATGCCATATCCATGCTTTTCGCCATCGGCCAGGGCCAGCAGAATGTTAAATACCGCCGGGGTGAGGGGCAGCAGGTCTTCCGGGGTTTTCATCATCTTTGCCATAATCTTTCCTAAACAGACGGATATTACCGTGCACGATATATCTGTTGCAGATATAATACAGGTTTTATCAACTTTGTCAAGTTGGATTTTTGATGTCGCACAGCATCCGGTTCCGAGCCAAGTACTAGCTATAGCCTGATCTATTCCGTCACGAAGCAGCTGTGAGCCACAGCAACTCCAATGAACACCTCCCTGCAGCAGGCCCCTTTTACACGCTTGCTCGCCTCCTAAAGCCAATGAATCAATGTCTTACATCATGGGCAGATTAGCGCATTATTTTGATCATAGTAGCAGGGGATAGGAGTGGCGTCAGGAGATTGGCGCTTGTCTTCCGGCGTAGGGCTCACCGTGGCGGTGGGTTTAGGCGGAGATTCAATCAGTCGCATTTCGGAAGTAGGTTGATTGGGGGTGACATCGCCTTCATCCAACCAACAATCCACATGATTAATCATGGGGTGTTTAACCACCAGCCAGTCACCAATAAAGGCATAGCCAACAACCTCCGCCTTTGTGTCTTTAGGTAGATTATCTACAAAAGTCCATTGCGAGCCTGGACCTGTGTAGCATGGCGTGTCGCGATTAACGATCAAAGTCGTGGGTGCATCAGGGTCCAGATCTAGGCCGCCGGGAGGAGGCTCAATAAAAAGAGGCTCCGAGGCTCCAGCACAGTCCCAATGCACGCGACCCAGGCTGCCGTCATCTAATTGATCCCAGATGCGGTCTGGGTCAATACTTGTGGGGGGAACCTCCCATTCGTTGAAGCAAGCATATACCTCGTAGGGTCCCAAATGGTTAACCGCAAAAGGACCAACATCGCGGAATGTATTGAGACCCGGGCTGCCCAAAAGACCACCACCCATATCAATCGTGGGGTAAGGCACTTCGGTGTAGCCGTAGTAGCGTAGAAATACTGGATAGGTAAGCGCGGAGATATCATTTGAAAAGGCAAGCAAGCGGTACCCCTCCATCCCAATGCCAATGCCCACATCATAGCCGGAAATCGTGGTGTTGGAGATCTCAATCGTCGTGATACTGCCCCCCCGCACCCAGCCGTCAACCTCGACACCTGCGTACGGGGTAGTGTAACCAACACCGGCTGTGTCCGATTCGACGCTGGCGTGGTCGCGGCGGATTGTAGAGTGGCGGATGATGACGTCCGCAGGGGACTGGACGCGAATGCCATCAGCGTAGAAAATATCGGAGCCATTGATGTCCACTCTCTCCAGAGCCACATTGCTCAAACGCCCAATGTTGATGACATGGTCAAATTGATCCCCAAAGGTAGAATCCTCGATGATGCCCATTGCGTTGATCATATCAATGGCATAGTCAGCACGCGTGTTAAATGGGGTAGTGAAATGAGAATTCGAGATATTGAACGCCAGGTTATTTTCCAACCACAGACCATACAAGCCTGTCACATCTTCGAAGCGCACCCCATCCAGGTAGAGCCCCGCCTCTAATGCATGGACCTTGCCCCACATGAAAATCACACCTGAAATATCCACACGGATACGGCCCCGAATGAGGTGCCCCTGTGCATCTGAGGCCCTTCTCCGCGCAATGACAGAAACATCCTGGATGGGGACAAGTGGTGTATCCGGCAGTGTGGATACTGTTCCATCACCCATGCCCGCGCCCGCAAGCACAACGGAACGGGTGATGATGAGCTCTTCCTCGTAGATGCCTTTCGCCACATTGATGCGCGGCGTGGGACCAGAGTAATCAGCATGATCCAGTGCATGTTGGATCGTGCGCCAGGGATTGGTCATGGAGCCATCTCCACGCGCATCGCTCCCCAGCACGTCAACATAGTATTCGCCAAACGGGCCGCTGCGCGGGCCACAAGCTGTGAGGAGCAACATACCAACTATTGTGATCAGGGCGAAATCAAGTCTTTTGAAGAAGGTCTTAATAGTCACGTAATACTCTCTAAAAAACATAATTGCTCATCTCCTTTCTGCAAATATGCCAAACACACGGACATAAGATAATTGCTTCAAGGACACTGCTGCAACTGCGGATCGCAAGCGGGAGGTTCCGGCGTCGGCGAATCTGGTTCACGAGGTTCTTTGGTTGGCGTTGGTGTGCCCTGAGGTCTGGGCGGTACGCTGATCAAACGCATTTCGTCAGGCGGGATATCCGGATCTACTTTCGTAAGGTCCAGCCAGCAAGTGATATTTTCAATCGAAGGATGTGCCCCCACGACCCATTGCTGGTCACCCGTGTTACCCAGGCCAATCAATTCAAGAACCGTGCCTTTTTCGAGGGCGTTGACAAAGGTCCAGTCAATTCCGGGGCCGGTATAGCAAGGCGTATCGTTAGTGACGACCAGTTCATCTCTTGCCGGATCCTCATCGCTGGTCATAACCCCAGGAATAATTCCCTCATAAGCACCTACATCGCAGGCATCCCCAAGCGGGCGCGGGAAACCTGAGCTGCGCTGGTCAGTGAGTGGACACCCCTCGCCAACGGCGAAATCTAGAGCCGGGCTTCCAGGAAGCAATGCATGTGTTTGTGTTGGGCCACCATTATCCGCTAGTGCATCCAAACTCAACTCATGGAACGGCACAGTTGTGCCGAGGCAAAAGTCCTGACTGAAGATGTTGTTGCCCGCGAGGGTCGGTCTGGCGCCCGCACAATCCCGGTCAGAATTTCCAGCGATGATACTGTTGGCGATCGTGGTGTAACGCAGTCGGTGACTGACGAGCCCTCTTCCGTTCTGAACGATCGTTGAATACGCTATCTCCATAAAGTTGTAGCTGGCGACGCCATACCAGCGGTTACCGCTTATGGTGACATTTTCTAGGGATACGGTATTGCTCTCGGCATCGCCACTTGAATCAAGAACCAGGCCGCTGCCCTCATTGTTGGCGATCAGCGATCGATACACCTGGGTGGTTCCCGTCGTGTCGATGCCTGTTCCCTGATTGTCTGCAATTATTGATTCTCTGATCATGAGTTGCCCGTGGGAGTTGGAAATTCCTGCAGACGTGCTTTGTTCCCAGGAGTCCATCCCTTCTGCGTCATTATTAAGCACCTGTGTGTTCTGCAAGGTCAGGTCACCAAGGGCGCTGTTGTATATCCCCCCGCCCCTGCCGCCATTTATCCGACTGATGGTGGTTCGATTATTCCTTACCATTACATTTTCGAGCAGCATCTCCCCCTGATTCCAAATTCCGCCCCCTGTTTCTCCCGAGCGGTTATTCTGCACGACCACATTGCGCAGCCAGACTTCCGAGGTTTCGGAAGAATTGTTCAGGCCGCCGCCTAGCCCACCACCATCTAAGCCCCCATTCTGGATCGTCAAGTTGTGCATGGAGATGCTTCCATCAGCGATATTCATAACAACCGTGCGTAGCCCGGCGCCATCAAGAAAAGTGTGCTCCGACCCCGCCCCATAGATCGAAACAGGCTTGTTGATCAATATCCCTACAGATGGTATTGTGCTATCGCTTTCGATGTAAGTTCCGGCTGCAATTTGTATCTGATCACCCGGGGAAGCTTTCGCCAGAGCGGTTCGCACCGTAGCACAGGCAGTGAGCAAGGACTGGCAATCATCGAGATCATCACCACTGGTTGATACATACCAAATGAAGATAGTCCCTGTGGCTGTGCGTGGTTCTGGCGTTTCCGTGGGCAAATCGGAAACAACACCCTCCAGAATAGGCAAGGCGCCACAAGCTACGGAAACGAAACCCATTACGCTAATCAACTTCATTAGGCAGATATTGTTGATATTCCTCATTTCAACTACCTCCTTCTTAGGTCAAGCATGAAATTTCAAAACTGAAACTTGATTTCGATGTGTACCTTTTCCGTCTGATCATCAATCACCAAATGGACTACCTCGGGTGCTTGTGAAGTCAATTCTGTCAAGTGGGCGAAAAGATCCTGTAGGCTCACGAAGCCTTTCTGTTTTCCTGTTAATATATCTTGTAGAGAGGCTCGCCAGACGATCTTGCCTGCGTCCTCTACCTGCCATAACCGCAACATATGACTTTGATGATCTCGCTTAGGAGGATCACTTGACATTGATCTTCTTCATACCAATCAGCTTGTATAGGACTTGGAGACGCTTCAGCAATTGCCCTCATTATTCGGCCGCGCCATTACTGGACCATGTCTATCCCATTACTCTCGGATTAATCCGCTGTTGCTGATAAAATCACTTACTGGTTTTTGTTCGTAGAGGCTTGTAGCCCATATTCGAGGTGGCATGTCTCAATTGAAGCTCTTTTTATTAGGAAAAGTTGAGGCGATAAGAGCAGGGGGTACACAAGTCGCAATACGCTCCGAACGCGAACAGGCCCTTTTTGTATACCTCGCACTCGAAAGCAGACAGATGCACAGGCGTGAGCATTTGGCAAGCCTTCTGTGGCCTGACGTCACAGAGGAGCAAGCGCGCAACTCACTACGTGTGACTCTCCATAGGTTACGAAATCACATTCAGATAGAGGGCAAGGCAGAAGAACTTATACTCGCCAGTCGGGATGGTGTCCAACTAAATCCTGATAGGAAGATATGGATCGATATCACGGAGTTCCTCACTCTAATTGCCTCAGTGGAAGCACACAACCATGAATCGCTCGATGAATGCGCAGATTGCTTGGAAGCCCTGGAGGCAGCGGTAATCCTGTATGAGGGGGAATTCCTGGGAAGTTGGACCCTATATGATAGTCAACAATTCTACGAATGGGTCGTCTTGAAACAGGAGTTGTTTCATCGCCGAGCCTTAGATGCCCTTTCTTATCTTACAGATAGTTATTATCGGACCGGACAATGGCATCGGGCTGAAATTCATGTACGCCGTCAACTTGAACTAGAACCTTGGAGAGAAGAGGCCCATCGCCATCTCATGCTTATCTTGGCAGCACGCGGCGCACGCAGTGCTGCACTCGCTCAATATGAGCTTTGCATGCGTGTGCTGGCAGAAGAATTAAGTGCATCTCCATCCTCGGAGACTACCGATATCTATCATCGGATCAGGGATGAAGAAATTGGGACTGCCGACCCAAAACCCCGTTCACAAACCGGTCCAGAGCCACAAGGGCAACAAACTGCTGACAAATCAACATCTCCAAAAGCCTTCCCTTGGAGAAAGTGGGGCATCGGATTACTTTTCAGCGCCATTCTATTACTAATTGTCTATTTAGGGTCATCCACCTTTTTAGGCGCCTCCACTCAAATAGCTACTGCTGATCTGATCCTTTCCGATAATTTCGATGATCGCGAATTCGAAGGCCAGTTTAATGAAGCCCTTTGGTTCGAGATCGGAAATCCTCAAGAAGTGTGTCCACTTTCTCAGGCTACTGGCAACTTGCTCATCTCGGAAGCACCAACTCTGTCAGAGTGCGGCAATAAGTTGCGCATTCGCAAACCGCTCGCTCTTCCCGGCAACCAGCTTCGCAGCTTAGAGGCACGTATGAAGATCAGCGACTCCCACAATGGAGGCATCATAGCCACGGTGTTGAGTTGGGTAACTGGATTTCCAAATGGGGCCTGGATTGTAGATTGCGGCATTTTTGGGGATGATGGTTCCCTTCGCGTCGACTTTGTGGTCAGTGACACGCGGCTGATCTCTGAAACAGGTGATCGCCCTTTGCATTTGTCCTCCATACCCATCCGTTATGATACCTGGTACACAGTGCGGTTGCAGCTTGACCCCCAGAAAATGGAATTCTCTTGCTGGCTTGATGGTGAAGAAATGGCTCACTTCGCCGCAACGAATGTCGCACACTTGCAGTCCGCGCCTTTCAATCAAGAGATCAATTCATGGCGGTTGAACGGCGCCGTGGGGACGGTCCTGGTCGATGATGTATCTGTGGTGGGATCAGATTAAGGATACCTCTGATATCAAGGCTCAGGCTTAGAGCTTGCTTCTTTTGATCCACACCTCACGTATGAGCTAGGGATTGGTTTCAGAAATTAGTTCTTCAGATACAAGCGCATTCCAGGCAGCATCAAGGTCATTGGCCGCAATAATTGGAGAATCATCAAGGTTTGTGAGTGCCAATTCCAGCCGCTCTAAAGCTTGAGTGATGCGGGTTACATCGCCTTCAGGAACTGTTTCAACCAGTGCTTCCAGTAAATCTATCGCCAGCAAGATATTCTGTTCTGCCAACCCTGCATTGGCCTGGCCAATATCCAGTCGCGCCCGCGCGATCAGGTTAAGTGCCTTGGTGATCTGCACTTCCCTCTCTAAGATGGCGATGGGCGTATCATTTGCATCTAAGCCTTCCGCGAGTGCTTCCAGGGCTGCTTCCTGTTCTCCCATATCCTCGACCAGCCTTGCCAATTGATCCTCGACGCCTGCAATGCGCTCAGCCAGATCAGCCTGCATCTCTAAAGCAGATTCTAGCTCATCTTGCCTGGCGGCCAGCTCCCCAAGCTGCTCCGAATCGCTTTCGATCTGGACCTCTAGATTGCCGATCCGGTCTTGAAAACTGAGCAGATCCTCATCTAGAGTTGCAGCAATCCCTTCCTGACGGGCACTTATGTCGGCAATTTGCAGCGTATGATCCTCAACAGGCTGGATGTAATCCTGATAAAGGCGCGGGATGCCCAGGTATAAGCCAACCCCAAGCGCAGCCGCTACGCCCACGACAAATAGCAGGCGAGCAAGGAATTTTGCCAGGCGGATAAAAGCCGTAGCTAAACGGTCACTGAAGGTCGGCTGAGGCACGGGTTGTGTATTTAGATCAGTTGTCATTCGGAATCCCTCCACTGGCTGGATTTTGCATCAACAAAGTGCGCAAGCCGTCCAGGAAATTCTGGAAAACCGAAATCTCAGCTTGTATCTCCTCCAGGTCAGTGGATAGGGTAGCGAATTCAGCTTCCATTTCTGCGACCTGTTCTATAGCAGCCGTTGACGCGCTTTCGATCGTTTCCAGATCATTTTCGATAGCTGTCATACGGCCACTCAACGTTTCCAGCGTGTCCAGCCTTGTACGTAGATCGCTCACTTCTCCTTCCATGAAGGCCAGGTCTGAAGCCAATGTATCTGCCTGCCGGTTTAGTTCCGCGAATTCGCCAAGCCTGGTAAAGCGCAAACCACCATTGATCACGCCAAGAACCCCAAGGGTCAAGACCAGGGTGATCACAATGGATATGAGGGCGCTGCCTCCTGCCAGCCAAAGGGCTTCTCCGCGCGTTACACCTTCGGGGCTTTGGATAGTACTGGAGACATCGCTGCTTTCTATTCCAGCTGAGGG
Organism: Chloroflexota bacterium; assembly: GCA_013112575.1. Lineage (GTDB taxonomy): Bacteria > Chloroflexota > Anaerolineae > Anaerolineales > UBA11579 > CFX15. The sequence continues at coordinate 173,005 of JABFGG010000006.1, read as the reverse complement.
ATGCTGTTGATCAGCATCAGCTCGGTTGCTACTATCATCAGGTGTTGACTCCTGATTGTTTTGCACTGTGATGAACGGACGGATCCGCTCATAAAAAGCAGGACCTATACCACGAACTCCTGAAAGGTCTTCGGCAGAAGCATACGGCCTCCCTTCAATGATCCTCTCGGCCAAGGCATTACCCACTCCGGGAATATTTATAAGCTCTTTCAGTTCCGAGCGGTTCAGATCTATTTTGCTATTGTTTGAATCATTCATGTATTTATCTCCGTTTTCTGTTCTTGAAAAGCCTCCGAATAGCCGATGTCTTCTCTGGTCCAGGTTATGAAGAATCCCAAGAGCCGGAGTGCGTTGACGACCACAACCAGAAACGTTGGCGGCAAGACAATATACAGCAATAAAGTCTCAAAGATTTGAGTATCCATAACTATTTGGCTACTTCACATTAAGCGTAATTAATGGAGCTTGGCCATCTTCCCTTGGAGGCTTCCATTGCACTCGTCTCTTTTGAACAGCCGCAATGATCCAGACAATGGCAGACCATACCCTGGGATGTACCAGCAACATCACGGCAGGGAGAAATAAAACAAGGAATAGGTTTTGAAGCAGTTCCATCAACATCATCTCTCACTAAACATTTCAAGCAAGATCTTGACCTTCCGGTCCATTGCTTTTGCGTGATCAGTCGGTTAACTCTTTAGACCCCAGATCAATGAAAATGGTCACAATCTATCCAAGGGAAATATCAGCAACTCAACCTGCAGATAACAAATTTCCCTTCAGCTATCCACACGAGAAACGCCTGAAAACCTTCCCCGAATCAAATACACCCTCCCTAATATTCCCTTCTTATGTTCTACACTTATGGATCAGTCTGCTGAACGACCTTCATAATAATCGACTTCTGAGTATTCATCTTCTGACCAATCGAATTCATAATAGACATCATCCGCAAACCAGTCCAATTCGATTGGATCGAGCCAGGTTACTTCCAGGTCAGCATCACAATGCGGACAACGTATACGTTGGCCAATACGCGGGTTTTTCATGACTTTTATGGGGCTATCACAGGAGGGACAACCAGTAAACTTCATGCGCCTGCTCCTTTTGTATCTCTTGGTGTGTGGTTTCAAAAAAGATAGAAAGAATGCATGAATGGTAAGCTAACTATATACTCGGAATCAAAAAAGTCAATATACTGGTGAGCTTGGGCGCGTTTGGATATTGAATTACCGACTACCTTCCGCCGGACAAACCCCTCATGGGAAGAGAATCCTGTAGGTTTATACAGGATATCTCAATGCCGTACGGACTCATTCGATTATTTTCGTCTTCGTTTCCGTGAGATGGGTATTGGGCACCACGATACGTCCATCCTCTACAGCGATCTCTGTATTGATGGCACCCACTGCTTCCAACGTGCCCTGCTGTCCATCCACCATGATCTTGTCGCCGAGTTGATATTTTTCGCGGATAGTACCTGGCCAGCACATTGCGGGCGATCTCTTGTCTGCCTAACCCAAATGCCAATGCCCCCGGCAACGGCAATAAAAATGTTAGGCTCGCCGTTAGAAAACTTAGTTCAAATCCTAGTGGTTCTACCGCGACAACGCATGTGATCACCAATAGTAGCATGTGAATAGCTCTTCCGATACTCTCATGGAATTCAATCCCCATAGTCGCAACCGGGCCTTGCACACTACGTCCAGGGACCTGAGCAAGTAAAGCGCCCATGACCAAGGTCAAAGTTGCTCTGCCTCAGATCGTTGGTGGATTATCTTCTGAGAACACCATCGGGTATCCCTAATTTATGAGATGATCAGGGGAAAAGAGGCCAGAAGATTGGAATGAAAATCATAGAAACGACGAGAAGAACTACGGTTAATAGTGTGCCAGTTCGTGTGTAATCGAAGAAGCGATATCCACCTGGCCCGAACACGAGTACGTTTGCTTTATGTCCTACAGGTGTAAGAAAACTGGTCGAGGCACCGATCACTGTTGCAAGGACCAGAGGCTGGTAATTAGCGCCTAGACTCAGGGCGATGTCGACGGCGATCGGTACCATTAGAACCACTGCAGCCGCGTTCGACATGGGTTGGGTTATCAATGCTGCCAGAATGTACGCCCCAGCAAGGATTGCCATGGGGCCAAAATCACCAACCAATTGGATCATTAGATCAGCCAAAAAGCGTGCTGTGCCGGATGTTTCCATAGCCGTTCCTAGAGGCAACATCCCGGCCACCAGGAAGACCGTACGCCAATCAATGCTCTCGTAAGCTTCATCCATGGATAGACTGCCGGTCAAGACCATCAAAACAGAGCCGATCACCATCGCAATAGAAATATGGAAACCCGCGAAAATGACCAGTGCAAGCGTCAGGACTAATATACCTGCAGCTACAGGCGCTTTATTTCTGCGCTCACTATTCACCTCCACTTGCTCCAAGACCAGAAATTCGTCTCCTTCCTGTAGAGTCTGCACGAGTCGGCGAGGTCCTTGAAGCAGCAGGGCATCCCCGAACAGGAGAGGGATACTCCGTAGTCGCTGGGTGATCACTTCCCCTTGCCGCCAAATCGCCAAGGCAGTAAATCCGTAGCGATCTCGGAAACGCACCTCTTCAAGGCTGCGCCCGACAATATGGGAACGCGGGGCAAGGGTAGCCTCGATAATCGAGTTGTCATCGCCGTCGAGATCTGATATTACTTCGTGCTGGCCCTCGTCAAGTTTCAAACCCAATGATCGCTGCGCGGACATTAATTTCTCAACCGCTCCTTTGATCACTAAGATATCCCCTGAAGCAATAGATGTATCACTACGCAAGGTAGTTAAGGCCTCCCCGTCGCGTTGAATAGCGACAATCGTCAGGTCGTAGTCTGCGCCTAGTCGGGACTCAAGGAGCGTTTTCCCAGCCAGCGGACTTTCTGTCAAAACATATACCTCACTGACATATTCTCGCAAGCGAAAAATTACTTTGGGATCGTCTGTGGGGTGTCGAGTGGGGATAAGATGCCGCCCCAATAACACCATATAGAGAATGCCTGCTGCGAAAATAATCGCACCTGTAGGGAAAAACTCGAAAAGGGTGAAGGACTTCAAACCATTGTCGAGCAGGATATTGCTCGCCAGAATATTTGCGGGCGTGCCTATGAGTGTCATATTGCCGCCCATCAGCGATGAAAAAGCCAGGGGGATAAGCAGTTTCGACACCGGAACTTTTGTCTTCCGCGAAATAGCCACCACTGCGGGCAGCAGCATTGCCGTTGCGCCTACATTGTTCATAAAGGCCGACATCGTGCCGCAGGTCAACATGATCACAGCGATCAGGCGAGGTTCCCCAGAGCCTGCCAGACGCAAAATGATCCGGCCCATAAAATCGGCAACTCCTGTTTTGAACAATGCTCCCGACACGATATATACGGCCCAAACCGTGATAACGGCTGGATTGGCAAATCCGAGGAAGACGTCTTCAGGGCTGACTAGGCCAGTAAGTGCTACAGCTAAAAGCACCAACAAGGCGATAATGTCCACCCTCAATTTATCCGTTGCAAAGAGAATAAGCGCCCCACCAATTATTGCTAAAGTAATTGCGATTTCAGGTGTCATCGTATTTCTTTGCTCCTTGCTTTACCTGCTCGAGAATTGTCCAACTTCCATCAAGCCAAAGCTCGACAGTCTCCAAGAATTATGGATTTGTTTTTTTCGCTACTAGTGTTAGTAATCGTGTAACTAGTTCGAGGAAGATCGCAAACAGACTAAAAAGGCCAGAAAACGGGCAGGACGAACACCGTAACGATCAACATCAGGAGTGTGAGGGGTGTACCTACTCGAAGATAATCGGCGAAGCGATAACCACCCGGTCCCATAATTATTATATTTGCCGAGTGTCCTACCGGACTCAAGAATGCAGCAGAAGCAGACAAAGCAACCGTCATCATAAATGGATAGGGGGATACACCGATGTTGTTCGCAATATTGAGGGCAATGGGCGCTAGCAATACTGCAACTGCCGGATTGGGCATGACCTGGGAAGAAAGAGCAGCTAAGATAAAGATACCAGCTAATATTGCCAAGGGTCCTAATCCACCGATCAAATTTACCATCCATTCCGCAAGGAATTGGGCTGCACCGGTTCTCTCCATGGCAATGCCCAAGGGCAGCATGCCCGCAATGAGGAAAATTGCTTTCCATTCAATGTAACGATATGCTTCCGCCATGGAAAGACAGCCTGTAAGGACCATTAGGGTAACACCCGCGATTGCGGCAATCGCAATCGGAAGCCAGCCCAGAATTACTGTCGTTAGCACAGTCACCATAATCAGAGAGGCAATTGGCGCCTTTTTGAGCCGGGGAGGCTCCTGAACTTCTTCGGCAAGCACAAGGAAATCTGGCTCTCTGCCAAGTGTCAAGATTTTTTGGCGCGGACCGTGCAGTAACAACGCGTCACCAAACCGCAATTGTGTGTCATGCACATTTGCGTGCTCCGCGCGACCCTCTCGCCAAAACGCTAAAACAGCCAATCCATACTTCTCTCGAAAACGAATTTCCGCAAGGGTCTGCCCGACTATCGTTGAGATGGGCGACAAAACCACCTCAACCAAGCCAACTTCCTCCGATTCCAGGTCACTTAGGGCTGGGGCCTCCTGGCTTTCGAGTTGCAACTTTTCAAGCCCACGCAGTGATGATAAGTTTTCTGCTTTTCCTTTTACGATCAAGGTGTCGTTTGCTTCCAGGCGTTCATCGGCAGATGGCATCAGGTTTGTTTCCCCATTGCGGGCGATGCCCAACACAGTCAAGCCAAAGGCTACTGCCAAACGACTTTCTGCAAGGGTATTGCCTACCAGCGTCGATTCCTTTGGGATCCGAATATTCATCATCCGCTCATCCAGGCGATAGGCTTCTGCACGCGCAGACGTAGAGAGGAGGAAATTTGAATCATCTTTTAATGCCTCAATCTGGTCGGCTAGCCCTTGAACTAGCAAGACATCACTCGATTGCAGTGGCGTACTCTTTACCCCCGTGCGCAAGGGAAATCCATTACGCCAAATAGATAGTACGATAACTCCATAGCGCTGACGAAAGTCTATATCTGTGATCGTCTGTTCAATAAGAAGTGAGTTCGGGGATAATGCAATCTCCGCAATTGCAATCTTGGAAGATATGAGCTCATCAATAGTGATTTTCCCATCCTCTAAAACCAGATGTTTGCGCTCATGCAGATCGCTAAGCCGATCAAGACGTCCTGCCACTATCAACTGGTCGTCGGTTTCGAGAACAGCATTTGACTCTGGAGCCAATTGGGTTTGACCTGAGCGTATGATCCCAAGAACATTAAGCTCTAAGGCAGAACCGATGCGGCTCTCCGACAAGGTTTTCCCGATCAAGCCTGAACCAGCAGGCAGACTGAGCACAGATAACCTTTCCTGAAGATCAAAGACCTGTCCCTTTTCGGATAAATTCAGTCCGTCTATATCTTTGACAATGTCTCGTTTGGGAAGGAGATGACGGCCGATCAGTGCCATAAAAGCAATCCCGGTCAATGCTAGAGCTGCACCGACCGGCGTGTAATCAAATAGCCCAAATGTAATTAGACCAGCATCTTTTAAGGCCTCGCTAATTAATATATTTGGCGGTGTGCCAATTTGTGTAGTTAAGCCACCCAGTAATGCTGCAAAGGCCAACGGCATCAATAGCTTCGAAGGGGAAAGTCCTATAGTCCGAGCGATGCTAATTACAACCGGCAAAAATAGCGCGACCACACCGATACTGTTCATGAAGCCTGAAAGTATGCTTGCAGTCAGCATGATCACGACGAGGAGCCGGATCTCGCTTTCGCCAGCCAAACGCAAAATCTGCCTTCCGATGATTTTCGCTACACCAGTTCTAGCGAGACCCCCACTGAGAATAAAAACAGCCCATACCGTGACAACGGCCAGGTTACTGAAACCAGAGAGAGCTTCGGTAGGAGTTACCAGACCGGTTATTGCCAGGCTGCACAAGATGAGTAAAGCGACAAGATCTACGCGTATTCGCTCAGAAACGAACAATACAATCGCAATTCCAAGAATTCCAAAGACGAGAGTGATTTCAGTTGTCATGATCATGCATCTCATTTTTTTCTACAAATTGGGAAAGTGCTTTTTATAGTGCTGTCCTTTTTACAAAGTATTCATATCGACGTTGTCAAAATTCCGCCGATAGAACTTTCCATAGTCTACTTTGCGTTCGAGCGCTTCAAGCACTGCATTCGAGAAATTCACCTTCTCATACCGTTGAGCGCTGCCAAGTCCACCAGGGCTAAAAACGTTGATCTCCATCAGCTTGTCGCCAACGATGTCCAGTCCCACTAAAAACATGCCGTCTGCGACGAGTTTAGGACGCACGATCTCTGCAATTCTCAAGGCACTGTCATCAATGGTTGCCTTGGCAATTGTTCCGCCTGCACTGACATTGCTGCGCATATCGTCACCCGTGCGGATACGACGAAAAGCTGCATACTTGCCTCTGTGGCGCATAGGTTGACCGTTCATTAAAAAGAGGCGCGTGTCTCCCTCCTCTGCTCCAGGCAGGTACTCTTGAGCAATGACATAACCATCCCGGGATAATGTCTCGATGATCTGATTCAGATTGGACATATCATCTTGTCGTACCAGGAAAACGCCTTCACCACCAGAACCCTGGAGGGGCTTCAAGACAATATTGCCGCCATGTTCTTTTGCAAAGGCTCTTACCTCATTTCGGTTTCGCGTGATGATTGTGGAAGGACGCACTTCCTCAGGAAATCCCTGAAAATACATTTTATTGGTGGCTTTCGCTAAGCCATCGGGGTTGTTTAATACGATCACACCACCTCGCATGGCCATCCTGCCAAAGATGATCCCTGCCGAAACTGCCCAGGGACGCTTAGCCGTATCATCAGATGGGTCATTTCGGAGAAGCAGGACATCCAGGTCATCCAGGGTAATGCGTTCCTGTTTTGCTTTTGGTCCCTGCAATTCCTTTAGGTAAGTTTCCGTGGATTTGTAACTTTCGCGATTTACCGAACGGGCATGTGCAGAAACGGTGTCATTGGTGTTGTAGATCAGATCCCCCACTCCCATGACCCAAACTTCATGTCCTTGATTTATTGCTTGCATTCCAAGACGCGTTGTTGTGTACCCTTTTGCTTCTGTTGCTATGTCATTTACTACAAATCCAATTCTCATGATCTCTTCCTTTCAATTAATTCAAAAGCAGATAAGCCTTGAGCCAATTGAGTTAGTCGAAGCTTTGCTTCTGGGGTGGTTAAAAAATGGGGGCGGATAGCTGGCTCCTGCAACACATCGCGCCGCTGTAATTCCTGGATGATACCCACGTGATCAAGCGCGATCTTGCCGACAAAAAACAAGTCATGCAAGGGCGCACCGCGTAGGTAGTCTAATAGCTTGATGAACCCCCGAAGATATATGGCATCCTTTGTGATCCCACCTGCACGATAGATGCGCATGGCAATATTAAACGCCTGCCGTTGTTTTAACTGGTACGTGTCTTTGAGTTCTCTAAATACTTCAAGAAAGTTTGCCCCATCCGTTAGACTATTTGCTGCTATCACGCGGGCAGCAAGCAAGCGCAATCTCGGTCTGCTTAATCCACCCACAAGGTATTCTGCCAAAACTGCCAAGCCTTCCTGCAATTCCTCATAACCCGCCAGGCCAGAATATAGAAGTTTCAGGGGTTGTGCTTGCCCATTAAAGTAGGTCAGGGAGTGTACTCCGACTTCATGAGCTAACAAGGCATCAGCTCGACGAGCAGAGATCTTCAGGTTCTTGCCCACCAAAAGATTTCCATGTGACACCAAAAGTCCAGAAAGGTTGGACTGGATGTCAACCTTGGCTTCAAAACCTGGGAATTCTTGCCGGTAGCGCTCGATCTCAAGCTGAGCATATTCGGCAAACTCGCGGGCATTCAACATCTTAGGTTTCGGTCGTTCTCGGCTATGCGGAGAAATCCGTGAGAGGAATTCCTTCGCGGTTGTCAGCAGCTGGCTGTCCACCTTACCGTAGAGCTGCAAACTCCCCAACAAAAAGCCCGGGCGGTTCATATTTCCCAACATTGATAACTGTACATCAAGCTCTTTCTGCTTCTCACGAAACAGATGCTGCAGGGTGGGGTCTTCAACCTGTTCAACTCGGATATCCCATAACTGCCGTTTAAGAAGGGCAGGATCAATGGCGTGTGGACGATATCGAAATACTGGCGGACGCTCGAATTTATTACGACTGAACCTTTTCCATTCTTTATCCGCATTGACAGGCGTCGCCTGGAGCAAAAGATCGAAACTACTATTGATCTCAGCCAGTTGTTTGTCGATACGCCACACAGCTTTTACGATAGCACGACGCCCCAACATCTGATAATGAGCAGGCCGGTATTTTGTTCGTGTGCGAACGAAAGTGAAAAAAGTTCGTTGCAAAGCCACGTTGAAATCCCGTTTAAGGGCCTGGAGGATCAGTGGCAAATCCTCATTGGTATCCGCATGACGGTAAATGGGGCGTACCTCAATACCAATGACGTCACAGTTCAGTTGGTCTGCAAGGTCTACAGGAATCAATGATGGGAATCGAGGTGGTATAGGCTTAGCTTTTTTGATGATATCGACTTCAGCTCTCAATTTATGGATCTTTATCTTAGCGAGTTCATTCTCAAGCCTATCCAGGGTGTTGGACTGCTCTTCATATCTACGCGCAACAACCTGAAAAGCCGGTGCTGGCAGCAACCCATCCGATGGGACTTCATTTGCAGTTTGATGACCAGACCAAACCTCAAGGATCAGGGCGCGGCCAAACGCAGCTGACATCATTGCGGCCGTTTCCTGTACCAATCGAGAAAGGCTCGGCTGAAGTGATTTGTCGCTTGAAGCAATAATATAAGCGGGTTGCCCCATGATCAATCGCTCAGTTCCTCTATCCTGGCGGCGCATTGGTTTTCGGTAGATGCACAAGAATGGCAGTTGGCGGTCGATATGGACACGCCCCCAAAGAGGCAGATTCCGTCTGACCCGTTTGTTCTCCTGAAGACGAGCAACCACCTGATTAATAAATTGATCGGATATTGAACTTCCAGATGACAAGACTCTAAATATGCCTCAGTGTTTCGAGGACACCCGGAACTGTGGCTTGAAGACTACGATGGATCGCCTCGAGATGGATCGCGCTGGGATCACCACTCCATTCATCCATAAAGAACTTCTTGAACTCAATTGATAGAACACAAGCAGATCGAGGGAAATTTTCATGTGTCCAGCGTGCGAGTTGCCCTCCTTTAAATTTGATGTTTTCGCGCACGTCCAGATGCCCATCAAGAAAGTCAAATGCGCCCAGGTCAGCTATGAATTTCTCTATGATCGGCGCCCAGCGCATACGATCCATGGTACCTGTACCTATATTAACTTCAGGATTCTGCTGTGGGTCAGCGATTGGTCCGTCAGGGCCTTCACGGCGATGATTGTAGCTGTGTAAATCGAAAACAACAAAACGCTCAAAACGACTTTCTAGTTTGCTGAATGATCTATAGAGTTCATCATAAAAGGCATCATAACTTCTCAAGGAAGCCTTGATCACTTCCTTGGATGGCGTCTCATTCCAAACGGGCAAGCCCCAGGCATCTTCTGGTTCTATGTAAACCGCCTTCTCCCTTGGACGGTTGAGGTCTACCTCAAAGCGTGAACGAATACCTACAACCCGATTTTCCGCTACCGTTGTCCAACCAGCAGTGAAGGGGTCTTCCTCGCGCAAACGCTCGGAATCAGACAATGCCATTATTCTGGCTACTTCAGGACGAAGCTCATGGCCATCGTGAATTGCTGTTGCAACGAGCGGGCTATCCCCATTAAAAATTTGACATATATTTTCCATACATCAACCCATTACTTAATCTAATATTTTCGTTGCTGATTCGATCAAACGAGTGTTGGGGATAACTATATGTCCATCCTCTACTGCAATTTCGCTGTTTACAGTTCCGATCGACTCCAGTGTGCCCTTTTGTCCATCAACAACAATACCCGCACCCAATTCAAACTGCTCACGCACGTAATAGCTGGCCAACACATTGCGAGCAATATCACGACCACCTAGTCCAAATGCCAGTGCAAATCCAGCAACGGCAATCGTGATCAAGTTTGTCATGGTAGCGGTCAGAAAACTCAGGTCAAATCCTAGTTGTTCCACGGCGACTACACCTGTGATCACGAGCAGAAGCATGCGAATTGCTCTTCCGATACTCTCATGGAATTCGACCCCCATTGTCGCAACTGCGGCTTGCGTACTACGTCCAAGGACCTGAGCAAGTAAAGCACCAATGACCAGAGTCAAAATCGCTGCAAAGATGTTAGGCAAATAACCCAGTAAGGCCTGCAGGGGAGACAAAGCCAGACTGAGGCCCAGGTTTTCAATGGCAGCCAAAATGAAATACAGCCAGACTAACCAAAAGCCCAGCAATGCGATCAGATCAGTCATCTTGCGTTGGATGCCTGCATTCTGCATACCCGCAGCCAGACCGCTGCGTTCAACCAGATCATCAATGCCAAGTCGTTGCGCTATTCTGCGCACGACCCCTGACAGCAACCGAGCCAGCAACCAACCACCGAATAACAGCAACAATGCCGTCAGGAGCATTGGCAAGTAGCTAAGAACCTGTTCAACCAGGTTCGTGAGCGTATATTGGATCATTTCAGGGTTTAGCATCTGATTTTTTCCTTTCCTTGTGCTCGTCTGATTTTGAGGGTGAAAACATCCCAACAAATGGAGCCAACAAGGCAAATACCATCTTGAGCATACCGCGTGTCCCTAAGGTAACGACATCACCAGCCAATTGCGATCGATGGATACGACCGTAGAGCTTTCCTTCAAGTCTCGCAGCAGCGCTTATATCCAAATGCAAATTGGAATCCGGATGCTGCCAGCCACCCTCCTCCCACAAACTATCTACAATGCTGAAGCACTGCTCGCATTTTTCAAGGTGCATCAAAATCGTTTCGTTTTCAAGTTCAGTGAGCTCCCCCGTGACGAATGCTGCCAGATCTTCCTTTGACCAGTGAATGGCTTTGTTGTTCATTGTTCATCCTCAACAGCTTGAGATTGTAAGTAGATCTTGCGAAAGGCCAGTCGGGCTCGCATTACACGCATCTTGGCTGCGCTCAGCAAGATGTTTTGCTCTGCAGCGACCTCATCATAACGGAGCCCTTGCATGTCTTTTAGTAAAAGAGCCTGACGTTCTGACTCTTTAAGTTGCTGAAGAACGCTTTCCACTTGATCCTGATCACCATGCATCAAAGCCAAGTTTTGTTTTGGCAACAGGCTGTGATCCTCCATCTCTTCAATGTCCTGTTCTGCGCTGACTGGCCTGCGACTTCGACGCCGTATCTCATTCCGGCAGCTATTCAGCGTGATCTCAAATACCCAGGTCTTAAAACTAGAGCGGCCGGCAAATCCAGGTAGACCTCGATAAGCTTTGAAAAAAATCTCCTGGGTCATGTCTTCCGCATCCTGAGCATTACCAAAAGAGCGATAGCACTGGCGATATACATAGTCTTCGTAGCGATGAAACAATTCATTAAAGGCGCGATTATCCTTGGCTCCTCGCTGCTGAGCTAATTGAACCAGTTCGCTGTCTGTTCGTTGCGAATAATCGAGGGGCATCGCCGTCCAAGATGGAATGAAGGTCTGCCAGCCAGATAGCCGCCAGACCTTCAAAATTTAAACTAAATCCAAGGCTATGCAGTTCGTCAGTGATTATATTATTGTTTGTCTGTTGAGGTGCTGCCCTGCATACTTGTCAGCCAACGCTCAACCTGACGCCCAGCAATCTCACGCGAGCCCAAGCCGAACGCCAGGGCAGTTGCAATGCCAATGGCCCCAAGCAAAATACCAAAGGCCAAATTGACAATATCGCCTGCGATGCCGAGCTGTTGCAGAGCTAACGCACCAACAAAAACCAGAACTGCAATACGGGACAGGTTGGCCGCAAATGTAGCTTGTAGACCAGCCGCAGAAAGCACGACCGACCGTGTGATGTTCGCCAGGTAAAGACCGATGGCAAAGATCACCAGAGCCAGTAAAGCCTGCAAGCCAAAGCCGGTAAAGTCAGCGATCATCACGGCCAGGATATCAAAGCCCAAAAGGTTTGCGGCTTCGACTGCAGCCAGCATCATAACCGCTACGACAACGATGTAGCCCACCATCTCGGAAAGCGTCGCTTGCCCTTCGGCAGGTTCGACTTCTAATCCGAGGACTTTTGGTAGATTGTTGAAGCCTATGCCTGTTAAGAGATTACTGACCAGGCCAGCTACAAGACGTCCCGCAAAATAGGCCACTCCCAGGATCACAGCTGCACCAAAGAAAGCCGGAATACCGTTCACAACGGTTGTCAGCATGGTGATAGCAGGCCCTGAAATAGCATCGATCTCAAGTGAATTCAACGCAGCGATCACAGCAGGGATCAGTACCAGGATATACACAACCGATCCAATGATCTTGGATAATGGTTGGGTCCGACCTTCACCAGTTACACCAACACGTTCACCGAGACTATCGATGTTTGTGGCAGCCAACAAGTTCGTGACGATCTGGCGCACGATCCGAGCGATGAACCACCCGACAGCGAGGAGAACCACGGCCCCGATGATATTGGGAACAACACTGAGAATGTCACTCGCCACCGCTTGTACAGGAGCGACCAAACCTTGCATACCCAAGGCACTCAGTACGGCAGGCAAGAAAAGCAGGAAAACCAGCCAGAAAACACCGGTTGCCAGGGATTCGCTTACGTCAACTCGATCTTCTTCGAGTTCAGCCTGTTCGCCCAAGCGTTCTTCGAAACGGGTCATGCGCAACGCGCGCGACACGAGAAGCTTGGCTAAACTACCAATGATCCAGGCGATGAACAGGATCAATACAGCACCAAGAAGATTGGGAGCTGCGAGTAGCAGTTCGTCGAGCAAAGTGCTGAGGGGAGCAGAAACAGCGGTGAGTTGAACGGTTTGGAAGAAGGCGATCAGGACAAAAAGCATGATCAGCCAGAAAACGCCAGTTGAGATCCAGCGTTCGATTTGCAGGCGTGGAGCGCCATCTTCCTCTGTCAATGTCCCGGCAAAGCGGTTATCGAGGTTAGTGCGCTTGAGCACACGGCGAACGACAAACGCCACGATGCGTGCTATGATCCAACCACCGACGAGTATGCCTAAGCCGATCAGCAAATTGATCAGGTTGTCGCCTGTCAAAGTAAGTAGTTGATCGATAATTTGGTCAAACATGTGATCCTCCAAGAATTAGTGAAAACGCTACTTCCTTAGACACCACAAATTCAATTATGGTCACATGTATAGGGGGGTTGGTCGTGTTATTTACAAGTCTTACCCTTCCCAAAGCGTAGTATTAGAACCTATATACAATTGACACAGGTGCGATTCAAGGACTTGATCCCCTACCCCACTGATTCGAAGTCAATTGACTAGGGAAAGCGATAAAAATAACCCCGAAATGCAAATGGCAAACAGTAAAAAGAGGCTCGTAGAAATTCTCATCAGCCAAATCCATCCTGCCCATCGGTAAATACGCAGGTTTAGCCGCTTAAATGGAAAGCCCTCCGGCCAATTGTTAACCTGTTCGATGTACCTTTGCTGCATTTTTTGACCCCTAAACCATGCAAAATAAAATAAAGTTACTGCGAGGAGAATAATTGCGCTGAAGAATGTGAATTGAATCATATGATTTCTGCTCCCATATTCTACCGGAGAAAGGTACGATCACCTCGACCCAATCAGAGAAGCGATTATTTTTCATGCGGCGCAGATCCATTGCGTAATCGCAAGTAATCCAGCAAACTAAGCTCAGCGATGACTAGTACGGAGGCCTTGGACCGTTACACTTTAGTTACTTTGTGGTGAGGAAACCAAGACCAACACAAGGTACGGAAAGAAAATTCAAGCCAAACAACCAGGTTCCTGGACACTGGAGCTGCTGGTCCCGGCGCTGTTGAAAGCCTCGATCGTGTAGTTATAGGGGCCACCATAAGGTGGGTTGTCCGTATATTCCTGTGAATCAATACCCAGAGTAGCAATGAGTTGTCCATCACGGTAAATGCGGTACCCGTCTTCATTATCTGCCTGATCTGACCAGGCCAGCTTGACCTTGTATTCCTGAGAAGTACAGGTCTGGTTGGCAATGTAGGCATTGGCTGGTGCGGCTGGCGGCGTGGTTGAACCACCCTGATTGTCAGGGGGAGGTGGCTGACCATTATTGCCTTCATCTGGATCAGGTGTTGGCGTGGGGGTTTTAGTGGGAATCGGTGTTGGTGGCGGAGCAATAACAACAAGGGCCAACAAAACATCTTCAACAACGTCGAACTCCAACACGCCGGATCCAATCCAGCACTGGCCGTCATCTCTCAGGGACTCGATGAGGAACCAATCAGCGGCCTGATTGCGCCCAATGGCCTGGGATGCATCACCAGGGGATAGGAACTCATAATCCTCGTACACGAATCCCGGCCCTGTCCGACAGCGGGCATTTTCCGTTATGATCACAGTGACTTTGTCATCCCGTTCAGTCGACTCCTCGTCTCCTTCTGAAGATTCGGGGGAAGCTCCCGAAGCCGTACCGGCCACTGTCTCATAAGCGCCCACATCACATTCTTCCGCTGCCGATGGCCTGGGTTCGTCACGTTGATCCGTGGCCTCGCAAACCCCCGAGGCTGCATCGATCGCGGAGCTGCCACTCGTGAGGGCATGGGTTTGCGTATTGCCCCCGTTGTCGCGCAATACCCCCAGTGATAATTCGGTAGATGTCAAGGTTGCCCCTAGCCCACAAGTGCTATCGGTGTCCATGTTCGTCCCACCCCACATCGGCGTCATGAGCCTGTCGTAGATACAGTCACTACCTATGTTATTGACGATCAAGCTGTTGTTGATCCGCAAGGTGGACGGATCGATGATCTGCCGAAAGCTCAATCCGGCTGCTTCATTATCGGCGATGGTGACATAATTCAAGGTCATATTAGGCACGTTGCTGGGATCACGCATATCATAAGTTGCGTTCATCAACCCCACCCCGCGGTTACCACTGATGGTGGAATTTTCCATTAACAGCTTGGCGAAGTTCATGACCCCAGCAGCTACAAGACGCCCGTCATTGATCAATAATTGATTTCCATTGATCGTGCTGTTCAGAATTTCAAGCTCCCCTTGATTCGTGATGCCGCCATCGTTCAGTCCGGCATTCCGGGATATTGTTGAATGATCCAGGAGTAGCGTTGCGCCATCGTGTACAAGGATGCCGCCCAGATTGCCACTAATGGTACTGTTGGAGATCTGCCCTGTCCCACCCCGCACAGTCACGCCCCCGGTTTCATCATACCAGGCCAGTTCTTCGCGACCATTTCTGATCACATCTACATCTGACATGGTTAAATTCCCGCTCCACAACTTAACGCCCGTCCGCAAATTGGCTTCTATACGCGTGCGCTCGATCGTGAGCGTGGCGTTACGATCAGTAGTGACGCCGTCAATATTGCGGGCAATCACTGAATCACGAATGGTCGCTGAGCCAGGTTCATCGGAATGTCCCAGGTGAATACCCGCATTCACTGCGCGGAAGGGTTCCCCAAAAGCTTCGACGATTGTACGGAGAGCCTCGCCGTTGTTTTGGATCCTGGAACCCGTCACAAGGATCGATCCCCCCCACAATTGAATCGCTGTTACTTGATTGTGCTCGACGTCTGAGTCAAGCAATTCAAGCCCAGAGTTATACATTTCGATGGCATGAGAGCCATTTTCATAAATGGTACTTCTAATAATCTCCATATCTGTTCGGAAAACCCATATACCGTGCCGAGCGTTTTCTCCGATCAGTGAGTCAATGATGGAGATCTCAACCCTTTCACCGCCTCTGGGATTGTTCACGTAGATCCCAGCTCCCGCACAATTGGTGATCTTTACGTCCTCAAGCCGCACGCTGATCGCCGGACTTTGGATGTACAGGCAAGTGTTTACTGCCCCCTCCGAGTCTGCAACATTCCTAATTGCGAGGTCAGTGATCGACACGCGATTTGCCCCGAGAATGCGGACTCCTTCAAAGCCACCATCGAAGTCGATTATGGTCGTATCGCGACCATCACCCTCTAGAGTAATATGCTCTTCAATAAGCAGGGGACGCTCTTGAAAAGTGCCGGGGCCAATGTGGATGATGTCATCGTCCGTGGCCCGCTCAAGTGCTTTATGAATCGTTAGGCAGGGTTCTTCAGGCGTGAGGCAAGGATTTCGGTCGTTTCCATCCGTAGCCACATACCAGTTCAGTTCATCAGGGATCGTAATATTGCACGCCAATCCCGCCAACATAAGTGCCAGCGAAATGTGCAGAAATGCTGGCAGTCGGAACCTGTAATTACGGAGAGGAAGCTTGTTTTTGGTTGGCATTTACGTGCTCCTTTTCCATCCAACAGCTAGCGTGCTTGAGATTTTGTAATTCGGCAAAACGGAGGGAACTGATCATTAACAATATGCAGGTTATGGGCAGATCAGGGCATTGTTGGCGTCGTAGTAACAGGCCGGGGTTGACTCCTGCGGTGGCCGGTCGGATGTGGGCTTGGGTGTAGGAGTGGGCAGCCCTGGAACAGTGATCAAACGCATTTCGCTAAAGGGGATGCTGGGGGTGACATCGTCCGTATCCAGCCAGCAATTGGTATTGGCAGCGGTGGGGTGATGGGTGACAACCCAATCCTGATTACCATTGCCCGTGAAACCAGCCCCGATAAGTTGAGCAGATACACCCACTTTAAGTGTATTGATTTGGCCGTATTCAGGTCCTGGGCCGTTGTAGCAGGGCGTGGTTGTGGTGATCGTAACGGTGCTGGGGCCGTCAGGCGTGGGTGTCACAGTGACCAAAGTTAGCTCACTATCTTCCAGCGAGGTCCCCACACATAGGTGATGGGTGCGTCCCAGCCTGGGGTGATCTAGTTCATCCCATACGCGCCGCGGGTCGATCTGATCTTCCGGAACTTCCCAATCATTAAAGCAGGCATATATTGGGTAGGATTCCTCGTGGTAAACAGCATAATCGCCGGTATTGTGGAAAGTGTTTCCACCTGTGCTACCCAAAGGCCCGCCGCCAAAGTCCACTACAAGGTCTGTGCGAATTACACCGGAAGAGTCGGCCCAGGTACGCATGACATATGCATCCCCCGCGACATTGTTTTCTTCACCAAGGAACTTTACACCGCCACTATCGAGACTGATGCCCACATCGAAGCCAGAAATTATGTTCCCACTGATTAGGTTAGTAATTGAGGTGTTGCCTTCCTCGATACGCTGATAACCAATGCCTGCAGCAACGCCATCACTGCCAGAGCCACGCCATGCTTCTGCATCGTCGTGGACACGCAGGATCTCGGAATTGGTGATATCCACTTGAGCACTGCCAAAGACGCGAATGCCATCTGCGTACCAGATGCTTGCCCCTCGAATTGTGACATCATCGATCTCAACGATGGTTGGGGAGCCGCTGGGCCGCCTTGAAATACTGATGGCGTGGTCAAACCCATCCCCCCAATACCCTCCCGTCACTTCCCCAATGGAGTCCCAAATTCGCAAACCGTTATCGGCACCCCCACCCACCGGGGTTTTAAAGTCACAGTCAACGATATTAAAGGCGCTCACATCTCGCAGTTCCAATCCATATAAGCCCTGCACCCAGAAGAAGGAAACGTTTTCGGCGTACAGCGTGCCGCTGATCTGTTGAACCAGGCCATGGTTGAACATGATGTCGCGTAGTTCCACATGGGCATCGCTTATCTCGTGGGCAGCCGCGCCAGGCGTACGCACAGGCGGTACGATCCTGGTGGTTGCTGGATCTACGAATGAATCGGCAATCCCGGCCCCGGTTATTTTGACAGAGCGGGAAATCGTCAGGTTTTCCGGATATTCTCCGGCCGCAACGCGGATGTGAACGTCATCCCCCGAGTAATCTGCGGTGTCCAAGGCGTATTGAATTGTCCGGCATGGACTGGTTTCCGGTCCGCAGGTGGCATGATCGCGCCCAGTTGTGCTTACGTAGTAATCACTGAAGGGGCCTACAGCGGGCGCGCAGGCCGCGAGCAGAAAGACAATGGCATAGAGGCCGATGATTCTTCGACTGGCTCGGTTCATCTGTAGCTCCTTTTATTCATGGCAAATCACCGGATGCGCAATTCAGTTATTAGGGGCAGATCAGTGCATTGTTGGCGTCGTAGTAGCAGGCCGGGGTTGACTCCTGCGGTGGCCGGTCGGATGTGGGTTTAGGCGTGGGAGTGGGAAGACCCGGGACGGTGATGAGGCGCATCTCGCTAAAGGGGATGCTGGGGGTGACATCGTCTGTATCGAGCCAGCAAGGGGTGTTGGCAGCAGTGGGGTGATGGGTGACGACCCAATCCTGATTGCCATTGCCCGTGAAGCCTGCCCCGATAAGCTGGGTAGCAATGCCTGAAGCAAGATTGCTGACCTGGCCGTATTGCGGCCCAGGGCCGTTGTAGCAGGGCGTGGTGGTGGTAATCGTAACGGTGCTGGGGCCGTCAGGCGTGGGTGTGCCGATCAGCGGCACATCTGCCGATGAGGCGTCCAGCAGCAATTCATACGCGCCGACATCACATCCTACGCCTGCTGGCCGGATTTGGCCGCGCTGGTCATCTGCAGCGCACTCTCCACCATCATTTATCCAATCCACTGCTGGATTGCTTGGGAAAAGCTCATGGACAAAAGTGCCATTAACCTCTGTCAGCACTGAAAAGTTCACACTGTCAGACGCTCGTTGAAAATCTCGTGGCCCGCCAATCATACGACAGAGATTCGACCGGTCAATGTTGTAGCCCTCAGAAACCGCATTGACCGAAGATGGCAGATCCATTGAGCATTCACTGGAAGGATGATTACCCGCTACCAGTGTGCTCTTAAAAATAACCGTTCCTGCAAAGGTATCATAATGGATGCCTGCCCCACTACCGCAACTAAAGCATGCAGTATTATCTGCGATGGTCACATGCCATAAGCGCGTCGTCCCTGATCCACCGCTGCTCTCATGCAGGCCAGCGCCATCCACGGCGGTATTTCCACTCAGGGTCACATTGACTAACTCAAGCATGTTGTCTACTTCCGAATTGCCCCCGCGATGTTCAATGCCACCCCCATTGCGAGAGGCTCTATTATTAAAGATGGCAG
This sequence comes from Chloroflexota bacterium, assembly GCA_013112575.1. GTDB lineage: Bacteria > Chloroflexota > Anaerolineae > Anaerolineales > UBA11579 > CFX15. The sequence continues at coordinate 153,785 of JABFGG010000006.1, read as the reverse complement.
AATGCGTGATGGTCACATTCATTCGAGTAATGGCTTGCCCGAAATGACTCTTTATGGCCAGGCCCCCTCCATCTAAACTGGCTCTGTTTTCTGAAATCAAGCTCTGTAATATCTCAAGGTTTCCTCCCAGCATCAGCACACCGCCCCCATGACCTCTCCTTGCAATATTGTCTTTTACCTCAGACCTTTCCAGACGAATTGTGCCCCCTTCCGACATCAGGCCATATATTCCCCCTGCGTATGTGGCGCCATTGCCTAAAATCATTGAATCCATAATTATCAAATTAGAATAATTGACGATCCCTCCACCGGCTCGGACCGCGCGAAAATCGCCAAGCCCTCCGGCACCATCATTGGGATTCCAGGAAATTTCAGAGTCGTTGATCTCCATTGTCGCCCCGATGCCGTTGCATAACCCGCCTCCCAGACCTGCATAATTGTAGCTGATCACACTTTCAGAGGATATCGTCATGCTTCCCTGATTGTTAATTCCACCGCCACAATCATGAAAGCGGCCTGTATCGGGAAGAATAGCGAGCCTGTCGCTTGCAGGAAATGGCAGAAGGGCCTGGTTGCTGGTAATCTGCACCCCTGAAAGGTTGGCCACCCCTGTGTTCAGGATGCCGCCGCCGCGGGAGGCACGGTTCCCATCAACGACAACATTTGTAAGCGTGAGCATCCCGGAATTGGAAACACCACCCCCATCGCCGCTGGCAGAATTATCCAAAAGGGCTACATTCTCAAGGGTGAGATTCCCTGCATTCAAGATGCCACCGCCATCTCCGGTTGATTGACCCCCTTGTATAGTCAATCCCTGCATAGTGACATCCACTCCTGGATCGATAGAAAACACCCGAAAGGTCGAACTTTCAATAATGGTCGAAGCGCGGCCGCCTCCATCGATCGTCAGATCTTCATGAATATTGAGATCCCCCCGCTCATCACCCAGGCCGGTCGCCGCTAACTGATGATTGGAAGCGCTCTCCAACATGATGACATCTGGGCCAGGACAAGCATTCGCTGCCAGAACAGCTTCTCTTAATGAACAGTTCTCATCACAGACCCCATCGATAATATCCAATTCAACCGTCACGAGAAAGGCATCTGCCGTGCAATCTGTTTCAGTGAGCGTGCCTTCTGGCAGCGTACAGCCTGTACTGGTCATTAGCAGGAGCAGCGACATAAGGAAAAAAGCTGGCATAAAGATGCCAACGCCAAGTTTTTTACTGAAAATAGGGGGCATCGGATAGATCCTCTCTCTCGTGAGTTCTAGTTAATCAACGTCTTAAGGGCGGATTTGTTATCAATTTGCTTGGTGTACATTCAGGAATGGATCAAGGCAGCGGCATTGCTTTATTTTGTGAAAATGTGCCCGCAGTTGATTGTCGCAGCGGAGCTATACGGAGGCACACCCAACCAGATATCGCGCAGCACCAGACGGCCTTGCTCATCGATCAGATAAGTGCCAGCATTATCCATATTTCCAGGCTGGTAATTAACTGACCTTGGATTAAAAGTGATCGCACCCTGCTCACCTAACTTGTACTCACCGACATAGTCGATGTAGGCCTCAAAGGGCTGCCAGGTGACACTCATGCTGCCGTCGGCGGAGAAAATGAGTTCGCCGATCGGATCTTCCACAGTGATTTCTTCGTATACTTCGCAGGCGAGTTGGGCAGTTTCCGTCCAAATGCCCACAAGCGGGTTCTCATCCAGGACAAATACCGTAACCTGTTCTTCAAAGACCTGCTGGCCTGACGCGACCGAAGCGATCACGGTGAAAGTGGACCCATTGGTTACGCCTTCGCCTACAGTGAGTAGGCCGCTTTGTGGGTCGATCTCAGCATCTTGCGGCTCATCTACCAGTGACCATGCGACGTTGGCCTCCACCGATTCGAAAAACACACAACAAACCAATCGCGCCAGCCTCAGTTCCAATTGGCCCCCAGCCTCGATCTGCAAGTGCCCACTCACTGGTGGGCCATCGATACTTTGGGGAACAATGGAGATATCTAGTGCTTCCTCAAGTGTAGGTTCGACTTGAGGATCAATTGAGTTGGTTGCTGTTTCCTCGGGAGTAGGTTCGTTTTCAGGAATAATCGAGATACCTTCTGATTCCTCGACTGTAGGTTCGACCACCTGGCCGTCCGCGTTCAAGGAAGAACAAGCTAGGGCAGCTAATGCCATAGCAATTGCAACTATGCCAAGTCTTTTTCCTTTAGCTGCGTTCATAGAAACACTCCTCTCTCACCAAGCAAAACCTGATTAAATTGGCATTGGTTATTGATACAACGCCAGAATAGTGTAAAAGTTCCACTTCCAACATTTTTAGGGATATATCAGTTGTTGCCGTTGATCGTTATCGATTTGCATAATATTCTATGGTTCATGAGCCTCCAGGAGGCTTGATAGTTATTGTGATCTCGATAGTGATATCTTCTTTTTCTTTCTTTTCCACAGCGCGGTGATGTGTCAAAAATGGAGCATGGTCTGTCTGATTTTTTATAAAGGTCAAGAGGTCGCTGATAGAGGAAAAACTCAAGCGCTCCTCACTGCCAGGCTTTTCCAATGAAGCAATCCGTATAATTCGATCCTGTTCTTCAACCCTCCACATGCGCAGCATATAGGCTAGATAATCGGACTGCACTTGATATGACCAATTTATCCTTTTGAGTGGGATAACGTAAAATGCTACAATACTTGTAATTCCATTGATCTATATTGGCCTAGAGTACTGTGGCAAGTTTAGGTAAAGATACAAAACATACGTTGCCACAGGATTACCAGAACGTTTCCAACAAGTTTCCTGACTTGAAATTACATGAAAAACAAAAGCCTACATATCCGTTTGTTGGGATCATTTCAGGCAGAATTGAGCGAAAACCGGGAAGTTGGATTTCGTTCCGACAGCGAGCGTGCCTTGCTAGCGTATTTATTGATTGAAAGGAACCAGCCCCATCGCCGGGAAAGCCTGGGGGCCATATTTTGGCCAGATGTGGCTGAGAAACATGCGCGCAACAATTTGCGGGTCAGTTTGCATCGGATGCGACAGGCAATCGAAGAGAAGGAACAGGAAGTGGTGATCGCTAACAAACAGGAGCTGCGCCTGAACGGGGAGGCCGATGTTTGGGTGGATGTATGGGCCTTCGAGGACGCGCTGGATTCGGTTGACTCACATAGTCATGAGAAGCTCACAAATTGTGCTTACTGTTTGGAGGATCTCACTCAGGCAATAGGGTTGTATCGCGGTCCATTCCTAAAAGGGTTTATGCTGGAAGGTAGCCAGGCTTTCCTTGAGTGGACAATAATTAAACAGGAATGGTTGCACCGCCGGGCATTAGAATCCCTGGCTACACTCACAGAAGGATATGTTGAAGTGGGAGAGTATGAAACCGCCGAAGATTTTGCCCGTCGGCAATTGGAATTAGAGCCATGGCGTGAAAAAGCACATTATCAGTTGATGCTAATCTTGGCGTTACGTGGAGAACGCAGTGCGGCACTCACCCAATACGAAACTTGCCGCAAAGTTTTACAGGATGAGTTAGCGGTAGCGCCGTCTGAGGCAACCAAGAATCTAGTGGAGAAGATTCGAAGTGGGGAAGGATATGATGAGATTCTCCAGGTACAAGTAGGCGTTTCCTCAGACAAGAGCAAGCTGTCTAAGAATAAGTGGCAATTCAATTGGCTCCGGGTGTTCGGGATACTAGGAATCGCTATATTGGCTGTGGCTTTGATAATGGGAGCCCTGAATGGTTGGACCAATGTAAATCTAACGGGTAGGCAAGCGGTATTCTGGGAATTTGACGAAAAGGACAACCTTGAAGGCTGGATCGCTCTAAATCATCTTGGACCTATGACCATAGAAGAGGGTGAACTACCAACTACTAGAGTATTTGGCTTCTGACTTCTGCGTTCCAGCCTGCATCTGATAGCTGGCAGGTCTTACATGAACTCCATCAGCGTGTCGCAACCTGTGGTTGCGCCTTTCCGCAGTCCCTGCGGTAGTGTGTTTCAGAATGTTTTTGGCGGCATTCACATCCCGATCATGGTGGCTGCCACAGCTCGGGCAGTTCCAATTGCGCACCTGCAGCGGCATGGTCTCCATCTCAACCCCACATACCGAGCAAGTCTTGCTGGAGGGATACCAGCGATCTGCCGCCACCACCTCACAGCCATACCAGTCCCCTTTGTAGGCCAGCATCTGCAAGAATTGGCCCCAACCGGCATCCGAGATGCGCCTGGCCAATCGCCGATTGCGTACCATGCCCTTGATGTGTAGCGTTTCGACCGCGATCAGGCGGTGCTCCTCGACCAGGCGATGGCTGAGCTTGTGCTGGAAGTCACTGCGCTGGTCTGCGACCTTTTCGTGCTGGCGGGCAACCTTCAGGCGCTGCCCCTCCCATCCACGGCTACCTTTCTGCCTGCGAGACAGGCTTCTTTGCAGACGCCGCAGCCGGCGCTCGGCCTGTACCAGATAGCGCGGGTTGGCGATCTTCTGGCCATCCGAGCAAGCCAGGAAGGCCCGCAGCCCCAGGTCAAGCCCCACTGCTTTGCCCCGGTATGTCGGGTCAGGGATCTCCAGCTCCACCTGGAAGGATGCATAATAGCGACCGCTCTTGGTTCTCGATACGGTCACGTTCTTGATCCTTCCTTCCAGGGAGCGATGGAACACGGTCTTGACCCAGCCGACCTTGGGCAGGTAGCTGCGTCCTGTTGCCAGGTCCACCTTGACCCGCTGCGGATAGCGGATCGACTGTCTATGGCGGCGAGATCGAAAGCGGGGATAGCGCGCACGTCCTTCAAAGAAGTTCTTGAAAGCCCGATCCAGGTCTTTGAGCTTCTGCTGCAGCACCTGGCTGTCGGCCTCCTGCAACCAGAGATGAGCGGGATGGTGTTTGAGGATGGCCAGCCGGCCAGTTGTGTCTGCGTAGGAAAGACCTGCTTTGGTTTGTGTGTAGTGCTCTCGTCGGACTGCCAGAAAATGGTTGTAGACAAAGCGGGCATGCCCGAACTCCACGGCCAGGGCCTGCTGTTGGGTAGCATTGGGATACAGCCGGAACTTGTAGGCTTTGCGGATCTGCACCCCTTTTATCCCTGCTACACATGCGGCTGTTTGCTGTTTGTAGTGGTTATGAAACATGCGTTCTGGTATTGTAGCACATTCAATTCTTACTTGACCGTGGAGCGCCTCTTATCCCGACGTTCACCATAGGCGAACTTATAGCGTTGCTCCGCACCGCCCATGACTAATGTCGTGGGCTTTCCCAGCGTTGTCTCGTAATTACAATAAAAAGGGCCTTAGTCAGGTATCAAGGCGAAAGCAAATCTCAGAGTCTCAGCGCCGGTATCGATCTCACCCAGATCAACAACTTGGTTGTCAGGAGACCAAAAACCTGCTGGTGTGGCCAGAAGGAGCAGCCTGTAGCCAGTCAAATCACATCCATCGCCCAATACAAAAAAGCCGAAATTAGCCTTTCCTTGCGCGGAGGTCGATGCTAAGTCTTCCCCCGTTAGCTCACTCAGCCTGTAGCCAGGGGGGAGCAATCCTATGCTTATATCCTCGACCGGCACTTCCTCCTGATCCCAAAGGCCATTCCCATTGCTATCTTCCCAGACTTCTACGAGTATGCTTCGGAAACATTCACCAGCCTGTAGTTCCTCTTCTAGATTCGGCCCCTCGGAAGAATCAGGGATCAATCCAAACGAAATCTGAACTCCTTGTGATTCATTATCAACATCTCCCAGATCTATGTCAATGACAGGGGCCAAATACCCGGGGGGCAGCTCTATGATTTTCACTTCATGCCCTGCGAGATCGCAGTCATCCTCCCGGCCGATAATGAAGTCAAGCATGGCATGGCCAGCCTGAGAGGTATCGGTGATTTCCGGTATACTCGGGTTGTATGATCGATAAAATCCCACCTCTACACCAGATATTGGTCTTTCGCCCCCTTCACGAATGCCATTCGCATTGGCGTCTTCCCAAATTTCGATATCAACGCTAATGAAACATTCACTATGAATTTCTTCTAAAATACCGGTATGGTCCTGTAGAGGCACAGGCGTCTCTCGAATCCCATCTGGCTCACTCATTATAAGGGCTGATTGGCACGCGGCTATTCCGATGATGGGAAGCAGCCAGAGTACGGGCAGAATTCGGTTCATATCGATCTCTCCTTACTCAATCAATTGAGATGGGCTCTAGTTCATCTGCCATGGGTTCTAACAAAGTATGCCGACCATCTGGAGACCCGCGGTCCATGAAGAACTGGCCACGGCTATTGATGCCATGGCAAAAACAATATTTCCAGTTTTCAGTTCACTGTGTGCATTGAATAGCTCCTCTCTCAATAAGCAAAATTTCGTTCAATTGATAGTGGTTATTGATACAACGCCATAATTGCTAAATAGTTCCCGTTAGGGTGCGGTGTGGAATTAAGCCCTCTTTGCAGACGGACTTCTACTTCTGCTTGGCTATACGGTTAGGAGTGAATCAATAAATTATTAACATTGTAGGCACAGATGGCCTGACCTGTTACGGATACTAGGCAGTAAGTACAGAAAAAGAGTAGACCAGAAAGTGAATGGTGTTACTACTTCTGGTCTGCCTATCAGTATGGGGCTTGAGATCAAAAACCTTGACCTGGCCGCGCTGAGAGCGCTTTTTGGGGACCGTTCCTCAGGCTTTGCCAGCCAACTGTCAAAAACGTGCTGCACCCCGAGTGCCCCTCTTCTTTCTTTGATCAATGCAACAAAGCCTTTCAGATGACTGAAATGATAATGTACATTCAATATTGGAATGGGAAATTGATATCGATAGCAAGTCTATCGCCTTCGCAATTGGATCAACAATATGAAGAACGAATCATCCTTTCAGGTGGCGGTACATTCACCACGCTTCTTGGACAAGCGTTCACTGGGTTAGTTCTATGCGAAATGTACCTTCGGCTTTAGATGGCGTCTTCCTAGAAGCTGGAAGGAAATATCGAGATCTCTGTAGAAGAATCCACTTCGATCTGTGGTATTTCCCCGAAACGTGAAATAAAACCGGTGATACAAATTTCATTATCTATATAGCTTCGGATCCCAGGTTCAAAGCCGTATGCTTGTTGGACGTTAGGATAAAAAATGATCGAAAACCTATCCTTCGTAGGATATTCATTACCCATGTCTAAGGATACAGGCAATGGGTCATCATCAAGATCGTGTGGATTTTCATGCACTCTGATGCCAACGATCATCCCACACACTGTTTTGATCTTCCCCGTATAACTGATCGCATCAGACCACAATATGGCGTTGAGTGGTGTAGGAATTGCCTGAGTTGATGGGGGGCTCGCATCAGGTAAATTGAAGTAAACAAAGATTAGCACGGTTAAAAAAGCAATAGCCCCCACGATCCATACTATCTTCCGACTGCTGACTCCAGGGTTTTCCATTGAATTCACAATGTATATTATAGGACAAGATGAATAGCTGGCATATTTTACGTCTTCTAACTAGGTGGCAACTTGGATTAATTAAGCTTTCGCCAGCACTATTGGTTTTCCGCTAACCCGCTCTAATCCGAAGGAAATTCTGCCCGCCGGTCCTCGTTGGTTGCATACAGCGTTTCTTCATTATGGTGTAACTGCTCATCCCACTGATACCTGGACATCCCAGCAACTGAGAGAAGCCACGCCCTGGGGAAAGGCTCCCAGGTTTCTCATCCATGACCGTGACAGGAAGTTTGCTGCTCTGTTCTCAGCCCTGGCCGCTGCCTCGAACATCAAGCAGCTGGTGACGCCCTTTCAAGCGCCCAAGGCCAATGCCATTTGCGAACGTTTTATCGGCAGCTTGAAACGCGAGTGTTTGGACCACATGTTCATCCTGCACCAAGGGCATTTACGGAAAGTTGTGGCGGAGTACATGGGCTACTACAATCGCTCAAGACCACATCAGGGTATTCAACAGCGTATTCCGGCCAGGCTTGAGAACAGCTTCTCGCACTCCGGCCGGTCAGCAGGCAAAGTCATCACCAGGCCAGTGTTGGGCGGACTGCATCACACTTATGCGCGGATTGGCTATGTGAACTGAGCTCCTCCTGGTGGCATGCAACGGATCTAGAATGATCTGCCTTTGTGTGAAAAGTACCATGCTTTTGCGATTTTTTGCCAGAGTCTTCCTCTTGAAATGCTGCTCTGCTTCATTACATATTGAACGATTTCGCTCCACTCGAATGAGCCCGTCCTTGAGGTTAATTTGAAGTTGCCATAAACGCAGCGGATACTTTATGTAGCCGCACAGAGGGAGCCCTTTATAATGAAATCGTACCGTCGCTTCAAACATGTGAATGCTATACTATATCTATGAGTGAGCTTGCCGGTACTGGCACACACAGATCACATAGGTCCCTCTATTCAGGCAAAATCGGAAAGTCTAAAACCATTATACTCAAGATGGATCCATCCACTTTTCCCTTGCACACCAAATGGAACACTCAATTGTTCCTCATTGTGTGCACTTCTACAAATGGGAGGTGAGCAAAAGAAGAAGAGCAGGTGAAAAGTCGCCATCCAGATCGGCGAATAGTTGCTTTGATGTCTGCTCCTCAATTATTCTCAGCTAGGTAATGCAGCCAGCCTCCTGCACCTCGGCATTGTTTGCTCCTGTGCTGTTGAAGGCCTCAACCGAGTATGTATACGGACCACCATAGGGTGGATTGTCGGTATAACTCTGAGTGTTTGCTCCCAGTGTGGCGATCAATTGCCCATTGCGGTAGACGCGATAGCCATCTTCGTTGTCAGCTACATCAGACCAGACCAGCGCCACCGAGTATTCCTGTGAAGTGCACACCTGCTGCTGGATATACAGATTGCCAGGCTCAGCAGGTGGATTGGATGATTCGTTGGGCGGTGGCTGTCCGCCATCGTCTCCACCATCGCTGTCAGGTTGCTCAAGCGCAGATGTCGGTGTGGGCGCTGGCGTGGGCAGTGGTGGTGGCACAGGTACAGGGAGAGCCTCCAATACTTCAGGCTCTGCATCCAACTCAACTACTCCAGCACCAACGTAGCAATTACCCTCGTGGTTGAGGCTCTTGACATACAACCATTGGCTGTCCGCACTGCGACCCTCCACCGTCAATTGATCTCCAGCACTGAAGAAGTCAAAGTCGGGATATCCAAAACCGGGGCCACTGCGGCAGCGAGCATTTTCTGTGACTAGAGCAATGAGCGGCGAGCCGGGCTCCGGCAACCCAGGGACCAGTGCAGGCAATTGAGCCTCATAAGCCCCAATATCACAGGCCGCGCCGCCTGGACGCGGCAAGCCGCGCTGGTCATCGGGGAGGCAGTCGCCAGTGGCTGAATCCAATGCAGGACTGCCCGGCAGCAGTGCGTGTGTCTTGGGGTAGCCACCGTTGTCTGCCAATGGGCCTAACATCGGCAATACGCCACTGAGGCTAAATCCAGGGCAGGAGCCGTCGCTGTCCAAGTTGGTTTTCAGAATCGTTGTGCCCACGGCAGGCAGGCTGCAATCGCCTCCGGAATTGTTAGCGATGATCGAGTTGCTGATGGTCACCGTCGCCGGGCCTGTGAACAGGGCTCCACCCCCGCCCGTTACCCCTGAATTTTCCGCAATAGTGACGTAATCAAGCACGAGCGTACCTCCGTTCAAGATGGCGGCTCCGCTCAATATGGCCGTGATATTGCCCGAGAGCGTGCTGTTGCTGAGACTGAGCTCCCCGCTGTTCTCAATGCCGGCCCCGGTCTCCACTGCGGTGTTCCATTCGAACAAACTATGAGTAATAGTGGCCTGGCCTTCATTTAAAAGGCCTCCCCCACGCCCTCCTGCCCGGTTCATCCAATACCATTGCGATTGACCCGTGAACGTTCCATCATTGAAGACACCCCCGCCCAGCCGCGCACTGTTGTCAACGATCTGGTTGCTACTAGCATTGATCGTTCCCAGATTATTGTAGATCCCACCACCCAGGTCAGCCTCGTTCTCGAAGAAATTGACACCCATCAAGCTGGCACTGACGCCAGGCCCGTCGTTATACAGACCGCCACCGTTGCCCGTGACCACATTGGCGGTTAGCACCAGATTGTCGCCTGTGAAGATGCCGGCTGCGTTATAAATGCCGCCACCATTGAGGGCCTGGTTGTCTGTGATGAAGCTGATCGCGCCAACTTCCAGATTGCCGCCATTATTCATCACAGCGCCACCGTTGTTGGTGGCAGCATGGTCGCTCATCAGGGCGTTTCGAATGATGACATGGCCGCCATCGTTGTAGATGCCGGCGCCGTCCGAAGCCGTCCCGTTGAGGATGTTGAGGTGATCGAGGGTCAATTCTGCGCCGCCGGCCACGAAAAAGATGCGAAAGGCGGGCGTGCCGGCTGTCGCGTCGCGCTGGATGGCGCTGCTCACACCACCTTGGATGGTGATGGGCGTGCGGATGACCGGCGTACCGTTGTCACCCCGTCCCCCATTGTTGTTGTCGATAGTCGTTAGTGTGATGACACACCCTGGCGCCAGGATGATGGTGTCGTGGGCTGGAGTGCTGTTGGCCGCATTGATGGCCGCGATCAGATCTCCTTCTGTGCAGGCAATGGGTCCTGTGAGCGGGAGAGGTGGTAGCTCGATCCCATCTGGGACGGGCAGAGGAATGATAGGAGTGGGGGTTGGCAGGGTGCAGGCGCTCAACAACAGCACGGCCAGCAACCCGGTGAATAAAGTGAATGATCTGACTGGATTACTCATCTCTCTCTCCTTACAGGACATGGGCAACGAATGAACACACACGTCCCTATTAGTTATAACGACTCAAGTAGGAAAAAGTTATCAGGATTGTGCCAGGCACAACAAGCATACCTCCAAAGTTGAGCAGTACTAAAGTCTCTGAGCTATCAAAGAAAAAGTGTAACCTTTTTGCCCTTTCTTCGTTATGTGGCTGAAACCAACAGGTGCAAGAGGTGCATGATGAGAAACTTACACAAGAGGAACAACCGATTTTATATCCTTGGAGGCCTTTCCATTTTGACGGTACTACTACTTTCCCTGCTGCCGCACAGGTCAACGGCTGCAGCAAGGCAATCGGTAGAAACGCCGACCCCAACACCTTTACCAACTGCCAACGCTATGGGACCTTCAGTCATTAACCCGGCCCTCTTCGCAGAGCAGCAAACAAACGCAGCGATCAGTCTCTTGCCGGACCTGGTGATCACGGAATTGACCAGTTCTCAGGCCGGTTATCAGGCCGGCGATACTTGGCAGGTTACAACCGTTGTCACCAACATAGGTGGGACTACCGCCGGGCACTTTTTTGTGTCCGTGAGCATTGGGCGTTTCCTGGATGGCGGCGAATTCCTTGATTTTGAACCCCTTCCACCGCTTGTGATCGACGAGGTCACCAGTCTGGACCCGGGGGCGAGTGCAACCCTCACTAGCCCGCCCTTCGATTTCTCCTATCTTGTGCCTGACACGCTTCCAACATCCTACACAAGCTGGTTGGAGGGCTACCCAGACCGTGGGCTTATCTATTTACTGGCTACAGCCGATCTCGCGGAGTACATTGGCCCCGCTGGAAATGCAGCGCTTGGCGGTGAAGTTGAGGAACACAACGAAAGCAACAACACCAGCCTAACCACATTTCTCTATCCCAATGCCCCACAGGGGGCTATTTATGACCCTGCCCAGGATGAGGACGGCGATGGCTTCTATCCGCCAGAGGACTGCCATGATATGAACCCGTTTGTGCATCCATTGGCTGAGGAGATCCAGGGTGATGGGCTGGACAACGACTGCACAGGCGGTGAGTGGGGCAGCGGCCCGATCCCCGGCTGGCGTCCTCTTGAAGGAGATGCCGGACTCCTGACTGAATGGGGAGCTTATGATATGGACCAGGACGGCGATGGCTTTTCACAAAATCAGGGCGATTGCAACGAGTATGATGCCAGCATATTTCCCGGTCAAACCGAAGCAGACAATGGCCTGGATGATGATTGTGACCGTCTGGTGGATGAGGGTTTCGATTTTCCAGACCCAGACGATGAGGACTTCGACGCCGATGGCTGGACCGTGGGAGAAGGGGATTGCAATGATCTCATTGGCGCTATAAATCCAGGCACTGCCGAATACCTGGATGGTGTGGACAACGACTGCGATGGCTACACTGACGAATATCTTGTCACACCAGATTGGGTAATCCCCGAGTTTTCCCTGACCAGGTGGGACGGGCCCAATTGTGAATATGATTCTGAACTTTGCGGTGTCTGGTTCCAATACCAGGTCGCCAATGTAGGCGGTGATCTTGGCACGCAGGGCCTGGCCGACGCCCGAAACAGTGTACGCATCGTCGATCTGTCCGGGCAAGAGTTTGCACCCGATCACGACAATATGAACGGGTTCATCCCCTACAGTGAATTCCCTACTCCTGCCTACGCGGAAAGTATGGCCTGCGCCCCGAGCGGAATGCTCGCCGTACTTCCTGGCGGATTGCTGGATGAAGAGAACACTTCCAACAATTGGGCTGCGGCTTACTTGCCCAGTATTGAAGCGAATGCTGACGTCGATGTTGGCACGGTCATCGCCGATTTTGACAGGGCTGCCAGGCGGCTGGAAATCACTCTCTACGATACGGCGGACATTGCCTGCCCGCCTTTACACATGCTGGAATACTACAACCAGGGGACCTTGTTTGTGGATGGGGAGCAGATTGTACAAAGCGAACGTCTGCGCAATGCAGGAGATTCCGCAGCGATTTCCATGACTTCCCACTATATCTATGACTTTGACCCCCGCCCTCACAACGGCGCTGCGATACGCCTGGAGTTTCTGGTCAACTCGCAAAATGACCCTAATGAAGTGGATCGCAGCAACAACCTTTGTGTACTGGAGTTCACTTATGATCGGGCGTCCCTTGACCCTCTTGGCGTGTTCAACAACGACCGTTTGATCTTCGAAAATAGCCAGGGCTGTGAATTCATGCAATCCGGCATCGAAGGCCCGGCCCAGGTGGGTCAGGCGCTGGGTGGCAGTTCCGGTTCCTTCGGCCAACTGCTCGGCATGGGAGTGATCATCACAACCATGGCCCTTGGCGGTGCCGGGTTGAGTGGTTTCCTGGCCAGCCGAGTGGGCGCATCGGGCGTCGGCTTCGTCATCACTACACTAACGGGAGCAGCGTTGGGGGGAGTGCTAGGGCTGGGGGTCGCTGCCGGCTACGTAGCTATGGTCAACTTTTCCCCAGCGACCCAGCTACAGGTTGAGACCGAGAACGTGGTCGTTGCTGAAACTGCCCCCGACAGCCTGGTCGGTTGGCTGAGTGCATCCGATGAATATCAAGCCACCTACTGCGATGCTTACTTCAAAACCTCAGCAAGTATGTCGACCAGTCCGTCAGGTGAACTCAGCGTCATACTCATCCACATCCAGGTGCCCAGCAACGTCACCTTGCCACCACACACCCGCTTCCGCATCACGATCTGGGACAGAGCGGGGATTCCCCACGAAATCGTCACCGAACAGACCACACTCAGCCTGGTCTCGGTGGGGCTCAACCCGGCCAACTTTGGTATTCCTATTCTCTGGCAGGTTGTGGCGGAAGCGCTGGCAGGCGTTGGAGGTGACCTGTACCTGCCGCTTTGTCTGCCCGACCGTGTCCATAGCCAGGTTGTGCCCAGTGAAGAGCTACAAAGCATTGCTGAAACGGGCCCGCTCTTTCACTGCGACTCGATCCGCGGTGTGAGCATCCTGGAAAATGGCCAACTGCTGGTCAACATCGGCTGCCCAGAAGTGGTTGACGGTGAATACACAGCTACTGTGGAGGCGCCTGATGCAATTGGCTACCTCTGCAAGACGGACGCAGCGTACCCGGGACGCCTGTTCTGCACCGGGGACCTCACAAACCCCGGCAGCCAGGCTGTCATCCGTGTGCTCGATGGGGACTTCGAAATCATCTTCGAAGGCCAGTTCCTGGTGCCCTTCAAACCCACACCGGAGCCGACCTTTGCACCGCCGCCTGTCGTTGAGGACCCAGCCTCAGAAGATGCCCCTCCCCCAACACCTGGACCGGAAACGGATCCGCCGAAGGTCTCTGGCCCCGCCGCTTCGCCCAACCCGGCGCTCACCACCACCCCGGTGACCATCACAGCTGCGGTCAATGATCTCTCTGGAGTTGCCAGCGTCACACTCTACTACAGGGTTGGCAAAGGAGCCTATCAATCAGCGGGCACCATGAAGCTCGGGGGCGGCAACAGCTACTCGCTGAACATCGGTGCGCTTTCCGCAGGCAGCTACACCTTCCGCATCGTGGCAGTGGACAGCCTGGGGAATGCTACTTGTGATACCTCCAATCTGGACGCTTGTCCTGGAAGTGGCTTTGACGTGAACATCCCTTAGCAAAACTTCCTGCAGGGTGGGGCTAAATACCCCCCATGCAGGAAAGACCATACTGAACTACTGCAATTTACGGAGGAAGACATGGGACCCGAAGAAATAATCAACTTGATCACCCAGAACCCGATTGTGCTCGGTGGACTTGCATTGACCGTGGGCATGGGAGGGATAATCGCCCTGATCGTTTTTGCTCGCCTGTTTATTCGCCTTTCGCGCCGTGAAAGCAAAAATGCAGCCTGGCAGCAACTTGGCTATCGCTCTCAGGGCGCCACGCGTTATGGTCGGGGGAGCGTGGGCACGCACTACGTCCGTACGTACAGTGGGCACGAGATCCATTACCGCATGCATGTCAAAAGCAGCTTTGGCAAATCACAATCCTCTGCCTATTGGACCTGTGAAATACCGGTGCCATCCAGCTTCGGCCTGCAGGTCATTGAAGCCGGGATTGCTGATTCATCACTGGCAGCTAAAGCCAGTCGTGCGCTGGACCGGCATACGTACGATTGGAAAGCGCATTTTGATACCCCAATAGAGACAGGTGATGCTGCATTAGATAATCGCTTTACCATCCTGGGCACTGACGCGGGTGCAGCACAACAATTCTTGCTGGGAGTAGATATCGGTCCCGTGTTGCTCGCACTCCCTCACGTCGATCTCACTGTCGCAAATAGCGAGGCACGCTTTGATGATACCTTCCTGGCGAATGTATGGGGCAAAGACGGGACGCCGCTGGTGGAGATCCACGATCAGATAGCACAGATCCTCACCAAGGCTGTGGAGATGGCTGCATCAACGCCCGCGCAAAATAGTGATTAATGAATGACTGGACGAAGATGATGAACACCTTAGATTTATCAAGAACTATAAATGGGTTCAAATCGCAAGGGCAAAAACTTCTTGGATCACAGGAAGAGGTGGTTGGTCTAAGGATTCGGCATCCTTTCCTATTACTTCGTTCTGTTCTCCTCATCAGTTTGCTTGCCCTGGCATGCAATCTCTCGGTAGGTGTCGCTACGTCACACAACGAGACTATTGGGCTAGCAACCACAGAAGTCCTTGAAGCACCTTCATTGGAGCAGCTCCCTTCTGAACTACCCGGCGAAACCCTATTATCGACTCCGGCCGGGTCGCAGGCGGCACCGTCTCCAAATGCCTCCATCCAACCAATAGGAGTGTTCAAGCTTGCTGTAATCGTAGACCTGAGTTCCGAACTGGTCAGTCGCGAGCAAGCCCACAGGGTGGTTGCCGAGGCCGATCAGATACTACTGGATCAGACTGGCATTGGGTTTACAATGGTTGACTTTGTAGAAATCACTCCAGACAGCAGAGTCATTGATTTGGCGAGTGACTATATTGCCACCCACCCCGAGAACCTGCCCAATGGCATCCTGATTTTTTCGTTTGGTGACGAGAATACGGCGCGTTCCTATGGCGGCTATTTCCTCACACTCCCGGCACCGGCAGGATTTGTAAACGAGTATGTTTCCTCAACCTATGGTGATAATCAGATCTATGTTGCGATCAACCATTTCGGCCACCGTTACGCGGCGTGTGGATACGGTGACGAGGAGGTGGACGCCCCGGTTCAAGCCAGCTCCTTCAACGGCGAATGCCGCAATCTGGATGGTGTGGCCTGTGTGGAGAACAACGGTTATTCAATGTGCTGCAACGCAGTTGATAATCTGTATGCTTCTACCCCAACTTATTTCACGGCTTCATCTATAGTGCATGAATTTTTACACCCCTTTGGCCCAAATGGGGTGGAGGATCACTATTACACTCCAACTTGCAACCAGGCTATGGCGGAAGAAGCCAGTCTGCGAAGGTACTCAGAGGAATTCAGTTTAGAAGAGTCCGAGTCCTACAATGGCTTGTGCCCTTATGTATATGACAATCTTGAATTTGGCTACCGGCCGTAAAATAACCTTAGAAAATGTACGTTGCCCGAACTTGGAGAATCCCATGCTTGCAAAAAATACTGAATAGAATCGGTGAATTTGTCCGTTGAGCACTTTTTCTGCTCTGTCTATACCAAGTTTGAAACTTCACAGTAAATCCAATATACTGGAACTGCATGGCCTTATGCAATTGCTAACCATCATTCAATGGTGATCTACTGATGTCAAACGTGATGATATCGGATGCTCAACTGGCCCAACAGGCTGCAGAAGGGAACCAGCAGGCCTTTGCCGCTTTGTTCGAGACCTATTTCCAGGCTGTGTACAACTTCGCCCTCAGTCTTACCAACCAATCCAGCCAGGCCGAAGAGCTCACCCAGGAAGCCTTTGTGCGCGCCTATGAGAAGATCGACACATTGGGCCCACCCTGGAATTTCCGGTCGTGGATCTTCCGCATGACCCACAACCTGGCAATAGATGCTGCCCGCAGGGGCCGCGGCGAAGCGGTTTTAGAAGAAGAAGGCAGGATTCCCTCATCAAAGCGGAACCCTGAAAAACAAATCATGAGCGAAGAAATCGGAGCCTACGTTCGCACAACCTTACAACAACTCCCAGAGCGCTACCGCAATATCCTGGTTTTTCGCGAGATGTACGCTTTCCCATACCAGGAAATCGCCGAGATCATGGAGATCACACTCAGCAATGCCAAGGTATTGGCGCACCGCGCCCGGGAAATGTTTAGCCAGGCCTATGGCATTCAATTGTTGCTGGTGGAGCCAACCGGTGACTGTGTGGAATTTGCAGAGTTAGTACACGATCTGCACGATGATGAACCACTGGGTGAAAGGGAGCGCAGCCTCAAACGTCACCTAAAGCATTGTGAGCAATGCCAGGAACGGCGCAACAACCTGTTGCAGGTTGCCAACATCTTCGCCTCCGTTTTCCCGGTCTTGCCACCCAGCGGGCTTAGGGAACGCATCTATCGCAGAATGGGGATGGGGAGCAATGTGCCAGACTCACAGCGACCAAGCTGGCCAGCACGTTTGCTCACGGTGCTGACCATGGCGGGGGGAGCAGCTTTACTCATATTTTTCAGTGTTGTTGGGCTTACGCGTATCAACCAGGCTCCCGAAGAGGATCCTGCTGCCGCCGCGCAAATCCGCCCCAGTAGCACGGCTATACCTGTAGAGCCGACCTTTGTGACCACCAGCAATGCTTTCCCAGGGTTCCTCACGGCCACACCAACGCCGTTCCCATTCTGTTTGGAAGTTCTGGGGATCAGCTTTTTGTCATCCGGAGAGATGATCATCAATGTGGTCTGCCCTGGTGCAGAAGAAGATAGTTACCTTGCCAAAGTAGCTCAGCGCGAGTTTGTGTGTACAAAGGACACAGACTACCCGGGGCGACTCTTCTGTCGTGGTCCCAAGCTTGCAGAGGGCTTGAAGACGGAGCTATTCATCTATGGTGAGGATAACGAAGTTCTGCACAATATTGCCATTGACGTTCCCTTGGAACTAGCCCCTTCGGAAATACCTGGCGCCAATGATCGCGAGAGTGACGGGTCAGGGGATGGGCAATCTGACGATCCAGATACACCTGGGCCAACTGAAAAGCCGCCCAAAAAACCTCCTACCGATATCCCCTACTTCCCATGAAGGGCCAGTACATAAGCAAATGGCCTATCAAGTTGATCATGCGCCATTGGCCCCCTGTTCTTGGATCGAGGCTCAGTAACAGGGATACCAAACCCCGCTAATTGCAATATTTCTTACCCAAAACGATCTGTTCAAATAGAGGAAAGCATCTGTATGATTTTATTGCATCTGCACATAGTTAGAAATTATGGAGAAATGGAGCGCAGCCGGCTACTGGCAATCACGTTGTCTCCAGCATCTAGAGCCACAACCGCCCAGGTCATATCCGTCTGAAGGACAGGTCCGGCAGCATCTTCAGGGGGAGCTGTAGCCACACCGCCAAGGTAAATACTGGTGGAAGAACCGCGCCATGTCCAATAGGTTTGCTCTAAGGCATCTTGAAGAACCAGCAAATAGTTTGTAGCTCCAGTCACCGGCCGCCATTCAAACAAAGGTTTCAGCCCTACGCCCTCTGTGGGGGTGAGGATTTCAATTTCTTCAATGCCATCTAGGTCAAAGAAGAGACCCGACGAAGCGGGCTCACTGGTTTCGTGATCATCCAGAGAGGTAGCCTCTTCTATGGGGGCTTTCGTCAAGTCTGATGCTGCTCCACAGGCGAGAGAAGTCAAGCCCAGGCAAAGGGCAAACGAAGTGAGAGAGACGAATCGTTGCATACCACTCATGAACAACCGGCCGCAGAATATTTATTTTTTGCCTTCTGTTCCAGGTTGGGCGCCGATACCAGAGTCGCTCCAAATAATATTTGACTGATCTCATCGCACTGACCTTTGCTCGCTTTGGGCTGATCCGGGGTGCGATCGGTCAGGCGCTGATTTAGAATGGCTTGATACTTTGTGATCAGTTCTATTGATTTAGCCTGGTCAGGCGCGCCAGGGCCCAAAGCACCCACAGAAATCCCGAGCGCTTCGGACTGCTCCTAGGTCAGGCTCATGCGCCGTTCCAAAAAGTCTACATACCCAAATTAGAAAGCTAAACCTTCATCTCTCAGTGCTTGGCAGCCAGAAGTTTCGCCTTATGATTTGATCTCTACAGTGCAACTCAGATCCTTAAAGGCGTTGTTTTGATCCTCCTTGATATCACATTTGATCAACCGGGCAGTGCTTTCTTGCATAATCAGAACTCCCCACCAATTGTTCTTAAAGATAGAGCAGTTTTCCATAGTCACCGCACTGTTCTCGCGTATGTCTACACTGCTGCTGTTCCCCGTGATTTGACAACCGGAAAAGTTTACGCCAGGCCGCCGGGAAAGCCCACTACTTCAGTGGTGGGCTGTGAGGCGGCGCAATAAGAACACCTTGAGCGGATGTCAGGCAGAAAGGCAACACCATATACAGATGACATCTGTATATGGTGCAATACTAGAACATATGTCTCATAAACGGTGGTAGGTTTCATACACAAGTGTGTTTAATCTTGGCTATCATCTCATCTGGTGCCCAAAATACCGCCGACCTGTGTTGCGCGACGAGATCGAAACGCGATTAGAGCCCTCCTAATGGAAAAAGCCGCAGAGATCCAGGTGTCCATCGAGCAGATGGAGATCATGCCGGATCATGTGCACCTGTTCGTCAAGGCCGGTCCAGGAGCAGCCCCCCATTGGGTCGTTCAGCAACTCAAGGGCTACACCTCTCGCCATCTGCGCAGTGAGTTTCCTCAATTGCGCAGCAAGTTGCCAACACTCTGGACGCGCAGCTATTATTGTGAAAGTGTGGGGCACATCTCTGAGAAAGCAGTGCGGCGGTATATTGCGGATCAAAAAGGGCAATGAGCATGTGGATCCGCAAAGCCTACAAGTTCCGGCTATATCCCAATACTACCCAACAGCAGGCCCTGGCCGTGCAGTTCGGGCATAGCCGCTATATCTACAACCATTTTCTGGCGGTCAGACGAGAGCACAACACACAAACCAAAGCAGGTCTTTCCTACGCAGACACAACTGGCCAGCTGGCCATCCTCAAACGCCACCCCGCTCATCTCTGGTTGCAGGAAGCCGACAGCCAGGTGCTGCAGCAGAAGCTCAAAGACCTGGATCGGGCTTTCAAGAACTTCTTTGAAGGACGTGCGCGCTATCCCCGCTTTCGATCTCGCCGCCATAGACAGTCGATCCGCTATCCGCAGCGGGTCAAGGTGGACCTGGCAGCAAGACGCAGCTACCTGCCCAAGGTGGGCTGGGTCAAGACCGTGTTCCATCGCTCCCTGGAAGGAAGGATCAAGAACGTGACCATATCGAGAACCAAGGGCAATCGCTACTATGCCTCCTTCCAGGTGGAACTGGAGCTTCCTGACCCGGAATACAAGGGCAAAGCAGTTGGGGTTGGCCTGGGGCTGCGGTCCTTCCTGGCTTGCTCGGATGGCCAGAAGATCGCCAACCCACGCCATCTGGTACGGGCCGAGGGCAGGTTGCGGCGACTGCAAAGAAGCCTGTCTCGCAGACAGAAAGGCAGTGCCGGATGGGAGCGGCAGCGCCTCAAACTTAGCCGCCGCCTGGTCGAGGAGTACCGGCTGATCGCGGTCGAAACGCTGCACATCAAGGGCATGGTACGCAACCGGCGGCTGGCCAAGCACATCTTAGATGCAGGTTGGGGCAGTTCGTGCGGACGCTGGAATATAAAGGGGCGTGGTATGGCTGTGAAGTGGTGGCGGCAGATCGCTGACATCCCTCCAGCAAGACCTGCTCGGCCTGTGGTGCTGAAATGGAGTCCATGCCGCTGCATGTACGTGAGTGGAACTGTCCAGAATGCGACACAGTGCATGACCGAGATGTAAATGCTGCTCGGAACATTCAAGCTACAACTACCGCAGGGACTGCGGAAAGTAATGCTGATGGAGTTCATGTAAAACCTGCCAGTTATCAAAGGCAGGCTGGAACGCAGAAGTCAGAAGCCAACTACTAAAGTAGTTGGTAGTTCACTATGTAACCACTGGCTGCAGGAAAATGACGAATGTGCCAGTCAGGCCTGATTCAACTGTGAATACGTAATTGTCTTGATTAACAGCGACCCAGGAACCGCCAATGTTGGGGAGAGTACTGTAGTCTATGGTGACACAATAGGTTCCTGTCTCCAAACCAGTAAATGCGAATAAACCTTGAGCATTCGTTATTGTGCTAGCCTCCTGCCCAGGAACTGCACAGTTGCTTCCGCGAGTTAAATGTACATCTACGCCTGCAATCCCATCATCTGCTCCGTCGGTAGCCCCGTTGCCATTGATATCCTTGATTATGGATCCCAGCAAACCGCCCGGCTCAGGAACGGCTGTAAAAGTGGGAGTAAGAGTGGTTGTGACTATCTCGATTGGTCCTTCGGCGTCTGGAGTGATAGTTTCTAAATCCTCAGGAATTGGTGTCCGTGTTGGAATAACTGGTTGCAGATCAGTTGAGATTGATGACAGGTTGATCCAGGCAGATGCGAGGCCGTATTCCACATAGACGAAATGCTCACCTGCTGGAAAGGAGTACGCAATTATGTTTTCTTCGCCAATCAACTCGCCTTCAGGGCCTCCCAAGCGCCAAATAACTTTAAATCCCGGATCCTCATCATAATTGACAACATAATGATCAGCACGTAACTCGACCAGTTCATCCGCAGCGACCTGGTCCCCATCTAAGTGGCTGATGATCTCAATGCTATGGGTGCGAAGTTCGGTAGTCGCTACAACAAGATCCTGAAAATCGGTATTGCCGTAAAGTATAAATATTTGTTCCAGTGGATCTGCATCTCCCACAATTGTGCGCTCGAAGTGAGCTTCATTTTCTATAGCGCCATCACAAAAATTCCCAGCAGTTTGTCGTGTGATGGGATAGATTTTGTGTTGAAATTCGCTCGAAGAGGAGCCCAGATCAATTTCTAGCCCATAGGTCCAGCCCGTTGATGCATCTCTGACATCGATTTGCACCATCGCGCCGGCCATTGCCGGGACCTGCATGATCATCTCAGTGATTTCCAGGCGGCGGGGATCCTCAACCGTAAGAAGCTGGGGCATATACTTTCCCATATGAGCTGCACAGCCGGGCAAGGGTATACTGGACGGATGGTTGGGGAGTGGATATTGGTGCTCAAAAGTGTAATCCTTGAGGAAATCCCAGAAAGCTACTTTGAGAGAAAAGAACGGATCGCCATACGCTGCCGCTTGCGACCGCAAGGCTTGATCCAAAGCCCCCCTTTGGGTCCCCGCTTCTAAGATCGGCTCCATCAGATCGTGAAAATTCAGACCTGAGCGGAGGCCCAGATAAACGAAAAAATCTTGTTGTTGATAGGAAGTAGGGTCGCCCAGAGCAACATTCTGACGAGCCAGAGGAACGTCGATCATATGGAACGAACGCTCATTATCGCGCAATATCCCCAGAGCAGCCTGCTCGGCAACTACAGCACTGGCTTCAATGGTATCGCGACTAAAGAGAGCTTCTATCCCTGGGTATGCGAATTGGATAGCGTGGAAGAACTCATGCGGCAAGTCTTTGCTACGTGCAATATTGGAAACAATATTGGCATTTTCTCCGCACAATACAATTAGCTGCAAAAATCTTCCGTAGTAACCCCTGATTGACCCATTGCATACGGTTTCATCCGCTGTGAGGGTAGCAGGGTTATGGATCTGGACCTCATAAGGTCCCACCATAGCAGATACCTGCTCTTCACCTAACTCCCCTGAAATGATCTGGCGCCGAATATATGGTTCCTGAAATCCCTGGCCGGTGACAAATAGCGCGTAGGTTTCTTCCAGGGCATCCAGGATGGAAGTCAAGGACCCTCCAGAACAGTCGCTCGGCGTAGCTTCAAAGCCTACACAAAGGAGGGTGAAATGCTCTGAGTGTGCATCCTGAGCAGAATGCCCTGTCGGGTTGGTTTTGAACGGGGCAGCGGGCATACCGGGGACCTGAAAGTTGCTCACGGTACTGGCAAGTTCTCTTACAAGTGCGAGCTTATAGCCGCTGGCCGGAATGCTGCCCAGGGTGGTGAGATATCGTTGATGATCCTCATCATAGAAGCCGGACACGACCTGCCATACAAATTGGCTCTGGGGGTCAGTTTGTGGATCTTCTTCAATGAGAAACTCATTGAGGCTGATCTGAACGGCAATTAACAATCCTTCGGGATCTTCATTCGGTGGAATGGGTAAGCCAAGCAGCAACGGTTTATCGATCGTAGTATTCACCCGATCCTGAACAGCTATCGAGTACAAATTTCCGACCGGTTCCAGGAAAGCTGGAAAAGGGGCTTCATAATTGCTTGCGGTGGCAAGTTCAATTGGCATACTCTCCGTTGAGAGGCTGTTTGCTGGGGCACCGAGTTCCAGGCCTTCTGGACTGCGTAGATAGCCCCCTGATTCTAGCAGCATCGTTGAGCCGCTCGCTGGCATCATACTAGCTGGCAAATTACAACTAGACAGAAGCAAAACAAATAGAAACAAACCAAGATGATTAGGGGTGTTTTTGTTAGCAGTCATTGGTCCTCTAAGTTTCATTTTTTGTTTCTATTGCCATTTATTCAACATATGATTATTGGTTTTGTTATCATTTGTGAAGATTCAATCGTTTATGTCCAGGGGGTTCACCAAGATGGCTCAGTTTTCACAGCAAGAATTCTAGATTCTTCAAGAGAAGAGCTTTGAAGCTCGTTGAACAAATGTACTAGTAACTTGGGTTAATTAATTGCTTGTGTCAAAATCCTTTGGGTTTTTGACGCTTCCACGTTACCAAAATCGAAACTGCATTGTCAGAATATATAGATAAACCAAATAATGGAGTTATTAAGTATGACTGCCCTTCAGTAAATTATCAGAAGGTTAAGGGCAGGGAACTGGGAGCCCCAAAGCATTGAGACAGGTGCCGCCACTTCCACCACTGTCGCCACCGCCACCATCATCCCGTTCTGGTTTTTCAGTAGGCGTTGGCGTTAGAGTCCAGAGTGGAGCCAATGTTGCTGTAGAGGTAGGGGGTAGCGTTGCGGTGGGCGTTGGGGTTGAGGTGCACACAATTGGTGGAGAAGAGACCCCAGCAAAAACTGGTATTGAGGAGACATCATCGCCATCTACTCCAGGTAAAGAGATTCTCAAAGAACTTGCTCCTTTCAAATTCATGCTCCTCATCTCCGTTTCGAATTGAGGATCTGAGTTTATTGAAACAAGTTGCGCGATTACTCCCAGATCGACCATCTGGCAGGCTTCAAAACCAGGATTCAGCGAGGCTGGAAATCCGAAGCTTGACAAATTCAATGCTCCAAATAGGAAGCTTCCTCCACCAAACCCAGCATCCCCCAACATAGACATCATTCCCTGACCGAATTCAAATCCACTGGGCATGCCATCGACAATGATGATGCCCTTTTCAGCTAGATCACTCAAGGCTTCAACGCCGGGCATGCCATCAACAATAATGATGCCTTTATTTGAAACATCAGAATTTGCTGGCCTGCCATCGACAATGATGATGCCATTGGCTACCAGATCGGAAATAACTTCGTCGCTGGGCATACCATCGACAATGATGATGCCCTTCTCAGCTAGATCGCTCAAGGCATCAACGCCGGGCATGCCATCGACAATAATGATGCCCTTGGCTGCTAGATCAGAAACGACCTCATCGCTGGGCAGACCATCAACAATGATGATGCCTTTATTTGAAACATCAGAATTTGCTGGCCTGCCATCGACAATGATGATCCCTTTAGCTACCAGATCGGACATTACTTCATCGCTGGGCATGCCATCGACAATGATGATGCCCCTTTCAGCAAGTTCGCTCAAGGCATCAACACTAGGCCTGCCATCGACAATGATGATGCCCTTTTCAGCAAGTTCGCTAAGGGCACCAACCCCGGGCATGCCATCGACAATTATGATGCCCTTCTCGGAAAGACCTGAATTATTGCGTAATGACGAGAATATTGGAATTACAAAATGAAGTGAGCTTAATTCCATGTTTTCGCTTCCAGGGTTGCTAATACAAAGATTTAGAGTCGCTTGTGGAATTCCGGTACAAGTACTTGTAGACGCATTTTGCCATTCGACTTCAGCCAGTGTAATGGCCAGGGGAGTATTCTCATTTGTATTTTCTTGTGCTGGACCAAGTGTAGAAGTCCCAGTTGGGTTTGCATCACTTGATGGAGACTCGGAGTTGTTTTGTGGGCCACAGGATGCTACGAACAGCAATAGTGCGAGAACTAATTGCAAATGGAATGGAGGATACTGATTGCTGGCATTCATGTAGGGCTCCTAGAAGCAGTATTCAATAGTGTATCTTTACTTATATATTTGGAAGAGATTATTCTTGTGTCGAATCGGGCAGATCGCTTAGCGTAATACCCTCTTTCTCCAACGCTTCACTTAGTGAGTTACCAATCATAATAACCTGCTCATTCATTTCATTGACTTGGCGTTTGTAAGCCAAAAAGATACCAAAGAATTCTTTTAAATCCTCCGTTGAGAGTTCCCGGTTGGTCGCGTCAACATCACCGACAAATGATTTCATTGAGAATACGATATTCATAATATTTAGAACTTGCTGTTTATCTTTTGCTACAGCATTGTTAGCATGTGCAGTTCGAGCCAGTAAACCGTGTATTGAGAATAGCCAGCACGATACGCCGCTCTATTTAAGAAGCCAATGATTTTTAATGCACCTTCTATCCATCTTGGGCCTCTTCTTCACTTTCTTCAGGCCCTTGGAGAGGTGCAAATGGCGCGCTCAATTCGCAGATCGACATATCATCAAAAAGCACGGTGCTGGGGTCAGAGTACGGAAATATGCTTATACCCCCAATGCCTGAGGATTCCAAAGGCATTGGATCCTGGTAATTTGCTACGAGATTGCTGTTCAACCAGATTTCTAGAGTATCCTGATAGCGGCTTACTTCCAGCGTGTTCCAGGTACCGGTCTGGAAGCTTGAAAGGTTTCGCACCGGAATGTTAGATACCGGAATTTCGACGCGCCGCAGTTCTGGCGGATTTTCAGACCCCGGCGGGCTCAATATGATCTGATAGAAAGATTCGCCTTGCTCGTTCCCAACCTGGCTAATAGAAATGCTCAATCCTAATGCCGTTTCTGCCAGGAAACGGAAGCGCATTGCATAGTTGCCTGGCAGGTCTCCTCGAAACGTCCCCAATTCTGTTCCGGGAGAACCTTGTAATTGAACAACCGCGTTTTCCTCTGCTTCTGGGTCAGGGACAAAAGTCCAGCCCTGTGCCCCAAATTCGATCTCCTGCCAACCTACCGCGGTGTGATTCTCGAAATCATACACAGCAAATAGACTCTCATCAGGATTACATGCTTGGTCCGGCAATAAACCGTAAGGGTCACGTTCAAGGGCTACTACCATCTCATTCGCTCCTCGTTCAATTGATTCGCTGCTCTCTGCAGGCTCATATCCCTGCGCGCTAACCATGAGCGAAACCTCAGGCCCCTCGAGGTTATTCCAGAAGAACTGCCCCTCTTCATCACCAGTTATTGGCTGATCAACACCAGATTGTGGGAACATGATGGTCGCCCCAGGGATGGCATTGCCCTCCACATTCTGCACACTCACGGTCAGATCATATGGGATGGGAGTAGGCGTGGGCGTCGGCTCAGGAGTTGAGGTCGGCATAGGCGTGTCGGTGTACGCAGCCTCCGTCATGGACTTGATCTCTTCGGCGGAAGGCCCACATGCCGTAAGGTAGGTGGCCAAAAGAATCACTACAGCATATTTGGTTTTTTTCACGATGAACTCCTTGATGTATAGAAATATTTATGGTTTGCTCTAGTCCTAGATCAGGGTAAATAGTTGCAGTAATAAAAACAGTTAGAAAAACACAAAAGCAATCTGTATCATCGCAATAGAGCTAAATGATTCCCTGGTGAAGTGCCTTGACCACTGCCAAAGGTCTTGAAGGGGCTTGCATCTTTTGGAGGACTTGTTGTATGCACTTTTTTGTTTTGGAATAGCTCCAATGATGTTTCTTAGCAATTTCGTCCGTTCTTGCACCCTCAGCAATAGCATGCAATATGGATACTTCATTTTGGGTCAGTTTCACAGTATTTTCGTCAGCTCTCAAATGAACCAGACCAGCTTCTTCTAACTCGGTGAGATTGGGGATTGATGTGATAATTGTATCCACTGTTAGTACTCGCGCGACCAGATCCAAAAACGCATCAACTGAAGCGTTTTTGGAAATGTATCCGTGAACGCCGAACTCTGATGCTGCCTTCAGCTGTGTTCTACTAGGGGAAGTGGATAAGAGAATAATTTTTATACTTTGGTTATACTTCCGGAATTGGTTTAGCAAAGGGGTATGCTTGTGACAGGATTTACCCACACTATAGAGCAGCACATCAACTTGATATGTAGCTTCTCGCGTGAGAGGAATGGGTAATTGCTTGTATTCCTGAAATTCATGAGGAATCCGAAGTCCACAAAGTACTTCCCGTAGTCCGACTTGAAAAACTGGTTCATCATCAACTAGCATGAAGCGCATTATGCTTTCCATTGAATTTATTAACTCGCTGAGTTTTTCTCGTAGATATATTAATTATTGGATGGACCCTCTAGGTGAAATAAATCACCTAGGTGCTTCAAAATCCTAGTCTGTAGTGATGGAGTTCTTATGATAGTTTTCACGAGCAGCCCAGGTGTGGTCTGGCATCCAATCAGCTATTATCCATCTGAAGCTGTGGACAATTTCCACTACCGTCCTTAGCAAGTTTGTTGAACAATTGCTCTGAACCGAAATCCCAGAATGAGCATATTCTTCCAGGTTATTGATGGACAAGTCGACTTCCAATTTGTGAGGCCAATGTACTTAACGTGCGCAATAAGATAGCAAGTCTTTTCTTCTCAGTAAATCCCTCCTTCTCCCTTTTTAAGAATGAAAAAAGAATGATTTATTCATAGATTGTAAGCTTTGCAGATGAACTAGTTCTTATTGCTTGTGACAAACATCTGAATAGCCCTCAACAAAAATGCAATTCTAAATGTGCAAGTATTTATCATGCAACTCGCCACATTCGGGTTTCTTAAGCACTTCAAACATCGCTAAAATTTTTTTATTCCCATTGCTATCAAACTAATTGTCAACTGATTGTTATGCAAATCGGCTATACGCATACTTCCGCTGATTTGACAAATGCATCATAGGTAGCTGCCATGTAGCAACACATTAGACTTAAAGGCGATGCCACGACCATGGAATCGCCTACACACAAAACCACAACTCGATAGTTGCAGGTAGGGTTGTGATTCTTTCGTGGAATAACCGATGAAGTGGCTGAGATAGCTGCGGGCTGTTCTAGTTACCGAATTTAGACCTTATAAACAGGGTCACAAGTCATCAGTATGAAAGGATGCTGTCCTAAATGTGGCTTTGTTGCATGGATAAGGGGATATGGTAGGCTTTTTGCCATGCCTGTGAGAAATAAAGCCCTTCACCACAAAGAAGCTAGTTTGTAACTATTGAAGGTCTCCGTTACTGTCATCTCCAATTAGCACAAGGGCCTCATCCAGACATTTGCACTCTATCGCGGACTGCAATGCCTCGCGCATCAATTTATAGGCTCTTATTGAATCATTAAGTGCATTGATCTTATCTAGGGCAAGCTCGCGCCAGCTTTCATCATTGTTCTGATTGAGCAATTGGTGGATCTCCTCCAGATTGAAGCCCACTGCTTTGGCGAATTGAATCAGCCTTAGGAGGGGAACAATCTCTGCTGAATAATCGCGTTGACCATTCACGCGTTTGGCAAGAGGGATCAATTCTATGGATTCGTAATAGCGAATAGTGGATGCAGGTATATCCGTTCGTTCTGTGATTGCACCAATCTTCATGATTGCCTCTTGACTTAAAGTTGACTTGAAGTTTTATACTGTGCTGAGTATATCATCAACTACATGAGGTGTTACAAATGATCGATGCAATCCCCCACGAGGGTAGTGAACTGCGAAAGGCCTATGACCGCCGCAGTAGAGCATACAGCTGGTTCGTTGCTCCTGCAGAATTCAAATATCATTTGCGTGCACTGGAACTGGCGGACATACAATTGGCTGATCAGATTCTAGAAGTCGCCACTGGCCCAGGTCATACCCTGCTAGAACTTGTAAAACGCGTTCACCGAGACAATGTAGTGCATGGTGTCGACCTTTCAGCGAAAATGCTGGAGCTAGCAAAAGATTACGTGAACAAGGCAGGATACAAAAATATCTCCCTTAAACAAAGCGATGCCAGGGAGCTTATTTTCCCTGATGATAGTTTTGACGTACTATACAATGGGTATATGCTTGACTTGATCCCATTTGACGAAATGGGTCAGGTCCTGATGGAGTTTGCCCGGGTGCTCAAGCCGGGCGGAAAGCTTGTGCTACTCAATATGAGCAAAGAAATGCAATCCTCGTTTAGTTCCAGAGAATTCTTGTATCAAGTATTGCCACGTAAGCTGGTGCTTTATTTGATGGGGAGCTGCCGGCCCGTATTGATGGAGCCATATGTAAATGCCGCCGGCTTCAGAAATACACATCGCTACTATTTATCTGGCAACATGCCTTCCGAGGTCATTATCAGTTCTAACTGACCTGGTTCAAAGTGAAAGCTCATTGATCTACCCTGGCCTGCACCTAATTCAAACTGCTCACGAATTAGATGTTACGCGCCCAATCGCACATGCCTGCAAGAGCCAATATGATCTTGTTGTAATCGGCGCGGGCCAGGGCGGCTTGCCCGCAGCACATCTAACCATTCGGCTGACTTGCACTGCTATTTTGTTACTTTTATCTTGAGAGCTTATTAGATGTGTATCGTGACGCCAAAACTCAACTTCAAATACGCCTATGAGAGTCCCCCAAAATACAATTACTTTGCTAAAGCAAAAAGTCTCATATGAGGTGGATGAATATCGAATCTGCCCAAAGGATATCTGGGAATTGACAAAATAAGGAAATGACTATACAATTTGTCAACTGTCAACCGTTGGCAGTCAACAATGTAGGCGAAGGAGGCTTGACATGCGAAAGCTGCTCGTTTTATTAATCTTGACTGGTCTAGTACTGGTCGCCTGTAGCGGATCAGCCATTGAAGAGGCTGCTACGGTGCCTGAAGTTGAGGAGGTCGCCACTGAAGCGGTAGAGGAGGCTGCCCCAACTGAAGAAGCAGCGCCGACTGAAGAACCCATGGCTGAAGCAGTCAATGTGAAAATTGGCGTTCTGAACCCTCAAACTGGAGGTCTAGCAGCCTTTGGGGCTGAAGTGGATAAAGGGATTCAGCTTTATTTCGAATCTATCGACTATGCAATCAATGACAATTTAACGATTGAACTCACTTTTGCAGATACTGCAGCTTCTCCTGAGCAAGCACTCGAACAAGCCCGCAGGTTAGTGGAACAAGAAGAGGTAGATTTCCTCCTCGGTATTGTCTCTTCATCTGTAGCAGTGCCGTTGGCTCAATATGCAGATGAGGCTCAGGTTCCCCTCGTAGTAACAGTGGCCGGCGGGACTCCGGTTATAACCGGACCTGATCGCAGCCCTTACGTATTCCGCACCTCGATAACAACCGGTCAGCTTGAACCTATCCTGGGTTGGTATACAGCTAGTGAACTAGGTTACAGTACAGCTGTCGTGCTAGCCCCTGATTTCTCTGCTGGGCACGCTCGTGCTGAAGCCTTCACCGAAACATTCACTGCGGCTGGGGGCGAAGTTGTCGCGGAGATTTTCCCACCCAGGGGCACAACTGATTACGGCCCATTCATAGGGCAGTTCAATCCAGATGACGTAGACGTCATTTATGCTTATTTCTTTGGCTCTGAAGCTATCGCATTTGTGCAGCAGTTGAACGAATTCGGTGTTACTCCAGATAAGCCTGTTGTATCGCCTGGCTTCTTAACCGAGGCGGAAGTGTTACCTGCAATGGGTGATGCGGCCCTTGGGGTTATTTCGGCCACTCACTACGCACCCGTTTTGGATTTCCCGGCCAATGCAGATTTCGTTGATCTGAATAGTGGGGCAGCCCCAGGGACCTATCTGGAATCTGGTTATCTCGGAGCACAGGTTGTGGCTGAGGCCATAGCAGAAGTTGGAGGAGACTTTAGCGACGTTCAAGCATTTCTGGATGCCCTTGCAGCTACTGACCTTGCTTCCCCCAGCGGGCCATTTGGATTTGATGCACGTGGTCAATCCGTCCGCAGCCTTTACATCATTCAGGTTGTGCAGGATGATGATGGCAACTATACCCATGAAGTTTTAGATGTGATTGAAAACGTTAGTCAGGATTGGTCGCCCTAAGCAATGCTGACTTTTGAGGAACTAGGCTAATGAGGTTTTGGATATTCCAATTACTTAATGGCCTTACCACCGGAGCCCTCTTGTTCTTTGTCGCAAGTGGGCTCACGGTGGTGTTTGGCCTGATGCGAATTCTAAATCTTAGTCATGGAGCATTGTTTTTGTTGGGTGGCTATGTGGGACTATCTGTACAACACTTCACTGGAAATTTCTTTCTTGCCGCGCTTGCTGGAGCAGCAACTTCCGGACTAATGGGACTGCTGCTCCAGCAAACATTTACTCGAACATTGCTGGGGAGTACCTTTAATCAGGTACTGCTTACTCTTGGAATTGCTTTTATTCTTAATAACGGGATGCTGGCAATTTGGGGAGGACTTCCCCAAAAGCTTAAGACCCCTGATTTTTTAAGCGAATCAATATCTGTATTCGGGGTTACTTATCCCTCCTACCGTTTATTCCTGATCGTTCTAGCCTTTGCTGCGGGCCTGGCCTTGTGGGTCTTTTGGGAAAGATCTACATTAGGGGCTGTGGTCCGGTCTTGTGTGGATGATCGTGAAATGGCAGCAGCAATGGGGATTCGTGTAGATTTGGTTTTTGCCAGTGTGTTTGCAATTGGTGCATCGATGGCTGGCCTTACGGGAGTGTTGGGCGGACCTGTTTTAGGTGTCTATATTGGACTAGATTTTGAGGTGTTGTTGCTGGCCGTTGTTGTGGTAGTGATCGGGGGAATCGGAAGCCTTAATGGAGCTTTTGTGGGCAGTATGATGGTTGGCTTGATAGATACTTTTGGAAAAGCTTCTTTTCCAGAGATAAGCTATTTCACGCTCTTTGCTCCAGTCATACTCATTCTGCTCCTTAGGCCTTTAGGTCTTTTTGGGAGGATATTGCCAGAATGAAACGGGTGCTGATTGTTATTGCTGTTGGATTTTTGCTTGCGGTGTTGCCTTTCATCGTTAGTGGCTACTGGTTAGGACTCATCACTCAAGCAGTCATTTTGGGTGGGTTTGCAATGGGGCTGGATCTGCTTGTGGGTTTTGCTAGAATGCCATCCATAGGGCATTCAACATTTTTTGGTCTTTCAGGATATGGAGTTGCACTTGCTGTTACACGTTTTGATGTTGCCATCTGGCCGGCTGTGGGCATCGGTCTGCTTTTGTCACTTATCGCTGCGTTACTTTTTGGGCCGCTCGCGGTGCGGATGAGGGGTTTGGCCTTCCTGACAATCACTCTCGCATTTGGCCAACTAACCTGGGGTTTAACCACAAGATGGTCTAGCTTC
Organism: Chloroflexota bacterium; assembly: GCA_013112575.1. Classification (GTDB taxonomy): domain Bacteria; phylum Chloroflexota; class Anaerolineae; order Anaerolineales; family UBA11579; genus CFX15. The sequence continues at coordinate 121,345 of JABFGG010000006.1, read as the reverse complement.
ACCAATGGCGAAAACGGAATTCCTGGTATTTCTCGACCAAGCTTTTTGTGGGACATTGAAACGGTTGTAGGTTATTTTTATTTCACTCTTTTAATAGCGATAGCCATATCTATATTCATCATCATTTTTGCAGAAAGCCCCGTTGGAATAAGTCTGTTGGGAGTCCGAAATAGTGACACCCGTATGTCTGCTTTGGGGTACAACATTCACTCCCGAAGAACAATTGCCTTTGTTGTAGCTGCGGCTGTTGGAGCAATGTATGGCATTCTGAATGTTTTTTACAACAAATTCATTGGGCCAGGGTCTTTGAGTTGGCAACTTTCGGCCCAGATGCTCCTATCCGTTGTCGTGGGAGGCCCTGTTTCACTTTGGGGCCCTTTTCTGGCTGGCTCAGGCATTGTGATATTGAAGACTATGCTGATCGGTACAACGCAAAGATGGCCGATGGTCTTGGGGCTTCTTTATGTTGTTTCAGTTGTCTTTCTTCCCGGGGGTATTGCTTCTCTGCTTCCCAAAGTCCGTGCTCGATTTGAGAAGATGTTTCGGGGGAGAGTTACGGAATGATAGCAAATGCGCATCAGTCGGAGCATGTCTCTCTGCTTAGCATAAGGGATATATCCGTACAATTTGGCGGATTGCTGGCTTTAAATGCCGTAAACCTTGATGTCAATGCCGGGGCACGCTACGGTATATTGGGGCCAAATGGGGCAGGAAAAACAACCCTTTTTAATGCAATTAGCGGGTTTGTGGATCCAAGCAAAGGTGAGATCAAGTTGAATTCTAAAAAACTAGATGGTTTGCCTTCCCATGAGCGTGTACTAAGGGGATTGTCCAGAACTTTTCAGATAACTACCCTTTTTCCCGAGCTCTCTGTTTTAGAAAATGTGCTGATGGCCGCCCAGGTGGATGCAGGTAAGCATCAGGTTTTTTGGAGAGCTGCCAATTCACATAAAGAAGTTATGCAAAGGGTGGAAGCCCAACTGGTGGATCTAAATCTTAGCCGTTTAGCGTTGAGTACGGTCAGTGCCCTGAGCTACGGTGAACAACGCTTGCTCGAAATTGCTGTCGCGCTCGCTTCCAAGCCATCTGTGTTATTGTTGGATGAGCCCACCGCAGGATTATCCGCAGCCGAAATGCGATCGGTGGTAGATTTGATATTGAAACTTCCGCAGGATCTCACGATCGTTTTGATTGAACATGATTTGGACGTTGTTTTCGATGTTTCAGAAGAATTGAGTGTGCTTCATTTTGGGAATATGATCGCACAAGGTCCGGCAAGTCAGATTCGAGAAGATCCATTGGTGAGGGAGGTCTATCTTGGTGAAGCTTAGTCAAGCCTCCATATCGATTTCAGATCTACATGTACATTATGGTTTGAGTCACGTCCTACAAGGAGTATCACTTGAAGTTAGAAGTGGGGAAGTGACTACGATCGTTGGGCGTAACGGGGTCGGAAAAACAACCTTGATCAATAGCGTTATGGGCATACTTCATCCTGGGCAGGGCAGCATCGTCTTGCAACACGCCGATATAAAAAAGGATTTAGTAGGTTTACCTGCTTATTCGCGCAAGAACTTAGGAATTGCTTTGGTTCCTCAAGGACGCCGTCTTTTTGGCAGCCTTACTGTGGAGGAACACCTTAGGATAGTACGCCCTATCGAAGAAGGCCCAAATACAATCAAGACCATTTTTGGCATGTTTCCAAGGTTATACGAGCGTCGTAAAGCATATGCTAATACACTTTCTGGAGGAGAGCGATCAATGCTTGCCATTGCGCGCGTATTGGTCTTGAATCCGGACATATTGCTTATGGATGAGCCTACAGAGGGATTGGCGCCCTTACTCGTGGACCAGATTGCAGAAATGATTAATAATCTAAACGAGCAGGGGGTAACTGTCTTGCTTGTTGAGCAAAAGCTGAAATTTGCACTTGATGTTGCCAATTCAATCGCCATAATGGAACGTGGAAAAATCGGCAATATATATCCTCGAGAAGAGATCACAGATGTCGAAGCTCTTAGCGACATGATACTGGGGAGTGCATGAGAGGGAAGCTCCACAATCAAGGATTCTTGACACTCCCTTGCCGAGATGATAGAATCACGCTGTCAACTGTTGACGGTTGACAAATAACAGGGAAATGAATATTATGACATCAGACGAAAAAAAACGATCCGGACGTTTTCTGGAGCGCAAAACACTTACGCAGGAAGTATACGATGTGCTCCATAATGACATAATGACAACGGCATTGTTACCGGAAGCTCCTATTCATGAAGCAGCTATTGCTCGAGAATTAGGTATTAGCCGTGGTCCTGTGCGTGAAGCCCTCCAAAAACTTGCTGCGGAGGGATTGGTTGAAATCACTCCGCACAAAGGTGCTTTTGTAAGCTCGCTTACCTGGAAAGAATTTTTGGACGCCTATCGAGTACGAGAGATGCTTGAAGCCCTCGCTGTCCGCCTGGCAGCTACTAATATGAGTGAAGAAAGTCTTGCCCTGTTGGAAGATCTTCACACCGACATGGAGGAATTCGCGGAGGCTGAAAAGGTCACTGAATTCTTTTCTCGTAATGATGAATTCCATAGCACTTTAGTGGATTTGGCTGCCAATCAAAAGTTGTCAGAAATCTATTTCCCTTTGGCTTACCAGATGCGTCGGTATCGGATGCGTTCTCTTTCCCTACGGGGTGGCTTAAAACGATCTTGTAAAGAGCATCGCGCCATCTTGGACGCTTTGCATATTGGGGACGCGGAAAAAGCTTCCCAGCTGATGCACGAGCACATCCAGGTTCCTCAGCAGATATTGGAATCTGGGAAAGCAGAGAAAGAATTCGAATTGGTAACCCAGAATTAATATTAGTAGTGAAACTCACTACTGAAAAGGTGATAAGGATATGAGCAAAACCCCAACCTTTGGTGTCAATGTCAATAACCGTGAACCTCTGATCGCGCCTGGTTATACGCTTCAGGACTTACTTGATCTATCAGTTGTTGTTGATGAAGTTGGTTTTGATTCCGTGTGGGTGGGGGACAGTCTGTTTTCTAAACCTCGCTACGAGCCAATGATGCTGATGGCGGCGATTTCACAGATCACGAAACAGGTACGATTGGGAACTGCTTGTCTGGTAAGTGCCACTCGAAATCCCCTCTATCTCGCGCTGGAGTGGGCCACCTTGGATCAACTTGCACAGGGCCGAACCATATTAGGGGCTTGTATGGGCAGCCCGGAAGAGGGTGTTCGTCGCGAGTATGCTGCACTAGGTCTTGATTTTACAAAGCGAGCCGAAATTTTTGAAGAGGGTATGGCTGTATTGCGGGAGCTATGGATCAAGGGTGAAACCAGTTTTCAAGGGAACCATTTCCAATACGATAGCGTTAGCTTTTACTCAGGCACCGAGATGGGACCCCTTATGCCTGTACAGTCTCCCCCTCCAATTTGGGTGGTGAGCAATCCGCGGCTGGTGCGTGGCAAAGGAGATGAAACTACAACTGGGAAGGTTATTAGTAAAGCGGCCAAGCGCATTGCCAAGTATGGAGATGGCTGGATGACCTGCTGCCGAGCCGCACAGCCGCAGGAATTTATTGAACAGCGCGAGCAGATCCTGGAAGCTATTGATGAAATTGGCGGCAAACCCGAAGATTGTGTTATGAGCTATCAAGTCACCATGAATATCGCTGACTCAAAAAAAGAAGCTCAGGAGGGGATTCAAGCATATATCAGCGAGTACTATCCAGAACTGAGCCAAAAAATGGATATCTCTGAGTGGGGACCAGTGGGGACTCCTGACGATATCATGGATTGGCTCACGACCTTTGCCGACGCGGGTGTTGATTATTTTATTTGTCGATTTGGTTCACTTGATCAATTTGGGCAGGTCGAACGCTTTGCCAAAGAGATTTTCCCTGAATTTGCCCCTGAAAAATCCTGAGGAGCGTGATGATGGTTTCGCAACTATCCCAAAATATGCGTAATGACGTTGAACTAATTTTAGACGTATGCTTCACCGTGGAACCTGATGATATTGTTACCATCATTTGTGATGATGCTCATCGGGAGCAGGCGGATGCCCTGGCTCAAATTGCCGTAGAGCGAGGAGCATATCCTGTGCTTATGAACAATCAGCAACAAGTGCAACGTGGAATGGCTGACACGCTGTTCCCCATGGATCCCCCACAAAACTTGCATCATGCAATGCTTGCTTCTGATGAAGTAATTATCATTACCAACCTGGAATGGGCCAACCGTTTTGCTCATGTGAAAGCGGTTAAAGAAACAGTGGAGGCCAAAGTAAAGATCGGTTCAATTGAAGATGGCATGGGCTCGTGGGATCTAAGCGAGGAGGATATCCATGCAGCCATCAGACGTGCAAAGGAAGCTATTGAAGTACTAAAAGGCAAAAACCGGGTCCATGTAACTACGCCGCTTGGTACAGACATAACGGTTTCTATTGAAGGCAGGCCTGCTTTGCAGGTTACACCAATTAGGGGGCGCGGCATGATGATGGGGCCAACGCCCCTATGGGCAGAAGTGGCCTTTGCTGCCGTGGAGGATCAAAGTGAGGGCACGGTGGTTGTAGATGGTGTCATGCTCGGCATCGGCCTGGATGGCCAGGTAAAGAGCCCTATAACCTGGACGATGGAAAAAGGGCGAGCGGTAAAAATTGAAGGGGGAGCCGAAGCAGAACAGCTTCTCAAGGTTATTACCGGGGTTGAGAATAGCGAATACATTGGCGAATTTGCTTTTGGGGTGAGTGATAAGGCCCCCTTTGGAACGCCATCGGAAAAAGGAAGGGTTGGAACTGTGCATTTTGCACTGGGCGATAACCACAACGCCTATCCCGGCGGACAAAATGTTAGCAAATTGCATTTAGATGGCGTCTGCCTCAATGCCACTATGCGAATTGTTGATAACGATCAATATATTTTGAAAGACGGGGAGTGGGTGCTGTGAGTGGATCTGTACGGAAAATTAATTTAGAAGATGTGCAAAAGATCGAGTTGCCGAACGCATCTTGGAGCCGCATGGTTCTTAATCAGGATACGCTCGAAGCGAATAAAACATCAATGGGCTATTCCATCTTTACTCCTGGAACGGAGCTAAGCGCTGTATCTCACGAATGCGAAGAATTGGCCATTGTGATATCCGGGAAAGGCGAATTGAAGTTAGAAGATACTGTGGTCTCATGTGATGCAGGGGATGCACTCTTCATTCCCCCCGAAACTTGGCACGCAGTCGTCAATTCAGGTGAGGAAGACCTCATTATGGTTTTTACTTTTGCATATCCTGACTATCCTCCAACCGAAAGAAAATGACCGCTAGTGCGGAGCTGAAATCACAAGTTGCGTGGGCCTGCCGGATAATGGCATTGCATGGGCATGCTGATATAACTCTTGGGCATGTGAGTGCGCGAGGCCCTAATGAAACTGTACTGATTAAGCGCAAGGATATTGGGTTAGATGAGGTAGATCCTTCAGATGTCATCACTGTGGATATGGAAGGAAATAAGCTGGAAGGAGAGGGGCAGGTGCATTTAGAAACAGCACTTCACATTGAAGCATACCGCCTCAGACCAGATGCCCACGCAATTGCACATACTCATCCTCCATATGCCACCGCATTGTCAGCCACAGACGCTTCAATTGAGCTCTTAAATCATGATGGACTTCTCTTTTATGAAGGAATTGGGTCATTTGATGAAACGGCAGGACTAATAACAAGTAAAAAATTAGGCCAGACTGTTGCAAAAGCATTGGGGCAGCGTAAGGCAGTCTTGATGCGCAATCACGGAATATTAGTCGTGGGAAAGTCTGTACCCTGGCTTACCTATGTCACACTCACGCTTGAGAGAGCAGCGCAAATTCAATTCATAAGTTCAGGTTTTGGGTTACCAAAACCATTACCTAAGGAAACTGCTGAACGCTTGTATGCTGATAAATACCGTGAAGAGTTTGTGGAATCCTATTGGCGTTATTTAGTTCGCAAAGTACGCCGTTACAGCATGGATAGCAATTTGCCGGAAGATCCAAAATAACTGATCCGTATGAGAACGCTTACACCCTTTTCGATTCTTGCACCAACTACTTTGCAGGATTCCTTTCAACATATAGAGGAACATGGCTGGAATGCTGCTTTGTATGCGGGAGGAACTGAGTTGCTGCTAACCATGCGTTCAGGTTTGGCTTCGTTCCCTTACTTGATCGATATAAAAAAGATTCCTCAATTTGATGAAATCTCATTTAATAAAGATGAAGGGATGCTGACTATTGGAGCTGGTGCCACGCACAGGTCGATCGAAACCTCTCCATTGGTTTTAGAACAGTTGCCATTATTAGCTGAAGTGGAGAGTATGGTGGCCAATATCCGCGTGAGGACCGTGGGTACGATCGGGGGAAACCTGTGTTTTGCAGATCCGCATAGTGACCCAGCAACACTCTTTATGGCCTGGGCAGGAACTACCTTTGAGCTGGTTTCTTCAGCTGGAGTCCGTCAGATTGCCCCTGATGAGTTTTTTGTTGATTTGTTCACTACCGCTAGGGCAGAAAATGAGCTCATGTCCAAAATCCACCTCCCCATTTTGGGGAAACGCATGGGGGGAGCATACAAGAAATTTGTCACCCTTGAGCGCCCCACGGCTAATGTTGCAGCTTTCCTTGGATTAGCAAATGGAAAAATCGATAGTGCGCGCATAGCCGTTGGAAGTGTAGGGCCCATCCCTGTTCGAGCAATTGATGCAGAGGGCACACTGCTGGGAGGTTTTCCAGACGAAAAATTATTTGAGCGGGCAGCTGAGACTGCCGCCGAGGCCACTGATCCTGTGGATGACGTGTATGGCTCAAAAGAGTACAAAAAACAGATTGTGCGTGTGCTTACTCGGCGCGCACTGAAGCAGGCGGCAACGAGAGCGGATCGTTCTCAATAAAATATGGAAGAACAATCGATAATGCAATTACAAACAACGATTAATGGAAAACCGATCCAGGCGGAGGTGCCAGCTGAGACCTTGCTGATCGATTTATTGCGAGATGACCTTGATCTAACCGGCACGAAGCGATCTTGCGACATGCAAATTTGTGGAAGCTGCACAGTTCTCCTTGATGGGCAGCCTGTGAGTTCGTGTTCCCTACTGGCTTATGAAACACAAGACCGCCAGGTATTGACGATCGAGGGTGTTAGCTTGAATGGAAGTCTCCACCCAGTACAAACTGCTTTTTTGCAGGAATATGGACTGCAGTGTGGTTTTTGCACTCCCGGAATGGTACTCACAACACTTTCACTTTTAGCCGAGAATCCAAACCCCGATGAGGAAACGATCCGAGCACATATTGGCAGCAACCTCTGCCGTTGCACCGGCTATTATCCCATTGTGAATGCTGTAAAAAAATCGGTTCAACTAACTAACAATACTCCAGGCGACTAGTCATGCTTGATAAAGCTTACGGGGTTGGCGAGCGTGCCCCTCAGGTAGATGGTCCTGCAAAAATAACAGGGCAGGCGAAATTTGCCGGCGATATAAAGTTGGCGGGCATGTTGGAAGCTAAAGTACTTCGCAGCCCATTTGCGCATGCACGCATTCGTTCGATCGATGTATCCCGTGCAGAAGCCTTGCCGGGTGTGGCTTGTATTCTCACAGGGAATGACCTTGGTGATATTGACCCATATTATGGCCATGCAGTTCGGGATCGTCCTATTGTTGCCATAGACCGCGCTAAGTTTGCGGGAGATCCGGTGGCCATCGTGGCGGCAGAGAGTGCAAGCATAGCGGACCAGGCCCTTGAATTGATCGTAGTTGATTATGAAGAATTGCCTCATGCGACTACTATTGAAGAAGCTATGGTTGCAAATGCTCCCCAAATTCATGATACAGAACAACTACGCCTTGGTCTTTTCCATGGCTTGGGGGATTTTCAACCACACAATAACATTTGTTATGAACATCACCTGGAAGATGGTGATGTTGAAAAGCTATTTTCTAAAGCTGATGAGATCGTTGAAGGTGAATATCGTTTCCCATCCGTATATCAGTATTCGATGGAACCACATCTCACTGTTGCGCACTGGATTGCCAATGACCAATTAGAACTTTGGTCCAATTGTCAGCACCCCTATTTAGTTCGTGCTGAGGTAGCAGATATCTTTAGTCTGTCTAAAGCAAATGTTCGCATCCATGTTCCTTATTTAGGTGGAGGCTTTGGTAGCAAATCCTATACGCGCCTTGAGCCTATGGCTGCGGCTGTTGCTCGTAAGGCTGCCAGACCAGTGAGAATTGCGAATTCAGTAACAGAATCCATGTGGACTAGTCGCCGCCATAATATGATTTGCAAGATGCAAACGGCAGCTGACAAGGACGGGATGTTGCTGGCGCGCAAAGTTGAATTGTGGCTTGACACGGGCGCCTATGCAGACAACGGTCCACGCGTAGTCGCCACCGCCGCTGATGCTGCCGCCGGGCCGTATGCCTGGCAAGCTCAAAAAGTGGATGCTTTTGGCGTGTACACGAATCGGCCTCCGTCCGGATCATACAGGGCTTTTGGGGCCACTCATCTTCAATGGATCGGGGAAAGCCAGATAAATGAAATTGGCAGAAGAGTAGGTCTTGACGCCCTTGAAATGCGCAAAAAGAATCTCTTGAAATTCGGCGATACAATCCGAAAGGGTGGCAAACCACTTGATGCTGATCTTATTGGAGATATTCAAAAAGTAGCAGACGGACTGGATTGGGGAGAGAAGCGAGGGGAAAATATTGGCCGCGGATTTGGAATTGGACTGCTTGCAGCAGGTTCCCGGCCAGTTTCAACTTCTTTCCTGCGCCTTGAAGCAGATGGCACCATTACAGTTTTGGTTAGTACAACTGAACTTGGCCAGGGTGCCCGCACCGCGATGAGCCAACTCGTCTCCGAGGTGTTGAAAGTCCCGCTTTCCCAGATACGTGTGCCTGATGGGGATACTCAAATCACCCCATATGATCGCTCAACAGGCGCAAGCCGTTCAACTACACTCGCCGGAGGAGCAGTTCATCTCGCCGCTTTGGACCTTCGCGAGCAGCTTATAGATATAGCTGTAAAAATGTGGAAACTTTCCGATGAGGCGATCGAAATTCGTGAAGGGCAAGTCTGGGGTGGCGACAAATCCGCGACTTTTGCAGAATGCTTAGAATGGCACTTTGGATTTGTAGGGGGAGAGCTTTTCGGTCGTGGGATTGTCCGCCCTGAAGAAGGCCAGGGAACTTACTCGGCTGGCCCCGTTTTTTGGGAAGTATGCACAGGTGGTGTTGAAATCGAGCTGGATCGAGATACTGGCGAGATCAAACTGCGAAAGGTTGTCAGCGTCGCTGACGTTGGTACTGCCGTAAACCCGTCACTGATTAAGGGCCAGGAAATGGGAGGAGCTGCACAGGGCCTTGGAAATGCGATCTTTGAAGAAATGCATTTTGAAGACGGCCAACTAATGAATGGCAACTTGGCAGATTATCGTGTGCCCAAATTATTTGATATGGCGGAAGAGTTTGTGTCTGTGATTGTTCAAAACGAGGATGGTCCTGGACCATATGGCCTAAAAGGAGTAGGGGAAGGTATTCTTGCGGCAATGCCTGCTGCAATCGTAAACGCACTCGGAGAATTGGGCATTGAAATTAACGAACTTCCCGCCACTCCCGAGAGAGTTTGGAAAGCAATGAATGATTCCAGGCAGGATGACAATACGCTACAGAAAAAAATTGGTGGGGAGTGACTTTTGGCGATCCAAACAGAACATCAATTTAGTATCGATGCTCCAATTGAGAAGGTATGGAAGTATTTTTCTGATCCACCAAAGGTTGTCCCTTGTTTACCTGGGGCTGAATTGACAGAAATAATTGGGGACGGAATGTATAAAGGTGATGTTGGGTTTCGATTTGGTCAAATTAATGCACGCTTCTCCGGCACTGCAGAAATCACTGGAATGGATAATACAAACCATACAATGACATTGCGAACTAAAGGAGATCAGCAAGGTGCTACCAGTAGGGCAGAGGCTGAAATCTGGTTTAGTTGCCAGGAGACGGACTCTCAAACTACTTTGGTCACAATTAACTCTGAGATTTCAATTTCTGGCCGTCTGGCACAGTTGGGGGGTAGCATGATCCAGAGTATTTCTAAATATATGTTTGATCGCTTCGCGAAGTGTGTTCAGGAAGTGCTTTCAACTTAGGGATTGGTAACTTGTTGATTATTAGGCAATCCCCGATTAAGCCTTGTACTGGAGATTGAGATGAAAGTAGCAGTATTTGGGGCCACAGGAGGGACTGGCAGACTGATTGTCGAGCAAGCTCTTGGTAAACAATATCGAGTATCTGCTTTTGTGCGCAACCCAAAGAAACTATCTCTCAAAAATGAAGAATTGTTGATTGTTCAGGGAGATATTCAAGATCCAGAAAAGGTTTCCTCGACTATTTCAGGAGTGGATGCTGTTATCAGCACCCTTGGGCCAACAGATAACAAATCACAATTTGTCGTTAGTACAGGATTGAAGAATATTCTCGCAGGGATGAAACAGCATAGTATCTCTAGGCTGGTGGTTAGTTTTGGAGTCGGTGTTGGAGACCCCAATGATGCTCCAACGTTAGTGGACAAGTTTGTAAATGCGGTTTCGAAATCAATCTCGCGGAACAAATACCAAGATATTATGAAAGCCGTCAAAATCGTACGGGAATCAGATGTTGATTGGACGATTGTGAGGGTACCGATGTTGACCGATGAGCCAAGGACTGACGACGTAAAAGTGGCCTGGGTAGGCAAAGGTTTAGGTATGCGGCTTTCACGCGCTGATTTCGCAGCCTTTATGCTGGATCAGATAGTGGATAACACATATTTGCATAAGTCTCCGGCAATTAGTAATGTGGATATGGATGTTCATTTTGGCTCACTTCACTAGACCTGTTGATCAATAGCAGCACGAATAATTACTTAGTTAGAAGTTGCCTTGATTGATGGAAGCTTAATGGTGAAAGGCAATAACTCTGGCTATAACCATCATCCGCTCAGATTCCTCTCAAATCCTTCCTGAATAGAAATCCAAAGGATAAGAAAATGGATCAAAATACAGTTTTGGACATCCGTGAAATCCCACCAGCAAAGCGCCATCCCCTAATTTTTGATAAATTTGATGGCTTGGAAATTGGTAACTCTTTTATTCTTGTAAATGATCATGACCCAAATCCGCTCTACTATCAATTTAAGGCAGAGCGACACAAAAAGTTCTCTTGGGAATATCTGGTGGAGGGTCCCTCAGCGTGGCGCGTTCGGATAGGACGCCAATAAACTACCTGGGAATATAGTAGCGGTTCCTATATGGAAGTGAGGGTGCCAAAATTCTCCTAACTTAATTGTAAGTGGAAAGTGCCGGATATTAGTTGGGCATAAATTTTTTTTGTTCTATAATTTTCAAACAACGCAGTAAGCATCCTAAGGAGGAATTATTGTGAGCGAGAGCCCAGTTCATAAGGGTTTGTTTTGCCCTGAATGCGGAACCCAAAACCCACCAGGCGCAAAATTCTGCCAAAATTGCGGACAGCCGATGCCGGTACCGCAAACTCAATCGCAGAAGCAAGAAACCCCTGTCGCTGAAGCGACCGCACAATCTCCAGCTAGCCCACCCACTGTCGTGGTAGTACAGCAGGGCGAAGAAGGGGAAGAGGAGAAAAAGAGCCGTGGCTGGCTATGGTTCCTTTTGGGACTGGTTCTAGTCTTAGGCTTGCTGGTGTGCGGCACCACCACACAAGTAATCCAGGTTTCGCCCGTTCCGGCAAACAGTCAACTTCCACCTTTTTTGGCCAATACGATCAACCAGTTGGCTGCCTGGCAGCAGGACTTGGACAATGCAAATAATAGGAATGGTGATGGTGGAGGGAATGAACCCGGTGGGGCAGCCGCCTTTTGCGGGCCCCAGGGGGATTGGATAAGTCCAAATGGGGAGACTTATTTCTTTGGGCTGCAGGAATTTGATGCCCAAAGTGGCGAAATCATGCTCTGGTGGATGTTTGATTTTCAAGGTGCAAGCGCAGATATCGCACTGGATCAATCAGATACTTATTTGCTAAGCTATTCTGTGGGCGATCAACAAACTGGAAATGAAATCGCTTCATCCGAATTCAATGGCATTTATGAGTGTGAAGTTGAGCCGTTCAGAGATCACCAGGTGGTTTGCAAGACACCCTACCAGTTCCTGAACACAAACGAGCCAGAAGATCTTGATTTGCTTGTTGAAGAGAGTGCGGTCATCAATATCGAATTGAAATATGGAGAGGATTCTGGCTGCGTATTAGCAACGGACCAAATCGAAATCGAAAATGCTCAAGATGCTTCTTTGGCCAAGGTCATCCAAGCCGACGGCCAACCTGCTTTCGGTGGTTTCTGTGGAGGCATTCAAAGTCTGGAACTCGAAGAGAGTATCCGCGAAGCAATCAATAACCAGGAATACGAAAATATCGACCAATTAGTTTTTACAGGATTGGAAGGAGATCCAGAAGCCTCGTTCTCAGTTTATTATTACACTGACAGTCTATCACTTAATTATGAATGCTCGCCACCGTGCTCAGAGGCTGATTGTAATGAAGTATGGTGTCCATATAATGGCGGTGGCGGCATAACCGGCTTCATCCTCACGGCTGAAAATTCTGCATGTGTCGAAACTCGTACCATCTTGCTTGATGAGACTCTTGCACAGGATAATCCAAACCCAGAACAAGAGAGTGGTGAGCAAACTGATAATGTATGTTCATTACCAGAGTTCGGCCAGGGGAAAATCAGCCTTGTTTCAGGCTATTATGAAGGTTTTCCATATCAGGTGCCTTCTTCCCCATTTGACCTACGCTTCTCATTTGGAGGTGGGATCCCCAGTTCCACTGGCCCGGATGATTATTCTGTAGAAGCCACTATAAATGGGGCGACCGTCCCCACATTTGAGGATTGCTACCAGGATCCCGCGGCCGAGGAAAATCAACTTTATTGTAAACTGCTGCCAGGATTAAACCAGGCCGGCACCTTGTCCATTGACCTGTTTGTAAACGGTTGCTCGGACCCTCTACTACATGCCCAATCCCCGCTGGGCTTACGCACATTCGAACCCACCGTCACACCGACTAGGAAGCCACCACGTGAACCTGAAGCTGGCCAAGAGCTAGCCTGCCCGGCAGGTGAATCGTACCATGGCCCGACGGTGTGGTGGTCAGGAGGCTGCTGCACTGACGGTTACTGGTGCACCTTGCCAGGAGATAGTGAAGCCGGTTGTTGGAATAATTGCCCATAGCAAATCTATTGGAATATTCATATGCACTGTTCAAATTGTAGTTCTGAGATCAGCCAAGGTAGCAAATACTGTACGCATTGCGGTCACAATTTCGCCAATGAGGTTGCGGAAGATGTCTCAAAAGTCGAGGCGACACCTGCTGAAACAGCGGAGACCAAAGCTAGAAGAAAACGACGCCGCCTGCCAGGCTGGATTTGGATCTTCCTGGGCATACTGATCCCAGCAGGCTTGACCGGACTGCTATTTGCGGAAAATGTGTTGTATATACCACAACTGGCCAGCGTCCCAGTCACGACACCAGTCGCAACATTTGAAGGAGCGCGTTTACTGGTAATGGTGAGCGACGCTGATGGAAAGCCTGTGGCAAATGCGAAGGTGCAGCTATATTTTGGGAACATCGATCAGGAAGCAGACACCGATGTGCAAGGAGAAGCGCGCTTCCCGGACCTGCCGCAAAACAGCTACACAATGACGGTTTCGCACCCAGATCACGAGACCTGGCAGGGAACAATGAAGATGACGCAGGCGCGGGTGAACACTAGCGTGCAACTGCGTCCAAGCTCAGGCACAGAGCCACAAAATGAGGATCTACCAGCGGTAGCACAAGGCGCTACTGAAGAGGGTCCGGGCCAAGCTCCAGGGGCACAATGTGATACGGGAGAAGTTATGTTCGACGAGGATTTCGAGGATGGGATAGCCGACGATTGGCGGGAGGGTCGCGGGTTGGCCTCAGGTTGGGTAATCGAGAATTATGAAGCAGGAGGGAAATTGTTACACGTAAGCGCATCGCCCAGCGATCCCTCGCGATTTGCTTTGCTGCCTAATGTATTCAAACTGCATTTCGCGGTATATATCGAAGAAGGAAGTTTCCATTTAGCTATTGAGGACCATTTTTTTACTTCCGAGTCAATGGGATTACGTCCCGATAAGCGCTGGCATATCCTTAGCGTGGAGATGAGTTTCAACGGCGGGGACTTCATGATACTTGTCGATGGCGAAACTGTCATCCAAGACCGCCTTGAAACCACTGGATTCAAGAAGTGGGTGGCACTGGAAGGCGGGCCAGGCAGTGATGTATATTTCGATAATTTCGTGGCCTGCGAAAGGTAGCCTGGAAAGGAGTGCAAAATGCCATTTGGCGTATCTTTACCAAATCCTAAAAAGGTACTAAAAGCGGCTGCTACAACGGCAGTGGCAGGGACGCTAGGTGTGGGTGTGGCGTTAGCCACACACCCGAAATCACCGGTACCCAAAATGACGAATAAGGTCGTCCAAACAGTCAGTTCCCCTTTTCGATCCGACTCTGATGATAGTGATTTCTACAACTCAAGCCCAGTGGGGATCCAAACGATCAACGTGGAAAAAATATGCCCGGATATTGTGAGCCGACCCACACATGCTCCAAGCCACTTCATCATCCAATTGGGTGGCCAATCTTATGCGATTCCCTCCAATGCGATCCCAGCAAACGCGATCCCGTCTAATTACATACCTTCCAATTTCAGGCCCAATGCTGCCATTCCATCGAATGCCATCCCTGCAAATGTGATCAGTGTCATTATCCAGAACTATGCCATCCCATCGAACTTCATTGAACCGAATACGCTGGCGAGTTTATCTCCCACCTACCTGAGTGACATGCAGCAAGTGGTTGACCTGCTTGAAATCACAAGAGCTGCCATTCCTGCCAATGCACTTCCGGCAAGTGTCGCGCCGGATGTAAAAGCGCAGTTCGCAATACCTTCCAATGCGCTTCCAGCGAGTGCGAAACAGCTAATGAATGATCTGGCGATACCATCCAACGCGTTGCCAGATAGCGCGATACCATCAAATGTGATCGGGAAACAACTGGCAATACCTGCAGAAGCATTGCCATCGTCTGCGCTCCCAGCAGAAGCAATACCGGCCGAAGCATTACCCGCCTCTGCTTTGCCTTCGTCGGCACTGCCCTCATCGGCGTTGCCTTCCTCGGCACTACCGGCATCGGCATTACCTGCGTCCATGACAACACTTGAGATTGAAACCAGTAATGTGCTCAAATTCAGCCTAAGAGACATAACGAGTTCTACACACGATATCCTGACACCATGCCAAAGCCCGTATCAGGGTCTTTCGACAAATATTTGTGGCAGCGGGGCGAACTTTAGCTATTGCAACTGGACCGAACTGGATAACTCTGGAGAGCGTATCATTAAAGGCTCCATTATTTTCAACAGCAACCTTGGTGCTGGCGTGGAGTATGGAACTGCATCAGGAGATGCTTGTGATGAACAATTTACCAGCCTGACGATATACCCAGGCGGTGATCAATTGCAAGGTCAACTATCCATCTTCGTTGACAATGCAGATGCCTTTGATTCTGGTGAGTACCGGCTCCTGCTAGACCCACCAGGAGAGACTTTTTCATGCCAGTTCGTGCGGGTGAACAGCACACTGACGGACGCGACGCGCTTGATCTGCACCGGCCCGCAGGTGAACGTGACCGCCTCGCGGGCTTCTCTGTATCCAGCGGGCGAGAACTGTGAGATTGCGGGAACTGCCATCAACTTACCGGGTGCGGTCCAGGTGCAGGACAATTCCCCTGGTGTAGAACTGGGCGGACCGCCCGATAACGATGATGATGCCGGGGCAGAATTAGCCGGACCAGATGAGGGGGAAAGCGCATCCAGCAGCAGTGAGAACGGCGAGGAAACAGGATCGGGTGGCGATTCGAGTAGCGGGTCAGATGATAGTGGAGACGACGTAGGCGTGGAATATGGTGGCCCCGCTTGTGGAAGCGAACCCTCATCACCCGACCCCAGTGAACCCGATTCCTATCCCGTGTATGAAGGATGGTGCTCGTGTATGGGCGGCGAGCTGCAATATCCGAGTGCGGGCAGCGAAGCCCCGCCATCCTGCAACCTGCCTTAAGAGGGAACCATGAGCGACGACAAGAAACCCAAATTCTGTATGCACTGCGGCAGCCCAGTTGAGATCGATAAGAAGTTCTGCGCGAATTGTGGTAAGCCTCACTCTACTGCCGAAGAGTTAATTCAAGAATCGACAACACCGCCGCCTGCACCCGCCCCACCAACTCAGGCCGTACAACAGGTACAACCAGCAACACAAGCCCAGGCTCCTCAAGTGGTGGTTCTGCAAACCGAAAGTAGTAAAAAGGAAGAAGACACACCATCACTGCTATGGAAGTTTGGTACGCGCTTCGCCATTGGATTTGCAGCGGTCTATGCTCTGTTCTTTATCGGCGATATGTTTGCCGAGAGCCTGGATCCGGTGCTCCCTTTTATAGGTGTTCAGTCCGAGGAGGCTGTTGGAATGGCACAGGCGTATGTTGATTCGATTTACCCTGAATTCTCGGAAGCAGAGCAAAGCGTTTCGGCAGTAAAAATGAATGGTGTGCCAGTTTACATTATAGATTTCGTGTACCATGAAGAGCCCCTGGGCCCCAGTGGATTGCGGGTGCTGGTTACGAAAAGGCTGGATAGCGTTTGGGCTCAGGAGTTTATTGATGGACGGTGATCGATTCAATGGACAAACAGCTTGCTACGTGGGAGTTTGCAGAGGCTTAGTTTCTTGCGCTCATGGCATAAAGCCTTTCTTATTATTCGATCCAAGCTCCGAAGTAGTGAATGGAGAAACCACTTTAATAACCATGATTATAATAATCGCGATTCAATAATTTTACGGTTGTGCTGGCTACTTTAGTCATCCGCCCTGATCTCACCTTAGATCTTTGGGTTTTAGCAGCGGCTAGATGAAGTCTGATCACATTCCATAATCTTATGGGCAATCATGTCTGTTCCCCGGCTTCCCCAAGTGCACGCGCAAGCAGATCATGCACTTTCAGTTCGTGTGCCCACCTCGTTAAATACTCCTTGTCCAGATCGACAGATCGTGTTTTGATCACCCCCAGGACATCGCGCCACTGGCGCTCGGAAATCTCACCACCACTGCGGTACCAGTCAAGTTTTGAAAGAATGATATCTTCAGGACTGGCAAAGTTTGCGCTTCGTTCTCGCTCAAGCGAGAAGCTCAGCTGTTGTGTGCGCTCAAATTGTGATTGTTGAAAAGGATCGGGTGGTGGAATAAAAACATCCACTTTGAACATCGTGTTACGGTGGATGATATTAAAGCTTGTGCCTTGCTCAGTCGCATTCGCGATCATTTCCTCATCAAGAAAAAATTCGTCTTGCAGAGCATTCAAAAAAGCTTGTGTATGTTCGGGGCGCATGGCTGCGACTATATCCGCATCCTGGGTGGATCGCACCATGCCATATAAGGCGCTGCCCAGCGACCCGGTAATAAAATATGGGATGTCGAGTTTTTCTAGAGTGCCAGTTACTAACAGGGTGACTTCAAGGGGCTCATTTTGCATCTATTGGGTCACCGTAGACCCTGCTTGCAAGATTTGCCCCCAGCACAAGATCTGCAAGCCTGCGTCGCAAATTGGTTTCGCTAGATCCTGGATGCTGTTTCCGAAGACCTTCCAGGGCCAGTAAACGAGTGGAGGCATTCAGTTGCGCCACCATGTGCATTTTTTGAGTAGGACTTGCCTGTCTCCACAACTGAATCTGTAGCTTTTCCATCTTTGGATGGGTATCAGAGGAAAGCACACTCATAGATATAGTATAGCATTCACATGTTTGAAGCGACAGTACGATTTCATTATAAAGGGCTTCCCTCCAGGGTTGTGTTGATAGACAGGCAGTCTCAAAAAGCCTTCCAGATCGCTGTGCTAGCTACATAAGGCATCCGCTGCGATTCTGGCAACTACCAAATACACCTCAAGGACGGGCTCATTCGAGTGGAGCGAAATCGTTCAATATATAATGAAGCAGAGCAGCATTTCAAGAGGAAGACTCTGGCAAAAAAATCGCAAAAGCACGGTACTTTTCACTCAAAGGCAGATCATTCTAGATCCGTTGCATGCCACCAGGAGGAACTTAGTTCACATAGCTTGCCCGAGCATAAGTGTGATGCAGTCCGCCCAACACTGGCCTGGTGATGACTTTGCCTGCTGACCGGCCGGAGAGCGAGAAGCTGTTCTCAAGCCTGGCCGGAATACGCTGTTGAATACCCTGATGTGGTCTTGAGCGATTGTAGTAGCCCATGTACTCCGCCACAACTTTCCGTAAATGCCGTTGGTGCAGGATGAACATGTGGTCCAAACACTCGCGTTTCAAGCTGCCGATAAAACGTTCGCAAATGGCATTGGCCTTGGGCGCTTGAAAGGGCGTCACCAGCTGCTTGATGTTCGAGGCAGCGGCCAGGGCTGAGAACAGAGCACCAAACTTCCTGTCACGGTCATGGATGAGAAACCTGGGAGCCTTTCCCCAGGGCGTGGCTTCTCTCAGTTGCTGGGATGTCCAGGCATCAGTGGGATGAGCAGTTACAGCATAATGAAGAATACGCCGCGTTTTCAGCTCGACGATGACGAAAATGTAGAGGGGGCGAAAGAGTAGATCATGGACGACCGTGAAATCGCAGGCCCAAATCTCACCGGCATGGTTTTTCAGGAAGTTGGCCCAGTTCTGACTGGATTTCAAGCGCTTCTTGGGGAGATAACGTTGGATGCTGCGTTTGCTGACCCGCATGCCCAGCTCTCCTCGGATGCCTTCGGCACCCCAGGTACGGTTCTCTTGGGCCATTTCCTTGATCAAGGCGATCGTCTCCTGGGCAATGCGCGGCTTCCTTCCTTTTGACCTGGATCTTCTGCGCCACTATTGCCCGAAAAGGTCTCGGTGCCAGCGTAGTAGGGTGTCTGGCTGGACGATATGAAGCGCCTGTTTCCAGAACGGTGTCCAGCTTGCCAACACCACCAGACGGAAGCGATCACCGGGCGTCAACTGCGGGCGTTTGACCTGGCGCATCAGCGCGTTTTCTATTATCAGGTCAGCCTTGCTGCGGGTGAGGTCCGCGAGTGCGCCGCGTGTATGCGCAGAAGTTGCTGGTTTGGTATGTGATTTGAGAAAATGATGTAGTCGATGTTTCAGAAATTGCCAAAGAGGAGGAAATGAGAAGGGCATATGCGGGTCCGATGAATTATGCAATGTGATTGAACATCATCATACTTCATCTATCAGCTGCCAAAACCCCAAGATCTAAGCCGAGGTCCGGGCGGATGACTAAAGTAGCCAGCACAGGTCAATACTTCAATGAAAATACAGATTTTCTGCCTAATTTAATATAGAACGTTTGGCTAAATTGTCCTATTTTTGGTCATATGTTGGACATACCCTTCCTCACCCCAAAATTCACAATAACATCACTCTCCCCCAAGTCTGGATTCCCATCCAACGGTATAATTCCAATAATGCGATCTAAAACCATCCTCCCTGCAATTCTAATAATTTCGCTTGCCTTTCTCTCTGCCTGTAATTCACAAGCCGTCGAGCTTCAGGCCACTTCTGAAGCCCTGCGCGCCGAAGCCTCCCAGGTTGCCGAGATTCCCACCGCCACTGCCATCAGCGACCCCACCGATACCCCTGAACCTACCGACATCCCTGAACCAACGCCTACTCCCACTCCCACGCTGGAGCCCACTTTTACACCCCTGCCGCCCACCGATACCCCTCCCACCCAACCTGCGGTTACCGAAGAAGTATTGCCCATCCCTGAATGGGCGCGTGTCTATTTCACTCAACCCAACCTGCTCAACGACCCCGAGATCATCAGCGGCACCCCCATTGAGGCGCTTATCGACCTGATAGACAGCAGCACTGTTAGCATCCACGTAGCCTCTGCCCAGTTCAACCTCCCTGAGGTTGCCAAGGCCCTCATCGCGGCCCAGGAGCGTGGCGTTGAAGTGCAGTGGGTCACCGATGACGAACAGGGCCTGCTGGCCGATGAAAAGCCGGAGAACGGCCAGTTCGCCCTTATGCAAGATGCCGGTATCGAGGTGCGCGATGATCAGCGTGCGGGTGTCATGGATAATGCCTTCTGGGTTTTCGACCGCCGCTTCGTCTGGACGGGTTCTCTCAACCCGACCCTGAATGCAGTCTTTGGCAATAACAACAACGCTATCCTCATTGAATCCCAAAACCTGGCGGTGATTTACGAGCGTGAATTCGCTGAGCTGTGGGAGGGTGAATTTGGCGTCAACTCCGTCAGCACTGCCAACCTACAAACCACCAGCGAGAACGGTTCAGCCATACAGGTCATGTTCGCCCCGGAAGATGGCGTAGGAAGCTTGTTGGCGACATTATTATCCGAGGCCGAAACCAGCATCCGTTTTATGGCTTTTTCCTTCACGCATGATGAGATGGGTGCGGCCGTGATCGAACGCGCTGAATTTGGCCTGGATGTGATGGGCATTTTTGAAGAGCGCGGCAGCACTTCCGAGTTGAGCGAACTGCCCAAGATGTTCTGCAACAAACTGAACGTCCGTGTGGACGGTAACCCCAACACCCTCAACCATAAAGTCATCATCATCGATGAGCAGATCCTGATAACCGGCTCATTTAATTTCACTGGCAATGCCGACCAGAATAACGACGCCAATCTGATCATCATCGACAATGCTGAACTGGCTGCCATCTACCTCAAAGAATTCGAAGCACGTTGGAGCGAATCACTCGAACCCAATCCTGACGAGATCCTCTGCGAGCAGGGATAAGCAAGCTCTACGTAGGGCACGCCAACCTCGATACCAATTCGATTGCGGCGGCCATGAGCTATGCCTGGCTGCTGGCCGAACGTGACGGCGAGGAATCCATCGCCGCACGCGCCGGGGCCCTCAACCCGCAAACCAGTTGGGTACTCAAATGCCTGGAACGGGCCCGCCAGAGTTGTTGACGGACGCCTCGCCGCGTTTTGAGTCGGTGACGCGCCGTTTTGACACCACCACGCCCGACAAACGCCTGGGTCATCTCCAGCCGCACGGGCAGTGTAGCTCCGGTTGTTAATGTAGATGGCACGCCGTATGGCCTCATCACGGGCTGGAGCCTGTTCAGTTTCCTGGGCGAAACAGTGGGACCGCTCCACATACATGCGCAGGACCTGTTTGCGGAGTTCTGTGGGGTACCCACTTTCCTTGGGTTTAGGAGTGTAGCGGGTGGCGCAGTGTTGGCACTTGTAGCATTGGCTGCCTACTTTCGTTTTGGCATTTCGGACATCTTTTCATCCCCTGATTATCTCATATCCAGCAGCTTCACCACTCCCAAATATTCAGGCTGCTTCCTGAGGAGAGGGACAATAAAGTAGTAGGGACAATCTGGACACCAGGGGGACGGATTGGCTCCAAATTGACCGCTCTGAATGTGTTGAATTGCACTCCCATATCTTGAAATCCGAGTTTGGATCTTTTTAGTACCCATGTCGATTAACAGTGCTTCGTTCGCCTATAGTGAGTGCAATTCAACAGTCACATCCTCACCAAACTCCTGTGCTGTACCAATAGAATAGAGGGCATCAATGTCTGCATCCTCTTTTAGCTTGCCTGTCGAAATGCGACGCACGATTTTTCGGTCATCAGTCTTAGTGATGACTTGATCAGGGCGTATCAAGATAGTGCCTGCTGGATGTTTGATCGACCAAGTTTTTGGTTCACTAAAGCGTGATCCTGAGGCCCATGTTCTTCCCAGACTGCCTCAAAATGCTCATCGATTTCTTTCTTGTCCACTTTGCTCCCCTGCTCTAAATTAGTTTGATGCCAGGCAAGAACCTCGCGCACACTTGAGTGCATCTGCCCATAAGCTGAATCCTGGCTGTTGCTGGCGAGCTGAAAGCCAAAGCGGTATAGACACCTACGGGGGCATCGCATGTAAGTCTCTAGCTCACGAACATGATACTGTGCATCATTCTTTGCTGCTGTACTGTCTATTGGTGTATCTGCAGAAACCCGTTTTTTAGCCGGTGCATCATAACCAGGTGGTAGCAAGTCGCGCAGAGCATCTAAAAAAAGCAAATGGTTGCTTCCCTGCTTACCATAACTTGTTGCACGCGATAAAAATAGCTGGTCGCGGGCTCGCGAAAGAGCGACGAAGAACAGACAGGCCTCCTCTGCATCCTGTCATTGATGCAGATCCTCTGGTAACATGCCGACAGGTGGCGGGCAGCGCTGTCCTTGCCTGGGAAATGGGAACTTTCCGCGGCCAAGGATCGGGAGATACACCGCTTTATATTCACAATTCACTCCCGATTTGCCCTGTTGAATATCCCCATGGGGCTGCCTATTGCATATCGGAACTTTTATCGACTACAATTAAACGCCTTTTACTATCATCCAATGACGTTTTGGGATTGAAAAATCATCGCACTCCCATTGTTGTTTGATATCCGCTATATAGAAGGGTGATCTCAACAAGAGGAAATTAAATATCCAGGCACTTTATGCAAATTAGAAACGAAGCTGTAGAACTCTATATCGCCGAAAAGCCTGTGGGGAGGCTGCAAATCGATAGGGAAGCACAGTTAGTTGTCACCGTCTTGAATGATGCTTTCGAAATGGAGCTATCTCGATTGCGAAGAACCCTCCTTGAGGCCCCTGTACCTTATGGGTCCCGCGATGATAGGAAGTACTTGTACCCGAATGACGAGCAATTCCTCTCAGCAGTGGTGCTTCGCCTGAAAAATCTACAATGGCAAAGCCAGCCATTACGAGCAATGCTCGTGGAGATTCAGGATGATCTAGAATAGGGTATCCAACCTCTAATAGCTCACTGCTTTGCGGAGAGCCTGGCTGCAGGCTGCATTTCTCAGATAAAAGGAGGCGGGAGCGTTCTTACAAAGAGGGTTGGCACGTCCAGCACTATTTTGTGGCTTTTATCTTGACAGTTTATTAGATGTGTGTCGTGACCCCAAAGTGCGGATGAGCCAACAATCAGGGTCAGGTCAAACGCTAGAAAAGACGGCCATATCTGCCAACATTGACCAAGCATTTCTACTCCCTAGTAGGTTAGCAAAACAGGAC
Source organism: Chloroflexota bacterium (assembly GCA_013112575.1). Classification (GTDB taxonomy): domain Bacteria; phylum Chloroflexota; class Anaerolineae; order Anaerolineales; family UBA11579; genus CFX15. The sequence goes on along the minus strand of JABFGG010000006.1, from coordinate 98,156 downwards.
TTTCTATTAAAGATTTCAGGTCAGTCATGAAATTGGCGGCCACGGCGCCATCAATAACGCGGTGATCAGCAGACAGGGTAATGCGCATGACCGGTCTGGAAACGATCTCGCCACTTTCCAGGGGCACAGCTTCCTGCTGGGACATACCCACCGCCAGGATAGCCGCCTGGGGGGGATTGATGATGGCCTCAAATTGTTCGACGCCAAAGGGGCCCAGGTTGGAGATGGTAAAGGTGCCGCCTCCAACTTCAGATGGGGTCAACTGCCCAGCACGGGCGCGCGTAGCCAGGTCGCCGACCTCTGCCCCAATCTGGGCGACGCCCTTATTATCCGCATCATGCACCACAGGGACGATCAGGCCCTCCTCTAAAGCTACTGCGACACCAACATTGATGGCGCGATGCAAAAGAATGGCCTCATCGGTGAAGGAACTGTGGTGAGTATCCCTTATTGACACGTAAATGTCTTGATGCTAGCCTTCTGTAGTTGGGATGGATGCTTGAAACTAGTCTTACTTGATGAGAGGGGATACTCACCTAAATTTATTGTTCCAAGGGATTGTTGATATCTTAAAGGAAGGTGATGATCGAAAGATTATTGTAAAAAGAAAAGGCGGCACAACGATTGAAATGGCATAGAACTATCCAATAGATATGATTGACCCAGTCATTGAACCACTCAAAGATCTAGATAATCAAAACGAAGTAGAAGAGGTAATAATTCTAAGACCTTAGATTAATGGAAACATGATGATAATTGCTATTACCCCAGTCTGTCATTAAGCTTTGGGCAATCTGATTCTTGCGGATGTGTTCTTCTCACGTCCTTGACAAAACGTGTCCCGAAAATTTGATGATTTGTATGCGTCGCTTTATTCAAATTTCCTACTACGCCACATTTTCTCAATGAAACAAATGAAAAAAAGAATACTCCATTCTTCCTCCAACTTGATTGCACAATATTAACTAAAATGGGACTTCCCCTCAAGTTATGCCGGGAAAGCAATCCAATTTCTCAACATCGTTCCTTTGAATCATTCTCAACTTACATTAAGAATGACACGGAATACGTGTGAATGTGGCATGGCACAACCTGGCCTTTACCTCCTTTTCCAAACAAGTTATCAGAAAACCCTGTTAAAACCGATTCCTCGCATTGGTACTCATAGGCTTCTGGTGTTTGATATCGCGGCCATCATGACCAACAAAGATCGAGATGGTGCCCAGTTCTTTCAACTGGCCACATCAATAGAATCCTGTGCTTTCAAATAGGGCTGGATGGCATCTTGAGAGCGAGAGGGAAGGCGGACGATGTGCCCTCTCCCAATCACTAAGTTATTTGCTTCCCTATTTCAGTTGGTTTTGTGCGTGGCCAGAGAGAACTTGCAAATAAGACAACTGCTGTTGCTTCAGAAATCCTCCCAAGAACCACTAGTTCTTGCCTTCCCAAGATACTCGCTATTGAAACCAATAACACACCAAGATTGAGCAATAACCAGCCAATCCACCCCGGTTCACTACGACCCCGTTTTGGAGGGAATTTAAATCGCGGGAATATCCAGAATGCAATGCCTAGAACTAATTGCACGATCCAACCGATAAGCAATAATTCAATATGTGCTGGAAGCAGGCGCCACAGCGATCCCATGGCCGGCATAGCTTTATTGGCTAACAGCAATGCTCCAAAAGTGAAGCCGACTGAGAAATTGAGGAGAGCTGCCCTCAACGCCCATACGCTCAAACGCGGCATCTAACGCTCCTTGACCCGCCCCCACGTATTGAAAACAAATCCCATGCCGCCTAACCATTGCAGGAACGCAGATAAAACTAGCAGCCAGCCAATAATTGCACTTGATCCGGAAGAAATTATAGGCTCAAGAATCCCACGAAGTACGAGTCCAAGATTAAGCATCCAAAATACAGCCCAAGCCAAAGTCTCATTTCGACGCGGATTTTCACGAGTGTATTTAGGAAGCATCCAATAAGCTACACCAAAGATGATCTGAGTTACCCAGCCTACAAGAAAGAAGTGAAAGAATACCGGCGAAACACCTGCACTGGAAAGGCCCCACAATGATGCTGCGGGGAGCCAAAGCCCGAGCAGAAAGGCAAGTACTAAATAGAGAAATGATGCTTTGATGAACCAGCGCGTGAGAACTGGCATGTTACTTATCCTTCCTCTTCTGAGCGCCCTAATAAGCCGCCGGGTTGAGTAGGCGGTGTATCTGCAAACCCCTCCAAAAAGCCTATAAAAACCAGTTCTTTATCCAATGCCCGTACAGAATGGTTTTCGCCTGGCTCAAACCGAAGAAATGTGTTCGTTGAAACCTTTTGTTCAACACCATCGCTCCCAGTAAAGATGCCGTGGCCTTGCAGGACAACAACATAAAAAGGCGACCTGGGCGACCGGTGTTCGTCGATAGACTGACCTGGTTTCAACATGAACCGTAGAATTCGACTATGCTCATCTACCCATAGCGGTTGCGCATAGGGTCCATCATCACGAAATTCTAATTTCTCTAACAAAGGAAATTTTTTCATCAACTTGCTCCTTTCATAAGTGTAGTTATGCTGGCCCAACTATCCTAGGCCTCTCAGTATCTAGCATACACCAATGTTATAATTTTTAATAGCGGACTATTCAAAATTAACAACTCATGTCGATTAAATGAACTTATTTTTGAATTCCTGCTTCACCTCAATAAGAATGGATCATACAGTACTACATGACCTCCCTCTTTTTAATGGGTTCTCCAGTGATGAATTGAAGGACGTCATTAAAAAGGCATCCCTTTTTCGAGTTGAAAAAGGCGCATACTTTTACCATCAGGAAGACCCTGCCGACCGTGCCTTCGTCTTGCTGAAGGGGCGCGTAAAGCTGTCGCAATTAACCCCAGATGGGCAGAAGATCATTCTACGCATCGCTGCTCCTGTACAGGTATTTGCGATCGTTGCCGTGCTGCCTGCTAAAGAATATCCTGTCTCTGCGGAGGCAATCGAAGACTGCGAAGCTTTAAGCTGGAGCCAAAATGAGCTCCAAATTATCTCTACAGCTTATCCCATATTTACCTCAAACGCTATGGATTTGATGGCAAGATATTTGCAAGACTTCCAAACCTTATTTCTCCAATTAGCCACCGAACGAGTAGAGCAACGCTTGGCCAGAATCCTGTTGAGGCTGCATGATCTGATCGGTTTAGACACCGAGGATGGGATTTTTCTTGATATGCCGTTAACAAGGCAAGAATTGGCTGAAATGTGTGGCACAACCCTGTCCACGGTTAGTCGCTTGTTAAGTAGTTGGGAGAAAAACGCCATTGTCAGATCTGGACGTGCCAAGGTGTTTATCAAAGATATATTGGCATTGAAAGCTATAGCAGATTATTAGTATAAAAATAGTACCAAAGCGGCGCTATTTCTTCTTTGTGCTAGCGCAAAGAAGAAATTTTTCACAAGCCTTATAGTTGAGATAATTTTCAAAGAGCATCTTGCTCAAAAGGAGTATCAAAATGCGTAGGTTCGCATTATTTTTCGTGATCGTGAGTTTGCTCGCAGCTTGCGACACATCACCCAGTGTAATGAATGCCATTACCAATTTGGATGAACGTGTGCGTCAACTTGAACAGGGGGAGACACCTGATCAAAATGCTATCGACGGTAATGTAGAGGTAGACCTTGGCCCTGTTGATGTCAGTTATACATTGCTTACTGGTGAAGCGGACGGGAGGCTGGTCTTTTACGGTGTAGGTGGAGAGATCGATGGAGAGGTCAATCCTACTCTATCCGCTGACCCAGGCGATGTTGTCGAAATCACACTGGTAAACGGGCATCCGGTCGAGCACGACTTGTTCATTGATAAGATCGGTGTCGCTACTGGATCGCTTACCGAACAGGATGAAGAAAGGACGATCGTTTTCCAGGTAGAAGAGTCAGGGAAGTATAGCTACTATTGCACTATCCCCGGCCACCGGGCAGCCGGTATGGAAGGTTTGCTGGTGGTCGGGGATCCAGTGGCCTTAGAAGAACAAGGCGTTTCTGTTGTAAAAAATCCTGCTGATCTGCCACCTCCCATAGGTTCGCGTGGACCAGAGCTTGTTAAAGTTGAACTTGTCGGCCAGGAAGTTGTCGGGCAATTGGCTGATGGTACAGCCATGACGTACTTCACTTTTAATGGGACGGTTCCCGGCCCCTTCATCCGTGCACGTGTGGGTGATACTGTAGAGGTTTCGGTCACCAATGCGACAGAGAGCACCTTTGTACATTCGATCGACCTGCACGCTGTGAATGGCCCCGGTGGCGGTGCTGTGTTCACACAAACTGACCCAGGTGAAACTACAGTATTTAATTTCAAGGCACTAGCACCTGGTATTTACGTCTATCACTGTGCCACACCAAGCGTTGCACACCATATTGCAAATGGCATGTATGGATTGATCTTGATCGAACCCGAAGGTGGATTGCCGATCGTCGACCGCGAGTTTTATGTAATGCAAGGCGAAATCTATACAGTTCAACCTTATGGTGAGAAAGGGTTCGTTGAGTTCAGCCACGAAAAGATGTTGAACGAGACGCCCGAGTACTTCATGTTCAATGGGGCACATAGCGCGCTGACCACCGAAGAAAACGCCCTTCGAGCGAATGTTGGGGAAACGGTCCGTATTTACATGGGGGTAGGCGGGCCCAACTTCACGTCCTCCTTCCACGTGATCGGTGAGATATTTGATCGTGTCTATCCGTTCGGCTCATTGACCTCAGAAATCTTGACCGATGTGCAAACCATCAGTGTTGCACCCGGAGGTGCTTGGGTAGTAGAGTTTGCTGTTGACGTACCAGGAACCTATATCTTAGTTGATCACGCCCTCAGTCGAGTAGAGCGCGGATTGGTGGGCTACTTAATTGTTGAAGGTGAAGATAATCCTGAGATATTCTCCGAAGGCCCAGTTGCCCCCTAGCCCTATTCATCAGCCTTCAGAATACTTCGAATGGATGAATGTATTCTGAAGGCTGGTTGGTGAAGGTTATTTGTATAGACATGTAGAAATATGACACCACTATGTAGATCAGTGAATGGTGATAAAGCTTTGGCCGCAATCATCCCCCACTCGGGTTGCCCTCAAATCTATCCCGAATCGAAATCCTAAGGAGTAAAATAATGGATCAAGATACAGTCCTGGACATCCGTGAGACCCCCCCAGCAAAGCGCCATCCTCTAATTTTTGAAAAATTTGATGGCTTGGAAGTTGGCGATGCTTTTGTTCTAGTAAATGATCATGACCCAAAACCTCTCTACTATCAATTTGAGGCAGAGCGAAAGAACATGTTCACATGGGAATACCTGGAGGAGGGTCCCTCAGCGTGGCGGGTACAGATAGGACGCAAATGATATATTTGGTTCATACCCGATGCGACCTGTTCGATGGATTTCTTGATGCTCACTATCCACTCAGCTCGCCTATGTACAGAAGATGAACCAAAAGAAATCGAGTAGCGACAAGTTCATAGGGATAGAGTTGCCCAGGACATAATAGTGGTTTCAAAACAACCCATACGACCGGGATTGAGATAGTTTCGTCATTTGATCAAGTGGTTTTCACTTGCAAGTATGCCTTACAGTAATTGACCAGCGAAGTACGCGATTAGTAAGTCCGGGCAATTCTTCAACTTATGAAACATGACTAATCTTCTAGACCACACGATGTCGTAATGAAACTTAACCTATTTCTATCGCCACCATCTTTTCGTTTCTGGTGTCGGATTCCTTTACTGCTTCTGGCTGTATTTGCACTATTTGCAGGTCTATGGGCAGGATTGGTCCGGCTGGGATGGCAAATTCCACAATTATCAACAACTTTAGTTGTTAATCATGGACCGTTGATGATTTCCGGCTTTCTGGGAACGCTAATTGCTATAGAGCGAGCAGTGGCCATAAGCCATTTCAATAGAAAATATCGCATCACCTACATCTCACCCCTACTATCTGGGCTGGGGGCAATTGCTTTGGTTTTTCCGGTAGATCCCATTTTTTCACGGATATTAGCTCTCCTTGGAGCTGTAGGATTGTTCTTGATTTTTATGATCATCTATCGGCTACAGCCATCGACTGAACATATCATCATGGGACTTGCCTCATTGCTCTGGTTAATTGGCAATGTACTGTGGTTGATGGGGAATCCCTTCTTTGAGGTTGTGCCCTGGTGGGCCGGTTTCCTAATCCTCACTATTGCTGGAGAACGGCTAGAGTTAGCTCGCATTTCAATAGTTAAGCAATTGCCTCGCCGTATTTTTCTTCTTATCGTCGGGATACTCCTGTTTGGATTTGTTATGTCCCTTATAGCCTTTAAGCTTGGGACATTTATCACCGGGCTGAGTTTCGTCGGATTAGCTTTGTGGTTGTTACGCTTCGATATTGCAAGATACACGATTCAGCAGAAGGGACAAACGCGATACATTGCCGCTTGCTTGCTGCTAGGCTATATCTGGTTATTGGTAGGAGGGATACTCTGGATGATGTTTGGGGGACGCTATCTGGCTGGGCCGATCTATGATGCTATGCTGCACACCATATTCATTGGGTTTACCTTCTCAATGATCTTCGGGCACGCACTTGTTATTGTCCCAGGCGTTATGGGAGTACAGGTACGATATTCATCCGTCGTTTACCTTCCTCTGGGGCTGTTGCATGCAGCGTTGGTATTGCGAGTAATTGGAGATCTAAAATTGAATCAAATTTTACGTCAATGGGGCGGCATGATGAATGAAGTGGCAATTATTATGTTCATTTCTCTTCTCATTTTTTTGGTAATTAAAAGGAAATAGGAAAAATAATTTTCCAGTCCCTTGTTACGTCACAGGGAATAAAAAAAGGTAACTGAGTTTACTCATGGTCCAGCATTTTAACCAAGTCCTCACCAGTTCAAGGAGATCTTGAAGGAAGGCGAGGTCTCTACTGGCAGGCAATACAAAACGATAGGTAGACCGCGATGACGTAGCAGTATAGTAGTGGAAAATGCTTTATTGAGATAGTCAGCTAAATTTTTGCAGCAATCGATTTCATGCAAATTGCTCTTCGGTGTCAGCCCTCCTATATCTGCAGTTCTCTTTCCCCCAATCTCCTGCTAAACTTGTGATTCCAATAGTTATTCAACCTTCTCTCTGGAGAGGTGCTGGCATTACAAAAAGCCCGACCCCTCCATTAGGAGTACAGCTATTCCTGCTGCTAAATCCGCGTTGATCCGCTCGGTCAATGCGCGATCCAACGAATCAGTGAAGGCAACTAATGCAGCTGATCGCTCTTCCACAAGTGCGATCAAGTCAATGTTGCCATCCAAGGGCGGATAATCTTCAGTCTCCGTGTCTGGGTTTGTATTGGGCTCAACTCATAGCCATACAGGGTAGTGGAATTTTTGTTAAATGGCAATGGAGACACCTTATCTCATGAGCCGTGTCCGCCATAACATGAAGGCAACAAGAAGAACAGCCGTTACAACAATCACTCCCAAAACGAGCAATATTTCTAATAAAACGATATTTGTCATTGCGACCTCCTAGCTTCATAATTTGTGACTTATTTTATTAAGCATAGCGTATCAGAAACCACTTTGCTTGTCGTCGGCAAAATGTTGAATACTGGCTCAACAAAAAAGACCACCTGGGTGGCCTTCTCAACATTTGATGATTTGACAATACTTAATGGCCCCTATTGGTCCTGTGACGCAATTTGGTTGATAACACGACCAAGGCTGGCCAGAGAGATGCCCTGCTGATTGGAGATATTAAGCATAATCGCTTCAACTTGATGATTATAACGAATGAGGGTACCGTATTCGGCCATCAGACCTTCGTTCAAAGATTGAATTAACATTTATAGACATTTTATTTTCCCCTGTAAATTGTATCGGAATCCGAATTGCGATTGTTAGAATTGATGATCATTGGTTAGCATATATTGGCAGCCTGTCTGATCAAGCTTCCCGCTGTCGCACCAGCAGCACCGGTATGGGCGCACGCTGTACCAAATAATCTGCGACGCTGCCCAGTATCCAACGCACCGGGTCTCGCCGATCACGGGTTGTCATCATCAAGATGTCATACGTTTCCTGCTGGGTCAAATTTAGGAGCGATGGGCCCACCTCACCAGATATGACCACGCGGTGGGGATTAGCTGCTGCAACCTCCGGCTGGGCAGCTATTTCAGCCAGATACAGTTCTGCCTCTTCATGCAACTGGTTTTGGCGAACATGCCACAGTTCAGCAGCAGTCATGCTATGGGGTATGACACGGACCAACGTAAGCGTGCCGCCGGAGAGACGACCCAGTTCTAGCGCATAAGGGATGGCCTCTTCGGCCACTGACGATCCATCTAATGGAACAAGGATTCTTTGGTACATATTTCCCTCATTTACCTGTTTAGAACACCCTTGGCTGTGGTGTTCTAGACCTATTTGGCTCTACCGCGAGTGGAACAGGCGTTAGTTTGGTCCTGGTTTGGACTTCCTGATGCCACTTCCACAATAGGGGTGCCAGGCTCAATAACAAGAACAAGGTGTTATTTAGAGCGAGCAGGCCACATACCCAGAATAATACTTCGGCAAATGTCATCTCAAACTCCTTTTCTATGGTGCTTATAGGATAGTGGGAAACGGCTGTTTCGTCGTCGGCAGCCTGTTGATTTCTGGGTCAACAAAGAAGACCACTGGATGGTGGTCTTCTTGACATTTGATGAGCTTGACCAAGACTGAATCTGTGCTGGACTAGATCATGCCCGCCATCCTCAATGATGATGCTCCTGCTCGTAGGCTTCGGCTTCGGCCTTCGTCTTATGCACGGTGCTATCGGGATGCTCCGGTGGTGTGTACACTGTATAGAGTTTCAATGTCTCATCTGTCGCTGTGTTGGTCACATTGTGTTCGGCGCCGGCCGGGATGACGATGGCGGAGCCATCTTCTAACGGATATACTTGCCCGCCGATCATTGCCCTGCCTGTACCTTCTTCGACGCGGATAAACTGGTCGGTATCGGGATGGGTCTCAAGGCCAATATCTTCGCCTGGCTTGAGCGCCATAACCACCAGCTGACTGTGCGGACCGGTGAACAGAACTTCACGGAAATAATTGTTCTCTTCGGTTTTTTTCTCAATGTTTGTGTGATATCCAGACACGTGTTGTCTCCTTCTCTATGGTGTTACAGACTTGATCTTATCTTCTAATTTTGGAGCCGTTTAGCCCAATTCTAAGGGACCGCTCGTTCCATCCTCATCAAACCATTTTAGTTCAATTTCGAGGCTGTGTTGAACACCTTTCGTCTTTTTGTCTTCATCCTCTACCTGAACTTCAAGTATGAGGTTGGTTGGAATTGCCAACGTAAGCTCTTCCTGTCCTTGCCGTAAAACAACTTGCCCATCTTCGATCTTATCGGCAACTTGATGCAAGAATTGGCTTACCTCAGAGCGGCTGCGCCGTTCTTCACTTTTGAATAACCTGGTTTCTCTACCCATTTTACAATCTCCTTTATGGTTGTTGATAAGATTGGTTCAATCTTGGAGATTGAACCAATTTGAAAATCGCTAGATGCTTGCAAGCTTTGCTTCTGTTTCCAGTGCTCTGCTACCGTTTCCGGCTTTCCTGCTGGTCTGCGACTATGCCTCAGCTTCAAACTGCTCTAACGCTTCTAGCGCTTCGCAGCCGTACATGACTGAAGGGCCACCGCCCATCAGCACAGCCACGCCAATGGTCTCCATAATTTCTTGATGATCGGCGCCAGCTTTTAAGGAATCATGCACGTGGAAGGCAATACAGCCGTCACAGCGCACGGTGATAGCAATGCCCAGGGCGATCAACTCTTTTACCTTGGCACTCAAGACGCTGTCGGCCACAGCATTCTGATGCAAACGGCCGAAAGCGCCCATTGGGCCAGGAATCTCGGCACCTAACTTGCCCATATATTGTTTCAGATGTTCGTAATACTCAGGATAATTTTTCATGTTTTTGATCTCCTTTTTGCTTGAAACATAGTATTCCATAATAATTCGGTGTTGCCGCCCTTCAACAGAAACGCATCGGCCCCGGCGGCCAACGCTTGTTGACGGTATTTAGAGTGAAGCGTTAAGATGACGACATTGACTGCTGGGCATTTGCTCTTGATACGCTGCGTGGCTTCCAGACCATCCATCTTGGGCATTTTTATATCCATCAGAACTACATCAGGCTGGTAAACTGCTGCTAAATCCACCGCTTCCTGTCCATTGGTCGCTTCCCCCACAACTTCAATATCCTGAATACGGGCCAGTAATGCCTTAAGACCTTGCCGCGCTGCTGACTGATCGTCTGTGATCAGCACCCGCACCTTATTGCTGCTCATTATTTATCTCTTATTGTTGCAAATGTAAACATCATGTCCTAAGCTTACTCGGGTATAGAACGCTTGTCGTCGGCCAGATGTTGATCTTAGCTCCAACAATAAAGACCGCCTAAGGCGGTCTTTATCAACAAATGTGGAGAAAGGAAAAAATATTTGTACTAGGACTATAATGGAATGGGGTAGTTATCTATCCTTCCTCAACACCCGAATCAGCATCGTTTTCCAATGTAGTCAGTCCCTCGCGCAGGGCGTATAACGTAGCCTGAACGCGGTTGGACAGGTGCAGCTTGCTCAATATATTGCTGATATGCGTGCGGATGGTCACTTCAGCTACCGTGAGCTGCTCAGCCATTTGTTGGTTAGTTAGCCCTTTAGCAACCAGTTTTAGCACTTGTAACTCGCGCTCAGTCAGTGGATCTGGGCCGACTGCTGGCGGCGGCGTGGGAGGACGGCTCAATTCTTGCAGCACTTTGCGGGCAATGCTGGGATGCAGGGATGGTTCGCCGCGATATATTTGGCGAATGGCCTCTATTAGATCTTCTGGATCGGCATCCTTCAACATGTAGCCCAACGCCCCCGCTTTAATCGCTGGAAATAGTTTGTCGTCGGCGGCAAAGCTGGTCAGCGCCAGGATGCGGCTGTCAGGCCAGCTGGTGGAAATCAGGCCAATGGCTTCAATCCCATCCATCTCCGGCATCATCAAGTCCATCAAAATCACGTCCGGCTGTAAGCTTTCTGCCTGAGCCACCGCTTCCTTCCCATCGCTGGCTTCACCCACGACGGCAAAATCGGGTATCCGATCTAATAAAGCGCGGGTACCTTTACGGACAATGCCGTGGTCGTCTACGATCAAAATCCGAATGGGTATTTGGGTCACTCTTTTACCTTCTGCACTGATTTCTGAACAGTGCTCACTGTTTACTGTTTACAGTGATACGCAGTATTGTACCCTGCCCAGGTGTGCTCTGGACAAGCAAGTGGCCGCCAATTTTCTCTACCCGTTCCTGGATGCCACGCAGACCCATGCCGCCACTATAACCAACAGCCGTATCAAAGCCTACGCCATCATCTTGTATTTCCAGACGTATCTGAGCCGTATCAACGCGCAATGAGACGTTGACCTGTCTGGCGCGGGCATGTTTGACCACGTTCGTTAGAGCTTCCTGGGCGATGCGATACAGTTCTGTCTCCAGCGGCAGCGGTAAGCGTCTTTCACCATGCACCTGTAAATCGGCTTGGACGCCAGAACGGGCTTCAACTGCATCCAGGCGCGTTTGCAGGGCAGTCACCAACCCTTCTTCCTCTAATACAGGCGGTCGTAACTCAAAAATAAGCAGCCGCATATCGAGCATCGCTTCACGGGCCATCGCCCGCAGTTCATTAAGATTCTCAGATACAATATCTAATTCTCCATCTTTTAGGGCCAGGCGGGTGGCGTCGGCATAGAGGGTGACGCTATAGATAGCCTGCGTCACGGAGTCGTGTAATTCTCGGGCGATGCGGCTGCGTTCAGCGGCAACGGCCATTGTCTGTACCTGCTGATGCAATTCGGCATTATGTATGGCGATGGCCGCCTGATTGGTAAATGCCTGGGCTAACTGCGCATCTTTTTTTTCATAATAACCAACCCTAATATGGGCCAGGCTCAACATGCCCAATACCCGGCCATGTATGATGAGCGGCACGCCCATCCAGGAACGAATATAAGGGAATGTCTTGTCTAGTGATGCACCACTTGCTGACTCATACGCCTCAGCCAACGCCCCTTCCTGGCGCAGATCGTCTATGTAAACCGGCTGCTGCGTCTCGATCATTTTTTGAATAGTGGCGATGCGTGCCGGTTCATAATTGACCTTTACTCTGGCCGCTAGCGTATCTGGGCGGCGGCTGGCGCGCATGACCATGACATCATGCTCTAATATCTGGATAGCTGCGCCGCTGTAATCGACCACTTTTTTTAACTGATCCAGAATCAATAGTAAAAGCGGCTCCAGATCGAGCGTGGAGATAATACTGGACGACACTTCCCGTAGTGTTGTTAGTTCATCGGTTCGCTCGGCCACACGTTGTTCCAGCAATTGTTGAGTCATCACGCGATCAGTGACGTCGGTAATAAACCCTTCTACAGCTTGCAGCACCCCTTCCTCTGAATATACTCCTTGTCCTTGTTCCCAGACCCACTTTTCCTGGCGAACGGCCGTTGTAATACGATAAGTCAGGCGAAAGGGATCCCCCGCTTGCAAAGCATGCTGCACCTGGGTCCATATCTCATCTCGCTCGGAGGGATGGATCAGCTGCGCCCAGGCAATTGTTTTATTGTCGATCAGATCTTCAGGTTGGTAGCCAGTTAAGGCAGCACAGCCTTCACTAACAAAGGTCATTGTCCAGTCCCGGTCATTTCGTGAGCGGTAAGCCATGCCCGGTAAATTAGCCATCAGCGTGGACAAGCGTCGTTGGGTTGCTTCTAAGGCAACCTCTGTCTGTTCGTGGCGCAGCAATTCCTGACGCAGCAAATAATAGATGAGCAATGTAGTAACGATGACAAAGCCCCACCCTTTGAGCGTTTGCCAGCCTGTTAATTGCTCCAGATCGGGAAGGAGTGTTGCCAACAAGTAATCAGAAAAAAGAACCCAGAGGGCAGCAACGGCCATGTAAATCAAACTTATGTGTAGCGCCGCTCTATGTATGATTGAGTTTCTCATTTGAAGGAATTGTAAGTCACTCGTAGGCTGTCGGAGAAATAGTCTCTAACTGCATATTAACAGATAAATGTCGAATTCAAAAAATCAAAACGAGCCATTGGTAACGCCTCTCAGTAAAAAATCATGAATTAAATACTATTTTACGTCCCGTTTTTGGGCATCGGGCAGGGGGTCACGACGTCCCCGCTAACCCATCTGCAAAGATACAGCCGTTTCAGATTATAAGCCAGGCAAACGAGAGACCATTGGCCTGCGGCCGAGTCAGACCGCTCAAAGAGAACTAACGAAACCCCAACACTTCCTTGATGATGGTGGAGTTACCCGGGTATAGTGGTTCTCCCGCTTTCCCCATCTTGTTGCCCAGATTAAAAATAACAGAACTCACAAGTAAGATAATCAGATTGGCATATAGGCCGTCTTCACGTATGAAGCCGGCCTATGTCCAAATTGTGGAAAGCGATCCACTCAGGTACACAGCAACTCTGAAAGATCGCCCTCAGATTTTCCAATAATTATTCAACCTTCTCTCTGGAGAGGCGCTGGCAATACAAAAAAGCCAGGCCCCTCCATTAGGAGTACAGCTATTCCCGCTGCCAAATCCTCATCGGTGGCGAGAATAATGACTGTAGCAATACAGCAAAGCCTCTCCCCTCGTCGACATCTTCCTGTGTGACAAATTTAACATCAAGAAGCGAACTACATTTTGCATACACAGGTGTGGAAAATTCATTGATCCGCTCCGTCAATGCGCGATCCAACGAATCAGTGAAGGCAACTAATCCAGCTGATCTCTTTTCCACAAGTGCGATCATGTCAACATTGCCGTCCAAGGACAAATAATCTTCAGTTTCCGCGTCTGGGTTTGCATTGGGCTCAAAGCTGTATACTGCAACAACACCTGCATCATTTTCAACAAGTGCTTCAGTAATCCCTTTTGCAAGTCCATAGCGGAATGTGCCCAGATATTCGCGCCGGTCTAGCAAGGTATCTATTTTCTCATCTTCAAGCGAAATGTTTTGGCGAGTATTTGCGAGCTGAACGGCATCTTCAATGATGCCCTCAGCCAATTCTGCCATTTCAAGGATATTCTCGCCCGCGCATTTCGATTTGCCTTTTTTATCTGCTTTTATTGTAGTCATGTTTTTTGCCTCTAAAATTGTCCAGTTAGTTTACGGAAATAAGCCGCGTTGTTGAATCGCCTCCGCGACTCGCTGTACAGCAAGTGAATAAGCAGCTGTTCGCATATCAAGTTTGTTTTCATCTGCCATCGCCCAGACTTCCTCAAATGCCTTTTGCATCGCCATGAGAAGCTTGCTACGAACCTCCTCAAGATCCCAAAAATACATCTGTCGATCCTGCACCCATTCAAAATACGAACAGATCACCCCGCCAGCATTTGCCAGAACATCCGGCACCACATGCACGCTGCGTTCCCGCAAGATACGGTCCGCCTCCAGAGTGGTGGGGCCATTGGCTCCCTCAACGATGATCTGTGCCACAATTTGATCTGCATTTCGTACAGTGATCTGGTCTTCCATAGCCGCCGGAATGAGCACGTCCACATCAAGCACCAATAGCTCATCATTGCTGATCCGGTCAAACCCGTCAATTTGATAATCTGAAAGCAGCAAACCTGGGTGGGCCTTGAATTGTTGTACGATTTTTGTAACATCCAGACCGCTCTGACTATAAATCCCCCCACTTTCATCGCTGATCGCTACAATCTTGCACTGAAATTCTTCCGAGAGAATCGACGCGGCATGGGATCCCACATTTCCAAATCCCTGGATCGCAATCTCAGTTCCTTTTGGATTTCGCCCAAGTCTCTTCAGTATTTCAATAGTTGCGATCGCCACACCTCGTCCCGTGGCTTCTGTGCGTCCATGGCTGCCCCCCAGGCTGAGCGGTTTGCCAGTGGTGATTTCCGGTAAGTTATGACCTTGAAACATCGCCAGCGTATCCATCAACCAGGCCATCGTTTGGGGATTGGTATTTACATCTGGTGCTGGGATGTCGCGTTTGGCTCCCAGGATCGGACGAATCATTGCAGCATAGCGTCGTGTGAGGCGTTCTAGCTCTGCGGCAGAAAGGCTGGTAGGATCGACTGCTATACCACCTTTCGCACCTCCAAATGGCAGCCTTGCAACTGCAGATTTTAAGCTCATCAGCAAAGCAAGGGCGCGAACTTCATCAAGATCAACATTCACATGGTACCGAATGCCACCTTTACAAGGTCCCCGTGCCGACGAATGTTGCACTCTGTATCCGGTAAATACATTGATTCTCCCATCGTCACGTTGAATGGGAATAGAAACAGTCAACTCGCGTTCAGATTGGCGAATGATCTCCCGTACGCCTTCCTCCAACTCCAACCACTCAAATGCATTCTCCAGTTGCGCCATTGCTGCAACAAGCATGCTGCTTTGATTAGAGCCTGATTGAGCGATATCATTTGAGAGGGGTTGTGCCTTTATTGCCATACCGATATCCTTGCTTCAGCAGTTTCACACTTTGGCACTGTAGCACGTAGGTCATGAAAAACTCATAGAAATTCTAGTTATGGGGATGAAAATCCCATGAAAAAGACTGCGTAAGTTACGCAGTCTTTTTCACTTATATTATTGCTGGGTGCTAATGGATCGTTGTAACTAATCCGGACACGCTAGCATGTACCCGACTCCCTGATATGTGACGATATATTCTGGCTCAGCGGGATTGGCTTCGATCTTTTTGCGTAGATAGCGAATGTAGGATCGCAAATAATCAATATCGTCTCGATATTCAGGTCCCCAAACAGCGGAGAGGAGTTGTTCGTGCTGGACAACTTGGTTGGAATGGTCAGCGAGTTCGCACAGTAATTCGAATTCCGTCCTTGTTAGTTGAAGCTCCGCTCCCTCACGCGTAACCAGTCGCCGGGCAAGATCGATATGAAGTGACCCGCAATGGATTTCGGCATTGCCTATATCTGCAGCAGCTGTTCTTGCGCGTGATAGCACGGCCCGAATACGAACCAATAGTTCTTTGGCACTGAATGGTTTAGTCAAGTAATCATCAGCCCCTGTATCAAAGCCTTTGATCAAATCTGATTCTCGCGCTTTTGCCGTCAACATAATTATAGGCACATCAGAAAAACCGCGTGTCTGCCGAGCGACCTCATAGCCATCTACGCCATCTGCTAAAACGATATCCAACAAAACCAGGTCAGGGTTCTGAACTGCGATCATCTCGATAGCCTTTGCACCAGTATTCGCAGCGAGCACCGTGTAGCCACTAGCTATTAAGACTTCACGCACCAGCCTTTGAAGTTTAGGCTCATCATCAACCACAAGTATTCGAGCGTCAGATATTTCTGTATTTGGTGTCATGCGATTAGCTCATTTTAACTCAGCACTGAGGCCAGAACACGGTATTGAAAAATACAGGGATGTCCCCTCCCCCACCCTGCTTTCCGCCCAGATACGTCCACCATGTGCCTCCACGATAGAACGGGCAACAGGCAAACCCAAACCTGTGCCGGCAACGTACGCTCCCGTAGGGGATTTCACGCGAAAGTATTTTTCGAACAGCGGGATCAGATCTTCCGGAGAGATGCCCACACCTTGATCAGAAATGCCGATCACAATATCATTTTTGCGTTCTTCTCCGCGCACCACGATGAGACCGCCTTTAGGAGAATATTTAATGGAATTATCCACGATATTGCGCATGACTTGCTTTATACGGCGAGGGTCAACATCGACTATTGGAAAGGATGAAGGAAAATCGGAAATGATCTTATGGCTCTCTGTTTGTCTGCGCATTTCGTCGCACACTTCTCTAGTCAGATGCTCGAGACGAACGGGCTGTAACTCCAGGGCAAGTTGACCCACGTCGATCAGTGCAGAATCGAGGATATCGGTGATCATCGTTTCAAGATGATCCGTTTCAGCGTCTACTAACTTCAGGAACTCTAGCCGCTTATCCTCAGGCCAATTAATATCCTCCAAGAGCAATGCTGTGGAATATCCTTTAATGGCTGAAAGGGGCGTGCGCAATTCGTGGGACAGGGTTGCAAGCGCTTCTGCTCTCATACGGTCTACTTGCTCTTCCTCGCGGGCAGCAGCCATCTCTAATTCTAATTGGGATCGATGTATCGCCAGCGCAATCAGGTCTGCCAGGATTCGAACAATTTGTAGTTCTCTTTCCGAAAAGGAGGACTCGACATGTAGCGAGGCAAGAAGTAACACACCATAGTTATTCTGCCCAACTAAAAGTGGTGCGGCAATTACGCTACTCAATTGTGACTCTGGCCCAAGGACTTGGGTCAACAGATCTCGATTGCTGGTACTCAAGTTTGTACTTTCTCGCTCTACTACCTCTTGAGATTTCAGGAAGATCATCTTTCTAGTGGAGTAGGTCTTTCCAGTAATGGACTCCCCAGGTAATAGACGCATTTCAAATAGGGCGGCTAGATCCATGGGCCGTTTTCCACATGCTGCCGTAGGACGGAGTCTTCCCTCCAAAGAATCCCACAGAACGACAACACCGAATTCGGTAGGCTCCAACAAATCCTCGATTCGCCCCATTACCTGCTTGAGAAGTTCGGACAACTCAAGAGCAGAAGTCAAAGCTTTGGATACTTCGGTGATCACATGGAGTTCTCGCTGTAGAGTTTTTGTTGAATCAGGCATTGCTATATATCATCCTGGGTTATTGGGAGGAGCTGTCTCCAATCCTACTGTACCTGAAACCCTGTTCATCAGCAAGAATTAAGAATGATGCTACCTGGCCTTGGCTATCCTAGAAGCTTACCCTTTTTTTGCTTTTGCCATTAATGGTGACGAAGCCTTGCAGAAATCATCGAATGATAAAAACCTACCAGCATTTCAACGCTGTGGAGGTAATCGTTAGCACAATTGCGAATGACCATCAACAGAGAATTCATTGATCCCATGACCAAGAAAGGTTGTTGAGTTCAACGAAGATGTAAATGATAATTTCATTTTCAAAAAGAGCGCACAAAGTATTGTGCGCTCTTTATCTTCCTGTCGTTTTATCCTGTTCTGGAGAGCTTAAACAGGAAGATGAGTATCAAACACAAATCTAGTGTTTTGCCTTCCAGCACTACAATTCGTTGAGTGAGATTTGATATAACCCTTTAAACTTTATCAAGGTTGGCAATCTCAACATCTTTCTCAGTAGGCATTTTTACGCAACAGGTTTTTACCTTTGACAAAGTAAAGTAGGTGTTTGGATTTAGAAAACGTTCCCTGATTATTGGAGACGAATTCCGGACGATTGGGGCAGAGCCACTCTAATCTGTATACAATTACTGCCTCCCAAAATTATTATCGCATCAGGCCTGCATCTAGAAGCCGGTTGTGGATATCCAGGAATTGGCTACCCTCTTCGTCTGTGATGATGCTTTGTGCGATCATTGCGTCCAACCCACTTTCCATTATGGGTTTATTTGTATCGCTGAGTTCAGCACGGTTATTTTGAATGAATTCATCGATCGTGGGGTGCATGGTAGCAAAAAAGTCAGCTTCTTCCTGAGTGAGAATCTCTTGAGTTACTGCAGCAGATAACATCTCAGCTTGTTGGGTTGCTTGAATTGCTGGATCATTAACTTGACCTCCAAATTGTTCAATGGGCATGACTTCGTTGCTGCCAAGAGCTCGGATGTAGTTAACCACATCCCAACGGTCCTGTTCTGTAAGTGTGCCCGCGAAAGAGATCATTGTAGTACCAAAGTCGCGGCCACCTTCGGAGATGCGCCAAAACATATAAGCATCGCTCATCATCTGACTGGTGTGTGCAACCGGGGCAGGCGGAGGATCCAAGGCTGCGCCTGCCGGGCCATCGCCCATGCCGCCGTCTCCATGACAGGTTGCACAATTGACCGCATAAATATCTTGCCCACGCGCAATTGACTCTTCGTCAGGGGGGATCGGGTTTTCTAAGCCTGCATAGGGATCTGGAATGGTTGCCATATGGAAGCGCATCATCCCTTCATTGTTCATCATGCCCGTGTCCGTGTCGTTAGATGAGTTTGTGCTTGGGTCAGCGTTGTTTTGTGTACCGCATGCACCTAAAATAAAAGCTATGAGAAGTATACTTACCGAAATCCAAAGTGGTTTTTTCATTTGTGTTTCCTTAGGGTAGTTCACATTTCTTCTTTAACAAGCTTGCTAGACAGTTCTTTGGGAAGGGCTTGCCATAATTGTTTTGCGAATGGCAACATTGAAAGCACCCATAATAGATAGGCAGTTCCATGCAACAAAGCACTAGCAGGTTGGATGAAAATACTTGCCCAAAGGAATATGCCCCCAGGTTGACCGTCCACAGGCTGACCCAGCTATCCCCCAATTGATGGGTCGTTGGGTTGGAGCGCATTGCCCGCCGGAAAAATACGGGAGCAGGGCAATCGCCTCCACCACTGAACCAGAAACCCCATGCACACCCAAAATCACGAAGGGGGCCATTGATTTTGGGGCAAGTCGGGGTTTATCATTGTGTTTCCTTGTTACTAAGGTTTTTGATCCTGGTTCTTTGGAAGGTCAGCAGAATTAAAATCGACAACCAGACAATCATCCTGACGGTCATTGCTATGATGCTATCCGGGGCAACCACATCTCGATAGGCAGTTTGCAAAACCAACATCACCGTGGTGTGGCTGATGAATGTGGCGATCGCAGCTGGCATCGCGATCTTGCTGTCTTTCCAGATGGTCACCGCAGTAAAGAAGACGGATATCAAGCCAACAATGAGATTGTAGATCGGAAGCCAATCTATCACGTAATAATCCATGATCTTTCCCAGCACTACCTGGCCACCAGCAAAGATCGCCATCGCACCAATAATAAATGCGAGCCCTGCAGCAGTTTTTGATAGTTTGGTATTCATTTCCTGTCTCTCCTTAAAAGCAGAAGTCTGGGAATACGTAAAGGTGTTGCGTTTTTGTATACTAGATAATCAATCCCATATCTTTTCTCAAATTCCTGAACCGGGAGTGCCCTGGCCATGAATTGATTCTTGGGGGAGAACCGATTCTTTGTTGCTTCTACGAACTGGTCAACAAGTTTCATTGTTCAGGCCCTCCAGGGTTATTCCTATTGTCCTTGAGTGATGGCTGCTTTTTTTAGTTTCTTGCGTTGGTTGCGCTGCCATTTGACGATATATGGAATCAGGTAAAGATAAGCCCCGCTGATAGCCAGCAGCAACATCAAGATAGATTGAAACTGTTCTATTTGGGGTGGCAAATGTTCAGCGCCATCCCCGGTAAACTTTGCTATCACTGCAAGGGGGATCAAGATGATCGTGGGCAAGGCTATCCAGCGATGGAATATGCGTGTCCATTTGTTGAAAACTTTTGTCATGTTTGTGCTCCTCTTTTGGGAAAAAAGATTTGGATTGGACGACTAATTGCTCGAACCGGGCAGGTCAACTCACAATGGCCCCTGTATTCACATAATTTCGGGTTGCTAACTACAGCTTTGCCTTCCTTCAGCGTGAGAGCAAGATGAGGACAGGCTTGTACATATAGCCCGCATTCACCGCATAATGAAAAATCGATAATTGGGGCCAGTCTTTCATAAAAAATGTCCATTTCATTCCATTCTATAGCGGCCCCCAAAATAGTTCTACGACTTTTGTCTAATTTGCCATAACTGTTCAAATTTAGCTCTGGCCCCCAATTCAACTGGTCTTTCGACGATCAACCCTCTAGTTTGGTAGTAGAAATTGCGGGTGCAGTAAGGCTATTTTTCCCGGTTCCAACATTTCAACGCTATGAGGCAATCGTTAGCACGAGTGCGAAAAAGCATCGATGGAGTATTCACTGATCTCATAACTATGAAATACTCGTGAGCGCACCGTAGATGGGATAACAGATACATATTCATAAAGAGCGCACAAAGTATTGTGCGCTTTTTATCTCCTTGTCCTCTTGACGTTTTATCCTGTTCTGGAGAGTTTAGTGATGATGGCTGTGCTCATCCTCGTCTGCAGCTTCTTTTGTGATGTGGATAGTATCTTTGGGGTGTTCGGGAGGGGAATAGATCGTATAGAGTTTGAGAGGCTCACTCGCCGAAGTGTTCACGACGTTATGCTCCACTCCCCCTGGGATCACAACCGCGACACCATCTTCAAGCAAAACCTTATGCTTATCCAGGAAGGCTTCACCTACCCCTGATTCGACACGGATGAACTGGTCGCGATCTTCGTGTTTCTCAAGGCCGATCTCTTCGCCAGGCCGCAAGGTCATCACAACCAATTGGCTGTGTGGGGCGGTAAATAGAACCTCGCGAAAATTCGTGTTCTCCAGCGTTTTTTCCTCAATATTGATGTTGTAGCCTGTTGTCATGGTAATACTCCTTACGCTAAGTAATTTCTTTTTAGCAGTAGTTAATACAAATACAATCTCAAATAATAATTTTGTGCTTTCTGCTCACGCCTGCTTAGTTCGCAGGTACAGCTTCCAACTGCTCCAGGGCTTTAAGCGCCTCCGCACCAGACATCAGTGCTGGCCCACCACCCGCCGCGCCAATCGCCTCCACAATCTCTTGTGGATAGCACCTGCTTCTAGGGCATCATGGACATGATAGGCAATTGCCATCACAACGTACGGTGATGGCAATTGCCAGGGCTATCAATTCTTTTGTATTCATATTTAGGGCCTCATCGCTGGAGGCCCCTTGTGTAGTGCCTGGAAACCTGTCGTAGTTTATGATATTTCACCGCCGAGCTATCTAAATAAAGACTGAATATGAGCCCGGTCTCCGGGATAGTTTTTTGCCGTTCTGGTTACCTCCAATTTCATCCATCAACAAGTACGATGCATTGCTACGGCTCTACCCGATCGGCTGGCATAGATGCATGGTCTACCAGAAGAGTGGCTTGTCGTGGCCAGTCCGGCGCGGGGATTGCTTGCTGTTCAACGATTACACCAACATGAGCGTATGCATTTCTATCGTGTTGGTCCTGATCAAGAAATATGCCAAGGATAGCACCTATGAAGCCCAGGGCAACCGTAAATACTAGAAGCGACCCCACAATAATTGCCAGGTTATCATCATATACTGATGTGGTGCTCCATCCAGCCAGCAGTCCGATCACCGCACCCAAAGCTGCCCCGATGAGCCCGCCTGCTACTGTATTAGTTTGTATAAGCTTACCTTCATCTCGAAGCATCTTATTCATAATGGTCCTTCCTCTTTTAGTATCATTCGTAGACGATTTTCTTATTTACGTGCAAAGGATACTGTTTTCTTTGCCCCTTTACAACGACTTAAGTCTGATTCGAGAGTTCCAGATAACTGTCCATCCACTGAGGATTGCTCTATGACAAGAGCACCAACTTCCATCAAGCTTTCTGAATAAATTGTTCCCCAAAAATCGAAAAACAATTGTGTTGGCGCTCCTGCAATCCGTCTCATACATCGAGGAGCTTGATACTGACTCGTTAGACGAATTCGCCAGAACTGCTGTTTGTGGAGCTACCAACGACTAAAGTAACAGGTAGCTCACAATGAGGCCAGTACCAATTTATGTGAATTCCCGGCGCCAATTTGTCTACGTATTAAATGTATTTAGTCGGCACTCACCGTCAATATACATTACATCCCACATGCACATTGGAGGTCCGAGGATTAGATTTGTTTGAGATTGAAATGCTCAGCTTCGCTACAAAATTAGCCTATCTGTAGTGATGACGCTCCTGGTTTTGCACAAGTTTCCAGGCATTCCAGGCAGCGAATACATTCACTATGACGCGTATTCTGGGGAATGTCTTTGATGTCCATAGGACAATCTGCATCCCCACGCCCACATGCAGCGCATTTAGCCGGATCTATTACCATACGCATTGGAGATATTTTGTTACTTATTGCCAATACCGCTCCTAAGGGACATAGATATTTGCATGAAAATCGTTCCACCAGCATGGATGTTGCGATAAAAACAATCAAGACGAACCACATCAATGGTGTGCTCAGGTCAAAAGCGAAGATGGCCCTGGCTGGGCATAGTGAATGTAGCGGAGGGTAGATGGCAGTGATGCTCGTAAAGAGGATCAGGGCTAGTACCCCGTATTTCAGATAGCGTAGCCAGGCATCAACTTTGGGAGGCAGATGAATGGGAAGCAGAGCCGTCGATCTTTTGCCACGGATTCTTCGTTTGCCACCGCTTATACGTTCTGCCAACCTGGCCAGATATTCCTGGATAGTGCCAAGCGGACAAATCCATCCACAGAACGCCCGGCCAGCAACTAGGCTTACACCGAGCACACTTAATAGAACAGAAAAGTTCAGAAGGTTAGTGGTTTTGAGCGTATGCCCGGTTGTGAGATATACCCACAAGGTCTCGATTCCTCCGAAAGGGCAAAAAGAATCAAAGCCACCCCCTCTAGATGACTCTCCAGGCAGAATGTGGCGTAGACCAATCAAGAATGCAAATAATAAAAAGCTACTTTGCATCCAGATGCGCGTTCTCGAAAGAATATGTCTATTCTTTATCGCCTTTTTATTAACAGTATTCAAATCAATGTGCCGGTGTAAAACCTAATGCGATACCAAGGACAAAAAAGGCAGCCATCGTGACAAGCAGAATATATGGGAACTTCTCTCTGTTAATCTTCATGTCCATCCTGTTTTACAATCAGCTTGTGCGTGTTAGGTAAACACAGGATAATCACCAGGATAGTGCTCAGTATCGGAGCTGGCAGGAACATAGAGAAACGATTGACTTCAAATACATTGTGGATGCCCATAGGATAACCACCGATCATGGACATTGTCCCGGCAAAGATGCCTACCGGCACTGCCCAGGACTTTCGCTTGATCGCTGCGAAAATAAAGATTGCCCATGCTACTGCGCCCCACCAATTAACCTGCTGTGACATCACGTACATCCCATTCCAGAATGCATCTGTATTCTGAACAAACATTTCTGGCGATTGGAATGTGCTCTGGAATTTGGAAATCGGTGCTACACCGTCAATAAAGGTCAACACATAGGCCAACCCGGCAGTGAAGGTCAGCGCAATGACCTTTTTGTCTACGTTGCCAATAAGCAACATCCCAAACCACATAATCGCTGCCAGGAAAAACACCCAGAGAGTGGGAACAGGAAGTCCACTATCAGCGGCAGGGATCATGGGAAAGAATCCGGCCAGCAGCAGTATAGTTGCAGCGACTGCGCCCCAGAACCACGCCCAGGATTGTTTCTTGATGAAGCCCCACAACACAGCAGCACTAAGCGCGCCGGCTGATATACCCAACCAACCAAGTATTGCGTAAACGAAACGAACTGTGTTGCTTTCTTCCCATTCTCCGGCAGCAAAATGAGTGTGTATGACTGTGTTATAGGTTTCGGCCAGGAAATACAACAACAGCACCCCTGCCAAGATCCCAACGAAGGATAACAATGCGCCAAGTCTATAATTGTTTTTCATATTCTATTTCTCCTTAATATTGGCAGCACAAATTTTATTGGTGTTGCAAACAATACATTCTGCCAAGGTGCGGCTAGTACTGTGATCTGCTGGCTAATGACTTTTCCAAAAATGAGTTATTCTCCAATCAAATGCCTCTTGAAATAAGGGGGCAATGTGAAGACCAAGACTCCCAGGGCTAGCAATGACCCATATAAATAATCCAGCGTATTTGTACGAATGATCTGAGTAGGTGCATCAATCAGTAAAATTGCGAAAGCACCAATAATTGCTAACCACCAGCCACTGCGCTTGCGCATGGCCAGAAGGGAAATCGAAATAACCAATAGGATCGTAGCGATCCAGTTAACTTCTCCAGCAACAGTGAGTATCCACCATTGCAAACCCTCGTAAAGAGGTTGTCCGGGGCGCGTCCACAGCATACGTTGAGCACCAATGCCAATCGTAAAGGCATGGGTTGCTAACATACCAATAAATGTTAGCGCAAGGACTTGTGCCCATTTTTCCATCTTGTCTCGATTGCGAAGGAAAATCGTGGTCCAGAAACCGGCCATGCCAATCCATGAAATTACCATTGGAAGAGGAAATCCCCCCACCCAACTGATATAAGGCAAAAACATGAACATCCCGCCGATTGAGGGGAGCGCATACGCGGTCATGGAGACGGGATAAGTCCACTCTTCCCTATTGTAGATAGCTGGAGTAATGGCTAGAAGAACGACGCCCCCAACAAAGATTAACGCTCGCCAGAAAGGGTAGAAGAAATTGAAAAGCTTGATGCCACTGGCAAACTTCACTTGTTCCTCAGCGACAATTACTAATTCTGACAGTACGCGCTCCAATGAAACCTGAACTATGATGGGTACTGCCAAGATCATAAACAAGCCAACTAAGACAGCAACTCCGATCATTGCCGTTCTGTTTTGATTAGAAATGCCAGTCATTTTTTCTCCGTATTGTTAGAAATACAAGCAAAGCGATCACTACATGTGAAATCTATCACATGTGAGGGCTGGAGTCTTTGCTTTAACGCAACATACAATTGCGATACGTGTTTAGGGGGCGATAACGGATCAAAATTGCTTTGGTATTACCTCATACCATACAGATTTCCAAGTTATCTATCCGGCTATAATATTGTGGACCCATCAGCTGGGAACAACATGTTTTTTGAACCCAGGAAATGTAGGAGCATATAATGGAAAAAGAGAAAGCTAATGAGCAGTTTGAACAATTGCTGGCACAGAATATTGTATTTAAGTGCTTAGATGATCAGCAACGTTCCTTGGTTGCTAATCAAGCCATCCAAAGCAGTTTTTCCAAGGGAGAATTTATTACTCATCTTGGAGATGCATGGCCTTTCCTTTTTATGGTCCAGCAAGGTGAAATCATAGCCACCATAGATTCTGATGAAGGCAGAAGTTTTGTTGTTGCTACATTCGAGCCTGGTGATATTTTTTGGGGACTTGCTTTTTTCCAGGATGCTGCTCCCATGCCGGTTGCACTAGAAGCGACGGTGGAAAGCCATATTCACTTGTGGGGACGGGAGGCATTATTGCCAGTACTATTAGAAAATGGCCATATGTCGTGGGAACTAAATCGCTTACTGGTGCACCAAATGCTGACAGCACGAAAAATTGTTGCAGAATTGGCTTTTCAGCCCGTAACCAGTCGACTCGCAAGGTTATTATTAGATCAATTTAAGCCTACGGCCGGCGACCAGGTCACACGAGAATTCACCCTTGACGAGATGGCATCAAGAATTGGGACGACACGCGAAATGGTGTGCCGCATCCTGTACAAATTTTCTGATGAAGGCGCTATTCAAATCAACCGGACAGAATTTACATTTATTGAACCCGATGCATTGCTGCGGCACGCAAATATGCACAAGAACATAGGATCGCAAAACTCAGCAGGTTGTTGAATAAGGAGACAGAAAACAATTGGAAGGGTCTGGATTCCAGATGATCTGGTAGTTGGCTTAGTAGATGTAATAATTACAGTTATCTCAGCACTTTTGAATTATAAAACTATGAAATAAGATCTAGATGCTGAGAATGCCGAAATATTAAAATTATGGGTCGAAGAAAAACGCCACTAGATCATGAACATATCGAGCCGCACATGTGCGATCTTAAGCTGCGCCTATACATTTTGGGACGGCTTCCCTTTTTCAGCGGGCTGCCTGATTCCAAGATACGTGATATTAACGCATTGTTCAGCGAACGCGGTTATGCTATGGGCGAAATAATTTACTTCGAAAAAAGCCCTGCCAAGCGATTGTACGCTGTTGCGGATGGCCATGTAAAATTGATGCGACATACCGTCAGCGGTAAGGATGTTATGCTTAATGTCCTCAATCAGGGGGAATTCTTCGGTAGTCTGACGCATGCACAGGATGACAACTATTCCGAGACCGCTCACGCCCACACGCCAGTTTGTACCCTCAGCATCGAGGGGAATGATTTCCGCCAGATACTCAGTCGTCACCCGCCGGTGGCGATCAAGGTTATGGATATTATGGCACACCGGCTTAGAGAAGCCCATGAGATGGTGCGCCTCCTGAGCGTGTCATCCATCGAGCAGCGCCTCGCTCATGTTCTGTTGAAATTAGGGGATAAACTCGGCGAGGCAGATGATGTCGGCCTGCTGATCCAACTGCCTTTAGGTCGCAGCGATCTGGCCGAGTTGACCGGCACTACCACCGAAACCGCCAGTCGGGTGATGAGCCAGCTCCAGAAAGAGGGGCTGATTCAAACTGGCCGCCGCTGGGTCGCGATCACGAACAAACCTGGTTTGGCAGCGCTCACAGAAATCTAAACTCCTCTTATGTTTCAATTAACCGCTAAAGCCTTCCAGAATTTGCCCAATTCTGGAAGGCTTTAGCGGTTAATTGATATAGCTCATGGAAGGATTCTCTCCAATGGCATATAGTACAGGCAGAATTCATTTGCGAAAGGAGAAATTCTTATGAAAACCATATTGCGAAGCCAGGAGTTTTCCTGCCCATCCTGTGTTGCCAAGATCGAAAAGGCCCTCAAGTCCGTGGACGGCGTTCAAGAGGCCAAGGTGCACTTCAACACCGGGCGCATCGAGGTCGAGCATGATCTCTCGAAGGTCGGAAGCGACAAGCTGGTTGATGTTGTCCAATCAGTCGGTTACAAATCACAAGTATCACCTCTCTAAATTCATCAAACCTGCGAGGTTTTTGAGACCTCGCAGGTTTGATCCTTTGGAGGAAATATGAACACAATTATTCAAAAATTCCAAAATCCTAGGACCCGCCGCCAGTTTCTGGTGATCTCCAGCGGGGCTTTGATCATGATGGCATTGGGAGTCGGGAAATTTCTCGGAGCAGAACAATGGCGGAATGGGTTTATGATCCTAGCCACTTTGATCGCTGGCTGGGATATCGCCGTGCGGGCTGTCACCAGCCTACGAAACCGTCACATCAGTATCGAATTACTGGTGACCATTGCAACCGTCGGCGCGCTGATCATCGGTGAATATTGGGAGGCCGCGGCTGTGACCTTCCTGTTCATCCTGGGTGCGTATCTTGAAGCGCGCACACTAAGCCAGACCCGTCAGGTACTGGAAGGTTTGCTGGATCTGACCCCAGCTACTGCCATCGTGATCAGAGATAATCGCCAGGTGGAAGTTTCGCCCCATGAAGTGCTCACCAATGAGATGGTTATGGTAAAACCTGGCGCTAAGATTGCCGTAGATGGTGAGGTCATTGACGGGCATTCCTCGGTTGACGAGAGCGCCATTACTGGCGAACCTATGCCCGAAGAAAAATCGGAGGGAGCGCAAGTTTACGCTGGGACGGTCAATCAGGCTGGCCTACTGAAGGTACGTGCCACGGGTGTCGGTGCGGACACCACCCTGGCCCGCATAATCCGCAGGGTGGAAGAAGCCCAGGAAGAAAAAGCACCTACGCAGCGTTTCATTGAGCAATTTTCTCAATGGTACACTCCCTTCATCATTGGGTTGAGCGGGCTAGCTTATTTGATCACGCGTGATATCGAACTGGCTTTGACTCTGCTGGTGATTGGTTGCCCAGGTGCGCTGGTAATCTCCACACCTGTATCTGTGGTGGCGGGCATTGGCCGGGCAGCCAAGAGCGGCATCTTGATCAAAGGTGGCGAGTACTTGGAGAACGCTGGGAAGATCTCTGCTTTGGCTCTCGACAAAACTGGCACACTCACGCAAGGAAAGCCAGAATTGACCGATGTGGTTGCCCTAAACGGCCACCATCAGGACCAAATCCTGCGTTGGGCAGCAATCGCTGAAGCCGGTTCTGAACACCCCCTGGCGCGCGCGATTATGAAAGCCACTGAGCATCTGGATACCATCCCCTCTGCCGAAAAATTCGATACTTGCACCGGGCGCGGCGTGCGCGCCACTCTCAATGGAGACGAAATTGGTGTGGGCAGCAAAGAATTGATGGCCGAATTGGGCGTGGACATCCCCCTTGAAGGGGAAGAGCAATTAACCCGCCTGAAATCAGCTGGAAAAACAGCCGTACTGGTCTCACTAAACGATCTTGCTGTAGGCATTTTAGGAATCGCTGACACGCTGCGGGCGGACGCACCAAAGATGATCAAGCGCCTCAAAGAAATCGGATTGAAACAGGTAGTTATGCTGACTGGTGACGACCGCCGCACAGCCCAGGCGATTGCCGCCGAAGCTGGCATCGATGATGTGCGTGCCGAGCTGCTCCCCGAGGACAAACTTCAAGCCATCCGCGCCTTACAGGCCGATGGACATGTAGTTGCCATGGTTGGCGACGGCATCAACGATGCCCCCGCCCTGGCAGCCGCTGATATCGGTATTGCTATGGGTGCAGCGGGCACCGACATCGCTATCGAGACCGCTGACATTGCCCTGATGGCAGATGACCTAATGAAACTGCCTGAAGCGGTAAAGCTCTCTAAGGCAACCTTAGGCAACATCCGCCAGAACGTAGTCGTCGCCCTTGTTACTGTGACTGGGTTACTGTTGGGGGTAATCTTGGGTGCAGTGCACATGTCCGGCGGGATGCTTATCCACGAGGCTTCGGTGCTGGTTGTGATCCTAAACGGGATGAGGTTGTTGAGAAAATAAAACTTTGTCTGTAGTCACACAACAAACAGTAGGTATTGGAACCAACAATCTCATTTGATGAACATAATAACTATCGAGTTCACAAATCCTAAGAAAGGGCCGTCAAATCGGCCCTTGTTTTCATTCCCTAAAAATGCTATGGTGTTTTCAGTAAACATATTTCAGTTAGTGACCATTATGTTTACTGCTTTTGAGGCGTATGAAATTTGTAGAACCTATCCGAGATCGAAAGAAAATCGCTCAGATCAAAAATGTACTACGGGGACAGCAACGCTACTGCGACTAGCTGTTGTTTGTCATCGGCATCAATACTGCTTTGCGAATCTCCGACCTGCTTCAACTCCAACTCAGTCAGTTTTTGGATGAAGCAGGAAATATCAAAAGCAAATTCTGGATCAAAGAGCGGAAACGGGGGAAGCGGCATGAAATTGCGAACAATCAAAGCATGAAAGCGGCTTTGCTCGAATATATAGAGGCCTATCCGTTTCGAGCAAAAGTATCCAATAATTTCCTCTTTTTCAATCCCAGAACCATGCAGTCCCTAAAAAGAGGTCAGGCATGGAAGTTCATCACCAAGATATGTAAAGACGTCGGTCTACGGGGAACTTCGGCATGCACAGCCTCCGAAAGACCTGGGGCTATCACGCCCGGATGCAGGGCGTTGATCTGGCTTTGATTATGTACAAGCTCAATCACAACAGCATTGCCTACACAAAACGCTATCTGGGGATCACCGATGATGAACTTCAAGCAATTGCTCAAAAACTCAATCTTTGAGGTGCAGCATGATCGGAAAGAAGGAACGGGCATTCAAAACACATTCTCAATTTTCTCTCGAAGATTTAGTGCCAGAGGATAACTTCTACCGCCAACTTGAAGCGCATATTGACCTGGGCTTTGTCAGAGAACTTGTTCAAGATCTATATTCGCCAATTGGTAGATCTTCGATTGATCCGGTTGTGTTCTTCAAATTGCAACTGATTGCCTTCTTTGAAGTTATTCGTTCTGATCGGCAGTTGATGGAACAGGTCAATCTCAATTTAGCCCACCGCTGGTATCTGTGATACGACCTAGATGAGCCTATCCCGGATCACAGTTCCTTGACGAAAATCCGAGAACGCTACAGATTCAGTATTTTCCAAGCATTCTTTGAGGAAATCATAGAGAAATGTATGCAGGCTGGACTTGTGTGGGGAGAAGAGTTGTATTTTGACAGCACCAAGGTGCTGGCGAATGCCGCAATCAGCAACATGATTCCCCAGGCTGAATTTGAGGCAGAACACCACCTTGAGCAGTTATTCCCCTCAAATCAAGATGCGCTATCGTTCAACAAACTGGTGGATTAATATGATGGAAAACGACTTGTAGGCATTCGGAAGCCGCATTACAAACGAGTAGCCGATCAAAAAATCAGTCCCGTTGATCCGTTCGCCAGTCCGATGCCTGCCACGAAAGGCGGTGCAGCGGTGTTGGGGTATCGAGATCATTATGTTGTCGATGGCGGTAAGGCCAGGATTATTTTGAGTGCGCTGGTCACGCCTGCATCGATTATGGACAATACTCCGATGCTTGATCTAACCGACTGGGTTTGTGAGCGCTGGAAAATCAAACCGCAAATTGCGGTTGGAGATTCGAAATACGGCACTGTGAAAAACATGACCGGATTAGAGCAGGCTGGCATCAAAGCCTATGTTCCTATCCCAGATTTGAGAAAGCGGAATGCTTTCTATCCCGCAGAAGATTTTCACTATGATCCTGAACACAATCAATATATCTGTCCTCAGAGTCACCCTTTACCGCTGTTATCACGCAGGAAAAGCGAGGAGATGTATGTTTATCGAGCAGATAAAAAGCTGTGCAATGCCTGCCCGGTCAAATCAGAATGTACTAAAAGCAAAAGCGGCAGACATATTTTCCGGTCTTTCCATCAAGAATATGTCGAGACAGTAAAAGCTTATCACCCAACCCCTGAATATCAGAAAGCGATGAGTAAACGTGCTTTCTGGGGCGAGCCATTATTCGGTGAGGCCAAAGACTTCCATCGGTTAAGGCGTTTCCGGCTGCTATTCTCATCCAGCAGCCTTCACAGTTTGAGCAGCTTCGACTAACATAGCTACTGGTACTAATATTGGGGTCATGTCACCTAGGAAAGAAATGCTTTTCCTATTCGATTTGCTTCTCTATTCCTTTCCCTGGGTGAATTTTTTCCTCTACCGGCATTTCCTTGAGGAATTGATAGTATTGCAGGCTGGCAAGCATTAAACCACCACCTATCCCGAGATATACCACGGCAAGCAGCGTATTCGGTAACGAGGAGTATAAGCGTAGAAACACTCCCAGAGATACCATGACCAGGACGAGGGGGTAACTATGCCACTCCTGAAATGCAAATATGCAAACGCGAGCATTTTTTATTTGAGTGATTCGATGTATATTCTTCTTCGCCATCACTGTAAAACCAAAGCGGTTAATAAGTAGTCCGAGAACACCACCCGCCAAGAGGATCAAAGATATTTGCCAGGCTGATAAAGGCAACATCCAGTGATAAACATAGCGGCCCAACAGAATTCCAACGCCGGACCACATCAAGCCCGCGGTTAAAAATAAGGTTTTTTTGGAAACAGCCGGTTTTAGCTTATTACAAAAATCTATCATAACAACTACACATTGGCGAATCCGGCTACAAATGCCACTGTTGTTGCCAGCAATAAGGCGGGCAGTGCGGACAAAACTACATCTTGAGATAGGGTCTGTTTTCCAACTCTCAGGAAGGAAAACAATATTCCCCCCACTCCGATCAGAGCCCCTCCTAAACCCACCAATGCAAAGTCTGGCCCCGCAAGGTCTTGCAGGCTGAGATAGATCGGCAGTGCAAATATGATCAGTCCAGCAACAGTGTGAACGAAGATCAATGCGGTGATCGCCCAACGCCCCCTTGTAAGAAGACGCGTATAGGATACAGCCAACAAACTTATAATTGCAAAAAATATGTACACAGAGGAAAGCGTTGGATAGAATTGTGTAATCAACCCGGTTGACAGGCTTAGTGGAAGCAACGTCGATACGATCACGACTACGGGGCTTTCCAATATTTCAAACCCAAGGATCAGGATGAGCAAACTTGCAACCAGCAGCACCCCAAATGCTATTGTATAGCTGATGATCGACACTGTGGCGAGATCGTCAATTCCAATGACAATATGATAAGCGCATAATAAAACAGTAATTAATAACAGCACTCGATCAAGTATTGTGATCTTCCGCGTCATAGTTACATCACATCTGCCGCCATGAGGAGCATTGCGCACAACATATATAACGAGGCATACTTGAAGAGACCGAAATTACCTTTCTCAATGGGTTTCAGCCAAATACTGATGGCCAGGACTAGCAAGCCAACCGAAAGCACAGCAATCAACCGCAAATAGCCAACACTTAGTCCAATTCCCAAAGCGGCTGCAACCATTGCACCGGAAGCGAGCATGCTGGAGACGGCGATGATCCTACGGGTAGTATCGAAACCATAAGTACTTGGAAATGTCGGTATACCAGCATGTTGATAGTCATCATAATAACGCATGCTGAAGGTAAGTATATGTGTGGGAATCCAGAAGAGGATGGCGGCCATAAGCACAAGTCCGACCCAATCAATGTGTCCAGTTCCAAGAGCGCGTCCGGCCAGCACAGGCATGCCCCCAGATATTCCTCCCCATACAATCGACCAGGCCGTGCGGCGTTTAAGCCATATCGTGTAGACCAGCACATCAAAAAAAAGGCCGGCAAAGACTATAGCTCCATACAGCAGGTCCATACCAAAGGCCCACAAAATACCAAACCCGGACAATGCTATTCCCAGAGTCAAGGCCTCTCGTGAGGAAACCTGCCCGGAGGGAAGCGGACGCTGGCTGGTACGCTTCATCCTGGCATCAATGTCCCGGTCATACCACATGTTCAGCACCGTGCTGCCGCTGATGGCCAGAAACAGGCTACCGAAGACGCCCAACAAGACTTGCCAGTTTGACCAGGGACAACGTGAAGTGATAAATCCTGCCAGACCAGTAAGCAAAAGTAGCCCAGTTTGCAGGCTTTTGATCAGTGACCAGTATTGCTTGATCTTGGAGTGAATTCTTTGCGCGAAGACCATAGTGTTACTCCTCGCGAGCGCTCTCCTGGGTCCGGAGAGCGCTCGTGTAGGTGAGAGGATCAGTCTCCGTCCTGCACACAGCGGAAACCGACGCTAGGGCTGTAATAAGTAGGCGCCGCACTGTTGTTTTTCCACACACGTAGATCCACTTCATAACTATAGAAGCTGCCACCGCGCATGTAACGATAATGTTGGTCAGGATAGTCGTCCCCCATCCATTGCCAGACATTGCCGCCCATATCATACAGCCCGTACGGGCTGGCAGAATCCAATGTTGTATAACTACTGTCCCCAATAAGATATGTCTGGCCATTATAAAACCCGACAGGAGTTGTGTTCCCCAACTTGCCAAACATCTTTTCAAAAAGATCGAATGACGAGTAGTAGTTGGCATTGTTGCCGTGGATCTCCTCTCCCCAGGGGAAGGGCAAGCCATGCCCATTGATGATCTCTGTGCCACGAGCCGCTTTTTCCCATTCGATCTCTGTTGGTAAGCGTCCGCCTTGAAATTCGCAATAGGCATTTGCGCCAAACCAGGTCATGAGGGTCATGGGGTGATTGACATAGGATGGTAAGGCTGTGAAGACACCGCCTTCATAAGATAAGCGCAGGCCATCGGTAAATGGCATATAAAGATATTGCCCGGCTTGAATTTCCTCTTCGTGTTTGTAGCCATCAAATGGATCACCTGGATGAAAGCCACCAACACCCTCTTCCTGCCGGATAGTTTCACCTTCTTCTACATCATACTCACCAACGCTGATAACTCCAGTGGCTAATGCCTCATTCAAGAAGTTTGCATATTGTTCAACCGTAACATCTGTGACCATGATCTCGTAGTCATAATCCACATCGGTCATATGATCGTGCTGCCCATAGGGAAATGAACCTGCCGGGATGGTTACCCAGGAATTGGGATCAATGCCAGTATCTACGTAAGGGGGTGTGATGGCGCTGACACTGGGGGCCGGCGCGCATGAGCCAAGTAATAAGGTGGTAAGGCAAACGAATACCGATAAGGGTTTCATTGTGATGTCTCCTCAAGGGTTGCCTGGAGTTCTTTTAATCTTTGTTGTTGTTCTTCGATTTGACTTTGTGCACTTGTTTTCTTTTCTGCGGCCAACTCTTTTGACCAACGGCCATCTTTCCTGAACAAATCGTACAAACGCCAGCCCATAAAGATCGCCAGGGCGATCAATACCAGGGCCAAACCAACATCCATTAGCAGCATAAGTGTATTAACGAGCGCTTGCTGTTCACTTTCGGCCACGAATAAACGTTTCATGGAAAAGATCGTGGCAGAAGCAAAAGCCAGATCGGACATGATGATCACAAGCCAGCCAAACCATTTGCGGGCTTTTCCTTTGAGGCCCATAAGGTCCGCGAAATAAAACAGGATAATCGTAGCGATCAATGAGGCTAAAATGTGCCAATGACCAGTGAGCGTAATTCGTTCTTCGCGGTGTGGCCAAACCCGGAAGATCTCATCTAATTTGACCGCCATGAAGATGCCTACACCACTGACGGTAAAGTTCATGAATACCATTTGCCAACCCGGGCCAAACTTTAGGGGATCGCGTAGCAATGCGCCCATTTTCTGGAAAAAGCCAGGCTTCTCGATATGTGCCGTCCCCTCTTTGATCAACTTATCCCAGGAGAAGATCACAAAAAGTAACGCCGCAAACATGACAAAGACAGAGCCAACGTAAATGGTCGTATGTGCCCAGGGCAACCACACGACAGATAATGCGCCTGCGGTAATGATGATCGTACCCACGATCATCAGTGGCATGGCTATGCGATGAAGAAGACCCTTGAACTTCATCCAGCGCCCAACGATCAGCGTAAGCGCCACAGCAACCAATGTAAGCATGATATGGAGGTGGCCGATGATGGCTTTTTGCAGTGCGGTCTTGTGCGGGGCGCGGATCAGGTCCTCTCCCAGAAAGGTTTCATGGCCGTTGCCCCAGTAAGAACCAGTGACTGCACCGAAGGTGGCGGAGAGTAGCGTGGCGATAACCATTACAAAGAAGGCCAATCGTTCCAGGTCCACGCCCTTTTTCGTATGCGCGTAAGGGGAATCCGCTTCCAAAAGGTATTCCTTTTTCCAGGGCCAGAGAGCCGCTGCCAGTAGAATCCCGGAGAAAAAAACCAATGACTGCCCCAGGATGAATAACCCGTGGAAAACAAAATTGTGCCCGAAATATCCAAATAGCATTCCAAAGATCAACGCGGTTAGATAACCCACTGTAATGGTGGCATTGATCGTGACCTGCTCATGCCGTTTCATTGGCAGCATATCTGTCATAAAGTAGACCTCTATGGCAATGATGGTCATGGCAATGGTGTGGTAGAGCATGATGATGCGCCCTTCACGCTCTGCCTGCACCAGGTCTAGACCAAGGAGATTTACAGTAATATCTCTGACTCCCCATTCAACCATCGGACCTGAAAGGGTCCCCCAAATCGCAGTAACCAATGCGACCATGGCGATAGCCACCAGGGTCAATCCTTTGGTGGAACGGAAGAGGTAATCAAAGCGGTCTTTGATCAATTGCATAGAGACACTCCAAAGAAAGAGAAATACTTTCGTTCGTAATCTTTTTCACAAATTTAACAGCTCGTGTCAAAATTGTCTTTATTAAATGTTAAGTTGAACGGAATCTTCAATCAGGTCAGAGAGGGATTTTGATTGTTTAGCTTTTGCCCCTGCAAATGCTTCAGAAATAGCGGGAGCCAGCAGATGCTGGCTCCCTAGGTGAGAGGAGGCTGGCCGGACTATTTAAATCTTAGACTTATGTAGAACCAGCTGTTAAACATTCGCTTTCGCTACTCGCTGTTCCCTTGATGTAGCTTCACAACAAGCAATATTGGCAATTCTCAATCTGCTGCTGCAGGTTGGGAGACCACTTGAGGCTCAATTTCCTCTGGCAGCTCCGAAAAAATGGCTCGTTTTACATAAGGGATCAAGAGCAAAACAACCACGCTTAAACCCATTAACGCGCCATAAAGGTAGTCATTGGTTGCATTGCGCACAGTATGCGTTGCGTAACTAGCCACAACTGTTGCCGCGCCTGCAATTAGGGCCAGGTAGTAGCCGGAGAAGTGCTCTTTACCCAATTGGTATATCGCGATGATAAAGAAAAGGCTGGTGATCCACAGCACTGGCCAGGACAACCACAGCACGGCAATACTCTCTGGAATGATTGGCCGTGCAGGATGGCCGTAGAGCACGCGGAAAGCTGCATGTCCGTTAGCAAAATTCTCCGCTGCGCAAACACCCAGCATCAAAAAGACGAAAAAGTTCGCTACCTTCGCCAGAAGAGCTGATTTTTCTGCCAGCAATACGGCAAAATATGGCACCAGCCCTACCATCATGATCAAAACTGCGGGGGGGAAACCTCCCTGAACACTACCCACAAAATTCATCCACGGGACGATCATGTAAGCGCCTCCCATTGCAGGCATAGCAAGCGCCAACAAGGCAGTTGCTCTGGCCCAGCGTTCACCCTGATAAAGCGGGCGCGCAATAGCCAGCAACACAAAACCACCGACAAACGAGAGCGCGGTCCAAAATGGGAAGAAGAAACTAACCAGCCACGGTGTCAGGCCCAGGAGCCCAACTTTTACATTTGCTTCGGGTGTGTCCTCGGCTGCGAATTTTTCCATACGAGCCAATTGCCCTTCTACAATAGGGTTAATGACCTCGTTGATCATAAAAGGCTGCACGGCGATCATGAAAATTGCAGCCAGGATAACCAGGACGGTGATCCATAAACGAACTTGTTTTGATGGATGCAGCATGATTCATCTCCTCAATTAGATATAATTGAATAAAATAGTCTGCGCAATTATTTTGTGCACATTTTCACAATAATTGTAGTTGAAAAGCCCGCCCATGAATTTAACCTGGGTTAAGTTCCACTAATATCAGAACAGCTTATGAAACGAACAAATCAAGTAGACGTCCAGCATGCCCTTGGCAAATTGGAGGTTTTTAACCAAGTCAGTCGCAAGGATTTGGAGTCTTTAACTGACAAAAGCTTTCAGAAATCCCTAAAGAAAGGGGAGTTTATCTGCCATCAAGGGGATGTTTGGCCTAACGCACTCTTTGTTTTACGCGGTGAATTGAGTTGGGCCATGTTATCAATTACTGGAAGAGAACAGGTTCTATTCACAATTCGCGAAAGTGAAGATTTTTGGGGACACTCTCTATTTGATAACAATCCCATGCCTGCATCTTTGCAGGCTATCGATCATACTGAAGTTTTCGTGTGGCCCGAAGAGGTACTTCTTCCCATACTGTACGAAAATCCAAAAGCAATGTGGGCAATAACCAGAAAATTGGTCGGTATCATGCGCCAGGCGCGAGAAGTAATTTATGGTCTGGCGTTTCAACCTCTGACAAGCCGGCTTGCCCAGCTCCTGTTAACGCGCTTTGGGGAAGAAGCACAATCTCCCGTTGAGCGCGATTTAACACTGGATCAGATCGCGGCCATGGTGAATTCAACTCCTGAGGTTGTGTGCCGTCTGATGTATCAATTCCAGGAAAATGGCATACTCGAGATCACGAGGGCCAGCATTGCTCTACATGATCGCAAGTCGTTGGCAAAGCTTGCTAACGAAGGCTAAGCCTCTGTTATGTCCATTTGTGCCGGGAGAAAAACAAAAGAATTTCCAGCAGGATAATTCAATTAGAACTTGTTGCCGACTTGGAGATCTTCGCCTTGTTTGGTACACAGAAATTCCGGGGAGGCGGATAATCCCAAGAACCTCCACAACTACCCCACATGGTACGAAATTATAGCTGGGGGCAAATCCCTAGACCCTTGAATGGCATTCCAGAAACCCAGCGTGGCCTTAGAAAAGCACATACTCTCTTCATCTCCTCTTCACATCTTCTTCATAACCCCACCCTATTCTGGATGTATAGAAGGAAGGAAGTGGACATATTTGAGAGGTCAAATCATGAAAATGTTCACTAAGTTTTTCGCTGTAATTGCTGTCATGCTTTTAGCGTTCACGGCAAGTACTCCAGCTCTTGCCCAGGGTGCTACCCCTTTTGCACCCGGTGGAAGGGGGCCACAGGGAGGGTCGTTTGGTCAAGGATTAGCTGGGGCTGAGGGGCCGCTCCATAAACTGATCGAGGCCAATCTCGCGACTGCTCTGGGGATATCCCTTGAAGAATTTGAAGTAAGGCGCGATGCCGGCGAAACTTTTTCGCAAATGGCATTGGATCTTGGCTTTGAAACCGATGAAATATTCGATCTGATGTATGCGGCCCATCAGACCGCTCTGGCACAGGCGGTCGAGCAGGGTCTAATCAGCGCCGATCAGGCCGAACGCATGGCCAACATGGGAATGAATTCTTCGCAAGGGCCATTCCAAGGGTCAGCAAATGGGGCTGGGCAGGGTAACGGGGAATGCCTGCAGGATGGCGTCCCGCTAGGGACTGGACCGCATGGCCCACAAGGTAACAGTAATCGCTAATCCGAAATTTCAAGACTGGATGGATCGGCTGGATAATATTGTCCAGCCGATTATTTATTTCTAGAAGACTACTTTTTCCATTATAGTTAGTCTTCCCTGACTTAGGTTGTTTTCCGCTGATTTTGTACCAATCCTAAACGCCGGATCAATAGTGGCAAGGTCAAGCCCTGCCCGATCAGTGATATG
Organism: Chloroflexota bacterium; assembly: GCA_013112575.1. Classification (GTDB taxonomy): domain Bacteria; phylum Chloroflexota; class Anaerolineae; order Anaerolineales; family UBA11579; genus CFX15. The sequence continues at coordinate 58,739 of JABFGG010000006.1, read as the reverse complement.
AGAACGACCCCAAAAACAAGTGTCAGCAACCTTTCCCTGCCATCTAATGTTATCGGTAAGCCAAGAGCAAGCGCCATGGGAATCGCGCCGCGCAATCCTCCCCAAAAGATGATGTGTAACCAGCGCCAGGATAAACTAGAGCGACCAGACAGCTCTGTTTGTTTGCCCCGCCGCCAACGAAAAAATGCTCCTATTGAGTATACGGCAATCGCCCGGGCCAACATTAGTGTTGCGTAGATAGCCACAATCGGCAGAAAGTCAGCCAAAAGCAGCTTTATTTCTAGTGCAAAACCAATCAATAAGAACACGATCGAATTGACCAGGAAGGCCACAATTTCCCAGAATAACGTGATGCTCTTCTGTGTATCCGTGGATGCGCGTGTTAGCGCCTGATTGCCAACAGTAAGGCCAGCAATAGCCACTGCGATCACACCGGATAAATGCAGGTGTTCGGCCAGTAGATTTACACCATAAACCAACACCACTGTGAATAGAACTGAGATTAAATGGTCGTCTACCCGCTGCAAGAGCCAGGTAGCGAGAATTCCAACTGTAAGGCCCAAAAGTGCTCCGCCCCCAACAACCAGGACAAAATCACCTATACCTTGAGCAACATTCATTTCTGTCCCCCCTATAAGGTTTAACAAAATGACATACAAAACTACAGCGATGCCATCATTGAAGAGCGACTCGCTTTCAACAATGTGCGCAAGATCTTCGTCTACACTCACCTTACGAAAAGTCGCAAGCACACTCACCGGATCAGTCGGGGCAATGATCACCCCCAGCAATACTGCAATAAGCAGATCGATGCCCAATAGAATATGCGCACCGTAACCAACGATGAGGGCAGTCAGTAGCGTGCCAATCAGTGCCAGGCCTAGGACCAAGCCAGCACGACGCTTCAAAATGGAGGATTTGATATGAAGTGCACCTTCAAAGAGGAGCGGGGGCAGAAAAATTGACAACACCAGTTCCTTGCTGAGTTGAATTGGGTCCATCAGATGCAAAAAACCCAGGATCAAACCCCAGATCACCAGTGCAATCGTATATGGTCGCCGTGTATATTTGGTGACAAGTGCCACCCCCAGCGCAACCAGCAATAATTCTAAACCGATTTCTAGTTCAAACATTACTAACTATGCGAGGTAAGTAATTCCAAATGACTACCAGGCTCCAGCGTACAATCATTCTAATCATGGTGATGGTGAACGCTGGAGCCCTGCCATTCAGTTTACGCCATGTTAGCCACTCTTGAATTCCCCTCATTAATTTCGTCCCATGGCATAAATGCCTCCAATATACTATCCACCTCCGTGGCATCTAAAGTTTCTTGTTCACAAAGCTGCTCCGCCATCTGATCCAGGGCAGGTCGGTAGGCGTCTAGCAGCTGCCAGGTTTTAGTGACTGCTTTTTCTATGATCCGCTGAGTCTCCGCATCTACGAGAGCTGCAGTTTGGGGGCTTACTCTTGCGTCCAGCCCTTGCAACTGGCCGAGATAAAATGCACCGGGATCAGCTGCCAGGCGCACTGGTCCCAACTCTGGACTCATCCCATATTCCGTCACCATACGCCTCGCCAGATCGGTTGCCTGGGCAAGGTCGTCAGCTGCCCCTGTTGAAATTTCGCCAAAGACCAGCGCTTCGGCAACCCGACCGCCGAGGAGCACGGCTAAGCGTAAATGCAGCTCATCCTCCCCCAGGAGATAGCGGTCTTCGACAGGGCGCTGCAGGGTATATCCTAAAGCTCTGCCCCGCGGCACGATGGACACCTTGTGAACGGGGTCTGCACCTGGCAGCAGGCTGGCAACAAGAGCATGACCACTTTCGTGGACGGCCACCATGCGCTTCTCGATTTCATTCATTGCCAGAGTGCGCCGTTCGGAGCCCGCAACCACGCGCTCAATAGCATCATCGAAGTCCTCGATCTCTACTGCGACCTTATCCCTGCGAGCGGCAAGCAATGCTGCCTGATTGACAACATTCTCAAGATCTGCACCAGAAAATCCTGGTGTAATGCGAGCTACAGTCTCAATGTCCACATCCGCTGCCAATTGCACATCTCTAGAATGAATCGACAAGATCTGCCGTCGGCCGACAAGATCAGGTAAGTCAACCGTAATCTGTCGATCAAAGCGTCCAGGACGCAACAGCGCGGGGTCAAGCACTTCGGGGCGGTTCGTCGCTGCTAATACGATCACGCCCGGAGTCGATTCAAACCCATCCATCTCCGCCAGGAGCTGGTTAAGTGTTTGTTCACGCTCTTCATGGGATGTATACGTACCAGTGCCCCCTCGCCGCCCACCGATAGCATCCAATTCATCGATGAATATAATGCTGGGAGCACTCTTTTTCGCCTGATCAAATAGATCTCGCACGCGTGAGGCGCCAACGCCAACATACATCTCCACAAACTCTGAGCCGCTAAGCGAATAAAAAGGCACGCCCGCCTCCCCTGCACTTGCTCGGGCTAACAATGTTTTTCCTGTTCCCGGAGGCCCCACCAGTATCACGCCCTTTGGCATCTTGCCGCCAAGCCGTTGGAACTGTGTGGGATTCTGGAGAAATTGAGTAACTTCTTTGAGTTCCACAACAGCTTGGTCAGCTCCCCCTACATCTTTAAAGGTTACCCCACTCTGTTCGCCTTGCACGACTCGCGCCTTCGTCTTCCCGAAATTGAACAGCCCTCCCCCCAGGCCGCCACTCTTTTTTGCGCGCCCCATCATCCAGTACCAGAAAGCGAACATTATCACCAGCGGGAGAATCCAACCCAGGATGGAGCTTATGCCATCATTATTCTGTACCATTCCTGTGATCGCTATCTCCTGGGTTTCCAACTCATTAATCAAATCCGGATCTTCCACCCGTACCGTTTCAAACATCGTCTCATCAGTAAACTCTCCAAGAATCAGGTCTTCACTGATGGTGACAGCAGTTAGCTCGCCCGCACGCAGAACCTGCTTAAATTCACTATAGGAAATCTCCACCCGTTTGTTCAGCAAGGGTCCGATCACGATCTGCATCAAAAGAGATAGGCCAAGTATTCCGATCAAGATATACCAGACCGAAAATTTCCTTCGTTTACCAGTTTGTTTGTCATTCATTTTGTATTCTCCAATCTTTTATTCTCCTGATCAAAAAGAGAATCTATTTCATTCTCATTTATTTGTTTCTCTATAGCCTCATTTAGAATGGCAATAAACTCATCTAGAGGTACGCGGTGAACACGTGCAGCCCACTCTACTGTGAGGGCTCTAGCTACCAGCATACGTAGTGAATAGCGTCCTACCCGTTTCACTCCAAAAAGCTCCATCACATCAGCAATATCACCGTATCTCATCAAGATATCGGCAACTCGCGTGTCTTTAGTAATCTTCGTCTTCACCGCTTTGGTCATAATAAAGTCTCCAATGATTAGCTAATGGCATGCGCCAGTTTCGGGAAAGTTGAAAAAAGTTTATAGGCCTCGTTAATATCCTGACTTGTTAGCAATCCAAGCAGTTGATCTTCCCCATCGAGGATAGGAAAAGACTTCACTCGCTTCGCTCCCATTTGTTCTTGAACCCCAAAAAGAGGTTCATCCGGTCCCGCCGAAGAGTACACATTACGCATCGAATCGGAAACTAGTGAGCTGGCCCCATATGACTTCAAGCCTTTCAGCAGATCCTCCTCGGTCAACATGCCCAGCACTCGTAATCCATCCTGGTCAACGACCGGAAAATCAGATTGCATGGTAGAAAGGATGAGTTCCACGGCATTGGAAAGACGGTCCTGAGGGCGCAATGTATGAGGCGAAAGGGTCATCACCTGCCTGACGGTCATATCGTCCAGCACTTCTTTGGCTTCCACTTGCCGCCCCTCCTGGCCGGCCCCGATCCAAACAAAGATCGCGATCAAGATCAAGCTGTAGCTGCCACTCATGAAGCCCCATAGGCCAACAGCAAAGGCCAGGGCCTGGCCGATGCGGACGGCGATCCGGGTTGCATTGACGTATCCTAGCAAGCTAGCCAGGAGAGCTCGTAATACGCGCCCACCATCCATGGGATACGCAGGAATTAAGTTGAATATTCCCAAAGCCACGTTGGCCATTGTTAGATAAGCTAACATCCCTGACCAGCTGACCTGCCCCATAGCCTGATATAGGTCGCTTATGGAAATCACGGCCCGTAAATCTAAAACCACACCTAATCCGATCAGGCTCAGGGCTATGGCGAAATTAACCAGGGGGCCTGCAATGGCTATACGGAATTCTTCGCTGGGCTTCTCTGGCATTTTTTCGATACGAGCTAACCCGCCCACCGGCAACAGTGTGATGTCCTTAACAGGCACATTAAATTTAAGGGCCAGCAGACTATGCCCTATTTCGTGGAGTGTGACGCTGGCAAAAAGCAATAATGTCGCAACCACTCCAAACAAAGCTCCCGTCCAGCCAGCTCCAGTAGTTCCACTCCAACGGAATGCGGCCCAAACAAGGATCAACAAAAACGTCAAATGGACCTGCACATCGATCCCTTTGACCTTAAACAATCTAATTGACCAACTCATCGTTGTACCTCCACAAGGATTCAACTTGTCTTATCAATATTCTGCACATATCATCTCAATACTCAATGACTTTTGTCGGGTTGCTCGCTGGGCCCCTCAATCCTTGTTTTGGACAATAACAATTTCAAAGGGGCGGGAAATCGCATGCTTCGGGCAAACGGCTTCACACAGACCAATATAGTCGCAGACTTCAGGATGAGCAACCAGCGCTTTCTGATCTCGTAGCTCCAGTGCCTTCGTCGGGCAAACCCTCACGCACAAACCGCAGCCGTCACATTTCACAATGTTTATGATCGGAATAGGTCTCTCGTTATTGGTGGTCACGGGATCTCCAAAAACAAAACTCGCTCAAGATATGCTGAAACTACACCTTGAGCGAGTTTTGTTCAACGACTTTTGTCGGATTTCTAATCCTCTACTGCTGCGATGTCCTTTAGAGCTTCCATGTCCAATATTTGAAATTGATGGCGAGCAACGCGAATGATCCCATTTTCCGAAAGTTTCCGCAATGCACGATTGAGCACGTCCGGCACGGTACCAAGCCTAGCAGCCAACTCGACCTGGGTAGCCCAGCGTTTACGTTGCACGGACGCGCCGTCCGCCTGTTCCAGCAGCAGGCGTGCCAGACGTGCTTCTACTGTCCGCAGCGACAGGTCTTCCACCATTCGAATCAAATGCATTACGCGACCTGCCAGATCTTTCACAACATGGCGTGCCAGGGCTGGATTTGTATCCAATAATCTCAGCAGGAGGTCACGCTGAACGACCCACACCTCAACCGTTTCTAATGCGCACACAGTTGCCTGGTTTGGAGCATCCGTGAATACACTGATAGCGTTGATCACTTCTCCCGGGCCAAGCGTTTGTAATATCTGTTCGCGTCCGTCCAACCCGTACTTGACAGCTTTGAGCCAACCTTTTTCGACGATATACAATCCGCTGCTTGGCTCACCCTCAACCAGAATGGCTTGACCGCTGTCATATACACGATTGATTGCAGCCTGTGCCACAGCAGTGATTGCGTCGGTATCCAATTGCGAAAAATAGGATACCGACTTCAAAATGCGCTGCGCTCTTGTTAATGATTCACTTTTGTCCATAGATCTGTTGTGGCAAAAATCTTATCACGTTTAGCCAGCAGTCACTTCCAATCTCTTCACGCTTCGCGGGGTGTTCTTATCTATTTCCCCTCTTCACAACATTCCAATCTCACTGACATATGTACGAGGAGGTACCTGAAGAACAAGTATCTGATCCCAAAATTAGACCCTCCCGGGCGTTAATGACTTAAGTCGTTTATTTACCGTCTCAAGAAGTATACACTGGCCTCAAAAAAGGAGAGCAAAAATGAACTCAACTTATAACAAGATCGCAGCCATCCTTGCCTTCATTATTGGCGCTATGGCGCTCTTCGCAGGCGGCAAAGTTCTGCTAGGACAAGACCCTGGCTACTATGTCATCAATTGGTTACCAGTATACAACTATACGATCGGTATCCTGACCGTTTTTGTCACTGCGGTCCTCATCTGGGGCAATCACAGACTTTCCTCGCCAGCCGTGATTCTTACATTCAGCAGTCACGCGCTTGTCATGCTCATCCTGCAAACCACTTACAGCGATATCGTTGCACCTGACAGCATCCGGGCTATGACGCTGCGCCTGATCGTGTGGGTGATCATTCTGGCATTGTTGTATTTCCGGTCACGAAAGCTGTGGAATTGACCAGGCAGCGCCTGGACGAATGCGTCGATGATGACTTTGCGGGTAGCGTGAACATCAGAAACCTGCCACCGGGTAGCAGGCTAGTTTCCGCTGCCCACATACATATAAAGGCGATAGATCATGGAACCTATCTTCCTTACTGACTGGCGACAGTTTGTTGTTTTCTCAATTGAGGGACCACATCCAAAAGTGCTAATTGAAACAGATACACTAAAGTCGGTAATTGTTGGACTGGAAAGTGGGCAACAAATCCCTCCCCACCCTGCTCCAACAGCCGTCTATCACTTTCTGGATGGCTCGGGTTGGATGATCGTAGATGAAAAACGATTCCCGGTGCAAGCGGGTACGACCATCGTCGTCCCGCAGGGTGTGCAGCGGGGAGTAGAAGCCAAGAGCAAATTGTCGTTTCTCGGCACGCATAGTGGTGAAAAAACATCGGAGGATCAGCAACTATGAAAAACCAGGCAATTGGCAAATGGAATATTAGTGTAGGTCTTTGGATGATAGCAGGGTTTATGCTCTACGGATTCGTGTTGATCTACCTGCGTGATTTTGCCCCAGGCAAAGAAGCCTGGATCGAAAGCTACAATACCGGCGCACATTTTGAGGCACGTTTGGCCCACGTACACGGTAACCTCTTTTCTTTTCTGAATATCGTCTTTGGATTCTTGCTGGTGAAGCTGCCCGTACGTGGCAAACTGGCGCAATGGGCATCCTGGCTGGCACTAGCTGGTTTGCTCATGCCATTGGGGATTTTGGGAGAGGTGTACCTGGGGCTGCCCTTTTATCTTGTGCTTGTTGGTGGCTTATCCATCTTTACGGCCACCATCCTGTTGGGTCTGGGTGTCATACAAACGAAAATTTACCCGAGTGCCGACCTTGAATAGGCGAAAAATTTCGCTTTTTTAAATGGGCTAAATTTACTCATTCATTTACATATCCCTGGTAGGTTAGTCATGAAACAAATTCTGATTGTAGCTTTTGCATCATTATTCTTCCTCACTGGTTGCACCGCGCAGCCTACAGAGACCAGCATGGCACCAGCAAGCCCGGCGATAGACCCAGAGGTGCTGAATCGCCATAATTCCACAATCCCTGAGCCCTATGCAGGACTTTCAAATCCGCTCAATGCAGACGACCATTCCGCCTCTCGTGGGGAAGCACTGTATACCCTGCACTGCACATCATGTCACGGCGACCGTGGCATGGGAGATGGTCCCGCTGGACAGGTACTCGTCCCCCCGGCTACACCCATTGCTCAAACTAGCGCGTTGGTTGGAGATGATTACCTCTTCTGGCGTATCAGTGAAGGCGGCACACCGTTTAATACCTCAATGCCATCCTGGCAGGGAACGCTTGACGAGCAAGATATCTGGAGCTTAATCATCTATCTCCGGATAATGGAGCAGGGTCAGGCCGGTCAGCTCAGTGCTCTCCCACTAGCTGCGGACATAAGCACAACCCATGCAAATGCTGTTTCACACGGGGAGATCGAATAGACAGAGGCGAATGAATTTAATCAGGTGCACACACCGCTAGAGAGAATCATCCCAAAAGGAGAGTTGACATGTCCACACCCTATTACCTTATGGCTTTTTTGTACTTACTCCTTGCAGTATTAACAGCATTTGATGCTGCCTTTACTAGCTATACACTGCTTCCATGGTTTAATGGGCTTCGCTGGCTGCGCGTCCATTTCATTACATTGGGAGTACTCACACAAGTCATTTTCGGCCTGCTTCCAGGCCTCGTTGCCATACGAACAAAACAATCACGCCCAAAATTCCGCTGGGCAACCTGGACAACACTAAATGTAGGTCTGATCGTGCTGCTCATTGGTATTCCATTAGTAAACACGTACCTGATCTTTATTGGTGGAACGTTGGTCTTTGTCGCAGCATTATTATTGGGGTACCAACTGTACAGCATGCGAGGATCAACGAATAACCAAGTTTCACAACAACCCCAGATTATTGAGCATGTCATAAATGGGCGGAATTTTTACATCGCTGGTCTCAGCTACTTTCTGTTTGGGATCATAGTTGGGACCGGGCTATGGTTAGGGTGGAGCAATGTTCTAAGGATAAGTGTCCCCATTGAAGTCCATATCCACGCCAACAATTGGGGACTAATGTCCCTGGTCTTTGCTGGATTATTAGTTGACTTGTATCCGAGGTTTTCTGGACGATCCTTGGCTTGGCCCCGGTCGATCACTCCAATTTTCTGGATGATGACTCTGGGAGCATTGGGCCTTGTGTTGGGGCCATGGTTTTCCAGTCTGTATTTCACTGTTCCCGGATTGATCTTGCACCTTTCAGCCACTATCTGGTTGTTGTTGAATATCATCGTTCCTATATGGGATGACCGTGATGCCTGGCACCCCGGAATATGGCATTTGGTGCTTTCATATCTTTGGATATTGGCACCCGTACTGGTTGCTCCTTTAATCCTCCTGGGCGTACCGGGTTTCCCTGGAGCGGGCATTGAACAGCATGCACCACAAGCTTTGGTCTATGGTTGGGTATTCCAATTTGGGTATGCAGTTTTACCTTACTTATTTCGGAGGGCCTTCCTACCTCATGAACCCTCCATGCTCGGAGGCAACGTTTTTAGCCTCATTACGGTCAACTTGGGAGGGGTCTTCCTTTGGGCGGGCATTTTCATCACACCCTACATCGGATTACTCCATGGCACTGCCTACGTGCTTTGGGCTTTCTCCACCTTACCTCTCGTAATAGAAATATGGCACATCGTACGCGAGGGCCTGGCTAATCTGGAAGCATCAGATATACCTATCGATGTTGGCTCAGCTTCTTCCACAGATTAATAGAGATGGATTGATAGATTTCAGATGCGTATTTGAACAATAGACTCATTGAGATGTCCAGGAAAGAGAAGTTTGCCGACATCAGTTTTACTTATGCGCCGGCTATTTCCCCTCCTTGTAGCAAATAATACCTCTCTACATATCAGACCAACATCGAATCCACACTTACATGAGCTCAGGTTTCCAAATTTCTGTAAAGTAGAAGAGCATGACTAATGCCTATTTCGTCGATTTTTCAAGATCAAATCAAGTGAGACTTCACACAAAATATGCTGGTATCTTTGCTCCAAACAGAAAACAAAGTAACCGCTAAGGCTAAGCCTATGTCCATACATAATGTTGACTCTCTCGATTTCTTCAACAATCTTCCTTTGGCTGTAAGTAAAAAGCTGCATGAGCAATCGGAAGTGATGTCATTTAGATTGGGAGAGATAATTTTTGCCCAAGACGACCCTGCGCAAGGCATCTATTTAATTGTGAGCGGACGAGTAAAGATTGTGCGCATCAGCCAGGAAAGCCACGAGAGCACTTTGTGCGTCAGAGGTGTAGGGGAATATTTCTGCCCAGCACCGATATTAGATCAGGGTAATCATCTCGGCTCTGCCATTGCGTTAACCAGAGTGACATTGCTTGTGTTTCAGAAATCAGCTTTTCTAGAGCTTTGCGATGAGAGCCTTGAATTATTGGCACTAATACAGGGCGGCTGTTTTTCTGAAGTTCGCAGTTTGGTCAACCGCCTTGAGAGCTTAATGTTTCGTGGGGTACGCAAGCGTATCGCCATGACCCTTATAGGTGAGACCAGCAACCAAAGACCTGAGGAGTCTGTTCAGTTTGAGCTTATGATTACACAACAAGAGTTAGCGAATCAGATAGATGCCAGCCGCGAGAGTGTTTGCCGCCATCTATCCCGGCTACAGGATGAACAACTTGTTTCAATTGGGCGTGGTAGGATCATCATTTGTGATCGGTCAGGCTTGGAGAAAGTGGCAAAGGAATAAACTATTGGCCCCATTCGTGGAAGCTCACGTTGTGGCTAATAATATTGTTCAGGTTATCGTTTGCCCAGTATTAGGCCAACTTAAGTGCAAGCATTATGAGAGGCCCCAAACATTTCCCGGGCACCCCTTCTCAGCGGCTTCATTTATGAGGCATACGGCCTAAGCGCAAGCAGGGAATCCCCGGCGCCCGCACCATAGGTCGCAGCAGGATGACTGAATAAACGCATGAGTACAAAATGAACCGTTTGCAGAGCCTGCCCGTCCCTAAAATTGCCTGTCTCTGTACCAGCCAACCAGAGCGGCACGACCGACAAAGGGATCCAGGGCGCTGTCGTATGTCCGAGAATTCTACTCACTTCGGGATCTACCCAGCGAATATACTCGATCTGTTGAAACACATAGGTGTTCGCTTCGATAAGTTTATCAAGTTCCCCTTCATAATCGACATTGAACATTTCCCCTACGATCTTTAATGGGATCAGCGGTTCTGAGCCCCCAAAGAATGCAATGGGAACATCTTTATCCCATAACTTAAACACCAGCACTTGCATAAATGTGGTTGGCTCCGAATTTTCTAGCATATTGAATGTCATAATAACGTCTCCGAAATAGCTCGCATGTTCTAATCATATCACGGAACCCTCTAACACTATTTAAAGCCAGTCTTCACATCTCCTCTCCTTGGCGCACAATCTGCACAGGTCTACGAAATATAAATCCTCAACGCAAGGAGGCCTCTCCTATGACAGCCATAGAGCGGACCGCGTACCCGCGCTTTCGAACTTCGATCTCTGAAAAGGAACTACAACACACCTACTCGCCAAATTCTAGAGAGATCCGATTCGCGGTTGACATGGCGCGTGAAGATGACCTGCGCTTGAGTTTGCTTATTCAACTGAAATGTTTCCAGCGCTTAGGCTACTTCGTTCCCTTAGAAAATGTGCCCGATTCGATCATCCACCATATTCGCAATGCTGCAAAGTTAGGCTCTGGCGCGGAACTCCAATATGAGCACGAGCGCACTCAGTTTCGCCATCGCGACGCGGTGCGCCAGTTTCTAGGTGTGCGACCATACCGCGCAGGAGGGCCCAAGATCGCAGCACAGGCTGCAACAGAGGCGGCTATAACCATGGGAGACCCCGCGGACATCATCAATGCAGCCATCGAGGAACTCATTCGGCAAAAACTCGAACTACCAGCATTTTCTCAATTGGATCGCCTAGTTAAGCGTATTCGCGCCAAAGCCAATAAGGATGTGTACGCACTTATCAGTAGTCGGCTTTCCTCTGGAGATCGCGAACTCTTGGATAAGCTACCTGAATTGAGGGATCGACGCAGCCGCACAGACTTCACAGTTCTCAAAGAGCCTGCAGGGCGCTCCTCCTTGCGACACATGCGCGAGTTGCAGGCACGCCTGATCTGGTTACAAGGACTGGTTGATACGGACCGGGTATTGGCAGAAATTCCACGAGGGAAGATTTACTTCTTCGCTCAAGAATCCCGTGCTTATGAGCCTTTTTACATCCGCCGCCTAAAACCACCAAAACGCTATGCCTTATTGGTCGCCGTGCTGCATACGGCTACAGGAGTCACGCGCGATAATCTGGCTGAAATGTTCCTCAAACGTATGGGCACGTTGCATAAACGTGCCCAGGAAGAGTTGGAAGAGATCCGCAAACGGCAAAGGAGCATGACAGAAGAGTTGATCGACGTCCTTTCTGGGATCTTGCAGCATGCTCAACAAGGCCATCAGCCTGAGGCCCTGGGCGGCTTTGTAGAAAACTTCCTGAATGAGCAAGGTGGCATCGAAGCCCTCTTGGAGGGGTGCGAAAGCATTGCTGCCTATCACGGAAATAATTACTTCCCTCTAATTTGGCGGTTCTTTCGGTCGTATCGACCGGTTCTCTTCGACCTTGTAGACGCCTTAGATCTGAAGTCATCCACAAGTGAAGAGTCAATCACTGAGGCTTATCTGTATATCCGCGATCATCGTCACATGCGCAGAAAATACTTGCCAGCAGAAGAACTTAAGCTTAGCTTCGCAACTCCACGATGGCTGAATCTTATCCAGAAACGCGAAGATGGCCTTCTCTGGCTGCATAAACGGCATTTGGAAGTATGTGTGTTTTCCTACCTGGCAGCCGAGTTGAAAACTGGAGACTTGTTCGTACCCGGATCAAAAAACTTCGCTGATTATCGTGCCCAGTTGCTAAGCTGGGAAGAATGCCAACCCATGCTAAAAGAACACTGTACCGGGGTTGGGCTGCCCACTGAACCGAAAGAGCTGGTCTCCCATTTGAAATCCTGGCTAGGAGAAATTGCCGAAGAAGTTGACGCTATCCCGCCAGAAGAAAGTGGTGTTTATTTCCATAAAGGCCACCCCCGTTTGAGGCGCTATTCACGCGCACCTGTTTCCGACAATGCTGAAATTCTTCGCAGTGAATTACTTCGCCGCATTCCTGAAAGAAAACTATTGGATGGATTGGCCAACGTACAGCATTGGGTCGACCTAGCAGCTCATTTTGGGCCGGCTTCTGGCTCAGACCCCAAGATCCGAGATGTTTCATTCCGTTACCTTATGACCATCTTTAGCTATGGATGCAATCTAGGACCAACGCAAACAGCCCGTCATGCACAGGACACTATTAATGCGCGTACACTTTCTTTCCTGAACCGCCAACACATTACGACCGAAAAATTGGACGCCGCGATCCGCGACGTGATCAACTTCTATAATCGCTTTGATCTGCCGCGGTATTGGGGGACGGGCAAACACGTTGCTGCTGATGGTACGCAATTCGACCTACTACAAGACAATTTATTAGCCGAACGACATGTCCGCTACGGTGGGTATGGAGGCATAGCTTATCACCACGTCTCCGATAAATATATCGCCCTCTTCAGTCACTTTATCTCAGTTGGTGTTTGGGAAGCCGTGTATATAATTGACGGCTTACTCAAGAATCATTCCGAGATCCAACCGGATACAGTTCATGCTGACACCCAGGGCCAGTCAGCTCCAGTGTTTGGCCTTGCCCACATCTTAGGAATTCAGCTCATGCCGCGCATTCGTCAATGGCAAGGACTTAATTTATACAAGCCAGATGGCCGCAGAAGATACAAGCATATTGATACCCTCTTCAGCGGGAAGATCGATTGGAAATTGATCGAAACGCACTGGGAAGATCTTATGCAGGTCACATTGTCGATCAAAGCTGGCGTGTTGATGCCCTCCACGGTCTTGCGCAAGTTAGGGACCTACAGTCATAAGAATCGCCTATACCGCGCCTTTCGCGAATTAGGGCGCGTGGTCCGCACCGCATTCCTGTTGCGCTACATCTCAGACATGTCCCTTCGTAGGCAGATCACGGCCTACACCAACAAAGCGGAGGCATATCATGGCTTCTCAAAATGGCTATTCTTTGGAGGGCACGGCATCATCGCTCACAATGACCCCATCGAGCAAGAAAAACGCATCAAGTACAATGATCTGGTCGCAAATGCGATGATCCTCCAGAATGTGGTGGATATGACACAGGTATTACTACAACTAAAAAAGGAGGGATATAGTGTGTCTGCAGAAACGCTCTCGATATTGAGTCCCTACTTGACAGGTCATATTCGCCGCTTCGGAGACTACGTACTTAATATGGAAAAAGTCCCAGAACCCGTAGAATATTCGCTGCTAACAGCATGATTTCTAGAACAAATGTATGCTATGTCTGGTTTTTACACGTATGTTGGTTATACCCCTCCTTCTATCCCTGTTGCTTCCTCCAGTATCTCTTTCCAGGTGATCTCTTCTTCAAGCTGTTTGGCGGACTTCTGCCATTCACTATTGCCAAACATATCATCAAAATGTTCAACCAGCTTTCGTTCCTCATCTGTGGGGTTCTGCTTCATCACGCTGCCGGTTCGGCGATGTAACGCTTGGTATGGCATGTTTATGATTGTGTCATGCCTTTCTTGTTGTACGATCTTCCTGACAAAGCCTATTGGGATCCCCTTAGGACCATAAGGATCAAGAAAATAGAGTGAGAATTTGAAGCCTTCCTGCGTGTACTGAACCAGGTCCGATACCAGATCCAAAGAATCTCGATGAAGAATGGCGATTTCTTTGTTGAGCAGGCTTCCAAAATCTTGTGTCTCCCGTGCCCGGTTATCCAGGTCAGCAAGCTTTAGTGAGGCCATCAACTCATCATAGGTTTCCCTATCTTCCTCTATCAATATCGCGTTCACCTTGACGGGAACTTCCTGTTCATTTCCATAGGAGACCAGCGAATCCAGGGCCTCAACACCAACTATTGGGGAACCGAAAACTGTAGTTGGCGTTTCACCTGATGCGATTTCCTCTTGCTCCCCCAAATATCGGCCAGCATAGGCGTTGCAATCGACATATACAAAATGCACAGCAAAGTCATTGCCTTTTTCTCTTGCGAGGCGGGCTTGATTACGAGAACCGTTCACAATGATGCCACCCCACGCCTTTAGATATTGGTCCAATATATGGTGCTTAATTTTTGTTTGTGTTGGACGATAGCTCAATTCAAAGCTCATATGACACTCCCATCTGCATTATATGAATATACAGGAACTTTGCAGGGGCTTCAAGATTAAAAGCATTAATTAATGCAGAACGAGGATAGATAATGAGGGAAATTGCTTCAGATTTCGCTTGAGCAATGGTAGCGAAAAAGCGAAAGCAACCACTATAATGAACTAACTTCTGTCTGAAGGGACACAACAATAACAAATGCCGGACTTCCTTGTAGATCTTGACCTCCGCCCTGTGCAGTTCGAAAAAGACCACGGCCTGACCCCGATTGGCCTAGCACTCGGTGCGGGTGGCCAGGCTCTGGAAATCATCGTGGCTTCGTCAGAACGGCAGCCTGCCGCGGACCAGCTACGTAACGCCTGGCGCGAACGGCACGGAGGCCGTGCTGCGCCGGTGCTGCTGGCCGTTCTTCATGGTGAGCACTGCACGATGATAGGGCCCAGTGGGGAAGCCCCGCAAAGCTATCCCGGCCTTGATGTCGCCCGCGCTGAACGTCTTTGTCGGCTGGCCCTCTCTGAACCCAACCGCCATGCTGCCTTGAGGTTGCTACAGACTTCTCTCCCAGAGATGGAGAGTGAATTGCCCGGGCTGCAAAACCAGGGTTTCTTGGCCACACACGAATTGCAGCACGGTGTGCCGCGCCGCACGGACTGGGCCACTGCGGAGGAGCGAGCTCGTCCGCTCATCAGAGAAAGTGGAGAAGCGCTGCTGCGCGGTCTTGGCTATGCGGTTGAAGCTACCCCTGCTTCCGTTTCCATCCTGACCGCAGATGGCACCAGGACGGCTTTGGCCGTGTACCTCAACGAGGACGAGAACTTCGAACAGCCCAGCGGTCGCTTCTCCGACCGCTCACCCATTGCCTTCGCCCTGCACTACGCAGGCCGCGAACGCCTGCCTTTCGTGATCGCAATAAAGAACGGTTTTCTGCGCCTGTACCCGGCAGAACCGGGCGTAGGAATCGGTAACCGCGGCCAAACGGAAACCTTCGTGCAACTGCACCTGGATCTGCTGAGCGACGATACCCTTCCCTACCTCTGGCTGCTCTTTGCCAGTGAAGCCCTGCGTGATGGCGGCACCCTGCACCAGATCCTTGAAAGCTCCGAAGATTTCGCGGCAGGTCTCAGCAGTCGCCTGCGCGAGCGCATTTACGTCGATGTTGTGCCCCGTCTGGCCATGGGCATTGCCTCACAAATGAACCTGGATGCTCCGACAGCGAACGATCTGTCGCACATATACCAGCTCACCATGACACTGCTCTTCCGATTGCTCTTCATTGCATATGCCGAGGACCAGGACCTGCTGCCATACCGCAGCAACCAACTGTACCAGAATCGCTCCCTGAAGACCAAAGCTCATGAGCTTCAGTCGCTGCAAGAGCAGGAGCATGATTTCCCGTTTGGAGATGATTCGGGCCTGTGGGATGAGATCTGGGCGGTATTCACGGCCATCGATCGTGGACGCCCGGAATGGGGTATCCCTGCATACAATGGTGGACTGTTCACCGACCAACGATCTGCCAATGGGTTACCTTCCCTGGCAGAGATCAAACTTCCTGGAAACGCATTCGGCCCTGCGCTGACGAAGCTATTGCTGGACGAATCGCCGGAAGGCGTCGGACCGGTCGATTTTCGCAGCCTTGGTGTGAGAGAGTTCGGCACGATCTATGAGGGGCTCCTTGAAAGTGAGCTTTCGGTTGCGGATACTGCGCTGCGGGTGGATGAAGATGGGCAATATATCCCAACATCAACACCGGAAACAGCTGATGTGCAGGCCGGCGAGATCTACCTTCACAACAGCTCGGGAAGCCGCAAGGCAACTGGCACCTACTACACCAAGACCTTTGCCGTTGAACACCTGCTGAGACACGCACTCGAACCCGCGTTGCAGGACCATCTAGAGCGGCTGGATGCACTGGATGAAAACGCTGCCGGCGCGGCCTTCTTCGACTTTCGTGTGGCTGACATCGCCATGGGCTCTGGCCATTTTCTCGTGGCAGCCATCGACCGTATCGAAGATGCCTTCTCCTCGTACCTCACCCGACGCAACCTGCCGCTTGTGACAGCAGAACTGGTACGGCTGCAGACAACCGCTGAAACAGCTATGCAGGCCGTATCTGGTACATTTGAGGTGGATGATAACCAGTTATTAAGACGCCAGATCGCGCGGCACTGCATCTTCGGCGTGGACATCAATCCCATCGCTGTGGAGTTGGCCAAGCTCTCGATTTGGATCCACACCTTTGTTCCTGGGCTGC
The DNA here is from genome assembly GCA_013112575.1 of Chloroflexota bacterium. Classification (GTDB taxonomy): domain Bacteria; phylum Chloroflexota; class Anaerolineae; order Anaerolineales; family UBA11579; genus CFX15. The sequence goes on along the minus strand of JABFGG010000006.1, from coordinate 41,839 downwards.
CGCTCTCCCTCCTCGACTACAACCTGCAGGAGGGCAACTCCCTGGTCGGTATCGCCACATTCGACGAAGCCCGTGATTTGATTACCGTGCCAAACGATTCCAAAGGCCAATTCGATTTGTTCTCGATCACTGCCGAGGAACTACTGGGCGACGCGCGACAGATGCTTGAACGCTTCAGTCGCATCAGCGATGCCTCGACGGCAGAGATCGAGGAAGCTAAAAACGCCTACAGGGAAGCGATGGTTGCGCTATCACCAACTGAAGCGCTGTTTGATATCCTGGCTGCCTCTCGTCTCACAGAAGAAATCAAAATAGATATCGCCCAGGGTGCGGTGACACAGTGGGTAAAGAAGATGCCGGAATTATCCGGTTTTGAAGTATTCAAGAAGGCTCAAGAGACATTCGGCAATATCAAACCCTTCCACTTTCCCTTGATCTTTCCACAGGTGTTCCTGCGCCCTCGCCAGGGTTTTGACGTCATCCTGGGGAATCCCCCATGGGAAGAAGCTACCCTTGAGGAGGACCGTTTCTGGCTACGATACATCCCTGGGCTGCAAGGCATGGCTGCTCACCAGCAGCGTGAGCAGCAAGAGGCCATCCGCGAGGAGCGACCAGACCTGGTGGAGCGTTTTGAGCGGGAAGTTGAACAGGTCGAGGTCGTACGTCGCACACTAACCACGGGGCCATATCCAGGCATGGGCACAGGCGACCCTGATCTGTATAAGGGATTTGTGTGGCGCTTCTGGCACCTGATCACTTCAACTGGGGGGCGTGTGGGCGTTGTGCTACCACGCTCAGCATTTGCGGCCAAAGGATCAGCTGAATTCCGCAAATCGATATTTACAAGTGGGCAATTTCGGGATATCACCTTCCTGCTGAATTCGGGAGGCTGGGTATTTGATGACGCCGAACACCGCTACACTATTGGTCTGGTTTCTATAGAAAAATCACCGCCTCCTGGTGATGCTCAACTACCATTGCACGGCCCATTCCGTAATATGGAACGATTCCAGGATGGTGTTAATGATGAGCCAGTGCGTTTCCTTATATCCGATGTGCTCTCCTGGACAGATACTGGGGCCCTTCCCCTTCTGCCCACAGAAGAGTCCGCAGCCGTGTTCGCACAGTTACGCAGGACACCCAGATTGGACCTGGATGAACCCGGCCAATGGCGTGCCAGGCCCTACGCTGAACTTCATGCCACGAATGACAGAGAATTCAACGGCAGAGAATTGATGATCTTTAGTGAAGACCGGCCGAAAGGCACGTTGCCAATATTCAAAGGTGAGTCTTTCGACATCTGGCAACCCGATACCGGCGAGTATTATGCATGGGCTGATCCTGAATTGGCGACCGAACGACTACAAATTAAACGAGAGCGTGGGTATCGCAATGCTCGTTCAGCATTCAGCGAATTCACGGAAGACCACATATTCGATGAGGAAACCTTGCCGCATAAGCATGCACGTGTTGCCTTCCGTGATGTTTCCAGAGCAACGGACAGCCGCACAACTCGTGCAGCCCTCCTTCCGCCAGATGTCTTTGTCCAAAACACTGCTCCTATACTGCTCTGGCCCCGCGGCGACCAAAAAGATGAAGCCTTCTTACTTGGGGTACTATGCTCCATCCCTCTTGACTGGTACTCACGCAGATTCGTTGAGATCCATCTGAATTTCCATGTGTTTAACCCCTTCCCCATTCCCAGACCGGACCGTCAGAACCTGCTCTGGCAACGCGTCGTCGCGCTTGCTGGACGGATGGCCGCAGCCGATGAACGCTTTACGGCTTGGGCCAACCAGGTAGGCGTTGAATACGGACCGCTTCCAGAGGAGACCAGGAAAGATATGATCCACGAACTGGACGCCGTCGTTGCCCACCTATACGAGCTCTCTGCAGAGCAGCTCACCCACATCTTCGAAACCTTCCATGAAGGTTGGGAATACCAGGCGCGCCTGACTGTCACCCTGAACCACTACAATAGGTGGCAAACGTGAACGATAAGCCCGAATTCGTTGATAACCGCGGCGAGAATACGCTTGCGAGCGCACTGCAGGCTCACTTAGATTGGCTGGCCAAGACCTATGCCAAACCTGTAGAGCTTTCGATCGCTTCCGGTTATTTCAATCCCCAAGGGTTCCTGCTGCTTGCCGATCGTCTGGAAGGCCTGGCTGGCGTACGCCTGATGATCGGCGCTGAACCGATCCCCCCACCCGCCATCCCCAAACGCAAACCCGGAGACCCGCGCGGCGAGCGCTTTGATGAAGTTCTTGTCAATGATGCCCTACGAAAGCTCGAACAGGGGCTGCTGGATGACCGTGACCTGCTGGGTCTTTCTGTAGAAACCGATCAGGCTATCGAGCGGCTGCTGGCCTTCCTGGAATCAGGGCTCATCGAAGTCAGGCGCTACGAACGCGCATTCCTGCATGGCAAGGCCTTTATCTTCAATGACAATGAAGGGGTCATCGCAGGATCTTCAAACTTCACACGCGCTGGGCTCACCTCCAATCTCGAGCTCAACCTCGGGCGCTACGACCCTCATCCAGTGGAGCAGGTCAAGGATTGGTTCGATGATCTGTGGGAAGAGGCCGCACCATACGATCTGGCCGCGGTATACGAAGCCCGCCTGGTCGAGCATACGCCTTATACCATTTTCCTGCGCGTGCTGTGGGAACTGTATGGGGAGGAATTGCAGGAAATGGCCGGGATCGACTCGCCCATCACGCTGACCACCTTCCAGAACGATGGTATTGACCGCGCCCTGCGTATCCTCGATCGCTACAACGGCGTGATCGTCGCCGATGGAGTCGGTTTGGGAAAAAGCTTCATCGCGGGCGAGATTATCCGTCGGACCGTGCAGGAGCAGCGCCAGCGGGCCCTGCTGATCGCCCCCGCCGCGCTGCGTGACGGCGCCTGGGCCCGCTTCCAAGCGCGGCAGAATCTCTATTTTGAGATGCTCTCCTATGAACAACTGGTGGCTGACCGGCAGCTGGGTGGCGACCAGATAAACCTGGATACAGATATCCAGGACTACCAGTTGGTTGTCATCGATGAATCCCAGGCCTTCCGCAATCCACTCACCAGCCGGGCACATGCATTGCGACTGCTGTTGCAGGGCAAACCACCCAAGAAACTGCTGCAGCTATCGGCCACACCTGTCAACAACTCCCTCTGGGATCTTTACAACCTGCTGGCCTATTTCATTGGACATGATGCTCGCTTCGCAGATCGAGGTATCCCTTCATTGAAGGAACGCTTCCAGACGGCAGTTAACGAGGACCCATACGACCTCGAGCCCGATCTGCTCTTCGACATCCTGGATGCCGTCACAGTGCGACGTACACGCAGTTTCGTCAAGCGCTGGTATGCCAACGAACGCATCCCAGGCCCAGACGGCGAGCCGATCGTGATCTCCTTCCCCACCCCTCGCGTCGACCGGGTCAGTTATGAACTCGATGATGTATTGCCTGGATTCTTCGATGAGTTCGAACAGGCCTTGATGCCGGAAGAAGGCGAGCCGCTATTGAGCATGGCGCGCTACACTCCCCTACTCTACCTACGGGAAGGCGTTGAATTGGAAGACCCGGAAGAATACGGGCGTCAGCTGGGTTTGATCGGCCTCCTGCGCTCCGGTCTCCTCAAGCGCTTCGAATCTTCCAGCAGAGCCTTTTCGCTGACGGCCAACAAAATGGCCGATTCCCACGATGCCTTCCTGGCGTCACTGGACCGCGGCTACATCCCCTCGCCCGCAGTACTGGATGAATGGGGTGAAGTGGACAATGATGAGGCTTTCGATGAACTCCTGGCCGAAAGTGGATCCACCTCGACGGATGAATATGACCTCGAGCGGCTGCGAGATGCTGTTACCGTGGACCGGGACCTCCTGAGGCATTTTGCACAACGCGCCGAATCGGTCAGGCCCACTGATGACCCAAAATTGGCAGCTCTTGTAGATGAACTCGCAGAGATCGCCCTGCAGGCCGAGGAGGAAGGCCTGGATGCAGAGGATGCCCGCAACAAGCGCAAAGTGCTGGTCTTTTCCTACTTCGCCGATACCGTCGATTGGATCGAGGACTATCTGCGGGAACAGGTAGAGTCAGATCCACGGCTTGAAGCCTTCCGGGGTCGGATTGCTTCCGTTTCCTCCCAGCAGAACCGGCACGGTGTGCGCCGGGATCAGGCCGTCTTTGGTTTCGCACCGGTTTCCACCGACGCGCCCGTCGGTTCAGACGATGACCGCTTTGAAATCCTGGTCACTACGGACGTACTCGCTGAAGGACAGAACCTGCAGCAGGCCCGCCACACGGTCAACTACGATCTGCCCTGGAACCCCATGCGCCTGGTCCAGCGCAACGGTCGCATTGACCGCATCGCCAGTCGCCACAATGATATCTACATCCGTTGTTTCTTCCCAGACGCGCGCCTGGACGCCTTGCTCGATCTGGAAGAGCGCGTGCGCCGCAAGCTCGCCCAGGCTGCGGCCTCCATTGGCCTAGAAAGCGAGGTCATTCCCGAAGGCGCCACTAGTGAGCAGGTCTTCGCCGATACGCGCGCCGAGATCGCTGCCCTGCAGCGTGAGGAAACCGCTATCTTTGAGCGGGCGGGAGAAGAGCTCGGCGCCCACTCCGGGGAAGAGTACCGGCAGATATTGCGGAGGGGGCTTGAGCAGCACCGCGACTGGATCGAATCCCTGCCCTGGGCGGCAGGGTCCGGATTCGCAGCCGGCCTGGCAAAAGGTCATTTCTTCTGTGCAACCATCGGTAACACTGTGGCCTTGCGATTCGTGCACTTCGAAGAAGACGAACTTATTGATGACACATTGGGATGCCTGCGTATGATCGATTGTGAGCAGGATACGGAGCGTGCCATGCCTGGAGATCTAAGGGAAGGAGTCTATGCCGCCTGGCAGCGCGCCCGCGAGGATATCTTCAACAAATGGCAGGTCGCCACGGACCCCAGCAACCTGCAGCCCCGCATCCCCAAAACATTCCGTCGCGCGGCTGCACACCTGCGCGCTCATCCACCACAGGATATGCCCGCGCCGGAATTCGACGACCTCCTTGACACGGTGGAAGCACCCTGGGGCACGCGTTACTCCAAGGTGCTACGTGAAGTTCTCAACGAGGAGGAGGCCACGCCTGAGGAGATCACCCAGCAGTTGGTCGAAAAGATCGCCGAATTGGGCATGCAACCCTTCCGCGCCCCGGAACCCTTGCCGGTGATCGAGCAGGAAGAAGTGCAGCTGATCTGCTGGATGGCCGTCGATGCAGTAGCGGTTCAGGAGGAGGAGCAACACCATGCCGATTTACAGGATTGATGCAAAGAATACAATCCACAAAGTGCGGCCGTCAGCATTCGATACAGAAAAGGTGCTGCAGCAACTCTTCGAGGCCAATCTGGAAGAGCTCCTGGGGGTACGCTTCATCGCAACGGAGTTTACGACAGGCGACCGCCAGCGCGGACGCATTGACACATTAGGCCTGGATCAAGACAACTCCCCCACCATCATCGAATACAAACGCACCAGCAAAGAGAACATCATCAACCAGGGCCTCTTCTACCTGGATTGGCTCGTTGATCACAAGGGCGATTTCACCATGGCGGCACAGAAGGCGCTGGGTGAGGAGATCGAGATGGATTGGTCCAGCCCGCGGCTGATCCTTATCGCGGAGACATTTTCAGAGTATGACCAGTATGCCGTCAACCGCATTGGCGCCAACGTGGAACTCTGGACTTACCAGCGTTATGCGGACGACCTTCTGCTGCTCGAAGCCATCTTCGTCACACAGGCGCGTGAGCATAGCAAATCAACGACGAAAGAAAAGAGAGAAAAACCTGCAAAAGCCCACCCACTCACAGTTCAGGATCACCTTGAGGGCAAGCCTCAAGAGATCCTGGAGCTTTTCCAAGAACTGCGAGAACAGGTGCTAGCGCTGGCGGGGGAGAACGAGATTCTCGAAAAGGCCAACAAGAATTATGTGGTGTATAAGCATGGCAAGAACTTCTGTGAGGTGTGGATACAGGCGGCCGCGTTGAAGCTCTGGCTGGATATCAGCATTGAAGACCTGGATGATCCCTATGAAATGGCCCGGGATGTCAGCGAAATAGGCCATTGGGGTACCGGTGACGTGGAGGTGAGCATCAGCGACTTGAGTGAAATGGAGAAACTGATGCACCTTGTAGAGCAATCCTACAGGCAAACCGTCTAAGTGGGAGAGAGATGAAACGCTTACCCAGATCCCCCTCAAGAACAACAGCCGGGTTTGCCTTCTCGATCCTCAATCGTGCGATCAAGGAAGGCTTCGCTGATCGCGCCTTCGGCAAAGCGGAAATGCAAGAAGTTCTGGCTTTTTTTGATACGCCTGAGCCCGAATGCGTGTTCTGCGGAAGTCTGGAGGTGGCGCGCTGGGACCATCTTTTCCCCATTTCAAGAGGGGGAGATACTGTGCTGGGGAACATGGTGCTGGCTTGTGCCAGGTGCGATGATTCCAAGCAGCATCTGGATTTTGAAGAATGGATGCTCAGTGATCAGCGCTACTCTCCAAATACACGTGGGGTTAAGAACCTTGATGCAAGAATAGCCAGGATCAATGAGTATGAAAAAGCATACAGCTACGAACCAATGCAGATCGAGCGCAGACTCAATGCGACCGAGTTTAATACGATGAATTCCCTACAGACCCGGATGGCGCAGCTCAAGGACGAATTGGAAGAACTGATACAAGATCATCGCGAGCGCACAGGTAAAAGCTGAGGATGGCTAATTAGGGGTACATCCAACATATGACCAAAAATAGGACAATTAATACATTTGTTCTAGCAGTTCCGGTGCATTTCGGTCAGCAGCTGCCCTGAGAGCAATAATCATTATTGATTTCGACTATCAATCTCTTGCAAACTCGTCGTTTTTCCCTTCTGAAAAGCATTTGAAACAGCTTTTCTTTGGAAGTCATTCATGAGCGGGACGTTTATATTTAGATGTGGTCAATACTTCAATGAAAATACAGATTTTCTGCCTAATTTTTTATATAGAACATTTGGCTAAATTATCCTATTTTTGGTCATATGTTGGACATACCCCTTAATAGCGCAGGGATTGGCAAGATCAGCACGCAGGACCCAGGTTGTATAACTTGACTCGACAAATTCAATTGCGATCAGTACCTTAAAGCACTTCACGAGAGAGAAGACCTAAGGTTGTATTCCCCAATCAAGAGGAAATCAGATTTTGCGCGTAGGCAATTGTCCTTCTTTTAATGAAGAGAAAGCCTTTTTTACTCAGGGAATTAGATAATTTGGGTATTGTGGTGGTGGTTGTTAATTGGCTATGCGCTAAAAAATGTGGGTTTGTTACTTTCTGGATTTCTTATATCATTTCCAGTACATAGCCCAAATCCCGCGGGAAACATATACGCTTCTATAACACAGCAGTTAAGTCAGGCCTATACGCTCGATGATAGGTTGCATGGCCTTTGTAATCAACAATGATAGCCCTGTGCGCTCATGGTGCTTGAGCAAGTTTTCCACAAGCGCATACTGTGCATTGCCATAAGGAGACCCGTCACCAAAAGACTCCATTAAGCGCACGTGTATGTCGAGCGCCGCCTTGAGGTGCTCTAGAGCCCAGAATTCTTCCGGGTAATAATCTACCAGTTCCCCATCGCGTTGCCATAGACGATCAAGCACCTCATCATCAGGATGTCCAATATATGGATCTGGAACTGAAAACAATTCTTCGCCCATGTCAGCCAGCGAATAGGTAAACATATTACGAAAACCCGTATGAAATAATCGATCATTTTCAAATAAGACTACAGCTGGATGATCCTCGCGATACCCCCAGTCTTTGAAGACCTCATAGAACCATTTAGCCCGAACTTCGTGCTCACCACCTTTTCCCTTGGGCTTCACTTGAATAGAATACTCTTCGCCTTCCTCATTAACCCAGACCTCTCTGCGAGTTTTTATCTCATCATAATTTGGGTTTTCTTGGATATTGATCTTGAGAGTGTAATGTCCCTTAAAATGAGCGGCAAGCAGAGAACCATAAGCGAAAAAAATGGCATAGTAATTCATTTGGGTTTCTTGGGCTGGAAGGTATGCGTTGCGGCTCAGGGTGATCCCGGCACAGAACCATTGCCATGCATTGATGAGTTGTAAAAAGCTCGAAGTGAAGGACCACTTCATATAACTGGCCACGATTCTTGGATCAAGTCGCACCTTTTCATCCAGGAGATCCCAATCCACAAGGGCAAATGCAAGTTCGCGGTTGCCCTTGTCATAATATCCTCCAAGTTCATTAAATGCCCCCGACAATGCGTTCATTGTGTAGGTTTTTGTACGTTGCATGACTTTCTATGTAGCCTGAATTATGCTTGCTGCTCTCTCCCTGTTGTTATTCGGGCACAGCAAGAATGCCTTCTGTGATAGCGTCTGCCAGATCCTCCAGCAATTTCGCAAAGCGATAAAGCGCATTTTATCGTCAGTCGATATATCAACCAAAAGGATCATTATCATAGTAGGGTCTAAAGGCATGATGATTAGATCAAGCCTACTCCTTTGGATCATCACCCATCATCATATCTAGTAGGTCTCCGCCCGCAAGTGTGGCGGCGCGTAGGATCTCCTTCCGGTCTGCAAACTGAAAGTGCACGCCACAGATCGGGCAGTCAAGTGCTTGGCTGGCCTTGAAACGCGCTGCGTTAGGGTTGTCTACACGCTCAAAGCGCGTAGGAGTGCCACAGGAAGGGCAATAGAGAGGCACAAAATTGCTGAGATAGATCATTGCCGTCTTTCCAAAACAAGTCTAACCATCATTCTTCTCCTGGAGGTGGATCATGGCCGCGGCCAGTCTCCCGATCATATTGGTGAGCTCTGTTTCAAAGGCGCGACTCACGTCCGGCAGGTCAGTTGTGGCGTGGATAGCTTCGTGTAACAGTGTACCGGCATATTCAGTCAGATCGTTAATGCAGCTGCGTTTAATCACTATGGCCTGCAGACGATGGTCCCACACGCCCTGGGTGTTCGAGGACGTAATCTGAATGGTCTCAGAAATGCGCACATCCCCGGCTTTGATTTTGTCGATCCTTCCTAGATCCAAAAGCGCTTGCGTATGAGCAAAGACGGCCGTCTCCTGCATGCTCAATACCTCTGGTTCAACGAATTGATATTGAAAAGTCTCATTGAATTCCCGGGCAAAGACCTCCAGAGTGCGCAACTGAGGTCCTCCGGTTGCTGCCTGCGCTCTAGTCTTTTCTAGCTGGCGTTCGCTGATCACAACAACTTCTTGGCCATCCCTGCGGGCATGCCCGATCAAGTCTGGAACCGCCTGAAGTTCATCTTCTGTAACGTAGGTCACCTGCCGGGTCTCGGCCAACAAGTTCATTGCTTGCTGGTTGATATCGATCCAACCGAGTTCATCACGCTGGTCGCCGCTGCGGCGCCGATTCACCTGGTCAATCAGCTGCTCTTTGACCGCCTCTGACGTCGCGCTTTTGAGCATGGCCTTGATACGATCCGTGTAAGTGGAGCGTCCCACATTTAGGCGCTCGCGGTTGAGTCGTTTTTGCATACTTTCCGTGAGATCTGTGACGTTGTAAGAAAAGAGGAAATTCTCCTCCTCGTTGGCTAACACGCCACGTATGTAGACCCGTGCACCAGTCGCGCGCCTTTCGATAATCTCTCCGAATCGAGTGTTTTCGATCACCTTGTCGTCGGAGAAGCGCAGGAAAAGCGAACGCGCCCTCTCGATCTGCTCATCAGTGACGCCCTCCAACTGGAACTCGCTACCTATCATCTCCACGGGCGTATCATCATAAGCGACGTGCAGTGTGACGATGTCATCAAAACCATGTTTTGCAATCTCGCTGAGTGTAAAGCGGCCGTGCGGAGACCGTATCTTCACTGCGACCCCGCGTCTGTGAAAAGTAGCCAGGGCATCCTTGAGCCCTACCCCGAACTTGCCAACCACCGGTAATTCGGTAGTGCGTTTTTCTTCATCCTCGTTCTGGGTGAAGTGCTCAATGCGTAGGCCGCGCCCGAAATCCCGAATTCGCCAGCTCCCCTCCCCCACCTTGACGATCTCAATATCCTCTGTTTTGCTAAGAATCTGCTCATCGAGCGCATTGGCGATCAGCTCACGCAGAGCATGCTCGACGTCCCAATTGTCAAGCACCTCTTCAATATTCAGGTCAAATACTTTTGTGGTCATATTTTATATATCTCAGTTGCAGACCGCTTAGTCACTTTCAACCCTTACCGTTTTTATCACAAAGTCAACCAATTCTCTCCACTATAGGCTATGAACATCATAATGACTTTCAACAAATTGGTCTTCCGGCGACATGTCACCATTCGCCATCGCTTCTAGAGCAGGCAATTCCCAGTACAACAATCGATTGCCGTTTTCCCCATTGCGTTTCTTTAGCTCCTTCTTGGCATCTTTGGAGAGCCTGTTCGTGGTGATCATAATGCCAATGCAACCCTTTCCAATTTTCGATACAAAATCACGAGTTGCTGAGGCTGAAACTGCAGTTGAGATATTCTTGCATTCACCGTAAATGGGCCCAGCAAGACCTGCTGTAGATAGTGCCGTACTGCGATTTTCAATTAGCAAGTCGATTTCATCTGTTTCACGTCGCTTATCACGCGCCTTTATTGTTAGGCCAGCAATGTTGCTTAGTAAAAGCGCAGCCAGATCAGTCAAGGTTTTCTTTTTTTGATTATTGGTCTGTGGACGATGAAGGGCCAGCTCCAATTGTATTCGCGCTTGTTTCAACCACACTTGCCTCAATGGCTCTCGAAACTGAGGAGCATTTTCATACATTGGTCCCAGGACGATATCCGTAAAATCAGCGCCATCAAAACTTGCCCCTTCAATCAGTGTAAAAACCTGATCGGGATTTCCTGTTCCTGGCGCCAGGATCATGGCGGGATTTCCTAACATAGCTCCTTGCATATTTGCATCATGAAATCCAGAATTGGTCAGGTTCGCTCCGCGCAAATTAGTTTGTGACAAATCCGCTTCATAGAATATACAGTTGACCATATTTGCGAGCACAGCTCGCACCCCTTGCAAATTTGCATGAATAAAGTTGCAGCCGTTGAACGTGGCCATCGAAAACACGGATCGCGATAAATCGGCATGATCGAATTTGCATTGTATCGCTGTGAAACCCCGCATATTTGCACCTTGAAGGTCGACTTTACTCAAATCAACTTGCTGAATGACCACTCCTTCTAGGGAGTTACTGCGTCTAAATTCTGCTACAACCTCATCTTGGGTTTTGGGAAGCATGCTGTGCCAGAAACACAACCCTTTCTGATCAGAAAGAGCTGGCCGATGACAATAATTTCCAAATCTGGGGTAGTAATTGCACTCACCAGGCTCTGGCAGTCCTTGATTCATAATATTTACAGTCATATTCTGTGCTATTCCAATATCTGCAAAAAGCAGCATAGTTATTCAAACAAATTAAGTTTAGCAGCACTTCAGACCTAATGTCCACCAATAAAACGTATTTGTACAGGCACCTAGCTACCCACCAAGCTCTGTGACGTTTGCATGTCAAACCATTGACAACAATGCCGAACCTATTGACTTGATAGAACAATTGTACTATCTTGTTTGTGTATGAGCAGTCCTCTCTAAATTGCATTTTCTCTCAATAGCCACTACTTAGAATGCACTGCTTTGAATGCTCTATGGCCAGCCTACTCCCCAAAAACACTCCTGTCCGCCGTATCTTTGACACATTGACCCAACCCCGCCCACAACTGAAGAAACGATTTCCTTTGGATGTCGATGCGGAGACACTCAGCAGCCTAATTGAGGCAGCATCACGCTTCGATCTAAAGACTGAGGAATTGGCAAGCCATTGGCTGGCTGAGAAAGCTGCAGAGTATCAACTGCAAGTGCAGCTGGAGAAAACCTGGGAGTCTCTGACCCCCAAAGAACAATCAGTGGTAGGTCGCTTTTGCGCCGGTTACGAAGAACCAGATATCGCCCCGGCCGAAGATATCCAACAGGCGACCGTGCGCCGGCACTTGAGCAAAGCGATGGCAAAATTCGAGGTGAAGAAACGGGCCCACCTTCGCCACTTGCTCCGAAATTGGGATTTCAGCAACTATGATCGGTAGAGATTTCTATGAAGCCCAAACTAGGCAAAGCCATAATGATAGTGGAGGCTGCCATGTGTGGACGCTTTTTTATTCCCCTCTCCTCAGTCGGGACCATGTCAACTAACAACTACGTTTGCTTGTTGGAGCCATAGAGTTATAATGAAGGCACTCAGGATTCCATACTTTGATTTGGTGTAGCCCTCCACCTCTGGAGGGCTTTTTCTTAGGCGGATAATTACTATGGATAATTGGTTGCGTCGGAAACTTTTTCAATACTTCAATCTACCTATGCGGCGTGACGACCCCTATATTGAAGACCGTGCAGGCCGGCGCTTCTACTATGACTTATCAGGCGAGCCAGTCAATGATATTTGGTATTGGTACAAAGGGCGGCCTAGGGCTCGTATTCAATTGGTTTGGCGTCCTAAGCAAGTCCTTCGGTTGGCCGATATCGTCATCCACGATCGGAAGTTTCGTGGTCAGGGATTGGGAACAGCCATGTTTCAACAACTACTTGTAATAGCCCGCACACATGATGTGCGGGCTATTATTGGACATATTGTAAATACTGAAGGCCCCAGTATAGCCAGGCAACAGCATTTCTATAGCGAGCAAGGCTGTACAGTTGAAGAAGAAATGTTTTACATTAAAGTGGGTTGAACGTTTGTTCATCTTCTCTCCTGAACAATTGTGAATTGAAACTGTTGCAACAATGAACTAATCTGGGGGAATGACCACCACCCCACACAGGCATGCTGGGGAAGTTGTGTTGTTGCTAGCGCCGCACGCTGGCCAAGCTACCCTTTTGACTATGGCTGCACACCTGACTGTACGTGGACCACTCATCATACTGGATGCAGGGACACGCTTTGACACAGTTTTGGTCGCCAAACAACTTCGTTTGATAGGCCTGGATCCCGCTGACTACATCGATAACATCCAGGTGGCACGGGTATTCACAATGCTGGAACTAGTCGATGCCCTGGAACGCACATCACAAGCGGATTCGCCTTTCATCTTACTGGATACACTGGCGACCTTCTTCAACCCCAAAACACGCACTCCGGATTGCTACCGCATCCTGACTCGCTGCCTTGCCGAGATTGAACGCCTTGCCGTCAAACGCCCGCTTTTCCTAAGCGCTCGCTTGATCAGTGAGGATCTAGGTGACCGCGCCGGCCTGTACGCACGGCTGGAGGGCGTTGCCACTCAGGTTATAAGACACACGAACAATACTCCCCTACCCCCACATCATATCCTCAAGGAGACTCCCATGGGTCGCAACAGCCCCACTGCCCGCGACATGATGAACGACACAGAAAGCATGCTCAAGCGTTTTATTGAACCCATGCAGCCAGATCGGCGCAAGCTCTTCTCCAAACTGATGGGACGTGCCCGCCATCACGCCGACAGCATAGCTGAGGCCGGCTATCTCTTGCCTTTCGAGGTCGTGTTGCTAGCGATCCTACTGGAGGTTTTTGCTGCTCTGGTAATCCTCACCGAGCGCGTGGATATCTTGATTGACAAGATCGATGCACTCGACCGGCTCTAAATGCGCGGTTGGCTACTCGATATTTACATCGATATGGAGAAGGGGGTCAAACTATGGCTCATTGGTGAGGATGGAGAACGATATTGCCTACGCCATGATTTCCCCATTACTTTTTATGCCCGCGGGCAGAAGGATACCCTAAATGAACTGTTTCGCTACCTGAAACGATCGGGCTTACCTGTAGTGAGCATGGCCACCAGGCGACGGGAGCTATTCGATGGCGAGGTTCCACTGTTGGCCGTGCAAATGCTCAACGCGGCTCACTTCCCAATGCTCCGCTATGAACTGGAGCGGCGCTTTCCTAACCTGCATTTATATGATTTCGACGTGCACATCGCCGGTCGCTATACCGCGGCCTACGATGTATTCCCACTAGCCTATGTGGATGTAGGCATCGACAAACAAGACAATATCGATCAAATCCAACCTCTAGAAACACCAGAGACGCTGCACCCGCGTCAAGTACCGCTACGCACATTGACTCTAGTGCCAGATCGAAATCCCATCTATGAAATCCCGCGGAGGTTACAGGTAGGGATCAATGGTGAGCAGCAAAAGCAGATCTACGTACGAGAGAATGCCACTTTCGTTCGCCGCGTCCAGGAATTGATCGAGATCCACGACCCTGATCTGATCCTCACCCATCATGGTGATAGCTGGTTGTTTCCTTTCCTCGCGGAACTAGCAAAGCGATATGACATCAACTTCAATCCCAACCGCGACCAGAACCGTCCCCCCGAGACGCGCAAGGCCACTTCGTTCTTTGTGTATGGCAAGCAGGAGTTTCTAGAACAACGCACCCTTCTCTACGGCCGTGCACACATTGATTTGCTCAACGGTGCGGCAGCCGCGCAAGGCTACCACTTGCACGGCGCAATCGAGCTAGCGCGAGTGACAGGCATGCCCTTGCAGGAGATAGCACGTCGGTCTCCGGGATCTGGGGTTACTTTTGCTCAAGCAGTTATGGCTATGCGCAGTCGAATATTGGTTCCCTATAAGAAACAACGCGCCGAAGCATACCGCTCTCCGCGCGAACTCTTACGTGCTGATCGCGCCGGCTTCCAAAGTACTGCGCTGATCGGTTTGCATGAAAATGTTTCAGAATGGGATTGTGACGCCCTCTTTCCCTCAGTGATTACGCAACACAATCTGTCCCCCGAAACAATCTCCGACAAACCCTCAAAGGACTGCATCCAGGCGCCCGGAACCAATATCTACGTGGATCAGTCAAAGCCGGGTTTAATCCCAGCCACCATCCGTCCCATCATCCAAAAACGACGCAACCTAAAGGCCGAGCTACGCAAGCTAGGCAAGCGTGATTACCGGTATCCAATCACAAAGGACCGCATTGATGCCCTCAAATGGCTGCTCGTGATCACTGGTGGTCATCTTGGTTTTCCAGAAGGGCTGTTCACTGTGCAAACAGCCTATGAGGCAATGACGGCCTTTGCTCGCAAAAAGCTAAAGACCGGCAAGCACATCGCCGAGAAAATGGGTTATAGAGTACTCTTTGCCAATATCGATAACTGGATCGTGCAGAAGGATGGGGCCACCAGGTCAGTCGATTTTCAACCACTCTTTGATGAGATCGAGCGTCGGACGGGAATGCTCATTGACATGGAGCACATCTTCAAGTGGGTGGCTTTTGCACCCTCCCGACAAGATCCAGAAGCACCAGTAGCCAATATGTGGTTTGGCGCAGATTGGAATGGGGAGACCAAAGTGCGCGGCCTGCACTTGCGACGCGGGGACACCCCCCCTTTTATAGCCGCCATGCAGCAGAGCCTGATCGATCAATTGGGCATGGTCGCAACAAGCAGGGAGATGGAGAAGTTTCTGCCGGAGCTATTTGTCAACATCCGGAAGCAATGGCTTCAACTCCGCCTGAGACAAGTACCAATAGAAGACCTCACCATGACACAGAAGCTGCGCAAACCAATTGAAGCCTACAAGCTACCCTCGCCTGCGGCACGCGCTGCAATGCAATTGGCCACTATTGGCAAAATCGTCCATCCAGGACAGGCAGTCAGTTTTGTACACACCACTACACCCAAGCGCGTGCATGCCAGCTTCCTCCCCTATCCTATTGACTCAGGCAGTCTAGATATTGATAAATACGCTAAGCTTTTCTTACGCGCGGCGCATATCGTCCTGGAACCCTTAGGAGTGGACGAGGCTACGCTCAAGAACTGGCTACTGGCAAATGCAGATTACGGGACAGCACCAGGCAGGGTCAAGAGAAGTCAAGCAGGAGGCATAGACCTGCCCCTATGGAATTACGCTAGGGCAAGGACAGAGAGCCTTCGTCTGGACTTTTTGGACAAAATAGATTGGGTGTTGGACGAAAGCAACACAAATACTAACTGAGCTCCCCAGAATTTGGTCACCTTCAGTGACTGCGGCACAGACTCGTTCATCTCTTCATATGTAATCTTATCTGTACCCACTAACAATTCTTGGGCAGACGGTTCCTGAGAATTGTTCCAGTTCACAAGAGTATCCAATTGACGCTCAACTGATAATCAGGATTTTTTCGGGCTAGTCCTGTACTTGATTAGCAATTCTATAAAATTCCCATCCGATTAGAAGTACGCACAAAGGGTACCCTACAGGTATTCACCCGTAAGAACCAATGCAATAGCAGCAATTAGCAAGAAAAGGATCCACCCCCAACCGACAGTACCCATATTAATACCAGAAGCCACAGTGATGAGACGCATCACTCCGGACAATACTAGTGCACCCCCGACCAATCGAGCCTGTTTCTGAGGGAAGCTCCGATCTGGTATAGATTTCGCAATTCGCTTTGTGCGGTACAAAAAACCCAAGACTGCCAGGGCAGCAGGCCATACGTAGCGGAGAATCGCAAGTGAGTTCACAATGCTTAGTAGTTCAGTAATACCGGCTATGGCGAAGATCCCAGCAATTAAACGATTTGTTTTGAACAATGGATGCACAAGAAATACTATTCCAGCAACAACAAGCACACTTGCCCACATATAATGGAAAGTACTATCCAAAACGCCAAGGGTATCTAGAAAAGCAAGAGCTCCAATTGTGCCAAGTACATACGCAAAGAACATTCTATTTTTTTTCTTGATTTATCACTTGGGCTGCCATTCTTGCGCCTTGATCAACAATTCCTTAGGGCGAAAGTTCTCAACCGGTCGCTCCCGCACCTGCCCTGCTTTGTAAGTCAGGCCGCCTTTAACAAGTTGATAATCCACTTCATGGCGATCATTGAGCACATCCTCATCGGCGTGGATAGCTATAACCTGGGCGACGAACAGGCTGTGGGAAGGTAATGTAAGTTTTTCTAGAACCTGGCACTCCAAGTTGACTGGGCACTCATCAATCAGAGGAGCACTAACCATCTGCGCCTCTACAGGCGATAAAGCGACATGTTCCCACTTATCAAGATCTCGCATGCTTGTCGTGCCGACAAAATTGCTAACAACTTCCATTTCTGGCCAGGGGATATTTACTGAAAAGGAGCGGGTCTTATCGATCAAATCATGACTAGCCCGTTGCGGGCGCACAGAAATGCTTATCATTGGCGGCTCTGCATTACAACTCGCAATGCGATTGAGGCTAAATACATTTATGGAGTCCCCTACTCCACATGCAATTAACACAACTGGCACTGGATAAAGCGTAGTATTTGGCTCCACCAGTCTTTTGGTATTGCTTGATCTCATACCTCATCCCTCTGAACAAAAAAGGTTTGCGCCTATCCATGACTTGATCAGAAAAAGATACACAAGAACTTGCGCCAAATGAACAGAAAACAGAATTGAATTGTATCTGAGTTTATTCTAAGAGTAACTCAAGTTTCAAAAACCTCTACCATTGTCCCCCCGGGCATTCCGACGGTAACGTCGCCAGGATCAAAGGCAACTTGCGGTTGTGTCCAACGGAATACCCACTTGGCATCATCCGGGCTCAAATTGACACAACCGCGCGAGGTCGGCACGCCATAGTTGTTATGCCAGTACGTTGAGTGAAAAGCCACCCCTGAACCAACAAACAAGGATATCCATCCCACTGCCGGAAGGTCCCAACCCGCCGCGGCCGACCCTCCCGCCAACGGAAGCGATATTGACTTTCGCCAGATGCGGTGCTGCCCTACTGGTGTACCCCATTCATCCACGCGTTCCCCCGCCGCATTGAACATCACTCCCGTCGAAGCACGTGCAAAATACACCTCGTTATTCCCCTCAAAGGCAGAGATGGTTTGGCGGGAGACGTCCACACGTATATATTTGTTTTCAACTTCCGGACTGATAGGCGTGACTTCTTCAGGGGTGAGCAGACGGAACGCTTCTGCTGGCGCCCAGAACAAGTCGCCATAGCCAAAACGCTCGTTCAATCCGTACCAGACTTGTCCCTCCGCATCGACTTCAATTTGGTCTACCCACACAATTTGGCTGTAGAAAAACCGCGGCGACAAGCCGCTCTCAAGCCTGTTTCTCAACCAGGGAGCACGCGCCGGCGGGTTGGCTATCGCTAGATCGACATAAGGGACTGTCACCTCCGCCCATACGCCAGCCCCCAAGCTTGTCTGAGGCAGGTCGACTAAAGGATCATTTGGCAAATTGAGCACGGGTTGAATATCTGGAGACCACACATACCCTTCTGGAGTTTCCTGCCAGGTCTGATTTTGTCGAAATGGCTGCGAGCCAAGCACGGTCCTTTCTATAACCAGAATTTCATCTTCATAGGCGGTTCGAATCTTTGCGCTATCTGGCGTAGGACGGGCATGGAGCGACAAGGCACCGGCAACCACCCGGCCAAGTCGCTCTCCAGATGGAAAATCGGGCATCAATTTCGTGCGTTGTGGCGGCACAATCAGCAGCGCGCCAAGGCTTGTAGCCGACAGCTTCAAGAATTCTCGTCGGGTTAAGTGGTCATTTTGTTTATTTGTCTTCATATCATTTAGTAGTGCCGTTCTCAGGAACCTGCATCAAGGCGAGTAAGCTGTTGTAGGCTTGCTGCAAAATCAGGGTGTTGTTTGAGGCTAGCGCGCAAATCATCGATCGCCCCCTCTACATCGCCAAGCTCCTCACGAGCTAGCGCTCGCCAATAATAGCTTTCTTCCAAAATCGGCTCACTCATGGCTCCGAGCGTTGTAGTTGCAAGATCGATCACGTCTTGATATCGACCAGAAAAATAATATGCTTGATAAGGGCCAGTTTGGTACCACATCGCACGCCAAGGACGCTCGCTTTCTTCCAAGGAGGCGTAGACCGCAAAGGCTTCGTCATAAAATGATGCAGCACCCACATAATCATGTAGCGCGGCCAGATTTGTCCCACGATTAAACAATGCAAAAAAGCGATCGCGACCTGTAAGCATATGAGACTCTGTTTCGGCAAGTCGAGCGGCAGATTGATAATTATCCTCTTCCATTGCATCTGCTCCCAATAACGCCATTACCTCAGCCTCCCGCTCTGGAGGATAAACTACAATATATGTGAAATTGAATGCCCGCCAAAAGGACATGACCTGCTCGTAAGATAAAAGCATGTCGGGCATAATATACGAGTCTTGGACGGTCAGTTGGCCCAATTCATCGTCATAGCCTGTGACAAGTTGGTAATGACCCATCCAGCCGTCGAAGTCTTCACCTTCAAATCCTTTTTCGATAATGATGGGAATTTCGCTTGCTACGAACCGCTTCAGCACTTCTAAATTTCCACCAACCCGCACCAGCGCTTCAAACTCCGTTTGATCTTGAACGTAGGTCGCCATTTCGTAAGGCATTACATTCTTGTCGCGTGGATTTGGTTTTAATAACATCGCTGTATCCTCTTGCGATCCCTGCCATCCCCAGAAGGATAGCGCCATGGCCAGATTGGCTGGCCCACAATTATTCCAAGTTTGATATTCGTGGCGAACGCCCGTGAGCTGAACACTTGAAGGCAACGAAACAAATTCTGACTGTGCCGGGACTGCGGTGGGCAAATCAATAATTGCAGGTTGGACTTGGACTTCAGAAACGTCGTTCGGCGTTGGGGTCGGTGAAGTGGAAAGTTCTGGGATCGTGACCTCCTGTTGTTGTGGAATAAAAACCGCTTCTTCAGGCGGGAATAGCGCATATTTGACCTGCGCTTGAATAACCGAGAAACGCCAAGCTATTCGTTGATTGATTGGGGGCAGGAAATAAATAACCACAAGACACAATACGGCACCAGTTATAAGAATGGGTCTATTCAATTTAGGCATCATTTTTAATTGTTGATCACAGACAATAATTCCCTTAAGTATATTGAAGAAGAGCTAAATTCCATACGCGCAATATTGCGTCTAATTAAATAGGCAATATTGCGTATTTCCAATTAGCTCGTTTTCTTTACAATTATGCGTTTGTAATCAGACCAAGTTACGAGGTTACGAGGATGATGAGTAACTCTTGGGAAAAGATTTTGATAGACGAAAGATTAGGAGAACCGCTATGCAGTACCAATACCGTTCAGTAAGCTTCCCAAACGAGAAAAGACATAGACAAGAAAGGATGATATTCAGCATTGTTTCCTTTGTAATTGGCGCGATTGTCGGGGGTGTTGTCGGCGTATTTATTTTTATTAGAATTACCGGAGGATCTGCTGCCCCGAGCCAAGCGATCAGCGCTCCGGAACTATCACTTGCAGACTTCAGCACGCCGACTGCGGTGGAAGATACACAAGAGGTCATTGAAGTAAATAACGAGGTTTCACCAACTGCCGAGTCGGAGGTGGCGAATGTTCAAGCGAGCTCATCATCCTTACCTCCCCAACTTTATCGAATTGTGCCTGCAGAATCAGAAGCTCGGTTTTCGGTTTATGAAACCTTTCCCGAGGGTACTGCAATCGGGCGGACCAGTGAAATCGCTGGTGACTTTATTATCGATTTTGCTAATCCATCAAATTCTCAACTAGGGACGATCCGAATAAACTTACGCACTTTAGCGACAGACGATCCTGATAGAGACCAATCCATACGTTGCTGTGTGCTTCTTACAGCTAGGCCAGAAAATGAATTTACCGATTTTGTTCCACTTTCAATAAGTGGATTGCCCGAGCAGGTAGATATTGGACAGATCGTAAATTTTCAGGTCACTGGTAACATAACATTAAGGGGGATAACAGCGCCAATAACCTTCGATGTGATGTTGACGATTTTGAGTGAGGATGAAATCAGCGGCCTTGCGAGTGCAACGGTGCTCCGCAGTGACTTTGGCATTTTAAATGATGCTGATAATGGATTTGACTATCATGGTGTTGCCGAAGCCGTCAATCTCGAATTCGCTTTTGTAGCCCGCCCGGTTCAGTAGCTAGCAGCACCTTTTCCATTCAGCTTGCATTACTAATGACCGCAGGAAAGAATGACCATAAACCAAAACTGGCAGCCCGAAACGGGCTGCCAGTTTTGGTTAGAACCCTCAATTGAAAAGGGTTTCGGGAATTCAACTGAGGGCTTTGTCATTCATGGATATTCCATAAATGAGTGAAGATGGTTTGAGACGAATACATCCTCTGAAACTTACCCAACTGCGATTGAACTTCTTTATACTCCACTTCCCGCCTGGCTTTGAATTTTCTCTCTGCGGCCCCATGGTGTCCCAATCCACGGTAGAAGGAAATAATCAGCGCCAATGTGACCCGACACTTTCCAGGCTAAAATTAGCCCTATTGCAATCATTAACAACAGCGGGTTGGTGCTTGCAGCTCCAGCCATCATAAAATTCCAGTTCATCAAGGCCCCAAAGAACGCCGCGAATCCCGTAAAAGCACCCAGGAGCAAGGCAATGCCGACTATCAGTTCGCCATAGGCAACTAATGGGCCGAACCACCTGTATGCCTCTGCATTTAGTAAAGTCTGGATAAATGTTCGATACCAATCAAAAGCAATCGCCGGACGGCCTGCATCGGGAATCACCACGGCGCCGGTCCAAAAGCCTTTGATAGCCTCACCTGTTTCCACCCAAGCTGGATTGCCAATCTTATGCAATGAAGCATTGATCCACTGTATGCCTAGCCAAATACGCAGTGGCAGCCATAACCAGGCGGCGCGTTTGCCAGTGAGCAGCGAGTTTATGATCGCAGGATCCTGTACCAATGTTCCTTTGGCAGTAGTAAGTGTAGACATCTGATACTCCTTCAAATAATATAATGTTTGTGGTTTATTTCACACAACATTTTATATGCAGCCCAGCGTCTAAACTAGCGCATTAACCACAAGCAAGGGTAAGCATTTTTGCCTATCCTCGTATGGTGCTAAATGCGCGTGGCCAATAATCATCTTTGACCTATGATGTGTGTACGCAACTACCAACTATTTGGAGACATCAATGGACACAAGTCCTGAATGCCACGTAGAACCATTTGAAAAAATAACCTCTGAGGAAGATCTTCTCGAATCAACAACTGCATATCTGTCGGTTTCAGGGATGGGATGTCCGCGCTGTGCTATGCGTGTCCAAAACGGCTTGCTCCAAAAGGAAGGCGTTTTCTACGCTGAGGTTTTCTTAGAGCAAGGGATTGCTAGTGTGGCCTATAACCAAGAAGCTATTGGCCCACGCTCTTTAGAACAAGCTGTCACCGCGGCAGGGAATGACGGCAAGCATCATTATCAGGCGAAATTTATCAATGAGGTTCCCACGCGCAAATTGAGGAAATTACAGTCTTGAGTTCCCGTAACCCATGGTTGCATCTCCCTCCGAGTATCCAATTCATGCCTGGTTAGTAGGGCCACGATCTCTTTATATCGAGGCTCTCAAAGCAGTGCTCGACAATTTTCAAGCGATTGATGTACAAGGCATTTCGCACGATTCTGCCCATTGGTTACGTGAGATTGAACCAAAATTCAAGGGACTATTGATCTTTGCAGCCACTGAGGAACCAGACATCAGCACAATCCAGAGATTTTTGTTTACAAACCCCTCCAGGAAAGTGCTTTGCTTTGCTTTTTCCTGGAACCCAAAAACCATTTCGACTTTAAATCAAATGGGTGTACTAGACTTTATGACCTACGACCACCCAGGTAATAGACTTCTATTAGACATTTTGCAGGTGGCTTAAGAGCCAGCCTGCGCTGCCCAAGAAATAATCGCACCCCTTTGAGGATTCAAACGCCACATCCGCTGCGCTCGCCAGAGGATTGGGGAAGTAAGTCATTTGCGATCAGCCATGATTGAACTTGTTGCGATCCAATTTGGGAAGAAAAATCTGGGCCAGTGATTTGGCGTGGGTCAATACTATCAAAATCGACGTCTTCTGCGTTCCTGAGGAACAATGCGCTTTTTAGAGTGTGTTCTGGAAACCAAAAGGCGTTGACATACTTCGCAGCTTCAAACATCTCATTGATACTGGCATCATTAGATGCCAGCAACTCGAGGATGCCCAGCATGGCCATTCCGTGATTGCAGTCGGGAAACAGTGTTGGATTATTGCAACATGGTCGGTAGACCCCGGCGGCGACCAGCTCCAACCTCACCTGTTGATCGTTAGTTAATGAAATAATGGGCAAGCTTGCATAAAGGGCAGCAGGGCTGTTGTTGCCAAGAGTCCAACCTCCGGTTGACGCAAACTGCATTACGCCGTCAGGTCCGTACTGAGTCATCGGGCCTTTTGTCAGCACCTCGTTCTGGTTTGTCAAGCCAAGCGCCCAGAAGAAGTTTAGTAGAAAATAGGCGTTCTCCGGATTGATGACCACAGGATTTCCACTCCCCCCTTCCAATATTTCTATCTGATTTTTTGTGAGTGGTTTTCCTGCTTGCTCATAAATCGATTTGAACAGGTCAAGATCGATTGCGCCTGCCGCCAACAATTGAGGACCGATGTCTCCAAACGCAATATTGAGGGAGTAGCCCCCTGGTGAATTCATCTGATTGATCCATTCATCAATTTCTGCTTGTCCAACGCTGCCGGCTACGGAAGAAACAGGCTCGGTCTGAGCTGCTGTGATTTTCACCGTATCGCGTCCCCAAAATACAAAGGCGGTGCTCATACCTAGCACAAATACAATGCTAAGAGCAAAGAGTTGGATATTTAGACCATGAACAGTTCGCATTGAACGATTTCGCTTGATATCAGACAGATTGACCTCCCCTCCCTTGGCGAGTCTTTGGATTCCAAGTAGTTGCGGTACAGTGGCAAAGCGCGTCAAAACAGGACTGCATATCCCACCAGGGCAGTCAGCGCTATCAGGATCAAGATCACAATAATGCCGACGGGACTGGCCGTCATCCCAGCCATCATCGCCATTCCACCCATCATGCCGCCCCCCCCAAACAAAATTAGGAGCAAAACTACGACCAGGAGTGCCCCAATTACAATTAAAAAGACGGTTTCAGGTTCCATACCATATCCAGTTCCATCTGCCTCCAAAAACCAATATAAAGAACAAACAATTCACTTTCAATTTCTTGCCTCAAGTATAAGGACATTCACAGGATTCCCTACGCGCCATTTGTCTTGATAAACAATACGCAAACCTGCCTATGCAATTTTGCAGGACACTTGTCACTTTGATCCCAGGACATATGTCATCAGCAATTTCGCCCGACAGTAAACACGCCAGTCAACGGATGTCTAATTCTGACTGCCCTGCTACGATTTGATCGTAGCTTTACAACTTTGCTGTTTTTAGGCTCCTTCACCTCCGCGACATGCGATAACTGCTTTCAATGACTCAACAAGAATCCTGATAATGACCCTGAGATCCCTTTGAAAAGAAGAGGCCTTTCCTTATCCATCGTGCTGCTAATTTTTGCAATCTTTGTAGTTGCAGCGATTAATCTGGAACTGATACCGGAGGCCAATCCAGAAACCCGCGTTCTCCCAGCCAACCTTGCCGGCATTGAAATGTATTCATCCGTGACTGGTGCAGAGGCGATTCTCGATATTTCACGGTTACACGGTAAAGACTTTCCAATCAATTCAGCAAATATCGGTTCTTATGGGTCAAAACATGAAATCACTGTTTGGGTCGCGAGTACGTCTTTAGTATCCATCGCGCAAGGCATGATTCTGGATATGGAGGAGAGTATTTCCGTAGGAACTACACCGTTCAGACCCGAAGGTGACCGCGACCAAGACGGTCGCAGGATCTATGAGCTTTCCGGCATGGGTCAACTACATTTTTATTTTCGTTCTGATAATAATGTCGTTTGGTTAGCCGCAGACCCACGCCTGGCGAATGAGGCGCTAGGCCAGCTCCTGGAGTATTTCCCATAATATTTATGTCAGCCTACCGCTCAAGATCAAGAAACCGTTGCCACTCCAGCTCACTTCCAGTCAGTCTTGGATTGCATCTAGATTTCGGAGGAATGTATGCTCAATGATATTGGTTTAATTGCATTATTTATCGCTTTTGCTCTTGGGGCCTACAGTGTCTTTTCGTCACTCTACGGAGGGATGAAAGGAATCAGGAAATGGGTGGAAAGTGCCCGCAATGCATCTGTGCTGACGTTTGTCTTCCTCACAATATCTGTATTTGTGCTAGTGTACGCGCTTGTTAATTTAGACCTTTCCCTTGCTTACGTAGCTGATGTTTCCAGCACCGCTATGTCTCCCTTCCTTAGGATCACTGCTTTATGGGGAGGTCAGCAGGGCTCCATTTTATTCTGGGCCTGGCTGATGGCTGGGTTTGTCGCGGTGGTGATGTTGCGCAAATGGGAAAGTGACAGGGTCCTGATGCCCTACTTTATTGTCACCGCGATGCTCACCACGACCTTTTTTATTGGCGTAACGGTTATCATCACAAATCCTTTTGCCAGGCTGTGGCATGTGCCTGGCGCCAGCGAGCTGATTACAGCTGTGTTCCAACCTTCAAATGCTATGCCTTACATTCCAGAAGAAGGCAGTGGGCTTAATCCGCTGCTCCGCCACTTTGGCATGATAGGGCATCCACCTACCACCTACCTTGGTTTTACCGGTTTTGTGATTCCCTTTGCCTTTGCGATTTCAGCTCTTGTGACTGGCCAATCTCAAGGCGACGACTGGATTCGCACCAGTCGCCGTTGGACACTAGTGGCGTGGATATTTCTTAGCATCGGCCTAATCCTTGGTGGGCGCTGGGCCTATGATGTATTGGGATGGGGGGGCTTCTGGGGTTGGGACCCTATCGAGAATGCCATGCTGATGCCCTGGTTGACCGGCACAGCCTTCCTTCATTCTGTGATGATGACCGAGAAACGGGGCATGCTGAAGAAATGGAATATGGTGCTGATCATCTTGACGTATTCCCTGGTATTGTTTGGGACGTTTATTACTCGGACGGGTATTGTTAGCTCTGTCCATGCATTTTCAAAGACAGCACTTGGCCCTGCCTTTTTTGTATTCATCGGTTTCACATTTGTTGGATCATTAAGCTTGCTTATTTGGCGTTGGAACACCCTAAAAACCGAGCACGAATTGGAGAGCATTGTCTCGCGTGAGTCGGCGTTTCTCTTGCAGAACCTGATTTTTGTCGCCATTACGTTCGCTGTCTTTTGGGGCACTGTATTTCCACTGATCTCTGAGCTAGTCACTGGGACTAAAATAACGGTTGGACCTCCCTACTATCAGAAAGTAACCGGTCCGCTTTTTGGCGTTATCGTTTTGTTGATGGGGATTGCCCCATTGTTCGCCTGGCGAAAACAAGCCATTCGAAAATTGGGAAAATCCCTGTTGATACCCTTCGTTATTTCACTAATCATAGCCGCACTATGGGGATACGCACATCGGACACATCCAGGATCATTTGCAGGCCTTTGGCTTACAACCTTCGTTTTGTTGACAATCGTCATGGAATTTTGGAAGGGGCTCCGTGCCCGCATTAAGAGCAAACAAGAAACCTTATGGGTGGCTTTTGGGAAGCTCGTTGCGCGTAACCGCAGACGATATGGTGGCTACATCATCCATATGGCAGTAATCATGATTGCCCTAGGCTTTATTGGGGACACGTTTTTCAAAGAAGAAACCCAGGGCTCACTCTCTGTCGGCGAAACATTGACACTAAACAATTACGAATTGCGCTTTAATGGGCTTGAGATCTATCCTGGGTCTGACGGACGTGAAGTTTTGGAAGCATCGACAACGCTCTTCAAGGATGGTGAAGCAATACAAGACTTGAGTCCACGTAGAGATTTCTTTGTTGTTCAACAACAACCTGTCACCATCCCCGGCGTGTATTCAACAGCCGCAGGCGATGTTTATGTTCTCCTGGTAGGTTGGGAGGAAATCGGTCTAACCTCCTCCACATTCAAGATCTATATAAATCCATTGGTTAATTGGGTTTGGATCGGCGGTATTGTCATGATGTTTGGGACCCTGATTGCGGCATGGCCAAGTCAGAAGAATTTGAGGAGTCGCTCCTATGTCCTAAAACCCGGAACACCTCAATTGCAACCTAATGCAGGAGATTGATCATGATGCGAAAATTAATACTATCCATACTGACCATACTTGCGAGTCTAATGGCTGTTGTAGTTGTTCAAGCGCAAGATGGTGGGCCGATTCTACCGAATGATGATGATGTGAATGCAGTGGCAAAACAGCTCTATTGCCCAGTCTGCCCCAACACCCCACTGGATGTGTGTGAAACTCAAGCTTGCCAGGACTGGCGAGCGCAGATTCGAGAGCAATTAAC
Source organism: Chloroflexota bacterium (assembly GCA_013112575.1). Classification (GTDB taxonomy): domain Bacteria; phylum Chloroflexota; class Anaerolineae; order Anaerolineales; family UBA11579; genus CFX15. The sequence goes on along the minus strand of JABFGG010000006.1, from coordinate 14,559 downwards.
TGCAGGGTGGACCGACCAGGAGATCATCGATTATTTTGTAGTGCAATACGGGGAAAGAGTCTTAGCCGAACCTAATCGGAGGGGTTTTACGTCTTTCGTTTGGTTGCTGCCAATTGTAGCTGTGGCATTGGGAATGATTGTCCTTTGGCAAATATTGAAAAGCTGGAGAACACCCCAACCGCAGGTTCCCACCCCCTCTGTCGAAAAATCGATCTCGTCTGAAGTTCTGGCCAAGATCGAAGAAGAACTGCATCAACTAGATTAATACGGGAGAAAGCATGAACACATCCACAATATTGATTGGAATCGCATTTCTTTTAATTACCATTCCAATTGTTGCAAATCCCTTATTAGGTCGCAAAGGACTTCCAACTTTCTTTGGTCATTCAACTTCGCATTCCACCTCTCACAAAAAACAAGCGCCTCTGCTTGCTCTTCAAGATCTCGACTTTGACTATCAATTGGGAAAAGTCGCTGAGGATGATTACCAGCGTGCCCGAGCAGGTTTATTAGAACAGGCCGCTGCTGCAATTGAGGAATCCGAACAAGCGGCTGATGCCCGACTCGAGCAACTTATCCGTAAACGCCGCGCTGACCTTTCGCAACCAATATCCAAGACCTGTTCGAATTGCGAAGAGACAGTGAAAGATTCGGATCATTTTTGTCCATACTGCGGAGCCCAGCTCACCGCTTCCTGCCCCTCATGTGGGGAAGAATTCGCAGAGGAAGATACGTTTTGCAGCTCATGTGGTGTTCCCTTGAAAGAGCAACAGCCCAATTAAATAGAAAGAAGTCTCCGATGTCAAAAACGATTCAACTGCTCTTGCTGTTTATCCTGCCTTTTACTATCTTTACGCCTGCATTTGCTCAAACTGTTGAGCCTGATGACCAAGAGCCAGAAAACTTGTTAGGTGAGGTTTCCGGCACGATCATGAACAAAAACCTTGATAGCCCCGTTGCCGAATCTTTGGATATCATGCTGCACGGCTGGGGTCAGACTAGCGAGCAGCAAGTCATGCTTCATGGTCAATCAGAAAATGATGGCACATTCCTTTTTACCGATGTGGAATTTGAGATTGGGTATTCGTATGTGGTAATGGCGACATTCGAAGACGCAGCTTATTATTCAGATCCTGTCTCCCCCACCCCTGGGGAAAGTTTACTTTCGGTGGATGTAGCGGTGTATGAAAGCACAACAGAGCCTTCCAACCTGCGCATTGAGCAAATGCATATCTTGCTGTATGCTGCACAGGGTGGACTTGGCATTAGCGAAGTTTACATCCTATCAAACCTTGGTGACAAAACTTTTGCAAACGCGGATGATGTCGCAAACAAAGCCCTGCAATTTTCCTTGCCCACTAATGCGGCAAATGTTTCCTTCGAATCGAATACCCAGGAGCGTTTCACTAGAATCCCCGATGGGTTTGTAGATACGGCTCCTATCATCCCTGGTATTGGGTCAAATCAAATCGCTGTTTCCTATATTCTTGAATATTCTGATGGTATGTCCTACTCGGTAACTCCGCCTATAGAAGTGCTGAAAGTCAACGTAATCGTTGAAGAAGGTCTTGGCATTTCATTACAGGGGGATCGCCTCGTTTCTGATGGATCGATGGAACTTCAGGGAGGCGGACTAGTCTCATTATACTCGCATGAAGGATTAGCCTCTGGAGACAGCCTAACTATGAACTTCGTAGGTGAACTGCAAAGAGCTGCTCAGGCCATTATGCCAACCACAAGCGAAGCTGTGACAAGTCAGGAAAATAATAAAGGGATTGCTTTTGGCCTTACTGCTGTAGGATTAGGGTTGGTCGGGTTTGGATATTGGTGGCTGAAAAGACCGTTGGGGACCCACAATGGAAGTGATGAAGAAGAAGCCATTGTCGCGGAAATCATAACGGAAATTGCGGACCTTGATGAATCCCATAATCGAGGCGAGATTAGTCAAGCCGACTACTCTCGCTATCGCAAGCGTCTAATTGAAGAAGCAAAACATCTTATGTAGCGCAATGGTTAAGCCTGGGTTATGTGCATTTTCAACAATCCTTACCCCTCTGTACGGCCGGCTAACTTGCGATAGCCCTACCATCCAGCATGGACAACGGAGGCTATATCACTGCTTCCTTGTCAAGAGAAACCGCTTCTTTATTTCCCTCGCATTACCCAAGCCGTAAGCAATAAAGCCAATGTTGACATGCCTCCCCAAAAAACTGCTTGTCCAAAAAGATTTGGCGCCTGTTGATAAATACGACGATATTCTGGCCCCGTCTTTGCGATTACATACGCTTCACTGGCCAGTTCCCAAACTGCCTCATGGGCGATTGCTCCAGCGAGCAGATTTAAAATCACGTCTCCTAGCTTCCTTCCCCTCCAACGCACTATTAATGTAAGGATAAGCGCGTGTGCGATGGCAACCGGAAGCGTTTGCAGATGACCAAATTCATGTAAGTAGCTGAGATAAAGTCGGTCTGCCGTCGGCATCCCACGGCGTAAAATCAAGTTGACCACAGGAGGATGGTGCAGAGCAACACCACCAACTTCAACAAGATGCCACAACTCATTCTCCACAGCAATGCGTGCGGGTAGTCCGTACCACGATTGAACTTGCATTCCTTTTTCCATTCCCTATAAATATACTTTGCTGAGAAATCCACGAGAAGCGCCGAAAAGCTTGAGAAAACACAGGCGATTTTGCTTACGTTCTGCAGAGACTAATGTGCATTTTGTAAAAATTCCCCAGTCTCTGAGTGTTAGTCAGCTAACGCATACTATTAGTTGCCAACGCTAATTATCAAATCACCTGTCTAAATCACAATTTCTGTACAGCTGCCACAATACGTGCTGTTTTAGAATGAAACCTTGCCCCAGCGGCAGTCAATTGTGTTACGAAGTTGCTCAAGGAACATGACCCAAATAATGTGCTCAGTTGAGAGTGTGTAGCCCATGTCCCCAAATAATTGGCATTCTCTACCGCTTCAAAGTAGCGTGCAATCTGCTTGATGGAATAATTAGCCCAAGTGCCTTGAGGATCGCTCTCATCTAACCGACTATTCCAAACAAAGACTAACAAACCATTTTGTTTAAGATATCGCATGATTTGGCCTGAAATTAACTTCGCCTGCTCAGTTTCTAAACTATCCACCATCGTAAAGGGACTGAAATTGCTAACATGTACTATATCGAATTCATGATGGAAATCCAATTTTAGGCCATCGCCCACTACCCAGTCGATTTCCTCGGTTGGGTATAAGTTTTGGGCACCTTGGATACCCACTGGGCTCATGTCTGCTCCTGTGACTTCAAACCCCGCTTGGGAAAAAAGATAAGAGTACCAGCCTAACCCGCAGCCCAAATCGAGCAATTTACTAGGAAGTCGTGGTTGTAGTTTGTGAATAATCGCCCGGACAAATGAACGATCATGAACCTCATGCCGTGGATAGTCCTCAAATTGGTATTTCTGATCAAACCATTCACTATCAGATCTTTGACGTTCTTCCCAAAAATTATCATCCATATCTAATCACAATACGCAAGCCTAGTAATGGAATATCAGCAGTTTACATCGATTAACTAACATAGCTGCCTGTGGAGATTATTGGCAGTATAGCTACGGGCGTGACACGGCAACACCGCTATATGGCGGGGTTGACCAATAGGCAATATGGCCTATTAATTACAAGTGAATTGCTCGGAACTTGCCGGTCCAATGGATGTGGAAATCGCAAATTAATCAATTGCACTAGCAAAAGACTGTCTAGACTCCATCACACTTTTCCCCTGAGGGTATCAACACAGCCAAGCCATTTCAAAATTATGTTTAGTGAAAGCCGAACACGGGTAGTCGTAGCAAACTCCCTGGGATCGGCAACCTTCCGAAGGTGGCAACGCTACTTTGCTGCTTATGCTTAAACATTTGGAAGGTTATGTGCAGTTTTTTGTGGTGGATTCTAGTTGCCTTGGGCGGCTTCTTGCTCCTCAACTTTCTTGAACAAGGGCAAATAACGAGCACCCAGGGTAAACGCCGTTAGCATGTAAGCCACGACCCCGAGTGAGACCATGACCTCAACAACGGAGGGGAAATAGGAAACAGCCAATGTGCCGCCGGCAACTCCAGGAGACCACTGCGGTGGCACGACCAAACCGGACAGGGTCACGTTCCAGCGGTTCACTACCACGCCCATGATGATGAGTGCCAGTGCACTTACCAGATAGGCGGTGTTACGCCGCAATTGCGACCAGAGCAAGATGACAGCAGGAACCAATCCACCCAAAACAATCTCCAGCCACCAGAAAGTTGTTGTGTAGGGTGTGGTTGCCTGCAAACGCGCAAGCGCATCCGCCGCCCCTGGCGTGTTGCTGTAATAGGAAGTGGCTGCCCAATCCCACAGTTTCAGATATAGATAGCCCAAAAGCGCAAAGGCGATCACTCGTGCGATTGAACGGATCAAGTCCCGCGGGATCAACTCCACACCGCGCACCAGGCCAACAACCAGGGTCGCCAGCAGGGTCAAGGACATACCTCCAGCAACCGCTGAAATGATGAACATCACCGGAAGCGACGGTTTGAACCAGATTGCTCGTCCTGAGAGAACACCATACGTCGCCCCCAGGGAAGATTGGTGCATTAAGGAAAGCGCCAAACCAAATATGGCGAAGACCCAGGTAAAGCGGTGCAGGGAATGACCAAATTGGCGTATTTTAGGATAACGGTCAAAAAACTTCAGTTCGGTAACAATGGGAAATACTTCAGCGACCAGTACTCCTGAATACAAGATCACAGCCCAGGTGATCTCCCAGAGCACTGAGTGAACATTCCAATAAATGAGCGGATGCCAGAACCTATCCGGCCGGCCAATATCCATAGCCAAAACAAGCATAGCCGAGGAATAGCCTAAAAAGCCAATGAATACCGCCACGCGCGCTATGGGTTCAAAACTCTTCATCCTGAAAAGATACACCACTGCCGAAAAGGTGAAAGCGCCAGCCCCCAGAGCAATAGCTGAAAGGTCGTGAGTGATCCACAGACCCCAGGGGACCTGGTCTCGCAGGCCGGTAACCTGCAAGCCGTAAATGAGAGTAATAGCCATACCGATAGCTCCAACCACCAGCAGTAGAACCAGCCCAGACATCCAGATCGTGAAGGGCGTTACTTTTTGTCTTCTTGGGAGTTCCAATGTTGCCATCTTAGACCTCGCTCTCTAGGCGCACGGAATGTACTTTCGGTTCGGTACCAAAGTCTTCCCGCAACCGGAAAGTGTCGTTGGCATCCAGATATTGCGAAAGTTTGGATTCGGGATTCTTTATATCGCCAAATACGCGTGCGCCAACCGGGCACACGTTCACACAGGCAGGTGTGGCCTGCACATCCTCACCAGGTACAAGCCCCTGCTCTACACCGCGGTCGATGCCCTGGATCTCTCCAGGTGAAAGTGGCCCAGTGGCAACCAGGTCAGTAACAGCTACTGCTCCCACGGTCGCGCCAGCGATCTTTACTACGTCCCGTCGGGAGAGGAGCGGTTCAGCCTGTTTTGACTCTTTGGCATTTTCTGCCATTCTTGGGCTCCATTTTGATTCTGTTGCTCTCGAAGACGCAGGTTGCTCAAAATCAACCAGGCCGTTGAGCTGCCTAATACCAAACCAATGATGCCACCCTGGAAAAGAACAGAAAGATTTCGACTGGCCGCCGCCGCTTCCAAGACCTGGACCCGTTGCTGCTCAGTAAGTTGGCCTTCTCCAACCACAAGGGCGGCTTGCGTGTCTTCGGTCAGCAACTCAGGTTGGCCTTCAGAGTCAACTTCTTCCTGGCTCGGATGTGTGTATCCTGGCAAGGAGAAGCCGGCATGCAAAGCGTCTGTATAACTGGCTACGCACGTTGCGGGCGTGATCGTGAAGCCGTGCCCTGTTGGAACAATACCGTCTTGTGGTTCCTCATCAGAACTTTGACGTTCTTCCCAGAAATTGTCATCCATGCCTTATCACAATTCGCAAGCCGCAAAATGGAATATCAGCAGCTTAGATCGATTAACTACCATAGCTGCTTGTGGAGATTATTGGTAGTATAGCTACGGGCGTGACATGGCAACACCGCTATTTGGCTGGGTTGACCAATCGGCAATATGGCCGATTAATTACAAGTGAATTGCTTGGAACTTCCGGCCCAATTGATGTGGGAATCACAAGATAATCAATTGCACTAGCAAAAGACTGTTTAAACTCCATCTCTAAAAAATCGACCCTTAGGCGATAAGCATAAATGCCTGTATCTGACCCCGCCTTTCGGCTCTTTGTTGATTTCCATTCGCGCCATAAACTTATATTCCCAATTGGCCAACTATATTCCTGGGTTATAGAAAATCATGCAAAAAGCTCATAAGGTATGCCATCTGGTACACCAATCCTATTACCGTGATGGTCGTGTCAAACGTTATGTAGAGTCGCTAATTGCAAAAGGGGACAAAGTTGATGTGATATGTGTTAAGGGGCCAAAACTACCAACTTCAGAATTGAACAATACAAAAACTAATGTTTATGAAATCCCCTTCCAGCGAATCAATGGAGGAGCATTTTCGTACCCGGTTGAATATTTAATTGCCTTTCTCTTGTTTTCAATATGGCTCACCACACTACACCTGCGAAATAGGTATGATGTCGTTCACGTCCATAACATGCCTGACTTTTTCGTTTTTGCAGCATTCTTGCCGAGGATTTCAGGGTCAAAGGTCATATTAGATATCCATGATCCTATGCCAGAATTTTTCATGTCAAAATTTGAGACCACTGAAAAAAGTCCTATCGTGAAAACCTTGATATGGGAGGAGAAATTATCTACCCTCTTCGCACACGAAATTATCGCAGCTAATGAGAATTTCCGAAATTGTTTAATTAGGCGTGGAGTTCCCAAGGACAAAATCAGTATTGTGCTGAATATTCCAGACCCATTTATATTTAGTCGCGATAACCTCAATGGTCGGAATGGCAATAGGGAGGAATTCATTCTGCTTTATACAGGTACATTAGCCCCCCGCTATGGCTTGGAGTTGCCCGTTAGAGCATTGCCTCTGCTTGTAAAAGACATTCCTAACGTTCGCCTCCTTCTAGTAGGTCCCAACAATACTTTTTCGGAACATCTTGTTTCCCTGGCTGAAGAGTTAGGAGTCGGTTCTTATTTGACGATAAATTTGCCAGTACCTATTGAACAAGTCCCTGTATATATGAACAATGCTGATATAGGTATTTATCCTGCTTTACCAGATTCTCACATGAGTATTGCAATCCCTTCCAAAGTGCTGGAATACGCGTTTATGGGCTTACCAATATTGGCAGCCAGATTGCTTGTCCTTGAGAATTACTTCTCTGATACAGCAATTGAATTTTTCAACCCCAAAGACGTTAAACAATTTGCTGACAAAGTAATAAAGATGCATTCAAATACTCCTATGCGCGAATCGTTGGCAATTAACGCTGATCGTGAATTTACAAATAAGCATAGTTGGGAGCAAGAGTTTTCTACATATCAAAGGCTACTTGATTAACTCATTTCTCTTTATCAGCATTCCGCTTACCCCTCTCTTAAATGATCTCAGAATAATCCAGGAGAAAGTTAGTTTAGACTGTGGCAAATCGGGAATATTTACTCATCCAGTACTTTCAAAACAATATACTTTTCCAAATAGGCCATTTTGCCTATTATTCGACCCCGTCATATAGCGGTGTAGGCTTGTCACACCCTTAGCTATACTGACATAGTACGCTCAAGCAGCAATGTCAGTTAATCGATCTAAGCTACCAAGACTCCATTTTGGAACGCTTGGCAATCAAGTCTTTGTTTTGCACTACATCTATCGATCCGGATCTGTTGAGATCGGAAAATATAAAACGGAAAAATGTGGCTGATAAACCAGAATGCCAACCGCGAATCCTGGCAAGTACGCAGGCGAAAGCAACAAGTCCAAAAACGTCTGATATGGTCTGGGTCGCTAATTTTAGCAGGGGGCCTAATATTGTTAGCCACCTGGAATTCATATCGACCACCCATTGGTCAATCTTATCCGATAATGGATTCAGAACATCTACCGGGCGAAATTAGGCCCCCCGCCTACAACTCTAATCCGCCAACTTCAGGCCCACACTATGATCAAGGACTTAATCCCGGATTTTATGATCAATCAGATTTGCCCGATCTCCCATACTTTCCAGAAGCAGCCGCTGTTAAAAATATGGAGGAGGGGTATATCGTGTTTTGGTACAACTGTGAGCTGGTAGATGAGAATAGTTGCGAAGAATTGAAGGACGACATTCGTTTCTTGATTAGCGATTCTGCCTACGCTAAGCTAGTCGCACTCCCTTGGGACACGACAGATGTTCCGCTAGTGCTAACTTCCTGGGGATATTTACTTGAAATGGAAAGTTTTAAAGGAGGCGATGTAATTAATTTCATCCATAGCAATTGGAGACACGCTCCCGAAGCGACTGCCCCTTGATTATTTTCTACTGGTGCCAAGAGAGCATTCATGAATTAATTTTACTCCCTGATTTACTTCCCAGATTGATGTACCCGCTGATCCGGAGGAACCCGGATTTAATAGGCTATTTTGCCTATCGCGCAAACCCGTCATATAGCGGTGTGGGATTGCAATTCCCTTAGCTATACTGATTACACGTGAGAGTATGTCTAATTGTTGTAAAAAGCATTGTTCAGCCTCTCGACCTACTGATTATGCGATCCAATTGCACTAAATTGCGATATTTTCGCCGGAGAAAAAGGAGCTAGCTTACACGTATGAGGCGTTACTACATCCTAGCCATTGTGCTGATTTCAATTATTGTTATTGCACCGACGCCCACTTTTGCACAGAATCATAATGGTGATAGACCCTGTCTTCCAAATATTTATGCCCCAATCCAAACAGATTGTATTCCCCTTGAGGTAAGCGAAGATCCCCCACCAATTGAGCCTGATTCACAAGTTGGTTCTGTCTCTTTGCCCAGCTATACGCTAGATACAGAATTATCCTACCTGCCGTATTATTATGGCCGCGTAAACAAAACAAGTATCCCGCTCTATCTTTCTCTGGATGCTGCTGTCGCTGGCGAACCTGTATATCGTTATATTGAGCCTGGCTTTGATTTCATCACCTATATCGACTTTGCTGAGGTCGAAGGCAAAAAGTTTTACATGATTGCCCCGGGCGTATGGATGCACGCGGATGGAGTCTCAAGAGTGTATGCGCCAGACTTTCAAGGCTTTGGCTTCTATGAAACACCAGCTCGTCCGTTTGGGTGGGCATTGTATCCAATGCAAGCTTCGCCAGAACCGGGCATTGTATACGATGAACCGGAGCGCTATGATTTCTGGCAATACGATCCGGTAGAAATCTACGAAACCACTTTTGTCGGAGGGGTGGAATGGTTTCGTGTCGGCCCCAACCAATGGCTGGATGGGCGGCAGGTATCCAGGGTAACACCAAACACAACAGCACCCGACGGCGTGGATAACGATCGTTGGATCGAAGTTAATCTTGCTGACCAGTCACTGGCAGTTTATGAAGCAGGACAGCTCGTCTTCGCTACTGTGATTTCAACTGGCCTTCCGGGAACATGGACCCAACCAGGTCTCTTCCAGATCTATTTAATGAAAGAAACCGAAACCATGAGCGGTTCATTTACAGCAGATCGCTCAGATTATTACTATCTAGAAGATGTGCCCTGGACAATGTATTTCGATGAAGCCCGCGCCTTACATGGGACGTACTGGCACAATGGTTTCGGCGTGCCGCGTTCACGCGGCTGTGTCAATCTGTCACCTGGTGATGCCCAATGGATCTTCAACTGGGCACAAGAAGGTGACTGGGTTTATGTATGGGACCCTAGTGGAGAAACGCCAACGGATCCTGCATTATATGGCTCTGGTGGTGCATAACTAGCAAAATGGAGCATTAAAATTTGAGCAATCTGAAATCAAAACGTGAAGCCCGGCAAGCTCGCCGGAATAGGCAACAATGGCGTACGCGTCTCATCTGGGGAGGAGTCGGAATCGCAGTGCTGGCTGTTATTGGCTTGGGTGTATGGAACACTATACGACCACCCGTTGGCGATCCTTATCCCATTCTGTCTCCCGACCATATCGACGATGGAATCGAACCAACCGGCTACAACTCCAATCCACCCACCTCGGGGCCCCATTACGCCCGAGGGCTTGATCGTGGTTTTTTTGACGAATCAGACCTACCCAATCTCCCTCCTTTCCCTGAAGGCGGTGCTGTTCATAATCTGGAACACGGATATATTGTGTTTTGGTACAACTGCACCATATTGGAGGAAGCTGAGTGCGCGGAATTGAAGTCAGATATTCGAAACTTTATGTCGACGTCGTCATACTCCAAACTTATTGCGCTCCCCTGGGATTCGACGGATGTGCCGCTTGCCCTTACATCATGGGGTTACTTGCTTGAAATGGATACATTTAATGCACGACAAGCGCGCAATTTTATCCAGAGCAATTGGCGGAATGCACCTGAAGCGACCGCACCTTGATCTACTAAGGAACCTTTAGCATGTCCGAGTCAACCACTCACTCACCAAATGCCGACAGCCTGTATGTCAGCAAAGCTATTTACCACATCAGTCGAAACTGGATCTGGCTTTTCAGCTTCGGTTATGGGCTATATGTCGGTCTCCCTTTCCTCGCCCCGGTTTTTATGCAAATCGGATGGGAATCTTTAGGACAAACCATTTATGGCATTTATACCTTTCTTTGCCACCAACTACCCCAACGATCCTTCTTCTTATTCGGCAAAGCAACAATGTACCCACTACAGGAAATTCAGGCCGTCTGGTCCCAGACCAATAATCCACTCGTCCTGAGACAGTTTATCGGCGACCCTGCTTTTGGATGGAAGGTCGCCTGGTCAGATCGCATGGTATCCATGTACACCAGCATCCTCATTTTTGCATGGCTTTGGTACCCATGGCGACGCAGGATTAAGTCTCTTCCGATTTGGGCTTTTGCTTTGTTGATCCTGCCGATGGGGTTGGATGGCACAACCCATTTGATTAGCGACTTTTGGGGTATAGGACAGGGCTTTCGCGATAGTAACGCCTGGTTGGCGCTGATCACGAACAACGCTTTCCCAGGCGAATTTTACGCCGGGGATGCATTGGGATCATTTAATTCCTGGATGCGTCTCCTGACAGGCAGTTTGTTCGGTCTGGCCATTGTCTGGTTTGGTTTTCCAGTTTTGGAGGAGGCCTTTTCCGATGTAGTTCAGAAATTCAAAAAGAGATTTGACAAGTTAGAAAGTCTGCAGCACACGGCAATAGAAATTGAGTAACGAAAAAGAAGATAGTCAGCTTTTAATACGTCATACATGAGGAGTACAAAATGAGCGAATTGGAACAAGAACAAATCGAGATGGAAGAGCAAACATTTGATCAGGAGGTAGAGAATAACCCTTTAGAAGAAGATGAAACCTTCACGATCACGCTCAAACGTACCCATATTTTTGCACTTCTTCTACCCATCGTCTTCCTGCTTGGCCTTGGTTCAGGATATTTTGTTTGGGGTAGAGAGACGGCCAGCTCGAGCGTAGCACAGGGCGTTGATACATCAGCAGGTGTCTCTCCAAGCGAGCCACAAGAATTGCCGCGTTACGATGTCCCGGTTGACGATGATCCCGTTTTAGGCAACGAGGATGCTCCCGTCACAATTATCGAGTTCAGCGATTTTGAGTGTCCCTTCTGCACTCGCTTCCATAACGACACTTTTTCCCAGATTATTGAAAATTACGGCGATGAGGTGCGCTTCGTATATCGAGATTTCCCACTAACCTCTATCCATCCAGAGGCCTTTCCTGCAGCCGAAGCCGCCAATTGCGCTGGTGAGCAAGGTCAATACTGGGAGTATCACGATAAGCTATTTGTCGGCGGCCCCCAGGCATTGAGCTCCGAAACCTATATACGGTACGCAGAGGAGCTAGCGCTCGACATGGAAGGGTTTCAGGAATGCGTTGAAACCGGGCGCTATCGTGAGGAAGTGCAAGCGGACCTGGATTTCGCTGCTCAGTTAGGTGTTCGCTCAACCCCAACCTTTTTTATCAACGGCATTGCGGTGGTTGGCGCGCAGCCTTTCAGCACGTTCGCCGAAGTCATCGAAGGTGAACTCAACGGCACCAACCCCTAACCCTTATCGTATTCCTTAGCGGACCAAATCAGAAGGAGTGAATGATGGCAAGAAAGAAAAGCACAAGAAGCAGCAACAAGAAGCGTACTAAGAGACGTCGCGCAAACGCGCAACGATCAGGGTTGTTTTGGGGCTTCGGGATACTTGCTGCAATTGTTGGCGTCCTGTTTTTCGCTTTCTCCGGCGGCAGATCTGGTTCGACAACCAATCAATCGGAAGCCGAAGTAGTAGATCTGCCCGTAGGACCACAAATCGGCTCCCTCGCCCCGGATTTTTCCCTCAATACAGCGCGGGGCAGTAAAGCCGGGCTCAGCGATTTCAGGGGAAAGCCCATAGCCATCATGTTCTTTCACAGTTGGTGACCGGTTTGCAATCTAAATGCCCCCGAGTTTCGGGCGGCCGAAGAAACCTATGGGGAGGATCTGGCGATCCTATTTGTTGACGAACAAGAACCCCTTCAGCCGGTTCTTGACTTCGCAAGCCGGTACGGTCTAACCAGCCCATTTCTGATGGATAACGATGGTTCAATTGGTGGGATGTATCAACTCTATTCAACACCCACAACCTATTTCATTGATCCGAGCGGAATCGTTCAAGACATTCAGATAGGCGTCGTGGACTTTGGTTGGTTGGCGCGCAACTTCGAACGCAGCACACAATGAGATTGGAGTGAACTAATGCGACTACGACTTTCGGCAATCCTCCCTTTGGCGCTGTTTGTGTTATTTGCCAGCGCTTGCGGATCGGCAGGCGCCAATGGCTTGGTCACACCTGCCACAGACAAACTGACTTTTCTGTACTTTTATATAGACGGTTGACCGCCATGAGCGCAAATGCAACCCATCGTGGATGGGCTCGAATCTGAATATAACACGGAAATCGAGTTTCGCTTTATTGATGCAAACAGCGCCACTGGTAACCCGATTTACAAGTCATTTCAATTACGTGGGCACCCCAGCTATGTTATGTTGAATCCTAACGGTGAAACTGTTTGGACCGGATTGGGCGTACAGACTCAAGCGCAAATGCAAACTCAATTTGAAGCGGCTCTGGCCCCGCCATAGGCGAACAGCCATTCTTCTCTTTGCAAATTATTCCTCTCCACTCCTCTCTAAACCCCGCATCCCCTTTTCGTAAGGGGATGCGGGCATTAAAAGACGTTTGCTAAGCAACATGATCAGGCTGTTGTCGCATTCTCCGAACATAAGGTCCCGCCGTTTGGGTGCCTTTTCTTTTGGTGCATTCGTCCTATGGTCCTTTCTCCTTACATGGCCATTAGCGCTGAATATGGCCTCACACATCCCTTTAGGAAGTGAAGCCCCTTCAACTATTCCATTTTTAAACGTTTGGACGATGGGATGGAATGCAAACCAACTTACCAGCGGTTATCGTGGCTATTGGAACGCCCCAATTTTTTACCCGCTGCAAGGAAGCTTTGCTTTTGCAGATCCGCAACTTCTAACTGGTTTGTTAGCCATGCCCGTTTGGTTCCTAAATCCAGCCCTAGCATACAATCTTGTATTAATTCTTTTCTTAAGCTTGAACGGTTGGAGTGTTTTCCGCCTGCTCATCCGCATAGACACTCCATACATTCCTGCCATATTTTCCGGTATCCTGGCCCAAACATTGCCTTTCATCACCCATGAGCGGGGCGTGTTGCAACTACAACCAATATTCGGGATGATTTGGTCAACGGAGAGCCTTTGGCACCTCATCACCAAATCTGGGTGGCGTAACGCAGTGGGGCTGGGATTGGGGGTTGCAATCACGTTTTTGACGAGCGAGTACTATGGTCTGGCCCTCGTCCTAATTCTCCTCCCATTAAGCTTGTATGGGGTTATCCATCAAAAATGCCGACTCATCATTTATAGGCTCTTGGTCGCCGGCATCATTGCCGCCTTATTCTCTCTCCCATTATTACTATCCCAGCATAGAATTTTGAAGGACGCTGGTTTTCATCGAGATCTAAGCATTATCTCGCGTAATTCAGCTTCTTTCGTTGAATATGCCAACGCACCAGGGCAAACAATTGGCGGATTGCTAAAGACTGACTCAGGACCAAGCCGGCAACCCTTGTTTCCTGGATTTGGCCTGCTTACTCTCGGCGGCATCGGACTTATCGCCGGGCTTCGGAATCATCAAACAAGACCCTGGTCTCTCTATCTGCTCCTTGCGATCGGCATTGCATTTCTGGTTTCCTTCGGCCCCCACCTGCGTTTCGGAAACTTGCAGCCCTATTTACTCTTACGCGGCTATTTTCCAGGATTTGAAAATTTACGCAGTCCTTACCGGTTTGCGGTATGGGTTCAGATCGGACTCATGTTGCTCGCTTCGATCAGCCTTACGCACTTGTGGAAACGTAACCATCGCTGGCTTATGAT
>JABFGG010000005.1 GCA_013112575.1 Chloroflexota bacterium | reverse complement strand
CGAAGTCCGGGTCAACGTCGGTGATGATCTCGCGCAGGCGGTGGGCGATGGGCTGCAAGTCGGGTTCGGTGATGTCGAGCAGGTCTTCGAAGGTGCCGAATTTGGTATCGGACATGGGGCGATTATACCTGTCTAGTCACAGGGATAGACTCCTTCCCACTGTGTGATGATGGGGCATCTTTGACAATTCTCCGTGTTAACAGCAACTGTTCCGGTCATATGGGCCCAATCCGTGATTGTGCCTGTGTATTCTTCGTGGCGGGAAGCATCATTTTCAAAGTCCAAAATGATGGTGATGTTTGTGCCGCTGACTGTATATGATCCTGATGCTTTGGAGTTCTCCACTACTTCCACGGTTCCAGTGGTCGGGGCTCCGTGGAACTTAAAGGTATACCAGCGAAGAAAACCATTGCAGGCTTCGTCGATACAATTGATTTCCCATGTACTTTGCCCTAGCTCGAACGCCGTGGGTTCAAATGGCTCTGATCGTGAGCAGATTGGATCTTGCGCAGATACCGGTTCTGGATCAACTAAGGCGGGGTCTTCTTCCTGAAGGGATTCCCACTCGAAACAGCGATTTCCCTTTTCGTCCCAGGCCCAGTTCCCGCCGCGCTCATTACACTCGATCATGGGGCGGGAGTAATCACATGTGGATTCCACCGCGTTCCACACTCCTCCCTGAGCCTCACACTTGTTTTCTCTGCTGTCAAACCCGGCACAAGCCAGGACACTGATGATCAGGACACTAAGGATAGTTATGAATTGGCTCGACGGATTATGTTTGTAACGCACGGTGTTTCCTCCACATAGGGTAGGGGGCGGAATAGTGAATTCAAGTATTTCCGGTGGTTGTATAGATAGCAAGGGGCGAATGTCTCATTTTGGATGTGGCGCTTGTCCATTTCCTTGACAATGTACAAAATTGTTTTTATAATAAAATTAATTTGTACATTCGAGCGGATTACCCATGCAAGATATCTTCTACATCGAAAGCGTTGACCAGGCCAATACAGCGCTCAAACCCATGCGCATCGAGATCCTCCGGCGTCTGGACGAGCCGCGCACCTGCCCGGAACTGGCCGAAGCTCTGGGCGAAACCCCGCAAAAGATCTATTATCATGTCAAGCAACTACAAAAAGCAGGCATGGTGGAGAAGGTCGAGGAGCGGCGCGTGCGCGGCGTGGTGGAAGGCTATTACCAGGCGGTGGCCCGCGCTTACTGGCTGGCGCCTGACCTGGTCAGCGAAATCGGCGGGACCGCGCTCACACAGGATCAGGTGAGTTTGCGTTACCTGCTGTCTCTGGCTCAGGAACTGCACAATGACGTGGCGCAACTGGGCCAGCGCTCGGAAAGTGGGCAAGAGACGCCATCCCTGGCGCTCTCGGCTCACATCCAGTTACCGGATGGGACACGTCGGGCGGCTTTTATGCGGGACGTGCAGCGCACGTTTCAGGACCTGGCGCGGCAGTACGGTTTGCCGGATGGTAAGGAATTAGCGGAAGAGGACAGTTTCCGCCTGATGCTGGCCTGCTATCCCCATGCGGAGGAGCCAGAGTGAGCAATCCACTGCATATACAAGTGACACTTGACGCTTCGCGGGACAGAATCTACGCGGCGTTGACCGAGGATGTCGCGCTGGAGACCTGGTTCGCCGAACATGCTGCTATCAGGCTAGGCGAACAACGTTACGATTATTGGGGACGCTATACACCGGGCACACCATCACAGGACGAAGGCGAGCACCCCCTGCTTGCCCTAAACGTTAAGCGCCACATACGCTATGCCTGGCAATTCCCCGAAGGCATCACCAAGGTGGACATAGGCATCGTGCCGCGTGACGGACAACATGTTCTATTCGTGCGGCACAGCGACCTGCCCAAAAAGCTCGATCCCAAGTACGCCAACTTGGAAGACTTCTGGTTCCTGTCGCTGGAGAACCTGCGCCGCTACCTGGATAGTAAGCAAATCGTGCGCTGCGATTTCAGTGAGATGGGAACGGGAGATATTCAACATAGTGTGGAGATTGAAGCGGGTGCCGAAGCGGTGTACGAGGCGCTGATCCGCCCGGAGCAGCTCAACCGCTGGATTGCCAGCAACGCCCAGGTGGAAGCCGTTGAGGGTGGTGATTACAAATTCGGTTGGGGCGATCTGGGTGCCATCAAGATACTCGACATGGAAGACAATCGCAAATTGTCCTATGACTGGGTGGAAGGCGATGAAACCCCCGACACGATGGTGACCTGGGAACTGGAAGAGACGGCGGGTAAGACGCGTTTAACTATGGTGCATAGCGGCTTTGCAGCCGATCATTCGACAGAGGGTATGCAGGCAGGTTGGTTGAATTTCATGAGCTGGATCAAGTCATTGGTGGAGTATGGAGCGCAGTGGCAACCGGCTATCAAGCAGCTCGACCCGGAGAGCTATGCCTACTACCCGGCTTCAATGGTGGCGGCACAGGACCAGATCGTAGAAGACCTTCCGGCACAGGCTGAGCTGCGGCTGGATGATGCCCGGCCAATGGGGCGCTATGTGGAACTGGTCAGCGCAGTGTCCAACGTGGCTGAGGCTGTCCAATTCTATGCAAGTGTGGGATTCAAGAACCTGTCACCCAATTTAATGACGGATGGCAGTATCAACCTGAGGTTTGCGTCAGGGGCTGGGCCAAAGATCTCATTGCATTATTACGGCTGTGACCTTAAGGCTTTGCCGGATTTCTTCGTGCAGGGTGACGGCTACATGCAAACAGCCGCTCCTGGGGACGTGATGGTGTTGTGCTTCCCTGACGAAAACCCTTATCCCATGCCGCCCGGTGACATCTTCACGCGCCAACCCCATTCGCAACTGGGCAAATTTGGTTCTCTGTCCCTGAACATTCCCGATGTAAAAATGTCTAGGGCCTTTTGGGAACAGCTGGGTTTTCAGAGCACCCTGGATAGCATTGAGCCTTATCCCTGGAGCATTGTGACAGATGGACAGGTGGTGGTGGGCTTACACCAGAACAACCCCAGATCGCGCTTTAACCAGCCACATATGACCTATTTTTCCACAGATAGCGACATGCGTATTGCCAATTTGCAAAAGCGCGGCATGGAGTTAATCCCGATGGAGCCGCGGCGAGGCCCACAAATCGCAAACGCCCAGATGAGTGGGCCGGGAGACTTGAAGTTCTTTTTGTATGAAGGTGAAGTTTAGTGAACGGTGGATGTGTTGTGCCCTCTCTATAAAAAAACATTCCACCGTCCACTTCAGTAATTGGCCGATCGAGGAGCTAAACACACACAATTCTTTCGGCCAATTACATACAAACCAAATTAATAAAACCAACTTAAGGAGAGTGTTATGTTGAGGAGTATCCTGGCTGTTATTGTGGGGTTTGTGGTGATCACTATCTTGAATATTATTGCCGTGCCTTTGTTCGGGGCGGTGTTGCCCCAATCTGTTGCAGGCCCGGATGGCAGTTTGCCCGCTACCGGCTGGATTATCTTTAATCTGGCTTACGGCCTTATATTCGCGGCAGTGGGTGGGTACATAGCGGCACGACTGGCTCAGCGCACTGAACTGACGCATGCCGCAGCTCTAGCTGCTGTGATCTTGCTGCTTGGCGCGTTCTATGCCTTTAGCGGTGGAAGCGCCGGACCTGACTTGCTCCCTCCTCCCACCTGGTATCTGGTTGTTTTACCCGCTGTGGGAGTGGCCGGAGTGATGTTGGGAGGCTGGTTGAGAGCGCGCCAGACCTAGCTAATTAAGCAGCTTTACCGCTTAGTTTAGGAGTTTGCTCGCAAACTCCACGCGTTGGAAAAAATGAGGGCCAAGCAGCTTAGCCCCTACAAATAAGATGAGAAAAGGAAGATGAAATGGATGAACCAGTTGTAATTGAAGCCCACGATTCCCACTGCAATGATGTGGAATTCACGGAAGACAGCAAGACTTTAGTATCTGCGGGGATGGATAACGTGGTCAAGCTATGGTCCGTGGGAGATTGGAAGCACAAGAAAACCTTCGAGGGACACGAGAAAAGTGTCAATTCATTATCGTTTTCGCCGGATGGCAAAACGCTGGTGACAGGCTCAACAGATGAGAGTTTGAATTTGTGGTCCTTCCCGGGCGGCAAGTTGAAAGAGTCGCGGCCAAGGTCGGCATCCGGCGCTCAGGTATCGTCGGATGGCAAGTACATTGCCTCGGTGATAAGGCATAAGATCAAGGTATGGGACTATGCCAGCGGTGAAGAATTGTTCAAGGTGGATGACCATGACAAAAACCGCGGGGTCATGTTCTCACCTGATTCGAAAACACTCTTTACCAGTGGGCTGTCGGATCACATTTCGATGTGGTCTGTGCCAGATGGTGAACATTTGGGGCGGCTGGAAGGCCATAAGAAAGTAGTGATGAGTATGAAATTCGCTAAAGGTGGCAATTTCTTTGCCTCCACAGGTTATGAAGGCACTTTGCGGGTGTGGTTTGCGGAGGACTGGGAAGAAGTCATGGCCATCCCCCTCGATTTCCGTGGCGGCTTGTTGAGCTTAGCCATCTCACCGGATAACAAGACGATTGCGATCAGCGACTCGCACCGAATTATCCTCGTGGCTGTTGAAAAGGGAGCTATCGAGGAAGAGATCGAATTGAAGCCCAAGGGCGTGTACGCCCTGGATTTCTCACCCGATGGCAAGTGGCTGGCCAACTCAGCGGCGGATGGGCGCGTACGGGTGTGGGCGACGGCTTAGTAGTCCACAAATATTACAAAGTTGGATGATATAATGCCGCCCGATACTTTTGAGGAGAGGCTTGCCATCATCCATGCGCATCCTGATCGCAGGTACAACCTATTATCCGGCTATCAACGGTCAGGCGATCTTCACGGCAAATCTGGCAGAAGGCATGGCGCGTCGCGGGCACCAGGTATTTGTTGCCACGCAATACGACCCGAAACAACCAGGCAATAGTACACATAACCGAGTTGAGATATACCGCGCTCCAGCGATTTCGCTGGAGCGTTTGTATGCCGAAGCCTACGTTTCCCTTTTTCCTAAAGCGTTTTTGCGGGAGTTATTCGAGGAAATAAAGCCAGAGGTTGTGCATATCCAGGACCATTCACCTATCGGCCTGGCCTGTTTATCCTTAGCGGAAAAGAATAATATTCCGGCTGTGTTCACCAGCCATTTTGTACCCAAAAACTACACAGCACAGGTGAAGTGGTTAGATCGGCTGGGTTTTATCAGCGAACCCGTCTTGTGGTTGTGGGCATGGCTGGCCTACCGGCGTGTCAAGTATGCTACGGCGCAATCCGATTATGCGGTCAGGATGTTGCGTGAACATGGTGTGCGCGGCCATATTTGCAAGGTCTCCTGTGGTATTGATGTTGAACACTTTAGTGTCCTGGATGGTTTCAACAAAAAGCTATGGCAACAGAAATATGATGTGGATACAGGAGCGCGTTTGTTGCTCTTCCTTGGGCGGGTAGACCGAGACAAAAACCTGGGTGTGCTGATCGAAGCTATTCAAAAGGTAAAAGCTGACGGAGTTGTAAACGAAAGCTTCCAATTGCTTGTGGCAGGCAAGGGAAATGCTCTAGAGGATATGCAGCAGCTTGCCAAAAATCTTGAGTTAGACAATGAAGTGCGCTTCCTGGGGTATGTGCCTATTGAAGACCTGCCAGAGCTGTATCATTTGGCGGACCTGTTCATCATGCCCAGTGAAGTTGAGTTGTTAAGTATTTCTACGGTGCAAGCCATGGCGAGCTGTTTACCTGTGTTAGCGGCCCGGAGAGGGGCCTTACCGGAGTTAGTGACAGAGGGCGGCAATGGCGATTTGTTTGATGGGCAGGATGTGAACGATGTGGCGCGGGCAATCTCAGAAGTGTTGGCAAAACCTGAAGCCTGGTCGCAGATGGGGGAAGAAAGTCGTGAACGTGCCCAGGTCCATAGCATGGAAGCGGCCATGGACGGGTATGAACAAATTTACCGACGTCTTGCTAACGGTCAGAAAAGCTGTTAGTACTTTGTCAAAGCTGAAAACCTATTCGGCACAAAGCTGTAAGAGAAGGCCTTTATTCTTGTATCCTATACTTGCCTTTGACAAAGTTTAAAGTGTTCCGTCTAATCATTATTGCAACTCGTCGAATCCGTATTGATGGAACACTAGCTATCAGCGTGCTAATCTTTGATGATACCCATGCGGGGGACAGCAGGGTGGAACACTGAAGCCAGGGTGATGATGAGTATCATGGCCCCGGCGCCAACAAAAAGTCCTTCTGTGCTTAGTTCAATGAAGAAACCCGCCAAAGCTAGCGAGATGGGGAATAAACCCACAGAAGCCAGCACCAGGAGACTCATCATGCGTCCCAACTCTTCTTGTGGAGTGCGACGTTGCAGCCATGTGATGCCCAGGACAGTAATGTATCCAAAGCAAGTACCAATGATGGCCATGACAACGGCAGCAATTAAAGCGGTCTGGATAAAAGCCAGGGAGATGAGAGAAAATCCCAGAAGCGAAGTCACTGCAAGCAGAACATAGCCTAACCAACGGGGGCGTGGGGCAGACAGGATACCGCCAAGGATAGAGCCTAATAGTGCGCCACCCCCATAAGCCGAAAGAACAGTGCCAAAGGCCACTGCTCCTCCTACAAAGCGCGAGTCTGAAAGTACGGGAATGCCCACCTGAATGGGGCCCAGGACAAGAAAGGCAACACCACCAACTAGTGAATAAAAGATACGCAGGATGGGGTCTTTCCAAACCTGGACGAGAACGCCACGTATTGAAGACCACAAGCCCTCTTCTGCCTGCTCGGGTGGATTCATCGTCTTTATCCGCCAGAGAGTCATGGCAGAGGCGATAAACGTAAGGCCGTCAATCAAAAATGCCCAGGCGAGGCCTGTGAGTTGAGGTATCTCTTCAACGCCGTTTTCTGCAGCCACCACTTCGGTGCTGAAATTTGCGATCAATAAACCGGCAAACACAGGGGCTGCGAAGATAGTCAGATAGGAGGTTACTGAAACAATGGCATTGGCTTGTTCAAGGTACTCGTCTTCCACCAGTTGGGGGACGATGGCGTTCTGGGCAGGGTAGAAAAAGGCATCGGCCACGCCAAAGAAAAAGGCGAAGACGTAGACCCAAAAGAGATTGATCTGGTTGGCGAATAATAGAATGGCCAGCAAGGTGACCAGGCCCATGCGAATAATGTTGGAATAGAACATCAGCTTGCGCGGGGAAAAGCGATCTGTAAGGGCACCACCTACAAGCATAAACACAGCGCGGGGTACGCCCGATACCGCCAGGACAGTGCCTACGGCAAGAGCGCTGTGGGTCAGTTGTAAAACTAACCAGGGCAGAGCGATAAAGTAAAACTGGTCGCCAGTTAGGGAGATAGCCTCCCCAATCCAGAGTAGGCGGAAGTTACGAGTTTTGAAGGGAGCTAGAAATGCGAAAAGACCGCTGGTTGTCTCTTGTTGTGTAGAAGCTGTCATGTTTGCCGTCTATTGAAGAGCTTAAAAAGCCTTAGAGTTTTCTATGTTCTTTTACGTTTAGTTACTATAAAAAGTTGCGCGGGGTGAAGCTATTCTAATGCAATGAGAGTGGAATAGCCAATCCGCTACGCGATGAGCTTGCGCCTCTCAGTTTCGCAGGCTTACCAAGCTGTAAACCGATTTTTTTGATTGACTCACTACAATAATTACATATTTGGACGTCTTTAGTCCATAAAAGTTTCTCGCACAGAATATGCAACCAAGAATATTGGTTGACTGGCAGGGAATGAATGAAACGATTGCTACGGTTACGTATTGACCAGCACACGTCAGGCCTTCGTGTCGCCGCGACAAGCGCTTTGCTCCTAATATTTTTTGTTTCAACAATCCTGTTGATGCCTTATGGCGGATCAGTATTATCTGTTTTTGTAGTGGTTCCGGCTGTGATTGTGGGCTGGTTTTTTGGTTGGCAGGCTGGAGGATTGTCTGGGCCTGCAATGATCGTGGCATTCTGGCTTTTGTATGTGCAGCTTGACCATGACCCGGGACCCATTGCATTCTATTTTGCGGGCGGAGTTCTGACATCGTCTTTAGGCATGTTGGTTGGGTGGTTAAGTGACCTGGTACTCGATCGCGATCAGGCCCAAAATGCTTTAGCAGATTTGAACGAACAGCTAGAAGTGCAGGTGGCGTCTCGTACCGCAGCTTTGTTACAGACCAATGATCAATTGCGGACTGAAATCGCAGAGCGTGAAGGGGTTCAACAGGACATCTCCCGGCTGGCAGCTGTGGTTGACCAGGCCAAAGTTTCTGTAGCGATCACTGATCTGGATGGGGCCATTGTTTACGTCAACCCCACTTTTGAAAAGACCACGGGATACACTGCTGATGAAGTCCTAGGGGAAAACCCGCGTATTCTCAAGAGTGGGGAACAAGAACCTGAAGTCTATGAGGACATGTGGCGGACCTTGATGGCGGGGCATAACTGGCGTGGTAGATTGATTAACCAACGCAAGAATGGGGAACTCTATCATAAAGATACAAGCATTTTTCCGGTCAAGGATGTAGATGGGACTGTCATCAATTATGCGGATGTGAGTACAGATGTGACGGACCGGGTACGCGACCAGGCCGTGCTGCAACACACTGCAAATCGATTAGCGGCACTGCGGGAGATTTACCAGGCGATCCTGGAGGCTCATTCGCCGGAAGAGATTGCACAAGCAGCCCTGCAGCACATTCGTAACTTGCTGAACTGTGTACGTGCCAGTGTAGTTGAGTTTGACTTTGTTCTTGAAGAAGCTAACTTATTGGCAGTATTAGAAGGGGAAACGAAGGCTTTCCTCACTGGCGAACGTGTGCCTCTGGCGATCTATGGTGTGTCCCAGGAGTTGGAACACGGTAGTATCCATTTTGTGGAAGATACGCATAAGGTTAAGGATAGTTCCAAACTAGACCAGGAACTTGAAAAACAAGGGGTCAGGTCCTATGTCAGCATTCCTATGATCGAACAGGGTGTGCTGATCGGCGCCTTGAATCTGGCCTCGAATACAGCTAATGCTTATAGTCCGGCTGATATTGAGGTGGCGCGTGAAGTAGCCAATTCGCTTGCAGTGGCTATCCAGAGTACACGCTTATGGGAAGAAACAAAACAACAGGCGCATTATTTGCGTGGCCTTTACGAAACTTCTCTGATGACCAGCAGTGTGTTGGAAACCAAAGAATTGCTGCCAAAAGTTTGCGCTCAAGTCAAAGACCTGATGCATCCTGACGCATTCCTTGTGGGCCAATACTGTGACAATAGCGACCAAATGGAAATGGTATATAGCATGGAACAAGGAAAGCCAATTCCGGAATTGCAGAATCTGCGAATCGAGATGGAAGACGCCGGTTTAATGGGCTGGATGATCCGCACAGGACAATCATTGCTTATCCGGGATTTTGGAAAAGAAACCACTCCGGTCGAAGCGGTTTCTGGGGGCGTGGACGTGTGTTCCTGGCTGGGTGTTCCCCTCATCGTGGGTGATAAGGTTATCGGCGCCATGTCGGTGCAGGGGATTATGCCAAACGCATTCACAGAGGCGCATCTACAATTGTTAGAGTCCCTGGCTGCCCAGGTGGCGATTGGGATGGAAAATGCGCGATTATTTGAAGAGGCTAACGCACATGCACAGGAGTTAGCGCGCACGAATAGCTTTATCACTGCCTTAAGTCATCTTGCCGCGCGTATCCGTACCTCGCCTGATCCTGTAGGCATCTTAAAGACACTTGGTCATGAACTAAAAGAGTTAGGCATCACTTTTGGGATGTTTTTACACGACCCAGGTGAAAAAAGCTTTGAACTCCAATTCCTGTCGGTTGACAATAATGTGCTCAAATTGGCGGAAAATCTTGCTGGGCTGACGATGAAGGGCTTCCGTATCCGGCAAGGTTTGTTGCCCATTTACGATGACCTGTTGAGATATAGGCGAGCGCAGTTCTCTTCTGACCGCATGACCGAGTTATCCACCATGTTGCCTAACGTGCCTAAAGCTTTGTCGGAGCGCATTCTACAGATGGTCGGCGTAACGGCAGAGGCCCGGGCTATTGACGCACCTCTGTTGGTCAATGATCGTATGTTAGGTGTGATCACCATGTGGGGCGAGGACTTACGGGAAGAAGACATCACTCCTGTCAGCCTGTTTGCCAACCAGTTAGCTGTGGCTCTGGAAAATGCAAAGCTGCTTACGGACCTGCGTGACAGTAACCTGAACCTGACACTGGCTTATGATACGACCCTGGAAGGTTGGGCCCACGCTCTGGAACTACGCGATATGGAAACAGAGGGCCACTCAAGGCGGGTGACAGAGCTAACCATGCGTCTGGCCGCTATTGCTGGGATTTCCGATGAGGATTTGATCCACGTAAGGCGGGGGGCCTTGCTACACGATATTGGCAAAATCGGTATTCCCGACGAGATCCTCCAGAAAAAGGGTTCCTTGTCCGAAGAAGAGTGGGACATCATGCGCCAGCATCCACTTTATGCGGTTGAATTGTTGTCCGATATTTCGTATTTGCACCCTTCTATGGAAATCCCCACACACCATCATGAGAAATGGGATGGTAGCGGCTACCCTCATGGTCTGCAGGGGGAGCAGATTCCCCTGGCTGCACGCGTGTTTGCCATCGTAGATGTATGGGATGCTCTGACCTCCGATCGCCCGTACCGCAAAGCCTGGTCGCGGGAGAAGGCGTTAGATTACATTGTTGAACAATCGGGCCAGCACTTCGATCCAGAGATCGTGGATATGTTCATGCAATTGATGGGGGAAGGTGCACGATTGTCGAAAGCTGTAAAGCAAATCGATAAAGTGATTATAGAAAACTAACTATAGCAACCACGCTGGGGGAGTTCGGCCTGTTTGTAAGAACGAGGCATTAGGGCAGGTCAGATATAATGCCTGAGAGCAATCATTTTAATAATAAGGAGCAAACATTTATGGGTGCTACGGTTACGTGGAAAGAGGGGATGAGCTTTACTGGCACTGCCCCAAGTGGATATTCAATAGATTTGGGAGCGTCAAAAAGTGTGGGTGGTGCGGAGGATGGCTTCCGGCCTATGGAATTGATGGCTTTGAGTCTGGCTGGCTGTACCGGCATGGATGTGATTTCGATCTTGCAGAAGAAACGCCAGCAGGTCACGGATTTTGAGGTGCGTGTAGATACGAAAAGCGCCGACCAGCACCCTCACGTGTGGGTGGACGTAGAGGTCGAGTACATTGTCACCGGGCATGATATCGATCCCACAGCGGTGGAGCGGGCCATGCAACTATCCTCGGAGCGTTATTGCCCAGCCCAGAATATGATCAATAAGGCGGTAGATATTAAACTGAAATACAAGATCATTGAAGCTGCCAGCGCATAGATTCACGAGTGTATTTGAGCCGGGCATATGCCCGGCTTTTCTTTTTATAGATAATGACCGAAGGTAAGTGGCGCAACCTGAGTCTACTGGCATTGGCTGAACTGCTGGCGATGAGCCTGTGGTTCTCGGCGTCGGCGGTCGTGCCGCAACTCACCCAGGAGTGGGGTTTGAGCGGCGGGCAGCAATCGTGGATGACGATGAGCGTGCAGGTTGGCTTTGTGGTGGGGGCACTGCTTTCGGCGGTGCTCAATCTGGCCGACCGCGTTTCAGCGCGCAAACTGGTGGCCTTCAGCATGCTGGCTGGGGCGGGGCTGAATGCTGCCATCCCTTTATTCAGCACAGGCCCTGATCTTGCTTTAGTTTTGCGATTCCTCACAGGGATCAGCCTGGCAGGTGTATATCCCCCCGGCATGAAGCTGGTGGCAACCTGGGCTAAAAAAGACCGTGGTCTGGGTATCGGCTTGCTGGTGGGGGCATTGGCGTTAGGCTCGGCCCTCCCGCATTTGATCAACGCTTTTCCTGTTTTAGGGAGTGGGGGCATGCCACCCTGGCGCTCGGTGTTGTGGTTTGCCTCCGCGCTGGCGTTGATTGGTTCATTTTTGGCTTTCTTTTTTATTCGTAATGGTCCGTACCTGACGCAGTCGGCCCCTTTTGACTGGCGTTTTGCTGGCAAAGCTTTGTCGCATGAACCCACGCGCTTAGCCAATTTTGGTTACCTGGGACATATGTGGGAGCTGTATGCCATGTGGGCCTGGGCGCCACTCTTTTTACTGACCAGTTACGAGGCCGCCGGACTGAACCAGACGGCGGGGCGCGTGGCGGGCTTTGGGGTCGTAGCGATTGGTTTTGTGGGTAGTATCTTGGCCGGGGTGTTGGCGGACAGACTGGGGCGCACACGCATCACGACCTGGAGTTTATTGATCTCAGGAAGTCTGTCTTTGATGGTGGGCTTTTTCTTTAATGCGCCGGTGATCGCCACAGTGCTGATGCTTGTATGGGGCTTTGCAGTCGTGGCAGACAGCGCCCAGTTCAGCGCAGCAGTGAGCGAGTTGAGTGATGCGCGTTATGTTGGTACGACTTTGACCTTACAAACGGCGATGGGTTTTACGCTGACCTTATTCACCATTCGCATGGTGCCGCCTATCGTGGCCTGGATCGGATGGCAGTGGGCTTTCCCCGTGCTGGCGTTGGGGCCGGTGTTTGGTATCTGGGCCATGCAGCGATTACGTGGATTGCCGGAAGCGGTACAGATGGCGAGTGGCAATAGGTGATTGAAGATTGCTGATTTTGGATTGTAAACTGTTGAATACATTGCGGTCTTTGCGGGAGCTTGCAACACAGATGTTAGTGGGGAGGTTAGGCTTGTAGCAAAGCTTTTTATTTGTTAGAATAGTTAACTGATCGGTTAACTATCTGGAAGAGGTAGAAATGCTGAAGGTTGAGATCGACATCCACGTAGAGCGTCCACCCGAAGAAGTATTTGAATTCATCTCCAATTTCGAGAACAACCCTATCTGGCAGAAGGGCATGCAGGAGTGCACCTTTACTTCCGAACCGCCCCTGCAAGTGGGCAGCACCTACCAGCAGGTAGCACAGTTTCTGGGGCGACGTATCGAGTCTGACTTTGAAGTCATCGAGTATGAGCCGGGCAGGATGGTCAAAGCCACGACTGTAGAAAGCTCTTTCCCGATCACCTTTCAGCGTTGGGTGGAGCCACAAAATGGCGGCACGCGCGTGCAGGCCATCATCACGGGGGATTCGAGTGGTTTCTTCCGCATCGCAGAGCCGGTCATGGGCTGGATGACGCGGCGGTCGATCAACGCGGATTACGCGCGCTTGAAGGAAATATTGGAAGAACGCAATACATAGGGGCCAGTAATTCACCAACAATAATGTAAATATGCCAAATGGGGGTTATTTGGCCTGATAGCTCGAAAATTCTGTATAATGGTTCGTAGTATTTGGCCTTAACAAACCTGTTCATCTTGCATAAATAAACATCACAATTTTATAGTCTCACTCAGAGGAGGCCCCACCTATGTCTGACCAAGACCTCAATGTAACTGAGGCTCAGATCGCCGTCCATTGGCAGGAAGAGAACAAATTCCAACCTGCGGCCAGTTTTATCGCGCAGGCTAACATGACGGACCCCAACATCTATAAGCGCTTCAGCCTGGATAACTTCCCGGAATGCTTCAAAGAGTATGCCGACTTGCTTGATTGGGAGCAGTACTGGCACACCACCCTGGATACCAGCGACGCGCCCTCGTGGAAATGGTTTGTAGGTGGCAAGATCAATGCTTCCTACAACTGTGTGGACCGCCACCTGGAAGAACACCGCAACAAGGCTGCCATCATTTGGGTCCCGGAGCCGGAGGATGAGCCGCATGTGGTCATCACCTACCAGGAGTTATACGTGCGGGTCAACGAGTTCGCCGCCGTATTGCGGGATTCCTGTGGTTTAAAAGCCGGGGACCGCGTGACGATCCACATGCCCATGGTGCCTGAGTTACCAATCACCATGCTGGCCCTCGCCCGTCTGGGTGTCATTCACTCGGTAGTGTTTGGCGGATTTAGCGGTAAAGCATGCGGTGAGCGTATTGCCGACTCGGGCAGCAAGGTGCTGATCACCATGGATGGCTACAACCGCAACGGCACCATGCTGGATCACCGTCGCAAGGCTGACGAAGCTGTCGAAACGGCCAAAGCTGAAGGCCAGGATGTCGAGAAAGTTCTAATATGGCGTCGGATGCGCGGCGAGTATGTCTCTGAAAAGAAGATGGTCAAAGGCCGCGATTATTTCGTGGATGAACTGCTGCAAAAACAAAAGGGCGTCCGTGTCGAGCCTGTCGCCATGAACGCCGAGGATCCCCTGTTCTTGATGTACACCTCAGGCACAACGGGCAAGCCTAAGGGCTGCCAGCATTCTACCGGCGGCTATCTGGCTTACGCTGCAGGTACCTCCAAGTTTGTGCAGGACATCCATCCCGAAGATGTGTACTGGTGCATGGCCGATATCGGCTGGATCACCGGTCATTCTTACATCGTGTATGGCCCGCTGGCATTAGCGGCGACGAGCGTGATGTACGAGGGTGTGCCGGGTTTCCCGGATGCAGGACGGCCCTGGCGCATCGCTGAGCAGCTCAACGTTAACATCTTCCACACCGCGCCAACAACAGTGCGTATGCTGCGCAAAGCCGGGCCTGCCGAGCCTGCCAAGTACAACTTCAAATTTAAACACATGACCACGGTGGGCGAACCCATCGAGCCGGAAGTGTGGCGTTGGTATTATCACGAGGTGGGCAAAGGCGAGGCCGCCATTGTGGATACCTGGTGGCAGACCGAGACGGGCGGATTCCTGTGCTCCACCATGCCTGCCTTACACGCTATGAAGCCCGGTTCCGCTGGCCCTGCCATGCCGGGCATCCACCCCGTCATTTATGATGAGGACGGCAATCCTGTTCCTCCCGGTGGAACTGCGGGCAATATCTGCATCCAGAACCCCTGGCCGGGCGCTTTCCAGACCATCTGGGGGGACCAAGATCGTTTTGTGCGTACCTATTACGAGAAATACAACAAGGACCCCGAGAGCAAAGATTGGCGCGATTGGCCCTATTTCACCGGGGACGCCGCCGTGCTGGCCACGGATGGCTACTATCGCATCCTGGGGCGTGTCGATGACGTCATCAATGTGGCGGGCCACCGTTTGGGGACCAAAGAACTCGAGTCAGCCTGCCTGCTGGTAGATGCCGTTGCCGAAGCCGCCGTTGTACCCGTGGCTGATGAGATCAAGGGCCGCGTGCCGGATATTTACGTGGCGCTCAAACCGGGTAAACGCGGCGGCAAACGTGTGCAGGACGGGGTGGTTGAATCCATAGAAACCACCATCGGAAAGATCGCCCGCCCCAACAACGTGTGGATCGTGCCGGACATGCCCAAGACGCGCTCCGGCAAGATCATGCGCCGCGTGCTGGCTTCCATCTCCAATGGCCGTGATGTGGGCGACGTGACCACCCTCGCCAACCCCGACGTGGTGGAAGAGATCCGCGTGATGGTGCAGGGGGAGGGGCATGGTGAGGAGGCGATTGGCTAATTTGCTTTGCAAATTAGCTTAAGAGTTGGGCAAAGCCCAACTCTACGGCAATTGAGTAAGAGAAGCTGTTTAGCTTAAGGGTTTGCGCAGCAAACTCTACGGCTTGGTAGTTAACTGCCAAAGCTGCGCTTTGACTCCGGCGTTTGCCTAGCAAACGCCGCGCGATTTAATGTACTTAATGTAAGGTATGTAGGGTTAAGCACGGTTTTGGCTGGCGGGTTTTTGCCGGAATATAAGGTATGGGGGTAATGTGGATGAGTAACCCCACATGTAGTGGTGCTGGCTGTGCGCGAGGCCCAAAAAGCGTGAATTAATGTACCCGTATGTACCCTTAATGTAGGCTAGGGCAGGTAGAGAAAAAGCAAAAAATCCAACTTCCGCCTAGCGATTACTAGGTAAAGCGACTGACTTTTAATTGGTTAGCTAGCAATAGTCCTTTGGGGCATAGGAACTCTCTTCTAGTAAGGGGGTTCTTTGTAATCTGATATATTTGTTTAAAGAAAAACTACCTTGCTTTGATATTGAGGTTTTTTGATGGCTGAGGAAAGTCAAAAGCTAATAAATGAATTGGAAACTATGGTTTCTGAAATCCAAGAGATGGAAGAAGCTATCAAGTTCCTAAAAGATAGGTTACATGAAATTGCAATTGATGCAAGAGAATCAATTGAGGATGAAGAGCAAAAGATTGAGCTAGCAAGATATGTGTACTGGAATATTCTAGATGTGCCGGTCAGCGTTTTGTCAGATGGTCTGATGGCAACATCATTGCATGCGTTTTTGAAAATGATCGGTGGAAAAAAATCTAGCAATATTCATTGTGATAAATGTGGCAGACCAATGCATTTCACGAGTAGAACTGATATGAAAAATTGGCAGTCTGAATTAAGGAAAATGAAAAAAGGAAGGGGTTTCCGATGGCCTGAAGGTTATCACATTGTATGTGATGACTGCAGAGAAGATATATTTGCTGATAGGAATATTCAATATCGAGAAGCTGAGGAAAGGACAAATAAGAGATTGCGGGAATTGGCGACTATGCCATATAGGGAATATTTGCAGACTCCAGAATGGAAGGAACGGAGAAAGAGACATCTTATAAGCGCCGGGTACAGATGTCAATTGTGCAATTCATCTGGTGTGACATTGAATGTCCATCATAGGACATATGATAGAAGAGGTAATGAAAGATTTACTGATCTCATTGTTTTATGTCAAGATTGTCATTCAACATTTCACGATGAGCGCCAATTACTATAGAGAGTTAATAGAAAAATATACTTAATCATCCTTCGAAAAGCCTAACTTTGATGTTTCGAATTCATGTAGATGTAAAGAGTAGGACAATAGTTTAATGCTTGGTAGCCTATAATTTCGACTTCTTCAATTATCTGGGAATTGTGAACTTGACATCCTTTTTCAAAAAAACAAAAAAGAAGAGATTTAGAGAGCAGATCAGTGTCTATCTTAATCTAACCACTGTAGTTATTGCATTAGTTAGTTTGGCTGTTGCTGTTGGTGCAAATTTCAAGTCAACACAAGCGAATAGAATCGCTATCGAAGCAAATGAAATTGCTAGAGAGGCAAACCAAATTGCTGTTTTTGAAACTAGCCCAAGCCTAAAGTTAGCTCTAACTCCTTGGGTTAATACTATTTATACATGCAAGAATCCGAATACCGGTACTTACTTGGACTTTAATAGAGTTACACTTAGCATACTAATTTCTAATCTTGGTGGAACAGGAACATCAATTATCAAACTTGAGGGAAGATATCCTTCAAATGATGGATGGCCAGTAAGAATCTTTGAGGAGACCACTTATTTTAGTCCAATACCAGGCGAAAGCTCATTTTCCTCTCCAGTTGAACTACCAATCGATATTGCTCCTGGTACTAGCAAGAGGCTTTATGCTGTAGCATTTGATTTACTGGGTAGTGGACCAAATCTAAGCGATATAAATAATACTAAAGAGGTTCCTTCTGGAGAAAGGGAGGTTTTTCATTGGGAGATTGAGTTTTCTAATGGAGATAGATTTGAATCAAATCCTAGCTTCGGTTTCTATTTTCCTCCTAACGTGTCAGCAGAAGAAGAATGTATATATTACCATCCTCAATATCCTTAGATTCCCAGCACTGATAATTAATGTGAGTTTCTAAAGATGAACCTATTTTCAACTCTCTTGTCAGACAAGTACTAGGCCCCCCCCCCCTCCCCAAAAACAGCAGAATAAGCACTGGTAAGCAAACCAAGGCAGAATGTGTCTGTGTAGCAGTAATTGGAGGTTCCCATGAGTGACGACAATTTTGCAATTCTCCCCACTGCCACAGTTGAACCAAGTGAGCGCTGGGTGCGCGTTAAGTACAACGGCGAGTTCATCGCCGACAGTCGCAAACCGCAGTTGTTATTGATCTACGGCCCGGGGCGGCTGCCGACCTATTTCTTTTCCCAGGACGAAGTGCAGATCGATTTGCTTGAGGAGGGCGACAAAGATGATGCCGACGACATCTTTGGGCCGACGCAGTACTGGCACGTCAAGGTGGGGGACAAACTAGCCAGGAACGCTGCCTGGGCCTATACCGACCCACCTGCGGAATATGCCGATCTGAAAGACAAGATCACTTTTTTCTGGCCCAAGATGGAAGCCTGGTATGAGGAAGAAGAGCGGGTCTTTGTGCATGCCCGCGACCCGCATAAGCGTGTAGATGTGATGCCTTCCTCGCGACACGTGCGCATTGAAAAAGATGGCGTGACCATTGCTGATAGCCAGCGGCCCTATCTGCTGTTCGAAACGCATTTGCCGGTGCGCTATTACCTGCCGCGTGAAGATGTCAAAATGGAATTTTTGGAGGATACTAGTTTGCACACCAGTTGCCCCTATAAAGGTCATGCTGATTACTGGTCTGTCAAGGTGGGCGACAAGACCTACAAAGACCTGGTGTGGAGTTATCCAGAACCGATCCCGGAGAATCCTAAGATCAAAGAATTGATGGCTTTTTATAACGAAAAGCTGGATATCTACGTGGATGGGGAATTGCAACCCAGGCCGGTTACTCCCTGGTCGTAAGTTTAGCTACACCAAATCCAAGGCCGGGCTCCCCGGCCTTTTTTATTCCTCTGTCTCGCGAAAAGTTAACACAATACTTATCAAAAGCATCATAAAAATTAAGTACAATCAGCGTCACATTTCACAAAACATCATTGCAGCGCATCCTTGCGCCAACGATCATTTTCTGGAGATAAACATGACAAATTTGACCGTGACGCAAAGGTCATCAGGCTCTGGCAGGTTAGACCAGGTCTTAGGACCATTCCGACAGTTTTTCTATACTGAAGCATCCGGCGGTATTTTGTTGATCGCCTTTACAGTTGTCGCCCTCGTCTGGGCCAATTCGCCCTGGGCAGCCAGTTACACAGCCCTCTGGAACACAAAACTTACCATTGGTATTGGTGATTTTGGCTTATCCAAAGAGTTGATTAAATGGATCAATGACGGCTTGATGGCGGTCTTCTTTTTTGTGGTTGGTCTTGAGATCAAGCGTGAGATATTGGTGGGAGAGTTGTCCAGTTTACGTAAAGCCTTATTCCCCATCGCGGCCGCCTTGGGCGGCATGCTGGTCCCGGCGCTGATCTATTTTGCCATCAACCCATCTGGCGAAGGTATGCGTGGCTGGGGCATCCCTATGGCGACCGACATTGCCTTTGCATTGGGTATTCTGTCTTTGCTGGGCAAACGTGCCCCACTTAGTTTGAAGATTTTCCTGACTGCCGTAGCTATTGTGGATGATATTGGGGCCGTGTTGGTGATCGCCATTTTCTATACGGAACAGATCGTATTCAGTAGCCTGCTTTTAGCTGCTATTGCTCTGATCTTGCTATTTGCCCTCAACCGTCTTGGCGTACGGAATCCGGTGCCATATAGCATTGTGGGATTGGTCTTGTGGTTTGCCTTTTTACAGTCGGGTGTACATGCTACGGTGGCAGGGGTGTTGCTGGCTTTGACCATCCCCGCTAACCAGCGAATCAACTCGGCGCAATTCCTGGAAAACACGCGTGCCTATTTGAATCGCTTCGAAGCAGCCGCCACGCCAGGTAGTGACAGCCTGCCGACCAAAGAACAGCGCAAGGCCTTGTTAGCTATCGAGAATTCTGCTGAAGAGGTTGAGACACCTTTGCAGCGTCTGGAGCATGCACTGCATCCCTGGGTGGCCTTTGCCATTATGCCCATCTTTGCTTTAGCCAATGCCGGTGTAGCCATCGATCAGGGTTTTGTGGCGGCGCTTTTGCACCCTGTTACGATTGGCATTGCTCTCGGTTTGTTGCTTGGGAAACAAGCGGGCATCATCCTCTTTGCCTGGTTAATGACGCGTACAGGCCTGGCGGCCAAGCCGGAAGATATGTCCTGGCGGCAGGTTTACGGAGTTGGATGGCTGGCCGGAATCGGTTTTACGATGGCCTTGTTCATCAGTAATCTGGCCTTTGGCGCTTCGCCATTGCTAACCCAGGCCAAGGTCGGTATCCTTGTCGCTTCGCTTATTGCAGCCATCATTGGCTGGAGCTTCTTGAGAAGTACACCACGAGTTACATTAGATACATAAAGTAAAGGACAGGCTCAGGCCTGTCCTTTTTTGATTCTTGAAAACCGAATTATTTGTTGTCTAAGGTTGTTGCGCTTCTTCCGTAGGGCCATCGAGCGGTTCGGCCGGGGAACCATCAAAGGTGCCCTGTGAGACCAACTGTGAGTCGAAGGTAGAGCACTCACAGGCAGTAACGATGC
Source organism: Chloroflexota bacterium (assembly GCA_013112575.1). GTDB lineage: Bacteria > Chloroflexota > Anaerolineae > Anaerolineales > UBA11579 > CFX15. The sequence goes on along the minus strand of JABFGG010000005.1, from coordinate 295,591 downwards.
GCTGGAAGCGTGTCAGGGTGCCTTCGTAAGGCCCCTCTCCAGCCTGGGGAACCCAGCCTTCCATCACAAATGGCAAAGCACTGTCAGCTACCATCCACTCGCCGTTATATTTGCGGGCCACGTGTACGTGGGACCCTGTGGACGTCCCTCCTTCACACGAAGGATGCCCGACGGGGTCGCCTGCTTTGAGGTAAGTACCAACGGGCACGCGATCTTCCGTGCCGACGTGCAGATACAAGATGACCCACCCTGTACGGTCATCGCCATCTTCGTCCAGGTCCAGCATGACGATACCGGTTTCGGAGCGCACGACCAGGCCATCTGCTACGGCTGTGGTCCACTGGTCACTGTAAATGCAACCGCCAACGACCGAGGGTGGCGCAAAGTCGAGAGCGGCGAAAGGGGCACCTGTGCCCCAACCTGTATGGGGGCCACCAGTATGGGCCCAGCTTTTGCCCGGTTCGAAGGGCAAGCGCATGAGGGGTTGCTCGAGGCTGCCTTCAATGTGGGCAACGGGATTCTCCCAGGGGTCACCAAATAATTGCGCGTAAGCACGCCCAAAACCTTCGGCACTGACCGCATAATTGAATTCACTGGCAGGCAGGGCCTGGTTGAAGTAAACGTGCAGGCTGGCGGTGGCCGCGTTCTGCCAGGGATCGATGACCTCTAAACGGCCATTACTGCGGTCGAATTCCGTCAAGTCTCCCGTGCGCCACTTGTAATAGCCATCATTAAGCTCATTGGCGGCCCAAACCAATTGCAGGTATAGGCCCTGGTGGCTGCGGCTGCGATTGCCCAAAGGGTATTGCTCTTTTTCGGCGGAGAGGATGCTCTGGCTGAGTGCGCCGGACTGGTATTCAAGCAAGGCGAGTAATAAACGCGGACTGACGCTGAAGTTACTGGCGACGTAATCCACGATCTGTGCCCCGCTGCGGGTTTCCCCGGCAGCAAAGCCCACGTAATTCTTGAGCCAACCGGGCCACTCACCTACAAAAGCCTCTGTGTCAAAGCCTACCGCAGCCGGACCGTTGATGAAAAGGCTGTCTGGGATCATCCGGTAGGGAGACCCCCAGAAATCGCGGTAATAAATGGGTATCTGCATGGGGAGGCCGGGCGGCATGGTGGTAGCAGTGGTGGGGATGATGGGATTGGCGGCCATGATCTCTTCGACCGTAGTGTTGAAGTGGGCTGCAATGGCTGGCAGGGTATCGCCGGTCTGGGCAATGTATTCCACCAATTCACCGGGTTTGTAAGCGGGCCGGGTGGGCATGGGAGTGACTGCTGGGACGGTGGCTGTGGGGGCACTGACCACCTGGTTAGAAACGCTTGGGGTAGCAGCCTGAGTAGCACAGGCCGAAACCAGGACAGTAATTATAGAGAGGCTTAGGAAAATGAGGTGGGGCTTATTGGTCTTCATCGCTGGGCCGCGTCACGTAGGTGTGGGCCGTGCCGCATTGGCAAGCGGCGATTGTATCACCATCTTTACTTAGCGTCCCCTGGTAAGTAGTTTCCCCTTCGGCTGCCACCCAGCCGTCTAAAACGAAGGGGATGGGCCCACCGGCCAGCATCCATTCACCATTATATTTGCGGGCAAGGTGCAGGTGTGTGCTGGAAGAAGGTCCGCCTTCACAGGACGGATGGCCCAAAAGCTCCCCAGCCTCCAACCATTCACCCACTTCAACTGCGTTCTCAGCATCAGCGACGTGAACGTAGACCAGCACCCAGCCGGTTTGCTCGTTGCCATCCCCATCCAGGTCTTGCACGACCACACCGCGTTCAGCCCGCACGATCAGACCCGAGGCAGAGGCCACGATCCATTCATAGGAGGTTTCGCAGGAGGCTTCAAGGCTGGCGGGCGTAAAATCCAGGGCTGCGTTGGCCCCGGCCTTTTCCCAGGCAGAGTGCGGCCCGCCTGTGAAGGCCCAGGTCCGTCCGGGCAGGAAAGGCAGCGAAAGTTCTGGTTGGGCAAAGCCCGGTTCAAATAAGGTTTCCATAGCTGCCGGGCGTAGACGTGCACTGCCAAACATCTCAGAATATAAACTGTCGAATTCTGCCACAGCATTTTCCCATTCATCTTGTGTGTAGAGTTGTGCCAGGGTGTAAAAAAGGGCAACGCTACCGGCGTTGAGTCTGGGGTCAAGCCGTTGTGTAGTTCCATCCGGGAAGACCACTTCAGTCATTGAGCCATCGCGCCAACCGTAATAGCCCGTGAAAAGTCGTTCAATGCTCCACATGAGCTGGCGATACAGCCCTCTTCGACGGTAATCATCCACGCCCATCATGTAATCGGCTTTGACACCATCAGCCAGCGGTCCGGTCACGCAGTCGCACTGTAATTCCAGCAAAGCCAGCATGAGACGCGGGTTGACGGAGTTATGCAGGGCGACAATGGTGATTTCCTCCGATGCGGGCTGGGGCATGCCGCTGAGGATCGGGTCGTTGAATGTGGCAAGAAAACCGTCTGCCGCGTTCACATAGGCAGTCACGTCAAAATCGCTGGCCGAAGCGCTGAATATCACTTCCCTGTCCGGCAAAATGAAGGTTGGGGAGCCGGAAAACTCTACAGTTTTTGGGATATAAAGTTCAAGGCCAGGGTCAATGAAGCCGCTGTGCATGCTCTCTGGCAGCATTGCGTCATCTGAGAGCTTGATGTCATCAGCTTCAACTCCAAAACGCAAGGCAAGCGCTTGTAAGCTGTCACCTGACTGAGTTGTATAGTTGTAGATATTCGGGTCTGGGGTAATCGTCGCCGTTGGTGGTGGCTGGGGGGTATCGGCCACTGTTGCAGTTGGCGATATATTTGAGGTGGCAGTAACGGCAGATGTCACAGGTGGCGTTGGTTGGCAGGCAGAGACAATCAGGCTGGTCACCAACAACCCAACCCCAAAACACGATAATCTAAGGTTGAACAACGGGCGTTTCTTCTACAGGGTTTATGGCGTTGGGGTCTTCACGCCGGATATTGGTATCAAAGGAGCCGCAAGTGCAGGCGGTAATGACTTCACTCTCGCGCTCCAGTGTGCCGAGATAGGGTGCATCACCGGCGCGGGCGCGCCAGCCACTGAGCACAAAGGGGATAGGCCCGTCGGCGGCGATCCATTCGCCATTATATTTACGGGCGATGTGCAGGTGCGTGCCTGTGGAGCGACCGCCCTCACAAGAGGGATGCCCGACAAAATCACTCTTATCCAGCCAAGTCCCCACGGCAGGGCGTGCATCGCCACTGAGGTGCAGGTACACGAGCACCCAGCCGGTTTGTTCATTGCCATCGCCATCCAGGTCAATAGCGATCACACCGGTGTTGGAACGCACAACCAGACCTGCGGCAGCAGCCACAGCCCAAAGATCAGAGTCGACACAACCACTCTCCAGACTGCCAGGAGCAAAGTCCAAGGCAGCCTGTGAGCCTTCACCTTCCCATGCGCCGTGCGGGCCACCGGTATAGCTCCACAGCTGGCCGATGAGGAAAGGCAGGATGAGATCAGGTTGTTCCAGGTTTGGGGGGAAAAGCGGCTCGGCAATATCGGCCCGCAGCCAGGGGTCGCCGAACATGGCTTCGTGCAGGGCCGGGTAGCCTATCTCAGGATCAAGGGCACCCAACCAGCCTTCGAAGTCATGGAGCTGACTGAAGTAATACATGATGGCCACAGTACCGGCGTTGAGGTCAGGGGCTATGCGGATGCTGTTGCCATCCGTAAAATGTAGTTCAGTCAGGTTGCCTTCGCGCCAACCATAATAGCCTACGGAAAGTTGGTTGACAGCCCACACCAATTGACGATACAGGCCGCGCCGGTCAAGGTCAACGTGGCCCATGGGGTAATCCGTCTCGGCCAGGTTGCCCGGCTCGCTGAAGACCCAATGCCCCTCGTATTCCAGCAAGGAAAGCAGTAGGCGTGGGTTGATGGAATTTTCACTGGCTACCCGCTGGATGATGTCCGCTCCATTGGTTTGCCCCGTGCTGCCCAGATATTCATTGTAATCACTAAGATAACCACCGATCGATTCAACAAATACCTCAGGGTCAAAATCTGCCGCCGAAGGAGAATAAACTACTTCACTGTCGGGCATGAGATGATCACTGAAGGTCGTATTGGCAATGCGCTGGGGGATCATCAGGAGTTGGTCAGGCTCAATGAAGCCTTCTTCAGGGATAGCTTTCTCGGAAACGATCTCGATGGGGTTGACACTGAAGCGCACCGACAATGCGTTCAGGGTATCTCCAGCCTGTGCCAGGTAGAGGATGGGCGGGGCGCTGGCATCCACAGGCACGTCGGCGGTGGGTGTCGATGAGGCAATGGCTTCTTCCGTAGGTGCATCTCCATTACCCTCGGTTTCTTCAGGGGCAGCCTCTGTATCTTCGGGCAGATCCTCGGCAGGGGTGTTTGTAGGCTGTACGAAGAAAGCTGTGGGCAAGGGTGTGGTTTCAATATAAGCTGCATTGGCCGTGGCGGTCAGGCTGGCGGGGGTGATGTAGCTGCTGCTGCAGGCCAGGCTGACGAGGAACAACATCGTTAATAGACCCAGCAAATAATAGAGGGAGTGTTGCTTCTTGTTCATCGTCCCACCTGATGCCCAGGGTCTTTGCACTGACAGGCTTCGATCGTTTCATCGCCGCGCTGCATGTAGCCGTCATAAAGCACCCCTGTGCCGACCGGTACCCAACCATCCATGATGAAGGGCGTAGGGCCGGTGGCCTCAACCCACTCGCCGTTATAGCGCCTTGCCAGATGCACGTGTGTGCCGCTGGAAACACCGCCTTCGCAGGAGGGGTGCCCGATGCGATCCCCGGCCTGTAGAACAGTTCCGATGGGCACGCGGTCGCGCGTCTCGATGTGTAAGTAGAAGATGCTCCAGCCCGTTTGGAAGAAGCCATCCCCATCGAGGTCCTGCACCACCGCACCGTTGTCGGAGCGCACGATCATGCCATCGGCCATAGCTACTACCCAGGCATCATTCTGGACACAGCCTAACTCTTCCTTGGGTGGGGCGAAATCCAGCGCAGCCCAGGCAGAGCCGTTGTCCCAACCGCCATGTGGCCCGCCGGTAAAAGTCCAGGCCACCGTATCCTCAAAGGGTAGTTGCAAGGCTGGCTGGATAAGGTTGTCGGGCACGAGCGGCTCTATCGCCAGGTCAAAGGGATACCCGAACATGTTCTGGTAGGTCTGGAAAAAGCCTGATTCCGAAACCACATTGCGCCAGATGGCTTCGCTGTACAGCCCGGCAAACATATGTTGCACTCCAGCAGTTCCGGGATTGATCACGGGATTGGTGGGGATAGCTTCCCCTCCGACAGTTGTCCAGGCACCGGCAGCGTTAGCTTTCCACAAGTAATATCCACGGTTGAGGTTATCGGCTGTCCAGGTCAGTTGGCGGTATAGACCTTCGCGCCAGGAGTCATAGCGGCCAATGGGGTAGAGGCGCGTGTTCTCCCCTGGATTGGGATTGCTGACCCAGTTGCTTTGGTATTCAAGCACGGCTAGTAAAAGTCTGGGGTTGACGGAGTAGTCCCAAGCCACGCGGTCCACGATCTGCGCGCCGCTGAGGAACTCCTGGCCAATCTCTTCGTTGTAGCTGGCCAGGTAGCCACCCTGATTTTGTACGTAAGCCTGCACGTCAAAATAGGCATTAACGGGCCCGTTGATCAGTTCGGAATCAGGAATGATCTTAAAGTCGGGGGCTTGTGAGGCCGGCTCTGGGGCCGGGATGTAAAGCAGTTGGCCAACAGGGAGCACGTCGGGGTTGGGGATGGTGTTGTTGGCGATGATCTCTTCGACACTGACGTCAAAGGCGACGGAGATGGTCCCCAGAGTGTCATTGGCTTGCACTACGTATTCAATGGCGTTGCCACGAATGTCCGGCACGGCGTGGGGCGCGTCGGGGGTGGGGGTGAGGATAGGTTCGCCGGGGACACGAGTGGCCGGGAACAAAGGGTTGGGCGTCTCAGCCAACTCGGGGATAGGCGTGAAGAAGGCGAAGGGGGTAGGGGGTTGCAAGTCGTTGATCGGCTGGAACAAGTTACAGGCCAGAGTGGTGACCAGCAATAGGGTCAGGACGCGTAGCGGTTTGATGGAGGACATTACTGTGTGCGATCACGATTTCTAGGATTCAAGACTTGATTGTAATAACTTTGCACGAAGCGTGCCATGCGAAACGGCGTTTATTCGTTTTTGTTAATCTTGGAAGCAACCACATGTGGTTCATTTTTCCATCCCTCAAACCGACGGTATAATGTCGCCAATTCATCCCATTGGAGCCTGCATGAGTCAAGCCATTGTTGAATGTATCCCTAATTTTTCAGAAGGACGTCGATCAGAAGTCGTAGAAGCTATCGTTTCCGCCATCACCACTGTAAAGGGCGTGACCCTGCTGGACCACAGCTCGGACCCTGACCATAACCGCACAGTGGTGACCTTCGTGGGTGGCCCGGATGCCATAGAAAAGGCAGCTTTTGAAGGCATTTCCAAAGCTGCTGAATTGATCGATATGGATGAACACGAAGGCGAACATCCACGCCTGGGTGCCACCGACGTGGTGCCTTTTGTGCCCATCTCCGGGGTGAGCATGGAAGACTGTGTTGCCATGGCTCAGCGTCTGGGAGAACGTGTGGGGAAAGAACTGAGCATTCCCGTCTATCTGTATGAAGAAGCGGCCACGCGACCTGAACGACAGAACCTGGCCAAGGTACGCAAAGGGCAGTACGAAGCCTTAAAAGAAGAACTGGGTAGCAGGCCTGAGCGCGCACCGGATTATGGCCCTAGCACAGTGGGCAAGGCAGGCGGCACGGTTATCGGGGCACGTGCCCCATTGGTTGCCTATAATGTATTTCTCAATACCAAGGACGTTTCGATTGCCAAGGAGATCGCCAAGGCTGTGCGGCATTCCTCGGGTGGGCTGGCCTATGTAAAAGGGGCAGGCTTTGAAGTGGATGGCTGGGCGCAGGTATCCATGAACCTGACTAATTACCGTAAAACACCTGTTTTCCGCGTGGTGGAGTTGATCCGCCGTGAAGCGGAACGCTACGGCGTGGGCATCATGAAGAGTGAGCTTATTGGCTTGATCCCCCAGGAAGCCATGCTGGATGCCGCCCAATGGTATTTACAACTGGATGACTTTGAGCCCGACCAGGTGCTGGAAGTGCGCATGGGTTTTGAGGCTTCAGACGGCGAAGATTTCATCGAAGAACTGGCCTCCAGCGAACCCGTGCCCGGTGGCGGTTCCGCCGCGGCGCAATCGGGTGCCATGGGGGCGGCTCTGGTAGCCATGATGGGCCGCGTGACCGTGGGCAAAAAGAAATATGCCGATGTGGAAGCAGACATGCAGGCCATCGTTGAGAAAGCTGATGGCTTGCGCAGTGACCTAAGCGCGGCCATCAATGCCGATGCGGCGGCTTTCACAGCGGTTATGGATGCATTTCGTTTGCCCAAGGATAGTGAAGAAGAAAAAGCGGCTCGCAGTCAAGCCATCCAGGCAGCCACGCTGAAAGCCGCTGAAGTGCCGTTGGACACGGCGCGTAAATGTTTGGAAGTCATTGAGTTAGCAGCCGAGGCAGTAGAAAAGGGTAACACCAATGCAGTGACGGACGCGGGCAGTGGGGCGCTGATGGCGCGTGCCGGCCTTACGGCCTCCGGCCTGAATGTGCGCATCAACCTGACTTCATTGAAGGATAAGGATACCGCCGAAGAAATGCTAGCAGCCCTTGAAAGCCTGGAAAAACGTTCCGACGAATTGATTGCTCGAGTGAACAACACTATGCAGGACCGCGGCGGTTTCCAACTTTAATGCTGCCCAAATACATTTTGGTGGGGGCACTGGCCTTTTTATTGGTAGCCTGTAATTTGCCCGTTACCCCAACACCGGAGCGTAGCCCGCCTCCGGTGACCTTTGTGCCTCCTGAAACTGAAATCCCACCAGAGCAGGCTATTGATCCGCCTCTTCCTCCGGTCCCAACAGCAACCGTCCCCGAACCAAACCCCACACTCGCATACCATTTCTGCGAACCCGGTTCTGCTATTGTGTCTGTGGAGTTTCCGCTAGCGCGCCCTATCTCCCCGGCAGGACGCGATTACGTGGACGTTGCCTATCGTTATGGGGGCACTGCCGGAGGTCAACTTGAGCCGCACACCGGGGTAGAGTTCGTAAACTCCACAGGCACCCCTGTACTCTCTGCTGCCAACGGCACGGTGGTGCGGGCGGGCGATGATGCTGATGGCACGGCCGGGCCGTATCGCAATTATTATGGTTTCCTGGTGGTCATCGAGCACCAATTCGATTTTTGGGATGAGCCGGTCTACACCTTGTACGGACATCTCTCCGAGGTGTTGGTGGAAGAGGGGGATGAGGTAGAGGTTGGGGAGCAGATCGGGGTGGTGGGTGCCAGTGGCATTGCCCTGGGCAGCCACTTGCACTTTGAGGTGCGGCTGGGCGAGAACAGCTTTGAAAACACAGCCAACCCTGAGTTATGGTTGGCCCCCCGTTTTACGGAAGATGACCTGGAGTTAGGCATGTTGGCCGGGTATGTCATCAACCTGGAAGGCGAACTGGTCCGTCCCGGTACCGTTGAAGTGGACTATCTCTCCCCGGAATTTGACGAGCCTGAAGACGAACCGCGCACCTTTTTCTTGGAACCCTATGCCAGCGACATAATGAACCCCGACCCCCGTTGGGGAGAAATCTTTGTTGCAGGGGACGTATTGCCTGGTGAATACATGGTGAGCACGGTGGCAAACGGCTATCGCGAACAGCGTGTTGAAGTGCGCCCGGGTCAATTGACGTTGGTTGCCTTTTGCCTTGGCCAATAAAGGTAACCGTGTTGGGGCGCAGCGATGCATCCTAATGAAATTAGCAATGATTTGAAGGTTACAATAATCGAAATTATTTTTTGGAGGCGGAGTGATGGGTTTACAACCTGATCATTGGATACGTAAGATGGCGCAGGAACAAGGCATGATCGAGCCTTTCGTGGATAGCCAGGTGCGTGATGGTGTCATCTCTTACGGGGTGTCTTCGTATGGTTATGACGTGCGCGTGGCAGATGAGTTTAAGATTTTTACTAATGTGTTCTCGGCGGTGGTAGACCCCAAGAATTTTGACACGGATTCAATGGTGGATTTTAAAGGCGACGTATGTGTCATTCCGCCCAACTCCTTTGCACTTGCCCGCACGGTGGAGTATTTTCGCATCCCGCGTTCGGTATTGACAGTCTGTCTGGGTAAAAGCACTTACGCCCGCTGCGGCATCATAGTCAACGTGACACCCTTTGAGCCTGAATGGGAAGGTTTTGTAACCCTGGAGATTTCTAACACCACCCCACTACCCGCCAAGATCTATGCCAATGAAGGTCTGGCGCAGGTGTTGTTCTTTGAGGCGGATGCAGAGTGCGAGATCTCTTACGCTGATAAGAAGGGTAAATACCAGAAGCAAGAATCAATCGTCTTGCCGAAGTTGTAGGGGGAACCACAGATAAATACTGATAAACACAGATTGCTTTGTGTAGCTTCGTGCTCTTCGTGTCTTTGTGTTGAAACGATATAAACCACAGAGGCACGGAGTTGGTTTTGAAATTGCCGGTCGCCCTTATGTTTGCTTTATTGTTGCGCCCTTTGCTGCAATCCCCAACGTGAATTTCCTTGACGCGATTCCTTTATCTGTAAAAGCGGATTGCATCCTTTCGGCCACCGCATCAACATTTCCCTCTGCAAAAGCGATCACGCTGGGGCCTGCACCAGAAAGTGCTGCGGCTGCCCCAGTATTTTGGGCCGCCTGGATGGCTTCTGCCGCGCCGGGGATAAGCGGCAGGCGATAAGGCTGGTGAAGGCGGTCCTGCATGGCTTGACTGAGTAACTCCAGGTCGCCATTGCGTAAGGCTTCAACGGTCAGCGTTGTGTGTGACAGGTTGAATACAGCATCACTCATACCCACACTTGGGGGGAGGGCGTTGCGCGCATCCTGGGTGGAAAGCTTTACTTCCGGCAATACGATGGCAATCTGGAATGGGTGAACGTTAATTTGTTTACTAATATTTGCTTTACCATCGGGAGCTGATAGAGACAGGCCACCATGCAAAGCAGGCGCAACGTTATCGGGATGGCCTTCCAATTCAATGGCGAGATTAAGGACTTCTTCCTGGCTGAGTAGGTTGCCTGCCAGTGCATTGGCTCCCAGCAGGCCGGTGAGCACGGCCGCCGCGCTGGAGCCCAGGCCGGAACTGAGGGGGATGTGATTTTGACAGTGGATGGTTATGTCGGTGGGGAGTTCTTGGCCAACAAAGCTATAGTAGTGCTGTGCAGCTTGGACGATTAGGTTGCTGTGGTCCAGACTGAGTTTTCCTTCACCTTCACCCTCAACATTTATTGAAAGCCCTTGGCCCGTCAGGGAGAAGCTGGTTTCATTCCACAGGTCAAGAGCCAGACCCAGGCAATCGAAGCCGGGACCGAGGTTGGCACTGGTGGCAGGGACACGCACTATGACTTGCATAACCCCGTTATTCTAATGCCAGCGGTAAAATTGAGGGATGCGAACATTGTTTGGTTTCGAAGGAAGCAGATGAAATCTGATTTAGGGCGTGAGCAGTTCCAACGGTTCTTTAGCCTTGGCCTCATCCTGGCCCTGGGTATATTCCTCTATCTAGTGTTGCTTCCAGGAGACCCCAAGAATGCCTGGTTGCTGGGTCTGTCCCGCTCCCGTTTTGTGCTCGTCGCAGGTGCCTTGGTGCTTGCCGGAATTATGGCAGGGTTGATGATTGCTACCAAGCGAGGCGTTCGGTTGGTTTCGCGTCCCATCGATGCATTTAACCAATGGCTGCAAAACAGCACCAATTTCTGGACGGCCATTGTCCTGTTTGTAGGGTTCGTGCTGTTGGGCCTGATCGGCATCGCTTATGCCTGGGGTGCCCGGAATGACCTGCAAGTCGCGGCTTATGTCTCCCGCCTGGGGCCATTTGCTTTATGGGCGCTTGCTTTGGTGATCTACGCGTTAGTAGCAACATGGCATAGCTTTGGAGCAGCTCAACTTGAGCGCCGCACCGAGTTGTTGGTCGACAGCAAGTTCCATGACCGCCTGATGATGCTGTTAGTCTTTCTATTCGGTGTCGGGAAAACACTATGGGGTGAGTTGATCAGTATTGGGCGTGGCTTTGGTTGGGACGGCGGTATCTATGGTGACGTAGCCATGAACTTTTACAAAGAAGTGGTCGTCAACCAGTTGTTTGAATTCAACATTCAGCGGATTCTGCCCAGCACCATTGTGCACCTTGGGTTGCGGCTATCCGGCGTTGAACTCAGCCGCGAGAATGCCATTCTGGGTTTTCAGATATTTAACATCGCCGTTTTGCTGTTGGGGCTTTATGTGTGGAGCAAGATCGCTGATGAGTTGAAACTCAACATCCGCACACGCTGGCTGGCCTTCATCGGCCTGTACCTGAATTATGCTTTTCTTAAGCAGATGTTCTTTTACCCCGTATTGACGGATGCTCTGGCGATTACACTTGGCATGCTGGCGCTTTACTTCTATCTCAAAGACTGGCGCTGGGCCATGCTGCTGTTATTGGTGGCCGCGGCCTTTACATGGCCCTTGATGGTCATTGGTATATTGATCTTGCTGGCTTTTCCGCGACAAGATACGGGAAGCGCTTCTGCCCCTTGGCGACTCAACCTGTGGGCGGCCCTGGCTCTTAGCCTTTTGTGGCTGTTTGCAGTGATTTACTATCATTTCATCGAAGGTCGTTATCCAGATTTCGGCCTGGCGATTTATAGACCTACAGTGTGGTTGAGCATTCCCCTGGGGCTGGTCTTTGTGTTTTTACTGTTCTTCTACGCGCTGGACAGTAAGTCCCTCTTCGACTTCCGTTCCTACTTCCGGCAATTGAAGTGGCCCTGGCTGCTATTGGGGGTTGTCATTTTCCTGGGACTTCGCTGGGTAGTGACCACCTTTAGCCAGCCTGGTGGCCTGGGTTATGCCTGGTACTTCACACGTCTCTCGCTGGACACGATCAATCGCCCCCTGATCTTTTTGCTGGCCCACATTGTTTACTTCGGCCCCTTTGTTTTACTGACGGTCTTCTTTTTCAGGCGCTTCGCAAAGCAGATCCACCGTTTTGGTCTGGGCATGTCGCTCTTCATGCTCATGCACCTTGTGCTTACCCTGGACTCCGAGACGCGTCATTTGGTCAACGTGTTGCCCTTCTTTGTGGCCTTCACGGCACTGGCGGTCAATGATCTGCGCTGGCCGCGTTGGTTCTATTGGGGCCTGGCGGTTGTGGGTATATTGACTTCCAAGACCTTTATCCACTTTGGCACTTTGAGCGGCAGTGAATTTGAGTTCCCGCGGCAATGGTATTTTATGAACCACGGGCCGTGGATCAATAACGATATGTACGTGGTGCAGGGCGTTGTCATCCTGCTGGTCGCTGCGGGTATGTTCTGGATTATTCAGAAACAAAGATCACTGCGTAACGTCAGCCCCTGAAAGTGTTTATCTATTTGTAAAAACTCAGAAGAGATCGTGAGGATACTATTATGCAAGAAGCTCTTGTCCCAAACCTGACCCGTCGTTTGACCCAGCCGAGCTGGCTGACCAATATTGTGTTAGTTGTTTTGGGCAGCGTGTTCATCGCTTTGCTGGCCCAGGTCAGTGTGCAGCTAGGATTTACCCCCGTCCCCATCACGGGCCAAACGCTTGGCGTGCTCTTGTTGGGGGCTGCTTTTGGGGCGCGCCGTGCGGCTGCTAGCGTGTTGTTGTATCTGGCCGAAGGCGCTTTGGGGGCACCGGTCTTCGCTGGGGGTACTGGTGGCGTCGCCGTATTGGCCGGGCCTACGGCTGGTTATCTGGCTGGCTTTGTCGTGGCTGCCTTCGTGGTGGGTTATCTGGCTGAACATGGTTTTGACCGCCGCTGGTTGCCTGCCTTATTTGCTTTTTTCGTAGGCGACGTGATTATTTTTATAGTTGGTGTTGCCTGGCTGACGGTACTATTTGGTTTTCAAACCGCCCTGTCTGGTGGCTTGCTGCCTTTCATTCCCGGAGAAGTGGTCAAGATCGCCCTGGCTGCTATCCTGCTGCCTTCAGCCTGGATGCTGGTGAAACGTTTTGAGCGATGAACAATATCGGTATCATCTACCCGCAGAATGAGTTCGGCAGCGACCCCGCTGCCATAAAGGACTTTGCCCAAACCGCTGAGGACCTTGGCTACAGCCACGTATTGGCTTACGACCACGTGCTGGGAGCCAACCCCGAGCGTCCCGGCGGTTGGCAAGGCCCCTACACCCACGAAGACGCATTCCTATCCCCATTCATACTTTTCAGTTTCATTGCCGGTTTCACCTCTAAGATTGAGTTCGTGACCGGCATCATCATCCTGCCCCAGCGCCAGACAGCCCTGGTTGCTAAGCAGGCTGCCACATTGGACGTGCTGTCTGAGGGACGTTTCCGGCTGGGTGTGGCCACGGGCTGGAACGCGGTCGAGTACCAGGCTCTTAATGAGGATTTCAGTAACCGTGGCAAGCGTATCGAGGAGCAGGTCGAGGTCATGCGTAAGTTGTGGGCCGAGCCTTTGGTGACCTATGAAGGCGAATGGCATAGCATCCCGGATGCAGGCCTCAATCCGCTACCGCCCAAAGGCAGTATCCCCGTGTGGTTCGGCGGTCATCATAAGAATGTCTTGCGGCGCGTAGGGGAGATTGGTGATGGCTGGTTCCCCAATTACCGCAAGGCAGAAGAGGCCCAACCGGCGTTAGATGCCATTGACCGCCACCTTGAAGCCGCAGGGCGCAGCCGCGAGGATGTGGGCATAGAAGCGCGTCTCCGTTATGGGGATGGTAACCCCGAGCATTGGAAAGCCAGCCTCGAGGAATGGCAGAAGGTAGGAGCCACGCACTTCACGCTCAACACCATGTACATCGGCCTGGATACTCCGAAGAAACACATCGAGGCCATGCGCTCCTTTGCTGTGTCAATGGGCTTAGGGGGATAGTTTGGACCTGGCGCTTATTGCAGTTCCTTACAACCAGAACAAGTACAACACGGGCATGGGTGCCGCCCCGGATGCCTTATTGGCTAGCGGCCTGCTCGATGCTCTTTTCCAGAAAGGGGTAAAGGTTGCTTCTCAAGAGCGTATTGAGCTTGAATTGTCAGGGGATGATTTGCTCGGCCATTTCGCCCAGATCAACAATGCTGTTGCTGAAGCTGTTGAAACCGCTGTAACAGCCGGACAACTGCCCGTGGTTTTGGGTGGCGACTGTATGTTGTCGCTGGGCATCAACGCAGGTTTGCAGCGCTCAATTCCAAATAAGCCGACTGGCGTTGCTTGGTTCGATGCGCATGGGGATTTCAACACGCCGGAGATCAGTGAAACTGGCTTTTTGCCCGGTATGCCACTGGCCTGCCTGACGGGTTATGGCCTGGAGAGTTTGCGCACAGACTTACCCCTGAAGCCCATTGATGAAAATCATGTCATCATGCTGGGCGTGCGTGACCTTGACCCCAAAGAAAAAGAGCTATTAAACAGCACCCCCGTTAGTTATTTGAACCCTGAAGATGTGCAGAACGGTCGCACAGAAATTGTGGCTGAATATCATTTCCAGGATGTGGATGAAGTTTACTTGCATCTTGATGTGGATGTGCTGGACCCCAGCGTGGTGCCGGGAACGGACTATCTCACCCCCGATGGACTTACGCTCGAGACAATGATTGAAGCGATAGCGATTGTAAAAACTGAGAAACCATTGGCGGCAGTGGCATTGACGGCCCTTAACCCTGAAGTGGAGCAAGCCCAGAGTGTGGCTACTGCCATCCAGTTACTATCTGAGGCGCTCGCTGATTAAACTGGGGCCAGGAAATCCTCTGGCCTAATTTCGTCTCCCTCCACCACAAAGACCATCATGCCGCTATCGCTGCCCGACTCATGCCATTCCTCGGCTTCCCATAAGGCCGCCTGGCCAGCCTTGATCGGATGGCGTTCCTGGTCATCTCCGGTAACCCAGCCTTCACCGTTAACCACCATAAAAAGCTGTCTGTAAACGGCCTGGTGGAAACCAACAACACCTTTGGGTTCAATATGCATGCATACTGTTGAAACGTGACAATCTGTAGGTTCGATGATGCGTGTGATGGTGAGACCTTTGCTGTCATAAAGCTCAATCGGCTGGCCGATATCTGCATCAAAACGGAAGAGTTTCATGAGTCCTTCCTTCGTTCTTCCAGAATCGTTTTTGCTTTGTCTGGGTCAAAGAATTGTATCTTTTTTTGAGGAAAGATAAAACCAATTATCTTGGAGACAGGAATGATCTGGAACAAGCCTGAGAGTACAGCCCAAGTCAGCACTGCCAGGCCAATCCCGTTGATGATTTCTTGATCCAGGTAAAAGTTACTTATCGATCCCCATAAATCGGACAGGGCTTCGGTAGCATTCATTGGTAGCAATCGACCCAGCCAAGTGCCGGTACTATTTGCCATTCCCAGCAAGCCCTGGCGACCGCCATTAACCCAGAAAGCTAACCTGCTTCCCGCGAAATAGAACAGTGCACTGGCTAGAGAAGCGAGCAGCAGCCAGCTTGCGCTGAGCCATAAGAAATGATTTCGGCTTCGCCGTGAAAACTCCCGCTGCTCGGGTGCTGCCTCCGGGTTCTCAATTTCCTCCACATTCATCACATTCATATGGTAGCCGCCAAGTTTGCGATGTTCGTGTTTGAATTTGATCTCTTCCGAAGCCCACGCATCGGGGATCCATCGTGTACCTGGTGGGTAGAAAATACGCTCGATAAAGGGAGTGTGTATCTCATCGGCATTGCCCCAATATTCACTATGGTTTTTCAGCAGGGAGTCGCGTGTCTTAATGCTGAATGGGCTGGCTTTTGAATAATCCACTCTGGCCGTGCCATCGTAATATTTGCGTATGCTTGTGCCATCCTCTCCGATCCACAGGACATCTTGCCGATAGGCTTCCAATCCGGTGAACTGCGTGATAGGGTCTGTGAAGTTCCAGAAGTTAAACCACTTAAAACGCCCCTGTGGTTCGGGATATTCGGCAGGTGGAAAGCGGCTCCAGAAATTGTCGTCCAGCACTTCGTTGACCAGATGGTGCAGGTTAAGCACGCTGCCGATAGTGATGTAGGTATTGATTTTCTTGAAAAGCCTTTTGGGGAGTTTGTGGAAAAGCACTTCAAAGGTGATGGGGGTTCCCTGCGAGTGGGCAAAAATATGTATATTGTTTACAAATGCCTCGTCTTGGCCTTTACGTGTCAAATCGCCGAATGTGCGCATCTCTTCCTCAACCACATTCTGCACCTTTGACGCAGCTGCGGGATCAACCGCATAGGCTGTTACATCACCAAAGGTCTGCGTGATGATATTAGAGAGCGTTGTATTGATACGTGTGCCCAGGTCCCCAAAGATATTGAGGATTAAGAATATCTTTGCCAGGCCCAGCAGGGTCACTGCAATGGGCAGAGCAATGGTTACTAGCATGCGATAGAGCAACTGGCTGATCAGGGAGATACGGTTGTTTCGACGGTACAGCCTTTTCTCATCCTCATCAGGCTGGTAGTGCAATGGTGCGTCCGTATAAAAATCAGGGCGCTGGTTCCAGGCAATACGCCGCGCTAATAGGTTGCTGATAACGAAAACCACAGCATACACGCTTAGCCAGGCGATGTAAGCTAATGGTTCCAGGAAGAGAGCGACAACCAGACCTATTAACAGCCAATTGCCGAGGCCGGGCATGCGCGGTAAGGGTTTTCCACTCTCTTCTATCTTTCGATTGCGTCTTGCCCTGAGGGCGCTGGCGAGGGAAGCCCAAATTGCCAGTCCGGCCAAAGCCGTCACGTGACTGATTGGTGAAGCTAAGAAAGGGGGCAAGTTCCCTGCTGAGCGCGGGATCTCAAGTGCCGATTGAATGAGTGGGTTCCCCCACACCCCTGTGAAACTCAGGAAGAGCAAGATGACCGCATAGGCCAGCAGGTAATAAAAGAAATAAGCCCAGGTGGAGTGTTTGCTATTGTTCCTGGGGTGATAGCTGCGTGTATAGCCAAGCCCGTCATCATTCTTAACCAGGTCATCCTGCCAGGGAAAGAAGATTTTCTCGAGGAGTTTGACGAGTGCATAGGAGGTCAAGCGCCATTCATGAAAAAGTGATCGGAAAGCACCCGGCAGCCCCAGCCTTGGTTCCCAATAAGCTTCTTTGATCCAGATACGGCGGAAGCGACCTTCGGCATCATCCGACTTCTCCCCATCTTTGTTTGTGTCCTCGTCCTCTTCTTTGTATTCGAGCAGCACTTCAACGGCAGTCTGTTCCCACTCTTCATCTTTGAATGCCGGAGTGTAGTCATAATCTTTGAAGATTTTGCTTTCCGGGCCGATATTGATGACCGCATCGGGGTCGTAACCGCGCACAGCTTTCAAGAACCCATCGAGGAAAGAGCCTAGAGTAGCATCCAGTTTTTGCTCCCCCGCACCCTTCACGACCAGGATGACGTCTGTGGTGAGACTGTGTTTATCCTCAAATCCTGCTTTCACCTCATCCTCCTCTACTCACTCGAACAGGGACTTCTATTGTGCCAGTATTACTTCTTCCAAGGCTTCCAGGCTGGTGGGGACGAGTTCCGGTTTGGGCATGTTAGCGGTAATGATGTCGGGGTCTTTGAGGCCATGTCCTGTGCAAACGGCCACGATCTGTTTGCCTGTTGGGTCTAGTGTACCCGCGTTAATTTCCTTTTCCAACCCGGCCAGCCCGGCGGCAGAGGCCGGTTCCACCCAGATACCTTCGCCGGCCAGGCGGCGTTGCATCGCCAATATCTCGTCGTCTGTGGCAGCAATGATGCGGCCCCCCGATTCCTCGGCAGCAGTCAGGGCTTGTTCGCCACGCGCCGGACGACCGATGCGGATGGCAGTCGCCACGGTGCTTGGTTTATCAATCGGGTGTCCTAAGACTAATGGGGCGGCACCGGCGGCCTGCACACCGAGTAATTTAGGGAGACCAGTGGATTTTTCCTCATTGTATTGCCGGAAGCCCAACCAGTAAGCGCTGATATTACCCGCATTGCCCACCGGCAAACACAGCCAGTCAGGGGCCTTACCGAGCGTGTCACAGATCTCAAATGCCCCCGTCTTTTGTCCTTCCAAACGGTAAGGGTTGATGGAGTTGACCAGCGCAATGGGGTGTTTCTCGGTGATCTTCACCACCAGGGTAAGGGCATCGTCAAAGGAACCATCGATTTGCACCACTTGTGCGCCATAAGCCACAGCCCCGGCCAGTTTGCCCGCCGCCACTTTGCCTTGCGGGATAAGCACAATAGCCCGCAAACCGGCACGCGCCGCATAGGCCGCCGCGCTGGCCGCCGTGTTGCCCGTTGAGGCGCAGATCACTGCCTGGGCTTTGCGACCAGCCGCTTCCCCGATGGCCGCTGTCATGCCCCGGTCTTTGAAGGAGCCGGTGGGGTTAAGTCCCTCATACTTTACGAATAACTCGAATCCACCGCCCATCTCCTCTGCCAGCCGTGGCACGGGAATCAGCGGGGTATTACCTTCGTGCAAAGAGACGGTTTGGGTATGCTCGGGTAAATCGAGTAGCGCTCCGTAGCGGGTTAGAAGGCCGTGGTATTCCATAGGGGAATAGTTTAATCGCTAATCGAGATCAGGTCGCGCAGATTTTCAAATGTCGCTGGCCCGATCCCGGTCACGTTCTGGATGTCACGAATATCGCCGAAATCGCCGTTTTGTTCGCGGTAATCAATTATCGCCTGCGCTTTGGCCGGACCGATGCCGGGCAGGTTTTCCAATTGCTCCTGTGTGGCTGTGTTGATATTGATCAGCCCATCATTACTCTGGATACTGCTGGTCAACGGCGAACTGGCTACAGGGGGTGCTGCGGCGCTTTCTGTCTTACTGGGTATGCGTAACTGTACTCCATCGTCCAAGACTGCGGCCAGGTTGAGTGCCTGTGCGTCCGCCTCCGGTAGCAGGCCGCCTGCAGCATCTATAGCATCCTGCACGCGGCTGTCATGCGGCAGGGCGTAGATATCGGGCTTATTCACTGCACCCGAGACGTGCACCATAATGGCTGCGGGTGTGGGGGGCGGCAACAATTCTACAGGTTCGCCGCGTGGGGGACTGTTGATAAAGAGCAGCAGTCCGCTTGCTAGTAAGCTGGTGAGTATACCGACCAGAATGGCCTCCCAGGTTTTCATATCATCCCTTTCTGAAACGTGTTGATTTAATTATAGGAGATGCTTGCCGAAATGCAAAGCGACCTTCGGTATAATACGGGACGTTTGGCTAAATATATTGGATGAAGTGAAAAGCATGAATTTCTTGAAGAAGTACCGTGGTTTATTGGTCTTTGGTTTGAGCATCACGATTTGGTTGTTGATGACCAACCTGGCCACGGCGAGCAGCTTAAACCAGGGGGGCATGGATAAATTCATAATCTCTGGTTATCTATTGGATCCCCAGGGTCAACCGATTGCGGTAGCTGTCGTGGAGGGTTTTGAAATTGGTGGCGAAACGCCGCTGGGTGAGGCAGAAAGCCACGAGGATGGTTCTTATCTATTAGAACTAAATACAATCCCAGCTTCTGGATTGGAAGTTCACATCACTCGTGCCCACTACCAGTCCCAAACGATTACATTAGATAGCGATACTCTCAATGACCTGGAAACGTCCCGCGTACTTAATCTTGGCGAATTGACCCTTGAGCGTCGCGTGACCCCCGGCTTCTGGGCTGCCGCTGTCATCTTCGTGGCAGTGTTGGCCCTCATCGCCTTTGAACTGGTGGCCAGCACCACCGCCGCGTTGTTTGGCTTTTCGATGGTCATGGTCATGAGCCACGTTGTCAACATCTTTGCCCCCAGTTGGTACATCGTCGACTTTGAACATGCCCTGGAATTCATCAATTGGGAAGTTATCTTCCTGGTGATGGCCATGATGATCATCGTGGCCATCATCGAGCGTACGGGCATCTTCCAGTGGACCGCTTTCCAGGCTTATCGTCTCAGCCGCGGCCGCACCTGGCTGCTGGTGCTCATCCTCATGGCCGTTACCGTCGTGGCCTCGGCCTTACTGGATAACTTCACCACCATGCTCCTGATGACGCCTATCAGCATCCAGATCGGTCTGGCCCTGGGCATCAACCCCCTTGCCTTGATCATCCCCGAAGTGTTGGCTTCCAATGTCGGCGGCATTACCACTCTCATCGGCACGCCTACCAATATCCTCATCGGCGCCTATGCCGATATCGGCTTCACGGATTTCCTGATTAACCAGACGGTGGGTGTGACCGTGGCCCTGATCCTCATGGCCGCCTATGTGCTCTGGCATTACCGGGCCGAGTGGCGCAAGCACGCTGGAGGCATTTCCGAAACCCTCTACGCTACCCTCGAAAAGAATGCTGAACTCAAAGACCCCGGTGCCCTCTGGAAAGCAGGCATCGTCTTTGTAGGCGTCCTCATCGGTTTCGTGCTGGGCGAGAATTTCCACATTGTCCCTGCTGTCCCCGCCTTGATCGGTGCCACGGTATTGTTGATCTGGCTGCGCCCAGACATTCACTCTACCATCCAAGCCGTGGACTGGACAACCCTGGTCTTCTTCATGGCCTTGTTCATCGTCGTTGGCGCAGTACAGGAGGTCGGCCTCATCGGCTTTGCCGCTGCCTGGATGGCAGATGTCATCGGCGATAGCCTCCCTCTGGGCATCTTTGTCATCGTCTTTGGCACGGGCACGCTATCCATATTGATCGCCAATATCCCCCTGGCAGCCTCCATGCTGCCCATCGTCGAATTCCTGAGCGGCTCCATTCCTGGGGCCAACAGCAAGGTGCTGTACTATGCGCTTTCGATGGGAGCGGCTATGGGCGGCAACGGTACCTTGATTGGTGCTGAAGCCAACCTGGTTACGGCAGGAATCACCAATCAGGCGGATACACCCATCTCATTTCTTGAATTTCTCAAAGTCGGCTTACCTGTCACCTTTCTCACACTGCTGGCGGGCTTCGTCTGGCTGTTGATACGATTTTAGAGGAGGAGCGCAAACCCATGACAACCATACTTGCTCCCACCCGCGGCGGCAAACGCAGCTATCCCAACCAGGATGGTGCAGTTCGCATAGCCAAAGAACGCAATGCCGACATACTTTTCCTGAATGTCACCAATATAGAATTCTTGAACCAGGCATCTTCCGGGGTTTTGGTGGATCTGGCTCATGAATTGGAAGGTTTGGGTGAATTCATTTTGGCCATGGCCCAGGAGCGCGCTGCCAAAGAAGGCGTGACGGCCAAAGCCATTGTTAAACAGGGCGTCTTTCGCGAGGTACTGCGCGAAGTGCTTGATGAGTATCCAATTGATGCCATTATCTTGGGTATGGCCGTGGATGAAGACGGCCATACCAACCTCGACTTCCTTGAAGCCGTAGCGAATGAGATCTCCGGGGAATCCGGGGTGGAATTCATTATCCTGCACCATGGTGAAGTCGTTAAGACCATTCAGGCTCAAGCCGGGGAGTCATGACTGGCACATTCATCAACATCGCTACCGTGTTGGTCGGTGGTACATTGGGCCTGCTGTTTGGGGCGCGCCTGCCCGAACGCGTGCGTACAACGGTGATCGCGGGGTTGGGGCTTTTTACGGCTGCTATCGGCATCCAGATGTTCTCCACTTCCAACAACGCCATTGTTGTTTTGCTGAGTTTGTTGATTGGAGGTGTGCTGGGGGAGTGGTGGCGCATTGAGATGCGTTTGCAGCAGATGGGCGCCTGGCTGGAGGAGCGCTTTGCGGGTGGTGATGGCGAGACCGAAGGCAGCAACTTCATCAAAGGTTTCCTGACCGCATCGCTGGTTTTCTGCATCGGCCCCCTGACCATCCTCGGTTCTATCCAGGATGGCCTGACGGGGGACTACGAATTGTTAGCTATCAAATCCGTGCTGGATGGTTTTGCAGCCCTGGCCTTCGCCTCTAGTTTGGGTGTGGGCGTCTTGTTTTCGGTAATCGTCATCCTGGTCTTTCAAGGTGGCCTCAGCCTTTCCGCCACGGCAGCCTCGGTCTTCATCACCGATGCTATGGTCGCCGACATGACGGCTGTAGGTGGCGTGTTGCTCCTGGGCCTGGCTATCAGCAGCCTGCTGGAGATTCGCTCCATCCGTGTGGGGAACTTCCTGCCGGCCCTGGCAATTGCACCGCTTATCGTGGCGTTGATGGCATATTTGGGGATTGGTGGATAAATACATCAGCGACATACTATAATCCCAATAATATTTGTTGTATAAATTACATTACCAAGTGAGTAGCGAACGGAGGAGTATCTAGGATGGAACGCAAAGATATCTTTATTGAAGCCGAGGAATTACTTAGCAAGCTCGGTGACCCCAATCTACGCATCTATGACGCCAAGATCGAATTTTATTTGGGTATGAGCCCCGAAGAAGCAGCTAAAATGCCTGGTGCACGTAAGCAGTACCAGGCCGGGCATATCCCCGGCGCGGCTTTTTTTGACCACCAGGTTTTCTCCGATCCGCTCAGCGAATATGAATACATGATGACAACGGATACGATGCTGACCAGGGGAATTGGCAAAATGGGCATCAGCAACGATTCCGAGGTTGTGGTCTATGCCCCCCATCTCATCCCCAATGCCACCCGTGCCTGGTGGATACTGCGTTATGCTGGAGTGCAGAATGTGCGCATCATGGACGGCGGCTTGGCCGCCTGGCAGGCCGCTGGTGGGGAGCTGGAAACGGGCGAGAACAAGTACGAGCCGGCCGAGTTCACACCGACTTTTAATAAGGCCATGTGGGCCAGCATGCAGGACGTGCAAGCTGCCGGTGAAAAACTTGAGGTCGAAGTGCAGGATGCGCTGCCACAGGACTGGCACGACCAGGAGCATATTCCTGGCTCCACCTGTGTGCCGCTTCTAAATTTTGAGGCCGGTTTGGAAAGCTTCCCATCGCAAGACGAACTGGACGCCCAGCTCCCGGAAGCTAAACCCGGCAAGCAGATTATTACCTATTGCGGCGGGGGTATTGCCGCTACTGTGAACGCTGTCGCTTATCTTGTGAGCGGCCATGACAATGTGGCCGTCTATGATGGTTCCCTCTTCGAATGGAAAGGCGAAGGCCAGCCGCTGGGCAGCAATGCAGGAGAGTAATATACAAAAGTGAGCGAGGCTTCCCCCAAGTCATTATTTAATAATCCCGGCTCATGAAATTAAAACGAGAATCCAAATTTTGGATTCTCGTTTCTCGATTTTCGTGGAGGCTAACTATTTCCCTTTTGCTAACCTTTGCAGCTTCATCTTGATCTCGCGGAACTGGATCTTTGACACGCCCAAATCTTGTCGAATACTGTCGAGGTCTGTGCCCGCATTGTAGGCTGCTAAGGCGCTACTCCAGCGACACATCAGGAAGGAGAGTTGATTTTCCAGCGCGGCTTCTTTACCAATGTCCTCCAGGATGTATTCCAAACGGCGTTGCGACCAGGGGAACAGTTTTTCGCTGAGGTCGTACTGGTTACTGTATTCCTTGTAGGCTTCCACCCATTCATCACTGACCGTTATCTTGCGTTCCTTATAGCGGTGTTGTGGGTTGGCATAACGCACAAAGATGAAAGGGCCATTGGCGCCTTCCAGTTCAACGTGGTTGGTCGTCAGCCCGAGTGTTTCACTCTTTTTGATGGCTGTGTCCAGCAAGAGCTTGACCAGCGCGTAGGGACGTGCATCAGCCTTGGGGGCATGGCGGTGTTTGTCGGCAGCTTCCAGCACTGCCTGTATCTCGTTTGCATCCAATGCATCCGGAAGGGGGCTGAGTACTGATTTGGAAACCACTTTTTCGGCAGGGTCGGCCAATATGGCGCCATTGGCCTGCAGCCAGCGGAAAAAGGATTTGGTGGAAGTGATGCGCCGCGACAGGGTTTTGGGGCTGCACGGCACGCCGCGGCCATTCTGTAACCAATCCAGGAAGTTGTTCAGGTCGTTGGTTTGAACGCTTCCGAGGTTTTTGTCGGGGGCCAGATAATCTGCTAGCAGGTTGAGATCACCAATAAAGGCTTTGATAGTGTGTGGGGAGCGCCCCTGGTCTTCCAGGAAATAACGCCAGGCGTTGATTGCCGGGATAAGTGGGGTTTCTGATGTGATGTGAGCGATACCAATACTGTCTGTCATAGTTCTATGCCTCCAGAGCTTTGCGCATAGTCAATATGTGGGCAGTTTAGAGCAGCTTGAGGATTGTGTCAAACCAAAACAAGACTGAGTTTTGTTGGTAGAATCTCGCCGTATTTCAAATGGGATTCCTCCAGCTTTTTGCCGCTTTACTCGTATTTGGATTTGCTCTGGCAAGTCTGCGCAATTACTTATTTTCAAAAGAGCTACACTGGCTATATTTGGGCCTTGCTTTCAGTATTTATTGCCTTGCCCTCATCCTTGAGCTTGTTTTGGGGTACGTCTTCAACGACCAGGCCCTGCGCCTTTGGTATTGGCTGCGCCACATATTGTTGCTGCCTGCTTTCGGTTTGGGGCTACTTGTCTTCATATATAAGGACCGTCCCCGGCAGAAATATGTCGAACGGGGCATATGGGCTGCTGCCCTGGCTGGCTTGGTACTCGTCGCCCTGACTGCCATCACCAGGGCGATAGATTGGTACGATCCCAACCTGACGATCTATGCCCAGTATGTCGATCTATTAGCTCGCAACCGCCCCACACGCTGGTTGACCTATATGCTGAATGGCTTTGGGATGGGTGCTGCCTTGCTCCTGCTTGGGGTGGGGCTCGCCCGCAAATATGATCGGAAGAGACAGCTTTCCCTGATCGTTATTGGAATTGCGATTGCCGCAGTCCTCTTGCAAACAGTCTTTATCGAACAGGGCTTGTTTCGGGTCGCATGGCTGGTTCCCGTTTTGAGTAGCGTATTACTTTATGTGGGATTACGAGGCCTCACTGGTGAACAACAACTGCCTTTTACTGGCAAAGAAAGCCCGGCAGGGTGGCGCGGAATCCTCAAATGGAACCATGTAGTTATTGCCCTTGTTCTGGTCTTGGGCATTCAACTTCGTATGACATCATATGGTGATCCCTCGCTATCCGTTTCCAACTACGACTCGGTTGAGTTCATTCGTGCTTCCGAACGCGATGTGTTTTCTATAGATTTCTTCACCTCCAACCGGCCTGCCACCATTGTCCTGTTCTATAAGTTGCTGGAACCCGCCACTGGCTATGAGTTAACCAACCTCAGTAGCCCGGCCGAAAGCCTGCGCATCGAAAAAACAATGCAGCCCGGCCTGGACAGGATCGCGTTGGGCCAGATGTGGGTTGCCATCTTCTGCTGGTCTGCGCTGGCTCTTTCCCTGGCGCGGCGGGTAAAAAACCCGGTGCTAAAGATTCTTATCGTTATCCTCACGCTGACCTTTGCCTTTAGTCCTAACCTGGCCGATTGGGATAGCGTTTTGTTATCCGAGTCCCTGGCTTTGGCCCTCTTTGCCCTCATCCTGGCCGCCACCCTGGAACTTGTTCCACTATTGTTGGAAGATAGCAAGCGTATCAAACCGACTACTGTAGCCCTGCTTGCCGTTTGGGCTATAGCTATGGCTCTGTGGGTCTTTTCCAGGGACACGAATTCTTATATGCTGCTAGTCATGCTTGCTTCGGTCATTGCATTGCTGCTTTTTCCTGGGGTGCGACAGAAATATAATTGGCGCGTATTGCTGTTTATTGCAGTATTTATAGCTGGTCTTTTCATGTTCCAGAACCGGACTCTGGCAACCAGTGACCGCTGGGTCAACCCGTTTTTTAATAATATGCTCTTTAACGTTTTCCCATACCCGGAACGTATGACTTACTTTGCAGCACAAGGTATGCCGCTAACGGATGAGGTCTTAGCCTTTCGAGATGGTCTGCCTAACCAGGATGGTTTCTGGGAGATCCCCTATTTGATGGATTGGGTCTTTGCTGAAGGCTACAATGTCTATACACGTTTTTTGATCACGCATCCTGGCTACACTTTTCAAAAGGTCCTGGATAGCTTTAGTGTCGTCTTCACGGAAAATGTGCAGCCTTTCTTTTCGTCGGACCCTGAACATACGCCGCAATGGATGTATTATCTTGGGAGCTTGCTGCATCCGGTTTTTAATAGTGTGATGTTCATTGTGGTGTTACTGACTGGATTGCTTGTATGGCAGGCCTTTTCTACACGGGGGGAGAAAGACGTGCTTATGGCTGGACTTTTCACCATGTTGGTTTTGGGCTTGTTTGCTATGCTGGCCGTGAGCGTTTTAGGGGACGGCCTCAGCACCATTCGTCATGCCATGGTCGCGGTCGTGCCATTTCGTTTGTTTCTCTGGCTGCTGACGATCATTGTTGTAGACCGGCTATTTTTGCCTAGCGCGGTATCTGAGCGGGATTGAAGCACGGGTTGTAATCATCCCCCAAAACAATGCGATAGTCACTGGCCGCCCCCTCAGCTGGCTCGCTGACCAGATGGTCTCCTGACAAACCTAGTAGGAAAAGCAGATTGTTGGCTGCTGTTACGTCCTGCCCATCAGTAAAGTCGTATAGCAAGGTTTGGGTATGGTCGCGGTTGTCGGGCAGCGAGATGAAACTGCCATACCCGCCATAAGAAAGTCTCTCCGCGGCTAGCACATCCCAATTTGCATTGTTGGTCCCATTCCAGACCTCCACCACGGTTTCAAGGTGTTCTTCTTCATCTTCATCAGGTGGGGATAAAGCTTCCTCAAGGAGGCCATAGAGTTGGTCTGCATTAGGCAATAGCACGCTGGCGCCCTTGGGTGTGCGCCAACCCTCAATTATGTCGTTATTGATGTAATAACTACGGATTTGAGCAGCGCTAAGGTCTTTTGTCAGTGGAGCCAGTGAAAGAATGTCGTCCAGACCCACATCCGTGTCAACCGTATCCTGAAAATCCTGGAAGAGTTGCGGGATACGCGTCAGCATGTCCAGTTGCACGGCGCGCTGGAAGATTGCCCGCAGCACTTCTTGTTGGCGGCGGCCGCGGTCAAAATCACTGGAACGTAAACGTGAGCGCACGTACCACAAAGCCAGTTCGCCATCCAAATGTTCAACCCCAGGCCCAATGGTATGCAACTCCCAGTTATCTTCATCTTCCGGATCCAGGTCAGGCGATTTAATACGCCAATCAGTGAATTCGCAGGCCGTGGGCACGTCAATGCCGCCCATGGTGTTGATGATCTGCTGGAAACCGGCAAAGTCTACCAGCGCCGTGTGGTCGATCTTGATGCCCAGGTTGTATTCGATCGTGTCGCCCAATAACTGGAATCCTGTCCCTGGATATGTGCTGGCCTCACCGTGTTGGTAAGCGGCATTCACGCGCTGCATCGTCCAGCCTGGAATGTACACGTACAGGTCCCGTGGCACAGAGATCATGGTCACCAATTGATGTTCCGGTTGCACGTTGACGATGATTAACACGTCCGTGCGGAAAGAATCGCTGCCGCGGCTGTCGGAACCGATCAGCAGGAAATTGACCGAGTCATCGCTGAAGAGTTGAGGCATGGCGGTAGGGACTGGCGTGTTGGGCGTTGGGCCCGCTGGTGTATCCCACGGGGTTGGCGTAATGGTTGCCGAGGGGCTGGGGGTCGCACTGGGCGGTGCCAGGGTTGCTGAAGCAGTTGCGGATGCTTTTATGGGAACGGCGGTAGCAATGGGAAGCTGTGGGGTAGAGGTTCCCAGCGGGATACGGCAAGCCAGCGCCACCAGCAAAAATATGCCTGCCGCCAGCCAACGGCCTTGAGGCTTCATTTGGCTTGCAGGGCTTGTTTCATCGTTTTGTAGACTTCATCCTGGTTGGGAATCAATACAGCCGAACCATACGAATTGATCCATGAACTGACGTGCTCAGGTCCTATCGCGTATCGGCGGATGTTATCCGTGTCATACACGATGGTTGCGAGTGGCAAGAGGGGAACGATGTCATCCAGGGTCATGTCTGTTAGGATGATTTTTTTGTAATCGTCGTACAGTTCCGGGGCTCGTATGACACCATCCACGCTGATCAGCTTGCGGAAAAGCCCCACCAGCACTTCCTGCTGGCGGCGTGTGCGGTCAAAGTCGCTGGTGGTCTTGCGGGCCCGCACGTACCACAAAGCATCTGCGCCATTCATACGCTCCCATCCTGGACCTACAGAGTAGTAGCCTTTACCATCGCCGCGCCAGTCGGTTATTTCATTTTCAGCATAGATCTCGATGCCACCCAGGTCGTTGACTATTTCTTTAAAACCCGCGAAATCAACGAAAACCCAATGGTCAGGCCGTACCCCGAAGTTGTATTCAAAAGTCAGGGCCACCATTTCCCATCCCCCCCGGAAATGGGCGGTGTTGATGCGATCCATTGTCCAGCCGGGAAGGTAGACGTAGAGATCGCGTGGGAAAGATGTGAGTGTGGCCGTGCCCTTGTTCGCATTGATCGTCAGCAGCAGGATCACATCGGTGCGGAAGGCAACTTCATCGGGGCGCTGGTCTGACCCCATGATAAGGATGTTGAGCTGTTGCTTGGGCTGTTTGAACACGCCCATCGGGCCAGGGATGGGCCAATCGGCGAACAGGCTAGGGCTGGGATAATTGCCGGTCTTGGCGAAAGGAGTGGACGTTGCCAGTTTGGGGATCTCCGGCGGAGGGGCCTCTGCAGGGACATCAGTCGGCAGCGGTGTAGGCGGAACTTCAGTAGCTAGGGGTGTGGGGGTGATGGGCAGCGGTTGGAAAGGGGTGGCTGTGGCGGTGGCGTCTGGCGGGGCCTGCACAAGTAGCGCGCCGTTATCCCCTGGCAATTGTGCGACGACCTGATTGGGTGTTACAGGCACTGCGCCACAGGCAGCCAGGAAAATAGCAATAAAAAAGAACGTGAGACCAGTTTTTGGGTTCACAACGGCATTATATAGTTGCCGTGCAATTCCCGTGCCTGAAAGTCGTGGTGAATTAAATCAGTTAGTGGGGTTGGTTGCAATCAACGAATTACTTGGAACTTACGGATCTACTGTATGTCCTTCGTTGCCAGAAGTGCTGGCGTTGAAGTTACTGTCCCCCGCATAGTCTGCCGTCAGGTTATGCGCTCCCACCGTGGTCAGGGTGATGTCACAGGTGCCCACGGCGACTGAGGCGCTGCATGTAGCTACGTCATTGTCTGAACTGATCGTCACCGTGCCTGTAGCCGTGCCGCTGCCGGGGGCATCGACACTGACCGCGAATATTACAGTGACGGCATTGGTTGTGATTGATGGATCGGGTAGGGCAGATGTAATCGTGGTGGTGGTATCTGCTTTGTTTACCGTATGTGCTTCATTGGCGGACGTACTGCTTTTGAAATTGCTGTCTCCGGCGTATGAGGCATGGATAGTTTTAGCACCTTGTGATGAGATCACGAGGTCACATGTGCCCACGGCCACAGTAGCCACGCAATTATTCGTGCCGTCCGATACTGTCACGTTGCCTGTCGGTGTGCCTCCCGACCCAGTGACTGTGAATACTACGGTCACGGATTGACCCACAACTGAGGGGTCGGGTAGGGCGGATGTGATCGTCGTGGTCGTGCTGGTCTTGCTCGTAGCCGTGTCAGTGGGCTTAGGTGTTTTTGTGGGTGTTTCGTTGGGCGTGATCGTGGCTACATTGGGCACAAAAAGTGATTGGCCTGCAATGATCTGAGTGCTATTGCCGAGGCAGTTTGCGAGTTGCAATTGGGGCACGTTGGTGCCGAAGGCCACTCCGATGCTGAACAGCGTGTCTCCAGATTTGATGACGTAAGTAGTCCATCCGGCAGGTGGCCCACAGTTGGGCACAGGTGTGTTTGTAGGGGCTTTTGTATTGGTTGGGTCTGGTTCAGAGGTGGCAGGTTTAGGCGTGTTGCTGGGCTTGGTCGTCGGGCTTGCAGCAATGGTTGTCTTGATTACAGTTGGTGAAATGGCTTTAGTAGGGGTGCTCGTCTCTTTGCCACCCTTATCCGGGTCCACTGATTGACTCTCTGTCTTTGTTGGGGAAGCAGTTACTTCAACACTTGAGTTTGTGCTGGTTGCCTGTGCTGGAGCCTGCATGCCACCCTCGCTAAAGGCTGCTGCAAAGCCGCCCAACACCAGCAAGGCAGACAGAAGTGCCATGCCCCCACTGATCAGGAATGGGCGGAATTGTTTCACTCGACGGCCACTCCCTCTGCTTCGTCAGCTTCTTCTTCGTCTTCAATCTCCATGCCCTCACGCGAAACTGGCAGAAGCACGCTGAAAGTAGCCCCTTCACCCATATTACTGTCCACCCAGATGCTGCCACCCAAAGCCTCGGTTAATGTTTTGGCAATGGAAAGTCCCACCCCTGTATCGCCAACGCCTTCTATCAGGGGATTGTCGGCCCGGTAGAGACGTGAGAATACACGCGGCAAGTCTTCTTCAGGGATGCCACCGCCCGAATCGGTTACCTGGATAAGTACAAAATCTTCAGTTTGATGCTCGCGCTGCACCAAAGCCCTCAAGGTGATGCCCCCTTCAATGGGGGAAGCGGCTCCGGCATTTTGCACCAGATGCATCATGATCTGTTGCACGGCATCTTTATCGGTGTGCAGCTTGGGGAGTTGCTCCGGCACGTCCACGCGCAAAACGATATTCTTTTCGCGCAACTGGTTGCTGGTTACGTTTAAGGTGTCATCGATTACCGCGCTCAGGTTGACCAGCTCAGGGTTGAGTTCGGTGCTACCGGAGTCCAGGGCTGCAATCTGGATCAGGTCATCAACCAGAGAATTCATGCGCTCTGTAGATGATTTCACACGGTCGAGGAATTTGCGTTGTAATGCCCCCAAGATGCCCACAGATTCATTGAGTAGCAGGTCCGTGTAGCCGATGATCGAGGACATCGGCTGGCGCAATTCCTGTGATATAGAAGCGATCACTTCAGCCTGTTCACTGGGCATCGTGCCGTTGTTCTGGGATTGGGTTTCAAGGACTGTGATCTTGTCGTTGGCGTTGGTCACCACGCCCTGAAGATTGGCTATTTCCTGCAGTGCTAGTTTGAGTTCCCCTGCCAGCTTGATTTCGCCGGTGCTTTTTTCTGGGGCCTTGGCTGTGGAAACATTCGGGTCGGGTTGCATTTCATCCAACGCGTCTCTAAGCGCCTGACGCAATTCCTGGTTTTCTGCATAGATCTTTTTTAGGTTTTCTTTGGTCTCTTCGTAGGCGACAACCACGCTTTCTACATTTTCCTGCCCCTGCACAGTTGGTTCATCTACATCTTTTGTTAGCAACGCGTCAACCTGGGCTTGCAAAGCCAGGTTCTTCTCTTCTAATTCTTCGATCTCTGCAATTGAGCTGATGGCTTCATTGATATCGGTGGGAGGCGAACTTTCTTCCTTCCCGAGCAAAAGCTCTGCCAGCGCATCACTGGACTGGATCAATAATTGCTGGTCTTCAAAGGTCCAGGTGTGGTTTGAAAATGGGGAGATTAGGACGATTGCAGCCGCGAATTCGTTGTCTCCCTCGCTTATGGGGATAGCTAAAACACTGCCTGTTTCAACCAGGTCAAGGGCTTTAGCCAGGCCGGAAAGCGAATGTTTGGCGCGTTCGGCTTTCCGTAAAAAAGGCTGGTTGTTGCTGAGGGCTTCTGTGAGGTCAGGAGCGGTAGTGGCATCCAGATAAGCCCCTTGTATGGGCTCTTCTTTTATCAGGTCGTAACCGCACTGGATCAAGTACCCACCCGAGGCGTCGGGCGTGAGTAATATGCTGAGGTCCGCCACTAGATTACGTGCCAAGATCTCACTGAGTGTCTGGCAAACAACTTGTGGGTCATCTGAGGTTGCCAAAGCTAAATATTTCGCCAGTTCGCCTGCCGGAACCACTCGTTCTATGGCTTTCTCAGGTTCGACTTCGGCGGGTTGTCCTTCTTCCTCAACCTCGATTTCTTCTTCTTGCTCTTTTTGCTCTTCAGGCTTTTCTTCAATAAATATGGGGGCTGGTGCTATATACTCTGTAGTAGCAAAACGTTGGGCTAGTGTGAAAAGGAGCGGGTAGGCGATGATCTGTGCCAGGCGGATGCTGCCCGGGAATTCATTGCCTGAACCTAGGTTTAGCAAGTGGAATATGTGACCGAGAAACAATACCACCAACATGGTCAGTCCCACGCTCCAGCTATCAGGTTTTCGCAATACCAGGTAAGCGACACCTCCGATCAGGAGGAGTATGGCTAATATCACCCAGATCACATCCAGCCAGGAGCCTGTAAATGGATTACCGCTATTAATGGTAAGAATGATACTGAAGAGTCCCAATACACTAAAAAGGGCGCTGCTGATCAGCACCCCTGTGTCCCCTAAGCGTTTGGGTTCCGG
Organism: Chloroflexota bacterium; assembly: GCA_013112575.1. Lineage (GTDB taxonomy): Bacteria > Chloroflexota > Anaerolineae > Anaerolineales > UBA11579 > CFX15. Next base: position 263,298 of record JABFGG010000005.1, on the reverse strand, counting down.
GAACGCCCACAACCAAATGATCAGTGCTGCACTGACCACATCTACGGCGCGGTCTAAAGGCGCCAAAACTTGTGATGTGCTGATCAAACCCTGCCAGGATAAACCGGACACGAGGAAGAGCAACACACGTACGGCCAGCAGCAATGCAAAACCCAGCAGCAACCGCCGGGTCGATTCATCTTTATTGCTTTGCCAGCGGCTATAAGTGATCTGTAAGCCGCCGAACAGGGCAAAAATGAGGATCAGGTGGTAGGCAAGATTGCCGGGATTTGTTGTTAAAAGTGTGTAAATCTGTTGGAAGAAGCTGCTCATGGCTCCTCGTTTTAAGCTTCGGTCGATTATAGCATGCGGGTTTTTGCCGCTTCATTGCATACCCATGACAAAAGAGGTTGACAAACATGGGAGTCTAGGTAGAATTACAGCTTGAGCCGAAGTGGCGGAACAGGCAGACGCGCTACGTTCAGGGCGTAGTGGGCTTCGGCCCATGTGGGTTCGACTCCCACCTTCGGCACCTCTCAAATGCGCCCACCTTGGGCGCGTTTTGATTCTGGGCTGGAATGAAGATTGCATCGCATAGATGGAGACAGATGCAACTTGCGCACCAAAATAACTTAATGTAAGCTGATCCCTATGACACGTTTTTTAGAATTCGGTAAACAGCTATTTGTCTTTGTTGGCCTGGCTGTTTTGATAATAATGGTGATGGATTTTAACAACCGCATGGCCGAGTTGACCCGCCTGCGCGCCCAACAAGAACGTGAGCTGTTGTCTATGAACCACCTGGTTGCCACCCAGATATATTTGGAGACCCAGATCGCCTACGCCACCTCAGAACCAGCGGTGGAAGCCTGGGCAAGGCAGGAAGGCCACCTGATCCGTGATGGTGATGTGCCAGTTGTGCCCTTGCCTGGTGAGGCCTTTGCCCCCACACCAACCCCTTTGCCCGAACAATATCAAACGGATTTAAGCAATTGGGAGGCCTGGTTGGAGTGGTTTTTTAACAACGCGCCTTGACACCCAATTCGCCACGCGCTATAATCCCGGCTCATTAACGCGGGGTGGAGCAGTGGCAGCTCGTCGGGCTCATAACCCGAAGGTCCCAGGTTCGAGTCCTGGCCCCGCTACTGATTATTAACTGCAGACTGTAAGGTCTGCGGTTTTTCTTTAAGGTGCGGATAAAAAGGGGATCGTAATTTTCGCATTTTGTCCCCATTGATTCGGGACAATTGACCCCTCACATGCCCCCGAAGCGCAGGGTATCCTATTTTAGAGGTTTTTCACCTACTAAAGGGTATAATCGTTTTGTAGGGGTTCCTATACAAGCGTATACTGAAGCATGCTCATGGTTCGGACCTCGAGGAGGCTCATTGTGGTTCGTAAGGGAAGAAGGCATTTCATCCAGATTCTGCGGGGTAACCCAAATTCTGGACAGATACTAAGAAAATCGATCTCGCTCATATTACTGCTAGCCGCGGTTCTTGTTGCTGCATTCATTACAACCAATACCGCCGCGGCAGGGGATAATTTTGTAAATGAATTTGAGTTTAGCAACCAGTTGGTTTGCGATCCTCTCGCCCAGGAAGCTGAAAACGCGCCACTTGTCGGGGGCTTCGAAGTAGTCAGCGATCCTTTGGCCAGTGGGGGACAGTACATTCATGTGCCGGATGGCTTTGGCAGCATTTTCAGTCTGGATGAAGCCAATGCAGCCACCTTTTGTATAAGTGTCTCCGAAGCTGGCGTCTATCGATTCCTTGCCGATGTCTACGTACTTAACCAGCAAAGCGATTCTTTCTACGCCCGAGTGGACGGTCAGCCCGCCGCTGGTTATCTGTGGGATGTGTACGTAAACTCAAATACCTGGACACAGGATTACGTTAGCGACCGCAACGGCAGCGACCCCGAAGAGCTTTGGCTGGATGTAGGAGATCACACCATAACGGTTTATCTCCGCGAAGATGGCGCCAGGTTGGACAAGCTCGGCTTGGAATTGATTCAGGCGGCCACTTCCACGGGTGGCCCACCGCCAGATACGTCCACATCAACTGTAACCTCAACATCGACCGATCTACCCACTGAAACCCTTACCTCAACACAAACCCTGACCGCGACACAGACAGCTACAGTTGCTCCTACCATTTCATGTGCTGAGTTGGGAATTTCAGCAAACTTGCGTTTGGAAAACCAGACCGAAGCTTTATTGGCGATGGATATTATCAATACTGGAACTCACACCCCAGAGTTATTCCTTACACAAGTATTTTGGCCTGCAGCTAGCATGGGGCCGAGTGCCTATGTGGATTCTTTTAGTCTATTTGGCACTGGCAACACAGGTATTTATTATCCAGGCAATGCTAACTATGCACCTATGGCTTACGATTCTAGTGATGAAGGATATCTCTTTGCTGCTAACGATGTTACTCGATGGGAAATGGATATCGATGGCCAGGCAACTGAATGGTATGGAACATTCTCAGTTCAATTACACTTCACTTACGATGGCAGTTCGTTTTGTATAATTAATGATTCTCTAAATATATCTACGCCTACATCTCCGTCGCCAACATATACCCCCACAATTACGCCAACGCCACAAGTCTCAAATGATTATAGAACGGATGCCATAGAGATTCAGAGTTTGCCCTACACCAATCACCAAAGCACTGTGGATGCAACGGTCGATACGAGCGATCCTACTTATAGCTACCTTTGTGGATCAGGTCATGATCATAGTGTTTGGTACTCTTACACTCCCACAATCACCGATACCTACGTCATACAAACGTACGGCAGTGACTATGATTCTGTTTTGCATTTATACTACATTGAAAATGGGACTCTTTATAGCTCTACCTGCAATAATGGCTCTGGGCCAGATGGGTCTCGAATTTCAACAGTTTTGCAAGCTGGTACACAGTATTTGATCAGTGTTACTGGTAACAATGGGGAAAGTGGGAACCTGATTTTTCACATGCGGTCATATGGCCCAGTGGATTTAACAGTCAACTCTGTGGGCGATCTGCCAGATTTTTATGCTGGAGATGGTTTGTGTCAGACTACCAATGGGGATTGTACATTGAGAGCTGCGATCGCTGAAGCGAACGCGCATATCGATACTACGAATACCATCCTGTTTGACCTGCCGGGCCAACCACCCTACACTATCCAACCTGCGAGTGCGTTACCCGCTATCACAGCCCCTGTAATCATTGACGGTACCAGCCAATCTGGATACATAGATATGCCGGTTGTTGAATTGGATGGCCGCTTTGCGGGCAGTAGCGCTGATGGTTTATTAATTACTGCTGGTGACAGCACTGTTAGAGGCTTAGTGATTAACCGCTTTGCGATTAATGGAATTGAATTGCGCGATGCTGGCAACGTGCTCATTGAAGGCAATATCATTGGCCTGGATGCCAGCGGCACCCAGGCAGCTGGCAATGGGTGGCATGGTATCCAATTCTATTTAGTAGGCAATAACGTTGTTGGTGGTACTACTCCGGAACAGCGAAACGTAATCTCGTGCAATGGCCAATATGGTCTTCGCATGGATGGAAGCATTTACAGTCGATCGGATTCAAACATCATCACGGGTAATTATATTGGGACGGACGTTACGGGTACAACGATTCCTTGTTCTGCTCAGGTAGTAGGTCTCTACCTCAGCTTTGGCTCATTCAATAAGATCGGTGGAGACCAATCAGGTGAGGGGAATCTGATCTCTGGCAATTGGTCAACCGGTGTTCTCATTTCAGGGAACTTGAGTAATGCAGGCGCTTTCTTCAATGAAGTTCAAGGTAATTACATTGGTACCGATGTTTACGGTACCAGTGCCTTGCCAAACGGACATGGTGTACGGATTTACGATGGTGCCGATAACCTGATCGGAGGCACTGAACCTGGTCAGGGTAACCTGATTTCTGGGAATACTCAACATGGCATTGTGATTGATCCGCATTACGGTGGTGATAGAAATGTAATTCAAGGGAACTTGATCGGCACCGATGTTACTGGAACTATTCCATTGGGCAATGCTCAAGCGGGTATACATATTCAAACATCCAACAATATAGTGGGGGGAGCACTTCCGGGAGCGTCTAATGTCATTTCTGGAAATGGTTTCTCCGGAATCGAATTCTATGCCTTACCTACCTTTGATAATCAGGTGCTGGGCAACTATATTGGTACAGACATTTCCGGGCAGAACGCTATTCCCAACAGTGCGCATGGCATTTCTTTGGCTCGGACCTTCAATACACGTATTGGAGGGTTGCTGCCCGGCGAGGGCAACCTGATCGCCCATAATCTCTTTAACGGAATTTTTATTCATGATAGTCCTGGACGTAATGCGATTTTAGGTAACTCGATATATGACAATGGCTGGTTGGGAATCGATCTCGCCCCCCAGAGGGTTCCGAACCCCAATGGTATTACTACAAGCAACGTTGATGAACTGCAATATATGCCAGTTCTGAGCAGTGCAGAAGCCTCTCCGACCAATGTTTTCATCAGTGGAGAGCTTGAAGCACAAGCTGTTGGTACCTATCGGCTTGAATTCTTCTCCACACCTACCTGTGATGTGAGTGGCTATGGCGAAGGCCAAATGTATCTGGGCGAACTGCTTATTGATGCCACCGCTATTGAAACCATCAATTTTGTTGCTGATCTTTCCGCGGTGGTTGAGGTGGGAAGCGCGATTACAGTAACGGCAACGGATTGGCTTGGCAACACTTCGGAGTTCTCCGCCTGTGTGTCTGCAACCCTTTTGGAGCCAACACCTACTCCAACCCCCGACTCTTCCTGCGGCACCTTCATCCAGGAAGGCGAGGATGCTATCCTGACCGGTGCTTTTGAAATTGGCAGCGATGCATCAGCCAGTGGTGGTCAGTTCATTCACGTACCGGATGGCACGGGTAGTATTTTTAGCCTGGATGCAACCAATTCGGCCACTTTCTGTATCAGTGTCCCTGTGGCAGGCGTGTACCAAATCAATAGCCAGGTCTACGTTCTCAACCAACAGAGCGACTCCTTCTACGTCAGAGTCGATGGCCAGCCTGTAACTGGTTACTTGTGGGATGTCTATGTCAACTCCAATCAGTGGTTGCAGGACTACGTAAGCGACCGCAATGGCAGTGACCCTGAGCAACTCTGGCTGGATGCAGGTGAACACACCCTCGAAGTCTTCCTCAGGGAAGACGGGGCCAGGCTGGATTGGGTGCAGCTTGAACTGCAGCAAGCAGCTACCTCCACAGCGGCTTCACCCACGGCCACTGAGACCTTGACTGCCACTGTCCCGCCGCCACCAACCAACACTCTTACACCTACGCGCACGGATACGCCTCAATCAACAGCTACGATCACGCCCACGAGCACCCTGGAACCGACGGAAACAGCAACGATCACACTTACCAATACGGCGACGATTACACCCACCTTGTTGCCCCTGCATGTTGAGGTCATTAATCCTCCCACATACGGATTCGTAGTCACCGATCTGAGCCAGACACGCTTTGAAGCTGTAGCCTGGGATCCAAACCTGTGTCCAGCAGATACCAAAGAGGATTGCTACGATCCTTATCAGGGTGGGGTTGTTCCTGGCATCGAACATGTAGATTTTTTGATTTACCATATTGATACCAATACCGATGTGTTCGCTTTCCCCCAGATCCATTCGCAGGCTGGTTACTGTGCCTTTGGTGGAAATGGCCCTTGTGATGTATGGGACGCTACTGCTGAACTCCCCTTCAATACCGCTCCTATTGGTCTCTATCGGATTGAGGCTCTCGCTGTTGGTCCAGCAGGACAGGTTGTGAATTCGACCACTTTTATTCTGGGCCGCCCGACCCCAACGAATACGCTCACCCAAACCGCAACAGCGGTAGTGTCCCCCACTCCAACGGGAACTGAAACCTCTACTATCACGCCAACCAATACGCTTACATCAACAATCACAATTGCCCCAACAGTCACAACGACGCCAACAAATACGCCTGCGCCCACCTGCAATGACATCTACTTCATCAGCCCTCTATATAAATTTAGTGATGACATCCGTGCGGATGTGCGTAATGATTGGTTTGGTAATGTTACGTTAATCCGGACGGAATTTCATTGGCAGCCAGAGATTATGGCTCCCCTTCAAGTGAACTACTTCAGGCTTGGCACCAATACCTATTGGGGTGGTAACTCTAGCAGTAGTCCGGTAATTCGTTTGGATACTGCTACTCTGGCAGGTAACTCTACCCAAATATGGACGACAGATTTCACAGGATATGATCCCAACCTGGTCGCAGGATATTTCTCGCTACAATTAACTTTCCAATTCCCTGATGGTGGCCCTACCTGTGTGCTGAATAATGACCTTGTGATCGCGACTCCTACCGTCACAACAACACCAACAAATACCAGTGTTCCAACCATTACAACTACCCCCACGATTACCCCTACCAACACCAGCCCACCCACACTGACGCCCACGGTTACCCACACAAACACGCTTCCGCCACCCCCAACCGTGACTCATACAGCCACTGTGACGCCCACTGCCACGGACACCCCTGGTCCAGCCTGTGGCATTATGGGGCAGGAGGCAGAGGACGGCATCCTGACAGGTACTTTTGAGATCGGCAACGACCCTGCTGCCAGCAGCGGACAATATATCCACGTACCCGATGGCGCTGGTACCAGCCTAACGCTCGACGAGTCTAACTCTGCTACTTTCTGCGTTACTGTAACAGAAGCGGGCACATACCCTATTTACGCCGGGGTTTACGTCCTCAACTATCAAAGTGACTCTTTCTTCGTCAAAGTCGATGGCCAGCCTGCCAATGCTCATCTCTGGGATGTGTACGTCGACAGCAATGATTGGCAGTTAGATTACGTAAGCGACCGTAATGGGAGTGATCCCGAAGAGGTTTTCCTGGATGTTGGTCAACACACTATTACGGTGTATCTGCGGGAAGATGGGACGAAGCTCGACTTCATTGCCATTGGCGAGATTCCATCTGGATCTAGTGGCGGAGTTCCACCTACAGCAACTCCAACACTAACGTTGACATCTACACCAATTCCGGCGACGTCTACGTTAACGCTTATACCTTCTCCGACCACAATGCCTACTCCCACTAGTTTCGACGATCCTTAAACTTTTCGGGCAGTAAGACGATACTTGCTGCAGTGAATAAAAGGCCACAAGCTCTCTTAGCCTGTGGCCTTTTTTGTACAAAGAGTTCTCAAGTTTCCCACAAGCGAAATCCGTTTCGAAAGGTTTCTCTTGCAAACAAAATTGACAGTTGTTCAGCAATTTGGGTCCATTTGTGCTATAGTTGTACCTGAGTTGGAGGATCGGGAGAAAGGCATTGCTCTATGCATCGCAGTTACTTCAACACGTCTAAGTTTCTTGTATTTCTAATTATTCTCATAAGCTCGTGGGGCTTATCGGGCGCGTATGCCAGTCCGGGTCATGTGCCATTGAATGGTGTTCCTCAGCCCATTTCTGATGCTCTTCCTGCGCCACTTTTGGAAGATGCTTTCATCCCCCATCTGGTTCCCACCGCCGAGGTTACCCTGACAGGCGGTGGTGCTGTCTTTCTAGGGGATAACTTCCAGCTCTTCCTGACTTTTGATAACAATTCGGCCATCCCAACCGACGTTGGCTACGGCCCCTTTATCGATCTTTATTTCCCCGCCACTGGTGCAGACGGCACGGATGGCGTTACCTATACCAGCGCGGATTACAATGGGTCCAGCGTTACGGACTTTGTGCAGACCTTTCCCGACGATGATGGGGCTGGCCCCGGTACCACCGGAACTCTTAACCACCCCCTTGCTTTGGATGTCAGCGGTCAGCCCATCCCGGTTGTAGGTACTGCAGGGGATCAACTCATCACCCTCGAATTGCCCTTCGGCTCGGTCACTACGGACTTTCCTCCCATCAATATCACTGTGGACGGCAGTCTCAGTCCGGATGCCGATGTAGGTTTTCCGCTCACCATTTCCGCTCGCGGCGGCTATCGCTTCGGCGAAGACCCCCTCAACAACCCCTGTTGTGATCTGGTCATCATCAACCCCAACAATGACCCACCTGCTGGCTGGCAGTCAACCCAGGTCACTCCCACGGTAGTGAACCTCGCAAAGTCTTATCAGGGCCCCGAGGGTGAAACCGCCACCGGTCCCAATTTCCCGCGCACCTTCACCATCACGGTCGATGTGGCTAATAACCAGACCATCACCAACCTTGTGATCCAGGATTTCCTGCCTAACAACATCCAGTACCAGGGTCTCAACGCGGCTACTACTGCGGGCTGCGCGGTAGTTTTTGAGCCTTCTACGCTCGCGCCTCAGAATCCACCCAATAATGAATTGCAGGTCCTTTGCGCTTCCGTCACCGGTGGAGCGGGCGCGAATGATGTCCAGATTGTTTATGATTTCTTTGTTCCAGTTCTCGACGCCAGTACCAATCCGGTTATCGATCCTAATACTGGTGATGATGTTCCCTCTACCAACAGTGCCGACATCATTGGTGGTACCTGGACTCCCTCAGACCCCTTAGATGCCCCTGTTGACCTGGCAGTACCTCCCAGTATTTGTCCTGACTGTCCCGGGAGCGCCACCGTCACGGATAAATCCGTCGCCATCCAGAAGAGCGTTTCTGTGGTTGGGGGACCCCCTGTTACTCCTGGCGACCCTATTAATGTTCTTCCTGGCGACCAGTTGCGTTATGAATTGACTTTCCAGATCTCTGACTATTTCACCTTTGATGAGTTGCGCATTTTTGACATCTTCAGTGACGGCCAACGCTTTGATCAATCCCTTCCGGCCACGCCAACTCTAACCCTGGCTGATCGTGAAACCAGCATGATCGGCTTTAATTTTAGTTACGCCACTAATATCTACAATAATGGCGACATTCTCCCCCTACCCCTGGTGCCCACCCCCAATGATGACATGATTGTAGACCAAACGGCCATTGAAGGTACCGGCCCTGGTCCCGATGCCACCGATGGTAGCACCAGATTGATATTCTTTGTCGACCTTGCTATGACCAATAATGGCGAGGCCAATACTATTTTGCAGGGCGGCGAGGTGGGTTCCACCGGCAATACCCCAGCAACGGGAACCATCGTTTACTACACCATCGTCCAGCAGGATTTCTCGGATAATTATCCCTCAGGCGACCCCAGTGTGGATCAGGGCGATACGCTTGACAATGACGTTGATATTATCGGGAATGTCCTTAACAACACTACCCAGCTTCCCACCAATTTCGATGAGGATGATGATAGCAGCGCTCAGGTACAAGTTGCCCGTGGTACTTTGTCCAAATCGATCTACGCTGTAAATGGCGCGGCACCTACAGGTTCACCTATCGAGATCACCCCTGGGGACGAGGTCACTTTCCGCATCAGCTATGACCTGCCTACCACCGATTTCGAGAACCTCATCCTCAGCGATTTCCTGCCTAAACCCATCTTCGATGCCAATGACCCGGACATCGATGGCTTTGCAGGGCCTGATTTTGATATTTTGACCTTCGATACAGTTCCGAGTACTGGCGTAGCAGACGTTCCCCCGCCGGGCGTGGGTAAGTTCGGCCCTAATGCCGCAGCCTTCTTTGCCGTTACAGGTATCACCCCAGATGGAAACGTCGATGCCACCGCCAATAGTGTGGCATTTACCATCGGCACTTTTGACGATCCTCTGGATACGAATACGACTGTGGACATCTTGTTCACCGTTACTGTCACGGATCTACCCTTTGCCGACCAGCTCCATCTCACTAACCTGGCCCAGGTAGATGAAGGCTCTACCAATGGCGGTACGGATGATGCCCAGACTATCCTGCAATTTGTGCTGCAAGAGCCTTTGCTTATCATCAAGAAAGGCGTCATGGACACGGACAGCCAGTGGGAATCATTCAGTCCTTCGCCACCCATTCCTGGTGGTTGGACTCCTGGGACTCCCATCAACTCAAATAACCTGACCAATGTTTTCGACTCGGATGTAGATGGAGTTGATCCTGGCAGCCTGATGGAATTTGCCATTGCCATTGAGAACCAGGGCTCCGGCCCTAATGGTGCTTTTGACATCATCATCAGTGACAGTCTTCCGGCCGGTTTTATCATCCCGCCAGGGGGTATCAATCTCCAAATCTTCACAGGTGACGGCACCGCCGTAAGCCACATCAATCTGGGCCTGCCCGTTCCTCCATCATTAGATCTGGATACTTCATTATTCACTGATGGAATTGAACTGGTTGACCCGGCAGGCAGTGGCATTTGTCAGGCTTACAGCGCTACCAGCGGCGACAACATCATTATGATCACTTACGAGCTTCAGGTGGACCCCGCCCAGCCACATGGCTCACAGATCACCAATACTGCCACCCTGGAGAATTATGCCGGAACTGAGGGCGGCCCCGACTTTGTGGGGACACCCACTCCAGGTGTGCATACCGATGATGCCGTCACCAACATCAGCCAGCCCGACCTGCGTATTTTTAAAGATGATAACCTCCAGGTTGTCTCTCCCGGTGAGACTATCATTTACAACCTGACCTACGATAACGTAGGCACCGAGGACTCTTTTGGTGTGGTTATCACTGAGACAGTCTCCACCGGCACCACCTTTGATGCCGCCAACAGCACCGGCACCTGGTATGTGGCTGATTTACCGCTGACCAATCCTCCGACCCATTCGGGCATCGTCTGTACCACAGGCGCTCCCGCAGGCACAAATTGTCTTTATGAGGTGGGTGACGTGTTGGTCGGAGATCCGCAAGTGGTAGTGCAGTATGCTGTTACCATCGATGATCCCCTCAACGTTGCCATTACCGAGATCACCAATACAGCTTCCATAGAAGATGATGGTACCGAAGGGCCTGATGCACGCCCTGGCAACAACAGGGCTACGGATCGTGATAGGGTGCTGCTCAACATCAACATCAACAAGACCGTCATTGAGATCAATGAACCCCCACTTGTTGCGCCTCCACCCCTCCTTCCCAATTCCCCGGTGGCCATTGGCTCTATCGTCACCTACCAGCTTGATATCGAGTTCCCCGCCGCGGGTTCACTGGGCAGCATCTCGATCGATAATGTCGAGATCGAGGATGTACTCGATCAGGGCCTGGCCTTCATGGACCTGGCTCCGGGGGCTTGCATGACGACCACTAGCGGCAACCTTACCACCAACCTGCCGGGCGGTTTTGCCGCAGCCTGTGCCCCCAATTCGGCCAGCCCACCCAGCGGCAATCCGCGCATCGAGCCAGAGATATTGACTTCCACGGATGACGTCGATCAGGGCCGTCGTGTCACCTTCGAATTGGACAGGATAACCAACGCCAACGCTGCTGCTCCCGAAACCCTCACCATCATCTACCGCGCCGTGGTGCTGGACAGTGCCAATAACCTGCGCGGCGTGGACCTCAGCAACATGGCTTATATCAATTGGGATGACGGTATGGGGAGCAACCCCATGAGTGCTGGCCCTGCCATTGCCGCCCCCGTAACCATTATCGAGCCTGACTTATCGCTTTTTGTTCAGGTGAACCAGACCGTAGTGATCCCCGGACAGGTGCTTACCTTTACGATAGACATTGCCCAGACCGGTATCAGCGATGCAGTGGCTTATGATGCCTTGATGACACATACCTTACCGGCCAGCCTTAACCTGGTCCCAGGCTCATTTGTCTATGTGGGGGGCACTGCGCCCGCTCCGGTGCTTACCGAAGGGCCGGTGCTCATGGCTGAGTGGGCTACATTCCCGCTGGGGACCACTGCCCGGCTGCAATATAACGTTGTGGTGGGCTTCGTACCGGGGCGCGGTATCGATAATCAATGGAACCTGGAGTGGACCAGTCTGCCCGGTTTGGTGGATACTCCCCAATCCCCATACAATGTACTTTCCACGGAACGCTACTTTGACCCGCCTTCCGGTATCAATATCTATGGTCTGGCCTTCTCCATTTTGCTGGTGCCGCCGGACGTGGACCGCGCCGGTTTCCCGGAATCGGGTTTTGCGCCTGGGATGGAAACCACGCTGCCACCCAAACCCACGAGTGAGGTCTACACCGATATCGGTGACCTGCGCCTGGAGATACCCTCGCTGGGGGTGGACGTCCAAGTTAACGGAGTGCCATTTGGTGCGGATGGCTGGGATATCACCTGGCTGGGGGATGAGGCCGGTTATCTGGCGGGTACGGCTTTCCCCACGCAGCCCGGTAACACTTTCATTACGGGGCATGTGGTGGATGAGAATGGTCTGCCGGGTGTGTTTGCGAACTTGCAGCGCCTGCGCTGGGGTGACACTTTTTACATCACGGCCTTTGGCCAGCGTTACACTTACCAGGTCACCAACCAGTTCTTGACACACCCCTATGATATGTCGTTATTGAGCCACGATGGTTATGACCGCGTCACGCTGATCACCTGCAAGGGCTACAACGAAGCCAATGACAGCTACCGCTGGCGCACTGTAGTGCAGGCGGTGCTGGTGGATGTGACCGTATTCACTGAATAGCTTTTCGCAAATTTCTAGAAATAACAACAGAGGTTGCCAAGCAACCTCTGTTTGTTTAATCTGTGAGAGTCTAGGTTGCTTTGATTACGGGGGTAGTATGGCGCGCAGCTCAACGGCGTAATTGGCCTCTGCGATTACAGGTTTTGTGGTGATCTCCAGGATGGCAGGCCAAACCTGACCTGTGTCTGTCTGGCGCTCCCAATAAGAAGTGACCTGGTCGGTTTCGAGCTTTTCTGAGATGCTGGTCCAGCCTTCTGCTTCCAATTGCTCGGTATAGTATTGGTGTATGTCTTCAATCGACAGATCGGTAATCAGGTCGAAAGACATGCCGCGTTTGTCTGAGTTGCCACCCCCGCCTCCGCCGGGCCGCCGCGCCCCAGGCGGGTCAGATAGGGTCGGGAAAAATCCGGTGGGGTCTTCCGGGTACGTTGGATTGGTAGGTTGTGCGCTGCAAGCAGCCAGGATAGCCGCGAGCGCAAAGGCAACGATCCATTTGCTATAGGTGTGAATGAGATTTTTCATGCTTTTTATGTTTCCTCTCATTGCTTATGGTTTCCAGAATCGCCAAATCATACCCTCAAATTGGCTGCTTGGATATTTATCCATCACTCCTTTGTCCGCACATCGTAGAGTTTGGTCTAAGTTCGACTACATCGAACGTCACTCCCTAAGTAGCTGTCTCGCAGCTACGTCACTCTGGTAGAATCAATCAAAACCCGTGAGGGGTCTTATGCCTGCTCCTGATACCATCCAACAGCTCGTCGAACGCTTCCAGCGCAATTACGCGGAATATAGCGCCGCCAGATACAACGAAACGCAATTGCGTGTGGACTTTGTCAATCCCTTCTTCATCGCCCTGGGCTGGGACGTGCGCAACGAAGAGGGTTACGCCGAGCGCTACAAAGATGTGATTCATGAAGATCAGGTTAAAGTTGGGGGCGCTACTAAAGCACCGGATTACAGTTTCCGTGTGGGGGGCACGCGCAAATTCTTTGTAGAGACCAAGAAGCCCTCCATCAACCTCAAAGATGACATCAGCCCCGCCTTCCAGGTACGCCGTTATGCCTGGTCGGCCAAGTTGCCTCTCAGCATCCTCACCGATTTTGAAGAGTTCGCCGTCTACGATTGCCGCACGCGCCCCAATAAGAAGGACAAAGCAACCACGGCTCGCTTGCAATACCTGACCTACACCGACTATCTGGAACGCTGGGATGACATCGCCGCAGTGTTTTCCAAAGATGCCATCTTGCAAGGTTCTTTTGACAGTTATGCGGAAGACAGTACGGGCAAACGCGGCACACAAGAAGTCGATAAAGCTTTCCTTCAAGAACTCGAACGCTGGCGCAATCTGCTGGCGCGCAATTTCGCCCTGCGCAACAAAGGCATTGGCGTGCAGGAGCTCAACTTCGCCGTGCAGCGCACCATCGACCGCCTGCTGTTTTTGCGCATCGCTGAAGACCGCGGCCTGGAAGCCTATGAACGTTTGAGCGGTATCGTGGGCGTGGAGCACACTTACCAGGAACTGGCAAAATTATTCCGCGCCGCCGACGACCGCTACAATTCGGGCCTTTTCCACTTCAAGACAGAAAATGACCGCCCCGGGCAGCCTGATGATTTTACGCTCAATCTATCGCTGGACGATAAGGTCCTCGGTGACATTATCCCCAATCTCTACTATCCTGATAGCCCCTACGAATTCTCCGTATTACCCGCCGACATCCTCGGCCAGGTCTACGAGCAGTTCCTGGGCAAGGTCATCCGCCTCACCACGGGCGGGCAGGCCAAAGTGGAAGAAAAGCCCGAGGTGCGTAAGGCGGGCGGGGTCTATTACACGCCGACCTACATTGTAGATTACATTGTAAAGAACACAGTGGGACAGTTGCTGGAGGGCAAGACGCGTCAGCAGGCTGCCGAACTGCGCATCATCGACCCCGCCTGTGGCTCTGGCTCTTTCCTGTTGGGTGCCTACCAGCATCTGCTCGATTGGCATCTGGACCTCTACATCAATGATGACCCGCAACGCCATGCTAAAGGCCGCCCGCCGCGCCTCTACCAGGATGAAAGCGGCGAGTGGCGTTTGACCATCGATGAACGCAAACGCATCCTGTTAGATAACATTTATGGGGTGGACATCGACCCGCAAGCCGTGGAGGTCACTAAATTGTCCCTGCTGCTGAAGGTGCTGGAAGGTGAACAGCGCCAACAGGCCGAGATGTTCCAGGAGCGTGTGCTGCCTGACTTAGGGGACAACATCAAGTGCGGCAACTCGCTGATCGGCCCGGATTTTTACGAAGCTGCGCAGATGGCGATGTTCGATGCGGAGGAACGCCGCCGCATCAACGTCTTTGACTGACAGATTGAATTCGCTGAGATCATGGGGACGGGCGGCTTTGATGCTGTGATCGGCAACCCACCATATGTTTTGCTTGAAGATGAATTTCGAGACGACAAACAAATCTCATATTTTCGTTCAAAGTTTACCGTTGCATCATATAAACTTGATACATATCACTTATTTATAGAACTTGGGGTAAAGATTCTCGAAAACAATGGGTATTTTTCCATGATTACTCCAGCAAATTTCATCACTAATAATTATCTTGCTCCACTACGGCGATACTTGCTTACCGCAGCGACTTTACAAAAAATACTGGTTATTGAAAAAGGAGTATTTCAAGGTATTAGTGTAGATAACGCAATCCTTGTTGTTTCAGGAAAACAAAAGACAGAAGAAAAGTTTGAATTAATCAATGTATCTCCAGAAAACGATAAACTGTCTACGAATAAGATTGTTGAAATATCTATTGCCAAAATATTGGATGATGAATTTGTATTGTACACGGGCAGTGAGAGCAAAGAAATTGAAGATATCTTGGATAGAGTTGTCAGTAATAGCGTATTGCTAAAACAAATTGCTCATGTAAATTTTGGGAAACAACTAAGAAACCGAAAAGATTTTCCTAACGATGTCATTGAAGTTGAGAACCTCGAAAAAATCCAAGCTCCCTATAAAGCTTGTTATACCGGGCGAAATGTTCAAAGGTATGTTGTTCAGTGGGCAAATATAGCTTGTTTTGATAATGAAGTTGCCCGAAGAGGTGGAAGTTGGGACAATTCAAAGCACAATGCAAGGAATAAACTACTGACTAGGCAAATAGGTTCATATCCCGAATTTGGTATTGATTACAGTGGCTTTCAGTGCCTCAACACTATGTTCATGATCAATGTAAATGATGAAAAATATGATCCTCATTTTGTATTAGGAATTTTAAACTCCTCTCTTTTGAAGATGTATTGGCTAAACAAATTCTCTGATCCAAGAAAAACCTTCCCAAAAATTAAAGGGACTTACTTGGGTCAACTTCCAATCCAAGAAATTTCATCCTCAGAGTCAGATACGATCTCTCAAGAAATTATTGAGTTGACAAAGCTGATTGTAGAACTTTATCAGCGCTTAGCCACGGCAAACACCCCGCAAGAGCAAAACGCCCTGCAGCGCCAGATCGATGCCACCGACAGGCAGATCGACCAGTTGGTGTATGAACTGTATGGCTTGACGGAGGAAGAGATTCGCATCGTTGAAGCAGCCTCCTAAAGAAACGTTGAACCGTTTCGTCGTGTAGAGGTGGACCGATGTCCGCCTACCTCAAACCATAATAAACGGGTTCACAACCGTGTGTCCCTGCAATGCAGGCTTATGCTTCGGTGCCCTACATTAAGGCTACATACGGGTACATTAATTTGCCCATTTTTGGCCCTTTTACGCCTCCAATACCCCACATACGCTGCTGCCTTTCCCTTCCACCCCCACATCTTATATTCCGGCAAAAACCCGCCAGCCCAAACAGTGCTTAACCCTACATTAACTACATTAAGTACATTAATGGGTGGCGTTTGGGTAGAAAAATCCAAAGAAAAAACACCTGTCAGACAAGTACTAGTACCCCCCTAAGCATCTATTTGTTAGTTAATTTCCCCATGCGAGCTGCTCAATCAATAAAAGTGATCTCTTGAGAATTGGGCAAGGCTATGGTGAAGGGGCAGTCGCCACAATCATTAGTTGAGGTACTGCAATGGCCGCAGGTGTTGACCAATTGCTGGCTTTCTTCGGTCAGTGTTTTGAGGGAGCCGCGCTGTTCCAAATGTTGGAGCATACCCGCTACCACGCTGGGATCAAGACCCAGTTTGCGGCTCAGGCCCTGCAAAGTGACCGGCTGACCGGGATTGCTCTTGAGTTCCTGCAATAACTGGCTCAACATATGCTTAGCCCAATCCTAATAGAAGGCCGCCCTGGTAGACGGCAAAGGCCATGAGCCAGGCCAGCAGGGTTTGTCCTACCACACTGGCAGCGGTGATGCGCCAACCGAACTCATGTTTCTCAGCGGCCACAGCGGCCATGCAGGGGGTGTAGATGAGCACAAAGACCATCAAGGAGAGGGCAGCCAGCGCGCCATGCCCCCCGCTGACGGTCTCGAAGTTGTTGCGCATAGCCGTCATCAGGTCTGACGGGGTTTCATCCTCAGTCGCATCTGCGCCGAGGCCAAGCATTTGGGGGATTGTGGCGAGGGTGTCGATACTGGCGTTGGCGAAGTCCATAACAATGATGTCAAAGTCTTCAGCTAAGCTGCCTTCAGTAGTGGGTTTATCTGTCTCCAAGGCGTAAGTCTGGGCCAGGGTGCTGACGACGACTTCTTTGGCCACAAAACCCGAAATGAGTGCGCCAGTGGTTTGCCAATTGCCGAAGCCTAAAGGTTTAAAGACTGTAGATAATGAAGTGGACAGCCTGCCAAAAGCGCTATCCTGTAATTCAACGTCTGCAAAGCTGGCCGATGAAGTCACGGGAATGGCGGTGAGTAGCCAGATGACCATGCTGGTTACCAGGATAATCGTAGCGGCATTCTTGACGAAATCACCTACCCGTTGGGAGATATAGTTCCATAAAGTCTTCAAGCCCGGTAATTGATATGGAGGGAGTTCAATAACCATGACTGTGTTTTCTTTCTCTTTGAATTGTGTGCGGCGAAGCACCAGACCCAGAAATATGGCGGTTGCGATGCCTAAGAGGTAAAGCCCAAAGATAATGAGGCCGCTGTTGCCTGGAAAGAAAATGGCAGCTAACAATATATAAACCGGCAAACGTGCGCCACAACTCATGAAGGGTACCAGCAAGCCGGTAAGGATGCGGTCTTCGCGGTTCTCGAGCGTGCGGGTGGCGTAGATGGCGGGGACGCTGCAACCAAAGCCCACCAGGAGGGGCAAAAAACTTTTGCCTTGCAGGCCGAGTGGCTGCATAAAGCGATCCATGACAAAGGCCATGCGAGCCATATAGCCCGATTCTTCAAGGAGGGCAAGAGCCAGAAATAAGAATACCAATACAGGCACAAAGACGAGCACACCACCCACGCCTGCCAAAATACCGTCGGCTACAAGGCTCTCCACCCAGGTACTACCCAGGCCCATGAAAGCGATCAAACTTGTTGCCCAGCGAGTGATCGGACCTGAAATGACAGCATCGGTCCAATCCAGAAAGGGGGCTGAGGCATTGACTGTTAAATTGAAAATGAACCACATGAGGGCCAGGAAAATGGGAACCCCAGCAATGGGGTGCGTGAGGATTTGATCAATGCGATCTGAGACGGCCATGGCCCCATTACGAGGGTTGTGGACGCTTTCTTTTACCAGCTGGTTGATCCAGGCGTAACGTTTGTCGGCGATGAAGATGTCGATATCCTGGCCAATGGAATTGATGCTGCGTTCGGTGTGGCTGAGGATCTGATCCCCTTGGGGGAGGGCAGCAACCAAGGCGTGAGTTGCCTCGTCGCCCTCGAGCAATTTAATTGCGATGGTGCGGGTAGGATAGGGGAGATGGGATCCTACCAGTTCCTCTAATTGATTCTCAAGGCTGGTAATCTCACCCTCGATAGCTGACCCATAATCAATACGGAAATCCAGGGAACGAGCCTGAATATCAGGAGCGATGGTGGTCATGCGGGCACCGGTTGTATGGAGGTGGAAACAGCCCGAAGTAAGTCTGGGATGTCTGTGCCATTCTCGGCAATGATGGGGACGATGGGAATGCCGAGGCGGTGGCTCAGATTTTCTACGTCGATCTGGATTTTAGCGTTTTCGATGACATCCATTTTGTTGAGAGCCATGATGCAGGGCAAGCCCAGTTCGAGGAGTTGGACGGTGAGATAGAGGTTGCGTTCAAGCTGATTGGCATCAACAACATTGATGACCAGGTCGGGGCGCTGTTCCAGCAGGTAATCGCGGGTGATGACCTCTTCTTCAGAAAAAGCGTTGAGGCTATAGGTGCCGGGAAGGTCAATTAGATCAAAACTTGTCCCCTCATATTCGAAGTGCCCTTGATAGAATTCTACCGTTTTCCCCGGCCAATTGCCCACGTGTTGTTGAGAGCCTGTGAGTTGGTTGAAGAGAGAACTCTTGCCCACGTTGGGATTGCCAGCCAGGGCTAAGCGGAGCTTCATATGGTTTCTTCTTCGGCCTCGCTGTTCCAAACACAGGTATCGCAGGGCAAAACCTGCATCTTGTTGGCAATGCCCTTGCCGATGGCAAGACGGCAGTCGCGGAAACATAGCAGCATGGGGCCGCCAGTATCACGTAACACCGTGATCTCCACACCAGGGGTGAGGCCTAGTTCGGCGAGGCGGTAGTTGAGGCGTTTGCCAGCATGTACCTTGACGAGGCGCACGGCCTGGCCCTCTTTGATGGTGGAAAGGGGTTGGGGGCAGTGTTCAGTCATAGAGGACCTCGACCAGGACCTGTTGGGCATCCTGGCGCAGCATGTGGATGGTGCCTTGCGTATGACCCAGCAAGATGGTGTCGTTGGAGCCAATAGCTTTGACCTCAAGCTCGGCGCCCGGTGCAAGCTGTTCAGCGGCGAAGATGGAGTCGATACCGGCATCCTGAATTTCGAGGAGGCGACCTCTTTGGCCCAGTTTGAGCCCATCCAGAGAAGTTTGCAACTTGACGAGTGGCTCGGAACCTTTCGCCGTTATAAAATCCTCAATGGGGCAAAGTTGATCCTCATACAGAAACAGTCCCAAACGGTCAGCGACATTATCGGGCGTGATGTGTTCCATGCGACAGGCGAGGGCTTCGGCGTCATCGGCCCCCAGATCAAGGCAGCGTTCCAGGAAACTTTGCCAGAGGCGACGTTTGCGCAAAATGCCGTCAGTGCGCTCGCGGCCTTCGGAGGATAAGAAGACCCCTTTGTAAGGAGTGTAGGTGACCAGGCCGCGTTCTTCGAGCTTGTGGACCATTTCGTTGGCGGAGACGGAATTGATGGAGAGTTCTTCGGCAAGCAGCGAGAGGGGCAGCGGCTCTTGATGGCCGCTTTCCAGCAGTTGGCCAATGGTTACGAGATACATTTCCGTGCTTTCGCTCATTTTTAGGCTTACCCTGAAATCAGTAAAGAAATCTTAAGGTCAACCTAAAGATAAGCGCGTAGAGGGATTCCGCCCATTGTCGTTTGTACTTTAAATCACAGGACAATTGTCCTGCTATGCAGTGAAAGTTTATTGTGTTTCTGACCCCATTGCAAACTCTTGATTAACTTCCTGAATAGCATTATTCAAGATTGGAGGTCCGGTAAGTGCATAAAGCAAACGACCCATTAGTTCGGGAGGGCGTTGCATGCCTTCTTCGATCCAATAACGCAAAATGCCAAAGTAGGAGGAAGCCAGGTAGCGGTTCAAGTAAACTGCAAGAGTAGGGGTAGTATTTGGCCGTTTATCGGCGATCTTTTCGTTGTAGTTCCTTTGCCAGGCTTTTGTGAGGCTGCGCATCATGGCGAGGTCTATGTCTGTGGCTTCAACAAGCCGGGTGATCTCTGCACTTTCTTTCCATAGGCGGAAAAGGCTGACGTTGATCTCGATATCTACGGCTTCATCCGGGGTCTCAAAATTCCTCATGGATAAGATGTCAAAAAACTCATCCAGAATATCTTCTATGAAACTACAGAGCAGGTCGTCTTTCGTATCAAAATGGACGTAAAAGGTTGAGCGGGAGAGGTCGGCACGCTCGACGATGTCGGAAACGGTGATCTTTGGATATGGTTTTTCATCCAAAAGTTCTAGAAGAGCAGCACGGAGCATGCGGTTTGTGCGGTTATATTGCCGGTTCATGGGTCTCCCTTTCAAAATAAGTCCCACAGGGAACTGCTTTTACAAATTAGGGCAAGGGGTGGACAGATTATTTGTGAATTACATCACATATTATAGACATTTGGCTGAATGTAAACAAGCGGACATTTGTCCTATAGTTTCATGGACATTTGTCCAGTGCCAGAGGGGTGTAAATCAAGTATTCTTTGTGTTAGAAATCACAATATTGTGCGAAGTTGCACAATTATGAGGAAGCTGGTGGAAACCCGGCGCTGTCCCGCAACTGTTAGCCACATCCGTGGCAAGCCAGACACTCATACTAAATGGTCCTCGAGAGAAGGAAGCCACTGGCTTCCTTTTTTGTTTAGTGGGAGAAAGGTGCATTGCATCGAACCAAACTGTAGCATACATTGCTGCTAATCGCCTCAGGCTTTTTCATTTACCAATCAACCCATATCATCGTGAAAGGATATAAGCATGCTAAATCTCATAATAGGGGCACTGGCAAGTGCAGCATTTTTCCTGCTGCTCAACTATGTCAAAGAAAAAGAGATGACAATAAGCTGGTGGCAATGGCTACTGACCATATTGGGCATCCTCTTTGCTATTTTGACACTTGAGGTCATTTTTGGTTTCATTGCAGAAGGGGCCGGACAGGCTGCTCTGGTGATGGGTATGATCTTCGGGATCATCACCGTCATTTGGGCTGTGCTACTAGGGCGCTTTGTATTTGCACGCAGTTAGTCAACATTCACAACGTACTCCAATAAAAGGAACGAACATGTCAGAATCAAAAATCAGTCGTCGAGACTTTCTGAAAATCGCGGGGTTGGCTGGTGTAGCCATGCCGGTAGCGAAGGTGATTGGGCAGGTGGATGGTGATAACGTGCTGTATTCGCCGGAAGAATATGGGGGATTCCTGGTGCGTCAGCGTCCAGCAGATAACCCGCCTTATCAGGTAGATGACTCGATCTACAAACGCTTTGACCAGAAAAACGAAGTTTTTAGCCGTGTGCAATGGGACCCAGTCATCCAGGAATCCGAAGCGCCCTATGCTTCCAAGATCGGCGAAAATATCATGGGCAACGTTAAAGGCTTTACTCGCCTGGACTATGCCTTCTATACGGCAGCTTGGACAGTGGCGACAACAATTGGCTCTACAGCCGGGGCAGTTGGTGGGTCCAACGGCGGTTTATATTCCTGGAACCCTCTTGGTGGGTTTGCCGGTCGAATTTATGGACAGGAAATGCCCCCCTGGAACGGCGGAGATTGGTCACCGGAAGATGTGTCTGGCATTGTAAAGACAGCGGCCAAGTTCTATGGCGCGTCCCTGTCCGGTATTGCGGAAGTCGATGAGCGCTGGTTCTATGACAAGCGTTACACCAAAGGCGGCACAGACACGATGGGGCCAGGTATTTCAGCGCCCATCCGTTACGAAGAAGCTGATGCGCCCCAGGAACTTGAGGATGGCACGCTGATTATCCCCAAGAAGATGAAGTACGTGATCTCTTTGGCTTTTGAGATGGATTACGATGGTATGCAAACTTATCTGAGCGGTCCTGGTTCTGCAGCTACGGGGAACGGTTATTCACGCATGACGTTCACAGCTGCATGTGTGGCCGAGTTCATCCGTGCATTGGGTTACCAGGCGATCCCCTCTGGTAACTGCACGGCGATGAGTGTGGCGGTGGCGGTGGATGCCGGTCTGGGTGAGTTGGGCCGACATGGCTTGCTGATGACCCCGAAATACGGACCGCGCGTACGTCTGGCGAAGGTCTTCACAGATATGCCCCTGGTGCCGGACCAACCGATCTCATTTGGCGCTACGGAGTTCTGTGAGGTATGTGGCAAGTGCGCCGACACCTGCCCGGGCAACGCCATCCCGCATGGAGAACGTACCTACGAAGCTACCTATGATGCGCCCAATCACATCTCCAGCAACCCTGGTGTGCTGAAATGGTACGTAGATACACCTGCTTGTCATCTGGTGTGGGCAGTCAATGGTATGGATTGCTCAAAATGCATCCAGACCTGCCCGTTCAACAAGCCGGACAGCTGGCTACATGAGGCGACACGTGTCCTGATCGGCGCTAAAAACGGCACCATCGATCAATTCTTACTCACTCTAGACGATGCTTCTGGATTTGGCGAGCAACAGGATCCGGATGACTTCTGGAGGAATAAGGAAGTATTCGTGCATACAAAAGAAGCTTGATCTATAGTATTCCCAGGAGGGCAGGCATATTGCTTGCCCTCCTTTGCTGTAAATAAGCTTGCTAGCACCTTGTTTAATTTGGAAAGGCTGGGGGAGACCAAGCATGGACACCTGTCCGATTTTGTACAGCTGGACATATGTCCTGCGCTTTTGTGGACATTTGTCCACTGTAAATCTGGGACAAAACAAGTATTATTTGTGTAATAAATCACAAAATTGTGCGATTGCGCACAAATAAATGAGGAAACCGGCGCAAATCCGGTGCTGTCCCGCAACTGTAACCCATTTATTGGGAAGCCAGGAACTCATGAAATGCGAACCTCGAGGAAGGCAACGCTGCATGCCATGTGCAGCGTTCTTTGGTTAATGAGGAGGCCAGATACTCGAAAAATAGCACAGGTAGGAATTTTTTAGAAGAATTTTTTTCACAAGGAGATACTTATGAGCGACGAACAAGGCACTCAACTTTCGCGACGCAGCTTTCTTAAGATCGCTGGTTTAGCGGGTGCCGCTGTGCAGGCTGGCGGCCTGATCGCAGGAGGCGTGGCTGCTGGTTCCGATACAGAAGGATATACGGGCTGGGAATCATTCAACCCTGCAACCCAATTCTTCAACCGTGAGCCCTTCCGCATTCCGAGCCCGGCACATACCCCGGTTGGTGAAGTGCGCCAGCCCAGCCACATCACGGACTACGTGTTCGGACGTGTGGCCATGTTTGAAAAAGCCCTGGTGGAAAACCCCGACTGGACTATTGATGATCCGGTTGAAGATCTGGCCCTTCCGCCTCCGGTGACCGCTTTCTACAACCAATATCCTGAGAGAATGGGATGGGATTACAAGACCTTCACGGAAACCATACCCAATCACGAAAAAGACGACGAAGTGTATGGCAATTACTTCATGCTGGCCGAAGTCTATTCCAGCGGGTTCCGCTATCACAGCACTATGCTGCGCCGCATTGACTCGCCACCGGAAGTGTCCGATTTTACAAACCTGACGCGTGGCGGCCCAGCACCGATCCCCGAAGAAGCCGTGCCCTTCAAGAGCCCTGAATTGGCGACCGAGTTGGTAAAAGAACTAGCTCATCGTTATGGGGCCACCCAGGTGGGTATCACCAAACCGCAGATCGACTTCTTCTATGGCGACAGCTGGCAGGGTGTGGAAGATGGCTATGACCACTCCAAATTGCCCGAGCATTGGAAATACGCCATAGTGATTGGTGTACCCATGGAATGGGACCAGATCGTGGCCAGCCCGCAGTTCACGGCCAGCCAGGATGCTTATAACCGTGTATCCACGGCAGCTATCCGTATCGAAGGTATGCTCAAGAGCCTGGGTTATGCCGCCCGCGCTAACACGCCCAACACCGGCTACGACTGCCTGATGCCCCCGCATGCCATTGAGGCGGGCCTGGGTGAGGTCGGGCGCACCGGTTTCTGCATCACGCCCGAATCCGGCGGTAACTCGCGCATGGCGATGGTGGTGACCAACCTGGAATTGGTACCCGACAGCCCCATCGATTTCGGTGTGGAAGAGTTCTGCAATAAATGTAAGATCTGTGCAGAATCCTGCCCCTCCGGTGCCATTTCCATGGCCGACAGTCCGGCTGAACAGGAATGGGGCACTGGCCCGGCGATCCGTGGCTATGAACACTGGTACATCAATAACGGCGCCTGCTACAACTACTGGCGTGAGTCCATGGGTAACCTGGGCTGCCGCCACTGTGTAGGCGTGTGCCCATACAGCCGCAAGGATAACTGGATGCACAACGCGGCGCGCGAGCTTGACCCACGCGACCCGACCGGTGTGGTCAGTTCCGGCCTGTTATGGATGCAGAAGAACTTCTTCGATTATCCTGAAGCCATTGAGTATAAACGCCCGGCAGAAGGTGGACGCTTCGCAGTTTATGGTCCGGAACCGGCCTTCATGGATGCCGAGAAGTTCCTGGACGTCCCAGTCACCAAACCGTAGATAGGAGTGAAATAAAATGTTCTTTGATGGAAATATCTTCTGGTTGTTGAATGGGATCATCTTTGTCCTCGTTGCTGCGGGCTTTAAAGCCTTTGCTGATGAGCGAGGCTGGGTGATCACCTGGTGGAAGGGCCTCCTGGCTGTGGTGTGGTACATCATTTTCAGCATGAGCTTTTACACCTGGGGAACCCTGATCGGCGAGCAATTCCCTGCTGCTGGATTCAGGCTGTTCCTTGTGGGCCTCTTCACGAGCCTTGTCTTGGGCGTTGGTTTATGGCGTTTGATGGCCATCAACCCGAAATCTGAGGCCTAGTATCCAAGTATTCAACGAGTACAAAAGGAGCAAGGGGAAGCATCCCTTGCTCCTTCTTTCGGAACGATTCAGGATAAATACGACCAGCTTGTGTCAGTTTATACAGTTTGAAATGCAATTATTCGATCACTTTTTATTCAATGCAATACCCTCTTGACTAGCTGGAGAGACCAGACAATGAGTCAACAATCCTTAAAAAGCAAACGCGAATACCTTGAACAACTTCTGCAAGAATTAGATGGCCTGCGAGAAAAGGGCGATAAGAAAGCTATCTGTACAGCACTGACCGACCTGGGTCTGGCGCATTTTAACGTGCGCAATTATGTGAAAGGAACAGAGGCGTTTGAGGAAGCCGTGCAGATAGCGCGGGAATTGAAAGACCTTGACTTGCAGGTTCATTCCCTCGGTATGCACACCCTGGCCTTCCAAACAATCTCACGCCTGCCCGATGCTTTTAATAAGGCTGATGAGATACGCGAACTGGGTATAGAACATAACCGACCAGAGATCATTTGCGATGCTGTAACGAACCAAGGCCAAATCTTGTTAGAGTCTGGCGATCAGTTGCGTTCCCTGGAAAAACTGGAAGAGGCGCGGGGCATCGCATATGAGCTTGGTGATAAACGCCGCCAGATGAATGTGATTGGTGCTTATGGGCAACATAGCCTGACCGTGCCGGACCTGGGGCAGGCAGAAGTGTATTTTGATAAAGCATTGGCTTTGGCCCAGGAGCTTGGTGATGAACAGGCTGAGAATGGCTATCTAGGCAACAGGGGCATGATCTACGAGTGGCGAGGGGAGTTTGGGAAAGCTGCGCCTATCTTCGAGAAGGTCTTAGGTTTCGTCCAGGAAGATGGTGATGAAAAGGCCGAAATCCAGGCCATGCGTCACCTGACCAAGGTCTACAACAAGCTGGAAAATAACGAGAAAGTGCTGGAATATGCCTTGCCCGGATTGGAGCTAGCCAAAGAGGGCGATGTAGAGTCCGCTTTTATTCTGATCGAAGCCCTGATCATGACTTACTATCGCATGGGTGAACTTGAAAAAGCCCAAGCTTCCACGGAAGAAGCCATTGAAATGGCGCGTTCCAGCAACGACCGGCGCAGGGAAATACGCTTCCTGATCAGCCTGGGTGAGGCTTTCCTGGCAGCAGATGACCTGGAGAAAGCCCTCACAACCTACGAGAAGGCCCTGGCAGGAGCAAAACATATTAACCAGGACAATGACGTAGCTTACCTTACCGGGCGGATCGGTTTCACATTGGCCGAACTGGGCAAGCTGGATGATGCCATTCCTTTTCATGAAGAAGCTATTGACATGGCCCAGGATGGTCGTATGCCGAGCTTAGAAGGCCAACAATTATCGATGCTGTCCATGGCATATCTGGAAAAGAGCGATAAAGAGAAGGCTCTGGATTATGCCAGCAAGGCCGTGGATGTCTACAAGTCGGCCAAGTTGTTTGAAGAATTCGAAACCGCACAGGCCTTAGTGGCCGAGATCAATGCAGCCTGAACGAAAGAGTTTCAACGCATGGAAAGCATTCCTCTTGAACTAAAACCCCGCCGCACCCCGCAGGCACGCCGCCAACGGATCGACCGCATTCTGGGTGTGGTGGCAATAACTACAGTGGTGATCGCCTGGATTGTGGGTGCATCGCGAGCAAAGGCCGACCTATGGCCTGCGATTGAAGCCGTCTTCCCAGAAGCCGACCATATCACCCACAGTGACCATGAAGGCGATCTCTACATGGCCTGGGCAGATGGCGATGAAGAACATTTGATAGGTTACGTGGCGCTGGGAGAAGCCAATGGTTATGGCGGCCCTTTGACCATGGCTGTGGGGGTGGATGCCAACGGTGAGATCATCAGTTTATCTATCGCACAGGAAAAGGAAACACCTTCCTGGAGCACGCGTATACGTAACAGTGACTTTGTCAGTTCGTTGTTAGGAAAGTCTTATGATGAAGCCTTCAAAGTAGGTGAGGACGTTGATGCTATCACCGGCGCGACAGTATCATCCAAAGGTATCGCGGAAGCGGTGTTGAATGGCGGCCAGATCGCGGCACGCCACATTGGTCTGCCGGTGGCTCCCCTCCCTGCTCCCGAGATCGTGTTTGGCATTCCGGAGATCGTGTTGATCGCGCTGTTTGCCGTGGGCTACGTGGCGCACCAGGCCCAATTTAAATACAAAAAGCAGGCGCGCTGGGCGACATTGATTACAGGTATGGTCGTGCTGGGCTTTATTTACAATGCACCTGTAACGTTGGCGTACATCAACAAGTTCCTGATGGGCTTCTGGCCGGAATGGCAATCCAACTTGTACTGGTACATTCTGATCGGTGGCATTATTTTCGTATTCACCATCGATAACAAGAACCCTTACTGTGAGTGGTTCTGCCCATTTGGGGCGGCGCAGGAATGTATGGGTTTGATCGGTGGTGCGAAAGTACGCTCGCCTGGTAATTATCGTCAGTTCCTTAAGTGGTTGCAGCGTGGCCTGGCCTGGCTGGCAGTTGTACTGGCGCTGCTCTATCGCAGCCCCGGCCTGACCAGCTATGAGATATTTGGTACCTTGTTCGAGCTGATCGGCTCCAACTTCCAGTTCATACTGCTGGCAATCGTACTGCTGGCGGCCTTGTTCATCAAACGTCCGTGGTGCAATTATTTGTGCCCATTAGACCCAGTGGTTGATTTCATTCGTATGGTTAGAAAGTGGATCCTTGATATATGGAAAAGACAAAGAGTAAAAAGAGCCGCTTAGGCCCAACAGTCGTTCTGGGGTTTGCACTGATCTCTGCCGTCCTGATCGTGGCTGAACTGGCTACGAATTTATCCGTTGAAATCGATGCACAACGGGACGCTGCTGTGGTTGAGGTAACCGTGGAACCGACTCCGAATGTGCGCCCCACATATCCTCCGGACTACACGCCACCGCCTATAATGGATACTCAGCCTTAGAATTTTATGGTAAGGAAACATTGATATGCAAGAAGACAATAAACTATCACGACGGCAGTTCTTGAAGATACTGGCTGTGGCAGGGGGAGCAGGGGTTGTGGCTAAACTAGGATTTGATGCTATTAGCAGGTTGGAGAAGGTGTCTGAGACGCGGCTATTGATGGGCACGATCGTCAACTTGACGGTCATCGCTCCCAGCCAAACGCAGGCCCAGACGGCCCTGGATGGAACCTTCGCTGAGATGCAGCGCCTGATCGCCACCTTCGACCATCGCCAGGTGGATAGCCCTGTGGCGGTGCTGAACTCAACTGGAAAACTGATTGATGCCAGCGCTGAGATGCTGGCTGTGACAGCGGAAGCCCTGCACGTGGCCGAGATGACCCAGGGTGCTTTCGACATCACCGTCAAGCCGCTGCTGGATGCATACCAGGCTGGACGCGCACCCACGCAGAAAGAGATGGATAGAGTTGATTATCGCGGCGTACTTATAAAAGGGAAGACAATCGAGGTCGCCCAACCCGGCATGGAGATCACCTTTGATGGCATTGCCAAAGGTTATATCGTTGATCAGGGTGTGGCCGTTTTGGCTGAACATGGCTTCCATGACGTGATCGTAGAAGCCGGGGGCGACCTGAGAGTTGCAGGCGCAGGAGAGAATGGGGATGCCTGGCGCATAGGCATCAATGACCCACGTCCCACTCAAGAACAAATGCTGGAGACGATTGCCATGGCGCCCGGCGCGGTGGCGACTTCAGGGGATTACATTCACGTTTTTACAACGGATAAGAGCCTACATCACATCATTGACCCGCATTTGGGCGCCTCACCACCCGAATTGGCCAGCGTAAGCGTGATAGCCTGCTCGGCCATGCTGGCCGATGCGTTGAGTACAGCGTTGATGGTGATGGGACCAGAGGCCGGTATTGAATTGGTCGAGACTTTGCCGACCGTCGAGGCAATGACGGTCTCTAAAGAAAAGCACACCACGCGCTCAAGTGGTTTCCCCACGAGCGCATAACCGAAAGAAAAAAGAGGTAGATTATGTTAGGTTTAGGACCCCTTGAATTGGTCATTATCCTGGTGGTTGTAGTGTTGATCTTCGGCGCCGGCCGCATCAGCAAGATTGCCGGAGAAATGGGCAGTGGTATTAGCGCTTTCCGTAAAGGTTTACAGGAAGGCGAAGAAGAATCCCCAGAGGAATAGCGTTCCGGCAACTTTCCTTCTCTGAGTTACAAGAGATGATAGCCGGACGCTTTAAACTTTGCCAAAGTTGAGAAAAGAGAATAGTCAAATTTGTTATTGATACCTCCCGGTAAACAAGCTTTTCGTTTTGGCAAAGTTTTAGGAGAACTTATAAAACAGTATGGATTTCTTAGGGATCGGCGCACTTGAGCTTTTTGCCATTCTGCTTATCGCCCTACTCGTTCTAGGCCCCAAAGGTCTGGTGGATGCTGGCGGCAAGCTGGGCGGTTTGTGGCGCAAGTTCCGCATGTCAGGTGTGTGGCAGGCGATGCAGGGGTCACGACGGGCTGTGAATAAGATGGCCAGTGAACTGATCGAAACCACTGAGCTTGACGAGATCCGTGAGGAATTGGCGAAAGCCAGAATTCCGACAATAGATGATGAAGGTTTGGCGCAACGTTTGCAGAAGCGTCGCAGCAGTATAGTGGAACCGCAACCACCATCTGACGAGAAACAAAGCGAAGCTGCCAAATCGCCCCCTAGCTAGATGAGTTACACAGATGTGACTTATCTGGTTACAATGGGTTTGTAAGTTAACAAATAAATAGACCAATGCTGAGGTTGCCGCGCCCCATTGATGGGTGTGCATAATGGCGAAGCTGGTGAGAATCCGGCGCTGTCCCGCAACTGTGTTTCACGGAGAATCGTGATGAGTCAGGACGACCTCCTCAGCATCTCAACCGATCCTCGCGGAAGGAGGTGTTGATCAGGAAATACACATTTTTCCTACACACTTCCCCTGTCTTTCGGCAGGGGTTTTTGTTTAATAAAATTATGTAATGAGGTTTTGAAGAAATGAAGATTTCAAATAAATGGCTGCCCATCCTGCTCATCTTGAGCTTGTTATTGGTGGCTTGTGGTACGACTGCGGTTGCACCTGAAGTAGAAGCTCCATTGATCGAAGAACCCCAAATGGAAGAGGAGCCTGTTGTCGAAGAACCTGATAGCGCCCCGGCCGAAGAGATGGTGCTTGAATTCACCGATGACCTGGGCCGCACAATTGTGTTGGAAGAACTGCCAACTGCAATCGTCAGTACAGCACCATCGATTACCGAGAGCTTGTTCGCCATGGGGGCAGGTGATCTGGTGATCGGACGCGATGAGTATTCCATATACCCCGAAGCGGCCTTTGATGTTGAAAGCATTGGCCCGGTATTCGGTGACCTGCCTTTGGAAGTTATCCTGGCGATGGAGCCGGATTTGGTTATAGTGGCCCAGATCATCCCGGCCGAGCAAGTGACCCAATTGGAAGAACTGGGCCTCACGGTTTATTGGCAGGCAAATCCACTAACCTTCGATGACCTATATGACAACCTGCGCAGTTTGGGACAACTGGTCGGTCATGAGAATGATGCCCAGATGCTTATCAGTTCCTTGCAGGACCGTGTTGCTGCGGTGGTGAACACGTTGGAAGGGGTTGAAGAAAAGCCGGTTGTATTCTACGAACTGGATGCCACCGACCCGGACAACCCCTGGACCAGTGGGGCGGGTACTTTCATCGATACCATCTTCACGATGGCTGGTGGGGTAAATGCAGGTGCAGAGCTGGAAGGCGACTTCACGCAGATCGGTACTGAAGCTCTGATCGCCATTAACCCGGCAGTCATCATCCTCGGCGATGCTGATTTTGGTGTCACCCCTGAAATGGTAATGGCACGGGCCGGGTGGGACGCCATGACGGCTGTACAGACTGGTGCGGTATACCCCATTGACTCGAATACGATGAGTGTGCCGGGGCCCCGGTTGGTAGATGGCCTGGAGACGGTAGCGCGTTTCTTACACCCTGATCTGTTTGAGTAAAGTAAATGGGCGTGGCGTGCTTGACGCACGCCACGCTGTTTAGTTCGGACACTGATGCAATGAAGATAAGCGTTTACTTACTGGCAATCCTGCTACTGATCTTTTGCTTGATGATCAGTGTGGCCGTCGGGGCGGTGTTCATTTCTATTCCTGCTATAGGCGGGATCTTGCTGTCGCAATTATCTTTCACATCGATCGTCCCCGATTGGCCGGCTTCATTTGCCACGATTCTGTTGGAAGTGCGCTTGCCACATACCTTGTTGATCGCGTTGACGGGGGCGGCGCTGGCTGGGAGTGGGGCTGCTTATCAGGGACTCTTCCGCAACCCTTTAGCTGACCCATACCTGATCGGGGTCGCATCCGGTGCGGGGCTGGGGGCAGTGTTGGGGCTGTCGCTGCGTTGGCCTGAGACCCTTTTAGGTTTTTACCTGATCCCCTTCTTCGCCTTTATTGGCGCGTTGGTGACTGTGGCCCTGGTGTATAACCTGGCGCGTGTTGCACGTACCGTACCACTAACCACGTTGATCCTGGCCGGTGTGGCCGTGGGCGCTTTCACTTCTTCGGCGACATCGTTCCTGACGTTGCAATCTAACGAGCTGTTCTATCGGGCTTTATCCTTCCTGTTGGGTGGTTCGCCAGTCTCCGGATGGGACCCTGTGCTAGCTGCCTTGCCTTACATGCTGGTGGGCTTCGTGTTATTGACCTTCTCTGGGCACATCCTTAACGTGTTGCAGTTTGGGGAAGAGCAGGCCCAGCAACTGGGCTTGCCCGTGGAACGGGCCAAGATATTTGTGATCGTGGTTGCCTCTTTGACCACGGCCGGGGCAGTGGCTTTCTCCGGGGTGATCGGCTTTGTGGGCCTGATCGTGCCACACACTATTCGCATCCTGGTGGGCGCTGATTATCGTCACCTGATCCCCTTATCGATCCTCGGTGGTGGGTCAGCACTTCTATTGGCAGACTTGCTGGCGCGCATCTTGCTGGCCCCGCAATCCCTGCCGGTGGGGATAGTGACGGCGCTGATTGGGGCACCCTTTTTCTTGTGGATCCTGCGACGGGCTAAACGCCAGGTCTTTTGGTGATGTTATGCTGGTAATTGACAATCTGACAGTTAGTTACAATGGCAAAGCGGTTCTGCACGATGTTTCTCTACAAGTGCAACCTGGGGAGATGTTCGCCTTGATCGGGCCCAATGGGGCAGGTAAATCTACCTTGATTCGGGCCATCAGTGGAGTAATAGCCCCGCAGTCTGGCACTGTGTCCTATCAGAACGACAATGTGTTAACCATGAACGAGAGCAGGCGCGCTCATCTTGTGGGGGTAGTGCCGCAAGCACGGCAGTTGGGAGGGGCGTTTAGCGTTGAAGAAACTGTCTTGCTGGGGCGTACACCATATATGGGCTGGTTGGGACGGGCCAGTGAAAAAGATCAAGAAATCGTCAGGGAGGCGTTAGTGAGCACCTGTATCGATCACCTGGCCCAACGGCGCATCGCCGAACTCTCAGGCGGGGAGCAGCAACGCGTACTTCTGGCACGAGCCCTGGCACAGGACACTCCCATCCTGTTATTAGATGAACCAACCAACCACCTCGACCTGCAACATCAGGTGGTCTTATTGAATCTGGTGCAAACCCTGGTAGAAGAGAAGAAGCTGATCGTGCTGATGGCAATGCACGATCTCAATCTGGTTTCCCTATACTCGGACCGCGTTGGTTTATTGGTGGATGGGGCACTGCAACACGCAGGCCAGCCCAACGAAGTTTTAACCCAGGAGAACATCAGCGCAGCCTACCGCACAGCCGTGCATGTAGTAGCGCACGTGGAGGAGAACAAACCACTTATCCTTCCGGATAGAAAGGCAAACAACTTACATCATGAATGAACGCATCCAATCTGTTATTGACCGAATCAAACAACCCGACGAAAAAGCCATGGCAACCGCTCGCGAACGGCAGGACACTCTGACCAAACCAGCAGGTAGCCTGGGCCGCCTGGAAGAATTATCCATCCAACTGGCAGGTATTACCGGGGAAGCACAGCCGAAGATTGACGACAAGGTGATTGTCGTCATGGCGGGCGATCACGGTGTGGTGGCCGAAGGTGTGAGCACTTTTCCCGCCGAAGTGACACCCCAAATGGTAGCCAACATGGTGTATGGCGGCGCGGCGATAAACGTGCTATCTGAGCAAGCGGGTGTGCGCATAGCGCTGGTAGATATCGGCGTGGCCGCTGAAATGATCGACCATCCCAAGCTGATCAATAAAAAGGTTGCCAAAGGCACCATGAACATGACGCAAGGCCCGGCCATGACGGAAGAGCAAACCCTAGCTGCAATGACGGCCGGTATCGAGGTAGTTGAGGCTGAGATCGAAAAAGGACTTGATATCCTGGCAACCGGTGAGATGGGCATTGGCAATACTACACCTTCAGCGGCGATTGCGGCGGTATTAACCGGGCAGCCTGTGGATGTGATCGTGGGGCGCGGTACTGGTGTGGATGATATGGGTTTGGAACGTAAACAGGCAGCAGTGCAAAAGGCCATTGATGTCAACAATCCCACCGCAGAAGATGGATTTGATGTGCTAATGAAAGTTGGCGGCTTTGAGATCGCCGGGCTTACGGGCGCCATACTGGCTGCAGTCGCGCATAAAAAACCGATCGTGATCGACGGCTTCATTTCAACTGCGGCGGCCATGATCGCCGTGCAATTAGAACCCAAAGTCGGTAACTACATAATTGCCGGACACCAATCCCAGGAACTCGGCCACGAACTGATGGTGAAGTGGTTGGGGCTGGAAGCATTGCTGGACCTGAACATGCGCCTGGGCGAAGGCTCCGGGGCCGTGCTGGCGTTGCACCTTGTTGAGGCCGCTTGCAGAATCCTTTCGGACATGGCGACTTTCGAAGAAGCTGGTGTGGCCGGTAAGGAAGAGCCATTGCTGGCGGCTTGATAATAAGGCATACGTGATCTCGTTCTTTGCTGCATTACATTTCCTAACGATTGTGCCACCGGTTGTCCAGCGTACTTTCCGTATGGATGAACTCGGGCGGTCGGTGGCTAGCTATCCCCTAGTGGGACTATTGATCGGTGCCCTGCTGCTAGGCCTGAGTTGGCTGCTTTCCAATATATTTCCCCCCTGGATCGTGGCCGGACTGGTGCTGGTGGTGTGGGTGTTAGCCAGCGGGGGCATCCATATGGATGGTGTGATGGATGCGGCGGACGGTCTTTTTGGGGGGAGAACTGCAGACCAGCGTTTAACGATCATGCACGATGAGCGTGTGGGTGCTTTTGGGGTATTGGCTGCAGTGTTTGTTCTTTTTCTCAAGCTGGCCGCGCTGGCAGAAGGAGCCAGTGGATTCCCCTCACTTTTGCTGGCCCCTGTGGTGGGGCGCTGGACGATGAGTATGGCGATCGTGGCTTTCCCCTATGCGCGTAAAGAAGGCTTGGGCAGTGCCATGAAGAACGAGGCGCGCGGAATGTATCTGTGGGTGTCGACGTTGTTTTGTGTTGTGATCGCCTATCTGTCCGCTGGCGTTCCTGGTTTGATGGCAATGGGACCGGCAGCCTTCCTATTGGTGCTGGTGGGCCGTTTTGTTGTAGGACGCGTGGGCGGTTTTACCGGGGACATATATGGGGCGACCAACGAACTTGTCGAACTGTTTGTATTGCTTTCCTTCAGCGTAAGCATATGAGGAGAAGGTTGTTATGGGCAAAATGATCCTGTTAGTGGGTGGGGCACGCAGCGGAAAATCGAACTTTGCAGAGAAGTTGGCTGAAGGGCTATCTTCGGATGTAACTTACCTAGCAACGGCTGAGGCAGGGGATGAGGAAATGAAGCAGCGCATTGCCGACCATCAGGTGCGCCGACCGGCAACCTGGCAAACGCGTGAAATCACACAAGAAATTGCGAGTGCCTTGAAGGAAGAGCCAATCATTAGCGATGTTGTACTGATGGACTGCATCACGCTGATGGTCACCAATATCCTCCTCAGCCTTGTAGATGATCTGGATCATCCAGACGGGAATTTGGTGCATGCTGAGATAAAATCCCAGGTTGAAGCCCTGGTGAAAACCATTAAATCTTCGGGTTCGACCTGGATCGTAGTTTCCAATGAGGTTGGTTCGAGTGTGGTGCCTGCTTATCCTGTAGGGCGTATCTACCGTGATGCGATGGGCTGGGTGAACCAGACTTTGGCACGCTCAGCCGATGAAGCTTATTATCTTGTGGCAGGCAATGCGCTGACTTTGAACGAATTGTCTGTGAGTGTGGAAGAGGTGGTCGAGCGGAATAAAGAATAGCAGCCCAAACTAAGCTGGTTCTGGAATTGATTGTCCAATGGGGCGTTCTGGTTTGCCCATAGCGCGCACGGTCATGGCACCAGTCTCAACATATAAGCGCGTGGTGCGACCGATGGTCCCCCCGGTTTCCTCATTCTGAATCTTCAGTCCCAATTCATTCAATATCCGATAGGCCACTTCTAAATTGCGTTCACCGATCTTGAGTTGGTTGGGCACGCCTTGCATCTCGATCATGTTAGCGGCCCCCACCATGTTGATGTGTAATTGCTCCCGAACCGCGCCTTTGGCTTCCAATTCTTTAATGAGCTGAAGTAAACCACTATCTACATACTTGGGGGCCAAACGATCTTCCTTTTTGGAATATTCCGGAAGCATGGCATGTAATAATCCCCCGACGCCAATGGCCGGTGCATAGGCCCCAATGCCGAGGCAAGATCCGAGACCAAAAGCAGTAAGCACGTCGGAAGGGTCTTCGCTGATAGCGAGTTCGCCCAGCCCTACGGTGATAACATTATCTGTTCTCAATTCAACTTCTCGTTAATCTTTCCCAGGGTATCGGGATCGGGCATAACCCAGAATTGTAATTGTGTGCCCCGATCGATCTGTGAGAAGTCTCCCTTGATCATCAAGGCTTCATCGCCCATTGTGGCACAGGTAGCCGTCACCATACTGAGGAGCGCGGCGACCATATCTACAACGATGGCGGGGGGACTGGGGCGGGTGTCCAAACCAGTGAGTGAAGCCACGGAATTGAGGAAAAAAGACCCTACTAAATTGCCCACTTCGGCTAAAGCCGAGCGCGCCATCGTGTCCAGTTCCTGCGTTGTGCCTTCCGGTTGTTCCATAAGGAGGTCAACCAATTCCAGGGCTTTCTCCACGGGGAACATCAGCAAGATCTGGCCGGCTACGTCACCTTCAGCGTGCAGGTAAATACCCACGATCTCGTTCTCCGGCCCTCCTGCTAAAAATGGGATCTCTTCGACGGGGACTGTGGAGACCTCGGAGGCACTGACTTTGAAGGGGGTTCCTACCATGCTGCCAAAACCTTTGGCGGCATTATTTAGCCCTTCATGCGCAACGATTTCCATGAAGGGCTGCATCTCACTTGTGTTTTCCATTTCGTTCATCTTCAATTTAACTCCGTTTTTAAACAGACGACCCGCTCTTCGATTAGCCCGAAACGCCGTTAACTGCCACGGCTTCCTGCTCTTGCGGGCGGGGCGGCCGGAACTCTTTAAGCGCCAGGTGCAGCACCAGCCCTCCACTTTCTCCGTGGAGTTCCATGACCAAACGGGGGATGTCCAGCGTTGAGATCATGGCGTTTTCGCCGAGAATCAATGTGGGCGCGGTGATGTCAACGTCGTAGCCCATTTGTGAGAGAGTGACACTGGCTTTTCCGGTCATGACGTTTCCCAATTCAGCAATGCCACTTTGGGCCAGCGAATCGAGTTTGTTCATTTCTTCTCCCAATATCTTTGATGCCAGACCGATGGCATATTGGCGGGTCATGGCATAAAAGACCATGCCTTTTATGTCCCCGATCATATTGAGGATTACGGTTACTTCACTGCTTGAATAGGCCTCACGGCTCAAACTGATATCGCCGCGGCGCATTTTTTGCTGAGTCTCAATGGCAAGCACATCGTGGACGGCTTTCAAAAAGGATTGGGCAATGTGAATATTCATGATTATTTCTCTTTTGTCAGATTCAGCACTGATCAGGCACCGTTCGGGCTGGCTGTCTCGACCTGTATGGGAATATAGGGCATATTATCTGCTGAAGCCTGGGCTTCGCGCAGTGCCAAATGCGCCGTGATTATGCCAACCTCGGTTTCCAGGGGAACTACAACGCGTTGAAATTCGACCGTAGAAATCTCGATGGATTGACCTTGCACCAAGGTGGGAGGCGAAAT
The DNA here is from genome assembly GCA_013112575.1 of Chloroflexota bacterium. Classification (GTDB taxonomy): domain Bacteria; phylum Chloroflexota; class Anaerolineae; order Anaerolineales; family UBA11579; genus CFX15. The sequence continues at coordinate 225,946 of JABFGG010000005.1, read as the reverse complement.
GTCACAGGTAAAGCCAGCTTCGGATAAATTGACCGTGGAACGGCCCGTGATGACATTGGCCAGTTCAGAGATGCCACTTTGGGCCATGGCATCCATTTCCTTGAACTCCTGATCCAACATGCGAGAAACGAGGGCCAGGGCTGTTTGGGTAGTTAAGCCGTAGAGCACAACACCTTCGATGTCGCCAGCCAGGCTGATCAATACGGTGAGGTCTTGAGAGGTGAAGGCAGAGCGTTGTAGGGCCAGATCGCCGCGCGTGACCTCCAGCTGAACTTCTGCCTGCACAACTTCTTTGGCGGCTGCCAAAAAGGGATTTAAGATGGTGATGTTCATTGGGATAACTCCTAGACCCCAGCCAAAACCGAGGCGGGTTTGCGGTACACCGAAACGCCCCAGTTATCGAAGCCTATCTCGCCGGGCTTAGGGATGAACTCGGTACCGCCTAAAAACAGCGCCCCGCCCGGTTTGAGGGCCTCGTGGAATTTGCGAAACAGTTTTTGTTTGGTCTCATGTGTGAAATAAATAATGACATTGCGACAAAGGATCAGATCCGTCTCCCGTTCGAAGGTGTCATGAATGAGATTAAGCTCTTCGAAGTCGATGAATTTTTTCAGGGAAGGTTTAATGTAATATTTCCCGTCGCGTGTTTCAAAGAAACGCTGCTGTTGTTCAGCGCTAACGTTCTCAATATCTTTCTCATTGTACGGCCCGCCTGCCTGCGCACTCTCTAAAGCCTTTTGGTCGAGGTCGCTGGCGAGAATATGGAAAGGCAAGGAGCCTGCAATCTCTTGCATGAGGATGGCTAAACTATAGGCTTCCTCGCCTGTGGAACAACCCGCACTCCAAATTTTTAGCGGATCGCCATCACGCTCGGCTTGGTTAATGAGTTCTGGCATGATGGTTTCACGGAGAGAATCCCAATGTTTCGTGTCCCGAAAGAACGAAGAAACATTGATGGTCAAATAGGCCCGAAAACGATCGCGTTCTTCATCTGTGGATTGCACGACTTGAAAATAGTCGTCCCAGTTGGTTGAATTGGAGCGCGCTAACCAGGAGTCGAGCCTGCGCTGCATTTGTATTTCACGATAGTGGTCCAGGTCAATAGCAAGGATATCCTTGACCGATCGTTTTATAGTTGAATAAGTACCTTGATCCATTTATATTCCGTTGTTTAGGCGCTTAGGCCCAGAGATTCTCCTGTCCGGGCGAGTAAAGCCTGGACAAGAGTGGGGGCAACTTCGTCGAGTGGGGTGATGGCCTGTGCATAACCTGCTTCAATGACACTGCGCGGCATGCCCCATACAACGCTGGTGTCTTCATCCTGGGCCATGGCCCAGCCACCGGCCTCGATGATGGCGCTTGTGCCTGTGCAGCCATCGCGTCCCATACCTGTGAGCACAGCGCCCAGAACCTGGGATTGGAAATGCGCAACCACGCTGAGCATGGTGACATCAACCGATGGCCGTACGCCATGTACATTGGGTCCCTTACCGAGTTGTACCTGGCGGCTGGTATCAAGCTCCATGTGAAAGTCACCCGGAGCCAGCAAAGCATGACCTTCAAGCAATGTGTCGCCTTCTTCGGCTTCTTTGATGTACAGATGCGACATTTTGTCCAGGCGCTGGGCTAACTGGGCGGTGAAGTTGGGAGGCATGTGTTGAACGATCAAAACTGCCGCCGGGATGTCCGCCGGGATGGCGGGCAATACTGCTGACAAGGCCCGCGGGCCGCCTGTGGATGAGCCGATCACGATGACGTGCTGAGCGGGTCTTTTATCAACATTCTTAGATTTGACAACAGGTTTAAGAGCCGGTCGCCTGGTGAGCTTGTTGATCCTCGATTTGCTGGCCGCCCGAATTTTTTCCGCCAATTCGTCAAGTATGCCACTGACGTTGGCGAGTTTTTCGGGCTTGGCAATAAAATCGACCGCTCCGATGGTCAGGGCTTGAATGGTGTTCGCCGCGCCTTCAGTGGTTGTGCTACTGACCATGACGACTGGCTTGGGTGTCTTGGCCATGATGGCTTTGAGAGCTTCCAAACCATTCATCTTGGGCATTTCGACATCAAGCGTGACGACATCCGGGTCGAGTTCGGCAAGATGCGCGAGCGCCTCGCGCCCATTGACAGCTTTACCGACCACCTCAATGTCATCAAATTCGTTTAATCTGCTTTCCAGCATATGGCGCAGGAAAGCAGAATCATCAACCACCAGTACGCGGATCATGAATACTCACTCAGGATTGCTAACGAAATCCATTAGTTCAGTAGTTTGTTGATAGCGCCCAGAACACGATCTGGCTCAAAAGGCTTAACAATGAAGTCTTTTGCGCCAGATTTGATGGCATCCAACACGATCGATTCCTGCCCTAAAGCAGTCAGCATAATAATCTGGGCCTGGGGGTCTTTTGTGCAGATCTCTTTGACGGCGGTGAGGCCATCCATTTCCGGCATGGTGATGTCCATCAACACCACGTCAGGTGTTTCGGACGTGTATTGGCTGATGGCATTGACGCCATTGTCTGCTTCAACAACGTTGTGACCATCACTGGTCAACATTTTTGTGATGCGCACTCTCAAGAACTCTGCATCATCAACGACTAGGATTTTTGCCATGGTATTCTCCTTTGCTTCTTCGCAAAATATTATCTAATTCAGATTTGCCAATTTAAGTAAACTGGACAGGTCCAGGATCATAGCGACTTCGCCATTGCCCAGGATGGATGTGCCAGAAAAGCCCTGGGTGTTTTTAGCAAGCGCCCCTAATGGGTTGACCATCAGGTCTTCCTCGCGCATAAAGGCATCGATGACAATACCCACGCGCAATTTTCCGAAATGAACAGCTACGACTGATTCGTAATCGAACTTATTGCTTTGCTCCTGGTAATTCAATACCTGGCCCAGACGGATGAGCGGCAAGATCTGTTCGCGGATCTGCACAACTTCCCGTCCGCGCACCGAGCGGATCTCTGCTTTTTCAATGCGCAAGGTTTCATTTACATTGGCGAGGGGGAGACCTAAGGTCGAGTCGCACAATTTGACCAATAAGGTTGGCATGATCGCCAGTGTGAGCGGCAGGGTGATCTCAAAACGAGTTCCGCTTTCCGGAGAACTCTCAATACCGATGCTGCCGTTGATGGCTTCAATGTTCTGGCGCACGATATCCATGCCCACACCGCGGCCTGAGATAGCGGAAGCTTTATCTTTTGTAGATAGACCCGAGTGAAAGATCAACAGCAGGGCTTCCTGATGGCTCATGGTCTCTGCTTCTGAGGCAGTGATCATGCCACGGGAGACGGCTTTGGCCTTTACTCTTTCGGTGTCAATGCCACCGCCGTCGTCGATCACGGTAATAACGATCTGGCCGTGGAGATGCTGCGCTTCCAGGACGATCTCGCCTTTAGCAGGTTTGCCCGCCGCTTCACGTTTCTCGGCTGCTTCAATGCCATGATCCACAGAATTACGTAGCAAGTGGATGAGGGGGTCGTTAAGCTCATCGAGGATGGAGCGGTCGACCTCAGTATGTTCACCTTTGACCACGAAGTTGATCTCTTTGTTGGCTTTGCGGGCCATATCACGCACCATGCGCGGGAATTTGTTGAAGACATTGGCGACCGGCAACATGCGGATGTTCAATACTTCGGTTTGCAATTCGCTGGTGACGCGGCCGATATGTGTAATGCTTTCAAATAAGTGAACGAATTCTTCATTCTGGTAATAACTGCTTTCAAGCTCTTCGCGCAATTGGAAGAGGCGGTTGCGGTCTGTGATCAATTCACCTACGAGGGTCATCAATTTATCCAGACGTTCAACGCTTGTGCGGATGGTCTTTTCTGCCTGTTTGCCGTTGCTTTTTTGTTTGGCTTTTAATTCCTTGAGGGAGAGTTTTTGTTGCTGGACGTGCTGTTGAATGGCCTCATCCAGTTCTTCCTGGCTGAGAGCCTGCATGTCTACGAGGACCTGCCCAAGGGCTTGTTTTTCTTCCTGCAAAGATTGAGTCTTGAGGGCATACTTTAGGTGAGCGTCGGTAATAAAGCCGCCTGATACGAGCACATCTCCAAGTCTTTCGGGAATGTTATTGTTGGCTGTTTCCGTCTGCGGCTTGATCTGGTCTGGCAGAGTGCTAGTGGCTTGTTGGTTGATCCGCAATTCATCAATTTCCGAAATTGCTTTGAGTGTCTCTCCTACTTCTTCGTTACTGGCCGACGTGATAAGTTCAGCGGAGAATTCATAGGCTTTTACCCCGCTCTCGATGTCTTCTTTGCTGGGTGACATGGATGTGATCTCGCCCAGGCCAGCCAGCGCCATATACAATTGCAGAGCGCGCGCTGCCGGGGAGACGCTCTTTTCGGAAATCCTGGCGAAAACTGGCATCCCTCCGCTTGAGCCATTGGTCGAAGCTGTGGCCAGCTCTTCTTTTTTTGTGCCATTCTCCGAAGATGACACCGTTTCGGGTGTGGCATCAGAAGCGGTCAGGTCTTCGATCAGCCCTTTAAAATAGGAGACCAATTCGCCGATCTCAATGCCACTTTCTTCCTGGCTGATGACTTCGTCCCGTAGGATGGTGATGGCATCCACCGCGTCCAGGCACATATCGATCAATTCAGGATTGGGGATTAATTTGCCTTTGCGAACCTGATCCAAGGCGGCTTCAAGCGTATGGGTGATATCGACCATACGGGTATGGCCGATCATGCCCGCCGAACCCTTGAGGGTATGGGCGGCACGGAAGAGAGACTGGACGAGATCTTCGTTATCCTGTTCCTGCTCGAGGCGCACGAAGCCCTGGGCCAGGGTCTCAAGCTGCTCGTCGCTTTCGGCAATATATATGGAAACTTCTTCTTCGCTGAGATCGATCTCAAGGGTCATGTGATTATCCGGGAAATTTGTTGGTAATGGCTCAAGGCATTACGTAGTCTGTTGGGTCAATGGGAATGCCATTGAGGCGAATTTCATAATGCAGATGGGGACCAGTCGAATTACCAGTGTTGCCTGAAAGGCCGATCACTTGACCTGCCTGTACATTTTGGCCGACAGTGACGGGGATTTCAGATAAATGGGCGTAGTATGTGCGATAGGGACCGTTCTCCACGATGACCAAATTGCCATAGCCCTGATGGCTCCAACCGGCGTGCACTACCTGCCCACTCATGCTGGTTTGAATAGGGTTACCCTCCGGGAGGGCAATATCAATGGCTTTATGTCCCGGGTGATACCCCTGGCTCATCCAGCCTTCTGAAGTGGGTGAGATATGTGAGGGCTGGGCAGCAAAAGAAAACTGACCGTAATTGGGCTTGGTTGGCATTAGCTCTTGTGTGCCCATTTCTTCTAAGAGGCTCAGTAAAAGCGGTAATAACATCTCACCCAGGCCAAAACTTGATGAATCACTGCCCCCCGCTAAATTCATCATTTGACCAAGCAGCATGGTTTCAAAACTCGTAGCCTGGCTGGCATCCGTTTGTGGTGCGGTTTCTCGAACGGGTTCAGTCCAGGAGGCTGCTTGAATTAATGGGGATGTGGTCACGTCATTGGTCATGGGCACATTATTGCTTTTGTTGTGATAGCAATCCATAAAAAAACAATGAAGACGCAGAAAAGAACTAATAAAACTTTTTAGGAATGGCGGTCGGGGCCGGACATTTGAATTGGGCAAAGACACAAAAGATTTACCCTGGTTTTACGCTTGTTTTCATTCAGCTTTATGGAGTTTTGCTCTCTTCCCGATTAATCTGTTTAGGACCTAACCATCTCCGGATGGCAGGAATTCATGAGGACTTTGGAAGATGTCAAATTTAGCTGTACGCAAAGCTACTGCTAGAGCACATTCACAGGCAGACCGCCTCGATGAGGCTATTCAGATCTTTGGGTCGATATTGCAAGAATATCCCGATGATTTTGATGCTTATTTGTTCATCGGGGACTGTTATCTGGCGAGTAATGATCCGTACAATGCGATCCAGGTCTATAAACAAGCCCTGGGGTTGAAACCGGATGATATAGAAGTGCAGTTACGTATCGAACTTGCCGAGAATGAAATCGACCCGATGAATTCAACTTCACCCGTAATGCAACCTACACAGCCCGCCGCCTTGGAACGGCTTATCCAGCGTTTGTCGCGCAACGCTCTGCAGGTCAGTGCTAAAGAGATCGAGGAAGCTCAGAGTTTGATTCAGCAGCTTGCAAACAGCCAGCAGCCCGGTGATGAAGTCATCGACGTGCTGGACGAGATCGATTCTTTATTACCGGCTCTGCTTGAATTAAATGTCCGCCAGGCGCGTGCTTCAGGCTGTTACGATGTCGTAAATGAGTTGAAATCTTTGATGTATTCCTCTAAACCTAGCGAGGTTGCCCAGCCGGTTGCCAAAGCTGCAAGTGTGATCAACAAGCCGGGCAGGCAAGCGCGGCGCATTTTCATGATGACGCCTGACACTGAAAACACATATTTGCAACTTGCCCGACGATCCCTGGAACAGCAGGGCTATTTTGTACATACGGCGGATGAAACCCAAAGACTGCAAGCTCACCTTCAATCTAGCGACGCGGTCATTGTGCACCGGCCTGAGATTGGGGAAGAGTACGGCCGGGCTGTGGCCCTGGCAGCAGGGATGGGGCTGCCCGTGGTTTTGTGCCTGGATGAAGATAACGCATTGTTGAGTTACCCTGATAAAACAGAGTTAGTGGCGCGGCAACTTGCTGACCATATTGTGGTCCCATCAGAGGCCATGGCAGATACCCTGGAGGAATCAGGGTATCAAAATGTGACCTGCTTGTTGCCAGCTTGGGATCAGGATGATCTGATCTGGGGCAAAGCCAGGGCCAAAGAACCTGAAATTACGCTTGGTTGGTTCAATGCCACCAGTACAAACAAAGACATCAACAGCATCCGTCGCGTTGTGATCCGCATTATGCGCGAATTCCCCGAGGTCAGGCTGCTGATCGCCGGAGACGCAGAGGCCTATGGCTGCTTCGACGTATTGGCTGATGAACGCAAAGTCTTTCTGCCCACTGAAGATACTTCAGATTTTGGAAGGCAGTTGGGGCAGGCCGACATTCTGTTGTTGCCGCACGAAGATGTGGAGGCTGCCCGGAATTCCTCTGACAAGAATGTACTCTATGCCGGGATACGCGGTCTTCCCTGGGTAGCGACAGCCATGCCAGCCTATCAAGATTGGGATGCTGCCGGTTTGTTGGCCAATTCCCAGGATGATTGGCATACGTATTTGCGCCAATTGGTTTTGGAGCCTGAGTTGCGCCAATCCCTTGCTGAACAGGGACGTAACAAAGCCGAGGCCCGGGAGATCTCAAAACGCGGAGCAGAATGGCAGGGACTTTTTGAAACACTATTTGGTATTTGTTAAGTTCAATCAATTAGAGATGTGACTATGCAAGAAAACAATGTTGCACAGATTAATGAAGATCAAGGTTTGAAAGGGTCCCAGCGGGATGCGCCTCTGATGGTCACGATACCATCCGGCGAATTCCTCATGGGGACAAGCGATGAACAAATCATCAATCTTCTGAGCGAAGAAGATTGGGCCAGCGATTGGAAAACCGAAGGGTTGTTTGACCAGGAACAGCCACAACACAGGGTGACTTTGCCTGCTTACGAGATCGGTCAATACCCAATCGTCAATCGCCAATACCATGGTTTTGTTTGGGAGACTGGTCATCCCACACCGCGTGAGTGGGCGGGAATCGTACCTGAAGAGGAATTGCTGGATCACCCTGTGGTGGGTGTAACCCTGGCGGATGCAGTAGCGTATTGTAAATGGTTGTCAGATAAAACGAGGAAGGAATATCGCTTGCCAACGGAAGCGGAGTGGGAACGCGCTGCCCGGGGCGACGATGGCCGTCTTTATCCTTGGGGGGATGTGTATTACCCGTGGCGCTCGAATACCAAAGAACATCGCCTGGGAGCAACTACCAAAATAGGTACATACTCTCCGGCGGGTGACAGCCCTTGGGGAGCGATCGATATGGCTGGCAATGTGTATGAATGGACCAGCAGCCGTTTTCAAGCTTATCCCTTTACTACTGAAAATGCGGATGCGCAGACCGGCTCAGGGGAGAACCACATTGTACGGGGCGGTGCCTGGTACTACAGCCGTAAACTGGCGCGCTGCGCTGCCAGGGAAAAAGTACTGGCAAGTTTTTCATCGCCTGCATTGGGTTTTCGAATTGCGCGTTCATTAGATTAGTTCGTTGTGGTGAAAGAAAAGTGGCGAAGCATTGTCCAAGTTGCGCTTGGCCTTGCGTCCCTACAATAATTTCTTTGGAAGCACTAAATTCACAGGTCTTATGAGTCATGAGATTGGCATTATTCAATGATCATGGATTCTGCCATACGGATCAAATCTTCCTCGCTAGCAAAATCGGTGGATTGAAGTGGAGAGAAGTAGCCAGCAGCACCAATAAATCCAGGTGAACCAAGTTGAAAATAGACTCCATTGTCGATCCACACAATTTGAGTGCCGAGGTCATCATCCCAATACGTCCTTATTTCCTTTTCATCTGACTCCAGGAAGGCGCGGTAGTCTTCAATCGATTCAAAAAGCGGGCCAAAGCGACCTCTAATGACGACCACCTCAACCCCATTAATTTCAATTACTTCCCATTTTCCCGGCGCTGCTTTGATCTGCCCAGATGTGGCCTGATGGGTTACAAGTTGGATACGCCCATCTTTTTCTTCTGATACCCAGATTGCAAATAGCCTCCGCATAGATGGATTTTCACGAACCTCACCAATTAAACTGTAGCTCTCCGGCACCCAGGTGGGCATATTGAAAGTGTAAGGAAGCTGGTCAATGGCTTCATCCAGGGGAACCATATATTGTTCGTCTGATGCGAACTCACCATGTGAGAGGATGATGGATTCAATGGCTTCTTCTGCTCCCTCATTGCTAAAATACCAGGACATCACGTGCGGGATGTAGTTAGTTTCGACGAGATTGATGCCGTTGATGTTGGCCGCGTGATGGGCTTCTGGGGAGATGAATTGACGGGCACAAGCGACAAATAGCAGAAGGATCACCAACAAACTGACCCATACTCGTGGTCGTCTGATGTGCAGCGGAACTTGCTTGAGGAGATGCAAAAGTCCCCTTTGTTTTGAGATGTTGGCATACAACTCTTCAACGAATTGCGGCCTGAGTTCGGGCTGAGATGCGTACATAAAGCGGTCATTCATTATTCACACTCCCATTCGGAGCGAATCCATTGAATGACACGATGCAGAATGGTGCCAACATTAGATTCGCTCAAGCCAGTGATCCTGGCAATATATCGATTGGTGAATTCAGCGCCATATTTGAGGGATACCAGCTCTCTTTCCCGTTCGGGCAGGCGCTGTAACAGAATGGATAAACGTTCAAAATCCCCGCGAATGTCGATCTCTTCCTGAACGTTCTGGTCGGCTTCGATATGGGTGAGGTCTTCAAAGGAGATGGCGTGATGGTTATTGCTTTTCAGGTGACGGGCGGTGACATGACGGGCAATGCCGAAGATCCAGTTTGAGAATGCCCCGAGGTCTTGCCGGTAGCGGTGCCTGCCGCGCCAGGCCTTTTCGAAGGTGCTAGCGGTGAGGTCTTCGGCAAGCATACGCTCCCCGACGCGATAGGCCACGTATCGATATATCCTTGGGAGTAACTCCAAATACACAACCTGCCAGTCAATATCTTCACTCAGGTCTAAGGAATTATGGTTGGTTTCCAGATCAGTTCCCATCATTAATTAATTGCACCCTTTGGATAAAAGTATCACAAGATCGGCTGAAGGGGTTTTGTAAAGCTGAGTGGCAGTATTTACAAGAAGAGGATTTTTATAACCATCACCTAAGGGATATCTCGCTGCGCTTGGAATGACAGAAATTGTTATTTGACTGCGTTTTATGCAAATTTTACGCGTTCTTTACGCACTTTGTAGCTAAAAGGACCAGTTTTACATGCCTTTCACGGCATTTGTTTTAAGTCTTGCCTGGTCCTGACGAAAAGAGGGGTATCAGCAATTATGAAACCCTGACCTGTGGAGGTGCCCCGCACAACAAATGATCCTATCCAGTAAATATTCTGAAGGGCAACAGAATAAATAGCACAATCAAATCGCCCAAACCCAAACCAATGAGGGACGGATCCCTCAAAAAGACGATAACACGGAGGTTATCACCATGGCACAAGTAGACATCACCCGAATAGCAGGCAACATCCAGGCATTGAATGCCTTGAACTCGTTGTCCCGCATTAACAGCAAGCTGGCCATGCACCAGGAACGCCTGGCGACCGGCAAGCGCATTCTCTCAGCATCCGATGATCCCGCTGGCATGAGCATTGCCACGACCTTCAAAGTTCGATCCGAAGGCATGCAGACAGCCTTGAACTCAATTGGCGACTCGAAGAACATGCTGTCTTCAATGGAAGGCGGTTTGAAGCAGGTGGAAGACATCCTGGTGAAGATGCGCAACAAGGCATTGGAAGCCAATGGCGACACGTTGGGAGCCAATGAGAAACAGGCCATCTACGAACAGGTGCAAGCCTATCGTGATGAGATCAATGACATCGTAAGCCAGACCGAATGGAACGGCACGGACCTGCTGGGCGGCAACGGTGCTGCCAGCATTAACCTGGACTTCCTGACAGATTCTGATGGTGGCACGACCACTTTTGGTTTCTCTGGCGGCACCAGCATTTTCTCCAACCAGAGCTTCTTCTCAGATGCAGCGGGTGGTTCGGCTTCTTCCGTTGCTAACCCGGTTGTAACCCTTGATTCCATTGACGCTTATGGTGTTGCAGCTGTGACGGCTGGCCAGACAGAACTTGACTCTGACACTTACAGTGTCGTGGTCACAGGTGGCGGCGCCAATTTCCAGGTACAGGACTCAGACGGCAATGCCGTTTCTGTCAGTGATGGAGCCGGCGGATGGACATCTGCAGCGCAGGCCATCGCAGACGGTGCTTTTGACACCGGCCGCGGCCTGACCATCACTTTCGACATCGCAGGCACAGCCGATGGTTCCAATACCGTTGACTATACGGCTCTGTCTACAGTGGACCTTGGTCTGGCAGATGCCAGCCTGAACGTGACCACAGACGCAGCTACAGCCCTGAGCACAATTGACCAGGCACTGGACGTTGTGAAAGAGGGCATCAGCCAGGTAGGCGCATTCTCGGCTCGCTTGAGCTTCAAAGAAGAAGCCCTGACGGTGGCGCACGCCAACGTGGAAGCAGCCCACAACCGTATCATGAACGCCAATATGGCCCAGGAACAGGTAGAAGCCAGCAAGTACTCGATCTTGCAGCAGACGGCGACCGCCATGCTTTCCAACGCCAATGTGGCACCCCAAGTGGTCTTGTCCTTGTTTCGGTAGGTCAGGAGAAACCACTCAACTAGTCCAAATGGAGGGCGCGACAGCGCCCTCCCTAACCTAAGTAAAAAGAGAAAAGATCATGGAAGTCGGAAATCTGGACCCTTATTTTACAACCATCATCAACAACATCATTTCGGTGGAAACGCAGCCTTTAACCCGACTTGAAAATCGAGTTGATAGCATAAGTGTGCAACGCGGTGTGTATACAGACCTGCAAAACGGTTTAGAAGACTTACAAGACCAGGTCGGTTTGTTGCGCAGCGATGATGACTCTTACGCTCTCAATTTGGCATTTAAGGCGGAAGTGTCCAGTGGATCTGAAGCAACGGTGCTTAGTGCTTCCGTAACTAACTCGGCTTCTGCAGGCGAATACAGCATCAAAAATATCACCCTGGCGCAGGCCCATCAAGTACGGTCGGACCAGCAAGTGTATGCCGATCAGGCGCTGGGTTTGACCGGAACAGTGTTGATGGGTGGGGCGGCAACGCGTTCACAAGCAACCACTGCCACGATTGCCAATACGGTAAGCAGTTTTGACGTGGCTGCTCTTGAGGGCGATCAGACTGAATTGGGTAGCTCTACGTATTTTGTGGAAACCCGCAATGACGCTACAGCAGGCTGGCAGTTCCGCCTGGTGGATGCTGAAGGCAAAGCCGTGAGTATCCAAAAATCGGAGACAGCTGGTGAGTACACCAGCAACTGGCAGGCCATTTCGGCTGGTGGCGGCACATACGATACAGGCCGCGGCTTGAGCTTTGAGTTTGGCACAGACGATGGTCTCTACCAGGCAGCCAGTCGCACGACCAGCGATGCTGCTGAATTGGACTACACTGCTCAGGGCGTATCCATTGATATCGCCGCCACGGATAGTTTGGTGAATATCGCCGCAGCCATCAACAGCGCAGAGTACGCGGATGGCAACAAGGTGCGGGCTTCAGTTGTGGATCGCCAATTGATCCTTTCCGCAGAAGATACCGGCACCAACCATGCCATCATCGCCAGTGACTCCAGTGGCAATGTTCTGGAGAGCCTGGGTGTGCTGACCGGCGTTGGGGCTTTCAAGAACCTGATACAGCCCGCCAATAACGCCAGCTTTGAAGTCAATGGCGTGACTGTGACACGCAGCAGCAATACAGGCCTGGACGATGTGATCACAGGTGTGACCCTGAACCTGAGCGATGACGCAGAAGGCGAGACGGCCACACTGAAGATCGATGAAGATACCTCGGCGGGTAAAACAGCCATCGAGGGTTTTATTCAGAAATTCAACAGCACTGTGAATTACCTACAATTAAAGACTTCGATTACAGAAACCACGACCAATGGGGAGGTGAGTTACTCACGCGGCCCATTGGCAAACAATTCGATCTTCAGTCAATTGCGCAGTGATCTCTTTCGCATAGCTATGTCGGATAGCAGCAATGACGGCAGTTACCAGAGTTTACGAGAGGTCGGCATCACTATGGACGATTCGCTCCAAATGACGATCTCTGATGAAACACTTCTGGATGGATTGCTTGAAGATGAATTAAATGAAATTACCAGCCTGTTTGATTCTTTTGCCAATAGCATGGATCAACTGCTGAACCGCTTTACGGGTACAGATGGAGTTATCGATAACTCTGTCGATAGTTTGGATAATGAGAAAAAGGAAATTGACTACGATATTACCGATCTCACCGAACGCCTGGAGTATCGTCAAGAAAACCTGGTATTGCAATATGCCCGGATTCAAGCTCAATTGCTAAACATGCAGCTTGAGCAGCAAACCTGGGCCAGTATTAGCACGTACGGATAAGCGCTAACGCTTATCAAAGGAGGCAGCAATGTCTTTCAAATTATTCGGTTCGACAAGCACAAGCGTAGATACGAGCCAGCGCTACAAAGACTACAACCGCAACAACAGCCGCAAGGCCACAAGCAGCAATGAAGGTAATGCGCGCAAGGCCAGCAGTTCGGACGTTTCCCTGCGCTTCCGCGTGGATGCTGAAACGCACGATGTCAATGTGCTGGTAGTGGACAAAGGCAGCGGTAAAGTCATCCGCAGCGTACCCCCCGAAGAGCTGGCCGAACTGCAAGAAGGCGATCTCGTCGATCTCTTTGGCTAATCATGTCTTTTTAGGCAAATTTTATTTGTAAATGCTCAAGTTTTTGGACGAAAGGTCGAAGACAAAGCATAAGCAAATCAAATCTGCTGATTACTGGAGACGAAAGATATGCAAACAGCCTACGGTGTGCTCGAATATCGCCAACACGATGTGATGTCGGCCAGCCCCATTCAATTGGTGATTATGGCTTACGATCAAGCCATCAAAGCCTGCCACCAGAAAGATGTGGACAGGGCAACCAGGGCTGTTTCCGCACTACGCGATGCACTTAACTTTGATTACGACGAAGTGTCCAACGGCTTATTCAGCCTTTACCAGTGGTGCCTCGATTGTATTCGGGGCGGGGACTTCGAACCGGCACTGACCACACTGACCGAACTGCGTGAAGCCTGGGAAATTGCCCAACAAGAAATGGTTTCACTGCAAGAATAAATTGCTTGTAACGCCACTATACGGCGATCAAGATCCATCTTCCTCCTCCACAGCGCGTCCTGGGTGCGTCCACCCAGGACGTGCGGATTTAAGGGTTCACGCCCTTTTTATAGCGACTTCACCGGGTCTTTACTGTCTTGGCAGGCAGCCTTTGCTACCATGCAACTGCTTGCAGGATTTACCAGTTTGTGGATGAGGAACAGTCTATGAGTTTTTGGAACACATTACGAGTAGGTATGTCTGGCCTGAGCGCCCAGCGTTTACGTCTGGACGTGATCGCCAACAACGTAGCTAATGCGGAGACCACTCGCACCGAGGAGGGCGGTCCTTACCGCCGAAAAGATGTGGTCTTCACCCCACAAGGGCAGGATCAATTCCTGCCCGGCCTGGTCAAAGCCCGCCGTACGGAAAACGCCTCGCCCAACGCATTATTAGATGTTGGGGGCGTACGTGTTTCTGAGGTGATCACGGATGACGAGGAATTGCCGAAGGTCTACGATCCCTCGCATCCCGATGCGGATGAAGAGGGCTTTGTGACCTATCCCAACGTGAACATTGTGGTGGAAATGACCAATATGCTGTCGGCGACGCGCTCGTATGAAGCCAACCTCTCCATCATTGAAGCCGCCAAAAGCATGGCCCTGCGAGCACTGGACATTGGTCGTTAGGAGTAGATGATGAACATTCCCAAAATTGATCCCCGTATAGCGACTGGCGCAGCACAGCCAGCTACCAAGCCTAAACCCACCCAATCTGCCAGCAATGTCACGCAGACCTTTGCAGATGCCCTGGATACCTTGAGCCGCACGCAAGAGAACAGCGATGACCTCTTGCAGCGCCTGGCTGCCGGAGAGGATGTGGATATCCATCAGGCGATGATCGCTACAGAGCAAACCGATATCCAATTTCAGGTGGCGATGGGCATACGTGACCGTCTGGTAGAAGCCTATCGCGAAGTTATGCGTATGCAGGTCTAACTGAACTATGTTCTCACAGATCAGCAAACAATTCTCTACTTTCTGGCGCAATCTCGGCGCACTCGAAAAAATGGTCTTTGTGGGTTTTATCGTGGCGGCCATCGCCCTGAGCTATGCCTTTGTGACCTGGGCGAGCACACCCAATTACGTGGTGGCATTCAGTGGCCTAAGCGAATCGGATGCCGGGGAGATTACTCAGCAACTAACTGAAGATGGCATTCCCTATAAATTAAATGGCAGTGGCACCATCATGGTGCCGTCTGCCAACGTATACGAAGTGCGTCTGCGCATGGCCCGCAACGGTTTGCCTGCAGGTGACACGGTGGGTTTTGAACTTTTCAGCGGCAACACCTTTGGCATGACAGAGTTCACCCAGCGGGTGAATTACCAGCAGGCTTTAGAGGGCGAGTTGGAACGCACGATCATGAACATGAACGCCGTGGAAGCGGTGCGTGTGCATATCGTTATCCCTGAAAAGACCCTGCTGGCCAGTGACCAGACAGCCCCCACCGCATCAGTAACCTTGCAGGTCGGCTCCCGCACGCTGGATGCCGCCCAGGTGCGTTCCATTACCCATCTGGTAGCCAGTAGTGTCGAAGGGTTGTCCCCGGACAGTGTAGTTGTGGTGGATGTCAACGGCAACATGTTGGCCTCCGGTGAGGCCAGTGGGGCAGATGCCAACGTGGCCCAGGTGGATAGCCGCCGTGCTGCAGAACTGAGTGAGGCCAGCCAGATCGAAAGCAAAGTCCAAACGATCCTCGATCAGGCATTAGGCCCCAACCGTTCGGTGGTCAAGGCGCAGGTTTCGATGGACTGGACCGAACGCGAAACCACGACACAATCCTACGATCCTGAATCGCAGGTAGTGCGCAGTTCCCAAACTATTAATGAAAGCTACACGACAACTGGGGACGTGGTCGGCGGGGTACCGGGTGCGGAGACCAATTTGCCCGAAGGTGTTGAAGAGGGGGCCGACGGTGAAGCGGGTTCCAATTACCAGCGTGATGAAGAGATCACCAATTACGAGGTCACCGAGACACAGACCCTGACGATCGAAGCCTCTGGTGAAGTAGAACAGGTATCCCTGTCCGTGCTGGTCGATGGGGTTACGGATGCGACCCAACTAGAAACTTTGCGATCCGTGATAGCGGCTGCGGCAGGCATCGATGATGCGCGCGGCGACGTGCTCGAAGTGCAGACACTGGCCTTCGACCGATCTTACATCGATGCCCAGGCTGAAGAACTGGCTTCGGTGGGGCAGGAAGCCCTGTACATGCAGATCGGTATGGCAGTTGGCGCAGGCATGCTTTTGCTGATCCTGTTGTGGTACGTGAACCGCTTATTAAAGAATTTACGCAAACAATCTCTGGAATCGTGGACGCCCTTGATGCTGCCGGTTTCCCAGGTGGCGGCTACCCAGACGCAAAGCACGGGCAATGAAATGCCGATGCTGTTGCAAGGCGAACCTGAGGCCCTGCCGCAAGGTGAGATGCCAATTCCTCTGGAAGAAGCACTGCCTGAGCTGGCAGCCCAGATGCAACAGCCACTCGATGAAGAACAGGAGCAAATGCAAAAGGTAGTAGCACGCCTGGCCGACGATGACCCCGCCACCGTAGCAGAAGTCATCCAAATCTGGTTGGATGAGGAATAAGCTGAATGTCTGAGATGTTGACCACGAACCAGATCAGCGGCGTTGCCAAAGCAGCGTCCCTGCTGTTGAACCTGGATGTGCAGCAATCTTCTAAGGTGTTGCAGTATCTGGGTGAGAGCGACCTGGAACGGGTGATGTTCGCCATCACAGATGCCAAGACGCTGCCCCCAGAGGCGCGACGCGAAGCGTTGGCCGAAGCCTACGTATTTACATCCAATAGTGTAGGGCACAGCGGTGGTATTGAATTCACCCGTCAATTGCTGGCACAGTCCATTGGTCCGCGGCGAGGCGCTGACATCCTGGAACGCATCACGGCGCGCCAGCAGCTATCCTCTTTTGAGATCCTGCGCAACGCCGAACCGGCGCGTATCGCCGAATTGTTGGCTGAAGAATTGCCGCAGACAGTGGCATTGGTGCTGTCCTATCTGGACGCCAAACAGGCGGCTGAGATCATCACACATATGCCGCAGGACATGCAGATTGCCATCACCCTGAAGCTTTCAGGGATGGAGCGTGTTTCCCCACAGGTAGTGCAGGACGTGGAGCAAAGCCTTAAACATAAATTGTCCAGCGTGATCAGCCAGGCCGATTTTAAATCGACGGGCGGGGTTGAATTCCTGGTCAAGATGCTCAACCAGGTGGATCGCGGTGTACAAAAGTCGATCATGGATGCGCTGGATGAGGACAACCCTTCGCTTGTCGAAGAGATCCGCGAGAACATGTTCACTTTCGACGACCTCACGCAGTTTGACGACCGCACCATGCAACGTATCTTGCGGGACGTCAACAAATCCGATCTGGCGCTGGCCTTGAAGGGCGCTTCAGAAAACCTGCGTGAGCTGGTTTATCGCAACATGTCGGAGCGGGCGCGCGAAAATCTTCAGGAAGAGGTCGAATTGTTGGGGCCACAACTCGCTAAGAACGTGTATGCAGCTCAACGCGTCATTGTTGAAACCGTGCAGAAATTAGAAGAAGACGAAGAGATCATGATCAGCGGAGGCGCAGGTGGCGAAGATATCATCGAATAGCCTGTTGACCGCCGAGGATGCCGCTGAACGTGTGGCCGAATGGATGCCGGACAGCAATGTCTCCCAGGATGCACAGCCCTGGCAGCCCGATGACCTGGCCTTGGTGTTTGGCACAGTTACCGATAGCGGTACGCTGAAACCAGGGACAAGCGATTGGCAATTGCCCGATCTGGGCCATCCGGTCTCCTCATCATTCCGCCTGGAAGAGCTTGCCCAGCCGAACCAAGAGCAGATAGCTGCGGCACAGGTTGGGGGTGTGCTGGACGCCGAAACCCAGCAAGACCTGGAAGCGTTGCAGCAGCAAGCTTACCAGGAAGGCATCAATGCGGCCGAAGCCGAGACAGGCAATATGCTTTCCTTATTGCGTACTATCGTGGCTGAGACCCAAGCCTGGCAGGATGAATTGTTCGAGCAAAGTGAGCCAGTGATCCTGGCGATGATGAAGCAGGTGGCCAATACGATCTTTGCGCCGGGTGTGGAACTCGACCCGGACGTGCTACAGGTGGCCCTGTCAAGAGCAGTTTCACAGGCGCGTACATTAGGCGACCTGCGAGTTCATTTGCATCCCAAAGATGCTGAAGCCGTTGGTTTGTTGTGGGATGAAAAGATGGCATCCGCCATTGGGCAGGATGTGCACCTGATCTCTGATCCCAGCATTACACGCGGTGGAGTGTTCATTGAAGGACAGCACGGCGATATCGACGCACGCGTGGAAAGCCAGTTGGCCTCTATGATGAAATCCTTTGACGACCTGGTGGCAACCGCGGAGGGCGGTCAATAATGAGCATGATGGGAAACGTAGACCTTTCTCGTTATCGCAACGCCTTGGCCAAGGTCGATCCGATTAAGCGCTCCGGGCGTGTGGCACAAGTGGTCAGTCTGACCATTGAAGCGACCGGTCTGGACTGCGAGGTGGGCGAAGTGTGTGAGATCGAGGCCAACGGCAGTGGTCCTTTGCTGGCAGAAGTGGTCGGTTTCCGCAACGAGCGTGTGCTGCTTATGCCATTGGGCGACATGCAAGGCCTCAAGCCGGGCAGTGCTGTACATCCCCAGAACACCTTTTTGCGTGCACCCGTTGGCATGGAATTATTGGGAAGAGTAGTAGACGGTTTGGGAAATCCCATTGATGATCTGGGTCCGGTCAATACAAAAAGCACGCGGACCATCTATAACTATGCGCCGCACCCATTGCAACGCAAGTCCATTTCTGAGCCACTGATCACGGGCGTGCGCGCTATCGATGGCATGATCACCTGTGGCAAAGGCCAGAGGATCGGCATTTTTGCGGGTAGCGGTGTGGGCAAAAGCACCATGATGGGGTCCATCGCCCGCAACGCCTTATCTCATGTCAGCGTAGTAGCCTTGATCGGTGAGCGCGGTCGTGAAGTAAGGGAATTCGTTGAAAACGACCTGGGGCCGGAAGGTCTGGCGCGTTCAGTCGTAGTGGTATCGACTTCCGACCAGCCCGCGCTTGTACGCCTTAAAGCCGCCTGGGTGGCAATGACCATGGCGGAATATTACCGCGAGCAAGGCATGCATGTGACCTTTTTAATGGACTCGGTGACACGCTTTGCGATGGCGCAACGCGAAGTGGGACTGGCTGTAGGAGAACCCCCGGCCAGTAAAGGCTACACACCTTCCGTATTTGCACTACTGCCCAAACTATTGGAGCGGGCAGGGATGGCGGAGAGTGGTTCGATCACTGGCTTTTTCACTGTTTTGGTGGAGGGTGATGACTTTAACGAACCGATCAGCGATGCGTCCCGCAGTATTCTAGATGGGCACATCATGCTCACGCGCGAACTGGCGCAACGCAACCACTATCCGGCCATTGATGTATTACAGAGCATCAGCCGTGTGATGCCTGCCATCACCAACCCCGAGCATCGTGAATATGCGGGCCACATCCGGCGTTTGCTGGCCAGCTATGAAAAAGCACGCGACCTGATCAATATCGGAGCCTACGTGGAGGGATCTGACCTCGAGATCGATACGGCCATTGAAGCGATGCCCTACATCAATACCCTTTTGCAACAGGGGCAGGATGACAGCACAAAATTACAGGACACTACCAAATTCATGCAAATGATCAGTGAAGGAGGCTATGCGGAAGATGGCCATTAAATTCTCTTTACAACCTGTTTTAGATTATCGCCACAATATCGTGGATGCCCTTGAGATATTACTCAGCCGCTTACTTGTACAGGAGCAGCAAGCCAAAGAGTATCTCATCTTTTTGGAGCAGCAACAAACTGACCTACACCAACAACTGGCGGAGATGCAGTCTGGTGAGATCAATATGGACAAGTTGAACCACACGCGTGCCAACCTGCAACGTGTGCTTGAACAGATCGAACAGCAAAAGCATGCGCTGGAAGAACTAAAGATGCAGGTACAGGCCAAGCGCAATGAAGTCACGGCAGCCAAACAAGACGAAGAAGTGCTGCTTAAACTCAAACAGAACCAGCAGGACGAGGTCGATGCCAAGCAGGCTGCCCAGGAGGCAGCATTGCAGGATGACCTTTATATTGCCAAGGCCTTCCGCCAATCGCTGGAAGCCAACCTGGGGAACGCGTGATGATCGACTCAATTTTCACCTACAAATTCCAGACCGTGATGTTGGACCTGGTGGCAAAGATGATCGAACGTCTGCGCGAAAACCCGGATGCAGCATCAACGGGTACACCCTGGCTGGGGCAGGCCGGTGCTACGAACACATCAGGCACCTACGTCTTCCCAGGTTCAGGGAATTATTCAATTGATGCTAATACGGATTTTGACTCGCTGATCCAGCAGGCTTCCGCGCGTTATGGTGTAGACGCCGACCTCGTTCGGGCTGTGATCAAAGCGGAGTCGAACTACAACCCGGATGCCGTCTCGCATGCCGGGGCACAGGGCCTGATGCAACTCATGCCAGGCACGGCTGCCGGTCTGGGTGTGACCAATTCTTTTGACCCGGTGCAGAATGTGGATGGCGGGGTACGTTTGTTGAGCCAATTGCTCAATCGCTACAGCGGCAATACGTCCCTGGCCCTGGCGGCTTATAACGCCGGCCCTGGCGCGGTGGACCGCTATGGGGGCATTCCACCTTACGCTGAAACGCAGTCATACGTGCCCAAGGTAATGGGCTATTTCCAGAGCTACTCAATGAATGAGTGGGAGGGCTAAGATGGTCAATGGCATATTAAACGATAAGGCACTTGAAGCCGCCCGCATGGCCCTGGACGGCCTCAGCCTGCGACAAGAGGTTGTGGGGCGCAACATCGCCAATGTGGATACACCGGGTTACACAGCTCAAAAGGTCAATTTTGAAGATGCGCTCAATCGCTTTTTGCGGACAGGTAGCAAGATCCAGATGGAAACCACAACCGATGCCCACCAGGCAGTAGCGGATCGTTTTAACAATATCCGAGTGCAGTCCCAAAGGGGCGGCACGCGACGCGCAGACGGCAACAACGTGGATATTGATGCCGAATTGGGGGATATGACCCAGACCGTACTGCGTTACCAAACCCTTACTTCACTTTCCAGCAGCAAACTTAGCTTGCTGAAAGAAATCGCTTCACGGAGGTAATTTTTTATGCACAATATCCCCATCTTACTGGCGGCTAATAGCCCGCCACCAGAGAGCCTGGAAGCCACTGCGCAAGCAGAGGCCCCGGTGCTGCCCTTTGCCGAAGTCTTTGAAGCCATTGAAGAAATGCTTGAAGACCTGGAACCAGAGCAACTCCTGTCCGGCATAGCTGTCGATCCTGGCTGTATGCCCCAGGAACCGGTTGAGGTCATCATCGACCCGGAGACAGGCAAGAGAATACCGGTTGAACCAGCCACACCCTGGCAGTTTGACCCCAGGCTGGTGCTGACCCAACTGCCTGAAGGGCCAACCCAGTTAACGGAAATGGCTCCAGAGCTACAAGCCCAGGGAGCTAATCCCGGACAGACCCAGACTGAAGTTGCGATTGACAATCCACTACAAAGTAGTGAAGTCGATTTCCAACCAGAATTGCAAAAGCTGGAAGCCGCGAAACCGTTGGGTGAAACGCCTACACCTGCTGCTGTAGAGCTGGAATGGGTGCAGGCCAATGAGGGCGAAAAAACCCTGACTGTCGAATCAATTGAAGATACGCCAGTCCCAGAACTGGATGAACCAGTTCAAGCAACTGAAACCAAAGGACCACAGGTAAGTATCGAGGTCGAAGGCGAAGAAGTTGCGGCGGATGTAAAAGCTGTAGCAAAGGACAATGTTGAAGCCAAGGTTGATCTTGAGCCTGAGGTGAACGGCATAGCTTCAACCCCACAGACCCAGGTAACCAAATCATTCCAGGCCGGAGAGCTGGCCCGCACGGCGGAAGCTCGTCCTGTTCGAATACTCGAGCAGATCAGCAGCACCCTGGAAACACTGGTAGACCGCGGGCAGACCTCTTTACGGCTGCAACTCCACCCTGAACATCTGGGGCGCATTGACCTGAAATTGAATTCGGGAAATGACGGTGTTCAAGTGTGGATCACCCCTGATGCGTCCAGCACCAGCCAGTTGCTGCAAGCCGAAGTGCAACAACTCAAGCAGAGCATGCAAGAGGCCGGTGTCACACTGACGGACGTCAATATCGGGCCGGGCAGCCAGCAGCGCGAAGCTCCCAAACCCTTTGATTTACATGGGCAGCGTGAACTTCATCTGGATGATGAGACGCAGCCGGAAATACAGACTCGTAACAGGCCACACGATTGGCAAGTATCCGGGTCTACCCGTGAGTATTTGATCTAAAGGAGGTCACCATGCAAGTTACACAAACCAGTACCCAAACGCAGAATAGCACAACTGCAAGCAGTAGTTCACTCACTGAAACACAAAGCAGCGATTTTATGATGATGCTGCTGGCCCAACTACGCCACCAAAATCCTCTTGAGCCGCTTAATGACCAGGAGATGATGGCCCAGTTCACCCAGTTGAACTCTTTGACGGAATTGCAGAAAATCAATTCCACACTTGGGGAGTTGGGCGAAATGATCAATGCCAGCGGCCCATCGGAACTGCTGGTAGATGCGGCTCATCTGGTTGGCAAGTCAGTGGACATCATGCAGCCAAATGGCATCGTCGTCACTGGAACCGCTTCACGTGTTTCGGCGGAGATGGGACAGATCCTGGTGTGGCTGGAAGATGCAGCCTATCCGCTGGAGAACGTCATCGCCGTCAGCGAAGCCTCGGAGGAGGTCAAAACCTTAGATGAAAGCGACACGGTCGAAAACAATGATACGTCAGATTTGACGGATGAAGCAGGTAGTGAGACTCCGCAAAGTGAGGGTGCTAATGGCAAATAACGTACCCATCGATCCTAATCTGCGCGTCCAGCTTGCCAATGGTATACGGCCAGCGCCTGCCAAAGCGGCAGATGGCGACCAATCCTTTGCCCAGGCTTTGGATCAGGCCCAGCAGGGCGGTGTCAAGTTTTCTAACCACGCCCAAAAGCGTTTGCAATCGCGTGAGATTCAAATGGCCGGGGATGGAATGAACCGGTTGGTGGAAGCGGTTGAAAAGGCCGAGACACGCGGCGGCAAGGAATCGCTGGTGCTGATGGACGATCTGGCATTCATTGTCAACGTCCCAGAACGCACAGTGGTGACAGCCATCGATACACAGAAAGGCGGGGAGGGTGTCTTTACACAGATCGATAGCGTCGTGCTTGCTAAATGAAAACATACGA
This sequence comes from Chloroflexota bacterium, assembly GCA_013112575.1. GTDB lineage: Bacteria > Chloroflexota > Anaerolineae > Anaerolineales > UBA11579 > CFX15. The sequence goes on along the minus strand of JABFGG010000005.1, from coordinate 202,692 downwards.
AAGTTAATTAACTGACAATATCAAAACTCATCACGAGCCGGCCCTTTTAGAGGAAGCTTGTGACCAACAAAAGGAGCAATAAAGATGTTACGTTCAATGTTCACCGCAATTACGTCCCTGAACCTGCACCAGACTTACATGGATGTAGTAGCAGACAACCTGGCGAATGCCAATACCCCGGCTTACAAAGCCAGCCGCATTACCTTTAAAGATCAGTTTGCCCAGACCATGTCGGCAGGCTCGGCCCCCACAGCCACACTGGGTGGTATCAACCCCACGCAGATCGGTTTAGGTGCCCGCCTGGGCGGGGTGACCACCACCTTCTCCCAGGGCACGATGCAATCCACGGGGCGCTTGACGGATATGGCGATCCAGGGTGATGGCCTGTTCATCTACTCTGATGCCACCAACACTTTCTATTCCCGTGACGGCGCTACCAACATGGACTCGCAGGGTTTCCTGGTGAATGAATCCACTGGTCTGCGTTTGCAAGGCTGGACAGCCGTGGCTGGCGTTGTCGACACAGGTACTGCTATCGGCGATATCCAGGTCCCGACGGACTCGACACTGGCACAGGCTACCCAGAACGTCTTCATGGGCGGGAACCTGGATGGCGCAACCGGCGGTACGGGCAGCTTTTCCGTGACCGTGGGCGCTTATGACTCGCTGGGGCAACTGCGCAGCGTGGCGGTTGATTTTACACGCCAGGGCGTGACCAACGTGTGGGATTGGGCAGCATCAAGTGGTGCGGCTGGCTCCGGCACGGTGACCTTCGATGCCCAGGGCCAGTTCAGCGCCGGCGGTGGGGCGGTCACAATCCCTGCCAGCGGTGGCGCACCGGCTTTCAGCGTCAACCTGGATATGGCCAACGTAACCCAACTGGCAGCCAACAGTGATGCCTCCGGATTGTCCCAGGATGGTTTGGGCGCAGGAAGCCTGACAGGCTTCAGCGTGATCTCCAACACTGGCGAGGTGTACGCGGTGTATTCCAATGGCCTGCAACAGTTGATGGGCCAGGTGTCCCTCGCGACCTTTGTGAACCCCTCCGGCCTGAACCGCATCGGCCAGAACCTGTATGAAGTCGGTTTGAACTCCGGCGACCCCCAGGTGGGGGCGGCAGACACAGGCGGACGCGGCACGATCCTCTCCGGCAACCTGGAGGCTTCCACCGTAGACCTGGCACAGGAATTCACCAACATGATCCTGGCGCAGCGTGGTTTCCAGGCAGCGTCCCGTGTGATCACGGCATCCGATCAAATGCTGCAGGAACTGGTCAACATCGGCCGGTAAACCTTGACATGTTTTATAGAGATGGGTTGCCGGTTCCCGGTGACCCATCTTTTATTATGAGACCCTAAGAAAATGGAAATCCAACCTCTCCCCAGCCAACCGCCCGTGCAGCGCACAGATGGCAATGCCCTGGCTTTGCGGCTGAATCAGCGTGTACGAGCCGAGGTTTTGCAGGTGCTGGGTGAGCAAGTGCTTTTGGACGTTAACGGCACGCAGATCACAGCCCGCGTGGTTGGCGCTGACGTGGCAGAATTACTCAACCAGGGGGCACAGGCTCAATTCGTAATTGCAGGCTTGCAGCAGGATGTGATTACGTTAAAACTTCTCAAAGGGGAACAAGGGGCGGAACAAGCCCCTTCAACTGCGCTGTTGATCAACAATCTTTTAAAAGGTTTGGGTTTGCAGAGTGATGCGATGAATACAGAGATCGCACGAGCTTTGCTGAGCCAACAACTTGAGTTAAGCCCAAAATTGTTTGCGGAGATGCGCGATCTGCTGGCTCAAATGCCAGCCTGGACAGAAAGGGATGCGGCCTTTGCAGCAGCACTCAAAGCCGCCGGATTGCCACTAACCTTGGAAACACTGGCCTTAGCAAAATATGATGTTTCGCAACTGGGACAATTACTGGCTGAATTAAAAATAAATCTGGGGAGTGTAGCCAACTCCGCCAATCAGGCCCAACAAAGCGCAGCCCTGGCGCGTCTGGCACTGAGCAGTTTAGCTCAATTGTCTATAGATTGGGGGCAACCCCCTGGAGAGTTGGCGGGTCGTTTGCAATCCTTCCTGTCCCAACTGGGCCGCTCAGTGGAGAACCTATTGGTGGACACGGCCCTGAGAGAGCTTCCAGATAATTTGTTACTTTCCCTGCAACGTTTGTCCCAGGCTCTCATAGGAAAGGGGGAAGCCAATGTGGGAAGGCAACTCAAGGAATTTACTGGTGGCTTGAGGGCCATACAGTTGAGCAATGCTACAGGAACCTCCGGTGTGGATACATCTCAATGGCTATCCTTCAGCCTCCCCTTGACAGATGGAGCGCAGTCCAACAAAACGCACATGGCACAGTTGCGCATAGCCTATGATCAAGATGTAAGTGAACAGGCTATCAACCCACAACAAACACGGATGCTGCTGCAGGTTGACCTTGAAGGCGATGAGTATTTGCAAGTAGACTTCTCTATCGTTGGCAAACAAATGGGTGGGGAGGTTAGGGCAAGCAGTGATACCCTTGTTGGTTTTGCACAGAATGAATTTGCCTCACTAGAGGCTGGTCTATCAGGATTAGGTTATACATTGAATACGCCGCGCTATGCGGTTAAACCTGCCAACGATGGTTCGCCAGTTGTTATGGACACCACGATGCCCTTTGACCGTATCAAGGATCGGATGGCCTGAGATGTTGATCAATAAGCGCATCCGGTCCAACAAAGCAGAAGAAAAGGACAGTAGGCCACAGGCGGTGGCGCTGGGCTACGATGCGGATAAAGATGACGCGCCGCGTGTACTGGCTTCCGGCCAGGGATTGGTGGCGCAGCGCATCATGGATAGGGCGCGTGAGTTGGATCTGCCAATTCAGGAAGATGCTCTATTGGTCGAGGCCCTGGCTACAGTGGACGTGGGGGATCACATTCCGCCGGAACTGTATCGTGTGGTGGCCGAATTATTGGCTTTTCTGTATCGGGTACAAAAGAAACGGGGACAGACTTAAAGCAAAACGGGCAACCATGGTTGCCCGAAAGTATTTCCCATAAAAATAAAATTTAGTCGCCGGTTTCAGCTACCAGCTTGCGTAAAGAGTCGAAGGATTTCGGTTCCGGTCCGCTGGCGAGAGCAACTGCAATGCTCTGCTGATCTTGGATGGCCTGCTTAACTTCCTGCCGTAAAACGCGCACGTGTTGGGGCGCTTTGATACCCAGTTTGACCTTGTCGCCTTCGATAGCCAGGATGGTAAGTTCGATATCCTCGCCCAGTTGCAGGCTTTCATCTGCTTTGCGGCTCAGTACCAGCATAGGGCTACCTCAGGCTCTCAAATAAATTTGACATGGCAATGGCCCGGCGGCCAACTTCCAGAACGGCCTGATAACTGGATTCCTGTGTACGCAAGACGGTGATGGCTTCCGCCATGTTGACATCCTCTTTGGCGCTTAACAGGGCCTGGATCTCCGTTTGTGTGCGGGAGAGGCGTTCGGTGGCGTTCTCGACCTGGCGCAAGCGAGCCCCATTGGCGGTGCGTTCGTCATTGATGCCGTCAAAGGCGGCGTCCAGGCTGTTCAGGCCGCTTTGCAAGACAGCGGTGTCGTTAGCTAATAAAGCGTCACGTACTTCGACCAAGGCAGAGAAGAAGGGGGAGAAGGTTGCATCACTATCAAAATTGACGGCGATCAACTGCCCGGGACCAACGGCGCGCTGCATGGTGCCTGTATCCCCAGCATAACTGATCGAGTCGGGAGAGCCGTTTACCAATGAAAAAGGTTGTGTGTTGGTGCTGAAGCCTGAAAAGATGTACTGTCCGCGCAGGCTAGTGTTTCCAATGTCAATGGCCTGTTTGATGAGGGTGTCCAATTCGACGCCGCGCACGTGGCGTTCGGAAGCCCCTTCTGTATCCGATAAACCGCCCAAGGCCAGGTTGGTGGCTTCTCCGGCGATATCGACCATCTGGCCCAGGGAGTTTTCAGTCACCGAGATCCATTCGTTGACCACCGCGGCTGTCTCCAGGTAAGCTTCTCCAGCACGCAGGCTGGTGCGCAGGCTCATGCCCGCGGCGGCCAGACTGGGGTTGTCCGAAAAAGTCTCGTAACGTTTTCCACTGGCGATCTGCTCCTGCAACTCGCCAATGCGGCTGGTATTTTCATTCATATGTCGAATGGCATTCTCTGCCATCATACGGTTCGTGATTCGCATGCCTACCGTCCTACTATGCCCATGCGGTTGATGACCTGATCGAGCATTTCATCAATGGCAGTCATCATCCGAACGGCTGCTTGATAGGCCTTTTGGGATTGCACTAATTTTGCCGCTTCTTCATCCAGAGAAACGCCAGTTACAGATTCGCGCTGGAAGCGCATAGAATCGGCGACTAATTGCCGGTCGGCGGCTAACTGGCCCGCCTGCTGGACGTTGAGGCCCAAGGAGGCAGCCTGCTGGTTGTAATACTGGCCGAGGGTGGCTGTGCCACCATTCATGAGCAACTCGTGCTGGACCTCGGCGATCTGCTGGGCGATGCTGCTATCACCGGGCGAGTCGGCGGCTGCGGCAGTAGCTATGCTGGCCGGGTTGTCCACGTCGCTGCTCACGCGCAGGCTCATGGCATCTGAGCCTGAAAAGAAATCCATTCCGGTGTTGTTATTGAGGCCATAACCACTCTGGTGCAAGGTGTTGACGCGGTTGATCAAAGCTGCGGCCAGACTGTCAAGGCCGTTGATCTGGTCTACGATGGTGCTGTCACGGGCTTCCAGAAGTCCGGCGAGTTCTCCACTCGGCGGGGAGAAACTTTGCCCATCATTCCAGTTGATGGCAACCAGGTTTGCGTTGAAGGCATCTGGGGCGGTTTCCAGGTCAAAACTCTGGGTGCCGACCACAAGGGCGTGCCCATTGATTGATACCATGATCTCGCCGTTCTGCTGTTCGTGCGCCACAGCCCCACTGAGTTCGCCTAAGCGATCCAGAAGGCGGTCGCGCTCATCCAGCAGATCGTTGGGTGCATGTCCAACGGACCTGACGTGAGCGATTTGAGCATTGAGGGCGGCTACTTGATCTGCAACCGCATTAACTTCCCCCACGCGGTCGATGATCGAGAGGTCTTGATCTTCGCGCAAGCGTCCTAATTCTATGGCGCGGCGGTTAAAGGCGTCGCTGACCGTGTTGGCCTGCTCGTGCAGTTCTGTGCGTAATACAGTGTTGGCAGGTTCGGTGCTGAGGGCCTGCCAATTGGCCCAGAAGTCGTTCAGTTTAAATTGCAGGCCGTCCGTGCTGGTCTCTGCCAGGGCAGCTTCAGCATGTTGCAGTACCTGCTGGTTAACGTTCCAGCGGGCGGCTTCCCCGGACTCACGGCGGAAGCGCGAATCGAGGAAGGCAACATTGAAACGCCGGATGTGATCTACAGCTACGCCTGTACCCATTTGCCCCGGTCCCACACCACTGCTCCATCCGGGAGCCGTGATGGGGTGCTGCGCGGCCATGATGGCTTCCTGACGATGGTAACCAGGCGTGTTGGCATTGGCCACGTTGTGTTCAGTGACCTGGATGGATTGTTGGTGAGCCAACAGCGCTTGCAGCGCGGTGTTGATACCGTTGAGCAAAGAGGGCATGACTTGGTTTCAGGCCTGCTGGTCGATCTCAAGAACGACCGGACCTTCTCCTTCGGGTCTGATGTTGGGGCGGTAATCCTGGTTGGACTGAGCCAGACCGACTAAAAAGCCTTGTAATGCGCCGGTCTGGTCCATTCCTGTTGAAGCCAGGGCCAGGTTGCCACTGGTCAGAGCGCGTATTTCCTGTGCGATGGTAAGGGTGCCTTCCTGAAGGCGGCGCAGACGCTCGGCAATGGCATTTTCTATTTTGGGCAGTATGCCAGAGATACGGGCTTCCTCGGGGGGCAGGCCAGTACTCTGTGCCAATTGATCGGTGGTCATGCGGCGGGCGTCATTTATCTTGCCCAGTTCATCCAGCACGCTCTCTTTTTCTTCCACGAGGACGATCAGATTATCCGTGTCGGCCTCAGAGAGGGCGCTGCGCTCCTCTTTGGTGAGGGACAGCAACTGCTGAAAGCCGCGAAACTCACGCACCATCAGGTCTTCCAGTGTGGTCAATAAATCATTGGTTTGTTCCATATATCTCTTTCCTTTGTTTCGCCTTGGATCAGGACTCCAGCAAGGAGCTTAGTCGCTTGGCGAGTTCCTCTACGTCTACCTGGTAATTGCCGTCGAGAATTTCCTGTTGGATGGCCTCGATCTTCTCGCGACGTACATCAGATGCACTTTCCAGCGCTTTACGAGCCGTCGATAATAGACGGGCGCGGGGAGACAATGCGGTCTGGTCACTGCGGGCGCTACGCTCTCCGCGCTGGCTTCCCACAGTATCTTTGCGCTGCTCGGCCTGCCGGGCCTTATTGGCTTGCGAGCGCATGATTTGGCTGGCATTGGTGTTTTCAATTTTCGGCATGTTATGCCTCCTAAGAGCTAACGGGATAGAGAGTCCCTACTCTTCTTATCGGTCAAATGGTTCAAAACTTTACCGCCGCATGCTGATTGCCAATGACAGCATCTGGTTAGTATTTTCAAAAGATCGTAATGAAAGCTCAAAACCGCGTTGCAGGGCCAACATCCGGGACATTTCTTCGGCCAGGTTGACGTTGGATTGTTCCAGTGCGCCACCGACCAGTTCGCCAAAACCAGCCGTGGCTGGCTGGCCATTCTGGGCCGTACCGGAGGTCTCGCTTTCCAACCATAGGTTTTGTCCGTATCCGGTCAACCCCGAGGGGTTGTCGAAGGTAGACAAATTAATAGTACCTGCTGAACTCCACACGCCGCCTTGCATTACCATAACATTTCCATCTGCATTAAATTGCATTGCTTCTGCAGTCGCAGGAATGGTTCCACCCCATACCAGGGGATAGCCATCTGCGGTGACAATCTTCAAGTTTGCATCCAGGTTAAAGCTGCCATCGCGAGTGTAGGCGCTGCTGCCATCGGGCAGGGTGACTTCAAAATAGCCCTCGCCATTGATGGCTAAATCGTGAGGATTATTGGTGATCTGCAAGGCGCCCTGCTCGGGCATTACCTGCGTAGCACGCAGCAAAACACCATTCTGACGTGTTTCATCGAGCAGTTCCTGGAAATTGGCCCGACTGCCTTTGAAGCCAATGGTCTGGCTGTTGGCCAGGTTATGGCTGACAATGTCCAGCATCATGCTGCGGGCCAGCATACTGCTCTGGGAAATGTGTAAGATCTCGTTGATATTACTCATAATTAATTCCTATGCTCTAAAAGCGTCCCAGGGTCGAGATGGCTCGTCCCAATAGTTCGTCCTGGCTTTGCACCAGGCGTTGAGCAGCTTCGTAGGCGCGGGCAACCTGCACCATTTGAGTGGTAAGGCGGGCGGGGTCCGCATTGGAACCCTCCAGGAAACCCTGTTGCATGCTGCCTACCTCTATGCTGGTCGCGCCGCCAGTGGCCTCAAACAAATTGCCTTCCGCAGCAGTTAACTCGACCGCGGGGTCTTCAAAGCCTGCGATGCCGATCTGGCCTGCTTGGACGCCATTGACGCTAATGCTGCCGTCCGGGCCAACAGCGATCAGTCCGGGGTCGATGGTGATGGGAGCTTCGTTGTTGTCCAATACGAGGTATCCATCGACTGTGACCAATTGCCCTTCAGCGTCGCGACTGAAACGACCGTCACGCGTGTAGCGTGTGCCGTTGTCAGTTTCAACCTGGAAGAAGCCATTGCCATTGATGGCAAGATCAAGCGGTTGGCCGGTGTGTTGCAAGCCAGCCTCTGAAAAATCGGTGATGGCTGGAGAGCTTTCCACACCAAGCCCTAAATTGCCCAGATAGGAGTGGTTGATATTGCCGGGTTGCGGATAATAAATGCCGGTCTCGACGAAATCATCCATACTGGTCATGACTTGTTTGAAGCCAGGTGTGTCGATGTTGGCAATGTTGTGCGACAGATGTTCCTGGCGTGTGAGATTGGCAAGCATGGCGGATGCGGCTGCGTAAAATCCCTTGATCATGATTGGCTCCCTACTCGCAATACGATGCGAATTTCGTCACGCGTCATGCCCATTTGCTTGGCAATCTGCATATCGTTCATGCCGCCAGCGGCCATAGCCTGAATGACCTGGTTGCGTTCTGCCGCCGACTGGCTACTCTCACCACCACTATCTTCTGAAACCGTGAGGCTCATCAAGGTTTGGAAATCGTTCTGGGCCAGAACGCCTGTAACCGGCGCATTGGCATCCGTTTGGCGGCTGCCAGCGACAATATGCCGCAGGCCCTCCTCGACAGGCGCGAATCGTTCGGCCTGAACCTGATTGCCGCGGACCCGGGCGGCTTCGCGCGCCAAGGCCACGATGTTCAAAGTATCATTGAGTAAATGCGGGGTGATCTTGGTCATCTGCCATCTCCACTGTTGGCTTGGGCCAGAGGCTCTAACTCGGTTGCAGCCAGCATTTGAGCTTTGAGGTTCATCATGATGCTGGCGTGGACCTGCGAGACCCTTGATTCAGAGATATCGAGGACTGCCCCGATCTCTTTGAGGGTCAACTCGTCAAAGTAATACATGGACAAGATCATTTGATCGCGTTCGGGTAGATCATCCAGGGCCTCCACAAGCATCTGCCTGGAAGCCTGCCCGTCCATGTGTTCATCAGGAATAGATTGATCTTCGTCTGCAATGACATCGTGCAATGATAGGGATTCGTCCTCGCTCCCCGCGCTGGCCGCATCCAAAGAAACGATCATGCGGGTTGAGTCGAACATGGCTTGTTCCACTTGTTCGAGGTTTAGCTCGGTGTGCTGCACGATCTCTTCGGTACTTGGGGCGCGCTGGTGTGTGCGCCAGAATTCATTGGTCATTTTTTGGATGGTGCGCACGCGCTGGCGTGCAGAGCGTGATAACCAATCCCTGGCTCGCATGTAATCCAGCAGCTTGCCGCGGATCTTGATGGTGGCATAGGTGCTGAACTGCGTTCCGAAACTTGTTTCATAACGTTCGGTAGCTTCTAGCAGACCCAAGACGCCCTCGCTGGCAAAATCTTCATAATCCTCACCCAGGCTGCGAGAGATACCCAACCGCCCCAAAGTGAAGTGCACGAGGGGGATGAACTGCTCGATGATCTGATCGCGCATGGCAATATCGCGCGTCCGGACGTATTGGTTGATCAGTTCTTGTTCGGCTTGCTTCGTCGCGTTTTCCATGCAGATCAGGCCTCAGAACTCTCTGTAGTTTCGTTTTCCAGCTTGTCCGCGGCTGCCTTCAGTTCGGCTTTGACAGCCTGCCACGAGGCTTTGGTCACGAACCAGAAGATCAGCCACATCATGACACCTATCCCTAGGAGGGTTGTACCAGTGCGTAGCACGGTGTGTAAAAGATCGGCTCCTGCAAAGATGGACAAACCTGCCGTCAAAGCCCCGGCCACGATCACAATCAGTTTGGCGATGGTGTAAGTGCTTTCGAGCAGTAGCGGAAGTGATTCCCGCAGATGTTGGGGTTGTTCCTCTTCAGCTTGAAGCTCTTCGTTGTGTAGTTCTTCACTCATCAGCTGGCCCTAATTCCGAATAATGTGCCCACGAACTCGCGCGGGTCTGCGGGACGCAGGTCGTCGATCACGTCTGGCCCCGAGGTTAGAAATGCGAGGGGCAGGTGACTGCGCCAGGCAGCATTAAAAATGCTGCCAAAATGGTCGGTGGCGTCCATCTTGGTGACGATCATGGCCTTCAGATTGAAAGGACGCAGCACCGAAATGGCAGCCATAACGTCTTGTTCTTTTTCTGTGGCAGATACGACGAGCAATGTGATCTGTTGGGGCAGCGCACTGAGCATGTCGCCGATACGGATGACACTGCTCTCGCGAGTGGGGGTGAAGCCAGGTGTATCGACCAGCGTGAGACCGCCTTTGGCTTCTTTGCAGATGTCTGCGGCTTCACTGGGGCCATAGGCCAACTGCAAGGGGATCTCGAGAGTCTCGCTATAGACGCGAGCCTGGGCTATGGCCCCGGCACGGATAGTATCGGCGCTGAGCCAGTGCAATTCTTTTTTGCTTTCCTGTTGGTAATAGGCCAAAAGTTTGGCGGTGGTGTTGGTCTTGCCCGCCCCACTGGGGCCTACCAGGCTAACAACCTGACTGGCAGCCACTGCCTGGGGGGACAGGCTGCGGATCTTGACGGCCAATTGTTGCTGGATGTATTCGTTGACACGCAGTGGGTCGGTTAGGGCTTGCTGGCTGAAGTTGCGTAAGCAAACACGCGCAAGGCTTTCGACCAGGTCTCCATCCACGCCCTGTTCCAGAAGGCGTTGTTTGACGCTGGATAGCGGGCTGTTGCTGTCTCCCAGCATGCGGTAAGGATTCTTGGACCTTGTTGTCTCCAGTTCTTTAGAGACAGCCTTTTCGGCGATATCAATGGCCTGCTCTACAGTGGTGTCAATCTCTTCTACCGGGATAGGTTGAGTTTCCACCAATGGTTCAGGCGGTGATGGAACAATCGCAGGAGAGGTTTCCACCGGCACGCTTTGCTGGGATGGGGCTGGGGTCCCAGTACCCATGGCAACCACTTCTACGACCGGTTTTTTCCATACTTGCCAGGCCGGGCCGCTGGCAACTTTGCGAGTGGATACGATGATGGCCTCAGGGCCAAGCTCCATGCGCACTTTTTCCAGGGCGGCCAACATATTTTCGGCCTGGAAGGAATGGGTGGGGAATTGGGTTTGGGTATCGACTAACATAGCTCTCTTACACTCCAAGCGGCTCGACAGCCCCATGTGCGATCACCTTGGTCTGGCTGCTGATCTCCGAAAAGGCCAACACAACCAGGCTGGGCAATGATTTTTCGACCAGACGACGCAGGGCCAGACGCAGTTCACGGGGCACCAGGATCACAGGCGGGAAACCCTGTTTGGCCATTTCTTCCATTTGCAGGCCAAGGCGGGTAAGAATACCCTGGGCGGTCTGTGCATCTACCGAGAAAGCGATCTCACCATTCTCATTGGATGCCAGGGCGCTTTTGAGGACATCCTCCAATTGGGGAGCCAGTGTAAAAACGTGCAGGTCTCCATCCGGGTCGCTGTACTGGTTGGATAAGGTGCGGGCCATATTCTGACGCACGGCCTCGGCCAATATGTTGGGGTCACGGGTCACGCTGGCGGTATTGGCCAAGATCTCCAGGATGCCGCCCAGATCGCGGATGGGCACCCGTTCGCGCAGGAGGTTGCGCAGGACGGCCTGGACTTCGCCGAGGGTGAGTACATCGGGTATCAGGCCATCAATGGCCGCGGGGGTACTGAGCTTGAGCTGCTCGATCATTTCTGACAGCATTTGGCGGGATAATATGTCGCCACCGTAGCCGCGCACGACTTCGGAGAGGTGCGTGCTGATAGCGGCAATGGGGCTGACCACGGTATAGCCCATCATTTCGGCGCGGCCTTTGTCAGCATCGCGGATCCAGATTGCAGGCAAACCAAAGGCGGGTTCGGTGGTTTTCTCGCCTTGCAGGGTCTCTTCAATGCCCGAACCGGGGATGGCCAGGTAATGGCCGAGCTTAATGGTGCTGCGAGCGACTTCTTCGCCGCGCACTTTGATGCGATAGGTTTGGGGCTGCAATTGCAGGTTGTCGCGTACGCGCACGATGGGCAGGATCAAGCCCATCTCCCGCATGATCTGTCGCCGGATGCCGGAGATGCGCTGTAAGAGGTTCTCTTCCGTGCCGTCCTCGATCAACGGAATCAAACCATAGCCTACTTCCAATTCCAACGGGTCAACGACAACCATGGGTAGCATGTCTTCCGGTGTTTCCGGTTCTTTGCTGATGGGGAGGAAATCTTCTGTGACCGTTTCAACGGGTTGTTGCTCACCTTGCCAGACAAAATAGCCCGCGCCACCAAATAGCCCACCAACCAGCAGGAAGGGCAACTTGGGAATGCCAGGGATGAGAGCTACCAGGCTGATGATGATGGCGCCTCCCACCAATACATTGACATTGGCTAATTGTTTGGAGAGGTCGTTGCCCAATGAGGCATCCGAAGATGAACGGGTTACGATCAGACCCGCAGAGGCGGACACGAGTAGTGCAGGAATTTGAATGGCCAGTCCTGCGCCAACGGTCAGCAATGTGTAGCTTTGCAGTGCGCCCAGGAAATCGAGGTTACGCTGGATGACACCGATGCCAAAGCCACCGATAACGTTCACCAGGATAATGATGAGGGCAGCGATGGCATCACCTTTGACGAATTTGCTGGCGCCATCCATGGCCCCGTAAAAATCTGCTTCGATCTGGATTTCCCGGCGACGTAATTTGGCTTCCTGCTCGTCGATGATGCCGGCATTGAGGTCGGCATCGATAGCTAACTGCTTGCCGGGCATGGCGTCCAAAGTAAAGCGAGCGCCGACTTCGGCCACACGGCCTGCACCGGAGTTGATCACCACCCATTGGATGACCATCAAAATGAGGAAGACGACCACACCAACGATGTAATTGCCGCCGACGATTAAATTACCAAAGGTGTCGATGACCTTACCGGCATTACCGTTCAAGAGGATCAGGCGGCTAGAAGCGACGTTGATGCCAAGGCGGAAAAGCGTGATGAGCAGCAATACGGTAGGGAAGGCGGCGAAATCCATGGCCCGGCGTACATACATGGTGATGAGCATGACAGCCAGGGCGATGGCCAGATTAAATGCGACCAGCAGATCGATGCCGAAGGGCGGCAAAGGCACCAGCATCATGCCCAGGATGACGACCACGGCAAGCGCCATGACAGCGTCTTGTGAGCTGAACAATTTGCGCAGGCCGATGGCCGAGGTTTCTTGCGTGGCAGTTGTCATGCTTTCTATTTTCCTCTATGCCCTTACGCTGCGCACCTTGCGCAGGTTGTATACGTAGGCCAGGATCTCGGCGAGGGCGATGTACATGTCCGGAGGGATCTCCTGATTGACTTCGACGGCCTTGTATAAGGCCTGGGCGACGGGTTTGTTCTCGACTACCGGGATATCAAGTTTGCGCGCTTCTTCCTTGATGCGTTTGGCGATATTGCGTGCGCCTTTGGCGATCACTTTGGGTGCGCCCATGTCCTCTGATGTGTAGCGAATGGCTACGGCCAGATGGGTGGGGTTGGTGATGACCACGTCGGCTTTAGGGAGTTCGGCCATCATGCGTTGCATGGCAAATTGACGTTGTTGCCCGCGAATGCGCTGGCGTAACATAGGATCGCCCTCGCGTTGTTTGGCTTCTTCGCGGATCTCCTGCTTAGTCATACGCATAGAACGCATCCATTGCCAGCGTTGATAGCCATAGTCTGCCGCGGCGAGCACCAAATAAGCACCGCCCACGCGCAATATCAGAGAGTAGGCCAGTTCAGCCCAATGTCCAAGAGCAGCACCGAAGTCCATCTGGCCCAAGACGATCAACTCGTGAACGCGTGGTTCCAAATAGTTATAGGCGACCCACAGGATCACGGCCAGTTTGAATACAGCCTTGACCAGCTCCACCAGCCCGTTCAGGGACAACAATCGTTGGAAGCCTTTGAGGGCATTGATGCGATCGAAATCCACTTTGATCTGTTTGCTGGCCCACAGGAAACCTGTTTGACCGAGGGAAACTGCGACGCCGGTTGCCAGTAAGCCCAGGATGAGGATGGCGATACTGGGGCCCAACTGCATACCTGTGTTGAAAAGCATTTCAGATGGGGCGACCTGGCCGCCGGTCACATTGGGGAGGTCGATGATGGCCGTGGTCATGACATCTTTGAGAGCATCCAAGAGGCCCGAACCAGGCGCGCGCAAAAGAAAGGCTGCCACTAACAAGGCAATGGCCGCATTCAATTCCGTGCTTTTCGCAACTCGGCCTTCTCGGCGAGCTTCCTGAATACGTTGTGGGGTTGGGGCTTCGGTGCGTTCTGCCATGTTATCCGCCGATCAGCGCCAAGGTGCGCTCTCCCAGCTTTTCGAAAATGACAGTGAATTGAGGGAAAATGATGACCAGTGCCAGACTGAGCACAAGCAGGCCAATGCCTACTTTTAAAGGAAAGCCCAGAAAGAAGATCTGTACACGGGGGGCAGCCTTGGCGATCAAGCCCAGGGTCAGGTCAGTGAGGAGCACAGCCCCGGCCACTGGCAAAGCTATCTGAACGCCTGCTGTGATCAAATGCGCCGTCATGTTAAGCAGGGTTTCTAAAGATAGTTCGGGCAGGGGTTGATTCAATGGCAAGATGGTAAAGGTGCGTTGTAATCCGAACAGGAACAAGTGATGGCCGTTGATCGCCAGGAAAAGGAGAGTAGCGGTGATGACCACGAAATTGCTCAAGGCCGAGCCACTCTCTCCGGAAGCGGGATTGAGGATCTGCCCGGCAGAAAAGCCACTGCCCAGTTCCATAACGTGACCTGCAACGGAGATGGCCCCGAAGGTCAGCACGGCGGCGAAACCTGCCAGTGTACCGATCAGGAGCTCACGACCGATGGCCCAGGTGAAAGCCATGAAAGGCATACCTTCAACACCCGGGGGCAGGGGTTGCCAGGTCAACATGATGGCCGCCAGTGAGATACCCAAACCTACCTTGACGATATTGGGAACCAGACGCCCACCCAGCACGGGCACCTGAATCAGGATAGCCAGTGTACGGGTGAGAGCCAGGAAAAAGAGTTGCGCTTGGGCAATAGAAACTAACATTTTTGAACCTGCAAGTAGCATAATTGCAGCTTGTGGATTGAGGAATAAAGCTGTGGTGAAGCTGTGATAAATTGTCCGTAAATACGAGTTTTTGTGCTAAAGAATTCCCCCAGATGGCCGACACTTAGCGGAACGCTATGTGGATTCGATAAATTATAGAGATAAAAAACGGAACGCTTTAAACTTTGTCAAAGTTGGGCAAGAGGTGCAAGAAGTAGAGCCTGGGTAGCAAGGATTTCTGTGTGAACACGACTTCAAGCTTAAACAAAGTTTTACACGACAGTCTGCAAGCGGCGTGCTTTCTGCACGAGCAGATCGGTGCTGAAGGGCTTGAGCAAAATGTCATTAGCACCAGCAACTTTTGCTTGCTCCACGACTTCTGGGAAGGCCATAGCGGTCATGGCGATGACATACATCGATTTGAGGGATACGCTATCCTCGATTTGCTTGAGCATTTCAAGCCCATTGGTCTGTGACAGGAATAGATCCAAAACGAGCAGGTCGGGTTTTGAGTGTTCCACTTTTTCCATGACTTGATAAGCATGGTCCGCGGTTTGGACATGGTAGCCAATGCGGTGCAGCGCCAACTTCAATAGATCGCGTTCGGCGGGATTCTTGGTGACCAGCAATGCTGATTTTCTGTTGCTTGAAGTGAACATGTTAGAGACTGCCTGTGACGTGACGCGTGTTGGGCACAAATTCCTCGTTGAGGCCCAGGGCTTTGTTCATCTCATTCTCCAGCCGTTCAATGTCCTGTGGATTGAGGTCGAGTACACGCATGGAGGATGGATGCACATGACGCCCATCCAACCCTGTAAATGAATAGGTATCGCCGGGCGCAAAAGCATTGGCGATGTTGACGATGGCGGCCAGTTTTTGGTGGGATTCTGCCAGAGCCGGTACGTGATGGGATCGGATGGTGTTCTTCAGGCTGGCCGGGAACTGCCACTTTTCGGCCATCATGCCGCCGACGGCAGCATGCTCGATGCCGAAGACTTCTTCTTCAGCCTGCCATAAAGCGATCTGCCTTTTGTGCATGACTTCCACGATGCGGTTGTAATCGTTTTGCATGTATTGGTCCAACAAGACTTTGCCAATATCATGCAGTAGACCGCCTACGTAGGCTTCCTCGGATTCGGGATAGTTTAAACGTCTTGCCAGCCAGTTGGCCCCACTGGCGGTGGCTATAGAATGCTCCCAGAGATCATTGTCACCCAGGCGGTACCCGTGTAAACGACGTGTCAATGGCCCAGCGGCAACACTGCCCAGCACGATCGTGCGCAGCCGCTTAAAACCCAGGCGCATGGTGGCATCCTGCACGGAATTGCTGGAAACGGCGTAGCCTAAGAGGGCCGAGTTGGCCACGCGCAAGACGTGGGCCGTCAAGGCTATATCCTGCGAAACAGCATGGCTGATTTCATCTGCGGAAACACTTGGGTTATCCAACAGCTTTAATAGCCGCATGGCGCTGGTGGGCAAAGGGCGCAGCGCGGTTACGCTATTGAGAATGCGTTGCAATTGCGAATATGGGGCGGAGCCTGTTTGTGTTTGTTGCATAACCGTGAAATCCTTCCTATTGCACCAATCCTGGCAGACCGTCGAATATATTGACGGTGAAGCTGATCAATTGTTGGGCCATCCACGAACCGAGGACGATCAGGACGAGGGCAATACCAATGATCTTGGGTACGAATGTAAGTGTTGTTTCATTGATCTGGGTGGCAGCCTGAAAAAGGCTCACCAGGCTACCGATCAACAAACTGACTAGCAGAATGGGGGCGGCCAGGGTCAGTGTGACCATGAGCACTTCTTGGGCTAAACCTAATACGTAACTCTCTGTCATCACAGCACCTTGTTAGAAAAAACTCAAAGACAATGAACGGGCGATCAGATACCAACCATCCACCATCACAAATAGCAATAATTTAAAGGGCAGGGAAATTAACGAAGGGGGCAACATCATCATGCCCATGGCCAGCAACACACTGGAGACAACCATGTCGATGATCAGGAAGGGCACATAGACCATAAAACCCATGGTGAAGGCCGTGCGCAGTTCGCTGATCACAAAGGCCGGTAACAACACGGCTGAAGGTATATCATCCAGGGTCTCCGGGCGTTCCTGGTTGTTCAAACTCAGGAATAGCTCCAGATCTTTCTGGTTAGTCTGCTCGAACATGAAGTCCCGGATGGGCGCGCTGGCTAACTCAAAAGCCTGTTCCTGATCGATTTGCTGATCCAGGTAAGGTTGGATGGCTTGCTCGTCTACTTCATCGTAGACTGGAGCCATGATAAAGAAAGTGAGCAGCAGGGAAAGCCCGATAACGACCTGATTGGGAGGCACAGAGGGCGTGCCGATGGCATTACGCAGTAAGGATAATACGATGACAATGCGGGTAAACCCTGTGGTCATGATCAGGATAGCTGGAGCCATGGAAAGCACGGTCAGTAACACCAGGAGTTGTACGCCGGTGCTAACCTGCTCAGGCTCGTCAGCCCCATCGACAGTGAGGGTTACACCGGGGGCAGCGAACTCAGGACTGCCAACACAACCTGCCAGGAGCAAACCGGCTAATAGCAAAATAAGGATCAGGCGGGACTTGCGTTTCATGCTGCACCATCTCCGCTCTTGATAGCCTTGGCCAGACTTTCAGAGAAAGGCTCTGCCGAAATCAATTGTGGATCGGACAATTCGCTTTGGTCGATTTCAGCCAGGGTGGAAAGGGAGTTGTCAGTGGCCCCGATCAACAAGACGCGAGTGCCTGCCTGTACTAGGTGCAAACCCTGGCGCGGGGATAAGCGCGTAGATTCTAAAAGCCGGACCTGCTTATCTGGGCGGGCCAGGGTGTTGCCCTGCCAGCGCCGTAGTAGATATAGGCTTCCGTAGATCAAGCCGAGTACAAGAATGAGCTTGATGATCAGGTCTAGGGCAACCCACAAAGGATTGATGGAAGTGGCTTCGCGCCCGGTCCCTCCAAGCGCCGCCAGCAACCATACGACCGCAATTAAACTGAAGCCCAGGGACCATAAAGCCCAACGCGGCCAATGGCGCACACGTGCGAGGATGGCGAGTACCTGAACCTGCAATTTGCTGTTGGGGTTCATCTAGTAGTGCTTGCGCCCTGGCTCATCGCGAGAAAGTATGTCTGTGATGCGCACGCCAAACTTGTCATCCACGATCACGACTTCGCCGCGGGCCATCAGCTTGTCATTGATGAGCACATCCACAACATCACCGGCCACGCGGTCTAGTTCGACCACGGAACCATTTTGCAGTTCCAGGATCTCACCCATGGACATTTGAGCCCTGCCGATCTCAACCACCACGTCCAGATTGACGCCCATCAAACCATCCATGCGCACACCCTGTGAGTCAGGGGTGGCGGCAGGAGCTGGTTGTGGGACTGGTGCGGGTTGGGGAGTTGGCGCTTCCACAGGTTCGGCCGCCGCTTGTTCATCTGACGGTGGGGTGAGTTCCTCTTGTACCTGGGGAACTTCCTGTGCTTCTTGAATTTGATCCACATTTGTTTCCATCTTCGTTCCTTTTTTATGGGCTGCTGTTTAGCTTGCTGTGCTCATCCTTCGTTGTCCTTCCTCCAGGACATCCGTGATCTGAGCAGCAAGTTGGCTGCCGACTTTGCCGAGTTGGGCTGAAAAACGGGGTCGGTCGCCAGCATACATGGTGACATCTCGGTTTACCGAGGTGTTGAGGCGCAACACGTCACCGGGCTGCATCTCCAAAAAATCATTGACGGTCAATTGTGTAGAACCCAGGAAGACCCGCAATGGTAAGGTCACTTTCATGAGGCTTTCCTGTAATTCTTCCTGGTTGCTCTCATTTACTCTTTGTTGCCGTTTCCCAGCCAGCACAACGTGAGGGCTGAGGGCTTTCATAATGGGTTTGATGGTCTTGAAGGGGAGGTACATGGACATTGCCCCTGTTACACCCTGAACTTCTACTTCAAAGGTGATCATCAGGATGCGATCATTACCCATCATCATTTGCACCCAGCGGTGATTGGCTGTGCTATCTTCCAGCACAGGCTCAATTGCGGCTACTTTTGTCCAGGCCGCCTTTATGTCGTTGAGCATCTGACTGACAATGCCTTTGATCAAAGAGCGGTCAATATCTGTAAGCTTATGGTCTTTCTTGGCCTTGTTTTCGCCACCACCAAGCTGATACTCTAAGAGCAATGTGCTGATATCTGAACTGATGGTGGTGATCATATAACTTGGCAATGGAGCCAGGCTGATCAGGTGGAAAAGAGCTTCTTCCGACATATCTTTGAGGAAGTCGCCGAATTTACCCTGTTCCATATGCACGACACGCGCACGGAATTCTGTGCGGATAAAGGAAGGTAAGGAGGATGACAGACGCTCGGCGAGGTCTTCATGCAGTAACTCAATCGCCTTGATCTGTTCCTTGGAAAAGCGGTTAGGCGACCAGAAATTGTAGGCGCGCACCCTTTTGTCGTTTTCCTGTACTTTGGCTTTTGGTTTTTCGTCGTTGATCATGTCTGCCAGGTTGACATCACCCTGGCCGTCACGATCTTCAATTTCGATCGATCCTTCTAATAAAGCGTCCACTTCGCCTTGTGATAACATTTTCCATCTTCCTTTTGTTCTACATTTACTTGTTTACTGCACTACGAATTCTGTAAAATACACTGCTATCACGTGATATTCGCTCAACCGTGAATTGACCAACTCCATGATCTCTACGCGTAAGTGTTCTTTGCCCTCGGCAGTATTGATCTGCTCGAAGGTTTTGCTGCTGATCAATGTGAGTAGGCTGTCATTGATGGCTGGCATCAGATCGTTAACTTCAACTTTGAACTCTTCAACGTAAGTTTCCAGGGGAGAAGTTTCCTCCCCACCATGCCCACCACCGCCACCGCTATCGGCTGAATGTGATTCCACAACTAATTCATAGTAGGTGGCATCATTGGGTGCAAATTCCAGAACGATATCGATCTTGATGTACTTGCGTCCGCCGGGATCGGCCAGGTTAGCTACCTTGGATCCGGTCGGGAGCATAATGCCTTCTCCTGGATGGACCTCATCGAAATTGATGGTTGTCGGGATGCCAGGCTGGGTATCAGAGTGGTCTCCGCTATGTGGCACTTGATGACCAGCATCCGTGCTTTGCGGGGTTGTCATGCCGGCGGTCTGGTATGCCAGATAGAAAGGTTTTGGCAGGTCGTCTGGGGCGAACATGATATAGGCCATTAGCAGATTGATGCCCATCGTAGTCAATATAGCGACTGCGGCTGCTCCGGTGAATAAGTATTTGAGGGTGGGAAGCATCTTTTTCATATGATTTCTCGTCTTTTTTAAATGCTATAGCTTTATGGAAAGCTGGTATTGAGGCCGCCGAAAATATCAATCTCGAATAATTTCGGGGTTTTTGGATAAACTACCACGATATCTGCGCGGCTGTTGTAATGGTTCTGGGCACTGTCAGCCGGGTACAGCGGGCGATATTCGCCTGCTCCTTCGGCTGTCAGCCGGACGGGGGGAAATCCTTTTGCCACTAAATAGTTCACGACTGTTACTGCACGGGCTACAGACAATTCCCAATTAGAGGCATAGCGGCTGTCCCTTGGCGGCGATGTGTCAGTGTGTCCAGTAATGCGTACTTCGTTGTCCAAAGGCAACAAGATTTCATAGACAATGTCGAGAGCCGGATAGCCCTGGGATTGCAGATTGGCAGTGCCTGCCTCGAACAAAAGCTGTTCACTAACAGAGATAAGTAAACCTTCGATGTTTTCCTGGATATTAACATCGCCACCCATGCCCGCCCCCGCCATCAGACTGACGAGGTCTGCAGCGATATCAGTTGTTGTGGTTTGCGCGGCGGGCAGCTCAGGGATAAGGATGGGGGCGGCGTCGAGTTCGTCATCTACGCCACCAGTTGTGGATATTTCAGGGTCCACGATGCGTTGTGGGGCGCCTGTAAAGGCTGCGTTTAAGCTATCAGCTAACTGTTCATAACGTTTGATATCTACCTGACCCATGGCATACAGCACCACAAAAAGGATCATCAACACCGTGATGAGGTCTGCATAACTGACCAGCCAACGATCGCCACCACCGCCACCATGACTCATGCGTTCGCTCCTGCACGTTGGGCTTTACCTGCTTCTTCTTCGCTCTTACGCGCTTTGGGGGGTAAGTAAGCGCTCAGCTTGTCGCGGATTATGCGGGGGTTCTCACCGGCCTGGAGGGCTAATACCCCTTCTGTGATCATGTGGCGGTATGCTTTTTCTTTGGCATCGTTGACTGCAAGTTTTCCTGCCACGGGCATATAGACTACATTTGAGGATAATAAGCCCCAAAGAGTAGCCAGGAATGCACTTGCGATGGCCTTGCCTAGTGTGGCTGGTTCATCCAATTGTTTCAGGATGACGATCATGCCCATGACAGTACCGATAATGCCGAAGGTAGGAGCAAAGCCGCCAGCACCTTCCAGGAGGTCAATGCCCTTTTGGTGGCGCTCGTGCATCTGCTTGATCTCTGTTTCCATGATGGCTTTTACCTGGGAGGGGTCAACACCATCCACTACCATCATGACACCCTTGCGCATGAAGTCATCTTCAATGCCTTTAGCGTCGCTTTCCAGGGCCAACAGACCTTCACGGCGGGCTTTGTCTGCCATTGTGGTTAATTCATCAATAGCTTTCTGCGAGTCGATCTTGATGCCCATAAAGGCCAGCATGAAGAGTTTTGGTAAGCTGGTTAAAGTAGCCATCTCCTGGGTAGAGGCTGCCGCTAATAATGAACCTACAAGGGTCAATAAGATTGGTGCAGTATGACTGAACAATTCGGCAGGACTGCCGCCATCCAGCACCATAACAACCCCAATGACAACAATGGATCCGACAACCCCAATTATGGTGGCAATATCCATTTATTTCGACTCCTTCTTTTCCACTACGCGTGCCTGGCGGACGCTGCGTTGATATTCAATAATGGCTGCGACCACAGCTTGCGGGTTGTCACGCACGATGATGCGTTCATCTGTAGTCAGCGTGATGACTGTGTCAGGTGTGCCTTCCACGGTGCGGACCAATTCCGCATTCACGAAAAACTTAGAGCCATTTAGACGCGTTACTGCGATCAAAGCAAATCCTTTCCAAACACTCGTTTTGAACAACGGTGCTTCATGAACAGACATAAAATAGCATCAGGTATTTGACGTGGTAATAAAGAGGCCGTGAAGACATGATAAAGCTGGCCTAAATATAAAAACGACGGCCCTTGCCGTCGTTTTTGGTGTGTTTATGTTGAGAAATTATTAGATCGGGAGATTGATCGTGAACTTTGTTCCTGTGCCTATATCGCTGTCCACCATAATATTTCCACCGTGTTGCTTGATGATGCGGTGGCAGACAGGCAGGCCTAGACCTGTGCCTTCCCCCGGGTCTTTTGTAGTGAAGAAAGGATTGAATATCCTGGATAATTGGTTTTCCGGAATACCAGTCCCGTTGTCGGCTACAGTAACCAGGATTTCATTCTTGCGTTGCTGGGTCCGTATCCAAATTTTTGCTTCTTCACTCGCATCAACATCTCGACCGGATAGAGCATCTAAAGCGTTGATGATCAAATTAAGCCAGACACTAACTAAATGATCTTCGCTCATATTGATCGGTTCCAAAGTTTCATCCGCCTCAAACTCGATCTGGACGTGACGTGACACGATCTCATGTTTTAGGAGTGCCATGGCTTTCTCAATGGTTTCATTCAGCCCGCCCTCTTTGTATTCGTAGCTTTCCTGCCGTGATAGGTCTAGGAGGTTGCGTACGACTTGGGAGGCGCGCGCACCGGCTGTGCCGATGAGGTCGATTGCTTCCTTCACTTCAGCATTCCTGATCTTTTGGCGTTGCAGGAGCTGAGTGTTAGCAATTATGGCTGTAAGTGGGTTGTTGATCTCGTGGGCCAGACCGGCAGCTAATTGACCGATAGCTGCAAGTTTCTCGGACTGTGCTAGGTGGGCCTCCATTTGCCTTTGTTCGGTCACATCTTCCTCAACCACAATTACCTGGGCAGTTTTTTTGTTTTCATCAAGGATCGGGTAGGTGATGATATTTTGTTCGAGTGGCTCACTTTCCAAATTCCAACGTCGCAAGGTGCGCTGTTGAGCATCATTAGTCATGATTGTCTCTACCACGCGGCAGTCGTCGCAGGGCGAATTCCTATTGTAGAGCCCCTGGTAGCAGGGGATTCCGACCAGGTCGCTGGGGTGCTGACCCTGTGGGCTGGCGCGGTGGGCATTTATGGCAATCAATTGGTATTTGTGGTCCACGATGTACATAGACATTGGGATACTGTCGAACAAGCTTCTGAGTGTATTCCTTGAGTGCAGCAACTCCCATCGATTAGCAACCAGATTGGCATTGGCCAGGGTGAGTTGGCGAATCAATTGCATGTTCTGTTGCATATTGGCGATGGCGGTTGCCATAGAGGCCAGGAAGTCTTCGTCGAGTGAGTTGAAGTGTCCCACACGTTTGTTGTAAACAAACAAGGCGCCAAAGTTGCGTTGGTTGATGGTAAGAGGGCTGCATAACATGGAACGAATATCGATGAAATTGCTGCCATCAACGTATGGATTAAAATCCTGGTTCCCTTTGATGTCGTTGACCAAAAGCACCTTGTTTTCTTCAATGCACTTTTCCATCAGGCTGGGTTCGCGGTTGATGGCTTCGTAAAATGTCTCTTCGGAACTACGTCCTACCAGGATCTTAGTGCCGCTCTTGGCTTCATCATTCTCTTGTAACAGTACTATGGCCGCTGCGTCAACATCCATCGCCCGGCGCAGGCTGGTGACCATCATGGTCTGGATTTCATCAAATTCCAGATTTGGGGCATGCTTGGCCGAAAGTGTGAGGATATTGGCCAGTTCTGTGTACTGTTTGATAGCTGCTATTTGCAAACGACGAGCTTGAATGGCGCGTGCAATCGATTTGGCAATACTTTGGAAACCATTGATGCTGGTGTCATCAAGCATCGCCCCTTCAATATACATGGCTGCCTGCGGGCCGAACTTTGTTGATAACGGGATGACTGTTCCTGAGACTTCTTCGGTTTCTATACGGCTGGGAAGGTCATTCTCCAATGTCCACGAGATGCCTTCCCGCAGAGGACTCTCGGATTTTTCCAGATCAATGATTAGGGCCTTGGAAGCTTTACTGGTAACCGTTAAAGTTGGGGCCGTGTAACCCGGCTCCCCCACGTAAATTGCTCCTGATGCCTCTCCAATGAACTTAAGACTGATGTCTAATGCAGATTGTAGACCAGCATGTAGATCGAGCGTTTCTCCCAACACTTCACAGACATCGTCTGAAGCGTCTTGGAGTTTGGCAAATTTAACTTTATTAGCTTCAACGGTAGTGTTTGCAATTTGTTCAGCAGCCATTTTGGCAACTATGCTCTGCCATTCTTGGCCGAATTGATCGTGTAGCCATAACCTGGAACAGTGCGGATAAAGGAGGGAGAAGAGGGGTCAGCCTCAACTCGTTTGCGCAAGTTCTTTATATGCACACGCACGAGGTCAGGGCTACCCGAATCGTCAGGGTAATCCCACACTTCTTCTAAAAGTTGCCCAGGAGAAAAAACTTGGTCTGGATGGCTCATAAGGTGATAGATCAGATCGAATTGCACTGGCGTCAGCAAAAGGTTACCTTCGTGAGGAGTGTCCAATTCAAAGGAGCGTTTGTCCAGTGTGTATGCATTCACTTGAAGAAGATGCTGGTCTTCTGGTGAAGGGGCATCCTTGCCATTATTTCCGCTTGAGAATAAGTTCGAAAACCGAGAAGTGAATTTCTCGAAACCAGAAACGTTTTCTTTAGAAGCCTTAGTGCCTGGACGCGGTGTTTCTTCAATCTTCTTGGAGCGGCGCAGAATGGCCTGGATGCGCAACAAGAGTTCATCTACATTAAATGGTTTACTAAGGTAGTCATCGGCACCTGCCTGCAGGCCCATGATCTTGTCCTCTTGTTTGCTTTTGGCTGTCAGGAAAAGGATGGGGACATCTTCCAACATGGGGTCGGCGCGTAATTCTTTACAGACTTGGTAGCCATCCATCCCAGGCATGATCACGTCCAATATGATTAGATCAGGTGAACTGCGCCGTGCAATCTTTAATCCCTCGACCCCCGAATTGGCTGTTTTAATCTTGAAGTTGTCAACCTTCAGTGTCCGGGTGATAGTTTTTGCTACAAGTTCATCATCTTCAATGATGAGGATGCTTTCACGTTCCATAGTGCGACCTCCATGTTGTTGAAATCTTTAGTGATACGAGTCGAGCAATAGCGACATGTATTTCGATCCATAGTCCTCAGGTACTGCCATAAAATTCTAGCAAAAGCGCAGGACTCGTCCGTAAAAACTTCGTGTGCGTTGTGTAAAGAAAGCATAAGCTTTGGTAATCCTGCTTGTGTGCAAACAAGAATCATGCCAACTTCATAACGAAATTCGAGATTGGCCGCGAAGCTTCCGCTGTGATGCTAATTCTTGAGTTGTAGGTGATGGTGAGGAGTTAGGGGGTTGAACTCAAAAATGCTTTCCCCCCAAAAGTCTTTATAGATTTAATCCCAAAGGTCCGGGAACACATCAGAGTCTAGGTCACTGCCGTTCCCAAAACGCGAAGTCGCTTTTTTCTGGTTGCCATTCGACTTGTTCGAATTATTTTTGTTTTTGGCGATGTTCGTTTTCAGAGTCGAATTGAAGTCCATTGACTCCTGAATAACATCGTTCAAGATCTCTTCAAACTCTACGTTTTTGTTTTTTCGAGGCCCCATGGCTTCAATGGTTGTTTCCTTGTAGGGTAAGTACATTAAAGCACAATATAGGTCTTTTTTACCTTACAGTCTGTTTAGCTTACAAAATGATATTTACACAATTTTTATGGCTATTTTATGTTAGCTTTTTCACTTGGAATTTCCTCATGATTTATTATTTTGAGGACCTTTTTGGTAGAGGAGATTATGGTTTTGTAGTTGCATAACTCACAAAAATGAATAAACTAAATCAAGCTACAAGTAGCTGGAATTCTGGCATCAATGTGACCATCGATAATTATCTTGAATTTACAGATATGACCTCCAGTAGACCGAATGCTAGCGATATCCTTTTCGATCGCTTTAACATTTTGCACCTCGTGACTTCACTGGAGGGTGGGGATATTTATCATGTAAACTATAGCTATCAACGCCTGACTGGCCGTACTATCGACGATTTGCGTAATGATCCATTTTCTTGGGGTGATGCATTAGACTCACGCGACCAGGCTCGTTTATTGGAATTACTGACTTCCACGGACTTGCATGCAACCCAACAACTAGATTGTGGGGACTTCTCCCTTACCCATGTGAATGGCGAGACCTTTTGGGTGCGCCTCTTTGTGACTTCAGTCTATGATGATAGTGTTGGACGGGAAGGGCTCACCTATCTGGGGATACCCATTAGCGCACAGAAAGAAACTGAGAATAAGCTACGTGCCCAGTTATCGCGCATGCAGGCTCATGCGCTGACAGACGAGTTAACCGGTGTCCTGAACCGCCGTGCAGTCAGCCAATTTGCTCTCGGTGAATTGAACCGCACTGTGCGAGAGGGGCGCTCCTTAAGTTTGATGATGATCGACGTTGACCGTTTGAAATACGTCAATGACAGTTTTGGGCATCTCGAAGGCGATAAGATTCTTAAAATGGCGGCAACTATTATCAGCCACAGCACAAGGATTTATGACCAGGTTGGCCGCTGGGGTGGTGATGAGTTTATGGTCGTGCTGCCAGGCGCTGATCTCGCGATAGCTGCTCAGGTCGTTGAGCGTATCCATAAGCTTATGCATGGTTCCGTATTGGAAATGGATGACGGCCATGAAGTCCCGGTGCGCTTAAGTGTGGGCTTTGCCCAATTTGACACTGAAAAACATGCAAACAGCCCGGTTACAAAGGAGATCCTGGAAGATCTGATCAAACAGGCTGACCAGTCCCTGTATACTGCCAAGCAGCGTTTAGATATCTAACTGTTATTCGAAGATACAACCATTCAACATGACCATCGCTCAAGCCACCGCCACAAATTACTCCGAATTACTGGGTGTGCACGATGCCGTGCAGTTAATGAACGAATATAAGGGGGTGCCGATCGCCTTCCCGGCCACAATTACAGCTGTGCGCGGCGATGCTATTCAGGTCAGTACCAGTAAGTATCAAATCGTTTGTTTGGATACGGACAAGACTACCTTTATTCGTAGTGAACATTTCCCGGAAACGTACAGTGCCCAGGTATTGCAGGTTGATTATGCCAGCGGCCAGGCTGCCCTGGGTCCCGTTGTTGCTTCCGGTGCTGCTATTGCCCGGCGCCAGTACATCCGGGTACAGCCCCCTGACCCGATACAGGTTGACTTGCGGATCCAGAACAACCCTAATTCGATTCAGGCAGATCTGATCGATCTCTCCATAGGCGGCCTGTCATTGTTCGTGGTTTATGAGTTGTTCGTCCCGGGACTTTTTCGGAAAAAAGGCAATGTGATCGTTGATGTGGACCTACCGACGAACGGCGGCCAAAAGACCCAAAAGCTACAGTTATCTGGGCGTATTGTAAATAAGAAACTAAATCTGATGAACAGGCTTTATCGAATTGGAGTTTACCTGGAACCAGACGAGGCGGCGCGCACGGTCCTCCGACAATACGTAGCTCAACGCCAAACGGAACTCATCCGCGAATTACGTACAAACCATAGCTTAATGGCCACTCTGTCTACTCGTGAGGAGTGAGTGGTCTAATGATCCAACCGTTGCTGTCGCTGCGCAACTTCATTGATTTCCCTTTGCGGCAGGGCATCCGTTGGAGACGCCCCCTCCACAGCATAAAAAACGAATCAAAAGAAGACCTTTTTGCCGATTTGCCCCTGACTGAACGGGAGGCCGTGGAAAAGCGGGAAATTGAATTACGCGATCATTATCGATTACAGAAACTACACCGCTCAAGCACGCGGCAAAATTATCGCGAGAACCTCTATTATCTTGAGCTATTAGCCCGATGCTGGGAAGAAGCCAGTTTAAATTTGCCAATGTCTCCCAATGTCGCCGACATCGGTGTTTCGCATTGGTTCTACGTTCAGGCTTTCTACAATTTCCTGACATGGCAGGGTGGGGATAATGTCCGCAGTGTAAATTTAGCGGGTTTTGAAGTTGATCCCTATCGTGTATATTCCGATCTGAGGTCGCGCTATGACCATGCCCTGGCTCACATTGGCGACTTACCTGGCACACACTATATCCCCCAGGGTTTTCAAAGAAAACCCGAAGCATACGACCTGATTACAATGTTCTTCCCTTTTGTTTTTCAGCCCGATCATCTTCGCTGGGGTTTACCCGCCAAGATGTTTGCTCCCCGGCAAATGCTTTCTGATGCCTGGGATAGCTTAAAACCCGGTGGAGTGTTGCTGATCGTTAATCAGGGCCTGAAAGAACACGAAGCGCAACGTGAGATGTTAGGGGCTATTACTAGTAGCCCGCCAATTTCTTTCAAACACGAATCCCCTTTCTTCTTATATGACTTGCCCCGTTATGTGCTGGTCTCTGTAAAAGCATCATGAAGCCTGGCGAACTGGGCTCACGCGCCCGCCAACATATTAAGCATATTACAGAGACAATCGGGCCAAGACCTGCCGGGAGTACATCGGAGCGCCAGGCTCAGGATTACATTGCCGGGCATTTGGATGGATGGGGATATGAGATAGAGTGGCAACCCGTCCCTTTTGCTCCTCTGCCGCGCTTTGCACCAATATATCCCCTTGCCGGTTTGCTGCTCGTTGGAGCGGGGTGGGTGGTTCCAGCTATTCCCTGGCTGGCGCTCCTCTTGCCTGTTTTGGGCGGCCTTTTACCCCAGGCGGCCCGGTACTTTTTTCAACGTCGACCACATACCTGTACGAGCCAGAATTTGATCGCCTCGCGTGGGGAAGCAACCCTACCCCAACTGATCCTGTGCGCCCATGTGGACAGTGCGCGAGCTTTCGCATTTCAGAACCGCAGCCTGTTGTGGCTGCAAGGCTATAAGCTTTTTCTGTTCCAGCGGGCCGCCATCCTGCTGGCAATTCTCGCAGTTTTTCAACTGGCTGGTCTCATTGTGCCTACCGTGATCTTCTGGCTGGCTGGGTTTTTAGCAACTCTTGCTGGGCTGTGGATGTTTATTTCAGAGAGCAACAATCAGTTATTCCATAGAAATCGCTATTCTCCCGGCGCGATCGACAATGCTTCAGGGGTGGGCGTGCTTTTAGCTCTGGCAGAACACTTCTCGAATCTTCCGGCAAGCAAAGGCTACCGTCTTCGCTTTTTATTTACGGGGGCAGAAGAAACCGGCATGCATGGGGCTTTGGCAATGGCACAGGAACTTGTTCGAGCGGATGTTCAAGCTCATGTATTGTGTCTCGATATGGTGGGGGCAGGTGCATCCTTGCGCATAGTCACGAAGGACGGTTCCATCTTTCCGATCAGGACGGACAATTCGCTGAATACCCAACTGTTCCGGCTGGCCCCCGATGCCAGCCCTTTATGGTACACGGATCGCAGTGGGGACCATTTCCCCTTTTTGCAAAATGGCATCCCTGCCACATCTATCCAGACCAGCGGGAGGCTACGTGCTGAGCGTGCCTACCATACTATTTATGACCGCAACAATCTGGTAGAGCGTGCTACTTTGCAGAGGGTTGCAGAGCTTGTATTGGAGTTCACGAAGGGATTCGATCCTGCCAGAATGTGATCTAGTGATTGCTATTATCCAGAGGCGTGTTGCTGGCACAAATCCTGTACAATAGAAGCAGTGGTAATGCTACGAGGAGATGGCATGAACCTGCAAAAAACCATTTTCATCATACTTTTGACTGGGCTGCTTTCCAGTTGTCAATTCAGCCTGTCTTCAATTCTGCCCCAGGGTTCTGGCGATGGGGATGCCGGTGTTATTGAGCCTGTGGAAGCAGCGCAAGCCGACGAGCCAACCGCGACGCTTGAGAATACGTCTACGCCAGTGCCCAGCCCTACAGTCACGGCGACTGAGACGCTTGTCGCTGTAACGGATACACCCATTATCCTGCCAACAGACACACTGACACCAACGCTGACGCCCACGATCACACAGACCCTCGGCCCGGAAGTGCAGTTGGATGCCTTTGATCCCCGTGAGGATTTTGGCGACCCTGATCTGTTGGACTTCTTTACCGGCTATGACAATTGGAACGCCCGAAATGATGGCGACGTCATCGCTCAGGTTGCCGATGGCAAGTTCCAACTGACTGCTAAAAAAGCCGAGAACGGTACCCGCTGGGTGCATTCCTGGCCTGAGATCCGTGACTATTATCTCGAAGTCATCGCCGTAACACCGGAGACCTGTGAGGGGCTTGACCGATACGGTTTGTACTTCCGCGGTCCCGAAACCTCTGCCGGACACATCTTTGAGCTTTCCTGTGATGGTCGTTATCGTTTGTGGATCTGGAACGGAGCTTCGGCAACCACGATTGTGAATTGGAAAGCACATTCCGCCATAGAAAAAGGTGGCGGTCAACTCAATGTCATCGCCGTTAAATCCGTAGATGATTACATTACGATGTATGTCAATGGGGAAGAGATCGATCATAAGTTTAGCGACCGCTACAACGGCAAGAACTATGTGGGTATGTCTATCGGCACCGGCCCTACGGAGAGCTTTACCGTGCAGTTTGACAACTTTGCTTATTGGTTGCTGGAACCCTAAATAACTAAACAACAATCATTTCCATAATTCCAAAATGCCCCCAAATAATGGGGGCATTTGTCATACAACTAGAGGGGCGTTTGACACGTGAAAAAAATCACAAACATGAGATAATCAGGCCGATATGGAGTAACATTGTCCTATTTAGGAGTGTAATCATGGCCACAAACAATAATCTCTCCCTGGATGCCCTAATCCCCGCGGAAATGGCCGCCAAAGCGGAAGCTGTTGGTGTCAGCAAAGCCAGGCTTGGGAAAAGGCGTATGTTCCTGCTGGCCGTACTGGCCGGCTCATTTATTGGCTTAGGAGCTATCTTTGCCACCACGGTGGCTGCCGGTTCTGGCGGTATCATGCCGTATGGTCTTACACGTTTATTGGTTGGAATCGTGTTTTCATTGGGCCTTATCCTGGTGATCGTGGGCGGGGCAGAACTATTTACCGGCAATAACCTGATCGTGATGGCCTGGGCCAATCAAAAGATCACAACTGGCCGCCTGCTGCGCAATTGGATCGTGGTTTATTTGGGCAATTTTGTCGGTTCCATCTTAACTGCCGGACTGTTGTTTTTGAGTGGGCAGTATCAGAACGGGGGTGGCGCAGTGGGTGCTTCTGCCCTGGCCACGGCTAATGCAAAAGCCGGATTGGGTTTTGTAGAAGCGTTGGTATTGGGCATCCTGTGTAATGCACTAGTATGTCTGGCCGTCTGGCTGACCTTCAGTGCTCGCACTACAACAGACAAGATCATGGCAATCATCCCGCCCATTGCTGCCTTTGTAGCTGCCGGCTTTGAACACAGTGTCGCCAACATGTACTTCATCCCTGTCGGTTTATTAATAAAATCAGGTGCTTCACCGGAGTTTTGGGCATCGATCGGCAAGACCGCAGCAGACTATCCTGATCTCACCTGGATGAATTTCTTCATCACAAACCTGGTACCAGTTACGATCGGCAACATTATCGGCGGCACGCTGTTTGTAGGCGGTGTTTACTGGTTCCTCTTCTTGCGCACACCCCGCAATCCATAATTCCATCCGCTATAATCGCGGTATGGAATTGAGTATTGTTTTACAGGCTGGGGGCAAATCTTCACGTATGGGCCAGGACAAAGGCTTGCTGGACTTTGGCGGTGTATCTTTAGCCCAGTTCATCTTGGAGCAGGTGGATGGATTGGGGGCTGAAACCATCATCATCAGCAATCAGCCTGAAGCTTATCAACAATTCGGCTTGCCCGTTTACCCCGATGTCTATCCAGATATCGGGGCTTTGGGCGGCTTGTATTCAGCCATCTATCATGCCAAATTCGAGTACTGTCTTTTATTAGCTTGCGATATGCCTTTCGTGAGTCGCCCTTTGGTCGAACATTTAATCTCATTAGCCCCCGACTACGATGCGGTCATTCCACGCCTGGAGCCGAAAGAATTCGCGGAACCCTTTCGAGCCGTGTATAAAAAGTCCTGTTTAAAACCGATTGAAGGCGCTATTAAGTCCGGTCAACGCCGTGTGATTTCATTCTTTGATGAGGTCGATATCCGCTTTGTGGATCAGCCGGAAATAGAGAGCATTGACCCCCAGGGACGGTCATTCTTTAACATCAATACGCCCGAAGACCTGGAACATGCCAGGTCGATGCTGAAAAGTTAAGTTGTTATGAATGTAGTTCCCCAGTTTCGCTAGTGAGTTCCGAAGTGTCTTTGCGTGTAAATTCCTGGGCAGTGACGACTTTGACGATTTGATTGTCCTCATTCTGTACGATGGTCACGTCCACCTGTTCATTTTGGTTGTCTACCCGGAAACGGTATGAAAATCCGCTTTTCTTTGTAGGGTCCATAGCATCCTTTTTCGATGTGAATGTAATGTGACTATAGGATAATATCAATGTTATGATTCTGTATTAAGAGCTTTGCAAGGAAAGCCTATAAAAAATGCAAGCTTGAAAAACCGTTTTAAGTACTTGAGGAGGAAGCTTTGAACATCTTGTTTTATGTATTGATTGGTATCGTAGCCGGATGGCTGGCCGGGCAGATCATGAAAGGCTCCGGCTTTGGTCTGTTAGGCAATCTTGTTGTGGGTGTGATCGGTGCGGTCATCGGTGGTGTGCTGCTAGATTTGGTGGGCTTTACATCTTCAGGCCTGCTCGGCTCACTCATTACCGCTGTGATCGGCGCTGTTGTCTTGTTGTGGGTGGCGCGCATGGTGCGCAGTTAGTAGGTTTAGTCTTCAACAAAAAGACCTCTCAACCGAGAGGTCTTTTTTATTGGCTACGTTTAGCGTCGCATGGCATCCTGGGCCAGTTGGCGGCCATTATCCGTGAGTTCCAGATGCCCATTTTGCCGGTTTATGTAATTACCACGGTTGGCGCGTCTGACAACCTGTTGCGCAAACTCGGGTTGCCAGCGCAATTGTTCGGATAAATGTGAGATAGAACTTTCCTCCAACTCGTCTGGCTGGCCCTCGTGCGCCATGAGATGCACCACGAGCATCTCGACCGCAAAGCGCTTACGGCGTTCAGCTGTTTCCAGGCGTTGGGCCAGCAAGCCACGTTCTGGGGCAAATACCAGCACCAGTATGAAAAACACGCCTGTCATACTGGCCATGGCTCCGGCTACATTGACACTAAAAATGTTGGAAACCCAGTAACCGGCCACGGCAGAAGCCGCGCCAAACAGGGCACTGAGTACTAACATCCTTTCCAATTTGTTGGTTAGCAAGTAAGCAGTGGCAGGGGGTGCCACCATGAGAGCCACAACCAGAATGGCGCCAACGTGGTCGAAAGCACCCACAGCAGTCACAGATACCATACCCATTAGGCTGTAATGCACCAGGGCAGGGGAGATACCCAATGCGGCTGCCAGGCCGGGGTCAAAAGTTGTGATCTTCAGCTCTTTATAGAACAAAACTAAGAATGTCAGATTGATGAGAAGGATGCCGCCCATGACCCACACACCTTCAGGCAGGTTAATGCCAAGCAGGACGAGGCGGTTGACAGGAGCGAAGATGAGGTGGCCGAGCAGTACGGCATCCTCGTCCACGTGGGCATTGCGGATCTGAGTATTGATGAGGATCACAGCGATGCTAAAAAGGATGGGGAAGACCAGGCCGATAGCGGCATCACTATTCAGGCGTTTAGTATTCTGTAACAGCTCGATCAACCAAACGGTCAACAAGCCGCTGAGTGCTGCTGTCAATATCAGGATTGGGCTGGTGGGATCTACGTCCAGGACCAGAAAGCCGACCACGATGCCAAACAAGACTGTATGGCTGATGGCATCACTGATCATGGCCGAGCGCCTCAGGACCAGGAAGACACCCGGCAGTGCACAAGCAATCGCCACAATAGCACCAACTAATTGGATCCAGAAAGCATTACTCATGTGCTGGCCTTGCCTTCAAGCATGCTGCCCTCGCCAGCTGCATGGGTGTCATTTTGTAATTCTTCAACGATTTGCACCCCCTGGTCGGTTAGGGACCAGTATTTTCCCCGCATACTGACCAGGCCACGCTCACCCAATTTTTCCAAAGTGGCTTTCACGTTGTAATGGGGGAGGACGGCTGCCAGGTTTTCGAGGCCATGGGGGTGTGTTGGGTCACCATGATTGCTGGCCATGATGTAGAGAGCTTCCATGACCCTGTCTTGTGCCAGACGGTTTCGATTACTGCGCTGTCTTAGCCAGTCCCAAATCAAACCGCGGTTGGGAGCGAAAAATAGTGAAAAAATTGCGATCGCGCTGGCAGTTAAGACAATGATCGGGCCGGTTGACAAGCCCCGGGCTAAACTGCTGAGGAGTGCGCCTACTGCCCCGGAAAAGGCCCCAAATCCTGCTGAGATGACCACCATGGTGCTTAGCCGGTCAGTCCATTGGCGAGCTGCCGCGGCTGGAGCCACGATGAGCGCGGCCATTAGGACCACGCCGACAACTTGTAGACCAACAACAATACCCATGACGATCAGGGTCGTCAGCAAAACGTCCAGTACCCTTACCGGAAAGCCTAACGAAGCGGCAAAATCAACATCAAAAGCCAGTAGCTTAAATTCTTTCCAGAAGAGCGCTACCAAAATTATAGTGATGGTGGCAATCACGGCCATGACGATCACATCAGCTTCAACGATGGCAGCGGCGCGCCCAAAAAGGAATTTGTCCAGCCCGGCCTGGTTGGCTCCCCTGTTGCGTTGGATCCAACTGAGTAGCACTAGACCAAAGCCAAAGAATACCGCTAACACGATACCCAAACTGCTGTCCTCTTTTACGCGTGTATAACGTGTGATCACGATGATCAATATGGCACCAAGCCAAGCGGCCCCAAAGGCGCCCAGGAAAAGTGCAACGGGAGTTTTGAGGCCGGTAATAATAAAGACCAACGCGATTCCAGGGAGGGCGGCGTGGCTCATGGCATCACCCATCAGGCTTTGCTTGCGCAACAAGGCAAAACTGCCGATCGTGCCGCTGACCGCACCCACAATGGCAGAACCCAGCGCGACGTTCCGCACTGTGTAATCCGTGAATAACAAACTGAACAGTTTTAGCAGATCCATTTTATGGGTTGCCGTTCACGTTCTTGGTGGCGGCAGCCAGCATATCGGTACGACCACCATAAGTCTTGCGCAGGTTTTCCTGCGTAAAAACATCTTCAACAGGGCCACAGGCAATGGCACGTACATTCAACAAGAGGACATGATCGAAGTATTCTGGCACAGTTTCCAGGTCGTGATGCACGGCTACCACCGTGCTGCCACGGCCCTGCAAGGCGCGTAATACCTCGATGATGGCGCGCTCGGTGGTGGCGTCAACACCTTGAAAGGGCTCGTCCATCAGGTAGATCTCAGCATCCTGGATGAGGGCGCGTGCCAGGAATACACGCTGTTGCTGGCCCCCAGAAAGCTGGCTGATCTGGCGATTGGCATACTTCTGCATGCCGACTTTTTCTAGCGCTTCCATGGCTAACTTGCGAGTATCAGCACCGGGGTGGCGCAGCCAACCCAGATGCCCGTAGCGGCCCATCATGACTACATCCAGAGCGTCGGTGGGGAAATCCCAATCAACAGAGCCGCGCTGGGGGACGTAAGCCACACGGTTTCTTTGTTCCTTGAAACTCTCCCCGTAAATCGATACACGCCCAGCGGCAGGTTCGATCAGGCCCAGGACCGTTTTTATCAGGGTGGACTTGCCCGCCCCGTTTGGCCCGACGATAGCCATCAAAGTGCCCTGCGGCACATCCACATCCACGTCCCACAGCACGGGTTCGTAGCGGTAGGCAACTGTCAGGTCTTCTACCGAGACTGGCAGGTCTTTATAGCTTGTCGCGTTCATTTTATATTTCCTGGATCGGGAATGCCGCTTAGGATAGTTGTCAAGGTAATTGAGCCACAGTGCCGCCAAGGGCTTCAACGATGACGGTCACATTGTGCTCGATCATGCCTAGATAGGTGCCCTCGAGTGTGCCAGGTTCGCCCATAGTATCGGCGAACAATTCGCCGCCCAATTCAACGGAGTGTTCGCGTGCCGAAGCGCCTTCGATCATTGCTTCAACCGTGTCGATGGGGATAGCGCTCTCAAAGAAGATGGCAGGCACGTCGTTGGTGACGATGTAGTCCACGGCAGTCTGAATGTCGGCGACGCTGGCTTCTGCTGCTGTGGAGATGCCCTGCGGCGCAAACACCTCTATGTTGTAAGCCTTGCCGAAATACTGGAAGGCATCGTGGGCGGTCACCAGTTTGCGTTGCCCATCTGGGATGCTGGCGATGCTCTCGATAGCCCAGCCATGCAGGGCATCGAGGTCGCTTTTGTAGGCATCATAGTTGGCATTGTAGATTTCAGCATTATCCGGGTCGGCTGCCACCAGGGTGTCTCGGATGGACTCGGCGGCAAAGGACCACAAGGCCACGTCACCCCATACGTGCGGGTCGGATGTGCCTGGACCACCACCGGCATAATCCAGCAGTTGGGCCTGGGGGATAGTTTCGGCAACTGCCACGGTGGGGACGCCGCGGCTTTCCCCGATCTGGTTCATTACGTCGATCATCTGTGCTTCGAGGTTGATGCCACTGTACAAGATCACATCCGCATTTTGGAAGGCTTCCAGGTCACTTTCAATCGGTACGTATAGGTGGGGATCAACGCCCTGTCCCATCAGCACAGTTACATCGACCAGGTCACCACCGATATTCTCGGTCACATCCTGAATCTGCCCAATGGTTGCGACCACGTCAAGGATGCCGTCGTCATTGTTTGTTGGTTCAACGCTTGAGGTACAGGCAACTAAGAGGAAAGACAGTGCGACAAAAGCACCGACTAATAATTTTCGGCTAATCATGTATGTAATACTCCGTGCTATTAAAATATTATTTAGGCCAGCCTAAATTCTAATCGACTTATAGTATTTGTCAAGGTGCTAAAACGAAAAAAGGCCGCCAATTGGCGACCAGTTTGGAGCAACAGTTCGATGATCTAAATTTCTAGTCGATCTGGCTTTCGACGATTTCCTTCAAATTTAGCAAATTATCCTGCCAGTAGCTTTCGTAGCGCTGCACCCAGGCTTGTACTTCCTTAAGAGCGGCGGGATTGATTTGATACCAACGCTCACGCCCTTTGTGTTGCTGGGCAACCAGGGTCGATTGCCGCAGAATGCGCAAATGCTTGCTGACAGCCGGGCGGCTGATGCTGGGGATACGTTTGGCCAGTTCCCCGGCGCGTTGGGGGCCATCTTCACGCAGAATGTCGAGAATGGCGCGGCGGGTGGGGTCGCCGATAGCTCTGAAAGGGGAGAGGGTGACCATTCTATTCCCGTGGAATGATTTGCATCAATCCGTGTACATTGCCCCAAGGATCGCGAAACGCGGTGAAAAGCCCGGGAGGGGCATCCCCGATTTCTCGTATAAACTCAACTCCCCTACTTTTATATTCTTTTTCGGCAAGGTGGATGTCTTCAACCTCAAAAACCAGGACAGAGGTCGCTTCGTGAGGATAATCGAGTTGGCTCGGTTTATCTGTTTTGATGAGGATCAAATCCGCCCCTTCGTGCTCCAACACTAATACGTCTGGTAAATATGCCTCACTGCGTATGTCAAAACCCAGCTTGTCGCAATAGAATTGGCGGGCTGCTTCTACATCTGGAACCATGATCTCTATTAGGCAAACATTGGGCATGTTTTATTCTCCTTCTTCAATCAAACGCTTTAGCACTTGTAATACTTTGCGGCTCTCCCAACCTTGTTTATGGCCCTGCCACTCGGTTGAGGCTAGTTTTTCCGGCAGCGCCTCAAAGCCGCTGTGGAGTAGGGTCACGCGGGTGCCATCTTTTGTCGCTGTAAGCTGGAGCGAGACGAGAGTGCTGGTGGGCCAGGGCTCTTTGCCCTTTTCATGCTCGATCCAGGTGAAGGCGATCTCACTGGGCGGCTCAACTTTTACAACTTCTCCATAGAAGTGGAATTCCCCGTAGTCTGTGGTTACATACATTTCCCATTCTGCCCCAGAATTGGGCTGAAAGCCAGTCATGCCTAGCCAACGCGTCATGCCTTCAGCACTGCCAACAATAGCCCACACATCTTCAGGGTGGGCGTGAATTTCGATATTGAGTGAGATGCTGAGTGGCTCTGCGGACAAGAAACAACCTTGTGTAACTGAATGGTTACATATTATCCTATCCTGAAATGAGTGTCAAGAGCTTGGATTTTATACTATTTGAATAGCAGAACTTCGAAACGATTTATTGCAAAACAGTACTTAGGAGTATCGCAGCTATTAAGAAAGCTACAATTGCTGATATTGAAACAAAAGCCGAAACGAGATATTTAACTATCGTACTCATTTCTGTGCGGAATATGCGGAGATTTACTGCGGCTGCAATCAATCCAAACAGGGAACCAAGCGCGCCTCCAATTGGAATCATCAGTATAGGGGCAATGGCCCAAATGATCACGAACCATTGAAGGGGAGGCGCTAAGGTGTATTCCTGACCATCAATTTCAACTTTTGGTATCGGGTCGAAGCCAAAAAGGGAGGGCCGGATGCGTAAAACTGATTGGGTACCGTTTGTATTTGTCGCTACAAAGGTACCTCGTTCTTCACCCTTTGCTGCGACTTCACCATTGTATAAGATCTTTGGTCCCCCCCAGAATCCGGCTGTACGGACTGCAAGTTGGTTTTCTGAAAACCCCTGTGCTGGAATTGGTATTTCCACGATGTTCTCCTCAGTGTGAGTAGTTTCCATTTTATACCAAAGTCAAAACAATCACCGGAAAGAAACTAATAACCACCAGATCAGCAGGATGGTTGCAAAAGTTGGTAAGAGCCATAACCAGCCGCCCGGGTCGGCTGCTCCAGAACCAATACCTTTTGGTTCGAGGCCCAGCACAATGTAATCCTGGGTTTTTTCTTCCAGGACACTGTCAGAAACCGTAAAGGGATTGATCCCGAAGAGAAAAGCTGCAAAGCCAGAGTTCTTGAGTATCTGGCGCATGATTGTCAAGCGTTCTGGTGACGCTAGTAATTCCCTGGCCTCGGCGGCTACTGCGCCTGATGGCAGCAACAATTCAACTGATGGTTTGGCTTTGATGTTCTTATACCAATGGGCGACCTTACCAAAGCCTGCCAGGCAGTATACGCAGCCATCCTTGATAGCGTAGTTCACAGGCGTCCAGCGCAGTTTTCCTGTCTTGTGGCCCGTGTTCTTGATGATCATCACATAGCCGCTAATGGGCGTGCCGAGAAGGGGACCAAGCCCCAGGCGAAAGGCAGGCACCATAAAGAACTTATTTAAGATCCAAAAGATTTTTCGTATGGTGTTCATGAATTCTTTCCTTCCCTATAGGAACGTTATTTGGTTAATTAAAAGTTTAGCTTACGAAATCAGCCACGTCCAGCCCCACAAGGCCAACATGCCCAAAACTATCGTCAGTAGCAGATTCTTACTGCGCCAGGCCACCAGACCTGCGAGGATACCCGCAAAAAGGGGAGCATTATTGAACGCCAGGTCAATACGCCCATCAGTCAACAGGATTTCGGGCACGATGATGGCGGTCAAAACAGCAGGTGGCACGTATTTGAGCGAACGAAAGATGGGGTCAGGTAAAGGTATCTTACCGACAAGCGCCAGCACCGGATAACGCACCCCAAAGGTCACCAGCATCATACCGAAAATGGTCAGCCATTCATTCATTGTCCGGCTCCCCAAAGAAACGTTCTGCCAGGACCCCGGCCAAGATACCTAACATAGCAGCTACCAGCAGTCCCAGGCGATTGGGCAGATTGTTGGCCAGTACTGCTGTGACCCCTGCGACAAATACAGCAACCAGGGTGGGGCGGCCAATGATCAGCGGGACCAGCATGCCGATGAAGGTCACTACCATGGCAAACTCCAGGCCCCATTCCGGTGGTATGGCCTGCCCGGTGAAGATGCCGATCCAGGTACATAGGTTCCAGTTGGCATACATGAACACGGCTGAACCCAAAAAGAACCAATGTTTGTATGGTGAGCTGTCTTCAGCACGGTAACGTTGCACGGCCACAACAAAAGATTCATCGGTAAGCCAGAAGCCAAGCGGCAGCAGCCACCGCTGGGGCAGGTGTTTGACGTAGGGCCCCAAGGTAGCCGAATATAGTGCATGGCGCAGATTGACCACAAAGGTGGTCAGCACGATGAAAAGGGTGGTGGCTCCGCCTGCGGCCAGGCTGGTGGCGATAAACTGGGATGAACCGGCAAACACGAAAAACGACATACCCGCGGCCCCGGCAGGCGAAAAGCCACTGCGCACAGCCAGCGCGC
Organism: Chloroflexota bacterium; assembly: GCA_013112575.1. Classification (GTDB taxonomy): domain Bacteria; phylum Chloroflexota; class Anaerolineae; order Anaerolineales; family UBA11579; genus CFX15. The sequence goes on along the minus strand of JABFGG010000005.1, from coordinate 162,520 downwards.
CAAAGATAATTCCGAATGGTATGGCCCCCACAATTAATGGAATGGTAGCTTTAGCTCCCGCCCAGAACTCGCCGCGACGCGTGGGTTCGATGTTTGTAAGTTGCACGCCTTCTCCTCTTGGCTATTGCGTCTCTAAATTAGGTATGTGGCTAAATAGTCGAATTGTTCCTGGATACGTTCTTCGGCCTGTTTATGGAAGGCTGGTTGGTCGATAAGGGCTGTCATCAAATAAACCTGTGACATGCTGCGCCCGGCCATTAAGGTTTTTATATTGGTAGCTTCTTCGTCCGGCAAAGGGCGAACATTACGATAGCCTTTCAACAATGCGGTTTCGAGTTTGGGCAGGTTATCACGATTTGCCAGGCTGTGTAGAGTGACGGCCAGATCATAAACATAATAGCCCCAGCCACTGGCAGCAAAGTCTGTGGCTTTGGCCTCATCGCCGTCAAATACCAGATTGTCAACACCTAAATTTCCATGGATCAAGCCGAGAGCGTTTTTCCTTTTTTCCAGTTGTCCCATGGTGTCTTTGATTTGCTCTTTTGCAGCATCCAGGATTTCAAGCTGTTCATCACTGAGATCAGCGCGTGCTGCATCTCGCTTTACATTAAAAGCTTTGCCTTGCAATCCGGCCCAATCCCACTTGGGACGCGTGAATCCTTTCGGTGGGTCGAATTCCTGACCTGCTTCATGTAATCGGGCTAGCCACGCGCCTACCTGCCCCATTTTCTTTTGAGTGACTTGCTTGGCAGTGAGTTGTTTTCCTGACGGCCACGTGAGTATCGTGCAAGCCCGCTTCTCGGGTACGCCGGGCGCATCCATCATGGTCACCCATTTGTCTTCGATGTTCTTAATTGGTTCAGGAGCTTGGAGGTCTGCATGCTCTCTCAAGTGTGCCAACCATTGCATCTCGGAACGTACTCTGGCAGCTGTGTGGAGTTTGGGATGATGAATCCGCAATAAATAGTCTGGGTTATCTGCCCCATCTTCGGAGGCACTGAGTAATTTGAAGCTGGCGTTGAGCCAATGATTATGCGGCTTGATATCTTCGATCTTCAGATCGTAGGTCATCAAAGCCACTTCCCCTAGACGTTGCAGGTGCTCAAACTGTTCTTTCCTGGGTAATTCTTCGAATTGTTTTTCTTCCTGTGACTCTGAAGAGAGCGCAACGTTTAACGGTGTGGTCAGTGGGTCGAGGTTGCCGGTTACTGTCGCGGTTTCGACTGTACGTTGTTGCATCACCAGGCTGGTCCCCAACACGCCTAACAGTCCTACAAAAGCAATCACCATGATCCAACGGGCTGTGGAGCCTTGGAAGAACCCCGTGATGCCAGGTTGTTCTGCCGGGGGTAAGGCAGCGACGGCCGAGGCACTAGTGTTAACTTCGGCTTCGTCTGCAGTTGCTTCTTCAACAATGGCCGCGGCCTCCGTTGGAGCTATGGTTGGCGCGACGGCTTCGGTTGGTTCAGGAGTATCAATCTGGGAATCTGTAGTTGGCTCAACTTCTACGACCGGCTCTGTGGCTTCCTGAACGATGATTTCATCGCCGGAAAAGATGATGGCGTTTTGGGGCAGGTTATTGATCTCTAACAATTCTTCCAGCGGGACGTCATAAACTGCGGCAATATTCCAGAGGGCTTGACCCGTGCGCACGGTATGGATGATGGAGCCATCCTCGCGTGGCTCCGATTTTGTGACAGGGATAATGATGATGGAAGGTACGGAAGGAGCTTCGCTCTCGGTACTGGTTTCATCATCGCCTGCAACGATGGGGACGCCTGCATTTTCAGGTGCTGGAGCGCCCACTACATAGCCGGTGACGGCAGTGAAGAACATGCGATCCCCCGATGAGGCCACACCCGCCCCGATCTCCTGGTAGGTGGAAGCCAGCATAGTGCTGTTATGGATGCTGGAACCTTTCCACCAGGTGATGGCGATATCAACCGTAGCGGTATAGCCTCCGTAAATGATCTCTGAAACGAAAACGGTGTTGCCATTCCCATACCCGATGGAATAGGCCCGGTCGATGGGACGCGTGCCTCCCGGCCCGGTGTGCGTCACAGTTTCAATTGAAGCCTGGTAGTCCGCCTGGCCCTGCGCCAATTGCATCAGAGTGCTGTTGCTCTGGTAGGATGGCAGGCCATTGGCGGCGCGGTAGCTGTTAATGCCACTAATGATCTGGCTGGGAGTTAACAGGGGGGCGCTGCCAGGCTCGGGAGAGGGTGAAGCAGAGACCTGCCAGATAGGCAGCACAAAGGCAGCAAAAACCAGGCTGATGAGTAGTTTACGCATCGAAATTCAGGGGATTAGTGGGTCCAGCGCGGTTGGATCATCGCGCCGGAATCTTACCATGTTTGCAGTTTAATGAAGATTAGTGGGGGATTTGAAGACGGAGCATGGGGTTCCGTCTTTCAGCATTACAACTAGTCTAATCTGTTTTGATGGAACCCTAGCGCTGCAAGAAGGCCCGTAAATGCTGGACCTGATGGTCAATCTGCTTGGGGGCCACGTCTTTGAAGATGGTATCTTCTGCATGCCCCGCCAACCACAAGGTGGTTGTCACCAGACGGGCAGCCACGAGGGGCACGATCTGTTGTTCGTGGATGGGCGGCAGGGAGCGTTCGCCGCGGTAGCCTCGTAAGAAAGCTTCGCGCAGCGTGCCCAGGTCTTTGCGGTGCAGCAAACGTGAGAAGGTTACGGCAATGTCATAGACGTAATAACCCCAACCCAGAGTGTCGAAATCAATGGCCCGCACCACACCATTTTCGAAGATGTAATTCTTCTGGTGGAGGTCGGCGTGGATCAGTCCAAAGGTATCGCGACTTTCCCCAAGGACATGAGCAGCCTGCTCCACGCGTTTGAGAGCGGCGTTGATGGTTACGAGTTGTTCTGCTGTGAGGTTGGCATGGGCCCGGTCAACGGACACGTCCAGGTTCTCCCCCATCAAGCCGTCCACATCCCAGCGTTTGCGCACGAAATAATCCGGCTCTTCAAATGCTTCTGCCAGGTTGTGCAATTTGGCCATGAAGGCGCCCACTTTTTCCAGTTCGGTGGACCCTAATTCATCTTCGGGCAAAGCGCCGCCTTCCTGCCAGCGCAGCATAATGACATTGCGTGGCTCGGGAACTTGTAAGGATTCGGCGGTGGTCATCAACTCGCCTATGTGGGTAGCCAGCGGATTGGGCACCTTGAGGTCGGAGTTATCCCGGATGTATTTCAGATAGACCATCTCAGAGCGGATATTGTCCTGAGACTGGTAATCCGGTGCACTGATGCGTAAAAAGAAACGCTGTGATTCTCCGTCTTCAATATCTGTGGGTTTGCCCTCAACCTGGAAGGAAGCGTTTAACTGGTATTGCAGTGGGGTGATGTTTGTCACCTCAAGAGGGTAGTCTTCGAGGGCGACCCTGGCAAGGTCCTCTAAGCGCTCACGTTGCTCGTCGTAACTCAACTCGGCAAAGGCGTCGCGCGTGATGACACCGCGACGGCGAGATTGGCGTTCGGGGTCTAGCTCATTTAGCAATTGCTCCCGTGAACGGAATAACCATACATTCAACACCAGGGACACAAGTAGGGCGATCAATAAAGATATGGTCGTGAAAATTACCCCTTGATTGGGTGGTGATGCCTCCGTTTCCCCTGAGGTTGAGCCGCTTCCACCTTCGTCTACCCCACCAGCCCCGCCAGCGGGCGTTGCTGTGGGGATGTCGACTGTGACAGGGGAGGGTGTTGCGCTTGGCGGTACAAGGGTTGCGGTGGCAACTTGAGGAGTGATCTGGTCTAGCGGCAAAGGCTCCTGAATGACCAGAGCCACCGGCAAGTCATCCCCCTCTTGCAGGTTGTTCAGTGCCTGTAGCTCTGCTACAGAAATGCCATAAGCAGCCGCAATGTCTTCCAGCGTCTCACCAGCTTGCACCAGATGCAGGATAGAACCATCAGGAGCGGGGGTGGCTGCGATCACTGCGTCGTCGGTGGGAACTGCGGTTTGCAAACTGCCCGGGTCTGCATCCAGTGGTAGTGCTGTCGTTTGGCCGGGAATATTGCCGAATACTACGGTGTAATAAGTTTGCCCATTTGAAGTGGCTACGGCTGCCCCGATCTCGTGACGCACCAGCGACAACATGATGGGGTTGTGGATGTTGGAGCTTTTCCACCAACTAAGCGCTCTCTCAGGGGTAGCGTTGCCCCCGGCATAAATGATCTCGCTAATGAAGGGAGTACCGCTGGCGCCATAGCCTGCCGCGACTGCCCTGTCCGTGGCCGATGTGCCACCTGCGCCATTGTGCGTCAGTGTATTAATGGAGGCCTGGTAACTGGCCTGGGTTTGTGCGGCGCTGGTTAGTTGGGCATTGATGTTGAGGGGAGCCAGGTCGTTTTCGGCACGATACTCATTAATTAATGAGATGATCTCGCTGGCTTCCTGTGAAACAGGCGCGGCGAAACTGGCCTGGGCGCTGCCAAACAGGAGGGCGATGAAAAGGGCAATTAAGAATCTGTGTTTCATATCAGATCTGCTGGTTGAACCTGTTCATATTATCATTACTTTTTATTTCCAACCCCGATTGTGCTTGATGAAATGTGCACTGACTAAGGGGTGTTTTGCACTGCGAAGATGCAATGCGGCATGCCATCCGGCTTGTACTCTATCTTGCCAAGCTGTTCCACCTCCATCCCTAGCATATCCTTTAAAAACAAAGCATCCATTGAACATAATTCCGGGTGCTCTTCAATAATAGCAGCATAGGGGCATTGCCCGAAGATCACGCGCGGCCCATCGGCATGCGCTTCCCAATGGGAGTTGTACTGCATGCTGTTGAGATGACGGGTGCTTGCGTATAGCCGTTGAGTGATCGAGCCACTTTTATCTATACCATCACCCAATATCTTCGCCATGCGTTGCAGGCGCTTACCAACATTCCGTTTTTGTTTGACCACGAACTCTTTGATCAAAACCGAAGCAAGTCTCCCGAGATTATTAGTTTGTGCTTGGTGTGTAGCCATGTAAAGCAGGGTAGGGCGGCCGCGTCCCTCATTGGGTAATTGACCTGCTAATTCCACTAACCCCGTTTCCTGCAGCACATTCAAATGGTGTCGCACATTGGCCCTGGTCATACCTAAAGCGCGGCTGATCTCCACTGCCGAAGCGGAGTGGTGGCTGTCAAGGTGGGTGAGGATTTTCTGGCGAGTGCTTTGCATTTTCTAGTCCGGTAGTCCAAAGTCCTCAGTCTTACCAGTGACTATGGAGTGGCCTCTGGACTAAGGACTATCAGACCAGCGACTAAAATAAAACAAATCTATATTTTCTTTATTATATCACTGCCCAACATTTGACACTCTTCAAGCCACCATCTATAATAGTGGCAAATTGAACGAAAATACTCAACCACTCTTTTGGGATGCCGGATACGAGATCGTGTTGGCCTTACAAGCCCAGCATCCCGATGTTGATCTGGAAGAACTATCGCTTACTAATTTATTCGATTGGATTATTCAACTCCCCAATTTCCAAGATGACCCCGCTTTGGCCACAGACGAGATCCTGATGGCCATTTACCAGGAATGGTACGAGGAGCGAAACCCATTATGACTGAAACCCCCAATTTGAACACTGAAGGCTACGACATTTCCCCGGAAGCGCGTGCCAACGTCGCCATCACCACCATTGATAAGATCTTCAATGCTGGCCGGCGCTACTCCGTCTGGCCCATGATGTTTGGCCTGGCCTGCTGCGCCATTGAGATGATCTCTGCCGCTGCCGGACGTTATGACCTGGCTCGCTTCGGCATGGAGGTCCTGCGCCCTAGCCCGCGCCAATCGGACCTGATGATCGTCTCTGGTACTGTCACCAAGAAGATGTTGCCGCAGATCGTGCGCCTGTACAACCAGATGCCTGACCCCAAGTACGTTATGGCGATGGGCGCTTGCGCATCGGGCGGTGGGCCTTTCAAAGAAGGCTACAACGTTGTCTCGGGTGTGGATAAATACATCCCGGTGGATGTTTACGTGCCTGGCTGCCCACCCACCCCGCAGGCTTTGCTGCACGGTTTGATGAAGATCCAGGAAAAGATCGACACGGAGAAACACTTCACCAATTTCCGTGACCGCACCAAGCCCATTGAGCCGATCCCCGTGCCCATCCTCGGCCCTGACATTATCGACCCCCGTGACTATGAAACCATCAAAGATGGCGTCAAATCCGGGCCGCTCACCACAGTCATCCCCGCGGTGGAGTAAAGGAAAACATCATGACAGAAATGGCCCCCGCACAAGAAGGTACTCTCGAAGCTCGTTTCCCCGGCGTTGTCACTCACGACGAGCGCAAAGGTTATGAAGGCTACATCGTCCAACTCGATAAGCTCACTGAAGTTGCGCAGGTACTACGCGATGATTTGGGCTACGACTTCCTCTCCTCGGTTACCGCGGTTGATTACCTGGCGCAGAAAGAGGATGAAGAAAGCTATTTTGAGGTGGTCTATCACCTCTATAAATCCACTGGTGGTTCGGCCCTCGTGTTGGCCGTGCAAACGCCGCGCGACAACCCAGCAGTTCCCTCACTGACTCCACTGTACCCTGGCGCTGAATTCCAGGAGCGCGAAGCCTTTGACCTGTATGGCATTGATTTTACAGATCACCCCGACATGCGCCGCATCCTTATGTGGGAGGGCTTTGAAGGCTTCCCCATGCGCAAAGATTGGAAAGAGCCTTACTTTGAAGAAGATGTTAAGCCCTTTGCCAACCGCTGGCCCGGCGGGCAGGTCTATCGCATCGAAGACCATAACCCGGTCGGTAAGAACAACCAGTACCCGCAAGGCTTTGACCCCGAGTCCTGGAGCCCGGCCATTGAGGACGCTCTCTACGACTCACTGCGTCGCAGCAATGCGGAATATGATGAGATCGAAGATCTGGATACAGAGCAGGTCATCGTCAACTTAGGCCCGCAGCACCCCTCCACCCACGGTGTGTTCCGCATGGCCGTGTTGATGGATGGTGAGACGATAGTGGCACTCAAACCGGTGATGGGCTACCTGCACCGCAATCATGAGAAGATTGGCGAACGCAACACTTTCCTGCACAACATGCCCTTCACCGACCGGCTTGATTACATTACATCCCTCTCCAATAACTTCGGTTATGCTCTGGCTGTAGAAAAACTGATGGGTGCCAAAGGCGTACCCACCGAACGTGCAGAATACATCCGCGTCATTATGGCAGAACTGACCCGTATCAGTTCCCATCTCTGGGCGATTGGCTTCTTGCTCAATGACCTGGGCGCTTTCTTCACCCCCTCACTGTATGCTATTGAAGAACGCGAGTTGTTGCTGGATATCTTTGAAGCCACCACGGGCTCGCGCATGATGAATAACTACTTCCGCTTTGGCGGTGTGGCGCGTGATTTCCCCGAGGGTGTCCTTGAGCGCATTGGCGAACTGGTCACCGAGCGTCTGCCTCGCAAGGTAGATGAGCTTGATCGTTACCTGACCAACAATGAAATCGTGCGTACTCGCTGCGAAGGCATCGGCGTTTTGTCCCCCGATGAGGCCATTGAGTACTCTATGGCTGGCCCCATGCTGCGTGCTTCCGGTGTGCCCTACGATGTGCGCCGGGCTGATCCTTACAGCATCTACGAGCAATTCGATTTCGACGTAGCTGTTCGTTACCACGGTGATGTCTATGACCGTTACCTGATTCGACTGGACGAGATCCGTCAGAGCATTCGCATTGTGCAGCAGGCTGTGGAGCGTATCCCCGATGGCGATTTCCTCACCGGTAAGAACCCCTACCAGGTGCGTGTACCGGCTGGTGAAGCTTTTGGTCGTGTAGAAGGCCCCAAGGGCGAGATTGGCTTTTATGTTGTGTCCAACGGTAAGGCCAACCCCTGGCGTTATCACGTACGCGCCCCATCCTTTATCAACCTGACTGCCCTGGAAAAGATGTGCATTGGCTCTAAAGTCGCTGATGTTGTGGTTGTGTTGGGTTCTGTTGATATCATCCTCGGCGAAGTGGATCGCTAGGCAAGACGGAGCTATATTATGAATTTTGGATTTGGTATATTACGCGGCCTTATGGTCACAATGGGTCACTTCATCGGCACTTTTGTGGAGGACTTCAAGTGGATCGGCAAACGCTATTACACCCCTGAAGGCGTTGCACACCGTTCCAGCAAAAACGCCTCGGGCATCTTCACTGTCCAGTATCCTGAAGAGAAGCTCCCCGTACCCGAAGAGTTCCGCTTTATCCCCTTCCTCTTATATGAAGAAGGCCCTGATGGTGAACAACAGGATCGCTGTACCTCCTGTGGTATTTGCGCCAAGGTTTGCCCGCCGCAATGTATCTGGATCGTGCGTACGGAAGACCCCGATACCGGTCGTCCTGTGCCTGAGCCGGTCGAATTCTATATTGACATCGACATCTGCATGAACTGTGGTTACTGTGCAGAATACTGCCCCTTCGATGCTATCAAGATGGATCACCAGTACGAACTGGCTTCCTATGACCGCCATTCTGCGCACATCTACAACAAAGAGAAACTCTCCATGTCTGTAGATTATTACGCCCAGATTCGCCCCACCAATTACCGGCGAGAAGAAGATATCCGCATCGCCAAAGAAGAAGAAAAGGCTGCCAAAGCGGCAGCCCGGGCAGCAGCCAAAGAATAGTCGATATCCGGCTGGATTTCTACCAGCCGGATATTTCTTTTAATAATATTGGTATGATTGAAGGCCTACGTTATGTACAATCCTGATACTGAATTGCTCTTTCCAGCCCGAGTCATCCCCACTTTGCGCGATGAGCGGGGCAAGTCCTGGTCGAACCTGGTTGATAAGGCTGCCGATAAAGAGATTGACGACCCTGACCAGATGGCCTTTGTCCTTATGATGATCCGTTTGAACGGTTGCACTACCTGCCATGCCGACTCATTCCGTGCCATGCGTGGTTGCACGGCTTGCTCTAGCCAGAACGTGCGCCGTTTCCGCGGTCCGGAAAAAGAATTGAATCAGATGTACAAAAAAGCCCACGGCGACGTGGACACACATCTGAAGAAATTAGAAAAGAAGAAAAATAAAGCGAAGTAAGGCGACGAATTATGACTGATGTTACTCAGGAACTTGTCCTTGATGCTTTGAGCGCTATTCAAGAACCTGCACTGAAGAAAGACCTTGTGGCGGCCAACCTGGTACGCGATATCAAGGTTGATGGCGATAAAGTTTCACTGACTCTCGTTCTGGTTACCCCTGACCATCCCCACAAATACGAACTCGAAAAAGCTGTCCGCGATGCGGTCACTGCCCTGGAAGGCGTAAAAGATGTTGAATTGGCAGTCATCGTTGAAGTTCCCTCCGATGGAAAAACTCGCGGAGGTGGCTCGGCCCAGGTGCGCAATTCTATTGCTGTAGCCTCGGGCAAAGGCGGTGTTGGCAAGAGTACAGTGGCAGTTAACCTGGCCGTCTCCCTGGCGCAGGCTGGCGCAAAGGTTGGCTTGCTGGATGCTGACGTATATGGCCCCAATATTCCCATCATGATGGGGGTGGAGCGGCTGCCCCAGCCTCCAGGGCCTGAAGGCCAACTCACTCCCGCTGAAGCTTACGGGGTCAAATTGATCTCAATTGGCTTTTTGGTAAAGCCTGAACAACCGATGATCTGGCGTGGGCCCATGCTACATACCGCCATTCGACAATTCCTTGAGGATGTGGTTTGGGGGGATTTAGATTACCTCATCATCGACCTGCCTCCTGGAACGGGCGATGTGCAGTTGAGCCTGGCGCAAACCGCTCCAGTGACTGGTGGCGTTATCGTCACTTTGCCGCAGCAAGTATCATTAGAAGATGCGCGTCGCGGCCTGGAAATGTTCAACCAATTAAATGTAGACATCCTTGGTGTTGTTGAGAATATGAGCTACCTTGAACTCCCTGACGGCCAAAAGATGGACGTATTCGGTTCGGGAGGCGGGGAGCGCATGGCTGAGGAGACCAATACGGAGTTCATTGGCTTGATCCCCATGGATCCTGCCGTGCGTGAAGGCGGTGATGAGGGCCGGCCCATTGTGATCTCTCAGCCTGATTCTCCTGTTGCCAAGTCCCTGAAGGAAATATCCCAGCAAGTAGCTCTCAAAGCCGCTGCAGCAGCTATTGAACAGCAATCCCAGGCGATTCCGATTACAATAAAGTAAGTTACGAGGAAACAGTAATTAGTAAATAGTTATTTGGAAGGCTATTCGCAATCACTGTCTTCCAGATTTATTTATTGGCCCTAATAACTATTTACCAGTAACCAATTACTAACCTATGACACAACAAATCGTTGGTATTCGTTTTCAAAAGATCGGCAAACTCTACCACTTTGACGCTACCCATGTAGCGGAACTGGCCGCGGGAGATTTCGCAGTCGTAGAAACTGCCCGCGGTCGTCAGATCGGGCAGATCATGGGCTTCGTGGAAGACCCGCCCAAACCACGCAAAGGCTCCTGGAAACAGATCGAACGCAAAGCGACTGCCCACGACATGGTCATGCGCCAGAGTTGGGAACAAAAACAAATCGAAGCCATGATCGAGTGCCGCGCTTGTTTGGCGGAGACCAAGATCAAGGGCGTCAAAATCGTGCGCGCCGAGTACAGTTTTGATGGCAAGCACCTTTCCTTTTTATACAACAGTGAAGATGATGGGGAAGTCGATCTGAGTAAAGTGCGCCAGAAAATGCAGGAAAAATATTCTGAACCGAAGATCGAAATGCGCCGTATCGGCCCGCGTGACGTTGCCAAGATCATTGGCGGCATGGGTGCCTGTGGCTTAGAAGAACGCTGCTGCTCCAAGTTCCTCACAGAGTTCAGCCCCATCTCCATCAAAATGGCCAAGGCTCAGGGAATTTCGCTTGACCCCTCTGAGATCACCGGCATGTGTGGTCGTTTACGCTGCTGCCTGATCTACGAATATGAACAGTATGTCGAAGCCCGCAAGGTGTTGCCCAAACGCGGCAAGCGTGTCGTCACACCTGTGGGCGAGGGCAAAGTCATTGATGTCCTGCCTCTAAAACAGGCCGTCATGGTTCGTATTGATGATGAACAACGCACGCGTGCCGAGTTCCTTAAACACGAGATCGAGCCTTGGGATGAGTTGGAAGCCCTGCGTCGTAAATCAGAATCACCCTGTGACCGACACGAGAACGGTGGCTGCGATTGTGGTAAAGCCGAATCTGGTGATAAAGCCCAAAAGACGGACGATTAAAACGTTACCTTAAATTAGGAGACATCAAATCGTAAAACGCAAAACGGAGAACCGCTCAATCGTTTTGCGTTTTTTTGTTATGGAGAAATTGATGCATAGTTTATACAAAGAAGCCCTCGAACTGTTTGATTATTCTCAAGCCATCCGCCGCGATTTTCACCAACACCCCGAAATCGGCTTTCAGGAAGTCCGCACGGCAGGTGTGGTTGCCAAAGAACTAAACGAGTTGGGCCTGGAAGTTGCGACCGGTATTGCGAAGACGGGCGTGGTGGCTGTCCTCGAGGGTGCCAAGCCGGGACCGGTTGTCCTCCTGCGCTTTGATATGGATGCCCTTCCCATTGAAGAGGAAACCGGCGCCGAATACGCTTCCCAGAACCCAGGCGTGATGCATGCCTGCGGCCATGATGGGCATATGGCGATTGGCCTGACCACAGCCAAGTTGTTACAGGAACACCGCGATAAGCTGGCTGGCACTGTCAAATTCGTGTTCCAGCCCGCCGAAGAGGGGTTGGGGGGAGCTGAATTGATGATTGAGGAGGGTGTGCTCCAAAATCCCAAACCTGATTACAGCCTCGCCCTACATCTGGTCAATAGTGTTCCTCTGGGTGTGATCGGGGTGAGTGGGGAAGAGGTCATGGCGGCGGCAAAAGCCTTTAAGATCGTGGTCGAGGGTGTGGGCGGGCATGGCGCTTTACCTAACCTTACCGTTGATCCTGTAGCCGCCGCGGCGCATATCATCACAGCTGTGCAAACCATTGTCTCCCGCAACGTCAATCCTCTGGAAGCAGGTGTGGTCAGCTTCGGGCTATTACGCGCCGGACATGCTTTTAATGTGATTCCTTCTACAGTTGTGATGGAGGGCACCATGCGTTCTTATAAGCCAGAGGTAGAAAGCCTCCTCTTGACCAGGTTAGAGGAAATCGTTAAGGGAGTGGCACAAAGTTTAGGTTGCCAGGCCACTTTTGAACTTACGGATGTCACCCCGGCTGTGTATAACACGCCAGCGGTTGCCGAGCGGCTCCAGGGTATCACCCAGGCGGTGCTGCCTGAAGATCAACTTGATAAAGACTTGCGTATGATGTGGTCGGAGGATATGGCCTTTATGATGCAGGATGCGCAGAGTTGCTACTTCTTCGTGGGTTCCATGAATGAGGAAGCCGGCCTCAAATACGGCCATCACCACCCAAAATTCGATTTTGATGAGCAGGCCATGCCCAGGGGCGCGGCGCTGATGGCTGCAGCGGCTATTGATTTGTTAAAATAGCAGTGTGTAAAATAAGTAATTCAAGAAATACTAACCAGTCACAAAACAACTTCATACCCTATGCCCGATCTTGACCTGGCCCAACTCTCCCAGATCCCCGACTTGCCTGCGCCCCCCAAACGCGTGGTATCGCTCGTGCCTTCCACAACAGAAAGTCTCTTCACCTTAGGCTTTGGGGATACCGTTGTAGGGATAACGGATTACTGCATCCATCCTGCAGAAGCCTTATCCGACCTGCCGCGCCTTGGCGGTACCAAGAACCCCGAGGTGGATGAGATCATTGCCCTCAAGCCTGATCTTGTGTTCACCAATCAGGAAGAGAACACATCCCAGGCCATCCAGTCGCTGGTAGATGCCGATGTGCCTGTGTGGCTATCCTTTCCCCAGAATGTCGACCAGTGCATCAACATGCTTTTTGATTTGGTAGCCATCTACCATACCGACCTGGCCGCCATGCAACTCAAGGCTTTGCAAAACGCCATCGATTGGGCGCGAGGCGCTGCGGAAAGCCAGGAGCCGATTTCGTATTTCTGTCCTATCTGGCAAGATGAAGCTGATGGGCAAACCTGGTGGATGACCTTTAACCAGCACACCTTCCCACATGATCTGTTGGCTGTATTTGGTGGGCAGAATATCTTTGCTGAACGCCAAAGACAGTATCCCCTGGCTGCTGATTTGGGTAAACAAGAGAGCGATTCTGGGGATGAGCATGAGGATACGCGCTACCCTCGTGTGACCATCGAAGAAGTTGTAGAGGCTAACCCGGCCTTGATTCTCTTACCGAGTGAACCCTTTGTCTTCGATGATGCTCACCGAACGGCCCTCATGGATATCCTTGCTGAGACCGCTGCCGTAAAGAACAACAACGTCTATCTGGTCGATGGCAGTTTGATCACCTGGCATGGCACCCGTATCGCCATGGCCTTGCAGGAACTGCCCCAGTATTTTTCTTAGCTTATGAAGAACATCCCTTTGTGGTTACGCAAGTTCATCCTTGAATTAGTCATCTATGGTTTACTACTACTTGGCTATTTCCTGGTGGTTTTGCGCTTTCTGGATATGCCCCTCCAGCAGCTTTTCTCCGAGAACCTGACCCTCTATGCTCTGATTGGTTTGGGGCTGATCATCGCTCAGGGCTTTATGCTTGACCTTGTAGTTAGCTTCATCCTCAACCAGCTTGGTCTCAACAACCAGGAGAACGACTAAGCCGTGGAATTCCCCATCACTGGCGTAGTCATCAACCCACTGCTGTTGGCAGGCATTGGTTTTATTGTGGGCATCCTGGGTGGCTTCTTTGGGGTTGGTGGCGGCTTTTTAGCGGGGCCTTTTATGCTCTGGTCCGGTGTGCCCGCTAATTTTGTGGTGGGCACCGACCTGGCGCATATGACGGGCAAGTCGATGGTCGCTCTACGCCGCCACCGCATCTTTGGCCATGTGGATACCAAACTGGGACTTCTGATGATAATTGGCACGATGGTGGGGGTTGAGGCGGGGGCTCAAATGATCGAATTGCTTGAAGATAGCGGCTCGATAGACCAGGTGATCGGCACCACCTATATCGTGATCTTGCTGGCTATCAGCGCTTTCACTGCCTTTGAATCAATTCGCAGCATCCGTGCGTTGCGCAACCAGACTGAGGATGATGAGCGCGTGGGGGTCACAGAGGTGTTAGGCTTTCAGGGCATGGCTCGTCGGGTGCAGAACATCCGCATCCCGCCCATGATCTCTCTGCCTGCTTCCGGCATCGAATCGATTTCATTGTGGAGTATCCTGATCGTTGGTTTCATCTCCGGTTTGTTGGCGGGCTTCCTGGGAGTGGGGGGCGGTTTTATCCGTATGCCTTTATTCATCTACGTGCTGGGTGTCCCAACGCACGTGGCTGTGGGCACGGATTTATTTGAGATTATTTTCTCGGCAGGCTTTGGCACCTTCACGCATGCTCTTAAAGGCAATGTAGATATTCTCATGGCTTTGGTGATGCAAACCGGGGCAGCCTTAGGCGCGCAGATCGGGGCTACGGCCACCAACTTCTTTGCCGGGCCGCGCATCCGCTTGCTGTTTTCAATCTTGCCATTGATTGGCGCTACCCTGGTGATCCTCAGCCTGTTGGGGATTGGTGGCGCACATTAGCTCAGGACGGAGACAGGTATGAATTTGCTGTTATTTGTTGTAGAACACCCATTTCTTGAACCGGCTGTAAAGCTGGCCCGCTCGTTGGCTAAACAGAGTGACTCGCGGCTGACCTTGCTGTTTGCACGTTGGGAAGAAAAAGGACAACAACGTGCCCAGACTGCTCTTAAAGAGGCGCAGGCCATTTTAGGGGATCAAAAGATTGATGCTAAAGTGGCAACAGGCAAACCGGTTGAGTTATTGTTTGATGAAATAGAAACAGGCCGATACGACATGCTGGTCGTGGGGGCTTCCAAACGTTTGGGTTTCCTGAAAAAAGTGGCCGACTCGGTAGATAGTCGTGTGTTGAAAGAACCTGCGATACCGGTAATGGTGGTCACTGAAGAGCGCCCAGAAATTAAACGGATGTTGATCTGTACTGGTGGGCAGGAGATATCTGAGCCGGTAGTAAAAGCCGGGGCGGACCTGGCCGAAGTATTAGGCGCAGAGGCCACTTTATTGCACGTCGGCAGCAACATGCCCTCGATGTATAGCGGCCTGGATGAGATGGAAGAAACCACCGAAGAACTATTGGATACGGATACGCCGCTAGCACGCAATTTGCGGCGCGGCGCTGAAATACTGGCTGACCATGAAGTTCCCGCGGAATTGGATGTCGAGCACGGTATCGTGGCGGAGGAGATCTTACGGGAGAGCGAGGAAGGGGATTATGACCTGATCGTGATGGGGGCCTCGGGGGCGCGGGTTAATTTCCTGGGCTGGTTGCAGGGGGATGTGACCAGCGAAGTCATCGATCGCAGTCCTGCTCCAGTATTAATAGTAGGACACTAGAAGCGCTCCGAAAACCTTACAGTAGCAGGATTATGCCGAATACGAACTCGCTGGCGAGGCTGATGAGATTGGAATTTTCCATCGAGCGATCAACCAGGGTGCCGATAGCGCGGGCAATGCCAATACCCAGGTACACAATACCCAGAGCCTGAAAGCCGGGAGCACCCAGGAAAAAGGGGACTGCACCTAAGGCAATAAAAGCACCCCCGAAGATGGAACGCATTTCCACCTTGCCACGTGCAGCCGGGAAGGTCAGACCGGTAAAGCCCTGAATAGTATCGGCGCGGAAGAATGCAACCAGGCCAATAAGGACGGTGGCGAGGGCGGAAATGATCTGGAGTATTTGGATGAGAGTCATTTTGTTCCTTAGACTGGTCAACTAGTTGTGGATAAGTCCAATTTTAAGACATATTCTTCGATTTCTTTCCCCCTGGCATTCGCGTAGCCTTTGTCTTCACTATCAATTCTAAAGCCACACTTTTCTAAAACTCGGATGGAGCCCAGATTGTCTTTGGCCGCACGTGCGTAGAGAGGGTGGATATCAATTTCTGTGAGGAAGGCGGTCAGGGCCTGGGTTGCGATGCCCTTGCCCCAATAGTCTTTGTCGATCCAGTAAGCGACTTCGGTGTGACCGAACTGGTGGAATTGCAGGAGATAGCCCACAACATTATCTTTAAACAGGATTGTCTTCTTGGCGATTGCTTCACTACCCAATATCTTTTCCCAGTGGGTGTCAAAGGCTTCTCGGTCTGACGGGTCTTTGGCAGTGAAAGCGGCCATGTAATTGGCATCGGGGTCGAGCTGAAACTCGAAGAAGATGGGCAGGTCGTCTGGGGTGACGTCTCGCAGTTGGATTAAGATAGCCAAAGGAATTCCTGGTGCCTAGATGATTTGCTAAGCGTTTATTGTAAATGCAGAAGACTCATTCCGCTGGCACGCCCCACAGTTCGACTAAGCCATCCTTTCCCGTGATGGCAATAAGGCGGCCATCTGGGCTGAAGGTGATGGTTCCGTTTTTCGAGTTTATATATTCCTCGCCAAGATAATCGCCCGATCCTAGATCCCAGAATTTGACACGGCTATCTTCCATGAAAACAAGCAAAGTCCCGTCAGGCGAAATTGCAAATTCTTGATGTGCAGGTAAATTCTGAATAGTTTTATCTAATTCTAAATCCCAAAATTGAAAATGGTCATCTTTGAAGTGAGAACCAGTAATTAGGTGTTTATCCGTCGATGTCCATAGGCAACATATGTAGTCCGTTTTAACCTCTTTTATTAAGTTCCCCGACAATGCATCGAATAAGGCTAAATGCAAAATGTCATATTCTTCATATTTTACAGATGCAATGATTCTGTTTGCTAAATCGTTGGTTTGGATGCTATAAATAAACAAATAATTGTGTTTAAGTTTTTGAAGAGGCTCCCCGGAAATCATGTCAAATTGAATTATTTGGTCTTCATTGCCTAACCAAAGTGTATTTTCTTGGCCAAATGCAAATATGCCATCTTGAAGTTTTCTTTCCGGTTCCCCAGTGGCCAAGTCCCAGACATAGATTCCCAGCGAGTCTCGTGTAATTAGGAATTCTCCGGTTGGACTTAGTTCTAATGCTTTAAGCGCACCACCGAAGGGGTGTATTTCCCTCACTAACTCACCAGTTTTTGTGTTCCAGATTTTAATATCGTAATCATTAAATGTATTTTTTAAATAAAACCTATCTATATCCAGTACTCCTGTTATCAAATAGGTCCCATCTTCGCTAAACCTGTAGTGATTGATCAATTCGTTCATGATTTCATTTTGTAGGGTCGAATTGATCTTATGGTTTGTCATATCCCAAATGTATGACGCGTCTCGATTTTGGGCAAATAACCACTGTCCATCTGGGCTGAATTGGATTTGCAGTGCGGAAGGGAACGCCAATTCTTTAGAGATTTCACAAGTAGTGATGTCCCACAATTCAATCGATTTGAAAGAGCCGAAATACTTATACAACAATACTTTGTAGTTATCAAAGGAATACAACTCAATGTAGTAGCCAGAAGGTTTCACCCCTCCCAAATCGCAAATATCACCTGTGAGCATATTAGGGAATCTTGCATCTTGCCGTGGGTGCCATGTCAGTGTCCCGTCATGAAAATCTTCAATTTCAATTACTCCATCAATTGTTTCCAATAGTTTCCCTGTGTCGGCATCAACAATTTTTGTAATAATCCAATCATTTCCCTCGGCCATATATGCTAAGACGGTTCCATCTGGACTGACATCATAATAAGATATTTTGTCTTCTAGAATGGTTAATTCACCGTAGAGTTCTTTGTACAAGTCGTAGTCAAAAAACTTGCTCTCAATCAATTTTCCGGTAGATGTTTCCACAATGTGTAATGCTAAAGGTGAGCCCACCCCATAATTTGTGTGAAAGAAAAGGTGCAGCCTGTCGTCATTTGTAAAGCGAAAATAATGGTTAGCATATGCTGTGCATACATAACGATCAAAAAGAAAATTTCCTTCAATGCTATATAGAGCAAAGTTTGCCCCTGCTCCATCACATTTCCTAAGGAACCCTTCAGATTTAATGAGGAGATTATTCCCTGCGGGACTGAACTCGATTTGGGTTGGTGTGAAGCCAGGGATCTCATTAATTATAAAAGAGTACTCATCCTCATAATTGCCTGCCATAAGGTCCATTATTCTCACAATGATGCCATTTGAGTAAGCTAATAGATTCCCGTTTGGGCTGTAGGCGAGGGGGCTTTGGTCAGTATTCCCTGAGAAACCTGTATCAATAAAGCCTACTTTTAAAAATGTTTCACTTTCATAAAAATATATTCCTCGTCCAGTATGAATGGCTAATGTTTGTTTATCGGGCGAAATTGCTACTCCTCCAATTATCCCTTCTCCAATGGTATCAATGTGTTGTATAGCCTTGATGTTCTCGGGGGTTAACACCTGCAAAGGAACTGGATAAAAGGACTCGCTTTGTGTTGGGGTAGGGGGGACTTTCTGAGTGGGGTCAGGGTTAGAGGATGAATCCGCCGGTTTAGTGATTGCTGGAGTGCTTGGGATAGCCTGGGTGCATGCCGTCAAAATGAGGGTAATTCCGAAAAGGGTCACGAAGTGATTTTTGTTCATTATGTTGCCCAACCTTTATTTCCTAAACTGTTAGCGAATTTTAACCATTTGAGTATTGACTGGGGATTAGAATGCGGTAAAATACTATTAATCCTAATCATCCTATTAATAGGGTGGTTGGATAGAAAGATATGGTGAGACGTAAAGAAAATTTTGTATTCTTAGATTATCTGGCAGATGAGCAGTATGCCAATGATGGCAATGGGGACGCGGCGCGGTTGCCATCTTTAAATGAATTGAGCGCTGAGGTGGGGGTCAGCATATCCAGTTTACGTGAACAGCTTGAAGTCGCGCGCACGCTCGGCTTTGTAGAGGTTCGTCCACGCACAGGCATCCGTCGTTTACCTTACACTTTTGCTCCCGCAGTTTATGAAAGTCTGTCTTATGCCATTGCCCGCAAAGAGGCGCGCTTCGATGCCTATGCCGACCTGCGCCAGCACGTTGAGGCGGCTTACTGGCATGAGGCAGTCGCATTATTGACGGATGAAGACAAGCAGCATCTGCAGGATTTACTGGCAAGTGCAGACAAAAAACTGAAAGCACAACAGATTCAACTCCCACATCCCGAACACCGCGAATTGCACCTGACCATTTTCCGCCACCTCAATAATCCCTTTGTATTAGGCATCTTGGAAGCATATTGGGACGCTTACGAGGACGTGGGGCTGGCGCGCTATGAGGGCTTGGCCTACCTGGAAAAGGTGTGGCGCTATCACCACAAACTCGTAGACTGCATCATCAAAGGTGATCTTGACGCTGGCCACGCAGCCCTCGTGGAACACTTCCATTTTATAGACGAACGCAACGGCATCATAAAAAGCTGATGCCGTTATTTATTAAAACGATTTTCTCTAAGGAGATTCAATGACCGTTCAAGCCATGACCAAGGAGGAAGCCCAAAGTTCTGGTGAGCGCATCGTCAACGACTTTTCGATGACGGTGGCAACCATGAACGGCTCGGGCTCCCAAACTTCCAATCTTACGCTGTTACGGGCCATGTTTAAGATGGGCATTCCCGTTTCGGGTAAGAACCTGTTCCCCTCCAATATCCAGGGTCTGCCGACCTGGTACACCATCCGGGCAAGCAAAGATGGTTACCTGGCACGACGTGAAACCCACGAGATCATCGTGGCGATGAACGCCGATACCTTTGGACAGGACCTGGAAAGCGTAGTGCCGGGTGGTGCCTTCTATTATGGCGACCACCTCAAGTTCGAGATCAATCGCGATGACATCGCCGTGTACACTTTCCCGGCCAAAAAACTGGCCAAGGATTCTGGTGCTCCAGCAGCCTTGCGCGACTACGTAGCCAACATGGCTTACGTGGGCGTGCTGGCCCATATGATCGGTATCGACATGGAACAGATCAAAGGAGCGTTGGACTTCCACTTCAGCGGAAAAGAAAAACCGATCGCCTTGAATATGGGTGTGATCGAAGCGGCTGCCGAATGGGCTGCAGAGAACCTGGAAAAACAAGACCCTTATTACGTAGAAGCAATGGATGGCACCGAAGGCAAGATCATGGCCGACGGTAATACCGCAGCGGCTTTGGGCGCTATTTTTGGCGGTGTGCAGTTCGCCTCCTGGTATCCGATCACTCCAGCATCCAGCGTGGCGGAAGCCCTCACTATCAATATTGGCAAATATCGTGATGACTTGTATGAAGGCGGCAAGACCTACGCCATCATACAGTCAGAAGACGAGTTGGCTGCTATTGGTATGGCCCTGGGTGCTGGCTGGGCTGGTTTACGTTCAATGACCTCGACCTCCGGACCCGGCATCAGCCTGATGACTGAGTTTGCCGGATTGGCATACTACTCAGAAACCCCGGTAGTGATCTGGGACGTACAACGTGTAGGTCCCTCCACGGGCTTGCCGACCCGCACAGCACAGGGGGACATCACCCAGGTGGCTTTCCTGGGACATGGTGATACTCATAACATCATGTTGTTCCCTGCATGTGCCCAAGAGTGCTTCGAGTTTGGCTGGAAAGCTTTTGATATTGCCGAGCGTGTACAGGCTCCCGTATTCGTGATGTCCGACCTGGATCTGGGTATGAACCAGTGGATGACCGATCCCTTTGAGTATCCTGATGTAGATATGGACCGCGGCAAGGTCGTGTGGGAACAAGATCTGGAGAATTGGGAAGGACGCTATGGGCGTTACCTGGATAAGGATGGCGACGGCATCCCTTACCGTACCGTGCCCGGCAACAAGCATCCCAAGAGTGCCTGGTTTGCGCGCGGCACGGGCCACGATGAGTACGCGGCTTACACTGAAAGAGGGGATGATTGGGAACACAACATGGAGCGCCTGATCAAAAAATACGATACAGCACGCCAGTACCTGCCTGAAAGCGATATCTTTGAAAAGGAAGGAGCCACAATCGGCATCATTGCCTATGGCTCCACGCATCCGGCCATTGAGGAAGCCTGCGATAAGCTGGAAGAAGATGATCTCAAGGCCGACTATTTGCGCTTGCGCTCCTATCCTTTCCGGGATGAGGTGCAGGAATTTATCCAAAAGCATGACAAAGTTTACGTAGTAGAAATGAACCGTGACGGTCAGATGCACCAATTGTTGAGCCTGGCTTATCCAGAGATGGTCAACAAGCTGGTGTCGATTACGAAACATGACGGTCTGCCCCTAAACGCTCGCTGGACATCTGAAGCGATCCAGGCAGAGGAGAACTAACCATGGCAAAAGTAAATGCAGTTGGTTTAGAAAAGAACGAATATCGCGGTGCGCCAACAACCCTGTGCGCAGGCTGCGGACATAACTCGATCTCCAACCAGATCATTCAGGCGGCCTATGACCTGAGCCTGATCCCGGAAGACGTGATCAAGTTCAGTGGCATCGGTTGCTCCAGCAAAAGCCCCACTTATTTCCTCGGGCGCAGTTTTGGTTTCAACAGCTTGCATGGCCGTATGCCCTCCGTGGCAACGGGAGCGCTGTTTGGCGATGCCCGCCTCAAGGCTGTGGCTGTCAGCGGTGATGGCGACTCGACCAATATCGGTATCGGGCAGTTCAAGCACATCCTGCGGCGCAATGCGCCTATGGTGTACATCATCGAGAACAACGGTGTTTATGGTCTGACCAAAGGTCAGTTCTCGGCCACAGCAGAGCAGGGGCTGACCCTCAAGTATCAGGGTGCCAACCCCTACATGCCTGTCGATGTCATCATGGAAGCGCTGGTATCCCAGGCGACTTTTGTAGCTCGCTCCTTTGCTGGCGATGCAACCCAGGTGCGCGAGTTGATCAAGGCCGCCTTGAGTCATGACGGCCTGGCCATCCTGGATATCATTTCCCCCTGTGTGACCTTCAACAATGCCGACGACGCCCGCCATTCCTATGGCTGGGCCAAAGAGCATCAAGATCCTTTGCACGACTTCTCCTTCGTCCCCTTTGAAGAGGAAATCGAAGTTGAGATGGTGGAAGGTGAGACCCGCCGAGTGACCATGCACGATGGTTCTTCAATTATCCTCAAGAAGCTGGATGAGGATTATGACCCGACCAATCGCAAGAACGCAATGGACATGATCCAGCAGTCCTATGAAGAGGATGTCTTGATGACGGGCTTGATCTACATTAATACAGAACCGGATTCCCTGCTGGACATGCACGGTCTTTCACAGGATGAACCGCTCAATCGTCTGGGCCAGGAACACCTGCGGCCTAAGAAAGAAGCCATTGATGCGGTCAATGCGATGATGTTCTAAGCCTGACCACAAACACTGTTTACAAAAATGTCAAAAAGCTCCTCGAAAGAGGAGCTTTTTTGTATTCCTAACAAGAAAGTTATTCCTTGAGTACTCTTCTTGTGCTATCCTCTACCCACTGTGGAAGCCATATTGCTGACAGGCGGTGTTCCCAAACCTGGGAAACCGCTCTACCAATACTCACAGGGCCATCCCAAAGCAAGCCTAAAACTGACCGGAACAAGCCTGGTACAGCGTAGCTTGAGCGCGCTGGATGCTTCAGAACACATTAAGCGCATTGTGATCGTGGGGCCTGAACTCGGTCTGGAATTGCGGGCGGAAAAACCTTTAGCTTTCGTGCCTCATCAGGGCAGCATGATGGATAATTTGTTAGGGGGCATGCGGTTCATTCAACAAACCAACCCAAGCACTAAACATTATTTCTTGTGTTCTTCCGACCTGCCGCTAATCCAGGCACATATGCTGGATTGGATTATTACAAAATGCCTGGTTGACACGGCGGACATCTACTATCCGCTGGTGACGCGTAAATCGATGGAAGCCCATTTCCCGGAGATGGAGCGTGGCTACGTGGCCTTTAAAGACACAGAAGTGACAGGAGCGGCCATGGGTGTGGTTACGGCGCGTACTCTGGAAATTGATATGAAATTCTGGCAAAGCCTGGAAGCTACCCGCAAATCGATCTGGCGGCAGGCGGCCTTGTTCGGTTATAGCAATTTGCTGGGCATGCTTTTCAGGCGCTTCACTTTGCAAGAAGCAGTCGACAGGGTGGTATACAAGTTGGGCATTGTCGGGCGTATTCTAATGTCACCGCATCCAGAGATCGCCTATGATGTGGATGTGAATGCTGATTGGGAATATTTGCTTGAACGACAGGTACAGTTTGGGATGGTCAGCAAGGATTAATTGCCAGGTAGATCCTAACTCAAAGAGTCTTAGCTAGTGTTCTTCTTCCTCGTCGGGGGTGATGGCTATTTCAAGTGCCTCTACAAATTTGTCGTGGTCGCCTTCCAATAGATCTTCGCGGGGCACATAAATGATATTGTCACTATTTGTGACGATCCAGGCGCCGTCTGTACGGTGGCTGACCGTCAGGATATTCTCTAAAGGCATTTCAATATCGCCATCTGCATCGCTCACGGTTACGCGATCTTCGTGAAGTTCGATGGTGGTTTTGGCATTCTCTTCTCCTAGAAACTCATCGCGGCGCAGCCACACCAGGAAGACATTGAGTAGGGGACGCAACATGATCATAAGCCCGCGCACCAGAATGATGCCCCCAACAAGGATCAGGGCGCCGCGCAGCAGCCAGCCGTATTCTTCTCGGCCGCTGAAAACTAGCATAATGCCGCCAGCTACGATCAGTGTCGGCCCACCTAAAATGCGCACTAATGCGTTTTGGCCGTAATAGGTGGAGAGATAGGTGTCGATGAATTGGGAGAATGTGCGGCGATATTGAATACGCATGTCAGTCCGATCTACGTATGCCCGAGAGTAAGGATGGCATCACGTACCAGTGCACCAGACCCAAGATACCAAAATAAGCCATAAAGCCACCATAGGTCCAGAAGAGGTCGTGGATGCGCGGGTTGGTGATGAGTAGGCCGCTGGGCATCCCAATAGCAAAACCAAATAGGAAACCGGCTGCTAATCGTGAGTCGATCAGCAGGGCGATAGTAATACCCAGGACTGTACCGACTATGGTACCTGCGATCTCGTCGGGATAAAGCCAGGTACCGACCACGGTTTGCGAGGCAACATTGGTTTCTACGAACATGGGGACTAATCCTACCGCTCCCATCCCCAAAAAGGCTCCGATGGAGAACATACCCCAGGGAGTTGCAGGAATGAAACGCCGCCAATCCCCATCTTCTTTACTCAGTTTGGGACCATTGCGGAAAGCAACAAAGATCAGCCCAACCAGGATGAGCCCGACTAGGTCCAGGAGAGGATAATTATCCAGAGGAATAATGTCTACATAGCCGCTGTTGAGAACGCCTGCCAGCAATAAGAGCAGAGCGGCAATAACACCAATGAGCATGGGAATTGAGATTTGCATACTTCTGTTCATGGGCCAACTCCTGATTGGTGAGTGTATTTTACCGTTATTCTGGCGCAACCCTGAGCCACGTGCTTCGTATAATTACAGTAGAAGCATCTGGAGGTCGTTAAATGGACGAACAAGAATTTAAGAACGAAGGCCCGCGTAGCGAAGGGCCAAGCAGAGAAGGGCGCTCATTATTCTGGCCGATCTTACTGATTGGTGTTGGCGTTATTCTATTATTGGCAAACCTAGGAATTATTGCACCTGTTAACCTGGTAGCTTTATTGCGCATATGGCCTTTGCTGCTGATCGCGGCCGGGGCACAGATTCTATTTGGGCGTAGTTTCCCCTGGGTAGGTACCATTCTTTCTGTGTTGCTGGCCGGCGGGGCCATAGCGGTGCTGGTTTTTGCGCCGCAATTGAACTTGGCTCCCAGCACTGACCTGATTACCGAAGAATTTGTAGAGGCATTGGATGGTGCCGGCGAAGCATCTGTCCGTCTGGACCTGGATTATGGGGACGCCAATGTAGTTGCCTTGAATGATTCGACGAATCTGTTGGCGGCAACCCTGACCCACAATGGGACAGCCAGTTTGAGCGCTAGCGGTGGCGACCGTAGAACGGTTGAGTTGCGCTTGGATGAACTGCCGGGCATAAGTTTCTTTAACTTCTGGGAAGACCTGGAAGTTAAAGCCGACGTGGGCCTAAGCCCAAACGTGCCTATGGATCTGGTCGTTGATAGCGGCTCAGGCATCGGCAACTTTGACCTGAGCGAATTGCAGCTCACAGATGTCCGGATCGATAATGGTTCAGGCAGCATTGACGTACATCTACCTTCTGGTACGTATCCAATTTCACTAGACAGTGGTTCCGGCTTAGTGGATGTCGATATCGCTCAGGATGCGGCTGTTGACCTCGGTGTGGACGTAGGCTCGGGGCGCGTGAGCATTGTGCTGGCAGATGGGGTCAATGGCACGATTGAAGTTGACTTGGGCTCCGGCATTGTCACGCTGGATGTGCCGGATGGGGTAGGTGTAGAGATTCGTGGCAGTGTTGGCTCGGGTTCAGTGAGCGTGCCGGGCGGCTTTGATAGCGTCGGCAACAACCGTTGGCAGAGCGATAACTTCGACGAGGCTGAGATGCAACTCAGCATTCAAATTGACGTGGGATCTGGGGTGTTGCGTATCCGCTGATGCGCCGGGAGGTGTGCGTGGTAAGAAACTTAGAGAATCAATTGTCTAAGTTCTATAAGCGCACATCTCCTCCTTGTGCATGACAAGCTCCTGGACCTCCTCCCAGGAGCTTGTCCTTTTTAAGGGATATCCTCGATGCGCACGGCCAGTACTTCCCCTTTAACGGTTTCAATACCATCCGCAAACAGCGAACATGCCACCCAGGTCTTGCGGCCTTTTTTGTTGACCATGTGAGCACGTAGCTCTACAGGCCCTTTGGTGACAGGGGTGGGTTTGTGGTAACTGACCTTGAGCGTGCCGGTCACGTAGGTGATCAGCGGGGCTGAGCCGATCTCTCGCTCTTCGGCATTATGCGCTTCAGCCATCGCCAAGCCAACCGAGTGGCAATCGATCAGTGTGGCGATAATGCCACCATTCATGTAGCCGGGGTGGCCAATGTGGTGGTCGGCAGGCGTATATTGCGCCACAAGTTCTTTTCCATCCCAGTAGCTTTTGATCTGCAGGCCATCCTTATTGAGCCGCCCACAGCCGAAGCAGGTGGCGCGCACGTCCATATATTGGTCTTGAATGGGGATAAGGGTTTGGGTCATGATAGATGCTCCGAAGACTTGTTATAGGAAATTTTCGATGCCACCAAATATTAAGGGCAGAAGAACAAAACCAAGAATTACAAGTGTGACTAAAGAAAGAAGGATAATTATTACTGCCCGGAAAAATGAAACGCGCTGGACAGCACGTACTGCCTGGATATTCAGAATAAGCACTAGTGTGATTGTTACTGAACTTATGGCCCTATTTAATGCCTGATAATCCCTGAGAGATAGATTTGCGATAAGGAAATCATTTATTAGAAACATTATTGCACTAGCAATCAAGGAAAGAATTAGTATTGCGGATGTGAAACCAGAGAATACAAACAGGGTTTTTGTGAAAGTCCCTTTGCCGCCTAACCAGCGATTAGCGAAAAATTGGGTTGCGCCAACGTAAACGGTAAATAGACCGATCAGAAGAGAAAAGCTAATAATGGACAAGAACGTTTCTATCCATAGCCGTTCAGGAGAATTGTTATATGCAATCCACAGGTACAAACATAAGGTAAGGACTGAAACAAAGATTATCCACCCATAGGCCCAGCGATTGGTTCGCTTTGAGTCCTCAGTAATAGCATCCTTACCAATACGGCGATAACTCTCAACAGTTGGGTTGAATATCAATTGTGCCCAGATGGTTATTGAATGCCCGACAAAGTATATAAGTGGATTTGTTTTACTTTTTGTTTTAGTCATTGGCTTTCTCCCTTTATTTCAATATCAGAGCCTAAGTATTCCCCACACTCCCTCACTGGCAACGGTGGATACTTGGGCATTTGTGGATTCAGCTTGTATGCTCTGCAAAGCCAGAAGATGCTATCTCGTGCGCTACGGATGACTTCGGCATGTTGGCAGGTGGCACAAAGGCCGGGATTGGTGAGTGGAGTGGATTGCACGCGTTGATTGTACGATAAAGCCAATAAAAATACCGCCAATCGGCGGTATTTGGCAAGCGGGGAACTTGACGGCTACTCTGTCCCTAAAGGTATCCGGGGTAGGGGCGAAGCATGCTTCGCCCGTATAAAAGGTCATTATTTCGCTGCTCTCTGGAATTGAATTGAGGAGGGAGCATTATCCTTCTCCAAGTATGCTTCAGGATATTCGGTTGTTTTGATCACTTTTACGACGCGCTCCTCATGGCCATGACATAGGCTTCCGCTGGCCTGTTGCCCACGAAGGTGTTCAATGCGCGTGGTGGTGCAGCCACAGGCATAAATGACTTCTTCACGCAGGATGACATCATCGGATGGTGGTAAGGGAAAGACCATAAATTTTGACTCCGGGAGATTGTGAAACCAATAAGGGAAACGGTAGGTTCCTGAGACGAGGAGGGCGTCCCAGGAACCTGTTCAACCACCAGCTCCGGGGGAACTGGGAGGTTTGCGAGATGGGGGCTTGGAAGCCCTAGGGTTATGAGTGCGCTTGTGCAATTGCTTGAGCGCCTTTTTGCCAATGGAAGTAGCCGGGGAAAATTGCCTCGGTTTTAAGATGGCCAGGAGGTCCTGTGCAAAATCAACCTGCCAACCCAACCCGACCTGGTTTGCCAGTTGGATAAGTTGCATGATCGTGAGGCTGGAGGGTACGTGGACCTGGTTCTCCCAGTTGCTGAGACTTTGATGGGAGATATGTCCCCCAATGGAGTTTAACTGCTCATTCAGGGCCACTGCCAACTCACGTAGCGGCAGGGGGCCGTTATTGGCGCCTATCTTTTTGCGATAAGCCCAAATGATGTCTGCAATTGCCTGTTTGCTGGGCATGCTGTTATGGGTCATGCCTGGGTATGTGTGGTTAGTAGAACTTAAGTTCTATTATACGTATTATGATAAACAAAGCAAGGTGCATGAGCGAATTGTCAAGACTTTGACACGCTTTGGCAATGTTCGGCAATTGAGGCCAGTTTGGCTATAATATGACCTCATGTCTCTAAAACATATTGCCTTCTTACTGTCCTTTTGTGCCCTGTTTCTTGGAGCCTGCGGAGAATCCTCAGCCGCCGATCTTACCCCAACCATCCCCCCGGAGTTGATCCTGACTGCCATGCAGGACATCAGCAGCTCCGAGACCCAAGCCGCGCTAAACGCAACCCCCACGGCCACCGAAGAAATTCCACCAACCCCCGAAGACACGGCTACCCCGGGAGATACAGCAACCCCGGAGCCTGATCCCACTGGTGTCAAAGGTGACGGTGTCTTCATGGTTGGCTTCGATATTGCCTTAGGGGAATGGCGTTCTGAAGATGGGGCCGGGCTAAGCTGTTACTGGGTGCGTAGAAAATATGACGGCGTCATCCTGGG
Organism: Chloroflexota bacterium; assembly: GCA_013112575.1. Taxonomy (GTDB): domain Bacteria; phylum Chloroflexota; class Anaerolineae; order Anaerolineales; family UBA11579; genus CFX15. The sequence goes on along the minus strand of JABFGG010000005.1, from coordinate 134,106 downwards.
GAGTTACTTTGGGCAGCAGGGCACAACCATGCGTATTGAGGATGTGGATTACGAAGTAGAGATGGAAGGCTGCGGGGACTGGACCTATGTTGGGCCCTGATTTGTAAGCGTTTCAGCCATTTGGAATAGAAATTGCATCATTGCGATCATGTTGAACTTTGAACAAATCTTTATGATCGAGAGTGATGTATGTCTCCAGACCCCGGACTCGCCCTAGGTATAGACGTCAGCCATTACCGCGGCCAGATAGACTGGCAGTTGGTGGTTAATGATGGTGTCCATTTCAGTATCACCAAAGCCACAGATGGCGGTTATTTTGTAGATCCAACTTTTGACTACAACTGGACTCAAATGCGCCGTGTGGGCCTGATCCGCGGGGCCTATCATTTCTTCCGTCCGGCAGTTGACCCTGAGGAGCAGGCCGAATTGTTCCTGAGCATTGTGGGCAACATTCTGCATGAGACGGACCTCCCTGCCATCCTGGATGTGGAGGCTTATCCCTCCTACGTGCGGGATGAATACTATGAGTTTTCTTTAGCACAACGGCAGCAACGCGTGCGCCGCTGGCTGGATGTGGTGGGCGCCGCTACCGGACGTAATCCCATCATTTACACTAACCAGAGTACCTGGCAGGCCACCCTGGGCAATACGCAAGATTTTAAACAATTCCCATTGTGGGTAGCCAATTACGGCGTGAGCAAACCCTATGTGCCGGCTGGCAATTGGGGCGGCAATGGATGGGAGATGTGGCAATATTCTGCCACGGGAACCGTGCAAGGCATCAATGATGGCTTGCCGCCTGTCGATTTGAATGTGTATAAAAGCTCTGAAAGCGCCATGAATAACTGGCTGGGAATCACGGGGCCGCGTTCTTTACCGCCGAATGTCACCAATGCTGAGATGTTGACGGCTGTGGCAGCTGCTGCACAAGCCATGAACGCTTCCGTGCAAACTTGGATCACCCGGCTGGACTTCGCCTATTTGAGTACACCCGTAAGTAACCGGGCGCGGCTATACGATGGCCTGGCGATTGAAGAAATGCCCTTGACTGACCAGGAAAAGGCCGCTTTGCTGGATGCTATCGAAGTGGTACAGTCTGACCCCAACCCCAACGAACTGGAAGGCTTGACCAACCAGGACATGATCAACGCTTTTTACCGGGCTGCTGATTTGCTGGGCATGCCTGGCTGGACCTTGATCCAGATGGCTGAATTGAACTGGCTGGTGACCAACCGCCATGCACCTTATACCGGCCCATCAATCGACGAATTGCCCGGGCTTAATGCCACCCAGAAAGCAGCTTTGCGAGAAGTGCTTGGCCTGACTCCCACAGATGATGGTGGGGATGATGATGATCAGGACGATTCTGGTGATGATGAGCCAACCGAACCTTTTCCGGGGTTGACCAACCAGATGATGATCAATGCCTTCTACGAAGCAGCCAGCACCCTTGGTTTGCCGGGCTGGTCGCTGATCACAATTGCCGAGTTGACCGATCTGGTGGACGAACGCCAGGTTATTTATCAAGGACCATTGATAGCGGAGATGGCCGGGTTAGATGAGGATCAAAAAGAGGCCGTTGCGCGTGCACTGGGCCTGGACGCGCCGGGGGATGACGATATCATCATCACGTATCCCGGTATGGTAAACCAGGACATGATCAATGTGTTCTACCGGGCGGCGACCCAATTCAACCAGAATGGCTGGACCTGGATCGAGCGTGCCCAATTGGAGTATATGGCGGCCACGCGTATGGATCGTTATGAACCCTATCGCGGGGAACGCGTTGAGCAGTTACCCAACCTGGAAACAGAAGAGAAAGCTGCCCTCCAGGACGAGTTGGGGGCTTTCCAGAACTTTTAAGGCAGTACCTCCGTACTATAAAATGTTAAAAAAACGGCCTCGAGGCCGTTTTTTTGTGCGTACAAATGCCCGTTTATAACTTTGTTTATAGGTAATCGTTATTATTTAACTGAAACTGTATTTCATTTGCGATTCATGCTACCGAACCTGTCGATGGCATGCATGGCTGGAACCGCATGTTCCCTGGGTATAGCCTGGATGAAATATGAAAAGCAAACCTGACCCTATGGCCGGTTTGCTCTTATTGCTTTTATCGGTGAAAACATGCGGAATATCGAACGTTTGCTGTTGTTCCTCTATTTACCCTTATTGCTATGGCCCTGGCTGCCAGCCTCTCAAAGCCTCTTGTGGTTACCGATCGTGGGTGTGCTTTTTTTACTCCTGCACGTGATTTTTGAGCGTCATCGCTGGCAAATGGTTCCGCTTTATCTCCTCATTACCTTCGAATTGTATTTTGCCTTAAATTGTTTCCCAAACCAGTGCAAAGCCTGGCCCTGGTGGGCCAGTGTGTTAGGCTTGGTGGCTTGGTTTACTTCATTAGTCTTGGGAGGGGTGCTGCCTGTTCCTTCGCTACCAAAACCGAGTGGGCCTTTTGGAATCGGCACGGTCAAATTCCACCTGATTGATGATCAGCGTAAGGAGATTTACAGTGGCAACCCCAACGACCTTCGCGAATTGGTCGTGCAGGTGTGGTATCCCAGGGATAAAAAGGCAGGTGGACAACGTGCGCCCTGGATAGAGGGCACAAAAAAATTTAGCGCTTTTGCGTTAAAGATCATTCACTACCCCGGCTTTCTGATGGACCACCTTGTCCTGGCGAAATCACATTCTATCCAGGATGCGCCATTAAGTTCAGAGCAATCAAATTACCCGGTCATCTTGTTTTCACATGGTTTCACCGGCTTTATGGAGCAAAACATCGCCCAGATGGAAGAACTGGCCAGCCATGGATATGTAGTCATGGCTCCCAGCCACACATATTGGTCCTTGGCCACTGTTTTCCCGGACGGGCGTGTGATCTTGCCTGACCCGGACGCGTTTCCCAGGGATGCTAAACCGGATGAACTTATGCAGGCTTTTAACCGCGTGGTGCGCCAATGGCAAGCCGACCTCAAGTTTGTGTTGGATCATTTTGAACACTTAAACCAGCATGACCCTGCCGGGCGCTTTACCCAACGTTTGGATATGGAAAGGGTGGGGGTCATGGGACATTCTACCGGTGGCGGAGCAGCACTCGAATTCAGTTCGTCAGATAAACGTTGCAAGGCTTTGTTGGCCATGGACTTGTGGTCGGAGCCAGTATCTGATGAAGTCATTGAAGCCGGTGTTGATATTCCAACTCTGCTGATGTTCAGTGAGACCTGGAATAGTTCCATCGATTTGTCAATCACCTACCGGCGACTGGCGCAGATGATGGAAAACCTGAAAGCCCCCGGTTACCAACTGACCATTGCTGGTACTAAACACCAGGACCTGACCACAATGACTTTCCTGTCGCCGGTCATGGCGCGCTATTTGCGCTTCAGGGGCTCGGTCAACCCGCGCCGGGCTATGAAGATCGTCAATACCTATGTGGTGGCTTTTTTCGATAAGTACATTCAGGTTCAGGATACCAATTTACTGGACACGGGTTCGGTATATTTCCCTGAAGTTTCTTATGCAGCGCCTATAATTTAGTAACAAATGTAATCGGGGATAGTGTTTTGTAGCGCATTTGGCACACTTCTTGTATATTCACCCATATAAGAGCAAGACCCTGAATCATGGATGGTATGGCGATGATGCCTAAGCAAAAGTTTTTAATCCTGGCTTTCCTTATTTTGTTGCCCGTGATGGCGGCCTGCGGCCCCATCGCGCTAACGCCGACTGACTCTGTGCAGTTAACCAGTGATGCCTTGCAGCTCACGGTAGATGCAGCCATTAACGGCACTCCGGTTGTCGTTACCGAAGAGGTATTGCGTGAGGTTACACGAGAAGTCGCTGTGGAAGTCACCGGCACACCTGAGCCGGATTCGACAGAAGAGGATACCGACGGAGAAGATGAAGAAGGCACCCCCACTGCCACAGTAGAAGGTGCGCAGTTGACTCGCCTGGCAGGCACTCTGACTGCCATCGTTGTGTCTTCCACCCCTACGGCTGAAGGCACATTGGAACCTGGCACTGAGATCACCAATGAGGCCGGTGAGATCGTCATTGTCTCGACCGACGAGCCGCCTCCGCGCAACGCTGGCTTTACGCCCGCCGCCCCCGGCGAGCAGAATGCCTGTGACCGTTTTGTTTTCGTCGACGACATCACCTATCCGGATAATAGCGAAGTACGCTCCGGCCAGTCTATGACCAAGACCTGGCGCATCCAGAACGTCGGCACCTGCACCTGGACGACCGGTTATAAACTGGTCTTCATTAGCGGCTTCCAACTCAATGCCCCCAACGAGGTCAGTATTCCGCATACAGTAGCTCCTGGCGCATACGTCAACCTGACAGTACAAATGCGTGCCCCCACCGCTCCCGGCACCTACCGCGGGGACTGGCTGATGTTCTCCCGCTCAGGCTACACCTTCGGCGGTGGGACGGATGGGAACCTTTCTATCTGGGTACAGGTAGTGGTGCCCGGCCTGACCATCCCACAGCCAACCGGTGGCTCTGGCAGCGGCTTTACACCCGGCCCATAGACATATTTTGAGATATAAAAAACTCCCGCATGTGCGGGAGTTTTTTTGTTGAATTACGGCCCCAGGCAGGGATTAGGCTGGCCTGCACCATTCCGCCATCCACACCACGCAAGGCCGTTGTATTGGGCTGGCGAAACTTGCTGGATGTTGCCATTGAACTGATCCGTTGAGCCGGGAAGCATTTGCCAAATGAAGTTCCCATTAAGTACTGCGGCGGCATTTACATCAAATGAGCCATTAACGGTGGTTCCATTATTGCTGACAGTTCCAGAGAAACTGATGGTGCTGGCTCCGCTTGTCCACAGACCATTGATGGAATTACCGGACTGCGTCACATTAACTGTGAAGGGTTCGCCAAGGATCATTGTCCACGAGCCCGTCCAGTTGATAGGGGCTACCGTTGTAGGGGTTGGGGTTTGTGTAAAGGCAAGTGTGGCTGTTAGTGTTGGTGTAGGTGAAGCTGGTGGTGTCACCACTGCCAATGAACTGATGTCGCCATTCACCGTGGCATGTTGCAGCCACAGCCAGCAATCCGGCCCGCCACCGGGATTCTGGATCAAGACATAGTTATTCACCGAGGTCTGGGCGGTGACGTTGGCCGTTTGCCCAGGACTGAGCGCCCCATTGATGGCGTAGGGCGCGCCCGGCCCGCTACGGCAGTTGGTTGCCGTTGATACCGAGACGGTGGGGTTGCCATTGGCTACTGTGGCAGTAAACGTCCCCGTTGCTGCACCCTGTACCACATCAGCCACAGGTGTTTCGGTTTGCGTTGCCTCAGCTTGAGGCTCTTCGACCTGTTGCCCTTCTTGCTGCACTTGAGCCGGATCGGCTGCAGGCGCATTCTGTGTCAGGCCAGCTTCAAGGGTTAGGCGTGCATTTTCAATGGCCTGGCCGTCGTTTACCCCCGACGTGCCAAAGCAGGCAGTATGTACAAGGGTGAGCACGAGGAAGCTACCCAGAAGTCGTTGTGTTGGTGGTCTGCGATGTTTTCTCATAGTTCTCCTGAATTATGGGCCAGCACAGGGGTTGGGATAGCCCGCGCCATTACGGAAACCACACCAGTAGTTAGCACCCGGGGGCGGTACAGTGACCCAATTGCCATTGAACTGGTCTGTTGAACCCGGCAGCATCTGCCAAACGAAGGTGCCGCTGATACCATTATCCTGCACCCAGGCCCCGGTAGCTGTACGGCCATCAGGGCTGAGCGCGGCGTTGATCGTCAGAGTGATGGCATTAACTACTTCGGTGGCTGTGATGGTGTTGCCGCTTTGGGTGATATTTAAAACGAACTGGGCGTTACCAGAATCTGTTTGCCAGGCCCCCGTCCAGTCGATCACTTCCGTCGGGGTCAATGTCGGAGTGGGTGAAGGCGGCGGCGTGACCAGCGGCAGGTTGCCTATGTTGCCTGAGATGGTGGCATGTTGCAGCCACAGCCAGCAGTCCGGCCCGCCCCCCGGGGCTTGCACCAGCACGTAATTGCTGTTCGTGGTCTGGGCCGTGATTACCACCGATTGGCCAGGGTTGACCACGTCCAGCAGGCCATAGGCTACCCCCGGCCCGCTGCGGCAGTTGGTCGCCACGCTCACCGCCGCAGTAGGTATCGAACTGGTCGGTGTCAATGTAATGGTGGGGGTTAGAGGAACCAAGGTTTCAGTCAGCGTGGGCGCGGCTGCTTCGGGAGGTGGCTCTTGTTCTGCCGGGGCGGGCGCTTGGGCCTGCTCCTGGGGGGCATTCTGCGTCAGGCCCGCTTCCAGGGTCAGGCGCGCACTTTCAATGGCTTCTTCTTCACTCATCCCATTTGTGCCATTGCAGGCGGCTAAGATTATCAGCAGAGCCAAATGGAAAACAATCTTCTTCGTCATTATGTACACTCCTGAAAAGTTTACGCTTACGGCCCTAAGCAAGGATCGGGCATGGGGTTAGTATTGCGCCAGCCGCAATATGGCCCGGGGCCATTGCCGCCATCTACAAATCCATGAAATTGATTAATGCTTCCATCTAGCAGTTGCCATCCAAACGTCCCGTCTGCCCCTCCAGACGTTACGTATGTTCCGGTTACGGTGGAATCATCCTCACTGACTGTACCAACGAAATCAAATCTCAAACCGGGTGGTTCGATGGCCCAGGCAACGATCAGGTTGCCTGTTCGTTCCACCACCATAGAAAAGCTATCCCCATTGAGTTTTACCTCCCAGGTTCCATACCAGTTCATGGCCGATACGATCACGGGGGTTCGAGTAGGAGTGGGTACAGGTGCTTGCGCGCCCGTGCATGCGACTAAGCTCATCAGCAAAACCAAAGGAAAAACGATCTTCTTCATCATTCTTTCGCTCATCAAAAGCATGCGTTTACGGCCCCAGGCAGGGATTGGGTTTTCCGGCCCCATTTCGAAAACCACAACTCGCCTGGCTGCCAGGTCCAGGAACTGTTATTTGGGCATTTCCGGTGAATTGGTCCACAGTCCCTGGCACTAACTGCCAGGTGAGGGTGCCACTTTCCCCCAAAGTGTTTGACCACGTGGCAGTAACTGTTCTCCCGTCAGCGCTGACGGTCCCCGTTATCGTGGCTGTTTCCCCCGCTGCTGTAGCAACCGCTGAAATTGAATTTCCAGTTTGGGTGATCACCAATGGGTAGCTGCCGAAGCCATTGTCATTATCAAGCATCCAGGAACCTGACCAGTCGATCATTGGGGTTGGAGTGAATGTCGGTGTTGGTGAAGGCGGGGGTGTTACCACTGGCAAGCCGCTTATGTCCCCGGTGATGGTGGCGTGTTGCAGCCACAGCCAGCAGTTAGCCCCGCCGCTGGGGTTCTGTATCAGCACGTAATTATTGACTGATGATTGTGCGGCCACAATACCATTTTGGCCCGGGCTGAGGGCGCCAGTGATGGCATAGGGTACACCGGGGCCGGTACGGCAGTTCGTGGCTGTGCTGACCGAGACCATGGGCACAGCCGAAGTAGGTGTCAGCGTGATAGTAAGGGTAGCCGGGATGGGCGTCTCGGTTGGGGGAGCTGTATCCCCAGCAGGCGGCTGGTCGGCTGGGGCTTGATCCTCAGGAGCTTGAGCCTGTTCTTGCGGCTGAACTTCACCCGCATCGAGCTGCGCTTGCAGGGTTTCCTGAGCAAAGCGCACTGCATCGGCTTCCGAGATCGTGCCGCCCCCAGGCAGGTTGCAAGCTCCAACCAATAGGGCGAGAATGAATATAGTAGCGACGAGTCTATAGTGCTTCATTTATTTCTCCAAATAGTTTGAATTTACGGCCCCAGGCATGTAGCAGGCAGGCCCGCGCCATTGCGTCCACCACACCATGGGCCATTTCCGGCAGCTGGTAGCGTTTGTTGGTAGTTGCCATTGAACTGGTCCATTGATCCCCCGATCAATTGCCAGGTAAATGAGCCGCTGCCTCCCAGGTTTGTGCTGTACGTGCCTGAAACGGTCATGCCATTGGCGCTGACCGTGCCATTGATCGTCACAGTGACTCCACCACCCGTTCCGCTGCCTGAAACCGAGTTGCCTGTCTGGGTAATGTTCATGGTAACCGCGCCGTCCGCATCTGTATTCCATGTCCCGGTCCAATCGATCTCTGGAGTGGGGGTGAAGGTAGGGGTGGGTGAAGGCGGCGGTGTTACAACTGGCAGGCTGCTGATGTCACCGGTGATGGTGGCATGCTGCAGCCACAACCAGCAGTTGGGCCCGCCTGCGGGATTTTGGATCAAGACGTAATTATTGACCGAGGATTGGGCCGCGATGTTCCCATTTTGACCGGGGCTGAGTGAGCCCACAATGTCGTAGGGAATGCCGGGGCCGTTGCGGCAGTTGGTGGCCGTGCTTACCGAAACCATCGGCACTGCCGAGGTCGGTGTCAGAGTGATGGTAGGAGTAGCCGGGATAAGCGTTTCGGTCGGGGTTGCAGCATCTCCGGCAGGTGGCTGGGCCGCTGGCGGTTGATCGGCCGGAGGTGCGGCTTGATCTTGTGCTTGCTGCTGGTTTTGGGCATCCATCTGCGCTTGCAGGGTTTCCTGCGCAAAGCGCACCGCATCCTCTTCCGAGATATTCTCGCCCCCGGGCAGGTTGCAGGCGGTCAGAAGAATAGTTAAAACGAAGAGGCTGGCGATGAGTCTATAGTGCTTCATTGATTCACTCCTCAGAGCGTATTCTTATGGGTTTGCGCAGGGCACAGGCATAGCGGCGCCATTGCGCCAGCCACACCAACCGAAACTACCAGCTCCAATATCTCCATTGCCGTTGAATTGGTTATTGTTGCTGCCTGGAACAATGAACCAGGTGAATGGGCCGCTCGTGGCAAGAGTAGTGTCGGTTATCGTGCCGCTAACACTCATGCCATCTGCACTGATAGTCCCCGAAATTGTGAAATTGTTCCCGGCTGTAAAGGCGCCGGAGAGCGAATTGCCGGTGACGGTGATATTCATCGTATAGGGGCCGCCACCATCATCAGAATGGTTCCAGGCCCCCGACCAGTCGATTGTCGGGGTAGGTGTGAATGTAGGCGTTGGTGACGGTGGTGGTGTGACAACCGGCAGTCCGCTGATGTCACCTGTGATGGTGGCGTGCTGCAGCCATAGCCAGCAATTGGGTCCGCCTGCCGGATTCTGGATCAGTACGTAATTATTGACCGAGGATTGGGCTGCGATATTCCCATTCTGGCCGGGGCTCAGTGAACCCACAATGTCGTAGGGAATGCCGGGGCCGTTGCGGCAGTTGGTGGCTGTGGTTACCGAGACCATCGGCACCGCTGAGGTGGGCGTCAGCGTGATAGTAGGTGTAGCGGGGATGGGCGTTTCTGTGGGAGGCGTCGTGTCTCCAGCCGGTGGCTGGTCGGCAGGGGCCTGGTCAGCCGGAGGTGCGGCTTGATCTTGTGCTTGCTGCTGGTTCTCAGCAGCCAACTGCGCTTGCAGGGTTTCCTGCGCAAAACGCACCGCATCCTCTTCCGAGATATTTTCGCTCCCAGGCAGGTTGCAGGCGGTTACAAGGACAGTTAAAACGAACAGGCTGGCGACGAGTCTGTAGCGCATTTCTCCTCCGGTGAATTGTGAATGGACGATTGTATCGTACTTTATTTATCCTAATTATTCCAATTTGTGCAGGAATGGAGAGTAATGACCTTGATGGTTACCACTGCCCCTAAGATAGTTGGTGTAGGGGCGCAAGGCCTCTCGCCCGTGCAAAAAAGCCACATAATTCAGCACTCCCCAGGAATGGAGAGCGGTGAACTTGATGGCTACTCTGCCCCTAAAGATGTCTGGGGTAGGGGCGAAGCATGCTTCGCCCGTGTAAAAAGCCATTTACTTCATCGCACTCTAGAAATGGCAGTGTCTGGAAAGATGGGCTTATTTCTCTCAAAAATTGCCCTTCATCAGGGCGTATCGTCCGGTGGCAGTTTATTCTCCAATCAAGCCAACCATACTTGTCAGACAAGTACTAGTACCCCCCCCCCTCTAAAACACCAACGTGATGAACTTCACGGAACACCGCTATAAAAAAAGGGCTGCCCCGGCAGCCCTTTTGTAATAATAGACTATAGATAGTTACAACGCGCCCAGCAACCCACCAATTACCAGGAAACTGACCAGGTGATAACCCGCATCGATGAACCATAAATTACGGGGTTGGCCCGCAAAGGCGTAGTTGGTTGCAACCGGCATGGCCATAAAACCCAGCCAAACGATGAAGCCAACTGTGAGACCCGCGCCAATCCCCGATGCACCCGCCCAGTTCAATACAAAGCCCATCACGATTGGCATAATCAGCGAGTTTAGCCCGGCCACGCCATAGGCGCGCCAGTCCTGGTCACCCTCGATTTCTTCACGCGTTTTGCCAATGGCAGCCATCCACGGGTTGGCAAATACGCCATACCACACCGCACCGATGATCATGTTGACCACCAGGGCAATAATTACGCCGATCCAATTGATATCAAATGGGGGCATTTTCTTCCTCCTTCAAAATAGGAAACTGATTTTTAGCAATAACACGAAACATTTGTTCGAGTTACGGCCAGGGAACCGTTACCGCAGGAGAATAACCCAGCTTATTGCTGGCCCGTAATTCGGCAGATGAGGGGTTTGTGCAATTCGTATCATCCTGGATGGTGATAGACGTATTGGTGGTGGCAAAAGCATCCTCCAGGAATAAACCATTGCGGCAAATGCGCGCTTCGATCAGGTACTGTAATTGCAGGGCGGGTTGTACCGCATTCCAGGAAATGGTGACCTGGTTGCCGTTGCGCACCGCGCTGACCCCATTAGGTGCCTGCACTTCATCATTGATGGGCAGGCCGATGATGCGGAACTCGACTTGCTCGACATCGCCGCTAAGTTCAAAGGTAGATGTGGCCACCCAACATTTCCAATTGATATCCGGGGATTGTACATAGATCCAGGTGCTGGCGAAGTTGCGCCCTTCAACGGCTACCATTTGCCCTTCGGGAATCACGTAAGATTGAATGTAATCCACGTCCGGCCCCCAGCGACAGAAGGCGTTGCCGGTGGCGGTAGCCGTCAGCGGCTTGGGCGTGGGAGAGAACTCTGGGGTCGGTGAAAATTCAGGCGTAGGTGAGAGCGTATCTGTGGGGATAGCTGTTTCTGTGGCAGTAACGCTAGGTTCAGGCGTGGGGGTATCTGTCGGGGGAACGGGGGTTTCGGTTGCTGTGGCGCTGGGCGTCAGAGTTGGCGTGGGTGTCGGGGGGGCAAAAGGCAGGTTACAGGCACTCAGCATAAATGCCAGGACAGCTAAATACGAGAATCGAATCCTCATGACGACCTCCTCCTGATCAATCCAATTGTAACAGCACGAATTTCAGATAGTGCAACTCCGGCATAACGAGGGGGGCGGGGTGGTCGGCTGGTTGTCCGTGGATGCCGAGGGTGATGGCTTTTCGGCGGGCTTTTGAAACCCCTTCTTCGCACAATTGCAAAAATGTATCTCGATCTACATGGCTGGAACATGAAGCGGCTGCCAGGATGCCGCCAGGGCTGGTGACCTGTGCCCCGGCAGCAATCAGCTTCTGGTAGGCCTTGCGCGCTTGGGGCAATTTGTCTTTTGAAGGGGCAAAAGATGGGGGATCAAGAATAACCAGGTCCCAGGATTGATTCTGCCTGGCAGCTTCCTCCAGGTATTCAAAGGCGTCAGCAGCGATCGTGATGTGTTTGTCAGGTTCAAGTTTGTTAATGTGCCAGTGCTTTTCGGCAGCTTTGAGAGCGGGTTTCGCCAAATCTACTGTGGTGACATGAGAGGCACCCGCCACACCGGCATATACCGAGAACCCACCTGTGTAGCCAAATACATTGAGTACGCGTTTATTTTGGCTAAAGGCTTGAATGCGTTGCCGGTTGTCGCGTTGATCCAGGAAGAACCCTGTTTTTTGGCCTCGTACAAGGTCGGCAGTGAACTGCAAACCATGCTCCACAAAAGGGATGGGTTCATCTGGGACCTTTCCAATAAGGATTTGCCCACGCCCACCCGATTTGTCGCGGAAGCGTTCGTACACAAGGTCCAGTTCAAGCTGCTCAACTAACCAGTGGGCAATGCCAGTTAGATCCCAGAAAGCCTGGGCGGCAGGGCCATCCGCCTTTAGCACTGCGGCCTTGCCGTAAACGTCACACACCAGCCCCGGCAGGCCGTCGCCCTCTCCATTAAAGAGGCGATAGGAGCTTGTATCTTCATCAAATAGCTGTTTGCGCATAGCCAAAGTATACGACATGCGCTTTTCCGCCCATTCATTATCTAAAGTCTCGCCGCGTTGTGTACTGGCGATGCGTAAGGTGATTGCTCCCGCGGGGTCATAAATGCCGCGTGCGATCTCGCGGCCGCCGCGGTTGTCCAATAAGATAGCCTGGGAGCCTGGTGGCGCGTCAGGTTTGCTTCGCAGTGCATCGGCATACACCCAAGCATGCCCGCGTTTGATGCTGCGCACGAGGTCACGGCGCAGTTGCAGCTTGACAGGCTTCTTTGGAGCGGATCGGATGAAAGTCAAGGCTTAACGGCTTTGGGCGTTGCGCAGCACAAAGACTCCTACAACGACACAGACCGCTCCGGCAAAGGCCCACTCGATCTGACCGGTCATAAAACTGCCGGGGATGATGTTGATGCCTTGTAAAATCCATACAACGCCGACAAAGAATAATAAGGCTGATAGAACGTAAAGTGTGTTTTTCATTTGTCTTTCCTTAAAAGTAAGAGACGTGACGCGAAGCACGGAGCACGGCCACTTGCCAACGTGTAAGCTGTGGTTGATCGCAGCGGGCATGGTGCAGCAAGTTTCTCGGATCCTCTGTATGCGGCAGGTTGCAGGCATGGCCCAACTCATGGGCAATGCATATCAGACTGTTGGGTACGATCGTCACGTAATCAGACAGAGGCCCTAATGAACAGCCTCCGAAGTTCTCTATGCCGCGGACTACAAAAACGATCAGCGGAGAACCCAGGCCAAACACGCGCCGAAAATTTGAAGCGAACCAGCGTGTGGCCATGAAATATTCAAAATGACCGCCAGCCAGCCATAGATCCTCCAATACGGCCGAGAGGTTGCAATGTACATTCAGTATGGCAGGCGGGCTGGGATGTGATTCATAACGTAGCCAGGGGGCTGTGTTCCCTGGAGCTATCGTTGCAGTTTCCACTATGGTGACCATTTTTACATTGGCCTGTTCAGCGAAAACGCGTTCTGCAAAAGTCAGACCCTGTATGATCTCAGCTGGTTGGGCCACCCTCCCCACGTCAGGGGCATTGAGCACGATGACACCCACCCGCATTTTCTTTTCGAGTTGGATACCGGCCAGGTTTAGAATGAAATCAACAATAAGACTGATGATGCCTGGCAACAACAAAACAAGATTCCAGAGCCACTTAGCAGCGCGTCCCAATACGGGAATGCAAAACACCAACTCGATGATGAAGGCCACCGCGTTGAGCAACCAATGGAATCCAAATACGATCTGTGAGATGACACGCCTCAATAGGGGATGGAGTCTAAAAAGTTCTCTAAAACTTTGGCTACCAGGTCAGGCTGTTCCAGCATGGCCAAGTGGGCGGATTTGGGAATGAGTTCAAGTTTTGCGTTGGGGATGGTTTCCGCCAGATATTGGGAATACTTGGGTGGGGTCATAGGGTCATTCTCGCCACACACCACCAGCGTGGGTACTTTTATATTTTTGATTTCCTCCATGCGGTCGAACTCATTGCAGGCCAGATAATCACCATGCACGACCGGAGGGCGGGTTTTGGCTAATTTGCCGCGGACATTGACCGGGATGGTCAGTCCCAATTCCCCGGAGAAGTACCCAGAATTGATCAAGTCTACCGCGGCCTCAAAGGTGTTCTCCCGGCTGAGTTTATCCAGCAGCTCTGGCCCGACCCGTAAGCGCGCCCCCGTCCCAAACAGACCAAGGCCAAGCACGTGTTCCGTGTGATCCAACGCCAGGGTCTGGGCAATTGCTCCACCCATCGAATGGCCTACAAACACCGCATGGGGGATGCCTAAGTCAAGCATCCAATCCAGAACCTGCCAGGTGTAGGCAGAAATGTTTTGCTGTCCCAATCCACCGGACTTGCCATGCGCAGGCAAGTCGAGGGCAAAGATACGGTAACCGGGCAAGCGACGAACGGTGTGTGGAAAGTGGCTATGGTCACCACCTGCGCCATGAATGAGTACCACAGGTGGCTTAGTGGCAGAGCCACCTTTTGAAGCGTAATAGTAGATCGAGTTTTGAGTTGGCATTTATGCTGGCCGGTTTAGTGTGTAGATCGCAAGCCCCAGAAGTAAGCCACCCAGGATGAACCAGGGGGTTGCAGCCAAAACAGTTCTTATCTGGGGAAGTGCAAAGTCACTGAAACCGTGGGCATGTAGGCTGCTTTTGAAGGCCATCAAGGTCAGAGCTAAAGGGGATACCAGTAACCCGAATACTGAACCGGAGAGCGCAAATTGCCAAAGATGGTATTGCTTTTGGTAAATCAACCGCAGCAATAACCAGGCTCCAACGGCGATGGCAAGGGATATCGTATAGACTACATCCACATCCTCAAAAGGCAACCACACCAAAAACAAGAAACCGATCAGCAAACCACATAGCCGTAGCCAAAAGCGCAACTTATCTGGAGCAGGTTGCGAATCAAGCATTTTTGATGCGTTCAATGGCCGCTTCAGTCAAGGGGATCCACACTCGTACGCGCGTGCCACGCTTGGGGCGTGAGTCAATTTGCAAGACACTGCTGATAAGTTCCGCGCGCTCGCGCATGTTCAGCAAGCCGAGGCTGCCGCGATCATCGTAGGTGGCTTCAACGGCAGACAAGTCAAAGCCTTCGCCGTCGTCCTCGATCTCCAGTAGCACCAGGTCTTCGCCCGCTGGCTTGATGCGGATCCAGATGTGCTCGGCCTCGGCATGCTTGCGAGCGTTATTGGTCGCTTCTTCTACTAAATAGAAAGCCACGGCTTGTTTGCGCGATTCCAATTGCTGATCGATGCCGGGGTCGGCTTCCACGCTGACCTTTTGCTCGTAGGTTTCATCCATTTTCTCCGCCATCGACTCGAGAGCTGGGACCAGGCCTGAGGATTCCAATACAAGTGGTCGCAGCGTGAACAGCATGTGACGAATTTCTTTGGTGGTACGCCGGGCCAGGTCTTCGATCTTGAACAACTCTTCCCCTGTGGCGTTGATGTCGCGTTCCATCAGACGGCGGGCGAAATTCACGCGCATGGCAATCGCCGCTACAGATTGGGTAGGCCCATCGTGCAGGTCACGCGCCAGTTTTTGTTGGGTCTCTTCCTGTATCTGGATGATGCGTTGCTTCTCTTCTTCGAGTTCCTGGTAGAGGCGTGCATTCTGCAATGACACCTGGGCATTTCTGCCCACGATGTTAAGTATCTCGCGATTTTCTTCGACAAAATAGTTTTCGTCTTCGCTGCCGAAGATCAACACACCATAAACGTCCAGCCCCGATTTTAGCGGGTAGCAGTATACAGATTTGCAGTTACTGAGAGCCACGATACGACGGAACTCCGGGTCTGCGCTGGGGTTCTTCATGAAGCGCGGTGTACCGGCATTGATGGCACTGGCCAGCAGCCCACGTTTGCCGCGTAAGGTTACGCGCATGTCTGATGGTGTATAGCGGCGAGCAGAACCCACTTCAAGCATGCCACCGTTATATAAATAGAATGCGCTGACAAGAGGGGTACCTCTGCCCGGTTGGGCCAGGGCCTGATTGCTGACATCCAGCGCCAGATCCAGGACCCGCGAGTAATTGAGGGTGGAGTTGAGTTTGGCCGTGATGTCATAGACCGCCTGGATACGATTGCGCGCCAGACGTCGTGATTGTGCGCCGATGCCCACCTCACTCAACAGGCGCTGCTTTAATTCATTGCTGGCGTTGCGGCTTAGAAAGCCCAATACCAGGCCACCCCCAAGGAAGACAATTGAGGGCAAAATGAAGGCTCGTAAGGTCTCAGATACTGAAGTATCGAAGAATGCCATAACACTCATGCCGATCAGACTGAGCATGGCTCCGAGCAACCCGCCCTGTGCAGCATAATAAACTGCGCCAGTTACCACTGGGAGTAAACCCGCCCAGATCAGAGAGCCATTGATGGTTCCACTTACCCGGAATAAGAGTGAGGCCAGGATGACATCTGCTGCGATGCTGACATATTCGTGGCTGGGTAGTCGTCTTCGGAAGAGAGTTAACCCGGTTAGGATGAAGTTGCCCACACCACCTAGAAAAAACAGGGTTTGTAGCACCGTGGAAACCTCATCGCCTGCAAATGCCAGGGCTGCCAGGCTGATGAGCCCCAGCCAGCGTACAGCGACCACGATTCGGTCGGCCAAAAGTAGGGTTTCCAAACGACGCATAAAACTATGATAACGCAAAAGCAGGGGCTATGTAAGCAGCACCTTATGGCTGGGATATAATTCCATCAAAACTGTAACGTTGAGGTGCTGCATGCCCCGTTTGACCAAGATCTATACTCGTGGAGGCGACCAGGGTGAAACCTCGCTGGGTACGCGACAGCGTGTTCCAAAAAACCATGTGCGGGTGGATGCTTATGGCGTAGTTGACGAGTTGAATTCAATGATCGGTGCGGCCATGGCACAGGGCTTGAGTGATCGGCTTATGCAAAGTTTGCCCAATATCCAGAATGAACTATTCAATTTGGGGTCAGATCTGGCTTTTCCTGAAGAAGACAAAAAGGAGTTTGAAGTGCCGCGCGTCGAGCAGCGCCACGTAGATTCCCTGGAAGAGTTGATCGATGAATTGAATGAAGTAGTGGGGCCTTTGGAGAATTTCATCCTACCGGGCGGTTCATCGGGTGCGGCTTTTTTGCAGGTTGCCCGCACGATCTGCCGCCGGGCCGAACGCGCTGTAGTTACCCTTGCACAAGAAGAAGACCCGGGTGAGTTGACCCAGGCCTACCTCAACCGTTTATCGGATGCGCTTTTTGTGATGGGGCGGTATGAGAATCAACAGAGGGGCATCGATGAACCCTTATGGGATTCGCGCGCCTAAGACTCACTTTGTAGCACAACCGTGCCCATAAAGCGGTCGTGCAGACTTTGCTTTTGCGGGCTGCGCCACGCCAGGACCACGTAGGCAAAGGCCAACAAATAAACTGACAATAGAATGCCGCTACGAAATGGCCCCATGACCGCATTGGCAGGATCAACTACACCTGTTGCCGGGTTGATCCAGGCGTTAGTCGGCAGGTTGATGACCATATGGGCGATCTCCCAGGGCAGCAATTTGATAATCGTGCGTGACAAAGCCTGGGTGAAAGTCAAGACTTCTCCATCTGCTGTTTTGACGTGAATGCCTAGTAAGCGTTTGCCCACAGTGGCGCCCTTGCCGCGGCTTTCCATGATGGCAAAATAGAGCCATACTGGTAGGGAGATGGTTAATAAGGTATAGATTTCAATGCGGGGCCCCGAAAGATAAAACTCTCCGAGGAGCCGGAAAGCAGGGGGAAGATCAGGCTTTGCAGGATGACAAGCACCACACCAAAGGCAATCAAACCATCAATGAAGTAGGCAACGAGCCGTCGCCATAGGGGAGCGTAGTTCATGCGGGAATGTTATCATCCCCATATGCACGGGTCAATTTGGAAAACACAAAAACGCTCTGCAATGAGAGCGTTTTTGTGAAGGAGGAAGAGAGGCTGAAGCTTTGAAAAAGCTAGCTATAGCATACACCTTTTCACTTTGTCCAGCGTATCAGCACTATTGCCGTCATGTTCCCACCCGGCAATTAAGTTTGCTGTTTTGCAAGGCTGCAGTTTCGCGGCAAGGGAGAGAAAATGAGCAATTTACAAATGCAGACCAAGAGAAGACTTATTCAAATCTTGTTGATGGTTTTTGTTACGGGGATTATTGCTGGTTGTGCCCTGGTTGAAATTAATGATACCGACATTGCAGTTCACACAGAAACACCATCTCCAACAGCCACGCCTTCGCCTACAAATACACGTCCCCCTCAGTCCACTGCTTCGCCAACCCCCACCTTCAAACCAACGCCCACAGTTCCGTTGCTGGCTGAAACGGATATGCGGTTATTGAGTGGTTTGCTTTACGGAATTGATGACACTATCTGGACGATTGATGATGAAGGGAATAGTCAGCAACTCTATGATTGTTTTGCTTCAAGAAATGTATCCTCTGATTTGCGTTATGCCCTCTTTGTTGAGGAGTGGAATCTGTGGCTGATGGATCATCAATCCTGTACATCCAGGAACCTGACCAATACAAGCGGTGACGAAGAAGAATTTGAAGGCGGGGCCATGTGGTGGCCCGGGCGGACCGATACCGTACTCATGGGTGTATATGGTGCCCCTTATTCGTTCGGAAGCCCGTCTACATTAAATATTCGAAGTGGTGAGATAAGTGTTTTATCTGAGGAAATTTCTTCAGGTCCCTCCTTTTCCCCGAACGGCCGGAAATTTGCGTTCAGCGGTTTTCCTGACAAACCCTTGGTCTATGACATGAATTCTGGTGTAAATCAGTTGGAAATCCCTCGAGGTCAATTGCCTGGAGAAATTGAACGAATAGCAAGCCCGGCCTGGTCACATGATGGGACGCGCATTGCCTGGATCGCCGGTATCGAGGGTGATGATTCGTTGAAGGGCTGGAATATATCCCTGATTATCATCGAACTCGAATCAACCAATGCGAGTATATTGCATAGCTACCTCCCGCTAGGGGTGGATGGCTGGCCTTTAGCGGCTGAATGGAGTCCTGATGACAAATGGCTTGCATTATATGCGCTGGCAGAGAATCCTAAAGAAAGAGGAATTTGGCTAATTCCAGCAGATGGAGGCCCAGGTCGTAAACTTCCGATAGTTTCATCTGGACTCATGTTTTGGTCCCCGAATTCAGATTATTTGTTGATCAATAGCTTAAAGAGGGAACCGGATGATGAGCCCGGTGTATTTTCTGAAGAAGTCTGGTTTTTAAGGATTGACACTTGGGAAATACAAAGAATAGATCAATTGTCAGGGGCCAGCATTATTGATTGGAGATAATGTTTACTTCTCCAGCGCCTGTTTCACCTTCTCCAGGTGTTTAGCATCTTCTGTTTTCAGGAAGCCCACTAAGATCGGTAGCACTAAGCGTCGTAAACCCTGTGCTCGGATATCAGCTTCCCAATGTAATAGTGTGCTATCGCTATCTTGTGTCAATGTGTAGTGGTAAAGACTTTCGACGCCATCCATCTCCCCACCGACGGTAACTTTGTGGGGTGGTTCGTAGGCCATGATCTCCAGTTCGGCCTGGGCTTCATTGCCGTTGACCAGCCGGGTTTCCAGAAAACGCGTGTTCAGGCCGATAGGTCCCTCGGTCAGTTTCTCGCAGGCAATGATCTCATCAATGATCTCTACGCCAACACACACGTTGCTGATGAATGCAAAGACATCTTCAATGGGGCGTTTGATGGTTGTGCTGAGTTCAAATCCTGCCATGCTGTCTCCTTAGTGCGGGACTTCTTCCAGAGGGATAAAAGCTTTTGTGTCCTGGCGCTGGGGGTTGCCTTCGACCCACTCATACGTGTAGATTTCGAAAGGCGGCGCAGCACTCAGGCAGTAGCCTTCATGCGGAAGCCACTCTAAGCCGATAGTTCCATAGGTGTTGGCGATCTCTTCTGGCCCGCCGCTATGGCTACGCACGGCACATATGCCTGCTTCCAGGCGTTTAAAGTTGACCTTATTCTGGCGTTCTTCCAACTTATCTACCTCGATGCAAGCATCAAAGCGTATCTTTTCAGGCGGCGTAAGCAATGGGTCATCGTGACAGATGCCAATTAAGTTTAGGCTTTCTTTATCTAAACCTTTGATCTCTGCCCAATCAAATAGAGGCTCCCAGGGGTGGGGGAAACCCTCTGAAAATACACTTTCATAACTTTCTGTATAGCGCACAAAAGCCATGTTCATGCCAGGCTGTTTTTGTTGTTCAACTACTACTTGTGCTTGTTTGTTGACTGCTTCTAATGGGTTATCGTTGCTTAAACCCGCCAGGGCCAGGCTGAAATCCTTGCCGCCTGCCAGCGTCCGAAAACCTTCCAACCAACTGCGGAATTCAGAAGGGGCTAGATCGAAACGCTCGCTGAAGGCGCGCGTGAAACTTTCGTGTGTTTTAAAGCCCGACTCCAGCGCGATGTCCAGCACATTGTCGCCACTGACCTTGAGGCGGTACACGGCTCGTTCCAGACGCAAACGACGGATGTATTCCTTTACCTTTTCGCCCTGCAACTCGCTGAAGATACGATGGAAATGATACGGTGAAAAACCGGCCACTTCGGCCAGTTCTTCCAGGGGGAGTTCGCGCGTCAGGTTGGCTTCAATGTGCAAAAGCACATCCAGCATATTTTCCTGGTATCTCTCGGCAGTTTCTGGA
Organism: Chloroflexota bacterium; assembly: GCA_013112575.1. Taxonomy (GTDB): domain Bacteria; phylum Chloroflexota; class Anaerolineae; order Anaerolineales; family UBA11579; genus CFX15. The sequence continues at coordinate 113,682 of JABFGG010000005.1, read as the reverse complement.
CGCACAGGGAACATCAACTCCTAAGCATAAAGCAAATGAAACAAATGTCCTTGATATTTTTTGCGAATTTCACTTATTCTGGGTCAGGCTTTTCAATACGTCCACGAGTTCCGGGAGCTCTTCTGTCCCCTTGAAATGAGCACTGCGGCGATAAACTTCTCCTGCTGACTTGTGGAACCCATCGGGCAATCCGGCTTCTGCAAAGGTGCTGGCGATCTCATCCATCTCCCCGGCGAAACGCCAGGCTTTGGCCGTGACTCTCCTAACGCGGTGATTGGTTTTCTCGACAAAGTCTTCGTCATCGCGGGCCCATTCTTTTTCCAGGTCCCCACGTACGCCCAGGTTTTCTGCTGTTGCCAGGATGGCGCTCAACAGGGCCGAAGTGCCTTTGGTGTAGGCCGCATAACACATCTTGAGCGCAGAGGCTTTGCCGATGCCCCCATCCAGGACTTCAGTGGCCAGAGGCCCGGCTGCAAAACATGCTGCGACCTGTTCGGCGCTGTCCCCGGACAGATACAGGTAAGTTGAGTCCGGTTCCCAGGCTGGGCCGCCGATCACGCCACCATCCACAAAGTTGATCTGCGCCTTTGACAGTATTTCCTCAATGCGTTGGGCGCGCCGTGGGGCAATGGCATTGGCGTCTACATAAAGACCACTAAATCCACCATCCACAACCTGTTTGGCAACATCTTCCGCCGCGTCCGGCGGGCAGATGCTGACAATGATGTCGCACTCTTCACACAGGTTGGCCAGCGTCATGGCATCTGTCAGGTTATGTTTCTCGGCGCGCTCCCGGGTATCCTGGCTGCGTCCTTCCGAGACCCAGTATGCTTTGTGGCCTGAATTCTGTGCGCTGGCCGCTAAAGAGATGCCCATGGCCCCCGGATGGAGAAAACCGATATTGAGTTGGTACATGTATCCTCACTTCATTTGGTGAAATTGGTATAAAAGGATGCTGGTTGCCACGGCCAGGTTTAAAGAGGTCACGTGCCCTTCCATCGTCAGTCTGACAACCTTTTCACAAATCTCAACTTGTTCTTGTGTCAGCCCTTTTTGCTCGCTGCCCATCAGCAAGATGGCAGGTTTCTGGTATTCGACCTGGCGATAATCCTGCCTGGCTTTGGCAGAGCTGCCATATACATGATAGTCATGCACCTTTACCCAGACCGCAAAATCTTCAAAACTGGCCTGGATGAGCGGGTGCCAGAACAAGGCCCCCATGCTGGCCCGCACGGCTGTGGGGTGGTACGGGTCAACCCCGCCATCTAACAAAATAAGACCATCCGCATCCACCGCATCCATTGTGCGCAGGATCGTACCGACATTGCCGGGGTCTTGTGGGGCGACAAGAGCTACTCCCCAGCCGAGGTTGGCTGGAGAAAACTCATCCAGTTTGTGGGGTTGCTGTCGAACCACAGCCAGGACGCCCTGTGGATTGTCTTTTTCTGCGATGGAGGCGAAAACGTCCGCACTCACTGGGAAGCTATCCACTTTTTGCTGCTTTGCCTGGGCCAGCAGTTCACTGCCAAAATCGCTATTCAATATTTCGGGGGCATAAAGCAAATAGGCTATTGGAGCATCCGCTTCTATTGCTGCTCCAATGTGATGTAAACCTTCAGCTAAATACAGACCCAGACTGGCGCGGTTCTTTCTCTGGCGCAGGCTGCGCGCCTGTTTTACTTTAGCGTTCTGGCGACTGCTGATGATTTCCGTCATTTGAAAAGGATTGTAATCAAAGAATCACATATTATCTGTGTTCATCCGTGTTTATCTGCGGTTTGATTAAAACAAAAAGGACAGGAGTAACCCTGTCCTTTTATGAACGATAGGTTCTATTTCTCCGTTTCCTTTTCTTCCGACGAGCTATTGCCGTCTACAACTTTTTCATCAGCGAGCTTGCCCAGATATTCAGGCAATTCCACGCCTACCATCGAAGAAATGTCTTGCAAGGGAGGGATGCTCTTGACGAAGTTCGATACGAAGTTCGCTGTGGAGGAGCCCTGACCGTTTCCGGAACCGGCATCCCACACAGTGATCTTATCGATCTTGAGGTTGCTGATGGCCTCGACCTGCTTTTCGACCAGTTCTTCCATCTTCTCGATCATTAACAGGGTAGCGGCTGCTTTAGCGTCGCCGTCAGCGCTGTCGATCAGTTTGGCATAGCCGTCTGCCTTGGCTTCCAGCAGCTTGCGCATACCATCGGCTTCAGCTTCATACTTCATGAGGACCCCGTCTGCTTCACCTTTGGCCACACGGCGCACTCGTTCAGCTTCGGCCTCAGCTGCGATCTCGACCTTAGCTTTTTCGGTTTCTTCGCGCACCACTTCAACGGCCTTGAGCCGCTCCTGCTCGGCCAGGTACTCGGCCCGCTGGATCTCGGCTTCAGCCTGGCGCTTGGCAACTTCGGCCTGCTGTTCTGCCTCGGCTTCTTTCACTGCCAGGTCAGCGTTGGAGATGGCAATATTGGCCTTGGCTGTATTCTCACCACTGACAGCTTCGGCTTCACGTTCCTGCACGAAGATACGCTGGTCGGCTTCCGCCCTTTTGCGGCCCTTTTCAGCTTCGGCGACATTCTCGGCCACGCGGATATCTTTTTCGCGGTTAGCGTCAGCTTTACCAATCGCGCCCATTTTTTCATTTTCTGCCACATCAACAACAGCAACGTTGATGGCTTCTGAAGCGGCTTTTTTACCAATGCTATCAATGTACTCGGACGTGTCCGTGATGTCCGTGATGTTCACATTGATCAGGTACAGGCCGATCTTATTGAGTTCAGGTGACACGTTATGGCGCACGGACTCGAGGAAACTTTCTCGGTCCTGATTGATCTGCTCAATCGTCAAAGATGCTACTGTAAGGCGCAGTTGACCGAAGATGATCTCCTTGGCCATTTCTTCAATCTCACCAGGCGGCAGATGCAGTAGGCGCTCCGCAGCGTTGGTCATGATCTCGGGGACTGTACTTACACCCACGGTGAAGGTACTGGGCACGTTGATGCGGATATTTTGTAAAGACAGCGCGCCTTCCAGGGGGATGCTGATAGTCATGGGCGTCAGGCTCAGATAAGCATAGTCCTGGATGAGTGGCCACACGAGCTTGCCACCACCGTGTAAGGTCTTGCTCGAGCGTCCTTTTTCCACACGACCATAGATCACAAGGATCTTGTCGGACGGGCAGCGTTTATAGCGGCTGGTCAGGTAGATGATGGTGAAGAACACCATCAGGGCAAACGCAACTACCCCAAAAACTATTAATACTGAAGCATTGTCCATTATTTCCTCCGGTAGAGAATTAGATAAGCTTTTCGACAATTAAGGTGTTGCCGGTGACAACACCCACAACTTTAATTTTTTCGCCGGTGGCGAGTTTTTTCTTGTTTCCAGATATAGCGTCGTACACTTTTAGACTACCTTGGACGCTGACCTGAACTTGCCCACTGCCATTGGCCGGTACTGTCAAATACACCGTGCCTGTCTCCCCGATAGCATTCTCTATATCGATGGTGCCCTCGGATTGCAGCCGTATCATAGTGTTGAAGATCAGGCCGAGCACCCACATGGCAAACACACCTATCGCCGCGCCCCCGAAGACTGTCCAGATCACGTCCCAACCGGCAGCCACAAACGCCAGCCCAAAGATGCCGAACATCATGAAGAAGGCGGTGAGGCTTTGTAGTGACAGGAGTTTGAAGCTCAGGTCAGTGTCACCATGATGGATTTCAGTACTTCCGTCAGATATATCGACATCTCCGGCTTCAAAAAAACCGTCGGTGCCTTCCACGTCACTGACGTCTCCCGCAATGAAAAACAGCACTGCACGGAAGATGAAAAGCGTGCCACCAATGATGGCCGAAGCCCAATAAATGATTTCGATGAAGGATAAATTAGCCATACGCGACCCTTTCTTAGAACATTTTTGGTGAATGCATAGATTTTGGTCAAGTATAACGGATAGGCGAACCTCCTCCTATACTAGAAAATATGATGTGAGCGGTCTGTTTTTATGAGGTCCAGTGCACTCAAGTGCTTTTTGGGGGCTTTTGAAGCATTGCAAAACTTTGATAGTTTTTGCGAGAATAATGAAATTATATTGTGTCCTGTACTATAGGATATTTGCGTGAATTTGGCCTATGTCAAATACTGAATACAACTCCCGTCGCCCCGGTTTCTACAAGCTTAGTTTTGCAGAACGCCGCGCCCAACTGGATCCCGGCAAGCTCCTCAGCCCGGAAGAGTTCAGCGCGCTGGCAGGTGATGGTGGCCTGGATGTAGAACAAGCTGACCACATGATCGAAAATGTGGTCGGTACCCATAATTTACCGCTTGGGATTGGCCTTAACTTCCTGGTCAACGGGAGCGACGTACTCGTGCCCATGGCGGTAGAAGAACCTTCTGTCGTTGCTGGGGCCTCATTTATGGCTAAACTGGTCCGGGCTGGCGGCGGTTTTACCGCCCATACCAGCCAACCGGAGATGATCGGGCAAATGCAGTTGCTGGACGTGAATGATCCTGCAACTGCGCGCCTGGCCATCCTGGAAAAGAAGACTGAATTGCTGGCCGAAGCTGGCGAGATCGACCCCATCCTCAAAAAGCTGGGTGGCGGGCCGCGCGACCTGGAAGTGCGCATCATTGAAGATTCGCCTATCGGCGCATTCCTGGTGCTGCACCTGATCTACGACGTGCGTGATGCCATGGGTGCCAATGCCGTCAATACGGCCTGTGAACGCCTGGCCCCCCAGGTGGAAGCCATCACCGGTGGGCGCGTGCACTTACGCATTCTTTCCAATCTGGCCGACCGCCGTCTGGCACGTGTGCGTTGTACTGTACCGTTAGAAGACTTGGCCTTTGGTGACTACACGGCTGAAGAAGTGCGTGATGGCATTATCGAAGCCTGGGCCTTTGCTGCTGCCGATCCCTACCGGGCGGCCACACACAATAAAGGCATCATGAACGGTGTGGACGCAGTGGTGTTGGCCACAGGCAATGACTGGCGTGCCATCGAAGCCGGAGCGCATGCCTATGCTGCCCGCGATGGTAAGTACACCTCTCTCAGCACATGGGGCACTGATGTTGAAGGCAATCTTGTTGGCACTCTTGAAATGCCTATGGCTGTCGGCATTGTGGGTGGGGCCACCAAAGTACATCCCACGGCGCGCGCCGCACTAAAGCTCATGCAGGTCACCACCGTGGCCGAACTGGCCGAGATCATTGTCTCCGTGGGGCTTGCCCAGAACCTGGCTGCTATCCGCGCTCTGGCTACGGAAGGCATCCAACGCGGCCACATGGGCTTGCACGCCCGTCAGGTGGCGATTGCAGCCGGGGCTGAAGGGGAGCAAGTGGATAAACTGGCTAGCCAACTTGTAAATGAAAAAACTGTGCGCATCGACCGCGCCGAAGAATTGATGAAGGAATGGAGCCAATAATGGTTGATCAAAATGATCTGTTGATCCCCGAACGAGCTGTTGGGATCGTGGGCTACGGGGCTTACGTGCCGCGTTTCCGTTTGCCTGCCAGCGAGGTATCGCGGGTGTGGACCGGTGGTAATGCAGGTTTGCCCATCAAAGAAAAATCCGTGCCGGGGCCTGACGAAGATGTAGCTACCATGTCGGTGGAAGCCGCCCGCAATGCTCTATCGCGTGCAGGTATTGCACCGACGGACATCCGTGCTGTTTGGGTCGGTTCGGAATCGCACCCATATGCCGTCAAACCCACTTCAACCATCGTGGCGGAAGCGATTGGTGCCGTGCCTAACACCCAGGCGGCCGATTGGGAATTTGCTTGTAAGGCCGGTACGGAAGCCATCGTGGCAGCCATGGGGCTGGTGGGGTCGGGTATGGCAGATTATGCCCTGGCGATTGGTATGGATACCGCTCAGGGCCGCCCAGGTGATGCCCTGGAATATACGGCAGGTGCGGGTGGGGCGGCTTACATCATCGGCCCTGCTGAAGAAGCTATGGCCGTGATAGAGGCTTCCTACTCATTCGTAACGGATACGCCCGACTTCTGGCGGCGTGCTTATCAAAAGTACCCCGAACACGGCAACCGTTTTACGGGTGAACCGGCTTACTTCAAGCACATTCACCAGGCCGGAAGCGCCTTGATGGAAGCCACCAACACCACCCCGGAAGACTACAAATTCGTCGTGGTGCACCAACCCAATACAAAATTCCCACAGCGCGCCGCCGCCAAATTGGGTTTCCAGCCGGAGCAGGTTAAGACCGGTTTGCTGGTGCCCGAGATCGGCAACACATACTCTGGGGCAGCCATCATCGGCCTGAGTGCCATCCTGGATGAGGCTGAACCCGGCGATCGCATTTTGCTGGTGTCTTTCGGTTCCGGTGCTGGTTCCGATGCCATGGCTTTGCGAGTTACCGAGAACATCCTCACGCGGCGTGACAAAGCGCCCAAAACACAAGATTATGTATCGCGCCGTACTGAAATCGACTATGCCACCTATGCCCGTTATCGCGGCAAACTGGTGATGAAATAAGGAGCTGAACCGATGCATGAAGTTGTAATTGCCGGTATCGGCCAAACGAGAGTGGGGGAGCATTGGGAAATGTCTATCCGTGAATTGGCCGGGACTGCCATTGAAGCCGTACTCAAAGATGCCCCTGGTATCCAACCGGAGGCCCTTTACGTAGGCAATATGCTGGCTGCCACACTGTCGCGTCAGTCCCAGTTGGGCAGCTTGATCGCCGACTATGCCGGATTGGAGAATGTAGAAGCCACTACTGTCGAAGCGGGGGGCGCCTCTGGCGCTATGGCTTTGCGTGTTGCTTACCTGGCTGTGGCCTCCGGGGCCATTGAAGCTGCCCTGGTACTGGGCGTTGAGAAGCTCAGCGACCAGTTGCCGGGTGAAACCGAAGCGGCTTTCGCCACCAACCTGGATGCCGATTTTGAAGCAGTGCATGGACTGACTATGACTGCCCAGGCTGCTATGCTGATGCGCCGCTATTTGCACGAGTATGATGTGCCCCAGGACGGCTTTGCAGGTTTTGCGGTCAATGCCCATGCGAATGGGGCAGGCAACCCCAATGCCATGTTCCAGCGTGCCATCAAGCCCGAAACTTATGCCAGGGCCGGTATGGTGGCAGAACCGCTCAATATGTTTGACGTGGCCCCGCCTGCAGACGGCGCCGCGGCTTTATTATTGACCCGTCCCGATCTGCTGCCGGATGATTTTGAACACTCTCCGGTCTATATCGGTGGTTCCAGCGTGGTGACGGATAAACTGGCCCTGCACAATCGTGAGAATCCCCTGAACCTGGAGGCCGCGCGACTCTCAGTAGAACGTGCCTGTGCACAGGCTGATATCCAGCCTAAAGATGCTGACTTGTTTGAATTGTTTGACGCCTATTCGATCTACAGCGCCCTTTCGTTGGAAGCAGCCGGGTTGGCCGAAGCAGGCCAGGGCTGGCAGCTGGCTCAAAATGGTGGCATTGGCATTGATGGGGAATTGCCGGTAACCACATTTGGCGGTCTCAAAGCGCGTGGCAACCCCGGAGGGGCTACCGGTGTGTACCAGGCGATTGAAGCTACCCTTCAATTGCGCCACAAAGCCGGTGACAATCAGGTTCCCGGCGCAAAAACTGCCCTAATTCAATCCCTGGGTGGACCGGGTTCCACAGCCATCACTCATGTGCTGCAAAGTTATCCTTCGGATGCTTAAGCCTTTTGAGAGTTTTTGATAGTTTTGACTAGGTAAGATACGCTGATTATTGTGACTAGTAGGAGAAAATGATGGACATTGCACGACATTGGAGACTGAAGAAACATCGCTACGCCTTGCAAACAGAAAACCAGGCAGAGGCTGTTCTTGCTGTGGTTGGCCCCAGCAGCAACGGGCACAAACCCCATCTTGAAGAACAGGTCGCTCAACCTGAGACGATTACCGGTGAAATTTATTCGTTTGCAACCGTCTTTGAAGCCCCCGAAGGCTACCAGGAATTCGCTCCTTATCCCGTTGCCATGGTCAGGCTTGATGATGGCAGCCTCATTACAGCCCAACTCACTGATGTAGATTTGGATGATGTTGAAATCGGTATGCCTGTTGAGATGGTCACGCGTAAACTGCGCTCTACAGTAGAAGATCGTGGCATGCTGGTCTATGGCTACAAATTCCGCCCAATGTTGCGCCAATAAAATACTGCTACAACTATGAATCTGACAGGCTTCTCGCTCGCGGGAAGCCTTTTTCTTTGGCACAATTCTTGTAATAAATAAACAAAATAGATTGCGTCGCTATCCCGCTTGACGCTGATTCGGGCTTATGCTAGTATGCAATCAATCTGGATTTTCGGGTGTCCGCATCTCTTTACCTGCGTACAATCGACTTGGAGCCACCCTTATGAGGAAACTCTACCTCATCATTTCAATCGTTGCCTTACTCGTGTTAGTTTCCCTGGCCTGTACACAGTCTGCATCTACACCTCCGCCTGCTTCTCCTACGTCGGGATCAGAGGCCATAGACTCCATTTTTGCGAGCCAAACTGAGCAGGCAGAAGCCATCGATAAAGCACCGGAAGAGGAAGAGGTTGCCACACCTGTGGCTGTGGTCCCTGCAGTTCAGCCTGAGCCTCCTGCTCAAGAAGACCCGCGTGACGGTGGTATTGTAGAGCCCAAGTTTGATCCCACGGTGCCCAATAACTATACCTTGAGGAAGGGCGAGTTTCCATTCTGCTTGGCGCGACGCTTTGACATCGACATCGCCGCATTATTAAGTGCTAATGGTCTTACGCTACAAAGCGTAGTCAGCCCCGGCCAAAGTCTGACTATCCCCCAAAACGCAGCCAAATTTGCCACTGGGCAGCGCTCCCTCTCACCCCATCCCACTGAATATACGGTTGTTTCTGGCGATACCTTTTATTCAATAGCCTGTAAATTTGGGGATGTGTATCCTGAAGAGATCGCCCTGGCAAACAGCAAGGGCATTGATTTCACTCCAAAAGTAGGCGATAAGATACAAATCCCTTGATGTTGGTAGCAACAGACAAGTTTATGAGGACACAGATTCTGTGTCCTCATTTTGATTACAGAGGTAACTGATGGACTTTAAATTGCTGGATTCACGCGATATGTTCGAAAGCCGGGTCTTCAAACTCCGGCGGGACCACATCCGTTTCCCAACCGGCCGGGAAGCTTACTTTGATCTGTTGCAGCACAATGGCGCGGTAGCCATCCTGCCGGTGGACGATGAAGGTCGCATCTGGTTTGTGCGGCAGTACCGACCTGCTGTGGGCGGCATGATCCTGGAAATACCGGCTGGCACTTTGGAGGTTGGGGAAGAGCCGGAAGCCTGTGCAGCACGGGAGATCCGTGAAGAGATCGGTATGGCGGCTGACAAGCTGGAATTCCTTGGTAATTTCTATTTAGCGCCAGGCTATTCCACAGAATATATGCACCTCTATCTGGCAAAGGACCTGCGCCCAGACCCACTTGAGCAAGACATTGATGAATATATTAAGGTGGAACAATATCCTGTTGCTGAAGTGTATGCGATGTTGCATAGAAATGATTTTGATGATGCTAAGACCGTTGCAGCATTAGGCTTGGCCCGATCCCATTTTGTAGACCATTTAGAGGGGTAGTAGATGATGACTAGTGGTGTAAAATTGCCTTATTCTGCCATTGGAGATACACAATGACCCCACCAAGAATCTGCGTTGTCGGTGCGTCCAATATTGACCTGGTTAGCTACGTGCCCCGTATGCCCAAGATCGGCGAGACCCTGCACGGCACGCAATTTGCGATAGGTTATGGTGGTAAGGGGGCCAACCAGGCCGTTATGGCTGCCAAGCTGGGTGGCGAAGTCGCCATGGTCACCAAGTTGGGCCGTGACATCTTTGGCGAAGATACTTATAAGAATTATGAGGCATTTGGTATTGACACTACGGGCGTGACCTTTACGGATCAAGCCTTTTCAGGAGTTGCACCTATTGCCGTCAACCCCGAAGGCGATAACTCGATCATTATTGTGACAGGGGCCAATGATGTGCTCAACCAGGATGACCTTGAAGCAGTACGGGAGATCATTGCAGCCTCCCAGGTGCTGGTGTGCCAATTGGAGATTTCAGTGGAGACTAATCTTGCCGCCTTGAGGTTGGGCAAGGAATTGGGTGTGCAGACCATCTTTAACCCGGCCCCGGCCCGCGCAGAATTACCTGAAGAAATTTATGGATTGTGCGATATCTTTTGCCCAAATGAGACTGAAACCGAGTTGCTTACAGGTATGCCGGTAACCAGTATGGAAGAGGCTGAAGCTGCGGCGCGCGTACTTATGCAGCGTGGCTGCAAAATGGTCATTCTCACATTAGGGGAGCGAGGCAGTTTATTGGTATCGGATGATGAAGTTGTACACGTAGCAGCCGAAGCGGTGAAGCCTAAAGACACCACTGGTGCAGGTGACGCCTTTGTGGGCAGCCTGGCTTATTTCCTGGCAGCAGGCAAGCCTTTGCAGGATGCCATGCACCGGGCCAACAAGATTGCAGCCATCAGTGTGCAGGCCCCTGGCACACAAACCAGCTTCCCTGACGCCAAAGATCTGGACCCAGATTTACTGGCCTAAAGGGTCTTTAAAAACCACTCACTGGTAGCTTGTAGCGCCTGTTCAGCAAATGGTGCTCTATCATTTAGAACGTTGAAAATATGATCGGCTCCTTCAATTAGGAGCCGGTCTTTTATTTCCCCGGCAGCATTTTCATAATAGGTATCCAGGTAGTGGGCGGAAAAATCTTCTGTGCCTGCCACGTTGAAAAAAGCCCCGAAATAATTCTGGATAGCTGTAATCGGCGCGTAGTTAGATAGACTTTCAAAAAAGCCTTTCTTTAGTCTCACACTGCGCCAGCCCATATCAATTTCTACTTCGCCTTCACTCTGGGTAGTTTCAAATGCTGCATTGCCCAATGAACGCCGAAAATCCTTTTCCAACTCTCCCGCGCTGGACCAGGTAACCAGCGACTTTATCTGGTCTGGGAGTTCACTGGCAGTAAGCACCGCAGTTGCGCCTCCGAGGCTGAAGCCTAACAACCCAAGGCGCGATGCGTCCGTTTCTTCAAGTTGAGCAAGGTATTCTAAGCTTATCCTAGTATCTTCCCGTAGTGTATCTACAGTTGTGTCTGCCATATCCCCGGCGCTATCACCCCAGCCACGGAAATCAATGCGCAACGATATGATGCCCTGAGTTGCCAGGCTTTCTGCCAGTAGCTTGAACAGGTCGCCCACTTCATTCTTGTGGCTGGCGAAACCATGCAGCATGAGTACCGCGGGCGTGTCTTTACCCAGGCTTGGCGCACAAAGGATGCCCGCTACCCCTCGTTCCAGTTCTACTTGTTTGCTGTCATATTCCATTTGTTGCATCCTGCGAGCCGATATAATATGTATTCAGCCCTATCATCGAGAGGAAGATCACATGGATCATTTTGAAAAGATTTACGCTTACAACGCCACAGAATATCACGAAATGATCGCCCCGGAGGATGTCGAAGCTAACCTGGTGCCTGCTCTCGAAAGGGCAACGGCATTGGAAGGCAAGCGCGTATTAGACCTCGGATCAGGCACAGGCCGCCTGCCTCTACTGCTTCATGAGAAGGTAGCAGACATTCTTGCCTTTGATCTGAATTTTCCCATGCTGCTTGAACAACAAAAACGGAGCCAGGAAGTTGGAGGGGATTGGCCGCTTGTATGTGGTGATAATCGTCATTTACCATTCCACACTCGCTGGGCAGATGTTGTTATGGCTGGCTGGGCTATCGGCCATTTGCGTGGCTGGTATGCAGATAACTGGCAAGCGGAGATCGGCAAGATCTTACGTGATATGGAACGTGTGGTGATTGCTGGCGGCACATTGATCATCATCGAAACGCTCACCACCGGCGCGCTCGAACCTGCACCTCCCAATGAGGAACTGGCCGAGTATTACACCTGGCTGGAAGGTGAGTGGGGATATTCCCGCGACACAATACAAACCGATTACCAATTTGAGAGCGTCGAAGAGGCTGTAGCACGCACGGAATTCTTTTTTGGTCCCGAGTTAGCCGAGACCATCCGTCAGAACCAATGGGCGCGTTTACCCGAGTGGACCGGGGTTTGGAGCAAGCAGGTTTAGCCTGACCATGCCCTTGCCAACCGATTATCTGGAACGCGTCTATGCCGGCGTGTTAGGCAAACTTATCGGGGTGTATTTAGGCCGTCCTGTCGAGGGCTGGACCTATGAGCGCATCAACGAACGCTTTGGGGAGATCGATAGCTATATCCACGAGCAGCTTGACCAGCAATTGATCGTTACCGATGATGACATCGGCGGCACCTTCACCTTTATCCGTGCCCTTGAAGACCACGCCAGCGGATTGGACATCACCCCCGCCGACATCGGCGAGACCTGGCTCAATTACCTGATTGAGAACCGCACGATCCTCTGGTGGGGAGGTTTGGGCAATTCAACAGAACATACAGCCTATCTGCGTTTGAAGCAGGGCATCTCCGCACCTGCCAGCGGCTCAATCGCTCTCAATGGCCCTGTTGTCGCCCAGCAGATCGGCTCACAGATTTTCATTGACAGTTGGGCCATGGTTGTCCCTAGTGACCCGGAGATGGCCGCAGACCTTGCGGGGCGGGCTGCCAGCGTTAGCCATGATGGCGAAGCCATTTACGCCGCCCAACTTCTGGCTGCCATGCAATCCATGGCCTTTGTCGAGGATGATACAAATACACTCTTGGATACCGCTCTTGGTTTAATACTCTCCGATGCTTTGATGCCGCGACTGGTAGAGGATGTACGAAACTGGCATGCCAAAGAAGAAGATTGGCGCATCGCCCGGCAGCATATTGCTGATAACTATGGCTATGACAAGTACGGCGGCAACTGCCACATCGTGCCCAACCATGCCCTCATCCTCCTGGGCTTGCTGTATGGAGAAGATGATCTCAAAAAGTCCCTGATGATAACTAATACAAGCGGTTGGGATACCGATTGCAATGGAGGCAATTTGGGTTGTCTATTGGGCATCAAAAATGGCCTGACTGGCATTGATGCCCATCCAGATTTGCGCCAGCCAATTGCCGATCGCCTGTACATCTCTTCTGCCGATGGGGGGCGCGCCATTTCAGATGCTGTGCAGGAGAGTTACATTCTTGCTAACCTGGTTGGCAAACTTGCTGGTGAAGCTCCTCTAAATCCAAAGGATGCGGCCCGTTTTCATTTTGAATTACCCGGCGCGTTGCAGGGATTTCAGGTTTCTTCGAAGGGACAGGCCCCCGCTGAGTTGGAGAATGTAGTGGGGCATAGCCTTTCAGGTAAACGTAGCCTTGCCATCCGTTTCCAAGCGCTTTCGTCTGAAGATGCTATACAGGCCCATACACCTACTTTTATCCCTCCAGAAGCCAGCAAAGAGTCGATCTACCCATTGCTGGCCTCGCCAACTTTGTATTCCGGGCAGCAGGTCAAGGCGCGCATGGTTGCAGATGCCAAAAACCAGGCTGCCATCCAGGTCAAGCTGTTTATCCAATACTACGGAGCGGATGACTACTTGGAAATCATCTATGCAGATGAATCCACGCTTCAGCCTGATACTGACATAGAATTGGATTGGAGCATAGAAGCGCCGGAAGGCGTCCCTATCGTTTCAATAGGTCTCGAAATTTCGAGTGATGGGTCTACTGCCGGAACACTCTACCTCGATTACCTGGGCTGGCATGGCCCTCCCGACATAGTCCTTCGTAAGCCAGATCAGGCCGGGCAGATGTGGCAACGCGCCTGGGTCAATGGGGTTGACCAACTCGATAATTATTGGGAGGACACCTACCGCCTTGTGCAGAACGAAGGCCGTGGTCTCTTGATGCAGGGTACGCGCCAGTGGAAGGACTATAAGGGCTCAGCTAACATTCGTGTTGACCTGGCAAAGTCAGCAGGTTTGGGCGTGATGGTGCAGGGCATGCGTCGCTATTATGCCTTATTGCTTACAGAGCAGGGACAAGCGCGATTAGTAAAAAGACTTCATAGTGAAGAGCTCATCCTGGCTGAAAAAGACCTTAAAATTGACTTTGGCAACCATTATGAATTCAGCTTGCAGTGCGTAGATGGTCAACTGGATGCCTGGGTAGATGGAGAGCATGTATTCAGTGTTGAGGACAAGGATGATCCTTTTGATGGTGGTGCAGTTGCTTTGCTTTGTGAAGCGGGCACCATGGCCTCTGATGCTGTGATAGTGAAACCTGCATGAAAGGCTCCCAAAGTTATATCTCGGTACTGACCAGCGACCGCTTCTCCGGTTCCAAATTGTGGCGACCCGTATTAGCAGCCCTGGTTGGTCTACTGGCCGGGGGGCTCTTTTTACTTTTCTCGGGGGAAGCACCTCTTCGCTCATATCGCTTATTACTCACAGCTGGTTTTGGCTGCGGGCAATTAGATAACTGTTCTTTCTGGACGACACTGCAATTTGCTACACCATTGATGCTGGCTGGGCTATCTGCCGCCGTGGCTTTTCGGGCGGGTGTTTTTAGTATTGGGCAAGCAGGTCAGATGGTGCTTGGGGCAGGCTTTGCCGCCTGGGTAGCCTATCAAACTCTCCCGGCTGGCTGGCACCCCTTATTGGCATTATTAGCCGCTGCTGTCGCCGGGGCGATATGGGGCGTTATTCCTGGGTTGCTCAAAGTCGGTATTGGCGTCAATGAGATCATTTCCAGCATCGTACTGAATGCTGTTGCTGGTTTTCTGGTTGGTTTTGTCCCTTTAGATTTTGGTACCATCAATCAAACGGCTCAATTAAGTACATTAGCCCCAGCCACCAAACTCAATCAAGGTTTCTTCATTGCGCTTATAGCGGTGGTTATTGTTTACTTGTATTTGTGGTCTTCTGCGGCTGGCTATCGTCAGCGCATGGTCGGTCAAGCGCCGGGCTTTGCCAGATATGGCGGTTATAAGGAACTGCGCACGGTCACATTGGCGCTGTTATTTAGCGGGTCACTGGCAGGGCTAGCTGGTGCTATCGAAGTGCTGGGGGTACACTACCGTTTTCTGGTGGGCTTCTCTGCTGATGAGAACTTCGACGGTATCCTGGTGGCTTTGCTAGGTCAAAGCCATCCTCTGGGCATCGTACTGGCCGCGATCTTTGTTGGCGGTGTGCGCCTCGGCGCGCTAAACGGATTACAAATTCAGGCCGGTATTCCGCGTGAATTGGGTAATGTGATGCTGGCAGTCATGGCCCTGCTTATGGCTGGCCAACATTTATTCCGTATAAATGCCTTTGGCTTACGTGAACGCTTTGCTGCTTTAAGGAGCAAGTTCTAACTAAGCAGCATCCTTCTTGGCGATCTCAAGCATCGCCTCCAATGCCACCTCAATGCACTTGCCTTCGCCCTCTTTATAAGCCTCTTCACCCCAGGTCGGTTTGATCTCGCCTGGCGCGCCGTCAGAAGTGTAGAGCGCGCCTGTGCGCCAGCCGCGATATTGCCCGATGATGAAGAGAGCATCGCTTTCCATTTCAACAGAAACCACCCCGGCATCCACCAGGAAATCGCGTGCATCTGGATCTCTGGGAGCATAAAAAGCATCCCCGGCAATACCCACACCGACGGTGTGCTCGACGTCCATGCGCTCGGCCGCTTCAACCAAACTGCGTAGGATGTTGAAGGTGGGTACGGCTGGGAAGGCCAGCGGCAGGTAAGCATTGGCTGTGCCTCCTGCCCGGAATGTCCCTGTAGCGATAATAATGTCACCGGGTTTTTGCCCTTCCTGGAAGACCCCGCAGGAACCCACGCGGATAAATGTGTCAGCTCCTAGATGGGCTAATTCCTCCAGGGCAATACCAACTACCGCGCCACCCATACCTGTGCCGCATACGGTCATGAAGACATCTTTATACAGGCCTGAATAAACCACGATGCCGCGGTTGTCATCAATCAACTGCATATCGTCGAAATAAGACGCGATGCGTTTGGCGCGGGCCTGGCTACCGGGACAGAATACGTAACGAGAGATGTCTTTGGCTTCGGCGAGAATGTGGAATTCCATGGTCGTACCTCCGTAGAAATGAGTTTTATAGAATTTGCCCTTGTATTTGTTGTTTGATCCAGGCATGGCAGGCCTGTGCATCAATATCGACAGCCATTTGGATATGGCTGCCGCGTACTTCCTTTTCCACTTGCACTGCTCCCCTTACTTCATTGCTATCCGTAATTACTTCAACACCAACGGGCATGAACTGGAATAGTTCTGGTTTGAATAACGCCGCGACAGCAACAGCATCGTGTAGCGAACATCCCCCAGTTTCCCAACCCTGTGCTTCCACGATCGGGATCCATTGCTTGGCTTGTTCTTGCAGCAAAGTCACCGCTGGGTTGCCTGCTTGCAGGTCAGCAAAATCTTCGCGAGTGAACAAAGCCTGACGTGTGATCTCCAGCCCCAACATACGGATGGGCCAGCCAGCTTGCAGCACCATTTCGGCAGCCTCAGGGTCATTGCGGATATTGAACTCCGCCTCCTCCACGTCATTCAACGATCCACCCATCATCACTACTTCTTTTACTTGTTTCACGATTTTCGGGGATTGCTGTAAGGCTAATGCAAGGTTGGTGAGTGGCCCTAAGGCCAGGATAATGACTTCGCCGGGGTTTTGTCCCACGACCTCAATTATTAAATCTACAGCAGATTGTGTTGGCCTTGCACCGTCCCATTCAGGGGTGCCCCCATATTGTGATTGCCACTCTGCCAGGAAAGACAGCCATTCCTCGTCTTCAACCAGGGCTTCAACCGCTCCTTGTGCAACAGGAATGTCCTCCCGCCCGGTGTATTTCAACAAACGAAGCAAGTTACTGTTTACATCTTCTATCAGTACGTTGCCATACACTGTACTGATCCCCAGGATTTCTGCAGACGTATTCAAAAGCGCGAGGAGAGCCGCGCCATCGTCTATCTCGGCTTTAGGCGTCCCCAGACTGACATCTGTATCGATCAGTATCTTGGTCATACCTGTATTCAGAAACGGCCCACCAAGCGGCAGGCCGTTTCATATTTGAGCTTATTGCATGAAATTAGTCGGCAGTTGCGGCCTCAGACCCGCTACGTAACGCCGCGCTTGACCTTCGTTTTGCCATATACAGCGACAGCTTCTCGCGCAAGGCTACCAGCACCAGGGCAAACAGGGTCGCAAAATGCGGTAACACCTGGATCAGGCTGGGGGGCAGATCAGTCACATTTTGCAGGCGCACAGCAAAGGCATCTGCAAAGCCAAAGAACAAGCCTGCCAGGAACACCCCAATGGGATGGCTAAAACCAAATAAGGCAGCAGACACGCCGATCCAGCCGCGCCCGTTGCTCATATTACGAGTGAACAGGGTGAGATGTCCAATGGAGAGGAAGGCGCCACCTAACGCGGCCAGTGCGCCGCTGATCACCAGGGCAAAAAGCTGTATGCGTCGTGAGTTGATGCCTACTGCTTCGGCTGCGTCCTGGTTTTCTCCTACCGCCCGTATGTGGCGCCCGAACTTTGTGTGGAACAAGACCACGTAGCCTGCAATTGCCAGGAACCAAGACAGATAAACGATGATGTTGTAGCCACTCACAATGTCACCAAAAACAGGGATATCCTGAATGATCGGGATCTCAATGTCAGGCAATTTTTGAATGCTGGGGTCGGACCAGGTGCCCACGTTACCCAGCAGGATACGCATCATGTATACGGTTAGCTCGAGGATCAGCAAGTTGATAGCGATAGCCAGGATGATCAGGTTTACATCGTATTTCAGGTACACAAAGGCGAAGAAAGCGCCCAGCAATCCACCAGCCATTACGGCTACCAGCACGCCCATGTATGTATTGGCGAAGAAGAAAGCGCCCAGGATTCCCAGGAATGCACCCAGCAGCATCTTGCCTTCCAGCGCAAGGTTGAGTACACCAGCACGATTGCATATCGCGCCTCCCAAAGCTGCCAGGATGATAGGGGTTGCCAGGCGAATGCTGCTGTTCAGCAGGGCGGGGGTAAGTAATCCAAGAATATCTTCCATGTTTAATCCTCTCCTAACTCGCCGACTGGCTCTTTAGGCCTTATGCGTTCCCAGAACTGGCGGAAAGTATCAATGTTGTTCTGGAAGAATTTTTCTGCAGCCACGAACAGGATGATCAAAGCGATCACTGTGCCACCCAATTCGCGCGGGATACCCATCTGGATCTGCAAGCCAAGCTGTGCTCCTAGGCGAACACCTGCAATCAACATTCCCACGATAACCACACCAATAGGATGGACCTGTCCCAGGATAGCTACACTGAGGCCATCAAAGCCCAGGTTTACCGAAAAGCCTGTGATGATACGGTGGTGTACCCCTAGCACCTCGATCGCACCAGCCAGACCTGCCAACGCACCACTGATGAACATGCTGCGGATGGCAATGCGCTCATTGTAGATGCCGCCAAAACGGGCGAACAATGGTGCTTGCCCGGCCATACGTTGCTGATAGCCAGAAGATGAATGCCATAAGAAATAATAAACAGCTGCGGCAGCGGCCAGTGCGATTATGAAGCCGAACCCCCATCTGGAACCGGGGAAGAAAGTGGGCAACCAGGCTGTCTCGTGGATGATATGGGAATGAGCCGTAGCGCCAGCATCTGCTCGCAATGGGAAGTTCACCACGTATTCCAGGAACAAGATGGCGATACTGTTCATCACAATGGTGGAGATGATCTCGTTGACCCCCAGGCGCACTTTCAACCAGCCAGGTATCCAGCCGTAAGCGCCACCGGCAGCCATAGCCACCAGCATCACGAACACCGGGTGTATGCCGGCCGGGAGCATCACAACGTAACCCAACCAGGCAGCCATGATACTACCGATCATCATCTGGCCTTCCTGGCCCAGGCTGAACATGCCGGAACGAAATGCCACCACTGCCGACAAGCCCGTGAGGATCAAAGGTGTCGCTCTTTCCAGCATACTGAATAATGCGCAGCGTGAGAGTTCAGCACATCCAAAACTGGCAGAGAATAAGGTCTTGTAGGCTTCCCAGGGAGATTCTCCCGTGAATAAGACCAAGATCGCTGCCACCAGCAGTCCCGAAATGATAGACAGGACTGGGACGGTCATTGCATCAAATATTTTTCTGCGTCGTGCTCTATCCATAAAGTACCTCGATCCGGACTAGGGGAGCTAAGGTAAAGCTTCAGCCGGGGTTTTCTTTTGAGCGCTTTCTTCCTGATCAAGTGAACCACCAGCCATCAAAAGACCCAGTTGGTATTCTGTGGCTTCATTGGCAGCGAATTCACCCACGATCTGCCCGTTGTAGATTACCGCGATGCGGTCGCTGAGTGAGAAGATCTCGTCCAATTCAACAGAGATCAACAAGACCGCTGCGCCTTCATCTCGGGCTTCGATCAGGGTTTTGTGCACGAATTCGATACTGCCCACGTCCAGGCCGCGGGTGGGTTGGTTGGCCAGGATCAGTTTAGGGTCTCCGGCCAGTTCGCGTCCCACTACTACCTTTTGCATGTTGCCGCCAGATAGCGTCACAATACCACCTTCAGGAGTGGCTGAAGCGACGGAATATCGGTCGATGATCGAACTGGCAAATTTACGCACTGCGGACCGTATCAGCATTCCCCAGCGGTTGTAATCGGGATGGTTTTCACGCGAAAGCAGGGCGTTCTCTTCTAGAGAAGTTTCCATGTTCAGCCCTACATGAATGCGGTCTTCGGGGATATGTGCCACGCCTCTATCCCGACGGGCAGAAACATCCAATCCATCTAAGGAATCGTTCTCCAGATGGAGTGAGCCCATTTCAACAGGCCTGATGCCAGCAATGGCATCGATTAACTCACTTTGCCCGTTGCCGCTTACCCCTGCAACGCCCAGGATCTCTCCGGCACGCACTTGCAATGATAGGTCTTTGACCGCGGGCACGCCACTTTCGCTCAGCACCGTCAGGTGCTTGGCTTCAAAAACAACCTCTCCGGGATTGGCGGCCTCTTTTTCTACACGGAACAATACGTCTCGGCCCACCATCATGCGCGCCATTTCAGGGATATCCGTCTCGGCAACTTTTTTGGTGCCGATCATCTTCCCCCCGCGCATCACGCTCACGCGATCGGCAACCTTGGTGACTTCCACCAATTTATGAGTAATAAAAACAACGGTTTGGCCCAACTCCGTCAGACCACGTACCACCTGGATCAACTCCTCTACTTCTTGCGGTGTTAACACCGCCGTCGGCTCATCCAGGATCAATATGCGTATGTCGCGTTGCAAGCTTTTGAGGATTTCCACGCGTTGCTGCATGCCAACGGACAGGTCTCCGACCCGCGCAGAAGGGTCTACAGGCAGGCCGAATTTGTCAGCCAACTGCCGTACGACCTCTTCCTCTTCTTTGGGTTGCAGTAGACCATATTGGCTGGGTTCCATACCCAGCATGATGTTTTGTGCAATGGTGAAAGAGGGAACCAGTTTGAAGTGCTGATGTACCATGCCAATTCCATGGTGAATGGCATCATCAGGATGTCCGATCTTGACTTCCTTCCCTTCAATAAAAATTTGACCCTCATCGGCTTCGACGAGACCATACAACACGTTCATCAGGGTGCTTTTGCCGGCACCATTTTCACCTACGAGGGCATGCACTTCGCCCGTTTCCACAGAGAAATCCACATTGCTGGAAGCCTGTACGTTCGAGGACGCAAAGAACTTGGAAATGCCCTTCATTTCGACTGCGTTCGTCATAGGTTATCCTCTACCGGCCCCGAAGCATGCGCCTCGGGGCCGGTTGATGTTACTTTGTAATAGTGGTGTTATTTCAGGGGATCGCAGACAGGGGTCTCGACCAGCGCGTTACATACTTCGTATTCGCCAGCCAGGATCTGAGCGCGGTATTCCTCGACCAATTCCTGGACAGCTGGAAGTTGGTCTACCATTGAGGCGGGGCCATTGTCGGCAAATGTGGTTGAGCCTTCGTCCCAGGAGAGGGCAGCAGCGCCGTCGGCCAGACCCAGTTCGGAGAAGCCACCGGTGTAAGTGCCATCAACAACGGATTGGATCAGGTTGTAGGTCGTCACGTCCACACGCTTGATCATCGAAACGATGATGTTGCCTGGTTGGATGTCATCCTGGTTGGAGTCTACGCCAATGGCATATAGGTCGCGTTCGGCTGCGGCAGAAAGTACGCCTTCACCGGAAAGGCCGGCCACCTGGTAGATGATGTCCGCACCCGCATCATACTGGGCGATAGCCGTTTCCTGACCCAGGGTCGGGTTGGCGAAGTCGAAGCCCAGGTAGCTGACCAGTACTTCACAGTCCGGACACACTTCCAGGACGCCTTGCTTGTAGCCCCAGTAGAATTGGTTCAAAGCAGGAGCGTCACCACCAACAACGGCACCAACCGTCTTGGTCTCGGTCAGAGAACCCACGATCAGGCCCACGAGGAAGCTGGATTCGTGTACGTTGATCGTGTAAGCAGCCAGGTTGTCCGGCAGGTCTTCGGCGAAGATCTCAGAGGGCGAACCAAATTTCTGGTCCGGGAACTCTTCCGCTAAGTTAACGAATAACTCGGCATCGATGGCCAGACCCAGAACTATGTCATAGCCCTGTTGGATGGCGCCACGCAGTGCGGCTTCATGTTCGGCCACACCCTGTGTTTCAACGATCACTGCATCTACGTCCAATTCGCTGTTAGCTTGCTCAATGCCGCGGGCCGACGAGTCGATGAAGGAGCGGTCGCCCAGGGGATTGGGCATCACGATAGCTGCGTTAAATGCGGCAGCTTCTTCGCCACCTTCGTCGCCGCCGGTATCGGCAGCTCCCCCACAGGAAGCCAGCAACACGGCAAAGATCAGCATCAGTGCAATAAGGGTCAATCTCTTTTTCATGTCATCTCCTTGGTGAATAGAACATATAGATTGTGGAACAGTATAGTCCAGGTGATTCTTTTTTTCCTTTTTTCAACTTCACCTCCTCAGTGAACGCCTAATTTCTCTTGGATGCGACAAGTTTTCTAACTGGATTGTCGTATAGCCAGGTCAACTTCAAGCATATGTTGGGCAACGTCTAAGTCTTTTTTTTGAATGCGTTCGATCAATAGCTGGCTTGATAACCGACCTAATTTTTTTAATGGCTGTGTAATAGAGGTCAAGGGTGGGTTTGTGAACTGGGCAATGGGGATATCATCAAAACCAACAATAGCGATGTCATCAGGGATCCGCAATCCTCTTCCCCCCGCAGCTCGCATGGCACCAATTGCCATCAGGTCATTGCCACAGAAGATAGCGGTGGGGGGCTGATTCATATCCAGTAATTGATTGGCGCGGTCATAACCGCTCTGAAGATGAAAATCCCCTTGCAAGATCAGCGTTTCATCAATGCCGAGATTATGTTCTTCCAAAGCCTGGTGGTAGCCGATGACGCGCTCGGAACTGGGGGTTAGATCTGAAAAACCGGTGATACAGCCGATACGCTTGTGCCCGTGTTCGATCAAGTGTTGGGTTGCCAGCCACCCTCCGCGACGGTTATCTGCCAGTACACTGTCCAGGGGAAGATTAGGAATCTGGCGGTCAACCAGCATAATGGGGATGCGTTGAGCATTCAATTTGAGGATATTGTCTTCGCTGAGTCCCACCGCCACGAATAAGATACCGTCTACCTGCTTTTCAACCAAAACGTTGGCGTAGAAGAGTTCCTTATCCAGATCACCGTCCGAGTTGCACAGGATTACGCTATATCCCTGTTCAAAACAATAATCTTCGATATGACGGGCGATCTCGGAAAAGAATGGATTGGAACTATCCGGCACGATCATTCCAATTGTCTGGGTTTTCTTCACCCGCAGACTACGTGCTAGGCGGTTGGGTTGGTAATTTAGGGCATCCATGGCGCCCAACACACGCTGGCGTGTGTCTGTGCTTACGTGGCGGGTCTCGTTAATGACATGCGAAACCGTGCTGACTGACACCCCTGCATGCTTGGCCACATCTCGCATTTTTGTCATATAGTGTGATATATCTTCTCTTATTTCTAAGAAAACGATTGCGCAATCGATTTCTTATTGTACAGTAGGAATCCGGCTTGTCAACATTTACTCATCAATGTTCAACAATGTGAGCAGTCGCTTGCGGTATTCCAGGTTGCGTTCCGGCATTTCGGGGGCCACTTTTGCCCCTTCTGCGAAGAAATGCTTCAGATCGCGGCCCATTTCCTGCCCGCGAGCTGTATGCATATCGATGGCGTAATCTGGGATTTGGGGTCTGGCCTGGCCTTGTTCTAAACTTCGGCGCACCCAATTAACTAGCTCATCGCTGGAACGGTCTTTTTGCTGTTCGCAAAGATAACGTACTGCGTGAATGGCAAACAGTGGCCGATCAAGGGCGTTGTAGTCAAATTCATTGTGGATCTGGAATAGTGTGTAGATTAATTGAGGGGCGGTTGGCGAACCCAGGCCAATATCTTCTACAGCAATTACCAATAATCGTTTCCACAATTTGGCTTCCATCTCCGGGCTGGTCAGGTACATTTCATAGGCCAGCAGACAGGCGTTTTCGGTGTTACCTCTGCGGATCTCTTTCTGCAAGCTGGAAATGACTTCATCGCCGGGCAGGTCGTGGTAGGTGCGTACACTGACCCACGGGTCTTTTTGATGTTCGGGCACTTTATTCTCCTATTCGTCTAACGTACAGCAGCGTGGAACAAGTCAAAGAAACGCTCCATATCAACATCCAGCACGATGTTGGCATTGGGCTCTTTGCCGGTCCTATTGTTCCAATCCACAATAGTTTGGCCACGGCTGGCTCCACCAAAGCGCTCAACGTGCACGTGATGTTTTGCCATCTTGGTTACTATGTCGGGCTCTAAAGCCACTGCCATAGCCAGCGGGTCTGCGCCAAACAACTCGTCGCGTCCCATGACCTCTTTGATGAATTTGATGATCTTGGCTGAGATCGCATCAAAGAATATCCCACGCGGATTATCGTTATTTTTCAAAAGCTTTAATTGATCCGGGCCAATAGCATGTGACATTGTGGCTTCCCAGGAGATCATGGTTAGTTCCGGCCAGGCATCAAATACTACATAAGCAGCTTCGGGATCGAAGAAAATATTGAATTCCGCGGTTGTATTGACCGTGTTCCCTTGGGCGTACACTGCCCCACCCATGATGATCAGTTCTTTGTACTTCTGGGGTAGCTCAGGGTCCAGGCGTGTGGCCAAAGCTACATTGGTCAACGGGCCAATGGCTATCAGGCTCAACTCGCCGGGGTTTTCATTGGCCAGTCGCACCAGTGCATTGGCGGCATGCTCTTCTTCTACTTTGCGGGTTGAGGCTGGCAAGCCCGCATCGCCCAGGCCATCCGAGCCATGTACGAAGGCTGCGTCTTCATCCGGCAGCGACACCAGCGGACCGGGGGAGCCTGCAAATACAGGGGCTTCTTCTCCGAGTACGTCGAGGATCTTGAGGGTGTTGGGGACAGTGTTCTCCAAGGGTACGTTGCCACCCACTACGGTGAGGGCTTCTATGCTGGCGTCTGGATGCACTGAGGCCATCATGATGGCTTCGGCATCATCCACGCCGGGGTCTGTATCGATCACCAATCGTTTCATGTTTGCTCCTTGGCCGCCAGGATTTCAGGCATCTAAGCGGCGGCGTAATTCTTTGTAGTCTTCGTTCATGGTTTCTCTGGCAGCAGGATAATTGACCGTTGTCCATTGCGTGTCGCGTAACAGCCAGTTCCCAGCTACCATCACGTCTGTGACGTGCATCCCAGAGATACCATACACCAGTGCGGTAAATATATCCTGGGCACCACGCGGGCCCCAACCAATTGAAGTCTGGTCAAGGGCGATGATGTCAGCTTGTTTGCCCACTTCCAGTGAACCGATCTCATCTTCCAGTCCCAAAGCCCTGGCGCCTCCCATGGTTGCCATGTCCAGGATGTCACGGGCTGGAATGGCCGCAGGTTCTTGCTCGCGATAAGACATTAACTTGGCCGCCAGTTGCATTTCGTTGAACATATCATATGAGTTGGCGTTAGCTACATTGTCCGAACCCAAAGCTGTGTTGACTCCTGCAGCTTGTAAAGCTTTTAACGGTGATGAGCCTGTGGCACTGCGCATGGCCGCCGAGGGGCAGATCACCGCTGTGAAGGGAGCGGCTGCAAGGGTAGGGAAATCTTCTTCGGGAATAGTGATGCAGTGGGCTGCCAGCAGGGGGTAGTCGAGCACCCCGATCTTTTTCATCTGTTCGACGGCGCTGATGCCATAGTTTTCTTGGCAATAGTTCTCTTCTTCCCAGTTGGTAGCCAGATGGATGTGGAATCCTGTTTGATATTTCTCTGCGAGGTCAAGCTCCAGTTGGATGGCTTCCAGGCTGTTGTCTACGAAAAAGGCATGTGGCCCTACCCAACCTTTGATCAGTGGGCCATCTTTAGCTCTTTCTAATAGCCGCGTCGCTCCCGCCAGTTCGCGTTCCCTGGATGCTTCATCTCCCAGTTCCACAATGCCATAAGCCAGTGCGGCACGCAATCCGCTTTTCTGCACAACGGGGAGGATCTCGTCCATATAAAAATACTGGTCGGCAAAACAGGTCGTGCCTGTGCGGATCATCTCCGCGCAAGAGACCTCAACTGCTGCTGCGACCATGCTTTCATCTGCCGCGCCTTCCAGCACGCGCAGCACTTCCAGAAATCCTTCCATCGAGAACAGCGAGACGCCTTCGGCTAATCCGCGGAAAAGCACCATGGGTGTGTGCGTATGCGTGTTCACCAGGCCAGGCATCAATAAACTTTCACCCAAGTCTACGACTTCATCATAGCTGCTTTTAATATTGGTATCTTGACCGATTGCAGTGATGCGCCCGTCTTCCAGGGCGATATAACCAGGTTCAAAGATTTGGTCTTGGGCGTCAAGTGTGACGATGGTGTCTGCCTGCAACAAAGTCGATGTCATCTATGCTCCTCAACAGATCCCCATCCCCCAGCCAACGATTTTTTATTATACGGTAACTTTTCCATGTCTTCCGTCCGGTCTCTAAATAAGATACACTGATTTTGTTTTTCATCAAGGACGAATATGACAATGCTCACGGAAGTGCAGATACAGACCACTCTCAACTTCACCCAAAAGATGATCCAGACTCCCTCGGTAAACGGCCAGCACAACGAACGCGCCATGGCCGAAGAGATGATTGCTTTTGCCAATTCTTTGGAATTGGATACAGAGATTTTGGCTTTGGAAGAAGAGCGCCCCTGTGCGCTTGTGCATCTGGGGCCTAAAGAGCAGACCGGCCTCTTATTGATCGGTCATATGGATACCGTCCCGGTGGGAGATGAAAGTAACTGGGAATATCCTCCCTTTAGTGGCGAAATTTCAGGAAATCAGATGTACGGCCGCGGTGCCATTGACAACAAAGGTGGCATCGCCGCGGCCATGGCTGCCTTATGGTGGCTCAGGGAAAACGCCCTTGAGGAATTAAAAATGAGTGTGACCCTGATCGGTGTGCCTGACGAAGAGTCGGGAGCCACTGGACGGTTGGGTATCAAGTACTTACAGGAAATTGGCAAATTACAGGGAAAGGGGGCTATCTATGTTTACCCTGACTCGGATCGAACCAACATCGGGCACCGTGGCGTGTGGCGCATTAAGCTCACCACGCGCGGACAGAGTTTCCATAGTGGCTCACTGGATTGGCAGGATACTGACCGCAGCCACAATGCTGTGACAGGCATGGCAGAGATCATTGGCGGATTGGAACGACTGACTTTTCCGCGTCCAGCAGCTTCGTCATTTTTTGAAGATAAGGAGACGGTTATCACCCCGACGGTAATTACAGGTGGTTCTGGTCCCAGTATGGTGCCAGATATTTGTGAGGCGCATGTCGATATGCGCCTCGTTCCAGACGTGCCGCGTAAAGAGATCGAAGACGCTATCCAAGGGTTGGTTGCAGATGTAATTCAACGCCGCCCCTCCTTGCAGGCAAGTGTGGAAACTGAAACCTATCTACCGCCCACCATCATTCCTGATGATGCTGAGGTCTTGACGGCACTACGTGCCAGTGTCCGGGAGGTTCTTGATATCGATCCGGCCGTGCAGGTCTCTGGTCCCGCCAATGAATCCTATTTGCTAAATGGCTATGGTATCCCCACCTGCACCTATGGCCCGGATGGGGCAGGGGCGCACGCCAATAATGAATACGTGGAGATTGATTCAATCTTTAAAGTAGCTGAAGTGTATGCCCAAACAGCCCTGAAACTGTGTAGCTAGAAAGGAACCCAAAATGGCAGAACAACAAGATAAAGTCATCGTCATCGGCCTGGATGCCGCCGTGGCATCTTTGGTGGAAGAATACATTAAATCAGGGGACATGCCCAACCTGGCAGAAATGCGAAGACGAGGGGGCTATGCCCTCTTGC
This sequence comes from Chloroflexota bacterium, assembly GCA_013112575.1. Taxonomy (GTDB): domain Bacteria; phylum Chloroflexota; class Anaerolineae; order Anaerolineales; family UBA11579; genus CFX15. The sequence goes on along the minus strand of JABFGG010000005.1, from coordinate 86,316 downwards.
ATTCTGTGTTCCCTGGAGTGACTCCGGTTAATTGGGCCAGCGTTTCCACCGGGGCTTATCCCGGCACGCATGGCATCACGGACTTCCTCATCGTTGAGCCCGGTGCAGCACTGGATAGCGGTGTCAATGCTTTTCTATCCGGCACACGTCAGGCAGAAACACTGTGGGAGGCGGCCAATAAAGCCGGATTAAAAACGGCCACCCTCAATTTCCCCGGAGCCTGGCCTGCTACCACCGAAGACAACTACTTCATTGCTGGGTTGGGTTCGCCTGCTACACGTTCACCCTTTGAAATCCGCCCGAGCGCCTGTTTTGCTACCCTTGGCCTGATCGATGGGTTGCGCGATGCAACCCCTGTTGAAAGGGTTGATGGAGATGGAGTGGTATCTGCTAAAGTTCATATCTTGCCTGATAAGGATGTACAGGGCTCAGGGCCTGAATTAAAAATGTATACGGCCCAAAATCCGGATGGTGAGGCGGGTATTTTTATCCAGCTTTCGGGTGGCGATGATTGGGCCTTCATAGCTGTCAACCATTGGTCGCAGTGGTTTACAGTCGACTTCACTGTTGAAGGCCAAAAACTGCCAGGGACTATGCGCTTCAAACTGGCCCAGCTTTCTGAAGATATGACCGAATTTGCCCTGTATTGCAGCCAGGTGATGAGCCCGGCGACCTATGCCGAACCGGTTGAAATTGGGCAGGCATTATTTGATGAACTGGGGCCGTTCCTCGAGAACTGTGGGGCACGCGGTTATGACAGGAACTGGGTTGGGCTGGATACTTATCTGGAAGAAGGGGAATACAAAGGTATATGGCTGGCCAAGGCCGCGCGGCTTTTGGTCGAGCAGCATGACCGCGATGCGGTCTTCTTAAAATGGCATTTCCTGGATCATATCCAGCACTCCATCTGGGGGCACTTTGATCCCATTTCTGCTTTCTATAATGCCGATGAAGCCGAAGAGTATGAAGAGGCCATGCGACGGAGTTACCAGATCGCCGATGGCCTGATCGGGGAATTGCTGCCTTTGCTGGATGAGGGGGTGACCCTGGTGGTGGTATCAGATCACGGGCATACGCCACATTTGCGGGCCATGTCGATTAACAATTTGCTGGCTGAGCATGGCTTGATCACCTGGCAGCCTAATGATGATGGGGTTGCAGATATTGATTGGAGCCAGACGAAGGTTTTTGGCGGACCGGCGCTTGGGCATATCCGCGTTAACTTGAAGGGGCGCGACCCTGAGGGCATTGTGCCTACTGAAGAATATGAAGAATTGCGCCAGAGCATTATCCAACTGCTGCTCAGTTATCAGGACGAGGAAACGGGGCAAAATCCGGTGGCGGCGGCCATCACCAAGGAGAATGCGGTGAGCCTGGGGATGTGGGGCGACAGGGTGGGGGATGTGGTGTATTTGATGGCGGCGGGTTATACGGGCGATTTTAACTGGTCGCCGCTGACACCGGATGGTGAGATCATCGCTGAAATTGAGCCGGGGCGGGTGTCTGACGCGGATTATGGGGAAGGCAAATTTATTGCTACGAAATTCCAGAGTGCACATGGTTGTGGTTTCCCCAATGTGGTGTTGGGGAGGGGCACGGAGGAGGCAGTGTTGTGTATGGCGGGGACTGGCATTAAGCCGGATACTCAATTGGGACGGCATGCGGTGATGGTGGATGTGGCGCCGACGATTGCGGCGAGTACCAGATTGCCATTGCCTGCGCAGAGTGAGGGGCGGGTGTTGCACCAGTTGCTAAGAAAATCTTAGGGGTAAGTTTCTACTTTGGGCGACCGGCCGGTCGCCCCTACGCCAAGAAAATGGTTAATGTACCGTATGTAGTTAATGTAGGGTGTTGCAGGGGGTGGGGTACTATGACCCCCATATGTGGGAAATGAAATGGCCCAAACAGGCTATATGGTGGTGTAAGGCGTAGAAACGGATGGAATCGGGCGATTTAATGTACCCGTATGTACCTTTAATGTAGGACAAAAAACCAAAGTCAGATTTCGAAAGACACGCTACAAAGCGAGAGTGTGGGGAGAATATATGAATCGCTCTGAACTTGAGGTTTTAGGCTGTTTGCTTTATCAATCGGAAGACATGTATCGATAAATACCATTGTCTGTGGCAAACCAAATAGCTCCATCGGGGCCTTCTTCGATATCTCTTACATATAGAAATGGCATATTTTCGAATACGGTCCAATTGCCGTCTCGGTATCTGGATACAGTGAACCCTCCTATAGTGCTTATCCATAGATCACCCTCACTCGAAACCACAAAAGGATAATCTCTTACTCCAGCATCAGATCTTGCAGGTATCGGGATGACCTCCCAAGTGATTCCATCAAAATGCACGACCCCAATTTGCGTGCCGCTAAACCACAATGCTCCATCCGGACCGATTTGCATATGTCCAATCGCTTTTAGTCCAAGTGGCACATTTTCTAAATAAGTCTCAGGGGGAAAGACTGACCAGGTTTCGCCATCAAAATACCTGACTACGCCTTCAACATCTCCAAACCACATACTGCCTTCAGGATCGGCGACCATAGAAAGTGTAAATTCTGGAGCCTCACCCTCGCTCCCCGTCAATTTCGACCAACTCAACCCATCATATTTGTACGCACTAAAGCGTGTTCCTACCCAGGCATTGTTATCTGGAGAGGTGGCAACTGACCACACCGTATTATCCGATATGTTTAGATCAATAGGGAAATCTTGCCAGACGCCATCAGTTAGCGAAGATACTCCCTCAGAGTTGAGGCTGTACCAAACGGTGCCATTTGGGGCAATGGCCAGGCCCGAGTTCCAATATTCATCTTCTTTTTCTTCTCGAGGAAAATGTTCCCACTGGGTTCCATCAAAGGACCACAATCCATTCGACATTCCAAACCATAAGTTGCTGTCTGTGCCTTTGGTAATTATCCCCGCATTTCGAATATAGTGACTCCACTCTTCTGTGTTGTACGATTCCCTAATATATTCGGGTGATATGGTGGGTGTAATGTATGCTGAACTAACAGTCGGAGGCAGGGTTTTGAGCACCGCTGAGGGAGTAATTGAAAGAGTGGGTACTTCTTCAGAAGCATGCGGAGCAGTGTGTGTCACGGCTTCACCTGGTATGGGACGCATAACTTGTTGTGCATTACAGGCAGGCAGGATTGGGGTAATCAGGATGAATAGAAATTTATTGACGTTTCTCATGGCTATAACTCCAATCCCAATGCTGAATTACCAAGTTGCTATCTCAAAGAATTGTAACCTTTCAAATAGCAGACGAGGGATTTCTCGCTGTGCTCGAAATGACAGAAGGTGTATGGTGAATAGATGTGGTTTTCTTGTATACTTTGTGACTGTTTTAGGATGTTATGCGAAATTTATTGAGTAGATTCTTTGGGGCGTGGTGGTTTGTGCCTGCTTTGTTATTGGCGGTGTGCGGGTTGAGCTTTGGGGTGTTGATCCCGTGGTTGGGTTTCTATTGGGACGACTGGCCCCTGGCGTGGTTCACGCAGGTTTTGGGACCGCAGGGCTTTGTGGGCTATGCTCCTTATCGCCCATTTTCCGGTGTGCTGTACGCCATTTCGACAGCGATCGTAGGGAAAATGCCATTTGGGTGGCAGCTGTACGGCATATTGTGGCGCTGGCTGGCGGCAGTGAGTTTGTGGTGGCTGCTGCGGCTGGTGTGGCCCAAGCGTGAAAGGGTGGCTTTATTGACGGCGCTGCTGTTTTTAGCATATCCGGGCTTCAGCCAGCAAAGTATTGCCCTGATCTACAGTCTGTATTTCCTGTATTACACATTTTTCTTGTTGTCGCTGGCGGTGATGGTGTGGGGTTTGCGGAGCGGTCAACGAAGAATGCTGTGGACGATGTTGAGCCTGGCGCTGGCGGCGGGGGCGATGTTCTCGACGGAATACTTCTATGGTCTGGAGTTGTTGCGGCCATTGATTATCTGGATCGTGCTGGCAGGAGGGGGTGGTGATTGGCGAGAAAAAAGCCGAGAGGTAGTGCGCAACTGGTGGCCGTATTTGCTGTTGCTGGTAGGGGTGTTCGCGTGGCGCTTCAGCCTGGCCAGTGAAGAGACCTACGCGGTTACGGTGTTCGAGGTGCTGGCCGCTGACCCGTTGGGCGGGGCAGGGGGCTATGTGGTGACGATCTTGACCAATGCCTGGGAAGCTGTAGCGTTGGCCTGGGCGAGGGTATTTGAGCTAAACGTACTGACGAAACAAGGCCCCCTCACGAAGGGTTTGCATTGGGGCGTGGTTGTGGCAAGCGCAATCGCGGTGACAGCGTTTACGTATTTGCGGGGAACCCTGGGGAACAACTCCAAGGATGAGAATGAGGGGGGCAGCAACGACATGCTTTTGCTGGGGATAGCAGCTTTGCTGGTAGGGGGGCTGTCCTTCTGGGCAGCGGGTTTGCCGTTACGGCTGGTGTATCCCTGGGACCGCGGTTTTTTGCCGATGGCCTTTGGAGCCAGCTTGATGGCCGGGTGGTTGTTGAGTTTGTTGGGGCGTTGGCGGTGGGCACAGGTTGGGGTTGGCACACTGTTGGTTATGGCGGCGATCAGTTTCCATTTCCAGACAGGCATCACTTACCGGCAGGCCTGGGAGTTGCAGAAAGACATGTTCCAGCAGTTGGTGTGGCGCGTGCCAGGATTGGAGTCCAATACGGTGGTGCTGACGGCGGAACTGGAAAATCTGGTGTATTACACGGATGACTCGCTGACGGCCCCGCTGAACTGGATCTATGCGCCGGACCTGGCTTCCACCGAAATGCCGTATATGTTGAACTTCGTCGGTCCCGGCTGGGGCGGGGGCTTGCCTGAACTGGAACCTGATAATGCGATCCAGCAGGCGTACCGGCAGTTCATCTTCAGGGGATCGACTTCGCAGGCGTTGGTGATGCACTATCGCAAAGGGCAGTGCCTGCGGGTGCTTGACCCACTGTACGATGCGCATTTACCCAGGCTGCCGGAAGAGATCGAGGGTATATTGACGCTGTCGGCCCCGGCTGAGGTGGTAAGGGCGGAGGGTGGCGCGGCGTTGCCTGAACAGTTTGGGTCTGAGTTGCCGAAGGGTTGGTGCTATTACTTTCAGCAGGCCGACCTGGCGCGGCAGCAGGGCGATTGGGTACAGGTAGCGGTATTGGGAGATATAGCCTTTGAGCTGGATGAATCGCCCAACCACGCTTCCGAGTATTTACCTTTCATAGAAGGTTATGCGGGCGTAGGCGAGTGGCAGACTGCCCTGGAATTGGCTGAGAAAGCCACTGAGATCAATCCGGCAGTGGAGCGGATGATATGTGATGTGTGGGAACGACAGGCAAATGGGATGCCTGGAGGGGTGTTGGAAAAGTTTGAGTGTGGGGGATGATGGAGGTGGGGAGCAAGGGGGAAAGGGAGAGGCGGGGAATAGCGCCCGCTCTCCCTTTAGATGACTTATGCAGTTACTTGCGAAGCCTTATTGCGGTTGAAGAAGATAACTGCTCCAAGGATCACTAATACCCCGGTTGTAACCCATGCGCTGTTGGCTACAAGAGCCGTGTCGGCCTGACTTACAGCGATGCCGACAAATGCCCAGATCAGGACAAGAGCGTAGGGGATGTCGCGTTCACGCCAAAGCATCAACAATCCGAGAAGTGCGGCTACGGCCAGCATGATGACAGCCCAGGTAGGGCCGGAGATGCCCCAGCCGCCCCAGTTGGTGAAAAAGAGTACCTGCGAAACATTGGCGATGGTGGCGACGGATATCCAGCCAAGATAGATACTGAAGGGGAAGCGGATAAACCACTTCTGGTTCCTGTCGAGCTGGCCACTTGCGGTAGAGATTTGCCGGTAGATGTAAAGCAGCGTGGCGAGGATCGTGAGCATGGCGACCAGTGTGAGGGGGAAGAACTCATAATGCCACAGGAAGACCCAGATGGAATTGGCGAGGCTGCCTATCCAATAGGCTGGATAGATCTTCTTCAGTAAGGGATTGTCTCTTTGGGCCGGCATGGCCTGGTAGACGGTGAAAGCCAGCAGGCTCAAGTAGATGAGACCCCAGATCGAGAATACGTAACCGGCGGGGACAAAGTAGATGGCAAAGCGGTCCGAGATCTCGCCGGTGGCTTGCCCGTTGAAAGGGATAGCGTTGGCGAGGCCATTGACGGTGATGGTGACGAGGGTTGCTATGATGGTGATGATCTGATTTGTGGTGATCTTATTCATGATGTAGCTCCTCTGTTAGCTGCATCAGCTAACGACGTTGCTCGCTTGCAATTGGCGTTCCTGCTGCAAAATGCTTTCGAGCGCTTGTTTCTTTTTGCTGGTAAAGATCCCGGCTTCCCGCCAAATAACCTGCCCCTCTTGTGTAACCAATAGTATCTGAATTTCATTCTGCGAGTCAATTCCTAACTGACCCAGGAAACGGGTTTTATCGAGATAAAGCGTGATGGTTTTTTCACGCGCCTTTTGATTGGGGATGCCGGCGCGCATGCCTTCATTGAGGAAAAACTGTTGGATGGGATTCATTTTGTAGACAACCGGAAATTCGATGTAAGTGAAATCTTCATGCTCGCTATCGAGTTGATCGGCGAAGGGTAGCCAGGTATTAACATCCAGTTGCTGACGCTGATAAAAAGCCATCAATGCGAGATTGTATGGAGCAGGGAAGTCCTTTGGGAAGGTTAACTTTTTACGGTCGAGGTTCTTGCCGCTGACAGTGGGAAATGTGTTTGTGTGCATGGCTTCTTCAAATTCCATCGATGGTTAGAATATAACAGGTTGCACATATTTTGTCAAGTATTTATTGATAATATATTGACAAAATGTTGACAATGGTGTATATTTGCACAAATTGTTCAAGGAGTTCGTTGTGAAAATCAATCGCAGAAAGTTACCGATCTATATTGCAGCAGGGGCATCCTTCCTGTTTTCTGTGTCCCTGTGGTTCTTTGGGATGAAAGATGAGGGTGTGTTCGTTGGGCTATGGGTGCCGTCCATCCTGGCCTTTGGCGCATATCTGTTCGCGGAGCCGAGCCGTAATGAATGACCTATTTATTTTTGTCTTTGGCACAATCGTAACGGTCGTTTGTCTGGCACCATATGCTTTTCTGTTGATCTATGAAAACCGTAATAAAGAGAATAAAGACGAATGACTAAAACTGTGCGGCGTGCAATCTGGTGGCTGCGTCGCGACCTGCGTTTGGTAGATAACTCCGCGCTGCAGGCGGCATTGGATGCAGGAGAGGAGGTCATCCCGCTTTTCATTCGCGACCCGTTCTTTGAACGTTCAAGGTTCTATAGTGAGAAGCGGGCTACTTTCCATTATGGTGGACTGGAGTCATTGGACAATGACCTGCGGCAAAGGGGTGGTCGTTTGATCGTTAGAAGTGGAAAGCCTGCGGAGGTCTTGAAGCAGGTGATGGAAGAAAGTGGGGCAGAGGCTATATTTGCCAAAGCTGATCACAGCCCTTATGCGCGTAGACGTGATGAATCTGTAGGGTCCCAGTTACCTCTCGAACTCGTAGGAAGCACCAGTTTGCGTTCACCGGATGAGGTGTTGAAGGGAGATGGTGAGCCTTATATAGTGTACACGCCGTTCATGCGAAGATGGAAAGAATTGCCGTTGCCGGGACCCAGTGAAATCCTACCGGCGCCTGAGCGCATCAATACGCCGGATGAGATTCAGAGTGAAGCTTTGCCAGAGGCCAAGGGAGGGCAAACCCTAATATTCCCTCCCAGTGAACAAGAAGCACAGCGACGTCTTGAGAAATTCATCCAGGGTAATGAGGCCTCTATCTACATGTACGACGAGCTGCGTAACCGCATGGACGTGGATGGCACTTCCCAACTTTCGCCATACCTGCGTTTTGGAATGTTGTCTGCCAGGCAAGCGGTAGTGGCTGCTTTAAAGGCTCGGGATAAGGCCGGCAATTCCGGTGAGGCACGTAGAGGTGCCGAAACCTGGCTGAATGAATTGATCTGGCGGGAATTCTACATCTCGATTCTTTATCATTACCCGCATGTCCTAAAAGGCAGCTTCCGTGAAAAATATGACAGCCTCCGCTGGCGTAATGATGAGGAGGACTTTGCAGCCTGGCGAAAAGGGAGAACGGGTTATCCGGTGGTGGACGCGGCCATGCGACAATTAGCGACCACGGGCTGGATGCACAACCGGGCGCGTATGATCGCGGCGTCTTTCCTGGTAAAGAACCTGCTGATTGATTGGCGCTGGGGAGAGGAGTGGTTCATGCAGCATTTGGTGGACGGCGACCCGGCTAACAACAATGGCGGCTGGCAGTGGACGGCCGGTACTGGTACAGATGCGGCACCGTATTTCAGGGTGTTCAACCCGATCTTACAAAGTAAAAAGTTTGACCCCGATGGGTTTTATATTCGTAGGTGGGTGCCGGAGTTGGTCCAGGTGCGGGATAAATACATCCACACGCCTTGGGAAATGCCAGTGGAGGTTCAGCGAGAGGCAAATTGTGAGATTGGCAAGGAGTACCCTAGGCCGATTGTGGATGTGAAAGTATCAAGGCAGATGGCGCTGGATGCGTATGCGGCTGTTAAGAAGAAATGAACTTGCTAAAATGTATAGTGCAGTGGGAGGAATTTCCTATTGGGCTGCTTGTCGTTTGCCTGCATTTGGGCTATAATGCAAACACTTGTTCCCCAATTCTGTACATGAAAATCTGTAAACATTAACCAAACAATCTGGCGTTCCATCACGCCTGCTGCTTTGTCAGGGGACTGTAAGCAGCAACTTAGCTACGCATTGACCCCAATTCATTGAGAGTGTAATTATGGAAATTTTAGAAATGGAAAACACGCCTTTAGCGGACCTGCGCAAGCACGCTAAAGACCTGGAAGTACCCCGCGCCAATCGCCTCAAGAAAGAGGAATTGATGATGCGCATTCGCCAGGCCGAAGCCGAAAAAGAAGGCCTGGAAGTGCGCGGCGGCATCCTGGAGATCATGAACGAGGGCGTAGGCTTCCTGCGCTCCAACCACTACCAGGGTGGGCGCGACGACGTGTACGTGTCGCAAACGCAGATACGCCGCTATGGCCTGCGCAACGGTGACCTGGTGATCGGCAACGTGCGACCGCCGCGCGACTCTGAGAAGCATTACGGCCTGATGAAGGTCGAGACAGTAAACGGCATGGATGGGGAAGAAGCCAAGCATCGCCCCCGATTTGAAACACTTACCCCCATTTTCCCTGAAGAACGTTTTGACCTGGAAACCGGTTCGCGCGTCCTATCCATGCGGATGATCAACCTGATCTCACCGATCGGGCGCGGCCAGCGTGGTTTGATCGTGTCGCCGCCCAAATCCGGTAAGACTACTATTTTGAAGGAAATCGCTAACTCGATCTCCACTAAATACGAAGACGTAACCTTGATGGTGGCGTTGATCGGTGAGCGTCCTGAAGAAGTAACAGACATGGATCGCTCGGTGGATGCCGAAGTGATCTCATCGACTTTTGATGACCCGGCTTCTTCACACGTGCGCGTGGCCGAGATGGTGTTACAACGTGCCAAACGCCTTGTGGAAGTGGGGCGCGACGTGGTGATCCTGATGGACTCGATCACACGTCTGGCACGGGCCTACAACCTGGTAGTAACGCCTTCCGGGCGCACCCTTTCGGGTGGTATTGATCCCTCCGCTTTGTATCCGCCCAAGCGTTTCTTTGGAGCGGCACGCAAGATCGAGGAAGGTGGCTCGCTGACGATCTGTGCGACATGTCTTGTGGACACCGGCTCACGTATGGATGACATCATTTACGAAGAGTTCAAGGGAACGGGTAACATGGAACTGCACCTTTCCCGCAAATTGCAAGAACGCCGCATTTTCCCGGCGTTGGACATCGACCGTTCTTCGACACGCCGTGAAGAACTGCTGCTTGGCCCGGACATCACCCAACGTGTGTGGCTGTTACGCCGTATGTACAACCAGATGATCGCCGACCCGCCACACGGGGCCGGTTTGGATATGGGTAATGCCACCGAGGCGATCATGCAGCGCCTGGGCAAGACCGACAGCAATATGGAATTCCTCGAAAGCTTACAAGCCGAGGGCCGCTAAAAATCGCAAGGCCGCCAACTGGCGGCCTTTTCTTTTACCTTTACATTTTCCTGAGGAGGAGAAGTTGTGAGTGACCCCGTTATCCGTCGCTGGCGCGACCGTACCGTCATTCGTATCTTGCTGATTCCCGTTTTTGCATTGCTCCCCATCGGCATCTTCCTTTGTCTTGCCTTGTTTGGGGCTACTGCGGGGGAATTGTTTGGGGGCAGAGATACCGGAACATTTTTCTTTGTTGTGGGCCTGATGTGTTTCGTGGTGGTTGCTGTAGGTGGTGGGCTGGGCTTAGGTCTGTTTCTGCGTCGCAAGGGGCACAATGCGTTCAATGAGGTCTTCGAAGGGCTGGGATTGGTGGGCAGTGGTTATTTGTTGAGTGGCCGCAAATATGAGGGCAGCCATGGTGGCAGGCAGGTCAACGTGTATGTGTATGCTTCGGGGAGCCGCTACAATCGTCGCCCCATAATGGAGTTGTTTGTGGAAGCCCCAGTGGGTGGACGTATGGGCATCGGCACCAAGAATGTCTTATCAAACGTGGCGGCGGGCTTATTGAATAAGGAGGGGATAGGGGGGACAGGGTTGGATGATGATGTAGGGGTGTATGCAGATGATAAAAACTGGGCGATTGGCATGCTGGATGCTAACGGAGTGCGTGAAGCTGTGCGGAAGCTGATGGAAACCGTAGGCAAGTATGAACTGCGGGTGATCAACTACATGCCGGACTCGATCCGGTTGCAGATCACCAATTATACGGCTGAGGTGCTTGATCAGAATTACGTCCGAAGCATTTTTGATGAATTGCTGACATTGGCAGGGGCTGTTGATGATGGCCCGAGGCCCAGCGAGAGGGTGGAGCCGAGTCAGATGGAGGTCAATTCGCGCACGAACCGGGCGGCCTTCACGCCGATTGCTTGCGGGATTGTGGCTTTGATTGTGTTGGGGGCAGGTGGGGCGGTAGCCTGTGCGCTGGTATTTGTGTTTATGATCGAGGGCGGGGGATTGTGACGCAAAATGAATGAGCTTCTTCAAGAAGTGGTCGATCATCTGGCCGAGGTGGAAGGGATTGAGGCGATTGCTTTGGGCGGTTCGCGGGCAGGTGGCGATCACACGCCCAAGTCCGATTTCGACATCGGAATCTACTACTCACAAGCTGACAAGTTGGCTCTTGGGTCACTTGATCGTGTAGCTGCCGAATTGGATGATTCGCATGCGACGGGACTGACCACAGCTCTCGGTGAATGGGGACCATGGATCAACGGAGGCGCATGGTTGACCGTGGATTCACAGAAGGTCGATTTTCTTTATCGTGATATCACAAAGGTTAGCGATATGATCGCGGCCTGTCATCGCGGAGAAATTCAAATCGATTATCAGGTAGGGCATCCGCACGGTTTTGTATCGGCAATTTACATGGGTGAGATTGATATCTGTCGCGGACTATGGGATCCGCATAGGGTACTTGAGAGCCTCAAGGGACAAACGCGTCCGTATCCAAGGGCCTTGCAAGAGGTGCTTATAAACAAGTTCATATGGGAAGCAGGGTTTTCTTTAGAAGTGGCAAGGAAAGCCATCGAGCGTGGAGATGTAAGCTACATCGCAGGGTGCGGCTTTCGCACAATCGCGTGTCTCCTACAAGTTTTATTTGCTTTGAATGAAAACTATTTGTTGAATGAAAAGGGGGCAATTGTTAAGGCAGAGGCATTTGGAATAAAACCCGAACGGTTTAGGGAGCGAGTTGAGCAAACTATCAGCTCTCTAAATCCTGAAGCTGAGAGCCTGGGACTTGCTCTCTCCGAACTTGAGAAAATCACTAAAGAAGTTCAGGGTCTTGTTGATAGGAGGTAAAGCCTAGTTGCTGCCTTGAATGGAACAGGCGATTATCTAATAAGGATTTGAGGGATTCCTCACTCTTTCGCTTCGCGAAATCGCTCGGAATGACAAATACTTCAAGTTGTCATAAATATGTCATTTCATCGCTTGCGTCAAATATGTGAAGAAAAAGAGGATGAGCAACCCTCATCCTCTTTTTCTGTTAGTTTACCAATCAGGGGGCTGGTGCAATTTCAACGGGTTCGCCGATGGAGATGACGGTTAGGTCGGGGGTCCAGTCGTAGCGCTGGCCGTTGACCTCGTACCAGCCGCTGCCACGCAGGAAGAAACGCCCGGTGCCAGAGGCTTCTACGCTGATATCGACACCCGAGAGCACAACCGAGATGTGGCTGCCAGTGACATGCGCCTCGCCGTTAAAGCCCATATATTGCACCCAGCCGTTGCGTAGCTCTTGAGCCTGGCCGCGCCCGCTGATCTCAATGACAGCATCGCCGGCAGCGTCTTTGATCCACAAGCCGCCGTTGCCGGAGAGGGTGATCTCTCCATCCCCGATAAGCCCGGCCAAGCCATCACCTTCGGCTATCAGAGTACCCGTGCCGCCACCTGTGTCAGCATAAGCGGGTTTGACTGCCAGGCCAAGGGCCAGCAATAGGATGAGGGCCAGTAAAGCGTAGTGGAAAGTGAGGAAAGTTTTGCTTTTCATGGTTTTCTCCTTTGTCCGACTTTGATGCATGCATTGTAGAAAAGGAGCTTTATGTGGTTGTATTTTGAGGGTAAATAGTTTGTAAAGTAATTTGAGTACGTTTGTCAGTTATCTTGAGGGCATCTGCCCCTAGTTTTCGTTGTCAAAAAGTTCATACTGAGAGGGAAGCGAATAGGTTAGCTAAAGGAGTTGCCAGATGTATGAAACGATCCTGGTCCCGTTAGATGGCTCAAAACGCGCAGAGAAGATCCTGCCCCATGTGGAAGGATTGGCGGCCTGTCTGGGGTCCAAGCTGATCTTTTTGGATGTGGTATCCCCAGTGTATTTATTGATGGACCCGATGGTGTCTTACGTGGATATCGATGCCACGGAGACCAAAGCCCTGGTGGGGGAAGCTAAAGGGTATCTTGAGAGCCTGGCAAAGAAAGTGGAGAGCAAGGGCATCCGGGTGATAACAAAAGTAGAGCAAGGCCCGGTGGTGGAGACCATTATTGATATAGCACGCAAAGAAAAGGCGGACTTGATCGCTATGGCCAGCCACGGGCGCAGCGGCATGGGTAGGGTGTTTTATGGCAGTGTAGCGGCAGGTGTGTTACAGCGTGTGGACCGGCCCTTATTGCTGATCCGGTCGCGCGATGATGACGAATAGAATTGAGGAGTGGGCGCAGCTTGCTGCGCCCCTTCAAATTATGCCCCGACCTTATGGATGGCTTCCAAAGCGGCATCGTGCAATAGGGCATTTGATGCCAGGACACCGCGGTTTTTGGTAAGCATGCGTCCCTGTGTGAAGTCGAGGGGCTTGCCGTCGAGGTCGGTGATCTTTCCGCCAGCTTCTTCAAGGACGAGGGAACCGGCAGCCTGATCCCAGATCTTTTCTTTGTAATCAGGCATTTTGGGGGAGATGAGACGGAAGATGAGGTCACCAGCGCCAGAGGCCAGGATGGCGTATTTGGCCTGGCTGTCGAGGCGTACAGGCTCGGCTTCTACGCCCATCTTTTCGGCGATCACATCTAACTGGCTGACGTTGGTGTGTCCGGCCTCAAAAGAGCGCAGGAAGCGGGCTTCGGCGGCTGAAGCAATTTCCGAAACTTTGATCTGCTGCATATCTACGGAATCATCCAGAGGTATGACCCAGGCACCCTGGCCGCGCACGGCAGCGAGGAGGGAACCGGGACCGCCAATATCTTGCGTGTAGCCATCAGAAAGGTTGGGACAGCCCAACACACCGACCTGCACTTGACCGTCCTCAATGAGGGCCAGAGCGACACAGTATTGCTGGCCGCGCAGGAAGCCTTTGGTGCCATCGATTGGGTCCAATGTCCAATATTTGCCGTGGCCTGCGGCATCCCCACGATCGATCCAGTTGAGGACATTGTCTTCGCTGGCATCTTCAAAGACATTGGAAACGAAAGCTGTCACCTGAGATCGCATTACATCATCGGTGCGCAGGCTGGCGGCATCTTCTTCCCCAACCAGATCGGCGTCAGGGAAAGCCAATTGCAAATTGTGAGCTACCAGTGCCTGGGCGGCGAAGTCGGCGACGGTGACGGGGGAGCGGTCCTGTTTTTCGAGGGCAGGGGAGACCATCTCGGCCTGTACCTGTTTAACAAGGTGGCTGGCCTGGCGGACGGCATCAAGAGCGAATTGGAGTTGGGGATTGGTTGTGTCAAGCATGGGAATTATTTTGAGGGGATTTGGTCGGGCATGATGATGGAGTGGGTAGTTTCGACTGTGCCGGTGAGGTCATAGGCCATGGCGCCATCGATCTTGACAGGGACGATCTCACCGATGGGGGGCTGACCTGAGACGATGACTATACCATCGACCTCGGGGGCGTCACGGTATGTGCGGCCCAGAGCAATGGGTTCGTCGCTGCCTTCAACTTCACCGTGACTCTCGATGAGGACGTCGAGGGTTTTGCCAACCTGGGCCTGGTTATTCTCCAGGGAGATACCTTGCTGGAGGGTCATGAGGCGGTCGCGACGGTCCTCTTTAACTTCTTCGGGGATGGGGTCGCCAAGTGGTTCAGAGCTGGTGCCGGGTTCGTAAGAGAAGGTGAAAGCGCCGACACGGTCAAAGCGCATTTCCTCAACAAAGTCCAGTAGAGTCTGGAATTCCTCTTCGGTTTCGCCTGGGTAGCCCACGATGAAGGTGGTGCGAATAGCGAGGTCGGGCATGGCGGTACGCATCTTGGCGATGGTCTTGTGAACCCAATCCATGTTGGCCGGGCGGCGCATGCGTTGGAGGGTTTTAGGGTGGGCGTGCTGCAAAGGAATGTCGAGGTAGGGTAGCAACTGCTGGTGTTGGGCCATAACCTCAATTTGCTTATCGGTGACCGAGCCGGGGAAATTGTAGAGGATGCGGATCCAATCCACGTCGGGGACGGTGCGGGTCAATTCTTCGAGAAGTGTTGCCAAACCATTCTTGAGCCCGGCATCATGACCGTAGTCGGTTGAGTCCTGGGCGATGAGGATGATCTCGCGCACGCCATTATCCTGGAGGATACGAGCCTCATTGAGGATGGCATCCATGGGGCGGCTGACAAGCGTGCCTTTGATGAGCGGGATGGCGCAAAAAGCACAAGGGCGGCGGCAACCATCGGCGATCTTGAGGTAGGCGCTGGGGCCGTAATGAGCAATGCGGATGACGCCATCTTCGTCGGTGCCAACGGTGGCGGCATCCGGGAGGTGGTAGAGAGGCTCGGGATGCTTCTTCTCGCGGATCTGTCCGATGACATCAACGATGTCCATCCAGCGGCGGGTGCCCAAAATGCCGTCAATTCCGGGGACGCGCTGAGCGACCTCTGCGCCGTAACGCTGGGTGAGGCAACCGGCAGCGATCAGCATCTGGTTATCGTTTTTGCCCTCGGCGAGTTGGCCCAAAACGGTATAGGACTCATCTTTGGCGGGACCGATGAAGCCGCAGGTATTGACGATAAGCACATCGGCTTCACCGGCGGATGGGCTGGGCTGATAGCCGGCGCGATCCAGCAGTTGGGCCATGGATTGGGAGTCAACGGTGTTCTTGGAACAGCCGAGAGAAACTAAATGAAAGCGTTTATCTTGCATGGATACCTGTCATATTTTAGATAAGTCCTGAAGTTTAACACAGCCACAAGTGTGTAGGGCTCTTCGGAAGGGACTAAAATACAGTTAATTTGGCCAGATTATTCGAGGACGTATTTATGAAACGAAGAGAATTCTTGAAATTGAGTGCGATTGCGATTTTGGCTTCGGCCTGCAATGCCATCACAAGCCTTGGTGTAGAAGAGAACCAGGAGGATGCAACTGACATGGACAGTATTCTGATCATCGGCGCGGGTATGGCGGGATTGGCAGCCGGGCGACAATTGCAGGACTCAGGACATACCGTCACGATCCTGGAGGGGCGTAATCGTATTGGGGGGCGGGTGTGGACCAGCCGGAAATGGGAGGACATCCCGGTTGATATGGGCGCTTCGTGGATCCATGGTGTGAGGGGAAACCCGATCACAGAGCTCGCTAATCAGGCAGGTGTGAAGCGCGTGGAAACCGACTATGATGACCTAATTCTCTATAACACCGATGGGCAGGAAGCGAGTGATGCATTGCAAGCGGAAATGGAACGCACGATTAATGCATTATATAGTGCCGTGGAAGATGAGGCAGAAGAGGGGATGACCCTATTAGAGAGTATAGAAACCACGGATATGTGGGCCGAACTGTCTGAGACAGAGAAGAAGCAGGTCTGGCATTTTTTGAGCACAAGCGTTGAGCAGGAGTTTGCAGGTGGGATCGATGAGTTATCCGGTGTCAACTTCGATGATGCGGATGAATTTGGTGGTCATGATGAAGTCTTCCCAGATGGTTACGGACGCATCGCTGAATTCCTGGCTAAGGGCCTCAGTATTGAGCGTGAGCAAATCGTTGAGGAAGTGAGCTATAGGGATGATGGGGTCAGTATCCGAACCAGCCAAGGTACATTTAAGGGTGATCGTGTGATCGTGACCCTGCCGATCGGGGTGTTGCAAAACGGGAATGTGAAATTCGTGCCCGACCTGCCCCGTGGCAAACAGGATGCGATCAACACGATGGGGGCTGGGTTGTTGGACAAGCTGTATTTACGCTTCCCTGAGGTGTTTTGGCCGCAGGACAGGGAATTCCTGGCGTGGATATCTTCCGAGCCTGGTCGCTGGAATGGATGGCTGAACATGGCGGCTTATACAGGTCAGCCTGTGTTGCTGGGTTTCAACGCAGCTGAATTCGCCCGCAAGATCGATGGATGGGAAGATGCTGAGATCGTGGAAGATGCGATGAGCGTCTTGAGAGGTATTTATGGCCAAAGCATCCCTGAGCCTGAAGACTGGCAAATATCGCGCTGGGCACTTGATCCTTTTGCATACTGTTCTTATTCTTTTAATGCGGTTGGGGCTGACATTGATACTCGTCGGACCTTGGCCAAGCCAATAGGAGAGCGTGTATTCTTTGCCGGTGAGGCTACATCTGAAGAATATCCTTCAACGGTTCACGGAGCGTACCTATCTGGCTTGAGGGCAGCGTCAAACATAATGGACTTGTAAAGCATCTAATACTTTTGTTGCTCTAAGACTTTTTTAGACAGCAATTGCTATAATGTGCGCCGCGAGTTAGCCTGAGCATGACAAAGATCAAGATCACTCCCCAACAATTCCTGACAGTATCAGCCTTGCTAATTGGCCTGGAAGGCTTACTCTGCCTAGTTTATTTGCTCAGCCTGCCCAGTGATCCCAAAAATGCGGTGTGGCTGGGGTATTCGGCCAACCGGTTGTTGCTGGCGGCAATCATTTTGGCTGGAGTGGTGGGGGCTTTGGCGCTGGCATGGGTGAATTGGCGAAGTGGGGATTTGGTTGAGAAGCTTGAAAGTGCAGCTAAAGCCGATCAACGGCGGATGAATTACATGAGCCTGGTTTTGGGGGGCGCGCTTGTGCTGGCTGCCCTGGCATTGAGTGTGCGCGTTTATATCCCTGAGATCTACAGCATTAGCTACCAGCGCGTTTTGCCGCTATTGTTGTTTGTAACCCTGGCCTTGTTACATAGCGCAGTGTTGGTATTCTCCCAATTGGAGGAGAAGATACGGCGGCGTTATTTGTGGGGCATGATGCTGGTTTTTCTGACAGGCTTCTATGTTGGCAGCGCGGTGTATCACGCGTTTGAAATCAATACGGATGGCAGGCGTAGCGATCAGGTTTCCTGGGTGGAGTTTTCGTCGAGTGTGAAGAACTCGGGTTTTCGAGATACGGGCGGGCGTAATTTCATGCCCGGATATGCTTACCTGCAGGCGATATTTGTCGATCTGGAGCAGACGGTGGAGCAACAATTCCTTTCGGGAAAACTAATTAACATCGGCCTGTCGCTGCTGATACTGGGCGGAACTGGTTTGATCATCCGCAGGCATCTGCCACCTTTGCCTAGTTTCGTTTTGTTGGCGGTCATCGCTTTTAACTTGTTCGTATTCAAAGCAGCGTATTACCAGCCTGAGTTGTTGTTCTACTTTGTATATTTCCTGATCTTCTATCTATCATTGCTGATGTTGCGGGAAAGCAATTGGAAGGTGGCTGTACTGATGGGGCTTATGTTAGCTGTTGGGCATTACGTCAAAGCGTCTGTATTGCCGGGCTTGCTGGCTTTTGCCGTGGCTTTTGGGCTCAAACAAGCAGTGTATTGGTGGAGGGAAAGAGATTCAAGACAGTTGTTGTCAAGCTTGCTAAATCTCGTATTGACGGTAATTATCTTCCTGACCGTATTATCTCCCTACCTGTTGGAGAGCAAGGCCAAGTACGGGCATTATTTTTATAACGTTAATACGACCTTCTACGTATGGAATGACAACTGGACACAGGCACTCAACACCACACGCTTACATGGCGACCAGTTGGGTTGGCCGGACATGCCCCCGGAGGAGATCCCCAGCTTTCAGAAGTATGTGCGCGAGCATGCCTGGGAGGATGTGATAACGCGTGAGCTGAGCGGGTTGGGGGATGTGGCCTTGAGCTTGCTAAGACCATACCGAATGATCCCATATCAGATTTTATATGTGATTTTGGCCTTGGTCTTAATGGTGGTGTACAGGGAAATGTGGGTCGATATCCTACGCAGGTACTGGGCAATCTTTCTGTTTGCTACCTTCCTATTCCCCGGCTATTATGCCTTATTTGCCTGGTACGCGCCGATCTCCGGGAGTACGGCGCGCTTTGTGTCGGGGCTGTTTATGCCCTTTATGTTTGCGATCTTCCTACTTCTGGAGCGGCTGGGGGAAGAGGAAACGCATTTCAGGATTAATCTTGCACACTGGGTTGTATTGGCTTTGGTCTTTATCGAAGTATTCTTTTTTATTCCCCAACGCTTGATGGAGTTGGTGTTTTAGGGCGCCGGTGTAGCTGTTGGTATCAGGGTTGCGGTCGGAGGGATAGTAGGTGTAGGCGTTTCTGTGGGAGTGGGGAGTAAGGGATCGATGGTGGGGGAGGCGGTGGCTGTGGGGACGGCGACACCAGTGCTGGTAAATACGAGGCTAACAACCTCTCCAAAAGCCCCGAGTGAACCAAGGTCTTCTCCGTTCAGGGAGACCTGAAAAGCAGCACCGTTACCTGTAAGTATTTCGATCTGCTCCTGGCCGCTGAAAGGATAGGCGCTGCCGGGGATGACACGGCCATCAAAGTTGACCTCGCCATCGATGGTGACACGCATATAGGCACGCTGACGGACAACTACGTATACCTGCACGCCCTCAGTCCCGCTATCCGGAAAAATCTCAACCGGTTGACCATCTTCCCCCGTGGTTTCCCCACCCGCTATCAGGTCTTCGGCAGGAATGGCCTCCACACCTTCTTCTGCGGCGGGTGTGCTGGTTTCGGTGGGTGGCGGTGTATTCGAAGGCAGAAGGACGTTGGCCAGGGAAGGGGCCGTTGGTTCAGGGATCTGACTAGCCTGGATGTCTACAACGCGACCAATGCCCCAGACGATAAAAGCGAGCAGGCCAACGAGAACCACCCCACCTAAAAGGATGTCGGCAGTAAATACGTTGCGAAACCAGAGTGGCAAACGAAATTGTCGAGGTTCCGGAGGTTCATCCACCGGATGGGTCTCGACGACGGGTTGGCGAGCGACAAACTCGGCCTGCAAACCTTCGGCATAACGGAGGAGAAAACGGTCTGGTTCCAGATCCAGAAAGCCCACGTAGTTGCCTAACATACCGCGGGCTTGTGTGGGAGAGGGGAAACGTTTCATCTCCCCTTTTTCCAGATAGCCGATGTAATGTTCCGGGATGCGGGTGTGCTGGGAAACGTCTTCAGTGGAAAGCCCCAGTAACTCGCGGCGGTCTTCAAGCGCTAAACCGATCTCCTGGAAGATGGCCTCGCCCTGGTCTACGTCTACCTCAACCAGAGGTTCGGGAAGGAGCTCTGGTTGCTCTTCCGGCTCGGATGCTAAATTTTGCTGCAGTGATGAAAGTAAGTTGGCGGAATCAAGCCCAAGGTAATTGGCATAGGAGCGTAGAAAACCGCGCACCTGGATGTGAGAGGGCAAGGCACCAAAATCGCCATCCTCCAATGCCTGTAAAAAATGCAGCCGGATATGAGTTTCTTTGGAGGCTACTTCCAAAGAAATCTGGCGTTCTTCACGCTTTTGTCGCAGTTGGCTGCTGACAGGATTGGTCATAATTGTCTAATAACAAACCAGCCTGCTGACGCATTGTCGAGCAGGCTGGTTTGGTGTGCGTCTTAGGGAGCGTCCCCCAAAACGGAATTGGGTCTACTCAGTTTCTGGCTCCGCTTCGGTTTCGTCTTCAACTGATTCGTCTTCGGCTACTGGTTTTTCTTCAGATGGTACCTCTGCTTCTGCAGCCTCAACTTCTTCGGTTTCAGATGTTACCTCTTCTGCTTCGTCTACAGCTTCTTCATCTGCCGGGGCTTCAACTGCCTGAGTTTCTTCAACAGCATCCTGAGCCAGGGCGGCCAACTCTTCTGCGGCGATCTTGTAATTGTCGGGATTCTCGCCTTCACGATAAACCACCACAGAGATTTCAGGGATCATGTCGACGGTCAGGCGTACACCGATTGTGTGCAAGCCCAATTGGCGCAATGGTTGGGAGTGAATCTGGCGTTTGCGCAGCTTGACCCCAGCTTCTTCCTGGAGCTTGTCGGCGATCATTTGCGTGGTGACCGAGCCATAGAGTTTGCCCGTTTCACCAGCGCGGGCTGGGAAGAGCAGTTCCAGGTCCTTGATCTTTTCGGCAACAACTGACATTTCGGCATTGAGCACTTCACGCTTGGCCTTGGCCTCTTCGCGAATGGTCTCTACTTGCGCCAGTGCGGCAGGCGTAGCCAGCGTGGCAAAGCCCTGCGGCAGCAGGAAATTGCGCCCGTAGCCATTGGCAACCTTTTTTACGTCTCCAGCATAGCCTAAGTTGTATACGTCTTCTAGGAGTAAAACTTTCATGGATAACCTCAAGCCCTGAGAATGGCGTTTCGTACGAAACGTATTTGGGTGCAGGGTACGACACACCAAACGGGGCGCATTTTACCAAAGCCGGTAGTTGAAGTCAACGCAGGATTATGAGTTAAGGCGTTGGTGTGGCGCTGGGTTGGGGAGAGTTGGTGGTCGTGGCTGTAGATGAATTCGTTGCTGTAGCTGTAGCCGTGTCGCTGGGGGTAGTAGTGGCCGTAACCGTAAATGTGGCGGTTTCTGTTTGTGTAGCGGTTGGTGAGGGCACGGTGGCAGTGGGTGTGTCTGTGGGGAGAGCAGGCGTGGGCACTACCAATAACCTTTGTTGAATCCAGCCCTGTTCGCCAGTTTCAAGAATGATGATTTGTACCCAGAGCTGACTGCCGATTTGTACAGGTGCTTCCGGCAAGATCTCTACAAGCGAATTGTTGAGCAGAGATGTGACAATATTGCCTCCGGGTGTATCACGGATAAAGGCACCTTCGCCACCGGTAACTTGTACGAATCCTTGCACGGGTGTGGGCGTAAGTGTAAAGGTGGCGGTAGGCGGCACGGTTTCGGTGAGGGTCAAGGTGATCGTAGGCGTTTCCGTAGGGGGAACCGGGGTAGGAGGAAGAGTTTGGGTGGGTGTTAACGTGGGTGGGCGGGTAGCTGTAGCCGTTGGGAGGGCAAACTGCCCACCCAGGACCGCCCCGGCACCACCAAAGCCGATTGCTAAAATTATGCCAACCAAAGCGACTGCCCCGCCTAAAGAATAACCAAACAAAGTGGCCGGACGGAAGCCCATCACGGCTAAAGTGATGGCGCCAATGAGCGTGGTCCAGGCCAGATGCACCAGGAACACAACAACACCATCGGGCCATAAATGAGGGAAACCGCTACCCAAACCAAAACCTGCCGCGGCCAGCGGGACAAAGAGACCATAAGCCAGCATGGCGCTCGGTAAGCGGCTGCGTTGTTCATCGCGGACAAGCAAAGCGGCTGTCAGGACAGCTCCGACAGCTAAGGCTACGAAAGGTATCCAGAATAATTGTGAATGGACTTGCGCTTGCTGGAAGCTGGCATTAAACAGGCGTGCAATCAGCCCTATGAGGGCACTGACGAGGATGACCAGGAAACTGCTGACAATGATGCCACCCAGGCTGCGTGCAAAATTGCGGCCAGAGCCCAGCACAGTGGCTAATGAGATGCCGACGGCAGGCGCCATGATGGGAGAAAGCAAAGCTCCCAGGACCAGGATGTAGGGCGAATCTGTCAAGAAGCCAAGAGCCAGGATGGCACCGGCAAACAATGAAAACATAAAGAAATCAAAGGAAGGCGCGGCGCGCTTGATGACCTCTTCTAAATAATCGGCGCGCTCGTCCGCCGTCATAGGTGCGACGAGGCGGCGCTGGGCGCGGCGACGGCGCGCAGGAGGCAATTGCGAGGGGTCGTCGGGTTGTTCGTCGAGAGGAGTAAAATCCATAGGTTTATTTGACTCGGTAGTAATTAGGGTCAATTATACAACTGATAGTAAAATACGGCGCAATGCGCAATTTGAACTATTTCCTTCTCAAGCTCATTCCTGCAATTGCTTTGACATCCCTCATTTTAGTTGGATGTGGGGGCACAGATACACCTGTTGAGGAACTTCCCAGCCCGCAAGCCGAAATCGTGGTGCCTCCGACAACCGAACCGCCGCCGGAAGTCTCTGAGCCTGCAAAATTAATCCTGTGGGCTGCCCCGGAAACTGACCCAAACTTATTTTCCCAAGTGCAGCCAATATTGCAATCGCAGGCAGATGCTCAAGGGCTGCTCGTTGAAGTGCAACAAGCCCTGACACCCGAGACTCTGGCAGGTGACATACGTCTGGTGGTGGCCTTGCCACCTGCCAGCAATCTAGGGGAATTGGTAATAGCAGTGCCGCAAGTACGCTTTGTGTCTCTAAACGTTCAAGGAACTGCTCCAGCCGGGAACTTGACTGTGATCGGGGGGCAGGGTGGACGCCCCGACTATCAGGGCTTTATGGCTGGCTATATCGCGGCGATGATGACAGACGAATGGCGCGTGGGAATCATTTCAGTGTCTGATACAACAGCAGGGCAGCAAGCGCGCGAAGGCTTTTTAACGGGAGTGCCCTTTTTCTGTGGATTGTGTCGCCAGAAGTTCCCTCCTTTTTACGAATATCCGATCTTTGCGGAGGCGACGGTTGCATCTACGAGCGAACAATGGCAGGCGGCCGCGGATGTGTTGGTAAATACCTCTGTTCAAACAGTTTACCTGGGGCCTGGGGTCAATGATCCTGCGCTAATGGATTATCTGGCGAGTCGCGAGATGAACATCATTGGCAGCAGTTCTCCCAGTGAAAGTGTACGGGGGCGTTGGATCATGAGCATCCAGCCAGATCTGACACAGGCTTTTGTAAATGCCCTGCCGCGCTTGCTGGCTGGTGAAGTGCTGGGTGAGATCAACACGCCCTTGGTTTTCACGGATATCAATACCGGGTTGTTGAGTGAAGGCCGGCTGGCGCACATTGAGGAAATCCTCGAAGATTTACAGTCGGGAATCATCGCCACGCAACGACAATAAGCTCTGTTCACCTCTGTATAGACAAGTTAAAACATTTTAAGATAACTCCAAAATAATCGTCTTGCCTCCAATTAGCCTTAATGCTACACTTACGCGGTATGCCAAATGGCAATGTGAAGTGCTCGAAGAGAGAAATCGCCAAGCACTTCATCTTTATCCACAATCCTTTGGAGGATGCACCACATGAGTAAGAAACTGTTTCCCCTTCTGGCTCTCCTGGTTGTCTCAGCTTTATTGCTAGCAGCCTGCGGCGGCACTGCAACAGAAGCCCCTGTAGTTGAAGAGCCTGCAGCCGAAGAACCCGCAGCTGAAGAACCGGCTGAAGAAGAAATGGAAGAACCCATGGAAGAAGAAGAACCCATGGAAGAAGAAATGATGGCCCATAGCGTATGTCAAGTGACGGACGTCGGTGGTATCGACGACAAGTCCTTTAACGCCACCGCCTGGGCTGGCTTAGAGCGCGCCGAAGCTGACTTTGGTGTTGAGGTTTCTTTCCTTGAATCCCAGCAGCAGACCGACTACGAGGTCAACCTGAATGCTTTCATCGAAGAAGGCTGTGACCTGGTTGTAGGTGTGGGCTTCTTGATGGGTGATGCGGTGGCCGCAGCTGCCGAAGCCAACCCCGATCAGAACTTCGCCATCGTCGACTTTGCCTATGATCCTGGCTACGACAATGTGGCCGGCATCGTGTTCGGCATTGACCAGGCTGGTTTCCTGGCCGGTTATGCCGCTGCCGCTGCCACCCAGACAGGCACAGTAGGTACCTTCGGTGGTATCAACATCCCGCCGGTGACTGCTTTCATGGATGGTTACGTCTATGGCGTACGTTACTACAACGACCAGAACGGCACGGACGTATCGGTGTTGGGCTGGGACCCTGAGGCTCAGGATGGCCTGTTCACAGGCAACTTCGAGAGCCTGGATGATGGCCGCACATTGGGCGAGAGTTTGATGGACGAAGGCGCCGACGTGATCATGCCTGTGGCTGGCCCAGTTGGATTGGGCACAGCAGCTGCAGTGCAGGAACGTGGCAACGCCTGGATCATCGGTGTGGACAACGACTGGACAGTGTCCACCGAGTATGCTGACATTGTGTTGACCTCGGTGTTGAAGCGCATGGACTCGGCCCTGTACCTGATGTCACAAGCTGTGTCTGAAGGTACCTACGAGACAGCATTGTTCGTGGGCACCCTGGAGAACGAGGGTGTAGGCATTGCCCCATTGACGAACTTTGATGGAGATATCAGCGCTGAGTTGGCCGCCATTGTGGACGGCATCATCGCTGGCGACATCCAGACCGCTCCGTAGTCTCGAGCAAGCACTATCTAGCAGTACTAACGGGAGCCTATCCAGGCTCCCGTTTTTGTATTTAGTTAGGGCGGTGTTGAGGGGGCCTCTATGGTAGAATTTCGTATTCATTGACCCTTTACATTGAGGAGCTTATGGCGCCCGTTTTAGAGCTACGCGGCATTACCAAACGTTTTCCCGGTGTTTTAGCAAACGATCAAATTGACCTTACTCTAGAGAAGGGCGAGATTCATGCCCTGCTTGGGGAGAACGGCGCGGGTAAAACGACTTTGATGAACATCCTTTACGGCTTGTACCAGCCGGATGAGGGTGAAATTTTCATCAATGGGGAACGTAAAGAGATCTTTTCACCGAATGATGCCATTGAGGCCGGAGTGGGGATGGTGCACCAGCATTTCATGCTGATCCCGGTTTTTACGGTCACTGAGAATGTATTCCTTGGTGATGAGGCGACACGCATGGCAGGCTTGCTGGATCGCAATCAGGCCGCTGAACGTATACGTGATTTATCCGAACAGTACAAATTAGAAGTCATTCCTGAGGCACTGGTTGAGAACCTGCCTGTGGGTGTGCAACAGCGTGTGGAGATCATCAAGCTGTTGTATCGTTCGGCAGATATTCTCATCCTGGACGAACCTACAGCTGTACTTACCCCCCAAGAAGCGGATGAATTGTTCAAAATCATGCGTTCCCTGACTGAGCAGGGCAAGTCGATCATCTTCATCACGCATAAGCTGCGTGAGGTGCTAGATGTGGCGGATCAGATTTCTGTCATCCGTCGCGGCAAAATGATCGGTTCTACAACTCCGAAAGAAGCCAACCAGCAGAAACTGGCCTCCATGATGGTAGGGCGCGACGTAGACCTCACGGTTGATAAAACTGTTGCCCAGCCGGGCGATGCGGTGTTAGAGGTCAAAGATCTGGTCGTAGCCAATGATGAGAATCAGGTCACTGTTGATGGGATTTCTTTTGATGTTTGTGCTGGTGAGATTCTGGGGGTCGCAGGTGTGCAGGGCAATGGCCAGACTGAACTGGTGCGTGCCGTTACCGGGCTCAAATCTGCAATTTCTGGCTCAATAGAATTATTGGGCACTGACATCACTCATTCCAGTCCGCGACGTATCACGGAGTTGGGCGCGGCCCATATCCCTGAAGATCGCCAGGAAGACGGATTGGTTTTGAGTTATCCGTTGACGGACAACCTCGTGTTGAACACGTATTATCAGGCGCCGTTTGCGAAAGGTGTGGTGCTTCAGGATGAAGCCATCCGAGAAACCGCCGAGGAACGCATCAAAGAATACGACGTGCGCACACCCAGCGCAATGACAACGGCCGGTTCGTTATCCGGTGGTAACCAACAGAAAGTGATCGTAGCGCGTGAACTGTCGCGACCCATTAAATTCCTGGTGGCGGCTCAACCAACGCGTGGTTTGGATGTGGGTTCGATCGAATACATTCACGGACAGTTGATCGATCGCCGTGATAAAGGTGTGGCCGTCATGCTTGTCTCTACAGAATTAGACGAGATCATGCAGCTTTCTGACCGCATTGCGGTGATGTATCGCGGTGAGATCATTGATGTGGTGTCTGCGCAGGATACAAGTAAAGAGGAAGTTGGCCTTTTGATGGCTGGTGTGAAATCAGAAACAAAGGCTAAGACAAAGAAGCAGTCGTCGGGATCCAATAAAAAAGTAAGTAGTTCCAGAAAATCCTCCCCGAAAGCCAAGAAAAACGGCTCATCCCGGAAAAAGAAGTCTTGATGAATTCAAAGGAACTGAAAATTAGGATGATACATGGCTGAAGAAGAGAAGAAAGAGAACGCGTCCGAAGTTCCAAAAGAGCAGGAAGAAAAGCAAAACGCCACGCAGATCTTCTTTGAGGAGCTCATGAGCGGGCCCGTGATGATCCCGATCTTAGCGATCATCACAGGTTTGTTGCTGGGTGGCTTGATCGTGGCGCTGACCACAGAAGAAGTCTATACGACCTTTGCTCAATCCCCGGTACAGGCCATTCTTACAGGGCTTAATGCCGCTTGGAAATCTTACGTAGCGCTCTTCACAGGGGCCATCGGTGACCCAGCTCGAATGATCGCAGCCATTCAGGCTGGTGAGGGTGAGGAGATCCGCAGGGCCTTCAACCCCTTCTTTGAAAGTCTGGTGCAATCAACACCTTACATCTTCGCCGGATTGGCAGTAGCGCTCGGTTTCCGAGCCGGTCTGTTCAATATCGGTGCTGAAGGCCAATTGTTCGTCGGCGCTATGACAGGCGTGTGGGTTGGTTTCGCCATCAAAGGTTTGCCCCCGGTTATCCATATCCCATTGGCTTTGCTGGCTGGAGCTGCAGGTGGCGCTTTGTGGGGCTTCATCCCTGGATTTCTAAAGGCACGAACGGGGGGGCATGAGGTCATCAATACGATCATGATGAACTATATTGCTTTCCGGCTAAGCGAATTTATGCTGCGTGGTCCATTAAAACGCCCTGAATCTGCGAACCCGGTAAGCCCATTGATCGAAGAGAGTGCCAAATTGCCGCGCCTCTTTGAAGACCCGATACGTTTCCATATAGGCTTTTTCATTGCCCTGGGCTTTGCCTGGCTGGTTTGGTGGTTCCTTTTCCGCACACGCTGGGGTTTTGACCTGCGCACGGTAGGCGCTAACCCCAATGCGGCGCGCTATGCCGGCATGAACATCACACTGGTCACAATTGTAGCTATGTCACTTTCCGGTGGATTAGCAGGCCTTGCAGGTATCAATGAGGTTTTGGGGGTGAACCATAACCTGGCACTGGCCTTTTCATCTGGATATGGTTTTGACGCCATTGCACTTGCCTTGCTAGGGAAAAGCCACCCAGCCGGTGTGGTTTTAGGTGCACTCCTTTTCGGCTTTTTGCGAAATGGTGCTGTGCAGATGCAGTTAACTGCCGGTATTCCGATCGATATCATCCAAGTCATGCAGGCCATGATCTTAGCATTTGCTGCCGCGCCTGCCATTATCCGAACGATCTATCGTTTACGACCACCCAAGGAAGCCGAAGAAGGCTTACTGGTGCGCGGGTGGGGAGGTTAGCCTATGGCAACGCAAGCTGCAACACTGTCACGGCGAGTTGAATATATTTCCCCCAGGCGCCAACGGGTGATGGGTTTTGTTTTCCTGGCATTGGCAGCCGGGATCTGGTTGTTCTTTATCCGCACAGTTGATGCAGGGGTGTCGACCACTTTCCGGCTGACACCCGGTGGTTCAGATATTCAATTAGCGGATTGGGTATTCGCTACTGCCCCTGCTCTTAATATCCTGGCAATCATTAGTGCCGTTTTGGGTGGGTACCAATTGGCGCGCGGATTTGGCCGTAATACCAACCTGGTGCTGGGCCTGGTTTCATTCTTGTTCATGTTCGGCTTTCTGGCCTGGGCCGCGGCCGATGGCAGCCTGAATATCGCTGGTTTGTTACGCACGACCTTACAAAAAGCGGTACCCATCACTTTTGGGGCGATGTCCGGCATCCTTAGTGAACGCGCCGGGGTAGTGAATATCGCTATCGAAGGCATGATGCTGACCGGGGCGATGATCGGGGCGCTTATGGGTAGTGTTGGACGTCTTTATTTTGGCGATACAGCCGGCCTGTGGATTGGCTTGGGCTCCGCTGTGATTTTTGGTGGTCTGTTGGCCCTGATCCATGGTGTGCTTTCTATAAAATATAAAACGGATCAGATTATCTCCGGTACTGTGATCAATATCTTTGCGACCGGGATGACTTCATTTATTTCCGCTAAATTCCTGCAAAAGTATCAGGAACTCAACAGCCCTGGTATTTTCCAGAGCATTGAATTTCCATTGTTGTCAAAGATCCCATTTATTGGCCCAGTGTTCTTTGATAATAATGTGTTCATTTTTGCAATGTTCCTGTTCCTGATCCTATTGCACATTGGACTGTTTTTCACGCGTTGGGGCTTACGATTGCGCTCCGTGGGTGAACATCCGAAAGCAGCAGATACCTTGGGAATCAACGTCTTCCGTACCCGTTATATGGCGGTGACTCTCAGCGGGATGATGGCCGGTTTTGGTGGGGCCTATTTCACACTAGGCTCGGTGGGGCGCTTCGACGAGGTGATGACAGCAGGACGCGGTTTCATTGGCTTGGCCGCCATGATCTTCGGTAACTGGTCTCCCTTTGGCTCGTTCGGGGCCAGCCTGCTGTTCGGTTTTGCCGATTCGTTGCAATCCAAGTTGGCGATCTTGAGCGTCAATATCCCTTCGGAGATACTGTTGATGGCTCCCTATATCGCTACAATGGTCGTTTTGGCCGGTGTGATCGGACGCGGGCATATGCCTGCGGCAGACGGACAGCCTTACGAAAAGGAATAAACACGATTTGCAAATAGAGAGGGCAGCGGCAGTTGCCCTCTTTTGATTTAAATGGTGAGCTTTACTGGTAAGATTATTTTGATGTGAGGCTTACAGGAGGTTATGCGTAATGAATAGTTCAACTGGACGGACGATACTCATTATCGTTATAGTAGGAGTGGTTATTGCAGCGGCCTGTTTGTGCGTTTCGCTGCTAGGCTTTGGTGGGTTGGTATCTTATGGATTGCAGGAACCCGAGAACCTGGATATAAGCGTTGATGTTCCTGTTACTGCACAAATTGATGAGGAAGTTACCCTTACGGTTTCTGTTTATAACTCGGGTAATGAAAGCCAAACTCTCGATTCGATCGATTGGCCAAGGAGTTACCTTGACGGGATTGTCATTCGCAATGTGTCTCCTGGAGCCATTGATGAGACCGATTTTGATCTATTCGGTTTGGAATTCGTGAGCTATGCTTTTAACCGTCTCATATCCCCCGGTGAAACCATTGAAGTTGATTTCACTGCAGTGCCCGTCAAGGCCGGAGATTTTTCGGGCGAACTAGATGTATGCATCAATTCCGGGGGTGTGTGCCAAACCCTGGTTGTGCGTACGGTGGTAGATAATTAAACACATGAAGCTAGAGAAACGCTCACGCAGTTACGCTCTGGGTTTAGGGTATGGGGCAGGAATCTTTTTGGTAATTAGTGGTCTGTGGGCGGCTGTGGGAATCGCTGCAATTGGTTTAGGTGGGGCAAACTGGCTTTACCTTATTGGCATCTTTTTTGTTATCCTGGGGTTGGTCTTTGCTATATACAATTACTTGCAACGAGTACGGCGCTTACCGGAGGATACTCTCTCAGAGGAAATACAGGCTGATTACCAACGTGCTAATATGCGATTGGGCATTGCGACTGCGATCGAGGCGATTTCTGTTGCAGTGGGGGCAGTTATCTTGGCTGCTGCCCTGGACCGGCCTGAGTGGATCGGCCCGTACGTGGCAGTAGTGGTCGGATTGCATTTGATAGCGGTAGCTCCCATCTACGGCACTCAAAACGATTATTGGCTGGCCGGCGGCATTGTATTGGTGACCTTAATCGCTATCTTTGTTTATCCTAAAGTTTATCCTGGTTGGAATGCATTGATCGGGTTTACGACCATGATCTTGCTGTGGTTGTCTGTGCTGGGGCGAATTGGACTTGGGAGTCGGGTAGTGCGTGTAATCCAGTCTGACAGTTAACTTGTGTTATACTAAATCGAAATAGAACATATGTTTGGAGGACGAGATGCCTGAAGCTCCCGAACAAATCAACCCTCAATCTTTAGACGATTACCTGGACATCATGAGTAAAGTGGTCTTCCAGAGTGGTATGTCCTGGAAAGTGGTCGAGGCCAAGTGGGCCACGACCCGCGAAGCATTCCACGATTTTGACGTGCATAAAGTCGCAGACATGAGCGAAAAGGATGTGGAAGACCTGACGCAGGATACACGCGTGATTCGCAACCATCGCAAACTGGCAGCGATTGTGGGCAATGCCCAGAGGATGATCGATTTGGATAAAGAACATGGGTCCTTCAAGAAATACCTGCGGTCCCACGAAGATTTTGATGCCACGCTCAAAGCTATCCGTAAGGATTTTAAATTCCTCGGGCCCATGGGTATCTTCTACTTCTTGTATGTTGTAAAGGAAGATGTGCCTGCCTACGAGGAATTCCAGGATAGGTACGGAAAGAAATAAGATATTCTTTTGAAATGAACCAAACCCTCCTGCAAGTGGTAAATTTTGCAGGAGGGTTTTTTGTTTCCAAGAACAGTATTGAATCGAGTTAGCAATGTAGCCTGATGCTACAATCCAGGTAATCAGTTTTTTTGGTGAGGAAACAATTGCGAGAGTTGTCACAGCTACGTTACAGAACCTAAAGACAATTGGTATGGATTCCTATTTTGAGCCCTTAATGGCAGGCCAGGATTGAGATGTTTCGATACATTTTGCGTCGATTGTTGGTAGGCATCGTTCAGTTATTCATCTTTATCAGTGCAGCATTCTTTCTCATCCAGATATTGATGCCGGGTGACTACGTCAGCCAGTTTGCCCTGCAATTGTCAAATGAAGAGTCTGCCAGCCTGCGTGAGATCACAGGGGTGAACTTACCCCTCTGGGAGCAATATCTGCACTGGATCGGCAGATTGGCTCGAGGTGATCTTGGGCAAGCTTTTTCCGCGCGGGGCGAGCCGTATGCTGTGGCAGATGTGGTCAAATTCCTGGTTCCCTACACGTTAATGTTGTTTGGGTTTGGGACACTTTTGGCTTTTGTGATCGGGAATTGGATCGGCAAGACGATTGCCTGGAAAACCCCCCGCATCATATCCAACCCCGCTGCTTTTTTGGGAATCATTTTTTATACATCTTTCCCTCCCTGGGCGGCCTTCGTAGCAAGGTATTTCTTCCGAGATCGGTTGGAGATTTTTATCAATTCCTTTAGCGACCCAGTGTGGCGTACGGCTCCTGTTCCGGCGACGCAAGTGATGACTTACATGTTGTGGTCTTTTGGGGGCGTAATTGCTTTGTTGTGGATCGGGAACCAGATACTGCAGCGATTGTCTCGACAATCGGTACACCCATTGGTCTTGCCCATTTTGTTAGCAGGTGGGGTGATAGCTACCTGGCTTTTTTATGCTCATTCGACTTACATCTGGGAGCTTCTTCAGATTCTGGCAATCCCATTTATCGTATTTGTAGTGCTTTCTTTTGGGGAGACCTTGTTCATTGCACGTTCAACGATGATGGATACCTTGAATGAAGATTATCTCTTGACTGCTCGAGCGAAGGGCTTGCCAGACAGGGCCATAAAAGAGAAACATGCAGCCCGTAACGCCATCCTGCCGGTGATAAGCCGGTTGGTGATGCGTTTGCCCTATTTGTTGACAACCGGAGCCATGCTTGAATTTGTGCTGGACTGGCCGGGGATCGGCTCTATGTTATTAGTGTCGGTGACTACCCAAAATGGCCCTCAATTTATGGGACTGTTTTTGGTGATCGGGCTTATCTCCCTGGTTGCTCGTATTGGCCTGGATGTCCTGCAGGCCTATCTTGATCCACGCATTCGCATACAAACAAAAGTGGCGGCAAGCTCATGATCGATCGGGAAGCTCAGGTCCTGCGAACGGCGGTTTTGCGCATCCGGGCGGGGAACATCAAGGCGGCAAAGCGTATCCTGGATGAGGTTATCCGGAAACATCCGGACAGCGCTGACACCTGGTATTTGCTCAGCTATGTAGCAAGTAGTCGTCGACAACAACTGGAGTATCTGGAAAAAACCTTGCAATTGGATCCTTTACATAGGGAAGCCCTGGCTCGCCTAATGCGCCAGGACCCCGATTTGACTGTTGCCAGCATGGGCGAAGCTTACGCGAAAACCTCCGTCCCGATCACAATTCCAAGCCTACAGCCGCTCAAGGCTTCCGCCAGCCGTGGAAGAACAATTACTGAGCGAATGCGTTGGTCTATCCTCCAGCTACGGCTGCGCCTTGCCACTACTGCTTTTCGAATGCGTGAGGCCTGGAAAGTTTTTTCAGGCAACAGGCAGGCCGTCTTTGGGTTGGTCCTGCTGGCGATCTTCACCCTAATGGCCATCGGGCACCCCATATTATTAAATACAGTCTGGCCAAAAGTCATTTATGATCCTAAGGTGGGATTTGATATCTCTGCTGCTCCACACCCCTCACTGCCTTCTGCGGCGCACCTTTTGGGCACAGATGTTTTAGGGCGGGATGTGCTGAGCATGTTGTTGGCAACGGCACCGATTACCTTTGTGGTTGCCATCACAGCAGCTTTGGGGACGGCGTTCTTTAGTGTGCTTAGTGGATCATTTTCTGCTTATTTCAAAGGCGTCCTGGGTACCTTGTTTACCCAATTATCCGATCTGGCCTTGCTTATACCTGCTCCCCTTGTGATGATCGTCATCGGATTTACTACGGAAATTAGTCCTTTACAGTTCGGTTTGTTATATGGATTGATCGAGGGTTTAGGTGGGTCTGGCATTGTAATGAGATCACAGGCAGTATCGATCCTCACCAAGCCATATTTTGATGCCGCCCGCATCGCGGGGGCGGGTCATTTGCGTCTTATCTTCAAGCATTTATTACCTCAGATGCTGCCGCTAGCGGCAGTGCAGATGTTAATGGGTGTAGTGGGTGCGATTTTCGCGGATGGGTTTATCTCCTTCCTGGGCCTATCGCGAGGAGCAAAACTGAATTGGGGCGGGATTATCTTTGACAGCATCTCAAACATAGGCATTACCGGGGCGATTGCCTGGAATGCACTGATCCCTGCGGCGTTGTGCATTTCGCTTTTTGCCGGTGCATTCTATTTCATCTCGATAGGATTTCATGAGATCGCAGAGCCGCGCTTGCGTGGGAAATTGTAAGAACTAGCCTTGGTACACTACCAAGGTCACACCTAGTTCCTTTTCCAAAGTTTGGATTTGATTTAGTTGGTCTTCGCTGAGATTGGCAATGGCATGATTGTCCCCAAAAGCCAGCATGTGCATTCCAAGCTCATTCTCTAGAGCCTGGATCTTGGATACTTGGTCTGTGTCAAGTTTTGCGATTTTCATATGTTCGGTCATGTTCGGCTCCTTCTGCTGGCTGGGGGATTAGATAAATAATTCTACCAATTGATTCTGGCTTGGGGACAATATTCCAAGAAGTTTAGAGCCGCTTTCTTTTCTCAACTCAGATATTGACACCCCGGAAAATCTATATATAATGTGACTGGCCGGTCATGTGACCGACCAGTCACATTTAGTTAAGGACGTGTATGCCGTCAGAGACCTTCTTCAATTTGCCCGAAGAGAAGCAACGCAAGATCATCGATGTTGCCATCGAAGAATTCGCCGAGAACCCTTATGAAGCAGCCTCTATCTCGCAGAT
Source organism: Chloroflexota bacterium (assembly GCA_013112575.1). Taxonomy (GTDB): domain Bacteria; phylum Chloroflexota; class Anaerolineae; order Anaerolineales; family UBA11579; genus CFX15. Next base: position 52,114 of record JABFGG010000005.1, on the reverse strand, counting down.
CGTGCGGCGGACGGGTATTGCCAAAGGCAGCTTCTACCAATATTTTGAAGACAAGCGTGACCTGTACCTGCACTTATTCGACATGATCATCCAGGAAAAACAAGCTTTTCTCCAGCAGACCCCGCCGCCTGACGAAGATGTGGATGTCTTTGAACACCTACGCTGGGTGGCACGGGCCGGGGCGAACTTCGAACTAAGCCATCCTAAACTGGCAAAGTTCGGCTACAGGGTGGTGACAGATGATGTGCCTTTGCCGGAAGAAACGCTGAAGATCGCACGCAGTGGTGGGCGAGTCTTCTTTGAGCAGTTCATGCGAAATGGCGTGGAGCAGGGTGTGATCGATCCCAATGTCGATGCGGGAGTAGCCGCTTTTTTGTTCGATCTGATCACCGTGCATTACGGCAAGTATATGGTTGACCGCCTGGAAATCACGCCTGAAGAATTGACTACAAGCGAACGTTATCCACTGGACACCACAGAAGGGGAAGAATTGTTCGACGCGCTGGTAGATATTTTGCAAAACGGACTTGGCCCGCGTGAAGCCAGGAAATAACAACATTATCACAAGGAAGACAAACAATGATCTCAGTAAAAGACCTGACGTTTACATACACTGGCGGGGATGCCCCGGCGATCAATGACCTGGATTTCCAGATAGAGCCTGGGGAGATATTCGGCTTCCTGGGGCCGAGTGGGGCGGGTAAGTCAACCACACAAAAAATCCTGATTGGTTTGTTGCGCGATTTTAAAGGACAGGTATCTGTCTTTGACCGCCCGCTAACAGATTGGGGGCAGGATTATTACCAGCGAGTGGGCGTGTCCTTCGAGTTGCCCAACCATTACCTCAAACTGAGTGGCAATGAGAATCTGCGCTACTTTGGTTCCCTGTACGAGGGTAGCGTGCACAAGCCGGATGAGCTCTTGGGTTGGGTAGGGCTGGAAGATGACGGCGACATGCTGGTTTCCCAATACTCCAAGGGTATGAAGAATCGCCTCAACGTGGCGCGTTCGCTTCTGCATGACCCCGAATTGCTGTTTCTGGATGAGCCTACGGCGGGCCTAGACCCGGTCAATGCGCGGCGTATTAAAGAGCTGATTCGTGAACAGAAGGAAGCGGGTAAAACCGTTTTCCTGACCACGCATGACATGAGTGTGGCTGACCAACTGTGCGACCGCGTGGCCTTCATCATCGATGGTGAGATCAAGCTGATCGACTCGCCACGCAGCCTCAAGCTGGAGCATGGAAAACAAATGGTCAAGGTCGAATTCGGTGTCAACGGGGCTACCGAGCAACAGGAATTCCCATTGGATGGCCTGGCGGAGAACAACGAGTTCCAGGGTATCTTGCGCCAGAACAGTATCCAGACGATTCATTCTCAGGAAGCCACCCTGGAGGATATCTTCATCCAGGTGACGGGAAGGAGTCTGGCATGACCAAGCGGCTGTTATCAACTGTCCTTTACGATATCCGTTTGCAGTTCCGGCAGGGTTTTTACTACGCTTCAGGCTTTGTGGCTGTTGTAATGGTTTTATTACTCAGGCAGATCTCCGGCGTGGATATGAGTGTGCTGTGGCCCGCTATCATCATGAGTAACCTGACGATCAATTCCTTTTACTTCATGGCCGGACTGGTCTTGCTGGAAAAAGGGGAGGGTACCCTGGAAGCCCAGATCGTTACGCCCCTGCGCAAGTCGGAGTATTTGATCTCCAAAGTATTGACGTTGGGATTGTTATCATTAATAGAAACGGTGGCTCTCGTGCTGTTAGTGTCCGGGTTTAGTTTCAACTGGCTATGGATGCTGGTGGGCATCATCTTGTTGATCGGTATCTACGCGTTGTACGGTTTTTGGGTGGTGGCGCGTTATGACTCGATCAACGAGTTCATCTTCCCTTCGGTGGCGTGGACCTTGCTTTATTCATTGCCCTTGTTGCATTACTTCAATATCTGGCCCACGCCTCTCATGTACCTGCACCCCATCCAGCCCCAGTTAGTTCTATTGAAAGCCGCTTTTGTGCCGGTGCCAGGCTGGGAAATTGTGTATGGATTAGTTTACTCCCTCGTGGTGCTGGGGGTGACCTTCTACTTCAGCCAAAGGGCTTTTTATCGTTTTGTAGTACGCAAAGAAGGAGTACGCGCATGAATGCCATCAACGCACTACGGGCTCTTGGCCCTATCGATGTTCGCAATATCCGCCGTGATTCTTTGTTGGGTTGGATGATCTTCGTTCCGTTGGTCAGCGCCACTGTATTGCGTTTGGCCGTGCCGCCCATTACAACAAGTCTGCTGGCCCAGTTCGGTTTCGATCTGGCTCCCTACTATCCGGCCATCCTGGCATATTTTTTCATTATGATGGGCCCGATCGTTTTTGGGGTGCTGGTTGGCTTTTTGTTGCTGGATGAGCGCGATGATGACACACTGACAGCCTTACAGGTCACGCCCTTATCGGTCAATAACTACGTGGTCTACCGCGTGATCATCCCTGTGATTCTCACAATCGTGCTGATGTTCGTGATCTTTCCATTGGCAAATTTGGGCTCGCTGAGCTTCTGGCCGCTGCTGCTAGCAACTCTGGTGGCTGCGCCGATGGCTCCCTTGTTCGGCCTCTTCCTGGCGACCTTTGCGAATAACAAGGTGCAGGGCTTCGCTATGATGAAAGGTTCCGGTGGCGTGCTCTTCGCGCCCATCCTGGCCTATTTCATCAATAACAATTGGGAGCTGGCTTTCGGCATTTTGCCGACATATTGGCCGATGAAAGTCTACTGGCTGCTGGAAGCTGGGCAGGGACCGGTTTGGCCTTACGTGCTGGTGGCGCTGGTTTACCAGTTCGCTTTGCTGGCTTTCCTGGTACGGCGCTTCAATAAGATCCTGTACCAGTAAAATTGGTGGAACTTATTGAAGATACCAGAACTACTCTTTTCCGTAGCTCTGGTATCTTCTGCATTTGAAAATAATGAACACTCTATCTGCTTTTCGCACGCTTGGCCCCATCGACATGAGAAACCTCTGGCGCGACTCCATGTTGCGTTGGATGCTACTGGCACCGCTGGCCATGGGTTTGGGGATACGTGTGTTGCTGGGCTTGGCAAAATCCAATTTCCCTGGGCTGCTGGTGGAGTTGCCTTATTTGCCGCTTCTGCTGAATAGTTGCCTGATCCTGCTGAATGCGGGCTTGTTCGGCATGTTGGTGGGGTTCCTGTTATTGGACGAACGCGATGATGCCACACTGATCGCCTTGCAAACCACGCCACTTTCGCTCAATAGCTACTTCGTGTATCGTATTGGTTTGCCCATGCTGCTCAGCTTTTTATTGACATTGGTGGTGGTGCCGTTGGCCGATGTGGCCCCAGTGGCTTTAAGCGATCTCCTGATAGCGGCCATACTGGCATCCTTCTTTACCCCTCTATATGCCCTTAGCTTTGCGGTATTGGCCCAAAACAAGGTTCAGGGTTTTGCGCTGGCCAAAGCTGCGGGAGGTTTCATTTTTCCGCCTATCGTGGCTTATTTCTTGCCTGCTATCTGGCAATGGCCTTTCTACATCTTCCCGAGCTACTGGCCACTGAAGCTCTTTTGGACGCTAGACACCGGTCAGGCTAACGTGTGGCTCTATTTTGTGGTGGGGGTGGTGTATCTGGCACTGGTCAACCTGCTTCTTTTGCGGCGCTTCAACACAATTTTGCATCGCTAGATTAGGAGCAAGGGAGTTCTGATAATATGTTTATTGAAATTGAGCTGGATTCATACTATAATAAGACAAAATTGGTGAAATAATTCACAAATAGGAGAGTGGATTATGAATGCCCGACGACCTAGAGTGATTATCGTTGGTGCGGGCTTTGGCGGTTTGTTCGCTGCCAAGACCTTGAACAACAAAGCAGTCGATGTGCTACTCATCGACCGACATAATTACCATACCTTCACCCCGCTACTGTATCAGGTGGCTACCAGCGCCCTGGACCCCAGTGAGATCGCTTATCCGATCCGCAGTATCTTTCGCGGCAGCAGCAATGTAGATGTCTTGTTGGGGGACCTGACAGACATAAACCCTGAAAAACAAACCATTTCTGTTCGCACAAATGGCGACGAACGTACAGAGGCATATGACTATCTCATCCTGGCGACAGGCAGTGAGGTGCGTTACTTCGGCGATAAAAGTATCCGTGAACATGCCTTTGAACTGCGCAACCTGCCGGACACCACACGCCTTCGAAACCATCTGCTACGTCGCTTTGAGGAAGCTTCCTGGGAACCGGATGCAGACAAGCGCCATGCCCTGACCACCATCGTAGTGGTGGGGGGCGGGCCAACCGGCCTGGAAACGGCGGGGGCGGTGCACGAATTGTTCAATGATGTACTGGCTAGAGAATTTGAGGATAGCGATCTGCAAGCGCGGGTGGTGCTGGTGGAAGCCTCGCCCGACTTGCTAAAGCCCTATCCTGAAAACCTGCGGCAGGCTGCACTGGAGCAATTGCAGTCACTGGGTGTGGAAGTGGTTTTGAGCAACCCAGTCGTGGCGGTTTCAGATGATGAAGTGACGCTAGGGGATGGCATGAAGATTCCCACCAAAACGTTCATCTGGTCTGCGGGCGTGAAAGCTTCCCCGGTGGTAGAAATGTTGGACGTGGATGTTTCTGAGAATGGACGCGTGTTTATCTCTCCAACTACCGAGGTCATCGGTCATGAGCATATTTATGCGGTGGGTGACATGGCCTATCTGGAGAACGAACAAGGCGATGACTATCCCATGATGATTCCCCCAGCCCAACAGCAGGGTCAATTGGCAGCGAAGAATATCCTGGCCGATATCGCTGGCAAAGCGCAGAATAATTTCAAATATATAGACCGCGGCATTATGGCGACGATCGGGCGCAGTCGGGCAGTGGCCTGGCTTTACAATCGCATCCCCCTACGCGGCTTCATTGCCTGGGTTGTGTGGCTGATCTTCCACCTGATGACCCTGATCGGATTCCGTAACCGCCTCAACGTGCTGATCAACTGGGCCTGGTATTATTTTACCTACGATCGTTCGGTGCGCATCATCCTGGAGTCACCCAAGGAAAAAGATTGAGGCATTGGCTCCTTCGCGATCACTGGCAATCGCAGTATATTGAAAGATATGGCAGATAATAAGGAAACCGTTACGCTTTTCCGTCCCGCTGGGCCGGATGAGTTGAAGTTGGTGGAGGAAAGTGGACACAAACGCTGGCCGCCGCGGCTACCGGAGCAGCCGATATTCTATCCGGTGACGAATGAGCAGTACGCTACTGAGCTTACGCGTAGCTGGAATGTGAAGGCCAGCGGAGTGGGATACGTGACACGGTTTGAAGTCCAAAAAGAATTCATGGACCAGTATGAGGTCAAGCAGGCAGGGGCGTCACGACATACGGAATGGTGGATTCCTGCCGAGGAGCTTGAGGCTCTCAATGATCACATTGTGGGGTTGATCGAAGTGATTGCCGAATATAGGGATTAGTCAGCGGCAATGGGCTCAGGCTTGGGACTGCTACCTAATTTCAACATCAAGCGCAACTCAGGCCAAATAAAGGGGAATACCAGAACCAGCCCCAACAGCATGCTGCCCAGGGAGAGGATTACGAGGTTCACCTCAACAAAGCGCATAACGAGGAACAGACCAATACCCGCGGCAGTAGATGCAAGGGTGACGCGAATGAAAGTGTTGCCGGTACGTAATAAACCGGGATAATGGCGATTGAGCAACCATAACAGCAGGATGGCCTCAGTAGTGAACACGATCGAGTTGGCCAGAGCGATACCGGCAAAGCCTATCGTTGATGCGAGAATGAGGGCCAAAACAACGTAACTGCCGGCGTTGAGCGCCGCAGCCCACAAGGGCGTTATGGCATCCTGGCGGGCATAGAAGGAACGGCTGGCAATCTCTAAAAGGGCGTGGCCGGTCATGCCCATCAGGTAGATGCGTGTAGCCAAAACAACTCTATCCACACCTTCCGGTTCGAATCCAAAAGCAACATCTACAAGGGGCCGCACTCCAATAGCTAATAGGATGGCGGCAGGAATTGTGAGAGCCAGCATGCCGCGTACGGCTTGATTGGCGGCATCGCGGAAGCCGTCAAAGTCTTCGCGGGCAATCAACTCCGAGATGGTGGGCAGGAGGGTGATGGCGACCGCCGTGCCCAATAGGGTCTCAGGCACCTGCATGATGAACCAGCCCAGGTTGAGGGCCGTTACCGCTCCTTCCCCCATGCCGGAGGCCAGATTATCGCGCACGATGAAGAACATGAAGATGAAAAATTTGGTTAGTACGCGCGGTCCTAATAGCTTCAGCACCTTGTTCATGCCGGGGGCGCGTAAACCCAGTACCGGTGCCCATCTAAAGCCATAACGCATTAACCCGGGTACCTGGATGAGCAAATGTAAGGCAGCCCCCAGGATGACGCCATAAACCAGGCCGTGAATGCCAAAACCCAGGCCGGGTGGCAGGGCGATGGGGCCGAGTTCAAAACTGCCTTCGGGCGCCAGGTAGGCGGCCCCAAAGATCTGGCCGACGTTGTATAAAGCCGGGGCCAGAGCTGGCAGCAAAAAGTGCTGGTTGGCCTGTAACCCTGCCATGACTAGCCCACTGAGGGAGAAGATCATAATGGCGATCAAGTCCAGGCGCATCAACTCGACGGTCAGGGCTTGTTGATTAGCAGGGAAACCGGGGGCGATGATGCGCGAGACCAGCCAAGGGGCGATGAGCAATACGACCAGGGCGATAGCACCTGTTACGAGGAAGGCCAGATTAAGCACCCGGGCAAATAATTCCCAGGCATCTTTACGGCCTTTGGTTTCCAGGTATTCGGACAGCACTGGTATGAGGGCTACGCCCAAAGCTCCACCAGAGATCAAGGCGCCCAACAGATCGGGCACATTGTTGGCGGCATTGAAGGCATCTAACTCATACGATAAACCAAATTGGCGGGTGATGATCAGTTGGCGTACAAATGCCAATACTTTATCTATTCCAAAGAAAAAGGCAACAATCAGGGAAGAACGCGCAAAATGTGACATAAAGTTCCAAAGGGGGGTTCCTCAAGGATGCTGGATTTTAACATACCCCCTGCTAAATCGACTATTGGTCTTGTGCCGAAACTAATCGAACTCTAAGCTGTATTGCCAGGTGTAAAGCCCGGCCAAAAGTGCGCAAATGCTGATGAGCAAGGCTAAAGGTAAGGGCAGTTGAGTGATGCTCCACACTATGGCTAAAACCATGGTCAGGCTCACATAGCGCATACCAAAGCGATAGTTCCAGAATAGCCTGGGCAATGTAGTCGGGCGTAGGGCGATAATGCTGCCTACCAGAACAGCGGCTACTACAGTGGAGATATGGGGCCAAAGTGCAAAAGGCAAAGCCAGCGTTTGCAGGCCGAAGCCCATGCCAGATACGCTGATCCAGAGGAGGTTCGAGTTTGCGGCATTGGTTTGCCGAAATTGGTATAGGGCGTGGCCCAGTGCGCCTGCAAAACCCCAATAGATCACGATAATGGTCAGGCTGGATAGCCAGTTGGACAGAGTCAAAAAGCGCCTCACAGGTTGTGGTGTGTACCAATGAAGCGTGCAAGGAGTGTGCCGAGGAGAGGATAACCACAGAGGCACAGAGAACACGGAGGTTAGTAAATCGAGTAGGGGGAGGTTTCTAACCTGCCCCTACCATTTATTTATGTAGCTACTCTTTGGATTAGGCCACGCGAGCGATGGCTGTCAGAACCAGCACGAAAATCCCCAAAGCTAAATTTGCATACAAGAGTTGTTCCTCTTGCTTCTTCAGGCGAGCTTCGTCCAGGGCATCTTTGCCGCGGGCGCGGAGGAGGGCAGCACGGCGTAAGTTGGGTGTCAGACCCCAGGTGAGGTAGGCGCTAATGCCGATCATCAGGAAAAACAGGATGTGTTTGATGAGGATGGCCGAAGCCCAGGGATTGTCGATAGCCAGGAAGCCATCGTAATTGGGATTAGCACTCATTTGCACCAGGCCGGTGGCGGTTAATAGACCAATGCTGATCCAGCCGATGGGGTCGAGGCGGCGATGCACACGTCCTAAGAAAGTGGCGTAGGCGTTTTCATCCAGTGATTGGCGTGCCAGGGGTAGGATCAAAATCGCCAGAGCAGCCAGCCCGCCGATCCATACGACGGTGGCAAGCATATGCAGCCAAAAAGCGATCCACAAGACCCATTCTGGCGTTGGCATGTTAGGGGCTGGGGGTGATCAAAGGTTCTTCGTCTGGGTTAAGCAGACACTTATCGAGTGCAAATGCTGCGTCTTCCGCTTGTTCATCGTCAAAAACTATGTATTGCTCGGCTTCGTCAAATAGGTCCTTGGCGTCGCACCAGCCCTTAACTTCCAGGAGGAACCGAGCGTCATCCACTAATTCCCCAGCGTAGCCTACCTGCGCAGTTGCCACGCGGTCAGAAGCAAGATAGGAACCGTCCCACAAGCTGGGAGCGGCCACAGCTACCTGGTTGAAATAGAATAGAGCTTGCTCCCAATCGATCTCCCAGAAACTCAAGCCAGTGTTGTACCAACTGGCCCATTGACGGTAACCGTCGGCTTCGGCATCAATGCGACCATACTTTTCGGCCAGATTGAGATCGTATATGCCACCTTCCAGGTTGCCGTTCAGCAGGATATTATCTGCCCCGCGGCTGCGATAAGCAACGTAATACATACCGTCGACCTGCACAGCATTGAATTCCGGGTTCTTCTGCCGTAGAGAGTCAAGGGTTTGCAATGCAGCATCCCATTCCTCATTGGCCAAAAGAGTCTGGGCCTGGGCAAAAAGCTCCTGCACATCGCGCAGGTCAGGGGTAGGGGAGGGAGTGGGGGAAGGGACCACAGTGGGGGTGGCCGTAGCGTTGAGGGCTAAAAGTACTTCGCCAAGTTTTTCGCCTGCCTCCGGATATTCGGGGTTCAGCTCAATGACATATTCCAGACGTTGGCGAGCATTGTCGAAGCGACCATTGTTAATATCGTCCTGGGCCAATCCAAATTGTTTGACTGCTTCTACGGCAAAAGCTAATTCACCTGCTTGCTGGCGTTGACGCAAGCCGTCCCAATAGCCACCAAGTCCCGAGAGCACACCAATGACCAGCACGGCAAATACAGCGGTGAGGACCCAACGAATCCACGGCCTGCGCCCTGAAGCCTCTGACTCTTCTTCCAATTCTTCTGCATCCACGTCTTCTTCTACGCCATCGTCATCCCCGAGTTCTTCGGTTTCTACAGCCTCGAGCACTTCGGCAGCACTTAGCTCAGAACGTGCGATGGGGCGTGTGGCGTCCAGTTCGGGTTCAGGCTCTTCTGATGCTTCCTCTTCAACTACCTGTTGGGGTTCTTCTTCTGGCTCTTCTATTTGTGTTTCTTCATCGGCAACGGGTTCAAAGGCCATGGTAGGAGCGTCATGGATGCTGGGTTCCTCATCCTCTGATTCTTCCTCAACAGGTTCAACTTCTTGATCTTCTTCTCCCTCTTCAGGTACGTCAATACGGCGGAAAATACGTTGGGTATCTGCCTGATGGGGTAAGGGCCTGTCGTCCTTGCTCTCTCCATCCGCCCCTGGATTTGGCCTGGTTGGCATGGTGTCGTCTTGGTTGTTCTCAGACATGCGGGGGATTATACCCGTAGGGCTGTCTAAACGCTACGTTACTCAGTTCGTTGCAGTTTAGAAGATTGTAAAAAAAAACCCTGTCCATAACAGACAAGGCATTGGGATAGCGGTGGTTACTTTTTTCGCTTATTCTGCTGCGTCGGCGGCTTCCAGAGCTTCGAGCAGGGCTTTAAATTCCTCATTGCAGTCGCCACACATGTCCAGGTGGTGCTGTACCAGTGGTTTTACCTCAGATGCTTTTTTGCCCTCACGGAGCATTTCGACAAAGTTATCGATTTGGGAGTGGCAACTGCCACAGTCAAGTTCATCTGGCCGGGTAGCCAGCACACTGTTGACAACTTTGGTCAGGGTTTCGGTTTGTAATTGCATATTTTTACCTCAAAACGCATTGGCGTCCACAACCTAGACGGGAAGCTATGCCAATGTCTTACTTCTCCTCAAACAGGGCAATGACCTCTTCATGGGACAAACCGGAGGTCTCTAAAAGTCGTTTTTGCAGCCTCTGGCGGGCATCGTGCATCAATTTATATAAAGCATTGCGGTTGGTGCCTAAACGAGCGGCGACTTCTTCCAGAGGCATGCCACCCTGCAGTACGGCCAGCATAGCAGTACGTTGGCGTTCGGTGAGTTCTTCTTCGATCAGGTTGTCGACGATCTCCATTACGTTACGTTGTTCAACCGATAACTCAGGGAAAGCATCCGGGTCAGTAAGCAGGGCAGGGGTGTACTCATCGCCTTCATCTGTCTCTACGATATCCTGCAATGAAATGTCTTTCCAGCGGCGACGGCGCAGTTCAGTAAAGGCGACATTAATGGCGATCTTCTGGGCCCAGGTAGTGAACTTACTCTCGCCTCGAAATGATTCGATGCCGTCCAATATCTTCAACAAGGCATCCTGGGCAAAATCTTCCGTAACGGCGTTGAGGTCTGTATCGATACGACTGGAGAGGGCGGCGCGCAGGCCGCGCAGGATGATGGCACGTAAATCACCAAGGGCATCTTCATCAAGAGGGGGGCGCAAGGCTTCTAGCCATGCTTTGTTATCGCGTTGTTCGGTCACTAAGCTCGGCCTCCGTACATGCCATTAATCTTATCATAGGCAGGTAAAGACGCCCTAAATTGTTTATGAGCTTCCTATATTTCGAAGGAGATTCTTATCGTCTGGCTTGCGCGAAAAAACAATGGGTTGATTGACTATTCAATTGTAAATATGTGGAAATTACCGGCCGGTAGGACGCTCACCCAAAACGGCGTTGTCCAGCGGTCCGGTGACGGCCAGGGCACGTTTGGTAAGCTGGGGCGTGTTCATCACGAACAGGGCGGGAACCGAGGCGATCATGACACTGTCCCCGGAGTTCAATTCCGACTTGGCTACAGGTTTGCCGTTGACGTAGGTACCGCCGGTGGAGTTGAGGTCGTGGATGCTGAACTGCTCATCCTCGTAGCGGATCTGGGCGTGCACCCGCGAGACAGTGGCTTCCTGGATGACGACGTGGTTGTCCAGGTTGCGGCCTATATTGACGGTGTGTTGGCGGATGGGGAAGACCTGTGTATCGACCACCAAAAAGGCTGTCTCTGGGAAATTTGAATTGGCGTTGGGTGCGCTTTCGGTCATAGTAGCTCTAGAGTACTAAAGTACGTTGCAACGATACCATACTGTATATAGCGTGTCAAATTTCAATTCCGTTGGGATTGAAATGACTAGATTAAGGGGAAATTAAGAAGGGCTAAGCTTGCTTAGCCCTTGCTGTTCGCAAAATTGCGAGAGATAAATTTTGCAAAAACCATTATCGATAGAAATAATACCCATCTACACAAGGCACATCTTCGCCATTAACTGTGACCGACCATTGGCTCCAGTCATTTACTTCATCTAGCTGAGTGCCCAAACCCTGGCCCTCGATCACATAACCGTAAGACATCCAGTGTGTTTGTGCAAACAAATGCGAGAAGTGGAAACCTTGCCAGGGACGCTCGTAGTCGTAATCCCGGTGCAGGGCAGCATGGCAAGCCCAGGCCCCACCAATGTCATCGGCCACTTCCTGTGGGTTCCCGCCGTTATTCAAGGCAACCACAAATTCATTGCGTAAGACGGGAACTGCATCTGTAGATAGGGAAGCCAGGTAGGGGATATCCAGGCTTTCACCAAGGCGGGCGCGGTTTATATTCTGGCGGGCGATGAAGCCATCCACGTTGAGTGCATTCAGGGTGGTGGAGAAACCAATAGATGCCAGTAAAGTCGCGAGGACGAAGAAACGGGGCCGTCGCATCAACTCAAGAAGCACAACTGCCAAAAGCAAAATGCCCAGCCAGATCATGAAGACGTGACTATAGGTGCGCAGCCGGGTGAAACCAAAGACCTGTTCGTATAGATATAGGCGCTGGAAGGCAGACACCAGCATGACGCCCACTAAAACAACCAGCAAAATGCTTAGTGTGGAGAACCAGCCGCGCTGTGACCCGGACTGGCGTTTGGTGATGGCATTGAGCAAGAGGAAAAGCAATAAGCTAAATACTGCTACGGTAATCAATTCACCAAAACCACGGCGAGCGTACTCTGCGAAGGTGTATCCAGCGTTGGTGATGTTGGCCTGACCCCCAAAAAAGTAACGGAATTGGATAGCAACAAAAGCCCCAAATAACAGATCAACGCTGCCCAGCACGATACTGCCTTCAGTGAAGCCCAGGAAGGAGGGTTTACGACCGTTGCCATCCGCCACCAGTTTTTCTTTTTTGCTTTTGTAAAAAGCGAAAAGATAAAGCCCAGCCAGAATGTAAGCAAGAAAAATGATGTAAATACCGCGGAAAAAGTATTGCGCGAGATCTTCCAGGTCAAAGAGATCAAAGAAATCGGTGATGGCCCGCGCGAAGATTGGATCGGCGGAACTGAGCAGGGCACTAAAGAATAAGACGACAGGTAGGGCGATGAGAAGACCGCGCAGCCAGGCAAAAATCGGTTGCAAATTACGACCTTCGTCGGCTTCTTGCTCTTCCGTGTTTGGCTGGTTGATCCAGGCTTCGGGCAAACTGATAAAGGCATCCACAAACAAAAGGATCAAGCGCACGAAATAGTCGGGAATCCCGTACCAGGGCCAGCGACCACCTACAAAACTGGCGGCCAATATAGCCAGCAGGAAGAGGGTGATGCTGACGTTGAGGAAAGTAGTGAAAGGCTCCAGGCGTACAGCGGTCATGCTTGTAAAGAACAAGATGGGCAGGATAAGGAGCAGGCTGAGGCGAGAAGGGAGTACCTTTTCACTGTAGGCCATGATCAATCCCCCGATAAGCAAAGCCAGCACAAAGATGGGGAAATTAATGCCTAGGGGTCTCTTCCAGAAGAGGAAATCAAAACCCCAGGCCACTATCAGGGCCGTGATGAGGATGCGTTTGAGATGTTTGCTTTGCAGCTTGTTCTTGGGCGCGTTATCAGGTTTTTGTTCGCTCATACCCACCATTCTAGGTTTTATTTAGTGAACCCCAAAGCCCCCGTATGCCGTTAGCTAAGCACTCAGGTGTTTGGTTATTTATTCAGGTCGATCAGGGAGAAAAGCCCCGAAAGACCTAGCGATAGAGGAAAAGCTGTAGGACCGTGGGAACAACCAATGCCAGCATCATGATGACGGCGAAAATCACAAAAGCAATGCGGCTAAAGGTCCATTCGGCTCTGGGGTTACGTTCCTCATGGGTTCGGGGGGCAGGCCCCTTTTTCTTTTTCTTTGCCATAGATATCTTCTCTTGTAAATCGTATTGTCCAGGTATTGTAATGTGATTTTTAGGGGGTGTCCAACAGGAAGGATTACTCTAAATGAGCCTTGATCGACTCGGCCAGTTCGTCCGTGATGCCACGCACGGCAACCAATTCTTCTGCGCTGGCTTTCTCGATCTTGTCAATGGATCCAAAGGTGGTGAGCAGGGCTTTGCGTTTGGCTGGACCGATACCTGGTATGGCATCCAGGCGAGAGGCCAGCCCCTGTTTGCTGCGGCGCTTGCGGTGGGCGGTGATGGCAAAACGGTGAGCTTCATCACGGAGGCGTTGCAGGAGATACAGCCCCTGGGATTTGCGCGGTAGCAAAATGCCACGTGCCTTCCCGTGCAGGAATATCTCCTCATTCTGTTTGGCCAGGCCGGCCACACGCACTTTGCCGAGCAGGTCAAATTCGTCCAGCACTTTGACGGCGCGACTGAGCTGGCCTTTGCCACCATCGACGATCACCAGGTCGGGTAAGCGCGAGAAAGAGGCATCCGGTTTTTTTCCAGGGAGGGTGGCTTTTTCTTCGGCGGATTGCCAGCGGTTGAAGCGCCGCCGTAAGACCTCTTCCATGCTGGCGAAGTCGTCCGGGCCGACCACCGTGCGGATATTAAAACGGCGATAATGAGCTTTATTGGGGATGCCACGTTCAAAGACCACCATGCTGCCTACAGCCGCGGTACCCTGGGTATTAGAAATATCGTAACACTCGATACGCATGGGGGCTTCCGCCAAGTCCAGGCCTTCTTGCAGGTCGGCCAGCGATTCTGTCTGGCGGTGTTTGTCGGCTTCCCATTGGGCCTGGAGGGCGTTGAGGGTTTCTGAGGCGTTCTCGGTAGCCATCTTGATGAGATCTTTTTTGACGCCGCGTTTTGGAATTAGCAGTTCAACCTTGCTTTCCTCGCGCTGGCTGCTGAGCCATTGGCGGATGATGTTGGCTTCCTCGATCTCTTCGGGAAGGAGCACCTGTTCAGGGATATTAGCAGCCTGGTCGTAGAACTGTTTGATGAACTCGCCCAGCACATCAGCGTCGGGGGTTTCATCCGTGTTTTCCATGAGGAAATATTCGCGACCGATCATCTTGCCGCCGCGTATAAAGAAAACCTGCAAACAGGCTTCACGGTCCGAGCGGGCCATGGCAATGACGTCCGAGTCGAGGTATTTGTCGGAGATCACCTTTTGGCGCTGCACAACATTGTCGATAGCCGTCAACTGGTCGCGGATGGCGGCGGCCTTCTCATAGCTCATACTTTCGGAGGCCTGGTTCATTTCACTGGTGAGGCGATTGACGATGGGTTCTGTGCGACCATTCAAGAAATCGCACAGGTCCTGGATCATTTGGCGATATTCTTCCTGGTTGACCATACCAATACAGGGGGCGTTGCACAGTTTGATGTCGTAATAGAGGCAGGCGCGTTCATCTTTGCCGTTGATGTCGCGATCACAGGTCAGGTAGGGGAAGATGCGGCGTAACACGTCCAGGGTCTTGTGCACGGCCCACACACTGGTGTAAGGGCCAAAATAGCGAGCGCCGTCCTTGCTGCGGTCTTTGTCCATCTGGCGGGTGACGGTCACTTTGGGGAAGGGAACGTCCCAATGGACTTTTATGTAGGGATAGCGTTTGTCATCCTTCAAGCGCACGTTATAGCGCGGACGGTATTTCTTGATGAGGTTCATCTCAAGGATGAGTGCTTCCAATTCGGAACCTACAACGATCCATTCGATGTTCTCAATGCGGCGCACTAATTCTCTGGTCTTATTGTGGTGTTGGGCACTGTTATGGAAGTAGGAGCGCACTCTCGAGCGCAAGTTAACGGCCTTGCCCACGTAAATGACTTTGTCATTTTTATCCTTCATCAGATAACAACCCGGTTTGGTGGGGAGGCTATCTAACAAGGCCTGAATTTGATCCTTAACTTCCATAGCACGGATATTCTAGCATGATGTGTATCAAGTCTGATCTTCTTTTTTGAAATTAGATGAAACTTTAAGAAATATCGAGCTCAAAAATATTAGTATTTTGAATGTGAAAAATTTTACTATTACCAGCCTATGTTTGTTAAAATGCCGCCATGAGTGATCCCCTTGAAGTTTCTCTTGGTCCTATCTTGCGCGAGCGCGAGTTAACTGTTGCCTTCGCCGAATCCTGCACTGGAGGCCTGGTGGGGCATCGCATGACCAACGTACCAGGTTCCTCTGATTATTATTGGGGCAGCGTTACAGCTTATGCTTACGAAGCCAAGGCCGCATTGTTAAGTGTGAGTTGGGATACTCTCAACTCACACGGGGCGGTCAGTTCTGAGACAGTCAAAGAGATGGCAGAGGGTATTCGCAAAAATATGGGTTCAGACATCGGGATCTCTATCAGCGGCATAGCTGGTCCGGGCGGCGGCACGGATGAAAAACCCGTGGGTCTGGTGTGGTTTGGCCTAAGCGCACCAGACGGTACCTGGTCTCGACACTTCATTTTTGATGGGGAACGAACGGAAGTAAAGGCTCAGGCGGCCGAGTCAGCGCTAAATTATTTGAGGGAATATTTAGCCGGAATGCTATAATTGCATTATTGGGAAAGTAGATCGTCCCATCTATTTTGGAAATTATTATATGGAGGGTATGTTTGATGAAGACACCCCGCATCTTTTTTGCATTGTTGATTGTGATTTTGGGCCTAGTTGCTTGTGGTCCGCGTGTGGAGCCCGGTGCTGATTTGACCGGTGCTGATTTCAGTGAGCGTGATTTAACAGAGGACGATTTTACTGACGTAATCTTGCGCGATGCCAACCTGGCTGGAGCTGTCTTGACCGATGTAGATTTGCGAACTGTGGATCTGGGTGGAGCCGATCTCAGCAATACTGACTTGAGTGGCGCTAATTTGGCGAAACTGGATCTCGCTGGTGTGAACCTGAGTGGGGCGAATTTGTCCGGAGCAGATCTGCGCGATGCGGACTTGAGCCAGGTTAATCTTACTGGAGCCGATCTGACGGATGCCAACCTGGAAGGCGCGATCCTCTCGGGGGTCGATCTGACCACGGTGACTTTGGATAAGGCCAATTTGAAGGATGCTGATTTGTCTGGAGCAAACTTAAGCGCTCTGGATCTATCCGGTATCCAATTTGCTGGTGCCGATTTGGGGACAGCAAATCTGGAAGGAGCAGAATTATCTGGAGCGGACCTCACAGGTGCATCCATGATCGAGACAGATTTGCAGAATGCGAACCTGTCTGGTGCGAATTTGGAAAACGCCGATCTGTCAAATGCAAATCTTGAGGCCGCCAGCTTATCAGATGCGGACCTCCGCACTGTAAACCTCACTGGCGCACTTTTGAGTGGAGCAGTTTTGCAAAATGCGAATCTCGAAGGCATGGACTTATCCGAGATGGATCTGTCCGATAGCAACCTGCAGAACGCCAATCTCACAGAGACAGATTTGCGCGAGGCTGATTTGACCAATGCGATTTTGACTGGTGTGGAACTCACAACTGCTCAACTGGATGGAGTTATTCTTAGTGCTGCTGATCTCACCGCAATCGATCTATCTGGCTTAGACTTGCGCGCAGTCACATTAACAAGCGCTTTACTTCCAGAGGCTAATTTGGATGATGTCGATATCTCTTCGGCAGATTTGACAGCCGTAGATTTTAGCAATGCCAGTTTAGTAGCCTCGGACCTGAACAGCACTATTCTTCAGGATGCGAGTTTTGTGAATGCCGATCTGACTGACGCGGATTTATCAAATGCGGACCTGGTTGGGGGAAACCTGGAAGGTTCTACTCTGAGTGGGGCTACTCTTTCTGATGCCAATCTGTCAGATGCGATCCTCAGCTCGGCTGACCTAAGTAATTCTGATATGACGGGCACAAATCTAGAAGGCGTGGCCATGGATCAGGCCATCCTGGATGGAGTAGATTTCTCCGGTTCTTCAGGATTGAGTGATGAGATGGTAGCTTCAGCGACCAGCACGGAAGGCACACGTTACGATTCCCTGGAAGAAATCATTGCTGCAATGGCGACGGTGTGTGCAAGCGATCCATCTGGTGTGGGGGCCGCGGGAACTTATTCAAGCAGTAGTGACTTGCATCCTGCGATTTTGATCCCACCGGAGCAAGGTCTGGATGATTTTCAAGTGGAGTTGCCAGCTGATTGGGAGCTCCTGGGTATTCGTACAACCGAATTGGTGGTCTGTGCTGCTCCAGAAGTGATAACTTTTGTTGACACGTGTTATTATGGTTTTACTGGAAGGTTTGAAGTGAATCGCTATAGCAGGGAACAATTCTTCTGGTTGGCAGAGGCTAAGACCGGGGCGACTGTGGCTTCCCAGAAATTTGAGGGGCAGTTGGACGCTTGTCCAGCTTCAGAGTACTTCATACTTCCAATCTATACACGCTATGCTAATCCCATCGAGGCCCAGGTAGTGATTGATTGGTTGGTGGACTTTGTATTGCCATGAGGCTAACGAACTCGATTGAGTGATCGTAGAAGCGAGATCGATAAAGCGAAATCGTTGATAACTGCCGGGGTCAGTAGGCAAAGTGGTATATGGGCCGACCTGGGCAGCGGTGATGGTGTTTATACGGCTGCACTGGTTGAATTACTTGAGCCTGGCTCAAGCATCTATGCTGTTGACCAAAGTAGAGAGGCCTTGCAGAGTTTAGAAGGGCGCTTCCACAGGGAATACGTGGACTTCAATAATCTCATCACAATGCAGGCTGATTTCCGGGCAGACCTTGACCTGCCTGGGCTTGATGGCATCATGATGGCGAACTCGTTACATTTTGTGGAAGACAAAGAAAGCGCACTCAGTAACATTATCAAGCTTCTCAAGCCCAACGGGTGCTTGATTGTGGTGGAATACAATACGAAGCGCGGCAATCGCTGGGTTCCATATCCAATTGGTGAGAAGGAGTTTCTTGAATTGACTCAGGCCCTTGGTATGCAGCAAGGACGAATCCTGAATAAGATCCCTTCATCCTTTTTGGGTGAGTTCTATGCTGGGATGGCAGTCATTGGTAATGGATCAGCCTACCAATAACTATCGTAAATAGGAAGCTATGGTGAAAAGATTACTTCTGGTCATTTTCTCCCTTTTATTTTTGAGCGCGTGCAGCCCAACTCAAGACGTCATAATTGGGGGAGAACCCACGCGTACTTTGCCGCCCACGTGGACACCTGAACCTGCTCTGGAGGTTTCGGAAACCGTGCCTCCTGCATCGCCTACAACAACTTCAACCTCGACAGTAACACCAGAATTGGACTTGACATTGGCTGCCCACAGGCAGGAAGTGGCCGAAGCTACACTTGGAGCGTTTCCTACCCGATTGGCTGGGGAACCAGGCAAAATCGCCTATGAAGCTTCTGAAGTTCTTGAGTCGTCGGCGATTTTTGTTATGAATCCAGATGGAAGTGATCAAACTCTGCTAGTTTCTGGTGACAATGGGGTCATTGTGGGTTCACCAGCTTGGTCTCCAGATGGCAAGTTTCTTGCCTATACCTGCAACAACCACCTCTGTGTGGTTAATTTTGACGGCAGCGGTTATCGTCAAGTGACAGAGAGTACCAGCAACAGGTATTTTCCAAATTGGTTGCCTGATGGTAATCTGATTGCTTTTGGCAAAATCAACAAAGAAATCGTTTTTAATGTCCATACCCTGGATGTGGCGAGCGGTTCAGAGGAACTGGTTTTGCCTGGAGCGTATGCTGCCAGTTGGTCTCCGGATGGTACTCATATTGCCTTCCTCAAACTAAATGATGACCTTCAGAACGAGATGTATGTCCGCTCGATCCAGGGAGGGAACGATGTAAAAATATGGGATTTTGAGGTCGAGACATTTGCATGGTCTTCTGATGGCGAGTATTTGCTTCTAAGCGCGAAGGAGGAAAAATCCACTTTGGAGCATGAGATTTATGTCATTCATCCGGACGGTAGTGGGGTTGTTAAACTCACAGAAAATGATTGGGATGACATATATCCCGTTTGGTCCCCCGATAGCACACAGATCGCTTTTTCCTCAAAACAATTTGGTAACTACGATATCTTTGTGATGAATGTGAATGGCAGCAATGTCCAACAGTTAACGACCAGCGTTTTAGACGAAACTGCGCCTTCCTGGCAGCCTGATCAGGAATAAAAAGGAGCTGGAAGCCCAGCTCCTATCTTGTAAATACTCTTATTGATACGAATCTTTTAATTGCTGGCGTTCGTAGACCAGGGTAAGTAACACGCTGGGCAGCAGCAGCTTCTCATCTTCTTCCGTAAGCCCCTCGCTCTCTTCCAGGGTGAGGTCATAGGTATCGACCATGAGGGTCTTTTTCTTTTGTAGATACATCACCGTCTTTTCGTTCATACGAATGTAGTAGCCAGGAGTGATGAAACGGAAAAAGAGAGGCAGCTTGCGCACAATGTCATAAAGGGGTAGTTGTTGCGCTACCAGTGATTTTTTCTCAGGGGCGATCAATCCAACCTTGTTGCCTGCTGTGTCCAGAAGCCAGTACATCTTGAGGTCTTGCAGGTTCAACTGCCGAGAGATCAAATCTTCTGCAATCTCACCCGCCACACGATTGTTGACAAAGGACGAAGTATCGATGGCTGAAAGATAGTCGTCATCCACTGTGCCGATCTTCTCGCCTTCAGCAGTGGTGATGTCCCAGTTGCTGGGAATATCAGATAGGCGGCTTTCCTGACTGGTGATTTGAAAAAGCGAAGTGCCATTGAGGTTTACTGGTATCTCCTCTTTTGACGAAAGCAACTTCTTGCTGGCGGTCATGATGACCTTCCCAGAAGCATCTGTGACCTTAATTTTGGGTGTCAAAGAGAACATCCCGAATGAGAACTTGAGCGGGTAGTTGTACATGGTATTCATCCTCCAAATGTGGTTTTGTTTCCAACTCACCCAAACAACGCAAAAAGAACAGAAATTGTTACAGCACGTCCACATTGATAGCCTTTGAGGGCTGTAACCAGTTACTTTAGAATTAGTATTCTGAATATCGAGAGTTGATTTATGCGCGTCCCAGTAATTCAAGGATTAATTGACCGGCGTATTCTGGTTAACTACCGTGTTGATCCTGGCGCATTAGTAGGAGTTCTACCTCCGCCCTTTGAGCCAAAGATCATAGGGGGATATGGCATTGCCGGTATTTGCCTGATCCGGCTGAAAGATATTCGACCTAATTGGCTACCAGTTAGTATTGGTTTGTCATCGGAGAATGCAGCCCATCGCATCGCCGTTCGTTGGAAGGCCAAGGGTGAGTGGCATGAAGGTGTTTACATTCCTCGCCGAGACACAGATTCAAGATTAAACACTCTAGTAGGTGGTCGTTTATTTCCTGGTATCCACTACCATGCGCATTTTGATGTGCAAGAGACGGGCGAAGACTTTCGGGTGGCTCTGAAAAGTGTGGACGACAATACCAGCATGAATGTGCATGCAAAACTCTCTACTCAGCTTCCCACGAGTACGATCTTTGGCTCATTAGAAGCGGTGTCTGCTTTCTTTGAAGCAGGTGCCATGGGTTATTCGCCTGCTCATCATGAAGGCAATTACGATGGCCTTGAATTACGCACCTTCAATTGGTACGTGCAGCCTTTACAGGTCGAGCAAGTAAGCTCGAGCTTCTTTGAGGATGAGGATATATTTCCAACTGGTTCGATTAGCTTTGACAATGCTTTATTGATGCGGGGGATTGAACATCAGTGGCATGAGCATGAGACGCTTTGTGTGTAAATAAAAAGAGCACCCCGAAGGTGCTCTTTTTCTATTCTGCTATCCTCGCCCGTTCTTCATCTGCCACACTCGTCTCTAATTTTTTGTAGAGCGGGGCTGGCTGATTGAAAGGACTGCCAGCTTCGATCTTACTGGCTTGCCAGGTACCGGATGCGTCTGTCGGGTCGTAGCGCAACACGGTGTGTTGGCCGAGATCATCGCTGACATCCTCGGTGAATTGTTTGCCAAAAAGTGGCCGTGTGTAACCCAGATAGCCATGTAACTTCTCACTCGTGTGCGGCAAGAAAGGGGCGAAAAGAACTTTCAGGTTGTCTATGCAGCGAATAGCAGTATAGATTGTTTTTGCAGCACCCTCTTTGTCCTCTTTGACTTCCGACCAGGGTGCGGCTGTGTCGAGGTATTTGTTGACTTCAGTGGCTAGCCGCAAAGCTTCCTGCAAAGCGGCTCGCAATCTGACACCATTGAGCCGTTGGCCTACCGAATCAAATCCGCTTTCGACTGTTGCAATAATTTCCTTATCCAGCTCACGCAGTTCGCCCGGAGTGGGGATTTGGCCTTCCCAATGCTTGTGGGCAAACGACAGTACACGGTTAGCCAGGTTGCCCCAGTTGGCAACCAACTCATTGTTATTGCGGGCCACGAAATCGTCCCAATCCCAGTTGCTGTCTTTATTTTCCGGCATGTTTATCGTCAGATAAAAGCGCAACGGGTCGGGGTCGTAGCGAGAAAGGAAATCGAGGCCCCACACGCCCCAGTTGCGGCTGCCAGAAATCTTCTTGTCTTCCATATTGAGGAACTCGTTAGCCGGCACGTCGTAGGGCAAGGTGAGCAAGGAGTCCTTACCTTCAAAAATATCACTGAAGGCGTTACCTACTCCAGCCAACTCGGCCGGCCACATGATGGCATGGAAGGGGATATTGTCTTTTCCAATGAAGTAATAGGCTTTGGCCTGCGGGTTGTACCACCAGTCGTGCCAGGCATCTTTATCGTCCACCAGATGCGACCATTCGATGGGAGCGGAGAGGTAGCCGATCACAGCTTCGAACCATACATATAGAGCCTTACCATCCCAACCTTCAATGGGGAGGGGAATGCCCCAATCCAGGTCACGTGTGATGGCCCGGCCATGCAACGGGTCCGCCTTGATGGACCCTAGCGATTGTTTAACAACGTTGGGTCGCCAGTATTCTTGGCGAGCTTCCAGGAACTCCACCACTTTGGGTTCCAGCTTGCTCAAATCAAGGAAGAAATGTTCGGTCTCACGCAGGCTGGGTGTAGAGCCATCGTTCTTTGAGCGTGGATTAATCAGCTCATTGGCGTTCAGCAGGTTGCCACAGTTATCACACTGGTCGCCGCGGGCATGTTCGTAACCACATATGTAGCAAGTGCCTTCCACGTAGCGGTCGGGCAGGAAGCGATTCTCCGACTCTGAGTACCATTGCTGCTGTTTTTCGGGATATAAGTAGCCGTTGCGTTGCAAGGCCAGGAAAATGCTTTGAGAGACCTTGAAGTGGTTTTGAGTGTGGGTGCTGCTGAAGAGGTCATAGTTAAGACCGAGTTTCCGGAAAAGCTCCAGGAAATCAGCGTGATACCGTTTGTAAACTTCTTCTGGCGTCACTCCTTCTGCATCTGACTTGACGGTGATGGGCGTGCCGTGGGCATCCGAGCCGGAAACCATTAATACCTTATTGCCTTTCAGGCGGTGGAAACGCGCGTAGATATCCGCAGGTAAATAGGAACCGGTAATGTTACCCACGTGGATATCTGCACTGGCATAAGGCCAGGCAACGGCGACGAGGATGTGTTCTGGGTTGTTGGTCATGGTGTTTTCTTCTCCAATTGGTTGCCAGTCAGGCAGGGCAACCAACCTATTTTAAACGAAAAACTGCCCAGACCTGGGCAGTTCGACTTACAAAGTGAGATTCGACTATCGGTTTCGAACCGGCAGCCAGGCGGGGTTGGGGGTCTTCGTCGTGCGCATCAACATCGAGAACGCGATGGTGGTGACCAGGGAAAGTAACAGTAATGTGTAAAACATAATGGGTTCACTATACAAGATGAATGGATAGTTTGTCAATGCTAGACTAAAAGATTAACCAATTTCTTACCTTTGGCTAAAAGCCCATCTCCATCGATGTTCGTGCGATCTTTTGCAAAGCTGAAATAAAGGCCGCCGTGCGAAAATCGTTGACGCTATCATTGCTGTGATATACCCTGCTAATCTCCTGATAAGCATTACGCATGGTGTCATCCAGGCCAGAACGTACTAGATCCAGTTCGCCGACACCGTTGGTCAGGTCTTTACGATATTCGTCAGGGAGTGTCTGGCCAGTGAGCATTTCCAGGGCCTCGACCATGCGCTGGCCGCGGAACTCTTCATGGCGGCGAGTCATGCGTCCAAAGCGGATGTGCGTGATGTTCTTGATCCACTCAAAATAGGAGACCGTCACACCCCCGGCGTTGACAAAAGCATCAGGCAAAACGACTTTGCCTGCTTCGACCAGGATCTGATCGGCCTCAAAGGTCACTGGGCCATTTGCTGCCTCGACGATCAGTTTGGCTTTGATATTGGCGGCGTTGTCGCTAGTGATCTGGCTTTCAAGTGCAGCCGGAATGAGGATGTCACAATCGAGTTCCAGACAACTGTGCCCATCCTCGATGTATTTTGCCTTGCTATATCCTTTTACGCCTCCTTGCTCATTTATATGCTGGCGCACATCTTCCACATTCAATCCAGCATCGTCCACCAGTGCGCCATCCCATTCGATGATGCAGGTGATCTTTGCTCCATCCTCTTCACTCAAGAATTTGGCGGCATGGTAGCCTACGTTTCCAAGTCCCTGAATGACAACTCTCTGCCCTTCCAGCTCTCCAGCCAAACCAGATAATTTTACATCCTCTGGGTGACGGAAGAACTCACGAATCACGAATTGCACACCACGACCGGTGGCTTCCACGCGACCGCGGATGCCGCCACTGCTGACCGGTTTGCCGGTGACACAGCCAAAGTGATCAATATCATTGGGGCGCAGAATGCGATATTGGTCGGCTATCCAGCCCATTTCGCGTCCGCCAGTGCCCATGTCGGGGGCAGGGACGTTGGCAGCAGGGGAGATGTAGCCGGCCTCGATCAACTCGCGGGCAAAGCGACGCGTGACGCGTTCCATCTCTGCTTCACTGTGTTCTTTGGGGTCGATGATCAGGCCGCCTTTGGACCCCCCATATGGCACATCCACTATGGCGCATTTGTAGGTCATCAAAGCAGCCAGAGCAACAACTTCATCTTGGTTGACGTGAATAGCATAGCGAATGCCACCCTTGGTGGGCAAGCGATGCTCATTATGTACAGCGCGCCAGCCGGTGAAAGTGCGATAGCTGCCGTCATCCATTTGCACGGGAAATTGGGTTTGGAAAACTTTATCGCAGGCTTTGATCTGCTCTGCAAGGCCGGGGGGGATCTCCACATCAAGGTGCGGCATGGCTTTATCCACCATGCGTGCAACGTTCTGGCTAAATGAGAGGCGGGTTTGGGCAGCAGTCATGCAGACAGTCCTTTACGTAATAGTAAAAAGGGAATAGCTTAGTGCAAGTGAAATGAATCAGGCCAATGGTGTGATAAGTTTATTGTAACGGAGGAGTTCTTCTAATGGAATATTTACAGTCTTAAAAGTTGCTGGCGAGTATAATGACAATTCTTGTGGCATTAATCACCATAACAGGATCAGTATGAAAGAAACCACACATTTTGTAGAAGTGCTTGAGCTTACTCCTTCAGCAGTAGCCAAGATTGCTGAGTTAATTGATGGGCGCGACCGGGAAAACCTGGCTGTGCGTGTAGCCATTGCGGGCAAGTTGCCTGCTGGCGGTTACCAGACTGAGTTCAAATTTGTTGATAGGGATGAATTGACCGAGGAAGACGTTGTTCAGGATACGGGTAGCTTCCACATGTATTACGATGAATTTGCGGCTGCTTCTATTCAGGGAGCGCGTGTCGATTTTGACGAAGCCAAGTATTCCTCTGGTTTTAACATCGACTATCCCGAACCACAAGTTATCCCCCCCGATGTCAATCAGCGCCGCGATTTTGAAAACCCGCTGGCTTTGGAACTGCTCAATCTAATTGAAACTGAGATTAACCCGGCCATTGCCATGCATGGTGGCTACGTTATCCTCGAGAATTTTGAGGATGACAGTGCCTACGTCTTTATGGGGGGAGGTTGCCAGGGTTGTGGCATGTCGCAGGTGACTTTGCGCGAGGGCATTGAGCGCATGATCCATGAGAAACTACCAGATGTCAAGAATGTGGTCGATGTCACGGACCATGAGGAAGGTGAAAATCCCTACTATGCAGAAACAGCAGGAGTGGGAGAGTCACCTCTGGACTAAAAAGTCGGAGCGGCCAATTGGCCGCTCTTTTTTATATTGCTTGTATATTGCTTTGAAATTCTAGTTGACCGTTTGCTTTCATTTAACGATAATGGACAATGTAATGAGGAGTTTTGCAAATGAGTGACATGGTTAAATCTTGTTTGGGGGTAGTGTTATTGTTTGTTGCTATTGGGATGGCTTTAGTTGTTTTGGCTTCAGCCACTCTGGCTGCCATCATTTTTCAGTTCACTGGAACTGACATCAGCGGCCTACAATTTCCGACTTTGATTGGAATTGGTCTTGCCATAGTTCTCTTCATTTACGCAATTTACCTATTCATTTCTATTCGAGATTATTCGTGGTTAAGTGTCACCATCCCCGGGGTCCTCAGTGGCCTGTATGCTATCTTGCCAGACCTATTAATGGGACAGCCCACAGATGACATTGTTGTGCTTGTAGCAGGAGCAGGCTTGTCGGCCTTGCTGGCTTATCGCAAACAACGGCGTGAGACCACTGAGGCGTTGGAGGCTGGCGAGAGTCTTTTAAATGACCGTTTGGGGCAATAACTGAGAAGCTTTCCTTCAATTTACACTAAATAAAAAGCCCCTCTGGAAAACTCCAGAGGGGCTTTTGGTATTTAAGAGAAATTACAAATATTCGCGTAATTGGCGGGCGCGCACTGGATGGCGCAGGCGGCGCAGGGCTTTGCCTTCGATCTGGCGAATGCGCTCGCGCGTCAGGCCAAAACGTTCTCCCACCTCTTCCAATGTGTACTGGCGGCCATCATCCAGGCCAAAACGCAGGCGCAGGATACGAGCTTCACGAGGAGATAATGTCTCCAGGATTTCCTCGATCTTGTCGCCCAGCATATTTTGATAAGCGGACTGGCCGGGGGAGGGGGTCTTTTCATCCTCAACGAACATGCCCAATTCTGAGTCGTCTTCATCGCCTACGGGGCTTTCTAATGAGAGCGGCAACCAGGAGACCTTGAGCATCCACTGTACTTTGCGTACATCCATTTCCAGCGCTGCAGACAACTCTTCCACCTGGGGTGGGCGACCGAGCTTTTGTTCCAATTGGCGCGCCGTCTTGTACATCAGGCGGATGCGATCGATCATATGCACGGGGACGCGGATGGTGCGGCCCTGGTCGGCAATGGCACGTGTAATCGTCTGGCGGATCCACCATGTAGCGTAAGTCGAGAAGCGGAAGCCACGGCGATAATCATATTTGTTGACGGCTTTCATCAGGCCCAGGTTGCCTTCCTGAATCAGGTCAAGGAAAGGCACACCGCGACCCATGTAACGTTTGGCGATGGATACCACAAGACGTGTATTGGCTTTGATGAGGTGTTCGCGCGCATCGTGGCCGTCCTGGATGAGCATACCCAATTCCTGGCGGCTTTTTGTGGCCGCACGGCTATTGAGTTTCTTTAACTGGCGCTGGGCTTTCTTGGCGCGCTCAATACGTTTAGCTAAGTCCACTTCCTCGACATTGTTAAGCAAGGGCACACGGGACATCTCTTTGAGATACAGTCCCACGGCATCGACCGATTCGCCGCGGCCCATAGGGATGGCGGAGAGGTCCAGTTCGGCTTCTGCCTCTAGCTCTTCAACGCTTTTTGTGGCCGTCGCTTTGGAATTTTGTTTCTCCTCAGCGCTTAGCTCATGTTCTTCCGGCTCAGGTTCGGGAACCTCACCAATTTCAAATTCAAAGATTTCTGCCAGTTTATCCTTTGAGATCAACTGGTCAAGGTCTTCATCCTCGAAAATCACCGATAGATCGGCATTGGGATTTTCTGTTGAGGGATAGGCCATGCTGCTCCTCCTACAATGTCGCCGTTGGGGTGGGGGACCCCAGCCTCCGGCTAGGTCGAGTCACTGCCTGTGGGCTCGTCCGTTTCTGCTTCGTTGTCTAGCAGGTCTTTCAGGGGGGCCAAACGGGGGTCAATAAATTCCTCCGTCTGGTCACCTTCCTCTTCAGTTTCTATGCCGCTGCAGTCGGGTTTGCAGATCGGCTTGATGGGTATCTCTAAGATGAGATATTCCCGTATCAGTGGGGCGAGATCGATCATGCCATCTCGCGGCACGGTCAGTTCAGCTTCGTCCGTTGAGCGTTCATCAAAGCCGAACAACTCTGTGAACTGGCTGTCCAGCTTCTGGTCGAACATATCCAGGCAGCGGGCACATTGCAGGGGAGTGAGCGCCTTAGCGTTCATCTCAAGTAGCAAACCATGCGCTGTGCGGCTGAACTTGGCCGTGGCCTTCAGGTTTTTCAGGTACAGGTCTGGCTCAAGCTTCAGTTCTGGGAACTCAAACTGAAATTCCCGGCTGTAGCCCAACTCTTCGTGAACTATGAATCCGATGTTGATGCGTAGTGATTGTTGATCCATGATGTTCACGTTCCCAAGTCTTGCGTTGGTAGGGAAGGGGCTGCTTATGTTGCCAGCGTTTTGCAAAGGATTCTACAAAACTGAGAAAATTATAACAAAAATTGCAAAGCGAGTCAATCTTTATTGCGAGATCTCACAGCTTTAATTGCCTGGCTATTTATCGAAATGCAAGAATATGTGGGGAAAAACCCTGAATTCCTTTATTTTAGCCTAAATATGGGGGTATCAACGATGTTATTAGGTAATTAGTACTGCAACGGCAATATTAATTGCGATTCAACAATCTCCAAAATCCGACAACTGCAAAGGAAATTGCAAGCGAGTCAATAAATATTGCAAAACATCGGCAAGTGCCGCGTTGCCCCCGAAGCCAGTACCCCCATATATGGGTTTGGTCAAAATCCGGCCGGTGGGACAACATTACTTATTCAGGCATCTTGGTGGGAGGTGGTGGCCTCTAGGGTACTGATTTTGGACCCTGGGTGGGAAATGGGTATCCTTAGTGTAAATCAAAGTTGACTGCTCGAACGTGTGTTCATATAATGGCTCAAATGACCAACACAAAGCGGAATATATATCTAGACTTTATTGAGGGATTTGATACGGATTCAACCGTCTCAAAGGGCAGTATGTTTGGCATGCCTTGCCTGAAAGTGCATAACAAGGTCTTTGCGGTTGAATTTGAAGCAGGGGTTGTTTTTAAGTTAGCTGATGATGCCCGGCGGACTGCTTTGGAGCTTCCCGGCGCCCAATTGTGGGCCCCGTTCAGTAAAACCCACGTCAAGAAGGAGTGGGTGTATTTGCCGGATGTATCTGAGGAAGACCTGGGACGATTCTCAAAGGCATCCATCGATTATGTTTCTCACTTGGCTCAAAGTAATAAGTGAAAAAATCCGAATCGAAAAAGCCCGCACACAGCGGGCTTTTTCTTTAGTCCCTCTTTGCTTATAAAGTAACTTTCTTTGGAATCAATAAGTAGGCAAAGATCCCCGCCAGTAGCAGATCAAAAACAACGATGATCCAGCCTGAAGAATTAAATATCCCACTGGTGGTTGACCAGATGTTGAGCACAGAAGCCACGGCAAAGTAGACGAACAGATTGAGCAAGGCTGGGCGTGAAGCTGCGCTATCTAAGTTGCGTACCTGCCAGGCCAAAACGCCTGCACCAAGCGCAAAGGCTCCCCAGAAGCGGGCTAGCATTAAACCCGTGGCATCCATTTGCACTCCAAACAGGCTCAAGAAACCCGCGGGCATGACGATCAGGAGAACCCCGTTGGCAAATGATGCAATTCCAATGTAGGCCATGAATATTTTGGTGGTCACGTTCTCCTCCTTATGCGCTTTGCATACGGCGCAGGCTGAAGTATTGCCAGATAGCGAACAGCAGCACCATGTCAGCGACGATGGCGATGGCCCATTTGCCTGCCACGGTTAATGGCACCAGATCGAATAGTAGCAAAATTGCGCTGGCAGCCACCCACACCAGATCGCCCCCGATCACGCTCCAGACAGCACTGGCTTGATAGTCCGGGTGAGTGCGGCGCACGCTGAGCAGGTATGCCACCCAACCCAGCAAGCCCACGCCAACAATCACGAATGTCATTGACGAAGGAATGCCGGTGAATTCGGCGACCTGGTTGGATGCCAGCAGCATTAGGGCGGCGCTTAATGCTGAAAAGATGATGTTGCCATACAGGGCCGTGCCCAGCATATTGGCTTTGTTTATGTTCATGGTGAACCTCCAATTTGAGTTGCCCCCAGCATACGCAGCAGGCGCTGCCCTTGGAAGGAAAACTACTGCCAAAGAGTGCCAAAATAGAAGGTAATTCGTTATCGGGAATTAGTAATTAGGATCAGCTCCCGTGGATGTGCAATGCTCTTTTGCACTTAGATAAAACCGGGGTTAAGTTTTCTTCTCACATGCAATGCCCGATTATCAATTACTAATGACAAATAACTAATAACCTGTTACCAATCCCCAATCTCAATTCTTCAGCCATTAGCCTCTATTCCCCCAACTGCTCCCGCAGATCCTGGGCGATCAACTCCGCTGCTGCGTTCTGCCAGTTGTATAACGTGCGTTCCGGGACCTGCACACGGAACCACTCCAGGGCCTGGCTACTGGCCTCATCAAAATCGTCCAATGGCTGGCGACGACGATAAGGTTTAATACCTACCACGTAGGGATAATAAAGTGCGTTGAAATGTCGCCATTGGTCAGCGCTATTGAAAGGCTGCCCATCTGCAGGTTTCAGGCCCTCGATACTCTCTGTAAGCAGGGCTTTGAGTTCGGCGGCACGTTGCAAGGTATCGGCGCGCAGTTGCTTTTCCTCCAGCCGTTGTTCGATGATGGGCAGTTGGGTGAGGGGGCTGCTGGCGAGCCTTGGCAGGTCGCCAAAGTGGCTCAAGGCACGCCGTGTGAGGCGCGCAAACTCTTTTTGTGGCAGTGTAGCCAGATTACTTTTGTCGTCCAGACGTGCTTCTGCCTGGGTCATCGCGCGGCGTTGGGCTCTTTCTTCTTGATCTTGGGGGTCAAAAAGCAGCCGGTCTATCAGCCCCTGTAAGGGGTCGGCAAAAACTGCCAGGGCCACAGCCGCCGCGATTGTGGAGATAAGTAAAGCCAAAAGGGTGGAGGATAGGTTTTCGCTGAGCACGATGACCAGCACAACTTGCCCGGCAAATAAGAGGCTGGTGAAGAAACTGATTTGGAACGAGCGCAGCATGTCCAGGCCCAAACGCTGACCTTCGTCAAAAGCATCTACCACAACAATGCCCAGTCCCAGCGCGGCCACGTCAAGACCAATTGCCAGGATGACCCAGAAAGTTGGGATGCTAATGAATGGGAAAAGGGCCAGGCCTGTCCCCAAAGCGAAAAAGATAGCAGCAAAGACGATCAAACCAAACGGATGCTCACTCTCAGTACTTCGCAATGCATTTGCCAGTAAGACAAAACTGAAGATCAATGGGACCAGCACGACTAGGGCTGTCAGCCACGGTGCATCAAAACCGGTCAGGAGCTTTGTCAGGAGGAAGACTAGTCCAATTGGCAGCAATATGAATGACCAGCCGCGCGTTAATCCATCCTTCTGTTTATCTTCAGGCATGAGGTAGAGGAGGCAACCAGACCATAGCAGGGCAGGGACATAGATCAGGGCGTTGAATGAATTATTGAGTAAGGTGGTGAGACTTTCCGGCGAGAAACTCCCAAGGATATTGGCGGCCAATGCAGCTGCATAAGCCACTAACCCCCAGCTGGCCAGATTCAACTGGGTTTTGGCAGGATTGCGGTTCAACAAGTAGAACCCCATCCACAAGGCCAGGAAGTAAACAGCGATCTGAAGACTGAGGGCGATAGCGTCCATAACAGGCATTTTATCATCCAAAAGCATACAACCGATATGTAAAGTATACTTGACTTAAAGTCTTGCTTGCTTTACAATTCAAGATGTAAAGTTTGCTTGACACACAGGAGAATGTATATGTTACGTCGTTTCAAGGACAATCACTCACGTATTGGTGTAAATATCGGGTCTGCTAAAAGCAAAGAGGTCCAACGCCACCAGGATAAAAAGGACGAGGACAATGAATAAACCAAGAAGCTTTGGACTTCACTTTGGCCTGGCTATGACGCTCTATGCCCTCTTATTGCTAGGCGCGGCCATTTTTATCCGCGCTAACCCGGAAACACCCTGGCGCTATATTTTGGCAATTCTGCCCGTGCTTCCCGGTATCTACGCAGCCTGGTCTGTATCCGAAGAGATATCCCGCCGAGACGAATTGCAGCAGAAGATGCAACTCGAAGCGCTTTCCTTTGCTTTTGGCGGAACAGCACTAGTGACGCTGGCCATTGGTTTGCTGGACATGGCCGGGGTTGAACAACTCAATGGCGCCTGGTACGTGCCCATCATGATGGCCCTGTGGGGTTTGGGACAGTGGATCGCAAAAAGGAAATACCGGTGAGAAATAAACTTAATGTGTCGCTTGGAGAACTTACTGGATACAAATCTAAGGAGAAAAATAATGGTAAATCGTTTTAGGAATTTTGGAATTGGTCGAAAGCTGAATATGGGCCTGGCCGTGGCTTTGGGAGTCGCTTTGGGTATTGCCCTGGACAACTTTTTAATTGGTCTGGTGCTTGGCATAGCTGTGGCCGCCGGGTCTGGTAGTGGCGCTGGGACTGATAATGATGGTATTGGAGAGAGCGATGAATAAGGATATCCGCTACACCATACGCTTTTTGCTGACTATGCTAGTTTACGCCGTATTGCTTGTCGCCGTGGCCTACCTCGTGCGTGAGTACCCCAAGATGCCGATGCGTTTCGCTCTCA
Source organism: Chloroflexota bacterium (assembly GCA_013112575.1). GTDB lineage: Bacteria > Chloroflexota > Anaerolineae > Anaerolineales > UBA11579 > CFX15. Next base: position 19,939 of record JABFGG010000005.1, on the reverse strand, counting down.
TCCTGGTCCCGCTTATTCCGGGTATCTATGCTACCTGGCTTGTCTCCCAGCAGGTAACCTCTGGGGACGAATTGCAGCAACGTATTCAGTTAGAGTCTTTTGGGCTTGCCTTCGCCGGTACGGCACTCGTTGCTTTGACTGTCGGCTTGCTGGACTATGTTGGGGTTGAGCAATTGAATGGCGCCTGGTACGTATCCATCATGTTATTCCTATGGGGGCTAGGTCAGCTTATTGCCAACCGGAAGTACACATGAAAAATAAACTAAAGGTGCTGCGCGCCGAGCGCGATTGGTCACAAGCCGATCTGGCAGAGGAGTTAGGCGTGTCTCGCCAAACGGTCAACGCCATCGAAACGGGCAAATACGATCCCAGTTTGCCTCTGGCTTTCAAACTGTCCGCTGTGTTTGGGCAAACTATTGAAGCCATGTTTGAACCCACAGAAGACGATCTGGCTTAAGTTAATTTCTTATAGAATGCTAATAAAAATTAATCCAAAAATGAATATACTATAGTCACAAGTATCTCCTCCAATTCACGAACAGTTCGCCCTCCTCCGAATTGTTCGTGAGGAATACTGAGAACGCCCTGCTACTCCAGCAGGGCGTTTTCTTTTGAGTGACTGGCAGTTTATAATGCCAGGAGTTTGGCTTGAATATTAAAGGATCATTTATGCAATTCCCGACCGAAAAAGAACCCTGGCTGCAGATGATGAGTCAGATCAGAGAGGGCACGGCCATTGATGCCAACGGCATTGAAGTTGTCGATTTCAGCGACGAGCATATTGAACTCAGTATGACGATCGAGGCCAAGCACAGGCAACCGATGGGCTTGATGCATGGTGGCATTAGCATGTTGCTGGCGGAAACCGCGGCCAGTTTTCATGCCTGCTGGGGAGTGGACCTGACCAAGGTCAACCCTGTTGGATTGGAGATAAATGGTTCGCACTTGCGTTCGGCGCGAGAGGGCACCGTCAGGGTGATTGGCAAAGTTGTGCGCCGGTCCCGAAACTTCATCGTGCACCAGGTCGATATCTTTCACGTGGAGACTGACAAGCAGTTGACCACTGCACGCGTGACCAATTATTACAAACCGGTTGGGTAAAAGAAAATGAAACAAATCAGTGATTTCTTGTTGCGCATCACCAATGTCTGGACGCTGTTAGCAGCAACTTTGATCTTTGCTGTTTTTATCGCTGTGATCCTGCCGCAACAGTCGGCCGCATCCGCTGAATATTCCGAAGGGGTGGGTTCAGTGGATACCAGTTTCTTTTATACGCCTGACGATGTATATGAGATTGCGGAGAGTTATGGTGAAGCAGGGCGGCATGCCTACATCACTGCGCGTCTGACCTTTGATGTGGTCTGGCCTTTGGCTTATACATTTTTCTTCGGTACCTTGATATCTTTCGTTTTTAAACGCGCCTTTCTCTTAGATAGCCGCTGGCAGCTAGCAAATCTCGTACCGGTATTGGGCTTGTTATTCGATTACGGGGAGAACGTCAACATCTCGATCATCATGGCTGCTTTCCCCCTGCGCCTGGATTGGCTCGCCTGGCTCACCGCCATCTTTACCATGCTGAAATGGACCTTCGTGAATGCTTCCTTCGCTGTGCCATTTATTGGTTTCGGTGTTTTGATAGTCAAGCGCTTGCGACGAGGCTAGTATAATCAGGATATATTTGATTTTATTTGGAGACAAGCTTACATGAATTACGAGCAATTGGTTGAAAATCTTGTGGAAGACGGCGCCATCCGTATTTATAAAGTGAGTGACAGTTTTGGTTTTGCCTATCGATGGAAGGATGGTCGTGTACAGGTCCGGAATTTCACCTTAGCAGCTGAGGGAGGGGACAACTGGCTCTTGAAGAATCGACTCGTGGGCAGTGAGGTGCCCACAACGGAAGATGGGTGGTTCCCTGCTGAAAGCATCCCGTCTTATGCCAAACCTATTGAGCTAGAAGCTGCACTGGATAACCCAGGCTATTATGCGGGCATGACCCAGCAGTGCCAGACCTGCAAGCAACAAAAACCACTCTTCGCATTTGAACGCGAGAATGGTGACACGCGTGGTTACCGTACGTGGGAATGCAATGATTGCTACAACGAGCGACTGGCTGAAGTACGCCAGTACGAAGAGAACCCCGATCAGCGGGTGGGGGATTACGTCAAACGCCCCACGCATGCCTCCAAACCCCCGGTAGAGGGTGATATTTAAGAGCAAAGAAATAATCAAATGAATCATCCGAAGTTAGTACAGCTTCGGATGGTTTTTTATTGGGTTCATGAATTTTAGATTGAAGCTAGGGTGATGGATCTGTGGTTCCTATTTATACATTCCTCATATACAACTTCAATCTCGTCTCCTCGTATACTTAATTGAGAAACAATAACGAATGGAGTAAGACAATGAGTCTTTTAGGAAACATTATCTGGTTGATCTTTGGCGGCTTTTTGGCCGGTATGGGCTATATCCTGGGTGGTTTGCTGGTGTGTCTAACCATCATTGGCATCCCCTTTGGCGTGCAATCCATCAAGCTGGGTATTGCCACAATGGCGCCTTTTGGCAAGGAGATCGAATCTGACACTGTAGTTGGTTCAGATTTCCTGCAAGTGATTTTTAATATCCTCTGGCTGGTCTTCATCGGTTGGGAGATCGCCGTGGCGCATCTGACCTCGGCTGCAATCCTGGCCATAACCATTGTAGGTATTCCTTTCGCTGCCCAACACATTAAGCTCATCCCTCTGGCCTTGTTGCCTTTTGGTAAGTCATTGCGCTAAAAAATATTGATAACTAGAAAAGTGAGGCATGCGTGCCTCGCTTTTTGATTCCTAACATGGCCTTAACCTGCCAACCGTTATAATCAACGTATGGAATTATCTGCCAAGATCCGCTTGCTGGGTGACACCTTAGGGCACGTCATCACCACCCAGGAATCGAAAGCCATTTTTGACATTGAAGAGAACATCCGCCAACTGTCGAAGGATCGCAGGGCGGGGGAGCTTCAAGCCGGCCCTGCTCTGGCGGGAGCCGTAGCCGAACTTAACCCGGACCAGGCCCGTGCGGTGGCTTCAGCCTTTGCGCTTTACTTTGATCTGGTCAACCTGGCAGAAGAAAGCCACCGTGTCAATGTATTGCGCGAACGCCTGGCTACCAGCTATCCAGAAGCGATTGCCGAGTCGATAACAAAATCCATCCGGGACTTAAAGGCCCAGGGTGTCACTAGCACAGAGATGCAAATCTTGATCGATAGTCTGCACATTGAATCTGTACTTACTGCCCATCCTACGCAGTCAAAACGCCGTACCATCCTCTCCAAATTAGAGCGCATCACCCTGATTCTGCGTGAGCTGGATTACCCAGACTTGCTTCCACAAGACCGCGATGAACGACACGCGGCCCTCCTGGCCGAAGTAACTAACTTCTGGCTCACAAGCCGGTCCCGTAGCGCACGGCCCGAAGTCACGGACGAAGTGCGCACAGGTTTGTACTTCATCGATCAGGTATTTTGGGACTTGCTGCCGCGTCTTTATACAGAACTCGAGGACGCACTGGCTGAACATTATCCAGATGTGCAGGTCAAGCATGCCTGGTATCGTATGGCTTCCTGGGTGGGGGGTGACCGCGATGGCAATCCCAACGTTACCCATGAGATCACAGCTGAAACTTTGCGCTTACATCGTGGTTTGGCTGTGGAAAAGCATCGTGAGGCTTTTAAAGAACTGTCTCGCCGCCTGAGCTTTGACATCAAACGCTTACCTTTGCCCTCTGCATTGCAGGCCTGGTTTGAGGCTCGTCGCCCTCTTCCTCCTCACGTGGCCTATCTCGAAGATCGATATTCGAATGAGCCCTATCGCTTGGCTTTATCCCTGCTTTCCAGCGACCTGGCCTATGCTTCTCGGGAAGACATGCGTGCCCGATTGTTATCTGATGAGCCGCATGCCGCTCGCGCCAAGATCAAAGAATATACGGCCCCGCTGTCCATGATCGCCGGTATTGCTCCAAAGAGTGTGGCGGGCAACGCGCTTGGAGAAGTTCAGCGTCAATTAGAGATATTTGGTCTGCATGCGGCGCGTCTGGATTTCCGTGAGGAATCTTCTCGGCTCACGGCTACGATTGCAGAGATTCTGCGCGGCCTGGGGCGTTACGAGGGTTTTGAGAAACTCAGTGAAGCTGAGCGTGCTGATGTCTTGTCAACCTTATTGGATGAACCCGTGCCTGCCCTGGCAGACCGGCCAGGCATCACCCCCGAGACAGCAGAAACCTGGTCAGTATTTAAATTGCTGGCACGCGTGAAGGCGGTATACGGCTCAGAACTTCTGGGGCCATTTATTATCTCTATGACGCGGGGCGTTGCAGATGTCCTCACTGTGCTGCTCCTGGCTCGCTGGGCTGGCTTCGATGAATGTTTGGATATCGTACCTTTGTTTGAGACGGTAGACGACCTTGTGGCAGCCCCTGAGGTGCTCTCGACCCTTTTTACACACCAGCAATATAAGGCGCACCTGGAAAGCTGCCAGAATGAACAAACCGTCATGATCGGCTACTCGGATAGCAACAAGGACGGCGGCTATCTGGCTGCACAATGGGCTTTATATCAGGCGCAAGAAGCTATCGCAGAGACTTGCAGGCAATGCGATGTTAACTTGACCCTTTTCCACGGTCGCGGTGGTACGGTCGCACGCGGTGGTGGGCCTGCCAACCGCGCCATACGCGCCCAACCGCCGGGCACGATCAATGGCCGCTTCCGTGTTACCGAGCAGGGCGAGTCGATCACCTCGCGCTATGCCAATCTTGACCTGGCTTACCGTCATCTTGAGCAAGTTACCAGTGCCGTGTTGCTGTCTTCCTCCCCGCGACGTGAGTTGGATGGTGTCAAAATAGCTTGGCGTGCAGCTATGACTGACATGGCATCAGTGGCCCGGGATGAGTTCCGCAGCCTGGTTTATGAAACCGATGGCTTCCTGGAATACTGGCGCGAAGCCACGCCTTTGGAAGAGATCACACGGCTGCGCATCGGTTCACGACCCGCCACGCGTGGGCCGGGTGGGGCGCAGGTCACCAAGATACGTGCCATCCCCTGGGTATTTTCCTGGATGCAGAGCCGCTTTAATTTGCCGGGTTGGTACGGCCTTGGTACAGGCTTGGAGGCAGCCTCTGATCCCGATCTGCTCAAGACTTTATATCGCGAATGGTCTTTCTTCCGGGCTTTGATGGACAATGCCGAGATGTCCCTGCTCAAGGCCGATCTGGGAATTGCTGCCCTGTATTCCGATCTGGTCACGGATAAGCGACTGGCAAGCAGCATCTTTGAGCGTATCTCGGCAGAATACGAGCGTACTCGCAATGCCATCCTCGCCATCAATGGCAACCAGCAGTTGATGGATGATGAGCCGGTCATCCAGCGTTCAATCGAATTGCGTAACCCATACGTGGACCCGCTCAATTACATTCAGGTAGAGATGCTCAAACGGCTGCGCACCCTGGACGAACCAGAAGGCCCGCAAGCCGAACCTTTGCGGGAGGTTGTCGTAATGACCATCAACGGCATCGCGGCGGGGCTGCGCAACACCGGCTAGTTGCTAGTTCCCTGGTTTTTTTGAACCTGACCCCAGTTACTATTTCTTAATTACTGATTCCTAATTAAAAAAAGTTACCTCCCGCTGGTACTCTGGAGGAGAGCACTACCAGCGGGAGGCTGGAGAGGGTAGAAATCCTTCCGTTTACACCAATAATTTGTAACCTGTAATCGTCTTAGGAAGGTATCTCTCAAAGTTGGATCGCGCTATTTGAACTTGATGCGCGATTTTTTTCGGCCTAGGCTGAAACCACCACCGCTACCACCACCCACCATGCCAGCTGTCCGGCCTATGATGATGGGGATTAGCAGCAATGCCAGCAGGCCTCCCAGCAAAGCCAGGAACAAAGGCCAGGGAGCAGGGGAGGCGATCTCAGGTACTAAGCCGCCCGGGTTGTACACGGCACCCTGAGCAGATACACTCGAAGTCGCCGTATCCGTCAGGGAAACAGACAGCGCCCGGTTGACGCCATCCCGCAGGTTGCCCGGCGAGATATAGCTGAAAGCGTATTCGCTCTGCAGGGCACGTCCATAGCGCTGGTATACTGCTAGCAATGAGTCGGGGTCATCTGCAAAGGCATACGCACCCCCTGCACTGGCAGCCAAGCGTTGCAGGGCTGCCTCGTCCAGGGCGGTCAGTGAGCCGCTGCCCACTGTGGGGTCACCCAGGCCGATGGTCGAGATCGACAGGCCGGATGGGCCGATGCGCTCCAGCACCTCTTCGGGCGTGATGGCGCTGACATTGTCCAGTCCATCCGTCAACACGATGATTGTCTTGCGGCCCTGGATGTTTTCCAATATCCCCACGCTCTCAGCCAATGCATCATACATGGCCGTGTCATCGCGGGCACGCAGGCTTTCAATGGCCACGAACAGGGCTTCACGGTCTGTTGTGATCTCCTGCACGTAATTGATCTGCGTGTTGAAGCTCAACAAACCCGCCACGTCACCGGTGCGGATTTGCTCCACGTAAGCCGTGGCGGCGTCTTTGGCAGCTCTCAACTTGCCGGCCGTGTTCATGCTGCCAGAGATGTCCATCACCAGCAGGGTGGTCAGCGGGCCGATTTGGCCTTCGCCACCGATGCCGGTGGGGTTGATGGCCTGTCCATTCTCCTCAAGCACGATACTGTTGGCATCCACACCTACCGGTTCACCGTTGGCATCCGTTACGGAGACGTAGACCGTAACCTCCGGGAACTGCGACGTGTCCACCTGTGTGATTTGTATATTCACGTCGCCAGCCGGAGTCTCTTCACCAGGCGGTTCGTCCTGCAGCACAGGGGAGAAAGCCGCCGATACGAAAAGCGCAATTACCAATAAGCCTGAAACCAATAATCTATTCTTGCGCATGACTTACCTCTTCTCGTGATACATCAACTCTGTATTGCCCACTCGCAGCATCTGGCGGTTAGCCAGTTGGGCCTGGCTGATCTTGCGGTTATTTACAAAGGTGCCGTTATAGCTCAAGTCTTTGAGGTTGATATGTTCGCCGTTGCCCTTTACCATCGCATGCTGGGGAGCGATGTCGGGGTCGGGCAAAACGATGTCCGATTTCAGGGCATCACTACCAATGAAGGCTGATGGCCCCTGGGCTTTGATGTACTTGTCCAGCACGAACTCCGTGCCACGCAATTTGCCCGAAGTGACCTCGAACCAGGCCCGCGAGAGGATCAAGACGATCAAGGCGATAAAGGTACCGACTGAAGCGCCTAGTAGTACAAGCCCAGCACCCTTGCCGATCAGGGGGTCTTGCAGGAACTGGCGTGCCCCTTCCAGAAGGCCGCCACCCACCAAACCACCGATCAAGCCGCCAAGGGCTCCTTTCCACATCTGGGCCCCGCTGGTGATCCCGGCTGCCAGGCCGATCAACAGGCCGAACAAACCCCAGCCTAATGAACGGCTCCAAACCTCGCCGCCCAGCAACTGGAAGAAGCCTTCGGAGAGGGGCAGGCCGATTGCACCGCCCACCATCCCCAGACCCCCGCTGATGGCCCCGGCCTTGAGCCCTTGCATGAAGTTTTGGGTCACAATGCCTTCCAGCAAGCCGATCAGCACACCGATGCTCAGGCCGATCAAAGCGCCTACCAGTACTTCACTCAGGTACACATTGTCCGTGAAGGACAGGCCCAGGTAATTACTGATCTGCCAGCCAAGCAGGCCGCCAATGCCTCCCAGGATGCCGGCATAGTAAAGTCTCGTAAATCTAGTCATCGTTATCGTCCTCCAATAATTTCACATCACCGTTATTCGATTGAAGCTCTCTTTTTTCATCGGAGTGCAAATTGGTCCAATGCACCACGCTACTTTTCCGTCCGTTGTAAATCTCATTAAATCCATAATAGCGACGGTTATCCAGCACACCATCCTGGTCGGGAATGAAGAAGCCTGCTGTCGCTGACACAGGCTCGATCACTAAAGCCACTTGCCAGGGATGGGGAAAGAAATTGCCGTGCAGCCAGGTGTCGTAACTGGAGAGGAATACGCCCATGCGCGGGTGTGTGTGATACCAGCCCACCAGATCGCTTTCGGGATATTTCTCCTCCATCATGGTGTGCATGGCAACCTGACTGTCTTGCGTAAAGGTGAGGTAAGCGCTGCCGTGCCTTGTATATAGCGCAGGCAACACCGCGTCCACGATCAGGAATTGTTGTCCACTTTCTTCGTCAGCGCGCCACTTGCCCACCAACCAACCGCCGACCTCATTTTTTAGGTCGCTGCCCGCATGCGCACAGAAACGAACGAAGGCTTTTGAGGTCACGAACACCGAAACAGGCGCCTTGTAACCGGCGATCTCGTATTGTGAGCGCCAGCGAATAGCATTCCCAGGAATGCTGGCCGTTTTGGGCTCAGGGATATCGTTGGGGCTTAGCCGGATGAGTGACCCAGACATAGATGCCTCTTAGTAAGAAAAAGAAGGACCGGGCGGCCAACCGCCGGAAGGAGGTTAGAACCGCGGGGCAGGAATCGTGGTTCCGGCCGCCCGGCAGCCTCAATTACCCTGCGGTAATGTCGGCTGTGATGAGTAACTGATCGGCATCGGGCACGCCCGCGTCGTTCAGTGTTTCTTCATCCGTCAGTTCACGCCCCAGCGCTTTGCTGTCCAGCCGGTAGCTGGTGGGGCGGCCATCTGGGCCGGTGGTGGGCAACTCGAGCGACGTGGTCAACTCGGGCATAAGCTCACGCACCGGTACGTCGTCGGGCACTTCCGCTGTGCGGGTGCCGCCGGACGGTAAAACGAAGGTGACTCCAAGGTCTGACATGTTGTTCCTCCAACGATAAGTTTTGGTCTACCGATAATGGCGAACCGAATCGCGGCCTTATTTAAGGCGAATACGTGAATTTTTGTTATCGTCCTTTTTATTGTTCTTGCCGAGCTTGATGCTTCCGGACGATTTGGAAGCCTTGCCCATCTTGATCTTGCCGCTGCTTTTTGCGGCTTGGGGCTCTTTACCGAACTTGATACCGAGGATCTTTTTCTGGGCAGGTTTTGCTTCGGGCTTACCCATTTTGATCTTGGCTTTAGCAGCGGGTTTGGCCTTTACGCCTTCCGTCATGTGCACGCGTTCAGGATGCAGTAACTCGCGTGTGTCGATGGGGAAGAAATCCGGATTCTTCTTGCGATAATCGCGGCTCCAGCGAGCTGCCTCCGGGTCCCATGGGAAGGGTGGTTTGGTGGGGTCGTCGTGGAAGTTCTTGTACTGCACCATCTCGCCGATCATCAGTACCAGGCGGTCCAGTGAACGACTGGCCGTCCACCAGGCGGCGTCCACACACACTGTGCCGTTGGCATGATGGATATTAGGGTGCCATACGGGGGACAACCATTTCATGCCCGGCCAGCGGTGGGGATAGTCGTTATGCAGGTAGATCTCGACCTGGTGGCGCTCCCCGAATTTGGGATTGCCCTGGGGATCGACACCTATGATGCCTTTGCAGGAAAAGGTGACGATGTAGCGGTCAGGCGGCAAGCCGCGTTTGGCAGACTTGGTAGTGAAGCTGATGAAGTCGCTCTGGGCCGCCAGCTCTTCCATGCGCTTTTGGTCAGCCTTCAGGCGGCGCATGCGCGGGCTGTTGGCTACTGAAACGGCTCCGGCGGTGATGTCTGCTGTCACGATCAAACGGTCTTCAGCGGGAATACCGGCTTGAGACAGTGTTTCATCTTCGGTCAGTTCGCGTCCCAGCGCTTTGCTGTCCAGGCGGTAGCCCATCGGGCGGCCATCTGGTCCTACAGTGGGCAGTGAAAGCAAAGTAGCCAGTTCGGCCACCAGGTCGCGGCAGGCCACGTCATCGGGCACTTCTGCGTTGCGGGCGCTGCCATTAGGCAGGATTACGGTAATTGGTAGATCGGCCATGATTCCTCCGAAAAGATTATTCCTGTAAGTGTGGCACCTGGCATATGCTGCCACCGGCCACCCAGCAATCGGCGTGATGATATGTGCCACAGGTATTGCATTTTTCTACGCCACCTGGTTCGTTTTCCTTTAACTCTTCCAGGCAATAGGGGCACACGTGGGTTTGTACATTGGAAAACTGCACGGGTTTAGCCCGGTTGAAGAAGCGCAAACCGCTGCGGGCACGTTTAAACTTGCCGCGTTTGATAACCGGAGAGGCGTTGCGCAGGCGCACAAAACCATCACTGATCATGCGTCCCGGACTTGAAAGTAAATTACCCAAAGATCTGCGCCCATTGCTGCGCACCGGGGAGCTTGTAGTCACAGAAACAGAACTCGTGCTGTTGCCGCGGCCATTGGGTGCGAGGCGTGTTCGTCCAGCAGGGCGGACGGGTTGTGAAATTTGTTGAGTTGCAGCCACCGATGGTTGATCGTGGACGACTCGTACTGCTTTGTGCCATGCCCGTAGTGCTAGCAAGGCGGAGAAAGCGCCCAGGCCCAGTTGGGCCAGCCCCAGCCAATTGGGGCTGCTATTTGCTTGTAATAAGTTGACGCCAAAATCACCATTGGTGATCAGGTTCTGCACCAATAGTGCACTCATCAAACCGATGAGTGCGGCCAAGACGCGCAACAAGCTGGTGTTCTTGCGCAATAAGAAACGGGCCCACAAGCCACAAACCATGCCGATACCGATCACGGATGACCAGATCAAGAACTCGGGGGGCAGAAAGACGTTGTAAACGTCCACCAGCACGAAGACTTCTGCGGTGACGATAGCTGCCACGGCCACACCGCCGATCCTCAATATGAGGCTGGCGAAAGTGGTTCTAGGACGGCTGTACGGCTTTCTCATGCCTGTCATCATACGGGCCTGTGCCAAAATGCACCTCAGTCAAATAGCTTGACGCGACCGCGCGCCGGGCTGCTGGGTATGTCGTCGGCCTGCACTTCATCACCGATGTGGATACGTTCACGTAATACTTTCTTGGGGTGGTCGGGCGAATCTTCGAAGTGGCGGAAATGCAGGGCTTCATCCAGATCGCCGCTCAATTCATAGAAGCGATACTCCTCGCCATTGTGTGCCCGCAGGATATGCAGTGGGGGAATACCGATGCTGGCGAGGGTGCGATGCAGGAAATCTTCGCTGCCATCGATGGTGTGGGTCATGTGCACTTCGCGCATCTCGCCACATACCGGGCAGTGTCCGGCTTCAAAACTGATATCTGAAATAGGTTTGAGTACGTTCTCAACCGTATTACATACGCGGCATTCCAAGGCCTCAACCAGTTCCTGGTCGAGTTCGATAATGGCCTCATTGCCCAGTTCTGTGCGCGCGATCTGTAATAGGTCGCCCAGGGTTGTCGTTTCGGCACGGGCTGGTAGCTCTGTGATGTCACCATATTGCCAATGGCTTTCACAATATTCATCCGGCACGTAGGAGGTGGTGTGCATATCATTGACCATGCCGTTAAAGTGGGTGACTTTACCCGGGCTGATGGGCATATCATTAATTACTTTGAGGGCTTCCTGGGATTGCATGGCACCGATAATTGAAGCAATCGTTGGGGTGGTGGGCACCTTGCCCATCAACACGTTTTGGCGGGCCAACAAAGGGCAGGAATAGCGGATAGCCAGGTCCCGCCGTGCATCTGCCGTCAGTGTGCATTCAAAGCAGGCCCCGTCGCCGGGGGTAAATACGCGTACCAATCCAAGGAGTTCTTGAATAGCGCCGTCTACCCAGGTGCGATCCACCCAGTTGCAGAAGCGGTTGACGGCCAGGCGTGCTTCGCGGTTGTCCAGGCAGCCGATGACCACGTCCATACGGCGGAAAATACCCAGGCCAATTTCGTTGGTGATGTCACCATGCAAATACTGCACGTGCACGTTGGGGTTGATCTCTTTGGCACGCGCCGCGGCCAGTTCGGCCTTTTTGCGGCCCGAGTCGCTTTCACGGAATAATATTGAACGGCTCAGGTTAGCCATCTCGATCTCGTCAAAATCCACCACGTAAATGTGTCCAACACCCATCAGAGCTAGGTTTTTGATGACCTCATTGCCCAAAGCGCCAGCCCCTACGATCATCACCTTTGCTTGGTCGACCTTGTCACGCTCCCACCAGGAGATGAAATCAAAGGTACCCAGGCGGTCCTTTTTTAGGTTGGGGATGCGCAGGGGTTTGTCGGGTGAGGTTGGCAGGCGTTTGGGCCCGGTGGCTACTTCACTGCCGGCAGATTTTACTTTGATGAGTGGTTTTGAATCTTGATTATTATCGCTGGCAGCCAATTCATGCGCTTTAGTGACGTTGTTCTCGCCTAAAGGTCGCACGAACCAACCCACACCCGGGCGGGCTTCGATCAGGTTGATCTCGCCCAGGATCTTGAGGGCCTCACGTAGTGTAGAACGGCTAACGTCCAGGTTGCCCATCAACTCACGTTCGGGGGGTAATTGGCTATCGACAGGGAAGGTGCCATCCAGAATGGATGATGCCAACTGTCCGGCCACTAAATCACTGAGGGTTTTGCGCTCGATACGGTTAATATTCATAACAATAATCTCTGGTATGTTGGTCAGACCACTAAACCGAATTGTAGAGTGTTTTTTCGAAAAGAGTATGGGTCATGGGTACTAAAACTGCGTGTAGTAAGCGCATCCAGCTCGATGGTAAACTTGAAGGACTATGCCAAAAGTCGCTGAAGTTCTTGCCCAAGAGCTAAAAAGAGCCGGAATCGACACTGTTTTTGGCCTGCCTGGTGGTGAAAATATCGCCGTAGTCGATGCAATTCAGCGCACAGGTATTGACTTTGTGCTGGTACATCACGAAGCTTCGGCCGCTTATATGGCATCTGCCATGGCGCGTCTCACCGGTAAACCCTCCGCCTGCCTGGCAACCCTAGGCCCAGGGGCAGCCAACGCTGTGGCAGGGGTGGCCCATGCCTACCTGGATCGCGCCCCCGTGCTGTTTATTTCCGCCCAGATCCCCGACAAACTCCGTCCGCTACACACGCACCAATATATCAACTTGCAGGCCATGTTTGAACCCATAACCAAAGGGAGCTTTCAGCTTGAGGCTAACACTGCTCGCAGCATTATTGAGCATGCAATGGCCCTCACCATGAAGGGGCGGCCTGGCCCGGTACATTTGCAAGTGAGTGCCGATATGGCAGGGATGGAAGCAGGCGATGAACAAGTTTCATTTATGGAAGAAATGAACACAAGGCTGGATGATATTGATGAGGTCCGGCATTTGATCAAAAACTTTCAGCGCCCGGTGATCCTCGCCGGTTTGGGCTTTGATGCAACCGATGAACATTACTCACTTGCTAAACTATGTGAGAAGCTTGATGCACCTGTCATCCTGACACCCAAAGCCAAAGGTGCTCTGGATGCCCGCCATCCCCTCTATGCGGGAACGATTGGCCTGACTCAATCTGACCCAGTTTATGAAATTCTCGATGAAGCCGATGGCATTCTAGCCCTGGGTTTTGATGTTGTCGAGCTGGTCAAACCTTGGCAGCACTATGCTCCTGTGATCTGGATAGCACCCTGGGAAAACACAGACCCTCAATTGCCGGCAACGGCTGAACTGGTAGGAGAGGTAGGACAGATTCTGTCGCAGCTTGATGCTTTCCAAACAGCATCAAATAAAAACTGGGGCACCGAATGTGTTGCTACTTTGCATAAAAAGCAATCCAGTATTCAACTGCCTATGGCAAAATCTGGCCGCCTGCTGCCCCAAGACGTATTATCCGCTGTTCGCCAGACAGTCAATGATGATGCCATCGTGACCACAGACGTAGGTTCGCATAAGATACTGGCTGCCCTGGAATGGCCTACATACACTCCAAATAGCTATCTTCTTTCTAATGGACTATCTTGTATGGGCTATGGCCTGCCTGCCGCCATTGCTGCTAGCAGGCTGTATCCAGAGCGCCAGGTAGTGTGTTTCACAGGAGATGCAGGATTATTAATGGCAATGGGGGAGTTAGCCCAACTACGTGATACAAAGGCACCACTTGTTATTGTGGTGTTTAATGACAATGCCCTTGACCTGATCCGTGCCAAGCAACTGAAGGCTGCCATTAATCCACAGGGCACAGAATTCCATGGTCCTGATTGGGGAAAGATAGCTGGTGCTTTTGGTCTAGGGTATGCGCAAGTGAATGATGAAGCCGCTTGCAAGTTAGCTATGCAGGGTGCTCTTGATGCAGCTCAGCCGATAATCATTGATGCTTTGATTGATCCAAGTAGCTATCCGACTTCAGCAAGAAACCAATTGTAGGGTTTACAAAGCAAAGCCTTAAACAACAAAACGGCATTTGCCGTTTTGTTGTATGGGCATGGACGGACTCGAACCGCCGGCCTCACCGATGTGAACGGCGCGCTCTAACCAACTGAGCTACATGCCCCGAGGACGGGCATTATAGCATCAGGGTATCTGGCTCGCAAGACTGCTCATTCAGCCTGGGGGCGTGAACGCATATTGCGGTAAATTAACCACAGGCCAAAAGCGATCAAAATGACAGGCCAGATCTGGTCAAAATTTGTTCCAAAGATAGCTATAAGGGCAGCAGCTGCACCCAATCCCAGTGCTGGGTATCCGGCCCAGGCTGTTTCGTGTTGATTGCGTAGCAGCCACAAAATGGCAAAGGTTACGGCCATCCCGCCAAAGAAGACACCACCCAAAATGCGATCTTCTAATCCTGGAATGAAGCGTTGTTGGGACAATGCCGCTATCACACCGACCGTCCCCAACACGCCGGCAGGGATAATGGCCCACCAGTTGCTCCTGTTCAGCAGGTAGACAACCAGGAAAGCCAATCCTATGCCGCCAACGATTAGGCCACCAAGCAGGTCTTCGTTAAGATTGCCTGCGATTAGGAATGCAGCCCCCATAAAGCTCAGGATGCCACCAGGAATGAGCGCCCACCAGTTCTCGCGATTCATCGCGTACACAACCAGGAATGGTAGCCCAATGGCACTGAGGACGAAACCGGCGATGACCTCGCCGCTAACCAGGTTGGATAGCAAAATAATGCCGCCAATGGCCGCAGTACTCCAGGCCGGTATAAGTGCCCACCAATTCTCGCGGCGGTTGAGGGCGAAAACGATCCAGAATGGGACCGAAACAGCAAATAATGGCAGGCTCCCCAAAATGGTGCCGTCTACGTTGGTATCTGCCAGGCCAATGATGACTGCAATAGCTGCCATCATGAAGGCGGGGAATAACCAGCCAAAATTGCGGATACCGCTGGCAAAGTAACTGCCAAAGAACAAGAGGCTCAATGCACCGAAAAACAAGGCCACATTGTTGATGGTCAATGATGGTAACAGGTTGAAGTTGACGGCCATTAAGTAAGCCCCGACCAACAATAGAATAGTGCCCCAAACATATCTTACGCGTTGATTTTCCATGTTCTCCTCATCATAAAACTTAAATGAATAAATGACGAATTCTCTACTCTTTTATACGAGATAATTCGTGTAGGGTTGCACATTTGATTATAGTCCTATCATTATTTATCACAATGAGAATCGTTTTGCTGTGTTCGCCGTACTAATTAATGGACTCGCAGGCCTGAAGAATGCGAGTGACAACTTTTTCATGAATGAGGAGATGTGAATGGCAACAAGTAGTGACATGCCCAAAAAAGCAGGGCACTTTGTCAGGCAGGTGGCCAAGTACCAATCACCCTTGAACTGGCGCAGTATCTGGCAGATCATTAATTCTTTCGTGCCCTTCTTTGTTATTTGGGTACTGATGTATTTCAGCTTATCTATCTCTTATTGGTTGACCCTGGGTCTGGCACTTTTTGCTGCCGGCTTTCTAACTCGAATTTTTATCATCCAGCATGATTGTGGGCATCAGTCATTCTTTGCCTCTCGCCGGGCTAATGACTTTGTAGGCATGATCGCCAGCGTCATCACCTTGACGCCTTATGAGGCCTGGCGGCGTTCCCACGCCAAACACCACGCCAACTCCGGTGACTTGGATTTTCGCGGCTTCGGTGATGTGGATACGATTACCGTAGATGAATATCTGGCTCTCGACTTTGTGGGCCGTGTTAAGTATCGGGCAATGCGCAATCCGTTTGTGCTTTTTGTAGTTGGCCCGGCCATTATGTTCATCATCTTGCACCGCATTCCGATCAAAGTCAAAAAAGAATGGAAAAAGGAACGCCGCAGCATTGCTATGACCAATTTGGCGATCGCCGTTGTGGTGATTGCTATGGGGCTCCTGATCGGCTTTAGAGAATTCTTTATGATCCAATTGCCGATAACCATCATCTCTAGTTCCCTAGGCGTGTGGCTGTTCTATATTCAGCATCAGTTTGAAGATACCTACTGGCGACGCCACAAGGAATGGGAGTACGAGACCGCAGCGCTGGAAGGTAGTTCTTATTACAAGCTTCCCAAATTGCTGCAGTGGTTCACGGGCAATATCGGTTTCCACCACATCCACCATCTCAACCCCAAGATCCCCAATTACCGTCTGGAAGAAGCTTACGAAGAGAATGATTTCCTGCGCGATGCTACGACCTTCACGTTGTGGACCAGCATCAAGGTGGTCTTTTTCCACTTGTGGGATGAGCAACAGCAGAAAATGGTCAGTTTCTGGGACCTCCCAAAAATTCGACCCCAGTCCGCATAAGGTTCGTCATAATGAATCAAAAACCCCTCGAATTCGAGGGGTTTTTTGTTAGCTACATCTGGCCCTGGAATATCCCTATGATGTTGCTTTCAGTATCTTTGAACCAGGCCCCCTTCGTTTCGCCGAGGGGTGCGATACCAAGCTCATCTGTCTTGAGTTCGCCCATGTCATACTGCTCAAAGACTGCCCCTTTGTCCGTCATCCCTTTGACGATGTCTTCGATACCGGCATCAATGTAGAAGTTCAGGGCTGTGTGTTCTGCCTTGGTTGCTTCTCCACGCTGGTAAATAAAAACGATTGCACCGTCACCGGCTTTGAACATAACGGAGCCGTCTTCGGGACTGCCACCGACTTGCTCCAGACCAACGACCTCGCTATAGAATTTGACCGCTCTCTCCATATCGACCGCGGGCAAAGATGCTGCTGCACGTGCGTTTCCTAACATGATATTTCTCCTTCGTTGAGTTGGTAGAAGTATCATATCATACTTAACTTTAAAGTTAAGTATGATATTTGTTAAAGTTAAAAGACCTGCTAAATGCAGGTCTCAGAGTTGTGAATGGTTTTTTTAGGGAGAAACGTAGAACCAGGGATTGACCTTGGTGCCGTTCTGGGTGACCTCGAAATGCAGGTGAGGCCCTGTGGAGTTACCGGTATTGCCCAATCCCCCTATAACCGTTCCTTGAGAAACGCCCTGGCCGCATACCACGCCGACACCACTAAGGTGGGCATAAGCTGTTTGCAGGCCACCGCCGTGATCGATCACGATGAGGAAACCAAAACCAAAATCACTCCACCCAGCATACACCACTACACCACTGTCTGCTGCGTAGATGGCATTACCTTCACCGCCACCTATATCAATGCCGTTGTGCAGTGGGGGGTTCCAGTCAAAGCCAGAGAGGGACGTCTGGGTAGTGGGCCATACGAAAAAGCCATTCCCGTTAGGTCCTTCAGTGATGGCCCCACAAGCTCCCGCGCCATAATAAGATGCCACAGCGGGGTTGTCACGCGTAATGGGGGGAGGGCCCCAATCACGGATCTCCCGCGAGCCTCCAGGCACGATCAGCCAACTGCCGTCAGCGACTTGAGGATTCTCTGGATCAGTTTCATAGGGATCAAGATCGTTACCGGGCCATTCAAGAATGGCTTCCACCGTCGTGTTTAAGCTGTCGGCAATGTCTGCCAGGCTTTCACCGATATTATATTGCCGGTACACGCCGTCAACAGGTAGGATATTAAGCTGGTCCCCTGGGCTGAGATAGCGTGGGTCGTCGTTAAGTGCCACATAATTGCCCCACAAAATGGTTTCCGGTTCTAAATTGAACTTTTCGGCGATAGCAAAAACGTTGTCACCTTGCTCCACTTCGTAAACCAGTACGTCCACGCGTGCGCGGCTGGGGATGATGGTTTCCATGTTCGCCAGCCGTGGAATACCTCCGGCGACCAATAAGTCGGGTACAACAAATTCGGGCATATTCGCAATTGGCAAGGCTCCTTCTTCAACCCCCAGGGTGGGGGCTGCCATTGCTACTGCGGTCGCTTGCAGGTCGGCCTGGTTAGACTCTTGTACGCTACCGGTAAAGCTACGCATAGCCAGTACAACGAGAACTACTAGTGCGATCAGGATAACAGGCGTAGCAATGCGCAGCACCGGATTTTCCATACCCAACGTGCGTATCTGGTTCACGATCAGGGCAAAGAAGCCCTCGTTGTCTGGTTGGTTTTCTTCAGGATTGGGATTGTCTTGACTCATGTTTTTCTCTCAGCGCGGCATGGTATCACCACGCAGGCATAGCGTCAAGCGACCTGAGATTAAGGATTTATAAGGGCTTTGAAAGCTATCTGTTTTCTTTATTCAAGGAGAAACATAATTCCAGGGATTGACCTTGGCACCGTTGATGGTAACTTCAAAATGCAAATGTGGCCCCGTCGAATTCCCGGTATTGCCCAGTCCCCCGATAACACTACCCTGGGAAACACCCTGGCCACAGCTGACAATAATCCTGCTAAGATGAGCATAGGCTGTCTGCAGGCCACTGCCATGATCGACCACGACCAATAATCCAAAGCCGTAATCACTCGGACCGGCATACACAACCACACCACTATCTGCTGCATAGATGGCATTGCCCTCGACACCACCGATGTCGATGCCGTTGTGCAAGGGTGGGTTCCAATCGAAACCAGATAGCGCCGTTTGGGTCGTAGGCCATATGAAGAATCCGTTGCCTACTGGGCCTTCGGTGATGGCTCCACAAGACCCGGCCCCATAATATGCAGCCACTGTTGGGTCCGATCGAGTAACGATGGGTGGGCCCCAGTCCCGAACCTCCCGCGAGCCACCGGGAACGATTAGCCAGCTACCATCTGGAATTTGAGGGTTTTCTGGGTCGGTTTCATAAGGATCAAGACCATTTCCCGGCCATTCAAGTATTGCTTCAACTGTGGTGTTCAAGCTCTCTGCAATATCTCTCAGGCTTTCCCCATAATTGTATTGACGATATACGCCATCCACTGGCAATATGTTGAGCTGGGCCCCTGGACTTAGATAACGGGGGTCTTCGTTGAGGGCTATGTAATTGCCCCACAAAATGGTCTCAGGTCGTAAGCCAAACTTTTCCGCAATCGCAAAAACGTTATCCCCCTGTTCAACTTCGTAGATAAGTACATCCACGCGCTCCCGATTAGGTATCACGGTATTGGGGTTAGCGAGGCGAGGGATACTTTCAAAATCAAGCAGGTCCGGCAAAACGTACTTAGGCAAATCTCTCACAGGGCCTCCCTCTTCTTCTACTCCTAAGGGAGGGGGCTGCAAGTACCATAGCTGTAGCCTGTAGGTCGGTCTCGTTTGAGGATTGGACGGAGCCAATGGTGTTGCGTATAGCCATAACTGCTAATAGAACAAGAACTAAGAGGACAAACGGAATTGCGATTCTTAGTACGGGGTTGTCCGCAATTAATTTGCTTAATTGAGCATAGATGCTAGCAAATCGATATGAGTTATCCTGTCTGGGTGGTTTTTTCTCAGTCATAGCCGCCTCATCCCGCGGCATGCTATCACCTGAAAATCTGAGCGTCAATCCCCGGTATCGGATTTTCGGAAATCCCCTAATCCTCTAATTCCTGATTACTAATTGCCTCCTACGGTAGTACCTCTGCCCCCAAAGCCTCAAGCGCCTGTTCTGTAGCAGTTTCTGCATTGGCCTCCTGCTTGAGTACTGCGATTGAAGCCTCACTGAAGACCGGTCCCAGTTCTCCCAATATCTCTGCATTGGGTAGTAACTGTGCCGCCGGGCTGATCTGGCTGGCCAAAGCCGCGGT
>JABFGG010000004.1 GCA_013112575.1 Chloroflexota bacterium | reverse complement strand
GTGGCGGGGCCTCAACGTGGCGCAGGATGCAGGCACTTACCTCTATAATGCCGCCTCACCCTGGAATAATTCCCTGGCTGGTACGAACGTGCACAACACTCTGACCATCGACGGCCAGCAGCAGATGCAGCGTGCCGGGCGTTTCCTCTGGCTGGATTGGGCTCAGGCCCACGTGCAAGCCGAGGAGCGCACCGATTTACAGGGCTGGTACAAAGATTTGATGCTGCAACGCATTAGCGCGGTGCACAATGGCTATCGCCAACTGGGCATCACTCACCGTCGCGAGGTCTATTATGATGAAGAAGACCGCTGGCACGTGGACGACACCTTGCTTTCCAACCGCCCCCAGGAATCACATAAAGTGCGGCTGCACTGGTTGTTGCCCGATTGGGAATGGGAGTTGAAGGCCAATATCTTCAAGATCAAGTCTCCCCACGGCTGGGTGCAATTATACATCCACGGCGACAACAAAGCGGCGGGGAAGCTGGTCTTCCAGATCGTGCGCGCCGGCGAACTGCTGCATGGTGAAGGAGCCGCCCAACCGCATTGGGGCTGGGTTTCCCCCACATACGGACAAAAGCTACCCGCCCTGTCCTTTGCCACTTACGTAGAAGCTACACTGCCCCTTACTTTGCACACCACCTGGGAGTTTCCCGACTAGCATGCACATCCTCCTCATTCACCAGGCATTTGCCGCCCTCAACGAACCCGGCGGCACGCGCCACCACGAGTTCGCCCGCTACCTGGCACAGCAGGGTCATCGCGTTACGGTTATCGCAAGCCCTGTCAGTTACCTCACCGGCAGCGCCGAGCAAGCTAAACGCGTTGAACAAGATGAGTACGGCGTGACCGTGTTACGCAGCTACACCTACAATGCACTACACCGCAGTTTTGTGCACCGCGTGTTCAGCTTCCTCAGTTTCATGGCCTCGTCTTTCATTACTGGGCTGCGCGTCAAGAACGTTGACCTGGTGTGGGGTACCTCACCGCCCATCTTTCAGGGCGTGACAGCCTGGGCTTTAGCACGCCTCAAAGGCGTCCCGTTCCTCTTCGAGGTGCGTGACCTGTGGCCTGCTTTTGCCGAAGCCGTGGGCGTGCTTACAAATCCCACCCTCATTGCCGCTTCGCGCTGGTTGGAGCGTTTCCTCTACCGCCGCGCCGATCAGGTCATGGTCAACTCCCCAGGCTTCATCGAGCACATTCAAGCCCGCGGCGCAAAGGACATCGTGTTGATCCCCAACGGCGCTGACGCCGCCATGTTCGATCCTGAAGATGATGGCGCAGCCTTCCGGCAGACTCACAACCTCAAGGATAAGTTCATTGCCCTGTATGCCGGTGCGCACGGCCTCTCCAATGACTTGAATATAGTGCTGGATGCCGCCCAACAATTACAAGCCAACCCCAATATCGCCATCGTTTTATTGGGCGACGGCAAGGACAAGGCCACCCTGCAACAACGCGCCGCAGAAATGCAACTCAGCAACGTTCATTTCCTGCCCCCCGTCGCCAAGACTGAAATGGCGCAGGCCCTGGCTGCTGCCGATGTCTGCATCGCCATCCTCAAACCCATCGAGATGTACAAGACCGTGTACCCTAATAAGGTCTTCGACTACATGGCTGCTGGCCGTCCCGTGTTGCTGGCTATTGATGGTGTTATTCGCGAAGTGGTTGAGGCTGGCGATGCTGGGCTGTTTGTCCAACCCGGCAACCCCACTGCGTTGGCTGCGGCGACCGCTCAACTTGCCAATGACCCCCAGGCTGCCCAACAGATGGGTCGCAAAGCCCGCTCCTATTTAGAGCAGCATTTCGACCGCAGCCGATTGGCATCAAAATTGCAACGTGTGATTGAGGAATTAGGGAAGCGAGAGTAGAGATTACATAGTCTCAAATCTCCAATCACTAATTCACATTTACCAATTACTGCTCCTCAATTCATGCCTGTTTAAGCTACCTCTTCTATAATCCCCAAATGGCAAACAAACGCCCCGATCAACTCAACGAACGTGAACTGCAAGCGTTACTCAAGCGCAAACGCATTGAAGCGCGCAACCAGCGTTTGGAGGAATTTGCCCGTTCGGGGCGCATCATCACCCTGGCGCCCGACCTGCAAAGCGGTGCCTTTGAGGACTTTGACAATGCCATCGTTTCCCAACCAGTCAGCGACACGCCCAGCTCCCGCCGCAAACGGATAAGCGACCGCATCCTACTGGGCGTTGAGATCCTGGCGGTAGTTGGGCTGATCTTCATCCTTTTTAATGGTGTCAATCTCATCCGTACGCTTAATTCCGAAGTGGTAGCTGCTTTTGACCTGCCCACACCCTCCCCCACACCGCTCATCTCAGCCGTGGTGCTGCCCTCCGGCCACACCCCGCCCACCGACCCCGGCGGAGCACGCCCCAACGACGCCGAGATCCCCGAACACCTGCGCCCCATCGTGCAGGCCCTCAACAACGTGCCCGTGCCCACACCCAGCCCGGAGCATCCCATCCGTATTCAAATCCCGGCCATTGGTGTAGATGCACCCATCGTGCAGGGTGACAACTGGGAATCGCTCAAGCAAGGCGTCGGGCAGCACATCGGCTCGGCCAATCCAGGCCAGCAAGGCAACGTGGTACTCTCCGGCCACAACGACATCTTCGGCGAGATCTTCCGCTACCTTGATCAACTGGAGCCTGGTGACGAGATCGTCATCTTCAGCAATGTGCGCGCCTACAACTACGTCATAACCGATTGGGAGATCGTCGAACCCACTGCCGTACACGTCATGGACCCCACAGAAGACCCCACAACCACACTCATCTCCTGCTATCCCTACCTGATCAACACTGAGCGCATCGTGGTCAAGGCTTTGCTGAACGATTTTTAAATACTAAGACAATATTTCTACGTAGCGGGGAAACTATTTGAGTGTTGCAGCTTTCCCATTCCCATCTTTCCAAGTCACAGCTTGGCGTTCTTACTAAGCTCAATTATGGGCCTTACGTAGTTTCCTCAGGGAGACCATGTTGAAACCGAGACCCACCTGTTATAGTAATATCTATCGATATCCTTTTGGTCTGAAAGACATCGAAGAAGGAGCATCATCCCATGAAGAACAAAACCGCCGCCCTTATCTTGCTAATCCTCTCCACCCTTGCATGCAACATAGCCATAAGCGATTTCTTTGGCGAATCCCCAGTTAATGAAGAATTTTATGACGAGGTCGAATTCTCTCGTGGTCTCACAGCCACCCTGTTTGCGCTGGAAACTCTGATCGCCGAAGCCACCGCAGGGGCTGCCAGCACCCAGGTTGCCACGGAAACCCCTGTTCCTGGTACTTCTGGTGACTTCTGTGAAGTCTATACCGAGTTCGTTAACGACCTGAACCGGCGAATTGAGGAATATGAGCAAGTCGTCAGCGCAGGGAGCGACGGTGAAGGCCACGCCCTTGCTGTGGCCGCCGACGAATCTATCGAAGCCTATATGGACCACCTGGCCCCCATTGCACCGGAAGAAGTACGCGCTGAGGTAGAACTGCTGGCCAATATGTCGCTGATTGGTTTACTCTCTTCCCAGGAGGGCGTCCCCCAGGCCGAACTGCCCCTTACCTACGTCGATAACTACGCCAATGAGAACTGCAATATTTCCTTGAACGAATAATAATCTTAGACCACTTCCACCGACAACACAATATCCACCGGCAGGTTCTTCACGATATACAGCCGGTAAGTAGCCTCCGACCGCAAAGCATTCAAGCGTTCAGGTGTTTCAAGGCGTAAACGCCTGCTGCCAATGCGCACGTAATACTCCATGAAATTTCCCATCAGGCTTGGGTTGCCCCGCACTTTCTTCTCTTTATGCTGGCTGGCCTTGCCTTCCAGCACAGTGATGCGGCCCGTTTTCAGGTCCTGTCCACGCAGGTAATCCATAATCATTGCGATCAGGAAGACCACTACAAACAACGCCAGCACAGCCCCAAAGCCAATGATGGCTGGCAAGCTATTTAGCGTCCCGGATAGCAGCAGATACACGAATAACACCGCGTACAAGCCCGTCGTCCCACCCAAGCCGATCACCGCTGCCCGCCTGCCACAACCACGCATTTGACGCGTTTTCTCCAGCAACTCCTTTTGTTTTGTGGACAAGGTCCCACTGCGATTTAACGATAAATCTTCTTCATTGAACTCAAATGCTGCTTGCAATTGTTCTTGGATGCTCTGTGTGTCTGTCATGTTTCATCCTCTTCCTCGGCTTTCCCAATAAACGTTAAATCTGCCTAAAAAGTTACGCCCCAGACGCAAAGGCGACCAGCCGGTCGCCACTACAAAATCACATTCGTGTTATTCGTCCATTCGTGCTATTCGTGATTATTTTTTTCAATAACCCAAAAATGCGACAAGCCAAAGGCACGCAGCGGCGTACGCTCCAGGAACTGTAACACTGCCCGCAACACTCGCCCCACACGCGGCCAGCGATAGATGATGTTGTCATAGGCCCCAAAAATGATCCTGCGCTCCACGAACTTGGCGGATAAGCCCTCGAACAATTTCCCCAGATCACGCCGCGTGTACACCTCAACGTGTGGTGCCAGCCTATCGCGCCAGCCCCGTGGCAAATAATTCACCAGGGGTATGTTGCCAAAACGGTACTTCCCGCGCCAGTAAATGCCATGGGTCTCAAAAGGGTAACCGCGATTGGGACAAAACAAAGCCAAACGCCCCCCGGGCTTCAGCACCCGCAGCATCTCAGCCACCGCCTGCCTGTCATCGCGTACGTGCTCGATGACCTCATGGCTGAGCATCAGGTCGAAGCTGTTAGCGGGATAAGGCAACTGCTCCCCGGCTGCATTGCTGATCAAGTTTGAAAGTTGGGCCGCTTCGGCAGCGCGTTCGTAATCATATTCCAGGCCATAAACCTGCCCACCCGCTTCAGCCAATTTCTCCACATACATACCCACCCCGCAGCCGTTCTCAAGCACACTGCCTTTGGCACGTTCACCTGCCGCAGCCAACACCATCTCGAGGCGGCGCTGCTGCCCTGCCCGCCAGACGTAGGACGGCTCGCCGTGGGTTGCTGCTTTATCAGAATGCGACATCTTATGGGACAAACTTCCAGAGGATCAACTCGCGCTCCCCAAAACGGTACACGCCTGCCTCCCGCAAATGCCCCTCCAACATCGGGCCGTATGGGTTGGAAACTGCCACTACGTAATTATTGCCAAAGACGTAATCCACACCCAGGTCTGCTAGGAATTCTGCCCCTGTACCATTCTGCAAAGCCAGGAAATAATCATAGCTGTTCATCAGGCCATCCATGTTGACGATAGTACGGCCCTCAGTGAAATAGCCCAGGTTGCCCGCCCCTGTGACAGCAATGCGCGCGCCGGGTTCTGTGTTGGCCTCCATCCACACAGGGCGATGCACGTAATAATGGCTGTCCGGGTTAGCATTGGGCCGTAAGCCTGCCAGCATATAACCAAAGAAGCCCAGCACCAGCAAGATACTGAAGAGGTTGAAAGCGCGGCATGTAAATGCGCGTGGGATTGGGATATACCTGTCGACAGTTCTCCGCAAGGCTTCCAGCAAAAGCCCCAGAACCAACACCAGGAAAACGGTCTCACTGACCCAATACCAGGGTTGTTGCGCCATGGAACCGGCGGCCTTGTAATAAGTGATCTGCGCAAAGGTGGCCAGGAAGAATGAGAAAAAGCCCATGCCAACCACAGCCCTCCACACGAACTTGCATTGCAACCAGGTGACGGCAGCAGCCAACAAACCGATACCTCCCCCCAAGGCTAACAACACATTGCGCCGTGCTGCCACAGTAACCTCACCCCCTTGATTGGCAACGATATTCTCAGCAGTGCGGTACAGTCCTGCCGTGGCAACATGCCAGGGGCCCAGGTCCTCATCATCGGTAAAGAACTGGCCCGCAAAGGTCTCCAGGCGTTTGACGGGGAAGCCATACACTGTGCCATCCAGCGTGCCCCACCACAATTTGATCTGCCCGCTGACCGGTGTTGGCGTACCAAAAGCGACTTGATTCCAGACCAGGTAACCCAGCATAATCACCACAACGGGAAGGAAGAAAGCAAAACCCATCCTCAGACGTTGTCCCCAATTGTCGCCAAACCAGCGCAGCCATAACCATAGCCCCGCGAAGAACACGAGGAAGATATTATCGAGCCGGGTGAAAATGGTGAAAGCCGCGATTAGCCCCAAACCGGCGATCTCGCGCCAATAGTGGCCCTCCAATTGTTCGCGCTGATTGAAAGCACTTACTCTCTCCCACAACAACAAGATGAAAAAAGCATTCAAACCAGCTTCGACGCCACCCTTGGTGGTCAATCCATGAATCGCAGGTGTAAGGGCCCATACAAAAGCCACAAAAGCGGCCACTTCGATGGAAAGATAACGCTTGACCAACCGAAATAGCACGATCCCCGTGGCCGCATTCAGTAAGGCCAGCACCACAATCAGCATGCGCAAAGGCAATATGTTATCTATCTGTGCCAGGGCAAAGATGGGGACGAGTACGGCCATCCACAGGGGATGAAAGCCGTTGCTGCGCGTCAGGCCATCAAAGCTGATGCCGTTCCCAGCTGCGATGTTGCGCGCCGGCACAAAATAGTAAAAAGCATCATCGGTGGTGTACCAATCCAGCACGGCAACCATATTGCTGAAGGCGATCAGCAAATGGGGTAATACCACCACGGCCAGCAGTAGCCATTCGAAACGTGAGAGTTGGAAATATTTGCGCATCAGACACCCAAATCAGCGGCTAAGTATAACCAATAAGCCAGGCAGTTGGCCGGATAATCCTTCGTCCAATTCGTGAACTAATGATAGTATCGGGAGTAGATTTGTCTGCTTTGGAGGCAGCTATGAAACAACTGGTTGAAGTGGCTTATTTTACGGATGATGTGGCAGGGATGTCAGCTTTCTATCAAAAGCTCTTAGGAGAACCCATTGCTGCCTCGGAAGACATGGCCATCTTCATGTCGGGCAGCACCAAGATCTTTATCCACAAATCCTATCAAGCCGATGAAGGGGAACTGCCACCCGAAAACCATTTCGCTTATGCCGTGGATGATGTCGATGCCAGTTGTGAGGAACTTCAGGCAGCGGGGCTGACCCTTGAAGTTGCACCCAAGGACTACTATTGGGGCCGCTCGGCCTACCTGCGTGACCCGGATGGGCATCTTATCGAGATCAATAAACCGGAGGAATATTAGGGCTAGTTGCCGAAAAATCCGGTCGGTGATAAACTTCTAAAATACTTTTCTGAAAAGGAGGCGCGCAGACATATGGTCATTGTGATTGTAGTAAAGAATGTTGAGCACACAACATGTGCTGATGTGCGCCTCTGGTCGCTCCGCTAAGCGAATCTCATTTACTCTGCGCGGCCACAGGTGATCTGTGGCCGAAATTGTTTAACCGGCAGCCGTGGCGTACACAGCCTGAAGGCTGTTTTTGTTTTAACCAGGTAAACAGGAAAGAAAAGTGAAAGACCAAAATCAAGACCTTGAAAAGTACATCAAGGGGCGCGCCAAGGCTGAACAACGGAAAAAGTTGCAGCAGGCCCGCCGAAAAGAAAAACCAAGGCAGAAAAGCAAACAACCGCGCCAAAAAGACTGGCGTGATCTGAACGAGGAGAGTTGGGATGAGTTGGACTTGCTCGAAGAAGAGCGTATCATGCCGCGCGGGGAGCAACAACGCCGTAAGAACATGGAGCAAAAAGTCTTTGAGCAGCAGGACAAGGCCGCCCAGGACCAGGATGTTGAAGGGCCAGTATTAGCAGAAGGCCAGCGCAGCGGGCTGGTCACCGAGATCAGTTCAGGACGCTGTCGAGTGCTGATTGATGACGACACCTTGCTATGTGATCTACGCGGCTCACTACTGGTAGTAGAAGAAGGCTACTCCAATCCACTCGCTGTGGGGGATGAGGTGATAGTGACTGTACAGGATGAAAGCAGTGGCGTGGTCGAGGCGGTGCTACCACGACGCAGCGCGCTGGTACGGCAGGACGTTGGCGAACGCCCCCTGAAGCACATCATTGCTGCCAACCTGGACCAGGTGCTGATCGTGGCCGCCTGGCTGCAACCGCACTTCTGGCCGGAGTTGGTCGATCGTTACCTGATCGCTGCCGAGCGCAACCAACTTACACCCGTGCTATGTGTCAACAAGATCGACCTCTTGGAAGACCAGATCGAGTTAGAGACTGTCCTATGGCCTTACCGCCAACTGGACATCCCCATCCTGCTGACCAGTGCGGAAGACAGCACAGGCATCGATGACTTGCGCCAGGCATTGGCCGGCAAGATCACCGCGCTGGCAGGTCTGTCCGGTGTGGGCAAATCCTCCCTGCTGAATGCAGCTTATCCCCATCTGGAGCTGCGCGTAGGGGCTGTCAGTGATGACAATTTACAAGGCCGCCACACTACCACCCAGGCCAACCTGATCCATCTCAATGAAGACAGCCTGGTGATCGATACGCCCGGTATTCGCAATTTTGGCCTGGCCGGGCTGCGCAGGAACGAGTTAATCGAGCACTATCCTGAATTGCTGACCCTGGCAGGGGCCTGTAAATTCAGCGACTGCGCTCACAAGGATGAACCGGGTTGTGCAGTAAGGGTCGCCGTAGAAAATGGAGAAGTGGCAGAGGGTCGCTTCAAAAGCTACCAGAAAATTTACATGCAATTGCCAGCATAATGGCGATCAAGAAACTTGATCCCGTTTTGATCTATCTCGTTGCAGCTTTTGTGACCAGTTTGTCAACCACCATGGCTTTCACGACCAGCGTGATCTACCGGGTCCAAGCGGTGGGCCTGGACCCCTTACAGTTGGTGCTAGTCGGCACCACCTTGGAGGCCACCGTGTTCCTCTTCGAGATACCTACAGGTGTGGTGGCTGATGTATACAGCCGCAGGCTCTCGATCATCGTGGGGGGGCTGCTCGTTGGACTGGGTTTCATGATCGAAGGTTTTGCGCCACTGTTTGCAGTCGTGCTGTTGTCACAAGTGGTTTGGGGGCTGGGCTGGACCTTTATTAGTGGGGCCAACTCGGCCTGGATAAGCGATGAGGTCGGGGTGCAGCGCGCTACACCCCTTTTCTTGCGAGGTGGGCAGCTTGGACTGCTAGGCAACCTAGCAGGTATCCCCATTAGTGTGTGGCTGGCTGAGCAATCTTTAGGCCTACCGTTCATCATGGGCGGTGGTCTGCGCATTTTGTTGGTGATCTTCCTGATCGCATTTATGCCGGAAACAGGCTTTCAACGCAAGCCCCTAGAGGAGCGTGAAAGCTGGCAAGATCTTTGGTACACAGTGCGCGCCGGGTTGATGCATGTTCGCCAGCAGGCAGTTTTGATGACCTTTACGTTGATCGCGCTCTTTGTGGGTTTTTACAGCGAGGGCTGGGATCGGCTGGGTGGCGCTTTGCTACTGGAACGTTTCACCTTCCCTGATCTATTTGGCGTGGAGATGGATGCTGTACGCTGGTTTGGCCTGCTCGGTTTCGTGGGCATCCTGCTGGGCCTGGGCGCCAGCGAAATTGCCAAGCGCTTTGTCGATCAAAACAAAGGCCAGGGCCTCCCGCGTATCTTGCAAGGCTTATACGCGGGAATGGTCCTGGGGATGTTCCTGTTTGCCTTTACGGGCAATTTCTTCCTGGCGATTCTGGCAATGTTGAGCTTCAACACATTACGCACAGTGACACACCCACTGACCGAAGCCTGGCTCAATCAGAATGTCCCTTCGAGAGTACGTGCCACCGTTTTATCCATGGCCGGACAATTGGACGCCCTGGGAGAAACAGCCGGGGGGCCGATCATTGGCGCCATTGGCAGTTTGCGTTCGTTGCGGGCTGCCCTCATCACATCTGCTATGATCCTTTTGCCCAGCGTGCCGCTGTGGGGCTACATCACGAGGCAAAGCAAACAAGCGGAATAAAAAAGAGTTTGCTAATCGCAAGCTCTTTTACACTACCTGCCAGTGCTCTTCCAAACGGCGTAAAAGTAGCAAAGACGCCCCGGAGATGAACAGCATCAAAACAGCCAAAAGCAAAGCCTCGCTGATGTCACCTTCCAGGCTCAAGTAAATTGCCAGCGGCATCGTCTGGGTGCGTCCAATGAGGTTGCCCGCAAAAAGGATCGTAGCGCCAAACTCACCCAAAGCCCTGGCCCAGCAAAGGATGGCCCCGCTGACCAGCGCGCCGCGGGCAGCCGGTAGCATCACGTAT
This sequence comes from Chloroflexota bacterium, assembly GCA_013112575.1. Lineage (GTDB taxonomy): Bacteria > Chloroflexota > Anaerolineae > Anaerolineales > UBA11579 > CFX15. The sequence continues at coordinate 393,998 of JABFGG010000004.1, read as the reverse complement.
CGGAAGATCTGGATAGGTGTGGCCCCCTCGGCTAAGGCCGCTTCCTCCAATTGTTCATCCACGGCAGCAAAGCCCACCCGCACAGCCCGCACATAGAGCGGCCCAGCCACAAAGACCTGCGCCAGCACCACTGCCGCAGTTGTGAAAGGCAGACTGATACCCAGATCCAACAGTAATGCACCGATCAAGCCACGTCGCCCAAAAGCCACCAACAAGGCCAGGCCTGCCACCGATGGCGGCATCACGATGGGCAAGTCAACCAATGTTTCCAGCCAGGCTCGTCCACGAAATTGCCAGCGCGCCAGGATGTAAGCCAGCGGTGTGCCGCTCACAATGACCAAGCCCAAACTGGTCAGGCTGGTGAGCAGGCTGACACGTAATGCAGCCAAGGTCGCTGGGGTTGAAAGAGAAGATATTGCACTTTGTTGAACGGCACGCGCCAGGAGCGCGATGATAGGTAGAGCCAGCAGCAGAGCAAATGCCAGGCTGAGGAGGATCAGCAACCAGGTGGTTTGACGCCAACGAACCAAATCAGGGCCTCACAGGGGTAAAGCCCCAACGCTCAAGGATGGCTTGGCCTTTGGATGATAGTACGTACTCCAGAAAGGCTTCGGCCAGATCGGGATGCGGAGCAGCAGTTAGGGGAGCGATTGCGTACTCTGCAGTGATGTTGTATTCCTCGGGAATGGGCAGGACAATCAATTCCGGGGCAGCAACTGCATCTGACCTGTAGACCATACCCGCATCCACCTCACCCAACTGCACTTTGGCGATCACCTGCTTGACGTTCTCTTCACTGGATACCAGATTTGCCAGCACACGCGCCTGATAAGTGGGATCATAAAGTCCATTCAACGCCGATAACACATCCAAGGAATAACTGCCAACCGGAACTTCAGGAGCCGCCATGACCAGCTTTAGGCCCGGCGTGGCCAGGCTTTCCAAAGTCCGCACATCGGCCGGATTGTCGGCAGGCAGCACGACCACGATTTGGTTGGTGACAAAGACCTGGGAGTGGTCAGGTTCCACCAGCCGGGCAGCAATAAGGTCGTCCATATGCTTCAGGTTGGCGGAGGCGAACACATCCGCCTGGGCACCCTCCAGGATCTGCGTCCGCAAGGTCTGGGAACCAGAATAACTAATAGATACGGTAATCTCAGGATGTTGTCCACTGAAGCCCAGAGTTAAAAAATTGAAGGCTTCAGTAAGTGAAGCCGCTGCGAAAATGGTAATCTCTGGTTTTGCAGGCTGCATGGAACAGCGGGAGAACACAAACAAACCGAAGATCAATAGGTAGAGGACGTGTTTTTTCATTTGAGTATTGTCGCTTTTCCAAAAGAACGCCTTATTCTACCTAAATAAATTATCTCCAGGCGAAAGCCCTTGAGCGTTTAACGAGATGGGCGACATAAGCCCCAGGCTCACGTACAATACACGCATGGAACTCGTCATCAAAGCCAAATTCGCCAAGCAAGCTCTTTTCACGATCCTCGCCATCCTCATCATCTTGCACATTCTGGGGCTGGCAATGATCAACCTCTTCCCCGATCTAGACTTCATGCAACGGCTGGTGCGCCAGTTCGACCTCAATGATAAAGAAAATCTTCCCACCCTGTTCGGCGGGCTGTTGCTTCTATTCAGCGGGACATTGCTTTTCATTATCGGCTTCGCAAAAAGACGCACCAATGATACTTACTCCTATCACTGGCTGCTACTAGGCCTTATTTTCCTGTATCTGTCCATCGATGAAAGCATCACCCTGCATAAATATATGTTGGATGTATTGGGTACCCTGCGCGATCAATTAGGATCGCTTGTAGTGTTGCTCCCACTGGGATTGCTGGCTTTGGCACTGGGTTATTTCTACTGGCGCTTTCTCACCGGATTACCCAACAACACGCGCTGGCGCTTCATCCTGGCAGGAGGGCTATATGTAGGAGCCGCTTTTGGCCTGCAACAATTGGATGAATTTTATAAAGCTACTTATGGACAAAACCCAGGCTATACAGCTTTGACTACCCTGGAAGAGAGTCTGGAACTCCTAGGTATTGTGCTTTTCATCGGGGCTTTATTAGATTACATGGTGAATGAACTGCCTGACTTGAAGTTAAAATTCGGGGCATGATACAAATCAGAAAACAGATCGCCTTGATCGAAGAACTGGCCGCCAACGCCTGGCCCGCGGAAACCGTACAAACCCTCGATGGTTGGCGCATGCGCTACACGGGCGGCCGGTCGCGGCGCATCAACTCGGTGTGGCCCAATCTGGAGCTTGGCGACATTCCCCTGGAAGAGAAACTTGATCTGGTGGAGGATTTTTACCGGCGCAAAGCACAGATACCACGCTACCAGATGTGCCCCGCAGCCCAACCTACAGACCTGGTAGAAATCCTGGAGCAGCGCGGCTATACAGCAGACGCCCATACCCAGGTACAGATCAGCACCTTGGGCTTTGTGCTACCACGCGTTGAAACTGAGTTGTCAGATCAGGTCGAAATTACCAATCAACTTCCTGACGACTGGCTGGATTTTTATGCTAAGGTAGAGAACTACACAGCCGAACGCAAGACCATCCGCCGCGGGGTGCTGACCCGCATTGGGCCCCTCACAGGTTTCGCTTCACTTCATAAGGATGGCGAGATTGTCGCCATTGGCCTGGGCGTAGTCGAACGCGGCTGGCTGGGTTTATTCTGCATGCTCACGCACCCCGACCATCGCCGCCAGGGCGCCGCCACTACTGTACTCCAAGCACTGGGCAAATGGGGACAAGAGGTGGAGGCTACCCACACCTATCTGCAGGTGATGGAAAACAATCCAACCGCCCTGGCATTGTATGCCCGTGCCGGGTATAAGCATTTGTACCAGTACTACTATTTGGAGAAACGAGAGTAAGTCGTTATACTGCAAGTCCAGTGACAATGTCGATCACTGGTAGTGCTGAATTGCTCTTAATCAGAGTAGTTCAGCGAGGAGGAATTTGTAATGGCTGAAAAACCAGAATTTGCAAATCAGGATAATACCGGCAAGATATTGGGCATCTCGATTGGGTTGCTGGTGGGCTGTGGAGTGGTGCTGGTCGTCATCCCCATCTGCGTGATCGTCTTGCTGGCCTTGCTGGGCCCGGCCATCGGGGATGTTTTCTCGAACATCATCCTGGACATCTAAGCAGTATTGAAAAATAAATAAACCTTGCTCTTCGACATTTGGGTTGAAGAGTCATGGCTACGCGTTTGTATAAACCTTACTTCAGAAGCTATGGCTTCCACGAGAAACAGCAGGGTTCTTCACCTAAAAATGGATTCAACTCAATCAATTCTGACCCATCCAATTTTAGATAGTATCTGTGAACCACATACTCACTGTCACCAAGCCACTCCCCTTGAAATAGCAAACGCCCACTACCATCTGGCACCCAGCCACAGAAATATGCATTGCCAAAACACTGACCCCCCGGCCCATCTGTCCGATATTGGCCAATTTGTGTTAATTCCTGGGTGGCCTCATCAAACAAGTAATAAAAGGCATCACGTTCAACATAAGGATATTCATCGGTGAGGGCATCAAAACTGATCAATCCAAATAGATAAATACCCTCTCTAACTTCAAATGGATAATAAGGGTTATTACCTAACTCTAGTGGGATGTTGAACAAAAAGTCTTTTTGCAACAGCAATTCATTCTCAGGATCAGGCCGATAGGTACGCAGAATGGCATTTACCTGGCTTTCATCGAAGTGGTCGTGGGAACGCATCACTAAAACACGGCCATCATTCAGCCATATGGCAGAAGATAAGGGATCATCGCCGACAGAATAGCCAGTATCTGGCATCACCCCAGTTTTACCAGTAACTGTATCTAAAACTCCTTGAAGCCCGCCTTCCCATCCAGCCATATTGATCATCAAATATCTATCATCAGGTGAAAAAGCAATAGGCGAATAGGTCTTATTTCTAAATTCTTCGTCTGGAATTCGTACATGCTTTATAACTAGTTGCGGCTCTGCCCCACGCGTATATGTCCACAAACCATCGTATGACCGCCACGCCAGCATACGATTGCTATTGGACCAGACTATTGAGCCTTCATTGCAGTAAAAATTTTTCGGTGGGATCGTAGTACAGGAAGCAATTTCAAGCGGCAAACGGGTTCCATCTACTGCAAGTATGTTCAGGCTATACGTGTTGGTATAGTCATCTTCGAACGGGACAACATCTTCGATCAGGAAGGCAACCCACTGTCCATCCTGTGACAATTTAATTGTGGACACAAGCCCTTCGGAGGATGCGCTCCAGAACACACCTGTGTATGAATATAAAAATGTTAACTGTTCTGTAATCAAATTTATGGACAGCAGTTCAACAGTTGGAAATTGTTCCTCAGTCCTTCTGGCATTAATTGCCACAATCAGCTTCTGAGTATCCGGATGGGTATGGTAAGCAAAAACCCTACCACTCGTTTGGTAGATACTTGCATCATCCATCCCTGCCAATATCTCAACCTGACCCGTATCTTTATCCAATCGCAATAACCTGCCATACTGTTCATCCAGCCAAATCAGGTGATGGGTGAATAACCCAGGTTCAGTGCTGGGGAGTGGGCCGGGTGTGGTGGTCGGGCCGAATGTAGGATACGGTGTCCATGTGTGAGTGGGGGTGGCCGTATCAGGAGCCGCTGTAGTTGCAGTAGCCACTATTCGTGTGGCAGTCAGCGCTGGTGGTTGCGATAGAGGCTCGGTGGGTTGCACCAAGTCAGGGGCCGGGCTACAGTCTGAAACAACAAATAAACTACACAGAACAAAAAATATGCTTATCCACCGCATAATACAATCCTATTTGTCGTGGCATAAAAGTATAGCATCACACGCACTTTGTTGAAGACTCCTAACCTCGCGGCTATAATACAGCCCCGCTACCAATAATGGTGTGAAATACGGAAACAAGGAGCGATTATGGCTAAGGATGCCTTCAACGCACGCGACACCCTCAAAACCAGCTATGGCGAGTACAGCTTTTACCGCCTGGATAAATTAGAGGCAGATGGACTGACCCAACTCGACCGTCTGCCTTTTTCAATTCGTATCATGCTTGAGAACCTGCTGCGCCAGGTGGACCACCTCGCCATCACAGAGCAGGACGTCAAGAACCTGGCCGGCTGGCAGCCACAAGTCGAGGAACGCGTGGCCATGCCATTTAGGCCGGGCCGCGTGGTGATGCAAGACTTTACCGGTGTACCCGCTATTGTCGACCTGGCCGCTATGCGCTCCGCCATGGCAAGCCTGGGCGAGGACCCTGCCAAGATCAATCCGGTGGTGCCCGTCGATCTGGTCATCGACCACTCTGTGCAGGTAGATTTTTTCGCCAGCCCGGACGCGCTGCAGCGCAATGCTGAGCTTGAGTTCCAACGCAACCGCGAACGTTACGAGTTCCTGCATTGGGGCCAGAAGGCTTTCTCCAATTTTAAGGTTGTGCCGCCTGCCACGGGCATCGTGCACCAGGTCAACCTGGAGTTCCTCGGCAAGGTTGTGCTGACCGAGGAAGAAGACGGGCAGACAGTGGCATATCCTGACACGCTGGTAGGCACTGACTCACACACCACTATGATCAATGGTCTGGGTGTGGTGGGTTGGGGCGTGGGTGGTATCGAGGCTGAAGCCGCCATGCTGGGCCAGGCCATCGACATGCTCACCCCCGACGTGGTGGGCTTCAAATTGTTCGGCGCGCTCAAAGAGGGCGTGACCCCCACCGATCTCACGCTGACCATCACACAAATGCTGCGCGCAAAAGGTGTTGTCGGCAAATTCGTGGAATTTTATGGCCCCGGTCTCGACTCGATGTCATTAGCTGACCGCGCTATGATTGCCAATATGTCCCCGGAGAATGGGGCAACTATTACCTTCTTCCCCGTCGACTCGGAAACGCTCAATTACCTGCGCCTCACGGCCCGCTCAGAAGAACAGATCGAACTGGTGGAAGCCTACTGCAAAGAACAGCACATCTTCCGCACCAGCGATACCCCCGACCCCGAATACACCAGCAAACTGGAATTAGACCTGGGCGATGTGGAACCCAGCCTCGCAGGCCCCAAGCTGCCCCACGAACGCGTCAAGCTCTCCCAGATGAAAGAGGCTTTCCAGGAAGCGTTGGTGACCCCCAAGAACCAACGCGGTTTTGAACTCAAAGAAGAGCAACTCGACGCTACTGCTCAGGTGGGCACCAATGGCACCAGCGCAGAAATGGCACATGGCTCGGTAGTGATCGCCGCCATCACTTCCTGCACCAACACCTCCAACCCTACGGTGATGGTAGGTGCAGGGTTGGTCGCCAAAAAGGCTGTAGAGAAGGGTCTAAAAGTTCCGGCCTACGTCAAAACCAGCCTGGCCCCCGGTTCGGGTGTGGTCACGGCTTATCTCGAAGAAGCTGACCTGATCGACCCGCTGGCCGAACTCGGCTTCAACATCGTGGGTTATGGCTGCACTACCTGCATCGGCAACTCCGGCCCGCTGCCGGGAGAAGTCGTAAAAGCTATCACCAGCGCCGATCTGGTGGCGGCCGGTGTGTTATCCGGCAACCGCAATTTCGAAGGCCGCATTCACCCTTATTCCCTGGCTAACTACCTGGCCTCGCCACCGCTAGTGGTCGCTTATGCCCTTGCTGGTACGGTTGACATCGATATGACCAATGAGCCCCTTGGTACCGGCGAAGACGGAGAACCCGTCTACCTCAAAGACATCTGGCCCAGCGGCGATGAGATCGCTGAGACCATCAAAGCCAGCATTGGCCCCGATATGTTCACCGAGCGTTATGGTGACGTTTACACCGGCAACAACACCTGGAACAAGATCCCCAGCCCGGACAGCCAGTTGTATGAGTGGAGTGAGGAATCAACCTACATCCAGGAGCCACCCTTCTTTGAAGGCCTGACCCTGGACGTGCCGCCTGTGCGGGACATCAAAGGAGCGCGGGTGCTCGCCAAGCTGGGCGACTCGCTGACCACCGACCACATTTCACCTGCCGGGGCCATTCCCGCTGAAGAGCCTGCTGGACGTTATTTACAGGACAACGGCGTCAAGATCCGCGACTTCAACTCTTTCGGTTCCCGACGCGGCAACGACCGTGTGATGACCCGCGGCACCTTCGGCAATATCCGCCTCAAGAACCAGCTCGTCCCCGGAAAAGAAGGTGGCTATACCCTCTACCATACCACCGGCGAACAAACCACGATCTACGAAGCGGCCATGCAATACAAAGAAGCTGGCACCCCCTTGATCGTCATCGGCGGCAAGGAATACGGCACAGGCTCCAGCCGTGACTGGGCTGCCAAAGGCACGCTCTTGCTGGGTGTCAAAGCCGTCATCGTCGACTCGTATGAGCGCATCCACCGCTCCAATCTGTTGGGCATGGGTGTACTGCCCCTGCAATTCCTGCCCGGCGAAAATGCCGAGACACACGGCCTGGACGGCACGGAGACCTTTGACATCACCGGCCTGACGGACGATATGGAACCTAACGCGGAATTGGATGTGCGAGCCGTGGATGCAGCTGGCAACGAAAAGACCTTCAAAGTAGTCACCCGCCTGGATACAAAGGTGGACGTGGAGTATTACCGCAACGGCGGTATCCTGCACACCGTTTTGCGCAATATGGCAAAGTAAGCAAAACAAAAAGTGCTGGCACAGATAGTATGTGCCAGCGCTTTCTTTTATGTGGAGGAAACAATGAAGATCAAGGGACAGTTGAATTGGCAAGACTATCGCAGTGCCCAACGCCTTCATGCAAGCCCCTTTAAGAAGTCAAACCCAATCATTACAGGTTTTGGCATTGTCCTCGCAATAGGCGCAGTGCTAACTCTCCTCCTGGCGAATGATCAAGGGCTAGAAATCCTTCTATACGGGCTTATTTTTGGTGCTGGCTCTTACATACTTGGTCGCATTATTTTCATACCGAATCGCGCCAAACGAATTTTTAAACAGCAAAAAGAATTACAGGCGCCAATTGAAATGGAATTCACCGAAAGTGCATTCAGCGCTGTCAATGAATTTGGAGCCTCATCACACCCCTGGAATACGTTTACACGGTGGCTCGAGAACAAAGATGTTTTTTTGCTCTATCATTCCGACACGCTATATTCCATCATCCCCAAACGTATGTTGACCACAGAACAGTCCGATCTCGTCCGGCAATACTTGAAGGAAAATATTCAAGAAACAAGCCAAAGATCAAGGTTAGGTTGCATTATTTGGGCCGTGTTACTGCTTTTTGCTGTGATGGTCTTCTTAGTATTTAACTTCCAGCAGCAGGTCGCAAGTTTATTTTGGTAATAATACCGGGTGGGGTTGAACCCCAATTCTACAATCAATAATCACTCACAGGGGCACAAGGCCAAGTTTGACCTTGCGCCCTTATTTCTACTCTATATCACAACTGCGAAATTACATTCTCCACTAAAAGATAAACGAACAGAATAGCCGATAGGCCCACCGCCAGGCCCAACACAACCAGGTTCCACGCGCGTGTCTTGAGCGTGACGGTACTGATGACCTCACCCTCTTCGCGGCGCACAGCAAAGCGTAGCACCGAAAATGTGTTAATGATGGCTGCCACAAAGATGCCACCCAGGATGACAATAGGCGAGAAAATGGCATCAAACAATCCCTGGCCATTGGGGAGACTCTGCAACCAGGCCATGGGGCCATACAGCAGGTCAACGCCAAGCTGGTATTTGAATAGATTGGCAGAGACGAAGTACAGGGCGGGCACGACCAGTACAAAACTCAACACGGTCAACCATCTAGGAAATGCGGTTTGTTCAATGGTCATAATTAAACTCCTCTTCTAATTGAATCACCCTAACACTATATGAATAATCCCCATTGGAATTAAGCACCTGAGTGTATTACCCCAACACGTAGATGCCAACAAAAAAAACGCCGAGGGCATCCTCGGCGCGCATACGCTAAGCAATTGGGCTAGCTTAAACTGAACAAATTATTAGCAACTCCTCCTTTGATAAGTGCTTTGTCCTCATCATTTTCCATTTCATTTTCGATTGTTTCTAGATTCACCTTGGGGTCCGAAACCGTGAAAGGATTATCCGTCCCAAAAAGCAATTGGCTTGAACCGACCAAACCACAAGCAGCTTGTAAAGCCGGCCCATAGTAAACGAGGGCATCCAGATATAAGGCTTTCAGGTAAGTGCTGGGAGCCTGAAGCAACAAGGCCTCAACCTCAGTATCAGACTTCCAGGCTGCATCTAGGCGGCCAGCTAGGTAAGGCAAAGTACCTCCCCCATGAGCAACAAGGATTTTCAATCTCGGGAATCTTTCTAGGACTCCCCCGAAAACCAGTCGGGTTAGTGCGATGGTTGTTTCGACCGGAAAGCCAACTCCCACAGGCAGCGTATGACGATAACCGACCAACAGCTCATTGGCCACACCATCTTTTGGATGCACAAATAACGGGAGCGCTAACTTGCTAAGCTCATTCCAGAAGGGATTCAATTTTTGGTTATCAAAGGGAAGTCCCGCGATTTGCGGGCCAGTTACAACCCCGACCAAACCTTGCATGCGTTTAATACTATGCAGTTCATTGAGTGCTGCTTCTACACTGCTAACTGGCAGTACCCCCATAGCTACAACTCGACCATCTGATTCATCTTCTAAACCAGCTAATTCTTGATTGATAACTTTGCACGCCTCATCCCCTTGTTGATCGGGAAATGGGTCAAGCCATGGATTACCCATAGAGACAACGGACTGATCAATTCCAAACTGGTCCATGAAAGCCAATTTTGTTCCAAGGCTAGTGTACTCAGGTCCCAACATCCTTCCACCAACTCCGTCAGGCCCCTGTTCCTCTGTGAAGATGATGAATTCACGCGTACCCCCATGGCTCACTATGTAGGGGATTTCATCACGGCTCTCAAGCAAATGCAGATAGGATTCTGTATATAAATGGCTATGAACGTCAATAACCCGCGACGTAGGCCCTGTTTTATCCATATAAACCTCGCTCTGAATTCATTATGCTTCGATTGGGTTTTTGTTCATGGGTATCCTATGAGCTTCTTATTGTAAGTAAAAGGAAACCATCCAATGGATTATAACCAGTGCCTGTTTTCCCTATTCATAAGAACTAGGCACGCAGTCGCCTGAAACAAGCACAGGTAAATAAAAAACGCCGAGGGCATCCTCGGCGCAGGTCACAGTATATTGGTTTTGGGCTTATGCGGATTCTGGGACAGGTTGCAAAATCGAGACCACGTTACCCGAAGGATCTTTGAAGGTTGCCATGGTGCCCACTGTGGGGATGTCGAAATCCTCAACAAGCACTTCCCCACCAGCATCTTTGACCTGTTTGACACTGGCAGCCACATCGTCGGTGTGAATATAGAAAACAACCGTACCGGCAGGGCTTTCATCTGAAATGGGATTGAAGCCCATGCCAAAATTTTCGCCGGTACCGGGATCCGCGGTACTGTAATTCATTTCCGGGATGTGCCGGATTTCCCATCCAAAGATTTTTTTGTACCATTCCGCGGCTTCCGAATGGTCCTTTGCAGACAACTCAATATGTACAACAGGGTGGTTCATGCTCTGCCTCCTGGCCCGTCACCTAATCAGGTGAATTAATTGGAATAGCCAGATTATAGAACATATATTCTATTTAATCAAGGTCGCATTTCTCAACATTTCAAAGAGGACCAGTTCAGAATCCCTGATCCTCGCAACCATGATATGAGACATCAAAACCCCAGCGCTCCAAAGTCACCGGGGAAACATCCTCGCCCACCACCGGGTTGACGATATCACGGATCAAAAGTAGATCATTAGCTGCTACGCTGCACCCGGTGTACTTGATGTCAGAAGCCGCCACCAACTGCTGGACAATCTGTTGCAAAGCTGCTCGTCCGTATGTGCTTTCGATGTAATCCCAGAAACAAGAGCCGCTGCGATAGTAGTGAATGCCGGGGATATTCTCCAGGTCGTAAGTCATCAGATCTTCGTAAGGCACTTCACGGATATCGCCGTTGAAGTCAGTCCCAAACCAACCGGCTTCGCGGCACTCGATTGACTCATATGCCGGATTACCCACACGCTGCGGGTCTTCCATATAGGTCGCCAGCCCTTCATTGAGCCAACCCGGCATGGGTGGCTCCCCCAGGATCAAATGGGTGAGTTCATGGGCGTTACTGCAAGTTCCCTCACGTGCCTCATTGAAAAGCCTGGGCAGCTCACCAGCGTAATAATCCAGCAACTCCAGGTCCGTAGAAACAAAAATCCCCGCTCCATAAGCAAAGTACCCGCCACCCAGACCATCATCCAGCAGATAGGTTTGTGCCACCCATGCCGGAGGCGCGATGGCTAAATAATCGACAAAGGCACTTATGCAATTCTGGTTATCCCACAAAGCCCAGTGAGCCAGAGATTCATATCCGGTCGGCACCAGCACCCAATACTCATTCACGTTGATCAAGATCTCATGGGGGTCCTGGCGCAGAGGATATTGGTCAGGATACTGATTTCCCGGTATGGAGGCTGGGGTTTTGATAACCTGAATATTGAGATTGGACTGCAAGGTGTGGTTGCCGCTATCATCATTGGGATCAGTGACCGCAATGGCAGCGGACACCTGCACAGTTTGCGGAGAGGTAATCCCAAAAGCAGGTAAATCCATGCTTTCGGCATATGTGGCCGCACACATCCCGGCAGCGATAGGCTGCGCATACTCCCATGATGAAATCACCCCATTAGCCCTCAGCTCAAAGCTGAAGGCAGACGAAGCCTGTTGGCCCCAGTTGCACACTAGCGCCCCAAAAGTGCCGTTGGTCTGCAAAGCATCATAACGCACCACGAGCTGCTCAATTGCCAGGTCCTGACCAGTAGGCTGTTGTGGAGCAGGGTCTTCCTGTACGCCCAGGTTTTGCAAGGCAGTGGGAGTGAGCGTAGCAGTAGCTTGGGCTGTAGTGGGCAAATTGCAGGCTAGTGTCACAAGGAAAACAACAAACATTAGATAGGCCAATCTTATTTTCGGCATTTTGTATTTCCTTTTTTCGATGGGTATACTATGTCAGGAGGCATCAGCGTATCACAGGAGAGTGATTATGTCGTCTAAAACCATTGCCCGCAAAATGTTCCTCAAAGATGAGCATCGCCTTTTGTTGTTGCACGCACCTGAAGGCTATGACAAGATCCTGCACCTGCCGCCGGACATCGAAACCAGCATCGATGCCGAAGGCAAGTTTGACATGATCCAGACCTTCCTCTCAACCGAAGCCGCTCTGAAAGAAGAATTGCCCAAACTCAAAGCCATGCTTAACCCCGACGGCAAACTATGGGTCAGCTACCCAAAGGGCACATCCGAGAACTACGCGTCAGAGATCAACCGCGACACGATCTGGCCCCTTGCTCAGGAACACGGCCTGGAAGGCGACCGCATGATCTCGATTGACGACGATTGGTCTTCCATGCGCTTCAAGCTGGCGAAATGATCCCCTAACCTCGGCGGCTCAAAGCAGCCCCGATGGCTACGCCAATAGCAACACCGACCCCGACCCCTAAACCGATATTATCAAGAACCACCCCCAGCGCGGCGCCAAGGCCCGCCCCTAAGGCAATGCCCACGCCCAGCATATTCCTGTTTTCACCAGGTCCTTCACTCATCACAATCTCCTCTGTTTATGGCTCTGGGCCAACATATCGATATACCGGCCAGCGGTACGGGCCGAGGTTTTGCTCAAACTCATAATTGTTTTCTATGAACTCATAAACAGGGCGCAAGCTCTCGGGCCACTGTCCGGGGGGCGAATCCAGCGGCGGCAATCCGCCTTCGCTCACCGTGGAGTCGATGATCAAAGGCTTACTGTTGACAATATCTGTTAGGTATTCATCAATCAGGGCTGCATTGGCATAACCCGGATTGAGCAAATGCGCCTGGTAAATGTGGCGCGAGGGGTTGGACACCCCACTCAACCAGTTGAGCGATAACTCGCTACCCCAGAAAAGCAGATAATCATCCTCTTCTACATTCTCTGCCACATATTCCAACACAGCAGAGCGGTCGCTCTCGGTCAGCTTGACCTGCGGAGAGAGCACAGTATTTATGAAGGGCGGAAGGATGCGGGTGAGAGGTAGGATGCTGAAAGCAGCCAGCAACACATACGTCAGCGCAGGGGCAAAACCAGTTTCACTCTGGCGAAATTCGGAAAGCATGCGATGAAACAAATAAGCCGACAATAAGCCAAATACCGACAGCCAGGACATGTAGTAATGATTAAAAGCCCGCCCTGAAATGCTGGTCAGGATGATCTCAATCGGTAAAGCCAGGGCCAACACATACAAAAATCTGGAAGTCCCTTTCTCCAGGCCGCGCAGGTCAAGCACCAATAAACCCCAACCTGCCAGTGCGAACACACTCAATACTGGCAAAAAGTATAGACCCGACCACAGGCTGGTGAATTTGTCTGTCAGGCTGGAACCGGAGTAAGCAAAGTTATAGGTCAGGACAACATCCAGCATTTGCGGGCCCGCCTGGTTGGCTGCAAAGTAGCCCCATACCAGCAATACCAGACCTGCGGCTGTGGCAAAAACTACAAGAATCTGTCGAACAGCTAGCATTCTATTCCCACGCCAGAGCTGCCAGGCCCAATACAACAAAATAGCCGCAGGCATCCCCACGATGTTAGGGCGCAGCAGGAAACCGAGCGCCAGACTGATACCGATCAATGCCGGCCAGCGCCAATGCGAGTCTTTTAAGCTGCGCCAAAAGAAAAACAGAGCCGCAAACTGCAAAGGCAGGGCATATTCTTCGGTGAGGTTGCCACTGGAAAGCACGGTAGGCATAGCCAGCAGCCACAACCCTGATCCGAAGATGGCAGGCAGTTCACCAAAGGCCCGCTTCATCAACGCAAAACTCAACAAGGCTGCCCCATATACGGCCATCACTTCCAGCAGCCACACGCCCCAACGCGAATCGGACCGCAGTAGCTGTCCCAGTGCATTGATGTAATAGATCAGTGGCCCTTTATGGTCCCAGGCGTCACGGTATGGCAGTTCTCCTTCGAGGATGCCTTCACCAATATATAAAAACACTCCCGAGTCCGTACCGGGTACAGGTTGTTGTGGCGGGGATACCCCACTGAGTACAACAATCGTTGCTAAACCAATTAATCCGGCGATGATGACTGTGCGACGCATGCGAATATTGTACTCACGAATACATATAAATCCTTCACAACTTCTTCAAAATAGCCTGCTATATTCGTCACACGTTCACCGAAGGAAGGTTCTCTTATGTACAAAAGACTTAGTTTGCCGCTTTTTGCCTTGTTTATCACAAGTGCTTGTAGCACCGCATCCATCACTGAGACCACAATATCAGACACCGCACTCCCCCCAGACACGGAAGCGGTTACGCAGGCACCTGAAGCAGTTAGCGAAACACTGATTGAGGCCCCACTGGAAATCACAGAAGTTGAACTTGACCCAGCTTGTATGGGAAAAGACGCAGCTTTTCTCCCCTTCGCCGATACCCTACATGTATATTGTGACGAGACCTATATATACATTGAGGCCGACAGTCTCGCAGACCATGAAATGATGGTCGGTATTACTGCCTGGAATCAGCAGGTACCCATCCCTCAGGATTTTCACGAAGGCAACGCCTGGCGCATTCCCATAAACCCCACCATAGCTAGCCAATCCACACCCACCACCGGGCAGGGGCCCATTGCAGTGGCCATTAACGGTGTCATGGTCTACAACCCTACCCAACAAGATGGCATCTACGATGCCAACCGTGACCCCTACCTCATCGGCGAACTGGATGCCTGCGGGGGGCACTCTGGTCGTGCGGACGACTACCACTATCACATCGCTCCGGTGTGCCTGCTCGAGCAGTTATCCAACGAGATACCATACGATCAGCCCATCGCGTACGCTTTAGACGGCTATCCAATTTATGGCTTCTACAACCCGGATGGTAGCCTCCCGCAAGACCTGGACGAATGTAGCGGAGAATATGATGAAGCAGGCAACTACCATTACCACGCCAGCCCCGAATATCCTTACGTTAACGGCTGCTTCAGCGGAGAGGTCGACCTGAGTCTGCAACCTGCAACCCATCCTATTCGCCCCGCCGGTGAGCCTATTCAAGTACTCATTACCGCCTTTTACGAAGACGAGAATGGTTGGACCCATCTGGAATATGATTACCAGGGCAGCACCCACTCAATCAATTACACCTTGAACGAAGAAGGCTGTTACCTCTTCCAATTCGTTGATGAAGTCGGCACCGGGGGAGAGGCACATTCAGAAAGCTATTGCGGCTCGCTTGGCCCTGATAAGAAGCCGCCTCCACCGCCACCGGGTGGCTAGATATAAACAAAAAGCACTGGAATTCCGGTGCTTTTTTGTTTTAAATGCTTTACACATCCCCTATATCTCCTTCACAAGTTCTTCAAACCCTAAAACTATCCTTTTTGTAATCAACACACAAGAAGGAGCTAATCATGTCTATCAAGAAAATGGCTTTTGTATTTATCGGTAGCCTGGCCCTCGTGGGCTTCAGCGTGATTCCTACATTGGCCCAATCAGGCACGGGTGATGAGATCAATACAGTTAACAGCCAAACGGCTGTGGATTGCCCCGATGAACACTTCATTGACGTGCAGGCCGACCCCAACAACAGCGCCTATGCGGACCCTGAACTCAATGTGTACTGCACCGAAAGCACTGTCGTGGTCGAATCGAACGGCATCCCCAACTTCGAATTCGTCTCCACCACCCCGAACGGCTTGCAGGCCCAGAACTACACCTGGGAAATTCCATTGGAGCCGGTCGTTGCTGCCCAAACCAGTGACATTCCCTTGCTGGGCACCATAGGTTTTACGGTCAATGGCCTACCCATCTTCGGGCCCAATGAAGCACCTACCCACGGTTATGGTGATCCCTACCTGGATGGCTTGCTGGACTACTGCAACGGCCACACCGCCCAGCAAGGCATGTACCACTACCACGCTCGCCCCGACTGCCTTTTTGAAGATATGGAAGGCAACCCCTACCTGGTAATTGGTTACGCCTTCGATGGCTTTCCCATCCTGGCTCCCTACATCTGCGACGATGCCGGTTGCAACACGGTCTCTGAAGTGCAGAGCAGTTGGCAGCGCACCAACGATGTGCGCAATGCCTGGGAGGCTCACGAATACGTGGCCGGCTCCGGTGACCTGGACCAGTGCAACGGCACATACCTGACGGATGGAAGCTATGCCTATTTCGCCACGGACACCTTCCCTTACTTCCTGGGCTGCTACACCGGTGAAGTCAGTGGGAACACTGGCAACGGCGGCGCTCCACAGGATGGCCAACAACAGGGAAACCCGCAAGGTACGGCTCCCCAGGATACAGCTGGACAGGGCCAAACGAACGCCGCTGCTCCGCAAGGTGGCCCCGATTTGTCAGCCGCTGCTGCGCAGTTAGGCGTGAGCGAAGAGGCGCTGCGTAATGCACTTGGTGCTCCCCCGCCGGACCTAGCAGCCGCAGCTCAAGCTCTCGGGGTTAGTGAAGATGCGCTACGTCAGGCATTGGGTGTACCAGCAGGCGGCGGGCCTAACGGTGGAGGCCCACCAAGAGGCGGAAGACCCTAAATCAGGAAAACAAACCTAAGGGAGTGCAAATGCACTCCCTTAGCTCGCTTGAAAGACAATCAGAGGAAGCATTATGTCCAGAACTTATAAAATCCTTTTGGCTACTTTACTGGTTGGTGGATTATTGTTTGTGTTGCCCCAATGGCTTAATAACACCAATGCAGAAGGTGAACAGGAAACCACCAGCACCCTCAACTATGTCCTCGAATGGGATTGGGGTGAAGCCACTACCCTGGCAGACAATGCGGGTTGGCAATTGACCAACGATTTAGGCTACATCATCACTATTGCAGATGGCTACCTGATCTCCTACAGTGTCGAGCTAATTGCCTGTGACAACGACTTCACTAATGACCCATTAGGAACACTGTATGATGCCATCATGCCCGCCAGCGCAGCAGCAGGCCACGGCGACGAGCCTGACCCCTCTAGATTAGCAGAACCTGTTATCGAATCACTCAACAACCCACAAAGTATTTCAACTGAGCCAGTTGAACTTACTGGCACGACCTACTGTTGGGGCCATTACCTGATCGGCTCCAGCGCTGCCAGTGAGAACTACGATGCCACCAACAACGAAGCCAGTTTATTCTTAGCTGGAACTTACCAAACCGCAGACAGCACCGAAGGCATCCCCTTCGAGATCGAATCCGACATCGCCTGGGGCAATATCGTAGAGATCACTGAATTGGATAACGCCATTGAAATGGTCACGGCTGGCGAAGATGTGACCCTTAGTATCACGCGGGAATTAGACTCCATGTTCAATAGTTTAGATTTCAACGCAATGGAATCAGATGAACAGGCTCGTACTGTACTACGCAACCTGACCCAGACCACCACGATAACAGTTGTTGAATAATCAGACAGGTTCTAAAAAGAGACTGCGGTGACCTAGATGACTACTTTTCCCTCAAGGATTCCAGTGTAGGGGCGCAGCGCGCTGCGCCCGAGAAATAACCACTTCTTTTAATACTCTCAGTCATTAACCGGCAAACCACTGGGCACACTCTCCGGGATATCATCGCTCATATCAAGCGCTGAAGGCGACGTCAACGCCTCCAGGAAAGCCAGCAGATCGCCGATCTCAGCCTGGGATAATTCTATTGTCTCTCTTGCCACAGGATCAATCGTCTCCAACATGGTTGAAACTACATAATCATGGGTGATATATTCAATGTCCACTAAGGGGTCCAACACCGTCGGGTCGTAGGCATACATGTCCTTCAGAGGATCAAGCTGGTGCAGCACCGCCGCCTCCAATGTTGTGTAAGTACCATTGTGCATCCACGGCCCGGTAAGCACCACGTTGCGTAAAGGTGGTGTACGGAAAGCAAAGCGATCTTCGTCCATGTCGCTTTCCTCAGCACGTCCCAGATCTAACGGTGCGCCCAAGCCTTTGCCAGGGCCGATCTGGGGCACGGCCATGTTGTAGTGTTGCTGGTCAGTCAATAAAGGCCCTGAATGGCATTCACCGCATCCGGCTTCACCGTAAAACAAGATCGCACCCCGTTTGGCCTCAAGCGTCAGTGCAGAGTCATCGCCAAGCAAATAACGATCCCAGGGACTGTCGGTGAAGTGCCAACTGGTCGCCTCGAATACCGCGATCGCATTGGCCGCATGCGCAAAATTTAATTCATCTTCAGGGACATCCGGGTAGGCCGCTGCAAATAGCTCCTGGTATTCAGGAATGGCCAACAAACGCTGCATGAGGGCGTCCCAGATAGCCTCGAACTCATGGTTCAAGATCGGCGCCAGTTCGTTGTGTTCCCCAAATACATCGACATCCCCGCGTTCCCCACGCATCTCGTCCGGGGAGGTCACCGGGAACATGGCCTGTGCCGCCAACAGGCTATCGATTTCGGCAGGCAAACGTACCCCGGCAGGTGTGTTAAATCTGGTCTCCAGTGTGCCGGATACGCGGCTGTCCCAGAACATAGTCAACCAGCCCGGGTCGCCGCGGTTGAAGATATCGGGAGCATTGCGTGGCACAAATTCGCGTGTAGGATCAATCACCCGTTCCGTCCCCAAGCCTACTCCACCCACGCCGATGGACAGGGAAAGAGCATCGGCCGTAGCCAGTGTAGGGTGATGACAGGTGGCGCAGGAAATGTCGCGGTTGCCGCTAAGTTCTTTATCGAAGAACAGCGCCTGGCCGAGCGCATACATGTTCTCATCGGGAGCAGGTAGTTCGGCCAGCGGCTCGACATCAGCTTCAGCCAACAATTGGCGCAGGTTTACATCCATTTCATCTGGTGTGTCTGTGGGGATGCTTTCAATAATGGGAGATGGGGCACAGCTAACAAACAAACAGCCTGCCAAAATACAGGTCAACCCCAATACCATGTGAACTCGAATATTCAAGCCGTTCTCCTCAAAACAAGCATTTGTTCAATTATTCACATAAGGAGGGGCTTGTCAACATTCCCCCGGTACGGCTTCTTCACGGTGTCCACGGCGCTACAAAGCCATCCAGAGCACGGTTACCCACAAAAGGCACAAACCCCAGACTACGCGAGGTTTGGTACACCCAGGCGATATTGTCGGCTTCCAAGGCATAATCAACCGTGAAGATGGGCACGCCTTTGGACTGCGCCAGCAACAGATAGTCCAGATACCATTCACTGCTCACGTGCAGGGTGCTTTCGGGATATTCATCATACTGGCGCTGGCAGGCTGGTGAAAGGCTCCCGTAGTAAGCCTCAGTATCCACGTCCACTTCCAAGCGCGGCAGCGGGCAATCACCCGGCGGCTCATTATCTGCCCCGCCATCGAACCACACCTGCTCCTGGGCAATGGCGTCAATGATCTCCAGATAATTATCATCCTCGGCCAACTCGGCGGCGTTCTGGGCAATCACCAAAAAGTCTTCGTTCTGGCTGCGCCCAAAATCACCAATATCTCCCACCCAATAGACCATTTCTTGGAGGGCATCCACGCCGTCCTCCTGGGCAAGGCGCAACACATTTTCATCCGAATAGGCCTCCACCCAATCCAGGTAGACGCCGTCAAAGCCCGCATCCACGATGGCTTGCAAATAGCCATCAGTCCCTAACCAGATCTCACGCCATTCATCGTACCAGTAGGCCACGGGATAATTGCCTTCCCAGCCATCCGGGTCATCTCCCGCGATCCAGGATGGATTGCCGATGCCCCAATCCGCTTGCCAGTAAGTCCGGTAGCTCTCCGCCTCACCGATATCTATATAAGCGATCACCAGCTTGGGCGTTTCCGCTTCATGCCATTGCGCAATGACCTCTTGCATGGGGTAATCGGTGTTGTTTTCCTCGGATGGGATGAAATCGATCACCACCATGTCATGCGTTGATTCAGCGATCTCATCCACCGTGGCCTGGTCGAGGTTGACGTCGATCAAGTAGAGCCAGTTTTCCACGTTGGAAATCGAGGAAGCAGATACTGTTTCCTCTGGCTGATCTTCAGGCCCCGCGGTTACCAGTTGACCGTCAGGTTCAGAAGTTGCTAACTCAAGTTCTGGTTCGGTTGGGGATATTTCCGAGAGGAGGTTGCAGGCCAGCAGTAATGGCAAAAAGACGAACAGTAAACGTGCAGGGGCTGATTTCATAGGCTTCAAGAACTCACAAATTCTTTAATGATCGTGGTGTCATCCGTCAGGGTCACCAGGTTGTAATAAAGCGTACAGCCGGAATCCGCTGCAGCCGCACCTTGCTGGTCCTCCG
This sequence comes from Chloroflexota bacterium, assembly GCA_013112575.1. Classification (GTDB taxonomy): domain Bacteria; phylum Chloroflexota; class Anaerolineae; order Anaerolineales; family UBA11579; genus CFX15. The sequence continues at coordinate 373,662 of JABFGG010000004.1, read as the reverse complement.
GCCACATGGAGAACTGCCCAATGGGGCTGGCCACGCTGGAGTACAAGACCCCATCGCGGTATTGCGCCCCCCCACGGTGGATATGGCCCAGGAAAACGCCGCGCAGGTTCTTGGCCTGCTGCACCAGCTTATGAAAACGTTCCCCTTCCAATAACAACATGTCGCGGTCCAGCCATACTGTATCCAGCTCCAATGCAGGGAAATGGATGAATATACTCAGAGGGCCATCCGCTGCAATCTCATCCTCAAGTATCTGGTATTGCGCTTCGGCCAACTGGCCGTTGGCGTCAATCTCATCCGGCCCGCGCCCATCCAGCACCAGGAAACGGTGGCTACCCACTTCGAATCGGTAACAGTTCACCCCCTCATCAACCAGTAGGTCTTCTTTGGGTCCCATCGGCAAAGCCGGTATGAGCATAGAAGACAGGTCGTGGTTGCCGGAGGCATAATAAATGGGCGCTTTCAGTTTACTGAAGATCTCGGCAGACAGGGTGTAGGCTTCGGGGAAGGGGTCGGTCACCACATCTCCCGTGTGGATAATGAAGTCAGGTTCGATAGGCAGATTATTTATGGTATCCACCAAACGCGACACACAATCATAGGTATGCGAACCGTAGATCTCAAAATCGCGGCTAGGCCCAATGTGGGTATCGGAAATATGCAGGAAACGAACGGGGTTGGCTGTCATGAAATGGCGGTGATGTGTGCTGTGATTTAGTCTTCGTGCAAATGCATCAATCCATCTGCGTCTTGTTTAAAGGTCATTACACCTTGTGGCACGTGTTTGTCGATCACCAATGCGCCCTCATCCATATATTCCCAGATGGTTTGGAAGGGCACTTTGCCCGCCTGCCATTTCTCTACGATCATCACACCGTGGCCTGGCAAAACGGTAAAGGCCACCTGACGGGGATCATCGGGGTTGAGCAGGCACTCGGCCCGGCTGAAAGCACCTTTAATACCTTCGGCCTGTGCGCCGGTAGCGCAGGAAACCAGGTAATGGTAATAAGGCGGTTCCAACGGCACGAACTCCACCTTGGTGGGGTCGAAGGACTCGACGCCGCGGTGGCCGTGCAGTTTGGAGCGTACTACCGGAACCTCAGCCTGCACATCCCAGCCATTCCCCAACTTGATACGCGGCAGCAGGGTATCCATGTCATACATTTCCACCGCTTCCGAAGAAGGTGGGTCGTTTTGTTTATTTTCCACCTGGCGCACCTGCGCCCCAAAACCGTCTGGTTTGACGCCCACGATCACGGCCAGGTCATTCTCGGTGATGGCGCCCTTGTCCACCGGGCGGGCGCTGCCGGTAACTGTGGCAACCAGCCCTCCGATCAATGGCTCCCAGGTTGAGAAGCAGCCTTCGCTGTACTGGCTGGCAATGGCGTCATTGACCGCCGGGACGTTGACGAGTTCATTGACACGAATCATATTGGTGAAGAAGTTGCGCTGTCCAACCTCACGCCCGGCGACAGCCATGGCTTCCGGGGTAGTCATCTGGTCCCACTCGCTGCGTGGCAGGGCGTCACCCACCACTTCATATTTCGTGACTTCTTCGGTGCTTTCCGTGGTCACGATGCGCAGGACGGCATCATTGTAAAAGGCTTCTTCGCCCCAGGCGTATTCACTGGTTGGATAAGCGCCTACCAGATCAAAATGGTAGATGCGTTCAGGAGCGTCATCCCCTACCAGCAGCAGGATGCGCACGCTTTTGGCCTGCGCCTGCATCTGGCGCTGCAGGGAAAGGATCGCGCCGCCGCGTTCCCCCTGCTCTACCAGCACATTGTATGAAGCTTCCGACAGCCCCGGGAATGTGTAATCTTCAGGATCAAGCGGGTCTTTGGCCAGGGCCTGATCGTAATGGGCGATGGCGTCGTCGAATTCCTGGTTTGTGAGATGGACCATTGTGTAGATCGTGGGGGCTTTGCCTTTGATGCCGAAGCGGCGCCGCGACATGAACAGTAAAGCTTCCCGCCAGCCCAGGTCCTGCCCGTAGGGCGCGGTAGTCAAGATGATGTCCGTATCTTCGTCAGGGGTGTCCACGCTGCTGTGCCCCAGGGCTTCAAAGTGCCCCAACAGCTTTTCGGCGCTTTGCGCGGCCAGGGGAGTGACATCCTTCCCCGGGACCCAGGCAATCGACATGGCGCGCAGCCAGGGGTGGGTTTGTTTGATTGTGGGCTCACTGGTAGATAGGGTCATTACCGCTCTCTCCACTGGGGAAACATATTAGCTACAATATGATAACCCATGTAAAATCCATTGGTTTCATAATGGGACTAAATTCCTGCTATTTAGCATTACGCAAAGGACATGTATGCACATTCTCGTAACCAACGACGACGGCGTTACCGCCCCCGGCCTGCTGGCCCTGGCCCAGGAGATCCGTAAGATTGAAGATGCTGAGGTCACCATCCTGGCCCCGGACCGCAACTGGTCGGCCTCCGGGCACGTCAAGACCATGCACCGACCTTTACGCGTAAAAACGGTAGAACTGCCAGATGGCACTTCGGCTTTTGCCAGCGATGGCGCGCCTTCGGACTGTGTAGCTCTGGCCCTACTGGGTGTGCTGGATAAAAAGATCGATCTGGTTGTGTCGGGCATTAACCCGCATGCCAACATGGGCCATGATGTGACCTACTCGGGTACGGTGACAGCTGCCATGGAAGCCACCATTGAAGGTGTGCCGGGCATTGCGGTTTCGCTGGAAACACCCGATGGTTTTCGCGGGCAACAGGATTATGCCCCCGCGGCGCGCATCGGCCGGCGTGTGGCCGAGCAGGTCATTCAACACGGGCTACCCAAAGGCACCTCCCTCAATGTGAACGTGCCCTACCTGCAAGATGATGAATTCAAAGGGCTGCGCGTCACCCGCCAGGGCCTGCGCGTCTACCGTGACGAACTCATTCAGCGTGACGACCCGCGCGGCCGCCCCTACTACTGGATCGGCGGGGAGCCACCTACGGGCGTTTCTGAAGATGGCACGGACATTGGGGCAGTCTACGATGGTTATGTGTCCATCACGCCCTTGCAACTGGACCTGACAGCCCACCAATTCATGAGTGAACTGAATGAATGGGATTGGCAAAACTAAGTAGCATTTCGCAAAGCTGTTGCGTTGTTAATGTACCGTATGTAGTTAATGTAGGGTATTGCACGTTTTTGGCTGGCGGGTTTTTGCCGGAATATAGGATATGGGGGTAACGGCCAAAGGGTGCAATATATGTGGGGGTGCGGAAGCGATCCAGGGCCAGAAAAGGGCGATTTAATGTACCCGTATGTACCCTTAATGTAGGGAAAGTGATTAGGCATTCAGACCAAATAAGCGCGGCGTTTTCGCCTACCCGATCGCAAGGTGAACCTGTAATGGCAGGGTGCAGAGGATGGGGCTTTGCTGCCGGTGATATTGTGAAGTGCTGGCTAGCCTAAAGAGATGGCCTGCTTAGAAGGGTCTCCATCGCCCAGCATCCACTCAATTTCAATTTCCAATGAGCGCTGCGTGCCTTTCGATTTGGTCTCTTCTTCAGCTTTGATCTCCAGCACAACCTGAGCGGGGACCTCCAGTTGGAGCTCGTCTTCGGCCTGCGTGAGGGTGATGGTCCCAGTATCAAGTTTGTCGGCCAGCTCGCGCAGGAAGGCAACCACAGCCGAACGTTCGAGACGCTGCTCACTTTTCATTAACACGATTTCTTTTTTGGACATTTATTCCTCCTAAAATCCAATGATATAGATTTATCTTACTCATAAATCAAGCAAAAAACTACTGCAACACAATCACCTCTTAGCAAATATTTAGAAAACTTATTTTTAGTGTGGAATTGTCGGGATAGCCGATATTTGCCGTAAAAATGCGTTCATCCAATCTGGCATTAATCATTTAGGCGTAGGATTATCAGCAGGAGACCAATATGAGTAACTGGATAAAAATAATCGCTATCGCGATAAGTGCTGCTGCCTTAATAGGGGCCTGCTCAAACAACCCTGAACAGGCTGAAGGAGAAGCACCTGAAGTGGCAGAAAATATACCCACTGAAGGTCCACCAACTGTGGAAAACACGGAGCAGCCCGCTGAATCAGACGGGAGTGGTGACATGCTGCCTGAAAAACCTGGTCCACGCATAGAGACAACCGGTTCCGTACCGCATACACAGATCGGAGTGCAGCCTGTTCCTCCAGTGAATGATCAATTGTTCAGACTGGCATTCTCATTACCAGGCGTTGAAAGACGAGATACGATCGTCTCCCTGCCTGGCGCGCATGGTATGTGGCTGCTTGATAGTGTTCCTGTTGTTCAGCCTCAAGCGATCGTTGCCGGACGAGAATTTGCCCACATCCATCCCGATGGCAGTTTACACGCCCCCTTGCCGTTCGAGCGGGCCCTTGAAGTGCAAGAAACTGGCTGGGGCGAACGCCATCCCTGGGCCGATGAGCGTGAGGGCTGGGAGGGTTTTGTGATGCTGTATACACCCCTGTCATTCGAAGAACTGGAAATTACATTTCAATTGATCGTTGAGTCGTACTCTTATGTTACAGGAGAGCCTCTGGACGCCTCAGACTTCATGTCAAATGAAGACAGCCCTTAAGACGGATGGACTGGCGATCAGGTTTTGGCATTTTCGGGCCTGGGATTACATGGGTGGTTCATGTGTTTCGGTGTGTAGGGGCGGGGTGAACCCGCCCCTAATACATTTATTCTTATCCGGCTGAACAAAACACATAATCCCCATTTTTCGAAGTTGCGTAAATATAACCACCCCGGACAATTTCACGAATCTTTGTACCATCCCATACTGATAAAACAAAACCTCTGTCTATATAATTGCAAAACATAAGCTTGCCACTATGACTCCAGGCTGGGCCATATAAACCGGTTGTAGTCATTACGGTTTCATTTTGGGAATTTCGAATAAAAAGGTCCCCAGATTCCATAAAAAAGGATGTTGAGAAAGCCCAATATCCATCTTCCCTCCACGTTGGGCTATGGTTGACGGCAATTGGGTTTTGACTTATGTTCGTTACCGTTTCTCCATCCCATGCATAGATCTGGAAAGCTTGACTGGCATCATCATCTCCACCAAATGCAAGCTGCCCTGAATTTGTCCAGGCAGGATATGACATATAGGTGGTCAACTCCGGCGCGATACTTATAAATGAGCTAACATCAGGCTTCCCATCAACAATTGAGACACCATCCCAAATGTAAACACCGTATTTACCGTTACGCTGTGAGAGGAAAGCAAGCCGTCCATCCGCACTCCATACAGAATTGCGATCTGTCGCATGAGGGTTTTGGCTAACATTTGACAAATTTTCACCATTCCAAAGGTAAATCTCGCTTGGGTCTGCTGATGATGCACTAGAAGAATTAGATAATGTGAATGTCAATTTCCCGTCTGATCCCCAAGCGATTTCACTAATATGTTCTTGGAATTGGCCAATGGTTGTAAATGTCGTACCGTCCCACACTTTGAGGTATTCTCCATTTATATCTTTTGAGCGGAATAATAGATACTGCCCATCAGGGCTCCAAGACTCTAACGAATCTTCCGATAATGGGTCACGGGTAATATTTATTGGATCATTTTCGGCGAACGGGTAATTTTGTATATATACCTCGTTATTACCTTCATGGGATGATGAAAAAGCAAGCTCATTGTTTATATTTACACTGATCGAGTAGTTAATATCCCAATCAGGAAGAATGGAAATCTTTTGATCTGTTATAAAATCATAGAACCATAAATTACCTTTATTTGCTTGTTTCTGCAGATACAAGATGTAATCTTCATCATTTTGTGAACCGTTTTTTTCTGCTGCTGGAACACATGCACTCAAAAGCATTAACGAAATTGCTAACGTGAATATTGTCTGATTCAATTTTTTCTTTCTCATTTTTGGAAACCCAATGGGTTGATAACCTGCCCGACATCTTAATGCGCTAAATCCGCCAATTACATTTTTTGCGAAGAAAATTTAAAACAGGATTTGGATTATACCTTGCAGAAGAACCTTATTATTTAGCTGAAATGCTGTCGCTTCCCACCTCAATCGCCCCTGTCAGACAAGTACTAGGACCACCCCCCAAAGCAACAAAGCTTTGCATCGTTATTGTGATTCAGGGCCTTCTTTGGGCGCTTCGGGGGTCACGCCGCCCCAGGGAAATTCTTCCAGGCTGAAGAGGAACTCCCAGCGGGCACCATTGTCATTGACGGCCGTCTCTTCGCTGATGACTTGATAAAAAGTGTTGCCGGGCTTCATGGGGAAGGCGTTGCCGTCGGCATCCACAAGCTGCAAGGGACCGCTGGCCGTGCGCTGCCAGATCACAGGGTAGGCAAAACCATCGCGAAAGACGTAAGCCAATCCAGCCCCCGTCAGGTCGATGTCGATGATCTCCACCGTGTTGGTCTTGATGTAATAGCTGTGCGGCACAATGAGGGCCACCACATTGTCAGCCGTGATCTGCTGGCCGGTAAGGGCATCAGAATGGGGGACGTAACGCGTGCGGGTGACGTCGCTGAAACCGATTTCCTCCTGGAAACGCAGGTACTTGCCCAAATCCTCATCATATTGCCAATAGCTGTCGATGAAGGAGGAGTAGCGGAAACGCAGTTCCAGGCCAAGCTGGGAGGACTGCGGGGTGCTGGGCGAAAAAGCCTGGCCGGCAAGGGCAGCGCGGTACTGCTCCCGGAAACGCAGGGAGTGCGTCAGGGCGGCGGTGTTGGCGAAGAGGTTGTTGTAGCTGTCGATGCTGCGGTCTCGGCACAGGCGCACAAACAGGTTAGGCTGGCAGGTGATCTTATTATCGGCGGGGGACTCAAGCACAAAGCTGTTCTCAATGTGCTGCCCCAGGTCGTTGAAATAATCCATGATGCGCGAGTCGGCATAGCCAAACACAAAAAAGCCATCGTACATGCGGAAGACGTGCTCGTCAAAGAAACGGCCCGAGCGCACCGGACCGGCTTTGTCTGCATCCGTGCCGTAAAAGACGGCGACAAAACGGGTGATGCCGCGCTCGATGTAATACTCGTAAACGTGGTCGGCCACCGATACCCCAGACTGGGGGCGCACGCTGCGCGGGTAATTGGTGATTTTGACGACAATGGGACGGCGTTCCAGCAAAGCGGGGTCAGCGACCGTCAAACCGGTCAGCGGGTTAACGCCCACCGGGTAAACCTCGGGGCCAACGGCCAGGGAGGCGGCGCCACTCTCCAAAAGCGGAATCGCTACAATGGGGGTGGCTTGCGGTTGAGGGGTGGGTGTTGGTGTGGTGTCTTGTAAGGTGAATGACTGCACTTCATTTTCAGCAGGACGCGCCTGGCCCGGCTCGATAAAAGCCAGCGAGATCAACCCCAACAGTAAACCGGTAATAAGCAGTTTTTTCAACATTGTTCAGCGTGATTATCGCATTAAAGCAGTTTTTACAGGTTGCATGCAGGCATACATTTGTGATGGTTCTCCACCCTATGTATGCAAGGTTTACGCCATATTCCCCTTATTTCAGCCTGTCCAATTCCATTTCGATGACCTTAGCAGCATTCACGTCAACACATATATTGATATCGCGCCTGCCAGACCAGGGACTTTCCACATCTGCCAGGCCGACCGCAGGCCAGGTCTTGCCGCGGCTGATACCCGAAGTAGCGACGCGAATGGGATGTTTCACAGTGGTGAACAGGGCAGGATCGAGCAGGTAGCTGATGACGGTCGAATCGTGGACGTGAATGCCGGGCTCCCCGCGGCGTCCGGTGAAAAAGTCGTGGTAAAAGGGCAGGATCTTGGCCAGATGTTGGGATTCAGGGTTGTCAAAAGATGTGATGTGATCCAGTACCTCGGGACTCATATAGACCTTTTCGGTGACATCCAAACCAACCATGGTGATGGGACATTGCATGCCAAAGACGATATCAGCAGCTTCGGGGTCGTTGAGGATATTGGCTTCGGCAGCAGGCGAAGCATTGCCCGGCACAAAGGCATTGCCGCCCATCAAGACGATCTCGTGGATGTCGTCCACAATGGTGGGGTCGAGCAGCAGGGCCAGGGCGATATTAGTGAGCGGGCCAAGGGGAGCAAGGGTGACCTCGCCGGGGTGCTGTTTGATCTGGTCGACAATGAACTCGGCAGCACTTTGATTGATGGGCTGTATTTTGGGTGCAGGCAGGTTGGCGTTACCCTGACCGTTTGCGCCGTGGACAAAATCTGCCGGGCCTTTGAACTCCACCGTCAAAGGCCGGTCAGCCCCGGCCGCGACGGGGATCTCGGTGCGGTCTGCAATTTCTAATAAGCGCAAGGCGTTCTGGGTGCAGATTTCGGTATAGGCGTTGCCAAAAATGCTGGTCAGGCCAATGACCTCGAATTCGGGGGAGTTGAGGGCGTAGAAGATAGCCATGGCATCATCAATGCCAGGATCGGTGTCGATCAACAATTTCCTTGCCATATGTGCCTCACGTAAATGGTGGTGTTTAGATGTGTAGCTGTTCTAATCGACTCTTGAGGGATTCCTCGTTCTTCGCTGCGCTCAATCACTCGGAATGACATAAGTTGTAACTACGGGCCTGAATAAAAGAATCGAGTTGTTTTATCTGTACCCCCATTGTAGCCGCTTCTAGCGGATGGCGAACTGGAAACGCCACACGGTCTCGACCTTTTCCAGCAGGGTTAGGTCGCTCATGACCTGGAACCAGGTGGTGCCTGGCTTAAAAGGCCAGCGTGTGCCGTCGGGGTATTGCAAATAGATCGTCGAGCCATCGGTGGGGCGCACCCACTCCAGTTCGTAGGACTGCCCATCGCGGAAGGCATAAGCTTTGCCCGTGCCCACGAAATTCATATCCACCACCTCAACAGCGGGCGTGCCGTTGCTGGGCGGCTGATAGTGATTGTAGAAGTGGGGAATGATCAGCACCACCACGTTATCGGCAGCGATGTGATAGCCGGTGAGGCGGTCTGTGAGCAAGGCGTAGCCCTCACCCGCACCGCCGATATCTTCGCGGGTGTCCTGGTGGCGATAGTAGATACGAAGGCCAGGGTCGTATTCCCAGAAGGAATAGGCCGCATAGGAATAACGAATGTAAACACGGTCCACCTGTCCCTGGCTGGCGGCCGGCACCTGGTCCTGGAAGGCCATGCCATCGAGGTTCTGGCGGCCATTCTCGACACCCAGATTGGTGACCCATTTGGTCAGTTCTGCGGTATCTGAGACCAGATAATTCAGGACAGCAGGCTCGTAGCGACAGACGGGGGTGGGCGGGCAGGAACCTTCCAATAGCACGACCAAGCGATTGCCGTAACCACTGGCGGCCAGGCGATCCCGGATGCGAAAATCGGCGCTGCCATAGTTAAGGATGCTGTCATAGGCGTCGACCAGATAATCGTCAAATAAACGCGCAGAACGAATGGGGCCAACCTGTGAGGCATTTTGGCCGTAAAAGATGGCGTGGAAGCGCGGTATCTCATTGTTGTGATAATACTCGTAGACGATGTCAGCAAGCGACAAACCCCACTGTGGACGGTTGGAGCGCGGGTAATTGTTGACTTTGACGGAAACGGGGCGGCGATCCAGGATGGTGGCATCATCGACCACCAGTCCGGTGAGCGGGTTGACGTTGGCCGGGAAATTGTCCGGCCCGTAACCCTCTTGCGGAATAGGGGCGCTGACCTCTACAGTGGGCGGTATCTCTGTGGCCGTAGGGGGAACGGTGGGTTCGGGGGTGGGCGTTGGGAAGATGACGTCGGTGGGGGTGGGCTCAGGGGTCAACAGATCGGTGGGCTGGGTAGTACCCGCGCCACAAGCCAGCGTGACCAACAAAAATGCACTGAAGAAAGATATTCGCTTCAACATAATCCGGCGCGAATCTTACCGTATTTTTATCCATCGTGGATACCCACACAAAAGTACTCATGTTAGTCTAAGTAGTCTGGGTAGTAAACAGCCTGGTAATCACTCAGAAAAACTGAACCAATTTAAGAAAAGGGGATTTCAGATTGTCATCGTTCCCATCTGCATTCCAAAAGAACTTGTGAACAAAATATTTGTTGATCTATTCTCTGTATAGACATTTCCTTGACACTTGTCAGACAAATCAATACAATCTTATGGAGTTGTCAGACAAGTTGTGTAAACAGGAGAACAAAATATGCAAAACCCAAACACGGTTAAAAACCAGGGCTGGCTAGTCACTTTTGCCGGGACCGGAGCACTATTGGCTTTAGGTGTTCTTTATGCCTGGAGCATCTTCAAAGCCAACATCCCTGCTGAATGGGGTTGGACAGAATCACAACAATCCTTACCTTATGCGGTAGCCATTGTAGTCTTTTCGGTTATGACCTTCGTCGGTGCTCGCTTACTGGATCGTTTTGGTCCGCGAGCTATTGTTAGCGCTGGTGGTCTGATGGCTGGTCTTGGCGTGATCATTTCAAGTTTCTCCAATTCCTCATTGGTTTTCACACTTGCTTTTGGCGTTCTCTTGGGCTCTGGTATCGGTTTTGTTTATGGTTCAGCTGGACCTGCTGCTCTAAAATGGTTTCCCACCTCTAAAACCGGCTTAATCTCCGGTATCGTCGTTGCCGGTTTTGGTATGGGCAGTGCATGGGTCGCTCCCCTGGCACGCGCAATGATGGCATCACTTGGCTTGCAAACAACCATGCTCTACCTGGGCATCGGCATGTTGGTTGTGGTTGTTGGTTTTGCTCAATTCATCAAGTTCCCGCCCAAAGACTTTGTCCTTGAAGAAGAAGACACGATTGAAACAACTGCAAAAAGCTCGCTGATCGACTTCACTGTTCGTGAAACGACCCGCACCTGGCAATTCTATGTGATCTGGGTTGCTTTTGCCTTTGGGAGTGGTGCTGGACTGATGATCATTGGCAATCTTGCATCTATCGTCAAAGATCAGATCGGTCTCCCCGCGCTAACTGCGATCGCTGTTTCTGTGCTTGCCATCGGCAATGGTGGTGGACGTGTTTTATACGGAATGCTTTCTGACAAAATTGGCCGCACCAATGTGTTGATCATCGCCTTCATTGCTCAAGCCCTGTTGATCAGCGCCTTATATTTCAAAGCGGCAAACAGCGTGCTGGCCAATCCCTTTGTTTTATTTGTTTTCGTTGCCCTGATAGGGGCAAATTACGGGGCAAACCTGGCTGTATTCCCCGCACTGATGAAAGTTTTTTACGGACCCAAAAATTTGGCGACAAATTATGGCATCGTTTATACCGCCTGGGGCCTGGGTGGTTTTATGGTTTCACAAATTGCCAGCACAATTAAAGATACAACAGGCAGTTTTGATAATGCTTATCTCCTGGCTGCCACAATGCTCATTCTCGCAGCAGCCATGACCTTTGCACTAAGATCACCACAATTAACTGCATTGGATAAATCCAAAGTAGAATTGGCCGCAACTGACTGAGCACATAACGCTTCAAATATTAGAGGGCTGTCCACCAATGGACAGCCCTTTTTTTGTGATTTGTTGCAACATGATAGCCCAGGCTCTCTCAATTTCTCTTTTGCAATGTTCAAGAACCAACTAAACTGAGCAGTAGTCATTAATATTCTATATATACACAAATGATAAAATCTGGGCTGATAATCGTTTCACTTTTGTGAGGAGAAGAGAAGATGGACGTTGGCTCGCTTTTGACCGGTATTTTCTCGGCCTTTGGCCTTTCGGCCAGCGCCGGCCTGAACGCCTACATCCCCCTGCTGGCAGTTTCCCTGCTGGGGCGTTTCACCAACCTATTAACACTTAAAGAACCCTGGAACACACTGGAAAGCTGGTGGATCATTGCGCTGCTGGTGGTGTTGATCATCGTAGAGTTCTTTGCCGATAAAGTCCCCGCCATCAACCATATTAACGACGCAATCCAGACCTTTGTGCGCCCTGCAGCGGGTGCCGTGGCCTTCGCGGCCAGCGCGCAGGTTGTGACCGATATCCATCCTGTGTTGTCCCTGGCAGCGGGTTTGCTGGTAGCAGGCGGCGTGCACGTGGCTAAAGCAGGCGCTTTGCGGCCCACCGTCACCGCCACCACAGGCGGTACAGGCAATATCTTTGTGAGCATCCTGGAAGATATCTTAGCCACTGTGCTGTCCATCCTGGCAATCTTGATCCCCGTGATCATTGGCGCAGTGCTGGTGCTGGTGGTTTCCTGGCTGATCTGGCGCATGTGGAAGAAGGAAAACGAGCGTATGGCGCGCGAACAACAGGGCGCAGCTTAAGTAAGCAAGGAGCACGACTCAGCATGTCCGAAACCCCTTACCCAGCACAGAATAGCACTCTAGCGGTAATCAGCCTGATCGCCGGTATAGGATCGTGGGTGATTTTTCCTGCTGTAGGAGCTATCGTGGCCATTATCCTGGGGCACATGGCCCGTCGCGAGATCAATGAAAGTGCTGGGGCGCTTTCAGGAGACGGCATGGCACTGGCCGGATTGCTGTTGGGTTATGCTAATTTGGTTTTCACGGTGCTGATTATTTGTGTTGTGTTGGCATTCCTGTTTGGCCTCCCATTGTTCATCTTTAGCCTTGAAACCAGTTACCTGCTACACCCGCTAATCTAGTTTCACTCTTTGTAAATTCAAAAGACCTGTCTATCTAAGACAGGTCTTTTCTTATGCGTTCAATGTAGGTTTGTAATTCCCGTAAGCCCTGACGGGCCTGCTGCTTTATCTCCTCAGAAACGTCCAGGGTAGCGAACTCATCTTCATCCAGCACGACCTGCCTGCCATCCGGATATACCAGCAGGTCGAGGGCCAGATCACGGTAGGACACACTCCCGTTCTCGAAAACGGCAGGATGGCCGATGTTGCAGTACCAACCCTTGAGTTGGTCATCCTCCCCAGCGTGTATCTCGAAGATGTTGTACCAGCGATCGCTGTAAAAGCGCTCAACAAAGCGATCCCCTTTAATAATTATTAAATCCTCCACAACCACTTCTTCAAATCCAAAATAGGCTTCAAGCACCAGTTTGTCTTGATCCTGCTTTAGCACCTGTCCCTGATAACGGAAGGTTTCTCGCCCCTCGTGGTCGAGCTTGATGACGTCAATGCTTTTCATCTCATTCCTAATCTTCTTCATCATCAGGAGCTATATAGTTTTCAAAACGCTCCACTTCAGGTGGCATGTTGCGCCAGTAACCCTTAGTCCAGTGCCCTTGTTTGTCTATATTGGTGGGCCATATGTCTGCAGAACCGCCCACCCAGCCACCAAATGCGCCAAAAATAAAACCGATTGCCATGAACATAAACATGGTGCGCGTATCCGCTGCCAACCCCACCAGACCGCCAAGCAGGGCAGCAGAAATGCCAAGAGTGATAGTCAACAACCAGCGACGTTGACGCAGTGCAGCGGCTTGGTTTTCTTTAGCTTTAACGTCGTTTCTTTTACTTCTCTTCCTCATCAAATTCTTCACTCATATAATATGGTTCAGACGAAAAAAACCCACCATGCTTCCCTTGCCCTTTTCCTCCCTGAGGGTTGTTCCTGGACCAGAGATCCACTGAACCGGCAACCCAGCCTCCTACAAGACCTAAGATCAGGCCCAAGATAATGAACCGAAACATCAGTTCAATACTTTCTGACAATCCAATCAAACCACCCAAGAGAGCAGTTGAGATACCCATAACAAAGGTCCAACCCCAGCGCCTACGCCAGACCTGGCGCTCGCGTGCAATGATCTCCGGCTCGCGGTTGTCCTCGTATTTTCGATTAAACCAGGCTCCCATAACCTAATTTAACCATGAAACGGCTAGAACTCGGCGCTCTCCCCAATGCGCACTCGCTCGATCAAGAGCATCCCCCCTGCAGCCACGGCCATCAAGATTGTGCTTAAAGCCAGGGCCTGGCCATAGTTGAGTGCGCCCGGCTGACCCAGCAGGCGGAAGATGGCAATGGGTATGGTGGGGAATTCTGGGCGGGCGATGATGGCCGTGGCTCCGAACTCGCCTAAAGAGATCGTGAAGGCAAAGGTGGCCGCTACCAAAACGGCGCGGCCCACCAGGGGCAGGTCGACGTAACGCACGACTTGCCAGGCATTGGCCCCCTCAGTGGCAGCAATCTCGCGCAGTTCAGGCTCAATGCTATTGAGGGCCGGAACCAGACTGCGCACTACAAAGGGTAACGCCACCAAAGTGTGAGCGATGGGGATCAGTAGAGGGGAAGCACGCAGATCGAGGGGCGGCTGATCCAGTGCGATGATAAAACCCAGGCCCAGGGTGACTGCTGAGGTCCCCAAAGGCAGCATCAATAGGGGGTCCACGAGACGGGTGAGGATGGCCCGCTTGTGGCGCGACAAGGCCCAGGCAGCAGGCAAACCCAAGGCCAAAGCCAGCACCACAGTGCCAGCTGCATAGCCCAGGGAGATGGCGATAGCCGTGGCAGGCGGCACAGTGAACAAGGACGCACGGCGGTCAGCGCCTAATTCGCGGTAAAAGTCCAGGGTCAAACCTCGCTCCACACTGCGTTGCTGGCGGTCTGGTTCCAGGCGCGCCAGAGAACGACTGGCAAGCGCTACCAGTGGTGAGCTAAAGAACAGCAACATAGCGGCAATCAGGCCCCCGGCAAGCAAACGAGCGCGCCTGCTAGACAAAGGCTTCTGACTGGCCTCTTCGATCTCAATAGAAATCGGTTGGGAGGCGCGGGCACTTAGGCGAGCGTAGAGCACGGTCAACAACAGGGTGGTCAGCAACTGGATGGCGGACAAGACGGCAGCCAACGGCAGGTTGAACAGGCCGGTGGTCTGATAAAAGATCTCCACTTCCAGCGTGGCGAACTGCGGGCCGCCCAACAGCAGCACAACCCCAAACGAAGTGAAATCAAAGATAAAAACCAGCACCGCCGCGGCTGCGATAATGGGCAAGGACAATGGCAGCGTGACGTAGCGAAAGGCCTGCCAGCGATTGGCCCCAAAGACCAGGGCAGCTTCGGTGAGACGCGGGTCGAGCCGCGACCAGAAATCACCCACCATACGCAGCACGATACTGGTGTTATAGAAAACGTGGGCAACGAGAATGGCCCAGAAGGTATTGAGGAAGTTAATGGGCGGTGATGTCAGCCCCAACCATTCCATCAAGCCCAGGTTGAGCCAGCCACGCGGCCCCAGCAAGGCGTTAAAAGCCACGGCCACAACCACGGTGGGCAGCACAAAAGGCACATTAAAGATGGCGCGCAACAGGGCCTTAGCAGGGAAACGATAGCGCCCAAAGAGATAGGCAGCGGGCAGCCCGGCCAGAAGGGTCAGAATTGTGGAAAGCGTAGCCTGCCAGAAGGTGAAATCCAGCACATTCCATACAGAGGACGAAGCCAGCGCATCTCGCCAGACCCCCAGCAAGCCAGCGTCCCCCTGCCGGAAGCTCAATCCGAGGATACTGGTCAGAGGGTAAAAGTAGAACAGCGCCAGGAAGAGCAGCGGTGGAAACCACAGGGCTGCCAATCGCCAGTTTCGTTGGATGAGGTTTCTATTCATCGATGATTTTATTAGGGCGACGCCTGAGCAAAGCTCAGGTTGCCGGTCGCTCTTACACCATGCGGGTTAATTCCTGAACATTATCAAATGACATCTCCACCAGCTCGCCCCCCGTGAAACGCGCGTCCTGGGTCACGTCGCGACCAACAAAGGGCGGCAAGTCAATATCAGCAACCTCATCTTCAGGCAATTCAATCTCACACAAGACCAAGCCATCCAACTGCTCTTCAAAGACATCCAGCGAAAAACGCTGCCCGGCATACATGTAGGTGTAGCGGCGCTTGACCAGCCCGGCTGCGGGCAGTTCGGAGAGCAGACCATACTCCTTTGCATCCAGATAGAGGTTGGTCATGACCGTGTTTTCCAGGTCATCATCGTCCGTCAGGTATTTCTGACCCAGTTTGTATTGAATGACCTCACCATCAGACGTTTCGATGCGCCGCAAGCGCAGACGCGTTGCATTGACATAATTATCAATTATGCGCGTAAACTCGCCGTGCTGGTCTAAATCTTCAGGCAATTGCTTGACCAGATAGCGACGTTCACGTTCAATGCGGGCGTATTTGTGGGCAGGCATATGAAATCAGCGCAGGACCGTTTCTGTCCAGTCGGCGATCCAGGTTTCGCGGTTGGTGGCGATATCCTCCGGATCGACAAAGACCGGGCTGTCGGGGACAGACAGGTAATCAACGAATTCCTGCTGCAGTTCCGCATTGGGATTGACGGGGAAGACGAACATCTGCAAAGGCATATCCTCTTGGAAAGCGGGGGACAGCATAAAATCGATCCAGGCTTCGGCCAGGTCGCGGTTGGCGGTGCCCTTCAAAATACCAACGAATTCGATCTGCCGGAAGCAGGTACCGTCGGCAACCACGGCCTGGGTGGGCGGTTCGTCGAGGGGATCCTCAGCAAAGATGAGTTCAACAGGTGGGCTGGAACCATAGGAAACGATAATGGGCCGTTCGCCACCCCAGCGGCTGAACTCGGTGTAGTAAGTGGTCTCCCAATCGCCCGCAACCTTGACGTCATTTTCGACCAAGGCCTGCCAATAATCCAGGTAAGCTTCTTCCCCAAAATGACCCACGGTTGCCAACAAGAAAGCCAGGCCGGGCGAAGAGGTGGCGGGGTTCTGGACGGCCAGCAGCCCGGCATATTCGGGTTTGGTCAGGTCTTCGAGGCTGGAGGGTGGGGCGAGGTCGTTATCGGCAAAGTAGGCTTTGTCGTAATTCAGGCAGACATCACCAAAGTCGACGGGCAGGGCGCGGTTTTGAGAATCCAATTCAAACTCATGGGGGATGTCTGCAAGTAGGGGGGCGGCGTAGGGCTCAAAGATGTCACCTTCCAGAGCACGGCTGAGGAAGGTGTTGTCCACACCATAAAGCACGTCGGCTAGCGGGGCATCGCCGGACAAGACGGCTTTGTTGACCATGGAACCGGCATCGCCGGATTTGAGGAAGATGACCTCGACGTTATTGACGGCCTCGAAGGAGGTCACGACGGCTTCAGAAACCTCGAAAGAGTCGTGGGTCATGACGGTCAGCTGGCGGGGTTCGTCAGGCTGCGCAGCGCAGGCGGCGGCGACAAAAACCAATAAAAGGATGGATAGTAGTTGTTTCGTTTTCACTGTAACTCCTGATGTAATTGTTATCCAAAGTCCATTGTCCATTTGGTTTGAACTTTATTATGGTTGAAGGCGATCTTAGATTAGTGCTTTTCAATGATGCATAAGAGCAGGCCGGTTTTTACATTAACGGTGGCAGTGGTGCCGGTCATCTGATTGCTGATGCCACGCGTGGCACCCAGGTAAAGGTGTTCGTCTTGTAGAGGGTATTCAAGGCCTTTGGTGGTGATGCCAGTCACATCCCCACCTACGGGAACCAGAGAGACGGTATCGCCAGGTTGGCCCTCAAAACTAACCTCATCGCGCACCAGAAAGATGCTGGTGTTTCCGTGAACGTAGTGAATATTCAGACCGTGGAGTTTGTCATAGGCAGGCAGCAAGAGGTTGGAAAGGCTCATATCCCAACGGCCACCCAAACCTGCCAACACAGTGACGTCATTTATGCCCAATTGCAGGGCGTGGAGGAAGGCTAACTCGAGGTCGGTTTCGTCCTTGCGGATTTCATGCTTGATAATCTCCGCCCCAAATTCTTCCAATTGCCGCAATTCGACCTCATTGAGCGAATCCAGGTCGCCAATGACAAACTGGGGAACGATATTTAACGCCAGGCAGTGACGCGCCCCCCCATCGGCGGCGATGACAATGTCAGCAAGTGCCGCACGCCGCAGAGCTTGTTGCTCGTCGAGCAATTCCCCATTAGCAAAGATAACTGCGCTCAAAAGAAAAACCTCCGCTGGTGGCGGAGGTTTTTTGGTTGGCAAGGCTGCATCCCTCCGCCGGTATGATCCGGATCAGGTTCGCGGGTCGTAGAATCATTTTCTACCTCTCAGCCTGCAACTCCAGGCTCCCCGTGCAATTCAATTGTATTGGGAGTATATCCTTGGATGTTGCAAGGTGTCAAGCAAGCGGTAAAATCATGCAATGAGAAAAGGAAAATTACTCGCCAAAGGCCGCACCGCGGAAATCTACACCTGGAAAAAGGGGAAAGTGCTCAAACAATTTTTGCCCGGCTGGCCTGCCGGGGATGCAGAATACGAATTTAATAAGGCCAGCATAGCCCAGCAAACGGGCCTTGCTGTTCCCAAAGTGTACGAGCTGATCGAGGAAGAAGGCCGCCCCTCCATTATTTATGAACTCATCGAGGGGCAAACCCTGCTGCAATGGTTTCAGAGACACAGGTGGGCCTTCCCCCGCTTGGCCAGGCAAATGGCAGAACTACACCTGGACATGCACCAGCGACAGGTTAGCGGATTACCTTCTCAATCCACGCGGTTGAAGAAAAAAATTGAGGAGGCCGCGGGGCTGGATGCAAAACAAAAAGAAAAGCTGGTGGCCTACATTGATGAATTACCGGAAGCCGATAAGTTACTGCACGGGGATTTCCATCCAGACAATATCATGGTGACGCCAAATGGAACGGTGATCATAGACTGGGTGGACGCAAGCAGTGGACATCCGTTGGCTGACGTGGCTCGCACGGTGCTACTCACCACGATGAGTGCTATTCCAGATGATTTACCTGCCCGAAGGTTCTTTATTGTGTTACGAGAAATAATGAACCGGATGTATCTAAGGCATTATTTCAAGCACAGTCCCTACAAACGGGAAGAGCTAAAGGCGTGGATGTTGCCGGTTGTGGCAGGGCGACTTAGTGAAAATATCATTGAAGAGCAAGATTATCTGGTCGAGTACATTCGAAAACGAATTTCACTCATCGACGAGTAAGCTATTGTGGGTATACTTGCAACATGCAAAGATATTTCCTCCTCCTTGTACCCATTCTAATCTTCACCGCCTGCAGCAGCCCACAAATCAATACGCCAACCGATTTACCCACTCCGGCCAGCACTCCCGCTGAAATCGTTCCAACCAATGATGAAAGCCTCGAAGGGTTACCCTCGCTGGCGGAATTACCAGAGGGCTGGACCAAGATCGAGCCAGGCGGGGAGACACGTTGCGCGCACGATACACCTTATGCCTATTGGGTGCGCCCGGGCAGCAATGACAAACTGCTGCTATTCTTTCAAGGAGGTGGCGGTTGCTGGAATGCCGAAACCTGTGCCCCTGGCAGCACCTATTACGATGATGACGTCACATCTGCCGACGATCCAGGTTCGCGTGCCGGAGGCATTTTTGCGCTGAATAACGAGGCGAACCCCTTCAAAGACCACACCATCGTATATATGCCCTCGTGCACGGGCGATGTGTACTGGGGGGACAATTTACGGGAATACGAACGCTCGGACGGCAGCACACTAGAGATCTATCACCGCGGCTTTGTGAACGCAAGCGCCGGGCTGGACTGGGCTTACAACAACGTACCCGATCCAGAATCGATCTTCATGACCGGTTGCAGCGCCGGGGCGATCGGTTCCATCGTACATTCGGCCTACGTTATCGAACAATATCCTGGCGTGCCTATCACCCAGGTGGGCGACTCACTGGCCCTGGTGGACCCTGACGCACTGGACCTACAATCGGGTTACGGGGCCCACGACAATTTCCCCGAATGGATTCCTGAATTGCAGACAATCATTCCCGGCGAGCTACTGACTGCCGACTACTACACCGCCGTCGCTAATCATTACCCTAATTACACTTTTGGCGAGATCAACTCGGCCTTTGATGCCGTGCAGATCCGCTTCTATTCGGCACTGGATGGGCAGCAGAAGAACTTTGGCCGTGACCTGCAAACGCACATCGACAGCATTGCGAGCAGCACCGATAATTTCCGTTATTATATGGCTGCTGGGGAGTTACATTGCTTCACGCCACGCGCCAACCTGTATACGCAGGAAACGGAAGGAGTGCGCTTAATCGATTGGTTGACGGCGTTGGCGAATGGGGAAGATGTAGAGAACGTGCAGTGTGAGGATTGTGCAGCGGGGACATCGTTAGGGGAATGACGAACCAGCAAAACTGGTTCGTTTAAGAGTTTGCTGCGCAAACTCTTAACATGATTTACCAAAGCAGTTTATTTATCTATGGGCAATTCCACCCAAAAGGTGCTACCTGCCCCCAACTGGCTCTCAAAACCAATGTGACCATCGAAGGCTTCGGTGAGTAATTTGGCGACGCGCAGACCCAGGCCCCAGCCCGGCTCTTCACGCACAGCAGCATCATCAGAGCGGAAGAACTGCTGGAATATATGTTGCTGGTCTTCTTCACCAATCCCAACACCTTGATCCATGACTTCCAGGCGTACAAAACCATTTTGCTCAAGGGCCTTGACCTGAATGGGCTTGTCTTCCGATGAATACAGATGGGCATTACGCAGCAGGTTGGCGATGATCTGCTGCAAACGTTGTGGGTCGGCCACCACACGCGGCAAATCTTCCGGTACGTCAACTTCCAACACCTGCCCTTTTGCTTCCATCTGTGGGCGCAAGTCTTTCAAGACCTCTTCGACATAGCCGTATAGGGGCAAAGGAGCCGGGTCAATGACGAGGCGGCCTGCTTCCAACTTGGAGATATCGGACAGATCGCCAACCAGAGCCGACATGCGCTCAACGTTGTTGCGGATCACACCCAGGAATTCTTTTTGCTGGTCGGTGACCGGGCCAACGGCTTCCTGACGCATCAGGTCGGTATAGCCCTGGATGGAGGTCATAGGGATGCGCAGTTCGTGGGTCACGACCGATACGAACTTGGCCTTTTCTTCATGCGCTGCGGCCAACTCATCTGAGGCGGAAGTCAGGTATGTAGTCAATTGCTGGCGCGTCTCATCTGGCAGGTCAAGTTCAGCCAGCAAGTCGAGGGCCTGTTGAATAGGTGTGTCAGGATGGCTCAATGAGATTTCCTTCCTCATCGTAGTTGATAGCGTAATAATCACACAGGGTTTGCAAAGGACAATCCGGGCACATGGGTTTACGGGCTTTGCAGATCTCGCGTCCCAGGCGAATGATGTTGAGATGGGCCGTGTAAAAAGTTTCTGACGGCATCAGATCCTCAAAATAATCGTGGGCCTTATCGGCGCTCATCTTTTGAGGGCGTAGGCCAATGCGCCCTGTCAGGCGGTAGACGTGCGTGTCCACCGGGAAAGCGGGCTTATCTAAAGAAAACTGCAGCACGATGGCCGCCGTCTTGGGACCAACCCCTTTGAACTGGGTCAGCCAATCGCGCGCTTCTTTTGAAGAATATTCTTTGAGGAAATCCAGGTTCAACTCGCCGCGCAGTTCCGTAATGCGTTGCAAGACATTCTGAATGCGCGGCCCTTTTTGATTGGCCAGGCCCGCCGGACGGATGGTGTCGATCACCTCTTCTTCTGGGGCATCGCGCACAGTTTCCCAATCAGGATATTTGTCTTTGAGCGCAAAAAAGGCCACGTCACGGTTGGTGTCGCTGGTGTTCTGCGACAGGATGGTGGAAACCAATTCATCCAGGGCAGGCAAAGGATTGCGCCATTCGGGCACGCCGTAAAAGTCCAACAGGGTTTCATGGACCTTCAAAGCACGCTTGGCAAGATCTTGATTACTTTCCATCAATTGAGTTGAAAAACTGTACGGCCTTCCCCCACCACGCGTTTGCGCCAGTTGAGCACATCAATGGACGGGCCCATCTTACCTAGTGCATCCAGTTCTTTATCTGACAGCGCATGCAACTGCCGCAAGATCTCGACTGCAACGGCACGGCGAGCGCGGCTGCGAGGATCACCATCGCTGATTTTCATGGCGATGCCCAAAGCCGGTGAGCCGGGTTCAATAGCATCCGGCAACAGGGCCATACCGAGATAGCCCTCTGCCCCTTGTTTGATCAGGACGCGGCCTTTGGTGACCTGCATCAAGCGAGTATCGAGGCGCTTGGGTCCGGCCACCATTTTTGGGCGGCTGGTCATAGCGGAAAAAACTGTGCGGCAGGCTTCAGCACGTGAGTCCGGCAAAGCCGCAGGGTCTGCCAGGCGGGCATAACCCAAGGCAACCTTTTGTAAAGGGGCCGCGAAGTTGGGCGCAGAACAGCCGTCGATGCCTATAGGCACATTGTTGGGGTCCAGGTCGCACATAGAGGCAAAGCTTTTCAAAATAGCCTGTTGAACAGGGTGTTCAATTTCCAAATAACTTTCGAGAGGCCAATCCTGGAATTTAGCAAAGGCAAGCATGCCGCTATGCTTGCCGGAGCAATTGTGGTGATAAACGCGCGGCGTTTTTCCTTTAGCGCGCATCTTGTGGGCTGATTTGGCATGATAGGGATAATGCACGCCACATTGCAGCATATCTTTATCCAGGCCCACTTTTCGATGCAGCTTCTGTACAGCGCGCACGTGGGCAGAAGTACCAGAATGGGAGGCACAGATCAGGGCAATTTCTTTTTGGGAAAACCCAAAATGCTTATGGCCGCCCGCTTCGATGAACGGCAAGGCCTGGAAAGGCTTGGCTGTGGAGCGTGTGAAGGTGACCATATCCGGGTCACCCACGGAAGCCACCAGCTCGCCCTGTGCATTGACCACGGCGACAACCCCATAATGCTGGGACTCGGGCGTATCCCCGCGGGTCAGTTCAAAGACAGGTTCGTAGGCAGTGTTCGGCATCGGGGATGAAGGGACTATGAATCTTGGGGAACAGGGTGATAGTGATTGGCGTAGTAGTAGTAGATACCGTGACGCAGGCGGGCCGCATACTTATCGCGATACTTGGCGGGATATTTGTACTTTTGCAGCAATTTGTCCACCATCTTTTCCGTCTCGGAAGGGGAAGCTTTACGCTTAGCCAGACGTTCCATACGCGTCTGGATGTCTTTCAAGAAGCCGCGCAGGTTGCGAACCTCGGCTTGCGGCACAGCACCCCCACGGCTGCTGATCAGCGTGTAATCTTTATAGGGTTTCTTCAGTAGAATGTCGAGCGTATCGATCCATACAGGAATATCGGCATGCTCCAAAAAGGGTGGCTGCTTGAGCAGCACAGCATCGCCAACAAAGGCCAGTTGACGATCAGGGATCACCAGCCAGGCAGCTCCGGGTTGGGGGCCAGGGTGATGTTCCAAATGGATGTCTTCATTGCCCCAACGCACCACAGCATGATCATCAAAGGTGAGGTTAGGCGGTAGCCAGCGAATGCCGCTAAGGCCACCACACTCTTCCCACTCCGAGCCGCTGCCCTGCATCTGGGCTTTAAAAATCGAGGTACGTTGGTTAAAAATAGAGATACTTTCATCCTGCGCCATGACCGAACTCTCCATGGCACGTGCGCCCAGGGCGCGGTCGGGATGGGCATCCAACACCACAAGCAAACGATCCTGGCTAGTACCCAGGCCACGCAAGGATGCCAGCCAGGCACGGCCATCGTCGGGGCGGGGTGGGGCGTCGATCATCACAGTACCCTGTGGGAGCACCAAGGCACCCAGGGTAACGCCAGGGTATTGATCTTCGAGATAAATATTCTTTTCAAGTTTTTTCATAACGGTGTATTGACCAGTCTATTCTAAGATGCCCCCATTCTAACGTTTTATGAAATGCAAATCAAATCGGAGGAACAGGAAAAAGACGGATTAGCTGGCGACAGGCACACTGAAGGTAAAAGTGGAGCCTTTGCCAAATTCACTTTCTACCCAGATCTTGCCACCATGTCCTTCGACAGCCAGCTTACAAAAAGCCAGCCCCAGGCCGAGACCCGCGGTAGAACCTGCAGCTCCTTCACGCACACGCGTGAACTTATCAAAGATAGTATCGATCTTATCCGGGGGGATACCGCGCCCCGTGTCGCGCACAAAGATGTGCAACCAGCCACCTTTACGCTTGGCGCCAACAGTGATGACGCCCTCTTTGTCCGTATATTTGACAGAATTCTCCAACAAATTGATGAGAGCGCGCTTGATCATATCGGCATCGACCATGATGGAGGGCAAGCTGGCAGACAGGGCCACCTTGATCTGCTGCTCTTTGTTATTGGCCCCAGGGAGGGCTGCCTCTACAGCATCGCGCACAATTTCTTCAACCGTGACGGGTTCCGGGTTGCCCAGGTTTTCCCCGGATTGCATACGCATCGTATCCAGCAGGGAATTGGAGAGGCGCTGCACACGTTCCGTAGAACGTATAGCAATATCGATGACGGATTGTACGGTGGGATCTTCCTTTTCCAGCATACTTTGCAAAACGTCCAGGCCCGAAACCACATTGGCCAAGGGAGAGCGCAGGTCATGATAGATCATGGACGCCAGGTCTTCACGCAGCTTGTCGAAGCGTTTACGCTCCGTGATGTCATGTAATATCCATTGGAAGTGGTCGGTGTCGGCAATATTTACACGCCGCACGTAGACTTCAATGTCAATAGAACCGCCATCTTTTGTTTGTAAGGAAGACTCATAAGAAAGGGGATGCTGGCCCGCCAGGTTATCGTAGTTTTGACCTAACACTTCCCAATCAACGGCATGCAACTGGTGCACGTTCATGGTCTTTAATTCAGCTTCCAGGAAACCCGACATGCGCTGGGCGCTGCGATTGGATTCAACCACTTTGCCGTCGGCAACGGTGACGAGGATGGGGTCAACGTTATCCTCAAACAATTCCAGGTAACGACTGCGAGCCACTTCCACCTGCTCAAAGAGGCGGGCATGGTCGATGGCCGATCCAGCGAGGTGGCCGATGCCATCCATCACGACCAGGGCATCAGGGCCAAAGCCCTTGCCGGTAGGGTTAAGCGCCTCGATCACGCCGATGACCTTGTCCTGGCTGCGAATAGGCACACAGGCAATGGCACGCGTCAGGAAGCCGGTTTGACGGTCCACTTTGTTATAAAAACGGGGGTCTTTTTGCACATCGGGGACGATGATGGCTTCTTCGTTTTGCGCCACCCAGCCTGCCACACCCTGTCCCATTTTGATACGCAAACCGAGGATACTATCCCGGCCAGAGCCTGTGGCCGCCTTAAACTCCAACTCCCCGGCTTCTTCATCCACAAGGGCCAGGGAAACGGCATCGACCTCAAGGGCCTCTACAATTTGCTCCAGGATACTTTGCAAAACGTCGTCAACGTTGAGGCTGGCATTGATGGAGGCAGCACTATTGGCCAGGGCCGTCATCACGCGTGTGCGCTGCTGGCTTTCATCGTATAAGGAGGCGTTGAGTACAAAAATGGCAGCCTGTCCGGCAATGGTCTGCACCAGTTCCAGGTGGTTATCAGTGAAAAAGCCGCTTTGCGGATGGCTGAGGGTCATGATCCCAACCAGACGGTCGCGCACCAGCAGGGGAGCGCTGACGCTGGAACGTGCTCCTGTATCGGGGTCATCATATTTACCACGCAACCAGCGGCGGTCACGGCTGGTGTCGGAAACCAGCGTCGCTTCACGGTTCTCTACAACCCAGCCCATGAGGCCCTGCTGTAAGGCCATTTTTAACTGTTGGGTATTGCGATCCATCATATTGCCGGCATGGATAATAGCCGAATCACGTAATTCCCCATCTTCGTCCAGCACGATAATACTGCCACTTTCCCCTTTGACCGTCTTCAGGGAGAGAAATAATACGCGCTGCAAGACCGTACGCAGATCAAGCGCTTGCGCAAACTCACGACTGATCTCATATAGAAGTTGCAGGGAGGCACGTGTGCCACCAGTCTCTCTTACTACTTCTTCTGTCATATACCTCTAAATATATTTTAACCCGCTGCCCGTATTAAATAATACCACGCGGGCATCCGGGTCGATCCAGCCACCCCCGAACAAATGTTTGGCAGCCGCCCAGGTGGCGGCGCCCTCAGGAGCGGCAAAAATGCCTGTTTTTTGCGCCATTTCAGCCTCTGCCGCCCTGATATCTTCATCACGTACGGCTACCGCCGTGCCCTGACTTTCGCGTAATGCCCGCAAGATCAAACGGTCGGCAAAGGCTACAGGAACACGCAAGCCCGAAGCATGCGTGTGGGCGTCTTCCCAGGGTTCGGCCCGTTCTGCACCGGTTTCGAAAGCGCGTACGATAGGAGCACATCCCGCCGCCTGCACACTGACCATGCGCGGGCGCTGGGAGCCAATCCAACCCAGCTTTTCCAACTCGTCAAAGGCTTTCCACATGCCCACCAGACCGGTACCACCTCCCGTGGGATAAACGACCACGTCGGGCAGTTCGTAGTCAAAATCTTCAGCCAGCTCGAGGCCCATGGTCTTTTTGCCTTCAGCACGATAAGGCTCTTTGAAGGTGGAAACGTCGAACCAGCCGTGCTCATCACGCGCTTGTCCTGCTAATCTGCCAGCATCGGTGATGAGGCCTTCCACCAATTGCAGGTCAGCACCCAATGCACGCACCTCCACCTGATTAATATTGGGCGCGTCTTGCGGCATGTAGACGTGCGAGGCTTTACCCGCCGCGGCAGCATATGCCGCCAGCGCCCCACCAGCATTGCCTGCCGTAGGGATGACGAATTCTTCAACGCCCAATTCAACGGCACGCGCCACGGCCATGACGAGGCCACGCGCTTTAAAAGTGGCAGTGGGATTACTGGATTCGTCCTTAATATAGAGGTTTTTGAGGCCAATGGAAGCACCCAGGTGTGGTGCAGCCAGTAGAGGGGTATCACCCTCACCCAAAGTCAGGCGATATTGCGCCTGCTGTACAGGCAGCAACTCACTCCAGCGCCACAAGCCTTTGGGACGTGAGCGCAATTCGGCTGGGGTGAGCTTTTCACCCAGGCGTTCGAGGTCATACTCGGCCAGAATGGGCGACATGCAATCGTGGCAAAAGGTCTGCAAAACGGTTGCATCGAAGGGGTTGCCGCATTCGGGGCAGACGAGGCGTGTGAAGTGGCTGGTGTAAGTTTCCATTGTAGAAGTATAGCTCAGGCTGGAAGTGAAAGCGTTACAAGTAGAGAGTAAACGCATCATAAGTCAAAGTTTATCTGTATTTAATCGTCTCCAGAATTTCTCCACATCTTTTCCATTCGAAACCCAGATTTGATTTGTATCCTGCCTGCAATGTCGAGCTTCAAGGAGAGTGAGTATGAATCAAACCAAAAAGAATCTACTGATCGATGTCGGTATCGCAGCCGCGTTTCTGCTAGCGGTAGCACAGGAAGCTACCGGGCAGACCATCCACGAATGGCTGGGCATCGCCCTGGGCGGGGCCTTAATGGTGCATTTGCTACTACACTGGAAATGGGTGGTGGCGACGACCCAGCGCTTCTTTGGCAAACTGGCCCGGCAGGCGCGCATCAACTACCTGCTGAACTTGGGCTTACTGGTGTCGTTCACAACCGTGATCGGCAGCGGCCTGATGATCTCAGAAAGTGTGATGGCAACGCTGGGCTTAGCCAGCCCGGGAGGCGGCCTGTGGGAGGGCTTGCACCACCTATCCACCAATCTGGTCATCGGCCTGGTGGCATTGCACATCGCACTGCACTGGCATTGGATCATGAATGCAGTCAAGCGTTACATCGTGCAGCCAATGATGCAAAGTAACAAAAGCAAAAAAGCGATTCCCAATGCAATTACAGTCCCTGCGAAGGATCGCTAAAACAACTCATCAATCACTGAAGGAGAAAATCATGAAAAAAATATTCAATCATTGGGTCACTGGATTGATCGTGGTGACCCTCGTAATCGGGCTGATCTTCGGCGGGGTGTATGCCCTGGCCCAAAACACACCAGCCCTGGCCTTTGCCGGTGAAAGCGAAAATGACGAAAACGAATACGGCTTTTTCGACGGCGAAGACGATGAGGGTGAAGAACATGAAGATGAAGAGGGGGAAAGTGGGGAAGATGGCGAAGATGATGACTTTGAAGGCGGCGAGGGGCTTGGCGGCATCTTCAGCACGATTGGCATCATTGGGGTAGCTGTCCTGGGAATCGCCGTGATCGGTCCAAAGCTATCTCGTAGCAATGGAGGCAAACAAGGCCAAGATTAAGCTTAGGGTGTTAGAATCGCTGATTATGAACTCCAGTGAATTGCCCCGCTACAGTTTGGGCGAAGAAATTGCCAACAGCATTACGCATGCTGTTGGCATTGTCCTATCAATTGGTGGCCTGGCTGTGCTGACGGCCTTTGCCAGCGTGTTTGGCAACGCCTGGCACATTGTGGGCGTGAGCATTTTTGGAGCCAGCCTGATCCTTTTGTACACCTCATCCACGCTGTACCACAGCATACAACTGCCGCGTGCCAAGAGCGTGCTGCGCGTGCTGGACCATTCGGCTATCTTCCTGCTGATCGCCGGGACGTACACACCGTTCACATTGGTCAACCTGCGGGGCGTGTGGGGCTGGACGATCTTCGGGGTGGTGTGGGGGCTGGCAGCCCTGGGCATCGTTTTTAAGGTGACCATGCTGAAGAAGTGGTCTTTTTTGTCCATCATCTTATACGCTGGCATGGGCTGGCTTGTAGTGGTGGCTATCAAACCCATGTTAGCTACAGTTGCCGCCGGGGGTCTCTTGCTTTTACTGCTTGGCGGCCTGGCTTACACCGGTGGCATCATCTTCTACGTGTGGCGCAAGTTACCTTACCATCATGCCATCTGGCATTTATTTGTGCTGACAGGGAGTTTGCTGCACTTTTTCGCGGTCCTGTTTTACGTTATCCCCCTGGCCTGAAGTGCCACGTTTATAAAGAAAGGGCCGGTTTGAAACCGGCCCCTACTCTTTAATGAAAAACAAAGAGCGGCTCGAATTGAGCCGCTCTTGTTAGTTAGGCTGGCAGTCTAACGATAAGCTTTGTTCACCTGCCAGCTTCACTCGGATAAAAAACCTTCTTAGGGAACCAAGACTGCATCGATCACGTGGATCACGCCGTTATCGGTCTGGATGTCTGTGATAATCACATTGGCATCATTGACCTTGACGGAGTCGCCATCAATGCTGATGGTGATGTTGGCGCCGTTGAGCGTGGCTACTTCTTCACCATCCAGGGTCACGACGGTCTCGGCCAATACCTCGCCATCCAGCACGTGGTAAAGCAACACGCCGGTCAGGGCATCGATGTCAGCCAGTAGGCCGTCAAGCGTGCCTTCGGGGAGGGCGGCAAAAGCATCATCCGTGGGGGCAAAGACTGTGAAGCTGCCTTCGCCAGAGAGCGTGGGGACCAGGCCGGCGGCATCTACTGCGGCCAGCAAGGTGCTGAAGCGACTATCAGCAACCACAACGTCGGCGATGGTCTGCGACTCAGGCGGGAGCATAACAGCGTCGATCACGTGGATAACACCATTGGCAGCCTGGATGTCCGTGACTCTGACCGGGGCACCAGCGATGGTGACACCATCTTCAGCCAGGATCTGGGCGTACTGACCATTGAGCATACCGATAGTCTGGCCGGAAGCAGCCACTACGTCTTCAGCAAGGAACTTGCCTTCCGCTACGTGGAACAAGAGCACGTTGCTCAAAGCATCGGTGTCAGCCAGCAAGCTATCCAAAGCACCTTCAGGTAAAGCTGCAAAGGCGTCATTGGTGGGGGCAAACACGGTGAAGGGGCCTTCACCCTGCAGGGCTTCTACCAAACCAGCTTCTGACAGAGCGGTCACCAGCGTGCTGAAGTTCTCATCAGCCACAGCGATGTCTACGATGGTCTCTGTCATTTCTTCCATATCATCCATGGCCTCTTCAGCGCCAGGGAGCAATACCGCATCGATCACGTGGATCACGCCATTAGAAGCCTCGATGTCTGTGATGATCACGTTGGAGTCATTGATCTGAACAGAATCACCATCCACACTCACGGCAACAGTGTCGCCGGAAAGCGTTTCAACATCTACACCATCCAGGCCAACCACGTCAGCAGCCAGGACCTTACCTTCTACAACGTGGTACAGCAGAACGTTGCTGAGGGCATCGGTGTCAGCCAAAAGACCTTCCAAAGCGCCTTCGGGCAGAGCGGCAAAAGCGTCATCCGTGGGGGCGAATACTGTGAAGGGGCCTTCGCCTTGCAAGGCTTCTACCAGGCCGGCTTCTGTAAGCGCCGTCACGAGTGTGCTGAAGCGCTCATCACCGACGGCGATGTCCACAATGCTGGCCATCTCTTCTTCCATCGGTTCTTCCATCGGCTCTTCTTCAACAGCCGGTTCCTCAGCCACGGGGGCTTCTGTGGCGGGGGCGCTGCCACAGGCTGCCAGGATAAGCGCAAAAACGAGCAGCAGGGAAAGGGGTAAAAACTTCTTCATGTTGTTCCTCCGAAATTGGGCACCTTTTTTGGCACCAGTAAAATTTTGAACTGGTGAGATAATATCATGTTTTGCACAGATTTTACATTAGAATTGTCTAAGTTTTGTCCAACATTTGATTAATCTTAATCTTTTACAAAAATCCCGTTCTGAAGGCAACTTTTCCGAGAACGAGTGTTATGTTAGAGGACACTCAAAAGCCGCCTTTCCGTGTGCGGTACAATAAATTATCTTAGAGGTTGAGAGCTCCGATTTACATGACAACTAGTTACAGCAAACATACACTCAGCAATGGCCTCACGGTGTTGCTCAAAGAGATCCACACCGCCCCCATCATCAGCCATTGGCTGTGGTATCGCGTGGGTTCACGCGACGAACGCCCCGGCATCACCGGGGTGTCCCATTGGGTCGAGCACATGCAGTTCAAAGGCACACCCGAGTTTCCCGCCAATGTGCTGGACAAAGCCATTTCCCGCGAGGGCGGCGTGTGGAACGCCATGACCTACATCGATTGGACGGCTTATTTTGAAACGATGCCCGCTGACAAGATCGACCTGGCATTGCGCCTGGAAGCCGACCGCATGGCCAACAGCATCTTCGATCCCGAAGAGGTGGCTTCCGAACGCACGGTGATCATCTCCGAACGGCAGGGCAATGAGAACCACCCCCTCTTCCTGCTGGACGAAGAGATCCAGGCGGCCGCTTTCCGGGTGCATTCCTATCACCACGAAGTCATCGGTGACATGGTAGACCTGGAGAACATGAGCCGCGACGACCTCTACAAGCATTACAAAAGTTATTACGTGCCCAACAACGCCGTGCTGGCTATTGCGGGGGCTTTTGACTCCGATCAGATGTTGGGGCGTGTCAAAGAGTTATTTGAGCCTATCCCGGCAGGCAACGAGCCACCGCGCGTAGGTAGAGACGAACCAGACCAAAGCGGTGAACGACGTTTGACCGTGGAAGGCCCTGGCGAAACCACCTTCGTGAAAATAGCTTACCGGGCACCAGAGGGCAAGCACCCCGATTTTTATGCGCTGACCGTACTGGACAGTTTACTGAATGGCCCCAGCAATCTCAACATGTTTGGCGGGGGCATTTCCAATAAGACTTCCCGCCTATACCGCGAGCTGGTCGAGAAGGAGCTGGCGGTCAGCGTCAATGGCGGCCTGCTGGCAACCATCGAACCATTCTTATATAGCGTGACCATGACCGTGCATCCCGAACGCAGCGCAGATGAGCTCATTGCTGCCTACGATGAACAGATCGCCCAGGTGCAGGATGAGATCCCCAGCGCCGAGGAGATCGCTCGCGCCGTCAAACAGGCCCGCGCCCTGTTTGCCTACGGCAGTGAAAGCATTACCAACCAGGCTTTCTGGCTAGGCTTTGCCGAGATGTTCGACGATTACGACTGGTTCCTCAATTACATCGACAAGCTGGCGGCAGTGACGCCTGAAGACGTGCAGCGCGCTGCGCAGGAATATCTGCGGCCCGCCAACCGCACACTGGGCGTGTACCAGCCCACCGGAGGGGCAGCATGAGCGCCACCATGGACCAAACTGCCCGCCAGGCCATCCCCGGCCCCGACGACATCATCCGCGTTGAACTCGACAACGGTATCACGATCCTCAGCCGCGCCAACCCCACCAGCGGCTCGGTGGTCATACAGGGCTATTTACCGGCAGGCAGCCTGTTCGACAGCGACGAAAAACTGGGACTGGCCGATTTTGTGGCATCCTCATTAATGCGCGGCACCGGCCAGCGCGATTTCCAAACCATTTATGACGACCTGGAATCGGCGGGAGCCAGCCTGGGCTTCAGTGGCGGCACACACACCGCTGGTTTCAGTGGCAAAGCCCTGGTCGAAGACCTGGAACTCTTATTGGCCCTGGCCAACGAAGCCCTGCGCCAACCCGCCTTCCCTGAAGAACAGATCGAGCGGCTGCGAGCGCAGATGCTCACCGGGCTGGCCATGCGCGCCCAGGATACTGGCAGCATGTCTTCATTAGCTTTTGACAAACTGGTCTACCCAGACCATCCTTACAGCCGCCCCGATGACGGTTACCCCGAAACCATCCAGGCCATCGGCGTTGACGACCTGCACACTTTCCACAAAAAGCACTATGGGCCACAAGGCATGGTGCTCTCTATTGTTGGCGGGATCGATACGGATGATGTGGTTGATAAAGTCAAAGCCACGCTGGGCGATTGGAGCAATCCTGACCAGCCACCTGTGCCAGAGTTACCACCTACCAAGACACTACAAAATCAAGTCGAAAAGCGCGTGGATATCCCCGGCAAAAGCCAGTCTGACCTGGTAATGGGCACCATTGGCCCGGCCCGCAAGTCGCCGGACTTCCTGGCGGCCTCCGTGGGCAATAACATCCTGGGGCGCTTCGGCCTGATGGGCCGCATCGGCGACGTGGTACGCGAGCAGGCGGGACTAGCTTATTACGCCTACAGCAGCGTCAGCGGTGGTATCGGCCCAGCCCCTTGGACGGTGACGGCTGGAGTGGATCCCAGCAATGAACAAAAAGCCGCAGACCTGATCAAACAAGAGGTCAAACGCTTTGTGACGGAAAAGGTCACGGAAGAGGAACTGAGCGACAGCCAGGCCAACTACATCGGGCGTCTGCCGCTGTCCCTCGAATCGAACGGTGGCGTGGCGGGCGCATTGCTCAACCTGGAGCGCCACAAATTGGGGCTGGACTATTACCGTCAGTACCCTGACCTGATCAATGCCATCACCCGCGAGGATGTGCTGGCGGCGGCGGCTAATTATCTCGACCCTGACAGGCTGGCTATTGCCATTGCCGGGCCCACCAAGGAATAGCGATTTGCCCGCCCCCCTTTTCACCGGCGTTGACCTGATCGAATGC
Source organism: Chloroflexota bacterium (assembly GCA_013112575.1). Classification (GTDB taxonomy): domain Bacteria; phylum Chloroflexota; class Anaerolineae; order Anaerolineales; family UBA11579; genus CFX15. The sequence continues at coordinate 340,652 of JABFGG010000004.1, read as the reverse complement.
GAACGCGTGGAACGCGCCATCGAGCGCCACGGCGATCGCTTCCTGAAACGCATCTATACGGAAAAGGAATTGGAACAGGTCGGCGACAACATCACCTCACTGGCCGTGCGCTATGCGGCCAAAGAAGCTGTAGCCAAGACCCTGTGTACAGGCATTGGCGATATCACCTGGCAAGAGATCGAGGTGTTGCGCGGGGCCCGCAAAGAACCACAACTGCTACTGCACGGCGCAGCGCAGGAACTGGCCGACAAACATGGGCTGACCACCTGGTCGCTCAGCCTGAGCCACACGAGAGAGCATGCCGTAGCATTTGTAGTGGCGATGGGGACTGAGTAACATCCTCTTACTGGTAATTAAAGAAACAAACTAAAAAATCATTCCAACCCGCATTTCGGGTTTATTTATCTACAAATCAATAGGAGAGTGTCATGCGGCGAATGGTGCGTAACGTACTTATCGGCGTGGGGGGTGTGCTGGCTATCGTACTGGCAGGGATCATTATTGCAGTTCCCCTTTCAATAAGGCGCGGCTTCCCCCAACACCAGGGACAGTTTAAAGTAGCGGGTCTCGAAGGGCCAGTGGACGTCTACCGCGACGAATTCGGCATCCCCCACATCTACGCCACAACCGAGCACGACCTCTTCTTTGCCCAGGGCTACGTGCACTCGCAAGACCGCTTCTGGCAAATGGATTTCCAGCGCCACGTCAGCGCCGGGCGGCTGTCAGAGTTGATCGGCAGCAATGGCCTGGACACGGACATTTTCCTGCGCACCCTGGGCTGGGAGCGTGTGGCGCGTGAAGAATTAGCCCAACTGCCTGCGGAAGACCTGGCCTTGCTGCAAGCTTATGCGGATGGGGTCAATGCCTACATCGCCACCCACAGTGGCACAGTCATGGGTCTGGAATACCTGTTCCTGCCCTTACTTAATGCTGGCTATGAGCCCGAACCCTGGACACCGCTGCACAGCCTGACCTGGGCCAAAGCTATGGCCTGGGACCTGCGCGGCAATATGGACACCGAGATCGAGCGCGCCATCCTCCTAAGCTCTTTGGAGCGTTTACAACTTGACGTCGATAGCCTGTACCCATCCTATCCCAGCGACATGCCAATCATCGTGCCTGATTTTCAGTTAGCCAACCCGTCCATACAGCCGGGCACAAATGCAACGGCCCAAGCTATGCCGGACGTCAGCCAGGCCATGCTGGAAGTGGCGGCGCGTTTCGCGCAGGCAGATGCTGCCCTGGGAGTGGCTGCCGATGAAAGCACCGGCTCCAACAGTTGGGTGCTCTCGGGGGCCTTGACCGATACCGGCATGCCATTGTTAGCCAACGACCCACACCTGAGTGCCAACATCCCGCCCATCTGGTATCAGAACGGTTTGCACTGCACCCCCAAAGGCCCCGATTGCCCGCATGACTTGGTGGGCTTTTCCTTCGTGGGCAATCCTATGATCGTCACCGGCCACAACGACCGCATCACCTGGGGTTTTACCAACACAGGCCCTGATGTGATGGACCTCTACATCGAAAAGATCAACCCGGACAACCCCCTGCAATATGAGGTTAACGAGCAATGGGTGGACATGGAAGTACTTACCGAAACCATCAATACCGGCAGTGGTGACCCCGTTGAGGTCAACGTTTTATTGACACGCCACGGCCCCATCATCACCGATACTTACGGTAAGCTGGAGAACTTTGAGGAACAGGCAGGCATTGAGCTGCCAGAAAATTACGCTATTGCCCTGCGCTGGACGGCTTTAGAGCCAGGGCTGACCTTACCGGCCGTATTTGGCCTCAACCGCGCCCAGAACTGGGACGAGTTCCGACAGGCTGCCATGGGCTTCGCCGTGCCCGCCCAGAACCTGCTGTATGCAGACATAGAGGGCAATATCGGCTACCAGATGCCGGGCCGCATCCCGGTGAGGGAACCGGAGCACGATGGGCGCTCCCCTGTACCCGGCTGGACAGATGACAATGAATGGGTCGCCTTTATTCCTTTCGAAGAACTGCCTTTCAGCTACAACCCGCCCGAAGGTTACATCGTGACAGCCAACAACGCGGTGGTCGATGATAGTTATCCTTACCATCTGGCGGATACTTGGGCCTATGGCTACCGCGCCCAACGCGTTATCGACCTGATCGAAAATGCACCCGGCCCCATCAGCATAGACTACATGCAACAGATGCAGGGCGATACCTACCTGATCGGCACGGAAGTGCTGCTGCCTCACCTGATGGACCTGCCAGTTGACCAGCCCGAACTGGTTGCAGCCCAGGAGCTCCTTGGAGCCTGGGACGGACATATGGACATGGATGAGCCGGCCGCCATGTTGTTCGCCGCAATCTGGGATAACTTGTTAGCAGAAACCTATTATGACGAACTGCCGGAAGACTACTGGCCCAATGGCAGCAATCGTTGGTTCATCGTCATGCAGAATCTGCTGGAAGAGCCGGATAGTAGCTGGTGGATCAACCAGGCCACGTCCATTGCCGAGGATCGCGACACCATTCTGCTGAGCGCCTTTGAAAATGCTGTGACTGAGTTGATCGAGACTTTCGGGGCAGACAGCGCCTCCTGGAACTGGGGCCAGCAGCACACCATCAGTTTCAACCACCAGTTCATGAACAATTTCCCCGGCATCAATTTATTGTTTGACCGCGGCCCCTTTGCCACATCTGGCAGCAGTGACACCATCAACAACACCAACTGGCGCAGCTTCAACGAGCATTATCAACTGGAAGGCTCTAATCCCTCCTACCGCATGATCGTGGACCTGGGCAATTTCCAGAACTCGCTGGCGATCCTCACCACCGGTCAGTCGGGCCATCCTTATCATGCCAATTACATCGACATGGCCGACATGTGGCGCTTGATCGAGTACCATCCCATGAATTTTGACTTTACGATCATTGAGGAGAGTGCCGTTGCGCGGTTGCGTTTGGAGCCTCCTGGAAATTAATGAATTGCAAAGTATGTGAATCAAAAAAGCACTCCAGTTTAGGAGTGCTTTTCTTTTATCAGCTCAACTTACGCTGGCATATCGGCGTCAGTATGTGGCATACCTTCGCCTTTCTGCAGGTAGAACATCAGGCTGGTCATATACCAGCCCCAGTTGTAATTGACCCCGGCGAAATTGCCCTCCGTTGAGGGGAAGCCCGTGTGGGCCAGATGCACACTGGTCTGGCCGTTCTCGCCCTCGGAGAGCGTCCAGGTGATGACTGTATTCTCCCAATCCGGGGGACCACCCTCCACGTTCCAAACCACTTTCTTGCCGGGTTCCAACTCAGCCACACGCAATTTGAATTCGACCATGCCCCCATAAAAGCTCACGCTGGCTTCGGAGCCAACCTCTGTCTTGAACGAACTGTGCTCTGACCACCACTGCTTGATCTCACTTTCCTGAGTCAGGGCGCTGAAGAGCTGCTCCTGGGAAGCGCTCATACCAACCTGATGAAGTACATCTGCCATTGTTAAATCTCCTTCTGAAAATAGTTAACCATATGGTTAACTATAATTGCGGAGCACGATTTTGTCAATGGATGCTGAATATATAAAAAATCCCGCCTGCATAAGCACAAGCGGGATTTGAGTTACTTTTAAAACACTTATGCTGGGGCAGAAGTCAGCAGAGAGAAACGCATGCGTGTACCCGCACCAACTTCACTCTCCACCCAGATCTCGCCCCCATGCGCCTCCACCAGGCCTTTAGCGATCGCCAGGCCCAGACCGGCCCCGCCCTTTTCATAACGGTCTCGGCTACGGCTTTTTTCAATGCGGTAAAAACGGTCGAAAACACGCGGCAGATCTTCTTCGGCAATGCCCTCACCGTTGTCTGCCACGGAAACCACTACGTTTTCCGGTTCGCTTTCGACTTCAATGGAAACCTGCCCGCCCTCCGGTGTGTGGCGGATGGCGTTCTCGAGAAGGTTATTCAAGACGCGGTTGATCTTGTCGGGGGCCATCCACACCAGTCCAACTTCAGAGGACACCGCTCCTGCCACTTGCACGCCTTTAGACTGGGCACGCGCCGCAAATGAGCCTAAGGTATCCGAGATCAGGTCACTGATGGGGTTCAGTTGGGGGTCGAAGTCCAGGTTGCCGGCATCCAGTTGGGCCAGTTCGAAGAGGTCGTCGATCAGGCGGCTCATACGCGCGATCTCCTCCTGACCCTGTTGGAAATAACGCTGCACGGTGGCCTCGTCTGTTACCACGCCGTCGGCCATAGCATCCAGCATGGCGCTGAGCGAGGACAAGGGCGTGCGCAGGTCGTGGGATACCCAGGCAATCAGGTCGCGGCGCATGGCTTCAAAAGCCTGTTTAGCTTCTTCGACCTCTTCCAAACGGGCGGCCATACTATTGAAGGTCTCGCTTAATTGGGCGAATTCATCGTGGCCTTCGACCTCAACACGGGCGGAGAAATCCCCCTCACGGATGCTCTTGGTGCCCTGCACAAAACTACGAATGCTGTCTTCGATGGAATTTGAAAAGAAATAACCAAAAGATACCGAAATGCCCCCGGCAAACAACAACAAGAGACTGGCAAGGGCCAGGTCGTGGTCGTTGATGAACATCAAACGCGCAGTGACCCATACGTTGAACAAGGTCAACCCCGACGCCAGGACGTAGCCCAGGATGAGGGTCAGACGTACACTGCGCAACTGCCGCCACCAGCCAAAGCGGTAGGACAGGTAACCGATGAGGGCCGAGCCCAAGGTCGTGACACCCAACAACAAGGCCAGGTACATCAACTCGCTCATCGGGGGGCGCATAATGATGAACGTAAGAGCCACCGTGATGATCATCACGGTGATGATGCTGATGATGTAACTGCGGAAATTAGTTTGCAAGAAGCGCATACCTAACCTTCGAACTTGTAGCCCACGCCCCACACCGTGACAAGGTATTTGGGGGTAGAGGCATCCTTTTCGATCTTTTCACGCAGCCTGCGGATATGCACCGTAACGGTAGAGGGGTCACCGTAATAGCCTTCGCCCCACACCTTATCCAGTAACTGCTCGCGGGTGAACACGCGGCCCGGATGGCTGGTAAATAACCACAAAAGGTCGAATTCTTTGGCAGTCACCGCCACACCTTTGCCATCTACATAGAGCATACGTGCCGCCGGGTCGATCTTCAAGCCTTCGAACTCGATAGGGTCACCTTCGGGGAAAGCGGGTTCCTGCACACGACGCAGTACGGCATTGACACGCGAAACCAGTTCCTGCGGGTTGAAGGGCTTGACCACGTAATCATCCGCACCCAGGTCCAGGCCGCGGATACGGTCGACGGCTTCCCCTTTGGCTGTCAGCATGATGATGGGAATGCGATGTTTCTGCCGTATCTGGCGGCACAGCGTCAGGCCATCGATACCTGGCAACATCAAGTCAAGCACGATCAATTCCGGTTCGCGTTCCTCGATCTGGTCCAGGACCTCGTAACCATCGGCGGCCTCACGCACACTGAAACCATCACGCTCCAGGTAACGGCGCACCACCTCACGGATGGTGACTTCATCATCGACGACCAGAATACCGCCGCTGGCTGTTTTTGTATTCATGTTTTCTTCCATATAAGCAGTTTGCATGTTCGCATTATAGAAATGCTTCCTTACGCAAATCTTACACCGAAATGCACCTGAGATTAAATACGGCCAGGCCATCCTAATACTGGCCTCAACATCGTGTAAGGCCCTTGTAAGCACCTGTAAGCTTTGTGTAAGCTGCCCTGCCTATCCTAATGCCGGATAAAAAAACCCTAGTCCTAAGGAGGACGAAATATGTTTCGCAATCAGATCCTTATTGCAGGTGTGCTGGTAGCTTTTTTGCTGGCCGCTTGCGGGGCCACTCCTACCCCGGAAGCCCCAACCGAAGAATCGATGGCTGAAGAAGCCATGGATGAGGAAATGGCTGAAGATGAAATGTCCGAAGACGAGATGATGGACGATGAAATGATGGAAGAGGACTCCATGGATGATATGGCTCCCCACCTCGATTTCACCGTCCGCATCGAGAATATCTCGGACGCTTTTGAATTCGCAGGCAGTGGCGTGTTCAACACCCCCAGTGAAGCCAGTGAGCCCGGCCCATTGGCCCCCGGCGCGGCTTACACCTTCGACTTCAATGCGGCCCCCGGCCAGTCCCTGTCCTTTGCCACCATGTTCGTGCAGTCCAACGACCTCTTCTATGCTCCTGATGAAACGGGTATTGCGCTGTATGGCGAAGATGGCAGCCCCATCAGTGGTGACGTGACTGACCAGATCGCCCTATGGGACGTCGGCACCGAGGTCAACCAGGAACCCGGCGCAGGCGCAGACCAGGCCCCGCGGCAGGCTGGCCCGGACACTGGTGAAGCCGAAGACGGTGTGGTGCAACTGGTGGATGATGGCTTTAGCTACCCGGCAGTCAGCGACAACATCCTGGTGAGCATCGAGAATACAGGCGAGAACCAGTTCAGTGCACGTGTCGAGAACATCTCCAGCGACGAGTCCCTACTGTTGGCCCCCGGCGTGTGGGTAGTACACACTGAACCCGGCGCGCTCTTCACAGCTGGTGAGGCTGACCGCGGCGAGGGTCTGGAAGCCCTGGCCGAAGACGGCAACCCCGCCGGATTGGGTGAGGCCCTGACTGCTCGCAGTGGCGTGACCGTGTTGTTGGCCCCCGGCGTTTGGGCCATCCACACAGAACCCGGCGTGTTCTTCACCGAGGGTGAAGCTGACCGCGGCGATGGGCTGGAAGCCCTGGCCGAAGACGGCGATCCTTCCGGCCTGGCCGACGCTACGCAGGATTACATGGGTGTGGTTTCGCTGGGCGTGTTCAACACCCCCGCAGGCGCAGATGGCCCCGGCCCGCTGACCCCCGGCAATGCCTACGAGTTCGTGGTGACGGCCTCAGCAGATTACTATCTCTCCCTGGCGACCATGCTGGTGCAGTCCAATGACCTCTTCTATGCTCCGGCAGAGTCTGGCATCTCGCTCTTCGATGAGAACGGCGAAGCGATCAGCGGCGATGTCACTGACCTCTTCTTGCTGTGGGACGCGGGCACGGAAGTCAACCAGTTGCCTGGCTTTGGCATTGACCAGGCCCCGCGACAGGCTGGCCCGAATACCGGTGCAGATGAAGGTGGCTCTGTTGTGTTAGTTGCCGATGGCTTTGATTACCCCGAAAACGTTATCCGTATCACGATAACCCCGATTAACTAGTTTCAAGAAAACTTACTATAGGGGCGAGGCATGCCTCGCCCCTATTTTTTATTAAGCAGCAGGCTCTACTTCTACTTCGACTTCGGGCTCCCGCAATCTTCGATTTGCAAAGAGCAAGCCTCCCAGGGTCCCAAGGGCCAACACAATTAGTGTCGCGGGAGCCGCAGCCACCCAGAAGATAGGCAAATCTAACGGGCCATCAATTTCCAGTGAGAGCATGGTGAATGAGAAAATGATGGCGTTGGCATTCCACAATCCGTGGATCAGGGAAGCCAGGAAATAAGCCAGCCCCAACTTTAAATAGCTGCGTTCCCGCCAGGCCAGGGCCAGCCCCCAACCTGTTAGCCCCGCGGTAAAGATGTGCATCACACTGGTGCCGATGCGCACAATAGCCAGGGTCGGCCAGGCTTCTGGCATAGCGCCCTGCAAAAGGTTCTCGAACAGGGCATAGCCCGCCCCACTCAGCATCCCCAGGGCCAGGCCATCGCGCGGGGTCAGCTTCCTGCCTGCCAGCAGCCAGACCCCGATGGGCTTCAAGGCTTCCTCGATCAGTGGTACACAGACTGCAATAAAGAACAGAGAACCCAACAACAATTCTGGCCTGAGGATATAAGGGCCGAGGAGCACCTGTGCACGTCGCGAGTCACTGGGGAGCGTCTGCAGCTGTATTGCGAGTCTATCCAGCGTGGTCACGATCTCTGGGTTGGCGGCGGCCACAAAGATGAGCACAAAAAAGGCCATCAGGAAGAGTAGCACCATCAGCGCTAGTTCCAGGATCAGGATAAAGAAAGGCCCCATGACAAGGCCCGCCCCAAAGACGCCCCAGCTGCGTTGGGCCGAACCGCCGATCAATTTACGTGTGCCGATCCAAACCAGCCACAACACTGGTAGGCTCATCCCTAGGACATGCAGAGGCGGCAGCGCCAACCAGGCCACAGCCTCCACACTTGAGACCAGGAAACCGATCAACACGACGAACACAAAGACGACCAAGCTAACCAGTATGACCCAACGCCACCAACTGGGCAATTTATTGGGCAATGGCAAGTTGCTACCCAGGACGCGCGCCAAGCCATAGGCGGCTACTGGCAACGCCAACAACCCGCCCGTCGCCATGCCTGCGGCGACCATCATGGTTGTGGCAGCCGCCGCAGGCCCCGCACTGCTCGGGTCAATAAATTGGAGCAAGCCTGCGAAGAACATAGAGCCTGCAATGGTCAACAAACCTGCTGAAGCCAGGCCCGCCAAGCCAAACTGAAACACAGACGGCCAATGGATCTGCTTGTCTTGAACTGTTTCGCTACTCGTCATTGCTGTTTAGCGCTCCTCCACGGTCACATCCACGATCAAATCTCCCGGATCGGCAAAGGGTTCTTGTTCAGGATCACGCGGCGTCAGGCTTTCAACCACCTCCATCCCTTCAAGAACCTCACCAAATATGGTGAAACCACCATTCAGGTGAGTGGCAGGCCCCATCGTAACAAAGAACTGGCTGCCGTTGGCCGTAGGACCAGAGTTAGCCATAGCCAACAAACCAGCGCGGTCAAAACCCAGGGCCGAAGAAGTCTCTATGCTGAAGAAATATCCGGGTCCTCCAGCACCTGTGCCGGTAGGGTCACCTGCCTGGGCGACAAACCCCGGTAACACACGATGGAAGGTGACGCCATCAAACCAATCATTTTCCGCTAAAAAGATAAAGCTGTTGACAGCGATAGGCGCTACATCTGGGAACAATTCCACCACCACATCGCCTTTCTCCGTGGCGATAGTAGCAATATATTCTTTGGTCGCATCCACGGTCATCGGGGGGCATTCGGTGAAGTGGCGCTGGGCCAGCAATTGCAATTCGATGATCGTGGATAAATTAAGGTAACCGCGCGGGCCGCTGTAAATACGCCCGTCGATCAACAAAAATGGTGTACCGGGAATGCCGGTCTCGATCGCAAAATCATAGGCTTCTTGCGGGATAGCGGCAATAGTTTCACTGTTGTAATCTGCTTCAAACTGCTCGACATCCAATTCAAGGGTTTCGGCCTGGTCAAAGACCCAGGTCACGAATTCCTCTTCGCTAAAGCCGGACCATTCGGACTGCGTTTCAAAGAGCAGGTCGTGCATCTCCCAGAATTTACCCTGGAGCCCGGCGGCCTCAGCAGCCTGCACACCTTCGGCAGCCTTATCGTGGAAGACCTCACCATCTGGTGTGGTCAGCAGTGGGAAGTGACGGTAGATAACACGCAGGTCATCCGGGAAATCAGCTTCGAGTTGCGCCAACACGGGCGCAAGTGCTGCACAGCCCGGTCACTGGAAGTCGCCGTACTCCACGATCGTCACAGTGGCATCTTCAGGGCCGTGAATCCAATCCTCAGACGTAACTTCCGGGAAAAGAGATTCTTCATCGGTGAGGTCAATGGAGCTGACCGCCGAGCAGGTGGCCAGTTTGCTGGTGATGGGAGTAGCCGGACCCTCTTCAACAATTGGCTCAATAGCTTCTGCTTCGGGAGCAGCAGTGGTCGCCCCCCCGCAGGCCGCAAGCAGCAAGGCCAGCAGCGCAAAGCCGAGAATTTGTGGCTTTTTCATGTAATTTCCTTTATTTGGCATATAGGCGGGAATTGTACCAGTAGGCTTAGAGGCGATATGAGTAGCGGATGAATCTCCCCTTTAGTTCATCGTGTGGCTGTCAAGAGAAGAATAAACGCACCAATAATGACCACAAGCATGGTGAACGGTGCGAGTGCAAGGGCTACTCCACGCCAGACATTGATTTGATGTGCAGTGGCGATCATGCGCGAGTAGATCACAAAGCGCCAAATCAAAATTCCTATGAAAGCTACGACCAGTAATAATCCGAGCCAATCAACGCTCGTCAGGCCGAAAGCATAAACATTTAGTCTGGCCAGACTAATCGGAAAAACTTCTGGAAGCAACAAGCGCCTTATTAATAACCATAAAAGATAAAAATATATATACGTGAATTTATTCCAGGCCACCACGGCTTTGATTGCATCCCATATAGCCACGCCCCCCATCAAACTTCCAAACCATTGAACTATGGCAGTAACTCCGTAGATTTCAATCTGAGTAAAAAATGAAGCAACAGCCAGGCTAATAACCATAATGTAAAGAGGACCCCACCAATACTGGTCAATTTCCGACAAGGTGATACCTGGCGGAAATTGAATTGCGACTACAACCGTATAGACACCCAGAAGAGTTTCGGTCCCCAGGAAGGCTTTGCCATCCAGCACGCGGCGGATGGTTTCTTCAGGCTTGTACCATACGGTCACAATGGGTAATTGATTGAGCTTTATGGCCATCAAAGGGTATCCTTTTCCCTCAATGCTGCCAGGTGATTTGGTTTTTCAGCCTAAGTATACAACCCCTTCATCTAGAAGATTAGCTTCCCCATAGGCCAATTGCATCAAACCATCTACGCTGGTGACCCAGCTCATGCTATTGACAAAATCAAAGACCGAATTACTGTCAGCCCACACCTGCCGGACGGCCTCACCAATAGGGTCTTCGCCGGCGGCCCCGCCCGGCTGGTCGGCATAAGCCCCGTAGAAAGCAAAATAAGCCTGGTTGAGTTTACGGATCTGGTAGCCATTCTCCCAGAATATCAGGCGGCGGGCCTCCATGTACTCTTCGGCTTCTTCAATGCGGCCCTCAAGCAGCAGTTCATCGGCTGTCTCACGGGTCTCCCGCATCTCAGCCCGGAAATCGAAGGCTGGCGGCTCCGGAGGAGGTCCAGGTGGAGCCTCATCGTTTCCTGTTTGGGGAGGGCTAGGGGGTGGAGGGGGTACGTAGAACTCGGGGTAATAACGCAACAAAAGCTGGCCCCCGATCTCTTTCCCGGCGATGCTGGCGACAGTTTCATTGATGGTGCGCAGCTCAGGAGACTGAGTATAAAGCACACCCAGGGGGCGTAAGGTCAGGAAATTGTGGATCCACTCATGTGCTACCACCTCACTCATCCAGTTGAGGTTGGTGGTTTGGGCGATCATGGTGGGATAGAAGCCGATACCGCCCACTGGCACGACCAGAGCGGACATATCCAGCCCGGCTTCAATATCCCCTTCCAAAACCACGTGGTCTTCTACGTTCAATTCCACTTGAAGCGAGATGTTGGCTTCCTGTTGGATGACCTCGCGGGGCGACACGACCAAGGCCCAGGGCAATGGCGTACTGCGATACAACACTGGCGGCAAGGGTTGTCCTCCGGGGGTGAACCCCAAGTCACTTACCGTGGCACTGAGTTGGCTCTGGAATACTGCTTCGGCCAGGGGGCCTAGACGTTGGCGTTGAGCGTACAGGTCATCCAATTCAGCGCCCAGGTCTGCTGTAGCAGCTTCAACATCTTCTACATTGGGGTCGGTATAGATTCTGCGCAAGTCCCCTTCAGCCTGCTGGATACGCGCCACCATATCGAGGTAATCCATCACGATAGTATGGCTGTCATCTTCGGAGATGTACGTTTCCACCCCTAGCGCAGCCTGCCCTATCTTCAATCCCAGAGCGCGCAGGCCCCAATCAATGTAATCGAATTCTATCTGGCGCGTGTAAGCCCGGATACGCTCAAAGGAATCAGTTGGCGGCTGGGCACTGGGCCCTAATAACAGGATAAAAGCAAAGACCCATAACCAGTTGCGAAGAAGATGATAACGACGGAGCCAGGGCATGTGCAGCATGATACTACAGCCTGTTGGGGCCCTTCACATGTGCAAAGCGGTTTAATCATGCTCTCATGCTATAATCGCGCCCCACGCGATTTCGGGCTCACCAAAGCGTACAATAGACCAAAATGAACTACCTGATTACCGGAGCGGCCGGCTTCCTCGGCGCAGCACTTGCCAATCAATTGGGCCGTGAAGGCCACAATGTGCGCGGCATCGACGACCTCTCTTCCGGCAACCCCGATGCCCTGCACGAAGACGTGCATTTCACCCGCGGCGATGTCAACGACCGCCCCAAGCTGTGGACCCTGTTGCAGGACGTCGATTGTGTCTACCACCTTGCAGCTCGCGTGCTGGTCTCAGAATCGATCCTTTACCCTCGTGAATACAATGCCGTTAACGTGGGCGGTACCGTCAGCCTGATGGAAGCCATGCGCGACGTGGGTGTGCGCCGTGTGGTCTTCATTTCCTCCGGTTCAGTCTACGGCAACCAGGAAGACCAACCCCTCACTGAAGACGCCGTACCCGTACCGCGCTCCCCCTACGCCGTCTCCAAACTGGCCGCCGAGTATTACGTGCGCACCATTGGCTCCCTATGGGGCATCGAAACCGTGAGCCTGCGCGTGTTTAACGCTTTCGGCCCCGGCCAGCATCTGCCCCCCTCCCATCCCCCCGTGATTCCCAATTTCCTCAAACAGGCCGTGCGCGGCGGCTCCCTGGTGCTGCATGGCGATGGCCGCCAGACGCGTGATTTTGTGTATATCGACGATGTAGTGCGTGCCATGGTCGGCGCTTCAACCGCCCCAGACATCGACCAGATGGTCATCAACGTCGGGAGTGGCTACGAAACGCGTATGCGCGACCTGGCACGTCTGGTGCTGGAGATAACGGACAGCAAAGCCGAGATGATTTATACGCCGCGCAATGATGCCGGTGTATCACGCATGTGCGCCGATCTAAGCATAGCAGGTGACAAACTGGGTTACATGCCGCGCATCAGCTTGGAAGAGGGCCTGAACCTCACCCTTGAAGCCGATACCCGCCTGCAGGCCGTCACCGATAAACCTACTGGCTAAGTTCCGAACCCACTACTGACCAATGATCTCCAAGAAGCAATTACGTTCGCTATTCCTGCTTGCCTTAGCTTTGGGGACCGTTTATCAGCTGTGGATCTTCTTCCAGGGGTATCAGGGCGACATAACCCGCATATGGAAAAGCGCGGGGCAGCATGCGCTCTGGCGCAGTGCCAATTTCACCATCAACCAGGAAGCTGCCGATTACATTGCCTTTGTGCACGAACACGTCCCGCCAGAGGCGCAAATAGTATTACCGGCTTCCGACAGCACACCCTCCCCTTTGTACCGCACTCCTCTGATGCAGTTCTATTTGTTCCCCCGAGAAGTGCTCAATTGCATTCGAGGGGATGATGGCTGCCTCTCAAACTTCAGCCGCACGGACGCTTACATCCTGATCCTTGACCCCGGTACATTCCCCGGAGATCTGACTGAAGACAACTCCAGGCTGCTGATGCACAGCAACGCTCTGGGCATTTATTTACCGGCAGTTGCTGAGCCCGGTGCTGGAACTGCCTTGCCCGTCTTTCAAAGTTTCGCGGCGATGGCCTTGCAGGCCGTCGCTCCGGTGCTCTCACTCCTACTCCTTACTTCTTTCGGAACTTTGGCACTGACCAACATATTGGGCAACATGCAAATTCTGGCACGCGGCGCCATTGGCTATGGCTCAGCGCTCGGATTGTATTCTGTACTTGTATATCTCCTCAGTCTCTTAGGACTGAGCTTTGGGAATGCCACCCTCATAGGCTATATCCTCGCTGGACTGCTTTGCCTAGCAATCTATTGGTTCACGCGTCCCCTGCCTTCGGTACCAGCCCCACAGTTTTCAATAGATATCTGGCACATCTTGTTTGTTGCACTCAGCGGCCTGCTGATGCTGACGGCCGTGGGCAAAGGCTTTTTCTTCGGAGACGAGATGGTCTTATGGGGGCCGAAAGGCTACGGTATTGCCGAAGCAGGTTTGTCGGCAGGTGTTTCCAATTGGGGCACCAGCACCATCGATTACCCCCTGCACAATTTCATCCTGATCGGCACCTTTAAGCAGTGGTTCGGGGAGCTATTGCCCGCCTCAAAGATGATGTTCCCCTTATATTTGCTCAGCCTGATGTTCTTGGGTTATGAGTTCTTGCGCCAGCGCATCCCCAAGCATAGTGCGGGGCTGTCTGTGCTGGCCGTGGCAACCGCGCCGGTGGTCATCAGGCATGCTGAGACCTCCTACGCCAACCTGCCCAACAGCTTTTCCTTCGTGGCTGCCACCATCATCGGCATGGCCGCATTTGATAAAGAGAACAACTTCAATAAGAAGCTGGCAAGCAGCATATTGGCCAGCTTTTTATTCACATTTGCCATGTGGACACGACCGGAAGGCATCGCACTTTCTGCTCTGGGGTTGCTCTTTGTATTGCTCATGGGGTGGTGGCAGTGGGACATGGGGCATCGCAAACAACTGGCGCTTGCTTTGCTGGCCCCCTTTGGCTTATTTACTGGCCTGTGGCTAGGCACATCAAATTTGATCTATGCTGGCGATTTGAGGGCCGGGGCCACCTTATCGGAGATGTTCAACCAGATGTTAACAGGCGACCTGCATCTCTATGAATTGGCTACGACCATAAGCTTCTTCTTTACGGACGCCTTCTATTCGTTCAAGGATTGGGGCATATTGGGTTTCGGTATCACACTTTTGTTGCTAGCAGTTCTAATTACGCAGCGTAGTGCCTTCAAGATGAACTTATTAATCGCAAACGGCCTGATCACAACCGCGGCGGTCATTGGTCTGCTTTACATCACCTCTTACAACGTCACGGGAGCCTGCGACTTGAGTTGTTATCTGACAGGCGGCATGCACCGCTTCATTATGCCTGCTATGACTGCGCTGTGGTTGGGGTTATGCGTTACCCTCTTATCGGATACTTCTACGGTCCAAAACCCCTCTTAAATAAAAAGGCAGCCTGAGCTGCCTCTAGTTTTTCGTACTTGCTTTTTTGCTGGCACGTTTGCGTTTGGGTTTCGGTTTTTCTTCCTTCCCATCCGCTTCTTCCATTACAACTTCTTCCTCTGTTTCCCCTATCTCTTCAGCTTGTGGTTCTTCCTCAGTGCCCAACTCGATCTCTTCTTCCATACGGATCTGGCCGCGCAGGAAAGCGCCTTCTTCCGTGGAAAACGCGATGGTGACCACGTCACCCCACACGCGCCCGCTAGCGCGGATCTCGACCTTTTCGGCGGTGATGTTGCCGCGCACGGCCCCAGCCACCACTACGGTATTGGCACGCAGGTCTTCACAGGTCACGCGGCCCGTCGTGCCCACCACCAGCATACCTTCCAGGGAAATCTCACCCTCAAAGGCGCCTTCAATGCGCACGCCGCCACGACCGGTTAATTTGCCATGGTAGGTAGTGCCATCTCCCAGCACAGAAGTAATGCGCTGCTCGGGTTGGGCGGCCTGGGTATCGGCCTGTTCTTCATCGCGTCTACGAAACATGCTCTTAATTTAACCCAATAATGCCAAATCGGCTTGCAAACCTATACTCTTCTAATAACTGCTCTGATACTTTGTCAAAGTAAAAACCCATATCTATCCAACAATATCTGCCAAACAAGGTGCTGGTTTTGCACCACTTCTTCAACTTTGATAAAGTTTAAAGTGTTCCGTCAATCCTGATTCTACGAGTTGCAGTGCAGGAATACGGAACACTAATTTTCTTCGGCGATGCCGATGATGTTGAAACCACCATCTACATACAACACCTCGCCAGTGATGCTTGATGACAAATCAGACGCCAGGAACACAGCAGCTCCGGCCACATCTTCGGTAGTGATGTTCTTAGCTATCGGCGCAACGTCCACAAAACGCTTGTAGTTATCACGGAAGCCGGACACGCCCGAAGCTGCCAGCGTGCGGATAGGGCCAGCGGAAATAGCATTGACACGCACACCTTGTTTGCCCATGTCGCGCGCCAGGTAACGCACAGAAGCTTCGAGGGCTGCCTTGGCAACCCCCATCACGTTGTAGCTGGGCACCACTTTCTCCGCACCGTAATAACTCATGGTCATAATCGAGCCCCCCTCGCGGATCATCGGTTGGTAAGCCTGCACTAAGGCAGTCAGGGAATACACACTGATGTCCATAGCCATCTGGAAACCATCGCGGCTTGTGCTGAAGTACGCACCGGAAAGCTCATCACGTTTGGCAAAGGCAATGGCATGCACGAGATAATCGATCTCGCCAAAATGGGCCTTGGCCTTATCAGCCACAGCCGCGATCTCTTCATCACTGGAGACGTCACAGGATTCGATGAAAGTAGAGCCAATTGATTCACCCAGGGGGATGGCGCGTTTTGCCAGCGCCTCGCCAGCATAGCTGATGCCCACATTGGCACCATGCTCACTAAAGGCTTTCGCGATGCCCCAGGCAATCGAGCGTTCATTGGCAACCCCGAAGACCAGGGCAGTTTTGTTCTCCAGTAATCCAGACATGCGATCTCCTCTTTAGCAATTGGTTATTGAAACCACAACAAAAAGATAGTTCATCCCAATTGCAAATTACTACTTACAAGATAACGCCAGGGCTTGCTCTTCCAGGGCTCCGGCACACTATATAAACCCACGCGCGGGCCTGTCGTCACGCTTTTGTCAGGGATAGGCTCGCCCTTTTCTATGCGTATTGGCGAATCCTTGGCCACAAAATCCAGTTTATTGTACTGCTTTCCAATCCCCAATGCCTGTGTCAGTTTCGCCGGGCCATCCGTCCAAGCCTTTCTCGGCTGTTTGCCGCGCCGTTGAGCAATAAGTTCGAGGCCCTCCCTCGGCTTGATAGCCCGGATCAGCACCGCCTCCGGTACGCCTTCCGGGCAGGTGACCGTATTGAACAACCAGTGCATGCCATACGTGAAGTAGACGTAAGCATGCCCAGGCGGGCCATACAGCACCTCGGTGCGCGGCGTGCGCCCGGCTTTGGCATGCGCGCCTAAGTCTGTTTCGCCACAATAGGCTTCGGTCTCAGTGATCATGCCGCCCACGCGTTGGCCATTGTCTACGTGGATCAGATATGCGCCCAGCAACTCGCGCGCAACCTGAAGGGTTGGGCGGTTAAAAAAGGCGCGCGGTAATCGAGCGCGTTTCAGCATAATCGAAATATTATAAGTTAGGTTTGAAACCGTTATTCAGGAGAGCAGGCAACTCGATGATCGTATCCACCACCGGGCATTCGGCTTCCGGGAAGAATTTGTGGGGGTCCACCAACACCGGTTGGATGCCAGCACTCTGCGCCCCGAGCACGTCCGCAAAGTAATTGTCCCCAATATAAACGCTCATTCCAGGCTCCGCACCCATCTCTTTTAACGCGTGCTCAAAGACGCGGCTATCGGGTTTCCAAATACCGATCTCCCCGGCAGCCAGGATGAAATCAAAGAAGCCCCCGATTCCTTTTTCATCCAGATAATCCTGCACTGGTTCATCGCGGTTTGTGACCACGCCTAGCGCATAGCCCTGTTCTTTGAACCCTTCCAGCATTTCCGGCGTCTGCGGGTCGACCCAATCCTCCGGTTCGAATTCCTCGCGCATATGTTGATTGATCAATGGAGCCAGTTCTGCTGCTTGCTTTTGTGAACTGCCCAAGGCCATCAGGTGACGTTGCGCATAGTTCAGCCAGAATTCAGGGTTGTCGCGCCCATAGAGTTCCAGGTCATCAATCAGATCACCGGAGTTGGTCCAATACTGGTGTCCCCAACGTTGCGCCTGACGGCGGTTCTCTTCGGCTGCCGGTGCGCCCAATTCTGCAGCACGCGCCCAAAAGACCTGATGGCCTTCGGGACGATTGTGGCGTAGTGTGCCGTCCAGGTCAAAGATAAGGGTTGTATAGCCATTCGCAACCAAAGGGTTTAGCCTCCAATAAAGGACATTTCGATCTTGGGTTTCTCAGACGTATTCTCTGCGCGGATCTCAGAATAGCGGTCATTGCGCTGTGTCCAGATAGTTTGTATCGCCTGACGCATCTCATCGTCATTCGCCCCGTCTTGCAGCAAAGCGCGCAGGTCGTGCCCTTTTGTGGCGAACAAACAGGTATAAAGTTTGCCGTCCGCCGAAAGGCGAATACGTGTACAGTCCACACAAAATGCCTGGGTCACCGAAGCGATGATACCCAGTTCACCGCTGCCATCTTTATAACGATAGCGTCGCGCCACTTCCCCCTGGTAGTTGGGGTCAGAGGCTTCCAATGGCAATTCAGTATTAACATGTTCGACCATCTCTTTGGCAGAGACAACGTCATCCAGACGCCAGCCATTGCTGTTGCCTACATCCATGTATTCGATCAAACGCAAGATATGCCCACGCTCCTTAAAGTAGCGTGCCATCGGCAAGATGCTGTGTTCGTTGACGCCGCGCTTCACCACCATGTTGACCTTGACCGGTTGAAAGTCGAGTTCGGCAGATGCGTCAATCCACTCCAGCACCTTCTCCACTGGAAAGTCCACATCGTTCATGACCTTGAAAGTGGGGTCATCCAGAGCATCCAGGCTAACCGTCATACGGCGCAGGCCAGCATCTTTCAGGCTGCGCACACGCTTGGGGGAGAATGAACCGTTGGTGGTCAAAGCCAGATCATCTACGCCGGGAATGTTCGCTAGCATATCGATCAGGTTTTCAATGTCACGGCGCATGAGCGGCTCGCCACCCGTCAGGCGCAATTTGTTTACCCCCAGATCGACAAAGACACGCGCCAGCCGCGCGATATCCTCAAAGGAGACCACTTCATCTTTCTTTAGATAAGTGTAATCCGGCCCAAAGATTTCCTTGGGCATACAGTACGTGCAGCGGAAGTTGCAGCGGTCTGTTACAGAAATGCGCAGGTCGCGCAGGGGGCGGTTAAATGTGTCAAGGGTTTGCATAGGATTCAAACAATAATATTGGCCAGAAGCGCAATTATAACAGTTTGCTCCCCTCGACGATTAACAGCCTATTAAGCGGATCTTTGAGGCGCTTCGGCGATGGCTGTATGTAAACCGATTTTCCCATAACGCCAGCGCAGCCACCACAGGGTCAATAGGCTGCCTGCAAGCATGGCCAACAAACCGATGATGCCTGCCTCAGGGCCAAAGGCCCCGCCTGTCCAGGCCAGCGGGCCACGCTGCTCGATGGCAAATACCGTTGTGGAAAAGTTGTTTGTGCCACTGACCGGAAAACCAAACACATTGCCCTGAAAGAAATTCCAGGTGAGGTGAATGCCGAGGGGTATCGCCAGGCTGCCCGTCAAGACGTAGGCCAGACCGATAAAAATACCTGCAACAGCGATATTTAATGAACTGATCGTGCTTGCCTCAGGATTTGTGGCGTGGGCGATGCCAAACAATGCTGAGGTCAGCACCCATGCCAGGACAATTGCAAGGCGTGGATTGATAAACCGCGATTTCAAACCTTCCGCCAGGTTCAGCAATAGATAGCCACGAAACAGCAATTCTTCGGTAAGAGAAACCCCAACGTATACAAGAAGTGGAACAAGAATTGCTAAAGCAAAGGGGACAGAACCGGGGGAGACAAAAGTGTCGCTAATATTGACCCAACCGGCAGTCAATTGGATCAAAAAGATGGCTGCCATGAGAAGCGCGCCTAACAAAGAACCGAAGCCTAAATCGATCCACCAATTCTTATCAAAGTAAATGCCAGTATCGGAGAACTTTCTTCGGTCAAACCAACGCACAGCCAACAATACAGCAAGAAACGCATACAAGTTAAATTGGGATTGAATTAAAAATGGGGGCGGATCCTCACCAACAATGAAAAACAGCAAGATACTTACTATTGAGGAGATAATACTGAATAACAGGATAAAGCCACCAAGACGCCAGACAAAACGTAAGCGCCGTTCGGCAAAATTCCAGAATATATAAGCAGGGTAATACCAGATGGGGCGCGCCGGGCTGTTCTCACTCATAACAACTCCTTCTCAGGTCAATTAAACACAAGCTCAGGACTTATATTATTTATACGCAGATTCTTGTATTACGTTTCAGTATGGCTACAAGGTCTAGTCTAGCTGACTATTATTTTTTTCTTCCCTCAAGAAAGGCCGCTACATACATTTCAGGTTCTACCTCGCTGACCGGAAGATAAGGGTTAGTGCGCTGCAACATTTTGCCTACGATGATCGGACCCAACAAAGCACTTACCGCCGAAAATCCCGGTTCGTCGATTAGCAATCCATCCCCCTGGTATCTCTGGATGATCTCCATAATGGACCGCACAACAGAGAAGAATGGCTCCAGCAATTCCTTTAGTTCAGGGTCACGCGGGATCTCCGAGATGAGCAACGGAATGACTTCTCCATAAAGTAAGCTGGTCTCTTTATAGGCTGCCACGATTTCGACAAGATCAGCCTCCAGGTCCCCGCTATAGCTCAGGTCATTCATGGGGGAAGACACCAGGATGCTTTGAAAAGCCGAACGGATTAAACTGGCTTTATTGCCATATTTACGGAATAAGGTCACCTCGTTGACGCCGGCGGCTTCAGCAAGCTGTTTTGTGGTGGCTTTGTTTATCCCCAGTCGTACCAGTGTGTGAATTACATCTAAGAAAAGTTTGTCTTCGTCGATTACTTTTGGCATCTTTGCTCCATATTTATGAACCTCTATTATAAGCAAGTATTGACTTGCATTCAAGTGCGTGCTACAATCATTTGCAAGCCGATACTTGCATAAGTATTAGTTATTTTACGAAGGAGCAGAAAATGGAGATCACCAAAGATACACGCGTATCCGCAATTTTAGAAGAGTATGGGGATATTGCCGATGTCATGGAAGTATTTGGCGTCAAGCGTGTGGCGCGTTACTCGTTCCGCCGCATGCTGACCAAAGCCCTGACAGTTGAAATAGCTGCCAAAGTTCATCGCGTCCCCCTGGATGAATTCCTCAATACCCTCAACACTGCCATCGCTACCAAACAGGCAGAAAACAATGCTTGAGCGTTCCAAGCCAGGAGCCACAATATGAAACCATCACACAGTCTCATGCAATTCTTGAGGACCGGATTATACGCAGGGCTGGTCGCTGCAGTCCTGAACATCCTGATCTACTTGGTCATTACATCTATTGGGGGATACGGCTGGGCAGCGGTCATCCTTGTCTCCATTCTGGTGGCCTCCCTCTTGCCCAATCTACTGGCTGCGCTGGCCTATTTCGGCCTTTCTTATGTGACGAGTAAAGCGCGCCTATTATTGGCGATTGGTGTGACCGTTTTTGTGCTCATTTCGGTGCTGCCCCACCTGGGCATTGGCCCAGCGCCCTCCCCTGCCCTGTCCATGCTGCCTGAGGGTTTCGACATCATCACCGTCCCCCTGCACATCGTCTTTGGACTTACGGCCATTTTTGTTATGCCCTGGCTGCTTGCCAGGAGCTCACCCTCAATAGTAGAAGAATAGATCTTTTCCCCGGATATACGTTTGGTTCAGGTAGTACAACCTCTGTGTCCCTAAGCGTTCAAAGAGGTTTCCATTTCACTAACCAGCCTGCGTAGCTCATCTAACAAATACGCAGACGGTGAAGACACTAGTGCCTCCAACATACTGCGGTAATACCACAACGTCCCCTCTCGCCCGCCTCTAAAGACATCAAATGCCTCTGGCCCTTTCATACGTAGGTCGCGCACAATGGCACGCGCATTGTGTACTTTGTCTGCCAGCACCACGCGCTGCACGGATGGCGCAGCATGTTGCGTATGCTCGATATGCTGGCGTTTACGTTCTTCCCAGGGCGGCTTGGGCTGCACGTAGGCGTCAGTGCAGGCCTCCACGATCTCGGCCACTTCTTCACCAAAAGTCTTTTGAATGTAATCTAAAGTCTTTTGCCCGCCCTGGTCTTCAACGGCGTCATGCAGCAAGGCCGCGATGGCCTCATCCTCAGAGCCGCCATCCTCCAACACCAGCGCGGTCACGCTCATCAGATGTGCGATGTAAGGTACCTGGCTGGCCTTGCGCTTTTGCTGGCGATGTAGTTGCGCCGCGTAGCTGAGGGCCTGCTCAAAACGTTCACCCAGCAAGGGTTCATGAGAATCAGTCACTTTGATCTTTCACTTATTGCGCCTCAATTGATCTGCACGCGCCGAAAAGACTCGGCATATTCCGCCGACATATGTTGGGCCACTTTACGTGTGCGTTCACGCAGGTACTTCTCAAGCTCATCGAGGTCCTCGAACTGGCTGACGTGCTGGCGCAGGGCTTTGACCTTCCTGTCCATCACGCTGCTGATATCCACCCAGTAGTTGGCCTCTTCGGAAAAGGTCAGGAAGATGTCCAGCACCTTATGCGGCTCTAGCCCATCAGCTTCATGCTCCGGGAAGTTCAGGCGATCACGCGCCAGCGGGAAGATGGCATCCAAAGCAGCGTCGCCCACGGCACGGTGGTCGTTGTGATTCAAGTAATTGTTAGCGCGGATACGCACCGTAGGGTCATGCGTGATGACCAGGTCTGGTTTATGTTGGCGGATGAGCCGCACCAGGTCACGCCGCAGCTCTTCCGTATTCTTAGTGGCCCCGTCCGGGTAACCCAGGAAAAGCACATCTTTGACGCCCACCTCTGCTGCCGCGGCGCGCTGCTCTGCCTGCCGCATCTCCACCAGTCGTTCGCCCGTCATCTCGGGGTCAGAGCTGCCTTTGCTGCCATCCGTGGCGATAACGTAAATCACTTCCGTTCCCTGAGCAGTCCATAAAGCCACCGTCCCTGCAGCCCCAAAATCAGGGTCGTCGGGGTGGGCAGAGATCACCAGTACGCGTTCAGGTTGGGGAAAATTGTTGCTGTCCATAGGCTCCTATGCAATTAAGACGGAATAGGTGGCATTATAGTCCATCGGTGACAATGGATGTTCGGGAAAAATTCAAGGCGATTACTTCACTAATGTGGATACCGAAAGTTATGTATTTGTGTAGGGGGTGGTCCTAGTACTTGTCGGACAAGTATGATTGGGTAGGAGAACGGAAGAAGTAAGTAGATATTAGGACTGCATCACTTTATTGAGGGGGGTACTCCCAAATCCACTCGCGCCACTGGAGAAGCCGATCGACTGCTGCTCTGGCGCGTTCCTTGTTCGCCGCCAGCCCCATCCTTTTCTCCTCAACCATGGTTAGATACTCCACAATCTGGTCGGCGTCTGACTCATCCCTTACAAGAGCAAAGACCTGGGGAAGGTATGAATGGTACTCAGTGCGTGCCCCCGGCGCGCCAGCTACCCCAATAGGGTCCCAGATGTAGTGAAGGACCTCATCACATCGTTTGTAGAGTTCTAATTCTTTTGGAGGCAGTTTACGTCCCATGAAATTGCCTAACGATTTGTATTACAACAGCCCAAAATTGGGGGCGTTGGGATGGGTGGCATTATAGCGTATACTGGAGAGTGAATTTGAAGGGAGAAATATGCATACGAAAACGTTCATTACACTCACAGCAATTTGGATAGCCGCACTATTAAGTAGCTGCGCGCCTCGACCTGAGCCGACTGCTACCTTAGCCCCCAGCCCCTTGCCAACGGAAACACGCACTCCAGAACCCTCCTCAACCTGGACACCTGTGCCAAGTGCAACGGCTACATTATTTATGCTGCCAGCACTTACAAGTCCATTTGAATTTGGACCAACGCCTGAGGAAAACCAAAAGGGGGGGTATATCTGGGGTCTTTGCTGTAGAATTTGGTCCCTCAGAAAATTGTACAAACCTTATTGATTTTTTGCGTTTTTACATGGATGGTACTGTTGGAATGGTAACAATTTGCAGTGAAGGAACTGTCATACAAATTTGGGAAGATATTGAAAAATGGTTTGCTAAAGAAAAGTTTAATTGGGAGTGGGAAATCGGTGAGTATTACATAAGCAGCAATACTATATGGTTTAGTGTAAAATCAATATATGGAGGTAATTCCTATTCTGGGACTTATTTGGGGAACGTTATTATACTAAGTAGTACTAGTGCTCCGTACTGGTATCCAGAAGATGGTGCTGAATTTTTAAGAGTTGAAATATCGAAATGAATTCTAGCGTCCCAGAAATATGACACTCTTATAAAACGATGTAGGGGCAGGTTTGAAACCTGCCCTTACCAATATCCAATAACTACTAACTATCTACCGCTTCCAAAAACTGCGTAACAACATCCAGCCACCCGCCAGGATGAGCAGCACCGGCCAGTAATCGCCCAGGAAGGCAGGCCCACCCAGGAATGAACTGAAGATGGCAAACAAAATGGCACTGATGAACAGCAGGCCCAAACCCTCACTGACCGCCTCACGGAACTTGCCTTCCATCACGTTCATCAAGAAGGTACCCACGCCCACAAAGCCAGGGAACAGCGTCCAGGCATAGGCCCAACTGGCCCAATCACCCGTAGCATTCTGATAATACAAAAGGCCGCCGACACCCGCGATGATGGCGGCCGGTACGGCAAAGCCGGGCGTGCGCGTCAGTGCTGCGATCAACAAAAAGGTGGCACCCACACCGATGATCCACACTGGCCAGGCATATTCCATACGTACCGCCAGGGCGAAATCGGGGAAGAATTGAATGGCTAAAAACCAGGCACCCACCAATAAAAGCAGGCTGCCAATGGCTAGATTTCCTCTACGTTCTTGATCCATCGAACGACTCCTTATAGATAAATACTTCTATTCATAGTATACGGATTTTTGACCGTTTAGTTGTATCTTTCCGTGCGTGAACTGCCCCCAATCTCGAATCCCAGCTTAATCTTTTGCCCGGCGCGCCCGCGCCCGGAACACTCCTGCTACACCTAAAAGGATTAAAGCGCTACCTGCAAGAGTCCATATTGTGATCTCTTCCTGCAAGATGATGGCTCCCAGAATGACCGCCACCACTGGATTGACATACGGGTAGGTCATCACGATGCTGGTGGGCAGTTGGCGCAGAGCACTTACAAAGGCCGTATAGGCCAGCACTGCCCCAAATAAGACCAGGTAACCCCAGGCCAGCCAGGCTTCGGCCGTCGGTGTCGGTAGGGGCTCACGGGTCAACAAGACCAGCACAATGAAGCCCACAGCCCCTGATAACATCTGGTACCCCGAACTCACCTGTACACTGAAATCTTCCGGCAGCGGATTGCGCGCCAGTAAAACGGTGCCCATTGCCCAACTGACCGTTGCTCCGATCAAGATAAAAACAGAAAGAATGTCAGCTTCTATACCACTGCTCAACACCGGGTAAGTCAATACACCGATGCCCACAAAACCCACAACCAGCGAGGCGATCAATAGCCAGGAGGGCCGCTTGCGGTCAACCAGCGCTTCAATGATCGCCGTCCAGATCGACACAGAAGCTACGATCAGCGCGGCCAGGCCCGATTCCGAGCGCTGCTCGGCAAAAGTCACCAGGCCATTGCCACCCGTCCACAACAGAATGCCGGAACCGAACAGCACCAAGAACTCCTTACGGCCAATACGCAGGCTGCGCCCACGCAGTTTGGCCAGCATGAGCAAGATAGCCCCGGCCACAACCACGCGCATCAGCGCCATAGTGAAAGGTGGAAAACCGGCCCCCTCGCGAACTGCAATACGGATGGCCAGGTAGGTGCTGCCCCACACGATATACACGATCAACAGATTGATCAACCCGGCAACCGTAATGGGCCGGTCGGCATTCAACTGGGAGTTATTTGTTTTCGTCGCCATATACTATTAAGACTCGCTGACTTGTAATTTGTGAGATGCATTTTTGGGTTGTTGGCGGCTGCGGTGGATTACCAGCACCCCCAGGATCACAACCACGCCCCCCGCAATCTCGGGAGGAGTCAGCCTTTCTCCCAACAAGGGCCCGGCCAGCAAGGCCGCCACCACCGGCTGCCCCAACAAAGTGGGCGATACGATCGAAGCTGGCAAATGCCCCAGGGCATAACTGATCGCCAGATAACCCATCGCCTGGGAAACCACTCCCATCAGCAAAAAGTTCCAGTAAGTAAAGGCGGGGTAACCTGTGAGTGGATTCCCCACAACCAAAGCCAGCACCAGCAGTGCGATCATTGACACCACTGCCGAGAGCCAGAAATAGCTCAAGGAATCCAGCGTCTCGCGACCGCGCTGCGTGAACAGGAAATACGCGCCATAGAACAGGCCTGAGATCAATCCAAACAGTGAACCCAAACCAAACTCTACTGACTCCTGTGTGTCCAATCCCAGGATGAGCACCGCGCCTGCCATCGCTAAGATCAAACCTGCCCAGAAAAACATATTCAATTTCTCTCGAAAAAAGATCAAAGCCCCCAGCCCCACCCACAGAGGGGCAGTATTCGCCAACAAGGTGGGGTTGGTCGCACCTGCAAGGTTGACACCGCTGGTCCATGCCGCTAGGTCGGCCGCAAAGAACAACCCGCCCAGCACTGCCATCCAGATGCCGTGCCGCGCCAACCTGCCCCGGGCGCGCAGTCGCCGCGCAAAGGGCCACGCCAGGATCACCACCGCCACCAATGTGCGGTAAAAGCTGGTCACGGCTCCGGGAGCATTGGCCCAACTCACGAAGACCGGCGAAAGGCCCAGGGCCACGACACCGATCCCCAACGCAATATACGGAAACAGTTTTGAATTATCTGATTTCATAAGCCAAGCCGCGTATTGTAACTTAGTCTTATTGGTCGTAGTTGTCTGGATCAACAGCAATGGTGCATGCTAAATGTTGTAAGATAATTAATAAGAAGTTACCTGTGAATAAGAATTGGAATTGAACAATGGATCCCACCGTAATCGCGGTTAGTAGCAGCGCTCAACATACCTTTAGCAAATCAACTCAACCAAAAATCAATCTGATCGAAGGCTTTGGTATTGAAGGCGACGCACATGCCGGAGAATTCGTCAAACATCGCTTTTTAGCAAAACAAGACGCTACCCGGCCAAATATTCGCCAGGTGCATCTGATGCATACCGAACTATTTGAGGAACTGAATACGAAAGGATTTTCTGTAAATCCCGGCGAGTTGGGAGAAAACATTACAACCAGGGGCGTTGATCTCCTTGCTTTGCCAACCAGCACCAAATTGCGAATAGGCTCACAGGCAATAGTTGAATTGACAGCCCTGCGCAACCCATGCGTTCAGATCGATGACTTTCAAAAAGGCTTGCTGAAAGAACTTGTGTATCAAGATGAGCAAGGCAACCTCGTTCGCAAAGCGGGAGTAATGGGAATAATCCTGAATGGCGGTGAAGTTCGGCCAGGGAATACCATTGTGATCGACCTGCCACCTGAACCGCATCAACCATTGGCATATATCTGGTGATATTTCCATCACGTTAGTTCATTCCCCCCAATCAAAGAATGGCTGCTGATTGGATGACATCCAGGGATTGCCAAACTCCGTGACACCCTCCACAAACTAATCAGACCACTCGACCATCTGGACTTAGGACAACGCGAAGCGTTATTAATGCTTTGCTAATACCCGTCCAAGAATTCGCCAATAAGCGGTCAGGTATAATGCTTGTGTTGCGCACTTATCGGTGAGTAACCTTGGAGATTAGTGTTTTGCGTTACACAACAGTTGGAGGAAGATATGTCAGAACAAAATGATAGCGGTCGCAGCCTGGTACCCAGCAAACAGGACCCCGGCTTCATCCGCAACCTTACGGATCAATTCCGCCTGCTTTTACGCCTCATGGGCGATTCGCGTGTTAGTCCTTTGTTGAAGGTTTTGCCCATTGGTACATTGGTCTATCTCGTGTCGCCGTTCGACTTTCCTACGCCCATTGACGACTTCGCTGTCATTGGTGTGGGCATTTACAGCTTTATTGAAATGTGCCCGCCCGACGTAGTGGAAGAACATCGCGCTGCTCTGCGCGGCGAAACCATTGAAGCATCCCCCGCCTCGCCTGACGACATCGTCGAAGGCGAGTTTTCCGAAGCCGCCCCCAAGGAATCCTAAGCCCACATGACCGACCAGAGCGGCTCTGACAAACGCCGCATCATTCGCTACCCGGGTGGAGGTTTCTTTGGGGATGTTGCCGACTACCTCCGTCTGGTCTTGCGTTTGCTCCAGGACGATAGGGTCAAAACCTGGCTCAAGTTCATTCCTTTCGGCTCCCTGGTCTATTTCATTTTGCCTTTCGACATCCCTACTCCCATTGACGATATCGCCGTCATGTGGCTGGGGATGAATTTATTCATAGAGTTGTGCCCGCCTGAGATCGTCGCCGAGCATCGCGCCGCCCTCACCAATATCGTTGAAAGCACCCTGCGTGATCCGCAAGCAGAACCCCCCGAGACCAAAGAGGAATAACATGCCCATATCCCCTGCCTGGCGGCGGCTGAGTCTGCCGCTGGTGATCTTGTTTGTTTCCCTTTCCTGCAACCGCAGCATCAACACGCCAACCCCTCTCTCACCCACCGAGGCCCCACCTATCGTCCCCACAAACCCGCCCGCCACGCAACGTGTAGTAGAACCCGCAGTGGAAGAACCGCAAACAGATGATCTCGCCTCCGTCACCTCTATCCCTGATGCCAGCGCCTATGCCTGGAACTTCGTGGCGGGCGATTATGACAAGCCCATCGACCTGCAACATCCCGGCGATGGCTCGGGACGCATTTTTATCGTTGAGCAAGTTGGGCGCATCAACATCATCCAGTTTGGCGAAAAGCTCAACACCCCCTTCCTGGACATTACCGGCCGCGTCAATGATGGCGGATTTGAACAGGGGTTATTAGGGCTGGCCTTCCATCCCAATTACGCCGACAACGGCTATTTCTACGTCAACTACACAGATGCCCGTGGCGATACGGTCATCGCCCGCTTCTCAGCTTCGGATGCTGACCCCAACCAGGCCGATCCTGACAGCGAGCTTCAGCTACTCAATATAGAGCAGCCATTTGCCAACCATAATGGCGGCGGCCTCGATTTTGGACCGGATGGTTATTTATACATTGGCTTGGGCGATGGCGGCTCTGGCGGCGACCCCCTCAACAATGGCCAGACACCATCCACACTGCTTGGCAGCCTCTTGCGTCTCGATGTGGACAGTGGCGAACGCTACGGCATCCCGGCTGACAATCCTTTTGTCAATGGCGGCGGGGCTGCGGAGGTCTGGGCTTATGGCCTGCGCAATCCCTGGCGCTTCAGCTTCGACAGTTTGACTGGCGAGTTGTTCATTGCAGACGTCGGCCAGAATGCCTGGGAAGAGATCCATTATCTTGCAACGGGTGAGGGCGCCGGGGCTAACCTGGGTTGGAAGTTCTTTGAAGGTACCAGTTTCTATGAAGGTACACCGCCAGAAGGCTTGCAGTTGATCAACCCCGTAGCCGAATACCCCCATACCGAATCCCCTCAGGGCAACGGTTGTTCAGTGACAGGTGGCTACGTCTACCGTGGCCTGGCCTGGCCTGAATGGTATGGCGTTTACATCTATGGTGATTTTTGTTCAGGCATCGTTTGGGGCCTGATGCAGGATGCGGATGGCAACTGGCAAAATGAGATCATCTTCCGTACACCCTACAGCATCAGTTCATTTGGCGAAGAAGAGAGCGGCGAGTTGTTCCTGGTTGACCATTCAGGAGCTATCTTCGAACTGGGCCAGCCTTGACCACAATGACCAAACGCCCGCGCCGCTGGCTGCGCATTGCACTGATTGCAGTAGCCATTGTCGTCATATTGATCCTGGCCCTTATCGGCTGGGGCTTTTTCTCCATCTCTAACTTCGGAGGTTCAGCCGCACCCCCACCCCAAACCACACTGCTGCCTACCTTCGTTGCCTCTGGCCCACTTGCAACTTCAACACCCATCCCCGACCGCGGCACGGTCAGCCAACCGCCTGACCCGGACGCATATACCTGGGAGTTGGTAACCGATAACTTTGAACGCCCCCTCGACCTGCAAAGCCCGGCCGATGGCACGGGTCGCCTCTTCGTGGTCGAGCAGCCAGGGCGCATCTGGATACTGGAAAACGGGCAGAAGTCTGGCACTCCCTTCCTGGACATCACCGAGCGCGTCAACGATGGTTCCAATGAACAGGGCTTGCTCGGCCTGGCCTTCCATCCGCGTTTTGCTGAAAACGGTTTTTTCTTCGTCAATTACAGTGATGCCCGCGGCGACACTGTTATTGCTCGCTACCGCGTCTCTGCCGATCCAAACCTGGCCGATCCCGGCACGGAAACCCGTTTATTGCAGGTGCGCCAGCCCTATGCCAATCACAACGGCGGCGGTTTGGCTTTTGGGCCGGATGGTTACCTTTACATCGGCCTGGGCGATGGCGGCCTGGCCAATGACCCTGACGGCAACGCCCAATCACTGGACACTTTGTTGGGCAAGCTCCTGCGCCTGGATGTAGACAACGGCGAACCATACGCCATACCAACGGACAATCCCTTTGGGGACGAGATATGGGCTTATGGTCTGCGCAACCCCTGGCGTTTCAGCTTCGACCGCCTGACCGGCGATCTCTACATTGGCGATGTAGGCCAGAACGCCTGGGAAGAGATCGATTTCCTGCCTGCAGATTCCGCGCCAGGCGCAAACTTTGGCTGGGATTTAAAAGAAGCTTCCACCATCTTCGAAGGCCCCATCCCCGATGGACTTACCCTGATCGACCCGGTGGCAGAATACACGCGCGAGGATGGCTGTTCTGTCACGGGCGGCTACGTCTACCGTGGTGCGACACTGGATGCCTGGCAGGGCGTTTACGTCTACGGTGATTTTTGCAGCGGAAAGGTGTGGGGGTTATTACAGCAAGCCGATGGCTCCTGGCATAACGAACTTTTGTACGAACTTGACATCAACATCTCCTCCTTTGGCCTCGACCCAGCCGGGGAACTGTACATTACTGGCCTTGGCGGTCAGGTTCTCAAACTTGTTGAACGCTAACCACTCTAAAGACTCCCCTCTGCAACCCCCCAACATAATTTACGTATACATTGATTGAGGAACATTTTTTCTCAAATATATATTCATTACTTTTATTCCTGTAGGAGGAAAGCATGAAAAGCAAACGGGGAAAGGCAGTGGTTTTTACCACCCTATTCTTACTACTCGCGCTCACTCTGGGCGTTGCCGCGCCTGTGCAAGCCGGCGAGTTCATCGAGGGCGACAGCATCGTCATTGAAGAAGATGAAGTTATCGATGATGACCTTTTCGTTGGTGGCCGCATCATTGAGATGAATGGTACCGTCACAGGCGACATGTTTGCCGGTGGTGAGGAAGTGACCATCAATGGCCTGGTAGAAGGCAACCTGTTTGCCACTGGCGAGAAAGTGACCGTCAATGGTGAAGTACAAGGCAGCTTGCTCACAGGTGGCGCAGACGTGAACATCAATGGCATCGTGCAAGGCAGCACGCTGGTCGGAGCATATTCAGTCAATGTCGGCCCCGAGGCCGACCTGCAGCGCAGCCTTTATTTTGGCGGTTTCAGCCTTATGGCTGAAGAAGGCAGCCTGGTAGGCCGCAGCACGTATATCGGTGGGTACCAGGCTGTGCTAAACGGCGCAATCGAACGTGACATCAATGCAGGCCTCTCAGCATTTGTGCTGGACGGCAGCGTCGGCGGGGATGTAAAACTGATCGTCGAACATTTACGACGGGAAGAACAACCGCCCGAGTTCGTGATGGACTCCATTCCCTATTTCCCGCGGATCGATATCCTTGACTCGGGAACCACGATCAGTGACAGCGCCGAGATCGGTGGTGAGCTTACCGAAGAGGTCGATGTCTATTATGACCCTGACATCGATGTGGGCGTTGACCCTGAGGTCCGGATAAACGTTGAAATCCCCAATCCGCAAACTCGCGGTGCTGCGATTATTTGGCAGGTCCTGAATGACTTACGTGAGAGGACCGGTGAGTTCATTTCACTGGTCATCATTGGAGCCATCCTGATCTACTTCGTGCGCCAACCTTTGCAGGAAGTCACCGCTAAGATGCGCGAAGAGACCTTGCAAAGCGGTCTCTGGGGCCTGCTTATCGCTTTCCTGTTTCCCTTTGCTGTTATTCTCGCCATCGTGGTCTTGATCGCCGTTATCATCCTGCTCTGGATGGTGACATTGGGCACCCTGGGTGGCACCGCCATCCAGATCGGCGGATTGAGCCTGGGCGCTGTCCTGGCTGTGGCCGGCCTGGCCACCTGGTTCATCACCAAGATCATCTTCGGCTACCTCGTCGGTGCCGCGCTCCTGGAGCGCATGGCCCCCGACTTCTTTGCCGGTAGATGGGGCAACTACGCAGCGCTAGTATTGGGTGTGCTGCTTTACGAGATCGTACGCGCCCTGCCCTTCTTGGGAGAACTGGTAGCCTTTATCGTCATCCTGCTGGGACTTGGCGCTATCTTTCTGTGGCTGCGCGAAAAACGTCAGACTATGCAACCTGCTACGGCCTAAGTTCATATCCATTTCATCGACTGACAGTAAAATACCTGTGTAGGATCATCTACACAGGTATTTTTTATTTACGAAATGGGTATAAGTGTGCAAAAACGAAAAAGCTTAATTTACCCTCTGCTGGCCCTGGGCCTGGTCATGCTGGCGTGTGCCAGTAGCACTCCTACGACGCCCTCACCCACCATCACCGCCCTGCCCACCTTCTGGCTCACCAGCCCCCCCACTGCCACCCAAACCCTCCCTCCTGAAACCACCCTGGAACCCAGCCCCACGCCCGTCACCACCGTACGTTTGGCTGTCATCGGTGATTATGGCCTTGCTGGAAAACCCCTGCAACAGGTCGCCGACCTGGTGAATAGTTGGAACGTGGACTTTATCGCCACAGTTGGCGACAACAACTACCCCGATGGCGAAGAGAAAACCATGGATCGCAACGTCGGCCAGTACTTCCACCAATACATCCATCCTTACGTTGGTGAGTATGGCGAGGGAGGTGTTATCAACCGTTTCTTCCCCGCCCTCGGCAACCACGACTGGAACACCCGCGACCTGCAACCCCACTACGATTACTTTGAACTGCCCGGCAATGAACGTTACTACGACGTCCTCTGGGAGTTTGTCCACATCTTCATTGTTGACAGTGACTCGCGCGAACCGGACGGCATCGGCCGTTCATCCGTGCAGGCTGCCTGGCTGCAGGAGAGCTTAGCCGCTTCCACCGCTCCCTGGAAACTGGTCTTCATGCACCACGCGCCTTATTCCTCTGCCAAACACGGCCCTTATGAGCCGGTGCAATGGCCTTACCAGGAGTGGGGTGCAACCGCCGTAATAGCCGGTCACGATCACGTCTACGAGCGCATCCTCATCAATGGCTTCCCCTACTTCACCAATGGCCTGGGCGGCAGCCCCGACCGTTATTTCTTTACCCAGAATACCATTGAAGGCAGCCAGAAACGCTACCGCAAGAACCACGGCGCCATGCTCATCGACGCCACCCCTCAGAGCATGACCTTCCAGTTCATCACCGTGGATGGAGACCTGATCGATAGTTATACGATTGAGTTGCCGTAAACAGTTTTTTAGGAGCGTCGCGGAACGCTTGCTAATTTGCTTCTCTTTCGTACTAACCCCATTTTGCTTACCATTTCTTCAACAATGGCATTACGATCATAGCGCGATTGGACCGGCACCCGCATTAACGGGAACCCAATGGTTTTAAACAATTCATTCACGAACGCATCGCGTTCCTGGCGTTTACGGTTTCTGTGTGAAGGCCCATCTAATTCAATAGCTAAGAGACCTTCCAATGTATCTTTTCTGCAGATCACGAAATCGAGGCGCTTTTTATTGATCTTGTTCCAGAGTGTGCCCCCACCCTTCTGATATTGATTCTTGATCCCAATAACGCTGGAAAGCGGTATCTGGATCATAGCCACGAAGCGCTCGCCCAATATCTCATCGCGCATGATCTCGTAGAAATCCAGCTCGCTTTTGACATCTAGCACGTACTTTTTCTTGTAATAGCGGCCAAAATCAACTTTCTGGGGAGCGCTGCTTTGTTTGATTCTGGGCATGGGCTTTCCCGCCTTTCTAATAAGAATTCCCGGTAGGGGCGAAGCGTGCTTCGCCCTCACGAAAAACCTGTGAACTAAGTTATCTCAGCATATCACAGCCAGATTGGCTTGCACTTTACAAAGTTGAAAAGGTGACAAAGCTTAGCGCTTGAAACAAGTTCACGGCCCAACAATCTCACAACCCTCTATATGACATTCGGATTGTGAGGCGTAACTGTAGATCAGAACATCCTCGACATAAATGCTGACATCTCCCGCTTCATCAATTGTTAGGTCAATATAGACATCCCCATCCATCTCTTCTCCCCATTTACGCCCTTCAAATATCGGACGCCATAATTCGCTGTTGGGGTCAATAATAATCTTTACAGGTAGGACATCATAAAATTCTTCATCTCCACGGTAAGAAATGTACGGAATAATGCGAAAGGAGTCATTATGTTCCAATACATATGTAGCGTGCCACGCATCATTATGATTTATGTAGGCTGCTGTTTGCCATGTTTCATCCATATCGTACTCTTCTTCAATCCCATAAATGTAGTCGATTGTGCCATTGTGAAAAAGGTAAACTTCCTCTAGATATTTGTTCCCAACTAAGTCATAGTAGTAACCGATGGAGAATTCACCATAAAGGCCTTCGCATTCAAGCTTTGCACACTTCTGTAACCCAACGGTGTACCAATCATTCAAAAGAGACCCTCGCCGAATAAAGTAAACATTTTCGTTCCGCATTGAAACCGAGGAATGAATCCACCTATCATCGTAAACTACATTAATGCTTATTATGCTAATGAAGGGTATAAGAGATAATATAACTAGAAATACCTTGCTACTCTTCAGATTCGCTATGATCAGAAGCGGGTAAAGGATGAACAAAATTAAGATAAAGAATGGCTTGTACAAGAATTGAAAGGGGGAATAAATTGGAAGAGGAATTGAATGCTCAAAATGCTCAACGATCCAATATATCCCAACCAAAACTAACAATAGCAACGTAATAAGTAGCGCACGTCTTTTAAGAATTGCAATAAAAGCCTTCATAATGAAAATTCCAGCGACACTATTTAGGTGGTGTGGCCCCGTTTATTAGCCTCATCTGACCCTCTCCAAACAATATCTTAACCCAAAAGTACCAAAATCCACTAATTCGGATAACATCTGCCTGCTTTCTCCCGTTATGGGGGTGTAATTTGACACACATAACTAGGAGAAGCATCATGTTTAGAACACGCAATTTACTCATTTTTGGCCTGCTCGGCGCCCTACTCATAACGGCCTGCAACCTGAGCTCTGCCCCCGTCCAGGGTATTGCCGACGACGATGAGCGTTCCTTCGTGGAAACTGCCGCCGCGGCCACCATCGTTGCTCAAACCGAAGTTGAAGCCGAGGATGTCGAAGTGGCTAACAAGCCCGAAATCGAAGAGGAAGCCGCGGTGGAAACTATAGAACCTGCGGTTACGCCCACCCTGGTTCCTACAGCCACCCCCACACCTGAACCTACCGCCGATCCCGGCGTGTGTGACCTGGCCGGTTTCGTCATGGACATTTCCATCCCCGATGGCGCTGAGATGGCCCCCAACGAGAACTTCGTCAAGACCTGGCGGCTGAGCAACAACGGCACCTGCACCTGGACCACCGACTACGAATTGATCTTCGATAGCGGCGATGCCATGGGCGGCCCGGCCTCTCAGAAGCTGACCAGTGCCGTGGTGCCCGGTGGCACCGTCGACATCTCTGTCAATCTGGCGGTCCCCAACGCTGCGGGTAACTACACAGGCAACTGGAAGCTGCGCAACGCCGGTGGCATTGTCTTTGCCCTGGCTGGTGGCGTGCCCATCTACGTGGAGATCAATGTAGTTGAGCCTGACCCCACCGCCACCCCCACCCCGAACATCCCGGACTGGCCTATCTTCAAGCTGAATGACTCTGGCCCCGAAGTTTACGCCATCAAAGCCCTCTTACGGGCGCATGGGTACAATCTACTTGTAGCCAACGACAAGTTCAACCATCTCACCCGCAACAAGGTCATCGCCTTCCAGACCGATAAAGGCATCGCCGTGGACGGCATTGTTGGACCTGAGACCTGGAACCAACTCATCAAAGGCATGACCATCGAAGAAGGCGACACCGGCTTCGAAGTTCGTGCCCTGCAGCACCTGCTGGCCGAGAAATGGGACTACGACATCGCCATTGACGGTGACTTCGGCCCGCTCACGGAAGGCGCGGTGATCTCCTTCCAGACCTCTAAATACCTGCTGGTCGATGGCATTGTTGGCAAGCAGACCTGGCAGGCTTTGATCGCCTATGAAACAATCCAACTGGACTTAGAACTGTCGCCCTAAAATCCAGCCCATTCCAAATCTAAAGCTCCCACTGGTACAGTACTGGTGGGAGCTTTTCGCACTTAGTTCAAAAATGATAAAATGCCCACAGTTAGAGAAGGAGAAGGCTATGCGCATTCGAAACTTACTGCTGATTACTTTGTTTGCCCTACTGCTAGGGGCCTGCAACCTGCCTAGAGGTAATGCAACCCCCACTGCCAGTCAATCTGATCTGGTATTGACGGCGGCTGCAGCCACAGTGGCTGCCCAGCTTACCCTGGACGCTGCTCCGGGGGCAGCTACCGACACGCCAGTCTCCAGCAACACACCTACCACTGGCCCCAGTAACACACCTGCCGCCACAGCTACCAATACGCAGGTGCCTTCACCCTGTGACCTGGCCGGTTTTGTCGCCGATGTAACCATCCCGGACGGTACCCAGTTTACCCCCGGTGACACTTTCACCAAAACCTGGCGCTTGATCAACAACGGCACCTGTACCTGGACCTCAACCTATGAGGTGGTCTTTGACAGTGGCGATTCCATGGGCGGCCCAGCCTCCCAGGCACTTGGCTCTTCGGTCGTCCCCGGCGGCACAATCGACATTTCCCTCAACCTCACAGCCCCGGCCTCCTCCGATACCTACCGCGGCAATTGGAAGCTGCGCAATGATGGCGGCACCATCTTCGCTCTCACTAACAACAGCCCCTTCTTTGTAGAGATCGAAGTCATCGCGCCTGACGCGCCTACCAGCACGGCCACCAGCGTGCCCACTGTCAGTTACAACTTCTATAACCAGGCCGCCACAGCCAGTTGGATCGGTGGCGGGGGTGGCGGGGGCGGCACCGTCTTGACCTTTGGCGGCCCCGATACTGATACGGATGGTTTTGCCATGTACAAGGGCGGTCAAACCCTGGAAGATGGCTCCGCGCCCACTAACATCCTGGAAACCCACCCCAAGTGGGTCGATGATGGCGTCATCAGCGGCGAGTTCTCGGCTTATACCGTCCAGAACGGTGACCGCTTCCGCGCCGAGATCGGCTTCCTGGCCCCCGGCGGCTCCTGCGGGGCTGGTGATGTGGTCTTCCAATTCAATTACAAGGAGGGCGGCTCGCTCTCATCGCTCGACTCCTGGACCAAATCCTGTGACGGCACTCTGACCACAATCGATATCGACCTCTCCAGCCTGGCAGGCAAGAGCCTTAACTTCGTCTTTGCCGTGCTGGCCAATGGCCCTTCTGCCCAGGATTGGGCCGTGTGGGTCAATCCCCGCATCGAGCAATAATCTTCACACAAATCATGTAGTAGGGGCGACGTTATGTCGCCCCTACCGTTGAGTTCAGCCCCCATTGCATTGAAACTCACCAACAAAATCAAACAAGAAGCCCGTCGTTTAGGTTTTGACTTCGTCGGCGTCACAAAGCCCGATCTGCCACCGGGCTATCCCGTTTATGAGGGCTGGCTGAAGGCCGGGCATCACGGCGAAATGAACTATCTGGCAACCGACCGCGCCCGCCAGCGCCGCGCCGACTTGCACCAGGTTCTCCTCGAAGTTGAGAGCATCCTGGTCCTCGGCATCCACCACGATAACCCTCAGCAAGCGCAACCTCCTGACGATGGCAAAGCCTATGGCCGCATGGCCGCTTATGCCTGGGGCGATGACTATCACGATGTGCTGCCCGAGCGCCTCAAAGCCCTGGTGGCCTTCATCGAGACCGAAGTCGGGCACGCGGTTCCCAACCGCTGGTATACCGACACCGGCCCCATCCTGGAACGCGACCTGGCTTCTATGGCCGGCATCGGCTGGATCGGCAAGAACAGCATGCTGATCAACCCCCAGGCCGGTTCCTACTTCATGTTAGCCGAGATCTTCCTGGGCATTCAACTCGAAATCGATACCCCCTTTGAAAGTGACCATTGCGGCAGCTGCACCCGCTGCATCGACGCCTGCCCCACAGACTGCATTCTGCCTAACCGCACCCTCGACGCTCGACGTTGCATCTCCTACCTCACCATCGAACTCAAGGGCACTATACCCATTGAGTTGCGCTCACAAATGGGTGACTGGGTCTTTGGCTGTGACATCTGCCAAGAGGTCTGCCCCTGGAACTTGCGCTTCGCCCCTGCCACCGGTGACGAGCACTTTACGCCCCGCTCCGGCCTGCCCGTCATCGATTTACAAAGCGAGCTGCAACTGACCCCGCAAGAGTTCAACCGCAAATTCAAAGGCAGCCCCGTCAAACGCACGAAGCGACGCGGCTACCTGCGCAATGTCACCGTCGCTCTCGGCAATTCCAGTGACCCATCTGTCATTCCCCCCCTGACAGAAGCGCTGGAAAATGATCCGGAGCCGCTCGTGCGCGGCAATGCAGCCTGGGCCTTGGGGCAGTTCGACGATCCATCAGCCCAGCAATCTTTAACCTCCGCCCTTAAAACTGAACAAGACCCCTCTGTTCAAGAAGAGATAAGGGCTGTCTTAAACAGATAGTAGAGGCGAGGCGCAACTCCTCTGGGCTATCATCTCAGCCCATTTCCTGATAACTTCTTCCTGACCCCTTTTTTATTCTTCTATATTAATAAGAATCGAATCCCCCTCCTCATACTCCACATGCTCATTATTCGCCAGATACACACTCACCTCATGTTCCCCTAGGGGCACGCCAAACAACATGTGGCTGGTCTCTTCTCCAAAGATCATGCCCCAATTTTCGCCATCCACATAGATGTGCCAGTGGTTGTTGGTCCCGCCGCCCAATTCAAAATTATCGACAGCCACAACTACTTCAATTTCACGGCCTTCCGGGTGCACCGAACTGCTTGCCGGCGAAACGATCAGAATTGATGCACTGTTATTAGGCAATCGCTCTGGCTCACCGCTACCACCACAAGCGGCCAGGAAAAAAATCAAAATCAATCCAAGTAACCAACGTATTTTCATATTTACTCCTCTCAGGGTATCCAATCCAGGGTGCCTTGTGCCAGACCTTCTACAACAAACTCCAAACCACTACCATCGGCCCGCATGATGAACACCCCCACCGCACTGACCGAGGCAATGTATTCACCGTCCGGCGAGTAGTCGGCGTACAAGGACGCCGTAAAAATATTGGTTAAGCGTTGGGGTGTGCCGCCCTCTGCTGGCACCTGCCACCAATCCGAAGGCACGTTATGGGCAAGCACTTTACGTACACCAAAGAACTGACTCAACCACGGCTGTGTTTCATTGTCAGGCGCAAAACTGGGTGCGCTGAACAAAAGCGTGCTGCCATCCGGTGAAAAAACGGGCGCATCCACGATCGCGAATTCGGGGTCATCAATGGCCGGCCGCTGGTTAACCCCATCTGCATCTGCCAGATACAACTCGTTATTGACGGCCTCAAAAGTCAGGTAAGCCAGGATCTCTCCATCGGGAGATAGACGCGGCCAGAAAGCATCTTCGACAAGCACCTCGGCATCCCCATACGGGAATTGGATGCGCTCAACCGTGTACTTGAAACCCTCATCGGTTTCTGCATCGCTCGGCTTGAAGTGCGAGTAATAAATGTATTCCCCATCCGGCGACCAGGTCGTGAAGAAATAAGATTCCTCCACAGCCGAACCATCTAATATCATGTGTGGCTCACCACCGCCATCCGCAGGCAATACGTATACCCCCGTATGTCCTGCCTGGAATTCACCCTGGGGTGGCGCTGGCGCATAAGTGATAAGTACAGTCTCTCCATCTGGCGACATTTCGGCCGCGGTTACGAAAGCATTATCGGGAATGTCAAAGATAGTAGTCTCTTCTGCAGTTTCCAGGTCCAACAAAATGACTTCGCGGCTGCCCTGCTGCACAAAGATGAGTAGTAAGCTGCCTTCATAACCCTGCTCCAGCCAGGCAGGTAGTTCACCACGGTCCTCTTCAGGCACTTCTCCGATTTGCCCTTCCACGGGGACAGGTGTGGTGGAAACGTCTACAGATAAAACACAGGCTTGTAAAAGCAAGGCCACAGCCGCAGCCTGCACTATACGCGTCAAAAATCGTTTCATGGCGGCTATCTTACCAAATCACTCTTCTGCGAAAGTACGGATGTAGTTAACCAGATGCCAGCGCTCCTGCTCGCTCAGATCATCCTGAAAAGCGGGCATCACTGAGCCGGGAAAACCTTCCGAGATCCACGCAAATAACTGCCCATCGGGATGCACACCCGGAGCGGTGTGGATCGATAAGTCAGCGGGGCTTGGGTTGAGTGACACACCCACCGGGCCATCACCCGCACCTGTGATACCGTGACAGGCCAGGCAATTTTCTTGAAAGAGGATCTCCCCCTCAGCGATCGAATCTAAATTAGGGGCAACAGGATTAACAGGTAAGGTCGTTGGCACACCGCCCGGCGGGAAAAAGAACACACTGATACCCACGCCCAGCAAGGCAAAGGTCAAAATGGGTTGCGCCAATCGCTGGCGGCGAGACAATAAAGGCATCCACGCCCGTATAGCAAAGAACACGGCAATCGCCGCCCCCACCAGGATGAAACCACTCACACGATACCAATCAAAACTTGTCAAAGTAGATACACCAATGGGTAAAACGAAGTTGGCAAAGACGTCAAAGCGGTCTATACGGCGCACGGCCACCTGCACTTGCCACTCATCGGCCACCCCGAAGAAAGCCCCCTGCACCTGGTAACTACCATCCTCTTGCAGCAGCAGTTCGGCTTCGCTGGGTGGCAAATCAGCGGTCGTCGGTGTGAACTGCAAAGACACTTCACGTGCTTCTATAAAAAGTTCACCATCCCTGTACAGGTTAACCTTATAAGTGTTCAAGCCCACGCGTCCCGGGTCTACGGATAATTCCACATCCAGGTCTTCTGTTCTTTGGCTTTCAATGATGAACAAAGGATTCTCGGCATCCTGGGCCGGTGGCAGGGCCGTCAGCACGCCAACCAGCAACAGTAGCAAGGCTCCCAGAACCAGTTCGATGCTCAAAGACGATTGGAACCAGGAAAGTGGGCCTCCCGATATTTGGGCTTGCTCAACCGCCCGACGCAAACGCGGCGAGACCACCAATAGGTGGAAAGCACCCAATAGGACCATCAACCCGGCCAGTAGCAATTTTTCCAGCAGCGTTTGCCCATACAAAGTGCCGGTCAAAGACTCCAACGTGCCCACACGCAGCCATGCAGCATACACACCTGTCAATGTCAGCACGGCAACACTGGCAATTGCCAGAAAGGAAAAACGCTGAACTACAGCTGCCAATAGTTGATTGCGCTGCTGCGCGTCAACTTGCAGCGTGGACCATAAGGCTGTCACGAACAAGACCAACCCACCCACCCATACAGAAGCTGCCACCAGATGTACCCAATCGGCCAACACAGGCAGAAAGGGTTCTGCTTCGGCGGCAGCATGGCTGCCGATACTGGTAGTCAACAATAAGGCACCCATTGAGATGAACAGTAGCCATTTGCTACGTTGTGCATGTAATTGGGGCAAGAAGGCAACAAGCGTTAACACTAATGCCACGCGCGCCAGCCATAAAGCTCCGGAACGCGTGGTGAACAGCAAACTGCCTACAGCCTCACTCCATGGTACAGCCAGTTCTGTGCCCTGCACCTGCCCACCCTGCACCAGCAGCATGATGATGGCCCCGAATAACAAGGCCAAAAGCCCAATGTGCAAGACCGCTTTCCAGCGCTCACCCAAATCCAGTTTGAAATCATATTTCGCCAGAACTGGCTGCAACACAAATAGCAAGAAGAGCACGCCCCCCATCACCGTTGCGCCCCCCAGATAGCCCAGCCAGCGTCCCACTACTTCACCTAATGATAGTGAAACGGTCTGGCTTGCGGCTGCGGCAGCTGCCAGGGCAGCAGCATCCACTTTACCCACTGAGAAGGGATAAGCCCCACTGGTCACGTGGCCGTCTACGGACGAGAGCACGCGCCACACCACGGTGTAAACGCCATCTGGGATAGACCGCATTGAAATCGTCAACCGCGTAGGGTCAGCCGGGTCCAGCTTTGAATCGCCCACGTCCACTTGCAAGCCGTTGGAGTCCAGCACTTCAATCGTGCTGAAAGCGGCTTCAAGCGGTTCTGAAAAGAGAATCTCGATCTGGGCCGGGGGGCGTTCTAAAGCAGCATTCGCTTCCGGGGTGGCCTGCACCAGGTTGGCATGTGCCCGCGCCGAACCGGAGGGTATGAGCAAAGCTACACCAACTAGGAAGAGTGCAATGACGGATTTTCGTATGACCATCTAAGTGAGTCTAATTACTGTCTAGTGGTGCCACCCTCGCCAAAAAAACTGCAAGGTCGACCCTAGAAGAAATTAACCTCTCCCTGAGGGAGAGGGACTAACTTTTGAGTCGACAAGCCTCATATATAGAGTGAGGGTGATAGCGTGATTTCCTCATTTTAATTCTCGTTGATAATAATAGTGATTGAATCCCCATTTTCCAATTCTTCATGGGTACCCACTGCCAAGTAAACCTCAACCAGATGCTCACCGGGTTCAATACCCTGCAATACGTGACTGGTGTCTTCGCCAGTGATCATGCCCCATGACACACCATTTACATAGACATGCCAGTGGTTGTTGTCTTCGCCCAAGGTGAAATTGGCCACGGCGATCTCAACCAGCACGCCCTCGTTGGCCGCGAATGAAGCGCCATCTGCGGGGGACTGAATAGATACCACGGCGCCATCATTAGGTACGCGCACCACTTCGGCTCCGGCATCATGTTTGTGCTCGCCTTCGTCCATGTCCATCTCATTATCTTCATGCTCCATTGCATCCATATCTTCGGTCATGGTCTCTGTAGCAGCCGCGCCACCGCACCCAGCCAGTACAAATGCAAAGATCAGCAATACAGATAAAAGCAGTTTTCCATTTAGTTTTAAATACATCATCTAGCTCCAAAGTATTGCGGTTACTTGCGCCGCATGGTGATTATCGAAAGAACAATACCAACTGCACCCAAACCAATACCTACTGCTGCCAATGCATAAGCGGTCGTTAATTGGGTCTGCAAACTTTCAATTTGGCTTTGCAGGTCACGCGTGTCGGGCAGGGCCTCAGGGAACTGCAAAACGGCTGCAGGTAGCACCTCTTCCGGCTCTACTAAAAGATCAACTTCTTCGTCAGCTATGCTGCCTGTCAGACGCAGTTCATACTGGCCGCGTACAGTGGGGAATACCTCCACAAGATAGACACCCGGGTCATCCCCCAATAACAAGTTGCCCAGCAACTCGCGCCCGGCGTAATGCACTTCCACATCCAGGGTGGCTTCGAGGCCGGTGACTGGCTCTTCATCGTGGGTGACCTCAATTAGCATGGCATTGCGTTCGCCCACGATGACAGGTTCACTCTCCCAGCCCACGATCAACACGTAATCCCCAACTTCGACACGTTCATGCGCCAGGGCTAGCTGTACCTGCGTCCCGGCCAAAGAAAAGACAAAACCAAAGGACAACACGAGAACAATCAAACGCCGCCCAATAACGTGAACCATATACACTCCTTCAACAAAAGAGGACCGTAAGGAATCCTAATAGGCCAAATTCGCCCACATTATAA
The DNA here is from genome assembly GCA_013112575.1 of Chloroflexota bacterium. Lineage (GTDB taxonomy): Bacteria > Chloroflexota > Anaerolineae > Anaerolineales > UBA11579 > CFX15. The sequence goes on along the minus strand of JABFGG010000004.1, from coordinate 296,926 downwards.
AGCAGCCCTATGAAGAAACTATGAGGATGTTGTGAAGTATTTCTTTCGAGAAGGTTATGGCAACCAGGCAGGTTGGGAGGCGTCCGAGGTGATTTGTATCTCTTCGCCCGTTTCTTCGAACCACACCACCACATCAGCCGTAGGAGCACCTACTCCCAGGGGCAAGCGCTGGTACAAGACTGCATCACTCCACGGATTCCAAGAATAATTATAGTGCGATTGATTAGCCTCGTCGGCGATCACCAGACCAAAGCGACCATCTGGCGGCATGATCCATAACTCATCAGCCGGGGCGATCTCCGGTGGGCGCACCTTGACCAGCAGCCATTCGCCGTCCGGAGACCATTCCACGAAACCGTAATCACCGGATACCCCGCCCTCTCCCAGGATCGTGAGGATGTCCTGCGTTGCAAAATCAGCCAGGTACACCAGGCCAACAGCCTGGCGGTCCGCGATACGCGTGTCGCTATAGACCATGCGGGCGCTATCCGGCGACCAGCTGCCCACCACACCTAGCGAAGTCGGCAGGGAGATTTCCTCGCCGCTCTCAAGATTCAACACCATGATCAGTCCCTCTGCACCGTCAAAATAGGCCAGCCGAGAGCCATCGGGCGAGAAACTGGGACCATAGCCGATCTTTTGCGTGTTAGCAAACAAACGCACAGTCTCGCCGGTGTCAGCATCAGCAACCCAAATGCGCGGTGGGCCATAGGGTTCAGTGGGGCTGAGGCCAGCCTGCACGCGGCTGTAGGCAATTTGAGTACCGTCAGGAGACCAGTCAGGGGCAGAACAGCGATCCAGAACACAATCCACCAGCAATCGTTGATTCTGACCTTCATCGTCCATCAACCACAGATCGATACCAGTAGGGTCATTGGTGTTGACCACCGAATAAAGGATGGCATCGCCTAGAGGGGAAACAGCAAAGTCGAACACGCGCCCGTCAGTTTGGGTCAACTGTTTTGCTTCACCGCCATCAATGTCCTGCAACCAAAGCTCGCGAGCATTGGTCGGGGCCAAGTACACCAGGCGTGGTTGGCGCACCTGGAAACTCCACTCAACATCTTCGTTCAGTTGGCGACCCTCGTCACTCTCAGCGCCGGCAGCCAGTCGTGCAGTATAGGTGTTGCCCGGCAACAAAGGTTCGTCCGGCAAAAAGGTAAGCTCAAATCCCTGCCAGAGGAATTCGCCGGGCACGTTTGGCTCCAGTGAAAAGCGCTCTTCCACGCTTTCCTGCTGCATGGCGTTTTCAAACTCGATGCGGATAGGGCCGTAGGCACCCGCTTCGCTGTTTGTTGCCGGTGCCAGACTCATCACGCGCACGCCCACCTGATCGCCCAGGAGTAGGATGGCCGCAATAAGCGACACAAGCGCGCCTAAAACACCCCACACTGTGTAATCGAAACGGTCAAAACGCATATTTGGAACTAAGGGAACAGGTAAGGTTGGGGCGGTACAGGGACTTCTTTGATGCTTTCAGCAACGATCTGAGGAACAATCTCCCCATCAAATGTAGCCAACTCGATGGTACCGCGCACGTGCACCCACTGGTTATCTTTCCATTCCCCGGCATCCGGCGAGTCTATGGCTACACCGATGGCAAAGGCATCGGCCACGCAGCAGGAAAGAGCAAAGCGTCCCACCATGAACTGGTCGTCATCAACACGATCGTCATGATATACAAAGCCCACCACGTCAGCGGGTTCGCCAATGAATTCGCTGGGGTCTTCCGAGTAGTTGAATGCGCGGATCCAGTCCAGCACATTACGCTCATCCGCTGGCTGGCTGAGCGCCACACTGCCACTATCGTTCAACGAAGCCAGCGTGGCATTAGTAGAAAAGCCTTTGGTCTCGATAGCAGAGGTATCCAATGGTTGAACAGGCACCAGAAAGCCAAACAGTACCGGCATAGAAACGATCAACAACAGCCACACACGATTGGAACTGCCGTGAGTATGCTCGTGGTCATGATCATGATGGTGGTGTTCGTCCACCTCAACAGCAGAACGGGGCCAAATAGCCTGGGCCAGCACAAAAAAGCCGATAGCCCCAGCAATGATCAGCCACAGAAACCGCTCGTTAATGTAGAAGAACAGGGTACCGGAAACAATCTTCCAGGTGAAATATGCGCCAAGCCCCAGCAAGATCAGGGCCTGTAACAAACGATAATTACGTGTGTTCAAGAACATAAAAACCTCTAAAGTCCAACGTAATAATTAAGGATCAAAGCCATCAGGAAGCTCATCAACATGGGCAAACTGATCAAGTAGATCACTGTCTTACGGTTGAAGACCTGCAAATACATCAGGGCACTTTTGATATCTACCATCGGGCCGAAGACGAGGAAGGACAGGATCGAACCGGTCGAGAAGGTGCCCACAAAGGCCAGGGCGATGAAGGCATCTACTGTGGAACAGATGGAAAGAATCACGGCCAAGGCCATCATGGCAATGATGGACAACACCGGTCCCTGCCCCAAAGCCAATAAGGTTGTCTGTGGAATAAAGGTTTGCATGAGGGCTGCCAGCATGGAGCCTAAAATGAGATAACGGCCCATTTCAAAGAACTCATCTGCACCGATGCGCAACGCCTGCTGTAATCGCGACAATAAAGGCTGTGTAGGTGTAGGTTCAACGAAATCAACGCTGCCGCCCTGAATGGGAGCCAAGGCTACCGGGCGCAACAGTCGTTCCGGACGCATTTGCACGGCAAAAATCAGGCCCACGGTCACTGCGATAAATAGACTAAGCCCGATTCGCAGCCAGAAAACCGGACTGAACCCAAAGGCCGCATATGTAGAGGCGATCACAATCGGGTTGATGACGGGTGATGCCAGCAAAAAAGCTACGCCAACGGCCGGGGGTAAACCTTTTGTAAACAGCCGTCGAGTGAGCGGAACCACACCACACTCACACACCGGGAAGAAAAAGCCCATGATTCCACCCGCCAAAGCCCCCATGAAAGCGTTACGCGGCAGCAAGCGCCTTATGGCATCCTGGTTAAAAAAGATCTCCACGACTCCGGAAGCCAGTGTTCCCAACATCAGGAACGGCGCAGCTTCAATGAAAATGCCTAAAAAGATGGTTGTAAAGGTCGTGAACCGGTTAACAAGGAAAAGGTTACCCCCTCCTGCCATGAAGCTTTGAAACAAGAGGATGAGGATCACGGCCAGGAGAGCCACGCCGAATACACCCAGGAAATTCAGCAAACGTTTCATCGGCGGGCATTATACCTGCGGACGAAAAGCACTGCCTGTTACTAAGGCAGTGCTAATCAAGTCGCTTGACATCTTAGGCTACGTTAGTTTTTCTATTGCAGCGCTTCGACAATTGCACCCACGTTATAACGCATCATCTCTAAATAAGTGGCAGCGGGACCATCCGCATCGCTCAGTGAACCCGTATACAGCGGCACCAGTTGCACACCCGTATCATCTGCTACGCGTTGGGCCAGGTTGGGGTTGACCGTCGTTCCCACAAAAATGGCTGGCACACCGAAGTCAACCACAAGGTCCTCCAAAGCTGCTAATTCTGAGGCTGAGGGTTCGGCCAGTGTGCTGGACCCTGGCAGGATCGTTCCAATGATCTCAAAACCGTAATGCTCGGCAAAGTAGCCTAAGGCCTCGTGATCCGTGACCAGGACGCGGTTTTCGGATGCCAGTTGTGCCAACTCTGATTGTGCCCATTCGTCCAATTCGTCTAGCTCCAGATTGTAAGCCTCGGCATTGGCTACATACGTGGCAGCGTTATCCGGATCGCTGGTAGATAGGGCTGTGGCGATATTGTCCGTCCATATTTTGACATTGTTGGGATCCATCCACACATGAGGGTCTGCACCACTATGCTCATGTTCTTCGTGTTCCTCGCCCTCTTCATGATCATCATGCTCCTCGCCTTCTTCGTGGTCATCATGTCCACCACTGAACTCGATGGTCGCAACCTCTTCGGAAACGGACACGATATTATCTTCACCCCCCACATTCTCTACCATTTCCGCTAAGAATTCCTCCAGGTCCAACCCGTTCACAAAAACAATGTCCGCGTTTTCCACCGCCACCAGATCTTGTGGCGTCGGCTGGAAACTATGCGGGTCGGCATCTACAGGTAACATCACCGTCAGTTCAACATGCTCACCGCCAATCTGCGCCACCACGTCGCCGACGATGTTTGTGGTGGCAACCACGCCTATTTTCCACGAGGGTTCATCCTGAGCAGCGCAAGCTGATAACAGGAAAGCTGCGAAGCCAAAAATCATCAGGCCAATTTTTCGAAAATCCATAAAACTCCTCTTTCGTTATTGAAAATGATTTTCAATTATAAGGAGCCCATTTGATTTGTCAAGTAAATGTAGATTAGACGAAGATCAGTTTTGGGAATTCGTCTTGAGGGTCTGCCCCAGCCAAACCAACAGGAAAATGGCCGTGCAGGTTAGCACGATGGCCGCTCCTGAGGCAATCCCAATATAAAAAGAGAGATACAGACCGATGATCCCCGATAGCGCCGCGATCAAGGCTGCCAGGGTCATCATCCTGGGTAGCCGTTTCGTAAGTAAAAAGGCCGTGGCGGCGGGTGTTACCAGCATGGCAACCATCAAAGCCACCCCCACAGTTTGCAAGGCCACCACAATAGCGATGGCGATCAACACCAGCAATAGGTTTTCCAACCAGCGCCGAGGCAGGCGCAGGGTGGCAGCCAAAACCGGGTCAAAGGATAGGACCATGAACTCTTTGTAGAAGGCCACGATCACAACAATCACCAGCAAACCAAAACCGGCGGTGAGCAGTAGGTCAGAATTGGAAACCCCCAGCACATTGCCGAACAGGAAATGTGACAGGTCCACGGCATAGGAGCGAATGCTGGAAATCATGGCAATGCCTAAAGCAAAGGTACCGGCAAAGATAATGCCAATGGCGGTATCCTCACGTAAACGCGTGCCCCGGCTGACCGCCCCAATTCCCAGAGAAGCCAAAACCGCGGCGCCCAAGGCCCACCAGAACACGGTCAAATAAGTCCCGCCCCCCACCAGATAACCGGCAGCCACACCCGGCAGGATGGCATGCGCCAGTGCATCACCGAAAAAGGCCATGCCTCGCAAGACAATATATGTCCCCACCAGGGCGCACACAATGCCCACCAACACAGCAGCTAAAAGGCTGCGCTGCATGAAACTATAGGTCAAAGGCTCTACCAGCCAGGATAGAAACTCAGGCATGTGAGTGACCTCCCGGCCCATCCACGTGCGTGTCACCCACAACTACCATGCCATCGTCAGTTTCAACCAGCTGCAAATGGCCGCCATAGGCTTCAGAAAGGTTTTCAGGAGTAAAAACCTCATGCACCGGGCCATAGCCGATCAGCTTATGATTGAGCAGCATGACCTTGTCAAAGTTCTCCGCAGCCAGGTTGAGGTCGTGGGTGGCCACCAATACGGTCACCTCACGCTGGCGCAACTCATCCATAATGTCCAGGATGCCTTCCTGTGAAACCACGTCCAGCCCGGTCAAGGGCTCGTCCATCAGCATCAGTTCGGCTTCCTGGGCCAGGGCACGCGCGATGAACATGCGCTGCTGCTGGCCGCCGGAAAGTTCGCTGATCTGCCTGTGGGCCAAATCGGCCATTCCCACCGTCTCCAGGCAAGCTGTCACGTAATCACGGTCCTCCTGGCGAGGGTTGTGGAAAAAGCCCAGGATGCCGATGCGCCCCATCATGACCACATCGAATACACTGGCCGGGAAACTGTAATCAACTTCATTGCGTTGAGACACATACGCAATGCAGATGTGTCCCAACGGCTTATGCCCAAATACCTTGACTTCTCCCGAACTGGAAGCCAATACGCCTGCAACAATCTGGAATAGGGTACTTTTCCCAGCTCCATTGGGACCCACCACTGCGACGCGTTCGCCGCGATCAACCTGAAAGGACACATCCTCCAGAGCGTAGTCACCTTCATAGCGCCGGGTGAGCTGGATGGCTTCAAGGGCAGGTGCTTTTGCTTTATGGGGCTGGGCACGTTCAATGCCGCGGATGTTAACCATGATTTGATACCAAAAAGGATGATGGGATTTCTTTACTGAAAAACGTTTTCATAATTGAAGGGCGCATTTTATCTGTATCTTGAAGGTTCCTGAGCATTTTTTAGTGTAGGTTAGTTGTTGCGCTGGCAGGCCCGGCATAGGCCAAAGAATTGTAGCCAGTGGTCGCGGATCTCATAGCCGCTATCCCCCTGCACTTTATCGATCAAGCCATCCAGTTTATCACCGCCAAAATACTCCACCCGTCCACAGTTTTCACAAATCAATAAATGTTGGTGGCCCTCAACACCTGCAATGAAAGCTTCACAGCCATCCGGGCGGTGGACACGCTGCACCAGGCCCATCGCTTCCAGTTTCTCGAGCGTACGGTAGACGGTCACCAAACCCAGTTTTGCATAACGACCGCGACCGATGTCATAGACTTCTGCTGGGCTTAGCACAGTATCAGAATTAGCCATCACCTCCACCACTGCTTTGCGCGGGCTGGTAAGGCGATAGCCATTGTGTTTCAATTCTTGCAGCCAGGTACGGCTGCGCTCTTGTTGGTTTAGCATAAGTAAAATTATACCTTTGTAGACCACTCCAGGATTAGAAAACCTACTGGTTGAATAAAGCCTAAATCACCTTTTGCTTTTGCAACCTTTTCATATTCCACAGTGTACATCCAGTATTGGGATTCTCCATCACAAGCAAAAAGGGATCGACGATGACACAAGCGGGATCAATAACAAAAGACCTGGAAAAAGCTCCAAGTGCACTTACAAATCGACTTCCACTATGGCAATGGTTACGCCGTGCAGTGCTGATTGCTGGCATATCCTGGGGGCTGTTCGTGCTTATCCTCGCCGCCATCATCGAGCCTACCCCACACAATAATGCCATGTTTTTGTCCATTGCCACCAGTGGCGCTTATACGGTGGTCTTATGGGTCACACGCCCACTATGGCTACCAATCCTGGGTCTGATGCCGCGAGTCAGTGCCGTGTTATTGGGCATCCTGAATGCAGCCATTGTAGAAACCATCTTTTGGTTTTTTGAGATGTTGACCGGGGCGGAAGGTATCGCCGCTCACCCCAATCTCCTCATCGACCTGCTGATCACTATGCCCTGGTATATCCCCATGGTGGCAACTTTCGTATGGGTGCAACACCGGCGGCGCTTTTCTGCCGGCACGGTCTTGTTGCTAGGGGGCCTCTATGAATTGGGTGGTGATGGCTTCGTTGGCCCATTCATCAGCCTGTTTCTGGATGGCAACACCCAGGTCATCAACCCAGTCTACTGGCTCTTGTTGGGGCTGATCGCGTTCTGGCAATTCATCCTGGTGTATAGTTCCATGCTGTTGCCCTCAGCCTGGCTGGTCAACAAACTGCCCCCAATACCTAAGCCGAAACTACCTGCCTGGGTCGATGCCATTCTGCCATTGTTGTGGCTGCCGCTCTTCATGGTCTACGTATTCGTACTTATATTGATCTTAGGCTTTTTAGGAGTGGCTTGAAAATGCCTTTTTATGTATCGCGGCTGTCTTCCCAACCCTCTTTGCTCCAGCCCTGCTCGCCGCGCAATGGCACAAAAGCTACCGGCACGACATCCTCGAAATTGAATTTGTCCCCATAGCGTACCCAGCGCTGCAGGACCTGCTGTTGGGCATCCCCCACCGGCAGAATGAGACGGCCCCCATTCGTTAGTTGATCTAACAGGGGTTGCGGCACTCGTGGGGCTGCAGCCGCGGCCAAAATGGCATCAAAGGGCGCTTCATCTGGCAAGCCGTGTGAGCCGTCACCCTCGTACACCCGCACGTTCTCCAAACCCAAACTACTCAGGGTAGCTTTAGCCTGCTTTACCAGTTCGAGGTGCAATTCAATGCTGTGCACCTCCCCTGCCAGGTGTGCCAGCAAGGCCGTCTGGTAACCGGAGCCAGTGCCCACCTCAAGCACTTTTTCCTCCCCCTGCAAGTTCAGCAATTGCGTCATCAAAGCTACAATGTAGGGCTGCGAAATGGTCTGCCCCGCAGCGATACGCAGTGGCTGGTCATGGTAGGCTTTCGATTGGTCTTCAGAGTTTACAAATAATTGGCGAGGGACTGCCAGGAAAGCATCCAGCACACGCTGGTTGACAATGCGCCGCCCTTCAAGCTGTTCGGCCACCATGCGTTTGCGGCGTTTGAGGTACTTGGGAGCTTCTTTCATGGCAGGCCACTATCTTTGGCCAAAGCCAGCAAGGCTTCAAAATCATCTTTTGGGCTGGCCTTATTCCAGCGTTTGTGGCTACATTTTTCACAGCGTTGCAGAATGCGATACTCATCACCACGCACCTCAACCGCAACAGGTCGCATCAAGCCGCAACACTCCGCGGCGCGATCACCGGGATTGACATCTACATGTTTACTCCACAGGCACTTTGGGCAATGGTTGGTATAGCCGCTGCCTGAGACCTCGTGACCACAATTCTCACAGGTAAAGTCCTCAACGGTGCGCTGGAATTTGGGTGTTGCCATTAAATCTATTTAACCATGAAAGAATTACCAGTAACCAGTAACCAATTACCGGTTCATCCCCATTATCTTTTCGCCACTATAGTCTCCGAAATCATCCGATCCAATTTCCCCATCGGATAGTCACCCAGGTCCTTCAGCCACACCCATTTTATAGCTTGAGCTTCAATAGCTTTCGGTTTGCCAACTTTCAGTTCACACAAAAAGGCATGTAACGTCACACGGAAATGGGAATAAGCATGCCGGTACAAACCCAGTTCTTCTCCAACCTTTATCTTCACGCCCAATTCTTCCCGAATCTCACGACGCAGACAAACGGGCAAACTTTCGCCATCTTCTTGCTTACCGCCAGGATACTCCCACATACCACCCAATAACCCATCCGCTGGGCGTTGGGCCAGCAGCACCCGGCCGCGCTTTTGAATGACTGCCGCAGCCACCGTGTAATGTGGCACCTCGGCTTTGGGTTTGGTAACCGGGCGTTCTCCTTGCAAGTCGAGCTTATTGGCCTCACAAATGGTATTTACCGGGCAAGTTTCGCATTTTGGGTTACGTGGTGTACAAATCGTGGCCCCCAACTCCATCAAGGCCTGGTTGTAGTCTTTGGCCTCCCCCCCCGGCAAATACTCTTCAGCCAACGCCCAGATGCGCTTCTCACCCACAGTCGTGTCCACCGCTTCTTCCACGTTAAAGATGCGCGCCAATACGCGCTTGATGTTGCCATCCACCACCGGGGCATCCAGGCCAAAACCCAATGAAGCGATAGCCCCCGCCGTGTAACGCCCGACGCCGGGCAACTTTTGCAGCGCAGATAAGTCCGCCGGCAACGCGCCTTGATGCTCATCAACAACCACCTGAGCAGCTTTGTGCAGGTTACGCGCCCGGCTGTAATAGCCCAAACCCTCCCATAAATTCAACACATCCTGTTGCGAAGCCGCGGCCAATTTACCGATCGTGGTAAAGCGCATCATCCAGCGTTCGAAATATGGCACCACCGTTTCTACACGCGTCTGCTGCAGCATGATCTCCGAAACCCACACGGCATAGGGGTCTGGGTGGTCACGCCAGGGCATGCTGCGCTTGTTGGCTCGGTACCAGGTGAGCAGTTTTTTCGTCAGGCTGCGTTTCTTGGGCATTTATCCATCAATACAAAAAAGTAATGCGTACCTTGTCTTCAAGTGTACGCATTGGTATTCGTCAATCTTTTATCCAGAATCAACAATACGGTTACATCTGGAAACTACCTTTGGCCTTGACGACCTTGTAGTTGAAGTTCTCCACGAAGTCATCCAATTCCAGGCCCAACTCGTCCCAATCATTCGAACGTAATACGCGCTGCACCGAACCCATGCTGGGCATGAGGGCCTCGGCCAGCATACGCGGTTGTTCGCCATATACCGTTAGCCAGGCTTCGCTCAAGTTCAGCCCCATCTTTTCAAGCGTGGGTACGAACTTGCGAATGTGGAATTCGAAATAATCTTCTTCACGGCCGGGCAGTATGTCCCAACTCATGAGCACTTTTACACCAGACACGGGGCCGCCTTGTTATACAGCAGGATTAAGCACCACCACACGGGTTTCTTCAGGTACCGAACTGCTGGTCACCTTAAGAGAATCTTCGGTATCAACTTTTTTACCAACACCCATCTCTTTGAGGAATTGGTCGATCTTGTTCAATTTGGTCTTACTCTTGGGTGTCAGATAATGCATGGGCACGACAATACCCGGTTCGATCAGGCTGATGACCTCAGCCGCTTTAGCGGCATTCAGGCTGGCGCCCCCACCGACGGGCACTAAGGCCACTTGCACACTACCCAGCGCTTCGATCTGGGCTTTGCTGGGCACCGTACTTAGATTGCCAAGATGCGCCACGGTCACGCCATTGTAATCGAGCACGCACACCAAATTACGCGCCCCATTCTTCTTGTCGTTGCCCGACGCTACTGCTGTGAGGAACACCCCGCCGATCTCATATTCGCCCGGCCCGTTAATCTCCCAGGACGCACCCTTAACACCCTTGGCAAAGTTATGCGCCGGGTCATCCTGGCTCATAGTGACGATGTCGCTCTTGAGTTTGAGGGCCGCATAGCCTACCTCGCTGTGATCGTAAGGATCCGTGACCACCGAGGCCATATTGCGTTCTGTAATACGGAAACACGAGTGTCCGTACCAGGTTATTTCCATAGAACCTCCGTTCTTGTACACACTGATTATATCACTCAGCCCGTATAATACGACGGTGGCAAACCTCAACACACAACCACTGGTAGCCAATGGCGGGACGATAACGGAAATCGAGAACGGCTGGCGGCTGGAAATTCCCGCCGGGGAAAAGGGCAGCTACAGACTGGCACAGTTGGATGATTACGCCGACTTATCGCGCAAACAATTTCCCTGGCAGCCAGGCATAAGCCTGAGCCTCGAAGCGCGCGCCTCACATCAAACTATCCCTGGCACCTGGGGCTTTGGATTATGGAATGACCCTTTCAGTTTGTCACTGGGCTTCGGCGGTGGCATGCGGCGCTTGCCTGCCCCGCCTAACGCGGCCTGGTTCTTTTTCGCCTCGCCTCCCAACTATCTCTCGTTGCGAGATGACATCCCGGCACAGGGTGCCTTGGCTGCCACCTTCCGCTCCCGCCCCCTGCCCGCGCCGCTGCTCGCATTGGCCAGCCCTGCACTCCCTTTTATGGCCTGGCCACCGACCACACGGCTCGTTCGCCGTCTGGCGCGCGCTTTTATCCGGCAGGATGCCCACCAACTCGACATGGATGTGACAGACTGGCATTCCTACTCGCTGCACTGGCGCGAACAACAGGTACAGTTTGAGGTCAACGGGCAATCTGTTTTTCAAACGGCCATCGCCCCCTACCGCCCACTCGGTTTTGTGTTATGGATTGACAACCAATACGCCGCCCTGCCACCAAATGGCAAGCTGGGCTTTGGCACACTGAAGAATCAAGAGCCGGCCTGGATCGAGGTCAGGCTTTTAGAGGTAAATGTCGGCTAGCTACCGCCAAGTAAAAAGAAGTAGCCAGCGACAGACATGAATAGAACCAGTGCGTACAGAATCCACAATAGCCAGTTCAGCCAGCGTTTATCAGGATTGTTGACCCAATAAAACAGTACGGCAGACAAAAGGAAAGACTGGGTCAGCACCTCAAGAAATCCACCAGAGAACTGTTCCGCGATAGGCAGGGTAGTATAAATCACACCCTCAACCGAGCCGGGAGAGGGACCGAACGTGGAGAGGATGCCCAATGTGACAAGCAACAGCCAGATGAACAGCCAACCATTTTTGCGTCCGAACAGGATTTCGCGCAAAGGATAAAAAGCTGTCGCAAACAGGATACCGCGTATGAACTGCAAGGCAGGGCCTAACGCGACGATCGGCTCCTCGACGGGACGCATGAAACTGGATAATTGGGTTTGGGTGAACAGCTCAGCATAATTAAAAACAGTCGAAGCGATTAGGCCAACCAAAAAATAGGTTAAGGTATGTACGACGATAGTTTTGACACTCAGACCGAAAAAGGATACTTCTCTGCTTGACATATTTCCTCCTCAGGGAAACAAGCTCATATTCTCAAAGCCATTGACTTCCCAATTATAGGTCACCTGAGGTAATAAGAATTCTAAAAGAAGTAGCGTATCCTATACACTTTCTGCAAATAACAAAGTAAACTCCCCCTTCAATGAAGATTCGCAAAGACACCCGACTGGCACTCGTCCCACGAGTCTCCGGCGTGGGCGGCATGGTCAGCTTTCAGCACAAATTCGCCGCTGGCCTGGAAAAGCGCGGCATTGCCGTGAGCTATGATCTGCGCGATGAGCCTTACGACGGCGTGCTGGTAATTGGCGGTACGCGCGACCTGCCTGGCTTATGGCGCGCCAGGCGTAAAGGCATTCCCATCGTGCAGCGCCTCAACGGCATGAACTGGCTACACAGAAAGACACCCACTGGCCTGCGTCACTACTTGCGCGCCGAATACGGCAATTGGCTGCTCAACTTCATTCGGCGCAATTTAGCCAGTTCAATCATCTACCAGAGCAAGTTTGTGCAGGGCTGGTGGGCCGAACGATATGGACAGGCGAACGTGCACCACAGGGTCGTCTACAACGGCGTAGATCTTGACATCTATTCACCGGATGGTCCACATGAACGCCCACAGGATAGATACCGCCTGTTGCTGGTGGAAGGCAGCCTGATGGGCGGCTACGAAATGGGCCTGGGAACCGCCGTGGGCCTGGCGGAGGGGCTGAAAGACAAAGTGGACAAGCCAATTGAACTGATGGTTGTGGGTCGAGTCGCCGGCGCGGTCAAAGCACGCTGGGATGCGCAAGCGAACACCCCTATCGTCTGGGCCGGGCAAGTTGCCCAGGATGACATCCCCGCCATCGACCGTTCTGCCCATTTACTCTACTCCTCCGACATCAACGCTGCCTGTCCCAACTCGGTGGTCGAAGCCCTGGCCTGCGGCTTACCTGTGGCAGCTTTCGCTACCGGTGGCGTGCCAGAACTGGTGCAAAAAAACGCCGGGCGCGTGGTGGACTATGGAGGCAATCCCTGGCAGTTGGATACGCCCAATGTACCTGCATTGGTAGATGCCGCAGCAGAGATAATGCTCAACAACCAGCCCTTCCGTGAAGCTGCCCGCCGCCGCGCTGAGTACGAATTTGACCTGGAGAAGATGGTCACCTTTTACTTGCGTGCTTTTCAAGACCTGGGCGTTAGAGTCTAAAAACACTGTCATGGCAAACCCTATCCTTTCCCTCGCCTCCTTCTCCGCCCGCGTCCTACCCATGCCCCTCAAGCGCGCCCTGTACCGCTTGCCCTTTGCCGGGGGCTTGCGCAAGCTGCTCAACCGCGCCGCGCCGCAAAGCTTAAGTCAGGTGGAAGTGGCCGCGGGTGAACTCAAAGGCGTGAAGCTGTTACTGGATATGCACAGTCAAAAAGATTACTGGCTGGGAACCTATGAGCCGGAATTGCAGGCTGCCATCAAAGACTTCGTCAAACCTGGTGATGTTGCTTACGACGTGGGCGCTAACATCGGTTACGTCAGTTTGATGCTAGCCCGCCACGTTGGCCCGGAGGGACGCGTAATCAGCTTCGAGGCCCTGCCTGACAACCTTGTCCGCATCGAATCCAACCTGAGTTTGAACCCTCGCCTGGGAAACGTCCGGTTGGTACCTAAGGCTGTGGTTGATACACCGCGCAGTGTTGAATTCCTCGTGCATGCCTCCGGGGGTATGGGCAAAGCTGCAGGTTCCGCCGGACGTGAAGAACAATACCAGGAAACCTTGAGCATCTCCGGCACATCGCTGGATGACTTCGTTTACGTGCAGGATAACCCTCCTCCTGATGTGATCAAACTGGATATTGAGGGCGGCGAAGTATTAGCCATGCCCGGCATGCAACGTTTGCTGGCTGAAGCCAAGCCAGTGCTTTTCATTGAATTGCACGGCCCCGAAGCAGCCCGCGTAGTCTGGGACACCCTCACAGAGCACGGTTATTCATTACATATTATGCAGCGCGGCTATCCAGCTATCACTGCCTTTGAAGATCTCGATTGGAAAGCCTACCTTGTGGCGAGGCCGTCTGCATGAAGACCTTTCCGGGGGCAGTGGCTTTACAGCAACGCGTCCTGCCCAACTACCGCGCCCCCTTCTTTGATACCCTGGCTCAGCGCTGCGAAGGCGGCCTGAGTTTATTGGCAGGCCAGCCGCGCCCCAACGAGTCCATTGCCACTACAGAGCAGTTGCAAGTCGCCACTTACCGCCCGACCCAGAACCTGCACTTCTTTACTGGTCCCTTCTATTTATGCTGGCAACGTGGTTTGCTCGACTGGCTCGAAGAAACCGATGCTGCAGCCCTGATCGTGGAAGCCAACCCCCGTTATCTCAGCACCCAGCAGGCGATTAATTGGATGCACACTCGCGGACGCCCCGTGATCGGTTGGGGACTGGGGGCACCGCCCCTACAAGGGCCGCTTGCTGCTATTCGTCAGCGTCGGCGCGTGCATTTTCTATCGCAACTGGATGCCATCATCGCCTACAGCGAACGTGGCGCGGAGCAATACCGCGCTTTGGGTATGCCCACTGACAAGATCTTTGTGGCCCACAACGCCGTGGCCCCACCGCCACAACACGTACAGCCAGAGCGCCCAAACACAATCAGTGATAAAGCTACCGTTCTCTTTGTAGGCCGCCTCCAAACCCGCAAACGTCTTGATCTATTGTTCCAGGCCTGTGCCCAATTACCCGAGGAAATCCAACCTGACCTACATATCGTTGGTGACGGCCCTGCCCGGCAGGAATTTGAAGAGCTTGCAAAGACTATATATCCAAAGGCAAAGTTCCTCGGGGCGAAACACGGTGAGGCCCTCGATGAGTTTTTCAAGGCTGCCGATCTCTTCGTACTGCCCGGCACGGGCGGACTGGCCGTACAGCAGGCCATGAGCCACGCCCTACCCGTCATCGTGGCCGAGGGTGACGGCACCCAAAACGACCTGGTGCGACCCGAAAATGGCTGGCTTGTGCCCCCCGGCAATGTGGCGTCATTGAGCCAAAGCCTGCAGGATGCCCTGAGTGACATCCCACGTTTGAGGAAGATGGGCGCAGCATCCTATCGCATCACCAGAGAAGAGATCAACATTGAAGCTATGGCCGCCACCTTTGTTGCGGTATTATTGCAGGTGACCAACTTGTGAGGAGGTGGTCAATATGCACGGATTTCGTAAAGCCAAGTTTGAAGACAATGAAGAAGTAGTTTTCGGCCCTGCCATCAGTACGGAGAACAGCAAATTGTTCGTCGATGCCCAGGACCCTGGACGTGAAGGCGAAGCCACCCACACAGTCCTGCGCCGTGTGGCCGTGACCAACAAACGTGTGGTGGTAGAAGATGGCGACACCTGCATCCTGATGCCCAACCACGCCGTCAAGAATATCGTGGTCAAACGCGCCGTCGAGGGCGAATGGACCCTGCTGCGTGTAGAGAACGACCGCGGCCAACGCATCCGCCTTGAGATCCCCCAACTCAATGCCAATGACGAGATCCAACTAGCCCAAACCTTCCCCAACGCCAAGCTGCAAGAGAACAAAGGGCTGGGCGGCTTCCTGGACAAACTCCTCAACGGATAAATGCGTTTACTCTTTGTGGCCGATGGGCGCTCTCCCATCGCGCTGAACTGGATGCGTTATTTCGTGGAAAGTGGGCACGAGGTGCACCTGGCCTCCACCTTTTCCTGCCAGCCCGAACTCGAACTGGCTTCTTTGCACGTCACTCCCGTTGCCTTCAGTGGGGCCAGGGACGGTGTTCAGCAAGGCAATGCCGGCATTCGCAACCTGATTCCTACCGGCTTACGCACACGCATCCGCCAATGGCTGGGACCAATGACCCTCCCCGGTGCAGCAGAGACTTTACAAGCAGTTTTTGATGATGTGCAGCCAGAGTTGGTGCACGCTATGCGCATTCCTTACGAGGGCATGCTAGCCGCCACCGCCAATCCGAAGGCCCCATTGCTGATCTCGGTGTGGGGCAATGACTTCACCCTGCATGCCCGCTCCACCCCCTGGATGCGCCAGGCTACACGCCGCGCGCTGAATCGCGCAGATGCCTTACACAGCGATACAGAACGGGATTTACTATTAGCCAGCGACTGGGGCTTTGAATCCACAAAACCGGGCATCGTGTTGCCTGGGGCAGGCGGCATCCAACTGGATATATTTTATCCTCCTGATAAATCACCAGGCCCCACCATCATCAACCCGCGCGGCCTGCGTGCCTACGTACGCAACGACACCTTTTTTAAAGCTATCCCGTTAGTACTCAAACAAGTCCCAGAGGCGCGTTTTGTGTGCCCTACCATGCAGGGCGAGCCAGAGGCGGAAAACCTAGTGATGGCTTTGGGCATCGGCGATGCAGTGGAAATGCTTCCCAAGGTCAGCCGTGCTGAGATGGCTGAATTGTTCCGTGGGGCCAGGGTAGCTGTTTCGCCCAGCGAGCACGACGGCACGCCCAACACCCTGCTGGAAGGCATGGCTTGCGGCTGTTTCCCCGTGGCGGGCGATATCGCTTCGCTGCGTGAGTGGATCAAAGATGGTGACAATGGTTTGTTGGTCGATCCCGGTGATCCCCAGGCCCTGGCAGCCACCATCGTCAGAGGCTTGCAGGATGACGCACTAAGACAGGTAGCACAGACCAAGAACCTGGCACTCGTTCGGGAACGCGCCGAGTATGGGGCGGTCATGCACAAAGCAGAAGAGTTCTACAAACATCTACTAGCATAATATCCTGCTGTTTATTTCCAATTACATGAATGCATAGGCGAAGCGTGCTTCGCCTAATTGGCCTTGGGGACAAATGTCCCTTGACAAGTGTTACATATTTAGTCTAAACTAATTTAGTTTTTCGGCAAATTAAATTATTTGGCTTATTGAAGCTAGACTGGAGGTCGTTATGACCACACAAACGAACATCCCTGCCCAAACCCAAAAAGCCACCCTGAACAAGGATGGCGTCAAACGCATTATCACCGTCTTTGCCGTTATTTTCCTCTATGGTGTCTTATTGTTTGCATCTGCAGGCCGTCTGACCTGGATATGGGCCTGGGTTTATCTTGGCATCTACACCGCTGTATTAGTGGTTAATGCCGTGGTTATCTTGCGCACCAATCCCGAGGTAGTCAACGAGCGTGGCCGCACCCCAGAAGATCAAAAAGGTTGGGACAAAATCATCGTGCGCATCTTCACGTCCCTCACATTGGCAAGCATGATCCTGGCGGGCCTGGATGCCGGTCGTTTTGGCTGGTCCAGCATGCCGCTCTGGCTGCACCTCGCTGCTATTCCCGTGGCCGTGTTTGCCTACATCATCATCATCTGGACCATGATGCACAATGATTTCCTTTCCCAAAAGGTTGCCGTGCAAACAGAGCGTGGGCACACCGTTGCATCGACAGGGCCTTACCGCTATGTCCGCCACCCCATGTACACCAGCATGATGCTGGGTTCTATGGCAACGCCTCTCATTCTGGGGTCCTGGTGGATGTATATCCCAGTCGTCTTATCCATCCTGGTGTTTATTATCCGCACTGCGTTGGAAGACCGCACTCTACAGGAAGAATTGGATGGGTACCAGGCTTACGCGCAAACCGTCCGCTACCGTCTAATTCCGGGAGTCTGGTAACACGAACATCATAGAAACCTGGATTGATAAGCTACATACCCGGAGCGAAGATGGGATTAGAGCTTTTTAAAGGAGCAACCTATGAACACAACACAACAAGCAACCACTGTCGACAAGGACTTGATCCTCAGGAAAGGTTTACGCAACGTTCTAGGTATCGTACTGATAACCGGTGGCAGTCTTTTTATCCCCTCTGGCGACCTGGCCTGGCCGCAGCCCTGGATCATTCTGGGTCTTTACGCCCTCTATTACGCTTTCTTCATTCCCTGGGGTCTGCGCAATGCCCCTGAACTATTAGAAGAACGCGCCACTTCATTACAAAAAGAAGACCAGAAAAGTTGGGACGGCCTGATTTTACGGCTGTATTTCCTCTTGCTCATCGGCCTGTACCTTGTGGCCGGATTGGATCACCGCTACAGTTGGACCCTATTGCCCGATTGGGCCCTCTGGCTGGGATTTATCTTGATTATCCCTGCTTACCTCCTCCCGCTATGGGCACTGAAGAACAACCCCTACGCCTCGGGGGTGGTGCGCATTCAGGATGACAGATCGCAGCAAGTGGCGACCAGCGGCCCTTACCAATATGTACGCCACCCTATGTACACTGCCACACTGTTCTTCGGTCTGGGGGCGCCGCTTTTCCTGGATTCCTGGTGGGCTTTGCTACCCGGAATTCTGATGGCCGCCCTCTTTGTGCTGCGTACAGCCCTTGAAGACCGCACTTTGCAAACTGAGCTTGCAGGCTATAAAGAATTTACACAACAAACCCGCTACAGGCTAATTCCAGGAATCTGGTAATACCTGGTCTGGTAGACTCCCTGTGTGCCATTCAAATCAAAAGGCTTCATTGCCGAACCCATAGAAATACAATTCGATAAGCCCCCCCGCTGGAAAAGAAGCCGCCCTGCCCGAACGGTTTCGTCTGGCGGGGCGACGCGTATCGCTTTTTGAGACTCTTAGAGCAGTGGCGCGATTATTCTCGCCGAGGCTCGATGCAACACACGATGAAACCGGCCAACCTGCGTAAAGCAGCTCGCAGGGGCTCATGGGGTGTGGGACGTTTTTATTTCCGTGTGCAAACAGATAACGGTCAGATATTTGAACTTTATTATGACCGCGCCCCGAAAGACATTGATAACCGTAAGGGCAACTGGATCTTATTCCAGGAACTCATTGAGGTAGAGGAATTTTAGAAATCAGACAAGGGGACAAATGGCCTGAATAAGACAATTCTTGTCCCGAATATGTAATGACATTTGCCAGGTGGGAATGTACCAAAACCTATATATACAGTCCAATTTAGCGCGCATACACTGAGAGCGAAATCTTCATTATTGGAGTGACGTTTTGGCTCACCAATCTACAACGCCGATAGGGGTACTTGTCACCAACGTGGGTACCCCCGATGCCCCAACCCCCCACGCCTTACGCAATTTCCTCGCCGAGTTCCTCGCCGACAAAAAAGTGATCGACTACCCGCGCTGGTTCTGGCTGCCCCTGCTGCACGGGATCATCCTCAGGGTGCGCCCCAGGAAGTCGGCTCATATGTACCAGCGCATCTGGACGGAAGATGGCTCCCCACTTCTGAAAATCACAGAAAACATTGCATCAAGCTTAGAACAAAGTTTATCCAGCCAGCTGGATATCCCTGTGACAGTCCGTATTGGTATGCGTTATGGACAGCCCTCGATTGAGGCAGCCTTGCAGAGCTTCCAAGAACAAGGTATCGATCAAATTCTCGTGCTGCCCTTGTTTCCCCAATACAGCCAGACCACCACTGAAACCACGATTGACGCTGTCCACGCAGAGATACATCAATGGGGTAAACAGCCTGAACTGCGCTGGGTACATGATTATCACGACCACCCCAAATACATTGAGGCTTTAGCGCAATTCATCCGTACCGAAAAGACAAATGGCAACAAGCTACTCTTTTCATATCACGGTGTGCCCCAACGTTATACACGCAACGGGGATCCCTATTTGGAGCAGTGTATCCATACCTCTGAATTACTGGCTAATGAACTGGGCCTCTCGGAAGATGAATGGAGCTACGCTTTCCAATCGCGCTTTGGCCCGGAAGAATGGTTGCAACCTTATACCGATGAAACCCTGGTAAGCCTGGGAGAAAGTAACCTCGGAGGCGTCAGCGTGCTATGTCCCGGCTTTGCCGCTGATTGCCTGGAGACCATCGACGAGATCGGCAACGAGGGTCAACATACTTATATCGAGGCAGGCGGGAAGGCTTTCCAATACATCCCTGCCTTGAATGACAGTGCAGACCACATTGAGGCACTGACGCATGTCGCCATTCACCACTTAGGGGACTGGTTAGAGAACTGAAGAGACCACTATGCAAACTACAACGAAACCACCCACCCAAGTTGTCATCATTGGGGGTGGCATCACTGGCTTAAGCGTCGCCTGGGAATTGCAGACCGCTCATCCAGACTTGAAGATCACTATACTGGAAAAGGAAAAACGCTGGGGTGGCAAGGTTGTCACGCATACCGCACCCGGCCCCAATGGCGGCCAGTTCGTCATTGATGGCGGCCCGGAGTCTTTTGTCACGCGCAAGCCCGAGGTCTGGGATTTAGCTCACGAACTGGGCATCGAGGATAAGCTCTTTGACCCCGGCAGTGAAACTCGCAACATGTTCGTGCTGGATGGCGGGAAACCTGTACGCGTGCCTCTCTCCCCCATCGCATTTTTGACCTCATCGCTCATGTCCCTGCGCGGCAAAGCCCGTCTGCTGGCAGAGCCTTTTATCTCGCCCAAAGAGGATGACCTCGACGAATCACTGGCCGAGTTTGCCGGCCGCCGCCTGGGTTACGAAGCCAGCCGTAAAATGGTCGGTCCCATCCTGGCCGGTATCTACAACACCGACCCCGAAAAACAGAGCATCCTGACCACCTCGCCCATCATGCGTGAGATGGAAGCCGAGGCGGGCAGCCTCTTTAAGGCTGCTTTTCGCCGCATGCGTGCCGCTCGCAAGAACAAAACCAATGGCACTGAGAAACCACCGCGTTTTGTTACCCTTGCAAATGGTGCCCAGGTGCTGATCGATACGCTTGTCGAGCAGTTGGATGCCGATTTGTATTCAGGTACTGAGGTTCAGGATATACAAACCACAGATACAGGCTATGAAGTAGTCTTGGCTGAAGGAGAACCCTTGCAAGCCGACGCCGTTATCCTCGCCTCCCCGGCTAATGCCAGCACCAAACTGCTGGCTAAGGCGGCCCCTGATGCCACCAGACTCCTCCAAGAAATTCCCCATAAAAACATCGGCACCATCACGCTGGCCTATAGACAGAGCGACCTGCCCCCAGATCTAAAGATCAACGGCCTGATGATCCCCCGCCGCGAAGAACGCCTCATCGACGCCGTCACCTTTACCACCGCCAAAATGCCGCAACGTGCCCCACAGGGCTACGTACTGCTGCGCGTCTTTTTTGGGGGCACCGCGCCCCATTTGGTGGAACTGAATCAAGATGAGCTTTGTACACAGGTGCAGGGCGAGTTGGCTGAACTGTTGAATATTGAAGCCGAACCCGTCGCGACCTGGCCTTTCCAGTGGCTGGATAGCTTCCCTCAGGCTGAGGTGGGGCACTTGAATAAGGTGGCAGAGATCGAGGAGGTCCTGCCATCCGGTCTGTATGTCACGGGCAGTTCGTATCGCGGCATCGGCGTGCCCGATTGCATCCGCCAGGGGCGTGACACGGCTACCAAAGCACTGCATTTTCTCAAATCCCTGCAACACGAGGAGCTACTTGTATGAAAACCACCCTTCGCATCATCAACGTCCTACGCCTGGCGCTGTTCCCTATTGGCTACGGCCTCACGGGCGCGCTCATTGGCGGCACACTCAACCGCATCATGATCGCCGAGTTGGGCTTTGCCGCCACCATGGTCGGCATCTTTTTCGCCATCCCCCTGCTTGTTTCGCCCATCCGTGTTTGGCTGGGCTATCGCTCGGATGGCTTCCCTATTTTTGGCAAACGCCGTGAACCCTACATCATCCTGGGGGCTTTGGTCACTGGCCTGGGTGCCATCATGGCCGTGGCCCTCATGGTCCACGGCCAACCCAGCAGTGGGAGCCTGATCCTCGGTTTGTTGGTAGCCTTTGTGCTCTTTGGCTTTGGCCGCAACCTGGGTCATAACACCTTCCAGGCCTTGCTCACGGAAAAATTCGACGAGAAGGCCCGCCAGCGCGCCATCACACTGTACGAAGTGGCGACCCTGCTGGGTTTGGTGGCCGGAGCGGGTGGCCTGGGCAGTGCATTAGAGAACTTTGAGCCTGCCCGCCTGCTGATGGTCACCATCGCGGTGGCCACCATCGTGCTGTTGCTGTCCATCTTCGCTGCCCTGGCTAACGAGCCGCGCAAGGAAGACCTCAACGCCACGGCCGAAAAAGCTCGCAAACTGCCCTTTACGCAGGTGATGCGCGAGGTGGTTGTCGGTGACCGCCAGGTGCGCCTGTTCTTTGTGCTGGTCTTGTTTACCTTTATCGGTACACTGGCCCAGGACGTTTTGCTGGAGCCCTATGGAGCGCTGACCCTCAACATGTCGGTGGGCGACACCACCCGTCTAACTGCATTCTGGGGTGTCGGTGTGATGATCTCCATGCTGCTGTCAGGCATCATCCTGCTGCGCTGGCTGGGCTACATGACCCTCATGCGTACAGGTATGATCACTAGCATTTTGGTCTTTATCGGTGTCATCGCCTCAGGGGCCAGCGGCAATGCAGCCATGTTCAACAACCTGGTGCTGGCCATGGGCCTGGGCACCGGCCTGGCGGGAGCGGGTATGCTCGCCGGGGTGGTCAGCTTCACTACAGAGATCCGCGCCGGTTTGTTGATGGGGGTGTGGGGCTTTGCCAACCTACTGGGACGCGCATTGGGTAGTGTCATGGGCGGTGCGGTCGTAGACATCATGCAATCAGTGACCAATGGCAATGCCTTTATTTCCTATTCCGTGGTTTTTGCCATTGAGATCTTGATGCTGCTGATCGCGCTGTATTTGACGACTCGCCTGAACGTGAGAGAGTCACGCGCCCAGGTGGAGGCGCAGGGCGAAATCCAATTGGCCGCGGAAGGCGCGACAGGCTAGATAGGAACTATAAAGTAGTTTTTAAAAAGGCGGCCTTATGGCCGCCTTTTTGTTTAGGAGAGCGAGTCACGCCCTCGTCAAACCCGTGTGGATAGCAAACTTGACCATTTCAGCTGTGGAGGAGATGTTCAGCCAGAAATCCAAAAAGTGTGTCACTCCCCATCCAACACATCCCCAATGGCATCCAGCTTGCGATCCCAGAACTGGCGATAGAACGAGACCCACTCAGCCACCTGCACCAGCGCGTCCGCATGCAGCGCGCAGATCTGCTCGCGGCCCTGTTTGTGTATCTGCACCACGCCCGCATCCGCCAGCACGCTCAAATGGCGGGTGACGGCCTGCCGCGAGACGGCAAAGTCCTCGCTGATGGTCGTAATGGACTGGTCGCCGGAGAGGGCCAGTTTGTGCAGTATGTCGCGACGCAGGGGCGAGGCGATGGCTTGGAAGACGTCAGCCTGTTTGGTGGTGTTCATGCCTGCACAGCGGCCATCTGCCCGGCAAGATGGTCGAGGTATTTGCCCCAGCCGGAGCGGTGGAAAAAGCCGATCACCGAGTCCTTAAGGCCCTTAAAGCCGGTATGTTCCAGGCGCAGGCGTGTGCCCTCACCCTCACTTTCCAATATCCACTTGACCACGGTGACGTTGTTCATCTGGTCGCCATGCCAGGTATATTCGAGGGTGTGGGGTTGGTCGGCTGTCAGCACTTCGCCTTGCAGGGTGCCATCCCAACCGCCCTGCGGCTCGTCCTTGATGGTGAATTTGTACCCGACCTCGGGCTTGAAATCGGCAGACTGCCACCACTGGGCCAGCTTATCTTCGGTGGTCAGCACTTCCCACACACGTTCGATGGGGTGGTTGTAAAAGCGATCTAAGCGTACGTCCATGTGGATACCTCAGGCTGTGGCAGGGCTGGAGCCGCGGGAGTGGATCAGGGCAATGGCAATGCCTACAATTGCACCGATGACGGTGTGTGCTACGATGTTAGCTGCGAAGATGGCGTTAAAGTCCACCGTCCAGATGGAGCGTACCAGCACCGCCTGGGGGATGAACATCATGGCAGCCATCAGCGCCCCGAACAAGGCGCCCTGGGCCACGGCGCTATCGACTGAGCGAGACCAGCGTGGGTACATGTAGACCATGATGCCCACGAAAATGAAGTGTGTGAGGAACAGCCCGATGAAGACCTGCTGTTCGCGTTGGAAGGGCACGGTATTCATGCTGGCGGTGACGATGTAATAGATGGTCGTGAGGATATTACTCAGTAAAAATCCGACCACCAATGCGGTTATGGCTCTGCCTGTACTCATTTCTCTGCCTCCTGTATATGCAACATTATTGTTGCATTTTATCTAACGAGCATATTCTTGTCAAGTAGTCAACAGCGTAGCTGTTGAGTTTGCTACGCAAACTCTACGCTGGCAAATGGAATTGGGATTGCCTTCCACAAGACAACCTCTTTCTGTGTTTATCCGCGTTCATCTGTGGTTGCTTTCATTTTTGAGATACAAAAAAGGACGGCTCAATGCCGTCCTTTGGGTTGGTTTGGAGTTTTCGATCAGCCGTGGATGAGATGCCCTTCGGCGTCCTCAGCGATGTCGTTGAGGATCTCCGTGAGGGTGGGGTGGGCGTGCACGTTGCGGGCGATCTCGGCAGGTGTCATCTCCATCATCTGCGCCAGGGTCAACTCGGCCAGCAGTTCGGTGACCTCCGGGCCAATCAGATGTGCCCCCAGGATCTCGCCATATTTGGCATCGGTGACCAGCTTGGCCCACCCGGCATAGTCACCCATACCGAGGGCTTTGCCGTTGGCCATGAAGTTAAAGCGTCCCACCTTGACCTCGTAACCCGCTTCCTGGGCTTGCTTCTCGGTCATCCCGAAAGAGGCCACCTGCGGATGGCAATAAGTGGCTTTGGGCATCATCTGGTAATTGAGGGTGGTCGTTTCCACTCCGCCAATGCTCTCGGCAGCCACCACACCCTGGGCCATACCGGCATGCGCCAGCATGAGCTTACCGGTAACATCGCCAATCGCCCAGATACCGGGCACGCTGGTCGCCATACGCTCATCGATCTCGATAACACCACGCTCGCCCAATTTGACGCCAACTTCCTCTAATCCGAGGTCGCTGGAATTGGGCGTGAAGCCGGGGGCTATCAGCACCTGCTCGGCTTCCAGCACTTCCTCGCCGTCCTTGCCCGAGACGGTGACCTTGACCTTGGTCTTGAGCTTCTCGACCTTCTCCACGCGCGTACCGGTGCGCACGTCAAAGCCGCGCTTCTTGAAGGCTTTGGCAAGTTCTTTGCTGACCTCTTCGTCCTCATTGGGTACGAGGCGGTCAAGCATCTCGACAATGGTGACGGGTACACCGTAAGAATGCCACACGGTAGCGAACTCCACGCCGATAGCGCCGCCTCCCACCACGATGGCCGACTTGGGCAGCTTGTCCTGCAGGATGGCTTCCCAATAAGTCACGACTTGGCTGTCATCATATTCAATGCCGGGGATCTGAGTGACCCTCGCGCCGGTAGCCACGATAATATCTTTGGCCTTCAGTTCTTCTGAGCCGCCTTCGTTCAGTTCCACCGCCACGGTGTCTTTAGCGGTCAGTTTGCCCGTGCCCATGAAGACCTCGATCTTGTTCTTCTTCATGAGGAAGTTGACGCCCTTGACCAGCCGGTCAGATACTTGGCGGGAGCGTTTGTGAGCTTTGCCGTAATCCAGCTTGAGGTTGTCGAAGCTGAAACCGAACTCGTCAGCCCGCTCGCGCAGGGTGTGGGCTACCTCGGCGTTCTTGAGCAGGGATTTGGAGGGGATACAGCCAACGTTGAGACACACGCCGCCGAGGAACTGCTTGTCCACAATGGCGGTTTTTTTACCAAGTTGCGCCGCGCGGATGGCAGCCACGTAGCCGCCAGGGCCTGCGCCGATCACTACAACATCAAAATTTTGAGCCATGAAAAATCCTTGAGATTAGAGATTATTTATTAGCGATTGGTTTTGCCAAGCACTAATGATTGTCTATATGTTTTGACAACACCATGAGGTACTTAATTCCATCCTTGCAGTGTGTTCACGATGTGCATGAGGAAATTGTCGGCAGACTGCCCGTCGAGGATGCGATGATCGAAGGTCAGGCTGATGTAGACCATGGGGCGGATGGCGATGGCATCATCAATCACCACAGCTCGTTTCTGGATCGCGCCTGTGCCGAGAATGGCACACTGTGGCTGGTTGATAATCGGCGTGGCGAACAAAGAACCGCTGGTGCCATGATTAGTGATGGTAAACGTGCCGCCCGCTACCTCATCGGGCTGGAGTTGTTTGCCACGCGCACGCTCTGCCAGGTCATTGACAGTGCGGGCCAGACCTAACAGCGACATACTATCTGCCTGTTTGATCACGGGCACGATGAGGCCGTCGTCAATCGCTGCCGCCATACCAACGTTGATGTCCTTATGCAGGGCAATGCCTTCATCTGTCCAGGAGGAATTGACCAGTGGGTAAGCTTTGAGGGCCCCCACAGCGGCCGCCACAAAATAAGCCGTGAAAGTCAGTTTCGCCCCGTCATTGGCAAAGCTGGCCTTGTTGGCGGCGCGGTGCGCAAAGACCTTGCTGAGGTCCGCTTCCATGACAGTGGTGACGTGCGGCGAGGTGTGTTTGCTGCGCACCATATGCTCGGCGATGGACTTGCGCACGGGGCTGAGTTTCTCCACCGTGCCTGGGATGTGACTGGAGTCAACGGGGGTTGCCGCGGCAGGTGTAGCAGGTTGCGGGGCTACGGTTGGGCCATGTTCAATGAAAGCTTGAATGTCCTTCTTGGTGATGCGCCCACCTTTACCCGTACCCGTGACCTGGTTGAGCTCTACATTGTTTTCCGCCGCCAATCGCGCCACAACAGGGGAGATAAATGTCACTCTCTCCGAATCCCCATTGGTCGGTGCGGGCTGTGCTTGCGGAGCTGCAACGGCTGGCGTGGGAGCGCCATTTTCCACATAGGCCAGTACGTCCTGTTTGGTGATGCGACCACCCGGCCCACTGGCGGGCACCTTGCTGAGGTCCACGTTAAGGTCAGCAGCGATGCGGGTTACCAGCGGGGAGGCTGATGCGCTCGCCGAAGCTGCTGGGGTAGCACTGGGTGCTGGAGCTGGCATAGGAGCTGGTTGGGGTGGTGGTGCAGGTGCTGGTTTTTTAGCCTGGGGGGCAGTGGTGCTGTCATCTTCCGGTATTTCTTCGCCAGGTTCCCCAATCCAGGCCAGCGTGGTTTCAACTTCGACGGTAGCGCCTTCGGGCTGGGTGATGCTCAAGATGGTGCCGGATACGGGAGAAGGTACTTCGGAGTCAACTTTGTCTGTGTTGACTTCGACAAGGGCTTCGTATTCCTCAACCTGCTCCCCCTCCTTTTTGAGCCACTGGGTAATGGTCGCCTCGGTCACGGCTTCCCCCATGTGAGGCAAGATCACCTTTGTTGCCATTTGGCCTCCGTTCGTCTTCCTGAATTACGGGCTTATTTTATCAGGATTCAATCCTGAGCTTCACCAGCTCAATTCTCGCCGCTTCTTTTCTGCCAAATGAACACTATCCTGTATCCAGAAAGGCGCGACATCATCGGCCAATATCTTTTCGGCTGTCATCCATTGCACCGCCGCGATCTCGTCTAGGCTGGCCACATGGGCTTTGCCGGATCTGTAGCGGCACAAAAAAGTGATATGCACGGCGGGACCGCCGTCTGTGGGAATGAATGCAGTGCTATCCAGGTAGTGCATTTGTGGTTCAATCTGCACGCCTGTTTCTTCCATCACCTCGCGCATGACATTCTCTTCCAACACATCCTCTACCCGCTCGCCTGTGAATTCTACGCCCCCACCCGGAAAGGCCAGCAGGCCCGCCGCATGACCCACATCCGGCCCACGCGTAATGGTGAGATATTGCCCATCGTGCCACACAATGCCCTCTACGCTGATATTGAATGAAATTCGGGGTTTGAGCATAATTATTATTCTATCGAAAACTGTTTGCATATTAATGAGAAGCTAATTTAAAAAACGACATAAAGAATCATAGAAAGTGCTATTTATTCAATTCCTACTCTTTCTTATAATTTCTTTTAGATTGGATTGGAGGACAAAAATGGAAAAAAATCAAAAGGAAAAAATCCAAGAACAATTGATTTTAGAGCAATATAGGCAAGCACATGAGCAACGAGCAAGAGATAGTGCATTGCAATTTCGGCTATTGGGCATAGGGAATACAATTGTTGGTGGGCTGTTTCTCGCTATCTTTTCTGTAAACACAGAGATTCTAAAGGTTGATCATGAAGCAATCCCACCAAATATCTTTAGCTCAACAGACTCTGTTTCCTTGATTTTAAGTCTAGTCGCTGCATTGTTTGCATTTTTCTTTTACATTGCTTATGCTAAACAATTGTTCTTTGAAGACATGTATAGCTTAACAATCGAAAGTATTGAGTCTGAGTTTGACATAAAGCATGTGCAATACGAAACTTATCCAGATGGGACTAACCCAGAAACAAAAGATAAGGACTATTATGTAAGGCTGCATCCGAAAAAGCTTAGACCAGTAAGTATTTCCTTTAATACAATAATGGTTCTAACTTTTGGAATTTACTTGTTTCTCTCCCTCCTTTCAGTAATGTATTTCGGTTTTCAGTACACAAGTGACAATACTTTTATCGTTGTCGGATTCCTTTTCATACCACTCCTGTATAGCTTCACCTTGATTATGAATAGAATCAGACCGAGGATTCGCAATCAGACCAAAAAAAATACTTCAACTTTGACGCAAAGTAACGAAGAGGAAGGGAAGCCTCAAAAATAAATAAGGGGCGGCTAGAAAGCCGCCCCTTTTCTGCAAAGGTGCGTTATTGGATTATTGCTTCATCCGCTCCGCTACAATTTCGGCCACGTCCTTGACCTGCATGGCTTCGCCCTCTTCTTTGTTAGCATCGTTGAGCATCACCATGCAGAAGGGACAGCCTACCGCCAGGGTATCAGCCCCGGTAGCCTGAGCCTGGTGCAGGCGGCTGGCATTGACGCGCTCGTCGCCGTGTTCTTCCTCTTTCCACATCTGTGCCCCGCCTGCGCCACAGCAGAAGGACTGCGCGCCACTTTTGCTCATTTCCAACAAGTCTGCGCCGCTGGAGACCAATACGTTGCGCGGGTCGATGAGAATGTCATTTTGGCGACCCAGGTAGCAGGGGTCATGGAAGGTGACCGTTTCGGCGTCGGCGTCCATCTCGATCTTACCCGCCGCGATCAATTCATTGATCAGCTCGGTGTGGTGGATAACCTCATATTCGCCACCGAACTGCGGGTACTCGGTCTTGAGAGTGTGCAGGCAGTGTGGACATGTCGCCACAATGCGCTGGGGTGCCACCTCGTTGAGTATTTCAACATTGGCGCTGGCTAGCTCAAAGAACAGGTATTCGTTGCCCGCGCGCCGCGCCGAGTCACCCGTGCATTGTTCGTTCTGGCCCAGCACGGCATAGTTGACTTCTGCTTTGTTGAGGATGCGTGCAAAGGCCTGAGCCGTTTTCTGGGCGCGTGCATCGGTAGATGGGGCACAGCCTACCCACCATAAGATCTCTGCTTCGGGGTTCTGTTCAATTGTCGCCACGTTTAGGCCCTCGGCCCACTTCATGCGCTCGGTGGGTGGCACGTTCCAGGGGTTGGCGCTGCGCTCCATGCCCCGGAAAGCAGTCTGCCACTCGTCGGGGAACTTGTTCTCCATGAGCACCATCGCACGGCGGATATCCATAATGTCACGCATGGGGTCGTTGCCCACCGGGCAGATCTCGGTGCAGGCTCCGCAGGCCGTGCAGGCCATCACAGCCTCTTCGGTGATGGCGAATTCCAATAACGCTTGCGGGCTTTGCTCACCGGCAGCCAAAGCCGCGCCGTGTTCATTGAGGAAATAACGTTTGTTGATCTCCAGGGCGGCAGGCGATAGCACCTTGCCCGTGGTGTAAGCTGGGCATTCGTCCTGGCAGCGATTACACATGATGCAGGCATACGCATCCAGGATTTGCGACCAGCCGAAATCCTCCAGGTACACCGCCCCAAACTCCTCGATGGACTCATCTTCAAAATCAAGGGGGTCAAGCTCACCGGGCGATAGTCGCTCCGGGGCTAATAAGAAATTGAGCGGAGCCAGGAAAAGGTGCACGTGTTTGGACACCAGGAAATAGGGCACGAAAGCCATGATGAGGCCCAGCGCTATCCAGAAACTGACGTGTTCACCTAACACCAGGGCACTCTCGCCGAGGCCGGACCATAAACTACTAACCACGGTCGCGCCGGGCTGCCAGGCGTCTGCCTCAAGCGCCATCTGGAAACTTTCACCCAGGAAGCGGAAACCTACGTGCAGCAAAATGAAAACACCCACGATCAGCGAGTCACGGCGCTTGCCAGCTTTGGCTTTGGGATGCAGCAGGGTGCTGTCACGTGTCTCCAGCACGGGGTCCTGGCGCACAAAGCGGCGCAGCATCAAGGCAGCCATGCCCACCAGGGCAGCCACACTAAGCACATCGGCCAGCAGGCGATAGGTGTTGCCGATCAAGCCGCGCCCCATGAAGGAATACCCGGCCACGTAACCTTCGATAACGTCACCCACGTTGACCAGCAGGTAGAACGTGAAACCCCAGGCCACTAGGGCATGGAAGATAGTTGCCAGCGGGCGTGTTTTCCATAGCGGTTGTAGCCCAACGAACTTGACCACAACGGCATCAAACAGCCGTCTGGGAACCAGTGACCAGTTGGGCGAGCCCTGGCCGCGCCCAACAATGCGCACGATGCGCCGCATAACAAAAAGGCCCGCAGCCGCAGAGGCCAGGGCCAGGATGGTGAAGATGATCTTTTCAGGGGTAGAGAGCATGGAGGTCCTCGGATAGATGATCGCAGGTGGTTAATTGAGGATAACTGCGTATTGAGTCCAGTTTACCATAGCGCGCCTCAACCGGTGGTTGGCAGCCAATATTTAGAGGATGAACTAGATGGTTTCTGATGTCTCAAAGATAGTTGGTGTAGGGGCGAACGGCCGTTCGCCCTTGAAATAAATCACTCATTTCACCATTCCCCCCAATTTCAGTTCAACAACCCTTCCGAAGCCTCCGCATCCTGCGGCTTGCCGAACAGGTAGCCCTGCCCGCAATCTGCGCCCAGCGCCGTGAGCATGAACTTCTGGTCGGATGTTTCAATGCCCTCAGCATAGACCTCAACCCCTAACTCCTGGGCCATATTGGTGATAGTGCGCACCAGCCCGGCGTTGTTGCCCTGGATGTCCATGCTGGCGATAAAGCCGCGGTTGATCTTGATGGCATCGATGGAGTACTCGTTGATGTTGCCCAACCAGGAGAATCCGGTGCCGAAGTTGTCCATGTGCACCGAGATGCCCAGGTCTTTCAGCTTTTGCAGCACCTCGCGCATCAGGTCCTCGTCGCGTACCAGCGCCCCCTCCATCATCTCCACTGTCAGGTATTTGCTCTCCAGCCCAGATTCTGCCAGAGCGGATTGGATGTCGTCCACCAGGTTGGGGTGGATCAATTGTTTGGTGGAGAGGTTAACGTTGACGGAAAGGGGCGCATCGCTGCGCAGACCTTGATTCCACTCAGCCGTCTGGCGGCAGACCTCATCCAGTACCCATTTGCCGATGGGCACGATCAGGCCGGTTTCCTCAGCGAGCGGCAGGAAATCGGCGGGCAGCAGAAAACCGCGCCTGGGATGCTGCCAGCGTAAAAGTGCCTCAAAGCCCACGATCTGCTCATCTTTTAATGAAATGATGGGCTGGTAATACACCACGAATTCTTTTTGCTCGACGCCCTTGCGCATGCTGGCTTCCATTGTCAGGCGCGTCATAGCCTGCCGGTGCAGTTCGGCGGTGAAGACCTCGTAGCGCGATTTGCCCATCTCCTTGGCATGGTACATGGCGATGTCGGCATCACGCAGGTAATCTTCCGGATTCTCGTAACGGGCCTCACTGACCACAATACCCAGACTGCCGGTGGTGATGATCTCGTGGTCTTCCAGGTGCAGTGGCGCGGTGATGCCTTCCAGAATGCGTGCTGCAAAGTGCTGGGCCTGCTGCACGTCGTCAACATCTTCCAGCAAAATAACGAACTCGTCCCCCCCCATGCGCGCTACCGTATCCATGCTGCGCACGGAGTTGGTCAGGCGGTGGGTGATCTCGATCAGCAGCAGGTCCCCAACTTTATGCCCCAGGCTGTCGTTAACGATCTTAAAACGGTCCAGGTCCATGAAAATCACCGCAAAATCATACTCGGGATTGCGCTTGCGGCGTTCGATGGCTTGTTGCAAACGGTCCAGCAGCAGGGTGCGATTGGGCAGCCCTGTCAGCGCATCGTGCAGGGCATCGTAGCTGAGCTGCTCTTTGATCTGCTCGCGCTGTTCGTCCGCCTGCACAAGCGAGGCATTTACGTCATCTAGGAAAGCCTCCCAACTGGTATCGTCGGGAGGCTCAGCTGGGTCAAGCTGAAAGCGCTTGAGGAGTTTTTGTAGGATAGGGTGCATTGTAAGAGTCTTTGTTTACTTTTATGTAACAGGATAATGGCAAAGAGCCCCAAAGAAACTTACAAAATCGTATAAGATTCGCCTATACGAAATTAATTGTCAAAATACTCCAGGGCAGCCACCACGGCAGGGTCATCCTGTAAGGTGAACTCATCGATATTTCCGGTGACGGTGAGGTCGGGGATGATGCCGGTATCTTCCCAGTTGGCGTCCGGGTTGTTGAAAGCACGGAAAGTCTCGCGTGCGATCCAGGCACGGGAGCCATCCTCAAAATCATAGCCCGAGAGGGACTCTACATTACCAAAAGTAGTCTCACCGATCACGTAGGCACGGTCGAAATCAGCCAGCACACCGCCCATGATCTCCCCGGCGCTGACCGTGCCCGGCCCAACCATCACTACCAGTGGCAAGCCCTGGGAGCCGTTGATGTCTTCTGCCCGGATATCAAACTCATTCTGGTCGTATCGGCTGACGAAATGGCCCACCGTGCCATCCGGCATAAAATAGCCCAGCACGTTGCTGAGTACGTCAAAATAGCCACCCTCGTTCCATCGGTTATCAAGGATTAAACCGTCCAGCGGGCCATCGGCGGTCATGGCGCGTAAAGCCTCGCCAAGAGCTTCATCCACGGTGCTGTCAGCAAAGCTGGCAAACAGCACGTAACCAATTCGCTGCCCGGCAGGCGAGGTCAACACCTCATAAGGCACAGGCGTAGCCACGTTGAGTGCTTCGCGGCTCACGATTATCTCGCGAGGCTCTTCCCCCGGAGTTTGTACTGTGAGCGTTACGCTGCTGCCTGCCTCACCACGAATGGCTTCCGAGATAAATCCATCCGCACCAATGGCCGGTTCGCCATCTACCAGCAGGACGCTATCGCGCGATTTCAAACCGGCAGCCTCCGCCGGGGTGCCGGGGAAAACCAGCAGCACCAGTGCACGCTCCCGCTCCGGCACAGCCTGCATATAAACACCAATACCCACGTACTCGAACGCCCCGGCGAACTCGGCATCTTCTTCAGCCACCAGTTCGGGAGATAAATACACAGAATGCTCATCCCCCAGGCTGAAGATCATCTCGTCCAGCGTCACGTAGAATTCGTCGGCAGTCAAACCAGCTTCAATCAAAGCCTGGTATTCAACCTTGGTCGCAGCCCAATCCACACCGTTAAAGTCCTGGTACACGTACTCTTCATTGACCACTGTCCACAGGTCTTCAAAGATCTCAAGCTGGCGTTCAACATTGTCCGCAGCCTGTGGCGGCAGGGTGGGTGCCGCAGTCACCACGGGCATGCGCGTGGGCGGCGTCTCGCGTTCGAGCAAATCGGTCAGGCTCGAAGCAGAACAGGCTAAACTGACGAGCAGCAAGATACCCAGTAACGGGAAAAGGCGATATTGTCGGTGGGAATTGGTGTTTATTTTCATAATACCCCGCATTCTATCAAAGAAAAACGGCTGCACTTGGCAACCGTTAGAAATTACAGGAAATTGTGCGGATTATGCCCCACCTGCCCCATACAGGCTGGGGTCAACCGGCGTCTCGCCGGAGATATCCCACACGTAGACCCAATCGCCCAGTTCAGCCCAGTTGAACAACCAGGCCGAGTCTGTGAATGACAGGTTGGCGCAGCCATGCGAGGTGACATAGCCAAAGTTGTTGTGCCAGTAGGCACCGTGGAAGGCACGCGCTTCATCAAAATACAGCGTCCAGGGTACGTCTTCCAGATAATAGAAGTCGGAGCGGTCGGCCTCGAAGGCCCCGGTCATGGGTGTGGTCTCATAACTGTCGTGGATCTGGAACAATCCCGGACGCGTCCAGAAACCGGGAGCGCCACTTGAGACCAGCATGGCATATACCAATTGGTTGTCTTCATATACTGAGACGGTCTGTTCGTAGAGGTTGATCTCTACCCAGCGGCCATTGTCCACTTCCGCAGGTGGCGGCGAGTCGACGTATACCAGGGCGACACCGCTTTGGCCCACGATGTTATTGTTGATCACGCGGCTGGGAATCCATTGACCAGGGCCCACCATGTACCAGTCCAGGCCCTCCACTTCGCGCCGGTCATAGACCTGGATCACGTCCCAACGGTTGAAGTTCATTCCAGTGAACTGGCGGTTCTGCAAGCCCGGCTGGCGTTGGGCGTCCACGGGGAAAAGTACCCAGCCAAAATCGCGCTCCGGTGTCCCAAAGAACTCCAGGCCCGCGTAGGTCGAGGGCGCTACCCCTCCCGAAAGCTGTCCACCGCGCATCCACTGGCCTGGGGCGATCATGTAGTATTTTTTGCCTTCAACGACCTGCAGGTCAATGTAGGAAACGTAATTGAATCCCGTCTCGATGGTCGTGAGGGGATTCTTGCCGATGATGGCTTCTTCCAGGGAAACGAAAATCTCTGCTTCAGGAACCGTCACGCGCGCGTAACTGGCGCTGGCATAACCTAGCTCAGGGTCCGGTGAGGCTGCAGGCAGAGGCTGCATGGGGAAGGTGATGCCCAAAGCCGCCATATCTTCCAGGTATTGCGAAGGGCCCACCGGCAAACAATCGCTGTCATTCTCTGCATAAATGCCGGGCAGACAGGGTGCGCTCTCTCCGGCCAGGGCGGCTTGCGGAATTAACAATAAAGCCCCAACGATCAGGAGGGGGGTAATGCGCAGGGATTTTCTCATATCGGCGAGATTATAGCAGAACCGGATAAAAGCAGGCATATTATAATGGTGCTTACTTCACAAACGCTAATGTAATTGGTTTATACAATTAATCGGCGGCCTTGAGCATCAGCAAAACCTGAACATTTTCCGCCGTTTACACAATCTAGATGTACAATTAATTCATCTTCTTACAATACCAGGAGGCCACAATGTTCGTTGCCGATCGCATGTCATCTCCCCCGCTCACCATCCACGCCGACGACCCCATGCAGGAAGCGCTCAACAAAATGAAAAAAGAAGGTGTGCGCCGCTTTCCCGTGGTTGACAAAGCTGGCAAGCTGTTAGGTATCGTCTCTGAGAGCGACCTGCTGCACGCTTCTCCCTCCGATGCCACTACCCTCAGCATGTGGGAACTGAATTACATGCTCAGCAAGATCAAGGTAAAAGATGTGATGACCAGTAAAGTGACTACGGTCAACGCGGATACGCCTATCGAGGAAGCGGCTCGCATCATGAGCGATAGCAAGATCGGCGGGCTGCCGGTCCTCCGTGATGGCGAACTTGTCGGCATCATCACCGAAACCGACCTCTTCAAGACCTTCCTGGAGTTGATGGGCGCCCGTGACTCCGGCGTACGCCTTTCCGTGCTGGTGAAGAATGCCCCTGGCCAATTGGCCAATATAACCAAGGCTATCTATGAAGCGGGCGGCGATATCATCACACTGGGCACCTTTATGGGCGAGAGTAGCGAGAACAGTGAATTGGTATTAAAAGTGGACGGCGTAGCAGAAGCCGATCTCAAGAAAGTGGTCGAACCCGTTGTAGAGAAGATCGTTGACTTGAGGACCGTAAGCCTATAAGGCTACTCTGCCTCAGGAATAAGGCTTAGGGCGGCCAGTGCCATCAGAATAAATATCAGCGCGGCCACGGCACCGGCCCAAAAGCCGATATCGTAGAGGGGGATCGCTACCTGGGAAGCCAGGGCGCGGCCCAGTGAAGCAATTGCAAAACTCAAAGCCAATAGGGTCGCGCGCGCCGCGGGCAATATCTCGGTCATCATGGGAATCATGCTGACGAAGGTGAACTCGAAGGTAATGTAAAAGAGGAACAGGCCAGCCAGCGCCCCGGCCACGTTAAAGCCCAGCATGGGTAATACGATTGCAGACAGGGCGGTTAGTATTAACCCGATCGCAACGGCGCGTTTTTTGCCCAGGCGGTCGGTGAGCGTGCTCACCAGGCCCTCTCCAGCTAGTTCGGCTATGCCGATCACGGCGGCGGCTGCACCCAGAGCCGTGATTTGCAAACCAAAAGCATCTTCCATCCACACCCCAAACAGCAAATTAACCACCTCGTGAGCCCCACTGAGTGAACCGTAGATCACCAGCCCGGCAATCGCAGGCACGGAGCTGAACACCAGCCGGAAATTTTTGAGCATGTTGCTCTGGCGCACCTGCACCGGGTCGCGGGGGAAGATCAGGATCAATGTGCCCATTCCGCCCATCGCCAGCACGGTCAAAACCGGGAAGGGCGCCCACCAACCAAAGTACCCGATCAATAGGCCCATCAGTGGCAAGCCAAGCAGCGAACTCAATGACCATCCCATTTCGGTGAAAGCGATGGAGCGGCTGCGTTGGTCATAAGGCACGCGGTCGCCCAGATAAGCATACATGGCGGGGGCGAACACGAATTTTCCTAGAGTTGTGAACACCAGGGCAATGACAAATCCCGGTAAGGTAGGCCACACAATCACTACAAGCCCGCCGCTGATGAACAGGCTCAGGCCAAAGAGCATGCCCGCGCGCCGGCCACGACTATCAGAGAGTGCCGCCAAAAAGGGCCCGGCAGCCCCCAGCAGGTTGCGCCAGGTGAGCGCCTGTGCAATCGCCGTGATCTCTACCCCCAGACCACGCGCAATGGCAGGCAGGAAGGGATACACCATGCGGTACATCGTATTGATGATGATGTGGATGGCCGTAAAGGAGGCGACCTGGGGGGCAAGAGGGCGCGCTTCAGTACTGGGCGTGTCGTCAGGCATCCGGCTATTTAATCACGGAAGCGCGATTACAGGGAATCAGTTATTAGGAATAAGGAAACGTGAATCAGGGTTGGGGTGTAGCGGGGGTAAGTTCGCCAGTTTGGATATCAAGAATTTCAAACTTGTTCTCAATATCTATCCATATTTGGGAATCGCTTACCCATTCCACTAGATATGGGCGGGAATGGTCAATCAACACAATTGATTCACCTGTAATTTTCACTAAATCCACTACGAAAACCTCAACCTTATGGTTGTCCCCTCTCTTTGCCAAAACTCCAAACGCGATCTTTGTTCCATCCGGAGACCAAATGATATCTCCAGGGGAGAAACCGGACAGGGTGGCTAGAGATATTTTTTCTTCAGCATGGGTATCCAAGTCATGTAGAATGACTTCAAGCTCAGGCCCAGATCCTGGAATGAAAATAAACTTGGTTTCATCTGGGGAAAAGGTGTAGACAATCCAAGGATAGCGGCTTGGCGAAACTATATCAACAATCTCACCGGTTGATAAATCCATACGCTGGAAAAAATCTGCAAAGTTATAATGAATAAGAACCATCCCCTCCACTATGAATCCTAAAATAAAGGTGTTTTCCATCCATTGACCATTTGACTGGGTCAAAGCCAATATCGGGTATGGGAGGTGAAAGTCTATATTCAGCGTCCCAAACGATTGTCTCATCAAAGTTTTCAGCGCGGAGGCGTGGGTATCCATTAGCTTCCATTAGACAAACTGTCCAGGCAACCCATTCAGCATAAGGTGAAAAAGAATAAGGGCCGCAAAGGCGCTCGTGATATGGAATTGGTGGAGGGGTGTACGTAGGATAAGGTGTCGATGTCAGGATAACAGTTCGCGTTAGTAATTTTGTACTCGTCAGCTCAGGAGTTTCCGTAGCAGTAACCCTAGGCTCTGTTGTCGGCGTTTCTGTGGGAGCAACCACAACAGGCGCGCAAGCCGCCAGCAGAACCATCATAGCAGCGCGTGCTACGCCCTTTCCCAAAATTGAATTTATCCTCATCCTAATCTGTAACCCCTTCCCCTAATTACTGATTACTGTTTCCCGATTCCTGCTACCTGATTCCTATACACTCTTACTCCTTCCCATACCACCAGCGCGTCAACTGCCAGGCCGCCAGCGTGGTCAATAGCATCAGCCCGATGAAAAAGCCCTGGATGCGCAATGAGCCGGAGGTGAAGATCGGCGAGGCGGGATGCATGACTTCCTGAGCCTGGTTGAGAGCATACATCAAAGCCCCGAAAAAGAACACGTTGAGCACCGAACTGATCTGCAAGTTCTCCACTAGTCGCAAACCCACCTGGATTACCAGCCCGCCCAATGCAAACACAAAGGCCACTCGCCAGCGCGGCTCGGCCAGGAACAACCCGTTCCAGTTCACTTGCGCCGCCCACATCGACAGCGGGATATAGCTGATCCAGAAGAACAATCCGGTGCGCGCCAGTGCCCCCGACCAGCGATGCCACTTATCGCGCTGCACGATCAAAGCCAGTGCCCCCACTACCGCGGCCCCACCCAGCCCCAGCAGGGCGGCCCACACCCACACCCCGTGCAAATACACGATGCGCACCCCTGTCCCCAAACTTTGCTCCTCTGGCCCAAACAGCGAGAAAACAGCAATAAGAGCCAGCGAGATGAAGAACCATAAAGCTGGGGAAGTCGGGAATGAGCGTGGAGAGCGGGCAGTCGTATCAGTCATAGGGGGTAGTATAGCAGGTGAGATAGTTTGGAAAAGGCGACCGCCTGAACGAAGTTCAGGTGCGGTCGCCTTTTCCTGTTTCAAGATTATGGCCCTGCAAGCTTGCTGCTAAGGCCCCTGGTATTCGAAGGCGCCGATGTCGCAGGTAGCCACCTGGTCCCCATCGCCATCTATCGGGCGCACCTCACCACGCTGGTCTTTATTCGATACCAAATTCGAAGCGCAGCGCCCGTTGTGTCCGGCATCCAGGGCCAGGGAGCCTGGTTGTATGGCATGCGTCATGGTGGGACCGCCGTTGTCGGCCAGGGGGCCCAACATGGGATCGGCCGTCAGCATGGGAGAGCCACAGCTGTTACTCGTTGGAGAGGACTCGATCAGATTATGAATATCGACGGCAATAGTTCCGAATGAGTTGAAACAATCATAGCCGGACGGACTGTTTGCCAGGATCGTGTTCATCAAGCGCAGTACCCCGTTGCCATGGTTGTAGATACCGCCGCCAGAATTCCCGGCGTAATTTCCAGAGAAAGTGCTGCTCTTGATTGTCAAAGCATCGAGATTCCAAATTCCGCCTCCACGATCTGAGGCCCTGTTATTCGAAAACGTATTATTTGCGCTCTTCAAAACACCCAGATTATAGATTCCACCGCCCAGATCCGCAGCAGTGTTACCTGCAAGAGTATTGTTTGTCATCCTGATCACACCACTCAAAATCGCCATGCCGCCACCATCGTCATGAGCATGATTATCGGAGAAGGTACTGTCTTCGATTTTTGAAGTAACAAATGGACTCGGACCCACGGAAATACCACCCCCCTGACCATCAGCCGTGTTGTCGTAGAAAGTGCTGTCCGTGATCCAAAATTGGCCACCAACAGTATGGATGGCTCCACCATCACCTTCAGCCACGTTATTGAAGAAGGTGCTGTCCGCTACTTTTAACGTGCCTGCACTAACGAAGATGCCGCCGCCGTCTCCAGTTGTGAAGCCGTCGCTGATCGTTAGGTTGCCAATTGCAAGCGTAATCGAGGTGGAGACGGTCATTACCCTGAATTGTTTTTGCCCGCTGATCCTCACGTCCTGCCCATACGCTTTGATTTCCAGATTCCTTGTGATGGTTGGCAGGGTATCGGTGAGTTTGATATCGCCGCTCACCGAGAAAGTAATGCTATTTCCCCCTACTTGACCTTGCGTGCAGCCCGGCCATGGTTGAGAAACATTGTTGGCGCTGCGAATTGCCTCGCGTAAGTTGCATTTTCCGTCATAGTTGAGCTCGTCTTCGAGGCTGTTCACAACAATCGCCGGGGGTGCCGCGTAAGCCGGTGCATAGGCAGACACTGTCAGTACGAGTACCAATACTATTGTTAATTTGAGGGATAGACGTAATGGTCTATTCATACGAACCGCCTTGTGTTCTATATGTGGGGTGGAAAATTCAAATGCTGCGTCAAATAAGACTTTTTCTCAGGCCAATGAGGAAAGAGGATTTATACCATGAATACTATCTGCGTAATTCCGCTGAATTAGATGAGGATGAATTTGGGTCAGGGACTGGGGAATCAAGGTTGGGGGGAGAAGGTTGGCCCCATCGGTAAGGCGTGGGAATGAACAGAGTAAGAAATCTTTGTCAAAGGAACTTACATAATATTAAAGAGTATTAATTTGCCTTAGGGCCAAATATCTACAGGCGAGTAAAAACACTCTGATAAACTGTTGCTTTCTTTATACCTATCATAAAAAACCTGAACATCTATATCTGTGACTTCTCCCAGTGCTTCATACGGCTTATCATCAGTAGATACCTCATGTATATCATCAAATGTCCTTATTGTCAGAGGCGACCAAAGGTTCAGCGCCGGGCTTGGTTGTTTAATTCGATCTAGACATATTGCGGTAGATGAAATTGAGAAATCTGCCTCAGATGTGAACTTTGCGCTTACACCTTTGTCCGGATAGAAGAGCACCAGCAGATAGAATGGTCCAATTGCTGCATTTGGATGTACCTGAAGCCAAATTTCACTTGGTTTGCCCAACAATCTCAATATCCCAGGTAAGGAGTAATCTTGAGATTGGACGTCCCAATTCCTCATTGTTCTGATAGTTGTTATTATCCCTTTATTGTCCACATCAACTCTAAGCTTGAATAAACCGTCTCTTGTAGTAGTGGGCTCTGCAGTAAATGTTACGAGGTATCCACGCGTAGCATCTAATTCAAAATCCTGTATTTCAGCGTATGTAAGCGTTGAAAATAGGTTTTCGGCTTGCGCCCAAGTTGCCTCCCCTGGTGTCAGCCCCCACCAACATGGAAATTGACAGCCTCCATTCGTCTTTAGGAGCTTCGTAAGTCTCTCTTGGGGATTTTCTTGAGTTAAGGTTGGAATCTTCGAAATAATGTCTGGTCGCGTCCAACTTTGCATATTGCCGTCAAATAAATGGGGCCTTCCTTCGAACTGAGGCGCGTGATTAAAAGGAATTTTGATGCTTATTACTTCATCCGTGACATTGCACTCACCTGAACCGACAAGAAGAAAAGATGACCAACCATGCACTTCAACAATGCCAGAGCTGTAAAGAGTTCGCAATGGTGTACCATCACACTCAGTGGCCTCATCATCGAACATCACAAAAGTCATATTGCCGTTTTCATCCATCTCGAATAACAACATCAAGTTACTACCATCTGCCCTATCCACAGCCTGCCACTGACCAAGAATATCAGTACCTGGATAGTTTGTTGGGAAATAGGTAGGACTGGGTGGTATTGGTGTATTGGTACTCTCTGTTGGCACAGATGTTTTCGTCTCCTGCGGTTCAACTGTCACCGTTTCAGTTGGCAGAGCCGTTACGGGCGCACAGGCGGCAAGAAGCAACACCAGCGTAGGAGCGTAGCATACTACGCCTTTCCTCCAGATAGACCTAAAAGAATGCCTCATCCACAACCCCTTTCACCGGGTTACTATTCTCTATTCCCAATTCATCCTAATCGGATTTCGTTCACAAACTGTGCGATCTTCTCTTCCGCAATTGCGGTATTCAACTGGCGCTCCGAGATGACCATACGCGCTACAGGCTGCTGACCGCAAATCTTGACCATGTTTTGTATAGTCCACTTCCCACCAATACCGCCCTGCGTGCAGAAAAACGCTACGCATTTGAGCGCGGCGCGCTGTTCGCTCAAAAAAGCACGCACTGGCGATGATAGTCGGGCAGCCCACACGGGCGTACCCACCACGACCAGATCGTATTCACTGACGTCATGCTTGGGCGGGACGATACCACTGCGCAGACCCAGAAGACCTTCAATTGCTGAGCGAGGGCGTCCCAAACTAGTGTCCCGGTTAAAGCTATCTTCAATAGCTTCAAGATCGGCGTCATGCGCCGCGGCAATGGCTTCGGCTATCTGCCGTGTGTTTCCGGTCAGCGAATAATAGACCACGAGTGTGTTTGCCATGTGACAGACCTCCGTTATAGGCAGTCAAAAAGCCTATGGGTCCAAAATAAACCTAAACCCTTTTCCCCTGTTTCCTTACTCCCTCTTCCTGATCACTCACTCCCCAACATCGGCATCTTGATCCCATGCCTCTTCGCCGCCTCAACCGCCTGCTCGTAACCCGCATCCGCATGCCGAACCACGCCCATCCCAGGGTCACTGGTCAGCACGCGCTCCAGGCGCGCCGCCGCTTCCGCCGTGCCGTCGGCCACGATGACCTGCCCGGCGTGCTGGCTGTAACCAATGCCCACGCCGCCCCCGTGATGGAACGACACCCAGGTCGCCCCATTGACGGCATTGATCATCGCATTCAGGATAGCCCAATCGCTGACCGCATCCGTGCCGTCTTTCATGCCTTCCGTCTCGCGGTTGGGGGAAGCCACTGATCCCGAGTCGAGGTGGTCGCGGCCGATCACGATGGGCGCTTTAACCAGTCCCTCCGCCACCATATTATTGAACATCAAACCAGCCTGGGCGCGTTCTCCATAGCCCAACCAGCAAATGCGCGAGGGCAAGCCCTGGAAGGGAATTTGCTCTTTGGCCATCTTTAGCCAGCGATGCAAATGCTCGTCCTCGGGGAATAATTCCATAATGGCTTCGTCGGTCGCGTAAATGTCTTCCGGGTCACCGGAGAGCGCCACCCACCGGAACGGCCCCTTGCCCTCACAGAACAGCGGGCGGATGTAAGCGGGCACAAAGCCGGGGAAATCAAAGGCATTCTTTACGCCGTGTTCGTAGGCCCGCTGGCGGATGTTGTTGCCATAATCAAAGACCTCGCTGCCCTTCTTCTGGAACTCCAGCATGGCCTCCACGTGGGCCGCCATCGATGCCATGGAACGCTTCTCATATTCCTCAGGGTCATTTGTGCGCAGCTCATCGGCATCTTCCATAGACAAGCCCGCGGGAATATACGAGAAAACGTCGTGCGCCGAGGTCTGGTCGGTAACCACGTCGGGCACAATACCGCGGATCACCAGTTCGGGGAAGACCTCAGCAGCGTTGGCGATCAGGCCAATCGACTTGGCCTCTTTATTTTTTGCAGCCTCTTCCACCAGCGTCATGGCTTCTTCCAGTTCGTCCACCACCACGTCCACGTAACCGATCTCCAG
This sequence comes from Chloroflexota bacterium, assembly GCA_013112575.1. Classification (GTDB taxonomy): domain Bacteria; phylum Chloroflexota; class Anaerolineae; order Anaerolineales; family UBA11579; genus CFX15. Next base: position 253,571 of record JABFGG010000004.1, on the reverse strand, counting down.
CCTGCGCCTGGCGCGTTCGGGGTCCACTTCCACTACCAGCGCCACACCCTCGTTCATCGTGATTGCTAACGGCTGGGCGCCGCCCATCCCACCCAAACCGGCCGTGAGCGTCCACTTGCCTTTCAGCGAGCCCCAGCCTTTTTGCTGCGCCAGCGACCCCAGTGTTTCATAGGTACCTTGCAAGATACCTTGTGTGCCAATATAGATCCACGAACCGGCCGTCATCTGGCCGTACATCATCAAGCCTTTAGCAGACAGTTCGTCAAAGTGTTGCTGCGTGGCCCAGTGCGGCACCAGGTTGGAATTTGCGATCAGCACGCGTGGCGCATCAGCATGCGATTTAAAGACAGCCACCGGCTTGCCGGACTGCACCAGTAGGGTCTCATCATCTTCCAGTTCTTTCAGGCTGTCTAAAATAGCATCAAAGGCCTCCCAGCTGCGCGCTGCCTGCCCGCGCCCACCGTACACCACCAGGTCATCGGGTCGCTCTGCCACCTCCGGGTCGAGGTTGTTCTGGATCATGCGGTACACGGCTTCGGTCAGCCAGGATTTACAGGTCAGTTCAGCGCCGCGTGGGGCGCGCACAGGGCGAGGATTGGACATTGATCGACTCCATAAGGGATTAGTTATCTAATGAAAAACTGCTCACGATCTCATCGAATTCAGCGACGCTTTCATTATAGAGATCAGCTGTGGTTGTAAAAGTAACCGTCAAAACGCCAATGCCTGGCAATGGGATATAAATCTGCTTCTGTTGAACAACGACTTGGGCATCTGAAACAGAGGGCAGGCTAATTACAATAAAACCGAATTCATCCCCCGTCTCATGTATGAAGGTGCCCTGATCGATGATATTGGAACCCTCGAACATTCTGGGAATCGTCTCAACAGAAATCTCCACCAATTCCTGTAAAGAAAAACCACCTAATACATCCTCTCCCAGAACGGCCATTGAGATATTCGGTAAGAAATCAGCGCCGGTTTCTTCAACGCTTAGATCCATAGCCATAAAACGCAGGAAATCTTCGTTGCCCTGCGACTCTAAAAGATCAATGGCGTCCTGTACATTAGGGTAATTTTCGACGGCAAAATCTTCGAGTTGTTCCTGCAAACTGCTATTGCCCTCCAACACCAGCCAATTCTCCGGCAGGGAAAAAGTGTAGCCATATTCCATGTCGATGATGCGAGTCGAACCGTCCGGATTCTCTTCAGTAAATGTATCGGGTAGCGGTGTGGACGTGATCGTTGGGGTAGGCGGCTCGGTTGGGGCGGCAGTTGGGGTGATAGTCGCAGTTGCTGTCGCGGTGGGCGTCGGCGTTTCTGTGGCTCGTAGGAAAGGGATGCTCTGGCAAGCCAGCGATGCTATCGCCAAAACGGCAACACTCAGGACCAATCTCAAATTACTTTTCAAGGATTTCTCCCTTAGGGATGAGTAGCTTTGATATTAATCAAGCAGCGTTAGTGTATCAGCAATCCAATCCACCACCAAACCGCCACTTGATCTCACTGCTCCGTCTCCGGGCTTACCAGTGCAAACAGCAGCATCGGATCATATTGCACAAATTCGCCGGAAGAGCGCCAGCGTTGGTAGCCTGCAGCTTGTTCAGGTGATGCTGTGGTGTCGTAAAAGACCAACTGCTGCGGGAAGCTTTGCCCGCCCGGCCCTACGCGTGTTTCCAAATGCAGGTGCGGGTTGCCCGAATTGCCTGTGTTGCCCACTTGCCCTAATGTGTCGCCACAGTTAACGGCCTGCCCCATCGCCAGCGTGGGGTTATCTAGCAAGTGTGCATAGAGGTGATATATGGACTGGCTGGGCTGCACCTCGTAAAACGCGATCACCTCAGGCGGCAGAAGATCATAGGGCGTTTCGATCATGATCATGTTGCCATATGGCTCACGGTTATTGGTAAAGCTCACCACCACCCCATCCATAATAGAGAGGATATCTACCCCCTCGATCACCGGGCCATCCCCGTCTTTGTATAAATAGGCAAAATCCACGCCGTGGTGGCCTTGCTCTTTGTTGCTGGTCAGTGTCTCAGTGTAAGGATTGGTAACGTATTCCGGTAATCTGGCAATCTCATGGTCGCGCAGGGGCGTACACACCTCACTTACCGGCAAGGGTTCTGGTGTAGCTGTTGCTTCCGGGGTGGGGATTGTAGTTTCTGTCGGTGGCGGTAGTGGTGTGGCTGTAGGCGCTACAGTGGGTACGTCGGTGGGCAGTTGAGTAGGTGTTGCTTCGGGAGCAGGGCTGCATGCAGCCAGTAGCACAAGTATCAATAAAAATAATATTTTTTTATTCGGGAACATGCGGTTTTTATGCCTTACATAGAATGCGGGCATTCTACCGCGTAATACAAAAACAGGCCTCTACGAGGCCTATTTCAGATTGCTGCTTTGAATGTTAAGAAACAGGAATGAACTGTGAAAAACGGGCCTCTTTCAGGCGGTTTACCAGTTCATCTTGCGCATCGCACCACACGTGTTGCATGGCGCAATTCTCGATGGTGCAATTGTGGCTTTCCACCACGCATTCATTCAGGGTGATCGGCCCGTCAATTGCCTCCACCACATCCAGCAGAGAGATCTCGTCGGGATTTCTAGCCAGACTCACCCCCCCGTGCGCACCACGCGTGGTGTGCACCAGCCCTACTACGGCTAGTTGCGCGATGATCTTTGCCAGAAATGACAAAGGAATTTCTTGTTTTTCGGCGATTTCGCTTGTCGACACTTTGGCATTACTGCTCAATTGAGCCAGATAATGCACTGCCCGTAGGGCGTAATCTGCCTGTCTTGTGATCTGCATCGTAAACCCTTTTCACTACTGAAATGCGACTGTCGTATTAAAAGACAATACGAACCTTAAAGCTCTACTTACAGTTTAGTTAGAAGCCTACTAAAAACAAGGTACTAATGTCATGATTCTTTCAGGACGTTTGCCCAGGGGTACTAAATCGTGATAAGATTCGGCGCATTTTAATGAATTTTTGCTTGGGCGATTGGCCCAATGGAAAAGAGGAGGCTCTCCTTCCAATGAAACAGATTACAGTCGTCGGCGTAGGCTACGTCGGCCTGGTCACCGCTGCAGCCTTCAGCGATCTGGGTAACCGCGTGGTGGCCCTTGACATCAGCGAAGAAAAGATCGAGGGTTTAAGACGTGGTGAAATGCCCATTTATGAACCCGGTCTGGAAGAGCTGGTACGCCGCAATGTTGAAGCTGGGCGCCTCACCTTCACCACCACTTACGAAGAAGCCCTGGATGAAGACAGTGAATTTGCCTTCATCTGTGTGGGCACACCCTCCGGCGTGGACGGCGAAGCCGACCTGAAGTATGTTGAAGCCTCTGCCAAATCCATTGCAGAGCACATGCAGGCCCCCCTGATCGTGATCAATAAGTCTACTGTCCCCGTAGGCACTGGTGACTGGGTTGCTGGCATCATCAAAGCTAGCCAACCGAAACCGATTGATTTTTCTGTGGTCTCCTGCCCCGAGTTCTTGCGCGAAGGTTCGGCCATCCCTGACTTTATGCGTCCCCACCGTACCGTGCTGGGCTCAATGGATCGTGAAGCTGCTGACAAGGTTGCTCAACTGCATCTGCCGCTGCGCGCCCCCATCGTAATCACCAACCTACGTACCGCTGAAATGATCAAGTACGCTTCCAATGCCTTCCTGGCCACCAAGATCTCCTTCATTAATGAGATCGCCAACATTTGCGAAGCCCTGGGTGCCGATGTCAAAGAAGTAGCTGCCGGCATGGGTTTCGATGATCGTATTGGCCCCCACTTCCTTAATGCTGGTCTCGGTTATGGCGGTTCATGTTTCCCCAAAGACGTCAAAGCTCTGGCTTTCATGGCAGAGGAGATGGGTATTGAACCCACTATCCTCAATTCGGTTATGAGCACCAATGAAACGCGTCGCCCGCTGGTTGTGGAGCGTGTTAAAGAAATGCTGGGCGGCGATCTTAGTGGTAAGACCATCGGCCTGCTGGGCCTGGCCTTTAAGCCCAACACGGATGACATGCGCGATGCGCCCTCGGTTGACATTGCCGAAGGTTTGATCGCCGGGGGTGCCACTGTGCGTGGCTATGATCCCGTTTCCATGGAAGTCGCCAGCCCCATGATGCCGGGTGTCGAGATGGTAGATAATCCTTACGACCTTGCTAAAGGTAGCGACGCCCTCGTCGTTGCCACGGAATGGAATGAGTTCAAGAATCTGGACCTGGAAAGCATCAAGGCCAGTATGAAACAGCCGGTCATCTTTGATGGCCGTAACATATACGACCCCGACAAGATGCAAATGGATGGCTTTGTCTATCGTGGCCTGGGTCGCGGCTACAATGGCAATGGCAGCAATGGGATGACCATCCAGGAGCAAGATGTCGAAACCGCTTGAACGCGGTGAAGACCGGCCACCCGTATGTGATTACGAAGGGTCAGACTACCAGAGCAGTTTTTGGGATGAAGGCGGCAGGGCTTATGAAGACCGCGTCGAAGCCATTGCCTTAAAACGCCTGTTGCCCGCTAGTGGGGAATTGATGCTTGAAGTTGGTGCTGGTGCGGGTCGCAACACGCCCCGCTATCATGGCTACCAGCGGATAGTCGTGATGGACTACTCCCGCACACAATTACAACAGGCCCAACAACGCCTGGGACGTAGCGAGCGTTACATTTACGTTGCCACAGACGTATACAAGATGCCTTTTGTGGGCAGCCTCTTTGATGGTGCCACCATGATCCGCGTCTTGCACCACATGGCCGATGCTCCCAAAGCTTTGGCCGAGGTCAGGCGCGTGATGCAGCCGGGCGGCACCTTCATCCTCGAATTTGCCAACAAACTCAACCTCAAAGCTATCCTGCGTTATCTATTTCGACGCCAGGATTGGAGCCCTTTCACTCGCGAACCGGTCGAATTTGTGGCCCTCAATTTTGATTTCCACCCGGCAGCGGTGCGCCAATGGCTCCAAGAGATTGGCTTTTCCATCAAACGCCAGCTCACCGTTTCCCACTACCGTATAGGCTTCCTCAAACGCACTGTCCCAGTAGCCATCCTGGCCTGGTTGGACAGCCTGGCGCAATGGACAGGTGACCTCTGGCAGCTTTCGCCCAGCGTATTCGTCAAATCCCAGGCCAATGCTGAGGGCCAAAAGGCCGCTGCAGACAGCTTCTTCCAGTGCCCCCAATGCGCCCAGCCCCTCCCCGATACTGACAAAGATTATTTGGAATGCACAAACGCCCATCGCTGGGGCATAATCGATGGCATCTATGATTTCAAATCACCCCTCTCATAAACAGTTTAGAAGAATGAGGAATTCCTCAAACCACTGCTAATAAGAACCTCGTGAACTTTTAGTAACCAAAGCCTTAAAGATTGTTGGTGTAGGAGCGACCGGCCGGTCGCCCATTTCCCAAATTAACTTAGCATAAGGGCGCAGCATACTGCGCCCATGCAAAAATCTAGCCTCCCAAAAAAAGCGAACGAATGTCATTTCGACCGTAGGGAGAAATCCCTCTGATGATAGTTAGACCTCCGGCACTTCCATTCAAGATTACGTTCGTTAAATAAAAAACGCAAAACGATATTCGTTTTGCGTTTTTTATTGCTTACTCAGGAATTTCTTTACTGGTTCGTCCCGTTCAACTCACCATCGATCACTTCCTGGAAAGTCGCAAAAGGCTGTGCACCCACCACAGCAATACCGTTAATAAAGAAGGTCGGTGTGGACCGCACACCTAATTGGGCGGCGAAGTCGAAGTTGGCCTGTACATTATCAGCATATTTGCGGTTTTCCACACACTCTGTGAACTGAGACATATTCAGGCCCAGGTCTTCCGCATATTGGATATATGTTTCCGAGCCTAAGGGTAGCGATAACTCAAAGAGCAAGTCATGGTATGCCCAAAATTCGCCCTGCTCGCGGGCACAATGTGCCGCCTCTGCAGCCGGGTCGGCTTGGGGGTGAATCGATCTTAGAGGGAAGTCCTTGAAGATATAGCGTATCTGGCCTTCATATTGTGACAGGATCTGGGGGGCAGTCTCCAGCGTGTGGCGGCGGCAGAAGGGGCACTCAAAATCACTGAACTCGATCACCGTCACCGGAGCATCTTCCGGCCCGATGGCAGGATCTTCATCTGTGATAGGAATATCATAACGTGGCAGGGTTTGGTCAGCGGCTTCAACCGGTGCACTGCCGTCAGTTGTGGTTGTGGTCGTAGTAGCACTACCACCGCGCCCCCACAGCAGGTAACCCGAGCCTAAACCAACAATGAATGCAATTGGGATGAGAATGGCGAAGAAGGTCGAGCGCTTCAGGGTGATGGTGATGGTTTCTTCCTCTTCTTCTAACTCCTCACCATCCTCCACCTGGTCTTCAATTTCTTCTTCGATCTCTATTTCTTGCTCTTGAATATCTTCTTCAGCCATGACTTCTCCTCATAATAGGCGCGGATTATATCATGGGCACTTTAACGCAGCCTGAGAGCCGTATAATAGGCAAAACCTGATTATTTATGGATACCCCCCTACATTTCCCCTCCCCCCTCTTGAATGCTTCCGGCAGCCTCGGCTTTGCCCTGGAAACGGACAGTCCCATCGACCTCAACCTGCTCGGAGCTTTCATCACCAAACCCATCAGCAGGCGTCCTCGCCAGCCCGCTAGTGGGCAACGCCTGTCCCATGTATCCGGTGGCGTGCTCATGCACAACGGGCATCCCAACCCGGGCTTGAGCAGCGTATTGAAAACCTATGCCCCGCGCTGGGCCGAAAGCCCGATCCCCATTATCGTGCACTTGTTGGGAGGCGCTGACCCCGACCTGAGCAGCATTGTCGAGCGTCTGGAAATGCAAGAGAACATCATGGCCGTGGAACTGGGCTTACCCTGGGATATTTCCGTTGGTGAGGCTGTACAAATCACCAAAGAAGGGTTGGGTGAACTCCCCTTGATTGTGCGCTTGCCCCTGCCAAGGGCCTTCGACCTCGCTGGCCCCGTTATGAACGCGGGGGCTGTGGCCCTCAGCCTGGGTCCACCACGCGGCGCTACGCTCGGCGAAGATGGCAGCCTGTTGCGCGGCAGGCTCTATGGCCCCTCAAATTTCCCCCAGGCTTTTCAGATGGTAGACGCACTGGCCGAGGAAGGTTATACGGTCATTGGGGCCGGGGGCGTGTACAGCCCCGACGATGCCAGGGCCATGCTGGATGCCGGAGCGATTGCTGTGCAGTTGGATACGGTTTTATGGCGGGGGGATGCTCAGGCCCTATTTGAGGGCTTCAACGAATAAGCTTTCTTTGGCGGCGCGGCGGTCTCTGATTCCTCAGCGGCCTGTTTATTCTCTCTCCATCCAGATCGTCACCGGCCCGTCGTTGGCGATCTCCACCAGCATGTGCGCCCCGAACTCCCCCGTCTGGGCTGGCACACCCTGCTCTTGCAGAATGGCAGCAAAGCGTGCCACTAACGGCTCGGCCACCTCTGGTGCCGCCGCGCTCACAAAAGAGGGCCGTCGTCCTTTACGCGTATCGGCATATAAAGTGAATTGGGATACCACAATAGCTTCGCCCCCCACATCCAGCAAGGACAGGTTCATCTTCCCGGCCTCGTCCTCAAAAATTCGCAAGTTGGCGATCTTCTCGGCCAGATAACGCGCCTGTTCTTCGCCATCCTCTGGCCCCACCCCCAACAGCACCACCACACCGCGCTCGATTTCCGCCACGCGGCGTTCTTCCACGGTCACTGCCCCCGCTTGCACGCGTTGCACTAAGGCGCGCATCTCAGGCCGCCGTTTTGGCCTTTTTCTTCTCGTATTTCTCCACTTTGCGACGGATGCGGTTCCACACGCCGGTCAGCCCCATGGCTTTTTTCATGGCATACAGGGTTTGTTGGGTTTCCTCGCGGGCCACCTGAGTGCCCTTAACGATGATCTCTTCCACGTAGCCGGGTTCATCGAATTGGGCGCGGCGTTCGCGCATCGGCTCCAGGAAGTTGTTCAGCGCCACGGCCAGTTTTTCCTTGACCTCCACGTCGCCCACCTTGCCAGCTTCGTAACGTGTTTTGAGGTCTTCCACTTCTTCTTTGTTGGGGTTGAAGATATCATGGTAATCGAACACGGGGTTGCCCTCCACCGTTCCCGGCACATCGGCGCTGATGCGTTTGGGGTCGGTGTACATCGACATTACCTTCTTCTCGACCTCTTTGGCAGAATCACTTAACATAATGGCGTTGCCCAGGCTTTTGCTCATCTTGTGTTTCCCACCAGTCCCGATCAGCGTGGGCACTTCACCCACCATGCCATCTGGCACGGGCAGCGTTTCGCCGTACAGGTGGTTGAAGCGCCGGGCGATCTCGCGCGTGATCTCTACGTGGGCGATGTTGTCCTTGCCCACCGGCACGAGGTCACCCCGCACACACAGGATATCTGCGGCCTGCAATATGGGATATCCCAACAGGGCAAAGGACATCTCCACGTTGGCGTCACGCGCCATGTCCTTGAGGCTGGGCAAACGCTCCAGCCGCGCCACGGTCACCAGACTTTGGAAAAGCGTGAACATCTCGCTGACCTCGGGGATGGCCGACTGCAAATAATAGGTCACTTTGTCGGGGTCGATGCCAGCCGCGATCATGTCCAGCACCATGTCGCGCGTGTTCTTGTCGACCTGCGCGATGTCTTCCGGCGTGTTCTTGGTGGTCAGCATGTGCAGGTCGGCCACCAGGAAGAAACTGTCGTATTCCTCCTGCAAGCGGACGCGGTTGGCTATGGAGCCTACGTAGTGGCCCAGATGTAATTTGCCGGTGGGTCGATCACCGGTGAGTAAACGCTTTTTTTCTGCCATATTGTGTTCCTGACGGTTATGCTATTTTCAAATGCTCTTTCAGCAGCCCGGAGATCTCGCCGGGGTCTGCGTGGCGGCCGAGTTCTTTTTTGGAGAACAGCACTTCGCCGTCCACTTCAAACTCGAAGCGGCCATTATCGGAGGGGATCATCTTGAACGAGCCAACGTGTTCTTCCACGCTGCGGTTTCCCATGATTTCGCCCATCAAACTGAGGGCACGCGGGGTGTACTTTCAAGGTACGCAATAGGTCAGGCTGATATCAACGGCCATGGTTCTGCTCCTAAAATAAGATGGTCTAAGTATAGTACAAGTGGCCTGATTGGTCTAAGTCGTATGTATGCGTGGAGTTGGCGCAGCCAACTCCCTAAGTAGCGGCACAGCAGCTACGTCATCCTCAACCGCCTCCGCTATTCAACAGCTTGCGCTCTTGAAATTTCTTTTGCCATCGTAGGGGCGTAGCGTGCTACGCCCGTCATTGTCTCATCCCCAAACCCCCACTGCCCGACCATCACCGCACCTCGTAAGGGCGACCGGCCGGTCGCCCCTACCATGGCCACCTTCCTCAAATACGTCACCGTGGGACCCAACGCACTCTTTCAACATCTCACACCCGTAGAGTTTGCGTAGCAAACTCTTAAGCTATGCGTTCAACCGCATAGCAAATCCCATCTTGATTCTTCCCCCTCTCCAAAACCCCATCCTCCACCATCGCCTGCAACTTCCTGTGCAGGTTCCCATAATCCACGCCCATCTCCCGCGCCATCACCTTCGCCGTCTTCGGCCCTGCTTCTTTCAAATACGTCACGATTGCCCCCCGTTCCTCGCTCAATTTCTCCCCAGCCTCTCCTTCGTAATGCCACATCCCCCGCTTGCTCTCGAAATACAGCGCCATCGTCCGTTCTGCTACGTCTCTGCCTCGCACTTCCAACCGCGCTCCCACCCGTCCCCGCGTCCGGTATAAACCCAGAATCGTATCCGCCACCCCACTCTTGCCGATGCTCCCGTACAGGTCATTCACCGTATCCCGCGTGAACATGCTGCTCTTGCGGTGATGGTCCACCAGCAACACCGTGCAGTTGCGCTTGTTTGCTACGTTATGTAACGGCTTCATCGTCCGCATCATCTGTGCCAGGCTCATCTGTCCCCCGCCGAACGCCTGGCTCAACGTGTCGATCACCACCAGTCGGTAGCGTCCTCGCCGTATCTCCGTCTTTAATTGCTCCATTCCCTCCCCCCGCATGTCTTCGATCTGGTTCGCCTCGTCCATCGTCAGGAACTGCACTTCCAGTTGGTTTGCCCACCCTTGTTTGTGTGTCCGTGCTTTGATGCGCCCCCGCGGGTCTTCCAGCGCCAGGTATAGCACTCGCCCTTTTTGTACCTTATCCTCGAACAACTGGCTCCCTTTCGCCACCGCCTTCGCCATTTGCAGTGCCAGCCAGCTTTTACCCACCTTCGCCTTCCCTGCCAGCACCCCTAGCCCTGCGGGTAACAGGTTCGGGATTGCCCACTGCGTCGGCGTATACTGCCCGTGTCGCAACTCAGCCGCGCTCACCAGTCCCGGCAATGCCCTCACCTCTGGTGGTTCCGGGAACACCGCCTCGTAGATTGCCCTTTCATCCGCCAACGGCTCTATAAAGAACTCGAACGCCTCCAGTCGCTCCTCCAATGTCAGCAGTTCTCTATTCTTCATCGATTGGTAACCCGCGACGGCGTTCCACGGGTGCGGCAATTCTTCGTACACCCCCCGTTCCATCTCCCCGCCCTCCTCGATCAAACTGCGCACTAGCTTCACCGCCTGTCGCGGTACATTTACACTTGTCACGCCTTCACCCTTATTGATTTGTAATTGGTTTATGAAGATTTTCTTTCCATTCCCACCTCTTTAATTTTATACAAATGTTCTAATTAATCAAGCGCTTGTCAAGACTTTGACAAGGTTTTTCCATTTGTTATACTAATTTACCGGATTCTCAAGAAGTCTAGGAGGTAATGAAATGATCAAGCTCAAGAAAGAATGGGATTCCACAACAAAGGTACCAAGGATTGAAAGGAATTTTGAGTCTAAAGGCCTATTCTCTGGAAGAAAGACTGAGTTATCTAAACTTATAAACGAAATTAGAAACAAAACCAGCGGCTCGATATTAATTAGTGGCCATAGAGGAGTGGGGAAAACATCGTTAGCATATTATGCTATTAGTGTAGCGATGAACAATAGTAATTCAATTATTCCTGTAGTATTGAACGCTGCGCAATTAGAGATTGAGTCATTGAACAAAGATGTAGAGGCAAAAAGAATACTTGAAAACTTAATAAGACGACTATATTCAGCTACGAGACAGCATAATCAATTAAAGACTGATAATGCAATCAAAGAGCTTTACCGGAAGGCTATCGCATCTGAATTTACCCAAGAAGAGAATATCCAACACTTACGTGAAAATAAAAAGAATGTTGCTAGAAAAAGTTCATTAGAAATCCAAATACACGAAATTGGTTTAAAGTCAATTTTTATTGTCGGTTCATGGATTATTAGTGGATTGGTCTTCTTTGGCCAACTACTACCCTCCAATAATCTAAACGCACTTATTGCTTTCCTACTAGCCATTCCGATTCCAGTAGTAATTAATTACTATTACTCAGTAGTTAAATCATCTGAGGAAACGGAACAACTATCAATAAAAGCAGATCAGGTATATAAGCTTGATAACAGTGTCGGGAATTTGGAATTTGATTTGGAGAAGATACACAGGGATATTAGCAATAGAGGAAACAAAGTTGTTTATTTGATAGATGAACTTGACAAATTAAACAGAAATAATGTCGAAGAAATATTGAAATATTTCAAAACTTTGTTTACATTGTCGGATGCAATTTTTATTTTTGTTGGCGGTGAAGAGCTTTATTCAATTGGTGCATCTAATGATAAATTAGGAATAAATCGCCCTCCTGAGTACACTTATTTTACCTCGAGATATTTTATTACTCGTCCTTTATGGTCTGATATTAGTTCATTTCTCGACAACATAATTCAGGAGACAGACATAAATAGTAACGCTCTGAATGATTTTAAACGGGCACTCTGCTTCGAAGCAACAAATGATTTTTTCGAATTGCGACAAACAGTAAAAGATCGTATTGATGCTTACGATAAAGACGGTTTCCCTCTAATTATATATGAACAAAATGAAGTCGATACAACGAAGGCAAGATTTCAAAAATCAATCACTACATTACTTGAGGATAAATATCTTTCTAGAAGAATTTCAAAATGGAAAGAAAACGAGGAGTTAATTCGAGCCATTTTCGTACATGCTCACGAATTACATTCAAGTCCTATCGGGTTTAGTATTCAGGATCCCAGAACTTCCTTCTTAGAAGATTCACTAATTCGAGACGCAAACTGGTTCTTCAGTAGGCTAGGTATTATTTCTAAAGCGGGCACAGGTGATGTAATTACCGTAAATAATATTGAGATCCAGCTTTACCAATATTCATTTACAGGTGTTACGCCAACTGAACCACCTGATGCCCTTGGAGAACCGACTGAATATGAGCGACAGTTTATGGGACGTTTTGAAGAATTTTGTGAACTTCTGCGTGTGCTCGCGAATGTATATTACAAATATACTGGCCAAGAAGGTCTAACTACTGAAGAATTTTGGGAGGATCCAAAAGGTTATGCTTCGCTTGTAGATCAATGGGGAGTAGATGTCAGTACAAGGTTTAATGCAGAGTACCCAATCTACAAAGCCCTTTCTGAGAGTAATCCACTTCCTAACATTACAAGAGAAGATATAGATGGCAGATCGCTAAATCTAACTAGCTCAATCGCATCAATGAATCAGTCTTTGCATACGATGATTCCAAAACTACTTATTAGCATTTTTGACCGAGCTGATCTTCAAATATCAACATTATCTGAAAATACTGAATTATTTAGTAGTACAGCAAATCGTGTTCGAGAACTGGCTTCAGAGTTTAAGGTACCTAATCCTCAAATTGTTTTCAAAGCAGATTTGTCAAGACAGATAATGGTGGTGAATAATCAAATGAATTTCTTGGAAAAGTCAAGCAACGCATTGCGCGAACATATAAATACGCACCGCGTTGTTTCTGTTGAGGATCCAAATAATAGGCTAGTGCGGAAAGGGATTCACATTGTTACACGAACAGATGCAATTGAATTAGAAAGAACACTGGATGACACAATCAAAAATCTTAGCCAGTTCCTAGGGTCAAGCAATCCAGACAAAAAATAAAGCTGGTAATGTTGTAGCCACCTCGGACTGCCGGACTAATATACTAGCCAACTACTAGACTACCTCCCTACATTAAGCCTACATACGGGTACATTAATTCACTCTTTTTGCCCCCTCTGCGCTACCCCGTACCGCCACATCTTCTGGTCATCCTTCTGCCACGCCCCACATCTGTTATTCCGGCAAAAACCCACCATCCCAAACCATGCTTAACCCTACATTAACTACATTAAGTACATTAATTCGGATTATCGACCGTGGACTTTGGACACCGGACAATTTGGAAACATCCTTTCAAGGTTATAAGGTTGTGCTGCGGCCCTCAAAAAAGAATTGACGTATAATGAAAATGTGCCTACACCGTTCTATCATCTGAGTGTGGCCGGTGAGCTTTACCAGCATCCGGGCCTTTCAAAAGGCCTGCGCACCTTACTAAACGAACATTTGCCTGCCTTTGTGCTGGGTAAAACCGCGCCGGACGTGCAGAGCATTTCCGGGCAAAAACGCGAAGAAACCCACTTCTACGTGCTGCCGCCCGAAGATGTGACGCCCGCCTGGCAACGTATGCAGCAGGCCCACCCCGAGTTCAGCGACCTGAGCAAAGTGTCGCCGGAACAGGCGGTTTTCCTGACAGGTTACTTCTGCCATTTGCAAGCCGATGAGGCCTGGCTGCGGGACATCTTTTTGCCCAATTTCTACGTGGCAGAGTGGGCCGATTTCAGGCGGCGCATGTACCTGCACAACGTTTTGCGCTCGTACCTTGACCGTGAGGTGTTGAAAGAGCTGCCGGAGAGTATCGTTGGCGCACTGGCAAAAGCCCCCGACCGGGACTGGCTGCCCTTCGTGGAGGGCCATTACATGAGCCAATGGCGCGATTACCTCACGGAGCAGTTGCAGCCCGGGGCCAGCATTTACACGGTGGAGGTGTTTGCCAAACGGCAAGGCATCCCGGTAGAAGACTACGTGGCAATGCTCGATTCCGAGGAGCGCATGCAGGCTGAAGTTTTCGCGCAGGTCCCTTACCGGCTGTTCGTAGAGTACCGTGAGGCTTTGGTGGCGGCAAACTTGCAACTGATGCAGCAACTGTTAGGCAAGCTGATAAGAACAGAAAAATGAGAATACTGGAATATAAAGAAAACGAAAAAAAAGACGCCGAACCTGGCCCGCTGGATAATATCCTCAAGCAGATCAGCGGCTTGCTGGGTGGGGGCGAAACCCCGGAACAAAAAGCGCGTGAAGTGATCATGCCCCGCCTGGAGCGTGTGCTGAATGATGATTATGTCATGATGCTGGATTACCCGATCCCTGGTTTGGGTGTGACCATTCCCATGCTGCTGGTCGGGCCGCCCGGGGTGCGCGTGATCTATCCCAGTGCGATCAAAGGTGTCTTCCGGGCCAAAGAAGATATGTGGCTGGAAATGCACGACCGCAAACGCCACTTTGAGCCAGCCAAACAGAACCTGATGGAACTGGCAACACGCTATGGACAGGCCGTGGCCAAGTACCTGGAAAGCCGCGCCATCGAAAGCCCGGGTGTGGAGCCGATCTTGATGTTCTCTGAGCCCAGCATCCATGTCGATACAGCGCGACCCAACGTGCGAGTGGTGATCCGTGAAGCCATTGAAAAATATGGGCACTCCCTGACGCAGGCCCCCGGCGTGCTGAACGGTGAACGCATATACAGCATCATCACCATGATCACGCGGCCACCGCAGGGTGCCGCTGCCCCTGCGAGTGCCAAAGGTGAGGGCAAACCGAAGCGAGCCCGCCGCAAACGACGTGCCCGCTTCTCACGTACGCAGTGGATCGTCCTGGGTGCCTTAGTAGTGCTTCTGCTGATGATCGTGTCTGTACTGGGTGTCTACATCTTAATAAACCTGTCCCAGGTTCTGTAAGCGCGGACTAGCGCACATGTCCAATACCCCCTTACTCTCTATCATTATTCCCGCGTACAACGAAGAAAACCGTTTGCCGGGTTCGTTGGATAAGATCGCGACATTTCTCAGCCAGCAGGAATATAGCGCTGAGGTGCTGGTGGTGGAGAATGGCAGCAGTGACCGTACTTATGAAGTGGCTTCGGAGTTTGCTAAGCACAATGAAAACTTCAGTGTGATGCAGGCTGAGGGGCGCGGCAAAGGGTTGGCCGTGCGGACAGGCATGTTAGCCACGCAGGGGCAATATCGGTTTATGTGTGATGCGGATCTCTCCATGCCGATCGAAGAGATCAACAATTTCCTGCCCCCGAAGATCGCAGCACCTCAGATTGTGATCGGTTCGCGCGAGGCGCCCGGGGCGGTGCGTTATAACGAACCAGAGTTCCGGCACTTTGGGGGGCGCGGCATCAACATCCTAATTCGTTTGCTGGCGCTGCCCAAACTACGCGATACACAGTGCGGCTTTAAGCTATTCCGCGCCGACATTGCCGAAGACCTGTTTCGTGCTCAGAAGCTGGACAGCTGGTCCTTCGATATCGAAGTGCTACGTATTGCCCGCCAGCGCGATTACGAGATCGTTGAGCTACCTGTGCCCTGGTATTACACTGAAGAGAGCCACGTTAACCCTATCCCCGATGCCCTTAAACTGATCGCCGACCTGTTCACCATCCGGCGTAATTTGCGCAACGGCGCATATGCCCGGGGCAGCCATGCCCAGGCGCATTGACCCCAGCCTGATCCCATCGCGCCCCAACCTCAAATACGAAAAAGGCTTGTGGCAGGCAGGTGTGGAATATGTGGCAGGGGTGGATGAGGCCGGGCGCGGAGCTTTGGCTGGGCCAGTGTGCGCCGGGGCTGTCATGCTTCCCCCCAAAAACAGTATCTTCAGGCAACTCAAAGGTGTAACTGACTCCAAACAAATGACTGCCAAACAGCGAGAGTTTTGGGCGGCAGAGATCAAAGCGCGGGCCGTGAGCTGGGGCGTGGGTTTTGCCTCGGCCAATGAGATCGACAGCATTGGAATTGTGCCTGCCACACGTCTAGCGATGGGGCGTGCCATTGAGGAACTCGACCAATTTGTTGAACACCTATTGATCGATGCTCTGTTGCTGCCGGAGGTAAGCACGCCACAAACCAGCCTGCTGAAGGGAGATGCCCGTTCTTTGAGTATTGCCTGCGCATCCGTGTTAGCCAAAGTAGCGCGTGACAAGGTGATGATCGAGATGGATAACAACTATGCGACGTATGGCTTTGCGCGCCATAAAGGTTATGGCACGCGTGCACATCGCACTGCAATCAAACAGTATGGGCCTAGCGAAATGCACCGTCTCACTTTTCGGCCTATCCGGGAGGAATAATGAAACAGAATTTGTTGGTTCTTTCGACACTATTTTTGGTGAGTTGCAGCAACTTGCCGGGGACCACGGGGACAGTTCCTAATACGGAGGTCCCTGAAATCCCGCTGGAAATTGTGCCCACCTCTACAGAAGCACCTACGGAGGCCCCGCTAGGGACAGAGGAGATCATTGTCACCGAGAGCGCGCCGGTTGCCGAGCGGGATCTCTATAAATTGGATGCTTTCCTCAATTATGAAACCCGTAGTGTGGCGGTTGAGCAGGAGATCACTTACACAAATCGCAGCGCGCGGGAACAGATGCGCCTGTTTATGATCACTGAGGCTTCCCGAGAGGCCAATGTGTTCAACCTGGATTTCTTGTCTATCGAGCAGAGTGACATCACCTCGCATGCTGTGCTGGATGGGGCCGTGCCGGCGATACGCGGCTTGTTCAGTTTGCAATTACAGGTTCCTTTGCAGCCGGGCGAAACGCTTTCGATCTATATGGTCTATACGCTCGATCTGCCGGCTACTGCGGGGGTGTTTGGCTACACAGCGCGCCAGGTTAACTTAACGGATTGGTATCCATATGTGGCGCCCATCGCTGAACACGGTACCTTGTACGTTTCCCCTCCCGGCCCGGCAGGTGAGCACCTTGTTTATGAGGCGGTTGATTTTGAGGTAGTTTTGAGACTTAATGATCCAGCCCTGGTGGTGGCAGGCCCTGCGCCCGCTCAGGTCATGGATACCGGTTTTCGTTACGAATTGGGGGCGGCGCGTACCTTTTCGCTCTCTATCAGCCCCGAATTTGAAGTCATCGCACAATCAATGGCTGGGATTCCTGTAAGCGCCTACGTCTTCCCGGAGCACCGCGAGGCGGGACAGGCAGCGGTAAATACCAGCAGCCGGGCATTACAAGTGTTCTCGGAGTTGTTTGGCCCTTATCCTTATGAAAGCCTAGCTATCGTCGAAATCGATTATGAGGATGGTTTGGAGGCGGACGGTTTGTTTTTCCTGGGGCAGCCCTTCTTTGCGGACTATGACGGCACAAAGCAGAATTACCTGACCAGCTTATCTGCCCACGAAGTGGCCCACAACTGGTGGTTCGGGCAAGTGGGCAATGACCAGGCTAACGAGCCCTTTTTGGATGAGGCCCTGTCAACCTATAGCGAGTACCTGTTTTACGAACGCGCCCATCCGGAGTTGGTTGATTGGTGGTGGGAGTTCCGCATCAACCGCTTTGAGCCTGCGGGGATCATGGGGGGCACAATCTACCAGTACCCTGATTTCAGTTCCTACGTGCAGGCTGTTTATTTCCGTGGGGCCAGTTTCCTGCACGGCATTCGCGGCCTGATGGGGGATGAGGCGTTCCTGGCACACTTGCGGAATTATGCAGAGCAGAACAGACACCAAATTGCGACAAGCGAAGATTTCTTTCGGCCCATTCTCGAAGTGGTTTCCCAGGAAGAGTTTGACCAATTAATACTCCAGAATTCTGAGTTGCCGGGCGGCTCTTCCGGCGGGGGTCTTGGAATTACCATAACTCCCACGATCACGGCCCTGCCGATGATCACGACCACGCCGTTGCCCACACCTGTTACGCCAACCGCGCCGCCTTCGCCGGTGGTCACGCTAGAACCCATCGTGCTTAACTCGGCTGAAGCGGATACCCCTGTTGGTGATCCCCCTGTGGATATTTCTGTTCCAGATACGGCTGTCTTTGATGAGGACGAATACATGGCCCAGCTATTTCAGGAGAGTGGTGGAGACGGCTTGGCCTATTCTGTTAATGGTTCGCCCCAGCTTATCAGTGCTTTTTATGTCGAAGAAATGGTAAAACGCGGTTGGGACTGGCAATACACCAATAATGGAGCGCTATCCCTTTCCAATGATGGTAGTCCGCTTGAACACATTGGCATGGAATTCGTTCGAGAGGACAACAGGATTACGATAGCGATACTTGGCTGGAACATTTTTAGTCAGGGTAGCGAGTCCTCAACTGCGAGCTTGGTATGGATCTCAGATACGGTCGGAAGCGGAGACCTGCTCGGGTTTTACATAAATTTCTTGAATATGGCGAGCGATGGTTCGTTAGGCTATTATGACCCACCTGCCAGCAACAAAAGCTTCCAATCAAAATATGTGAATTTTAGCCATCCGGCTGACCTATTGGCCTGGCGCAACTTGCTCTACAGCTTTGAAACTGATGAGGCCATCATGTCGCTGCGCGGTGGTAATTATTGTGATCGCTTTGATGAGGTTTGTTTTACAAATTTTCACCCAATCCAGTCATCCAGCGGGTTTAATAATGCCCCTTTGGTGAGCATACGGACCTACAAAGACTACCCGGATATGGCTTTGGCCGATTTTGCAGACCAGCGCTGGAACGATTTACTGGCCAAGGCAGAGCAGCTTCAAGATACGCTCACTGTATTGGGTGAGTATGACTCCTATCCTGTAAGGATCTTTTGGGAAGACCTGGCGGTGGCCGGGACATTGAGTGTTTTGTCGGAAAATGATACGGTTCTGTCTGACGGCACAGCGGCAATTGAAGTCAGGTATCGTTGGAATCATCACCAACAATCGCGGCCCGTCGTCAGCAGGTATATTCTCTTTGAGAACAACGGGGTGTTCATTGAATTCAGGATCGATATGTATGAGGACCAGTGGCCGGAGATCCAGGAAGATGCGGACATGATGATCTCCAGTCTGGAGGCGGGTTCGTCGCCAGTGTTGCCTTAGGTTGTATATCAGATGGTAGGAATATCTCACGCAAAGGACGCTAAGTACGCGAAGAGGGGAGAAAGATTGATTGCCTATGGTAATGGGAAATATTGGGGGGAGAGGCGGGCGATGCATACGTCGCCCCTACACCAGGAACTTGGGGAGTATAGATTTTGCGGGAGAATGAAGAATGCATTGCCAGTGAATTTACATGTTTGGGGCCAGCAATTGTGGTTTGTGGGCTGGTTTTTTGGGCGGGCGACCGGCCGGTCGCCCCTAGTAATCTTTTGGAAAGTGGGCGAGGCATTGGGCCAAGCTATGCTTGGCCTTTCGCCCCTACAGAGACGCGCGGTTAACTAGCTGGGTTCGAGGGTGAGGGCCATAACGGCGGCGACCAGCGCCAGACCGGCGGTCATCCTGAAGATGTTGACCAAGCCCCAGATATCCGCGAGGTAGCCGCTCAACAGCACGCCCAAGGCACCAGAGGCAAACATAAAGCCGAGGATCAGGCCGGAGGCCATGGCCATGCCGCCGGGGATGTAGCGTTGCGCCAGGACCACCACGATACTGTGAATCGAGCCTGTGAAGACACCGGCCAGTGGCACGATGACGTACAACCAGGGGGAAAAGCCTACCATGGGGATCAATAGCAAAGGCACGACGGCCAAGGTCAGCATGCCCGCGGCTACGCGGCGTTTGCCAAAACGGTCTGCCAGGATGCCACCCAGAAGCAGGCCAACGGCTGCCCCGGCCACAAAGGTCGAAGACAGCACGCCATAAACTTGCGGGGTTTGTCCCAGGTCGCTGAGGAATTTGGGGAGGAAGAGCACCATATTCTGGAAGACCCAGGACTGGCAGGTGGCCAGCAGGATAAATGCTACCCAGGTATAGACACCGGGGCGGTAACTCTTTTCTGGTTGCCCCGTATTTTCAGCCTCATGCCCGTGATACATACGCGCCGGGTCGAGCCTCATGAAACCCAGTATCCCCACCAGGATCACGAAAGCGGTCAACCATAATAAACCCTGTGGGCCCTGGCTTTGCAATAAAAAGCCTCCGGCTAGCGGCCCGAAGAACAGACCAGCCTGCCCAAAGAGGAAGAAGTATGATGAGCTGGTGGTTTCGCGACCTGCATAACTAGAGCGACCTACCAGGGTGGCCTGCATGGTGCCTGCCGGGTGAAAGGCCCCGGAGCCTAAACTGGCAACCACGATGAGGGCCAGTCCCAGCACCCCTTCTGCCAGGATACCCAGCGTGTAGAATACGCCGATCCACAGCGTGCCCCCAGCGATGGCCCAGCGTGAACCGGTGCGGTCGGCAATATAGCCCAACAAAGGTTGCAGCAAGGCCGCCACCAAAATGTAAAGGGTGCTGTAGAGGCCCAACTGGGTGTTGCTTAGCCCCATCAACACAGCCAGATACACGAAGAGCACAGAACGCTGGCCGTTGAGCGTGTCCACGGCGAAGTGGGAAAGGGCTACTGTAGAAAAAAGTCTGTCGCGGAGTAGAGTCATATAGTCTTTAGTCAGCTAGTCTAAGTAGTCCAAGATCCGGGGTCCAAATCGTCCTGGAGCCGAGAGTATTTGACTATTCGGATATCTCCTTGTATAGGCCTTTTTCTTTGATGACCTCATACACGCTGGGATAAAGATAATAGCGGTAGGCACCGCCGTCAGCGATGCGGGCGCGTATCTCGCGCGAGGCAATTTCCAGCAAGGGCGCGTCGATGAATTGTAGCTTGTTTGCCAGCCCTGGCAGCTCTTTTTCCAACTCAACAAGGTCGAATAGTTCTCCGGGGCGGCGCATGACACCGATCTCATTGCAGACTTCAACGAACTCCTGTCCACGGCTCCAGGTCGGCAAGGTACGTAGCGAATCCCCGCCCATCAAATAAATGATCTCATCCTCAGGGTGTTGGCCTTGCAAGAGGCGCACCGTATCCACGGAGTAGTGTGGGCCGGGGCGGTCGATCTCGATGCGGGAGAGTTCAAAAATAGGGTCGTGATCGACGACGGCCTGTACCATGACCAGACGTTCTTCCAGGGTGGTGATGCGACGCTGGGTTTTATGGGGCGGGTCTGCCGTGAGGATGAAGAGTAATCTGTCGAGATTTAGCTGGTAGACGGCTTCGGAGGCCAGAATGAGGTGGCCCAGGTGGGGTGGGTCGAAGGTGCCGCCAAAGATGCCAATGCATTTTTTAGCGCTCAATCTTCCCACTCAAGTTCATGGTCGCCAATGAGGATGGTGTCGCCCTCGCGCACACCCGCTTCACGCAAGGCTTCGTCGATGCCCAAGGTTTCCAGGATGCGCTGAAAGCGGCGTACAGATTGGTCGTATTCCCAATAGGTCATGGCTGCGGCGCGCTCGATGGCAACTCCGCTCACGCGCCAACTCTCAAATTCTTTGGCAACGCTGAATTCATTGGGGTCGACTTCCTGACGGTAGATGGGCAATTCTGCAATGGGCGCGATCTCGGGCGCGTCAGCCAGCAGTTCTGCAGCCTTATAAAGAAGCTGACGGACATTGGTGCCCGCTACGGCTGAGATCGTCATGGGCTTATATCCCCGTTCTTCCAGAGCTTCTTCCAGGTCTGGAAGCCAGGCCTGCACGTCAGGCAAGTCAATCTTGTTGATGGCCACCACCTGAGGTTTGTTGGCCATGTCCGCGTCGAAGAGGGCCAGCTCGGTATTGATCTGGCTGAGGTCGGCGATGGGGTCTTCGGCAAGGCCATCCAACAGGTGGATGAGGACACGGGTACGCTGGACATGACGCAGGAAATCGTGGCCCAGTCCCACGCCCAGATGAGCGCCTTCAATCAGGCCGGGGATGTCGGCCAGTACGAGGGTATTGTCTTCGTCGAGATTGGCTACGCCAAGGTTGGGCTGCAAAGTTGTGAAAGGGTAGTCTGCGATCTTAGGTTTGGCGTTGGTGACGGCGGCCAAAAAGGTGGACTTGCCGGCGTTGGGCACGCCGACAATGCCGATGTCGGCGATCAGTTTGAGTTCCAGTCGCAGGCTGATTTCTTCCCCAGGTTCCCCTTTTTCAGCCACGCGCGGGGCCTGGTTGCGTGAATTTTTAAAGCGGGCATTGCCGCGTCCGCCACGCCCGCCTTGCGCGATTACCAGACGCTGTCCGGTCGATATCAGATCGCCGAGCACTTCATTACTATCTGCATGATATACGATGGTGCCTGCCGGAACGGGGATGACCAACTCATCTGCCGAGGGACCATATCTGTTGTTGCCGCCCGCTTTGCCACCATCGTCGGCAGCATAGAGCTTTTGGTTCTGCAAAGAATATAAAGTGTTGAGGTGCTCGGTGACTTGCAAGACCACGTCGCCACCCCTGCCGCCATCGCCGCCGTCCGGCCCGCCACGCGGCACGAACTTCTCGCGGCGAAAATGCACAATGCCGTCGCCACCTTTGCCGGAACGCACGTGGATGTGGGCGAGATCAAGGAAAGTGGTCATAACATAAATAGCCAAACATGCATAAATAAGCGCAAAACGTAAAACGCAAACAGCCTGAAACGTTTTTCGTTTCGCGCTAGAAAAAGGCGTGGGGGATTATAACATTCAGCCAATTAACTCCTATTTGTACCCGATTTGTGTGGGATTGCACAAAAAAGGTACATATGGTAAAGTCGTCGTCAAATAGATGAGGAGAGTCCGTCTTGAACGATAAGAATATTCCTGACATTGTGATTGGCCGCCTGCCTGTCTACCTGCGCTCGCTGCAGCGTATGGAACAGGAAGGACGTCAGGTCACCTCTTCCCAAGAGTTGGGTGAGCGCCTGGGCATTTCGGCAGCCCAGATCCGTAAAGACCTGTCGCAGTTCGGTGAGTTTGGCAAACAAGGCACGGGTTATAACATCGAGTATCTATCCAACCAATTGCTGGAGATATTGCATATTGACCGCACCTGGGATGTGGTCATCGTGGGAGCCGGTGATATCGGCAGTGCCCTGGCGACCTACAATGGTTTTTCCCACCGTGGCTTCCGTGTGGTTGGTATTTTCGACAATGACCCGGATAAAGTTGGTGATAAAGTTGGCGATTATGTGGTGGCCAACACCTCAGATATCGAAGAGCAAATCCAGGCCAATAATATCCAGGTTGCTATGCTGGCTGTGCCGGCCGGAAATGCCCAGGCCGTGGCCAGCGAACTGATCGATGCGGGAGTCAGGGCGATCCTCAACTACGCCCCTGTGAGCCTCAACGTGCCCCCGGATGTGCGCGTGCAATACATCGACCCCGCCATCCATCTCCAGCGCATGACCTATTACCTGGATTGAGATCAGATTTTTAACGAAACTTATCAGGTTCGCAGTTATCTGCGAACCTTTTTTGTTTTAGGCGTCGCCCTACGATCACCATAGATAATAGGATTCCCGGTCATCTGGTTTTGCGCGATACTGAATTAGAGCTTTACCTTTTTAATTCAGGAGGGAGCATCGTGAATACCACAACAGTTCCGTATCGTTCTGGGGAAGGGCCACAGGCTGCGCTGGAACTCAACTTCATCGAACTCTATCTAGGCACGCAGGGACACACGCTGCAAAGCCTGGAAACGTTGTCTGAGGCAGAAGCCACACGGCTGATGAAAGCCGCCTGCGGTTATGCGGCCTTGAAGCTGGCCGAAATTGAGGGGCGGGCTGGCCTGCGACGTAGAATTGCTGACATTATGTCAGTCGGATAGGTTTGTCATTTGCCAACATAGTTGGTGTCAATTGAAGAATTAACGTTCGTGGCCGATCACTTTGGCATCGTAGTTGGCGATGCGCCCACAAAAATTGCAGATGAATTCGACCGGCAAGATGGTGCGTTTGCCTTCAACTACGTATTCGGGGCCTGAGCGGCCGATGAACCAGTCTTCACTGCCACATACGATGCAGCTTGTATCGATGTTCATGCGATCGAAGTAGGCCATCATCAGTTCTTTTTGTTTCTCTGCTGCTTTTACTTTTTCTTCCATGACTCACCTCTATTCCAAATGGTTATTAGTAGCCTTTTATGTAATTCTCAAGCTGTTCGATCTTCATCTCATGATCTGAAATAATCTCGCGTACCACATCGCCTATTGAGATAAGGCCAATCAGCTGGTTTCCATTCATGACCGGCAGGTGGCGAATGCGACTGGATGTCATCAACTCCATACAATCCCTGATGGAGGCCTCCGGCTGGACAAAGATAACTTCCTTTGTCATGATCTCGGAAACTGGTGTGGACATGGATCGTTTCCCCTTGAGTACGATCTTGCGGGCATAGTCGCGCTCTGAAAGGATGCCCACAACCGCGCTCTCGTGCAGCACGAGCAAGGCCCCAACGTCCTTCTCAGCCATGAGTTTTAACGCGTCCAGCACCGGCTCATCTGGACCAATCGACCAAACATCTTTACCTTTAGCACCCAGAATCTGATTTACTGTAGACATTGGCATGCTCCTTGTCCTGTAGCAAATAGAGGGTTGGTATAAAAGCGCTGGCTATGTTGTTGTGTTTATGCGTGTGTACGCAGCGGGAATGACTTATTTGACATTATATATCAAATTAGAGGGATATCAAACTGCCCCCTTTTCTCGCTATTTGAATAAAGCTTATAACTGAGGTACATTGCGCCGCAAGATGGGCAACATTTCCAGGCCGCGCTCGGCCCCTTCCCCCATGCAGGTGATAGGGTTATCCACCAGGTAGGTGGGCACACCCAATTTCTGCGTCATCAACTTATCCATGCCCCGTAATAGAGCTGCCCCACCACACAGGGCGATGCCGCGGTCGATAATATCGGAGGCCAGTTCGGGGGGTGTTTTCTCCAGCACCTGGCGGATGGTTTCAAAGACGGCTTCAAGTGCAGGCTGGACGGCCTCCACAACTTCACCTGTGGTGAATGTAAAAGCGCGTGGCAAACCCGAGACCTGATCTTGGCCCTGCAAATCCAGGCTTTTTTCCTCATCCTGGGGCACTGCTGCCCCAATACTCAGTTTGATCTGTTCAGCTGTTGGTTGCCCAATGATGAGGCCGTATTTCTTGCGCACGTAGCTGGCAATAGCTTCATCTAGTTGCAAGCCGCCCTGACGCAGCGTTTCACCGGAAACAATGTCGTTCATGGCCATGACCGCGGCCTGAGTGCAGCCACCACCCATGCATACAATCATGTTACCCGAAGGGGTGCCGATGGGGAGATCAACGCCGATGGCGGCTGCGAGGGGGGTGGGCAGCATAAAAGCATCGCCGACCTGTAAAGCGGCTTCATGCACCGCGCGGCGTTCTACACTGGTGATGCCGTAAGGGTGCGTGATCATGATGCGGGTGAGGTTCTTGGGGCGGAAACCGCCCAATGGACCGCTGATCTTCTTTACCTGGAATTCCAGCAGGCGTTCTGTCAACTCGTAGTAAGCGACGACACCGCTTTGGAGAGGACGCGTGACCTGAATGGCATCCTGTGAGACGCGGCCCATCATGTTGAGGGCCTCGTGACCCACGGCAACCATCTTCAATTCTTCGATGTCAACCGCTACAACAGTGGGTTCTTCCAGGATCATTTGTCCACCCTCGATGATGCGCGTAAACATGGTCCCCAGATCGATCCCCAGATCTCTTTGAAAAAGAGCCATATTGCTTAAATGTTACCAGCTAAAGGGAGTCTTTGCTGCTTAGTTTCCGTCTTCTTCGCTGGGCCCGGTAGCGAAACCGGGCATACCGCGAGCGCCCCGGCGGAAACGACGTGCAGCTTCCAAACGTAAATTCGAGCGACGAATGGCCGCTTCCAGCGCCATGTAAGCGTCAGTGTCAGGCGGGGGGCCTTCTTCCAGTCGCTGTTGGGCGCTTTCCTTGGCAGCCTCTGCACGGGCGATGTCGATGTCTTCCACATCCTCGGAAGCATCTGCCAGAATAGTGATGATTTCGGGTTGCACTTCCACCACGCCCCCTGTGGCGGTAAAGATGTGCTCCTCATCGCCTTTGCGCACCTTGATGATGCCATACTGCAGGGTGGAAAGCACGGGGGCATGGTTGGGCAAAATGCCCATTTCGCCGTTCGTGCCGGGGATGACAACGATATCTACGTCGTCTTCATACACCATGCGGTCTTGCGAGACGATCTCGCATCGAATGGTCATGCCTTGTTTTCCTTTTAGTTAGTGTCCGAAAGGCCCCTGGCCTTTTCAATTGCTTCGTCGATGCTGCCGACCATCATGAAGGCCTGCTCGGGGAGGTCATCGTGTTCGCCATCCAGTACCTCGCGGAAGCCGCGCACGGTTTCGCTGAGGGGAACATACTTGCCGGGGGTGTTGGTGAATTGCTCGGCCACAAAGAAGGGTTGAGAGAAGAAACGTTCGATCTTGCGGGCGCGGGCTACGATGAGCTTGTCATCTTCGCTGAGTTCGTCGATACCGAGGATGGCGATGATGTCCTGCAAGTCTTTATAGCGTTGTAGCACTTGCTGCACTTCGCGTGCCGTGGTGTAGTGTTCCTCACCCACGATGTTGGGGTCAAGGATACGTGAGTTGGAGTTAAGGGGATCGACGGCGGGGTAAATGCCCTTATCGGAAATGGAGCGTTCGAGGGCGATGGTGGCGTCGAGGTGGGCAAAGGTGGCTACCGGAGCGGGGTCGGAGTAATCGTCGGCGGGCACATAAACAGCCTGCATGGAGGTGATGGAGCCGCTTTTGGTGGAGGTAATGCGTTCCTGAAGCTGGCCCATTTCGGTGGCCAGCGTGGGCTGGTAACCCACAGCGGAGGGCATACGGCCTAAGAGAGCCGACACTTCGGAGCCGGACATGCTGAAGCGGAAGATGTTATCGATAAAGAGTAGCACATCGCGGCCCTGATCACGGAAGTATTCTGCCATGGTGAGGGCAGTGAGGCCCACGCGCAAACGCACGCCGGCTGGCTCGTTCATCTGGCCGTAAACCAGAACGGTGTCTTTGAGCACATCGGACTCGATCATTTCGCGATAAAGGGCGGTACCCTCACGGGTGCGTTCACCCACACCGGCGAAGACTGAGTTGCCCTGGTGTTCTTTGGCGATGGAGCGAATCAGCTCCATGATAATAACGGTCTTGCCTACACCTGCGCCGCCGAAGATACCTGTCTTACCGCCTTTGGTGAAGGGAGCGATCAGGTCAATGACTTTCACACCGGTCTCAAAGACCTCGGTGTTGGTCGCCTGATCCTCAAAATCCGGGGCAGAACGGTGGATGGGGTATTCAATGTCGCTATGCACAACTTCGCCGTCATCCACAGGTTTGCCAAGCACGTTGAATACTCGGCCAAGCGTTTCAGGGCCAACAGGGACGGTAATGGGGCGGCCTGTGTTGACGGCTTTCATGCCGCGGCTCAAACCCTCGGTGGCACCCATGGCGACACCGCGCACCCAGTTGTTGCCCAAGTGATTCTGGATTTCCAGTACAAGGGGTTCATCCCCATTTTGCAAGGGGATTTCTACTGCATCGTAAACTTCCGGCATGTCGTTTTCGGGGAATTTGACGTCCACAACGCCACCGGTAATTTGTACAACTTGGCCTGTAGCTTCAGCCATATTGGCCTCCAATTCCTTTGATCTAAGACTTCGCCTGGGACAGCGCTTCTGCGCCACCGGCGATGTCGAGCATTTCGTTAGTGATACCTTGCTGGCGTACTTTGTTATATTCCAATTGCAGCGCACCGGCCAGGTCTGTAGCATTTTCGGTAGCACTGCGCATGGCAACCATACGGGCAGCATGTTCGCTGGCCGATGATTCCAGCACGGCTTGGTATATCTGCAAGGCAGTAAAGCGGGGGATGATCTCGTCCAGGATCTGTTCTTGTCCCGGCTCATAAATGTAACTGGCGTTAGGTCCAGCCTGTGCTGAACCGTCCTGTCCAAATTCAGCCTGCACAAGACCTTCGGAGTCGAACTCCAGGGGGAGCAACTTCTTCATGGTGGGGTCCTGGCGGCCCATGTTGACGAAATCGGTGTAGAGGAGATAGACCTCGTCGGCCTTGCCGGAGAGGAATTCATCCACGGCAAGGCGACCGATGGCGGAGACATCATTAAAATCGGGCTCGGCAGGCAGGTCGGCGAATTCGGCCATGATGTCTTTGCCACGGCGGAAAAGCAGTTCGTTGCCTTTGCGCCCGACAGTGATGAAACGCACCGGCAAAGAGTAATCGCCGAATTTGTCGAGGGTGTAGCGCAAGATGTTGGTATTGTAGGCCCCGGCCAGACCGCGGTCGCTGCTCAACATGACGACGATGACGTTCTTGACCTCTTCGCGTTCTGTGAGCAGGGGATGTAAAACAGCGCGGTCGGGTTGCCCGGCGATGTGAGTGAGTACCTGCCAGGCCTTGGTGGCATAGGGGCGGGTGTTGAACATCTTCTCCATGGCTTTGCGCACACGGCTGGCACTGACGGCCTGCAAGGCGCGCGTCACCTGGGCGATGTTCTTGACGCTACGAATACGAAGTTTTACTTCTCGTGCGGATGCCATTGATTATTACCTGAGGATCAGGACCAGGTTGATTTGAAGGTTTCGAGAGCCTGATCGAGTTTAGTAACGATCTCGTCTGTCAAAGCCTTTTGATCGGCAATCTCTTTGCGGATGTCGGCATGTGAAGCCTCAATGAAGCGTAGCAGTGCAGCTTCCCATTCCGTTGTACGCTCAATCGGAACCCCATCGGCAAAACCGTTGGTTCCGGCATAAATGACGATGACCTGGTCGGCCAGGTCAACTGGCTGGTACTGAGGCTGTTTGAGGATCTCCTGCATACTCTGGCCGCGATTGAGCTGGGATTGAGTAGCAGCATCCAGGCTGGAGCCAAACTGGGCGAAAGCGGCCAGGTCACGGAAGGCAGCCATATCGAGGCGCAGACCACCAGCTACTTTCTTCATAGCTTTGGTCTGGGCATCACCACCCACACGGGAGACTGAGGTACCGGCATTCACAGCGGGGCGGATACCAGCGTTGAATAATTCGCCTTCGAGGTAGATCTGGCCATCTGTAATGGAGATCACGTTGGTGGGCACGTAAGCGGATACGTCGCCAAGCAGGGTTTCAATGACAGGCAAAGCCGTCAGTGAACCGCCAGAGCCTTCAACTTTGACAAGTTTGTGGCCGTCAGCATTATCCATGGCCTTGAGGGCTTCCCCGGCGTCATGTTCTGCAAGAGGGCCAAGGTATTCTTTGCCGTCAACGCCAGCATCGGCTTTAGCGGTTTCGCCATCATAATCCTTGGGCATGATGACGAAGTGGTCAGCCAGGCGGGCGGCGCGTTCCAGCAAGCGGGAGTGCAAATAGAAAAGATCACCGGGATAGGCTTCACGGCCGGGGGGGCGGCGCAGCAAGAGCGATACCTGACGGTAGGCCCAAGCGTGTTTGGAGAGGTCATCGTAGACCACAAGGGCGTCGCGACCGGTTTCCATGAAATATTCGCCGATGGCGCAGCCAGCATAGGGAGCGATGTACTGCATGGCAGCGGGGTCATCGGCGGTAGCCGCCACGATGATGGTGTGATCCATGGCATCATGTTCTTCGAGGATGGCAACCAATTGGGCAATGGAGGCTTTTTTCTGGCCGATGGCGACGTAAATGCAGGTGACGCCTTTGCCTTTCTGGTTGATGATGGTGTCGATAGCGAGTGCGGATTTGCCAGTCTGGCGGTCACCAATGATCAACTGGCGCTGACCACGACCTACAGGGGTAAGTGCATCGATGGCTTTGATACCGGTTTGGACGGGGGTATCTACGTCTTTGCGTTCGACAATGCCGGGAGCGATGCGCTCCATATCGTAATAAGTATCGAAAGCGACAGGGCCTTTACCATCAATGGGTTCGCCCAGAGCGTTGACCACACGGCCCATAACGCCGTCGCCAACCGGCACGGAAGCGATACGACCTGTGGCACGTACGTTCATGCCTTCTTCAATGTCAGAAAAGCCACCCATGATGATGATGCCGACGTTGTCGTCTTCGAGGTTGAAGGCGATACCCATGGTGCCGTTATCGAACTGCACCAATTCCTGGGCCTGCACATCGGCCAGGCCGCTGGCAAGGGCAATACCGTCGCCGGCTTCGGTAACCGTACCGACGTCCTGTAATTCGACTTTGCTTTCAAAGGCTTCGATTTGTTTTTGAAGGTCTGCGGAAATATCTTTGATCAGATCTGACATACATCGCTCCGTGAAGGGATTGATCAATTTTTGTTAAGCAGGAGAAAATGATACCCTATCTCATGCTGTATATGGCCAATTTTTTGAGCCTCCCATTAAATAAAAGGCACAAAATGGCAGGCGGGGAAATCATACCGTACTGGTCTTGATTTGTCCAGTCTTTCACAAACGAAGGGCGGATTTGAAGATAAAAGGCATAGTTTTATTTGAGCAAAACCTATTTCGATGCGACCATTGATAAGCCTAAATGAGCGTATAATCAATATGGTATGGAATGGGAATATGAAAACAGGCGGTGAAATAAGATGAAAAACAATTTCGTTTTTGTAACAATGCTGTTGGGGGTGGTAGCCTGCTCAAATTCAGCCACTCCTACTCTTGAAGAAACCCGCGAGGTTGCTACTCCTACAAAACATGAAAGGCAAGCAACCCCTACCAAAATCCTTGTCACTTTAACTGCAAGCCCAACGCCTACTGTCACCCCCACCATTCCCCAGACCCCATTGCCTTTACAGATCGAAAGCGATCCTTTCATGGCAGGATTGATCTATTCCTGGGACTATGACTATTGGCTAATTGATAGCAGGGGAGATCATTCTCTCGTGGATACGACCAGAACGAACTCTTCGCCCAGCGGACAATACACAGTAACAACGGATTGTGGGATGGACTGTACTGACATTTTCCTGACAGACCTTGCGACCGGGGAACAAACAAACCTGACCAATACAGAACAAGCTTCAAGTAGCCCCTTGTGGTCGCAGGATAGTAAAAAAATATACTATTTAGAGTGGGATGAGCACATTTCTGACATTTGGAGTGTTGACATCACAACACTCGAGAAAACGCGGCTGACACAAACTCCTGATCGCGTTGAAGTCTGGCCCTTTCGCCTGTCCGGCTACCCAGACTTACTATTCTTCTATTCCTGGACTTCAGATATATCTCCAGGCGAAGGATGGGTAGGCTATTTATCCAGCGTAAAACTTGATGGATCAGAATATGTGGCCTTGCCGCATGACTTAACACGCTATCCCGCTTTTTCCCCAGATGGAAAAACGATAGGGTTGATGACTTATGGCTATGATGAAGAAGACAACTTTTTTCGTGAAACTCTGTTGTACCATCCTGGTTCAGAACCACAACCTTTCCCACTGGAAAAATACATGTTTGATGAACTAACTGATGTAAAAATTGCCTCCCCATTAAGTTGGTCACCAAACCAAACCAAAATAGCGATTTGGGCTGCGGCACAACTTGAGGGAGATGACTTTTTTGGTATTGTCTTGTTGGACCTACTAAACTTCACAACGAAAGTAATTGGCGAGTACAAAGCCCCGTATACAGGTTGGTCCACTCCATATAAAGTTGAATGGAGTAAAGATAGCCAATGGATAACTTTCTATGCCAGTGACAGTGGTGAAGATGAAGATTATGGCATTTGGCTGGCGGATGAAAACGGGCGGGATGTTCAGAAGCTTAATAATTTCGGAGAAAATTTCGATTACTGTGATCATGTCTGGAGTCCAGATGGCCGTTGGTTCATCTATTCATGTGGTTATCTAGACGAAACTTTTGGAAGTTGGTTAGTTGACTTAAATACTACTAACCAATCCCCAGCTGACTTACCTAGCGGAGCAAGGGTAGCCGGTTGGCCGACTTTTGTTTTGTTTGAGGTAAATGCCTATTTGCAAATCATGGAAGCTGGAGCAAATTTAAACTTACGCGAAGCGCCTGACCTTAACGCGCCTGTTTTGCTGCAATTGCAAAGTGGGGACATTATTCAAATCCTTGAAGGTCCAATTGAAACAGAAAACTTCATATGGTGGAAAGTCCGTACAGAGGGGAACGTTGAAGGCTGGGTAGTAGAACAATGGGGATGGTATGCGTCCGTTGATAGGCCTTGATATAGTTAAGATTGAAAATCTAATGATTTGAAACGCGCCGCAATTTCCTGTAGGATAGGGGTAGGTTTTGCTCGTATGCAGAATGAGGAGATACGTAATGTCAGGTGACAATCACAAGCAAAAGCTTTTTAGCAACAAGGCCTATAACAAAGAACTGGCGCGCCTGCAAACCGAACTGGTCAAATTGCAGGGCTGGATCAAGAATGAGGGCAAAAAAGTCGTTGTGCTGTTCGAAGGGCGCGATGCAGCCGGGAAGGGGGGCACGATCAAGCGCATCACCCAACGCCTCAATCCCCGCGTGGTGCGCGTGGCGGCTTTGCCAGCACCCACCGAACGCGAAAAGACGCAATGGTATTTCCAACGTTACGTAGCGCATCTGCCCGCAGGCAGCGAAATGGTGTTGTTCGACCGTAGCTGGTACAACCGGGCCCTGGTGGAGCGCGTGATGGACTTTGCTACAGAGGATGAATATGACGAGTTCATGCGCTCCTGCCCGCAATTCGAACGCATGCTGGTGCGCTCCGGCACTCATTTAATTAAATACTGGTTCTCAGTTAGTGACGAAGAACAGGAGAAACGCTTCCAACAGCGCAATACTGACCCCACGCGACGCTGGAAGCTCAGCCCTATGGATCTGGAGGCGCGCTCGCGCTGGGTAGAGTACTCCAAAGCCAAAGACGTAATGATGGATCACACGGACATCAAGCAGGCACCCTGGTACGTAGTAAATGGGGATAATAAAAAGATGGCGCGGCTCAATTGCATGGCCCACCTTCTTAGCCAGTTTGATTATAAGGATATGACGCCCCCGCCCATTGAACTACCCCCGCGCCAGGAAAATGTGGGCTACGTGCGCCCTCCCATTGGTGAACAGACCTTCATTCCAGAGGTGTATCCAGAGAAGTTGAACGGATAGACGACTCAAATACTTAGCAGAAATACAGGAACTAAAATGTGGGCTCCAGCGTTATAGGGTGGATAAATAAAGGAGTACCAAAATGAAGCAAAAAAATATTGTTCTTTCAATCATGGCAGTTGGCTTGCTGTTCCTAAGTGCCTGTGCCAATACGACAAACAGCAAAACAGTTTACATTGGCTCTGTGCAAGTAGCTTGTGAAGGTGTAGCGCCTCAACAATGCCTGCTGTACAAAGAAAGCCCTGAAGATGAATACAGCTATCTTTATGATGGCATTGAAGGCTTTGAGTTTGAAGCTGGTTTCACGCATGAGTTGTTGATCACCGAAGAAAATGTTGACAACCCTCCAGCTGATGGCAGTAGCATCTTGCGCAAGTTGGTAGAAGTGGTGAGCAAAACCGAGGCGCAACTGCCTGCTGAACTGGCCAATACAAACTGGCAACTGGTAAGTATGGATGGCAATGCATTGATGGAGGGGAGTAGCGCCACCTTGAGATTCGATGGTAACACTGGTGAGATCAATGGTAATGCAAGCTGCAATCAATTTTTTGGTCAGGCTGCTATAGCAAGCGAACGTGTGTACATGAGTGGGCTTGGGATGACCATGATGGCTTGCGAAGAGGATATAAACCAACAAGAGATAACGTACATGGCCGCCCTACAGAACGTACAGAGCTATACAATTGATGAGGGACAATTGCATCTGCAAGGCAGCGAAGGTGAACTCATCTTCGATCCCCAATAAACCAGACATTTACAAAAAAGAGCCTCACATTAGCGAGGCTCTTTGCTATTAATTCTCTCCCATGGTCTGGTGACGCTGGATGAGCCATGATTGCACGGCCAGCGGGTCGCCTTTGCCATTGGATTTGGGGCGTTCGTAATTGCCATCCGATTGCATCCAGCGGGCTTTGAGGCCGTCGGTGAGGTAGACGTCCAGGACGTTGGCGCGGATGTCGGCGATAGCGTCAGGGTCGGTCACAGGATAGAGGACCTCAACACGCTTGTCGAGGTTGCGGGGCATCATGTCGGCACTGCCCATGTAGATCTCGGGCTTACCGGCGTTGTGGAAATAGTAGATACGGCTGTGTTCCAGGAAGCGGCCAACCACGCTGACCACGCGGATGTTCTCGCTGATGCCCTTTATGCCGGGCCTGAGGCAGCAAATGCCGCGCACGATCAGGTCGACGGGGACCCCTGCACTGGAAGCTTCGTAAAGCAGCTTGATGATGCCTTTGTCGGTAAGGGCATTCATCTTAAGGATCAGTCGGCTTTCTTTGCCCTTCTTCTGGTTGGCGATCTCACGGCGGATCATGGACTCAATGCGATCGCGCAGGTTGATGGGCGCGACCAATAATTTGCGAAAATCGGTTTTCGCAGAATAGCCGGTGAGGTAGTTGAACAGGTCGGTAGCATCTGCGCCGATGTCCTCATCGACGGTGAACATGCCGATGTCTTCGTAGATGTTGGCCGTGACGTGATTGTAATTGCCTGTGCCCAAATGAATGTAGCGCCGGATGTTGTCGCCCTCCTTGCGCACGACCAGGGTGATCTTGGAGTGGGTCTTCAAGCCAAGGAGGCCGTAGGTTACGTGGACGCCTTCTTCTTCCAGCAGGCGGGCCCAACTGATATTGCTCTCTTCGTCAAAGCGGGCTTTCAACTCGACCAGGGCAGCGACCTGCTTGCCATGTTCGCGACGAGCGTTGAGCAGAGAACGCACAACGGGGGAATTCTTGCCCACACGATAAAGGGTTTGTTTGATGGCCAACACGTTGGGGTCACGCGCCGCCAAGTTGAGGAAGTTGACCACGGGGTCAAAGGAATCGTAGGGGTGGTGCAGGAAGATGTTGCCGCGGCGAATGGCAGTGAAGAGGGTGCCATCTTTGCCCGTGAATTGCAGGGCAGGTGGGGTGCTGGGAATAAAAGGTTTAAATTTCAGGTCATAGCGGTCGATGCTATACAACTGCATCAAATCCCCAAGCTCCAGAGGGCTGTTTAGCAGATAGATATCGTTGGCATCCATCTCGAGATTTTGAATGAGCAAATCCAACATTAGCTCGGGCATTTCTTCGGGGACGGCCAGGCGCACGACGGTACCAAAACGACGCTGGCGCACACCTTCGGTCATGGTCTCAAGGAGATCATCGGCTTCCAATTCCTGGATTTCGAAATCGGCGTTGCGGGTGACGTGGAAGGGGTGGGCTGAGACGATCTCCATTCCGGGAAAGAGGGATTTGAGATTGGCAGCAATGACCTGCTCGATCCACACGAAGTAGTGATTGTGCGGCACAGTGCCATCCTTGCGGACACTGCCAGAGGAACGCTTTACGGGCAAGAGGCGCGGCAGGGAAGCAGGCACTTTAACTCGAGCAAAATGTTCCTGGCCATCCTGGTCCCGAATGAGGATCGCCAGGTTTAGACTGAGGTTGGAGATGTGGGGGAAAGGGTGGCCGGGGCCGACGGCGAGAGGGGTGAGCACGGGGAAGATGCCTTCCTCAAAGTAGGCATCGATGTTTTCTTTCTCTTTACTGGAGAGGTCTTGATATTCGAGGATGTGAATACCGGCTTCATCCAAAGCGGGTTTTAGTTCTTGTGCCCAGAAGTCGCGGGTGTTACGCAGGAGCTTTTGGGCGACCTTGCGGATGGCGGCAAGCTGTTCGGCAGGGGTTTTGCCGTCAATAGATAATTTGACGACCCCGGCCTCTTTTTGCATGGTGAGACCACCGACGCGCACCATGAAGAACTCATCCATATTGGAATCAACGATGGATAGGAACTTGAGCCGTTCCAGCAAGGGATTAGATGCATCCTGGGCTTCTTCGAGGACGCGTTGCTGGAATTCCAGCAAACCGAGTTCGCGGTTGATGTAATAGGTGGGGTGTCCCAGATTATAGGTTTTGCCGTTTTGACTATTCGCTGCCATCGGAAATCCTCAAATAAATGGAGGAAAACTAGATCTCCTGAACAGAGCAGGCATACTATACATTATTATAAAGGGGAGAGTCAACGCATCACATTACACCTACATGACCTTATGACGACAGAAAGCCCACACCCCACACCCGGTATTAATCACACTGACAGCATGCAAAACGCAGGTCTCAAAGTGCTGCGTTTGCAATATGGGAAGATGTTGGCCCAGCAAGCTGGTGTGCAGGCGGGAGATGATATTGAAGCTGTGCATGATATGCGCGTGGCCATGCGGCGTATGCGGGTGGCGTTGAGGGTCTTTAAACCTTATTTCCCAAAAAGTAGTTTGAAACGGTATGGTAAACGGGTAAAGGCGGTAGGGAGAGTGCTGGGACCAATACGTGACATTGACGTGTTCCTGGAAAAGACGAATTTGTATTCGGAACAAGATGCGCAAAACCAGCAAACTTTGGCCAGTGTGGAAGACTTTTTTGGAAAAGCCCGCGATGAGTTTCATGTCGAAGCAAATCTTTATCTTGAAAGCCAAACATATGCCGATCTAGTAAAGTCTCTTGAAAACTTTACGGAAACTGAGGAAATTGATTCCGGGCCAATAGTTCGGGCCAGTGCCCAGAAGTTAATTGGTAAGCGACTGAGCAAAGTGAGGGGATACGAGCAGGACTGGCGGCAGGCGGATTATGTGACATTGCATCGCTTGCGCATTGCCTTCAAGCGACTGCGCTATAGCATTGAGTTCTTTGAAGATGTGTTGGGGAAAGAGCAATACGTGGCCATTAAACTGCTGAAGGAGATCCAGGACCACCTGGGGGATTTGAACGATGCCCAGGTGGCGCTGTTGCTATTGGAGGACTTGCCCGGGGAGTACAAGAACCCGCACAGCCAGGCTTATTATGATTTCCGGAGAGGGGAACGGGATGCCCTGGTAGCCAGTTTCCCAGATATGTGGCAGCGCTTTGCTAATGGGGGTTTTGAAAACAATTTGGAAATGGCACTAAGGCCACTAAATGTCTAAAAAGCTCAGGACATCAATTCGTCAACTTCTGCAGATTGCTCCACCGATGAGATCAGGTTGACTTCATATTCTCTATCGAAAATCTTCCTGAACAGCTTCTTGTGGTGGTAGATACCCAGGATCTCCAACTGGCAATCCTGTTCGCAAACGACATCCAAAATTATGTTTCCGCCTTCTAATCGAAAACTGGCGCTAGTGACGGCGTTCTTATGGCTGCGGTCCAGGCTTTCGGCAATACGCAATAAGATGGCCATCACACGCACGGCTTCTCTCGATGGCTTATCCAATTCTTTAAATTGAGCGTGTTTATCACTCGGGCGCTTTTTGCGGTGGAAAAAGGCCGTGCTGGCCATGATACCGATCTCTGTCTGGTCGAAGCCCAGCAGATCGGCGTTCTTGATCAGATAGTAACTGTGTTCCTGGTGATGATTATAAGAAAGGAAGATGCCTACATCGTGCAGCAAGGCTGAGTATTCCAGCAGTTGGCGGTAGCGGTTCTTTGTTGTATGCAGGCCGATCTCTTTGGCACTGTCGAATAGAGAGAGGGATAAGTCGGCAACCGTGCGGGCGTGGCCTTCGTCGAAGTGGCAGCGTCGCCCCAGTTGCAATACGCTGCGCATACGCACCGAGCCTTCTTCGACCATCTCAGCATTTTCGCTGCGTTGAAGGTAATTCACCAATAAACCATCGCGCAGGCCGCGCTCGGTGATGTGCAGCTCCGGGATTCCCAGCTCTTCCATTAATGTGTGAATGATGGCTGCCCCTGGGATGATGATGTCGGCGCGACGAGTGTTGATGCCGGGGACTTTGGCGCGTTCCTCCAGGGAGAGTTCGCATAAATGTTCAACAACCTGGGTGAGCTGCTCATATTTGAGGGTATCTTCCGGCTGGCGTGAGCGGCCCTCGAACATCTGAATGGCGATATCGGCCAGGTTTTCCAGCGTACCCGAGCTGCCGTAAACTACGTCGAAGGGATGGGGTTCCAGTTTTTGGATGGAGCGGATGGAAGAATTGCGCACGTACTGGCGCAGCACGGCATAGCGGGCAGCATCGATAGGTCCGGTTTCGTCGGGTAAGAAGAACATAGAACCCAGGCGCACGGCACCGAGTTTGAGCGAATCTAGGTGGTGGTGGTTATCCTGGTCGCCAACGATCAATTCCGTACTGCCGCCCCCGATGTCGATCATCAGGGCGTTTTTATCTTCCAGATGGATGCCGCGGGAGATGCCCAGATAGATAAGACGGGCTTCTTCAATGCCGGAGATGGTGCGTAACTTGATCTGAGCTTCTTCATTAAGCAGGGCAACGAACTCGGCCTGGTTCTTGGCCTCACGCGTGGCCGAGGTGGCAATGGCGATGATGTGGTCGGCATCGTTGGAGCGCGCCATCTGGGCAAATTGTTTGCAGACCGTTACGGCGCGCTGCATGGCTTCGGGTTGCAGATAATGGTCGGCAAACTCATTCTCACCCAGGCGGATGGTTACTTTTTGTTCGGAGAGGATGGAAAATGTGCCGCTGGAGGGTTCGATGCGCACCAGCAGCAGGCGGATAGAGTTGGTCCCCATATCGATGAACGCCGCCGTGCGGTCCTGCGCAGATGCGCTAAAAGCGCGGGTGACGTTATCCCGGATGCGAGAGACGAAATCGGTATTGTTCATCAGCGCGTCCCCCAATTATACAGGTATTCAATGATGATGCCCCCACATTCGCCGTATATTTCATCCGGGCTACGCCCGTGGATGAAATATTTAAGCAATCTCGAACGAGTTCGAGATTGCAGTTTTACTTAAGGTTTTTGCGGTCACTACCGCTCCCCAATTGCACCGAGCGTTCATACGCGGCCCAAATGGCGCGGGAGATGGCCGTGCGGAAGCCCGCTTTTTCAAGGAAATAGATGGCTTCGGCAGAGGTGCCACCGGGTGAAGTGACCTGGTTGCGCAGGCGGGAGAGGTGGCGCTCGTCTTCGTTCTTCTCGTAATAGTCCACCGAACCACGCACAGTTTGTACGACCAACTGTTCGGCAATGCGGCGGGAGAAACCCAGGTGCACTCCAGCATCTACCATAGCTTCCATAAAGAGATAAACGTAGGCCGGGCCAGTGCCTGACAAGGCTGTGGCCTTATCGAGGAAGTCCTCTTCTTCAACAAAGACCTCGTCACCCAGGGCAGTGAGGAGGGAGCGTCCCATCTCATGTTGTTCATCTGAGACTGTTTCCGCTGCCGTCCAGACGGTAATGCCTTCACCGATACGCGCGGGGGTGTTGGGCATGGCGCGCAATACGGCTTCACAGCCCAGACCAGAAGAGATGGATTTGATCGTAGCTCCAGCGATAATCGAAACGATGAGGGCATCTTTGTCTACGTGGCCTTTGATACCCTGCATGACTTTGCCTAATTGTTGTGGCTTGACGGCCAGCACAACCACATCCGCTTTGTCCACGGCGGCCGTGTTATCCGTCATCGGGGTAAGGCCGTATTTGGCCTGCAATTGTTCCACACGCTCGGTGCGCGGGCCGGAAGCGATGAGGTTGCCAGC
Source organism: Chloroflexota bacterium (assembly GCA_013112575.1). Classification (GTDB taxonomy): domain Bacteria; phylum Chloroflexota; class Anaerolineae; order Anaerolineales; family UBA11579; genus CFX15. Next base: position 214,051 of record JABFGG010000004.1, on the reverse strand, counting down.
GGGGGCCAACTCTTTGCGCAACAAGCCGGCGATCATGGCTTCTGCCATGGAGCCGGGCCCGATAAAGGTGATGGTTTTGTTCGTGAACAGGTCCATAAGCTCTTCCTTCTATAATTGCAATTCGCCTATTATACGGGTAGATATTAATCTGGGGCGATTCGACCGTAGTTTTCTTTGGATGTATAATTTAAAGTTATGGCCGCCAAGAACAGGAAAAGCCCCAAGCAGGCTAAGGCTGTACAAACCTATTCTGATGCTCAATTAGAAGCCTTGCGCGCCAAGGTGGGCAACAAGCGCGAGTACGTGGCAATTCTGGAAGTGGAGTTGTTCAATACGCGCGCCGATATGGAGCAGTTCTCGGAACAATACAATGCGCAGGTAGCCCCACTGGAAAGGCGCTTGAATGAACTGCGCGAGCATTTGAAGACGGCCCTGGGCGATGATAGCCCTCCCGATCCAAATGAAAGAATCCGCAGGGAAAATGGGGACAAGCAGCAGCAAAACGAAACCAATGGCTTCGCCAGCGCAGCTAACCTGGATGAGGAAGAAGAGCGCGACCCCGAACTGGAAGAGAAGCTCAAAACACTGTTCCGCGAGTTAGCCAAACGTTACCACCCCGACCTGGTGACAGACCCGGAAGAAAAGCAATGGCGTCAGGAGATCATGGCGCAGGTCAACCAGGCTTATACGGCGCGTGACCTGGAAGCGCTGGAGTTGCTGGAGAGCAAGCCGGAACGCTTTGATGAAGATGTCGTTCAAACCCCCAGGGAACAACTGATCTCCTTGCAGAAAGAGTTGGAACACCTTGAAATGGTGATCAATGATATTGAGCGGACCTTGCGTGAGATCGATATTTCGTCGGCCATGCAGTTGAAGCGAGAGGTCAAACGTGCCCGCCGTTCGGGGCGTGACCTGATGGAGGCCATGGCGGCGGAACTCAAAGAGCGTATCCGTGATATCGAAGAGCAGTTGTTGGCTTTGGGGGAAGATGTGGAATTAACGCCGGCAGAATAAGAAAAAGACCTAGCTCAACGTTTTTAGAATAGAAACATTTGTAACTGTGACTTGAGGGATTCCTCGCTCTTTCGCTGCGCTCAATCTCTCGGAATGACAAAACGGGTTCTTACTTTCCCCAACTAAACACATTTGACATGAGGTTGCACGGGCGGGTTTCAAACCCGCCCCTACACGAGAATTTCTATATTCGTGGGATTGGTGCCATTCGTTTCATTCGGGATTTATGCTATCCAACCTTAATCACGAAGAGAGCAGACTAACTGGAGAAGTACGCCAGGGCCATGCGCAGACGTTCTTCGACGTCGTCTGGCGCGTCTTTGGGCAGGTTTTGCAAGGCAGCCTGTGCTTCAACCACGCTGTAGCCCAGAGCAGTCAGTGCTTCGAGGATTTCGGTGTCGGCGTCGTCCATGGCGGCGACAGGTTCCAAGCCTTCTACATCTGTAATCTTACCCTCCAGGTGAAGCAAGATCTGCTGGGCGGTCTTCTTGCCCACGCCGGATACACGGCCAAAGACGTCGGCCTGCTCGTTGAATACGGCACGGCGAATAGCATTGGGGTTAAGTATGGACAGCACGGCCAAGGCCAACTTTGGCCCCACCCCTTTGACGCCTAACAACAGCCCAAAGAATTGGCGTTCTTCCTTGCTGGGAAAACCGTAGAGGGTCAGCTCAGTTTCGCGTACGATCAGGTGGGTATAAAGCCGAGCGCCCTTGCCCACACTCAATTCATCGCGATGCCCGGCAGGGACGAAGACTTGCAGGCCCACCCCGCCCACTTCCAGCACGGCATAGTCGTCACCCAGGTCGGTGATCTGGCCGTGTAGACTGGCAATCATCGCTTTGAGACCTCAGCAAGCAGCATGGGGCTATTCTAATTGATAAACAGGGCGGTGGAGATCAAGCCGGTAAGCAGCACGAGCACCAGACCGGGCAGCATCAGGCGGCGCAAGGGGGGAGAGGCACTAACCACAACAATACCGCTTTTAGCAGCCACGTTAGCCAGCGCGGCAAAAACAATGCCGCGTGCGGCTGTGCTCAAGGTCAGGCCGCCGGAGATGCTGAGTTCCGATAGTGTCAGGGTGATAGCGTTGACGTCGGCCAGACCTGACAGGATACTGGACACGATAACACCCGAATCGCCAAAGAAAATCTGTGCAGCACGCGCCACCAACAGGACGAGGGCATAAAGGACACCAAAGCGGATGGCCAAACCCAGGTCGAAGGGGTTGGTGAATTCGATGTCACTGCTTTCATCGGAACGCTGACGTAGGTAAAGGTAAACGGCGTAGCCAAAGCCCACTACACCAGCGAGAGCCATTGGCAGCCACACGCGCCCCAACAAGATGCGATTGAGCACACCCACAAGCACCAAGACGCGCGGGAACATGGTCGTCCAGGCCACCATGATGGCGAAGGCAAAGGGCAGACCCAGGTCCGGGCGCTCGCGGCTGCGCTGGCTGAACGTGGCCGTGGTGGCTGTGCTTGAAACCAGCCCACCCAAAAAGCCAGTCACGCCAATGCCCTGCTCGGAGCCCAGGATCTTGATAGACACGTAGGCCAGGAAACTAAGCCCGGAAATGAACACGACCATCAACCAGAGTTTGAAAGGCACCAATACGTCAAAGGGCGGCGATAATGCGATGGTCTGGGGCAGCACCGGCAAGACAATGGCACTGATGACGGCCAGTTGCAAAGCACTGTTGACATCTTCCTGCGTAAGGGCGCGCACCAGCCGCGTGGTTTGGAACTTAATGGAGAGAATAACCGTAGTGCTGACACCGATTGCCACGGCCAGGGCTATCAAACCCCAATAGGACAAGGCCCCGACCATAACCGTGATGAGGACGGCAACTTCGGTGGTGTAACCAATGCGGTCTTCGCGCCAGGCCCCGATGAAATACGAAAAGCCTGCCAGAAGCCCAAGCAGCAAGATGATGATAATGAAGACTACCGGGGATTGAAGAATATCGGCCAGCATAGCGGCCAACGCGCCGCTCAGGCCCAATAGGGCAAAGGTGCGTTCCCCTGCAGGGATACGCTTAGATTTCTTGCCTTTGCCTAACTCGCGTTGCAAACCAATAGCAAAGCCAATGGCAATGGCAGCGCCAAAGCGAAACAATAATTCAAGGGGGTCGAGGGTTGGTAGCGTAAACATGGTAGAAATGAGGAGAGGGAAGTTTTCAATACCCCCGCTCCTGAACGCTCCAGCATATCCGAAAATCAGCTTTTCGGCAACTTTTTAAGAAGCCTGGTCGTAGGCCGAGCGTGTTTGGGCGCTGTGCAGGTGGCAAATGGCAACAGCCAGGGCATCAGCCGCGTCGTCGGGCTTGGGAATCTCATCCAGGTTGAGGATGGCGCGCACCATTTGCTGCACTTGATTCTTGTCGGCGCTGCCGTACCCAGTGACAGCCTGCTTAATCTCATTGGGCGTATATTCAGCCTGATCAAGCCGGGCCTGAGCCAGGGCCAGCAGAACCACACCGCGAGCCTGGCCTACACTTAAAGCCGTTTTGACATTCTTCTGAAAAAACAACTGCTCCACCGCCGCGGTATTGGGCTGGTGGAGCGTCAATATCTCATTCAAGCTTTCGTAGAGCATGACCAGACGGTCAGGCATGGGGGTATCGGGCGGGGTCAGCACAACCCCATAATCGACAGCCGTAAGGCTGCCATCCCCAGCTTCGCGCACCAGGCCGTAGCCAGTGGTGGCCGTGCCGGGGTCAATGCCCAGGGCCAGCATCGATCAGGCAGTCTCAGCTTCGAGACGGGCCAGCACCTCGTCGGTCATGTTCAGGTTAGAGGAAACGGTTTTGACGTCGTCAAGCTCTTCGAGGTCTTCAATGACTTTGAGGACCTGCAGGGCCTGGTCTTCGTCGAGGTCGATCTCCTGGTTGGGACTCATGCGCAATTGTGATTCGTCGGGCGTTATACCTGCGGTTTTGAGCGCATCACTGATGGCTTTAAAAGACTCAACCGGGCCGGTGATCTCAATGAAGTCATCGTCAAAAACAACATCATCTGCCCCGGCTTCGACGGCCAGTTCAAAGATGGCATCGGTGTCTTGCCCTTCGGAGGGGAACATGAAGTAGGCAATGCGCGTGAATTGCCAAGCCACCGAGCCGCCTTCACCCAGGCTGCCATTGGAGCGGGTCAGCACGTGGCGCAGTTCGGCCACCGTGCGGTTGCGGTTATCGGTGATGGTTTCGATCATGAGGGCGATGCCGTGGGGGGCGTAGCCTTCATACCCGATCTGTTCTAGCGTGGCGCCTTCTTTGCTCTCGCCCGTGCCGCGTTTGATAGCACGCTCGATGTTGTCCTTAGGCATATTTTGGGCCTGAGCGCGGTCAATGGCGAGGCGCAAGGTAAAGTTCATGTCAGGATCCCCACCACCTTCACGCGCCGCGAGGGTGACTTCGCGAGCCAGTTGGGTGAAAATCTTGCCGCGTTTGGCATCTTTGGCGGCTTTTTTATGTTTAATGGTCGACCATTTACTATGTCCAGACATAGAAAACTCCAAAAAATAGGTGTGAAAAAATTATACCATCGGGCCTTTAAGGTTCCAATTCCAGCACTTCGGAGACGGTGACCAGCTCATAGCCAGCTTCACGTAGTTGGCGAATCATCTCCGGCAGGGCTTCGGCGGTGTGCCAGCCGCGGCCGTTGGCATGCATGACGATGATGGAGCCATTCTGGACACGCTCCATGACGATGCGCACGATATTTTCGGCGTCGTTGTCGGGCACGGGATCGCCTGTGACCACGTCCCATTGGATGGTCAACATGCCGTGATAGGCGATCATGCCCAAGGCCAGGTCGTTGTAAGTGCCGCCCGGCAAGCGGAACAATTTCATAGTCTGGCCGGTGAGCTGGTAATAGATGTCATTGGCTTGCAAGATCTCTTCGCTGAGTTCATCCTGGCTGAGGGTGGTGAAATCGGGATGGGCCCAGGAGTGGTTACCGATCTCGAAGAGAGGGTTGGCGCTCAAGCGACGGGTGATCTCCGGGTGGCGCATCATCCAATGCCCACCCAGGAAGAAAGTGGCAGGCGTATTCGTCTCATTGAGGACATCTTCGATCTCATAGTCAAAGTCTGCTAACCAGGTGGGACGCTCACCGACGTCAAAGGTCAGAGCCACGTTGGATAGCTCGCGGCTGCCGTTGGTGATGAGGGTGACATTGATGGAGGCCAGGGTGGGGGCGGGTCCAGAGATCAAGGTGGGGGTCGGAGTAATCGTAGGTGTTGAAGTAATAAGGGTGGGAGAAGATGTAATGGTTGGCGTGCTGGTAGCCGAGGGGCGGGGCGTATTTGTGGAAATTGTGGCCTGTATAGCGGTTGCTTGTTCGGTATTTGGCACAGTGGTTGCAGTTGTACAAGCGAACAGGAATAAGGGAAAAATGAGCCAGAAAAGCGATTTTGTCATCTTGATCACCTATCCCTATTGTAATTGAGGTGCAAAATACCCCTATGCTATAATGCCAACGAAACCCATGAGTACACCTGTAAAAGCCATTGAACCCCTGACCCAGCGCATCCAGCAACTGGAACGCCTGCTGGAAGTTAGCCGCAGTTTGAGCGCCATGCTGGACCTGGACCCCTTGCTGCAATCTATTGTGGACGTGGCTGCCGAGCTGACATACTCTGAGGAAGCTTCGATCCTGATGTACAACGAGCGGGTCAACCGCCTGGAGTTCGCGGCGGCTCCCTGGTTCAAGCGTGACGTGATGCAAACCATCCCGGTGCCATTAGAAGGCAGTATCGCGGGAGAAGCGTTCATGAGTTGTGAACCGGTGATGGTGCGCAAGGCACAGGACGACCCGCGCCTGTATCGCCAGGTGGACGAAAGTGCCGACTATGAAACGCGCTGCCTGCTGGCGGTGCCGTTGCAATATCAGGGTATTTCGACGGGGGTGCTGACTGCGGTCAATAAAAAAGGGGATCTGACTTACAACGACGAGGACATCCTCATCCTTGAAACGCTGGCTTCGCAAGCGGCAATTGCTATCCAGAACGCCAAACTGCTGCGCAACACACAGGCCGCTTACGATGAGGTGGCACGCCTCGACCAGATGAAGAGCGATTTCATCGCTATCACATCACACGAGTTGCGTACTCCGCTTGGTTTGATCCTGGGGCACGCCACTTTTCTGTTGGAAACTGTGCCGGAAGAAATGCATAATCAAATGGAAGTGATCGCACGCAATGCCAATAAGCTCAAGGAGATTATCGAGAGCCTGGGTGAGGTCAATGTGGTCGATAGTGGGGCCGCTGATGTGGATCATGCCGCCGTCAATGTGCATTTATTAATCAACGATATCGTTACCAATTACAAAGAAGAAGCCAAAAATAAAGAGGTCGCCTTAAATGTGGACCTGCCGAGGCGCCGATTACGTGTAGAAGGGGATACAGAGAAGATCAGTATCGCCGTCAACAACCTGGTCAAAAATGCCATTACCTTCACAGATGAGGGTGGCGAGGTCAAAGTGGCTGCTGAGGAACTGCCGGGCTTCGTGAAGATCATGGTGGCAGACACCGGTGTGGGCATTCCCCAAAAGGACATGCCGCGTGTCTTTGAGCGCTTTTACCAGGTTGAGTCGCATATGACGCGCAAACACGGGGGCATGGGTATTGGGTTAGCAGTGGCTAAAATGATGGTGGAAATGCACAGCGGACGTATCACGGTACAGAGCAAGGAAGGCGAAGGTAGCACCTTCTCCATCCTCCTGCCAACCACGCTGTCTCAAATGAATGCGGCGCAACGTGTTTTCCTGACAAACTAGCAAAAGGTGAGAGAGCTAGAGTACATCTGAATTTTGTTATTGGAGTATGTGGGTTTAATAAATTCGAAGTCTCTACTCAGGATAGGAGTTTATATACCCAAAATACTTGACAAGGTAGTCATTTACCTCTAAAATAGAACATATGTTCAATTCACAAACTCTTCACCCACAAACCAATGACATCTCTTCAGTATTAGATCGAGCCAATGTGTCCAGTCTGTATCACCTGACACATATTCGCAACCTGCCCTTGATCGCCAGATTGGATGGTCTCGTAAGCAAAGCAGAGTTGGTGCGGCGCAATTTGCACCCGCAGGTGGATGCCAACCGTGACGAGCAGACCATGGCGGTAGATTACCTGGTGGGTAATTGGGATAAGGTGCGGTTGACCTGGTGCGCAATCCACCCCATGTTCTTCCGGATGGGCAATACACAATACCGTTGTCTGATCAGGGTGAAACCAATGGTTGCCTTGGGGCCAGACGTGGTTTTCACGGATAGGAACAGCCATGACGGTGATAGTTCGCGAGCCGGTGGCCTGGAGGGACTTGGAAGAGTTGATTTTTCGGCCGTGCAGCAGCGCTTCCCGCTGAAAAGCGAACGCATCAAGAGAAACAAACAAGCTGAAGTCATTGTCCCCGAAGTTAATCTAAATGATTTTGTGCGGGTACACTTTTGGGACTGGCAAGCTTATAAAACGGCGATGAATACCTGTCAGGATTTCCCCGAGTTAACACGTTTATTTGATTATGACCCTGACTTTATCAAGGAACAGACAGGTAGGAAGAAAGCTGGCAAGCAGTTACGATTGATTTGATAGATAGTGAGCTTTGGAAAATTTGGAGGCGTAGCATGCTACGCCTCTATTTTGTTAATCCTAATCCCAATGCTAGCGGGCGCACCGAGCTGCGCCCCTACAACAAACAGCAGAGTTACGGTATTTTCCTAAAAACCTTCTAAATGTGACAGATCAGCCACATCATGTGCCAGGGTGGCGATGCGCTGCAGCAGGCCCAGGCGGTTTTGCTTCACTTTTTTATCTTCTGCCATGACCAGCACATTGTCAAAGAAGGCTGTGACGGCAGGGATCATGGGGGTGAAGGCGTTGAGGAAATCGTCCACAGAACCTGGAGAGCGTTCGGTGGACTCAGCTTTTTCCAAAGCGGCATATAGCTGCTTGCTAGCTTCTTCTGTAAAAGCCGCCACATCCACTGTGTAAGTTTCGCCCAGGTCTCGGGTGATGCGCACACAACGGGCATATGAATCCAGTGTGGTATCCCAATCATCGCGCTCAACCCATTGGCATAACTGTTCAATGGCTTTGACCGCACTGGCCGGGTTATGGCCTTGTTCTGCCAGAACAGAATCCACAATGTCATAACGATGGCCTTGTTCCAGGAAGAGATTGCGGGCGCGGCCCAGGATGAATTCATAACTTTCTTGCTGGCTCTCTTTGTTGGCCTCAATGGGCAGCAGTTTAGCAGTTTCGTCGAGGCTTGTCCGCAAATCAAATTGGATATCCCAATCGATCAGGTTTTGCACGATACTGATAGCAGCCCGGCGCAAGCCAAAGGGATCTTTATTGCCGGTTGGCGCTAAACCAGCAGCGAACAAACCAGCCAGACTATCCAGGCGGTCAGCCAGACCTACGACCAAACCGGCTTTATTCCTGGGGGCTGCATCGCCAGCAAATCGCGGCAGGTAATGCTCATGTATGGCCTGGCCTACTTCTTCAGATTCGCCGGAATCGAGCGCATAATAATTGCCAATTACACCCTGCAGGGAGGTCATCTCCACAACCATGCTGGTGACCAGGTCGGCTTTGCATAAGTGGGCAGCGCGCAAGGCGGTTTCTTTCTCTTTTGCATCCAATCCTAGAGGGTCGCTCAGTTGGTCCGCCAACTGCTCAATGCGTTTGGTCTTATCCAGCATTGAGCCTAAATCTTTTTGGAAGGTGAGACCGTCCAGGTCAGCTACAAAATCAGCCAGGCTCCGTTTCTGGTCTTCCTTGATGAAGAAGGCGGCGTCCTCAAAGCGGGCACGCACCACACCTTCATTGCCCTTGGCGATCAATTCGGGTTCTTCATAATCGCCATTGGCGATGGTGATGAAGTAGGGCAGCAGTTGCCCATCCTTTTCCACTGGGAAATAACGCTGGTGTTTCTTCATTACTGCGATGAGGGCTTCGCGTGGCAAGGCCAAATGGGCCTCGTCGATGCTGCCCACAATGGCCATGGGAGCCTCAACCAGGTTGGAAACCTCGTTCAGCAAATCAGCATCATCGGGGATACTGCCGCCCAAATCTGCAGCCAGCTTGCCAGCCTGCTGTTGAATAGCTGCTTTACGCTCGGAAGGGTCAAGCAAAATGCCATGTTCCTTTAGAGTAGCGAAATAGGCAGCGGCATCAGTGACTTTTTCCTGTTCATAGTGCAGGCCGCGGGTACTGTTGTCAGCCGTATAACCGGCATAATCAAAAGGTATAACCTGCTCCCCATGCAATGCCAGCAAGGATCGGATGGGGCGTGAGAAGGCCACATTGCTGGAGTTCCAGCGCATGGATTTCTCAAAGCGGATGTTAGAGATCAGGTCGGGCAAGGCTTCGGCTAATACCTCGATGGATGAGCGGCCTTTCTCAAAGACCTTGGCGACCACGTATTTACCGCCATCGATCTCCTGCACTTCCAGGTCGCCCACGGCAATGCCCTTGCCACGCGCAAAACCTTCAGCGGCTTTGGTGGGCTTCCCATCCGAGTCAAAAGCGCGTTGAGCGGGCGGGCCTTTGGCCAGTTCTTCACGGTCCGGCTGGCTGGGAGCCAAGTCCTTAACGTACACTACCAGACGGCGGGGTGTGCCCATGATTTTGACCTCGCCATGTTCCAGGCGCAGGTCCTTGAGCAGTTCGGGGACTCTGGCAGTTAACTGTTCCAGCGCAGTATCCAGTTCGGATGAGGGAATCTCTTCTGTACCAATCTCGAGTAGGAAATCGGCAGGAGCATCCAGGGCAGTCAGCTTAGTTTGTTTAGCATCTTGAGTTTTATCTTTTTCGGCGGCACTGGCGGTGACATCCAGCCAGGGGTATTCCATCTGCTGGCGCTGTTCGACATAAGCCTCAGAAACCTTGCCTGCCAGACGGCGCATCTTACGGAAGAAAGCTTGCCGTTCGGTAACACCGATAGCGCCACGTGTATCCATAATATTGAACAGGTGAGACAGCTTGAGCAGGTTGTCGTAGGCGGGCAGAACAAGCTCATGTTCCAGGGCGGAGTTAACTTCTTCTTCAAAGAGGCCGTAGGCTTTGCGCATGCGGCCCACATTGGCCACCTCAAAGTAATAGCTACTATGTTCGCGCTCGGCCATGAAATTCATGTCGCCAAAAGTGCGGTCCTGATTCCACTGGATGTTCTGGAAACCGTAGGTGTCTTGCAGCGGGGCGGCAATACGATCGAGACCGTAAGTGATCTCCACCGAAACCGGATCAAGCTGTACACCACCGGATTGCTGGAAATAGGTGAATTGCGTGATCTCCAGACCATCGAGCCACACCTCCCAGCCCAGGCCCCATGCACCAAGAGCGGGCTGTTCCCAGTTGTCCTCTACAAAGCGGATGTCATGTTTGCTGGGGTCGATGCCGATCGCTTTAAGGGACTCCAGGTAGATCTCTTGCGGGTTGCCGGGATCGGGCTTGAGGATCACCTGGTATTGGTAAAAAGTTTGCAGGCGGTTGGGGTTATCGCCATAACGGCCATCGTCGGGGCGTACGGAAGGCTCCACGTAAGCTACATTGAACGGTTCCGGTCCCAGGACGCGCAAATAGGTGGCCGGGTTCATGGTGCCCGCGCCCACCTGGGAGTAATAGGGTTGCCATATCAAACAGCCCTGGTCTGCCCAGAACTTTTCGAGGGCCATGATCATGGATTGGAAATCAAGACGTTCGGTCATAAGCTTCAATAATTCCTCTTTGGATAAATCGTACGAATTGTAACAAATCGTGCGCAAAAGCACACAAGCCCAACCTGCTCGCCTTTATAATTGCCCCATGAGCATCCACGTTCTCTATGACGGCTGGGACCTGGCCTACAGACCACACAGCCCGGCAGCCTTACATTTGCTTGCTATCCTGGCGCACTTGCCCGCTGATGTGCAGGCCAGCATCGCTTTACCTAAAGCAGTGACATTTGCATTGCCTGAGAATGCCAGCGCGGTGATCGAGGAAACGTCTCATACGGCTGGCGATAAATTAGCCTGGCAGCAAAATAAATTGGCCAAGGTGTTTGACCAGGTCGGCGCAGATTTACTGCATTTGACCCAGGCCCAGGCTTCTTTGTTCAGCAACATACCGACTGTGGTAAGCCCGACTGGATATGGCAATGCTTCAAGGTCGGGTGGATTTGCAGCCCGTTTGGGTGAAGCACTTGGAAAGGGGGGCATGTCGACCGTCCAGGCCATTTTGTGGCCCAGCGATCTGCCCAAGCCGGAGGATGTCAACAACCTCTATGAGTTACCGCCTATCGTACACCCCGATTTTGAACCCTACCAACATTATCATCCCCCGGAGATCCCTGAGCTGGAATTGCCTGAGACCTACCTACTGTATCATGGAGCGGAAGATGAAGGCACACTGGCGCAGCTACTACAGCGCTGGTCGTGGGGCGCAGGCGCTATTGGCGAGTACTATCCGCTGTACCTGGTGGGATTGGGCGAAGGCGCAAAAGAGTATGTCGAGCGCATGATGCCAGACGAGAGTGTGCGCTGTCTAGCCGTAATTGCGCCTGATTCGTTAGCAAAGGTATATCAGGGTTGCTCGGCCCTGTACCACCTGGGGCCGGTTTCGCCCTGGGGTGGACCCATCCGGCATATGCTGGCCTGTGCAAGGCCGGTTGTAGGGCTGGAGACCCCGGAGATGGATGCGCTGGTTGGCCCCGCTGCTTTTCTGGTGCCGGATGGCGATGAACGCGCCTTTGCCTCGGCGATGATATCAATCGTAGTCAACCAGGAAATCTATGAACCTGTGATGAAAGCGGCCTATACACGCAGTGAGCCGTGGCGGAATAATGATTATGGGGAAAAATTGGTAGAAGTTTATACAGATGTGCTAGGAAAATAAAAACGCAGATACTAAAAGTATCTGCGTTTTTCTGTGAACAGATTATTTTAGCGTGCCATGCGCATCGAGAAGAAACCAAGCACCAGCCCAGCGATCAGCAAGGTGACACCGATGATTCCCAGGATGGGTGAGCGACCACCCTCCGTGGAGATTGGTTGCTCTGCTAAGGCGTCAGAATTTAACTGTGCGCCGAAGGTGGCGGCACTTTCGGCTCCACCCGTAACCACCAATTCTACATTCATGGCTGTAGTGGGGTTGTAGCCCTCTGGGATGGCGACCGTGATATTGTAATCACCTTCAGGTACGTTCTCGAAGCATTGTGGATCCAGGCCCTCGAGGGTTTCCTGCTGTGCCGAGAAGATGCCTGTGCGCTCACTCAGACTGATGGCCCCCAATGCTATTGACGGTTCTTCTTCCTGGCGTATGGCGTCCCCGTTGATATCATGGAAAAGCAGCACACAAACCTCACCAGTGCTCACACCGACGGTAGGTTCAGGGGCTTCGATAGTGGCTTCTTGCGGTGCGGGTGTGGCAGTAGGCTCTTCTGCGGGAGCAGCCAGCCCCAATAAGAGGATCTGGCCTGTAAACAGAGCTTCATCCTCCGCTCCGAAGCCATTCAAACTACGTAATTCCTCTACAGTAAGGCCCGCAGTGGCAGCGATGCCGAAGAGGGTGTCCCCAGACTGCACTTCATAAAGGATGCGCCCGTCCGCTCCTGGAGTAGGGGTGGGGAAAGGTGTGTTTTGCAACTGAGGGGCGGCCGCGACAGGTGCTTGTGCTGCAAAAACCACGAGCAATACAAAAAGGATACTTAGAATGGGCAGAATTAGTTTTCGGTTCATAGCTCACCTATTTTGCGGGATTATACCTGCCTGCGTTTATAATGGCGCATATTTATACGTCATTTTGTTAAAACGTCAAGGTGGAGGTTTTTTGTGGACTTTTTAGGACTTACAACCGAACAATGGACCAATGTAGGCATTTCTGCACTCATCATAGTAGCCACAGCTATTTTTGCGCGCCCGCTAATTAGCTTGCTGCTTGATCGCATTATTCGGCGTTTCACAAATCGCACCAACACCAACTTGGATGATGCCATACTGGATGCCGTCCGTGGCCCTCTTTACTGGATGGTTGTTTTTCTAGGGGTCAACATTGCACTCGACCGCATCAATTTCATTTCCGAAGCGATAAACCTTGAACTCAGTGACTTCTATTTCGTGGTCTATGCTTTGTTGGTGATACTCATAGGCTGGCGACTGGTGAGCAAGGTGACGAACTGGTATACCACGGATATTGCCCCCCGCACGGAAAGCAATCTGGATGAACAACTCATGCCCCTGATCCGGCGCGTGCTATTGATGCTCGTGCTGGTTTTGGGCGCCATCGTGATCCTGGGACATTTTAATGTCGAGGTCAGCGGCCTAGTTGCCACCCTCGGTATTGGCTCCCTGGCGATTGCGCTAGCAGCACAGGAGGCCCTGACAGATACGATTGGCGGTATCCTCATCCTCGTGGACCGTCCCTTCAGTATCGGGGACCGAATCGAGATCCTGGACCTGGATACCTGGGGAGATGTGGTCGACATTGGATTGCGCAGCACACGCATTCGCACGCGTGATTTCCGCATGGTGATCGTGCCTAATTCAGTCATCAGCAAAAACCTGATCGTCAATTATTCTTCGCCTTCTCCTGAATATCGCTTACAGATCGAGATCGGCGTGGGTTACGGCAGTGATGTAGAACAGGTGCGAGAGATCCTGGTCAATGCTGTGCGCGATGTGGAAGGTGTGTTGGCGGACAAGCCTGTTGAAGCCTTATTCCTGCAATTTGGGGACTCGGCGCTTGTTTTCCGTGTGCGCTGGTGGCTGGACAGTTACGAAGATACCCGCCGGATGTTCGATAGAGTTAACACAGCTATGTACGCAGCTTTACGAGCTGCAGACGTTGAAATCCCCTTCCCGCAACGCGACGTGTATCACAAGGTCACGCCCGAAGATGGCGAACAAATCGCCAGGATTTTTCGAGGCGATGCCTAATAATTAAGCCACTTTTATTTGAAACCAGGCCATGACCGCCGCGACTGCTCTGATGCAATCACAATCCTCAACAAATATTCGCCCATTTGACTTGCGCCGCGACCTGGGTGCAGTGGCAGATCTGGTGGAGCAGTGCTTTGCTGAGACGCTGGACAATGATGGCAAACGCTTCATCAGCAATATGCGTTCTGCAGCGCGTCGTGCCCAGCGGCTTGGTTGGGCCGCTCTGGCAGCGGAGAATTTCAGCATTCAATTAGGCGGTTTTGTGTGGGAAAGGGATGGGGAGATCATTGGCAACCTGAGCCTGATCCCGGCACGTGCCCTCGAAAAACGCACCTACCTGATCGCCAACGTGGCAGTACACCCTGATTTCAGACGGAGTGGTATTGCTCGCAAGTTGACCGAGGCGGCGGTTGATCACCTGCGAAAACGCGGGGTTACCACAGCCTGGTTGCAGGTGCGCGCCGAAAATGAAGCTGCCCAAACCCTTTACCAGAACCAGGGTTTTATTGAGCGTGCGCGGCGCACGACCTGGCACAGCGAAAACACGACCCGCAGCGTGGCCAACCCGGAGGTTGCCGTGAGGCCACAGCGTCACCAAGATTGGCCGAAACAACACCTTTGGCTGCAGCGCCTCTATCCGCCAGAAGTTGTATGGCATCTGCCATTGAATTTCAGCATGTTGCGACCGGGAATCCGGGGTACCTTCCGACGGGCGCTCAGTGAACGCAGTTTTATGCAGTGGTCTGCCTTTGCTCAGGGGCAGCACATCGCATCCCTTACCTGGCAAAGTTCGTACTCACAGGCAGATTTCTTATGGCTGGCGGCGGCTCCCGACCATGAAGAAGCAGGAGCATACAATCTGTTGACCCATGCGCGCAAAAGCCTGCGCGCCGGGCGCATGCTATCGTTGGATTACCCTGAAGGGCGCATGAGCGGCACGTTGGAGGCTTGTGGTTTTGAAGCCCACCAGACGCTTATCTGGATGGAGAGTAAGCTTTTATGAGAGGGATATGCTTGTAATAATTATCTCAATAACCCAGTCAATATAGTTAGATTCAATTCTTTTTACGATAAGGACATTATCAATGCCCAACCCCAATGATGAGTATATGCGTGAGATTTTAAAAAAGGCTAGGGTGATTGCCGTAGTAGGTCACTCGGATAAACCCTACCGCACCAGCTACCAGATCGCACAATATCTCCGCAATGTGGATTACAAGGTCTACCCGGTTAACCCCATGGTGCAGAGTATTGCCGGCGAAAAGTCTTATGCCAGCCTGGCAGAGATTCCCGAAGAGATCGACATTGTTGATGTTTTCAGGCGTTCGGAACATCTGCAGGGTGTGGTGGATGATGCTATCGCGGTGGGTGCTAAGGCAGTCTGGTCTCAACTAGGAGTGGTAGACCAACAAGCTGCCAGAACAGCCGAAGAGGCGGGCCTTGATATGGTTATGGACCTTTGCATAAAAGTGGAGCACGCCCGCCTGTTGCGCTGAACTTAGACGGACGCAAAACGGCTCGCCTATCTGGCGAGCCGTTTCTATTTTATCGGTATCAATTTATAGTGCTGTAAGCGTTTTTACAAGGTCGGCGGAAGGTAATTCTTTTGGCAGGGTGCGGTGGACGCCCAGATCGCGCAATTCCTTCTCCAGTGCTGTATCGGCGAAGGCGGTCAAAACAACCACGTTGGCATGCGGCAATTTGTCTCGTAGGCTGTGTAACAAACGCAGGTCGCCGCGTCCATGTGCGGCGACATCGATCACCACTATGTCAGGTCTGCTTTCCAGGATTTGTTTCAAGGTTTCGGGCGCGTTGGCACTCATCCCCACAACAACCAGACCCTCTTCGCGATTCAGCCAATTGGCTAATTGGACCTGCACGCGGGTATGATCATCAACGATGAACACACTCTGCCTCTGCATAAGTTACCTATCATAGAATTTGGAAGGAAATGCAAACAGGGGCATTTGTCCCCGAATTACAAGGACACATGCCCCACAATAGGCAAGGCTTATATTTGCGAAATAAGGTCTAATTAGCCAGGATACGGAAGGCAAACGGCGATAAGCGTCCCCTGCCCCAGGGTTGAATCAATACGAACTTCCCCTTGTAATGCTTTGGCACGTTCTTGAATGTTGTGCAAACCGTGGCCATTGAGCTTGTTCTCTAATTCAAGCGTAGGTTTTGAAAAGCCAATACCATTATCTTCGATCGATAGTGTGATTTCGTCCCCCACTTGCTCTAACTTGAAATCGACGCGCGTGGCACGAGCGTGTTTGCGCACATTGGATAAAACTTCCTGAGCGATGTGTAATAGCTCGACAGTAGACTCAGGATGTAGCTCGGAGAAATCATCCAGGATGGGGTGGGTGTTGATCTCTAAAAAGCTATTGGCTCGCAGGTCGCGTTTTAGTTCATCGAGTCCATCCAACAGGTCTCTTCCCTGGAAACGTTGTGGACGTAAACCCAGGATGTAGTTGCGAACATCGCGGATGGTGTCGTTTAAACTCTGGATAGCGTGTTGGATAACAGTGCTTGCTTCTGGGACTTCAGCCTCTACCAACTTTTGAGTAGACTCCAACGACAGGCCCGTGGCATAGATTGATTGAATGAGGCCGTCGTGCAAATCCATGCTGAAACGCTCACGCTCTTGCAGGATGGCTAACTGCTCCGTTTGGCGATAGAGCTTGGCATTCTCTATAGCGATAGCGGCCTGTGTGGCAAACATTTCGAGGATCTGCTGATCCTGGGGGGTGAATGGTGCGCTCTCTTCACCATCCACGATCTTATCCGTCATATAAATGTCACCGATCAACTCCCCCTTTGAAATGATCGGAACACCTAGCAAAGAATGCATGGGGGGATGATGTTCCGGGAAGCCTACCGAATCTTCATGGGCTTCAATGGAAGGGACAATGACGGATTCCCTTTGATTGATAATATGGCCCAAAAGGCCGCGCCCTTTGGGCAGGTCTCCGATCTTGTTGTACTCTTCTTCAGTAAGGCCAGCGGTTATGAATTGTTCGATGCCGCTGCCATCGTCACGAAGCACACCCAGGGCTCCATACTTTGCATTCACCAGTTCACAGCTGATATCAACGATCTTTTGCAGCAAATTGCGTAGTTTCAATTCAGTGGTAAGCGCCAATCCAGCTTCATGCAGGGCTTCCAATTGCATACTGCGTTGGCGTATCTCGGCTTCGCGTTGCTCAATGATGTTAAATACCCATATTGAAAATACTAATGTGCCCACAGCCAGTATAATCAGGGCTACGACATCGGCCAGTAGACTTGGTTGAAAGCTGGACAGGCCGAAACGCAATAACAGTACCAGAGCAAAAAATGCTACCGGCAACAAAAATGCTAGCCATTTAAGGAATCGCGTACTCATATCAATGCTGATGCTATAATCTCAGGATAGCATCATTATAACTGTGAAAGAAACCGATACTCTACTATGATGAAAATCCTGTTAGTTGACGACCACGAAGTTGTGAGAGTGGGTTTAAAAGCACTGCTCAGTAGTCATGATGAGTTTAACGTAGTGGCCGAAGCTGCTTCCGCTGAGGAAGCGATCACTAAAACCAATGAATATAAACCGGATGTGGTGGTGATGGATATCCGCCTGCCGGGACGCAACGGCATCGAAGCCACACGCGATATCCTCAAAGATAGGCCCAAGACCAAGATCATCATGTTGACTTCCTTTGCAGATGACGAACTGCTCTTTGAGGCTATCTCTGCCGGGGCTTCGGGTTATGTACTAAAGCAGATAGGTAGCCAGGAATTGGTCGATGCCTTGCTCAAGGTGGGCAGCGGCGATTCTTTGTTGGATCCTGCCATCACCCAAAAAGTATTGCAACGTGTTCGCCAGGCTGAGCGCCGGGCCGAAGATGAAGCTTTTGCCACCCTGACCGAACAGGAAATGCGTATCTTATCCTTGCTGGCTGAGGGCAAAAAGAACAAAGAGATCGCCGAGGATATCTTCCTCAGCGAGAAAACTGTGCGTAATTACGTGAGCTCGATCTTGAGCAAACTCAATTTGTCCACCCGTTCCGAAGCCGCGGCTTACGCCGTCAAGCATAATGTGGAAAATCATCTACCTGCCGATTAACCCTGGTTTGAAGAGAGAGAAACCATGAATCGTTTAATTCTACGTCTTGCTATCAATGCTGTGGCACTCTACGCGGCTATTGCCTTGTTGCCGGGTTTGACACCTGAGAACAGCAATTGGGTCGCCTATATCTGGATGGCGCTTATCTTTGGCCTGATTAATGCTCTGGTGCGCCCCCTGTTGAAGTTCCTGACCTGCCCATTGATTATTCTCACCTTAGGCCTGTTCACCCTTATCATCAACGCCGCCCTGTTCTACTTGACCAGTTGGATCGGGGGCCAGTTTGGTTATGGCATCCTTTTTGCCGAACCCGTCTGGCTGAACGTATTCCTCGGGGCTTTGGTGGTTACCATTGTTAGCGTGGTGCTGACCACCTTCTTGAAGGATGAGTTGGAAGGCAAGAAACGCCGTAAGAAACGCGATTAAAAGATTTGAGGGCGCTGCGTGTGCAGCGCCCTCATCATTATCAAATCGGGGGATTCAGACTATTTTTCCAAAAACTCGTCAATTGCCTTAGTTAACTGCCCAACGTCTTCCGCAGTCAATTCACCCATATGCCCAATGCGGAAGGTGCGGGCCTTGATGGGGCCATAACCGCCGGCAATGCGCATATCGCGTTCCATCAAAAAGGCGTTTAGGGCGCCAACGTCAATGCCCTGTGTATTGTCTATGGTTGACACTGTTTGGGAACGGTAGCCTTCAGGGGCGTATAAGGCAAGTCCCTTGTCAATGGCCCACTCCTGTGCAACCTGTGCCATGTCGATGTGCCGCTTGAAACGGTTTTCCAGGCCCTCAGCAAAGATACGATCCAATTGCACGTCCAGGGCGTAGATCAGGCCGATAGCAGGTGTAGCAGGCGTTGAATTGGATGTGCGATGTTTTTCCAAACGCAGGAAATCGAAGTACCAGCCGCGTTGTTCCACACCTTCGGCACGCTGCATGGCGCGGTCACTGACGGCAGCCAAGCCCAGGCCGGGTGGCAAGGCCAGTGCCTTTTGTGAGGAGGTCAACACCAGGTCCAGTCCCCAGGCGTCCGTCTCGATGTTGGCACCAGAAGCAGAGGAAACGGCGTCAATACACACCAGCGTATCGGGGCTGGTGGCCTGCACTGCCTGTGCAATCTCCTGGATGGGATTCATCAAGCCCGTGGAGGTTTCGTTGTGTACCACCAAAACGATCTCGTAGCCCCCCTCTTTGAGGGCATCGGCGACCAATTCGGCAGTGATAGGCTCTTGCCAGTCTGTCTCCAGCTTGGTGACGTCTTTGCCATTGCTTACGGCCACGTCGTGCCAGCGGGAGCCAAAAGCGCCGTTGACACATGCCAGCACTTTGCTGTTGGCGAAATTGCGCACGGCTGCTTCGTGGATGCCGGTACCTGAAGAGGCCGTGATGAAGACACGATTTTCAGTTTTCAGCAGTTTGCGGCTGTTGCCTTCTGTACGGTGGAAGATCTCTTCGAACTCAGCACTGCGATGGGGCAGCATGGGGCGCATTTGGGCTTGCATGACCTCATCGGCAACATCGACTGGACCGGGAATAAACATGGGAGCCATAACACTTCCTCCTCAACGGGTGAACTCAAAACGGGATTCTACCAGTGTGTGCGGGAGTGCGCGTATCTTGTCCAGACGGCTTTCAAGCCCTTACCCTGAGTATTAATCTCCAACCTATTTTGGACTTGTATAATCACTCAATGTTCAAACATCGCCTGCCAATCATCGCTGTCTTACTGCTGGCTTGTGGGGCCTTCCCCCCCTTTGCAAATGAGGCACAGCCAAAGACAGGGTCTGTGGGGAGGCAAGTCACCAACGCAATTACCACCCAGCAGCCTGCTACACAGTCCCCTCAAACCGATGCCCAACAGCCTGATGAAAACCCCTCTGCTTTTGAAGTGCGTTTGCATCCGGAAGATGGCATTTACGTGGGTGAACTGGTCAGTTTTGAAGTGTTGGCCCCTGAAGATTTAGACTTGAGTGGGGAGGAGATAAAGATTGAGGTCAATGGGCTGGTCATAGGCCCGGCACAATTCCATCGCTTTGGCATAGGTGGCCGGTCCCAGGCAACCTTCTTGTGGGAATGGGACACTACATCCTTTGACGCCGGTATACATGAGCTGACTTTTCAAGTCCTACCGGATGGCGATTCCTGGATGGAAACCGTAACCCTACTGCCTTTGGAAGAAATGCCGCTCGACTCGGCCAATGCTGACTGGACCCAGATAAGAACGGATTGTTGCATTGTGTATTACGTGACAGGCACAGAAGCAGAACGCGATATCGCCGAGTTGAGCAGCCAGATCGATTTACAAGCTGACCGTGCCGAAGAAGCCATGGACACGGAATTAGAAGCACCGATCCCCTTCGTGCTTATGCCGCGGCTGCTGGGCCATGGCGGTTTTGCCAGTAATGAGATATACATCTCTTATCTCGACCGCAATTACGCCGGGGAGAACACCACCCAGGTCTTCCACCATGAGATCGTGCACGTCATCGATGCGCGCCTGGGAGGTGAGCTACGTCCCAGCATGTTGGTCGAGGGGCTGGCAGTGTACCTGTCGGATGGGCACTTCAAGGTCGAGCCTCTGATGGAACGCGCCGTGGCCCTGTTGGAATTGGACTGGTACATCCCTTATGAAACCCTCGCGGATGGCTTCTATTTTCACCAACACGAGATCGGCTACATCCAGGCCAGTGCCCTGACTGAATACATGGTGGAGCGATGGGGTTGGGAAGCCTATAACAATTTCTATCGTGACATCAAACATCATCCCAGCGACAGTGATTATCAGGCCATTGACGCTGGAGTGCGCCGCCATTTTGACATCTCATTTGCTGAACTGGAGGAAGATTTCCTGGCTGTTCTCCGCTCCCTGCCAGTTGATCCTGACCTGGTAGCTGACGTGCGCCTGACGGTGTCCTTCTTCGACACTGTGCGGCGGTACCAGCAGGTCTTTGACCCCTCGGCGTATTTCCTGACGGCCTGGCTGTTGAACATAGAGGAAATGCAGGAATTCGACGTAACCGCCGATTACCTACGCCATCCTGACGAAGCCGCTAACCTGGCATTGGAAACCATGCTGGTCTCGGCCGATGAAAATCTGCGCGCTGGGAGATATGGGGAAAGCGAACGTTTGCTGAATGCTGCCAATGCAGTATTAGACGTCCACGAAAGTGGTCTGCTCCAGATATTCAATGCTCATCCGCTGGCGGGCAATTATTATCAACTTGTGCTTACTCTGTTAGATAATGGCTACGAACCCCATGAGATATCCATCTCCAGGAATACAGCGCAGGTGTTGGTAAGCCGCGATGGTGTTGAGTTAATAGGTTTGTCGATGTCCCTAAATGGAGAAAGCTGGTCTTTTGATTGATCTATTATATATACAAAAAGCCCGCCTATAAGGCAGGCTTTTTTATCTGACAATACAGCTATGGGCAGGGATTTACATCTGGGATGAGCCCGAATGAGATTTCGTACCAATAGCAATTGGCGTCAATGAAGATCAAAGATATTCCAATGCAGATACCCAGAAGGGCTAATACGCCACAACCTATGGCGATATTGCGGGTATTCATTCTTCCCCTGCTACGCGCCGCAGCTGGTGGTCCAGCAGGCACCTGTCCGGCGTAACCGGAGGGAGCAGGACGTTGTGGGGGTGGGGCTGGTGGTGGCGCGGCCTGTCTTGGAGGGGGAGCCTGTCGCTGGGCGGCTGCCACAGTGGCATCTCCACCGCCGCCGAGAAGTTCATAGGTGAAGGAAACAGTTTCACCCATGCGAATAGTTTCACCGGGCCGCAGGGAATGCGGGCCAGTCAGGCGACGGCCATTGACAAAGGTCCCATTGGTCGAGCCAAGGTCTTCCACAATGTAACCGCCCCCCTGATACTCCAGGCGTGTGTGGCGGCGTGAAACTTCGGCATCGTTGACGGTAACCTGGTTGCTGATATCGCGACCGATGACAGCTTCGGTGCCGGTGAGTTCAAAGACTTTGCCGGGGTTGGGCCCCTGGCGCATTACTAATTGATAGGCTTGTGTGGTCATACCGTTTCTCCTCCGGTAGTGCTAACTACCGTAGTGTACTGTCTTTAAAATAGACTGTCAAACGAGTTTGAATTCGGGCATTAAAGCTGCAAAACGCCTTCGGGCACTCGCATTTCGTAGCCAAAAACCTCTCCAAAGGTCTGGATAACCTTGTCAGCAACCTCGTCCATGCTGGGCGGCTCTTCATAAAAATAGGCCAGGCTGGCTTTGTTCTGTTCGTCCAGGCCACAGGCAACGATGCCGTCCCAATAGCTCATGTCGGGGTTGACATTAAGTGCAAAGCCGTGCCGCGTGACGCCTTTGACATCGACCTTGACGCCAATCGAAGCGATCTTGGCGGGCGACTGGCGCTGGGCTGGCGGGCAATGTACACAGCGTGAAAGCACATCGGGCTGCACCCATACCCCGGTCATGCCTTTACGCTGACCAGAGACCACACCGTAATGTGCCAGGGTCTTGATGATGATTTTCTCCAGCAGGCGCAGGTAAGCTACGTAATCCCCTTTGGGCATGCGCGCCTTACCGTTGACCTGATTCATTGAGCCTGCACCCAGTGGTAACAAAGGATAAGCTACCAGTTGGCCGGGGCCGTGATAGGTCACATCCCCGCCGCGGTCGACCCAATGTACATCCACGACATTTTGCTTTAATTGCTCCTCGTCCCATAACAGGTTGTCTTCGCTGCCCTGCCTGCCAAAGGTGTACACATGGCTGTGTTCTAGCAACAGCAACGTAGGAGGCTGTTCACCTGCCGCGATCTGCTCGGCTAACTGGTTTTGCAGGTTCCAGGCTTTCTGGTATTCGATCTGGCCGAGGTGGTAGACCTGGCAATCCTGGCTCATCCAAAGCACCTCTTGTAGAGGTCCGTTTGCAAGACATTTTGAGGATCGACCTTTTTCTTGAGCTTTTTTAATTTACTAACTGTCTCTTCGCCAAGATAAGCCTGGACCACATCGGGCGTAAGGGTGCTGTCTTTGGCGAAGTAAAAACGCCCACCGCCTTCCAGTACGATCTGGTTGAGGTCGGCGGTCAATTTACGCAGCCTGGCTACGTTGCGACGTGTAACTTTATAGTCCAATGCCAATGAAAAACCATCGACTGCATGGGAGAGCAGGAAATCATCCGGGCGGTGGCGTTTGAGCACCCCCAGATAAGAAGGTAAACCGCGTCGCTTGCTCAAACGCAGGATCTGCATGTAGGTATCGTAGGCCGTTTCTTTCGGCAAGAAGCTCTGGTATTGGATCAAGCCGCCATTGCCGTAACTACGCTCCCAGTTCGGCACATAATCCAGCAGGAAGCTGAACTCGGTGAAGGTCCAGCGGTCGACCTTGTTTTGTTCCAGGGTGCGGTTCAATATGTATTTAGCCAGGTTGCCGCCCCAGGCCCCCAGGTTGTTCATCCCCAGGCGCAGGAATTGGTAGACGATGGATTTTGGCATGATACCGAACATGGTGTCCGGCAGGACTTGTGCATCTACGCTGAGGCTCTGGGCAGGATTGGGGTCTTCGCCAGGCTCCAGGTAACGCGCCGTGTGCATCTGGCCGCGGCCCAGACGTTTGCCAAAAGCTGTGCAGTCCACCCAGCCCACGTTGTAGTCCTCTTCTTTGTTCTCATTGATGGCAGCCAGCATGCGTTCCAGGGTGGGTTCGACCCAGGCCTTGACCTCTAAATAACCCGAGTACACTTTTTTCATTTGGAGGGTGATGGAGGTGAACACCCCCAGCATGCCCATGCCTCCAATGATGCCGTAGAATAAATCTTTGTTCTTTTTTGGGGTGCAGACGACATGTTTGCCGTTGGGTAGTAAAGCCTCGAACTCCAGCACATGCTCACCCAGCGTTCCAGCGCGCCAGTTGTTCTTGCCATGTACGTTGGCGGCCAGCACACCGCCCAGTGTAGGGAACATTGTCCCAGGCACGACAGGCGACCACCAGCCATCTTCCAGCGTATATTTCCACAATTGTTCGATAGTCACTCCCGGCTCGACTTTGATAATGCCGGTTTCCGGGTTCCATTCCAGGATGCGGTTCATGCGCTGGAAATTGAGTACGATGCCGCCACTGTTGAGGGCTGCATCCCCGTAGCTGCGTCCGCTGCCGCGCAGAGCAACGGCCACCCCTTGCTTGCGACTAGCGGCGAACAATTCTTCGATTTCTTCGATCTGGGTAGGGCGGTATAGATAGCCAGGGCTATGGATCGAATGGCCGAAATTCTCCAGACGATTTAAACGCTCTAGAGGTAGAAGAGGACCTGTTCCGTTATCACTCAAAAGGATAATCTCCGGAATATGAACGAGGGAATGTACTTGATGATCAACATGATGTAACGCCAGAAAAACGGAGTGTAGATCAGCTGGCGGCGACGCTTCATGGCGCGCCAGATATCAGCGGCCGCCTTTTCCGGGGGAATGCCTTTAGGAGACAAAGCTGTTTCTACAAAGCCCGGCTTGACGGTCAACACATTGACGCCGTGGCGTGTGAGGCGGTTGCGCAGCGCTTCCAAATAAGTGTCCAAGGCAGCTTTCGAAGTATTGTAGCCGGGATTGGGCACGCGCCCGCGATCACCGGCGACTGAAGAAATGCCCACGATCTGCCCAGCGCCCATGCGCTGGAAGAGAGTGGCAGCCTGGCCTAACCAGGCCATAGCGCCTAACAAATTAACCTCAATCATCAGGCGTTCTTTATCAAAGTTGAATTCAGTGACATCCACTAAAGGCATCACACCTGCAACGAAAACGATGATATCCAGGCGTTGTAAGTCCTGCAGTATCTCCTGGAAAAGAGCCGGAATGGCCACAAAGTCAGTGGCATTGTGCGGGTAGGCAATTGCGTTAACTTCATCATTCTGATTAAGTTCATCACACAAGGCTTGCAAGCGGCCTTCACGCCGCGCCAGCAATGCTAATACGTAGCCTTCTTTGGCTAACCTGCGCGATACTGCTGCGCCAATGCCAGATGAGGCACCAATCACAACAGCGCGCGGTTTGGGCGTTAATGGAAATTCGATAGGGATTTGCGGGGAATCTGGCACAATGGCTCCAATTTGTGAAATATGGCTTTAATTATACTCATACAAATTAATTAAATCAGAGCAGTGAAGCCAGCTTGAACCTTTCGTTTTCTTTAAGCGTACCCTAACTGATAATCTGATAAATTCGGGTAAGATAAAATTTCAAGCCCTTTTTAAAAAAGTCCCACATGTGGATAAAAAGTTAGTCGAGCATAGATCAGTCTTTAATTTGCCGTTGTAGCAAGGACACAGTTTGAGTCAATTCATTATTCGTAGAGTGATAAGGGGAGTGGTTGCGCTTTTTCTGTTCCAATTCCTCCTGCTGGCCCTGATCTACAATGTGCCCTACAACTTTGCTGCCTTGTTTGTTCGCGGCAGCCCTGCACGGCGTGCATACCTGGAAACTTTTTATGGCCTGGACCGGCCGTTATGGGAGCAATATCTCCAATGGATGGGAAGTTTCTTAAGGGGTGACCTGGGTGTATCCTTCCAAAATCGCTCTTCTACTGTTGTAGAGATGTTGGGGGGCAATGCGGCCCGCTCAATGCTCCTTTTTTTTGCAGCAGCCATCATCGCTTATTTGTTGGGTATCTGGCTGGGCAAGACGATTGCCTGGCATCGCGGGGGACTGTTTGAAGCGGGCATCACTCTTGGAGGGGTGGCAGGCTATACAGCTTTTGCACCCTGGCTGGGCTTTGTTGCCATCAATGTGTTTGGCTGGTATTTAGGCTGGTTACCCTATAACAAAATTGTTGACCCAAATGTTTGGTATCAATCCCCCGTGAGGATCGATTGGGTATTAGGTAAACTGGTAATCTCCAGCATAGTGCTCGCTCTGATGTTTTGGGCAGCGAACTATCTGACACGGAATATACGCAATCGCCTTATCCGTTTTGGGCTGCGTACTGCCAGTCTGGTGGTTGTTTTGGGTGTTGTCGGCACATGGTGGACTGAAGAGGGCGTTGCTGTGTACGCTGTGGATGTGTTGCGCCACCTGGTTTTGCCTTTGGGCACCGTAGTTATGCTTTCCTTTGGTGAAACCATGATGTTGATGCGCACGGCTATGCTGGAAACCATGCAGGAAGATTATGTGCTCACAGCACGCGCAAAGGGCCTGCCCGAAGATGTGATCCGCGACCGCCACATTGCACGCAACGCTCTGTTCCCTGTATTCACGCGTATGCTGTTGAACCTGCCTTTTGTCCTATTGGGTAGCCTGGTGATCGAGCAAGTCTTTGATTGGCAGGGCATCGGTATGATCCTATTCAACGCGATCCAGTTCCAGGATTTACCCATCATGATGGGCTTTCTCTCCATTGTAGGTATCGTTACATTATCAGCACACATCTTCCTGGATGTCCTTTACGTTTATCTCGATCCCCGTCTCCGTCTGACCAACGCAGTTTAAAGCATATGTCTAGTACCGGTGCCCAACTCTCCCAACAATCCACTCAGCGTTATAGTGCCTTCGATCTATTGCGCCACCGCTGGTCTGCAAACTTTTTGCAATTCTGTTCCAGTTGGGATACTTTCCGGCGCAACCCCTTGGGCATCGTCGGTTTGACCATTATCCTGATCTTTGCGATCAGTTCTTTCATCCATCCTATGCTGATTGGCACTGTATGGCCCGAACGTATTTATGACCCTATGAAAGGTTTCGATATTGAGTTGATCCCTCACCCAACAGCGCCCAGCTCGGAGCATTTGTTAGGCACGGATAATTTTGGACGTGATATTCTTAGCCAGCTTGTTTTCGCCGCACGTAGCTCCTTCCTGGTAGGTCTTGGGGCCGCGGTGGTAGCGGTGAGCATATCCACACTCGTGGGCGGAATGGCGGGTTATTTTGGGGGAATGTCCAATGCCATTCTTATGGGCGTTGCCGATGTGTTCGTGTTGGCTCCCGCGCCCATCATTCTTTTGATCTTTGGTTTGATCGTTACGCTGGAAGTGTGGCATATCATTTTGTTATATGGCATCCTGGTTGGGCTTGGCGGTCAGGCTATTGTGGTCAAATCACATACGCTCACGATCGCCACAAAAACTTATATTGACGTTGCTCGCCTTTCCGGGGGCGGCCATTTCCACATCCTGCGCCAGCACATCCTGCCAGCCCTCATGCCATTGGCTTTAGTACAGGCGGTATTCACGGTAGTCGGAGCAGTGCTTACAGAATCACTCTTGTCCTTTTATGCTCGTTCTAATGATGTGATCACCTGGGGGAGTATGATCTTTCTCAATCAGCGCACCTTCCGCTGGTTCACGCTGGATGGTCAATGGCACGCTATCATCTGGCCCGCGCTGGCCATCATGCTATTTTGCAGTTCCTTCTATTTGGTAGGCCGCGCCCTAGATGAGATCGTTAACCCAAAACTGCGTAAACGCTGACCCCGGGCTTTCCGATCAGGGCTTGTGCAATGGCAAACGCCGAGATAATGCTGGCATCTGGCTGCGGGGGTCCAGCATGCGCTGGTCGTAAATGAAATCACCATCAGACTCAATCAACCAATCTTTATTGTGCAATTCTTTCAAGGCCTGGGCAATCTCGAAATAGTTCCACCTTTCGTTTGCATCCAACAGGTAAACATCACCGGGCATTGCAGCCAGACGCAGCAGGGCTGCAGCTGTGTCTTCAAGGAATGAGCAGGCCGGGTACCATGCCTGGCTGGCTGACAACTTGCCATGTTCCGCGATTTGCTTTTCAATGTGATCAAGCATGTGCCGTCCACCAGCTGTGTGGCCGATTTGCCACCCAAGTCGTGTTATGACTGTATCAGGGTTGGCTTCCAGGGCGGCTAGCTCTGCCTGGCGTTTTTCGTAGCCGTAGCCTTCAACTGCATCAGTATCATTCTCAGGAATAAAAGGCCCAGTCGCAGCGTCGGTCCACACCATCACTGAACTGGTGAAGATAAATAGCGCTTCGAGTTCAGCAGCCTGCGAGGCTAACCAACGCGTCCACTCCACATTGACCAACCAGGATTCATCCTCAAGGCCCGTGGATTCTGCTGCAAATGCCAGATGAAAGATAGCCTGTGGTTCTTCGCTTTCGAGGAAGGCTGTACCAATTTCCCAATCGCCTGCCGGGTAAGCACCGCGCTCCCAGGGCACAACTTGCCAGTTATGCGCCACGAGACGTTTCGATAGAACCTGACCTAAGCTGCTACTTGCCCCTGTAATAATGGCTTTCATGACTTCCATTAAACCATGCAAGGATAGGCAAAAACCTATCCTTGCTAATTATTTAGCTTTGTTTATTGGCTTTTAGTGGTGATGGCCGTGGCTGTGCACGTGGCCATGATCCTTTTCTTCCTGAGTGGCCTCGCGCAGGTCTGCAACCTTGACAGAAAAGTTGAGGGTCTTGCCAGCCAGCGGGTGGTTAAAATCGAGTTTTATCATCTCATCCCCAAGCTCAACTACAGTAGCTTCGATGATCTGCTCACCCTGGCGCATTTGCAATTCCATGCCAATTTCTGGCGTAATCTCATCGGGGAATTCGCTGCGAGCGACTTCCTGGAAAGCTTCATCATCCAGCTCACCATAGCCATTGGCGGGCTCAACAGTAACCTCTTTGCTATCGCCAACCTTCAGACCATAAAGCTCGCTTTCCAGGCCGGGGATGATGTTGGCATGCCCTTGCAAGAACTCAATGGGGCCAGCTTCTTTTGAAGAATCGACCACGTCACCCTCAACGGTCAGGGTATATTCCATACTCACAACTACATTATCTGCCACTTTGGCAGGTTTCTCGCTCATTGTGTACTCCTGTTCATTATAGAAATGACCGGCAATTACCGGTCAGATTGATGCGATTGTAACACGCGGGTATAGACGTGGATATTCTCCTTGTCCTTACGCTCAAGACAAGAAAAAAGCCCTCAGGAAATCCTGAGGGCTTTCGTGATCATGTGACAGATAGTTTATTGGGTTTCTGAAACCAGTTCAGCTGCAGTAGCATCGAGGTCAGCCAGGATCTGGTCGATCTCAGCTTCATCGGCAGCACCCAGAACAGCAAAGAAAGCATCTGTGATGGCGCCGCGGACTGCACCATGTGCCGGGATGGGGGGTTCAGAGTTACCCAAAGGCAGCAGGTCCAGACCCAAGGTGTAGATCGGGTTTTCAGCAGTGAAGTCGCCGATCAGGTCAAAGGTGGCAGACTGGGACGGGAAGTAAGCTGAGTAGCCAATCCACTTGGCCTGGGTCTCAGGAGAAGTGAAGTACTTCAACCACAACCAGCTGGCCAGGTTGGCGTCTTCATTTGTGTCCACAATACCGACCATCTGACCGAAAGCATTAATGGCTTGTGTGCCATCGGGGCCAGCGAAGGGCAGCAAGGTCCACTCATCGTCGTTGCCAGCATCTTCAAAGGCTGCCAACTGGAAGGGGATACCTGCCGTGGAGCTGTCGGTGAAGAGGGCTTTGCGGGTGGCCATCTCAGGATTGGGGAAACTCTCTGTGGAGAAGGTACAACCGTTATCCTGTAAGTCTTTCAGGAAGAGGGCCACGTCTTTGACAACCTGGGAATCCAGAGCATAATCGTTGCCAGTTTCGTCAACAATGTCGCCACCAAAGGCATAGACCCAGTTAGCAACATTGGAAGCGCCAGGGAATAGCACATAACCACCGGTGCCATCGTTGTCCGGGTCATCATCATTGGCATTGGCTTCGGCAGCTGCACAGGCCTGTTCTTTGAACTCGGCTGTGTTGCTGGGCGGGGAGTCAAAACCCAATTCCTGTGCCCAGGTAGCATTGTAAAAATGCACGTTAGCGGATTGGTGCATGGGGATACCAACCTGTGTACCATCAGCCAGTGTACCAGCACCAAGTACACCATCGAAGATGTCATTGTATTCATCTTCGCTCAGGCCATAGTCGGGGTCATTGATGAACTGGTTGAGATCGGCAATCACGCCTACTCCATACCAGCTTGCCAGACCATTGGGGAAGCCACCAGTTACGTTGGGCAAATCACCGGAGGCGATAGCTGCGTTAACAGCCGTTTCCAGGTCACTCTGACGGCCCTGCTCAATAGCTTCGACGGTAATACCGTACATATTTGTTTCGTTGAATTCAGCAACGATAGCGTTGATGCCCTCAAGCTGATCGCCGGAGCTAAAAGGATGCCAGAAGACGACGGTCTGGTCACTGAGGTCGAGGGTCATATCTTCTTCCATGGGTTCTTCTTCCTCCATGGGCTCTTCCTCTTCCATAGGTTCTTCAGCGGGTTCTTCCACTACAGGTTCTGGTTCTTCAGTGGGTTCCGGGGTGGCGCTGGCGCAAGCAGTCAGGGCAACCGACAAGAGCAACACAAAGGCCAGCAAAATGGAAATTCTTTTCTTAGACATACTAATCTTTTTCTCCTCTTCAGGATCATAGTTTTGAGCCGTTCACACGGCAGAATGGTGCTTTGGCGAGTTTGCACTCAAGATATATTTATCGTGCTCCACCTCCTTGGGGCATTTGGTGAATGAATTCCGATAAATGCATAAGCATTTGAGCCTGAGGCTTTGGCCTTATAGCTTTAGCCTTTGAGACCGCTACGGGCAATGCTTTCTGTGAATTGCTTCTGGGTGAAGAAATACATTACCAAAATGGGAATAATAGTAATTACTGCCCCAGCCATGATGAGGTTCAATTCCTGACCCGCATCCGAAATGAAATCCAGCATACCCACCGAAATTGGCCGCCAATCAGGCGAGTTCGTGACCAAAAGGGGCCAGGCCAACGAATTCCACGAACCAATGAAGGAAAGCACGATGATGACCATAATGGGGGCGCGTGACAGCGGCAATACGATGCGCCACAAGAAACGCAAATGGCCAGCACCATCGATGCGGGCGGCATCATACAGTTCGTCCGGTATCTGTGCAAAGAACTGGCGGAGAAGGAAAATGGAAAAGACACTACCCATAAATGGAATGGTCAGGGCAGGCCAGTTATTGATCCATTCAAGGGGACCAATACGGCCCAGCCAAGTCACTAACAGGAAATTTGGGATGGTCAGCACCATAGCAGGGATCATCAAGGTGCTCAACATCAGGCCAAAGATCAGATCACGGCCAGGGAATTTGATACGGGCGAAAGCGTAGGCGGCGAGGATGCTGAAGGTCAACTCGCCTCCCAGTGTAATAACGGTGATGAGAATACTATTGATGAAATACTCTGAGAAATTACCACGCTCCCAGGCAGTGGTGAAATTCTCAAAATGCAATTCGGATGGAATTAAAGCGACACCTGTAGCTTCACCCAGCGACATGAAACTGGTTGAGATCATCCACAAAAAGGGCACCAGGGAAACCAGGCTGCCCAATATCAGGATCAGGTAAGAAAGCAAATTCCGGAAATTTACCGGATTAAACTGCTGTCGACGGCGCGTTGTATCTGCTTTGATGGTAGCCAACGAGGCTTGTTGCACGTTTTCAGCCATAGAATACCCTCGAACCCTGAATGCGATTATTGATCAACGTAAGACTGATGATGATAGCGAATAGCACAAAGGCCAACGCAGAAGCATAACCATAGCGCAATTTCTGGAAGAACTCAATGAAGATAACCACGCTGAATGGGTCTGTAGTACCCAAAGCAGCGCCTTCACGCACAATCCAGATCGTATTGAATGCCTTAAAAGTGCCAATAATGGCCAGTAGTGACAGGAAATAGGTGGTGGGGGAAAGCAGCGGGAAGGTGATGTGACGGAAGACTTCCCATTTACTGGCCCCATCGATCTCTGCCGCCTCGGTCAGTTCCCCAGGAATGTTGCCCAAACCGGCTAGGTAGATGACTGTGTTGTAGCCCACAAAGGTCCAGATCGACAAGAGGATGATGACCATCAGTGCCATACTAGGGCCATCTGCCCAGGCGGGAACGGTCAGCCCCAGGCCCTCACCAATCATCTTGACAATGCCAGCAGGTTCGCGAATCCACAGTTGGGGTTCGATGCCGAAGGCCCCCAGGGTCATATTGGCCGGAGAGGTAAACCGGCTGGAAAACATCGACTTAAAAACAGCGGCACTGGCGATCGCGGGGGTGACATATGGAAGGAAGAAGATAATGCGAAAAGCAGCTGAACCGCGCAACTTCTGAAACAACAAAACTGCCAAAAATAGGGCGCTGGCTAGCTGAAGGGGCACTGTACCTGCCGAGAAAAAGACTGTGATCTTCAAACCTTCCCATAGGTCAGGGTCGCCAGAGGCTACGATGGACGGAATCTCCAGAATGAGCAAGACTGCGCCAAGCATCAAGAGCAGAGCAGCCAGACCTTTGAGGATGGCACCACGCCCGCTGCCATCAGGCACGCTGTTCCACAGCCGCCAGGCCAGCAGCAACAAAATGACACCGGATGTGATCATGATAAGTTGTGGCCAAATGCCGGGGTCTTCGCCGGTCTCGATAGCCAGGGCATAAGCCTGAGTGATGCCCTGGAAAGTTACCCACAACAAAGCCGCACCCAGGCTCAAGGACAGCCAGGTCAAGGTGAGATTCGTCAGGTGAAGCAGCCAGTTGCGGCTGCGCCAGAAATAAGTGACCGCCACGGTCAATATGATGGCAACAATGGTGACCAACACAAATTGCTGCCAGGCGGGATAGACATTTTCGGCTCGGAAAGCTTCGCCAAGCAAACCTACAAAAAGCTCCCGCGTCCTTTCAAGACCGCGGATTTTATCGGCGATATCGAGCAATTCAGGGAGTTGCACAAAGCCCCAGCGGAAGAAGGCCCAGACAGAAGCAGCCCAACCCAGAGACGGCACAGCCAGGAGCCAGGGGCGTTCTTTTTGTTCCTGAGCAAACCTGTATATGCGGCGGAGAAATACATAAACACCAAACAATGCACCTATGCCCAGCCCAAACAACACAATATACGTGAGGCTATCTACGGCTTTGATAAAGTTCTCCAAGCCAAGGAAATCCTGACGCACTAAACGCCATTGGTGCACACTGACAAACAATGCAAAGGCTACGGGGAAAATGCCGAAGAAAAAGATAAGCAATGTCGCCGGAGCAATCATCAAATAGGCAGTGAGGTATTCGCGTAATTCGCGCCCCCGGCGACCTCGGACAGTACTTGTAAATCTGTTAAAGAAGTTAGTAGGGTTTTTTTGTTGAAGGGGGACACTACTCATGCAGCTCTTCTCCTTGCCAACATTACATCGTACAAAAAAATCCAGTTCAAGTCAAATGGCTATCTTAGCAGCCTAATCCTAGAGCAGTATTATATTGTAATGTAGACAAACCCTGTGAAAGTAAGTAGTGTGTTAATGGTTGGTTATGTTTTGCTCGTGAAAAAGTTCACGGCGCGTATTGAAGTTTTGCATATTCAGGCCAGGGCCAGTACAATCACCTAGAAGGCGCAGAACTGGATGAGACGGATACAGTGTAGCGAAGCAACATCACAGAGAAATTCCTACTACCAAATTAACAAGGACCAAAATCAATGCCCGACTTAACCTCAGCGTTATTACCCGCATTACAGGCCAACCGCATACCCGAACTCGATCTGGGAGGCGATTTCATTTATCCGGCTTATGCAGGTCAGTCGGCACTAAACCTGCCAGCCAGTATCTGCCACTGGTTGGGTGTTCCCCAGTTGGGGAACGCTCCGCTTATCTCTGATATCCTGGATAATTTCGAAGGCCCTTTCAAACGCGTGGTGGTCATTTTGGCAGATGCCCTGGCGCTGCACCGCCTGCAACGCTGGATGAGTGATGGCAGCGCCCCTGTTTGGGAGGGCCTGGCAGAAAAAGGCATATTGGCTCCCCTCACTTCGTTAGCACCCAGCACCACCTCTACCGTCTTGCCAACCTTGTGGAGCGGAGCCTCGCCTGCCGAACATGGCATGGTGGGCTACGAGCTATGGCTGCGCGAATACAGCGTGGTCAGTAATATGATCCTGCACTCGCCGATCACTTATTACGGTGATGTAGGTAGCCTAAGCAGGGCAAAATTCGACCCAGAAACCTTTTTGCACGTCCCCATGCTGGGCACACATCTCAAGGAACACGGTGTCAGCACCCATGTTTATCAACCCAGCACTATCCTGGGCTCAGGCTTATCGAAGATCCTCTTTAAAGACACGCATGTACATGGCTATTTGGAACCAGCCGATCTGTGGCTGAACGTACGCCAGTTATTTGAAAGCCGCCCAGACGAGCACATGTACACCTGGGTGTATTGGCCCCTCATCGACACCTATTCTCACAAGTACGGCCCCGATACAGAATATCCACAGGCATCGTTTGCAAACTTCAGCGCCACCTTTGAACGCGAATTCCTTAACGCGCTCAAAGATGAATTACGCGAAGACACACTTTTATTGTTAACCGCTGACCACGGGCAAATCACCACCCATGATAACCCGCACTATGACCTGTCGAATCACGACAACCTGGCGCGCCGCCTGCACATGAACCCCACCGGCGAAAACCGCATGATGTACCTTTACATCCAACCCGGCCAGGTGGATGCCGTACAGGAATATATCGAACGTAGCTGGCCCAACCAATTCAGCGTGGTCGATTCACAATACGCTTTGCACAAAGGCCTGTTTGGCCCGGGAGAGCCAGACGAACGCGTGGCCCAACGCCTGGGTGAACTAACGGTGACAGCTAGAGGGGACGCTTATCTATGGTGGATGTGGCAGAAGGCCAACCCACTAATCGGCAGGCACGGCGGCCTTACGGCCGAAGAAATGCTGGTGCCTTTGCT
Organism: Chloroflexota bacterium; assembly: GCA_013112575.1. Taxonomy (GTDB): domain Bacteria; phylum Chloroflexota; class Anaerolineae; order Anaerolineales; family UBA11579; genus CFX15. The sequence goes on along the minus strand of JABFGG010000004.1, from coordinate 179,252 downwards.
GGGAGCGCGGTTAGCCTAGATTGCAACCTACTCATCAAGAATAAAAGGGGGTATCGTTTGCGTTTTGCTACCGCCGATCTTTAGTTTATCCAGGCGCTCTTGCGCATCCATGTTGTAGGGGTATATATCCAGGGCGCGTTCCAAACAGCGAATGCGCTCCTCCCGATCCGTCAAGGTGTAACTCATCAAATACCAGCCCAGGTCGGAGTTGCGGTGCGTTCTGAGATAGGAGGCCAGCAATTGGCGCGCTTCTTCATACAAGCGCCCTTTGATGAGCCGCTCGGCATGCTCCAGCAAGGCAGGGTTGTTGTCACGCACGGCTGATTTCCAACTGAGTGACGATCTCCTGTGCTACTTTACCCCCCACATCCGGCAAGGCTTCGATACCTGCCAGGCCCTCCTTTGCATACAGGTCGGCAATACTTTGTGGCAACTCGTCCACCGTCCAGGCCGCTTTGCGATAAGCCCACACCCGGAAGTTGCTGGCCTCTGCCAACTCGCGTTCATAGGTCTTCAGAAAAAGGTGCTCGGCGATGCGTTTGTTGATGCCTAAGGGTGTGTCAGGGATATATCGCGGCATGCGGTCCATCACATCATGTTTGTGACACAGATCGCGTACCCGCCTACCCAGGCTGGCCGTATAGCTGCGCGGCGGCCCGTAGTTGGGCTTATCGCTATCTGATTTATAGAGCGTGCGCCAGCCTTGCTCAAGCGCAGGGTCGATCTGGGCAGCAGCCGCGAAACTGCGTTCCGCCTGCACGCCGCTCATGCTCAGACCACCGCCCAACACAAATTTTCCACCATGATCTTTGGTAGCAATGATGGTATCTTCCAAATGCTTTTGGCTGTCCCCAGCAAAGGGGATGATGGGCATCAGGGAAGTGCCCACGAGAATACCGGCTTCAGCGAGGACCTGCATGGTTTCTAAACGCCGCCGAATGCCCGGGCTGCGCGGCTCGAAAGCGTGTTTCAAAGTGGGGTCGACGTTGCTAATGCTTATGACCACTCCCACCCAGCTTTTAGCATTAATGGCCTGCAAGAGGTCAAGGTCACGCGTCAGTAGTGGGGAGCGCTCTACAATGAACAGTGGAAAGCCCATCTCCAAAACCACTTCCAGCATCTGGCGTGATAGGCCATAGCGATCCTCGGCAGGTTGCTGCCAATCCCCACAGGAGATCACATCCGGTTCAAGCTTGCCCAACTCCAGGCGCAAACGCTCAATGGCATTGGTCTTGACCTGAATGAGGGCATCAAAACTGTCCGGGTCACGTTTGCCCAGGTAATGCCCGCCGCGTAGATAGCAGAACTCGCAACCACTGCGACAGCCCACGTAGGGGTGGGCGCTGTATTTGGTCCAGAACCAGGGGCCATCCACATGCTTGTGCACGTTTACGATCTTGCGTGGCTGGTACTCCTGGAATTCAAGTTTCATGCTGGCTTGATATGTTGGCGCGCTTCTTCCGGCAAATAGGTCAGGGCTTTGCGCAACATGGTAGCCCGGTAAGGACGCTGCTGATGGACAACCTGCTCAAGCAGCCAGGGGGCCGCCAGTTCGGGGTAATAACGCCCCAGGGTCTTGAGACCCCAGCCAATGCCTTTGACAGCATCCATTTCTTTTTCTTCGAAAAGCGGTGAGAGTAAATCCAATAAGGAGGCGGCTCGTGCCGATAGCTCAGGATTGCCTTTGGCACGCTTGGTCCACAAATGGGTCGCCACTCCCAGACTACGGCGCACCCAGCGGTTTTCGTCCTCACGCCAGGGGGTAAGCAAGGTAATGGTCTGGTCAAAATTCTCCACGAGCGCAGGACCAACCACGCGCTCCCCTGTACTATCGGTCGAATGCCAGGTATCACCTTCGATAATGAACAGGTGCGTCAGTGCCAGCACTCCAGCAAGATCATCCTCCAGGCGTCCCGCCAGAGCCATACCGATGATAGGCCAGGCGCCAATCGTCTGGCTACTGGCCAATTGTTGGAGCAAAGGTTTCGTCTGTGCAAATGGCTGAGCCCCTAAAACTTTGCCAATGCGATCCAGATAACGGAAGGGGATCTTGTTTGAGATGACCGGCGCAAGCAGGGTATAGCCCGTGTCTATCTGTCCCCCCTGAATATGCAAGCTGACCTGTTGTGCTAAAGCATCCGCTTGTTTGGCGTTCATGCTATTTTTAATTATATCAGCAGCTTAAAGAAAAATGCCGCAGCGCAAGGCTACGGCAATGAATATAGGTCGGTTTTACTTACCAGGCGGGCTGAGCCTGCCCGTACAATTGCTCGCGGATGTCGACAACCTGACGGCGCAAACGGTCATCTTCTTCGATCAGGCCAGAAACTTTGTCGCAGCCATACATAACCGTGGTGTGGTCACGTCCCCCCAGGAACTCACCGATCTGCGGCAAGGAGATCTGGGCCTCTTCACGCAGGATGAACATGGCCACCTGGCGAGGCAAAGCGATCTCACGGCTGCGGTCACGCGCCAGCAAACGATCTACGGTGACACCAAAGACGTCGGAGACGGCGTCCAGCACGTGTTGGGGTTGCAACTCGCGGCGCTGTGGGATCATATCGGCCAGGGCACTCTCAACCAGTTCAATGCTCAAGGGCATGCCGCGCAGGTCGGCGTGTGCCAGGATACGGTTCAAAGCCCCTTCCAGTTCACGAATATTGGATTGCATGCGCTGGGCTATGACTTCCAGGATCTCATGAGGAACTGCACGCCCCATGCGTTCAGCCTTAGCTTGCAAAATAGCCTGTCGGGTTTCAAGGTCGGGTGGTTGAATATCGGCGATTAAGCCCCATTCAAAGCGGGAGCGCAGGCGTTCTTCCAAGGTAACCATAGCCTTGGGAGAGCGGTCAGAGGAGATAACCAGTTGTTTGTTCTGCCCATGTAGGGTATTGAAGGTATGGAAGAATTCTTCCTGAGTGGATTCTTTGCCGGCGATGAATTGAATATCGTCGATCAACAACACGTCTATGCGGCGATACTTCTCACGGAAAGCCTGGGTGGTGTGTGTGCGGATGGCATGGATAAGGTCGTTAGTGAACTCTTCCGAAGAAACGTAGAGCACATTGGTGCCGGTAGCCTGAATGGCGTTACCAATGGCATGCAGCAAATGCGTCTTGCCCATACCAACACCACCGTAGAGGAACAATGGGTTATAGGCTTTGGCCGGGTTCTCGGCCACGGCCAACGAAGCGGCATGTGCCAGGCGATTGCTGGCGCCCACCACAAAGGTCTCAAAAGAATAGCGCGGGTTGAGCGTGCGATTCTCGGCGGGATAGGGGATGGTATCGTCTTCGGGAGGAGGAGTGGTTTCTGCTGTAGCTGTTTCAGCCACTTCTAACTGGGCCGGTGTTTCTTGCCATACGACGAAGCGTGTCTCCACCGTGCGGTTCATGACCCCCGTCAACAAACGACTGACCGTGCTGGTTAAGCGGCTTTCAAGCCAGTCACGTGCATAGGCATTTTGCACACCGATGACAAAATAACCATCTTCAAAAGCGACGAAATCCGCATCACGGACCCAAGTGTCGAAGGTGGCTTTGGGCATTTCCATTTGCAGTTGCCCACGCACTGCTTGCCATGCTTGATTTGCCTGCATTGTGATCTCTCTCCTCATAGAGACTTTGTTTCGGATGGCAATGCCACAAGCTAATAGATGCTAATAGGTTTCACGCTGTTCCTCGCAACGGAAACATACAAGCTGCTAAAATAAATTGAATTAAGATTTGCTGTGTTGTCCTAGAAGATCAAAGGAATGAAATAAGCTTTGATCACCGACTGAGGGCATTGTAGCAAAGCGAGAAAAGAAAAACAATGCTTTTGCCCTACGCCAACCTAAAAAAATAGTAATCTTTAAGGTTGCCAAGCTTAACAGCTTTGCCGCGCGTAATGCCATTCGTATAGTTAAATGCCTACCCCAATCTGTGGGGGTCAGAAAGCATGTTCTACCAGATGTTGCTTTACTTACATAGGTTTTCAGTAAACCCGAATAGTAAGCTACAACTACCTTAAATTTTTTTAAGCTAAAGGTGGGAACAAGACGCAAATTCACTTCGTGAAGAATCTTCGCGTATGGGATTCAAAATCAGGGTCATTCGAAAATCGCGCCGTATCTGTTTGCAAGACTTTATTGAACTGGCCTTTTTATACGCTGTGCAGGTCCAGAAAAAACAAAGGCGGCGCGTGCCCGTGCTAAAATCTTCCCATTGTATATATTTCGAGGAGGTCCCTATGGGAACAACATCATCCAATAATCAAATGGCACTGTACAGTGCCATCACCGCCGCGGTCACCTGGCTATTATTCGGTTGCGGTTTGTGCTTCAGTTTTGGTATCCCACCTTTTGCCATCTGTACAGCAGCCTTATTCCTGTTAGGTAATGCAGGCGCTGCTTTCACCGGCTGGCGCGGCCGCCAGCAGATCGCGGAAAGTGCGGGAGCTGAGGGTGGTGACAGCCTGGCTCTGGGAGGCCTGGTCGCCGGTGGGGTTGGCATCGTCCTTGCCCTTCTCGCGCTTGTTGCAGCAATCATCCTTACCGTGATCGGTGGGGCTGCTGTCCTCAATCAATGACCTGATCGTGATCATTAAACAAAAAAGAGCGCTTCAATTGAAGCGCTCTTTTTATTCACGCATTTACGCTCTAAGACACAAAAACATCTTTCACTTTTGTGTCGCCAATTCGGTCTGGGTCCGTCAAAAAAGACTTATTCCAGGCATTGATCGCATTGGTGTATTTCTTATACGCTTTTTGTTCCACCTCATGGGCCTCATCCAACAATTCCAACAAAATGCGCATTTCGGATCCATCAGGAGAGGCAAGGACCTGTTTGCATTTCGCCAGATAATTATCCACGATGGTCTTAGCATATTGCCAATCAGCATAGGAATTGATGGAAGTTTTCTCAATCTGTACCAACTCTTTTGGTGACATCGTCCTAACCTCATGAATTAGAAACTAACAAACACTGGACAAATCCAGTGTTTGAATCTTACATGGAGGGATACACAAACGCACAAACATTTCTGAAAGGAGGCCTAGACATTTGTACTCATTTTTCCCACAAAAAAACGACAGAAATGAATGTGACTTTGTTGACCAAGATAAGCTTACAGCTTGGCAAGATTTCAGAACAGTAAGGCCCTTCTCTACAACTCCTTCCTATAATCAAAATAGCTGACTAGTTTCCGCTGGAGGCAGGATCTTGAACTTACACAAATATAACTCTCTAGAAAGGGGTCAGGGACTCATTGAATATGTGATCTTATTGGCGCTGGTAGCCGTCGTAACGGTAGGTGCGGTGGCCGTTACCGGCGAGGGTACTGCCGACCTAATGGAAGGCATTGTAGATACTATAGGCAATGGCCCACAGGATGAAGAGGGGCCAATTGACCTGGAAGGGGAACAAAGCTTTTCTGTAAATGTCACCCTCGTTGACCAAAATGGTTTTTTGATCCCTAACGTACCCGTTTTGGCCTTTGATGGAGATGGCAATTATCTCGACTTACAACAAGAGACCAGCACCAACGGGCAAAGCATCTTCACCAATCTGGAACCGGGCACATTCGCCTTCCGCGCAGACTATCGCGCCAGGGAATTCTGGTCAACCGTAGTCGGGGGGCCACCCTCGGCTGAGGTTGAGATAAGGGTTGAGAACACGGGCTTTGCAGTATTTGTGGTCAATGCTTCGGGGAATCCCATACAAGACGTTACTGTAGCCGCCTTTAATGAAGTAGATGGCGATTATGCCGGTATCAAAGGGAAAAGTGATGCCGCAGGCATTGCCAGCATTAAAGACCTGGCAACAGGCAGTTATGCTTTCCGCGCCGATTATCGCGGCCAGATCTTCTGGTCTGAGGTCGTAGATACCAGCAAAACCGGCAACACTTCAATCACCATCAATGTGAGCCAGGCCATAGTCTCGGTCAGTGACCGTGAAGGGGCCAGCCTCTCGGGCGTGCCGGTGTATGCCTACACGGAAAACGAAGAATATACCGGCGTGAGCGGCCGTAGTGGGTCAGACGGCAGCATCATGCTCGACCTGCCGGAAGGCAACTATAAATTCCGCGCCGACTATGACGGCCATGCTTACTGGACCGAGATGAACAAGGTTTCCGGCGAAAGCAAAGTCGCCATGCAGGTAGGCCCCTACAGTGTAAGCGTGGACGTGTTCAACCAACAGGGTAAGGGCCTCAATCGCGTCAATGTGATCGCTTATAACCGCGCTAACAATCAGCCCATGTTCCAAATGCTCACCAATAAGAAAGGGAATTTGTCAGCCTCCCTGCCACCCGGTGATTATTACCTGCGCGTTTTCTACGATGAACAGGAGTACAACCCGCCTGACTTCAGCGTACCGGCCACCACCGAAGTACGTGTGGAACTTGAGTTGGCAGCAGATAAAGGCGACCTCGTTGTGCAGGTCAAAGGCAAAAAGAATTCCCGCATCGCCGATACCTACGTGCTGCTCTACCGCCACACAGGCAGGTATTACAGCTTCATTGAATGGAAGTACAGCGATGAAAATGGGGAAGCGGTGTTCGATGATCTGGATGAAGGCAAATACCTGGTCTACGTCTATGACTGGAACAGCTATCGTTGGCGGTGGAAGTACGTGAACGTACCCCGCAACAATCCGGTCAAGATCAATGTCAATTAACGTTTTAGGAATGAATGGAGCGAATCATGTCTGAGATCAATAAAATGAACCCATCGGAGGATGCGCAGGATCAGATGCTGGAGCAATTGCGCAGCCGGGCGCTGGAGGAAATGGAAACCGCTCCGGTCGTGGAAGGCCACGACAGCGCCCCCAAGGAAATGCGCACACGCAACACAAAAATGATCGTGCGGGGCCTCATTGCACTGCTGACAGTGCTGGTGATGGTAGAAGGTGTAGTCATTTTCCAGGTGCAGTCTACGCCAGTACCGGCAGACTTCGAGACCAATGTGCCTGTGACAGTACAGCAGGCCCCTGACCCTGTGGTCTTTGAAGCACCACCGGTTGAAGGGGCAGAGCCACTAGTGATCAGTGGAGATCCCGCCGAATTCAGCGCCCCGTTGCCTGAGGATTTGAATGGCGACATTGCCTCAGGAGAGGTAGCCCCCTTACCTGCCGAATTCCCACCTCTTGATAGTGAAGATGAAGCTGAGGGTGACAACTGAGTTTTTAGTCAATCCTTGTGGAGAGAAACCATGCCTGAAAAAATCCTCGTCGTTGATGACGACCCCGTAAATTTGAAGATGGCGGCCAGTGTGTTAGCCAAGGAAGGTTTTGCGGTTTTAACTGCCGAGAACGGTCTACTGGCCTTGAGCGCAGTCCAGGACAGCAAACCAGATCTGATCGTGCTGGATGTGATGATGCCGGAGTTGAACGGCTATGAAGCCGCCACCAAACTGCGCAAAGACCCGGAGACGGCCAACATTCCCATCATCCTGTTAACCGCCCTCGACTCTATCGAAGAGAAGATCAAAGGCTTTGAGGCCGGTGCCGATGATTACATGGCCAAACCCTTCCAGCCCGAAGAGCTGGTAGCACGCATCCAGGTGCAGCTTAAGCATGCCCAACGGCAGAAGGTCAGTTCAAAAGTCAGCCGCAACGGCAAGGTCATCGGCGTGTACTCATTGCGTGGCGGCACTGGAGTTTCCAGCATTGCCACCAATCTGGCCGTTGGCTTATGCCAGTTGTGGGGTGAGGAAAGCGTATTGGTCGATATGGCTATGGTTGCCGGCCAAAGCGCTTTGATGCTCAACCTGCCACTGCGCAACACCTGGGCAGACATTGCCGAAACACCCGCCGAAGAGATCGACGGTGAGTTGGTGAGTAAATTGTTACGCCCCCATCCCAGCGGCGTTCAGGTACTGGCTGCCCCCAGCCGGCCGGAGCAGAGTGAACTGTTGCAGCCCGCCTCTATCCGCAGGGTGCTCGAGTTGCTGCGTGACAGCCACGAGTACATTGTGCTTGACTTACCCCATGACCTGAGCGAAACGACCCTCACCGGTCTTGATCTGGTCGATCAGGTCCTACTAGTGATGGCCCCCGAACTGGCATCCGTACGCGCCGTATCGCTGGCCCTCGACACTTTCAGCATCCTGGAATACCCACCGGAGATGGTGCGGCTCTTGCTCAACTGGACCTTCGAGCGCCAGGGGTTGGCTCAGAAAGATATCGAAACCAGCTTACGTCGCCGCATTGATCTGGTCATCCCCTACGCTCCACAGCATTTTATTCCGGCCATTAACCTGGGCGTCCCGCCTGTATTCGATGATCCCCTGTCCGATATTGGGGCGTTATTCGAAGACATGGCTTTTGCCGTCAGCAAAGAAGCACATCAAAAAGCCAAACCCAAAGATCCCAGCGCAGCCTGGGAACGCGTCGTGAAACGCTTACAACAACGCCGCAAAACACATGCATGAGCTATTGCCAAGTTTTTCGAGTGAATTTGGCCAGAGATAACGAGGCACCATGATCACAACACTTAAAAAATACCTGCACCCACCTGTATTCGAGGATCCCGAAAAGACGCGCCTGGCAGCTATTTTGTCACCTGTGATCCAGGGATTTTTCTTTGGTGTGCTCTTACTGATGGTTGCCTTGCTAATTTTTGCATCTGACCCCTTGCAAGTTGCCATGATCATGGGGGCATTATTGAACACCTGTTTTCTCAGCTATTTATTAATGCGGCGAGGAAATCTTTTAGCATCAAGTTACCTTTTCATTACCCTCTTTTATCTTGTACTCACCTTGGCGGCAGCCCTTAACGGGGGGCATGATGTTCCCGTTATCAATAGCTACATGCTTGGAATTATGTTGGCTGGATTGTTGTTGGGGCGACGCAGTGCTATATTATTTGCGTTGGTAGCAGTGTTCTTGTTCTTTGGCTTGTTCATTTTAGAATTCACAGTCGGCTTGCCCGAAACCACCGTAGTGGTTACACATTACCAGGAGCTGGCAGTTTTTACGGTCAATATGATATTGACCACCGTCCTCATTATTATCAGCGTCAATAGCATGCGCGCCTCCATGGGTCGGGCTAATCAAAAAGCCGAAGAACTCGAGATTAGCAACCAGCGTTTGAGCGTTATACGCAATTCGCTGGAGCAACGCGTGGAAACACGCACAGCAGAGATCCAGCGTCAAAAGCAATTCTTTGAGGCCCTGGTCAAGAACAGCCCTATTGCCGTGGTTTCCATGGACCTGAATCACAAGGTCGTTGGCAGCAATCCAGCTTTCGAAGAGCTTTTTGGGTATGAAGAAGCGGAGATCCTGGGGGAAAACCTGGATGAGTTGTTAGCAAGTGGGGATCTGTATCAGGAAGCCAAATCATATTCCAGGCAAGTAGAAGGCGGGGAGACTGTGCGTGCTTCTGGCCAACGGAAACGCAAAGATGGCAGCCTGGTTGACGTCGATATATATGGTGTGCCCGTTTTTGTGGATGGGGAAAAAACGGGCTTATTAGGACTTTACCAGGACATCACCGAATTGCGCCAAACTATGTCGGCCTTGAGTGACAGTGAGGAGCGCCTGCGGCGAGCCATCGAAGATGCCCCCTTCCCCATCCTGATCCATGCAGAAGACGGGGAGATCCGCATGCTCAGTAAAGCCTGGACACAATTCAGTGGTTACGAAGCTGAAGAAATTCCCACCATCGATGCCTGGCTGTCGCGGGCCTATGGGGCGGACAAACCTCTGTTGGAAGAAAGGATCAGGATATTTTTTGAGCGCCATGAGGCTGAAGATGATGTGGAAGGTATTATTCGAACCAAGAGTGGAGAGGATCGCGTGTGGCTTTTCAGCTCGAATATGTTAGGCAATTTACCTGATGGGCGCCAGATCGCCATCACCATGGCCAAAGACATCACCGAACGAAAATCTGTTGAAAAAGCCTTACGTGTAGCCAAAGAACAGGCCGAAGAAGCCACTCGCACCAAATCTGAGTTTTTGGCTAACATGAGCCACGAGATCCGCACCCCCTTGAATGCCATCGTGGGCATGACAGGTTTGTTGTTCGGCACCGACCTGGATAATGAGCAAGTGGATTTTGTCGACACCATTCGAAACGGCAGCGACTCACTGCTAACCATCATCAATGACATCCTGGATTTTTCCAAGATCGAGGCCGGTCGCATGGAGCTCGAAGAACAGCCTTTCTTCGTGCGGGAAGCCGTTGAAACAGCCCTTGATATGGTGGCTTCCAAAGCAGCCGATAAAAAACTTGACCTGGCTTACATCATTGAAGAGCCTACCCCCAGCGTGGTTGTGGGCGACGTTACCCGCCTGCGCCAGATCCTGATCAACTTGCTAAACAATGCCGTCAAGTTCACTGAAGAAGGTGAAGTGGTGGTCTCGGTTTCCAGTGAGCAATTAGGGCCCAAGGAATTTAAACTGCATTTCAGTGTGCGCGATACCGGCATAGGCATTCCAGAGGAACGCCAGGACCGCCTGTTCAAATCCTTCAGCCAGGTAGACTCCTCCACAACCCGCAAGTATGGTGGGACAGGTTTAGGTCTGGCCATTAGCAGGCAGTTAGCCAAAATGATGGGGGGGCGCATGTGGGTAGATAGCAAGGTTGGCGAAGGTTCCGATTTCCAATTCGCGATCTTTGCGAAGATGGGCGAAAAAACCGCCCCGCTCTTTGCACACGAAGCCCACCACTTCTTAGAAGACTTGAACGTGCTGGTCGTGGATGACAACGCCACTAACCGCAAGATCCTGGATAAGCAGGTGCGTTCCTGGGGCATGCACCCGATCATTGTCGATTCGGGACCAGCAGCCCTTAAAAAGCTGAAAGCCAATGGACAGCAATTTGACGTCGCCATCCTCGACATGCAGATGCCAGAAATGGATGGTTCCACCCTGGCGAAAGAAATTCGCGCCTTAAAAGCATTTCGCCAGTTACCTTTGGTGTTATTAACTTCAATGGGGTCACGTAGCAAAGATGATGAGGACCCGGGCTTCTCAGCTTTCCTGTCCAAACCCATCAAGCCCTCACAACTCTACAACGTGCTGGTCAGTGTATTAGAAGATAAACCAGTAAAGACCAAAGTAGAGAAAAAGGAAATCGGCTTTGATGCTGAACTGGCAAGCAAACATCCGCTCTCCATTCTGCTGGTAGAGGACAACATGGTCAACCAGAAAGTAGCCACCCGCATCCTCGAAAAGCTGGGATACCGTGCAGATGTAGCCGCCAATGGGATTGAAGCCATCCAGGCTCTCGAACGCCAATATTATCAGGTCGTGTTGATGGATATTCAAATGCCGGAGATGGATGGTGAAGAAGCCACCCGCAAGATCCGTGCGCGCTGGCCGCAAGAAGAACAGCCTTACATCGTTGCCATGACAGCCAACGCCCTACAGGGAGACCGCGAGAATTTCCTGGGCATCGGAATGGACAATTACGTCAGCAAACCAGTACACATTGATGAGCTTATGGCTGCCTTGCGTCAGGGCTGGGAACAACAGCAGGTGCTCCAAAAAGCATCGTAGCCGTCATTTCTTCGGTTTCATCAAGGCCTGTAAACTTTTGCAGGCCTTTTTTGCTTAATTAATGCCCACTTTTTTGCTACAATAAAACAGACAACATTGAGGCACATCCATGCAGACACAAACAGAACTTCAACGCGCCAAACAAGCTGCTGCACAACGAGACTTTGAAGAAGCGCGCAGCATTCTACAAAGCATCCTTGATAGTGAACCGCGCAACGTGGACGCATGGTTGCTGTCTGCCCACGTTGCCGAATCGCCGGAACACGCAACCCGTTATCTGCAACGCGTCCTGCGTCTGGACCCGGAGAATGAGGTCGCCCAACGCAACTTGCTCCGTATGCAGAAAGGCGATGCGCCTGCTTCTGCAGAAGAGGCTGTTGTAGACAAGCCTCTCCCTGTCACCCCACAGAAGCCCAAGCCAAAACCTCTTGAACAAGAGGAAGAGGAAGACACGGGCTGGTCGAGTTCAGAGAAGACATTGGCATTCGCTATTATCTTCCTCGTGGTTTCGTTTGCTTGCCTCGGTGTAGGTATCGTCTTCTTTGGTGGACAAATCAATGCACAAAACCAGCAGGCCGTCGTAGATGCTGGCGACCCAATTGAGACCGTGCGAGAAAATATCCTAGCTGCCAATGCCGAAGATGTTGACCGTTACATGAATACCATCCACAGCCGCAGCCCCCTATACAATAGTACAGAGAGAGCTCTAGGAGAGGCCTTTGAGACCTATAATCTCTTGTACGTGCTTAAAAATGTCGAATTGATCGAACAGGATGATGAAGAGGCAATTATCAGTTTCACAATCGAAACCACAAAGATTTTTGGTCCTGCCTTCGCGGACAATCGTGTGACGGGGGAAATGACCATGCGCATCGAGGATGGCATGTGGAAGATCTACGATCAGGACAACACCGATGTTGAATTTCTGGAATAGTCATTTTTCTAATCCGTATGAGATAAGTATGAGTACGTCATGGGGGCTAAGCAGCCAGATCTATAATTCTTAAGCTTTCCAACCACCTGTACGGAGATGAACATGCACAAGTCAAGATATTTTGTGCTTTTGCTGGGCGTCATTCTAGCTGCCTGCACAGCCCCCCAACCACAACAAGCTGAGAACCTATCCCCAACGATGGCGCCTACAGAAATCGAAGTGATCATCGTAGAAACTGAAACCAATGAAGAAAACAACGTAGAAACGCAGATTTCTACGAACGGGTCCATTGCGGATGTGTTCGCCGCCCCTATCACCGCGGCAGGCGAAGTGGTCATCATCTCCGGTCAAGTGCTGGATGTCAATGGCAATCCCCTGGAAGGCGCGGCGGTTGAATTCTGGCAAACGGACCTTAGTGGGGTCTACGATCACCCCGGCGACCCCGGCACAAACACGCGTGATCTGGGTTTCCAATTCTATGGCACAGCTGTTACAGATGCCGAGGGAGTGTACATATTTCGCACTATCCAGCCGGGCCGTTACGAACCGCGCCCCCCTCACATCCACTTTAAGGTCAAATGGAATGGGGCAGAATTGCTCACCTCACAGATCTATTTTGCTGATGTGGGCAGCGAAGGCGGCACCAGTTCAGGAGTAGATACCGACCCCTTATTGATGAGCATCGAACAGGCATCCGCCAATGATGGTTCAGTTATTGGTTTGGGTGTCTTTGAAATTGTGGTGGATACAGGCATAGGGTCTGGTTCTTTGGATTTAACTCCCCGCCAGGGCGAAGGACCCTATTATCCGGTTGTCATGGTCGAGGATTACGACAACGACCTGGCTTCTACAGACAATTAGTTACAGTGCACAGCCACCAGCGTAATGTCATCCTGCTGTTCGGAAGAGCCGGTATGTTTGAGCACAGCCTGGGTCAACTCTTCGCATAGGGCCTGGGCAGAGCCACCCTGTAACTCCTGCAAGCCCTCCACAAGATCGTCAACCGAAAACTCTTCGTCTGCTTCATTGACGGCCTCAGTCACGCCATCGCTGAACAGCAGCAGCGACTGGCCCGGCTTTAATTGAAGCTCACGCTCCTCCAGTAAAGGTTCCTCAAAGAAACCGATCAACTGGCTGGTGCAGGCCGCTATTTCAAGGGGCTTGCCTTCCTCATCCACCACCAGCGGGTAAGGATGCCCGGCTCGTACGTAGGTAAAAGTACCATCTTCAAGGTCCAGCATGCCATATAAAATCGTCACGTACATGCCGTCAATCTCGCGGTCGAGCAGGTGTTTGTTGACCGCCTTTAGCACTTCGGCAGGGGGTTGGCCGCGAGTGGCTTCTGCTCGTAAAAAGCTGTAGGTCAGCGCCATGTACAGGGCTGCCGGGACCCCTTTGCCTGAAACATCGCCTACAACAATGCCCAACTGCTTTTCATTGATAGGAATGAAATCGTAAAAATCACCGCCTACTTTGCGGGCCGCCAGCATATGTGCACCCAGATCGAATTTGGTGCTCTCCGGCAAAGTCTGGGGCAGGATGCCCTGCTGGATGTTCTGAGCGATATCGAGTTCGGCCTCAAGTTTTTCCTTTTCAATGATCTGTTCCTGTGCATCCTTGAGGGCCTGGTAAGCTTGCTGCAATTGCAGGTTCTTGGTGCGCAGGTCTTCGATGGTTTCATCTTCGGACTCATCCAACCGTCGCGTCAGGGTGCGCACCAGCTTAAAGGCCAGGTGAGGGTTGCGCTGCAATAAAGCATCGAAGGTGTCACGACTAATCTTCAGAGTACGCACATCGTCCAGGGCACGGGCACTGGCCGAATGTGTATGTTTTTCCCTGAAAGCACTCATCTCCCCGATCAACACACCCGGTTCCATCACGGTCAGGAGCCGCTCATCACCGGAGCCCAGGGCTTTAATGATCTCTACCTGCCCTTCAACCAGGATATGGAACGTGCTCTCACTGCGCCCCTCATACATCAACAGTGCCCCTGCTACGAATTCACTGGGTTGGAGGTTTTCTGCCAGGTAGTCAAGCTCCTCTTCGGGCAGAGCTGAGAATAAGGGGATGCGCTGGATGATGTCCTTCATGGGATGATTATGATAACAGCCCTTTTAACAATCAAGGCTCCAGATATGGGATCTGGAGCCTTGATGTTTATTAAATAATGTTAGCTACTCAAGCTCTCCCTGCCAGCGGGCTGAGTTTGGCACGTCCATAAGCAATGAAACCAGTCACAAGGGCAAGCACAACGTTAAAAGCAACATTCTGGAGTTCTCCGCGGGTTACATGGTAACCAATGGCCAGGATCATGACCGTCGCCAGTCCCAGAGCCGCCCATGTGGTCAGACGGGGTTGGATACGCGTCAGGCCGGGCAGGATCAGGCCAAGGCCACCAAGAATCTCTGCAGTGCCGCTAACGTAGTGCAAAGGAGTGGACAAGCTGTACATCCACTCCATCTGGGCTGGCAAACCTTCGGGCACGATGAAGTGCATGATACCTATAGCCAGAAAATAGAGACCGAAGAGGACTTGTAGTACCCATAATAAAATGTTCATAAACTACTCCTTCTGTGTGAATTGTCCCCACTAAAAACCCTTCAACATTGAAATAGTTTCGTTTATTTTCAGGATTCCTCACGGTGCCCCTGCTATGCCATGCCACCCAAAATCATCGGGCTAAAGTAGGGCACCAACCAGATGAACCACACTACCACACTGAATTTATGGAAGTTGGTGAGCACATTTTCGTCTTTCTTGAGAAGTGCGAACGCAGCCCACACCGTATGCACCAGCATTAACACGATGGCCAGCAAACCGGTGATGCCGTGAATATCGAAGGTCATGCCACCGGCCATCTCGAACATCATGCCCGTCCCCCAAGTATCACAAATCAGGCCCAAACAGAAGAAGGCCAGATGCCAGGGCTTGAGCCGGCCTTGAATACGCTCGGCCCACACCCCGATGGAGTAAAAGACCAGGGCAAGATTGATGACGATAAAGGGAATAGTGATTTCCATGGCTATGTTGCTCCTCCGGAAAATGATAGGGAATCAACACTAATATTGATGGATAGGGGAAACAAGGGGCATTTGTCCCTATTTGGTTTTAGTCATCATTTGGAAATTCAATGCCAATGACAATCTCTTAATGATTTAACTTCCCCCCCATAAATGGCCTTATTTCTCCTCGCGGCGCACCCTGCGCAGAAATGCGGGGGTGTTGAGAGCGCGTTCGAGCAGATAAGTCAGATAGTGCTGCATCAGTACTTCCAGTTCGTTTTTGGTTTCGTCACTCATATTAGCGCGTGCGGCCGCCTGCCAGTCGCTGCGCTGGAAATGCCGGAGATAGCGTAACGCGTCCATGGAAACCGGCACAGCCCCCTGCATGCCACGTCCATGCTCCGGGGAAATCACCCCACCCAATGCAGCCGAAAAGTACTGGTCTTCGGCCTTGATCTGCTCTTCTGAAACGACGCAGGTTTGTAATTCCGGACGGAAGCCCAGTGCGTCCAGCAGACGCACTTCATAGAAACGCACTACAAGTTCGGGGGCATATTCCTGACTAAGCCGCTTGAGTGTGTTGATCAGGATGCGATATACACTGGTGTTCTCTTCTTCGTCAAAGGTGAACTTGTCGAGCAGCTCCACAATGTAGGAGGCATAGCCCACCTTGACCAGGTCATCGCGTAAATCCGTGTACACATCGACCGCCTCCGCCTGACTGACCACGAACAGGTTGCGCCCCGTCGCCAGTTGCAGGCTTACGCGCGTAAAAGGCTCCACGTGCCCGGCCTTGCGCGAACGCAGTTTGCGCACCCCCTTGGCAATGGCCCGCACTTTGCCGCGTTCGCGTGTGTACAGCGTGAGGATGCGGTCAGCCTCACCATATTCGCTGTGCTTAAGCACAACAGCCTCAACGCGGAAAGAGCGTGGGGTGCGGGTCATGGGGTGATTGTAATTGGAAAATGGTTATTGGTAATTCGTTATTGGGAATATGTACCTTGAAAGCCGGTGGCTTAATCTCTTATGGCTACATCATTCAGGAGTGACTGGATATGCTCTATCAGCAAAGTAGCATTTTCAACTGTGCGCTCATGGCTGTAATCTTCTTTTTTATAACTGGAAACAGCTAATTCTATTTCCAGGTTTCCCCAATATTCATTCCAATTTGGATAGAAGGATTCAGCTAGTCTCTCTTCGAGAGCGTTTATGCTATGTTCCAGGTGCTCAACCAGTTCTCTAAGTGTGATTTTAGATTCCAAATACAGGTCAATGTAATTGATTAATTTAGACAAAGTCTGCTTTGTATAAGGTTTCACTTCCCTACCCTCCAGACCTGATAAAGCCCCAAATCGCCCCCCTCTCCATCCGACACAAAACTCTCTTCTAATACCAAGCCGGTTTCTCTAGCCAATTCTTCCAATTCTGCTTCACTATACTGATGCACGTAACGTAAGCCCACACCATCGCGTCGCCAGTCCAGCAGGTAATCGCCTTCATCCACATTCTCATCATTTAAGCCCACTGCCTCCCAGGGCTGGATGCGCACTTTCAAACGTTCGCTGTTGAGGAATTGCCAGGAAGAAAAAACGAAGCGCCCATCTTCAGCCAACAAACCCTTGACCTTATCCAAAAAGGCTATGCGCAAGGCTCGGCTGGGGATGTGATGCAGTGTCGCAAAACACAGCACAAAATCGAAGGATACGTCTTCAAATCCCTTATCCCATTCATCCCCTGTCAAATCGGCCTGCACAAACTGGACCTCGGGCTGTGGACTTTGGACCTTCTCTCGCGCCACCTCCAGCAAACCCTCACTGAAATCCACGCCCACATATCTACCCACAAAGCCCCTGCTCACCAATTCCCGGCCCAGCTCCCCGTTGCCGCAGCCCAGGTCGAGGATGCTGGCATCCGGCGGAATACCCTCCACAACCCGCAACACACCAGGTTGTAGGCGCTGGCGCGTCTCGGAGAACGAACTGGCGAATTCTTGGTAGAATCGATGGTTCAGCTTAATCAGTTGTTTTGCAACCTCGGCTTCCATTACCGTTATTATATGTAAGAGTCACGGCCTTTACGAGTAATCAACCATCATGATCCCCAAAGACCTCCCCATCCAGGCCCAAACCGAGGACTGGTACGCGCTCAAGCGCCTCACCCCAGAGAAGCTGGACTTGGCCCTCGAGATCCTCGAAGAAGTGCGCGCCGGGGAAAGCGTCATGGATGCCATGCGCCATCACCCCCTGCAGGGGCCGGGCGGCGGTTTTGTTGCCAAGTCGGTGCTGGTGACGGTTTACCGTGAGATGGTCGAGAACGGCGCCTGGGATGAAGACCCCGACCTGCTGGCTGCTATCCGCATGAAGCCCATGCGCACATTGTCGGGTGTTACAGTTGTCACAGTGCTGACCAAGCCCTATCCCTGCCCCGGCAAATGCATCTTCTGCCCCACCGATGTCCGCATGCCCAAGAGCTACCTGCCTGATGAGCCAGGGGCCATGCGCGCTTTGCACCACGACTTTGATCCCTACGACCAGGTGGCCGCTCGCATTCAGGCCCTCGAATCCGTCGGCCACCCCACAGACAAGATTGAGCTACTCATCCTCGGCGGCACCTGGAGTTCCTACACACGCGATTACCAGGAGTGGTTCGTCAAGCGCCTCTTTGAAGCCATGAATGAGGTTGAGAGCGAGACTCTCGCCGAAGCCCAGGAGCTTAACGAGACCACCGCCCACCGCAATGTGGGCCTGGTCATTGAGACGCGTCCTGACCACGTGGACCCGGACGAACTGGCCTGGCTGCGCTACCTGGGCGTCACCAAAGTGCAGATGGGAGCGCAAAGCTTTGACGACCACATCCTCGATATCAACAAGCGCGGCCACGACGTAGAGTCCACCCGCCAGGCCACCGCTTTATTGCGCGCCGCTGGTTTCAAGATCGTGCTGCACTGGATGCCCAACCTGATGGGTGCCACACCCGAGTCCGACCGCCTCGACTTCGCCAAGATGTGGCAGGGTTTCTGCCCAGATGAAATCAAGATCTACCCTAACCAGTTGCTGGAGAACGCCGAGTTATACGAATACTGGCAACGCGGTGAGTTCGAGCCTTACTCCACCCAGGACCTGATAGACCTGATCTGTGATATCAAGCCCAGCATCCCGCGTTACTGCCGCGTCAACCGCGTCATCCGCGATATCCCCTCCAACAATGTAGTTGAGGGCAACAAACGCACCAGCCTGCGCATGGACGTGCATGCTGAGATGAAACGCCGCGGCACACAATGTAACTGTGTACGCTGCCGCGAGGTGCGCGGCCGTTCGGTGGAGCCTGAAGACCTGCACTTTGAAGACCTCAGCTACCAGGCCGATGGCGCGGAAGAACATTTCCTGCAATTCGTTACTCCCAATGACCGCCTGGCAGGTTTTCTGCGCCTCTCCCTGCCACAAAGCGACAGCCCGGAGACTGGGCTAAATGATCTGGACAAAGCCGCCATCATCCGTGAGGTACACGTCTATGGGCAGTCCATTGAGGTTGGCGACGAACAAAGCGGCGCAGCCCAACACATTGGCCTCGGCACGAAACTAATCGAGCAGGCTGAGGCCCTGGCCCGCGACAATGGCTTTGAACACCTCGCCGTGATCGCCGCTGTGGGCACGCGTAAATATTACGCCGGGCGTGGCTTCAAGCTGGGTCACTTATACATGAAGAAAGAAGTGTTTGCATGAAACGCATCGCTGTCTATTGCGGCTCCAATTTTGGGGCCAGACCCGAGTACGAATCCGTCGCTACCGAAGTTGGTGCCCATCTTGCGCAGAAAGGTCTGGGTGTCGTCTTTGGCGGCGGCAGTGTCGGCCTAATGGGCGTTGTCGCCCGTGCTGCCCTCGATGCCGGGGGCGAAGTCATAGGCGTGATGCCCGAGATGTTCAAGGAACTCGAAGATGATAGCCTCGAATTGACCGAAATGCACATCGTTGACAGCATGCATACTCGTAAAGCTATGATGGCCGACCTGGCCGATGGTTTTATTGCCTTACCGGGTGGCCTGGGCACCATGGATGAGATCTTCGAGATCGCCACCTGGGGACAGTTGGAGATTCACAACAAACCCGCCGGCTTCTTGAATACCGCTGGCTACTACAATGGCCTCAAAAGCTTTCTGGACCACATGGTTACTGAAGGCTTTGTCAAAGCCGAACACCGCAACATGGTGATGGTCGAAGCGAATATCGCCGATCTTATCGACCGTTTTGAAAATTACCAGCCTCCCCAGGTCAGCAAGCTGATTGGCCAATAAGTACAGTAGGAACGCAAAACTTGGCAATTTGCGCCCATTTGGTTTTCCAAATTCGTGTCATTCGTCTATTTGTGCCATTCGTGATTAAAATACCCCTATGACCCTCATCACTCTCACCACCGACTTCGGCACGCGCGACGGCAACGTTGGCGTTATGAAAGGCATCATCTACGGCATCCAGCCCCAGGCGCGCATCGTCGACCTCAGCCACGAGATCGAACCGCAGAACATCCACCAGGCCGCCTGGGTCTTACAACGCCAGGTCTTTTATTTCCCCGAGAACACCGTCCACGTCGTTGTGGTCGATCCCGGGGTGGGCACCGCGCGCCGTCCCATTGCAGCCCGCATCGGTACGCAATGTGTCGTCGGGCCGGATAACGGTGTGTTCACTCCACTCTACGAACGCGCAGAGGCCGAAGGCTGGCCCCTCGAGATCGTGCATACTGACAAGCCCGATTACTGGCTGGCTGACATCAGCAATGTCTTCCATGGGCGTGACATCTTCTCTCCGGTTGGCGCGTACCTGGCCTCCGGCGCAGCCCTAGGCGACCTTGGTAAAGCCATCAAGGATGAGAAGCGTATCGATTGGCCCAAACCCCAGCGTAGCTCGGATGGTTTTCACGCACAGGTCATGCACGTTGACCGCTTTGGCAACCTCCTCAGCAACCTGCACCGCGACGACATCAATGGCCAAACCATCCACAGCGTAACCTTAGCTGGCAAGACCGTCGATAATGTGGTCGAAACCTTCGGCCAGCGCCAGACGGGTGAACTGGTGACACTCTATAGCAGCACCGGTTACGTCTTCGTGGCTGAGGTCAATGGTAGTGCTGTCCGGCAACTGGGGGCCAAAGTGGGGGATAGTTTTGAAGTTCAGTTGGGCTAGTGCCTGCTAGACTGCAATGCTGATCCTACGATCTGCTGCACCCATCCCAGAAAAAAGAGATTACCCCGTCTCCCCCCTCAATGCCGTCTGGTACGGCTCCTTGCGCCAGCGTGTGACGCTTCCACAGTTAGGGCATTTGTTCCTGGTCTTTCCACTGGGCGAGGCGCGTATCTCTTGCGCAGGCACCATTCTTGAACACAACCAGTACCTGTTCTTGACGCAACCATCTGACGAACGTCCTTACACTATATCCAATCTGCATTCCACGGAAACCAGCCCACAATTGCTTGTGCTGTTCCTCAGCCCCGATTTCATTGTCGATATGGCCGGCTTCCTGGGCATCCCGGCAGACTTGAACCAGCTTTTGCATGCCGTTCCGCTGCTGCAAGGTGATACAGTTTCCCAATTCCTGCAAGGGCTGATCGCTACGGAAGACATGACCCACGCAGCAGCCGAAGAGCCGTTCATGGATATCATCGGCCAGGTCTTGCACTTGCAGCGCCTGCGTCATCAGGCGCTGCTTAATCTCTCCAGCTACAAGCGCAACACAATCAGCGAGTTGCTCCCCCGGCTGCTCCAGGCCCGCCAGTATATCGAGGCTCGTTATCTGCACCCGATCAAAACTAAGCAGGTCGCCGGACACGTAGCTCTGTCCGAATATCATTTTGCGCGCCTGTTCAAAACGACCTTCGATGTCACCGTGCGTCAATACGTCATCCGCCTGCGACTGGACGAAGCCCGCCGCCTATTGGAATCCACAGATAAGCGTGTGACGGACATTGGGCTTGAGGTTGGTTACACCAGCCTGAGCGCTTTCATCAATGCCTTTCGCCGCCAGGTTGGCATATCTCCCTCCGGGTACAGGTCACAATTTCAAGCGCTTGCGCAAAATTAGCAAGATTTAACAAGTCCGTAGGCTTGCATCTCTTTACAATGTACCTGAAATTACCTACCATTGTAAGAAGGAGCGACCCCATGCCCAGGATCAAGGCCCAAAACGTCAATCACCCTGAACACACCGAGAACCTGAACGCGGAAAAGTACGCTCTCATCCGCGAAGCCATGCTTGCCACATTGCCGTCCCATGAGAGCGGTGAGGGCATGGCCTTCAACGATCTGGAGGAAAAAGTAGCCGCCTACCTCATGAAGAAAGAAGTATCGCCAGAACTGTTCCCCAAACCCGGTTCAGTGCGTTGGTACACGAAGGCCGTACAACTAGACCTGGAAGCCAGGGGCGAGATCGAACGTTTGCCGGGTAAATCACCCATCCATCTACGTAAACAAGCTAATCCATAACCCATCCATCCCGCTAGCCAAAAACTGAATACTTTTCCTCAACGTTCTATCTGGTGGCAGGACGTTCTCTTCCCCTGGCTGGACGACAATATCCGCGTTCAATAGAAAGGACTGAAAAATGCTAAAGTTTATTCCCCAATATCTTGGCTCATTAAGACTTGCTGTCATCTTGTTACTCATTCATGTAGTCGTCTCTGCAATCATATTTCATTTTGGCTGGGTGCCCCAACTGCAAAGCCTGGCAGGTGGACAAGACATCCTCGATAACCGCGCCGGCTATGATGCCCCTGCGTTATATGAAACCCTAGTAGCTTACGGTGAGGAAGGTCGGAACATTTACAGTGCTTATCTGGTCTTCATCGATAGCCCTTGCACCTTGCTTACCGGGCTGGTCTTTGCGGCCTTCACGGCTACGATCATCGGTCAGAGGAAGGGTACCTGGAAGCTGCTTTACCTACTTCCAGTCTGGATAGTGCTGTTGGACATTGTAGAAAATATCGCCATGTTGTGGATCTTGAACACATTCCCGCAAGAGCTACCCGCTTTAGCCAGTGTCATGGGACAGATCACCGCGCTAAAGATGATTGCCGTCAATGCCAGCTTTCTCCTTGTGCTCATTGCCCTGGCACTGGGTCTTATCCGCTGGCTCAAGGGGCGTAGGGCTAACTAGTTTTGGTAGGCTCCTGCGGTTCGGTAAGACAGTGGCGGGGTAAGATGTCCGAAATTAGGAAGTATCTTGTCATAGAAAAAAATGTTAATCCTGTTCCTACACAAAAACCACTACTCGCATGTTATTTTTTATTACTACTTCTAAATCAAATTATCGCTATCACAACATTACGAGGTGAAAAAATCTAATGAGTGACTGGAACGTAAAGATCATCAAGGAATTCCGCGAGAATGATGGGAAGGTCGGCGGCCATTTCGCCAATGCAACCCTGGCTTTATTGCATACCACCGGGGCTAAGAGTGGCGAGGAACGCATCAATCCACTGATGTGTATTATAGACGGCGACCGCTACGTTGTGGTGGCCTCAAAAGGTGGCGCTGACACGCATCCCGATTGGTATTACAACGTCCTCGCCAACCCCAACGTCACCGTGGAATACGGCACTGAAACATTTGAAGCCCTTGCCACCCCAGCAGAAGAACCTGAACGCACTGAGTTATACACTAAGGTCGAAGCCGTCGCGAGTGCCTTCACCGACTATAAGAATGGTACTGACCGCGTCATTCCGGTGGTCATCCTTGAGCGGAAATAACTAAAAGCGTCAGGGCTCGATCTTGAG
The DNA here is from genome assembly GCA_013112575.1 of Chloroflexota bacterium. Lineage (GTDB taxonomy): Bacteria > Chloroflexota > Anaerolineae > Anaerolineales > UBA11579 > CFX15. The sequence goes on along the minus strand of JABFGG010000004.1, from coordinate 156,074 downwards.
GGTGAGGCATACCTCGCCCTTTTTCCTGTTAGATAGAAATACTAGTTTATCCAAGGAGGCAAAGCGGTATTAACAGTTAACTATTCTCAGCCTGTTCTCTTGGAAACCGGAACTCCAATTGCCCCCGCACCCGATCCTGTTGCTGCCTTGAATAGCGCGTATGCAAAACCAGGGCGATCGCCAAGCCAGCCAGCCCCACCCCGATCACCGCCAAAGTAGACAACGGCCAGAGCACATTCACCAACATAGCACTAAACACACCAGCAATAATGCTGTTTATCACGGAAATCTGCCCGGAGCTGGAAAAGAAGGGCTGCCAGCGCGATTCAGAAATCATCATCGCACTGCGCAAACTCTCCGCGTCGTCATAATGTGGGAAGCTCAAATAATCTGCTACCTGCGGGGCCATGTCCGTATAAAAATGACGGATGCGGTTGATGGCCTGCGTATACAAGGCATCGGCAATGGCCAACTGCACCAGCCGCACGTAGGTGGAAATGCCCAAAAAGAGCAGTGCGGGGAACAGAATCAATGCAAAATAAGTGAATATCTCCCCCAGTCCCGATATCTGGGCGATAAAACCCAGCGCCACCAGTGAGCCAGATACCGCCGTCAAAAAGCCGCTCGAGCGCCCGTTGGCCTCAGAGATAGTGCCCGAACGCGCCCCCTGTAAGGTAAAGTGTTCGGTGCTCAAAAACTGTGCCATCCGTTGAATATTTAACTGTTCTGCTTCATCCTCGTTAGCCGTAGTCGCCAGCCCATTTCGCTCCGGCAGACGCGTGGCAATCTTTTCAAGGGCTGTTATGATTAAGGGGAGATAACGTCCAAAACGAGCGATGTCCGACAAGAAACCCATCATTCACCTCATTGCTGCTGCGCGTCCCAACTTCATGAAAGTCGCGCCGCTGTATCACGAACTGGCCAAAAGCGACTGGTGCCAGCCGCGCATCGTACACACCGGCCAGCACTATGACTATAACATGTCGGAGGCTTTCTTTAACGACCTCAACCTGCCCGCCCCGCACGTGCATCTGGGCGTGGGTAGTGGCTCACATGCCACCCAAACCGCGGGCGTGATGATGGCCTACGAAGAGGTCTGCCAGGAGGAAAAGCCGGATTATGTGGTGGTGGTCGGTGACGTCAACTCCACGCTGGCCTGTGCTATCACTGCCAAAAAGCTGTGGCTGCCGGTGGCGCATCTTGAGGCCGGGCTGCGAAGTGGTGACCGCAGCATGCCCGAAGAAATTAACCGCATCCTGACCGACTCGATCAGCGACCTGCTGTGGACACCCTCGCCAGATGGGAACGAGAACCTGCGCCGCGAAGGCGTCCCCGATGAAAAGATCGTTTTCGTGGGCAACATCATGCTCGACTCCTACGAAATGCTGCGCGGGAAGATCGAAACGGATACGTCTTTGAAGGATTTGGGGCTGGTGACTGGAGACTATGGGGTGGTTACCCTGCATCGCCCGGCCAATGTCGATACCTTTGCGGCGCTTGAAGCCCTCGTAAATGGCCTGTTGGCCGTCAGCGAGCAAACACCCCTGCTTTTCCCTGTCCATCCGCGCACTCGCCAAAGCCTGCACAACCACAAGCTGTGGGACAAATTGGATACTGCTGAAAACATCAAATTAATTGAGCCGCTGGGTTATATCCCCTTTATGCGCCTGGTGAGTAGCGCACAAATAGTTGTCACCGACTCTGGCGGCATCCAGGAAGAAACCACCTACCTGGGAATCCCCTGCCTGACGCTACGGCCCAACACTGAGAGACCCATCACCATCACCGATGGCACCAACCGGCTTTCCACTGCCCAGACTTTGCTGCAGGATGTAGAGCAAGCCCTTAAAGAGGCCAGCAAACCAAATAACCCACCCAAATTCTGGGATGGGCAAACCGCCCAGCGGGTGGCTGCCAGCCTGAAGGAAGCACTCCAGCATGGCACGGCGTGACCTGTACACGCGCCTGTTGTACGCCCGCCGCAACCCTTTATGGGGCGGGCTGGCCTACCGTTTGCTGAAGCTGCTGGGGGCCGAAGTGCCGCGCTCGGTGGAGATCGGTGAAGGGGTGGTATTGGAGCATGGCGGTTTTGGGGTGGTGATCCACTCAGCGGCGCGCATTGGCAGCCGGGTCAAGATCTACCCCGGTGTGACCCTGGGGCGGGCCGACGTACACAAGCCTATGGAACAATCCGAATTCAAAAGCATTGAAGTGGGGGACGATGTGGTGCTGGGGCCGGGGGCCAAGGTGCTGTGCAAAGAGGGTGTATTGAAGGTGTCCAATGGCACAGTAGTGGGCGCCAATGCAGTATTGCTGCAATCAACCAAAGAAAATGAAGTGTGGGCGGGCGTCCCCGCCAAAAAAGTTGGCAGGCGCGATTGAGCGCATTGCTTGACAAGCCAAATAGCAGCGTGTAGAATCTGCGGGCGTTGGTTCTGCCAACGTTGTAGCCGAGATAGCTCAGTTGGTAGAGCACGCGACTGAAAATCGCGGTGTCGACAGTTCGATTCTGTCTCTCGGCACTGCGGCCACCAGGCCAAATATTTTGCGGGCGTAGTTCAGTTGGTAGAACGCCTCCTTGCCAAGGAGAAGGTCACGAGTTCGAGTCTCGTCGCCCGCTCTACACCTCAATGGCTGGTAGTGGATGATGGATCTGGAGGAGAACCATCATCAGCTATCAGCCGCATTTGTTATACTGGGGTATATACATGGCGACGTGGCCAAGTGGTAAGGCATGGGTCTGCAAAACCCTGATCACGGGTTCAAATCCCGTCGTCGCCTCTGACGAAAAAAGCGAGCTAAATAGCTCGCTTTTCTTTATTAAGAATGGCTAGGCATTATCTAAGCTTACGCCCCTACAACAACCTTTATTTCACTTTGTTCATCGCCTGACGGGCCAAGCGGTCTACCCTGGCATTGTCCTTGTTGCCGGCATGGCCTTTGACCCAATGCCATTCAACTTCGTGGGGCTGGATGGCTTTATCCAAAGCCTGCCAGAGGTCGACGTTGGCAAGCTTGCCCCCTTTGCGTTTCCAGTTGCGCACCTTCCAACCTTCGAGCCATTCAGTGATGCCGCGGCGCAAGTATTCACTGTCGGTGTAAAGATCAACCCGCGAAGCTTTGCTGAGAGCATTGAGGGCCTCGACTGCAGCAGCTAGTTCCATACGGTTGTTGGTGCTATCGGCTTCGCCACCACTGAGCACTTTCTCCCTTCCTTTGTAACGGAGCAAAGCGGCCCAGCCACCAGGGCCGGGATTGACGTCGCAGGAACCGTCGGTGTAGATGATAACGCGAGGAAGATCAGACATAGGGCTATTTCTACCATAGAACACCCAGCAACCCCAGTCGCGGCTGGGGTTGCTTTTGGTCCCCGAAATCAAAATACTATCTATCGAATAAGTTCAATTGTGATGGGTGGTGGGGGAGGCGGGAGATAGGTGGGGTTAAAAGTGACGATGATGTTTTGCCCGGTCACGGTGATCGATTCAGCTACAACTGCCCCATCGAGGTGCAGGTCCTGCCCTGTATCACCCACATTGCCATTGGGTGCGTAAAGCAATCCTTTCAATTCGGGGTTTTGATTAAAGTCAATTGCAAATGTTGTGGAATCGAATAGGTTTGGATTCTCTGGTGTGGATTCAGACCAGGATGCCAGCACCAATCCATCCAGGCTGGCATCAAAAGGCTCCAGCCAGGCATCTGCGTCGAGCCGGATCCAGCCTAAGGCAATGATGGTGATGTTCTTATAGGTGGACTTGCCGCATTCGTTGACCTTTAAATGGGCATTGCCAGTGACCACATAAACGCCGTCTTCACAGGGAACAAGATGGACATTGTTGGTGCCATTATCAACATAGGTATATTTCCCAGCAGGCCAATAGTCTGCATCTTTTTCGCCACCCGGGGCGTAGGTGGCAAAATCGATCGTGAATGGCATAGTGGCTTTTGGGGGCACAACTTCACTATTATCTAGCGCCGTTTGGCAGTTCTGGCCGGTGCATTCGAAACAATCGAGAGAGGTGCAAACCACAGGGTCAATGAATGGATCCTGGCCGCTGTTATTTATTGGAAAGTCCTCGGCAGTTTCACATTCAGGACCAGGGCAACCCACCCCATTGGCAAATACACCATTGATATGCGGGTCCTGCCCATTGAGGTCTATGTACCCCCACGACCAAAAGGCAGTTTCTACTGGGAAATGATAGTTGGGGTTGTCAGGGGCGTGGTTAACCGCAATGCCACTGGCCGAAGCTTCGGTCGAGTTCCAGCCAATAATCGGTGCGAAATAGGTCGGTACACTTTTTTTTGTGGAACATTCAATACCTTTTGTATCGCTCGGAATACTACTGCAAGCCCCAACCTGATCGCAAGCAGAGAGATAATTGCCTTCCGGATCAGTATAATGTGCTTCGACATTGGCATTTATTGAGTTTCCTGGAATACCATCAGAATCAGGAATACCATTGGTTTCTGCAATCAAATTGATCTCGGCCAGTAGTTCGGTCTCAGTGAGATCCTCATCAATAACAATACTGCGGATTCCAGCGAGCGCGCAATTGTCTGCTCCGTTTTGCACGGTGCGACGCTGAACCAGCGCATTTCCCCCATCTATGGCCAGCGCGGCCAGAACCACCATCCCTAGTATTACGAAGACGATCACTACGAGTGCCTGGCCGTTTTCCGGATTTCCTAATGTGTTTTTTTTCATATTGTTTTGTTCGAATGTGGTTCAGGTATTTGTTAAACTCCAATTCAAGGGGTACCAATTACCCGACAACTGGCCGTACCCGTGATCAAGAATCCATTTGGAGCCAATGCGCTAATAAAAGGGGCCATGAGTTGATGTTTATGTGTCAACGACATGGTTAAAATATCTCCCTGCACTGGTTCAGTTGGCGAAAAAGCGACAGTGCTTGAACTCCAATCAATAAGCCCTGTCTCACTTTCATTCTGGGCACGGTAGGTTCCATTATTAGGGTCGGCACAGTCTGTGCTGTTCAGGCATGAGGGGAAGGCACAAACATAGGAAGCACCTTCCTGAGCAGCGTTCTGCAGGGCAAGAAAGGTATAGTAGACACGGCCAAAATCCAGTATGCCAGCCAGCAAGGTCATCATGGCTACAAAGCCAATAGACAACTCAACCAGGCTTTGCCCTCTCTCTTTTTTTCTCCAGGCACCAGTGGACTTTTTCATTTTCTTCCTTGCCTTGGTCTGGTTTATGGGGCGATGCCCCCAACATATATAGTACGCGCTGAACTAAAGCTGACAGGTAAGGGGGGCAAGCCTAAAGGTGTAATCGAAAGGTAGGTTTCAGTGACAGTAACTACTATACGATCGCCAAGTTCAATATCTTCTTCAGTCACCGAGCCGCATACGCCTATATGGGCATGCTTGTCTCCATTGTCATAGGTAATGGCAATATCGTTCTCTTCCAAATCTACGAGCAGCCCTGCGTTGTGGACGACCACCGCACGTATCCCGGCGCAATCCAGATACGGTGAAGTATCGGAGATACCACCAGTCACTGAGCCAAAGCGGCTGCCTTCACGCGCTCCGGCAGATACAGATGAATAAATAACAAACAAGCGGGTGAAATCGATCGCTCCCATGATAATGATCATCAAGATGAGGAAAACGATGGCAAACTCAGCCATGGCTTGCCCACGCACATTCTTTAAACGCAGCAAAGATTTCATCACTCATTATGAGTAAGAAAGAAGCAAATCGTTACGGAATCCGCGCAGAGCAATCAGGGTTTCCAGGCATTTGTTGGTTGTGAGGAGTGGGCGATGATCGGTGCGCGATGGGTCGCCATTTTCAGGTTTAAGTTTGTAACCTCTTTAGAACGACTCTGTGCATCAGCCAGAACAGTCTCCCCCGATCCGTCTGGCTCGCAAATAGCCCAGATTCTTGTGGACGTAATTGGAGAAGGTCTCCACCGAAAACCCCCTGTCTTCCAAAAAGCTCACCAACTCCTTATGTGTGTGCTCCGTCATACCATCGTGGTATTCCATCACAATTCGTTGCATCTTCTCCAGCGTCTCTGGGGGCGCATTAAACAATATTGCGTACTCCGCGCCTTCACAATCCAACTTAAGCAGGTCACATTGCTGCAAGGGCAACTGCTCAAACACATCTGCCAATGTCAATGCTGGAACTTCAATGCCCTCTTCATAGTCTTTATCTAGACCACGTATTTTTAAGGGTTCCTCTTCCGAGAGGTCAAGATGCAGAGATCCCCGTTCTGCTCCTATCGCTTGATTAAAGGCCTGGATATTAGCAAGGCCATTTTGCTTGATGTTGGTTTGCAACAATTTGTAGGAAGCGGGAAACGGTTCAAAAGCATATATCCGACTTTTGGGATTGCCCTGTGCGGCATCCAGCGAGAACTCACCCAGACCCGCGCCAATGTCGATTACCTGCCAGCCGTCCTGCAAAGGAAAGCCATAGTGCACATAGAATTTATCTAAAAACGTCTCCTTCACGCTCCACAGGTCCATGCGCCCACGGACGTCAATATTCAATCCACGTCCTCGCAATTTCACTTGTTTGAAGTCCTCTGGCGCCAACCCCAGAAAGGTGCGCGTCACCAGCACAGGTTTACTCAGGCCAAAGATCAGACGAAAGATAGATGTAAAGTAATACAGACCCTTGCGCCAGGAAACTTTTATCGGATTATCGGAAAGCCAAGGAAAAGAGACTTTCAGTCGCTTGATCAAGCTGATGTCGTTCAATAGAATTTGCAGCAGCTTTGCCGCAGCACGAATCAAGAGGGGCCTCTGCTCCGCCACGTCTTTTCGATACTTGAAGACTTTTTCAGTCTACTGGTTTTAGTTTCTGGATATTGCCAATGTACAGGAGCAGCCCCCCAAATGCAATCGAACCGTGCTGAAATATTTGGACTGGGTTGCCAGGCTCCAATTGTTTTCCTCTATAAAACGTTCCATTCGTGCTACCCAGATCAATAAGATAAAGGCCTTCTCCAGAAACACGAATTGCGGCGTGCTGGCGAGACATGCCTAATTCGTCTCCGCGTAACGAGGCCAGATCCAGGTCAACTGATTTATTGCCCTCATTACGCCCAATTGTAAAATTTCCCAAAATGTGTATCTGTAAGGGGCGATGGCTCGAATCTTTGGGGATGAATGTCAGTTCCCATTGAAGTTCTGGGTTTTTAAATTGAGATTCCTGGACAGCCGGCACTATAATCTCTTTTACGACGACTTTGTTCCCATTGGGTTTGATGCTTATCGGCGGCTCATTATCAATAATATTGAGAGAATGGGCGTTATCAATTTTCCCAGTTGTTTCCCCCTCAAGTCGGTTGGCCAGCACTTTAATGACCTCGATCAATCGTGATTTCGGTTGATTATTTAGCCAATCATCGTTGAGGGCAGTTTCCTGAAGGTTATTCCCAACAAATAGTTTTTTGGGGCGAGCCAGTTCTTTAGAACCATCTCTTTGATTTTCAATGATCATCTGAATACACCTATCCTGATTTGCTAATACATCAACAGCAATTTAATGACTGAGAAGCACAACAACATGCTATATCGAGCCGATTTACGATATGAGCAAGAAAAAATATGACGGCAGTTATCTACTAATCTATGAGCAAAAAAGAAGAGAATCGTTACGGAATCTAATCAATAGAAATTAAGGATTAGAGCGGAGAAAATACTCTAAATATAAAAAGGATGCCTGTTGCGGCATCCTTTTGTTTATCAAGAACTGTATATGCTTTTTAGTTTGTAGCCTGTACCTGACATGCATTGTCGAAGGTCAGCGTGGTGTTATAGTCACCGCTCTCAGCGTCTTCATCGAATTGGAACATAATCTCGAGGCTTTGCCCAACACCGATAACACGATCAACCCCTAATTTCCAACCCGATTCTGCAGGGATATTGGAAGGTGGCTCAGTGTCCTTTTGGTCCCAAATAGCATCATCATTGAGTTCGATCTTGATTAGCTCCTCGTTGTCTTCGGGCCATTCCAGCAAGAGTTGACTAATAGTAATCGTGGAGGGGCTATTGTTGATGATCGTACGGAAGACTTGCTGTTCGTCAAACCAAAGACTGGAGAGACTGATGCCGCCACACATGTCAACCGTATGGGTTGCCGTCACCGTAAGCGTACTGGTGGGCGTGGTAGTTTGGCTTGGTTCTGGTTGAGGCGTAAGCGTTAGTGTCGGCGAAGGACTTAATGTCAGGCTATGGATTATGGTCGGTGTAGTGTCTAGTATTGGGGACGGTGTGTCAGTTGGGGCTGATCCCTGTGTCATGTTTTGGGTGGGCGTGATTGTTGGCCCTGCAGATGGAACCAGGGTGTTCGTTACGATAAAGGGTTGTGTTGCAGTAGCAGTGGGAGTTCCATCAAATGATGCGCTTTCACCTGGCGGTTCTTCTTCATTTGAGACCAGCATATAATAATCCAGATTTATCTTTTCCAATTCGTTTTCATAAGCAAGAAGAGAGGCGTCCTGTGCAATGATTAATTGCGCGCTATTTACGTGATAGTCAAAATTATGCTTGACTGCCATCAGGCTGATTTCATCATTGGAGTTAAGCGAGTTTCGCAGTTCGAAGACACGCTCATTGGCAAAAGAAAGATGCAAGGACAACTTGCCTTCAGTTGAATTGGCAAAGAGTATGCGAGTGTCTTCGAACAGAAGCTTCATATCATAGAGAGGCTCACCGGGCAGTGCTCCCTGGGCTGCGTAGGCTGTACTCCCCAGGCCACCAGCAAATAGAAAAAACAGAACAAGCAGCGTCCCAAGCACTGCTTGATATCTTATACGGCGTGCCCGTAGGACAGGGCTTGCTGGAGCAGCAGCCCGATCTCTGGCGCGTTTATACCTTTTAGCATGGGTCAAGAAGCGAGATTTTGTTGCTTCGCTGGCTTCGGGACTACGCGGGGGAGCTTCATCCATTACGCCGAAGAGATACTTGAGGATCTTATTCAGGCGACTATCTCGATCCATGTCTATCTCTCCTGACACTTTCAATTTGAATTTTCTTCTTCAAATTGGAAATCCCACGGTTTTCTAAGGCTTTTACAGCACCAACGGTTTTTTTCATGATCGCAGCAATCTCTTTATTTGACCAGCCTTCAAAATACTTTAAAACAATAGCTGTCTGTTGAGGCACAGGCAGGTCGATAATTGCCTTTCGGATCCACTCTCGTTGCATATTTATTTCAGCGATGCTAGCAGTATTATCATCCGCCTCAGAAAGGTGATCTAATACAAGTTCCAAATTCAAATCAGGTTGGGTATGCTTTTTATAGTACGCAGCAATCCAGTTATGTGCTATCCGATATAAATAGGCGCGCAGATACTTATCTGGCCCTTTATCGTTGTGAAATGCTTGCAGTAAGCGATTGAAGGTTTCGGAAACACATTCCTCAGCCATAGATGCATCACCAAGCAAACGGTAGGCGTAACGATAAAGTCCGTCGTTATATCGATTAAAGATTTCCTCTAGAGCCTCAAGATCAAAATCTTTGGCTCTTTGGAGTAGCTGCTTTTCGCTATGCACTCATCTACCTTATAAGACAGTATCTCGTCTGGAATGATATGTTATTAATAATTAATTTCCTATACGATTTTGTAAGGATATGTTCGGATATTCCAGATCCATAGCAACACGCGAAAGTCCAAACATAGGGTGGTTTATTTCTACCATAGAAAAAGCCCCAGAAAAAATCTGGGGCTTTTTTATAGTTGACGAATTGAACTGACTAGTTGTCGCCTGGTACCACAACTTTCAAAGTGGTTGCGAGGATAGTACCGTCCGCACCAATACAACGGAAGTCGTGGGTTCCGGGCAATACTTCGCCTGCATTGATGGTGTACTGGTGGCAAACTACACCCTTGCCGTCTATTTTTGCGTAGTACTCCAGACCATCGGGGGCGACAATCGCCGGGCCTACTTTCAGATTTGCATCTTTGTTACCCAGCCAGCAGACCTCGAAAGGCTCGCCCAAAGTAACCGTCGAGGGTTTAACAATGAGCTTACAGCGCTTCTCCGGAGATGGTGGAATGACTGGAGGAGCAGGCGGGGGGTAATAATAGCCCTGAAGCGCCAGGTCTGAACTTGGGGCCAGGGGATCCACCGAATCCGGGGCAGCTAAGGCGAGCTCTGATAGGCGCCAAAGGCCAGGATTAACAGTAGAAATAGGCCGATGAGCAAGGCGGTTTGCACCAGCCTCATCTGCCGTTTATCAAGTTTGATGCTTAACATGGGGGTCCTCTCCTAAGGAATCCTTCTCGACTGGTAATTTATTCTAGCATATGGAAGACTCTAAGGCAATATGCCGATCTGCAAATCATTGATATGCTGCTGCCAAAGCTGAGAATAAGGCGTAGTGTCGCGCCCTATGATTTGTTTACGCCACAACTGCAAGGCCTGAGTGTAATGGTCAATGGCATCCTGGCGTTTTCCGAGCAGGCGATAATGATCAGCAAGTGCCGCGTGAAAGCCAGCTACATCGGGCTGGAGCTCTATTGCAGTCAAATATTCCGCTTCGGCTGAGACAGAATCACCCATTTGATCATAAAACATGCCCAAACGCATATGCCAGATGCCTTGGTCCGGCTCCATCTCAAAGGCTTGTTGGTAAGCCACAAGACCTTCTTCCCAGCGTTCTTCTGACGCATAGAGGTCGCCGAGAGAAGCATACAGGCTGGCATCCGTGAATTCAAAGTCGCTTGCCTCGTCCAGCAATGCGTCAAAGGGCATATCCTTTCCCAGATAATGCACGTGCCGGTCCTCATCGAATGACAAAGTAAGGGCGGGTGTGCCGGCCAGCCAGACTAGCAAAGGCTCCGCTTCCGCGGGGTCAATGAGGAGGCCCTCATTGACGATCCACAAGCGTTCGTTCTGGCTCAATAAAGCACTCAATTCGGCAGTTGTGTAAGGCACTGATATGCCCATACCTTGAGGGAGAGGATCTAGATAGCCCAGGATCTCATCACCCTGGGCCGTTACAAGAAAGGTCGGCAAGACTGCAACTGCATCTCCCGGCCGGACGTTGGCCTCCAGAAAGGTACTGATAGCCTGCCATTGGTCTACCTCATCATTGTAGCCCCCTTGAATGCGCTGCAGGCTGATGCCCGCGAAGAGCGCCGTGAGCACAGTAAGACTAGCCAACGACAAATAAGGCCATTGGACCCAATCACTCAGGGTGCGTGTGATGCGACTGGCAAGGTACTCAATACCGCCTGCAATGAAGATCAGGTAGAGAGGTAACAATGAGATCACATATTTATGGGCGAAGAAGTGTTTGGGGCGGGCCAGCAGGATGAGTATAAAGGGCAAGGTGGCCATCAACAGGAAGAAAAGTGTGGGGCGCTGTTCTCTACGCCAGGCAAGCAGCATACCAATAAGACAGGCGCTTACAAAAACAGACAGAGGCAAGCCCAAACCAGCCCCAAAATTGGCGTACAGTTGTAAGAAAAAATTAGCCGATATCTCAAAGCCATGGGGGTTACCCTCGTTGCCGATAGCCTGAGGGCCGTTGACCCAGCCGATGGCGACCGGAACAAGGGGAAGGTAACTGAAACCAATGACTACCAGACTTATGGAAAGCGGTACGAAAATGTCTTTGAAGCGGATTGTAGCCTCAGTGCGCCTCTGGCCTGTGAAGAAACCCTCCAGACTCAAAAAACCTGCGTATACTGCCTGAGTGATGAGCACAAGGAATGTGGTCAAATGCGTGTAGATGTTGAGGATGCTGACCAGCGTAAAGCCTAGCCACCATTTGCGCTGGCCGCTTTGTAAGCCGCGATGCAGGAAGTAATAGGTCAACAGTGAAAACAAGACCACGGGGGCGTAATAGCGCGCCTCGCGCGAGTGGAAGATATGCATCGGTGCGATAGCCAGCAGCAAAGCGGCAATCAACCCCACACGGCGGTTGAAATAAGCCTGGCCTACAAAATAAATAGCCAACACGCCCAATAACCCCGTAAAAGCGGCCAGCAGGCGCAGCGTAACGCTGTTCTCCTTAAATAGCAGCAGCACTGCATGGGTGACCACATAGGTGAAGGGGTTGAGTGGGTTGGGCTCAGTCAGAATGCGTTCAAAGACCTCTGCCCAGGAGTTTTGGGCGGTTACGAAAATACCGGTGAATATCTCATCCATCCACAGGGGCTGCGCACCCAACTGATAAAAACGCAGCAAAGCCCCAGCCAGTACTACAGTAGCCAGGAGAATTGTGGCTTGTCTTGATGCATTTTGGGAGTGTGCAGCAGGCGTGGATTGCATAGGGCTATTATCACATTGGACGTTGGAGTCGTCAAAGTGTGCATCGCTCTGAGCAAAAAGATAATGGTAAACTGCCCAACAAATAGAATGCCTTCTTATCATGACAGCCATGTCTCAAGAATACGATTCCCTCAAAGGTTAGTTTGAAAACTAACTTTAATCCCAAAGAATATATCAAAGCGTTCGTGTTTCTGTGGTGCAAGCCAGGATGGAGCATGCTGTTCGCCCTCGTCGTCTATAGCTTTTTTGCGCTTATCAATGGCGAGTGGATCTCCAGCACAAACTATTTCAGTTATCTGGCCGATGCATTTTTACATGGGCAGTTGCATCTGCGCATTATCCCGTCTAATGTATATGACCTCAATTTTTTTGAAGGCCAGTATTATCTGTACTGGCCACCGGTGCCTGCTTTTTTGCTGATGCCTCTTGTAACGCTATTCGGGGTGAACGTCAGTGACGTGGTTATTACATTATTGTTTGCATCGGCCAGTGTAGGGCTGATGACACTACTGTTGCGCTATGCAGACGAGGAAGGAATTATTTCCGTATCTTCCCTACAGCGGGGGCTTTTGAGTCTGTTCTTCGCATTTGGCACGGTGCACATCACGATTGCCTCGGTTGGAAAAGTGTGGTTTCTATCACAGAATGTGGCCATATTTTTCCTGCTCCTGACATATATCGCCGCCATCCGGCTGCGCGGCTGGAAAGCCTTCTTGATCACAGGACTATTGATCACCTGTGCAGCAATGACACGCAATCATCTATTCGTGGCGGGGCTATGGCCGGCATATCACTTATTGGCAAAGCATGTAGAACTCGAGTGGAAAGCGCGTTTGCGGTTGGCAATACTGGGTTTGTCGCCGCTATTTATTTTTGGATCGATCTACCTGGTCTACAACTGGAGCCGTTTTGGGCACCCACTGGACCTGGGGTCAGCTTATCAGAATATGAATGTTATTTTCGTCGATCCCTATTTTAAATACGGCACCTTCAGCATTCGTTATCTACCTACAAACTTCTATTACAACTACATCAACTATCCTTTCCCGTGGAGTGAAGGTTCGCTCTTTGGGGGCAGCCTGTTTTTGCTCAGCCCTGTCTTCTTCGCAGCCTTCCAGGGGTTTTACGCTAACCGCCAAAAGTGGTCAGAGAGGATGCTGCTGATTACCATCTTGTTAGTGAACATCCCGATTCTGTTGAACATTGGCACGGGCTGGATACAATTCGGGCCGCGATACACATTGGATTTTGTAGTGCCCCTCATGTTATTAACAGCAATTGGTATACGCCACTGGCCCCGACAACTGCTGGTTGGGCTGACAATCCTCTCGATTCTTCATTACGTCAACGGCACAGCTATATTGATTTTTGGGGACATATATTAGATGTCGAGTGATAATCTAATCCAGAGAACCTGTTTCCACCCACTTCTGCATGGTGCTCCTTAGGCGATCTTCATCATATCCTACGAAGGGTTCGCCATATTTGGAGACCCAACGCCAAGTATCAAAGTATTCCAGGGCATGGTACCAGGGCAGCACCTTGGAATCAATGCCTTTGCTCTCGCAAAAATTTTCTTCGATACCCCGGCCGCGTAGCTCAGGATGGACAAAGAAGGTCAACAGGAACTCGTATAAGGGATCGGAGACGCTTGCATTGGCAAAGTCGATCACGGCTACCAGGGTTTTATCTTTGACCAGCATGTTGTCAGGATAAAGGTCGCCATTGCTGAAACAGGTCTGTGCCAGGGTTGGAACGTTGCCTTTCAATTTCTTGTAAGCAGCCTCTGCTACTGGTTCGTCCAGGCTGTGCAAATACTCATAGGCAGAATCCAAAACATCTTCGGCTGTTTCCGTTTTGATCAGCTTGGCGACTTCTCCCAATTGCCCTAATTGAACAGCATGTAGTCGATTCGCTGTGGAAATGTACAGATCATCTGCCCAACCCTCTCCAGCCTTCATATAGGTTAGCAAAGACTCGCCTTTGATCAATTCCATGAAGAAACAGGGTTCCCCTAAATGTTGGCCCTCTTCGTCCAGGCCGTAAACCTTGGGGGTCGGTATGGGGATTTCTTCCATGGCCTTGAGGACTTGATATTCATATAAACTGGAGCGGGCATCTATGCGCAAGACAAAGGCTTTCACCTTTCCGTTGATCTCAAGATCGAAGCGCCAGGGGGCCTGACGAGTACTTTTTTTCAGGGCTTCGGAGCGCTGGATGCTGGTTTCAAAACCCAGGGCTTCCGAAAAATATTTTGTGTAAGCTGCTTTATTTTCGTTGGGGTCTAACATTGCTCCATCCTCGATTTCTCTAGAAACTATGATAACCGACAATGCAAAAGGCCCTTCAGAAAAGGGCCTTTTTGGAGAAAATAGGTAGGGAAAGGTGGGCGAGTTTTAGCCCTTGACGACAGTCCCGACGTAGTCGGTCAGCTTGTCGAAGGCTTGGTTCCACCCAGTGGCACCGGGCGAATCGGCGGGGACACCGGCATGCGTCAGCACCATTTTTGTGCGGCCATCCACATCTTCCAATATTACAGTGACCTCGGTTCTCCCTGGATTGCCCTCACCCATGGGCATTACGTTGCCATCTGCATCCGCCATGCTTTCAGTGTAGACCAGGCGACTGGTGGGCGTGACTTCGAGGTGTTCGCCGGTGGTGCACATTTTCATGGTGCCGTCCGGCGACTCCATGCATACCATCCGCTTGCCGCCCACGGTCAATTCGATTTCGGCCAGGGGAATGCTGAACCCCTGCGGGCCGTACCAATTCTTGAAGTGGTCTGGCTCAGTCCACATACCCCACACGATGTCCGTGGGGGCATCAAATACACGTTCGATCACAATTGCATCTTCTGAAACGGTGCTATCACTCATGGTCTTGCTCCTTCTGGTTCAGTTGGTTGATATAGTCGTCCATGCGGTCAAAGCGTTCTTCCCAGATGTGGCGGTATTGCTCTGTCCACGTGGATACTTCTTGTAGGGGTGCTGCGTCGATGGTGCAGGGACGGTACTGCGCTTTTTGGCCCTGGGTGATGAGCCCAGCACGCTCCAATACTTTGATGTGCTTGGAAATGGCCGGCAAGGTCATGTTGAAGGGCTCGGCCAGTTCGTTGACGGTGGCTTCGCCCTCCGCCAAGCGTGCCAGGATCGCCCGCCGGGTGGTGTTTGCCAGGGCGGCAAAGGTCTGGCTCAGTCTGTCATCCTCACTCCTCATATTCTGTAGTTCCTTATTATATCAATTGGTTAATTAACCTGCTGGTATAATAAGGTGAGTTTGTGGATTTGTCAAGAGGGAAGAATCCTAAGCTTTCTCTCAAAACATGATGCAGGAGAGTATGGAGATTACTGACTGGCTTTATGGGAAGCTGGCGGGGGATGATGTGAAAGAACTCGTTACAAGTTTATCTCGAGAGAAATTTAACTAATCCGATGAAGATTTATTTAAGGAGTTTTTAGCATTCAAGCAGTGGATATTTGAGAGTAAAAATTATTTAATTGAGGCGGCTACGTAGTGGCTCCATTTTCAAGTGCCCAATCAATGAATCCTTCAGGTGGTTGAATGACACCTGAAATATTTGCATTCTCAATGTTTCTTATTTGTTCCCAATTTCTAATTCCGTTTAGATTTGCTCTGGATAAATTTGTATTATTGAGATTGGCTCCCCTAAGATTGGTGCGCATGAGATTAGCATGTGACAAATCAGAATGAGTTAAGTCAGCATCTTCTAAATTTGCTTCCTCAAGTGTTGCGTGTTGCAGATTTGCATTCCGTATTTCAGCAGTGACTAAGTATGCTCCCAATAAATCCGCTGTACCCAAATCTGCTCTGGATAAAACAGCTAATCTCATTTGAGACTTTATTAATTTTGCATTTTGTAGTTTTGCTTCCTGTAACTGGCATTCAAACAAGATGGATTCTGAAAAATTGCATTTGTTTAATGTAGCGTTTTGAAAATTTGCTTTTACTAAATTAGCTTTAGTAAAGTTAGCTTCTTTCAGCTTTGCGTTCTCAACTTCAGCATCTTCAAGATTTGCTAATGTGAAATCTTGGTTTTCTAGGGTTCCATCGTATAACCAATTCCGAAATTTTAATTCTTTAATAGCTCTAAGGGAATGAGCTTGATCCATACTTCCCATATCCCAAATTAACCTAGTCTTCAATTCTTTTTCATCTTGATTTTTATATAACTGATCTATAATAAGAATCGTTATACCAATACTTATTAGCTCTGTGCTTACGTTAGCGTAAAATGCGTAGATAAAGTCAGAGAATAACCATTTGTCTGGGTAAAAGTAGAAAGAAATGCTTGATAAGCCGATAAATAGAATGCTCCAACCAGCATACTTGATGATTCGATTCGAATCCATATTATCCCCTAATTATTCGCATTTACAGTTAGTTTAATTTTTATTGTCGATTCTTCGGTTGATTTTGAAATGTAAGTCATTCCTTCTATATCAACCCCGACTCCAAATTCAATTTCAATTTTATCCGGACGGACTCCTAAATTGTTATTTATTGCCATTAATACAGATTCTTGAATTCCAAAAATTATAGGGCGGACATCTAATCTAGAAGCTCTTTGCGCATATTTACCGACATTTGATAGATATCTATCGTCACTTTCAACTTCAACTAAAAGTCCATTATCAAATTCTACTAACGTATTATTTGATTTTTTGCTAATTCCGGCTGACATTTCTTTACTCCTTTGATAACCCAAACTTCTATTTACTATACAATAATTTAGAATAAATATGAAACAAAAAAGACCCTTTTCACAACTTAGATGTAGCGAAAAGAGCCTTTTTTAGGGTGAAAACAGTCGGGGCGAGAGGATTTGAACCTCCGACCTCACCGACCAATGAAATAATCCCTTTATTACTATAATTCGATACAAATACTCATTCCAAATTGTTGCACAATTATCCGACTCTTCTAACGACCTCACCAGTCGGGACGATTTTAAAAGTATCCGAATCAATGTAATTTACGTGCAATCCGGTTGTGGTTTTCATACTTTTTAGTCCTGGTACTTCTGCATTTGGATCATCACGTGCTCCAGCATCAATGAATTCTTGATATTGGACAATTGTATATTCTTGGCCGCTATCAGATTGAGCAACAAATCGACCTATCTCTTGGATTCTTCCCATATCGCACTCCTTTGCAATTTCACGAACTCTTTGGCAATTTTTTCAGATAAGGTCGCAGAATATTCAGGGTAGGTCGACCAGATTTCGTTCTTGTCTTTATCTTTTACGATGTGAAAGAATTGCTCAGTTTTCAGAATTTCTACTTTTTGCAAGTACATTCCCCTATATTGATATTCCTGGAATCTCTTGAAGTTCTCTTCTAACTTCTTCTTTTTGGTTTTGTGTCCCATTCAGAAAGTGCTTTCACTTGATTAATTGCTACGCGCTGTAGGCTTTCATCATTAACATTCAAAAAGTTTTGTATCAGTTCTAAAGTTAATAAATCTAGTTCTTCTTTTGGCAAGTGGTCTCGCGCAAACTTTGGAAAGAAAGATGTTATGGGTTTATTTAATTCTACTGATAGATAGAAAATCTGAGTTGCTGAAGGTTCAGATTTTCCGTTTTCAATATTTGATAGAGTTGCTCTTCTCATATCTACTCTAGCAGCTAACTCAGTTTGGCTCCAACCTAATTCTTCGCGGCTTTCCCGAATAAATTTTCCCATTCCAATAGTAAATTTATTGGGCAGCTCGGTTTGTGGCCCGAAAACCTCATTCAGTATTATTTGCCATTTATCGGGTTTTAGCATAAGTGTACACTTGACAAAGCCGTACCCATAAGGTACTATTTTTGTACGATTATGGCACGGCTTTGATTTAGTTCAATTCCTGATAATCATACAGGTAATAAGGATAAAAAGCAATATGGATATAAACATACGAGAGATTATTGATCAACTAGCCGCTGTAACTAAGGATGATTACAGTTTAGCTTTCAAATTACTGGGCTTCATCATTTACATTGCTCAAGAGGGAAATGAAACATTGTTATCCGGGTCAATGATTTCTCCAAGAACATATTACCGCTGGTTTGAGAGGGTAGAAAAAGCAGGGCTAAAAAACTTACTAATGGATGCAAAGTTACAGCAAGCCATATCTGAGTATGTTGGAGAAAGTTTAGGAGGGATACCTATTGAAGAACGGCAAACAAAAGTATCTGAAATTATTTCGCAATCGCTTGTAGTCAATCAGTAAGGAGAACTTTCATGTCTGTATATCGAAAGAAAACAAAAATGATTGGAAATAACTACTTTTTTCAAAGGCAATTCGATAGCGACAATGGCATTTTTTGGATAACCATTTTTGCTAAATCGGGAATGAAAATTCTTGACTGTCAACCTTCCAATTCGGAAGATAAAGCATTTCGTTTGGCTCAAAGTGCCTTGAGTCAAATAATCAAAGCACGAAAGGAGATAGTACCAGTATAGTTTTTCATCGCCGCAGGTGTTACCCCACAAGCAAGGCAGAACTGTCAAGGGCGAGCGTAGCGAGTCCGAAGGATGCTTTGCATCCTTGACAGGGCTGTGGCTTGTGGGAGCCTGCTAGAGGCGATGAATACCTAGACTGGGCGGTCATTATGAAGAAAATTGAGCTCAGCAAAAATTTAAAAAGACGTAAAGCTATTGTGTCAATTGGGGAGAATGGGACACCGGATGATTACTTCGATATTGCCGGAATGTTTATCGATGGTGAAATGTACGCTATTGCAGTCCCAAAAAGTTTATTAGACAAAGCTACAATCATGAATGCTCTGGCCAAAGAGGCCGAGGCTTGTTTATCTAAAGCGATTGAATAGCCAATGGGTGGCCCAAGCGAAGGCTTCCAAGGCGTAGCCTGGAAGGCGGCGCTGGGCCCCTTTGGCTTCAACGAAAATGACCCCCCGGTACTGACAGGGGGGTGGAGTTATACAAACCATAACAGGACATTAGTTTGATAAAGCATTACGCATATCTCGGACATTGGGTTTATTACTTCTCTGGAATCGTGTTCATCTGTGATGTTGAGGGGAACATTCTGGACACCTTCGAAGGGGATGATCAAACCTTGCAATCATTTGTAGACGCAAAATCCCGTATCCGAGATTTGAGTGATGGGATCACAATTTTTCATCATGACATTATTGGAGTAGAACATGACTGAGATTACTTTCAAGATAGATTGGCTTGCGATCACAGGATGGGGTTTGCCCTCTTATGCCCTAGAACTATGGCAAGAGTGGCTATCTGATTATTTGGGTGACCCTGTCCCGATGGGCTTCGGTGGCCGTGGCTATAAATCTATTGGTAAGTCTCTCGCAGGTGCCAAGCTATACACTCAGCCAGCCAATGAGGGCAATCACTTTCATATTGAATTGCCGGCATCTGCTTGTGATGCTATTCCACCTGAACAAATGTCACGGATGATGCAATATTTGGCTGAACAAGAAGAACCGGAAAATCATCGGTTCAGGGTGACAAGATTGGATTTGGCCTGGGATGGTGTAAATTTCACTCCCCAAGACTTTCTAGAGGCAGTGGAGAATGACTATATCCGCACTTTGGCAAAGAGGGAAACGACCCGAGTTGAGCAATCTCCAATGACTGAAAAAGAAGATGGTTCTCTAGGAACAACAACCATCTATTTGGGTTCACGGACTTCTACTAGGTCGATAAGAGTTTATGATAAGCGAGGTTTCACCCGTGTTGAATTAGAGATACGTCAAGAGAGAGCAGATCAAATCGCTCGGTTGCTTCTTGTTGAATTACCTCAGAAATGGAGTGAGTTGGGAATTGCTCACCTTCGAGATTACATAGATGTTTTTGAGAATGATGAAAAAGAGAACTTAGCTCCTTGGTGGGAGGAATTGGTAACAGGAATAGTAAGGGCTAATCTCAAAGTTTCAGACGCTGCTGATATTGAGCTTGTCCGTCTACAACGGTGGATGGTTACTCAGGTTGCTCCGGCACTGAGCGTGCTAATGGATACAGTGGGACTAAGAGTATTAGAGTCGTATGTGGCTTATGGGCGGCACAAGAGGGGGGATAGATACAAACATTTGCTTGAAAACATAAAGCCCGAGCCTCCTTTCAGGATGCAACAAAGCCAGCTTGCGATGTAGCAATGATGCGTGAAGTACGGCCTGAAATCAGGTTATCTCGAGCTCAAGTTATCCGGCTAAGCCGCTTGCTGGAAATGAAGTATCGACCTTCTGAGCTAGCAGAAATTATTGGGGTGCATGTAGATACCGTTTATAGGTCTTATATGCCAGCAGGTTGCCCATATGAAAGAGATAGCACAGGTCATATCTGGATCGTCGGAAGTGCTTTCAGGGCTTGGGCAAAAGAGATCCTTGCGATAAGGAAGAAGCGTAAGACATACCACATGGGGGGTGATGAAGCATGGTGCTTGAAGTGTAATCAGCCAGTAAAAATTATCGACCCGGTTTCAAAAAGAGTAAATCTATATCTTGAGTTGCTTCAGAGCAAATGCACCATTTGCGGCACCACAGTAAATCGAGCGCAAAGAGCAAAGCATGATTGAACGAGGTAACTATTTTGCTGTATTGGCGTATATCGAGTATTGCAAGAATGCAATGCAGTGTAGTCCTAAGACTGCAAAGCGCAAGTGGGGCCATTTGCGTCATTTGTTGGAATGGGCTGATGATACAGATTTTGCCAACATTCTAGCTAGGATGGATAGCTTCCCATCATATTTGCTAAGTTCGAGAAATGACGGCAAGAAAAAGAGATTATCAACGGCGACAATGAAGCGGTCTTGTGGAGAGGCTCGAAGGTTTTTCTATTGGGCGAGGACACAACACCCGCTGAAGTACCGCAAGATAATCCCAACTTGGATTGAGACCATTAGACCTGCCCGGGCAAATAGTATTGATTCAGAGATACAACAACGGGAATATTACAGTTTAGAAGAAGTACGAATGCTTTGTTCTTTCAATCCGATATCTCTAACTGACAAGCGAGATAGAGCAGCTACTGCCCTCACTTTTTTATCAGGCATAAGAGTTGGAGCATTGGTTAGTTTGCCAATCAAATGTGTTGACATTGAAAACTTAGAGGTTCATCAATTACCTGCCGAGGGAGTACAGACGAAAAATACCAAAGCCGCAATAACTTTTCTATTGCCCATTGATGACCTGCTAATGGTCGTGAGGGAATGGCACGAAGTAGTCATTGGGGAACTGGGGCCATCTGGCTTGTGGTATCCAAATCTAAGTACTGACGGCATGGAGTGGTCAACCCGGGACAATATTGGCGACGTAGACTCTCGGCGGCAAAGTTTTGCTAGAGGCTTGAAAAGGTTTTGCTCGAGAATAGGGATTTCTTACAAGTCGCCCCATAAGCTACGCAATGGTCATGCGATATATGGGATAAAACACGTCAAGACAATAAAGGAGTTCAAGGCTTTCTCTCAAAACATGATGCATGAGAGCATGGAGATTACAGACCGCCTCTATGGCCAGTTAGCACATGATGATGTGCGTAAAGCAATCATGGAATTAACAAATAACAATGAGGGCATATCGACAGAAGATCAAAAGCTATATAGTGAATTTGTTGCGTTTAGAAACTGGATGGAAAAATCGAATTCATCTAATAAACCAAACGATACGCTACAATAGGTATTGAGAGTGAGAGAAAGACATGACAAAAACTTTTGATGTTGCCAACGATTTTCGGAATGAGCTACAAGGCGAGTATGGAACAATCCTTGCTGATCCACCTTGGCGATTCAACAACAGTAGTGGGAAAATTGCACCAGAGCATAAGCGTCTAAGAAGGTATCCAACATTGACGCTTGATGAAATAAAGAGTATTCCAGTTTCGGAAGTTGCAGCTGAACAAAGCCATCTATATTTGTGGGTACCAAACGCTTTGATCGCTGAAGGATTAGAAGTAATGAAGAGTTGGGGTTTTACATACAAGACAAATCTAATCTGGTACAAGATAAGAAAGGACGGCGGGCCTGATGGCAGAGGTGTTGGTTTCTACTTTAGAAATGTTACTGAAATTGTGTTGTTCGGTATTAAAGGTAAGCTGAGAACACTGCAGCCAGGTCGAAGTCAAGTGAACATTATTCCATCAAGAAAAAGGGAACATTCAAGAAAACCTGATGAGCTTTATGAAATCATTGAAAGTTGTAGCTTAGGTCCATACTTGGAGCTTTTTGCAAGAGGCACAAAAGATAACTGGACTACCTGGGGCAATCAAGCTGATGAATATGATATTACTTGGGAAACGTATAAAAATAGCTCTCGCTAGTCCCTAACCATTTTCGATTAGTTCCTGTTTTATTCCAAGAGCCAGTACTGGACACCCGCCACTTCGTCCCCCTTTTAACCTTGGAATCAATTTATCCATGTGAGTAGTGCTTGCTCCATATTTGCTTTTAATTGGCCTTTCTACCCCATGCTTATCAACGTAATTACCTAGAGTAGCGAAGTAACCATGAAGGGATGTTGAGCGAGTAACCAAGATCCCAATACTGATTTTTTGATATTCAAAAAATGAGCTGAAAGCAAATAGATCCCTATCGAAGGTTTGATCTTTGCTATTCCACTCTACATCAAATGCAATTCTTCCTTTCAAATAATCTATCTTATGTGTTTCTGGCCTGACATATTCATCTGACTCATCAATTTGAACTCTTGCATTTAGAGTTCTCTCAACCCAACCTAATGGCCTTAGAATTTCAGAAAACTTCTTTGGAATCTCGCTCTCATTTCCTCCTGGAGCCTTTATCATTTCATCCGTAAGTCGAAAATGCCTCAAGACCTCACAAATTTCATCATATAGAACAGGGAAATCAAAGGCCAAAATTGCCGATGCGTGTCGGTGATCATAGACATCATAAAGTTCTAATATATCTTTTGGTAGATGTGCAGGCGTCATTTCGAATAGTTTCCAGATAATACCCAACAAGAAATTCAACTAACATTATATAAGAATAAGGCTCTAAGTGCGGCAAATTACCGTAATTAGAGCCTTAAAACAGTCGGGGCGAGAGGATTTGAACCTCCGACCTCACCGACCCGAACGGTGCGCGCTAGCCGGGCTGCGCCACGCCCCGAATGTTATCGCGATGGGATTTTATCGCGCCAAGCATTATATCGCGGCAAAGGGGGTTTCGACAAGCAGGGGGATATGAACTACTCGGCCAGCACGTCTCGCAGTGTGCTGCACACCAACTCAACCTGTTCTTCGCTCATCACCCCCGAGAAAGGCAGCGCCAGGCTGCGGCGGCCCAGGTCTTCGGTGACGGGGAAGTCGCCCAACCGGTGGCCAAAGCGCTCCACCATGAAGGGCTGCAGGTGGATGGGCGCAAAATAGGGGCGGGAAGGGATACCTTTGGCGGCCAGCTTTTCGATCAGTGTGTCACGATCCACTTCCACGGCAAGTCGGATGACGTACACGAACCAGCTCATGCGTGTGGTGTGGGCCTGCACCTGGGGCGTTTCCACCAGCGGGATCTCGGCCAGGCGTTCAGCATACCAGCCGGCCACGCGTTCACGTTTGTCCAGCAACTCATCCAGGCGACCAAGCTGCACGGCGCCCAGCGCCGAGCTCATCTCGTCCATGCGATAGTTGTAGCCCAGGTAAGTGTGCTGCAGCCAGGTGTCGCCGGGGGCGCGGCCCTGGTTGCGCAAGGCGCGCATCAAGCTGGCAGCTTCGTCATCATCCGTGACGATCACGCCACCCTCACCGGTGGTCATTTGCTTGTTGGGGTAAAAAGCAAAGACGCCGTAATCGCCCAATTTCCCGGCTACACTCTCTTTGTAACGCGCCCCAATGGCTTCGCAGGCATCTTCGATGACCTTTAGGTCGTGTTGGTGTGCTAGTTGGATGATGGGTTCGGCGTCGTAGGGCTGCCCGAAGACGTCGATGGGCAGGATCGCTTTGACCGGTTTGCTGCCTCCACCGCCCTTGCGCGGCAGCCATTTTTGGGCGGCTGCGCCCCCGGCGGCCAGGTCAGTCACGGCCTGGGTGACCAGCTCTACATCCATATTGCCCGTGTGGGGATCGACGTCCACCAGCACGGGGATGGCATTCTCGAAGAGGATCACATTGCTGGAAGCCACAAAGGAGAAGGGCGTGGTGATGACGATGTCCCCTGCTTCGATACCGGCAGCGCACACACACAAGTGTAAACCCGCCGTACCAGAGTTTACGCTGATGGCATGTTTGGCGCCCACGTAATCGGCTACCGCCTGCTCAAAGGCCTGCACGCGCGGCCCCATGCTGAGGAAGGGCGTATCCAGCACTTGGGCCACGGCCTGCCGCTCGGCATCTGTGATATCAGGGGAGGACATGGGGACAAGGAATTCGGGCATAGGGCCAGATTAAAACATCATTTTCAGGATTGTGTGCACCAGTCTCATCGACTTCAGGTTTTCAAAAAAACCATAATGTGGCCACGCCCGCTCCCAAAAGGGATGCCAGCAAGTTGACCCAATCATTGCTCATCCAGGCCCAACCCCGCGCCACAGTCGCGCTGGGCAAACGTTTTTCGGTGACGTCACCACTTTCGGGGTGATAGTACATCACCTGTACTGTGGCACCCAGCAGGGAATCAAACAAACTGCCTGCCAGCCCGGCCAGAGAGACGGTTATGACGGTTGTAATGAAAGGAGTAGTGTCCAGCAAGATAGCGGCCAAAAAGGCGATCAGCGCCGCCCCTGCCAGCGAAGCCAATGTGCCAAAGAACGTCACACCGCCGGAGGTGCCGCGCGTGACTTTTTCCCAGGTGGTGATCAGCCGCGGGGAGTTCTTGGCCAGCACGCCCAACTCCGTGGCCCAGGTATCGGCGTTGACCGCTGCCAGGGACCCGGCATAAGCTAGCCAGGGCCATTGGGCTTCCGGCATCAGAGCCTGGACAACGACTAATACGGTGCCGATGCCTCCATTGGCCAGTACCTGACCCCAATCGCGCTGTGAGCCCTTTTCAAATTTCTCGTGCACATCCGCTTTGCGGCGCTTGAACAGGCGCGACAGCCCGCTGGAAGAGATGAAGAAAGCCAGCAGCAGGATGGCCCAGGGCCAACTGCCTAAACCAAAGATCAGGCCGCCGGTGAGGGCCGCGGCCCAGGCTCCGCTAGTGCTCAAGGCACGCGCCCCCCAGGCCAACAGCGCCACAGCCGCGCCCAGCGCCAGTCCCAGTACAAGTTGAATTAGGTCCATATCAACATTCTGTGGAAAAGTATTGTGGATAAGTGTGGGTTTTCTGTGGATAGTGTAGGGTTCAATGGGGATAAACCAGGTATTTAGAGGATAAGCAATACCGCGCCCAGGAACATAGCGGCGGTCAGCGCGCTGCTGCCCCACAGGATGTAGGGAACGGGATGCTGTTGGGAACGGCGATAAAAGAACATGGACAGCACAAAATTGGCTGAAAAGAAAAAGAGGTTTACCACTGGCAATAAAAAGAGTTGGGCCGAGGCTACAGGGTCGCGTGGCGCGCCCGAAGCGGAAAAGCCGAGGGAAACCGTTTCGCGGTTGGGCACGGCCAGCGCCACCCATACCAACAAGGCTAGGCTGAGCACCGAGCCGACGATCAATAAGATGCGCGCAGGTAAGGAGGCCCATACTTCGGCCAGCAAAAAGCTGGGATAGACTGATCGCCCCGCCACTGGCGTCAAGCTGCCCAGTTCAATCTGGTGATTGAAAGTGCGCACAAAGGTGTCGCGATCGGCGGGCGAGACGATAAAAGTTCGGCGTTGCGTGCCCACCAGCACCAGCCCCCCAGGTTGGGAAGCCATGTATTCGGCAGCAGCCATATCAGGGTGCTGCACCTCCCCTAAAACGGTGCCCGGCCAACGCACCCGCGGCAGGTCGAGGGGTGTGACCAGGTCCTCAACAGGGCGCACGTACTCGACTTCGTTCATGGGGATATCTTCAACACGCATGCCCCATTGCAGGCGCACGCCATCGCGCTGCAGGATGTAAGCGGCATTGTGCATGGCCCACAGGCGATAGAGCAGCACCGGCAATAACACTGCCAGGAACAGGGCCGCCAAAAGATAGAGCAGGAAGAGCAAACCCAACTCGGCTCGTGTTGCCTGGTCGAACAGCAGAGCCACCGCCAGTAAGATGATGGCGCTGGCAGCAATGTGAAAGATATAGCCCAGTCGCCGGGGAGGATGAAAGATCAGAGTGTCGGCCATATTAATCCGCCCAATCTTATCAGCACTTGCCCGATTCGACAGCTTGCGCGACCGGGAATCACGCGCATGAGAATAGAAGTGGAAAAGCGCTTGCCCGCCGCGCGAGGCACATATACAATGCCTTAATCCTCTTCCAAAGTGCTGCTTTCCTTTTAAGTGAGGCTGTATTTTGGATGCGTATACCTTTAACTATGGAAAGAAACGATCACACTATCTGGGCCGCTTGGGCCAACCACTTGCAGGATTGGGGTTTGGGGAGCTTCGCGGCTGCCTTACTTGAAAGCGCCGGGCCGCTAAAACTACTTGGTGCGCAATTAGTGTACCTCGGCCAACCCGCGCTGAACGGCCTGCTGCCCAATGAACAAATGAATGCCCTGGCCAACTTACTGGAAAATGACACCTACAGCAGCGGCTTTGTGAAAATCTTGCGAGAGGAACAGGCGTGAATTTCCTTGGCCTGACCTTCGTGGTTTTTTTTCTGGTGCTTATGGGTGCCTTATGGGTCTTTGTACGCAGCCAGGATGTGCAGCACCTCCGCCAGATCGACGCCTTCACTCGTTTGCAAAATGCCATTGCCCTCGCCGTGGAGGATGGCTCGCGGCTGCACGTCTCACTGGGCCATGGCAACCTGGTTGAATTACAGGCCGCCTCAGCCTTGATCGGCCTGCACATGTTGCAGCGTGTGGTGCGCGTGGCCTCTGATAGTGACCAGCCCCCCATCGCCACCAGCGGCAATGGAGTGACTGCCTTGCTGGCTCAAGATACCCTGCGCGCCGCCTATCAGGGCATCCGCCGCAGCGAAATCTACGACCCCGGTCAGGCGCGTATTCCCGGCCTGACCCCCTTCTCTTTCACTGTCGGTGTGGTTCCTATGATCGATGATGAAGCCATCTCGACTTCGATCCTGGCGGGCAGCTTTGGTGAAGAAGTCGGTTTGATCACTACAGCCGCGGATC
Organism: Chloroflexota bacterium; assembly: GCA_013112575.1. Taxonomy (GTDB): domain Bacteria; phylum Chloroflexota; class Anaerolineae; order Anaerolineales; family UBA11579; genus CFX15. The sequence continues at coordinate 128,660 of JABFGG010000004.1, read as the reverse complement.
GCAGCAACGGCCTCACACTGGCTGGCTCGGAAGACCTGACTGCCCAGGCCGTGTTTTACGCCAGCGCAGGCGAACCCCTGATCGGTGAAGAACTCTACGCGGCAGGTGCCTATCTGGAAGCAGGAGATATCCACACGGCTAGCTTACACGCCCAGGATATCCTGCGCTGGATCATTATTCTGGTCATCTTAGGCAGCGCTGTCGTTGGATTTTTCCTTGGATTAACCTCGTGAGACTTAATCTGCGCGGTTCCTTTGCTACTATCGTCGCCATACTTACAGGGGCTGTGGTTTTGTTGGGTTATTTCCTGCCCATTGATCCGATTCCTTCACTGCGTACCAGCTTCTTGACAGCGGGTATCTTCCTGGCCGCGGTGGCCTTGTGGATGGGCATTATCAATCTCGTCAGTGTGCATATAGATAAGATGCAGGAGGGGCGCATTAACAGCATCAATAGCGGCGCGCTGATTCTTTTCCTGGTTATCTCCCTGGTTATTACTTTGATACAGGGCCCTACCGGAGAAGTATCCCAATTTTTCTTTAACTACGTGCAGATTCCCATCGAAACCAGCATCATGGCGATGTTGACTTTCAGCCTGGCTTACGCCATCGTGCGCTTATTGCAGCGCCGCCTGACTGCATTCTCGGCTCTTTTTGTGATCAGTGTATGGTTCACCTTGTTGGGTAGCGGTCCTATTTTTGGCTTGCAAGTCCCAGTCCCTATTATCGGCAACCTCATCAAACCCTTGCTCACTGAGGTGCTGGCTGTCTCTGGCGCACGCGGCATTCTCATTGGTGTCGGCCTTGGTACGGTGGCAACGGGTTTACGAATTCTTATCGGTGCAGACCGTCCCTTTGGTGGCTAGCCAGCGATCATGAGCAACCCTCCCAACCCAAACGAAGAGCTGCCGGATTGGCTCAATAACCTTAATAGCGGGGACGATGGTGAGGACGCGACACCTCAAGACGATTCTTCAAAAGAAACGCTGCAAAGTGGCCTGCCTCACTGGCTGCAGGGCAATGAGGAGGAAGAAGCTCAGGCTGAACCAGAGCCCCAGGAAGAAGCTATTCCCGATTGGATAAAAAACACTGCGCCCACAAATGTTGCTGAGGACCAGCCGGATGCCCCACCTGAAGAAGACGAAGATGCACCGGAGTGGCTGGACAACATCCGCCAGGCCGAGACAGAAGCCAAAGGCGAGCAGGAACCCGATGGTGAGGGGGGAGATCCTGATTGGCTGAACCAGATTCGCGATCGCCAGCAAATGGAAGCCCCACCTGCCAGTGAGGGCGGCGGTGAAGGCCGAGCGGACTACATTGAGCGCATCCGTGAACGCGAAGAGGAAGAAAAGCAAGAAAAAAGACAGGTTATCCAGGAACCGGAAGAAGACCCCGGATGGGTTACCGGCCTGCGCGATAAACAGGAGGAAGAGACAGGTTCTGGCATTGGTGAATTGGAAAGCCCCACACCCGCCCTGATCGGCGATGTGGATGAAGGGCTGGAACGGGCCGCTGCCGAGGTCGATGCCGAATTTCCCGACCTGCCCGGTGAACCCGCTCAAGCTGGAGTATTACCACCCTGGCTGGACGACCTGCGAAGTGAAACTCCGCAAATTGCCGAGATAGAACCGTCGGGCGAGGAAAAAGCAGCAGAAGCACAACCTGCCCCAAGCGAAGAAGCCATTGACGATCCCAATCTGGAGGAGGCTGACCTACCCAGTTGGCTGCAAGCCATGCGCCCGCAGGCTGGCGAAACCCCTGCTCTCGTAGACGAAACGCCTGAAGAAAAACTGACCATCGGCCCCCTGGCTGGTTTGCGCAGCGTGTTGCCTGCCGAGCCGGAAATCGTCCAGTTCGGTAAACCCCCATCGATCACGGTGCAGTTACAGAGTGACGAACGCCAGGAGCGCACGGCCAACCTGTTCGCCCGCTTGATCGAAACCGAAAGCCGGCCCAAGGTCAAAAATGATCCCATCGCTCCCCTGCGACAGGGCTTCCTGCGCTGGATCATTACAGGTCTTTTGTTGTTTGCCTTAGCCTTGCCAGTCTTAGGGCGCGCCAACGACACAGCACTGCCCAACATTGCCCCTTCCGCCCAGATGTCATACGACCTGGTCTACAATCTGCTGCCCGGAGAAAACATACTTGTAGCCGTCGATTACCAGCCGGGTCTGGCTGGGGAAATGGATGCCGCGGCCGGGGCTGTGATTGACTTCCTGATTATCAAGGGCGCAAAACTTACGTTTATTTCCACCGACCCCAACGGCCCGCTACAGATCGAGCGTTTTCTACGCCTTACCCAGATAGATGAACATACCTACGTCCAGGAGAAGGAATATCTCAATCTGGGTTACTTGGCGGGCGGGACAACGGCTTTGGCCGCACTGGCCAGCGATCCGCGCTCGGCTATTTCCGGAACCACAGAACTTGATGATGAGTCCATCAATGTGTGGGAGCATCCCAACCTGGCCGATATCTCTTTACTTTCAGATTTCAGCATGGTTGTAGTGATCACCGATGACAACAACACCGCCCGCGCCTGGATCGAGCAGGCTGGCCCTATGGTGTCTGGCACAGACCTCAACATGGTGCTCAGTGCCCAGGCCGAACCCCTTATCCGTCCCTATTACGAACGCATTCCTCGGCAGGTCAATGGACTTGTTGCTGGCTTACAGGGCGGCGCATTCTACGAACGTTCCACTGGGCGTGATGGCCTGGCGCGCAATTATTGGGATACTTTTGGTGCTGGCCTGACCATCACCATCTTCATCATTCTGTTTGGCAGTGCATATAGCGTGGTTAGCCACGTCTTACGACGCAACCGCGGCCTGGAAGAGGAAGCCAGACGATGATCTTCCCCGATATCGCTCCCGTCGACATCGTTGGCGCCCTTGTGGCTTTTGTGCTCACCTTGCTCATATTCTCTTACATGATCGGCGATAACATCGCCTTTCGGCTGGGTGTACATATTTTTATCGGCATCTCCGCCGGATACGCGGGCGGCGTTGTATTCCACAGTGTCCTGCGGCCTTATCTATTCGACCCCTTGATTTCAATGGGCACGGGCGGGGGCTTGACCATTACTTTCCTGGATCTGGGGCTACGCTTGCTTCTACTGGTGCTATTGCTGCTCAAGCTCTCGCCGCGCACTACCGCTTTTGGCAACCCGGCCACGGCTTTCCTTGTGGGTATCGGGGCCGCTACAGCTGTGGGTGGTGCTATCCAGGGCACCATCTTTCCCCAGGTCGGGGCCGCCACCCAGTTGTTTAATCCCGACCGTGCCTCCGGGTTTGTAGGCGGATTTCAATTGCTCTTTGAAGGCTCAATTATTCTGCTGGGTACCATCACCACCCTGGCCTATTTTAATTTCAGTGCCTTGGGCCGCGCCAACCAGGAACCGGAAACCCCACTGCCCTTACGCATTGTGGGCTGGATCGGCCATGGTTTTATCGCCATTACCTTCGGTGTCATCTTCGCCGGTGTGTACACAGCCGCTCTGACCGCCTTGATCGAGCGCTTGTTCTTTTTATGGGATGTGATCGGCTTTGTATTGGTGCGCCTCTAAACTATGAGTGAGATGACGGACCGCGTCAGTAATTCATTGCTCGCCATCGATGTTGGTGCGGTCAACACGCGGGCCTTCCTCTTTGATGCCGTAGAAGGCAAATATCGTTTCCTGGCTTCCGGCGCGGCCTTGAGTACGGCCACTGCCCCCATGCACGATACCAGTGAAGGTGTGCGCTATTCGATGGATGAGTTGCAGCGCGTCACTGGCCGCCGCCTGGTAGGCGTGGATGAGCAGTTGATCCAACCAACTACGGAAGAGGGCTTTGGCGTGGATGTCACGGCTTCAACCTTCTCCGGTGGGCCTCCCTTGCAGGTTGTCACCATGGGCTTGCTGGACCACGTTTCACTACGCAGTGCTAACCGGTTGATCAGCAGCATCTATGCTGATATCTCAGAAAAGATCAGCATAGATGATAAGCGCCGCGCCGAGGGACAGATTGATGCCATCCTGCGCAAGCGTCCCGATCTCGTGGTGATTGCCGGCGGTACGGAAAATGGCGCCGGCCGTTCCGTGCTGCGCTTAGTAAATACCTTAGCCTTAGCCTTGAAACTGCTCCCGGAAGATGCCCGCCCCGAAGTCCTGTACGTGGGCAACCAACGCATTGTTGAGCAAGTCACGCGCACCGTAGATACCCTGGTTGCCAGTGTGCACACCGCTGCTAATATCCGCCCTTCGCTGGGAGTAGAACAATTAGGCCCTGCCGAAGCCGAGCTATATGAAGTTTCCCGGCGTATTTACGAGCGCAAGGTATTAGGCGTCGACGAACTGAATTTCTGGGCGGGCGGGCGCATGCTGCCTACCTCAGTGGCCTTTGGGCGCGTGATCCGTTTTCTCAGCAAAGCCTATGGTGAGTCAAAGAAAGGGGTCCTGGGAGTCGACCTGGGGGCTTCCTCCACCACCGTTGCCGCTGCTCTGGACGGTGAATTACGCTTGAACGCCATCCCCAACCTGGGCGTGGGTGCAGGCTTACAAGGCTTGCTCAACCACATCCGCCTGGAAGCCATTACACGCTGGCTGCCTATCGAGATGGCCGATCAATACGTGCTCGACTACCTCTATAACAAAACCATTTACCCTGCATCTTTGCCTGCCACACCCGAAGATCTGGCCATCGAACTGGCCGTGGCGCGTGAAGCCCTAAACTACGCCATCCAGCAGTCGGGCGATAGCTTTAGCGCCGATATGCGTCGCAGTAAGACGGCGGGCGCTCTACCCTGGTTCTACCCCATCCTGGTAAGTGGCAGTGTCATTGCCAAAGCGCCCAACCTCGGCCAGAGTTTGATGGCCATTCTGGATGGTTTGCAACCCACCGGGTTCACCAAGATCATCCTCGACCAGAATGCTCTTACCTCACCGATGGGGGCCGCTGGTGAAGTTAATCCTTTGCTGGCCGTCCAGGTGTTGATGTCCAATTCTTTCCCCAGCCTGGCGGATGTGATTGCCCCAGTAGGGACTGCAAAGGCGGGTTCACCTGTGGTGCAGGTGAACATTACTTATGACACCGGGCAGAGCAATAAATATGAAGTCAAATATGGTTCCGTTTTCCGCGTGCCCTTGCCTGCTGGCCGACGCGCCCAGGTTCGTGTGGTTCCTTTCCAGAACTTTGATGTGGGTTGGGGGCCGGGCAGGAGCGGCTCGAACAACGCCGTGGGTGGTTTGTTCGGTTTGATCATCGACGCCCGCGGACGTCCACTGGAGCTACCCGCTTCACCCGAACGCCGCCGTGAAGCCATGCGCCGCTGGATGAGCGCCTTAGGACGTTAAATGGCTGACTGTGGCATTACTCTTGCACCAATTGGATCACAATTAGAAGGTTGACATGTTAGCACCTGTAACCCAAGTAAGTCCCCTCGTAACCATTCGCCGCCGCCGGGCACTGCCCATGCGCGGCCGTGTATTGGTGCGTGCCGGGCAGGAAGTCTCCGCCACCGACGTGATCGCCGAGGCCAACCTGCGCCCGGAACACGTTGTATTGGACGTGGCGCGTGGCTTAGGCTTGCCCAATCGCAAGATCGGGGATTACGTACAACGCCACATTGGCGAAGAAGTAACCGAGGGCGATGCCCTTGCCAGCCGCCGTGGCCTGGGCACTCGTGTCGTGCGCGCTCCCGCCAATGGGCGCGTGGTCGCCATGAGCGGTGGGCAGATCATGCTGGAAGTCAACAACAAACCCCACCGCATGCGCGCCCGCGTACCCGGCCAAATTGCCCAGATCGAAGCCGAACTGGGTGTTGTTATTCAGACCGTGGGTGCCTGGGTACAGGGTGCCTGGGGCAACGGCCCGGTAGCCATCGGCCCTTTGCAGGTCGTGGCTAAAGATGCACGACATCTGCTCAACACCGACGAGATTACTGTTAGTTTGCGGGGAGCTGTGGTTTTGGCCGGACACTGTGGCAAGCGTGAAGCCCTTGAAATGGCTGCCAGCTCCCAGGTCGGCGGGTTGATCTTAGGCAGCTTGGCAACCCAATTATTGCCTTTGGCCCGCCGTATGCCCTATCCCATTGTGGTGTTGGAGGGTTTTGGCCGTCGCCCAATGAACCAGGCGGCTTTTACTCTATTGTCTACCAATGCCGAACGTGAGATCACGATCAATGCTGAGGTATTCGATCGTTATAAAGGTACTCGCCCAGAAATTATTATTCCGCTACCCTCCATGGGAGAAACCCCACCCCCCATGAGCGTGACCCACTTTACACCCGGCCAGCGTGTCCGTATCGTGCGCGCCCCCCACAGCAGCGAAGTTGGCCGCCTTTATGCACTTATGGAACAAGCCCCGACCTTTCCCAGCGGCTTGCGCCTCGATTCGGCACAGGTTGAATTTGACGACGGCGAAATGGCAGTCGTTCCGCTGGCGAATATAGAGGTTCTCGGGTAAAACTAAATGAACCTGTTTGCTTTCCGCGAACAGTGTTAGGAGAGACGCTATGCTTGACGATTTCGATATCGAAGTTCCCGAAGAGGACGATAGCTTTGGTGATGATTTTGGTGGTGACTTCGATGACTTTGACGACGACTCGCCACCAGAAGAATCCAGTAACCGCACCTTCTTGCTGGCTGCTGGCGGCATTGGTATTTTAATTATATTGACCCTTTGTATCGCAATTTATGCGATCTTCATTGCCCCTGGCGGCGATGATAATCAAAGCGCCAACGAAACCACTTTTGCGAATAACACAGCAGTAGCATTAATAGGAACTCAAACTGCCGAGGCCGCCGCGCAGGCGACCGCTACGCCCACCAACACCATGGACATCACTGCCACGGATGTGCCGGCCACAGATACACCGGATGCCCCCGTCACGCAGGATCCTGGAGCTGGTGGCCCTACCGCAGATCCGCGCACGGCTACCGTGCAAGCGTTGCTTACCCAGGCTTCGGTAGCCCAAACGCAGGCGGCGGCGGCCATCCTCACAGTAACCGTGACCCCCACAGCTTCGGCCCTGCCGGATGCCGGTTTCATTGACGACGTAGGAGCGCCGGGCTTGCTGGCTATGGCCACCTTGCTGGTAGTGGTTATCTTCGTGACCCGCCGCGTACGCACTACCGAAGGCTAAGCTAAATCTTTACATATAGCGTCTTAGAGAAAAGCAAAGAGCGTGGCGATGATCGCCACGCTCTTTTTATTCCTTCAATAATAGATTTGTAGGGGCGGGTTTGAAACCCGCCCCTACTTAGTTTATGAGGGGTATTTGAATAGCCCATCTTCCCCCGGTTCAAACTCTTCAATCTCCACAACGGCATCCAGGTTGATGGGGCCGTAGATGTGCGGGAACTCATCCCCATCCGCAGCCTCCCACTTGACCTCCGCGGTCAACCGATCTGCATCAATGTGTAGCAAGACTAATCCCGGCAGCCCGACATAAAAACTGTTGGCCACTTTCTCGACCTGTTCGGATCGCGAGCAGTGAATGAACCCTTCATTTTCGAGGGAATCGGCCAGGTATTCTCCCCGGGCTGTGGCTTGCTGCCAGTCATCTTTTGCGCAGATGTGCAATATCTTCATGGCTTATTGGGGTTCTTCATTAATGGTTAATTGAAACACATCCGGGCGTGAATAATGGCCGCTGACATCCAATGTCATGCTCTCTTGCATGGCGCGTTGTGGGTCAATCTCGGCGATTACCAGGGCTTCTTCATCATAAACAGGTTCTATGAGATGTTTGCCATCCGGGCCGATAACTGTGGAGCCGCCCGTCATCCAGGGGCCATCACCGGGCATGTCATTCAGCAATTCCAGACCTTCAGGTAAATGCTCACGCCGCAAAACAGAACCGGCGGCGATCACATAACAACGGCCCTCAAACGCATAACTGCGTGAGGCCAGCATGTGCGCCTCATTGACTGAGGGCCACACCGCCGCATGTAAAAGTTCATTCTGATTGTGCATGGCCTGGCGTGCCAGGGGCATCCAATGCTCCCAACAGACTAGGCCCCCCAGACGACCTTGCGGCGTATCGATTACTGTCAATGTGCTGCCGTCGCCACGGCCCCATAACAGCCGCTCGGTATAGGTGGGGATTAGCTTACGGTGTACCCCCGCGATCTCACCCTCGGCAGAAATATAAAGCATCGAATTGTACAGCGTTTTGCCATCCAGTTCCTGAAGCCCCATCACCACGGTTACTTGGGCCTCTGCCGCAGCTTCACACAAGCGCTGAATTTCTGGAGAATCGATGGCAGGCGAGTTCGCCAGCAAGCGACTGAACAAAGCTTTGGCAGGTGGGTGATCCCACAAAGCGGCATTGGGCGCGTTGTCCAGCCACACGGGATAACCGGGCAGCCAGGTTTCGGGGAAGACCAGCACCTTGACGTCCTCGCGTCCTGCTTTGGCAATCCACTCACAGGCGATGTCTATGCCGCGAGATAGGTCAAGAAAAGCTGGCGCAACTTGTGCCGCAGCTACCAGGAATTTGTCCATCAGGCTTTCTCCAACAGAGCAGCCACTTGCTGCACAACTGCCTGTGCCACTTCATCCTTGCTCATCAAAGGCAGATCTTCCTGTGTGCCATCCTTATGCAGCAGGGTCACGCGATTGGTCTCAACCGCAAAACCGGCATCTTTGGCGCTGATGTCGTTTGCTACGATCATATCCAGGGCTTTCTTTTCCAGCTTGCCCCGGGCGTTTTCCAACAGGTCCTGGCTTTCGGCGGCAAAGCCTACCGTCACTTTTGGGAAGCCCGATTGTTTCTTTTGTTTGGCAACTTCCAGCAGGATATCAGGATTGAGGGCCAATTCGATGCTGGGAGTCTTCCCCGCTTTCTTGATCTTTTGCTCGGACACTTTGGCAGGACGGAAGTCCGCTACCGCCGCAGCCATCAGCAAAGCATCCGCGCCTGCAACGACTTCTAACACCGCCGATTTCATATCTTCAGTAGACGCGACGTCTACGAGTTGCACGCCAATAGGCGGGGTCAAATTTGTTGGGCCAGTAATCAGGGTGACTTCCGCCCCCACGTCCAGCGCCGCCTGGGCCAGGGCATAACCTTGCCTGCCCGAAGAACGATTGCTGATAAAGCGTACTGGGTCGATGGTCTCGCGTGTGCCACCCGCCGTGACAACCACGTGTTTCCCGGCCAGCGTTCCATCCGCCGCCAGCGTTACCCGTAAGTGCCCGACCAGTTCCTGCGGTTCAACCATGCGCCCCAGTGCTTTTAGGCCCGAGGCCAGATGGCCTTCTGCCGGGCCAAGAATGGTTGCGCCGCGCTGTTTGAGGATTTCAAGATTGGCCTGGGTGGCGGCGTTGGTGAACATGCCGCCATCCATAGCGGGGGCGATCAGCAGCGGGCATTCTGCGGCCAGGGCTGTCAGCGAGAGGAGATTGTCGGCCTGCCCATGCGCCAGCTTCGCCATGGTGTTGGCCGTGGCCGGGGCGATCAATAGGGCATCTGCTTTTTGGGCAAGACCGATGTGCAACACGTGACCTTCGTCGCCCCACAGGTCATCGTCTACGTAAGCGCGCTGCCCGGTCACAGATTGAAAGGTTAACGGAGTGACGAACTGCCTGGCTGCCCCGGTGAGGATCACGTCCACTTCCGCACCTGCCTGCCGCAGCTTGGAGGCCAGGTCGGCAGCTTTGTAGCAGGCGATGGAGCCGGTGACGCCGAGGAGGATATGTTTATTTATCAGTGGGTTCATGAGATTTGATTACTTATTTGCTTGTGAATGGCCGTAGCGAAACGCTGTGCGGCATGTGGGTCTTCTCGTAGAAAGAGATATGGTTCGATCAATTCTAACTCCATCAGCATCAATTGCCCGTCTACCTCCACAGCATCCACACGTGTATAGGCCAGCGGGGCTTCAATCATGTCTACGATTTGCTGGGCCTGCGCAATCAGCGCCTCACCAGGCTGGATGAGTTCAGTACTGCCGCCATATTCGGCCTGCACGCGGAAATCACCGTTTTGCGGACGCTTGAGCACTGTATGGCTGTATTGTTTATCAAAGAAGAGCAGGGAAAGCTCTCCCTGGGTTTGGATTTCAGGGACGAAAGGTTGTACAAGCACGGCTTCTTGTGCCAACATCGCCTCGAGTTTGCCCTGGTCTTCATCCACCGCCCCATCTGAGACCCAGGTCTGGTGGGCTGAAGCGGAGATCAGCGGTTTGACCACGGCCTGTTCCCATCCCTTGGTTGCCAATACATCCCCTAATTCCACCTTAGCTGATTTTGGTAAACGCACGGTGGGGGTGACCCGGATGCCCCAATCGGCCATGTCCAATAGATAACTCTTATCCATGTTCCAGCGTAGTACATTGGGTGGATTCAATACCGATATGCTCAACTTTTCGAGCTGTTGTAACCACTCAATGAATTGGGTAGGGTGCAAATGGTAATCCCAGCAGGAGCGAATTACCACAGCCTGATATTGGCCCCACTCGACGTCTTGGGCATTCCACACCGCTGCTTCGACCGTGTAGCCCATATCCTGCAAAGCATCCGCGGCAGGCTGGTCATCCGGTCCGGTCTCCCCCAATTTTGCATAAGTGGCAAAGGCGATCTTTTTGTTCATTCGTTAGCCGGAAAAGCACGCGCAAAATCGTAAAAGGCATAGATCCACTTGAGCGTGTCTGCGCCGTAACGTTCCCCATTGCGCACAATGATCAGGTCCTTCTCGGGACTGATATAGATGAATTGGCCGTGGTTGCCCAGGGCCATGTAGTCATAAGTTTGTTCATCAACCGTCAGGCCCCACCAGAAATATTGGTAGTAGCCGCGCCCATCCTCAAAAATGAAACTGTCGTAATAGTATTCCCCATTTTCAAAACTCGTATCGCGCTGCGTAGCCTGCATTACCCATTCCGCCGGAATAACTTGCTGCCCCTCCCACCCCCCATTATTCAAGAATAAACGTCCGAATTTGGCGAAATCGATGGCGCGCGCATTGATGCCGCTTTCCATCTTTTCAAATTGTGTGTCTTCAGAATCAAGGCTCCAACTGGCCGGGTATTCCATTCCCAATGGCTTCCATATCTTTTCCTGGAGATACTCAGCAACACTAACTCCGGTAGCGCGTTCCAAAATTACCCCCAACAAAAGGGGGTGGTAGTTGTTGTAGAGGAACTCTTCACCTGGCAGGCCATCTATGCGCGTCTCCTCCAAAGCCAATGTTCTGAGGTCAGGGTAATAATAAGTCTTGGCATCATCTCCATGCAAAAAGCTGGCTTCCACATAATGAATGCCGGAGGACATATGCATAAGATCGCCAACGGTGATATTAGTAAACTGGGCATCGCGTTCAAGCAATTCGGGTAAGTAGTCGGTAATGGGGTCATCCACACTCTGGATATGTCCTTCCTCAATCGCTACCCCCACCAGGGTAGACACAAAGGATTTCGCTACGGAAAATGAAGTCACAATGCTATCGCGCGTATATCTGTTGAAATATCCTTCGTAAAGGATGGCCTCATCCTGAATGACGATAAAAGCCTGCGTACCGGTATCTTCCAAAAATAATTCGAGATCATCCACAGCCAGTGCAGTTTCAAAACCATCGCGCACAAAAGCTTCATTGTGATCTTGCTCGAACTGGTAAACGGGCGGAGCGTTGTCAATAACAGCTTCGGGAAACTTCTGGTAATCTTTTACGTCCGCATCCTGCCAGCGCAACACGCGGCTCACATATTCAGCCGGGTAAATGATGTAAGCGCCGATAATGACCACGACGAGCAGGCCAGCCAGAACCAGCAAGCCAGAACCTATCCACTTGAAGATCTTGTGCACGGAATATTTCTCCATTTAAAATTAAGCTGTTTCGAATCGTAACACGGAGGGCGTTTGGCCGAACAGACTGATCTCAATTTGATCTTCGGGTTCTTCCGGCAGCAGGTCCGGGAAGCTGGTCAGCAGGACCAGCTTCCCGCCAGGCTTGATCACGCGCAGCATTTCTAGATAGCTCTCTTCATATAATTTCCACAAACTACCATCAACCTCAACCTGCCGCCCCCAGGGCAGGTTAGATACGACCAGGTCGACAATAGCCCCCGGTAAAGGCAATTGCATCGCGTCCCATTGTGAAAAGGCCACCTTCACACCAGCAGCCTGACGGTTTGTTTCTGCTGCCTTCAGCATCGCCTGCTCAATGTCACCTCCCATGCTACCTGCACCTGCCAATGCCGCCTCGATAACGATGGTGCCGCTGCCACAGAAGGGGTCAAGGCAGACCTGATCCTCTTGAAGCCTGGCGATTCTCAGCATGGCCGCAGCCACTGTGGGCTTAAGAGAACCAGGCAACTGAGCCTGCTTATAATCGCGGCGATGCAATGGCGTCTCCCCAATGCGCAGACCGACCAGCGCTTTGCTGTGTTCAATGAACACGCGCAAGTTAAGGTCAGCTACCCGGTCATCTTCGGCATACTGCCAACCTGCCTGGCTTTGTAAGACACCCTCCGATACTGCCAGCTTGATCTCATCGTTGCTGTAATTGCGCTTGCCCACGAAATTGGCCGTGACCGAGAATGTAGGATGCCCAGGGATTTCGCGTAATCCGCGCAACTGGGCCAGCGGTTCGCCTAGCGCAAGCTCAGTACTGCGCTCGGAGAATTCAGCCAACGTGCTGCGTTCGTGACCGACCTGCTCCCACTCTGTCAACTCGAGAAAGACATCATCGACTGTACGCAAATCAAGGAGCGCAGAGAGGCCTTTCTGTACAGTGGCGCGTATGTGACGGTAGCCGTTAGAGAGATCATGAATGCCTGGCAAGGCTTGCATTTCAGCATTGCTGATCTCTTCCAGGCCGCGGGTGGTGATGGCGAAGATGTTCAAGGGTTTTCCTGCAAGTACTCAAGACAATCTTCATCATCAATCGTATCGGGGTTGCCCTCTACCTCATATCCGACTTGTTTCCAATTTCGTCCGCCGTCAGTGGTCTTTAGATAGAAAACATGATCATTACCAAGAATTGTATTTTCTGGGTAGGCAACGATTCTTACACCGTGTATTTCAGAAGTATATGTCTCACAGGAACTATGAATAGGACCGACTGAACTAAAAGGAGCTAAGACCATAAATAAAAATGCAGTGGAAATACCAATAACCAGGAGCACTGCGAAAGTAACATCTTTCCCTTCCCCACGCCTTCTCCATGTCCTTCGAATCAAATAGAGAATAACGAAATCCCAGATAAAAAACAGGCCATCTGGATAATTGAAGAAATAAAACGATCCAAATAGATCATCGATAAATGAGCCAAGTGCTAGATACAAAATCATAGGGACAGAGTGAAGCAGCAGACCCGTAGAAGCAATGCGCTGCTGCCAGATGAACCAGCTTTCTTGAGGGGGGAGATAGCGAATTAAATAGGGGCTCAGCAAAATGAAACTGAAAAGGAACAACAGCCTTTGCTCCCACAGCCATATTAAAAAGCGTTGAGTGTATTCTTTCAAACTTTTGGGGGGATTAATTGCTTTTTCCATCACTGTACTGTTACTACCACCTCGGGTGCAAATATTAGCCTAATCAGATGGAAGACGTACCTGCTTGCTGCCTTTAATCAATGGTTCAAATCCCAGATGATCTTTAAGCCATCCAGAGTCAGCCAGGGGGCGATGATTTCGATAACCTCTGTTTCGCGGGCAATCACCTCGGCCAGCCCGCCTGTAGCGATGACCTTCATGTCTGGCCCCAGTTCTTTGCGGAAGCGCGCCACCATACCTTCCACTAATCCCACGTAGCCGAACAGCAAACCGGACTGCATCGAATTGGCTGTGTTTGTCCCGATCGCTGCCGGGGGCCTTACTAGGTCAACGCGTGGCAATTTGGCCGCCCGCCGGAATAAAGCATCTGCCGCGATGCCGATGCCAGGGGCAATGGCGCCCCCCAGGTAATCCCCATCCTTGGTGATGGCATCGAAGGTCGTGCCGGTACCAAAATCAACCACACAGGCCGGGCCGCCATACAGCTTCTGCACGGCCGCGGCATCGACAATACGGTCTGCGCCCACTGATCTGGGGTTTTCGTAGTGGATGCGCACACCTGTCTTGACCCCGGCATCCACCACCAGCGGCTCGTGTTTTAAATAACGGCGGCACACTTCTTCAAACTTGCCGGTTACCGGCGGCACCACAGAAGCCATAGCAACCCCCGTAAGGTTGTCAGGACTGAAGCCCGCCTGTTGTAGCATGCCCACCATCTGAAAGCCATATTCATCCGGCATGCTCTCGTGTACGGTGGCCATGCGCCAGCGCGGCCCCAACTCCTCGCCTTCATACAGACCGAAGGTGATATTCGTATTGCCGATGTCGATTGTCATTAACATGTGTTGTTTCCTTAGTGATTGGGACCCAAGACCAAATTGTCAATTAAGCGCGTCTTGCCTACAAATACTGCCATGCTCAACAACGTGCCATCTTCAACAATCTCTTTCAACTCCTGCAGACTGCGAGGATGCGCGCAGGATACGTATTGCATCTTTGCTAATGGCTCAGCCTGGATAGTTTTCGTCATAGTCTGACGAATTACATCTCCGCTGCGCTCCCCCGCTTCATAGCTGGCTTTAGCCGCCTTCAAAGCCCGGTTCAGCACGGTCGCAGCTTTGCGCTGCTCAATATCTAAGTACACGTTGCGACTGGAGAGAGCCAGCCCGTCCGGCTCCCGCTGGATGGGCCCCACTACGATCTCTAATGGAAAATCAAGGTCGCGCACCATTTGTTCGATGACCGCCACTTGCTGCGCATCCTTCTGGCCGAAGAAGGCTTTGTCGGGCTGCACGGCGTTGAATAGTTTGGCAACTATGGTAGTCACTCCGCGGAAATGGCCAGGCCGTTGTGCCCCTTCCAGCACCTGGGTGACCTCAGCCACATCGACCCAGCTCTGGAAACCCTCCGGGTACATGATCTCCGGGCTAGGCATCCATACCAGATCCACGCCTTCTGCTTCCAACAAGGCCAGGTCTTTGGGGATGTCGCGTGGATAAGCGTCCAGGTCTTCATTCGGCCCGAACTGGGTGGGGTTAACAAAGATGCTGGTAACCACGCTGGCAGATTGTTCTCTGGCCAGTCTGACCAAAGATAGGTGCCCTTCATGTAGATAACCCATGGTGGGCACCAGCCCAAGGGGGCGTTCAAGTTGCTTTATTGCTTGTCGGAGTTCTGGGATAGTTTCAACAGTGTTCATTTTTATTTGATTGCATAGCGATCTGGTTCATTGAAGAAAGTGATATCGGCATAACCTGCATGGATTTTCCCCGAATGCAGCACGCCAGCCGGGATGAAATAACGATCTCCCTTTGTATAAGTTCGGGTATGTCCATCAATTGTAAGGGTGATACTGCCTTCCAGCACGATACCCCATTGGGCTTCGTGGGCGTGCTCTGTTAATTCAACCTCTTCATCAAAGTGCATGAAGATGATCTGGTGGCTGTTGGATTGTGACAGAAATGCAGTCACACCGTCGAGGGGAATATCTGCTGAAGGCAATGCTTGTATGGGGCCCGGAAAAATGTTTGGCATGCATTCACCTGCTGTTTACTTTGGCTTTGACTAACTTCCACATTGTATCGTTGACCGGTGTAGGTATACCGTGGATTTTGCCTGCTTCAACCACCGCCCCGCATATGGCATCGATCTCGGTGGGTGCGCCGCGTTGCACATCCTGCAGCATGGACGAATGGTTGCTGGCAGTCCTCCGGGCCACATCTTCTGCAGCCACTACCGCGTCTTCAAAGGGCAGTTGGATATTTTGTGCAGCAGCCACAGCCGCAACCTCTTTTGCCAGTTCTGCCATCAATTGGCGTGATTCTGGTCGGGCCAGCAACTCGCCGTTGGGCACACCCAAAATGGCTGTTAGAGGGTTGATGGCGGCGTTGACCACCAGCTTGCCCCAGATCAGGCTATCCACATCCTCCAGTATCTCCACGTTAAAATCGGCAGCTAACAATGTATCCGCCACCGCCCGTAGTTTAGGATGTGAGCCTAAGGAGATCAGTCCCTCACCCCCGGCCTTGATCTGCCCAGGCCCTAACAGGGTTGCCCCGGTGGTCGTCACCCCTGTCGCAACGCGTTCGACTCCCAGCGCCGCTTGCAGCATTTCGCGGTTGCCTGCTCCATTTTGCAGCGTCACCGCCAGCCCATCAGCTCCAAGACATTGTCCAAGTTGTTGGGCCGCCCGTTGAGTCTGCCAGGCTTTCACCAGCACCAGCGCGTATTGCACACCTGTACACTTTGCAGGATCATCTGTCGCTGTAACGGGAAAGCTATTCTCATTGCCATCAGCATCCGTAAAGCTCACCCCCTCCTTGTTCAGCGCCTCAATAGCCGCTTGCCAACTTCCCAGCATAGTGATCTGTACGCCTGTGGCTGCCAGCCGCGCTGCGAATAGGCTGGCCAGCGCGCCAGTTCCGAGAATAAGCATCGAGTCGAGCAATTTTAGATTCGGTTATCGGCTAACAAACTCTGTAACGCGTCCCATTCCTCGTCCGGCATAAAGAAGCTGTGCTCTTCCGCCGGGAAGGTCTGGGCTTCAACTTCTTCTTTATATTCACCAAAAGCGCGCAGCATTTCGCTATGCACGTTGGCATATTGCTTGACGAACTTAGGTGTGAAGCGGTCAAACTGGCCCACGAGGTCATGTGTGACTAACACCTGGCCGTCACAGCCTTTCGATGCGCCGATCCCAATCGTCGGGATTTCAAGGCGTTCGGAGATCAGGCGAGCCAGACGCGCTGGTACGGCTTCTAACACCAGGCTGAAACAACCCGCATCTTGCAAAATGAGCGCATCCTGCACCAGCCGGAAAGCGGCTTCGGCGTCCCGACCTTGTGTGCGGAAGCCGCCCAGTTGGTTGACGCTTTGTGGCGTCAGGCCGATGTGGCCTTGCACAGGGATACCGGCCTCAACGATCTTCTGTACGGCATCGGCGCGTTCGCGGCCCCCCTCCAACTTGATGGCATCCATATTGGCTTCCTGTAGGAAGCGTCCAGCATTGCCGACGGCCTGCTCAACGGAAACCTGGTAGGACATGAAGGGCATATCCCCGATCAACAAGGCATATTGTGCGCCACGCGCCACCGCTTTGCAGTGGTGCAGCATATCTTCCATGGTTACGGGCAGCGTGTTTTCATAGCCCAGCACGACCATGCCCAGTGAATCCCCGACGAGGATCGTGTCAATACCTGCTTCATCGACGGCCAGGGCGGTGGGGTAGTCATAGGCAGTCAGCATAGTGATGATCTCACCATGCTGCTTTTTGGCGCGTAAAGTGCTGGTGGTGACCTTCTTGCGCGTTATAGGGTTATCTTTAACGGTGGGGAGAGTTGTGGACACGGTGCCCTCCTTTGGCAGGTAGAGTCCGGATGGTGGAGCTACTTCAGGTACATCAGCGTCTCAGCCCATTGATGAATTGCGAAGCAATTCCTAAAAGCAATCGCTTTACAACTGTTACAGGGTCTGAGCAATAGGGAAATTATATCAATTCAGCAAAAAAGATTGTGATGAAATGAACAGGATACTGGCATGCTTGCTTTATTGCTTTGAGGCAAACCTCGCATACACTTCCCGCACCAGCAAATAGAGTAGAAAGCCAAATGGCCCCAGCATCAAAATGAGGAACAGCACAGGGGCCATCAGCCAGGCCGAGATGTTCTTTTCGCGACTGTCCAGGTAAGCCCAGCGCCCCACGAATAGATCAAAAGCCAGGAAATGCACCCAGCCTAACGTGGCCCCTGCTTCGGTACCCAGCAAAGCGGCAACGCTTGCCAGCTCTGAATTGGAAACGGATGTAAATACATCCGCGATGCTGGGCAAGACCAGCACAGTGTATAGCAGGGCCGCGGCCGCCGAGATCCAGGGGGAAGCGATGATACGTTTGGTCCAGCGCCAATGGGGAGCAAAGACCATCAACAGCCAGAAGGGGGCTACCAGTAAAAAGGAGAGTTGGAAAATGGTGGCAAATGACATCAAAGATTCCTTTGGATAAGGGCGAGTTAGTGCCCGACCTTGTCTTAACTAGTCCGTGGCTACAATTCCCTGCGGCAGCTTGCGCATAGCTGCTGGCAACGCCAACAAGAAGGGCAGCCCGATCAAGACTAGGCTTAGGAGGTGCATCGCAAGGGATACAGTATCAAGATCAAAGGGTGCCAACCCGCGGAAGACCTGTACGGTCACGATGGTGGTCAAAGCTATATATCCTAATGCAGCTATCAGCAAAGTATTCATGCGGCGGCGTTCATCCCAGCCGGTGAAGAACATCAGTAAGGCCAAGGCAGGCAGTGTCTGGATGCCATGCATGGCGAAGAAATGGGGCAGCTTCATCAAACCGGAAAGATCGTAGATGCTGGGCGGGGCAGCCTCATTGTACGCGTACTCACCGGTTTCAAAATCGATACTGCGCGGCACGCCATTAGAGACGATCAGGTTGCCAAAGACCTGGCTGACCAATAGTAATATCAATCCAATGCGGATGGCCCACTTTATAGTGGGGGAGCCTTTGAGCCATATAAAAGACATCACAGTCAAGACCAGTATCGCCAGTCCTACGACGTTTATGAAAAAGCCCATCGTGCCAAATACGGCTGAATCGAAGGCTGTGCTGAAATTAAAATGCGAGGGCACACCGCGCCAGGTTTGCATATCGATCAAGATGACCTCTACGTAAAAGCCGATAGCGATGGCCCAATTGAGGATGGCCCCCAGCCGCTGCCGCGTGGGCATGTAGTGCATTACCCAGGTGGTAGCTGCCAGAGATATCCCCGTAGAGATCCCGAAAACGACCGGCTTACGGAAAGACACTGGGCCTGTAAGTTCTCCACCACTCAGTATCAAAGGGATTATGTGCACTAAGCCGGAAAGGATCAGGATGGCTGCCAGCCAGTACATACGTCGCTGGTAAGGTTCAGCCTTTTGCCAATAGCCACGCAGCAAGTCCAGCGGGCTAGAATAATCATTTACGTTAATTACACTCATCGTCAACCTCCTTCTGGTTACCACTCTCTACGTTAGGGTTCCGATAAAGTTTCAAACCGTCTTGGGATAGGCCAGCGCCATGGCGTGTGGCTCGTGGATGTATTTGCCAGGCTGGGCGGGTGTGTAGGTTTCATTCCATAGGGTGAGGTTCTCGATATTCTGGTACAGGTATTTCATCATCTTCCGATGCCACTCATCTTGGAAGAACTTGTTGAGGGCTTCCTGACTATGCCAGTAGCTCACCAGCAGGACTTCATTGGGGCCGATGATGCCAGCCTTGACCTGGAAGCAACCTTCGGCTTTCGACGTGAGGCTGCGCATCGAGAACAGGTTGCTCCACAGCCACAGGAAACCGGGGAGGTTGCGGGCCACAATGCCGTTGACGAAGACCACGGCTTCCGGGTTTTCTGGTAGGTTGAGGGAATAGGCTTTAGTTGTCACGATTACATCTCGCAAATAAGTATATATAATTAATTATATATACTTATAATCATTATTATCGGATATGTCAAGTCCGATTTGGAATAAAAAAAGGACACAATTCGATGTGCCCTTCAGCTAAGTGTATTATTTTCCTAGATGCTGTAGCCCATTTTCTGCAAATCTCCCCCAAAGGCCTCGTTGGCTTTTTCCAATTGTTCTGCTGTCAAAGCTGTACGGAAGCGTTCGGCCTGCCCTTTGTGGAAGTGCAGACCTTTGTCACTTTTGCTCACCTGCCCTGGACGGTATTGTTCGATGATTGCTTGTACCTTAGGCGCATCCGGGTTAGTCACAGCAAGGTAATCGAGCAGATGCGTTACTTCCGCATCGTAGTTACTTAGCAGGTCTTCATAACGCAAGGTGTGGGCTTTCTCTACGTTCATCCAAGCCTGCCAGATGGCTACATACTCCAGCATGAAATCAATGGCTTTCTCAACCGTGGTGAGATGCGAAAAAGCATTGGCGCGGCCCCCTTCCAGCCCGCGTTGGCCGTACTCATAAGCCGAAAGCAGCGCGGCGCGTGGGTCACGGTATATGTAGGTTGGCCGGATATAGCCGTTGGAGATCAGGCGCAGAGCTAACGGTTTGGGTCCGGCGTGGGCCTTGATGGCAAAGGTGTTCCCCAGTAAAGAAGGCACCATGACGGGCAGTAAGCGCTTGCTGGTCAGCGCCCCAATATTGCAATTGATCTCGGTAAGGATGCGCCCCAGGTGGTAGCGTTGTCTAATTTGGCGAGCATCGACACCCCCGTTAGCAACTACCAGGTCGTGCACCAGGTTGTAGTGCCAGCCAGAACCGGCGCGCGGCATGCCTACGGCCAGGACGATCATTTTGCCTCCCGTAGCGCGACAAAACCCGCTTTGCTACGTAGTATTAAGTACACGCAGGCTGTAAACATAAGCGTTGCGTTAATTTTGGCAAGTTGACTTTGACTCACAGTACAAAAATCCTATAATTAAAATGTCAAACTTGCGGATAATACCATAGTGTCACAGCTAAGATGACCGGTGGCACATGAAAGAGCAGGAGCATAAAAATGAGAGTGATCCGTTTTATCACCGGCGCCATTGTAGGCGCAGCCGTAGGAGCTACCGTGGCTATTTTGATGGCCCCGTCCTCTGGCGAAGAACTGCGCGGCCAGATCCAGGAGCGCACCATGTCCTTCCGCGATGAGTTGAATGAAGCTGCTCAAACCCGCCGCGAAGAACTGGAAAAACAGTTGGCCCAACTGCGCCAACCCAAAAAACGTTCGATCGAAGCTGAAAAAGTAGAAGTCTAACAGTTCAGCGTTTAGAAGTTCGTATGCAAAGCACCCGGCATAATGCTGGGTGTTTTTAATTTAGGAAAATCAATTGAAAGGGGCAGTATCAAAGATCAAGGTGATCTTGCTGATGCGGCCATCGCGTGTTTCAAATATCTGTACCATAGGAGCACGAATGCCTGGTTTAAAGAAATCATAGACTAGGCAGGCTACATTAGCATCCTCAAAGCTATGCCGCAGCTTATACTCGAAATCTTCAGGCGGGGCATCCAACATGGATTTGATGTAACCCTCAGCTGTATCAAACTGGAAAAGGGGACCATGAAAGCTACAATCGGGGGTCAGCAAGTGGTAAAGGTCCTCAAGCTGGCGCTCGCCATAAACGATCTCCATGTATTCGAGCGCCAGGTCTAAAGGCCTTTTTTGATTCACCAGACCTGCTCGAAGAGGCGCAAGAAATTGCCGCCCAGGAACTTTAAGATGACCTCATCACTATGACCACGCTCAACCAGCTTGCGGGTCAGTGCGGGCACTTTGGAAATATCTTCCAAGCCGCGGGGAGCCAGTTCAAGACCGTACAGATCGCTGCCCATACCAATGTGATCGGGGCCTACCACCTCCAAAGCGGTTTCGATATCCTGCACCACGCTATCGATGTTTTCGTGCAGAATCCAAATCAGGCCCACCACACCGCCGTTCTTGGCAATGGCTTCCAATCGTTCTTGGTCGCGGGGCAACTCGAGGCGCGGCTGGGCTGCACCTGCTAATGGGCTGATTACCGTGGGATCGGAATTGGCGAACATTGTGGGGGTAGTGTGCGAAAGTATCACCGGGGCAGTGGTTAGCTCCAGGATTTCCCAGAAGCCGGCTTCACCGATGTGCACGAGGTCGACAAGGATGCGCAGGTCATTCATCTTTTGGATGAGTTGTTTCCCTAATGGGGTCAAACCGCCTTCGTGGCTGGCAGCCCCGCTGCCATCGGCGAAGATATTGCGTCGTGAGTGGGTCAGGCTGGCAATGCGCAGGCCCAACTGGTGATACAGGTCGAGGAAACGGATGTCGCCGCCCAGGGCCTCACAACCCTCAAAGGACAGGATGGCCCCCAGCTTACCTTCTGCTTTTAGTCGCGGGATGTACTGGGCGGTGGTGATAAGTTCGAAGTCTTCATTTGTTTCCACTGCATTATGCAACTGCCAGGTGAGTTCAAGGCCGTATTGCACGGGATACTTCAGCCTGTCGTCATCCAGGTAAATGGCGCATACCTGGGCGGTAAGACCCGCCTCACGAAAGCGCGGCAGGTCATATTGTCCCATAGGCCCAAAATGCAGCGTGTGGGCACCAAAGCCGAAACTATTGGGCGGCCCGGTAAAGCCTATAGGCGGTTGCCAATCTTCAGGGGCAGGCACCTCAACCCTTTCCCCCAGTTGCATTTTGCCTTCATTTACTGGGATGAGGATATCGCTATGCCCATCGATGATGATGGCTTGTTCGTGCAACTCGCGAACGCGCTGGTCTATATCGGTCATAGCGCCTGCATGGCAGCTTACTGGGTGATTTCGAAGCGATAGGCTGCTGTCTGGCGGGTGAAGCGCGTGTTACCCATCACCACCAGGATGACCTCATCCACATCGCCGCCGATGCTCAAGGCAATTTCAGCCACATTGCTGGCATCCACATCAATATATTCAATAGCTGTACCCACACCGGGGCCTTTGGAGATCACGGCCAAACGGAAGGACTGTGGTAGCTGGTTCTGTATACGCACGAAGCCAGCTGATTCCCAGCCACCATCGCCAGCTTCAAAATCTTCAAAATAGTCGATCTCGCTGATGCTGATGTCATCGATCAACATACCCTCACCGTTGACAGCTGCGTCGGTGATGTATTCAAAGCGTAGTTGCACTTCCTGCCCGGCATAGGCGGAGAGGTCAACGGACTGAGACACCCAACCATTTGTCACGCCGGTGTAGCCCCAACCATAACTGTTGCCGGTTGGGTCGTAATCAGTGCTCAGGTCGGTGGTCAAGAAATCCCAGGTTTCGCCATCGGTTGAAGCCAGCAAGTAAGCATAATCCCAATCGGTTTCAATGTCGTACCAGGTGCGGAAACTAAAGGTCAGGGAATCTTCTACATCGGTGAAGTCGAAGCTGCGCGTCAGGGTCATGTCGGAGTGGTCCCCTTTATTTGACCAAAAAGCGTAGCTGCCTGAGTAGGCGCTTCTGGGCAACAAATCTACTTCAAGGGAGCCTTCAAAGCGCAGGGTGTATTCACCATCGCAGGTGATGCGTATGTAGTCGAAACCATGCTGGTGCACATCCCGGGTTTCAAAATCACCGCCACATTGGTTAATCGTCTCAGTTTCAAAGACCTGTGGTGCATCAGGGTAAACAGTATCGTAAGCGTAGCGGCCATCACCTACTTCAGGATCTTGAAGGTAATTGGTCAGGCCCCAATCCAATACCAGGTCACTGGCGGAAATCTGCTCTCCGGTAATCTCATCGGTCGCGCCAATATCCTGCAGTACAGCATCCACGCTGGTCAGGCCATTATCAGGATGCGCAACTAGAGCCTGAGTAGCCTCGTTGCCAAAGCGCTCCAGGAAATAGGCTGTGAACAGGAAACCCCCGCCATAGTATGGGCCGGTGTCGCCGTCGTTAGGCCAGTCATTCAACTGGTGATCGGGATTGGACACGTAAGAATAGTCCGAGAAAGGTGCGTAGCCATTGAGCAATTGGGCTAGTTCTGAAAAACCTTCATTAAGCCAGGAGGTTTCATTACGGTCCAGGTTCCAATGGATCATGTGTTGGAACTCATGGGCCAGTACGCCATAAGTAAATTCCTGATTCAGGAAGGTGTTATCGGCATTGATCACGAACATCTCGGCAGCGTTGGAGTTCTCGGAGGCCAGAGGATGGTAGGCATCCGAGGATGAGAAATAACCTGCCACGGAAAAGCCCAGCCCACCTGAATAGAGGATGTAGATATGGGGATCGTTATCGACACCTGGACTCCATTCAGAACCGAAAAACTCACGGGTGAGTGGATAGGTTTCATTCTCGAAATTCTCTGCCAGCGCTTCCAGATCGCCCTCATCGTAATCAACACTGTTTTCAATCCAGAAGTACAGGTGCTCGGTCTTATATCGCAAGGTAGCTGGTATCTGCGAAGAAATATTCGTGTCGGTATCTGTGATCCAGAATTGGCGTTCGGCCCCTAGCTGGTATTCTCCTCCGGGAGGGGCTGGCACGGTCAGCGGTATGTCCGTTTTGCCTTCCAGACGCTGGGCCAGGTCAACAGGATCGTTGATGGGCACAAGGGTGTTGGTGAGTGTGTCCAGGGTTTCGGAGCTAACCTCGATTGTGACACCGTCACTGCTGCTTTGGGTTGGCTCTTCATCGGGCCGGATGACGATGGGGGTACTGGTGGGATCACTGCTGACCGGCAGCGACTGGCTTGCAGTTTGAATACCAAAAATGGCTCCGGCTCCAACCATGACCAGCCCGGCCAGGCAGCACCCTATAATGAGGACTACACCGACGACAATCCAAAGCATTCTACGATCGTTCACATCACTCTCCTGAATTCGATTTTAGAACCGGCCAAAAGTTCCTTCTAATACCTTTCGGCCAGTATATTCAAAACGTTATTGTTCAGCGTCCGGTTCCCGTACATCAGCAGCCTGGCTCAGGCCAAGCACAATACCCAGGGCTGTCCACATCACCGGAAAGGTTAAGGAATCTTGCGTGCCATTGCGCAGAGCTACTGCCAGCCAGATGAACAATGCTGCCATAGCCGCGTAACGCAAATGTGGCCGTGCTTGCACCCACAACTTGCGCACACTACCCAGTAATGAAAAATAGAAAGCTATAAATAACCAGAAACCGATCAGGCCCACTTCCGCCAATAAACGTGCATAGAGGTTCTTGGCATTGGGAAAGATATTGGAGTCCGGGTTGAGTTGGCGGGCGATCTCCGGCACAGTCGTTAAAGACCAGGCTGGGAGTCTATCATAGATATAAAAGCCGGTCGCTCCCAGCCCTACACCTGTCCAGGGATGCTCGGCGTAGGTTTCCAGGGCTGCCATGCTATAGGCCAGGCGCGGCCCGGCGCTGATGTTGACCACGTAACCCACCAATCCATTTTCGACATCAAAATCCCATAGACGTGCAAAATAATCATATTGGGATAACCAGCTGAAGGCAGCAACAAGGCTGAGTAGCAGCAAGCCGGTCAGGCTGCCGCGCACAGCATAGGATTGAGTCCTGAACCACGCCCAGGCACGCTGCCCCCAGCTTCTGGCGGTGAACAAGAGGACCACCCCGGCTACCAACACGGCATTGAGCAAGCCACTGCGCGAAAAGGTCAGCAATAATAATGCGCCGACTGCCAGGATCAGAAAGGGTTCCAACCACTTAAAGCGTGTCAGCCGGAAACCGCTCAGGGCAGCCGCATACAACCAGGGCAGATACAAGATCACCATTTGGTCGGCCAACCAGGAAGGCTCGTAAGCAAAGCCAGAGATGCGGCGCGCCACCAAACCGCGTCTGGAAAATATCTCTTGCCAGCTGTCAATTAGGCTGCGATCCAGGATAGGAGTATTGATCGCCAGGGCTTGTACGCCACCCCATACGATGGTCAGGAACAAACCGATGTACAGCCACTTTAATGAAAAGCGCAGGTCAGCTTCATCGCGGTTCATCAACACGGCGGCCAAAAAGAAAGCCAGGCCCATGCCTAATGAGAGCCAGGCACGCAAGGCGCGGCTATCGTAGTCCTGGCCGCGTAGAGTAAAAGGTGTATCCATAAAGCCCAGGGCAGTTGCGAGCATGGCAAACAGCAAAAAGGCAGCTAAAGCCACACTGTGGGGCGGCCACCAGATGCGCCGCTGTCGAAACATCAGCCACAAGAAGATCAGTAATAGGGGAAGCAGCGGAATAAGGGCCAGGGGACTGACCGTGGCCCGCCCCAGGAAAGAAGGATAATAACGAAAAGAAGTTACGGGCAAAGTCAGCAGCACCAGGGCCCACAACCAGCGTGCTGTTTTACGCAGAGCCGGATACTGGCCCAGCCTATCGGTCATCTTGGGTCTCTGTATGGAATCTGGGTGCGACAAACAGCGCAAGCAAAGCCACACTCAAGATACCCACCAATGAACCGACAAATAGATAGCTACCCTGGGAAATCGTGCGGCCGGTTGGCAGTTCTGCTTCTTGAGTGATCTGCAACTGAACGTAGGGCGAGATACCGGGAACGGCCTCCAGGGCAGCCCCGAGTTGCTCGGTGAACACGTTAACATCGCGTTCGTCTGGTCTGGGGTTGGCTAAGAGGAAGTCCTCAAGTTCCTGACGAGCTGTTTCCAACTCTTCAGAAACGGCCAGATTGTTCTGCACCTCGTCAACAAAAGCCCGGGCCCACATCGAGGCCAGTTCGGCGGCGCGTTGGGCATCCACATCCTCTGCCCAGAAATGCCAGCCTGCCTCGCGTGGTTGCTCTAAATAGAGAGAGTTATGACGCAATTGGCTAATGCTGATACCCGCTTCATCGGCCACCACCTGCAAGGTGTCATCTCCCCAGGCCACTTCCTCCAATTTGCGGGTTTCGCGCTCTATGTAATAGAACAACTGGCGGTCGGGAAAGTAGGTCCAGGCGTCTTCGATGTTCTGGTCGACCAGCACGGTGGCGCGTGCCTGGAAAGGTGGAGGAGCCAGCGCATAAACAATGGCTGCCAAAACTGCCCCTGCCACAGCCCCAAACAGCCACAAGCGCCAGGCAGTTAGCAGGCGTGTGAGTGTGTCGGGCGAATCAGAGGACAGCAGGAAATCAAAAAGGCGTTGCATTAGTATATTTAACCCTAGATGTTCTGGGATGGAAACTGAAAGAGATTAGGAAATGGTAAGTAGTGTCTGCTAACCTGCAACTCGTCTGCGCCGTTGATAAGTGACCAGTGGAGCCAGCACTTTGCGCAGGTAATATTTGGCCACGATGGGCGCAAAAAAAGAACCGCCATCACGGTAATGCACTTTTAACATCTCAGGCCAGGCCGAGTCGTCGGCGATGGTTTTTGAGTCGCCGTGTAAACGGAAGTTGGCCCACACGCCCGGCAGGTATTTGATCTGGCTGATCTTCGCCAGGCGCACCCACAGGTCATAGTCCATGGCAAAGTAGAAATCGGGGTCAAGGGGTCCAACTTTTCTCCATAGTTTTGCTCGCCAGAAAGCGGCCTGCTGGGGTACGTGCACGTAACCTTCGCGCAAGCGTTTGTAGTCTGTCTGGGCTGCGGGGAAACGGCCGATCACTTCTCCGGCCGAGTCAATGAAATTAGCGTCGCCGTATACCAGACCAATGTCCCGATTGGCTTCCAAATATTCTACGGCTTGCGCCATGGCATGCGGTTCGTAGGTGTCATCGGAGTTGAGCCAGGCCAGGATGTGCCCATTGGCTTTGGCAAAACCCTTGTTGATCGCATCCGTCTGGCCTTTATCGGGCTCAGAGACCCAATAGGCTAGTTGGTGGTCGTATTTTTCGAGGATCTCAATGCTGCCATCCGTCGAGCCGCCATCGATGACGATGTGCTCGAAACGGAAGTATGTTTGCCTCATCACGGATTTAATGGTAGCTTCCAGGTACTGGGCCTGGTTATAAGAAGGTGTAACGATAGAAACGAGTGGGTGCCTTGACATTAGGGGGAAGTATACAGGGAAAGTGGGAAAAGGTTATCAGGTATTGGTTATTGGGAACAAAGGAGAAGGGCTACGACCAATCGCCATCCGAATAAAACAAAGATGCCACGGGTTCGGTCAATTCACGAATACGGCTGATCTCATCGGCGCTCAGACGCTTTTGCCAGTTCTTGAGGTTGGCGCGGCTGTCCAGGCTGGTGGCGTAGATATTGCTTTTGGAGACCTCACTGGGGTTAGCCGCACCGGTGGCTTTTTGGATGGTGTTTTTGGCCTGTACGGTAAAGGGGATGTCCAGGGCTGAATAGAGCTTTTCGAATTCCTTTATGGGTTCAAGCGATAGTGTCTCGTGCCGCACGACTTCGAAATCTGGGTGCTGCTCTTGCATTTGATGGACGACGCGATAGATCAATGACCATAACAGGCTGGCGCGATTGATGAGGTCATCCGGAGCTTTGTCGGCGGTCCGCATCTGTTCCTCATACGGCCCCAGCCAATCACGCAACAACAAAGGCTGTTGGAGTAAATGCTGGAAGTTGAAGGTCCAGCCCAGACGCTTGAGGCTGCTCACAAAGGCTGCTGGATGCCGCAACGTGATGACAACTTGCGCGTTCAGTCTCTCTGCAAACCAGTGTGCTGAGAAGACGGCAAAGGGATCTTTAAGCAAAGGCCGCTGTCCCGCCATACGGCCCCAGGTGAAGCGAAAACTGTCGCGCATCATGCGCCCGATGTCTTTGAAAGTGCGCAAGGACTTGAACTCTTCCCACCACAGATACTGCAAACGCAGGGTGTCCTGAAAAGCGCTCAAATATTCAGCTTCGTTATCCTCACATATGTATTGATTCCAGTGTGGTACGTCTGCTTTCATCACCCCTGGCCGGTGCCACACGTTAAGCGGCTCACTGACGTAAGCGAACTCACCCGAAGCAGCCAGCATCATGCCCACCCAGGTCGTGCCGGAGCGGTGTGCGCCGGTGACGAGTACAGGATGTTTTGTATCCGTATTCACCACAGAGACACCAAGGCCACTGAGTTACACAAAGAAATCGAATATCTGCGTTTATCTGTGTTCATCTGCGGATTATCGTAGTCTATCCAACCAATGCGCGATACCGAAAACACCAGCCAAAGCATACAGAATACGTTTCCAATGTTGCAGGGCGTATCCGGGCTGCTGTGAAAAAGCCTGCCAATAGGCTCTCATGGATTGACTAAATTCTCCACCATCCAGCAAATAGCGTGCATCAAGGCGATAAGCCCCGGCCCTGACCTTACGCTGGTTCTGCTCGATCAGCGACGCTAATTCGGGGTTACCTTGTGCCCATTCCAGTATGCGGTAAGCTTCTGCCCCAAAACCCGCTGCCTGGGCTACATTCTTGGCGCTTTCGTGGTGGCGCGCCGCCGCCCATACCTCGGGCACGTAAGTCATTTTGCTTTGCTGGGCCATGCGTATCCACAAATGGTGGTCCAGCAAATATTTATAACCCAGGTCGAGGGACCCGGCTTCATCTAGCACGGTACGCCGCATGAACACGCTGGGCTGGCCAATAATACGGAACGCCAGCATGTCAAGCAGATCATAATTTTGATAGGTGATGGTATTGAACACTTTCCCCTGCGCATCAATTGAGTCCAACTGACCGTAGACCAGGCCCAACTCGTGGTCAGCCTCTAACATTTCCACCGCCCTGCTCACTGCTCCCGGGCGGTAAACGTCATCCGAGTTCAGCCAGGCGACATACTTGCCACTGGCGCGGGCAAAACCTTTGTTGATGGCATCGGCCTGACCCTCATCCGCTTCCGAAACCCAGTAGGCCAAATGCTCTGCATATCGTTTGATGATATCCCGGCTGCCATCATTCGCCCCCCCGTCGATCACCATATACTCGATATTGGAGTAATCCTGCTCTAAGACGGATCGGATGGTGGCTTCGAGATAAGCTGCCTGGTTGTAGGAAGGTGTGATGATGGAAATAAGGGGGCGTAGTTTGCCGTCAGGCATCAGTCTTGGATACGTGACTTACTTAGGTTCCTGGCCGCGCAGGTCAAAGAGCACGTAACCATTACCTTCATCCAAAATAGGGAAGTTGGTGTAGAGGTAGTCTTTGAGCTGCTCTTGCTGGTTGAGCTGGCCGAAGGCCGTCACCAGGAAGTAATCCACCCCTTCGGTACGGTCCTTGAATTCGGTCACGAATTCGACCTCTTCTGCACCGCGCAGTTCTGCCAGCCTTTGCTCGCCCGTCACCGGCCACAGCTTGACGTTCTCCCAGCCGTAATAGATCAATAGATGGCCGTACTGTTGCACCAGGCCCATGGTCTTACCGTCATCAGGGACAATCTCCCCGATTGATTCCCAGTAAGGCGGCTCATGGCTGTGATCTTCACCCAACATGGTGGAGCGCGCGATCCAGGCCGGGTAAGCGATGGTCAGCGCCATCACGCCGATAAACGCCAAACGCCAGAAACGTTTCTCCTGCCACACGCGGTCAACCACCAGTTGGGCCACCGGAGCCAGTGACAGCGCCACAATGGGCACAAGTTGAATGTGATAGTAGCTGTGCGTGGTGGTCTGGTGGGGCAGTGTCAAGCCATAGATGATGTAACCTACCCACAGACCGATCAACATAGCGCGTAGGCGTCCCTGGGCGATGAGCACACCCGCGGCCCCGGCCATCAAGGGTGCCAGCTCGATTAAACTGTTGAGGCGGTTCATCCAGCGCACGTAAAAGGCCGGTTCAAGGATCAGGGGCATAAGCGCAAAGACCCAGTTCTCCAGGTAATTGGAGGAACTGCCGCTGATGCCAAAAATGTAATACACGCCGGGGAAGACCACCATGATGAGGCCCATGGCCCACACCTGACGGTCGCGCAAGGCTTCGCGAATAGGCAAGGTTGCCAGCACCACCCCCACCATCATCCCGCCGATCAGATAGGCCGCCACGACCTTGACCAGCACCGAGACAGCAGCTAACACAGCTGTAGTAATGGCCCATTTCCAGGTCCGCTCTTCTGACCAGCGGTATACGGCGTACATGGTGAAGAGCACCCACATGACCATGAAGGGGTCGGGCTGGAAAGAGCGACTCGCATAAACGGAAAATGGCAAAAAGAGGTAATAGGCTGTGGCAATGAGCGCCCCGCCAATGCCCACGGTGCGTTTGGCCAACAGATACAGCACCAGCCCCCCCAGCACCCAGGATACTGATGTCACAATGCGCGCCACCCACAGATTCTCACCGCCCGTCAGCAGGTAACCGGCCACAACAATGGCTTCTAAAAAGGGTGGTTCGTATTCCACCACCTGATCGCGCATGCCCAGCGCAGTGGCCTGGATGTTGGGGTCACTGGAGGGCAAAACGCTGTAATATAGGCTGCGCGCCACCATCGCTCCCCGGAACTGGCGTGTGGGATGGAAATCAAAAGGGGGGTCGGTGAGGTCTACCAGACGTAACGCCAGCCCCAGGGCCAGCAGGCCGATCAGGGCCAGCGTGGGCCAGAAGCCCGGGCGCGTCCATAATTGGCTAAATGATTTAGAAGATTCGCTAATTTTCTTGGCGGAGGTGACTTCAGTTGCCATAATACTCTCTGTTCTTCAGTCGAAATCAGAACAGCGAATCATACTCGACTTTGGGGAAAACGGTCAACTTGCCACCAATCGTGGCGTCCAGGACCTTACGCCCGTCGGCTTCATAAGCCTGGCGCGCCATGTGATAACCCACTTCGGAAGTATCCAGGTCGGGCAACTGCCAGCGAAAGCCTTTGCCAAAATAGTCCGCATCAAAATGGTCGGGGTCATCCCCCTGCGACACCACTGTAGTATTGGGCTGCCCACTGGACTTGAAGCTGTGGTCCACACCAATCAGGATCACGGTTTCAAAGCCCATGTGAAAGGCCAATTGCAGGGCCACGTAGGTCACCGTGGCGCCTTCCCACACCCGACCGCGCACATCCTTAGAAAACTTGGGGCTGGTATAGGTGCTGTGCAGGAACATGGTGTCTTCCGTGGGTTCGATCAAATGGCGTGAGCGCCAGGAAAGAAACTTGGGCATGGGCAGTTCGCGGATGTCCTGGGCACACTGCTCAATGACCAGACTGTTAATGGAGGCGAAATAGCTGGTATGAAAGCCCCAGTCAGGGAAGGCCAGGTACACGCGGTTCATGCCGAAGGTGAACTCATCCTTCAATCTGGACACGTCAGTCTGTTTCAGGCTGGGCCCGTTTCCCAAGATAAAAGCACGCTGGCCCTTGTGTTTATCCTTGTATGCAGCCAACTGCCGGATGCTGCTGCGCCGCCAGGGGTGCAGGGTGGCCAAGGGCCACTGGCTGGCATGGTTGAGCGCTAACCAGGTGTTTCGGGCAGCGTTCCAAACGGGAGCGGGGGTGATGGATTCTATCGTTGCTTTCATCTAATTTCTGATTTGTACTTTTCGATCTTAGCGTGAGTTAGGTTGAATCATGCAAAGTACGCCAAGCCAGCCTTAAATCCTCAACTTATTATTCCGTGCTCAAGCGCGTCGTGGCACCACCATCCACGATCAAGGGTTGACCTGTCATGAAGGAGGATTGCTCGTTGTCTGCCAGGAAATAAATAGCTGCAGCGATCTCCTCCGGTGTACCGACGCGTTGGATAACTGTCTTGCTGGCAAGGTCATCCAGGCGCTCTTCCACACTACCGCCCGAGACGTGGTCACGCGATAGGCCATCGCGCAGCATGCCGGTATCGACGGCTCCCGGCAAAATGGCGTTGGCGCGTACATTGTCGGGCGCGAACTCGATGGCCATGGCGCGGGTCAGCGCCATCATCGCCCCTTTACTGGCGGCGTAGGTAGCGATGTCTGCCGAGGTTGCCACAGCATGCACCGAGGACACATTGACTACCGCTCCCTGGGCTGGTTTGAGCAGTGGGTAGGCTTCCTGTGTCATCAGGAAAGCAGCCCGCACGTTGACGTTCATGACCTCTTCCCAATCCTCTAAGGATGTTTCTAATAGAGGTTTGGCGATTTGTACGGCGGCATTATTGACCAGGGCGTGCAGGTCGTCGGTGAAGTCCGCTACCTGCTGGAAGATGGCTTCATAATTTGCAGGATCAGCAATATCGTTTTGGATGAAGTGTCCATCTTGGGGAAAGTCACTGGGGAATTCGGCGCGGTCCACGCCGATCACACGCCAGCCCTGATTCGCAAAGTGTAATACGGTAGCCTGTCCGATGCCGCCGGCCGCGCCGGTGATGAGTAGAGTACGTGTGTCGGTCATGTGGTTGTCTCTTTGTTTGCTGGATACATTTGTGGGTCAAGGTCCTCGTGAGGGATATCAAGCCCCTTCAATAAGTTGCGGATGGTGTTCCAATGCACGGCTTCCCAGGCGGTGGGGCTGGAGTTGGAATTGTGGGGAGCTAACATCACATTGTCCATCGTGCGTAAGGGGCTGTCGTCTGGCAAAGGCTCGTGTTCGAAAACGTCCAGGGCTGCCCCGGCAAGTTGCTTGTTTTGCAGCGCTTCGACCAGCGTCGTTTCGTCAACTAGCGGCCCCCGGGCTGTGTTGATCAACACCGCATGCGGCTGCGTCAGGGATAAACTATCGTGGTTGATGATGTGCTGGCTGGTGGGGTTAAGGTCGCAATTCAGGCTGATGAAGTCGGCCCTGGCGAGCAGATCATCCAGGCTGGTCATCTGTATTCCCAATCCATCCACAAAATCCTGGTCAATTTTTATGATGTCGTTGCCTATCAGGGTCATGCCAAAGGCCTGCGCTCGGCGCAGCACGGCTTTGCCGATGTTGCCTACCCCGATCACACCCAGCGTACATTCACTTAACGCCCGCCCCGGGATCTTCTCCCATTGACCGGCTTTCATCTGGACATCCATCCAGGGTTGGCGACGAGCAAAAGCTAACATGTACCCCAGAACCGTATCCGCCACCGGCACGGTGAAGGCGTTGGGTGTGTTGCCGACCATCACACCGTGGTTGGTGGCTGCTTCTTTGTCAATCGAGTCAATGCCGGTGCCCCACTTGGAGATTACCTTGAGGCGCGGTAGGCAGGCTTCGATGACCCGCTCCGTGAAGCGGTCATCCCCACATACTGCCCCATCGAACTGCCCCGCGTAGGCCAGCAGGTGATCTTCTTCCAGGCGCTCTTCTACATCAGCAATAATGACATCCAGGCCGTAGTGTTCAAATACAGGCTCGAAGCGCTCCACAAAGGGCAGCATGTAAGGGGCAGAGAGGAGTACGTTGGGCATGATGGTTAATTGTAACGTTAGAGGTTTGGATTTGGTAATTAGGGATTGAAGACTGGTAACTGGAGATTATAAGGGATCGACTTAGGACAAAGGACTTAGGACCTTCTCTTTTCCAGCAAGAACTCCACAACCTCAAAGTCCAATTCCTCATCAATGTCCCAGGCTTCGTCAGGGTCGATGGGGAACATCATGGCCTTGGGGCCAATGCGGTGGTTGTGCTCTACCAGGATTGCCCGGCTGAAGATATATATGCAGGAATTCTCTTCAAACACTGGCGGCAGGTCTTGCGTGCGCAGCAACTCTGTTGGATTATGGTTGATGGCTTTGCCGCCCTCCCAATACAGGCGCGTCTGCATGGGCGTCACGGCGAATAAGGAATCCGCCTCCGGTTGATTCTTTAGGAATGCCTGAATGGCCTTTGAGATCGTCTCCGCCCGCAACAGCGGGTTGGTCGAGTGGGTTTGCAAGTAAAAATCAGCCTCGACCTGAGCGGTATCGTGCAGCAGCACTTCGTTCATGGGTATCTCGCCATCACGTAAATGTGCGGGGCGTTCCAGGCGCACAACCTCTGGGAAATGTTCCTGCAAACCATCCATGATTGTGGAGCTGTCGGTATCCACCACGATCTGGCCGATTTCAGGCACCTTTTGCAGGGTAGCGATGATGTGATGGAATAGCGGCTTACCGGCCATGGGGCGATAGTTCTTGCCGGGCACCCGCTCGGAAGAGTGGCGCATGGGGACAAGCGCAGCGATAGTGGTCATTGGTTGAGAACCGGTGATTTTGGGTTGGAGGGCTTATGGGGTCCGAGGGCTTTTGGCGAATAGTAAAAGGTCTGTTTGAGTTCCTGTGTAAGTGGCCCGGCATGTTGGTAGCCGCGGTAAGTGCCCCAATATTGCAATAAACGAAATTGCAGGATGGATAGAAATTGCCGCCAAAGCACCCGTTGCCGAAACGCTGCTAGCAGGTCTTTTATTGCGTAACGTAAATAATGGCTAATAAAATAGCGCAGGCTGAACTTACTCTTGGGCAGGATCTGTTTCAGCGCTATGGCCTCACGGCGGTAGCGGTTGTAAACCTGCCGCGGGCGTTCATTGTGCACGTGGATGATGGCTGCTTCTGCCGCGTATGCTAGCTTGTGGCCCTGCTCCACCGCCCAACTGCCCCAGGCGATGTCCTCCAGCCCGGTCAGGGTTTCGTCATAAGGGTGCTGCTGCCACAAAGAGCGCCGGATGGCGGCATTGGCGTTGTTGCAAAAAGGATGTTCTTGGAGGGGGTTGTTCTCCTTTGGGAACCATTCGAAGAAATGCTGGTGTTCGCTGAATTTGGTCGTATCCGCGCCGCGCTGTGCGCCATAACTCAAAGCCACTGCATTATTTTCAAAGGGAGCCAGTAATTTTTCCAGCCAGTATTCATCCACCGGATAGACGTGGGCGCTGGCCATGACCACGAACTCGCCTTTGGCCTGCGCGATGCCCAGATTAAGAGACTTGCCAAATGTAAAATCCTCGGGCCGAATGGTCACCAGCCGGATGGGAAAACCCTGGGCAATAGCTACTGTATCATCTGTAGAGCCCGAATCCACCAGGATGATCTCCACATCTTTCTGGGTCTGCTGTTGAATACCATCCAGCAAACGGCCGATATGTTGGGCTTCATTAAAGGCACGGATTACGATGGATGCTCGGGGGGGCATGATTTATTAATTAAACCACAGAGACACAAAGCCACAGGGGGTAAACAGCAATTTGTAATTCAGGCAAAGTCGATAGTAACCTGTTACTAATAACTAATTACCAATCACTATCTCTCGCATATCCTAATACTTCCAACAAATCCCCCGTAACCTCTTTGAAAAGTGCCGTATGTTCGGCGTTGAAATGCTCACGCCATGCACCCGTTTTGCCGCTGCGGAAGGTGGGTGAGCGTTTTGGGGCTATGCGTTCTCGCAGGAGTTGAATGGCAGCTTCACGTTCCCCGTTATAAACAAAGCCGCGAGATGAGACATGGTCAAATACGCGGCCTAAGATTTCCTGCGGTTGTTCAATGAAATCTTCAAAACGGATACTCAATACTTCTTCGTGATGCAGCCACTCCAAATAAGGTTCAAAACGGGTACGGATATCCGGGAAGGAGATGTCTAACTCTGGTCGCCCCAGGATGCTGGTGCGCAAACGCTCGTCGAAGCTGCTCAACTCATTTTTGTAATAGCTGTGGTGCACATGTTCAGGGGCCATCTCCGTGACGTAAAAGACGTGCGACACGACCACATCACGCGGGTCGCGGTAAATGAAGAAGGGGGCGACACCTTCACTGCACAGTAAATCCACCACTTCCGGCAGGGCGTGCAAATGCCCATAGCCCACGTCCCCTGGTTGGAACCGCCGCAAGTCTTTCAGGATAGCTTCTATTGTTCGTTGCTTACCTGTCGGCCCATCAAATGTCACCACCGCGGGAAGGCCGCTGTCCACTACCGGGCCCAATTCAGCAAAGCCTGCCAGGACTTGGGTGAGCAAATGCGTGCCGGACTTGGGGAACGAATTACCGAACAGTATGGGCGCGTTCAACTCACCAAAACGCTGTTGTTGGCGCATGCGGCGATATTGGTGGCGGATTTGTTTAAGTGTTTGTTTCATCGCAAATATACTGGAGGACATTCGTAATTAGTAATTGGAGACTGGAGATAGGGGATAGTTCCTTGAAGTCCTAATCTCCAATAACCAATAACGAATTACCAGTTACTATTTTCCTCATACCCAAGACCTACCAACAAATCCCCCGTATGCTCCTTAAACGCCGCCACGTTGGCGTCAGAGAAATGCTCTTTCCACTCACCGGGTTGCCCCTTACGGAACGTGCCGGATGCTTTGGGGCGGATAGCCTCCCGCAAAATTTCTACTGCCACTCCACGTAAGTAAGGGGTTACGTAACCGCGGCTTTCGATGTGGTCCAGCAAACGGTTGAGGCTGTTCTCGGTTTCCTGGATCAGGTCTTCGTAGCGCAGGCTCAACACTTCCGGCTGCTCCAGCCATCCCATGTACTTCTCGTATTTGGTGCGTATCGAGGAAAGTTCGTGCTCGGGTTCATCCACTCCCACAATGGCAGCATGGATGCGCTGCTGCATATCCTCCAGTTCTTCGTTGTAATAGGTGTTCATGCCGTGTTGGTCATACATATCGGTGGCATAAAAAACGTGTGACACGATAACATCGCGTGGGTCACGGTAAACGAATACGGTCGCAACATCCGGCTGCGTGAGCGCGGAGATGAACGGCTCCCTGGCATGTACGTAACCGTAGGCAATGTCCCCCGCACCCAGGGCTTGAATGTTTGCCAACACTTCGTCTTCTTCTAAATTCAGATTAGCTTCTGAGCGCGTCACTGGCGGGAAACCGGGCACGACAAAAGGGCCTAAAGAGTCCAGGCCTTTCAACACCTGGTAGATCAGGTGCGAGCCGGACTTGGGCATGGCGTTGCCAAAGACGATGGGGGCGTTTTGCATTTTTTTGCCCCAGCGCAAGGCTTTATTGGTACGTCGCCAACGCCAGCGCAATTGTTTCAAGGGAGTTCTTAGCATAGTTAGAATTTAACCACAGATGTATGGTCGATTGACGATATTAAATTAATGATCGAACTTAGCGTGATAAATTTCTCTTACGCAAAGAACGCAGAGTTCGCTAAGTACTCTTGTGGGGATCTGTCACCACTGGCACATCACTGAAGTAGACCAGGTCTTTCTCTTCCAACTGCGCCACGATCTCTGCCACTGCTTCAAAAGGGATATCCAGTTCCAGGGCGATATCTGCCACAGTGCTTTGGCCATCACAACGCTCCATGATCTGGAACAAACGGCGGTGCCCTTCCGGGTTGACGCGGTAATCTACCCAGATACCCGCTCCCGAAGCAAAGACCTCGCCCTTGAATTTGTTGACCACATACGTCCTGCTGTCATTTGCTCGTATCATCGCCAACACTGTATCGCGGGCGATTTCTAGTCGCGCCTGGGTCACGATCTCGGGTGTGTCATGACTGGAGTGATATTCCGGGTAGGGTTGAAAGCGCGAATCGGGTGAGGCTGGATTCTCCACCCGTGACAGTGAAAGCATGGGTACGCGCACTCCCGGAGAGTTGAACTGGCGCTCATCGTTGTCAATGATGCTGCGATACGGTCCCACATGATTCTCGGAGTTAATATCCTTGAAAAAGGCCACCAAAGCCTTGTCTGTGGGACTCTTCGGCTGGAAGGACTGTTGCAAAGCCAGTGGCGCGTCGTTGCCCAGCATCTCGAGGAACAGCCCGCCCACCATGTTGGGGATCAGGTCTTCATTGTGGCTGAGGTAGGATACAGAACCGATTGTCTCCGGTAGGAACAGGATGCGGTAAGTGTATTTAGGTTTGGGGCCTTCCAATAAAGCCTTAGCTACATCCAACCCCACCACCACACCCGTGAGGTCGTCATTAACCATGTGCGGGTGGCACAGGTGCGCGGCCAGCACAAAACACTCTTCTCGCTGGCCAGGGACAACCACCTCCCCAACCTTCAGTGTCCCCTCATCAAAAGACGTGCGGATGACCACACGATATTTTTCGTCGGTCAGGCTGTCTTTTAATTCCTGCGTGCAGCACAAGCCCCAATCGCGCTGGTAATACTTGAACACAAAAGGGATGGCATCTGGCAAATGGGGATGTACATGCAGATGTTCAAACAACTCCTCTCGGCTGATTTCTCCCTCAAAGGGCAGCGAATAAGACACTACGTGGAGGGGGTGGTCGACGTAATCAATTAGCCGTTCCCCATCCAGCGTTTCCAAATAGACCTCGTGGCAGGTCCACTTCTCCGGTACCGTCCAGGTCCACACCGACGTGCCCGTAGGATATTCGTGGATGGTCATGGGCACTTCTTCGGCCAGGCGATATAAAGCGTGGTCGTAGTCATCCGAAACGATCTCGCGCTTCAGTTGCCATATTTCATTGATGAGTTCGATCATTGAAGACATAGTGACTAGACTTTAATATCCTCTTTGTTGCTGATCAAAGCCCAGGGGTCATCATGCAATAAATCATCGGTAGTTGCTACAAAATCTTCCAGCCTACATAAGGCTAATTCACCGAAGTTGAGCTTTTGCACCTGCCATTGCCCCTTGGCTTTTAAAGTCTCTTCGATGGGCTTCAGGCGTAATTGTGGATCCAGCTCCAGGTCGCGCACGAACATACGGTAGCTTTGAGTTTGCCACTCCCCATCCGTGTTGATCTTGCCTTTGAAATCCTTCCAATAACGGTAAGGAACCTTGGCGCGCTGCTCACTGTAATGCACGATCGAGGCGGCCTGCACATCCGCGCCCAGTAATAACAGTTTGAAATCCAGTTGCAGCATGCGGTCAAAAGCCGAGCCATCATCAAAGGCTGAGGGCGTGTTCAGTCCGGCGAGTTCGGCAGCATATTTGCCCACTACTGCCAACGATTGCATTGGGTGGCTAGTGCGCTTTGCATCGGTCTGTTGGCGCACGTATTCGGAGAAGACACCCATATGCTCTGCCGGGGCGGTGTCAGGGTCATAATCCTCTCCGCGCGCAAAACCGAAGTTGAAGGTAGGAACAACGATTGTGCCCTCAGTACCTAATACTTCAAACAGCGCATCCAGATAGGTTTGCGGGCCATTCTCCGGCCTGCCCAGGAATTGCAGTGCAGAATGTACTAATAAGCCGTCACCAGGTTGTATGCCAAGTTCCTTCAGGAGATTAGCGACTTGAGATTGTGTAACTGTGGGGATGGACATAGGGAAAGGGTTTCTATTCCAAAACCATGCGCACTTGGGTCAGCTCATCTTCAAAACCGTGTTTGTGCCAGAACTCCAGCGCACCTTCATTGCCCGCCAGGATCTGTACTTCAACTGAATGCACATCCAGTTCCTTGAACTTCTTCACCGCCAGTTCTACCAGCCGCGCCCCCACCTGCTTTCCTCGCAGGCTCTCATCCACGTACAGGTCGCTGATCTCGCCCACGAATACCCCCCCCAGCGTTTCTGGCAGGCGTTTGTAGCGACCCATCAAAAATGCCTGGGGAGTCTCGTCTTGTTCAGCCAGCCACACGAAACTGAAACGCCCTAAAGTGCGCTCGATGGAATTGATCCATGCTTGCTCCGCTTCTTCGGTTTCAGGGAAGGCCAAACCCAGTTGGCGATGGAATGCATCCAGTTTTCCCCACAGTTTGGCCACCGCGGGTAGGTCTTCTGCGCTGGCCTCCCTGAAATTCAATTCACTCAAGACAGCGCCTCGCGTACAGCCTCGGGCCAGTTGGCCGGGTCCAGGCCGTGCTGTGCCAGGAAGGCATAAGCAAAGCGTTCCAGCCCAAAGGCTACACAGCCTGTATGGGCCGGGGAACTATCCGGCAGGGTGATGTTCATGTGGCGCCCAAAGAAATCCTGGTGGTAGTTATACGAACCCACCGCCAGCGTGCTGTCCTTGAAAGGCAGGCAGGCGCGTATCTCGAACTTCAGTTGGAAGGCATTCTGGAATGCGGCCTGCTTGCGGAACTCGCCCACGAAGAAGGGGTCGTTGGCGCTCTCCACCATGTAAGCCAGGCCCAACTCCTCATACACGCTCTGCATGCGCTGGCGGCCCTGTTCGCGGTTCTCCAGCACAAAATCCTTGCTGCCCACGAAGATCACTTCACGCATGGAGAAGTTCCACATGCGCTCCAGCGAAGTCAGGTTGGTGGACTCGTAGCGGAAGCAGTTGCCCACGGCAGTAGCTGTCAGTTCCCCATTGGGCAACGGTTTGTCGGCCAGTGAAAAATACAGGTGATAGCAGGTTGCCGGGGAAAGCAAAGCCTGGATCTTGGAGAAGATTTCCGGCGATACATTCAGGCCATCTTCCTCATAGGCGGCATCTTTGGAAAAGGCGCTGATGATCTCCAAATCTTCGCGCAGATGTGTGGCGAAGGTTAGGGAATGGGGGAAGGCCCGGAAGTAATCCGCCCGCCCCAGGAATTTGGCCGACATCAGGGTGGGGAAGCGGTAAGGTTGGGCATCAAAGGAATCCGCTAATTCGAGGAAGCGCCCTTCCAGATAATCGATCAGGCGGCTCATCAACGGCCCGAAGGTGAACATGCCGGTGCCCTCTTCGGAAACCTCGCCGCGCGCCAGTAACTCATCCATCGGGTCTTTGCTATAGCTGGTAGGTCTATCCAGATGGTCTTCGAGTATCTCAACCTTGGGCTTGAAGCTGCCGCGCGCCATCTCGTTGACCACGCTCTGCACCTTGGCGTTCAATTCGTCGCTGCGTGCCTCGTCTGGGGCGGCTTTGACCTGCAAAACGATCTGGTCGCCACTTGTTGTCACTTCCGCGCCTGTGATCCATTCATCCACGTATGCTAGCCGCGCCTGCACCTGCCCCGTCAGGTGTTCGGGAATAGTGATCTCCGGTGTGATTTCCAGTGTGTGCTCGCTCATTTCTTTCTGTTCACGTGTTCAACGATCAATGCGATACTGGTTAG
Organism: Chloroflexota bacterium; assembly: GCA_013112575.1. Classification (GTDB taxonomy): domain Bacteria; phylum Chloroflexota; class Anaerolineae; order Anaerolineales; family UBA11579; genus CFX15. Next base: position 87,549 of record JABFGG010000004.1, on the reverse strand, counting down.
GTCGCTAATGGTTTCAGCGTTGATCTCGAAGCCAAAGCTCTCTTCCAGTGCCATCATCACATCCATGTGGCCCATCGAATCCCATTGGGGCAGATCGCCGAATTCCAATTCAGGACTGACTTCACTGGCATCCACATTAAATGTAGCCGCAAGTACGTCGCGGACCTTATCAGTTATTTGTGTATCTGTAGTTTCCAATATACTTGCTCCGTTCAAATAGACTTCGTTTTATACCAGAAACGAACCATCATTGACAATGCCATCACGGATTACTCGTACGGCTTTCGAATTTTTAGCTCGCAATTGCTGCACATCAAAAGCCTTCAAACGCACGAAACCTTTACGTGGGTGGGCTTGCAGGAAATCCTCAAAAGACAATGCTGTGCGCCAGTTCTGGTAATAGAGGAAGCGCCGCGCATTATGCATGAACTCATCCGGCACGTCGATCTCTTTGGCTTCCAGGAATTCCTCAGCCTTGCGTTTATACGCCTTCTCACTCTGCGGGAAGAAAACCGCGGGATATTGTGTGAAACGCGCCTTACCGCCACACAACACCGGCGCGCCCAGCAGGGTGGCTTCCAAGCCGATGGACGAATTGTAGACCATCACGAATTTGGCCCGCCGAATCAGGGCGTACGAGCTGATGTACTCCTCTGAGCCAATAAAGACTACATTCGGTAGTTCAACAACGCCATGCTTTTCTACCCAGCCCGCCACGTGCTCCCGCGCTGCCTTTTGGGTGCCGGGGCGCATTTCATCTGGGTGGGCACGGATCACGAATAATGTTTCCGGATGACCTTTGATAGTTTCCAATATCTGGTCCAGCCAGGCGAACATGTGCGGGAAGACGGTATTGGCGTGCACCTGGCTGGTGTCGAAGATCACGTTGGTAAATACCGGCACCAAGTGCTTATGTGCTTCGATTTTCTTTATTAGGCCCTCATCCAGCTCGCGCATTTCCGGCCAGAAGCGAATGCCTGCCATGGTGAAATCGCCCTGGAATCGTTTGGATAAGTAAGCATCCAATGCAGTATTTTGCTCTGTGGAAAGCTCGAATTCTTCGGGGATCTCAATAGGGTAGGCGGTGGCCTCGCCATCAGTGAAGAATGTAGAAAATGGCTGGAAGGCAACTTCATGTGTGATCACGTGTATGCCGCGCTCCTCAGCCACCCGCTTAGCCATCGCCTCCGGGTACATGATGCCGTTAAACACCACTACCGTGCTGGGCTTCACTTTATCCAGTAGGACTGCAAACTCCTGCCCCACACGGTATGCTGAAAGGATGTATTGGCGCAACAGGAAACGGTTGGCCTCGTTGTCTTCTAAATGATGTCGCCGCAATATCCAGCGCAGCGAGGGTAACACTATCTCCCCGTAAGGCACGCCCTCATGTTCGTAGTTGCATAGTTCATCCAGCGACAGGCCCAACAACGATTGTACAAGGGTTGTGCTCTCATCAAAACTAAACCAGCGCACATCGGCCCCGCGGTATAGCCGCTTCGATTGCGCCACGCAGGGCGCGCAGGGCAGTGACTCGCTGGCGTCATCGCGGTTGGTGCCCAGCACACAGCGGCTCATGCCTGCCTGACACACAAAATGCACCACTGGAATACCGGAAAGCCGCAGGCCCCAGGCTGCCAGCAACTGAAAGGCAGCATTTAAGCTCAGACCGTGAATACGCGCTGAGGCGTTGAAGAAGATCACGGGCTTTTGATCGCCATCCACCTGCGCCTGCCGCGCCACATCCCGCGTCAGCCAGAACAAGCGCCAGCGGTTGACCATTGTGTACCAGTAAAGTTTTAGCATCAATAAATTATTCAGAGTGAAAGTTATTGGTTTTTCCTAAGCTCTCAACTGCTCTCTTGGCTGAATCTCTCACAAACAATTCGGGATCGTTTAGCATCTCTCTGGCCTTGTCTTCAGCCTCAGCAATTTTGTGGTGGGAAACCAATTGGAGGGCGACATTTCGCACTTGCGAGATTTTGCTCTCTAATGAAACTAAAATCAAATCGCGCATTTCTTCAACTGGCAGTTTCCTAGACAAAAAGTGCAGAAAATGAGAATTGTTTGATAAACGATCTTTGGTAATTGAATCGATCATTACCGGAATATAAGCTTCATCAAAGAACTGTTCGTTAACCATATGGCCGGATAAGTTACGCTGCAACATTATTGTTCCATTTAAAAAACCATCTATCACTTCCTCCACAGATAAGTGCGGAGAAAGAGCTCTGTAATAGTCAGCGGCTTCGTGATAAACCTCCCAGTGTTCTTCTTCGTTACCTTCAACTAGAATATACTGTCGGTTGATTGCATCCAGTTCTTTATTTTTTAGTCGTGCTGCCACAGAAGTCTAATCCCCTGCCTGGGAGCGGATTTCTTCCTGAGCCTGGAAGTAGGCTTCGGAGAGCCGGTTGAGGGCGATTAGGAAACCTTCACCGCCGCGCTGGTGTCCGCGCCATATTTCAGGGATCATCGTGCCATGATAGCTCTGCACCACTTTAAAGAAATGCACCCAATCAATCGTGCCCTCACCCACCTGCAAACCCTCACCATCCAGCCCCGCTGCATCCGATAAATGCAGGTGTGAGATATAGGGCAGTAACACAGCAACCTGCTCGTAAAAATCCACGTGCGCCCAGTTACAGTACAGCTTGTGGTGTGAGGTGTCGTAGCACATCTTCAGGCCGCGCGGCTCCAGGAACTCGCGCATCTCGTAGGCGTCCATCATGGCATTGGTCAGCCACTGGCCGCCAAAGTACCAGGGGTGCGGCGGCAGGTTCTCGATCAGCAGTTCCACCCCATCTGTGTCCAGGGCCTGCATGGATTCATCCAGGTTGTCATATAGCCTTTTGCGGTCCTCTATTGGGCTATCCAGGCTGGCTGCGCCCGGGTGCACCACTACTTTGGGCGTGCCCACAAAATGAGCGGCCAGATTATGGCGCGTCACGTCTATGGCTTTCTGCAAGAGTTCTACAGATGCCTTGCGCTGCTGTTCATCAAAGGTGCACAGGTCCACAAGATGGTTGCCCCAGAATTCAGGCGCGTGTACCACGAGGCCCATGTCGTGATCCTGCCCGTCGTATTCGTCATCCAGGTCTTTATCCGTGAAATGGAATTCCAGGATTTTGGGCTGGTATTGCAGCATGGGCTGGTAATCGCTGTAGCGCACCACGAAGCCCCATTCCATGGGCAATGTGTGTTCCACGTCCAATGCCACTTGTTCACCCAGATCGATGTCCAGGAACATCTCATCTTCGGGAATATCGCGCACCGCTTCACGTCCAACCAGGTCGTCGTAGCGTTGCGGCGATAAGCCTTGACCAGGCCCTTTCACGGCGATCATATCGGGGGTGATGGTTTCACCGGTCTTTACATCGCGAGCTGCCACCAAACTCTTGGCCAATACTTCGCGGTTGAGTATCTCGCCACGCGACATGAACTTTTCTTCGCCCGTGCCCATCGCAGAAGAGATCTGGCGGATATCGCGCACCAGTTTGCCAAAGCCATGCGGCTCCAGGCTGGAGGCGTGGTCAGGGCCGTCCATGGTGCGATCCAGAGTGATGTGGCGTTCGATGATGCTGGCGCCCATGGCCGAGGCTACCGTGGATACAGAAATGCCGCGCTCGTGTCCCGAGTAACCCACTGGCACGCCAAAGCTGCGCAACTTGTCCATGAAGCGCAGGTTGATGTCTTCGAAGGCTGCCGGGTAGGCACTGTTGCAGTGCAGCAAGGCGAACTCGACGTTGCGCTCTTTCAGGAAATTGACCGTGATCTCCACCTCTTCCATGCGTGACATGCCCGTAGACAGGATCATGGGTTTGCCCTTTTTGGCGACATGATCCAGCAATGGCAAATTGATCATGTCCGCAGAGGCGATCTTGTAAGCGGGGATGTCCAGGTCTTCCAGGAAGTCAGCACTGTCAGCATCAAAAGCCGAGCACATGAAGGTCACGCTTTTGCCTTTGCTGTATTCGGCCAGTTTGTAATACTGCTTGTCAGATAGCTCGACCTGTTGCAGGATGGGTAGAAGGTAGTTGAGGTTCTTCTCACCCACGTTGGCATTGTCCAGGTACTTCTTGGGATATATCTTATCGAGGCTACGTTTCTGGAATTTGACGGCGTCCACCCCTGAACGCGCTGCCGCGTCGATAAGCTCGATGGCTAATTCAAAAATGCCGTTATGGTTGACGCCGATCTCGGCGATGATGTAAGCAGGGTGTCCATCGCCGATCAGGCGATCACCAATTCTAATTTCGGGCATTAAGCCTTCTCCGTTACCTGATAACCTAATTCTTCCATCGTGATCTCACCGCTTTCCAGGAATCTTTCCGCACGTCGCCAGTCATCCGGTGCATCGATGTCGATCCAATCACTGGCGTCGATCACTAATGGCAGGATGCGGTCTCCGGTCATTGAATCTTTATTGAGTATCGTGTCAGCCCACACGGCATCCACGTAACCGGTCTGCCAGTACACGTCGGGCAAAGCCTGGCGCGGCATATTATACGGCTCTTTGAACTCGGTTTGCATGAGGGGCTGCATGACTCCGTCCTGCCCAATAGTCCACATCTTGAAAGGGTTTTGGAAAGGTACACACACTGTGCGCACGGCATCCACATCCCTGCGCTCGGCCAGGCGCAAGACTGCATTATCGATGTGCTCCAAACGCCGCAGGGGCGAGGTCGGGCGCAATTGCACAACAATGTCAGGTTTGTAATCTTCGTTCTCTGCCAGCCACTCTAAAGCATGCTGGAAGACCGGCAAATCTGGGGTCTCGTCCTGGGCATGTTCATCCGGGCGCGTAAAAGGCACCTCGGCGCCATATCTTTTGGATACCTCGGCGATTTCTTCGTTGTCGGTAGACACGATCACACGCGTCACAGTCTCAGCCGCTAATGCTGATGCAATGCTGTAGGCGATCAGTGGATGCCCGTCGAAGGCATGCACATTCTTGCGTGGGATGCTCTTGGAGCCACCGCGGGCGGGAATAAGGGCCAAGACTTCAGTATTGTTTGTCATCTAATTATCACTCGGGCCCACGTAACGATACACCGGCCATCCATAGGGGTCGATCACATCCACGCGTTCGTAAAATCGTTTTACGTAGTCATAAACGGGGCGTATCTCACCGGGCACATTGCCCAGGCGCACGCCAAAGGAGCGAAAGCCCTGGATGCTTACCGAGGCATCAATGATCACAGGCTTGTTCTCCAGGATGTCATTGTAAAGCTCTTCGCCCAGTGCTTTGGTGGGATAGCCTGGGGTGCTGAAGAACTGGATCTGGTAAATGCTGCGCGTCGGGTTTTCGTAGCCACTTAGCCAGTTGGCTGCCAGTTCGCTGCCCCACACCACCAGAGTATCTTCTTCGGTCAAGTTTTCTTCCGTGTAGGCAAGGAAAGGTCCCATGTAAGAATTGGGCAGGTCCACCAGGGGCCGCCCACTGGATAGCTGACTTGCTAATTGTTGTGCAGGTAGGCGCACATTCTGAAAAGCACCCACGACCACGCCAAGCAACAAAGCCACAGCCAGCCCCTTCTTGAGATGAAGTGGCGAACTTTCCTTGAGGTTCTCATTGATGTGGAATATGAGGAAGGCGTTTAATAAAGCTGACACGGGCAGCAGCGACATGTAGTAGTGTGGGAAACTACGGCCTGCAAAAGAGACTAACGCCAACTCGAGAGGGAAAGCCAGCAACAAAACTGCCAGGAACTGCCTTTGACCTCCGTCTTCTTTATAGTTGCGCAAACAGCCGAATAACAGGACCCAACCTCCAACGCTGAAGACGCTCAAAGCAGTCAACAGTTCGAAAGCCCCCTCCAAAGAAATTAAGCGCGCCCCCCAGTTGCTGGCCGAGTAAACGAAATTGTAAGTAAAGACATTGTCCCAAAGCTGGGGTAATGCGCCCTGCGCAGCAAAATAAGCACTAACGATTAATAAGATGCTTAGGATAGACCCAAGGATCACAGCAATCTGGTAAAGAATCCGCCTATCTCGTCCGCGCACAAATTGCCATATCAAGACAAGCATGATTGCAGTTGGAATACCAATGATGTTGGGACGCAATAAAAAGGCCAGGGCAGACATTATTCCAATACCAACTTCATTCCACGGGTTGGCTGAGTTCCGACTTCGCCAGAAGAAATACAGGGCCGCAAATTGTAGCGGCAAGGCATACTCTTCTACAAGGTTGCCCCCATCCAGTACAGCCCGCAAACCCAATATCCAGGCGACCGAGCCGAAGAGTGCTGCCTGCAATCCAAAAGCGCGCCGCATCAGTGCAAAGCCCAACCAGGCCGCTGCCCCGACAGCGACCACTTCCAGCCACCACACCCCCCATCGGGACTCGGGCGTCAGCACTTGCCCCAGGGCGTTGATGTAATAGATTAGCGGGCCCTTGTGGTCCCAGAGGTCACGGTAAGGTATGGCCCCATCCAGCACCTGTTCACCAATGTACAGGAATACGGCTGAGTCCGTTAATGGAATTGGCCGCAAGGCGGGCGAAGCATCCAATATTACGATAGTGGATAAAAGAACCAAAGCCGCGACAATACCATAACGCACCACAGGCCGCACGCGGCGTCCCGAATTTTCTTGCACAATTGTGGTTGCTACATTTTCCGAAGACATCGTCCGTATCGTCAATACTATTAGCTAATTGCTCAAGGCTAACAGCTTATAGCTAATTACCACGCCGTCCAGCCCCCATCCACGATCAGGTTTGCCCCCGTCATATATTTTGAAGCATCGGAAGCTAGGAACAGCAAGGCTCCGTTCATTTCATCTTTTTCAGCCATTCTCCCCAGCACGGCCCGTGCTGAGTAGGCTTTGACAAATTCATCATCGTGCTCGTTGAAAACGCCACCGGGCGTCAACGCATTCACGCGGATACCTTTGGTTCCATAATACGTCGACAGGTATTTGGTCAACCCCAACACACCTGCTTTGGTGACTGTGTAAGTCACGGGCTTGTATTGTGGCGGCTGGCCTTCGCGCTGGTACAGGCGCTGGTCGGGCCCCACCAGGCCGTAAATCGAACACACGTTAATGATCACCCCGCCCTTCTGCGCCAGCATAGGTTGGGAGGCGGCCTGTGCACATAACATCGGGCCAGTCAGGTTCACCGTAAGGGCCTCATTCCAGGCATCCAGCGGATAGCCTTCAAAAGCGTTGGCGTGTTGCCCGGCATGTTCGGGATCAAATTTAGGGTCGATTGCCGCAGAGTTCACCAGGATGTCGATCTTGCCGTAGCTATCCAGGGTGGTCTGCACCAATGTTTCCACAGATTCCAACTGGCTGACATTCACTTCAACGGCCAGCGCTTTAGCATCTGCTTTACCAATGACTTCAGCAACAGCCTTGGCCTTGTCCCCATCACTGTCTGCTACCACCACCTGTGCCCTCGCTGCAGCCAGCGTACGGCAGAACTGCTCACCAAGCAAACCCGCCCCACCTGTAACGATGGCTACTCGGTTAGAAAGATCAAAAAGGTCGAAAGGAGTGGACATATGATTAGTCAGGGTATAGGAGCACCCCGGTGCTCCTATATGTTCTTAAACAAAAGGCGAGATTGCTCTCGCCTTCGTCATTTTTACGCGCTGGGGTTGGCCCCATTGTCTTTACCTGCCGCAGGGTCAGGTTTGATGTAGCCGCGTTGTTCCAGGTAAGCGATGATTTGTTGGGCATTCTCATCCGATGAGAAATTAACCGTATCCAACCGGATTTCAGGATCACGGGGTGACTCGTAGGGGTCATCGATGCCCGTAAAGCCTTTGATCTCACCACGACGGGCTTTGGCGTACAGGCCCTTGATGTCGCGCTGTTCACAAACTTCCAGCGGCGTGTCTACGAAGACTTCGATGAAATTGTCCTCACCGATGAATTTCTTGACCTCATTGCGTGTCTGACGGTAAGGGCTAATGGCCGCACAGATCACCGTGCCATTGTGGCGTACGATCTCACCGGCCACGTAGCCGATGCGCAAGATATTAATATCACGGTCTTCTTTGTTAAAGCCCAGGCCTTTGGAGAGATGCGTACGCACCACGTCGCCATCCAGCACGGTCAATTGCCGACCACGCTCGAACAGTATGGGGATCACCGATTCGGCCGTTGTGGACTTGCCTGAACCACTTAAGCCTGTGAACCACAGGCAGAAGCCACGGCGGTGTTGCGGCGGGTTGACTTCCAGCAGGATCTCGGCAGTCTCTTTGCGGGTGAACCAATCCGGCAGCAGTTTGCCTTTTGCCAGATAGTCTTCCCGTACCTGTGTGCCGGAGATATTGGCCGTTTTGACATTTTCAGCCACCTGGTCGATTTGCTCGTAACGGTCTTCGTCGGGCAAGTATGTGACCATTTTGAAGGGCACCATCTTGACGCCGATCTCTTCTTCGTGCTTGGATAATAACTCCTGCGCATCATAGGGGCCGTAAAAGGGTTTCCCGGAGCCGTCAACGCCGGGTCCGGCATGGTCGCGTCCCACAATGAAGTGGTTGGCGCCATAGTTGCGGCGGATGATGGCATGCCAGACTGCTTCACGAGGGCCAGCCATGCGCATGGCCAGGGGCAGCAGGCTCAGGGCTGTGCTGCTTCGGTCATAATAATTGTCATAAAGTGCCCGGTATACACGGCAGCGTGTGTAATGGTCGACGTCGCCGGGCTTGGTCATGCCCACTACCGGATGGATCAACAGAGCGCCCCCCACCTCATCTGCGGCGCGTTTGGTCAATTCTTCGTGCACGCGGTGCATGGGGTTGCGTGTTTGGAAGGCCACAACGTTTGCATGCCCTAGGTTTTCCAGTAGGGCGCGCGTTTCAGCCGGTGTATGGCGCAGGTCAATGAAGTCATTGTAAGGGGGCAGGTCGAGCACCTTGAGTTCGCCGGAAATGTAAGTATCGCCCCAACGCACCATTTCGGCCACCAGTGGGTGGCGCGGGTCGGTGGTTCCCAACACTTTTTGTGCTTCTTTGTCCTGGTCTGGGGTGTAGACCTCCTCAATTTTCATTACAGCAATGAGGTTGTTGCGGGCATCGCGCAAGACCAGTTTTTCAGTCCCTTCCGGGATTTCATCCATATCTACTGGTAGGGTGATAGGCAGCGGGAAAAGCGTTCCATCGGTCAGGCGCATTTCATCCAGCACGCCCTGGTAATCAGCCTGGCCCATGAAGCGGTCCAGCGGCGAAAAGCCGCCCACGGCCAACAATTCCAGATCGTGGAGCGAACGTTGTGAGATTTGGATAGAGGGAAGGCGATTGGCTTCTTCGATCAAGGGCTGGCGCTCATCACCAGTGACGATTAAATTTACCAGCTTGCCACCATAAGGTTCGATGAGCACGCCTTGGTTGAGTGTTTCAGACATAATTTGATTGTTCTCCTAATGCAATTCCAATGTTCAGGGCCTGAATTTTAGCCCAAATTTGCATAAAAATACCTGCGCTAGGGCAGGCAATGTGCCATACCTTTGGCAGGAAGGCTAATTATAACGGGGATTCGGGGGAGTGAGTAGGGGCAGCATGCTGCCCCTGAGTAAAAACCAGTCCATTGTATCATTCCGATGAACGATAAATTCAAGTGCTAAGGCACGCGAATTGAACCAATCTCAACTTCTTCCCCCAGCCGCGTACGCTCATCAGAATACACTGCCAAAATATCTTCACTATGGTACCAGCCGACCAGTAAGGCATGCTCCCCTGATGCGATGTCATCCGGCAGTGTGATTTCCATTGTTTCGCGAATAAGCGTATCCTCTTCCCAATCTGTCGTAGTCAAGACAGTCCAGGTAGGCAGATGTAAATAACGTGAGTTTTCTACACCTTCGATGCGTGTGACAGCAAATAAGTCAGGTAAATCGCTCAGCGGTTGCAGTGACGTCCAGACATAAGTGAGGCTGTAGCGCTCTTTGGAAAGCTGGGTGAGTTCAACAGACACTAGACCGATCAAATCCCCAAAGCTTTTTTGCAAGGGCAGGTGCTCCTCAGCGGGAATCACGTCAATGTTCTGTTGCAAACCCGAATCCTCTCTAGTAAACAGCAACATCCCGTCCCGCTGGTGAATTAAATTGAAATCAGGGTCTTTCAAGAAATAACCGATATTCTCCTGCTCACTAAACATAAAACCGCCCAAATAATACTCCGCAAAACCATCAATTACCGCAGCTTCAACCTGTGGCCCCCATACTTCAACCAATTGAATCGTCTCCCCAGTCGGATATATTTCAAAACGATTGGTCAGGTGAGTGGTATTCAACAATGAAGACATTATCGGAACGTCGGGAGGTACATACTCAGCGAGCCAATCGGCGCGCGTTTGATCCCGAGAAGATATATAAAAGCCTCCCAGCTCAAGCCGTTGTTGCAAGGGACTTTGCAAATAACGCAAATTTATGGGGCTGTCGACTATAACAAAAGAAAGTAAGACAGTAATAAGAACAGTGGCAATCAGGTCACCAGCCCAATTTCGACGAGAGTTACCAGGTCTATCCTTGAAACGCTCTGCCCCAAAAATGACTGCAGAGACTAAGAAGGGGACTGTTAGTGCGTAATGATGCCGAAAAAAGCTGGAAGTATCCACTTCTGAACTCAATGCCGCAGGCACGATAACCACCATGGCCGGCAGCAACCATGTCCAGGCACGCCAACCTAGCATCACAACAGGCAGTAGCACTAACACAACACTTGCCAGGCGTATACCAATAGTCGGTAACAAAGCAACACTACCAAAGTGCGTCGTCAGGTAGTCCCCTTCCACGAAGGGGCCTAAAGCAGACACCTGTGAGGCCGCAAATTGGGGCTGTACGATGAAAAAGGCAAACATGCCCCACCCTACCGCGGCCATCATAGTAATGTTACCCGCTCGACGTTCGCCCAAAAACCAGATCACAAATCCTAGCGCTAAAACAGGAGCTGCAACGTAAATTTTGGCACTCAAAGCTAACACGATCCAAAAAGCATAACTACGCCAAGCACGGCGATCAAATGCCTCAATCGCAAAAAGCAGAATAGGCATCACCAGCGTATCAGCATGAAATTCAAACAATAATGCTGTAAGGCCAACTGGATAAAATAAGTAGATGATACTTGACAAAAAGCCTGCCAGCCGCGTACCCATACGGCGTTGTGCCAGGCGGTAAGCAGGCCAGGCTCCCGCAGCATAGAATAAGGCTTGCAGTATGAGCAATGTTTCTGGAGAAGGTCGCAAGGCATATAATGCGGCTATGGGAAAAAAAATTAGTTCAACATGCCAACTCATACGTGATAAGGTGCCAAATGCGCCAGTCAGTTCCAACGGGCGTCCTTGTGTTACGCTCCATATTGCTTGGGACATATTGCCCAGATCGAACATCCGCGTAAGAAAGGTGCGATAGCGCAACACACTTAGGGTCGACATGCTTACAAGCATGAATAGTGTCGAAGTTATGCTAAGCCAGCACCAAGCACGGTGATTAGATAAGCTAATATTCTTTCGCAAGGCGCTCATGAAGATATTATGACACCAGATGGGATTGAAGGCTATTTCAAAATCGTAAGGAGATTTGCCGTTGAAAAGATAGACGCACCTGCTCCCTCATTTTTAAAGAAGCGGATGCAGTTATAATCTGGCGGTCATGGAAATGGATAAGCAATCAGGTCTAACTTCAATACCGTACGGCAAAACATTGGGGCGCGTGAGCTTTGTGCTTATCGTAGTGGCATTTGCTTTCTACGCTTATCGCTTCATTGAACGTACCAGTTTTGTGGTCGATGGGCAGCGCTATTACGCCCTGTTCGATGATGCCATGATCTCCATGCGCTATGCCCAGAACCTGGCTGCGGGCAATGGGTTTGTGTGGAATGCGGGTGGGGAACGCGTAGAAGGCTACAGCAACCCCTTGTGGGTGGTTTTCATGGCGAGCTTTCACCTGCTGGGGTTGTCCGCCAGCCAGATCAGTCGCTACGTACAGTTGGCAGCAGCGGTGATATTGATGGTCAATCTGTGGGTGGTGTGGAACATCGCCAAAGAATTCAGCAAACACTGGCTGCTGCCCTTGCTCACCGTGTTCCTGACGGCCTTTTACTTCCCATTAAATAACTGGAGTCTGCAAGGCATGGAAGTCAGTGCGCTGGTGCTCATCACCAGTGGGGCTGTTTTGTTGGCCGTGCGGGCGCTAAAAGCGGACACATTCAGTTACTGGCCTTATGTGCTGTTGGGCCTGGGTACACTGTTCCGTATTGATATGGCCGCGCCCCTGGGTGTGTTGACGCTCTTTATGATGATTCTTGACCGGGCACGTTTACGCCAGCACCTTATCTGGGGCGTAGCAACCGGTCTGGTCTTTCTGGGTAGCCAGACGTTATGGCGACTGGCCTATTATGGTGAGTGGCTGCCTAATACCTATTACCTGAAAGTGGGCGGGGCCACCCTGATCGGGCGCTTGACGCAGGGCCTGGCGGCATTTGCGCAGTTTGTGTGGACGGGCAATTGGCTAATTATGATCATCCCCTTGGTGCTGTTGGCTTTGAGGCCAGGCCGGGAAACACTTTTGTTGTTCGCCATTGTAGGTGGGCAGATGGCCTACAGTGTATATGTAGGTGGCGATGCCTGGGAACATAAAGGTGGGGCCAACCGCTTTATCTCGATCTCTATGCCGCTGTTCTTCATTTTGTTTCCCCTGGCGCTGGAGCGTATAAGGAACGCTTTATTGGAAATCGGCAAGCAATGCCAGCGATGGGTGGAATGGGGCAGTTATGCGGTGGTGGCAGGTATCGTTTTTGTGAGTATCTTCAGCCTCAACACACTCTTGGAGCGCGACAGTTTCCAGAAGTGGGCCACTATTAAGCGCCCCATCTTCGTGGCGGGCACAGAGCGCTACGTGGGCATGGGGCTGACGATCCAGCGTATCACTACAGCGGATGCAAGCATCGCTGTGGTCACGGCAGGTAACATCCCCTATTTTGCGGAGCGCACGGCCATCGACCTGCTCGGCAAAAGCGATAAGGTCATCGCCCGCACGGAGCCACAGGTACAGGCCGGCAACTTCGATTTTGATGATGATTTCAGGCCCGGACACAACAAGTGGGATTATGATTACTCCATTGGGGAGCTGCAGCCGGACGTGGTGGCACAGTTATGGGGTGATACCAGCGCGGCCATGCCCTATCTGGAAGCAGATTATGTGCAAGTCGAGATCGACGGCATTCCGTACTGGTTGAAAAGGGATTCGGGGAATATTTTGTGGGATGTGGTCAAGGCTGAGGAATAGTCATCAACTTATGGAGTTTGCCAAGCAAACTCTTCGCCATGCAAGTTCATTTATCTAGAGGGGATACTACATCAACCATTCGGTTGATTGCACAATCCATCCTTAGCCAGACGATTTCCACCTGATGAGTGGTTACTTTTGAAGCCTGCAAGGCTATCCTTTGACTATCAATATCAGATAGTTCGATGAACCAATTGGAGGTTGTCATGGAAAACCAAACGCTTGAAACGAACAACGAAGACCGCGGTACCGTTTGGCGCCGCATCGCAGTAGTTTCGCTGTTACTGCTCGTGCTGGTCGGTCCCAATTTTGGGCCGATTCCTAGCTTCTTGGGGCAGGTGATGTCAGTCGATGCCGCAGTGATTACCTTGCTTTTTACCTTTACAGCTGGGTTCGTAATCATCCTTGCGATTATCCAGCGCATGCTTGGCGGTATGCCGGTGCGTGAAATGCTGCGTTCCTTCGGGCTGGGTGCTCCATCCCGCCTGGCAGCGAACATCGTTGGGGCGGTTGTGGGTATATTGTGGGGCTTACTGTTTATGAGCAGCATTTTGCAGTTTGCACCGGAAACCAACCTCGCCAACATTGATCTGCTGCGCGTTGTCGCTGCCCTGCTGGCTGCATTCGGTGCTTTGCTTGAAGACCTGATTACCCGCGGCTTCTTGATGAACCAGATGAAAAAGATCAGTGTCCCTGGCTGGGCACAGGCCCTCATTTCTGCTTTGGTCTTTGCCATCTACCATACGGCTTTGGGCTTCAACGTTTTCTCGTTCGCCTTCAGTATCGTATATGGTTTGATATTGGCCGGTTTGTTTCTCTGGGGTAAACGCAGCCTCACCCCGGTGATCCTGGCACATAGTCTGGCCGTGCTGATCAGCGAACCTTTCGCTACGATGCTGATCTTCATAGCTCCGGGTGCGTAAGTTTTCAGAATAATGGTACATTAACTACCCTATGGGTGCGAACACCGTAAGACAAGCTGACGCCTGGGAGAAATGGGACTGGATGTGGAAAGCGATCTTTTACACAGCCGTCCTCGTTTCTGCCGGGCTGATGCTGTTCTACACAGATCGAGCCGCGCCGGTTTGGATGATAATGTCGCTTACCGCAATCTTGCTCTTGTGGCATTGGGGTGGCCTGCGCCTGGCTTACCGAGACGACCCTTATGGGGAAGGGCGCCATCAAGTTCGTCTCGTTATCATCCTGATCGATATCCTGCTTTGGTTCATCCTGGTCAATATGTCAGCCGCTTATTACTTCGTGCTGTTCGGCCTGGGGGGGCAAATATTCCGGCACCTGCCTGTACGCTATGCGGTGGCAGCTACGGTCCTCCTGACCGTTGCCTTGATATACACTCAATTCCTGGATTCAGGCGAAGGCTTTTCATTCACCGATCCACGTATCTGGTTTTTTGCTTTTGCGGGCATATCCAGCATTGTGATCGGGGCGTGGTTGTCGGCCATTATCAATCAGAGTATCCGCCGGAGGGAATTGATCGAACAGCTTGAAGTCACCCAGGCTGAACTGGCCGTAGCAGAACGCCAGCAGGGAGTGCTGGAAGAACGCCAGCGCCTGGCGCGTGAGATCCATGATACGCTGGCCCAGGGCTTTACGAGCATCGTCATGCATCTGGAAGCTGCCGAACAGGCCACGCCAGATAACCTCGACACCTTAAAAAAACATCTGGATATCGCACGAGATACAGCACGTGACAAGTTGGATGAAGCCCGGCGAGTGGTCCATGATCTAAGACCAGACACGCTGGAACAGCGCTCCCTGCCAGATGCCATCGAACGGACCGCGAAACGTTGGACGGAAGAAACCGGAATCAGCCTGACGACGACCACTACCGGCAAGCCCGTTGCTTTGCATCCCGATATTGAAGTCACTTTTTTGCGAGCTACACAGGAAGCGCTTCATAACATCCACAAACATGCCCAGGCCACAGCCGCACAATTAACGCTCTCTTACATGGAAAATGTTGCCATTCTGGACGTGCAGGATAATGGCGTGGGTGTTGATGAGGTAGAGCCATCTCCTCATGCAGGCGGCTACGGCTTGCAGGCTATGAGCGAACGAGCGGAACAATTGGGTGGCTCAGTGAGCGTCGAAAGTGAAACGGGTGAAGGCACAACGCTGGTTGTATCAATACCCATCTCAATTGAATGATTATGGACACGATTCGCATTTTAATTACAGACGATCACCCCGTAGTACGGGAAGGCCTGGCCGGAATGTTAACCGGACAGGATGATTTTGAAGTGGTGGGCATGGCGGAGAATGGGGAAATGGCAGTCCGCCTGTATGCTTCCCTCAAGCCCGACGTGGCCCTGATGGATCTGCAAATGCCAGGGATGGATGGCGTGGGAGCCATTGAAGCTATTAAAGCCCAACTGCCAGAGGCGCGCATACTGGTACTCACAACCTACGATTCTGATGCCGCTATCCTGCGAGCGATAGAAGCTGGGGCGACTGGCTATTTGCTTAAAGATACCCCGCGCGAAGAACTGTTTCGCGCCATTCGTGCTGCGGCTAAAGGCGAATCGGTGTTAGCCCCAGCTGTGGCAGCCAGCCTGATGACCCAGATGCGCACCCCGGCCGAAGATAACTTGAGCGCACGCGAGATCGAGGTTTTGCAATTGGTGGCCAAGGGGGCCAGCAATAAGGAAGTTGGCA
Organism: Chloroflexota bacterium; assembly: GCA_013112575.1. GTDB lineage: Bacteria > Chloroflexota > Anaerolineae > Anaerolineales > UBA11579 > CFX15. Next base: position 71,636 of record JABFGG010000004.1, on the reverse strand, counting down.
AAACATTACACATCAGTGTTGCCACGGTCAAAACACATCTCATCCACATCTTTAACAAACTGGGCGTGGATGATCGCACCGCGGCTGTTACTACTGCGCTGGAGAAGGGGATTATTGGCCTGGAACGATAATGGAAGGCGTGCTAATCGGATAGATTTTTGTAATTGGGACGTTGGAGAGTAAATAACAACAGCAGCAAAAAAAGGCGAGGCAATGCCTCGCCCTTACAATAGGATGAATTAAAGATCATTGACTCTCATACGAACCGATATCACAGATGGCACCACGGGGCAGGTGGCGCTGGTCTTCGGCCAGTACGGTTTCTACGATACCGTCGCCATCTAAGTCAGCCTCACAGCCAGCCGGGTTACCAGCATCAATAGCAGGATGCCCCACAGGCAAGGCGTGCGTGCCGGTAGGCCCACCATTTATGGCAATCGAATCGACGGGATCGGTGATGCTTTGCAGGTCACCCACTGCAGTGAAGCCACAAGCCACGTCGCTCTCCAGGTTATACCCCAGCGAATTGATCACGCCTGAACCTACCAGGGTGCAGTGCTGGGGCGCTGCCACGTAGGGCGTGTCACTGACGATGGAGTTGCGCAAGGAAACCTCGGCATCAAAAGCGTGGATGACGTTGGGCACAGCACCTACAAGGTTATTGATCAATGAAGAACTGTTGAACCAGGTTTGGGTGGTGGTCGTCAATCCTCCTGTGGGAGGTGACTCCAACACGTAGATACCGCCACCATCCCCATTGGCGCTGTTGGTGCTCAAGGTCGCATTATTCAAAACCACGGAGGCATAGGCATCATCGGTATTGAAGAGATCGATCTCAGCCTGTTGGAAAATCCCACCACCATTGCCATCGGCGTGGTTAAATCCGATCGTGCTGGAATTGACGATGAGTTTGGCAGAGCCACTCTCACCTTTGACCCAAATGCCACCACCGTCTCCCGTCGCGGTGTTATTGCGCACAATGCTATCTGTGAGAGTGAGCATGGCTTCGAAGGGTGAACTTCCGCCACGCATCCAGATACCTCCGCCGTCTAAAGTGGTATTGTTGGAGATCTGGGTGTTATCAACGAGGACATTGGCATTGGCGTTGCTGTATTCAATGACCATCAGCCCCCCCGCATGCTGCCCAGCCGAATTCGAGTCAATGAGGCTGTCGTAGATATATGCCTCGCTTTCATCGACGCGTACACCACCTGCAAAAGCACTGGCCGTATTGTCGATCACATCCGTGTTACGCAGGGTCAAAATGCCTATTCCCAGCGGACCGTCCCCAGATTTCAGGCCACCGGCGATATTGGCGCTGTTACCTTCCACCAGGCTATCGATTAGTTCGAGGGATCCACCCTCATTTTTGATGCCGCCGCCCCAGCCATCAGCGATGTTAAAGCGCAGGCGCGCATCTGTAAGCACAATAATAGCCTGACTATCAATCGTCTTGATATAAATACCCCCTCCATCCCAAGAGAGGGCCTCATTATCGCGGACGGCGAGAAGGTTGCCGGTTAGCTGCACGCCATCGTGCACGTAGATGCCGCCTCCACTGGCAGCCTCGTTGTTGCGCACACGCGTATCCGTGAGCGTGGCGGTGGCGGCCCCGTCGGAAGCGTCCAGGGAGATACCGCCCCCATAGCCGTCTATTGTAGAATTGTCTTCAATGATGGTGTCATCGGATGTAGTCAGGTCACCGGCGCTGTAGATACCCGCTCCGCCGGAAAATGTGACGCTGTTATTGAGGATCTCATTAGAGTCTACTGTTGTACCATTCAGCACTAAAGCAGCATCCCCAAAGCCTGCAATACCGCCACCATAGCTAACGTGGGCAATGTTGCCTGTAACTTCAGACCCATTGAGTGTGGTCGTGCCGGCATCCGCATAGATACCGCCGCCAGCGCCATTGAGGGCTTCATTACTCGCCACCAAGGTGAGGTCCAGGGTCAGTTCACCGGCGTTGTAGATACCTCCACCTCCGTAATCTGAGCCGTGGGCATCGTTCCTCCGCAGGATAGAATCCTCAACGGTGGTCACACCATTCACATCATTGGCGATGCCACCGCCACGGCCAACCTGAGGTGCAGTTGCAAAGTTCTCCTCGATGATCGATGCGCGCACCACCATCGTACCGTCAAAGTTATAGAGACCGCCCCCAACAATGATGGCGTCGTTATCATCTACCAGGGTGGCCCGTACCAGCGTGGAACCGTCATTGGCGTTCAGCACGGCCCCGCCTCCCACCAAGCTGGAATTGCCTAACAGACTGGAATTGCGGATCTCGAGGGTGCCGCCGTTATTATAGAAACCACCTCCACCGAGAAGAGCAACGCCATCCGTGACAGCACTTTCACGCAGTTCAAGGGCGTTATCGACAGCCACGAAAATGTTACCTCCCAGCCCAGCCTGGCCTGAGTTGATACTGACAGCTTCAATATTGGTTTCCACCGGGCTGCCCTGCGAATCGTCCAGCACGTGGAAGACGCGATCTGCGATTTGGTCGGCTTCGATAAAGGTGACCCCAATACCTGCTCCAATGATATTGATGTTATTTCGCAGATCCAGGTCGCCGGTCTGGGCATTATCTTCCAATGCACCGCCAATAGTCAGGTCGTAGACGCCAGCCGGAACGTTGATGGTGACATCGTTGCCCAGTGAGGCATTGGCGGTGATGACCGCGCCGCGCAGACTGCAATCATTGGCAACTGCTGAATTACAGGTTGTTAAACTGGCATCATCAAGCACAGTGTCAACGTCCAAGGGAATAGGAACCAGAGCGTGTGCCTGCCCCTGTATCAAAAACCCCATAAAAACCGATAAAACTGCTCCAATAACTAATTTATTTCTCACAGCCTCCTCCTTAGTGAAGCTTGTCAATAGAAGAAGGCATTCTAGCAGGGAGAGATTTTAAGCCTGTAACCCCCGTGTAAAAGAATTGCAAACTACAAACAGACTTATAGGGTTACGTATAAAAGTACTTGGCCGGGCCCTGGTGATTAGCGTGTTATTCGTGCTTTAAAGCAACGACGGGGTCGAGGCGGGCGGCGCGGGTGGCGGGGTAAAAACCACCTAATACACCAATGAATGCGGCAAACACCAGGGAGCCTATCGCCAGCCAGGGGGGCACGATGGAAATCGGCCCGATGCCAGTAACACCTTCGTTGGCGAGATAAAGATGGCCGATCCAGTCTACCAGGCGACCTAGAAGAGTACCCAGGATCAAACCCACCACACCACCAATAAAGCCCAATAGCACGGCGTCAGCAGTGAACATACGACGCACTTCCTTGTTTCGTGCACCCAAAGCTTTGAGTACGCCGATTTCACGGGTGCGCTCGTAGATGGCCATCATCATGGTGTTGGCCACTCCCAGGGTGGCAACCAACAAAGCCAGACCACCAACGGAGCCAAGCAAGGCCTGCATAACGGCCAACACGCGGTTGGCGATTTCCAGCACGGCACCCAAAGACTGGGCTTCCAAACCCAGTCCTTCGGCCACATCAAGGACCGCAGGTACTGCACTTTGATTAACCGCACGCACGACCAGCATATCGTAGCCGTCGGTGTTGAGGGTATCCGGGCGGCCGAACCACCAGATCTTGATTTCGGTGCGTTCCTGCAAGCCGATGTCGGCAGAGTAAAAGCTGCGGTCATCTTCGACACCGATGATCGTGGTGGTGAAATCCCTGGTTTCGCCACGCGGCAAACGCACCGTGAGCGTGACCATTTGCCCTATGAGGTCGGCATAGTCGCCACCGGATTCACTAAGCAATTGGTCGGCCAGGTCAGTGAGGAGGACCATGCTTTCTGTATCGCCCTCGCCCAAGGGCTCACCGGCCAGCATTTCGGGTGGGGTTAGGTTGCCTGGCCCTTGCGGGCCGCGTCCGAAATCGCCCGCTAAACGCAAAGGGAGGGTCTGATCATCGAAAGTAAGGCTGACCTCCAGATTGGAGGGCAACGACAAGACAGGCGTGACCGAATCCACTTCGGGTAGCTCCCTGAAGGCGACGGCGATGTCAGGGGTCAGTGGTGCTTTGGGTTCGGCAAAGCCAAAAGGGTCGAAGGCGTCCTCTTCTTCGGGGAAGGCCGGGGAGACGAACACGTTTTCGAGGCCCAGTGCCTGGAAGTTACGATTGATCTCGGCCTGCACACCCACGCCTACAGAAACCATGGCGACCAGAGTGACAATGCCTATGACCACTCCTGCAGAAGTGAGCACGTTGCGTACGGGGCGACGGCGCAGATTACTGAGCGAGGTGCGCAGCAAGTCGCGGAAAGAAAGGCCACCATTTGACGGGGTTTCGGCTGGGGCAGGTAGCTCGGCTTGGTCCGGCGTAGCCTTGGTTGTTTCAATTTGGGAAATCTGGCCATCACGCAGATGGACGATGCGATCAGCATAGGCGGCAACTTCGGCATCATGAGTGACAACAATGAGGGTCACGCCGCGTTCGCTGTTAAGCTCGCGCAGTAAATTCATCACGTCGGCCCCGGTGGACGAATCTAGATTGCCGGTAGGTTCATCCGCCAGGATCAGTTGGGGTTCATTGACCAGCGCACGTGCAATGGCGGCGCGCTGCTGTTCGCCGCCGGAAAGTTCAGTTGGGCGGTGATGCAAACGATCTCCCAGGCCCACGCGTTCCAGCAGTTGGGTGGAGCGCTGATTACGTTCGGCGATGCCCACCCCGCCCAGCATTAGCGGCAGGGTCACGTTCTCCAGGGCTGTCAGGGTGGGCAGTAGATTGAAAGTCTGGAAAATGAAGCCGGTATTATGGCGGCGGTGACCGGTGAGTTCTTCTTCGTTGGCAGTGTGCAGGGACAAACCCCGCACGTAAATCTCACCGCTGGTGGGGCGGTCTAAGCCGCCCAGCAAATGGAGCAGTGTGGATTTACCGGAGCCAGAAGGACCGACCAGGGCAACAAACTCACCCTGGTCGATCTCTAGATTGATGTTTTCAAGCGCGTTGACATCTGTGCTGCCGAGATGATACTGGCGGCGCACATCAAGCAGTTGGATGGCTTTGTCCATTTATTGCAGTGACTCAGCAATACCCAGGGCTTGCTCGGGGGTCAGATCGCCAGCCACCGAGAAGAAGAGGTCGCCCTCGGTCCAGGCCAGCAATACTTTGCCGCCATCTTCAGACTCAAATATCTGGCCAGTGGTGCCGCGCAGTTCAACGGACTGACCCTCATCAGCTGGAATGCTGGTTTCTTCAGAAATACCCTGGGCGACGGTGAAGGAACCACCTTCAGGCAGGGTATAACGTTGCACCAGGGTACCGCGCACATCGAGGATGTCCACTAGGGTAGCGCCTTCAGGCGTCTCGGCGGGAATCAGGAAAGTAAACTCGGCGTTGGCACCGGCTTCTTCAAGTGTCAATGATTTCGGTTCCAGGTCCGCAAAAGTGACGACTTCGGCCCCGGCAGGAATGTCGAAGGTGAAGAGGGCGTCATCGACACCCACGTTGACTTCATATTCCACAACGGTGGCGCTGAACTCGCCAAAGCTGCCGCCCGTGTAAGAGCCTGCCAGTGGCAAGTTGCTGTCCTGGCTAACCCACATGTTAAAGAGACCACCGGCGGCGCTGAACTCTGGAGGCATTTGCTCGGGGATAGGTTCAAAGACAAGCGCCTGGCTGTTTTCGCCCGCAACCGTTTCGGTGCCGGAAAGGCTGAGGTTGAAGCGTTCGGTGATCTGTTCAACAGCTTCTTCAGCAGTCTCGGGTTTGTCACCTTCATATTCTGGCATTTGACCAAAGTCACCAGGCGCGAATTCGCTATTCTCCATCAAAGCTTTAGCCTCTTCGGGTGTGCCTACAAAGACCTCATTTTTCGAGGGGGAATAAGCCCAAAGTGTTTCGCCATTACTGACAATCACGGCTCCCTGGGCGTCTGCTTCACTGGCATCCAGCACATTCACGCGAAAAGAGCCCGGGCCATCTTCGCTGGAACGCGCCCAAACTTCAACTGTGCCACTGGCATCTTGCTCAGGGCTATCCACTTCAAAGGCCACGATTGCGTGACCATCATTTACAGTTTGGGATGTTTCAATTGCCTGGGTGAGAATGTCTTCAGGAGAGGACTGCATCAGCATAAAGGCGCTGATAGCTGCCACTACGATCAAAACTCCAACAAGCAACAAAATCCTATTTCTATTCATCGATAAACTCCTTGTCGTTACCCCATATCATATTCTATAAAGATTAATTGTGAATAATATAGCAAGCGTGTGGCGATAGTTAACCAAGTGGTTATTGTATTTGATGTACTCGACCAAACAGTCCTGCTATTTGGTTTTTAAGTTTGCTTCGCAAACTCTACTTATTTTATGTAGTGTATGTAGTAATGTAGGGGTTTGCAGGGGTGGGGGTACTATGACCCCCGCATATGGGGAGGGAATAGATAGTTGACCGATATGCGGCGTGTATAAGGGTCGAACGTGCAAAAATGGGGCGATTTAATGTACCCGTATGTATGTTTAATGTAGCCTAATTGTCTTCATTCCTGCTAACGTAAAAAGCCCAGGCGAAGATCACAAGCAGCACACTCAGAATGACGGCCATGCCGAACAGCAGTTGGCTGGTTGAGTCGGCAGAGCTGGCCACCGGATTTACTGTGGGAGTGGGTGTTTGCTGTATTGGCGTTGGTGTTATGGATAGAATTGGTGTGGGTGTGGGAAGTTGACTTGTTGCATCTTCTGGAATTTTCACCATAAAGCGCGGGGTTCGCGGCAGGCCCAGAGCGTAGACATAGCCTGCCTCGTCGACTACCAGATCCACAACCGGCAAACCATAATAATCGTAGTTAAATCCCAATGAAGTGTTTTCCTGCACCTCATCATCGCTATAGTGTAAATACATGATTTCCCCATCACTCAGGCGAATGTACAACAGATGGATATCGCCATTGGGTTCGACCACCATACTGATGTCCTCAGTGTTTGCGTCGGTAAGCTGTTCCGGGTCTGACCATTGTTTGCCATCAAAACGCGCAAAGGATACACCCGTATCCCGGGCATACCAAAGTGCATAGATGTTGCCATCCGCATCCTGCCCAATCTCGATGTTTGCCGTAGGCTCGACCCAACGCTCTGGCCCAAAGGGGGCAGGCTCTTCCGGCGGCGGGACCGGGGCCATAATGCTTGTATCCTGCCAACCTGCCGCATCCCGTGCGCTGCTGAGAATACCGTCTACATCCTGCCAGAGCGCCAGAGGTTGCCCGTCAGGGGTAAGTGCCAGTCCCATGGCATGCGCAAAGGGCGCGAAGAAACCGATTTGTTCAGGCAGGCTCCATTGGCCCTCTCCCAAACGGTGAGCATAGAACAGGCCGAGACGGTCGAAAATCTCGCCGGAAAGTGGATCGACGAAGGGGTCGGCCTCAAAGCCGTGACGCCACACAGCATGCACCGTGCCCTGGTCGTCCAGGATTAAGCGACCGCTGCCAGTTTCGCCGATTTGCCGGGAAACATTTTCGCGTTCCAGGAGACCTTCCTCTTCAGTCCAGAGCGCATAAAAGAATTCCGAGTCGATGCCATCCGAAGCACCCCAGCCAAGATGCAGGTTGCCTTGCTCGTCAAGGATGTATTGGGAAAAATAACCGTGTTCCCAGCTTTCCGGTTCCTGCCATACACCACCAGCCGGACGCCATAGATGCACGCTGCCATGGGGCCGTGAGGTGGACCAGATCAAATGCACGTCCCCCCGCCGGTTTGTGACCACGCGCATGTTCCACGAGTCGGGACCCAAACGTTGGGTTGCGGTCCATGCGGATCCATCTGCCAACCCTTCGGCATAGTACACGTCGTCATCATCTGTCCAGATGGCATGCACGTAGCCCGGTTGGCTCACACCAAAAGCCGTCCAGTTTATTCGTTGCTCACCAACCCCCGGAATCGTGATCCAGCCCGTGCGGCTAGAAGGTACGCGGTCATCGCGGGCGATATCAGGGTCAGGGACATCCACACTGTCGAAATCATAAGGGTCACGATACCAGCTTGGCCACCGCTGACCACAATATACAAAATACGGTTCACTGCCATCTTCAGGGATGATGACGCTGCCATAGAGTTGCGCAAAGGTCTGGTCACCCTCCTTCTGTGGATGCTCGACATGGATTGTGGTTTCTTCAGGTAACTCCGTTTGCAAGAGTGGGATGAGGTCCGGTTTGCGGTCGGTGACATCCGGTTTAAATTTCAACAGGAAATTGGTAGAGAAGACTTCCAGATCATCGAGGCTGACCTGCTGGAATGCTTGTGGTAACCAATTTTGCTGCACAGCAGCTCCGTATTCTTCCCAGAAGGCTTCTTCGCTATAGAGTTCAAGGTCCACGGCCCAACCTGACAACTCTTCAATACGATAGAAATTAAGCTGGGTGGGCACATCTTGTTTGATAAGCCCCTGTACACGATAGCTCAGTTTTTCATAAGACTGGTGTTCCGGGCAGGCAAAAGGAGTAACCAGTTCCCAATAGGAGTTGTACTTTTCAGGACGCGTCTCAAGGACGTAAATCACCCCCGCCAGTACGGATGGCACTTCCTCTTCCAGAAAGGCATAACCGGCGCGCTCGGCTAACAACTCTTGCACTTGTTCAACTATAAGGGGTGTCTCGACCTGCACTGCGGGCTCAAGGGTAATATTAACTGTCGTAGCGATCACATCCCTGCTGTTTGGAGCCAACAAAGCCAGCATACCTCTGTAGCTCAAAGGGCGGGGGTTATTTACAGTGATATTGACATCAAGCGCCATGTCAAAGATCGAGTAGTCTTGACTGAAGAGGTCTTCAAGGACACTGTTTTGATTCAGTAAATCAAAGAACGGCTCCGTCACTCCTTCCCCTATGCCAAATACTTCGGCGTGTACAGCCGTGAGAGCACCATAGAATTCATCGTCATCCAGATGGAGTTTGATCGATTCGGCTTCTTCTTCGTCATTGCTCCACCTCTGCAAGCTATCACCTTGATAATCGCGCGGGAACCCGTAACCTTCGAGTAAATTCCATAAGACCGACAACCCGCTGTGAAAATCATCATGCAAGAGAAAATAACTTTCAGCAATCTCTCGTTTGCCCTGCTCATTTTCCGTCCATACGGTGATATTCCAAGGCACCATTTTGTTGAGCTGCGAAGAAGAATTAAAGACGATGCGGCGGCCATCGGCCAGGGAAATACTGCCCGAAGCGTAGGGATAATCATCCGTATGGGAGACGTGTGTGATATCACGAGTGCGCGGGTAGAGCGTATGCAGGCTGTTTAACAAAGTTTGCAGGGTGGAAAGCGGAATGGAAAGGTCTTCCCCACCGGATAAGGTGTCCCCTTCGACTGCCAGGTTATATGAAATCGGATCCCCGCAATTACCTAAACAGGGATTGCTAAAGTATAAGGAAAACCCTTCGACTTCGTTGAGTTGGACAGCCAAGCGAGCGGTGCCAATCGAAGCCCCTGGCGCAGCGGTGGCTGGCCCAGGGGCGCAGCACAACATCAACAGGATGGCTGAAAGCCAGTAGCCCCTAAATTTTAGGAGAAATCCTTTTCCCATTACGAACCCCTTCTCTAATCATTGACTTTTTTGTTCAGTCCTTACACCAAGCCCCATCATTCTAAATAATGCCTTTAGTTTAGCTTTGATGAAAGACCCACCATTTATTTTCCTCTCCACGAAAATCAACCGCTTCATTACCTTTCTGGTCTCCAACTAGCGGGATCATTATGTTCGACCCATCATCGAAATTAATGGATATCTTTAGGTCTTCATAAACGTCGGCTTTCATAACATTTGCAGTAATACGTTCACATATTTTGTCTCGAAAGCCCTCCTCACCGAAAGCATAGGCCTTATCTTCAACCCTTACTTCCAGAAGAGTCAATACAGACATGACCTGGGCGTCAAATTGCAGTTGAATATAATCCATTACAAAGACCACCCCCGTTAGACGCGCGCCGACAAGACTCTGTAAAGAATAAACAGTTGTATCCTGCCTCATAGTAAACAGAGCGTTTTCATGGTCAATCTTTGCCCCGCTTGCCATCATCCTCATACATCGACACCCAGGCTGTGATCTCACCAATGTGGAAGCTGTCGTCGTTCTTCCAGGTGCGCAGCGAGGGGTGGAAGCGGTCGTGGCGTGAGGAAGTATCCCCATCCAACTGCTCGCTCATCATCTCGCGGATGGCGGTCAGGCGCTCCTGCCATTTAGTCATATTCTCCGGTGTCAGGTCGATCCAGCCCTGATGGGCTGTTTCCGATTTGACCACCGGCCCGCGCAGCATATACTCCCCATCCGGCAGCAGGATCGGTAAACCGATAGAGATGATCTGCTGGCGCAGGTCGTCGTGGTCGGCGATCTCATCTACGAGGGCATTGGCCATATCTTCGGGGCTTTTCTTGAGTGCTGAACCCATCTTTTTATAAACTCGTTTCAGCAGGAAAGATTCAAATAGCAGCTTGGACATGCGCGGCGGACCCAGGATCTCGAAGGCCACCGACTCGCCGTGTTTCTTTTCCAGTGCCTGCAGCTTGTTGATGGCCGCCTGACGTAAATAACCTGCTCGGAAAGTGGGCCCCATCACCGAGCCGTCCAGGGCAGTGATGACGTCCTTGCCCGAATTACCCCCGCGGATCTCAGCAACGATATTTTCGGCGATCTCCTCGGGCGTGACGAACTGCATTTGGCCCAGGGCGGTAATGGCCGCAAAGTCACCAGAAGCGAACAAGCCGTTCTCGCCGGTGTTGATGTAGACGGCCTCCATGACTTCCCCCGTCTCCGAACCGAACTTTCCGTTAGGGGCCAGGTTGCGGTCGTCTTTAATGGAAACAGCCTGGGCGGGGGTGCAGTCGTAGAGCATGAAGTCCTTACCGCCGCGGCGGATGGGACCGTAGCCGACCTCTTTCCAGGCGATCAGGGCGGTGGGTTTAACCTCTTTGACGATATGCGGCCCTTTGCCGGGGGTACGCGCCATCAGGAAAGTGAGCAGAGTTTGAGCACCTGCCACAGCTGCTTTGGACATCAGGACGCGGGAGGGTTTTTCTTCGCCGTGGGTGTAAGGCACGTTGAGGCCCATGCCGCCCGTACCGGATGTGCCCACTTTCACGTAGGCTTCCGTCCCGGCGCGCACCATGGCCTCGTGCAGGATCTGAATGTGACGCACCAATTGGGGGACATACAATGAAGAGAGGAGCATCTCCACTTCTTCGGGCCAGTTAGTGGTTGCAGGTTCATCCTTGATGAGGGTGGACATGCGGCGGGCGCTGGCGTAGATATTCTGGTAGGCCACAGCGGTGGCGGTGTTGATGCAATCCACGACGATATGGGCGGGTTCATCCAACAGCACGGGTGCTTTGCCGGTAATGAACTGGCTCAGCAAAGAAGCCTCGAGGATCTCGTAGTTCATCTCATCAACGATGTCGGCTACTAGGCGGGCGCGTTTTTCCGGGTCGGCCAGCACGCCAGGGCGCGGGTGTTCGTTATCTTTTTGCCATTCGGCCCGTAAAAAAATATCTCCCCAAACAGGGATGATCTTGGTTGGGGAGTCGGGAAATTCAGCTTTGAGTTCCTGGTAGGCTTCCTCAGCTTCAAACTTACGCAAGGAGGCCAGCACCAGGCGCGCCGGGTTGTGCTCAAGCAGTTGGCGGCACACAGCCTCGCCCACCAAACCTGCACCACCCAGCACCAACGCATTCTTACCCTTGATATCCATATATTTTACAGCTCCAGAGAAGTAGGATTTGTGGAATAAGTATAGGATACCATCAAGGCTGCAGGGCTGGGATGGGCAATGCATTTCTGTAAAGCTTGCCAGCCAAGTTCATCCGAGTACAATTGAACTTACTGTTCAGGCAGCCAGGACACCAACTTGGAACCCTTGAGAGAAGACCCCACCAACCTGCGTACTCAACTTGTAACTCTGCTTGCGCGTCTACGCATCCGCGCCTTGTTTTACTGGCGGAGGCTTGTCCCGCCGGTGACCAAAGAACGGCGTGCCGAGGTGCAGATCTCGCTACGCGATTCCTCAGACGGGGGCTTTGACTATTACGTGATGGTGGTCTTGTCCTGTGCGATCGCTACTTTTGGGCTGTTATCCAACCAGGTTGCAATCATCATCGGAGCTATGCTTGTGGCCCCCTTGATGTCACCTATTCTGGGAATAGGCCTGGCCTCCATTCGTGGTGATGCACTACTATTGCGTAATGCAGCCTGGGCTTTAGCACGTGGTGCGATATTGGCCGTATTACTGTCTGCGTTAATCACACTGGTCAATGATTGGCTGCCCTTTACCTCATTGCAGGAATTACCCAGCGAAGTACTCTCGCGAACACGGCCTAATCCAAATGACTTTGGTGTGGCCCTGGCAGGGGGGCTGGCAGCTTCTTTCGCACTGGCGCAACCTAATTTGTCGGCAGCCTTGCCAGGAGTAGCGATTGCCACCGCACTAATGCCGCCTCTTTGTACTATCGGGGTAGGGCTGGCACTGGGACGCTGGGATGATGTCTCATCAGGGGCCTTGTTGCTCTTCTTGACCAATGCGGTGACGATTGCCTCTGCGGCGATTTTCGTGTTTCTGGCCTTGGGCTTCGTGCCACGTCGTCGCCAGGGTGATGAGGGCTGGATCTCGCGCAGTTTATATATTTCTGTGGGCTTGAGCGCCTTGTTGCTGATCCCCTTGGGCGTACAGAGCTATCAATTCGTGCGAGAGGCCAACCAAAATGTCTTGATTAATACAGTAGTTAGGGAGGAGGTTGCCCGTTTGACGGAAGGCGAATTGATTGATTTAGAGACGAATTTGATCCCGGAAACGGTAGATGGGGAGCAGATAGAATCGCTTGAGCTCAAGATCACTGTGCGTGTACGACCTGATGGCTTATTGGTTTATGAAGATGCCATTGCCTTACAGGAAGCTATTGCAGGTGGTTTATCCAGCTTAGAACGCCCTATTCGTTTGATTATTGAGGAGGACCCCGTCACACGGCTGGACCCATTTTCACCGCCAACTCCCACACCTACTCCGCTGCCTGGTGTGACACCCAGTGCCACTTTTACGAATACACCGACACGCACACCGCCACCGACACTGACACCCACCCCTACAGCCACCTTTACCTCTACCCCCACCCTCACGCCGACCCCCTCAACAGCCTTCTTGGACCGCGTGCCTGGTGAAGGCACCAACCTGCGCGCCTTCCCTGATGGGCCTGCACTGGTTTTTCTGCCGCGCGGCAGCCAGGTAATGGTCTTGTACGGCTATGAGATCGCCGATGGACTGGTGTGGATTGAGGTGCAGGATCTGGCGGGACGCATTGGCTGGGTGCCGCAGCGTTACCTATCAGTCGTTGAACCTTCACCAACCTCTGAACCAACCCCTACACCTTTGGCCTCGCCTTCTGACTCCTAGAACTCCTAACTGTCCATGACTTTGTTCGTGTTGACAGGCTTTTTGATTCTGGCTAGAGTATAGGTACTTGCCATCATCAAGAGTCTTTGGGGGTCAGAAATCTGCATTGAGCTAACGGTAAGCTAATCGATTCATAGGTTTTATGGAGGAGGAGTGTATGACTTCCACTAAACGTGTTAACTTGTTGAATGGTCTGAAAGCGATTCAAAAGATCGTTTCAGAAGAACACGATAACCAGGCTTGTTTCATCGCCCCCAGCCCCGAATTACAGGCACGTATCAAAGCCGAACTGGAGCAACTGCGCGACGCTTCCAGTGGGTACATGCGCACAGCGCTGCATGCCAGACCGCCCACCCATCCCGGTTTGAATGATGGCCTGATCCATCCCGGCTCAGATTTCCCTATCCATTCTGCCCTGCGTGTGATTCGCTCCAAGGCACTGGAGCGTGGCCCGATGCACGGGGCTTTGCGTATCATTGTGGTGCTAGCAGAATTCACGGACCGTAAGATGGGCGCTTCAAAGCAGCATTATGAAGAATTGTTCTTCTCGACAGGGGTGTTACAGAACGGCAGCGTCAAAGAATATTTTGACGAGGTCACCAATGGCAAAGTGGATATCGTAGGTGAGGTGGTGGGGCCGTATACACTCCCCAACACATTAGCAGAATATGCCAACAATGATTTCGGCACTAGCCGCTATGGCATGAATGCACGCCTGATGGCGCGGCACGCTGCAGAAGCAGCCAACCCCGACGTTGATTTTGCCCCCTATGACAATGACGGGGATGGTTACGTGGACGCCTTCATTGTGGTGCATGCAGGGCAGGGTGCGGAGATGACCGGAGACGTCAATGACATCTGGTCGCACAAATGGGTGCTGCCCGACGCGGCCTACAACGCGGATGGCACCAGGGTCTACGGCTACCTCACTGTGCCAGAGGATGCAAAGATCGGGGTGTGCTGTCATGAATTGGGCCACTTGCTGTTCGGTTTCCCAGACCTGTACGACATCGATGACTCTAGTGAAGGTATAGGTAACTGGTGCCTGATGGGAGGCGGTAGCTGGCTGGGCGGCGGGGACATCCCCGCACATCCCTCAGCCTGGTGCAAGCTGCAGCAGGATTGGGCCACCAGCGTTAATGTGACCAGCAACCAGGAATTACAGATACAGGACGTCAAGACGGGCTTCAAGATCTACCGCCTGTGGAAGGACGGGACTGCTAACCAGGAATATTTCCTAGTCGAGAATCGCCAGAAGAGTGGCTATGATCAACTATTGCCGGGAGAGGGTTTGCTGGTCTGGCATATTGATGATGACATTGAAACCAACTCCGATGAAGCCCACCCTAAGGTGGCTTTGGTGCAGGCCGATACACTCAAGGACCTTGAGAATGGCAACAATCGTGGCGATGACGGGGATCCCTTTCCTGGGAGTCAGGCCAACCGGGTTTTCGATACAGTTTCAAATCCGGGTTCAAAGTCCTATGCCAGCGTGCATACCTGTGTGGCGCTGCGCGATATAAGCGACTCTGGGGCGACCATGATGGCACGTGTCGAAGTTTCATGCCCTGATGAGCCGGTCAGTTTTTGGGTAAGATTGTGGCGCTGGTTCTTTGGCTAAGTCCGTCTAACTGAACACGATACAGGAGGTATGAACCTTGTCCGTTAAGATCATTGAGAATTGGACTGCCCTGGTTGGCAGGGTCGAAGGGTTAGAGGTATCGGAGGTTGTCCGGGAGTTTCACGTGGCGACCATCTTTGTTATGCAGGCCGACGATGTGGACGATTTCCCGAACATGCTGGCAGACAGCGTCAATACGAATATCCAGTGTCACATCCCCGATGAGGTATGCGAGCGTCTCAAGATTGCCAGTGGTATGCAGTTGAGCGCCAGGGTGCGGCATGCGTCCCAGAACCGGAATTTCGTGCATACTCGGGAGATTTCGGTGGCTTCAGATGAAGGTCAGGAAGCGGAAGGGTTCTTTCAACGACTGATAAAGCGCTTGCGGCCAGATCAGGGTTAGCAAATCATTCGAACAAAATAAAAAAGAGCAGGCCAATGGCCTGCTCTTTTTGTGTAGTTATTTGGCTTCTACCAGCCGCTGTCGTGGGTCAGTTTCACACGATCGCCGACCAGCACCCACTTACCAATGAAGGAGCCTGTGCCCTCTGTACGAGAGTAGAGCCACAGCAAACCATTGGGGGCGTAGATGTTGGCTTCGACTGTATTGCGGAAACCAATGAACACAGCCTTGGGCCAGTCGTAAAGATGTCCACTGTCACCGTTCTGTCCTGTGACGATGATGCGGATGTCGGCGGCTGTGATACCACTGCCAGCCGACGGACCGATGTACACGTCCTTACTGGTATAGAGGCGTTTTTCGATGTTGACGTTGGAAGCCGCATCAAAGACCACTTCAGCATTGCGGGCTACCAGCCAGTTCTCGAAGGTATAGTCGCCTCCAGACAAGATGACGGTGGAGCCACGGAAAGCATACAACTTGCCGTAATCTCCGGGGGCCAGTGTGACTGTCTGGTTGACACCTACGATCACCGTTTGTGTGCCCGGCGTGAAGCTGGGTACATCCGGCATAGCGCTGACCAAAGGCAGGTTGACCGGGGTGAACTCGGTACCCAGGACATTGCCCTGGTTGGTCAGGTCGTTGTAGTACACGTCATAGGCCTGTGCGCCGTACTGCAAACGCACGTCATCGCCCAGCACACGTGAGGCCGGATCAAGCATCTTGACCAGATAGCTGAGCACGACTTCATCATGATAGAAGATGAAAGGGCCGCTGCTGGCGTTGTTGGCGCCCACGTCACCGTTGTTGACTTCCGCACGATACTGCAAGTAGGTGCTTTCGTCAGCCAACACCACGAAGTCGCTGACCTCTGCCACCGGTGGGATATCCAATTCCAGGCCGATGATGACCGGGTCGTGGTCCGAGGCGCGGTAGGGGTCTGGGTTGTAGAGCAGGGGTTGGTTGAAGTTGTTGTAGTCCAGCCCCGCAGGCTCATCGGCATTGATGTGCCACTCTGTCAGGCCACTGACCTGTGCTGTCAGGCTGGGCGTGGTCAGGGCATGGTCCAGATAGCCTGCCTGGGCGAAGAACACAAAGGAGTAGGCGTTCAACCCCAGATAGCTTTCGATCAGGTTAGTGTAACCAGCATTCTTGATGACGGTTACCGGGTCTTCCATAGCATAGGCGTTCAGGTCGCCTGTGATCAGGAAGTCGGGGTCACCGCTGCCGGTTGGGTCTGTTGCCAGCCAGTTGACCAGCGCCGTGGCCGCGTCCGTGCGGGTACCGTTACAGTTGCCCTGGCCATCACCAGCGTCCGGGTCACCCACGTCGTCACAGGCGGAGCCTTTGGACTTGAAGTGGTTGACCGCAACGGTGAAGATCGCACCGGTAGCATTCTCTTCAAAGGTCTGTGCCAGCGCCGGGCGGTTCTTTGTGTCCAGGAACAGTGGATCAACCGAAGAATCGAGCACAGCGAAGGCTCCCACGGGGGTTACCTTGGCAGGTTTGTAGATGATGGCCACACGAATAGCATCTGTGCCGATCGTGCCTGTGTCGATGAAGCTGTAGGTACCTGCGCCTGCAACAGCATTGAGGCCGTCAACCAAGTCCTGGATAGCAGTGATGGTGTTGTTTTCGATCTCATTGATGCCGATCACATCCACATCCATGGTGGTGATGGCGCTGATGACCTTGTCGCGCTGGCGGATGAATTCGTCAGGCGTATCCGCGCCACGGCAACCCAGGTTCATGCCTGGCCCGCAGATGGAGGCACCCGTGTCGATGGTCGTGAAGTAGTTAAGTACGTTGAAGCTGGCCACCTTGAGCGTGCCGCCAACATCTGTAGGCGCGGCCTGACGGTCATTCACTCGCGTAAAGGTGATCGGGCCAACAGGCTGCATGCGGTAAGAGCTGAAGCCGAAGGTCAGTACACCTGTCAGGCTGGGGATGGTGTCTCCGGCACGAATCGTGTTGTCCGGACCCAGGTAGGGGGGCAGGGGCAGGGGGTTGGAAATGGTGCTGGCGTCGTCCAGCAGGATGCGGCTGCGGTTGTTGAGGTCTTGCAGGGCATTGGCTGCTGCGCCGGGGGTGGTTACGTTGGTGGGGTTGAACAGGCGGCCATTCACCGACAAATCAACCTCGCCGAAACGGCCGGTGGTGAAGTTGCCTGTGGCGGTCAATTCCTGGTTGATGGTCACCAACATGCCTTCAACGAATTCCCAATCACCGACTGCTGCGAGGGGCAGGGTAATTGTCGTTTCAGAAGCGGTTGCGCCACTGCTGCATACGGCCAGGTTGGTGATGCTGCCCAGTTGGGTCAGGCCAAAGGTTTCGAGCACAGTACCCTGGACACGAACCACGTCGCCGGGCATTACGTCGGTGCCAAAGCCGTTGTCGTTAATGAAGATACCTTCGGAGGTTGTAGCATCCGCATCGAATTCAGCATCTTCTTCCTGGATGTAGAAACCAGCCAGCTCAGTAACTGTATCCTGGTAATCGCCAATTACGATGCCCTCGACGATGATGCCGCTCGTATTGAGCAGCGGGCTGTTAGTGCCGTTGCCCTGTACGTCGTGGATCAAAGTTGCCGGGTCAAGACACACACCGAAGGGCGGGTCGACCACGACGCCACAGTTGCCTTCCGCACCGGGGGTTGGCACGTTCTCGCACCAGGTATTGGAAAGGTCTTCGGAGGTTTCATCCTCACCATTGATGCCGTTGCCGCCACTGGTGGCTTCTGCGCCTTCATTGATGTCATCGCGCTGCCAGGAGTTGCCGCCGCTGTGAGAGCCGAGGGCCACTACATCTTGCGAGGCGATGGCTGTGTCGGGCTGGTAGGCGGTGGCGATTGCGTCGGCATCGGGGCCATCTACGGAGACGCCCGTCTTGTCAACGGCTTCGGCTTTATCACCCCATACCACGTAGTCCAGGTCGGTGACCAGGTCGCTCTGGCCGTCCCATTTGTAGAGGATGACGACTTCGCCGCCGTTGGAGAGACCGCCCTGGCCGTTGATCGAGCCGGCAAAGGCTTCGAGCATGACCAATTCGCCATCGGCTGAAGTATCGTCAAAGAGCTCGTAATCTGGGGCTGCACCAAATTCAGCCATGAAGTTGGCAGAGCCATTCAGGGCCACGGTCTGGTAAGCACCTGCTGCGATGCTGGCGCCAGCCGGGAAGCGGGCATGGAAATCGCCAAAGCTACCGCCGCCGGCATTCGCGCCAGTGACGATGTTGTAGTAGTAAGTGCCGCCGCCAGCAAAAGTGGCATCGGTCAGGTAAACGTCCGTCAGGTCAATGGCGCTGCCTGTCGGGTTATGGATCTCGACGAACTCACCACCGGTGGGTGTCACCACGATCTCGGAGAGCAGTAATTCGTCATTGCTGGGAGGTGCCGGGCAGCCACTGAAAGCAGAGCCATCAATGAACGTACCGGGCGAGAAGAGCGCTCCTGCAGAGCCAGTGGCTGAGGAATGTTGTACAAGCGGGTCTGCGCCGGTGATGTCCGGATCTCGGGTCAGGGATTGGTTGTTGCCGCCTTCGCCACCGTAGGTGTAGCTGATAACATCGGCCACACCATCATTGAGGGTGACGGTATCGCCACCATTGTTAAGTCCGACCAGGCCGCCGGAAGCGGTCTGTACGAGCGAACCACCAAAGCTGCCGGTGGGTGTGCCGCCGCCAAATACGAGGACGGAACACTGGTTAGCAATGACAGAGCCAGCGGGGAAAGTGTGACGCACACCAAAGCCGTCACTCAAGGTCCAGCCACTGACATCCAGGGCTGCGCCGCTGACATTCACGATTTCCACAAATTCATCCTGTGAACCATCGCGTGTACCATCGCCATTGGCATCCCCAGTGATGTCGCCAGCCGGGTCGGCCAGTAATTCGTTGATCACCACAGGCGAGCCAGAAGTATCGGCTACAGTGGTGAAGCTGAAGACATAATCCGCGGCCATGTTATCGGGCGGATCGTCGGTATCCACGTCCGTGACCTGGGATGCAAAGACGGTCACGGTACAAACTTCAGAGTTGTCAAAGTCGGTGTCAGGATCAAGGGTGAAGCTTTGTGGGCCACCGCTGACGGTAGAAGTGTGAGCACCGCTGCTAACGCAGGAGACATCGAACCAGGCGCCTGCCACGTTGACATCTTCACTGAAGTTGATGTCGATGTTGCTGTCCACGGCAATGTCTGTAGCTGTATCTGCGGGGGTGGTTGTGGCTACACTGGGGGCAGATTCGGAAACTGTACATCCGGCGAACAGTGCGCCGTCGATCTGGGTTCCGGGTGAGAAGAACGCGCCTCCCGAGCCGGTGGCTGTGGAGTGCTGCACAAGTGGGTCTGCGCCCGTGATGTCAGGGTCGCGGGTCAGCGATTGGTCACTGCCGCCCTCGCTACCATATACATAGCTAACAATGTCAGCTACGCCGTCGTTAAGGGTGATGGTGTCGCCGCTATTGTTGAGGCCTACTGCGCCAGTAGAAGCGGTCTGAATCAGGGCTCCGCCGAATGTACCCGTTGGGGAGCCGCCACCAAACAAAACGATAGAACATTGGTTGGTGATGATCGAGCCGGCGGGGAAGGTGTGGCGCAAACTGGCGCCATCGCTGAGGGTCCAGCCGCTGATGTCCAGGTCTGCACCACTTACGTTGACGATCTCGACAAACTCGTCATCCCCGGAGTCGCGCACACCGTCACCATTGGCATCGCCGGTGAGGTCACCAGCGGGGTCGGCCAACAGTTCGTTGATGACTACAGGCGCGGCTGCGGCTGCTACAGTAGTGAAGCTGAAGACGGAATCAGCAGCCATGTTGTCGGGCGGGTCATCGTTATCTTGATCGGTGACCTGCGCAGCAAATACGGTGACCGTACAGGACTCGCTATTCGCAAAATCAGCGTCGGGGTCGAGCGTGAAGCTGTTGGGGCCGCCACTGGCAACAGCCGTGTGCGCGCCACTGATGGCACAAGTGATATCAAACCATGAGCCAGTTGCATCTACGGCTTCGCTGAAGTCAATGATGATATTGGCGTCTACAGCTACATCGGTGGCCGTGTCTACCGGTGTGGTGCTTGATACGCTGGGGGCGTCATCGGCGACCACGCCACAATTGGCAGTATGTGCCCCAATGCCACTGAAGTCATTGTTGGCAAAGCCGTCCCATTCGGGGCCGGGATCGTAGGCATTGCTTGGATCAGTGTCGCCCGAGCACACGTCCGCCATGCGGCGAATGGTATTGTCTTGTGTGCTGGCGTTGCCGGTGCCCCATTGTGAGCCGGGGTCAAAACCGACCTGCCCGATGCTGTCAACAACGCCGCCAGCATTACGCAAAACGACAGCGTCATCGCCGTTAAAGTTAACGACGGAGCTGTTGGTTGCATCGGCCTCGGCCAATATGGCCGCGTCGGCACTGGCATGAGAGATGACATATACATCGCCATCAGCCAGTGAACCGCTCAATGCGGTACTTTGCGATGGGGTAGCACTGCCATTGGAATAAAGCTCGAGGGTGTATTGGGATAGGTCCACGCTGGCCCCCGTCCCGTTGTATATTTCAAGTGCCTTATTAAAAGAACTTCCCTCGATGTATTCTGAGAAAAGCAGGTCGCTTGTGGCTGCCAGTGCTGAACCGGCAAAGACTGACAAAACAAGTGACAGAATTAAAAACACTGCCACAATACGGTTTCGTCGAGTACGTAAGAGTTGCATGTCTTCCTCCTCTAAGGAAATGCGGTGTCTTATTATCTAGAAACAAAAAGCCGCCATATGCTTATTTGGCGGCCTAAATCTAATTTATTTAAAGAAGCTTGCTGAAATGAAAGGTGTGGTGTTGGGGTTCTTGACCATAAGGGGACGCAAATTGTACTGGTTTTGCTGAATTATGGCAATAGTTTCTTGTCTATCCCTGATAAAATTTGTTAATTGTCCCAAAAATGTGTAGAATGAAACGTAAGGCCACAGTTTGAGAAGCATAGATATACAACCTGGATACAATCTATGAGCCCCCGCCAATCCGAACGCTCCCTCTCCACCATCCTCTTCACAGATATTGTCTCATCGACCGAGAAGGTCCTGGAAAAAGGGGACAATGCCTGGGTCGATTTCCTAGAAAAACATAATGACGTTGTGCGGGAACAATTGGACCGCTTTAACGGCAAGGAGATCAACACGACGGGGGATGGTTTTGTAGCGTCTTTTAATGTCCCCTTGCGCGCCATTCAATGTGCAGTTGCCATCGCAGAGAGCGTTAAGGTGTTTGATATCGAGGTTCGCTGCGGCATTCATACCGGTGAAGTGCAGCTTGTGGACGATACCATGATCGGCATTGGCGTGCACACAGCAGCGCGTGTGATCGGCGAAGCGGGCCCCAGCGAAGTGCTGGTGACCATCACGGTGCGGGATCTGGTAGAAGGTTCCGGGGTCGAGTTCAAAGAATTGGGCCGTTATGAATTAAAGGGTATCCCCGGCAAACGCACGCTTTACTCGGTGAACCTCGACACGGTCCCGACCGCTGAAGAGTTGGAAACGGTGAGAATGTCGGGCAAAGAGGTTGAGCGCATTTTGGAAAAGAGCGAAGCGCTGGATGAAACTCCGACGACTAACATCATGGTGGTAGATGCCCAGACCATGGCGCGCCTGGATTACGGCACGGGCAGCTTTTACATCAGCAAAAAGGAAGTTGTGCTGGGGCGCGGGCCTGGAGCAGACGTTGATCTCACGGAACTCGACAAGAATAAATTCGTCTCCAAGCGACACGCAGTGATCTTACATGAGGGTGATGATTGGATGCTGCAATGCGACCCCGAATCCAGCAACCCCACCCATCTGAACGGCGAGTTGTTGCCCAAAGGGGAGAAAAGACCGCTGAATTTTGGGGACAAGCTTTTGATCGCTGACGTGGCATTGGATTTTAAACCGGCCCTTTAGTTTTCTTTCACCACAAAGACACAAAGCAATCTGTGGATTCTGTTTATTCTCACGCTAAGTCCGCCAAGAACGCAAAGAATAAGAAAAACAAACCACAGATGAACGCGGATGAACACAGATATTTTTTTGGTTCTATCCTTCAATCAGCCTTTCTTCAAATTCTCCAATTCCTCCATTGTGCGCGGCCAGTCCTTCTTCAATAGCCGCGAGAGCGCGCGGTCAGCCAGCAGTTTGCCCTCCGTCTGGCAGGTGGGGCAGTAGTTGGTTTCGCGTGTGGCGTAGCGAATGCGCTGCACGGGAGTGTAGCACACCGGGCAGGGTTGCTTGTAGCGCCCGTGCACGGCCATGTCCTCCCGAAAGGCGGTGACTTTTTTAGGGAAACTGCCCTTGGCTTCAGCCCGTAGGGTCGCGGTCCACTCCTCCAGTGATGCGCGTGTGGCTTTGTAAAGGCGTTCGATTTCTTCGGGGGATAGGCGCGAGGTCCAGGTGATGGGGGAGAGCTGGGCGCGGTGCAGGATCTCGTCGGAGTAGGCATTACCGATGCCGCTGAAGAGGCGCGGGTCGGTGAGGGCGCGTTTGAGGGTGTGGTTCCTGCTCGTCAGAACTTCGTGGAAAGCCGCGAGGTCGTTTTCCAATACTTCCAACCCGCCAGGGTCATGTTCTTCTAAAGCCTTTTCATCTTCTAAAACATGGAGAGAGGCGCGCTTCTTGGAGCCAGCTTCAGTCAAAATCATTGTCCCAGAAGAAAAATCAAAGGCAGCCTGCCCGGTCCTGCCAGGTGGTTTGGCCCCGGCATCTTTCCATTGCAGGCGTCCGGCGATCATTAAGTGCAATACCAGCCATAGGTCATTTTCCAGTCCGAAGGCGATGCGTTTGCCAATGCGCCTGATCTGCTTTATCTCTTGCCCAAAGGTTTCTTCGAGCGGAGGGACGGCTGTACGCAGCAAAAATGGGCTGGAAACGCGTATGCCTTCGAGCTTTTCTCCCAGGACGTGAGCTTCTAAAGCGTCTATATAAACGAGGATATCGGGTAGTTCAGGCATAAGTACCAGAATTTAACCACAGAGGCACTAAGGACACAGAGATTACACAAAGTTACATCTGTATTCATCCGCGTTCATCTGTGGTTTTTTTGCGCTCTTAGCGTAATTGCGTGATAAAGACCAGGTAACAAGGATAAAACTCGGTGGTTAACAATATTGTAACCACGTTTTCCCTCTCAAAATGTGGCCCATACCTTGCATTTATTTCCCCAAAACGCGCCTACAAAACTCTAACGCCCTTCTAGCATTGCACTAATGCCCCCGATGCTATAATCGCTGCAGTGGCCCAAACCCACATAAGAAGGTATTTAATTATGATGCGATTTGACCGTTTTACCGAGCGTGCCCAGGAAGCAGCCCAACGAGCAGCTGAAATTATCCAACGTTACGGGCACAACCAGATTGACACAGAACACATCCTTTTGGCGCTCATCGAGCAGCCTGAAGGGGTTATCACCCAATTATTGGAAATTTTGAGTGTAGATGCCGAAGCCCTCACAGAGCGGCTTGACTACATCCTGCGCACCAGCCCCAAGGCCAATATCTTTGGCGGCGGTGCAGGCCAGATCTTTATCACCCCGCGCGTAAAGCGCATTATCGACCTGGCTAACGAAGAAGCTAACAAACTTAAAGACGAATACATCTCCACCGAGCACATCTTTTTAGCTATCCTCAGCGAGCGCAGCACACCTGCTGCCCGTTTGTTGGAAGGTGCTGGCATTACAAAAGAGCGCGTACTGGATGCTGTCCAGCAATTACGCGGCGGCCAACGTGTGACCGACCCGCAGGCCGAAACCCGTTACCGCACCCTTGAAAAATACTCGCGTGACCTGACCACTGCTGCCCACGAGGGCAAGCTAGACCCGGTGATCGGTCGCGACAGCGAGATCCTGCGTGTCATCCAGGTGCTCTCCCGCCGCACTAAGAATAACCCGGTGCTGATCGGGGAGGCCGGCGTGGGTAAGACTGCCATCGCCGAGGGCCTGGCGCAGAAGATCGAAAACAATGATGTCCCGGAGATTCTCGCCGGTAAGCGTGTTATCTCCCTGGACCTGGGCTCTATGATCGCCGGGTCGCGCTTCCGTGGCGAATTCGAGGAACGCCTCAAAGCTGCCATCGAAGACGTGCAGCGCGCTGAGGGTGAGATCATTCTCTTCATTGACGAGTTGCACACGGTTGTCGGCGCAGGTGCCGCACAGGGCGCCATGGATGCCAGCAATATGCTCAAACCGGCCCTGGCGCGTGGCGAGTTACAAGCCATTGGCGCTACCACGCTGGACGAATACCAGAAACACATTGAGAAAGACGCCGCACTTGAACGCCGTTTTGCCCCCATTTATGTGGAAGAGCCCAGCATTGAGGATACCATCCTGATGCTGCACGGTTTGCGTGACCGCTACGAAGCGCACCACAAAGTTAGCTTCACCGATGAATCCCTGGAAGAAGCTGCCAAGTTGTCTGCCCGTTACGTCACCGACCGGCGCCTGCCGGACAAGGCCATCGACCTGATGGACGAAGCGGCTGCCAAGTTACGCGTAGCTTTGTACTCCCTCCCGCCTGAACTAAAAGCCATGAAAACTGAGATTGACCGCTTTGCAGCGGAAGAGGAACAGGCCGGTATCGAGCGCGATTATGAACGTGCTGCCGAGAAGAAAGCCGAGCGTCTGCGTTTGGAAGAGGAATTCAACGTCGCCCGCGAAGCCTGGGAAACCGAACACAATATCGATGAGCAGGTCGATGTCAATGACATCGCCGAAGTTGTGCAGCAGTGGACGGGCATCCCCGTCAGCACTATGATGGAAACCGAAGCTGCGAAATTACTTAAGATGGAAGAGCGTCTGCACGACCGGCTGATCGGCCAGAAAGATGCCGTACATGCTATTGCAGATGCCATCCGCAGGGCACGCTCTGGCCTCAAAGACCCCAAGCGTCCCATTGGTTCCTTTGTATTCATCGGGCCCTCCGGCGTCGGCAAGACGGAGTTGGCCAAAGCTTTGGCCGAGTACATGTTTGATGACGATGACGCCCTTGTGCGCATCGATATGAGTGAATATCGTGAGCAGCACACCACGGCGCGTTTGTTTGGTGCCCCTCCAGGCTACGTGGGTTATGAAGAAGGCGGTCAACTAACCGAAGCTGTGCGTCGTCGCCCGTACCGCGTGATCCTCTTCGACGAGATCGAAAAGGCTCACCCTGACGTATGGAACGCCCTTTTGCAGATCCTTGACGACGGGCGCTTGACAGATGGACAAGGACGTGTGGTGGACTTCCGCAACACGGTCCTGATCATGACCAGCAACCTGGGCACCGAGTTCGTACGCCGTTCCGGGAGCCTGGGTTTCCTGCCCAGCAATGCCGACAGTGAAGACCGTGCAGCTCACGAGAAGATCGACAAGGCTCTCAAGGAGACCTTCCGCCCCGAGTTCATCAACCGTATTGATGAGATCATCACCTTCTCGTCCCTGTCGGTCGATGAGATGAAAGAGATCGTGGGCTTGCAGATGGAAGAGATCCGCGAGCGTATGCGTGAGCGTGGTTTGGAAGTTGTCCTCAGCGAGCCAGCCCGTGAGTGGTTGGCCAAAGAGGGCTACGATCCTGCTTTTGGCGCCCGCCCGCTGAAACGTGCCTTGCAAAAGTACGTGGAAAGCCCTCTGTCTATCCGTTTGCTGGAAGGCGAGTTCAAAGAGGGGGCAACCGTTATGGTTGAATATGACGAAGAAAATGAAGAGTTGACCTTCAGCGTAGAGAAGAAAAAGAAGAAGGCTACTCGCAAAGTTGATAACGACGCCGAAGTGAGCGCCTGATCGATAGAGATAATCAAAGCGCCTAGTGAAAACGAGGCGCTTTTTCTTTTAATACAGGAAACGGTTCAGCAATAGATCACCAAGACTACGAAGCACATCGACAAAGAAATTGCCTTCACCCTGAAAAATGACCATAAAGGGGAGGTCAGGCCGCCCCATAAAAGGACTGAGCGTCCAGGCCATTTGGCTGCCCACAAAACCATACAGCAAAACCCAGGTGAAGAAGATCGTGTGGCGTCTCTTTGTCCCTTTTAGCCCATCCCCCTCAGTTGCAATAACAATACCCTGGCGTAGGAAGACCACCCCAAGCACTCCTGCCAGGGCAAAGAAAACCACATTTAGCAACTTAAAGAAATCGTATGAACTGCCAGTGATTAGAAAGAAAAAAGTGATTGGTGCCATGCTGAGTAACAGGACGGCAGTTACTGAAATAGTTGCCAGCAATAAGCTGACCATCTGGGCCAGGGTTTGTCGCGCCCCAAAAAGGATGTAAAAGAAATGTAATGAGGGTGTGCAGATCGCCAGTGTAGCCAGGAATAACAAGGGCAGTTTGATGGTTGATGAAAAGGTTTGCAATACACCATGCGATGCGCCCATCACGGCTCCATAGATGGCGAAGAACACAAAACACGAAATGAGCATTCTCTTGATCTTGTTGCCTACATCTTTGTTGTCACGGATCTCGGTGAAGAATGTGTTACGGTCGCGTAATATTGATTCTGCAATTGTGAAGATTTCCATACTTACCTCCATTTTCTTGAGGATAGGATCTCTTCACTTCTAATTCAACATCCCGAAACACTTCCAATGCGCATTCACGTGCGTTGCCGTTGGGTCTGGGTACGGCAAATTAAGCTTCATCTGGTAAAGTATAGAAGCCAGAACTTATTGGATTGTTTCAAGGAGACTATGGTGACTGACCAAACGACTACAGATGAACAACGCCTCAAAGACCTGTTGCAAAATATCAGTTCCTACATGGAGCAGTATCACAATGGCTGGGTTAAATATGTGGAATTTGATGGCAAGGTACTCAAAGTGCAGTTGGGTGGTGCCTGCAATGGCTGTGACCTGACCCAAACTACACTTAACGGCTGGATCGCTGGCACCATCAAACCTTTCTTCCCCCAGATCGAGAGTGTTGAAGCTGTTTAATTTTTTTTAGGAACTGCATTTAGAGGACGAAATAAAAAAGAGGCGCTAATTGCGCCTCTTTGATTCCAACTTATTGTGTTGGCTGCATAAAAGCAGCAAAAAAAATCATCAATAGCATGAGACTGCTCAGGGCCACCACCCCCGCGCTGGCCCATTTATTCTCCCCTTTGATATAGCCTCCCAGTCCAAAGACCATGGCTGCCGAAGGCGCGCCGATCCATACGATTAGCACAACGATGTCTGATAGGTTAGCTTGTAACCAGGTAGCCAGTTGCTCGCCCATCAAGGTGTTTGTACTGCGTAGCACGATGGCGATCCAGATAAAAAGTGGGGGCACTAAGAGAACACCCGCCAACCAGTTCAAGCGCACACTTTGCATTATGAAATTGTACCGCATGCCAAAAAGGAAGTTGTATGGGCTGGTAGTCCTTCTCCTCACTCAAACTACTTACTACGCATCCATCTCCGCGCGCACGGCCTGGTACAAACTCTCCGCTTTAAGGTCGTTAAGCGTATAGCAAGGCGCTTTGAGGTGTTCCGATAATTGCTGCGCCAGACCCTGGTCGAAGGCGGCGTGTTCCATGTTGATCACCACACTACGAATCTCGTCCTTGGCAATCTCTTCGGCCAGTTTGTGCGCTTCTTCCTGTGGGGAAAGTTGGCGGCTAATAGCTACGTTACCCGCTCCATCGGTCAATAATATCAACAAGGGCATTACGTCTGGATGCGAGATCAACTCGCGCTGGATAACTTCGTGTGACAGGAACAAACCAGCAGAGAGCGGTGTTTTGCCGCCCACGGGAATGTCGGCCAGGGCCTGATGTGCTAGTTGCACCGAGTTGGTGGGTGGCAAGACCAGGTTGGCGCGGTCCTTTTGGAAGACCACCAAACCCACACGGTCGCGTCGTTGGTAGGCATCCGTCAATAAAGACAGGATGGCTCCTTTGGTAGCGGCCATACGCTCGGCCACAGCCATAGACCAGGAAGCATCTACGGCGAACAATACCAGGTTGGCCGACTTGCGCACACGTACCTTGCGGTGCAGGTCCTGCGGCTGAATGGCAAAAGCGACCTGTTGGCGTTGTTCTTCGCGGTTGATCTGGTGGGGCGCGGCTGCCCGCATGGTGGCATCAAAGGCGATGTCACTGGTCTTTTCAGTTACAGGGCGGGCCTGCACATAACGCCCACGTTTGCGTTCGGTGCGAGTGCGCGACCGTCGCCCGCTCTGGCGGCGCGTCATTTTGTCAATCTGGGTGTCGAGTTGGCGCGGGGTGAAGGGTTCAGTCGGGTTGACCTGCTGTCCACCATCCCACCAGTAGGCTTCCCCCTGATCAAAGACGTCTTGCGGCCCCGGTTCCTGGGGGCCTTGTTCCTGCCCACCTTCCTCAGGCTGCTCGCTTACGCCTTTTTTTTTTCGGGCTCTTCTTCCATGCCGTCTTCGTTCGGTTGAGGCTTGGCCTCGCCAGTGCTTTCCGTTTCACCCTGCAGGTCCGAGATGCGTTCCTGCAATTCGGTCATGGTCATTTCCGATTGGTGGAAAGGCCCGCGTTTGATGCGGTGCGGCAGGGCCAGCTCAGAAGCCACGGCGATATCAAAGTCAGTGATGGCGGTGCGGCCTTCGAGGGCGGCATTGGCGCGCGCTGCTTTGAGGATTACCAGGTCGGCGCGGTGGCCGTCTACATTTAAAGAGGAGGTCAATGAAGCGATGGAAATCAGATCACGACTGGAGTAGGTCACCTGGCTGACGATCTCACGCGCCTTGGCGATCTTGTCTGACAGCTCTTTTTCGCTGGGCTGCCATTCTTCATAGAACGCATCCGAGTCATTCTCAAAGGAGAGGTTGCGTTCCATGATACTGACGCGGTCACGCGGGTCACGGATGCCGTGGATGTCCACGGAGAGGGCGAAGCGATCCAGCAATTGGGGGCGCAGATCGCCTTCTTCGGGGTTCATCGTGCCCACCAGGATGAAGCGCGCTGGATGAGAAAAGGAAATGCCTTCGCGTTCCACGATGTTCTGACCCATGGCTGCCGAGTCCAGCAGCACGTCTACCACGTGGTCGTCCAGCAGGTTAACTTCATCAATATACAGCAGGCCGCGGTTAGCAGCGGCCAGCACGCCGGACTCGAAATGCCTTTCGCCTTTCTGAATGGCTTTTTCAATATCCAAGGTGCCCACCACGCGGTCTTCCGTAGCGCTCACGGGCAGGTTCACAAAGGGTGTGGGGTGCGTTGAAGTTTCCAGGTCTGCGCCAGAAGCCTGTTGTTCTTTGACCCAATCAGACCAGGTGTCGGGGTTGTTGGGGTCGTCGTTAAAGGGGGAATAGGTAAAGACTTCCACGGCGGGCAGTAGGGCTGCCAAAGCCCGCGCCGCTGTGGATTTGGCTGTGCCGCGTTCCCCCCGGATCAACACGCCGCCGATACGAGGATCGACTGCATTGAGGATAAGGGCACGCGTCATACGCTTTTGACCAACGATGGCTGTGAATGGGAAAATGGCTTGCATAATTACCGTTTATCTCTCAAAAAGCTCATTAACTTGAAGTTTGCTGCGATTGCAGGGGCAAATCATATCATAAAGGTAGACAAGGAGTATCCTTACCCTTATAATTGCGCGCATCTTGTCAACCGGAGTCTTATTTTAATGGATCAAAAGGATGCCCAGAACGGGCCCGAAATAGCTGTAGAGAATCAGGAGGATACCGCCCCAGAAGAAACGATGTCGATGGAAGATCTGCTCGAACAAACAGATCTGTCTTTGGATATGCCTCGCCCTGGCGATGTACGTATGGGGATGGTAGCCAGCGTAAGCGAGAACGAAGTCATGGTGAGTATTGGCGCCAAATCCGAGGGCGTAATCCCCGGCAAAGAACTGGAACAGCTTACAGAGGAAGAACGCGAAATCTTCCAGGTTGGCAACGAAATATCCGTGTTTGTTATCAGCCCCGAAAACCGTGGCGGCACCATGCTGCTCTCGTTTTTACGCGGGCTGGAAGAAGAAGATTGGACCCTCGCCGAGCAACTCAGCGAGAGCCGCGAAGTTCACGAAGGTGAGATCAGTGGCTTCAATAAAGGCGGCCTGATCGTCAACGTAGGTCGACTGCGTGGCTTTGTGCCGGCCTCACAGGTTGGTGTTTCCCGCCGTATGTCCTACCAGGGTGATACCCCTGAACAACGTTGGAGTGGCATGGTGGGTGAACCCATCGTGACGCGTGTCATTGAAGTGGATCGCGAACGACGTCGCCTTATTCTTTCCGAAAAGGCTGCCTCGCAGGAATCGCGCGAGACCCTCAAAGAACGCTTGTTGGAAGGACTTGAAGTTGGCGAAGAGCGTACAGGCCGGGTAACCAGCCTGGCTGACTTTGGCGCTTTTGTGAACATCAACGGGGCCGATGGCCTCGTACACCTTTCCGAACTTTCCTGGGAGCATGTCAATCACCCCAGCGAAGTGCTTGAAGTTGGGCAAGAGGTTGAGGTCAAGGTTATCACTATTGACCGCGAACGCAAACGCATCGGCCTCTCCATGCGCCAACTTGAAAAAGACCCCTGGTCCGACCATATCAAAGAGTTCCGCGTTGGCCAGTTGGTGCAGGCCACCATCACCCGCTTGGTCAAATTTGGCGCTTTCGCCAAGATCAATGACAACCTCGAAGGCCTGATACACATCTCCGAACTGAGCACCGAGCGCGTGGAACATCCCCGCGAAGTGATCAGCGATGGCGACGAACTCACGCTGCGCGTGATCAACATCGACGAAGAACGCCGCCGCATTGGCCTCAGCTTACGCAAGGTTGACTCGCTGGCCTACAGCGACCTGGATTACAACATGGCGCTGGAAGAAGCTGACAATGTCCCGGAGAGCGGCCCCGAAACGGCCATGGAAGCTGCCATGGAAGAAGCCGGGGTTGCAATGGATAAAGAGGCAGATGAACCGGAAGTTGAAGAAGAAGTGACCGAAGAAGCTGCCCCCGAAGAACCGGTGGCCGAAGTAGAAGAAGAGCCTGCCGCATCTGAAGAACCGGTAGCTGAGGTCGAAGAGGAAGTTGCGGCTGAAGCTGAACCGGAAGAGGTTGAGGCCGAAGAAGCACCCGCCGATGAGGCTGAAGAACCAGAAGCTGAAGAAGCTCCTGCTGAGGAAGCCCCTCTGGAAGAGGAGCAAGCCGAAGAACCCGACCCGGAAACGGGCGAGGAAGAATAAATTAGAAACGCACCCAAGCGGGTGCGTTTTTGATTCCGGTGCTCTTAACAAAGCTATTGCCTCCTACAGTTGAGAAAGAAACAAAAGAGCTTCCGTGGAAAGTCCCAAAAAGTGGCTGGAGTTTGATTTTGTAAAGTTGGGAATAATAGGACAAGTTTATTCCCGTTGCATTCTTCTTCTTTCGATCCCCCTGTTTCTTTTGGGTGAGTCATGGATTAACCCTATAAGTCACCCTATCGGGGTATGACACGCTACCAACGTCGAGATATTCTTTAAGCGTAAGTTCAAAATTTACGCCGGACATCATAAATGTTTCGAGAAAGGATTGAAACCCGATGTTGAAAAAAATCTTAACCTTCATCCAGTATAAATCCAGTTGGCTGACGATCCTGGGGCTGCTGGCGGCCACCGGTCTGCTTATGTTCCTCATGAATGGCACCGAGCTGCCTTTTAGCAACCCGACCATCGAAGAGCATTCCGGGGGCGTGCCTATCCTGGATATGCGCTGGTCATATACTCCCGAGGAAGCTTACCAACTGTTTACGGCTCTGGGAACTGCAGGCCGCCAGGCCTACCGCATGCTCCACCTGGTGCCGGATACACTATTCCCGATCGGCTATGCGCTGGCATTTGCCTTTACCAGTGCCTGGTTTTTAGTGCGTCTCCTCCCCCTGGACCATCCCCTGCAATGGCTCAGTCTGATCCCGCTGATCTCCGGTCTGGCTGACGTGCTCGAAAACTTCAGCCTGGTGATTTGTAGTCTGGCGTACCCCAGCCGGATCGATTGGTTGGTGGGATTTGCCTCCCTACTGACCAAAATCAAGTTCGGTTTGCTGCCAGTTGGTGTGATTTTCCTGATCGTGATGGTGGTGGTCTGGTTGATTCGCAAACGGCCTGCAAGCAATGTTGCCAGGGAATCTGAGAGGTCTGGGAGGGGAAAACCCTTCCAACCCTGGTAAATGGACCTTAACCTAAATGGAGTTTTAATCATGAAAAAAATCGATTTCAAAAAAGAATTAAAGCACTTGTATCGGCCTCCCCAAGACTTTGTCACTGTGGACGTTCCAGAGATGGCTTACATCATGGCTGACGGCCATGGTGATCCCAATACGGCCCAGGAATATCAAGATGTTGTGCAAGCACTTTATGCCGTTGCATATAAGATTAAATTCATCAGCAAAAAGCAGCTTAAAAGGGATTACACAGTTCCACCCTTGGAAGGGCTTTGGTGGGCTGAAGATGTGGATGCCTTCAAAAAGCGGGATAAATCAAGCTGGGATTGGACGATGATGATCATGACTCCGGAGTGGATCACAGATGGAATCTTCGACGAGGCAGTCATCGCAGCCCGAGAGTCCAAGGACCCAGTGGCACTGGATAAGGTGCGGATGGATCACTATCAGGAAGGTCTTTCTGTGCAGATCATGCATGTGGGATCATATGATGACGAAGGCCCTATACTGGCAAGAATGCAAGATGAGTTTATGCCTGCAAATGGATTTGTCGAGAACGGCAAGCACCACGAGATCTACCTCAGCGATCCGCGCCGAGTTGTGCCTGAGAAGCTAAAAACGGTACTGCGACAGCCTGTAAGGAGTAAAACAAAATGATGCACTTGGCATATTGCGATGATAAAGCAAAGGTTTTAGAACAGCTACTGGATGGAACCAGAAGTATGGTGATTAGAGGGGCGGCGGGCAGAAAGATACCGCATAGTAGAGTGTTTGCGGGTGAAACCATCTACTTCATCAATAAAGGAACGGGCAAAATAACGGCTAATGCAACCATAAAGTCTGTGCAAAACTATGTCAAACTAGCAGAAGATGAAATCATCAAGACCCTTGAAGAGAACCAAAGCAAATTAGGCTTAACGGAAAAGGAAAAGAAGAGGTGGCACAAAAAGTGTTTGTGTTTGGTGGAGGTTGAAGGTGTCAAGGAGATTAAACCTTTGGAGTTTGATCGTCAAGGTAACATGGATGATTGGCTCATAATTGAGAAGATTGAAGATGTGGTCGTTGGGACGAGTATTCCATACAACTATGACAAATCAAGATTCTAGAGGCTCAATGGGAAAGCTGTCCAGGAATATGTAAACCAAATGACGGGAGGAAAGATGGCCTCTGCGCCATGGCCTGTCTGGTCACCGATATCCAACAAGATGAGATTGCCATTGTTGCGAAGATATCTTTGGACATTATCTGAAAAGTCATAACGAACATACATAACCATTATTAGGACAAGTATCAGTGAAACGACCGTAGAGTGGAAATCAGTAATGAAAAATAACCTAAGTTTATATATCAGACAACTAAAAATCCCCCTGACGCTGATGATCGTATTTTGGGTGATTGCGGTTGCTTTTTGGCAGACGAAAGGGAATATTTTCTTTCTTTTCAATTTTGGGTATATCGGCACCTCGATAGGGCTTGGCGTAGGGATTTATGAAATTCTTCCAAAGAAGAAGAAACGCTGGGGGAGGCGCCTGGCTCAAATTTTGGTTGGAACCTACATGCTGGTCTTTTTGGGGATCATCGAAAAAGAAAACATGCAAATAGAAGGTTTCTTCCTTTATCTTCTGGCTGGCCTCTTTTCGGGATCGGCGATCCATTACTTGGTGGCCAAGCTGGCCGGCCCAGTGATCTTCAACCGCGGCTGGTGTGGTTGGTCCTGTTGGACTGCGATGATCCTGGATTTGCTGCCCTTCAAACGCAATAAATCTGGCCGGCTGTCTCGCAAATGGGATTTTCTGCCGTATGTTAGTTTTGCACTGAGTTTAGGATCAGTGCTGGTGCTGTGGTATGGGTTTGGTCAGCGCGTTGATTCACCAATATTTGCACCAATGGTGTGGCTGCTCGTTGGCAATAGTCTGTACTACGTTATCGGAATCGCGCTGGCATACAAACTCAAAGATAATCGAGCTTTCTGCAAGTATGTATGCCCCGTGCCTGTTTTGCAAAAAATACCCAGCCGATTTGCGATGTTGAAAGTGGAAGGGTCAGCTGAAAAATGTACTGAGTGCAGGGCATGCGACAAAATGTGTCCGATGGACATTCAAGTATCGCAATACACACAGGCAAACCAACGCGTGCTTTCAACAGAGTGCATTCTTTGTAATGAATGTGTTGATGTTTGCGTACAGGATGCACTTAAACTCTCGTTTGGATTTGATTTTGGAAATCGAGAATTGCTGAATAGATAAAAATCCTCACTTCGGCGAAGAAATGTGTGGTGATAGAGATTGAATGGAGAGCAATAATGAAGAAAGATGAATCCCAGAGAGTCCCACAGGACGGGTTAGGGAAAATCCTGCTGATGTTTGCCTGGCCTGCACTGTGGTTTACGTTCTTGATCTACGTGATCGGGAAGCAATTTATTCCTGAAGGCGGCACCACGCCCACCTGGCTGTTGCTGACAATCACGACACTTGGTACCGGGGCTGAACTAATTGCCGGATTAGCCCTGCTGAAAAGGGAGGGATATGCTCTGACTCTCAGCGCAATGAGAGACAGGATTCGCTGGCGATGGCCGAGGGGTCGGAAAGCCTGGACGCTGGCAGGTGTAGTTTTCATCCTAGGGATGAGCTTGAGCATGGCGATGGGACCGGTAAATCGTTCGTTGGCCTCGGTATCTGGTTTTATGCCCCCAGATTGGTGGCCAGCCGCCAGCAATCCGCTGATTCCGGTGGCCAGCGCGGCCGATGCCTTTCCAGATATTTCTCTCGAAGGAAATTTTCTCTTCGTACTGATCAATTTGATCGTCGGCCTGGTATTCAATATCTTTGGCGAAGAGATTTATTACCGGGGATATTTGCTACCCAGGATGAGGGGCGTGTTTGGAAAATGGGATTGGGTTGCCAATGGTGTTCTTTTTACTTTGAAGCACGTGTACCAACGCTGGCTGTATCCCGGAATCCTGATTGGTGGATTGAGTTTTGCCTTCGCCTATGGCCCATTGGGCAGCCTGCCGCTGGCGATGATCTTCCATTGGGTCGGGAACTTCCTGTTCCAGATGATCTTCCTGATAATGGCTGCATTTGGGCTAGGCTAACTATCCACTAAATTTATATCAGGAGAAATAGTAAAACATTGCCCTGAGAGACAGGACTTTTTATCAAGTTACGTTGGGAACGGCATATATACGTATGAAACGCACCCTCTGGGGGTGCGTTTTACTTGTGCGCATAGTTGAAAATCTTGCTCAAAGGTGGGTTTATCTTAGAGTTTTGTAAGACCCAATATTGTTAAGCTTGTCTCAATATAAACTTTGGTAGAATCGCTCCACTGGATTTTTATGAAGATTACTGATTTATTTGTGTCGAGCGAAACTAGGAGGCCCACTTGTCTGGCAAAGATCGCTTAACCCAGCGGGCACGCCGTGTGCTCAGTTTGGCGCATCAGGAAGCAGAACGCATGCGCCACAATTACATCGGGACAGAACACCTCCTGCTTGGTCTTATTCGTGAAGAAGGCGGGGTAGCTGCCCGCGTATTGCGTGAGTTGGGCCTCGAAATTGAACGTGTTGAAGAGATCGTTGAACGCCTCACTGGCACCGGCCAGTACGAAGGCGGCAAGATTGACCTGTCCCCCGGTACCCAACAGGTATTGGAATATGCTTTTGAAGAGGCCAACCGCCTCGGTAACCACTACGTCAGCACCGAGCATCTCTTGCTCGGTCTCGTGCGCTACGGCGAGGGTATTGCCCTTAACGTACTGCGTAAGCTGGGCGTAACCCCTGAACAGATTCGCCGTCAAACTCGCCGTGTTTTGCAAGAGAGTGGCGCACCGCGACGACGTTCCTCGCGCAGCCGTTCCTCGCGCAGTCGTAAGCAGAGTGGCGAAGCCAAAACTCCCATGGTCGATCAGTTGGCCGTTGACCTGACCACCCTGGCCGAAGAAGACAAACTTGACCCGGTCATTGGGCGTCAGATGGAAATTGAGCGTGTCATTCAGATCCTGGCGCGCCGCACCAAGAACAACCCTGCCCTCATCGGTGAACCGGGCGTCGGTAAAACGGCCATCATTGAAGGGCTTTCCCAGCGCATCACCGAAGGTGACGTACCTGCGCCTTTGTTGGGCAAACGTGTTTTGCAGTTGGATGTAGGCTCGCTCGTGGCCGGTACCATGTATCGTGGCCAGTTCGAAGAGCGCCTCAAGAAAGTTATCGACGAACTCAAGGCTTCCGAAGCCATCTTGTTCATCGACGAAGTACACATGCTCGTAGGTGCTGGCGCAGCCGGTTCCTCAGTTGACGCTGCCAATATCCTCAAACCGGCGCTTTCCCGCGGTGAGTTACAGGTCATTGGCGCCACCACTCTGGATGAGTACCGCAAGCACATTGAAAGCGACTCGGCCCTCGAGCGCCGCTTCCAACCGATCCAGGTGGAAGAACCCAGCATTGATGAGACCATCGATATTCTCCACGGTGTACGCCCGGCTTATGAAGAACACCACCGTCTGCGCATCTCCGATGATGCACTCGATGCCGCTGCCCGCCTCTCGGCCCGCTATGTCACCGAGCGTTTCTTGCCGGATAAGGCCATTGACCTGATCGACGAGTCGGCCTCGCGTGTACGCATGTACAAAAGCCCCGCTGCTCAGGAAGCCAAAGAACTGTCTACCGAGCTGAAAGACGTGCGTCAGAAGATCCTTTTGGCAGACGAAGAAGGCAACGACCTAGAAAGCGAACCCATGCGCGAACGCCTTGAGGAGATCGAAGAACGCCTCGAGCAGTTGCGCACCCTGTGGGATCGCGACAACAGCCCCATCGTCAACGTGGACGACATCGCTGAACTGGTCGCCATGTGGACCGGTGTGCCCGTAATGCAGTTGGCACAGGAAGAATCCGAACGCCTGCTGAATATGGAAGAGGACCTTCATAAAGCCATTGTTGGCCAGGAAGAAGCCATCGAGGCTATTTCGAAAGCAGTACGCCGGGCGCGTGCCGGG
The DNA here is from genome assembly GCA_013112575.1 of Chloroflexota bacterium. GTDB lineage: Bacteria > Chloroflexota > Anaerolineae > Anaerolineales > UBA11579 > CFX15. Next base: position 34,158 of record JABFGG010000004.1, on the reverse strand, counting down.
CTCAAAGACCCCAAACGCCCGATTGGCTCCTTCATCTTCTTAGGCCCCACCGGGGTAGGTAAGACCGAATTGACCAAAGCACTGGCGAATCTCATGTTTGGCAGTGAAGAAGCCCTCATCCAGTTGGATATGTCCGAGTTCATGGAGCGCCACACCGTCAGTCGTTTGGTGGGTGCCCCTCCAGGCTACGTGGGCTACGAAGAGGCCGGCCAGCTTACCGAAGCCTTGCGCCGTCGCCCGTACTCCATCGTGGTCTTCGATGAAATCGAAAAGGCCCATCCTGAAGCCCACAATATGCTTCTGCAGATCATGGAAGAAGGCCATCTCTCCGATGCCAAAGGCCGCAAGGTCGATTTCCGCAACGCGATCGTCATCATGACTTCCAACGTCGGTGCGGACATGATCATGAAGCAGGGCCAGATCGGCTTTGATTTGCGCCGTGATGAAGAACAGGAAGAAAAACTGGCTTATCAGGAGATGCGCAAGAAGCTGACCGAATCCCTGCGCCGTGTCTTCCGTCCCGAATTCATCAATCGCGTTGACTCAGTCATCGTTTTCCGGGCCCTCACCCAGGCCAATATCCAGGATATCGTTAGCCTGGAGCTGGACAAGGTCTCCGAACGTCTGGTGGAACACGAGATCACGCTGAATGCCACTGATGAAGCCGTTGATTATCTGGCTGAGTTGGGCTACGACCGTGAATTTGGCGCCCGCCCCCTCAAACGCGTCATCCAGCAGCGACTCGAAGATCAACTTTCTGATGCCCTGCTTGCCGGAGATTTCGAGGACGGCGACTCGATCATGATCGATGTCCAGGAAAATACCGACGAAGAGTCCGATGAAGAAATGGAATTCTTCCTGCGCAAGGCTGAATCTGACGAGGAAGAAGACCAGCAAGAAATGCTGGCAGCACCCAACTAAGCTGAGAAAACGACAACAAAAACGAAAGAGCGTCCTGACCAGGACGCTCTTTTTTATTATTTGAGGCTGTCTATTCGCCCTATAAAGGAAAACTGGTTCCGAGGCCCTCGCTGCGCATCTGTAAAAGGGCCTGTTTCATCTGTACCTGTGCGTCATCAACGGTGCTAACCGCTAATTCTGCACGAGCCTGTTCTGCTGCCTCTTCCAGATGCCACTCGAAGATCTCGCGGTCCTCGATCGAAAGTGGCCAAGTCTCTGGGTTGCCAGGGGCTACGCGCCAACCTTTCTCCCGTAATATTTCCAGCACGTGGCCTAACTGGCGTTCACTGCCGTTGATGTGGCTGGTATTGAGCAGAATAAACATTGTAGACCTCCTGTGCTGTCTTGGGTGTAAGTGAATCATTTGTCGCCGGGAGGCTACAAAAAGGGTTGCCTTTACACCCTTTTTACATCGCCTGCGCAAAATCCCTATTTCTTAAAAATAGACTTTAGGCATCACATATTCTGAGGATTTTGCTATGTTGAAATTGCACCGCCGATTATTGCTAATCGCCCCCATCTTGACCCTTGTGTTGTCGGCCAACTCATCATTTTCGCCGGTATTTCAGGAAGGAATTCAAACAACGGCTGAAGCCTATCCAGGCTACACACTCTTTGCACCGATGAGTTCAACCACCGTTTACCTGATCGACAATGATGGGCAGGTGGTGCATAGCTGGGAAACAGCCTCGCGTCCCGGCAATGCTGTCTATTTGCTGGAGAACGGCGATCTACTGCATACGGGTTCAACCCGCTCCAGCCAGTTTACGGCCGGGGGTGGGGGCGGAACGGTTGAGTTATACAGTTGGGAGGGTGAATTATTGTGGTCCTTTGAATATGCTGGTGATGATTACCGGCTGCATCACGATGTGGAGATCATGCCAAACGGTAATGTGCTCATGATCGCCTGGGAATCCAAAACGGTTCAAGAAGCATTGGCTGCCGGACGTGACCCATCTCTCCTGCCCGAAGATGATGCTGGCCTCTGGCCCGACCATGTTATCGAGGTCGATCCCAACACGGATGAGATCGTGTGGGAGTGGCACGTTTGGGATCACCTTGTGCAGGATTACGATCCCAGCCTGGAAAATTTCGGTGTGGTGGCTGACCATCCAGAGTTGATTGACCTTAATTACGTTCCCGGGCACGTCAACAGCGATTGGAACCACATCAACTCTATTGACTACAATGCCGAACTCGACCAGATCATGCTCAGTGTACATAGCTTCAGCGAGATCTGGATCATCGACCACAGCACCACAACATCCGAAGCTGCCGGGCACACTGGCGGGAATAGTGGCCTGGGCGGGGACCTACTCTATCGTTGGGGTAATCCCCAGGCTTATGATGTGGGGCCGTCCAGCGACCAGCAGCTTTTCCAGCAGCACGATGCCCAATGGATCACAGATGGCCAGCCCGTTGAAGATAATATTCTCATCTTCAACAATGGCAATCGCCGCCAGCGCGCCTACTCCAGTGTGGTGGAGATCATCCCGCCCATTGATACAGACGGCATGTACACTAACATAGATGGTAGTGCCTTCGCCCCAGAAGCGCCTCTATGGGAATATGTAGCAGGTGAACCCACTGATTTTTATGCTGACCACATTTCCGGGGCGCAACGTTTGCCAAATGGCAACACCCTCATCTGTGATGGTCCCAGCGGTTATTTCTTTGAAGTCACCGAAGATGGTGAGATCGTGTGGGAATATGAAGTGCCCTCAAGCGATGAGAGCCAGTCTGTGACGGTCTTCCGTGCCGAACGCTACAGTTTGGATTATGCTGCTTTTGAAGATAAAGACCTGGCCCCCCAGGGGCCTGTGCCGGCTATAGTGGGGCGTCCGCCCGGCACACGTGGCCCCGGTGGGGAAGGTGGACGGCCATAAGATAGCAGTAAGGAAATGGTTGGCTCTTTTTACCATATGGAAGATATTGCTATGTTGTTTTTTACAAAGCCATATATGAAAAGGATAACCAGTCCGTAAATGAGAATCAATAACCAGGTGGGGAGCTTTATCCGTCTCCTGTAGAGTTCCTCACTGCGCTTACGATATATATCATCCTGCATCGTGGCGTGTTTCTGTAAACGTCTGCGTCTAAATGCTTCAGCTTCAATATCTGCCTGTTTCGCCATGAGTATATTCCCTATCCTTTCACTATCTTTCAACTATATGGTATCTAGCGCGAAATCCAAATACAACAAAATATGATATTCGCTCAAATGACAGCACCTAATTAATTCAATTGTGGAAGTTAAGAACAGAATATAAGTACTTGATATCAAATAGCCCCCAAAGTCATCTTTGCTGACTTAAACTCTAGACCAGCCCCGCCAGGCCAAAAATGATAAGAAAGCCTAGCAACCCCAACAGGCTGGAACACACCTGAGTGATACTGGTGCGAGTTTCTCCTGGTAATGTATGCCACCATACATTCATGACTGCATCTCCACGGGTTTTTGCTATGCTGGTATTTTCGTCCGAATCACTTCGATTGCCATAAACCCCGCATGAATCCACCCCTTACAACATCGTAAATGTAGTCGAATGGTGTATAATCGATAGTCCATTTGTTCTAAGAACAAGTAGACTACAAATCTAACAGAAATAACTATGGCGAAACTCAAAACCCAATACGTCTGCCAGGAATGCGGCAAGCGCTCCCCCAAACCTATGGGCCGCTGCACCCAATGCGGCGAGTGGAACACCTATATCGAAGAGGTCGTAGAAAAAGCATCCAGCAAACGCGCCCCGCGCGGGCTGAGTGCCCGGTCCCAGCCCCAGCGCCTCTCCGAGATTGGCGGTGAATCTGAAGATCGCATCGCCCTCTCCATCGAGGAGTTTGCCCGCGTGCTGGGCGGTGGTGTGGTGCCCGGCTCAGTTGTGTTGATTGGCGGCGACCCTGGCATTGGTAAATCTACTCTCCTTCTGCAAACTGCTATTGAGATGGCTCGCGCTGGTACTGTGTTATACGTCTCCGGCGAGGAATCAGAAACCCAGATCAAGATGCGCGCCACGCGTCTTATGCGTAGCAAGGAGAATGGAGCCGATTTCCCTGAGGATCTTTACCTTGTAACCGAGACTAGCCTGGAGATCATCCTTGAACACGTCGACAACATCAAGCCCGACTTACTGATTGTCGACTCTATCCAGACCACCTACCTCTCCGCCCTGGAGTCCTCGGCGGGTTCGGTCACCCAGGTGCGTGAGTGCTCATCGAGACTGCGCGAGTTAGCCAAATCGCAGGGCACCGCCGTCTTCCTCATCGGCCACGTCACCAAGGAAGGCAACATCGCCGGACCGCGCGTCCTTGAACACATCGTTGATACCGTTCTTTACCTGGAGGGCGACCGCTTCCAGTCCTATCGCTTGCTGCGTTCCGTCAAGAACCGCTTTGGAGCCACTTCTGAAGTGGGTGTTTTCGAGATGCAGGAAGGCGGCATGGTGGAGGTCAGCAACCCTTCTGAGGCATTCTTGGCCGAGCGCATGGTCAACGCTGCTGGTTCGGCTATCGCCGTGACCATGGAGGGCACCCGTCCCCTGCTGGTTGAAGTGCAGGGCCTGACCAGCGCCACCTCTTTTGGCAACCCTCGGCGTACCCCAAATGGCGTGGACTTCAACCGCCTGCTGCTCATCACCGCCGTGCTCACGCGTCGTATGGGCCTCAAACTGGCCGAGCAGGACGTCTTTGTTAACGTCGTCGGTGGCCTGAAAGTGGGTGAACCCGCCGCCGATCTTGCTGTTGCTGCCGCCATTGCTTCGTCAATGAAAGACCAATCCGTAAAAGCCGATTCGGTGTTGATCGGGGAAATTGGCTTATCAGGCGAGTTGCGCATGGTCAGTCAAATGTCTGCTCGTCTGAACGAAGCTGCTAAGCTGGGCTTCAAGACCGCCATCGTGCCCAAACGCCTGCGCAAAGGCGAACCCTGGCCCAAGGATATTAAGGTGGTTGAGGCGCGTACGCTGAGACAAGCGCTGGATGGGGCGATGGTACAGGAATAGCTCCATCAGATCAAATCCCACCTTTAACCAACTATAATTCAACTGGGAACGCGGAGCGGCAATCTGCAATTTTGCTTTTTGTTTCGCGGTTTACGCCTCCCGTTTGGTCGAGGCTAATCACCTCATCAGGGTTCGATTCCCATCCCGCTCCGCCTTCACCTGTGCCGGCGCTTGTCGCAAACTGTTGTGTGGCTCTGCAGGTTCAGACCTCCGCCACTCACTGGCGGTGCAGGTGTAGGTTGGAGCATAATCCTTATTAGGAGCATTACCTTATGGAGCCGCTCACTATCCTGTTGCTTGTCCTTGCCCTTATTGTGATCGGGGTACTTGTGTTCAACACGCTGCGCCAACGTCTCGTCATTTTCGAATACCAGCGCGGTTTATATTACGTCAATGGGAAATTGCAGGATACCCTGGAACCCGGCGTGCATTGGGTCAACCGTCGCGCCGCACACATCGAGCGCGTCGATATCCGTGAACGGGTGCTGCCTGTACAGGGCCAGGAAGTGCTTAGCTCCGATGGCATCTCCATTCGCATTACCCTGGCCGCCACCTACAAGATCAGCGATCCGGTGGCAGCCATTACCGAAGTAGAGAATTATTACGTGTCGATGTACAACGTGCTGCAGCTCAGCCTGCGTAAATTCGTTGGCTCGGTCACAATCGACGACTTGCTGCAACAGCGAGATCAGGTTGGCAGCAGTGTTGAGGAAACGGCTAAAGACGAATTGGAGCGTTTGGGCATCGAATTGCTGAGCGCCGAAATCCGCGACATCACCTTTCCCGGCAGCCTCAAGGCCTTATTTGCCGAGGAGGTGCGCGCTCGTAAAGAGGGCCTGGCTACCCTGGAGCGCGCCCGCGGCGAAACTGCAGCCCTGCGCAACCTCGCCAACGCTGCCAAGATGATGAAGGACCAGCCCGCGCTAATGCAACTGCGTCTCATGCAGGTCATGAGCGAATCAACGGATAATACTTTCATCGTCAACCTGACATCGGATGACCCCGGCTTGCTCAAGCAACCCAAGAAAAACAAAAAGGCTCGCAAAAGCTGAGGAGAGGGCATCTATAGTGTACAGGGCTGGGGTAACTGGCCTTTAACTTTTCCGGTACGTCAGCCAGGTTATTGGTTGTTTCGCGCCCAGCACGCCATCTCTGCGGGAGACCAATTCCAGGATATCGGATAATTCGCCGATATCCTTTTCCGTTAGGCCCATCAGTTTCTGCTCTTCTCCGTTCCTGAAAGCGAAGCTGAGGAACACGCCGTTCTTCTTTAGCAAGCGCTGTAAATTATCGCGGTAAGCTTTGCGTTTTCTTGGGCCCACGGTGTGATAACAGCCCACATCCAGGATCAGGTCAAATTGCCCCTCGATGTTATCTAAGCGGGTGACATCCTGGGTGTAGAAGGTGGGGCTTACGTTGGCGGCCTTCGCCTTAAGTTTTGCCTTGCGGATAGCTTTGCCGACATAGTCAACCCCGATGGCTTCCCAGTCGTGTTTAGCCAGGGTGATCACATGTGTACCTGTACCACAACCCAGGTCTAAGGCTCTTCCCGGCTCATTATTCTCGATCTGTTCCATGATCTCTGGCGGGGTCTGACCTGAATCCCAGTTGGGGCTTCCAAAGTACATGATCGAATAGATGGCCTTCATAAGTAAGTGGTTCATTTTGTAGTCCTCTTTTATGGTACACTGTATATCATATCTTGTTCTGACATCATAAAGAGCTTTTTTGGAATGTCAATGATGGCTTTTCCTGGTGTGTGTCGTATGAAACATTTTTGGAAATATGGCTCATAAAATCACAAACCAAGACTAGTATGGGATTATCGAGGAATGACGGATCGCCGCGTAAAACGTACACGTCGGCTGTTGAAGGCTGCTTTAGTCGAGTTGCTTAGTGAACAGGCTTACGAGTCAGTCACTATCCGCGACCTGACCGATCGTGCAGATATTGGCTACGCAACATTTTTCCGCCACTATGACAGCGTCAACGATCTCATGCTAGAGATATTCACAGAATTTATTCAAGACCTGGAAACCTATACGGATCGAACAGATGAAGGTTACTTCGAACGTGAGGGGACTTCCCTTTTTGAACACGTGGAGGAAAACCGGACCTTGTACCGCAGCATCTTTGAGAGCCATACTTTTTCGAAGAAATTCAGAGAACATTTTGAAGCATTGGTGCGAGGGCATTTAGACGATCGCTCCAAATACATTTCATCCAAAGAGGTTCCCATTGATGTTGCCGCACAACACATGGTTTCTTCCATATTGGGTCTTGTTAATTGGTGGCTTATGGAAAATACGCCCCCTAGTGTGCAACAGATGGGCAAAATCTATGAACTACTCATCATCAAAGGAACCTGGCAGACACTTAGTTCGGCGAACCCCACGAACTTGCCCTGGGAAGTGTGAATCTATTTCACTGTATCTGTTTTACAACCGACAACACCGCCCCATCTCTGATCACGCTGTAGACTACCTCCGCATCGGGGAAATGGAGGATGTCGTAATCTCGCCGGCTGGTGATGATTACGTACACCGGGTCCGTAGTTTCTTCAAGTTGGTTGATTCTAAACCAGTCGCGTTGCAAATCTCCACGAGCATATGTATTGAAGATCCTGCGTGGTCCGTCAACGATCACCTGGGAGTTGAGCGGTGCTTCCTCATTCAGGTAAAGGGTAGCCTCGCGGTAAGAGGTGACCCAGTAATCCAGTTCAAATTGACGGAAGGCTCCGTTGACGCCCCCAACGAAATTGTTGAAGTACACGTATTGGTAAGGATGCAGGTTAACGCCCCAGTACAGGCCGGGCAAAAGCAATACAATTAGGACAATCAGCTTTGCCATTCTGGGCCTGATGCGCTCAAATAAGTTATCTAAAGCGAATCCTGCAAATATGAAAATCGGTGGCACGATGAACAGCCAATGCCGGAAGTTGTCGTACATCACCGGCGACAGGATCAATACCAGTAGGAAGGGGAGGAAGAACCAGGCGAGGATGGTCAGCAGTTCTCCCCGTCTGCCGTCCTGCCGCAATGCTTTGAAGCTTCCCACAATAACGCCGATCCCAAAAAGAATAACGATCGGTTCAGTAAATTGTAGCGACAAGAGCGTGGGTAAATAGCTTAATGGCAGATCGTAAGAAGGGTATCTGATCCCTTGAAAGAGAACGCTTCCTGTCCAGGCAAAATCCGAACTCACTGCCAGGCTGGTTATGAAATTCCCGATTGGATCGGGCCAGAGATACGGCCAGGTGATGTAAGCTACAAACATAGAAAGGGCTGCATAGGCCATTAGTGGGAGTATTACTCTGATTTTGCCTTTTATCAGGAAATGCAAGGCAATCAATACCGCGGCCAGCCCAGCTCCGACACGCGTGGACACTGCCAACCCGAGCAGGACAGATGCAATTACTAGATATAACCACTTCGACAAACCTTGTGGCCATAATGAACCAATGCGCTGCCAAACTGTAGCCAACGTATTTCGGAAAATGCTGTACAAAAGCAACATGGTCAGGGCGAGTGAAAGCATGATGCCAAATGTCTCGACGCGTTCAAATAGCATTGTCCCTCTGTTGAGGTAATTCTCCAGGGGCACATTTGCTGCGTTCTTTGCTACACTGGAAAACAGTGTTCCCAGAAAACTGTTCAGAGGCGCAGAATAACTTTCGGTGATGATGCCGATTATCAAATTCCACAACCAATTTGACAGCAACAAGATCAGCAGTAGGATCCCGCCCAAAAGTATCAGGCTATTTCGTTGCAGGCTATTTGCCCTCCTCCAATCTTGCCTGATACTTGAAAACAAGTTTCCTCGATTGGCAGAGCCTTCTGATCGTTCAACCTGGGGAATGGGCTTGTCTGTGGCTACGAAACCATCCACCATTTTTAAACCCAGCGCAATACTCCCCAAAAAGAACACCATCAAGGGGATATCTTTTGAATTAATGAAGGCATGTCCCCACAATAGGGGTTGTGTTGCAAACAGCAGCGTTGCGCCAAAGGCTGCCCACCCCTTCACATATCTGAGGCACAGTATATAGAAAAAGAATACACCCACCTGGAACAAAAGGAAGCTTGCAAAGTGCCAAAGATCAATAGCCAGCCAGTTGGGATTCAACGCTTGCATAAAGGAAACAAAGAGGGTGGCAAGCATAGGGTATGCTGGCCCCCGGAACCTTTGATCCGTTGGCCCCAGGTAATCGTCTAGCTCAATCTCCCTGTCTCCCCACCATGCGTAGGCGCCAATGGATTGTTGCCCGTATACCTTGTTATTGGCTTCGTCCCAACTTTCCCCATAATTCGCCACAGTAGATGCACCCAGGTAGATATTCACCACCAGCAACACCAACATAGGGAAATAAGGGTGAGTGATGATCTTTTTCCCGTCGGCCATTATTGGGTCGGGGAAAATGTGTTTCAGGATATTTGTGATATTTCTAAGTACTTTGTCCACCGCATTTTGCCTACCAGTAATTATGGCTATTGGGTTTCAATATATCTAGTTAAACTACTATTACCCCCTGAAAGGTTCATGAGTAATAGGTAACCAGACGGTGAGCATTCTCATTCGCATATAACTTGCAGTGAGGCTAACAACGAACCTCCTCATTCACCATAATCACCCTTGTTTGAATCCATACATATATGGTTGAATCTTCCTATGTCAACCGCCCAGCAGCCCGCTTTTTGGGTGGGCCACACCCCCATCTTCGGTGACCTCATCCTCTCCCCCATGGATGGCTACTCCGACCTACCCTTCCGCTCTTTAGCGCGGCAGTTGGGTTCCGCCATGAGCTACACAGAGTTTGTCAACGCCATGGATGTGGTGCAGCGTTTTCACTATACAGAACGCCGTCTGACATACACAGAAGATGAGCACCCCGTCGTCTTCCAGCTTTTCGACGATGACCCCCAACGGATCCTGCAAGCCGCCCTCAAAGTCCGCAAGCTGGAACCCGACATCATCGACGTCAACATGGGCTGCCCTGCCAAAAGCGTCTCCAACCGTGGAGCCGGCTCCGGCCTGCTGCGCACCCCCGAAAAAGTCGCTGAGATCTTCAGCCTCCTCACCGCAGAACTCGACATACCCATCACCGGCAAGATCCGCCTCGGCTGGGACGAAGACAGCCTCAACTACCTCGACATTGCCCGCATTATTGAAGATAACGGCGGCGCTATGCTTGCTGTGCATGGCCGCACCAAGCAGCAAGCCTACAAAGGCACCGCCAATTGGGATGCCATCGCCGAGGTCAAGCAGACCGTCAGTATCCCCGTAATCGGAAATGGCGATGTGCGCACTGTGACCGACATCCAGCGCATCAAGGACCACACCGGCTGCGATGGCGTGATGATCGCCCGTGCGGCCATTGGCAACCCCTGGATCTTCGCCCGGCAGGATCGCCACGAAGTCACCGACGAGCAGGTGCGCGCCATGATGTTGCAGCACCTCGAACTCATGCTGGATTTCTATGGACCGGAAAAGGGCCTGATCTTTTTCCGCAAACATACTACTCGCTATATCAGCCCCTACCGCTTCAACAAAGAACAGCGCCAGAAACTGATGACTCGCGAAAAGCCCGAGGAATTTTTGGAGTTGCTGGATGAGATCGTTTTGACCCAACACGCGGTGATCTAAATGGATATTTCCTGGTACCCTGAACCCGTTTGGGGCCGCGCCGTCCATGACTGGCTGCGCCCCGACATCATTGAGCAAGGGGTCTTGACCCGCACTGAAACCCAGGAACACTTGGACCGCGGCCACAACCCCTGGACACCCCAATCCGTACCATTATGGGTTTCCTACCGAAGCAAAGACGAAGTCGTGCTCAACGATGGCTGGTATGAGCACCTCGGCCAGATCAACCCCGACGGTGGCAAAGCCATCTATAGTCTGCCTTTTGGTGTATTTAACCGCGGCAACCCCCGCGGCATGGACAGCCTGGGTTGGGGTGGCAACATTTTCCAGGTGCTGGGTGAACTGAGTGACATGTTTGTGGTCAAAGCCTTCAACCAGATTGCTATGCCTAAGCCGCCTGAAGGCAAAAACTACTTCAACCTGCCCTGGCTCTACCACCAGACCACCGCCATTGGCCCCGGTGGTGCCGTGACCTATCTGCCCTCCGCAAAGGACAATTACTCCTTTTTGATGACGGATGAAAAGGATAACGATAAGCCGCGTGAATGGCTCTTGGTGTGGAAAGGTCGTGTTGAGCGTTTCCCCTCGCTGGATAATCCTGTGACCGTACGGCCTGATATTTCCGCATTGTGGATACGCAACACGCCAGACCCGCGTTCTCCCGTAATAGATAAGCTGCAGCCCGGCACCACCGTGCCGTTGATCGCCTACATTCCCCAGGGGCCAAACGTTTGGGGACAAATCGACCAAAACAAATTTGTCGCCTTGTGCTGGTATAACTCTGCCGGTTTCGCGGCCCCGCGCTATTACACCGACTGGTATATGGAAACGCCCCCGCCTCCTCCGCCACTGGCTGGTCTAAGCAATACTGCCCCGGAGATCGAAGTACCGTTGCCCGAATTTGAATTTGATCTGGATAAGAACAGGGGTGGAGTGAGATTGGACAAGTCTGCTAAGAACCCATATTGGAGTTGGATCAGCCAGGCGAGCAGACAACGGCAGCAGCAAGTGTTGAATAGTGGCCCGATATTTGATGGCATTTCCAGGCCAGGTGCCAACGAAGTAGGATCAAGCTTCGTATTTAAGGGGCAAGCCAAATTGTTCGGTGAACAACTGACAGAAAACGGCTTTGAGCGCAGTGATGAAGCAGTCGGGCACATCAATAATGGTGATGAATTTGAATTCGTGGATTGGTCGGCTGCCGACCAGGCTTTTATCCCGGATGGTTTCAACCGTCCTGTACCTGCCAGCGAAGCCTGGAAGGTGCGCGTGAAGAGGGCGGGCGAAGTGGGGTGGGTGGAGAATAATGGAATAGTTGCGACAGAGTCCAGATATCGAACAAGTTAATTTGGGGCTCTAGTCAATGAGCAAGCCAACACCAGGGGATTGAACCAAAGGCAACCACTGCACGTACAACAAGAGGGAGAGGATAATCATGAAAAGATACTTGCTCATCACGCTACTTGTGGCATCCCTGTTAGGGGCCTGTGCATCAACAGACCCCACACCACCCCCTACACCGGGGATACCAATAGACCCTGCCTTTAATAACCTACTGGAGGTTGAGATCCTCAGGGATGTGGCGTATATGCGTCCCATTGAAGATGAACCCCATACTGATGAATTAAAACTCGACTTTTACGCACCGGTAGGTGCAGGCCCCTGGCCCGTGTTGCTGATCTTGCATGGATCATCCGCTACCAAAGATGGTTTTCAGATCTATAGTCGCACACTGGCAGGGCACGGCATGATCGTGGTCACGCCAACGTGGTTGAGTACAGTGCCCGACCCGACACCCTTTGACGCGCAATCGTTTCGCTTTGAGGAAGAGACGCTACTATGTGCCTTGCGTTTTGCCCAGGCCAAAGCGGAGGAATACAATGGGAGCAATTCTTCGTTTACCGTGATGGGGCACTCCGCAGGAGCCATGATGGGTGTGCCGATCGCCTTCGCGGGTGAAGACCTGATCGATAGATGGGAAGCATTTGCAGAACGCAGGGGCGGGCCAGCCCAACAAGTTGAATGTGTTGAAGACGATGGAAGCATTCCCCACGTGGATAGATACATTGGGATGTCGGGTAGCTACGATTATTTTGAGCAGTTGCAGGCCACCAATGGCACCGTGGGATTGAGAAACATAGATATCGAATTGTGGAGCCTGGTAAGCCCCTATGCCTTCATGGGTGACAACATGGACCTGCGGGTACGGTTGATACACGGAATTCAAGACCCTACGGTACCTGTGCCGATTGCCTTTGATTTTCAGGAGGCCTTGCTGAATACTGGCTATGATTCGGTATTGCGCTTGCCTGAGGATGGCCACAACCTGGAATATTATCTTTCCCTAGGGTTGATGCTGGATATTATGGGGGAGGCGGATGATTGATAGGGTAATGATGAAGAGTGGGGGTTTGTGACTTTATAATTTATTCTCTATAATAGTTGCGGAAGGTGAGGGAATATAGATATGCGATTTAAAACCCTATTCTGTACCATCCATTTTGTAGCTGCAACCTTGCTGGGGGGATGCACTTCTCCTTCAATTGACGAAATAACTCCCCAGCCGACCCTTCAGCCAACAAATACGCGGGCAATATTTCAAGAGCCTGTGATTGAAGGGCCTGAACTAAATTATATTTGGAACGTACCAGCCATCGCTTTAGACGAGATTTTTGCCAGGGATGCTATATACAGTGCAAGATGGTTGAATGAGAAGTATGTGGTTTTGTTTGGTCAATTGGAAAGTTATTGGCTTGATACTGTTACAGGCACAGTCGTTGAAGAGGAGGCATTAGGATTACGGTTCAAAAAGGTTGAGGAAGACATTCCATTGTTTTTATACACAATTCGATGTTATGAGGATGGCTTAGAGTTATATCGGACGGATGATTTATCTAGCATAAGTACACTGCGTATTGACCTCCCAGATTGTGAAATTGACGAACGGTCCAGACTATTTACAAGCCGGACCGAGGACCAATCTGCTCTGTCGTTCGTCCTAGACGGCAATGTATATGTTTGGGAGACGGATGGTAGTGAAACGCGCATTGTTGGAACCACCTTTTTCTCTAAAATCAACGTCCCCTGGTCCCCAAATGGGGAACGCCTGGTCGTACGTGATATAAGCCCAACAGGGAGTCTTATCGAACACACTTACCATATCCTATATCGAGATGGAAGACCTATGGTAAGCCCTGGGGTAGAAATTGGAGGGAGGGCTGAATTATCACCTTCATGGGTTACAGATGAAATAATTGTTGATCATGTAGTATGTGGCTTTAAATGTTCGGTCACAAGTTACTATGAAGCTATTTCTGGGGAATTATTGACAGAACATTTTTATTACCATTGGGACTTGGATCAGTACACAGTGTATTCACCTGATGGGAAATGGATATTCATTGATCAAACATCACTTTATTCATCTTCGGAAGTAACAGAATTACATTACATTCTTTTCGACCTGGAGGAAAAGATTGAAAAGGAATTCTTGGTAGGTAGCCTTGTCGATTTCTTATGGTGGGCAGAAGATAGCTCTAATTTCACCTTTACAGTGCAACCCTTCTGGAGGAACTTCGAGTATGAGCCCGGGAAATATGGTCTGATGTCTTTTGAGATCGCAACAGGTGAGACACACGTTATCATTCCTGATGCCGTTCACATTGCTCCCGCCCCGGATCAAACAAAGTATCTCGCTGTTTTGTTGGATGCCGATCAGCCTCAGTCTGGAGCTTTGAAAGTAGCTCTCTTTGATGCCGATGGAGAACATTTATCAACAGAACAATTTTATGCAGAATTATCTGAAGAGGTCCTTTTTCCTGACTCTATCAAAGGTTTCATTCAGCCCGGGACATGGTCAAATGATGGGACAAAAGTGATCTATTCCAATGAAAAAGGGGAATTCTGGTTACTGGATGAAACAGGTAAAATACTTCAACTCTCAGCCCAAAGCACAATTGAGGATTGGCCATACGGCGTAAAAGTGTTTTGGTCACCCGAAGACAAGCAAGCTGTCATCCAGCACAGTGGTAAAGCCTGGCTAATAACTATCCCATAGAATCTCCCTTGAGGACAATGAGCAAGAAACTAGCACTCTCCGCAATCGTCAAAGAAGCAAGTCCGCAAAAGATCGAATTACATAGCAACGAGAACTTTCGCAGCATCCGCCTGCTCGTATTTTTGCTGTCCAGCCTGGTTTTGTTGCTCACCATTGCTTTTGTCCAGGCAAGCAGGACAGAGATATACGACGGCATCATCATCCTTTTCATTGTGCTCACTTTGGTGATCGCCTTTATCCTGCTGCGCCCCAGCGATCACCGAGTTCACATTGATCTTGCTCAGAATACAGTGACACAGGAAACCGAATACCGTTTTAAACTGCCAGTGATCTCCAAAGTGGATAGTAAAGTCTATCCCCTCTCCAGTTTTACAGAGATCAAAAAAGAAAAGAATGCTTACACTGATAGCTACGCGCTCATATTAGAAGCCCCTGGAATCTCACGCATGCGCTTGAACTTCGCCAATGGAAAGACACCAGCGAAAAGAGTTTATCGCCTGCTGGGCCTGGAAGAAGGTCCGATTGAAGCGATTGTAAGGGAATTGCCCTTAGGGGAAGATATTGAGGATGGGGAACTTGAATGGGATCCTGTCGCGGCTGAAGTGGCTGATATGCATAAACAGCTCTCCAGTTTAGCGCGCAGCTTGTTCATTCTAGGTCTTATACATTTTTTTGCACCCGGTGTGCTTGATTTTTCCTGGGGTTTCATCTTGATACTTGTCGCTTTAGGCAGTGCACTATTTCGTCACCCTGCCATGTTTGTCGTGCATGCGCTCACCCTCGCCTTCATAGGGTTTACCAATATCTTTTCAACCGGGCTGGTTGGCTGGGCTCTTTTTGGAATCTTTCAGATCTACCTGGCGTACCGCACCTACAAACAATTCCAACAGTATCAGGATGCTCACGTCAGGTATCTCCAGGAAGCTGAACTTGATCCAATAAACCAGGCACCCTATGAGCGTACAGAACGATATTTCCCCTGGTTGTCCGTTATTTTTAGTTCGCTAGGTTTGAGTACTTATTTTTTGATTATTCTTGTAGTATTCGTGATGGCAGCCCTGAATAATGGGGCTGCCCCCATGTCCGATACGTTAGCAAACATCTTTTCCGTACAATTCAACTTAGGACTGCTAGGCTTGGCGACAGGCGCTGCGGCGATTTCATCCGCTTTCCCCCGAAAAACACTTGCCTGGGTCGGCACAGGCATCGGAGTCTTGTGGCTGATCCTGGACGCCATACTTACCTTCACAGCATAAATCCTAATCTACAAAATCTACATTGCGCAAGAAGTCACAATTTGATACCCTTCGAGCATTCTTGGCCCGAAGGCAGGTAGCCCCGCCGCATGTTCCGCAAACGTATACAACTTGGCTTGATCCACGTAGCAATGACCATTACCCTACTGCCGATCAACAGCGTGCTCAACCGCATCATGATCAAGGAGCTGGCCATATCGGCCACGCTGGTGGCGGTACTGGCCTCGTTGCCTTACGTGTTCTCCCCCATTCAGGTCGCCATTGGTTCTTTTTCAGACCGCTATCCCATCCTGGGCTGGCGGCGCACGCCTTACATCTTCCTGGGCTTGCTATTGTGTGTAGCAGGCGTGATCGTAGCCCCACAGATCGCTTTCCTGCTGGCAAGCAATTTCTGGTTGGGCGTGCTGGTCGGTGTTCTGGCCTTTGGGGCCTGGGGCATGGGCTTCAACTTCGCCACAGTATCTTATTTCTCATTGGCAACCGAAATCTCCGGCGAAAAAGGTCGCAGCCGCAGCATTGCCGTGATGTTTTTCATGATGATCGTAAGTATCATCGCCACCTCATTGATCTTGAGCCGTTTGGTCGAGAGCTACGATCCGGCTGCTTTGGTCAACGCCTTTTGGATGGTTGGGCTAGCCGCATTGGGTATCGGCCTTTTGGGCATCATTGGCCTTGAAGAGCGCAACAGTAATGAAGAGCATGTTCCAGGCGAGCAACACACCTGGGGGCAGATGGCGCAAGCTATCCTCCGCAACCGCCAGGCAGCGCGCTTCTTCCTTTACCTGATCCTGCTGCTGACCGCCATCCTGGGACAGGACATCCTGCTGGAACCTTATGCGGCGGAAGCCTTCGGCCTATCGGTTGAATCCACCACGCGCATCACCAGCATCTGGGGCAGCTTCTTTTTGATCTCATTGTTATTGGGCGGGGCTATGGAACGCCGCGTGAGCAAGTTTATACAGGCGCGGCTGGGGGCCTGGCTGGGCATTGCCGCCTTCGCCCTGATCGTATTGAGCAGTTCTTTACTCAGCCTGAACATATTCTATGCTGGCGTGATCCTGCTGGGGCTGGCTACCGGTTTAGCAACGGTGTCCAACCTGTCACTGATGCTGGACATGACCACAGTGGGCAGTGTGGGCTTGTTCATTGGGGCCTGGGGTATGGCCAGTGCGCTGGCACGTCTGGTGGGCAACCTGCTAAGTGGCGTATTGCGCGACAGCGCCACCCAGTTATCCGGGGATGCTGTGTTAGGCTATAGCATCGTGTTCAGTATCGAGGTCGTCTTCTTATTGGTGTCCCTGTTCATCTTAAGGCAGGTGGATGTGAGCGTGTTTCAAAGCACCGCCAGCGACCAATTGAGCTTCTCGGAACGTGCGGCACTGGCCAACGAGGGTGGCGCATGAGCCTCGACAAGCGCTGGCTGAGCCTGAGTGACGTGGCCGAGCTGCTGGGTGTGCATCCCAGCACGGTGCGCAACTGGGCCGACCAGGGTCGTATCCCCATGCAACGCACGCAGGGCGGGCATCGCCGTTTTGACCGCTCCCAAATCGAGCTATGGATAAAGTCGCAGCGAGTGGATTCCACCGAACACGCCGAGCAGCTTGTGCAATCCGCTTTAGGTAACATGCGCTTTCATATTAATGAAGCTCACCTGGAAGCTGAAGCCTGGTATGGCAAGCTGGATAAAAAGGCGCGTGATGGCTACCGGCGCGGGGGCCGCAACCTGATGCAGGGACTGATCCGTTATCTGGCCTCCGACGCCGAAGAAGGCAAAAGCGAAGCGCACAGCGTGGGCTACCATTACGCCACCATTGGGAGGCGCAGCGGCCTGAGTGCCAGCGAGGCCACCCAGGCCTTTTTGTTTTTCCGCAGTGCGCTGATCGAAGCTATGCTGAATGCTTACGAAGAAGCTGCCGTGCAATCGCCGCAGGCCTGGCGCGGTATGCTGCGCCAGATCAACGCTTTCACGGACCAGGTGATGCTGCGGCTGATGCAAACCTACGAGGCTTTTGAGGCGGGGGTGGCATGAATCTGGTTGCTGCCGGAGCGACACTGGTTGCGCTTATGTCCTTGATTGCTTTGCAATACCGGCGAAGCCGTTTACAATCAGGAGGAAAGCCATAATTCTGTTTTGGAGAGTATTGTGTCTGAACTCGATATAGCTCAGGAAGAAAAGACGATTCAACGCGGGGAGCGTATCATCGGCGGCTCTTTCGTATTCGTTGCCATCCGCTGCACCCTACAATATATTGTCTTGCCTTTTATGCTGCCCTTGCTGGGCATCGGCAACACCTTTTCAGTAGTGCTATCCACCTTTTTCGAAGTCCTGGCACTCGCCATGATCACTTTCAATATCATCCACCTATGGCATACGAGTTGGCGTTGGCGCTATATTGGCTTAAGTGTTGTTATGGTCACAATCATAGCCATCTTCCTGTACACGGATATTCAATACTTATTCAACCTTTAGAAGAGAATAACAATTAAAAGGCCATGACGGTGTGCAATGGCCAGCCGATCAGAGCAAAACGGCATCGGGCATTTGCAATCGAATGGCAATGCTGTCATCGGAAAAAAGCTGACTAAGTCTTTACGCTATCGATATCCTCGACAGGCAACCAGTCGTCCATGTTGCTGTAGCCACTTTTATCGATGGGGAAAGCTTCAACTACCTGAACCTCGTCCACATCAATGAGCACCAGATAACGTTTACCCGCCCACTTCTTGAGTTGTTGGGGGCTGAGTTGTAGCTTGGCGTGATTATCCTCCACCAGTTGAATCGACTCGTCCTTGTCCATCTTTTCAGAATTGAATACATCGCTTACCTGACCCCTGGCCCGTACCAATCCTTCACCATTGTTGCGGATGAAGTACAGGATGTCACCAGGGTTGACGCGACCATAAGGTAGTTTGCGCCCGGCAGCACCGCGGATGATGCAGGTTTTTGCTCCCTCCAAGAGCTTTTCAAGTTCTTGGGCTTTGTGATCAACATACACAACGTGGTCCATAAGGGCCCTCCTTGCAAAACAAATTTTAATATCAACCGCTACTATATTTGGGTCTGATGGAAAAAGGATGGGACAGATACCCCCAAGAGGAGAGGACAAATCTCTGGATTTACTGACACTTGAAAGAAATTGTATGTGATAAAATCATTAGAACGCATGTTTTGCCTTAGTGAGAGAGGGTTGTGATGACCTAGCAAGATACTCTAAACGCCGACGTATTGCCCTGGCTGTTGGAGAAGGATAAAGAAAACCCGGGGGTACGATACCTTACGCTTATTGAACTGATGGATCAACCCATCAATGCTCCCGATGTGATCAAAGCCCAAAAAGACGTGATGAAAAGCGGCCTCGTCCCGGCTGTGCTGAACGCGCAGAAAGCCGAAGGCTATTGGGTGGAACCCGGCCCGGGCTACCATCCGAAATACACGAGCACCGTCTGGCAGTTGATCTTCCTGGCGCAGTTCGGTGCTGACGGGCAGGACAAGCGTATTAAAAAAGCCGGTGAATATGTGCTGGACAACTCGCGCAGCGAACGCGGCGGCTTTACATATACCGGCAGCAATTCTGGCATGGTCCACTGCCTGCAGGGCAACCTGTGCGCCGCCCTGATCGACCTGGGCTTCTTTGGCGATGAGCGTCTGGACGAGGCATTGGATTGGCTGGCGCGCAGCATCACCGGCGAGGACATTGCGCCTTCCAAAGCAGATGGCGCAGAGGTGTTTTACCTTCGCAGCGGCAACAGCGGGCCGGGATTTGTGTGCAGCGCCAACGGGCATTTGCCTTGCGCCTGGGGCGGTATCAAAGCTATGCTGGGGCTGAGCAAGGTACCGGAGGAAGCGCGTACTCCCAGAATCCTTGAGGCCATTGAAACAGGGGCCGAGTTTCTGTTGAGCCGTGACCCGGCAGTGGCCGATTACCCCATAGGCGGGGATAATGATAAACCTTCCAGGAGCTGGTTCCAGTTCGGCTATCCGGTAGGCTACATCACCGACGTGTTGCAAAACCTGGAGGTCTTGACGGCCCTGGGCTATGGAAAAGATAAGCGCCTGCAGAACGCCATGGACATGTTGTTGAGCAAACAGGATGAGCAGGGCCGCTGGAAAATGGAGTACACATATAATGGAAAGACCTGGGTGGATGTAGAAGAAAAGAAGCAACCCAGTAAGTGGGTAACGCTGCGTGCTTTACACGTGTTGAAACGCGCTTACCAGAACTAGACGGCAGAGATGTAGAACCTGACAATGAAATAAGGCGCATTTATTCGCTGACAACGTATAATGCATTTGTGGAGAGATGCTGGTATTCCCAGCATCTTTGTCTTTTTAGAAAAGGTGTCAACATGCAGAAATTGCGGGAAATCTTCAAGCGCTGGTTGCCTCCCATTATCTGGTTCTACTTCACCTTGCTGCTTGGCTGGCTGGTCGCTTATTTCCTGGTTGGCGACCGGCAGGGTTATCTGGCGCTTGTCAACGTTTTCGCAAAATACCTGTTTTTTCCGGTAGTTTTTATCGCCCTATTGAACCTGGTGATAAGACGCCGTGAGATCTGGGGCATGGTACTTCTGGCGCTGGCCGCTTTCCTTTTCTTTTGGGGCAACCTGTTTGTTCCGAGTATCAATAATTTCCCTGCGGATGCGCCGCGTTTGCGGGTGATGACCTTCAATACCCTTGTAATTTCGCCAGACCCACAGGCCTCGCTAGATGTGATCCAGCGAGTGGACCCCGACGTTATCTTCATCCAGGAGATCAACCCAAGGCTGGCCCGGTTGCTGCAGGAGCAAATGGCGGACACATATCCATACCAGTTACTCGATCCTCAAGACGATGTCACAGGCATAGGTCTTTTGAGTAAATATCCTTTTAGGCCGTCTGGCCAGCGTTTGCCCGAAGGTTGGGCGGGGGAACCACAGCTTGTGATCATGGATTGGGCAGGACAGGAGATCGGCCTGCTTAACTTCCACATGTGGGCTTCCAATCCGACCTTTGCATATGTTATCGAAAAGAAATTCCGTATCCGGGAAGAACAGGCACAGGTGATCAACGACCTGGCTACTAAAAGTACCTATCCATTAATTGTGGGCGGTGATGCTAACGTGACCTCACTGAATACGGCGCATGCCATCATGATGCGCAACTTGCATGACGTGTGGACAGAGGCAGGCTTTGGTTTTGGGCATACTTTCCCCGGTGGGGAAGCGGATTACAGCTTCGTACCGAACGCGCCCCCATGGCTAACTCCGGAATGGTTCATCCGCATCGATTATATTTTGGTGAGCGATGATTGGGGGGTGCAAGCGGCGTATCTGGCCCCTTATGACGGTGCTTCTGACCACCGCGGGGTGGTGGCTGAACTGGTTTTCCTGGGGGAGCGCTGATTTAGGTCCTTCTTCTGCAATGAAGAAAGACGCATTCAGTGATAGTGTGCGTATAATATTGAATTGAAGAGATGCTGGTTCAACGCCAGCATTTCTGTCTTTTTTGGGAAAGGTGTCAATATGCAGAAATTGCAGGAGATATCCAAGCGCTGGTTGCCTCCCATTATCTGGTTTTATTTCACCTTGCTACTTGGCTGGCTGGTGGCCTACCTCATTATTGGCGACCGACAAGGTTATCTGGCGCTGATCAATGCCCTGGCAAAATACCTGTTCTTGCCCGTGCTTTTTATCGCCTTGTTGAACCTGGTATTGCGACGCCGTGAGATTTGGGGGATGGCGATTTTGGCGCTGGCTGCTTTCCTGTTCTTCTGGGGCAACCTGTTTGTTCCGGGTATCAATAATTTCCCTGCGGATGCGCCGTGTTTACGTGTGATGACCTATAACACCCTGGGCTATTCAACGGATCCACAGGCCGCGGTGGATGTGATCCAACAGATGGGTCCCGACGTGGTCTTCATCCAGGAGATCAACACGGCTCTGGCCCAGTTGGTGCAGGAGCAGATGGCGGACACATATCCATACCAACTGCTTAACCCCCAGGATGACGTGACGGGCATGGCTCTTCTAAGTAAGTATCCTTTTGAGCCTGCAGAAAAGTTCTTGCCCGAACGATTCCTATCTGTACCTCAGCTTGTGATAATGGACTGGGCCGGGCAAGAGATCGAGCTGGTCAATTTCCACATGTGGAGCACTGGCATATCTCTCCCCCACGTAATTGAAAACAACTTCAGGTTGCGCGAAGCCCAGGCACAGGCGATTGATGACCTGGCTGCCAATGGCAGCTATCCATTAATCGTAGGTGGTGATGCCAATACGACCTCACTGAATACAGCACATGCCATCATGACGCGGCATTTGAACGATGTCTGGATGGAAGCAGGATTTGGTTTTGGACACACCTTCCCAGACGGGCAAGTGGATTTCAGCTTTCTGCCCAACACCCCCCCAGTGTGGACTTTAAAATGGCTCGTGCGCATTGATTACATTCTGGTTAGCGATGATTGGGTAGTGGAAGCAGCTTACCTGGCGCCCCATGACGGGGAATCTGACCACCGCGGGGTGGTGGCTGACCTAGTTTTCCTGGGGGAGCGCTGATTCGCTTTCCTCTTCCTCTTCTTTCTCAGCTTTAGGCCACAGCGGGATGCCATCGTCATCGGCTTTGCCGCGCGGCTTGGGAAGCAACAGCAGGTTAGTAAAGAATGCCATGACAGTGAGCATGGGCCAGCCGATCAAGCCAAAGACGGCTTCGGACATTTGGGATCGAAAAGCAATCCCACCATCGGAGGGCAGCCACACTTCCAGGGCCGCGGTGATCAGCCAAGCTGCCAGTGCTACCAAGGGCCAGACATTGCGATCCAAGTCTTCTTCAATAAAAGAACGTGCCTGCACAAAACCGTAGACCGCGCCCCCTAGCGCATGTGCCAGGAACCAGCCAATGAGCGTGGGGAAATTCTGAAAGATGAACTCGGCCAGTAACAAACTCAATGGCCAGGCGACGGCTGTAGCAAGTAGCCAATAGCCAACACCACTGATCTTGCGGCGCACGGCGAACCAGCCTGCCACCGCCACCAACCCACCACCGATAAGCCCCCCCAGCACTAACCCAACCAGGCGCGGCAAAGTAGCCAGATTATCGGCAATCGCCAGGGCGACAGTTACGCCAATAGGCCAGCCTACACCGGTGGACATCATCCACAGCAGCCAGGATTCGATGCGATAGGTGAAAGAGTTAGGATCGCGCATAAAGTGGAGGGGGATGATACCAGTAAAAGCCCAATAAACGACTACAATTAATCAATGACACGGAAACGTATCTGGCTTGGGATCGTCGGCTCCGTGAGTGTAGGGCTGGCCGTGTGGTGGCTGCTGCACGGATTCAGTTCACCGACCAACTATGGGCAGGCATTGGCGGGATTGTTCGCGTTGTGGCTGGCTTTGATCTTGTTGAGAGCGCTCAAAGATGACTTATTTCCCGCTGACGCATCTAATAACTTGCAAAATCGTGCTTACTGGCGCTTGCCCCTCAATATATTGCTCTCAATTTCCCCGGGCTTATTCTTGCTGTGGTTCGGTATTTTTGCCCCGGCCTCGCCCTCAGTGACCAACTCAGGGTTAGATGTATGCCAATTCGAAACGGGTTGGTGTGTGTCAGGGACCCGCTCGATGATTTTCTTTGGGGCGATGGCTTTGTTAGTTGGGCTGGGGATGGTGTATCTGTTGATTAAGAATTTGCGACGATAGAGAAACAAGCGTTGCAAAATAAGTGATTGTGTCTGTGGAGAGACTGGTGTGGGGGAGAGTGGAAAAGTCTCTAATCGACGCGTATCATGATCTTTGTGAGCGACGGTATGCCTACGAGGTAAACGCGATCTGCGGAATCCACTTCTAAAACCAGTTTTTTAATACTTGTCCAGCTGTCATAAAAAACAGGCAGATTATGGAAATTTATGACTTGATTATCAACCACTTCAACATAAACCAATTGGCCATCTCTCTCATGCTCATACCTGCCAACCTCTGTGGTTTGAAGAAAAACGATATGGGCCCTTCCAGCGGCGTGCGCGTCAAGCAAAGTCAAGAAGGGTTTCTCTTCTTCTGAAATACTTAGAGGCTTTGCCCATTCGTTATTTGCATAAGAGGAATAATGAACACCCAAGCCATCCCGGCTCCAGATCAGATGGATAGTGCCAAGCTCATCTGTGCTGGTCCGAATACGCGCCCGCAGCACGTCCCAGTTACTATATGATCGAGGGTCAATATCATAAGTTTGATCTATCTCCATAAGAACGGCAGGTTCTTGCCAGGTTCCGTCGAGTTTTGTTCTTGAGGTAATCCCACTGTCTGCTTGCCAGATAACAATTGGGGTTTCTCCCTCCGCTAGACCAAATGCGATGTTACTTAAGAAATTCGGGTTGGTTCCAACGAATTCAGGTGGGGTCCAACCACCACTCTTTTCCCGTGTCGCATAGTAAATACCGTACGAATCTACATAGCTCTTGGAGAACACATTCCAAACAGTTTCCTCTTCCAAAATATCAACCCAGGCAGCATGAACAGTTCCTTCCTGGTCGATGGCTATTTTTAGGCTTTCAAAGCTATACAGCAAGGGATTACCCAAGCGCCGCGAAATGTTTTCTTTTGTCGAAAGGCCTTCGGTCTCATTCCAATAGGCATAGAAATATTCATTGTCAATGCCATCGTACTCTTCCCATGCCATATGGATCGTGTTGCTATCATCAACAAATATCTGATCAAATTCTGTGTAGTCCCAAATCTCTGAAACTTGCCAGTTCCCCTCTGTCGACTTCCAAAGATGAACTGTATTTCGACTATATTCACCACTGGAACCTGGCGGGGAAAAGTCCCATAATAAATGGACATCCCCGGCAGTATTGCTCATGGCATGCACCTCACGGCCTGGAAAAAATGCATTAGACATCAATTGGGGGCGAGTCCAGCCACTTCCATCATAGTGGCCTTCGGCATAGAACACACCGAGACCTTTTTCCCATAAAAGGTGCACCGTCCCATCTGGCTGGGCAGTAAGATCATAAAACCCTATATCTCCCAGAAAATCCTGGTCCATGATCCAACCCGAAAGGACACGATGCCCAATATCTTTTCTTGGGGCGTTCGCATCAGGCAAAGTAACTATTTCTGTCACGTCTATGCTATCTCTGGCTTCCTTACATTCAACGAAGTATGGTTCATCACCATTTTCTGGAATGATGAGACGAGATTCTGCCGAAGCTCTAAAATAGTCTCCGGCCTTCTGGGAATGCTCATCATGGTAAATAAAGTTTTGCGGCAAGTTATTTTTGATGCCGGCTATCAATTTGGGATCATTTTCTTGAACATCGGGCTTCAGGACGAAAGCAAAGTCCTTATACGTGAAGACATAGTCCACATCACTTGCATCAAAAACCGAAAATGAATCGGGCAACCAACTATCTAGCACCTTCTCCCAAAGGTTGTCCCATTCATCCGAATAGGGAGGTATCGAAAATTCAACTGTCCATGCGGATTGGTCTTCCAGGAAAAAGAAATTTGGCCCGTAAGGTTTTAGATAACCCAGGGTAGTATCAACACGGTAGCTGATATTATCTGGTTTAAGATCACTGGATCCGGGACAATAGGGGATAAAGGGCCTTCTTTCAGGATCGGTTTGCAACAAGAAAACAATTTCTGGAAACATTGAAAGCGCATCTTCAAGGAATGGGAGGGTTTGACGCTCTTCGACTAACGACAGCACTTCTTCAATGTCCAACGACGTTGTTACCTGCCCTGAATCCCCAAGATCAATGGTCACATCCGAGATCACCGCATCATGGCCTGATGGCGCTAATAATGAAATTTCACCTGCGTATTGAATGGGCTTAAAATCAGACAGGTCTATAGATACCGCAAAACTCAAATCATGAATAGAGAATCCCATTTCGAATAGTTGGTGAAAAACCGGATTGGTATCAATGATCTCAAAGAAAGGACTGATGATGCTCTTGGGGCTGCCATGGATTTTGTGCGAGTTTCCGTAGTAATCACCAGAAAGATTCCAGGCTCCGTAAATCCCTGAAGAAACACCTTTATGGAAGGTAATCGATTCATAATCCGCTAACCAATCGGCAGTTTCTTCTTGTCCCGATCCATAATCTAAGGCCGATTCATAGGGCAAGGTTTCACTCCCAATTTCAGCAAGAAAATCATTTACCGCCTGATGAAGTTCGTCGTGGAATAAATAATAGCTCGCGGTCAATTGTGGATTCTCAGCATCTTCCACCTTCCAGACGGTTATTACCCAGGGAATAAGGTGGGGGAAATGCGATTGCGTGCTCAGGTTTACGTGAGTATTGTCATCGAGCTCAAATTGGATCCAAAAAGCACTGTAGTCATGGATCCTTCCCATTCCTATCTCCCGGTTTCCAGGATATAAAGAATGTAAACTCTCCAGTATGGGCTTCAGTGCTCCCGGCTCAAAAACAATGCTCCCCTCGGCGAATTCCCCCTCTTTGTGCATGAAATCGTATTTGATGAATGGTCCACAATCCCCCCAGTGACACTTGTCCCTATAATAAGTAGTTACACCAACCACATCATTTAGCTCTATCTGTAGGTTACTGATTGGCAATTCTATTGAGCTTTGCGCCCGAGCAGGCTCGGCAAATGGCGTAAACAAAACGCCAACCATTAACAAAACGAAACCAAGATAATGTTGGGGTCTTCCCATGATTTTCCTCCAGCTACAGACATGTACATTATACATATACCCATGGACCAGGAATTAAGTTCATTTAAGAGATCGCATGGTAGCCAGGCTCAGAACTGCACCACTACGCGATATAATTCACATAATAATGACATCATGGAGTACTAATCGCTATGGCGTATAAACACATCCAAGTTCCCGAGGGGGGAGAGAAAGTAACCATCTCCAACGGCAAATTACAAGTCCCAGACAATCCTATACTCCCATTTATTGAAGGTGATGGCATTGGCCCCGACATCTGGCAGGCTGCGCAGCGCGTGCTTGACGCCGCTGTCGAAAAAGCCTACAGCGGCAATCGCAAGATCGTATGGATGGAAGTGTATGCCGGGCAGAAAGCCTTTGATAAGACGGGCGAATGGCTGCCCGAAGAAACCATTGAGGCCTTTAGAGAATTCCTCGTAGGCATCAAAGGTCCGCTGACCACCCCTATTGGCGGCGGTATCCGCTCGCTCAATGTGGCTTTACGCAAACACCTCGACCTGTACGCTTGCGTGCGCCCGGTGCGCTGGTATGCTGGCACGCCCTCCCCGGTCAAGCGCCCCGAAGATGTGGATATGGTTATCTTCCGTGAGAATACCGAAGACATCTACGCCGGGATCGAATTCGAGAACGGCACCCCTGAGAACGACAAGTTTAAACAGGTATTTAAGGAAAGCTTCCCGGAAGAATACACCAAGATACGCTTCCCAGACACTGCCGGGATCGGCTTGAAACCCGTTTCCGTGGAAGGCACGGAACGCCTGGTGCGCTCCGCCATCCAGTATGCCCTCGACAACAATCGCAAAAACGTCACCCTGGTGCATAAGGGCAACATCATGAAGTTCACCGAAGGCGCTTTTCGCAACTGGGGCTACGATCTGGCCGAACGCGAATTCGGTGACCAGACCTACACCTGGCAGCAATGGGAACGCACCAAAGCTGAAAAAGGCGAGGAAGCTGCTAACAAAGAGCAGGACGAAGCGTTGGCCTCCGGCAAATTGCTCATCAAAGACGTCATCGCCGACATCGTTTTCCAACAAACCATCACCCGCGCCAAGTCCTTTGACGTACTCGCCACCATGAACCTTAACGGCGACTACCTCTCGGATGCATTAGCTGCCCAGGTGGGTGGCATCGGTATCGCCCCCGGCGGCAACATCAACTACACCACCGGCGAAGCCATCTTCGAGGCCACCCACGGCACGGCTCCCAAGTATACAGACCTGGATGTGGTCAACCCTGGCTCGGTGATCCTCTCAGGCGAGATGATGTTCCGTTTCATGGGCTGGAATGAGGCTGCCGACCTGATCGTTAAAGGTATGGAAGGTGCCATTTCCGCTAAAACAGTAACCTACGACTTCCACCGCTTGATGGAAGGCGCTACCAAGCTCAGCACCTCGGATTTTGGTGATGCCATGATCAAGCACATGGACTAAGTCGTCTTTGATTCATTTCATGCTTCTTTAGGAACATAAAAGGAGTTTTTATGACCAGCCTGGTTGATTCGTTCCGTACTACTATGCGGGGCTACCTGACCTACCGCGGGCGTGAGGGCCACCTGGCCTTTTTGCTTCACCGTCTGACGGGTTTGGGAACCCTGCTATTCCTCATCATCCACATTGTGGACACCTCATTCGTATACTTTGCACCCCACCTATATGCAGAGACCATCGAACTGTACCGTAGCACCCCATTTATGATCGGTGAGATCTTCCTGGTCTTTTCCGTGATCTATCACGGGGTCAACGGTGTACGCATCGCCGTCGTCGATATGTGGCTGCCCCACAAGTGGACGCTCACCGCCCAGAAGAATTGGACGCGTTGGGCCGTACTCATCACCATCGTTCTGTGGTTACCGGCTGCCTTCATCATGTTCCGCAGTATGCTGGTGCACAACTTCGGCTTTGGTGGTTAGGAGAAAGAAATGACTACTTCATCCCAAGTTCGCAAAGTCGAGGTCAAACCCAATTACGAGAATGTGGCCTGGAAATGGATGCGTTACAGCGGCATCGCCCTCATCCCCCTGGCCTGGACCCACGTACTCATCAAAGACATCGTTGTAGGTGTCCATGCCATTGACCTGGAATACGTTATCGTGCAGTGGTCGAGCATCGGCTGGCAGGTTTTCGATATCCTGCTGCTGGCCTTTGCCTTTGCCCACGGCATGAACGGCTTGCGCCAGGTAAGCTTTGACTTCATTCACGGCGCAGGTGCTCGCAAGGCAGTGAGTTGGGGCTTATTCGTTATGTGGCTGGTGATCAGCGCCATGGGCGCCATTGCTATCATCGCCGCGGCCCAAAACCATCTGGCCAACCTGTAGGCGGAGAAATTTCATGACACAACATCACCAACACGAAGTCGTAATCGTCGGAGCGGGGGGCGCAGGCCTCATGGCCGCCTTATATGCCTCCCGCGGCGCGGATACGGCCGTACTCAGTAAACTTTATCCCACCCGTTCGCATACAGGCACGGCTCAGGGCGGCATCGGTGCCGCTCTTGGTAACCTGGAAGAAGATCGCGCCGACTGGCATACTTTTGATACCGTCAAGGGCAGCGACTATCTGGGGGATCAGGATGCGATCGAGTTCATGTGCCAGGAAGCCGTTCCAGTGGTCTACGAACTGGAGCACATGGGCCTGCCTTTCTCGCGTACGGATGAAGGGCGTATCGCCCAGCGGCGCTTTGGCGGGCACACCAACAACGAAACCAAACAGCCTGTGCTGCGCGCCGCTTATGCTGCCGACCGTACAGGGCATATGATCCTGCAAACGCTGTACCAGCAATGCATCAAGAACGAAGTCAATTTCTATGACGAGTTCCAGGTGCTGGATCTCATCGTGGACAACGGCAAGGCAGTGGGTGTGGTGGCTGCGGAATTGGCCACCGGCGAGCTGCACGTATTCCACACTAAAGCTGTGGTCTTCGCTACTGGCGGCCATGGCCGCGTGTGGGAGGTGACTTCCAACGCCTATGCTTACACGGGTGATGGTGTCGCCATTCCCATGCGCAAAGGCATCCCCATGGAGGACATGGAGTTCTTCCAGTTCCACCCCACCGGTATCGCCAAGTTGGGCATCCTCATCACCGAAGGTGTGCGCGGCGAAGGCGGCGTGCTGTTGAATAATGACGGCGACCGCTTCATGGATGTGTATGCCCCCACGGTAAAAGACCTGGCTTCACGTGACGTGGTCAGCCGAGCCATGTTCCTCGAAATGCGCGAAGGCCGCGGCATTAACGGCCAGCGTTACATGCACCTTGACGTACGCCCGGAAACGGTCAATAAGTATGCCGAGCTGGATAAGCGAATCAACCCCGATGGTTCCGAATACCGCGTGACGGCCGAAGATATTCTGGGCAAGCTGCCTGACATCGTTGATTTCACTCGCACCTATCTAGGTGTTGACCCCGTCAAACAGCCCATGCCCGTGCAACCCACGGCGCACTATGCTATGGGCGGCATCCCCACCACCCAGTATGGCGAAGTCGTCATCGATACTAAAAGCACCATCATGCCCGGCTTCTATGCCGCCGGAGAGGTGGCCTGTGTTTCAGTACACGGCGCCAATCGCCTGGGCACAAACTCGCTGCTCGACCTAGTTGTATTTGGCAAACAAGCCGGCCTGCGGGCAGCCGAATATGCTAATGGCACAGAGTATGGCAAATTGCCTGATGATGCTGCCGACTTCACCCGTCAGCAACTGGACGCCATCCTCAACAACAAAGGCGAAGAAAAGGCCGCCGACATTGCCAATGAAATGAAAGAGACCATGACCGATAAGGTCGGCGTGTTCCGCACCGAAGAAGGCATGGCGGAAGCCTTTGAGAAGATGCTTGAACTCAAAGAACGTTACCAGCATGTAGGTGTGGATGACCACGGCAAAGTGTTCAACACCGACCTGCTCAACACCTGGGAACTGGGTTGTTTGATCGACTCGGCCATTGTCACCGCTAAATGTGCATTGGACCGCAAGGAAAGCCGCGGAGCACATGCGCGTGAGGATTTCCCCAAACGCAACGACGATGAGTGGCTAAAACACACCCTGGCATGGTTAAAGGATGGGAAGGTAGAGGTGGACTATAAGCCGGTGAAGATCACCAAATACGAGCCGATGGAACGCGTGTACTAAGGAGCGCCCTATGGAAGTCAACCTTCGCATATTCCGCTACAATCCTGAGGCGGGTCGCAACAAGCCCTCCTACGACAATTACACCTTAGAGGCCGATCCCACCGATCGCGTGCTGGATCTCCTGGAACTGGTCAAGTCCTACCACGATGGCAC
Source organism: Chloroflexota bacterium (assembly GCA_013112575.1). Taxonomy (GTDB): domain Bacteria; phylum Chloroflexota; class Anaerolineae; order Anaerolineales; family UBA11579; genus CFX15. The sequence goes on along the minus strand of JABFGG010000004.1, from coordinate 3,277 downwards.
CCTTTCCTTCCGGCGTTCTTGCGCCCATGGTGTGTGTGGCTCGGATGCCATGCGCATCAATGGTCGCAATTACCTGGCCTGCAAGGTGCTGGTGCAGGATGTGGGCAACAACATCACCGTTGAGCCGATCCTGGGCATGCAGATCATCAAAGACATGATCGTGGATATGGAGCCTTTCTTTGAAAGCTACCGCTCGATATCACCCTTCCTGGTCAATGATGAAATTCCGGAAGACGGCAAAGAGCGCTTGCAGACCATCGAGCAGCGTGAACGCTTTGATGACACCACCAAGTGCATCCTCTGCGCGGCCTGCACAACCTCCTGCCCCTCCTTCTGGTCTAACGATGAGTTCGTTGGACCGGCCACTATCGTCAATGCCCACCGCTTTATCTTTGACAGCCGCGATACGGCTCCGGAGAAACGCCTGGACATCCTCAACGAAGAGTCCGGGGCATGGAAATGCCGCACGGCTTTCAACTGCACCCAAGCCTGCCCACGTGAGATCCACGTTACCCAGGCCATTGCAGAGGTCAAAAACGCTCTGACGACCGGGCGTTTAGACTAGCATCAGGTTTATTGTCAATCGCGGAGAAATATAGGGGCGCAGCATGCTGCGCCTCTATTAATTAAGCCTTACATGGTATAAATTCTCATATGACGCTGCCAAAACGCCAATCTTTTTTTCTGGGGAATGAACTGCCACATACACCGCGCGTGCTGGTGGCAGACGATGATTGGCTCAACCGTGACCTGTTGGAAACCTACCTGAAGAACGCCGGCTGTGAGGTCATCTCCTGTGCCGACGGGCAGGAAGCTTGGGAATCGTACCAGCGCCAGCCACCGGACATCGCCCTGCTGGACATCGCCATGCCGGGCATGGATGGCCTGACCCTCTGCCGCCACATCAAGGAAAATGAAGCCACCGGCTATATTCCTGTCGTGATCGTGACAGCCCTGGACGCCGAGGATGAAAAATTGCGCTCGCTGGAAGTGGGCGCGGATGATTTCATCGGCAAGCCCTACAGCACGGTAGTCTTGCTGACACGCGTGCGCTCCCTATTGCGCACCAAACGCCTGCACCACCAGCTTGAAGAGCGTAACCAGTTGCTACGCGAAGTACTCAACCGCTACGTGGACAAGGACATCGCCGAGGTCATCCTACAGGACCCGGAGCGCCACCTGAAGCTCGGCGGTGATAATCGTTTCATCACGGTGCTGTTTGCAGACTTACGCGGCTTTACTCCTTTTACAGAGACAAACCCTGCTGAACAGGTCGTGGAGACGCTCAACCTGGTGTTTAACGAGCTGACCGAAATCGTTTATCGCAATGGCGGCACCTTCGACAAGTACATGGGCGACTCGATCATGGCATTTTATGGTGCCCCGATCCGCGAACCGGATGACATCCAGCGCGCCTTACGTACTGGCCTGGAGATGCAAGAGCGTTTTAAAGAGCTGCAAAAAGAAAAGGAAATCCTGGGTAGTCTCGGCATAGGAGTGGGCGTGCATGCCGGTGAGGCCATTGTCGGCAACATCGGCTCGGAGCGGGTGATGGACTATACGGTCATTGGTGACACGGTCAATGTGGCGCGCCGCCTGCAGGAGATGGCCCGCCCGGGCGAGATCCTCATCAGCGAAGAGGTACACAGCCGCGTGCCCTCGTTAGAGGTCAAGCATCTCACCACACAACACCTGCCGGGCCGCAGCGAGCCCATGCGTCTGTACGGGCTTAAATCCTTCTAGTTTTTCCACTCAATCAGCTATAATTTCCTTATACCCCAGTAGCTCAAATGGATAGAGCAACGCTCTCCTAAAGCGTAGGTTGTGCGTTCGAGTCGCACCTGGGGTACACAATTTGTAGGCTATTTTGTGCTTTTCATTGCTACGATATTTGGGAAAACGCAAATTACTACTGCAGTTTTACTGCAATTCAGCTTTGCAAATCATCTATTTCAATAGTTTATCAAGTTTCTCAACCACTTCTGTTTGCATTGATGGTATTACATGTGAATATGTATCTAGAGTCAAAGTAACAGACGAATGGCCTAACCTTTCCTGAACAACTTTAGGATGAATACCTTCAATAAGCATCAAAGTTGCTGCTGTGTGCCTTAGATCGTGAAACCTTATTTTCGGTAATCCTAGCTTTTTGGTTACTTCAACAAAATGACGATATAAATTTCTTGGCTCTAAAGGAGAACCAATTGTAGAAGGGAATACGATTTCATTTTCTTTCCACCTCTCGCCAGCTAACAGGATTTCTTTTTGTTGGAATTCCTTATGTTTCTTCAATATTGCAATCGTACTATCAGCCAGAACTATTTCTCTCTGTGATGTTTCGGTTTTCAGTTCCTCGAACATCAGCCCCTTTTCTCTAACCCTGCGCAACTGTCGTTTTACCTGGATACGGTTATTCTCCCAATCGAGATCCAGCCAATGCAAACCTAATAATTCGCCTTGGCGCATACCAGTAGTAAATGCCAGGTAGTAAAGTGCCTCTAGTCTATGCCCTTCAACATAAGCCAAGAAACTTTTTGCCTGGTCCTTATCCCACACCTTCATTTCTTTTTTTGGAACTTTGGGAATCGTAACAGCTTTGACAGGATTGTATGTAATTACCCCCCAAGACACAGCTTGTCCCATTGCTTTATTTAGAACCCTTCGGATGTACTGAAGCCTCCAAGGACTTTGCCCCTCTTCTCGTTTCTTGTTCATCAAGCGCTGGATATCAGATGACTTGATGGTATTTAGTTTTTTATTTCCTAAGGTTGGAATAATGTGGTTCTTTACAGCTTGACCATAATCAATCCAACCATTGTGTTTTATTGTTCCTTTTATGCTTTCATGCCAATAAGCTAGATATTCATCCATTCGCAACTTGGAAGCCTGGAAGGTTAATCCCTGATCTATTTGTGCCGTAATTTCCTTTATCCATTCTCGGCACTCTCGTTGTGTATCGAAATACTTTGTAGGGCGGTGCCCATCTAAAGAAACTTGAGCACACCATTTGCCGCTAGGTTTATGGAAAAAGATTGAACCTTCTTGATTACCACGCCGTTTTGCCATCATTCTCCGGGTCCAAGTTGCTTTCAATGAAAGCTTGCAGATCATCTGGTCGCACTCTAACAGCCCTTCCCATGCGCACAGTTCTGACCTGCACCCAATATATGTACCACTGATTATGAGACTTTCATAGATTGAAGGATAGGGGATTGTGGGAAAAAAGCCTCTGGGACGGGTGGACGATAGCCCAGAGCACTGTGGGGCCGGGAGTGAT
>JABFGG010000003.1 GCA_013112575.1 Chloroflexota bacterium | reverse complement strand
GCTCAACCTAACGGGCACTCCCGATGTGGAGGTCACAGGCTGTGCGGACTTCTCGGTCAGCATCCAACCTTCCAGCAGCACAGTGGCTGCGGGGGGCGGCACAGAGACCTTTGAACTGAGCTTCAATCCAAGCAGCGCAGGAGCTTGTGCGGCCACAGTGAGCATCGCCAACGACGACAGCGACGAGAACCCTTACAACTTCAGCGTGCAGGGTGTGGGCACGGACCAGCCGGCCCTGGTCGCTCCAGCCAATGCCAGCACGATCACGATCAACGATCCCACATTCCAGTGGACAGAGACGCCCGGTGCCACCTTCTACCGCCTGGAGGTCAACAGCACAGGCGGCAACGTGATCGATCAGTGGCTGCAACTGGGTGTGAGTGTGGACTGCCCGGCAGGGTTATGTTCGGTGGTCTCGCCCAGTCTCCTCTCCAATGACGACTACAACTGGACAGTACAGCCCTGGAGCCCATCCGGCGGTCCGGGGGCCAACTATGCTGCCTTCAGTTTAACAGTGAACATGCCCCTACCTCTTTTGCTGGCGCCAGCGGATGGCAGCACCAGCACCACTGATAACACCCCTGAGTACCAGTGGGAAGAGACCAGCGGGGCCACCTTGTATCGCTTGACGGTGGATGGTACGGGCGGCAATGTGATCAGTGAGTGGTTCCGCGTAGGTGTAGATATGACCTGCAATGCCGGCACCTGTTCGGCAACCCCTGCTACAGAGTTGCCCAATGATGACTACACCTGGTACGTGGAGCCCTGGGCAAATAGTGTCACTGGCCCCGCCTATGCCAGCTTTAGCTTGACGATCAATGTGCCACCGCCTCCCACCCCTGTGTTGTTAGCACCAGCGGATGGCAGCACCAGCACCACCGATAACACCCCTGAGTACCAGTGGGAAGAGACCAGCGGGGCCACTTTCTACCGCCTGACGGTGGATGGCACGGGCGGCAATGTGATCAGTGAGTGGTTCCAGGTGGGTGTGGGAGCGATCTGCAATGCCGGCACCTGTTCAGCAACACCGAGTACCAAACTCGACAATGACACTTACACCTGGTACGTGCAGCCCTGGGCAAATAGTGTCACTGGCCCCGCCTATGCCAGCTTCAGCTTCACAATGAACTTGCCACCGCCAGTATTGTTATCCCCAGCTGACACGAGCACGATCACGGACTCCACCCCTGAGTTCCAATGGGTCGAGACTCCTGGAGCAGTCTGGTATCTGTTGACAGTGGACGGTACGGGTGGCAACGTGATCAGTGAGTGGTTCCAGCTGGGTGTGGGAGCGATCTGCAATGCCGGCACCTGCTCGGCAACCTCCGCAACTGTGCTACCCCCGGATGACTATACCTGGTACGTGGAACCCTGGGCAGGCGGTGTCACTGGCCCCGCCTACACCAGCTTCACATTAACTATAGTTCTTGGACCTTAGTTCAACTAATATCTAAATAAAAGAGTCCGGCGATGAGCCGGACTCTTTTATTTATGCCGATCGATATAATTCTAGTCTTCTTCAGGCAAATCTAATTGGATATGTAATTCTCCCAATTGGTCCTCTTCAGCCAGGGAAGGTGCATCCGCCATGACATCGCGGCCAGCCTGATTCTTGGGGAAGGCGATGACCTCACGGATGTTGTCTGCATCAGCCATGACCATAACCAGGCGGTCGATGCCGGAAGCGATACCGCCATGTGGAGGCGTGCCAAATTCAAAGGCTTCTAGCATGTGCCCAAAACGTTCCTGGGCGACATCGTCTTCCAGACCGATGAGCTTAAAGATGCGTTCCTGTAAATCGCGCTGGTGGATACGAATAGAACCACCTGCCACCTCATTGTTATTCAGCACCATGTCGTACTGGGTGCCGCGCATATTTTTGGGGTCGGATTCGATCATATCGATATCGTCGAGCATGGGTGAGGTGAAGAGGTGCTGGCTGGGGTCCCAGCGCTTTTCGTCTTTATTCCAGAAGGCAAAGGGGAAATCGATGACCCAGCAGAAAGCCAGCGAATCCGGATCACGCAAGCCGATCTCGTCGGCGAGGTGCACACGCAAGCGGCCCAAGGTGTCAAAAACCACATCGGGCTGATCGGCGACAAAGAGTAAGAGGTCGCCCTGTTCTGCAGCCAGGCGCTCTTTGATAGTCGCGACTGTTTCATCACTGAGGAACTTGGTAATCGGCGAACGTTCTTCACCTTCCGAGGTCAAAGCAATATAGGCCAAGCCTTTAGCGCCAAATTGTTTAACGTAATCGGTCAGGCCGTCGATCTGTTTGCGGCTGTAGTCTCCAAGGCCCTTGGCGTTAATGCCGCGCACGTGGCCGCCACTCTCAACCGCCCCTTCAAAGACCTTAAAGCCACTACCGGCAGCCAGGTCGGTGAGGTCGGCCAACTCCATGCCAAAACGCATATCGGGGTTGTCCTTGCCAAAGCGTTCCATGGCCTCTGTGTAAGTCAAACGCGGCCAGGGCTCCTGCATGATGGTTTTGTGCGGGACCAGCTCTTTGACCATAGCAGTGTACATGGCTTCCATGAGGTCCATGACATCTTCACGCTGCACAAAGGACATCTCCAGGTCAAGCTGAGTGAACTCCAATTGGCGATCACCGCGCAAATCCTCATCACGGAAACAACGGGCGATCTGGAAATATTTCTCCACGCCGCCAACCATCAACAATTGTTTTAGCTGTTGAGGAGATTGCGGCAAGGCATACATATGCCCAGGATGCATGCGCGAAGGTACCAGGAAGTCACGAGCACCTTCGGGTGTAGTCTTAAACAGAATAGGCGTTTCGATCTCAAGGAATTCTTCTTTGTCCAGGTAATCGCGAATGAATTTGATCACCTTGTGGCGCATGACAATGTTATGAGCCATATTCCCGCGGCGTAAGTCGAGGTAACGATACTTGAGGCGCACATTCTCGTCGATGTCTTCTTTTTTGTTGATGGTAAAGGGCGGCGTTTTGGCAGCATTGAGCACCTCAACCTGTTCGGCGACGACTTCAACCTCGCCAGTAGCCAGATTGGGATTATGCATATCTTCGGGACGGGCGCGTACGGAGCCAGTGATCTTCAAGACCCATTCGTTGCGGGCGTTGTTCAAGACATCCAGCGCTTCTTTGGAAATGTCAGGATCAGCTACAACCTGCACCAAGCCCCAGCGGTCACGCAGGTCGACAAAGATCAATTCGCCATGATCACGGCGGCGGTTGACCCAGCCTGCCAGGGTAACTTTTTCGCCAACATGTTGGCTGCGAAGTTCACCGCAAGTGTGTGTTTTGTACATAGGTTCCTCCGAAGTGCATATCGCAATGCTTATACAAAATAAAAGCCCGTCGCAAATTGCGTCGGGCAGAAGGTTTTTTTCTTTCTCGTCTAGCGAATAGACAGTGCAGAAACTCCGACCCAATAGCAGGTTGAATTGTCATTATTATTGAAATTGGGAGAGAAATCAGTGCTTGTAATCATCGTATTTGCCATTTGTGACATTGGGCGCATTATAGCATAAGACAAGGTTTTCGCCCTTTTTGGCAGATAAACGTGTCCCACGAATAAGCATATTTGTCCTTTGTGAAAAGGGACACTTATCACTATAAGAACAAAGTCAATTTGTGTATTATGTCACTAAGCAATGTATTCATATAAGCGAATAGCTGAATATACGGATAGGCGACATAGCAGATAAAGGAAGTACGACATGGACAAGTTCTTACGAGAAGAAATCCACCAGATGCATGCAAAGGTTTGCAGCGCCCTGGCCGACCCGAACCGCATTTTGATACTCTACACTTTAGCAGATGAAGCCAGCAATGTCACGGACCTGGCTAAACGGGTAGAACTACCCCAACCCACTGTTTCCCGCCACCTCAAGGTTTTGCGCGACAGAGGCATGGTGCAATCGCAACGCCAGGGTCAATCTGTGATCTACCGGCTGGGCGACACACGCATCATCGAGGCACTAGATATTTTACGGGTGGTGCTGGCTACACAGCTGAAGAACCAGGGGGCCCTGGCACGCAGCGCTAACCAACCAATTGCAGCCATAGAGACCTCGGAGTAAATCATGAAAACCTTATTGATCCTCGGAGCAGGCACCGGCGGCACGATGGTCGCCAACAAAATGTCCGAGCACCTTGATGCCAACGAGTGGAAGATCATCCTGGTTGACAAGGATGAAACACATTATTACCAACCCGGTTTCCTCTTTATCCCCTTCGAAATTTACAGCCCCCAAGACGTAGTCAAACCCAAGCGCGATTTTGTGCCCCCTAACGTGGAGTTCATAATTTCAGACATCGAAATGATCGAGCCGGAACAAAACCGCGTCAAGCTGGCTAAGCGCAGCAAGTGGATCGACTATGACTACCTGGTCGTTGCCACCGGCAGCCACGTACACCCCGAAGAGACCGAGGGCATGGTCAACGGTGGCTGGTACAAGAACATCTTCGATTTCTACACAGTAGAAGGCGCAACAGCACTGAGCCGCTTCCTCAAATTCTGGAAGGGTGGACGATTGGTATTGAACATCACTGAAATGCCGATCAAGTGCCCGGTGGCCCCCCTGGAGTTCCTCTTCCTGGCCGACTGGTATTTCACCGAACGCGGTATCCGCGACAAAGTTGAACTGGTCTTAGCTACACCGTTGGATGGGGCCTTCACCAAACCAAGGGCTTCGGCGATCCTGGGCAATATGTTGGAGAACAAAGGCATCTATATTGAACCAGAGTTCAATATAGGCGAAGTCGACTCCAGCAAACAAGTCATTCGTTCTTATGACGAGCGCGAGATCGACTACGATCTCTTCGTAACCGTGCCAACCAACATGGGCGCGGAAGTCATCGAACGCTCGGGGATGGGCGATGAGTTGAACTTTATCCCCACTGACAAACATACTCTGCAATCCAAGAACTGGGAGAATATCTTCATCATCGGTGATGCCGGCGACGTACCCACATCTAAAGCCGGTTCCGTAGCACACTTCATGCTGGACGTGCTGATCGAAAACATGCAACGCCACATGGAAGGACTTGAACTACGATCTACATTTGACGGGCATGCCAATTGCTTCATCGAATCCGGCTTTGAAAAAGGCATCCTGATCGACTTCAACTACGACGTTGAACCGCTCCCCGGCAAGTACCCCCTGCCTGGATTTGGCCCGTTCTCACTACTACAAGAGTCACCGGCCAACCACTGGGGCAAGATGATCTTCCGCTGGACCTACTGGAACGTGCTGCTCAAAGGCGGCGAGATGCCCTTCGAATCGCAGATGAGCATGGCCGGTAAGTGGGCCTAAGGAGGCTGGCATGACAACAGTCACTATCCCTGCCGAAGAGCTTGAACTGCTACATAGTAAGCTGGACTTCCTGACCGAACAGATGGAAGAGCAGCGCAAACAGCGCCAGGCCTTTGAGGAACTCAAACAAGACATGATCCCCATCGGCAACCAACTCATCAAACTCTCCATCGATGAACTGGCCGAGATCGGCAATGAGTTCCAATTGGAAGACCTCTTCTTTCTGTTGAAGCGCATGCTGCGCAACACGAACCTCATCATGGAGATGATGGACCGGGCAGAGGCCGCGATGGATTTTGCCGATGAGGCTGAAATCCTCGGCAAGCAGGTCTTCGCCACCACAGTGCAGAAACTCGATGAATTTGAGCGTGCCGGTTATTTCCAATTTGCTACAGAAGGCATGAAGATCACAGACCGCATCGTGACCGAGTTTTCGGTCGAGGATGTGCAGGCCCTGGGCGACAATATTGTGACAATTCTGCGCACGGTGCGCAACATGACCCAGCCAGACATCATGGCCTACGCCAACAACGCGGTGGACGCGATACGCGAAGAACCTACTGATAACGGCAACGTATCCACCATCCAACTATTACGTGAATTATCGGATCCCAAGGTGCGTCAGGGTATGTCCCGCATGCTGCAAATGATGAAAGCATTCGCGGATCAGCCAAATGACCCACCTCTAAATTAAACCCAAATCCCCTCAAAAGGAGAAAATCGTATGACCCTCACAATTAACCCCGAAGTACTGGAAGGCATTGAATTCGATGAAGAAGGCTTTATGGTCGACGCCGATGATTGGACCCCAACGATCGGCGAAACCATCGCAGCCATCCTCGAGCTTGACCTGACAGAACGCCATTGGGACGTAATCAACTTTGTGCGCCAGGAATATGCCGATAAGGGCGAAGCACCCACCCTGCGCCGCATCACCAAAGTTGGCGGCATCCCCACAAAGGAACTGTACCAACTGTTCCCCGACGGCCCCGCCAAGATCGCGGCCAAAGTATCCGGTCTGGCCAAGCCCACAGGTTGTATCTAAAACTGGTAAGGACGTACTGTTGTACGTCCTTTTTGCAGCACCCGATTTGAATAAGGAGCAAAACAATGGCAACTGTCGACATGAGCATTCTTGATAAGATCAAAGGCCAACCAGCCGGTGATAAAAAAGCAAAACGCAAGCTATGCCTGGTAGCCTCCAAAGGCTCCCTGGATATGGCTTATCCGCCCATGATCCTGGCCAATGCAGCCCGCATGAGCGGCATTGACGTGGACATATTCTTCACTTTCTGGGGCCTGGATATCATCACCAAGTCCAAGATGAATAACATTAACATTTCCGCGGTAGGGAACCCCTCCTTCTCGATGGCCCCCTATGCACCCTGGTTCAAGATCCCCACGTGGCTGGGCGCGTTGCCCGGCATGTCCTGGGTGGCAACCTGGATGATGAACCGTGAGATCGCTAAACTTGATTTCCCGCCCATCCCTGAATTCATGGAAATGCTGGTTGACACTGGTGCACGCGTATTCGGCTGCCAGATGTCCATGGATATGATGGGACTGGATGAAGACGACCTGATGGATGGCGCAGAAGTATTGGGCGCCATGGAATTCATGGAAATGTCCGCCGATGCTCAAGTGGTCTTTGTATAAGTAGCCCGCCGGAGTGAGGGGGCTCCACGCAATATATGAGCAGGCCCTTCTGAGGAGGGGCCTGCTGCGCACTTAGGACTATAATCCAGCATATGCAACGCTACTTTCGTCGCCACATCGCCCTACCCAACGACCACGGTTCCTGGGTATTCCTCATCAGCCCATTATTGATCGGTATCTTCGCCGCAGGACAATGGAGCACCCTGTCCATCTACTTGGTCGTTGCAGCTTTCATGGGATTTCTCATACGCCAGCCAGTAACCTATGCGATCAAAGCCTACAGCGGGCGGCGCTCAAAACGCGACCTGCCTGCAGCATACTTTTGGACGAGCGTGTACGCGCTCATTGGGGGATTGCACGTACTCGGCCTGGTGTTGCGAGGATTTAGCTTTGTGCTGATCTTGGCGATTCCCGGGTTTATTGTTTTTGGCTGGCACCTATACCTGGTGAGCCAGCGCTCAGAACGCCGCCAGATGGGCATCGACATCGTGGCCAGCGGCACATTAGCTCTAGCCGCGCCGGCAGCCTTTTGGATCGGTCTGGGAGCTATAGCACCCGAGGGATGGTGGCTGTGGCTGTTGAGCTGGCTGCAATCAGCAGCATCCATCGTATATGCTTTCCTGCGGTTGGGACAACGCGGCTGGTCAGAGGAGCTGACCATAGGCGAGAAGTTCCAACGAAGTCGCAGGGCATTAGGATATACCAGTTTTAACCTGGTGCTTACATTGGTCGCTGGCCAACTCGGCTGGTTGCCAATCTATATCTGGACAGCCTACTTACTGCAATGGCTGGAAACCTTGTGGGGTGTTTTTAACCCGGCCATCGGCTGGAAACCGACGCGCGTGGGTATTCGCCAACTGATCGTCAGCACGATCTTCACGATCCTATTCATTATTTTTTGGATGATCTAATAAAGGGACGACAGTTACTTAGTAGCCTCTTCACTGGCACCCAATTGAAAGTGCAGACCGCCCCAAGTATCCTTGATATATACCAAGAGGGTGCGAATCAGCAATACAGCCCCCAACAGTTCCAGGCTTTCTTCAACAGTTGTGATGACATTGTAGAGCAAGTCGTTCTGGCTGTACTGGTCGGCATACCAGCCCCCCAGGAGTTCGAAGCCAAGTGCCCCCATAAGATACAAGCCTAAAGACAAGAACAACCAATTCCTGAATTTCCGGGGAACCTGCTGAAAGAAGCGCCAGTAGCCGATGCCAAAAAGCAAAACCAATGGAATAGCGATCACTACCCAGGTGAAATAAAAGATGCCCCCAGCATCAAGTAGCCCGCGCAATGGGTCCATGAACATTTCATGGATGCTGGTAGCCTCATCAAAAGACATGAAAATGAAGATGAAGGACAGGATGGCCCAATAGGGCATGGTGGCATCCTTGCGGTTGTTTTTCGTCAGGGCGACAGCACCGGAAAGCAGGCCGGTGACCAACAAGAGAATGGCAGAGAAAAAGGTGGGAATATTGTGTTCGCGATCCAGATCGAAACGCGGTCCCAACCCAAAGACGCGTGTGTCCCAGGTGATTAGTGAAATAGTTTCAACGGCAATGCTGGCCAGGATCAAGAAGATGGCAACAAGACCCAAGACAACGGCAATTCTTTGCGGGGCAAGTGTAACGGTGCCAGGCTTTTTATCTACCTTGTCAATTAAGTGGCTTGCTCCCCTGCTTGCCAGTACGAGCACAGCCGTGGCCTGGATTACACGCGTAGTGGCAAGCACAACAAAGGGAGAGAAGCGAAGAAAGTACCCTTGTAGCGTGGTCAGGTTTGGTGTAGCGAGAAAGAGATAAACATAAGTAACAACCAAGAGAGCCATGTATGCAAACAAGAAAGCTGGAAGAACGAGGCCATAATCCTGTATAAAGCCAGCAATCCAGGCACGCAGCCGCTTGAAGGGTGGCTCTTTACGCGTCTCACCATAGGCCAGATAAGTATGCAAGGCAATGACAATGATAAGCACACTTGCCAGAAGCAGACGAGTTAGCGAAAAACCAAAGAGCAGCGCGTTTTTTGGGTCAGAGGGAATGGTGAGAAGGTAAACAAGTACCAGCAACCCCTCAACTGCCCCCGCTATGAAAAAATAGCGGAGGAGTTTATTTGAAGAATTATTGGTACTTTCTAGCGAAGCTGAAATTGGCTGAGCCATATAGCAACCTGGCAATCAAATAACGCTACTCTTAGCACATAACCCAGCTAAGAGATGGTTTCCAAAAATTCGCGGGCGATGGCACCCACATCAGAATCTGTGGAAATGCCCTGCCAGGGATCGCCAGGCCGCACAAGATTGACCACCACGATGTTGGCGCCGTTAAAAATTGCGCTGCGTGACTCACGCAGGTCAACGCCACCGGCAGCCGAGATTACAAAGTCGTGCTTGCTGCGCATGCGCTTGACATGGCGATATTCGATCACCTTGCCCAGAGTTGACTCTTCATCACGACCACGGTGCAACACGGCGACATCAGGTGGCGTATTCAATGGTCGCAACACATCCAATGGGTCATCTACTCCCAACAAATCGATCATGGAAAGCATTTTGAATTGCTCACATTGGGCTATGAAAGCATCCAGTGTTTCAGAGGGGGAACCACCCAGGACAGTGATGGCATTGGCCCCTGCAGAACGGGCCATACGCACTTCCTGAGCACCGCCATCTGTGGTCTTCATATCTGCCACAATGATGCCCGGCCACATGGCCCGCAAAGAGCGGATGCCATGCATCCCCTCTCGTTTAATAAAAGGCGTACCCGCTTCGATAAGAATACGATTGCTAGGCGTAATTTGTGGCAAGATACGCCGCGCTAAAGACAGGTCGTAGTTAAAAGCGATCTGTAAATAGCGCTCATGTGTGTCCAGGATGGGCACAGCTACTTCTTGCCTCCCGTCAGGCCTTTGACAGCGTCGCCGAGTTCAGAGGGCAAGAAGAGCACGATCTTTTCTGAGGGGTCAGCGGCGATATCGCGAATGGTTTGTAAGGTACGCAAGTGTAAAGCTCCGGGGCTGGCAGCCAGTTGTTCAGCAGCCTGGCGCAGGTTCTCAGAAGCCTGCAACTCACCTTCCGAGGAGATCACAACAGCGCGGCGCTCACGCTCGGCTTCGGCCTGGCGAGCCATGGCACGTTTCATGTCCGCAGGCAATTCCACTTCCTGGATCTTGATAGCCTCTACGTCCACACCCCAATCACTGGTCTCTGCATCCACGATCTCCTGGATAGCTTTAGCGATTTCCTCACGCTCGGTCAACACACTGTCCATTTCGCTGTTGCCGATGACGTCGCGCAAGGCAGCCTGAGTGTACTGGCGCACAGCAAAGACGTGGTCTTCAATCTTGATAATCACATCTTGAGGACTTACGACCTTGAAGTAGACCACGGCGTTGACCAGCATAGGGATATTGTCGCGTGTCATGACTTCCTGACGCGGGATGTCTGCCGTTTTGATACGCATATCGACTTTGCGCATGGACTGATAAATGGGAATGACGAAGGTTAGACCGGGGTCACGTACGTTACGAAAGCGCCCCAACTGAAAAACCACGCCCCGTTCGTATTGAAAAATCTGCTTGACACCAGCACTAAGAAGAAAGAAAAGGGCAACGCCCGCGGCTACTACGATACAACTACCAAATGCTAAAAAGCCTTCCATGTGGCCATCTCCTATAAATAATTTAAATAGCTACTGGATATTATATAGCAGACCATGAAGTGATGGAGACTCTCTCACGTGATACCCACCTGGAATAAGGATATTCATTATACTAAGCACTTGACATTACTATGTATCACACAGTATAATGCGCAACATAATAATAACAGGAGAAAGCATGACAAATGCCGACAACTTATCGCTTGAACTGCGCCGTGGTGTCATCATCCTGGCTGTGCTGAGCCAACTCAAAGAAGCTCAATATGGATATTCCTTGTTGAAGCTCATGGCAGAAAAAGGATTTGAAATCGAACAAGGCACACTGTACCCCCTGCTGCGACGCCTGGAAGAGCGCGGGCTGTTGCAAAGCGAATGGCAAGTAGATGGCTCCAGACCACGCCGCTACTATTCCATCAGCCCTGGCGGAGAAAAAGCTCTGCCAAAGCTCAAAGCAGAATGGAAAGCACTCGTAAAAGTAATCGATGGGCTACTAGCCTAAGAGGAGAACTAAAATGAAACTAATTGAACGCTATATCGCTGAGGTAGGCCGCCACCTGCCCCAGAAAAGCAGGGAAGATATCCAAAACGAAATCCGCTCCACAATCGAAGATATGCTGGATGATCGATTTGGCGAAGGCTCCCGCAATGACGAACAGATCACAGAAATGCTGGAAGAACTTGGGCCACCCAAAAAGGTAGCTGCTTCTTACCAACCTGAGAAATACTTGATCGGCCCCAAGAACTATGGGGCTTTCATCCAAATCTTACGGATCGTGCTAATTGCCGTGACAGGAGCTTATCTCCTGGGCATGTCTGTCTCATTCTGGTTTTCTGATACAGAGCAAGCATTTACCGAATCGCTGATGAACCTGGTCAACTCGCTTCCCGGTCTGTTTAGTGGCCTGGTCACAAGTTTTGGAATCCTAGTATTGGTATTCGCCATCATTGAGCGCACACGCACGTCTTTTGAAAGTGAAGAAGAAGAATGGCACCCCGACCAACTTCCTAGCCTGGAAGAACCGGAACCGTTCAGCTCGACCTCGCAGTATTGGGAAATCGGCTTTACTGTAGCGGCTTTGATCTTGTTGAACCTCTACCCCCAATGGGCCGGTATCTTCAGTTTCGAGGGTGATAATTGGACCTTCATCCCTCTATTGGCTCCCAGCTTTGCCCTGCTACTGCCACTGCTCAACCTGCGCTGGGCCCTGGGCATTGGCCTTAATTCACTGGTGTTACAACGAAGGGAATGGACTACAAGCCTGCGCTGGGCCAAGATTCTGCTGGTGCCATTTGACTTGTATATCTTGTACAGCATCGTTTTTAGAACTCCCATCCTTGGATTGAATCCGGAATACCTTGCCTTCCATGGCCTGACGAACACAGACGTGGGCATTTACGAGCAGTTGTTGCCCTTGATCACTAATGCCCTGAACCTGGGTCTGATGGTGGCCTTCATCGTAGTACTGGTCACAACCATTATTGAAGCGTATAAGCTGGCGCGACCCAACCAGACTTTGCCGCAGGTGATTGTATAGATAAGAAAAGACAATTTGAAAAAACACCCTACTAATTCAGTAGGGTGTTTTCGTTTGTGGGGCGGGTGGGAATCGAACCCACAAGAGGGATAAACCTCGGAGGATTTTAAGTCCCCTGCGTCTGCCAGTTCCGCCACCGCCCCATGAGGCAATTTTACCAAAAATGAAATTTATCAGGCACCCAATTACTACACAGGAATCAGGGAGGGATTTAGCTGCTTCATAAAAACTGCCCAGCGCGAAGCAAGACGCACCCAGGGGCCTGAATAACTAACATCAAACTGAGCCTGGCGAATCGCGGCTAAAAGACTTTCAGCATCGTTGAATTCTGGCAAAAGCATGGTAGCCATACCCAGCTCAAAAGGGGCATGGGCATCCGAACCTACTGTGCCGGGGATGTTCTCCAGATGAGCAAAATCCTGAGCCTCTTTGTTGAAGCTTGAGGGGAAGCAGCGCGCATTAAACACTTCAATTGCATCTACCAATGGTGCGATTTCTTGCAATACCTCAGGTTGCCAGTGGCCGGAGCGCAAGCGATCAAAAGGATGGGAAACGCTGATGAAAGCTTTTTGATCGCGCAGTATCTCAATAGTTTTGAAAGCATCTAATCCGGCAGGAACTTCATCCTGTACGTAGGCTGCCAACAACTCCCCTTGCTGGGTCATAATCTCTTCGCCCACAATCACGCGTTCGGGGTCTATCTCCCTGGCTTTCAGCGCACCTGCAATTGTATTGTGGTCAGTGACAACCGCACGATCAATCCCGCGTTTGCGACAAGTATCCACCAATTTTTCGGGCTTGGTTAGGCTATCTTTAGAATAGATAGTATGACAATGGAATTCAACACGTAGGCGCAGTGACATCAATTGATGGGCGGAGTGGGTGTGGGTAGAAGCGCATCGCCCCCAGGCAATGGAAGACCATTCTGTTGAACGTATATAAAGCTTTTGTTAAAAAGCAAGAGGGTTACAAAGAAGATTGATAGGTAGGCAATACCCATCATGCGGTTGGGGAACTGATTGGGAGAACGCGCCCGGATAGCTTCATTCCACAAAACCACGATTAGAAAAGCCCAAAAATAGAATTGCAATTCTCCAGTGATCTCTGCAACCACCAACAGCCATTCCATCAGAATGAGTGCAGCTATCATCAATAAAGGAGCCATGTGTTTTTTAACCTCTAATGAACATTGTAGCAAAAAGCTGGCAAATGCGCCGAGACTTGAGCAATTTGCCTATCCCCTTTATCTAGTATACAATCAGCCCATGCGTAACTCTTCGGGCTGGCGCAACCCGACCCGTCAAGCCTTGATCGTCGTTGGACTATCAGCACTTTTGTACATCTATTTAACCATTCGGCTGGGTGGCATTGGCCCATTGGATGTACTTTACGCGGTTTATGGGACCATATTTTTTCGTTTTGAACTGGTGAGCCCCAACATCAAAGCACTGGGGTTGGATGTCTTGCTCTTCGGTATCGGGGGAACCATCTTTTGGTTGATCTTCTTCGGGCAGTTCATGCTCCCGGTTTACCGCTTAGAAGAACGGCGCTTCGTCATTGATCGTCTGCTCTCCATTATCACATCGGGGCGGGGGCCTGCAATTTTTGTACGCAATGGCGTTGTGGTAGAAGGGGCAGAGAAAAAAGATCGTAGCGGCCCTGGTGTCGTGCTACTGGATACAGCCAGTGCGGCAGTTCTACAGAAAGATACTGCTTTTACACGCCCAGTAGGGCCGGGACTGGTTTTCACGAAGAATGGGGAAAATATCACAGGGACCGTAGACCTACGGGTACAGGTTCGCAAACTCGGACCAAAAGAGGATGAAGCACCCTTCTCTGGACGGCAGGAAGGCGAAACCAACTCAACCTTTGAAGCCCGTCAGAACCGCCGCTTGCAGACTAGTGGCCTAACCCGAGATGGCGTTGAAGTAGCCCCATCCATAACCGTGGCATTTCGTGTTACCGGCAAAGCTGGCGAAGGCCACACACGATATGGCTACAACAGTGAGGCTGTGCGGCGCGCCATTACCCACGAAGCTATTGACCCTAATGCCCCTGCAGATGCACAATCGCGAACGATCCCTTGGGATTGGTTCCCGGCCTACGTGACTGCCGATTTGTGGCGCGAATACCTGCGCAAGTACACTCTCAACGAATTGTTCGAGATCGTCCCTAAAGAACGAAATCCCAACAGCTACGAGGCCCAACACACAGTATTGCAATCCATCACACACATCATCAATGCCCGCATGAAAAGCCCTCGGGTTATCAAACTGGATGAGTACGGAAACCCCTTAAAAGAGACAATACGCAGTCACCCATACGACTTGCTCACGCAGCACGGCTTGCAGGTCATCAACGTCGATATCAGTAACCCTCGTCTGGAAGTGGAAGACAGCTTCATAGAACGATGGCGCAACAGCTGGCTACAACGCGCTAAAGCCGAACGTAAATATATCCAGGGAAGGCAAGCAATCGAAGCCACTAAAGGGAAAGAAAACGCCTCCGCATCCTTTGCTGAAATGTCATCCAGACATCTGTACGATTGGCTGCTGAAACTACACCGCGACGAAGTTGAACCTCCGAACTTGCAAGAAACCCTCGGCGAACTTGTACGAGGCACGCTGGATGGCGTTCATCGAAACCCACCGCTTCACCAATCAATGATCGACGAAGAAGACCGGCTCAGCAATTTAATGGAATGGTTAGTGGAGTATACACATGAGCCAGTCGACTAATACCAACAACAAAAAGGAGCGAAATCAATCCCCGGGCATGTGGGAGGTGATGCGCAAGGATACCAAGATCGTCTGGGACCTGATAATTGCACTGGTTACCGAGTTCGTTGAATGGGTATTCGTCACCAAGCATACAGGCGGGTTCAGACGGCGCTGGCTCCTGATCCTTTTGGGCGGTTATTTTTGGGCCTGGTGGGCCGCCCAGGTACACCCTTTTGAAGTAGGAACTACTGAAAACATCTATACAGATCTGATCGTATATCCTTTCCAAGCTCTGTTCGCACCGGATATGACACGGCACGTGTTGATAGTTGGGTTGATATTCTGGCTGTCACTCAGACTAGCTGCCAGCTATCTCGATGATGTCTTTGAATTAGGGGATATATCCATTGCCGAGAAATATATTTTGCAGGCCGCTTTCGCCAGCACTTTTGATAGCATAGACATCAAAGAAGGGGATGTAGCCCCACAGCACCGTGACTCCCCAATCGCGCAGATAGGCGGTCCCGGCAAAGTCAATGTGCATTTGGGCAATGTAGCCCTTTTTGAAAAAGCCGATGGCACGCCGCGACTGATCGGGCCGGGCGATGAAGCTGCCTTATTAGATCGTTTTGAACGATTGCGGGAAGTGGTAGACTTGCGGGACCGCATGGTTGAGATGAGCGTACAGGGACGCACCAAAGATGGCATCCTGGTGCGCGCAGAGGGCGCTCGCATGAAATTTAGTATCCATCGCGGTGGCATGGAACCCACATTAGAGCGTCCTTATCCTTACAAAGAAGAAGACATCCTTAAATTGATCTACGACCAGCATGTACACAAACCTTTACGCGCTGGAAAATCCGAAACGCCTGGAGGGAAAGCCCCCGCCTCCATCACCGATATGCGCGATTTCATTGCTTCGGAAATGAAGAGCTTCATCGGCGAATCCACCCTGAGTGAATTCCTGGCGAGCACCAGCCAGCCTGAAGATGAACAAACCAAAAGTGAACAGGAGTTGCTAAAGCAGGAAGCTCACCGGCTGGCCTCTGATGACAACGGCAACAAAGAAATGAGTTCAAGTAGCAATACACCACCAACCGATGGCAAAGGCGAATTCGTGGCACGCGATGAACTCACCAAACGCCTCCATGAGTCGATCAACAAAAAGGCCAAACAAGTCCGTGGGCTTGAGTTGCACTGGATCGATATTGGTACCTGGGTGCTGCCCGAAGAAGCGAGCAAGATCCCTGAAGAGCATTTGGAAGCCTGGCAAATCTCAACACAAAACCTGGCGCTAAAGAATGAAAAAGCATTAAAAGGGGTACGCAATCAAAGTCGCAACCGTGAGATCGTCAACCTGATCCGTGAAATACTGCATGCTTTCGAATTCAATCTTGACGAAGGCGGGCCTCAAGCTGTTTTGGAGAAAGTTGCGTACGAATACCGCAAAAAACTGTATGCAGCGCGTGACCTTTACCTGGAGCGCGGCAAAGAGATCCCAGATGAACTCAGAGTTGTGATACCCTTCCTTGACCGCGTTACCAACTCCTCACGATGGGAATTTTTACGCCCACCAGAATAACCTTAGGCTCATATGACATTTTTGGAAGTATTTGATCTTGACACGGAAGCCCCGGTGATCGTCTTGGGAGCGGCCAGTATTGACTTTGTAGGGCGTACGCTCAAGGACGTGCAGGAAGGTACGTCAAACCCGGCAGAGATCCTGACTTCAATGGGTGGTACAGCCCGCAACGTGGCCGAAAACCTGGCACGTCTGGGCCAGGAAGTGACCTTATTGTCCGTAGTGGGCGATGACAACGTCGGCACCCAACTCCTACAACACACAGAAGAAGCTGGGGTCAATGTTGATCATGTGATTCGCACGGGCCAACACCCAACAAGCTCATACGTCGCCATCGTTGACTCCACTGGAAACCTTCAAATGGGGTTGGATGATATGCGTGCGATTGAAGCTCTAAATGCTGAATATATTTTGGAACAGGAAGCCCTTTTTGAAAATGCTTCACTGCTTTTCATTGATGCCAATCCTGATAGTCAGTGTCTGGCAACAGCCATCGAAATGGCCAAGAAGCATGGACTACCTATTTGCGCTGACCCAACCTCGCGTTCGCTGGCAACGAAGCTGCAGTCCCATCTAAAGGATATCTACCTGCTGACTCCTAACACTAATGAGGCAGCGATTTTCTGCAATGACATGCAAGGCAACAACGAGAGCGAACGCGGTCTAAATGCCGCCCGACATCTCATCTCTCATGGGGTAGACCTGGCCATTGTGACACTGGCTGAATTTGGCTTGAGTTATGCCACCTCGGAAACAGATGGACATATCCCCGCTGCCAAGATCGAAATCGTGGACCCCACTGGGGCCGGAGATGCCCTTAGCGCCACTGTTATATTCGCGCTGCTGAATGAAGTTCCCGCTGACGAAGCTGTACGTCTAGGCTTATCAGCAGCCTCCCTGACATTACGTCACCGTGGCGCAGTGCTGGCGGATCTCTCGCTTGAACTCCTCTACGACGAATTAGTGTAACAACCATGTCCAATAAATTAGCCATCCAATACTCTACAGATGTGCGCGCCGCTCAGGCTGCAAAGCAGGCAGTTGTAGCCCTGGAATCAACAGTCATTTCCCATGGCCTCCCCTACCCACAGAATTTAGAGTTGGCCCAGGATATGGAAGCGGTCATTCGGGATGCAGGTGCAGTCCCAGCCACTTCTGCTGTGATCGACGGTAAGTTACGCCTGGGGTTGAATGCGGATGAATTGGAACGCCTGGCTTCAGAAAAAGACCTGCGCAAGATCAGCGTGCGCGATTTCGGAGCAGCCGTTGCGCAAAGGGCCAGCGGTGGCACGACTGTTGCAGGGACTTTGATCATGGCAGAACGCGCCGGAGTGCAGGTCTTTGCTACCGGAGGGATCGGTGGTGTTCACCAGGGATCTGGCAAGGACATTTCAACTGACCTATTACAACTCTCACGCAGTCCAGTGATCGTGGTGTGTGCAGGGGCCAAGGCCATCTTGGATCTGCCTGCCACAATTGAGTACCTGGAGACCATGGGTGTCCCGGTTGTCGGTTTCCAGACGGATGAGTTCCCCGCATTTTATTCACGGGAAAGCGGATTGTCTGTAAGCGCACGGGCCGAAAAGCCAGAAGAAATTGCTCACATCGCAAAATCACAATGGAGTTTAGGTATTCACAGTGCCATACTGGTCGGCAACCCACCACCAGCAGAAGTTGCCTTACCAGCGGAAGAGATCAACACCCATATAGAGATGGCATTGAAAGAAGCTGAAGAGCAGGGCATACATGGCCAGGCCGTAACACCTTTCTTACTGGCACGGGTCAGTGAATTAAGTGACGGGGAAAGTCTCAAGACTAATCTTGCCTTGTTAAAGAACAACGCAAGTCTGGCAGCAAAAACTGCTGTTGCAATGCAAGCCTCAGGAAATCAGGTTCACCTATAGTCCAACTACCTGCTTAGTTAGGGCGTTGGGGTGGCTGTGGGAGTACGCGTAAGCGTAGGCCAGGTCGTGGGTGTGATCGTACGCGTCAAAGTGGGGAAAGGAGTGGGTGAAGGCTGCGTGGCTGTACGCGTTAATGTTGGAAACGGGGTAGGCGATAATGTAAAGGTGGGTGAAATAAACGGTGTTACCGGAGTATTCGTTGATGTGGTCGTAGCAGAGGGGACTGGTGTCAGGGTAGCTGTCGCCGTGATTGGGAAGCCTTGCACCACGAAGTTACCAACCTGCTTCCAATCCGTCCCCACAAAAATGATCACCTGATAATTGCCAGGCAACCACTCAGCAGGATCATCAGGCAGCCATTCAGAAAAACCAGAGCCACCGGTACCATCCTCCCAGGGCAGAGTTTCATGATGCACCAATT
Source organism: Chloroflexota bacterium (assembly GCA_013112575.1). Classification (GTDB taxonomy): domain Bacteria; phylum Chloroflexota; class Anaerolineae; order Anaerolineales; family UBA11579; genus CFX15. Next base: position 393,468 of record JABFGG010000003.1, on the reverse strand, counting down.
CTCCATCTCGATACCAGACCGCCGTCCATTGTGAACCAAGCGCCATAGCATCGTAGGTGAAGGAGGTGTACATCTGCCCTACCGGGTTCTGGAAGATCTCGCCGGGAGTGACCGGCCGGAAGAGAGAATCCAACTGCTGGGAGAACAACAGATCACTGAAAACAGTATCCGGGTTAGGCGTTACAACGCTTTCAAAGGCAGCTTCAATCGCCGGGGGGATCTGTGCGGTAGGAGAAGTGGCGGGAGTCGCCGAGATGGTTGGCGAGAGTGTGATGGTCGGGGACAAAGTAATGGTTGGCGATAAAGTGATAGTGGAAGTAGGAGCAGGAGTGGGCGTAAGAGGCAGCACACGCATAGCAAGGGGTTGCCCATAAACAAACAGGAAGGCACTCAAGAGGATAAAACCCACCGCATAAACCCACATCCACCAACCACGCTGCAGGCGCTGGCGGCGTAAGCGAAAATAAGGCATATTGCGCGAAGCAGTGATTGCCCGGTAACCGCTATAGATGTTCCAGGCAGCCGCTAACAGACTGATCACTGTGGCAGTGCGCAAAAAAGCAAGGATGTCTACAGATGGTAAAAAATCAAACATAATGGAAGCTCGATGAATTCCGGCGGGGATTATACTCCCTGCATGACGAATTGACGCTTGCAATCATACTTAGGCTATGCTAGTATTTGCCCTGAAATCATTTCTATCACCACATTTCGAGGAGGAAGAACCCCATGGATTTTGGTCTTTCATTTAGTTACATAACAGAGGATGAGGAATGGATTAAGAAGATTCTGATCGCCGCTGTCTTGCTGCTGACCGGTATTGGTGGCATTGTTGTTGCCGGTTGGTTTGCAGAGATCATTCGTCGGGTAGCAAACGACGATGCAAGCCCATTGCCTGACTGGACAGATTTTGGCGGTTACGCTGTAGAAGGCCTCAAGATCATTGGTCTGTCAATTGTGTGGAGCTTGCCGATCATCCTGCTAGTCATATGTAACACCGTCATCACCTTTGGCGGAGCTTCTTTTGCTAGCGGAGATGCCGCTGAAGTTATGGGAACCGTTATTCTCGTTTCCACACTCTGTATATACGCACTGGTATTTATTTACGCTATTTTGCTCATCCTGGTCCTGCCAGCTTCCATCGCTATTTTAGCTACAGGTGGTTCCTTCGGTGATGCCATTCGGCAAGCCTTTCCCACCTTCCGTGCCAACATCGGTGGCTTCCTTTTGGCAGCTATCGTGGGCTCTCTCGTTGTGAGCGTGCTCTCTTCCGTTGGCGTAATCCTTTGTGTTGTAGGTACTTACCTGGGCATGGCCTTTGGCTACGCCGTTCAGGGTCACCTTTATGGGCAGGCTTACAAAGCAGCTAAAGCAGCACTACCTGCTGGATAAGAATCTAAACCTTTTTCACAACAAAAAAGCCGGTCAAATGACCGGCTTTTTCTTTGCTTCGGGTCCTACGATAAGAAGAACATGAGTAAACTCATGTGGAGCACGAATAAACTTGTCACAGACAGGATGGATTGATAAAATCGGACACGATGAGTAAGTTTAGCAGACGCGAGTTCCTCAAACTGAGCGGCATGGTGGCAGGTGGTTTGGCAATGCCTTCCTGGAGTGTTGATTTTCCTTTCGGACATTTAAGGAAAGTTCCACACGGCCGCGTCACCATTGATCAGATTAAGATTTATAAAGAACCATCTTATGCTAGCGAAGTAGTAGGGACACGGAACCGCGATCACCTCGTAGAACTCTACGATCACTTTATATCTGAGGAAGGACCTGACTTCAACCCGCGTTGGTACAGCGTCAAAGGGGGCTACGCCCACACCGCTTATATCCAACCGATAGAAGTCAATTTGAATGACCCGGTTCCCGCATTCAATCCCAATGGGCAATTGTTTGAGGTCACGGTCCCTTATACCCAAACCCATATGTATGACCGATACCAGGGCTGGCAGCCGCTCTACCGCCTGTATTACCAGTCCCAACATTGGGTGACAGGCATGGAGCTCGGCCCGGAAAACCGTCTTGGTTACGTCATCACCGATGAACTCCTCAAGATCGAGTATCTTGTCCAAACAGAACACATGCGTTCAGTGCCTAAAGAGGCATTCGATCCTATCTCTCCAGATGTGGAACCCCACCATAAGCGCGTGGTTGTGCGCATCAAAGAGCAGAATATGAGCTGCTACGAGAACGACAAAGAGGTCTTTCACGCCACCGTCTCTACTGGTATCCCCGGATTACCCTCTCCAAATGGCATCCCCACGGCCACACCGCGGGGCACCTTCAACATTCAGGTAAAAATGCCTGTACGGCACATGGGCAATGGCCAGATCACCAGCGAAATTGGCGCATACGAGCTGCCTGGTGTACCCTGGTCCAGCTTCTTCACCCAAACAGGGGTAGCCTTCCACGGGACCTACTGGCACGATAATTACGGCAACGAAATGAGCCATGGATGTGTCAATATGAAGCCAGAGGATGCTAACTGGCTGTTCCGCTGGGCGACACCCGTAACCGAGCCAGGCGTGTGGGATAAGAGAGGCATGGGGACAAAAATCGAAGTGGTCTAGTTCAACTCAAAAGGCTGCATCATTACTTTTAGAAAAGACCCACTGAGGTCTTTTTTGTACGAATTAATCTAGTGGTAATATTCACAATATGAACAACTCAAATCACCCTGCTGCCTTTGAGGGAAAGCCAACTGCCTTGTTGGTCCTCGCAATCTTAAGTCTCTTTTTATTCGCCGGATGCAGCGCCCCCGTTGAAGATGGCACTATTTCCATCCAAGACGCCTGGGCTCGCCCTGCAATCACCGGGGACAATAGCGCAGTCTATTTCGTGATCGATAATCCATTCGCACAAGACGAAGTGTTGTTGAGCGCCAACAGTGAGCTTGCCAGCGCCACCGAACTGCACATGACCATGATGGTGGAGATAGAAGATAATATGGAGGATGGAGAGGAAGCCATGCCCGGCATGGAGGACGGTGCCATGCGCATGATGCCGCAAGAGAATGTGCCCATTCCCGCAAACACGGCAGTGAGCTTTGAGCCAGGCGGTTTGCACGTTATGTTGATCGACTTACAAGAAGAATTGATTGAAGGGGATATGATCAGCCTGACATTGGAATTTGAACAGGCCGGAACGATAGTGATTGAGCTGCCAGTCGGGGCACGCTAAAGAGACGGAATTACATCAAAAAAGAGCTGGCTTCAGGCCAGCTCTTTTCATTATCCGAAATTTTGAACTACTAAACTAAAGCATCCACCATCAAAGCTACAAATAGAAAAGCCAGATACATGCTGGAATGGCGGTACATGCGCCAGGCGATTTTGTTGCCACCTACTCGCCAGACTTGCCAGGCGATGTAGATCAGCCATAGTCCAAGCAGCAACGCAGAGATAAGGTAAACGTTGCCCGCCATGTCCAGAAAAGTCATAAGCAGGGTAAGCCCGACTAATACAATGGTATATAAGAATATCTGCCAGCGAGTTTCTTTTTCTCCACGGATGACGGGCATCATGGGAATACCGGCGCGAGCGTAGTCCTTTTCGCGCACCAGCGCCAACGCCCAGAAATGTGGCGGCGTCCACATGAAAATGATGGCAAAGAGGAAGAGGGCCGGGATGGATAAGGTGCCGGTAGCTGCGGCCCAACCCACCAGGGGGGGAATGGCCCCCGCCCCGCCCCCGATCACAATGTTCTGCTCGTTGGCATGCTTGAGCCATAGGCTATACAGCAATACGTAATACAGCATGCCAGCCAGAGACAAAAGCGCCGCTAGCAAATTGACAAAACCGGCAAATAAGTAGAATGAGATAAAAAGTAAGGCCAGGCCAAATGCCAAACCCTCAGCCCCAGTCATGCGCCCGGAAGCAATTGGACGCTTGGAGGTACGCGTCATGCGTTGGTCTAGTTCACGGTCGATATATTGGTTGACCGCGCCCGAACCCCCAGCCGCCAGTGTGCCCCCCAGCATGACCCAGAATGTAAGGCTCAGGGATGGGATAGCACGCCCCCCCACAACCATACCTGCGTAGGTGGTCACAAGCAGTAGGGCCACGATGATGGGTTTGGTGAGGCGGATCAAATCGCGAGCACGTTGTCCACCATATACAGGCTGGCTGGCTTCCTCGTGCTCTTCTTCAGGACTGCGGGCCGCCAAACCCACAAACGCCAGGGTAATCATGCTGGACGCCCATACAGCAGAAGCCGTAGCAACGTGCAAGCCGATAAAGTAAGCAGGGAAGCCCTGAGTGCTTTGCAGCGCCCCTACAAGGATTTGGGAGAAGAACAGCACCACAGTCAGGGTAGCAGCAGGCAGGATGGCTCGCTGGGTGCGCTGGGTGCGCCATGCACGCCACATCAGCAACAACATCGAGACACCGGCAAGGGCTACACTGATGCGGTGAATGACGTTGATCCAGCCAAATAAAGTATTGGGAACAAATTCCCCGTTGCACAAAGGCCAACCGATACAGGCTGTGCCCGAGTTGCTGCCAGACACGAACGCGCCACTGACCAGCACAACAAAGATCAGGCCGCTGGAGATAAGCGTGAGACGCGAAAATGAACTTTGGAATTTGAGGCGGTCGGCCTGAGCTGGGTCATAATAGCGCACGAAGGCCATAATGGTGGCAATGACCAGCAGGCCGAGAATGATAAGGGATAAACCCAGGTGCAAAGCTACCAACCAACCTACTAGATCCAGGTTTACAACAAAGGCTCCCAGCACAGCCTGCAAAGCCAGTAAAGGGAGCGCCAGGAGTACAGGTCGAAATATTAGTTTTGTATGGCGGAAACTTCGGATAACGATATATGCAACCACCAGAACTACAGGTGCAACCAGCAAGGTCACTACACGGTGAGCGTAAACAATGAGAGCATCGGCACGCAGAGGCGGTAACCAGTTACCGTTGCAAGTCGGCCAGTCGGGGCAGGCCAAGCCAGAGCCGGTGGCACGCACGATGCTGCCTGCAATGATCACCAGATACACAAATACAGCTGCACCCAGCAGCCAGAACCTCAGACGGCCAAGCAGCTTGTAATCTTTTGGAAGTTCAGTCATCATTCCTCACCAACAGTTTGGTCCTTCTCTCCAGCCATATTCTCTTCAACTTCTTCTTTGCGCAACTCGCGGTACATGAACAAGGGAAAGCCAATTCCCGCTATAGTTGCAAAAGTAAACCACTGGAAAGCATAACCTAAATGCGACCCTTCAGTGATCTCAATATCCGCCTCAACAGGCACAGGCGGGGAAAAATCCTCTCCCTGAGGCAACTCCTGCACATAGACCGGCAACAAATCATATCCAGTTTGGAAGCTTAGCGCCTCCAGATCAACAGATAGCCAACTCGTCTGTCGTCCACTGGCATCATCCTGTGCCTCAAAATTCGTTACTCCAATAAGCTCTTCCGGGCGACGCAACATACCGTGGATGGTAACGGTCCCTGTTTGGTCGAATTGTGCCCAGCTCTCAGGCATATCATTTTCAGCAGGAATCCACCCCCTCTCCACTAAAACAACTTCATCCGTGCCCTCAATTTTGAGCGGTGCTAAAAGTTGAAAACCAATCTGATTATTCCAGGCCTGGTTGCGCAAAACGACCTGTTCATAAAAATCATACTGCCCGGTCACACTCACGTGGCGGAATTCCATGTTATACAGATCTGAAGTCAGTGCATCAGCGTCCAGAGTCATTTCAGGGGCATCAATTTGTGCCAGAACACGTTGGTTAAAAACACGGCGTTGATCCAGGCGATCCAGTTGCCAGAAACCAAGACGCACCATCCCCGGTACAGCTATTATTACGAGCAGGCCACCGATGATCCAACGTGGCTGCAAAGCACGTCGCAACATAGTTCAGGCCTGAGCAGGGTTGGCGGGGGGTGCCTGGTCATCTCGGCGCAAGGGCCAAATCGCCAGACTATAGATGAAAAACATCACCAGAGTCGGCGGCACCGCATACACGATAGCCAGGATACGGACGGACAAGGTACTGGCCTCACGCACTTCAAGCCCGAGGTAACGTGAGGGCTGGAAAGAACAGGCCAATGCGAAGTGTTCGGCCTGCTCCATAGGGAGGCTGGCAGTGCCCCCCGGAGCTACAAGGACAGGCCCGAGTTCGTGGCCCACAGAATCCTCGTTGCGCACGACGAGCACATCACCCACAACGAAGGTCATTTCTTCCGGAATGGCAGGCACTTCTTCCCCCTGAGCAACGCGTTCGGCAGTCCCCTCTGGGATGACCAACACAACATCCTGCGGCAAACGATCCGTATCACCACTCAAAACCTGCAAACGAAAACCAAGCTCACTTATGGCCACAACAAGGAGGAGAGAAACGAGCAAAACCAACAAAAAACGATTGATGACTAAACCTACAAGGGTTTTATCCATGTGCTACCTTATTCATCCAATAAATGCTCTACGTCCAGAAGCATAGCCTGGTACTCGATCCCAAAAGGATAGGTGAGGCGCAGGTTGCCCTGTTTGTCAATTACATAAGTTCGCGTGGTGTGATCCATCAAATAACCTGCCGCGCTATCAGCTCCGCTTTTGGCACGAAACACAAAATAACCATCCCAAATATCCTGCAAATCCGTTTCACTTGCAGACAAGCCGATGAAGGATGAGTCAAATGCAGAAACGTATTGAGCTGTTTTTTCCAATGTATCACGTTCAGGGTCAATGGTGACCATCACAAACTCGATCTCGTCGGCGCGCTCACCTAAGCTATCATGGATCTTCTTAAAGTCCGAAAGTGTGGCGGGGCAGAGATCAGGGCAATTGGTATAACCAAAATAGAGCATGACGACTTTACCCTGGTGAGCCTGCAGGCTAAAGAGTTCGCCATCAGACTCGGCCAAAGCAATTGGGAAAGCCGGCATGGCAGGCTCGATCAGTGAACCCTGGTATTCGTAATTGGCATCAGCCCACTGCACTCCCAGGTACACACCTGCTACTCCCAGGATTACGACCACGGTGAGAACTAAGACTGTACGAGCTTTCATGCTAAAGATATCCTATCGAGAAAAAAGGGTTTGCCGGAAGACCTCCTCCGGCAAACCCTCCTCTCAAAGTTTGCTTCAAAATACTACACAGGCACTACTTGGTACTGCTACATAAACGTCAGGCTACAGTGCCTATCAAATACAGTGCCGGATAAAAGAAAATCCAAACCACATCGATAAAGTGCCAGTAAACGGCTGCAGCCTCTACACCCCAGTGTTGCTCTTTGGTATACACGCCGCGCTTGCTGTTGTTATACACCCAATACAGCAAAACCACGCCGGTAAGCACGTGGAAGGCATGGAAACCGGTCATCACGTAAAAGATGGCGCCTTCCTGCCCATCGGCGGGGCCAAAGTGGGCGATCTGCCACTCCACGGCGACCACACCCAGCAAGAAGATCACGCCTAGAATCAGGGTAGTTAAGATACTTCTTTGGAAAGCTTTCAAATTGCCGTGGCGCATGTGCACTTCGGCGCGGTACATGAAGAAACTGCTGGCCAGCAACATGACCGTTACGATCAAACCAATAGTTTGATCGAGTTCGGGCCGCTGGCCCGGCAGCAAAATAAAGCGGGTGATGAAAAGACCGATGAAAACAGCCGCATCGGAGATAATGAATAACCACAAGCCCCAACGATTGTTACCCAACTTATGGGCATAAGTGTCGCGTACGTCCGTGGTGTGTGCCATTAGTGGGACTCCTCATCGCTGCCAAACAAGCGACCGATATGCATAAAATCCTTGATCACGTAATACGATTTCCAGAAGGCGATGATCAGTAGGATAAAGCCCCAGGGAGGAGCAATCACACCTACTAAGAACTCACCCACGGTCAATACAGCCAACATCACCAGGATCCAGTTCCCAGCGCTGAGATCAGCTTTATACTCTTCGCTCTTTTCGTCAGTTTGTGTCATTTCAGCCATTCTTAATACTCCTTACAAGCACAGGCCTAGTCGCCTGTCGGGGCCGGGGCAGGGTCTGCACCACCGGGCGCTTGTTGCTCCTCACTGTCTGAAGGTGTAGTTGGTTCATCGGGGGCATCGTCACTGGGATCCAGATCCACGTAAGGATGCCCATTGGGATCACCGTAATCGTAAGGTTCACCCACCACACGGAAGGGCCTCTCGTAATTATGCAAAGGGATCGGGTTCGGCAATTGCCAGATCGGTGAGCGAGATTTCCAAATGTTACCTTCAGCAACTTCGCCACGCCTGGCAGAAACCACAAAATTGATCGCAAAAATGATGACGGCAAAGAAGATCAGGAAGCCCGCCCATGTGACAATCACTTGATAGCCTTCAATACCAAGAGCGGCATCATAACCCGCAATGCGGCGGCGCATACCCAGCAAACCGGTCAACATCTGGTATGTTGACATCACAAGGAAGGCCGGAACCATCAGCCAGAAGTGCAATTTGCCCCAGAATTCGTTCATCTGACGCCCTGTGAATTTGGGGAAATAATAGTAAATGGCGGCAAACCAGGGGAACATGAAGCCGCCGAACATGGTGTTATGGAAGTGGCCTACTACCCAGTAGGTATCATGCAAGTGCAGATTGCTAGCAACCGTTGCGTTGGGAGGGCCTGTAACACCACCCAGCAAAAAGACAACCACAGAACCCAGCACAAACAGCATGGGTGTATCAAACCGCATCTTGCCGCGCCACATAGTACCCACCCAGCTAAAGAACTTCACTCCAGTGGGTATGGCTACCAGAAGCGTACTGTACATAAAGGGCACACGTAGATAAGATGCCATACCAGCGGTGAACATGTGGTGGGCCCACACAAAATAACCTACCAGGGCGATACCCAGGGAAGACAAGGCTACCCATTTGTAGCCAAAGAGGGGCTTACGCACGAACACAGGCAATAATTCACTAATCAGGCCCAGGCCCGGCAAAATAAACACGTATACGGCCGGGTGGGAGTAGAACCAGAACAAGTGCTGGAAGAGCACCGGACTGCCGCCTGCCGTTGAATCGAAGAAATTCATGCCGAACAGGCGCTGCAAGATGACCATCAGGAAGGATAGACCGATGAACTGGGTTGCGATCAACTGGATGAAAGCAGTGGCCATGGCAGCCCACACGAAGATGGGCATTTCGAAGAGCTTCATACCCGGCACACGCATGCGGAAGATGGTGACAATCACATTAAGGGAACCGAAGATTGAAGAGAAACCCACGATATAAACAGCCAGCATAAAGAGCGACACCCCCATCGCCGAATAGCCGGTACTGTTAGGCGGATACCCCGTCCAACCAGTGTCAAAACCACCGGCAAACATGCTGGCAAGCAGCACGATAGCACCGGGGATATTGACCCAGAAGGCAAAAGCATTCAAACGCGGGAAGGCCATGTCGTTGGCGCCGATCATCAAGGGCACCAGGTAATTGGACAATGCGCCCACACCTAGCAGCATGGTAACGATCATGATCATGCCATGTAAGCTGATGAAGGTGTTGAACAAACTGGCGCCAGTGTGGTCTTCCCCAAAAATCTGCCCGAAGATGAAATGCTCAAGGAAATCGACATTGGCCGTGGCTAGTTCCGTGCGGAACAGCAAAGCCAGGGAACCGCCAATGCCCATGGTGAGCATAGCCGCGGCACCATATTGCAAGCCAATGACCTTATGGTCGAAGTCCACACTAAGGTAACGGTACCACCAGGGTTTTTCGGGGTCATGTTCCTGATGATCGGAGGTGGAAATACCGCGTGTCCATTTGAGCCAATCATCGAAAACACCGACACCAAACAAAAAGGCCAGTGCGCCGACAGCAAAACCGCTTACCAAAGCGGGTTCGACGGGATCAAATGGCTCTAATCCAGATAATGCACGGATACCGGTCACGAATGCAAACCCGGCCAGGGTTCCCAAAGCCTGTGCAATCAAGCCGCGCACAAAACCCGTTGAGAGAAATGTCATACTACTCCTCCAAATGCCTGTAACAAGAAAAGCTACTCACCCAGTGTCTGGATGAATGCAACGATTTCTGCGATCTGCTCTTCAGTGAGCTGTTCCTCAAAGTTCACCGGCATCACATTGGGTTGGAAGCCTTCGTGAATTTGATCATTAGGATTAATGATCGAGGTTTCTAAATAAATTTCGTCTGCCAACACACTTGAACCGTCATCCAAAAGTACCTGAGAGCCAGCTAATCCCAGCCATGTGGGGCCAACGACCTGCGTACCATCAAAAGAGTGGCAGGCTGTACAACCATATTGCTCTACCCAGCGGGCACCACAATCGGCGGCTTCAAGGTCACACTCGGCGGCCTGAGCTGCGGCCCAGGTTTCAAATTCTTCTGGTTCCACCACCATCACATCGGCCAGCATAGCGTAATGCAGTTCGCCACATAACTCAGCGCAACGAACCTTGTAGTCTCCTTTTATCGTCGGGGTAATACGCAATTCGCGCGTGTTGTCCTCGTCGCCGAAAGTGGCAGGCAATAAGTCTTGCTTGACCCGAAACTCTGGAACCCAGAAGGAATGGATGACATCATCAGAGCGCATGCGCAGCAACACTTGGCGATCGACAGGTAGCACAAGGTCTGAAGAAACTGCTCCAGACTCTGGATACTCAAAGCGCCAGGCCCAACGCTGACCAATGACATTGACTTCCAGGGCATCGGTGGCGCGGCGTTCTATGTTTGAAAGGACACTACCACCGTACACTGCCAGGGCGAGAACGATCCCTAAAGGAATAATCGTCCAAACAATTTCGAGGGTACTGTTACCCTCAAAATCTTCGCCTGGGGCATCATCATCTTCCCCTCTTCTGCGGTGGAAGATCACACTCCAAAGCATAAAAACAACAATGAGGGAAAAGAAGAAAGCGATCAGCCAGAACTGGACGTTAAAAAGCTCATCAATTTCCACAGCTTCGCGACTGGCTTGAAGCGGAAGAATGGTGCCGTTGGCGGCACCTGCAGTAAGGAAGGCACCAAGTGCATATGTGCTGAGAACTACAAAGATGGCTACAAAAACATATTCCCCGTAGCGTTTAATTAAGTTGACTAAACTTCGCATTTAGACTACTCCTCCAGGGTGCTACATCAACTCCGCATGAACGAGAATTAATTTGTCACGCAAAATAAATACGTAAAAATTTATCGCTCTGAAATTCCCGGAAAAATTATAAATTGGCCTGTATACAACGGGAACTTGTGGAGTATATCACAATTCGTTTTGGGCAACAATAAAGGTAAAAAATCGCATATTTGGGTCTATTTTTCATAAAAAAGGGACGCAATTGAGTGCGTCCCTACATACTTAGCTCGGGCAAAGGAAAGAATCACAAGTCCTTGATGACATCCAGAACTGCTTCACTATGTTGAGCCGGACGGACTTTCTCAAAGACTTTGGCGATCTTCCCTTCCCCATCAATGACATAGGTTGTGCGCAATACACCGTCGTACTCACGACCAAACGATTTCTTCTTGCCCCACGCGCCATAGGCGTTGAGCACTTCCTTTTCAGTATCTGCTAATAAAGGAAAAGGCAGGTCGAATTTCTGCTTAAACTTGGTATGCGATTTAGGCGTGTCCGGGCTGACACCAAGGATCTCAACGCCCACTTGTTGGTAGGCTGAATAATCATCACGGAAGTTGCATGCCTCTTTTGTGCAGCCGGGCGTATCGTCTTTGGGGTAGAAGTAAAGAACGACCGGTTTGCCGCGATAATCGGCTAATTTGCGCGGCGTTTCATTTTCATCCAGCAATTCAAAGTCAGGCGCGTCCGCGCCAACCTGCAAGATCATGAAGCTTCTCCTAATTGTTCAGTGCTTTTTTTAAGGCTGCCTCGACGGTATCTACCGATGCAGGCTTGATGATCATGGCCGCGGCACCCTCATCTTTGACACGTTGGGCCGTCTCTGGCTGATCATCAGATGTCACGATCACGACAGGTACTTCGGACAACTCCGGTTCACGCTTGAGATAACCCAAGACTTCGTGCCCACTAACGCCGGGCATGTTGATGTCCAGGAAAACGATATTAGGGCGGGCGGTTTTTAATGCCATTAAGGCAGCACGAGAGCCATAAGCTGGCACAGCCTCCACGTCCAGTAGCTGTAGCATCTGGCAAAGGCTATCCGCCATCTGGCGGTTGTCATCAATTACAAGAGCGGTGGTCATAACTAATTAACCTCAGCGATCAATTCTCCCAGGGGAGCGGTATTGTAGCCCGGCATGTCTTCAATGGCCTTGCGCAGCCTGGCGCTGTGCAAACAATCCAGCAGAGGGGCCAGGAGCGGGTCATCATGGAACTGCCTGGGTAGGATCAGGTCATAACGCTCTTCGAAGAGAGGTATGAAATCCAGTTGCAATGCCTGCGCGGCGGCCGCAATGCCCAGGCCGCAGTCTGCACGGCCAGAAGCGATGGCCGCGGCCACACTCAGGTGAGTGTATTCTTCCCGATTGTAGCCGTGAAGCTCATCAGGAGCAATCCCCATTAAGTTCAGGTGGTGATCCAGCAACATACGTGTGCCAGCCCCACGCTGCCGGTTGATGTAACGCACATCCGGGCGCTTTAAATCTTCCAGGCCCATGATGTTCTTGGGGTTCCCAGACCGCAACAATAAACCCTGTTGGCGGTTGACCAGGCCCAAAACATTAATAGCCTCTTCGGGCAGATATTCTTGAATGTATTTGAGATTGTATTCACCACTCTCAGGGTCCAGGAGATGTGAACCAGCCAGGTGAGCTACACCTCGGCGCAGCGCTACCAATCCGCCAATACTACCTACATTGGCCGACACCAGACGACGTGCTTGAGGCGCCAGGAATTGTGCCAATAGGTCCAGCACAATATCGTGGGAGCCGATCGCAAAGATGGTACGTTCCAGTTCCTGAGGCTCACGATAAAGCTGGACATTGACCTTTTCCCCTGCCGAAGCTCCTTGAGAACCGCGTGGCATAAGCGCCAAGCCATCAGCGCGCACGAGGGAGGAGATCACACCGGCCCCGCGCGATAGTGGTGCAGCCAACAAACGCTCGCCAACATAACCTACGGCTACACGCACATAGTCATCGTCGCCACCCGGGGAGTTGAGCTTGCGCGTGAGTTGGGCTTCGACGGTCACCTTCTCGCGGGGCTGGCGGCCTAACCAGCGCGCCAATAAGGGTTCCACAAATATCTCACCTGTAAGCGCCGCAGATACCGGATAGCCCGGCACACCAATGATGGGGACCTGGCGTTCTTCAATCTGTAGCATGCCCAATATCACCGGATGGCCGGGGCGTACGGCCACGCCGTGCACCAGCAACTCCCCTAACTGCTCCACGATGCGTGCTGAAAAATCTTCGGCACCTGCAGAGGAACCGGCGTTGAGTAAGATCAGATCATGTTCCTGAGCAGCAGCAAGCACCTGCGCCTTGATCTCAGCTTCATCGTCAGGCGTTATCGGAAACTGCCTGGCCTCCCCACCCCACTCCTCTACTTGTGTAGCGAGAATTAGGGAATTGAACTCGATAATGTCGCCTGGTTTTACAGTTTCGCCAATCGATACCAGTTCGGAGCCGGTGGGTAAGACCGCTACTTTCGGTTTCCTGGCAACGGTTACATGGCTGTGCCCCGCGGCGGCGATGGCGCCCAGGTCAACAGGTCGCAAGGTGTGCCCCTCCGGCAATACCAACTCGGTGGCAACCATATCTTCACCCATGGGGCGCACGTGCTGCCAGGGTGTGACAGCCTCGCGGATGCGAATAGCATGCGGCTGGCGCGGGTCGGAGTGCAATTGCTCTTGAGCATCCAGAGCTTCGGTAACTTCAATGGGGATAACAGCGTTTTTATCCAGTGGGAGAACGTCCCCCGTATCTACGTAAACTGCCTGTGCAACATACTCCAGGCTTAGCGGTGCACTTTGGGAAGCACCATTCGTATCACTAGCAGTCACGGCAAAGCCATCCATGGCAGCGGCGTGGTAATGAGGAGAAGACAGTTTGGCCCAGATGGGTCCGGCTAGCGTACGGCCTAAAGCTGACTTGCCCAGAGAAATTGTCTCTTGGCCAAGAACGCCATCAAGCCCGGCACTTTGTAAAGCCTCCCTAAACCTCTGCTGGGCCTCTGGAAGGGGGATATCGTGGAGATAAACGGACATCACATCAATTGCACTTCAACCACATCACCCGCAGCCAGGCCGTTCGCAGCCGGGGGAATGCGGACAAGGCCATCTGCACGCGAAAGGGTGAAGATCAGGTTGCTTTTACCAAAGACAGGTTCGGCAACATAACCATTTTCACCTGCTTGCAATTGCACCGGAACCCAATCCTCACGGCCGGCTTGCGAAGAAAGATTAATGCTCAGAGTTGCAGATATGCTTGATGTAATCGGTGGGGTCTCGAGTCCTAGCATGGCTTCTATCACTTGTGCAACAAACAGTCTGGCGATCACCAGAGCACTGACCGGGTTGCCGGGCAAGCCAATCATGGGCACACCATCACAAACGCCGAGAATGGTGGGTTTGCCAGGGCGCACGTTGACGCCATGCACCAAAACCCCCGGTTTGCCCAGCGAATCGATCACGCCAGCGGTGAGGTCACGAGTACTGGCCGAAGAACCCGCCGTAATCACCACCAGGTCACAAGTGCCTTTAGCGCTTTGTGCCTCGGCTTTCAGGCTCTCGGCATCATCCGGCACAATGCCATACTGCACCGGGATACCACCGTGCTGCTGCACAAGCGCGCTGAGCGTGTAACTATTAACATCATAGACCTGTCCGGGGTTCAGTTCTTCATCAGGTGAAATGACTTCGTCACCGCTGGACAGGATAGCGACACGCGGCGGGCGTACCGTTGCAATCTCTTTGATTCCCAGGGCCATCAAGCCCCCGATCTCCGCGGGGCGCAAATGACTGCCCGCGGGGATAACCACATCTCGTTCTTTGACATCCTCGCCCACCTGCAATATATTCTCGCCCACCCCCACGGCGCGCATGATTTCAATCTCACCAGCTTTTGCGGCTTGGGTATACTCGATCATCACCACTCCGTCTGCCCCTTCTGGCAACATGCCGCCGGTATGAATCACGGCGCACTGGGTGGCTTCAATCCCAAAATCCGGCACTCCGCCCATAGGAACTTCGCCTACATTGTTCAAGTAAGCGGGCAAACTTTCACCGGCTCCATGTGTGTCGGCGGCACGCACCGCAAAGCCATCAACAGTGCTGCGCGCAAAGGAAGGCAGTGAAAAGGGCGCAGTTACAGGACCAGCCGTGACGCGTCCCAGGGCAGATTGGGTATCAATCGTTTCCGATTCAAGATTGGGAGTAAAGTTATCTAGCAGGTTTTGCCGCGCCTCTAAGGGTGGCAGCAAAGTCAGGAACTCAGGCATACTTCAGCGAGTCCAGAAGGCAAAAGCCAGCAGATAAGATGTGGAAGCAAAGAGAATCACGGCGCTGAGTGTGAGGGCGCGCCAATTGGGTTTGAGGCCAGCGGCGATACGGCGCATATACCAGATCTGCAATAAGCCTAAGATCAACGGCAGGAAAGCGGGCAGGGCAATCCCGGAAGGCAAACCAAATGAGGTCGCTAGACCAAGCACCGCAAAGCCCGCCAGGATGAAGATATTATGGAAGGTCATGGCATTTTCCCACCCCATGCGCACAGCCAGGTTGGTTTTACGGTACTTCACATCCACACCATAATCCGGCAGGGCAAATGCCACCAGCATGGCCATATGTAGGAAAGTAAGAGGGAAAGTTGCCATTGCTAACAAGCGGTGCGTTTCGCCTGTTTGCAGCAAGAAAGCAAATATAGGGACAAGGTTAGCAACGATGATCGAGGTAGTCAACTCACCATAACCAGTAAAGGAGAGGCGCACAGGCGGAACAGAATAAAAGAAGGAACCCAGAAAAGCCAGTACCAGAATAACTCCGGCAGCCGGGCTGAGGGCATTACTGCGCAGTAAATAAAAAGCCAAAATTGCTGCAGCTGTTAAGGTGATGACCGCTGCATATTGCGCCACGCTGCGGGGCAGTTTGTTTTCATCATCATCGCCCAAAACCCCACTGCCACCGGTGAACAAGGTACGGTTTTCATTGTACTGGTCAAGGGGGGCATCGTAATACTCATTGAGGTATTGGGTGGAAAGCTGAATGGCCAAGACCAAAAAAAGGCCAATTATGGCGATATTCTCATCTATTGAGATTCCCAAGAAGTACACGATACCCAGACCGAGGAAATACTGTAGAGCGCCCCCCAACAAAAACACGGGACGTGAAAGCCTGAAGAAGAGCGAAACGGGATTGCTATTCATGCTTGTGATAAACGCTCTACAAAAGTGTTTCTTGGCAGGACTTGATCTTCGGTATGAGTGTCATCGGCATGAGTTGCCAATCTAAGCAATTGGCTGTCTTGATCTGATTCCAAAGCATAAGCCACGCCAAATGGGATCAACAAAGCCTGGTTATCCTTTGCTGCAATCGAGAAAGAATCAACGGCATTGTACGTGGGCGAGTTAGGGCGTTGGTCAATCAAGTCGAAGGAAACCACGCCATCCAACACAGCCCAAAGCTCATCGGCTGCTATGCGCTGGGTGAAATCGGTTTGAGTCCCAGCAGCCATTGTCTGCAGTTCAGCCTGGCCAAAACGGCGTAACAAATGGTCATCATCGCGCAAGATGATTTTGCCTGACTCTTGGGCTTTCAGGGTATGTATGTGAAGGTCGTGAATCTGGAAATCTGCCATAACTACGTTCAATTATAAAGTACGGGGAAATCTATGTATTGACTCTCAAATAGAACTCATATGCGGTATGCCCCCAATCTCTACATATACTCAACTACCTCGCAGGACACGCTTGATATCGCGCATGTGCATGTTGAGGTGAATATACATCAACTTGAGCATCTCTTTGATGGCGGTCACCTCAAGAAAAGGGTGCCGTCCTTCAAGCTCAAGGTCGCTTTCTTGCATACCATTAACTAATTCAACCGTTTCTCTACGCAGGCGCTTGAACTCCTCTAGCAAAAACTGCCTGGAGTTTTCCGCCATCTGCGGAGTATGCTTCTGGTTATGTCGATCGATGTCGAAATCTTCAGAGACCCCTGAACCACCATCCAATATGGAACGAATGAGCCGGGGGATGGACTCTTCAACTTCAACAAAGTGAGCCAGCAAATGGTGTACGGTCCAATCCTGGTCGTCGCTGTACACTACAGCCGGCCATTGAGCTTCCTCAATCCCGGCAAAGAAATCCAGTGTTTTGTGGCCTTCTTTTTCCAGTTTGTCAGCGATGTTTTGCAAATCCTTGGACATATCTTTTTCCTAAGTTAGCTTTTATGGGGCTTTGTGAATACCAAACAGTAGCTGTGATCATAACCATAGCCGTATTCATCCCAATTTACCACTACTTCCCCTTCAAAATGAAGTATCTGAGAAACTTGCATGGCGATATCCCAGGCAAGAGTAGTGATGCTATTTCCTTGTTTTATATTTGCTACTTCAATCACTACAGTGGCATCAGGTGCCATTAGTTGGCCTAGTTGCTTATAAACATTTCGAATATCACGCAAGTATTCTGGGTACCCTTCCAGCTTTGCTGTATTGCCTGAGAGAGGATTTCCAATGTCATTCTTACCCATATACGGCGGGGAAGTAATTGAGAAGTTGAAGGTCGGCAAATTGTAAGTTTCTAACTGGCGCGCATCTCCATGGATAATTCTATCTCGCTGTTTCAACTTCGATTGAATATATTGCACACGCCCTTCATCAAACTCAATGCCAATTGGCACTCTTCCCATATCCTCCGCAACTAACAATGTAGTTCCAAATCCAGCAAAAGGATCAAAGACAATTTCGTTTTCTTGTGTGAACTCATCCAGGAAATACTCTACAAGGCCTTCAGAATAACGGACATCATCGTCTTGAAACTCAACAGGGAGTGCGTACCGATGTGTGTTTTCTAGTTGAATGCTGGTTCTCATAAAAGCTCATCGAAGATATTGCTTTCCCCTTGCGGAACAATTCTGACCTCAACGGCGCAAGAGATTGGACAGGAAGAACCATACATTAGCCGGGCGTTCGGCCAGACGGCGCATGAAGTAGGGATACCACTCTGTGCCAAAGGGGACGTAGATGCGCATGGTATAGTCGTCTTTTACGAGTTGTTCCTGCAACTCACGACGAATGCCATGCAGCATCTGGAATTCATACTTATTGCGAGGCAAATTCAACTGCTGTGCTACCTGCTTGGTATGCTCAATACGTTTTTCATCGTGCGTGGCGATAGCAGGGATAGGCGGCCAGTGACCATCCGAACTGACCTCAGGTGCATCCTGGGCATTTGCTGCTTCTAATAAAATGGTAGTTATCTCATCAAAGCAAGCATCTGCGTCGGATTTTTTTGGGAAAGCGACCTCGGGGGGTTCATCATAAGCGCCTTTCACAAGACGGATGCGAGTGCCTTCAGCTAACAAGGATTGGGTATCTTCTTTTGTGCGATATAGGTAAGATTGCAAAACTTTACCGACGTTGTCATAACCTTTGGAGCGCATACGGTGATAAAGCTCCAGCGTCACATCGATCACGGGGGAATCCTCCATATCGATGCGCACAAAGATGTCCAACTCCTGACCCCGTTTTACAATGCGCTCTAAATTCTCTGCACACAGTTCCGGGTCTAATTTTAAGCCAACCTGCGTAAGCTTGATGGAAACATTGGATTGCACACCCGCCTCATGAATGGCATCCAGGATGGCGACGATATCGTCCGTGGCCTGGCGAGACTGTTCCGGCGAGGCGGTATCTTCACCCAGGTGGTCGAGAGTGGCAAGCATGCCATTATTATTTAATACGCGCACGACTTCAATCGCTTCGTCCAGGCTTTCCCCAGCCACAAAACGCAAGGCGGTACGGCGCGCAAAACCAAAGCCCATTACCAGTTTCCTGGCCCACTCGGCTTTCGACAAATATATAAGGATAGATCGCAGCATAGAGATCAGAGATGTTTAGAAATATATGAGTTGTGTTGCCCAAAAAAGATTCTAGCATAAAATCAGGTAAGATATACGCCGCTATTTTGGAGGCTGCTCGTGCGGATTCGCCGCTCTTACTCACTCTTACGTTGGATATCGGTATTGCTGATTCTTGTGGCTATTGTGCTGCTCACCATTCAGTTGGCGGCATATAGTCGGCAGCGGGCCAACTACCCAGCAGGTATGCGCATTGCCGGTATCCCTGTAGGTGAAATGGATCGCCAGGGAGCTGCAGAGCGTTTACTGGAAGTGTATTCACTACCAATAGAATTAGTTTACGAAGACCAGGTGATCTTGCTGAATCCGGCTGTGGTAGGCTTTGAAGCAGACATCGAAAGTATGTTGGCTGCCGCGGACCTGGAACGTGAGGGCGGTTCTTTCTGGACTGGTTTCTGGAACGACTTGTGGGGTGGGCAGAGTTCAGCACAAGACGTGCCGCTGACAGCCAGTTTTTCTGAGAACCTGTTGCGAAGCTATTTAGAAAATGAGATCGGCTTACGTTACAACAAACAGCCACAACCCGCCCAGCCGATCCCAGGCACGGTCAATTTTACAGCGGGTATCCCTGGCACAGCCATCGACCTTGATAGTGCAGTACTTCAAATCGAACAAGCCATGCAGTCTCCTGTTAACCGGTCAGTATCGTTACCGCTTAGCAGCAGCGTAGCATCCGCACGGCCTTCCTTTAACAACCTTGAAATCCTCTTAAAACAAACCATCGACCTGACAGGGTTTGATGGCATTACCGGTGTCTATTTCCTCGACCTGCAAACGGCTGAGGAACTTCATTTCATCTATCAAAATGGCCAAGATATCAGTACCCAGCCGGATCTGGCCTTTACTGCAGCCAGTATGATCAAGCTGCCCATCATGGTCTCGGTATACAAACGTGTTGGTGACAACCCCAACGAAGAAGTGGTGCGACTGCTTTCAACCATGATCGAGCAATCCGGCAATGAGCCATCGGACTGGCTGATGCAGCAAGTCATTGATCCAAACATTGGCCCCTTAGTGGTTACCGAAGATTTACAGGCGCTGGGATTGGAAAACACTTTCCTCGCAGGCTTTTTCGGATTAGGCTCGCCGTTATTGGCACGTTATGAAACACCAGCCAATTTACGCACAGATGTCTCCACAGACCCTGACGTCTATAATCAGACCACATTGACCGACATGGGTATGTTGCTGGCAGACGTCTACCAATGCGCTGAAACCGGCGGGGGCACTTTCGCAGCCGTTTTCCCAGGAGAGCTGACACAAGCGGAATGCCAGCAAATGATCGAGTTGTTGAGTACGCCACGCACGGCTGTGCTCTTAGAGGCCAGCGCACCCAGCGGCACGCGTATCGCTCATAAACACGGCTGGGTGACCAACGTCAATGGTGTGATCAACACGATCGGGGATGCAGGCATCATATATTCGCCTAACGGTGATTATGCCGTGGTTATCTTCACTTACCATCCCGTGCAACTGGTTTGGGAACCGGTCTCGGTGATGATGAGGGACGTCTCACGCGCAGTTTACAACTACTTCAACCCACCCACTACGGCAGGTCAATAACATGCAACAATACCGCGTTCAACCTGATAAGCCTGTTAAATTAGCAGACATCCCCGCAAAAGACGCAAGTTCCTTTGAGGGAGATAAAACAGCAGGCAAGGCCTATTTAAAAGAACTCAATAATGAATTGGAAGGCCTGCAAGAATTACTTTATGCCGAAGGTAAACGTAAATTGCTGGTGGTTTTACAGGGTATGGATGCCAGCGGCAAGGACGGTACCATCCGCCACGTATTCGAGGGTGTCAACCCCCAGGGTGTCAAAGTAGCCAGTTTCAAAGCACCCAGCAAAGAAGAATTGTCCCACGATTATTTGTGGCGCATTCACCAGCACACCCCGGCCAAAGGCGAGATCACTATTTTCAACCGTAGCCATTACGAAGACGTGCTGATCGTACGCGTAAAAAGCTTTGTACCAGAGAGTGTGTGGAGCAAACGTTACGCCCAGATCCGCGACTTCGAACGCATGCTGGCCGAAGAAGGTACAACCATCCTGAAATTCTTCCTGCACATCGATAAGGATGAACAAAAAGAACGCTTTCAGTCGCGCCTTGACGAAACCCACAAGAACTGGAAGTTCAACCCTGGCGATCTGACCGAACGTGAATTATGGGACGATTACCAGCAAGCTTTTGAGGATGCCATCAACAAGACCAGCACGGACTATGCCCCCTGGTACGTGATACCCGCCAACCGCAAGTGGTATCGCAACATTGTGATCAGCTCGATCATCATCGATACACTCAAAGGCTTCAACATGCAGTACCCACAAATCGATTACGATCCCTCTGAAGTCACTATCGAATAATAAATACAAGCTCAAAACAAAAAACGGCGAGGATAATCCTCGCCGTTTTGATTAATAAATTCTGCCTTTTTACTCTTCCCCAAGATCATCCAGTAATTCCATATCACGATGCAAATTGCGGTTACGTAGATATAGACTGACGAGATGCAAGGCCATTGAACCGAAGATGAATACGAAGCCGAGAATCATAAAATCGGTGGTCTCGGCAGGCCCCTCTTGCAAAAAGAATGTCAAATAGCTCATGCCATCACCTGCATTTTGCGTTGTTCGACATCGTCTTCCAGGCGGCCCAGACGAATACGGTGCCAGATCAAATCGATGCCAATTATGGTGAACACAAACAGACTGAAGAAGAAGGTTTGCAACATCCTGGGGGTCATGTCAAAAGCTCCCTCTGCCCCAGCGTCTGAGCTACCAACCACCGTAGGATGGATCGTGCGCCAAATGCGGATCGAGAAGAAAGACAAAGGTACGCTGAGGAAGCCCACGATTGCATAGACGGCACCAAAGCGGGCCCGTCTGTCGGGGTCTTCAATACCCTGACGCAGCATCAAGTAGGCTAAGTAGATCAATTCCATGATGGTGGCAGTCACAAGGCGCGGGTCCCAGGTCCACCAGGTGTTCCAGATGGGGCGTGCCCAGATGGCGCCACTGATAATGTTGATAAAAGAAAAGACCAGGCCGATCTCAATGCTGGCCAGGCCGATGATGTCCCATTTGCGATCCGAAGTCCGCAGATAAGCAATGGCAGCGACCACAGCTACACCCAAAGCAACCATACCTACCCAACCTGCAGCCACGTGGAAATAGAATACTCGTTGTACGTTCCCTAGAACGGCTTCCATGGGGGCATAAATGAACACCATGCCAGTGGCAAAAAGAAACAAAATAATCGAGGACCAATCCAGAATGGTCAAGAGGCGTGGTTTCGTTTCCATAATTACTCCTTACTCTTCAACGATGAAGTCAAAAGTCATGTAACTAACAGCTATAAAAATGAGGTTAAAGACGATCAATAAGTTTAAGCTGGGCCACACAAATTCCATAGATAGATTTTGTAGAAATGCACTGCTGGCCCGTACTGCTGCGATCAACAAAGGAACCACGACAGGGAACAGCAAGATAGGCAAAAGGATGTCACGCGTGCGGGCGTATACGGCCATAGTGGCCAACAATGTCCCGATAGTGACGTAGCCAAGCGAGCCCAAAATGATAACGAGGATCAGGCCAGGATGGAAAAGGTTGACGTTATAAAGGATGCTGTAAATGGGTAAAACAATGGCTTCAACGATCAACATGAACAATAAGTTTGCCAGCATCTTGCCGAAATATATGGCGCTGCGATCGACCGGCGCTAACAAAAGACCATCAAGACAGTTGCGGTCCTTTTCAATGGCCATCGAACGGTTCAAACCCAATTGTCCGGCGAATACGAAGGTCACCCACAGTACACCTGCGGTAATTTCTCCGCGTTCGCGAGCGTTCAACTCAAGGGCAAAATTAAAGATCAGGATGACCAGCAATGCGAACAAGAACATGGCCGAAAGCAATTCGCGACTGCGAAACTCGGAGGCCAGGTCTTTGCGAACAACCGCACCGACCGCCTGCAAGAAACTGGGAGCTCGCGCAGTTATTGGCTTTACAGAAGTACTTTTAACTGACAAGAGCAGGCTCCTCTTCCTGGTTGATCGTACGGCGGTAAAAAGCCAGGAGGCCATCTGGAGGAATATCTGCATGAAGAGCTGAGGCCGCAATCACCCCACGAGAAAGGATGTCAAAGCGAGAAGCCAGATCGGCAGCTCTGGCCAGGTCGTGAGAGGTCATCACCACTGTGCGCCCCTCAGCAGTAACCGCCTTGAGCACATCATCCAGCATAGATGACGCATCCTGGTCCAGGCCAGTGTAAGGCTCATCCAATAATAGGATTTGGGGATCATGAATCACCGACCGGCCAATCGCCAGGCGTTGCTGCATACCACGGGAAAAGGTACGTACCAGATCGCGGCGACGTTTCTTCAGGCCAACTAACTCGAGCACCTCCCCGATACGAGTTTCCAGATCACTGACAGCATACATACGACCGAAAAAGGTCAGGTTCTCTTCAGCACTGAGGTCGCCATACAACAATGGTTGATGGGAAAGCACCCCCAATTGGGAGCGCACTGCTGCTGCCTGATGGGGCAAACGGTATCCGGCCAGCATGACTTCGCCCATACTGGGACGCGATAATGAAGACAAGATACGCAAAAAGGTCGTTTTTCCGGCCCCATTTGGGCCTATCAGGGCAACGAACTCACCCTGCTCAACTTCAAAATCCAGGCCGCGCAAAACGTATTTAAGGCCAAAGCGTTTGATGAGTTTGCGGACTTCGATCATGCCTAATCCATCATCTCGCGCAACTGATCTTTTAATGCCTGGCGGTCAGCCTGATATTGAGCTTCATCCAATTCACCAGCCTCATAACGATCATCCAAAGCAATGATGGCGTCCATGAGGCTTTCAGCAGAATTGGGGCTTGACGCTACAGGCGCTAATTCCTGACTGCTTTGACCGCGTGTAAGCATCCAATAAGCACCGCCCAATGCAACCGCTAGTGCCAAACCACCGATGATCAAGCTGCTGAGCCCGAAATCGATACCGCTCAAGCCCAAACCACGTTTTGTAATCTCGATAGTAATCTCATCGCCAGCCTGCACGCCCCCCCCCACATAGGTCTGGTATAGCACACCACCGAGGTCTTGCGAGGCGGAAGGTTGCAGATCTTCACTCTTTATCGACGCCTGACCTTCTATCACGAATCCGATCAAAGCATCGACGTTCAAATTAACCGGTTGGGCCAACTCTACGCTGCGCTCATTAGGCAGATCGTAAGAGAATAACAATTGATAGTCGCCAGCACCGGGCAATATTGCTAGTGTGTCACCAAAGCCATCTTCGGTTACGACAAAGCGATCTGCAAAACTACCCTCTTGAAATTGGAGGTTACTGGCATTTTCGGGGATACTGAATCGCACAGCAGGTTCTTCAATACTGGCAGGAATGACCGTTTTATCAGTAGGATTGGAGATGACATACAACTGCACAATCTGGATAACTTCTTCAGAAGGAAACTCAAAGAAGATATGCAGACGGCTAACCACCAGATCGGATGCATCCGTGGTCGTGTCATAGATCGTTACGGGCAACTCGATCTCCGTTTCACCCGGGGGGAACACACCAAAAGTAGAGCTATAGGTCATATCCTGGTGATCGGTCGTGACGAAATAAACCAGATCATGTCCCAGATCAAGTTCGGAGAATTCAAAGGAACCATCTGCTTCCACAGGGATGCTTTGCTCATCGATTTGGCCGCTTTGGTCGAAAGCGACTAATTCGACGGTCAGGTCATCTGGAAGTTCTACAGTGGAACCATGTGAAACCTGACCACGCACCACACCAACGCTGGCAGGCAGTCCTTCCTCAGTTACTGCTTCCGCGGCCTGTTCCTCCTCTTCCACCGGTTCTTGTGCAGGTTGCTCAGCAACTTCTGTAGGGGCCTGCACTTGCAAGTCAACGTCATCTGCCAGGGTAGAAAAAGTAAGGGAACGCAAATAGGCCACAACTGCCCAGCGGTCATCTTCGCTTAGACCGGTGAAGCCAGGCATGACAGGGTTGACGCCTTCTGTGATACCGGTGAAAAGCGCCTCGCCAGAAAACTGGGCCATAAGAGCCTGATCAGTGAAATCCGTAGGAGGGACTGCCAAATTAGCAGCTTCGGGGCCATCGCCCTGTCCACCATCGCCGTGACAGGCAGCACAGTTCTGTGCATAAACAGTTTCGCCCTGGACAATGGTTTCTTCTGTCACACCTAAAGAATAAGTGTAAGCCAACACATCCCAGCGCTGGCCTTCAGACATGGCCTCCGCAAAGGGGGGCATGAGGGCATCCAAATTACCTAAAGTAACTGCCTGGAACCAATCCTGCGGAGAAGACTGGCTGGCTACTTCAAAAGAACCAATGGCTGGTGGGGCTGCAGGCAATTGTCCGGCAGTAGGGCCATCGCCTAAACCTGTGTCACCATGACAGGGTGCGCAACTTTCAATATAAAGGCTTGCACCCGTTTCAGGGTTGGGAGAAACCAATGGAAAAGTTTCGCTAAAATCCGGCGTGTCCTCAAAAACAGGAGGTTGATAACCGGGGGGAGGGGTCACATCTTGAGCCAGTGAAATGCAGGCTGACAGGCTGATTAGTAATAATAGAGCGAGGACAACGTAAGCGGGACGAAAAAATTTCATATGTATGGCCAATCAATCACAGTGCCACAATGGCTACAGAATTTATCCCCTGCATGAATACCCTGACCACATTGCGGGCAGAATTTACCGGTAGCCGGAGCGGATTGCTGGCTGCGGCGCGAGGCGATCATATCTTCCAATGGATCATCCCCACCTGAACCCGCCGAGACTACTTGCTTGCGTTCGGCTATTACAGCCTCTACAGCATCCCCGGAACTCTCCCGGCTACCATTCGGTTGGGAAGCATCGATCTTGCGTAAAATACCAACGCCGATTTTCGCCAGATCGGCCCGCTGCGCCTTATAGGTATCTTCAGGAACTTTGCCCATTTCATGATCGAAGTCCAGTTCTGCAAGGGCATCCAAGATACGTTCGCGTTCAGCTAAAAGAGAGGACAAATTCTGCTCCTCTTCGCTGACCATATAAGATTGCCCATCGATCAAGGGGCGAACGACAAATACTGCAGTAATCACGAAGACTGCCAAAATGAGAAGTATTGAACCGATATCCATGTCAGGAATCCAGCAAACCGTCTATGATGTCAGTGATCTCGGCCAGGGTCGTGAAGGGGCCGATTTTGACGTAAGCCAGATTGCCCTCCTTATCAATGAAATAAGTTTCAGGCACGCCGCGGATACGAAAGGCCTGCGAGATACGCGTCCCCAGGTCAGGGCCGTTGGGGTAAGTGATGCTAAACTTTTCCAGGTATTTGCTGGCTTCGATCTGGGTATCGACATAATCTGCGCCAAGGAAGAGCACTTCACCACTTGGCTCATACATCTCCCAGGCAGTTTGAAGATCAGCCGCTTCCTGCTCACAGGGTTTACACCAGGAAGCCCAGAAATTGAGCACAATGATCTTGCCCTGCATTTCCGCTGCGCCA
Organism: Chloroflexota bacterium; assembly: GCA_013112575.1. Classification (GTDB taxonomy): domain Bacteria; phylum Chloroflexota; class Anaerolineae; order Anaerolineales; family UBA11579; genus CFX15. The sequence continues at coordinate 366,943 of JABFGG010000003.1, read as the reverse complement.
ATCTCTTCACCCGCAAAGGTGGTCAGAGTGAAGTTTGGGGCAGGTTCGCCAGGGCCCACATTGCCCTGTTGGGTAGCGACCAGTTGAACAGCAACAACAGCCAACAACCCCAGCACCAGGCCCCAGGCTAACAATTTAGCCCAAAGGGACATACCACGGCGTTCATTTTCTACTTCTGTTTCTACTGCATCTGTTTGCAGTTCTAATTCAGTTTCAGCCATTAGCTTATTCCATCCAAATTCAAACGCTTAGTTGCGTTTGGCAAGTTCTTCTTCCAGGCGAGCCATGTACTCATCTTCAGGCTCACCCGATTTTTCAGCTTGAGACTGCGGAGCTGCAGCAACCGGCTTGCGCCAGTTGCGCAAGGCAAAATACAGAGCCACAATACCAGCCAGAATAACTACTGGCGGCACGATATAGATCAACCAATTGAGCCCAGTGCGAGGTGGTTCTGCCAGCACGCGATCACCGTAATGCAGCACAAAGTAGTCGTAGACCTCCTGCTCAGTAGCGCCTTCCGCTAAAAGTTCGCGGATCTGGGCACGCCACTGTTCGCAAGCCAGTGTGGGACAAACGTCGAGGGGCACATTCTCGCATACCGGACAATACATGTTCTTGGCTACCGCATTGATTTCATCATCCGTAGGAGCATCCGGCGGGGGATTATCCTGCGCGCTAACCGGCACAGCCAGCAACAAGGCGATCAGCAGAACAAAAAGAAAGAGTCTGGATTTCATGTTAGTCCGCGCTGGCTGGTGCCTGAACTCGTAAGTGTTTGTTCTCGCGTATCGCGGCTCGGTCTTTTTCCGGCCAGGCTGCTACAAAAGTCCCTACGATCAAGATAACACTGCCGAACCACAACCAGTTCACCAATGGATTGTGGTAGATCTTGAAGGTTGCACTCTGAGTCGAGATCGGCTGCCAGTCCACTAGCAGGACATAAAAGTCATCCTCGATAGAGCTGCGCACGCCAGGGATCGTCATGGTTTGTTGCGATTCGAAATAGTAGTCACGACGGGGGTTCAACTCGGTCAGGTATTCACCATCTCTAAAGACACTGATGGATGCACGCGCCACGTTGCGGCCATCGGGCGTATTGAAATCAGCCAGCGAGTCGTAGCGCACTAAATAATCTCCCAGGGCGATCTCGCCACCGATCGGGACAGTACCTTGGGTCTCAGTCTGGAAAATCTCGATGCCAATGATACCTACTGCCATAAGCACAATACCAAGGTGAATGGTATAGCCACCATAGCGGCGCCGGTCACGCCCAACCAAGGCCCAGAAGGCGGCGAACACATTTTCTCCTTTGGTACGCACACGTGCCCCCACTCCCTGCCAAAACTCATACAAGGTGATCGCCGTTACAAACGAAACCAGCCAAAAGGCCAGCAACGCAGCACCGCTCACACCCAGAAAAAAGATCACTACAGCAGGAATGAATGAGATGATCGTGGGCAGCCATAACTTGCGGCCCAGTGTTTTAGCAGTAGAAGCTCCCCAGGCTGAAAGCGGTGCAATACCCATCAAAACCAGTAGCCCCGCCCATAACGGGCCTGTCGCACGTTCGTAAAAGATGGGGCCAACCGTGATCTTTTGCCCGGTGAAGACATTCGAAAGCGCAGGAATTGCCTGGCCGATAAGACCGGAGGCCTCGCTGACGAGGGGGAAAACCACACCCCAGAAACAGATCACCAGGATGGCCATGAAGATGAGGTTATTGAATAAGAAGAAGGCTTCACGTGAGAAGAAGGAATTGATCTGTTCCTCACCACGTAATTCAGCCCAGCGACGGACAAGCAGCCACAGGGAAATCGTCAAGGTCAATACAATGAAAACAAAGAACAATGGCCCTATGGCACTTTGGGCAAAGGAGTGTACAGAGGAGAGCACACCGGAACGCGTCAGGAAAGTACCAAAGATGACCAGGTCATACGTCAGGATAATAAGGAACATATTCCAATGTTTGAACATGCCGCGCTTTTCCTGGATCATCACAGAATGCAGGAAAGCTGTGCCTGTTAGCCAGGGCATGAAAGCCGCGATCTCAACCGGATCCCAACCCCAGTAACCACCCCAACCCAAAACATCGTAGGCCCAGCGACCACCCAATACCAGGCCTAGGGAAAGGAACAACCATGCCCACAAAGTCCAGCGACGGGTTACGCGGATCCAACGATCGTCAGTGCGCCCTGTGATCAGAGCAGCAATGGCAAAAGCAAAGGGAACTACGAAGGAAACGAAACCCAGATAAAGCAAGGGGGGATGGATGATCATGCCTGGATGGCGTAACAAAGGATTGAGGCCGCGCCCATCGGCAGGTATAAATGGTAGGGTACCGGCTGGTTGCCAGACTGCTGAAATAATCTCGCCGGAGGAACTTTGCCACAAACGCACAAAGGGATTCTCGAAGAAGATGATCAAGATCAAAAAGAAAGCCAGCGTACTCAGCGAGACCACTACAACCCAGGGAAGGAATTCGCGATCGCGTTTCCAATCGCGCAAAGTTACTGCTGAGGCAAATGCAGCCATTAACCAGGCCCAAAAAACGAGCGAGCCTTCCTGCCCACCCCAAAGGGCTGTAATGCGCAGGTACATAGGCATACTGCGGCTGGTGACACTGGCCACGTACTCAACCTGAAAATCCATTTGTATGAGCAGGAGGGTGATGCTTAGTGCGGAAATGGTCAATAAGGGGAAAGTGAGCAACATGGCGTTGCGGGAACTATCCACCCAACTCGCTTTATTCTGTGTAACACCATAGATAGCTGCGCCCACACCATATAATGAGACCAAAAAAGTAATTACAAGGGCGCCATAACCAAGACTAGCTAACATAAACCTCTCTCCAAACTCAGGATCAGAAAAGTGATTTCCTGATCCTGAAATAAACAGTAATTAGTTGTCGCTGACCTGGTCAGGTGCGGCTTCTTCGTACCTGGTAGGGCATTTGAGTAAAAGTTCATCGGCGTAGAAAACACCGTCTTCACCCATCGTCCCGGCCATAATCGCCTGGGCTTCGTGCCGCAGGAGGTCGGGTTTAACACCAACGTAGACCACTTCCATACGTGTGCGGTCAGGGTCATTCACGGCGGTATAAAGTGCTTCGGCCAGGCCACCTTCTTCATCCAATAATGCCTGGTCGCCGGGCATGTGGGCCACAGTGAACTTTAGGGTCAGTGTATCCGGATCGTAATCAATGGTCTCGCCGATAACTGCACCAGAGACACGCAAAGGCGACCCAACAACATCATCTGTGCGGGTCATCAACTCATCAACAGTAAAGAAATATTGGGCGCCAGCGATCGTAGATGAAACAATCAAATAAACCACCGCAACCAAAAGCAACAATCCACCCAAAATGAACTTGGAACGGTTGGGATTAGCTATAGGTTGGGCATCCAGTGTAGTTGCCATTCAAGCCTCCTGAGATTATGGGATTATACCTTTTATCACTAATTCAATTTCGTAATAACGATTAGGCCAAAATGAAAATAGCCAACTGCAAAAACCTGAACTAACTATATTTCGGCGATAAGTTTACCGATGTTGTCCGATTAATTGCAGGTGCATTTGTCCCATATTGAGGAGGACATTTACCACCTAGTGCAATTAATCTGATTCTCATCAAAAATTATGCAAATCTACAAAAGGACATATGCCCGGTGCGGTTGGGACATTTGTCACTGCCAAGAAATTCAAAGAAATGCGACAATATTTATCGTATAAAGTATGCAGTTTTGTGCATACATGCACAAGTCTGTTTACGTGTATAGAAAACCATAGGGATTAACTATCCATCCAGGAGGTGCCTACATTCAAATTCATAATCATCTAGAGAATTCGCCCCCCCGGTTTAGCCATACGGTTAGACCTCACCAAGCATACGCTTGGTCAAAGAAGTGTACACTTTTTTGTTTATCACTCTTTTTAACGAAAGGTGAGAGGACCCAACAATGAAAAAATCAATCCCTCTCTTCCTGCTACTAGCGCTCGTCGCGCTCGTATTGGTCATTTCCGCTTGTACTACCCCTGAGGTAGTCAAGGAAACCGTCGTTGTCACTGAAATTGTGGAAGCGATGCCGGAAGAAGACATGGCCCCTGAAGTCACTGTCCCATTTCTAGAAGAATGGCAGGCATCACCGCATGCAGATGCTTCTGCCGAAGCCTTCGTACATTGGGATGAAGACGATCCGGCCGTGATCCCCGTATTTTGTGCCAAATGCCACGCTGCCAGTGGTTACAAAGATTTCCTGGGTGCCGATGGTAGTGAGTTCGGCGTCGTTGATGCAGAAGTGCCTGTAGGCGAAGTTATCACCTGCGACACCTGCCACAACGAAGCTGCAGCTTCAATGGACAGCGTTGTCATGCCATCAGGCGTCGAGATCTCCGGATTGGGTGCTGAAGCTCGTTGTATGCAATGCCACCAGGGGCGCGCCTCATCAGTAGCAGTTGATGAGACCATCGCTGAACTGGGCATTGAGGGTGAAGACGAAGTCAATGAAGAACTTGGCTTCATCAACATCCACTACTACGCAGCCACAGCCACCAAGTACGGTACGCTGACCAAAGGCGGTTACGAATACGCCGGGAATACATACGATGCGCGCTTTGACCACGTCGAAGGCTCCCAAACTTGTATCGACTGCCACGACTCCCACACCCTGGAAGTTAAAGTGGCGGATTGTGCAAGCTGCCACACCGGTGTGGAAAGCGTAGAAGACCTCAGGGACGTGCGTATGGCAGGTTCCCTGGTTGACTACGACGGCGACGGCGACATGCAAGAAGGCATTGCCTTCGAGATCGCTGGCTTGCAGGAATTGCTTTACCAGGCCATTCAGGCCTATGCAGCAGAAGTACCTGGCACACCCGTTGTTTACGATTCGCACGCTTATCCGTACTTCTTCATTGATGACGGAAACGGCGAAGTAGATGATGGCGAAGCCATCTTCCCCAACAAATATGCTTCGTGGACACCACGTCTGCTCAAAGCAGCCTATAACTACCAGGTCTCCCTTAAGGATCCGGGTGGTTATGCCCACGGCGGCAAGTACATCATTCAATTGCTGTACGACTCGATCGAAGACCTGAACACAGGTATCGACATCTCCACCGCTAACCGCATCGACCATGGCCACTTCGCCGGTTCGGAAGAAGCTTTCCGTCACTGGGACGAAGACGGTGCAGTGCCCGGCTCCTGCAGCCGCTGCCACAGCACCGAGGGTCTCGGCTTGTTCCTCACGGAAGGCGTCGAGATCTCTCAGGAACCCGGCAACGGTTTCACCTGTGCGACTTGTCACACAGATCTGGATACCTACGCCCTCTACGAAGTCACTGAAGTGACTTTCCCCAGTGGAGCTACGGTTGAAAGTGAGAGTTCCCTGTGTATGACCTGCCACCAGGGCCGTTCATCCACGAACTCGGTCAATGGCGCAGTTGAAGGATTACCCGCAGATACCCCCACGGACCAAATCCGCTTCATCAACATCCACTACTTCGCAGCCGGTGCAACCCGCTTCGGTGACGTTGCCAAAGGCGCGTTCCAGTACGACGGTAAGAACTACACTGGCTTGTTCGAGCACGTCGAAAGAGCTACTGAATGCTCCGACTGCCACAACGCCCACGCTCTCGAAGTGGATGCCACTCTATGCACCGCATGCCATACTGAGGTGACCACTGCGGCAGACTTCAAGAACATCCGCTTTGAGACCACCTTGGACTACGATGGTGATGGTGACACAGAAGAAGGTGTAGCAGGCGAGATCGATGGCCTGGCTGAGATCCTCTATGCAGCGATTCAAGAATATGCTGCCGAGGCCGGCACGCCCATCATCTACGACTCCCACGCTTACCCGTATTTCTTCATTGATACGGACGGTGACGGCGAGTCGGCTGGCCCCAGCGAAGCGAACTACGGCAACCAGTACAATGTCTGGACGCCTCGCTTGTTGCAAGCTGCCTACAACTACCAATACTCCCAGAAGGACCCCGGAGCGTACGTCCACAATGCGGAATACGTTGCCCAAGTCCTGTTCGACTCCATCCAGGATATTGGCGGTAGCACCGCAGGCTTAGTGCGACCCTAGTTCGCAACTAAGTTCTAAGCACAAAAGGACCGGGCACATGAACATGTGCCCGGTTTTCTTTTATATCTTCGGCAAGTTGTAAATAAAACTCGGCACACTCAGGTTAGAGAGGGGGGATACACGAATAGATAGATTGATCTACCTGGACAGACCTCTCTAGATAAACACACCATGCTTATTTGTTGCATGAAAATGATTTTTCATTTGTGCTTGGAGCGATGCCTTTCGGCCTATGTGAGCAACTCACTAAATCGCTAACGAAAAAGACCACCCTTATTCCGGGTGGTCTTGACTTTCAGTAATTAGCAACTAGCTTGTATTTCCCTCAAAGCATATTCGAGCAGCAATTGCCCTACCTATCCAGGCTAATCAGCATGGGCTGCTTCTTGCTCCCCTATTTTCTTGAACAAGGGCAGATAACGAGCGCCCAGGGTAAATGCCGTTAGCATGTAAGCCAGCACCCCAAGTGAGACCATGACCTCAACGGCTGAGGGGAAATAGGAAACTGCCAAAGTACCACCGGTAACTCCAGGAGACCACTGCGGTGGCACGACCAGACCGGATAGGGTTACATTCCAGCGGTTCACGACCACTCCCATGATGATGAGAGAAAGTGCACTTACCAGGTAGGCAGGATTACGACGCAATTGCGACCAGAGAAGGATGACAGCCGGAACCAGGCCCCCCAGCACTATCTCCAACCACCAGAAGGTTGTCGTATAAGGAGTCGTTGCCTGCAAACGGGCAAGTGCATCTGCGGCTCCTGGGGAGCTACTGTAATAGGAAGTTGCTGCCCAGTCCCAAAGCTTTAGATACAAGTAACCCAATAAAGCAAATGCGATCACGCGGGAGATAGAGCGGATCAGGTCACGCGGGATCAATTCCACGCCACGTACCAGACCTACAACCAGGGTGGCCAGCAAGGTCAGGGACATGCCGCCCGCAACCGCTGAAATGATGAACATCACTGGAAGAGAAGGCTTGAACCATATGGCTCTACCGGAGAGCACACCATAGGTAGCACCTAGAGAGGACTGGTGCAATAAGGAGAGCGCCAGGCCAAATATGGCAAAGACCCAGGTGAAACGGTGCAGGGAATGACCAAATTCGCGGATCTTAGGGTAACGGTCAAAAAACTTCAGTTCAGTCACAATTGGAAATACTTCAGCGATCAACACTCCGGAATAGAGGATCACACACCAGGTGATCTCCCAGAGAACTGAATGAACATTCCAATAAATAAGTGGGTGCCAGAACCTGTCCGGACGGCCAATGTCCATGGCCAGTACAAGCATGGCCGAAGAGTAGCCCAAAAAGCCGACAAATACTGCTACACGCGCCATAGGTTCAAAACGCTTTATCCTGAACAGGTACACCACCGCCGAAAAGGTAAACGCACCGGCACCCAGGGCAATTGCAGACAGGTCGTGTGTAATCCACAGGCCCCAGGGGACCTGATCACGCAGGCCAGTAACCTGCAAACCGTAAATCAGGGTAATGGCCATACCAATGGCTCCAACAGCCAGCAGCAGAACCAATCCGGCCATCCAGATCGTGAAAGGCGTCAGATTTTGTCTTCTTGGAAGTTCCAATGTTGCCATCTTAGACCTCACTCTCAGGGCGTACGTAATGCACTTTCGGTTCGGTACCAAAGTCTTCGCGTAAACGGAAAGTGTCGTTGTTGTCCAGATATTGAGAAAGTTTGGATTCAGGGTTCTTAATGTCACCAAATACGCGTGCGCCAACCGGGCATACATTTACACAGGCAGGTGTCGCCTGGACATCTTCACCAGGTACAAGTCCCTGCTCTACGCCACGATCGATGCGGTGTTCACAAAAGGTGCATTTTTCGACCACGCCGCGTGTGCGCCTCTCTACCTCGGCTGTACCCCAGGTAGGTTGATAGGGATTTTCCTGTTCGGAAACTTCCCAATTAAAGCGGCGGGCATCATAAGGGCAGGCCACCTGGCAGTACCGGCAGCCAATGCAGCGGTCATAGTCCATCGACACAAGGCCATCTTCACGTGTCCAGGTAGCGCCCACCGGGCAGACCTTGACACAAGGAGCATCTGAACAATGTAAACAGGGCCGCGTCATGAAAAATTCGGTGCCGTTATCAGTGACTTCAGGGAAACCGACATTCCAGCGCATCTCGTCAGTGGGCACATCATTGACCCCCTGGCAAGCCCACATACAATACTGGCAGCCGATACACTTCTCGAGGTCAATGACCATATGCCATTCGTTTTCACCAGAAATGGCGCCATGCGATTCACGCTCAATACCCTGGATCTCCGCTGGCGATAATGGCCCCGTGATGACCAGTTCTGTAATTGCTACCGTTCCCAGGGTCGCACCAGCGACCTTTAATAAATCCCGTCGGGAGAGGAGCGGTTCGGTCTGTTTAGACTCTTTGGCATTATCTGTCATTCTTGGGCTCCATTTTCGTCCTGTTGCTCGCGACGACGCAGGTTACTCAAAATCAACCAGGCCGTTGAGCTGCCTAATACCAAACCAATGATGCCGCCCTGGAAAAGAACAGAAAGATTACGGCTGGCAGCCGCGGCTTCCAGCGCCTGAATACGCTGTTGCTCAGAAAGCTGTCCTTCAGCAACAACATGTTCGGCTTCGGTGGCCTCGGTCAGCAACCCAGGTTGAGCTTCAGCATCAACTTCTTCCAGGCTCGGATGTGTGTATCCGGGCAATGAGAAACCGGCGTGCAGGGCGTCCGTATGGCAAGCCACACAGGTAGCCGGGGTAATGTTAAAACCATGCCCCGTAGGTACGATACCGTCTTGCGGCTCTTCTTCAGGAGGGATGACCAAAGCATGGCAATCCACACAACCTATACCCTTTTGTATATGCAGGTCCTCAAGATAGTCTTCCATTGAGTCTTGATGACAATTGATACATAGATCATCAGGGTCTTCAAAAAGAGGCTGCTGATTGTGGGGATCGTGGCAGTCGATACAGCCAACCCCACCCAAAGCATGGCCGGTTCTACGCCATTCACTGAGTGTGGTGGTATGACAGCTTCCGCAGAAATCCGTATCTGCTACTACCGAGGCAAATGAGGCAGGATGGTCGCTCGGAACATCCCCATGACAGGCACTGCAGTCAACACCTTCAGCAGCATATTCACCTGTACTGGCACGATAATCTGTAGTGTGGCAAGCTAAACATTCCTCTGGCTCACCAAGCCCCGTCCAACGCTCCTGGAACACAGGATCAGCATAAGCATTGGCATGGGGGCTGGTTTCCCAATGACTGGTGACGTCCAGATGGCATGCAGCGCATTGTTCTGAAGTTAGAAAGTCATCAGGGGGATCTTCATCCTGGGAAACCGGGCTGGCCAGTGCGAACCCGTTGGTAAGCAGCATGGCGAATAAACCGCTGAAAATGCCGGCTATGATGGCGATTTTAATACGTCTGCTCTTTGTCATTGGTGCCTCTATTTCCTTTGTCAATTGAAATGTTTATAGTCGCCAAAAGATAAGTCTTTCCTATTGAATCGTAGCCGTACCGTGTACTTCACCGTAGTGACAGATGTCCCCTTTTTAGGAGGACAATAAGACCTTATTTGTCAAATTAAGACTTATTTTCAGCTTCATTCGATTAAATCGTTATATGTCTCTCAAATGATTGCTTATTGTGGAGTATTTTTCTCCCGTTTTCTTGGATCATGAACTTTTTCCAGATTGCAAAATACTGCCATTTTCTATACCGGTGGAGCGATAGGGATACGGTCGGTGGCAAAAATACTGTTTTGAGACATTTCATAAGGATAATCAAAAGTACTGATGAATTCCCAGAAAGCGGTCAGTGCAGCAGAAGCCGGTAGGCTGGGTTGCCGTGCAATGTAAATATCACGGCAAAGATTGAAGCCGTCGATATCTACAATACCGACCCGGTTCTCACAGAGTTTGTCGACAACCATCTTAGACACAAAGCCAACACCCAGGCCCTCCTGTACCGAGAGCGCAATCGCCTCCGAATTCCCCAGAGTGAGAAAAGTTTTGAAGCTGTGGAAATCAATGTTGCCTTCACGTAAACCCTGCGCCACAGCCTGTAATGTGCCCGATTCTTCTTCCCTCATAATGTATTTTTCTTCGTACAATTCATGCGGTTCTATTACGCCGCGCTCGGCCCAGGGGTGATTCAAAGGCGCGATCAGCACGAGTGAGTCGCATAAGAATTTTCGGAACTCCGCCCCTTTACAAAAATCATGGGAGGTGCTGGTCAAAGCAATATGGACATTGCCATCGCATAACATCTGAATTGCGTTGTCCTGGCTGGTCACATTACATGTGACGCGCACTTCGGGGTAATTCTCATGAAAACGGGCAAGGAGATGTGGCAGGACATATTTTCCGGGGGTCGTGCTGCAACCCACCATGAGGTGTCCATAAACTTCACCCTTGAGTGATTCCATCGTTTCTTCTATTCGTATCGATGCTCTCACCATTTCACGTGCTTGCGGGACCAGGGTTTGACCGGCATCGGTCAAATCCAGGTGCCGTCCGTTGCGCGCAAATAGGGGCGTACCGAAATGTTTCTCTAGTGCCTGTATATGCTGACTGACACTTGGCTGGGTCATGTGCAGGCGCTTGGCCGTTTTCGTGAAGTTCAGGGTTTCAGCCGCTACAAGAAAAACATTCAATTGGTGTGCATCTAACATAGCTACTCCCTTTTATTCATTCACATCAAAGTGATGGTCGAAGCCGAACCAATCCAGTTCTATGGTTTCTCCCGCATTAAGTTCTGCTGTTTGTGTAATGGGGGTTGTGGCCTGATAACCTTCACAGATCAATTTGACGTTGGGCATCACACAGTAGGAACCAGGTTCCAGATCAGGGAATGAAAAAATGCCTTCTGCATCAGTCATCACGGTTTTGACGATCAGACCACCACACGGTGCTTCATATAACCGGATGGGGATATCTTCCAGATAAAACTCACACTCACAATCATCACATTCTGCATCTGCATTTTCATCGAGCCAGACACGCCCTGTGATCGTTCCTCCCTCTTGCACACCTGAAGCGCCTATGGAGCTGCAGCCAGACAAGATCAGGATAAGCAACAGGCCGAGGCAAATCAAGATGCCTTTGATGGAAGGATGGTTAAACTTACAAATAAACACAGGTGGCTCCTTAGCAATCAGCCAAATTGGCATTTTCATCCCCACCACTCTCACTAAACATATAAACACTCTAAAAATTACCAGACTTTTGTGAATATTATAACAAACTAACCGTTCCTTTCAATAGGCAGCTAATAGTTTGTGATAATTTTTACTTATAGGTACGCAAAACCAAAACCTATAGCTAAAACCTATTGAAGAGCTTGATTTTACATAGCTAATGTTTATAATGAAAGTGAAATTTATCACGAATTTGTACCTTCATTCACATATTTCTGCCCTTCCGGGCCAAGGTTATAAATATGCACGGAAACAATCATCGTTACACCATCATCGTATTGATATTGCTGGCGGGCATTTTCCTGCTTGCTGCTTGTCAGCCTGGTTCGGGGGATGCAGTCACTGAAGAAATTGAGCCCCAGGCAACATCCACTATTCATGCTGCAGTTGACGAGCCTGTTTCGGACGAGGAAACTAGCACAGATGACCCTGTAGGCGAGGTGCAAAGCACCGACGAATGCATTGTATGTCACACCGACAAGCAAATGCTTATCGATACAGCCGAGCCTGAGGTAGATCTCCACTCCGAAAATGAAGGCGCCGGTTGAGGGGGCGAAGTGGCTCCGTTGGAGCCTTGGGAAAAAGTCCTGGTTGACTCAGAAAAATTCGACATTACAGTGCATGGCCAATTGTCCTGCAGTGAATGCCATGGTGGTCAACAATCTGCCGACAAAGATACCGCGCACACGGAAATGGTGGCCCGCCCCAGCGAGAATGGCGAAACATGCCAGAGCTGCCATCCAAACGTGGTGGAGACCTTCGGCAACAGTCTGCATGTGACCCTTAAAGGTTATGAGACCGCCATTGAAGCGCGTGGTGCAGATTTTGAACACCCCGCCGTTCAGGAAATGTTTGGCAACCATTGCAGTAGTTGTCACACATCCTGCGGCGACTGCCACGTAAGCCAACCCGCTTCTGTTGGCGGTGGCTTTATCGAGGGCCACGTCTTTAATGAGACTCCCTCAATGACGCGTAACTGCACGGCCTGCCACGGCAGCCGCGTAGGCAACGAATATCTCGGGAAACATGAAGACTTCCAGGCCGACGTTCACTTCCGTCAGGGACGCATGACCTGCACAGATTGCCACAGCGGTCATGAAATGCATGGGGCACCCGCTGATTGCCAGGAATGCCACACCGGACCAGAAGCAGCCGAGTTCGCTCCAGCCGATCATCGCTACGATGGTTTGCAGCAACCCCGCTGTGAGACCTGTCATGCCCCGGTGACCACCGGCACTGACGGTATCCAGATGCATGCCCAACACGGCACAGAACTATCCTGCCAAGTGTGTCACTCGGTAGCTTATACCAGTTGTGATGGCTGCCATGTCTCAATAAGCGAAGAAAGTGGCAATCCCATTTTCAGGACGGAAGGTGATTACCTGACCTTCTTTATCGGTCGCAATCCCAATCCGACCTTTGATCGCCCCTATAGTTTCGTTCCGGTACGACACGTACCGATTTCCCCCGAAAGTTATGGCTTCTACGAGTCGGGTCTACTAACCGATTTTGACGCATCCCCGACCTGGAAGTACGCAACACCACACAATATCCAGTTGATCACCCCGCAAAACCAGACTTGCAATTCTTGCCACGGCAACGCCGATATTTTCCTCACCCAGGACAAGATCGATCTGGCAGAATTTGCAGCCAACATGGATGTATATATCGAAAGTATCCCACCACTTATTCCATAAACCCTACCCACTTAACGATCTAAGAGGCCATTCACCTCTATGAATCTATCAATGTCATAAGGAGAAAAGACATTATGAAGAATCGTTTCCTCACACTGATAACCATCTTGGCCCTCCTGAGCCTGCTGCTTGTTGCCTGCGGGACCCCGGTGGCCGAACCGGTTGTCGAAGAACCAGTCGTTGAAGAACCTGTTGTTGAAGAACCGGTCGTCGAAGAACCGGTTGTTGAAGAGCCCATGGTCGAGTTTGCTGAAGAAGACATGGACGCAGCCTTCAGCACTTTCCTGGCCGATATGGAAGCCTACAATACCATCGGTCTGGAAGCCCTCAACACCCAATTGGCAGAAAGCCCGCCCTTCCTGTTGGACGTGCGCAATGCTTCAGAAGTTGAAGCCAACGGTCACATTGAAGGCTCCGTGCTGATCCCCCTCCCCGAACTGGCCGACAATCTGGCCTATCTGCCCAGCTTCGATACCCCCATCGTCAGCTATTGCGGTAGCGGCTGGCGCTGCACCATCGCCCTGACCATGCTGGAAGGCTTGGGCTGGGAAGATGTCAAAGGCTTAAAGGGCGGCAGCTACGGTGGTTGGGTGGATGCTGGCTATGGCGTCGTTGAAGGCGCAGAGCCGGAAGCCGAAATGCTCAACGGTGCTTCCCCCAACGAGGCTTTCGTCAGCATCATCGATGAAGCTCTTTCCACCACAATGCCCGAGAACTACGGCGTCCTGACTGCCGAAGGTCTCACTTCCGCCATTGCAGAAAACGCTGACCTGATCGTGATCGATGCCCGCCGCCCAGAAGAACTGGAAGCCAACGGCACGATTGAAGCTGCTAACTGGACACACATCCCCCTGGAAACCTTCATTGACATGAAGGACGAGTGGCCCGCCGACCTGGATGCCCCCATTGCCGTTTACTGTGCAGGTGGACACCGTTCCACTATCGCCATGAGCATTTTGTGGGCCTACGGCTACACCGACGTTTCCAGCCTCAAGGGTGGCTTTGGTGGCTGGGTAGCAGATGGCTATCCCGTCATTGGTGGCGCTTATGACCTGGATACGGCCTTCAGCACTTTCATTGCTGACATGGAAGGCTACAACACCATGAGCCTGGACGCCCTCAACACTATGTTGATCGAGGAACCGCCCTTCCTGTTGGACGTGCGCAATGCCTCCGAGTTGGAAGACAGCGGCCACATAGAAGGTTCCGTGTTGATCCCCTTGCCCGAACTGGCCGACAACCTGGCTTATTTGCCCAGCTTCGACACTCCCATCGTGACCTATTGCGGTAGCGGTTGGCGCTGCACCATCGCCCTGACCCTGCTGGAAGGCGCTGGTTGGGAAGATGTGCGCGGCCTCAAGGGCGGCAGCTATGGTGGTTGGGTAGATGCTGGTTATCCCGTTGTTGCAGGCATTGAGCCGGAAGCCGAAATGCTCAACGCAGCCGAAGTTGACCCCCGCTATGTTGAGATCATGGCCCAGGCTCTTGAAGTAATGCCGGAACCATATGGCATTGTCACCGCCGACGCCCTCAACACCGAACTGGTTGAAAACCCGGATCTGATCCTGATCGATGGCCGTCGCCTCGAAGAACTGGAAGATAAAGGCATCGTGGCCACAGAAGGCGAATGGCAACACATTCCGCTTGAGTCTTTCATTGACATGATCGACGAATGGCCTGCCGACAAGGATGCTACCATCGTTGTCTATTGCGGCAGCGGACACCGCTCCACCATCGCAGCAGCCATTATGTGGGCCTACGGTTACACAGACGTACGTAGCCTCAAAGGTGGCTTCAGTGGTTGGGCCGATGCCGGTTATGCCACAGCTGAATATGTTGCTGAGTAGTTCTAGCTTCTAGAACTTTACCTGAACCATTAAAAATAAAGAGCTCCTCTGACGAGGAGCTCTTTTGCATCTACCTTGAATCACAACCGTAAGGCCGTACCGCACTCCCTGCAGAATTTATCCCCTGCCTTCGCTTGCATGCCGCAATTGTGGCAAAAGACATTTATGCTACTTCTGGTTTTCTTACTGGCTGTTCCCCGCCGCCCCTGCCGGAAAGTATCTTTTTGTGCGACAGGGTTTAGCCAACGGTAACCGGCAAATCCCAATATGCCCACCCCAAGGATACCTAATCCCCAACCAACCCAACGCACCCAATCGATGGAATTGGCAACCACGGATACCCCAGGGTCATCAGCGCCGGTCTGGCTCACGGCCTCTGCGGAAAGTGTATCTGCTGCTTTGGTATAGGAAATATCCAGGGTGACTTCCTGTCCTGCAGATGCAGACCCAAGATCTCCATTGTGATATTGCAAGCTATCCGGCCCTTGAACTGGCGCATCCAGTCCAGGAGATGTTTGCATTTGTGAAGCCCCAACAGGTTGTTGCACCTGAACGGAAAACGCTTCGACAGCATACTGACCTTCCCACAGATATTGATATTGGCGCTCGTCCGAACTAGTGGATAAGCCAGGGTCATAATACTCGAACTGCACAATGGGCGTTTCCACCGTAAAATTAACAAAGGTCCACTCCCCTTGCTCATCCATTTCATAGGGTGTGAGCACAAGGTTACCGGCATCACCAGGCACGGCAACAGCATTGGGCTCGCCTGCCGCAGTAGGCATGGGTAGGCTGATTGCAACCGGGTAATTTAAGTCTGCCGAGAGCTGGATGCGATAGATCACCAGCATTTCATCACGATCGTACTCTGGCCACAATTGGACCAGCATTGTATCGATGAGAATGCTTTCTTGGGCAGCTACATTTAACGGCAAAACAAAGAGAACGAAAAGCAGGGAAAGAAGGATAAGTTTGCGCATGTCCTGATTATAAAGGTGTTGCCTGTATAAACCCAGCATATTTATCAAAAAGCTACAAATGTCACCCCCTTTTGGGGACAATTGCCCCCTGAATCTACCCCATGAACAGGCATACTAGAAGACAAATAAGACAAACAATCACCAATAATGGTTTTAACCAAATGAAAGGAGATTTCCATGAAGAGATATGCTGATCAACAGAGCATGCAAAAACTAGCTTTTGTCAGCTTAGTAGTGTTGCTTAGCCTTGCTTTAGCTGCTTGCGGATCGGATACAAGCGGACTGGCAATTGGGGATCAAGCTCCAGACTTCACCTTGACCAACGCCAACGGGCAGAGTGTTTCCTTGACAGACTACACAAACCGGCAGAAGCCCGTATTACTTTATTTCCATATGGCAATGGGTTGACCGCCTTGCATGGAGCAGATCGTTGATCTGCAAAACGACTCAGAATTCCAGGCACTTGGCGTCGATGTAGTCAGCATTGCATTTGATAGTCAGCAGGAACTCTCTCAAGGGGCTGATGAGTATGGCATCTTCGGGGTACCCCTATTAACCGACAGCACACAAGAAGTATCCGAAAGCTATGATGTGCTTCAATGGGCCGTGGGCACAGGTGAACCCGGGCATACTTTTGTGCTTGTAGATAGCACAGGTCATATCGCCTGGATCCGCGATTACGGCGCTCCGGAAAATGGCGGCGTCATGTACGTGCCGATCCTTGACCTGGCTTCCCAGGTTTCCGCAGCTTTAGATCGTTAGCCACCTTACAATCGATCTAAATATCAAGGAGTCATAAATATTGTGGCTCCTTTTTTTGCCCTCTTCCAGATAAATAACTGAAGGAATAGGACATACGTCCTCCGAATAGAATGACAGTTGACACATGTTGCCAGGCTATAAATCTAATACACTCAATTTGCACAACCAGATACTTAGGAGAGTGTCATGAGTACAGTTCCTACTGAGACCGACAAACTGGAAACCCCCTTCTGTCACCATGCCCAATGCCAGGTTGCCATTGAAACCGTCATGGTATTTCCCATAGACCTGCTCCCCGACCCGCCGCGCGTATCCAAACGCAACTGCTCGCACTACTCCATTTGCAATCTCCAGGACAAAAGCGCCTGTCCGGAGCACGTTGGGTAAAGAATAGTCCTCATCATAGCGCCCGTTTGAGCGCTATTTTGCTTTAAAGTATTAGATGCTTCCCCTACGCATCTAATATACCGACAAAATCAGAGCTACAAATCCTGTTATCGGGTCTGATTTACTCTAA
Source organism: Chloroflexota bacterium (assembly GCA_013112575.1). Lineage (GTDB taxonomy): Bacteria > Chloroflexota > Anaerolineae > Anaerolineales > UBA11579 > CFX15. Next base: position 349,851 of record JABFGG010000003.1, on the reverse strand, counting down.
TCAAAGCTAAGTTTACCTAAAGGGGAAGGCTTTCGCTTCTTCCCTATCCCAGCCAGATCTCAACCTTGTGTTTATCGCCAGGTAAATCTACGGTGATCATATTACCCATGGTTTCTTTTCCATCCACGATCATCCTGGAAACGCCTTTACAGATATGCTTGGGGTTATGGACGTCGATCTGTATAATCTTGCCCTGGAAATGGCGTGTGGCAGAAAAGCCATCCCAGGCTGAAGGGATGCAAGGGTCGATGCGCAGGCCATCTGCTTCTGGGCGGATACCAAGAATATACTGGGTTGCGCTGAAATAACTCCAGGCTGCCGCACCGGTTAGCCAGGAAGTGCGTGCATTGCCTGGACGGGGAGAGTAGGTAGAGTACGTGGTTTGTGCCTGCACGTAGGGTTCGGACTGGCGAATTTCAGCACGCGTGTTATAGGCAGCGGGCATGGCGGTCCGATAGTATTCAAAAGCACGGTCGCCGTTGGCCAGCATACATTCGGCCATCACCCCCCAGCCCTGAGTGTGGTTGAAGATGCCAGCATTCTCTTTGATGCCCGGATTAAACACCACAGCCCGCATTACATCAATGGGTGTCTTCACAAAAGGCGGAGAGGAAAGCATCAACCCGTAGGGAGTTGCCAATTTTTCCTGGACAGTCTCCATGCAGCGGGTGGCTTGTTCAGGCGTAGCCGCCCCACTAATAACTGCCCAAACCTGGGTGTTTAAATAGATTTGACCTTCTTCATACTCTTTTGTTCCGTAAACAGTGCCATCTTCACCGATCGCCCAGATAAACCAGTCTCCATCCCAGGCATGGGTCTGGATGCTATCATCCAATATACTGCGTTGACCTAAAGCCCAGGCTGCTTCTTCAACTTTATCAAGTTGTTCTGCTATATCTGCATAGACGGTCAAACCAAGGCGCACCTGAAAAGCGACAAACAGGCTTTCACCAAAATAACCCAGCCGCAAACAGTCATTCCAGTCCGCAGAGAGGCCACAAAACAGTCCGTGGGAACCCATACGCTCCAGATTGAATTCCAGCGCTCGTCGTAAATGTCCGAAGACAGTGGCTTCGCCCTGGTCGGCGTAGGGCAACACCTTGTTGTAGAATTCGAAGTCGCCGTTCTCATTTACATAGGCCGGTACGGCGTTAAAGAACCATAGACAATCATCAGAGCGGTATTCTTCATCAGGAGGGGGCGCTTCATGGCCCGGTTGGTGTTCAAAGGGCTTGATGATGGGAATGGCTCCACCGTTGACAAGTTGGCCGGTCAACATAAGTTCCAGCCGTTGGCGGGCCTCCTCAGGAATGGCAGCCACTACCCCAAGGGTATCTTGTACAGAGTCACGGAAGCCCAATCCATCACGCTCTCCGTTGTAAACGAGGCTGGCCGCGCGCGACCATGCAAAGTTGATCAGGCAGTTATATAAGCCCCATACATTGAGAGTGTGATTGAATTCCTCATCAGGTGTTTCTACAGTGAGGCTGCCGAGTTTGGCATGCCAGTTATCCTTGAGCCTTTTCAACTCGGCTTCGGCACGTTCAAGCGAGCCGAATTCAGCCATGATCTTCTTGCCCACTGAACGCGCATCACCAATGCCAAGCAGAACCAATATCTCGCGGGAGTCACCTGGCTGGAGGATGAGGTTACTTTGCAGGCTGCCACAGGCATTATCGCCATAAGCCTGGCTACCGGTGCAAGTTCCCTGTTCTACCGCGAGCGGATTATGGTAACTGCGATAATTGCCCAGGAAAGCCTCACGGCTGGTATCAAAGCCATCAATACTGGAACCTACTAGCCCCATCCAGGAAAGACTGGCTATGTCCTGCTGGAGGTCTTCTTCCGTTTCGCGAGTCAAATTATCCTGAATAGCAATCCGCAGCAGTTTGTCATCTGTTTGTTCGCCGCGCACAATGAAAAGCGAATACTGAAGATTGACCCTGTCCTGAAACGTGTCCCACTGATTGGTGAATTCGCAAAAGGTGAACAGGGAAAGGTCGCGGGGATGGTCACTCTGATTGGTGACTTTTAGTCGCCAGTATTCAAAGTTTTGTCCAAGCGGAACAAAGTAGGTGGCTTCTGTGGCGATTTCCGCATAGCGTGACTCGATGACCGTGTAGGCGGTACCGTGGCGACAGGTTGTCTGGTACTCATCCAGTGGCTTTCCCACAGGCTGCCACGATGCTGACCAATAGTCCTGATTGGCATTGTCACGAACATAGAAATAGCGCCCTGGCTGGTCCAGCGGCACGCTGTTGAAGCGCAAACGCAGAAAGCGCCCACGCGCCCCGGAACGATAAAAACCATAACCACCTGCGTTATTGGTGATGATAGCGCCGTACTCTGTCGAGCCGAGATAGTTACTCCACGATTGGGGAGTATCCGGGCGAGTGATGACGTATTCTTTGGCTTGATCGTCAAAGTGCCCGTATTGCATAAGAGTCCCTTGTTTTATTCAATACCATTAGCACGAATTACCTGCCCGTACCACTTTGCACTAGTTTTGAGTATGCGCTGCTGGGTTTCATAATCGACATAGATCAGACCAAAGCGCTTTGCATAGCCATAAGCCCACTCGAAGTTATCTAATAAAGACCAGGCGAAATAGCCTTGCACTGGAACTCCCTCCTGGATAGCTTTGAGGACCATCGCCAGATGGCACTTGATGTAGGAGAGCCTCTGGGGATCTTCTACCTGTCCGTCGTAGTTGACCTTGTCGGGAAAGGCAGCGCCATTCTCGGTGATGTATATGGCCAAAAAATCGTAGTCGGACCCTAAACGCAGCAACATATCATAGATACCTTCTGGGTACACTTCCCAGCCCATTTCGGTAGTTTCATCCCGACGGTAAATTTTGCGCGGGGCATTCTCTTCTTCTGGGATATCGGTAGAGCGAGAAATCTGGCGCATGTAATAGTTCATTCCCAGAAAGTCGATAGGAGCTGCTATTTGATCCAAATCGCCTGCTTGGACAAAACCCATGCCATCCCCGTAGATATCAACCATATCTTGAGGGTAGCCGCGCCCTGCAATAGGATCGAGGAACCAGCGATTGATACGCCCATCATCGAATGCTTCCGTAGCCTTATCTGCCTCACTATCTGAGGCGGCCATCGCCGGGTGCAGGTTTAAAGTGATACCAACTTGTGCATCAGGGCTGTTGTTGCGGATGATGGGGACTGCCTGGCCATGTGATAACAATAAATGGTGTGAAGCTGCCAGGGCTTCATGCAAGTCTGTATGCCCCGGTGCGTGCCGTCCTTCCTCATAACCGATAAAGGCACTAACAAAAGGTTCATTAAAAGTGATCCAGTTGTTAACTCTATCACCCAAGGCTTTGCTCACAGCTTGGGTATATTGGCAAAAAGGCTCGACCACATTGCGTGCCGGCCAGCCACCTTCATCTTGTAAAACCTGAGGCAAGTCCCAATGGTACAGGGTCACATAGGGCTCAATACCAGCTTCCAGCAAAGCATCTACCAGTTGGCTGTAAAAATCAATTCCCTTCTGGTTAATTTCTCCATGCCCACTCGGTAGCACACGCGGCCAGGAAATCGAGAAACGATACGCTTGCAAGCTGATATCTTTCATCAAGACGATGTCTTCTTGCCAGCGATGATAATGGTCACAGGCCACATCCCCGGTATCTCCGTTATCTACCTTGCCGGGCGTGTGGCTGAAGCGGTCCCAGATGCTTTCTCCTTTGCCATCCTCATTCCAGGCCCCTTCGATCTGATACGATGCTGTGGCAGCCCCCCAGAGAAAATCCTTTGGAAATGACATTTGTGTTTATTTCCTCACTTTTTTCCTAATTTAGCCTTGACCTGAACTTCTGTTTTTCCATTCGTTGGGATAGGCACAATGTTTCCCTCAAGAGGTTTTCCGTCAAACTCTAAGACCACCTCGTTCCCCGGCCCAGTCCTCTCTACATGTATCAAATAACGCACACCCCGATAGCTGCGTTCAGCTTCAAAGCTATCCCAATCAGCTGGGACAACGGGTGCAATCTGTAAACCATCGTAGGTCGGGCGGATGCCAAGGACCCACTGGGTTATGGCGACGTAGTTCCAGGCAGCCGTCCCCGTCAGCCAGGAGTTTTTCGCCTCACCATGCTTAGGTGCATCCTTACCCGCGATCATTTGGGCATAAACGTACGGCTCAGAGCGATGCACCTCACTGATCTCTTCTCGCGCAGAAGGGTTGATGCGTTGGTAATAATCGAAAGCGTTATCGCCGCGCCCAATTTTGGTTTCGGCGATCATGATCCAGGGATTGGTGTGGCAGAAAACCCCGGCATTTTCCTTGTAGCCGGGAGGATAGGACGAGATCTCACCGAGATGTAAATAGTATTTTGTGAAGGCAGGCTGGTGCAGCACAATGCCGTGGGGTGTGGCAAGATGTTCTGCTACAGAGTCCAAAGCTTTCTGGGCGCGGCCATCCTCAAGGCCCATACCAGACATAATGCAAAGCCCTTGCGGCTCAATGAAGATGCGACCCTCATCGTTTTCTTTCGAACCAAGGACGTGGCCAAAGTTATCATAAGCTCGGCGAAACCAATCCCCATCCCACCCCGCGCCCAAGACAGCAGATTCAATGCTGTCCTTTGCATTTTGCATATCTTGAAGACTAAGTGGGAAATCGGCCGTAGATAGATCTGCATTCCATTTCTTAGTTAATTCAATAAGTTCACCCACTGCGAGCACAAACAAACCTGCAATGAAGACACTCTCAGCCACTTTGCCATCTCTGTTCGTCGTGGTCTGGAAAGATTGCCCGGGGGAATCGGAGAAGGCGTTCAGATTAAGGCAGTCGTTCCAATCGGCACGCCCGATGAGAGGTAATCCATTCGGGCCCAAGCGATCCATCGTGTATTTGATCGAGCGCTGCACATGGTCATAAAGGGGTGCCTCGCTACCCGGCTGGTTGTCATAGGGCACAGGTTCATTCAGCATGTTCCAATCCCCGGTTTCCTTGACGTAGGCCACCACGGATAGCACCAACCAGAGGGGATCGTCGTTGAAGTTAGAGCCGATATCGTTGTTGCCGCGTTTGGTTAGCGGCTGGTACTGGTGGTAGGCTCCGCCAGTAGGCAGTTGTGTGGCTGCCAGGTCCAGGATGCGCTCCCGGGCACGCTCAGGGATGAGGTGTACAAACCCAAGCAAATCCTGATTGGAATCACGAAAACCCATACCGCGCCCAATGCCGCTCTCAAAATAAGAAGCCGAACGAGACAGATTGAATGTGATCATGTTCTGGTAGGCATTCCAGACATTGACCATGCGGTTGGTATGCACATCCGGTGTGTTCACCGTGAACTTCCCAAGCAGTTCATCCCAGTATTCACGCAAATCCTCAAATGCCTTTTGCACCTCATTGGGATCCAGGTATTTACTGATTATGGGTAAAACAGTCTTTCTATTTACGTTCTGCGAATCAGGAGGATCGAATTTATCGTCTTTGGGATTCTCATGGTAGCCAAGGAGGAAAATGATCTTCTTTTGCTCCCCTGCCTCCAGGTGGACTTTGATGTGTTGTGCCCCGATGGGTTGCCAGCCGAGTCCGATCGAGTTCGACAATTGGCCCGCTTCCACTCCTACAGGAGCATCCCAGCCATGCGAGAGGCCAAGGAAAGCTTCGCGGTCGGTATCGTAGCCAGCCAGTTTTTCGGAGCAAGTGAAGTAGGCAAAATGGTTACGACGTTCACGATATTCGCTTTTATGAATGATGACTTCTCCAGGAGAAGCCCCTCCCCCTTGGTGAGGGAGGGGCCAAGGAGAAGAATCGAGGTCGGCCCAGACCTCAATTTCACCAATGGAGTAATTGCGCTGGAAATTTGTAGCATCATCCAACGCATCCCACAAACAGAATTCGACAGCAGAGAAGATGGATAGGTCCGCGGCTTCAGAGCGATGGTTTGTGAGGTTCAGTTCCCAGATCTCTAAACTTTCATCAAGCGGCACAAAATAGCGGGTTTGGGATTCGATATCTGCCAGTTGCGTTTGGATCGTGGTGTAACCCATCCCATGCCGGCATTCGTAGGAATCTAATTTACGCTGAACTGGCATCCAGGAGGGGGACCAAACCTGAGGCTCAGAAAGACTGGGGGCATCGTCACGCAGGTAAATATACCGTCCCCCCATATCTAAAGGAGCATGATTGTAGCGGTAACGGGTCAGGCGGCGAAGGCGAGCATCTTTATAAAAAGAATAGCCGCCAGCTGTATTGGAGATCAGCCCAAAATAGTCTTCAGTACCGAGGTAGTTTATCCACGGCAAAGGAGTATCTGGCCGCGTAATTAAATACTCGCGGCGTTCATCATCGAAATGGCCATAACGCATATAGGCTCCGTAAAATTGACAATGTTAGTGCCTTCCCAACCCTAATGCACAAGATTGATCTTTCTATGTATGCGGGTCAGTCACTTTCCAGCAAGCTACAAAATGATCTGTATCGATCTCGACCGGAACAGGTCGTTCTCTGCACTTCTCGTATGCAAGTGGACAGCGACCATAATAAACGCAACCGTCCTCATAGCCAATCGGATCGCTGTTCTCCTCAATAGTAACCGCTTTGTCCCATTTTTGGTCGAGGCGCGGAACCGAAGCGATCAGCATTTGGGTATATGGATGGCGTGGGCTGTTAAATATCTTTTCGGTTGTGCCCATTTCTGCAATACAGCCACGATAAAGGATCACGGCGCGCTCACTAATATAATTTGCAAGCGACAGATCGTGGGTAATAAAAAGGATTGAAAGCCCTTTTTTCTTCAGTTCGGCCAGCAGATTGAGGACATCGATTCGCGTGGATGCATCCAACATGCTGATGATCTCATCAGCCACCAGGAATTTGATATCCAGCAATAGTGCACGGGCAATCAAAAATCGTTGTAGCTGTCCACCGCTGAGTTGGTGTGGAAACTTATCCAGAACATGTTCGGGGTTCAGGCCAACATCCTTCAAGGCCTTATGCACCTTCTCCTTCCATGCTTCTTCATCAACATCGGGATAGAAGATATCATGAATGATCTCGAAGATACGGTCGGCCTTGAAGATCGGGTTATAAGAACTGAAAGGGTCCTGGAAAACCCCTTGAACCGTGCGATAGTACTCTTTTTCTTCGTCTTCCTTCAGCGCAGATACATCCGTCTCATCCAACAGAATCGTTCCAGATGAAATGGGGGTGAGATGCAGGACCATTTTGCCGATGGTGGTCTTCCCACTGCCACTCTCGCCAATCAGGGATACAACCTCGCCATCCTTGATATCGAAACTCACATCGCTTACGGCATGGAGTTCCTTAGAGCCGAAGGTCCCTATTCGGTAGGTCTTGGTTACTTTATCGAGTTTAAGCAAGGTCTTCCGTCTCCTTCCAGCAGGCTACGAAGTGGTTCTCTTCTATTTCAATGAATGGAGGCACTTCCTCACATTTATCAAAGGCCAGGGGGCAGCGCTCGCGGAAACGGCATCCTATGGGGGGATCAAGCAAAAGCGGTGGCTTCCCGGGAATGCCTTCCAATCGTTTGTCGGTATATTTCACACCGATCTCCGGCAAGGAGGAAATCAGCATTTTGGTGTAAGGGTGGCGGGGTGAATTGATAATGGTCTTGGTGGAGGCCTTCTCGGCCAGTTGTCCCGCATACATGATCATGATGCTGTCTGCGATCTGATAAAGAATAGAAATATCGTGTGTGACGACGATCATACTGTTCGTACAATCCTGGTCACGGAATTCGACTAGCATTTCGGCGACAGCTTTCTGGCTGGCTACGTCAAGGGCAGATGTGACTTCATCAGCAATCAGCAGCGAAGGGTTCAGTATTGTAGAGATCACCATCACCATTCTTTGTTTCATGCCGCCGGAAAGTTCAATTGGATACATATCTAAAACTTCACGCGGAAGCTTGACGAGATCCAATCTTCGCAACAGCTCCGGCTTGATTGCCTCGAAATCCATCTTCTTTGCTTCCACCAACTCTTCGATCATCTTACCGATCTTCCGAATTGGATTGAGGGCATTCATAGCGTATTGGGGAATGATCGAGATATCATTGCACCTGAAGCTGACCATATCCTGCATCCGTTCGACCGGCAGATTTCGGCCATCCAACTGCACCGACCCTTTCACGTATTTCATCGGTGGGGATAGATAAATCAGACTATGCGCAAGGGTGGTTTTACCACAGCCGGATTCACCCGCCAGGCCCATGATCTCGCCATCCGCAATCTCAAAGCTGACATCTTCCAATGCCTGTACATCGCCTCTCAGGGTTTGGTAATAAACCGTTAGATTCTCAACTTTTAGGCTCACCGCTCACATCTCCCTGAGTTTGGGATTAAAGACTTCGTCTAAACCAACATTCATAATGTATAAGGCCCCTACAATGGCTGTAATGGCCAGGCCCGGTGGGATAAACCACCACCAGGTTCCAAGCTGCATAGCCCCCCAGATGACCGAAAATTGCATCATAAGCCCAAGGGAAATGGCGTTGGTGGGGCCAAGCCCGATGAAGTCCAATGTAGCCGCGATCAGAATTGCGCCCCCGAATTGAAGAATGAAGACTAGCAACAGGTACGACATCATGTTCGGTGCAATTTCTGTGAAGATGATCCTGAGAGGTTTCATGCCGCTTAGCTTGGCAAGGTCAACGAACTCCCTGGTGCGTAAAGAAAAAGTTTGCGCACGGATGGCTCTCGCCGTCCAGGGCCAGGCAGTAAATCCGATAAAGATAAGTTCCGTAAAGATGCTACGGACTTCAAGATATGCAGCGATGATGAGCAGCACAGCCAGGGTTGGGATCACCAGAACGATATTCGTGAGTACATTAAGTATTTCATCTACAATGCCGCCGCGATAACCTGCAACAAAGCCGATCAGGATGCCGATAAGGGTGCCGAGACCACCACCAAAGAGACCCACAATAAAAGTTGCCCGCAGGCCATGTACAAACTGTGAGAACACATCTTGCCCAAAGAATGTAGTTCCAAACCAGTATTCAGAAGATGGCGGTTGTGCGCCCAAAGGATTTACAAAATCAAAGGGGTCATTGTCCGTAAGCATTGGCCCAATAACTGCGAGCACCAGGAAGAATAAAATGATAGCCAAACCGATGATCAACTTCACATTTCTGAATGCAAAATAGATCAGTTCGTTTTGCTTCTTTTCTTTCTTCATGAAGCTTCCCCCATCATGCCGCGTCGCGTTCTTGGATCAACGATGATGTACAAGATGTCAATGATGAAGTTCGCCAATAGAACACCTATGATGATAAAAAGGAAACAGCCCTGGATCAGGAAGTAATCCTGATTTTGTATGGCCTGCAGCAGCAGGTAACCGATCCCAGGATAGGAGAACACAACTTCAGTTACCAGAGCGCCGGCCACGATAACACCCAGCTTCAGGGCCAGCCCAGTAATTTGAGGGAGGACTGCATTATTAAAAGCATAATTGCGGATCAATTTGTTGGTAGCCCCCAGCGATTGAAGATATTTAGAATAATCGGCTTCAAGCTCGTAAATGATCAAGTTGCGCATGCCAATGGCCCACCCACCAAATTCGACCAGCAGGAGCGAAACAAAAGGTAAGAACCAGTGGTGAAGGACACTTCCGATGAATTTCCAGGAGAAGCTGGGTGCTAAGGAAAAGCTATAAGCACCCGCAATGGGAAAGATACCTACAACAATCCCCAGGAACCAGGCCAGCAGGATGCCAAGCCACATATAAGGAGTTGCCGTGAGGATATAGCCGAGGGGGGAAATGGTATTGTCAAGCCACTTGGATCTGGCCGCGAAAGCGCCAAATTTATTTCCTGCATACCAACCCACGAGAATGGCGGGCACCAGTAGAGCAATGTCATAGGGGACAGCCCGTAAGAGCACCTCAGTCACCGGGGTTGGGAAAAGGTATGTGCTTATCCCGAGGTCGCCCCGGAAAAGGGAAGCCCAGAAATTGAGATATTGCTGCCATACGGGGACGTCCAGGCCAAAGACATGCGAATAATAGTCGTACATCACCTCGTATGCATTACTATTCACAGAGGTTCTGGTCAACATATTCGAAACAGGGTCACCCGGCATGAAGCGCGGGATCATCCAATCTATGGTGACGGCCAGAAAAAAGGTCAGGAGATAAATTAAAAGCTTTCGTCCAAAGTACCGTTTCACACTTGCTCCTTATCCAGTATAGCTTCGACAGACCGCCCCTCCCCCAAAGAGGAGGGGCGGGTTTACAGTCTAACTAACCAGTTCCAATCTACTCAACTGCAACTGGTTCCAGATTAATGAGCGTAAGCAAACCGCCCAGTTGCCAGTACCCTGACCACGTTGTGGGCAGGGTGGGTGTTGCGGATGTTTCATCCGGCCAACCCGTCCAGGTCGATTCACTCCACTGTGACCACATGCCGTTGTACCAAAGTGGAATCATGGGTACTTCTGTAAGCATGAGCTCCTGAATCTGTGAGGTAATCGCCTGCATGCCTTCAATATCGTCAGCGGGTACCCTGGCAAGGGCATCTACCAGGTCAAAAAGCTCCTGGCTATCGTAGCGGCCGAAGTTACCACTCTGCATCTGATCTTGAATGGGATGCCTGAACAAGAGATTGTACAGGGTCCACGGTGTATTACTCATAGCAGCCCAGTTGTTCAGGGTCATATTGAAGGTCCCCCCCTGCAACTCGGTGTTCCAGGCGCCATAGTCAGGATAGGAAGATTGGATATTGATACCAGCTTCCTGGGCACTGGAGGCGATGATATCAATGGCTGCCATCCAGTCGGTCCAGCCATTCGGGCAGGTGACCTGGAGTTCAATGGTGGAACCATCGGGAGCCTCAACAAAGCCATCACCGTCAAGATCCACATATCCAGCATCAGCAAGCAGCTGCTTGGCTTGTTCTGTATCGAAGCTGTATCCAAGCTCATCAACTACGGCTTGATCCGAGAAATCACTCAAGGAGGGTAACAAGCCGGTCGGGTTGGAGGCTGCGACCAGTTGAGCATAAGCAATGTTCACGATAGATGGAACGTCGATGGCAAAAGCAAGTGCCTTGCGGAATCCGGCATCATCCATGGGTTGCTGAGTCGTGTTCAAGAACAGTACTGCCGTATTGGCAGAAAGCATATAAGGTGGGCCTTCGAAGTAGGTGGAGACGTAACCTTTTTCAGCCAGTTCTGCCACACCCGGAAGGAAGTTGTTACTGAGGTCAAGCTCGCCCTTGAGAACCATGCCCAGGGCAACGCTGTTGCTCGAGGTGCGAATATCAACAATGTACTTGGGTGCGGGCGTACCGAACACATCCTGACCCCACCAGGCATCATTGCGGACCCAAACGTTTCGATCTTCGGCGTTGGTCAGGTACATGTAAGCGCCTGAGCCGACAGGTTCTTCATTCGCCCCAACGGTGATATCCTCTTCTGATTTATCGGCCCAAATGTGCTCTGGGACAATGGGGATATTGTAGAGGTTGTTTGAGAATTCCTGGTAGAGGGGGTCGTCAGTGAATGTGAATTGCACGACTGTATCACTGACAGCGGTGGCACTTTCCATATAACGCCACATGGGGCTAAACCAAAGGGCTTCGTACTGGTTCCCCAGTTCAAAGGTGAAGGCTACATCTTCAGCAGTTAGGGCTTCGCCATCACTCCAGGTAAGGCCTTCGCGCAAGGTGACTTCAAAGGTGAAATCGTCAGTCCAGGCGCCATCTTCTGCAAGCCAGGGGGTCAACTCACCAGTCTGCGGGTCAAAGGCATACAGGAATTCATATACGTAACCAATGGTTCCTGTTGTGTTAGCCAGGCTGCCAGGCTGGAAGGGATTCCAAGTCGAAGCAGGGCCCCAGGCCGCGCCACTGACATACAGTGTTTCATTGCGAGGATATTCCGTAGGAATATCAGCTGCAGGTTCCTCCATGGGTTCTTCCATGGGCTCTTCCACAGGCTCCTCAACGGGTTCTTCAACAGCCGGTTCTTCTACAGCAGGCTCTTCTGGCGGTGCTGTAGTGCAGGCAGCGAAAAGCATGCTGACTACGACAAGAATCGACAAAACAACTGACAAGCGTTTCATCTTCGTGCTCCTTTTGCTTATGGTATATTTCAGAGAAGGAAGCCTGCTTCTCCCTGATAAAGATGGCAGGTTTCCTCTTTAAATGGCGTCCGGTATCATTTTTTGTACCGGACGTCACTTTTTGGAAGAACAACAGTTAGTTTTCAATACGCTGTATCACCTCCATAATTACAGATTTCTGATAATTCACTTGATGAAAAACCAATAACTGATTGTCCATTTCCCTAATTTCTTTTCTTGGCGCCACAGGTATCGCGGATGACAAGTTCCGTATCCAAGATGATGTGATGGGGTGTTTGTGAACCATTTTCGATAAGATCGATCAATAGCTCAACGGATTTTTCGCCAAATTCCACGACCGATTGGCGCATGGTGGTCAATTTTGCGTCTGAAAAAGTAGCAATGGGCAGGTCGTCAAAGCCAACAAACGCGATGTCATCGGGAATGGCCAGACCGGCATCGCGCACGGCGCGCATCGCGCCAATGGCCATGATGTCCGAAGCAGCAAAGACTGCATCAGGTTTGGAGCTCAACAACTTTTGCATGGCATAATACCCACCCGTTTCAGTAAAATCCCCTTCCACGATCAAAGCTTCATCGATTTCCCGGCCTCTCTCCGTTAAAGCTTTCAGGTAACCCTTTTTGCGGTCGATACCTACCGTACTATTGGGTGGGCCTGTGATTGTCCCAATTCGTTGATATCCGAGACGCATAAGATGGCCAACCGCATTAAATGAGGCATTCACGTTATCAATATCGATATAGCTAACATTATCATAGCGGAATGGACGGCCAACGACCACCAGGGGTATGTTGGCATCCAATAAATGAGAGATGATCTCTTGGTCACCATGGTGTCCTGATTGCACCAACACGCCATCAAGCAAGCCGCGTCTTGAAACCCGCGGAAAGATCTTCTCCTCATCTTCTTTGGATCCAACAAGGAAAAAGGCCAAAGTATAGTCGTGTTGGTTGCAAGCCTGGGCTATGCCTTTTGTTAGATGGGGGTAATAGGGGTCGGTAAAGAAAAAGCTGACACTGTGAGGCAATATCATGCCCAGAGTCCAGGAACGTTGTGAAGCAAGCGCCCGGGCCGCGGCATTGGGCTGGTAGCCGGTAGTTTGAATAACATCCAGAACACGCTGGCGAACGTCATTACGCACATTGGGCTGCTCGTTGACCACACGAGAGACAGTAGAACGGGATACACCCGCCAATTTGGCAATATCTTCAAGGGTCAGGCTTGCCGCAGTTTGTTCCTGTTCTGGTACCGCTCTCATCTACTTTCACTCAAAATTAATCAATATCTTGGTTTAGATGCTAATTTTGCCGTGTTTTGTTAAGAATCTGTTATAATTATGGGAGCGCTCTCATAATTGAATTCATTATACACACTTTCAAATGATGGGTCAACTACTTTCTGAAAAATGTATAAAGGAGCTTCAAGCCTTATGACCACCAGCTCTCTGCCAAATATCCCCTGGGAAGACCGACCGGCGGATTCTGCGGACGTGGTTTGGCGCTATACGGCCAACCCCATCATCCCGCGAGATCTGATCCCCTCCTCCAACAGTATCTTTAATAGCGCTGTGGTGCCCTTTCAAGGCAAATTTGCAGGGGTATTCCGCTGTGACAATAAAAAGCGCGAGATGAATATCCATCGTGGCTTTAGCGATAATGGTATTGATTGGCAAATTGAAGACGCCCCCATCCAATGGGAGTTTGCTGATTCGGAACTAAGCCGTTTCGAACATCGTTACGACCCTCGCGTGGTCTGGATCGAGGACCGTTTCTATATCAGCTGGTGCAACGGCTATCACGGCCCTACGATTGGCATTGGCTACACCTACGATTTTGAAAAATTCACCTTTCTCGAAAATGCGCTACTCCCCTTCAATCGCAATGGGGTGCTCTTTCCGCGTAAGATCAACGATAGCTATGTAATGCTCAGCCGCCCCAGCGATAACGGACACACCCCGTTTGGCGACATCTACCTGAGTCAAAGCCCCGATATGGTTCACTGGGGCAAGCACCGTTTTGTCATGGGAGTAACGCGCGGCTGGGAAAGCACAAAAATTGGGGCCGGGCCGATTCCAATTGAAACGCCAGAGGGCTGGTTGTTGATCTATCACGGGGTGCTGACTTCATGCAATGGCTTCGTATACAGCTTCGGTGCAGCCTTGCTTGATCTTGATGAACCCTGGAAAGTAATTCATCGTGGCGGCCCCTACCTGCTCTCCCCTCAAACCAATTACGAGTGTGTAGGCGATGTGCCCAATGTAGCTTTCCCTTGTGCCGCACTCTACGATGAGCCTACCGGCCGCATTGCGATTTATTATGGCGGAGCTGACACGGTCACCGCTTTGGCCTTTGCCAAATTAGATGAAGTACTCGGTTTTCTAAATAAAACCTCAGAAACAAGAGCTTTACAAAAACCAGAATAATTCACTGTATAGGCGGTACAATTGGGTACCCGCACCCGTAGCTCAATGGATAGAGCGCCTGACTTCGAATCAGTAGGTTGGGGGTTCGAGTCCCTCCGGGTGCGCCTAACCTGTAGGGGTTTCCAGTTGTGTGTGAGACCCCCACATTTACCATGAGAGAGCTTGCCATTTTGGTGAGCTCTTTCAATTTACTGCAACCGGCTTCAATAATTCATCAAGATTTTCAGCAACATCGGCCTGCATCGCAGGTAATATATGGGAATAAGTGTCTAAAGTTAGACCAATTGTGGAATGCCCCAAACGCTCTTGGACAACCTTTGGATGAATCCCTTGCCCCAACATAATCGTAGCGGCCGTATGCCTGAGATCATGAAATCGCATTTCCGGTAAATTTGCTTTTATCAGAATTTTCTTGAAATGCCGCAAGATGTTCCTTGGTTCCATAGGCATACCGATTTAGACGGAAAAATTAAACCTTGATCTTTCCATCTATCCCCTACGACTTGCCTGTCCATGACTTGCATTTTTTTGTGATTTCGTAGTTTTGCGAGAGTCGCGGGACCTAGCACAACCAATCTTCTGCCAGCATCTGTCTTTGGTGGCTTGAACACTTTGCCTTGCCCGGTTACCCGCTGCAATTGACGTTGTATATGCAAATGTCCAGTGCCCCAGATTGTGAAGACGTACTGAGAGTTGCAATTGATACATCGTGCAAATTCATTATTTCGGACACAACTGCAGCACCATTTTTCTTCTCAGAATTGCATTTAAGCAAATTTGATGGGATATTTATTCAACTCCAAAGCCTAGCAAAATATGCTCAGTTAGGTACAAACATTGCCATGGGTGGTTTGGCCATCATATATTCGAGTCTGCTTCGGAAGATATTAGGGAAATTGCGTGCAAAACGAATGAAATAATAGTTCAAATTGGGCAGCGCCCTGACACAAACTTGGCGAAAACAATTTGTCCGGAACCAGATATCCTAAAAATTCGGCTAGCCAGAATGAAAAGGAACGCCGATGTACTAAAGCAATTATTATCAACATCTTATGATGGTCAAGAAAAGTGGTTTGTGATTAATAGCAATCCTGACCCTACAAATATCATCTGGCTTCAAATCAATAATGAATAGAGTGAAAAAGCAAAAGACCTAATTCCAAAAGGCTTCCCTAGGTTAGGATTACCAAAACGAGATTATGAAAACCTCAGAGGGAAAGATTTAATATATGCTGTATTAGAAAACAAATTCTGGTACTCCGTATATAATGATTACTTTACTGAGCCGTGGGTTAGAACAAGTTTTGGATTTAATAAAACAACGTTCCTAATACACAATCGAGGGAAAATATATATTCGAATCTCTTGCGGATTAGAATCGCTAGAAGCAATTAGAGATACAAGAGATCAAATTGTAGGGATTCTTAGTTGGATGAATCAAACTAGAATCAGAGGCCTTTAATGAAGAAACTAAGCAACTAATTTGCATATCAACTCAAATATTGAAGGGTACTAGAAAGAGGCCACCAGTTTTCACTTCAGTGGCTGAAAGACAAATGCGAATTCTGAACACTCCCCGCCCACCAAGAATCCCTTAGCTACACCAATCAGAAGCAAATAATAAGAAGCTGGTGTCCAATCTAGGTCATGAGTAACCATAACGGAGCCTCTGCCTGGAGAGCAAAATCCTTTTCTAGACATTGCAGATGATATTGGACGTTGCTTCCCAAATACTTTGATGTCGATTTCGCTCCCCTATTGGATTTTTTATAATCGATTTAGACAATGAAATAGTGATCACGGAAATACTCTCCAAGGTACCCCCTCAACCAACCGCGATACGAATTTAATTGCTGAAAGCTAACTATGTGGTTTTAGATAAATTTACTTATTCCCCCTAAATCTCGGGGGTATTATATAGGGAAGTCGGGTGAACCTAGACCGTCCCAAATGAGGTTGTTAGGCGTCATTAGCGTTGGTTCCTATTATAATACTAAGGTTACTGGTTACCATACCTTTTACCGTATATGAACACGTTTACTGCAACCGGAGTAGTTTATATACCATCTATCCACTTCAATCGACTTCTTACCCGCATATGTGGGATTGGAGTACTTATTATCCCCCATATACACAGGAAATGCGCACTCCTTGAGAACTTCGAATCAGTAGGTTGGGGACCCAGTTCTTCCGAAAGCATCTGTGTCAGCTGAATATAGGGTCTATGTAGACTAAAATCCTCATATATGGGTTCATCAAGCGTCTATAAAAAATACTGTTTCCACAATTTCTTTTCTATCTGCACCAGAGGCGGAGATTTGCAACTGGTAAAAGTTAGGTTAATTTGGACTGCCCTACAAAATCTGGATGCCATTTCGCACCATCAACGAATGTGCGACACGCGAACAATAAAACTGACTACTAGTATTAGGAAAATACAGAGGGAAAACAGTCTGTAAATTCCACTTCATCAATTAATTTTTTAAGTAGGTTTCACCGTAGTTGCACAAGAGAGAAGAATATTCTGATAAACAAAAAGGTTAGCTCTGCTGCTCTATGACGTAGCAAGCTTACAATAACCTTGTGTCATCCCTAAATCAATCAGTTCATCGCCCAGCCCGGTTCGTGGGGCAAATAGCACTTGTCTTAGCACTGGCCAATATGGGCAACTCCCTCATGTACAGCCTACTGCCCCTAGAAGCTGTAAACCTCGGCATCCCACTAGGTTTGGTTGGGGTTCTGCTCAGTGCCAATCGCATTATTCGTCTATTGTCGAACACCTGGGCCAGCCTGACCTTTGAGCGCCTTGGGCCCCGTTTGCCTTTTATCTTTGCCAGTATATTGAGCGTTATCACGACATTGATGTATGGTCTTGGTTGGGGTTTTATGGCTTTTCTGTTAGCCCGAATCGGGTGGGGCCTGGCTTGGTCTGTTTTTCGGCATGGTGGTTATCTGGCCGTGTGGTCTGCGCCCGAAAACATCAAGGGACGCCTAATGGGAATTTTATGGGGCGGGATGCGATTGGGAAGCGCTGCGAGTGTATTGTTAGGGGGAGTGCTTTATGACCGGTTTGGTTATTCAAATACTGTGCTCGTCATTGCAGTCTTTAGTGCCCTCGTTATACCTGCCACACTCCGATTGTCCTGGCCTCAAAAGAAAACTGTCAGCAAGATAGCAAGGAGTAGCACGCTGACAGGATTGCAGTTTGCACTTCGAAACACATCGCGGCGTTGGATCTCCATTTTGGGGTTTGTGAATATCCTATTTGAAGGGATTTTAGTAGCGACTGCTTCCCTTTTCTTGGCCTCGCGCCTCAGTGCAGACTTTTCGATCCTTGGCATCGGTACTTTGGCAGGGGCGCTATTAGCCACTCGTTTTTCTGCGGACCTATTCTTTGCACCGTTGATCGGCAGCATATCTGATGGAATCGGGCAAGCACCAACCATGCTGATACTTGCTCTTGTTATCTTTTTGGGCATGCTTGGGGCTGTCCAATTGGATGGCATAGCGCTGCTTTTATCTCTCGTTTGTGTTTTCATTGCCGGATCTGGGATGTTTGTCACAGGCAACGCAGCGGCCAGCGGGCTGGCATCCAGTACACACCGCCCCCATTTGTTCGTCGGCTTTTTTAATACCGCCATTGATGCTGGGGCAGCCATTGGGCCCCTGTTGGCCTTTTCCCTGATTGATGCTTTGGCTGGGATTGAATATATGTACATTGCTGTTGCAGCTTTGCTCCTTCTTGTAACCTTGCGTTTTTGGTGGGTGCAGCGTCGAAATCCCCTTGATACAATAAGCGCAAACGTTTGAGACAAAGTTACGGGAAAAACACCAGATGCCATCTCATCCAGAAGTCGAAGAACATGACCGGACTAAATATGCTGAGGCCTTAGGGAGTTCGGACAATCTGCATACCATCAACCAGGCGATCCTAAAAGGAGAGCCTGTTGAGAAGATTACTGGGATTGTCTTTGATAACATTCGCCACCTCATCACTAATTGCAACGGATCGCTAATATTTCATTTTGATTATGAAACAGCACTGGCTGATGTGCTTGATACAGATTTTGATTTTGACCAAGATATGTGGGGTGGGAAGTCGTTCCGGCTAAATGCGTTTCCACGTCGACGATTAGAAGAAGGGAAAGCTGTACTTGCGAATGACCTCCGCAGGTTGATCAATCCCTCACCTCTGGATAAAAGCTTTTTGGACCAAGAAATATTTTCGTATGTCCAATGTCCACTAGTTAGCCAGGAGAAGCTTTTTGGGGTTTTAATCATTCTTTCAAAAGCAGCCAACAATTTTGAATCCAGGCAGTCCCAACAGGTAAGTGAACTTGCGAGTTCGCTTTCTGTAGCTATTACGCAGGATTTATTGCAGCGAGAAGCTGAACTGGGTTGGGAAAGACTGCATCGCTTATCTCAACATATGGTTAAGATGCAGGAAAATGAACGCCGGCATATCGCCAGAGAACTCCACGACGAAATCGGGCAAGCTCTTACGGGATTAAAGATCACGCTTGAGATGAATCATCCTACTCAACGGATCGAAGGTAACAAAGACCTCCAATTCGCGCAGGAGTCTATTCACGAACTGATTTCACGCGTGCAGGAACTTTCGCTTGACCTGCGCCCAGGTATGCTGGATGACTTAGGATTGTTACCGGCTTTGATGTGGTATGTTGATCGTTATACGTCCCAAACTGGCGTAAACGTACATTTTCAACATCAGGACATTCAACAGCGTTTCCCCCAGGATCTGGAAACAGCGGCTTACCGCATTGTACAGGAGTGTTTAACCAACATAGCCCGCCATACCGATGTAAAAGAAGCACAGGTTCAATTGGTCTTAGACAATGAAATATTGGTCATATTGGTTGAGGACCATGGAGATGGTTTTTCTTACCAGAAAACCATGGCTACAGGGGAAGCGGTTGGATTAGTCGGCATGCGTGAGCGAGCTTTGAATCTGGGAGGAGAATTAAAATTGATTTCAGCTCCGGGGACAGGCACACAGGTACTGGCAAAATTGCCCGTAAATAAAGGGATTAGTATTCGGGATTCGGTCTATGGATGAAACGAAAATCCTGATCGTAGACGACCATTCTATTGTGCGGCAAGGGTTGCGGCGTGTGCTGGAAACTCAACCAGATTTCAACATTGTTGGTGAAGCAGATGATGGCATCCAGGTTGCCGATTGCGTTGAACAACTATCCCCCAACGTCCTTATCCTTGACCTTATGCTGCCGGGCTTAAACGGCCTGGATGTGACCAAACAGATTGTCAGGCAATCCCCCCATGTTCAAATCATTATCCTTTCAATGCATGGTACGACAGCTTATGTAGTGGAGGCTATCAATAGCGGAGCTCAGGGCTATGTCCTAAAAGCCACGGCCTCTCAAGATCTGGTCATTGCCATCCGGGAAGTGCTTGCCGGTCGTAGATACCTTAGCCCACCGTTATCTGAAAATGAGCTAGAGGATTACCTGAAGAAGATCGAGACTGGCCAATTCGATCCCTGGAAGCCATTGTCCGGACGTGAGCGAGAGGTGCTGCAACTGTTGGCAGAGGGGCATAGCCGCACAGAGATCGCTGCGCAACTCTCTATCAGTGAACGTACGGTTGATTCACACCGGACGCATATCATGCAAAAGCTAAATTTAGAAAACCAGGCAGAGCTATATCGTGTAGCCTTGAGCCGGGGGCTTATCCTTCCAAAGAACCAGTAGTACAAAAAATCACTAATTTCGTGCCACCTTTCACAAATGTAGGTGGAAATAGGGATAAATACAAGCTTATTACGAATTTTTCGTATCGACTCGCGCTATAGACAAATGTACTATATTCTCGAATATCACATTTCAGTCCATTTTTCCCAATGGTGGAAAGTGATTTCATCATAATCTAATCCATGCACTTTCGATCAGCTTAAATAAGGAGTGTATTGGAAATAAGGCTAGGATCAGGTAAATCAATGAACTCTTCGATGACGCAACCAAATGATCCCAGAAAAAATTTTGATTTGCGTAGCGGGGTAACTATATATCCGTCCCAGCAAAAAGAAATTGATCAAGTGCTAAATGATCTATTAAATGATCTTCCTGCACATTTTATTCTGCTAGCGGACACAAGAGGCCAAATTGTTACTATCGCTGGGGTCAGAGGCGATAACAGCATCGCGGCATTGGGATCCCTCGTTGCTGGAGACATAGCTGCAAGCCGAGAGATGGCTCGGATAACTGGTGAATATAGAGAACACCAGACCATCATGCGTGAAGGGGAAGAGACCAACATGATCGTTTCAGAAGCAGGGCCTCACCTGGTGCTTCTAGTCCAAGTTCTCTCTCACGTGCCATTAGGGTGGTCGCGATTAAAAATGAGGGAAGTTTGCGAGAGATTAAAAGAGATTCTTGAGATATTGCCGGACCGTGAGGAAGTTGAGCAATTTGAATTTAATCAAGAGACAATGAGTGAGCAAGTTAGGGACGCCATTGACTCGATATGGCTTGGCGATAGTGGGGAATAGGTAATGCTGATTAATTGGAACTCGCGCGAACTCCACCTGAAAATTGTTTACTGTGGGCCTGCATTAAGCGGTAAAACCACGAACTTAGAATTTATCCATGGCAATACTGCTTCACAGAAGAAAAGTGAATTGATTTCGCTGAAGACTCAAGGGGACCGCACCCTGTTTTTTGATTTTATGCAAATGGAGTTAGAAAAAATTTCTGGACTAACTCCAAAAATCCATCTTTATACTGTCCCGGGGCAGCCATTTTATGAAACCACCCGCAAATTAGTTTTGCGTGGAGCCGACGGGGTAGTTTTTGTTGCGGACTCATCCAGGCTATCTTTAGGGGCAAATATTGAGGCCTGGAACGATATGTTCGAGCATCTTAGTTCACTGGAACTACTATGTCCACAGTTTCCAGTCGTTGTTCAGTTCAACAAACAAGATCTAACTACCAAGCTCCCTTCTAAAATTCTAAGTAGACAAATGTCATTGAATGGTTACCCCACAACCAAGGCCGTGGCCCTTCAGGGACAAGGAGTTTTCGATACACTAAAAGTAGTACTCAATGGGGTTCTTCAAAACATTCAAAAAGAATTAGTTAGCCCTGTCCCCACAACGCGAGAGTGATATGAATAATGACTTACCCAGGACTGGTTCCGCGGAATTAGCTGAAATCTTGAACACAATGAATGAAAAAGGTGATTTCCCTGTTTCAGTCCTTACCGATCGAGATGGTTTCCCAATTGCCTCTGCAGCCATGGCCGACCAAGATTCCACCAAACAAGCAGCCGTAGTGGCGCTGCTTCAGAAAACTGCTGCCCAGGTACGGAACCAGCTCGGTTTTGGCCAAACTGATGAAATCACCATGTTTGACATGGAAGGTCGCAAACTCGTATGCCGACTGTTTAACGCTAACGGTCATGAATTGGTTTTGGCTGTCATGGTTGCAGACAAGAGACAAACCTATCGTCGGCTTACGAACATCGCAGTCAACAATATTAAGCAGGCCTGGAGCCTATAGCCTCATGGAAGCTGAATGAAATGGAAGGTAATTTACAAGACATGGCTGTGGCTGACCTGGTTCAGCATGTTTGTCAGGACAATAAAACAGCAAAACTAATAATCGAACGTAACGGGAATCATGCTTCCGTTTATTTTGCCAGTGGTAAGGTCGTCCATGCCTCATTCGCTGACGAACAGGGGGAGGAAGCTTTTTTCCAAATGCTTGCTTGGGAGGATGGCAAATTCACCCTAGAAAATGACGTGCAATCACCAGAAGAGACCATACAACGATCCTGGTCCGGGCTCCTGCTTGAAGGAGCGCGCCGTTTCGATGAAAGCCAACAATCCGCTATTGCTATTGATACAAAGGAGACACCTATGGCAACAAAAAAGAAGAGCGAATTGCTCTCAGAAGCTTTAAAAGGATTACTCGAGACTTCTGCCGACATCACCGGGGCAGCTGTAGTCGGTGTAGATGGTTTAGTCTACTCGACGAATATTCCGCAAAAAACACTGGATGAAAATATGGTGGGAGCATCCTCCGCCGCCATTTTGGGATTAAGTGTGCGTAGCACTGGTCAACTCGATCGGGGCGAGTTCCGGCAGACACTTATTCAAGGCGAAGATGGCAATATTATTGTGACCGCTTTGGATACAAATACCCTCTTTGTTGGCATAACTCCCAAGGAGATAAATTTGGGAATGGCTTTTGCTGAAGTGCGAGGAATGGTGGATCAGTTGCTCACGATCCTTTAACATTACTAACATCATACTGAAAGGAACTGATCATGACAAAATACGATATGGGACAAGCTTCCCTTGTTCACTTAATTCGAGAGTACTATGCCCTGTTTGATAAACAAGCGATTGGGATGTTGCGTAATTTGGGTAAAGGAATCGCCGACTACTCGGAGCTAGGCATTGAAGAATTAGAAGGTGAAGGACATGAGATCCAGCCTGGAATTGTAGCTCTCGCTGCCTGTCCATTTACAGATACTATTGAATCTTTTGAATCTTGCTGCAATACATTACCTGAAGAAATAACGATACTTGCTGATGAAGCCAATGAGCTTGGGGGAGCATGGGTATCCGCATTTTGTGGTATTCACCAGGGTATGCGCAGGGGAAAAGTCGGAGAATCTTTTCAACAGATTGCTTGTAAATCCAGTACTGGAGCCGTGAATATTGCCGACCAGGATTTATTATCAAAAGAAGAAGTTGATGAATTGATGGACAAATATGTTTGTTTGTATGGTCGCTAGACAAAAAACTGAATCTGCTGACTATTCAGATTAATCTAAGGAGCATGTATGGATGAGATTTATGGTCACCTGGTAACGCTAACAGGATTTACTGACGAAGATAACACTGTGTTGAAAAAACATAAAGATCAAACGCAGTCATGGGGAGATGAGATCGTACAAGACTTTTACGATACTCTCTTTGGCTACAGTTCAACCTCTGAAGTCTTCAGAAAAGGTGAGCGCCCAGATCGTGAAGAGACATTACGAAACTGGTATTTCGAAGTCACGAGTGGAGAACTCCCAAAAGACTTCTGGAATCATCAATGGTTTGTTGGTCTCGTTCATATAAAGAGAAAGGTATCTAATCCATACATGTTTGGAATGATGAGCCGCGTCCAGCAATTATTTCTAGGAAAGTGTTTGCAGGAGTTTCCCCTTGATCAAGTTGAGGAAATCTTCGGAGCCTTCAAGCGTTTGACGGATGTTATCGCTGGCTTAATCGCCGAAGGCTACTTCATTAATTATGTTGAAGCGATGGTGCATGTCGGAGGTTTGAACGTAGAATTAGTTGATCGCATGATGCACATTGAAATTGAAAATATGTTGGAAAAACACTCCAAGTGATTCAACATAAAAAGTAGATTTATAATCTTTCAGAAATAGCGGCCTTGGGGTCGCTATTTTTTATTAAGTATCCCCCAAAATCCCCTTACTTGATCTTATGTTGTTAGGCTTAAATGGCCTGCATGTGTTCAGGCAGATTGTCAGGCTATCCCCTCAAACTCAACTAATTATCCTTCCAAAGAACCAGTAGTACAAAAATTCACTAATTTCGTGCCACCTTTCACAATTGTAGGTGGTAATAGGGGTAAATACGAGCTTATTACGAACTTTTCGTATCGACTCAGGCTATAGACTTAAGTACTATATTTTCTGCGGGTATACGTAGATTTATTTGTCTTGAGTAGCTGCTGACACCGCAATCACACTCACTCTGAACAGCGGCTCCAAGGTGATTAACATGGAAACAACCACTCTTATGCTGGTTGATGACAATTCTAAATTCTTAAAAGTGACTTCAAATTTCTTGGAGTCAAATGAAGAGTTACGCGTTATTGCATGTTTTAACAGTGGGATGGAAGCAATAACTAAGGCTCAGGAAGTCAACCCGGACATTGTCCTCATCGACCTCGTTATGCCAGAAATGTCAGGCATCGAGGTCATTCACCAACTCCGAACGATTCTCCCCGAAGTGGGCATAATCGCCCTCAGCATGCATAGTGCCGATGCATATCGCACGGCTGCCTTAAAGGCGGGGGCGGACCTATTCGTGGCCAAGACACATGTGGTTTTGGAGTTATTGCCAGCTATCCAATACCTGATCAATAAACCCTCCAAAGAGGACCTCAATGTCGTGCCATCGAAATGTATCCTCGTAGTCGAAGATGACCCCGACCTGCGTAGGATCTACTCGAAGGCATTGCTGAAAAAGGGTTATGACGTAGACCTGGCAGCTACCATAAGCGAGGCTAGCGCCTTATTACAGCATAAACACTATGCTGTTTTTATTTGTGATATTCACATCGGGGAAGAGCGCGGCACCCAGGTCCTGGCAGAACAAAAGCATCGTTTGGAAGCTCTCGGCACACAGATCGTAATGGCTTCTGCACATGGGGAGTACCGATATCAAACGGAGGCGCTGGGGGCTGACTTTTTCCTGGAAAAACCCTTCAATCTGGAATCTTTGCTCACACTTATTGACCGTCTCATAAAAAAACCCAAGACAGCCTCCATTACTCCCAAATACGATGACCTGAGCACAGAGAAAAAAGCTGACCTCAAAGAAAGCACCAAGCGCGCCATCAAGAATTTAAAATCGGACACAAAATGAAAAGTTTTCGAATCCTTATTCTTGAAGATGACCCCGTATTGAATGACATTTACTTTAAAGCGCTAAATGCCAAAGGCTACCAGGTCGACTCGGCCCAGAGCATGGAAGCGGCACGGAGTCTAATCAACTCAAACCCGTATGATGTGTTCCTTTGTGATGTGCGCATCGGCAAGCAACACGGCACAGACCTGCTGGTTGAATATAAGGACTTATTTGCTACAAACGGCACGCAAACTGTGGTCGCTTCTGCCTTTGGGCAATATCGCTTCGAGATTGAAGAGATCGACAAAGAACTCTTTTTGGAAAAGCCTGTTTCCCTTGCAACCCTGACTTCTCTCATAGATCGTCTTGTCAATGACAACAGGATGGTCAATGGCACGACATTTGCTATTAGCTAGTTATCAAAAGGAACCACTATGAACGACGATCACTCCATCGACCAGGACGGGACCACCCCGGAAAAACCGCCTCAGGTATTCGGTACAGGAGCCTTGAGCTCCACCCCGGAGGTACCTCCAGAGGGCAGGACTCAAACTAAGAAATCCCAATCAGAAGTTGAAACCCCGCCTCCTGCAAAGAAGAGGAGGTTCAAACTTCCGAGCTTGAACCTGAGTGTTCGCGCCAGGCTTTTTATTACCTTCATGAGCATTGCTCCCCTGGTACTCTGGATCGGTCTCATCAACTTGAGCGCATTGACCTCAGTGGCAGATTCCTTCGAAGATGTCCTCCACGAGTCGGTTCCCCAATTAGAGACCCTCGGAGAGATCCGGGCGGAAGCCAACAAGTTACAGGCTGAGGCACTCTCCTTTGCATTAGGTGGTGAAGCGGAAGAGTTGGAGGAATTCGAAGAAGCCGCTGCCAAAATACCGGATTTGATCACACAGTACGCCAGTGTCGCTGAAGAAGAGGGTGAAGCCGAAGAAACTGACTATGCGGAAGAGATGTCCGCTGCTTTGGTTTCAATCAATGAACATGCCACTGCGTTGATCGCTTTGAAGCAAAGCGGGGCAGCACTCTCTGAAATGGACGAGACGCTTGAAGACCTGGAAGTTGCCGAAGACAATATGGAAACCATTGTTGGGCAGGCGATCGCTGATGAAGATGAAGAGCTTGAAGCAAAGGACCAGGCTGCTGAGCAACTGGCAAGTACTTCCAGGACCAACAACATCGCTTCAATGGGAGCGATTTTTGTATTTGCCCTTGTATTGGGTTTCATCGCTGCACGGAATGTTAGCAATCCTATCAAAAAATTGCAGGAGACTACGTTACGCTTCAGTGAAGGCGACAGAACTGCCCGCTCAGATATCCAGTCAAGAGATGAGTTCGGCGTTCTGGCAACGAACTTCAACCAGATGGCAGCCCAACTCCAGGGCACGCTGGAAGGGCTGGAAGATACGGTTGAAGAGCGCACCAAAGAGTTGCGCGAGCGTGCTACTGAGATGGAGGCCTCCCAGCGTGTAGCTTTCGCAGCATCGGAACGTACCACACCGGATGACTTCCTCAATCTGCTGGTCAACCTGATCCTCGACCAGTTCGACGTCTATCACGCCCAGGTATACCTGGTGGATGATGCTGGTGAAAACGCAGTGTTGCGTGAAAGCACCGGTTATGCCGGTCGCCAGTTGCTGGGGCGCGGTCACCAGATCCCGCTAAGCGACGCCGCACTGGTAACGACCTGTATCAATTCCGGTCAATCGGTGCTTGTATCGGACGTGACCAAGGACCCCAATCACTTGCCCAACCCGTTGCTACCACATACGCAATCTGAGTTGGTGGTTCCCCTAAAACTAGAAGATCGCGTCATCGGCGCACTCGACATCCAGGACCGCGTTGCCAATCGCTTCCGCGATGACAGTGTGGTCGTGTTTGAGACCATGGCTGAGCAGGTCGCCTTCCTCTTCGAGAATAACGAGTTGCTGGACCAGATCAATCAACGCACGAGTGAATTGGAGAAATTCACCACCCAGTTGCGCCAGTCTGCTACTGTAGCCAACCAGCTCGGTGCGATCCTGAACCCCGAACAACTGCTCAATGAGGCTGTGGTGCTCATGCAGAGCCGCTTTAGCCTCTACCACGTGCACGTCTACCTCGTGGACCAGGCAAGCAATCAACTCATCGTTGAAGCCGGTTCCGGCCAGGTCGGCCTGGTGCTCAAAGAACGCGGCCACAGTATCCCGCTGGATCATGAGCACAGCGTTGTGGCACGCGCTGCCCGTGAGGTTCAGCCATCCCTGGTGGTCGACGTTTCTAAAGAAACCGACCACTTGCCCAATCCTTTGCTGCCGGATACACGTGCCGAACTGGCCGTACCGCTCGTAGCTGCAGGCCAGGTTATTGGCGTGCTCGACATGCAGGACGAGACCCCGGGACGCTTTACAGAGGCAGATGCAGACACCTTCATGACCCTGGGATCACAAATCGCCACGAGCCTGGAAACAGCCCGCCTGTTCGCCGAACAGCAAAAGACCCAGCAGGTCGTCAAAGAGGGCGAGGATCGCTTCCGCGCGCTCTCAGAAGCTTCACTTGAGGGTCTGATCATCCACCATGACGGCATAATTGTGGAAGCCAACCAGGCCATGGCCGATATGGTCGGGCGAGCCACACCGCAAGAGCTCATTGGTGAGAATGCCATTGAAGTTCTAGTACACCCTGAGTACCACGAAATGGTCGTTGAAAAACTCCGCACGAAATACCAGGGTACCTACCAGGTAATGGGTGTGCGCAAAGATGGTACGGCTTTCCCGGCTGAGCTTGAGTCACGCGAGATGGTCTATCAAGGACGCGATGCCCGGGTGGTTGCCGTCCGCGATGTTACTGCGAGGGAAGAGGCAGAAAAAGCCCTCCAGTTCCAAAACACTCTGTTGAAAACGCAGCAGGAAGCCACCCTGGACGGCATTCTGGTTGTGGACCAAGAAGGCAAAACCATTTCATATAACCAGCGTTTTATGGAGATGTGGGCAATCCCCGAAGAAAGCATGCAATCAGAATCAGGTAAGCCAGCCCTTGATCTTGTGCTCGAGAAATTGAGTAATCCTCAAAAATTCTCGGAACTCATGAATTACCTGGTTGAACATCGTGACGAGAAAAAGCGTGAAGAAGTCCACCTGCAAGATGGCTCGACCTATGATGGCTATTCTGCCCCCATGGTCGGCTCAGATGAAACCCTCTATGGCAGGGTTTGGTACTTCCGGGATATCACTGGGCGTAAAGAGGCGGAAGACTCGATCATCCAGGGTGACCGCCTCAAGAGCGAATTCCTGGCTAACATGAGCCATGAGTTGCGCACGCCGCTCAACTCGATCATTGGCTATACCGATGTATTGCTCATGGGTTTGGATGGGGAGTTGGAAGAAGAAAAACGCCTGGATGTACTGGCTATCCAGCAGAACAGTGGTGAACTTTTACGCATCATCAACGATATCCTCGACCTGGCCAAGATAGAAGCAGGACGCATGATCTTTGAACTCAGCGAGATCGATGTAAAGTCGCTGCTGCAAGATGTGCAGAAGAGCAATGCCGGTTTGCTGGTCAACAAGCCTGTTGAAGTGCAAATCGAGGTCGAAGAAGACTTACCTGCCATCACGGCTGATGAGGGACGTCTTACTCAGGTCATGAACAACCTGGTATCGAATGCCGTCAAATTCACCGAGGAAGGCACGGTTACATTGAAGGCCGCCCGAACGGATGGCTATGTTCAGGTCAGTGTTGAAGATACCGGGGTTGGCATCAGTGAAAAAGACTTGCAAGTCATTTTTGAGCAGTTCCGGCAGGCCGATGGTTCCATTGCACGGCCCGAAGAAGGCACCGGACTGGGTTTGGCGATCACTCGCAGCCTGGTCGACTTGCATGGGGGCATCATCGATGTCCAGAGTGAATTAGGTAAAGGCTCTACCTTCTCTGTGAAGTTGCCCGTTGAGGCTCGGATAAGTGCCGATGTCATCATTGCCAATCGTTCTAAAACGAATGGTAGTTCACATGAACAAACAAGTACTGTTCTCGAAAAACAAGCAGAAACAAATGGCAACAAAGAAGTGACGGATTTGAGCAGTTGACGGCAGGTTAGTCATATTTCAATGAAAGCTAATTTCGGCATAGAGCATGTGATGCTCTATGCCGTAGCCTTGTATAGGAATTTGCGATGGTAAACACACTCTTCAAAGGCGTTCGATGTCTTGAATGCGGAGAGGAACGCACAGCACAATTATTTCCCGCCGCATGCCCAAGCTGTGATGGGGCATGGACAGACGCGGTAAATGATTTGAGCAGCTTACCGGCCAATTGGCCCAAGCGTGTTGCCAAACGCCCTACGAACTTGTGGCGTTACCAGGAATTGCTTCCATTTGTGCCAGACACCGGCATGGTTTCATTCAATGAAGGCTGGACTCCTTTGTTGCGTGCCGAAAACCTTCAAGAAGAATTGGGGCATGCCCACATCTGGATCAAGGACGAACGTCAAAATCCAACCGGGTCATTTAAAGACCGCCAGGCTGCTCTTACCGTAAATGCTTTGAAGGCCAATGGGGTCGATGAAGTGGTACTGGCTTCAGCTGGCAACGCCGCCGCGGCGTACGCTGCCTACTGTGCCAAGGCTGGCATCAAATTATGGGTCTTTCTCACTAGCAGTGTGCCATCCGAGAAGATGCGCGAACTGGCTTTATATGGGGCTGAGGTGGTTAAGGTCACCGGGACCTATGACCAGGCCAAGAAAGTGGCCGCCAATTTTGCGGCCCATCGCGGCATCTACTGTGATGCCGGAGCCAAAGCCATTGCCAACAAAGAGAGCATGAAAACCGTCGCTTTTGAGATCGTTGAGCAGTTAGACTGGCAGGCCCCTGATTGGTACATTCAAGCCGTATCTGGTGGATTGGGCCCCATTGGAGTTTTGAAAGGCTTCAAAGAGCTTTTCGAAGCCAAGATCATTGACAGAGTGCCGAAGATCGGGGTTGTGCAAGTTGATGGCTGTGCCCCTATGGTCCAAGCCTGGGAGCAAGGTCTTGCCGATGCCAATGCTATCGTTCCAGACACACTCATCACTGTTTTGGGGACAGGTGACCCTGGGATGGGTTACCAGATCCTCAAAGAGGCTAATGACCAATATGGCGGGGCCATGGTATCTGTCGGCGATGGCGATGCTTTTCGAACAATGCGCCGGCTGGCACGCATCGAGGGTATGTCCGTCGAGCCTGCTGCCAGCGTTGCCTTTGCCGGTTTCGAGAAGCTCCTGGCGCAAAACTTTATCGACCCAGAAGAATCCGTCGTGATAAATTGCTCCGGGCATACCTTTAGTGCAGAAAAACATGCCCTTGAAGACCGCTACATCATCGAGTTGGATTTGGGAGATTCAGAAACCAAATCAAATTCACCTTTAGAGCTTAGTGATGCGATACGGGAACTTGATGAGCAAGTAACGTCAATTGTCGTTGTTGATGATAATCCCCAGGATTGTCGGCTAATCCGCAAGTTGCTGCAACGCTATAAACGTTACCGTATTTTTGAAGCCTACAGTGGCGCTGAGGGCATTGACCTGATCAAACAACGGCAACCCCAACTGGTTATCCTCGACCTTCGTTTGCCGGATATGGATGGGTTTTCCATTTTGGAAGAACTCAAGAGCGATGAGAGAACCAAAGAAATTCCTGCCATCATCATCTCGGGATTGGATTTGGACCCCGACCAGCAAGAAGCCTTGCGGGGCAACGCACAATCCGTCTGGCAAAAAGGCAACTTCGATGCCCGGCAATTGGTCGATTACGTTGTAGAGCTTCTTGGTGATGAAGCGGAGCTGGTTTCCGACCCTACTCCCCAGGAGCAAAACAAGAAATTGATCAGTGATTTTGGCCTCGAAAAGCATCCAAAGGTTCTGGTGATCGACGACAATGTCTGGGACAGTCGATTGATGCGCAGACTTTTAGAGATACGCCAACGCTTTGAGGTTATCGAAACCCACTCTGCCCGCACAGGCCTCAATGCAGCTAGAGAGGTTGCACCCGACATTATCATCCTGGACCTGGTTCTCCCCGACATTCGTGGAGAAGAGGTTCTTAAAGAACTACGCACCCAGAAAGAGACAGCGCATATTCCAGTAATTATTGTCTCTGCCAAAGAACTTGACCCACAAATGCGTGCTGAACTTCATAAAAATGCTGAGTCGGTCTGGCCCAAAGATGGCTTGGACCGCAACAACCTGGTAACCCATGTAGAAGCCGTCCTTGAAATGGAAAGAAATTCATAAGGCTTATGGATGACCGAACAATTCTTTACATTGAAGATAACATGCATAACCGCCGAATCGTGCGCAAGATACTTGGCGGGCATGGATACACGATCATTGAAGCGGAAGACGGGCTACTAGGCTATGAAATGATTCGCGATCTAAAGCCGCCTCTTGTCCTTCTGGATATTGCCCTTCCTCACCTGGATGGCATTCAGATCGCTACGCAGGTAAAGGCAGATAAAGATTTAGAGCATATTCCCCTGATAGCTCTCACAGCGTCTGCAATGCGTGGGGACCGAGAACGCTTTCTGGAAGCTGGTTGTGATGATTATCTCTCCAAACCAATTAATGTGCCCGAACTGATCGAAATGGTTGAACGATACTTTCCGGACAAAGAAAAATCATCAAGCAATCAGCAAGAAATCGTAGGTCAACTGGAAAGAGCGAATCCCGGTGTTGAGAATGGTGACGCTCAAATAAGTGAATCAGTCGAGAATCCAGTTGCTGTGCTACAGTCTGAAGAAAATTTGAATTACATTTTCTCGAACCAGACTTTGCCTCCACCAGAACCAGAGTTCAGAAATTTACCAGATGGTGGATCGGTGCTAAATGGCTCAGTTACGTTAAAGGACAACTCTTCAGCAATACTGTTAATAGATGAAGATCCCGATGACGCCCGCTTAATTAGAAGGATGTTGGAAACTCAATTAGGTGTTGAAGTTTTAGTTGCTACAACACTTGAACAAGCATTGACATTCCTTTCTACTTGCACGCCGCAACTTACGATTATTGGAGTGGACGATCGGTATGCAACCGACACAATAAACCAGATAGTTCTCGAAAAGCCGCATATTCCAACTCTACTGCTCTTGTCCAGGGAAGCGAACGTCCCAACCTATAAGGCTATTGAACCAACCTGCCTCTTGCTTGGTTCCAAAGAAAATCTGCACCCTATGGCGATTGTGCAAAATGTGCATCTCTTTTTATTGAATAAGAACCTCAACTCAAATACTGCACCATCAGAAGTTTTTGCCGTACCAGAAGCAAAGGTAGAGAACCAAGGAAAAATCATGAAAACTGTATTGGTCATTGAAGATATTCCCGATAGTGCTAATCTTGCACGCAAGATACTCGCGAAACATGACCTCAATGTTGTAATCGCCGAGAATGGACAAACCGGCAGGCACATGGCTTTGGAGCATAAACCTGATCTGATTTTGCTCGACCTCGGGTTGCCGGATGTGGATGGGCAAACTTTAGTGGGCTTACTGCATGCGGAAAGCGAGCTAGAAGGGATTCCCATTATCGCATGCACAGCGTGGCCACAGGATACTGCTCGAAGAATGGCGGAAACGTATGGCTTTGACGATTACATTAGCAAACCCTATCAGGTGACTCCATTTATGGAAGTTGTCCTGAGAAACATCAGCTCTGACACATAGTTGGGGACTTTTGTTATCCACAGCCATCAAATTGTTTTGGATCGGCGTGCTTACTGGCAATCTCGCATTGTTATTTCATAAGGCTAAAGAGATCCTGCATAATGACTATCACTCTTCCCAACCTCGTTCCCGCTAGTCAGTTCAGCGTAGATGAACTAACCGATGCCTACAATCAAACGCGCGTCGACTATTTAGTGCCTATGCCAATGAATGCAGCCCGGCTGCAAGAGTACATTCGGGTTTACGATCTAGATTTGGAGAAATCTTTCGTAGCAAAGAATGGTGAACGAATATTTGGCTTGGGGATGTTGGGTCTTCGCCCTCAGCGATCCTGGATCACAAGGCTTGGAGTGTTACCCAATAATCGTAGGCATGGCATCGGGGAAATGCTCATGGAGGCTATGCTGGAAGCTTCAGACCATGCAGGCATACCGCGCAACATTCTCGAAGTCATAAAAGGTAATACTCCAGGACATCATCTATTTAAAAAGATGGGTTTTACCGAGAGCCGTGAACTGGTTATTCTCAGACGTCCCCCTTCTCCTGTTTCAGGTACACTCGCATCTGAAGCGCAGTGGTTTTCGAAAGCCGAAGCAATTCCGTTCCTTGATGAGCGGAAGGGCCCACAAGCATGGACGAACGAAACTGAATCCCTTCAAAATGTAGATGACCTTTTTGGGATGCAAATATGTTTGAACGGTCGCGGCCAGGGTTGGTTGGTGTTCCAAAAGACGGACTTTAATTTATCTCGGCTCATGTTTCAGACAAAGGATGGTGATCCGGAAGCAATCATGTTAGAAATGCTTGCCCATCTCCATTCAAAGTTCCCCAAGCTCGATACCTATACGGAAAACATCCCTGCAGATGACCCTCATCTACTCGCCTTTTCAAGAATGAATTACATCAATGTCTTTGAACGCATAGAGATGTGCCGAAAAATCCAATAACCGCTTTATTCACTATGAACCCTTCTCGCGACTATGTTGGCTTTAAGAATACTCATCCCCAGGATATCCTTCATTGGGCTGTGGAGACCTATCAGGAAAAATTGGTAGTTGTGACAAGCTTCCAACCAACTGGCATAGTTGGCTTACACATGTTGCAGAAAATTGCACCCGATTTGCAAGTAATTACATTGGATACGGGGCTCCTTTTCCCAGAAACGTATTCTTTGATCGAAAGACTGAAAGACCATTTCGAACTAAACTTATGTTGCATTCAACCAGCACTGAGCCTTGAGGAGCAAGCCGCCCAATATGGTGAGAAGCTATGGGAATCGGATCCAGATAAATGTTGCTACTTTTGCAAAGTATTACCCCTGCAAAAGAATTTATTAAACTTTCGGGCCTGGATTACGGGACTCCGCCGCGACCAATCTCCTCAGCGCGGAAAGATACCCATTGTGATGTGGGATAAGCAATTTCAAATTGCGAAAATCTCTCCTTTTGCCAATTGGACTGAGAACATGATTTGGGAATATATCAAAGCTCATGATCTCCCTTATAACGAATTACATGAGCGTGGCTTCCCAAGCATTGGCTGCGAGCCCTGTACTGTTCCAATTTCTGTGGAAAACACTAATAATCGTGATGGACGGTGGCCGCGCCACAATAAAGTAGAATGCGGAATTCACTTTAGCACATAAACAAATTGGATCTATAGCAAACAATATTTCATTGGCGAAATAGAAACCAGACGAAAGTGTTTTTAAGTTTTCTTTAAACCGCATTTTCCAAGCAAACTCATTTGCTTTGCGAGTCTTACAGTATTCGATTTCTTGATTGACATTGCTATTATGCAAATAGCAGCAATGTTGACTGAACGGCCCAACAATATAGACAAATAGGGTCTTCATACCTGTTTAATTAGACTAAATTCTTTGGTATAAATCTGGCGCTCATCTGGGTGCTCCCCTCACTTGGACGAGCATTTTATTACTGACATAGTCATTTCTCTGCTTTGACCGCAATTTCCTTATCAGGTCTTCGGTCATCCTCATTCCAATCATCATTTAATTGCACATAAGGTTGCAACACT
Organism: Chloroflexota bacterium; assembly: GCA_013112575.1. Classification (GTDB taxonomy): domain Bacteria; phylum Chloroflexota; class Anaerolineae; order Anaerolineales; family UBA11579; genus CFX15. Next base: position 315,006 of record JABFGG010000003.1, on the reverse strand, counting down.
TATGGATACGTTTATCCCCCCCTTTTTTCTTTGACAAAATTGCGCAGGCAGAAATATAGGCTCAAAAACATACTCTGTTTCTGGGAAAATACATCAATCAAAAACGGATAAATCAGTGTAATTAGCTTACATGCTTGCAGGCTGGCACCCGTAGCTCAATGGATAGAGCGCCTGACTTCGAATCAGTAGGCTGGAGGTTCGAGTCCCTCCGGGTGCGCCAAGAGAACGGGGCTGGCACAAAGCCAGCCCTGCCTCATTTTATTCTTACAAATTTGGTTTAGAATACCCATTATGGACAAATCACAAAGAGGAACTATTTTCTTGCTCATTGTCGGCGGTGTGCTCGTAATCGCCGCTACAGTTCTAATTCTTTTTCCCAGACAAAATACAGAAACAGCGGCCCCCACCGAAGTGTTGGAAAGCGCCCCTGTCCAGGCCGACATCCCTTTCCCCCAAGTGCCGCGCATTTCAATCGCCGAGACAAAAGCGCACTTCGATGCCAATAGCGCCATCATCGTGGATGTGCGGCGCGCAGATGACTTTGCAGCCTCACATATCCCCAACGCCCTTTCCATTCCTGAAGACGAATTGGAAGCAAGCCTAGGTGAATTACCACAGGACGCTGAGATCCTGCTGTATTGCACCTGACCGAGCGAAGAAGCAAGCGCCCGTGCGGCGCACATCCTGATCCAATTGGGCTATAGCAATGTCAAAGCCATCCAGGGCGGCTATCGTGCCTGGATCAACGCCGGTTATCCTATCAATGAAGGATAAGCTCGACGAAACAATAATTAGCTAAGCCCATTTCGTAATATCCGAATTTATAGCGCCGCTAATTGTTCGAGGATTTCCTCGGCATATGCGGCGCTATCATCATCACCTGTTAGCAGGTTGATTTTCTCCGGGCCATCGATCCCTAATTCCAGTTGAACTGCCCTGGAAATCTGATCCAGTTCAAAGATAGGCCCTTCGCTTACATTACGCGTGGTGCCAAAGTGACGTAGTACTGCCACACCCACGGCATCCATCGCTATGCGATCTGTCCCAGCCAGGACAATCTCGGAATTCACGCGTTTGCCGGAGTCAGGCCCCCCATTCACGAAGGATTCCACACCATCCATCACAATGAGAGCGGGTGTGTAAACTGTGTTGACCTCTGCAACCATTTGGCGAAGATATGCAGAGCGGTGTAATGCAGCCATGTAGTCATAACTATCGCCGGGAATTGTTTTAGCCACGAATCCCACAGAGTTTTTAAGGGACATCGTGAAGTGGCCATCATAGCCATGGGTTTTGAGGCAGCACATCTGTACGATGGCATCGTGTTCCAGACAAGGTCGCGCGAAGGGGAACCCACGATGCCAACGCCCACCGGGAACCTTAAACATCTCCCAATCGGAGGCTTCCAGTTCATCGAACACCATGGTTTCGAAGCCGAGTTCCTCGCTCATGGCAAAGATTCCCAGTCTTTCCATAACTTCGCGTGTGACCCCCATCCCCGCGCGATCACCCACAGTGATCTTGGTCGCTCCCATGTCCCACAGCTTCACTACCAAAGCACGCAACATGTCCGAGTCAGTTGCAGCTGGGGCCGGGTCAGATGTATTGAGGTTAGGCTTGATGAACACACTCTTACCATCCACAGGGTTTACCCCCAGAAGGTCAATCGCCAGCCCCACCCCACCAACACGATCGGTGGTTTTCACGAACGCGAGTTGGGCTTTATCTTCATCGCTGAGGTCACCCTCACTGGTGGCAGTAGCAACTTCGACTGTAGGGCTTTCTTCTGCTGTGGGCGACGCAACCGGTGCTTCAGTATCGGTTGGTACTGGAGTGGCGCTCTCATAGTCAATGAGGCCCATCCGGGAGCAGGCTTCTAAGAATGAACTCACTACACTAATACTGGTTAGAGCAGCTACAATGCGCAGGAATTCCCTGCGATTAAATGACGAACTTATATTTGATTTTCCCATGGTCTTTCCCTTCTTATGATTAAAAAACTAGGCAAGTATATATTTTCGGACCAGGAGCTTCCAAACTGGCCGAATATCCTCCACTCACATATGATACTGTCAATCAGCAGACTTGGTTCATTCTTGCTCACAGAGCCTTCCAGTCTGAACATGTATACACACGACTGCTCGACAAGGATATAGAAATCACTTAAGATATACGGGTTAGCAGGGGAGCTCAGATTAATTCTGTTTACGGAGAGAGTAGCTTGCACGATAAGTCTATTGGCCAGACTTTTAAAGAGTATCTGCATGCCATTACCCCTCAGGGCCGTACCATGCTGCTGCCCGCTCTTTTAGAAGCCCAAAACCGCTACAACCATATATCCAAAGAACATGCCAGCCTGATCGGCAAAGCTCTGCGTGTCCCCCTTGCAGATGTAACTGGCGTAATCGAGTTTTACACGCTGCTCTTCGACAAACCTACTGCGGAAACCATCATCCGAGTGTGTGACAGCCCCGCCTGCTCACTGGCGGGCAGCGCCGAGAGTGTTGATGCACTTACGGCGCAATTAAACACAACGCCTAACCAGGCTACACCAGATGGCCAGTTTTTCGTTGAGAGTGTGCCCTGCCTGGGCATGTGTGAGCACGCCCCTGCAGCTTTACGCGGCGAAGAACCCGTCAGCCAGGCCACAGCCGACAAAGCCACCTCGCTCATCAGTGGCGATGCCGAAGCCCCGCAAGGCATCATCTATGGTGATGAGCGACCCCTGACGGCCCGCTGTGGGGTGGTTGTCCCCACCAGCCTGGAAGACTACCTGGAGCATGATGGCTTCGCCGGACTGCACAATGTGCTTGCGAAATCACCAGAAGACGTCATTGCTGACATTAAAACTGCAGGCCTGATGGGCCGTGGGGGTGCCGCCTTTCCCACCGGCATCAAATGGGAGGGGGCTGCCAACGCCCTGGATGACACCAAATACATCGTGTGCAATGCCGACGAGTCAGAACCCGGCACCTTCAAGGACCGCGTCATCTTGGAAGAAGACCCCTTCAGTGTCCTGGAAGGCATGCTGACTGCCGCCTATACCATCAGCGCCAAGAAAGGCTACATCTTCATCCGCGGCGAATACCCGCGTGCCCAACGCATCTTCGAGCAAGTCATAGCTGCCGCCTACGAACAGAATTATCTCGGCAAAGACATTCAGGGGGTGGAAGGTTTTGATTTCGACCTGGAAATGCGCTCCGGCGCCGGAGCCTATATCTGCGGCGAAGAAACCGCCCTGTTTGAAGCCATTGAAGGCAAACGCGGTTTCCCCCGTATCAAGCCCCCCTTCCCCACTACCCACGGCCTTTTCAACAAGCCCACTGCTATCAATAACGTGGAGACGCTTGCCAACGTATCCCTGCTCATGCGCATTGGCCCAGACCAGTATCGCCAGTATGGCACGGAAGGCTCGCCCGGACCGCGCTTGTTCTGTCTCTCCGGCGATGTTGTCAAACCTGGGGTTTATGAAGTCACCGAAAAGACCACGCTGAGAGAACTGATCTATGAACAAGCTGGCGGGCTAGTTGGCAAGGCTGAATTACAAGCCATCCTTTTCGGCGGCGCGGCTGGCAACTTCATCACGCCTGCCCAATTGGACCTGCCCCTGACATTTGAAGACACGCGTGCCGCCCAGCTATCTCTGGGTTCGGGCGTTGTCATGATCTTTAACGGTACACGTGACATCCGCCAGGCCCTGGTTGAACTCGGCCATTTCTTTGCCCACGAAAGCTGTGGCAAATGTTATCCCTGCCAGTTGGGCACCCAGCGCCAGCTTGAGATACTGGAACGCGTCAACCACGGTGCAGCTCTGCCCGGAGACCTTGAACGGCTCAACGACGTTGGCTGGACGATGACCGACGCCTCCCTGTGTGGCCTCGGACAAACCGCAGCGACAGCAGTTTTAAGTGCGATGGAACATTGGCCTGAACTATTTGAAGAAATAACAGTTTCACCGAATTAATTTGGCTCAAAGCTTTACCCATTATCATTGGAGCATTCATGACCGTAAAATTGAGCATTGATGGCAAGCCCGTCAGCGTGGCGGAAGGCACGACCTTGATGGAAGCCGCCCGCAAGATTGATGTAGATACACCTGTGATCTGTTATCACGAGGCCACTACTTCCGAGGGTTTATGCCGCCAGTGCGTGGTAGAAGTGGATGGCTGGCGTGTGCTGGCTCCAGCTTGTGTAACGCCTGTTAGCCAGGATATGCACGTCCACACAGATAGCGAACGTGTCCAGCATGCCCGCCGCACCATTTTAGAAATGCTCAACGCCACTGTAGATTTGAGCCAGGCCCCGGACTTGCAAATTCAGATGGATGACTACCAGGCTGACCGACAACGCTTCCCGAATGCCCAAGTACGCGACGCGCAAGTCCTGGATGACAACCCTTTTTACGTACGTGACTATGAGAAATGTGTCATGTGCTGGCGTTGCGTACAGGCCTGCGGCGACGACCTGCAATTCACCTATTCCCTTTCCACCGGTGGACGTGGCTACGAAAGCAAGATCTCGACCTTTTTTGATGCCCCCATGCCCGAAACTACCTGCGTGTTCTGTGGCAACTGTGTGGCGGTTTGCCCCAGCAATGCCCTGGTCAGTAAGACCGAGTTCTTCATGGACCAAGGTTTGAACTACGACCAGATCCGCCAGGAAAAACGCAAACAGCGCAAGCAAATGCCCCGGAAGTAAATATCGTTTGGAGAAGTTCTTATGATCGAAGCCCAGGAAGTCGTGCGCAGCACCTGCCCTTATTGTGGGGTCGGTTGCCAGATCGATATGTACATCAAAGAGGACCAGATCTTCCGGGTGGAAGCGCCCTTTGATGTAGCCCCCAATTTCGGGCGCCTATGCGCCAAGGGCCGTTTCGGCATTGACTTCGTGCAACATCCCTCGCGCCTCAAAAAACCACTCATCCGCAAAGACATTGGAGAAAGCCCGCGCAAAGCCGTGGGTCTGGAAGGTTTCCGCGAAGCAACCTGGGAAGAAGCCTTGGACCTGGCTGCCGAAAAACTGGCTGCTATTGTGGCACAACACGGTGGCGATGCCGTTGGCACCTTCTGTTCCGCCAAAGCCACCAACGAAGACAACTATATATTCCAGAAGCTGGTGCGTGGTGTACTGGGCACCAACAACGTAGACCACTGTGCCCGCCTGTGCCATGCCGCCTCCGTGGCCGGTCTGCAACTCACCATTGGTTCCTCGGCCATGTCCAATTCCATTGCAGAGATGAAAGACTTGGACGCCTTTATCGTGACTGGCTCCAATACCACCGAAACGCATCCTGTCATCAGCACCTTTTTACGAGAAGCTGTAGTGCGCAATGGCGCTAAATTGGCCGTGATCGATCCTCGCCAGATCGAAATGACTGAATTCGCGGACCATTGGCTGCGCCAGAAACCCGGTACCGATGTAGCCATTTTCCAGGCCATGGCCCACGTCATCGTCCATGAAGAACTCTACAATTCGGATTTCATTGACGACCGCACCGAAGGTTTTGGCGAATATGCCAAAAGCCTGGCAGACTGCACCCCCGAATGGGCCGAAGGACTTTCCGGTGTACCTGCAGACCAGATACGCGATGCCGCCCGCATGTATGCCAATGCTGAACGTGCCGCCATTTATTGGGGCATGGGCATCAGCCAGAGCGTACACGGCACGGACAATGCCGTCTCATTGGCCAACCTGGCTCTCATCACCGGGCATATTGGCAAACCTGGTACTGGGCTTAACCCCCTGCGCGGTCAGAACAACGTACAGGGCTGCTCCGACTCGGGTGGCCTACCCAACGTATTCCCCGGCTACCAACTTGTAAATGACCCCGACATCCGCGGTAAATTCGAGAACGATTGGGGCATCCAACTCAATCCTGATGTTGGCCTGACCACTATGGAAATGGTTGATGCTGCTGAACAGGGTGGCATCAAGGCCTACTTCGTGATGGGCGAAAACCCTATGATGAGCGAGCCAGACTTGCGCCACGCCCGCCACGTGATGGCATCGCTGGAGTTCGTGTTGTTGCAAGATATCTTCTTTAACGAGACCGCTGAATACGCCGACATCATCCTGCCAGCCACCAGTTTCGCCGAGAAGGCCGGCACCTTCACCAACAGCGACCGCCGGGTGCAGCTCATCCGACCCGCAGTGCCTGCCCCAGGAGAAGCACGCGATGACTGGGTCATCTTGAGTGAACTGGCCCAACGCCTTGAAACCGAACTCGGACGCGAAGAAAGCGCCGGATTTGAATTTGATGATCCCTCTGCCATCTGGGACGAAATGGCGAGACTTACGCCTGATTTCCAGGGCATCAGCCACGCTCGCCTGCAACGCGAGGATGGCGTTCACTGGCCTTGCCCCAGCGAGGACCACCCCGGCACGCCATACTTGTTTGAAGATGATTTCCCCAGCGGCCGCGGTCGCCTGACTCCCCTGGATTACCGCCCTTCTGCCGAGCTACCCAACGACGAATACCCCTTCATTCTTTCAACCGGACGTGTGCTCTATCACTGGCATGGTGGCACCATGACACGTCGTTCCAAGCTCGAAGATATCTATCCGGAACCAACAGTAGAGGTGCACCCCAACGACGCTGAGAACCTGGGCATTGCCGCCGGAGACTGGATCAAGGTGCGCTCCCGCCGCGGTGAGATTCAGGTGCGTACACTCGTCACCGAACGCTCCCCCACCGGCACAGTCTTCATCCCCTTCCACTTCGCCGAGGCTGCGGCCAACGAACTCACCCTAGATGCACGCGACCCGCAGGCAAAAATCCCGGATTACAAGATGTCTGCCGTGGCCCTGGAAAAACTGAATTAGAAATTACTGCTCTATTGGACTCATGTAACAAAAGGATGCCTTATGGGTAAAGCTTTCGAGATCATCCAGTACCAGGCTTACGAACACGGAGAGGCCAACATGATCGATGCGGGGGTGATAGCCGAACATGCCGTTTCATTGACCGTCAATGGGCAAGTATGGCTGACCTTTATGTGCAGCCCCACAGACCTAGCAGCTCAGGCAGTTGGCTTCCTTTTCAACGAAGGCATCATCGAAGACCAGTCAGAGATCGCGGACGTCTATATCTGCAAGAACGAAGCTAATGTGGACGTATGGTTGCACAAGAATGTGGAAGAACCCAAAAGCTGGAAACGCACTTCCGGCTGCACCGGTGGCTACTCCAGCGTGGAGGCCGAAGACATGCAAGCCATCCCGGCCGATAGTCTCCGGTTGGAGCCGCAACAAGTCCTCAGTCTGATACGCCAGCTATTTGAAGCCCAGGAACTTTATCGCCAATCCGGTGGGGTGCATTCCTCCGCCATAAGCGATGGTCACAAGCTGGTGATTCGCACAGATGATGTCGGTCGCCACAATACCCTCGATAAACTAGCCGGGCACCTTTTGCTGGATGACCTCGACATTGATCCACGCGTGGTCGTTTCAACCGGGCGCATCAGTTCGGAAATGCTGCAAAAATCTGCTCGCCTGGGTGCTTCTGTTGTTATCTCGCGCACGTCACCCACTTCGCAATCCGTTGAATTAGCCCAACGCAAAGGTATCACCCTGATAGGCTATGCCCGCGGTCATCGCTTTAACATATATTCACATCCCGAGCGTATCGCCTTCACCAAAGTAGCTGATAGTGTAGTCGCTTAGAATCTCCATTTCCGAAATCAACTTCCCCAATCGAATAAGAGAGCAATATTCTGACATACATTGTCGGCTCATTGCGCTATATTAAAGAGAACGATATGCAAAATAAGGAAACCCAGGAATGGAGCCGCCTCTGGCATCACCGCCAGTTAAAACTTAATCTCTTCCAGGCCTACCACTCCACACACACTTATCCACGCCACAGTCACGACTATTACGTCATCGCCGTTGTCGAACGCGGCGTTCAATCCTTCATCATGGGCAAACAAAAACACGTCACCCCAGTTGGCGGGTTGATTCTGCTTAACCCGGGTGACGTACATACTGGTGAGCCCATATCGGAAGAGGGTTATGGATTTATCGCTTTTTATCCGACTGCCGAACATATGCGAAGGGTGATATCCGAGATCACAGGGCGGCATTCTAGTACTCCAAATTTCTCTAAGCCTCGATCAGACGATCCTCAATTAGTGCGTTTAGTGCGCTCTTTTCATCAGGCCAGTACTCAAACCTCAGGTTCCCTGGAGCACGAAACACTCTTTGTCTCAACCCTTGCTCAATTGACCAAAAGACTGATCAAAGCTTCATATAAAAGCACTAAGTTCGCTCAAGAGCGTGCAGCCGTCAGGAAAGCCCGCCAATACATCGAAGAGAATTATGCAGAGAGCATTTCCCTCTCAAAATTAGCCGATCACGTCAATCTAAGCCGCTATTATTTCTTGCGTGTTTTCCGAGATGAGGTCGGAATGCCACCACACACCTACCTTGACACATTGCGTATCCAAAAAGCGCAAGCATTTATAGCACAAGGCAGGCCACTGGCTCAGGTTGCGCAGGATGTCGGTTTCAGCAGCCAAAGCCATTTCACTCAACGCTTCAAGCAAACCCTTGGCGTGACCCCAGGGAAATACGCTCGCCAACTGTAACCCTTTCCCGATGACAGAAGACCTGCTTTCCGTTATTTCATTTGTACTGATCACGACCTTTACCCCAGGGCCGAACAACATCACCAGCGCGGCCATGGGCGTCTTACATGGCTATCGCAAAACCTTCAATTTCCTGCTTGGCATTTCAATTGGATTCTTCTTCATGATGCTGGTGAGTGCCTGGGCTTCAGCCTCCATACTGGCATATTTCCCATTCATGGAACCAGTACTACGCTATGTAGGTGCTGGTTACATCATCTATCTGGCCTATGGAACTTTTCAGGCCAGCTACAACTTCGACGAAGGTAACGTCAAACCAATGGGTTTCATAAAAGGCATGCTCTTACAACTTCTGAACCCCAAACTAATCGTTTACGGCTTGACCTTGTTTTCAACATTCCTGGCTTCCATCACTGACCAACCAGGGCCGTTGCTCATCGCAGTTATCCTATTGACCTTTACGTCATTCACCTCCATCTCTGTGTGGACCCTTTTTGGAACAGCCATCAAGACCTACTTGCATCATCCTCGGGTCAAGCTTGGGGTAAACGCCCTCCTCTCATTGTTCCTGGTGTATTCCGCCCTGAACCTGGCAGGACTCATTTGATGCCAAAAGTCGTAGGGGTGGGTTTGAAACCCACCCCTACCCAGTTAATAACAGGTCTAAGCGCCTGAACATCTCACTGATTTTACTATCGCGTAAATTACGTTTTTGAGAGGATATTTATGCCTCGTTTGCTTGCTATTTTTTGCAAGCCTGCTTATAGTATTAACAAATGTATCCACAGCTAGCCCTGAGGGACTCCTATGAACATCCTCATCATTAGTAACGATAAAGAAAGACAAGCCGCTATCCAGGAAGCCTTGAGCAGCACAGACCTTGAAACGCACCATTCCGAAGATTTAGAGGCCGTGAGCAGCAGTAAAGCCCAATGGCTGTTGGTCGATCTGCATAGCGATGCAGGCAAAAGTCTGCTATCCGGGCAAATGATCTCCGATTCGCTGACAGGCTTGATGAACCGGCGTGCTTTTTACGACCGCGGCTCTGCTGAAATTCAGCGCGCCATCCGCGATATCGAACCGCTTTCCTTGTTGCTATTTGACATCGACAGCTTCAAAGCCACCAATGACAAACACGGCAATCTCGTCGGCGATCAGGTACTGGAAGCGGTAGCAGATACCATGCGCAACACCATTCGCCCCTACGATCTCTTAGCCCGTTGGGTCGGCGACCAATTCATTTGTATCTTCCCGGATACGGAACAGGACGTGGCCGAACAGATCGGGATGCGCCTCAAAGAAAAAATTGACTCCTTAACACTTACCACCGACAAAGACGAAAGCGTGTCTATAAAGATCAATGTCGGCATCTCTGCCTTACCTGAAGACAGTACGCTGGGTCTTGATGCCCTTGTACGCCAGGCTGAAGAAGCCATGAACAACAGCAAGAACGGCGCATAGATCCATATTGGGCAAGCTTACTCAATTTAGTGCAAGTCCGATGCTATACTATCTGCCTGAGCGGCCCTTTCTACCATTACCATTGGCGATAGCGTAAATCTAACCCTGACACGAAGACCCAAAAAACTGCATGACAGACTATTCTCTGAAATCCCCGCGGCGGCGCATCCTGCGCGCGGGAATGCGCGGCTTTGGTCGCGGACTATTTAACACCCTCTCACGCACCCAGGTCAACAATAAAGAAAACTTCCCAAAGGGTGGCCCATTGATTGTAGTGGGCAACCACATCGCCGTCATCGAGGTCGCCCTCATGGTCGTCTATTCCCCCTGGCAGATCGAGATGATGGGCGCTGGCGATCTGCCCTTCGAACCGGGTTTAGGCTGGGTAGTGCACACTTACGGTTTTATCCCCGTGCGCCGCGGCAGCACAGACCGCGCTTCTATGGAGAAAGGGCTGGAAGTTTTGGCTCAAGGCGGCATTGTGGGCATATTCCCTGAAGGCGGCATCTGGTCCACCCAGCTAAAAAAAGCCCAGAGTGGTGTAGCCTGGCTGAGCTACCGCGCCCAGGCTCCTATTTTGCCCATTGGCTTTGGGGGTGTGGCCGGAGCCTTAAAAGGCATGTTCGAATTAAAGCGTCCGGAAATGGTCATGAACGTGGGCAAGCCAATCCCACCGATTCAAGACCGGGAAGGCATATCGAAAAAGCAGATGTTTGCCGATGGGGCTGAAACCGTAATGAGGGCTATCGAAGAATTGATACCTCCGGAAGACGTCATGCGCGGCCCGAAGATAAACGATGAACGCTTTGAGTTACAGCTTCAAGCCCTGAACGGCACGAACTCTTCCGTGTCTATCCCGCCGGAGTTACACATGGAGAATGGCCCGGCGTTGGCGCGTATGTTCCACCAACCTGTCATTCTCAACGTGTTCCGCAAGAATTTACGTCTCCCCGTGGAAACCCTGCGCGCTGTAAATCAGCACCATGCAGCTGATACGTTATGCCAGGATATTGACACAGTTTTGGGTTACCTGAATAACGACAATCCTTACTTCCTGACCTACCGCTTTGGCAATCAGGTTGGTTGGGCCATGAAGGATGGCCTTGAAGAACTTCGCAAAGTGACCCAATGGGCGAAAAATGAGGACTATCTGCTAAGCATCACACCGGTACGGCGTTATTACCTTGAAGGCCAAAGCGAAGAGATCGTTGAAGACGATCCGGGCAGCGCCCACAGCATTTGATGAAAAAATGACGGCTTTGCCGTCCTTTTTCTAATTTACATTTACTGTGATAGTTTGCACCTGATTGTTGGCATAGCCCCCCGTATTCCACACTGCCTCCATTGGCTGCATGTTGCCCGCAGCATCTGTCGCTCGAGCAATGATAGTTTGCTCTCCAGTCGCTTGAGGATGCCAGTGATAACTCCACCGACACATGCTGTAACGCGAAGTCTGTTCTCCTAACTCCACCTCTACCCAGCTTTGCCCTTCATCAAAACTTAGTTCCACCTTTGCAATCAAAGTATCACCCGACCAGGCAATACCCGAAATATCCACATGCCCGGATGGGACATTGGCATTTTCCTGAGGCTCGAGTATAAACGAGCGCACCACCTTGGCGCCCACCGGTGTACCATCTGCGATCTCATCCACACCCTTGTGCCCTTCATAAACGTAATCTTTGGCCTGAAAGAACCCTGTGAACGGTTCGGATATCGCGCGAATTTCTGTCAGCCACTTGACCGAAGCCATGCCGTACCAGCCCGGCACGAGCAGGCGCAAGGGATAGCCATGCTCAACAGGCAAGGTTTCGCCATTCATCTCCCATACCAGCAAGATATCAGGATGTAAGGCCATAGCGATTGGCAGGCTGCGTTCATAAGCTGCCTCTTTGTACTCCTTGGTCAGGCCGTGGTCGGCCCCCACAAAGAGCAGCTCGATGGCATCTTCCGGCAGATCAGCTTCTGCTATCAGATTGCTCAATGGCGTACCTGTAAACTCACCCTGGCTAACTGCACCCACGCCCCAGGCTGTCCCGGCCGGTACCGGATCCATACCTTTGCGCGCGTTGCCCGCACACTCCATCGTGACCAGTAGGGTTTTAGCTGGGAATGTTTTGAGGTCATCCAACGAATAGGACTTTGCACTGTCACCAAGCTTTACATCCAGACGCCACTCATTCCCATCAATTTCCGGGAAAGAAAAATGATTGCGTTTGAAGAATAGTTCGTTTGGAGTGCGGTCCTGTTTTAGGATCCCGTGGGGAGTTTCAGCGTTAAGTGGTTCTGATGTAACGGTGTTTAGTGCCAGGTCCTGCGGTGTCATACACGCTCCTCAAGCAAGTCATCTGCCAACCATTCGATCAGGTGGCGGGGTTGGTGTTCTACGATATGTTCGATCTGTTGGCGGCAGGATACTCCGGTGACGGCAACATCCATATGCGCATTCTCTCTTAATGTAGGGAACAAACGGTCTTCGCCAATCGTCTGGCTGATCTCATAATGCTCCTGCTCAAAGCCAAAAGAACCAGCCATGCCACAACAACCAGCATCGATCAACTCTGCTTCGTAACCGGGAGGCAGGTTAAGGGCGGCCACAGCGCTATCAATACCGCTGGCTTTGTGGTGGCAATGCCCGTGCAAAAGTATCTCGCGGGAACTCCCTTGCCATTCCAACAAGTCTAGCTCTCCCACCTCCTGTCGCTGCATCAACCATTCATCGATCAATAAACTGTGTTCAGCTACTATACGAGACGCCTCTGAGCGCAACAGTTGTGGGGCTTCGTCTCGGAAGGTCAGCAGACAACTGGGTTCAATGCCAATGATCGGCACCCTGCGTTCCGCATAAGGCAACAATGCCGCCACATTGATCTCGGCATTGCGCTCAGCCTGATCGAGCATGCCTTTGGAAATCATTGGGCGTCCACAGCACACTAGGTTTTGCGGCAGGCTTACGGAGTATCCCGCCGCTTCCAGCACTTTCGCCGTTGCTATGCCTATTTCCGGGTAGTTGTAGAGCGTAAATGTGTCGGGATACAAAGCTACTTCGCCGCGCAGGCCTGCATTGTTATGGGCTTTGTGCTGGTCAAACCATGTATAGAAATTCTGCTGGGCAAAAGGCGGCAGTCTACGTTCAGGGGCAACGCCCAGGGCTTTTTGCACCAGTTTAGCAAAAGGAGCGTTCACCATCCAATTACTTACAGGGGCCAATGCACTACCCAATCGGTTGATGGTGCGGATATTGCCAAAAAGGCGGTTACGGAGCGGAAGTCCATTTTCTTCATAATAGTGGTGCAAATACTCATACTTGATGGCGGCCATATCAACCTGGGTCGGGCACTCTGCTGCACAAGCTTTACACTCCAGGCATAGGTCCAGCACCTCATACATACGCTTACTGAACAGTTCATCCTGCGGTATGCGGCCTGCCAGCGCCCCGCGCAGGGCATTGGCCCTGCCGCGTGTGGAGTGTTCTTCGTCACGCGTGGCGATATAAGATGGACACATTACCCCTGCATCGGTCTTACGGCATACACCAATACCGCTACACATTTCAACAGCATAGGTAAAGCTGCCGTAGTTCTCAAAAGAAAGCTTGGGGCTTTCCAATTCGATCGCCTGGTAATCCGCACCATAGCGCAGGTTCTCCGTCATGCGCTGGCCGCGCACGATGTTGCCGGGATTCAGCAAACCCTCTGGATCCCAGGCATCCTTCAATTCTACAAAAGCTCTGTAGATCTCCGAACCAAACAGTTTTTCGTTCCATTCGCTACGCGCACGGCCATCCCCATGTTCCCCGCTGAAAGAACCTCGTAAAGCCACGATCACATCGCCCCAAGCATCGGTGATGCTGCGCATCTTTTCCACGTCTTCGGCGCGTTTAAGGTTGAGCATCGGGCGGATATGCAAACAACCTGCACTGGCATGTGCGTAAATGGCGGACTCAACTTCATGAGCTTCCAGTATTTGTTGCACTTCACGCACAAAAGTCGTCAGTTGTTCCGGTGGGACGGAACCATCTTCAATGAACGGAATCGGTTTCCACTGGCTGGTGGTTGACATCAGCAGACCTAACCCGGCCTTGCGCACACCCCACACGTTGGCGATCTCTTGCGAGCTGCGCGCCTCAATAGTGGAGTATCCTGCGCCAATGCGTTGCAAATGCTCCTGTAAATTGCTTAGTTTGGCATCGAGTTCGACCTCGTTATCGCCATAGAATTCAATGATCAAAATGCAGGCGGGGTTGCCCTCGACAAAGGTCAGCTGGCGCGCATAATCTGGCACCTTGCGCGTCAACTCGATCATCACATCATCGATCAACTCAATCGCCGAAGGTTCGACCTCGAGGATGCGCGGTACGGCATCCATAGCTTCCAATAGGTCTTTGAAATGGATAATGGCCAAGGCTGTTTTTGCTGGCCGCGGCACAAGCTTTATCTTAGCATCAAGTGTGAGCGCCAGTGTGCCCTCTGAACCCACCAGCAATTGCGCCAGGTTCCATGGTTCTGCATCCACCATACGGTCCAAGCCATAGCCGCTTACTGCCCGCCAATGCTTCGGGTAGCGCGCTTCGATCTCTTCGCGATGTTGCTGCGCCAGTTGCTGTGTAGTGCGATACACATCTCCTTCATGGCCGGCAGCACTTAACCTGGCCTGGAATTGCTCGGGCGTGAGTTCTCCCATATGGCTCTCTGTACCATCAGCTAACAAAACACGCAGACTTTTGACATGATCGTGAGTCATTCCATATAAGATGGAGTGCGCCCCGGTGGAGTTGTTACCGATCATGCCGCCGAACGTGGCCCGGTTGGAACTGGCCGGGTCCGGCCCGAACATCAAACCATGTTCCGCCAGATCTTTATTGAGCGTGTCCAACACCACACCAGGCTGCACCCGAGCTTGCCGAGCTTCGGCATCAACTTCAAGGACGTGGTGCATGTATTTAGAAGTATCCAGGATGATCGCAGCCCCAGTGGTTTGTCCCTCCAGGCTGGAACCTGCCCCCCGTGCGATTATGGGCGTCTTGAATTGTCGGACGACTTCAAGGGTAGCTAGTACATCTTCGTCATTTTTGGGAATCACTACACCCACTGGCATTACCTGGTACAGGCTGGCATCCGTGGCATACAGCAAGCGCGAAAACTGGTCGAAGCGCACCTCGCCATCTACTTTGGGTTCTAGTGCAGCAACCAGGTCGCTGCGTTCTTCTATGGCTATGTTATCGGCAGAGATGAGATTGGTCATAAAGGGAATTTATTTCTGGGAATTAGCTTTCAGTCTGGTTTTAATGGTCAGTTCTTCTTTGTCCAGCAGCTCACCATAAACCAGTCTAATCTGGTCAGCAATGTTCTCCCAGGAGAACTGTTTGGCATATTCAGCCGCCTGCCCCCCCATCATGGCCCGCTGTTCATCATCGTCCAGCAAATTGCGCAATGAGAGACACAGCGCATCTGCATCGCGGTCTGGGAAGTGAAAACCGTTAACGCCATCTTGGATCAGGAACACCAGCCCCCCCACTTGCGATGCGATCACAGGCGTGCCACAGGCCATGGCCTCCAAGGCTACCATGCCAAAGGACTCGTACAACGAAGGCACTACAACCACTTCTGCCGCCGAGTAATAATAAGGCAGTTTGTCTTGGCTGCGTTTGCCCATAAAACTAACAATATCTTTAAGCCCCAGCTTGTCACACATACGCTGCAGGCGGCCCATTTCCGTGGTCATCTGCTCTTCGCTGATATCCGCTTCCCCACCAATGATCGCCAGGCTTATGTTGCGATCATTCCCCCCCTCCATGGCGCGCATATTGGCAATAGCCTGTAACAGGGTATCAATACCCTTCAAAGGCTCTATACGCCCAACGTACATTAAAAGTTGGTCATCCGGCGAGACACCGATGTATTCTTTGGCTTCATCTTTAGGAATGGGATAAAAATGACAGATATCCACACCCGGGGGGACGATCGTGACATGGTCGGTTTTGACTTCATACAGCCATTGCAATTGGGCCGTCTCAGCAGGTGTGGCTGCCACCACCTTATCGGCTATGCGCAGTACTTCTAGTTCGCCACGAATGCGGTAATCGCCCTCATATTCCCCTTCCCCGGCAATGCGGTTCTTCATTAAGCCCAAGGTATGGAACATGTGCACCACCGGCACATCCCAGATGGCCTTCAGTTCCTTTGCTGCAATACCCGACATCCAATAATGGCTATGGATCAGATCATATTGAAGATGTTTAGCCGAAGAGAAGAAAAGTACACCTTCCACGAATTCGGGGATGTAACTGGCCATTTCTTCTTTGGGCAACGGCTCCTCTGGCCCGGCTGGGACATGCACTACGCGGTTGCCATAGCCCAGATCATGTACGACATGCGGCACGTGTTCGTCCTGAGAACGGGTGAAGACATCCACGTGAATACCTTGTCGCCCTAATTCACGCGTCAACTCCCGCACGTATACATTCATGCCGCCCGTATCTTTGCCACCCAGAGTTGCCAACGGGCAAGTATGGTACGAAAGCATGGCAATGCGCAGTTTGGAGTTACTGTACGGGGTATACATATTTAATCGTGTCGTCGGTTAGGCTAATCACCATTTATTGTCTTCGAATCTACAAAAATACCTTTATCTTGCACAGCATTTTGCCCCCTGATATAATGTCGTGCGCATCAGTAAAATAAGGTTACGCCACCGTAGCTCAGTTGGCAGAGCAATCGCTTCGTAAGCGATGGGTCGTGGGTTCAAATCCCACCGGTGGCTCTTATTATTTAAATCATTGTACTACGGGGGAATATATCAACCAATCAATTGATGCATCCATTTCCGAATTGCGCTTTGTTATAATCCCCCCATGCCGAGCGATAAACTTCCTCTGGTGATTGGCGTTGCGGGTGGCACAGGCTCCGGCAAGACCACGATTGCCAATGTTATCCTTGAACGCGTTGGCCCGGAACAGGTCGCTTATCTGCCCCACGATGCCTATTACAAAGACCTGAGTGGCCTGCCTGATAAGCAGCGCAAAGCAGTGAACTTCGACCACCCCAACTCATTGGACAATGAATTGATGCGCGATCACATTCGGGCTTTGAAACGCGGCGAAACCATATATCTGCCCGTCTACGACTTCACCACCGATTCGCGTACCGAAGAAACCATCCCGGTGGGCCCCCAACCGGTGATTGTTGTAGAAGGCATCTTGATCTTTGCCGAGCCGGAACTGCGCGACGAGATGGACATCAAGATATTCGTAGATACGGATGCAGACGTACGTTTCATCCGCCGTCTGCAGCGCGACATAGCCGAACGTGGCCGCACCGTTGAGTCCGTCATCCACCAATACCAAAGCACAGTACGCCCCATGCACCTCGAGTTCGTCGAACCCTCCAAACGCTACGCCGATGTTATTATCCCCCAGGGCGGCTACAATCAAGTCGCTATGGATATAGTGATTGCGCCCATCAAAACCCTGTTAAGAGAAATGGAACACCAAAACGCTTCATAACACGAAAGGAACTTTATGTCCCAACAATGGAATGCACCCCCTGATATGCAGATCGACGCCGATAAGAGCTATAAAGCCGTGATCAAGACGGATAATGGCGATATGACCTGCGAACTCTACGCCGCTAAAGTACCCAACACGATCAACAATTTTGTTTTCCTGGCCCGCGAGGGTTTTTACAATGACACGATTTTCCACCGCGTGATCGACAACTTCATGGTTCAGGGTGGTGACCCCACTGGTACCGGTAGTGGCGGCCCAGGCTACCGCTTTGCCGATGAATTTAATGCCGAATTGCGACACAATGCCCGCGGCATCCTCTCGATGGCCAATGCCGGGCCGGATACCAACGGCTCCCAATTCTTTATCACGCACGGCCCCACTCCGCATCTCGACGACCGCCACAGCGTTTTTGGCAAACTCGTAGATGGCGAAGATGTGCTAATGTCGATCCCGGCGCGTGATCCTATGCAGACAGGCAGCCCGGCTGTCAAGATCACCAGCATCGAGATCATTGAAGAATAACGAACAAGATACGCCACAATCCGAACCGCGCTGGCTTATGCCGGCGCGTATTGTGGCTTTGCTGGTGGTCATTGCCATCAGCGTTTACATCGTTTTTTTACCCGAAGAACAGGTTCAACAATTGGAAGCGCTTGGATATCCAGGCGCTTTCTTGATTTCTATGATCACCAATGCCACCGTGCTGGTGCCTGCGCCCGGCTTTGTGGTCATTGGCGTTTTAGGGGCGCGCTTCAGCCCTTTTTGGGTAGGCGTATGGGCCGGGGCTGGCGCGGCTATTGGTGAATTATCCGGCTACCTGGCAGGTTTTAGCGGGCAGGCCGTCATTGACGATTTTGCCGTCTACAACCGCATGGTAGCCTGGATGGATAAATACGGATGGCTGGCGATTGTAGGTCTGGCCGCTATCCCCAACCCTGCCTTTGACATCACCGGTATTGCCGCAGGCGCGTTGAAGATGCCCATTTGGGAATTCCTTTTTTGGGTCTTTATTGGCAAAACCATCAAATTCCTGCTGATCGCCTTTGCCGGGGCAGGCATTCTCTCATTGCCAGGCCTTGGCAGCTAATCATATTTCTTAGGAGAAAACATGAGTTCCTTTGAACAAATTGACAAATATATGGAAGACCATTTCGATGAGAACATCGAAGAGCTTTCCAAACTGGTCGCCATCCCCAGCATTGCCGCCCAGAAGACCGGCCAGGAAGAATGTGCCGAGTTCGTGGGCGAGATGCTCAAGCAGCGCGGCTTTGAGGTTGAGATCATGCCCACCGCCGGCGCGCCCGTCGTTTATGGGGAACGCAAGGGCAAAACGGATAAAACCTTGCTCTTCTATAACCATTACGACGTGCAGCCCGCCGAACCCCTCGAACTATGGGAAAGTCCACCCTTCGAGGCCACTCGCCGCAATGGCAAGGTCTATGGCCGCGGTATCAGTGACGACAAGGCCCACATCACCAGCCGATTACTAGCCATCGACGCTTTATTAGATGCGGATGGTGAACTGCCCTGCAATGTCAAATTCGTCGTCGAAGGCGAAGAAGAGATCGGCAGTGTTAACCTGCCCGATTTCGTCAAAGACAATGCTGAAAAGCTGGCCGCTGATGCTTGCATCTGGGAATTTGGCGGTGTTGACCACCGTGACGTTCCCCTACAATATCTGGGCCTGCGCGGTATCTGCTACGTAGAGCTTTCCGTGGAAACTGCCAGCATTGACGCCCATTCGGGTTTGGGTGGCTCGATCTTCCCCAACGCTGCCTGGCGTTTGGTCTGGGCATTGAGTACGCTCAAAGACCAGGATGAACGCATCCTCATCGACGACTACTACGAAAATGTGCTGCCCCCAACCGAGCGAGATATGGAACTGCTGCGCAAACTGCCTGATCCTGCTGAGGAATACAAATCGCGTTACAACATCAAGGAATTCGTCAAAGGGGTAAAAGGCGGCGCAGAATTGCTTGCCCAGGAAACACTCGAACCCACCTGCACCATTTGTGGCCTGACCTCCGGTTACCAAATGGCCGGTTCCAAAACCGTGCTGCCTGCTAAAGCCTCCGCCAAGGTCGATTTCCGCCTGGTCCCCAACCAGACCCCCGAAGAAACCCTCACCAAGTTGCGCGCCCACCTCGACAAACACGGCTTTGAAGACATTCAAATGGAGTACATGGGCGGCGAAGCTCCCGGCCGCACCGATCCAGATGACCCCTTTGTGCAACTGGTCGTGAAGGCCGCCGAGGAGGTCTACGAAGATCCCATGGACCTGATTCCCACGAGCGGCGGTTCCGGCCCCAACCATGCCTTCATTGAATACGTCGGTGTGCCCATTGCAACTTCTGGGGTCGGCTACCCAGGCAACCAGGTGCACGCCCCTAACGAAAACATCCGCCTGGACCTCTACATGAAAGGCGCCCGCCACATCGCCCGTATACTGAAAGCTTACGGGGAAACATAAATTTGACAAAAAGAAGTTGATGCATTTGCATTTTGCTCTCTAAAATGCTACCCTATAACAAGTTCATATAATTATTGACTAGTCATAGGAATCCAGTTTGCATCAACCTGGGTATTATTCGCCTCTAGCAAAAAGACCGGCCTGCTGCCGGTCTTTTTTATTTCCCATATTTTTCCCCAGCTTAGTCAGGAAAGGGGCTCAACCATGATCAGGCGTACGATTTTTGCTCTACTAGTGCTTTCCCTCATCTTCTCGATCCAATTGGTAAATGCACAGGACAATGGTTTTACGGATACCTTCGATGACCCCGCGCTTCCCGGTTGGGAGCACTCGCCCAACGCCTACGTTGAAAATGGGGTCTTGCGCATAGAAAGCGGCGGTTTTGCAGCTATTGGTGGTGTCTGGAACGACTTCGAAATGATTGTCCATGCGCGCCGCATTGGTGATGATGATTTAGCTGTGCGCTATTCCTGGCGCGACGAGAGCGCCTACATGCTACGTGTAGGCATGGAGTCCATTGTGCTCTATCGCCAGGTAGGCGACAATCTGGTCGAGTTCGGCACCACTCCCCAGACAGTACCTCCCGAAGAGTGGTTTGAAATCCTTATCTTTGCCGCGCAGGGAAATCATACGATCCACATAAATGGGGAGCCGGTCATCCAGGCCAATGATCCTGACCCCCTGCTAGAAGGAGGCGTAGGCTTCCTTGCAGATGACGGCGTCATTGTCGAACTTGAAGATGTAACTTTATTTCCACTCGGAGATGAAGCCCCCATTGAGCAACCTACCGATGAACCTGAAGAAACCGACCCCAGTGTCGAAGCACCGCAGCTAGGTGAGCTAACCTGGGTACGCACCGGTGGTCCTCCAGGCGGATTGGGCTACGACATTCGCTACAACTTCGATGACCCTAACATCTGGTATGCCACCGACAACTTCGCTGGGCTGCACATCAGCGTCGATAACGGTCTAACTTGGGAGCTGAGCACAACGGGCATCCCACCCCAGTCCGGCCCCAGCGGCGACCAGATCCCCATTTTCTGCCTGACGATCGATCCTCACAACGCACAGATTTTGTGGGCCGGGACAGATGGCACCGGCAACATCTACAAATCTGTAGATGGCGGAAAGACCTGGGAGGAAAAAGATAACGGTGTGACGCTCGACTACGATCAACTCTCGTTCCGAGGCTTCACTGTTGATCCACGCAGCTCGGACATCGTCTACGCTATGGGGGAAACCACCAACGGCGCCACAGGCTCGATTTGGGAGCCCAAAGGCGGTTTTATTTTCAAAACTACTGACGGTGGCGAGAATTGGCAACTACTGTGGGATGGCGGTATACCCAACTCCAGCCTGACGCGCTACATGTGGATCGATCCCCGTGACCCGAATGTGTTATTAGTCTCTACCGGCATTTTTGACCGCGGCGCAGTAGGCCAGGTACCGGAAGAACAGGTTGAAACCAACATCGACCCCTTTGGCGGCCTTGGCATTTTGAAGTCTATCGATGGCGGTCAGACCTGGCGCGAATTGAATGAGGATAACGGGTTGACCTCTTTGTATGTAGGCAGCCTGTACATGCACCCTGAGAATCCCGACATCCTGCTTGCGGGAACTGGTCACAACGTCCCCGACGGGGCGCTTGCCCATTTCAAAGAGACTGGCTCAAGCCCTCTGGGAGTCTTTCGCACTGAGGATGGTGGGGAAAGTTGGATACGAGTAATCGCCCCATCCCAGGATGCCCTGGGGGAAGTTTATAGCTCCGTTGAATTCTGTCCCAACCATCCCGAAATTGCCTATGCAGGCAGTGGCGGAGCTGTATACCGCAGCGAAGACGCCGGCCTGACCTGGACACAAATGGCGGGTGGTCCACAGGGATGGGGTCCTCCCGGCGTTGTCGCCGGTGCACCTATCGATATGCAATGTGACCCACGCGACCCGAACCGCATCTTTGCCAACAATTACCAGGGGGGCAACTTCCTCAGCGAAGATGGCGGCATCACCTGGCAGAATGCCAGCCAGGGCTACTCTGGTGCACAGGTCATTACCGTAGTAGTTGACCCCACCAATGCAGCCCGCGTGTATGCCATTGGGCGCAGCGGCGTATGGCGCAGCGACGATGGCGGCACGTCCTGGATTGGCCTACGCAATGTTGATGACCTGCAATTTTGGTCACCCGAATGGGGAGGGGGAGCCTTTGACCCTTCACAACCCGACCGCGTTTTGGTAGGAGGCGAGCCCATCATCGAAATGCAAGACGATGGCACCACCTGGCAAGCCTACCAGATGCCCCCCAACTTCGGTCCATTTGTTGGCACGGTCGTATTTGCTCCCTCCGATCCACTCACGGTCTATGCTGGCCCTGCCTCACATAACACCATGGTGCACAGCGAAAGCTTTGCGGGTATGGGCTTTGCGCGTTCAGATGATGGTGGCATATCCTGGGAGTATGCCGGCGGAGAACAATTCGAGAATGGACCTACGTTGGGCATCGCCGTTGACCCCATTGATCCCCAAACGGTCTTTGCCGCTACACAATTTGGTGTGTTTAAATCAACTAATGGCGGGGGCCAATGGACTTTAGTACCAGGGCTGCCTGAAGGGGCCTCGCACAGTGTCGCCATCAACCCGGACGACCCTCAACAGGTTTTTGCCGGCGTTGACATGATTGGTTTTTATCTAAGCCAGGACGGGGGCAATACTTGGAATCAACTCGTTGCCGGGCTGGAACCCAATGGATCCCACCGCGACATTGTGTTTGACCCCACTAATTCTCAGATCGTTTATGTGGCCGATCTTTTGAGTGGTGTATATCGTTCCGAGGACGGTGGACAGACCTGGGTGAAGATCAATACCGGGCTTCTCAACCGCGCCGTTACCGGCCTGGGCATTTCAGGGGATGGATTACATTTGTATGTTGCTACAAATGGAGCGGGAGTATTCCGTCTCGATTTCAATGGCGAACCTCCCACGCCTGTAGAAGGCATAGAACCCGAACAAGCTATCGAATCACAACCCGAAGCGACACCCGTTGAGGAAACGGAAGAAGAAACTGGGGGAGAACCAGAAACCCTTGTTCAAGAAGGCGAGGGTGGGGCAAACCTACCATGTGTAGGAGGCTTGATATTTCCCATCCTTTTTATTGTTGCATTTAAGAGTCTTGGAGCACGCAGTGAGAAAAAGCGTTCATGCTAATCTTCTATTACTGGGGCTAGCGTTAGTCATTGCGGTTAGATGTTTCAGGTTACCCCGTTCACACAACTGGGGCACTTATACAGAAAGGATCCATTCGTGAAGAAGACATTTGCACTCTTGCTGACAACTTTGCTAATGTCGCTCATTTCATTTTCTATCCAGACACAAGAGAGTGACTACCTTGAACCCTTTGATGATCCTGAAATACCCGGTTGGGAGCACTCACCAAATACCTTTGTAGAAGGCGGGGTGCTGGTTATGGAAAGCAACAGTTTCGCTTTTCACGAAGGTTTTTGGGCGGAGATGGAAATGGTAGTGCAAGCCAGGTTCTCTGGAGTGGGAGAACTGCTCATCTTGTACTCCTGGACCGATACGGGCAGCTACATCCTGCGTCTGGGTAGAGGCTACAGCATCCTGGAACGCGAACAAGGTGGAGAGATCATTGAGCTTGGCAGGAGTGACATTTCAATCCTGGATGATGACTGGTTCAACATCGTTATCGTCACCAGTGCGAACTCCCACCAAGTCATTCTTCGCGATCAACCCATCATCACTGCTGCAGGTGAAGACCTTTTGCCAGAAGGTGGCTTCGGCTTTCGTATCACAGGGGAAGCCAGGGGGGAATTTGACGAACTGGCTATATTCTCCCAAGGAGCAGCCGCGCCACCAGCAGAAGAAGCTGCGGAGGAATCTACGTCTGAAGTCGAGTCAGTTCCACCCGTTAGTGAAATTGCAGCCGGAACGCCCGCATATGAACAACTGCCCTGGATCTATACCGGTGGCCCTGTTGGCGGCTTGGGCTACGACGTGCGTATGGACCCACGCAATCCTGATATTATGTATGTAACGGATGCCCTGGCGGGAGTCTTTAAGAGCCTCGATGGGGGGGTGACCTGGTTTCCATCCAATGAAGGCATCACCACCCGTGTTGGGACCTCAACCGATGCCATCCCTATCTTTTCCTTATCCCTTGATCCCAACGACCCGGATGTCATCTGGGTAGGTACCCAGTTTGCCAGCGGCGTTTTCCGCAGCGAGAATGCTGGTACGACCTGGGAGGACAGGTCCAACGGCATTCTGGAACACGGTCTAACCATCCGCGGATTTACCGTGGAGCCAGGCAATTCAGATGTAATCTATCTGGCCGGGGAAGTCTCGAGCTGGGAATGGGCAGGCGAACCCCAACCAGGGTTCAACTTCGATAAAGTCAAGGGGGTCGTTTACAAAACAACCGACGGCGGGGATAACTGGACGCGTATCTGGTACGGTGACAACCTGGCGCGCTACATCTGGATACACCCCACAGACAACAACCTGCTCTACGTTTCAACCGGTATCTTTGATCGCGAAGCAGCGAATAGCGATCAAAAGGCCAACGAGCCCGGAGGGGTGGGCATCCTGCGCAGCCGCGACGGTGGGGGTACCTGGGAAGTGTTAGGGGTGGAGCATGGGTTCAGACCCGATGAACTGTATTTAAGCAGCCTCTACATGCATCCTCAAAACCCTGACATGCTGCTTGCCGCTGCTGCTAACGATGCCTATGCATTCTTACTGGACCGCCCACTAGGCGCCATCTATACAACGCAAGATGGTGGCGATTCCTGGAAGCGTTCATTAGATCTCCCGGCAGCGACTTCTGTGGAAGTTTGTGAGAGGAATTCAGAAGTGATCTACGCAAGCTCCATTGCTGGCGTTTACCGGAGCGGAGACACCGGCCAATCCTGGGAGTCCATGACCGGAGACCTGTGGGGAGCAGAAGACACGATCGCAGGCTTCCCCATCGATATGCAATGCGACCCACGTGATCCCAACCGGGTGTTCATCAATAACTATGGAGGGGGCAACTATCTCAGTGAAGATGGCGGACGTACCTGGACGGTCTCGAGCCAGGGCTATACAGGCGCGATCATGTCACAAGTAGTTGTCGCGCAAGACGATCCGGCCCTGATCTACACCACAGCACGCAGCGGGGTTTTCATGAGCAATGATGGCGGACAGACATGGCAAGGGATGGCACGCGGAGAAGCCCGATTGTCAGAGGCACGCGGGCTTGCAGTCAACCCAACCGATCCCTCTCACATTATCACGAATTTTCTCGATCTCTGGTTCCTCCAAAAGATCTCCTACGACAGCGGCCAGACCTGGAAAGATGTCGATCTGCGTGAATGGTTCCCGGTTCCTGAAGGGCACGGTCCTGTGCCTCACAAGCTGGCCTTCTCACCACATGACCCACAGTTAGTATTCGCGATCTCTGGCGACACAAAGTGTGCCTTGTTCAGTGATTGTAATATTAGCCTTGGCGTGCTTCGGTCTACGGATGGAGGGGAAACCTGGGAGCGCTCAAATTTAGACAGCGGCGCGGTACTGGACCTGGCCTTCTCTCCAGACGGCTATGTCTACGCAGGACTTCATTCAGGGGACATCTACCGGTCGACAGATGGCATGGATTGGGAATTGGTCTCAACAGGTGTATTTTGGGATGTAAATCTATCAGGGTCAGATCCAGATGCTCTCCCGCCCGTACTGAGCGCAATTGAGATAGATGCCAATAACTCGCAACATCTATATACTGGTTTTTCATATGGGGGAGTAAAGATCAGCATGGATGGCGGCCAGAATTGGGAATCCTCCTCCGCAGGCATGCCCCCAGAATCATCCGTACTTGACCTGGCAGTAGACAGCGCTCATCCCGGCGTGGTTTATGCAGCCACCGTTGAAAGCGGCGTGTATGTATCCACGGACTCCGGAGCAACCTGGACGGCCATCAACGAAGGCTTGCTGAACCGGGCTAGTTTTGACCTGGCACTCTCTGCGGATGGCAGCGTGTTATATCTGGCAACCGAAGGCGCCGGTGTCTTCCGGCTGGGAGCAGTGCGAGAGGTTCCCGAATTGGGCCCAGATGTAGAGCAAGTTGAGGAACCAGCTCCCGAGGAGGAGCAGGCAGAAGAACAAGCCCCAAGTGTTGAGGAAGAACTTCCTGAGCAGGATGGGGGCAGTTCGCCTTGTGCGGGAAATGCGATCTTGCCTTTAGCAGTCGTTGGTTTACTTTTTGTCTGGCAGAAGAGCAATGAAGAAGATTGACTTTGCAAACATCTTTTTGTCTTTGCTAGCCTTGGTGCTCATGGTGGGGTGTTCACTATCAGCGCCAGTTAGTAACCGCATCTCCGGCGTTGTGCTGGACGGGAATGGACCCATTGAGGGTGCCATCGTACGCGTACAAGCCAGTGATCTTTCAGTAACTTCGGACGCATCCGGTCTCTTTGAGATTGGGGACCTGGAATACGATAAACCGATTGTACTGACTGCCTGGAAATCCGGTTACTACATCTCAGCCAGCGAAGAAGTTATGCCCGGCTCAAAGGATGTAGAAATCCATCTCACGGCGCATGCCAGTGAAGATGACCCACGTTACGAATGGGTCAGCGCGTTTTCAAGTGCGGGGCAGGAGGGGAATTGTGAGAATTGCCATTCCGACGAGTCTGGAACGTTGCCCTTCAATGAATGGCAGCTGGATGCGCACGCTCAGAGCGCCCATAACGTACGCTTCCTGAGCATGTACGCAGGCACAGACCTGGAAGGAAGCCAAAGCCCACTGACAAGAAAGGGCTACAGTGCTGATTATGGTGGCTTCCCACTGCGCCCGGACCCTGACCTACCCTATTACGGCCCCGGCTATAAACTGGATTTCCCGGAAACGGCCGGGAATTGCGCGGCCTGCCACCTGCCTGCCGCCGCCATCGACCAGGCCTACAGTATCGATCCAAGGACTGTAGACGGTGTAGGCGCAGAGGGAGTGACCTGTGATTTCTGCCATAAGGTATGGGACGTAAAGCTAAATCAGGCAACGGGATTGCCCTACTCCAACATGCCGGGGGTGCTGTCTTTTGAATATCGCCGACCACCCGAAGGGCACCAGTTCTTTGCCGGGCCTTTTGATGACGTAGCTCCTGGTGAAGATACCTATACCCCCATACAACAGGAAAGCGAATACTGCGCCCCCTGCCACTTCGGGGAGTTCTGGGACACCGTAGTGTACAACTCCTTTGGCGAGTGGCTTGATAGCCCCTACAGCGACCCAGCCAGCGGGCAAACCTGCCAGGACTGCCACATGCCCCGCGTGGGCACCAACTATTTTGCGCGCATAGACCAGGGAGGTTTAGTACGTGATCCACAAAGCATTTTCAGCCATCGCATGCCCGGCGCTGCGGATATAGACCTATTGCGGGATGCGGTGACTGTAAATGTCATTGCGCAAGAAGTTCGGGGGAAAGTGATCGTTGAGGTCGAGATAGACAACGACAACACTGGTCATCACATCCCCACCGACAGCCCGTTGCGCCATTTGATCCTGCTGGTGAGTGCATACGATGCTGAGGGGGAGGCTTTGGAACTAACGGAGGGCCCCACTTTGCCTGAGTGGTGTGGGCTTGGCGATGCTGAGAACGGTAATTATGCCGGGCTGCCTGGAAAGGCCTACGCCAAAATCTTGCAGGAATTGTGGACTGAGGTCAGTCCCACGGGTGCCTATTGGAACCCCACGCGCGTCCTGAGCGACAATCGCATCCCCGCCATGGGAACGGACCTCTCCACGTACAGTTTTGCAGACCCACCGGAGGGAGAGGTCACCATTGAGGTAAAGCTGTTATTCCGAAGAGCTTTTATTGAGTTAGCCGACCAGAAAGGTTGGGAGCTTGAGGACATCGTGATGGCTCGTGAATCCATAACCATTTTCGCCCCTTAGATATAGCAATCTTAATCCAATCTTTTAACCAATGCCCCCACCCGATTCCTCACCATTTTAGCGATCCCTTCCAGATATTCGCTGGACCCGGGAACCTCGTCCCAATGTTCTAAGTCAACACCCGCAAGGTCAAAACCATTCAGCCGGCGGCTCATCGAAACCACTTTGTCCGCACTGGAGAGCAATGTTTATTTACAGGTTAGTAAAGTAATACAAAAAGTTGCGCACTCTTTCGAAATACAAATTACTAAGCCTTCACAAGGACGATCTCATAATAATAAACAATCGCATCACGGATGAATTTTGGCATGTCAGGGTGCAGCTTCTCATAAAAGGCCCGGAAAGCAGGATCATCGACGTACATCTGAGCCAGACCCTGCAACATCTCGGGAGTCGGTTCGTAGAAGTTGCGCAGGTGCTGGTGCCAGCGAGCTACCGTGGCCTGCACCGTTTCACTTTCAATACCTTCATCCATGGCCCCCATCATGTCCTGGTAGATCAACTTGCCTTCTTCCAAGATCTCTGCTTTTTTTTCTTTGCTGTAACTCTTCCAACGACTCATTGAAGACTTGACGGTTTCAGGATTCCATCTTCGGGCAGCTTCTTGCGCATAAAGTTCTTGTTGTTCTTCGCTGAAGCCCTCAAATATCTCAGCATCACTCATTTCCAGCTTTCCCTTCATGTGCTGTATCGTCTTATCGATGGTTTGAATGAGCGTGCTTAGGCGTTTGGCCTCACCCTGCAATAGCTCCTTGTGCAGTTGTAGAGATTCCAACACATCAAAATCTGGCTGTTCGATGACCTTGGCGATGTCGCTCAGGCTGAAATCCAGTTCGCGGTAGAAGAGGATCTGCTGCAAACGAAACAGGGCCTCTTCATTGTACTGGCGGTAGCCGTTGCCCCCATATGAGGATGGCTCCAACAAGCCGATCTCGTCGTAGTAGTGCAGCGTACGCACACTGACTCCAGCCAGTTCGGCTAATTGTTTAACAGCATAGGTCATGAATAAGCCTCGTTCTTGTGGCAATCATAAACTATAACGTCACGTAAGAGTCAAGCTGATCAAAGAAGTGTCCAGAGGGAACATATGTTCGAGTACAATATGTATAAGGCTCAACCTATGTCCAGGATAAAAGAAATCGAGGCTAAGACCCTCCTCTCCCATCACAAGGAGCCAGATCCCTGGTTCGGCATCAAATACGGCATGAACCTGTATCGCGGCTGCCAGCATCGCTGTATCTACTGCGACTCCCGCAGCCTGTGTTATGGCGTTGAAGACTTCGACCGCGAGGTGCTGGTCAAAACCAATGCGATTGAAAAGCTGGAAAAGGAACTGGCCAGCAAACGCGTCAAAGGCACCGTGGGCACCGGCTCAATGAATGACCCCTACATGCCGATCGAAAAGAAGCTTAACCTCACAGGCCGCGCCTTAAAGATAATCGCCGCTTTGCGTTTTCCGGTGCATGTCATCACCAAGAGTAATCTCGTGCTCAAAGACCTGGAGACACTTCAACAGATTAACCAAGTCTATGCCGCCGTCAGCTTTTCGATCACAACCAGCGATGACACCCTTGCAAAGAAAGTTGAACCCGGCGCGCCACCGACTTCCGCTCGTCTGGCAGCCATGGCCGAGCTGGCATCACACGGCATTCTCACCGGCGTGACCATGATGCCCATATTGCCTTTCATCGAAGACAATAAGGAGAATGTAACTGAGATCATCAAAAAAGCCACCGAAAATGGCGCATCCTACATCATCCCCTGGTTTGGCATGAGCATGCGTGACCGCCAGCGTGACTATTTCTATGAACAATTAGATCGTCATTTTCCCGGCATGAAGGAAAAATACCAACAGCGCTACGGGCAGAATTATGGCTGCCCCACTCCGAATGCAAACCACTTGCAACAAGTATTTGATCAGACCTGCCAGCAATACAACATGCCTGCACGCATGCCCTTCTACCAAAAAGATGCGGCAGAGCAACTGCAGATGTTCTAGAGAGCTTCAAGATCCCATTTTTCAGAAATCTAATCAAATATCGTCTACTCTAGGTCAGCAACCGAAGCTTGACACAGCCAATAACAATTGATATTATTGACCAGAATTACAAATTTGGTCATATGGTCAAAATAGATGTCTGAGAATCGAGAACGACAAGAAAGAATTCTGGCTGCCGCCGCTGAACTTTTTGTGCATTACGGCTATGACAAGACCACGGTGGATGACATCGCCCGTGAAGCCGGGGTCAGCAAAGGGGCCATTTACCTGCATTTCAAGAGCAAGGATGAATTGTTTGAAACACTGCTGGTCAGCGAGATGCAAACCTACGCTGAAAAATGGCTGGAGTTGATCGATGCCGACCCCAAGGGCGGCACACTCGCGGCGATGTACAAGAACAGTTTGTATGCCCTGAACAGCAGTGCCTTTATGGCTGCTATGTTCAAACAGGATAGCCGTGTATTAGGGAACTACCTGCGCAAACCGGATAATTTCTTCCGCGTCATGCGCGATGCACAGCAAGAGTCTGAACGCTATGTTTTCGTGAAAATGATGCAGGATGCCGGCGCGCTCCGCAAAGATATGGATGCCAAAGTGATCGCCCACATCATGGATATGCTGGCTTACAGCCTGGTAGGAATAGATGACGTCCTGCCCAATCAAGACAAGCCCCCCACCGAAGACATCATCGAGGGCATCGCCGAGATCATGGATCGAGCCTTGACACCAGAGGGCGGAGGTGACAGCGAAGCTGGCAAAGCCATCCTCCAGCAAATTGCCGAAGCATCCCGCCAACAACTTGGAATTATGAAAGAAGCAGAACAGGAGTAATTTAATTGTGATTAGTGCAAAGAACCTGACCTATACCTATCCAGGTGCAAGCGCAGAAACCCTGCACGGCCTGAACTTTGAAATTGCTGAAGGCGAGATCTTTGGTTTCCTCGGTCCATCCGGCGCGGGGAAAACCACAACCCAGAACATCCTTATTGGTTTGCTCAAGGAATACCAAGGCCATATCACGGTGATGGATCGCGAAGTCAGCCAATGGGGCCAGGATTATTACGAACACCTAGGGGTTTCCTTTGAACTGCCCAACCACTACCTGAAGCTGACCGCGCTGGAAAACCTCAACCACTTCGGTTCACTCTACAACGGCGAAACCCTGGACCCCCTGGAAGCCCTAACCCTCGTTGACTTGCAAGAAGATGCCAACAAGCGTGTGTCGGATTTCAGCAAGGGCATGAAGGGCCGCCTCAATCTGGCGCGCAGCTTACTGCATAAACCGCGCCTCCTGTTTTTGGACGAACCCACCACCGGCCTTGACCCGGTGAATGCCCGCAAGATCAAAGACCTGGTTCTGGATCTGCGCAGTCAAGGCACAACAATTTTCGTGACCACGCACGATATGAGCGTGGCCGATGAACTCTGTGACCGCGTGGCCTTCATCACCGCCGGGAATATCAGCCTGATCGATGCCCCGACCACACTCAAGAAGCAACACGGCAAACGCACTGTACGCGTCGAATACCTGAATGGCGGACAGGAGATCCAACACCAGGACTTCCCCATCGACGGCCTGATCGAGAACAAAGATTTTGTTGCATTGATGAAATCAGCCACACGCGTCGAAACCATCCACACCCAGGAAACTACGTTGGACAACATCTTCATTGAGGTCACCGGGCAGGAGTTGGCAGTATGATGCGGCTACTCACAGCAATGAAAACAGATGTCACGGTGCAAGTGCGCAACAACCTGTATACCATCGGCATCATTGCAGGCGTGCTCGTAGCTTTGGCCCTGGGTTGGCTGGCCGGGCCAGACCAATTGTTCACCTATGTGCCCACGACGATGCTGCTGGTTGTAGGTGGCTCAACCCTCCTGTACGTGGCAGGCATGATCCTCTTTGAAAAAGACGAGGGCACGCTCAACGCCAACATTGTTTCACCCATGCGTACCTCAGAATACTTGTGGTCTAAGATTATCACTCTGACAATTCTGGCAACTGTTGAAGGTTTTGTGATGATCGGCGGGGCCATGTTGATCATTCGCTTTTCGGCCCCACTGACCCCACCCAGTATCCCCATCCTCTTGCTAGGCATCTTTGGCATCGGCATCGTGTATACCCTTATTGGCATCGTGCTGATTGTGCGCTTCGATAAGATCACTGACTTCCTCATCCCCATGTCGGGTGTGGCGGTCTTGCTGCAATTGCCTTTCGTGTATTTCCTTGGTTGGGTAGAAGAACCTATTTTGCTGCTAATCCCGACCAGCGCGCCAACCATGATCATGCAGGGCGCTTACACGCAACTGGCAGCCTGGGAGTGGATGTATGGCATCGGCTACACACTGCTGCTTATCATCGGCTTCACCTTCTGGGCCTATCGCGCTTTCCACAAACACATTATCTTAAAGGTAGGGTAACTCCATGCAAATGACACAACTTATCGGGAAACTGGGACTCAGCGACATAAAGCTGATCGGCCGCGACCGTTTTTTGATCTTCATGTTCATTTTTGTGGTGTATATCGCCGTTGTCTTGCGCTTTGGTATGCCCTGGCTGAACACTTACCTTATCGACAATGGCATCATGCCGGGGGACACCATTCCCATCCCTCTCTCCGATATCTACCCCATGCTGGTAGCTTATATGGCTCTTTACACTGGGGCACTGCTGGTGGGTACAGTGGTCGGTTTTATATTGCTGGACGAAAAAGATGACAATACTCTGCGAGCCATGCTGGTCACACCAGTACCACTGCGGCAGTACGCACTCTATCGCGTGGGCCTGCCTGTGGTTCTGGCAGCAGTGATCGTCTTCGCTGAAGTATTGGTCATCAACCAGGCTTTGATCCCCTTGTGGCAATTAGCGTTGATATCTGTGGGTGCGGGGATAACCGCCCCCATCGCTTCCCTCTTCTTTGCAGTTTTTGCCGAGAACAAAGTGGCCGGCTTTGCTTATTCCAAGTTCATTGGCATTTCGGGCTGGGTCATTATGGTCGGCTGGTTCATACCAGAGCCCTGGCAATGGCTGCTTGGCTTGATCCCCCCCTTCTGGATCAGCAAAGCTTACTGGATGGCGCTTGAAGGCAATAGGTTGTGGCTTGTCGCTCTTATCATTGGGATCATTTTACAAATCCTGCTGATCAACTGGCTGCTCAAACGCTTTAACAAGGTGGCTTACCGATAGAAGTGCAGCAGTCTTAATCGTCAAAATGGTCCTATTCAATCTTATGCTGGCAGCGAGTTAGTGAAAATCGATATTGGACCATTTTGACTACATGACTATTTGACCAAGCGCCTCCCAGACTAACAATAGAACATGCGTGCAAGGCGTGCTATAATCGCCGCCATGCCCTCTATCGTTGCCCTCGACCTCGAAACCACCGGATTAGACTCGCGCAAAGACACCATCATAGAGATCGGGGCGGTGCGCTTCAACAACCGGCGCATTGAAGATGAGTGGTCTGCCCTCGTCAAACCCCAACGCCAAATACCTCCATTTATCACCAAACTGACCGGCATCACGGATGCCATGGTGCGTAACGCCCCTACTATCCATGAGGTGTTGCCCGACCTGGAGCACTTCGTGGAAGACCTACCCATCCTGGGCCACAACGTCAAATTCGACCTGTCTTTCCTAAATGCCCAGGGTGTCTTTGAATACAACGACTCGTTGGACACCTACGATATGGCCTCGGTGCTTGTGCCAGACGCAGGGCGCTACAACCTGGGCGCATTGGGGCAACTGCTAAACATCCCTCTACCCGCCACCCACCGTGCGTTGGATGATGCCCGTGTGACCCAGGCGGTCTACACACGGCTTTTCGAGAAAGCCATGAACATACCTATTGATGTGCTGGCCGACATCACACGCATGGGTGAAAGCGTGGATTGGGGTGGTGGCTGGGTCTTTAAAGAAGCCATGAAGCAGCGCTCGAAGCAGCCTATACAGGCACGACGCTCAAGCGGTTTACGAGACACAGTCACGGGACCACTGTTCACTGCACCAGCCCCCAAACGCGCACATGCTTTGGAAGTGTTCGAGGAAGAAGAACATGGTGTGCCGCTGGATGATGAGGAAGCCGCCGCCTATCTGGAACATGGTGGCGAGTTCGCCAAACATTTCCCCCATTTTGAATACCGCCCACAGCAGGTCGAGATGCTACGCTACGTGGCTCAGGCTCTATCAGATGGCCGCCACCTGCTGGCCGAAGCCGGGACGGGTACTGGAAAGTCGATGGCTTACCTGGTGCCCTCGGCATTGTGGGCCTTGCAAAATAATACGCGGGTAGTCGTCTCTACCAACACCATCAATCTGCAAGACCAACTTATTAACAAAGACATCCCTGACTTACAAGCGGTGATCTCTCCAGACCTGAAAGCAGCGATCCTGAAGGGGCGCGGCAACTACTTGTGCCCACGGCGGTTGGAAGCCATGCGACGGAAAGGCCCTGAGAACGGGGACGAGATGCGCCTGCTGGCCAAGATGCTCATCTGGCTGGACGAGACCGAACGCGGCGATGTCAACGAGATCAACCTGACCGGCCCTATAGAGCGGGCTATCTGGTCGCGCATTAATGCCGACGATGAAGGCTGCAGCAACGATACCTGCGTGCGGCGTATGGGGGGCATCTGCCCCTTGCATCGCGCCCGGCAGGCCGCCCAGGAAGCGCATGTATTGGTCGTCAACCATGCTCTCCTGCTGGCCGACGTGGCTACCGGCAACCGCATCCTGCCGAACTACAAACACGTCATCGTCGATGAGGCCCACCATATTGAAGCAGCCACCACCAGTGCGCTCAGTTTCCGCGTTACGCAATTTGAAGTGGAGCGTATGTTACGTGAGCTGGGTGGCACCAACGCAGGATTATTAGGCCGCACCCTGGTCGTGGCGCAGGAGTGGCTGGAACCTGGCCAAATTGCGGCACTCCAGCAGTTGGCTGACGGGGTCACGGATAAGGCCTTCCAATTCCAGAACCTGCTCAAGCGCTTCTTTATCTCATTGGATGGTTTCCTTTCTGAACAACGCGAAGGTCGCAAACTGGGCAATTATCCCCACCAGGAACGTGTATTACCTAACACGCGCATCCTGCCGCATTGGATGGAGGTGGAAACCGCCTGGGAAGAAGCCGGGTTGGCAATGAAAGGTTTGTTGAGTAATTTGGAGCAGATCGGGCAGGCTTTGGTTGATCTGTCTGAAAGTGGGGAAGAGGAAATTGAAGACCTGCTGATGAATGTGGCCAACCTGCACCGCCGCCTGGGTGAAGTGCACGACAATATTGACGGACTGGTTTTTAACCCCAGCGAGATGCAGATCTACTGGGTAGCTATCGAGCCGCAACGACGCCGCATCACGCTGCACGCCGCACCGCTGCACATCGGCAGCCTGATGGAAGACTATTTGTGGATGCAAAAGACCACCGTGGTGCTGACCTCGGCCACGCTGACCACGGCAGGGGAATTTAATTACATCCGTGAGCGGTTGAATGCCTGGGATGCGGAAGAGCTCGCATTAGGTTCGCCCTTTGATTACCAGCAGTCCACCCTGCTGTACATGCCCGACAATATCCCCGAACCGTCTGACCGCAACGGCCACCAGCGCATGATCAACAATACCCTGGTGAAGCTGTGCAAGGCGACGGGTGGGCGGGCACTGGTGTTGTTCACTTCTTATGCCCAATTGAAGCAGACTTCTAACGCCATTCAGGGGCCGTTGGAAGAGGTGGGTATTCAAATATATGAGCAGGGTGAGGGGGCCTCGCCACACAGTTTGTTGGAAAGCTTTAAAGAAGCAGAGCAGGCGGTGTTATTGGGGACGCGCGCATTTTGGGAAGGGGTGGACGTGCCGGGTGATGCACTTTCCGTGCTGGCGATCGTGAAGTTGCCTTTTGCTGTACCCAGTGATCCCATCGTGGCAGCCCGTTCTGAGACCTTTGAGCAACCATTCTTCGAGTACCAGGTGCCGGAAGCAATATTGACCTTCAGACAGGGCTTTGGGCGCCTGATACGTACGGCCTACGACCGCGGGGTGGTAGCAATTTTGGATAAGCGGTTGTTGAGTAAATCGTACGGCAAGTTGTTTATTGACTCGCTACCGGAGTGTGAGGTGATGGTGGCGCCGGTGCAGGACCTGCCAGATGTGGCCAGCCATTGGTTGGGCTAAGCCGCTCTGCGATTTAGCCCAAAGATTAGTAACCAAGATATTTAATGTATTAATGTACCCTATGTAGGGTTGAGCACGGTTTTGGCTGGCGGGTTTTTGCCGGAATATGAGATGTGGGGGATAGAAGGAACAGGGGTGGCGTATGTGGGGGTTATAGAGGCGCACAAAGCTTAAAAACGGCGAATTAATGTACCTGTATGTATGGTTAATGTACCCGCCGCAACAGCAAAGCTTTTGCTTATGGAGTTCGCTACGCGAACTCCACGAGAGGTTGTTCACCTTGTGGTTTGCTGGGCAAGCCTAGAGAGAGGCTTCAAATAGGGCGACCAGCCGGTCGCCCCTACAAAATGATGGCGATTTTCAGGGGCAGAGGGAAACCTGTGAAGGGGTGTCGGCGATGATCTGGGGTGTGCCTTCAAACAGTTCGACAGTGCCAATGACCCAGATACATTGCCCGTCAAAATAACTCCAATCTTGGCCCTAGACCACCAGGGTGAAGTTGTGACCGGGGAAGGGCTGGTCATTGCAGAAAGTGGGTTCTCCGTTGATGGTGGAGCGGTAAGAGCAATAGGCTTTTGGGATCTCTACGGTGATGGATTGGCCTTCGTATTCATGGGCTTCGGAGGCGGGGATGACAACTTCGGCAGCACCGGTGGGGATGGGAGTGGGTGTTGCTTGAGGTGCGGTAGTAAGGAGGTCAGTTGGCTCGACTGATTCGGGTGGTTGAGCTTGGGCAGTGGCGGACTGGCTAAAAACCGAACTAACGGTTGGCTCAATAGGCGGGTTGAAGGGTTCGGGCTGATTTCCATTAATATTGAAGAAGCTGACAATCGCGGCCAGGCCAGCCAGGAAAACCAAAGCAGTTAACACAAGAGTAATCATCCACCTGGTTTTCTTAGGCAACGGATACCGGTTCTCACCAGTGCGCTGGTGTTCCCGCATCTCACCATCATATTCTGGCAGTTGGCGCCCGCAGTGTTTACAGACGATGGCGGCGGCTTTGATGTCTTCGGCACAGTAGGGGCATTGTTTGATGTTGGATGGCATACTTTTCCTCCTGGTACAGGCTATTTATACTATATGTAGATGGAAAAGCGGTTAGCTTTAAGCTGTTAGCCGTAAGCCATTAGCCTAGTTCAATTCATTGAGGTATTTGGAGGTACGGATGAGTTTAGTGAGGAAGTCGTGAAGCAGGCATGGAAGAGAAGTGTGGGCTGGCTGATGGTAGGGTACTGGTAACACATTGATTGTTAATTGGTTGTTGTAAGTGGTGGGTTCCCTTAAAAAGAATGGGACGCCAAGCCTGGCTCTTGGCGTCCCTTAGCGTCGCTTACCCTTCAGAAGGAGCTAAAGCGACTTGGCTGACAACCAGCCCAACAATACGAAGATCAATAGAACTCCAGAAACCACCCCGGCCAAGTAGGCGACTGCGAGAGTTTGTATTGCTTCGACCATTCCAACCTCCTTTGTAGATTTTCGTCGTTGCTATACACTAAGACGTATTTGTAGGAGTTTATTCAACTTTTTACTGTGGGGGAGATAAAAAAATGACGCCGGATGGAGTTTGGGCAACTCCATCCGGCGTCTTCTAGAATATGTCCGAACCAAACACCCCTGGTTTAATTCGGACTATTTAAGATCTAAGGTAGTGCTTTTGTTTCCATTGGTAATCTCCTCATTCGGTTTGTTGTTAGTCTCCTTCTCTTCGCACAAAAGTAGATCAATTTTGGACATAAGTGAGTGCATGAGTAATTTTTCGACGAGCTCTATAGGCTCTTGGATTTCTCTTGCAATGACACCAATGTGCTTCAAGATCCACGAAAACTCAGCTTGTCCCCGACGTAGCAGAACTAAGTCGTTGTAGGGAATTCTGGTTTCTTGTGCTAACTCGCGCCAAGTCATACGATGTCTTGCCAGAAGGATGGTGAGTGCGAGTCCAAAATCTTCAGCGGGGGTATAGGGCGTGGCGTTTGCTGCTTTAGGAGTCTCTGTAAGAAAAACTTCGTTGAGAGAACAAGTATCAACCTTTTTCTGTTCCGGATAATCGTATCCAGCAAGGCGAAGTAACTTCTCTATAAAAACAACGCCAAGTAATTCTCCAGCGACGAGCGCCTGTTTGCCTAGGGGTTGCGACATAAATGACGCTCCTTAACTAGATGGGCTTGCAGTAGAAAACAACAAGCAAACGGATATAGTTTTCTTGTGCCATGATTTTCTCCTTTTCGGCACACTGGTGCCTCCGGCACCAGTGTGCCGAATTTTTATAGGGTGCTATCCTTTTCATCGCAGGATGATCTGTCTTCCGTGTCACGATGGAACGGGTTTAGATCTTCCAGGCGATCACGCATTGTCCATATTTGCTTATAGACTGCTTGCTTGGATATCCCGAGTTTTCTTGCTATGTCGATTACTTTCAAGCCTTGCGACAGCCAATTAACAAGCCGCAATTGCGGTTTATTCAGACGGTGTTTCAGTGTCGCCTCGAGTTCGGCGTACGCTAGGGTGTTATGCACCGTGTCTTCCAGAGAACGGCCGCTAGACGGCCCGATAACAACAGAAATATCTAGAGAATCTGCTCTCTCGAGCTCTTTTATGAGCTTTTCTTGCGCCGAAAGCCGCCGTACCCGGTCAATTACCTCGGAATTTATGACTAAGCGAGTGTAGAGAGATGAACTATTTATTCGCTCGTTTCGGAACGGACTGGCTTTGTCCTTGGTTTTTGCAATTAGCTTGTTAATAGCATCGCTAAGAACTTCATCTGCAAGAGAAACAGGCAGTGATTTCTCTTGCAGGATTTTTATAGCCGCCGGTAGCATGAGTTTTCGCATTGAGCAAAACAGCTCTCCCTCTGCTTGGCAGGTCGCTGGTCTGTCTTCACTTTTAATCTGATCAACGAAAAAACTTGCGCCTGCTGCCGGATCTTGCTCCCACTGGGATCGCTCACAAATATCTCCACAGCGAGTAGCCAGCGCTTCTAATTCTTGGCAAGGCCCTGATGATGAGTGGGATATGGACATAAGGTTTACCTCTTCATTCTTTAGTGACGCTTGACTCTAGCCATATCGTGCATAGTGATGCAACGATACCGATGACAGAGCTGCGCGCCCCACAATGCAGATGAGATCAAAATAACAATTGTGCATAGCTACCTCCTTGTAAGAAAATTTGTGAACGCTTGACGCCCCCTTCTTATTCAGTTGGTATTGATTTATTAGTTATAGGCGTCTCCTTATGAATGGTTCAAAAGTATCGTTGTGCATAGTGGGTAGTCGGTTTAGGATGAGAATAGTCAACCTGGATCTCTTGGCAACTTGTCTTGACAACCACGTCAATAAAATGAAAAACTTAAAAACATCGTTGCACATGATGGGAAGACGGTTTAAGGAGAAAATAGTCAACCTGGATCTCTTGGCAACTTGTCTTGACAACCACGTCAATAGAATGTACTATGCATGAGTTGAGCATAAAAAACCGTGTTATTGGTTATCAGGCAGATATCAATAACATTTGGTGACTAGAAGCCGTTGGCCGAGCCAGCGGCTTCTTTGTTTTCATTGGCATCTCCCTACGCAACAGGGCCGCCTCACGGCGGCCCTGTTTTATATACACTAACATTGTTGAGCGTTAACTCAGAGCAGGACAGCCCGATTTTGGACTATTCTCCTCTACCATACAGCATAACAAGATAGCAGCTAGACCTCAAGCAGTTGTCTAGAGGTCTAGTCCCCTAGATATTTTTCCAAGAAAGGGAGGGGCTTACCCAATTGAGAATATATCAAGTCGGATGATAATTGGTTGAGGTCTTGGCTAATCCAAAGAAAGCAAAAACCTCCATGACGGAGGTTTTTGTTTTAAATGATGATGAAATGTTGAAGGGCTTATTGGGTCGCCTGTTGTTTTTCGTAGAGCAGCATCCAGGAGTCGTAGGCGTCGGCCCAGTTGCTATCGTCTACTACCAGGAGCTTCCTTTCACCATCACGATCACGCATGACGAAGGTGATGGCAGGATCATCGTCTTCAACGACATCCAACACACAATCGGTGGTATCCATGGTGCCTGAAGTGAGATGGTTGGCGAAGCAAGACTCACAGGCCGCGCTCCAGCGGATACAGTAGTTACGATCCAAATAAACTTTCATGGGAAACCTCCAAACCTTCTGAAATCTGATGATCGGCGGGGGCTGGGATGAGGGCTGTAAAGAGCCGCCGATCACCTATGTAATTGGCCGATCCTTCACGGGGAGTTCGGCCAATTGTATAGATCGATTAAGTCATAACTCATTCTAGGGTCAAGAAAAAGCAGGCGGTAGTGGCGCATGTCCCCACAAGCAGGGGACAATTGACCTATTAAGGAGAGGAATCAGACCACATTAGGGAAAATCAAGTCTCGCATGTGCTGAATATCCACGCGCCAAGTACAATTTCTAATGTTCAACGAATCAACTTACCCCATGCAAATTTGAATCAAAGGCACTCTCAAATGAGAATACTGGCGATAGAGAAAGAATTACCTGGAGCTACAAAAGAGCAATTCGAGCCACACTTGCAAGCGGAAGCTGAAAAAGCCTGGGAACTGCACCAGGCTGGAATCATCCGCGAATTGTACTTTCGGGAAGACCAGCACAGCGCCGTGTTGCTGCTGGAATGTGTAGACGGGCAGGAAGCCAGGTTGGTGCTGGACACGCTGCCGTTGGTTAGAGAAGGACTGATCGAGTTCGAGATCATGCCGCTGGTTCCGTATCCAGGATTTGCGAGGTTATTTAGGGGGAGTGGATAATGGCTCTATCTGGTAAATTTAATTAGAGAAATTTGCGGTATATTATGGGTAATCGTTGTGGTACACAAGCGGGTATCGCCAAGTGGTAAGGCATTAGCTTCCCAAGCTAATATTCACGGGTTCGAATCCCGTTACCCGCTCCAATAAAAAACGGCCCTTGCAGGCCGTTTTTCTTTTAGTTGCTTCTTTTGCGGATTAGCCATCTCCAAAGCTGGTGGGAGTGGGCATCGGCGTACTCGTGTTCGTGGGGGCAAGCGTATTGGTCGGGGACACGTTCGGTGTTGGGGTACGCGTAGGCGCCTGCGTGGGGGTGGCTGTCCTGGTTGGTGTGCGAGTCTTGGTAGGTGTGGGGGGCGGGGGAACATATAGGGAAGCTGTGCGGGTGCAAGTCAAACCGCCGGGGTATTGGAAGGTCAATTCAACATAGAAGTTGCCCTGGAAAAAACTCCAATTATCAAAGTCAGCTCGCCAGGTTTGCGTGTTGCCTCCAGGCAGGGTATCCTGATCGGTGCGGTCAACAGGGCTATAGGAAGCATTACCATTCGAGTAATTAGGATATGCTCCAAGTCGGAAGAAATTGATATAGGCTGACCCCAGGCTGCCTGCAGGCCATTCAAAATGTGTATCTACCAATGTGGCCGTCGAACTATGCGAGTTGCGTACATCCACAACAATATCGTCTACACTTGTAGACAAACCAGAAGTAAAGGTCAAATTGGCGCAGGTGGGTACGGTAGTGGCTGTAGGAGTGCGGGTAACCGTGGGGGTGCGGGTGACTGTAGGTGTTCGTGTGATGGTGGGTGTACTGGTCGGTAGTGCTGTATTGGTTTGCGTCGGAGTGATGGTGGAGGTTGGTGGTGGATCCACAGTTAGGGTAGAGCTAACGACACAAGTCAGACCACCAGGGTATTGAAAGGTGAGGTCAACGGCAAAGTTGCCAACATAATTAGTTGCGTTATTAAAATCCGCAATCCAGGCCTGGGTAGTCCAATTACCAGGTAAATCGCGGCTGCTCGTAACGTCAATGGGACTGCTCGAGGAATTGCCCGGCCAATACATAGACCAGTTCAATAAGAATTGATTAACGTAGACATTGGACCCCATAGAAGGCCGACCAGGCCATTCAAAATGCGTGTCGATGAGAGTCGCAGGCAAGAAATACGAGTTTCGGACTCGCAGGCGAACGTCATCCCCTGCTTGCCATAATTGTCTTCGAATTTGGAGGTTGGAACACGAAGGCGCAGGTGTGATAGTGGGGGTTAGAGTCTGGGTGGGAGTAGGCGTTACTGTGGGTGTGTGAGTCAGTGTAGGGGTTGGAGTAGGCGGCTTGTTGAGCACAAAGGTTATGTAGTCTGAAGCCTTGGCGCCAGAAGTAGCCGTAGCTTCAACTTCGATAATGTAGGTGCCGTTAGGAGCAGAAGCCCAATCCAATGAATAGGCCGTGCCGTCCCATTCCTGACAGGGATCATTGCCACCAAAAGCGCAATAACCAACCTGGCCCTCCGTTCGGCTGCCCGGGCTGCTTCCCGTACCGCCGAACAGTGAAACATTCAATGTCGGACTGTAGACCCAAAAGCGCACATTACTAATACCAGCACCGCCCCCACCTTGACGGGCATCATAACAAGTGGCCGTATCATCCGCTGGGCACACATTGGGGTCCCAGGCTTCAGCCTCAAAGCGCGTTTGGCTAAGACTGGTAATCGACTGGCCCGCATTAAAGGGAACAATAATCTGGACATGGACAGGCAAAGGGGTCGGTGTGACCGTGGAGGTACTGGTCACGGTAGCGGTAGCCGAACTGGTCTCGGTGATGGTGGGGGTCTCGGTGATGGTAGGGGTCTCGGTGATGGTCGGCGTCAGGGTTATGGTATGCGTAGGTGTAAGCGTCGGGGGAACGCCACCAACAGAACCACCGGGCAACTGAACGACCTGGGCAGGACGGAACTGCTCCAGCACACCTGTGCGTTCGGAGTGGAGGGTAACCGTTGCCAATTCGGGGAAGAAGGGAACCGGGAAAAGGAATTCGTGCTCGTAGGTGACTGCTACCAACACGCGGTGTCGGCCTGTCTCCGGATTGCCTGCATGATCACTGTCGGTGGAGGTGCTGCCATCTTCTGAACATATATCGTTGGGGGGAGGATAATAAACACGATTTTCTTCATTCGAGCAAACCGTGATATTAAAATAACTGGGGTCGCCGACAACTCCACCACTTTCAAAATCGGGCGCAGCCGCTGTTTTCATCCGCAAGGAGGTCATGACACTTTTTACAATCTCGTAGGTCCCAACTACTCGCGCTGTGTCAATTTCTTCTCGTTGCCCTGGACCTGCACAAGGATCATCTGCCCCCCCATCGAGGTCTATGCCCGGTTGAGCATCGCCGCCGTAAGTCGTATTCGAACACAAAGTTGCATCGTAATCGCCAGTAACTGCATATCGCACCCCGAAACGGGCCGCATTAGTGACTACCAAATAGGATTGGATGAGACGCGCCAGTTCCATGATACCCCACAGCATGGCTAATAACACAGGCAAGACCAGGGCGAATTCCACCATGGCCTGACCGAGGGGTTTTGATTCTTTACTCTTTAACATTCTATTCTGTCCAACAAACTCTTTCTCATTTCCTTATCAAGCTTCATTGCTAATGAAACATTTGCCTAACCTTAGCATGGCAAGAAGAAGAATCGTTTTACAAAAATGCAAAAAACAATATACGGTTTTGTAAGGGGAATTGGAGGCAAATAATTACGCGAGAAGAATTAGAAAAAGCCACCGGACTGGTGGCTCGGTGCAAACAAAGCAAATCCAGAAAAATCAGTTAGTCAAGCAAGAAAATGGGTGCGCCTTGGACCAGTTGTCCAGTGCG
The DNA here is from genome assembly GCA_013112575.1 of Chloroflexota bacterium. Taxonomy (GTDB): domain Bacteria; phylum Chloroflexota; class Anaerolineae; order Anaerolineales; family UBA11579; genus CFX15. The sequence goes on along the minus strand of JABFGG010000003.1, from coordinate 271,233 downwards.
CACAGGGGAAGCATATACACCAGCACATTGTTCGCGTTTTTGGGTGACGTACTTGAGCACCTCAGGGTTCTTGGCTACGGTGTGGGGTTCAATATTGATCATCACACAACGCACATTCTGGCGGTCAATCTGGACGAGGGGGGCATCGGCAGCCTCCCCGATCTGAAGGCGTTTGCCTAACCAGGCATCTTCGGGGTAAGAGCCCTGATCATCCAATTCCATGAAGACATTGGGACGGAAGCGACGCGGACCAAGAGTCTCCCCGACTGCAGCACCAATACTGTCCAGGGTATTCTGGCTGATGAGCGAAATTGTGGCGCTATCAAAACAACCGCGATTCAGCTTTATTAATTCCAAGGGTTTTTCAAACAGGGTTTCCAACTCGTGCAAGAGGGCACCTCCCTTTAAAGGAAAGCACTCCCCCTGAGGCGTGGTGACCTCAATAGACGAGCTATTAGGCTCTTCTGGCTTTTCAAACACAGGCGTATAGCTGATTAGCTGTGCCTTGAGGCGACCTGAAAGCCAGGGAAAGCCACTATGGTCACCGCGAGCAGCCAGGGCGTAGCGGCGGTCGCCTTGCAAACCGTGCCAGGAAAGCTCAGCGGTATCAAGCTCTTCGCCGCGCATGCCTTTGACAGGATAACGATAAATGTGTTTTATGCGGCCCACTTGAGTAGATGCCATATCTGTCACTTCCTAAATTAATTAGGGGCGTATTGTACTGCTGATGGCAAAATGGGGGAGAGATTAAAAATAAGGGACGCTAAGCTAAAGACACGTTACAATCTATGCTTATGAAAGCCCAGCACGTTCTAATTTGTTTCGCCTTCGTATTGATTCTAAGCGCATGTAGTCCTGGCACATCCCAGGAAGATCAGGGAGAAGTAGATGCAGATGCCGTTTTCACTGCAGCAGCAGAAACCCTGAGCGCACAACTCGCCGGAACTCAGACTGCGCAAGCCGCAGAAGCCAGCCCCACGCTAAGCCCGGTGCCAGCGACAGAAACCCCAGTGCCAGCAACGGCAACCGAAGCACTGCCCACTATCGAACCAGACCCTGAGTTGACTGTAATAGAAGAAACTGTGTGCCGTAATGGGGCCAGTACGGCTATCGCCATAGTGGCAACATTAGAAGTGGGAGAGATCCTAAGCGTAACCGGCCGCAGCCAAGATGGAAAATGGTGGCAGGTTGTCAAAGATGGTGAAGAGTGCTGGGTATTCTGGAATGAAGATGCGATCACACTGGAAGGCAATGTTTTCAGCCTGGCCTTCGTGAATGCGCCTACGGTGCCAACCAAAACTGCCGGCCCAACCCCGGAGCCAAATTTCTGGTTGTCTTTTGTAAACGTGAATAAGTGCGGCAACGCGGTTTATGCGGTTTTTGCGGTGCAGAATAAGGGTAATGAAACTTACGAGTCGGCGCGCGTCAATATCCACGACCAAACGGCAGGCATCGATAACCTATCTTCCACGGATGGCAATTTGATGTTCCTTCCCAGTCAGGGCGCCTGTCCAAAAGGGAATGAATCGCTTGGGCCACTAAGCACAGGCTACGTTTACGGAAAAATCACAGGAGCAACTTCGGGCAACACCCTGTTCGCTACAGTGCGGTTATGCACCGAGAACGGGTTGGCTGGCTTTTGTCTAAAGCGCAATATTACTTTTACGGCCCCCTAAGCAAAGTTGTTTGTCCCAACAGAATGCAAAGCCACCAAAAAGTGTTTTGGTGGCTTTCTTGCACTTACAAAGCAGCAAGGTATTACGACTCTAATCGTGGAATTAGAAGGCAGAGGATATAATAACTTGGGCTTTCCCACACGTTGCAGAATCATAGCCGCGGCCAACAAATTGAAATGTTACTATTACGACGCAATAGTACGTTGGTGCTAAAATTTACCCAGGAGGTCTGGTTTCCTTAATATGGAAGACACAGCCACAATCCTCTACGTTGAAGATAACCCGGATAACCGCATCCTGATCTTACGCATCCTCAATGCGGAAGGTTATGAGGTGCTGTTTGCTGAAAATGCGGAACAGGCCATGGAAACCGCCCAACAAGCATCCATAGACCTGATCCTGATGGACATTAACCTCCCAGACGTGGATGGCTATACGTTAACCAGCCAGATACGCGCCCTGCCTAATATAGGCAGCATTCCCATTATTGCCCTCACGGCCAACGTGATGAAGGGCGATCGGGAACGCAGCCTGGAAGCGGGCTGCGACGGCTACATCCAAAAGCCTGTGGATGTTGATAATTTACCGGTTGAGATTGCCGCCTATCTGAGGAAAGAGCCTTATGCTTAATTCTGAAGCTGCTCAGGAACCGATTGCCCCCAAGGATGCCACTGTTTTGGTGGTGGAAGACAACGTGTCCAATTTCGTGTTGATCGCACGCATGTTGGGATACATGGGCATCCACTGCGAATGGAAAACCTCCGGCTATGAAGTGGTGGAATATGCGGACACCCTACCGAGGTTGGACCTGGTGTTGATGGATATCCGCCTGCCTTACGAAGACGGTTACGGAGCCCTGAAAAAGATCCGTGCATCGGACAAGCTGAAGGACACCAAAGTCGTGGCAGTCACAGCTGAGGCCAGTGTGGAACAAATGAATAAATCACGCGAATCCGGTTTCGATGGCTTCCTTGGCAAACCACTCGACCCCGACAAATTTCCCGATCAGATCCGCCAAATCCTGGAAGGTGAAGAAGTATGGGAATTAGGAAGCGGCTAGGAGCATAAATCTAGATATGAGCGTGGACAGCCCCCCAACAAGCCCGGCCAGCGCAGCCGCTTTCAGCGGTCGTCTGGCGCGCAGCGCGCTATTGCTGCTGATCCCCCTCACATTGCTGCCCGTTATCCTGATGGGCACCGCCGCATATTTTCAGGCGCGCAGCCTATTACTTAACCAGGCTAACAGCCAGCTAATCAGCCAGCATCAAAACCATATTGATGAACTAGAACGATGGGAATTAATCAAACGCGTCCGACTGGCGCGGTTTATAAACTACCAGGCATTTGAAACTGGGGGCACACGCGTCCTCAGTATTCCACCGACCGATCCCGCTTTTGCGGACGCTCGTGAGACTGCCCTTGAAGCATTACAGCAGATCAACCAAACCTCCGACACTGCCATCTTTAACAACTTTATCATCGTCAATGACAATGGTCGCATCATTGCATCCACAGTAAGGGATTGGGAAGGCGTCTCAATCGCCAATGAGGCCTTCTATTTTTACATTTTGTCAGGTGAGAATGAATCATTAATGAGTTATGCACCTGCCCCAATGTACCCCGACGAATTGGTAGTATTCACAGCAAAGCAGCTGCGTAACCGCGTAGGCGAACACATCGGAGCTGTGATCGGTATTACAGAGGCTAGCGCAATCAGCCGCGCGATACATGATAGCCCTTTCCAAACAGACGATGTAGACCATACCATCATTACAGCGACAGATAACACTTATTTGGACAGCCCCCATGATGCTGCCGAACTGGTGGTTTTTACACCTAGCTCGGAGCAGTTCACCCAATTGGGCAATCTGAGTTTTTCCGAAAATGAGATCTACCAATACCAGGATCAACACAGTGAGTTAGTGGCCGCCAGAGCCAGTTGGCTACCTAGTCTCAATATCGGCTTTACGACCAAGATCCCTCAAGCCCAATTGGTCGAACAGATCAATACATTGGCCCCATTCACATTGCTACTTGTCGGAGGCACACTGGTGCTAGCCGGCTTGCTTGTGTGGGTAGGCACTCGTAGCTTAACTAATCCGGTAAGCCATATTACAGAAGCTACACAGGCCTTCGCAGAAGGAGACTGGACACGGCGAGCAGAAGTGACACGTGATGACGAGGTGGGATTACTTGCTCACTCCTTCAACCAGATGGCGGAGCAACTCAGCGATCTTTATGGGTCCTTGCAAAGCCGTGTAGACCAACGTACGGATCAGATCATAACGGCTTCCCAAATCGCTCAGGCAGCCACTTCGGCCAATAGTCTGGACACACTGCTCAACCGAACCGTGAACCTGATCGTGGAGCGCTTCCACCAATACCATGCTGCCATCTTCTTGATCGATGAGGCTGGTGAAAATGCCGTGCTGTACGAAGCTACCGGCCCAGAAGGCCGCAGTTTAAAAGCTCAGGGCTATAAGATCCCAACCAACTCACCCTCGATCATCAGTTGGGTGAGCCGCAACAATACACCCAGAGTGGTTTCAAACACGGCAACAGACGACCTGCATTTGAAGCACGAACTGCTTCAAGAAACCCGGTCAGAGCTGGCTGTGCCGATTACCAGCGGAGATCAAGTCATCGGCGTCCTGGATATCCAAAACACAAATGTCAATGTCTTTGAAGCTGAGTTCATTGAGGTGTTGCAGACGATTGCAAGTCAGGTGGGAACAGCCATCCAGAACTTCCGCTTGTTGGAAGGCACTGAGGTCAGCTTGCAGGAGATCAGTGTCCTGTATGGCGGCAGCCGCAAGATCTCGCAGGCACAAAACGCAGATGAAATCTTCCAAATCATTAATCAGACCGTCCAGGAAACCACATTCATCAGCGCAGTCTACCTCCCCCGTGGCGAACGCCTAGCTTTAGTGGTCAGTGAGGGGCAACAACCCAGTTATTCGACACGCCTGCCCTCCTTTTTGAATATTAGCGCAGAGCGCGCCCAGATCTATTTAAACGAAAACACGCCTACGATCATTAGAGACATCAATCAGCCAACAACCCCCATACATGCGGAGCTGCTGGCGATGCCCCAAGAAGCAGTATGTGAAGCAGCCGCATACATTGCTATCTCGTATGACGGCAATTTAAAGGCGCTGATGATCATTGGATCTACCGAACGCGGCATGCTGACGCAGGGAGCGCTGCAACCGTATCTCAGTTTGAGCGACATGGCAGCCAATGCTTTACAACGTGTGCAAACCCTCAGCAATACCGAAGCAAATCTAAAAAACCTGGAAATGCTGAACAGCTTCAGCGAGATTATGGCAACCGAAACCAGCCAGAAGAAAATCTATGCCGCCATCCACCAGCGACTCAATCAAAGCCTTGGCGAGGTAGATTTCTTCGTGGCGCTCTATGATGCTGACCATGACCGCGTGTCTTTCCCGTATGCCGTTGAGGAGAACGAAACGCGCCACATCGAGGACATACCATTGGGTGAAGGCCTAAGCTCTTTGGTGATCAACAATAAAGAAGCATTATTGCTGGTTGAAGACATGGAAAACCAGGCCACAGCAATGGGTGCCGTAGTTGTGGGCAACCCCGCAAAATCCTGGATGGGTGTGCCATTGATCGTGGCAGATGAGGTAATTGGCCTGATCGGCTTGCAAGATGCAGAGAAAGAGAAACGTTTTAATAGAGAAGATCTGCAACTGGTAAAGCACCTGGCAACCCAGGTAGCCGGGGCTATCCGTAGTGTGCGCCTGGTGGAAGAAAGCCAACGGCGGGCCTCGCAATTACAAACAGCCGCCGATATTGCCCGCGAAGCCAGCACATCTCTGGACCTGGATGAATTGTTACGCCAGGCCGTGTATCTGGTGCTGGAACGCTTCAATTTCTATCACGCCTCCGTATTTTTGATGGATAGCTCCAACGAATACGCTTATGTGCGCGAGTCGACCGGTGAAGCCGGGCGCCAGTTACTGACACAGGGACACCGCCTGGCTGTCGGTTCACAATCAGTGATCGGTTATGTGACCGAACATGGCGAGCCACTAGTAGTCAATGATGTTGTAAATGACCCGATCCACCGCTTCAACCCATTATTGCCAGAAACGGCCGCAGAATTGGGTATCCCAATGATGATCGGTGAGCGCGTGCTGGGCGCCTTGGACGTACAGAGCACCGAAGCTTTCTCCTTTACATCCGACGATGTAGAGGTGCTACAAATCCTGGCAGACCAGTTGGCCGTTGCAGTCGTGAATGCACAACTATTCGCCGATACACAGACGCACCTCGCGCAACACAGGTTGATCCACGAAGTGACGACAGTAGCGGCATCAAGTACACGCATAGAAGAATCTTTGGAAAGTGCTACTCAAGGTCTAAGGGAGACCCTGGGCGATCAGGTTGCCATTTTGTTGCTCGACGCGGAGGGTGAAACCTTGCAAGTAGCAGCTTCTTCCGGCTATGACCAGGATGTGCTGGGTATGCAAATACCGGTTGGAGAGGGTACGGTTGGCATCGTGGCAAGCGAACGTGCTCCCCGATTGGTGATCGGGCGCGATAGCAACCAGCAAGGATTGTTGGAAGAGAGTCCAGTTCAATCGATCCTGGCTGTGCCCCTGATCTATCGTAATGAACTTGTGGGTGTGCTGAATGTGGAAAGTGAAGAGAAAAATGCTTTCAATGAACAAGATCGCGACATCCTTACCACGCTCAGCGGCAGTCTTTCGGCCATCATCGTGAATGCACGCCTGACCGAACGCCAAAGACGGCTTTTCGATATCACCAGCAAGATCAGGCGCTCAGTAGATATGCAGACCATCCTGCAAACTACTGCAAGCGAATTAAGTAAAGCCGTAGGTGCACGCCGCACGCATATTGAAGTCGGTCTTGAGGAAGATGTAGACCTTGATGTTAGTGAATCAGAAAACGACAATACGCAAAATGGCAAGGAAAGTGACGCATGGAATTAGTTAACATGTTCACAGGCCGGGGCGACACCGATCCTATTGGTGTCCAGGGGTGGCGCGAGCGCATCCTGCAGGTCTTCCTGTACATTATTTTAGTATTGGGGACGCTAGCTTACATCCTGAACGTTATCGACCTAGTGCAAAGTGGGGAAGTTTTAATCGCCCTATTCTATACGGGAGCCTACGGCATTATCCTGGCAATCTCACTGGTGCGACAGATTCCCTACCGCGTACGCACGGCTACTCTACTCATCATCACTTATGGACTCAGCATCCAAACCCTGACGACATTCGGGTTGAGCAGTGATGGGCGTGTTTGGATGATATTCTTCATCGTGCTTAGCGGCATTTTGCTGGGGCTGCGTGAAGGTCTGATCGCTACTTTTATTTCTGCGATCACATACGCGCTCATCGCTGTGGCTCTTACGGGAGGAGTGCTGCCCCTTCCTTCGATAGAGGACCAGGCCAACAGCGGCTCTTCCAGCGCCTGGCTGGCAACAGGCGTCGTCTTGTTGCTGACAGCCTTGCTGATCGTCTTTGCAGTTGGGGTCCTCATTCGAGGTCTACAAAACAGTTTGGGAAATTTGGAGAAATCACTCGAAACTGAGAAAGAACTTAGTGACCAGCTAGAAGAGGATCGAGCAACATTAGAGCGACGAACGCAAACTCTTGAGCGTCGCATGCTGCAGTTGCGCACAGCATCAGAAATATCCGGGATCATCGTAGAGATCCTGGACCCACAAGAGTTGATGCAAAGGGTATGTGACCTGATACGAGACCGGTTTGCCCTGTATTACGTCGGCGTGTTCCTACTGGATGACAGCAAACGATATGCAGAACTGGCCACCGGCACCGGCGAGGCAGGCCGACGCATGGTAGCAGAAGCACACCGCTTGAGCGTGGGTGGCGCATCCATGGTCGGCTGGACCACTGCCCGGCGCGAAGCGCGCACGTCCAGCGATGTAGATCAGGAAAGCATCCACTTCAACAACCCTCACCTACCACTGACTCGCTCGGAACTAGCCCTGCCACTCGTGCGCGCCAATGAAGTTTTGGGTGCGCTCACGGTGCAATCCGTAGATGTCGATGCATTCGACACCGATGACATCACTGTTTTACAGGGTATCGCCAGCACACTGGCAAACGCCATGGAAAATGCGCGGCTGTTCCAGCAATTGGAAACCAGCTTAAATGAAATCCGCAACCTGAACCGCAGCTACTTAAATGAAGCCTGGAGTGGTGTAGATACAGAAGAACGAGACCTCAGTTACACCCTCGAAAATATTTTGCCCGGGCAGTCTGGCGATGCATCGTCGTTGGACGTACCGCTAACCTTGCGTGGGGAGCAGGTAATTGGCAAGATCAGCCTGGAAGCAGACAAAAGCAACTGGTCGCAAGAGGAACTCGAATTCATTGATGCGGTCAGTTCACAGGCTGCATTGGCATTAGAAAGCGCCCGCTTATTGGAAGAAACCCAACGTCAGGTAGAGCGTGAGCAAACCCTCAACCAGATCACCAACCAGCTGGCACGTACCCTGGACTTTGATACGCTCATGCAAAACATCGTGCGGGAGTTAGGCCAGTTGCCCAATGTGAGCGAAGTATCCATTCACGTAGCCCCGCCAGATGATGTGGCAGAGCAAAACGGAGATGGCGCAGCAAGCGCCTAGTCCAGAAATCGTATGCAAATAAACGAAGAAGTATTGAAACCAGAGATGACGAACTCGCAGAGGATTGCACGCTCAGGCTTTATGCGTTCAATTCTTGACATCGTACTTGGTGTCATCTTTTTGGTATTAAGTCCGTTCATTGGCAGCGTTCAGGGAGTACTCTTGTTTATCGCTTTCATCTTGGGTGCAGGCATCACTACAATGGGAGCGATAACAATCCGACGGGGCAACCTCTCACGAGGAACCTACTTTGCGATTGTGGGTAACTTCATCAGTGCCCTGGCAGTGGTAATCTTTTTTGAAGGCTTAGGCTTATTTGCCTTAGTTGCTGTGGTAGCTGTAACAGCTTTGACAGCGGCCTTAGGTTTATCGCGGCGAGAGACTTATATTGCCATTGTAGGAAGTGCAGTAGTGGGGTTGGCCGCAGTTTTGACAGACCTCTTGCTGACAGACGCGCCCTTCCGAATAACAATCCCTGCCATAGTAATCCCTTTCTTGTTGGCCTTTGCTGCGCTGATCACATTGGTTTTTGGTTATGCTGTGCTCCGCAACTTCCGCAATTTCGCATTGCGCACCAAGTTAATCACAGCATTTATTTTGGTGGCGATCCTACCACTGACAATGTTAGGCTTCCTGAATGAACGCAGTACGCGCAATATCCTCACAGAAGAAGCGAACGAGGCCTTGTTCGCAGCGGCCCAACAAACGGCGGATAGTATCCAGGACTTCATCAGCACAAATTTATTCGCCATTGGCACTGAAGCAAGTTTGCCACCCCTGGTTGATTATCTATCCAGTGGATTAAGTGCGGAAGTACAAGCCTTACAAACTCTAATTGCCTTGCAAGCTAAGAATGAAGTTTTTATTTCCTCATATTCATTGATCAGTAGGGATACAGGCCGAATATTGCTGGATACTGATACAAGTAACATCGGGAAAGTCGTAAGCGATGAGACTTATTTCAGTGAAACATTGAGGACCGGGCAAGTCACCTTATCCGATGTGGTCATCTCCCCAGAAACAGGAGAGCGCCTATTGTATTTCAGCAGCCCGGTACGCAATGAAGAGGGGGAGATTCTTGGCGTGCTGAGTGCAGGCTACAAGGCCGACATACTGCAGAACCTGGTGGCACGCAGCAACGGCCTGGTGGGGGAAGACTCGTTTGGTGTTTTATTTGATGAGAATCTGATCCACCTGGCGCATGGCGTTTCGCCTGAGACAATCCTCACAGCGGTTATGCCTTTCTCCAATGACACAATGAACGAGCTGATTGAAAGCAACCGGTTGCCGGCAGTGAGTGATGAAAATCAAATACTAAACTTACCCGGCCTGGCCTATCAATTAGAACTCGCACAGGAATCTTCGGATGGAACAGCATTCTTCCGAGCCGAAGATATTGCCACTGGCGACCGTATCAACCAGGCCGTCGCATTGGACCTGGGCAGCCCCACCTGGGTCCTGGTTTTCTTCCAACCTGAAGATGTCTTCCTGGCACCCGGTCAAAGCCAAACGCGCAACACAATCCTCCTAAGTATCGTGATCGGCAGCGTGGTGATCGGTTTGGCAGTAGCCATGGCCCAATTGCTTGCTCAGCCAATCACTACTCTGCGTACGGTTGCATCGCAAGTGGCGGGAGGCGACCTAAGCGCTAAAGCAGAAATATCTACAGATGATGAGATCGGCGAATTGGCAAGCACCTTTAACAGCATGACCGAGCAATTAAGTTCGCTGGTTTCCGGCCTGGAAGAACAAGTGGCAGAGCGCACCCGCGACCTTGAGCAAAGAGCCGTGCAAATGCAAACGGCGGCCGAGGTGGCGCGTGACTCGACTCAAGAAACAGACCTGGATGAACTACTAACCAGCGCTGTGGAGCTTATCTCGGATCGATTTAGTCTATATCATGTCGGTATCTATCTGGTAGATGAGCGCAGTGAGTATGCAGTTTTGCAAGCAGCCAGCGGGGATGTAGGAAGCCTGATGCTGGAGAGCGAACACCGTATTCAGGTTGGCAGCAATAATGCAGTCGGCTACGTGACACGCATGGGTCAACCACGCGTGGCATCAGACGAGACTGAGACCGAAACCATCTCACTCACGCGGCACCCATTGCTCCCCGAAACAAGAGCACAAATGGTCGTGCCCTTGAGTGTAGGAAACCGAACAATCGGCTCATTGGATTTACACAGTACCGACCCTGCAAGCTTGAATGAAGAAACAATTGCCATCTACCGAACCATGGCCGACCAATTGGCTGTCGCCATCCAAAAGACAGAACTGCTATCAGAAGTTGGGGAAACGCTGCGTGAACTGGAAACAGCTTATGGTCGCTACACGAGCGAAGCCTGGCAAAGCTTCTTGCAAAGCGAACAGAGTCGTAAAGGCTATCGATATCGCCAATTGAGTGTCGAACCCATTACTGAGGCAAGTGAAGATGTCCAACGGGCCTGGCTGGCTGGCGAAATCATTAGTAAAGTCAGCGAGAGCGAAGATGTAGAAGAAAGCAAACTCGCAGTTCCAATGAAAGTCCGCGGGCAAGTAGTAGGCGTATTGAATTTGAGTTTTGATGATAACGACATTCCCGGGGATACACGCGAGATCATTGAAGACATAGCAGAACGTCTTGGATTGGTGCTGGAGAACGCCCGCCTGCTGGAAAATGCCCAACAACGTGCCGAACGAGAGCGACTTGCTGCTGAGATCAGTGTACGTATGCGTGAAACCCTGGACGTGCAAACCATTCTGCAGAATACAGCGCAAGAGATCCGGCACGCGTTGAATTTGTCTGAAGTGTCCATTCGACTGGCAAATACTGCTGAACCAAGCAATGGACATGAAAATCAAAATGAAATACCTCCGGTACAGACCGAAGACGGTAAGGCATAGAGAATTTTATGATCAATCCAATGCTTGAATCTCAAGATCGTAGAGACCAGTACATGCGCGAATCGCGTCTGGCGAGTATTGTCTTCAGCTTGTTTGGCTTGATCATGTCATTGGTGAATATTGCCATCTGGCAATCGAACGGAAAGATCGAAAACCTTGCATTAGCCATGCTGGGCTTAGTTATGGTGGCCGTCAGCCTGACTGTACTTGTGTTAACCAACCTTAAGCGTCCGGGTTATGGAATCTGGATTATCAGCGCTCTTTTGATACTTTCAACTGGAGTAGGAGCCGTCTACGTCAATGACGTACAGAAAGACATTATCCTATGGATATTGTCATTTGTAATCGTGCTAATGCACTTGCAGATGCAGCCTACACGTTTGGGGCGCTTTTACATTGGTACAGCTATTTTCCTATATGTTGTGACGGTAGCATGGTTATTCTTTACGGATCTGCCGCCACGAGTAGATGCCACAGTAACCGGTCAATTCTTCACGGCCAGCTTGTTGACCACTCTGGTTGTATATGGCGGCTTACGCCTCAGCCAATATAACAACTACAACTTGCGCACCAAGCTGATCTTCTCGATCCTCGGCGCGATCATCCTGATCACTTTGAGTTTCTTCAGCATTAATGCAGCCAACGCTAGCGCTACCTTCCAATCAAATGCGCAACAATCCCTGTTAGCAATCGCCTCGGAGACCAGCAGCCGGCTGGACGCCTTTATAGAATCCAATCTAAATGCCATACAAACTGAGGCGACTTTACCCACCATTCGACAATTCATGCTTCAAAATGCAGATGGAGCGGTGGAAGATGACGTACTTGCCGACGCACGAACGACGCTCCAGGCACTGCCACGCAAGGACGCTTTCCTGATCTCATCATATGGTTTGCTAGATTCGAATGGCATAAACGTGTTGGATTCACTGGCCGTAAACGTAGGCCGAAATGAGGCTGAACAAGATTATTTCCAGGAAGTACTCGCTACAAGCGAACCTTACATATCTGACCTGGTCTTTGATGCTCGCCAAGGGCAATTTCATGCTATTTACTTCAGCGCACCGGTTACAAGCGCCAGCGGTGACATTTTGGGTGTGCTACGCATGCGCATTACCGCAGTGGTGTTACAAGAACTGATACGCGAAAGCAACGATGTAGCCGGCAGGGATTCCTTTGGAGTCCTATTCCAGGAAATTGAGGGCAACTATCTGCATCTGGCGCATGGTATTGCTCCTGATACCATATATACAACAGTAGTACCATTTGCGCCTGCTCAATTAGCAGCCCTGCAAATCGAGAATCGTCTACCTCCTGAACGAGAATTATCCGAGAATTCAGGAGCAGCCGAAGCCCCGGAAACTATTTTTGCCCAAGACCTACCAGAACTTCTAGATAACCTGAGCCAGGTAGACGAACAATCGACTTTTTCTTCATTGGACGTGGCTACAGGAGATCGAGTTAACCAGGTCGCACAGCTCCGTCTGGACTCCAGGCCAAATTGGATCGTAGCTTTCTTCCAACCTGAAGACGTGTCGGCAGCCGCACTGGCGCGCCAGTCCAAACCTCAGCAGCTATCGCTGTTGTTTTACACAGTCTTATTGATTATTGCTGGTTATGTTGTGAGCGAATTGATCAGCCGCCCGATCCAACAACTTACCAAAGTTGCACAGCAGTTAGGTGAAGGAGACCTCGACACACGAGCCAATGCAGAATCGCAGGATGAACTCGGCATCCTGGCTGTGAATATGAACAGCATGGCCGAACGCTTGAGTGAAACAATTAGCGGCCTGGAAGATACCGTTGCCGAACGCACTGCCGAGCTGGAACAGCGTGCCCGATATCTAGAAGCCGCCGCTGACGTAGGGCGTACGGCTGCAGAGATCACTAATCTGGAAGACCTGCTTTCATCCGTTACGCATTTGATCAGCGAACGTTTTGGCTATTACCATACCGGCATCTTCCTGATCGACAACGCACGGGAGTATGCTGAATTGCGCGCTGCCAACAGTGAAGGTGGATGGCGCATGCTGGCTCGCAACCACAAATTGCGCGTTGGCGAACAAGGTATTGTGGGTTATGTAACCAGCACAGGCAAGCCACGTATCGAGCAAGCCGTATTGGGCGACGAAGAAACCGTGCATTACCAGAACCCCGACCTACCTCTAACCCGTTCTGAAATGGCGCTCCCGCTAATGTCTGGCGGACAGATACTGGGTGCACTTGACGTGCAGAGTATCGAAGAAGAGGCCTTCTCGGAAGAAGATGTTGCCACATTGCAAGTGTTGGCCGATCAGGTTGCGATCGCGATCAATAACGCGTTGCTGATCCAACAGGTGCAAGCACGTTTGGAAGCAGAACGACGCGCATATGGCGAGATCAGCAGCCAGGCCTGGGCAGAGCGCTTACAACTACACCCCATCAGTGGTATACGCAGCAATCCTCTAGGTTTGAGCGCATTAAATGAGCCACTTGATCTGCATTCACAGACAGCCGTGGAAGAAGGAGTAACCGTACATCCTGAGCGAGCAGATGGGCAAGATCAATTACCGCTTTACGTTCCAATCAAAGTGCGTGGTGACACTGTTGTAGGAGTGCTGGAGACCCATAAAGATGCAGCCACTGGCACCTGGACAGATGAAGAAGTCCAGTTACTGGAAAACCTCAGTGAACAACTTGGTATTGCATTGGAGAACGCTCGCTTGTTTGAAGAGACACAGCGCCTGGCTCAACGAGAACGTATTGCAGCAGACGTTTCCAGTAAAGTATGGGCATCAGGGGATGTGGAAGCGATCTTACAAACCGCAGTACAGGAATTGGGACGTGCACTGAACGTTTCCGAAGGGGTTATCCAACTGGATATAGACGGCAATGGGACAGAAACACCACCTGAGTTGCCCAGCACCGACGAAAAGAATCGTGAGGTTCTAACCGATGAATAGCAGCGCAACTCTTTTCGTATTGCTCTTCGGTTTCGTAGCCTTTAGTAATATCTTCCTGTCCGTTGTCATTTACCTAGCAAACCGGGCTTCTCAGAGCCATCGCCTGGTGGCTGGCTTGTTGTTGATTCTCGGCATCGACAGCATCATCATTGCTTTGTTATTCAATGCCATTTCGTTCCTGCAAGCACAGCCCTGGCTGGCAGCGCGTATGCTTGTTAATTTCATGATCGCGCCGATATTGTTGCTGGCAACAATCGCCCTGGTGCGCCCTGAGTGGCTGAAGTCTGGCTGGCTTACTCGTCCAATCTCTTTGGTGTTGATCGCTTTGCCATTGATCTTCTTCTCAGACATCAGTGGTTTCAGCGAAAGCATATTAAACACGCTCCTGGTCTTCGACCTGCCAAACGCGGCCAGCTACCAGGGTCCTGATGTGGGGATTGCCGTTTATTACGGTGGTTTAGTTGGTGAATATGTGCTGGACTTCATTCGTATCTTGTTATATGCAAGCACATTCGTTTTTGCCTACGTAACTGTACGAGATTGGCGGCGCAACCCGGAACGCAGCCGCATCGCACTGGTCGGAACCATTGCTACTATGTTGCCGGTGCTTTCAATTATATTCCTGGGTTTTATCACCTCCTACATCACAAATCTGATCGCCTATATTGCTTTCTCTGTTGGATTCACTATTACAGCAACACGTTACCGCAACGCCAATGTTTCATTGCGCGGCCTCCCCAGGACATTGCGCGACATTCCAATGGCCTACAAATTGGTTACGATCGTTGCGGCTGGTATTGTTCCAGTAGTCTTGTTTTCAACCGTGTTGGGTTTAAATCTACAGCGTCGCTCTTTGATCAACATAGAGGGCAACAATTTACGCCTGCTTGCTGAGATCCAGGCAGAAAGTATCAACTCCTTGCTGGACCAGGAAATTAACAAACTGAACGTTGTATCACGTTCAACACAATTAGTAAATCTGATCACTGTACAAGATCGTAATTATTTTGGTTTGAGCACTGAAGCCATACGACAAAACCTTGAACTCATCGAACGGAATTGGGATCGACCCATTGCACGCGACACACTGACCGAAGAAGTTGTCAGTTGGTCACGGTATACAAATCTGGCTAACTTCTCTGAGTTGTCTCCGGCACACGAACGCGTGCTGGTTACTGATGTGTACGGCGGATTGGTGATCGCCACAGAGCGTACAAATTTCTATTTGCAAGATACGCAACCCTGGCATGAAGGTTTACTAAGCTTAGAGCCGGGATCAGCCTACATCAGCCAACCGATGTTCGATCCTGCGACTGACAGTTTTTATGTAGATATGGCTGTACCTATTTTCGCCGACGACAACAATGAAGATGTAGATGGCGTTTTGGTCAGTCATTTCAATCTTTCCGGCATCATCGATTCTTTGGAACAAGTGCGGGTCGGTGAAAGTGGAGGGGTAGCATTATTCGACCAGCAAGGCACATGGGTTTCCGAATCCAGCGCCATGATGGCTATGAATCCGGGACTGAACTGGGAAGAATTACTGAATAATCCTAATCAATGGGCAACTGTTCCTTTCGCGAGTGAAGACAGCGTTGTGGCATGGGAAGAAACTAATAGCGGTACAGATCAAATGTTTGATCTGGGATGGCGCCTGGCTACTCACAAGTCTACCGACGAGATTTTGGCTACAACATTGCCAGCCTCCATTGGGGCATTTGTTGTATCACTCCTTATTCTACTAATCGCATTGGGAGCAACAGTGCTGCTGGCTCGTTTTGTAACCCGGCCGCTTTCCGAACTCACCACAGTATCTGAGAAAATCCTCGAAGGCGAGTTTGGCATAGATGCCGATGTGACAGGGAAGGATGAGGTCGGCACCTTGGCCAGCACCTTTAATATGATGACTCAACGCTTACGTTCCACGGTAAGCACGCTGGAAGGCACAGTTACCGACCGTACCCAAGACCTGGAACGACGCAATGAGCAGTTGGAAACAGCTGCATTGGTCGCCCGTGAAGCAGCCGCGATCCAAAATGTTGACGATTTGCTGGACGAATTAGTGCGCCTGATCAGCGATCGTTTTGACTATTATCATGCCGGCATCTTCCTGTTGGATGAACGTGCCCAATATGCCATCCTGCGTGCGGCAAATTCAGTCGGCGGCCAGAAAATGTTAGCTCGCGGTCACCGTTTGCAGGTAGGCCGTGTAGGTGTTGTAGGCTACAGTGCCGGGACAGGCGAACCGCGTATTGCTCAAGATGTGGGCGCCGATGTGGTTTATTACGATAACCCGGATATGCCAGAGACACGGTCAGAACTGGCCCTGCCGCTCAAGGTTCGCAACCGGGTGATCGGTGTACTTGATGTGCAATCAGAGGAAGCCAATGCCTTTGGCGAAGAAGACGTTGAAGTATTGCTGATCCTGGCTGACCAGATCGCGCTGGCGATTGAAAACACACGCTTGCTACAATCCAGCCAGGAATCTCTGCAAGAGTTAGAGGCTTTGTATGGTGCAGAAACCGGGAAAGCCTGGCGCAAACGTACCGAAAAACAACCCTCACAATATCGATATTCGGCCAGCGGGATAAACCTGGGAGTTGGCACGAATGGAGATGAAGACGACCTCAACGCCCTCAAGAAACAAATCACTTTCCGGGGTCAATCAATCGGGTCGATTGACTTAAAGCGCGAAGGGGCTGACTGGACAGATGAGGAAATGTCCCTTGTGGATGAGATCATCGAGCAAACCGGTCTGGCCTTGGAGAATGCGCGGCTGATGGAGCAAATCCGCTTACGTTCTGACCAGATCCAATTGCTGCAGGATGTGACCGCCACAGCGGCTTCCAACCTGGACCAGCGCGAGCTATTAAAAGCCATCACGCAAAAGATCGCCACTAACCTCGACCTGAAACACTGCAATGTGGTGCTGTTCGATGAAGAGCGTGAAAATGGTATCGTGGCAGCATGGGCCTCCAATCCCCCCAACCGCCCGGATACTATTCCGCTGTCAGCTAAATTCGGCTTGTGGGATAAAAAAGCTTTCAAGGACGTGATCCACAGCCGGCAGCCCCTGGTAATCCAGGATCTCCAAAATGACTCTCGCACAGAAGCCCTGTATGAAACCTTGAGAATGCAAGGCACTCGAACTTGGGTATGTGTGCCACTAATCGTACGTGAAAAAGTCGTAGGTGCGCTGGGGCTGTATATCGATGACGTCGATCAGAGCATGGACGAAGAAGATTTCGCATTGCTCGACCAGATCAGCTCACAGATCGCAACCACGATCGAAAACACGAACCTATACGAACAAGCAGTGAGACGTGGTGAACGTGAACACCAGGTCGCTGAAATTACTGCAAAAGTACGTGCCAGTAACGATCCCAATGAAATCCTAAAGACTGCAGTTGAAGAATTGCGACAGGCCCTGGGAGTTGAACAGGTGCGGGTATCGATGCAAGGCAAGCAACAAAATGACGGGAATGGCAGCCAAAACAACGACCAAAGCCCCGTCCAGGCGGAAGATGTATGACCTATAAGATCGTAATCGCAAATGAAAAAGGCGGCGTTGCCAAAACGACTACAACTATATCGTTGGGTGGAGCCCTCGCGGAGACGAGTAAGCGCGTGGCTGTGGTGGATCTGGATGCACAAGCCAACCTGACGCTGGCCTTAGGGCTTAAACCCAGCGAAGTTAAACGCTCGATTGCCCGGGTTGTGCTGCATTCAGATAGCCCGGCCGATGTCGTTCGCCAAACAGCTGTAAACGGACTCGACTTGATCCCATCCAATTCGGAGATGGGCCTGGCAGAACGTTTCTTGCCTGTGCGCCAGAACTACCAGAGCGTACTGCGTAATGCATTGCAGGGTTGGGACGAACATGACTATATTATCTTTGATTGTCCCCCAGCATTGGGAGCTGTGACGATGAACGCGCTAACAGCCGCGGATATGCTAATCATCCCGACCCAGGCCGAATATTTCTCAGTATACGCTCTGAAGAACATGATGGCAGCTATCCGCGAAGCACGCGAAGAGAACAATCCTTCCTTGACTTACAAGGTACTGGTAACAATGCTGGACAAGCGCAACCGTACCCATAAAACGCTGATCCAACAGCTTGGCGCTACCTTTCGCTACGGCTTGTTTGAAACCAGTATAGAAATGGACACTAAATTACGCGAAAGTTCAATTGCTGGTGTACCGATCACGAGTTATTCATCTCGCAGTCGCAGCGCCGATCAATACCGTGAACTTACGCAGGAGATCCTCGAATATGTCGAGAAAGTCCGACAAAGAGAAGCTGTTCACTGAGGTTGAACAGCTATTCGCCGAACTAGACGAATCTAAAGCACCAGAACTGGCGGCTTTAGATGAAACAGCGCGTGTCCAGGGTTGGTCCTGGGCCGTGGATGGCGATGGCTTATATACCGACTGCAGTCCTGAAGTTTATGAAGTGCTCGGGATGCCGGCGGGCGCATTCTTAGGGCAACCTTTTGCCAGCTTCTCTGTGGCGCGCGATGCCATCATCCTGATGGCTGAAGCCTTGCAAGCTGAAAACCTACCTCTCGATGTTACAGTGACGTTCTATGACATCGAAGGGGAGCCGCGCCAGGTCATCCTGAGCGTATTGGAAAGCAAAGGCGAGAATGGGGTGACCAGTGGCTGGCGCGGGTTTGCACGACTGGCTGACCAGGAAATCGTGTTGCCCAGTGAAGAAGATACCAAAGTAATCGAAGAAGCTGAGACAGTTGAAGAAGAAGTAGAAACAAAAGACGAGGTAGAAGATCATCCATCAACGGATGCACTCTTTGAAGATCTGAGTTTTGAGGCCCCAGAGCCAGAATACTTTGTACCGAGCGAAAGTTCGCCAGACCAGACCAAAGAGCTTGTGCTGGATGAAGAGGCAGATGTTGACCCCGAAGAAAACGGACTAGAGCTTAGTTCCGAAGAGCCAGGTTTCACATATTCTGCTGTGGAACTGACTGACCGGGAAGAAGATGTCACGGATCCAGAAGAAGGGGAAGATCAGGCTCTTGAGGCAGAAACAGATGTTGAGGCCAGTGAGACAAAACTGGAATTTGTCCACCAGGTTGGAACGGGTCAACTTGAACCAGAAGAAATTGACGAACAACCCGCAATTGAAGACAGCGAGGAAATCGAGACCCTGAGCAGCAAAGTGCCCAGTTTTAATCCAGCAGATGCTACTGGTCCGCTGGTCATGCCCGTCGAGAACCAGGAACCAGTCGACGACATGAACGCCTTCCTCGACAGCCTTTATGAAGAAGATGATGGTTCGTTTATTGAAGATGCAGAAAGCGCTTTAGAGATCGATGAACTGGACTCAGATATAGGGGAACTGGTCGAAGATATAAGCCCCACGGAAGCCCAAGATATTGATGAGATTCCAGAAGAGACCATCATAAAAGCAGACATCAAGGAAAGCGAAAAGCCAATTCCATCTTCACTCGTAACAGTAGAAGAAGACCCAAGTGAAATTAGTGTTTTCGAAGAAAGCCAGGAAGCCCTTTTACCAGAAGTAACCCCGGAGATACAAGCCTGGTTGGATGAACTGGATCAGGATGAAACAATTGTCAGTGAAGTGGTGGCGGGCGAAGTACTTGAAGAAAACGAAACCGTTCTAGCCGCCAGCATGCGCATGCCTGACGGTGAAGGTCTGTTGGAAATCATTGATGATGACCCCAACCGGGAATGGACAGATGAGGATCGTTTGCTGGTAGCGCAGGTAGCAGATCAGCTTTCACTGGCTCTTGAGAATGCCAATCTGTTCCAACAGACGCAGGCTTCGTTGACCTTGACCGACCAACAGGCTCGTCGCCTGGCACAGATCAACCAGATGAGTGAGGCTTTGAGCCGTGCCAATGAGCTTGAGGAGATCCTGACCATTACGGCTCAATTCGTTGACCAGATCGTTCCCTGTGAACGGGGACGGGTTGCCTTGTTGGATGAAGATGACAACAGCCTGCATGTCTACGACCTGCATGGTGAAGAAGGTGCGGCACGTCGCACGGCAGCAATGCCCCTGGAAACTACCATGTTGGGTGAAGCCATCAATGGCAATCGTGTAATAGCGATCACCAATATGGATCAGACTATCTACACAGATGCTCAGGTTTGGAATACTGTGGGTGTCAATTCGGCACTGACCACCCCCCTATTTGGTGGTGGCAAGGTCATCGGTGCTTTGAGTGTGGGTAGCCGCGAGGTGGGAGCATACTCCTCAAGGGAAGAGAACCTGTTCCTCAGTGTCAGTTCCATCTTGGGCTCAACGATCGATAACCGGCGTTTGTTTACCCAGATAGCCCGGCGCAGTACCCAACTACAAACCTCGGCCGAGGTATCACGCTCGGCATCCAGTATCCTCGATCGGCAAGAATTGTTCAATCGTGTAGTGCATCTGATCTCAGATGGTTTTGATCTTTATTACGCGGGTATCTTCCTTGTCGATAAAAGTGGCGACCAAACCGGTGAACCGGGCCAATGGGCAGTGCTCATGGCCGGGTCCGGTGAACCTGGGATGGCTATGGTTGCAGACGGGCACAAACTGCGCCTCGGTGGCGACTCAATGATCGGAACGGCCATTGCACATGCGCAGGCGCGCATTGCGGAAGACGTGACCCAGGAACCGGCCTTCTTCCGTAACCCCCATTTACCAGAGACACTCTCGGAAATGGCCCTGCCGCTGATCTCACGCGGTGAGGTTTTGGGAGCATTGACCATCCAAAGTGAATTGGAAGCGGCGTTCAGTGAAGATGACATCACAGCGCTGCAAACCCTGGCAGATCAGATCGCCAATGCCATCGAAAATGCCAGTCTATTTGAGCAAACCCAGGAACGTGCCGAAGAATTAGCTGTATTGAACGAGATGGCACGCGCCTTTACGCAGACCCTGGAAGTAGATACAGTGATCCAGGATGTGCACCGCTTCACCAACCGGCTGATGGATGCCAGCAATTTCTATCTGGCACTGTATCATCCTGAACGTGATGAAGTGCATTTCCGTCTTTTTTATATTGAAGGAGAACGCCATTATCCCGAACAGCCACGACGACGAGCGGAGAATGGCATCACGGAATGGATCATCAGCAACAAGCAACCATTGCTGCTGAGCGAACATGCCGATGCCTGGTTAGCTGAGAACAATATTGAGATCCGCGGTGAAAAGGCGGACTCCTGGCTAGGTGTGCCCATGCTGCGTGGCGGACAGGTGATCGGCGTAATCGCAGTGCAGAATTACACGACACCGCGTTTCTTTGGCGAACACCAGCTTGACTTGCTGACAGCCGTTGCCAACCAGGCTGCCATCGCCATCGAAAACGCCCGCCTGTTCCAACAGACTCGCCTGCGTGCGCAACGTGAGCAAGTGCTCCGAGAGATCACTTCCAAGGTACATGGCTCAGCAGATGCCGATTCGATCTTGCGCACTGCCGTACGCGAGGTCAGCACGGCCTTGGGGCGCCAGGCTTATATTTACCTGGGAGACAAGGATGGAGAAGAAAACGAAGGCGAAATTGACACTAGCGGGTCGCCAGAACATGTTCCACCCTTTGACCGCTCGGCGCTCGGTCCTGAAGACGACACCAACAGCCTGAAATCCCAAAATAACGAGGAACAAGATGCATAGACTCCTCGAGCAACAATTACAGAAACACTTCGGTGCATCAGCCACCTTCCCGGATCAATGGCGCAAGTTCATTGATGATATTGATGCTGTGTACCAGGAATCTGTGGGGACAGCCACGACACACTCTGGCTCCTTAGTGGCAGTGGACACCGAACGCCGCGTACAGGAGACAGCTGAGGCCTTGCGCCTGACCGAGCAGCGCTTACGTACGATCGTTGAAAACTTGCCCCTCGTGCTGTTTACAATGGACATGGATGGCAATTACACTCTATCTGAGGGCGAAGGCTTGCGTGCAATGGGCATGGAGCCGGGGGAATTAGTGGGCAAGAATGCCTTGGAATTCTATAAAGACAATGAGACTCTGGTCAATGAATTTAGGCGAGCGCTGCAAGGGGAAAGCTTTACTGGTATTTCTCAAATCGATGATTTCACTATGGAGTGCACCTTCACCCCTCTGAAGAATGAACAAGATGAGATGGTAGGCGTGATCGGGTTAGCCAATAACGTGACTGAACGTTTCAAGGCAGAGCAAGATATACAGATAGCTTATGAGCAAAGCCTGGAAAACGTAAAAGCTGCTTCAGAAATCTCGCAGCAAATCGCCAACGCCAAAGACATCGTCGAGTTGTACCAGAATGCCGTAGATGCCATCCATGAAAAACTCGACCTTTACAATACCCAGATCTTCCGGTTTAACCCGGCCAATGATTCTCTTGTGCTGGTGGCTGGCTACGGTGAAGAAGGTGCCCGGCTGCTAACCGCTGGTTACAAGATCGAAATGGGTGAGAGCGTGGTGGGGCGTGCAGCAAAAGACCGGCAAAGTGTTTTGCTGGAAAACGTAAACCAGGACCCAGAGTGGGTTGCCAACCCTTATTTTCCTGACACGTACAGCGAAATCGCTGCCCCCATCGTGATCGGGGATGAACTATTGGGTGTGATCAATGCCCACTGCAGCACCGGTGTTTCAGTGACGTCTGACACACAGATCATTCTGGACGTACTGGCTGGCCAATTGGCGGTAGCCATGGAAAGTATCCGCCTGCGCACCGAAATGGAAGAACGCTTACGCGAGTTGAACCGCCTGCAGCAGATGACGGCGCAGGAAGGCTGGCGTGAATTCCAGCAGGGCCGGCGCGGTCGGGATACTGGCTATCTGTACGATCCGGCGCAGGACTCACCAACAAATCTGGCAAATGAAGCATCAGACGGTAATGGTTACGTAGAAGTCGGCACCGGTTCGCCTAAAGATTCGATCATCAAGAAATTGCAGGTGCGTGGCGAGGTTATTGGCGGGCTGGGTGTGCGTGAAGAACAGGACAAACCATTGGATGAAGAAGAACAGGCTCTCCTGGACTCGGTTACCCTGCAAGTAGCAGAAGCCTTAGAGCGCGCCCGCTTATTCGAGCAATCACAACGTAGTGCGGCTGAGTTGGCCGTACTGAATGAAATGGGTAATTCCTTTACGGAAGACCTCGACGAAGCCAGCATCATTGAGAATACTCACTTATACGCATCACGTTTGATCAAGTCCCCAGGTTTTATGATCGCTCTTTATAATCGCGAGGAAAATCAAATTAGCTTCCCCCTCGTGGTGCAATCGGATGGGCGTGTGTGGCCTGACCACCCGGATTCCAAACATTACCAGCCCCGCCCAGCCAATACAGGCATCGTCGGCCACATTATTCAAAACAGGCAGCCGATCTTGATCGATGACAAGGCCGAAGAGCGCTTACGAGGCCTGGGTATTGAATATACACACCACGGCGGAGACACACAGTCGTGGTTGGGTGTGCCGATGGCTTTGGGTGAACGCGTACTGGGTGTGATCGTTGTACAGAGCGAAGACACCCCGAACCTGTTCAATGAACATGATCTGGAATTGCTCAGTGCCATTGCCAGCCAGAGCGCCATCGCTATCGACAATGCCCGCCTCCTGCAACTGGAGCAAGCGCGTGCCGAACAGGAACGCCTGGTGCGTACGATTACTGACAAAGTAAGGCGTGGCGGTGACCGACAGACCATCTTAAAGATCGCCCTTGAAGAATTGGGCAAAGTGCTGGGAGCGGACGAATCTATCGTGCAACTCGGTACGCGCGAGCAATTGCTTTCCAACAATGCAACACAAAGTGCGCCACAACCTCGCGCCCCACGAGATAGCACTGCTTCTTTAAATCCAGAGGATCTATTAAGTTGATATGGCATATCAAATCAAAATGGGCACAGACGGCATTCTACGAGCGTCCTTTTTCGGCGACGTTGATGAATTTGATATGGATGGCTACTGGCGCGACCTGCGTCCCTATCTGGACGCAGCAACTCAGGATGCCCCTGTGCAGTTGATCACGGAAACCAGTGGTGCACGTAGCTACACAACAGAAGCTCGGCACAATCTCACGAGCATTAACAAAGACCCGCGGATTGGCAGAACTGCCGTCCTGGGAGCTAACCAGATCACACGGGTGCTGGTGCGGTTCATCCACAAAGCCAGCCAACGCGAGAATATGCGACTCTTCGATCAGGAACAAGAAGCTATTCATTGGCTAAAGCAACAAAATGGCTACCGCCCTGATCTGGAAAAAGAAAACTTATAGCCGGGACCACGCGCATGGACAATATGCAATCGGACGATTTTCGAAAGAGCGTTGAGAACTACAGCCAGGTACTCTTAGAGGCCATGGCTGAGATCTCGGCAGGGAATCTGGATGCCAACATCGACATTCCAGATAATATGGGCGCGCTTTCCGATCTGGCTGTGGGCCTCAAGTTCATGGTGGAAGACCTGCGTGACGTAAGCCAGAACAAACAGATCGACCCGGAAGAAATCGAGCAACACGTGGCCCTGCGAACACGCGAACTGGAAGCACAACTAAAAGAGATGCAGGCCAGCCAAAGCCGTGAAGTGCGCGAAGGCTGGGAAGAATACATAGGCGACATCAAAGACACGGCCAACATGGCTGCCATTGACGGTGAACTACGCCCGGCTGACGATGACGTGTGGCTACCAGCCATGACGCGTGCCTTACAATTAGCCCAGCCGACAACTCTTGGCAATGGTGGCAGTGAAGTGTCGTTAGGTTTACCCTTAGAGTTACAAGGGGAAATGATCGGTATTTTGGGCTTCAATCGCAGAAACGGCGGTGAAGGCTGGGATGAAAGCACCCTGGCAACCGTGGAAGCGATCGTTGAACAGGTGACCCTTGCTCTGGAAAACCAGCGTCTGATCGACCAGACCCAAGCTGCCCTGGCAGAAACTGACCTGCTGTATAAAGCCAGCGCCGAACTCAACACGGCCCAAACCTACGACGAGATTTTGACCGTAATCCAAACCTACAGTGTACTGGGAGAAGGATCTCACAACATCACATTGGGCTATTTTGACCGAGCCTGGTCGAGCACACAGATGCCGGAATGGGTCAACGTGCTGGCTCGCTGGACGAAGCACCCCCAGGCTTTAGAGCCGCGCTTCAAAGTTCAGAATTCGCCCCTGGCTACCAACGTGGTGCAGGCCAATGAAGCCAAGATGCTCAAAGACATCCGCAACGATACCAGCCTGGATGCACTCACCCGCGAAATGCTTTTGCACGAAATGGAGGCGCGCAGCGCCATCTTCCTGCCTATGTTGGTGGCGGGTCGTTGGGTGGGTTACATCAGTGCCTATTATGAGAACACGATCAACTACTCGGAAGAAGACCTGCGCCAGGCAATGGCCCTGACGGCCCAAACCGCTGTGGCAGTTCAGAACCTGCGAAACATTGACGTTGCTGAACAACGGGCAATCGAAGCTCAGGAACGCAGTGAAGAGTTGGCCCTAATCAACCGCATTGTGTCCGTCGTAGCCAGCTCCATGGACCTGCACCAGAGCTTAGAGACGGTAGCAATGGAACTGAACCGGGCGCTGGGTGTGGATGAAACCGGGATTGCCCTGCTCAATGAGGACCGCGATCAGGCTATAGTGGTAGCCGATGCTTTTTCATCCCCGGATGGCACCAGCACGGTAGGGACCTCCCTCCCCGTTCAGGGTAATCTTGCTGCACAACAAGTGCTGGAAACAAAACGTTCTTTAATCATTGAAGATGTACAGAACAACCCACTGACGGAAAGTGTTCGAGAAGTGATGGTTGCGGGTGGTTACGAGACAATGGCGATTCTGCCGATGCTGGCAGGTAATGAGGTGATTGGCACGGTTGGGTTGGTAATGAAGGACCCAGAGATGCGGCTGACAGATGACCAAATGCGCTTTGCCGAAGCGGTGGTAATCCAGGCAGCCACTTCTATCCAGAATACGCAGTTGTTCGAGCAAACGCAATCGGCCCTGGCAGAAACGGCCAACCTGTATCAGGCCAGCGCCGAATTGAACATGAGCAATTCCTTCGACGATATTTTGTCGATCCTGCGACGTTTTACCGTATTAGGCCACAATTCCCAATTCGCTTCGCTGTACTTATTCAATCAACCCTGGCGCGATGCAGATCCACCTTCGAGTATGTTGGCCCTGGCGCGCTGGTCTAGCGGGGACACAACCCTACAAGATGAGGAGTTGGTTTCTCTCAGCGAATGGACCAAACTGAATGGGTTATTCCGCATCGATGAAGCGACAGTAGTCTACGACATTGCCAACGACCCACGCATGGACACAGCAACACGGGCACTGTTCATGGGGCAGTTGGATGCCAATGCAGTGACGATCATCCCCCTGGCCAGTGCAGGCCAATGGATCGGGGTGGTGTTAGCAACTTATCAGGACCTGCCATCAGTGGAAGAAAGCGAACAGCGGCGCATGATGGCCATGGCAGGCCAGGCAGCTGTTGCCATCCAGAACTTCAGCCTACTTGGCGAAACAACACGTAAAGCGAACCAATTGGAAACCGCGGCAGAGATCGCCCGCGATGCCTCCAGTACGTTGGATATGGAAATCCTGCTAAATAACGCAGTGAACCTGATCCGTGAGCGCTTTGGCTTTTATCATGCTTCGATCTTCCTAATCGAAGGGCGGCAAGCGATCGTCAACGCTTCGACAGGTGAGGCAGGCAAGCAATTGATCGAAAGCGGACATAGTTTGGCGCTAGAAGAAGGCAAGTCGGTCGTCGGCCACGTATGCTACACAGGTGAGCCTCTAGTAATTAATGACACCACCCAGGCAGAGACACACCGCCCGCATCCCTTGCTTCCAGATACACGTGCTGAACTGGCCATCCCGCTAAAGATCGGCGAACGCGTTACCGGCGCCATGGATGTGCAATCCACAGATGTCAACGCATTCAGTGATGAAGATATCATCGTGCTGCGCACCCTGGCCGACCAGATCGCTGTGGCAGTGGATAACGCGCGTTCCTTCCAGGTGACGCAACAGGCTGTGGAGGAAATGCGCGAGATCGACCGCCTGAAGAGTCAGTTCCTGGCGAATATGAGCCATGAGTTACGCACTCCCTTGAACTCGATCATTGGCTTCTCACGTGTGATCCTAAAGGGCATTGACGGACCTGTTACAGACCTACAGCAACAAGACCTTGAAGCCATTCATAACTCAGGGCAACACTTGCTCGACATGATCAATGACATCCTTGACCTATCGAAGATCGATGCAGGCAAGATGGAATTGAACATCGAAGAAGTGCAGGTAAGTGAAGTGATCGACAGCGTGATGTCGACGGCGGGCGGCCTGGTCAAGGAAAAACCGATTCGATTGGTAAATAACACCCCAACGGGTTTACCCAGCGTGTATGCTGACCGGACCCGTATTCGCCAGGTGATGATCAACCTGCTGTCCAACGCAGCCAAGTTCACCGACGAGGGCACCATCACAGTGGATACTTCGATTTCTGCTAATACTAATGGGCAAGCGGAATTGATGATCAGCGTTACGGATACCGGCATCGGTATCGCGCCAGAAGACCATGAAAAGCTATTCGAACCCTTCTCGCAGGTAGATGCATCCCCAACACGCAAGTCCGGTGGGTCTGGCCTGGGCCTTTCGATTTCCCGCCGTTTGGTCGAATTGCAAGGCGGGCGCATCGGGCTGGAGAGTTCTCCCGAAGGTGGCAGCACCTTCTACTTCACGCTGCCGATGGTCAGCACACCGCCCCTGCCTGAACTCGACGACGAGGAAAGCGGGGAAGTTAGTGAAGGGGATCCCACCCCCCCATCCGGCGACAGCAAAACGATACTTTCCATTGACGATGACTACATGGTTATAGGTTTGTACGAACGGTACCTAAAACCACATGGTTATGAGGTGGTCGCCCTAACTGATTCTACGCAAGCAGTTGATCAGGCTAAGAGCATGCAGCCCTTTGCCATCACAGTGGATGTGATGATGCCAGAGCAAGACGGCTGGCAGGTGGTGCAGGCCCTGCGCAAAGACCCTGACACCCAAAACATCCCCATCATCATGTGCAGCATTTTAGATGAACGTGACCGTGGCTTGTCATTGGGAGCCAACGAATATTTGATGAAACCGATCCTAGAAGACGAGCTGGTGAGCGCGGTAAAGCACTTGCAAACTGTAGGAGATACCGGCGAGAAAAACGTTCTGGTGATCGATGATGATCCCAAGGCCCTCCGCCTAGTGGAACGCACCCTCTCCACCCAGGAAACCTATCAGGTCAGCTTTGCCAACGGCGGCCTCGATGGTCTTGCGGCCATGCAATCCAAAGCCCCTGACGCAGTAGTGTTGGACATCTTTATGCCCGACCTGGATGGCTTTGCCCTACTGGAAACGATGCGCCGCGATCCCATTTTAAACAGCATTCCGGTAATCATCCTGACAAGCGGCGACCTGACCGAAGAACAGGAACAGCGCATTGCTACTTTAGGACTGGAATTGTTGCGCAAGGATACGCTCACTGAAGACATCTTCATGACCTGCTTAAAAAAGACTTTTGGGCGTTACCAACAGGTCAACGCTTAGCCACTGAAATTCAAGGCGAATCAAACCCATGGCACACTTTGTTGTTGAATGTATTGATTGCAGTCACCAGGCGCCGTACTTCCCCACTTCCGGGGCCTGCCCAAAATGCGGCAGCACCTGGCGGGAAGCACGTTACGATTACGAAACCATCCGTCAAACGCTCCCCCTGCAACTGGCTCGCCGCTCTTTCGATCTGTGGCGCTACAAAGAATTATTGCCTGTACGCACCCCAAACCCGGAGTTAACCATGGGCGAGGGCGGCACGCCCCTCATTCGTGCTGCCAACCTGGGGATGATGCTGGGCTGCCCCCACATTTACATCAAGGATGAGCGCCAGGGGCCTACAGCTTCCTTTAAAGATCGTCAGGCTGCGATAACCATAGCAGCATTAAAAGAAGCGGGTGTAGCCGAATCGGTTGTAGCATCCACCGGCAACGTAGCTATTTCTTATTCAGCTTATGCAGCCCGCGCCGGGCTGAAGCTGTGGGCCTTCATCACCAGCCTGGTGCCGCCTGTCAAGATGCGAGAGGCAGCTTTGTACGGCACGCAGGTCGTAAAAGTCACTGGCAATTACGAGCAGGCCAAAAAGGTTGCCGCTGATTTTGCGAAACAACGCACCTTATACCTGGATCAGGGCGTACGCTCTATTCCAACAGTGGAATCGATGAAAACTGTGGCCTTTGAAATCGCCGAACAACTGACCCAATTACTCGGGCCTCCCACAGATTCCTCTAATGGCGACCTCCCCCCCACCGCATCATTGCGTTCACCGGATTGGTACGTTCAGGCGGTCAGCGGGGGATTGGGCCCTATCGGTGTAATGAAAGGCTTTGATGAATTAGAGTTATTGGGTTTATCCAATAGCTCCCCCAAATACGCTAACGTGCAAGCAGAGGGTTGTGCACCGATGGTGCAAGCCTGGAACGACGGTGAAGAAGTCGCTACTCCTGTAATCACGCCAAGGACACACATTGCCACCCTGGCTACAGGGGACCCGGGACGCACCTATACCTTGCTGCGCGAGCGTATGCTGGAACGCAATGGGGGCACTTTCGAAAGTGTGACTGACGAAGAGGCTTTCCACGCCATGCACGTGCTGGCCAAAATGGAGGGCATTTCCGTTGAACCCGCGACGGCAGTTGCATTTGCGGGACTATTCAAGATGGTGCGTGCTGGACTGGTCGATCCAAGCGATGTAATCGTCGTCAACTGCACAGGCCATACCGTACCGGTTGAACAATCTGTATTAGGTGATAAATGGGCTTACGATGTGGAATACCAGGAAGCCCAGGCAGAGAAACAAGCACCTGAAGATGGGCTATTGGCTGCACTTAATCACGTAACCGCAGACCGCTACCAACGCATTGCCATTGTGGATGACCATCCCCAGGTACGCCAACTGATAAGGCGCATCTTGCAAGCACAGGGTGAATACGCACTCTTTGAAGCCGAAGATGGGCAAAAGGGAATCAAATTGATCCGCGACGAAAAGCCAGACCTCGTGATCCTGGACCTGATGATGCCAGAGTTGGACGGTTTTGGTGTACTAGATGAAATGAAGGGTGACCCAGACCTGGCGTCGATACCTGTGGTGGTGGTCACGGCTAAAGAATTAACCAGCCAGGAAAAGGAACGCCTCAGCGGTCAGATCGACACCCTGATGCAAAAGGGTGACTTCATGAGCGACGAGTTGATGGAAGAAGTGCGCTCATTAACCAACTAACAGAAATGATGGGTGTGGTTGTCTATACACATCGTATCATAGGAGCATATGCAAAGAACCCGAGGAATTAATGCAGCGCTACTCTCCGCGTTGTTCCTGGGCTTAGCGCCGATCTTCGGCAAGCAAGCCATAAACGCGGGCATGGCCGGCCTGGGCGTAGTGGCCTTCCGCACCTTCTTTGCTGCATTTTTGCTCTTCCTCATCATTCTCATTTTCCAACGTAGATATCTATACATATATCCTGTCGGATTAATAGGGTGCCTGTTGGCTGGGGCCATCAATGGTATCGGATCACTGTTTTATTACACGGCATTGGGCCGCCTGGACGCGGGCGTGGGCCATATGCTGTATTCGTTCTACCCCTTGTTTGTGGCATTTTGGCTATTTCTGGACCACGAACGACCCAGCCGCTTGACGCTCATCCGCCTGATCGTGGCTTTGCCAGCAGTTTTTTTGCTCGTACAAGTCGGCAATGGAACGATAGATTTGCTGGGTGTGGGCTTCATGCTAGTTGCCGCAGCCCTTTATGCTTTACATCTACCAATCAACCAACGGGTGCTCTATGAAATCCCGGCCCAAACGGTGACCCTGTACACCTTGATCGCCATGACAGCTATCGTTGTGCCCGCTTATTTCTTCTCTGGGGCAAGCGCTTCGCCACCAGCAACCCTGAACTTCTTATGGCCAGCCATTGGGCTTACAGTGGTTACCTTCCTGTCACGCATTACTTTGTTCCTGGGCATCAAGAATCTGGGAAGCATCCAAACAGCGTTATTGGGTCTGGGTGAGTTACTCATTACTGTCTTCTTAGCGCAGCTTTGGTTAGGCGAAAAATTGAGCGCAGCACAATGGCTCGGGGCTGCCCTGCTCGGGGTGAGCATTTTCCTTGTGGCCTGGGAAAAACCCAAACCACCCAGCGGGGGTCGCAGTGGCTGGTTTAGCTGGCTGCGTCCAGCAGTGAGCCTGCCAATTCGTGGGGGCTTACCCTATCACAAAGATGAGGTCCTGGAACAATTAGCAGGGGAGGCGACTGCACAGGAAGCAGATTTCGTGGCAAGTCCTTCCGAGTTGAATGGGGATTAGGATTAAATAAAAAAAGGGCGCAATAATCTGCGCCCCTCAAGTTATCACAACAATAATCAGGCTCCATCAAATACGTAACCTGTGCCGCGCACATTGACGATCCAATCATCCCCGCCTTCAAAGGAAGCCAGTTTGCGGCGCAGGCGGCTAACCAGTGGACGCATGATCTCTGGAGCTTCCCAGTCTGTAGTTTGATAACCCTGCACAAGCAAGACCAGTTCACGGTGTGAAAGAACCTTGCTGCGGTTTTCCATCAGCACCTGCATGAGCTTGCCTTCAGTAGGAGTCAGGGACACGTTGGTTTCACCCTGCCAGAGTTCACGGCGTTCTAGATCAACCTGAATGCTTTCACCAAGTGTAAAGACGGCGCGCGGCGGTTCGGTGGATATCTCTACGCCTTCGGCATCCTTCAACTCATTCAGTGAGGCTTCCATGCGCTCAATCAGGCGGCGTTTGCGAGCAGTCTCATTACGCTGGCTGACACCTTTGGAGACGCTGTTGATAATGTCTTCTGGGGAAGCCGGTTTTAGGAGATAGTCGTGGGCGCCCTGGCGCAGGGCTTCTATGGCCGACTCTAAAGAACCATGCGCAGTGAGCATAATGACCTTGGTATTGGGGGCCAGGTCACTGGCGCGATCCAGCACTTCCAATCCATCCATACCGGGCATTTTGAGGTCAAGCAGCATGAGGTCAAAATCTTCTAGTTCCAAGGCCTCAACTGCATCAGCCCCATTCGCCTTAGATGCTACGTGATAGCCCTCAAGGCGCAGAATATCGCTCAGTGATTTTCGCGCGGCTTCTTCGTCGTCGACGATCAATATTTTTGTTGGCATCAGGCTTCCTCCAAAGGCAAGCTTACACGAAAACGCGCCCCCCCGCCATTCTCGCCAGGGAGCAAGTCAAGCGAGCCACCGTGGGCAGTGAGAATGCCATAACTCACGGAAAGTCCCAGACCAGTACCGTCTGTCGAGTTGCTGACAAATGGTTCGAAAAGATGTTCCCGAATTTCATCAGAGACCCCAGGGCCGCTATCCTCAAAAAAGATCTCAAGATTTGGAGCGTTGTGTTGCGTGGAAATTGTCAGATCGCCACCATCGAGCATAAAGCCCAAAGCATTTAGAATGAGGTTAAAGAAGACCTGCTGAAGCTGATTGCGAACTACAGATACCTGGGGCAGATCCTCGCCAAACTGACGCTCAACCGCCACTTTATTATCACTGAGTTGTTTCTCCAATAAGCTAAGGACCACATCAAGCACATCGTTTACGTTGACCGGTTCACGGTCCAGGGCACCCGGGCGATAGAAATCGAGCATACGGCGCACGGTGGTCATGAGGCGTTCCATTTCATCCCGGGCCATATCCAGGTAATTCTGGCGTTCTTCGGGGGATAACTCCTCCCGCTGTGCCAGGTGCAGGCAATTCTGCACAGCCTGCAAAGGATTGTTGACCTCATGAGCTATAGACGCAGTGAGACGCCCAACGGCGGCCATCTTTTCGGTCTGGATGAGAGCTTGTTGCGACTCTTCGATTACGCGCACGTAATCGCGTAGCTCACTGTATAAACGGGCATTTTCCAGGGCAACATCAGCCTGACGAGCCAGGATGCCAAACATGTCCAAGTCTGCCAACTGGTAAGCAGACTCGCCCGTATCTCGCCCCGCCAGGAAAAGAAAATCAGTATCCTGACGGGTAATAGGAACACACATGACTGCCCCCATGTCATATTCAGCCAAAGCTGCCTGAAGCTCACTATGATCCGGGCCCTGGCGATTAACCCAAATGGCTGTTTTCCACTGATAAGCGCGGGCCAATACACCCTCTTCTTTTTGGGCGTCTTCTTCGGGAAGAGGTTTGCCAATCCCGGCGATCATGTGCATAGCATCATCTTCTACTGATTTGCGGTAAATGGCAGCATGGCTGGAGCGCAAATGTCCACAAATAGCGCTTAAGATCAGGTCAAGAAGAGTTTCGTAATTGGTTTCCGTGAAAAGCGTCTCGGTCATGTCCAACAAAGGACGAATGGCCTGAAGGCGGGCAATCTCGAGTTTGTGCTGGCGCTCGACCAAAGCCTGATTAACGGTTTTTACTAAATCCTTGCCTTCTTCAAAAGGTTTGAGGATGAGGCCGTCGGCACCCTGCTGCAAGGCGCGCATGGCCGTTTCAAGGGTGCCAAAACCGGTCATGATAACAACCGCGATGTCCGGCTGGTTTTGGCGCACACGCTCGATGACGGCAAAGCCGTCCATCTGGGGCATACGGATATCCACTAACAAAAGGTCGAAGGATTCATCGGCCAGACGGGTGATACCTTCTACAGGGTCTATGGATGAAGCTACCTCAAAGCCGTCACGCGAGAGGAGACGTTCGCATAGCTGCACGATACCGGGTTCGTCGTCAATAATGAAAGCGCGGGTTTCAGGCATTGGGAGCCTCATTTTCTGGCTCAATGGGCAGCCAAACTGTGAAGCGGGCCCCACGACCCAGTTGGCTGAAAACATCGATGTAGCCACCGTGGTCTGAAACAATGCCGTAGCTTACAGATAGCCCCAAACCGGTCCCCTCACCGGTCGGCTTGGTGGTGTAAAAGGGTTCAAAGATGTGAGGCAAGTCTTTTTCGGCAATGCCGATACCGGAATCTTCTACAGCAACGGTGATCCAATCAGTATTACTCTTATTCTCGAGGCGCGTTTTAATGATCATCTCCCCCCCACCCGGCATAGCCTGAATGCCATTGTGCACCAAGTTGAGCAATACTTGCTGTATCTGGTTGCGGTCGACACGGATTTCTGGAAGATCATCCCATAACTGCACACGCATATCGACCTGACTGGTAACTGCCAGGTGATGCACTAAAGTCAGGATATCGCCGAGGATTTCATTGATGTCGACACGTTGACGCAGTATCTCAGAGGGGCGCGAGAAATCGAGCAAGCGCCGTACCACCTTGCGGGCGCGGCGGGCTTCTTTCAACACCATTTCCATATCCGCACGCTGGGAGAAGTCTTCCGGTAGTTCTTCCAGGATCAATTCGGAAAAACCGGTAACCGTCGTGAGGGGGTTGTTCAGTTCATGGGCAACGCCAGCGGCCATTTCGCCGACGGCAGCGAGTTTGGCCGAACGAATGAGGCGCTCCTCAGCCAACCGTTGAGCAGCAATGCGCTCTTCAAGTTCCTGGTAAAGGCGGGCATTGCGAATGAAGATAGCGACTTGTGGAGCCAGGAGTTGCAGAATCTGAATATCTTCAGCATCAAAGGACCTCTCAGGGCGATCATCCTGAAGAGTAAGCGCTCCGATGACCTCACCACTGATCTTCAGGGGTACACCCGCCACAGTTGTAAAAGGAGCTTTATAGTCTTCCTCACGCTTGCCGCTCCAACTATTGTAATCAGCTACAACAATGGGTTCGCCAATAGCGGCGACGCGGCCGGCTACTCCGGACATCAAAGGGAACGTGTAACCTGTGTAATCTTGCCAGGGATTAACAGACACCAAGACACGCACAACCTGTTGTGCTTCGTCAAGCAAGCCAAGCTCTGCGCCGCGAGCATCAACAAGGGCGCGAGCACGCACAACAATGCGACGCAATAAGGCTTCCAGGTCAAGGTCGGCACTAATATCGAGGGCTGTATCGCGCACAGCCTGCAATTGGCGAACATCTAACTGCAATTGATGGTAACGGCGAGCGTAAAGGATCACGCTGGCAAGAATACCGGCCAGGGCTTCCAGTGCTTGAAGCTCAGCTTCATCGAAAGCGTTTTTTTGCTGAGATTCAATGTTGATGACTCCAAAGACATCCTCGCCTTCGCGTAGGGGTACACACATTTCAGAACCCGGTTCCGAATCCGGGATTGGCAAGTAATCAGGGTTTTGGCTGGCATCGTTGACCAGAACGCTCTCACCTTCATTGAGCACTTTACCCGTAACGCCAATGTGTCGAGAGTAGCTCGTAGGAAAGCCGTTTAAATCAATGCCGTTGGTTCCCTCGATTACCAGGCGCTCGCCAGTTTCATCCAGCAACACCAGGCCAACGACCTCATAGTTGAAGGCTTCTGCGATCTGTGTGGCAGCCCGATTGGCAATCTCCTGAAGATCAGTGAGACCATCTACATTCTGGACGATCTGGTTGATGAGTGCAAAGTCGTGTAAGCGACCGTTCGCACTTGAAGGTGCAGGAGAAGGCTCCTCAAATATGGCCGCTGCAGAGGCTTGGGCAGCCTGCTTGGTTTTTGCAGTGAACTTATCAGCACCAAAAAGAATTACTTCATCTGAGTTTTCCTGAGAGAGCGCATGCACCCGTTGACAGCCAAGCTTTTTTTCATACTCGCCAGTTGAGCGGTAAGAAACTGCGGGGTCTCCGCGACGTTTGTTCAACCAGTTACGCAATTTCTTTTGCTCAAGGAATTTGTGCAGTGCTTTTTGAGAAGACTTCTTCAAGCCTTCAGATTCGCTGACCTGCCATTTATCCTCCTGGAAGGAAAGAACCACAACCCAGGCAGATTTGGTTGCCTGGTAACTTTCAACTAACGTATCTGAAATGTTTCTTTGCGGTGCAGTTGTATCCATCAAAACCATTATAGATTAAAATTTACTGGCCCGTTTTCGAACGGGCCGATGACCGTAGGTTTTGCAGTATAGATATGCTATACTGACAATGTTTGTGAATTTTTTCATATATATCTAACAAAGTGCAGGCAAACATGAACATAGGGATACCCAAAGAAATACGTCCGTCAGAATATCGGGTGGGCCTCTCTCCCGCAGGCGTGCAAATCCTGAGCCAGGACGGGCACATTTGCTACATTGAAAACGAGGCCGGACTGGGGGCAGGTTTCACCAATGAGAATTACGAACGCGCCGGAGGGCGCATTGCTTATTCGGCGCAGGAAGTCTATGGGCGGGCGGACGTGGTGCTCAAGGTCGCACGCCCAAAAGAGGAAGAGCTAGATTTGATGCAGGATGATAGCTGCCTATTAGGCTTTTTACACCTCACCTCCGCACGACAATCACGCATCGATAAGTTGCTCGCAAAGAAGATTACCGCCCTCAGCTATGACCAGATCCAGCTAGAAGATGGCAGCCGCCCCGTGAAGCGGCCCTTGAGCGAGATTGGCGGACGGATGACGGCCCAGGTGGCGGCGCGTTTGCTGCAAAACAATGGTGGTGGCAAAGGTATATTGCTAGGAGGCATGCCAGGCGTACCTCCCGCAGAAGTAACCATTATCGGGGCAGGCGTAGCGGGACGCTACGCTGCCAAGGCTTTCCTGAGGATGGGCGCCCAGCTAACAGTGTTGGACACCGATCCTCTTGCTTTGCAGAACATTCATGACGAATTGCCACAAGTCGTCACCATGCTGTATACCAGACAAAACCGGAAACGCGTGTGCGAATACGCGGACGTACTGGTCACAGCAGCAGCTACGCCAGGGGAGCGTGCGCCCATACTAATTCGGCGTGGAGATCTAAAGTTAATGAAAGCACGCTCCCTTGTAATGGACATAAGCATTGACCAGGGAGGTAACGTAGAAACTTCACGGCCGACCTCTCACGCGAATTCCACATTTGTTGAAGAGGGTATTGTGCATTATTGCGTGCCCAACATGCCTGGTGTGGCAGCACGCACAGCTACACATGCCTTTTTTAACGCGGGCTTTAGTTACATACAGGAAATCGTGCAAAAAGGAATCGATCAAGCCATCCAAGACAATCCAGCTATTGAGGTTTCGATCAACACCTATCAAGGTGAAGTCCGGAACCTCTCACGCATTGCACCTAAGGATATCGAAGCATGAATTGGACAGAAAGATACGCGGACAGGATCGTCACGGCCAGCGAAGCTGTTCAGCACATCCAATCCAACCAACGCCTGTTCCTGACAGGCAATGTATCTGTACCACATCAATTACTGGCAGCTTTAGTAGACTACGCCCCCAATCTCGAAAATGTAGAAATCACACAGGCCCTGACAGTGGGTCCGGCCGATTACGTATCCCCAGAAATGGAAGGGCACTTGCGGGTCAACACCATGTTCATCAGCCACAACATCCGCAAAGCAGTGCAAGCAGGACGGGCTGATTTCACGCCAGTGCTTTTGTCGGAATTCCCCTTGCTCTTCAAAGATGGGCATTTGCCGTTAGACGTGGCACTGATACATATCTCCCGGCCTGACGAGCACGGCTTTTGCAGTTTTGGGGTTGAAGTTGGATTAACAAAAAGCGCAGCAGAATCTGCCAAGCTAATCATCGCGGAAGTCAATCAGGAAATGCCGCGCACGTTGGGTGATGCTTTCATTCACGTGAGCAACCTGGATTACATCGTGCCGGTGGACTACAACTTACCCGACCTGTCGATGAGCGATGGGAAAGCTTCAGAAGATATACAGAAGATCGCCAGCTATTGTGCAGATCTGATCCCTGACGGAGCTACCATGCAAATGGGCATTGGGGCCATCCCCGATGCCGTGCTCAAATTTCTCTTTGACAAAAAAGATTTGGGTGTGCATACCGAGTTGTTCTCGGATGGAGTGATTGATTTGGTGGAAGCAGGCGTGTTAACGGGGCGCAGAAAATCATTGCATCCGGGCAAGATCATCGCCGGGTTCATCCTGGGCACACAACGTCTATACAACTGGGTTGATGACAATCCGTTGATCGAGTTACACCCCACGGAATACATAAACGATCCATTTGTGGTGGCACAGAACGAGCGCATGGTAGCGATCAATTCTGCGATCGAGGTAGACCTCACCGGCCAGGTGTGTGCTGACAGCATCGGCCCCAAGCTATTTAGTGGTGTAGGCGGGCAACTGGATTTTATCTATGGCGCTTCGCGTTCATTGGATGGGGTCCCCATCATCGCCTTACCCAGCACTGCCAGAGAGTTCAGCCGTATTGTCCCCATGCTACGTGAAGGTGCAGGCGTAGTAACTACACGCAATCACGTGCGCTACATTGTCACAGAACACGGAGTGGCCGACCTTTACGGTAAAACCATTCGGCAACGCGCACAAGAACTAATCAACATCGCTCACCCGAAATTCAGGGATCCTCTAACCGCCAAAGCAAAAGAATTAAATTACATATAACCCTAACTTTCGATCTATGAAAAAAGGACGGCCATACGGCCGTCCTTTTGATTCCCGCCCAAATATACTCAGCTGTTCACCAATTGTTAACAGCTAATCACAACTCGAAAGAGCAAACTGGGTTAATATTATGGTGATGAACAAGGGTAGCTCTCGCAACCGCCGCGCAAAGATCGTGGCAACCATTGGGCCTAGCAGCAATGATGAATTTACGCTACAAGGTCTGATGCAAGCTGGCATGAACGTGGCGCGCCTCAATTTTTCTCATGGCGCGCACGAAGAACATGCCCACCTCATTCGCAGCTTGCGCGATATCTCACACCGCCTGGGCAAGCCGATCTGCATCTTACAAGACCTGCAAGGTCCCAAAATCCGTACTGGGAAACTTAAAAACGAAATCGAGTTGCGCGCCGATCAAAGCCTGACCCTAAGCACGCAAGCCAATGGCAGCCAACCCCAAAAGATTCCCGTAGATTTCCAGGACCTGCCGCGCTTCGTCCATCCTGGCAGCCGTATATTACTGGATGATGGCAACCTTGAGCTGGCTGTGACAGCGGTGGCGGATACCGATGTAGAAACTAAAGTTGTGCTGGGTGGCATCCTCAAATCCAATAAGGGCATCAACCTGCCCGACGCCCACCTGACAATACCGGCCTTCACGGAAAAAGATGAAGAAGATCTGATCTTTGGTTTGAAACAAGGCGTGGACATGATCGCTATGTCATTTATCCAGAACGCGGAAGATGTACAGCGTGTGCGACAGGCAATCAGTAAGCATGATCGCCGTAGTCAGGCCCCGATCATTGCCAAGCTGGAACGCCCTGAAGCTTTGGACAACCTGGAAGAGATCATTTCAGTAGCGGACGGGGTGATGGTGGCACGTGGTGACCTGGGCGTCGAGATGCCGCCTGAAACCGTACCCATCGCGCAAAAACGCATTATTGACGAAGCCAACAGACAAGGCAAATTGGTTATCACTGCCACGCAGATGCTGGACTCGATGATCAACAATCCACGGCCCACACGCGCAGAAGCTTCCGACGTGGCCAATGCAATCTTCGATGGCACCGATGCCGTGATGTTGTCTGGAGAGACTGCCTCCGGCAAATACCCTATTCCCTCAATAAAGATGATGTCGTCGATCATTGAAGAGGCCGAAAAGCACGTGAACGAATGGAGCCAGCGACGCTCGGTTGAAGTAGACGCGAAGGGCCATGATGCATTACTGATGACGCGTGCAGCGCGTGAACTGGCCCATGACGTGAATGTTTATGCTATCGGGGTGTTCACGCAATCGGGGCTGACTGCCCGCCTGATGTCAAAAGCCTTTCCACGTGTGCCGATCGTGGGTTTCACACCTGAACCAAAAACATATAACCGAATGGCCATGTACTGGGGCGTAGTGCCCAACCTTGTGCCCTACGTTGACGGCATCGAAGCCATGCTATCCCAGGTGGAAGCGGCGATGTTCGCCTCCACCGCCGTGCAGCCCGGACAACAGGTTGTAGTTATCTCTGGCTTCCCTGTGGGCGCCATGCAGCCGCCCAATTTCGCTATGCTGCACACAATGGGCCAGTATTCATAATTTGGAATAGAATCTTAAATAGCAAAAGGACACCAATAGGTGTCCTTTTCTTTTGGAGTTGCGCTATTCGAGAGCCGTAGGCGAAACCGGCATCGATGTTGAAGCGTTGCGGCGGCGAAGGTAAACCAACACAATCGCAACAACTACTCCCAGAATACCAGGGACCAACTGAAAGGCAGATTGCAAGGCCAGAGGCCTGGCGATCAGAGTCACCAGGTCGGCGAGTATAACTCGGAAGGAATCGAACAA
The DNA here is from genome assembly GCA_013112575.1 of Chloroflexota bacterium. Taxonomy (GTDB): domain Bacteria; phylum Chloroflexota; class Anaerolineae; order Anaerolineales; family UBA11579; genus CFX15. The sequence continues at coordinate 230,811 of JABFGG010000003.1, read as the reverse complement.
ACCACCCAGAGAATTCTCAAAGAACAAAGCGACAACCAACTGCGGCACACCTGCCGTTGAGAGCCACAAACTCAAAGCAATCAGCAAACTAATGCCGCCAGAGAGCACCAGCGGCCAGCCCCAGGCAAATAAGCTGGGCCAGGATCGCGCCCACATAGGAATAGAGATTATATAAACGATCAAGACCGGCAACCAGGCCCAACGCAGGAGACTGCGAGTGCGCAGTAGGTTGGTCTTGAGTTGGTCAAGTTGCCCGGCCTGTTCCGGTGACTGTAGTTGCTGACCAAGGTCGAGGGTGTCCGGCAAGGTAGCCAGCCAGGCGGGGATAAGGATATCGGCAAGGTTGAGGAATTCAGAATAGATCGGCTCTGGAGGTTTGCATACGGGCAGGTTCTCCAGGTTGCCAAAGTCGCCGGAGAGAGCATAGTTCAGCATTTGTTCTGCAGAGCAATCCGGCAAAGCATTCAAAATGGTTTCCAGGACAGCGCGTTGATTGATATCAAAATTGGCTTTTAGTGGGGCAACGTTCAATTGGATAGTTGGAGAAGGCTCATCGTTATCTAACCATTCATAAAAGCCAGAGACGATTTGCACAAAGGCATCTGCGATCAGTTCGGGTGGCAAGGTAAGGTTTAGTAACTCCCCAATGTCATCTTGAGTCAGGCTGCGTAATCCCAGACGCACTAGTTGGGCGACGGGGTCTGTATCTGCATCTTCCCCAGAGGTTATGAAGCGGGTGAATTGATTTAGGATCGACAAAGAAAAACGCGGGTTTTCCGCCAGATTTTCAGAGACGACCTCACTAACAGCTTCGGGGTCAAAAACCAATTGACCAATATCCCTACCTACCAGTGTGAGTGGAAAGGCGAAAACAAAAAACAAAGCTAAAAGCATCGCCAATCCACGGAATATACGACTGATCCAAATCATAAGCTCTCCTCAATCAGGTCTCGCTCGCTGCAAGCCAGAGGCCAAGAATTATAAGTATTCCACCAAAGATGAACAAGGGGGTGAGGCGTTCGCCTAAAAAGGCAACTCCGAGAGCAGCACCAAAAACCGGCTGCGCAAAGAATGTCAGGGAGGCCACACCAGCCTCCAGGATCTCAAAGGCTTTATTCCATAAATAAGCCGCCAGGGCAGTGGAGACCACACCTAAGTAAAAAACTCCCAGCCAGATAGCCAGATTAAGTTCTCCGAGGCTTTGTGTATTCCACTCCCATGTACCCAATGGAATGGCGATAAACAAGCCGCCAATAAAGGCAACAATACTAAAAGACAAGGTGGGTATCTGACGAGTGACCAATCGCACCAGCACAGAATACAAAGCCCAGGTGAGCGCGGCCCCCACGAGCAACAAATTGCCAACGAAGAGATCGGAAGATGGGTCAGCATTGCCCAGATCAATTACAGCAAGAACCCCTACTGTTGCCAATAATAGAGCAGCGAGTCGCCGACCTGAAACCCGCTCACGCAACAGCCAGACGGAGAATATAAAGATAAACGCAGGGGTCGCCGAAGTGACAACCGCACCATTGGCTGCCGTCGAGAGGCGCGTGCCTGCAAACTGCAAACCTAAAGAAATGCCATAACCCAGCACACCAACCCCAAGCACTTTCAACATCAAACGCCGGTTTGTGCGAGCTGGTCTGCGCCAGAGATAAACCAAACCTAAAGCGATAATGCCGAATAGCAAGCGCAAAGTGAGCAAGATAAATGGGGGGATGACGTCCAACACTACTTTGCTAACCACATACATACCGCCCCAGATGGCGGCAGCACTCAGGCCGGCCAAAATGCCCCAGGTACGGTTTGCTTGCATAAGGAAGAGATTATACAGTAGCCAGATTATCGTAATGTAAAGCGGAAAACAAAACGCCGTGGGGGGAACCCACGGCGTAAGAAAACATTATTTCAGTTCTCAGGCAGCTTTCGCGATTTGCTCCGAAAGAACCGTGTTGATCTTCTGTTCTGCGGTATCTTCGTCGGTTTCCATGCGTACCGACCATTCGCGGGCAAAGCGCTGTTTGAAACGGCGCAAGGTATCTTCTTCAGTAGGATTGAGGGGGTTGGAAAGTTGACGGAAAGAAAGGTCGCGCACCATACGCACAATGGCTGCCAGGGAACCGTCCAGGCTGGCTTCCTGCAATTCGCGTTTGCGTTGATTATGGTCCTTGTTCAAAGGCTCTGGTTCTTTCTTGAGAATCTTAAGTGCGCTATTCAATTCTCGTTTGGAGGCCAATGGACGCAAACGATCATTATCTTCGAAGCCTACAGGAATAAAAAAAAGGCTATTCTTGGCTTGAACTTTGTAATAAGAGGTTTTTTCGCCATCTAACTCTTTTTTCTCAATGCCTTTGATCTGCCCAACACCATAAAAATGGTGGACGATCCAATCACCTTTGCCAAAGCTCTGAGCCGATTTTGCCACATTCTTCTCCTTCTTCTCTAAAAGACTTCTCCGTTATGAATACATCTCCAAATAGCCGCTTAATTGATGTCGATATGCGGGTTTGCGTAAGCGTCGCAAGGCGTTGGCTTCGATCTGACGGACGCGTTCCCGCGTAACGCCCATTTTGTCACCAACTTCACGCAGGGTATGTGTACGACCACCAGTCAGGCCATAGCGCAACTGCAGAATACGGCCTTCTCGTGGGGGTAATTCCTGCAAGATCTCATCAAGGTGTTCAGCCATCATGTGTAAGCCAGCTGCCTCATCTGGGGGAGGCAAGGCATCATCTTCAATGAAGTCACCGAGTACGGCGTCGCCCTCATCATCCGTGGGCATATCCAGGGAAAGGGGGCGGCGTGCAGACTTCAGGACGTGAATCACCTTATCAGGAGGCATATCCAATGCCTCAGAAAGCTCTTCAAGATTAGGCTCACGCTGCAATTCCTGCTTGAGTTTTTGCTGGGTACGATTCAGTTTTGAAATCTTATCACCCATATAAGCCGGGACACGGATGGTACGGCCATTGTTGGCAATGGCTCGCATCACAGCTTGGCGAATCCACCATGTGGCATAGGTACTGAACTTGAAGCCACGCTTATAGTCAAACTTCTTGGCGGCACGCATGAGGCCAATGTTGCCTTCCTGGATTAAATCAAGGAAAGGCACACCGCGGCCTTTGTACTTCTTGGCAATACTGACCACCAGACGGGAATTTGCCGAGATAAGATGCTCGCGGGCATGCTGTTCGTCCTGGATTTGCTCCAGTAGTTTGGCATGCTTTTCAGAGGTCAAGTCGCCTTTGATCAGTTGCTTACGGGCCTTGCCACCTCGCTCAATGCGCTTGGCAAGGGTAACTTCTTCTTCTGCAGTGAGCAGGGGGACGCTGGCAGCTTCTTTGAGGTAAAGCCCGATTAAGTCGCCCAGGTCAGCTTGCGCCAGATGCTGATCTTCCGACCAGCCATTGGCTTCTTCATCAGTCTGGGTAGGTTCTTCATCAGGATCCTCTTCAGTTTCCAATTCCTCTTCATTTTCCACATAGGGAATACCCGCCTGGAAAAGGGTGGTGAAAATGTCCTGAAGCGCGTTTAACTCCATGTCCTGCTCGGAGGTTTGGTCAACTATGTCAGCATAGGTGACATAGCCTTTTTCATTCCCCAAGGTAATCAGGTCTGCAATAGCCCTTTCGTGGTTGCGCCCTTCCCCATTCTCAAGGGTATCCAAGATAGCTTCACTGATAATCAGTCCCATAGAATACGTTCAAATCCTTTCGCGTATTACGCGTGACCGTATCTATCCAGTAAGGGGTCCTATTCCATGCTTTACACGCATTAAAAAGGGCCGATGACTGGAAATCAACGGCTTTTTAGAGTGTATCTATCAATAATTCCAGGAAATAATGGAATAAAGACCTATAGAGTAAGTATAACACAGCGAGTTTGAAAAATCAAACTGGGGGTAAAAAGCGAGTATTTTCTGCAAAATATTGTGCATGGTCATCATTTTGTCACATTTTCTTGCATATTTCTTTTTACTTTGAGAGCCGGGGCGTACAATCCCCGGCTCTCAAGTAAGGAGGAGAAGAAGAGAGGTTTTTGCCTCATCTGACAAGCATGGTAACAAATCGCTAAAAAGCTTGCTTGACGATTAACCTACTGCTCCCCTACGTTACGCCGATAATTTCTCTCCAACCTGTAACGTTTTGCCTACTTTGGGGTTTATCAGGTGCTCAGACTTGTATTAGGCATCAAGCTAATCTAGAGACATTAATCTCATTTTTGAGAGAAAGATATAATTAGCACCATGAACAACAAACAGCTTGCGGACACCTTTTCATTGATCGCTGACCTGATGCAAATCAAAGGGGAAGTGATCTACAAGATTCTGGCCTACCGTAAGGCCGCGGATTCGCTGGTGGCCTATCCCAGGTCGGTCAAAGACCTTTATGAAGAAGGCAGCAAGCTTACCGACATCCCCGGCGTCGGGAAAGCCATTGGCGACAAAATAGCCGAGCTGTTGGATACCGGCAAGCTTGAATTCCTGGAGAAACTCCAAAAAGAAGTACCAACCAGCCTGGCAGACATGTTGGAAATCCCGGATCTGGGGCCAAAGAAGGTCAAGCTGTTCTGGGATGAGCTGAATATCACATCCATTGAACAACTAAAAAAGGCTGCTGAAGAGGGCAAACTACGCGATCTGGCGGGGATGGGCCCAAAATCTGAGGCCAAGATCCTGGACGGCATTGAATCATTGTCTCGCCGTACAGGGCGCACCCCGCTGGGTGTAGCCTGGCCCGCAGCACAGGTGCAACTTGAATTGATCCGCGCTGTCAAAGGTGTCAAAGCAGCCGAGGTAGCGGGCAGTTTGCGACGCATGAAGGATACCGTCGGCGATATCGACATTCTGGTTTCAGCAGTGGACTCCGCCCCAGTGATGAAAGCTTTCGTAGAACAGCCCACCGTTGCTCGCGTCCTGGGAGAAGGCGAGATCAAATCCAGCGTTGAGTTCCAGGATGGCAGCCGTGCCCAGATCTGGGTACATCCCCCGGAACGCTTCGGCACAGCCCTGCAGTATGCCACTGGCTCCAAAGATCACAATGTACGCATACGCGAGTTAGCACTCAAGAAAGGACTTTCCCTCTCCGATCAAGCCCTGACCAAAGAAGACGGCACTGAAATTCTGGCCAGCACCGAAGAAGAAGTCTACAAAAAACTGGACCTGGAATGGGTGGCCCCTGAAATGCGCGAAGACCGCGGCGAGGTGCAGGCCGCTAAAGACAAAAAACTCCCCAAGCTGCTCACCACCAAAGACATCCGTGCCGAATTGCATACCCACTCAACCTGGAGCGATGGCAAGGTCAGCATCCAGCAAATGGCTGAAGAGGCTCTAAAACGTGGCTATAAAACCCTGGCGATCACAGATCATTCCGTCAGTTTGGGTATTGGTAATGGTTTGTCAGTCGAACGCCTCCATGAGCAACGCCAGGAAATCGACAAGGTGCGCAAGAAAGTGGGAGATACGTTGTTGATCCTGCACGGTACAGAAATGGAAATCCGTGCCGATGGTAACCTTGACTTTGATAATGAAACCCTGGCCTGGCTGGACATTGTGATTGCTTCGCTGCACGTCAGCATCCGCCAGCCGCGCGAACAGGTTACGGAACGCATGCTCAATGCCCTCCAAAACCCCCACGTCGACATCATCGCCCACCCCACAAACCGCCTGATCCCCGATCGGGAGGGCGCTGACTTGGATATGGATGCCATCCTGCAAGCTGCCGCTGAAACCGACACGGCGCTGGAGATCAACGCCAACCCCCGCCGACTTGATCTGGAAGATATATATGCGCGGCGAGCTATCGAATTGGGCATCAAGCTGGTGATCAACACAGATGCCCACCGGCTTAAGCACCTGGATTTCTTACATTATGGAGTCGCTACCGCACGGCGTGCCTGGGCCGAGAAAAAACACGTGATCAACACCTGGACACCCAAGCAAATCGAGAAGTGGTTAAAAGGTCGCGGATGATTATAAGTAACAAAAAAGGCCAGCGTTTGCTGGCCTTTTTTGTTTATCTCATATTAAATCATTTGGGGGGTGCGGCAAAGATCTCCAAAGCATCTCTGTCACCTTCATAGTCGACAGCATCCCAATCCAGCCAACAGGTCGTAGCTGTATTGGGAATACCGACAACAAACCAGCCGTTGCCCACCCCCTTGCCGATCACATTGACGAATTCTCCGGGCACTAAGCCGCGGACTATCCCATAGCTGGCTGCCGGGCCTGCCAGACACACCACATCATCAATGACTTCACTGGCCAAGGCGGGATCAAAAACTTCTACACCTTCCTCTACAACAGCTTCGCTGCGCGGATAGAAGGGTAAGGCAGTTGTGTCAGGGTCAAGGTCAAGCGCATCGATCTTTACCCAGCAAGCCTTGGGTTCCAGATCATCATCTTCTTGCGTTGCAGGCAAATACACTGCGATCCAATTATTGGTAAAACTCTGACCCAAAACCTCAACAGCATCTTGCACATTGAGCGCTCCTAGAGCCACTGCACTGGCACTCTCCCCTGGCTCCTGATAACAGACACTGCCTTTAACCACCGCAACATCTTGAAGGATGATATCGCTATCAACGGCTTCAGCAGGCTCGCTGGGTTCTGTTGCAGGAGACTCTTCTTCAGTAGCAGGGGGCACTTCGGCAGTCGGTTCTTCTTGAACTGCTTCGGTATCTGTGGGTTCAGGAGACGTCGTAGGTTCTTCTGCAACAGGCTCCTCTTCCTCTACCTGGGGCACCTCTTCTACAACAGTTGGCCCTTCATCGGTTTGATCCTCAAGTGGCCCTAATCGGCTGGCACAGGCTGTGGCAATTAATAATATGGGTACTAATAATATAAGTAAACGAACACGAGTAATCATTATCTACTCCTCAGAAAGTGAGTAATACTTATCTGTTGCAACTATACTGCGCGCGCTATCTGTTGACATTAGGTCAAAAGTCCCTACCCATCGGCTATACGCATAACCATCCTGACTGTTATCAAAATAGTAAGTTCAATTATGACATTTCCCATCTATAATACACAAAAGCATGGTTTGGTTTGCCCTCCTCCATCGTGGCCCCAAATCATGCCTTTTTTTGTCTGGAAAGAAATTTCCTATTTCCCCTGATATTATTATTTGCTCTAGAAGTTCGTTTCCACTAACTCGATCAGGTCATCTAGCCAATCAACGTACATGGCTTCATAACGCTGTCCAAAAGTAAGTGTCGTCCCCCACATCAACAAGTCTTTAGCGTTATGCATTCCTTCACGGTCATGAACTGAAATGTTATTGGCAACATCATTACGATAATGCTCTCCCCGTTTTTGGTGCAGGTCACGTTGCAATCGTAATTGGGTAAGCAATGTCTCTTTGTTGACTGAGGCTGAAAAGAACATTTTTAGCAAGAAAAGCTCTTTGCGCTGGTCAAGTTCCAATAAAGGTGCATCTAACCATTCTCGCAGCATTGCCTGGCCAGCGGGATTAATCGAATAAACTCTCCGGTCTGGACGCTTTTCCTGCGGTTCAATTTCCGAAGCTACAAGTCCATCCTGTTCCATTCTTTTTAGAGTCGTATATATTTGGCTTTGTTTTGCATGCCAAAAATAGGAGGTGGAACCATCCATGGTTTGTTTGAGTTCATAGCCAGTCATAGGGCCGTAAGACAGAAACCCGAGTAAGGCGTGTTTCAGCATCTATTATCTCCGCGTGAATATATAATTATTTATATATTATACAGATAAAGCCGATTTGTCAAATACTCAGTTTATTCCGACACATCCCCCACAACATCATTGGTGCTTTCATCTTCTGGTGGTGATTGGCCTGCAATGATCTCGTTGAGATAACGCAAGAAATGGTTGACCTTACCGGGAATCATATCTTCAACGCTCCCATCATCCCGCACTAATAACAAGTGAACTTCCAAATCAACGAACACAACCGAATTCGAATACTTCTTCAGTATCTTTCGATAGGAAGGCTCATCCCCGCTTTCCGTTTGGCTATAAGCCAGGGCAATTGCCAAATGCACAGGCATATTTAGTGTTTCGCCTACTCCAATGATTTGGGCAACAGCACCATCAAAGTTGCGCAAATACTGCTCTGGGGTTTCTGCATCGCCAATCGCCAAAACCAACCAGCGTGTTTCACCTTTATCCGCTGCAACTGAGATCGTCTGCTGGTTTAAAGGAACATTGACTACAGCACGAAATTCTTGACTCTCGAACCAGGCTTTTGTTACCTCTTGGACTTGCTCAGTTTGCAAGGCTTCACCTCAAAGATAATTTTGACCCATTTTACAGCTTTCTGATAACTTTGAAAACAGCAGGATATTTGTCCCGAATCTTAAATCTAATGTCCCAGTAAGCTTTAGTTACCTGCCCAATCATCATCAGGACACATAACCCTATCAGAATTTTGTGATTGTTCTAAAATGGGAATACTGATTTCTCTGGCGGTTTTGTCTGAGAGGGCTACCATGCAAGTATATTTGGATAGAACAAAATGTGTTCGCTGGCAAGCAGCTTGTGAGTCCTGCTTCAGTTCCCGGCTCACACTAAAAGAGTTCGAGGTTGCGGACTGTGCCATGGCCGTGGTAAGTGATGGTTCCGAGGACATCACCTTCCAGATCAAAGACCGTGACGGCACAAACAAAATATTGGTAATAACGCCGGAGGAAGAAGCGGAAGCCTCAGACTCTTGGCTTTTACTCTGGGAGAAAAAGGAAGCGGAAGCCGACAAACTCAAAGAGAATCCTACTGCTAAATCCTGATCCAAAAATAAGTGCCATCAAATTGCTTTAAAAGAAAGTGCCCCAGATTTGGGGCACTTTGTCTTTACTGTTCTTCGATTGGAGGTGCAGCCGGCTCAATCAGCAATTTGTAGACGATAGTAGCCGCAGCCACTACCTGCCCAAAAATATTCAGCACGTTTTCAACAGAAAAATCCATGAAAGATATTTGTTGGGTAAGTAATAGCGCTGAAAGGGACACAGCCACCGACACAGCCAGGGTAAGCCACATAGCTGCTTTACCTGCAAATCCAAACTGCGTCTTCAGCCAGTTAATAACTGGCACACCCAGGGCGCCAGAGATCCACGGCAGGAATTCTTCAAAATTCATTTCTACTCCTTTAGGAAAACAAACCATTAAAAATGAACAGACCTAATCCCCCAAGAAACGATAATAGGATTGGGGAAATCATCCATATCACGATCCTGATTATGCCTTCTAAACGATCAACTCGATAAGCTAAACCCTCCTTAGCATCATTTCCCTTACCCACAAGGGCCTGGGAGTTCTGTTTCACTAAACCTAATAATTCTTCATGTTCTTCCCTGCGAATATCGCGTTCGTGCTTCAGTGCGATAAGCACCATGCTGCTACGCACATTGGCTGGTAAGTCAGCTTCCCCTTCCAGGAACTGCGCGATCCGGTCAAATGTGTCACCGTTCATCAATACTTTTACACGTCACGCACTTTGGCGAAACGGTCCTCACGAACATACATACCCACTGAGGAAGGTTTAGTATGACTTTGCATGATCTCGTAATAAAGTATTTGGCTGCCATCTCCTTGCACCCCAGTTTTCTTGACCACGAAGGAGGCTCCATTGTTGTAGATGATACGCCTTCTGTTTGGAATGAAGATCGGATATCCTGCATCGTTGTAGCTCTTAATTTCATGCAATCGAATGCGTGTTTTGCCCACATCTTCACTGCGTGCTACAACCTCCATTTCTACGGCCTCTTCCTCAACATCGGGTCCAGGCCCGACATCGCCAGGTAATTGGCCTATTGCTTCTCCGCCAGATGTAGCCAGAACCAATGTATTAGCAATTTGCTCAATGCGGATTGCAACATCTTTTAAAGAAACAGCTATCTCTTCAAAATAGACTGGTTCTCCCTCTTTCCGTTCCAGTGGGCTAATTCTCAACCAGGCTCGCATTTGATCAGGAGTCCCCTTATATCGATTGTGATCAATTGCTTCTCCTTGAATTGGGGCAACCGTGTATTGCCACACATCCCAGCCTAACTCTTTCCATGGCCGCGGGACCAATGGCTCATCCACATCCCAATTAGCGACCCACAAAGGCACACCGTGGGCATTCCAGGGTTTGGCTCCCACAAAGTATTCCCAACTGGCCCAGTTCGTATATACCCCAACAGGAACACTTACAGCTTCACGAACAATTTGTAGCCAAACCCTAAGATTTTCCGCATCCTTTCCGGTCCTGGGGTTCAGGTTTTTCCCATCACTTTGCCGCACCCAGCGTTCAAAGTCCACCCACAAAACGTCGTAAGGAGTGTCCTCAATTTGCCGCAGGAAATGTCGTGCTTGGTTATGGGCTCCATCTTCGGTTCGAAAAAAGTGATAACCACCAACGATCAAACCTGCTTCTTTTGCCTGGGAACTGCGTTGACGGTATTTCGGGTCTGAGTAATTGAACCCGCCACTGGCCTTTAGGAACACGAAATCCTTGCCAGCCCACAATGTGGGTTTGATGCTGTGGATGTCGATACCTTCTGCATATCCTCCCATTATTATTCCGCCTCATCTTTGACAATTCGGATGAGCAATTTGCGCCTCTCAGTGTTGCCATCCACATCTGCCTGCACGACAACCACATAACGTTCACCCCCGTCCGTGCTTTGTGCCGTGATCTTTTTTAGAGTGAGCACGTTGCTATTCACCACGAAGTTATCTTCTGTATCCACGACCGTGCTTGAGACATCCTCCCCATTCTTGTATACAGTCAGGCTAACGCTCGCATCATCAATATTTGAAGCCCCTTGCCAATCAATGCTATAGGCAACGGCTTCTCCTTCCACCATCGTTACCGGACTCTCGATCACCCATATACTGCTCTCATCAACCATTATTGGTTCCTCACTCTCGTAGTTAAAAAGGTATCCCTCGCTTTGGCGCGCAGCTTAATACGCGTGTCATACAAACCAATACTCGGTGTCAATATCACCGTTTTTAATGCTTCAGCGGGGGGCTTTGGGAAATCCAGTGCATCGTAAGTTAACCCCGCACCATTGTTATAAAGCCGGGTGCGTTCTTCTGATGTGAGTACTCGTTTCCAAAAACCCACCTGATCGACCATACCATTGAACAAACCATATCCATACTCTGAGCCAATACTGAATAGCCCGAGTCGTTTGGCAGGTGCGTCTCCCCCGGTAGCATGGCTATCTACTGTGCCATTATTGACTTGAATGTTCATCGTATCTTCTGTTTCATCATGCCAGGCAACTACCAAATACCATGTATTCAAGCTCACTGCACCAAAATCATACGCTTCGACAACATCATAAACATTATCCCCATCAGCACTGATGTAAAAAACAAAACGCGAACCTGTGTAATATAAGCCCCACTCACGTTGCGTTGTCCATCTTCCTTTAGCCGCAATACGAGGCGAACCACCTGTGCTTCGCAAATTAGCCCATGCTGCGATCGTAAAATCAATATCTCCAGTAGCCAACTCTGGTGTGTTTGAATGACTTAAATACTCTGAATTGCTGGAATAAAGGTCAGCGCAATTCCCCACCTTCCCGGTCCCTTGCCCAACTGTGTTATTGTCCACGAGGTCATGGCTACCATGAGCATCGAAACGGGTACCACTGCTTTCTTCTAATTCCCAGAAAGAGATCAATTCATCGGTTAAGCTCATCTGGCACCTCCACCCAATCATGTTCGCGATAACTTTCCGGTCCGGTCGTTACAACTCGCCGGTAAAGCTGGCCACTCACCCTGGCCTCTGCCAGCACATTGAATCCATCGCCCCGCGGCCCATCATAAACGTGTACACTCACTTTCACAGGCATCTTCCCGGGCAACGCTACGTCTAATTCCTCAACTTGATCCGATGGTTTTCCCATCTTTCGGCTGTCCTTCTCAACACCATCAGAAGGAGCTTGTCCGTGGGAGGCTAATGCTTGCAAATAACGACCGGAGCGGTTCTTTGCTTGGACTTGTTTGGCATTAATTTTCGCCAGCACAGACACTAAAGCACCGTTCACGGGGCCATTTAAGATTCCATTCATTTCATTCTCCCAGGTAGAAGATCCCGTCAGAGCTCCACTGAATAGTGAAATCACCCCCGGTGCTTTGATAATCTTGCCCAAAATCAATGTATGCGATTAAAGTACTGCTACTTGGAGTTCCCGTATCTTTGTACAACACAGCAGCACGCGCGTTGATCGTCGCGGTCTCCCAGGTCACATCATCCCCATCAAAGCTTGCTCGATTATTCACGTTGTCCTGAGTAACGCCTGTATTACTCAATGCTTTCCCCCCCGTCAAATATCCACCCGATTGAGCCACTTCGTTTGTCAAGTCATCGTAAGCTAGATCACCGTCTTTATCAGGTGCATACGCGCTACTGACAAGTGCTACATTGATCGTATCGTTATTAAGGTCAATGGCCCCGTCCAGAAAACTCTTTTTACAAACATTGTAAATAAAACTTGTCATTACTATCCTTTCCACTATCACCAATCATCAAAACAATTCCCTCACCCTGCGGTCTGCATTTTCCTGGCTCCCTAGTTCGTGTCCAGGCACACGCAACAGAGGCATGTAACCTGCTCTTTGAAAATATTCGTTCAACAGGATTTCCTTAATAGCATCACGTCCTCGTTGCACTGCATTTCTATGCGAAAAATAGCCATCTACTTCAACCGGAACGATGCGGCCGGTATTCACTAAAAAATCAACTCGTTTCTCCCCTGGGAGATTGCGTCCAGCCAATAGGGATACTTGAAACTGGAAACCCAACACTCGCTTATTCTTATACAAGGCTCGAGCAAAACGCTCCTCAAGATCACTGGCACGTTGACCTTTGACAACCCCTGTCAATAATTCTTTTTCGCCTATTCGTTCAAAGCGATTTACCCCCTTTAGCTTGGGAACACCAGAGCTTTTGTATTCATAGGGTTCTGGCAATTTCCGCACGTTTATGCCTCACGCAGGGTGATGTTCACACTGCCACCCCACCATCCGGTGACAGTATTCGTGAACTGCCTCAAAAGAGTAGGCGGCTCAACGATCACATAAACGTCATCCATTCCCTGCCAAATTGAACGCATTCGAACTTTGCGGGCCTGCCGGGCAGCATCCTTCAGCCATTGCAGGAATCCATCCGCATCCCTTTCTATCCCTCCACTCTTATTGCTCTGCATATCTGCTAATTTGATACGCATATTCCATTGATACTTTAAAGGTGTTCGAGAAAAACCCTCTACGATACTGGCAATCCCAATCGGTGGCACATCCGATTGATTGGTCAACATCCGAAAACGCAGTCGAATAGCGCGCACATCACCAGCATTGATAGGCAGGGTATCTTCAGGAGAGGAATAGAAAGTCTCGGCAGAGATCCATTTGTCCCCTCCTATCTCATCATCCACCTGGTAATCCAAATGAACTTCAATGCCTGTGGTCAGGTTTTCACTGACCAAGCTCATCTCCTTGATGAACTTGGGTAAACGTGCCGCGCCCATATCTATCGTTGCGGTTTCAATGATGCATTCGTGCTGGTAAGCCAATCCTCGATCGCGTAATGGAATTAGGGTATCTTTGGGAAATTCCAGGAGGATTAGCTCACCCCCAACATTGACCCATAATCTGGCCCGTGTTCCTGGACAAGCCTGCCAGTATAAGCCCTCCACCCTTTGACCCATTTCCCACCCCCGCATCAACTCATGCCATCCAGCACCGTCATATACCAGCACTGAAGACAAATTCTCATCACCCCCATCAACCCCTACAGCTAACCACTCTATTCCCAATGGGAGCAAAGCACCAATGTGCCCATGTCTCTTATCCGGTCGCAAAACCCCTTTCCAGGGCCCCACATCGTCTAGGCTCGATTGATACATCCTGCCCAGGCTATGCCCAACGGAAAAATACAGAAAGCCTTTCTGCACTGTCGCCGCCAGCCCATTCCGCACATCTCTCAGCGCGCTTAGTCCCAGATTCAGCTTTCGTGCAATGTCATTATCGTTCGCATCCTTATCGATAACCCAGGCGCTATCAGTTTTCAGTATCCATAGCTGGTAGTTGTAATCGACCAGCCGCGTAATTGGCGCACTATCTTCACCGATCTCAATGGCTGTAGCAAAGGATAAGTTTATTCCCCAAAGAGTAGGATTGGATCTCGATACAGTTTTTACATCATTGCTTGCCCGCCACACTTGCGCCCCATCATCCGGATCATAAAACACATAGAGTAAGTCAGCCTTATTTGAGTCTGCATCGAAATCATGTGCCGGGGGGGAGGCCGCTGCGTTGAACCTCATTTTCAAAACATTTGCAGCTTGTCCTTGGGCAAATGCGACAATATCATTGAAAACCACAACAGAACTTACCGGAGCCGAAAATTGATCGCCACTGTCAGGCGTGATATCCGCCCACTCATCCGTTGCATAGATTACATAATTAGTAGTGTTGTCAGGTGTGACGTCCCAATCAGCGCCAAGCACCAGCGTATCAGCAGTGTTACTTTCAAGCAGTCGTTGCTGACCTTCTCCCGACCCGGACACGATCCTGACCCAGGCCCCAGCCCACCTATCTGCTACCCAACTTTTATCCTCATCTACTAGGTTGCTGACACTTTGGCTGCCGCTCACAGAGTCATTTTGAACGCCGCGATCCCCATTCATGTAAAGCTTTGCCGCTGAGCCATCCTCACGCTCATCCACAGCATACAAGGCCCCCTCTAATTCGAACATATGCATGCGCCGCTTAATACCGGCATCCACAATCCGGTGATACAGGCTATATGTTGCCTGGCTCCAACTTATGCCATCTACAGAAATTCGCGCCCCTTCCCCAAATGTGTAAACACCTACTTCCCAATGGTTCGCCGCGTTATCATTTGCGCTAGCGTAGACTACTAAGTGATAAACAGTATCTGCTGCAAGGTCAGCGCTTTGAGAAACATCAAAGACCTGGAACACACTCACAACATCCTCCACATCTGCAATTGACACACTCTGGCTCGAATTAGGCAAAGCCTCGTCAGGTTCTCCGCCACTATCGCTGTATATTGCAGCGGTCAAAACCCCAGGGGAGCCCTTGCGTCTTAGCCAGATATAAGCAGCTTGTACATCAAAACCAGATTCCCCTACTGTGATAGCTGCTGAAACATATTTTTCATTCCCTAGCAAAGCTCGCCAACTCACATTCCCAGGCAACTCCTCATAACTCTCTCTCAAGCCTTTCGCAAATCGCCATTGCGGCGCTGGCATCACCCGTCCAGGAGTCAGCGTCCAGGCATTCATGCTGTCGTAATAACGCGTACTGTCCTCCGCAAAATCTTCCAGGCCGCGCCCGCCTTCCCACGTACGCTGTTCAATGTGGGACATCCCCGGTTCCCAGTCTCCAAATTTGCTACCACCACCAGTGAATTGCAGCGTAGATGGCGTCATGGGGATTTCCTGCAAAGCGCCGGGACCTCCATCCAATTTAAGTCCCCAGGTTTGCACCCCATCGCTCAAACTGATCTCATGGGTTGGGTTTGGCGCGCCAGGATGAACAATGATTGCCATTTTTATACGCTCCCTGCCCGCACTTGCATCAAATTAGCCACACGCCGCGGCGTCCACACGGGAAAACTGACCTGTGCCCGTGCCAGTTCAACTTTGGCATCATTCCATCTCTGCACCAGAAAGGGTTCACTCCCTGCCAATCTCGAGTTCTGGTATCGCAACGCACGCTCTACCCCTGCCGCCACAGCTAACTCCAGTGCTATTGTCTCTGATACAACATCATCAAATTGGCTCAACCGTGGATGCCGGTCAACGTACCAGATACGCACGTCTCGGCCGGCCGGTAATTCTTCATTGAATATGATCAGCCCGTCTTCACCCGGCAGGCTGGGCACGTATTCCCAATCGTACACTCGCACCCATTGGTTGTTACCACTCACTCCGGGTTGACCCTGATAATCTATCGCCATCGGCCGTCGGCGTTTCCAATTCACCGTTGCCGTATATTCGCTTTGACCAGCAGAACTATCCAGAGTTGTCGTATTTACGAGTGCAATGTCACCCAATGTGCGTAATCCGGCATTCACCAACTCGATCATAGTTCCGAGTGAATAATATGCCGACACAAATCCATAATTATCCCCCACGCTCACTGCCGCACTTAATGCGGTTGCTAAGTCAAATTGACCTGCACTGTCATCGTATCCACTAATTCGGGAAAATTCACCTTCAGGAGCTGCTCCACCGACATCAATGATAAAGATTGCCCCGTTTTTCCAATCCCCATCTTTATGCCAGCCGCTTATCTCTCCATCTATCACCGTTGTTGTTGAACCACTGCTTATTGTTCCTGTCTGCAATTGCCCCAATTCAGCATACACTGCTTGTAAAAGATCGCTAAAAGTAAAAGCCATTAATACCCTCTCAAACCTGCCACACTGCGTACCAATAAATCAAACTTTCTTTCTAAAATCCCCGCTGGCGGAGCGGGCCAGTCGTTTATTCACCAATAATTGTTGCGCCGCCTGCCCGCTCCGCCTTTTGTTATATAGGAGTGACTAGCACAGTCACCCCCAGGCTATAACTCAGGCTTAGGTTGTGATTCCCGTGATCTTTCCATGCGCCTTATCATTGGCCACCAGCACGCTCACCTCGCCGATTACTTCCCCCTTCAAACTGTCGCCAGAGCGGGCCAGTTCGTGGCTGGCAAACGGACGCAGTGTGTAGAAACCCACTTTGTCGGATTGCAAAATGTAGGCCGTATCTTCCGGGCACCAACGATCCATCACCAGTTCCAACTCACCATATTGCGTCATCACACGCTCAATAGCATCCACACCCAGTTTGTTCTCATCCTGGGACACACGCACAAAACTCGAGCTATCCAACAAACCACGTAAGTCGTTCGCGATCCGAGGGTTCATCACTAGCAAATCAGGATACCCCCCATCCATCGTGATCTCTTCCATCAAAGCGTCCACGTCAGACTTGGCAATCCCACCACCGGCATCCACCGAGTTATCCGTGATGAACGTACTCAGCCCACCCATGGAACGGGGCGCCGAGCCGGAACCTACTTCACGTTCACCATAGAATGCCTGTCGCTCTACCAGGCGTAACAGATGAGGCACGGCCTTATTGGCCTGGTACATGAATTCATCATCGATCCCATATTGGGAAATCACCTGTTGGGTGCCAGATACCTGTACCGCCTTCTGGAAAATGCTTGTGTAGTTAAACGGTGCTGACAGATCTACGATTGGCCCGTAATCTGCGTCATCGCCTTCCAAACGCGCCATACCGATGATCGTGATTGTGCTGTTGTCCGTATGGGATACCGCCGTCGTGCTCCCAAAACCACGTCCGTACACGTCCACAGTATTCCCCGTCGAGTCAGCGGACTTCACCACCATCTTCTCATTATCGATCAAGATGATATGTCCGTCCTGGAATTTGGTAGCATCATCCACACCGATGCTGCTCGTCGCCGAATTATCCAGTGCCCCATCCAGCGCATCTTCCAGCGGGTCCAATTCATCTTCCAGCAATTCCACTTTATGACCATTCAACTGGATCTTGAACTTCTCGCGCGCCCCGTCCAATCCCAGTTTTGCGATCAAGGGAGTATCACGCGGATCCACCATCTGGATCACGTCACTGATCACCCTTGCCTGGGAGGTCGTGTCGCTATAACTTGTCTTTGGTTGCTCCAAAACTGCCATTTACCTTCTCCTGATAAACCACTAATGCCCATTCACCGTGAGGAAATTTCTAATAATTATCTACTCACAGCTAAAGGCTCACTGCTAAAAAATATCCAAACCCTTCGCCCGGAACTCTCGTTTCAAAGCCATTAGCGCATTCACATCCCCCGCAACGAGTTGGCGTTTTCGTAACTCATAATCCTCTCTCAGGTCATTCACAGGCAGGCCACCACTTGGCTGGGCCACCGCCGCCCCATTTGTGGGCCCACGACTATTGCGTCGCAAAACCACCTCGGTCAGATCACTCAATAGGGCCACGTAGCCATCATTATCCGCACCATAGGGCTTCTCTCTCAACAACGCGCTTACTTCCGGATCGTTTTCCAATCCCGCCATTTTTAACAACCCCTGGGCTTTATCGATCACCCAGTTGTCATCAGTGGCTTGAATTTCATCCTGCCCGTCCATTGCCTTTTGTAACTCACTCAAAGCCCCATACTGCCGCTCAAGTTGCGCCCACCGTTTATCTTTTGCACTCTGGAACCGTCGCTCCACCTCCGAAGCAATGTGCTCCTCGATCTGCTTTTCCAGTGGGGAATTTGGCCGTTCAACTTCACCTGAAGTTTGCTCGTCACGCTGTGCTGTCGAAACCTGGCTGTTTTCACCAGCTTCCTCGCGTTTAGCGCCGCTCTCCAGTGCTTCTGTCATTTCCTGCTCCTTTGAGGTCATCCGTTCTCTAGCCCCCAGCTCGGGTTTGCTTGTGCCCTTAATTATGCACAAATGTTCTATTTAATCAAGCCTTTGTCAAGACCTTTACAAGCCTACGCGGAATTGTTGGAGATTTTGTAGGGGCGAGGCATGCCTCGTCCGTGTCCGAACCTTCATCTTCCCCCCACATTGTCGCGCCCTTGTACACTTCCCCTCCCCAAGGTATAATCCCGCTCGGTCAGTTCATAGGCCAAAAACAAAGCGATTACGCTTTATATGAAAGGAGGTGAACCTCCAGTGCCAAAAGTAGAATTACGCTCCAACGAGTCGCAGCAGCAGCTTTATAGCCGCTTCCGCAAGACCGTTACCCGCAGCGGGGTCCTCGGTGACATCCGCCGCAAACGCTGGTTCGTCTCCAAATCCGAAGAGCGCCGCATTCAAAAGAAGAAAGCCATCCGCCGCGCCCGCCGTCGTGTTTCCCAACGTAACCGCCGCCGCTGATCACCCCAAATTCAACACATAAAAAGGACACCCATGGGTGTCCTTTTCTGTACCCATCTATGGAACCCCAAATCGCCTCACATTATTCCATTCCATGAATGGATCTCGCATCGCATACATCCCACTCGGATCTATCTCCGCTAATAGCCACTTCGTTTCTTGGATGCATGGATTGATCTCGGTATCGATCAATCGAAGTCGCAAAGTACCAAGATACCCATTTTCATATACGTTGGATGCTCCGTATATCTTTGAGTCAAAGATATATTTAATGTAATCGAGTTTTCCGGCCACAAGATTGAGAATAACATCAAAATCATTCCCTCCTAAATTTTGCTCAAAAGAGATAGTAGAAAGAAATTCAGGGCCTTCCCCAAACTCTTCTCCTCTTTCCCCCGAACCAAACCAATAGGTCAACTCGCAGCCATCATGATTTCTATTCACAAGGACTTCTTGCCCTTCAAAGTAAGCATACAACCAGCGGTCTGCCCGCTCCCCAAAGTAAGTATACAACTCGTGGTCTACCCGCTCCTCATCCTCTTCAACAACCCTGAGCTCCCAGTTTTCACCGTATGGCAAACCTGCCCACGAGCCTTCAAGAGTTGGCTCAGGGACGAATACTGTCTTCGCTTCCTCAGTTTGAATAGCAGCAGGAACTAATCCCTCTTCTCCGCTATTCCCTACAGAACTACAGGCACCAACAAATATCAAGCAGCTAAAAAGGAAGCAATACGAACGAAATACGCTTAAACAATTAGTCAGCATCAAGGGCTCCTACAAATATCCATCCCTCTTCTTCTCAAACCTTGGCGGCAGATTTTACCATTTGGCATAAAATTGAGCCTACATCAGTAAATGCAGGCTCAATTATCATAGCTAAACCAATTTAACGAGTTTTTCAAAAACCAGAGAGATTATTCACGGCCTCCACGCAACACCACTGGCACTGATATAAATAGGCAGCAATTCCAATCCTGTCCCGTCAATATTCATGACAAAGATTGCTCCACGCGTTAATCTGATCCCATCCTCATTTTGACCTATCTCCACGGAGGATTCAAACAGGATATTTGAACCATCCGGCGTAATCACAAATTCCCCCTTGGGCTGACCATCAAAACTTATTTGGCTCAATTCACCTGTTTCCAGATCATATGCAACAATCTCACGCTTGCCTACTTCAAACCACCCAAATGTGACAAAATAGATTTTATCTCCAGATCTTCCCCATATCGGATAGTCAACGTTTCTTATCTCCCCAGTGATTCGCTCTACGTTACCTCCATCTTTGTCCATGATGTAGATATCCAAAGCAGCGTCCTTATTAAGGACTGAGAATGCGATTTGACTTCCATCTGTTGACCATGCTGGGTGGAACTCAGCCAGTTCTGGAGTGTCCGTCAGTTGGACTAATTCACCAGTCTCCACATTCTTACGATAGAGATCGCGATATTCTGTGTCATTGACTCGTGATTCAAAGAGGATCCATTTCCCATCAGGAGACCACGTTGGGTTCCTATCGTGGGCCCGGCTCTCTGTGAAATTGTATTGTCCACTCCCATCTGCGTTCATGATATAGATTTCAAAATTCGTGTCCCGTGTGGACACAAAAGCAATCTGGCTGCCATCAGGCGACCAGGTCGGAGCCGAATTGGAGCCGCGGCTGTCAGTTAGCTGTGTTAGGTTTTGTCCATTCAGATCCACTACGTAGATTTGCGCGTCGATCATTACCGTACCCGTATGAAAAGCAATTTGCTGCTCTTCAATTCGACTGCATCCAATCATCATCAACGAAACTAGTATTAGAAGATATATTTGCCTCACCATTTTTATTACTTCATCATTCCCGACACTCAAATTTCACGGCCCCCAATCAGTCAATATATATTTATATCCTTCCGTATAGCAATCGTAGAGTTCACCCTTCAGATCCATAATACAAATCCTGCCATCCACATCTATAGCGATCCAATTCCCATCAGGTGACCAAATTGCAGAATTCTCATTTTTTCCTGTTGAATAATTTTTATCTTCGATTAGAGGTTCTTTGTTGCCTGTATCAACCTCTAACAAGAAAAACCGCTTATCCTGATTATCTAGTCCAGTTCCAGAAGACACAATTAAGTATTTCCCATCTGGAGACCAGGATAGCGGTGCATCATCCGAATCTTCAAATGTCAATCTAACAATACTAGCATCATCAATCTCGTAAACATATACATCATAGTCGTTAAATTCAATAGCCTCAAAATTTGAACTGAATGCTACTTGGTTTCCATCAGGTGACCATAATACACGAATGTCATTGCCGTCCGTGCCAAAGAATTTAGAGACTGTACTATTGTCAATATTTACTCTATAAATATCTGAATTGACAGAACCTGAATCCATATCTTTGGAAAAGGCAATCCACTCCCCATCAGATGACCAGGATAAATAACCAACTAAAGTTTCCTCATTAGTCAATTGATAAAGGTCTTGAGTTTCTATATCTACTAATACTATTCCCGGCATTGGTAACCCCGCAGCCACCGCAATTTGCTTGCCATCAGCCGAAAATTTTGCATAATAATCAGTGATTTCATTATCTGTCAATTGGTTTGTGATTTCTTTTTCTAAATTGTAAACAAAAGCTTCAGAATCTAACCCATCTTCAGATTCTCCAACAAATAGTAATTGACCCTCCGGTTTTGTTGTCGATTCAAGGAAAGTACAGCTAGCCACAAACAAACCAGATAAAACTAATGAAAACCAAAGTTTCGCTAGATAGATCAAAATCCCATTACTCATCAATCACTCTGCTTTCACTTCGCGCTTCAAGAGCCATCTAAACTTATTTTGCAAGAGTTTTGAAGGTCTCTTTAGCTATTCCTTCCCCAAGAATCACGGTCCCCAATCAGGCTGTGCTGCACGACTTATTCCTTCAATACAATTCAAACTATGTCCCTCTTTATGTATCGTACAGATCTTGGCTCCGTAGGTTAACACCAGCCAATTACCATCTGGTGACCAACTTTCAGAACCCTCACGTATCTCTCCATCTAGCTCTCCATTAAACTCTTCATTTCCCTCATCATACGCCTCCGTCAATAATCGCCATTCACCACTACTGACATCTACAATGAATATTCTTTGTCCCCCTTCTCGTTCCGAGGCGATGGCTATCAGATCTCCATCTGGTGACCATACAGGAGGCCCATCCAGGCCAACATATTCAGTTACTCTACTGACTACACCACTTTCTGTGTCCAACAGATAGGTATCAAAGTTCCGCACAGGGATGTCTACTGGACTTGGCCTCGCAGACATGAAACCTATTTGTGTACCGTCTGGCGACCATGTCGGCAGAGCATCATCCGCTGGGTGAAAGGTCAATCTTTTTTGATTGCTCCCATCCGAGCGCATTACGTATATCTCAGCATTGCCGTCTCGCTGCGACTGGAATGCGATCCATCTCCCATCCGGAGACCAGTGTGTTCCCCAATCAAGTGCTTTTGAAAACTCTTCAAAGCTCTCATTCGCCATAGAGGAAAATGTAAGCTGGGTTACATTACTACCGTCCACATCCACCATGTAGATATCCCAATTCTTATCGCGATCTGAAACGAAAACGACTTTTTGCCCATCAGGGGAGAGGGCCGGTTCCATATCATAAGCAGCGTGGTCCGTTAATCTTCTGACATTGTCCCCATTGGGTTCCATGATGTAAATATCATGATTCCCTTCCACTTCCATCATGAACGCTATGTGACCTTCTAGCCGCGGCTCTTCCCAAAAGCCTTTACACCCCACAACAAAAAGCAAATAAATCACAGGAATCCACAATGTTCTCATCGCAACTACAAAATCCCTTGCTTATTCATCAATCCCCCCTTATTCATCCCCAAATCGCCTCACATTATTCCATTCCATGAATGGATCTCGCATCGCATACATCCCACTTGGGTCTATCTCCGCTAATAGCCACTTCGTTTCTTGGATGCATGGATCGATCTCGGTATCGATCAATCGAAGACGCAAAGTACCAACATATCCATTTTCATATACGTTGGATGCCCCGTATATCTTTGAGTCAAAGACATATTTAATATAATCGAGTTCTCCTTCTAAAAGATGGAGAATAACACCAAAATCATTTCCTCCTATCTTTTGCTCAAAAGAGATATAAGAAAAGAATTCAGGGAATTCCCCAAACTCATCTATTCCTTCCCCAGAACCAAACCAATAGGTCAACTCGCAGCCCTCATAATCTCTATTCGCCAGGACTTCCTGCCCTTCAAAGTAAGCATACAACCAGGGGTTTTCCCGCTCCTCATCCGCCCCAACGACTCTGAGCTCCCAGTTCTCGCCGAATGGCAAACCTGCCCACGAGCCTTCAAGAGTTGGCTCAGGGGCAAATATTGGCTTCACCTCCTGAGTTTGGGTAGGGACAGTGAGTATTCCACTTTGACACCCGGTCAATATGAGTATTGCGAAACTCACAATTACCACAGTCTTTTTTCTACGTTTGATTATATTATTCATGAAACACCTCGACCGCTTTTTCGCCTTTCAGGAACGAACGTCCTTTTCATGTTACCAAGATTTCCTCACTTGCTCGAGTTTTTAACCACACATTTATTAATTGTCAATAGAATTCAGCAGATTAGTGAAATCATATGGGTTAATTGTAAACTGCTCTAACTCTTCCTCTGATTGCGCATAATAGGTAGGATATGTGCCGTCCGCTAAAACCCGTTCAAAAATATCAAATCGAATCACCCCATTTTCATCTATATTGACTCCGTCCTCTGTTCGAATCTCCCAATGGACATGATACTCTTCAGTAGCGCCTGTTTTCCCCATTTCCCCTAATAAAGTTCCAGCGGGCACTTCATCACCATTCTGAAAATCATGACTGAATGACTCTAAATGAGCAAAGACTTGATAGTAAGTCTCACCGTTGAATTCACTTACGAGCACTACATAATTCCCAAAGTCCTCATAACTATCATCATTTTCAGGGTATTCCAATGCAGGGTCAAAGGCTCTTGTTTCGATTATTCCTCCAGCACCCTTGAGGGTCTGGAAGAAGTACACTTTCCCCGCCACATTGGCCTCAACAATACGGTCATCTGCGGCAATGTCAACACCCACATGCAATCCTTTAAGTATTTCTGTCCCATGACGATTTCCTGAAACAAAAAATCCATCCCCATTCATTGGAGCATACGACTCCAAGACCTCTACCCAATTTGCTGCTGTAGGTTCTGCAGTAGGTATTCGAATAGGCTCTGGTGTGAGAATAGGCTCAGGTGTATCAGTTTCTAATGGCCGTACTTCTACAATAGGTGGGGGCAATCCCTCTGTAGGCGTTGGTGTGGGGGTCGGCACATATTCCGTTCCATATACCCTTCTAAACATTTCATTACGCGTAACGCTACCCTGGCTAATTCCATTTTGTAATGCCTTGTACTCATTATGAATTGCACGGTAATTATCCTGCCCCAGGATTTTCATATCTGCTACTTGGGTCTGAAACCAGGTATCCAACAATTCATTTGCTTCTTTTTGCTCTTGCGTTTCTTCCTGCAAAACAACATCCTGCGCAAGGGCCGCCACCTTTATTGACCCCTCTTCCTCCTGCTCACGCAAAGCTTGCATCTCCAACAACATCTGTGCTATCGCTTGCGCCTCCGCCTCATAATCCGCCACATTGAATTCCTCCTCCAGTCCATTCGCCTCTTCATCTACAGGAGTCTCATCCGCTTCTTGCCTATCCAAATAGGCTTGTATCATGTCGTGTTCCGCTTCTATTCCTGCAGGATCACCATAGACTGGGCTGTTTGCTGCTGTCACCGGCGGCTCTTGTGCCTCTTCCACCTTTTCCTGAATACCCTCCAACATCTCATAATCTTCGTATGTCAGGATAGGTGTCTCCTCTCCCCCCGCAGGCGGCAGCATGATTACCGTCCCCGGCTTCAATACGTCAAACCCCGGGTTTGCCCTCGCCAGGTCTCCTGCATAGCGCTGGTCTCCCATTTCGCTCCCCGCAATGCTGAACCAGCTATCGCCCAGCTGCACCGTGTACGCATTTTGTAACAGGCTACGCTTTTTTCGATACTCCCGTTTGGCCTCCCTCTCCTCAGCCTTGGCCCTTCGCTGTCGCCTCCCTCCCCCCACGATCCGGTCCAGCATTTCATCATCCCGTTCCCCTCTTCTTCGTTTCTTGTAATACTCTGCGATCTCTCGATTCTTATCACCCATGACTATACCTCTGCGACCTCTTCACCTGTCTTTGTAGTTGCTGGCTTTTTACGATTGCTGAGTTCAGGGTCTGCCTGCACTGGAGGGCTGCCACCCGCCGCCGGGTTAAACCCCTGCCCCATGACCTCATGCACACGCTCCCGGAACTTCGGCTGCTTTAATAGCTCTTGGATATTTTGGGGCTGCCCGGCTACTGCCACTGGCCCCTCTGATACTTCTGCTTCCTCTGGCGCTTTCGCCTCCTCTTCCCCTTCCTGTATCTCTTTCACCATCTTCTCGATCTCCAGCTTCCCCAATGCCAGCTTACGTTGTTTTTCAATTTCCAGGTCAACTTCATCCAGCGTTTCCTCACGCGCTTGCTCCATGATGAAGCCCGGGTCGGATTCGCCCACCTGTTCCAGTGCCCGCGATTTTGAGTAATTCAGGTCCCGCACCGCCATCGAGGCTGCGTTGATGCGCGCCATCCGGTCTGTCGGCACATCCGCCGTCAATTCAACCTCCATGTAAACACTCTCCAGGTCAATATCCTTCGGGTAGATCGTGTACTGGCTGCCTGGATCATCGCGTTTCTTTCCAAATGCCAGCACAGGCTCATTGGCATATTTCACCCAATACAACATCTGCGTGAACACATCCACCAGCGCCTCTTCAGCCAGTTCTTTATACGGCGCCAATGACTTGATCCCGCTCTGCGTCGCCAGGTTCAGCGTCGAAAACGCCGTCCCCGATGGGAAATCCCCGCTCTGCAACACTCGCGGCACTGTGCTTTTTGCCATCCGGCTTCCGATCCGCTCTGCCAGCACCGCCAGACTCTGGTCCAGCCCCGGAGGCGTCATCGCACTCAATTCATGCCCCGGTGGCACGTACGCTGGCCGTCCCGGCTCGCCATAATCCACTTCCACCTGGTCCGTCGGCCCGGACACCTTCAAGCGAGGCGCAGCCGCATATGCGATCACTTCGCTCGCCATCAAGGTATCCACGATGTTTTGCGTATCCCACTGTCCGCTCTGGTAGATCGAAGCCAACAACGGCATCCGCTGGAAAGCCGCCTCATCTTCCAGTGTCGTGCCCCCCACCTTAGCCACCCACGGCAAGAAACCCAGATCATGTTTCTCTCGCAAGATTTGCACCCCGCCTGTGCCCTCCGCATCCCCTAAAGGATCGCTCACCATGCTTCCCCCGGCATGCGGCACAGCCCACACCACCCGCACATCCAGGTCCATGTAGTCATACACCGTGCAATATTCCCAATCCTTCTTCCCCCCCACTCCCTTACTCCCCTGCTCCTTCAGCTTATTTTTTAAGCCCCTGGCCTTTGTCCCCCAAAAATCGACCACCTCCCCCACCCGCATCACCTTCTTTAACAACACACTTTCCGGCATCCAGTCCGAATACCGCACGTGCACCTGCCGCGGGTTCCTCACTAGGATCGAAAATGGCCCATATCGTCGTGCTGCCTCCAGGCGTCGCGTGTCTCCCTTGAACGCCTTCATCGCCTCGATCTGCTCCGGTAGATACACTACCTGCGCCACCACCTCATCATATAACAATGTGCTCAATACCACGTCTCGCAGCACATTCGCCCGCCGCCGCCTGCTCGCATTTCGGAAATGCCATCCCAGTGCTCGTTCAATGCCATCCGTTTTTTCGCGTGTCGCCTCATTGGGTGCCAGCGGCTGCAGCTTGATGCGCGGTTCCACACTACTCAGTACCCGCGTACCTGCTCGTAGTGCATCGTGCGGGTCCGTGCTCACCACCTTGTGCACCCACCGCAAATTGCTTATCCCTTTTGGCAAACTCCACCGGTTATGCCACATATCATCCATCGCCCTCAGCATCGCATCTCGCCCCCGGTCAGCCTGCACCATCTCATTCGCCAAACCCTGGTAATAATTCAAACTCTTCACCGCTAACTCCTTTAAATAGAAAAATGGACAATGTTCAATTTCCCCTCACACCCCCCCCGCTATTCAAAATTACTTGAGCAAGTCTTGCTTCTTGTTTTCCCTACGCCCCTATTGTCAAACCTCTACGCTTTTAACTCCTTTGGCCCTTCTGGACCTTTTGTTTCTTCTGCCCCCTAGCTCCTTCTATCTTCTACTCCGGCACATCCATAATATATAGCTCAGGGTTCCCATCCCGTTCAGACACAAACGCGATCTGTGTTCCATCTGGCGACCAGGTTGGCGAATAGTCGTCTGCCTCTTCCTCAGTTAGTCGTGTGAGTTCCCTACCATCAGGTCGAATTACATACAACTCCTTGTTTCCATCTCTCTCAGAAACAAATGCTATCCAATCTCCTGCTGGTGACCATTCAGGCTCAGAGTCATTCGCGATGTGATTAGTCACTTGGAAAAGTTCTGTTCCATCTACTTTGATGGTGTATATTTCTCCATTTTCATCAGACATAAACACAGTATCATTCGGATCGATTTCCCCAATATGCTCGAACACAATCCTATTCCCATCTGGAGACCAACTTGGCCCCCAGGCTCCGTAACCCTGCGTTATTTGTTGCAACTCAGTATTATCTCTTTTCACGGTGTATAAGCCAGGAGCAATGCTATCATCATAGTTTCGTATGATTGCAATTTCTTCCCCACTTGATGACCATTCAAAGTTCCATACAAATGCTCGGTCGCCCAAACCGCGTAATACCTCCATCTTTAAAATGCTCGGAGGTGGTATTTCCCCCTGAATATAAGATAGTATGCCGACTGCAGGGCCAACGTCTCCACCAAATATTAAAAAAGCAATCTCTTCTCCGTCAGGCAACCAGCCAAGTCCATCTATTCTGTAACTGGTTTCATTATTGAGGAGTTCCTCTTCGATCTGATTCAATACATGAACTGCAAAAACTTGGTGAGCATTGTTATTATCTTCCTCTCTACGTACAAATGCGATTTGTGTTCCATCCGGTGCCCAGTCTGGCAAAATATCTATGCTAAGGTTATTTGTCAGCCGAATGCGGTCTTGAATTCTGTTGTTAGAACCACATCCGGTTCCACTTACAACAAGCAAGCAAAAGAATACTATCCATATTGATTTCATCTAAAGAACCCCTTTGACGAAAATCCGACTTTGCTAAACACTACTCCGGCGCATCGATCACATACAAAGCCGCTTCACCTAATCGCAAAGACGTAAACCCGATCAAGCTTCCATCTGGCGACCAATCAGCAGTATAGTCATCCGCCTCATCAAAAGTCAGTTGCACCAACTCCCCACTCTCTAGGTGAAACGCAAACAGATCCCAGTTCCCTGTTCTCATCGATTCGAATACGAGCCATTTCCCATCAGGAGACCAATCAGGAGACTGGTCTATTTCTGAACTATTAGTTATTCTTGATACTTCCAAACTAATGAGGTTCACTGTATAGATTTCGAGGTTTCCGTCTCGGTCTGATACAAAAGCAAGCGAATTTCCATCCGGTGACCAAGTAGGCTCATAATTTTTTCCAACCTGTTCTCCAATTTTGATTGCATTGTCTCCTTCCTCATCCATTATGTAGATTTCAACATTCTCCTCCAGCCAGGAAATGAACGCTATCTTTGTACCGTCTGGTGACCAATGGGGGTCGTCGTTCCAGGCATATATCTCTCCAGTTTGAGTCGGTGGGACCCCTTTTGCAATTAATTCTCTTAATTCAATGCTGTCTAGTGGGGTTCCGTCAAACTTACCAAAATCTAATAAGACAATATCTAAACCCTCAGAATAAAGGACAAATGAAAGCTTTTGACCATTTGGGGACCAACTAGGAAACGCAGGTGCATAAGGGCCATCTAATTCAGTAACCTGGCTAATATTTCCTGTCTGAGTATCATATAGATAGAGATCATGAGTGTCAGAGCCCTCACGATCTGCAACATATGCAATTTCCTTCCCAGAAGGTGACCAACTCATTTGGAGACCATTCTCTATGAGCAATCTTGGATCGTATCTATTCGTCGGTGAACAACTCACGAAGGAGATTACGACTAGTAAAAAAAAGATAAGCAACAGCACCTTTACTAAACTTCCGATAACTGTTCCTCCAATTCGTTGAAAAAGACCCTTGTCATTTCTCATGTTTTATCCAAAACTTACCAATTCAATTCTCAATTCTATTGTCCCATTCTTCTGAATACGTGTGAGATGCAAAATACACAAAATCAGCAGCATTTTCATCAACCCAATCATACATGGCTTGGCCAGCTCCTTGAGCAGAGTCAGTGTAGTCAAATGAGTCTAGTACCCAGTTTAAAAACATATCTGCAAATCTTTCATTCGGGCTATTAGGATCATCATAATCTTCTCGTTCTTCAGGAGTTTTAGGTAGCGGAAATAATTCATAACCATGTATCTGATAAGGTAAATCTGACAGGTAACCATCCCTATCCGTATACTGCCATCCTAACTCACTCCGCTCAGCAATTCCTGGCCCAGCGAAAACAATTCCTTCACCATCTGTGTAATCTTCGTCTAAGTATAAACTCGTGCTACCGAGACGAATATAGGGGTCAAATAAGCTTAATTTGTCCTTGTAGATCTGTTCCAGTTCTTTATCTTCGTTATTCGGGGTTCGTCCTAAACCTATTGCCAAGTTTCTCGCTATTCTACTATGCAAAACATGGCCCAATTCATGGATGATTACTTCGGGATATAAACCAAAATATCCATATTGCGGAATACTGTAACTCAACCCACCACTCCCACACACGACCTCTCGACTCGAGTTAGTCTTGCACCCCCAACCCTGACTATATTTGCTGTCAAATTTGATTGTTACATCACCGAATACATCCCGAAATACCTCTCCCGGATCATCATAATCAGGAGAAACACCTGACAAAGCAAAACCCATATTTACCAACGCTATTGAAAAATTCAGCCGAGTCGATTCAATATCTGCATCGTTCTGAGTTTCGATGTAAGCATCCAAACCCATCGGGGCCCCATCAACCATGACATCAATATTGACTCCAAAAATATCTTGATCATTCTGCTTCAGTAATAATGAGGTGTTAAAAACATCTAACTGGCCATGCAATTCAGCTGCCTCCAGCCAAATCTCTACTCTTTCTTTTGAAACCTCTGCCAACTCATCAACTGTCATTCCCAATTCCTGGGCATAACGTTCTTTATTTACTTCAATATCTTCCGCAATAAAAGTGCTGATCTCCTCAAGATTCAGTTCACCCTCATTATCCCTCAATTCGATGCCTGAGTTCTCTAAGGCATTCTCCCATTGCGGCCAGTTCGTCTCCTCAGCGATCACCAGTTCCTCATAGCTGGGCAGGGGCTCGTTGACAACTTCGGTCGGCTCTACTTCCTCTGTCGGAACAACCGCCGGTTCCGGTTCTGACGTCCCCTTACCTTCTACCTTCCTAGTTCCGCGCTTTCCTTCGTCATCTGGTGACGGTGGGGTTTCATCTTGTTGCGGCCCATCCTCCAAACTTACATCTGCCCCTAGGTACTCTTCGGTCTCAAGGGCTGGCCCCTCAAACGTTTCTTCGTCAATATCCTCTTCTACTTGTGCGGCAGGCTTCTCCATCACTTTGGGTACTGGCACATCGGTATACCCCAGGTTTATCAGCAGGTCTGCCACCGCTTCTGCCAGGGCTTCTTCCTCCATTCCCAGACCCGCCAAGGCCTCCTGGCTGTCCTGCACAAATTCCTCATCCGCTTCTATCTCCACGTCTTCATCCCCCACACGCGCCCCACTCGGATCGCCTCCAATCGCATCCACCAACTCCTGTGAGATCAGCGCATCGCGGTAAGCCTCCTCCGAGAACAACGGTGGTTCTTCTGCTTCAGTGTCCAATTCCGGCAGGTCCAACACCATCCCCGGACGCAGCACGTAAACATTCGGGTTCGCCTCAAGTAATGCCCCCGCCAGCCGCGCATCCCCTAACACCTCACTTGCCACCGAAAAGAAGCTGTCCCCGGCCACCACATCATAGGTGTTCCTGTCCCGCAGCTTTTTACTGCGTCTTGCCCGTAATGCCTCTTTTTCCAGATCATGCGCCTCCTGATCTCTGCGCTGCCGCGGCATCAACTCCCGTAAGAGCTTATCCGCCGTTTCGAGGTCCCCGCGCCTCAAAGCTTCCATTCGTCTTTTGCTCAGATCCTGTTTTTTACCCATAATGAATTCTCACCTCGATATTTATATTTGCCCTCTTCGTCCCAGGCTCCATTGCTCGTAGTAGAGAATGCGGTACGTTCTCTGAAGCCAAATCCTGGATTTAGCCCTTATCCCCTCCCCAATTCCGCAAACGGGTTCACTTTTTCTCGCTTCTGGCTCTCCCCCTCCTCTTCAACCACCATATGGTGTTTCGCCACTTGCAACATCCAATACACCGCATCCAAAGTATCGTCATGCTCACCATACGGCCAACGCACCCACTCATCACGAAACGCCTGCAAGAATGGTGTCTCTGCCGAGCTAACCTTTACCCGCCCATACTCGAACATCGGCGCTAACACCTTCTCAAAGCGATACCCCTTGCTTTTCCTCCCCGGTTGCATCGGTGTCACTGGCAGCCAGCTTGTCCGCAGCATCAAATGGAAGAATTCCTCCCCCTTCCCCACCGCCTCCACCCCGATCGTTTGCAAGGTGGGATATTGTCTGGCGATGGATTGCAGCTTCTGCTGAGCCTGGCCTTGCGACACTTTCCCCCGGAAGCCATCCACCAATACAACACCGCCACCGGGGATACCTCGCCCAATCGCCACCGCGAAATAATCCCGCGTACTCGCCTTCAACTGGTCGGCCACCGAAGCATAGTCCACCCCCATCACCACCGGCCAATCCTTCCCGATTTCCTCGTACGGGTAACGCTGCAACCACCCTGACCGCAAATGCACACCACTTGCCGCCTCAAGGTCCAGCAAATACATTCGCGCGAACTCCACCTCACCCAGCACTCGCCGCTGCTTCTCCACGTCCTTTAATGGCAAGCCTTCAAACCACGTTGCCTTCCAGATACTCTCCTCAAAATTTTGTGGGACTTTAGACTCTTTGCATTTTTTCTTCGTTTTCCTTTTATCCCCTTGCTCCCCTGCTCCCATAGCCCCCTTGCTCCCCTCCCCCAACCCTAATTCCTTATCCCTGCTTCCTGCTTCCTTGACTCTTATCGCTGGCGTCTTTACACTCTCGAACTCCCCTGTCCCCTTTAAATATGCCAGCACGTCATCCCTTCGCCACGGCGTTCCGACTGCCACCTTCCAGGTATCCGGCGTCACCGTCGGCAAGATCGTTCCTTGCACGATCTTGATCACCGTCGCTAATTCTCGCCCAGACCGCGTATTATTTTCATCATGTATGTCATCTAATATCAGCGCACCTGTTGGGTGTCTCCCAATGATCGCCCGCGACTTGTATCCCATTCCCACCAGGCTCGGGTCTTTGCCTTTCTCATTGGCACACAATTGTCGCCAATCCTCATAGTCCATGTCCACCCGCTTGACCTCATACCCTCGCGTACTCCACCCTGCCTTACGGTCAGCTGCCACATCCGGGAAAACCCTTTGCCATCCGGGGTTGTACTCGATCAGGTCAGCAATTTCCTGCACCGTATCTTTTGCCAGTTCATCCCCTACCTGCACCAGCATATAGCTCTTATGCGGCTTCAGCCCAATCTGAAATGCCAGCCACCCGATCGTCACCGTAGTCGTTTTGCTTGACCCACGGAAAGCCTCGATCACCAAGCCTTTATCTAGGCCTCGCGCCGCATACAATGGTTTGATCCATTCTTCCATGGCGTGCCGCGGGCATTCCCGCCCAAATACTTCCGCATAAAATCGCCCAAACGCCTTTGGCCCATCTTCGACCCATTTATCCAGCTTACGCGTTGGTTGATTCACTTGTGCTGCTTTCACATCACTTATCTTCAATTGTCTTTCTCTTTATGAATTCATCCTCTATTTCCCCCACCACCAATACGATTTACAACTTCCCCAGCATCATTAATTATGCACAAACGTTCTATTTAATCAAGTATCTGTCAAGACCTTTACAAAATCCTATTTCATCGCCCCGATGATCGCCTTGCCTGTATCTAGTATATGGTTCTCCAAAAAACTGCTCGCTGGGCCAACATTCTTTCTCCGGCTCGCCCTCAAGATAGCTCGGTGTTGCCGCTGGGAATTTAACCCTGTCGCAATTAATCGGAACTCAACCATATATCGCGCCATGTTGTTGTAGAGCTGCCGGGCCATTTTCAGAATCTTAGGCAAATTTGCCGCCTTATAAAGCGCTTCATGAAACGCCCAATCAAGCTTCACCCATTCAAAGGCATCTGGTTCATTAGCAATACCATTCAGCAGGCCTGCCGCTAGGGAATATTCTGGCATCTTCAAATACGGAATGGCCTCCCTCAAGAGCACAGTCTCCAACGCAATACGCATCAGCGTGATTTCCTGCACTTCATCAACAGACAGATCAACCACTACCGCCCCGCGATTCGGTGAAAATTGCACCAATCCCTCCGCCTCCAGTTTCACCAGCGCCTCTCGCACAGGGATTTTGCTAACACCCGCTTTAGCAGCCAGTTCATCCTGCTTTAAAGCCACTCCCCTTTTAAAATCCCCTTTCAGTATCGACTCGCGTATGGCATCGGCCACAGCGTCAGCCGTACTGCCCCCTGCCCGTGATAGTTCTAACTCAGCCACTACCCAAGTGTATAATCGTATACGATTTCAGTCAAGCCAATGTAACATATCGTTTCCCTCCCACCCCCGAAAATTCACACTGTGTTAAGATTAGTGAAATTAGTTACAGCAGTTACTTTGCTGAATTCCCATTCCTGAGAGAAGGAGCCTCATGAAACCCCAACGACTACTAATATTGCTTAGTGTGCTCGTCATCACAGCCCTGCTTATCACGGCTTGTGGTGGCAGCGATGGCCCTGTTGAAATCCGCTTTACGATTTATAGCGATGGCAATGAAGCCGAGGTCATGCGCGGCTTGCTCGACCAGTTCGAAGCAGCCAACCCCGACATCACCGTCGTTCTCGACGAAGTCCCCTACCAGACAATCGACGAACAACTTCCTGTTCAGGTTGAGACTGGTGAAGGCCCCGACATTGCCCGCATTACGAACTTTGGCGCGTATCGCGGCCAACTTCTTGATCTCCTCCCCCTCCTCGAGGACGATGATTATTTCACCAACAATTTCCCCGAGCCGGTTTTGGCAGCCATGCGCCCGGATGGTGACACAAATGGTTTGTACGGCTATCCCGATGGCCTCACAGTGACCGGCCCCTTTGTGAACAAGACTCTCTTTGATCAGGCTGGCGTTGAAATGCCTGGTCCGGATGCCTCCTGGGCAGATTGGACAGCTGCTACTGCTGCAGTGGTTGAAGCCTCTGGCGCTCAGTATGCTATCTCGGTAGATCGCACAGGTCACCGTTTTGCTGGGCCTGCCATGAGCATGGGAGCCACTCTCATCGATTCCGATGGCAACTTCACCGTCGATACTCCAGGTTTCCGAGCCTTCGCCGAAACAATCAACGGCTGGCATACAGACGGCCTTACCCCTGAAGAGGTTTGGTTGGTCGGCGACAGCGTGAATTCCTGTATTGACGCCTTCAAATCCGGCGAACTCGTTATGTGCATGACTGGCAGTTGGCAGATCAATGGTACTGCCACCGACGTTGGTGACACCTTTGATTGGGTCGTTGTACCCAACCCCTCCGGAGATGGTGGTTCTACAGGTGTTGCTGGTGGAGCTGGTGTGGTTGCCTTTGCAGACACCGAACATCCTGAAGAAGTTGCCAAAGTCATGGAATTTCTCATTCAAGCAGAGAACTATAGCCAGTGGTCCGCCCAGACCCTGTTCCTCCCTGCCCAAACAGATGTAGCCACGCAAGGCGTGGACTTTGCCACGGATGACCAGAACATTCTTGACGCCCTCACAGTCTTCACAGCCGAGATCCCCAAATTGCAAGACCAGGCCGTTGGTCTGAATGTCCATCCCTTTGCTTTCGCCTATTATCGCAATAGTGCCGACCGCATATCGCAATATCTCACCGGCGAACTCACCCTGGATGAAGCCCTGGAGCGTTTGCAGCAAGACATTGACGACGCTATAGCAGAAGCCTCCGGGTAAACACCTCGTTATCCCATAGCACAAGGGGCGTGAGTTATTCACGCCCCTTTCTTTTCTTCATTCAAGACCGCTAACGAGCTACATGACCACACGTTCTCAAGACATCCCCGACCAATCACCAAAGACCATTATTGAGCGTTTTTGGAATCGCTCTCTCGAGTTCATCGTTAGCATCTTTGATGTTCCCTTCCGTTACCTGCAACGCTGGATGGGCATGCGGCGCATGCCCTATATCTTTGTTATTCCCAATCTGCTGATCTTTGGCATTTTTATCCTTTTTCCCATGCTACTCAACTTTGCTTATGCCTTTACGGGCGGCAGCAATTTCATCCCCACTGAACGCCGTTGGGTTGGCTTCGACAATTTCAGCAAACTGCTCAATTGCACCAACTACTTCGATCCCAATACCTGTTCCCAGGACCTGTTTTGGCGCGCCGTTTTTAACACTTCAGGCTACGTCATTGCCCAGGTTGCTCTCATGGTCCTGGTCTCCCTCCTCACAGCCGTGATCCTCAACCGCCGTATCAAGGCCAGGGGCTTTTTCCGCAGCGTTTTCTTTTACCCCGTCTTGCTCTCTCCTATCGTTGTTGCCCTCATCTGGAAATGGATCTTGCAGGAGAATGGCGTCCTCAACGGCCTTATCACCGCAATCGGCTTTGAAAGCGTTTCTTTTTTAGCTAATGCCAACTGGGCCCAATTTTGGGTCGTCATGATCAGTGTCTGGGCTTACATGGGTTTTTACACCCTGATTCTCTTAGCTGGTCTTCAAGGCATCCCCTCAGAACTGTATGAAGCCGCCAAGATCGACGGGGCTAATGAGTTGCAATCTTTCTTTCGCGTCACGCTTCCTCTGTTGATGCCTACCATGCTCGTTGTTCTCGTGCTTTCCTTCATTCGCGCTGTGCAGATCTTTGACATTGTTTTCGCCTTCACTGGTGGTGGCCCCGGCACAGCTACGCAGTACCTCGTCCAATTCATTTACGACAATGGCTTTGCCAGCCCCACACGGCAATATGGTATCGCCACCACTGCATCGATTCTTATGGCCGGTGTTCTCATCATCTTCACTATCGTTCAGCTTGTTCTCCAACGTGAGGATAACGAGTAATATGGCCACAATCTCACAATTCCTCGGTCGTACTCGCGGCGTCAATCGTCTACACTCCACAGACCTGTTCAGCTACCTGTATCTCATCCTGGGTACTATTCTCATGTTTGGCCCCATGCTCTGGTTGGTGCTTTCTTCATTCAAGAGCAGTGCAGAGATCATCAAGTTTCCACCTCGCTTCCTGCCCTACCAACAAGTCATGGTAGATGTCGATGGTTACGCTGACCCTCTCCCCCTCTTTGACGTTCAAATAGATGGCCTGTCTCGGCAACTTGTCCAGATCGACCTGGACGGCGCTACGGCCACAATGATTGAACCCACCAATCCTTCTAACACTTATTCAGTCCGCGTCGAAGACCGCATTCCGGTTGAAACCATTTCTTTCCGCTTTGATAATTATGTAGAAGGTGTACAATCATTTAACTTCCCTCTTTATTTCTTCAACAGTGTAATTGTCACTGTAGCGGCCACCTTGCTCACTCTCTTCGTAAACAGTCTCGCTGCTTTTGCCCTCAGCAAATACCAGTTCCGCGCTCGTCAATCTATCTTCCTCGTAATGCTCAGCACCTTGATGGTCCCTCTTTCCGTGATTCTTGTGCCGGTCTTCCTGGTCATCACTCAAATTGGCTGGAACAATAACTTACTGGGTGTCATCATTCCTGCTGCTGCCACCCCCACGGGTGTCTTCCTTCTGCGTCAGTACATGCTCACCATCCCCGATGAACTGATCGAAGCTGCCCGCATTGAAGGTGCATCAGAGTGGCGTATCTATGCCCAGATCATTCTGCCTTTGGCGCGTCCCGCCTTGGCCGTCCTCACCATTTTTTCGGTCATGTGGCGCTGGAACGATTTTCTCTGGCCCCTCATCGTCCTCAGCCGCAGCGAGCTTTTTACCCTCCAGATCGGCCTCAACTCCTTCCAGGGAGAGCTGAACGTGCAGTGGCATCTCCTCCTTGCTATCACAGTCGTCTCTCTCTTGCCGATTACCGTCGTTTTCGCCTTTCTCCAGAAATACATCACCACTGGCATCGCCACTACTGGAATGAAGTAAATATTCAAAGACTATCCACAAATTGGCTATCACATTCGTGTAATTAGTGTCATTCGTGATTAAACAAAAAAAGAGCCTCGATTGAAATGAGGCTCTTCTCAAAATCACTAACTTTTCTTAGTTCGCCTGGAAACTCGGCGCACTGAATCTCGCCTTCCACACACCTGGTGACACTTCCTGCAAGAACTGGTCGCCCAGATTGACCACATTCACCCAAGTACTTCCCGGAGCTAGTGCAATACTGTTTCCATTGCAATCGGTGAAACGCACCGGCTGCAACTCTTTCTGGTTGGGCTCCGTATTCAGCGTATTCCAGCAAATATCATAGACAATTCCATTACGGAATAGTTTCGCCGGCCCAATACTGAAATCAAAGTTCACCAGGTCGAAGATCGTCTCATCACCATTTAGTGCTATATGCTCCACACCCATCACGATCACGTTCTCCCGCACGATAGCGTCATCCGTCAATCGATCCGTGCTGACCGTAAAAGTCTCGAACTCAGCCTGGCTGTTAGCACCATTCTGGTATCGCACGTAGCCGCCCAGGTCGGCGTCGTACACCCATTGTGTTTGGTTGCCGATATTGTAGAACATCAACAACTCACTGGCTTCTTGCCCACCACTCGGTGGGGACGCATCAAACAGATAACTGGCCAGGTTGCGCTCTCCGATCAAGTCTCTACATTCTTCAGCCAGACGCAACAAACGCTCAATGCTCATCCCTCCAGAGCCAATGTCATCCGGGTCGCTGCCGTACGCATTTGCGCACACCAGTTCCTGAATAGCTGGCGCCACGTTCGTCTGGTCTGAGCCACCCTGGATGATCGCTGCTGCAAAATACTTGGCGATATTGCCGTAGATCACACGTCCAGAGCGCACGCCCTCAATGCGCACATCATTTACAGTTAGCCCGGTATCAACCTGCTGCGTCTCAATGGCTTCTTCCATTTCTCCAAAGCCACAATAAAATAGCGAGAGCAAACGCGTTTGGCCCTCCCCTGTGTACAACTCGAACACCCACGGAGCCCAGGTTAGTCCGGTCGGCGGGCGCGTAGCCAGTGGCGGGAAATGGGAAAGAGAAATCGCTAAGGGCGCTAAGCCCAACTCCCCTTCTGCAACCACCTCACCCGTTAATGGGCATAGTTCTGCTGCAACTTGTGCAGGCACAAAGCCAATATCCACACTACCTAGGTCACTTAACGAAGCAGCCGAAAACAGCTCGGTCAATTCATCCGCATTGGCATTATTATCTTTCGTTTCATCCCCGCCTTGCTCGAGAGAAGTGACAGAATATCCTTCTGGGCTTACAACACGTATCTGGTACTGGACATCCTCACCACTGACTGAAAAACTGAAGGCTCCGTCTTCATCCGTGAGCGTATCCGCCAAAACCTCTCCGCTCGTACTCAACAACACAACTTGCACGTTTGCCAATCCCGGTTCACCTTCATCCTGGACACCATTCTCGTTTAAATCTTCCCAAACAAAGTCACCGATCAAATAACTCTCTTCATTTCCATTTGAAGGTTGCGTATCTTCGCCAATCACTTCAGGTTCTTGAATATTTGCTTCTTCTACTACTACTTCTTCTCCACCCCCGACATTGCTGTTATCCGCAGGTAATTCATCATCAGGGGCAGCGCTATTTACACACAATCCCTGGATTAGAAAAAGTGCTGCGACGGTAATCAATAGTTGTCTTCTTACATTAGTTTTCATATTGCCTCCGAAATATTTGATCTTATAAGGCCAACAGTAGGATAACCATTCTTACAAAACTTCACAACCTCGCAAATAGGAGATTTGTCTTATCAGGCGGTGACATTCAATCAATCCTTGTGAAACGCGGAACTTTCAAAGATATTATGTGAGTGAGCATTGAAAGCAACTATAATCACCAAAACCTTCAGAAGGATGATCATGCCCAATCGCAATTTTATACTGGCCTTGCTTTCCATCTTTGCACTTACCTTGGCTTCCTGCAATAGTCAGTCAGCCTCTATTTCTACTGCAACCCCAACCCCCGAAGTTGAAGTCGCTCCCACACAAACACCAACGAATGAGCCAATAGAGGAAGCCACTCCTGCTGACCCTTGTGATGGCCTCAGTGCTGCAGAGTGTGCCAATCTGGGAGAGCATCAATACAATTCAGAGACCACCGAATTCAACTGCACTTCTGTCTTTGATCTCAAGCGTACGGCCAGCTTCCGCTTTACCTTTTCTGACAACCAGGTCGTCCTTGAGCGCCTCGGAGACGAACCTACGTCAGCCACTCTTGTAAAATTATCCGCCGATGTCTACGGCTATTCCCCCCAACCGGGCATGAGCACGACGATTTCTTTTACGGAAGAGGGTTTTTCGAACGTCATCCAACAAGATGGTGAGGCTTGTCTTTTAACGATCAATACTTTTGTAGGCCCCTGATCTGGGGATTTGCCATCTTGCCAACCATTCAGTACGCATCTTTCTGATCCAGCTCTTCCAGGATTTGTTCCCAGGCAGGGGGTAGTTCACTACCATCCATCAACCATCGTGCATGCTTGAAATTAGCCTGGATTAATTCTCCAAGCTTCTTGATCACAGCGAGGTGGGTACCCGTCCGAAAGAATTGGTTGACTGCATCATCCGATTCCCAAATAGACACGGTCCACTCCGAATAGGGCATAAAGGAATTATGCAATGCATAACCCATACAACCATCGGCATCCCGCAACTGCCCCACAACCTGATTCGTTAGTTCTATGATCTCATCAGACATGGCCATATTTAATGGAGGCGCTTGTAAGCCCGAAGTTGCCACCAGAATATATTCTTTGTCTTCCTGAATTTCCCGCAGGAAATTCCAGATCAGGTCGACCATATAGGCTTCTTTGCAATATCTTCCATCGGGCCACAATTATGACAAGAATACTACAATTTACCAAAAGCTACACCAGCTAACCAATTAGCTTCATGAATTCTGCTGATATATAATCAGCAACGGCCAATATGAAAAAACGTTTCACACTGCTTTTTATAATCCCTGCCATTTTGGCATGTAATCTACTTAGCTCTCAACCCACCCAGATTGCCTTCTTTACACCTGTCCCCGATGAATTTCTGGCTCCTGAAGATTTGCCGCCAGGCCAAGGACTTGATTCACCCATAGATGCCAGCTTTGTTCAGAATACACTGGACCTTGTCAACACCGCCCTTCTCTTTGATCACGTCACCGCCCTATCCGATATTAACTCCCGCCACGTTAACAGCCCCGGCATTCACACCGCCGCCGATCTAATTGCTGAACGTTTTTCAGATGTTGGCGGGGGCTGGCAAGTGTCCTTTCAGGAATTCCCCTATAGCTACAATGGGGTCAACACTACTCAGCGCAATATCCTGGCAACCTTGCCGGGCCAGAGCGATCAGATCGTCCTGGTCGGCGCACATTACGATTCGCGCACTACAGATATCCGTGACGCTACTTCACCTGCTCCGGGCGCCAATGACAATGGGACAGGTGTAGCTGCTTTACTGGAGATCGCTCGCCTACTGACCAACCAGACACCCCAATATACGATTGTCTTAGTTGCCTTTAGCGCCGAAGAGATCAATGCTGGTGGAGCCACCGCCTACCTTGCCGATGCCCAGTCACGCGGCCTTTCATTTCAAGCCGTCCTCGTTCTCGACACTTTAGGCAACCCTACGGTGGAGCAAGGAGCTTCCGAGTTGCGCGTTTTCGCCGATCCCGATCCCAATCACCCAGGACGACAGCTAGCGCAATGGCTGCCGTCAGTGGCCGAATTATACGTGCCGGAAATGCAGATCCTCGTTCAACCCACCATTGACCGCCCTGGCTTCTACTCCGATCACGTGCCCTTTAGCGCCGCGGGGTTTCCGGCAGTTCGTCTTATAGAAGCCCTTGAAAATCGTGATGTCAATCACACAGGCAACGACATCCCCAACCGTCTCGATGCACAATACATGCACCGTGCCACACGCATTGCCCTCGCAGCAACTATTCTCCTGGCCTTTGATCTTTCAGAATGACTTTGGTTTTCAGCATAGCATTTCTTCCCCACTCTATAAAACTACGAATTGGTAATCACCAATAACTAATCTTCTCCGTAAATCCTCACCTGGTCACGCCCCGCCTGTTTCGCTTCATACAAAGCCTGGTCTGCTTCCCCAAATAATCTTTCCAGTATCTCTTCTTCAGATTGTTCGGCTGTAAACGTTGTCCCGAAGAAAACTGTAAGTCCAAGACTAAAGCGGATTTCTAATTCATTCTGGTCGTCCAGTTCAAGCACAGAATCGCGCGTCATACGCTGCATGCGTGCAGCTACATTCTTCGCAACCCGCAGGTCGGCCCCCGGCAAAATGACCATGAATTCGTCACCGCCCCAACGCCCCACCCAATCATAAGGTCTTGTGCTGTGTTCGATGATCGCCGAAGCCATTTTTAAGATCTTATCTCCTACAAGATGGCCATATTCATCATTTACAGCTTTCAAATTGTCAATGTCGATTACCATCAAACTTACCGGGCGTTTTTCTCGCATGGCGCGACTGAGCTCTGCAGTGGCATTCTGGATCACAGCTCTGCGATTTAGCAATCCGGTTAACTCGTCGATCATCGCCTCGGCTTCAATGCGCGCTAACGATTTCTTTAGTTCTTGTTCTAGTCTTTTGTTTTCCGTTACATCAACAGCCACCCCCAGGAACATCATTAGTTCTCCTTTTTCATCGCGCATGGGTTGGATCTGGATACG
Organism: Chloroflexota bacterium; assembly: GCA_013112575.1. Taxonomy (GTDB): domain Bacteria; phylum Chloroflexota; class Anaerolineae; order Anaerolineales; family UBA11579; genus CFX15. The sequence continues at coordinate 188,659 of JABFGG010000003.1, read as the reverse complement.
CGCCCAGCGCACACTGCCATCCTCACGCATGATCCCAAATTCCTGTTCATTTTCAACAGGCTCTTTCCCACCTTGCACAGCAGCCATCATCTCCTGGAAACGCGGGCGATGTTGGGGGTCCATGCTGTGTTCCCAATCATTGGCATCAGCAAACAACATCTCACTTGACCGCCCGGTCAGTTTTTTATAAGCGCTGCTCACGAACTGCACCTCGCTGCCATCCGCCGAGATCAACCAGAACACTTCATCAATGTGGTCAGCCAGCAAGCGAAAACGTTCTTCGCTCACCTCTAAAGCCTTCTGCAAATCGGAATTTGATCGAGTTGAATTAGATGGCGCGCGCAATTTGCCGACCACTTTTGCCACAAAGGTATTCAGGGTTTGGAGCATATCTTCTTGTCGTTCATGGCTGCGTTGTACTCCAGGTTTTATTGCCATACTTTCATATTAGCTTTCATATTATGCCAAGTCATATACCAAAGGTACTCTTTTTTACCTGAAACGCTTTACAGTTTTGCAAACTGTTATTGAAACCTACAAAATCTTATTATCGATAAGCTATTTTTATGCATCATTTCCCCATCAAGGCCGCATACATAACCTCATAAATATGCGCCAAATGATATGTCCCTTCCAACATATTTGCATAAGGCCCCTGTGCATTAATCGGAATGTCCACCGCGGTATGAGATCCGGTTTGCCAATCCACGTAAAACTCTTGCCCATCTGCCCCTGTAAACGGACCCTCCTGCCTGAAAGTTCCATCTGGGGTTAGGCCCACGCTCATTCCACCCGTTTCATGGTCTGCCGCTACGATCACCAACACATTCCCATCAATTGCCGCATAAGCCTGCCCATATGCCACCGCTGAATCAAATCCCAGGGTGGTCTCCATGGCCCAAGCAGCATCGTTGGCATGCCCCGCCCAATCAATTTGCCCACCTTCTACCATCAAGAAAAACCCATTAGGGTTTTGGGAAAGTATCTCAACCGCCTTGATCGTCATCTCAGTCAAACTCGGTGAGAAGGGGCGTACCATCTCTTCATCGCCGAACAACCCTAGTAGTTTGGGTGTATTGGCAACATCAAGAGAAGATAACTCCTCTGCTGTACATATATAACGATAACCCAACTCCTGGGCCTGGGCAACAAGGTTACTCCCATCGCCGCGTTCACCCGGTTCCGGATAACAGCCTCTTTCCCCACCCGGCAGGAATTCATCTTCCCCGCCGCCCATGAGAACATCCACATCTGCAACAAGATATTGGCGAGCGATCTCCAGCATATTAGCGCGATCTGCAACGTGTGCTGCAAACGACGCCGGGGTCGCGTGCGCCATTTGCACTGTAGTGACTAACCCAGTCGACCAGCCCAGTGCTTCAGCTTGCTCCAAAATAGTGATAACCGGCTCGTAATCTTTATCCAGGCCCACGACCCCATAACGCGTCTGCACCCCGCTCGACATGGCAGTTGCCCCCGCCGCCGAATCTGTGACCGGCCGTTGGTAGGCAGCCGTTTGCGCCAAACCCGCCACCTCCATCTGATCCATCGCTAGCAGGCCATCCTGCCCCGCAGCCAGCCAACGTGCTGCTGTCCGCTGCCCGACTCCCATACCGTCACCAATGAATAGGATGATCCCATTCACCCCTGCTTGGACTACTTCATCATCCTCAACCACTGTCGTTGTGGGAGTTGGGACCTGCACTTCCAGCGTTTCAGTAGCAGTGCGTACCGATTCTACTAGTGAGGCAAGTTCTGTAGCTGTTGCAGTTAGTTCATTGGATACCGCTTCCATCTCTGTAACACTTGGTAATTGAGTTGCCGGAGGCGCGCTGCACCCCCATAGCAACAGACTAAAGGCTAAGGGCAATATAGAGACAGCTTTCATGTACTTAAAGTAACATAGCTTTTAAATACACACCCCCAAGAATCTTTACTTCTTTACCTGATACACTCCCGCCGTATTCGGCCCGGTCTCTTTGGCCTGGTACATGGCCTTATCTGCCTGTGTCAGCAATGTTTCCAGGGTGACATTTTCATGCTCATCTTCTTCAAAACAGCTCACCCCGACACTCACCCGCAGTCGTTCCTGACCTCCGTCTGGCAAAGATACATAAGTATCTTGCACTTGCTCAAGCAAACGCTCGGCCATTTGTAAGGCCTTCTCATCACCCACCCCTGGCAAAACCACCACAAATTCATCCCCGCCCCAACGCCCAACCCAATCGTAGCGTCTGCGGTTCTCTCGCAAGACTTGCGCCAACAACTTCAAAGCAGCATCGCCGGTCAGGTGGCCGTGTGTGTCATTGATCTCTTTTAATCTGAACATATCGATCAATAATAAACTCACCGATTTTTTCTGGCGTTGGGCCCTGTCAAACTCGGCTTCGGCCATTTCCAGGATTGCGCGCCTGTTCAATAAGCCCGTTAAATCATCCGTTCGCGCCAAGGCTGCTGTCTCTTTTAAATCTCCTTTCAAACGCCGTTCACTTTCAATGCGGTGGGTCACTTCACGTACCAGCGCGATCAAATTGCCATCTGCAGTTCCCTTAACAGATACAGACAATTCAAACCAGCGCGTTTCTCCATTCACATCCATTGAGTAGGTTGCCCCTCTGGAACGACCACTTGCTGAAGCCTCATTTAATGCATCCGCGATCACTGCGGATGCATCTTCGGGCAGCACCTCACTGAAGCGTTTATACAAAAAACTTTCGGGAGCTAAATTGATACCACTGTTTTTCGGGGCGCGATAATCCAGGATACGCCCCCGTGGCCCAACCTCGAACATCATATCCGGCAGGGCATCCAATGTGGCCTCAAGTTGGGCTTGAATACTATTCGATTTCTGGGCATTCTCGCTGGCCTGCTTTAGGGCATTCTTGATACTCTGGTCCGCCAGCCCCAATAGCACACTGACTGCGACCAATTGGGTAATGTATGACACCAGTCGGCTTCCGAAAGTGTTATCAAGCACGCTGCTGAAGTCCAGGAAGCCCCACAGCCCAGCATAAGATACGGCCACGACCCAAAAAATGCTCGCTACGGCGAACACGCCGGCAGCCTGCCAGCCCAGCAACAATCCCGCCCCCAACACTACAAGCATTTGTCCATAAACGTCGGGACTATAAATTCCACCGGTGATCAGGATCAGCCCACTATAAACCACCCAGACCATACCCACAAAAAATAATGCCGCCCAGTCAAGGTAACCCTGCCACATCAACAGCAAAGCAATCCCTTCGATCAAGAGAAGCACGAGTGAAAACCAGAGTGTCCGCCAGGGATTTGTACCAAAAGCGAGATCAAATATCCCCGAAAAAATGGTAAGGACAAGCGCCATCCACAAGATTACATTTAGCAATCTCACGCGCCGCATTTTCTCTGCATCCGCAAATTGGGGCGGTGCAAACCACTTTAAATAACTTGTTAGCCGTTGACGGTTCTGCATTTATATAGAAAGGATGCCTGCCCGAAGACAAGCAACAAGTTAATAACAACTGAATCAATTTATTAAAACAAACCCACCGATAAGGTAAATATTGTACCCCACACCTCAAAAGCGCCTATAGGACTTAAGTCTATCCTCATTTCCGCCGTATAATTTACCTATGCAAGCAGAGACCCTCACACGCATCTGCAACCCCTATACAGGTGAGCTTCTACGCCTCTCCGGAGATCAACTCGTGGGCATTTCATCCGGTCAGCGCTTCCCTATCATTCAAGGCATCCCTTCAATAATGCAGTCCAGTGCCCAACCCAGACGCAACCGCTTTTACCGTTGGCTCTATGACCGTTTCGCGTTCGCCTATGATGCCACGGTTAGATTTGGGTCGCACATCAATTATGGGACGGAAGAGCAGGTTCGCAAAGATTACATCGTCGATCTGGAAATACCGCAAGATGCCTGGGTCTTGGAGTCCGCCGTGGGCACGGCCAGCAATTTCGAATACCTGCCTAAACATGCTCGCTTCTTTGGTGTGGATATTTCCCTGGCAATGCTCCTTCGCGCCCAACGCAAGTTGGCTGCCTTGGACCGTCAGGCCGAATTATTCCACGCCGACGCTCAATTCCTGCCCTTCCACGATGATACCTTTGACCTGGTCTTCAGCATGGGGGGTATCCAGTTTTTCGGGGATCCTTTCAAAGCGGTTTCCGAAATGGCTCGTGTCGCTAAGCCCGGCGCTCAAGTTCACGTTTTGGATGAAGCCAGTCGTGCAACAACCACACTCAAACGTATGCCTGCCCACGCACGCTATGCCAATGATCCCCAAACTGCCCTAGAAACCATCACACGATTGGCTCCCCACTACATCACAGACGCACAAGTCAAATTGCTTCCTTCAGGCCAGTTCTATGCCCTGACTTTCACAAAACCCTGACCGCCGCCTGCTACTCCCCCTCGGGCACAAATAAATACACCTCAGCCACCTCATCCCCCACAACCAATTCTACTCCTTCAGCCATTTCTTCAATGTTCTTATTGGTGGGGACGTGAGCAAACACCACGATATAAGCTCTGTCCGGATCAGCACTCGCCGCCATTCGCGCAAATGAATTTAAGTTGTTGGCAGGCTTGTAACTCCACAAATAAAGCGATGAAGGTGAATTGGAATAGAATTCCTCATCCTCAAAATCTGCAAAAGCTTGAATGGATTCTGCGCTGTGCCAATCCGCCCGCGCCAGGCCCAACCCCTCTCCACGAAAACTACGCATGGCCAGTCCTGTTTCCACCCCATAGAAGGCTGTGAACAGCACCGCTCCGCTGACCAATACTACACGTACCCATCGCCGTTGATCCATTTTCCACACTTGTGCCACAATACTCACGCCCACGATCATCAGGGACACTAACATCGGGGAGAGCATGCGGTCATTCAAACCTATGCCGCGATCCAAAAACATCTTGGCCGCCACAACCGATACCGGATACACCCAGAAATACAGGCTATGCAATCGAAACAACGTCTTTTCAGACCACACTATCTCTTTTACCTTCAAATCGCTCACTCGCACATACAAGCCAAAAACAACTAGACCGATAAATAAACCAAATAAAATCCATGCCTCGCGCCCGTTCACCAGCGGGAAAGGCACAACCCAGGTCAGGATATTGTTCAAGAGGGATTCGATATTCCCGGCAGTTAGCGGGATGTATTGCAATTCACGCGCCCCAAAACTACCTGCCAGCAATGTGATGCGCACGGCCCACAGACCTGACACACTCACGCTGATGATGCCTAGCAGCGCGGCATCCATCCCGCGCTTCCGCCAGTTCTGAGTAGAGAAAAGCAATACTGCCAACGCGCCTGCTACTACGATCGCTACCCCAGCATAACGAGCCAAAAATGCCAATCCAAATAATCCACTGGCTGCTACGAGCAATCGCAATTGATTATTTTCCAGATACTGTGACAAAATCAACCACCCTACTAAACCAAGGAAAATGTACAAAGGCTCACTCAACGCCCAACTATGTACTCCCAGCAATACTGCCGCAATTGCTGTCAACAAAGCGCCTATACTCCCCCAGACTTTGGACGCTGTGATTTTCTCTATGCTCACACCCACCAAAACAGCGTTGGCCCCAAAAAGCAGGGCATTGATCAACCTTGCTCCCAATAAAGCATCGATTCCCGCAATCTCAAAACCTGCCAGTACAGAAGGAAACAAAGGCGGGTAATGCACCAGGGGCAATAAACTCTTTCCAACCTCAAACTGGAAACCCAACCCGCCTGCCAGGTTACGCGCCGTGGATACATACTGGAAAGAATCGGATATCAAACCCGCCCCCCAGATCGTACTGGCCCACACCAATCCGAATCCCAGTAAAGCGATAGCACCCAGTGTTGTTGGCCATAGCCATTTTCTTCGCTGCTTGTCCATTGCCGCCAGATTATACCTTTCTGTACTTTTGCTAATCTGCGAAAGATGCCTATAAAACCCTCCTCTCATTGCGTTCTTTTCTCAAATGCGGTACAGTCTGAATAGTCAAAACTAGTGCCTTTTAGCAAGCACCAACTACATAAAACCAATTTCTAATAAATTGATAACAAAACCCCACTAAACCCCGTTATTTAGATAAACGTGAACGACTCACATACTGACCTTAATGCTCGCCTCGTGCAGCAAGCCGCCCAGGGCGATCCGCAAGCTTTTGCAGATCTCTTTGAAGAGCATTTCCAGGCGGTTTATAACTATGCGGTTACCCTCGCTTATGATCAGGACTGGGCCGAAGACCTTACACAAGATGCTTTCATACGCGCCCACGCTAACCTTAAGCGTCTTGGCCCACCCTACAATTTCCGCGCCTGGGTCTTTCGCATCGTTCACAATCGCTTTATTGATGAGACCCGACAGAACCGCGATATGATCGATTCCGCCGACCAGATTGAAAACATCCGCGATCCCAACAATGACCCGGAACGCGCTGCCTCTCAAGGCGATATTGCCGCACGTGTGCGCAAAACCCTAGAGAAACTGGCCCCCCAGTATCGTGAGGTTTTATTGTTGCGCGAGTTTCACAAATATGCTTACAACGAGATCGCCGAGATCATGGAGACTACCATTGACTACGTCAAGGTTCTGCTCCATCGTGCTCGCAACAAATTCCAGGAAGCCTATGGCATTCGCTTGCTGCTGGAAGAAACCTCCACCGAATGTTCCACCATGGGCGAACTTATCGGCGTCATCCATGACAATGAAGCCGACAGCGCTCAGGATCGTCTCGTCCGCCAGCATGTCAAAGATTGTGAATACTGCCAGGAACGCCAGCGCAATCTTCTTTCGGTATCCACGATCTTCAGTGCCTTCATCCCGCTCATCCCGCCCGCTGGCTTGGGCCCGCGCATCCTCAAACGCACAGGCACTACGCAGCGCCTTCGCCGTAGAAAACGCTGGCGCAATGCCCGCCCCAAGGTCCTTGCTGGCGGTGGCGTAGCCATCGTTGCATCCACTATCGTGCTAGGCGTTATTGCAGCCTTACAAAGTAATCTTTTCGCGGCCATATTTGACCCTCCACCACCTCCCCCTCCGGTGGCGCCTGTAGAAGCCCCAGAGGAAACGGAAGAAGAAGCTGTCGAAGCCCTTTTCATTACAGAAACACCGTTGTCAACCGCCGCGCTCGAAGGCACCCCAGAGAATTCAGAGAACGTTTCTCCGCCCCTCCCACCAGATGGTGGGGATGAACCAGCAGATGATGATGATGAAGTTTTGGGAACCGCAGAAGAAGATACAACCTGCTATTCAGGTCCCGGCTTACAGTGGGGTATTGTCAACACTCTCACCGCTGGCACTCAGATCAAGATTGTTGGGGAGGGCTTTAACGTTCCTTATTACGTTGGACCGCATCCGGACATCGAGAATGTGAATTGCTGGCTGATTGCGGGGGATATCAGCCTGGACGAAGATAACCCTGTTCTTCCTTACATCTTCATTCCTCCCAAACCCACAACTACACCCACCGTCACCCCAGACGACCCCCGCCAACCTGGTGACGATCCACAACCTACGGATTGTGCCATAGACCAGCAGCAATACTGCCCCTGATACTAAACTTATCCAGCTAGTTGCTCCCGTTACCATTTGGGGTACAAACTTCTTGCAGAACCTAAAGCTGTCATTCCGAGCGTAGCGAGGAAGCTCTCAAATACCCAGTTTAGAATCACTCTATCTCAAAAGGGGGACTTATATTTTCAATGATGGGCTAGCTCTTTTTTGCTATCTTGAATTCACTTGGATTTCGACATCATCGATTAGCGTGGTGGCCATAGCATCTGTTTCGTGCCACACACCGAGTTCGCGATTCATCAGAGCGGAAGCCAGTTCGGTAGCATTCTCGGGCAGGTATTCCCCAACAACCTGTCCATCCACCATGCACGTAATTCGCTTTGCCCCTTCATCAATTTGCAGCACAACTTCGTACCAGGTATTGTAGTCAGCCGGAAGGTTCGCCTGATACAAAAAATCGTCTTCGCTAAGCCGCGCATCGCTGACGTCAAACTGCACGTTCAGGGCATCAAAATCCGCCAATATTCCACAACTCGCCGCCCAGCCCCCGCCTTCAAACTCAGTCGTTATGCGCAACACGGTCCCTGCAAAGCCGCCATTGTGAGTATCAAGCAGTTGAAGATCTGCCGCATAATCGCCCAATTCACCGCCAGCAACTGCCAGCGGTCGCTTGGCTCGAAAAGTGCATCCCGATCCCATCAATGATTCATGATTAGAGGCCCGCAACACACCATCTTGCTGGAAGATCTCACATTTTAACCCCGGCCAATCCGGCTCGATCCACTTGCCCGAATCATAGGCTCCATCGAAGCCCAGTTCGTTGAAATTGTCATACACGTTTCCCCCAATTAAACCTGCGCTCTCCGCCTCTACCTTGGGAACAATGCGGATATAGTCAATTTCCACGGAAGCCACTGTATCCGTGGGGTCAAGGCGCAGCCCACTGATCATACCCTGCCACCCATCCTGTGCAGACATATCAAGCATATAAGTGTGAAACTCCCCGTCTGGGACAATGGGGAAAACTTGAGATTTGTCCTCCACAAAATCAATTTCACCTTCATTGTGGAAAAACACCTGGGCCACATATCCATCAGACACTTTCATCCGCATCTCTATTAACGGATGCTCTCGAGCATCGAATGCCACACCTTCCGGGATATATAAATAAGGGTCATCACCCGTTGAATTGATATGCAGTTGTCCTCTTCTTACGGTCAAAGGGCCAAGGTCATATAAAGGCACCCAACCTTCTGTATCGCCCGCATCTTCAAACTCCCAGGCAATCCCTCCCCTTTTTTCATTTTTGGAATTACTCCAAATGCTTCCGAAGCCAACAATACCCAACACAACCAACAAAACAACTCCTGCTATGCCAACAAGCCAACGGCGGTCGAATCCTCGTGTGCTTGCAGTCAATTCAACTTTTCGTTTAACTCTCGTACTACCCCTTTGCTCTTCACTATAACCTTCTCCACTACGGATTCTTTCTACAAGCTTCTCAGTCGTATCGGAAGGCGGCGCGCCCAACTCTTCTTCCAGAACAGCCCGGCAGCTTTCATATTGTGCCAACGCCGCACTGCGTTCACCTCGCAGAGCCAGAGCATGCATCAGTTGGCGATGTGCCTCTTCTCTCCAGGGCTCCAGAGTCAGTTGGCGTCGCGCAAAGGCTTCTGCCTTCTCATAATCTTCCAAAGCCACGTGTACATCAGCAAGTATTGCCAGTGTTTCCAATGCCTGGCGGTGTAACCATTCTTGCTTTAAAACTACCCATTCAAGGAAAGGCTGGCTATCTTCCAGCATGAAGCCCTGCAAAAAGGGGCCACGGTAAAGCTCAACAGCTTCACTGAGTTTTTCCTGGCACTTGACACAACTTTCCAGGCCCTTATGGTCATGAGACTCCACGGACTGCAAGGCATCTTCAAAAGCCCACACATCCAACCATACATCCGCATCTTCATTAAATTGCAGTTCGCGGTTGTTGGCAATTACGACTTCCCGCCCATTGGCCTCCATCGTCTGGCGCATGCGGTGTAAAGCCACCCTCAAATTGTTGCGCGCTTGTTTTTCGCTAACTTCTGGCCACAGTAAAGCCCCCAGGCTCTCTCTGCGATGCGGGCGATCTTTTTCCATCAGGAGAAATGCCAATAGGGCGCGTTCACTATCGGAACGAAATGTGGCTTTCTGCCCTTCGCCCAACTCAGCCTGGAATGATCCCAGTAAACGGATGCTTATCGCTTTTTCTTCCATAAAATGATTCGGTTTTAAACGCGTTGGAAACGCCCTGGCAATCCTTTGGAAACGCTGTTTTGGTATTTATACTGCAATTCACGCAACAATTTTGGCCAAATGACTATGAGAATTGCATCGCCTAACCAACATATTGTAGCATTTTGCAACCCGGCACTGATTAACAGCAAGTTGGTATTCTCAAGTGCCGCCTGATTATCTGGCTTATATGCTGCGCTTATGGCAGCTTGAAGAACAAGGTCAGTTAGTTTGGCGAGCCTCGCTGGAAGAGCCAGGGAAAGAGGAACGAAACAATTTTGCCTCTATTTACGAACTTTTGGACTTTTTAGAACAACAAACAAATCAAACTGGAAACTACACTTTTCGCCATCATGTAGTGGAGAAGAACGAGAATGAGGACACATCTATTGAGATCAAGATCACTGTCAAATCACCCAAAGATGTCAGGAAACAAGAAAAATGATAACTATTTGGCCCTTATTACGTTTATTACTCAGAACCTAACGAGAGAGAGGATCTAACCCATGAACCCTGCCTACAAGAAGAAATTTAGTTTTGCTATTGCCATTCTGACATTATTGGTACTCACAGCCTGCAACATGCCTCGCACTTTGGGAGGCCCAACGCCATTGCCAATCATCGACGTGCCGCCGACCCTGGTAAGTGGTCCGCCACCTGAACCGGTTGGTGGCATCGATTTGTTCATCCAGGAATGGCATGTTGCCACGGATGGATCAGATCTCAACAACTGCCAACCTGCACCTTGCGCAACGGTTGGTCGCGCGCTTAGTCTGGCTCTGTCGGTGACAGACCCCGAAGGCCGTAACCACCATGTGGTCCGCATTGGCCCAGGCACCTACACGATGGATGACAGTTATTACCGCTCACTTGAGGGAAACATCACCATCATGGGCGCCGGCACAGACTCAACCATCATTAACCGCAGAGTGGATGGCGAAGTTAGTAATGGTTTCCCCATAGACGGCGCAGGCCGCATCATTATTCGGGACCTGACCCTACAAAATGCACGTGACTGCATCGACATTGGGGAAACCTCCACCGCAGAAATACGCGTTGTCGATGTCAACCTCGTGGATTGCGTTGGCAATGGTGTGGAGAACCGCGGCAGTGGGCCTGTTGAGCTGATCAACGTCAACATCAGCGGGGCACACGGTCTGGGCTTCGGCCCGGCAGAGAGCACCTGGCACGAGCACGGCATCCTCAATTTCGGTGATATGACCGTCGATGGAGGGGAGATCGCTGCTAACGATAAGACTGGCATATTCAATTGGGGCAATATCAGCCTGACAGGCACGACCCTGACCCAGAATCAGTTCGCGGGGCTCGAACACCGCATGGGGACGGCGCAATTGAGTTTTGTTGGAGTTCACCACAACCATCTTGCGCCTGCCAATCTTTACGGCATCGATACCCACAGCACCATGCAGATCGACAACAGCAATATCCGGGAGAACGATAGGGGCATCCACGTCTCCCCCGGCGGCAGCCTGACCTTAATCGATAGCACGGTTCGCGATCATCCAGGAACCGCCCTTTCCATCTCCGACACTGGGTCGGCAACCGTTGAAGGGACTACCTTCGAGAACAATGGCACCCTCGGCCCGCGCAATTGGACGATCAGCAATTTTGGGGCACTGACCATAACCCACAGTGAATTGCTCCGCAATCGCGATGGAGCCATCAGAAATGATTCCACCGGCACTGTGGATATGAGCTATACCAATGTCCTTTACTCTAGTGTATACCCCGAAGAGCCTTATCCCGCCATCTATAACTTGGGTGGCATTCTCCACATCGATAACAGCCTCATCGCGCACAACTCCCTTGAGGGTGCTGCGGGTGAGGGCTTCAGGGCAGGCGTAGAAGGCGACGGAGAGATTCGGATTCTCAACACCACCATCAGCAACAATAATGGGTTGGGAGCATACTTATGGGGCAATTCCACGATCTCCTACTCCACCATCGCCGAGAACACCCAGTTCGGCATTTTGACTTCCGGCATCAACGTCGACAACACCATCATCGCCCGCAACGCTCCCAGTGACTGCATCAACCTCCTTAGCCTGGAGGGCAGCACTACTTCCGGCGTCAACATCGATACAGATGGCTCTTGCGGCGTAGAAGCCACCTATTCCCCCACAGCCCTGCTCCTTGGTGGATTGGCAGATAATGGCGGCCTGACCATGACTCATGCTTTGTTAGCCAGTAGCCCTGCCATCGACGCTGCTACCGGAAGCTGTCCTCCTATAGACCAGCGTGATTTTGGTCGACCTGTAGGTGCAGGTTGCGATGTAGGTGCTTACGAGACTGGTGCTGTTGCTGCGGCGCCTGCAACAGCAGCCGAAGAAGAGCCGGGAGGCGCCACTACTATTACCGTGCTTATCCCCGACACCCCCTGCTACACAGGCCCCGGCCCGGATTGGGGCTTTGTCAATAACTTCTCGGCAGGCACCACCATGGAATTGGTCGGCGCAGGTTTTACCGGCAATGGCAATCAGGCCTGGGTAGTAGGCACGCATCCTACAGCCGAAAATGTCAATTGCTGGCTGCCCGGCGACAACGTCACGACTGGCATCCCACTGGGCGAAATGCGCTTGATAACCGTTCCCGCCCGCCCCACACCCACGCCCCTCCCTACCCCGGACGAGACGCGTGAACCGGCCAAAGATCCTACTCCGTGTCCCTTGAACGGCAACGGCGTGCCCACCTGCTAGGCTATGGCCCTCAAGAACTGTTACAAATTCTTCCTAAAAGGGTTTACCTTTAGAGCAGAGGAGAGTTTAAACATGAAAGCAATCTATATAAAAAGGTATTGGATCAGCATTTTGGCACTGTTGGTAGCCACCCTGGCATGTTCTTCAGTCGGCCAGGTCGCCCAACCGACCCTTGAGAATGCAGAGGCCATCTCAATAGTCCCCCAAAAGATCGAAGGTCCACCCGTAAGTGGCAATCTGCAAATCGAAGCAGGCGGACAACTGGAATTAAGGCTTGCTACCCTTGAATGTTGTGTATTCTGGGAAACAGTGGAAGCCAGTGCAGACTGGTCTCTGGCAGATGCCCCAAAGGGAGTCGAGATCGATACACAAACCGGTTTGTTAACTGCCGATGACGAAGTCGGTAACGGAGCGACTTTCACTGTACAAGCCTCTGTTTCCTCAGGCCAGCAGGTCTTCGAAGAAAAGGTCACCGTTTATTCCTTAGATGGCAACCCGCTCGTCGGCATCTGGACAGAGAAGGCCCAACAAACATGTGACACTTACGATGAAACCTCAGTAGAGGAACCCATTGGCGAACTCATCTTCTCTGCCGACGGCAGCCTCAGTGTCACCTGGCGGCCCTTTGAAGCCTACATCGATTATGTCGGAGAATACAGTTTTGATACAGAGACCATCAAAATTCAAGCTGATGGCGTCAATTATCTCCCCGAGAACATCGACGGCACCGGAACCTACCTGATCGATGATCAAGGCCGTCTGATTTTGAGCGATATCTGGTTGGGTTCACCACCCTTCGGTTCTGCAACAACTCCCCTTTGCGGGCACATTTTCACGAAGAAGTAACAAAGTAGATCAATCATCTACACGTAATACTGCACAGAAAATTGATAACAAATTTGACCTGAATACGTTTATTAAGTAGAACTCACGAGAGAGAGGATCTAAACCATGTACAAGAAAAAGCTTATCATCAGCGTCTTCGCCATGACGCTCACAGCCCTGGCCTGCGGCCCATTGGACCTGGCCCGGGACATCCTGGGCAATTTGCCTACCAGCACCCCTACACCGGGCATTTCTGAAGAACGAGAGTCATCTTTGTGGTATGTTGCCACAGATGGTGATGACAGCAATTCCTGTGCCTTCATTGACGACCCCTGCCTGACTGTACAAGAGGCCGTTTCCCGCTCAGACGATGACGATCAAATCTTCATTGCTGCCGGAACCTATCCTGAAACAGGTTTCCGTGAAGGTTCCAGCGCCCTGGGCATTGACTACAATTTGATCATTACCGGAGCTGGCCGCGACAGCACCTTCATTGATGGCGGCGGATTGTATGGAGTTTTTTATGCTTCAGGTGACGCCCGCGTGCGTATCGAAGATCTCACAGTCCAGAATGCCTCAGGCAATTCTCCCGGCAGTGGTATTGAAATTCGCGGTAACGCCGATGTGATAGTTGAAGATGTCAATGTAGTCGACAGCATTGGCAACGGCATCCGCAGTTCCAGTTCCGGCCTAGTTACGCTCATCAACGTAAATGTGACAGGCACCACTCAGCTTGAGGGCTCTTTCGGGGCCGGGGTTTCTGGCGGCAACCTGGACATTCAGGGTGGCGAAGTTGCCAACAACTATATGTCAGGGGTCAGCAGCGCTGGCCTGCTGGCCATGAATGGCACTATCGTCAGGGACAATGGCACCTATGGTGTCTATAGTAGTGGTACCGCTAACCTGACGGGTGTAGATATCAGCGGGCACGGCAATATCCTTAGCATGAATCATCCCGGCCTGTGGATCGATGGGGGCTTAGCGACCCTGACAAACACAGATGTCTTCGAGAATGAAGAGGGTATCGTACTAAGTGACGATGCCATTCTCACCATGAATGGAGGAAACGTTTACAGTAACCCGCGCACAGGCATCCTCATTGATGAAACCAGCGAAGCCACACTTGAAGAGGTCACCGTTCGCGACAATGCCTCTTTCTATGCTGGCACCAGCCTGGGTGGCGGCATTGGAAGCCGGGGCTGGCTGCGCGTTTATTCTTCCTTGATCGAAAATAACCATAATGGCGGCATCCTGAACCAGACAGAAACGGGCGACTTAGTGGTTCTCGACTCTACCATCAGAGCGAATGACGGCGGTAATGCTGGCATCTACAATGGCACGCTCGCCCGAGCCTACATCAATCGCAGCCTTATCGCCGACAATGAACTTGACGGCATCGAAAACCGTGGCGACATGACCATGCTGAATTCAACCAGCACCGGAAACACCAACAGCGGCATTATTGCAGTCGATGGCGACCTGGCTATGCGCTTTGTCACCCTCGCCCGTAACGGGGAATCTGGCCTTTCCGCCTTCAGGGGGGGAAATACTGTCAGCCTCGTGCGCAGTATCTTAGCCGCCGAAAATGGTCTAGATGACTGCAACATCAGCAGCGGCCCCAGCGCCATTCCTTTCCCGCTACAGGGCACTAATGTTGATTCCGATGCTACCTGCGGTTTCCCGGAGACTTTTACCCCCGCCGAATTGCGCATTGGCCCACTGGCTGACAATGGCGGCGAAACCTGGACCCTGGCCCTGGACCCAGATAGTGAAGCCGTAGACATCGTGGTCGGCTCTTGTTTAGGGGAAGATCAACGTACTTTTGGCCGCCCGGTTGGAGCAAGTTGTGATGCGGGCGCTTACGAAACTGGTGCCAGCCTCCTGACCCTGGAAGACCCAGACATTGTCATCGGCACCCCCACACCCGGCGGCCCCAGCACAGTAACCATCATTACAACTACACCCTGTTACAACGGCCCTGGGCCGCAATATGGCCTCGTCAGCAATTTAGCTTCGGGTGTATCAACGCAATTGATCGGTGCTGGTTTCACCGGCAATGGCAATCAAGATTGGCTGGTAGCTTCTCACCCCAACGTAGCCAACACCAACTGCTGGCTGGATAGCGATGACGTCACGCCCAGCATTCCATTCAGTGAGATGCGCCTGATTACTGTCCCGCAGCCACCCACCCCCACACCAAAGCCCACATCCGACCGGCCCGCACCGGAGGACACACCCATCCCCTGTTATCTCAATCAGCAACAACAAGTGATCTGCCCCTAAGTCATAAAAACGGGCTGCCAAATGGCAGCCCGTTTTTCGTTTTCTGCTCTGTTAAAATGAAAGCTTGATTTACCTCTCTGCCCTCAGAAGGAGTCCCCATGAGTGAACCTGCCCTCGAAGCCCACAGCAATATCCTAAGCCAACTGCGACGTCGTCTCGACAAAGATGAATTCACAAAGATTCGCCGCTTGTGGAGAGACCATTCGGTTGCAGAGGATGCCCGCGACATCCCTGGCCTAATTGCCACCCTCACCGAAGATTGTGTGTATGCCATCCCTCAATCTGAAATTGAATGGCGCGGCCACGCTGGGGCAGAGCGCTTCTATACAGAATTACTGACAGCTTTCCCAGATGTACATTTTGATTTACAAAACATCGTGATCGGACCTCAAGGCGTTTTTGAAGAAGCTCACGTTACAGGCACGCATGAAGGCAAATGGCTTCACCATAATGCTTCGGGGAAAGCGGTCGAATTTGACGTTTTGATCTTCTTCCCCTGGAATGCAGAACAGGAACTATTTCGTGGTGAACGCGTGTGGTTCTTTAACCTTGAAGAACAACTCGCTGAGAAAGCCTAAGAAATTTCCAACCTTATTCCCCCGCGTCTGGCGGTACGCGCACTTCAAAATTGTCAAACGCGAATTCAGCTGTGTCGCCTTCCAACCTTAAACCAGTGAGTAGCCCCACTCGACCGCGAAGCAATAACGAACTACCAACGTATTGCACGAAGGCGTCGTTGATATAAAAGTAAAGGTCTTCCTCTATTGCTATGATTGCCAGCTTATTCTTTTCTCCCGGTTGGATCGCTTCACTAAAAGTGAGTGGAATGATACTTTCCCACTTTCCGACTCTGAGTAGATAAACTTGAAAACGGCGATCTTCAGTGATTGTAAAGTAGTAATAGTAATTGCCGCTGGCATATAGAAATATTAAGCCGTATTGTCCATTGACCGGACCGCGAGATTGTTCAGCCTCCACTTCAACGTAAAAATCATCCAAAACATCAATTTCAGGGTAATCGTAATAGATAAAACCTTCAATGGCTTCCATATCCCAATAATACTTGCCATCGGCAACCTCAACCTCCCCTTCTACCAAGTCATAAGAAAACGCGTCATCCTCCCAGCCATTCTCATTTGTATCAAAACTATCACTAAATACAACTTCCCAATCTTTAGCTTCATCAAACAGCATTTCTGCTTCTTTGATATCTACCTGGTAAGCTTGCTCGGTTTCGACCGCTTTAGTCTGGTAGGCTTGCGATGTCTCTTGCAGAACTGTGCCTGTCCACCCGATCATTCCTATGCTCCCCATCGTTACCAGGCATGCCATCAGAACTCCACATCCAAGTACGATTGCGAAACAGGTCAAAACCAAGCGATCATCAGATCTCATATCCGCTCCTTGCAATGGGCCTCCCAACCAACTACCTCAGTCTAACTATACCTTAGCCAATGAGCCATATCAATTAGCTTAGTGATGTGTAAGCTTGACAAACAGCTCATCAACCATGAAAATTCAATACTAATTCTAAAAATACTAGGTTTACCATGACAGAGATTTACACCGGCACAGTCAAATGGTTCAACACCACCATGGGTTACGGCTTCATTGTCCGTGATGATGGTGGTGGTGACGTCTACGTGCGCTTCAATGCCATCATTGGAGATGAAGAGCAACGTGCCCTCTTGGCGGAGCAGCGCGTCGAGTTTCAACTCACAGTAGGTGAGAATGGCCCGGAAGCCCATGAAGTGCGGGGAATAGAATAAAGCTCTTTCCAAGAATCAAAAAAGCTCCGACAATATGTCGGAGCTTTTTATTACAAATTGCACATCTTTAACGGCTCACGGGAAGCAAGGTGCGCTTCATTATCGTCCCCCACATTTTTACGTTAGCACCGCGTGTTAACAACCGTCGTCCCATCAGCCCCACCATCAAGCGGTTCAATGTTCCCGGAACAAGATAAGGCTTGTTACGCTCCAGAGCCTGTAGAGCCTCTTTAACAGCTTGCGAGGCTGGCATAGCTGGCATCGGCATACTGCTCATATCGGCATCCACACTGGTCATCATCTCAGTATCTGTTGGTCCAGGAACCAACACCGAGACATCGATGCCCTTGTCCTTCAACTCATTGTTCAATGATTCCCCTAAATTGAGGATATAGGATTTAGCCCCAGAATAATTCGCCAGGTAGGGCACACCCTGGAAAGCAGCCATGGATGACACTAGTAGCAAACCGCCTTTGCGTCCCTTAGAGACCATGCGGTTGCCAAAGTAGTGGCTCAATTCCATATGCGTGACCACGTTCAGGCGCAGCATCTTTTCCAGCTCTTCGGCAGGCAAGGTAAGGAACTCGCCCATCTTGGCATATCCGGCATTCGAAACCAGCAAACCAATATCCAGGTCATGCGTTGCAGTTTCAATTGCGTCCAAAATACCGGTATCCGCAAGGTCAACTTTGGCGCTGCGATAGTCGATGCCATGCTGCATGCACAGTTCTTCTCCCAACGCATCCAGTTTTTCCTTTCGCCGCGCTACTAACACCAGGTTCAATCCTTTCGATGCCAGTTGGCGGGCAAATTCTTCACCGATACCGGAGGATGCTCCAGTCACCACGGCCCAGGGACCGTAGGTTTGTTTGAAATCGTTCATGTTTGCACTCTATTCCTTCTATTCATATTTGTAATTCCAATCGCTATACAGCCGTTGGAATGCTTTCAAGTTTTTTGAACACTTCGTAGTCCACCACTTCACCGGTCTCGGCGTAGTGCTTGAGGCCCCGCAGGATATTGGGGATCATCTTTTCATACTGCCTGCGAATCATCACACGATCCATGACCCTGCCGAGCAACCCGTACCTGGGGGTGTAAGTAATGCGCATATAGATGCAAGTGCCATCACTATCAGCTTCCAGACCCAGTTCGCCCGTAGGCGTATCGATGGGCGGCGTCATCCCCGCCAACATGGCTACATTAACTGTGTAGGACTTTCCGGGCTGCCAGTCTGCCGCCGTCTCTTCAATCTTCATCCCATTGAAGAATTCACAGATGCGCGCTGCGCCCACCCCTTCCTTATCCTCGGAGATGTAATACGAATTCTCCACGTAAGGATGGAAGTACATTACCCCACCCAGGTCTGCCAGGATCTCCCAGATCTTCTCAGGAGAGGCGCTGGTTTTGGCTTCATAATACAAATTGGTCATCATTAATTCGCTCCTGTAATTGGTTTTTAAGATCACCCTGTTGCGCGCTTCAGGGTAATAAACGAATGGATTCTTCCTCGATCTTCTTCACCGGTAATTGAATTTCGACTACCCCCTCTTCCTCTCTGCCGGGCAGCGGCGGCTCTATGATGATTTCGCGTTCGTTGCCCACAATAGCATAGCCATTGGCCTCTGCCCAGAGCCCCAGGTTGCCATAGCCGATATGGCGTTTATCCGGCGCACCCACCGCGATCATTGTGGCCATCAGTTCTACGGCTGGCAATTCCCGTAACACCATGGTTTCCCCACCGGGTAGGTTTACTTCACCCTCATAATCCTGGTCTTCAATGAAGACACCAATTTCTACGTCAATGTCTTTGCTCAAAAACGTCTCTGAATGCGAAAGTGCCACAAACTGCCCCAATATGTTCTGGTCAACGTGGGCCGGCAAAGCCATAGTGATCTCCTTGAACAGTGCCAGGGCGTCCGGGAGGCCATTGTGGCAGATCTCCCTGACCGCAAGGAGTCGCTTCTTCGGCACACTCTTTAATATCACTTCCACGTCCGGCAGCACCCCTTCTTGTTCCACCTGCACCAAACGTGACTCCACCGAACGCAAACGCTCCACTTCATCCGCCAGTGTTTGTTCGATCTCCGCTTTCTTCATCATCAACATGCCGCGGATCTCGTCGGCGGAAATGCTTTCTTCCAGCAAGCGCCCAATCTGGTCCAGGGTGAGTCCCAGGTCTTTGAGGGCAATGATGCGGTTCAAGCGTGGCAATTGCTGGGCGCTGTAGTAGCGGTAGCCTGTCTGCTCATCAATCTTGTCGGGCGTCAACAGCCCCAGCTTGTCGTAATGCCGCAGCATGCGGGTTGTCACTCTTGCGATTTTGGAGAACTCACCAATTTGGAACATGTTTACCTCTTTTGTATTAACTGCGCTCATTATAGAGTTTGACACAGTGTTAAGGTCAACCCCCGATTTATAAATATTACGTTAGAACCCAGAGGATTAAAAGGGTTAGGGCAGGTATAAGCGATGTAAAGCCTCGCCACCTGTCCTTACTCATTAGAATCAAAAACAGCCACGTCCTTACGGTAGTGGCTGCTTTATCTTTGGAGCGGGTTTTTCTAATGGCGTCCGTAACTGCGCTCAGGTATTACGTGCAGCCAGGTGACGGCATGGTTATCCATCATATCCATGCTGATTGCAAAGCATTCCGTCATTATGGAGTTTGACGTAGGGTTAAAGTCAAGGGCAGTTTGGAAGCAACAGAAGTGAACCTGGTGGTTACCCATGCCTCAAAGACATTTAGCGTAGATGCGGACTGCCGTCGTCTATGTAAGGAGTCAGCAAAAGGAAAGACCAGCCGTTGGGCTGGTCTTTATATATCAAATCAATAGCTGTAAAACCCAATTACTCAAATCAATCTGTTGGCAAAGCCGCTTCTACCTGCCAATTGTCAAACAGGATATCCGTACCGGGCACATCGTAAGTACCCGCGATCATCGCCACGTCCCCAAAGGGAATCGAGCTATCCGTGACCTGCATCAACAACACATCATTGACGTACAGCTTGATCGTACTCTGTGCACACACTGCCCGAATGCGATTGGTCCCGCTGCCCTTATTGATCACATCACTTGGCTCCAGACCACCGCGGAAAGCCTCCAATGAACCCCCGTCAAGGCGTTTGGCGATGCCATAGAAGCCATCACTGCTCACCAGTAGAGCATAAAAATTCTCAATATTCTGATAGCGACAGATCACACCATAAAAATTATCATCATCCCCCCCAACTTTGGTCGCATCTACATTAATAGCTATATCAGTAAAACTTGCCCCGGTACGCGCCCAAATGGCAAAACGATCATCATCAACGGTAATACGATAGCCGCCGCTGTCCAGCTTGCCCTCGCCCACTTCACCCAACTCCGGTACGGTAGAGTCGAACCAGCTTGCCAAGTTGTCACTGAAATCGTCAAAAAAGGGTAAGCCTTCCGTAGAAACTTCAAGGCGCAGAATCTCATCTTCCAATTCACCAATCAAGGCTTCAATATCCGGCCGGTCTTCTGCATCAGGGGCCAGCGCCAGATACACTTGCAAATCAGCGATCACCGACTCGGGCAGGTACAAACCGCGTTCCACAATGGCGCGATCGCGGTAGGCCTCGGCAATAGTGGGATCGATGCGGATCGCTTCCGACAGGTCCAGCACAGCCTGCTGTCCGTCTCCCGCATTAAAATAAGCCACGCCGCGCCCATAGAAAGCTAATGCCCATTGCGGCTGCAGTTCGATAGCCCGGTTATAGTCTTCTATCGCCAGCAAGGGCTGGGCCAAATCGGCGAACAAACGCGCCCGCGTGTAATACGCTTCCGGGTATTCTGGAGCTGTCTGGATTGCCAGGTCATAATAGCCCAATGCAGACTCGAGATCACCTGCCACTTCTGCAGCATTGCCGGCCTCCAGCAATTCTTGAGGGCTTTGTTGTCCGCTGCTTTCTTCTATGGGATTGACTTCTTCCTCAGGAACCACCAAAGCGGGAGGCGCAAGCACATCTTCTTCTTCGGTTGGCAGGGTAGGCAAAACCGGCAAGGATTTATCCTCTTCCGCGGTAGGCGGGGCTGCACAGGCACCTATAAAAAATGCCAGCAGAAGGATAGAAAACCAGGATTTATGCAAGGTCACACATTGCTTGAACATCATGCCCCACTTTACACCGCATACCCAATTCGTGCAATCCGGGCGGCATATGACTGCATATTAAATGAAATAGCTTGTAAAAGCAAAAACGCCCGGCGATGCCGGGCGTTTTATTATTTTTGAACTCTATTTCTTAGGGGTTATAAACAGTAAAGTCGTCGAAAATGATATCAGACCCCGGTTCGGTGAACGTACCGGCTACCAGACCAACATCACCACTGGTTAAAGACGAGTCAGTTACCGAGTCCACCAGTGTCCCATTCACATACAGGCTCAGAGTTGAACCAACACAGTCCGCACGCAAGGCATTGCTCGAATTACCCTGATTGATAAGGCTGCTTTCAGCGTAATCACCATTACCGGTTAGCGCTGTGAATTCATTATTGACGAACTTCGAAATGGCATAGAACCCATCCGCAGTGATGGTCATTAAATAGAAATTATTATCGTCCACATAGCGGCATATAATGCCAGCCTCGGCATCAAAGGGGCCGCCCATTCCCACAACCTGAACTTCAATACTGGCATCACTGAAAGTTTCGTCGATGATGCTCCAGGAGAAATACTCAGTGTCGTTCACCAGGATACGGTAAGTGCCATCGGCGTAGTCATTGATGCCATCGAAGTCATCATACTGGGCCCAACCACTCGACGTACTCGAAAAGTCATCATAGTATACAGAGCCTTCTGGGCCAGATGCCCCGCCTCCACCGATCAAGCCGGTTACATCACCCAGGCCACAGGCTACAGAGGCCAGCAATATCGCCAGACCAAAAAAGAATAAACGGGTTTGTTTCAAAGGTTTCACTTCTTCCTCCTCGAATTAAAAATTGGGCGCAATTGTATCAGAAACAATTGCACACCAAAATAGATATATGCCCAAATAACGTAAACTAGTACTAAAAGGTTACACAATTTTAATTATAAATGGCCTGTGAATCTCAGAACATTTTGCCGTCAGCTTGTAACTAAGCAAGGTTAATGAAGCAGCAGATACACCGCTCAGCCTGAGCAGTTTATTTCCCTGATAAAATTACCATATTCGTTGGGGCGGACCCGGTTCGTCCCTTCTCTTTTTAAGGACAGGTATGCAAGCTTCCCAAGCAGTGGATTATTCGCGCAAATGGTACGTTATGGCAGCTGTCGGCATGAGTCTTTTTCTTGCCACGGTCGATGGTTCGATCGTCAACGTGTCCCTGCCCACACTCGTGCGCGAGCTGCAAACCGACTTCCCCACAGTGCAATGGGTTGTCCTCGCTTACCTCCTCACCCAAACCACCCTCATGCTCAGTGTTGGTCGCCTGGGAGACATGATCGGTAAAAAGCAGATCTTCACTGCTGGCTTCGTGGTTTTCACCATCGGTTCCGTATTATGTGGTTTCTCTCCCACCGTGCATTGGCTGATCGCCTTCCGTGTTGTGCAGGCTGTAGGAGCTTCCATGGTCCTGGCCCTGGGCTTTGCCATCGTCACAGAATCCTTCCCCCCTCAGGAGCGTGGCCGCGCCCTGGGCATCAACGGTTCCTTAGTCTCTATTGGCATTGTCACTGGTCCTGTGCTGGGTGGTTTCATCATTGAAAACCTCAATTGGCACTGGATCTTCTTTGTTAACCTGCCCATCGGCATTATCGGCACGATCATGGCCCTGCGTTTCATTCCAGACTTCCACCCGGAAGGGGGCCAACGTTTTGATTTTGCTGGAGCGATCACGCTATTCATCAGTTTATTGGCTTTGTTGCTAGGCCTGACACTCGGTCAAAATCTCGGCCTCAACGACCCGCTTGTGCTGGTTCTCCTGGCTGTATGGGTGCTTTTCCTCTTTATCTTCATTTATATAGAAATGCATGCCGAACAGCCCATGATCGACCTGCACATCTTCCGCACCACCTTATTTACCGTCAATATCTCTACCGGCCTGCTCACATTTATCTGTATTGCCGGGGCACTCATTTTGGTACCCTTTTATTTAGAGAATGTTCTGGGATTCACAACCCAGAAAGTTGGCATCCTGTTCGCCATCGTGCCCATTGCCATGGGCATCACTGCACCCATCTCCGGTTCCCTTTCCGATCGCTTTGGCACGCGCCCCATCACCATTACCGGACTGCTGGTTATCGCATCCGGCTATCTCGCCATGACCACCCTCTCCACAGATACTAGCGAAATCGGTTATCTCCTGCGCATGGCACCCATTGGTATTGGCATGGGCATCTTCCAGTCCCCTAATAACAGCGCAATCATGGGTGCCGTCCCCAATGAACGCCTGGGCATCGCTTCGGGCCTGCTTTCCATCACGCGCACACTGGGGCAAACCACCGGCATTGCCCTCCTCGGGGCTTTCTGGGCTTTTCGTACGCTAGCTTATAACAACGCCCCCTTACCCGGCGGAGCCACCACCGCTTCCCCTGTTTTCCAACTGGGAGGTATGCAAGACACCTTCCTTGTAACAGCCTCCCTGATCGGCCTCGCTTTGTTTATCAGCTTTGTCGGGCTGCAATACGAGCGCCGTGCCGCCCAGGCAACCGCTTAACAACAAAGAGACCTGTCAAGACAGGTCTCTTTGTATATTTCAGGAATATCTACGGCAAATTCCAATAGGCCATATCATCAAACTCGATCAGCAGGTTGGCCGTCGCATCAGAGCCAGCCACCAACCCAAAACGCCCGGAGCCGAACTCGTTGTCCGTCACCTCGGTTAACAAAACTCCATCTACGTACAATTGGAAGGTATTGCCCACAGCCTTAACGCCCATGCGATTGGTCTGGTCTGGCCCGGCATTGATATTGCCGCTGGCTGTCCAGCTTTTTATCTCACTCCAGGTGGCACCATCCCATTTGGCGATGCGATAGGATCCATCACATGAGAACTCAAAGATCATGCCTTTACTGGGATCAGGCGCACGCAACAATAGACCATAACGATCCTTTCCACTACACGCGGCAGGTGTCTTGGCAATAACTTCTATATAGAAGTTACTCAGATCCGGCAGGGCAACAGTCCATAAAGTTCCAGAAGAGGCAGGCTTGACGGTGAATTCCAACTTGCCTCCCTTGACCTCGACCTTTGAGTCCCCTTCATCATAACCAAACCAGTTATTACTATTGCTAAAATTATCGGTCCAACTGGGCGCGCCCAGGTCTTTTTTCGGGTCATCCCCGGAGAGCGTTGCGGTTGGTTGAGGGGTCGGTGTTGTTGTTTCGGTTGGCGTTTCGGCAACCGTCTCGGTGGCAGTGGGTTCAGGCGATGGGGGTGGAGGTGGCTCATCCTGATTCTGATCCGGGGGTGGTGGAGGGGGCGCTTGCCCATCCGGCCCTGCAGTCCCCGCTACAATGGTTTCAATCGCGCTCTGGTCACTGGTAAACTGGGCCGCTACAGTTAGCTCTACTTGTGTACTGGCCGCGTTCACATCTAATGTATCAGCAGCCTGGCCCCCGCTAAAGTTACAGGCCGCCAGCAGCCAGACACTCAAACCTAATAATAGTAAAACCTTTCTCATTTCTTCCTTCTCCTCTTACACACACTATCCATTTTGCAGCTTCATTGTATTGCGGATAGGTCCATTTGCCCATCCCCTGGTATTCCTGCAATACCCATATTCTTATTGCCATTTACACATGAGTCGCTCATAAACACCAAAAAGGGCTATGCTAGAATTGCGCCCAATTTCTGAAACAGTCACACAGGTTCTTATGTCTATACGAAGACGTTTCCTACTCATCGCCTTGGGAATCATCCTTATCCCCGTCATCTATCTGGGGGCACGAACGGGCTACCGGTTTTATCGTTGGGCCAATTTTGCCCGTCAGCCCGTTGCAGAGGCCCTACCCGCCCTGGAATCAAGTGACCTGGTTTCCGTTGAAGACGACCGCTGGGTGGTTTTTACCCCAGCGAACAGCACACCACGTACCGGCCTGATCTTCTACCCCGGTGCACGTATTGACCCGCGAGCTTACGCCCCTCTCGCTCAGGATATTGCCGAGCAGGGCTATCTCGTCGTGCTGCTGCCTGTGCGCTTTGCATTGGCCAATTGGCAACCCAATGCCGCCGAACCAGTCATTGCCGCTTTCCCCAATATCGAAACCTGGGCCGTGGGCGGGCACTCGCTGGGTGGCGTGGTCGCCGCCGAGTTCACCAACACGCATATTCAAGACGTGGATGGACTGGTTTTATGGGCCGCCTACCCGGCAGAAGACCAAAACCTTTCCAGCCAATCCATCGATGTGATCTCTATCCACGCTTCTCAAGATGGCCTCGTTACCGTGCAAGAAGTTGCCGACAACAAATACTTGCTCCCGGCCAGTACTGAGTATGTTTTAATAGAAGGGGGCAACCACGCCCAGTACGCTTGGTATGGCAATCAGCGTAACGATTTCACCCCCACAATTGATGCCGATTCCCAGCAGGCTGCCATCGTCGAAGCTACCTTGTCATTTTTGCAGGAACTAGAAGCCGGAACTGCTGCATCCGAATAATCGAGTGAGCTACTATGCCCAAAGCTGCAGACAACCAGCACCCTATTCACGAACTCATCGAACTGCGCTGGAGCCCTCGCGCCTTTGCAGACAAACCGGTCAGCCATGAAAATCTGCTTTCACTCTTTGAAGCTGCTCGCTGGGCGCCCTCCTCACGCAACGAGCAACCCTGGGTGTTTATCGTTGCTACCAAAGACCACCCGAACGAATATCAGCAGCTGCTTGACCTTCTCTCTGAAGGCAACAGCCGCTGGGCCAAAGACGCCCCTGTTTTAATCCTCGCCATCGCCAAGACCTTCTTTGACTATAAACATCGGGATAACGCACATGCCCGCCACGACCTCGGTATGGCCATCTCCAACCTGCTCACCCAGGCTGTCTCCATGAACCTCTACGCCCACCCCATGGCCGGCTTCAGCCGCCAGAAAGCCTACGAAGCCTTCAACATCCCTGAGGACTACGACCCCGTCACCATGTTAGCCTTAGGATATCTAGGCACACCCGATCAGCTTGATGAAGACTTAGCCGAACGCGAAACCGCCCCCCGTCAACGCAAAGCCCTCAACGAGTTCGTATATTTTGGTGATTGGGAACGGTCTCATCCCTGGATTGATTCCTAAGACCTATCGTTGGGAGGAATATGCCCTGTAAGAAGATAATTAATCTGGGGGTCTTCGCAACCATGGTTTTTCAATCAGGCTGTACCAATTCACCCCCAAGTCCTCAAATCCTTACGCTTACTTATACACCCACAGGTCCCTTCAGCCACAACCATCCCCTCACCAACTTCTACTATCGACCCTCTTTACCCCTTCGAGTACAACAGATTGGCCGTATATCGTTGGCGTGCATGCCGGCAGCATCCCAAGTCACACTCCCACTCCAAAAACACCTTTTCCTTTTGAGTTGACCAACGAAGCTTTTAAACATAGCCTACTTACACCTTCACCGACAAGTACACTCGTGCCTCCTTTACAAGATCACACATGGGTGCCTCAATCAATTCAAATATTTGTAGATAAATCTCCTGGTGATGGTGGTGGCTCCTATGACTTTCCTCCAGAACTAATCTTATTTGGGGACAAGCAACTAATTATTTCCAACCCGCAATCAGAATGGTTTACATTTAAACCATTAACTAAGGCCTTATCTAGAGAAGAAACCTGTAAATTGCTTAACACAATTGACCAAGTTGGATATTTTGATTATGACTACACTACATATCGTCCCCCCTTTGAGGGATCTCAATATACCCACATTGCCGTAGACAGCTGGCGATCAAATACCTCATGGAATCAAGCCCTTGAAAGGTTTGTTTGGGATTTTGATCTTGATGAATGGCTCTGGCCCTCTCCGCCCCCCGTCGTATTGCCTGCCATAGCGGATACATACAAGCTTCTTGCATCCTTCTCGCCCATAGGTCTAGAGCCTTACCAACCTGAAAAATTGATTCTGTGGTTGCAAACTCCTTATGGAGAAATAAATAGCCAAGCCTGGCCCATTAACACAATGTCTTTAGATCAATTAGTTCAGATTCGTAGAGAGCAACACCCAGAGGTCGAAGAGTTTATAGAGGGCATTCCAATTATTGATTCATATCCAATAATTATCGAAGGGGATTTTGTTACTGATTGGCTGGCAAAAGAAATCAAGAACGGCATTTATAGTCAAGGAAATCTAACCTATGAAGTGCTCGTCAGACCTCTTTGGCCTTTCGAAGCCTTGAATGAACACGGTAATACTTTTATTGATGAAACAATAATCCCAACTCCCACTGAAGCCATCCAATGCAAAGTCAGTGATGGGGTCCTTCCCATCCCTTAACAAATTTCCAAAGCACCCTCTTATTGGATACAATAAGTACAAGTATCTTCCTACTAAATCCGACTAACCTTCTGGAGTCTCCCCCATGCGTAATCCCGGCTCTTTCCTTGGCATTGCTCTTATCCTTCTTGGTGTGGTGCTATTTACCGCCCGACTGTTCAACCTCGACACCTGGGCCATCTTTTGGCCCTTAGCTTTGATGGCTGGTGGTCTGTGGATCATCCTGCGCCCCAACTTCGCCCCCGATGGCACCAACGTGCGTTTTCGTTTCATTGGCGAGATCGACCGCTATGGCGACTGGCAGGTCAATGATGAAGAAACCTCGTTCTTCGTTGGTGACGCTGACCTGGACCTCACCAGCGCGGACATACCCGAAGGCGAAACCCATCTCCGTTATATGGGCTTCGTCACCAACGTAAAGTTGCGTCTGCCCGATGACGTTGGTTTGCAGGTACGCTCTGGCTCATTTGTGACAGATGCCAGTCTATTCGGGATAGATTTTGACCGCGTCTTTTCGCCCCTGGAATACACCAGCGAGAATTATAGAGATGCCAGCCGCAAGATCGACCTCGAGGTCAATAGCTTTGTCACGGAGCTAGCCGCCCGCCACGTCTAGATTAAACTTCGCGCCCTTGGCATACTTTGCGTGAATAATTAAAAGAAACCAACCTGAACAGGTTGGTTTCTTCACTATCAGTCTAAAGCCGGAACTAGAAAGCCCGGAACAACAAGCCTGCCCCGGCCAGAATCAGGAACACCGGCCAGATCAGGGCGAAAGAGATATTGAGGAAGAACGACAGCGCCAGCAACACCAGGAAACCACCCCAAATGGCCTGTCCACCCCCGGAACGACCACGCCGTGAGGCACTAAATGCGTTTGCCAGCATTGAGATGCCCGGCACCAGGATAAAAATGGCCCACCAGTTACTCACATCAATGAAATTAAAATCAGTGAAATTGCCTAACAGCAGCAATCCGCCAACCGCGATTAAGGCCAAACCCCAGATCCATGAATTCGATCCGCCCCAATCCCAGGCCGAATCACCACTATCCATTTCTTGGTCCAGCGCGTCCAATTCTTCGTCTACTTCTTGTACAATGTCCTTGTCTTCAGTCATCTTATTTCTCCGTTCGTTTATCTACTAGCTTATACGCAAAATTGTATCGCTGGTCGCGGAACGATAAGCCTCTACTTTCCATTTTCATTATATATGAACGCACCCGGAAAATCCTCTTCAACTTCCTTTTTCTTCCCCACCCATTCATCGATCCTGATCTTATACACTGCAGTGCGTTTTAATTCCTCTGGGGTGATTGAGCGATAATCACGGTCAGGGCGCAGATGTGGGGCGTATTTATCCAGCAAAAGCTGCAAACCACGTTCCTTTTCTTCGTTCTCCTCCACGATAACCACTTCCCCAAACACCATCACCCCAGCATATTCCACACTGAATTCCAGGGCTTCATCAGCAGGCAACAAGCGTCCCATGCTGAAGGTATGGAAACACACCCTGGGGTTGGCATCAAGGTTGGCCCGCGTGCGGCCCACCTGCGCCGTATGCATGTAAATGGCGTGTTCCACCTCGTCGTACACGAATAGGTTGCTGTTAATGAAAGGCTGGCCTTCGTAAGAGGTCGCCAGTACCCCCATCGCCGCTTCCCCTAAATACGCCTTGATCCAGGCGTCATCTTCAACTGCCCGGTCTTCGCGCCGCATTTCAGTGTAGCCCATCTGGGCATAATCCTTCGCCATCTATCTCTCCAATAGGTTTAGATATATGGGTGATTACCCATTTGGGTAATATTACACCATGCCCGGTTTTTTCTGCTGATTCAGTGATAAGCTTCACGAGATTTCAACAGTCTGGGAGCCACAATGCAATATTTTAATGACATCACTGAATTTATCGGCAAGACACCTCTGGTGCGTTTGGGGCGGCTGGCTCCCGATCATCAGGTTTTCGCCAAATGTGAGTTCCTTAATCCTCTCAGCATCAAAGATCGGCCCGTCTTGCAGATCATCAATGACGCTGAAGCGGAAGGACGTCTGGGGCCAGGCAGCACCCTTATCGAAGCTACCAGCGGCAACACCGGCATGGCCGTGGCCTTCATTGCTGCCATCAGAGGTTACCGCGCCATCCTCGTCATGTCCGAGATCCAGAGTATGGAACGCCGTCAGGTCCTGGCCGCTTTTGGCGCTGAACTGGTGCTTACTCCGGCCGCAGAAGGTACTGCCGGGGCACGTCGCAAATTGCAAGAGATGCTTGAAGCCAACCCGGACTATTTTTACGTCGGCCAGCACAGCAATCCATCCAATCCCAAAGCTCATTACACAAACACCGGCCCTGAGATCTGGGAGGATACGGATGGCAAGGTCGATATTCTGGTTTCGGCCCTGGGCACAGGCGGCACCATTGGCGGAGCAGGCCATTATCTCAAAGAACAAAACCCTGCTGTGCAGCTTATCGCCATCGAACCTGAAGAAGCTCCTTTCATCTCCCAAGGCAAATTCCAGCCCCACCGCATGATGGGCACCGCTCCCGGCTTTGTTCCTGAAGTGCTT
Source organism: Chloroflexota bacterium (assembly GCA_013112575.1). GTDB lineage: Bacteria > Chloroflexota > Anaerolineae > Anaerolineales > UBA11579 > CFX15. The sequence continues at coordinate 158,293 of JABFGG010000003.1, read as the reverse complement.
GACCGGGAAATCATCGATGAGATTTATCTCGTCAGCGAAGCACAGGCCTTTGCCATGTGCCGCCGCCTGGCCCGCACCGAAGGCATGCTGGTGGGCATTTCTTCTGGTGCGGTTGTGCAAGCTACACTGGAGATCGCCCAACGCCCCGCAAACGCTGGGAAGACCATCGTTTGCACGCTGGCAGATAGTGGCCAGCGTTATTTGAGCGTGGATGGCTTATTTTTGGAGGAATAAGCTTGAACCTCATTCCTCCCTCAGGCGTAATTAATTGGATTCCGTTTTACAGAAACATTAAAAACACCTGAAAATGCCAGTACCCACGACTTATTCTCTTTATTTGATATGTGATAGAATCCCGCTTCGAAATTTGGGGCACTTGCCCCGCAACCAAACGGTTGTTCGATTTGTGAAACGGAGTATTCTATGATTAAGCGATCTGCTTTCCTGGTTTCAATGCTGGCGATTCTTTTCACCACAGCATTTGCCCCTGCCCTCCAGGACGAAAAATACGAGCTTTTCATCCATAACAACACCGAAGATGGTGTCACCATCACACTCGAAGGTCCCAAGGACTTTAAATTCGCCCTTTCACCCGGTAAGATCAACAAAACTGTTAATGCTGGCACTTACGATTATTTTATCGAGGTGGATGAGTGTGACATCGAAATTGCCGGGGAGATCACGGTGGAAGATAATAATCAAGAATTGATTATTCCGCCTTGTGACGAAGAAGTCGTTGAACCCAAGATCGTCATCAATGTCCATATTGATGAAGCCATAACGATGGAACTGGTTGGCCCCGAGACCTATACACTCAACTTGGAATTGGGCACCAACAAATTCCGCGCCATCGTTTCTGGTGACTACTTCTATTCTTACGAGACCTGTGACGGACAGTTGTTTACCGGCGTGTTGGATGTCAAAAAGAATGGCACCACCAAGTTCACTATTAAGAGTTGTGAACGTCTCATTTACGATGACTTTGATTCTATCAATCCAGTACGCTTCCGCATCGCCAATCACTATTCCGAAACACTTGATGTTACCTTGATCGGCCCGACCACGTTCTTCTTCAGCATCTCTCCCGGCCTTAACCGCCTGGATATGGTCGCTGGTCGTTACCAGTACATCTTCGTGTATGACAACAAGCGTGTAGAAGGTTTCCTCACAGTCGGTAAGAATGGCAATACCGAAGTGGTCTTTTCACCTGCGTTTGCTGGCATTAAGGTCACGGATGGCGCTATCCTCACAGATTAGCAGCCACTGACTGAACACAGCACTTAACAATTCAAACCTGCCCGGCAGCATTGGGCATCACTGCACGTTGGTCCGGCAATGCCTGGGCCAACGTGCAAATGATTAAGCACAAGATCGCTAAGGAGGATAATGGTCCCTGGCAACAAAACCTGGTTCCTGGCCCTTGCAGCCATCGCGCTGCTTGCTCTCGTGATCTTGTCCGCCAGTTTGCCTGACTTGGATCTACAACCAAGTCAACGCTTCCAATTATTCCCAGAACGTAGCCAATTTAACGATAGCCCCCTTGATGAATTTGTAAGTCCAGACGTCCGCGCCTTTATTATCATTGCCATATATATCCTCGGCTATGTGCTGTTTCCCTTGTCTATCATCCTGTTCATCTTCAGACCAGAAATGCGCCAGGGCTTTCGGCGTTATCTCACTCTGCTGCTCTGGATGCTCACGATCTATTATCTGATATTGAATTTTTCGCGGCGCGTCAATTTAGACCAACTCCTTGCTCCCAATGCGGGGGGTGAAGAGGTATTGGGCGACCCTGTTGTTGTGGCCCCAAATAGCCCTCCAGAGTGGCTGGTTTACGCAGTTAGTTTTTTCATATTACTGGTCCTTACTGGACTAGGTGTATACATTTACATGCGCTTCTTCCGGACCACGCCTTTACAGGAGATCGCCCAGGACGCACAGGAAGCCCTCGACGATCTCTATGCAGGCGCCGATATCGGCGACACCATCAAACGCTGTTACGTAGACATGAGCCGCACCCTCAATGCCACGCGCGGTATCCAACGTCACGAGGCTATGACCCCACGGCAATTTGAACGCAGGCTGGGTGCTTTGGGACTGCCTAATCAAGAGGTCCAGCAATTGACGCGTCTTTTTGAGCAGGTGCGTTATGGGAATAAACAGCCCGATCCACAACAAGAAACACAAGCCATTGATTGCCTGAGTGCCATCGTGCTTCACGCTCAAACCAGCACATGAACCGTTCCCGCACCCTGATATTAGCTTTTGTCCTTGTTCTTATCCTGGCTATTGCGGCTTTATTCCTTCGCGAAATCTTTCGGGAAAGTATTGTCCAGCCCTTTTATCTTTTCCTTTCTTTACTACAATTGCTCTATCTGAGCATCCCCCAAAGCTTGCAATGGGCTGCACTCATAGGTGTGGGCATTTTGGTTGCCTTTCGCAGCCTTTACATCAGGCGCAAACGCAGCCATGAAGAGATTGAACAACCGGTAGAGGATCGTAGTCGACTGCAGACCTGGGCGCGCTGGATCGAACTTTCTCAGGAGGGCCAGTATTTTCAACTCCACATGGCCCGCCAATTGGGTGACCTCACCCTGGCTGTCATCGCCCATAAAGAAGTGGAGAGCATCGAACAGGTGCGTGAACGCGCTCGTGCTGGTAAAGCAAAGACCCCCGATCACATCCTCAAATTCCTGGACCTGCGTTTGTCGCGTGTCAACTACCGTCGCTTTCAACAAGTGCTGCCTCGCTTCAATCTAGGAAAGACCCATTCACTCCAGGAATTGGGTTACGAACCCATCGTTGATTACCTCGAATCTGAATTGGAGTTAGATAATGAGCAATAACCCTCGCACCGTTGCTGCACTTGGCGAAGAGATCATTAAGGAAGTGGAAAAGGCCATTATCGGCAAACGGGAATTGCTCAACCAGATCATTACAGCGGTCATGGTTGGTGGGCACGTCCTTATCGAAGACTACCCGGGGCTGGGCAAAACCCTCATGGCAAAAAGCCTGGCAACGGCGCTCGGTTTAGATTTCCGCCGCATCCAGTTTACTCCCGACCTCCTGCCCGGAGATATCACTGGTGGCTACGTTTTTGACCGTTCGCAAAGCAAATTTGAGCTGCGCAAGGGACCTATCTTTGCCAACATTATCCTTGCAGACGAGATCAATCGCGCCTCACCCAAAACACAATCTGCTTTACTGGAGGCCATGCAAGAGGGGCAGGTCACGCTGGAGGGCGAAACCCAGCCCTTACCGAAGCCTTTTATCGTGCTTGCCACACAAAACCCCATTGAGTACGAGGGCACCTTCCCCCTGCCCGAAGCCCAACTTGATCGCTTCATTATGAAAGTCTCGGTCGGCTATCCTTCAGCCAAAGATGAACTTGAGATGCTCGAACGCCGCAGGGACCGGCGCACAGATGACGTGGAGATCAAGCGCATCACAAATGGAGAAGAATTGCTTCAGCTGCGGGCTGCCGTGGAAGAAGTGCATATCAATCCCGACCTAAACCAATACATCATCGACATCGTCAGTCGCACGCGGGCGGACAAACAAGTCTCCGTGGGCGCCAGCCCGCGCGGTTCGCTGGCCTTGTTAAAACTTTCCCGCGCCGCCGCGGCCTTAGCGGATCGCGGTTTTGTACTCCCGGATGACATCAAAGATTTTGCCATCCCGGCCCTCGTCCACCGCCTCATCCTCAAACCGGACCTGTGGCTCAAACGTTTTGCCGCGGAAGAGATTATCACTGCCATTCTTGACAGCCAACCAGTTCCCGTCATAGAGTCAGGTGCATGAACCGCATAACTTTTTTGGGGGTTCTGGTCTGGGGAGGATTGTTACTTGGCCTTGGTTTGCTCAATGGGCTATTGCTCACCTTGCTAATCCCTCTTGTTGTTTATATCCTTGCCGGTTTATTCTTTAGCCCCGCTGAACCCCAATTCCAAATATCCCGCTTGGTCAACACCGATCGCGCCTCCCCTGGGGAAGAAGTTTCGATTCAACTTAGCCTCCGCAATAACGGGACGGATCAGGAAGACCTGCACCTGACCAGCTTTTTGCCGGATGGCCTTAAAGCACTGGAAGGAGAAAAGGAATATGCTCTTTTTCTTCCACGAGATAAAACGATTGAAATCGACCACACAGTTACAGGCGCACGCGGCTATTACGGCCTCCCCGACATAACTGTGACAAGTCGTGACCCATTCGATTTGTTCCAGCGCCAAACACGTGTACCGGCTCCTGGGCGGGTTTTCTTTATTCCCCAAACACCACCACTCAAACGTATCGCTATTCGCCCCAACCGCACACGTACTTTTTCCGGGCAGGTTCCTGCGCGCATCGGTGGCCCTGGCGTCGAATTCTTCGGGCTGCGTGAATATCAGACTGGCGACTCTTTGCGCTGGATCGACTGGAACACAACTGCCCGGCACAGCAATATCTTGTTCACCAAGATCTTTGAGCAGGAACGCGTGGTCGACGTGGGCCTGATCCTGGATGCACGTTTTCGTGTCAATGTCAAATATGCTGACCAATCCCTTTTTGAGCATGGGGTTATGGCAACCGCATCCCTGGCTGAAACCTTCCTGCGTACAGGCAACCGGGTTGGTTTACTGCTCTACGGAAGCTTGTTGGATTGGACCTATCCGGCCTATGGCAAAGTCCAGCGTGAACGCATCATGCGCTCCCTCGCACGCGCCACTCTGGGCAATAGTCTTGTTTTCGGTTCCATGGAAAACCTGCCCACGCGCCTCTTCCCCTCCAATTCCCAATTAGTCATCATCAGCCCTTTAATGGATGGTGACGAAGGTATGCTGCTCGGCTTACGCGCCCGCGGTTACCAAATCCTGGTCGTTAGCCCCAATCCGATCTCATTCGAACGTCCCCTACTGGAAGACAACGAGAACGTGGCCTTAGCCGCCCGTATTGCAAGCGTTGAGCGCGGCCTCTTATTAAACAAGTTGCGCCAGGCGGGCATCTTTGTAATGGACTGGGATGTCAACACCACCTTCGAGAATGCCGCCCACGCGGCCCTCAATAATGTGCCACTTTGGTATCAAACGGCGGGCTTGTTATGAACGATCTGACCCTCTCGCGTTATTTAGCTATCTTTGCCATCATTGTTTCAACGCTTTTCATTGCAGTGGGTTTCTGGTTGGTGGATATATATGTTGGCATATGGTTTGCTATCGGCGTTGGGTTGGTATGGCTGGCGCTTCAGCAACTGCCTCAATCCTGGCCGGGGAATTTTGGTTTCGCGCTATGTTTTCTGCTAGCCGCGCTGGGCAGCTTTTTGGATGTAAACCCTCTATTGCTGGCGCTGAGTGTGATCTCTGGCCTGGCTGCCTGGGACCTGGGACATTTCACCAAACGCCTCAAGGACATCCCCCAACATCCCGATGCGCCCGGCCTGGAAATGGTACACCTGAAACGCCTCGGGCAGGTTGCCCTAGTTAGTATTACACTCATTCTGGTTGCGTTATCCATCCAATTGGAGCTAAGCTTCCTGGGGGCGCTGGCCCTGGCCTTATTATTGGTCCTCGGCCTGGGTCAAACACTGAGTTACTTACGCAAACAAAACGAGTAGAAGTTCACAAGGGGTAGAATATTTGGGTCTTTCAACATCCCAATAGGTTTAGTCTATGTGGAAGCGCCAAAAATTAAATTCCATAATTACTAGATCATCTTATCCCTCCATGTTACTCGTTGTAACAAGCTTTGTCATGCTCTTAATAGCAGGTTGCTCCTCTGCTTCCTATCAGGAAGGTATGGACTTCCTGGAAATCGATACCCAACCCACACCTCTGACCGGAGAATTTCCCTATTTTATTAATGATGTCTTGCCACAGCCAGATAGCAAAATGAGTTTTGCAGAATACGAAGATTCTCGTGACGGATTTTTTGGTCCGCTCAGAGGAATTATGATAGAAACCTTCGCGGAAGTATATGATGGGATTTATCATGCGTACCCCCAGGTGGCTAGTGAAAATGTTATCCTGATCTTAGATGGCAACCTCATATCCAATCAACTACAAGAAGCTGCCTCAGGCATCTTAGGCGGGGTAATTGTTGATCCAATTACTGGTGAACCCACAGGAGAATTGTATGATGCGGGTCCGTTCTGGATCAGCTGGAACCTAAAGCTCCGTCCAGGTGTGCATACCGCTGAAGTGTGGATAAAAACAGAAGCAGGGGAAATCCTCGCTTATCGATGGGAGTTCGAAATCGTGCGATAGGTAAACAACCTCTCATCCAAAATAACCACTAACCAATAACTTTCCCCACTTACTAATTCCCAATTACCAACCCCCCATTTCCCATCAGTTATAATCCACTCAATCACCCAACTCACAATTTAGAAGGAGGTTCAATGGTTCAGGTTGATGCCCCGGACACTCGCCCCATTACCGAAGAAGGCGATTTCCTACAAATCCGTGCGGTCGATCATATTCATATTTACGTTGGCAATGCCAAGCAGGCCATGTACTACTGGTGGAAAGGCTTTGGCTTTAAACCCGTTGCCTATTCCGGTTTGGAAACCGGCAACCGCGATTTTGCTTCATACGTACTGGAATCCGGCAAAACTCGCATCATAGTTTCCGCACCCTATGGCCCATCCAGCCCGCTAGCCAGCCACCACATGGTGCATGGCGATGGCGTCAAGGTCATTGCCCTGGAAGTGGGCGATGCAGAGCAGGCCTTTGAAGTCACCACTTCACGCGGCGCAGAAGCGGCCTGGGCCCCGCGTGAAGAGGAAGATGATTTCGGTGTGCTGCGCACCTCCGCCATCCACACCTATGGTGAAGTCTTACACGTCTTTGTAGATCGCAGCGACTATTCAGGCCCATTTGGCCCTACCTATCAACCTCTTGATTTTGAAGCCGAGTCGGTTGGCATCGCGTCCATCGACCACATTGTAGGCAATGTCCAATTGGGCAAAATGGATTACTGGGTCAACTTCTACCACCAGGTCATGGGCTTCCGCCAACTGCTCCATTTTGACGACAAAGACATCAGCACCGAGTATTCCGCTTTGATGTCCAAGGTTATGGAGAATGGCAACGGGCGCATCAAATTCCCCATCAACGAACCAGCCGAGGGCAAACGCAAAAGCCAAATCGAAGAATATCTCGATTTCTATATGACCCCGGGTGCACAGCACATTGCAATCACCACGGGAGACATTCTCGATACGGTCCAAAAATTACAGGCCAACGGCATTGAGTTCCTGCGTGTGCCGGACGAATATTATGAAGTCTTGCCCGACCGCGTTGGCGAGATCCAGGAATCCATTGACGCCATCAACGAATTGGGCATTCTCGTAGACCGCGATGACGAAGGTTACCTGCTGCAGATCTTTTCCAAACCCATCCAGGACCGCCCCACCTCTTTCATCGAGATCATCCAACGCCGTGGTTCGCGTGGCTTTGGCAAAGGCAACTTCCAGGCCCTCTTCGAATCTCTCGAACTCGAACAACAACGCCGCGGCAACCTCTAATCAAATGTAGGGGCACAAGGCCAAGCGTAGCTTGGACAATGTATTGCCCTTTCTTTATTCATGCGTTACCTCTCCTTCTCCCCACCTGGCGAAACGTCTATTCATCTGGGTATCCTTGGCAAAGGCGATCGCGTCACTGATCTCGTTGCAGTTGAAGACCATCCAGGAGATTTTCAGGCCTTCCTTGAAACCAATCCCAATAGATGGCAACCCAATGATCAGTCCACCTTGTCTTGGCAACTGGACGAGATAAAGATTCATACACCCCTTGCTCGTCCCAATACTCTACGCGACTTTTATGCCTTTGAAGAACACGTAGCTACCGCCCATGCCAACCGCGGCCGACAGATGCCCAAAGAATGGTATGAGGTTCCCGTCTTTTATTTCTCCAACCCTCACGCCGTTTACGGCCCCGATGAAGATGTGCCCATGCCCAGCTACACCGAAGCCCTCGATTTCGAGCTTGAAGTCGCAGCCATCATCGGTAAACCGGGTCGCGACATCAAAACTGAAGATGCTCTCAACCATATCTTCGGCTTCACCATCTTCAACGATTGGTCCGCCCGCGATGTGCAACGCCAGGAGATGAAAGTCGGCCTCGGCCCGGCCAAGGGCAAAGACTTCGCCTCTTCCTTCGGCCCCTACATCATCACCCCGGATGAATTGGCAGACCGCGCCACCGATCAGTCCGGCGTTTACGATCTTGAAATGATTGCCCGCATCAACGACAAAGAGTACTCGCGCGGCAATTGGAACACCTTGCACTATTCCTTTGGAGACATGATCGCCCGAGCCTCGGAAGCAGTATTGCTTCAACCCGGCGACATCATCGGTTCCGGTACGGTTGGCACCGGCTGCTTGCTCGAACTAACTAAAGGGCAGGGTCCCTGGCTGCAAAAAGGTGATGTTGTTGAATTAGAGATCGAGAGATTGGGAGTGTTGAGGAATGTGGTTAGCTAATGGCCGTAGGCTATAAGCCTTTAGCTATTAGCTTTGAGCACTTAGCTCACAGGGAAGAATATGAAGGATTTTAGAAAATTGAAGGTTTGGGAGAAAAGTCACCAACTCACCTTGGCAATATACGAGAATACCTCCTCTTTTCCCCAAAGTGAGTTGTATGGATTAACCTCCCAAATTAGGCGCTCTGCATATTCGATACCAACAAATATCGCTGAAGGCAGTGGGCGCGGCAGTGATGCTGAGTTAGCCAGATTCTTAACCATCGCAATGGGATCGGCAAGTGAATTAGAATACCAACTGCAACTAGCTTGTGAACTGCATTAACTCGAAAATGGTAAATATCAGGAACTGAACGCCAAAGTAAATGAAGTGCAAAAGATGCTAACCAGCTTTATTAAAAAGCTAAGAGCTAACCACTAAAAGCTGTAGGCTCAAAGCTAAACGAAGAAGGAGTAACCATGCCCTTTTATCACAAACTCGGCGAAATACCCCACAAGCGTCATACACAATTTCGAAAACCCAATGGCGGTCTTTACCGTGAAGAACTCATGGGGCTGGAAGGTTTTTCCGGCATCCAGTCCATCCTTTACCACAACTTCCTTCCCCCCCGCGTCCTAAAGGTAGAAGACCTCGGCCCTTCCAAGCCTGAATATGTCGACTTCGGCGCCATTCGCCACCGCGCTTTGCGCACCAGTGATGTGCCTTCTGGTGGTGATCCGGTGCAGGCCCGCCGCACGCTCATGGGCAACAAAGATGTCACCATGGGCATCAGTCGCCCCACGGAAAGCATGGATTATTTTTATCGCAATGCCCAGGCTTATGAATGCTGGTACGTGCATGAAGGTGAGGGGGTATTGCGCTCCCAGTTCGGCAAGTTGGATTTCAAGCCTGGCGATTACATTGTCATCCCCTTTGGCACCACCTGGAAATTTGAATTGAGTACGGACGAAGCGCGCTTCTTTGTAGTTGAAACCCCCGGCCAGATAGAACCGCCCAAACGTTACCGCAACGAATACGGCCAAATGCTGGAGCATGCCCCCTACTGCGAACGCGACATCCGCGTACCGGAAGAGCTTGAAACCTTCGATGAGCGCGGCGAATTCGAGGTGCGCGTCAAGGTACGTGACAATATTTCTCGCCACACCCTCGACCATCACCCCCTTGACGTGGTTGGCTGGGATGGTTTCCTTTATCCCTGGATCTTCAGCATCCATGATTTCGAACCCATCACCGGTCGGGTACACATGCCGCCGCCAGTACACCAGACCTTTAGCGGCCCCAACTTCGTGCTTTGTTCCTTCGTTCCCCGGCTATATGACTACCATCCCGAAGGCATCCCAGCTCCCTACAACCATTCCAATGTCAACTCAGATGAGGTCATCTACTATGTAGAAGGTGACTTTATGTCACGCAAGGGCATCGACCGCTGCGACATCACCATTCATCCTTACGGCCTGCCGCATGGCCCGCAGCCTGGCGCTACCGAAGCCTCCATCGGCAAGGAGAAGACCGATGAATTGGCTGTCATGGTTGATCCTTTTTATCCTTTGCAACTCACCACAGATGCCCTTGAGATGGAAAAGGAAGATTACCAGGCCTCCTGGCTCGAGGGAGATGGAGAGTAAATAATGTGAAATGGGTGGGAGCGCATCTTCAGCTCTCACCCATTTTTAAAGAAACGTCTCCATTTCGTGACCATTCATTGTGTACAATGTAACAAAGACATTTCGTCAAAGAGAGGTTCCACCTTTCGCATACTCTATCCATTATCGCTCTTAGGGTTTTATGACTTTTGCTGACAAGCGAAAACTGCTGGAGAAATTGACCAGTCTCCTGGCAGAAGTACAGGTCTCTTCCTGGGCAGACATCGCCCAGGTCATTGAACAACTTCAACAATTTCAACACCAACCCAAACCACGCAGCTTTCAAGAGTTCCTCAACATTATTGATCATGGGACAGCCTACCTGACCTTTGCCATTGGCCTCGACGGTGTCTCCATTGAGATCGCCAAATATGCCCGCGCTTTGGAAGCCAGGCGTGGCACAGCCAATCTGTCAGATGTACATTTAATAACTGGAGATTTTCAACCACAGGCCGATAACCTGATGAAAGAACGCTGGCATCGCTTTAAGATCGATGGCATCAATGGCTGGGATAAATGGGCTGGAGGAAAATACTTCGACGCACTCTACCGCCAGGATCTTGAGGAAAGCAGCCAGATATCCTCCGAGCTTGCCGCGCAAATCTTCCAGCAGGGAGTAGACATTGCTGAAAATCTTGGCGACTATTTGGTCGTGAACAACATCGGCTTGCTTATCCCCATCAATGTAGCCTCCAACCCCGGCAACCTGGCCTTATCCCTCGCTCTCGTCTTCGTCACGGAGGCCTTAGGCATATTTGTACTCAATTCCAACCACGATTTTTATTGGGAGGGCGGTATGCCCCCCGGAGAGCGCCAGCCCGGTGAAGAACCCGGTGTGCGCGATCACTTTTTCCGGAACGCGCATCATAAATCTTTCTTCTCACTGTTCCAATCCCTTTACCCTTGGAATGGTCGACGTTGGTTACAGGTCAACATCAACACCTTACAATCGCACCGTCTGATCGATGAATTTGGCTTTCCCCTGGAAAGGGTTACTGAACTTACCACAAGCGTCGGGGACAAACTATTGGAAGAATTCACCTCTGAAGATGTCAAATCCGCTCGCTTGCGCATGGCTCACATTCTTTCAAACGGCAAGCCAGTCGTCAAAGTCCGGGCGCTGGAAAAACACCGCCTGGGCTTACGCAATTGGATGGGCAAACAAAAACCCTATGTCATTGGAGCTCATAAGAACCTCTCCCTGGATCTCACCACTGAAAGGCTCATTTATCTCCTGCAACCTACCCGCGTCGTTGCCCGCAAGCGCATCGAACGCGACGTCGAACTGATCCACGCCCTTTTGCGTACAGGCCCCTTGCGCGAAGAATTTGATGCTGATCCTGAATGCCGCATCCTATTGCACATCACTGGCCCCACCCCCAGGGAACACCGCCATGACCTCTCCACCATTTTGCAGTGCTACGAAGAATTGATCGAAGATCTGCCTCCATCCATCGGCGAACGCGTCTTCCTCGCCTTTTCTGTGGGTCGCGAGGAGCATCCTGTTTTTCAGGAAAAAGGTTTTGCCCCTCTGAACATCACTGACCTCTACCGCCTGGCTACCGCAGTCCTGTTTCCCAGCGAGACCGAAGGGCGCGGCCTGCCCATCATAGAATCCGCGGCTATCGGTGTCCCTATCATCAGCAGCCGCTACTCGCCGGTGGAAGTCTTTGACGGTGTCATTGGTGAACACTTGCCAGAAGAGCAGCGTATTCAATATATTGAATTCCCCGAAGGTGAATTCTCACAAGCTTTCCTCGGCCAGGTAGCTGACCTGCTTTTACGTCCCGAAATAAAAACGCGTTGGCAGGCACATAACCGCAAAGCAATTCGTTTGAGATATAGTGATGATGCTCTACGCGCTTCCTTCCAGAATCTACTACAACAACTCTATGAGATATCTGAATAAACTGAGGAGAACATTGTGAATATTGGCTTCATCGAAGACACCCACTTACACGGTGGCACCCAGATTTGGGTCACCGAGGCCATGCGCGCCTTTCAAGATCGAGGGCAGGAATTGACCTTATTGGCTCCCGAGGATAGTTGGGTTGTGAAGCAGACGCAGGACCTTAATGCCAGTACCTTCACTTATGATTGGGATGCAGTGGTTAATGAACAGCCAGAACACATCGAGGTCTGGACCAAAGCGCTGGACAATTGTGATGTCGCCATATGCACCGTCCACCCGCCGCGCGAAGGTTTCCACTGCTCCGTTTTTGCTGCTCGCTGCATACGTGAAGCCAATCTGTCTACTCATTTGATCCCCAAAACCGGCACCATCGTGCCCGAGTACCTACGGGAGTTTTACCGTCCCGATGAAAACATCAACTCATCAGTAATTGCCATCGCTGATTTCACCCGCCAATATTTGATCGACCATTACAAGATCCCAGAAGAGTTTGTTGCGTTAGTCTACCAGGGTGTGGACGTGGATCGTTTCACCCCTTCAGAGGCAAGCCATGTTGAAGCCCTCAAACGTTACCCGCTACCGAAAGATGCGGCCCCCATTTTGGGCTCCATCGGCTCTCTCGAACATCGCAAAGGCCATCCCGTTTTGTTTGAAGCTATAGCAGAATTAGTCAAAGGGCCCCTACCCAACATCCACCTTATGTTGGCTGGCGACGGGCCCGATGAGGAAAAATTGGAGCAGCAAGTCCACGACCTGGAATTAGACGATCACATCCACTTTTTCCCCTTCACCAGCGAACCCAATTACGTCTTTGAGCGCATCGACATTGCCGTTTTGCCCAGCATCTACAAAGAAGGCTTGCCTAACGTTTTGCAGGAAGCCATGGCCATGCATGTGCCCGTTGTATCCTCCAACCTGGGCGGCGTGCCTGAGATCGTTATCGAGGGCCAAACGGGCTACGCGGTAGAACCCGGCGATAGCCAGGCATTGGCCGCTGCTATCCAAAAGCTTTGGGAGGATCAAGAAGCCTATAAACGCATGCAACAGGCTTCCCGTCGGCTTATAGCCGAGAACTTCGACAAACAAAAACAGTTCGACGCTTTCCTGGAGCATTTCCAAAAACTCACTTCGCGCCAATAATCACAAGCCAGTCCAGATGCTTGCTTAATTACAAAGCACGTTTTACACTCAGCGCGTAAAATAGCCTACTTTTCATTAAACCTTCGTCACACAGGCTTGGCCTATGACACCAAAACATCTCAACATCGGCTTCATTTCATTTCGTTTTCAAGGCACCGATGGCGTATCGCTCGAAACCTCCAAATGGGCTGAGGTCCTTGAGGGCATGGGCCACACCTGTTATTACTTCTCCGGCCTGTCCGACCGGCCTGAAGAACGCTCCATGGTCGTGGATGAAGCCTATTTCCGCCACAAGGAAATCCGCGCCAGGTATCATCGCTTTTTCACCGATATCGTGCGCACAGCCGATGACACAGCATGGATCCATTCCAGACGCGAGTATTTCCGGGATTTTTTCCTCGACTTTATAAAGAAGTTCGACCTCGACGTACTCATCCCCCAGAACCTGCTTTCCTTTCCCCAGAACATCCCCCTTACGTTGGCCCTGACCGAGATCATTGCCGAAACTGAGATTCCGGTCATTGCCCACCACCACGACTTCACCTGGGAGCGAAAGCCCTTGCTGGTCAACTCGGTGGACGATTATATCTCCATGGCCTTCCCGCCCGACCTACCCTCAGTGCAACACGTGGTCATCAACTCCATTGCCCGCCATCAGTTGGCTCGCCGCAAGGGTGTCAGCTCTACCCTCATCCCTAACGTCATGGATTTTGGCAATCCCCCCACCAATAACGATGGCTACGCCGATGACATCCGGGAAACACTGGGCCTGGAAGACGACGAATTATTCATCCTGCAACCCACCCGCGTCGTGCAGCGCAAAGGCATCGAACATGCCATCGAGTTGGTCAGCCGCCTGAACCGCAAAGCCTGTCTGGTCGTGTCCCATGCTTCCGGCGATGATGGCTACGAATACGAAGAGCGAATCAAAGACTATGCCAAACTCATGGGAGTCAAACTCATGATGGCCGCCGAGCATTTTGATGAGGAACGCCGCACCTCAGAAGACGGTCGCAAGATCTATAGCTTATGGGACGCCTACCCTCACGCCGACCTCGTTACCTACCCCTCCATGATCGAGGGTTTTGGCAACGCCTTCCTAGAAGCTCTTTACTTCAAACGCCCCATCGTGGTCAACAACTACTCCATCTACGCCACGGATATCCGCCCCAAGGGCTTTAACGTCATTGAATTTGATGAGTACATCACGGAAGATACCATCGAACAGACCCGTAAACTGTTGGATGACAAAGAACTAGAGCTTGAGATGTGCAAGCAGAACTACGAACTTGCCAGACGTCATTTCTCCTATACCATCCTGCGCAACAAGCTCAAGGTCCTCCTTGACGACGCTTTCGGCGCAAATAACAACAATCATTAATTAGCAATATCATCCCAGGTTTAATAGGAGGGAAGCCATGAAAAAGAAACAGCTTTATCGTTATCTTGTCATAACCTCCCTGGGTGCAGGCCTGGCGCTTGCCGCCATGCTGGCTGTCTCCCTCTTTAATGCTGGCGTCACAGCTCAGGACTTTGAGCTATTTGCTCCCCCGGAAGAATATGCGCAAGCAATCACGCAAGCAGAAGCCCCCCTACGCGCCATCCTGACCATCGATAACATTTTCCTCACCCTCTATGCTGCTGCATTTGTTTTCCTTGCCACAGCTGTCTGGCGCAAAAGGAATCGTTTATTAGTAGCCATTGGCCTTGGGGCCGTCCTCATCACAACCTATCTTGATCTGCATGAAAACCACGAGTTGCTCACCTTCCTCGAAATGGCCATCGCCGGTCTTCCCATTGACGAAGCGGCCCTCCACCAGCGCATGGTGTGGAGCCAACTCAAATTCCACAGCAGTTATTTTGCTTTCTTCCTCTTAGCCTTTGTTCTCCCCAAAGACACCTTCCTCGAAAAACTCCTGCGCTGGAGCCTGTGGCTCGGCTACCTACCCATCGGAATCCTGGTTTATACCTACCCCAGCTCCATATTCTCCCTGCTGCGTTATCTCTTTATGCTCTCCGGCTTCTTCATTCTCGCCTGGAACTACTATCAGCGTTGGCAAAAAGAATAGTATTTGACAGATGCCTTTACAAAAGGCATTCATTGTAAACATGGTTTACAACCGTAGGGGCGCACGGCCGTGCGCCCTTTTATTTTCACAAGCATATTTGTAAACGCAAGAAATCTACCCGACTAAAACCTCCCTTTTGTATATTCCACATTCCGCTTAGAATAAGACAGCTTATAGCTTTAGGCTATCAGCTAACCGCTACCTACCCAAGGCTATTCATGGAAATCAGTCCCGCCGAACTATCTCTCAAAGACACCTACAAATTACTTACCGGAGCCGTCGTACCGCGTCCCATTGCCTGGGTCTCCACGGTCAATAAGGAAGGCCAACCCAACCTCGCCCCCTTTTCATTCTTTAACGGCGTCTGCTCCAAGCCCCCCACCGTTCTCTTTTGTCCGGGTGTGCGCGGCACCGATGGCGATAATAAAGACACGCTCAACAACGTTCGCGCTACTGAGGAATTTGTCATCAATATCGTCACAGAAGACACTGCCGACGCCATGAACCTGACCGCCACCGAATTGCCATCCAGCGTGAACGAGTTTGAATACGCCGGGGTTACCCCAATTCCCTCACAACGTGTCAAGCCACCCCGCGTCGCCGAAAGCCCCATCAATATCGAATGTAAACTGTCCAACATTGTGCAGATCGGGGATGGCGGCAAGGGCTCTGGCTTCATCGTCATTGGCGAAGTGCTCCACATCCACGTGGCCGATAAGGTTTTGCTACCCAACTACAAAATCGATATGGCCGCTCTAAACCCCATAGGGCGCCTCGCAGGTCCCCGCTACACTCAAGTTAACGAGATCTTTGAGCTGTTCCGCGAGCCATCACAGGTAGATCAAGACTGAGGTTTGCAATATATATTGCATTACATTATTATACGCAACATTCTCTGAGGAGGAGAAACCCTTATGACCATTGCAGATATCCAGGTTTGGATAAGCTTTAATCCAGAATTGGCCCTTTTAGGTGCCGTTGTTGTCGCCCTTGTATCATTCCTTATTGCCCGCCTCGTCATTGCGCGCGCCCTGGTCTATATCGCCAACCGCACAGAAACCAACTACGATGACATCATCGTAGAAAGTCTACGCCCTTTCCGAGTGGCCTGGCTTGCTCCCCTCCTTATCTTTTTCTCTTTTGCCTACGTTTTCCCCCGAGCCCAAACCTTCATTGAACAGGTCTCGCTATTCTTCATCCTCTGGGTTGTGGTCATCACCCTCAACTCCCTGCTGAATGCCGTTAATCAAATTTACGAAAGCAGCAAAGATTACACTGGCGTACCCATCCAGGGTTATCTCGACCTCGTCAAGATCCTTTTCCTCTTGATAGGTATCATCCTCTCCATTTCCATTTTCACCGGCGAATCCCCTATCGTCTACCTCACTGGCCTCGGCGCGCTTACAGCCGTACTTTTGCTCATCTTCCGGGACACCATCCTTTCCCTCGTCGCCAGCGTTCAGATTTCCACCAATGACCTGTTCAGAGAGGGTGATTGGATCGAGATTCCCAGCATCGGTGTGGACGGCGATGTCGTCAACATGTCCCTGCACTCCGTCAAAATCCAGAATTTCGACAAAACCTTTTCTGTCCTGCCTCCTTATAAGCTTCTGGAAACGCCCTTTAAGAACTGGCGCGGCATGCAGGAAGCGGGGGGACGGCGTATCAAACGCTCCATTTACCTTGACATCACCTCCGTACGCTTTCTGGAAGACCAGGAAGTCGAGGACTTCAAAAAGGTTGCCGTCCTGAAAGAATACATGGAACGTAAACAAAGCGAGATTCGCCAGCACAACCAGGAACGTGGTGTGGATACCAGTATGAAGGTCAATGGTCGCCGCCTCACCAATGTTGGTACCTTCCGTGCCTATATCGAAGCTTACCTACGCAACCATCCCCACATCCACACTGAGGGCATGACCCTGCTCATCCGCCAGTTAAAACCCGGCGAACATGGCCTGCCCCTCGAACTCTACGTCTTCACCAAAACCACGGTGTGGGGCGAATACGAGGCCATCCAGGCCGACATCTTCGACCACCTCCTGGCCGCCGCCCCCGAATTCGACCTGCGCGTGTTCCAGAACCCCACCGGCGCAGACTTTGGTGCATTGGGCGGGGAGTGATTCTCGCTCAAAATAAACCTAATCGATTTTCTATCGAGAAAAAGTCCGCTGATTCATGAATAAATCCGAAGAAACTCCTCTGCCTTGGAAATTTGAAAGCAAGTATCTTAGGCTAAACATGATGATTTTTTCCCTATATATCTTCGCTTTTGAACTCCTAAAAGCTGCTATTGTAAATGGCGTTAAAAGCGAATTTGTTGATTGGGAATACTCCAAAGAGCAATTGCAAGAATTAAAAAATGATGATTCACCCATGGGGAAATTAGCGTATGAAGGTTACGCGAACAATCTAACTGAATTTGAGCAAGCTATCGGAGAAAAATATAATACTCCAGATAATTACTTATTAATACCGTGTGCGACTTGGCTTAAAAATAATGAAGCTATCTCTTCAAACGAAGTAAATGTTATTATGGAAATTCGGAATCATCGAAACCAAATTGCCCATGAAATGCCAAAATTCCTGTTTGATTCTGAACATAACCTGGACCTAGAGCTATTTGCTCATGTGCGAGACATACTTAGCAAAATTGATTTATTTTGGTTCAGGATGGATATTCACTTTAATCCTGAAACTTGGGAGGAACTTGACAGCACGGAAATATCAGATAATGAGGTAATTTCTACCAGAGAAGCATTTCTTCATTTGGCTTCTCGCGCTGTTGAGGAATACGCAAAAGAAATCGCTTCTTCAGATAATGAGTAAATTCCCTTTCTCCAGAGAGACTTATTTAATATGGAATGCTTTCAACGCGCTCAATAACAAATAACAAATAACAAATAACAATATCATGCTAATCCTCCTCATTGGCCCCAAAGGCAGCGGCAAAAGCCACATCGGCCGCACCATTGAAAAACACCTTGGCGTCCACTTCTTCCTCGTTGAGCCGCACTGGATGGACTACTATGCCAAATGCGAAGCCGCCGGTCGCCAGCCCACCATCCCAGGCGGCATCGCCCAGGTGCATCCCATGATCAAAGAGGCCCTGCACACTCACCAACACGTCTGCGTCGAAACCACTGGAGCCTCACAAGAGATCCTGGATGACCTCTTGTCTCTCGAGCCAGGCTCAAACACACTCATCGCCCGTATCTCCGTCCCATTGGAACTTTGCCTCGAGCGCATTGCCCAGCGCGACCAGACGGAACAGATACAGATGGACATCGAGTCCATCCGCACAGTCTACGAACTGAGCGAAGCCCTCCAGATCGAAGCCGACCTTACCATCGAGAACGTTGAACTCACCGAAAAAGAGATCACCGACCTGTTCAAATCCGCTATATCAGACAAACTCGAATAAAAACAATCTGTACAGAAGCAAGCAGGCGGACTGCCAATCCTGGGAAATACCCCCTCGCGAAATACAGCTTACAGCCTAAGGCTTTAAGCTAAAGGCTAATAGCTAACTGCTATTCATCATCATTCTCATCTTCATCATCTTTCCGCAAATCCTGCGCCTTCGACTTCAAATCCTGGAAGAATTCCGAATCCGTCACTTCCTGCACCTGGGCATCCCGCTGAAACGCATCGATCTCAATGCGTAAGGACTCTAATTGCTTCTTGAGGGCCTGCGTGCGCGTATACACTTCTTTCATCATACGCTGGAAAGCCTGCGCCATTACCCCCAATTCATCCTGTCGTCCCGCCAAACCCGCCAGGCTTGTGGATTCCAGGTCCTCTGCTGCGATCTCATCTTCTCCCAATTTCTGAGCGAAGCCGCCCATTACCCCTACCGGTTGCACCACATCCCGCCGTATTAGGAAATTGATCGCCACCACCGCTGCCGCGATGATCGCCACAAAGATAACAATGAGCAAAAAGAATGAACGCAGAGCTGCGTTGAACACATCCTCGGCAGGCACGTAGATCACCTGCGCCGCCACGATCTCATCCAGTTCCCAACCAAAACCGCCATCATCTCCATAAGTTGCCACCAGGTTAGCAGGCGCAATCGCGGGGTCACTATGGCAGGCCAGGCAGCTCTCATCATTGATAGAAAGCGGGCGCGCGATGAAAAACAACTGTGCCCCCTCGCGTTCCCGGAAGCCGGATACCTCCGTCAGGTTGGGGTCATTACGCATTTGCTCGACTAACTCCGCTTCAAAACCATCTGCCCCGCTGCGTGGGTTTACCGGGTTAAGGGTCGCTTCCTTATAAAAGAAATTAGCGTACTCCTCATCTGCCCGGAAATTCTCGAAAACCTCGCGTGCCGAAAAGGCCGGCACCGTTTCAGCGATAAACACTTCGCTGGCGGCCAATTCGCGCTGCAACTGCGGGCTGACGTTATTGCTCGTATAGCTGCGCACGGCGTTCATCGTTTCTGTGAGAATCAAACCTTTTTCGGTTACATCCGCTTCTGCACGCGCCTCCAGCACCCCCCATAGAATCACGCCGCTGACGATTACCCCTGCAACCAAAACCGACAATAGCAAAACCGTGAAACGCGTGCTTAGATTCATCGTGCGCAGCATAAGCTTTACTCCTCCAAACCAGTTAACACAACACTCAGGTCCCACAAACGCCGCGCCTGTTCTTCATCGTGAGAATCCGGAGAAGAATCAGCCTCACGTTCCTCACGGAAATATTTACCGGATACACCCTCCACATCCGACGATGTGGCCAGATATAGCGACGTGCGCGCCCCCTCCTCAACCGGCACACCACTACTGAAACCCTCCCGCGGGGAACCCATATAATCGGCCAGCATGTTAGTGTTGACCACGCCAGGGTGCAGGCAATTAGCCGTTACGCCCGTGCCTTCCAACCTGCGCGCCAATTCGTAGGTGAACAGCACGTTCATCAGCTTGCTGCGGTTGTAGACAGTATTGGGAGAATAGCTTTTTTCGGACTGCAGGTCCTCCCAATCGATGGCATCCCAGGCATGCACCTGCGACGATACAGTTAAGACCCGCGCCGGGGCACTGGCTTTGAGAGTATCTAATAATAAATTGGCCAGCAAAAACGGGGCTAGATGATTGACCGCCAACTGTATCTCGATGCCATCCACACTCACCTGCCGCGCACCGGGGATGATGCCTGCATTGTTGATCAACACATCCAGCCGCTCGAACTGCGCCTGAAAATCATCGGCCAATTTGCGCACATCGGTCTGGGACGACAAATCTGCCAACAACAAATGGACATTATCATTCCCTGTTTGCGCCTTGATCTCAGCTTGTGCTACTTTGCCCTTGCCCTCATCGCGGCACACCATCACAACCGTAGCACCCATCTGGGCCAATCCCAAAGCCGTGGCTTTACCGATACCGGCGTTGGCTCCGGTGACAATACAAACTTTGTCCTTCATAACTATTCCTCTAGTGTTCCTTCAATACTCATTCTAAGATTTGCAGTAATAAAAGACGGAACACTTTAAACTTTGCCAAAGGCCGACCAGGGATGGTAAACCATAATCTTTCTTACTAGGCATTCTGCGCAATAGTCTTTTTTAGCTTTGACAAAGTACTAGTCACTCAAAACGCACAAAATGCGCCTTGTCCAAGGCTGCATTCAATTCCCCTTCCGGTGCGTCCACGGTCACGCCAAAATAGCGTGGGAAGGTATCAGGCGTTTGTTTGTAGATATCAAAAATACGGCGTTTCTCTACCGGGTCAGACACCAGTCTTCCCTGCATCGATATGCTTTGGCCTTTGATATGAAGAAGCACATCCCCGTTAGCCTGCACATTTTTCATCCAATTGGAGTTGCCGGTAGGGTTCATGGCAATGACAGCATCGCCATCATTAAGATAACCAATCGGAACCGTGAACTGCTTGCCCGATTTCCGCCCTGTTGTCGTGATCGCCATTAAGAAGTTGCCGGCTGGCCCCATCCATCCCCGCTTGAGCAAGAAGGCTTGAATACGAAACGCCAGTTTAGCAAACCAGGAAACGCGCGGGCCACTACCACTCTCATTTGTCATCGATAAACTCTCCACAGATTAATACGCTTATTTTAACATTGCTAACTTCAACACCAGAACACGTATAATAGCGCCCTTATGTCCACCTCATCCCAACCCACCCGCTTCGTCGGGCGGGTAGCCCTGGTTGTGGCCCTGGCCATCATGGGCGATTCGCTCATGTACAGCCTGCTGCCTTTAGAGGCTGCCAACTTGGGCATCCCACTGGCGCTTGTCGGTGTGTTACTCAGCGTCAACCGCATTATTCGTCTTCTGTCGAATACCTGGGCCAGCCTGGCCTTTGAGCGTCTCGGGCCGCGCCTCCCCTTTATCTTTGCCAGCCTCCTCAGTGTAGTCACCACGCTGGTGTATGGATTGGGCTGGGGCTTTGTAGCTTTCCTGTTGGCGCGTGGCGGGTGGGGCCTGGCCTGGTCGGTCTTCCGGCATGGCGGCTATCTGGCCGTGTGGTCCGCCCCAGAGAATATCAAAGGCCGTTTGATGGGCATCTTATGGGGCGTGGTGCGACTTGGCAGTGCCGTCAGCGTGCTGGTAGGTGGCCTGATATACGACCGTTTTGGCTATGCAAGTACAGTGTTTATCATCACCGGCTTGAGCGCCTTAGCCATCCCCGTAGCACTGCAATTGCGCTGGCCCAAGCATGGTGCCATCGGCAATGCAGAAAGCGGCAGCACACTCGCCGGATGGCGTGTAGCCCTGCAAGACAGATCCCGCCGCTGGATCTCGACCCTCGGCTTTGTGGATACGCTCTTTGAGGGCATTCTGGTCTCAACCTCCTCTCTTTTTCTTGCCTCACGCCTCAGCGCAGATTTCAGCTTGTTAGGCATTGGCACCCTGGCAGGCGCTTTGTTAGCTACCCGCTTTTCCGCTAACCTCCTCTTTGCCCCGTTGATCGGCAGCATCTCTGATCGCATTGGGCAAGCACTAACCTTGTTGATCCTTGCCCTGGTCATCCTGCTGGGCATGCTTGGCGCAGTACAACTGGAAGGCATCGGTCTGCTGGTATCCTTGGCCTTTGTATTCATTGCCGGGTCAGGCATGTTCGTTACCGGCAGCGCGGCAGTCTCTGGCCTGGCTACCAGCACCGAGCGCCCAAACTTATTTGTCGGCTTCTACAACACTGCCGTCGATGCAGGGGCCGCCATCGGTCCTTTGCTGGCCTACTCATTGGGAGACGGTTTACCGGGTCTTGAATATCTGTACGTCAGTGTTGCTGGCTTGCTTGCCTTGGTCGCCCTGCGCTTTTGGTGGGTGCAGCGCAAAAAACCGGCTCTGATACAATAGCCAAATACACGCAAGGAGCTGCTTATGTCCGACGAGCTACGTAAACAGATCGCCGACCTGCTGCGAGAAACCGGCCACGCCCACCACGAAGCTTTCATCGAAACAGATGGGGAGGACCCCGATTGGCCCATGTGGTACGCAGGTTATCTGAAAGACAAATTGGGCGAACTGCTCAACGCCAGCTTCACCCAAGCAGAACTCACCTACTTACTCGTCACCGCCGATAAAGAACAAAATCAGCGCGCTCCGGGCCACAAAGATTGGCCCAGCTATTACGCCAAGTTCCTCATCGAACGCTATCGCTGAACACAGGGCATAGTGATCTCATCACCTGAATCAGAACTGATCAACCTTTTAAAGAAAGCGGGGATGGCGCACCACAAATATCAAACGCGACAATTGGAAGGAGCCCGCAACCAGGATTGGCCTGCCTGGTATGCAGATTATCTACTGGAAGGCGGAATCGCTGAACTGCTTCAAACGTCCCCCGCACCCGAACAACTCGCCCAATTTCTGACAGACCTGCACGCATCTTATTCTGCTCTCTCCGAAAAAGAACAACTAGAGATGGATTGGCCCAGCTATTACGCCCCTAAACTTATCAAACATTTTCAGACAGGAGACCATGCATGACCACACCTGCCACCCAGGAAGACACCTACCCACGTTGGAACCTGGACAGCATCTTCCCCGGACTCGACTCACCTGAATTCAACGCTGCTTATGAAGAACTACAGCAACAGATAGAAGAATTGCAAGCTTACGCCACAGAATCCGGCATCTCCGCGGGAGCAGCTCAAGACGACCCTGGCGCAGTGGCCAGCGGATGGATCGAACGCATCAATGCCATGCAGCGCAATATCCTCACCCTGCGTGCCTTTATATTTTTAATCACAGCTGCCGACACCTACAACACAGCCGCCCAAAAGAAACTCTCAGAAATGGTGCAGATGCTCATCCCCGTACACCAGCTTGAAACGCAATTCACGAACTGGTTGGGAGCCAATGCCGAACAGATTGATGAGATCACTGATCACGATGAGGTCACGCGCCAGCATGCCTTCTATTTGAATGAAACCGCCGAAGAAAGCCAGTATCTTATGTCTCCTGAAGAAGAAAACCTGGCTTCCGAACTTTTCCCGGCTGGGCCCATCGCCTGGGGCAAACTGCAGGGCAACATCGTTTCCCAACTAAAAGTGGATTTCACAGAAAATGGCGAGACCCAAAACATTCCCGTTACTGCACTAATTAACTACCGCAATCATGCCAATGAAGATGTGCGCCGCCGCGCCTATGAAGCCGAGATGGCTGCCTGGCAAAGTGTTGAAGTCCCTCTGGCTGCCGCGCTGAATGGCGTCAAAGGGGGCGTCAGTGTGGTGGATCGCCGCCGGGGTCGCGAGGACAATCTACATAGCGCCATCCGGGCAGCCCGCATGGATCGTGGTTCCCTGAAAGCCATGCTGTCGGCCATGCAGGATTCTTTCCCCATGTTCCAGGATTATTTTAAGGCCAAGGCCAAACGCCTGGGCAAAGAACAATTGGCCTGGTGGGACTTCTTTGCGCCAGTGAGTGAGAACGAGCGCACCTACACCTACCCTAAAGCGCAAGACTTCATCATCGAGCAATTTAACACTTTCTCACCCGAGTTGGCCGGTTATGCCCAGATGGCTTTCGATAATGAATGGCTGGACGTGGGGCCGCGCGACGGTAAACGTGCCGGTGCTTTTTGCATGCCGGTCACAGGCCGCAACGAATCCCGTATCCTGCTCAACTTCAACGGCTCCCTCGATTCGGTCTTTACCCTGGCCCACGAGCTTGGTCACGGTTTCCATAACTACTGCCAGGCAGGCAAAACACCTTTACAGCGTGTCAATCCCATGACCCTGGCAGAAACAGCCTCGATCATGTGTGAAACCATTATGACCAACGCCGCTCTGGAGCAAACCTCTTCACCTGATGAGGAACTTGCCATCCTTGAACCTCGCCTGGTGGGAGACAGCCAAGTCATTGTCGATATATATTCGCGTTATCTCTTCGAGAAAGAGGTCTTTGAACGCCGCGCCCAGAGCGAACTCTCAGCGGAAGAATTTAATGAAATCATGGAAGATGCCCAGACTCAATGTTATGGTGACGCCCTCGACCCCAATTACCGCCACAAATATATGTGGACCTGGAAACCGCATTACTATCAGTCTGGCCTCTCCTTCTACAACTTCCCCTATGCCTTTGGCCTGCTCTTCGGCACCGGTCTTTACGCCATCTATCAAGAGCGCGGTAGCGACTTCGTGGATGATTACAAAGAACTACTGGCCAGCACCGGTGCAGCCGATGCCGCCACCCTGGCAAACCGTTTTGAAATTGATATTCAAGGCAAGGACTTCTGGGAGAAAAGTTTCAAGATTATTAGTGAGCGCGTGGAGCAGTATGTAGAACTGTAATCACAATCTAAGTTTAGCTGCCAGCCATTAAAAAGAAACTCCCATCTACTGGACGGGAGTTTTTTATTTCGCTTTGTGTTCAAACACACTTAGCCAGTATACATCTCATCAAAATACTTCCAGCTTTGCAGATCCGGTGATTCAATGCCCAATTCCGTCAAAATCGCCAATATCTGTGCACGGTGTTCAGTAGCGTGGTTGATCACCTGGGTGAGGATTATCGTCTTAGGCACATCGATGGGTGTGCCATCCGAGTCGAGTTCAACGGTATCCTCTGCCTGCACCTTGGGCGCCCACTCAATAAAACCCGCCCCGGTCTCACGTGCCGCTTCGGTCATTTCCTCGATCGTCATTGGTGAAGCATCTTCTGGATGCTGGTACATTTTGCCGGTGCTGATGCGCGACAGATACGATCTTTCGGCCTTGACAATGTGCTCTAAGGTCTCACGAATAGAGCCATAGGAGCCAAGAATGGTGGCATCCAATTGTTCATCGGTCAACTCGGCACAGCGTTCAAGCAAGCGCAGGTTAGCCCACAGGTTGTGGCTGTAGAGGGTTGTGAGAGTATCAACAAGCTTCATAACATCTTCCTTATAAGTATAGAGGCGGGTGGCGAAATTTCGCTTACCCGCCTCTACTCATTTTAAACTAGTGGCTTGCAATAATATCAAATGTATATGGCCTTAGGGGCTTGTCCCCATCTGCTTCTCCAATTTCATTTGGAGGGTCGGTAAGGTCCAGGCAATGCCATAACGCCCGAAGTCTGTGATGGGGCATACCAGGCGACCATAAGGAGCTACCGAACGACCGGGGTTGGCCAGGCCCGTGGGGCATTTGCGCCAACCACCTTCAAAGGTATTGAAATACCAGATGTTCATGTTTTTCTCTGAGCCTTCATCGTAGACTCGCCGTTGTAGCACGTCCAGGTCAAAGAACATCTGCACGTTTCCAAACACGCGATCGAACTGTTTGCCCTGGGGATCAAAGGCTTCTACATTGGCCCAGGCTTGGGTGAACACGTGATAACTGGAATAATTACGCAGGTTGCCCTCTTCCTTCCAGAACACCAGCGTGCCCTGCATGGCAGAATTGGGGATGTGCACACCGGCACGACCGATGTTGACCTCGTAAGTCTTATCGAATTCAAGTTCGATCTCGATCGGCGGCGGGAATTTCCGGTCCAGCGCACGCGAAGCTTCGGCCGTAGTCTGGCTTCCGGCAGCCATAGCCAATACCAGGAAAACACCGGCAAGAGATAAGATAAATTTTCGGCTCATAATCAGCCTCCAGGCTGTCGTAATCCGTAGATAGTCTAAATTCTATCTGTAGCATTTACCACGGATTACTTATGTAATTGGCTAGTTCAATCTAGTTTCAAGCATAGTCACTTCACGCCAATTACACGTAAAATATCACAGTTAACTGTGCAAATATAGTGCCTGTTTGGTTAATGTATCCGCATTATAGAGCGAAAGCCTGACACTCCGCACGTTGAATCAGGGACAGATTCGTTACAAATAAGCGCGTTTTCCTCTATGGCCCTACCTCTCCACTATCAAAATCAACCATCAGGGCGCTCACATCCACGGCTTCAAAGTCGCTTCCCTGCACCTGGCGCAACTCACGCAGCACGTCATTGTCCCAGCGTTCATCCGGCACACCACTGATGAACCAGGGCGAGCCGTTGTCGGCCAGGATGATGCCGTAGGTCTTCATGGCCTGCAAGATCACCTGCACCTCAGGAGAAAAGCCGGATATATCAAAGTCACCGCGCAAACGCATGCGCAAGCCCATCGGCGGATACTGGCTATCCGTCAAGTCCGAAGCAAAATGGCGCGCCGGCCAGACGTAAGCCTGTTGGGTCTCTTCGGCTGTAAAGCGAATAGCATGTTTGATCTCTCCAGCCAATACCTCCTCATAACGGATCAGTCCCGGCAGGATAGGCAACCCGGCTGCGTCCGCTGAGGTCCAGGTTTCGGGCCGCAGGGCATTGGAAGTCAGATCAAATATAGCCCCCGAACCCGCCGTCCAACTCCCCTCACCTTGAGGGAAAGCGTAAAAGAGTTCATATAACAAACAATTATCCTCATCAACAATCAGGATATGGCGATCACCGTCGCTTTGTGGGCCGCCCTCGATCAACGCATCAGACGGAATGGGATATAAGCCAGGGTCGCTTTCCTCCGCATAATCAAAACTCACCTCCGCACCAGCTTGTTCCCCATCCACAACTACGTAGGGAATCCCAATGGGGCTGCCCTCCCACAAACCCGACCCAAAATCGGGATGCACAGGTTCATTGGCTCCAATGGTGGCAACATAGGCCTCCGAATTGGAGTGTACAGGAAGATTATCGATTGGCGAATTCCAGATATTGTTGGCAGGCAGCAAGGGGCAACCCGTGATTTGCGGGCCAGTTAGTCCAGGTTGCCCATCCTCAGGAGCCACTTCAAGCTCTGGCGAAGACTGCACCTCTCCTTCGGGCACAGGAACTATCTGGGTAACCGGGATCACTTCCGTCACCTGCACCACCTGGGTTACCTGAACCGCGTCCGAGCAGGCCAGGCCCAGTCCCACCAATGAAGTAAAGATACTGAGTAGGCGTTTGTCTTTCAAAATAATCCTCCGAGTCTAAAAGTTCGCAAGAAAGGTCAAGACGTTTATGGATACAAGCCCTAAAATCCTACCAGCAGTAAACACCCTACGACATACCACTATGGAGCTATTACATGGCAAACAAAAAAGAGGCGCTTCCCTGGGGCTGGATCATAAACATTGGCGTAATCACCAAAATCCTCCTGCCCATCACTGCTTTTATATGGGTTTTTATCTATAGTTTCTTGATCAACCCCGGACAGACTGAGGCCTTTTACCAGGCCTATGCCCAAACGGCCAGTTCATATGTTTCCATCATTACTGGCATCCCCATCTTCTTTTTCTTCGCCTGGTGGATGGGCCGCAGGACCGGTAGGCGCGTCATGGCCTCCGCTGTGTTGATCTGGTTGATCTACGTAGCCCTCGATCTCCCGCTCTTGCTGTTCTTCGATTTCAGTGACGTCTGGATTCCTACCATCATCGCCCATGCCACCAAGCTTCTAGGCGCGTATCTGGGAGCTTTGCTGGCCATCAAGCAGAGCTCTGAGAGCAGCCCGGCAACGGCATAATTTCGTTGGGCCTTTATTGCTCAGCAAGACGCAGGGCCTGCGCCACCCGTGCCAGATAAGCCCAGTCGGAAAGGGCAATACGTCCAATATATTGGTGTCCGCCGTCACCATCCGGCTCATAGACCAGGGTGTCACCTTCTTCGAAGGTATCAGGCAGGCCCAGACTACGCTCCAGCGTGCCAATGTGCGCCACAATGATAATGTTCTTGCCCTCGACGGGCGGTGTGGTCATGATCACCGGCATCATGTCTAATAACTCTGCACGCGGGATGATATCCGGGGTGCCAAAGGCCAGTACGGCTGTTTCGCGCACGCGGCAATATTCGGTGCTGTACAAGCGATCTACGGGGATTTGCAACTGTGCAAAAAATGGCCGGACCATGAGGGCTTCCTCACGCCCTTGTTCACTGAGGATACGCTGTCCATCACAATGCGAAAGGTCTGTGTCCCCACGGCTGCGGTCTGTGTGCGTGTGACGCATGTAAAGGATCAAACCACCATCCCACAAATTCTCCAACAGTTCGATGGCTGCACTGTCATCATCGGTCAGTTTGAGAACATTGCACTGGTTGTATAAAGCCGAGATCTGAAGCTGGATACTCTCCAGTTGCTGCAAGGCTTCATCCGTATTCGGAAGGCTAGCAGCCTGGAGGTCTTCGTTCAACTCCGCTACACGTACCTGAATATCTTCAGGGCTGCACAGTT
Organism: Chloroflexota bacterium; assembly: GCA_013112575.1. GTDB lineage: Bacteria > Chloroflexota > Anaerolineae > Anaerolineales > UBA11579 > CFX15. Next base: position 129,434 of record JABFGG010000003.1, on the reverse strand, counting down.
CAAGGATGACCTGGGAGGCTGGGGCAAGGGGTGCTGCTGGTTCTGTTGGGTTGGGGCTACAAGCCGTTAGCAATAAAATCAGAATGAGTAAAACACCATACTGTGATCGCTGCATACATTCCCTCGTAAACTGATGTGTGTTCATAGTATAGGTTATTTTGAAGATCAATCCATATCGAAAATTATTCGCTTGGGCGATGCTAAACACGAATAGGACAAATGTAATCCGTTTTAGGGGATATGTGTCACTTACCGATTCGATCCCGAAAGTCTATACTGTTGATGATCAGATATTAAATCTGACTTGTGACAAAACAAACCCAGATCTATCTCCTTCTGGGAATCTTCTTCTCCTCCTCCTCTAGACGAAACTGCCTTCAAAATCGAAGGCAGTTTCTTGTTTTTACCTTTAGCCTTTTGGCGGTTGCCAGGGTTTTAACTGCGGTATCCAGCGCGGCACGTTGCGTTTATATTCCAGATACTCTTCACCAAAACGAGCCTCAAGTCCCCGCTCCTCAGAAAATGGGATGTAAACCCAGTGCAGCACGAACACCGCCGTCACGAAATAAATGATGGGCAGCGAACCAAGTAACAGCCCCTCGCCATACAGCACCGTAAAAACGCCGCTGTGCATTGGGTTGCGCACGTAGCGGTAAATACCTTCCACGACCAGCTTTTGGGTGGGAAGGCTTTAAGGCAGGTTTGGGAAGCCTTGCCGATCTCTGAGCGACGCGCCTGCCTGGTGATTAGCCACTAGCGCAGCATGCAACTCTATGTCAAACGGCAAAGGGATGATGAAGAGCTACTGCACTAGCTTATCCTGGCTCTGACCAGCCAGCAAGGCCGCTATGCCTATAGGCAAGTGACTGCACTTCTCCATCAGGAAGGCTGGATGGTCAACCACAAAAGAGTACAACACATTTGGTGCTAGAAATGCCTGAAAGTCCCCGAGAAACAGCCTAAGCGGGGGCGTCTCTGGCTAAACGATGGCTCGATTATGAAGTTGAGACCAAAGTTTCCTAAGCATGCCTGGTCCTATGATTTCATGTAGAACCGCACCCAGAACGGGCTTTCCTTTTACATTCTCAATGTCATTGATGAATACACTTGCTAGTGCTTGGCAGTATGTGTGGCGCGACGTCTCACCCACCGGGAGGTCTTGGATATCTTGACCAATCTTTTCTGCCAACTAGGTATGCCGGTGAATATTCGTTCGGACAATGGCTCCGAGTTCACAGCCAAACGCGTATGTAACTAGCTGGCTAGGCGCGCCGCGCAATGACTTGTTGGCTGGGGGATCTTCTATTCCCTCAAAGAGGCTCAAGTACTGATCGAGATGTAGTACAAAACACTACAACACGCCCCGGCCTCACAGTGCTCTTAGTTACCGGCCACCTGTAGCAGAGACAGTTATTTCCGATTCACCTACACCTCAACCTATGAGGGTCTTACAAAGAGCAGTACAAGCTAATAGGCTCAGGGCAGATGATCTTTCTGTGATATTTCGGCGTGAACACACTTACACATCCACTTCGTATGTACTAGACTGTTTGCCACGGAAATCACTCCGTATCTTACCGGCTTGAACTCTGTCATTCTCACGGAGTGATAACCCTTTCTATAAATTCGTGTTTTCCCCTCGCTATCCGGGTGGCTTTCTGTTTACGACCTTCGGCCCTCAGCCCGCTAAAGCCCTAAAAAAGAGGCGGTCGTCTGACCGCCTCTCGTATTTATAAACTAATTTCACTTCATTTTGAGCAAGTTACTCATCAAGCGACCACAGCCACATTTCTTGGAATTCACAATAGGTCTCACCAGATTGTTGGTAGGTCAGCACACCCAACTCTCCAGAGCTAAGGTTCGAAGCAGTTACAGTACCCAGGCGCTTTCCGTTCACGTACGCTGTAACAATGGTTCCATCAGCGACGAAAACGTATTCATTTATGCCCTTGCTCTCCTGATTAATACTGCTGCTGGTCTGGGGATTCGGGTTTAAATAAGATACAAAAGCTCCATCCTTGAGATATGCGATGTCCCAATAAGGCAGGCCGGAAAAACGAGTTACAAAGAACTCATAACGAGTACCATCTTCCAGGTCACTGTCAGACCGGAATTTGACACCACACCAGGCCAGCGCACCTTCCGAATCCCACTCCACTTTGGCATACAAGACAAAATCACCATACTCTTCACCATCGGCGATTGAATCATATTTTTCTGCATTAAAGCCTCTTTCTACCAGTCGGATGGGTTCATCCAACACCCAGGCCAGCTGTCCGCGATCGGGAGAAATGCCCACATCTTCAAGGACCGGCACTATGGTCTCATCGATGAGAGCTACCGCGGCCTCAGTTTCCTGGGCAGCTTCGGTTGCCGCAAGGTCAGGGGTTTCTGTGGGAACCGGGGTTGCTGTTGGTTCAGGTGTGTCCGTTGCTGTTGGCTCTGGAGTATTTGAAGGTACTGGAGTGTCTGTGGGAGTTGGCTCTGGGGGGGATAGCACGTTGCATGCTCCATTCGTGAACAGGATCAATGCCATGCTTAGCCAGAGAAAATTCCGTTTTGGAAGTCTTTTTGCATTCATGTTGTTACCTCCTCAAAAAGCAAAACTGAAAATCAAATGTGATTGCCCAACCATAATCACATTTTGGACTATAAATACCTGATTATTATACACAATCCTCCTATTGTTCAGCCTTTCACTAAAGCAAACTACAGTAAATTATTGTTTGATGTTTCCTTGTTCAATCATTGTACAGAAAAGAGGCGACCGTTTGGCCGCCTCTCGTATTCTTTGATGATAAAGATATCAGACCCTAAATCTACTCATCAAGAGACCAGAGCCACATTTCTTGAAACTCACAAGTAGTTTCACCAGAGTCCTGGTAGGTGAGTACACCCAGTTCGCCGTTTCTCAAATTAGAAACAGTCACGGTCCCCAGGCGTTTGCCATTGACGTAGGCTGTGGCAACTGTTTCATCCACGACAAGAACATATTCATTCACGCTATTGCGATCCTGGTTAATATCACTGCTGTATTGATAACTGGATCCTGTCAGGAAAGATTCGATGTAACCATCTCTGAATAACGCGAAATCCCACCAAGGTAAACCCGAAAAACGGGTCACGAAAAATTCGTAGCGATCGCCATCAAACAAGTCTCTATCAGAGCGGAATTTGATACCGCAATAGGCCTCGCCCCCTGTTGAATCCCAGAGAACTTGTGCGTAGAGCACGAAATCACCATACTCTTCCTCATCGGCAATTGACTGATAGAATTCCGTTTGATAACTTCTTTCAGTTAGCCGGATAGGCTCATCAAGCACCCAGGCAAGATATCCACGATCAGTAGAAATGCCCACGTCTTCAAGTACTGGTGCTATGGTCTCATCAACGAGCGCAGCAGCTGCTTCGGCGGCTTGTGCAGCCTCTGTGGCAGCAAGGTCAGGGGTTTCAGTTGGAACCTGGGTTGCAGTTGGCTCCAGAGTACTAGTTGCAGTTTGCTCTGGTTCTGGAATAGCTGTGGGTACGGGGGTGTTGGTCGGTTCTGGCGTGGCGGGGGTGCAGCCCACTCCAATCACCATGATTAGTGCCATTGTCAACCATAGATAATATCGGTGGGAGCTTTTTTTTGCATTCATTTTTTACCTCCTCAATCAGCAAAAACTGAATATAGAATGTGTTTACCCTACCAAAATCACATTTTTGGACGAAAAATGCCTAACTATTATATACAAGATCATTTATGTTTTAACATTACATTTTAGCAATCCCTAAAGGTACAAAGTTCTATACAGAGTATATATTCATCTCAGGGCCGTTAAATATTAAGAGGCGGCCTTTTGACCGCCTCTTAATGTAATCCAATATTATTCTACGCTTCCGGTGAATACACTTTTGTCTCCGGTTTGAACGCTGCCCAGGAGAACCAGAAGTGGTTGATGCCTACTAATTTCTCCAATTGTTCTCCGGCCAGTTCGCCGCTAATAGCTCTGCCTAGAACATCCCATTCACTGCCGGTCTGCTCATCTACGATCACACCATTTTCAAAGCTGAAGCTGAGGGTCTCGCCATTCAATTCGCGTGAGAATACTTCTACTGCGCCTACGTCCTCACCGGAAGAGATAGTGGCTGCATCCAATGCCGATGCCACACCCGGCTGCCAGAACACAGCTAATTCCGTACCATCGACTGAGTCGTTGACCACGCCAACCTCAGCCATGACTGAATAGGGATAGGCGATGGTCTCTTCACCAAGTTCAACTGTCAGTACCCTTGCCATAGCGGGGAGTTCACCAGGTGTTTCAGGACCAATGAATAAGAAAGGACTTCTGTTGATGTCATCATAGCCGGCATACGGATTGGAACCATAGTTACGGCTATGTCCTGTATCGCGTGACAGCACCAGGCTGTCCGCGTAATTCTCCTTGAAATCCAGCCAGGAGATCATCGCCATTGGCAAGAATTCCAACTGCTTGCCCACCTGTTCACCGACAATAGCCTCGCCAGTGGCCTGTTGCCACCAGGTTTCGGTCTGACGGTCATACATGATCAGGTTGCTGAAGCGCAACCGTCCTGAGGTGCCAAAGTCCATAACTAGGCCGTCCAATTCGCGATTGAATGCGATAGCCGTATTACAGAGCGGGCAGAAGGTTACTGAAACAGCTTGGCCTCCCACCTCGGCATTGGCAATCTCGTGCCACATCAGGACCTGGATAGGGAAGGCGCGTGCTTCACCGTTAACTTCAACCACGGCGATGGGTTCGACATCATCAAGCCACTCATCTGCTTCGCTCACCGAAATGTACTGGGGCTTATCCACTGCGGGTATACCGTCTTTCGGTGGACCTCCGGATAGGATGTCGCTGAACTGTACCGTGCTTAGGGTGAAGTCGGTGGCGAATTCAGATTCTGCGCCGCGCGGTGGTTCACCCGGGTTTTCAACGAGACTCTCTGCATTTACAGGCACAGCAGAACTACTTTCTTCTGATACTTCTGTTGGATCTTCCAGTGGTTCACTTTCCTGAGGGGCAGCTTCTTCTTGAGGTTCTTCAGCAACTGGCTGTGCATCTTCATTCACTGACTGCTCTATATTGGATCCCCCACACGCCGCTAACACTAATGCAGCAATGGCAAGCAACGGGTACAGCCTTAATCGGCTTTGCGATTTCAACATTCCACACTCCTTCGTGACTCGTAGTCATAATGGAGTAAGGATGCTTGCATGTGTCCGACTTCTTACTTTAGTGGTCTATGAGAAGACTGAATCGAAACCGACCTGCTCAATTCCGAATAATTTGTGTAATAATCTAATTACTATGGATGGAATCAAACTACTTTTGATTTCTGTTTTTCTCCTTGCAGCCTGCGCTGCTGAACCAGGTCTACCGACCCCCTCTGCTTCACCAGAGTCCGAACAAACTCCCACTCCAATTGATACGCTGCCACCAACAGCGGGGGTTTTGGTACGTCAACCCACAGCTACGAATAACCCATTCAATTTGCTTCCTGTACCTTCCGCCTTACCTACCTGGGGCCCGATCACTTCCCAACTTGACAGAGCTGGACTTATTTCAGCCCCTAATGAAAAATGGGTGGTGGACTTTAGTCTTGGGTTGGAGATCTATCATATTGGTGGCCAATCGATCTGGCAGATGGAGCGCGGGAAGGCAGCTACTCTTTATGGCGGAACGAATTGGGGACTTTTCCACTGGTCACCCGACAGCCAATACTTATATCTGACACGCGTCCCTTCCTTTAGTGCCATCCCTCGAGTAGTAAGTATGTACAATAGCACCGGCTTGTGGCGATTGGATATTCTTTCTGGCGAAATAGTAGAATACTTACCTGGCCGCACCATTACCGATGGAGGAAATGAAAAGTTTATCTTTAGAGAGATCCAGATTTCACCAGATGCAAAAAAAATTGCACATATCGAAGTTTTTGAGAAACCATTTGAGCTGATCATCCAGGAAGTTGAATCAGAGGTTCAGCAGGTATTCCCATTGGGAGAACGGTTTTTTAGTATAGGCTATATGGCCTGGTCGCCTGAGATGAACTCGATAATTTTCGTGGGAGCCGTTGATGAAACGGTTGAAGTAACCCAGAATTATCCTACACAGGTACGTTATCTTCTGATGCATGTTGATTTGACCACCGGCGTTCAAACTGAACTGTTAGATATGGGAGATCGGGGCTATATACCCAGGAGTTGGTCGCAAGAAGAGATTATCCAGCTTGTCGAGTATCCAGGTTGGACTTGCGATATTTTGAACTTTGACATCTCAGCCAGGGAGTTCATCTCTACAATAAAACCAACAGCATTTCCGGCATACTGGCCGGTTGATTCCCCTTGTCATCCATGAGATAGTGAAAGGACGACGCATGCGTCGTCCTCTTCTAAAAACCTGATTCTTGTCCGGTAATTAGCCAGTTTTTTTGTCTATTCCATATTCAATACTTCACGGATTTGCGGCAGTGTCCAGTCAATCGTCTCTTTGTCGATCACCAGCGGCGGTGCAAAACGGATTACGGTTTCGTGTGTCTCTTTACACAGGATACCGCGGTCTTGCAAAGCTTCGCAGAAGCGCCGCGCCCCACCGGCGGTATCCTTTAGCTCAATGCCGATCATCATGCCTTTGCCACGCACCTCTTTGACGTGCGGGCTGGGGATCTCGACTAATTGCTCCATGAAATACTCACCCAATTCATTGGCCTTTTCGATGAGCTTTTCATCTACCAGCACCTTAAGCGCTGCGCTTGCCACAGCTGCCCCCAGTGGGTTGCCGCCAAAGGTCGAGCCATGCTCACCCGGTACGAACAGGCTCATGATCTCTGTATCGGCCAGCACTGCCGAAACCGGATAGAACCCCCCTGATAGCGCCTTGCCGATGATGGTCATATCGGCGCGTACGCCCTCATGTTCAGCCGCGAACATCTTGCCAGTGCGGCCCAACCCTGTCTGGATCTCGTCTGTGATTAACAAGACGTTATTGTCCTTGCAGATGGTTTCTACAGTTTTCAAGTAACCATCAGGCGGAACCAGCACGCCGCCTTCTCCCTGGATAGGTTCGATCATCACTGCTGCTGTATTGGGTGTGATGGCTTCTTCAATAGCCTTAGCATCACCATAGGCCACCATTTTGAAGCCTGGCGTGAAGGGGCCAAAGTCCTGCTTGTACAGGTCTTCACTAGAGAAGGTCACGATGGTGATCGTGCGCCCGTGGAAATTGCCTTCACATACGATGATCTCGGCCTCATGCCGAGGTACCCCTTTTACCTGGTAAGCCCATTTGCGCGCCAGCTTGATGGCCGTTTCCACTGCCTCTGCTCCGCTGTTCATCGGCAGGGCCATTTCGTAGCCTGTGGTGTCCGCCAGTGTCTTGTAGAAAAGAGGCAATTGGTCGTTGCGGAATGCTCGCGATGTCAGGGTTATCTTCTTGGCCTGCTCTGTCATGGCTTCTAGGATCGAGGGATGCACGTGTCCCTGGTTGACTGCCGAATACGCGCTTAGACAGTCCAGATATTTTTTGCCTTCCACATCCCATACCCACACCCCCTCGCCACGCTCGATTACTACATCCAATGGATGGTAGTTGTGCGCGCCGTATTGATCTTCGAGCTGGATCAGTTCGTTTGTTTTCATTTAATTATGTAATCCCTTTTGATTTTGGAATTTAGGTCGGGCCTATGCCATCAATTTCACAAGCAGCGCCTTCTGAGCGTGCATGCGATTGTGCGCCTGTGGGAACAGCCGTGAATGCGGCCCGTCGGCTACCTTATCCGTGATCTCGTCGCCACGGTGGGCGGGTAAGCAGTGCAGCACGATAGTTTTGTCTTTGGCTGCCGCCACCAATTCCTGGTTGACTTGGTAAGGTGGGAAGACAGCGGCGCGTTTGGCAGCTTCTTCTTCCTGCCCCATACTCGTCCACACGTCGGTGTAGATGGCATCGGCATCTTTCACAGCTTCTAGTGGATCGGTGACCATAGTGATGGTACTTCCGCTTTCTGCTGCGAATTTCTGTCCTTCCTCGATTGCGGCTGCGGGCATGTCAAAACCTTCTGGGTTGCCGATCGTGAAATTGGCCCCCAGCTTGGCGCAAATTTGCATCAGCGATACAGCCACGTTGTTGCCATCGCCCACGTAACTCACGTTGATGTCCTTGAGCGTGCCGTATTCTTCGTAGATCGTAAACGCATCGGCCAGAGCCTGACAGGGGTGGTTGTAGTCGCTCAGGCCGTTGATCACAGGGACGCTGGCATACTCGGCCAGTTCCACCACGTGGGCATGGTCAAAAACCCGTGCCATGATGCCTTCTACATAGCCGGACACCACGCGGGCCACATCTGCAACCGACTCGCGTTTGCCCAGGCCGATTTCGGCCGGCGACAGGTAGATGGCATCGCCACCTAGTTGGCGCATGCCCATATCGAAGGATACGCGCGTGCGCAGGCTGGGTTTCTGGAAGATCATCGCCAGGGTCTTGCCCTCGAGCACCGGCTTGTTGCCGCCGCTTTGGCGTTCTTTCTTTAGCTCGACCGCCAGGTCAAGCATTTCTTGCAAGGCTTCGGGGGAGTAATCCCCAACGGCCAGAAAGTCTTTCATAGCTTATATATCTCCTCAAATTGGGGCTATTGCCGAGAGTATAACACGCACCCTGAAATGGACTACAATAGAAAATACACGGAGGATAGGCTCATGGCGCAAGATAAAAGATTAAAAAAAGAGCAACAGAAGGCCATTCAGGATAACCAAGAAGTATTGGCTGCCGAACTGACTTATATTGGCCAAACTGCCTTTCAAGCCAATGAGGATCGCCAGCGCGTTGGGCAATTTTTCTTTATCAGTTTCGGCTCATTTATTGCTGCTATTCTCTCCTTGCAGATAGAAGAGAACACAATTAGTCAGCAGAACATTTTCTTTATTTTGGGATTTGTATTTTTATTCGTTGCCATCTTCGGTGTCATCACCCTTCTTCAACTAGCCCGCTTACGTCAGGCCTGGCTTGAAAGTGTAGCAGCCATGAACACTCTCAAAACATTTATTATTGATGCCAATAACAAATCAATAGAAGGGGCTTTTGATTGGTTGAAGCCGCCTGGGACCTATAAAAAATGGAGTGTTGGATACTTTCAGGCTATTGAGGTATCGTTAGTTGCTGGCGTTGCATTTGGTACATCTGTAGCCTTTTTCTTCCTTACCTTCAATGAATCTCCCGATCATTTCTACGTGACCCTTGGTGCCATTATTGCAAGTGTGAGCATCAGTTTCCTCTTTCATTACTTTTTCTATAAGGGACAACTTACTTCGCCAAGTGGACCTCAAGCAATAGATGTTGAGCCCCCCGAAAAATGAGTGAGCAAAACAACCCCAAATCCCTTTCTCAGCAACGCTTTGGGGATTACGCTGAGGGCTACGTCAGCAGTGATACACATGCTAAAGGCGCTGACCTTGACCGCTTGCTGGAGCTTGCCAGGCCTCAAAGTGACTGGCTTGTGTTGGACATTGCCACAGGCGGTGGACATACGGCCCTCAAATTTGCCCCGCACGTCGCTAAAGTCGTAGCTAGTGACCTTACCCCCCAAATGCTGGCCGCAGCTGAAAAGCATATCCGCGCCCAGGGGGTTGAAAACGTTGAATTTAAACAGGTGGATGCTGAAGACTTGCCTTTTACAGACAATCGCTTTGACCTTGTGACTTGCCGCATTGCACCCCATCATTTTCCCCATGCTGACCAGTTTGTGCTCGAAAGTGCCCGTGTCTTGAAACCCGGCGGCTTGTTCTTACTGCAAGACCACGTTCTGCCGGAAGATGAAGATACTGCTAACTATGTGGACAGTTTTGAGAAGTTTCGTGACCCAAGCCATCACTGTGCCTTTTCCGAAAATGAATGGCTGGCAATGGTCAGGGTTGCTGAACTCGAAGTGCTACACACTGAACAAATAATCAAACGGCATGACTTCCTTACCTGGGCTAAACGCCAGGATATGAGCGAAGAGGGTATAGCTCAGCTACAACGACAGCTCACCAATGCTCCACCTATGGCGGCTGACTGGCTCCAGGCAGAGAATCTCGGCACCCCCCGGGCTACTTTCGTGAACCATCACATCATTCTTTTGGCACGCAAAAAATAGATCTTTGCTAGTAATCCCCCTTCAACTCATCTAGAGTTTTTCCCTTCCCAGGCTCAAACACTTGAGACTGGGAAGGGCTTATTTACTTCATACTTTGGCAATGTACGGGGATATTATTGATCGCCCTCGACGAAAATGATCAAAGTGAAAGCCTGTGTATAGCCTGTGGTTTCGTTTATAGCTAGTGCAACGACTGGTATCTTATCCAAGCTGCTATCGATTTCCTGGAATGAATCAGCCATGTAAGGGTTTGCATCTTTGAAGGAATCGATCAACTCAGTCATGTTGATGAACATGTATGGAACGCTCCCGGAGGGGAATGCTTCCCATGTATTCAGGTAGATTTCACTTTCTGCCAAACTGGGGTTACTACCAAGTCCCTCTTCGAGGATATCCTGGCTACTCCCTAAAATTATGTAACCATTGTCTGCCCCATAAACCATGGAGATCATTGATGAGGGAAACTCCTCATCCCCCATCGTCATTTCGTGCAGTTCGTATCCTTCGATGCTTATATCATCCAGCTGAATGCCTGTGTAAGTGACATCTTCTATTACCTTGAGAACGTCTTCAAACCAATTGGAAAAACCGCTTTCATCATGTGTGCTGATAAAAGCAGTAAACCCAATGTCTGTATCTAACTGGTCGGATATGAAGCCTTCTCTGGAGGGGCCCATCGCAAATGCAAACTCACCGCTGAGGAAGTTGATGAACTCCATAATATCAATGCCATATTCATCATTAAGGAGCTCAAGGGCTTCCTCAGTATCGGCATCTAACAGCGGGTTACCTTCTTGTAAATAAAAGGAGGGATCATGAGACTGGTTCGTACCCAGGTAGAAGAAGGTGTCGGCCGGGACCAAGTCATCTGTTTTTGGGGCCAGGTAATCTGCTGTATACGCTTCTTTTTCAAATTCGCTTAGATCATCTTCATTATAAGCAACGGCAAAATCGAACCGTAAACCAGCGTCATCCGCAGACATGCTCATGGCGAATCCCCCCAGAGGAATGTCATCAAGGTTATTGACATCTGTCATATAGTATTGCGCTGCCATCATATCGAAAACTTCAGAATACAAGGCATTGCTAAAAAATGCAGAAGCCACGCGGTCATTTGGTAATTCTGCATGAGCATCTTCAAAGATTTTCAGGCTTGCAAGCGAGTCTTTTTTGTCCAGCGCGGCCGAATCGAGAATCACAGCTTCGGAATTAGAAAAGTAAACAAAGTTGCCCACTCTGGCGATCAGTAAATCCTCCCCAAAATCAGGCTCATGGGTGTAGATTTCGATCCCCTCTTTTTCACTTTTGCTGAACTGCATACCTTGTTCATCATCCAGGGCTACAGCAAGACTACTTATGAATTGGTCTGCGGCAGTTTTGTCGCGGGTTTCGACAAGCCATATATATTCCCCATCCCCGCTTTCCAGATCAAGATCTAAGATCGCCAGGCCACCATATTGCCCGATCCAGGGCAGAACGTCATCGGTGAAATTCATATTGACCAAATCACCCATCTGTTCATCTAACGTTTCGACCAAAGTTTTATCCTGATCAGGCTCTGCCATTTCCTGGAAGACGAGCATGAGATCTTGGAAATTTTCTGACTGCATATTGAGAAGATCTACATTCATATAGATGACTGCATCGTTTGGAATTCTCTCAGCAATGGGATCACCACCACCAAACAGCCTTGGCCAAAAGAACCAAAGCAGTGCAGCAATACCACAAAGCAGCATCACCCCTAAAACCCCTGCGATTCCTAGACCTCCCAGGATTAGTTTGTTATTGCTTTTATTCTCAGTTTCGTTTTCAGTTATGTTCTCGGACATTTTTCAAATCTCCCTTATTTTGGTTTTTTAAGAATATAGTCGGTAATATGGCAATTGCTGCGACTATTCCAGCAATAATGAACGTTTCTCTGATCACTCTTTCTGTCACCTCCACTGCGATCTGACTGATTTCATTTATATCGGGGGCAATGGAAAGTAACTGCTTACTGATAACTTCAGCTCGCCTTAGCCCGTAAGTCGTAATACTGGATATTCCAATGGTCATTCCGATTAGTCGGAATATGATCACTAATGCAGAACTGGTGCCGCGTTGGTCCGATGGGGAGGTATTTACAATTGCTGCGGCGATCGGTGCCATGGTCAGCCCCAGGCCAATTCCGCAAAAAAGCAGGTGCAAAGCCATCGTCGTGTAAGATGTTTCCGCTGTCCAGCTTGTCATCAATATAAAACCAAAGACAGCCACAATTAATCCAACTGTGGCGGGGAAGCGGTAGCCGCGCTTATCTGACAGCCAACCACCCAGAATCGAAGCGATGGCCATTGGCACGGTCAGCGCAGACAACATCCATCCACTATCCCAGGCGCCTTGTACCAAAGTTGTGGCGATTAATGAGTTTATGAATAAAGGCACGTTGGCGATTGCAACAAATAAACTGAAACCAACCAGGAAATTTGCCACGCTTGCAGGTAAATAGTTCTTGAGTTTAAATAAACTCAAGTCAACCAGCGGATATTTCGCCCGATTTTGCCACCACAAAAATAAAAGCAGAAACACCCCGGAACCGATCAGCAACGGCACCGCATTTTCTGGGAGCCCAGTTTGGCTTTCGAGGCTGCTGCCAGTGCTGCCCTCCGATGTGCTTCCTAACCCGATATTCAGCATAGTTAGTGAACCCGCTATGAGCAGGGTCCCTAACCAATCCATGTTTCCTTTACTTTTTTCCTGGGGGACTTTACGCAGCTTGTACCAGATAAAAACAAAGGCGACGGCACATATGGGAAGGTTTATAAGGAAGATCATTCGCCAATCCCAGAAGCGCACCACAATGCCCCCATATAGATGTCCCACGACCCATCCTGCTGTATCTACCGCCGCGATAATGCCCAAGGCACGCGCACGATTCCCCACCCCAAAAATATCTCCAACCATCGCCATGCCCACCGGAACCATCGTGCCCGCGCCAAAGGCCTGTATCATGCGGGCGGCGATCATTGCATACAGTGTAACGAAAGACACGTCGGGTCTACCGGGAAAAAGCATGTAATATGTACGCAGGGCTAACTGGGTGGGCCAGGTATCTGCCACTGCTACCAAATATGAACCAAATGCGAAGACTACTAATGCGATCAGGTAAACTTGGCGGCGACCATAGAGGTCTGAAAGCCGCCCCATAAACGTCATTGAAATGCTATAGGCGAGCAAGTACCCGGTCACCATCCAGGCCGCATCGTCTAAGCCTGTTTGGATGGGTATTTCCAGGTCCAAAATAACGTGTGGCAGCACGGCAGAGACCACCGTCAGATCAAGCGCGCCAATAAATATTGGAATGCTGATCAGTGTTAACAACAAGCCGGCTTGTGCTTTATTCCCTTTGCTCAATTCTATTTACTCGTTACTCAAAACAGGCTCAACGATTTCGAAGGTGGAGCCAAAGCTCCAGAAGTCAATTTGCCAGAGGGTATCCTCATCATCTCCTGGGTCGGCTGGGTCCGTCATGAGGATGCGGTGGAGATCAAAACTATTCGGGTCGATCCAAACCTTGATGGGCAAGGCTTCATTATCGATCATGCCATAACTCATTTGGTAAGCTCGCCCGCCTTCGAGTGTGGCTTCTATATATAACAATTCTTTTCCGGGCGTCTCAGGAAGCTCTTCATATCCCACGAGGATGGGATTAGTGATGTCATGATTCAGTATGGCTTGAATCCCGATCTCTGCATCAAAGAGCAGGGCGAGGTTGAAGCTGTAACGCGGGTCTGAAGGTTGCCAGTCCCCCGTTAGCAGGTTTGTTTCCCATTGTTCTTCTTTAATACGGATGATGTGCACTTCCGTGACCAGCCCTGGTGCCACTACTCGGACCTCAGCCTGGACGTGATCTGGGGCTGTGTATTTCCCTGCGGCCCGACTAAAGGAGATCGTCTCCTCTAAATCTAAAAAAACGGATTCCCCTGAACGATCTATGAGGAATTCAAAGCCTTGTAAGTCGATCATGCGTTCAGCTGAACGCGAAAGGATTTCTTCCGGGGTGAGATCAATCTCATTTTGCCGGGAGGTTCCACACCCTACCAGCAACATCGCAAGAACGACCAGGCTACAGTATGACAAAATTCGTTTCATGAGGATGGTCTTTTGGAATTCTTATTGCCCATACCTTTATCCACCCGTAATCTTAATCTATAAGATGCAACTTCTGTTAACGAATCTGCAAGGGCAACAGAAAATCAGTGTAATTGGGCGAGGAATTGCTAATACTTGGGAATGCAGATATTTGCGGGGGGGGAGTACTAGTACTTGTCTGATAACTGTGTTTGGCTTGATGAGGGGAGGGGTGAGAAATGAGGGTATCTGACAAAGGCGAAACATGCTTCCACAACGCCAGCTATCCTTGAAGACAAGAGTATCCATCAAGCTCACCACTCCCTAATACTTTTGGGCATTCTCTCTTTAGGCCCCTGTGTTAAAATCCTGCGCTGATTCAGAGGATTTTACTGAGAAGCCAATCGACATGTTGCTATTGATGGGTCGTGGGTGACCAATAATGAAACGGGAAAATACAAAAACAATCATGGAAATTCGCTTATCTTGCATTTTACTGTTGAGCTTCATACTAGTTGCCTGCAGTTCACCCGATACTTCAGCTTCACCACAACCCGATGGCGGGCTTCCGGTTCCTGTCCCAACCATTATTCAAAAACCTCCCGTCGAAAATACTGTTGAAGCTTATTTGACTGCCTGGGTGGATCAGGATTATGAGACCATGTATGGCATGCTGACCCCCCTCAGCCGGGATGCCCAGAGCTTCGAAGACTTTGCAGCCCGTTACACAGTTGTATGGGATGAGGGCGCCTTTTTGGATATCAGGCATGAGATCATCAGTAAACTGGTCAACGTGGACTCGGCTCAGGTCAGCTACCAAGTAACTTTTACCTCGGCGCTGGTTGGTGACTTCAGCCGTGAGATCACCATGGATTTGAGTTACGAAGAGGACGATTGGCGGGTGGCCTGGAGTGAACATTTGATCCTCCCTGAACTGGTTGGCGGTAACCGCTTGAGTATGCAGCCCTTCATCCCCTCACGCGGCATCATCTACGATAAGAATGGAAGTGCCCTGGTAATCAACACCGATGCCGTGGCTGTGGGCCTGGTGGTTTCTGCGCTTTCCGAAGATAACAGGGATGCGACTTTTGAGCAGCTTGCGCGTATTACCGGGCGTCTACCCGGATATTTTGAATGGCTCGCGCTCCAACCAGACGCTCCCGATTACATTCCCATCACAGAGATAACCCTGGCCGAATATAACGAAATCGAGCCAGTGGGTGCCACCTCCTTCCGTGAATATTTTGATACCCACCTCTATCTGGATGGCGGGGTTGGCCCGCATTTACTTGGGTATGTCAGTCCCATTCAGCCCGGAGAAGTAGAAATATATAAAGAGCAGGGTATCCCTGTGGATGCCCTGGTTGGGCGGCTGGGACTTGAAGCCATAACTGAAGATCAATTGGCCGGGGAAACAGGTGGTGAACTCTACGTGGTTGGCCCTGATAACAACGTTGTCACTATCCTTACCGGCAAAGAGCCTCAGCCGGGGCAAGCGGTTTATTCCACCATCGATAAAGACCTGCAAATCGGCGCACAACGGGCACTGGAAGGTTTCAATGGTGCAATCGTGGTCTTAGAGCGTGACACGGGCCGCGTCCTGGCTATGGCCTCATCACCGGACTTTAATCAAAACGCCGCAGATCCCAACAATTTCAACAGTATTTACGATTGGCCGCCTGCCGAAACAGCTTTCCTCAACCGCGCCACGCAAGGACAGTACATTCCCGGCTCTATCTTTAAGGTCATCCCCCTGGCTGCAGCCCTGGAAAGCGGCCTCTATACACTAGATTCACAATTGGATTGCCAGCACACATATCGACATGCTGAGGTTGATTGGGAAGATTGGACACTCGCGAAAGGCCTGCCTCCCAGTGGCCCCTTGAATTTGCTTGAGGGCCTCATGCGCTCTTGCAACCCTTTCTACTATGACATCGGTGTCAGCCTCTACAACAATGGTTTCGAAAACGCCATTGCCGAGATGGCGCGTGGTTTTGGCCTGGGCAGTCCCACCGGCATTATGGGCTTCCCGGAAGAAGCAGGGCAGATCGATGCCCCCGCTAACTCGGTAGATTCTTTGCAGCAGGCTATCGGCCAACACACCACCACTATCACCCCCATGCAGGCCGCCGGGTATGTCGCCGCCCTGGGCAATGGCGGCACTTTATACCAGCCTCAGTTCATCGAGCGCATAGAAGATACTAGCGGGATCGCTACCCAAAGCTTTTCGCCCAACACAACTGGCCAATTGCCTGTCACTGCGGAGACGCTGGCATCCATTCTAGATGGCATGCGTCTTGTGACACAAGACCCGCGAGGCACAGCATCTTCGACCTTTGGCAATTTTCAAATTGCAGTCGCCGGTAAAACAGGCACCGCCCAGAACCCTGGCCCCGAAGGCCACGCCTGGTTTATTGGCTTTACAGAAGAGGGGCGGGAAGACCTGCCGGATCTTGCCATTGCAGTCATAGTGGAAGAAGTAGGGGATGGCTCCGAGTTCGCGGCCCCCATTTTCCGCCGTATGCTTGAGATCTATTTCTTCGGCCAGGCTCAGACCCTTTTCCCCTGGGAAAGCGAAATAGGTGTGCCAGCCCTCCCTGAAGAACTGATCGAAGAAGAGGAAGATCAAACCATTGAGCTTGATCCCAGTGGCTAAAGATTAACTTTTTGAATAAGCAAAGTTACACCAGGTGATGGCAAGATTGTGTCCTACACGATTAATGACAATTATGCCTTCTACCCCCCGTTTAGGCATAACAAGCTCTGGGCCCTGCTCAACAATTGCGCATCCTGCATCGATGGGATCGGATTTACTAATGATACTTTTAGCTCCAGCCAAATAAAATATGCGCGCCTTTTCCAAAATCTGCCTGTTCAATCGATTGACAAATACATACTGCAATGATATAAACCGTCCAATGTTTGCCCAAGTTGTCACCGACGTGTATTCATACACCCAGTTCCCTCGTCCTCGTAAAGAACTGTCCTCCGCCCCGGAAGGTCGGCCTATTTTGCTTGGATAAATACCAAACGATTTAGCGCAGTACGATTTTATAGCCCTCCTTCCACGGAGGGCTTTTTTGTTTCTAGGAGCCTGAGTATGTCAAAACCAGCAGTAGAGAAAGTCGTTCTAGCTTATTCAGGGGGATTGGACACATCCATCATCGTTCCATGGCTGATCGAGAATTACGGCTGTGAGGTCATCTGCTTCACTGCGGACCTCGGCCAGGGAGAAGAACTGGATGGTCTTGAAGAAAAGGCCCTGGCCAGTGGCGCCAGCCACCTTGAAGTACGCGACCTGCGCGAGGAGTTTGCTGAAGAATATCTCTTCCCCATGTTGCGTGCCGGGGCAGTCTACGAACGCAAGTATCTGCTGGGCACCTCCGTAGCACGTCCACTAACGGCCAAGCACCAGGTGGAGGTCGCGGAGAAATACGGCGCGGATGCAGTCTCACATGGCGCTACTGGCAAAGGCAACGACCAGGTGCGCTTCGAGTTGACCTATATGGCCCTGGATCCCCGCCTAAAAGTGATCGCTCCCTGGCGCGAATGGGATGTCCGCTCACGCGAAGATGCCATTGAGTATGCCAAGGCGCACAATGTGCCTGTCACGGCCACCAAGAAAACCATTTACAGTCGCGATCGCAACCTCTGGCACATCTCCCACGAAGGTGGTCCGCTTGAACAAACCTACGTTGAACCAGGCGAAGATATGTACATGCTGTCTTCTTCACCCCATGATGCGCCAGATGAACCTCAATATATTGAAATCGAATTCGAATCCGGGACGCCTAAATGCCTAGATGGTAAAAGCCTGTCTCCCGCACAGTTCATCGAACAACTAAATGAGATTGGCGGCAAGCATGGCATCGGGCGCGCCGACCTGGTGGAAAATCGCTTTGTGGGTATGAAATCACATGGCGTCTACGAAACTCCCGGCGGCACGATCCTGTTGCAAGCTCATCGCGATCTCGAATCCCTGGTATTGGATCGCGCCACCCTGCAGTACAAAGACACTGTTGCCCTGAAATATGCTGAACTGGTCTACGAAGGCATGTGGTTCACACCTTTACGAGAGGCTCTGGACGCCTTTGTGGACAGCACCCAAGGCCCGGTGACCGGAACCGTGCGCCTCAAACTTTATAAAGGCAACATCATCTCTGCCGGTGTTAAAAGCCCCTTCAGCCTATATCGCGAGGATTTCGCCACCTTCGGCCAGGAAGACGTCTACGACCAATCCGATGCAGTGGGTTTTATTCGCCTTTCTGGCTTGCCCTTAAAAGTGCGTGCCCTCAACGACTTGCCGATATCGGGTCTGGAAATGCCCAAACCTGACTATTCCCGTTTCAAGCGCGACTAGGATAAGAGAAACCATAATGACGAAGAAACTCTGGGGTGGACGCTTCTCCCAAGACAGTGACGCGCAAGCCTGGGCCTTAAATGCTTCCATAGACTTTGATCAGCGGCTAGCGCTGCAAGATATACGCGGCAGCCTGGCCTGGGCTTCAGCACTACAGCATGCAGGCATCCTGACTGATGCGGAGACCCAGGAAATCAAAGCTGGTTTGGAGTCAATTGCCGAAGAGTTCCAAGAAGATAGATTTGCATTTGAACCGATGGATGAGGACATCCACTCGGCAGTCGAACGTCGGCTGACAGAGCTGATCGGGCCTGATGCCGGCAAACTGCACACCGGGCGCAGCCGTAACGACCAGGTCGTGACCGATTTTCGCCTTTGGTTAATGGAGCACATTCCACAACTTGACATCGCTTTAGCTGGGCTGCAATCTGCCCTGCTATCGCGAGCAGAGACGGATATAGATGTCATCATGGCAGGCTATACGCATCTCCAGCGTGCCCAACCCATCCTCCTCAGTCACTGGTGGTTATCTCACTTTTGGCCTTTGCAGCGCGACCGCGAGCGTTTAGCTGAGCTTACCTCGCGCACCGCAGTATTGCCACTTGGCTCTGGTGCCCTGGCCGGAGTACCCTTCCCCATTGACCGCCATGAAGTGGCAACAGACTTGGGTTTCCTGTCCGTCTCGTCAAATAGCATCGATGCCGTTTCAGGCCGTGATTTCGTCGCCGAGTTCCTCTTCTGTACTGCCATGATCGGCATTCACCTCAGCAAGCTGGCAGAGGTCATCATCCTCTTTACCACAGCCGAATTTAATTATTTTGAATTGACCGATGCTTTTACTACCGGTTCAAGCCTTATGCCACAAAAGAAGAACCCGGATGCCTTTGAGTTAACCCGCGGTAAAACAGGTGTCTTGATCGGCAACCTTGTCAGTGTTATGACCATGCTAAAGGCCCTGCCTTCGACCTATGACAAAGACTTGCAGGAGGATAAAGTTCTCGTATTCCACAGCTTCGATACTTTGACTCAGACCTTGCCGGTTCTGGCAAGCGCCATCAGCAGCATTCAGGTCAATGCAGAAACTATGCTGGCCGCCATCGATGACAACATGCTCGCCACGGACCTCGCCGATTATCTCGTTGACAAAGGCGTACCTTTCCGGGAAGCACATACAGTCGTTGGCCAGGCCGTACGCCAGGCGCTGGATGCTGAAATTACATTGTCCGAGCTTCCTCTAGAAACTTACGTTCAAATATCTCCCGCTTTTAGCAATGACCTTTATGCAGTTTTTGATGCAGGCAATTCAGTAGCTCGCCGGGCATCAATTGGCGGCACGGCCCCCCAGGCTGTTGCCCAACAAATCTCTCAAGCGCATAACGCCCTCGAGGCGATGCAATCAAACACACTTTTGGAGGTGTAGTATGAACACAAATTGTCAGGAATGTGACGCTGGTATCACCCTGGAGTCCAGCACGGAAGTCAACGAGATTCTCGTTTGCCCGGACTGTGGCGTGGAATTGGAAGTCACTTCGTTGAACCCGCCCGCATTGGAATTGGCTCCGATGGAAGAAGAAGATTGGGGAGAATAATACTAAAGATAATCAGGAGCCTTCTATGCAGAATTCATTACGCATTGGCGTACTCTACTCGCGCCTGAGAGTTGAAGAGAAGTGGATCTTCGCTGCTCTGGACGAACGAGGAGTTACATATGATCGCATCGACGACCGCAACATTCAGTTCGACGTCGATCAGCCTGAAACCTGGCAGGGTTACGATGCTGTCCTGGTACGCAGCATCAGTTACTCGCGTGGCTTGTATGCCGCCAGGATGCTCAACAACTGGGGTATTCCTACCATCAACGCTGCATCTGTGGCCGAAATTTGTGGGGACAAAGTGGCCACCTACGCGGCACTGGCCAAAGCAGGCGTTCCCCAACTGCGGACCAAGGTTGCTTTTACAGTTGAGTCTGCCCTGGAGGCCATCGAGGAACTAGGCTATCCGGTTGTGCTCAAGCCTGTGGTGGGTTCCTGGGGCCGCTTGTTAGCCAAGGTTAATGACCGCGACGCAGCCGAAGCCATACTGGAGCACAAAGCTACTTTAGGCTCCGTGCAGCACTCTATCTTCTACATCCAGGAGTATCTGGAGAAACAGGGCCGCGACATTCGCGTGATGATCATCGGCGACCAGGCTGTTGCTGCCATTTATCGCAACTCACCTCACTGGATAACCAACACGGCCCGTGGTGGTAGTGGCGAAGTCCTTCCACTGACGCCTGAATTGGAACAGATCAGCCATGCAGCTGCAGAAGCTGTGGGCGGTGGTTTGTTAGGCGTAGACCTCTTTGAACATCCTGAACGCGGCTACGTCTTGAATGAGATCAACCACACAACGGAATTCAACAACGCCCAACCAATCACTGGAGTCAACATCGCCGATCTGGCGGTTGACTACATCTTGGAAGTAGCTAAGCAGTCAACATTGGAGGCCGCGTGATTACCGCAGCCATTGTAGGTGGGTCGGGCTATACTGGCGGGGAGTTGCTGCGCCTCCTGATCGACCATCCTGAAGTTGACGTTACTCAGGTGACATCACACAGATACGCCGGGAACTATGTTTACCAGGTACACCCTAACCTGCGCCGCCGCACAGAATTGAAATTCACCCCCGTCGAAGAACTCCAGAAAACGGATGTGCTTTTTCTGGCCTTGCCCCATGGTAAGACGCAAAAGCAGATCGAGACCTGGGTTGAAAAAGCTGACTACATCATTGACCTCTCCTCAGACTTTCGGCTTCGGGATGCCGATCTGTATGCTCATTGGTACGGTCATGACCATGAAGGCCCTGAATGGATGCAAAAATTCGTTTATGGCCTTCCTGAGTTGTACCGGTCTGAAATTTCCAAAACTAACTACATCTCGGGAGTTGGCTGCAATGCCACCGCCGCCAACCTCGCACTGCTGCCATTGGTGCAGGCTGATCTGATCGATGTCAGCAGATCGATTGTCATCGAGATCAAGGTAGGTTCCTCCGAATCAGGCGCCAGCGGCAATGCCGGTTCTCATCACGCCGAACGCAGCAATGTTGTACGCACCTTCTCAGCTTTCGGTCACCGCCACACGGCTGAGGTCATCCAGGCTTACGGCCTCAAAGACATCACACTTACCTTGAGTTCTGTTGATCTGGTGCGCGGCGCGCTGGCAACCGCACATGTGAGCGTAAAACCGGGTGTCACCCAAAAAGACCTCTGGAAAGCCTATCGCCAGGCTGTTGCTGACAACCCTTTCCTGCGCATTGTGAAAGAACGCCGCGGCATCTATCGCGTGCCCGAGCCTAAGATACTGGCTGGCTCCAACTACGCCGATCTGGGTTTTGAGTTTAACCCAGATACCGGGCGTGTCGTAGCCATCTGCGCCATAGATAATCTGATGAAAGGGGCATCCGGTTCAGCGGTCCAATCAATGAATTTGATGCTTGGGTTTGACGAAACTCTGGGTCTTGAATTTCCCGGCCTACACCCGATCTAATTGAGTGAAGATGAATAGCAATCAAGATGGAATCATTGTAATCAAAATAGGAGGGGCCGCGGGAGTGGACTACTCCGCGGTGTGCACAGATGCGGCAAGGTTAATTGAAGCTGGCAAACAGGTTGTGCTGGTGCACGGTGGTTCAGCAGACGCCACGGCCCTGGGAGAAGATATTGGTCACCCACCACGTTTTGTAACCTCTCCTTCGGGTTTCACCTCACGTTACACAGACCGGCGCACACTGGACATATTTGCCATGGCCGTGAACGGTGGTCTCAACACACGCATCGTGGAGCAGCTAAGAACACTTGGCGTGAATGCCTTTGGCATGAGTGGTCTGGATGGTGGTCTCATCACGGCAAAACGTAAAGGCTCAATACGCATCGTTGAAAATGGCAAGCGTAAAATGCTGCATGATGACTATACCGGCAAGATACAGCACGTGGACGTTAGCCTTTTGCAAACCTTCCTGGCGGCGGGGTACACACCCGTGATTTCTCCAATGGCCGTTAGCCAGGACGGTGAGGCTTTGAATACCGATGCCGACCGCATGGCCGCTATGATTGCTGCCGCTCTGAAAGCGCAAAACTTGTTGCTACTCACAGCAGTTCCTGGACTGATGCGATCTTTCCCAGATGAAAGTACGCTGATCTCTGATTTATCACAGAGAGACCTTAAAGTAGCCCTGGAATATGCCGAGGGCCGCATGAAGAAAAAAGTGCTCGGCGCCCAAGAAGCCTTAGATGGCGGCGCACAGCAGGTCATCATCGCCGATGGTCGCATCGAGGCCCCTATTTCGAACGCGCTATCGGGAAACGGGACGACGATTCACTAAAGGGATTTAATTATGAGCACTGTAGCCAGCATTGAAGATCAATATACTTCCGGCGTTTACCGCAAACGCGACCTAACCATTGTACGTGGAGAAGGCGCACTATTGTGGGACGAAGCAGGTAACCAGTATATCGACTGTGTCGGTGGGCAGGGTGCAGCTAACCTAGGTCATGCCCATCCTAAGATCACCGAAGCCATCAGCCAACAAGCCCAGAAGCTGATCTCCTGCCCGGAAATGTTCCACAACGACCAACGGGCGGAGCTATTGCAGAAACTGATTGGAGTGGCACCCACCGGGATTGAGCGCGCCTTTTTATGCAACTCTGGCACGGAAGCCATTGAGGCCGCCATGAAATTTGCCCGCCTCGCTACCGGGCGCACCGAGATCGTAGCAGCCATGCGCGGTTTCCATGGCCGCACGATGGGAGCACTGTCCGCCACCTGGAATAAAAAGATCCGCGAGCCATTCCATCCTTTGGTCCCCGGTATCACGCACACACCCTACAACAATCTGGAAAAGCTTGAAACCAAATTAACCGAAAATACTGCCGCTCTTATCCTTGAGATTGTGCAGGGAGAGGGCGGCGTGCATTTGGGTACAGAAGAATTCCTCAAAGGTGCGCAACAGCTTTGTAATGAACGCGGTGTACTCTTGATCGTTGATGAGATTCAGACCGGTTTTGGGCGCACCGGAAAGATGTTCACTGTAGAGCATTACGGTATTCAGGCAGATATACTCTGCCTTGCTAAGTCAATGGCTGGCGGTGTACCCATGGGCGCAGTTTTACTTGGGGAACGGGTCGGCCAATTGCCGGTAGGCGCGCATGGCTCCACCTTTGGCGGCAATCCGTTGGCCTGCAGTGCTTCACTGGCAACTCTGGAAACACTCAAGGCTGAAAACCTGATAGCTCATGCAGCTGAGATGGGAGATTACCTGATAAGCGAACTGCAAAAAATTGAGTCCCCCCTAATTCGTGAAGTGCGCGGCTTGGGGCTGATAGTCGGAATCGAACTCAAACAAAAGGTTGCGCCTTATATCGCCAGCCTGACCACAAAAGGTGTGCTGGCCCTTCCCGCAGGGTTAAACGTACTTCGTTTACTGCCACCGCTAGTCATTACTAAAGCCCAGGTGGATCAAATTGTTGAGGCCCTTTCCGAAACCCTGACTCAGGAAGCAGTATGACAGTACCCAAAACATTGTTAGGGCTTCTCAAGCGTTACAGCCCCTCTGGGGAAGAAGCCGGGGCTGTCAATTTCCTTGTGGAACACATGGGTTCTTTAGGCTATTCTCAGGCCTACGTTGATGAAGTTGGCAACGCTATTGGCATTATGGGGAATGGAAACAGGCAGGTTGTACTTTTAGGCCACATTGATACCGTTCCCGGCGAGATCCCGGTTCGGCAGGAAGATGATTTACTCTACGGCCGCGGCAGCGTGGACGCCAAAGGGCCTTTGGCCGCTTTTGTGGATGCGGTCGCTGAAATAGGCGAATTTGCCGGTTTCCAATTTGTCGTCATTGGGGCCGTGGGCGAAGAAAACGATTCCATCGGCGCCCGTCAGATTGTGGATCAATTCCAGCCAGCCGCCGCGATTATTGGCGAACCCAGCGCTTGGGATCGCGTCACTCTTGGTTATAAAGGCAGCGCCTGGGCCAGAATTACTCGCCAACAATTCACGGCACATTCAGCCGGCGAAAGCCGAAGTGCAGCAGAAGCGGTGGTTGAGGATTGGATAAGAATCCAAAAGTGGGCAGAGGAATATAACCGCGATCATGAACGAGTTTTTGAACAGGTCAGCCCAACCTTATCCAGTATGGCTTCCAATGGTGATGGTTTTGAAGAAACGGCCTCGCTGGATATCAGCTTTCGTTTACCTCTCAGTATGACCCCCCAAATGCTTTACAAAGAACTCGGCAAGCTACTCGAGGCTTCCCAATTTGAAGAACTTGGTTATGCCATCCCAGCGCATCTGGGCGATAAAAACAATCCCCTGGTACGCTCATTCTTGAGAGCTATTCGGCAACAGGACGGGCAACCGCGTTTCGTGCGCAAAACAGGTACAGCTGACATGAACATTGTAGGCCCAGTCTGGGGCTGCCCTATTCTGGCATATGGTCCCGGCGATTCATCCTTGGATCACACTCCAAATGAACACATATCAGTAGAAGAATACAACAAGGCAGTGAGGGTGCTTGGAGCAGTCTTAAAATCCCTGTAAGCAAAAAAAGAGACTACTCGAGAGCAGCCTCTACTATAT
This sequence comes from Chloroflexota bacterium, assembly GCA_013112575.1. GTDB lineage: Bacteria > Chloroflexota > Anaerolineae > Anaerolineales > UBA11579 > CFX15. The sequence continues at coordinate 104,222 of JABFGG010000003.1, read as the reverse complement.
TCGTACTATTCTATTCGCTTCTTTTGGACTAAATCCCTGCCGAATATTCAGTCTTCGAGCCGATCTCAAGCCAGTCGTTGGAGCGCTCACCTTCACCGCGCACTGTCTTGAAGAAGGCCTCTTGGATCTGGCTGGTGATGGGGCCCATCTTGCCACTACCGATTTTTCGAAAATCGATCTCACGCACAGCTACGACCTCAGCAGCCGTACCACACACAAATATCTCGTCAGCGATATAAAGCTGGTCACGTGTAACAGGCTCCTCCACTACCTGATAGCCCAGGTCTCCTGCCAGGGTAATGACCGAATCGCGTGTGATCCCCTCTAGCATAAGCGCTTTGGGGGGCGAATACAGCGCACCAGCACGCACCAGGAAGAGGTTCTCCCCACTGCATTCTGCCACGAAGCCTTCCGGGTCGAGCATGATGGCTTCATCAAACCCCGAGCGTACAGCCAGTGTTTTCGCCAGGGCGGAATTGACGTAATTACCCGTGATCTTGGCCTTGGTCATCACCGAATTGGGTTGCGGGCGGGTGAAGGAAGAAACCATCATATGCACGCCCGTCTCCAGGGCGGCCTTCCCCAGATAAGTGCCCCACTCCCAGGTAGCAATGGACACCGCCGGACGCGAAACGTCCAGGTTGAGGCCCAGTGGGCCGTCGGCCATATACATCAGTGGGCGAATGTAACATTCTGAAAAACGGTTGGCGCGGATCGTCATATGCACTGCATCCGACAGTTCGGATACAGTATAAGGAAAGTGTTCCACACCCAATACACTGATCGAATTCACGAAACGCTCCAGGTGCTCCTGCAGACGGAACACACCTGGCCCTCGGCTGGTATCGTAACAGCGGATACCTTCAAATACACCCAGGCCATAGTGCAGTGCCGGCGTGAGCACGTGCAAGGTGGCATCTTTATATGGCACCAATTCCCCATCCATCCAGATGTAATCAGATTTCATACAATTTCTCCATCTTCTCCAATTTCAGTTGATACGCGCCACAACTTCGGCGTACATTTCAGTGGTATTCAAACTCTTCTCGCCATCAGCAGCCAGATCGACCGTGCGGCAGCCATCCGATAAGGCCACATCCACAGCCTGTTCCACCGCCGCGGCCGCATCTTCCCAACCCAGCGAATAACGCAACATCAGGGCCAAGGAATTGATCGTGCCCACCGGGTTGGCAACGCCCTTACCAGCGATATCCGGAGCCGAGCCGTGAATGGGTTCATACAATCCTCGTGGCTGGCCGAATTGATTCAAATCCTCGCCCAGTGAAGCCGAGGGCAGGTTGCCCATCGAACCCGTCAGAACCGACGCTTCGTCCGTGAGGATGTCGCCAAACAAATTGCTGGTCACGATCACGTCAAAGGAAGCCGGTCGCGTCAACAGGTGCATGGCGGCAGCATCCACCAGCAGGTGCTCCAATTCCACATCCGGGTAATCCTCGGCGACCTGCGTGACCGTTTGCCGCCATAAGCGTGAGCTCTCCAGCACGTTAGCTTTGTCTACAGAAGTCAGCTTGCCGCGACGGCCCTGCGCCAGACGAAACGCCATATGCGCGGCACGGCTGATTTCCGCGTCACTGTACACCATGGTATCAAGCGCCAGTGTGAGGCCATTTTCCTGGCGGCGTTCACGCGGTTCCCCAAAATAAATGCCGCCGGTCAATTCTCGCAACACTGTGAAGTCCACACCTTCCAATAAATCAGCGCGCAAAGGCGAGGCTTTACTCAGGTCAGCATGCGGGCGCACGGGGCGCACGTTGGCGTATAAACCCAGCTCTTTACGTAAACCCAGCAACCCTTTTTCGGGGCGGTCACTGGCGTTAGGATCATCCCATTTGGGGCCACCTACGGCCCCTAAAAGCACCGCGTCTGACTGCCGACAGGCTTTCAGAGTAGCTTCAGGTAAAGAGGAACCAGCGACATCTAAAGCACTCCCACCAATAAGCTGTTCATCCAACTCATATTCATAGCCAAATTTGTTGCACACGGCTGCCAGCACTTCAATCGCAGCCGTGACCACTTCAGGGCCGATGCCATCCCCGGGTAAAGTAACGATCTTCGCTTTCATGTCAGGCTCAATCCATATTCTATGCTGTCGGCCAGGGCCAGCCAACTGGCTTCAATGATATTGGCGCTGGCCCCCACCGTGCTCCAGCGCTGGTGTCCATTCTGCGTATCGATCAGAACTCGGGTGGTGGCGGCAGTACCATTTTTGCCATCAAGAATGCGCACCTTGTAGTCCGCCAATTGGAAATCATTAATGCGTGGATAGACAGGGGATAGGGCTTTGCGCATGGCTGCATCAAGGGCATTGACCGGCCCATTACCTTCAGCCACCGTATGGAAAACTTCACCTTCCACATTGACCTTAACCATAGCTTCGGCAAACACACCGCGCCCCTGTCGATTCTCGACCGAGGCTGAATAATCCGTAAGTTCGAACAGGGGCTTGTAACCGGGCTTTTGGCGGTGCATCATCATAGCCACAGAAGCTTCTGCAGCTTCAAAGGAAAAACCGCGCGCCTCTAATTTCTTGATCTCCTGCAAGACTTCGCTAACCAGCGCCTTATCCTCAATATCAATATCCAAATCTTCAGCTTTGGAAAGCAAGTTGCCGCGCCCAGAAAGCTCCGACACCACTGTACGCATCTGGTTGCCAACCAATTCGGGATCGATGTGCTGGTAGCTATGGATGTTGCGCAACATGGCCGCTACGTGGATGCCGCCCTTGTGGGCAAAGGCGCTTTGCCCTACGTAAGCCAAATGCTCGTCCGGAGCCAGGTTAGCAACCTCAGCCACAAAATGGGCTACGTCGTACAACTCAGGCAGGTTGCCTTCTGGCAAGGTTTTGCGCCCCATCTTCAATTCAAGATCAGGGATGATGCTACAAAGGTTGGCATTGCCGCAGCGTTCGCCATATCCGTTGATCGTGCCCTGTACATGTACAGCGCCTTCTTCAACGGCGACCAGTGTATTAGCCACCGCACATTCACCGTCATTATGCGTGTGGATGCCCAGTAGCACCTCATCGGATAAGGCCGCCTTGACCTCATTGACGGTACGCGCCATATCGCGCGGCAGTGTGCCACCATTCGTGTCACACAGCACCACTGAGTCGGCCCCACCTTTTGCCGCAGCTTGCAAAGTGCTCATTGCATAATCCGCGTCATCAAAATAGCCGTCGAAGAAATGCTCGGCATCATAAATGACTTCTTTGCCCTGGGCTTTTAAGTACGCCACGCTTTCCTCAATGATGCGCAGGTTCTCCTCTTTATCCGTTTTCAATACGTCGGTAACGTGCAAGGTCCAGCTTTTACCCACAATGGTACACACGTCCGTACCGGCATCCAACAAAGCCTGGAGGTTTTCATCTTCTTCAGGAGCAGAACCTACCCGGCAGGTCGAACCAAAGGCCGCGATCTTGGCATTTTGCAAGTCCAACTCATCCAGGCGTTCAAAGAACTCTACATCCTTAGGATTCGAACCCGGCCAGCCACCCTCGATGTATGCCACACCCAGATCGTCCAGGCGTTGGGCGATGCGCAGCTTGTCATTACAAGACAGGGAAATGCCCTCGCGCTGGGTGCCATCGCGCAAGGTTGTATCGTATATCAAAACCTGCCCTGGCTCTAAGGCGTTCATCCGAAGATCGCTCTTTCCTGCTCGTAGCTGGTGATATGCTCGTCGAAGGACTGAATATAGCCCAACTGGTCTACACCTGCCAACAAGCAGCTTTTGGCAAAAGCATCCACCGGGAACTCCACGGTTGAGCCATCCGGGAGGGTCATTTCCTGGGCACCCAGATCAATGTGCACTTCCGCATCGGGAGCTTCTTCCGTCAGGTCGAACAGCGATTGGTGTGTTTCTTCATCCACTACCACGGGCAGCAGTCCATTCTTGAGTGCATTACTTTTAAAGATGTCGGCAAAGGAGGTGCTGACCACAGCCTGCACTCCCCAGCCCACCAAAGCCCAGGGGGCATGTTCTCGTGAGGAGCCACAGCCGAAGTTGTCGCCCGCCAGCAAAATGTTTGCTTCTTGATAGCGATCATCGTTCAGCACAAAATCCTCTTTAGGGCTGCCATCATCTTCATAGCGCCAATCCGTGAACAGTCCCTCTGCCAGCCCGGACTTATCGGTGACTTTCAAATAGCGCGCCGGGATGATCTGGTCGGTATCAATGTTGTTATGTGGCAAAGGGATCAACTTGGAACGTAATGTGTCAAATTTCTGCATGGTATTTTCCTATTGGAGCATGCTGCGCGCATCCGTAATGCGCCCATTTATTGCTGTAGCAGCAGCCGTCAGTGGCGAGGCCAAAAAGGTGCGTCCACCCTTGCCCTGACGACCCTCAAAATTGCGGTTGCTGGTGCTCACCGCATACTGGCCGGGTTCCAGTTGGTCGCCGTTCATGGCGATGCACATGGAACAACCGGCTTCACGCCACTCGGCCCCGGCATTCTTGAAGACCTCATCAAGGCCTTCCGCCTCGGCTTGGCGTTTAACAGACTGCGAACCGGGCACAACCAGCATACGTACCCCTTCAGCCACCTTACGATCTTTGATCAATCCGGCAGCCAGACGCAGATCAGAAATTCGCGAGTTGGTGCAGCTCCCGATAAAGACCACATCCACCGGATGGTCGAGCAAAGGCTGGCCGGGTTTCAGGGCCATATAGTTCAGCGCCTTTTCCAGGGCTTGGCGTTCATTCACATTCGGCAGTTTATCCGGATCAGGTATGCGCTCGGTGACCTGCATGCCCAGACCCGGATTGGTGCCATAGGTGATCATCGGCGCCAGATCAGAGGTATCCAGCGTGACAGAGTTGTCATAGGTCGCCCCTTCGTCAGTGGGCAAATCCTTCCAGCGCGCCACCGCCTGATCCCATTCATCTCCTTGCGGGGCGAATTCACGCCCGGCCAGGTATTCATAGGTGGTTTCATCCGGCGCAACCATGCCTGCCCGCGCCCCACCTTCAATCGACATATTACAAACCGTCATGCGTTCTTCCATCGAAAGGCCGCGGATGGCTGAACCAGTGTATTCAAAGACGTGCCCGGTACCACCATGTACGCCGATCTTGGAAAGTAGGGCCAGGATGATGTCTTTGGCAGAGACACCCCGCGCCAACTGTCCATCTATACGCACTTCATAGGTTTTGGGTTTGTGCTGCAACAAGCTTTGGGTTGCCAGCACGTGTTCGACTTCTGAGGTGCCAATACCGAAAGCCAGTGTGCCAAAGGCACCATGTGTAGCCGTGTGGCTGTCCCCACACACAATGGTCATGCCAGGCTGCACCAGGCCCATCTCCGGGCCGATCACGTGCACAATGCCCTGCTTTTTAGAGCCAAGTTTGTGCAATTCGATGCCAAACTCCTGGCAATTCTCTTCCAGCATGCTCAGCTGGGAGGCTGCTTGTGTATCCAGCATGGGCACACTTAGTGGCGTGGTGGGTGTGGAGTGGTCCATGGTCGCCACGGTTCTATCCGGGCGGCGCACCTTCAGGCCACGTTGTCTCAGTCCGGTGAAGGCCTGCGGTGAGGTCACTTCGTGGATCAGATGCAAGTCTATGTACAACACGGCAGGCGAAGCTTTCTCCTGCACGATCACGTGCTGGTCCCACACTTTTTCAAAGAGCGTTCTGGCTTGGGTCATCTACGTTGCTCCATAAATCAGGCTACCTTTTCTGGGGCCGGGGCTGAGACTTCAGCTGTGGGGCTGAACTCGCCATACTTACCGCTGGCTTCCAGCAGTTTGTTCAATGCAGAGAGATAAGCACGGGCACTGGCCACAATGATGTCCGTATCCGCGCCGTGTCCGCCAAAGGTACGCGCCGTGCGTGCCCCACTTTGTGGCGAGGTACGTCCGGCGATTTCACCCGTTTCAGCTTCGAGGCGTACAGATACCTGCCCCATAGCATCCACGCCTTCGGTTACGGCGTTCACACTGTATTCCAGCAGGTTATTCTCCGTCTCTACAATGCCATCAATGGCCTTATATGTCGCATCCACTGGACCACTACCAATGGCTGCAAATTCATGCGTATCCTCTTCCGGCCCTACCAAACGTACGGTGGCTGTTGCCAGGCCCATTGTGCCGCAGGCAACCTGCAAGCCGTCCAGCTTATAAATCTCTGTCGGCTGGTAGATCTCGTCTGCCACCAGGGCTTCCAGGTCAGCATCCGTGATCTCTTTCTTTTTGTCGGCCAGCTCCTTGAAGCGCACAAAGGCCAGGTTCAATTCATCCTGATCTAGCTCGTGTCCCAACTCTGCCAGCCGTACTTTAAAAGCATGACGACCCGAGTGTTTGCCTAAGACCAATCGTGATTGGTTGAGGCCCACCATCTCGGGCCGCATGATCTCGTAGGTCTCATTGTGCTTCAACATGCCATCCTGGTGGATGCCAGCCTCATGCGCAAAGGCATTGGCACCCACAATGGCTTTATTAGGCTGCACAGGGATACCCGTGTAGTTAGAAACCTGGCGGCTGACCCGCGTAATCAGTGTTGTATCGATACCCGTCTCTAATTCAAAGACAGGCTGGCGCGTGCGCAAGGCCATCACGATCTCTTCCAGGGAAGTGTTACCGGCACGTTCGCCGATACCATTCATGGTCACTTCGGCCTGGCGCGCCCCGGCCTGAATACCGGCCAACGTGTTGGCTGTGGCCAGTCCAAGGTCATCGTGGCAGTGCACGGAGACGATCACATCTTCCACGCCGGGGGTATGTTCCATGATCCCTGCGATAAGGCCACCGAATTCCTCCGGGGTCGTATAACCGACCGTGTCGGGGATATTAAGCGTTGTCGCCCCGGCTTTGATGGCTTCGCCCAATACCAGGTAGAGGAACTCGGGGTCGCTGCGCCCAGCATCCTCGGGCGAGAACTCCACATCATCACAATATGCCTTGGCATAAGTCACCATTTCTTTTACGCGTTCAACCACTTCTTCAGGGTCCATGCGCAGCTTGTGTTCCATATGAATGGGAGAAGTCGCCAAGAAAGTATGGATACGCGGATGGGCGGCGTGTTGCACCGCATCCCAGGCAGCGTCAATGTCGCTTTCATTGGCACGTGCCAGACCACAAATAATAGGTACAGGCTGGTCTTCCTCACCTTTGGACGGATTGCCGACTTCAATGGCAATCTGGCGTACACCTTCGAGGTCATCTTTCGAAGCGGCTGGAAAACCAGCCTCGATCACGTCCACGCCCAGGCGGGCAAGGGAGCGCGCGATCTCAAGCTTTTCAGCAGAGGTCAGGGTCGCCCCAGGCGATTGCTCACCATCCCGCAGGGTCGTATCAAAAAAACGGACGTAATTCTTGTCAATCATTGTTTAGCTCCAATGTAATTGGCCGAAAGTAGTACTAAACTCAAATGGTTTATATCGGCCAATTACTTAAAGTAAACAGCGGTGTATTTTCTTTTAATAATCAGAAGCACTTACCGCTGTTTACGTCAATCTCCAGCCTTAATATTCACGTCATCAATAAATGGCATCATGCCGCGCAGCTCTGCGCCCACCTTTTCAATGACATGCTCTTGTTCCTGGGCTCGCCGTTCGTTGAACCACGGGCGGCCATTCTGATTCTCATCGATCCATTTCTTGGCATACGTGCCATCCTGGATCTCCGAGAGCATCTTGTACATTTCGCCCTTGACTTCTTCGGTGATAAGCCGCTCGCCACCGGTGTAGTCGCCATGTTCCGCTGTATCGGACACCGAGTAGCGCATGTAGTTCAAACCGCCCTGATACATAAGGTCAACGATCAATTTAAGTTCATGCATGCACTCAAAATAGGCGATCTCTGGCTGGTAACCGGATTTGACCAGGGTCTCAAAGCCCGCTTGTACAAGAGCGGAAACACCACCGCACAGCACAGCCTGTTCGCCAAAAAGATCTGTCTCAGTTTCTTCAGCAAAGGTGGTTTCAATGGCCCCGGCCCGCGTCGAGCCAATGCCATGTGCGTAGGAGATCGTCTGTTCTTTAGCTTCACCACTGGCATCCTGGTGGACAGCTATCAAGGCCGGAGTCCCTGCACCTTCTTTATATACTTCGCGCACGCGATGCCCGGGAGCCTTAGGCGCCACCATGGTCACGTCCACGTTTTCCGGCGGGGTGATGGTTTCAAAACGAATGTTGAAGCCATGCCCGAACATCAGGGTTTTGCCTGCCGTGAGATAGGGTTCAATTTGCGTAGTATAGATCTCCGGCTGTACAGTATCGGGTGCCAGGATCATGATCACATCGCCCCATTCTGCCGCTTCTGCCACACTGGACACCCGCACCCCATCCCCTTCTGCCTTGGCCCACGACTTGCTCTCAGGGTGCAAACCCACGCGCACCTCCACTCCGCTGTCTTGCAAATTGAGCGCGTGGGCATGCCCCTGCGAGCCGTAGCCTACAACAGCTACTTTTTTAGCCTTAATAAGTTCAGGATTTGCATCCTTGTCGTAATAAATGTTTGCCATAATTATTTTCTCTCTTCTTCTTTGTTATTCGATTGTTTGTTGCCATTAGCGCCCGGGGTATGGCGCGTACCAATGCCATCACCGCGCAACATCGCTATCTGGCCGGTGCGTACGATCTCTTTAACGCCCATTGGGCGTAACAGGTTGATCAGTGCTTCAACTTTATCCAGCGTTCCGGTCACTTCCACGATCACAGACCCTGCCGCCACATCCACCACTTTGGCGCGGAATAGCTGCACCAGGTTGGCGATCTCGGCACGTTGTTCAGCATTGGCCGTTACTTTAATCAAGGCCAGGTCGCGCGTAATATTGGGATGGTTGCTGACATCCTGCACATCGATGACATTGACCAGCTTATAAAGGTTAGCCTCCACAAGTTTCACATCGACCTGCGAAGCATCCATCGCGATCGTCATGCGCGAAACATCAGGGGTTTCAGAGTGACCTACGTTAAGCGACTCGATATTGAAGTTACGGCGGCGGAACAATGATGCCACACGGTTCAACACACCGGGCTTGTTCTCAACTTTTGCAATTAACAAATTTTGATTCATCAGTGTTTCTCTCCTGCGCTCATTCAGCCAGCGGCGTCTTGGGCTTTTCCGGGCGGCGCAACATGTCATGCAAGGCCGCTCCAGAGGGCACCATCGGGTAAACGATCTCTTCTTTTTCGACCCAGAAGTCCAGCAACACTGGGCCGGGCGTTTTTTGTGCGAACTCAATAGCAGGTAGCACTTCATCCGGCTCGGTTACTCGGCGGGCCGGAACATCATAAGCCTGGGCCAGTTTGACAAAATCGGGGTTGTGCAATGGCGTAGCCACGTAGCGCTTCTCAAAGAAGAACTCCTGCCACTGGCGCACCATACCCAAAAAGTGGTTGTTTATAACGGCGATCTTGACGTTGGCTCCTTCCTGCATGGCTGTAGCCAATTCAGCCTGGGTCATCTGGAAGCCCCCGTCGCCCACCACAGTCCAGATCTCCTTGTCAGGATGGGCAAACCAGGCCCCAATGGCTGAGGGTAAGCCAAAGCCCATGGTGCCTGCCCCACCAGAAGTCACCAGGCGGTGCGGTCTCTCGAACTGGTAATACTGTGCCGTCCACATCTGGTGTTGGCCCACGTCAGTTGTGACGATACGGTCACCTTTGGTCTCTTCCCAGATATGGTTGATCACACTGGTTGAGTAAAGCTGCCCATCGTTGGGCCAGCTCAGGATGTCATGTTTGACTGTATCAATGCGCCACTTGGCGATCTCTTCGATCCATTCCTCACGGTCACCCGGCTCGATCATGGTATTCAATTCACCCAAAACCGTTTTGAGGTCACCTACCAAGGGCACATCTACTGCAACATTCTTGTGCACCTCGCTCGGATCGATCTCTACGTGCACCTTTTTGGCATTGGGGGCATAGGTATCCAGCTTGCCCGTAACGCGGTCATCAAAGCGCATACCAAAGGCCAGCAACAGATCCGCGTTCTGGATGGCGTTATTGCAATAGAATTCGCCATGCATACCCATCATGCCCAGGCTGAGCGTGTGTGAAGCAGGAAAACCACCCAAACCTAATAAGGTCATAGCAACCGGTGTTTGGGTCTTTTCGGCGAAGAAGCGCAGCTCATCCATCGCATCAGACATTAATACGCCATGCCCAGCCAGGATCACGGGACGCTCTGCAGCTTCGATCAGTTCTGCCGCACGTTGCAGGTCTGCCGTAGGAGCCTGGACCGGTGGAGTGTAGCCCGGCAGGGAAAGCTCTTCTGGATACTCAAAGTCCGTTTCCGTCACTTGTGCATCTTTGCAAATATCGATCAATACGGGTCCGGGTCTGCCACTCTTAGCAATGTAGAATGCCTCGCGCACCACATCGGCGATCTCGTCTGCCCGCGTGATCAGGAAGTTGTGTTTCGTGATCGGCAGAGTAATACCGGTCACATCCATTTCCTGGAATGCATCGCCGCCAATAAATTCGGAAGCCACCTGTCCGGTGACACACACAATCGGCGATGAATCCATCATAGCCGTTCCAATGCCTGTCACAAGGTTGGTTGCTCCCGGGCCGGAAGTAGCCATGGCCACACCGACCTTGCCTGAGGTGCGCGCATAGCCATCTGCCATGTGTGCGGCCCCTTGCTCGTGGCGTACGAGCACGTGGTGCACAGGGAACTCCAACATGGCATCGTGGATGGGCATAATGGCACCGCCAGGATAGCCAAAGACCACTTCAACGCCTTCGCGGACCATACATTCCCAAAATATTTGTGCGCCTTTCTTCTTCATTGTCTACTCCCTTTCATCTTTAAGTGAGTGGGCTATACGCATACTGCACCTTCGGCAGCCGAAGACACCAGACGGGCATACTTGGCCATCACCCCGCGGGCGTATCGAGGTGTGGGAGCCTGCCAGTCTTGCATGCGGGATTTCATTTCTTCTTCTGTTATTTCGAGATTCAATTGGCGTTTTTCTACATCAAAAGTGATCGTGTCCCCATTCTGTACGGCGGCGATCGGGCCACCACGCGCTGCTTCTGGTGCAACGTGCCCAGCCATCAGGCCGTGTGTGGCCCCGGAGAAGCGGCCGTCAGTGAGCAAAGCAACGGAGTCATCCAGTTTGGCCCCTACGATGGCCGCCGTAACTCCCAGCATTTCGCGCATCCCCGGGCCGCCCATGGGACCTTCGTAACGGATCACGACCACGTCCCCGGGTTTGATCTCGCCGCTCTGCACGGCCTCGAAACAATCCTCTTCACAATCATATACCCGTGCCGGTCCGCTGTGATGGCGCATATCATGTCCTGCGATCTTGACCACACAGCCTTCCGGGGCGAGATTGCCCTTGAGGATCACCAGGCCGCCGGTTTCTTTGACGGGGTTGTCCAGTGACCGCACCACTTCCTGGCCTTCAGTTTCTTCCGCTTTTTGAGCTTCTTCACCAATTGTCTTGCCCGTCACGGTGATAGCGTCAGAATGTAATAAGCCTGCTTCATGCAGCCGTTGGGCTACCAATTGGATGCCCCCGGCTTTATGCAAATCAATAGCCACAAAACGTCCACCGGGTTTAAGGTCTGCCAATAAAGGGGTCTTGTTGCTGATCTGGTCAAAGACGTCAATATCCAATTCCACGCCAGCTTCGTTGGCGATTGCCAGGAGATGCAATACGGCATTGGTCGAGCCGCCAGTCGCCACCACGGACATGATGGAATTTTCAATGGCTTCACGTGTGAGGATGTCGCGTGCTTTAGTGCCCCGCTCCAGCATATCCATGAGGGTCTGACCAATCCCAAAGGCAACATCATCCTTGTCACCATCGGTAGCCGGTACGCTGGCCGTGCTCATTGGGCTGATGCCCAGGAACTCACCAGCCGTCGCCATGGTGTTGGCCGTGAACTGCCCACCGCATGCCCCCGGCCCAGGGCAAGCCGCGTCTTCCAGAGCTTTCAGTTGTTCAGCACTCATATGCCCAGCAGCGTGGGCCCCCACCGCTTCAAAGACATCCTGCACGGTCACATCACGCCCTTCAAAACTACCTGCGGCAATAGATCCACCATATAACATCATCCCGGGCACATCAAGACGCGCCAGCGCCATGATGGTTCCCGGGATGGTTTTGTCACAACCGGATAGGGCCACGACAGCATCGAACTGGTTAGCCTGAGCGACCAGCTCGATCGAGTCGGCGATGACCTCACGGCTGATCAGCGAGGCTTTCATGCCCTCTGTACCCATGGTGATTCCGTCTGAGATGGAGACCGTGTTGAATTCCATTGGCGTACCACCTGCTGCACGGATGCCTTCCTTTACTCTGGCTGCCAATCGTCGCAAATGGAAGTTACAGGGGCCAACTTCGATCCAAGTATTGGCTACACCGATAATGGGCTTCTTAAGGTCTTCATCTGTAAAGCCAACTGCCTTGAGCATTGCTCTTGCGGGGGCTCGGTCGTAACCGGTTTTGATGATGTCTGAGCGCATGCTTGTTCCTCTCTATTCTCCAAAATAAAAAAAGCTGCCCGATTGGGCAGCTTTTGAATAACCAGTCTATTGCTTATTCTCACTCAGCCGGTATGGCTGCCCAATGCATAAATGCGCTCTTAATAATAAGAACGAGCACAAGGCTGACCAAAATAAGGCTGAAGAGTACGCTAAAATTTAATATAAACATTTTTCTCACACAGTTGTCAGACAGTGTACGAAAATAACAGGACCTTGTCAATAGGCAAAATCAACAAGAAAGCTTCAATAAAACCTCTTCTAAACAACTAGTATTACAGGTAAATGAAAAGAGCTATAAAAAAAATGCACCTCCCAACCTGAGGGGGGCAGGCTAGAAGGTGCAGATTCATTATACACTTATTTAAAGTAAAAAGCCACCAGTAGATCCCCCTCCACTGATGGCTTCAGTCTGCAAGGTTAATTGATTATTAATAACCAGTTTAACGAATTAAGAACATAATGAGAATAGACAATTGTACTGATTATTGATTGTCACTTGTTGTATACACAAATCTCTGCTATCTTTAAAGAAAAGTTGAGGGATAGAAAATGCCTAACACTATTCGTATCGCCATTTTAGACGATCATGCCAGTATCATTGATGGATACAAATTTCGTTTAAGTGAGGCACCAGACTGTGAGGTTGTGGCAACAGCAACTTATGGCGCAGAATTAGAGCCCATGCTGGCGCAAGGTGGTATAGATGTGTTGCTACTTGACATCACCGTGCCCGTTTCAGCGGAAGATGACAGCACCTACCCAATGGTTGATAAGCTTCCAGAGATCGTGCGTAAACATCCAGGGACCAGGGTTTTAGTGATATCTATGCATAAACAGAGTTATTTGATCCAACACGCCCTGGATGTAGGCACAGCCGGTTTCGTTCTCAAGGATGACATGGAAGTCACACGCAAGCTTGATGAGGTCATACGTCAGGTGAATGCTGGATCAATTTTTGTCTCCGAAGCTGCCCGAGAATTGATTGATAGCCCAAATAAAAAGATTATTACACCCAGGCAACTGGAAGTGCTGAATTATTTTGCCAACGATCCCAGCCTATCGACGTCCAAAGTTGCAGAGGAGTTGCATATCGCTCACTCCACCGTTCGCAATTTGCTCTCGACCACCTATGCCAAACTGGGTGTACGCAATCTCCCGGCTGCAATCGAAGAAGCCCGTAAAAAAGGCTTAATCACCCCGCAGTCACCGGAGCATCAAGAGTAACATCACCATAGTTGGGTCTGAAATCTTCAGGAAGGGCCTCACCTAATCCGCCCAACAAATTCCACACCGGAGTGACGGATTCAAGGAAGATTGCCTCAACCGGGGACCTGTCGTCCAATTCAAATTCCGACCACATTTGTTTGGCCTGCTCATAGCGCCACAGGATCTGGTCCAGGCAATAACCGACTGCCCCACAACGTATCAGGATGTCTTGCGCGGCTTCCAAATCCGCAACAGTTTCAACACTTTTCCTTATCTCCAAGAAAAGCTGCCGTTCTGGATGTTCGACGATCGAAGCGAACAGAATAGGTAACGTATAACGCCCATTACCCCAATCGGGGCCTGCCGGAGACTCCATCGTATCCTCCAGGTCGTCACCGATCTGCACGATCTCTCCATGCAATTCACCTAGCTTTTTCATTTGGTAAGCTAGTTCCGGGGAAGCCCCGCCAAACAATGCCCCCACAGCGAAGGCTGCTCCGAAATAGGGCGAACTCTTGGCACGCACCATTTGCCAGTAGGCTTCTTCGTTATCCGGATTTTGAATATCTATCTCCTGCCCCGCGGCGGTATCACGCATCATGCTGTTAATTATGTGAATAGCCAGCAGCTTTGTTTTTTCAGACATATTGCTATTTAGAACTACTTCTATACCCGCTGTCTGAAATGCTGAAGCGTAATTGGCTGCACTGCCCACACCAATCCGATGATGCTCACCACGCGGGTCTTCATCCAAAAGATCATCGATCAGGATGATACTTATCTGGCAACAGGCGATGGCTATTGAAGCTTCAATAGCTTCCTTTTCACCTCCTCCCACCGCCGCGCAGACATGTTTTGGCAGAGGCCAGGCAGGTGGCATTTCCTGATTGGCGCGCTCAATGATTTTCCCAATGTCAGGGATTGCTGCGACTACCGCCAATTGCGTCAAAAACTTAAACATCCTTTCTTCAAATTTCACATTGTCCTCCAGAAAAACAACAGCCAGGGAAGAGTTCCCTGGCTGTTGTTTTCAATAAATTTATGGACTACCAGGCATCCCATGCATAGGCAACAGCGAGGTCCTTTATGACTTTTCGGGGTGCGCGGGCAATCCGCTGTAAGGTTCCAAGATAATTTGTCTTCTGCTCTATAGAATGGGTATAAAAAGCTTGCATGCTTAACATCATTTTCTCCTTATATTATGAAATTACTTGATCAAGATTTTTCAGCAGTAAAGTACAATAAATTAACCTCCTCTCAGGTTATTAGGTTATGGATAACAATCTTTTAGACCGATCATTCAAATATCTCCCCTGGATAAGCTTGGCGATCTTGTTATTCTATTTTTTCGCCTATCTGCTCTTTTCCCCGTATCCTGGCTTCGATTTTACCAACCGATCATTTGATGTTACAGATATCTATAGCAATTCCCAAACACTACAGATTGGGGATATTTTGCTCAGAGTCGGCGAACATAGTATGACAACATTTCATGATGATCCCTATGAGATATTCCTGGGTAATGTGCAGGTCGGCGACCAGATCGAATTACTTATATTGCGCAACGGCCAAGAGTTAACCATTCCTTGGACGTATTTTGGAATTACAACCCGTGCGGCTATTTCACGCATTTTTAATAGCCCGTTGCTTTCACTGCTCTTTTGGTTTATAGGCTTCATTACGTATCTCTTGATTCGCCCGCGTGACAATTTGTGGAAGTTGCTGATTGCTTTCAATTTCATAACTGCCCTATGGTTCATCACAGGAATCACAGCCAAATATCATTACTTCTTATATTCCGTGCCACCTTGTGGACAGCCATACCCATTTATGTCCATCTGCACTGGAATTTCCCCAGACCTCTGTTTTCTCTGCCAAAAAGATTTTGGCTGGTCACTTACTTTGGATTTGTACTGATCGCCATCTCACAGTTTTTAATCGTTCTGCCTGAATCCGTGCATCTAACAGCATTCTTTATAGCCGTCTTAGCAAGTATTCTTCTCGCAGTTATGCACTACATACTGCGCCCGGCCGAACGACGTGCAATTCGGGTGCTGCTTTGGGCAATTTTGTTTTCTTTTGTTCCCCTCTTGGCCGTGACATTAACCACTGTTTTTAATACCACTACGGGTGTTATAGCCGGGGCCTTGTTAGCCCTTCCGATTATGCCTTTCGCATACTTTTATGCCATCTTCCGGCATCGCCTGGGGGGGCTGGAACTCCGCGCCAACCGCATCATTAGTGTCTACCTCTTTATATTCCTTGCTGCTACCATCATCTCTTTCATTACTCCTTTGCTACTGGCCTGGGTGGATTTCCCCGGTAGCAGCACGACTATTGCGGTATCTGTAGCCGTGCTAACGGTTATCTTTGCCGTTTCAGGCTTCCGTCGCTTTGAGCGTTTTGTGGAAGAGCGCGTCCTTGGTATACCTCTTCCTCCCGAAGGCCTGATGCATTCATACGCTCGCGAGATCACCGGAAGCTTGAACCTCACAAGGCTCAATCAAGTGCTGTCCGAAACGATCCTCCCCAGCATGCTCATCCGTCAATCGTGTTTGCTCTTTTTAGATAAAGAAGGAAGCTGGAGCAGGATTTTATCCATAGGGGTCCAGGACAATCGTAAAGTTCAGAGAAGTCAGATTCCAGCACTTCTTGAACAAACCAGCAAATATCTTCCTATCCATTCCGAGAACGGAACTGAATCAGCTCTTGATTGGGTACGTCTCATAATTCCCCTAGACATTGAAGGGGAAATCATTGGCCTCTGGCTGTTTGGCCGGCGTGACCCTGAAGACTTTTATTCCCAACGCGACATCGCATTCCTGCAAACTCTTGCAAACCAAACTTCAGTTGCAGTGTCTAACATCTCATTGGCAACCGACCTGCGTTCCCTCTACATGGCCAATGTCAAGCGCCAGGAAGATGAAAAGGAACACATTGCCCGCGAATTACATGACGATGTGCTTAATGAATTGGCTGTTCTTTCCATGAAGATGAGTGGGAATGTCTCTAGTGAATTTCAAAAAGATTACCAGAAGCTAACCGACCACATTCGCGGCACAGTGCAAGATCTTCGCCCCCCTATGTTGAACCACGGTTTGCACACTGCCTTTGAAGAACTCGGGCAAACCCTCAACAAGCGCACCAACCATGGCACTGAAATTGAAGTTACCATACCACCTAGTCCCCACCGCTTCGATGAACGTGTCGAGGCCCATCTGTTTCGCATCGTGCAGCAAGCTTGCGAAAATGCCATCCGCCACGCAGATGCTCAAACCATTTTCGTTAGTGGCACGATTGAAAGTGAAGCTATCCAACTGGAAGTCATTGATAATGGGGCAGGGTTTAACTTCGAAGCAGGGCTGGACCTTGCTGGGTTGCTAGCAGAGAAACATTACGGCATTGCCAGCATGATGGAACGTGCAGAACTACTGGGGGCTGAGTTGAAGATTGATTCAGGTCCAGGCTCTGGCACAACCGTTGCTGTTCATTGGACCCCAGGTTAGTCGGTATTTTCCTATTTGATTATTAAGGTGCACGTCTGGATTTTTTCTCACCAGACTATGCTTGTCAGATTACTCACAATTCATATGTACAAATCTGCGAGTTAGTGCGATTGTGTGCGATGTAAGGTTTGGGTTGAGGGGGCGGAACATTTTGTTGGTATGAAATTTATAATATGAAGTAACCCCCAGAAATAGCAAATTAAAGGCTAATCTTCTTTCTGTCTAGCTGCAAATCCCACCCAATCGCCATCTTCAAGGCGTTCTACAACAACAAATCCCTGCTTCTCAAGAGCGTGATTGATTTCAGCTTCGCGTTCATCCAAAATCCCCGATAGGATCAATATTCCCTGCTGAGCGACTAAATCAATTAAGCCCTGGTCTATTACTTTCAACAACAAATGTGCCAGCATATTAGCGACTACCAGCGGGGCTTGTTTTATGGCATACTGTCCGGCCATTACTTCAGGTACAGAACCTACCGCCAAAGTAACCTGCTCGGTAACATCATTTACCAGCAAATTATTCTGCGCATTCTCAACCGCTTCAGCATCAATATCCACCCCAAGTACGTCTCCTGCCCCCAACTTAGCCGCGGCAATGGATAGGATCCCAGACCCGCAGCCAATGTCAATGGCCGCCTGCCCCTTTTGCAAATGAGTTTCCATGAGCATTAAAGCCAATTGGGTTGTCGGGTGTGTGCCTGTGCCAAAAGCCATCCCGGGGTCGATACGTATTGGAACCCGTTCGCTATCTGCTGCGTCCATCCAGGCCGGCAATACCACCAATCCTTGCCCCACTACTATTGGTTTGTAGTTCGCCTTCCAGGCTTGCATCCAATTTGTGTTTTCTATGTGTTTGAATTCTGGCTCGGGCAAAGGCTGTATTTGCCCCAAATGCCACAGCGCCTCTAACAGGCGCTGTTTTTTATCTTCCACTTCTTCATCGGCAGGTAAATAGGCACACACTCGCATCGGCCCAACGGCAGTTCCTGCGCCTGTCTCCGGTTGGTCTATAGCCGTACTTTCGATCACCACCCCATTCTTTGTATATCGCGCCAGCACTTCAGCCACGGCTTCTGCCAGCTCCCCATCTACAATTATCGAGACTTCTAACCAGCCAGTCTCAGACATCAAACAGGTCGCGCAAGCGATCTACAAAACTACGCTCTTGCGGGCGAACTTCACTCCCCATGGTTTCTGCCAATTGCTCAAAAAGCTCACGTTGCTTGTCATCAATCCTTTTGGGTATTTCCACATTAAGGATCACCAATTGATCACCGCGCCCATTGCCACGTAGATGTGGCACACCTTTGCCGCGCATCCGTAGAGTCTTGCCTGGTTGGATACCGGTGGGGATGGTCAGTGTTGCCGGGCCATCTACCGTCGGCACTTCAACATCAGCACCCAAAGTAGCCTGAGCCACATTGATGTCAAGGTCAAGCAATATATCGTTGTTGCGCCGCCGGAAGTATTTGTGCGGCTTGACCTTGATGGCCAGGTAGAGGTCACCGTTGGGGCCGTCATTGATGCCCGGTTGGCCTTCACCACCTAACCGTATTTGTGTGCCGTTATCCACACCACCTGGCACTTCCACCACTTTGTGGACACTCTTGCGTTCCAGGCCACGCCCGTCACATTGTGTGCAAGGCTTTTCAACAGTCTTGCCTTCACCGCGGCAGGTGGGGCATGTGGTTACCTGTACCATGTTGCCAAACAGGGTTTGTCTTTGAGTCCGCACTTCGCCTGCCCCGCGGCAGGTTGGGCAAGTGACCGTGTCCGAGCCTGGTTCAGCGCGGCTGCCCTCGCAGCGTGTACACGTCTCGTCACGTAAGACATCGATCTCTTTCTCGACACCAAACACAGCCTCATCAAACTCAAGGTTAAGTGAGTATTGCAGGTCATGGCCCTTACGTGGCGCGTTGCGAGATTGCCGTGAGCGTCGCCCACCAAAGCCAAAGCCGAACAACTCTTCAAACAGGTCGGAAAGGTCAACGTTCGTGAAGTCCGGCGCACCACCCATGCCATTCACCCCGGCATGTCCAAAGCGATCATATGCAGCACGCTTCTGATCATCGGAGAGCACTGCGTAGGCTTCGTTTAACTCTTTAAAGCGCTCCTCGGCATCGGGGGCTTCACTCACATCTGGATGATACTGGCGCGCCAATCGGCGGAACGAGGACTTAATCTCTTCTCCGCTCGCACCGCGTCCGATGCCCAGCACTTCATAATAATCGCGTTTCTCGGCCAATCTTTACCTGCTTTAAAATATGTAGGGGCTAAGCATGCTTAGCCCCTGTTGATTCGTTTATTCTTCTTCAGTCTCTTTGAACTCACCTTCGACGACGTCTTCATCGTCCGGGCCATCTTCTTCGCCAGTACCGTTGGCCCCGTCCGCATCAGGGGTATCCATCTCGGGCCCGGCCTGCTCATACATCGAGGCCCCGATCTGCTGGATCTCTTCCATCAGTTTATCAGTAGCCGCTTTGATCTCTTCAGCATCTTCGCTATCTATGACCTCGCGTACCTTGGCGACGGAGTCCTCTACATTGGTTTTAACTTCAGCGGGGACTTTGTCAGCCAGGTCTTTGAGGGTCTTCTCAGCTGAATAAACGGCGTTATCGGCATTGTTGCGGGCTTCGATCAAAGTCTTTCGCGCTTGATCTTCTTCCGCATGTGTCTCTGCATCCTGGCGCATCTGTTCAACTTCATCATCTGATAAACCAGACGAAGCCGTAATGGTGATGTTCTGGCTGCGGCCGGTAGCCTTGTCGGAAGCAGTCACGTTGATGATGCCGTTGGCATCAATATCGAAGGTCACTTCGATCTGCGGTACACCACGCGGCGCAGGGGGAATTCCATCGAGGATAAAACGCCCAAGCGTCTTGTTGTCATTGGCCATTGGGCGTTCGCCCTGCAACACGTTGATCTCTACCTGCGGCTGGTTGTCACTGGCTGTGGAGAAGATTTGGCTTTTGCGCGTGGGGATCGTGGTGTTGCGTTCGATCAACGGTGTAGCCACGGCACCCAAAGTTTCGATGGAAAGGGTCAGTGGGGTTACGTCCAGCAACAGGATGTCTTTAACATCGCCGCCCAGCACACCACCCTGGATAGCAGCACCAAGCGCCACCACTTCATCCGGGTTGACACCCTTGTGGGGATCTTTACCGAATAGGCCTTTTACAGCTTCCTGCACAGCGGGCATGCGCGTCATACCACCCACCAACACCACCTGGTCAATGTCTGCCGCTTTCAACTCGGCATCATTAAGCGCCTGTTTGACGGGGCCAAGCGAACGCTCGATCAGGTCTGCAGTCAACTGCTCCAGCTTGGAGCGGGTCAGTGTGGTCACCAAATGCTTGGGCCCAGAGGCATCTGCCGTAATGTAGGGCAAGTTTATCTCCGCCTGCATCGTGGAGGACAATTCGATCTTAGCTTTCTCAGCAGCTTCCTTAAGGCGCTGCAGTGCCTGGCGGTCCTGGCGCAAGTCCATGTTCTGGTCCACCTGGAACTCATCTGCCAGATGTTCGATGATGCGTTGGTCGAAATCGTCACCACCGAGGAAGGTATCCCCGCTGGTGGAACGCACTTGGAAGACACCTTCACCGACGTCCAGGATGGAGATGTCGAAGGTGCCGCCACCTAGGTCATACACCGCGATCAGCTCGTTCTGCTGTTTGTCAAGTCCGTAAGCCAGTGAAGAGGCCGTAGGCTCGTTGATGATACGCATGACTTCAAGTCCGGCGATCTTGCCGGCATCTTTAGTCGCATTGCGCTGGGCATCGTTGAAATATGCCGGCACGGTGATCACTGCCTGCGTAACGGTTTCACCTAAATAAGCCTCGGCATCTGCTTTGATCTTGGAAAGGATCATGGCTGAGATTTCGGGCGCAGAGTACTCCTTGCCGCTCAGTTCCACATGCACATCGCCATTAGAACCGGACTTTACAGTGTAAGGAACATGTTTCAAAGAAGTTCTGGTTTCCTCGTCACTGTACTTGCGGCCCATAAAACGTTTGATGGAAAAGATGGTGTTCTCGGGATTGATGACCGCCTGGTTGCGCGCCGGGCGGCCCACAATGCGTTCACCATTCTTATTTACGGCTACTACCGAGGGAACCAGACGTTCACCTTCAGCAGAAGGGATCACAACCGGTTCGCCGCCTTCCATTACCGCAACTACCGAGTTGGTTGTACCGAGGTCAATACCAATTATTTTGCTCATTTATTATTTGCTCCTATGAATTAAACAGCTACCCGAACCATCGCCGGGCGCAGCACGCGTTCGCCAATGAAGTAACCTTGCTGCACGACTTCAACGATCTGTCCTGATTCGTGGTCGTCGCTTTCTACCTGGCCAATCGCTTCGTGGAAACTGGGGTCGAACATCTGGCCTTCTACATCCATAGCCTTCACACCCTCATTATCCAGAATGGTGTTCAGTTTGCGATGGATCAATTCGATGCCTTCAGCCCACACGGCCCCATCACCCTCTGCCGGTTTATCGGCCAGGGCACGCGTCAGGTCATCCAGTACGTCGAGATACTGCTTGGCAACACGGCCCTTGACATCATGGGTCATTTGTTGCTGGTCACGGGCCACGCGTTTCTTATAGTTATCCAGGTCTGCCTGAGTGCGTTGCCAGTTGTCCAGGTGCTTCTCTGACTCTTCCTGGGCAATTTGCAGGGCTTCCTGTAAAGCTGTCACGACCTCTGGTGGCGCTTCTTCTGCACCATTATCGTGTTCACCAGCAGCCCCTTCAGGCTGGTCTCCTTGCAGACCTTCATCTTCTTTTTGTTTTTCTTCAGACATGCTTCCTCTTTACAATCAATAAAGAATATTTTGCTTTTATTCGGCGGAATCGCCGCTCATCGTTTCAGTTACCAGGTTGCTCATCACCCCGGCCACGAAGTTGACCGTGGAGATGGCGTTGCCGTAAGACATGCGGATGGGGCCTAAAACACCCAAAATACCTGTTGCCAGCTCAGGTGCGCCGTAACGTGCCAGCACCAGCGAACAATCACGCAGTTCTTCCCAGTTACCTTCACCGCCGATCAAGACCTGTACACCACCCACCTCCGAGTTCTGCACGGTCTGGGATAGCAAATCTTCTAGTAGCGGCCGTTCTTCCAACACACGCAAAGCTCTACGCGCCGATTCTGATTCGGCGAATTCTGGCTGACCCAAAACATTGGTCCAGCCATCGTGATAAACCTCACCCGCCAGACCGCCATTCAAACGTAGCAATTCGTCTGCCACCAGTTTGTGCATGTCCTTGGCCAGTTCATCAAAATCAGCCGGGGCTGGGCTGGCAAAGGCAGCCAGGTCGCGCCCCTGCCACTTGTTATTGAAAAGGTCAGCCGTGGTCGACAGACGTTCCTGGTCAACCGGTTCCTTTAATACCAGCATCTGCTGCATGACTTTGCCGCTCAATAAGACCAGCACCATCAACACTTGCCGCCCGGAGGTAGCAATTAATTCAAGATGCTTAAAGCGCGCTTCTTCTGTTTGGGGAGCGGTCACCAGAGAGGCAGCATGTGACTGGTGTGCTAGTACTGAAGCAGACAGGCGCAGCCATTGTTCCATATCGTGGCGTGCCTGGTAAAACTGGTGTGTGATCGTGTGCTTGGTTGTCGCAGGCAGGTCAGGACGGCTCATTAGCTCGCCCACAAAATAACGGTAGCCTTGCTCCGTTGGCACCCGCCCCGCGGACGTATGTGGCTGGCGTACGTAACCCTTCTCTGCCAGCTCAACCATTTCGTTGCGTACTGTGGCCGAACTCATTTCCAGGTTGTATTTGTCCACCAGGCGCTTTGAACCCACCGCCTGGGCGGTTTCGACATATTCCTGGACGATCAGTCCCAGGATTATTTGCTGGCGTTCGGAAAGTGTTGTTTTTGCCATAAGATTACTTTTAGCAATCTCAACACGAGAGTGCTAAAATTCACAAAACTAGGCAATTATAGCAAGGGGAGTGGGCGATGGTCAAGAAATCAGAAGGCTTTATAAGCGATTCTTACACAAGTCTAATAGAAACGCCCTACACAAAGAAATCCCCTGACTTCAGGGGATTTCTTATTTTCTTTTGAGTCAGAATGATGTTTTTTTACTCCACAGCCGCCTTGATCGTCTCCGCCTGTTTCACCAAATTCTTTTCAGTCTCGGCCACCACCATCGCTTCTGCCGCCGCCGGATATGCGCCATCCGCCAGTTCCATGGTGATGGTCAACTTTGTGCTACCACCCTCATCTTCAAAATCATACACGGTGGTCGTAGTAGTGGGCACACCAACTGTCGAAACTCCCCATTTTTTGTTCTCTTCGAAGCTCGTGATCTCCATCTGTGATTTCATCTTCTGGCCCATCACGTCGGTGGTGTACTCGTACACGGAGCCAAGCGCGGCTGGCCCGTCCGGGCTGATTGTGGCTGACTCTATAGCCGCTTGCCAGGAAGTATGGTTTTTTACATCCGTCAGATAAGCAAAGACTTTATCAGCAGACTGGTTGATCGTTGTGGAGCAAGTTACGGTTGGCACAGTGAGCCTCCTCTAGAGTTGTTATTTGTTGGCTTTATTCAGCATATCTTGGATTATACCCACTGCTTTCCCCACGCCATCCTCGGCAGCCATCCTGTCACAAAGTTGCACGGCATTCTTCCGCATGCTTTCGTCTTTCAGTAATTGGCGGATAGTTTTAGCCAGTTTGGTTGCGGTCAGCTTTTGAAACGGAATAGGCGCAGGTCCCACCCCTAAAGCCCTGCTGCGCTCACTCCAAAAGGGCTGATCCACTGTAAAGGGAATCACCACCGAAGGCACACCCGACCGCAAGGCAGCACCCGTTGTGCCAGTACCGCCATGGTGAACAATGCCGCCCATTTTAGGGAACAGCCAACTATGTGGAGCGTAATCGAGTAAGAAGATATGTTCAGGCAACTCCTCCCTACCCAACCTCGCCCAACCCGCGGACAGCACCGTCCGTTGTTTGCTTTCAGCCAACGCCTTCAGGATCAATTGCGTAGTTTGCCGTGGGTCAGGGACTGGCATGCTGCCAAACCCAATATAAATGGGTGGGCTGCCTGCTTCCAAAAACTGCGTCAACTCAGGTGACGGCTCCCATTCCGGCTCGTCCAGCACCCAATAGCCTGTTGTGCGCACGCGCTCACCCCACTCGGCTTCTGTAGGGACGACGTGTTCGCTAAAACCCTGCAACACGGGAACATCTTTGCGCGTGTTGCCCCATAAGAAAGGGGTTTTCATCAAACCTAACTGTCCACGAAAGCGGTTGATTGGCCCGTAGAAAGGCCGCCAGGCTAGTTGTGTGGCTATCCCATAACTGAGCCGGTTCCACCAGCGCCCTGGCGAAAAGCGGTTGGGCAGCAAGGCAATCGGATAGGCTGCCGTTCGCTCCTGGGGGATAACTGACAACGCAATGTAAGGCACCCCCAAAGCTTCTGCCATATCATAGCCAAAGAAATTGCCTGGCAGTTGGCTGAGAATCGCATCTGAGTCTTGCAAGGCCTCATTTGAGAAAGCCTCGATGTAGTCATCTACAATGCCCCCAAAGGAACGCATAACCCCCTTGTACATTTGGAGGAAATTGGTGTTGGCCCCATGCCTTACCATCATCTCTTGCACGATCTGTTGTGCATCCCCGCGTACAGGCCAGAAATCGAGCCCATTGTCCAGCACCATGTCTTTGAAGCTATCTAATGTCACAATGCGTACGCTATAGCCTGCATCTCGCAGCCCCATCCCCAAAGCAACTATCGGCTGCACATCCCCGCGTGAACCGATGGTGATCAACGTAAGCTTTATGCCACCACTCCGGTCGATTCCGTTTCCTTGATGTGCACTTCAAAACCATCCCCCAGGTCCAACACAAAAGCATCCGGTGGATAGCTGGCAACCTTCCATACCACCAGGAAGTCTCCGATCGCACCCGCAGCGTTAAAGATTAGCAGCAACAATAAAGCTGGGAACCAGCTAAAGGGCACTACAGGCATGATCGCCAATCCAACCAATGACATCAGCACAAAGGGAGCCAGGCCCACCACCAGGTACTGGTTGCGTGGAATGTACCAGCCCGGTGCAGCCGCATAGGCATATGCTCCCTTAAAACCAAACTTGGGCATCGAGCGCGTATACAGCCCAAAGAAAATGCCATGTACGGCCTCGTGCAACAAGATCATCAGCACAAAAGTCAGCAGCAATGAGGCTACTTGACCCAGATTGAATGCCCCAGAGATGCCTCTCTGCCACAATTCAGGTCGCAGCAGGCGTGTGGCATAAATGAATAGAAAAGCAAAAAGGATCAGCAATGGCACGCTGGCGATGTTGATCCACACCAGCAAGCGCTTATTATCCTTCAAGCTCAGGGCATAGTCTTTTGAATAACCTGCAGGAAGTTCTTTTGTCGCTCTCAAGAAGCCAACGCCTTGATTTCCATGGAGATATTATGCCTGGCATTTTCTTCATAGCGGTCAAACATGATATCGGTTGAATAGAGCCGTTCCCTTTTCACGAAACTATTCAGAATTTCAACCCTCCTCTGCTTGTAAACAGCTTCGGGCACCCACCAGAACTCTTTGCGAATGGCCTGGCTATAGCCTGCATGTTGCTCCGATGATACACCAAAAGTGGCCAGGTCTGCATCCAGTAAAACTTGCTGGTCAACGTTCTCCGGCAAATGCTGCTTGGTCGCTAGTATCAACTCAGCCACTTGTTCGATTAACTCATCCTCAACACCTAATCTCTGCAAATATCTGCAGGCTAGTTCAGCGCTGCGTTCTTCGTTCTTTTTAGATTGGGTGTTATAGACCACATCATGAAACCAGGCAGCCAATTTGACAGCAGTCAGATTTTCAGCCAGATGTGCCACTTCATCAATCCTGTCCAGCACAAAACCAACGTGCGCCAAATTATGATAGTGACGTTTTGACTGCCCATAATAGGAGACAATTTTCTTATAGACCTGAAATGCGTCCTCCTGATCGACGCCAAGAGGACGCATTAATTCTTGCCATTTGGCTTCCAGCGCGTCGGTCATTAACCTCGACGCTGCGGCATATAACGAGAAAGCTTGGCCGCCAGATTGCTCAAGGGCAGGCTTTGCAGCCATACCTTGCCGGGACCTTTCATCGTCGCCAGGAACAAGCCCTCCCCAGAGAACAGGATGTTACGCACCCCGCGCATCCTCTGGATGTCATAATCTACGCTTGGCTGGAAAGCTGCAATGTGACCGGGGTCTACGCGCAAAACCTCACCCTCGGCCAGGTCCACTTCGCGCACTTCACCGGGGATTTCAACCAATGCCGTTCCAGGGCCGGTCAATCGCTGGAGAATAAAGCCCTCACCACCGAAGAAGCCTGCTCCCAGACGCTTCTGTAAGTGCACCTTCAACTCCACCGTTTCATCGGCCACCATGAAGGAATCTCTCTGGCAGATCAGGCTCTCACCTGCTTTTAGCTCAAAAGGCACAATCTTGCCGGGCACTTCCGGCGTAAAAGTGATCTGTGCATCACCCTGACGGCAGATGTACGAGGTCATGAAAAGGGACTCACCGGCCAGAGCCCGCCCCAGGCCAGCCATCAAACCGCCGCGTGCATTGGTGCTCATTTCCACGTCACCAGTCATCCAGGCCATCCCACCGCTCTCGGTGAAAACAGACTCACCGGCCCGCAACTTGACATCCACGGTTTGCATCACATCGCCAAGAATTTCAAAGTTCATTATTGTCCTCTTTCTGTTATTGGATCGTATTGAATAATTATAGCGTTTGGGAACGAATTAGGGTCTAGTACAAACTATGATAATCAAGAAATATCATATGCCTTTTCATTTTGATTGGGGGAAGGGGTCAATGGTGGTCGTTGTGAAAACCATCCAGCCACTCCCGCTCTTCATCCGTCAACTCCATCCCCTCCAACAACTCCGGCCTACGCTCTGCCGTACGCTTCAAAGCCTGCAAGCGCCGCCACTTCTTGATCTCCGCGTGGTTGCCACTCCGCAAAACCTGTGGCACTTCCCAAACGCGGAATTCCGGCGGGCGTGTGTAATGTGGGTGCTCCAACAAACCCGCAGAGTGCGAATCCTTCTGTGGTGCATCCGGGTCGCCCAACACCCCTGGCAACAAGCGCGTCACGGCATCAATCAAAATCATCGCAGCCAATTCTCCTCCCGTCAGCACGTAATCCCCCACAGAGATCTCATCCGTCACCAGGTGTTGGCGCACGCGTTCATCCACACCTTCGTAACGCCCGCACAACAAGGCCAATCGAGAATGCTTTGCCAGCTCCCCCGCCACCTCCTGGGTAAAAACGCGCCCTTGCGGGGTCAATAAAATTACTGGGCCATCCGGGGGTGCCCCCACTACATCTTCCACCGCCGCAAAGATCGGCTCCGGTTTCATCACCATACCGCCCCCACCACCATAGACTTCATCATCCGTGACATTGTGCTTATCCGTTGTCCAATCACGGATATTGTGTAAGTGCACATCCAGCAAGTTCGCATTCTGGGCGCGCTTTAAGATGCTCTCATTGAGGTAAGCCGGGAACATTTCAGGGAATAGAGTGAACACATCAAATCGCATAGCCCCATTATATGAAGAAAATGGCTTGGAGACCCGTAGGTAATCAGTAGGGCAAGTCTAATAGTACGCTAACACCCCCTTTCTTGACGCTGGCATGTCCACAGAGTAGCATATGCACATGTACTTAAAGGGCAGCAAATGGCACATGCAGCGCCGTCGCAGAAGGCGCTCGAACCCCCTCATCATCATCGTCTTGGTCTTGATGATCGGGGCTGTGTTGTACTTTAACTCTATTGTCATCCCCACCATCCCCCAGGCTATACAACCTACCCCCACGGCCACCAGCGACCCCGAACAACTGCTTACCCGTGCCCGCCAACTCTACGATGAGGGCAACCTCACCCTGGCCATTGAAGCATATAAAGACGCCATTCTGACGGATGCCACCAACCCGGCCACATTTGTCGAACTGGCTCGCGCTCAGGTGCAAGCTGGTGATTACGTCTCTGCCGAAACCAGCGCCCGCAATGCTCTCCTGCTTAACCCCGAAAACCCCATGGCCCACGCCATGCTCGGCTGGTCCCTCAATTTCTTGGGGCAATCCATTGAAGCCGAAGTGGCCCTCAATCGCTCTATCGAGCTCGACCCCCAGAATGCCCTCGCCCATGCCTTCCTGGCCGAGTTATTGGCCGACACAGGCGACTATATTGGGGCCAGCGAAGAATCCCGCACCGCTATGGCTATAGACGATCAATCTTTGGAAGTGCGTAGCGCCCGTGCTTACGTCCTGGAAGCGACCGGCAACTACGAAGAAGCCTTGCAAGAATACCAGACAGCCTTGGCCAAGAACGATAAGATTCCCGATCTTTACCTCGGTCTGGGCCGCACTTATCGTGCACTACAACAATATCCCGAAGCCATTGATGCTTTCGGGCAGGCCAACGCCCTCAACCCTGCCGACCCCTTGCCCGAAACCTACACATCCGAGGTTTACATCACCATGGGTGAATACGGCAAGGCAGTACAATTTGCTGAGCAGGCCCTGCGCGACGAACCCGGCAAACCCCAACGCTGGGGCAACCTGGGCATCGCTCTTTACCGCAACCTACAATATCTCGAAGCAGTCGATGCTTTCCAATATGCCATCCAGGGTGGCATCACTGAAGAAGGCATCGTGGTCGAGGGCTTACCCATCGATTACGACTGGGCCGATTACTATTATCTTTATGGTTTTGCTCTGGCCCGTACGGAACAATGCAGCCAGGCTATCCCAATCGCCCAGGCCCTCATCAGCAACCTCTCCGCCGATTTCACTTCCGTGGCCAATGGTGAAGCTATTCTTGAAATTTGTGCCGCTGGTCCGGTTGAAAGTGATACAGAACCTACAGAGGAACCTTCACCTGAAGGTGAAGGCAGTCTAATAGAGGCAGTCGCATGAAGTTATCTGGGGAACGCGACCTCTTTCGCCGCAAACCACGCAGTTACAATTTGCTCTTTGTGCTACTGGGGCTAAATATCGCCGTGGTGATATGGGCTGTTTCCACATTACAGGGCATACAAACCGGTGATGTCGAGACCTGGTTCGCCGCCACACCCACTGCCACCCGCGCTCCCTCTTCCTACCTGCAAGAGGGCATTGCTGCTTTTGAAACTGGTGACCTGCAGGTTGCTATTAATGCCTTTCAAGACGCTCTGGCTGTTGACCCTGAAAATGTAGCTGTACTTACCGACCTGGCCCGCATCCAGACTTATTCTGCGCGTTTGCTCACGCCTGGCCAGCAGGTTGCGCGCCTTGAAGAAGCCCGTATTAATATCGACCGTGCCGTCGAACTGGGCCCACTAGATAGCAACGCTCATGCTGTGCGCGCCCTGGCATTAGATTGGTCCGCCTCCATTGCCGCTGAGAATGCTGACCAACGCCAGGATTACTTGATCGAGGCCGGTCAAGCTGCCACACGTGCCTTACAACTTGATCCCCAGAACGTTTTGGCGCTGGCCTATCAGGCCGAAGTGCTCATCGACCAGCAGCAATGGGTTCAGGCAGAACAGACCGCCCTTGAAGCCCTGGACCGTGACCCCAACCTCATGGATACCAACCGTGTCTACGCTTTA
The DNA here is from genome assembly GCA_013112575.1 of Chloroflexota bacterium. GTDB lineage: Bacteria > Chloroflexota > Anaerolineae > Anaerolineales > UBA11579 > CFX15. The sequence goes on along the minus strand of JABFGG010000003.1, from coordinate 74,403 downwards.
GTGCTGGAGTCAACGGGTGCGTACAGTGCCGCCATTGAATACTATAAAGAAGCGGCGCGCATCAACCCCAACCTGACTTTTTTATACATCTCCATCGGCCAGATGTATCGCCAACTCCTACTTTACGATGAGGCGCTGGATTATTTTGACCAGGCCGCCAGCATCAATGAAACCCTTGGCATTGGCGACCCCCTGCCTTACATTGCCATCGCCAAGACCTATTCCCGCGAAGGCCAGTTCTTTGCCGCAGCTATCAACGCCGAGCGCGCTATTGCCATCGACCCTGAAAACCCCGACGTGTATGGCCAATTGGGTATCATCCGTTTCCGTGCCCGCAACTATGAGGGCGCTATTCCCGTTTTGCAGTGTGCCATCGAAGGTTGTGTGGCTGCCGAAAACGCTGAGTTTGGCACCACCGTTACCAGCCTGCCCCTGGCTCCCGGCTCCCTTGAATATTATCTAACCTATAGCTCGGTGCTGGCTGCCTTCGGGATTTGTGATTCCGCCGAGCCGCTCTTCGTTGAAGTCAGGGAGCTTTTCCCAGGAGATGCCATCAGCATGGCCGTCATAGCCGAAAATCAGGCCATTATCGACGGTTTCCGCGCCCAGGATGCATGCAAGACCATCAGTGATGTGCTGGTAGACAATTAATCTTTATTCTTTGCCCAAACCACGAAAAGCTTAGAGCTATTAACTTTAGGCTAATCGCTAAAAGCTAACTGCTAACCGCTTCATAAAAATCCATCAGAATTCTATAAGAATTCTTACATCTCCCCTTGACATCAATTTGGACAGTGATAAGATTCGTCCGGTTTTAGCACTCTTTTAAAATGAGTGCTAATGCCAAAAACTGTGTAAATCCAAATCTATACCCTATTACAGGAGGCCGGAATGGCTCTAAAACTCAAACCGCTCGGCAACCGCTTGGTCATCGAGCCCATTGAAGAAGAAGAGGTCACTGCAGGCGGCATCGTGCTGCCCGAAACCGCCAAGGAAAAGCCCCAGAGAGGCAAAGTCCTGGCTACCGGTGACGGCGACCGCGACGACAGCGGCAAGCGCATCGAAATGGATGTCAAGAAAGATGACACCGTTTTGTTCGCCAAGTACGCTGGCACCGAGATCAAAGTGGAAGGCAAGAAACTACTCATCCTGCGCGAGACAGACGTCCTCGCCATCGTTGACTAGTTCTTCCATCAGTGAACCCCAAGAAATCATTTATCTGTAGGAGAGATTGAAACAATGGCTGCAAAAGATCTCATCTTCGCAGACGACGCACGTCGTCGTCTCAAGAAAGGTGTCGACGCCGTAGCTCGTGCTGTCGTCACCACCATGGGCCCCAAGGGCCGCAACGTTGCGCTCGACCGCAAATTCGGCGCCCCCACCATTACACACGACGGTGTTACCGTTGCCAAAGAAGTAGAACTCGATGATCCTTTCGAGAATATGGGCGCACAATTGCTCACCGAAGCTGCTACCAAGACCAATGACATCGCTGGTGATGGCACCACCACGTCCACCCTCTTAGCTCACACCATCGTGACCGATGGCATGAAGCAATTGGCTGCTGGCGCCAACCCCATGCTGCTCAAGCGTGGTATTGAAGCTGCTACCAAAGCCGTAGCTGCCAAGATCACCAAAGGCGCTATCGAGATCAAGACCAAGGAAGACATTGCCAACGTGGCCTCCGTGTCTGCCCAGGATCGCGAGATCGGCGAACTGATCGCCGAAGTCTTTGACAAAGTCGGCAACGACGGTGTCATCACCGTAGAAGACTCCCAGGGTCTCGAATTCGAGACCGATTACGTGGAAGGTATGCAGTTCGATCGTGGCTACCTTTCCCCTTACTTCGTCACCAATCCCGAGAATATGGAATCGGAGATCGAAGAAGCTCACATTTTGATTCACGACAAGAAGATTTCTGCCGCATCTGACCTGGTTCCCATCCTGGAGAAACTGGTCCAGTCTGGCAAACGCGACCTGGTTGTCATCGCCGAAGATATCGACGGCGAAGCCCTGGCTACCCTCGTACTCAACAAGTTGCGCGGCATGCTCAACGTATTGGCCATCAAAGCCCCCGGCTTCGGTGACCGCCGCAAAGCCATGTTGCAGGACATTGCCGTACTTACCGGCGCGCAGGTCGTCTCCGAAGAGACCGGCCGCAAGCTGGAAAGTGTGGCCATTGCCGATCTGGGTATCGCCACCAAGGTGACCTCCACCAAAGACGACACCACCGTCGTCGGCGGCAAAGGCGATGCCAAAGCCATTGAAGGTCGTATCGAACAGATCCGCGTGGAGATCGACAAGAGCACCAGCGATTACGATCGCGAGAAGCTCAACGAACGTCTGGCCAAGCTGTCCGGCGGCGTTGCCGTGATCAAGGTCGGCGCTGCCACCGAAACCGAGCTTAAAGAGAAGAAACACCGCGTTGAAGACGCTGTTTCCGCTACACGTGCCTCCATCGAGGAAGGCATCGTTCCTGGCGGCGGTGTGGCTCTCATCAATGCCATGAGCGCCTTAGACAAGGTCAAGGGCGATGATGAAGATGCCCAGACCGGTGTCACCATCGTGCGTCGCTCCCTCGAAGCTCCTATGCGCAAGATCGCCGAGAATGCTGGCGAAGATGGCTCCGTCATCGTTGACGCCGTGCGCCGCAAGCAGGCCGAAGACAGCAACACCAGCATCGGCTACGACGTGCTCGCAGAAGACTTTGTAGACATGGTTGACGCTGGCTGGGTTGATCCCGCCAAGGTAACCCGTGGTGCCCTGGAGAACGCAGCTTCCATCGCTGCCATGATTCTCACCACCGAGGCCCTCATCGCTGACCAACCCGAAGACGAAGCTCCCCCCGCTATGCCCCCCGACATGGGTGGTATGGGTGGCATGGGCGGCTTCTAGCCTCCACTTTATCTGTAACACCAAAGACCCTGAGCAATGCTCAGGGTCTTTTTTATTCATTTAGAAATATAATTGGTGAATGATTGCCTCTGCCGAAGAAACACTCTTAGATATCTTGCGTACACAAAGCATTCATGGTCTGCACCTGGGGATGACCGACAAGCAAATCGAAGCAGAACTCGGGAAACCTGACAATATCGATGTACCTTACGAAATAGAGGATGAAGACGTCTGGAAGCAACGGAATTGGATATACAAGGATTTGTTCCTCGTACTAAAGGATACTCTTTTAGCAAGTATAAGTCTCGAACTAAGACATAAAGATATTCTCGAGTCAGAAGCACTAGATCTTGAAACTTCAAATACCTTACGTGAATTGAAGTATGATGACGTGGTTTCATGCTTGAGAAAGGCAGGTTTCAATTTGATGTGTATTGACGATCCTTTTTTCCTTAGTTCCGACAACTATGACGAGAAGGAAATACTATTCTTGCCAGAAGAGCACACAATCCTCCAATTCGATGTAATCAACCATTACTACTTAGCTAGCATTTCCACCAAAGATAGAGCTCATTATGGGCGGTGGAAGTTAGCGGACTGCTGAAAATAATCATGATTCCTTTAGTCGTAGGGGCGAAGCATACTTCGCCCCTACTCGATTACTTAGACGTTACTATTGGAAATGCGTTACTCTGGAGGCCACCATAGACATCACAGAAATCATTCTGCAATTAGCCATCAAGTCGGTTGAAAAGCTACCTTCACGCGAAACTCCATACGACGCTGGCGAGCTTGCCGGGGAGTTTTATGCTGGCATCCGGGTTTTCTTTGACGAACACCCTGAACTCAAAGCCGACAAAAACGTCCTGACCTTATCGCTAGCGGCCCTCTCCAAAGATGAGGTCGAACTGGACCCCAAATACAGGGACGGTGCTGCCATCCTCTATCAGGCTGTTTACAAAAAGGTCCACAAATAAAGCCCCATTTATTACAGTCATCATCACGCTTTCAAAGGTGTAAAGCACGGCAAGGTCAAGCCATGCGATAATTGTTGCATGGAAGCCACACCACAAACTCAAACCAAAGCACGCATCTGCAAAAGCCCCAACTGCTTTCGCCCCACTTCTGAAACCTACGAATATTGTTGCCCCGCTTGTCAGGTCAAGTCCTCACATACCAACGACCACCTCGGCCACTGGCGCGACTGCAACAAACGCCAGAATGCCTTTGAACGCGCCGGCTACAAAAAAAGCTGACATCTTTTCCATTTCGAGTGAAATCGACAGTCAGCAATAACATTTGGCTGCCGACTAAAGAAACACTTCACGCAAAGCTACCTCCACCACTGCCGGATCAAACTGCTTCCCAGCTTGTTTTCTTAGATAACGTTTGATCTCGTCCTTTTTCCACGGCTCGCGATAGGGTCGCACAGAGCGTAAAGCATCCCACACATCCACCACGGCAAAGATGCGCGCCGCCAACGGGATCTGCTCGCCGGAAAGTCGAAACGGGTACCCGTTACCATTCCACCATTCGTGGTGGTAAAGCAAAATGTCCATCGATGCTTTAAGGTAATTCATCTCGCCGATCAAGTCAGAACCATAAATGGGGTGCAAGCGCATTTGTTCCCACTCATCATCACTCAGTGGCCCGGCTTTCATCAGGATGTCCTCAGCGATCCTCATTTTGCCCAGATCGTGCAAGAGTGCGCCGCGTGCATAATGCACCTGTTCCTTCCTATCGACTCCCATGGCCTCGGCCAGATCCATCGTTTTACCTACCACCAGAACCGTATGCCCGATCAACTCCCAGCCGTCCTTTTGCAACCAGGCAAACCCTTCCTGGGAAGTGATTTTTTCCTTTCCATCCCAAACTTTTACATCGGGTTTTTGAAAACCGAAATCACTCTCCGTTGTTTTTAATTGCAGCCTTGGCTGTGTCATTCCATTTTGTACTGCGACTCGATTCAACATCTACTTCTCTCCTTTTACACGAATAATTGCATCAATTATCATCGTCATCATCATCGTCGCCCCCATCATCACCCCCGTCATCGTCATCGTCATCGTCGCCATCATCTCCACCACTACCCTCTTCACCGGAGCCGCCATTATCGTCGTCTCCATCATCCCCGTCATCGTCGTCATCATCATCGTCATCATCCCCGGACTCAATTCTGCCACCCGGGGTTTCTTCAGGCGGAACCATTGGACGTATTTCTGATTCTTCAGTTGGTTCCAGGGTTTCTTCCGGAGACTTTTCCGTCTCTACAGGCGTAGAAAGTGTGGGGGAAACTTCGGGTGTAACCCGTTTCGGTTCCTCAACCTCAATTCCTAAAGCTCCCATTAGCCCAAGGGCTGCATCATGATGGCGGTCATAACCATCCTCTGCCACCTTGTAGCGTTCTCCCTCGCGTTCATCAACCAGGAATTGCATTTCTCTCAGGCGTTCGCCCGCGAATTCAAGGTGCAGCAGTAAATCATTGCCTGCTTCCAAGCTGGTTAATAACTGCACTTCTTCGCTGAGGATTTTTACAGGGTACAGTCGTTCACCGGGCAACGCGTCTTGTGAAGCAGACACCACCCCTACACCGCCAAACAGCAATGTGAAACTGGCAACAATTACAGCCAGGCTTGCTACACTGGCATAACTCAGCTTACGAGGCCGTTCGAATGAATTCAGCCACAAAACCACTACAGCCAGGAAACCATTATTACTATCTTTCTTGGACAATTGTGCTGCTTCAGTCAGGAACTGTGCTCGCCCGGCGTTTTCAGAACGCGAATTCCGCTCAGGGACTTGCAGTAATGCTTCCTGCAGCACTTGCACGACTTGCTGGTCTTGGGTTTCAGGTTGTGGTTTCATGTTTCATCTCATTTGTTGCTAATACTTGACGTAATGTGGCCAGCCCACGGCTTTGCAGTGCTTTTACCGCGCCGACCTTCTTTTCCAATACAACAGCAATATCTGCGTTATTCCATTCTTCCAGGAATTTGAGCACGATCACCTGCCGTTGTTTTTCGGGTAACATGCCCAGGGCTCTCCGTACTCGTTCTGTCTCGAATTGGATCTCGGCCCAATCATCCGGCGCATCGTAGTTCTTCTGCGAAGTCACATCTTCTTTAAGTTCGACGCTCTTACTATCCGGGCTCCGGAAATAATCTGTGATCCAGTTCTGTGCTATCCGGTAGAGATAGGCCTTCATGTGGCTCTTAGGGCCTTTACCTGCATGCAAGGCTCGCAGCAAGCGGCTGAAGGTCTCGGCCACACATTCTTCGGCCTGTTCTTCGATACCGGTCTGTCGCATGGCATAGCGGTAAAGTGCCGGACTGTATTCGTCGTAGATTTGCGCCAACGCAGTTTGGTCAAATGCTTTAGCTGCCTTGAGAAGCGCTTCTTCGTTGCTCACCAGCATATTCTAATTAATCTCTCTTCATACCTATGATTGCGCAGTGTATTCTTTAGAGAGTTCTAATGACTGGTTCTGGGCCTTTTTGGCCTAGTTCTCCTACGCCATCACACTCATTCTTTTTTTGGGAGTGGGCTGTACGCCCACTCCCAAACATTTGCTTACCGAAGATTAGTCGTCATCTTCGTCTTCGTCGTCGTCATCATCATCGGACTCGTCTTCGTCATCGTCATCATCAGACTCGTCTTCATCATCCCCATCATCCTCAGATTCATTGCCATCGTCATCATTGTCGGATTCGCCTGCATCGTCATCTTCAGGTTCGCCTGCGTCGCCGTCGGACTCGCCAGCATCGTCTTCTTCAGATTCGCCAGCACCGTCATCTGACTCGTCACCATCATCTTCAGACTCACCAGCATCATCATCCTCAGATTCGCCGGCGTCGTCTGATTCTTGCTCTTCAGCGTCATCATCCTGAGTACTACCGGACTCGCCCTCAAGCTTGTCTTCATCTTCCCCTTCGTCTTCATTGGCATCGTCCTCTTCCTCGCCCTCCTCAGACTTTGCGGCTCCGCCTTCATCGGACTCTTGCTCATCGTCCTCTTCAACCTCGGTCAGGTCATCTCCGGAATCTTCTTGCTCTTCCTGAGCATCATCATCCCCAGCGAGGAACTCAACGACCTCACTGAAGGGGACGGTTCCTGCCCCCGCGGCAGCGACACCAATACTGCTCACAACAAGAGCGGCCACCACTAATACTGCCATAAACCGTTTCAACATAACACACTCCTTTAGAACGATTTTTACAACTATTCTTAGGACGGTTAAACAGCCGAATCGATACGGTCAATTTTTGAGGAGATTTTGCCTTCTGTGATCCCCCCACCAAGGCACACTTGCTTCACCAGCACAACTTCAAGAAATGTTTAGGTGCAAGTTTTCTTAATTGCCCCTACAAGCTAGGATTGGGATTGCCGCAGACCTAGCCGGATTACACCAGTCACCAAAATAAAAGCAGCCGCTTCAACGATTCTTTGGGTAGCTTCAACTCTGAAAATTGGCCATCTTGTTAGCACAGATCTTGGAAATTGTTCAGTTGGAAATTCTGCCAACCAAACCAGAATCGGTGGACTTGCAGCCAGAAGAATTAATAATCCTGTGGCTATAAAGACATATGCACTTATTCTGCTCAACTCACCGTTTCCCAATACGAACCAAACTAGTGCAAGCACCAAAACCGCAAAAAATAATTGGATTCCAAGAAGCGCCCAGGTCAATGTCAATCCATGGATTGACAGATTTTCAAAACCAGAATTAAGGAGGTCCGTCAACGAGTCAAGGCCACAGGCTATCCCCAACAACATTGCCATCCCTAAGATTGAAAGAATGTCTTTTCTCATCATTACTCTTCTTCCTTAAAATCTAAATCTGACAATATACGCACCTACCTGTTTGATAGGTGCGTATATTTTTATTTTCCACCAATACTATTCACCGACCGTGCGCTTGATTAGTCACTTTCCGCCACTGTAACAGTGAATGTCCATGTGGATAACCCCCGCTTGAGCCACACTTTTGTTGCCCCACTTTGATGTGTAAGTTGGGTCATCACCACATAGTCTCCCGCCCAAGATGGAGTATATGTATACCAGCTATCCTCACCTGGGTTAGAGTATTGTGCAGACCAGGTATTGTAATTACAAAAGCCACCACCTAAAATATCGCCCAAACAGGCAGCATTTAGTTGTAATTTAGTAGCTGTCACCGCAGGATCAAGCTGTTCCCACTTCCCTTTATAGTAGTTTACAGACACATAGCGGTTACCACCAGAGCTCGTTTCTGAAAAGTTTTGGTGGATGGTCACAAGCGCAGAACGTGTACCATCATATCTCGATTTCTCATTGACCTGTGCCCTCAATAACGCTTGAGGTATCGCAATTTCATGTTCTGCTTCATATGTATCTGGTCCAACATTTTCAATTCTTGAAGTTACTGGAAGCACAAAAGTTTGACCGGTTTCGACATTTGTCAGTACCGCTTCAACAACAAAAGCCTGTTGTGGTTGAGGAGGGTCTGGAGGGTCTGTCTGTGCAGCTAAGCCTCCTAGTGAAAGCAAAACGACGCACATTAGAATGATTTTTCTAGTCACGGGTAATCTCCTTTATTAATGTTCTTTGGAGTACTCCACCTTCATAATAGTAATATTCACCGGCTTCGTCTACTGTGGATTCCCGCAGCATAAACCTTGTTTACCTTTTTTCTCTTGTTACCCTATTGGATTCCCCGATCAATACATTTTATCCAACAGACACCCAATCCCGTTAACAAAACAATGACACTCCTGTATCCCCCATTTCGTTTACTTTCACCTGTATCCGTGCTACAATCCAAGCAGTAATTATTGTTTAAAGAAGAAGTACCGGCCGTTGATGACGGCCTTGCATGAGAAAAGCATTGCCCATAAACGTGGAATTTGGTGACAAATTCCAAATGAATTCACAAAGTGAATTCAACAGGGAACAAACTCAAAGCGAAACTCAGCCCCGGCCGGTAACCCGCTGGGGATTTTTCTTTTTATCACAATACACGAAATAAAACTTTGACAGGGCAAAGATCCCTGTTTTGAAAGAAGGATTTTAGAAACATGAGTAAAAAATTACGTATTGTCCCCCTCGGGGGCTTAGGGGAAGTCGGTAAGAATATGATGGCCTACGAATATGATGATCAGATCATGATCGTCGATACCGGCATCATGTTCCCCGAAAACGACATGCTGGGTATTGACTACATCATCCCAGACTATAAATATCTACAAGATAAACGCGACAAGGTCAAAGGCATTGTCATCACGCACGGTCACGAAGATCATACCGGTGCTATCAGGCACGTCTTTGAAGAATTCCCGGTTCCCATTTATGGCACGGCCCTCACCCTCGGTTTAATTGAGGTCAAGCTGGAACGTGCCAAATTGCTGGATAAATCTAAACTGATCGAAGTGGACGCCGATGACGAGATCGAGATCGGCCCCTTTAAGGTCGAATTCTGCCACGTGGCGCACTCCATACCGGACTGTGTTGCCCTTGGCATTACGACCCCTGCCGGATTTGTGATACATACTGGCGATTACAAATTCGACCCCACCCCAGTAGATAACTGGCCCACCGATATCGCCAAACTGGCCGAATGGGCCAAACGCGGCGTTATGGTGCTCCTGGCCGACTCTACCAATGCCGACAAACCCGGCCGCACCCCCTCAGAGCGCGTCATCGACGATGCTTTTGAGCAGGTCTTCAATAAAGCCAAAGGTCGCATCCTGGTGGCAACATTTGCATCATTACTCTCACGTGTACAGCAGGTTGCAGAAGCCTGTGAAAGCCACGATCGCAAGATCGCTTTTGTAGGCTACAGCATGCGCGAGAACGCCAAGATGGCCCGCAAGCTGGGCTATCTCGATGTCCCCGAGGAGTTGGTTGTGTCATTAGAGGATGCCCTCAAAATGCCGCCCAGCAAAGTCGTGCTGATGTGCACCGGTTCGCAGGGTGAACCCTCTTCCATCATGGGACGTCTGGCCGCTGGTACCAATCGCCAGTTTGACGTCAAGGAAGGCGACACCATCATCCTGTCTTCCACCCCCATCCCCGGCAATGAAGAAACCGTCCATCGCACCATCAACAAGCTCATCCGCCGCGGCGCAGAGGTCATTTATGACCCCATTGCCAAAGTGCATGTCTCCGGCCACGCCGGGCAGGATGAAATGTACGACATGCTGCACCTCATCAAACCCGAATTCGTGATTCCCGTCCATGGCGAGTTGCGCCACCTCACCCACCACGGCATCCTAGCCCAAAAAGCCGGCATCCCCGCTGAGAATATCGCCGTTATTGAAAACGGTCAGGCTGTTGAATTTAAAGACGGCAAGATGAAGTTGGGCAAACGCATCCCCGGCGGTTACGTCTTTGTAGATGGCGCTGGCGTGGGCGATGTTGGCCCCGCTGTAGTCCGCGACCGTGAAGCCCTCGCCAAAGACGGTTTTATCTTTGTCAACTTGCGCGTCAACCGCGGCTCCGGCGAACTCCTTCGTGACCCCGAAATCATCACCCGCGGCTTTGTCTACCAGAAAGCATCGCAGGAACTCTTTGATGCTGTCAACAAGAAGATCAAACAGACTGTGACTCGCGCCAATGGCAACCTGGAGAACGACCTGCAACAGGTGCTGCGCTCCTTCCTTTACAACGAAACCAAGCGCCGCCCCATGATCTTCGTCTCCGTCGACGAATCCTAGCCACTATCTCCCCAAAATCAAAAAGGCCAGCAACTTTGCTGGCCTTTTTTCTTACAAACTCACAAAATCCTCCCCCATTACCTCATCCAACCGCCGCACCACCTCGTCCGCATTCTCCTTCGTGAACACCATCGGCGGTTTGATCTTCAACACATTATGCAGTGGCCCATCCGTGCTGATCAAGATGTGCTGTTCGCGCATCCGCTCAGCGATATAGTTTGCTTGCCTGGGAGCAGGCTCCAACGTCTCTCGATCCAACACCAACTCCGCTCCCACAAACAATCCCAAGCCCCGCACATCCCCAATAATGGGGTGCTTGTCCCTCAAATCCAACAAGCCTGCTTTGAGGTGTTTCCCCACCTCCAACGCATTAGCCTGCAAGCCCTCCTCCTCGATTACATCCATCACCGCCAGGCCCACCGCCGCCGACACAGGATTGCCCCCAAAGGTATTGAAATACTCCATGCCATTGTCAAATGAGGCCGCGATCTCTGGCGTGGTCACTACTGCCGCCAGTGGATGCCCATTGCCAAAGGGTTTACCCACCGTGACGATATCCGGCACCACACCCTGAGTTTCAAAACCCCAGTAGTGTGTGCCCACACGCCCAAAACCCACCTGCACCTCGTCGGCAATGCACACTCCCCCCGCTGCTCGCACGTGCTTATAGGCTTCAGCCAAATAATTCTCCGGCAGGATCACTTGTCCACCACAACCCAACAAGGACTCGCACAAGAAGCCCGCTATGCGACTACCCTCCTCCTCTGCCTTTTTGATGGTATCGCGCACCTTGTCGGCGTATTGAGTCCCAATCTCCCCTTCACCTGTTTTATACGGCCCGCGATAGCCATCCGGCATCTCCACGGTATGTACGTAATCCGCCTCACCCGCCCCCCCACTCCCCTTGAACTTGTAGGGGCTGAGATCCACCAGCGCAGAGCTATTACCGTGGTAGGCCCCATCAAGCACCACGAAATCGCGCCTGCCCGTATGGGCACGTGCCAGCCGCAGTGCCAGCTCATTCGCCTCACTCCCTGTGCACACGAAATAGCACACGCTTAATGACTCAGGCATCGTCGCCGTCAACCGTTCGGCCAGCTCCACCACCCCTGGATGCAGATAGCGCGTGTTAGTGTTCAAGATGGCGGCCTGCTTCTGCAATGCCTGCACAACTTTGGGGTGACTGTGCCCCACATGGCTCACGTTGTTCACACAATCCAGATAGGCCTGCCCCTCCTCGTCATACAAATATTGCCCTTCCCCACGCACTATCGTCAAATGTTTGCGGTAAGCAATGCTCAAATTGTGGCCCAATATCTTTTTGCGTTTTGCTAACAAGAGAGAGCTCTCCTCTCCTTCTTCCTGCAGATTACATGCCTCCCAAAAGATACGCTGCGCATCATCCGGGTTGATCCCTTCCAGCTGCTTTAGCAATTCCCAGGCAGGTGCTTCAGTCACCGATAGATATTCATTATCAGGTTCCTGTTGCCGTTGGAAGGCTGCCATCGTCACGCTCAAACACAATCGTGCCCGCATCGCGAGGAACAGCACTTCGATCTCTTTTTCCATGAGGGGGTATGCCTGGTGAAAACCCACCACGACCTGAGCCGCGGCTTCCAGAGGCTTTTCCTTGCCCAGCATCACATACGCGCAGGCCACCGCCAACTCAAATACCGTGCAGGAATACACCATATCTCCAAAATCGATCACGCCAACTACTGGTCGCGGTTCAAAACCCGTGCCGCTTTTATCCACCTCTGCCAGCAGGATGTTGTAGTCGTTGGCATCGTTGTGGATCACACTTTTGCGCAACTCCGGGATCAGTGGCACGATCTCTTTTTCAAACTGGGCCACGATGCGGTCAGCCATTACCCAGCGACCCGTCTCCTGTATATGCTCCAGCTTTTCTCGAATGGTCTGGCCTGCATGTGCCAGGTCCCAATGCAGTTTTCGCTCCATGGCCGGGTGCGAGAAAGCACTCAAGGTCTTTGCCATGTTCCCAAGGGTCCCACCTATCTCCCTCAGCATCTCATTCGTGTGTGGCTTTACATCCACCAGCGGCACACCCGGCAAATAAGTCAGCAACCGCAGCTTATACCATTGGCCCTCTTCGTAAACTGATACGATCTGATCCCCATTTACAGTAGTCACCACCCGTGGAAAAAGGTTCTCGTCAATATTGGCGCGCAGATGCATCATAGCCTTGTTCTGGAAATCCAGCACCTGCGCCTTCTCACCCGGATTGGCGACCTTCAGCACGTAGCGTTCCCCACCAGTCTCCAGTAGCAAATTCTGGTCGCGGTCGCTGGGCAATTCTGATAAGTTCTCAGCATCCAGGCCATACTGAGATTTGACGATGCGCGTGGCATCAAATGAGTTCAAACGTGGGCGATCAACAGCAGCAAGACTCAAATCAGCGCCTCCACAATCTGGAAATGGGCTAAAGTGAATTATACGGTAGTCGCGCTGTTAATCAAAAAAAGACCCGCAATTCATGCGGGTCTTCAATTTATTATCCGGTCTCAGGCGTTTCCGTCGGTGCGCCTGGTTCTTCCGTATCAGCGGGGGGCTCCACGGTATCTGTGGGCGGCGGTGTGCCAAAAGGCGTTGGCGACGGGCCCGGCGTGGGTGTGATCAGCCGGATAGGCACCTTGATGACGTCTCCCACGAATAATTGGTTGGGGTTTGAGATATCCTCATTGGCCGCCAGAATACCCTCCTCTGTGCTTAGGAACTCGGCCGCAATACTGGCCAGTGTATCCCCCGGCAACACCAGGTAATCGATCAGGCTACCTGCCACCAGCGGCGGGATCGGCGAAGGTGACGGCAAACCTGTATTCGGGTCGGGCACGATCAACTCCTGCCCCACCGTCAGGAAATCGTCGTTGGAAATGCCGTTCAGCGCCATCACGGTGATGACCTCTACCGCGAAGCGTTCAGCGATGCTGGAGAGTGTGTCACCTTGCTGCACAATGTACAGGAAAGGCGCCGCTGCTGTGGGCGAACTCTCTAAGGTAGCGGTTGGGCCCTGCGTGGGCGACGAAGTGATCGTTGGTGTTTCGGTCGGTGGGGGTGGTGTCGGCGTTTCCGTGGGTGTCGGTGTGGGCGAAGCCAGGAAACCCAATATCTCCGGCGTGCCGGAACCAAAAGCCCACAGGCCAATGAACACTCCTCCGACAATGATGAGGAGCACCGAGAGGACGATCAGGAAAACGGACGCGCCACCACCTCGGCGGCGGCGTTGTGGAGCACGGTAAGAAGGTTGGTATGTCATAGGTCTACCCCGGTCCGGCTTTTGGCCAGACCTGCGGGATTTTACTCGATTTTGTCAAAAGGGGGCAAGTATCTCGAACATCAGTTCGTACACAGTTTTCCCATCCACAGATGCTATACTCACCTTTTCGGGAAAAGGAGACCGCATGCCCACCATCAACCGCCAGCACATCCTCGACAGCATCACCGCAGCCCTTGAACCCCTCGACTACGTCCTCGCCATGTGGAGCGGCGGGGCCGATGGCTTTGCGCGCGTCGATGAGTGGTCCGACCTCGACCTGATGGTCATCGCCGCCGATGACCACGTGGAAGACGTTTTCCCCGTGGTGGAAACCGCCCTCAAAGCCCTCTCCCCCATCAAGATCAAATACGAGATCCCCCAACCCGCCTGGCACGGCCATTTCCAGAACTTCTACACCCTGCAGGATGCCAGCCCTTTTCTGATGGTCGACATGGCCATCATTAAAGAGAGCAACCCTGACAACCGCTTTCTCGAATCCGCCATCCACGGCCAGCCGCAGGTGCTCTTCGACAAAAAGGACCTCATCGTCATCCCAGAAGTCAATAAAGAAGAACTGTTGACCACCATAGAGGCACGCCTGGACGATATCCGGGGGCGCTTTGAACTCTTTCAGGTTTTGGTGACCAAGGAACTCAACCGCGGCAATGGCATCGAAGCCGTCAGCTTCTACACCAACTTCACCCTGCGCCCGCTGGTCGAACTGCTGCGCATCAAACACTGCCCCCTGCGCTACCATTACGCCACCCGCTACGTGCACTACGACCTGCCCCCCAACGTAGTGACCCAATTAGAACCCCTCTTCTACCCCCATGACCAGGCTGATTTGAATGAAAAACATGCTAAAGCCGTGGAGTGGGCAAATACTATTTTGAAGGAAATAGTATTGGAAAAGATTCAAAATAAGCTTAGCGTCCAATAGTCCAGAAAAAACGCTATTCAGTAGAATTTTTATCTTTTCAGGGGGAAAATATATCTCCATTCCATTCATAAATGATGATTTCGTACTCAAGTTCAAACCAGCATGGGACATCCCAATCTAAGCATACTTCTGGGCTTCTTCCGTTCCAGCCTGGGCCTGGGAGAGCAGCTATTATTTCTGGTTGACCATCTGCATCAATATCTTCAATACGTACCCCAAACATATCCTCTTCAACTATACATCCCTCAACATCTGCCACCTGAGCAGTCTGCTGCCCATCCCACGTGTGAACAAAAATATGTTGACGAGTGCAATCCTGCCAAACACCAGCAAAGCTGTCATAAGTTCCAACAAGTGCGGAGACAATTAACTCCTCTTTTTTATCGCTTGTTACATCCCTCCATTCCACATGGGTATATTTTTTCTGACATTGAAATGCACTCCCAACTTGTTTCCCATTTATCAACAATTTACATGTGTCGTCCACAAATGGGCCAATGGGGTCCGGTGATGTGATGGATAGTGATGCCGTTACACCCTCTGTATTTTGCGCCTGGTACTGGGCAGTTGAAGGCAGTTCATATTCCAGAGCTGCGATTTCCTCATTAGTTTGTTGAAAGATTTCACCATCCCAGCTATACGTTTTCACAATTGATTCCAATACTCGGAATGATCTCAATTTATCCAGCAATTCTTCCTGAGTCAGTTCCGGGTTCTGCCCTGACTCAAAACCTCCGCAACAATTGAAAACATGTCCTGTTTGCACTGTTCTGACTGTTGGCAAGCCATCAGAATCGACAGATCGAGTAAATGAGGTCTGTTTAAGAGATTCGCCTCCATTTAAGATATCTTCGAAATAACTCGAGTTTTCAAATTGGAGTGCCAGCCGACAGGTATCTAAGTCACAATTGATAATCAGATAAGATGCGAATGAGCCGCCAAAAGGAGTCGCAGAGAACTCTGTACGCACTTTGAAAACGATCTCATCTAATCCGTCATCAGTCCAATTCTCAAATTCCACAATCGCGTTTTGTAAATACGTACGCTCATTTAATTCTTCCAAAATATCGAATATGAACGGAGAAGAGTAAAACTCACCTTCCCACATCAAGACCCCTACGTATGAAGTTCCATCCACGATCAGTTCTTCCATGCCGTTGCCGTTCAGATCGCGAAAGTGTATTTCTCGGATGTTGCGAGGTGGGAAAGGTGGCCCTTCAATAGTCTCAAGGTAAGCTTCCATGTAACTTTCTAATTCACTTATTCCCGGTTCCCGAACCGTGATCATTACCTCTTGAACATCATCAGCTTCCTGTGTATGAGTTGCACTCGGGGTTTGCGTAGCAATCAGCTCGGTTTCTGTGGGCTCGGCTGTAGGGCTGGGAATTACAGGAGATGGAACAACTGTCGATGTGGGGGCAACTTCTTCCAAACTGCAAGACAGCAGAAGTAAAATCGGTAATGCAAAACACAACGTAATCCGTTGATTAGATTTCATTTATTTATCCTCTACCTGCTTTTCCAATCGAATAACACAATCCACCATTGTGGATTTATCCAATTCACCAAAATAGCCACTGGCAATTTCTTCGGCAAGACCATAATATACTGGCGTTCCATCGGGGATTTGAGAGAAATCTTCCCATGATATCGAGCCTACCATCACAGTACCGGTTTGGCCTATAGGGCCGGCATAGTATTTATTAGAGCCGATGATCATCTTTTGGTCTGAATTTGTGATAGGAAACCCATCAGGGCTAAAGAGTTCAACAAACACCAATTCCGGCTCCCCCTTGTCCTGCCCAATTGCACATACATAGTTTGTCGTTTGATTTTCAGGTTTAGGATTAGCACCCAAGCCTTGACCACGACAAGACATCAACCCAAAAGCCAGCAAAACCATTCCGCTTTGGAGAATCATTTTGCTTAGCTGGTTCATTTTTCATCCCTAGCCATGCTTCTAGTTTATACGGTCAACTTGTATGAAAGGTGGCGTCATGGAAGCAAAGAACTTGAATATTTTTCCCGATTGTTCACGATCACTCAGGCTGCTCACAGTCTACAACATGCATGTGTCCAGGTCAAACCACCCTTTACATCGTGTCATTCCGAATGATTGAGCACAGCGAAAGAGTGAGGAATCCCTCAACACACCTATACTAAGTCCACCTATCCAATCACCATGCCCAATCCCCACCCAAATTAGCACAAATGTTTGGTATACTCCCGCACCGAAGGAGTAAATAGAAATGGAAACCACCAACTATTTCAACACCCTTATCGAGGTTGCCGAAGACTGCCCCATCGACCACGCTGAGGTCCCGCAGGAACGTGGCGGCAAAAAGACCATCGCCCTTTTGCAATATGAGATCATCGCCGCCAACCCCTACAAATACACCTCCGATGACGTCATCTTCCAGGTCCACGCCGACAGGAAAGACATTCCACAATCCCAGCGTGTCGCCGAGCGCGAAAAGTTCTTCTCCAAAGGCCAGCCCTGCCTGCGCTCATCGCCCCTCACCAAACGCTACGGCTGGGGCGTCCACAGCAATGCCGATGGCAAGATCGCTCCCTATGCCATGGAGTCCCAGGAATACAAGGACATGGCACAAACTGAGGACATCAAAAGCCTCAAAGCCATGCGCTCCAAACGCGCCTGAACTCCCAAAACCTAAATTATATTTTTGTAGGGGCGAGGCATGCCTCGCCCGATTTTTTAAATTGACCCATAGGTTCGACAACCCTACATTAAGCATACATACGGGTACATTAATTCGCTATTTTTAGCCCTTCTTCGCATCGGTAGACTTATACACGTCAGACCCAAATAGAGTTGTTGGGCTAAGAACGTTACTAATCGAATAAACCCCGCAATTGTTGTAATTTCCGCACTCAGTTGCGTTTCCGAGGAGTTTTCACTTCCGAGGAATACCACAATATTGCGTAATTGTCACACAAGTGGTACTATTTCGGTATATACACATATTATATTATATTATGTGTACACGCCTAGAGTTTGGGTAACTTTAGGGGCTTCACGTAAAGGAGAGCTAAGAGTGGCCGCGTCGTTCAATGCTGTACTTCCCCTTTACGTGTAAGAGATTATAGTACCTGACCCAATAAAAGGGTCTAGCACGAACAACGTTCTGGGAAGGATGCGCTGAAATCATTTGCTGGGGGCTTGTGCTTTCATTCCCTGTGAACTGACAATTTTTTGAAATGCGGAGGCGGTGGGATTCGAACCCACGATACGCAGACACGTAAGGCTATTTCTTAGATAGCTGCCCTTTCCAACGGGCGACGCCTCCGATGATAAACGAGGGGAGGCAACCAGCACCGCTAATGCTGGAACAGCAGGACTATCGCAAGATAGTTGTCGCAAGATTTTCTGCCGCCTCCCCTCGATTTTTTATTTTACCAGACGACTCGCTTGATTAGCTAGTATGTTCTGTGTTAGTATCAACATACAATGTACGAACAAGACGAACCTAAAGATAAGGGTAAGAAAAAAGAGAACGCTGAAAAGCCCGTGTCCCTGCATGGCCCCACATTTCAGGAAGTGGTCAAGGCTCTGGCAGAAACGCCCCCGATCAAGAGCGAAGATAAGGAAAAGAAAAAGCCTAGCAATTAGCTAGGCTTCTGTTTTTATGGTCTTGTCGTAGGTCAGCCGCTTGCCGACTGCGCCTTTCAGTGCTTTGGCTGTTCGCTGCCCATCACTCAGCTTGCGATTGTTGAAACGGAACGTGAATTCAGCTAGATAGCGGTTCAAATGGGTGGGGGAAACGTGAAAATAGTTACCTTTGATGCCCCTTTTCAGCAAGGAAAACCAGTTTTCTGCAAGGTTTGTGTGAACATCGCCGCGCACATACTCTTTACTAAGGTGGTGGACGGTTTCGTGGCTGGTGTGGAAGCGGTCTAAGCCAAAATAAGCACCGTATTCATCGGTCATCACGCGAGTGTGAGGGTGAATGTTTTGGGCAATGATGGGCTGTAAAGTTCGTCCTTTGGTATCAGGAACTTTCTGGGCGCGCACGTCCCCACCACGCTCAATCATGGCGAATACAGGAGTCTTTGCCTTTGGGCTGCGACCCTTACGTTTGCTCAAGTGCTTGTTCTTTTCCAATCCCCCGATGTAAGTTTCGTCAGCTTCTACCGTGCCAAGCAACATACCAAGCGGTTCTTGCTTCATAGCTTCACGTATGCGGTGGCACATGAACCAAGCGGTCTTGTAGGTCACGCCCAACTTGCGGTGCAACTGGCTGGCAGATACGCCCGTCTTATTCTCATTCATTTCATAAACAGCCAGCAACCAATCGCGCATTGGGATAGGACTTTTCTCAAAGATAGTCCCCATCTTGACCGTGAACTTGCGGCGACAATCCTTACATTTGTAAGTGCCAGGAGCGACCTTGTTCTTGCTATCCGGTTTGGACTTCAGTTTGTAAGCACCTTTCAGGCTTCCACATTTGGGGCAGGCGATTACTCCACCAGGCCAGCGGATTTCAGCAAACAGGTCGCAGGCTTCTTCTTCGGTCAGATTTCGCAGGGTGCTAAAAGTGATTTCGTCCATTGCTATACTCCACTTGTGTACCTAAAGTATAGCTCATTTGTTTGGGTCTGTCAAGTATAGAATTGCCTTCGCATCTCTCGCCCCCACATTCGCCGCTCCCTTCCCCCTCACCCCCCACATCTTATATTCCGGCAAGAACCCGCCAGCCAAAAACATGCTTAACCCTACATTAACTACATACGGTACATTAATAGGCAGAGTTTGTGCAGCAAACTCCAGAGTCCAACCACAGGTTGGACAAAGTACATTAATTGGGTGGAGTTTGCTAGGCATCTACGCCATTTGGTTTAGTATCCGCGCACATAAGTGCTTAAACCCCCACACCCAAATCCTGGTCATTTCCCCAAATCAAGCTAAAATCTGCCACCATGCGACGTTTTCTGTTCCTTACCCTTTGGCTCTTGCTCATGGTCTTCCCCGTGGCTCTCTTCCGCCGCATCCCCCAGATCCGCCCCATCATGGATACCCTTATCGGCACAGAAGTCATGCACTGGATCGCCCACAGCGTGCTCTTTGCCGGGCTGGTCATCCTGTTGGCCTACGCCTTCAAACTGCCCCTCACCCTCAAAAATGTAGCCCTCCTATTGTTCGCAGTGCTCATCGTAGGTGCAGCCCAGGAAGCCTTTCAACTCATCGCTACCAAACATCGCCCACCCGGCTTTCCAGAGCTATTCGATTTAGGCGTAGACATGATTGGTGGCCTGATCGGCATTGGCCTGCTCTACCTCAAACGCAGCACACGCCAGCGCATCCGCGTCGGCTATTGAAATCTAACCCCAACTTCTGTACAATGCTATAAATCAAAACCCTCAGCTTCAGTTGTTGGGGGGGAGTTTTGCTATCGCACAATTGGAGGAAACATGTCAAACGATTCAGGTTCCTACGAAAACCAACCCCTGCCAATACCTGTATCTGCAGTAGCCTTAGAAGACCGCGTGGCCTTCATCCGCAACACCTACCTGCATCTGGCTGTTGCCGTTATGGGCTTCGTTTTCATCGAATTCCTGCTCTTCCAATTACCCATTGCAGGCTACTACGTGGAGTTCGTTTTCAGCACCTCGTTCAACTGGCTGATCATCCTGGGCCTGTTCATGCTGGTTGGCAATCTGGCCAACCGTTGGGCGCACAGTGGAACTTCTCTAGCAATGCAGTATATGGGTCTGGTTCTTTACGTTATCGCCGAAGCCATTCTTTTCTTGCCGCTGCTTGTCGTTGCCGCCAATTACTCGACAGACAATGTGATCCCCACCGCCGCGCTGCTCACCTTTACCGTGTTCACCGGCCTCAGTGGCTACGTACTCATCAGCCGCGCCGATTTTTCTTTCCTGCGCATGGGCCTGACCATTGCCGGCTTTATGGCCCTCGGCCTGATCGTAGCATCTATTCTTTTCGGCTTCGATCTGGGTCTCGTGTTTTCAGTGGTCATGGTAGGCTTGGCCAGTGGTTATATACTTTACACCACCTCAAACGTTCTCCACCACTACCGCACCGATCAATACGTGGCAGCTTCGCTGGCCTTGTTCGCCAGCATGGCGCTCATGTTCTGGTACATCCTGCGCATTCTCATGCGTTTAAGTCGCCGCTAAACAATCTCAAAGCCCTGGAATTCCAGGGCTTTTTTATTACTAAGCTAAAATCCAGAGCATGAAGCGCTATCTTCCACTAATTATTTGGGTGGTCGTGATCATTTTCCCCAGCACGCTCATCTTTGAGCGTGCCCCCTCCGGCTCCCTCATTAACCTGGCCTATATCTCCGAAACAGCCCACATCATCACCCATATCATTGTCTACGCCATCCTGACCCTGCTGCTGATACCCACCTTCAAACTGAATCTAAACTGGACGACCCTAGGAATCACTCTCATATTCGCCTTGTTTATAGGGGTACTGCAAGAGGGTCTGCAATTCATCGTCAGCGCAGACCGCGTCTTTGGCTTGCCGGAAATATTTGATCTGGGTGTGAACCTGCTTGGCGCACTTTTGGGATTGGCCCTGATCTACTTACGGCGAAGCACCCATAAAGTCTAGCGCATACTGGGCATCAGGTGACAAGGGGTTGTTATTATAAGCCTGCTGGAAATGGGCAATGGCGCTGGCCTCATTGCCCTGCCGGAACAAACCCCAGCCGTGCCATAACAAAGCCTCCTCAGCATTGGGCGTGATCTGCAAAGCATAGCTCGTGACCGTGATCAATTCATCGGTGCGCAGTGAGTGGAAATAAGCAAAAAACGGCCCAAACTGGTAACGTAACATACGCTGGGGCAAACCCAGGGTGCGGGCCTGGTCGTATGACTGGGCCGCCTGGGCATACTGCTCAAAGTACACCTGGTTGCTGCCCAGGTTGAACCAGGCATAGGCATTTTCGGGGTCAGCCTCGATCTCAGCTTGCGCCGTTTCAAAAGCCGCCTGGCGGTTATAGTCCTCATCCCAATGCTGTCCGAGGATGCCCTGGACTGTACTCTCCTGATCGGGTGGGTAGACCAGCATGAAGACGCGGTTAAAGGGCTGCCAGTCGACATTCAATTGATCGTAAGTGATAGTGCGATCCGGGCCGCGGAACGTGTCCTGCACAGTAAAGGTCTGGCTGGCATCATCGTAGCCCGTCAACAACAGGTAGTGCGCTGCCCAGCGATCATCATCCAGCCAGAAAGGTTCATCAAAGATAAACACTGACTCTACGATCACCGGGATGCCCGCAGCCACAAAGCCCTTGAGCATCTCGATGTTCCCACCCACCCGGAAGGTGGAGTTCAGCCAACCGGCATAATTGCGTGTATAGAAAAGTAGCTCTTCAGGGTTGACGTTGCGGTCTTCCCGCGCCGGTTTGATCTCCCCCGAAATATCGAATTGGTTGCCCTCCCAACCATAGAAATTGAGGTACATGCTCAAGGCTGCCGGGCCGCAGTTATTCCAGTCCTGGCCTTCATATTCCGGTGAGGCGAGTTGTACGCTGGCTGGCAAGGGTGTTGGTGATGGCGCGAGTGTGGGGGTAGGGCCGGCAAAAATCTCTGTAGGGATAGGTGTAGGTTGGCTGGTAGGTTCCTCACGCTGTGTGACGACCACAGCAGGAGGCGGCAACTCACCGGCCGGGTTGACCACGCCGCGCACATAGGCTTCTGCGGCCACAATGCGCCAACCAAGACGGTTATTCACAGCAGGAATTTGGTAGATAAGTGCAGCCAGACCAATAAGGAGAATTACGGCAAATAGGACTTTACGCCAGGACATGGGCGGCATTTTATCATTCTGGGATGAGAGGACTGTGAGGCTAAACCTGCTCTAATCTAACGCCCACCATACCTTTGATACTGCATTGCCCCAGAATACCCCCTCAGTTTGCTTCCAAATAATCCACAATAGAGGCTTCCCATTTTGACAATATGCTCATCACCTCAAAAGAGTCCTGAAGTCTCGCGGCTGGACGGTCAATATATCGCCTACCTTGCTCTATGGCCTGTCGTATATTTTTGATTTGATAGTAAAAAGCATCCCCATCTCCCGTTACCTCTATTTGCTGTCGCTCACCATCAACACTTGTAAGCTCGAGCGTATTGAGTTCTCCGGGTAGCCAGGGATTTGTTACAAAACGCAAGCTCCCTTTTTCACCAATCACTACAAATTCAGAAAACATTCCAAATGTTTCAGCTGTATGTATCAACCCAACTACTCCATTGGGGAGCCTTAGCTGCATCGATGCCTCACAAATGTTGCCATCCTTTTCTGATAGGCTACCAAAACCCGTGATTTCTAAGCCATCAAATACTTCACTCCCATACGACGTTTGCAAAACCAAATGGAGCAGTGAAACAGGATAACAACCCAGGTTGTAAATGGCACCTTTGCTGTCCGGATTTACAAACTCGGCAATATCCGCATAATATTGGCCGCTTACTGTTCTTACATCACCAATGATATTGTCCTGCAATACCTCCACCAGCTTTGTCATCAAAGGATGATGCAAATACATCAACCCTTCAATAAAAAATACTTCCGAGTCCGTGACCGCATCGACAATGAGTTGGGATTTTTCAAGATCGATAGAAAGCGATTTTTCACACAACACATGTTTATTCGCAGAAACACTCTCAAGAATATATGTATGATGCAAGTGGTTCGGCAAACCAATGTATACAATATCAACCTGAGGGTCTTGAATGAGTTCTTCATAGCTGTTGTATTTATTGGGAACAGCAAATTCCTCAGCGAATGTATCAATCACTGATTGTCGTCTTCCCGCAACAGCCTGAATGCTTGAACCTGGATCTGCCAGGATGGCTTTAGCCACTGTTTCCGATATAAAACTCGTTCCCAAGATGCCCCATCGCAGCATTATTTACATTCCTTTCATTGAAAAGAGCAAGTCAATTTCCTACAAATGCTTTTCAAAGAACTTGGTTATCGCATTGTAGCAGGTCACACGATTGTCATATTTAAGCACGTCGTGGCCCTCATCTTCGAACATCAAATAATCGATCTCTTTGCCCTGTCCACGCAGTTCTTCAACAAGATCACGCGACTCCTGCTCAACCACGCGGGGGTCGTTCTTTCCCTGGATAACCAACATGGGACAAGCCAGTTGGTGCAGGTGCGTTTTAGGCGAGCGCTCAATCAGGAAATCGCGGTCTTCAACCGGGTCACCCAGGGCGATCTTAAAATAAGGTTTCCAGCTTGGTGGGATGCGTTCTCCAAAGGTCAACAAGTCGTAAGGCCCGAACATGTCCACGGCTGCCGACCACAGTTCAGAGTAATAACCAGCCTGGAAAAGGGTCATGTAGCCGCCATAAGAACGGCCTACAACCCCAGCGCGCTTGATGTCGACACGCGGGTCTTTAGACAGGAACTCGGTCATGGCATGCACGTGATCCTTGGCATCATCCCCACCCCAATCTCGGTCGACCTTTTTCATATATTCCAGACCATAACCTTCGCTGCCACGCACGTTGGGCACGAACACCGCGAAACCCCGCATGGTCAAGAATTGGATCAGAGGCATGGAGAACCAAGCGAAATCAGGGCGCTCCTGCGCCTGGGGGCCGCCGTGGACGTAATACACAAGCGGTCGTGGTTCTTCATAACCCAGGTCAGAGGCAGGCAGATACAGGCGGGCAGAGATACGCAAACCATCGAATGAAGTGAACGAGGCATCTTCTCCCGGGGAGAGATGTTTATCGGATATGCCCAGAATGCGTTCCGAGGTATGGGTGATGGTTTCATCCCCCTCAATGGTATGTATCTGGGTCGGCGAAGTTGCTGTGGAAAAAGCAAGCGCGTAGCGACCCGTGTCTTCGTCAAAAGTCAGCGCTTCAAGCACACCGTTAGAAAACTGGCCTCCCCCAACTAGCACACGCCCTAAGCGCATCTCCAACTTGGCTTCATCGAACTCGGCTTCATAGACCCAGGTGCAGCCGTCAATGTTGTAATACATCAGGTAACGATCAGCTTTGATATGTTCCAGGTCATAAAACTCACCAGAGCCGGTATGTACATGGCCTGTCACAGTCACTTCCTGTGGCTTGTCGGGGGCATCAAAGGTCAGATACGTCGGGCCGTAGGTGTCCTGGAAAATCGAACTGAAGAAGAGCAAACCTTTATCATCCGCCGTGAAACAGGAGCTTCCAAATGAAGTCAGCGGCACTTCCTGACCTTCTTTACGCTGCTCGAGCGGAACGCCATAAAGCAATTCTGCTTTGCCCGTAGCCTTATCCCACAGAAAAGCGCTATTGTCCCCTACGGTATAGAATTCGAGGATGACGGCTTTATCATGTGTCTTGTTAGCCCCAACCACCCAGGCACCCCAACCACTATCGAACATTTCGGTGATCTCGCCGGTTTCAACGTTGGCCCGATAAGTGTAGTTAATGGCTTCATTACGCGAGTCGGCCATGATGTACATCAGGCTGCGCTCATCATCGACCTTTCCGATCGACGCGCGTTTATCATCGAAGAAGTCCCCAAAGGCAGGTTCGGGAAAACCTCCCTCCAGAGGGATGGTCATAGGCACGTAATTCTCATCACCATCATGGTCCACATTGACGATGATCCGCCCCAATTTCGGGAACACGTGGAAACTCTTGCCATCTATGAGATGGGGATTCTGTAATGCAATGTTTGGGGGCAAAAGCGGTTGGGGTACACTGCCACCATGATCCATAACGTAGAGACTGAGATGCCCGCTGAGGTTGCTCATGAAATAGATTTTCTGACCTACAAGTTGGGGCTGCAAGAAAAGACGGGCTGAAAGAAAAGATTCAATACGAGCCATAGGGATTTCCTTTACTGTTTCGTGGTCACCCACTGTGATTAGACTGAAAGTATCAGTGCTTGGTCTTCAGATTTTACGCTCATTGAGCGACCAAAGTCAAATTATTGACCCACAGAAAGGGCTAGGGCCTACACCAAGTGTAGGCCCTAGCACATCAAATCTTGACAGGATCGAGTCCCCTACAATGCTACCTTCTAAAAAACTTCCTACTGATCAAGGCACCCTTATTGGCTCTCAGCCAACTGCTTGAAGCGCTCCATATCTTCGGACGTACGTTTGACAAAGCTGCCTTTCATCAATGGGGCCATCAGGCGCATGAAGCCGGAGAACTGAAAATCGGTTTCCATGTTCCACCTGGTACTGCCTTCCCCCACCCGTTCGAAATGGTTGGTGATGTAGTTAACCACGCCATCGGTTTCATATTTGCCGGAGAACTCATCGGGATAATTGCGGCTGGTGATGCTCTCCTTCATCTCAATGGTGCGGCCGTTCTCATCATAGATCAGCGTATTGGTAGAGCCGGGCTGCCCAGGCTCACCACTGTCCTGCCGGAGTTCCTTGAGTGTGGGCTGCCACTTAGGCAAATTATCGGGATCATCAAAGACCTCCCACACTTTTTCCAACGGTTGGTTGATCACCTTTTCAACAGATAGTTTCATGATGCTGCCTCCAAATCTCTTTCTGATAAAGACGAGGATAACAGCCACGAAACAATCGTTCTTGATATTTTTTGCGGAGTTTTTGGGCTACCTGCGCCGCCAGAAAATAGTACCCAGGATACCGGCGATCAACACAAAAGGCGCCAAGACCATTGAAGCAATCCCAGAGATGAACAAACCCGAAGCCGCTTCCTCCTGGCTGGTCTCAAAAGCCGCACGGTCTCCGGCAAACAAATGCTCGGGTCGTACACCACCATCAGTGGCCTTTTCGCCCAGCACTGTGGCAACGTCGCCATCCACGAAGCCCTCATAACGCAGAGTGCCGTCCGGCAGCGATTCGCCCGAATAGGTAGCTTCCAATGGGCCTTCGCCGAGAATGGTTTCTTCCAGCAAATCGCCGCTCAAGCGCGGGTCAGTAGCCGAAAGGATCACGACAATCTGACCGCCTACATTCAGGTCAAGATCCGGCACAACTGTATCTGAGTCCCAGCGACCGGAATTGCTCTCAGCATCACCGGTTGGCTCTGAAACGATCCAGGTCTCTTCTTTGAAGGCCACGTAAGGCAGGTCGCTGTACAGCAGTTCGTTGCCCTGCAAAGTGCCTGTGAGCAGCACTTCTTCTCCCGCTGCAACCGAAGTCAGATAAACAGCATCCATCTCCGGCAGCCGCGAAATGCGGCGTGCCTCTAGCGCCTGGTTGGGAGCCAGCACAAAGGTCATCACAGCGCCACACACGCAACAGCCTGCAGAGAATGCAAAAGCAGCAAATACACCACCAATACGCTGGCGCATGCCAGAGAAGAGCAGATTCATAAAGCGATCCTTTTATGTTGAAATGAGTGTAATAATTCTGATGAATCAGATCAAACCAGGTAATCCCAATTCTAAACCAGTTTTGGGGGCTTTTAGAGAGCGGGAGAGGTGAACAAGATAGGTACTAATGCTGAACAGTTCGCCTGTCGTAGGGGCGAAGCGTGCTTCGCCCGATCAGGAAACCATATTATTCACCACTCATTCAGTATAAATTCGATAAAACATTTGTGCTATATACGATATAATCCTAACCAGACCAACCAACTAGGAGGAAGGCCCGCTATGCAAACCAACCCAAAAGTCGACGAGTTCATGGATGAACTTGAACATCCACTAAAGGAAGAGTTGCAGGTCGTGCGCCGCATCATCCTGGAAGCCAACCCCAAGATGACCGAAGACATCAAATGGGGCGGGCCGACCTTTTCTTACGGTAAGAACATGGCCACCCTGACGGTGCGCACCAAGAAGTTCGTGCACCTCTTCTTCCAGGAAGGGGCATCCATCAAAGACAACAGCGGCCTGCTGGACGGGGACGCAGAGCATGTGCGCGTGGCGCGCTTCCATAGCATGGAAGAGGTCGAAGAGAAAAAAGACGATCTGGTTGCAGTTGTGGAGGAGTTTGTGAGGATGCAGGAAGCGGAATAGAGTCTCCCCTACTCTGTAATATCAAAATGTTTCAATACCCGCAAAGCCCTTAGTGTGTTCCAGCGACTGGCCTGGCCTGCTTTTTCCATGTCAAAATGGGTTTGGCCGGGATGTTTGGCTTGCACTGGCCAGCGCCCGTCTTTCCTGCGTTTCTTCAGCAAGACCTCTATGGCATCCTTCATGCGGGCATCATAGCCAACCCCAGCTGCACGAAAGTAATCCAACGCGCGCAAGATATCGTATTTCCAGCGTGAGGGGAAAGAAAGCATCAACATTCTTTTGTCGATGATCTCACCCGTATGGTCCGATTTGTATAACCTATGTTGCAGCATGAACTCCCGGGATGCCAATTCTGCCGCCTGCAACTCTTTCAATCTGTATTGGTAGCCATTCCTGGCGTATTCCAGGATGCCTTCGGCAACCGAGATAGTGGAATGTAACGAGCTATGCACCGCGCCGCTGCGGTTGGAACGGCAATTGAAACCACCGTCTGCCATATGTTGCGCCAGCACGAAATCCACAACAGATTTTAAATCCTCTTCTTCCACCCCAAAATAAGCCGCAAAGTTGAGGAACATGCCATTGACACATACGTCGCTGTCGCTGTTCTCCCCAATGGGAAGGATGCCGCCATCGGGAGCCTTTTCCGTAGCCACGACCATGGCTAACGTCTGGCGGATCGTTTCATTGCTGGGGGCAATGCCCAGGTGCTTCAGATCAAGCAGGGTGTAGTGGGTAGAGATCCACTTGGGCTGGTAATAGCGCTGCCCCCAATGACCATTTTCATTGCGCCGGGAGAGAAAACGCGCCCCCCATCCCTCTTTGGCAATGCGGTCGCGGAGCCATTTGTCCTCGTTGCCTAACAGGTCGCGGTGAACCTGATATTGGATGGCAACATCGCCTTCAAGCAGCCAGGTTTTGAGGTCACTATCTAGCATTTGTTTTCTTCATCTTTTTGTCTCATGATATCTTCAGTCTTCTTCCTAATGCCTAAGACTATACTAGCGACTGCAATACACGGAGTGCTCGCAGGGTAATCCACTTACTGGGCTTGCCCTTCTCCTCAATATCAGCCCACATCTTACCGTTTAACGATCTCTCCATTACCCAGCGCCCTTGATCCTCCTGTTTGTCCAGGATAAATGAAGGCACATTGCTCAGCCGCGGGTCTTTGCCATATCCCAAATCAACCAGCACAGTCACGGTCTCTAGAACATCGCAGCGGTAACTCAGAGGAAAGCCAAATCTGAACCAAGTGGTACTGATATGATCCGTATTCGGGTAATCGGCTACAGTCAGATCGCGGCTCAAAAGAAAATCGGCCCCAGTCTCAATGGCCCTTCGTATTCCTGCAGTTCGTTGATCTGGCGGGACGGCACTCAAGGCTTTCATCGCCTTGGTAGCACCCCAGGCGCAGGGTTGGCCCTGATTATAAGCACACATAAAGCCCGGCCCAGCTGTGCCTGACTTATAGTAACGAAGTTCACCCTCTCCCACGATGGCGCGCACTTGCCAATCTAGAGCTTCTTGCACACGGGGGTCATTGGCATAGCCCAGTTGCAACAGTGCATATAGCGGGTCCCCGTTGAGACAATGTACAACACTGCTAGGTACGGGAGGGCGATTCATGGCGAAAGCACCATTGGCTGCAGTACTGTGGTTCAAAAAGTATTCACACCCTTTTTGTACGCGTTCATCACTCGGATCAGCCCCGAACTCCGCTAAGAATATGATCTGCCAGACAGTTACTGTGTAGCTTGGAGAATGTCCACCCCCGGGCTTGGCCCAGTAACCGTCTGGATGTTGAGCGTCTAAGATGGTAGGGATTGGCCCCTGCCTCATGATATCTACCCTGGCCTGGCAAACTTCCGGGTTATCCTTGGAACG
The DNA here is from genome assembly GCA_013112575.1 of Chloroflexota bacterium. Classification (GTDB taxonomy): domain Bacteria; phylum Chloroflexota; class Anaerolineae; order Anaerolineales; family UBA11579; genus CFX15. The sequence continues at coordinate 44,767 of JABFGG010000003.1, read as the reverse complement.
CCCCAGCAAATCTCGCAGAGCAAAATAGCGTACTGCAGGATTTTCTTTATCTATCTCTAACAGCCAGTTTATAAGTTCGTTTTCTTGCATGGCTAATGGCACGGAGCCGGGATATCGAGAGCGACCACCTCTTGGAGCGCTTGGTCGTGAACCAACCAGATGCAGGCATTCACATTACGCACAGGTAGTATCTTCGCAATGAAATTGAACGTATCCCCATCGGGATCATCTGGCCGCCAGGTATAAGAGATGTTTTCACGATGTTCATCGCCCGGCTCAAGCCAGTATTGTCGCCAGTAGTTCGAATCCTGCATAGCGTTGTTATCAAAGACATCATAACCTATGACAATGATCGATTCAGCGCTTAGGTTAGTGATCACAAAATCCCCGGTACAGCGCCCCCCATGCGAGTCTGGCCCTTCATCTGTTCTCTGGGCCCCTTCATAGACAGCACTAAAATTCGTCTCGGGAACCAGGCACTGCTCAATAGGGAGATCCCCTTCAACAACCGGCGCTGGGGGAGCTTCCTCTTCTTCCGCTGGAGCATTAGCAACGTCTTGTTGACCACTCCTGTCACAATACCTACCAATCAGCCTACCTGTTTCAGAATCGGTGGTCTCGGGTATCCACACGCCTCCGGTCGTCACACAATCAGCCTCCTCAGGTGAGTCAAAAGGCAGAGTGCAGGCTAATATTGTGCCTAGCAATGCCAGGCCAATTACAAGATATTTAGCTTTCATCTACTTATCCTCCTCGGGAGACAACCCTCCACTTGTGTATTCCCTCACAATCATCATATAGAATCCACCAGAAAAAATCAATAGTGTGCATGTTAACCGGATGCTGCTGCAAATCAACTTCCCATCAATATCGCGGCTATCAAACAAGCACTGAGGTGTGTATGCAAACCCCTGAGACCATAAGAAAATGGCTGCGACGGTGAGCATAGCGGCATAGTTAGCCGCCCGTTTCTTATGGCGGGCCTAGTTTGCATACACACCCTAGTACTTGTCTGACAAGCGGGGTTTCAGGAGAGTTTCACGGTGTAGTCCGTTAGGCAATAACTTATAACCACTCTTGGTTATTTTCGCGGACTATTACCGAGGCTGGAGCACAGCGACAGCCTGGTCTGGTTAACGCGGGGTTGGGAGGCTTTTTTGGTTGTCAGCCGGAAGTCCAACGGATATCCATGGGACGGTTGATCCCAGGCAGTGGGAGTGAACCTGCTTCAGCCTCAACAGCATCGCGCTGTGCGCGAGACAGGCGAATCCACGACTGGATCGTGAGCACATGCTTCGCGCGCCGCCAAGTGCCCACGGTCTCACCTTCAACGACCAAAGCACCTGGCCACACCCGGGAAGGCCATAGCGCACGACGATTTTGCTCATTTGGCACGAGTAGTTCACGATCAGCACCTTGCAACAAGAACCAGGTATCGCCACTTGGCAATAAACGGGCTGGTGCTGCTGGTCTGGTCACCTCGCTGAAAAGCGGTACATCTTGGCTTAAAATCCAAGCTTCTCCGATGGGTGTTCGCACTGGCGTCAATGACTTGCCAAGTGCTCCGAATGCCGTAATACCGCTAGCGGAGCGGATGCCTGCCCACTGGGCGAATGCTTCGGGAGTAGCGGGGCCAAACACATGCAAATACCGACGGGCAAGTTCAAGAAGCGCCTCATACGGTTCCATTTCAGGAACGGGCATGTTCCAAATATCAGGTTGATGCGCGCCGTCCCAGCGAATAACGACTGTTCCCGTCGGCGCGGCGTAACGCAGTTGGTTAGCGTGTCGTGCTCCCATAGCTCGCGCCGCCTCGCGCTGAGGCATCCGAGAGCCAGCTAGCGCTGCACTCAACCGAGCGGCGATATCTTGAGCACGCTTCAACGGCTTGTTTTCTTCCGGCAACCTGCTGAGGGTAAATATGGCAAAATCACGCTTGTCCACTACGTAAGTGTTATATCGGGGGCCCCATATCTGTATCAGCGAAGAGTCCTCCCAACTTTGGGGTTGAGTATCAGCCATGCGCGCATGAATCGAGAGCAGCGCGGCCCGCGGCATGCTGTCTTGGAGACCTGCCCAAGCTGCACGATGCAATGCAGGTGTGCCACTGGGCAGGCGCTCATCAAGCGCCGCTATATGACGCCGAAAGGCAAGAATCTGCGAACGTGTTAATTCCAGGTTAGTTGTCATTTGCGATTACTTCGCCACTTTTTCAACAGCCTGCAGGGTTTCAGGAGAGGTTCACGGTGTAATCCGTCAAGCGCAACAACTCGTGGGCTACCTCCGGGGTGCGACGCGCCAGCCCACAGGAGCAAGCCACGTCGACGGCTTCACCACGGGCATCTTCGATGGATTTGAGGATGGCGCCGTGTTCATCTTCAGACAGGCCCTCATGTACAAAACCAGCCACAAAGCGCACACCCTCGGGCAGCCGTACCTCACCCAAAGGCGCGTAGGTCTCAGGAGCCGTGCTGGGCGGTGTGGCGGCCTCGGCCAGTGGGAAATGCACGAACTCCAACTTCACCCCGCTGGGCCATCTGGACATCAGGCGATTGGTCAACTGTACCAACATCTTCTCGACATGTAGTTTGGCTTCGCTACGATTGTTGAGGTCGCCCAGGCACAGGTGCATACCCACACGGGTTCCGTCAGGGAAACGTTCGATCAGCTGAGTCATCCAGCGCACAGGCAGCCACATCATGAAGGAGGGCATCATGCCCACCATCAACACTTCCAGCGGCACTTCCACCTGAATGATGACGTCATCGCCTGCCTCTTTGACGATCTCGGTGACTTCGTAAGTCAGACGTTCGTCCATAGCGCGGCGATAGCGCAGGCCCGTAAGCGGTCGCATGGAGAACAGACTGATGGCCCCTCCAGTGGGAATACCCACCTGGAAGGTCATGTCCGGCTGGCCTGCTTTTTCGCGTAATTTCTTGAAGGCTACATAGCTCTCACGGAAGTAACGCAGGTAACCAAAGTCCAGATGCTTAGCCAACTCGGATGGTGGGTAATTGGGCTGTATCAACCACCGCGTTGTGCTGTCTTTCATGAAACCATCTTCTGTGCGCTCTGCCGGTTCTGCCAGGACGCGGAATGCCCCGCTTTCGATGTTCGCCAGAATAGCTGTATGCACCCAGGATTGGCGACGCCCTGACGGGAATTCCTCACTCTTCTCCCCAACTTCACCGTCAGGCATGGCGATCAGGTGGTTGCCGAGGGCTTGCATGGCGGTCTGCATGCTGGCCGCTTCACTGCCAAAGGGCATACTACCAACGAGTAAGGCTTTGCGCGTCTTGGTCATAAATGGTTCTCCTTATTATCGCTGCTATGTGGGAGCGGCCATTGTATCACTGGGCCTGTGGGCCTCTGCGAGCAAGATACTCAGACCTCCTAGCCATCAAGATTGCCCGGAAAATCATGGATGGAGTAGAGTCCAAAAGATCATAGTCGTGGGTGGCAAACTGGTCAACATCGAGATCTAAGAGCCAGGAGGCCGTCACTGAAATAGTGACGGCCTCTTTATATGTAACCGAGGTGGAGTTCAGAAAACCAAATGACCTCCTACACAAGAATGCTTTCTCATTAGCTTATGAGTTCTCACCACAAAACACGCTTAATCGGGTACCATGCCGGGCATGAAGCACAAAGGGATATATTATTTGCTTCTAATTCTTGTACTCTTCACGGCCTGCACACCACCTGGGACGGACATTCAGCTATCAGCCCTTCCCAGCCCTGATGTTACTCCCACGGCATTCCCATCCCCACAACCAACAAGGCCCCCACTCCCAGATTGGCAAAAGATCACCGCGGAAAACGCGACAGAAATCGTGGAACTGGTAAGGCCCAATTTGGGAACAGCCAATCAGGCTTTTTGGACACCGGGTGGCAATATGTTATTTGTGGTTGGGGAGGCGGGTGTAGCAGTTTATGATGGCAACACTTATGCCCTAATCAAATATCTCGACGCTAGCAATGTAATCACTGGCAGCGCCCTGAGCCCGAATGGCAACTTGCTGGTACTTGCGACAACAGGCGCAGACCTGGAGTTTTGGGACATGCAAAGCCTTGAGCGCACAGACCTCCTGCCTGTTGACCCGCTCCACTGGTGCTCAAGCAGTCGCGGGAGGGTAAGTTTCAATTCAAACGGGAGCTTATTGGCCATCGAGGAATTAAGTGGACATGAACAGTGCACCTTGATCTGGGATAGCGAACTACGCGGTGCTTTATATGCTATGCCCGGGCACATTCGCCCGGTCTTCAGTCCGACCGATCCAAACTTGCTGGCCACATATTATCGTCAAAACATCTACATGCGCGGTGCCTACGATGGCGAAGTCCTCTACTACCTACCGGGCAGCTTCGACTATCAATTCAGCCCGGATGGAGAACTGTTTGTTGCTGAATATGTAGCCGAAGGAGAGCACGACCTATTCGCCCTCTGGGAAGTTGAGAAAGCAGTGCTGCGTCTTACCTTCCCAGACACAGATGAATATATCTCAAGGGTCTATTTCATTGATTGGCAAGATAATAATGCCCTCGCAAGTATTGGTGCTGACGGTGGCTTGATCATTTGGGATTTACTAACGGGAGAGACTCTCGAGACCCAGGATCATGACGGAACTGGCAACGGCGATTTCTACCTCTATCTGAGTAAACATATACCAGCACCTGGAGCCATACACCTCTGGCTCACAGGCATGCACGCTTCTGGAAACGAGATAACCCTCAGTGATCACGGCGGATGGATAACGACATTTGCCTTCCATCCAGAACAAAGCAAATTGTTCCTTGCTTATAATAACCAGCCAGCTGAAATTTGGGACCTGACTTTGGGAAAACTCGAAGTCCAAATCGAGGAACATATCGAGCGCACCTCTTCGTTCGATGTTTCCGCAGCCGGTGACATATTACTTACTGAACACGACAATTTCGTTCTGTTGCGTGATGCCTTTAGCGGCACAGTGCTGCAGCGTTTCAATTCAGGGTTCCTGACGGACCCACGAGCATATTATCTGGACTCTACAGACCAGGTGCTCATTGTCGGAGAAGAGAAAAACAATAACATGTGGGTGGCTCGCCTCACCTTCTGGGATCCGGACAGTGGCGAACTGCTCGATTCGCGGGTCATGGAAGGCGAACCTGATCTGTATGGGAGCCGCAATATCAGCATAAGTCCCGATGAGCGCTTTATTGTGAGCCCGCAAACGGGGGGCACCTGGGTCTGGGATATCCCAAGTGGTCAAAGAGTTGCCTTACTTCAGCACATGTATGGCAAGGTGCATATATTCGACCCCAGCGGAGAGCATCTACTGGGCGTGCTGGGAGATGGCACGTTGCCAATTTGGGAGACAAGCAATTGGCAACAAAGCTCTCAAATTGCCATACCGGAAGACGCTTTTTTAATGGCCATGGATCCAGAGGGCCAGTTACTGGCTGTTGCCACGTCATTAGCTGACAACGTCGTCATTAGGGATATGGTGACTAACCACTGGATCGCCACCTGTCAACCTGACGTTTATAATATCATTGGAGATATCGCCTTCGATCCGGAGGGCCACCTGTTGGCCATCGCCCATGATAACCACGTTGCAATATGCGACCTAGCAACCCAAGAAATCATTTATGAAACACCTGGACAGGCTCATTGGATCCCGCAGGTCGCTTTTCACCCAACAGGGCAATTCTTGATCTCGATCAACTGGGGTGGCGCAACTCAGTATTGGGGCGTGCCATAACATACAATCGTGCGAGCACCATGTTTAGGAAAAACCTGTCAGGCACAGGCGATATATTAGAACATCGTATGAAGCAAATACAAAAAAGCCCCCGTATTGGGGGCTTTTTTTACTAGGTATGTAATCGCAATTCTATATATTAGCGGTTTTCGTCGTCGTCCTGTGGTGATAAACAACGGCCATCATTCATATCAATATCACCATCCCCATCATTGTCGATGCCATCACTGCACTGTGGCGGAATTGGCGTGGCGGTAGTAGCTTGCTGTGGTTCTGGGGTGAACGTGGGGGTCAGGGTCGGCGTAGGCGGTATGCTCAGCACAGGTAGATCTTCACAATCGCCAGAAAGCGAACCGAATTGCTCACTCAGTGGCACATAACATGCCTCCCCAAAATTCGGACCAAGCACCTGTGCGTAAAAGCCATCCGGGCTAAAACCCAGAACTTCTGCAATAGTATCCGGCACGAAGGAATCAATTTCCGGATAGACGCTGCCTGGCCCGGTACGGCAGAACAAATTGGCTACTGAAGTGTAATTGCAGGTCTCTGTTACCTCTGTAGTTGCGGGCACACTTTCTTCAACGGGTTCCACATCCTCGGCTTCTGGCACCTGGTCGTCCTGCACCTGTTCCTCTGCGATCACAATTTGCGCCTGTGCTGAACCGCTTTCCTGGCCATCACCGCTTAGTGCGATGACTTCCAACAGATATAAACCAGGCACTTCCGGCTGCCAGAGATACTGGCCAACATACAAGCCCTGGTTTTCCTGGCCCTCGGCCAACTCTGCTGCAACCAGACCCGCCGTTTGGCCATTCACCTGAATCTCGAATTGGTCGATCAGCTCCTGGCTGGTTGAGTGAAAGACCATCACGTGGTCTGCCAGGGGCAGTTGAGCGCCATACAGCGGACTATCGATCCAGGTTCCTGCTGAATTTAATTCAGCGACTTGATTGACATCACCGGTATTGACCGGGCTACAGGCTGTGATCAGGGAGCTAACAATCATTAGGCCCATGAATAATAGTTGTTTCATCCACTTCCTCCTAAGGTATCGCGTCTACTGTGAGTGTTACCTGGCAGGACTCATCACTGGCATAGGTCCCGGGCAGAATAAGCATTTCATCTGTGTTGGCCCACTCCAGTGTACTTCTGCCTGGCAGGTAAGCGGCATTGATACACACCAGGTCATTGGCCGAACCATCGTCGTAGTCCCATAGTTCAACGGTAAAGAAGAGGGGCTCGTAATTGCCAACTTCGACCTTGACCGAATTATTATTTTCATGCCAGCCTGGGTACCCAAACCCGGATTGCAAAGAATACGACCAGCATGAGTGATGATAAATAGAACGACACAAACCGATTTCCGCAATAGATTCCACCAGGCCTTCCCGGCCGTGGGTAGTACCCTGGAAGCGCTGCGGACAGTTATAGAGATTTCCCGTACCAAAGGTGTCGAGGCTACCAAAAGTGAATGCTTCATCCGGACAATCAAGGCCTTGTTGATTCCAGGTGCCGATATTCAAAAAATTATTCACGGCCCCTGAGGAATTCGGATGGATCACATTAAAATAGCCATAGACTTCAACATCGTTGGGGTGCTGAGATTCGCCATCATCCACATACATCACATCCAGTGTTTCCCAGGTAACCTCCAGCACAACCTTACCCGAAGGGCTTGGCCCCTGATACGGAACTGGACAGTTGATGGTGGCATCGCTGCTCACCGGCCCCTTGATCCGATAACCATCCTGGCGCTCATAATATATCTGCACAAAGAAGGAGCGACCACTGACACAGCCATTCGGGGGAATCACAAAATTAAACAGGTTTGCAGTTGTGATTTCCCATTCCAAAAGCGCCGAAGCGCTATTGTCATAAATAATGAAGCCCACCGTGGCATTATTCTGTGCGGCATGCTCCAGCAGAAAATCATATGCAAAGGCACCAGAGTTATTCACTCCGTAATCCCACACCAGATAAGGCTGGGGGTTGGCACCATTCACGCCGGCATCAAAGCCGGGATAAGGAAAACAGAACAATAACTTTCCAACTGTATTTTGTGCGGAAGGCATTAGATGAGCCATACAATCATCCGGATCATAAGTCACGTAGGGGTGTGATGTGAACATATATGGCTTCAGCTCGATGATATCGCCGAGAATGCCACCAACATCAGCTTCCGGCCAATATGGAAACAGCGTCCCATCCCCCAGATTCATCGGCATAAACTCCATCGAATCCAGCAAACTCACATCGGCCATCAGCGTCAAAAGGCCTTCATTCACTTGCATCACACCTTGCTGGCCTTCAAGATCGGGAAGCATGAGGCTGCCCAGTTCCATCACCTCACTGCCCTGCCAGCCCCAACAATTGAGATGCAGTTCAACCGCGGATTGGATCTCCTCGCCATCGATTGTGACCAGGGGAATATCCGTCATATGATCGCTGAGATCAAAACCGCCCTCTCCTTCAGGGAAGAATCCGGTCAGCGGCCAGCGGTGCCAATCCTCCCCATCAAAGGAGCGGTAGCAGTAGGCTTGCTGTACGTCCTCAGCCACGATCAATTGACCGTATTGAATTTGTAAATGAGGCGTATCGGACAGCTGAGTATCACAATCTTCGTCTTCAATATTGATGGTTGCGATGTTGCTGGAGGCTGAGCCCGCTGCATTAAATGCAGCCACATAATATTGCACGCCACCGGCTATTGGGCTGTCGTCATAGCTGATCCAGGCATTTTGTGACTGCCCATCCAATGTGGCGACGGCGATCCAGCTTTGGACCGCGGGCAAATAACGATAAACTTTGAAGCCCTGCTCATTCTCAGAGAGGTCATGGATCGAGAGATTTGCCCCGCAAGTCAGGGCGGATACAACAATTTCTGGGGCCGCGGGAATTTGGTCTGTGTTGCCCTGGCTGGCCCATTCAGCCAGGGAGGTATTCCAGTTTTCAGCCTCACCAACCTGCTCATCAGCTTGTGGTCCCGTTGGTGGCACATATCCTCCGGCTGCCGGGACTGACACCGGTTTATCCACAGGCGTATCAGCCCCACCTGTGGGAATTGCGCCTTCTTCGGGCTGGCTGGGCGGCTGATCAGATTGCTCCTGCACCTGAACAAGCACTGTGGGCGAAACACTGATTTCTCCACTCGCGTTGGTAGCCCGCAAATTGAGGGCAAAAGTGCCCTCTTCCTGCGGATACCATAGAAAATAGACCGGCAGGGGTGTGGTCTGAGCCTGGCTGGCGTACACACCGGTTAAGTCGCCATTGACCCACAGTTCGACACTGCTAAATGGCGCGGGTCCAGTAGCGATCCCGCTGATCTGAGCGCCGGCCTCCAACGGGATGACTTCACGATTGGTGGGTGAACTGATCGACACTTGCGAGAGATCGCTGACCGGGGGAAGTTGCCCGGCTTGTTGTGCGTATTGTGTGTAATTGAAAAATATATACACTCCCCCAACCAGAAGCAAAACAAGTACCAAAGATCCAGCAACAAAAGCAATTGTACGACGCGGCATGCTCTTCTCCTCAAAGGCCAAAATGTGGAAGATTCAAAAAGCGATATGGAATTTTCTGAACTGTTACGGGTTGTCTAACTCAAAATTATAAACTAACCAGGACGATAATGTGGTCATGTTGGTAATTATATTTTCATGCATCAATGCAGGGGAACTGCAACAAACCCCGTTGCAGGGAATCCAGTCAAGCTCCATTTGGACCTGTGCATAATCCTCCTTTTGTTTTTCTATATAAACAACGCAATATTGGTCGGAAAAGTTACATTAAAATCAAAATGAGGAACCTCCGCCAGGAACGCAGAAGGATTTTGTGGATTTAATCCAGGCAGTATTGGAGACCGTTTCACCCCTGCACAGACCAGATCTGAATAGTTCTACTCATGGGAATAAGTACAAAGCCCTCATCAAGTACTTGCAAGTCCCGCATATAACAGCCATCATCCCTGCCACAAGGGTTGGCCCAGAAAAGCGCGGCACCGTCCGTGGTTCTGTGCACACTCAGCCAATTGTCAGCCAGCAATGCAAGATAGTCCCCATTGGGAGAAATAGCCACCTCAAGGTATACGCTAATTCCACTACCCGGTCTTTCTGTGGCGAATTCCGCTGGCGCACGTTGCACCAGATCAGCAACCTCCGTCCCGGCCAGCGGCAAAAGCAGAAATTGATCATCATACGCCAGATAGAACTGGTCTTCGATTTCCAACACGGTGTACACGGTGCCCTCAGCGTCGAACAGATGGCGTGACCATATCTCAGGATCGCGCTCACCCAGGTCCTCCACCAGCACCGCCGGCTGCGAAGACAAATAATCCCATCGCAGGACCTGCTTTTGGGTCATCATCAGCACCGTCTCTTCACCTTCCAGGAACTCGAATTGCGAATAGTCAGGCCGCTCTATCTGGTTGATAATTTGATGGGTCTGTGTATCCCAGATCACCAGATCGCCATCCACACTAAAGGCCAACTCACCCCCATCGCTTGAGAATGTAGGCGCCCCGGGATATGCATCTATCATAGGGGCAACCGGCACAAGTTGGTCCTGGGCAATGTCCCACAAATAGGCCCCACTGTCCCTCTCGGAAAATAACAGCAGGCTGCCATCCGGGGAAAAGAACAAATTCGGAATTGGATATTTGGCAGCAATAAATTCCTCAAAGGATCGTCTGGCAATCAGCTCCCCACTTGTAACCGATCGTATCTGGACTTCCTGTAGCACTTCCTCATAGGTTGCCAGCCATTGACCATCCGGCGAAAGTGCCGGGCTGTCCATGTCCCGCCCCAAATACCACGCTTGCACACAATGGCTACGGTCCTGGTAGAGGTCGAGCCAGCCACAGGGCTGCAGCCCCAAAAATTGAGGGCCGCCCCGGGGAAATGCAAAGCCGAACAGGATGAAAAAAACCACCACTCCAGCCATTGACAGCATGGTTATGCGCCGATGGCGACGATCTTTTATATCCTCTTCTACCCCAGAATCTGCGGGCCAGCGTTGGAAGCCGACCAAAAACAATGCGCCTTTTACGCAGGCAGCCAGGAAACCCAGGCTAACAAACCAAACGATCGGGCTGGGCAATGGGCGTAAAATTTTCTCTAAAGCATCATCCCAAAAAAATAAATTCAAGAACATGCGCCCCAGCAAACCTGCCAAAAAAGAAAACGAGATGATCAGCCATGAGGCCGGCGGGAAACCCCTTTTTGGACGCCGGAACAAAAGCATGGGGATCCAAGACCATATAAGATAATACGGTGTGAAAATATAATCTCCAAAAATGGCATTCCCAAAAACAAAGTCTAAGCCAATAAAAACCAAAAACTCGAGCCCAAAAGCAGCCGCAACCCAATGCATTGATTGTGGGGGGAGGTAAATGGCGGGTGCCCCCAGGCCACTCCGTCTGAACCACCAGCGGAACCATAAATATTGACCGATTACCGTCAATAAAATAGTCAGTACCAGCACGATTTGCCAGGCTTCCTGGTCGTGATGTTTCCCCAGGATGCCCAATACAAATATCAGTGGCCCAAACCAGCTCACTACGGCCAGCAGCAGCCACCAGATCACGAATGTTTTCAGGTCTTTGTTTAATATCTTTTGACGCATAAATACCTTTTCCCACTCACCCTCTCAGCACCACCTTATTATAGCTTTTCCCACAATAGTTGCAATGTACCCAGGTCAGCGCCCATCCCAGAAGATCAAAACGTCAATATCTTCCTCAAGGCTATGAAAGCTGTGCGCCAAGCTAGCTTCCACGAACATGGTCGAGCTACTACTTGAAAGTTTGCGTCTTTACGAGCTCGCCCGCCTCATCGTAAACCTTCCAGGTGCCCTTCTTCTTACCATGTTCAAAGCGACCTTCGTCCCAGAGTTGGCCATTGGTATAGTATCGCCTCCATTCACCGTGCTTTTGCTCTTCATCGTCGAAGCCGCCCGTCCCCCTGGGTTGGCCATTCTTGTAGAACCATGTCCACTGACCAACAATCTTTCCGTCCTTGTAGCGACCGGAGGACTGCATCTGGCCATTATTGAGAAAGTATTTCCACTCTCCTGATTTCTTTCCGTTATCGAATTCACCCTGACAAGAGACGCTGCCGTTCTTGAAGTACAGCGTAAACGGGCCATTCTTGGGATTGCCGTCTTCATCGATCCCTGGGATGTCTTTCATTAGGTCATACTCCTGATTGATTTATCTGTTAGGTGGAGAGTCTTGCTGCCGGAGGCAGACGCTTTTCCGGTGCAGGGGCTGGTTAGATTGTACTCAACCATTGAATTATGGTATAGCTACATCGTTGCGAAAAAGCCAGATTGCTCACACATTATGCCTTCTTCCACATTATCAGACCCCAATACTGAAACTGGGAGACTAATAGTTCATTCGTGGATTGAGATGATTCACGGGCACTTTTTCAACAGCCTGACTTAGTATACGAGTGTGGAGAATTCAGGATTCATGGCGCAAACGCAAGCTGCTGCTTAGGGAGTTTGGCTTCGCCAAACGCTTAAGGCAAACTAGAGGTTTGCCCACCCTATATAGGGTACATAACTACATTAAAACGTGCGGAGTTGCTTTTGCCAATTCCCTATATAGATACCTAGCAACTAAATCAGTTCCCATCCCAAAAGATCAACACGTCAATATCTTCCTCAAGGCTGTGGAAGCTGTGCGCCAATCCGGCTTCCACGAACATGATCGAGCCGCTGCCTATGGCAATGTCTTCTTGCTCGATCCTGAAAACCCCGCTCCCATTGACTACGATATTGATCTCGTCAAAGGTATGGGTCAGGGGGCTGTCGCCGTCCAATCGCTCGGGCAGCATGTACATGCCAAAACGCAGGGTGCTTTGCGTCACGAATTGCTCCCACACATTGCTGCTTGCGCTGCGCCTCTCCAACACCTCTTCCAGATTGCTTAATGTCCAGGGATCATTGTCTTCATTGGAGGGTACTTTCGAGAACAGCACCAGACTGCGTATATAGCTGCGGATGTTCTCAAAACTGTGCGAAACCCCGGCGCGTACATAGGCCACCGAGCCGGGGCCTACGGGGAAAACTTCATCACCTAAGCGCAAGTCGGCCTCGCCCTGTACCACATAGATGACCTCGTCCAGGCGGTGGGGGGTGTGGGGGTCAATGGCACCCGGCGGCAGGTCGTATAGTCCCAGGCTCATCGTGGAGCGGTCTAGGTACTCCGTGTATTTGATGCCGCCTTGAGGCTGCTGGAGAATCTCGTTCAGGTCAAGCAATTGCCAGCCAGCCCCACCTGTCGCTTGACTGGGCGTTGCCTGTTGCTCTTCAGTAGGCGTCGGTAAAGATGTAGCAGTTGGTAATATCTCAGCAGAGGTTGAGCAGGACGAAAATAGCAGAGTTGTAAACAGGAAGGTAATAAGGCTTCGTTGCATCATGATACCTAGTATACGAGTCTGGGGAATTGAGGGTTCATGGCGCAACAACAGAGTTGTTGCTTAGGGAGTTTGGCGATGCCAAACTCCGACGCAAGCCTCAAGACTTGCCAGTTTCTATTGCCCCCGCAATCGCCGGGCATCTCCATCACGCACGGTGATGCCGACTGTATCCAGGTATTCCAGAAAAGCGAGTACGTAGCGCCGCGTGGTATTGAATTTATCGCGCACCTGAGCAACTGTCACTGAACCATTCTGCTCGATCATCCCCTTTACGTCGGCCAGCATACGCTCGTAATCCTCCACCCGGAAAACCACCTCGGCCGAAACCTCTAGCAACTGTCCCAGGTCAACCAGCGCCCGATAAACATCCTCCCCCACGGCTTCAATGCTCTGCTTGACGCTGGGTGGTGACATGGGGTTAGCGGCAAATTGGCCCAACAAACCCTCCACGAATTTCTGCTGCTGTGCGCTAAACGAAACTTCATGCCCCGGCAGATGCACCAGAGGCCCGCTTTCAACCAGCAAATCCTGCTCTACAAGTTTGCCGGTCAAAGCGTTAAAAGCATTGTTCGCCAGTTTAAGACGACTCTTTAGCTCCTCACGGCTCATACCAAGGCGTAATGAGTTCTCCTGATGATAGTTTTCCACATCGGATAACACCCGTTTTTGCAGGCCATTCCAATAGGTGGTTGCCACAAGCAATTTGGCCTCATCCAATTCCAACAAGTCCCCGGATGACACCAGGTCCTTTATGGCCTGCTCGGCCGCTTCCCGGCTCAATTTTGAGCCTTCAATGACATCCTTGGGAGTTGCAATACCTAGCGATAAAGCAGCCTGCAAAAGCACGTCTCTGGGCGTACCGGCAGACAAAGTTTCCAATCTCTTGATCACATCACCGTCAAAACGCTTGTGCCGTCCGGTTGGGTGTGGGTCAACCACCACGCCACCCCCCAGTGTCTCTCCGGGGGAGGGCCGCCGCAAAATATAGCGGTCATTACGGGCTGCCACTACAGGGTCACGCAATTCGAGTTGCAGCCAGCCTTCATCTCCGGCTGCCAACTCCTTGACCCCCAGCAAGCGCACGCGCCCAATAACCTCGGCGGCGCCCACAAATAACTTCACCTCGGTGTTGTGGGCCAGCGGCTGGCTGACATCGGGCAACAAACGGAAGTGTACGTCCAGGCGGCGGGTGGCTTCATAACTTCCGGGATGCGCGACCAATTGGCCACGCGCCAGTTGGTCGGTATCCACCCCAGAAATATTCACAGCAGTGCGGCTGCCCGGCACTGCTTCTTCAACCTGCTCCTTATGAGTCTGCAGACCACGGATACGTCCCTTCAGGCCCCTCGGTAATACTTCAACTTCATCGCCAATGCGCAGAGCCCCATCCAACAAGGTACCTGTTGTCACCGTACCGAAGCCTGCAATCGTGAAGACGCGGTCTACCGGCAAACGCGGTCTGCCCAAATCCTGGCGGGCGGGACGTGAACTTAATTTCTCCTCAAGAATAGCTTGCAGGTCTTCCAATCCATGCCCGGTTTTTGCAGACACACGCACAATGGGGGCATCTTCTAATACAGTTCCCGAGAAAACCTGAACCAGCTCTTCCTCCACTAAATCAAGCCAGGAATCATCCTCGACCATATCCACTTTGCTGAGCGCTACGATACCCCCCTCGATTTGCAAGAGATCTACAATCGCCAGGTGTTCGTGAGTTTGGGGCATGACGCCCTCATCGGCTGCCACCACGAACAAGACCGCATCGATGCCCCCCACACCCGATAACATATTCTCGATAAAATCGCGGTGTCCGGGGACATCCACAACCCCCACCTCTTCCCCATTCGGCAACGTCCACCAGGCAAAGCCCAGCTCAATGCTCATCTCGCGCTGGCGTTCCTGAGCGAGACGGTCAGGGTGCGTGCCGGTCAGGGCTTCAATGAGGGTTGATTTGCCGTGGTCAACGTGACCGGCTGTACCAATAACGCGCAATAGAAAATACCTTTAGTAATTTGTTTTCAGCTAGCCGAGACTGCTGAAGAAACGCTCGTTTTCTGCGGTCCAATCGCGCAGCATGGCCGAAAGACCCTGCAATTGTTTTTCGGACTGCTCACTGAGGTGCTGCACGATGTCTTGCAACTCCTGCAAATTGTCTTCCAGATCGGTGGCCTGCCCGCCAAGCTTTTCGATCTGGCGTTCGGCTTCTTTTTGCTGCTCGTCCTGGGTCAGGGTGTAATTGGTCCAGCGTTTCTGGTCATCGGCCTTGAAGGTGGCCCATTCCTGGCGCAAGCGTTCTTCGCCCAGGCGCTGGATCTCGGTGATCTCATTAATGCGCCGGTTGAGCTGTTCGGTCAACTCTTCAAAGGTCTGCTGGGCTTTTACAAGCTCACGGTCAGCGACGTCCAATTCTTTGAGACGTTCCTCCAATGCTGTTGACTGGCTTTCGACGATATCAAATCGCTTTTGCCAATCCTTCCAGGCACGTTCGCGCTCTGCCTGTGCAAAAGTCATCTTGTCGATGAATTCAGTCTGGGCTTCGCGACGTTCGCGTTCAGCAGCTAATAATTCATTCTGCCGGGCCTCGATCTTCTTCTGGGCTTCCAGCGCAAGGTCAATCTTTGCCTGGGATTCATCACTACGTTTGCGAATGGCAGAGAACTCACCCTGCAGATCGGTGAGCCGCTTATTATCCTGACGACGATCATCCTCCAGGGATCGGGTGGTGCGCACGAATTCTTTTTCATTTTTCAGCACTTCGTCAATGGTTGCTCGAACGCCATCGATACCTTTATTTAAACGTGCTTCTTCTTCAATACGCAACTTGATCTGTTCTTCCATCTTAGGCAGGGCTTCGAGTTCTTTGCGCGTCTCTTCCACAGCCTTATTGACGGCGTCGGTTTCAATGCGCAAAACTTTTTTGATCTCTTCTTCGCGCTTTTTCCCCTGTTTCTCCTGGTCGCCCAGTTCTTTTTTAACTTCGGCCCGATGTAGCTTGAGAGCATCATCAAAATCATCTACCTTGGCAACCATAACACCCAGGCGGGTGACTTCACTGCCGGCATCCTTGATTTCCTGGTTGGCCTTATCCAGGGCGCCTTCCAGTTTTGCAATACGCTTTAATAAATCAGAGATAGTGTTCTTGTCATTGAGGCGCTCTTCATCAAGCCACTCAACACGTTTGACAAGGTTATCGTTATCCATAGCTGTCTCCATTCAATCTTAACGATTGAAAATCCGATTATAGCATGCTGGCCTTATAGGAATTTAAGGGACCAATTGAGGGAAAATGGCCTGTAAATCGGCCAATAAAGGATAAACCCATTGAGGGAAAATGCCAATCAGGAGTAATGCAAAGCTGCCAATGCCAAACAAGAACCAGCGTAAGAACACAGGGGTTTGAGTGTATGCATCTTCCTGATCCGGTGTAAAGACCTCTACTTTTTCTTCTTCGGGGTCCGGTTGAGAGATCAATGTGAGCAAAAAACGGAGGCCAGACAAGAGCAATCCACCGCCCCCAAGCAAAGCCGCACCAGCTAACCAGAGCGATTGTCCTGCCAAGGCCATCCACAATCCCAGCCGCACGGGGAAGGCGGCTAAAAGTGGCACACCGGCCAGGGTAAATAAAGCCACCAATACACTAATGGAGACCGCCGGATGTTGCCAGCCGAGCGAACGCAAGTCCGCGCGCGTGAGGCCACCCCCGGTGAGATGTTTGAGGCGCGATACACCAATACCCAAAACGATCAGCGCCAGGGAACGGGGCAGCAACAATGCAAAGAAAAAACCAGTGCCGTGCTGGTCTACGAGGCTGATAGATAATAGAGATAATCCAATCTCGAATAAAGCTGTGTAACCCAGGACCTTGCCAAGGTTTTTTTGTAGAGCAGCTCCCAGACCTCCCAACAGCACCATAACGGCCCCCTGAATAGCTAACAAGCTATATACATCAGCTGAATCGCGCAGCCAGGCATAGCGGTTGAGAAAGCCCATTGCGAATAGTGAAACCACGCCAGGTAACATGAGCGCCAGGAAAGCCACAACAAACGGATCAGCTTCCTCGCCCAACATAGGCAACCAGGAATGGAAAGGAAAGACAGCCAGCAAGAAAGCAAAGCCTAAGCCGATCAATACGGCAGCGCGCACCACCAAGTCCAGGTCACTGGGGCTGGCTTCTACACCAACTAACAGCCAGCCCACAAAAAGGATAAAAGGCATGCCGATGGTTTGAAAAGCCAGGAAGCGGAACACGCCTCTGCCGGGCCTTTGCCCAGGAGGTACCAATAAGGGTACGGAAAGCAAAACCGCAATCTCGATGAGCAAAGCGGCATACAGGAAGGGTTCAACGGAAAGGGCTGCTATAAGCAAAGAAGTGATAGCCAGGGATACAGGTACAAAAAGGTTTACAGGGCGCGCCAGCACCGCCCCTAAAGACCAGGCCGCCGACAATAAAAATAAGACAACCAGCAAGGGACGATCAACATCACTGATGGTGAAACTGCGGCCAAGGACCTCAAGCGTTGACGACACCCGCAGAGTGGTGACACCCAAGGCAACTGGTGCATCAAGCGGTAGTTGCCAGGCTGCAAAGGCCAGCACTAAACTCAAGCCTGCCCCCACAAAGGCAATGGCACGCGGCCAGGCCCGCAAGAAAAACAGGACAACAGCCAATCCTAATGGCATGGCGATCCATAAAAACGGGGCGGTCATGCCTGGGACTCCGGTCTGCTCTCCAGGCTGAGGAGATAGGCTCCCACCAGGGCAATGCCCAAAGTGATCACGGCCAATAAACCGGCCACGAGAGCCGAAGGCTCTACGGCAGCATAGATGATCTCGAAGCCTGCAAGCAGCGTCAGGATACCGACCACCACGCGGAAAGGGCGTGCTGAAAAGCCCACCTGCAACAAACCCATGCCGATCAACAAGAAAGCTCCCCACACCTGGTTTAGCTCAACTGCTGGGATCCATTCAACAGTAGTGGGGGCAAAAGAGAGAACAGCCAACACGATCAGGGAAGCCGCCAGGGCACGAAACATACGCCCGCTGGGCACATTAAGAGCTGGAAGCTGGTCATCATCTGCCTGACTACGCGCCAATCCAAGGATGGAAGCAGCCATCCAGCCGGCCACCAGTTTGATCACCGCCAGGTCCAGCGGCCAAGCTACATTCACCAGGGCAAATACTCCCAGGTACTGCAAGCCCAGGGCGCCAATACTCCAGCGCCAATCCAAAGAAACCAGCAATAGCACCGAAGTCACAAGCAGGATAAGCACGGCAAGAAATGTAAAGATGGAAATATCCATTTCAGGCACCAATACCCAATTGGGTAAATAAGGTGAATAGCAGGGCAAGAAACAACAAGGTCCACAACAAACCGGCTTCACCCTCAAAGAGCATCACAGGAATTGCATACAAACGAGAGACAAGCTGGAAGATGGCATTGGCCAGACGAAATAGCCACTCGAAGGAAAACACATACTGTAAAGCGTCAAAGAGTGCTACAGGTATGGGTGGTAGCACACGGCTAAGGCCATATAAGCCGCCTCCAAGCAAAAGCACGGCAACCCCCGGCCACCATAGCCTAGTGGCAGGTGATGGCAATTCGGGTAATAAAACCGTAGAGACAGCCCAATGCGTAATGGGCAGTAATAATAAACCGATGGGATATAAGATGCGCACCCAGCGTTCCACACCCTCCAAAGTGTTGCTCTGGCGCAGGCCGTGGCGCACAAAGCCGAGCAGGAGAACGGCCTGGGGAACAAGAAAACCCAAGGACAATACGTTAAATGGCGAAGCAAACAGCACAGCCCCATTTTGTGCAGCCGTGAATGGTAGGGTGGTGATACCAACAAGACCCAGCCCACCAACCAGCGCAAGTCGCCACTCGCGCGTGGAGGCCAGGAAGGCCAGACTGCCTACAAGCAATAAGGCTAGGCCCCAGGCCATGACCGCGCCCGGTTGGGTTCGCATGGCAGCAGCAAAAGCAAAGGAAGCTATGCCCAAGATCCAATAGGGGCGACCTTCCAATTCATTATTGGCACGCAGCCAGGCAAAGGATGCATACCAGGCGGCCACCAACGCCAAGAGCATCAACAGCCATTGCCAATTGGAGGAAACCCCGGCGACAGCTACACGCGTTAGCAGCACCAAGCTGGCTGAGGCCGAAACCATGCGCAACAAAGTTCCAAGACCGCGGCGCAATTGGGGTTCTTGCAAGAAGAATACATTGAGGGGCAGCACACCCATACGCAGGCCCAAGGCAAGCAGAACATAGACACTGACCGAGGCAGGGATAAAGGCGAACTGAAAACTCAGCCCAAGAGACTGTGCCGAAACACTGGCCCACAAGAGGAACATGGTTCCCAGCAAATTGGTGAAGGAGTGGATTACCAGGTTGCGGCGGTCCTGATCCGAAGTCAGGTAAGGTAACAGCACCAGGAATTCCAGTACGTCGATAATGGTCCAGGCCAGCACTAGCGTGATGAGGTTGGCCGAGAGGATAGCCACCAGGCCAAGGGCGGCAAGGGCCAAGCTGGAGGCCCAAGAATACCAATCAGCTTCTTCTGCACGCCCGATGTCGGTCAGGATGATGGCTAAGGTGATGGTGCTCAACGCGATGGCAAAAGGCCAGGAGAAAGCGTCTACGGCCAGCGCAGGAGATTGGTCAAATAGCTCAAGCGGGCGCCATTGGGAAAGCTGGAAGGCAGCATCTAAACGAATACGCAGCACCCACACACTGAGCCAAGCCAGGAAAGCAGCTCCCGCCGCCAGCAGCCAGAAATAACGGAAAGGGCGCTGCAAACGCCCAAGTGCCAGCATAATGACCGGAACAAGTAGCAGAATGATGATGGGGATTAGAAGGAGCATTTTTGGAATGGGCCAAGGTCACTTTTCAGGTAAATATAAGGCCCTATTCTACCCAAGTAAAGCAGCAGATATCCTCACTCCTCCCTATAATCGAAGTGAAATTTTCTACAGTCTCTTCTTCTAGATTCAAGATGGACCAATCTTCCACAAACATGATTGAAAATTGATCGTCTGGCGACCATAAAAAACCACCATACCAATATTCATATCCGGGTAACTCTTGGTGCAAGATAGGATAGCTCCCTGGCAATGAAGAGAAGTACAAACCATGGTCGAAGTCTTCTAAACAATATTCTCGCTCCACATGACTTATTACATAATAAACATGGTGATCATCGTACAACCCAGTATCCGTGACAATCCCACAGGGCATCCCAAAAAAGTATCTGTTCTCATGCAACAGGAGTTCATGAGATGATGGATCGATTCGCCAAATAGCTGCCCCTGGCCCCCTTTCGAAGCGGCCGTCCCTGGAATTCACTGAAAAGAGATACCCATCAAGCCAGGTTACAAAAAGTGGCAAAGTGTCCCCATGTTGGAAAGTGCCAGGGATTTCAACCAAATTACCATTTTGTGCGTCTAATAACTCAAACAATCCCCCCTCTATGTATCTTGATCTCACTAGTATTAGATAGCGGCTATTGGGTGACCAGGAGATAATTCCATACCCAACGACAATCGTATCCTCTTCATCGATGCGGTGCAGGCGATAGTTATTCAAGACTTTCTTCTCATAAGCAGGTGGCTGGGCAATCCAAAGGCCGCGCCCATCTGTCCAGGCTAATTGTGCACCATTGGGCGACCAATGAAATGAGCGACATCCAATTGTTCTCAATTCCATTTCCGTTTTTTTACATATACCAACCGAAATCTTCTTTTCTGGCTCGTCCAAGTCAACAGCGAATATCTCTACCGATTCTTCTTCTCTATAAGCTAACCACCTGCCATTCGGGGAAATCTTGACTTCCGGGAGGCTAAAAAATTCACCTATTGTTTCCACATCCAATGTTTGTGAAGATAACCAAAGAATCTCAAAAGTACTGTCAACACGTTCAATTACCAAAGCCAGTTCATGTGCACTATCACTGGCAGTGTAAGAGACAATTGAGCCATCGACCTGCACACGGCTATCTGAAGATGCACTTGCTAATATCTCCAGTGCATCTTGCCCGGCGGGCCAGATCATTAAATTGCCTGTATGGACGTTCAGGTATAGGAGATCATGGTTAAAAGCGATTTGAGGCTGAGGGAATGCTGATGAGGCGCTGCCAAGGGAAACCAAGCTGAATAGAAATAGTGATACAAATAGAGTTTTCCCCGGCTTTCCAGAAAGCATCTAGAATACCTCTGCGCCCGGCCTGCGTTTCAGGAACTTGCCCATGCCACGGTGGCCCAGCCACTCTTCGCCATTAACGATCATCTCTCCTCGTAAGAAAACCTTGTCCGGAAAACCGGTCAACTCCCAGCCATCGTACAGGTTGTAGTCCGCACGATGGTGACTGTGCTCCACTCCATAAGTCAGTTTGCGGTCGGGGTCCCAAATGACGATATCGGCATCTGAGCCTGCTTGCAAAGCTCCCTTTTGCGGATACAGGCCAAATATCTTGGCCGCGTTGGTGCTGGTGTAGGCCACGAACTGGTTGGGGGTTATGCGCCCTTCCCCAACACCGTAGGTCCACATGATAGGCATACGGTCTCCGACTCCTGGCAAACCATTGGGTATCTTGGTGAAATCCTCCGCTCCCAATTCCTTGCCCGGAATGGCAATTGGTTGACCCTCGTAGTCAATGGTTTGTGTGCCATCAAAGAAGAAGGGGCAATGATCAGTACCTACCACGTGCATTTCATCGTTGGTCAGCGCTTGCCACAAGGCAGCATTATCTTCAGCACTGCGCATGGGCGGAGAGCAGATCCACTTGGCACCATCTTCACGCTGCATGTGCTCTTCAGTAAAGAAGAGGTATTGGGGGCAAGTTTCACCCATAACCTGCACACCTTGCCGGCGGGCATATTTGAGCATTTCCGCTCCGCCCGCTGTATTCATGTGGACGATGTATAGCGGCGCGTCGGCCTGGGCAGCCAGGGCACAGGCACGCAAGACCGACTCAACAGCACCCCAGCCAGGGCGTGTGCGGGCATGCCAGATTGGTTCAGTATTTCCATCGGCCAGAGCCTGGGCCTTCAACACGTCGATGACATCACCATTTTCGGCATGCAGCATTGTGAGCATGCCATGTTCCCTGGCAATCTGGAAAACGCGAAATATCTCATGGTCCTGGAGACGCAAACGGCCGTTGTAGGCTGTAAAGACCTTAAGGGTGGGGATGCCCAGATCGAGCAGAGTGGGGATTTCCTCGGCGATGGCTTCATCGAAGCGGGTGATATTCATATGGAAACCGAAATCGATAGCCGCTTTATCGTCGGCTTTCTCGTGCCACTCATCAATCGCAGGTCGTAACGGACCTTCATCAGCCTGCGGCACAAAATCCATCACAGTTGTGGTGCCACCAAAAGCAGCCGCTTTATGTCCAGTGTAATGGTCATCCGATGATACGGTATCGAACATGGGCAAATCGAGGTGCACGTGGGGATCAATGCCCCCCGGCATGATCAGTTTGCCAGAGGCATCTATGACTTCAGCATCACCTGGCGCCAAGTCCTGCCCAACAGAATGGATTTTTTCTCCATCTATGAGGATATCAGCATCGAAGGTTTTTTCGGCGGTTACAAGAGTTCCGTTCTTTATCAAAAGCATGTCATTCATCCTGTTCCCATAGAGGGCCTGCCTTCGACCCTGTCATCATGCCTAACAAAGCCAATATACCAGGGTCAACGGCCAGCTCGGGCAAGTCTTCGGCTTTATAACTCTGGGCTTCAAGGGCGCGCTCACGCAAGGCACGCCATAATACCTGGCGCTCCTCGTCCCGCACGGTCAGGTCATTGACAGTTTCGGCAGACAATATCAATTCTCCAGTGGTGTATAAGAAATTCACCCGCTTCCAATTCCCGGCCAGGATGGGAGTGGGCAGGCTTTGTAGGGGGCCTAACTGAACCTTGAAATACTCTTCACGTGAGCGAGGATGATCGGCCTCATCCTTCAAAAGCTCAGCGCGAGTAGCCAGCTCATGTCCTTTGACAGGCGCGACGGTTTCTATACGCCATCTGTGATCTTCGCCAAAGCTTTTGGGTTGGTAAAAAGCCAGCCAATCTACAGCCACAACCTTAGGGGAGGAACGCAAAGGAATACGATACCAGCCCAGGGTGCGGGCAATGTCCAAATCGCGCGGCGAAGGCAGAAAAGCAACAAGGACAAGGTCAGTAGAAGAAGGTAGTTGAGCCATAAGCAAATAACGCGCAACACCTGAAGGCGTTACGCGTTATTTTAACTCCAGGTGTTGTTTGTTAGTTCAAGCCAACTTTTGCATTGAACTCTTCGATTAAGGAATCGATCTCGGGGACCTGCTGTTGTACACCGGTCCAGTAATCATCATCGTACCATTGTGCCTGGATCTCTTCATAGGTCTTGCCTTGCTGCTCGACCCAGGTGAAGTACTTGAGGTTGTGGACGCGCTTGCGGTCTTCATAGCTCAGTTCGATGAGATTGTCCGTGGATTCACCCAGGAGGTAGCGAGCGAAATCGGCAGACGCGTCAAGCTGAGAGTACTCGCCGTGTTCCTCGTGCATTTCCGTGAGGCGGCTGCCGTACAGTTCCATCGAGTCGGTCAATACCGTGACTACGACATCATTCTCATCCATCTCGTAGTATTTGGCGAATTTGATGCTGGAGAGCACGTTGGCGATACCAGAGAAACCGAGGCGGTCAAGACCGTCAACGAAGTCCTGGGGAACGCCCTGGCTGGCGAGATACTCGCGGCCGGCAGGTTCATTGAACAAACGGGCGATGTTGACCACGGAGTTGTCATCGATGGCAACTACCATGTCAGTGTTCTTGACGTTGTGGATCCAGGGTACGTGTTTATCGCCAATACCCTCGATGCGATGGGCACCAAAGCCGTTTTCGAGCAAGGTGGGGCATTGCAAGGCTTCACTGGCTACGATCTTGCTGCCTGGGAAAGCCTGCTTCATATAATCGCCACAGGCGATCGTGCCGGCGGAACCCGTGGTGAGGGCCACGCCGCGATAAGTATCATTGGGGCCCAGTTCTTTCTTGAGTACTTCTTCCATGGCATGCCCGGTGACGTCATAGTGCCACAGGTAATTGCCGAATTCGTCGAACTGGTTGAAGATCATCAAATCCTGACCAGACTCGCGCAGTTCCCAGCATTTATCGAAGATCTCTTTGACGTTGGACTCACTGCCGGGGGTCTTGATGGTTTCACCAGCGATATTGGCCAGCCAATCAAAACGTTCCTTACTCATGCCCTCTGGCAGAATAGCGATGGACTCAGTGGCAAGCAGTGCCGAGTCATAAGCACCACCACGGCAGTAATTGCCGGTGGAAGGCCAAACGGCTTTCTGGGTGGTGGGGTCGAACTGGCCGGTTACCAAGCGAGGCACGAGACAACTAAAAGCTGCCCCAACTTTGTGCGCGCCAGTGGGGAACCACTTGCCCACCAATGCAATGATACGGGCTTTGGTACCGGTGATGCTTGAGGGGAACTCAATGTAATTGACATCCCCAAATCCACCACCCGATGCCACTGGCTGGTTCTTCCAGGTGATACGGAAGAGATTGCGCGGGGCTACATCCCACAAACCAACGCTGCCCAGTTCTTCTTTGTACTTGTCCGGTGTTTTGGACGGGTCTTTCATCTGTGCATATGTGGGGATGATGATGTCTCGTTCTTTGGCACGTGATGCCGCTCGTTCAAGACGGTCTTGCATAACTTCAAGGTTGATCATAATGGTGTTCTCCAAATAAGATTTTTAACCGCAGCGGCACAGAGCTATCATCAGCTAGTCTGTATCGCCATGGTTCATGTCCGGGGCTTCGCGCACGATGTAAAGTGGGCGGCCGCGGGCTTCGTCGTATAAACGTCCAATGTATTCGCCTAAAATACCTAATGAAATTAACTGCACACCGCCAAAGAACAACACAGCGATGAGGGTCGTGGCCTGGCCAAGAAAAGCTTGTACACCAGCCAGACGCAGGATGATTACTGTGGGGATAGCCAGCAGGCTGATGCCTGCCGAGAAAAACCCGAGAAAAGTGGCTACCTGTAATGGAAAAAAGGAAAAGCCCGTGATGGCCGTGGCCGCCAGGCGGACCATATTCCGCAAGGTGTAATGCGTCTCCCCCGCGAAGCGCGCCGCACGTTTATATGGAACGGCGATCTGGCGGAACCCCACCCATATGGACAAACCACGGAAAAAGCGATGATGCTCACGCATATCGACCATCACGTCAACCACCGTGCGGTCAAGCAGCCGGAAGAAGCCGGTATCCAGAGGCAGGTCGATGTCGGTGATGCGATCGATCACACGGTAAAAGAGCTTGGCCGTGATCAGCTTCATAAAACTTTCGCCGGCTCGTTCAGTGCGTTGAGCATAGACCACTTCATAGCCTTCACGCCATTTGGCGATCAACTCATGGATTAGCTCAGGCGGGTCTTGCAGATCGGCATCGATCACGATAACGGCCTTGCCACGACTGTAATCTAAACCTGCAACCACGGCATTCTGCTGGCCAAAATTACGCGCAAAGATCACCGGACGGACTCGTTCATCTTCCGCGGCCAATTCCTGGATCAAGTCGCGCGAATTGTCTCGTGAGCCGTCGTCAACCAGTATAAATTCCCAAGTTTCGTCAACCGCATCCATGACTTCACAGATACGGCGATGGAGCTCAGGAATCGAGCCGGACTCGTTGTAAATGGGTACGATGACCGAAAAAACAGGCGATGCACTCATTTTGATTAGTTCAACAACTCCTTGACGGCATCCAGATCAGGTTTGATGATCGGAGCCTCCCCAGCTGCCTGCATGGCAGCTTTTACGTCTTTCAGGCCACTACCGGTGTTCAAAGCCAGCACAGGATCATCCATCGTGATCTGACCATCCTCCAGGGCTTTTTGTACCCCGGCATAAGCGGTTGAGCCTGCCGGTTCTGCAAAGACACCTACAGGACCGAGATCGGCGATAGCCGAGATGATGGCTTCATCACTGACCTGAATGTAAGCGCCATTGGTCTGGGTGGCAGCACGCAAGGCGCGCAGGCCATCGCGTGGCAGGTCTACTGAAATGCTATCGGCCAGGGTAGTGGCTGAGACAGCTTTGATCTCTTCCGTCCCGGCAGCATAGGCGTTGTAGATAGCTGCCGAACCTTCCGATTGCACACCAAAGATACGTGGCATGTGCTCTAGCCAACCGAGGGCATGCAGGTCTTTGAAGCCTTTATGTAGACCAGAGATGATATTGCCATCACCCACGGACACAAAGACACACAAAGGCCTATCCAGATCTTGTTGTAAGATGACCTGCTCCCATATCTCAAAAGCAGCAGTCTTTTTGCCTTCAGCAGTGAAAGGGTTGTAGCCCGTGTTGCGGTTGTACCAGCCGAATTCTTTGGTGGTCTCGACCGATAAGTCAAAGGCATCATCATAGGTGCCATCCACTAAAACGACCTTGGCGCCGAAGATCAACAGTTGGGCGATCTTGGCGGGCGGGGCGGTCTTGGGTGCGAAGATAACGGCTTTGCGCCCGGTAGCGGCGGCCATCCCGGCCAGAGCTGCACCGGCGTTACCCGTAGATGCTGTTACCGTGATCTCAGCATCGATCTCGGCAGCACGCACAACCAGCAAGGCACTGGCACGGTCTTTGAACGAGGCCGTGGGGTTACGACTTTCGTCTTTGACCCACAACTGTTTGATGCCTGTTTGCTCACTGAGCTTGGTTGGCGCAAAAGTTGGTGTCCAGCCTACGGCGTGTAAGGACGTTTTCTCGTGTCCGGGTTCACCAACAGGCAACAAGGGCAGGTAGCGCCAGATAGACTGGGATGAGGAAGCCTGGATGTCTGCTGGTGAAGTGGTGGCCTTGATGCCATCGTAATCCAGGACGACGCTCAAATTACCGCCATCATCAGGGCAGGTATAGGTCACCTCATCCAGACCATAGGTTTTGTCACAAATGCTACATTGATATCCGATTGCTTTATTCATAAATTCACTGTAAGTAGGGCGGCCAATGGCCGCCCTAACATAACTAAGGAACGATCCATGTCCCCGTTTCGCCTTTTAGGGCGCGCGGGATGTTGGGAGGATCGGTAACAAGGGCTTTCTTGCCGCCATTCTCAAGGAACTTGATGCAGGCTTTTACTTTGGGCAACATACTACCCGGTGCAAAATGACCTTCTTCGATATATTGCTCGGCTTCAGCAACGGTCATCTCATCGAGGTATTTTTCATCGGGTGTGTTGAAATTCAAGGCAATCTTCTCAACTGCGGTTGAGATCAGCAACAAATCAGCATCGATCTCATTGGCCAACAAGGAAGAAGCAAAATCCTTGTCGATCACAGCTTCGATGCCTTGCAAGTCGCCATTCTCGTCTTCCACGACGGGGATACCACCACCGCCAGTGGCGATCACGACCACCCCGGCTTTGATGAGGCTTTCGATAGCCCGTTTTTCAACGATCTCTTCTGGCAGGGGTGAAGGTACAACCTGACGCCAACCACGGCCAGAATCCTCAACAAAAGTCTTACCCTCTTTCATACGTTCTTTGGCAGCTTCTTCGTCAAGGAATGAGCCGATCGGTTTTGCAGGATTCTGAAAAGCGGGGTCATCAGCACTAACACGCACCTGGGTAACCACTGTAGAGGCTACCTTGTCCATACCACGCTTCTTGAACTCATTGCGTAAGGCACGTTGGAACATGTAACCGATTGAACCTTGCGTATCCGCACCGCAGTAATCCAATGATACAGGGTGCAGTTCGTGTGCGGATAACTCTGAACGACGCAGAATGAAACCTACCTGCGGGCCATTGCCATGTGTCACTACGACATTCCAGCCATCCTGGATCATCGAGGCGATATGCCCCATGGTGTTGCTGGCAGCTTCGTACTGGTCTGCGATAGTTTTATTGTTTTTATCTTTGATTAGTGCATTGCCGCCGACAGCGACAATGGCGACCTTGTCGGCCATATCTTTCTCCTAAAAAGTGGTTTAGCTCATCGTGAGAGCCATGACGCCTTTCTGGGCGTGCAGGCGGTTCTCGGCCTGGTCGAAGACCACGGAATGGGGGCCATCGATCACAGAATCAGTAACCTCGATCTTGCGGTCGGCGGGCAGCGGATGCATATAGATCACATCCTCTTTACCCAACGCCATTTTGGCATCATCGGCGATCCAATCTTCATACTTGTCCTGGATCACTTTGCCTTCGTCGGGATCATGGGTGGTCATGAGCGGACCCCAGGATTTAGCATAGATCACGTCTGCATCTTTGCAGGCTTCATCCATGTCATCCACAACTTCGAAATTGGTGTTGAATTTCTTGGCCTGTTCCTGTGCCTGTTCCATGATGTCGGGCATCAGTTTGAATTCAGGTGGGTGGGCCAGAGTGACGTCCATACCAAAGCGCGGCATTTGCAGGATCAGTGATTGGGGGACCGACATGGGCTTCAAATAAGAAGCAGCATAAGCCCAGGAAACAACCATTTTCTTCTTGCGCAGGTCGCGGCCTTTCTTCTCGATGATAGTCATGATGTCAGCCAGACATTGGTGCGGGTGGTAGATCTCGCATTGCATATTGAGCACCGGCACGCGTGAGGCTTCAGCTACCAGGTTCAAGTATTTATTGCCAATGCCCCAATCCACGTGGCGGATGGCGATGCCATCAAAGTAACGGCCAAAGATATCGCCAAGTTCCTTCTCAGTATCGCCATGGGAAATCTGTGTGGTGCGGGATTCGATGAAAGCAGCGTGGCCACCGAGTTGGGCCATGCCCGCCTCAAAAGAGCCACGCGTGCGGGTGCTGGAAAAGAAGAACAACATTGCCAGAACCTTGTCACGCAGGATAGCGTGTTCCTGGCTCATGGCACGTTTTTTCTTTAAATCCCAGGCTACGTCGAGTACGGTTTCAACTTCTTCTTTGGTGAAGTCCAGGTCGCTGATGAGGTCTCGTCCACGAAGTCCAGTTTGCATTTTTAGTCTCCTAGTTATCAAATCATTAGTCGAGTAGTCGAAATGGTCTAACCAAATGACTACTCGACTTACAGACTATTTATTATTCTTGAGTCCCCAAAACCAAAGCCAACAAAGCCATGCGCATTACAACACCGTTGAAAGCCTCCTGCCAATAGCGGGACCACTTGGTGATGTCCACGTCAGCGGGAATTTCATCCATGCGGGGCAGCGAGTGCAGCAGGATAGCGTCTGATTTGGCTTTGTTCGCCAGCAAGTCACGTGTGATCTTGTAATTGGCGGGGGTCAGGCCAACGTCACCATCACGCTCGTCACGCGACTTGGTGTAGTCTGGTTGCACCACAGGCTCAACCAGGATCACATCTGCGTCAGCGATGGCCTCTTCAACATGCTCAGCCTCTTTATAATCCAGGCTGTAATCCTTCAATTCTTCCTTGAATTCGTCGGTAAGGGTCATGTCGGGGGGAGAAACGAAGGTGATGGGGCAATCAAACTGGGTCAGACCATAAGCCAGGGAGTGCATGGTGCGCATGCGCAAATCACCTACAGCCAGCCATTTGAGGCCATCAATGCGCCCTTTTTCTTGCTGCACTGTGTAAAGGTCAGTGAGGATCTGGGTGGGGTGTTCGCCCCAGCCATCACCACCATTAATGATCGGAATGCTGGCCCATTTGGCAGCTTCATGAGGAGCGCCCTGCTGGAAGTGGCGCATCACAACGACGTCACCATAGAATTCCAACATCTTGATAGTGTCTTTGATCGACTCCTGGTAGAAGTCGCCTGCACGCGTGTTCTTAGCGTCTGAGAAACCAGTTACCTGGCCGCCCAGGCGGATCATGCCAGCTTCGTGAGCCAGGCGAGTGCGGGTGCTGGGCTGGTAAAAAGCGGTTACCAGGGTTTTGCCCGAGAGCAGATCACTATTCTGGCGATTGCGGGCAATCGGTTCCAGTTTTTTCGCGATCTCAAAGACACGGAAAAACTCATTGCGTTCAAAATCTTTTAGGGAAAGGATGTCACGTCCTGCAAAACTACGCATTGTTCAAACCTCCAATGTTTGAATAAAAGGGTTTATAGATGGTGGATATTGATGTGATGTGTTTGATAGTGATGTTTGGCTCCTTAACCAACCCGGCGTATTACGTGGAAACGGAAATAGCCAGGTAGAAAATAACTGATGGAATAATCGATTACCTGTCCTTCACCAGAAAAAAGCGTGGCAACAAATCGCAGAACCACGTCACCGCGCTGGATGCCCAAAGCACGGGCAACTTCCGGGGCAGCAGCTACCGCGCCGATCTCCGTGCGCGAGGTCCTCAATTCAGGGTCACCACGCCGCAAAAGGAAATCCAACACAGAGCCAGTGAAGGAAAAATCGAGGTCATCTGAAGACAAGACATCCTGCGGTAGGATGTCGAACAGATAGGCCACAGGGCGGTCCTCAGCCTCAATGACACGCGAGACCACGGTAACCGTCTCACAGGTCTCTAAAAGCAGGGCTTTGCATTCTTCCTCACTGGCCGTGCGTTCATCGATCTGAAAATCGCCCATCTTGACGGGCAAACCGATGCGTTCAGCCAGCGACTCAATGCTTTCCAGCTTTTCGAGACCGCTTTCGATCACATGCGTTGGATGCACCACAAAGGTGCCTACGCCCTGCTTGCGGTGAATCAGACCCTGGGTTTCAAAAGTGCGCATGGCCTCGCGCAGGGTCGCGCGGGACACGCCCAGGTCTTTGGCCAGCGCCGGTTCTGAGGGCAGGCGCTCGCCGGGAGAAGTCTCAGTGATCAACTGCAGCAGTTGTTCGTGCAACTGCTGAGACAGGGGGGAAGTGTTCGGATTCATATTTAGCATAAAACTCACAATTGCCAGGAGGCCCCCCAGTTTTCAAGGAGCTCCTGATAGTCAGTATCTTTGTAGCGCACCAGGTCAAACGCCTGGGCATAGGAGGGCAGTTCCCCACCAGTGATGTGCGTCGCCAGCAGTTCACCCAAAGCTGGGGCGGCCATAATGCCGTATCCGGCCAGTGCACCAATCACATAAGCCCCTTCAACTTCGCTGGGGCAAGCCAGAGGGCGATTTTCCTGGGTCTTGGTGTAATAGCCACCGTCTATATATGGTTTAGGTAAACGCCCCACATAGGTTTGCATGCCAGGGATCATGCGAGTTAGACCGCGCAAGGCCAACTCAGGGAATTCAGGGTCAAGCTCAGGCGGAATCTGTACATCGACAGGATCATTATGGAAATCCCACAAAAGCAAGATCGTTTGCGCTTGCAATCCACCTTCTGGGCGTGTGTGGGCGCTGGAAGGCAGTGTTTCCGTCAGCCAACGAGTTTCATCATCTTCGGCCAGCCACTCACGTTCTTCTTCGTCCCAGGGCAATTGTTGCTCATCAGCGTAGATCACCATAGGGGCTTCACGCGGCAACACGGCTTCCTGATCGTTAAAGGCTGCCTTGAGATGCAATTCGTTGTGTAGTGGCAGCTCTTCGCCATACAAGCTTGCCACTTTATCCAACAAAGGCCCGGCAGCATTTACAAAGACATTCGTTTCTATCTCTGTGCCATCAGCTAGCAAAACGCCCGTGATGCGCCCTGCTTCGACCAGCACGTCATCAATCGTGCCAGCCAGCAATTGCACCCCATGCGCCCGTGCTTCATCCAGCAGATAAGTACCCAATTGTTGGGCGCTCAACCAACCGGCCCGCCGCACGTGCAGCAAGCCCACAACATCCAGCGAGAGGTAGGGAAAATGCTGCTGGATCAAATCAGGACTGGTCAGGAGATCGGCACCCTCAGGCTGGTCCTCGAACTCTTCAGCGGCCAAGGGTTGGTATCCCCCCTTCCCATTTTCATATCGCCGAACTTCCCCTGCCCCAAGGTCAGAGGCTTCCTGGGCGAAGGCTTCCAAACCGCTTATGTTCTCTGAATTGCATGTAGCGTAGACGTAACCACGGCGGTTGAGGTGAAAGACATTGCCGCTGGCACGCGCCCATTCCTCCAACAGGTCAATGCTGCGGTTCATCATCTGCACCATATCGTCGCCAGGGCCAGGCCACCAATTACGGTAACATTCGGTGGACTTATCACTGGTCAGGCTCATGGGGGCGCGTTCATCCACTAGCACGATATCCTTGACCCCGTGCGCTACAGCCAGGTGATAGGCGGTGGTGATACCGGCGATACCGGCCCCACAAATGACGACTTCTGCTTTTTGTTTCAATATCTCTCTCAAAACCAATCTACAGGGATCAGTTCTCTAATAGCCTCTTGGCTGCCTGATTGTGTTTTTCAATATGAGCAGGTAAATCAATATTCACCAACTGGCCTTCTTTGACCACATACTTGCCACCTACTACAGTGTAATCCGCCTTGACAGGGGCACAGAACACCAACGCAGCCAGGGGATCGTGCAAAGCTCCGGTGAAGTCCAACTGGTTCAGGTCCACAGCAAAGAAGTCGGCACACTTGCCTACTTCCAGCGAGCCAATATCGTCGCGGCCTAATACAGAGGCACTTCCGCGTGTGGCGACTTCCAAAGCCTGGCGAGCGGTCATCAATGGCGGTGCGTCCTCACCAGACAATGATGCACCAGACAGGCCGGCACCGACACGTGCCAGCAGCATAGCCTGGCGTGCTTCAGCCAAAAGATGGGAAGCGTCGTTACTGGCCGAGCCATCCACGCCCAGACCAACTTTTACGCCTGCCGTCAGCATCTTGAGGATGGGGGCGATGCCGGAGGCCAGGCGCATATTGGAGGATGGGCAATGAGCTACCCCGCAGCCAGTTTTGGCATAAAAAGCGATCTCTTCGTCATTGACGTGCACCGAATGGGCAAACCACACATCCTCCCCACTCCAGCCCAGGGTTTCCATCCAACCCACAGGGCGCAGGTCGAAGTTCTCTAAAGTGTAGACTTCTTCATCCTGGGTTTCAGCCAGGTGAGTGTGCATGTGAACGCCATATTCACGTGCCAAAATAGCGGTCTCACGCATCAGATCCTGCGACACACTGAAGGGTGAGCAGGGGGCTAACACCACCTGGGTCATGGCGCCAGGTTTTTCATCATGGTATTGCTGGATGAGGCGCACGCTTTCTTTCAGGATGGCTTCTTCAGTTTCCACCACACTATCGGGGGGCAAGCCACCCTGGCTCTCGCCCACACTCATCGAGCCGCGTGAGGCCTGCAAACGCACACCGATCTCTAAAGCGGCGTTGATCTCATCATCCAGCTTGGCACCGTTGGGGTAAATATAAAGGTGGTCAGAAGCGGTTGTACAACCCGATAAAGCCAGTTCGGCCAGCGCGGTTTGGGTAGAAACATAGATATCGTCCGGCTGCATACGCGCCCAAATGGGATATAGCGTTACCAGCCAGTTGAACAGGTTGGCATCCTGTGCAGCCGGTACGGCACGTGTCAATGTCTGGTAGAAGTGATGGTGCGTATTGATCAGGCCGGGCAGCACAATGTGCCCACTGAGGTCGAGGATCTCGTCAGCTTCCTGGGGAAGTTCGTTGGTGGGGCCAACCTGCTCAATGAAACCGTCTTTAATAAAAAGACCACCATCCGGAATCTCGCGATGGTGGTCGTCAAAAGTAGCTAACAATGTGGCATTACGAACAAGGAGAGAAGTCATTTTGGATACTCATATAAGTTAGAAAAAAGGCGTCAAAACACTTGTCTGACAACCTAAATATACAGAAATTTAGCATAATTGTCAATAACTTGTCTGACAATTGATCGCTACTCAACGGCACGGACCGTATAGGCAATGGCTTCAAAGAAAGTCAGGGTTTCCCCTAACCCACTAAACATCAGTGTGGTGCCATTCACAGAGGTGACCATCTGCCGGATTTCCGGCAAACCTTCTTCAACTGGATAAACAAAAAGCACTGCCTGTGGCCCATATGGCAGGTCCAATTCCGTTTCAACAAGGTCGATGCCCTGGTTCTGTTGGCGTACCAATTCCTGGGCCTCCATATAGCTCACCTGCAGCAAGGGGGTGATATCAAGCTTTTGGCCGCCAGCAGGAATACCTCCCGAACCGGCCTCTTCCTGCTGCCAACTGGAGATCGTTACAGAAGCGCCGGGAATATCCGGCAAAGCCAGGATGTCCCATTCAGCCGGGTAATCAAAGGCATAGCCCAGGTTTTCATCCACGTAGGTCTCGGTGGGTCCAAGGTCGGTCACCAGAATAGTGGTTTCGCCGTTTTGCACATCTGGGGGAGCGCTTTCGGAGGCTGACCCCGTAGCAGACGTGGCTTCTATTGCGGGTGCGGATAGATCAGTTGGGGGCGGTGTTTGGATCACCTGCGCGGTCAGGTCACATGCCAGGCCGGACGAAGCTATCAAGATCAAGACAATAAGTTTCCTCAAATATCACCTCTTGAAAAAGATACGCCCACCAAAGTAGTGGGCGCATCTGATTATCTAGTCAATCCATGGGCGAAAACCGAATTTCCTAATTCCCGTCGGCGATCTCCGCTGCCCGTAGCGTGTTATTCAGCAGCATGGCGATGGTCATGGGGCCAACCCCACCCGGAGAGGGCGTAATGGCACCAGCTACCTCGCTGACCTCATCATAGGCCACGTCTCCGGTCAGGTGGTAGCCTTTTTCCGTGTCATCATCGATGCGGTGGGTACCCACGTCGATCACAGTTGCGCCGGGTTTGACCCAGTCTTTCTTGACCATTTCAGCGCGGCCCACTGCCGCGACCAGCACGTCTGCGGCGCGGCAGACTGCGTCCAGATCTTTGGTGCGGGAGTGGCACACGGTCACAGTGGCATTGCGTTCAATCAACAAAAGGGCTACGGGCATACCCACGATATTGGAGCGACCTAACACTACGGCGTTGGCCCCTTCCAACTGGGTGTTGCTCTTCTCCAACAGATAAATAACACCCGCGGGTGTGGCAGGCAGGAAGAGCGGCTCGCGGCCTTTCTGTGCCAGGCGGCCGATGTTCAGCGGGTGGAAGCCGTCCACATCCTTTGTGATGTCGATGGCGTTCAGTACAGCTTCTTCGTCAATGTGGTCGGGCAATGGCAATTGCACCAGGATGCCGTGTACTTCTGGGTCAGCATTCAGTTTTTTGACAAGACCTTCCACATCTTCCTGAGTGGCATCTGCGGGCAAAGTATGGCCGAACGAAGCAATGCCGGCCTTTTCACAAGCCTTGCGCTTCATGCGTACGTACACTTCGGAGGCGGGGTCTTCGCCGACAAGCACGGCAGCCAGACCCGGGACACGCTGACCGGCTTCTTTGCGGGCAGCAACTTTTTGGGCAATTTCCTCGCGCAGATCGTTAGCGATGACTTTGCCGTCGATGATTGTAGCAGTGGACATATTACCTACCTTTTAGGTTTTTTTGGATGTTTAAATAATCCCCTCATCTCCTCCAAGTCAGGTTGTAAGACAACCTTCTTAATTATGCGTATTTTGGAATAAAAGTCAAATACGCAATCCTATTTTGAAATTAAAAATCCTCCCCAATTTCACTGAGTAGCTCATTGATTTGAGACCTAAGTCCTTCATCAATTGCCAACTCAAAAGCCAAATTGAGGTCCCCTATCGCAAGGTCAAGCTGGTCGAAGGTCAGATATCCTAATGCCCGGAAGAAAAGAGCACGTGCACGCAGATCATCCTCATCCAGTTGTTCAGCTCGCTCCACAGCGAGATCAAAATCAGCAAAAGCCAAGCCCTCTTCATCCAGGAACACATAATTCAATCCTCGAATCGCTAAAGCCAGTTCTTCGTTCCCGGGAGGTATTCCCAGATCCAAAGCCTGCGTAAATAACTGAATAGCACTCTCAGGATTTTGGCCCTGACTCTCTATGAGTCCCAAGCCATAATACGATAGACCATAATTTGCATCTAGCGCGATTGCGTTCTGCAAAGCTGATTCGGCGTCTGCAAATTGCCTCTGATCAATATAAGCTAAACCTATCTGAACCTGCGCCTCAACGTAATCCGGCTTTCTTTCCAGCGCAAGCTCAAATGCGTCAATGGCTCCGGTTAGGTCATCTTGTATGGTGAGTTCGACCCCTTGATCGAATGCTTGCTTTGCAGATATGTCTTCAGGAACAGCAAAACCCGTTAGAGCATAAAACCCAAAAACGAGAACAAGAATAAGGAAGGAAGCAGCCATGGACAATAAAAGCTGATTGTCCTCATTGATAAGGTGACTGCGTTGGCGCATAAAGGGGTTTCTGCGCCGCACGGTTCGCCAGGCGAAGGCTGCAGAAAAAACGACGGGCAGAACAAATAGGAAAATCGAGCCTGTTGAAATATAAGGAGATGAAGGCGTAAAGAATAAATAGATAGCCATAAGACCAACACTTACTATTGTCATCCCAACAGCAAGAGCAGTGTATCGGATGTCATTTACTCCCCCGGAAGCAAATAGAATCACAAGCCCGATCAGCGCGCCCAACACATACATCAAGACACCCAGATCAACACCAAAAAACCTCTCTCCCGCAGCCCAAATAAGAACAAAAAGGAGCCCCAGGGCGAAAGAAAAGAGTGCCGCCAAACGAAAGCGCCACCAACTGAATTGGATTTCCTCTTCAAGACTTTCTGCTGTGGGGGTGTGCTGAGTTAATTGTTCTTGCAGCAAGTTCTCCAACAATTCCAAAACCTCTGGAGCTTTCTGCATATACTGTTGCATGAAACTGAATGCGATAGTTATGTTAGGTCCGCGTAAATTGATAGCGGCACTTAGCCCCAACGCGTCGCTAGATTGTTGAATAGAGTGTATTTCGTGGAAATTGTGTCGGTGTTCGACAGGTCTAAATAGCGTCTGGATAGTTCTCTTTTCAATGATGAATTCTTCCTGTTCTGGATCAATGAGCAAAGACCAGGCAGGAGTAAATAAAAGTGCAATCGCCAGAAAAACCAATAAGAGGAATATTATAAACAAGAAGATATTAAAATCCTGTTGCGTTTGGAAATACAATGCCACCAAACCTATTCCCCCCATCAAAACCGATACCCAGATGCGTTGCCGGAAAGACGAATTTTGGCCGTAGATACCAATAAGTCCTCCTTCTAGATCTTTCTTGACCTGGGGGTTATTGATCGGGACTTTTATCATATTGTTCCCTCAAAGGCTGATTTGATAGTTATCCTGCAAGCATATCATGGAGTTCTATAACATAGTCAATTTTTCTAAACTATAACCGCATCAAAATGGCCCGGTAGGCCCCATTCAACATCACCGGCTCATCTCGCAAGACTTCGCAATCAGCATCCTCGATGATGTCTTCAAAGCGGCGATTGATATCCGTGCCCATTAATTCGGTGACGACATTCAACATTTTCCGAAGCAAAGTCATTTGCTGATCCTCCGGTAAGAATTTATCAAAGACAACACCTCGACCATGTGTGCCTAGTGTACGCATAGCCTCACGAAAAGACAGGCGGGGTTGCGGCACAACGCTCAGGATGAGATTCATCATGGCGGCATCAAACTGAGCTTCACTAAAAGGCAGGTTGCCTGCATCGGCGATAACCAGCAGGGGCTGATGCGGCAAACTTTCAGCTTTCTTTTGGGCCTGTTTGAGCATGGCCCAACTCAGATCGATGCCCACCACAGCGATGCCATCCGGTATGCACCTGAGATCATTGCCTGTGCCGATTCCAACGATCAAAAATTCTTCATCGGCCTTCAGATCAAGCAGCTGGTGGGCGCGTCTGCGGCCTGGGGCAAAGAACCATTCCAGCAAGAAGTCATAAATGGGAGCCCACAAACGATAGATAACTTGATTGGTTTTGTTGCTACGCTTCATGGTTATAAGTCCTTGACAAGCTCGCACAGTAGTTTATAATTGCTATATTAGTTATTTTACGGATTACTATTGGAGTTGTCAATGGAGTGGCTGGAACAATTAACCACCATCGGCTTCACTGAATACGAAGCCAAAGCCTACCTGGCCCTGTTGAGCGAGAACCCTGCCACGGGCTATCAAATCAGCAAAAATTCAGGTGTACCGCGTTCGATGATCTACGAAGCACTGGGGCGTCTGGAAGCACGCGGCGCAGTCCTCAAGAAAGAGGAACGTCGCTCCACCCTGTATCGTCCTATCCCGCCCGAAGTGCTGCTGGACCGCTACGAAGAAGGCCAAATGGCTGTCATCTCGGACCTGCGTCAAGGTCTCAATGCCCTTTACACAGCCGAAGCCGGGGACGATTATTGGACAGTGAAAGGACATGCCGCCACCCTATCGATAGCGTCGGAGATGATCGACACAGCCCAGGATGAGTTGATGCTTGTGTTGGATGACCCGCATATCAGTGAACTTGAGAATCATCTGGTGGATGCCGAAGAACGTGGCGTGAAGATCGAAACGCTGCTTACTGGCAGCGGAAACCTAGACGTCGGGGCGGTTGCCTATCACCCGCCACTGGAAAGCGAAGCCCACGGGCTGCATGACATGCTGGTTGTTGTCGCTGACGGACAGCAAGTCTTGATCGCCAGTGAAGAAGTCGACACCACAGCGACGATCACCAACAACCGCAACATGGTCATGATCGCCAGGCAGTTTGTGTGGATGGAACTGTTCACCCAAAGAATCAACGCCCACATCGGCCCCGACCTGCTGAAAAAGTTAAGCCCGCAAGACCAGGAGATACTGGCCAGCCGTATCCATATCGAAACACCCACAAAATAAAGTGAATTAATTATGCCAAGCCTAGTAGATACAACTATAGCCGCCACCTTTACAGCCCTGGCCACCGGCATTGGGGCCTTACCGTTTGTATTCGTTAAAGAGTTTCCCCAGACCATTGCCCGTTGGGCCTGGGCCGCGGCTGCCGGGCTGATGCTCTCGGCTTCCACCTTTAATCTCATCTTCCCCGGCGTGGAGGATGGCGGCATCACTCCCGTTGCCATTGGCATCCTGCTTGGCACTCTGCTCATGGCTGCCACCTCCAGTTGGCTGGATGGCCGCGAGATCGAGTTCCAGGGCCTTAGTGGGAGCGGGGCCAAACGCATCATCCTCGTGCTGGTAACGCTGTTCATCCACAGCTTCCCCGAAGGGATCGCGGTAGGCGTGGCTTATGGTTCCGGGGAGGTCGGCCTGGGTTTGCTAATGGCCGTTGCCATAGCCATCCACAACATCCCTGAAGGCTTGGCCGTGGGCTTGCCCTTACGCGCTGGCGGCATTGGCGGCTGGCAATCGGTAGGCTGGGCCATTTTCTCCAGTGTGCCGCAGATACTGGCAGCCATCCCAGCTTACCTGGCGGTCATCGCCTTTCGCCCCTTGCTGCCTTATGCCTTCGGCTTTGCCGCCGGAGCCATGATCTTCCTGGTATTCAGTGAGTTGATGCCCGAAAGCCAACCCACCGAAGAAAGCCGCCTGCCCAGTGCCCTGGTCGGCATGGGTGGCTTCTTGTTGATGATGGTCTTGCAGAATCTTCTTGAGTTTTAGTGTTGCAAAATATATTGCATTTACAACTTGGTACGCAATCGGACAAGAGGGCGTAGTGTCCTTACCCTACCGCTGGTAATTCCCTATCCGAATATAATATCGGTATGGCGGCGAAAACCAAAGCGGAAGAGATCTATTCCATAGTTAGTTCCATAATTGGACTGAAGGCTTGGGAAGTTACAAAGGGTTTTGCATATTCAGCTTTCCTGGAATTCGGTGAATTAAAAATTGATAGCTTTGGTCGTGTTGGAAGTGATCGATTCCTTTCAATTTATGGTCTTTGGCGCATTGAGACTAGCGAAGAAGTACTTACATCAGTTCAGACATATGTGGAAGATACCCGCTTGATGGAAGTCCTGCAGTCCATCGAAGGTAAAGAATTATTGGAAGTTACAATTGCGGAACCTTCGCTGGATACTACATTTCACTTTGAAGATGATCTGAATATATTTGTATACAACGCTCATTTTCAAGGAAACCACAATGAGGCGTGGAATTATATTTACCCAGTGGATAATGTCCTTTCGATTGGGCCGGGGTCCAACTATTCCATAGAAAGTTATTCAGGCCGGTGACTTTTGCTTTTTACAAATTGGAAAATGAGCTAACTATGTCTACGTTTAGCAAAGCGGAAGAGATCTACGCGATAGTAGATACCGTAATCGATTTCCCTGTCTGGGAAATTGAGGAAGCCGCCGATAATGTTGTCGTTCTCCATTTTGATGAGTTGATCAAAAACAGCGCAGGTGCTGTTGTGGGCAAACGGCGGCTTTGGTTGCAAAACACCTGGCGCATTCAAACCAGTGACACAATCCTGGGGGCCTGTACAGGGATGAATCCGGACCCTCAATATCTGGAAGCCATTCAACACATTCAAGACAAACGACTAACCGAGATAACTGTCATAGAACGGTCCCTCGACACCATCTTTCACTTCGAAGATGATCTAAAGATATATGTCTACAACGCTCACCTTGAAGGCCCTTCTGCACATGCCGCCTGGAAATTTTTCTACCCGCAAGGCAACATCCTTCAGGTTGGGCCGGGGGCTAACTATTCAATAGACAATCATTCTGGCAGGTAGGATTATTTATGAAAATTAAAAGAGTTCTTATATATGTCGGTATCAGTCTTATAGCTTTACCCTTGCTCGTCGTCGCCGGCTTGTTTATCTGGTCTGCGACCAGCACCTACCCGGCCGGAGAGATGGCATTGGCGGCTCTGGAACCTTCAGAAACAGTTAGGGTATCGCAGGACGACTGGATCACCTTTTCGCCCGAAAATCCTTCTGAGACAGGGCTGATCTTTTACCCCGGCGGCCTGGTAGAGCCTGAGGCATATACACCCGTGCTGCGTGAAATTGCAGAGCACGGCATTCTGGTCGTCATCACCCCCATGCCTCTGAACCTGGCCATTTTGAATACCAACGCGGCCAACGCTGTATTTGAAGCCTATCCTGAGATCTCAGACTGGGTGCTTGCCGGTCATTCCCTGGGAGGCGCTTCGGCAGCCATCTATGCCAATGGCAACCCCGACAAGATCAATGCGCTGGCATTGTGGGACTCCTATCCCCCCGATAGCGCTGATCTGTCTAATAGCAACCTTACGGTCTTGTCCATCTACGGCACAACCGATGGCATCCCTAACACCGATAACTTCGATAACAACACCTACCTGCTCCCTCCGGACACTTTGTTCATCGCCATTGAGGGCGGCAGCCACGCCCAGTTTGGGGACTACGGCCCACAAGCAGGAGACGTCACCCCCTCGATTAGCGCGGCGGATCAGCACGCGCAGG
This sequence comes from Chloroflexota bacterium, assembly GCA_013112575.1. Classification (GTDB taxonomy): domain Bacteria; phylum Chloroflexota; class Anaerolineae; order Anaerolineales; family UBA11579; genus CFX15. The sequence continues at coordinate 3,411 of JABFGG010000003.1, read as the reverse complement.
TCGTTGAGGCCATGCTAACCTTCATTAATAAATGAGTTTCCCGGTGTATGGAATTTTTGATTCCCCGATAGTACAATGTGGCTCGTTACCAGCTTATTGGAGAAGAAGCCCATTATGAAGCCCATTCCCTTTTTTGTTTTACTTATCGTTATTTCGAGCATATTACTGGCCGCCTGCCAGAGTGGCCCCGGCCCGGAGGCCGCTATTGAGGGTTACATCCTGGCCCTGGTGGACAAAGATGAAGACAGCCTCATCAGCCTCTCCTGCAACGCCTGGGAAGAAGGCGCACGCACCGATGCGCGGGCCTACGATGGCGTTGAGACCCGCCTGGAGGGCTTGGAATGTGAGCAAAGCAGTGCAAGTGATGGCGAAGCCATCGTGTCTTGCACCGGTACCATCATTGGCACCTATAATGGCGAGGACCGCCCCATCGACCTGGCCGCCCGGGATTTCCTGGCTGTTGAAGAGGGTGGTGAGTGGCGCATGTGTGGCTACCGTTGATGCTACGCCGTTTGTTCAGCCGCCAAAACCTGTACGCCCTACTGCTCTGTGTTATCGTCATAGCCGTGATCATCATGACTGCCGACCAGGCCCCTACCTGGATCTACCAGGGCTTCTAAACAATTCCATATGACCCTTAACCAACTGCTGGTCTTCACCACCCTGGCTCTCATCGCCGCGCCCTTTTTTAACTCGCGCTGGCGTGGCTGGACCTTAATGATCGGCAGTGTTGCCGCCATCTACTGGCTGCAGCCTTCTACGCCCATCCGCAATCTCGATTTCTGGCTGCCTACCGCCACACTGGGACTGACGGTGCTGGTCTGGAGTTTGACGCGCGAAAAGGAACAAGAGAACGGCCCGCGCGCGGATTTGATCGCTGGCATTGTATTGCTTGTTACAGTCCTTGCCATCGCCGCCATGCGTTTCCTCCCCTTCCAAATCACCCCCTCACGCCCGCCCCAACTTTATCAGGTGTTGATCGCGCTGGTTGTGCTTGCTGCCATTGGCCTCATATTATGGCGAACTGCGTCAGGCAAAGCCTTGTCTCTGAATATCGGTGTAGCTTCCATCCTGCTCCTCTTCATCGTCCTCAAAAGCCACCCGCTTGCCGAGAACGCCAGTGCCGCAATTCGCGGTCTCACCGGGCAATCCACCGACCTCGCCAACGCCTTCGATATCCGCTGGTTAGGCTTCTCCTACGTAGCCTTTCGTTTGCTGCACACCCTACGCGACCGGCTCAGCGGGCGTTTGCCTAATGTGAGCCTGCGCGATTTCACCACTTACGTGATCTTCTTCCCGGCTTTCACGGCTGGCCCCATAGACCGGGTGGAACGCTTCATCGGTGACCTGGAGAACGACTTCCGCCTTGATGCAAGCCAGACCATTTTAGGCTTGAAACGTATTGCCATCGGCGTGCTGATGAAATTCGTGGTGGCCGACAGCCTGGCATTGTTCGCCCTCGACCCCAACAATGTTTTCCAGACCGAGTCAACCACCTGGATGTGGGTGCTGCTATACAGCTACAGTCTGCGCATCTTTTTCGACTTTGCAGGCTATACGCATATCGCCATCGGCATCGCCAATCTACTGAGCATCCAACTGCCGGAGAACTTCGACCGCCCCTACCTCAAGGCCAACCTGACCGCTTTCTGGAATAGCTGGCACATGACCCTGGCGCAGTGGTTCCGTGCTTATTACTTCAATCCCCTCACGCGCTGGCTGCGCGGGCGCGGCTGGTCTATTACCGCCATCATCCTTATTGGGCAACTGACCACCATGGCCCTCATCGGCCTGTGGCACGGTGTCACCTGGAATTTCCTGATCTGGGGTCTGTGGCATGGCCTTGGCCTGTTCCTCCATAACCGCTGGGCAGACTTTGCGAAAAGTCGCATCACCATCTCTAATCAAGCCATTGCCAACATCGGTGGAGCCTTGCTCACCTTCCATTTCGTGGTGTTGGGTTGGCTGTGGTTCGCTCTGCCCGAACTTGAACAATCGCTTTATGCCCTCGGTATTCTATTCGGAGGGGGCGTATGAACTCAACCAAGCAAGACCGTTCTTTCCTTTTCCAGGTGGTTCTCAGGGCAACTTTTCTGTTTATTGCCCTCAATGCCATTTTTGCCGTCACCCCACATGAATTGGGGTCGCTTTTCTTGCGCAATGTTTCCATCTACAACACCCTGGTCCCGGGCCGTGAACGTTTGCCTTTTGGGGAGAACCCCGCAGAAGCTTACAATCTCAGCCTCAACAACCTGGACGCCATGTTCGCCAGCCACGTCATCGCGGGCACGCCTAAAGTCGATGACGAATTTCGCGTTGTGTTGATCGGCGACTCTTCCGTGTGGGGTTTCTTGCTCGAGAACGAAGATACGCTCAGCGCTCAATTGAACAAGCAGGGATTGGTAAACGATGCGGGACAACAGTTGCGCTTTTACAACCTCGGCTATCCCACCATCTCACTCACGAAAGATGTTCTACTGCTCAAGCGCGCTAGGCATTATCAGCCGGACCTGGTTGTGTGGTTGACCACCCTGGAAGCTTTTCCCTACGAAAAACAACTATTCACTCCCCTGGTGCAGAATAACCTTGATAAGGTCTTACAGCTCCTTCGGAGTGACACCCTCAAGATCGATCCAAATGATCCAGCCATCATCCAACCCAGCTTTCTCGAACGCACTATTGTGGGCCAGCGCCGCCCCCTTGCGGATGTGGTACGTTTGCAACTTTACGGCTTTATGTGGGCCGCCACTGGCGTAGACCAGTACATCCCCGACAGCTACACCCCCCGAGCCGAATACCTGGAAGCCGATGAAAGTTATTACGGCTTACTCCCGGGAGACCTCCCCGAGGAGACCTTTGCCTTTGGTGCTTTGGAGCTTGGCAATGGTTATGCCGGTGAAGTACCTGTATTAGTGGTCAATGAGCCTATGTTCATTAGCCAAGGTGAGAACAGCGATATTCGTTATAATTTTTTCTACCCGCGCTGGGTCTACGATGCTTACCGCCAGCTAATGGCTGAAATCAGTGCCACCAACCAATGGAATTACGTAGATGCCTGGCAGGCTGTGGACAACACCGAATACACCAACAGCGCCATTCACCTCACCCCACGCGGCTCGCAGCAACTGGCCTCTTTTTTAGCCGAGCATATTTTGGACATCGCCAACAACCCTGACTGATGCAATCATCCACGCGTAACATCCCCTTTTTATTGCTCATAGTAGGCTTGATATCAGCCTGCTCCAGCGCCACCCCCCAGGCAACCGCAACCGCCTACACACCCTCCAGTGATGAAGACGTGCTGGCAGAGCAGATCGCCACCTGGGAAGCAGAGAACACCGCCTTAGCGTCCCTACCCAGCGCCACCAGCCCCCCACCTACGGCCACTTCCACGCCACTCCCCCCCGACGC
>JABFGG010000002.1 GCA_013112575.1 Chloroflexota bacterium | reverse complement strand
CCTCAGCCTCTCGCAATTTCATGATAATTTGCTCGGTTGAAAAACGTCTTTTCTTGGGCATAGCCTGCCTCCATTTTCGTTCCAGATCGTATCATTTCATTTGGAACGGATTTTGGGGTGCAGGTCAGGATCATGTGTGCTAGATTTTCAAAAACACCTTGTCCAGCAGATTCTATAAGCGCAGCAGGTAGCTCCTTTGCCTTATCAATTTGTGCATTCCAGCGCAATTTTGACCTAACTAGTTAACTCCGCTATACTGTTTTGGAATTCGTTGACCATAGATGATAGATAAAGGTGGATAGTCATCCCATCTCATGAATACTGAAAGTATCATAAACCGGTTTGGTCTTATTTTCATTCTTTCTTTCCAGTTAATTCTCAGTAGTTGTTCTCGAGAACCTGGCAACTCCCTCGCTGAAAATGAGCTTACGCAAAGAAACTGGCCGGATCAGGCTGTGGTGGCTTTCCTTGGCGTGAATGCAGGGGAAGGCGTGCATATAGAAGGGGACGTGGCTGTTATATATTCGGTACCCCGTGAAGAAACGACTTCCTCCAGCGGTCTGGTTATGGCCTCTGACGTCGTGATCTCTGGAGAAGCAACATCCCCTACCGTTACATTGCAGAGTGGAGCAACCATCGAACAAACTGTCCATACCCTTGAAGTCACTGGCAGCGAAAAAGACATCGGTGTCAGCGACAACCTCCCCGTTTTCCCCTTGCCCCTATTGCTGCCCGATTTCCCAATGTTCACGCCAGGCAATGAAGACGTTGCCATTTCGGCTGAGAAAGAACAGTCTCTGGATCCTGGCACCTACGGCTCCATAAGCGTGGCTCCAGGCACGAAAAAGTCTCAAACCACACTTATCCTGACCGGTGGCGCATACGATTTCCAGGAACTAAACGTGGGGGCACAGGCGGCCGTTCTGTGCCAAAATCCATGCGAAATCCGCGTGCAGGGTGGTGCCGTTTTTGAAAATAACTCCAAGCTGGGCCCTCAAGATACAGCTTCCCTTTCCAGTAGAGACATCCAGCTTTTTGTGGCCGGCATCCCGCCCCTCATAGAGGGACGGTCCGTAGAAGCGACGGGGGCTACCTTTGGGGCCAGTTGTGAAATAATCGCGAATATCTATGCGCCCAATGGCTTGCTTGCCTTGCAAGACAGGACCAATGTCACCGGTGCATTGATCGGTCGTTGGGTAGAACTCGGCCAGGGTGTAATAGTCACGGGTGAGACAAGCAGCCAGTCCACAGCACAAGACATTGATCAAGGCCGTGACCTGCTTCAATTTGCCAATGTCCAAGGTATTGACAACCAGATCCGCGCAGTGCGTTTCTTTCGATCAAGCAGGCCATTGACCGAAGAAGTATTTGATAAATATGCCCCCTGGTTGGGCTTGGGGCCTGACGACGAGTTGATCAAACATACCTCGCGTACAGACCAAGAGGGAAGGCTGTATCATCGCTATCACCAATATCATCGTGGACTGAAGGTGGTGGGAGTAGAAATGATCGTGCAGGAGGTCGATGGTCAGGCGGCAGCATTGATCGGACGCGTAATCCCCAATCTCGACCAGGATCCAAGTACGAAAATCGACAAAATAGAGGCATGGCAGATTGCCCTTGAAGCGATGGATGCGCAGTTGTATCCCTGGGATATCCCTCGCGATCATTCTGCCTTTGAGGAAATACCAGAGGGTGAATTGGTGATCACATCCAAGGGCTTCACCTATTCAGATGATAGCTTTCGAGTTGCATACCGCTTTGAAATTGCCAGCCTTGATCCCATTGACAGTGTAGTTATCGATGTGGATGCGCACTCGGGAGAGATCATTAATTCATCGAAGAATATCACCAGCTCACCCTCAAATCATACTGGCATTAAGGATAATGGTATAGTGCATCCTGCGAGTACGATCGAGTACAGTCCAATCAATGCGCCATCCATTGCCGTGGCATTTGGCACCGGGGATACACTCTACAATGGCAAGCAGGTCTTTCTAATCGACACCTTCACAGACACGGATGGAGCAATGCGCTACCGGTTGCGAGTCCCTGGGGGCACAGGACAACCTCCGATCACAACACTGCATCGTATAGAGACGACCGGGTTGCCAGTGTCAACCACTGAACCTGAGTGGGTAGAAGTCGATTTTGTAAGCGATGACGATGATTTCGATACCTGGCCGCTGCCGGATTTCGATACTGCCGTGCTGAATAAGCCAGCCATACTTTATGGGGTCAGCGTCCACTGGGGCTTGCAGCGCGCTGTGGATTTTTGGAAACCATATGGCTGGCTCGGCCTGGATGGTTCCGGCACAAAAGAGATAAAGGCAGTCGTTGGAGAAGGCAAGCTCCTAAGCAATGTTTACGGTTCGACGCCATTCTACGATACAGTCGAAGACACATTATTCTTTCCAAATACAGGTGTGGTCGAAGAAGTAGACATACACGCAATAGGACACGAGTTCACCCATGGAGTTCTGGATCATGCTGTTTCAGATCTAGTCAATGCTGGCGAGACCATTGTCTTAGAGGAGGGTTTTGCCGCAATTCTGGGTAATTTGCTGGGAGAGGCAAATGGAGGCATCATGCAATGGTGTGGCCATTACCATCCTGCTAACACCATTATCTACTATGACGATTTGGGGGACGGGTCCTGCCCGCCTGGGCTTTGCCCTGATGAAGTGTGCAATCCCGAAACGAAAGTTTGTATGCAAACCTCCACAGCAGATTGCGTGAATTATCCTATGGCAAATCCGGCACTCAAAGGGTTGCCCACAACCTATAATGGTGTCAACTATCTGCCAACCAACCTGCTGGAATGTCTGTCAACTGACTACTGCCACATAAATTCCAGTGTGGTACAACGCTGGTTCTATCTGCTTGCACAGGGAGGAAAAGGGCAAGCAGATTTTGGGATCGCTTATGATGTCCAACCCATTGGGTTGCAAGCTGCCAGCGAGATTTTGATCCATACTATGCTCTACAACTTTGTCGGTAATTCACAATTCGCTGACGCGCGCATCGCAACCCTTACATCAGCAGCCGGCGTCTTCCCTGGCGAAACCAAGATTTACGGGAGCGTTGCGAATGCCTGGCATGCTGTTGGTGTAGGGGAACGCTACGATCCGCGCAACTACTCACCCAATGGTGTGACCGGGGTAGAGCCCTGGCCAGCCTCGCTACAATGGTCTGCACTGAGTGCCGAGTACGATTGGCAGGGGCAAGTATCAACTGACTCTACTTTCACAACAAATGTAGAATCCTTCGGGGTAGAGAAGTCGGTCATCCATGCAGGTCTCAAAAGCCTCGGGGCTGAAGTGGACCTGCTGCCAGAAACCACCTACTACTGGCGCATAAGAGCTCGAACGTCTCCAACAGGTACCTTTGAACAACCGGCCCCCTCAGATCTCCATTATTCCTCAACAGCCACCTTTGTTGCGCCTGCCGTATCATCATCCCCGGGTCAATTGAGCATTTCAAGCGGGAATTTCAACAATACGCTTAATCCGGTATTCGTAGATCCTACCTTAAGCCAAGATGAAGGCTGGGGCCCGTGGGGCAACACACAAAGCTTTACAACCAACGCCAAGGTCCCCATTCTCATCTCTCCAGCACCTGGCAGTTCGTCCTCGTCAGGTGTATTTAGCGCTTCCGGTTCTAACATTGTGTCATCGTATTGGGGATCAAATAGTGCAAGTGCATCGAACACCGCGAATGCTGGGCCCGTAAAAGCAACAGGCGAATACTATCCCTGGGATACCCAATTCACCTGGCATGCGATGTCAGGCGCCTCCCAGTACCAGATCATGGCCACAACACAGGCTCAACGGAAATGCCCTCAAGGAAATGGTGGGAATCCAGGCCTCTCCCTACCAGGCGACCATCACACCCAATCCACATTTGTGCCTACGGCGCAGGCAGCAGTTTCTACCGAGGCCCATAGCTTCCCTCTCAAAGCCGACCGCACTTACTATTGGTGGCTCAAGGTGTTTGGTCCTGATGGGATTGTTGGTGGTTGCTCATACTTGGGCCGCTCCGTCCAGTTCGATACTGAAACCCCCTCGGCGAAGCTCATTAGTCCGGCACATCAAGAGCATGTGTCTCCATTTCATATCCCTCTCGAGTGGGAGGTAACACCAGGCGCCACAGTTTATCAGTTGCAATACCGCCCAATCGGTTCCTCGTGGGCTACTCTACTGGTCTCCGGGACGACAAAAATTATTAGTGTCCCTTCTGAGGGGACGTACGAGTGGCGTGTCCGACCTGAAAATTCCTCTTTGAATGATGTGGGGGCCTATTCAGCGATACGAACTTTTATAGCGGATCTGGCCCTTACAAAGCCCACTTTGGAAAACCCCAAAAACGGGGATGAGGTTACTCCGCTTGTAGACCGCGAGTTTTGGTGGTCCCAGGTGGATGGAGCGGTGAGCTACTGGTTGGAGTTATTTGAACGAAGCCCCAGCGGGCAGAAGGGGAACACGGTGGCACTTCTAGAAGCAGGAGCTGCCTCAACAACCATTTGTACCTCTAATGATTGGGTTTGCTTCCCAAGCAGCCAAGGCACCACACACCCACAAGGCTATTGCTGGGAGATCACAGCAATAGGTCCTAATAACCTCCAGGGAGTTGTCTCTGATACAGCCTGCTATGGATTACGGGGTGCGTTTCCGACGTTGATCTCTCCAGCCAATGGTGAAAAAGACGTGCCCTTCAACCCAACAACTTTTGAGTGGACAAGCCCGTTTGCGCCAGGAGGATACGAGCTCCGTTTCGCTGCCGTGTCCGATCCGTCCTGTTACGGGAATCCATTGGATCATATCCCGAACCTCAGCCCCCATCAAATCGACCCAGGCAAAACCTCAGGGACTTTCATATTGGAGCCTGATCAACATTACTGTTGGCAGGTGAGGGCCATCGGGCTTACCGACGGAAAAAGCATCTATGCTACTGGAGAATTTTGGACTGAGCCTGGGTGTCCCATAATTACTTGGGTTCCAGTCGGAGAACAAATACGAACGCCGCCAATCACCTTGCAATGGATTGTGCTTGACACAGCAGATGGACCTCCTCCCGTTGACAAGTATAGGATCGTCATTAATTATCAAGGAACTGCTAATTCTGCAATACAGATTTATGATCAACTTGTAGATGCATCTTCCTTAATAACTGTGAAATTCGAATATAAAGAGGAGCATAATGGTGTTGTCACAAAAATACCGGCGCAGCTTGTGACATATCAACCAATCCAATCAGCTCTAACCTTTAAGAATCCCAGGTTATATGGGGCAATCGTTTATGTGAGAGCCAATGAAAACTGTGGTTGGCAACTATTACCGGGAGGTATACTTTTTGGCATCAATTAATGTTCGATTCTTCCTCATTAATGCGGGTCGCTTGCCTTGATTGCGGGAGTCTATGCAAAACGGGTCAGGGGATAATTGGATCGGCCGGTGATGTATTCTGCTAGTGAATATATTGGGGTGGTCAAGGCAGACATAATAGACATACGCCTAGGACAGTAGGTTTGTCGCCAACCACGCACACTAGCATGGAAGAAATCTGCAGAGTTAGATTGGTACCATATGCAAACTACTTCCACGCTCTCTTCTTCTAAAGGTACAATAGATTTGCGGGCACTCATTACTTCCTACCCACATTCATCTGCATTTGCTCCCATCCATACTTTCCATAGCCGTCGACATCACCCAATAAATCAATAGCCAGCCCACTCATAAGCTTAGATTGGAGGGCCATCTTATGGCAGAAAAAGAAGCTCCGGAAAATCGTACTGTTGATCTCGAGAAACTAGAGTTGAGAAATCTTTACTCGGCCAGCCAGGACGCCAACTTCACGAATGACAATAAAGAAGCTCTGGGCCTCAGTATCCCCATATGGGTGCTCCTGCAGGATACAACTGTTGCCAGGGAAAAGCCCGAACTCGGTCTCAACGAGATCATGGTCGATTGGGAGCCGGGCTTAAGCGATGGACCCACAAGTGCCAAGATCGCAGTGGTGGACTATAACGGCGATACTGGCACACTGCTCCCACCGGTGCAATGGAGCGATGAGGCTCGCGCTTTTGTCAACTCCGATGGCAAGCCGGTCACGGGTGAAGATCTAAATGATCTCGCGTTCCATCAACTCAATGTGTGGGGCGTGATCCAGCGCATCATCTCCTTTTTCGAAGATCCCTGGTCGATGGGGCGTCCCCTCCCCTGGGGGTTTGAGGGCAACCGCTTATTGGTGCTGCCCCATGCGGGTTATGGGGAGAACGCCTTCTACGATCGCCACAGCAAGAGCCTCCAGTTCTACTACTACGGTGACCCGGAGAACCCCGAATATACCTGCCTTTCACATGACATCATTGCGCACGAGGCCGGCCACGCCATTCTCGATGGCATCCGCCCATTCTACCTGGAGGACAGCTCCGTTGAGACCGGCGCCTTTCACGAATTCATCGGCGATTTCACGGCTATGCTCATCGCCCTCCACAATGAGCACATCCGACACTACCTGGTCGATGAAGATAAGCAGGAGATCATCGATTTCGAGGAAGTTGCCAATGTCGGAGAAGCCTTTGGCCAATACGTCCTGGGCCGTGAGTATCTCCGCTCTGCCCAGACTCCCAAGCACATGAGCGACTGTGCCCCTGATGCTGGTCCCCATGAATGCTCGCTCGTGCTGACTTCTGTCATGTACCAGATCTTTGTGGACATGTTCAATGCCTATCTGGACCCACCAGCCGATCGCCCTGACCTGAAAGGTTCTTCGGCAAAACAATCCATTTACTATGCCTACATGCGCCTGCGAACAACTTCCCTGAATGCACTGGACTATTTGCCGCCTGCGGATGTGCGCTTTGCGGATTATGCCCGCGCGTTTTTGCGGGTCTTCGAGGATAATGATCCAAAAGACGCGCGTGGGCTACGCGCCAAGATCATCGACGCATTCGTGACCTGGGAGATCCTGTCAGAAGATGATCCTGTGATCCGCGACTACAAACGTTATCCCCATGTCCCCATCCGCGTGCGGGCCGAGATAGATGCCATCTCCAGGTCGCGAGCGGCTGCCTATCGTTTCCTGAATGACAATCGCGAAGGTTTGCACATCCCCGCGCATCAGGATATCGTAGTCATTGATCTCTACCAGACTGAAAAACTGGACAGGTCCTTCTTGCGACTGCCCCGTCAGATCGTGCTGGAATACATCTGGCGTGAGGCGGTTCTGCTTGAAGGCAGTCAATTCGGCGCTCTGGAAGGGAAAATGGCTTCGCTGCTCTGCGGCGGGACTCTGGTCTTTGATGAACGCGGTAACATCGTCTCGTGGCTGCGCAAACCCGGTACCGAGTTTGGCGAAGGGAGTAATAGAAAAAGAGACAAAGCCGAGCTGGAAGCGGGTAAGAAGCGTCGGTCAGATTATCTGGACCATATCGCCAAACGGATAGAAAAGGGACATGTTGGCCTTGCAGAGGATCAGGAATTTAGCGGTGGGGCCAGCCGGCCGGTGCTTGCCAGACAGTCCGGCGATCAGGTCCAATTCGAGCTGGCCCCGCATTTCAGCCCACAAGGAACCGGTGACGATTTCAAACAGGGAGGCCGCCCATGGCAGAAAAAATGGTAATTCGTGCTTATGATGTTGGAGTGGGCGATTGCCTTTACCTGCGCATCCCTGATAAGGATGACGTCTTTCACGCCCTGATCGACTTTGGCACCAAGAACGCCCACAAACTGGTGAAGAACGCCATCGCGGACCTGGAAGAGCGGTTGCCGGACGCAGGTGATGGGGACGGCAAGAAGCGGCTGGATCTCCTGGTTGTCACCCACCGTCATGCGGACCATATTCTAGGCGCGCGCTTAGGTCTCTTTGACAATATAAAAGTGGAGCGCGTCTGGTTGAGCGCCGCAATGAACAGCGACCACCCTCAAGCCGAAAGACTGCACGCCTTTCAAGCGAATCTGCGGGAGTCACTCAAGGCCTTGGATCCGCGCGGGCTCAATGCGGCCCAACTGGCCAACTTACGCGGGGCTCAATACGCCGGTGAAAGGGAGACCGATGCCCTGGAAAATGACTTTGGCGTGCAACCTAATTACGTGCACGCCGACACGTCAGCCGCGGATATTGACCTGAAGCTTAAGCACACAAGCATCCATATCCTGGCCCCCGAGAATGACATTGATCACTACTATCTCGGTGAGGAGCCTGACCAAGACTTACAGAATCCGCAGGCCTTCAGTCCAACTGGATTGAGTCGCATGCATCAGTTCAATGCCCTATTTACCCGCAAAACAACAACTGAGAACCCCAAAACCCCTGCCAATATCAGCGCCCTGGACTTTCAAACACTGCAGCAGCGCGTGCTTGCCAATGTTTTAGAATTCGCTTTCGAAGAGAATAGCTTCCGCAATAACACCAGCGTAGTTCTGCTGATCGAGTGGCGCGGCAGGCGCCTGTTATTTACGGGAGACGCTGAATGGCATGGTGCCTTTGAAGAGGGTGCCAGGAACGGCAGTTGGGATGTCATGTGGCATGAGCGCAAAGACCTCTTGCAAGGAGAGCTCGATTTCCTGAAAGTCGGTCATCACGGCAGCGAGAATGCCACGCCCTGGAACACAGGAAATGCCAGCGCAGAAATAAATGCTATTCTCAATAGCATTCTGCCGGAGAAGCCCCAGAATCAACTAACTGCCAAGGCGATCCTTTCAACACGCCGCGCCAACTACCCCACCATCCCCGATACCGAACTCGTCAAGGAGTTAGGCAAGCGCGTTGCCAACGCCCATATTTATGAAGACCGGCTCACAGATGAGCACAAAGCAGCTCTACGGGCAATAAACGCGGAGATGTTTGAAGTCGACGAGCGCCACACACTTACCCATCTGCAGCCCGAACGCACCGACCTCGAGAGCGTGATCAGCGGTGAGGCCTGGATCGATATCGAGATCGAACAGCATCCTGACTGGGTGCAACCTTAGCACGTGGTTGGCGAAAATCAGGGGTTACGCGCCCATTGGGTATTCTGATAGCCAATGAATTTGAAGTCGGCACCATGGAAGCCATGCAGGTTCGCATCCGCCACTTCGAAGCCGTGCTGAAATAATAGCCAGTAGTCTTCGTTGCTGACCGCATCGATATCTGTGGACAGTCTAGCTGCCTTTTCTACTTCTTTACTGCTCAGGCTCCCCTCGCACAGCTGCTCCCTTTCACTCTTACTTAGCTCTGCTGCTTCCAGAATACCTAAACAAGTATTGCCAGTCCGCAGATAGCCACTTGCCTGTTTATGGATATTGATCTGCTCAAAGACCGCGCGCGATTGCAGTGAGCGGATCTGGTTCTTCATGATGCCTGAGATCAGCCTCCAATGCGCGCCTAGCCCTGGCTTAAATCGTTTTTCCAGGAAGGAACCTGAAGCATCGCTCACCAGTAAGAAATCACTGAACGGCCAGCCCTTCTCAAAATCGTGCAGCTTCTCCAGTCCCAGGTTGTCAGTGATGCCCCCGTCCCAAAGATAAGCCGCATCGTAAAGGGGTGGCTTGTCCTTCGTTTTGTACTTCTTGATCTCTTCGGGTGATTGCGTTTCATCTGAGCCCTCTACATACTCAAACCACTGACGACCAGAAGCATCCAAGCGGAAAGGGCCGATCAGGGCAGGAACGGCAGCCGAAGCAGCCAGTGCATCAGCAATTAAAAAGTCCGTGTCGTAGGTGTAGCCAAAACGATAATCGCCCATCCTGAAACGCTCGAACTGCCAGTTTTTGCCCGTCTCGTGACAGGTGGCGTTGATCACCCACCGTGGACTACGTGGAAGGTCTTTGAGATTTTTTGTGATGCCCCACTCTTCCTGGATCACCTCTGAGACGTCATCGGCCCTGGACACAAGAATATCCAACAAGCCGCGCTGCAAGATGCGGTCAATTAGCCTGCTGATGACACCTTTGCGCAAGCCTTGTGTAGTCAAGATCTTTTGAACCTGGGGGAGCGTCTCATTTATGAATCTGTCGCTGCTTGGCCATTGCATATCGTTGAGGGCAAAGACCAATCCGATCGCCAGGCTGCCGCCGGATACGGTCGACACCATGCTGATATCTTTTAATCGCTCTTCTTCGGCTAACCTGGCAAGCACCCCAACATGAAAGATCGCGGCGCGGAACCCACCCCCGGATAATGCTAATCCGATCTGCATACAATAACCTCCTTCGTCAATCCCTTATTTTGCTCACTCCTATTTATAACCTCTATGCTTCGGAGGTTTGGCATCTAATAGTCCTTATAGAATTATGCCAGACCGTGATCAACATAATGAGGCAGGTTCTATCCGTGACGTGTATCACTTGCATTCATCCACAGCATTTTTATCGTGCAAGCTGACCAGCCATGCTCCTGTTGTCGTCCAGAATAAGGCTCGATCCAGTGAGGTGCTGAACGTGTAATTGCAGGTCAGTTCGTAACAGAAAGAGAGCTGTTCAATATCCTTACCTGGCAGGACGAGTTCCTGTACCTGGCTTTCCAGATGGAATTTCCACAGATCTCCCACGTCGACATAGTCGACTGGTGAAAGGAAGAAGATATGGCGGCTGTCTGAGGTCCAGCTCAACTCATTGGCGTTCACCTCAAGCTTGTGTACGAGGTCAGATTCTGTATCAATGATCTGCAGCCCAATGGGGCCATATGGGTCGCCGATAGCCACCCATTGCCCGTCCGGAGATAGTAGTACATCTCCCTCTTGCCCTAAATGATAGCTGGGCTCCTGCCCTCTTTGCACTACGTAGTGCCGGCTGGTTCCTTCCCCTCCAGTACTTACAAGAAAGTGCGATCCATCCGCTGACCACTGCACGTCGTAGGGGAATCCTAATTGGTTCTCGAGAATAAGTGCCCTTTCCTGGGTTCGTGTATCCAAGAGCCAGAGGTCGAACCTTCGCTCGCGCGGCCCTGAGCCAGCGGGGGTTGGAGTCGGGGGTGATGTGTCTACATATTCCAACACATAGCGGCCCGTTGGGGAGACAGCGCCAAAGGGATAGGGTCGATACACGGTTTCGTAGCTACGCTGGTGAGGGGGTTCCACTTGCATAGTAGAACTTGTGCCTTGTTGTGGATCGTATGCATACCAGTCGAGATCCAAGCTGTCAGCTTCTGAAGCAAGCGCATAGATGATCTGCCCTTCATCCTGCGACCAGAATGCGGTCGCGATGGATCTCCCCTCTGCTCGCTGGCGATCGATGATCAGGGCGAACCTGGCACAACCTCCGTTTGCTAATTGGATGACAGCGGGATGTCCAGGGGTTGCAGTACTCTCTGGAAATGGCGTCAATGTGCTGGTCGCTGTTCGCGTGGGGACGAACGTGTGTGTTGGAGCGCTTATGGTTTCAAGCACTTGTGCAGCAGAATCCTGAGACATGGCATCCACCTGCGAGCAGGCAGTCAAAAACGCAAAGATCAGGAGGATATTCCAGCAAGATCCTATATGACTACTAAACATCACATATTCTCCCGGCCCCTACCATCAGTACAGTGGCCTCAGCAATTGGCGGTCGCAAATCCATAGCGGGGGACAAATTCTGATCGCACCGGATCGAATTTTAATAGTGGCCAGTTGAAAGTTGTCGAAATCTTGTGCTTCTGGGCCTGGAATCTCATGAAATCGTCCAATTTGCTGCCGCCCGGCAATTAGTCGCTCTACGGTCCTGGCACAGACCAGATCGTTAGCGGCTGTGAGTAATTGGTGATCGCCAGCTCTGTGCCGTTCGGTGAGAAAGCCATATCGAAGTAGCAGATGTCGTCCCCCTTATCATCGAAGTCGATGGTGGCTAGCAATTCGCCGGTCTCTGGAACCAACAGATTGATGTTGCAGTCCCGATCACCGGCTGCCAATATGCCCTGGCTGGAAATCGCGACCTTTTGCAACTGAAGGTCATGGGGACGATAACTCATTGGCCAATTCAACTCGGTCCCCGTCATGAGATCCCAGATGCGCAGCTCATAATTCATGACGCCAACCAGCAAGCTTCCATCCGGGGAGAACGTCACACTCGTGGATGAGGGGTCACTTCCCGCCTCAATATTGAACGGAGCCAGCAATTCCGTGCAATAGACCCTTTCACGTGCGATACAGTTTTCAAGGTCCCACACATGTATACCTCGACTCGAGCCAACTTCCTTGTGTGCAGAAGCGAGCATGCGACCGTCTGGGGAGAAAGCAAAGTCAATGATGCGATCAGGCCAAAGCGAGGCCAAAATGTCACCCTCTATCGAAATCAGACCACTCTTGCTGTCAGTGGCGACACCACCAAACGCCAGATACTCTCCCCAAGGTGAGAATGTCAGGTTATGGATCCAGGAACCAACATTATGCGTGTGAACCACCAGTCCACTTTCCAGGTCCCATATAAAAACGATACCCTCCACACCTGCCGCCGCCAGCCACTGCCCGTCTGGCGAGAAGGCCAGATCGCGCAGCCCCTGCAACGATTTATCCGAGAGGGGCTTCTCAAGCCTCTGTAGTTCGCGTCCACTCTGTGCATCCAGGATCTTGATGCTCTGGGGTGTGATGCAGGCGCAGGTCACCGCGATCGTAGCCCCGCCTGGAGAGTAGGCCAGGATATTTCCTTCTACTTCGAAACTTCGCAACAGGCGTACGGGTGGGCCCGGCGTTACCGAGGCTGTGAATGTCGCCGTGGGCGGCTGTAGGGTGTAGGTTGCTGTCGGTGAACGATACGGTGTGGGAGTGATGGGTGTCAAAGTGATCACATCCAGTTCTTCGACCAGGTCATCTTCCAGAGAACCTTCCACTGTTGGCATTTGCCAAACCTGGACCGGAGTATTGGGTGAGGCCGTGAAAAGCCGCGCACCATCTGCAGTGAGTGCGAAATTGAGCCACTGGTCCTGGTCAGTCCCGGACCCAAAGGACAGATGCCCGAGCAGCTCGCCAGTGCCAGGCTCAAAAAGATAGAGAACATTATCCCTGGACCGCATGACAAGTACCCCATGCCCAGAGAAGGTAAAATCTACAACATCGAATTCCAGGAGGGTCGGCCAGCGCAACACGTTGCCCGAGCTACGGTCATGAATACCGAACTGGTCAGAATATGTAGCCAGCCACCTTCCTTCCGGTGAGAGAGCGACATCGTATGCACGTGGCCGGTATTCCACGTCATAGCTCAGAATATGGCCCTCTTTCGCCTCGCAGCTTATGGATCCAAAACAGTTTGCATAATCCCACAGTTGGGCGGCAGCGCCTACCTCAGAAAACCACACCGTGCCGCCGGTGACCAGAAAACGATCGTCCATGCTGAACTCAAAGTCGTAGATGAGGTTCAGTCCGCCGGCAGCCACAGGGTACTCGATCTTGGGCTTGACCTGCACAACACCAAAATCCGCTGCGAGTATTTCCGCATCATGGTAGTAGTTCGTGAAAGCAAGCCAGGCACCATCAGGGGAAAATGCGATCTGTGAAACAATTCCCCCACCAACCCGAACGCTGTCGACCAGTGCTCCAGTCTCCGTATCCCAAAAATAGATCTGTTCATGAACGCTTGCAACAGCCAACAGGCTGCCATCGGGAGAAAAGGCCATATCTGAGAGACCTACCATGCCATACCAATCCTCATCGAAGGAAGCCCAGTAGGTGAAAAGTTCCTTTTCCGAAGTAGTATCGATCAACTGCACCTGGATCGCGTTGCGCTCATCATCGAATGGCCACACAGCTTTGGCAAGCATGGATCCGTCTGGGGAGATCGCACTAAATTCGTCTATCTCATCAAGAGTTCCAAGCAAGGGCAACGATGAAGTTAGAGGCGTGGTTGGGATCAAGGATGGGGTAGAGGAAGCCGTCGGGGCGCTCGGGAGATCGCGCATCAACGGCAATGGGGTTTGCGTGGCCAGAGGAGGCGTGGTTGTAAACGTTGGAAGCTGGTCAGCTGCTTCGGCCGCTGCACAGGCCTGGACCAGCATAGCGGCCAATACAATTACCAGTATCCACCTACCGCAATATTTCAAAATAACTCCCTCTGTTTCTTCATTATGGGATCAATAAAAAACTGACTGTTTCCTAATTATAGGGCGCACAGGCTGCGTATGGTGCAGGAAATATCTGATGATCATGTCGCCTGGCAAGCTTCACTCGAAACCCATTGGGCAGAATGAGACTCGGTTTTGATCAGACGCTAACTATGAACATATCACTCTTGTAGCACCGGTTCGCCTGTAATCGCATCGACCAGGACCTCTGGGCCACCTTCATAAATCACGCGCCAACTCGTTGCTTCGAGTGCATACTGGACCGTGACCTGGCAGGCATCGTTTACCTCCTGCCTGAACTCTTCACCAGCCACCTCCTCGGCGCCTTGCAGTGCTTCTTCCGGAGAGACAAAGTTGGCTTCAATATCCACCTGTGGGTTGTCTAGAAACGTTTGGCCCTCTCCCAGCACGAACGTCCATTCCGCTACCTCGATCAGATTGTACTGCGGCTGGATAACAATGCTACGAGTCGTGCTCTCCTTTGCACTCTTGTCCAATGAAAACATTGTCACTGCCAAGTCGAAACCGACGCCGACGTGCTTGCAGGCCACCTCATACCTCCAATCCAGAAGTTGCCTGGAATCGGGCGCTTCCTGCCAGACCGTGCGGTACATGGCCTCAGATATCTTCAGGTAGTTACTTCCGCTCCACCGTACCTCTACAGGTGAATACTTTGCATCCAAATCAGGCTTTTCCTCAAGCAGCGTCCAGGGTTCTTCTTCACCCGCGTCAAGCGCTTGCAGCAAAGTGTCCCGATCGATCTCATAGTAGAAGTAGGCGTTCGGCGCCACGACTTCTGGGAGCTGGATCGGTTCCTCCGTCTGGCATCCGGATAAGCTCAACACAGCGAACAATAATAGAAACTTCACGATCCCCAGGTCTTTTTTCATCGGGCTTTCCTTCTATTGCTCCTGGTTGGGAAACACATACTTGGTGACCTCCCCGTCGAAAGAGAAGGCTTCCCGATGGCGCCGGATGTAGGCCATCATCACCACATTGAAGTCCACCGTCTCCTGGAACGCATAGAAGCGCCGATCTAGATCGCTAAAATCCGGCTCAAGTGCCTCCAACTGTGCTTGTCTTTCCAGTCTGTTCACACTCGGATCGCCGCCCATAAGGGCGTTCGACTCTTCCAAAATGGCGGCAGCTTCCTCCAGGCCAATAGCCCTGTAGCCTGCGAGTGCATCCTGCCAAAGGATGTAACTGAGCCCGCCTCCGCTTATTCCAAAGCCGAGCGCACTAAAAACACAAAGATCGCCCCAAGCTAGCTTCTGTACCTGAGCAACCAAATGACCGAACCGTACAAGAGGCCAAAGGCCAGGCCCAGAAGAACACAATAGACAAGAACAGCAGTGAATGAATCGGCTTCTGCCATAAAGAAGTACGCTGGCGCCAGAATTGTTGGCACGAACAGCAGGATCAAAGGCAATGGCATCGTAACCTGTATCATTAACATCCAGGGCTCTATAGGTCATGAGGTCCATTTGATTTCCTTACGGGATATCGCAGTGTACGTGCGAAAAAACTCTTTTGGAGTGCTGACCATGTGTCCCGGCATCCTTCCCATCAAATGTGGGCGCAATCCAATTATCTTTCGCGAAGTGGGGAACTCGCAAACAAACGTCATAGGCAGACCGTCTTGAACACTTCTATCCCTTCGAGTCAACGCGATGCAGGTTGTGCTGTCTCATTTACTCATTGGCCGCCACGCAATATTGAAATCGGGTGTTTCATTTTCGGTTATTCGAATGACATTGCTGCCATCCACATCCATTATGTAGACTTCACTATTACATTCATTGCCGCAGTCTTTGGGATGTGTAGGTTCATCCCGCAAGGATTGAAATGCTATTCTTGTTCCATCTGGGGACCAGGATGGATAATACCCTTCAACAGGACCTATTAAGAGTCTCGTGGGTTCTTCGAGAGCATTCCAAACAACAGAATAAACTTCGTCATTAGTTCCATCTGTTGTTTGATAGATGACTTGTTGCCCATCAGGAGACCAATCGAATGCTCCTACATCATGGCTCATCGGACTAAGTCTGTTTTGAGTCCCGTAATCAACATCAACAGTATTTAGACTATCTCCCCCGGACTCCTCATGTAAATACGCAAGGATCGCACCTACCGGAACCGGCGTGTCTGTAGGGGTTGGCGTCAATGTTGCTGTTGGGCTTGCGGAGGGAGCGGTCGTGGGGGTATTGGTAGGCTCAGGGGTAATACCAAGGGCTCTACACGATACAACCAAAAATGCAATCAGCAAATACATGAAAAAGGGTATCCGTCTCGACGTAATCAATGTATATCCTCCTAATGATTAGGCATCCGGCAGCACGATTGCACCCATAGGGCCATCATAAAGTTTAGCATCAAGGGCAGAGTGACTGCGGAGATGGTGGTTCTCCAGCGCGCCATGTTCTCCATTCTTCAAGAACGGGAATGACAATCTCGATATTGTTACTCAAGTACCAATTATTTGAGCGATTCGCCAATCTCGTATCGTGGCCAACGTAATCAACCATCAGCTTATGGATAGGCCCACCATTGATCTTTTCGGTTTGATATTGAAGCATGATAGTCTCATACCAGGTTCCCGCATCGGAAACCACCCATTCTTCGGGGCCTGTGAAGTTCTCTTGTTCATGTACCCAAATGTATTCGTTATCGATGTGTCTGAAGAAAATATCGTGGGATGACAGATCGGTATAGGCATGCATCCATATGTCCGATGTGCCCACGGCGCCCTCAATCTCAATGCGGTCTTCGAGGGTGATCGGTGAAAAGCCAAGGGAATCACGCTGCGAATGCGAGAGAGCCTCAACCAAGGGCTCCAGAACCGAATCAGTAATATGTAGATGCGGATAACACTTTTGGAATGTGACCCAGTTCAACTCTTCCGGTTTTCTCTGCGGGACAAATCCAATGATGTCAAGCACTGTGTCAAATTCAATGGTCACTTCATTGCCAGCAGAGTTAGCGATGCGCAAGCTCATAAATGGATCATCTGAGCCTGCAGCACCTCCCAATGGTGTCCATATTCCGGCACCTGAATAGTAATCGGTACTGTATGCTCCTTGGGAGAACAACCACGCTGATGGGATATTGGTCATCACTAAAGTTCCATCGGACTTAAATCGGATGCTGTGTGCAGAGAACTCATATCCTGATTCCCACATAAATTCCAAAGTATGCTCTGTTGGAACCCATAAGCCTTCTGCATCAAGTTTTTGGGAGACTACATCTAAGACCTCAATCGTTCCGCAGGCGAAAACGAACGGAAGAAACCCTAACAAAATGAGATTAAGCCTGTTTTTCATTGCTTTCACGCCCAATGAATTGATAACCCAACTATATTTCGCAAAGGGCTGTTCGCACACATCGGAATTTGCCTTGGCGCTTTTCTCGCCCTAAAGAGATTATACCCACAGCAATTGCAAGTTTTCCACATTGCGCTTTATTTAGCAAGTTTGCAAATTTGTTCTCTCGTTTTCCTGGCTCTTTCAAACATGGACCACTGACATTTCCTATTTAGGTCAGAGTCTCATGTTTTTCAACACGCTCACTATGCAAGACCACACCGACAGTTCTATTTAGCTTTCAAACGATCTGTTCAAGGATCGTTGGGTCTTTGATCTCATCATCTTTCGCAAGTAATAGCACTTTGGAGATGACCTCTGCCGTCCGCGGATCATCATCAGCAAATGGCAGGAACAGTCGCCCACGATGCTGGGCATGCACAGGGATAATGCATAATGCCCCACCTGGCTGCATGTGGACCACCCCACTGCCCAGGTGCACGTTGTAATTGCTACGTTGGCCTTCAATGAGCGCCCAATTATCCTTTAACGCTACATTATTGATCTTCACCCAGGGCAGTGTTTCCCGTAGCAAGGCGGTGCGCATTTCAACTGTGGAATGACTGGCTTCCGGATCTACCCCTCCGCGATGGGCCACACTCACAACCAGGTCCACGTCGCGCATAACTTCACTGAAGATTTGTTTCGGCACTTCTTCCAGGTTCATCAGGCCGATCTCGTCCCTATGAGCAAAGCTAACGCCCTCCACAGTCGAGCCTTCCACGTCTGCAGGTGTCCCCCAGGTGTTCAGGAATTCCAGATAAGCAACGATGCCTTCGTCATGAAATGTACGACTGACCCCGACCTCATGCCGCGGTACCCACAATCGGCTCCCCAAAATGCCCACAGCCTGGCGCGGGTTCACCTGGTGCCCGACGTAACGCTGAGAGGTCTTGGCATCGCGTTTCTCGCCTTCTGTCAGCACATAGACCTCACGGAAGACCTGCTTGAATGGCTGTATGCGCTCCTGTTGGAAACAGGCTTTCTGCCAGGCATGCCACTCCCCGGCTTCAAGCAGTTCCAGAGGGTGAGCGATGCGGCACTTGTCATTCACTTTGATGCGCGACTTGCTTCCATCGTGGTGCTCAAGGCTTTTTCCTATCGGGAAGCCGATAGCCTTTTCTCCAATAAAAACCAATTGGGACAACATCACGCCCAGAAGAGGATGCGCCAGGAGGTCAAACAGACTCCTGCCCTCAAAACTGTCGCCGCGAATCATAGCTTCTTCCAAAGACTGGCGCATACGGGATGCTTGCTTCTTGACGACCTTCTGCAATTCCAGCACTTTGACGATCTGTGGTTCTTTCTTTATGCGTGGCGGCACGCGCTTTAGGCGTTTTCCATTCTCTTTCTCGATGGTGAGTTCAGTGTCTCCCCAGGCAGTGACTTCCAAACGCAGGGTAATATCGCCGGCTTTGGCTTCAACACATCCCTCAGCAAGATCGGCCACTTCTTCGGCTTCCATGGCCCATTGCAAGCGGGCCGGGTCTGCATAACCTGCGGTGCGAGCCAGGTTTTCGAGGCCAATGCGTACAGCCAACTTCTCACTGGTTCGGCGCTGCACCCCCACCTTGTTTCCGGTGCGTTTGAATTCCTGGAGGATTTGATAACGCGAGAGCAACTCTTCTTGTTGTTGCTCACCCTCCAGCAGTGGGATCAATCCGAGGGCTCGGGCAGCATCCTGATAGCGCTTTTTGGTGAGCCGCCAGATAAGCTTCTCCATTTCTAGCTTCCCCAGCATGGCATCAGCAAAAAGGCGTGCACGTGTGTGGCCGCGCCCGCTCGAGGCTAATTTGTCAGCCTGCGAGAGCGCCTGCCAGCGCTTGGGACCAAGGCTAGCCATCACTCGCTGGAACCATGCTACGTCCACAGCCCCATCGATGAGGTCCTGCGCGGACAGCGCCGTTCGTTCACTGATCTGCGCGGCCCACTGTTCCTGAATTTCCTGATCTACTCGCCACTGATTATCCTTCGTATGCGCATAGAGCCACCATACCCCCTCAACTAAACCATCCCAGCCCAAGGCTTCCTGCACATGAGCGGCCCACTGGGGCGCAAAGACGGCCAGTTGAATAAGCCGCTTTTTGGGAATTTCGCTTGCACGCGCAGCCGCTGCAAACGCTGCCGGTGTATCATCCGATTCAGGCCGCGTGGCGCGGATCATGTGGCTGAACATGACATCCTTGTTGGAATAATCGTAGGTATGGCCTCGCGCGAACTCCCCATGCACCATGGCCGCCAGCAATCCTAACAATACCTGCATACCTCCTGTATAGCGCAAGGATATGGCTAAGCTGGAGGCGATCGTGCTCAGGTCGCCACGTTGAAGTTCGATCGACACTACTCGTTCACGGATGTTGGCCACGATCTTATCGAGTACCGGATGAGCCTTATGCAAATGGCTCGGTTCATATCCAGAAATCGTGCGCAGTACCTGATGCCTTTGACTTTGGAAAATGTGCTCATAAAGGTCCGCCTTGGTGGCGCCCCCTGCTTCATAAGCAGCCAAAGCGATCGTGAAATCCGGCAGCTGGCGCGGGTACTCCATGTCATCATGGGGTTCGTCGAACCAACGCAACGATTGGTAGAGTCGCACATCATGTGCCGGCAACCACAGCTCTGGAGCACTTTGGCGGTGTGTTTGTGCCAGGCGCAACCATCCGAGGAGATTGTGGAGCTGCCGCCACGACCACTGATCGCGCACAATTCCTCGAGATGTATTTCTGGTGCTGTGAGTACGTCGCAGCTCCTTCTCTGGGATCGATGCGAAGCCGTGCTCGACTGCATCCAGCAAGTAGTCTGGTGCTGCTTCAATCGGGTGTAGATGCAACAGCCAATGCAAATAACCACGCACAACCTGCGGAAAGCGGATCGAGCGCAGATCTAGGTCGCCAAAGAGTTCCCGCTCCAATTTGTCGATCCAGGGCGTTTGTTTTCCGGGTGATTTACCAAAATTGGCCCGCCGACCACCAGCCGCCACGGCTTGAAGAAGCACCAGCCTGTCCTGCCCTACCAATCCCTGGCTTTCTGCATCCCACCACTCAACCAGGCGTTCATGCAAGGGCAATTGGGAGGAAGCCTCACTGCCCCTTGAAGGCATGGGAAAACCATACCTAATGTTCCCTAACAATTCCCGGCGTTCACTGCGCCAGGCCATGAATTCAACCGGCTCCTCCCTGTTCTCATGAACGAATTGATCCAGAGATGTCCATAACTCCTGGACGGCAGGTCGGATGAGACTTTTTCCCGCCCCGGCCTTGAGCAAGTGGGCTTGCTTTTTCGGCTTCATCGGCCGAGTACGTTCATCCGGATCAAAGAGACCAAGTCCATTCGTGAGCGAGGCCTCAACCTTCTTTTGAGGTTTTGGAGCTACAAGTAGCCTTTCTTCCTCACGGCTGAGCCCGCCTTTTCTCGCACGATACGCTTCGATCAGTTCCTGCGCTTTTTCTCCATATTTCGAATACTGCAGCCTGCGAAGCAGCTCCAGGCCCGCCAGCCGCTGCAGGCGGTGAGGGCTGGCGAGTAAGCGCCGGGCGCTTTTTAAGGCTCGTCCCTGGGGTGAACTTAAGATCTGAAGCACACGACTACGCAAGTCAGCGGGCTTGCGTCGGAGCATATCCTCAAGGATAGCGATCTCCTCATCCCACAGGGGCATGGAGGAAAGCCCATTGAAGGCATGGCGACGCACTTCCGGGCTCCGGTCCGCGGCCAGTTCGAGTAAGGGGCCACGCACCTTGAGGATATCGCCGTCATGTTCCGATAACATCTCCGCGAGCCCCGCACGTTGGCGCGGCTCAAAGTATTCCATCAGCGGCAGCAGTTGCAATGGCGAGCGCTTTCCGAGCGTCTTCACCAGCATGGCTGCAATATCCTGGCGCTTGATTCTCAACTCCATCCAGGGCCAGACCAGCGCCTTGCGTTTGACTTCTTTGGGCAGTCTCGGCAAAACCGCTTCCAGCGTTTCGAAGAGATCGGGCAACATGCCAGGCGGAGCACCAAAGTAGCTCCAAGTGTTGAGCCCAATAAGTGCCGTGACCACAACGTTCAGGTCTTCATCGCGCAGCGCTTGCACTAGGTGTGACTGGCTTTCCAGTAGATTCAATAGGCTTAAAAAATGCGCGCCGATAAAGCGCATCTCTAAGCTGTCATGCTCTAGCAGTTCTGCGGCTGGCTGGATCGCCTCAGGGGCATTGTGAAAGGCCGTGACCCACAAGGCCAGAAAGCGGGTCTCCGCGTCATCCGAGAGCAAGCCTTCTGCATGAGCCTGCTCATCCTCAAAAAGTGTCAGCACCTGCCTGAGTGTGGTCTCGATCTGTTTGGGGTTGGCCGAGTCCCAGGCTAAACCGAACCAGACATCGACAGCGCGCACCACAGAGGAGAAGCGCACAAGACGCTCCTCCAGAATCAGGCGAATAAGACGCAGGAAGGCCTCCGGATGGGCGAAGTCAACAGTTTCCAGGATGACCTGGCGCAGTCCTTCCTGGCGCTGCGCTGCTCTCAGCAGGTTTTCGACCATCTCCCAGGCTTCTGACCGTTCGCAGAGCAATAAAGCGGTGATGGCATGCCGTCCTAAAACAGCCTGATCATGCTCACCCATGGCGGCAGCCAGCAGGATATCCAGAACCTCCTCGCCGACCTCGTCCCCTGAATTGATCGCAGCCGCCATGAGCACCCCCGCGTGCGAGCCCCCAAAATGTGGGAAGATCACGTGTGCCCAGGCAGCCAGCCAGGGCAGGTCTGGATCAAAACCTACCAGCCCCATCAAAACGGAACGAAACCAGGTGGTCTGCATTGGGGCGATCAAGTCTGGCCTGTTGGGAGCACGAAATGCTTTGCGCAAATACCTGCGCTGGACCGGTAGCTGAGCATGTAGTTGCCAGGCGTATTCAAGATATTTGGCGATCTTCGGATAGAAGGCTGTAAAGAGCTGTTCCCGCTCGCGGCTGCTAAGGTTGGGCAGTTCCTCTAATGCGGCAAAGAAGCGCTCGGTGATCTGCCTTTGCTCATCAGTATGATGGAAAGATCCGAGCGGGCCATTCACAAGGCCGTCAAGCAGGTGTTGAGCCAGTTTTTTGACCTTGCGTGGAAGCGCCTTGATCGATGCCTGGCGTTGGGCCTGCCAGTCTTCAACCTGGAATGGTTCCAGCTCGAGTTGATGTCGTGGGTTTCTGTACACGTTCGCCCTCCGATTTATCCGCCCGCCAGGGCCACCAGGCGTATGAAGGTGACCTGGCTTTCTTCATTTACAACAATGGTTTGATCAAGTTCTTCGTATTGCACCTCATCGATGAACACGAAATACAGGCCGTCGATGAAGGCGGCCAACGCGGCATCAACGGCAGGGTCCAAATCAACATTTTGTTGAAGATCGCGTTCGCCTGAATCGATCTTGCCGGCCTCTACGCCTTCTTCGATCTGACGCTCGGTCAGCACACGCATAAACCGCCGCTCGTCCTGGCGGTCCTTGAATCTCTCGACTTCTTCCAGCACTACCCTGGTGATCAGGTCACGCAATGTCGGTTGCCTACCATCATGGTGCCAATCCGGTGGAATTGGAATAGCCCAGTCCGGAATGAGTGCCTTCTTCCGCCCAACGGCTTTTGCCTGAATTTTGAGTGTGGATTTCATTGCACAGACCCTCCTACTTAGATCGAGTATGCATTAAAAATGGACAGCCCAATAAGGCTGTCCGCATATGAAATCATGGTTTTGATAGGTTTGAAGACTACCCTGCTCAGCATGGCTACTCCTGTAGGGAAAAGTGTGGTTTCAAAAATGTATTTAGAAACTACAGGATTCAAATTGTGCATTCAATATAGCACATCCGTTCTTCGGAGTCAAGGTTGTCCTTTATCTTGATCAATATCTTCATCAGTGTAGGCGGGAGCGGCCTATATAGATCTTGAAAACCATTGTGGGATAGAATATACATGTTTCGCAAGCTGTTTTACAGCAGTCAGTAACTGCGACCAGAGGAGGTATCCATGCGTCGCTTGCACTCGCTCATCATTATCGTATTCAACCTGATCTTTCTATCTGGCTGTTCAGCTCCCAGTCTATTCTCACCGGTTCCTTCTGAGATTGAGGGGATTCTCAGCCCCGAAAACCCGCAATTCGTTGTCCGGTTCAACACACAAATGGACAATGAGAGCGTGGAAGCTGCAGCGTCGATCCAGCCTGCCACATCGATGGATTTTTCCTGGGACGACCGCACGGTAACAGTCGATCTGACCGGGGATCTTATCCCAGGACAGCGCTACGAATTCAAGATCTCCGAAGCGGCCATGAGCAGCGAAGGCATTGCTCTACAACCCATCTACAAGACCTACACAACAGAGCCTCTGGCTGTCGACTTGGTCGATCATAGTGAGGCAGATCATACCGCCCTATTCCGGCTGAAGTTCAATTACCCGGTAGATCGTGAACAGACAGCAGAGGCGCTTTCCATTCAACCCAAGCTGGCGTACACCCTTGATTGGATAAACGATCAAGAGGTCGATCTCGTTGCGGATGAGCCAGTAGGCTTTGATCAGAGCTTTGAAGTCTTTCTCTCGCGGCGGGCACGCAGCTCCCATGGCGTGCGCCTCCTTGAAAGCAATGAGTGGCACTACACTAGCCCAGCCTTGGCCATTGAATTCGACGAATTGGCCACTAATGCAGACGATGGCAACCAGCAGTTCCGTATCAGCTTTAGCCACTCCATCGATACATCGGCAGCGGACGTGACCATAGATACAAATCCGGAGCTGCCACTCAACGAGCGGTGGAACGCATCCGGGACCGAGCTAATCCTGAGCCCAGTGCAAGTGCTGGAGCGCGCGACACGTTATCACTTCAACATCCGCGTTGAGAGTACGGACGACAATCCGTATCCCTTTGACACACGGCTTTTTGTGCAGCATTTTGAAAGCCCTCCACTGCAGGTGGAAATGGATTGGGAAAGCGAACCCCTTTCCCACACGCCTCCCCTGCTCATCTCTTTCAACTACCCAATGGACACGAAAAGTGTGGAGCAGGCTCTCTCCTTTTCCCCATCATTTGCATATACCGTCACCTGGAACTCCAACGCCACCCAGGCCATCATTGACCCCCAGGAAGCCCTGCCCGCCAACAGCACCATCGATGCCAGTCTAGCCGTTGGGGCGCGCGATGCATCTGGGATTCCGCTCGGCAAAGAGAGATCACAACAACTGGCAACACTCGAAGCGCAGGTCACACTCTCCGCGCCATACAATTACGATTCCACAAAACCCTTTGAGCTCACCTTCACGATTCCCATGGATCCGCAAAGTGTGGAAGAGCAGATTGTTGTTGAGCCACATTTTGATTTTGAGCTGGAGTGGCGCGCCAACAACACCATCGCTAAGATCGTGCCGGAAAACAAGCTCTATGCAGCCGAAGACTACACCCTGCATTTTGAGCACCCTCCTCTTGACGCACAAGGTTACGCGTTTGAAGGACGGCAATTCTTCAGCTGGAGGTCTCCTTCGCCAGTTGACCACATAGACCCCTGGAATTATGGCATCGAGCTTGACCAGTCGGTGGTGATCAATTTTGCCCAGCCCATGGATGCAGATAGCATCACCCCTACATTGCAGCTCGTGCCGGACGTTGGCGCTACCTTTACCTGGCTGTCCGATAGAGAACTGGAGATCGCTCCGCCAGACGGTTTGTGGCCACCGCACCTTTCCTATAGTCTCTACCTTTCACCAGAATCCCGCTATACCAATGGTGATCCTGTAGTGCGCGAAGATTATCGTATCGTTTTCAGCAGCCAATACAGCCAACCGCTCTTCACTTTTGGTGAAGAAGGCTCAAACGTGCAGGTGCTCGACGCCAGTGGGCGCAGGGCACTGCGTTTTGGTAGCTCCTTTGGTGGTGAACTCGATGCAACCATTGAGTTCCACCAACTTTCCATTGATAAGTACCTGAGCCTCTATAACACGTACCAACCCTCTTCGGCCTTTTCGAGACGACGTCATCCCGCCTACTATCTTGAAAATGCAGCCTTCATTGGATCCTGGTCCCTGTCCGAGGAACTGCTTGGCGAGACAGGGGGGGAACTCATCATCCCCGATGACATCCCGCGTGGTCTTTACGTGATCAGTGGGCTTGTAGAAGGTGTCATCCAGGATCAATTGCTACTGGTCCTCACAGATACCACTATTGCAGCGAAATACGGTGGCCTCAACCGAGGAGGTGGGCAGGTCACTGCCTGGGTCAGCAACATCAATGACTTTGTCATGCCCCAG
Organism: Chloroflexota bacterium; assembly: GCA_013112575.1. Lineage (GTDB taxonomy): Bacteria > Chloroflexota > Anaerolineae > Anaerolineales > UBA11579 > CFX15. The sequence continues at coordinate 611,018 of JABFGG010000002.1, read as the reverse complement.
ACGCGCATCAGCGTCTATGATCGCGATGGCAATATCCTCACAACCGGAGAAACGGATGAGCTAGGTATATTCAAAGGGGATATCCCTGAAGGCACCGTTGCGAAATTGGTCGTCGCGCGCCGTGCGGGGGATATCAGCCTGACGCACCTTGGCGACAGATTATGGCGCACCACTGGCACATACCCGCCCCGCGGTATGCAAGCCAAATACTTCAGTTTCACATATACGGACCGACCCATCTACCAACCCAACCAGACCGTGAACTTCAAAAGTATCGTACGGCTGGACAATGATGCTGACTATAAACTGCCGCCAGATGGCCTTGAGATTGACCTCGTCATCCGTGACCCACGCAAGAACATCGTGCATCGCGAAGAAGGGGTCCTGAACGAGTTCGGAACGATCCATGGTACTTTCAGCATTGCAGATGGCGCCATGCTAGGCACATACTCGATCGAGCTTGAGATCGAGGGGGCAACGTACAGTCAATTCTTCAAAGTGCAGGAATACAAAAAACCTGACATGGCGATCGAGGTACAGAGTAATGCAGATGTTTACGTGGTTGGTGACACAGCCCGTTTTGATGTCAACCTAAACTACCTGTTTGGCGAACCCGTTCCAGATGCTTCGGTTACAGTGAAATGGTATGAGCTCATCACCTGCTATTATTGTGCAGACCCGATCTTTAGTGATTCCTCCCAGTATCGCTGGCTTCCTTCCGATGTCAAACAATTCGTACGCACAGACAGTGCAGGCTACGCTAGTTTTGAAAAAAGCGCCCCGATCGGTGATGGCGTAAGCTATTACGACTACGATCTATCCACCTTGTGGGGTGTGGAGGTCACAGCGGACGATGGCTCCGACCAATTTGTCAGTACGTTCACAACTGTGCGGGTCTACAAGCAGGACACGACGCTGTCCATCCAAACCGACCGCTATCTCTACCAGCCTGATAACCCGATTCCGGTATCGGTCGTGCTCTCCCCCGTCCTGGACGCCACCGTCAGCAACCGCGAGGTGACCGTCAACCTCACACGTTGGGATCGAGGACTTGGAGACTATAAAACGGACGAAACCTATACGCTTATGACCAATGCCGATGGTTTGGCAGAGGTCGACCTTAAAGGGATTGAAAACGGTTTTTATAAGCTGCAAGCCGCCGCGGAGGACAGTCAAGGCAACCGCATTCGCACTTCGCGCTACCTCTACGTGCATGACTTTGTGCGACCCTGGTATAGTGATTTTGGCGGCACACTTCAAATGCGTGCAGAACTAGGGGAGGTTTCTCAGGGTGACACTGCCCAGATCATTGTCGAATCGAGTTTCGATGGCGAAGCCTTGCTGACGATCGAACGCGGCAAGGTGTTGGAAGAGCGTATTGTTACTCTCGAAGCCCCCTTTACGGTCCTGGATATTCCTATCCAAAGCAATTACGCACCGAACGTGTATGTTGTTTTGCAAGCATGGCGCGCCCAGGATACAACTCCAGGCGGAGAATACGGCAACTATGGTACGCCTGCCGACAGCAAACTTGCCGTTGACTATCTGCGCATTGACGTACCCGATACTGAAAATGAACTCACTATCGAGATCACACCTGACCAGGAGATCTATGGCCCTCGTGATGAAGCCAACTTCACGCTGCGCGTGACCGATCATTGGGGTAAGCCTGTCGAGGCTGAACTATCCCTGGCACTTATCGATGAGGCTATCTTCCTGCTGGCAGACGATCCTGCGGGACCAATTCATGACAGTTTCTACAGTCCGCGGGCCCTGGGAGTGTACTGGTACGATAGCATGTCACCCTGGCGCCTGTTATACACAGGTGACCGAGGTGGCGGGGGTAGTGAGGCATTTCCCTTTACAGCGCCGCGCAGCGATTTTCCAGATACGGTCGTGTGGCTGCCATCGGTTGTGACCGACGCCAACGGTGAGGCGACCCTCGACATTACCCTCCCGGATACGCTCACCAGTTGGCGCTTGACGGCCCGCGCTATTAATAAGGCCGCCGCGGTTGGTGACCAAAGCATCAACGTCCTTACACAAAAGCCCGTGGTCGTGCGCCCCCTGCCACCGCGCAGTCTGGTAGAAGGCGACCAGCTTACTTTTTCGGCTATCATCCACAACTTCTCAGAGAAGGATGCCAACTTCGATGTTTCAGCGGTCAGTGGCGGATTGTTGATCCAGGATGAGCACTCACAATCGATCTCCATAGCTGCGGGCAAATCGCAGGTCGTTGTGTGGCAAGCGGAAGCGAGTGCAGTTGGGGATATCGATATTCAGGTATCCGCCAGCAGCAGCACAGGCCGGGACGATATCGTTATATCTGTCCCCGTGGCCCCCATGGCTGTCCAAACGGCAGCCACGCAAGCTGGAACATTTACCGGTGAACTATCTGCGCAGATCGAAGTCCCGCCGGACCTCCACGCGATTAGCCAGATCGAACTGGAGATCAACAGTTCGATTGCCGGAAATGTGCTTTCCGGTGTCGAATACCTCACCGGTTACCCTTACGGCTGTGTTGAACAGGTAATGAGTCGCGCGCTTCCGAACGCAGTAGTAGGGCGCGCATTTGACTCCCTCGGACTCGTTGACCGACAGGCATCGGTTGGGCTTGAGGGCAAGGTCGAAGCCAGCATTCAGCGCCTTAACGCCTTACAACACGTGGATGGTGGCTGGGGCTGGTGGTATGACGATCGCTCTGATGCCTACCAGACGGCCTGGGTCTTATTTGGCCTTTCCACCATATCAGAAGCAGGCTATATGGTCGATCCTAATGTATTGGGCGACGGTAGCCAATGGCTATCGGAGCATTTGAACGAAATGGATCCTCGCACACGCGCTTTCGCCCTATACAGTATGGCCCAGGCTGGTCTTGGTGACTTAGAAGCCAGCCAACAGCTCGCCGCACAAAGCGAAGGCCTGGATGTCTTCGCCATGGCAACCCTGGTAGTCACATTGCAAACACTGGGCGATGAAGCGCAGGCTCAAGCCTTGTGGGATCTGATTGTGGCAGAAGTCCAAACTGGTAATGACCGGGCCTGGTGGGGCTTGGGTGGCATGGACGGCTACTATCGTTCCAAGACCATGGCCTCGGACGTACGCACGACAGCCATGGTCCTAATCGCTATGCTGCAGGTGGATCCCAATAGTGAGTTGCTGGAACCCGCGGTGGATTGGCTCATGTCCAAACGTCAGCGTTACGGCTGGGGCACAACGAATGAGACAGCCTTCAGCATTCTAGCCCTCACCGACTACCTACTGTACACGCGCCAGTCTGCGGCTAACACGGCATTCACGGTTTTCATCGATGATCAAGAAGTGGCCAGCGGTGAGTTCAGTGAAGACCAGCTTAGTCATAGCATTTCGATCCCGGCGGATGAATTGACCGTTGGGATGCACGACATACGGATAGAAGGGGATCAGGACACATTTTTATACTACGTGCTCACAAATGATTTCTACCAGCAGGAGACCCGGATCGCGGCAGATGGCATCTTAGTTGCCCGCGAATTCCTCGATCCCGAGACCAGAGAGCCCTTGAAGACGATCAAAGAGGGCCAGCTTGTGCTGGTCCAGTTGTCCGTTGAGGTGCCGAAAGACACCTGGTATGTGATGGTGGAAGATTTCCTACCAGGCGGCTTGGAGGCGCTCAACGAAGGCCTGAATTCTACTTCTCATGAGGTGCTCACTGGCATCGCCGATGACTACCCCGACCTGGACTCTACATTTGGCATTCGCAGGTTCTTCTGGCAGGATCATGGCTACAACTTCAAGGAGATCCGGCACGACCGTGTGATCTTCTTTATTACGAGCCCACGACCAGGCCTGCGCACCTATCGCTATATGGCGCGCGCGATCTCACCAGGGACCTTTATTGCCAAACCTGCGCAAATCTCCGCGATGTACGATCCCCTGATCTGGGGCTATTCCAACAGTGACGAGGTCCGGATCGAAGGGAAATAGATAAAGTCTCAATGGCCATGGCCACTCTCTTCTCAACTTACCAACGTGATGAGCCGTTGAAATCGACCTGGCGCATTCTGCCGGTTCTCGTCGGAGCGCTACTCTTTCTGAGCGCTTGCGGTCCAAGCCAAAGGGCACTGGATGCAACGGCAACTCATTACGCTGACCTCATCGCGCCTACCCTGGGCCCAAATGCACTCACTCGGGAGAACATGCTTCAAGTCCAGGAAGTAGCCGTCTTCGGTCCTGGGTTGGATCTGCGTTTTCTGGTGGGGCATACCGGTGCAGTCCTCAAGGTGGTCTGGTCCCCAGACGGCAAAATGCTGGCAACTTCAAGTGAGGACAATTCAGTTAAATTGTGGGATTTCCAAACAGGCCAAGAGTTACGTACACTGGTGGACAACGACCGGCCTGTGGGGCAAATCAGCTGGTCACCTGACGGCTCCTTATTATTGATCTCTCAAAAGGGGCGAAAAAGCTTTTGGGATCCTATATCTGGGGAAGAGGTCGAGTTACCGGCAAAGGTCGGCAGCAGTTCCTTCCACGCCTGGTCACCTGACGGCAATACACTGGTGACATCTGTGGATCGTGGCATCATATACCTCTTGGACCGCAATACTGGGGAAAAGCTAACCCTTATCCCCGAGCATGACGACGACGACCTAATTGTTGCCTGGTCGCCAGACGGACAGGTCCTTGCGACCGGCGGACGAGGTGAGATCGCTACAAAGAAAATCGATCCCCAAACTGGCGAGGAAGTGATGGATCCTGAAGTCAGCGAAAAGGCAGTCCACCTGTGGGATCCAAAGACAGGAGAGGAACTGGCTACGCTGCAAGGGCTCAGCGGCAGAGTGAAAAGCCTGATCTGGTCCCCGGACGGGAAAATCCTTGCAACCGGGCGTATGGACGACAACACCTTGCGATTATGGGATCCAGGAACCGGAGAAGAGCTGGTTCGCTTCGATAATCATCGCGTGCAGCCCGCGAATGCTACCTGGTCTCCCGATGGGCGCACACTGGCCATGGCGATCAACTACTCATCCTTGCAGCTCTGGGACTCAAGATCCAGACAGACGCGCACCCTGCTTGATCATCGCGATGCCATTCACCTGATCAGCTGGTCGCGGGATGGTCGGATGCTTGCGACCGTAGGTATCGATGGGCTCGTGCGCCTCTGGGATGCCGAAACAGGGAACGCGCTTTTCACGCTGACAGGACACGCCGATTACGTGTGGGACCTCTCCTGGTCTCCCGATGGTCGATACCTGGCAACGGTGAGCGAAGATCATGCTGTGCGCATATGGGGACCGATCCACTTTGAAGACCTGGTTGCGCTCAATGGACATATTGACCAGGTACGCGATGTAGCCTGGTCGCCAGACGGGCAGATGCTGCTCTCCGTAGGGGACGATCAGGTCGCACGGCTCTGGGACCCGCAAACAGGCGAGGAGTTGATCCTGTTTGAAGAGCATACCGGCCCTGTGAATGCAGCTGCCTGGTCGCCTGACGGAAAAACGATCGCTACGGCAGGGCACGACAATCTCGCTTACCTTTGGGGTCCGCACAGCGGGACATATCTGCGCACGATCACGGGACACATCAGACCGCTCACCGGGGTCACCTGGTCACCGGATGGAATGATCCTCGCCACTTCAAGTTTTGATGGGAGTGCCCGTTTGTGGGATCCTCAAACGGGAAACGAACTGGCGACCTTACCCCACTCAACGGCTCCCCTGGACGTTGCCTGGTCGCCGGATGGCAGCTTTCTGGCTACTACTGACACTGAGTTCATTTTTACTTCACACGTAAATAACTATGTGCGCCTTTGGGACCCACACACTGCGAAAAAGCTAGCCGTGCTGAAAGGACACAATACAGTGCAGGCTTTGGCCTGGTCTCCCACCGGTCACTCGCTGGTATCTGTAGAATCAGGATTCGCCGATCGTCTACAGAGCGTACGATTATGGAACCCCTACACGCGTAAAGCATTGGAGGTATTCCTGGAACCAACGGTTAGGATGTTCAGTGTGGCCTGGTCGCTGGATGGCAATATCCTGGCCATGGGAGGAATAGACCACAAGGTTTACCTGTTCGACGCACAAACCGGGGAAGAACTTGCCGTTCTTGAAGGACATACTGCCATGGTCCACACGGTAGCCTGGTCGCCCGATGGACAAACTCTGGCAACCGGAAGTGGTGATACGACGGTACGCTTATGGGGTATTCCCCATGATTGAGCCTCATCTATGCGGAAAGCCATTACGGTTCTTTAGGAACAAGTCTTTTACTCGCGGAAGAATTAGGGGATGATTGCGCAATTCCCAGAATATTCAGGCTTCACTGGTGGATTTAAAGTTCTCATACCAAAATAACCTTTCTTAGAGTACTATGCCGGGCATGAAGAATGTGGGGCTTATGCAAATGCTTCTGTTCCTTGTGCTCTTTTCGGCCTGCACACCACCCAGGCCGGATTTGCCACACCCTGTCCTTCCCAGCCCTACGGTCCCCCCTTCTGTATCCTCCTCCCCACAACTGACTAGGTTCCCCCCTCCCACCTGGCAAAAGATTACACCAGAGAATGCTGCAGAAATCATGGAACTAGCAAGACCCAATTTGGGAGAAGCCAGTCACTCCTTTTGGACATCAGATGGCAGCTTGCTGCTAGTGATTGGAGAAGCAGGTGTTTCTGTATACGATGGCATCACGTACACGCTCATCAACTTCCTCGATGCCAGCAACGAAGTCACCGGTAGCGCCTTAAGTCCGGACGGCAACTTGCTGGTACTTGCGACTTCAAGGGACAACCTGGAATTTTGGGACTTAGAAACCCTCGAACGCACAGACCTCCTGCCTATTGACCCACTCCATTGGTGTTCAGGCAGTCAGGGGAGAGTTAGTTTCAATTCGAGTGGGAAATTGTTGGCCATTGAAATGCTGTATGGACGCGAGTACTGCACCTTGGTCTGGGATAGTGAACTGCGCGGGGTATTACATGCCATACCCGGTCACATTCGTCCGCTCTTCAGCCCCACAGAACCCAATTTGCTGGCTACATATTTTGACAACAACATCTACATGCGCGGTGCCTATGACGGCGAAGTCCTCTATTATCTACCGGGCAGTATTGATTATCAATTCAGTCCGGATGGGGACTTATTTGTAACCAGGGAAACTAGCGAGGAGCAGCGCGACCGATTCGCACTTTGGGAGGTTGAGGGCGGCGTTCTGCGCCACACCTTCCCAGACCGCAATGAGTACTTCCCGAGTGTCTACTTTGTGGATTGGCAGGGCCGTACTGCGCTCGCGGGCTTTGATACTGATGGTGTCCTGATCCTCTGGGATCTGAATACCGGCACACTCCAAAAGATTCCAGAACAAGATATATCTGGCGAAAATAATTTTACCCTTCATACACATCAAAACACATTCACCTCACAGGCGCCTGCAGCCTTACACCTCTGGCTTACTGGCATGCGCTCTTCCGGAAATGAAGTCGTCCTCAGTGATCATGGCGGCTGGGTCACTACATTTGCTTTCCACCCCGATCAAAGCAAGCTATTCATTGCTTATGACAATCAGCCAGCTGAAATCTATAACCTGATTTCCGGAATGCTCGAGGCGCAGATCGAGAAGCATATCAAGCTCACCTCATCATTCGCTTTTTCCCCAGACGGTGGCGTGCTGCTTACCGAGCACGATGACTTCGTTCTACTGCGTGATCCCTTTAGCGGCACAACGCTGCAGCGTTTCAATTCAGGGTTCTTGTTTGATCCCCGCGTTTCTTATCTTGATGCAACCAACCAGGTGCTCATTTTTGGCGAAGAAAAAAACGAAAACTTGTGGGAAGCGCGCCTCACCTTTTGGGATCCCGGTTCAGGCGAGATGCAAGACACGCGCGTACTGGAAGGCAAACCCGATCTGCATGGGAGGCGCAATTTCTGGATAAGCCCGGATGAGCGCTTTCTAGTAAGTTCGCAGACCGGGGGGGTCTGGATTTGGGAAATCTCAAGTGGCCAGAGAGTTGCGCTACTTCAGCACATGTATGGGAAGTTTCTCACCTTCGCCCCCAACGGGGAACATCTGCTGGGTTTACTGGGGGACGGCACATTGGCAATTTGGGATACGGGGAATTGGCAACAGATCTCCCAATTAAACGTGCCTGAAGACGCATTCTTGATCACAATGAATCCAGAGGGCAATTTACTGGCTGTTGCCACGTCATTAGCAGACAACGTTGTCGTTCGGGACATGGAAAACAGTGAATGGATCGGGACTTGTCAACCGGAAGTGCACAACATTATCAGAGAGATTGCCTTCGACCCGGATGGACGCTTGTTGGCAATTGCCCATGACAATCACATCGCCCTGTGTGATCTCGCAACCCAGGAGATCATCTACGAAACACCCGGTCAGGCAGATTGGATCCCACAGGTCGCATTTCATCCAACAGGAAGATTCTTCCTCTCGATCAGTTGGGGTGGTACCACTAGTTATTGGGGTGTGCCATAACTCCACGAAAAGGCCAGGTTGCTGATCATCAAATTATGCGGTTCAGCTGAGATAATAGAAACTAGACAATTCCGGAAAGCACCGGAATGACTTTGAAGAATAGCCACGTGAAAGTTGTCGCTGTCTTGTACTTCTGGGCCTGGAATCTCAAGAATTCCTCCAATTTGCTGCCGCCCGGCTATTATTCGCTCTAAGGTCCTGGCAAGGACCAGATCGTTAGCGGCTGTGAGAAATTGGTGATCGCCAGCTCTGTCCCGTCCGGTGAGAAAGCCATATCGAAGTAGCAGATGTCGTCCCCCTTATCATCGAAGTCGATGGTGGCTAGCAATTCGCCGGTCTCTGGAACCAACAGATTGATGTTGCAGTCCCGATCACCGGCTGCCAATATGCCCTGGCTGGAAATCGCGACCTTTTGCAACTGAAGGTCATGGGGACGATAACTCATTGGCCAATTCAACTCGGTCCCCGTCATGAGATCCCAGATGCGCAGCTCATAATTCATGACGCCAACCAGCAAGCTTCCATCCGGGGAGAACGTCACACTCGTGGATGAGGGGTCACTTCCCGCCTCAATATTGAACGGAGCCAGCAATTCCGTGCAATAGACCCTTTCACGTGCGATACAGTTTTCAAGGTCCCACACATGTATACCTCGACTCGAGCCAACTTCCTTGTGTGCAGAAGCGAGCATGCGACCGTCTGGGGAGAAAGCAAAGTCAATGATGCGATCAGGCCAAAGCGAGGCCAAAATGTCACCCTCTATCGAAATCAGACCACTCTTGCTGTCAGTGGCGACACCACCAAACGCCAGATACTCTCCCCAAGGTGAGAATGTCAGGTTATGGATCCAGGAACCAACATTATGCGTGTGAACCACCAGTCCACTTTCCAGGTCCCATATAAAAACGATACCCTCCACACCTGCCGCCGCCAGCCACTGCCCGTCTGGCGAGAAGGCCAGATCGCGCAGCCCCTGCAACGATTTATCCGAGAGGGGCTTCTCAAGCCTCTGTAGTTCGCGTCCACTCTGTGCATCCAGGATCTTGATGCTCTGGGGTGTGATGCAGGCGCAGGTCACCGCGATCGTAGCCCCGCCTGGAGAGTAGGCCAGGATATTTCCTTCTACTTCGAAACTTCGCAACAGGCGTACGGGTGGGCCCGGCGTTACCGAGGCTGTGAATGTCGCCGTGGGCGGCTGTAGGGTGTAGGTTGCTGTCGGTGAACGATACGGTGTGGGAGTGATGGGTGTCAAAGTGATCACATCCAGTTCTTCGACCAGGTCATCTTCCAGAGAACCTTCCACTGTTGGCATTTGCCAAACCTGGACCGGAGTATTGGGTGAGGCCGTGAAAAGCCGCGCACCATCTGCAGTGAGTGCGAAATTGAGCCACTGGTCCTGGTCAGTCCCGGACCCAAAGGACAGATGCCCGAGCAGCTCGCCAGTGCCAGGCTCAAAAAGATAGAGAACATTATCCCTGGACCGCATGACAAGTACCCCATGCCCAGAGAAGGTAAAATCTACAACATCGAATTCCAGGGTGGTCGGCCAGCGTAACACAGTGCCCAGGTCACGGTCATGAATAAGGAAGAAGTTTGTCTCTAATTCGTTAGGCCCAAAAATTTCCCACTGGAAGTATTTAGTGTTGGTTAAGTCCCTGCTTCCCTAAAAAAGGTGCTGATTCTCTGCTCTCTTAGCGGATATTTACGCGCGAAAATGGGAGGCACCCTTTGTATCTACTTCTTCGATGACGGTCGGAATCCGATACTCCTTCTTGGGTCGAACGTATCCCCCACCCTGCTGATCACAACAACTAAGAGGAACAGAATTTAAGGCGAAGATTTAATGCTTTTGAGTTGTGGACAAACAGATTTGATTGGTGCGTTATTAATCAACCAAGGAGGCGCTAACCAACACGCGCCTCCTTGGTTTTCTGCATGTCTCGCGCTTTTACCACCCGCTATCGAGCGTTGCCTCCGCGCCTATCCCCAGGACTACCCACTTAGCCAGGAAGGCACCGGTATTGGATGAGTTCTGACGCAGCCAGAGTGTTCCGTTGGGTACGTATACGTTGGCAATTACAGTGCCGCCAATACCGAACTTGGCCGCCTTGGGCGTAGCACCCAGGTTCCCATTGTTGCCGTTTTGGCCATTGATGTAGAAGACGATGTCGGTGGCACCAAGACCACTGACGGCGGGATCGGGACCAACATAACTATTCTGGTCCACAGCCAGCTTGCCCGCAATGCGGATCTCGCTGGCCGCCTGGAAGTGAACGTCCACGCTCAGGCCCACGTCCCACTCATCAAATTCGTACACCCCACCCGAGAAGATCAGCATAGCATTCTGGTTGGCGTCCAGCAAGGCATAACTGCCGGCATCGATGGTGTGTGTCTCGCCTGAAGCCACGATGATGTCCTCCGTGCCCGGGTTGAAGGGCGGCAAAGACGGGAAGCTGCTCACCAATGGCAGGCTCAAAGGCGTATATTCCGTGCCCAGGATCGTACCGTTGTTGGTGAGCTCGTTGTAGTGCACGTCGTATGCCTGACCACCTTGTTTGATCTTGACCGAATCACCCAGGACCACCGAGTTCGCATTCAGGATGTCCACACCCTGGCCTACGGTGGTCTCCTCGCTGCCGGCCAGATAGGGGCCACCACTGGCAACATTGGCGCCTATGTTGCCGGAGTGCACGCTGGCGTTCTGTTTCAGGTATACGCCCTCTGCACCAAGCAGAACATAGGAGTCAAGGTCCAATTGACCTGGAGGCAGGGTCGCGGTGGGTGTTGGCGTAGCGGTGAATGTTTGTGTGATCGTGGGTGTCAGAGTCTCCGTAGGCGTTGGTGTGATGGTTGGTGTTGCTGTCTCTGTTGGGCTTTGCGTTGGCGTCACAGTGGCCGTGGGAGTGATAGTCGGCGTGCTGGTGGGTGTTGGCGTCTCTGTGGGAGTCGCTGAAGGCGTAGCTGTGGCGCCACTTTCTGCCGCAATGCTTACATCATCTATGCGCCAATCGTTGAACCCGTCACCATCTAATGTCGCTTCAAAGCGGAAACGAATGCGCACTGTTTCGCCCTGATAACCATCCAGGGAAAGCACGACCTGTTCGAAATCCGGTGTCACCTCAACCGAGATAGAGTTCAGCACAGTCCAGGTCAGGCCATTGTCTGTAGTGATCTCGGTCCAGGCGGTGGAGTCCAGATCACTGTTTACCAGGGTCTGGTAGTAGCTCAGTTCAGGGGCGACTGCTTCAACCGGGATAGCGATGGAACCGTCCAGCTCCAAATTGAAGTTCGTGGCTGTCAGGAACAATGGATAGGGGCCAGGATTGCTCGACCACGCGTGCGTTGGGCTGTTGGCAGATTCTTCTGAGATGGCCCACGCGCCATCCGCGATCCATGCGCTGCTGCCAGCCTCCACATCATCAAAGAAGGGGAAGCCCAGATCAGGAGCAGGCCCGCGATCATCGATGGAAATGTCATCGATGAACCAATCCGAATAAGTCGCCTCGGGACCCTGCACTGCCCGATAGCGCAACATAACACTTTCCCCTTGATAGCCTTGTAGGGAGATGCGCCGTTCCGTCCAATCATCGGTAAAGGCGGAGCCGGTGGTGCTTTGCAGCGTGGTCCATGAGTTGCCGAAATCGGTAGAGAGGTCCACTGTGAAGACTGTGTCCGTGCTGCTCAGGTAAATGTATTCGTAGTAGATCAGTTCGGGCCGGTCAGCACTTGCCGGGATGCTCACGACGCCATCCAGGATGAGACTGTAGTCTGTGTTCGGCTGCGGGCCGTAGTCCGGGTTAAGCAGGAAGGCATAAAGACCGCTGGTTGCATCTTCGTCAGTCCAGGTCCAATCTCCCTCCGGAGCCCAGTTGTTTGGCCCGGCTTCTAGATCATCACTGAAGGGGAAGCCCAGACCGACGATGTCGACGGGCTCAATGCCGAATTGACGCACGATGGACCAATCATTTGGTGCATCCGCCGAGGCTACCCGCCAGTTATAGAGACCTGATGAGAGGCTAACTGTCAGGGCTGTGCTGCCATGCCCGCTGACATCTACAACTAAATCAGTAAAATCCTTGTCACGGGCTACTTGAATGTTGTAGCCACCGGCAGGAGATAAACTCGATCCCCACTCCAGATCGATATTCATAGGATGCGTAGATGGCGAGAAGTGATGGCCACTTTCTGGCGTAATTCCGAGTATCTCTGGATGCGGATCAATTGGATGCTCAAATGCACCAATGTCCATCCGAAGATTAGAATCTTCCTCATTATCTCCTAATAGGTTTACGAATTCCCCAGCATCAATTGCCGGTGAATCATTATGCAAATAATATTCGCCGGCAGCAGGATTCACGATGGCGGGATCTAGGTTGAATACGTTATTCGCAACGATTGAGGTCCCCCCTAATTCCCCCTGATTCCACTCAAGCGGGCAACTCCCGTCAATTGCGCGAATACAATTGTCGAACAGATTATTGTGATAATCAACCCCGCCATCATGCAAACCAGCAATATCTACAGGAATAATGCTCTGACCAGTAAATATGTTGCTTCCAATTGAAGCTGTCGCCGCCGATGCTGTTTGGACATCAATCAAAACCCCAACTTCGCCACCAATTATCGTATTGCCCTGGATTGAATACTGAATATTGCTAGATGCAGGACCGATAATCCGAATAGCACCGGCATCGTTATTGTCAAACACACTATTCGCTATGAAAATATTCTCTAGCGGTTGGTTGGATCCATCACCAATTTCAATGGCAAAGCCAGAGGCATTCTTGAAGGTTAGCCCAAAGATACGCACATTGCTTGAGGTGATGCGTAGCAATGGAGATGTTTGTTGCTTGGCAGGAGAGAGAAGCAAACCGGCGTTCGCAAAGCCTTGTGCTGGCTGGATCACGCTTCCAAGGCCAACCAGAGTGAGGGGCTTATCCACTGTTATCGCAGTGTTTGCTTCATATACACCTTCTGTCAAGGCTAAATAGTCCCCAGCTTGCGCATCATTCACAACGGTTGTGATGTCACTTCCCGGAAAAACATCTTGCACAATTTCTACATTGTTATCCCAATGATGATCAAATATCTCATCGAAGTCATCAGCGGCATCTATATTGTCAATAGCCAAACTGTATTCCGCGTGTGAATATTTGTCGCCATTTTCTTCGCTGCCAAACGATACATGATCCCAATTTTGGCTCCCAACCACAACAAAATGCCCATCTATTGAATATGCCTTCGTGTGGTGCCCTAGAGTATTTGAGCTCCACAATCCAAATTCTATATAGTCGTTGAGGTCATGATTGTTGAATAATCCCGGATTGGCCAGGTAGACGTTATTTAAATGTTTGCGAAAAACTTGTCTGCCTAATTCATTCTGGTGGAAAATATACCGATCCACTAGCAATGTTGTTTGATTCATAATCACACGAACAGGAAACTCTGATGGTCCGATATCGTTAACTGCCGCTGTTTCTATCGCCTGGGCAAGCCCGTGCTGGATTTCCAGGAAATCGTTTGGCCCGTGAAAATTTGGATCTGGGATTTTAGTATCATTGAGTGTAAAACTCGAGACGGAGGCATTGATATTTCTTGTTGCAGCTCCCAAGGTCGCTTCAATTAGCTTATCGGCTTCGTTAAAAGCAATGAAGTGATTTCGAAAGAGCGAGAAGGCATCACTATTTTCGTGAGCAGGGGTGTATTTCATGACTTCAGGGACATGCAGCACATTACCACTTAATGGACCAGTACAGGAGGCAAGAATATCCACAACAAAAAAGTTGCAATCTAAATAAACATCTGACGTGCTCCACAAGTGGTCAAATGATTGGCGGGAAAATTGTGCCACTGGCCCGGTAATCCGAATACCCAGGTCATCGTCATTTAACCCATTCTTGCTCATGTTGAAACCCATGGCCATTACATTTTGCCCATCAACAACAAGAAACTTCCCATGGCTGGATTTCGCTTCTAGTGCTGCTCCAGGTATATTGAATAGGTTAGTGTGCCCAAATTGATATTGCCCTAATTCGATCAACCATCTATGGCCAGTCTGTGGATGCGTATAATCCATAGAAGGAATTCCCGCCGCATCTAAGAATTCCAGAATAATGATTTTTGGGTCTTTTGCTGGATTTGCTGGCCAATTCCCCCAAAAGATGCGCACAGTTATCCCGCGAGGATACAATTCAGGCTCTGCTATAAATTTATCGTATAGCTCCTTTATGGCGTCCGCAAAGATCTCTCCCGGATAGATAGGGGGGTCTTGGGGGTTTGGGTCTTCGGTCCAGGCAAAGCTAGCCAGTAAGACTTCGTATCGCGCATTTTCAATCAGTTCAGCTAAATCTTCGAATCCGTTGAGTCCATCAGGTAAACCAGAAAAAGTAGGGTCCGGTTGAATCGACAATCCATCGTAGCGATTTTGGCAGTAAGGAACGATCTGATCTGGATGATAGGTCAAGGCGATGTCAAGGGCATCTTGGGATACTGTTGTTTGTGCCTCCGCTGGACAATCATAAGCTTTCCAGGTGGCGTAGAATAAGTCTTCTCCATCGGACGGCTGGAGCGGATCTTCGTTTCCCTCCCAAAGCAGGTGCAAAATGCCTTGAGAATCAGCATCTATAGAAGGGGACGGTATTATGCCCAGAGCTGGGGCAATGATCGTTGGGTTGGCCCAGCCATCAATGTCATTTCTGATTGCTTCATAGAGTTCGCCATCGGAAGCAAAAACTAGGTGTAGATCGCCTACTGGGTCGAACGCCATTGCTGGCGCACGTCCATTGGGTATGACCACTGTACCCTGCTCCGTATCTGCGTAGCATTCTTGCGCAACAAGTTCAAAAGGTGCGGGGGGCAGATTTGAATTCCAATAAGCCTGACTATGATTTAAGCACCAGGAAAGATGGAGTGCATCTCCAGGTCCAATGAGAATCTCAGGATTATCACCTCCTCTGGAGATTTGGGGGGGGCTTGAATCCCAAACATCGTTTTGATACTGTGTGAAATAAATTCCCGGCACCCGGAAATCAACAGTGATGTTTACTTCAAAAGCAAGCACGAAGGATCCAGTCGAGTACGCTGCCAATCTTGCCCTTGTAGCAAATCCGTTAAAGTCCTTGGGAACACAGCCTGTTGGGGCAGATGGAACAGGATCACTAACAGCATCCCAGGTTGCATAAAGAATAGAATCTTGCGAAATAACCGCGACATCCGTTGACCACGCGACCATGATCTCATTATCTGAATTTATTGCAATGTCCGGCATGTGATTAGCTGGGTCTCCCCCGGGTCCACAAACATATGTGCTGGGCTCAGACAAGGCTACGGGAGCTGTACAGCTAACAATACTGGCAACAACATCACATGAAGCATAATAGATTTCATTGCGCAATTGGCCAGGTGTATCCTGCCCCCACCATACGATGTGGGCAGTCCCGGTGGAATCTACGGCTATTTTTGGTTCCGTGTGGTCTAACCCAAGAATGTTGCTCACATTTACTGCAGGAAGCCAACTCATCCCATCCCAATAATGGTAGAAGACATCAAGATTCCCGCCTGAAAACTCTTCATATGCAAGATGAATCGTGTCGTCATCTTCAATCACGATTGCTGGACTCCCCGCTTGCAAGCCATCCATGTTCGTCAGGTTCATTGGGAACGAATAGTGTGTGCCTATGGGCTCGAATGTGTTATATGTAACTGATTGGCTTTGGCTACTCTGCTGAATGGTTTGTGTGAGAGGGACTACCAAATCTTCAACAGAACCGACAGATGCTCCCGGCAATGGCTCTGGTGTTGGTTCTTGAATCAATAAGCTTTCCACAACTGCGGAATTTGCCGCTTTTGCGCTTGGGGGTGATACTGATCCTCCCAAAAGTAATGCAAATATGAGAACTCCAAGTAGGATTGCAGGTCCATTCCGGTTACTACTTCGCTTACTACGAGTATCTAATATCTCAGGGAAATTGCAGCTAGTCAGATTCTTCCGAATGTTCATTTCCGCCTCGCTTCTTTTCTAATTTAAAAATGTTATGAAGAATTTTTGCCTTTACCAATTTTGGATGGTGCACTCAATGCATGGAAAGTCCCAATTGCCCCTCCCCCTACAAAACCAAATGCTAATGCATGCCACGGAGTGGACCAAATAAATATCTGAGTTTGCTGATCAAAATCAAGGCACGCGAAAAATGGGAAAATTCCTCCAAATAGCAACCCAGCTAATCCAAATCCAATGGCCCCAACAACGGCCCCGATGATTGAGCTTTTCCAGCGGTTGAAAGCCACCCATCCATAGGTGACTCCCATTACCACTCCAATTGTAATTCCAAAGGCTAAGCCACACATGGAGGGGTGTACGATGAGCCCTTGGGCAGATACTGGAACGTCTTCACCAACCATAATGTAGGTTCCTGATCTAAGCATGTAATTCAGCATTGAGGCTCCCCAGATAAGCCACATCAAAATGCCGGGCGAGATTAGAAATCCAATGGTGGCTGCACGTATGTATCGGCTTCGATCAGGTTCAAAAAAACCGAGGATATATCCCGCAACGCCGCCCAAGCGGAGCATTGCTACTATATAGAGTAGCCCCCCCCCTAGGACAAAATAAATATTGTATGGGTCCCAATTAGGTAGCACAACAGGTCTAAATATTATGTCTATCACAAGCCTAATTATGAGGAAACAAGCAGCAAATCCAACAGCACCAGCAATGGCGCCTTTAACAACAGCTTGTAGTGAATGCCTTAGAAACAAGTCTACTACCTCCTAACAGAGGCTGGCTCAACTCTCCACCTTCAATTCGCCAAAAATTGTACAACAAACGCCCGGCTTCGTTAATAGGCAATTGTCTATCATAAAAACCTGATGTGCTGGGAAATCACACCCCAAATAGAGAGCATACTCCCGACTCACAATCATCTTACTTTTCGTTGACCAGATCATCCAAAGCAGACTCTTCCACAACAAGCTTCAAACGACGTTTATTGCCAGGAGTGCCTAAGAAAAGATTCTCAATCACAGGTTGATTCTCTTCAATATTTAATTGTACATATCCACCTCAATGTGGTTGGTGATTTATTAGGCCCTCAAATTTTTGCTTTCAATATTATTAAAGGTTTCACTGATGCTGCTGAATAATCCAAAAGCAACGCCCCCAATGCTGCCAAACAAAGCTGCATGCAGAGGAGTTTTCCACACCAAGTACCAATCCACGGATTCGAAATTGATGCAGCCAAAAAGGGGAAATATCCCTCCACCAAAAAAACCTGCCAATCCAAAACCAACCCCGCCCACGAAAAAAGCTGCAATCGCCTTACGCATATTTCTAAAGGCGATCCACCCATAAGCTCCACCAAATACAGTGCCAATAACAATGCCAAAAACAATTCCACAGACCTTTGGAGCATTAAGAAGACCGGGCACATAAACATCAACACTTCCCGCTTCGCCTACAAATTGACTGAAGATCGTAGTAAAAACTAGTGTTGCTCCCCAGATAGGCCAAATAAGCAATCCAGGGGATACAAAAAAACTAATGTATCCAGCGCGTATGTACCTGTTGCGCATCGGATTATTTTGCTGATAGGCAAGAAAAAAGCCGATAAGACTCCCCAGTCGGGTGATCGCTAGTAAATACACTACAATCCCTACAACGAAAAATATGCTTATAGCTGGGTAAGTATTTATCAATCTATCGGGCGCAATAATTGGAATAATCAACAAGCGCAGAATCGAAAAACAAAGCGCAAATCCGATGCCCCCAAGAACAGCACCCTTAACTAGAGATCGAAGTGACGCGTTATCAAACAATTCAGATTCCTTCGAATGTCATCCCTTCCACTCTCCATCATGAGGCACTTTCAAGATTGTACAACAATGGATCGACATAGTTAATTGACAATTGTCTATTAATTTGTGGTAAGAAAATGAAGGGACTGCACGCACTAAGGGGCGAATTTGCCTCTCCACCACACGTAAACAGGCCAGATCCTGGTTAAGATCCCTCGCCAAATGATCCTGGACCGCATCAAAGGACTACTAACCGACTTCGTGCGCCGCATTGAAGTGGACATTGCCGCAGACCACTATGACCTCAACGCGCATGCCGAGAACATCCTGAATTTCCATGAGGACAAAGGCAATGCTAGACAAAACACACCCACTTTTGGTCTCCACTTCTTGCTTTCATGTTCTTTTGCATTTGTTCTCACGGCTGTGTCTGCCTGCACCTCTCCCCCGTCGCCCACTCCTCCTCTTCTGACCAATACCAACATTCCAACTCCGACAGAAAGGGCTGACCCGCGCATCGGCACTACCCTGACCTCAGATGTTGACGGCATGGAGCTGGTTGACCTGCACCCCCAAATCGGTTCCAAATGAAATGATACGATTTGGAACGAAAATGGAGGCAGGTTATGCCCAAGAAAAGACGTTTTTCAACCGAGCAGATCATCATGAAGCTTCGAGAAGCCGAGGTTCTCATTGCACAGGGCTATGCGGTTCCTGAAGTAGCCAGACAGTTGGGGGTCAGCAAGCAGACCTATTATCGCTGGCGCCAGGAGTACGGGGGGCTGGATACTACACAGGCTAAAAAACTCAGGGAATTAGAGCAAGAGAATGGGCGCCTGAAAACTCTGGTGGCCGATCTATCCCTCGACAATGCTATTCTCAAGGAGGTGCTCTCAAAAAAGTGATTGCTCCTGACAGGAAGAGAGAGGCTGTGCAGCAGGTACTGGAAGCCTTACCTGTCTCCGAGCGCCGCGCTTGTCGGGTGATCGGGCAACCCAGAAGCACACAACGCTATAGCAAACGCCTGGCTGATGATGAAGAGCTGCTGCGCCAACGCATCGTCGCCCTGGCCAGCCAATATGGCCGTTATGGGTATAGAAGAGTGACCGCCCTGCTGCGCAAGGAGGGTTGGGTAGTCAATCACAAAAGGGTGCAACGTATTTGGCGACAGGAAGGACTCAAAGTACCCCCCCAAACAGCCTAAGCGGGGTCGTCTATGATTGAATGACGGGTCAGTTGTGCGTTTGCGGCCAGAATTCCCCAAACATGTGTGGAGCTATGATTTTATGCAGGATCGCACCCACAACGACGTGCCTTTCCGCATCCTCAACGTCATCGACGAATACACCCGGGAATGCCTGGCAGTGCGTGTGGCCCGGCGGCTCACTCATCGGGATGTGTTGGAGGTCTTGACTGACCTGTTCTGTGAACGAGGTGTGCCCGTGCATATCCGCTCGGACAATGGCTCGGAGTTTACCGCCAAACGTGTCCAGCATTGGTTGGACAGGCTGTCAGTCAAGCCGTTGTTTATCGAACCGGGCAGCCCGTGGGAGAACGGCTATATTGAATCATTCAATGGCAAGATGCGCGATGAACTGTTGGCTGGGGAGATCTTCTATTCCCTCAAGGAGGCTCAAGTTCTGATCGAAATGTGGCGCAGGCACTACAATACTCTCCGGCCTCACAGTGCTCTCGGCTATCAACCACCAGTGCCCGAGGCCGTTTTACCCCCTTCTCCTCGCTCTCAACCTATGAAAGTCTCATAATCGGTGGTACATATATTGGGTGCAGGTCACTCCCCATTGATAGCTTTTGCCATTCTGGAATGCCCCAGGATGTTCTCTGGGCGATGACCAAATATTAATATAGGCAGTTGTGGTCAAGAGATGTCCTCCAGGCCATCTCCACAAATCTCCTTCCTCTGGCAAGCATACATTAAATGTGCAAGGCAATCAATACTCAATTGCTTAGAAAAAAATTGCTGCTGGCCAGATTACATATGTTGGATATACCCCTACTTTGCACAATGGTAAACACAAACAAATAGCTTGAAAATACTCCAGCCGCAAAACCGCTGGTATCCACTGGCGGTTTTGGCATGTAAAACAGATGATTGCCCGTGAGCGGGCAGTATTCCCGTGATCTCCACCCTTTAGATGTCAAATATCGGCATGAGGGCGTCCAAAACTACCAGATCTGGTTTGATTTGCCTGATCATGTCAAAAGCTTCAGCCCCATTTGTGGCAACAGCAACGTCAAAACCTGCTCGCTCAAGGAACGGGGTCAGGTTTTCCGTAATGGCGGCTTCATCATCTACAAGTAATAATTTTGTTCCGTTTCCCATACAAGTTCTCACAAGAATGCTTTAGAAGTTTTACCCATTATTCCTCTGATTTGGTGCGGTAGACCTCAACATAGTTTGCCTTAACTGTTAATGTTAAGTCGACGCAATTGATACACTTGTCCAACGGTTTCCTTGTAGCAATCTTTGAAAATCGTTCCGGTGCATATTTGAGATCAATTCGCAGCCTACAATAGAGATAGGTCCTGTAATTTTTTTGAACGATCGGTGTATTTATTCTTGCAAGAGCTACTTGCGGTTTGAATATGTCAAACAAAGGCAGTATGGAACAAGAGTTTCTCCAACGCTTTGAAGATTGGTATAGCGCTGAAATGCCGCGGCTGTTCAACTATGTTTGCTATCGGCTAAGCGATCGCTCTGCAGCTGAGGAACTCACTGCAAACATTTGCTTGCTTGCACTTTCGCGAGCCGATCAATTCAAGCCAGACAAGGGCACTTTGAGCAACTGGATCTTTGGCATTGCCCGAAACACCATCCGCAATCACTTCCGGGCGGAACGTCGCCAGGCAAGGCAAGTATCTCTCGATGCATTGCCGGAGATCATTGCAGAACATGCCTCGCCGGACCAGGCACTTGAACTTCGGGAGCGCTTCATGCAGATCGTGGAAGGTTTGCATCAGTTGCCGGAAATTGAGCAAGAGATCGTGGCGTTACGTTATGGCGGCGATTTGAGCAACGCAGAGATAGCTCAAATAATGGATCTAAAGAAAGGCCATGTGGCTGTGATGCTTCATCGCTCGATAAAAAAACTGCAGAAATACTGCCTGCAAAACGAAATGGGTGCTCATGTACAAGAACGATAACCAACAGTCCCCTATCGAGGACGTGCTCACCAGAGTTCGCTTTGTGCCTGATCCCGACTTGCAAGAGCACTTGCGCGAGAAGTTGTTCCACAAGGATCAAATGCACTCCCCCATCCAGAACAACGTTGCAACTCTGGTACCTGTGCCCCGGCGCCGATTTCTTGTAACCATCATGGGCATAAATCAGCACTTCGCTCCAAAGCGATGGATGCTTATCGCAGTTCTGATGGCCGCCTTACTTGTTGCCTTGTTTTCGTGTGCCCCCAGCATTAGGGAGACGTTATCGAACTGGATGCAACACTTCGGCTTTGTGCTGGTCGAACCTGACCACCTCCAGAATGCCCAACCTGTGCATGTCGAAATTGAGAACATGGAGGAGCCCATCTCGCTTTCAATGGCTCAGGAGATCGTCCCCTACTCGATTCCCCTCCCCGCCTGGGTTCCGGATGATTTGACCTTTTTGGGTGTTCTGGTTTCAGGCGAAATAAGCGAAGTTCCCCACCCCGCAGGGGAAGAGACGCCTGTTGTATCACTCCTATATGGCAAAAACCAGGTTGCGAGTAGCAATGCGCCAGCTCAATTGGTCATCGTGGTTGCCCCCGAGTCTGAGTACGTTGGCGCCCTGGTAGATGAAGCCGCGATAGAAACCGTATTGATCGGAGACAATGAAGCCCTATTTGTAAAGGGTACCTGGCAAACCAATGAAGCCTCCTCTGGCTTGCAATGGGATCCCACAGTAGATGTTGTTCGTATCACGTGGGAAACTAATGGTTTCACTTATGAGCTAACTGCTCACGATCTGGATCTGAACATGGAAGACGTGATCAAAATTGCTGAATCGGTAAGCCTCCAAAGCAATGATCCGTATGAAGAATAGAGATGCAGTCACCCGGATGATGGGTTTATTGTGCTAAACCGTTCGTTAGCGCGCTAAGCTAAGAAGGACAAAAAGGAGGGATGCTATTGCAGAATCTAATACCTCTACGAATTACCTGACTTTCTCACAAAGCATATTAGAGATAGGGAGAAAACCATGTTTAATGTCAAAGCTTCACCCCGCATCGTACTGTTGTTGATCTTGTTCATTGCCCTTGCTGTGGCAATGTCAGCTGCCACGACAGCGAATGGCAGTAAGGCTGAGCATTGTGTTGTGCAGATCGAGCCGGTCCAACCCGGAGAGAAGTATTCGGAGATGTCAAAGCCGGTCTGCTTTGAAACCTTTGCCGAGGCTGCCTATTTTGCTTCCGGTGGCGTTGTACGTCTGGCTGCTGACTTTGAGGCCGCTGAAGCGACAGAACATATTCTGAATCCACCCGGCATACGCCGCAGCACGGTCATTGGGGTCGATTATGACCTATCAGGTTTTGGGGGCAATACGATTTCCTGGACGACCTCCAATCCCAATGGTTGTTCTGGAGGATCAACCTATGCCGCATCTTCCATGCCTTCTGGATGGGCAAACAAAGTATCATCTGCACGATCATATCAAGGATGTGGTACTTATAACCACTATGATCTGACAAATTATGGTGGCTCCGTACACGATTGTGGCTACTCATGTTCATCCATGGGAGCCATGGACAATCAAACCGAATCAGAGCGTTGGTCACAATAGGGCATGAGACTCTGCTCATATTGATCCTGTTTTGATCGTTTTGCTAAAGAGCATGGACTTCTACAAAGTTGTCCATGCTCTTTTGGCGAACATCGACGGGACTGCCTGGGTGGCGTCTGAAAAGATCAGCGAGAAGATTGGCTGTTTCTATTCTTTTCTTCGAGGCTTCTCACCTGGCCAAGACCCAGGTACGAATGCATAAAGCC
The DNA here is from genome assembly GCA_013112575.1 of Chloroflexota bacterium. GTDB lineage: Bacteria > Chloroflexota > Anaerolineae > Anaerolineales > UBA11579 > CFX15. The sequence goes on along the minus strand of JABFGG010000002.1, from coordinate 587,765 downwards.
AGAAGGTAACGTGTGGTCTGATTTGCCTCCTAACGATTAAGGCAACGCAAGACTCAGACCAACCCCATGACCACTGTACCCCGAAAGGGGCACCATCTGGCATGTATCCACCTCGATCAACACAGGTCGCTCAATGCACTCTTCGAAGCCGGGCATCTGCATTGCCCAAAAACATGGACGGGAGGGTCTGGTCGATACATTTGACTGGTTGTGGCTAGGGTTGATTTTCCCACTTGTAGTGGTTTTCGAAAACTATCTGTTGCTTGGAAATGAAAGCTGGCTCACGCACGCTCCATACATTCTGTCGGAATACGCCACCCTCTTCAGCATCATTAGCATTGCAATCAACATCAACAGAACCTGGGCTGGGTGGTCGGAGCCAGCTTTTGGATATCGATGGGCAGCTTGATTTATTTGTATGCAGGACGGGAGGAAGCCTAGAATTGAAAATAGAAATCCAAACGCCAGGGTCCTACAGGTGGGTTGTTATTTTTCATAGGCAAAGCGTGGGGCAATTGGCAGCTTAGCGTCAAGCAAACCTGCCCTTGGACGGCTATTATTTTAGACAAGAGACAGGACAATACTCTTTTTCTGACACAATTTTCGACAGGATAAGCTATGCAAAATCTGAAGTTACTTCTGCTGTGGCTCTGTATGGCATTTTTTACCCTGCGGTGCAGCGCGCCCACCAAGGAATTCCAAACATCACCGAGTTTTGCAGCGACCGACATATCTCTGACGGCGACGCACACTACTTCCCCACAAGCGGCAGAAGCCACTGGACTGCCTGGCGCACTCCCCACGCCCTACCCTATCCCAACCCTGGTGACCCCGGCAGCACAAGGGCCACCACTGAATACCAACTCCACACCGGAAGAAGTGCGCCTGCGGGCCCAAAACCCATCCTGGCACACTATGTGGATTGACGGCTCCGCTTCCGTCCTAACCTTCGATGGAACACAGTCCGGCAGCTTTCACGCCCAGGCATGGATAGATCGGTTTGGTGGAGGCCAGGCGCTCAGCACCGACCAACTAGATGACCTTCCCAAGGACATAGCCGAGGCCAGTCCGCGGTGGGCATGGCTCAGCAATGGTGAAACGGTCAGCCTCTACGATCTGGTCACGGGAGATCACGAACCAAAATATTACCGCTGGTTTACCCATCCACTTGAGTCGGCAGGTATCGTGGCTGAGATGGTCTCCCCTCACTTTGTGGAGAATTTGGGCGATCACCCGATCATCGGAGAGGAACAAGTCGCCGGACGGCCCACGGTGATTATCGACCTTGATCACGCGCATTTCTGGTTGGATGCCAAAACCGGTGTCGTGCTGCGGTACCAGAATTTCAGCAATGGGAAGATCACCACGGAGGTGGTCATTAATTCCATTGCTTATGATCTTTCCCTCCCTGCTGAAGCCCAGTTGGGCTTTGTGAGCAACCAAATCTCTTTCGACAAGGGACCAGCGCCACCCGAGCACGATTTCAGCAACAGCACACTCGAAATTGAATCAGCGATGTTCGGAGACCCGGAACAATACGCCGAAACCTTCCTCGTGGATCTATACGGCGATGATTATTTTCTCGGCAGCGTCCCTACAGGTGCAGCGCCATTGTTGCGGTGCAGCCGTTCGGCGGATGGTTCCAAGATCGTGTTTTCATACCTTCAGATGCTCAATTCCAGCCAAGGGCGGGAAACAGTCCGCTGGTTCGCATTGGCCAATGTCAACCAGGTGTATGACCCGTTACCTGATCTATCCCTCCTAAGCCCTGTAGCTTGGGTACCGGACAATCAACACCTGGTCTTCTCCGGCTGCGATGCGGAGGGAAATTGTGGACTTCACCTCTTCGATACGATCAAGGAGCAAACCATCTGGACGCGCGCCGGTGATTTTGGTGCCCCACTACCCATTTGGAATCCTGACGGCACCAAGCTGGCGGTAGTCGGCAATCCAACAGAAGCTGGACTGCTAACCCTGCAAGTGTTGGCTTTCGAGAGTGGCACCCTGCTGTATGAGGGCACCTTCGACCCAGACACAGAGAAAGCCCCCGTCGATGCCCCGATCCATGATTGGGGCGTGGAAATACCCACGTCATATAGTGGCTATGGTAACTGTACGGCACCACCCTAGCACACATCCGAAAAAGATACAGGTCAATTTCCAGAAAACGCAGGGAAACTTCAGTTAAGTGAGTGGCTGGTGAGTTTGAATTAGGTAGTAGGTGAATCAGGAACATACTATGTTGCCCCAGATGTTGCCTACGAATTTATGTCCTCTGACGCTTTAGCGGAATATTTTGCTGAACAGGCCCCTTAGTCGGTAGATATGGATGTCATTTACCAGGATGGGTAGAGTTAGCGAGTTTTCAGTAACTTGAAACTGGAGCCTAACCTTCTATCATGATGACTTTGCGGGAACTTTTTTCATCCTTGGTACGTTATCTAAATGGTGAGACCTTGTGTCTAGCTATCAGCCATGAAATGCAGTGGCTGATTTGTGTAACCAAGAAAGGAAGACCAATGAATCACAAATTACTATCAACAAGTGCTTCAGCTACGAACAAAAGTTTATTGTTGCTTGTTCTCGTATCAGCATTAGCAATAAGTGCGTTTGCCACGAGTGCGCCAGCAAAAGTGGAGTGTTCCTCAACCTATATTGTAAGATCCGGCGACACGCTGTTTAAGATTGCCAAGGCACACAAGGTAACCCTGACCGACCTTGCAAAGGCCAACAATATCACCAATATCAACCTGATCTTTGCAGGCCAGTCGCTGTGCATTCCTAAGGAAGGCACAAGCAATACAAGTTCATCCCAGCCGAACACCAGCTCGAATTTTTCAGCCACACACACTGCCAATCAACTGAGCCTAGAAGTCAAGAATTACCCTAAAAATAGTGTCTTCTTTGTACGTGTGCGCGTCCGTACAACTGGCGATCTATCAAAACAATGGGAAAAGATCGGGGTGCTGCAAACTGACAAGAATGGGGTCGGCAATAGCAAACTAACGCTGCCAGCATCACTCAAAGATACCAGCATATTCTCGGTGTGCCTCAAAAACATCGCTAACAGCAACAAGACCTGTACGACCTCTATCAAGGGCAGCGGATCGAATTCAAGCTCAGGAAACAATTCGCCAGCTTCCTTCACTGCTTCTGTAAAGCGCGATAGCAAACTAACCATCAATTCTAAAAACCTCCCCCAAAACAGCAGTTTCTTTGTCAAAGTGCGTGACGTCAGATCAACGAATGGAAATGCCTGGGTGCGCGTGGGTTCTTTGAGCACCGGAAACAATGGTTCAGTAACAGCCTCGTTTGATCTACCCAACAAAGTCCAAAAATATGCGACATTGTCCGTATGTTTGAAGAACATTGCAACAGATGTAGTGCTTTGCACAACGGTAAACACAAATAAATAGCTTGAAAATTCTCCTGCCACAAAACCGCCGGTATACACTGGCGGTTTTGGCATATAAAACAGATGATTTCCCGTGAACGAGCAATATTCCCGTGATCTCCACCCTTTAGATGTCAAATATCGGCACTGGCCTACAAGATTTCATCTGAAGTGATCTAGACAAGCAACTCTATGGACATGGATAACGAGCAGAATGTACTAAAAGAGTTAGAACAAATATATAAACTGTCCTTTTTTTGAGTGTATGTTAGGTTGACGCCATCATTTAACCAAAGGAACAGTGTTACTCCGACCATCCCGCAAAGAGTACATAATATGGCAGATCCAGCTCATAAACATACTTCCCGCTCGTATCGACATAATAATACGGGCCAGAGGTCCTATCCAACAGGAGGATATTCCCAGAAGTTGGTTCAACGGACAAAATCGCCAGGTCTTCCCCGGTTATGGATAATAGGGTTGAGATCACATCCCCTTCCGGTTTATAGCTTCCAAGAATAAAATCTGCCGTGGTCGCTCCAGCATATGGATCAGTAGGATTGATCAGGAACATAAAACTCTCAGGAGCAGCAGACCACACCAGGCTCGAAACACCGCTATTATTTACATTATTTAAAGGCAGACTATATGAGGAATACAAGCTGACTTGTCCTCCAGACACATGGTAGACATTCAAGGCTGGGAGGAGGGGCTCATCAAGAGCCACAAATTTCTGTGCTGCTGTTGCCAGCCACTGGCCATTATCCGATTGCGCAACATAACCAAATCCTTCCACAGGAAGAACAGATGGATCGTCTCCATCAATGGGAATAGCGTGGACCTCTCTGATTTCCGGGTCTTGTCCAAATGGCACTACATACAGTAGCTCACTGCTTTCGTCATAACCGATGAGATGGACACCTCGCGGATAAGTAACGAGCAATTGGCTTGTGCCTGTAACGATATCATAGGCATATACTTCCCTTATATTGTGAGGAAGAGCCTCAAGGGTATTGAAGAAAAACACCTTTCCACTGTCCGTTCCAGGAGCAAAGCCTCCCCACTGAATTTCCTCCTGGAATTCGTAAACTATCTCACCTCTTTTGGATGACAAATCCCAAACTGCTAGATTTTTTTCGGTAAGCACAAAGAGCTTTTCCTCAAATAACAACACATCTTCAATATTGACCCCTGAGGAAGCAACCTCCTCGATCCACAATGTAGATTGGCACTCACTGAACTGGAAAAGAGCGTTTTCAAATAAGTAGTAGAAGCCTGTGTGAAATTGGGGGCACGGCAGGATGTCTGAGGGCGGTAGGATTTGCAGGCTGGGCTCGATTTTCTCGATTATTGGCGAAGTTTGCGCAGTGCTCGCAAGTTTATCCGTTGTGCGAGGGATTTGACTGGGTGTAGAAAAGTCATTCAGGGCTGCCCGATCAGGCTTGCAAGCAATACAGAATGCAAGGAATACAAACAACTTGGCTAAATCAAATGTCTTCATTGACTTAATCCCTAATAAACAAAGCCAAATCGATCATCAATTTGCATAGTCGCTCTTCCAGACTTCTCATTCCAAACGTTCTGATCACGGTTCAATCCAGCCCGCCCAGGATATCGTACCCAGCTCCCTGACTAGCTGGACGGTGGTTGGTCGTCTTCCCTGAGACTTGCCTGTGAGATTGTTTCAGCCGGTGTTTTTCCCTGAACCAATGACCTCTTGTTCTCAGGGCAGATCGAATTCGACTGACCAGGGACCGGATAACTGAAAGTGAATGTAGCTCAACACAAAGTCAATGGGCCATCTTGGTTCTTCATAATATAGGCTGGTCGATATTAGGGTGCCCTCGGACACAAATCGTCCCTGGGGTCCTCCCCCAGCACAATTGTCCATGGTTTGCGTGCAGCTGTCTGAGACGTCAATTGTAAGCACTTCTTCAGGGGCTGCAATTCTCACTTCCAGGCCATATTGCGGAGAAGGTGGCGGTGTAGTATTTGGCTCGCCGCCTCCGCCTCCACCACCCCCTAAAAGGAGGCTCTCACTTTCCATTGAACATACTTCTTGCAGCTCAATTGAGTAGTCATAAATATCCAATACATGATCGAACGGTTCACAATCCCCAGCTTGAAATGTTGTTTCAGGGGTAAACAGGAAGTGCGACCGCGCTTCAGGAGCAAAATATGCCTCCACCTGAAGGTTTTGGAGCGTCAATGTCAGTGGTGATACCAATTCCAATCCAGAAATGTCGGCGGAGAGTGTAAAGGATGCTTTTTGTGAGCCAGATTCCGTGCCTCTGCTTTCAAATGTGTTCAGCACAAGTGGAACCTGCATACCACTGGCATCGGTTAAGGTCAAATGGTGTGGCAGTGGTCCTCCCTTGGGCACTCCCTGTGTGTTCAAGAAGTCAATGATCTCAACGCTATGCCACTCAACTCGCTCCCACAGGATATCAATATTAAGTGTGAGGAGATTATCGGAAAGCGCAAATGCACTCAGTTTGAAATCAACTTCCTCTTGAAGGTCTATTGGCTGGGCTATGGTCGCCGAGTCGGCGGATTCATCCGTAGTCGAGTGCATCGGGCTTAGAATCGTTTCGCGCATATTCTGGTCTTCCACCTCATAGACCAATTGTTGGTCACCTTCATCAACAGGTTGAAGCTGAAGGACAAATTCCCAATCTTGCAATGGCATTCCCTGATACATATTGGGCAGTCCATCCATGATAATGAATGTCACCTGCTCAGTGGCCGGTGGCAATGGAGGAAATACAAGGGAAGTAAACCACTCTTTCCCTTGATTCTCGGAATAGCCCTGGCCACGTACCAGATCACCGGTATAGCCCTCACCCTCATCGAGTTTCAGGGTGTACGAGGGTGCAGAGGGCAGACACACTTCTTCTGCTCCAGTAGCGCGCAACTCCTGACAATAACTGGCTGCTTCCTCAACCGGCAAATTTTCCATATGCAAGATGAGGATGGTCTCATCACTCGTTGCGACAAGATCTTCGATGGTCACAATGATGCCTTCTCTTTCAAGGCTCACAGGCTCAACCAATATTCGTTCTGCCTCAACAAAACCAACACCTGGGATGTACCCGAGCAGGCGCTGCATGGCAGCCACGATATTTTGTGGACCTAGAATTGTTGTGGCAAGCAGCGAGAGTATCAGCAGTGTCAAAACCGCCCATTGAAGAATTCGCCTCCCGTTTAGTCCAGGAAAGATCTGCCTTGAGCGGGGCGCTTGAGCCCGATGTGTGAGTTCAACGCCTAACTGCGCAACAAATGCTTCCCTGGGCATGGGCAGCTGGTCATTCATGGCAGCACGCAATTTATCCTCAAAAGTTTGGGAGATAGCATTATTCATGGTCTTCCTCCATGGCTTTTTGAAGTCGTGCCTGCAACCGGTACAATGATTTCTTGACAGTATCCTCTTTGCGGCGGACAACGATGGCGATATCTCCGAACTTCATTTCAGCCACGTATCGCAAGAAAAGCAGTTCTTGTTCATCTTCCGACAACTCCGCGATCAGAATCCGGAGCTGCTCCATCTCGATTTCAGTGCTGATGTGATCCAGCATATCGATTTTTGGCAGTTCCCGATCAGCATGTTCGATATCCAGTTGGCGCGACGAATTGTGTCGGAAGTGCAGATTGACCTCGTTGCGCGCGATCGTGAAGAGCCAGGCAGAAAAATGTCCTTTGTGCTTGTAACGGGGGAAGGCCTCACAGGCCTTCAAGAAAGTTTGGGAGGTCAAGTCCTCTGCATCTTGAACATCCCCTGTTCGGGCATAGATGAATTGATAAACACGGGTCACCCACAGAAGATAGAGGCCTTTGAAGTATGTGAGATCGGACTGTGCCCTTCTGACCAACTCTTCTTCAGTGAAGTTTGTGTTTTCTAAGCCACTATTAACCACGATCGCCTTTTCCATATATTGCTCTTTATCATTACAAGACAGGCTCAAAAAATGAACTGCTCTATAGCTTAAATACAAAACCATGGAAAAAGGGACAAAAACTAAGGCATGAACTCGAATATGGAATGGAACCGCGCAACCGAGGCAAGATAGAGCCACAATCTAAATAATCGTTATTGGAATGACCTAATTATTGAGTGACAGTGAGCAGCCAGGGACCGTAAAGCGTGCCTTGTATAGCATCGGAAATGATCGCCTCCATTTCCGCTTGTGTGAATCCCGATGGCAGTACAAGACCACCAGCATACTGTCCTGCCTCAAAGGGCAAGCAGGTGAAATCTAAGCCTGGGTACTGCACCTGGAGCTGCGGTTTGATGGCTTCACACTTCGCTTCTTGATCATCAACGATGCCCAACGTTGTTATCTTCTGCGCAGCGATCTGGAAGGATGGAAAAGAAGCCAGTTCACTGGCCCCAACAGGGAAGATGGCATAGAAACAACTGAAAGGATAACTCCCAAGCGTTCCCCCCTGGGAATTGTAGGTGTTAGTCCCTGCAGTTAGGCTGATCTCTTGTGGCATCCAATCGCCTGGGGGAAAAGTAAAACAGAATTCTGCTCGCGTCTGGGATACCCCAATATCAATGGCAGTAAGGGACACAGATACACCATTTGCTGTTGTACCTGCTGCCTCATCTTCTCCTGTCGATACGCGGATCGTGACCCAGAAATTGCCCCCATCGACAGCAATGACTTCGCCGCGTTCATTTACCAGCTGCCACACAACCGTGTAGCTACCTCCTGTCCGAGGAGCCACGAGAGGAATCGAGATTTCAACGCTCTCCCCAGGAGAAACAGATTTGCCAAGAGAGATGCTTTCTGCCGCCCCCAGTGTCTCACCTTGTGGAGCAGCAAAGACCACAACCTGGTATCGAGCCGTCCAAACCGTTTCGCCCGTGTTTTCCAGGGTCCAGGTTTTGACAAATTGCGCCAGCGGCCCAAACGAAGTGCCATCCGGGTGGTTCTCTGTAACAAGATGTGCAGATTCACGATCACTCGTGGGAGCAACAGCGGCGATAGCGGTTTCTGTGGGCTGGCTATCAGGTGTGCCTGTAGCTGTTTCAGTCTCAGCTAAGTGAGGCATAGCAGTTTTAGTAGACGGCTCCTCGGTGGAAGGAGCGATTGTCACACTGGCAGTTTGTATGGCAGTTATGTTTGTACATCCTAAAGCAAAAAAGAGGCAAATCAGGATCAAGGAGTAACTAATCTGTTTTCGCATGGTCTTATCGAATTGAAAGATTTCGGGAGTCTCTAGCCTTAGCAATATTGATGTATGCAGCAGAGCGCTTAGGAGCAACTGTTGTAGATGCCTCTGAGATTTCCATTCAAGTACATTTATGGAACCGTGTTTTGGTTGAGGATCAGCGGCGGTGGCAATTCAGGGACTGTTATCAATTCACCATCATAATTAATGCACTTGGCTGGCAGTGAAGTAAAAAAGAGCTGCCCCTCTGCACATGTCTCAACTGGTTCCATAACAATTAGGGGCGTTGTGTCCAAACGATTTTTGCCATATTCGCCCAGGTCAACCAAATTATCTTCATTTGCTGACTGTGCTTCGGTGCTCCTCATCCTAATGACATCTGTGTTTTTGATAAGGGCACTTCTTGAGAGCACGAGTGCACCAAGCAATATGATGCTCACGATTAGTATCCTTCCGATTCTACTTTGGTCAATTCTCATAATGATCTCCTATCCAGTTACAAATAGGATTTTTGAGCAATCCTATTTACTTGTTTTTAGTGCGTCAATATAACTACTCCAAAACATATCGGAACATAAACGAAGGCTGTTCATACTGACAATCATTTTGGACATTCAAAATTTTCACTGAGGGCCAGAAACAGCATACAAGTAACCATCAATGCTCCAGAAATATACGATCCTGGCAACAACAAGTGGTTGGGAGAAAATCACGCCACCCGTCTGATACTGCCAAGCTAGCTCTCCAGTATCCCTCTCCAAGGCATACAAGCTGGCGTCAGAACTGCCGGCATAGATCAAATTCTCATCCATAGTGACCGCTGTGCAGATACGGTCATCTGCTTCAAAATCCCAAAGTGTTTGCCCAGTCCTCATGTCAAGCGCATGGAGGACCCCCTCTTCGTTCGCCAGCAAGAACATATTACCTGTTGCTTGCGGCTCAAAGGGGACACAGCTTAAAAACTCTCTGCTCCAGACCTCCTGCCCTGTATCTCGATCCAGGGCATATAGGAACCCACCGGAGGAATTGTTGATGAGGAGTACATCCTCATACAGGAGCATATTCCCAAACCCAATGCCCTCTATACCAAAATGCCAGAGTTCCTCCCCAGTTACTAAATCGAGAGCATATATCTTTGCCCCAGAAACGTAGACCTTTTCAGCATATATCTTGGGGAAAAGGAACGCCTTGTCGTGTTTAAAACGCCAGAGCTCTGCACCTGTCTCAGCATCCAGGGCGTACAAATTCTCATCAAGGCTACTCCCCAAAAATGCCGTGTCAGAAATCGGGATTGGCGTGTAATCTGTGCGGCCAGCGGTCTCAAAACGCCATTGTTCCTCGCCACTGTCAGAAGCAAATGCAAACAACTCACCAGACCGACTACCAACGAAGACACTATCCACTGCCGCGTTCGGCATGATCCAATTTGGTGACTCATGTGTCTCCTCCGCCTCATTGATCTGCACTCTCCACTTTACCTCGCCCGTCAAACGATCAAGCGCATACAGGTAACCATCCGTGCTGCCAATGAAGATCGCATCCTGGTTGACCGTCCAGTGTGCCTGCACGTCGCCGTCAGGGTCAAACTCCCACATGAGCTCGCCGGATTGCCCATCCACAGCGTGAAACCGCCCAGATACAGGGAAGTAAATGATCTTGTCGAGGATCCTGGGAGGGAAAAAGTAGAATTGAAATACATCATGGTCTGCTTTGCCGAACTCGTACTTCCATAACAAGTTTCCTAGAGGTATCTCTGTTGTTGCATCGGGAGCAGAGAGCATGCTAATTGGAACACCATTCAACACACTCAAAATGGACGCCTCGAATATTGTGGGATCCACGACCACCGGTACTTGTACACTCGCCCCATCCTCGCAGGGTTGCGTACGTCCACTTTCGGGGCCCTCATCGTCGATAAGGCATAGTGTGGTGGTTTCGAGATCGGCAACATCTTCCCCACTAAAGATCACTGCGGCCAGCGTATCCCAGAAATACCATCCCCCATTGAGCATGTAGTTGTTCTCTTCCAGGAGCTCGTAGGTGAACACTGCTGCTGGAGATTCTTGGTTGTGTTGTAGTTGTTCAAAGAATGACTTTTCAAGGGGCACCTGGTTAGTGGCATCCAGCGGCACCAGCGTGAGAGGTATACCTGACTCGAATACCACGCGTGCTGCAAACGGATCAGCATAGAAGTTCCACTCAGCCACTTGATTGTCGATCGGCACTCCCTCACTGGCGATATTGCCGGGCACGTGAATGGCCCCACCCATCATGGTGATCCCGGCCAGTTTATCCATCAGGTGGGGTTGCTCCTGCACAAGAGCAGCGATGTTGGTCAAGGGTCCGAGGGTCAACAAATGGATCACATCGGGCGAGTTTTCAATGACCGCAGCAAGGAGACCAGTCGCTGATCGGCCGTCCTCTACAACACTGATCACATCAGCCTCCATGTCATAGAAAGCATCGGCCAATGCACGATAACTATCGGGAAAGGCGTGGTCGCCGCGCAACGGCGCTTCCGCTCCGCAGGCTACAGGGATCTCCGGATTTTCTGTGAGGGCCAGCAAATGATATGCATTGCGAAGACCCGGCTCGCAATGTACCAGGCCTGTGCCAGTCACCGTGATCGCAAGGACCTCAACACCAGGGTGTTCCAGGAGAAACAGAATAGCAGTGATGTCATCCGCCCCCATATCGGTATCCACAATTACTTGTATGTGATCCCGATCAACTTCTTCCCATTCGATCTGCACATCTGGTATCGTCCTCGCTGTCTCCTCCGCCTCCGGTCGCACGCAGGCAGCCAGCAATAACTTGGCACACAGCACCACCAGGGCCAATTTGGCAAGTTTCCTTATGTCGATGTCTTCACCGAGTACTCTTCGTATCGCCACCATCTGTTCACCTCCTAATCGAGTTCATTGGTTCACGGCTGCCATGAGGGGGCAAGCACGGTATCGCCCTCCTGCAGAACCACCAATTCTCTCTCCTCCCCTGAGTCAAGGTCAAGGATATGGATGCGCCCCCACGCGATATCCCCGATCGCAATTTGTTGACCATCAGGCGACCAGGTAAATGAAGCCCTTTCCGTATAACTGGGTTCAGTCAATCTCCGAACGTTCTCGCCATCCATATCCATAACATACAGAGCGAAAATGTTATCGTTTCCTTCTCGCGCAGACAGAAATGCAATCTTGCTGCCATCTGGTGACCAAATGGGCTTGATGTTGGTCCAGGCGTCATTGGTGAGGGCTACATCATTTGTGCCATCAATATTTCGAATATGGATCTGGCTGGAACCATTGTTGCGTTCAGCCTTTTCTACTAGGGACATATAGGCAATTCGCTGGCCGTCAGGAGACCAGGCCGGGGTTTGGTAAAAGTGATCAGGAGAAGGTTCAGAAAATTTGGTGATCTCGTTAGTACTTAAATCGATTATTCGCCACCGCCTGAGACCTATTCCCGCGGTAGTCCGGAAAGCGATCTGTTCGCCACTCGGCAACCAAATTGGCCTGTCATTCTCAAAGTCAAAGGTTATTTGTGTAAGGGCCTCGCCATCGGCATCCATTACATAGATCTGTCTGTTCCCAGAGCGCGATGAAGCAAAAGCGATCCTCCTACCATCAGGAGACCACGCTGGATCCACATCCTCAGAAGGGTCATCGGTTAGCTGTATCATATCGCTGCCATCAGGACAGATCGAATAGATATCTGGATTGCTCTTTTCTACCCAATTGAACATCATAAAAGCGATCCTTTTACACGCCGTATGCGGGGTTGGTGTATTCGATATGGGCAAGGTAAAAGTGGGGATTACTGCCGAAGGTGCAGGCACTGATGGATGAGCCTGATCGGTTTGAAGGGATGGCTGCCCACATGCTGACAGCAAGAACACTGCAACTATCAAGGGAAAAAGAGCTCGTGAAAAGTGAATTTTCATGTCCCGGCCTTTGCGTATTCTTGGAATACAAGTTGAGCCACAAGATCAACACCAAAAGACACATTTATCTGCTCAGCACAGACCTGGACTCGTTGTTCAACGACCTGATCAGCGAGTTCAGGAATGTATAAATCCCCAATACACGCCAGATAGATGTCGGCTTTCTCCTGCGCGTCTGCCAATATCTGCGCGACATCCCCTCCATTCAAAGCATCTTCTATGGCCTGGGCACGTAATTCGTTCAGGGGCCAGATCACTGGAGCTAAGTTATGCTCTGGCTGACGCTGTGCAAAGGCCTGGAGATAAGCCTGGGCTGTCCCGTCCCCATACAGAGCTTGCCATGCTTGAGACTCCTGGACAGATCGTCGTACCGGCAAGCCAATGAATACGTCTGGTTGCCCGGACAAGAAGCGTATCCATTCCCAGCAAGCCTGTGGCGCCTCGCTATGCCTCGAAATGAAGTAGCCTCTGTCCAGGAAATTGCGCGTTGCCGTTCGTTCCGGGTCAGGCACAAGCGGCATGGGCACAACGCCGACCTCAAAGGGCAGTTCTTGCTCGGGATCAAAGTAATAGAGTGAGGGGTCGCCGGCCAGGACTTCCCAGAAAGCAACCCGTCCATTGGTGATCTCCTGCTGAACGTATTTGTAATTATCAGAGTGATAATTCAGTAGGACGCCCTGGTCTTGCATAAGCTTCAGCCAATTCAAATGCACCTGGGTTTGTGGACCATCGAAATACGCGCTTGGTGGATAGGTTGACATCCTTACCCACCCGACATTGCGACCATTCGTGAACAGCAAGTCATCGCCGTGGGCAATGCCGTAGCTGCGGTCCGCATCATCTAACGAAGCTGCGGCAAGGGATAACTCGAGAAAATCCTCAAAGGTCCAATCCATTGAGGGCAGCTCTAGCCCGCGTTGTGCCAAAAGATCCGCGTTGTAGGCCATGAGTGTTGGCCGGCTCACTGCGGGCAAGCCATACAATTCTCCCTCCAGCCGGTAATCGGCCAGGTGGATACTCGCATGATCTTCCTGGAATACAGATGACTCTGCCTCAAAGAGTGGGCTAAGTGAAAGCAGATCATTAGCATGCCTGGACTTTAGTTCGTCCTGGTAATGGACGAAGCAATCATAGCGCCTGGTCGCTTCCAAAATGCTCGGCCGCTGCGTTACGGATTGCTCGAGGCTTACCCTGATCTCCGGATGTGCCTCGTTGAATCTTGTGACCATATTTTCGAAGGAACTTGCTTCGGGGGAAACCAACTGGCCATTGGAAGCTAACTGGACATAAAAACTGATCGCGGTGATCGCATTGCTCGATACCTCAGACACACCGGCCTCAATTGCCATGTCCGTTTGTCCAGAAACCTCAGTGTTCGAGCAGCCTGTGAGCACAACAAGCAGGCCCACAAACAATACTCGCGTCAGATCATCTTTGAGAGTCATGGACTTCTCCTTATCTAATGAAGCAAACAGGTGCCTCATCGAATGTCTGTGGGAGCGTCGCTGTCTGCTTCAATGTGTATCCCCACTATCGAATATACCAGCCAGCGCAGAGCGATACTTGACGGGAAGCCTTTGCTTGTCCAACGAATCCTCTACGACGAGGTTAACGGCGGCTGGGGTTCGGCTGTTTTGGTTGATCACGGGTTGGCCCCTGGTTTTGGGCACTCATCGCCATACTCGCTCAAGGGGGAAATGTATACCTCCGAGATCAACTCATCATCCCCACCAAGAAATCGCAAAGCACAGACATCCATGCCCGACGGCGAAAAGAACAGGAAATAGTCTGCAGGTCTCTCCTCTCGCTGCGTAGCGCCATCTGCAAAGTCGACCTCAACGGCTTGAACCTCCGCTTCATCCATGGGACCGTACACAGCTGTGTACCCATCCTGGAAAATGCCGTAGTCTGGATAGGCATCGAGCTTCCTTGGAAGTGAGGCTCCAATCGAATATGTTGATCCAGTTCGCCAGAACAGCCAGTCAACGCGTTCGACGATACTGTATCCAACGATGTTCTCTTTCATCCACGAGAATTGTTGGTCCGGAATGGAGTAGAGATAGACGACGGCCTGCTTTCCATCCGGTGTCACCTGTTGCCCCAATATGCGAACATCCCAGGCATTCGCTGGCATATCCTGTTTCACTGCCTGCACCACGGAAAACGACGTACCGGGAGGTGACAATAGCGACGGAGCGCTACAGGCTGTGCTCAAGCAGAAGAAAAGCAAAGGCAACCAGAATGGGACTATCCATAGGGTGCACATTTACTGGCCTCAGTCTCCGGGTATGCAAGCAAGCAAGTCGTCCCAAGAGGGCTGCCCGTAGTAGCCTACGGTAGAAGGCAATGGAACTTGGCAGCCCGGAACGGAACCAGCAGTGTCTGTGCCCGACTCCATATGCATCAACGTGATGGAATCTCCCGTCCTTTGGACATAGTACAGGATTTGGCCTTGCTCATCCCAAACGGGTGTATCCTGATACGCTCCCACATCATTCAAGCGCCAGTAGTCCCCACTGGCTGGATCGAGTAAATAGATACGTCGTCCCAGGATTGCTGGATTAGCCCAATCCATCTGATCAGCCCAATCGATTGCTGTGATCTCGGCTGGTACGGCTGCATAGGCAATTACATCCCCTACAGGCGACCAGGATACTGCACCAGGTACCTGCTCATCACCACTCACCAGGGTGGTAACTTCATTGGCGGCCAGGTCATACAGTTTCAACTGCTTGTCGATCAAAGCAGAACGGTAGCCACCACTGGTGAACACCAGGGCCTGTCCATCCGGGGCCCAACTCTGGTAATGTGGGTTAGGCAAGGCCAATGATGCAATTTGTTTGGCCCGCTCTGCATCCACGTCCAAGACCCACAAGGGCAGTCCGTCCGCCTGAAGAGAAGCACTCGAAGAGCCATGCCAGAAAAACAACAAATGACCAGCTGGCGACCACTCCCCCAAATGGACAGCATCCACAGAGGTTAGGCCATCTTCTGCAGTAGCTGATGCATAAAGTTGTTTAATGGAGGTATCGCCCGGCGTTTGCAATTCGACCTGCCAGAGCCCAGGAGAACGCCGCAAAGTGAGTGTGTCCTCCGCAGCAGGATCGAAGCCTTGCACCACGACCAGTAGATAACGGCTGTCTGGAGACCAGGTTATATCCCCCACTATGGTGCCAGGCACAAAGAGATTACTTGCCTCTCCACCTGCTGCTTGCAGGGTCATTCCACCTACTTCCGAATCGAGGAGCACCTCCCAATGGCCATCCGGCGAAATGAGCTCAAGACTATCATCGATCTCGATCTCAGGTAGTACAGTTGCCTCGATATGCTGGGGAGCTGTTGCGCAAGCGCTTTGTGCACAGAGAAAAAGCACGAGAGCATAGGTTCGCACGGACATCTTCCACCTACATCTTTCATACGCAACAAATCCAAAGAAATGATTGGCCTCTATCCTGGCAAATTCACTTACAGGTTGTTGCTTGAGAGCACACTAGAGCTGCAATGCACTTGCTTCTATGCAGGATATAGTGGGGATGAAGATGATCAACGAAGAGAATTCCCGCTAGCATGCAAAACCAAGTTATTTTTGCCCGGGAATCCTACCCTAATTTTCCCATATTGGCATGACGCTAACGCAACGCTTCGCCCCACGCCCTCTACTCAGTGAGCACCTCTCGGTGTAGCACGTTTCCCTGATGTGATTTCCGAATGTATCCAAGACCGATGCCAAGTATCATTCCCTTGACGATGGCTTGCAGGGCATGTAGATAGTAATATTCAGGCATTGGCCATGGCCCGAAAATCGGAATACCCATAACCAGATTGAAGAGAGCGAAGGAACCATAGCCGATCACATCAGCAGCAAACAGGCTCGATCCGGCAAACAAGGTGACCATGCCGGGTTTCCACTTGCGCGAAAGGGCGACCTCCAGCACATAACCCATCAGCAATCCGATCATGGCCATCCATACAAAACGGTGCATAACCCAGATCGACTTATCAACATTTAGAAAGAACTGGCCAAAGAGATTTGAACTTCTGAATTGAAGTCCAAATCCGATCACATAGCAGGACGCTACCATCAAACTCATGAAGAGCAACTTCCTTGCCCTTACTGAAGTCCCAAAGATAAAAACCGATCCGATTACCAGGGCCAACGCCTCTGGTAGCATCAGCGCAAGAAATCCTCTTCCAAGGAAACCAGCAAGAAGATCCATCATCGGATGATCCATCATCGGACCCCCACTAATGGCCACGAGGAAATAAGTGCCCTGCGCAAGGCCAAAGCCTATCGAAAGGAGGATCGCTCCCCCGATCCGTGGATCGATCCTTGAAGTATTTCGCAGCCTTCCAATGCAGCGTGGTTCTCTCTTCAATTCGTTCAGGCGTTCACGTATCGAGCCAAAGAGGGCCCCTATAAATTCCCTCGTTATGAAGAACACGATCCCCAGTGGGCCACGCTCTCCAACATCCTCCAGACGCGAGGCAAACAGGGCGGCCATCTCACCACTAAATTTCCGGTAAAAGACCGCCGGGTATAGTCTAAGCAGCTTGCAGTAGATGGTTTTGATCATCTCCATAACCTCACTCTTATCCTTCTCTGGCCACACTGGCCAGATCCTGAGAGACCTGCAATATTGATTCGAGCCTGGCGATTTCGGCATTAAGCACGGACCGGCCCTTTCGGGAGATCCGGTACTCAATCCTTTCTCTGGGTTTCTTCCTGTCTACTTCATCTCTGACGATCCAGCCATTTTCAAGCATCCTTTTTAATGCACCATACAACGTGCCGGCGCTTAGTTCCACCCTTCCATCCGTCACCGCCATCACATCGTTGATGATCCCATAACCATGGATAGGGCGTTTTGCAATGCTTACCAGAATAAGGAACGTGGTTTCCGTGAGTGGCAGGTTTTTATCATCCATGAGTAAGGCTACTCCTTTATATCGTCATTCTATATATCGCTAGAAGCTATATTAGCATATTCCCAGGGCAATGGCAATGGTGTACCCTCTCTCCAAATCGAAAACGAAGGAAATAGGCCACACTAATACCCACCCAATTTTGCAGTATTTATAAGGAGCAGGTGTTATGGATAGTGAGGTACTACATCCTGAAAGAAACGATTCTTATTGAGTACTACAGATCACCTGCATAAGCATATGTCTCCAGAAGATTCCACTGTCGCAGTGGCTTATGACCGCCTGTTCCCCAAAATATATGCTTACGTAGCCTTTCGGGTCGGTCGCCAACAGGATGCCGAGGACATCGTCTCCGAGGCATTTCTCAGAGCTGTTGAGAATCTAGACCGCTTCGAACCGCAGTTTGAGGGCTCCATGGAAGCTTGGCTGTTCACGATCGCTAGAAATCTGGTCAAGAATCATTACCGGCGTAATTCCAGGAAAGACGAGCCTCTCACTGATCAAGAAATAACCTTGACCAGCAAGTCTACTGATGAACCCGATGAAATCCTTGATCGAAAAGAACGCTATTTCCATTTACGCGTGGCCCTGGGTACCCTGGGGCCACGCTACCAGGAAGTCATCACACTCAAATTCTTCGGTGGCCTGCGCAATCAAGAGATCGCCTCTGTTTTACAACTAAAAGAGCGGACTGTAGCAGCCTATCTGGTCAGGGGCTTAAAGCTGCTTCAAGCAAAATACTCTTCCCTGATGATGGATTCTGGAGAAAGAATTGGAAATGAGGACATATAACGATTTAACTACAGAGGAGCAGCGCTTGCTCGAATTTGTCGAAGACATCGCTGTGGAGGGCATGACGGGTAGCCTCTTTGAGTCAGAAGATTACCCAGTTTGTACCGAGTTAGCCAGCCTTAAGCCAGACCCCCGCAAAGATTTCCAACGCCAGCTGAAGGCTCGGCTGCATGAAAGAATCAAAAAGCAGAACAAGGCCAACAGAGATAGCTCACGGCGCAAAGTCGCCGTTCCTGTGCTTATGCTGCTGCTCCTGGTTTTTTTTCTGCTCGCCACTCCTGGCGGGAATGCTTTTGCTAGTGCCGTCATCCAGGGAATCTCACAATTCTTCACGCGTGCTGAAAGCGATACCATCACGATCATTGCCACTGCCCCAGCTAGAACTCCTACCGCTACAAGCTCAACATCAGAGGACGCCCTCCCTGATGATCCGCCCCTGGTTGAAGGACTCGACTATTATGAATCTCGATACATCTACGGCTTGGATGAAGCCTTGGCAATCACCGCCTTCGATATTAGGGAACCAGCCTATTTGCCACCCGGATTTTCTTTCATCGGGGCTCGTCACGATGAGGAAAAGAATAGTATTCACCTACTCTACGTTTTTCCTCACCATGCTCCGATAATGGATGCCGCACTGATGCTCACCAAGTTCAGTGGCCCCTTCGCTGAGTCAGGGTTTGGGCAAATCGGACCCGCGACGGAAGTAACCACCATATTGATCGGAGATATTGAAGCCGAGTACGTTGTAGGAGGTTGGCTCTACGTACAAGATCCATCTGTCCCCACCGCCGCACCGGGAGATATCGTTATCCAGGAGTTTCACTGGGAACACCGCTCCGTTCCCTCCCAAACACTCCGTTGGATGAAGAATGGCTTTCTATTTCAGATCAATTTCAATGGGTCTGATTTAGGAGAGGGTTCATTAGGATTAAAGGATCTCATCCGCATCGCAGAAACGTGGGAATAGTCAACCGCGCGTCATCAGGGTCTCCTAAAGGTCAAGAGTTTGCAATTAGTGATTTCAGGAAGGATCATAATTGCCGGCGTATCCTCTACAAATTTGTGCAAAGAGGAGAAACCTGAGGCCCCAATTTCATAGAATGAAGAGATGAAATTTTCTTCGAGGCTCCTTCCTTGACAAGAACAATGAAAAGTTAGAATACTTCCCTGCTGTTTCAAGCTTCCATAAGCAAAGGGCCAGGGATAGCAGACCTGGGACGGGGCAGCAAAGTTGCTCCTTCCAAGGTACAAATGTCTATGGAACACTATTCACACAAGCGGTTTTAGGACATTGCGCGAACAGGGACATGTCAAATGTCCCTGTTCGCTGGGTGTGGGTCTCTGTATATTAGTTGCGCTTATCAGGAGATTTGCTTACACCATCCAATGGGGGCATGAAATACCATACGCTGCACTTTCTCTGCTCGGGTTCCTTGTTATGCAAGTGTTTTTTCTGATCAAATGTTATGCGGACTTAGCGAAAGGCGGCAAAAATGAAAAAACTGACCCTCTACTTCCTGATCCTGGCAGTCACTCTTTCAGCATGTGTGACAGCAGTTCCTGCCTTGCCTGCAACCTTCCCAAAGATTGATCGTCAGCCAGTAGCCTTTGTTTTCAATCGGGAAGAGCTCGAGGACCTGGAATCTGCCTATGACACGGTCATCCTGGAATATGATCTGCGCTCCCATGACCTCTCCACGCTCGATCTTGAGGACAACTTGGAAGAATTAAGTCTGGCCAGCTTTGATGATAGAACTCTCTGGCCTCCTCAAGGGCAACTGCCGTCCGGCTTCGACTGGCAAGAGATCTTGGAGTGGAATAAAAACCCCGGTTTGGATGTGCGCAGCCTGCATGTACAGGGCATCAATGGGCAGGGTGTCGGGATCGCCATCATCGACCAGAAGCTGCTCGTGGAGCATGCAGAGTACGCCGATCAGCTCAAACTGTATGAAGAAGCCGAAGATATCGTGGGAGGACGCGCGCAGATGCACGCCCCAGCAGTCGCCTCCATCGCGGTGGGCAAGACGGTTGGCGTGGCACCGGGGGCCGACCTCTACTTCATTGCCACCCAGGAAAGCTATGATCTGACCACTTACACCCAGGGCATCCGTCGCATCCTGGAGATCAATGAAGCGTTGCCCGAGGGTCGCAAGATCCGCGTGATCTCGATCTCGGATGGTTGGATGCCCGATTTCCCAGGATACGATGAACTCCAGGTCGCTCTGGAGGAGGCCAAAGCAGCAGGGTTGCTGATCATCAATTCTAATCTCGAACAGGTGCACGGTTTTAAATTCCACGGCCTGGGACGGGTGCCGCTCAGCGATCCGGATGATCCTGCGAGTTATGAACCAGCATACTGGTGGGCTGAAAATTATTTCAATGGAAAGAATCGTTTTGACGACCGCTTGCTCATCCCGATGGACAGCCGCACGGTGGCCAGTCCAACCGGCGGGAGCGACTACGTATTTTATCGCCATGGGGGCTGGAGCTGGTCCATCCCCTACGTTGCAGGAGTATATGCCCTCACCGCGCAGGTTGATCCGGACATCACCCCCGAGCAATTCTGGGCAGTTGCCATGGAAACAGGCCGGGTGATCGAACTCCAACACAATGGAGAAAGCGTACTCCTTGGACCGATCATCGATCCGGTTGCCTTGATCAGCTCCTTGCAGAATAAGTGAAGAGCGTCAACTTGATGTTTTGGAATTACTTTGAACAACTGATGGTTTTTCGAGAGGAATTCTTGGGTAAGCCTTAAACGCCCAGGGTATTCCCCCGGGATCATGTTGCGAAATGGTCGATAAAAATACGCGAGACAATGAAACATCTGAAAACATCACTAGCTTCGCGCTTGTCATGGCACAGGTTCGACAATTGGGGCTTGAAAATCCGACATTACGCGTTGCAGTCCCTGTCGCCCTCGTTGTTTTAATCACGCTGGTTGTCATTGTCATGTGCCTCTTTGTTGGTAATCTAGAAGCCAGCAACCAAGAGCATCTCCTCGCCACCGCTCAGGCCATTGCTGCGCCCACCTTAGGTGTGCAAAGTGATACCGACTCCCTGCCCTTTGTTGAGCTCCCCACTTATATCGTGCCTGACACACCATGGGAAAATGGTATCCCTCGGCTGGCAGATATGGATACGATCATCCCCAGTCGACCCCGTGTAGATGTGCTCACCTACATTGTGGAGCAGGGCGATAACATATTTGCCATCGCGGATAAGTTCGGTCTCAGACCAGAGACCATCCTGTGGGGCAACTTCGCTGTCCTCGCAGACGATCCACGCTATATAAGTCCAGGCGATGAACTCAACATCCTCCCGGTGGACGGGGTATATCGCCAATACAACATTGGGGAAAGTCTAGGGAACATTGCAGCCCAATTGAACACCTCCCTGGAGGCCATTCTCGAGTGGCCTGGCAATGGCCTTGACCCTTATGAAACCGATCCGGAGAAACCCAATATTGCCGATGGCAGCTGGCTGATCGTCCCTGGCGGTTCACGTGAGATTCCCGATTGGGGACCCCCAGCGATCACTCGTGACAATCCCGCTGTAGCAGCATACTACGGACCCGGCGCTTGCGGCGCGATCAGTGAAGGTGCCATCGGGACCGGGACCTTTGTCTGGCCAACCACACAGACCGGCCTCTCTGGCTTTGACTGGAATCCCCCCCTACACAATGGCATCGATATAGGTGGTGTGGAAGGCAATGCCATCTATGCCACGGATGCAGGTGTAGTGGTCTACTCCGGCGAGAGCACTTTCGGGTTTGGCCTCCTCATCGTGATCGATCATGGCAATGGATTCCAGTCTGCATATGCACACCTGAGCAGTGTTGGAACGCTTTGCGGCCAGAGCGTGTCGCAGGGTCAGATCATCGGTGGTCTGGGAAACACCGGCAATTCAACCGGGCCTCATCTACACTTTGAGATCGTTCAAAACGGTGCCAAGGTCAGCCCGTGGTGGTTTGTAGCTCCATGAGTTCTCACGGGAATATTTTTTTGAGAATGATAGCCACTATCCATTTTTTAGGGTCATTGGAAAAGGAAATTGCAGGAGCAGTTATTATCATTGTGTGTATATCTGTGAAAGGGAGCAAAACATATGCTTACGATGTTTGACGATGGCATCGCGAAGGTTACGAGCAAATGGATTAAGCTACACTTCAAACAAGTTCGTCTAGGCTGTATCGAGCAGGCTCAAATGCAACGCAAGAACAGACTGACGACCTTTCTCTTTGGCTATATGATCGATGACCTCCCTCCAAACAGGAATTTCTTCTATAGTTTGTTATTTGTATTAGGCGCGCTGATGACGGTGTTAGCCGGATACCGTCATCTGTTGACCGGATTGTCGACAGGCCTCGTTGGCCTTCTCTTCCTGGCCTATTTTCTCCTGTATCCAAGAACGCTGCTGGCTGTGGACTATTATCCGTACAGGAAGGGCAATACGGTCTCAGACCCTGATCTCGCAGATTCCACAATGACGTATTTTGTTCCCTACCCTTCAGAGCAAGCCGCTCAGGCAGCCGCAGATGCCATCTGTGCAGCACTCAAGTCACAAGATGATGATTGATAACCAATGACTATTTGCCTATTATCAATCAAATACCACCATCCTAGATCCTGCCTAAAAACCTCATCACTCCTATAATCCCCATAATGGCCAACAAACGCCCTGACCAATTCAGCGAACGCGAACTACAAACCCTGCTCAAGCGCAAACGCATCGAAGCGCGCAACCAGCGTTTGGAAGAATTTGCCCGTTCGGGCCGCATCATCACCCTGGCGCCCGACCTGGAGAGTGGCGCTTTTGAGAGCTTCGAAGACCCAGCCATTCCCCAAGCCACCAGAGACACACCCAGTTCACGCCGCAAACGCATCACCGACCGTATCCTTCTGGGCGTAGAAGTGCTGGCAGTCATTGGGCTGGTGTTTATCCTGTTTAACGGTGTCAATCTCATCCGCCAGTTGAATGCAGAGGTTGTAGCTGCCTTCGACCTGCCTACTCCCTCCCCCACGCCGCTCATCTCTGCGATAGTGTTACCTTCCGGCCACACGCCACCCACCGACCCTGGTGGTTCAAAGTTCAATGAGGCAGAGATCCCCGAACACCTGCGCCCCCTCGTGCAGGCCTTTCACAACCTGCCCGTGCCTACCCCCAGCCCCGAGCAGCCCATCCGCATCCAGATCCCCGCGATCAACGTGGATGCTCCCATCGTACAGGGGGACGGTCCGGAATCGCTCAAGCAGGGCGTCGGCCATCGCATTGGCACTACTAACCCCGGCCAGCAAGGCAATCTGGTGCTCTCCGGCCACAACGACATTTTCGGGCAGATATTCCGCCACCTCGACCTGCTTGAGCCTGGCGACGAGATCATCGTTTTCAGCAATATACGCGCCTACACCTACGTCATCACCGATTGGGAGATCGTTGAACACACTGCCGTGCACGTCATGGACCCCACCGAAGACCCCTCCGCCACGCTCATCTCATGCTATCCCTACCTTCTCAACACCGAGCGTATTGTGGTCAAGGCGTTGCTGAACGATTTCTAAACAAGTGTAGCGGGGGAGATTTGCTTTGCTTGGCCGGGCCAAAAAGGCAAATTGAAAAAGTCTGTTGGATTGTGTAACCTCAGAGTCTACGATGCACTATTAAAAAAAGACGTTCTTGTCACACTATTCAACATGAATACGCAGGAGGATGTCTTCTCCAGAAAGTAGGAACAGAGATCCAATTTCATAATTTCCCGCGCAGGCGAGGTTCTGCTATTTCATGAAATCCGATCGAGATGAAATAGAACGCGCCGGCAAAAAGCGAAATACACACTGCGGCCGGAATCAGCGCGTTCCAAGCAATCGCCCCTGTAATGCCCCGATACGAGATGCTGTCAAAGATCATGCCACCCCAATTCAGTTTAGCTCCCCGCGATAGACCCAAAAATGAAATAAATCCATCCGCGAAGATCGCTCCGATTACCCCCATTAACATTTGTACCGCAGCAAGAGGTAACATCTGGGGTAGCAAATGCTTGAACATCAAACGCAAGTGCCCTGCCCCAGCAATGCGGGCAGCGTCGAAGTAGGGCTTGGTGAGGATCGATACAGCCTGGGAGCGCATCACGATCCCCGAGCCTCCCAAGCCTTCGATCAAGCCATAAAGCAATCCGAATTGGAACGGACTGATTTCCGTTGTAAATCCGATGATGACCATCACGAGTGGAGCCGGAATAAGCAAGGCCAGATCAGCTAGTTGAGTAAACACGGTTCCCAAAATACCTTTGAAATAAGCCGAGAAAGACCCACTCACAATGCTGAAGAATGCCGTCGCCAAGGCTGCTGTGATGGCCACAATAAAGGTTATTCGTGCAGTTGCCAGCAATATGCTCAGCACGTCCCTACCGAGCACATCCGTTCCCAACAGATGTGCAGCTGATGGCAGCGAGGGGTGAGGTGCGGCAGAGATATCAAAGCCAACCTTAGGATCGTATATGACTTTGGGCCAGATCGTATTTAGCAATATGGGGTGAACAACGACCATTAACGCAAAGATCGCCAGGAGGGTCAATCCAAATACAGCCTGCCTGTTGCCGGAAAACACCTTCCAGGCCTCACGCATTCGAAAAGCAGTAGTGGCAAGTCGCAACCGCACTTGGAGGGTGGACCAACGCAGGCGTTCAGCAATAGTTCGGCCACGATTGGTTGCTTTAAGCGGCTGCAAACTTGGGATGGTGATCGGCACAGAAATCTTCGCATAGGTCTTGCCCACACTGGTAACAGTCAAATCCGGATCCTGGCGCATCAAACGAGCCAGAGCCTCCCTATGCAAAGGATCCAGTTGCAAAGTTTTCCACAAATAGTCGATCTGTTGTCGACGATTTTCAGCGACGTAGCTTAGCAAATACCAGGTGTCAGCGCTGTCCGGATGTTGCTGGACAACCTCGTCCAGTATTCGCTTTGCTGCTTCGATGTTCCCTGCTCGGATTCGAGCTTCTGCCGTTCGTAGGACATATGCTTCGCGATCGATCATGCGCTTGCAGCCACTTTTGCTTGTATGCGAATGCGTGGATCAAGATAGGCCTGTAGGACATCCAACCCAATTCGAGCGATCAGGGAGATAAGCCCGATCACCAAAAACAGTCCCATGAAAGAAGGACCATTTTGGGTACTCACAGCACCCAATAAGGTTGAGCCGATCCCCGGCCAGCCCAGCACAACTTCAAGCATGGCCCCCGTCGTCAACAAGTAAGGCAAGCGCATCACCAAGCGGCTGAGCACCGGCAGGATCGCATTCCGGGCCGCATGTTTCTCTTTTATGGCCCTGTCTGCCAAACCCTTGGCTCGCGCCGTCAACAGGTAATCTTCATGCAAGGTATCCATCATGGTTGAGCGCGCGATGAACAAAGATTCCCCAAATGAAAGCACCACGAATACGACAAATGGAATCGCCAGCATCTTCAGGACTTCCCAGATATAGCTGGTGTGGGCATACAATAACCAAGTAGATAGTACTCCTGTCATTAACAAAATGGGATATAGGAGTGGATGGGTTGCCAAGCGCAAGAAGCGCTGAAGAATCTGACGACCAACCCATAATAATGCGACTATGGCCACAATAGACCACAACATGTAAGTCATCACCTGCGTCGCCGGAACTGGCGCCGTACTCCACACTGCGTCTCTAAAGGAATTGACAAAGAGCCCAAGCCTTTCACGGAGGAAATAGGTAGCTATAAACGCCGCCCAGGGGGGGAAGGAGGTATATAGGATGATACCTATGAAGACTGCGGCGTTGGAAATGCTTCGAGGACTCTTCCAGGCAATGGTCTTGCCGATCCAGTTCCCTATCACAAAAGCCAATAACGTCCCCAACCCAAACAACATCAACGTGTATGGGATCAGGTATTTGACCGTATCGGCCACAGCATACGGTTCTCCTCGTGATGTATAGCCCTGCCCCAAATCCCCTTGAGCTAGTCTCCCGATCCAGCGCAGATATTGCTCCCAGAGCGGTTGGTTCACCCCTGTGATTTCGCGCAGATTGGCTGACTCTGCTGTTGACAATTGCAAAGCAAATTGGCTGACGTAGTCTCCTGGGAGCAAGATCTGGATGATGAAGAAAGCTGCAGTGAGAAAGATAAATAATTGGATAATGCCCAACAACGATCGGCGCAATATGTATCGAAACATCTCAATCCTTGTCTCCTAGGAATGAAGTGATAGGACACTATACAAGTCAACTCCGGGTGTCATATCCTAGAAATACGTTCAAGCCGATGGATCTCGCCAGTAGAAGCGAATGAGCGTTCCTTCGTCTGAAGAATCAATGTACAGCGCCCCACCGATCATCGCAGCGCGTTGCTTCATGGTTGCCAAACCATAGTGCTGTGCCTTGAGCAAGGGTAGCACACCGATCCCTGGAGGGACATCAAAGCCTTTCCCATCGTCGCGGATCACCAGCTCAATCTGGCGGGGATACAAGCCACCGCTGATAGAAACCCTCCCGGCATCACTGTGTGCAAGGGCATTGGTCAGCCCTTCCTCCATGATGCGGTAACATTGCGCCTCTATCTTGCTCTTGTAGCGTCCACCGGTCGCCTCAAGTGTCAGAATGACCGGCCTTCCGTTTAGGTCCCCGATCTGTACTTTGTCCACAAGGTCCTGAATGGCGGTGCCCAAGTCCTCAAAATCCGAGACGGCCTCCAGGTTGTAGATCACATCGCGCAAAGTGTTGATGCCCTCCCCCAACGAAGGCGGTAGCTTACTCGCGTCATCGATGTGCAGCATGGCACTGCCGATTTGCTGGAGTACATTGTCGTGCAAATGTCGAGCTGTCTGTCCGCATTCCCCAGTTAATAATCGCGATTATAATAATCATGATTATTATAATAATTTTACCGAGTGCTCTCCTCTCCAGTAAGCTAGTCCAGAATAACCGACCTAATGAATTGAGTGCCAAGGATCCCCTCATCCTAACTGAGAAAATGAACTATGTTGCCTGCTAACCATATAGATTCGTTTGTTCCAGACTTAACGTGAATAGAGTCCGGCCTTACACAGCACCAAGGAAATCTTCAAGCTCAAGGCCAGTCCGGCGTTGACCTGGAACTGACAGAATTCGATCGAGTTGATAATCTGGAAATTGAGAATTGGGCTAATTGAATGATGCAGGATTAAAACAGTAGCACCTTAAACTCCTTGAGATGCTGCTGTAGAACCATTTTTAGATCAGGCCGCTTGCATCAACCATCTACAAATCGAGAAGCTGCTGCCATTACGGGACAGGCGAAAGACTTTGTCAAGAATTTCGAAACCGAGAATTTTGTCTGAATAAATGTCATGCCCCCTATATCGAGTTCACAACCGTTCCATGATCGGGAAGGGTACGGCGCTCTTCTCCAGCGGGCAGAGAAGTGTATGGAGTCGTCCAGCGAAAAATCCATTTGGCATCTTGGGGGTCGACGTTGACGCACCCGTGCGAGCGCGGTTCTCCAAATGCATTGTGCCAGTGCGCCCCATGAATGGCGATACCGCCTTGAATATAAGTGCACCAGGGCACTGCCGGGGTGGAATAGCCTGTCGCCTCATCGCCAGCGGTCATATTCTTGGAGATAATCTTCCAATGGGTCAACAGCGTGCCAGCAGGCGTGGCATATTCATCGCTCACGAGGCCGGTCGCAGGGTCATTAACCAATCCAGTGGAGACGCGACAATAATAGACTTCGTTACTGTCCTCGTAGCAGGACAGGGTCTGATGATACAGGTTCAATAAAATGGTCTTTGCTGCCGGGTCTACATCAGGGCTGATTGGCGACACATCCGCATCTGTCAGGATCTTGAAGCCCGCTCCATCCCCCCCAGAAGTATTCGCCATAGGAACCATAGCCGTATCCACGACCGTTGGCCCCTTCATTCCAGCGGTATTCCGGAAAGCCGTTGCTGGTGCGGATGTTATCCATCCACACCACCTGCCCATAGTACAAGCGCGGCGGGAAATTGTAGGCAATATGGTCCTTCAACCAAGGGGAGGCAATGACACCTTCATGCGCCAGATCCACATACGGGACGGTTACTTCCGCCCAGAAACCAGGTTGCCCGGTGGGAATTTCCGTTATGGGGACATTGGGTAGGTTGCGCGTGGGTTGGACGGCCGAGCCGTAAATAAAGCCTTCCGGGGTCTCGACATAACGCTGGCTGGACAGACCACCAACCACTCTGCCAACCACCTCTCGTTTCCACTCCACCAGCGTATCAGCCTCTAGCTTGCGGATGGATGTATTCAGGCTTGGGTCGTTGGTCGGGCGGCTGCGCAGGTCGATATTCGGATCCACGACGCGCCCGATAATTGCGCTGTCGGGAAATGCGGGCAGCATCTTGGGGGTTGATAATTTTTCCTGATACCACGATCTGTAAGGCTTGAATGCCATTGCACCCAGTCCAAGCCCTACCAGGTTCAAAAAGTCACGCCGTGATAGTGTCATCTTCATAAAATTATTCTAATTGATAGGTGCATTATAAGCCGGGCTGTACAGCATGCAAGCGGAGCTTGGGCATTTGGCAATTTTGATATAGCAAGTTTATCGCAAGTGAACGATTTTTGCTCAATCAGCATCGCCTCAACAGCGACATACATATTGTTAAACTCCGCGGCCAGTTCCGCTGGAAGTAAAAATAGTTGCTTTAAGCTTAACTGACTATACGCAATTTTTCGGCCCGTCCGTCATCAAAGTAACCAAGCGGTTCTCCAGCGCGTCATAGCCTGTTCGCCTAACTTCAAGTGGCAAATCAAGTTTTTTTGCGGCCTGCTGTGCCTGCTCCAATAATTCTTGATCATCGCGCTGCGCCAGATAGACAACCCGAGTGTAGTTCTTGAAGAAAACATCATGGAGTTCAGGAAATTTGTCCAACCCCATGCCTTTGATCACAAGATTATTAAAAGAACCAGTTAGGTAATCGGTCAGGAAATAGGTGCCATGGGCTTCTTCCATGAGTTGGTCAAAGGCGCCGTCAGCATACATTTCATAGCAGTGCGGTCCAGCCACACGTTCTGCACCCTCATCACTCAACATCTGATCTAAATAACCACCAGTTCCACAATCTCCGTATACAACAATGACGCGATCATATTGCTCACGAATTTCTCGAATGCGTTTTTGCACAGCTGCTGGGATACGATCCGGCCTATTATGCAGCAAGACAGGAACGGCTAACACTTCAACATCCCACTCATATTTATCTTTGATGGCGATCACCTCTCGCCCCAATGCACCACAACTAATTAGTGCCGTTTTTGTCATATGGTTTTTTTATTTATTTCCTGTACGTTGGAAGCGTCGTATTCGCTGAGGCGGAATAGGGTCTGTCGTTTGTGGCAAAATATCAGCTAAATGAGGGAAATCGTCCCTGCTGTGAGGTAAGCTCATGGCATTTACAAATTCATCTTGAAAATCTTTGTCAACGGCGGTTTCGATATAGCGGACATTGGTAGCGATACGTTGTGCTTCGGCGCGTTTCTCACGGTTCAGCAGAGCCAACCGCGCCCCGTCTCCAGCAGCGTTGCCAACGGCAATCACGTCATCCAGCTCGCAATCCAGAATCAATCCCAACACCATAGCATGCTTTGGATCAATATAGCTTCCAAAAGCGCCGGCCAAAATGATCTGATCGACTTTATTAACCCCCGCACGCATAATCAATAATTTTGCCCCTGCATACAGAGCAGCTTTAGCCAACTGGATATTGCGCACATCATCCTGGGTAACCACAATCGGTTTCCCTGACGATGATTGATCTGCAGTCGCCAGCACGTAGGCACCCCTCTTTTTATCTTCACTCCATTGCAATCGAGAGCCTACAACCTGATGATTAAAGCGGCCGTCGGCCGTCAGCACTTCGGCCAGATACAATTCAGCAATTACTTCGATAATCCCCGAGCCACAAATCCCCGCAGCCAAATGCTTGGGGCGCAATTCTGCCTCAGTATCTGGACCAGTTTGCCATTCTTCTGACCAACGCTCTTCACCAATGACCCTGAAGCGCGGTTCTTTGGTTTGTGGATCGATCCTGACGCGCTCGATAGCCCCGGGGGCGGCACGCATGCCGGAAGAGATCTGTCCACCTTCAAAGGCAGGGCCGGTGGGACTTGATGCGCTATACATCCAGTCTTTGCTGCTGAGGACGATCTCTGCATTCGTACCAACGTCGATCGTTAAGATCGTCTTATCCTGCTTGTAGGGCTGCTCTGCAATCAGTACACTGACATTATCTGCCCCCACGTGGCCTGCCTGGGAAGGCAAGATATGGCAATTGGCACCTGGATGCAGGCGCAGACCCAACTCTCTTGCCTTAAAATCCATGGCATCGCGGTTAGCCAAGGCAAAAGGTGTGCCGCCTAATTCGATCGGCGAAATACCCAAAACAACATGTGTCATAGTTGTATTGCCAACCAATACGATCTCTGTAATGTCACGCTTATCGATCCCAGCCTCGCGGGATGCTTTGCTGGCGAGTTTGTTCAAGGTATCGATGATGGCCTTATGCATTTTTTCCAGGCCATCTGGATGGGTCATGGCATAAGAGATGCGGCTCATCAGGTCTTCGCCATAAGAAACCTGGGGGTTCATCACAACTTCAGTAGCCAGGTTGGCCCCAGTGCGCAGGTCGGTCAGGAAGGAAGCAACCGTGGTGCTGCCAATGTCGACAGCCAAACCATAGATGCCTTCCTGGAAACCTGGCTTGACATCGATCACTTCCTGGTCATTCCAGATCGTGGCGGTCACTTTCCACTTGCCCTCTCGAATACGCGCCTGGAGGTTACGCAAGGCCAGCAGATCAATACTGAGGTTTTTCAAGCCCCACTGTGCCTCAAGGGCATCCTGCAAGCGGCCCCAATCACCACGGTGTTCGCCCAGCTCTGCCTCTTCAATTTCGACGTAAGTCAACCGGATAGCCGGGGCAATATCAATGCTTAACTCCCTGGCTGATTTGCGGATGATCTGTTTTTGAGCGCGACTTTCTTCAGGAATAGTGACCAATATGTCGCCAAAGACCTCCGCCGCGCAGGACATGCGCAAATCGGGCCGCTGGTTTTCGATCAGGACTTTTTGTTCTTTCTCAGTGACAGTCGTGACGTGGCTACTTGATGAGTTGATAGCGTGTTTGTCGAACTGGCCTTCCTCGATTTTAACCAAACATTTATTGCAGGTTTGACGACCCCCGCAAATACTTTCGATCTCAACACTTAGATGGCGTGCGGCTTCCAGGATGGTTGTGCCTTCCTCAATATCCCCCCTTCTACCAGATGGCATAAGAATTAAAGTGTGCGTATTTTTCTGTTCACTCTTTGTCATGTATGCAAAAGTATAAGGCCAATTTCAATTATGAACTGAGGGACTTCTCGCCAGTTCATTTTGGATGAACCAAAAGCGAAAAATCCCTCAATAGTTGATTAGATAGATTTCGTTTCTATTCTAGATAACAATCAGTAAATTGAATTCAGGTTAATTCATCTGGGTAGGATCAACAGCGTACTTAATGGCCTTGAGGGCTTTGACCTCGTCGAAAGCATCAATCAATCTGTCCAGCGGTCGCGTTTCTTTTACAAACTGGCGTCCATCCACAGTTCGGCTGGTTAGCAGGTTAAAGGCACGTTTGTAATCATCTGGGGTTTGGTGAAACACGCCATAAAGGGTCAACTCGGCATAATGCATCAGCTTGGTATCCAGTGTGATGGATGTGCCACTTTTGCAGCCACCAAAGAATACGACTTTTCCGGCGGGGCGGACCATATCCACTGCCTCTTCCCATGCTTCAGGCAACCCGGCAGCTTCAACCACCACATCCGGGCCATAACCAAAGTTACACATTTCTTTGACCATCTTGATGCGTTCAGCCGGGTCGGGCACATCTCGAATATCGATCACGTCATTGGCGCCAAATTCTTTAGCGATTTCCAGACGCTCATCACCTTTACCGGAAACGATCACGCGAGCACCCTGCAGATGGGCCAGGCGGATCAACATCAGGCCCAGAGGTCCGGTACCAAGCACGGCAACCGTGTCACCCAGGTCGATGCGGCATTTACGCAAGGCATGGACGGCCGTACCAAGGGGTTCAGCTAGAGCCGCTTCTTCATAGGATATATGGTCAGGCACTTCATAAACATTGACGTTGACCATTCTCTCGGGCACCACAATATACTCAGCGTAAGCTCCATTGACGATAAGGAGGTCTTCACACAATTCGTTGTGGCCCAGTTTGCAAAAATAGCAGTTCATACAAGGGACGGCGTTGCAGGCCGTTACGCGCATCCCCGGCTTAAATTTCGTCACGCCCTCACCGACTTCAACGATATCACCACTGTATTCATGGCCAAAGGTTGAGGGGGTTTTGGGAATGATGACCGGATGACCGCGTTGGTAAGTTTTGATGTCCGTCCCACAGGTAAGCGCTGCCCGGACTTTGACCAATAACTCTCCTGGACCAGGAGACGGAACATCGGTGCGTTCAAAGCGCACATCTTTGGGCGCATAGAACATAGCTGCATTCATTTTTTCTGTCATATCAGGTTCTCCGCTGACTTTCAGGGAATTTTGTTTGTTTCTGTAAATCTATCGTTAAGGTAATCAGATATAAGCCGCTAGAATACATGACCGGATTGTCTTGTTCATCGTAAGAAATCCTCGTCCGTAGCAAAGCTGGTGATCCTTCTTCAAGCTGTAATACAGCGGCTGCTTCTGAATTGAGGATTGCCGGGCTGATCGTGTCAAAGGCTCGGTAGAGGGAAATGCCAAATTTTTCTTTTAGTATGTAATAAAAGGATTGCTGCTCCCCTTCCTCGACCATATCAGAACGGTTAAAACCTGGAACGTATTTTGATGGTGCGTAAAGATCCTCAACTGCCACGAGTTCATCATCCACCGTTCTTAGGCGAGTGAGGAATAGTACCGATTCGCCCTCATCAAGATCCAGCATTTCCTGAACGTTTGCTGAGGCGGGAATGGTTTGACACTCTAACAGCTTAGATTTTGGGGTAAAGCCGCGTTCACGCATTTCAGCGCTGAAACTACCAAAACCAACCAAAGGTTCCTGAATGGGAGGGTTGGCAACGATGGTTCCTTTGGACCTGCGGCGCACCAACAAGCCTTCGTAGACCAATTCAGAAATGGCCTTGCGCACAGTAGACCGGCTGACATTAAGGTGGTCCTGGAAGTCTTTTTCCGTGGGTATCTGATCACCTTGTGTAAGATCCCCTTCCCCGATCTTTTTTCTCAAGATTTGCGCGATCTGGTAATACAAAGGGACGGGAGTATCACGATCAATATCGGTTGGGTTTATCAAATTGGTCATTTGTCCGTCAATCCTTCACGCTCATGTCTACTTCTAGGGATCTAATACTTTATTAAAATCAGGATTGGTTAAGTATTGTGGTGATTTCTTTTCTACGATGAAACTATGAACTTCTTTCGCTAATACCTCAGCGCCAATTTCAGCCGCTTGTCGCGAGGCCCCACCCAAGTGAGTTGCGATAGACACATTCTCTAACTCGAAGAGTGGACTGTCATCCGGTGGAGGCTCAGCTTCAAACACGTCCAGGGCAGCCCCAGCGATGCGCTTCTCTTTCAAAGCCTGGTATAAGGCATCATGATCTATCAATTCGCCGCGCGCGGTATTGATCAAATACGCTGTGTTCTTCATACGTTTGATCTGCTCTGCACCGATCATGCCTTTTGTTTCTTCGTTCGACCGATTGTGCAAAGAAATGATGTCAGATTTTTCGAGCAATTCATTCAATGAAACGGGCGTGCATCCAAGCTCTTTAATTTCAGCTTCATCCACAAAGGGATCATGAACCAGGATCTCTGAGCCAAAGCCACTCAGATTCTTTACCACTTTTTTACCGATTGCTCCAAGGCCAATTAACCCAATGATACTACTGTTCAGCTCCTTGCCAACAGCGTCGTATACATAGAGGTCACCACGCCAGCGTTTTTCATTGACCATTGACATATGGGACAGAGTGATATTTCGGGTTTGAGCCAGGATCAATCCAACGGTAAATTCGGCCACAGCTCCCGAATTTCTACCCGGGGCATATAACACCGGAATGCCACGTGCGGTGCAGGCATCCCAATTAATATTGACGGGCCCACCGCGGGCGGCTCCCACAACCTTAAGATTCGGAGCACTATCCAGAACCTTTTGAGTGATCGGAGCAGTGTGAGTGAGTAACATCTCAACATCGGCGACGAGATCAATTAGCTCGTTTTCATTTCCGACAAATTCGCGTACTTCATCTGTGTACATCACTGGTTGGACCGGCCATTGGGTGGTGAAATACACATATTCAAAATCAATACCACTACCTGCAAATGCACTCTCAAGCGCTGCTTGCAGGACGTCATTTGTAACAAACAAGTCACCAAAAATGGCAACCTTCATCATTTACCTCCTGGCAAATCATATGACCTATCTGTAGCTTTACAGTTACTCAATTTCCTTATCCCTTGCAGTCAGGAGATCGGAAATCAATTGAATCTCTTCCCCGGACAAAGCCCAATCGCCAGCTTTCGCCGTCTCCTCGATCTGGGCCGGGTTCCTGGCTCCCGCAATGGCTCCGGTCACTACCGGGGCCCTAAGTACCCACGCCAGAGCAAGATGAGCGGCTGTATAACCTTTGGCCTGGGCAATTTCCTGCAGTTTTTCAACCAGCGCCAAATTCGCCTCTAGTCCTTGACCCTGGAAATGTGGGCTGTTGCGTCGCCAATCATCTTCAGGCATATCAGCAACCCGCTCAGCCGTCATCTTTCCAGTCAACAAACCAGCCTGCATGGGGCTATAGGCAATCACTCCAATATCATTTTCTTTGCAATAAGGAAGGATCTCAGCTTCGATACCCCGTTCTAGCATGCTGTATGGCGGCTGGAGTGAAGTCACAGGGTGAATAGCTTGCACGAGTTTGAGTTGATCAACATTAAAATTGGACGCCCCGGCAAAGCGCACTTTCCCCTCTTTGATCAAATCAGCAATTGCCCCCCAGGCCTCTTCCAGATCCTCATCATTAGGCCAATGGACTTGATATAAGTCGATATGGTCTGTTTGCAATCGTTTGAGGCTTGATTCGCATTCACTTTTGATACTGTCAGCTTTGAGGTGGACGTAGATGTCTGAGCCATCCTCCTGCCACAGAACGCCACATTTGGTTGCAACCAACATTTGGTCACGTTTACCTTTTAAGGCCCGCCCGACAATTTCTTCCGAATGCCCATGTCCATACCCCTTGGCAGTATCGAGCCAATTAATGCCCAGATCAATCGCCTTGTGGATCGTCTCGATGGAGCTTTGATCATCTTGTGGCCCCCAGCCATAAGGGTTGTCGCCTCCGCCAATGGCCCATGTGCCCAGGCCAATAGTAGTGATATCAACCCCACTGTTCCCTAATCTCCGTTTTGGCAGTCCCATTTGTCCCTCTTTCCTCTCTTTCAGAGAGCTTATTGAATACGCTGGATTGTTTCAGCGTCAAAGAACGAAAGGTTTGCTTGGTCAATTTGACAGCCGACCTGTTCCCCCACCTGTGGGGCTTTATCAGCAGTGATCTTGCACTTAACAATCGTCTCTGCATCCAGTTCAATGGCTACATCCGCAGTTCGCCCATAGGATTCCACAACTTTCACTTCACCAATAGCATTCGACGATGCACTCTCCGCAGAAACGAAAGAAATATCTTTGGGGCGGAAACCTACCAGCAACTTACCGTTCTCGACAGCGGCTGCACGTTGTTTGTTATCATCCTGCGAAAGCCGGATACTGATAGCGCCATTCAACTCCCCATCTTGATATTGCACGGGGACGATGTTCATGGGGGGATCGCCGACGAATTGAGCTACAAACAAGTTTTTGGGAGTCCTGTAGATCTCTTCACGCGTGCCGATTTGTTCAACCTTTCCCTGATTCAAGACCAGGATGGTATCTGCCATGGATAGCGCTTCCAATTGGTCAGGAGTTGAATAAATCGTGGTGATCCCAAGCTCCATCTGTATCTTTTTTAGCTCCCCACGCATACGATGGCGCAGCTTAGCATCCAGGTGAGCAATTGGCTCATCCAATAGATATATGCTAGGGTTGCGAACCAGGGTTCTTCCTAAGGCAACGCGCTGACGTTGACCACCAGATAGCTCCCTGGGTAGGCGTTCCAACAATTCATCGATACGCAACATCTCCGCTACCTGTACAACCCGATCTCTGCGGTCTTTATCTGAATATTCCGCTGCCCTGACAGGTGCCTTTAGAGGAAACTCCATATTCTTGAAGACGGTAAAGTGTGGATAAAGCGCGTAATTCTCAAAAGCGGTAGCGAAATTTCTGTCCTGCGGCGACCAATCAACAATTGATTCGCCATCTAACAGAATATCTCCCCCAGTGGGAGAATCGATGCCTGTAATGAGGTTGATCGTTGTAGACTTTCCAGCACCGGACGGACCAAGCAAACAAAAGAATTCGCCTTCTTTACAAGTAAAGCTCAAGTCTTGGACTGCATGCTCATCGCCAAAGGTTTTCGAAACATTCCGAAGTTCTAGTTGAGCCATGTTTTTCTCCGTAGATAGCCGATGATTTCACTAGTCATGTTCTTCATCAAGGAATAATATGTTCAGGCCATTTTCCGCGTCGAAGTAATGGGTATATTCCTCTTCGAGCTTGACATTCACATTTTCGTTAATCTCAAGCTCGACACCCGATTCGGCTTCAACCAGGAAAATCTCGCCATTAGAGAGTTTCACCGTTACAAAGGAACGATCTCCCTGATGTTCTACGAAGTCGACAACCGCTGAGACGGTCCCAGCTCCTGACTGCGGCACTAACATGGTGCTTTCAGGGCGTACACCTAAGCGGAGTTTAGTTGTACCTTTGTAGTCCTTAAGTGCCTGTTCATTTTCCCCAGTAATCGCAATTTCAAAGGAACTCGACTTAGCGAGGAATTTTCCATTCTCCGCAACCAATTCGCAGTCAGCAAAGTTCATCGGTGGTTCCCCAATGAATCCCGCTACAAATTCATTGCGTGGATTGTGGTAAATATCCAGGGGCGTGCCAACCTGTTGGATACGGCCCAGGTTCATGATGGCGATACGGTCAGCCATGGCCATAGATTCAACCTGGTCGTGGGTGATGTAAAGTGTGGTCACACCCAACTCGCTGACCTGGCTTTTTAACTCATCGCGCATGCGAGAGCGTAGCCCTGCATCCAGGTGAGAGATCGGTTCATCCATGATCAGTACTGAAGGATCGCGCACGATGGCCCGGCCGATGGCAATGCGCTGTTTTTCACCACCGCTGAGACCACGCACGCCACTATTTTCCAGGTGTTCCAGGTTCAGGAATTGCATAGCACGTCGGACTTTCTTATCGACCTCGCTGGAGGGCAATTCGCGTACTTGCAAGGGGAAAGCGATGTTATCGAACACTGTCATATTGGGATATAAAGCCCAATTCTCAAAGACCATGGCGATATTACGATCGCGGGGGGCCAAATGATTCACAATTTCATCATCAAACCGGATTTCCCCGGCTGTGATCTCTTCCAAACCTGCGATCATACGCAGCGACGAGGATTTGCCGCAGCCGGAAGGCCCCAGGATGGAAAAGAACTCCCGATCCTCACAAAGCCAATTCGCTTCTACAACAGCTTCAACGTCGCCGTATTTTTTGCATACGTTTTTGAATTCTACAGATGCCATGGGTATTCACCTAAGTTGGATTTCTTTCGCAAGATGTTATCCACGAACGCCGCCTTGGGTTAGACCTTCAACCAAATATCGTTGGAAAAAGAGCACGATCAAATAAATTGGGATGATCCCTGTCAGAGCCGCAGCAGCCATTTCACCAAACTGCAAGCCGTGCTCGCCTTCGTAACGGGAGATACCGATCGGGAAGGTGTGAGAAACATCCGAGTAGGTCAATATGAGTGCAAAGAGGAATTCATTCCAAGATAGGATCATACAGATCATGCCGGCGGAAACGATCCCCGGACGTATTAGAGGGATAACAACTTTAAGCAGCGTTTCAAATCTGCCGTAACCATCTACCCAGGCAGCCTGTTCAAGTTCAACCGGAAGACTACGGATGTAGCTATCGATCAACCAGACCGCTACAGGTAAGTTCGCCATACCATGCAGGAGGATTAGCCCGAACAATGTGTCGGTCAGGCCTGCGATACGCGTCATCATAAAGATTGGGATGCTAACCACAATCGGCGGCATGACGTAAGTACCAAGGATCAGTGAAGGCAGCACCATCCCCCCAGTCCTGAACCTCACTATTGAATATGTGGCTGGGACCGCGATGAGCAAAGCCAACAGAGTACTTGTTACAGCTACCACTGTGGAATTAAACAAGTAACGCACCAGGGGAACATTGGCAAAAGCCCTGCCCCAGTTTTCCGTGAAAATGCCGCGAGTGGGTAGGATCGCACCTGATTCACGTATTTCAATCGGTTGTTTGATGGATGTAGTTGCCATAAAAACGATCGGCAACAACACAGAGGCAGCAAAAACCAGGATCAAGATCAAGCGCGTATAACGCGAATACATGATGCGAGAAACCACATTGCCTTGAGGCATTGGATTAGGAAGTGTTTGCTCTGACATTAATTTAACCTCTTGAGAATTAGATCTCGTCCCACTGTCATGAAAGTAGTGACCACACTGATTAGCAATAGAACAAGAATGCTTAATGCAGCGGCATATCCGGTATTAAATTGGGTGAAACCAACTCTATAAATGTAGAAAGAAGCTACATTGGTAACTGAACCTGGACCACCATAGGTCAGGATGAAGACCAGATCAAATACTTTCAGGGCGATCAAAAAGCGGAATAAGAAGATCACAATGACAGCAGGGCTAACAAGGGGCAAGGTAAGTCTGCGGAATATTTGCCAGTTGCTGGCGCCATCTACATTGGCAGCTTCATAAGCCGATTTGGGCAGAGCCTGGAGGGCCGCCAGACATAGCAGGAAGGTAAAAGGTGTCCACTGCCAAATATCGGCCAACATTATGGCCGGCATAGCAAGTTGAGGATTACCCAAAAAGCCTACGGCCGTCTCGAGGATGCCCCAGTTGTTAAGATAATGATTGATCAAGCCCGAATTCGGATCATAGATCAAACGCCAGATCATGGCGATGGCCACTGGCGGCGTAAACAAGGGCAGTAAGGCCAGCGTTCGGACCACGCCGCCCAAGCGCTTTTCACTCTGGAAGGCAAGAGCCATGACGAAACCTATCAGAGTTTCCAGCAATGTGACTGTGAAGGCGAAAAAGAGAGTATTTACCAATGAACGCCCGAACGTTTCGTCAGAAAACGCCCGTGCGAAATTATCAAATCCAATGAATGCTTTGAAAGGTGCTGATAATGTGGACTCTGTAAAACTCAAGCGCAGAACATAGATCAGCGGAACAACTGCAATGATCAACAAAACAATAAGAGTTGGGAAAACCATTACAAATGGCGCTCGTTTTTCGAAAAAGGCGCGCATAGGAACTCCTGGGATGGTAGGTAGGAGCGGGAGCTTTTCTTCCCGCTCCTATTCTTTAAGGCAAATTCAGCCTGGAATTACTCTAGGCCCAGAATGGTGAGCCATTGTGCTTGAGTGTCGTCCAGCGCCTCTTGGGCGGTTTTGTCGCCAATCAAGGCGAGGGACAGGTTTTCATTCAGGACTTCCTGAAGCTCTGCCCAATTCGCATTTGTCGGCCAGCCCACTGCAAAGTTGTGGGCTTCCTTGATCGCGTCAGCCAGTTCGGGTGACACGTGATCGCGATAAGCAGGATCATCAAGCGTGGAGGTCCTTGTCGGATCCAGACCACCGACCAGAGTGTTTGCTTTCACAACGATGTCAGGGCGGGAGGCAAACTCAAGGAATGCCAGAGCAACTTCCTGATTTTGGGCAAGATTGGATACACCCATCCCGAAACCAGCGTTGATCGGAGCAACTTTGTTGGCATTATCGCCAGTGCCTTGCGGCATAGCAACCACACCCCATTCACCAGGAATTGTGGACTGCTCTGGGTTATCAGTCATCTGGCCCAGGTCGGTCCAGAATTCAGCCATGGCCACATTACCGGTTAACCAGCCACCGAGCAATTCATCAAATGCCACTGCGGGGGGTTCCGGTAATGCATATTCTGACTGAGTAATAAGTGCTTCAAGGGCTAATACAGCTTCCGGAGAATTGACGGTTGGATACCCCGTCTCATCAAAGAATGCACCGCCGTAGCCGCCAAGACGATTGAGGAAACTACCAATCAAGATAAGCGGCACTTTTGCGCCCATGATGCCACAGCCATAAACGCCGTCAGCAGCGCCAGCTTCTGTGATCGTCTGGCAAATCTCTAGGTATTCATCCCAGGTCGTGGGCGGTTCAAAACCATATTCCGCCAGGATGGTCTTGTTGTAATAAAGCACATGCAAATCGCCATCGTAGGGAATGCCATAGCGCTTGCCATCGATCTCGGTGAACAAGTCTTCATACGTGGGCAAGAAGTCATCAAAACCAAGTTCATCGTAATTCTCATCCCACCAATCACTAATATCCAGCAATACGCCGTTTTCAACCATAGTACCGAGCATTGGGTACCAATAGTCGATCACATCGTACTCACCAGAACCAGCAGCGACATCCAAAACGGCCTTCTCCGTGACGTTGCCATAAGGAACCACCAAAACATTCACACGGGCGCCTGTCTCTTCTTCAAACCAACTGGCTAAGGCTTTTGAGGAAACGGTGTGAGGTTGGATGGTGAGGAAGTTGATTGATTGTCCATCATAGATCTTCGCTTCTTCTTCAACTTCAACATACTCTATTACGGTTTCCCCTTCGACCTCAACTACTCTCGTAACTTCCACAACTTGTGGTTCAGCTGGTGGTGCTTGACAAGATGCCAGCAGTACGGACAGAATGAGCACGACTGCTAACAAGATATTTCTTTTTGACACATGGTCCTCCTTAAAATTCAGTAAAACAATTGGGCAGGGAATTTTGTTTTTGAGATTTTTCGAAAGCGCCTCCTCTTTGCGTGATTTCGTGCCATGCAAATATCTAATTGACTATTCCCAGGATTCAACTCCTAGTTCGGCTCGCTTTTCCCACATTGGCCAGATTTGTTGAATAAGCTCAGAATATAAGGAATACAATTGGTCGTATTTCTTTGTGTTTTCCACATCGGCCGGGTATTCATCCCGAATTTGCACCATATTCTTGACAGCATCAGCATGATCTGAGAACACCCCTACCGCCACACCTGCGTTCATTGCTGCTCCTCGCGAACCCGAATCTTTACCAGCCGGCACTTTCATCGCATTGCCTGTGCAATCAGCCAAAATCTGGCACCACAGCGGGCTGTGCGAGCCGCCACCTGTCAGGAAGGTAGTTTCCAATGGCTTGCCTTTTTGCATACATTCGTAGTTATCTCGAGTTGAGAGTGCCACACCCTCATAGACAGCTCGCAGGAGATGGGCAGGAGTATGCCAATCCCCCAGGCCAAAAAATTCGCCACGCGCTTCCATTTTTACGAAGGGGGCACGTTCGCCCTGCAAAAAGGGTAAATACATCACGCCGCCTGCGCCAACCGGTACTTCGGCGGCAATCTCATTGATAACGTCATATACGCTGATGCCACGCTTTTCGGCCTCAGCGCGCTGTGCCGAGCAAAATTGTTTTTCAAACCAATCCAGATTGCCCGCAGCTAATTGGCTAAGCGAATTCTTAATGTACATGTTAGGGACCGTGTGATACATCAAGCTGTAATTTCGTTCCTCATCCAGGTCCGGGGCTTCCGAAACAACTACATGCACACCTGCTGTGGCGACAACACTGGCTGCCTCGCCAACACCAATACATCCTGCCCCGAGGGTTGAGGAAGCCCCATCCCAGGCGCCCCCTGCAACGGGAGTGCCTTCAGCCAATCCGGTTAAAGCAGCAGCTTCAGAAGTAACATGTCCTGCAACTTCCCAGGGTTTGATGATCGGGGGAAGCAAATCTTTGTATTGATCAATGCCAGCCAGTTCAAGTACTTTCTGGGAATAATCACCTGTCGCATAATCAACAAGACCGATGGATGCCATCGTGCTATCCACGTTGATTTCCCCGGTCAATTTGTATTTAACCCAACCCTTGGAGGTGAGGTTGTATTTCGCTTTTTTCAAGCTTTCGGGTTCATTTTCCATCAACCAGGGAAAAATAGTGACCGGACCAATCCCAGCAAACAGTGCCCAACCAGAAGCGTCATAGAGTTCGTTGCCACGTTGATCCTGGTTCCATGCTTCGACGTAGGAATTGGCCCGGCCATCTAACCAAATAATAGCGTTGCGTACAGGTGTTCCCTCCCCGTCGATCAAGTACACACCGCCACCATGGCCACTTAAAGAAACCCCAGCTATCTCAGCTGGGGTTACATTTGCGGTTTCAATACAATTACGGATCGCGGCAGCGGTTGCTTGCCAAATATCGTCCATATTCTCTTCTGCCCAAGCCGGCTTGGGGTGAGAAACTTTGACGTCTTTGCCACTTGATACCGCAATCTCATTACCTTCAGTGTCAAATAGAGTGGCTTTTGTTGTCGTTGTGCCATTATCTATGCCAAGTAAATACGTTGAGCTCATTTGGAACCCTCTCCTGACCTATATTTTGATTGTTTAGACAATGCCGGAAGAAAAACCCTATTGTCCCCAAGGCATAAGAGGTACATACCTTCGTACGTACATACTAACCTTAACATACTAAACAGAATAGCATAAATTTTAAAAAAGTCAAATAATTGATCGTTTTGGGTCAAAAAAGGAAAAACGTTTGTACATTTTTTCACATTTCCGACTGTTAGCTGGTCCCTCCCCCAAACATTCTGTACCTAAAAAACACGACCTCCACTAAAGTAGTGAAGGTCGTGTGATTAATCTAAAACTTAATTCTATGGATTAGTCGAATCTGCCAAATTCTTCGCGTGCCTTACTCATCATAAAAACTTTGTAAGGAGGTGTTGATGCTGGCAAAGAACATCCGCCCATGAAGATATAACCGTTCTTCAATTTCTTGCCGGTTTCAATGGTTTGCTTTAAAGCTTCCCGCACTTCATCCGGGTGACCTTGAGCGATGATCTGTGGATCGGTATTGCCTGCAATGATGTGATCAGGGAAATACTCAGCAGCCTTTTCCAAAGGAACCTCGTGCCCAAAACTGAGAACACTGCGTTCACCAAATGGCACTTCTGCCCATTGGTCTAGCAAATGGTTCTGTTCACCACAGATATGGCAATAGACATATTTTGCCCCTTTATCCAGTACCTTGCTGTGCAATTCGGTCACGTAGGGTTTGACGAATTCTTCAAACTGCTTGGGCCCGATCAGGCTTTCTGTGGGTGCAGCCGAACGCGCGATCACATTCCCTTTTCCAAAAGTATCTACAAAGTAATCGGCGACCTGCAAAATATGGTCGGTCATCAGGCGCATGGCTTTATGGACTGCATCCGGGTTTTCCACGATCCACATCATGAACTCATTGATGCCGCATAAGTTGGCGGCATGCGTAAACGGACTACCACACACAAACCCAATTGGCAGACCCGCTGCCTCCTGCAATTTGGCAAACTCCATCATTTTGGGTACTGACCCGGCAGTCTTTACATCGGGCAACTCAAGATCCCAGAGTTGTTCAGGGCTTTCGATGGGCACTTTTTCGACGCCTGGGCCTGACCCCCAGCGGTCATCAGGCCATTCGATCGTGCCGCCAAATTCCCAGGCACCATAAGAAACAAAAGTGTAGAAGGGAGAGCCGTCCGAATTGTATTGTTCATTGGTCCACATTTGGGCATCAAAGCTCTTTTGCGGATCGTCGTAGATATCAGCTTTAGCTACACCAGCGTTATTGGCACAAAAACTATAGCCTCGATGGACATAGGTTACGTAATCCAGGGGCTCGCGATTAAATAAGGCTTGCATCCGTTCGCGACCGGACATAGTGAATTCTGCTCGCTTAATCATGTACTACTCCTTCTTTATGAAGTCTCTATTTCCAGTCATCAAATTCAAACAACTTGCCTTCTTTGGCGCGCACTTCAGCTTCTTCAAGAATGGGTTGCGTAG
Organism: Chloroflexota bacterium; assembly: GCA_013112575.1. Lineage (GTDB taxonomy): Bacteria > Chloroflexota > Anaerolineae > Anaerolineales > UBA11579 > CFX15. The sequence goes on along the minus strand of JABFGG010000002.1, from coordinate 543,412 downwards.
AGCGCGTACCGATCATCTTAGCTCCAGCGGCACGGTAACGCAGCAAATCATCCAGCGTACGAACACCACCGGCTGCTTTGACGCTCACCGCATTCCCGCAGGAAGTGCGCATTAAGGCCACGTCTTCCAGAGTAGCCCCGCTCGGTCCATAACCGGTGGATGTCTTGACGTAATCGGCACCAACCTCTTCACATAGCTGGCATGCTTTTTCAATTTGCTCGTCAGTCAGATAGGCATTCTCAAAAATCACCTTTACAGGCACCCCCAGTTCATGCGCTTTTTCCGTAACGCCGCGCACATCTTCTTTAACGTACTCATAGTCCCCGGCAAACAAGCGGCTGATCCCCAGCACCATATCCAGTTCGGACGCACCGTTGCGTACAGCTTCCTCAACCTGGAAAACCTTGGCGGCGGTTGTGTTACTCCCCTGAGGGAAATCGATCACAGTACTTACTTTTACACCTGAACCTTCCAGCAGTTCCGCGGATTCCTTGACATCATAGGGAGCAACACACACAGTGGCAGCTTTATACTTCTTGGCCAACTCAATCCCATCCAAAAATTCCTGGCGGGAAAGGTTCGGCCGCAGCAATGAATGGTCGATCATTGCCGCAATATCATGTACAGTCAGTTCTTTTGACACAGTACCCTCTTTCAACTAATTGATTATAGGTCCATTTCCCATTTGGCACGGAACTTCCAAACGGCACGTGAGGCTTTCACAGGGATATCTTTATCGGAATAAGTCACACGGAAGCGCAACAATACAGGCGTCCCTTCGGCTAATTGCAAGTAATCGGCTTCGCGTTTCTCCAAACACACCACAGTTACCTCATCCGTGGCTCTGGCAGACTTGATGCCAAACTTTTCTTCCATAACTTTGAAAGATGACTGGCCTGTCCCGCCGCCTGTGAAAAGATCTTTGGTGACGCCCGGATAGTGTTTAGCTGGGAAATAGGAGGTCTCGATCCCGACCGGTTCCGATTCTGCAGAGCGCAAACGCTCCATGATCTGAACCTCATCCTTGCCTACCTCTAAATCCAATCGCTCGCCGATGGAGGGCCAGGCAACTACTTTTTCCCAGTTAATGATCTCAACCCCGGGAGTCAGACCACGTTTTTTGGCTTCCTTCGTAATACTGTGCGAGCCAGTCAGCACACCCCACAATTGATAGCTGGGAATTTGGGCTTCCTGTTTGGGTTCTGGCCGCGTCCGTTCGATCACGCCTTCATAGATCAATTCGGAAATAACTCTTTTGATCTCATCCTCGCTTGCATCAAAGCGAGTGGCCAATTCGCCATAAGCTGGTAATTGGGCTCCAGCTTTAAATTCATCAGATTGGAACGTTTCCAACATTTTCAAGAACAATTGATTCATAATTGATTTCCTTTAGTCGTAATCTTTATCAACCACGCCTGCGCTTGCGGCGAGGCCGGTCTGATTCTGAGCGGTTGGCACCAATCCAGGTGAGGCAGTTTTCATCATTGCCCATGAAAACATTCGAAGCCTGGATGGAAGCCATGGTTTCCTTCACTAGCGGGTTAGTGATTGCTGAGGTAAGGCCATTGGAAATTGCCATGCTTAGGAAATAAGCATTGAGAGTCTCCCGGTTCGGTAATCCAAAGGAGACATTGCTGGCACCACATACGGTGTTTACGCCCAGCTCTTGCTGTACCCGGCGGACGATGTGGAACACGGCCTTCCCAGCAGTAGCTACTGCCCCAATCGGCATAACAAGTGGATCGATGACCACATCTTCTTTGGGAATGCCATGATCTATAGCACGCTCAACGATCTTTTTAGCAACCTCGAAACGTTCATCCGGATCGTGCGAAATTCCGGTTTCATCGTTGGTAATACCGATCACGGCCGCGCCATGTTTTTTGACCAGTGGCAGCACAACCTCCAGGCGTTCCTCCTCGCCTGTTACTGAATTAACCAATGCCTTGCCCTCATACACTTCCAGCCCCCGTCTAAGTGCGTCAACGATTGAAGAATCAATACTGATGGGCAGATCTGTAACCGACATGACCAATTTGATCGCCTGGGCCAAAACCTCTGGCTCATCGATCATCGGAATGCCCGCATTGACGTCCAGGATATGAGCACCGGCTTCAGTCTGGGCAACTGCATCTGCCTCCACACGACTAAAGTCGTTGGCTGCCATTTCACGCGCCAGGGCTTTGCGGCCAGTTGGATTAATACGTTCACCAATAATGGTGAAAGGCTTATCCGGCCCAATTATTGCTGCTTTGCTTTTTGATTCAATGATGGTATCCAAGCCTACTCCTTTACTAAATCCTTTTAATGTGGGATAGGAAGGCGAGGCCAAACCCCAGCCTCCTCAATGATCTCTCCCGCAATCTCCTCCTGCCGGTAGGCCATAATGTGAAAACCAGACACTCCTTTGATCTCTTTTACTTGTTGAATGATCTCTACACAAATCTCTTTTCCAACTTTGATCCTGTCTTCCTTGGGTGCTTTGCGCATGCGTTCTACGACTTCATCAGGAATATGTATGCCGGGCACTTTTGTGCGCATAAATTCTGCAACCCGCGCTGAACGCAGTGGCCCCACACCAATCAGGATAAATACCTTTTCATTAAGACCCATATCGCACACTTGCTGCATGAATCTTTTCAAAAGAGGCACATCAAAACAATATTGTGTCTGTACAAAATCAGCGCCAGCTTCCTGCTTCTTTGCCAATCTTTGCGGTCGCCAATCGTAAGGCTTCGCAAAGGGATTGCAGGCAGCCCCAAGGAACACTTTTGGACGCGCCTCGATTTTGCGGCCACTCAAATAGATGCCCTGGTCACGCATTGAGCGAAATACCCTCAATAATTGAACAGAGTCAAAGTCAAAAACAGCTTTGGATTCAGGTTGGTCCCCTGAACTAACATCATCCCCGGTCACGCATAAGACATTCTTAATACCCAGTGCGGCTGCACCCAGCATGTCCCCTTGCATGGCGATACGGTTGCGGTCTCGACAAGAGACCTGGAATACGGGCTCGTAGCCTTTTTGCTCCAACAATGAGCACATCGCCACGCTAGACATATGACAATTAGCGCCTGAAGCATCTGTGGCATTTACCCCATCCGCATAATCAGGTAATAAAGCAGCCGGTTGGTAAACACTTTCGGGGTCTACACTATCAGGGGCACTGAGCTCAACCGTTACGGCCATCTTTCCGGAGCGCAGCGTTTTTTCCAGACGGCTGCCTGCATGGTAATTTTCAGTCATGCAACAGCTTCCTTTTCGAGTTCACCATCCCATCCAGGCAATGATACTTCATCTACGCCACGGATCATATTTATCCAGGAAGAAGAATCCTCAAGTTGCCGGTCAAGCGGGGGCTGGAGCCAGATGAGTTCCCCCCCGTATTTAGGCATATTTTGAGAGCGATCGAAGGCATCTACCCACATGCACACCATTTCGGGTTTTACCTCACAATGGCCATCGGCCCGCACACCACCGCAGGGGCCATTACGAATATTTTTGGGACAGGTCATCGGGCAAGTCATTCCTGTGGAATGCAAAATGCACTGCCCACACATCCGGCAACCAAAAATCTGTTCTTTGAGTACTTTTTCTGGCCAGGTGATGACACGCTCAGCTCGGTCAAAACCTACAAGACGAACTACTGGAGCCAGAAGTAACATAAAGTTATGCGTCAGCGCATATAACAACTCTAAAAAACGAGGATATCTTTGTAAAAAAATGGCTTTATCCTTTTTTGATTTCAATGAACTTTTTGGCGGTTTCTACAGCTACGGCAGCATCTTTGCAGTAGGCATCGGCTCGGATGTCCTCAGCAAAGGCCTCATTCAAAGGAGCTCCCCCCACCAAAATAGTCAAACCTGATTCCCTTTCTTTCTTCATGGAATCGATGACCACACCCATGTAAGGCATGGTGGTGGTCAGCATAGCGCTCATTCCCAGGATGTCGGGATTATGTTCGGCAACTGCACCCTTGAATTTATCGACGTCGACATTGATACCAATATCGACCACTTCAAACCCGGCGCCTTCCCACATCATGCCAACCAGGTTCTTTCCAATGTCATGGATGTCGGCTTTGACTGTACCAATCACAGCCTTCCCTATCGGTTCTACGCCGGTTTCAGCGAGCAGGGGCCGTAAAATGGCCATGCCAGCTTTCATGGACTTGGCCGCCATCAACACTTCTGGAACAAAGATGACACCGTCACGGAAGTCCACACCTACAACCTGCATGCCGGCAACCAGACCATTGGACAGGATATCGGTAGGTTCAACGTCCCGTTCCAGGCACTCATTTACTTCTGCAACGATTTCGTCTGCCAGGCCATCATAGAGATCTTCTTTCATCAATTCAAAAAGTTCATCGAGGGCAAGGTCTTTAATGTTGATCTCTTCGGTCATTCTTTTATCTCCACAATTTAGTTTTCACCACTTCAACCACATGTTGCCAATCGGTGATACCTGGCATGTCTTCAAATTCGGAAATGATGATTTGGGCTATTTGATCTTTTGGGGCTAAATGGGATTGCCAATCGCCCCATGTACATCCTGTCATACAGTCTTCCCCACAATCCAGACCCAGGGCCTGACTGGCTTGAATTGCTGCTTCCTGAAAAGCTGCCGGAAATCGAAACATTGCATACTCATCAAACTCATCCCGCACGCGGATTTGAACCGGGATCACCCCATACCAAAATAAAATCTGATAATTAGTCAAAATTAGTCCCAACGACATACTACATTAAAATGTCATCAATGTCAATATTTTTGGTGTTTTTGGCGTATTTATGTCATTAGTATGATTGTTTTTGTCATGTGTTTCGAGAGCAAAATCTTTTGAAATATCTGGTTTTGATTACGTACCTACCCACCTCCATCACTTGGGTGTAAAAAGTTATCGATCTTTTGATATTCCTTGTTTAGCCTCTTCCACGCGATATAATGAAAACAGTTTGTGGAAAGGAAACTGGCCAAACAAAAATGACAAAGAAAGAGCGCTCCCCCGAAGAAAGAGCTAAAGTAATAATCGATCATTTGATTCGGCACAGTGAGATAAATGGGCAGGAATTGAGCGAGATATTAAGTGTATCGATCGCAACCATCCGGCGTGATCTGGAAAAGCTAGAAAACGAGGGCTTGCTGAGGCGCATTCATTCCGGCGCGGTTTTAGTTGAATCAATGATCTATGAACCCTTCCGGCTAAATTCTTCCTTTAGCCAGAAAGAGCAAAAACAAGCTGAAGAAAAACGTCTGATCGGGCTGGCTGCATCAAGCCTGATTAATGACGGTGAGATAATTGGCTTGACACCCGGAACCACCAATACCCAGGTCGCCCGTAGCATCCACCATGTGCAGAATGTGACCGTGGTGACCAATGCCATTAATCTAGCTATGGAACTGGTAAACCGCAAGGAGATTACTGTTTTTGTTACTGGTGGGTATTTAGGTGGGAACTGGTTTTCTCTGGCAGGCGCAACCACTTCTACTGCGATCAATGACTTCTATTTTGATAAGCTTTTTATCAGTGTAAGCGGGGTACATCCTGAACAGGGCCTAAGCACTGCCCATCCCCAAGAAATCCCCATTTTGCGCTCCTATATCGCCCAGGCAAAACAAAAGATCCTGGTGGCAGATAGCTCGAAACTAAACCAGGTTAGCCAGGGAAATATTTGTGATTTGGGAGAGATCGATATATTGATAACAGACCAAAAAGCTGACCCAGCATTGATCGAGCATTACAGTAGCCTCGGGTGGGAAATAACATTCGCTTGAAGTGAAGTAAAGAATCCAATAGTTGTCGGAAGCAAAACCAGTTATTTAGCTATTGCTAAGAGAGCATTATTTTTTACATGAATTCGCTCTGCACTGCCTTAGCAACAGCACCTGCTCGACTTGACACATCCAGTTTGGCGAATATTGATTTCAGGTGTTGCTTTACAGTATTAGGAGTCACGTAAAGCTCAAGAGCGATTGCCTTATTTGTTTTTCCAGAGACAAGCAAGTCTAAAACTTCCCTCTCCCGCTCAGTTAATCCATTTAGTATCTGTCGGCCAGAATGGATCTTGCCTGCTTCTTCAAGTGTTTGTAAAAATGTTGAGCGATCGAAAGACTGCTTTTCAATACACGCGTAGATATTGTGTTCTTCATAAGCTTGCTCGATCTTGTCAGCTTCGGCATAGCCACTAACCACGATTGTAGGGATATCTTTTGCCTGGGTGCTGGCAAGCAGGCGATAGCCATCTAAATTTACCTGGGGTTCAATAGAACTTGCCAGGGATAGATCAATAACTGCCAATTGATAGTGATTTCGTTTTAATAAACCAATCGCTTCTACATAACTCGAGGATTGTTCAGATAGATAGCCACTTACCTGAAGTAACTCAGCCATCAAGCTCCGCCAACCGGCATCATCCTCGACAAGCAAAGCACGGCCCATTTCATTGTTTTCTCCCATTTCTGCTTCTACTGTTTCGCTTCGATTGGTCTCTGTGCGATCAATGGGACTTGGGACCAGGCTTTTAGATGAGACGAGAGCCTGGTCAAGGGTATTGCTGAAAGCGACGCGACTGAACTCCTCCTTGCGCATGCAGGTAAGTGCTTCATATTTATTGATAGCCTTAACGGCCAGTTCAACCGTGGCAAATCCAGTTACGAGAATAGCAGCACAATTTGGATCATGTCTCCGGATTGCTTTAAGAACACGCAGCCCATCCTGGTTCCCATGGTCTGGACCCCCAAGCGATAAGTCTACGATAGCCAAGCGATGAGCATTGGCTCGTAGACTTACCTTTGCGGCTTTATGTGTGTCCACCACATCGACATTCAGCCCCTTATCTTCCAGAATCTCACGAAATATATCCTGCCAGGAAGAGTCATCTTCCACAACTAACGCCCGCACGTTTTTTAAATCAACCATGCTATCCAATTGTATTCACCTTTTCGAGCGGAAACTTCAACACAAAGGTCGCTCCCGGTAATTCGGTAGTCTCAATAGCAATCTGCCCACTCATGCGGGCCAACAAAGTTTTCACCCACCACAATCCAAAGCCCAGCTTGCCGGGCTGTTGTGTCGTACGGCCACTATAACTGAGTTCGAAGACATTATCTTGCATTTCAGGTTCAATTCCAGGCCCATTGTCTCTAAAAACAACTTCAACCCAACCGGGACTGGCCTTGCCACATATCTCAACAACCCCCTCCCCTTGAATAGCTTCAATAGAATTTTCAAATAAATTCACAAACACTAGCGTCAAACGCGTCTGGTCAGCGCTAATCTTAGGGAGTAGCTTAAGTTCCCTTATCTGAACGTCAACGGCAGCGGGCAGCTCTACCGTATTCATAGCTTGAAAAACACACTGGTCTATACTAACCGTCTCTAATGAAATGGGGCGTAACGGGTACAGGCCATCTCGTACCACACTCATTGCCTCTGCAGCGCTATGTTTGATCTCCTTCAAATTTTGAGCAAGATAGTCACTTGATTTCAGTAAGTCCCCGTGTTTTTGCTCAATGCCTTCAACGCGAACGGGGATTGTGCCTACTTTATTAGTAACACGGTGCATCAAATTTGCGGCCACATCCCCCACGGCAGCAAATGTTTCGGCTACAGCATGCCGCTCCTGTGATTGTCGCAAGGCCTCCAGGTGAACTGAATTTTGAACTGCCAATGCAGCGTAATGGGCCAAGATCGACATCACTTTTTTATCCCACTCCGAAGTACCAAATTCCCGCAAATCGGCTTGGTGACTATACACACTCAAAGCGCCAATGGGTTCTTTATCTTCGCGGGTCAAAAGAGGGACCACCAACGCCGAACCCCATTTCTGTTTCTTCGCTAAGTCGGCGCGTGTAAAACGTGAGTCATGCAATAGATTATTGGCAATTGCCTCCTGTCCACTACGTATGACTTCGCCCGTAAAACTATCCTCGATAGACAATTGTTCCCCAAGTAAATGCTCGTCGGTACCTGCCTGCAACACGAGTTTGTCGTTTTCGATCAGCCAGAGCAGACCGACCGGTACGTTTACAAGATCACATGCATGTTCAACAATATGTACGAGAACATCCTGCCACGAATGAGTAAGAAGCAATGCAGAGATCTCCTGCAGAGCATCAAGCAAACGCACTTCTTGAATTGCGCTTACTGCATGGTCAGCCAATATCTGCAACAGGTATTGGTCTTGCTCACTAAAAGCATTGACCTGGGTGCTCTCTAGGTTGAGCACACCCTCCAGCCGTCCACTTGCCCCTATCAAGGGGACAACCAATTCAGAGCGCATTTCAACTTCTGGATCCAGCGGGTAATAAACTTCGCTCCATGGTAAAGCTCGCAAATCTGGGACCATTACAGGCTGGTGATCCAAAGCAGCAATTCCCATAATGGATTGCCGGTTGATAGCGAGGTCTTCAGTAGCAGGATGCTCAAGTCCTTCAACTGCTACAGCGCGCGTAACCAGGCTTTTGCTGGCTTCGTTAACTAACCGGAAGGTGCCGTATTTGGCATTCATGGTTTCCAAGGCCATCTGCAAGATTGTGTTCAAGGTTTCTTCGAGGCTTGACCGCGCGGAAATGAGCATCCCGGCACGCCTTAGCTGCAGCAATTCTTCGCTCTTGCGGACATGCTCGTTTTGTGCAAATGAGAGCTGTCGAGCAAGCGAAAGCGTCATGGTCGCCTGGTTAACGAAATTGTCCAGCATCAATAATTCCAGGTCTGTCAAAGAACGATCTTCATGGAGGTACATGTATAGAGTACCCAGAATCTCATTAGCAACGATCAAAGGATAGCAGGCCATGGTGCGGGCTCCCATGGCGATCTTTGCGGGGTGTATCTGCAAATCAGCTTCTTCATAAGAAAGCACCCGCCTACGCTCAGAAACTGCACGAGCCCCTATGCCATTTGATCTGGGTAGGTCATCATGATCTGTCTGGGTGTCGCCCTCGGCTGACACGCGCGAACTGGGATCAAAGGCTCGCTTATCTTCATTGTAGATATAGAGGATAGCAGATGATCCGGGAACGACTTCCCTGGCCCCTTCGACGATCATCTGAAGGGTTTCATTGATCTTGATACTGGAGAAGCCTTCAGCCCCAAGATTATTAATAGCCGCCCCAATCTTATTGAGCCGCGTTAATGTATCAAATAAAAGCGGTTGGGATTCCTGATGAGCGAATTTAGCTTGCACGATAAATTAAACCAGGGAATTGGCGGCAGTTTGACCAGAAGCAGGTCAAAACATAATACCGCCAATTCCCAAATGTGTGTAGCATTCCAATGCTGTCCCTACCCTCCCTACGGATTCTGTAGTTAGGTTAGGCAAGCTACATTTTACAAAGAGCTATGCATCGTAATAGAGCAAATACTCATAAGGATGTGGGCGCATACGCACTGCATCTGCCTCGTTAACACGCTTCCAATTAATGTAAGCCTCGATCAGGTCCTTGGTGAACACGTCACCTTCCAGCAAAAAGTCGTGGTCTGCCTCCAAGGCATCCAGGACTTCCTCCAAAGAACCCGGCACTTGTTCAACTTCTGGAGCATCATCTTCATACAGATCGATGTCCATTGGTTCACCCGGATCGATCTTATTCTTGATCCCATCCAGGCCAGCCATCAACATAGCCGCAAAAGCCAGGTAAGGGTTGGCGGAAGGATCAGGCGAGCGATACTCAACACGCACAGCACTTTCAGTGTTCAGATATACAGGGATGCGGATACAGGCAGAGCGGTTTCGACGACTATAGGCCATCATGACGGGTGCTTCATAACCCGGCACCAGACGCTTGTAGCTGTTCGTGGTGGGGGCAACGAGAGCCAGCAAGGCAGGCGTATGTTTGATGATGCCGCCTATATAGTAGCGTGCCGTTTCGCTCGTGGACGCATAACCATCGGCATCAAAGAAAAGATTCTTGCCCCCTTTCCAGAGACTTTGGTGGGTATGCATACCGCTACCATTGTCTTCAAACATCGGCTTCGGCATAAAGGTCACTGTCTTACCATGCGCCGCAGCTGTGTTCTTGAGGATGTACTTGTACATCATCATCACGTCTGCCATCTGTGTCAACTCGCCATACTTGAGGTCGATCTCAACCTGACCGCCTGAACCAACTTCCCCGTGGTGAACTTCAACATCGATGCCAGCGGCTAATAGACGTAGGATGGCTTCTGAGCGCCAATCGTTCAAGGCATCTACAGGCGGCACACGGTAGTAGCCGCGCTTGATCTCCGGGCGATAGCCAAGGTTGGCCCCATAGCGATCATCATAACCACGTGAAGACTCCCAATGAGCCATATTGGATTCGATACGATAAAAAGCCTGTCCTACCTGATAGTCAAATTGAACACCATCGAAGACAAAGAATTCTGCCTCGGGACCCCAAAAACTTGTGTCCGCGATACCCGAGTCAATCAGGTATTTTTCAGCCTTTGCAGCCACATAGCGAGGGTCTTTAGTGTAGGGTTCTCGCGTGAGGGGATCAAGGATTGAGCAAATCAAGCTCAACGTGGGCAATTCTGCCACAGGGTCAACTACAGCCGTTGTCGGGTCTGGCATCAGGATCATGTCAGACTCATGGATATCCTGAAACGCACGGATGCTTGATCCATCAAAGCCCAGTCCATCCACAAACATACTCTCTTCAAGAGCATGGATGGGCATAGCAAAGTGGTGCCAACGACCAAGCAAGTCGATGAACTTAAAATCAACGATAGATAAGTTGCGTTTTTCGGCATAAGCCAGCACTTCCTTAGCCGTCGTGCAACGTTCGATATCCGGGCTAAATGTGCCGGTTCCATTTTTACTACCCGTCAGTTGAGCAAATTCTTCAAGTGCAGGGATTTTGGGAGCAACCATAAAAACAAACCTCCTGAGGTTAGAAAAGTTATAAGACAGAGCACATGCCCTGTCTTATAAAAGCCACTCTCCTGATGGCAAATCTACTACGGTGAGAGTATAGGGTTGTGTGTATTGTGAGTCTATTACCCATATGGGTAATTTACTGCCAGGCTGATTTTTGCTATGCTATTTGCATAATGATTAGCTATTGGATTTCATCTAATGTTTGTGGCTTATTAGTAGCAACCAGCACAGCTCGCCCCACTATTGCCGTAGCTGATGCCATGCGCAAAGTTATGTTGTGAAATCCAGCAGCTGAAGACCTAGAACAAAGCATAGGTAATATCCACAAAGCTGCCCCTACCGGCAGCTTTTTTCGTACAAGTTTTTAGCCGAAAGAAGGTCTGATGACGAAGCAAAGCAGAAAGAGAAAGACAGAGAGCCAGGATATTCATCCCTGGCTAGATGGTTACCTGGATTACCCACTGGCCGAAGAGCACGACGCCTGTGCCATCGTAGCTTCAGTACGAAAGGGAGGTCAGGCTACGCACGGGAACTTAAAACGGGTGATCAATGCTTTGGGGAAAATGGGCCATCGTTCCGGGGACGTTAATGGAGAAGGGGACGGCTGCGGATTGTTAACCGATATACCTCGCTTGATTTGGGCAGATATTCTGGAGGAAGTCGGTAAACCAGCCTGGTTGTCAGAAGACCAGCGTTTTTTTGTTGGCCATTTAATGATCGCAAAGCAATACGAGGATAAATTCACTGTAATCCAGGAAGACATTCTCAAACAGATACAACAAGCCGGAGCAGATGTTCTAATAAGCCGAAGTGGCGAAACTCGCCCTCATGCCCTGGGGCCTCTTGCTCAAGAGCAAGAACCATTTTTCTGGCAGGTAGCCGGGGTCTTCAGCAACGGCCCCATCGAAAATATTGAAAAGCGCCTCTTCACGCTCACCTGTGAAATTGAAGAGCATTCGGGCGTACATGTTGCCTCACTATCTAGTCACAGCGTTGTATACAAGGTGCGCGGGGCTATCAACACCCTATACCAGTATTATCCGGAATTACGCAGTCCGCGCTTCATGACGGCCATAACCCTCGGTCATACGCGTTATTCAACCAATACAACCACAGCTTTTGAACGTGTACAGCCGTTTAACTATCTAGGACACAACGGGGAAATTAACACGATTGCGCGCTTGCGCGAACAAGCCCGCATGCTGGGAATGCAGCCTGTGCAAGGGGGCAGCGACTCACAAGATGTTGACCGGCTTCTCGGCACCTTGCTCCACACCTACGATTTCACACTCAATGAAGCCATTGAATTGATCTTTCCGCCAATACTCAGTGAAGTAGAGAAGTTCCCCGATGAGATGCGTAACACGTATCTGTATTATCGTCAGGCATTCGGGCCTTTTGCTCAAGGGCCTGCAGGGATCATTGCGCGCTACGCCAATGAAGTCGTGTTCAGCGTAGATGCTTTAGGGCTACGCCCTTTATGGTTTGGGGAGACCGATAAGGAGTACTTCTTCTCATCGGAAAAGGGGGCATACTTCTTGGAAAATTTGTCAAAAGACCCACAACCGCTTTCGCCCGGAGAGAAAATCGCCATTCGTTCGCAGCCAAATAAAGGCGTTGAGGTCTTACCTTATGTAAAGATCCAAAAGGAAGTAACTGAATTAGCGAAAAACCGATTGCAAGGTTTCAAAGCTACAAACAACGAGAGTAGAAAGACCATTTCTCCAGGGCATGCGCATCAAGCAAAAGAGAAGATTCCCACAGCACTGCTGGAGCGCCATTTTGCAGCCTTCGGTTGGGGGCGGGCAGATCGAGAATGGACGCGTGCTTTAGCAGAAAAGGGCGTCGATCCGATCAGCTCGTTAGGTTATGACGGCCCCCTTGCAGCCCTGACTGACGAACGGCAAAACCTTGCCGATTATTTCAAAGAGGCCGTGGCGGTGGTCACAAATCCCGCTATTGATCGCGAACGCGAGAAGGAACATTTCTCCACTCAAATTATCCTTGGTGCACGCCCAGAATTATTGAGGGAATCACACAATCGTAAACGCCAAATTGTCCTGGATCAACCCGTCCTTTTAGGTGCGGACCAGCATGTCCCCCTGCTTGAACCACATGACTATGATGTAGTGGCATCCGAAATGGGAACGCTTCGCTTCGAATCTCTCGCATCGATGACCGGTGGCGTTGCCTATCTTGATCTCGTTTCTGAGGAAAACGAAGCCCTACCTCAAGCACTGGAAAGGATAGCCAGTGAAGCGATTGAAGCAGCCAAAGCAGGTGCATACTTACTTGTCCTGGATGATAAAGAAGCCTTTTCTGAAACGAAAGGTTGGATCGATCCACACCTCGGGATTGCAGTTATCGATCGCGCACTGCGCTTAACGCACATTGATTTACCAAAAGCAAACGATAATTCAGATACCCCCCCCACCTCTATTAACCTGCGCCGCCAGGTAGGGCTGGTTTTGCGCTCTGGCGCTATGCGGAATTTGCACGATCTGATCATGGCACTTGGTTTAGGCGTGGATGCCATTGCCCCCTACCTGCTATTCGAATCGGCAGTAGACGATTCTAAACGCGAACTCCCATCCGAAGAACGCGCCGCTCGCCTTCTTAAAACAACGCAGGCCCTGCAAGCCGGAATGGAAAAAGTGACCAGCACAATGGGCATCCATGAACTACGAGGCTACGGTCGCCTGTTTGCCAGCATTGGTCTAAGCGAGGAAGTGGCAATTACCATGGGGATAGTTAACTTTTATGGTTCCGACTCGCGTGGCTTGACCTGGGAAGCTTTGGAAAAAGACAGACAAGCGCGTAAAGTAGTATTTCGAGATGAAAGCCAAAGCACCTTATCACGCGAAAATCGTTTTTATCCAAAGGTGTGGAAGAGTGCAGGAAAGATCGGGAAGGGAGAGGAAGACAGCCAGATTTTTGAAACCAAGGCAGAAACACTTTCAAAGCGCCTCCCGGTTACACTCCGTCATATCCTCGACTTTGATTTCCCATCAGAGGTCCCACAGATATCACCATCGGAAGTAGACACTGGCATCACAGGCCACGACTTGCCTTTTGTGATTTCCTCGATGTCATTCGGTTCGCAGGGCGAAGTAGCTTTCCGAGCTTACGCCGAAGGTGCCTACCACCTGAATATGATCTGCTTGAATGGAGAAGGTGGGGAGATAAAAGACATGATGGGACATTATCCCCATAACCGCGGCCAGCAAATTGCTTCTGGGCGGTTTGGCGTTGACATCAATCTGATCAACTCATCGAATTTGTTGGAGATCAAGATCGGCCAGGGCGCAAAGCCAGGAGAAGGCGGTCACTTGCCAGGCCGAAAAGTATCAGAGAAGGTAGCCACCGCGCGCAATGCCCGCCAGGGCGTTGACCTGATATCGCCATCTAACAATCATGACATTTATTCCATTGAAGACCTGGCTCAATTTATCGAGGAGCTAAAAACCGCCAATCCCAAAGCACGCGTTGCGGTAAAAGTGCCGGTGGTTCCGGGGATCGGGATCATTGCTGTCGGCATCGCCAAGGCGGGTGCAGACATCATTAACCTCGCCGGGTATGACGGCGGGACAGGCGCGGCCAGAATGCATGCCCTCAAATATGTGGGGCTGCCTGCCGAGATCGGTGTGGTTGAGGCCCACCGCGAGCTAAGCAGGTCCGGCTTGCGCCATAGGGTCGAACTCTGGTGTGATGGTGGCATGCGCACAGCAGCAGACGCTATCAAAATGATCTGTCTGGGAGCAAATCGCATTGGCTTTGGGACCCTGGCTATGGTTGCCGTCGGCTGCACAATCTGTCGCCTATGCCAGACGGATACCTGTCATGTAGGTATTGCCACCCAAATTGAAAACGTGCAGCAGGCTGAAACACATGGGCTGCGTCACTTTGTGCCACGCGATCACGCATCTGCCACGCAAGGGATCGTCAGCGTATTCAGTGCGCTAGGCCAGGAACTACAGACGCTTACGGCGCGTTTGGATGCTACCTGCACACAAGATCTGGTCGGTCGTACTGATTTATTAACTCAGATCTCGCACCATGATTCAATCGATTTGAGTGAGATGTTACTCAAAGAAGAAGAGAGAGGATTAGAGGCCAATGTGCCCCAGACCCTACAATTCTCATCAGGCATGCAACTCAGCAAACTTCCTCTCAAGCGGCCTCGCAATCACCTCACCACCATGATCTCGACCTTGGTCATGGAAAGCGCACTGACCGGTGAAGAGAAAGTCAGTTTTGAAGATGACAAGGTCACTCCGGTGGATCGTGCTCTTGGAACCCATTTATCGGGCGCTATTACCCGTTATCGCCGCGATTGGATGTGGTCTCCCGGCCATAACGGGACCGGCGGCCTACCGGAAGCCTGGCATTTCCCCATACACTCATCGAAGAGGCGAGATCAAGGTTCTGCACATAAAAACGGGGCTGGCAAAAATTCAAAAGAAAGCTACCAGATACGTGAGACTAATTTGCGTTTTTACAGCAGTTCTGTCCCCGGAAACGGGCTGGGAGCCTACGCGGCCGATCCCATGCAGATCGTGGTGGAAGGCGGGGCCCAAGATGGCGTCGGCAAAGGGATGCATGGCGGCCGCCTGGTGGTCATGAAGGGTATCAATCACAATGGGCTGCGTGTCGATGGTTCTGTAGGCAAAGGCCTGGCGTACGGGGCCATAGCCGGGTTAATCATTGTTCAAGGAAACACAGATTCACGCGCCGCCATCCGATTATCCGGTGCAGATGTCGTTATCGGTGGAAAGATTCAGGAACCCCTCCAGGACCATTCAGGTTACATTGGTTCTCGCGCCAATGTCAAAGGCTTCTTATGCGAGTATATGACTGCCGGACGGATCCTTGTACTGGGAGATCCGGGCCCGTGGATATGCGCGGGCATGACTGGTGGCATACTCTACTTGCGATTGCAGCCAGATATGAACTTTGACCATGAAGCTATCCGCCGACGGATTGCCAAAGGTGCCAATGTGACCGTAAAGCCCACCGATACTTCAGATGAGGCTAATCTAACTTATCTGATCAATAGCTACGCAAGAGAGTTAGACAGCACCCATCAAAGGGCTGAGGCAATTTCAATCCGTTCCCTGCTTGAGAACTGGCAAGAAGACTTTGTCAAAATACAGCCAGACAACATACAAGTGGATCAAACACTTAGCACCGAATAGTTATTTTTCCAAGTGTTGGGCTTCCCGATAAACAATGGAATTACTCTTGATTGTGTATTGCAGAGTTTCGGGTGGATACCTTCTCGATGGAATGTTGATTATTTCCAGTGTATGTAGATTTTTCATTTTTGATAGTTGGAGCATGCTAAAGTAGCTTGGATAATGACAATCTCACTTGACTGACAAACTGTCCTCGGGTACAAGCCATAACTTCCATGACACCTGATGTAATCGTCTGGTTCAAAATTCACATAATAGGGCTAAGATCCCAAATTCCTTGAAAAATTCACCCAAGTAATAACTCTGGTCCCACTGCAAAATATAGGATTGCGAGGCCAAGCGTAGCAATCACGCCTCCCAGAAGATTGATTACCATTGGTTGCCAAGTCTCCCCAAAATACATGATCACAAAAACTAACATCACAAATGGGACAAACATGGCTGCCAATCCCCACATTGTTCCTTCACGAAATGCCAAGATCAGCAACCAAATACTGCCGACCGTTGAAAGAATAGTCCCAATACCAATGGCAATAATACCTATTGCAAAGAAGATATCCATTACTCTGCACTTCTCCTCAAATACATTTTATGTAAGCTATCAGATTATATATGAGTATAAGAGTCTTTCAATCCCGATAGCTATCAATTGTGAAACTCATATTTTTCTTTTTATGCTTTATAGTCTAAGCATATTATTGTGCGAGGTAACATCCCGCCTACATCGTACCTCGACATCTCTTATAAGCGGCCAACTTGGCCGCTTATTATATTTTTAGTCCCAGGGAGACGTCCCGAAGCGCTTGATCAAGCGCTCCAAGAAACGTATGTCCTCCGGATGAGGCTTCAGGCTAAGGCCGGTATGTTGCTGGCCTTCGATCTCTTCTTGCCACATAACCTGGGCATCGATTTCAAAAGAAGACTGTCGCTCCACAGCTCCTTCAAAATCCAGGCGGATTCTATAGAATTCTTTCTTTCGTAAAAAATTTGTCCCCACGATCAGTGCTCCGTAAGGCGTCATATTCGCTACTGCGCCCAAAAGGGAATGGTTACTTGGCAGCCAGGCGGTGATGCCTCGGATTGCAATGCGTTCAGCTTGACGTTTTTCTTTACTTTTGCTCATGAATGATTCAACTCATTTCCATTGTAACTCTACTGTTAGCTTTGGCATGAATACCCAATGATACAATCCAACGCCCAAAAAGGACGATTATGGAAATTGATCTGATAGGTGTACCAATCGATTTTGGAGCTGGACGGCGAGGTGTTGATATGGGGCCCAGTGCTATCCGCTATGCGGGGCTTCAAACAGGTTTAAATGAATTGGGCTGTACAGTCTTTGATAAAGGCAATCTGGAAGTACCCATTCTTGAGACTTGCGAGGTAACGGAGCCCAAACTACGTTACATTGATTGCATTGTGCCAGTAGCCAGGCATGTAATGGGCCTAACCGCAACTGCATCCAAAGCAGGGAGGATCCCACTCGTTTTGGGCGGGGATCATAGTCTTTCGATTGGCTCTGTGCGTGGGGCTGCTCGCAATAAGAAACTGGGGGTATTATGGATCGATGCCCATGCCGACTTTAACACTCACGAAACCACGCCAAGTGGCAATATCCACGGTATGTCGTTGGCAGCTCTGTGTGGATACGGGGATGGTCGTTTGGTGGGATTAGGCGACGATGACCCACAAGCCACGATTGATCCGCATAACGTAGCTATTATTGGTGCGCGCGATCTTGATCCAGGCGAAGTAGAATTACTAAAAGAAGCAGGTGTTCATGTATTTCCAATCGAGCACGTAGACAGGATCGGTTTGGCTGACACCATGCGTCAGGCACTTGAGATCACCACCACAGGAACGGATGGTTTATATTTGAGTTTTGACCTGGACGCCCTCGATCCTATGCATGCCCCCGGTGTTGGAACCCCTGTGTCCGGTGGCATGAGTTACCGGGAAGCTCACCTTGCTTGTGAGATGATCGCGGAATCTGGTGCACTAATAGGCCTTGAATTTATGGAAGTCAACCCTATTCTGGACATCGCCAATCGCACTGCAGAGTTAGCTGCAGAGCTGGCTTTCTCTGCCCTGGGCAAAAGAGTGTGGGGCTAGGATTTAGACCTGACAAAATCGCAAATCCAGAGATAGAAAAAACGCTTGACGCGTCCCCAAAAATTAACTATCCTAATAGGACGCTGGTACTACTATGTCTGCACGTCGAGATGATCTACTACGCACTGCGCAGTTCGAATTACAACGCGAATTAGCCAATAATATTGAAGCTGACCCTCAAACTGTGATGCGCCACGCCGAAATGCTGGCTCGCAGTTATGACCTGGCCAAAAAGCCCAAAGTTGCTCAGGGCTATTTTGATATGGCCTCTCAGGCTTCCCGGCAGGCGCTACGGGCTGTTGAGCATACAGAAGAAAAGCGCCTTGATCAACGGGCTGACCTTTACCTAAATGCCGCAATTTTGCAATGGCGTGCAGGCCGCATCGACTCCAACAATTTTTTCCGTGCTGCCCTCACGTTATATCGCTTAGGTGTTGAGAACGATGAGACTGGTATTCAATTACGTTGCCATCAGGGGAGCGTCTATTCTAGTCTATTCTTGAAAGATCTTGACTCCGCAGTGACTTCGGCCATGCTGGCCAATCATCTGGAAGAAGAATTTGGCCTCCCTGTTCAAGTTCTTTGGAGTCAGCTGCTGCTCGATGTTATTCAGAAATGCCAGGAAAACAACCAAAAAGCCTATACAGAAGCGGTTGAGCTTATAGACAATTTCATCAAAGAGGCCCGCAACGACCTTTACTATCGCAATGGCCTCATGCTCACAGACCTGCGCACATTGATAAACCAGTACTCTGACGAGCTGGCCGAATAGTTCTAAATCCTAATTTCCAAAATTTTAAATATGCTATATTATGGCTGATATTGCTTTTGGCCATATATTTGGCTTTTTCATTTCTGAGTTACATATTTAGTAGGAGAAGATGATATATGAGTTATCGCCCCTTGGTATTTGTTGTATTGATCGCCAGCCTGCTACTCTCAGCCTGCTCTGGGACTACGGACCAGCCCACAGGCGAGGCCGAAGACACTACCCAAAATCAAGCTGATTCTGTTGGTGAGATTGAGAGCCAATTCGAATTGGCAGAGATCCAGAATGATGAAGGTGGCCCTGTCACAATCACCGGTGAAGTTGCTTATACTAATCCGTTTTTTACAGCTGGCGTTGGTCAACCGCTTGTGATCCTGGAGGACCAGGCTGGTTTTGTGGATCGCGATCGCGGGTACATCATGCCGCCCGAATCGCAAACTATTGGCCAAATTACTTCGGATTTTTATAACTCTCCATTTACTTACAGCATTTCCTTACCCATTGAACCAGAGGGTGGCGTTCGGGATGTGGACAATGATGGGGAGATAGATACCGGGGTGCTCGTCTTTGCCCCAGCCTACTGGACGAACGCTTTTGGAGATCCATTCCTGGAGCGCCGCGACTTACATGGAGGCGGTTGGTCAGGTGCTTATGTATCGACAAAAATAAGTGAAGAAGCTGCTACCGAACTGGAGTACATTGGTGGCAAGATCATCATTTATGCATTCGATAGCCAACAAGGTTTCCCCTCCGGATTCGGTGAAGATAACATGTTGTTCACAGAAGACGACCCCATCGTTGGTATCCCGCAGGGATATACGATGGTGGATATGGACTCAGACCCATTCATCTTTGATCGATCTCGCGAAGTTGTCATGGATTTGCTGGAGCCGGAAGGTGCTGCACTCGATGATTTTTCAGACCTCAATTATCTTGATGCCTTTGATGAAATGCTGGCTATGATGCGTGAGGAGTATTCCTTCACAGAGCTAAAGGATATCGATTGGGATGCAAAGGAGGAAGAATTCCGCCCCCGATTTGCCGAAGCTGCCAGCGCAAATGACGGCGATGCTTATAGCCTGGCCATGAGGGATTTCCTGTGGTCTATCCCTGATGCGCACATTGGCTTCAGCTTTACCGATTCTCTGGTTTCACGGTTCTTTGAAGAAACTGGTGGAGGTTTGGGAATGGCAATACGGGAAACTGATGCTGGGACGGTGATCGTCAATTTCCTCACCCCTGATGGGCCAGCAGAATTAGCTGGGGTGGAGTTGGGAGCAGAGATCACTGAACTGAACGGACAACCGGTTGGTGATATTATTTCTGCAGCAGTTCCCTGGTCATCGCCGTTCAGTACCCAGCACGCTTTGCGATTGCAGCAACTGCGCTATGCTGTTCGCTTCCCGCTGGGAACCGAAGTGGAAGTGACATACCAAAACCCGGACGGCGCAGTTCAAACAATTACATTAGTTACCAGTGAGGAACGTAATAGCTTTGATTTCTCATCATTCAATGCTAGATTATCGGGAACCGAATTACCAGTTGAATTCCAGGTGCTGGATGGTGGCATTGGCTACGTAGCCATCTATAGTTTCTTTGATAATGAGGTTCTTACCGTTCAATTGTGGGAACGCATGATCCAGACCATGAACACCAACAATATTCCTGCATTGATCATCGATATGCGCACAAATGGCGGTGGCTTTGGCTTCCTGGCAGATCAAATGGCAGCGTATTTCTTTACGGAGGAACTGGAATTAGGCAATACTGCACTCTGGGATGAGAGCATAGGTGATTTCTATGTTGATCCTAATACCCCCGATGTGTTTTACCCACCCAGGGAAGAATTGCGCTACAGTGGGCAGGTTGCTGTTCTGGTGGGCCCGAGCTGCTCCAGTGCATGTGAGTTCTTTTCCAACGATATGACTCTCCAGGACAGAGCTATCATTGTTGGGCAGTATCCAACAGGCGGTTTGGCTGGCAGCGTGAAAGACTTCAATATGCCGGATGGCATCACCGTTCGCTTCTCAATTGGTCGGCCCCTGGATCTTGATGGAAATATCATCATTGAGGGTGTAGGTGTTGTTCCCGATGTTGTTGTTCCAGTAACTGAAGAAACCTTGTTCAGCGAGGGCGATCCGGTTCTCGAGGCAGCTATTCAGGCCTTGCTCCAGCCCTAAGATAAGCCCAGATTAAACAAAAAAAGAGCTTGCCAAGGCAAGCTCTTTTTTTTGGTTCCTGAATTTACTTCACGCCCATCTTGTCATAATATTGCTGATGGTATTCTTCTGCTCGATAGAACTCTGGTGCTTCCTCAATGTTAGTTGCTATAGGACGCGAAAAACGCCCGCTGGCATCAAGTTCGGTTTTTGACTGCGTTGCTAGTTCTTTCTGTTCTTCGTTATGCGCAAATACAACAGATCGGTATTGTTCCCCTACATCAGGGCCTTGCCGGTTCACTTGAGTGGGATCGTGGTTGGCCCAGAAAACCTCAAGTAAATCTTCATACGACACTTTATCAGGATCGTATGTAATTTCTACAACCTCCACGTGGCCCGTATCTGTATAACAGACATCCTTGTATGTCGGATTTTCTGTATGTCCACCCATATATCCAACCTGGGTTGAATCTACACCTTCCAATTTTTGAAAGGCATGCTCAACACCCCAGAAACATCCCGCGCCAAAAGTAGCCTTTGTCATATGGTCCTCCGATAATCTTTTGTGGTTATATTGTATATTACAAACTTTACAGGATTATTAAATCTCCCTCTTTTTCTTTTGGAAACTTGAACTGTTTTTTTTGTACATCAATGGCTATGCGCATCTTTTTATTTCAGGATTTTTTGCTTCACTGATTGTGTGTAGTGAATAACCGCTATAATGGTCCTGAATTGGGTAACTCTTTCGGAGTGAGTAGCCCTAACTTTTTATCTACCTGCTGCCCTACCAACTCACTTGCAGGTGCTTTTGTTATGAAGGAGAGTATTTTGAATTTCACTCTATTTGGATTTAATGACTATGCGCAATAACCTGAGCGCCCTCAAACGCATCTTTGGTTTCCTTTTGTTAGCCACGTCAACCGCGGCGCTAGTGTTGAGCATCGTTGGTCTGTCGAGATTATCTGGTGCCAGTCAACAGCTAAGGACAAGCTCAACAGAGCTTGTCGCTACCACGCTTTCTGCAGTACAGATCACACGTCAGAGTTTGACAACAGCCAACAATGTACTTGAAAAAGCAGATACTTCACTAAGTGTTGTGACAACAACTGTGGAAGACGTGGGAGGGACACTGCAAGATACAGACGATCTGGTTGGCAACCTGGGCAGCATTGCGGGGGAAAACCTGCCAGAAGTAATCGGCTCTACTCAAGAGTCACTGGTTACTGCCCAGGAGAGCGCACAGGTAATCGAGGGTGTTTTGCGCACATTAAACGGTCTCTCATTTCTTACTGGGGTTTCCTACAATCCAGATATACCTATGCCGGAAAGCATTGGGGAGATATCCTCTACTCTGGATGGACTTACACCTGCCTTTGAGGATATGCAAGATAACCTTGAAGTCTTACAAGCTAATCTAAGTTTGGTTGAATCAAATGTAAGTGGCCTGAGCGAAAGTCTTGATGAAATCCAGACCAGCATAGGAGAAGCCGAAACGCTTATCACCGATTACGATGTGCTTCTTGAAGAAATTGAGAACAACCTGGAAAACGCCAGTGAACGGATAGACAATTCGATTCGTACTGCCACGTGGATAGCGGGTTTCTTCATAATTTGGCTGATAGTGGCACAAATTGCGCTGATCATGCGCGGCTGGGAGTACATCACTCAAAAAGAATAGCGCTAAAGCTCAACAAAAAAAGCCCTGCCAGAAACGGCAGGGCTTTTGATTCTGAAAAAAGTCAGATTACCCTTCAGGTAGATCGTAACAATTACCCGAATCTGCGATCACACTGTGATTGGCATTTGCTACCAGGGCACAAATTTGAGTTGCACCGGCGGGTTGGTTGCCAGTTGTATATTGCGTAAATGGTCGTGGGCCTCTGTACAATGCCCATGGACCACTACCCGGTGAACCAGCCTGTTCAGGTGCCACGGTATCCCAAAAGAAGTGAATGTGCATATCTGGGCCTTCCATGTATTCAAAGGTCTCATACTCGACAACGTAAGTGCCATTTTCTAAAGTGATGCTCCGGATACGAACCTGAAAGCCAGGAGGTACCGTTGCAGTTGGAATCTCTGTAGGCGGCAAAGTTTCTGTAGGTGGTCCTGTTGTATCTGTTGGAAGCGGGGCTGTAGTTTCCGTCGGTTCTTCAACCACAACGGCTGCTTCTGTAGCTGTAGGATCGGCCGTTGTGCCACCACCACCCGAAAACTGAGTATATGCAAAGTAGCCGATACCAGCGATTACGATACAACCGACAACGGCCGCCGCAATGGCTGCACCACCAGCGAAAATCCCTTTGCGGGCTCCCCCACCTGCCGCTCCTGCTGATGTAGCAGATGGAGGTACTGGGGGAGCAGGAGCTTCTGTGCCGGTAGCACCTACTGGGGTGGCCTCAACCATGGTTGCCCCTGGGGCTGCGGTCTCCTGTTCGACCATTGTAGCACCAGCATCCACGGCTGGTGTTTCAACCATGGTAGCACCTGCGTCTGCAGGGGTTTCCACCATTGTGGCGCCGACATCTTCTGCATCAGCCTTTGAGAGGTCAATGCCACGCAATGCATCCGCAAATTCCTTGGCAGTCTGGTAACGCTGGTTCTTGTCTTTTGCCAAAGCTTTACCCACGACCTGAACTAATGAAGCTGGCACATCGGGATTGACCTTACGAATATCGGGTACCGGATCATTGACGTGCATCATCAGTGTGGACATGGCAGAATCTGCCTCAAATGGAGGGCTGCCTGTCAACATCTCATAAAGGGTTACGCCCAGAGCATAAATATCAACACGGCGATCAGCTTCCTCGCCTTTGATCTGCTCGGGAGACATGTAAAGGGCCGTGCCGACCACTGCGCCGGTAGCTGTATGTTGCTTTCCCCCCACAATCTTGGCAACACCAAAATCCATCAGGATGGCGTCGCCCTGCACATTGATCATGATATTGGCCGGTTTGATATCGCGGTGAATCATGCCACGATTGTGAGCGTAATCCAGGGCATCACATATGCTGGCAATGTTCTCGATAGCTTCCTTATTGGCCACGCGCTTTTTTCCTGCAGAGAGACGCTTCTGGCGTTCTTGTAGAGTCTCGCCAGCCAGGAACTCCAAGACCATGTAGTAAGTCTCTTCATCATTCGAAAAATCATATACCTGAATGATGTTGGGATGACGTAATTGTGCCACCGCAGCAGCTTCTTCCTCAAAGCGACTGACGAATTGGGCATCTTCCGATAAATGGGAATGAATCAATTTGACCGCAACAGTGCGGCGTAAGTTGGGGTCGTTAGCTTTGTATACGGCCGACATGCCACCCTGCCCTAGCAGGTCTTCGATCTCGTACCGGTCACTCAGTTTTTTGCCGACCCAGCTAGGTCCAGCCATAAGCTCTCCTCCGATTAATACGGTTCTTCTTTTTTAGTCTAGTTTTCAATCAAGAACAGCCAGGTGTTATCGAACTGGCAGTTCGTTATGCCCGATTCACTCAAGGCAAGCATCGCAATGAAACCTTTCTCAAAGAAAGGTACATCCCCAGAGTAGGCCGCAAGCTGTGCCTGATAACTAGCATTGGAAGCATTAAGTGCCTCATTGTAAGCATCGATGTCAGTTTGTGGGGCTCCAGCGGGCGGCGCAGGTACATTGGGTCGCGGGGGCGGGTCACCTGCCATAATTTCACCAATCTTTACGCCATTGGTGTAGACCTCAAAAGTACCACCCCTTCCTACAATTGCTAGTGTATTCGTCGTATTGTTTTGCCACTGAAAATTTGGGTCAATTCCATAGGCATACAAGTCTTTGAAGTTTTTGAGTTCCCCTTCTACAATCGAGGCGAACTCAACGCGTCCATTACCTCCACGGCTGGCAATCGCCAAATACGAATTTAAGGCATCAACATTGCCGTCAGCGCGTAAGGCAAAGCCACAGCCAGCCAGACCGCCCGAAGTATCCCATGTAATGTCTGTTGAAACGACAAAATCTGTGGCAACTGTACCTGCAAAACGATTCTTATAATCGTATTGGAGGTAGCCGGAGATCTCCAACGTCTCAGGTGGATGAATCCAAGCTATACGGCCCTCATCGGGGGAAACGCCATAAGTGGGCAACTCAGCCAGGATAGGCGCAACGGCTTGTTCCGTCGCAGCAACATCTCCCGCATTTTGTGCATCCAATGCAGCTTGAGTTTCCTGGGCAATTGCAGCATCCTGAGTCTGCTGTGCCTGCACAGTTTCAATATTCGGGCCGAGACCATTCTCAGTATCTCCGCCACCTGCTGCAATTTCTGTCCGGATTGCAGCAGCAGTCTCGTCTGCCTCTGAGCTACCACCGGACGCACAGGCTAGAGAAACAGCGATCAACAATCCAATGATCAGGAATATACGATTTGGTTTCATAACTGATCCTAAGTTGTATCCTTGCGTTTCTGGAGGATAAGAATGGCCACAAACAATATTGTGATGTAGACACCTTGAGCCATCCAGGTTGATACAAGCTTCAGGAAATATGCTCCAGTGTCCGTTTTATCAACAAAGGACCAACCCAGGTCACGATGGAAAGCACGCAACGTTCCTTCAGCACCTGCCATGATGCCCTGAGAGATACCCAAAGCCTGGTTATATTCAACCGCCCGGGCCTGATAGAGAGTAATTTCCTGTTCATACACAGCAAAATCACTTCCGGCATCAACCTGGAGCTGCTGAACTTCATCTTGATAGACCTGCAGAGCTTGCAGATACTCTGCCACCGCGACAGTATCTGATTGATCTACCGGCTCAGGAGGCGGGTCGGGTATATTCGGATCATCAGGCTTAACTGGCGGGTCACCGGGCGGCGGTGGGAAAGGCTCATCTACAATGGGTTGGTAAAAGACACCAATCCCTGGAAAATCGCAGCGGTCCTGGCGCACAGAATTTAAGCCCAGACAATCGCAGTTCGCATTTTTCTGATCAAGCGTCATGTTGGCATGATCTTCGTAGCTTAATTCTTGCCAGCAAGTATCACCCACCAGGTCAGAGCCAGATCCCGAAATAGACATCAAGCCTTCAAATGTCCAACTGGTTGTCGTTATAGCACTCACAAAGCGAGGCATGGGTACCAATGCGCCACCGATAACGATCTGGGGCAACATGAGCAAGATGACAATCAGGGGCGCTGAGTTTGCGTTGGGAGCAACGGCGGACGAGAACAAGCCGATCATCATACCGGCAAATGTTCCAATGGTTAACGTGATGTAGAACAGCAGAAACTCAGTGATACCTCCGGGCATGTCAAAGGCAAGATGGCGCACAATCGTATAAGCGCCAGCCTGGTATAAAGCCAATAATGCTGCTACCCATACCTTAGATAAAACGTAAGGCAGAATCTTAAGGTTTACCAGGCGCTCACGTTTATAGATGTCGCCTTCTTTAACGATCTCTCTCATTTGTGCCAATCCCCCTACCAAAACACCATAAATAGTTATCAGGAAGGTCGTGATGACCACGCTCGTCATGACCCCTTCCCAGAAATCAAAGGGATTGTTTCCAAGCAATAATGCCAAGACCACATCCAACAAACTTACAATCGGGGCTGCCGCCAGCATCAGCGCCAGACTAAAGCGATCTTGAACAAGGATCTTGATGTTGCGCTGTGAAAGTATCAAGAATTGCTTAAAAGCCGATACTTGTTTACGTCCAGCTCCTAACACAGATTGTTGAGCGGATTTATCTACAGGTTGGGCAGTATCTCCCACAGAGGGAGTGCCAGAGGATTGCTGGCTACGCACCGTAAGTGGCTGCACAACATTTTCCTGATAGGCTGGATGCTGTTTGTAACGTTCGCCCCATTCCTCTGGCGAACCTTTTGAAGAATCATCCAGAATTGCATAGATCTGATCAAACTCCATATCGCTGGTGCGCTGTTCACGCTCCGAACGATATTGGTTGAAGTAAGTCAAGGCTTCATCCGGTGGGCCATACCACACCAGATGGCCGCCGCGGGCGAGAAACACAACCTTATCTGCTAATACAACGTTCTTTGTAGCATGTGTGATCAAAAGGATTGTGCGCCCCTGGTCGGCCAAGCGTCGCATCAAATGCATCAGCGATGTTTCGGTGCCGGGGTCCAACCCAGAAGAAGGCTCATCCAAAAAGAACAAGCTGGGTTTCGTAAGCAGCTCAACGCCAATGGACACACGTTTCTGTTGTCCACCACTCAGGGCACTGATCTTGTTATCTTTACGATGGGAAATATCCAACTCTTCCATTACTTCCATCACGCGTTGGTGTCGCTCTTCTTTAGTTGTATCCGGCGGCATACGCAACTGTGCCGTGTAGTCCAAGGCATCAAAGACAGTCAATTCCATATGGATGATGTCTTTTTGTGGCACAAATCCAATGATGTTGCGGATGGCGTCAAAGTTCTCGTATACGTTGATGCCATTGACCAAAACCTGGCCATGTGTTGCCGGGCGATAACCGGCGATCGAATCTACGAGTGTGGATTTACCACCACCGCTCTGGCCTACAACAACCACAAATTCGCGTGGGTTGATCGCCAGGGAAATATCTTGCAAGATGTTGAGGTCAGAACGAACCCACTTGTTGAGACCGTAAACGTCTACGTGGATCTCACCAGATTCGTCGTATTGCGCCAGGCTCTCAACACCCATATCAAAGCGATAAGGGCCAATACGCACAACGTCATCCTGGGTAAGCCACACTTCACCTTCTACCCGCTGGTCATTGACAAAGGTGCCATTTGAACTGTTTAGATCCTTTAATCGGAAACGCTGCCCAACTTTCTCGATCTGAGCATGATAGCGCGAGACTTGAGGAGTGGCGAGGGTAACTTCATTTGAAGAGTCGCGGCCAATTGCAACAAGGTTATCTTCATCAAAAGTGATTTCTATGGCTTCGCCAACCGGTGCTTCTGAAGGCGAGACGTAAGTCATACTGACCAAGCGGCCAGGGTCCTGACCCCCAATGCGTAATTTATCGTTATGTCGTAAACGGGCAGCAGCCCCTTTTACCTCACTGCCACCTACATAAACAGGGTTGCTGGCTTCGGGTAATGCAGTGATCTGGTAGCCACCATCGGCCAAGTCAAGGCGAGCATGGTGACGCGACACAATTGGTGAATTAATGACAACATCGTTATCGTCAGATCGCCCAATCGTGATTGAGTTTTTAGTTAGCGAATAAGATTCAGGTGTCGCACCAGCGACAGTTACGGACAACTCAGCAGGAGTATCTGGTGCAGCCACCATTTCTGGTAGAACCTCACCAATGACCGTCTGCGCCTGCTCATTAGGCACTTCGATCTTGCGCTCAACCGTCGCGTCCGCCTCAGCTACGGGGGCTTCCTCAACTGCAGGCATCTCTAAGCGAGTTGAATCCAAACTGTCTTCCTCAACTGCTTCATCAGCAGTTTCAGTTTGAGGAGCGTGGAAACTAATCTCCACAGCCTGCCCCAGCTTGATGGTATCACCTGGTTTCAACTCAGTCGGTGAACTAATCTTTTCCCCATTGACAAAGGTTCCATTACTGCTGCCCATGTCTTCGATCTTGTAACCGCCGTCGCTTTCATACACTTTTGCATGATTGCGTGACACGGCTGTAAATGCAATGGTCCAATCTGCAGACTCATCGCGACCGATGACGACCTCGGGCTTATCGAGGACAAGCTCCTCTCCGGACGAAGGCCCAGCCTCCTGGACAAGCTTAAAGTCTTGAATAGATGTCACAAGCGCTTCCTTTTGAAATGTATTCTTTTAAGGCCAAAAAAGATAAAACGGCCAGCATTAGCTGGCATCGTTCGTATTATACCGTTTTGAATGAATCTCGCAAGCCAGATGAGGTAATCTGCCAAATTTTGCTCAATTGTCCAAATAAAACTTAAGTAATGTATGCCATAGCTTCTATCTGATTTGATAATGCGATAGAATACTGGATTGTTTGAAGGTACGACTGGGCATTGCCCCGGAGGAGAGTTGGATCGCATGGCCAAACGTGAGGAGCAAGTTACCACGCTTGTAGATCTTTTGCGGCTACGCACGGCCAAAAACCCCGACAATACTGCTTACATCTTCTTGGCTGATGGGGAAACAGATGAATACAAGATCACCTATAGCGAATTAGATACACAAGCGCGACGTGTCGCTGCTTATTTGCAATCGGAGGGATTGGCAGGTCAACGCGCCCTGATCCTATTCCCCCCAGGTTTAGACTACATTGCTACATTTTTCGGCTGTTTATATGCTGGCGTGATCGCAGTGCCAGCCTACCCACCACGGCTCAACCGCCCCATGCCGCGTTTGCGTGGCATTGCCGAAGATACCGAAGCAGCTATCGCATTGACGACACCCAAGATCCTGGAGAGCGTCGAAAAACGTTTTGAGCTTGAACCGGATCTTAAGAAGCTACGCTGGGTGGCAATAAGTGAGATTGAAGATTTTTCAGCGAGTTGGCAACAACCTGAACTCTCATCTGAATACCTAGCCTTTCTACAATATACATCCGGTTCCACCAGCACCCCGAAGGGAGTCATGCTCTCACATGGCAACCTGATGCATAACCTGAAGCAAATCAAATTTGGCTTTCAGATGGAGTATGAGAAAGAAATCGGTGCTTTCTGGCTACCCAGCTATCATGATATGGGTCTCATTGGCGGTATCTTAGAACCCATGTATCTAAACGGACCATCGGTGTTGATCAGCCCGGCAGATTTTTTACAACGACCCTTCCGCTGGTTAGACATCATCAGCCGCTACAAAGCCACTACCAGCGGTGCGCCCAATTTTGCCTACGATCTATGCGTGGATAAGATTTCGCCTGAACAACGCGAAAAGCTAGATCTCAGTTCATGGAAACTTGCCTTTAGTGGAGCCGAACCTGTACGGACTGAAACTATTCGGCGGTTCAGTAAAGCCTTTGAGGCACAAGGTTTTGATCCTGAAGCTTTTTATCCTACATATGGCCTTGCAGAGGGCACATTAATCGTAGCCGGTGGACACGGGC
This sequence comes from Chloroflexota bacterium, assembly GCA_013112575.1. Classification (GTDB taxonomy): domain Bacteria; phylum Chloroflexota; class Anaerolineae; order Anaerolineales; family UBA11579; genus CFX15. The sequence goes on along the minus strand of JABFGG010000002.1, from coordinate 513,321 downwards.
CTGGCAATTATTCCACTATCAACGTTCAAAAGCAGGCGTTAACCCAAAACAAGGTCATAGAAGTTGATCTAAGCGATGAACACTCCCAGGAAATGGTGAGTTGCGGCGTAGCGTTGCTAGACCAGGAAGTGCATATCGTCGATGGGGAAAGTCACACCAAATTACCAGAAGACCAAATCGGAGAAATCTGGGTAAAAGGCCCTAATGTTGCACAGGGTTACTGGGGTCGTGAGGAGCAAACCCTTGAGACTTTTGAGGCTGAAACAAAAGACAGTGACGGCCCCTTCATGCGTACGGGCGATTTAGGTTTCATTCACGACAGCGAAGTTTTTATAACTGGCCGCCTTAAAGACCTGATCATCATCCGAGGTCGCAACCATTACCCACAAGATATTGAATTCACAGTTGAGCAAAGTCACGAGGCTCTTCAGCCTGACTCGGGGGCAGCGTTTGCAATTGATGTTGACGGGGAAGAAAAACTGATTGTAGTTCATGAATTGGAACGCAAACATCGTGATGTGAACGTCGATGCTGTGCTTCCAGCAGTGCGAAGAGCTTTAGCAGAGAATCACGAAGTGCAGCTACATGCGCTGGTGCTCATCCGCACAATGAGCATCCCGCGCACATCCAGCGGCAAGATCCAAAGGCATAAAACCAGGCAGCAATATTTGGACGATGAACTTAACATAATTACAGAATGGCGAACAGGCCAGCAAACAGGTCAAGTTCAGTCTAAATCCTCTGCACCAATTAACTATAAACCAGGAACCAAATCCCCTCACACGCTACAAATAGAATCCTGGCTCGTTCAACAGATATCAAATAAAACAAACATTCCTGCAGATCAAATCAATGTCCGCGAAAACTTTGTATATTATGGCCTCGACTCAGCCCAAGCTGTTGAACTGGCTGGTGACCTGGAAGAATGGCTGGGAAGAAATGTTTCTCCCACTCTAGCCTGGGATTACCCCACCATCGAAGACCTTGCAGCCCATCTTACAGAAGATGCCGACAAGCAGCCAATTCCAGAGACGCCCCCCTTCAGCCAAAGATCGAACAGCAACGAACCCATAGCAGTCGTCGGTATGGGCTGTCGTTTTCCCGGCGGCGCAGATTCGCCGGAAGCCTTTTGGGAACTCCTAAAGAATGGGATCGATGCCATCAGTGAAGTTCCCGAAGATCGCTGGGACGTGGACGAGTTGTATGCTGAAGATGCAGGTGGTGGCAAGATCACAACCCGCTGGGGCGGTTTCTTGGAGAACGTAGACAAATTTGACCCGCGCTTCTTCGGCATTGCCCCACGTGAAGCCGAGCGCATGGACCCACAACAACGCTTGTTGCTTGAGGTTGCCTGGGAAGCTTTAGAGAATGCCAACATCCGTCCAGACCGATTGGCTGGAAGCCAAACTGGTGTCTTTGTGGGTGTGAGCAGCTATGATTACTCCAATTTGCAATTCCAGAATTACGCAGAGATCGATGCCTACGCGGGGACAGGTAATGCCCATAGCATCGTAGCTAACCGTCTTTCTTATATCCTCGATCTGCGTGGCCCGAGCATGGCTATCGATACAGCCTGCTCTTCTTCATTGGTTAGTCTCCACTTAGCTTGCCAGAGTCTAAGAACCGGCGAATCTGAGGTGGCCCTGGCCGGTGGCGTCAACCTTATCCTATCCCCCGAACTGACCATCACATTCTCCGAAGCACGCATGATGGCTGCTAATGGTCGCTGCAAGACCTTCGATGCTGATGCCGATGGCTACGTACGCGGCGAGGGCAGTGGCATGGTTGTGCTCAAGCGCCTCTCCGATGCCCAACGCGATGAGGATAACATCGTCGCTGTAATCCGAGGAAGTGCTGTGAATCAGGACGGGCACAGCAACGGCTTGACAGCTCCCAATGGTCCATCGCAACAGGCGGTCATCCGTCAGGCCATACAAAATGCGGGCATTATCCCTAGTGAGGTGGGCTATATTGAAGCACATGGGACTGGCACCCCCCTCGGTGACCCCATCGAAGTGCAATCCCTCAATGCCGTGTTTAGCAATGGGGATAATAAGAACTCAGAAATTATTTTGGGATCGGTCAAGACCAATATCGGTCACCTTGAATCTGCCGCAGGTATTGCCGGCTTCATAAAAGCCGTTCTCGCTTTGCAACACAATGCCATTCCACCACATTTGCATTTCAACGAAATCAACCCCTATATCAATCTGGATGATTCTCCTCTTAGGGTATCTACCGAACTAAAAGAGTGGATACGAACCGATACTTCCCGTTTTGCCGGGGTTAGTTCTTTTGGCTTTGGTGGCACCAATGCCCACATAATTATTGAAGAAGGGCCATTAGCTCAACAGAAAACTGAAAGTAATAAGGAAGAAGATCGCCCCACTCACCTGCTGACATTCTCTGGCAAAAACGAAGGTGCCCTACATGACCTTGCCATTCGCTACACCGCTTTAGCCAAAGATGATAAGGTTTCAATCGCTGACCTTGCCTATACAGCAAACACCAGCCGCGCTCTCCACGATCACAGGATTGCCGTTGTTGCTTCAAACAAAAACGAACTTGCCCAACGCTTGGAAGAATTTAAGAAGAACGGGTTTGCGGAAGGACTCAGCTCAGGGACAGTAAGCTCTGCAACCAAACCGAATGTGGCTTTCCTGTTTACCGGCCAGGGCTCTCAATACAGTGGCATGGGTAAAGAACTATATGAAACCAACACGGTTTATCAAGAAGCACTTGACCAATGTGCCGCCATTCTAGATAAATACTTGGAAAAACCGCTACTCTCGGTACTATTTGATGAAAGGGACGAAGGCTTATTAAACAATACTGGCTACACACAACCGGCGCTGTTTGCCCTTGAATATGCCCTGGCCCAGGTTTGGAACTCTTGGGGAATTGAGCCGGACATCCTCATTGGGCATAGTGTTGGCGAATACGTAGCTGCATGTTTCGCGGGAGTATTCAGTCTAGAAGACGGCTTGAGGCTCATTGCTGAGCGCGGACGCCTGATGAGCTCATTGCCTGCAGGCGGTGCCATGGCAGCAGTGTTTGCATCACCGGAAAAGATTGGACCCCATCTAACTGGCAATGTATCCATCGCCACACTGAACAGCCCAGAAAACACTGTCGTTGCTGGTGACAAGGAATCCGTATCAGAGACTATACAGGCACTGGAAACCGAGGGTATCAAATCCAAAGCCCTGGTCGTTTCACACGCCTTCCACTCGTCGCTGATGGATCCCATATTGGATGAATTTGAGCAGTTCGCTCAACAATTCAATTTCAATAAACCCTCCATTCCATTAGTCTCTAACCTTAGTGGCCAGGTCATGGAAGAAAATTTTATTCCTGATGCTGGTTACTGGCGAGAACACGTCCGCGAAGCAGTCAATTTTAGAGGGGGCATTGAAGCAGCCGACAACTTTGGCGCTGATGTCTATCTTGAAATCGGTCCGAAAGCCACATTGCTGGGATTGGGCCGCGCGACACTGCCTTCATCGCAGACCGCCTGGCTGCCATCGCTCAATCCAGACAAAAACGATTGGGAGCAGATGCTCTTCAGTCTGGGTGAACTATTTGTAAATGGTGCCCAGATCGATTGGGAAGGTTATGAAGGAGACTATTCAAGAAACAAAGTTCACTTACCCACCTACCCCTTCCAGCGCCAACGCTATTGGCTAGATGACATCGTGCCACAGCAAACCACAGACAAGCTAGCTGGAAAGTTACTAGGTACTCGCGTTGAGGGCCAAAACCGCTTCGAATCCGAAGTCACTCGGCGAAGTGTTGGGGGTAGTACTCTCGTTGAGGCGGATAGTTTTATCAAGATAGCCCAGGCCGCTGCCAAGCTGATTGACGGTAACGAATACTGGCTGGAAAGCATAGAGTTGCCCAACCCACTTGTACTCAATGAGAGCAGCACATTAATTCAGACAGTTTTGGAACCAGAGGGAGAAGCGGTTCAGTTTGAAATAATGAGCAGTCCCCAAGATAGCAATGGTTCCAGTGAATGGCACATTCATGCACTGGGAAAATTGAAGGTAGCGGAAATGAGCTTGCTACCATCAATGAAAGATCCTGGGGAATCAGGAGTGGAATCGCCCGGTAACCTCAATGATAACTCAAAGCAACGCTTACTCAGCCTCCCGATAAAAGAACGCCAAACCGAAATAGGCGAATATGTAAAAGTTGAAGCTGGCCGCGTTTTGCGCATCAGCCCTGACAGCCTCACATCGGACCAAACATTGGACACACTTGGCCTGGATTCTTTGATGGCCATTGAGTTCAAGAACAAGGTCGATCAGGACATGGGTATCAACATACCATTAGTCAATTTATTGGAAGGTCCGTCTATCCATGAGGTCGCAGACCAAATAGCAGAGCTACTCGAAGCACCACAAAGCGCCACTCCTCTTGTGCCATTAGGCGATGACGGTAGCTTCCATCCACTGACGCTTGACCAGCAGGCCATGTGGTTCCTCGACCAGTTGATGCCTTCAGAGCAAACATTTAATGTATCCGGTGCAGTCAAAGTCAAAGGTACCTTTGATGCAAAAGCCCTTGAGCAAGCATTGGAAAAATTGATGCAGCGACACCCCGCCTTGCGGACTTTCTTCAGCATCACCCAAGATGGCCCCATGCAGCAAGTTCAGGAAAAGGTCGCTCCTCCCCTTACCGAGATGGATGCAACGTCCTGGAAGCAGGACGAATTACAGGAACACATGCAAAATGCTGCCTGGCGCGATTTTGACCTGGAAAAAGAACCTGCCTTTCGGGTCAATGTCTACAAATTAGCCAAAGAAGAGCATGCCTTGCTGGTCGCCATGCAGCACATCATCACCGATTTCTGGTCCATGAATGTGTTCACCTCCGAACTGATTGCTTTCTACAATGCCGAGGTCAATGGAACTCTCTTGCCATTTCCGCCAAACCAACCCCTCCGCTACACCGACTATGTGCATTGGGAAGAACAACAACTGGCAAGCGATGAAGGCGAGCGCCTTTGGGGATATTGGAAAGAGAAGCTAAGTGGCGATATTCCAGAACTGAATATTCCTACCGACCACCCACGCGAACCTGTCCAGAGTTATCGCGGCGATGTTCGTCACATCACATTCACCAATAAACTGACGAAGGCACTCAAGCAGATCAGCCAGGATAACGGGGCCACACTGTATATGACCCTGTTATCGGCATTTTACGTACTCTTGCAGCGCTATTCAGGGCAAGATGACATCCTGATAGGTTCAGCCATGTCCGGTCGCACCCATGCCGGTCTGGAAGACTTGATGGGGTATTTTGTAAATCCCATTGCCCTGCGTGCAAACCTGACAAATAACCCATCCTTCCTCGATTTGCTGACGCAAGTGCGTCGAACTACCCTGGAAGCTGTCGAAAACCAGGATTTCCCCCCTCAACTTTTGGCGGACCGTCTTGACCTGCCACGTGACCCCAGCCGCCCGCCGATATTCCAGGCAACCTTCATTTACCAGAAGGCTCAGCAGGATCTGATGCGCAAGCTGACTGCTTTTGCTTTAGGCATTGCGGGTACGGAGTTGGAGATTGGTGACCTGACCATCGAGTCGATGCACCTGGGGGGCATCCCTTCCCAGTTCGACATGACTTTGATGATAGCCGAAACGGATGAAGACCAGCTCTCTGCTGCTCTTATCCACAATACTGCTTTGTTCGAAATCGAAACCATCGAACGCTTGCTCGCTCAATACGAACGCCTACTCGAAAGCATTGTAGAAGCTCCGGCGGCCTCCATCGCAGATCACAACATCCTCTCCGAACTGGAACGAGACAAACTGTTGCTGCAATGGAACGATACTCCCGTTGAATATCCTAAAGACGAAACCCTGCAAAGCCTCTTTGAAGCCCAGGTAGAGCGTTCACCTGATGCGGCGGCACTGCGCTATCAAGACAAAACCCTGACCTACAGTGAGCTAAACGAACGGGCAAACCAACTGGCGCACCATCTCAAGGGTCTTGGTGTTGGCCCTGAGACGATGGTTGGCCTTTTCATGGAACGCTCGCTAGAAATGGTTATCGCCATCTACGGTGTCATTAAAGCGGGTGGCGCTTACGTCCCAATCGATCCAGATTATCCCGAAGACCGCATCACCTTCATGCTAGAGGACACTGCTGTTCCCGTTCTCTTGACACAATCACAATTAATGGAACAAGCTCCGGAAAGCCAAGCAATGGTCATCGCTCTCGATAGCCAATGGGATGAAATCGCCAGAAATGACACTGCGAACCCCGAGGCTATTGCTCAACCAGACACGCTGGCCTATGTGATCTACACTTCTGGCTCGACCGGTAAACCTAAAGGTGTGATGAATGAGCACAGGGGTATCGTCAACCGGCTGCTCTGGATGCAAGATGAATATGAATTGTCTCCAAAAGGCAAAGTCCTGCAAAAGACCCCCTTTAGCTTCGACGTGTCTGTATGGGAATTCTTCTGGCCCTTGCAGGTAGGCGCGGAATTGGTCGTCGCCGAACCCGGCGGGCACATGGATAGCAGCTACCTGATTGATACCATCGAGGAAACCGGCATCACCACCATGCACTTTGTGCCCTCGATGTTGCAAATCTTCCTCAAGGATAGCCAAGTTGAGCGCACCAGCAGCCTCCGGCAGGTCATGTGCTCTGGAGAAGCATTGCCTTACGAACTAACGCAACGCTTCTTTGAGAGGCTGCCAGATACAGAATTGCACAATCTTTACGGCCCTACAGAAGCGGCCGTTGACGTGAGTTATTGGGAATGCCAGAAAGACAGCGACCGTGCCATTGTACCTATTGGCCGCCCGGTAGCGAATACCCAACTCTACATCTTAGACGAAAAGATGCAGCCTGTTCCCATCGGTGTGCCGGGCGAATTACACGTCGGTGGTGTACAGGTAGCGCGCGGTTATCACAACCGGCCAGAGTTGAATACCGAGAAATTCATCACAGACCCATTCGGTGACGATCTAGAAGGAAGGCTTTATAAAACAGGTGACCTGGCACGCTGGCTGCCGGATGGGGCTATTGATTTCCTTGGACGCATCGACTTCCAGGTCAAGATACGCGGTTTCCGCATCGAGCTAGGCGAGATCGAGGCTGCCCTGCTTGAACATGAAAGTATCCATGAGGCCGTCTTAGTTGCGGATGGCAGCGGTGGGGACAAACGACTGGTTGCCTATCTGGTTCCGGCAAAAGAGCAGATTATTCCGCCCGTGAATCAACTACGTGATTTCCTCAAGAGTTCACTCCCGGAATACATGGTTCCGGCTATCTTTGTATCAATAGACGAGATGCCACTCAGCCCCAACGGCAAGGTCAATCGTCGCGCTCTACCGGAGCCACCACGTGACCGACCCGAGCTACAACAAGAGTACGTTGCTCCACGCAACGAGCTTGAAGAATCAATTACTGTAGTATGTAAAGAGATCCTGGAAATTGAGCGGATCGGTGTCAAGGACAGTTTCTTTGACCTGGGCGGCAACTCGTTAATGGCCACGCGACTCGTCTTCCAACTACAAGAACAGTATGAAATCAAACTGCCACTTATCCGCCTCTTTGAGAACCCCACTATTGAGGGATTGGCTTTAGCCATCGAGGAAGTACAAACCACTGGGGTGGCTCAAAGCGGCTTATTCACCGCAGATATGAGCGAGGACGATGTCGAAGCTGAGGCGCAGATCGACGAATCTATTGGATTAAATGGCCGAACTTACTCGCACAACCCAGACCCTAAAAATATCTTGCTCACCGGCGCTACCGGTTTCCTGGGTGCATATCTACTTGATGGCCTTCTGAGAACAACTGATGCAACCATTTACTGTCATGTACGCGCCAGCAACCCAGAGAAGGGAATTGAGCGCATAAAGGGAAATCTTGAATTCTATAAGCTATGGGATGAAACCATTGCGGAGCGCATCATGGCTGTGCCCGGCGACTTAGAATCTCTACGTATTGGCATCAAAGAAACTCTCTACCAAGAACTCGCTGGAAAACTAGACTGGATCTACCACAATGGTGCCCGCGTCAATTTCGCCCACCCGTATGAGGTGCTGAAAGCATCCAATGTTGAGGGGACTCGCGAGATTTTAAAACTTGCCAGCCTTGAAAAGATCAAGCCAGTACACTTAATTTCTTCCTTAGCCGTATTCCTGACAGACGGCCTTGCTGAAGGCCAGACCTATGGCGAAGATACTGATCTAAGTCAAATTGGGGCCACTTTTGGCGGCTATGGGCAAAGCAAGCGGGTAGCAGAAAAGATGATGCATAACGCTTATGCTCAGGGCATCCCAATTACCATCCACCGCCCGGACAATATCTCGGGGGATGCCAATTCAGGCATTTGGAAAACAGACGATATGGCCTACATTCTACTCAAAGCCAGCTTTTTGATGGGTACAGTTCCAGATGCAAACGTGGTTGTGGGCGTTGTGCCGGTGAACTTTGTATCGGATTCCATCATTCACAACAGCAAAAACACCGGGAACTTCGGCAAAATCTTCCACCTCACATTGCCAGAACAAATCCATTTCTCCAAGTTAGTAGAAGAAGTCGCCGCGCAGGGTTATCCAATTCGCAAGATAAGCATGCAGGAATGGCAAGACAACCTATATCAATTGGCCTTGCAACATCCTGAGCAGAGCTACCATACCTTCTGGCAGCTGATCAATGAGATCGATATCGACCATGTCAGCCTGCCCAAGTTGGATTTGAGCAATACGCTAGAAGGCATCAAAGGCTCGGGGATTCAAGTCCCGGCCATAAAGACCTACTTCAAGTATTTCGAAGAGCATGGTCTTTTGGAGACGATCATGAATGGGCCTAAAGGAAATACTGCATGACCATGTCAGAAAACAAGTGGCTGGTAAACTTCCGCCCAAACCCAGAGGCGCATATGCGCCTCTTTTGTTTTCCATATGCTGGCGGCAATGCCAATATCTATAGAAATTGGGGAGATCTTCTTACGCCAGAAATTGAGGTTGTAGGCATTCAGTTGCCCGGCCATGGGACACGCATCAAAGAAATTGCATTTACCCGTTTGCCCCCCACGATCCGCGCACTATTAGCTAGTATTCAGCCTGTCCTGAATAGGCCTTTCGCGTTATTTGGACATAGTCTGGGTGCCTTGTTAGCTTATCACCTGGCTTTAGAATTAACATCGCTCCATATTTCACCAGAGATACTATTTGTATCAGCAAGCAAAGCCCCCAAACAACAGGCCACAAATGGCATTCATTCTCTGGATGATGCTGTTTTCGTTAATCAGATAAAAGAGCTCAATGGGACACCAGAGGCAATTTTTGCCAGTCAGGAATTACTTAATATGATGATACCCATCCTGCGGGCCGACTTCGCTATGGCTGAAACATATGCTCTAGAGAAAAAACCGCTCCTAGATATTCCAATCGTTGGGATGAGCGGAAATCGAGATGTCAGGAATACTCAAAAAGACATGGCGGCTTGGGCAAACTTCACATCCGGTATCTTTGTAAATGTCTCGTTCCCAGGAGACCACTTCTTCATTCAAAGCCAAGAGGCAGCGCTGACAAACATAATTAGCGAACACACGGCAACAATCTTGTGAATGCTTCACACGAATGGATACCTTCTCAAAGAGAAGCAATCCCCCACAAAAATGAAGTCCATGTTTGGCGCATTTCTGTGCCCAAGTTCAGAGAAATCATTCCACAATTGCAACCGGTCTTGAATGAAGAAGAACGCACCAGGGCAGATAGGTTTCACTTTGATAAAGATCAAGAGAGTTACATTATTGCACATTCAGTACTCAGGCTCTTGCTTGGTGGCTATGCGCAATTACCATCAGAAGAAATAGAGTTCACTGTGAATAATTATGGGAAGCCCCAAATTGTAGACAACTCGCTCCAATTCAATTTGTCGCACTCAGGGGATTTTGTGTTGATTGCCATTGCAAACAGCTTGATCTTGGGTGTTGATGTAGAGAAGATTCACACAAGGCGCGCAAAAATAGTTCTGGCCAAACGGTTTTTTTCTCCTCTGGAGTTTGATCATCTTATGCAACTTGCTAGTGGTGATTTTGTTCAGGGCTTCTTTAATACCTGGACACGTAAAGAAGCTTACATCAAGGCTATTGGTGCAGGGCTTTCCATTCCCTTGGATAGCTTCACTGTTTCACTAAAGACTGATAGTCCTGTAGAATTGATCGAAGACAGCGTAAACACAAACGCGCCAGGCGAATGGACTCTCAAGCACATCAAGGTCAACGATGATTACGCTGCTGCGTTAGCAGTTAAATGCAAAGAGGTTGAGCTAAAACTCTTCGATTGGCTAGGGCCTATTAATTTGGATTAGAAAAAGTGTAAACCAACAAATCGGGATCTGACAAACATTCATATGCTGCTGCATCAGAACTATTAGGTCCAAAAGGATACACACGATAAAGATTTGTTTCGGGGACAATGCAATGGTTCTGCATTAAGTAGTCAGCCTGGTAGAAGTCTACATCAAGGGATGCCAAGAATATCGGTCGGTTATCTATATTCTCTCTGATCTCACTAGCAATAATCTCCGAATCAAAGGAGAATGGATCTACAGGCGTCCAACCTGCCACCTGAACGTCAGGTCGCATACCCTCTACCCAAGTGAGGTAATGCAATGCCAAATATTCATCGGTGTCAGGGAACCATTGAGCGACAACTAAGGCGTCCTCTGGCAAAGCCTCAACCGTCTCGAGGCCAAAATTGTACGGGTTGTAATCACCACGTTTATATGGGTCCAGATAATAAGCCAATCCATTGCGTAACCCTGTTCCAATCTGCGGAATTCCGAAAGTCGCATCATCAATATTCAAACTAGCTGCCAGGCCTGGAATGGACCGATAAACAAAAGGCATGGTCAAGACCGAGGCCAACACAGCAACATGAACCAAGTGTTGACGAGCCTCTTTCCAGGTTTCAGCTAACTGCGCAGCCCCCAGACCAATTGCTATTGCAAAAAAGATATGGGCAGTGAGGAAAAAAGCGAATTGATCTGACACTCGGTACAACACGCCAAATATTGCAAACACAGTATAAAAGGCGATCATCTTCCCCCAAAGATGCAAATTATTGCGTCTTGCAAATATCAATCCATAGATACCCAAAGCCAGGCCAACTGGCCCAAATTGGAGCAGTGTGAAACCAGCATAGGTAATGAGACTTGTGATTAGATCCGCGAAGGAGGTGGATAGGAGTTGACTGATGAATACAGACCCCACCACAGGCCCCATAATTTCGCTTAGAGGGAATACGCGCAACATCCGAATCGCTTGGATCAATAAAAGGGAGATGCCTGCCAGGAAAGCTATAGTCAGGTACAAAACACGGCGTAAAGACATTTGACGCAATGTCTGGGATGTTACCTGACGTCTATTTAGCCACCAATAAAAAACTATGGCGGGCACGGCTAAAAACGACATGATGTGGTTTGCAGTTGATAGCCCAAGTACAAAAGCTGAAGCTATCAAATACCTGAAATCCTCCGAACGTTCAAAATGCGCGTAAAAGTAAATTGTCATCAACAACAAAAAGGCGAATAAAGTATAGACCTCAGGTGTAGATGAATGCCACCAGAATGTATGCGACACAGCCAACATTGTTGCCGCACTAATAGCAGCCCACAGATGGCCAGTTCCTTCAAACAGTAAGCGAAAAAACACCAGCACCGCTGCTGCTCCAAAAACAGCCGACAGAAGATTGACCAGCCAGAGGGCATGGACACCCGGGAGCAGGTTCACCAGGCTGTGCCCTATAACCACGTACAACGGATGGTCCCACGCTGCTACCCCCAACTTCGCGAATGGATAGGGATCATGAGCAAACATTTCATCGGGGAAATCAGAGAATATAAAAGACTCGCCGCTTACTGCTTCCAGTTGGAGCTTGGCTCCATCTCCCCAGGCCAGTGACGGCTGCATTGTATATAGGTAAAAGCTTAAGACCGCTACGAATATACCAATACTTACCATCCTCAAGCTAATAAACCTATCCCCAATTCTCACATCATTTGTTTCATTTCTTGTCATACTTCTCTTTGTTTTACGCGATAAGGCAGAGACGCAAGCGTCCCTGCCTCAAGAATTATTGAGGAGGCTTATGCAGGCTCGTAAGCCCGAAGGATCAAGCTGGCATTGCTGCCACCAAATGCAAACGAATTATTCATCACGTTTTTCATTCTGTGTTCCCGCTTGCCTTCAGGCACAAAATCCAGATCACAGGCTGGATCAGGCTCACTGTAGTTTAACGTTTTTGGAACAATTTGTTCTTTTATCGACATCACACAACCCGCCAACTCTAACGCACCGCTGGCCGCGATCGAGTGTCCAAAAGCACCCTTGTTACCAACAACTGGAATTTTGTAGGCATGCTCACCAAAGACATTTTTTACAGCACTGGCCTCATTGCTATCATTTGCCCACGTTCCGGTTGCATGCGCATTGATATAGTCAATATCTTCAGCGATCAAGCCAGCATCATCCAAGGCCCTTTGCATAGCCCTGGAAGGCCCTTCTAGAGAAGGCTTGGTAATGTGATAGGCGTCACTGGTAGCGCCATAACCAACGATCTCCGCCAGGATGGTTGCATCGCGTTTCTTCGCAGAACTTTCTGACTCAACCACAAAAATAGCAGCCGCTTCGCCCAGAACAGTACCATCTCTATCAGCACTGAAAGGACGCAGGGCTCGCTCAGGATCATCATTGCGCTCTGATAGCGCCCGCATTGAACTCCAGGACGCCACAACTGCCGGACTGAAGGCAGAGTCTGCCCCCCCTGTAATTAACATGTTTTCTTGACCGAAACGAATAAGGTTGTAAGCATAACCAATCGAATGGTTTGAGGTCGCACAGGCTGCATCTACTGAAAACGTTGGTCCCCGAAAACCATAGCGAATGGACAAGTTGGATGACGGGCCGCTATTCATAGAGACAGGAACCACAAGTGGGCTGAATTTTCTCGAGAGGTAAAAATCACGATAATATTGATCCGAGGCGGCAAAGCCACCGATCGAACTACCGATCATCACACCAACGTTATCTTTGTCCAGATCTCCTTTAAGCATACAGGACTGCTCAATGGCCTCCTCTGCAGCAAATAATGCTAATTGTGACGAACGACTTAACCTGCGCGCGTCTTTACGCCCGTAGTGTTCTTCCCCATCAAAGTCTTTGATAACTCCACCTATATAGGTTTTTAATTCTCGATAAATATCTTCTTCCAAATGAGATATACCAGGGCGCCCTTCAAGCAACCCCCGCCAAAAATCAGCCACTGAAAGACCAATTGGACTGGCCACCCCCAACCCCGTGATCACTACTCGTTCTGCGCCTTGCACCATCGCAGCTCTCCTCCATCCGTTTCCAAGTCGGAATGCAAAAATCTTATCATACTGGATTACACATCCAATAACCCATAAGTAAGCTGATGGTTCTCCCAAAATCAAAGACTTGACAGATAATCACCATATATGTTAATCTATCATTAACTTTTATGGAACCGGTTCCATAAGTGCTGCAAAAATGACATTTACACCCACAATTCGTGATGTAGCCAGAAAAGCAGAGGTCGGTATAGGCACAGTTTCGCGTGTTTTGAATAATAGCCCCTCGGTTAGTGAAGTTACCAGGCAGCGAGTTTTGGATGTCATTGAAGAATTAAATTTCACCCCGAATCCTATTGCTCGTAGACTTTCATCGGGCACAACGCATACAGTTGCCATAATCCTTCCAAATCTAACCTCCCCTTCTTTGGTTGAACGCCTACGCGGTGTGCAATCTGCTTTAGCCGATTCCGATTACGCCCTCGTCCTTTACAGCGCTGAGACCACAGAACGGCTTGAAGAATTGTTTAACACGATTCCCAACAAAGCCAACGCAGATGGCATCCTGATCGTATCGATCCCCCCCACGGATGAACATCTGGAGCATTTCTCAAAGTCCGGCGTGCCTATCGTTCTAATTGATGTCAAAGAACCACAACTAGACCATGTCTTCGTCGATGACACTATAGGCGGCGAAATCGCCACACAGCATCTCATTGATCTGGGGCATACAAATATTGCGTTTATAAGTGATCCGATCGACACGCTATTTTCGTTTGGGGCCATGAAGAACCGCCTACAAGGATACAAAAAAGCGCTTCGCAAAGCTGGAATTAAGTTCAACAAGGGCTTTCATGTAGAAGGTTTGCCGCAGGCGGAGATCGTAAAAAACTTAACCAAAGACTTGCTTCGCACACCTAATGCCCCAACTGCCATTTTTGCCGCCAGTGACGCCCACGCAATTGGCGTCATCTATGCAGCACGTGAACTTGGCATCCACATTCCAAAGGAACTCTCAGTAATCGGGTTTGACGATATTCGCGATGCCGAGTACCTGAACCTGACAACTGTACGGCAACCGCTTTTTGAATCAGGGCATGATGGCATCGACCTATTATTTTCCACAATGAAACAACAAAATGGGAACAAGCCACGCTCAATAAAACAAGATCTTGAAATCATTCGGCGCGGCACAACCGCGACTTTACAATAGCTTATGTAAACATCTTACACAAACCAAAAATCCATAATAAAGGAGGTGATTGCCACCCAAAAAATCTAGAGTTCATTTAATCATCAAATCTTTTGTTTCAATAATCCTAGGAGGATTAGACGTAATGAAAAGCAAAACCCAATGGCTTATTTTAAGCCTCGTCGTGATCATGGCCTTTGCACTCGCTGCCTGTGGTGGAGCCACAGATGGCGCCGCTGCTGACTGTGTGAACGATTGTTTGGATCGCGCCTTAGCCGGTGAGTTCTCTGGTGAAGTCGTGACCATGACAGGCCCCTTTGTTGACGTGGATGCCATCAAATTTAATGACTCAATTGCCAGCTTCGAAGAACAGACAGGCATTGACATTCAATATGAGGGCTCACAGGAATTCGAATCCGCGATTTCAATCCGCGTGGATGCTGGAGATCCCCCCAACATTGTTGACTTCCCTCAACCCGGCCTGATGGCAAACTTTGCTAGCACGGGTGACATCGTTGACGTCACTACCTTCTTGCCCGACAGCGCTCTGGGCAACTACAACGATAGTTGGAACCAGATGGCTACAGTACCCGGCCCCGATGGCGACATCCAGGCTGGTGTGTTCCACCGCTTCAATGGCAAAAGCATTGTGTGGTATCCCATCGATGACTTCGAGGCTGCTGGCTATGCCATTCCGGAGACATGGGATGAGCTGATCGCGCTCAGTGACCAGATTCTGGCTGACGGTGATGCTCCCTGGTGTGTTGGTATCGGTTCCGGTGCCGCAACTGGTTGGGTAGCCACAGACTGGATGGAAGAGATCATGCTGCGCACCACGTCGTTGGAAAACTACGACGCCTGGGTAGCCGGCGACCTGGCCTTCAGTTCTCCTGAAGTAACCAATGCCGCTGAAGTTCTTTCCAGCGTTTGGAGCGAAGACTACGTATTCGGTGGTGCGGCCGCTATCGTAACCACCGAATTCGGCGACGCCCCCACCCCGATGTTCGAAGATCCGCCCCGCTGCTGGCTCCACAAACAGGGTAACTTCATCACCAGCTTCTTCCCCGAAAGTGCTGTAGCTGGTGAAGATTACGGCTTCTTCTATCTGCCTGGCATTGATGATGCTTATGGCAAGCCCTTCCTGGTTGCTGGCGACATCATGTCCCTGATGAAAGATTCCAACGCTGCCCGTGCAGTTATGCATTACTTCACCCAGGGTGAGGCAGTCAAAGAATGGTTAGCCGCTGGTGGTGCACTTTCCCCCCACCTCGACGCTGAACTGTCCTGGTACGGCAATGACGTGGAACGTGGTGTAGCTGAGATCGTGGCTGCTTCTACCAGCTTCCGCTTCGATGGGTCTGACTTGATGCCTGGTGAAGTTGGCGCTGGTTCGTTCTGGGAAGAAATGACCAATTACTTCTCTGGCGCGACAGACCTGACATCGGCACTCGAAAACATCGATGCCTCTTGGCCTCGCTAACTCTAAGACTGTAAAAGATTAATCTACAATTGCAGGGCGATTGCAATGCAATCGCCCTGCTCTAATCAACAAACACTTCTTTTTTGTTATTATTGAATTGTTCATTTTGCATATTCCTATCCCCAAATAAATAAAGGAGAGAGGTATGGCCCAACTCGATCAAGCGCCAGGTAGTGGCTCTGGCTTCAACCCCCTCGAATGGCTCGGCAGCCAATTGGGACGCTTAGTTGTTTCTGTGCTGGTCCCGGGCGTGTTATTCGTTGTTCTCTGGCAAGGGTTCATCTTCCTCAGGGACAGCGAAGCTCCTCAGTATCTAATCGCCATTATCGCGATTGTTTGGGGCGTAGGCGGTGCTGCCGCACTCTACTTTGTCTCCAACTGGATCATCGAACGTTTGGGGCCAGAGTGGACTCGTCGACTGCAACCTTTTGTCTTCGTTGGCCCGGCTATGGCTATCCTGGCCTGGTACCTGGCCATCCCTACACTCCGTACTCTATGGCTAAGTTTTTTCGACAGAACTTCAGATAATTTCATCTTTCTTGACAATTACATTGATATCTTCACAGATCCTAACCTGATCGTTGTATTCCGTAACAACCTTTTGTGGATCGTATTTGGCGCATCGCTTTCGGTGATACTTGGACTGCTGATCGCAGTTCTTGCGGATCGCAGCCGCTATGAAAGTCTGGCCAAATCATTGATCTTCCTCCCCATGGCGATTTCCTTCGTTGGCGCAGGCGTGATCTGGAACTTCATTTATGAGGTCAAAGACATCAGTGCGCCTCAGATCGGTTTGCTGAACGCCATTTGGGTCGGGCTTGGTGGAGAACCTCAAGCCTGGACGGCATTGTTACAGCCTTGGAACAACCTTTTCCTCATCATTATCGTGGTGTGGCTCCAGACCGGTTATGCCATGGTGCTTTTTTCAGCTGCCATCAAAGGCATCCCTGGTGACCTCATTGAAGCCGCCCGTGTAGATGGGGCTACAGAAGTACAGATTTTCTTCCGCATCATGATCCCTTACATTTGGGGCACTATCATCACTGTGGCTACGACCATCGTGATATTTACATTAAAGATATTCGACATTGTGCTGGTCATGACTGGAGGGCGATTTGGAACAGAAGTGATCGCCACGGCTTTTTATAGACAGAACTTCACTAACCGCAACTTTGGCCTGGGTTCTGCCATCGCCATCGTGTTATTGCTTTTAGTGGTTCCCGTCATGATATACAATCTGCGCAAATTTGGTGAAGAGGAGGCCTTCGAATGAACGCCACTGGACAAAGTCGCTGGGCAAATTTTTTCATCAATGGCAGCCTCTTATTTTTAGTTGCCTTATGGACCATCCCAACTCTCGGTTTATTAGTTTCTTCCGTTCGCACCCGCTTTGACATCGCCACCTCTGGTTGGTGGGCTATCCTGCCACACCAGGAATGGGTGCTTGTGGATGAAATTGAAATTGACGATGATCTGGATCGCGATGGAGTGATGAACATTGCCGGTGTTACAGGCACTTTTGAAGAATTGCGTGAAGGTATCGAAACCGAAGATGGCATGCAGGTTCTTTGGATTGGAAATCGTCGTACAGGAAGGGTTGAAGTCCAGGAACAACAATGGGTGATGAGAACCGACCTCACATTAGATAACTATTCAAATGTATTGACCGGCAAGGAATATCAGATCACCCAGCCTGATGGTACTGTTATCACTGAACAAGGTGACGATATGACTGCTGCCTTCCTAAACAGCCTAACAGTCACTATTCCAGCAACGGTCATTCCAATTTTGATCGCAGCCTTTGCAGCCTACGGATTCGCATGGATGCGCTTCCCTGGGCGCAAAATACTCTTCACGGTTGTTGTGGCATTGTTGGTTGTGCCTCTGCAGATCGCGCTGGTGCCGATACTTTCGGACTATCGTGTATTAGGTCTCAATGGCACCTTTCTTGCTATCTGGCTTGCACACACGGGATTTGGCCTGCCATTGGCGACGTACTTGTTATACAGTTACGTCAAAGGCTTACCGCGAGACATTTTGGAATCGGCTTTCATTGATGGAGCTTCACACTTCACAATTTTTTTGCGCCTGATATTGCCGCTTTCTATTCCTGCTTTGGCTTCCTTTGCCATTTTCCAATTCCTATGGGTTTGGAATGACTATCTCGTAGCCCTAGTGTTCATTGGGGCCGCCCCAGACGTTCAGGTATTGACTATGCGACTGGCCGAGATCGTTGGTTCGCGTGGTGCAGACTGGCACTTGCTAACTGCAGGTGCGTTTGTGACCATGGTTTTGCCAATGGTCGTTTTCTTCTCACTGCAGCGCTTCTTTGTACGCGGCCTATTGGCTGGTTCTGTAAAAGGATAGTAACAATGACAGGTGTGATAGAGGAATGGTGATTACCATTCCTCTATCACAATGCTTTAGCTTCTTGAGCACTCCAACGACTACATCCTGAGGCTTGAATTGACATTCCTGGAATTTCCCAAAGACTTTGAATGGGGCGCGTCTACCTCCTCCTACCAGATCGAAGGAGCATGGAACGCGGATGGTAAAGGGGAAAGCATCTGGGACCGCTTTACCATCCGCCCCCACAATATTATCAACGGGGATACAGGCGATAATGCCTGCAATCAATATGAGCACCTGTTGGCTGACGTGAAACTCATCAAACATCTCGGATTAAAAACCCACAGCTCTTCAATTTCCTGGTCACGCTTGATTCTAGACGGGCAATGTTCACCCATTCCAAAAGGGTTGGGTTTTTATAATCGCTTAGATGATGCTTTGATGGAGCGCATCGGCTGGCTCAATCGCATAGGGTTGCCTGGTTTAGAACCGGGTCGTCGAGTCTAATGGCATTCACGCATAAACGAAAATGAAAGGCGATGTAATCATCATCGAGGAACAGCACCGGCAAGCTGCTGGCAAAATCGTTCCTCACCTGCTTCAGAAGATCAGCGCAAAGACGGAAAGATATACCATCTCTGTTGGCGGGGAATCTGGCAGCGGCAAATCCGAAACAGGCCATGCTATCGCTGAAGAGCTAAGAAAACATGGCATTCAAGCAATCGTTCTTGGGCAAGATGATTATTTTGTATTGCCTCCGAAATCCAATGACGCCAAACGAAGGGAAGACCCCACCTGGCTGGGACCACACATTGAAGTTAAATTGGAATTATTAAATCAGCATCTGAAAGATGCGATTGCTGGGAACGAAAAGCTCACCAAACCGCTCATTGACTATGATCAAAACCTGATTGAAGAAGAGGAAATTGACCTGCACAACATTAAGGTCATTGTTGCTGAAGGAACTTACACCTCCCTACTTAAAAATGTAGAAACAAAAGTGTTTATTACCAGGAATCGCCTTGACACATTGGAACACCGAATAAAAAGGAACCGTGGCAGCGAAGCCAGCGACCCTTTCATTGAGCAGATTCTTGAGCTTGAGCACAAGATCATAGCCGGTCACAAGAACCTGGCCGATTTCATCATTACCAAAGATTATGATGTGATCGTAGTTGAATAGAAAGAACTCTAGCAATGACCGTTAAAAACAAAGTCCAACTAATCACCTACCCTGACTCATTGGGAGGCAATCTACAAACTCTGAATGGAGTTTTAAAAAAACACTTCCTAGACATTTTTCAGGGAGGTATTCACATCCTGCCCCCCTTCCCATCTTCGGGGGATAGGGGCTTTGCTCCGCTAACTTATTTGGAAATTGAGCCCAGTTTTGGTAACTGGGAAGATATTAGAGCAATTGGTGAAGACCATGATATTTTGCTTGATCTGATGGTCAACCACATTTCACAAAAATCATCCTATTTCCAAGACTTCCTCAAACTTGGTGCGAAGTCAGAATATGCGGATATATTCCTGACGATGGACAAGGTCTCGCCCAATAGCCCACCATCCCAAGAAGACATCGAGAAACTGTTCCTCCGCCGAACAGAACCTTTTTCCACATTTACAATTAAGGATACTGGCGAACAAGAAACAGTCTGGACCACCTTTGGCAAAGTAACACCTTCCGAACAGATAGACCTGGACATACACTCCGAAACCACTCGCCAGCTATTGACAGAGTTCTTTGAGAACTTTGCCAGGAATCAAGTCAAGATCGTGCGGTTGGATGCTGTTGGCTACGTTATCAAAAAACTGGGCACCTCAAGCTTCTTTGTGGAACCCGAGATCTTTGATTTCCTAGGCTGGATAAGTGAAATGGCAACTTCTTTGAATATTGAATTGTTGCCGGAAGTCCACGCTCACTACACTACCCAGTTCAAGCTGGCAGAACGCGGTTATTGGATTTACGATTTCATCCTTCCTTACGTCATTCTAGAAGCTTTGATCAACCAACAAAGTGCGCGTTTACTTAAATATCTGAGGATGCGCCCTCACAAACAATTCACAATGTTGGACTGTCACGATGGCATCCCTATCAAGCCAGATCTCGACGACTTGGTAAGCACGGAAGATGCGCAAAAAATCGTGGATATTTGCCTTGAACGTGGGGCCAATCTCAGTCTGATCTTTTCGCCCAAGCATCGCGGCCGTGATGGCTTTGATGTTCACCAAATTCGTTGCTCCTATTATTCCATGCTTGAGTGCAATGACGATGCATATCTAGCAGCCAGGGCTATCCAGTTCTTCACACCAGGTGTGCCACAAGTGTATTATGTTGGTCTATTAGCTGGACAAAACGACCAAGAGAATGTCGAACGGACAGGCGAAGGACGTGAGATCAACCGCCATAACTTCACTATCGAGGAGATCAATGAAGCTGTTGATAAAGATGCCGTTCAAAGGTTATTAAAACTGATCCAGTTTAGGAATGACCATCCAGCATTTGACGGTGAATTCGAAGCAGTAGATAGTGATAAGCAAAAAGTGGATTTACGCTGGCGCAATGGACAAGCCTTTTGCCAGTTAAAGGTCAACCTTAAGGACTTCAAGACATTTATTTCCTACAATACTGACCATGGCGAAATCCGGGAATATCCCGTATAACTACTCCTTGAGTTTTTAGGCCAAATCTCTACATGCTAAATAACCATCTCTGGTACAAAGACGCTGTTTTTTATGAAGTCTATGTCCGCGCCTTCTACGATAGTAATGGCGATGGTCATGGCGATCTCGCTGGCTTAACTCAAAAACTGGATTACATCAAAGACCTGGGAGTGGATTGCATTTGGTTACTACCCACTTACCCATCTCCACTAAAAGATGATGGCTACGACATCGCTGATTATTACGATGTCCACCCAGACTTTGGGACCCTAGAAGATTTCAAAACTCTCATAGACGCGGTCCACAAGCGCGGCATGCGCATCATCACGGACCTCGTACTTAACCACACATCCGATCAGCACCACTGGTTCCAGGAAGCTCGCAGTGACCCTGCTTCTCCATATCGTGACTACTACGTATGGAGCGATAGTCAGGAGCGTTACAAAGAGGCACGTATCATTTTCGTGGACACGGAAGATTCGAACTGGGCTTGGGATGAAGAAGCAGGTCAATACTACTGGCACCGCTTTTATTCCTCCCAACCGGACCTGAACTTCGATAATCCAAAAGTTCGAGAGGAAATGTTCAAGGCCCTCAAGTTTTGGCTCGACATGGGTATTGATGGCTTTCGGGCCGATGCGATACCCTATCTTTACGAGCGCGAAGGCACCAATTGCGAGAACCTGCCAGAAACGCATGCCTTCATCAAAGAAGTGCGAGCATACATGGATGAACATCATCCAGAATGCATCTTGTTAGGCGAAGCTAACCAATGGCCGGAAGATGTGCGCCCCTACTTCGCAGACGGCGATGAACTGCACATGAATTTCCACTTCCCCATCATGCCGCGCTTATATATGGCCTTGCACCAGGGAGATGTTAGTTCGATTAAGGAAATCCTCGCGCGTACTCCAGAAATTCCAGAGAACTCACAATGGTGCATATTTTTACGCAACCATGATGAGCTCACCCTGGAAATGGTGGAAGAGGATGAGCGTGAATGGATGTGGCAGGCGTACGCACCAGAGGAGCGCATGCGCCTCAATCTGGGCATCCGCCGCCGTTTAGCTCCTCTACTAAGCAACGACCTATCCAAACTACTGCTTGCGAATTCTCTATTATTGACCCTGCCTGGCTCACCCATCATCTATTACGGAGATGAAATTGGTATGGGAGACAACATATGGCTTGAGGACCGCAATGGTGTGCGCACTCCTATGCAATGGGACAGCTCCCCAAACGGCGGTTTTTCAACTGCCCTCAACGGCTCACTCTATGCCCCTTTAGTTGATAGCAAAGAATATCGCCCTTCAGTTATAAGCGTAGCTATGCAACAGGCAGACCCCACCTCCCTTTTGAATCGTCTCAAGCACATGATATCAGTGCGCAAAGCTCATCCAGCATTTGGCCGCGGCGACTTTACCTGGGAAGCCTCCATAACCAACACTTCCATAGCTGCCTATTGGCGATCCTATGAAGGTCAGCAAATCTTGGTACTTCAGAACCTGTCTAAAGAAGACCAACTTATCAATTTAGAAATGAATCATGTGAAGGGAAATAGCTTACAAGATATACTAACATCACAGAAACTAGGATTGAAAAAAAATGATATTACGATTACCCTTTCGGCGTTTGAATATCATTGGTACTTATTAGACAGAGGTGACTACTAACGAAATGAACGACAAGTCAATTACATCCTGGCATACGCAAAACATCACATCGGTTAAAGAGAGCCTGGATGCCGATTTGGAAAAGGGGTTGTCCCAACAAACCGCAGAACGACGACAAAATGAATATGGTCTAAACGAACTGATCGAAACAGGCGGGAAAGGCCCTTGGCGCATACTCTTAAGTCAGTTTGCCGAGACAATGGTCATAGTACTCATTGTAGCTGCCGTCGTCTCTTATTTTGTGGGTGATCTCAAAGATGCCCTCGTTATCTTATTAATCGTAATCCTCAATGCCATCCTGGGTTTTACACAGGAGTATCGCGCCGAACAGGCTATGGCAGCCCTCAAACGTATGGCTGCGCCTATCGTCAAGGTCAGACGTGATGGTCAGATCAAAGAAATCGAATCACGCGAGTTAGTTCCGGGCGATGTGGTTCTCTTGGAAACAGGCGATGCCATTCCCGCAGATGGTCGCGTCATCGAATCCGTCAACCTGCGCGTAGAAGAGGCTTCTCTTACTGGGGAGTCCCACGCGGTTGATAAACATATTGACGAATTAGAGGGAGACGACCTGCCACTTGGAGATCGCGGCAACATGGTCTTTTCTGGCACCGCAGTGACGTATGGCCGCGGCCAGGCCTTGATCGTTGAAACCGGCATGAGCACGCAACTCGGCCAGATCGCCGAACTCATTCAGAGTGTTGGCGACGAACAAACCCCGCTACAGAGACGCATGGGGGAACTGGGTAAGTGGCTGGCTATCATCGCAGGAGTCATCGTCGCTGTAGTTTTTGGGCTGGGTTTGTTGCGAGGCGAAGACCCTGCCGAGATGTTCCTCACCGCCATTGCTATGGCTGTTGCAGCTATCCCAGAAGGCCTGCCTGCTGTCGTAACAATAGCCCTAGCTCTGGGTGCACAACGCATGCTTCGCCGTCGTGCCCTCATCCGCAAATTACCTGCAGTGGAAACATTGGGTTCTGTCACCACGATTTGCTCGGATAAGACCGGTACACTTACCGAAAATCGGATGACAGTTACGATCCTTGATGTAATGGGTGAAACCGATACCATTGAAGCACTTCTGAAAGAAGACATTCCAGTAGTTAATGCCGAGCTGCATGCTGGTAATAAATCGGAGATCCGGAGCCTGGGCCTCCTGATAAAAAGTGCTGCCTTAGTCAATGATGCTACATTGTCACAAGTGGACGAATCCCCCGGCGATTTCCGAGCTATTGGCGACCCCACCGAAGGAGCCATAGTGGTTGCCGCAGCACAACTCGGATTGTGGAAACAGGAATTAGATGACCGTTGGCCGCGTGTAGCCGAAGCGCCTTTCACTTCTGAGCGCAAACGCATGACTACCATCCACCAGACCAATGTTGGGGTGGAAGAAAGTGACGCACCCTGGCGGACTTCACCTTACGTGGCTTTTACTAAAGGAGCTCCCGACGGCCTACTAGAGATCTCAAGCCAGGTTTGGGCCGGGGACAATCCGGTAGACCTTGACGACGATATGCGCCAGCGCATATTGCAAGCCAATGAGAAATTCGCCAAAGATGGTCAGCGTGTTTTAGGCGTCGCCTTTCGACCTCTAGAAGACAACATCGAAAAAGTCGATTCTGAAAAGTTAGAGCAGGATTTGATTTTCATTGGCCTCCTGGCGATGCTTGATCCGCCAAGGCAAGAGGTTGAGCGAGCTGTTGCCACTGCCAAGCGCGCTGGCATACGCCCCGTGATGATCACTGGTGATCATCCCCTCACAGCCCAACGCATTGCCTACGACCTGGGCATTGCTTCGGATGGTAATGATCGCGTGATTACCGGGCAAGAATTAAGCGCAATGAATACCCAGGAATTAGAAAACCTGGTTGAAGAGATACCTGTCTTCGCTCGCGTCTCCCCAGAGCACAAATTGCGTATCGTGGAAGCGCTGCAGAACAAAGGACACATTGTCGCCATGACCGGCGACGGTGTGAATGACGCTCCGGCTCTCCGCAAGAGTGACATCGGCGTTGCTATGGGCATTACCGGCACAGACGTTTCCAAAGAAGCCGCTGACATGGTCATCACAGACGATAACTTTGCCACGATCGTTGCGGCCATCGAAGAAGGCCGCACGATCTATGACAATGTGCGCAAGTTCATCAAATACACACTAACGAGCAACGCTGGCGAGATACTGGTCATGTTATTTGCTCCTTTTATCGGACTTCCTTTACCATTGACGGCCTTGCAAATCTTGTGGATCAACCTAGTTACAGATGGTCTCCCTGGCCTTGCCCTGGCTGTTGAGGCTCCGGAAAAGAATACGATGACCCGCAAGCCCTATTCGCCGGGCGAAAGCATCATGGGCCGTGGGTTAGGCTCAGCTGTCCTTTGGGTAGGGTTATTGATGGGCGCAGTTTCCTTGGGCATGGGTTTGTGGGCCTTCTCTATTGGCCTTCCCGATTGGCGCACGATGATCTTCAACACCCTCACGCTATCCCAGATGGGTAACGCTATGGCCATTCGCTCTGAGCGCGAGTCGCTTTTCAGCCAGGGTATCTTTTCTAACAAGGCTATGATCGGGGCTGTATCTCTCACATTCCTGCTGCAACTCGCCGTTATCTATTGGGGCCCACTCCAAAGTATTTTTGGCACTAATCCATTGACCGGCTTTGAGTTCATCGTCAGTTTGCTGGCAAGCGTTGTCGTTTTCATCGGGGTTGAAATTGAAAAATGGTTCCGACGAAGAAGAGATCAACAGGCCAGTGCATAGCCCCTTTGAAATGATATACTGCCACCGACAATGAACTGGCTTATCATCCTTGTGATCGTTGTGGTCCTGATCGCTTTCAACGCCCTTTATGTGGCAGCAGAATTTTCAACCGTCAGCGCCAGCCGTCCCCGGCTGGCGCAGTTGGCTGAAGGCGGCAACAGCACGGCCCAAACCTTACTGACCATTGTCGAAGACCCTCACAAGCTTGATGCCTACGTAGCTACATGCCAGGTGGGCATTACTATATCCAGTCTTGTTTTAGGCTTCTTCGGACAAGCTCAGGTAGCCCAGTTGATTGCGCCATTCTTTGTATCCTTCGGCGACTTCTCCGAAATAGCCGCCTTATCCACTAGCGTCACAATTATCCTCATACTATTCTCTTCCTTGCAAATCCTTTTTGGTGAGTTGATCCCTAAGAATATTGGCATCCAATATCCGGAACGCATGGCGATATTGACAGAACTGCCCTTGCGATGGTCTGCCAATATCTTTCGCCCTTTGATCTGGATATTCAACGGCAGCGGTCAACTCATCATGCGTTTGTTTGGGTTGGACAATATCTCCGAGCACGCCCACTTGCACCGCCCAGAAGAGATCGTTATGCTGGTCGAAGAGAGTGGCGCAGGGGGTCTACTAGACCGTGAAGAGGAACGCCTCTTAAAGAACATATTAGACATAAATGAGGTCATGGTGCGCCAGGTCATGATCCCCCGCACTCGGATGATCGCCGCCCCAGACAATCTGCCATTTGATGCAATCTTTAAACTTGTTGCCGACTCGCCTTTTTCCCGCATCCCGATCTATAAAGACAGCATCGATAACATTACTGGCTTCGTGCATTTGCGGGATTTCCTGTGTCATGTACAAGCAGAAGAAAAACCTAATATCACGGATTTGATGAACCAGGTTCCTTTTGTAACAGAAACAATGGCTGTCAAATCTGCCTTTTCATTGTTGCAACGCAGGCACTTTCACATCGCCATCGTGCTTGACGAATTCGGCGGCACTTCGGGTCTCATTACACTTGAAGACCTCATTGAAGAAATCTTTGGTGATCTACAAGATGAGTTTGACGACCTCCCCCCTTCAGTACGGCTTGTAGGCAGAGATAGGCTATGGCTTCGGGGAGACACCTTGATTGGCGACCTTAATGAATATCTAGACTTAAATCTCCCAGACGATGAAGTCGATACGGTTGGCGGCCTCGTATTGAACGCTATGGGTCATGTGCCCTACGTGACAGAAGAGATCCTTGTAGATGGGGCAACTTTCCGGGTAGAAAAAATGTCGGGGCGCGGTGTCGCCGAAGCCAGCATGAGGATTACCAAGGAGCAAGCTGCTCGCGTTGAGGAACTCCTTCGATGACAGCCGTCCTCATTCCTATTGGTATCATCTCCATTCTCATATTCCTGAATGGTCTCTTTGTGGCCGCAGAATTTGCCATAGTGGCAGCCCCGCGTACGCGCATTAGCCAGCGCGCAGAAGAAGGCTCTGGTATCGCCAAGCGTGTTTTGCTCATCCTGCTTGACCCTGCTCGCCAGAACAGCTACCTGGCTACCGCCCAGGTGGGCATCACCATCGTCAGCCTTGGTTTAGGTATGTATGGGGAAGAAGTGCTGGCAGAATGGCTCCTGGAGCCACTGGAGCATTATGGGGGCTTCGGGGATGCCCTTGCACACACTCTTGCTGCTGTTATTGCCGTAGCCATTCTCACCTACCTGCACGTGGTGCTTGGCGAGATGATCCCTAAGTCATTGGCGTTGCAGGCTTCTGAGAGAACTGTACTGGCCCTCAACCAGCCAATGACCATCCTGGGAGCTATCTTTTCTCCGGCTGTGTGGCTGCTCAATAATATGGCTAATGCCTTCACCCGCCTGATCGGGATCCGCCCACCGGAAAGCGAAGCCCGCTTACTCACCCCACAGGAACTGGAATTTATCGTCGAAGAAAGCTCAGAGGGTGGACTACTTGAGGCTTCAGATCAACTTTTCTTTGAGAATATCCTTGATTTGCAGGAACGTACTGTTGAACAGGTCATGACTTCGCGCACACACATCGTTGGCATCCAGGCAGACGATGACCTCTCCTCCACATTGGAACTTACCTGTTCTTCCACCAAGACACGCTATCCGGTTTATGAGGATGGCGTCGACAACATCATTGGCGTCATCCACATCAAGGATATAGCTCGCAATATCAATTCTGTAGGGAATGGCACCAAAGTCCGCGAATTATTACGCCCCACAACATTTATCCCTGAAACCTTATCTCTGCACAGCGCGGTAGCCCAATTCCGACGCGAAAATCTGCAAATAGCAATTGTCCTCGATGAATATGGCGGCACGGCTGGCATTGTCACACTCGAAGACCTGGTTGAAGAGGTTGTTGGTGAAATACAAGACGAATTTGATAGCGAGACCACACCCATCCAGATTATTGACAAAAATACTTTGCGTGTCCGCGGTGATGTAATTCTAGATGAGATCAACCAACTACACGATACACATCTAAGCCATACTGATGCACAAACGATTGGTGGGCTGGCTATGGCATTACTTGGCCGTATACCAGAACCAGGGGATCATATAAAAGCAGGTGAAGTTCGCCTGGAAGTAGAGTCGATCAAAAGATTTGCCGTCGAGAGTTTATTGGTATTCCTGCCACAAGAAGAGGATGGCAAAAAAGAAAGCGAAGAAACCTAAGCTTCATCACTCTTGAGGGATTGAGCCTGTTTTAAAAGGTCAAGCAACTTCTACTACTTCATCATCCGAAACATCCAACTCAGACAACTCCCCAGTAACCACATAGAGCGCACGCTCACAAATATTGGTCACGCGGTCCGCAGTGCGCTCCAGATTATGTGCCACCCACAACATGTTGTTGGCTTTAGTCACAATGCTTGGGTCAGAGATCATTAGGTCAATCAGGTCCCTGTAAACCCAATTATACAAATCATCTACTTTGTCGTCTTCATCCGGGATTTCCCGGGCAACTTCTTCGTTTCCCTCAACGAAAGCACCAAGGGCCTTGTGAAGCATTTCAGCAGTTATGCGGGCCATCTCAGGGAAATGTTTCGAGGGCTTCAAGGTTGTTTCTTCGCCTACCATGATGTTTATCCTCGCAATCCCCTTGGCATAATCTCCCATCCGCTCCAATTCCGTCAAGACCTCAAAGACTGCTGCCAGCACTCGCAGGTCTCTGGCGGTTGGTTGCTGGGTGGCAATAAGAGCAATTGTTTCACCTTCAAGGGCAAAACGCTTTTCGTTGATGCGTTCATCTGCTTTATATATAAGCTCCGAAGCAGCAAGATCACGTTTCATCAGGGACTCAACGGATTGCATGATAGCCTGCTCAACCATGCTGCCCAGCATCACCACTTCATCGAGTAATTGTTGGATATTTCTATCGAATGTATCGCGTGACATCTTTAATCCTACCTTCCAGGGTTATCCAAAGCGACCGGTGATGTAATCTTCGGTTAGTTTATTCTTGGGCTTGGTGAACATGTTTTGAGTTATGCCGTATTCAACCAACACTCCAGCGCGCGAACCGTCCTTGTCAAGAGAAAAGAAGGCCGTAAAATCCGACACACGCCCTGCTTGTTGCATATTATGTGTCACCACAATAATGGTGTAATCCTCAGCCAGTTCTCGCATTAACTCCTCAATTTTCAGTGTCGCAATGGGATCTAACGCGGAAGCAGGTTCGTCCATCAGAATGATGTCCGGCTTTACCGCAATTGTGCGGGCAATGCACAACCGCTGCTGTTGGCCACCGGAAAGGGATAAACCACTTTGTTCTAATTTATCCTTGACTTCATCCCAAAGAGCTGCCCCACGCAACGATTCTTCTACAAGATCATCCATATTGCCCCGAAAGCCATTGATGCGTGCCCCCCAGGCTACGTTCTCATAAATGCTCTTGGGAAAGGGATTGGGTTTCTGGAATACCATACCAATGCGACGGCGGACTTCAACCGCATCTACGTCTGGAGCATAAATGTCCATTCCCCGAAAGAGGATCTCGCCTTCTGTGCGCGCGGATGGGACCAGCTCATTCATGCGGTTAAAGGACCGCAACATGGTACTTTTGCCACAACCTGACGGGCCAATGATGGCCGTGATCTTATTGGGTTCAATTTTCAGGTTTACATCGTGAATCGCACGAAAATCACCATAATAAATATCCAGGTGGTTGGCCTCGATGGCGAAACCGTTTGACGCAGCGCCATTTGAACTCATTGTTAGATTCTCCTCGAAAAGCGATTACGAAGTATCACGGCTGTAGCATTCAGTGACAACAGCATGATCAGCAATACGATAATCGCGGCTGCAGCGATATTGCGAAATTCGTCCTGTGGACGGGAAGTCCACTGATAGATTTGTATTGGAAGCGTTGTAAACTTGGCAAAAGGTCCGTTTGGATCCGTGGTAATAAACGTAGATGCTCCCACAACCACAAGTGGGGCTGTTTCTCCGATGGCTCTCGAAATTGCCAGAATGGCACCAGTCAAGATACCAGGAAGAGCGCTGGGCAAAACGTGGTTCCAAACTGTCTGCCAGCGAGTGGCGCCCAAACCAAAACTGGCCTGCCGAAGAGAGCTTGGAACCGCCTTGATAGCTTCCTGGGCATTGATGATAATTAAAGGCAAAACAAGCAAACCTAAAGTAAGCCCAGCAGAGATCACAGTACGACCATTGGCCGTGGTCGGGTCGACGTTGCCCAGAAATTCACCACTCGTGAAAAACTCTAAGGTCCTAACAAAGATAGCCAAACCAAGAATACCGTAAATGATCGAGGGAACCCCAGCCAGGTTGTTGATATTAGTTTGGATGACGCGGTTGATGAACATCTCATGGTTGGCATATTCTTCCAGATAGATGGCTGCCCCTACCCCAATTGGGAAAGCAAAACCGATGGCGATGCCAATCGTCCACAAGGAACCAAATATAGCCGTTCGCACACCGGCACGCGATGCATCACTGGATTGTGGCTGAGTAATAAAAGCAGGATCGATCCAACTCTCGAACTGGAGAATCGCTTCCGGATATTTTCCTGCTGCCTCGGCAAAGATTTGATCTCTTTGAGTCACAGAAGCATAGAAACTCCATTGATCGACTACCTGAGGCTCAACCACCCGCTCGTAGACTAACTCCAGAATGTTTTCACGTGTCCGGTCAGCAAACGGCAGATCATTCTCAAGTCGCCGAATCAAGCCTTTAGAAACATTGGCTTCCAAAATAGGGATTAATTGCTCCTTAGTGAGATTATCTAAGGCAACACCATCTATCGCCAGGCTCTCAGGTTCAATTTCATTTTGGATGGCGACATAGCCAAACGCGCTATTCATTATGTTCAACAACAAGACAATAAGCACCACAACCCCAACTACCGTTGAAGCCTGGAATACAATTAACATGATGCGCCCAACCCGATGGCGACGGTCTAGCTGTGGGCTGAAGCCTTTTTCTTGCATTGGAGTGTTTTGATCAGCCATTATTCGTACTCCTCACGGAAACGCGCCACCACCCTTTGGCTGATCAGGTTCAAACCTAAAGTCATAGTGAACAACAATAGACCAATGGCGAAGAGGCTGTTGTAGTCAATTGAGTCGTAGCTAAGGTCACCACTGCTTATACGCACAATATGACCGGTCATCGTCTCAGCAGCCTCGAAGGGGTTGAAGGTAAATGCAGAACCAGCGCCAGCAGCAATAGCCACGATCATGGTTTCGCCAATGGCACGCGAGATAGCCACAATGAATGCTGCAGCAATGCCGGAGAAAGCCGCGGGCACAATCACACGCACCGCTGTTTCAAGCTTGGTTGCGCCTAAAGCATAAGCCCCTTCACGTAATGATCTTGGTACTGAGCTTAGCGCGTCTTCACTCATTGACGTCACCAAGGGCAGGATCAATATTCCGATCACGATGCCTGCTGAGGCAGTGTTATATATCTGGACAATATCATCGCCAAAGATCAAGCGCAGGAAAGGTGTCATAAAGGTCAATGCGAAATACCCATATACGACAGTGGGTATTCCGGCTAGAACTTCCAAAATCGGTTTCAAAATACTGCGCACCCTTTCAGATGCATATTCACTAAGATAAACTGCGACACTCAGCCCCAGTGGCAGAGCTACCAGGATAGCCGTCACGGAAACCATCAAGGTCGAGTTTAATAGCGCCCAGATACCAAATTTCCCCAATTGGGGCTGCCATGCTGTACCGGTAAAGAATTCAAGGAATGAGACTTCGTTTGACCGTAATATCTCCCGGCCTTCCTCATGTGCGAGGATCGGAGTTCCATCTACTCCCCGTTGGATTACAGCCTGAGTTTCACCATTCATTATTTGCACCTGCATGATTTCATCTTCAATGCGGATGCGGTCACCGACGTGCAAATCACTGCCCGAGCTTGATAGATCAAAAATCGTATCTTCTGGAGATATCGTTACCGCTAACTCCTTGTTGGTCGCTTCCCACTGCTCATTCGTGAAGAATAACAAGGCTTCTTTGCCCAACTCATAGACAATGCCCACAGTAACAAGAATAGACATGGCTGCGGCAAGGAACAAAAATGTTTGGATTGCAGCCTCGCCAGGGCGGAACTTTCTCTTTAGTGTGTGCTCCTGGCCCTGCACATCTATGCCTGTTTTTCCCACAACTTCCTCTTGCATGACGGAACTCTCCTGTCTCTCTCCAGATTTCATGGAGTATCTCTTGTAGTTCGATGTTTGCTACAGTCTAAGTAGACAGCAACTATTTTTACCGTAGCAGATATTCGTTCTTCTCGCTAAACGTTGCCGCCCCGTTCCTCTTGTTGTGAAGAGGAACGGGGTAGGCTGAGGCGAGAGACATGAATACTCCTTGTCTCGAACTACTATAATTGAACTAGCTATTCAGTCGCTTCCAGCAAACTTTCCTGAGCACCCAAGAGTGCATCATTACTGGCCGGGAAGTAACCTACATCCACAACCTCTTCGTTCACGAACTGCAGAACGAAGCTCAAGAAACCAAATACCTGGGGTTTGCTCTGCAGGATGCTGGCATCAGAGTACATAAAAAGCGGGCGGGCAATAGGATAGCTGCCATTGTCAACATTTGCAGCTGAAGCTTCCACACCCTCGATCGAGAGGATCTTCAAGGTGTCTGCATTTTCCTGATAGTAAGCGTAGCCAAAGAAACCAACTGCATAGGGTGATCCCTGGATACCCTGCACCAACACATTGTCATCCTCAGACAACTGCGTGTCACTGGCGCTCAGGATTTCAGTTTCATCTTCGTCATAGACCTCTTCCACGAAGAAGTCGAAGGTGCCAGAGTCTGTACCTGGGATGAAACGCTGGATGGGTTCTGCGGGCCAGTCTGGGTTCACATCTGCCCAGGTGCTGGCGGCACCAAATACTAATGCCAGCTCTTCCAGGCTCAGGTTGTCAACAAAGTTATTTTCCGCGCTGACTGTAACAGCCAGGGCGTCTGTGCCAATGCGGAACTCGATCGGCTCACGACCGATCTCGCGACAGCTTTCAACTTCGCTGTCCTTGATTGCACGGCTGGCACCAGAGATATCCGATTCGCCAGCGACACAGAAACGCTCAAAACCACCACCGGACCCGATGGAGTCGTAGGTGCTTGCCGGGCCGCCTTCATCCTCCCAACGTTCAAGCATGCGCTCGGCCAGGGGGAACAATGTGGAACTACCGGCGATCACGATCTCACCGTCATACTCAAGCGGGTTGACTTCATCAAGGATTATCTCAGGGCCTTCAACCATAGGCTCCTCAGGAGCTTCGGTCGGTTCAGAGGCTGGGGGATCGTTGGAATCTAGGGCAGGAGCTTCTGTAGTTGCCGCGCCACCACAGGCTGCTAAAACCAGAGCAACCAGGGCCAACACGGAAAATAACCAGATACTTTTGCGTTGCATAATGCGTTCTTCCTCCTTAGGAAATATCAATGTTTATACAAGGTCATTATCATGGGCCATGTTTAAGGACAGAGGAAGATATGTTTAACAGGGTGTAAAGGAACCATAACCTATCGTTAACCTTTGTTGGGCTTCCAAATCGCAGACAGTTTGATGCTTTCTGCGATTTTATTTCCTGGTTTCCCCCATAGGATTTGTCGAACTAAGACTGCAATGGAATCGTGAAGAAGAAGCTGCTCCCCTCTCCCTCACTGCTTTTAGCCCAGATCTCACCACCATGCGCCTCAACCAGGTGCTTGGCGATTGCCAAGCCCAGGCCTGTCCCACCACTGGCCCTTGCACGGTCTGTTTTATAAAATCGCTCGAAAACACGCGGGAGGTCCGCTGCTGGAATGCCTATACCCGAATCCTGGACTGTAAAACGAACTCCCCTCTTTTTATTCTCGATCCGCAAATAAACCGTGCTGTCCTGATCCGAAAACTTTACAGCATTGTGCACTAAGTTAACCAGCACCTGTTCCAAACGTGGTCTGTCGACCATGATCTCAGGCACGTCTGCGGGGCAATCTAAATCCATACGCACACCTGCACGTTTGGCCTGCAAATGCATGCGCTCCTCCACATTCTGGAGGATTTCGCATGCGTTCTCGGCAGCCAACTGCAAGGGTACACGGCCTGATTCAATCCGAGAAAGTTCCAACAATTCATTGACCATTAGGGTCAACGCATCCACTTCAGTTTCTATCTGACCGAGAAATCGTTCGGCGATCAATCGGTCGTCCAATGCTCCGCTTTGCAAGGTTTCGGCAAGAGCTTTTAACGAGGCCAACGGGGTACGCAACTCGTGTGAGATATTGCTGATGAAGTCACGGCGCACAGTTTCCAGTCGCCGCACATCTGTAAAATCCTGGAATAACAATAGGGAATTATTCTGCAAAGAGATACTAAGGGGCGTAACGATCACCTGCAAGAAACGGCGTGATTGCGGCATTTCATAAGAACTTACCTGTTCTTCTCCACTGTCAACACTTTCTCGCCACAATTCCACCAATTGATGGTGACGGATAACCTGCACGATCGATCTACCCAAGGCATGTTTTTCTTTGAGGTCGAATAATTCTTGTGCAGCAGTGTTCATCAATGACACATTGCCAGCTTCGTCCGCGATGATCACCCCATCCGACATCTGCCCAAGCATAGCCTGTAATTTGTCTTCTTCTGCCAGATATGCAGCAATTTGATGGTCCAATTTCGATGCTAAAGCGTCGAAAGCCTGGGTTAACTCACCCACTTCATCATTTGTGTGAGAATGCAAACGGCGACTAAGATCACCTTCAGCCATCTGGTTGACCTCGTTGGTTAAATTATCAATGGGCCCAACTATTCTCGAAGCAACAAATGACGCAGCCAAAAAGACCAGCAGTCCCATGAACACCCCGAAACCAATCAACCACTGAGCAGTCTCCCGATTCCATAATTCAATTTGAGTTATAGCAATACTAATTATGAGCAGACCAACCACCAATATCCCCAGAAATACTATGGTGATCCTGGCGCGGATGCTGCGAAACCCCATACGCTAGACTCTCCGGTCAGCCGTCAAAACGATAACCAGCTCCCCTAACTGTAACAATGCGCGTGGGTTTACTGGCATCTTCCTCCAGCTTGGAACGCAGCCAACGTACGTGCACATCTACAGTCCTAGTACCACCATCGAAATCCCAGCCCCACACGCGCTCCAGAATCAATGAGCGCGACATCACCTGGCCTTTGTGGCGTGCCAGAAAAAGCAAGAGATCATATTCTCTTGGCTTTAGTGGGATCACATCTTCGGAGAGCAACACCTCATGCCGGGTTGTATCAATCACCAGATCTTCGAATTCCAGCACTTTTTTGGGTTCATCTTCCAACGAACCGGACTCCTCGCGCATCAAACGCACCCGTCGCAAGGTTGCTTTAACACGCGCCATGAATTCACGCATTGAAAATGGCTTGGTCATATAATCGTCTGCGCCCATTTCTAAACCCAACACACGGTCAATCTCTTCGTCTCGTGCCGTCAACATCAGGATGGGAATATTGCTCTCGCGACGCAGAATACGCGTGATCTCAAAGCCATCTAGCCCGGGCAGCATAAGATCCAATACGATCAAATCAGGCTTTTTGGCACGGGCTGCTTCCAGGGCAACGTGGCCATCGCCCACGGCCTGAACGGCATAGCCCTCTTTCTCCAAATTGTAGGAAAGAGTCTCCCGCAAAGCTTGTTCATCTTCAATAACCAATATACGTTCTGGCATTTGCATGTCCTTCAAAAATTCGGCTGCATTCTACCACTGTGTTAACAAAACTCTTAGTCACCTGACAAAATGCCATCGAGTCAATTATGATAAACTTCGCCGTTGGATTGCTCATGGATGAACATTTAAGCTTTATACCTTTACTTACCGTCGTCGGCCTCGCTTTCGTCGTTCCCCTTTTTCTTGCTCGTTTTCCCCAAATCCCTGTGGTGGTTGGAGAGATCCTCGCTGGGATCATTGTTGGTGGATCGGTGCTTGGGATCGTGCACGAGGATTTTACACTCGCTCTATTAGCTGAGATCGGTTTTGCATTTTTGCTATTCCTTTCTGGGTTGGAAATTGACTTTTCGATCCTAACAACTCAATCTCCAAGAAGTAAAAACGGAGCCACCCATCCATTAGTTTTGGCAACTGGTAGCTTTTTGCTTACACTGATGATGGCTAGTCTGGTCGGCTTCCTGCTGGCTCGGAATGGCCTGGTCAATGATCCCTGGTTCACCGCTTTAATCCTATCAACTACATCACTGGGCATTGTAGTGCCGGTCCTCAAGGAACGCGGCCTAAACACTACCAGATACGGTCAAACGATCCTTTTGGCGGCTCTGTTGGCAGATCTGGCGACTATGATCCTCATCACAGTATATGTCGCGGTTTTCACCAGTGGGCTGACTTTCGACATCCTGCTGATCTTCCTGCTCTTTTTCGCCTTTATGCTGATCTATCGCCTGGGCTTTGGAATCATACGCAGGCCATTCGTGCGCAGGCTTATCGAACAATTGGAGAGCGCAACCTCCCAGATCAAAGTACGTTTTGCCCTCACTATTCTGATGACCTTTGTCGTATTGGCAGAATTCGTCGACATCGAATTGATTCTCGGAGCCTTCCTGGCAGGTGCAGTGATTTCGCTTATTAGCCGGCCGGAGGACAGGAACCTGGTCGAAAAACTTGACGCGATGGGCTATGGCTTCTTCATACCAGTGTTCTTTGTCATGGTGGGTGTGCAATTCGAACTTAATACGCTCATCGAAAATCCGTCTTCCCTCCTGCTCGCTTTCCTTGTACTCCTGGCTGCTTTCGCCATAAAATTTTCCGCTTCCCTAATTTTCAAACTATCATTTAATTGGCGTGAGACAATTGCAGGCGGAAGTCTATTGTCTGCACGCTTATCGCTGATCATTGCAGCCGCGGCTATTGGCTTGCGCATTGAGGCCATTTCTGAGGCAACCAATGCCGCTCTAATCCTCGTTGCTGCCCTTACATCAACTTTTTCCCCACTGATCTTTAACACCCTGCTGCCACCAGCAAAAAAGGAAATTCAGCGGCGCTTCCTGATCTTTGGAGCTGCCAATTTAGGCATCCAGGTTGCCGATGTTCTCATGCGTCATGGGGAAAAAGTCTATTTCCTGGAACCTGACAAAAGCCTGGGTGATTTAGCTCGTGATCAAGGCCTGGAAGTAATCGAGGGTGGCTCTACTCGCGATTGCCTGGAAAAAGCCAAAGTGACAGAAGTCGAATCGCTCTTGGTTATGACGGGAGGAGACAAACTCAATCTAGAGGTTTGCAAAACGGCGGTGTCGATGGGTGTAGAATCCATCGTCACTATTGTCAATGACCCGGCTCGTCTAACCGAATTCACTGACCTTGGGGTGGAAGCGATCACTCCTGGCATGTTGCGCCCCACCATCATCGCAACCATGGCACGCAATCCAGACCTGTTCGATTTGCTCACCTCCACCTCCGACGACAGGGATATTCGTGAAGTCCTGGTAAGGAATCGAGCATTGGTTGGTAAGCCTATCAGTGAGCTTGTTTTTCCGGGCGACTCTTTGATCATGACTATTTCGCGCAATGGTCAAATGATCATCCCGCATGGCTCTTCCCGTCTTGAACATGGCGACCGTCTTACGGTTGCAGGCACCTTTGATGCCTTAAAGCAATTTCAACAACTGGTAAGGAATCACTAAATATGGAATGGTACCTCTATCCGGCAGTAATTGCTGCCGGTTTCGTTGCAGGCTTTATTAATACCCTGGCAGGCAGTGGCTCGGTAGTAACCTTGCCTCTTTTGATTTTTGTAGGCTTGCCCGCAACCGTAGCGAATGGCACCAATCGCGTAGCCATCCTTTTACAAAATGTAGTAGGTGTTTCCAGCTTTCGACGCGAAAACATGTTGGATACACGTGGTGCGCTAATATTAGGCATCCCTGCCGTAGTCGGATCGATCATTGGTGCCAACATCGCTGCCAACCTCAATGAAGAAGTGCTCCAGACCGTCATTGGCGTCATCATGGTGATCATGCTTTTCGTAATTCTGGTGCGACCAAAACGCTGGCTAGAGGGTGAACTCACACATCTAGAGGGATGGCCTTCCTGGTGGCAATGGTTGCTCTTTTTTGCAATCGGCATGTATGGCGGTTTCATACAAGCTGGGGTAGGCGTATTTTTATTGGCCGGCCTCGTTTTAGGTGCTGGTTACGACCTGGTGCGTGCCAATGCCGTCAAGGTTGGCATCGTTCTTTTATTCACCATTTTCGCCCTAGCAGTATTCGTTCTCAATGACCAAGTCAATTGGTTTATTGGTTTTGTGCTGGCAATCGGGAATATGCTAGGAGCATGGGTAGCCACCAAAGTGGCAGTAGATAAAGGAGCCATCTGGGTACGACGCTTACTGATTGTTGTGGTTATCTTTTCCGCAGCTCGTTTCCTTGGAATAATTGATTGGCTAGGTACTCTATTTTAAGAAACAACTTGTTATAAAATACTAATTGGCAGAATAACAACAATCATAGTTTCATTGATTGCCAACAATCCCTGACACATAGTAGCCTTTGTTTTACACGGCCTTACACAATTTCACGAACGAAAATAAAGTGAGTTGGGCCAAAATTTTTAGCATCTAGAGGAGAGATTTTTATGGAGTGGATCACCAACCCCGAGATATGGGTCGCTTTGCTTACCCTGACAATCCTAGAGATCGTCCTGGGAATCGACAACATCGTTTTCATTTCGATCCTATCAGAGAAACTTCCCATTGAACAACAGGAAAGAGCGCGACGCATCGGTCTTGGAGCGGCGCTCGTAACACGTATCCTACTGCTGCTATCCCTTTCTTGGATTATCCGTCTCGAAGAGCCATTGTTCCATGTTTTGAACACAGGCATATCTGGCCGTGATCTGATCCTGATCATCGGCGGTTTATTCCTGCTTGGCAAAAGCACTTATGAAATCCATGAAAAACTGGAGGGTGATGAAGGTCATGCCTCCGATCGCGTGGCTGCCAGCTTTGGAAGCGTCATTTTTCAGATCATGTTATTGGACATTGTTTTTTCCCTGGACTCAGTGATTACAGCTGTAGGTATGGTTGACACAGTTGAAGTGATGATCGCCGCCGTTGTGATCGCCATGATCGTCATGCTTATCGCCGTTAACGGTATCAGTGACTTTGTAAACCGCCACCCTACCGTCAAGATCCTGGCCTTGAGCTTCCTGCTACTTATCGGTTTTTCGCTGATCGTAGAGGGCATCCACGTTCACATCCCCAAAGGCTATATCTACTTTGCCATGGCCTTTTCCGTCTTTGTCGAACTAATCAACCTGCGCTTACGCAAACCAAAAGAAAAACCACTGGAACTCCGACAAGGCTATACGAAAGAAGCTTGATTAGATATAAAAAAGAGCCTGGATTGCCAGGCTCTTTTGATTCAAAGTAACTTGATTAGGGTGAACAGCTCAACTGCCTTTGGATATCTTCCCCAAAAGTGTCTCCATTTGTATTTGCCAAATCCAGCCATACCGCGCACAACATCGGCTGCATACGCTCGTCCCCTTTGAAAGCGTAGGCTTCTAAAGTCAAGGCTTCAGCTTTTTCTATATCACCCAGATTAGCATACCCAATAATAAATGGCACCAACTCAGCCGCATGCAAAGGCTCATATTGACCAAGTGCTTCATCGCCAATCTCAGCGACTGCCTTCCAGTCTTCCATCTGGCGAGCCAGGTCAGCCTTTTGGTATGGATGGCACCATTCATGTTCTGCCTCTGGTCCGAATTGTGCTGTTGGCCACTCGGCTAACCCATCAGTCTGTATTACTTCGTGAGGCGAAGACACAGCAAGAGGCTCCAACAACTCCTCAGGCAATTTTGGAAACAAATCATCGTAAGCGGGATTCAATACTCGCAAACATTGCCCCGGTTGATTATGGACGACAATAGAACGCGAAGTGTTTCCGTCGAAAGTAAAGAACCTGTAGTCCAGTTCGAAGTTCTCCTCAGCTTTGAACTCCGGCAGTCTGCTCCCCCAACCTTCCCCCACGAAATTCCAGAAATAAGGCATCGAAAAAGAATCAGTGTCTGGGTCATAGTTTGGATCATAGATCCAGCTTAATTGGCCCGTTAGGGAATTGTCGGTATAAAAACGCAAGTCCTTCAATTCTGCGGATATAACAACTGTATCTCGCGCAAGGTTTGGGGCTCGCCAATAAAGCTGTTGGTACAAATCGCTCTGCGTCCTCCAGGCTCGTAGGTACCCCGTCCCCGTCTCAAATTGGAATCCGATGCTAAGCCCTGCCACAATGGAAACTAATACGATCTGCAAAATATCTGGCAGCCTTATCCAATCAAGTAGTTGAGTTAGCAACCAGGCCATTAAAATCACACTACCAAATGCCATGGGTAGAAAACCTCGGTCCCATGGGTACCCCAGACGCAACGGCAGGTCCGTCATCCAGAATGACAACCCTCCAATTAACAACGCCAGCAAAGCAATCAGAGGAGGGCTAACATGGTTTAGAATATCTGGCTTTATTTCAAGTTTCTCATTCTTCTGCCACCATAAGACTGAGCCGGACAAAACCACACCTAGTATTATCACGACAGTATACAATCCAAATATACGTGCCCCAAAATCGCCCAAATCAGCTAAGTTGAATACCTGCCCCCAAGCCAGCAAAGTAGCTTCATACACATCTGTGAGGATGGTTGTCGTATAGTAGTTGGCGCTCTCAACAGGGCTAGCTGCAAAATTACTAAAGATATTGATGTCGTAACTGACTTCTGATGAAACATTGAAGCGCCACGCAAAAATACCTGCAACCAACAATCCATAAGGCAACCAATAACGGAAGCTGGCAACCAAGCTATCGCGCCAATTCTCTCTTAGTCTCAAAATCACAACAACAACCAACAAGGACCTGAGCAACTCCAGGCCATAAAAATATTCTGTGGAAAGCATAGCTGCTGCTGACAGCAACAAGCCCACCGCAGTTAGTCGCCAGTACTGCTGCACGGATTTCAAAGCTTTTACCATCACAACCAGCGAAGCCAGGAACAGACTGTAATAAATAAAGTACAAGCTGTAGATCAGTGCAATGCTCTGTTGGCTGAACCCTGGGTACAAGGCAAACAAAATGCCTCCCGCAACCGCCATACGGGCACGCCTGGGCCACAATTGACGCAGCAACAACCAGA
This sequence comes from Chloroflexota bacterium, assembly GCA_013112575.1. Lineage (GTDB taxonomy): Bacteria > Chloroflexota > Anaerolineae > Anaerolineales > UBA11579 > CFX15. Next base: position 472,167 of record JABFGG010000002.1, on the reverse strand, counting down.
ACAACATTGCAGCTACCCAGCGCCACACCAGAGCATAAAGCTGCCAGGCTATGGGGCGCGTACCCAAAAGTGCTGAGGACAAAAAGTACAACACCCCCGAAAAAGGGCGCTGAGGCGCAAAACCCAGGAAGCCTTCTGGCCCCAAAACGTGTATGAACCAGGCCAACGGCCAGTCATCCCAGTAAAAACCAAGCCAGGGAGAAAGGCTTCCAAATGCCAGCACACACAGCCCTAAGAGCCAAACGGGAATGCTTTTCTCAGCCTGCAAAAAGGGAGTTATTGAACGGAGTGTTTTCATCGATGATAGTCAAGACTCTTCAAAACAAGGGCAAAGTATACCGGAAAAGGCTCCGTTAAATCTGTATCAAAAGTACAATAATCTTGTGCGTAAATACTTTCTCCTAGCCATCCTATTCTTATTGGGCGCATGTAGCTCAATACCGGACTCTCCTGAAAAACCTCAAATAAATTCATCTACTTCACTACGTTTTCTTGCTCTGGGTGATTCCTATACAATTGGGGAAAGTGTCAATCCAGAAGAACGTTGGCCCGTCCAACTTGAAGCGGCATTGGAAGCAAAAAATATCTTGATGGAAGAGCCAGAGATCATCGCCAAAACTGGCTGGACCACTGACGAGCTTATTAGTGCCGTCGAACGTGAAGCACCCCAAGGCCCATTCGACCTTGTCTCATTGCTTATCGGTGTCAACAACCAGTTTCGCGGCTATTCCACAGACACATACCGGCAAGAATTTGTCCAACTGCTGGGAACTGCCATTTCTTTGGTAGGCAACCAACCCCAACGCGTTATAGTACTTTCGATCCCTGATTGGAGTGTCACTCCATTTACGCGAGGGCGCAACCAGCAAGAAATCGCTTCCCAAATAGACCTGTTCAATTCCATTGCTCAAGAAGAGACAATTCGCCTCGGTGCTCACTTCATCGATATTACACCCATTTCCAGATTGGCCTCGGATCAAGCTGAACTTATTGCTGAAGATGGTTTGCACCCCTCAGGTATAATGTACGCTCAATGGGTCGAACTGGCCTTACCCATCACCTGCAACACTCTTTCAAAATAATCCCCATGAGAAGAAACTTAATTCGCCTTTTCGTAAAAATCGTCATTGCCTTACTAACCCGTATCGAACGTATAGGCTTCGATAATATTCCCAGCGGGGGCAACTTCATCATCGCTGCCAACCACCTTGGATATCTCGATGCTTTCATCATGATCTACCTGATGAACTACGTAAAGAACGAAAACCCCATTGTGATCGTCGCCGAGAAGTATGAACGTTACGCTGTCTTCCGCTGGGCCGTCCGTGTGTTCGAATGGGATTTTATTGACCGGCAAAACGCCGAGATGCGCACCATGCTCAACGTCATCAAACGTCTCAAAGCTGGTGGCTTTATGGCCATTGCCCCGGAAGGCACGCGCAGTAAAACAGAAGGCTTGATCGAGGGCAAGCAGGGGGCAGCATTCCTGGCGGCTAAATCCGGTGCGCAAGTTATCCCGGCCGGTGTCATTGGTTCCGAAGACCGCCTCTTTTTTGCAAACTTGAAACGTTTGCGCCGCACACCCATTCGAGTTATCGTCGGCGATGCTTTTGAGATACCCGATATCCCCAGAGAGAACCGCGATAATTACTTACAGGAGCAAACTGACGAGATCATGTGTCAGATTGCTGCTTTGATACCAGCAAAGAACCGTGGTGTCTATAAAGACCATCCTCGCCTCAAGGAATTAATAGCGGAAGAAAAGCCTTCGCTAAGCGAAACTCTTCCGGCTTAGGAAATACTGGTGACTTCCCAATCGTTTACTCTACAAGAGCTGATGTTATACAACGGTGATGATCACAGGGAGAAATACATTGCCTTTGAAGGCATTGTTTACGATGTCACAGATTGTCCTAAATGGAGAACAGAGATGCATCAAAATCTCCACTTTCCCGGCCAAGATTTGACCAATGAATTAGCTGATGCCCCTCATTTAAACGAGGTCTTCACCCGCCCATGTGTACAAGTTGTGGGCAAATTGAGAATAGAAAATGCGTGAACTGCTTCCAGACATTGACCGCTGGTTGGCAGAAGGCAAATCCCTGGCGCTTGCCACAGTTACCCAAACCTGGAATTCAGCCCCTCGCAAGGTTGGGGCGCAAATGGTCGTAGCCCAGGACAGCCAGATCAGCGGCTCCGTCAGCGGTGGCTGTGTGGAAGGAGCAGTCGCTGAATCAGCCCTGGAAGTCATTGCTTCGGGAGTGCCCAAGCGATTACATTTTGGCGTAGCGGACGAAACCGCATGGGACGTTGGATTGGCATGCGGCGGTGAGATCGATATATTTGTCCAACCGTTAGACACCAGCTTCTATGAATTTGTCCGCGCAACACTAAACTCCGAATCCCCGGTTGTCATGGGCACAATCGTAGAAGGTGATGATGCCATCCTGGGCAACAGTTGGGCCTTCAATGGTAAGACTAGGGAAAGTTTTGGCTCAGCCCCACCAGGGGTATTTGCGCAATTGGAGAGTGGCCTAGCGACAGAACTTCCTCAGCTTGTTGAAATTACTCAAGAGGGCCAATCGGCTCACTTATTTGTCAACCCCATTCCTCCTTCCCCCACTCTCATAATCATTGGCGGGGTGCACATCGCTATTGCTCTTAGCAAGCTCGCCAGCCCCCTGGGTTACCGTGTCATCATCATCGATCCACGCCGTGCATTCGGCACCGAAGAACGTTTCCCGGAAGCACATCAAGTCATTCAATCCTGGCCCGATGAGGCTCTTGAAAACATTGAGTTGAATAGCTCCACCGCGGTTGCCACCCTCACTCACGATCCCAAGATCGACGACCCCGCCCTAATCAAAGTGTTGAACAGCCCTGCCTTCTATATTGGGGCACTTGGTAGTCGCAAGACCCAGGCCAAACGCCGCCAACGGCTGCTGGATGCTGGAGTAGAAGAGCAATTTATAGACCGTATTCACGGCCCTATTGGATTGGATATCGGTGCCACCACGCCCGAAGAGATTGCCCTCTCCATCATGGCAGAAATCGTCGCAATCCAGCAATCACTCCGTAAAATGGGTTCTTAATTGCCTATTTCTATCCCCTTAGTACCCAATTCCCACCCCTAAACTGTAACAAAATCACCCCTTTGCCTCGTTGTTTGGACGATATTAGATATTGTCTCAAAGGAGGCAGAGATGAAAACCAAACCTATTTTCACTCTTTTTGTTTTTGCGCTGTTTGCTTTAGCCCTCAGCGCCTGTGGTGCTCTTGATGTTTTACAAACCGACGAGCACCAGTCTATCCCCCAATGGCCCGTCTATAGCCAATCCATTCTAGACTGTAATACAGGTGTCATTGCTACCAATGGTGAGTTGATCCAACCAGCCTTGGGCTGTGATAGTTGGCAACTCAACCGCTACGAGCGGCCCTTCAATGCCAGCAACCAGGACGAATACTACGCCAACCTGGACATCCTCAGTGCTGATCTGGGTTCTGATGGGGAATGGTTCTACTTGCGCATCACCCCTTACGATCTGGCTGAAGGCCAGCCCCTCGCAGGTCTTTATGGCCTCGAAATGGATCTGGGCATGGAAGGCCGTGGCGACTACCTCGTACTGGCCGATCTCAGTCAGTTGGACGAGAACTGGGATGTGCTCGGTGTACAGGTCTTTGCGGATAGCAATGACGACGTTGGCAATCAGGTACCGCGCGAACCGGATCTGCTTGGCGAAATTGATGGCTATGACCTGGATCTGTTCAACCAGGGCACAGGTGTAGATAAAGACTTCGCCTGGGCACGTACTGTCAACGACATCCGTCCTGCCATTGAAATCGCCTTCAAGACTGATCTGGTTAGTGCAGACGCCACTTTCAAATGGTGGGTATGGTCTGACGACGGCGTTGAACAGCCAAACAGCTTTGATTACCACGACGCCATTGCCCATGAAGCTGCTGGGGATGTTTACCAGGGCCAGCAGTATTTTCCCTCCAATGAAATCTATGCATTGGACAATACTTGCGCCAATATCTGGGGCGCTCCACTCACGGATGATCCTTCTTTATGTAATTCGGAAGTAGTTTCAACTCCGGGTTCTGGCGAGGTCTGCTTGCCGCCACTATCTTTCGAATCTTGGCGAGAAGCCTTCCTTCTGAGCCTGCTTTCAGAATTGGGTGGTGATAGACAAATTGCCACAATTGAGGGCCTCAATGAAAACAACGGTGGTTATAACCATTTGGTATTGCTGGACAAATCTGAATACCAGGAAGTAGCTCTTGGCCACCTGAACCAAAACGAAACCTACTTGCAATTCGTGTTTACCGAATTGGATCAAGCCGAGTCTAACGAACAAGGGTCTTCGCAGGACGACGTGATCATGAGCCGAGATCCGGCGATAACTGAAGAGCTCTTGGATAAATGGCTGCAGATCAGGTACCGTGAATATCTGGAAAGCACGGACTGCGCCCCACCCGATGAATGCCCTCCGCACTTTACCTTCTGGGAGTTCATCTTGTGGGTCAAAGGACAACAGGGTCCCGCTCAAATAGTGGAAGCCTCCGATCAAAATGGCTCATCAGGTGACCAACTCATTTTGCAGCACACCCTAATCGAACTGGTTCCGGACAATAATGGACCCGTGATTCAAGAAGTTGTCGATCCTGCTGAAGAGGAAAAACAGAACGCACAAAAGATCAAAGAACTCTTCTTGCTCTACATCCTGTATCTGGAAGAACTGGGCTGCGAACCCCCTGGCATCTGCCCACCGGACCTGACTTTCGAAGACTTTGTCGAGTTGTTCACCCCGCCTTCAAATGGCAATGACCAAAGCGACAATGACAGCAATGCGGTTTTCCTGCCGGTTCAATTTGAGCAATTGCAACCCCAAGAGCAGGCTCAGGTCAACAGTGAGTTGATCTCCATGAACTTGGTTGAATTAACCGAAGCCAACAATGACATACAGATTCAAGTCATCATCACCCCAGATGACTCCATGAGTTATTTACAGGACATGTGGGAGCTGTGGCTGCTGATCAATGAATGTGAGCCGCCGGATGACTATCCCGACCTGGAGTGCCCGGAACCGACCTTTGCAGAATGGAAAGACTGGCTCTTTACCAAGTACCCGCAATGGATCAACACACCTGACGCCTTCCTGTTCCCCTTCTACCAACTCTTCGTCGATATGCTGGACTGTGACGATCCGGACCCGACGCCGACCCTTACAATGACGCCTACGCCTACTGATGAGCCCTGCATCGACGGCTACACTCCGGAAGGCCTGCCCTGTGACCCACCGGAAGAGGATCCCTGCACCAATGACACGGCTGCTGCCGGTGCTGTGCCCTGCACACCAACACCTACTGAAGACCCGTGCACGGACGGCTACACGCCTGCCGGTGTGCCCTGCAACCCGGACGACCGCGATGACGATGAGTTACTGCCACGCCCAACTCTCGAACCGACGGCTACACCAACACCAGACGAGACACGTGAGCCCAAGGATGATGATGATGATCCTGAACCCACGCGCTGCAGCCCGAGCGCAGTCGGGCTACCTTGCCCCTAGTCTTTACGTATAGCAACCCAATAAAAGCCCTGGCGAATGCCAGGGCTTTTATTCTTAATATTCACATAACACTGGGAACAGATGTAGTTATCAATTTGGTCAGTCAATAGCAGTAGTACAGATTGCATTCTGAGGATAAACTACAATTGAGATAACACAATTATGAATGAGAATAAAATATCATTAGCCTGGCTGTTGCGCGTCTTCTTTGCTATTCTGCTTATCTTTGCCTTTACGGCTGGCTATTACTGGTCCCACAAACCGGTTTCATTATCAGCCGCCATGGTCCTGGCTCAGACTATATCCAGTATTCTGGTCTGGCTCTTTGTTCTTTGGGTAGCCTCCGCCATCGGCACACTCATCCTTCCTCAGCGAATATTTGAAGGCAACCAAATCACACACATTGCCCTAGGCATAGGGCTTGGTCTGGGGATTCTCGCCCTACTTATATTTGGGCTTGGCATCCTCGGTTTGCTGGCAAGTTGGATTGCCTGGCTCAGCCTGTTAGTAACTGCAGTGCTTCTACGCAAACAACTCAAGCTGGTCTTTTCTGAACTACGTAGTATCACACTTCCCAGGCCACAGACTACGTTGCAAAAATGGATCTGGGTCTTTGGCGCTGTGCTGTTTTTATTCGCTTTCGTAAATGCCTTATCACCGCCCACCGCTTGGGATTCGCATGTTTATCATCTAACTGGCCCAAAACTATACATAGAAAACGGACAAATAAACCACCCATTAAACATTCATTACCTTGGCTTTCCCCCATTAAGCAACATGCATTTCTTGTTCGCTCTCTTACTTGTTGGCGAACGAGCTGTAGCACTATTTCATTTCATATTCGGAGTGCTGTCTTTAATCCTTACCGTTGAGATATCAAAACGCTATTTTGGAAGGACGGTCGCATGGCATGGAGCACTCATCTTCATTTCCATACCCATTGTCTTTGAACTGATTGGTTTGCCTTACAATGATGGAACTTTGCTCTTTTACACGACTGCCTCCCTTTATGTTTTTCTGCGTTGGCAGGAAAAGAAATCAAATGCTTGGCTTTTTCCTCTTGGCCTGCTGCTCGGATTCTGTGTAAGCGTCAAATATACTGCTATTGCAGTCCCGTTTGCAATTGCATCCCTTATAATTTGGAGCTCCCGCAATTCGGGGTTTGGAGAAATCTTTCGTCGCCTCGGCCCGGTCACTATCCTGGCATTTGTTGTGTCAGCTCCATACTTCCTCAAAAACTTCTACACAACCGGCAATCCCTTTTATCCCTTCTTTATTGAAAATGCTATTTATTGGGATGAGTGGCGCTCAGCATTTTATGACCGTCCAGGCACTGGATTTGCTTCAACAGACCCAATGCGTCTAGTAACTGCCCCCATCGAAGCCACTATCTTAGGCATCAAAGGGAAAGAAGGGTTTGGAGGGCCAATCGGGCCCCTGGTTTTTTCTGCCATTTTTCTATTACCATTGGCATGGGGCTACATTAACTCTACTGAACGGAAAACCTTGGGGTATTTACTTGCCTTCTTTGGAATCAACTACACACTCTGGTTATTTGGGCTTGCTCGTTCTGGCCTTCTACTCCAGTCCCGCCTGTTAATGCCAGTATTTGGTATTATGGCTGTTATGGGTGGTTTGGCACTTTCCCGTATCAAAACCCTTACTAATCCCCAATTGGATTTCCATTGGGTACTCAACACCGTTCTTTACATCAATATGGCTTTGTTGTTAGTCACAACCGGAAGCAATTTCATTCAGGATAACCCCATCTCCGTAGTCTTTGGCCTCGAATCCAGACAAACTTTTCTGGAGCGTCGCATGGGCCTTTATAAAATCGTTATAGACCGCGTCAACGATTTGCCAGATAATGCCCGAGTGCTGTTCTTATGGGAACCACGCAGTTACCTTTGTCAAGTGGATTGCAGACCAGACGCTTTGTTGGATAATTTCCTTCATCAGACCAAGTACCATAAAAGGAACGCAACAGAAATTGCTACTAATTGGAATTCTCAGGACATTACGCACATACTGCTTTTTCAAGCCGGGTTAGAAACTCTTTTTGAAGATGGTGGAGACAACATTGAAATCCAAGATCTAGCTATTCTTGATGATCTGCAAACCAATGAAATGCAGTTAGTCGAGGATTTTAATGGGGCATATTTGTTATTCGAATTGCGAGAAGAATAAAAGAGTCTAAGGCCGTAGTATTCGTGGGGTTCCTGGCAAGCCCTTGACAAACCCATCTGATAGTGCTCATTTGTGCTATAGTAGTTGTAGTCACAATTATGGACAATCCACAACCACCATACCGCAAGATCATTCACCTGGACCTCGACGCTTTCTATTGCGCAGTTGAGGAGTTGCTCGACCCAAGCCTCAAAGGCAAACCATTTGCGGTTGGCGGCAGCCCAACCGGGCGCGGCGTGGTAACTTCCTGCTCTTACCCTGCACGCGCCTTTGGTGTGCACTCAGCCATGCCCATGGCGCGTGCTGTGCAGGTCTGCAAGGAACTGGTCATTGTGCGCGGGAGCCGCGACGAGTACAGTCGCAGGTCACGCCAGGTGATGAAAGTATTGCGCCAGGCGACTCCTCTGGTTGAGCAAATCTCCATCGACGAAGCCTTCCTCGATGTGACAGATAACGAGAAACTGGCGTCGGCAGTGGCCAAAGAGCTCCAGGCACGCATCCTTGATGAAACCGGCTTGCCCAATTCTTTAGGAGTAGCAACCAACAAACTCATTGCCAAAGTCGCCTCCGACGTTGGTAAAAAAGCCGGTGATGGTAAAGATTATCCCAATGCCATCCAGGTTGTTCCTCCGGGGCGCGAGGCCGAGTTCCTTGCTCCCCTCCCTACAAAAGCTCTATGGGGTGTTGGGCCTAAAACTGCTGCCCGCTTGGCGGAATTAGGCATTCGTACCATCGGCGACATTGCAAGCTGGCCCCAAGATGACCTGCGACGGCGTTTCGGGCAGCATGGCGGTGACCTGGCACGCCGCGCCAAGGGCATCGATACGCGTCCTGTCTCGACTTCACGCGAAACCAAATCCGTCAGCCAGGAGATTACTTTCCGGGAGGACATCAGTGATGAAACAGAACTAAAACAGGCCCTCCGCAAGCAAGCAGAACGTGTTGCCAAGGCCCTAGCCTACAAAGACCTCAAGGGCAAGACGGTCAAAATCAAACTACGCTGGCCCGACTTCACCACGCTCACACGACAAACCACCTTGGCTGCCCCCACCGACGAAGCAGAGATCATCTACAAGACCGGCCTGCAATTGATGAATGCCAATCGCAAGCCCGGACAGGCAGTCCGCTTGATCGGTGTGGGTGTCAGCAACCTTGAAAAACCAGGGAAACAGTTAACTCTGTGGGATGTTGCCGAGTACAAAAAGGAAGCTCAATTGGAGATCGCCGTGAAGGAGATCCAGAAGAAATTTGGAGAAGATGCCATAAAGCAGGGTAAGGAATAATCTAATATCTGGATTGGACTTTCACTCCCGTTAGCTTTCAGCATTGAAAAATATTCAACTGCAAAACTATTGTATAGTGTTGGCATCCAAGCGAGGCATAAGGTTTCAAACTCCACCCCAAACATCTCAGCCTATCGTCCTCGCACTCACAATAAATAGCGGCCATTAGGCCGCTATTTGCCTAAAATCACGGACACAACCCCAAAATTATGCGACAATGAGGACTAGCCACAAGTGAATCGCTCATCTACAAGGAAAAAGGAGTCAAAATGGAATTGGCAGCAGGCATACTCATCTTGATTCTCAGCATCTTGCACATTGTTTACGGAGAAATGCAGCCGGTTGCCAATGTCAGCAAGGCTACTGATGACAGGAATCTCATTGGTTCTGTGCGCGTGATGTCCCTGCAAGGCGGCATCCTATTGTTTGCAGTAGGCTTGATTCACATTTTCCAATTCTTCGATGTGATCAGTTTGTCAGGTGTGGCCGCATATTTCCCGCTCGGCATTATCCTCATTAATCTGTTCACGTATATTTTTGTGGCGATTTGGAAGCACCGGGAGTTATTTTCTATCGCTGCTTTTCAACTGGTCGTCTTCATGGTGATTATCATTCTGCAGATATTGTCGATACGATAGAATAAGCAAACAGTTCAATATTCAAGTCGGAGGAAATAAATATGTTTCAAGTTCGATTCTTTCATCTGGTCATTTTCATCGTTATTTTTGGATTTTTGGCGAGTTGCCAATCTCAGCCAACTAGTACGCCAACTACTATACCTACTGCAACAGAACAGCCAACCCAGACACCCCCACCTACTGCTACTAAAACGCCTGAACCGGAACCCACTTCAACCCTCGTGCCAACAATTGAGACTCCTCCCATTTTGTCAGACTACTTGGTCCAGCCAATGGTTGAGCTGGAGTATGGACTTAGCTATTCATCTTCATTTATGTGGGAATACGAATTCGGGAAATTTTCAGACGGGAAAATTCAGCTAAACAATACACCAGATTGGGATGCCTACTTTATAACAAACGAATCCTTCACTGAGGGCCACGCAATCTTAGGCCGATTTTCACGAGGGTCGGGCGCTAATTACAACATCGGCATCCAAACCGGCGAATTTGGCACACCAAGTTTCCGTGGATGGTCAGTTCATGGCGGTGATGTTACGAATATGAGCAATAGGTTTGGGGAGGAATGGTTAGGATATCAACCATTAATAGGCAATTTAACTCTAAATGTAAATGAGTTGTACTACATATTATTGGCAGTAAATTCCGATGGGGAATTTCTGGCTGTTGTATGGGACGCGAATGACCCCACCCGCATCATACGTTATGATCAAGCTTTTGGAGATGAATGGACAGGCAAGGAATGGAGATTTAGAATCGGCTCGAAGGGAGGAGAAGTCTTCATTGAAAATCTGATGTTGATTTCATTTGAGGGCTACAAGTAAAATTTGCCAGGAACTGAGTTTTGATCTTTCAAGAAAAATACACTAATTTGATGAAGTCTAATCTAGATGAAGCCTCATATGAGTGAAAAGATTGATTGGACACACGAAAGGCTCCAGAAAGAATTTAGCAAATTGCCAAATGGGGCTGGGGAGAATTTACAGAAGATCCTTGATTGGGCAATTTCAAATGATCGGTTTCAGAAAAGTAGAGCTAAATCAGCTGCGTTTGGGATTGCTGGTAGAAAAAGAGGCAGAGTCTTCTCAATATATAGTAATGGGGAAATGCGAGTTTTCCTAAATGTAGAAAAGTATCCCGAAGGTCCCGAAGAACGCGACGACATGCTTCGTTGGCTTAGATCGATAAACATAGTAGATGTCAAGCCTAAGCTGGAAGACTCCAAACGTAGTATTTTGGGTTCAAGAAAAGTAACTCAATTAAACAGCCAAGAGCTAATCTTCCTCTTTGGAATTTTTAACCAGGCATGTTTTGGATGGGATATTCGGGAACAAAAAGTCTTCCCATGGACACCGAAAAATTTAACTAAGTTTTTTACTGATATGTCTAGCCACAAAACAAAAAACCAGAAGTGGGAAATCCAGAAAAGGATACTTGATTGGGCAGTTGCCAACAAAAGATTTGACCAAAGCTATTCCTTTCGGCCCGCTTTTGGCGTAGTAGGAAATACGGGAAAGAGGATATTCATTTTTCATGGTGTAGGCTATATCCTTATAACAGTAAACAAAGATTATTACCCGGGCGGTACGTCACAACGAGACAATATAGTAACCAGACTCAAAGAAATCAATTTACTCAAAGATGACTACAATCCAGAAAAGGCTAAAATCGATTGGAAGATCGCATCAAAATTATCCGGTCAATTAAGTGATTCGGAAGTAGATACCCTGCTAAAAATTTTGGAAGAGTTTTGCTTATAGATATAGTAAACAAATTCTTGCGAATTTTACTTTCTCCCTACGCATCAATCAGTACAACCCCGCCCCAAAAATATCCCCACCCAAGTTATAGCCTGCCACTTCCAGCTTGGGCGTGAAAACAGGCCGGATACCGGTGGGCATCAGTTTTCCAACGATCATTCCATTTTTATCAACGCTTTCCTGCTCGAATTTAAATATATCTGAAAGTGTGACTACTTCCCCCTCCATGCCCGCCACCTCGGTGATGCGGGCCATTTTTCGTGTACCGTCCGGCAAGCGCGCCATATGCACGATTAAGTTTATGGCTGAGGCGATCTGCTTGCGGATGGCCAACAAGGGCATATCCAATCCGGCCATCATCGCCATTGTCTCCAGGCGGGCGATCGCATCGCGTGGTGAATTGGCATGCAGGGTGGTCATCGAGCCGTCATGCCCTGTATTCATAGATTGCAACATATCAAGAGCTTCCCCGCTGCGCACTTCACCCACCACAATGCGGTCTGGACGCATACGTAAAGTATTGCGCACCAGTTCACGTGTACCCATACCACCCTTGCCATCCATATTCGGTTGTTTGGTTTCCAGCGAAATCACATGCCGTTGCTTTAATCTTAACTCAGCAGCATCCTCGATGGTGACGATCCTTTCTCCACCGGGAATGAAATCTGTCATCACATTAAGCATAGTGGTCTTGCCTGAACTGGTGTTTCCAGAAATAAGGACATTGAGGCGCGCAACCACACAGGCTTGTAGGAATTCGGACATGTGCGGCGTAAGCGTGCCCAGACCAATGATATCCTCCATGGTCAGCTTATTTTCCACAAATTTACGCACTGTGATACACGACCCTTTATGCGCTACCGGCGGAATGATCACATTGACGCGTGAGCCGTCTGGCAAACGCGCATCTGCGCTGGGATGATCCGAATCCACACGCCGCCCTAAAGGGTGAATCATGCGGTTGATGATCCGCAGCACATGGTCATCATCATCAAACTTGACATCCGTTTCGATCAATTCCCCGTCACGCTCGACGAATACCAGATCAGGGCCATTGACCATCACTTCACTGATAGTTGGGTCATCCAGCAATGGCTGGATAGGGCCGTAGCCCACCAACTCCCCCAGCACCTCATCAAACAACTTCTGGCGCTGCTCCTCCGGCAATTCTGTTTTGGTACTGGCAAACGCCTGCTCCAACCAGCTTTCAAGTTTTTCGCGGTATCGCGCCGCCGGTGGTGGATCAGATTCAATCTGGTTAGACAACGTGCGCAGCAAATATGCTTCCAATTTTTTGAGGTCTTTAGCAGAGAGCGTTTGTTCGGCCATCGTTTCTCGATTTTATCATTACAATACCCTCATGACTTCTAGCATTGGCACCCTCAAAGAGTCCTCACGGCACGCGGCTCTCAAAGAGCATTTTTCGCAACCGGGGGACGAAATCGAGACTCAGGTCGAGGGCTATGTGATCGATGTAAAACGTGGGAACACATTGATCGAAATCCAGACCGGAAGCTTTAGCAATATCAAAGCCAAGCTCAATAAGCTGCTCCCAGAATATCCTGTTCGCATGATATACCCCATCGCCAAAGCACGCTGGGTGCAGCGCATCAACAAGAAGGGAAAACAGGTCAGCCGCCGCAAATCACCCAAGAAGGGCCGCGTGGAAGAGCTGTTCCGCGAGCTGTTGCGCATCCCGAGTGTTGCCACCCACCCCAACTTTCAATTGTGCATTGCCATGATCCACGAAGAGGTTGTTTGGGTAGATGATGGCAAAGGCAGTTGGCGACGCAAGGGCTGGAGCGTAGCAGACAAAAAGCTCCTGGAAGTGGTGGAAATCATTACTTTTGAGAGGGCCAGTGACTATTTGAACCTCCTCCCCACTGATTTGGAAATGCCCTTTACCAACAAAGAATTGGCAGTAGCCCTGAAAATGCGCCGCGACCTGGCCCAGAAAATGACCTACACTTTGCGCAAAATGAATGTACTTGCAGAGATGGGAAAACGCGGCCGCTCGCTATTATTTGAACCAACCTCTACCTAAATTCGTAAGAGCCTCCACAAAAATCGGTCTGATAAAATAGCTCCGATCATAGGAAAAATCAGATGAAAATTGAAACCAACCTAGATAAATACCAGTCCGCGGTTGATACCGCCCTGATCCAAATCGCAGATGCCAATGTGGTTGAACGAATTTGGGAACACGATCACTCAGTATGGAAACCCGATCCCGACGAGATCAGCAACCGGCTTGGTTGGTTGCACACTCCCGAAGATATGCAGGCCAATATTCAGGAGATTCAAGGTTTGGTTCAGGTTGTCAGAGACGATGGCTATACGAATGTATTGTTGTTGGGCATGGGCGGCTCCAGTCTGGCCCCTGAGGTGTTCAGCAAAAGCTTTGGAGCTGCAGAAGGCTTCTTGCAGTTGGATGTCCTCGACAGTACAGACCCAGGTGCGGTGCAAAGCTATGCCGATAAACTGGACCTCAGCAAGACCTTGTTCATTGTAGCTACTAAATCAGGCGGCACTGTCGAGACCTTTTCATTTTTTAAGTACTTCTATAACCAGATCCTTGCTGCTGTTGGTGAAGAAGATGTCGGCCAGCATTTTGTTGCCGTCACCGATCCAGGCAGCAAGCTCGTCGATGTGGGCGAGCAATACAAGTTCCGCCACATATTCAAGAACGATCCCAATATTGGTGGCCGCTATTCCGCCTTATCTTATTTTGGAATGGTTCCCGCTGCGCTGCTGGGAGTTGACATCGCCCTGCTATTGGAACAGGCGCGAGAAATGGCGGCCCAATGCCAACAGCAAATCATTGAAAATCCAGGTGCACAGCTTGGGGCCATTTTGGCTGAGCTTGCCAAGGCTGGCCGCGATAAACTGACATTCCTAACCTCGCCAGCTATCAGCAGCTTTGGGGATTGGGTGGAGCAACTCATCGCTGAAAGCACCGGTAAGGAAGGCAAAGGTATCCTGCCCATAGCTGGTGAAAAAATTGGCGCAAGTGAAGTCTATGCTGATGACCGTGTTTTTGTAGTTCTAGAACTCAATGGTGAGCACATAGATACCGATGATTTGGAAAAAGCCGGTCACCCTGTTATTCGCATCAGCCTGGAAAACATCTATGAATTCGGTGGTCAATTCTTCCTCTGGGAATTCGCCACAGCCGTTGCCGGACATGGTTTGGGTATCCAGCCTTTCGACCAGCCCAATGTCGAATCTGCCAAAGTACTGGCCAGAGAAATGGTTGCGGCCTATCAAAGCGAAGGAAAGCTGCCTGAGGGCGATACAACAAATGCAAGCCCGGAAGATTTTAGCAATTTCCTCAAGCAAGCTAAAAATGGGGACTACTTTTCAATTCAGGCCTATGTCACGCCGAATGCAGAAACTACTCGGGCTTTGGATGCATTACGCCTCAAGCTGCGCGACAAATACAAGCTGGCAACTACCGTAGGCTACGGGCCTCGTTTCCTGCACTCCACCGGGCAATTACATAAAGGGGATGGTGGCATTGGTTTATTTATCCAATTCGTCTCCAGCACCAGGAACGACATAGATATTCCCAATGAAGCTGGACAAGACGCGTCCAATATGACTTTCGGCGTGCTCAAGCAGGCCCAGGCCTTGGGTGATGCCGCCGCGTTGCAGGCTGCAAATAGACGCGTACTAAGCATGTCCGTTGAAGCTGATCCTATTTCACAAATCAACCACTTAGCAGAAACATTGATATGAGCACTGATCTTACTGAGTACAAAAAACAAGCCGGCCATAAAGCTGTAGAATTCGTCGAGTCAGGTATGGTTGTAGGGTTAGGCCATGGCAGCACCGCCATCTGGGCAGTACGCCGCATCGCAGAATTACTCAAAGAAGGTCAACTTAAAGGCATCCAGGGCATCCCCTGCTCTTCAGCGGTTGAAGAAGAAGCCCAGGCGCTTGAGATTCCCCTGACCGATTTAAATGCACACCCACAGGTTGATATCACTATTGACGGAGCCGATGAAGTCGACCCAGAACTCAACCTGATCAAAGGTGGTGGTGGGGCTTTGTTGCGCGAGAAGATGGTGGCGCAGGCCAGCCAACGCGAGATCATTGTCATCGATGCTGGCAAACGATCCGATGTATTGGGTACAAATTTTGCTTTACCTGTGGAAGTGGTGCAATTTGGCTGGGAGGCTAGCGCCAGGTTCATTGAAGAGCAAGGGGCCAAAGTAAGTCAAAGACTAAACGATGATGGGACTCCCTTTATCTCCGACCAGCACAACTACATCCTGGATTGTGATTTTGGGCCAATTGCTGATCTGGGTATGCTGGACTTTTTCCTTAAGACACGCGTAGGTATCGTTGAGCACGGTCTCTTTCTGGGCATGGCTACCGACCTCATTGTGGCGGGAACCGAGGGCATCGAACATATCCAAGCCGAAGTATGAAACCAGCCAACATCCAGGTTTATCCCAATCCACAATTACTGGCAGAAGCCGCTGTAAAACATTTCATAGAGCAAGCCCATCTCAACATCTCTGTAAATGATCGCTTTAACGTTGCCCTTTCCGGTGGCTCCACTCCCAAAGCAATGCATCAGCTTTTAGCTGATAAATATAGCGACCTGGTTGATTGGTCCAAAGTAAATTTTTACTGGGGCGATGAGCGCTCGGTACCGCCGGAGCATCCCGACAGCAATTATGGCATGGCCAAAGAGACCCTCCTGGATCATATAGACATTGAGCCGCGGCAGGTGCATCGCATCGAAGCTGCACTGCCTCCAGAAGAAGCTGCCTATGAATATATTCGCACCTTACGCGATTACATTGGCAGCGAAACACCAAACCTTGACCTCATCTTCCTCGGTATGGGGGACGACGGCCACACGGCGTCATTGTTCCCTCATACGACCGCTCTTCAAGAAACAGAAAACTGGGTCGTAGCCAATCAGGTTGAGAAATTAGACACCTGGCGCATTACGCTTACGGCCCCATTCATAAACCAGGCTACGCAGATCACCTTCCTGGTGGCAGGAGAGAATAAAGCCCTGGCTCTCAAGCAGATTCTGGAAGGCCCCCATCAACCAGAACTTTACCCCAGCCAACTGATTCAACCAGTCAGCGGCCAATTGCTTTGGCTCTTAGATCAAGCCGCAGCTAGTCGATTAGAATCACCTGAATAGCAAAGGGCCTGGGAAATCCCAGGCCCTTTTTTTGTTCAGCTACAACCTTCAAACTGCTATACGCAAATCATTGAGAATGCGATTGGCTGCCTGACGGCCGGAGACCATTGCTGTAGGCATGCCCGTTCCCGGGCGGGTGCTGGCCCCCACAAAATACAAATTCTCATAGCGGGGATGTTGGTAATCTGGCCGGAAATAACCCAATTGGGTCAGGTTGTGGCAAAGACCATGCGTGGAGCCTTTTGCAAGATTGTAGCGCTTGCGCCAGGACAACGGCGTGAAGTTCATCTCAAACTTTATGTGATCCTCAAGGTCATTGACGCCCAACATCCGCAAACGTCTGAAGACATCCTGGCGGGCCTTTTCGCGCATGCTCACCCAATCCTGGTTGCCATTCTCCGACATATGCCCAACAGGCACGATGGCAATCAGCGTGTCCTGCCCCTCCGGGGCCATGGAAGCATCCAGTCGTGCCGGAGCATGCACATATAAGCTTGGGTTATCCGGCAGGCCAAGGTCGTCAATAATGCTATCGAAGTTCTCGCGGTAATTATCCGCCAAAAACAGGGTATGTGGGGGAAGCTCCTCATATCGCTTATCCACTCCCCAGAAGAAACTGATCACCGAACAGGAATGGCGTTTACGCGCCATCCGATTCCCATCTCCGTTCTGCGGCAACAGCTTCTGGTGCACGTAAGACAGGTCGGCATTCGCTAAAACAACATCAGCATCCAGTCGACTTCCATCGCCAACTATCACGCCGCGTGTGTAACCGCCATCGACATCAATCTGCTGGACTGTGGTGTCAAAAGCAAACTTTACACCAGCTTCAATAGCCAATTCATACAAAGCCTCAACAATGCTGTACATACCACCCTTGGGATACCACACTCCGTGGGCCAATTCCGTATAAGACATCATCGAAAAAGTCGCTGGCGCTTCAAAGGGGCTGAGACCCATATACACATCCTGGAAGGTGAAGGCCGCCTTCAGACGCGGCTCATTGAAGTAAGCCGACATATTGGCATAATGGTTGGCTAGTGGCTTGACTTGGTATAGCAGCGGCAAATTCTCAATCTTAAAGAAGTCAGAGGCCTTGCGGAAATCTGGGTAAACTAATTTTTCAACGCCCAGATGATAGTGGCGATGGCCCTCATCCATATAGCGCAACAAACCCTGAAAACTGCCCGGCTCAATCACTTCAAGTTGTTCTTGCAGAGCCTTCAGGTCAGAAGTTAGCGCCAATTGATTGCCATCATCAAAAACCAGATGATAGGTTGGGTCAACTCGCTGTAAATCCAGCATCTTGTTGATGGGTATACCAAGAGCTTCAAACTCCGCCTCAAACAGCAAGGGCATAACCATTAGGGTAGGCCCGGTATCAAAATGGTGTCCATCTCGGCTGATACGGTCACAGCGGCCCCCAGGCCGGGAGTTCTTTTCGACAACGGTAACTTTTAAACCCTGCTTAGCTAGATGGATGGCAGAAGTCAATCCGCCCATCCCGGCCCCCACAACGATCACTGATTTTGTATTCATCACTCTTCTCTAGTCTCTGGTTGAACAGCCAATTTCTGACGCTCGATAGCAATAGCAGGCCCCATCGAAGATAACATCGAAGTGATTGCTGACCATAACACCCAAAGGCTGGCCTGCAATCCCTTTAGCTCTGGATACCCATCTCGCAAGCTATAGTTCTCACGCTCAATCGCGCCCAGCACCCACTCAAAGCGTGCAATATATGCAAAGCCGGCCAGGCGACAGCGCCAGTTCTTGATTTGCATCATATATTCTCGGCCAGCTGCAAAGCACATGCGAGCAAGTTCTACGCGTTCACACACCCAGCGTCGATAAGCCTCGTTGTTAATATCGCTTGGCAGCATCTCCTCGGCCTGAAGATATTCAATCGGGATGTTGAAATAACCGGCATCCACATCTTCAACCGTGTCGCGCAGCATGTGGGTGATGTGTGCCGCGTTCACTGCCAGGTAGCGGGTCCTGTCAGGCGGCGGCGGGTCATCATGCCCGATAAAGTGGTGCATGTAGTCCGTGACTGCCTTGGCAAGCGCCTGTGTGTATTCGGCCAGTTCTGCCTGGCTGATGACGCGGTACCGTCTTTCTACATCGAATCTCATCACCTTCATCATGTTGCGCAGGTACGACTGCAAACCGCTGTTTGGTTCTGTATCGTTACATACCAAATCCACGAGCATCGCTTCTTCTTTGCATAAAGCCTCTGACACCTTGCCGCGATAACAAGCATCTAATAACTTCTGCTGTCTGGCAACTAATACCAGTTTCTCTTGCTTAGACCCAACACTGTCATCGAGCAAATCATCTAACCAACGAAAATAAGCATACCCCCTATAGGCGTCACCAACACGTTCACGGTCGACAAAAAAACGGATGGTATAGAAAGTTTGCCTGCTACCCTTTTTTGTGATCTCAGCGGCAAACTCTGGGCTGCTGTAAGTTTGATTCATCTTTCCCTCGGAAAAAATCTCGCAATTAATTGATTGTGCAATTATGCACATTCATTTTTATATACGGGAAAAATATTCGAGGGTTGCACAAAAAAAGAGGCCTGGATTATCCAGACCTCTTAGCAAAAAACCAAATGCATTTACAAAGCCCAGGCCAGCAAAAAGCCCAAGATGGCAATTACTATCCCCAAATGCAAAAAAAGGTCACTAGTAGCTACAAATCCCATCATTGGCAGAAATTGCACTACAAAGTTCAAAGCGATTAGCAGCAACCCCACTATAGGCAACAAGCCCTTGCGAGCGGCAAAGAACTCCGACAGGCGATCTAAAAAGCGTGAAAGCAACTGCATCAGCTTTCTTCCTCGATTTCTTCAATTTCCGCGTTGATTTGGAATGGGCGATAACGCGCCACCAGCCGCCCCGGCACACGCCCTTCGATGTAGGCTCCCTTGCGAGTGTGTTCGATATGCTCAATCTGACCCTGTTCGTGGAACAGGGCAATCAGTGCACCTTCTTTGTAGGGTAAATCAACCTCAACGGGTGTGTAGGCCTCATAGAGCTTTTCAGTGAGAGCATCCAAAAGGTCTGGCATACCCAGTTCCCTTAGCGCCGAAATCGGCACCGCCCCGGGGAAAAGCTCAAGGGCATCATCGACCAGATCCAGATCCGGTAAGTCATCGATCTTGTTAAGCACTGTCAACATGGGGATATGGTCGGCCCCGATCTCAGTCAGCGTTTCCAGCACGGCTTCAGCCTGGGCATCGACATTGGGATGAGTGACATCCAAGACGTGAAGCAGCAATTCAGCTTCAGCGATCTCTTCAAGAGTAGCGCGGAAAGCAGCTACCAACGTTGTAGGCAATTTCTGAATGAAGCCCACCGTATCACTGAACAAGGCCTGATGGCCGCCGGGCAACTCTACCCGTCGCGTGGTGGGATCCAGGGTAGCAAAGAGTTGGTCTGCCACGTAGACATCCGATGAGGACAAGGCATTTAACAGAGTAGACTTCCCGGAATTGGTATAGCCGACAAGGGCAACCACAGGGATGCGCGAGCGTTTGCGACGGGCTCGGTGGCGACCACGATGGGCGCGCACTTTGTCCAGATCGCCGCGCAATTGGTCGATTCGTCTGCGAATATCACGGCGGTCAACTTCCAACTGGGTTTCACCAGGGCCGCGCAAACCGACACCGGCACCCGAACCACCTCCACCGCCACCTGCCTGGCGAGCAAGGTGCGTCCAGGCACGTGTTAGCCGCGGCAGTAGATACTCGTACTGGGCCAATTCAACTTGCAAGGCACCTTCGTGAGTGCTGGCATGTTGGGCAAAGATATCCAGGATCAAAGCCGTGCGATCTAATACGCGCAACTTTTCGCCAAAGATCTTCTCCAGTTCACGCTGGTGGCGTGGGTTGAGCTCGTCATCAAACAAGACAACATCTGCACCGGTCTCTTCCGTCAACGCCTGCACTTCTTCCACCTTTCCGGAACCGATATAGGTCTTGGGGTTGGGAGATTTGAGCCGTTGTGTAGCAGCACCCACGACATCCAGGCCAGCCGTATCAGCCAGCATTTCAAGTTCGTCCAATGACTCATCCATGGAAAGCAGATTGTCCTGGCCGAATATTTCCGCCCCCACGAGCATTACGCGCTCGCGAGGACGGTGTGTGGGTTCCGGGATACGTCCTGCCATTTAAGCCTTTACCTTCAACCAATCAACCACGCGCCCCATGCCTTCCTCAATACGCTCAAGCGTAGTGACCAACGAGATGCGCAAATAGCCTTCACCATGTGCACCAAATACGTTACCCGGAGTCATGCTCACGCCGGTCTCTTCCAACATGCGGGCGCAGAAGTCCATGCTATTCTCACCTTCAGGGATATGCACCCAAATATACATGGCGGCCTGGGGCACATCAGCTTTTAATCCGGCTTTCTTCAGTCCATCCAATGCAAGGTCACGGCGTTTTTGATAAATGGCGTTGCGCTCTTCGGTCCAGCTTTGATCGCCGGATAGAGCTGCAATACCTGCGTTAAACATAGGTGCAAAATGGGCCGAATCCTGCTGGCTCTTGTAGGTTTCCAGATATTTTACGATCTGGGCATTACCCACAGCCGAGCCCAAACGCCAACCAGCCATGTTGTAGGCTTTTGAAAGTGAGTTGAATTCGATAGCCACTTCTTTTGCACCGAGTACTTCCAACAAACTGGGGGCTCGGTAGCCGTCAAATCCTACCTCAGTATAAGGCGCATCATGTGCGATCAATATATCGTATTTGCGGGCAAACTCTACGACCTTGGCAAAATCCTCAACTGTGGCCGTTGCACCCGTCGGGTTGTTCGGGTAATTCAGCCACATTACCTTGGCGCGCTTGGCCACATCCTCAGGGATAGCTTCCATATCCGGGAAGAAATTATTCTCGGCCAGCAAAGGCATATATCCGATCTCAGCGCCCACAATGCGCGCACCGGAAGCATACACAGCATAACCAGGGTCGGGAACCAGCACGAGGTCGCCGGGGTTCAAGAAAGCCTGGCTCAACTCAAATAGGCCTTCCTTGGAACCGATCAGGTCCAGCACTTCTGAGCCCGGATCCAGCTCCACACCAAAACGGTCTAGGTAACGTTGGGCTACCGCTTTTCGAAAGTTCTGAGTGCCTGCTCCCAGGGTATAACCATGCACATCTGCTTTTCGAGCCGATTCAACGAGGGCATCCACAATGAAATCAGCGGGGGGCAAATCGGGCGAGCCCATGTCCAGGCGGATAACGTCCACCCCATCGGCGCGCATTTGCACAATGCGTTTACCTAATGTGGCGAAAAAGTAGGGCTTAAGGTGACTGATGCGTTCAGCCGGTTTGTACTCGGACATCTTCTTCTCTCTATAATTTTTATTGGTCAGCTTCTAAGGGCTGCACATTGCTTAGTGTATCACCGGGCGGCTCTGCAAGTAAAGGTAACAGCAAATGGAATGTAGATCCCGGCATCTCAACTTCATCTTGCCCGCTTGATTCCACCCATATGGAACCCCCGTGAGCTTCCATAATGCCTTTGCTTATTGACAGGCCCAGACCTGGCCCGCCCCCTTTGAATTTACTCCTGCCGCTGGAATGCAAAATTGGGTTTCCCAGTCGTCCAAACTTTTCAAATATTTGCTCCTGATATTCAGGCTCGATACCGATACCCGAGTCTTTAACTGTGACTTCAATGAAACCCGATAAGAGACGCCCATCTACACTGATATCGCCACCATTTGGCGTGTATTTAATGGCATTGGCGATCACATTGCGCAGAGCCTGGTAAAGGCGCTCCGGGTCGGCGTAGGTCATCTGGTCACAGCCCTCGAACTCGTGGAATGTGAGGGATTGTTTGCGCTCCTCAGCCACGGGTGCGAGGTCATCTTCTAATATTACAAAAAGTCGGTTCATCCAGCAAGGCTGGAATTTGAGAGCCAACTCCTGGTTGTCGATCAAAGACACGTCAATCAAGTCATCCACAATATGCTGCAAGCGACGAGTGCCGTTTTCAATGCCCTGAATTAAAGTACGCATATCCTCGCCTTCAGGTTTATCCTGAATTTCGTCATGCAGCATGGTGGCATAGCCCTGGATAAGCGTCAGCGGCGTTTTTAACTCATGCGCAGAAACTGCAATGAAATTCGACTTACTACGGTCAAGGCGATCCAACTGAATTCTCGCATCTTCTAATTCACTTGATAAGAAAGCCACTCGCAGCATGGTTTCCTGCTGGCCGCTGCGTTCATAAGCATAGGTAAAAATCGGCATGAGCGCATTGACCAGTAGCAGGCTGCCTTCTGTTTCCAATTCTTCCTGTGCTACGATCAAAGTTTGCTGCGCGATCTGGCTGAGAATAGGAGACACGGCCGTATCTTCATCCTTTAACTCGGACTCGGTGCGCGCTTCGGCCCACTCGGTGAGCACAGGGTTAAGCCAGCCGGGGTCTCCGCTTTCCACGGCCTGCAACAAAAGGTCATAAAAGCGGTTTAGTTGGTCAAGGAATACCTGGCGCACACCTTCGCCACGCGCCAGATTTTGAGAGACGCGCTCCAACCAGGGTTCCCGAATTTGTACCAAACTGTCATGCAGCTTCATAACCCTAATAGTTTATAGGAAATTCAATGTTTACGGAAGATGAATTGAATGACAAAGAGCTTACAGATTAGTGGGGTCTGTCATTTTGTTTCCAACCAGGCCATCAAGGTATCCCCAATGACTTGCAAACTTTCCGCAGAGACCTTATCCAAAGTGTCCTCTACAGTGTGCCAGTAAGGATAATCAAAATCGATCATATCAACTGCAGGGATGCCAGCCCAGATGAAGGGAAGGTGGTCATCAAGAATAGAATGTTTGCCTTCGGGAATAATGCGATCTTCGTAGCCCAACTCTCCAGCCACAGCCCAAATTTCTTCCCTCAATTCAGTATCGGAGTTGAGTTCGTAATACACATTCAGGTCTGCATCGCCGATCATGTCTACGATCACGGCCATATCCGGATGAGCTTCTAATCCTTCCACAAATGCGCTGGACCCCATGATCCATTCCCAGCCCTCGATGCGGCCATTGTCTTCAGCATCAAAGAACACCAGCCAGATCTCTTTATCCAGGTCACGCGGCAGCACACGGGCTAGTTCCATCAAAACTGCTACTCCAGAGCCACCGTCATTGGCTCCAAGCACAGGTTCCATATGGTTAGCTGAATCGGGGTCAGAATCAGCAAATAAACGCGTGTCGTAATGCGCGCCTAATATGATCCAGGGCTCCCCGCTGCCCCGCTTGGCGACAACGTTAGCAACTTCTACTCCCATATACTCCGCCCGTTGCACTTCAACTTCCCAGCCCTCGATCTCTGTCAGCGTTGTCACCATCCAATCGATCATCTGCGCGTGTGCTTCGCTGCCGGTGGGGCGTGGCCCCAGACTGACTTGATGGGCAACATCGCCAAGGGCGCGCGCTCCGTCAAAAAAGGCCCCAAAATCTGGAGGCAGATCAACAGTTGGTGTAGGCTCGGCCGTGTTTATAGGGACAACAAAAAAAACAGTCGCAGAAACCACTACAATAACCAGCACAGCAAATACCAAAAGGCTACGATGACGATCAGGCATGTACACCTTCCATTTTTGTTTCAACGGATTGTTGACTCAAATAAGTTTCCAGGTCCTCCAGCGCCCGTTCCGCATAGGCTGCGGCGCGCTGGCGTTTGTTGCGGCGAACTCCATCCGTTAGCGGAGGCATGATGCCAAAGTTGGCTTTCATAGGTTGGAAATCCGATGCATCCGCATGTGTGATGTAATGGCACAAAGCGCCCAACATTGAAGTGCTGGGCAATTCCAGAGGCATATCACCTTTATATAGTCGAGCCGCATTTAGGCCAGCCAATAAACCTGTAGCGATATTACCAACGTAACCTTCGGCTCCCGTGATCTGACCCGCGAAGAACAGATTGCTGCGTTCACGCCACTGCAAAGTTGGGGCCAGCAGCTTGGGCGAAAAAATGAAAGTATTACGATGCATCTGCCCATAACGTAGAAACTCCCCATTCTCCAGGCCTGGGATCATGCGCAGTACCCGGCGCTGTTCCGGGAACTTGAGGTTGGTCTGAAACCCCACCAGGTTGTACATTGTGCCGGCCAGGTTGTCCTGGCGCAATTGCACCACGGCATGCGGTCGTTTGTCGGTACGTGGGTCGCGCAAACCTACCGGGCGCATAGGGCCATACGCCAGAGAGTCAAGTCCGCGCTGGGCAATGATCTCAATCGGCAAACAGCCTTCAAAAAAAGTATGGGCACCAGCATTGACCCCACTCTTCATATCCTGTTCAAAGGATTTTAGTTCAATACGTTCGGCTTCGATTAATGCCGCTACAAAAGCCTCATATTCTTCTTTGTTCATCGGGCAATTGATGTAATCGCCAACTTCTTCATCGCCCTTATCGTAACGTGAAGCCCGGAAGGCCACATCCATATTGATCGAATCCAGGCTAACGATTGGCGAGATAGCATCGTAGAAGTACAGGTGCTCTTCGCCACTCAATGCAAGAATGGACTGTGACAGTTTATTGGAAGTCAGTGGTCCTGATGCAATGATCGTCGGAGTATCGGGAACATCCGGCATCTCCTCCCGCACAAGCTGGATGTTGGGATGCCCTTCAATTGCTTCGGTAACTACGCTCGCAAAGCCATCGCGGTCCACAGCAAGGGCCGCTCCCGCCGGGACTGACGTCTCCTCTGCCAGGCGCATTAGTAACGAGCCCATCATGCGAAGCTCGTTTTTGAGGAGCCCAGCGGCTCGATCCGGTAAATTGGAGCCAAGAGAATTAGAGCAAACCAATTCTGCCAGGAAGTTAGTGGTATGTGCGCCTGTTTCCAATTTAGGGCGCATTTCGTACAGCTCAACCGATAAACCCTGTTCTGCAGCCTGCCAGGCAGCTTCACTGCCCGCCAACCCACCACCAATAACGATCAAATCTGTCATTTCATCAATTACCTTATTTAGCTAATATGCTATCGAAAAGGAGCTTGCTAGCACAAACCAAGTCGTTATTCTACACCGAATTGGCCTGGCACTAAACTTGCAACTATAGGCTTACACCCCTATAATCCAAGGATAGACTTATGGCATTCCGACCATCACAAGGCACTTTCCAGCGTACAGGCGTGCGCACAAAGCTTACCACGGCTCATCTGGCCCAAACCATGACCCTGTTGGGCATGAACGCCCTGGAGCTGCTGGAGAAGATCGAAGGCGAGCTTTCAAAGAACCCTGCATTGGAATTGGTTGAAGGTCGACATTGCCCCAATTGCAATCGTCGGCTACCGGGCAACGCCCTGTGCCCTAAATGCAGTTACCAGGGCAGCGCTCAGGGTGAGGAGCCGATCGTTTTTGTATCACCCCCAGAACACAATTACACTTATACAGGCTCCACCGGGCGTTACGAAGACATCGAAACGGATGCCTTTTCGCCCGATACGGAAGACCTGGCGACTTACGTCTTGCAGCAGATCGCCGCAGAGATCGCTCCCGCAGACCGCGAAATTGCCGTTCACATCGCATCCAGTCTTGACAAAGATGGCTTGTTGTCCATCCCCATCATGGAGATCGCGCGCTACCGCCATGTTGACCCAGAGCGTGTTTACGCTGTCATCCAAGTCATGCAACGCGCCGACCCAGTGGGCGTGGCATCGGCCAATGAGCAGGAAGCCCTCTTGGTGCAATTGGATGTCCTGGGCACTCAGGTCCCCCGTCCCGAACTCACCCGCCAGGCAGTCGAAGAAGGTTTCCACTTTCTAACAAAGAAGCAGTTCACAGAATTGGGTCGCCTGTTAGGCATCTCCAAGAACGAAGCGGAGAAGATCGCCAATTTCATTGGCGAAAGCCTTAACCCTTATCCGGCTCGTGCCTTTTGGGGCAACACGCGCCACATCTCATCTGACACGACCCAGGTCTACCAACGCCCAGACGTTATCATGCGCTGCGCCGATGACAGCGAAGACACCCGCCTCATTGTAGAAGTCATGTGGCCGATCCGCGGTTTGCTGCGCATCAACCCCGACTTCAAACAGGCTTTAGCCGAAGCACCTGAAGCCAAAGCGGATAAGTGGAAAGCCGACATGGAACAGGCCAATCTGCTGGTCAAATGCTTGAGCCAACGCAACCACACCCTTGTACGTTTGATGCAAAAACTGGCCAAGCAACAGCGAAATTTCATTCTTGACGGACCTGCACACATCCACCCCATCACGCGTGTGCAATTGGCTGAAGAACTAGACGTACACGAATCTACCATTTCCCGCGCTGTTTCTGGCAAAACCGTGCAGCTACCATCCGGCCATATCATCCCCATCTCCCAGTTCTTTGATCGCAGCCTGCACATCCGCACCGCTCTCAAAGGCATTGTCGAGGCCGAAGACACGCCCCTCAGTGATACCAAGATCGCCAAGCTATTGAAGGAACAAGGGCATAAGATCGCCCGCCGCACAGTCGCCAAATACCGTTCGATGGAAGGCATTTTGCCTGCACACTTACGAAAGGTGCAAGCCAAACAAACTGCATGAGCAAAGGCCCCTTATCAGCTTTCGCCTTTGGACGTAAAAACAGCCCAGGTCTAGAAGAGATCGAGGGACTGCTGGATATGTTGCCGCATGCAGCCTTGCTATTAGATACCAAGGCATATGAGGTGTTGCTCGCCAATGCTACTGCAGCGCGCCTCACAGCTTTTACACGCCAGGAAATGGGCGGGGAAAAGATTGATACCCTGCTACCGGGGCTGGACCGCAATAATTTTGAAGAGTTGCGCAGCACACGTAAACATACCTGGCCGCAGGCCATTCTCAAACGTAATGGCAACATGCAGGAGGCAGAGGTCACCCTGGCCAGTTTAGGGGCATCTCCCGATTGGATGGTGCTCACTATCAAACCATCCAGCGAGCTGGCCCAACGTGCAAGCGAAACCTTTATTCAGAAGGGGCGTTTAGAAGCTATACAGAGCCTGGCAGCTGCCCCACAAATCAACGAACTACAAACTGCCTTCACACAGATATTACTGGCCGGACAACGACTTACCGGTGCAAGCACCCTCCTCTTGTATCGTGCCGATGGTCAGGACAGCCTGAGAATGAGCACTATCCTGGGAGAAGTGGGACAGCTACCCAGCGAAATCCCCGCCAGTGAATTCTCCGTATTACATAGTCCGCAGGTTTGGCAACCGGGAGATCGCGCTATTGCCGCCCTACATCGCGCCGCCCTCGCCGCCAAATTCAATTACCTGGCTACTATCCCAGTGCGCACAATCGAAACACCAAATGGTTTATTGGCTATTGGGGATGAAACACTGTCTCCCCCAGAAGATATTGAAGTCTTACTAGAGTTGTTGTCCAGCACAATCCGCACAACGCAGCAACGCGAAGCCATTGAAACTCAATTGCGGCAACACGGCACAACTTCCACAACCAAAACCAGCGTTCCTGATGAACTTAAAGACCGCATCAAAGATGGACTGATCTTTGTGAACCGCAAACTTGCCATCCAGGACATCAATGCCGCCATCGAGTCTACACTGGGCTACTCACTTAATGATGTCAAAGGGCATGCCATCACAGATGTACTGGTGGGTGCCAATGCCGTACGCTCATCCCTCAAAACTACCTGGGAGGAAGGTGCTGCACAAAACCTCGGCGATGTGCAGTTGCATCGTCGTGACGGCACTACCTTGTTGGCTCACGTGCGCAGCGTGCCCATTGAGGCCAACGGACAGGTCGAACGTGTGGCCGTCCTTATTAGCGACCTCAGCAAGGACGAACAGTTCCGCATCAGGACCCAGCAATTAGAGCAACAGGCCCTCCTGGGTGAAGTCATGGCTATCTTTGCCCATGAGGTACGTAACCCCATAAACAACATCAGTATGGGGTTGCAATTAATGGGCATGAACTTGCCCGGTGATGATCCGTTGCAAGAGACCATCGCCCGCATGCAAACAGACTGCCAGCGCTTGACGGAACTGATGGCATCCGTACTGACCTTCTCTGGGCCGCGCGAGTATAAATTCAGCCCGGTCAACCTGGAAAAATTGCTCAACGATCTACTACAACGCTGGCGGCCTCGTATGAGCCGCATGAACGTGGAACATAGTCTGGCCTTCGATCCCCACACCCCTATGGTAGACGGCGATGCCAGTGCATTGGAACAGGTCTTCAGCAACCTCATCAGCAACGCGATTGAAGCAATGGGCGAGGCTGGAGGCAATTTGGCCATCAAAGCCAATCGCGCCAAATCAACTGGCGGCTTGAACGTTGTAGAAATAAGCATCCTGGATTCGGGTCGCGGCATCCCGGAGGAAGACCGCGAAAACATCTTTAAGCCTTTCTTTTCCAAAAGCAAAAAGGGAACCGGTCTGGGGCTGGCCATTACCCAACGCATCGTGATCGCCCACCAGGGCCAGATTTCCGTGGACAGTTTCCCAGGCGGCACGATCTTCAAAGTGAAACTACCCAGGGCCAATAACGGCCACACCTAAGAGAGCAGGAGCCAACCATGAGTATGACCATCTTGATCGTCGATGACGAGAAAAATGCCCGCAAGGGACTTAGTGAATTCCTTCAACCGCAGGGCTACGAAGTCATTGAGGCCGAAAAACTAGCAGAGGCCTACGAACAACTAGATCAGGGCAATGCCGATATCGTCCTGCTGGACGTAAAACTGCCGGATGGTGTTGGTACATCCTTACTGGAAGAAACAGCCCACATCCCTTATCGCCCCCCGATTATCATGATCACCGCCTACGGCGAGGTGGATATGGCCGTAAAAGCCATGAATGATGGGGCTTTTTATTTCCTGCAAAAACCCATCAACCTGGAACACCTGAAAGCCCTGATCGAAAAGGCCAGCGACAAGGTCAAACTCTTCCGGCAACTGGCTGCCATCCAGCGTAACCAGCAGCAAGAAGCCAATTTCATTGTAGGCAAAAGCACTGCCATGCAAGAAGCCCTTGAACTGGCCGAGCGCGCCGCCGAAGCCTCCGCCTCGACACTTATTACAGGTGAGACAGGCACGGGCAAGGAAGTCATTGCCCAATACATGTATAGCGTGGGGAGCCGCAAGAACACTATCTTTTTACCCATCGACTGCGGTGTGATCCAACCCACCATGCTGGAAACAGAATTGTTCGGTCACGAAGCAGGCGCATTTACCAGCGCAGACAAACGCAAGATCGGTCTGATGGAAGCTGCTGACGGCGGTATTCTCTTCCTTGATGAAATCTCATCAATGCCGGTTGAAGTACAAACCAAACTCTTGCGCGCTCTGGAAAGCCAGAGCTTCCGTCGGCTGGGCGGTACCAAAGAGATCAATGTTGACGTGCAGGTCATTGCAGCTTCCAACAAAAATTTGCCAGAAATGATCGAGGCAGGCGATTTCCGCGAAGACCTTTACTATCGTCTGAACCTTATGGAAATCCAGATGCCGTCCCTGGCTGAGCGCAAAGAAGATGTGCCTGACCTAGTAGGTCATTTTGTCAACAAGTTCGCCCCTAAATATGGCAAGAACATCACCGACGTAACCCCGGCTGCCCTAGAAGCCATGACGAATTACACTTATAAAGGCAATATCCGTGATTTGCGCAATGTGATCGAGCGCGCTGTTATTCTCTGCGATGACGCCGCTATCGACCTGCCCCATCTCCCACGCGACATGGCCGTGCCAGCCTAGCACGCTTTTTACATCGCTGAATTGCAACATAGGGTAGAATCAAAGGGTATACACTTTTAAATTACGAGTAGGAGTAAGCCATGCCTGGTGGCCCTGAACTAATCATCATACTGATTGTTGTATTGCTAATTTTTGGCGTTGGACGTATCAGCCGCATCGCTGGCGAAATGGGCAGCGGTATTCGCGCTTTCCGTGAAGGGTTACAAGGCGATGATGATGAAAAAGAAGCCGAGGAAGATTCAGAAGAGAAGAGTGAAGAAGCTTAATTAATCTTTTTCCCTAAGAAGTAGTTGGAAGCCAGCACTAATCGGTGTTGGCTTTTTCTATTCTCGATCCAGCCACAACTCGCGATATTTTCGATTCCAATCGGTAGCAAAGCGGATCGCCAAAACAAGGCTTATCGCAGCCGTCTGCCACACAACCTGCATCTCCGCGCCTAATAGCCACATCAATGGCGCGAACAGAAAGGCACCAATAAAGGTGGCGCGTGCGCCATGCTTGATGATCAGCACTAGAGCGATGAGCAGGCCTACACCTGCAAAAAAGCCAACAGGGTAAACTGCCAGTAATGAACCACCCGTAACGGCCAACCCCATACCACCCCGGAAACCAGCCCATACCGGCCAATTGTGTCCAGCTACTGCAAACGCAGCAGTCAGAGGCACAACCCAAGCCACATCACCATACTGTGAAGCCAGGTAAGTGGGTAAAAACCCTTTGGCGATATCCAGAACAAACACGACAACACCTGCCACCCAGCCTGCCTGCCGAATCGCATTTGTGGCCGTGGCATGTCCCGATCCGCCATCACGCACGTCTGTACCAATAAAGAGCCTGGTCACCCAAATGGAAAATGGCAAAGAGCCAAGGGCATATCCAAATACAATGAATCCAAGAGCAGTTAGAGTAACATTCATAGGAAAGCATTATAAAATACCCATCCGATGAGTAAGTACCAATATACGCAATATGAAACTGAGCCAACCCCACGACGCAGTCGCACAGCATTGCGCGCCATATTGATGGTTGGTGTCGCGGGGCTGATCTTATTGTTGATCCTTTTGCTGCTTTCCAATCTGGTTAGTCCGATCCCATCCGATCCACAAGCCCTTCCCACCGCATCAGTACTTGATGCCACACAAACGCCCGAAGCTCCACAACCCGCTGTTGTACCTCTGGATAGCACATCAGGTGGAGGCAATTCCGAGCCGGAAGCTTTGCCCGAGACAGGCAATCAATTCATAGCAGCCTCTGGCAGCAGCAGTGGCTTATTCGGGCAGCTTACGACTGAGACCTTGAGCGATTTCCAGACCTGTTCAAATGAGCTTGAATACACGGCGCGCATTGATGATGTATGGGATATTTGGGATTTGATCTTTTTCACAATCTACGCCAATCAGGACAATGTCAACTCCAGCCCGCCCACTTGCCACCAACTGGCATTAGAGTTCTCTTCCAATGGAAGAGCGGAATTTATCTCGGCCTTGGGGGCCAATTGGTGGGCTGAAGGCAGTTTTTCCAACCCTTCTCTTATTTCAAGTAATTGTGCCACACCAACAGAATGTGTCATACGAGAAGAGGCAGAAAAGCTATTGCAACTTGAAGGAAACACATACCAGGCTGCCTGCCAAAGGGAGTTGGTACCGCCTGGGCTATGCAGTGAGTTTTTTAGCGCTTCTACTCAGGAATGTGTGGAACGCTATGACTGGACAGGGGCTCCAGAGGAATTAAAAGCTTTGGTCATCGAAGAATACGTAAATAACCTTGGCGATGTTCCTCAGGCATGTGTACTTTATGCCGGGCTACCGTTCCTTGCCAATGAGACCATCCAGCAAACTGCCATTGGCATTCAAAATGGGGCTACATGTGCAAGCCAAAACCTGGGTTGTGAGGCCATCCAAAACCCAGTATTAGACATTACGCGAGCACAAGCTTGCGCCGCTAACATTCAGTGGGCCGGGCCAATCACAAATGATACAGAAGCTATAGAATTGATTGAATATCTGGCTGCCACAGCCCCATGGCTACCCCCAGGCACTATGCCCCCATCCTGTACTCAATTGCTGATTAGTGCTTCTCATACTGAAGCTGGTGCGACCTACTGGGAATTACTCGGCAAAACCCTCTCTAAACGCCGCATTGATTCCGGTCCCTAGTGTATATCTCTCTTGTTACTCTTCACTAACTACCCAATTCCATAGTTTCTTCAGGTAAAAGTACAAAGCGTAGATAACTCCGATATCGAGCATCAAAGCAAATACACCAAAGAAAAATCTGCCGGACGAAGCATTGGAGCCTGTGTTTTCAACACTAATAAATGGAATTGAGACAGAACTACTAAATTCTCTTTCCCCCGGACCAAACGCGACCCAATTGAATACTAGAGCAAAGCTCAGGAATATGCCACCGATCAACAAGTGGGAAACCGTCTGGTACCAAGTTGTTTCCTGCAAGTGAGTAAATGAATTCTGCCAGATCACAGCCATCCCAGCCACCTTAAAAACGCCCCCGGCCACAGCCACTACCCAGCGTGGCGCATGAAAAGCAGATTCGTCACTGGGGATGATATCGAGGGACAGCAGCACGATGAATGCACCCATCAGAAGCGGCAATCCCCCCACAAACATTTGACCCAGCCACTGTCTCATCCAAAACTCCCCTGGTTATTTGTAGAACAATGGATACTGGCCAGGGTCTACTTCATGCATCATTTCATAAATTGTTTCGAAGATCGTCTCGGCATTAGGTTTCGACCAATAATCCCCGTCTGTGCCATAAGCAGGGCGATGCTCCTTGGCAGTCATGGTGCGTGGCTCTGAGTCAAGCCAGTAATAGCCGCCCTGCTTCTCGATGACTTCCTGCATCATGTAGGCCGTCGTGCCACCTGGCACGTCCTCGTCCAGGAAAAGAATGCGGTTGGTTTTCTTGAGCGATTCGACGATGCTCCCGAAAATATCAAAAGGCAACAATGACCGCACATCGATCAATTCCACACTAATGCCCACTTCTTCCAGCAGGTCAGCCGTCTGGCTGGCAATGCGGCAAAGCGGACCATAAGTCACAACCGTGATATCACTGCCCTCTCGTAGCACTTTTGGAACCCCTAGGGGCACCGTGAATTCAGCATAGTTATCCGGCAAACGCTCTTTGAGACGATAACCATTAAGCACTTCCACGACAATGCCAGGATCATCACTCAAGAGCAGGGTGTTGTAAAAACCCACCGCCTGTACCATGTTGCGCGGCACCAGAACATACATGCCCCGCACCAGGTTCAAGATACCGGCCATCAATGAACCCGAATGCCAGATACCTTCCAGACGATGCCCGCGCGTGCGGATAATGACCGGAGCTTTTTGCCCTCCTTTTGTACGCCAGCGCAGTGTCGCCAGATCATCGGACATGATTTGCAAAGCGTATAAAACATAGTCCAGGTACTGTATCTCTGCAATAGGTCGCAATCCGCGCATAGCCATTCCTATAGCCTGCCCCATGATGGTCACCTCTCGAATCCCCGTGTCGGCTACACGCAGTCCGCCATATGCTTCTTGCAAACCCGCCATGCCCTGATTGACACCACCGAGGAAGCCCACATCTTCCCCAAATGCGGACACACGCGCATCACGATCCAACATAGCATCAAATCCTTTTTGGAGGATCTGGAAGCCGTTCATCCTTGGAGCGTCATCGGCATAGACCGGCTTGACTTCAGCAACTTTTACCGCAGCTTCAGATGAACTACTCAGTAAATGTGAGTTGTAGCGGTCCGCACTCAACAAATCCTGTTCTTTTTTCCAATCGATCAGCACTTGTTTGTTGGGGTGACCTTCATAGCGTAATGCCAGAAGAATCTCTCTCACACCAACCATCACATCGCGCCGCACTGGATTTTGCAAACCCATCATGCGGTCTTTAATTGCTGCCAACCTTTCTCTTTGAGCAGAAGTTGAGACGATCTCATCCAGCATATCAACGACCGTGCTGAGCTCTTCCTTGATCGGGTCTTGAAAAGCGTTCCAGGCTTCCTTGCGAATGCCTTCCACCAGCACACGGTCTTTCGTTTCGATCTCTTCCAATTCCTCATCAGTAGCAAAGCCCTCAGCCATTATCCAAGCGCGCATCTTGGGCAAACAATCGTATTCCTCTTCCCAGGCCAGTCGCTCTATAGACTTATAGCGTTCGTGGCTCCCCGAAGTGGAATGCCCTTGTGGCTGGGTAACGTCTTTTACGTGGATCAGGGCCGGAATATGGTCTTCACGCGCCTGGTCTACAGCAGATTGATAGGTCTTGATCAAGCCTGCATAATCCCAGGCACTCACACTGAATAAATTAAAGCCCCGACCTTCATCAGTGCGTCCAAAACCACTCAGCATAACCGACAGGTCCCCTATAGATTGATATTCACTAGGCACAGAGATACCATAGCCGTCATCCCAAATCGAGATCACGGCTGGGGCCTGTAATACACCAATGGCATTGATCGATTCCCAGAACATTCCCTCCGCCGTGCTGGCGTTACCAATTGTTCCAAAGGCGACTTCATTGCCATTATCCGAAAACTCACTGAACTCCCTCAGTTCTTCGACCTCTCGGTATAACCTGGACGCATGCGCAAGCCCAACTAGTCTTGGCATCTGTGAAGCAGTTGGCGAAACATCTGCCGAGGAGTTCTTGATCTCCATCAGATTTTTCCAACTGCCATCAGAGTTAAGGCTGCGGGTGGCAAAGTGGGCATTCATAGAGCGCCCGGCAGTCGCCGGTTCACGCCCCACATCCCCATCTGCATAGAGTTGGGCAAAGTACTCCTGTATGGAATGTTCTTCGATGGCGAACATAAAAGTTTGGTCGCGGTAATAACCCGAGCGCCAATCACCGGGCTGAAAGTACTTGGACATGGCGATATTGGCAACTTCTTTGCCATCGCCAAAAATGCCGAATTTGGCCTTGCCTGTTAGTACTTCACGTCGCCCGATCAGGCTGGCCTGGCGGCTCTGATAGGCCAGACGGTAATCAACTAGGACTTCGGCACGCGTGAAATTTATTTTTTTACTGGGTTTTTTGGCTTGTTTGGCTTTACTTGCCATTCAACCAGGTCCTTTCAAAGCTTATTGAATATCTATTGTCGGGAAGGTGATTTTACCATCTGGGAACCAGGCATGAAAAAAGCCCAATAGTTGGGCTGTTGATAAAATCAAAAAGAGTGGCGAGGGGGAGAGTCGAACTCCCGGCCAAGGGCTTATGAGTCCCCTGCTCTACCACTGAGCTACCTCGCCATTTGTGAAGCGGGCAAAAGTTTACTATGTGGCTTGGCCTGCGTCAAGGACGTATCGATGACATCCAATCAAAATTAGGCATAACCAATCTACAAGTCAGGCAAAAATATGTACTTATACTAATCCCGTTTCGCTATAATTGGGGCTAATAACACAGAAGGAATAAAATGGCGAAAGAAAAATTGTTAGCTGAACTTGAGCTGGAATTGGATATTTTGCAAGACGAACGAAAAAAGACAAAAGTCGGATCAATAGACGGGCGATGGGTAGCCGTAGTTCTCGTTTTGGTCACCATCTATTTTTTAGCTACATCAGAACTCCTGATAACGGGTTCCTTGATAGGGGTCGCGGTCATACTTTTGGTGATTTCGCAAAGAAATCTTCTAGCGAAGGATAAAGTCGCATCGCTGGATCAGGAGATCGCAGCCATCCAAGAAAAAAACACTTCCCTGAAGGAGAAAAGATAAAAAGCCGGGAAACTAAAATGCCACGCCAATTGTTGAGCCGACAAAAGTTTGCAATGTAGCTTGGCCTGCATCAAGGATAAAAAAATCCAGTCAAACATGAGCATGGCACATGTCCAAAACCAAGCATGATTAGTGCTTGTACTACCTCCTCTTGCTATAATTGGGACTGTTAAGGCATTCACTAACTCCGTTTATTTAGGAGATACTAACAATGAATGATTCGGAAACTTTAGCAAGCAGGATAGGTGCAGCAAACTATTATGATTGGTTAAAACCAATAGCTGATAAATTTAACGAAACGCCTGAGCAAAGATGGGAAATCCTAAAAGAATGGGCTATAGTTACAGAAGGAAGACCATTCAGCGGAAAACTGGGGGATTCCTACTGCGCTGAATTCCTAAGAGAGAATGCCCCAAGTTATTTGGTAACCCCGGTATAGCTAAAACGACGTAATTCGAATAGGCTACCCAACAATTAAAAATACAATGAACTGGTACAGACGAAAAAGCTTACTTTCGGAGAGGGGATATTCGTTTAATTAATGGCTCCAAAGTCATACTGCTCTAAGACCACACTTGTTAGCGTTGCTTTCAAAATCCAACGTCAAACTCATCAAAAATCTCTCCGATCATTTCGAGAGATGGCGCCATCAACCAGAGCAACTCTTCAACCCCACCTATCATACAAGTTGCCTCAGTCTCGGTCTCCCAGCACAAGCCATCTAAAGGACCCTCTATACTGAAACCATCAAAACGCTGATCAAGATAATTCTCAAAATGCTCAAAGAATTCATTAGCTTCCGTAGGAGAATCCCAGAACCATTGCACCGCTAATACCAGTTCATTGCTGCCGTCATTGTAATATACCCCTAGGCGATCTCCATTCCAACCCGCAGCCGCGTCTCGAGCAACATTTTCTGGTGCTTGGGTGTTAACATCTGCGCCATACCCCAAGATCAAAAAAGTCAACCATTCACCCAAATCATCATTCCGCAGTTCGCGCCAGCCTTCCCCCAAAACATTATTCAAACTAAAAGCCTCCAAAATCAGCGGCTCCTCCCCATCTATGAATTTCTGAGGATGTAGAATCTGCTCTGTAGTGATAGGGGGTACATCGTATGCGTCATTGACTGCCTCCCAACCGCCCTGGTCATAGACAGCTTCAACAAAATCGCGCCCTTCCATATACGGGAAGGATAAATCGCGTGAAACGTAAGGCGGGGGAAACTCTTCCAAGATCAAGCCAGGCGGTGGGGAATAGGCTAATATTTCCTGCAAATCCTGACCAGAAGCATACCGTGCTAGCCATTGCTCGGCCAATAAACTAGCATCTCCTTCAGCCAAAGCTCGAAAAGCCTTGCAACCATCAGTCCCCACTTCACAAATAGGGTTTACTCCATAACTATTCAAATCATAGTTCTGATCTTGTAAAGCATGGGTGAATTCATGAGAATAGATCCACTTTTCAATTCCGCCAAATGTCTGCCCAATGACATATATCGTATCTCGTTCAGGGATATAGAAACCGCCGATATTACCAGCACGGCCATTTATTGTATAAGCAACTAGATCATAGTCAGGGTCAACAAGTCCCAATGCCACCAAAATGCGTTTCTCATCCTCCAATTCACTTACAACAAGGTCAGAGATATATTCAGCTCGGATAATTTCTTCTGCGCGGCCCCGAGTGACGATATTGTCAAAAGGCTCACTAAGAATTGGCAATTGGCGGATATCACTCACCTGTTGCCGTATGTCATCTATAGCTGCCTGTATTGGAGGCGCCAGTGGCAGCGGTGTAGGCGGCAGTGTTGCCGTGAAGGTAGGGGGAGGGATGGGAGTCTCGGTTGCTGTCGGGGCAATGGTTGGTGTCCAGGTTGGCGGCAACTCTCGTAAACCACCCTCCTCGGTAGCAGTGGCTGTTGGTTCATCTATCACTGCAGCTTGCTCTTGAGGCTGTGGGGCAGCGCTGTTAAAAATAGGAATGCTTTCTCTAAAGAAAAACAGTCCAGCAATCGCACCGACTACCACCAATATAACTAAAACAAAGAGAAGAATCCGAAATATGCGTGCCCCACGCCCGCGCTTTGGTTTTTCATCTTCCCCAAATTCACCATCATCGAATTCGGCCCCGGGGATAAAGGCAGGCTGTGCCTCAACCTGAGCGACAGGCTCTTCAGCAACAGGTTCTTCATCGAGCGTAGACATGCGCTGGCTCAGCAGATCTGTGCCTGCTCGTTTGGGTTCTTCCCGAGGGGGTGGAGCCTGAGGGGGTGGAGCCTGAGGGGCAGGCGCTTTACTCTGCAGGGAACCGGTATCACCGACCCCTTGCAAGGCAGCTAGACGCTCTATAGCCTTAGCGTTGCTAGGATTGATCCGCAAAGCTTGCTGGATTGCGTAGATCTTGCGTTCTTCTTCTTCAATGGCAAAACTTAACAGAAACCAAGCCTGATCACTGTCGGCATCCTGCTTGAGCACTTCCACAAGTATCTTGCGGGCATTACCAGCCTGCCCAGAGCGCAATAGCTCCAGAGCTTGTTTCAGTTGGAGGGCGATTTCACGATCCATAAATGTTTTTCACCATATATAGATATTAATTATACATGGCATACAAAAAGTCTACCTGTATCCGAAATTACAAATAAGTTGGGGTTTCACAACAACCGCACCCCCAAATTTCTACGAATCTACCCGAACTGGTTAATCATCCTCTTCATCCAGCCAGGCATCATCCTCATCCTCTTCAAGATTTACCTCATCCCATTCCTGTTCGAGGAGATCATCGTCGTCAGTCCAATCATCATCCTCGTCTGTAGTACCCTCAACACGGTACGTGAAACAACCCTCATCCGGATCTAGTTCCACAGCGGGGGCTGCGCAAAAACCATCATCGATGAACACACAATCCAGGTAATGACAACGAATCCTTGGCATACATCACTCCTGCGTAATGGGGTCTTCCTTACCCATACTAAACATATCTATCAGTGTGATTACAAATAAGACCAGCATGGTAATTGCAGAAACCACACAGAAAGGACAAATCGCGAAGATAACAGCCACTTCAATGTAGGTCAGATAAGCTGAGTACAACACACCCACCAGCGTAAGCGCAAAAAGGATCATCCTGTAATTATTGCCAATGAAATTGTCCTGGTCCTGCATATAAAGCACAAGCAAGATGACCACGTATGTGCCTGCACCCAGCAGAGCAATAGGGACGCCATTGATCTCAGCATATTGGCTGGAATTGACGATGTCACAATCACCAACTCCACATTCCTGATTAGCCAACTTGAGCCAACTCAAATAGATCGAATCGACTAAACCAGTTCCAGCTGCTAAATAAGCAATTGTTCGCAAAGTCCTATTCATATATAAGTTTCTCTATCCAAATAGCCAAGCTTCTACCCGACTGCCTTTTGTTAATGATTTTACATGAGCGGGCAAAATAATCAAGCCATTGGCCTGCACAAGCGAATACAGATTGCCAGAACCCTGATGTCCTGTCAAGGCGGCAATTAGATTACCGTTTCGTTTTTCAAAAACCGCGCGCATGTAGCTTTCGCGACCATCCGATTCAACATCTTCCTCTAAAATCGCATAAGTACTAA
Organism: Chloroflexota bacterium; assembly: GCA_013112575.1. Lineage (GTDB taxonomy): Bacteria > Chloroflexota > Anaerolineae > Anaerolineales > UBA11579 > CFX15. The sequence goes on along the minus strand of JABFGG010000002.1, from coordinate 432,504 downwards.
AGCGTTTCCAATCTTCTACACCCGCCAGCTTATGCAATGCCGGACGCACAAATACTTCAAAACCCACAAAAGACGAAACCGGGTTTCCCGGCAATCCAATAAATGGAGCCTTCTTGAAATGCCCAAAGGTCAATGGTTTGCCAGGGCGCATATTCACCCGCCAAAAACCTAGTTCGCCATGCTGTTCTACAACGTTTCTCACATAATCAAACGTGCCCACACTTACACCTGCGGAGGAAATGATAACGTCAACTTGTTGTTTTACAGCTTCGTCAAGCTTGGCCTTCACAGCCTGCTCGGTGTCCGCGGCAATCCCCACATCGACAACCTCTACAAAGCAGCTTTGCACCAAGGCAGCCAAGCTGTAGCTGTTTGAATTGTGGATCTGCCCTTGCCCCAGTTCTTCACCAACAGGGATTAGCTCGTCCCCGGTAGACAGGACCGCCACTCGCGGACGCCGGTACACCTCCACATCGCTCATGCCCAACATCGCCAGCAATCCAACACCTTGTGGTTGCAGCCTCGTGCCTGCTTCCATCAGAACGTCTCCCACCGAAAAATCCTCGCCGCGATGGCGTACATATTGCCCGACTTCCACAGTAGAGCGTACCTCAATCCCTGAGGGGAGATCAACTTCATTGCGAGCTATGTTGGTGTGTTCAACAGGAACAACCGCATCCGCGCCATCCGGCATGGGAGCACCGGTCATGATGCGCATGGCTTCACCAGCTTTTAGACTTTGCTCAATAAAAGTTCCTGCAGGAATGTCACCAACTACCTTCAAGCGGACCGGTGCATCAGGAACATCGACAGCGCGTACTGCAAAGCCATCCATGCTGGAATTTGCAAAGCTTGGTGCCGCCCGCGAGGCGATCACATCCTGTGCCAGCACTCGATTAGCAGCATCTTCGATAGACACTTTTAGAGAGTCAACCGGAATAAGTGCATTAAGCAGCTGTTGACGTGCATGCGTGACAGATAATAATTCAGCCATTTCTATCCAGGCTTGACGCGCCTTGCTTCCATCACGTTGGGTAGTTTTTCTACCTTCGTCAGCACCCGGCTGAGTTGTTCGATATCACCTACGTTGAGGATCAGATCGAAGATCGCCTGGTTCTGATTAACATCCACCTTCACTTGGCTCATATTGATGCCTTCTTCAGCGATCACAGTGGATACGTCGCGCAACAAGCCATCACGGTCATATGCCCGGATGATCACGGCCACGGGGAAAGTATTAGACGCTTCACCCCATGACACACGCACCAACCTTTCCGTGTCTTTTACACGCAGCACGTTAGGGCAATCCCGGCGGTGGATGGTTGCACCACGCCCACGCGTGACGTAACCAATGATCTCGTCGCCAGGGGCCGGCTTGCAACACTTGGCCATTGTAGTCAAAAGCCCTTGCAATCCCAACACTGAGATTGCATCATGCCCGACTGTAACTCTTTGAGGAACTTCGTCTAGCTGGAAGGGCAAACCATTCCCGTGGACTTCGACCGTGTTCATCAGATTGACAACCCGGCCCACCCCTAAGTCCCCATAACCAATCGCCAGGTACATATTATCCAGGTCTCGAAAACCAAAGTCGTCAGCCACCTCATCCAGGTCAGCCTCTGAGAGGCTCAGGCGGCGCATCTCACGCTCAAGCATGGCCTTGCCCTGGCTGATATTCTGTTCGCGGTCTTGCTGCTTGAACCAGTAACGGACCTTGGAACGCGCCCGTTGTGATTTGACCAAACCCAGATTGGGGTTGAGCCAATCGCGGCTGGGACCGCCACGTTTAGCAGTCAGGATCTCTACCTGATCACCCGTCTTCAACACAGTGTCCAATGAAACCAACTTACCATTCACCTTGGCGCCCCTGCAACGATGCCCTACGTCCGTATGGACGTGATATGCAAAATCGATCGATGTCGCTCCCATAGGCAGGTCAATAATGTCGCCTCGCGGCGTGAAGGCATATACTCGGTCGCTGAACACATCGGTCTTCATGCTATCCACGAATTCCGATGCGTCTTCAACCTCCTGCATCCATTCCATCAATTGTCGTAGCCACACCACGCGACGTTCATAATCTTCATCACGTGGTCCGCCCTCTTTATAGCGCCAATGCGCCGCGATACCATACTCAGCGTTCTGATGCATTTCCTGGGTGCGGATCTGTACTTCCAGGGTTTTGCCGTCATCAAAGAGCACTGCCGTATGCAAAGACTGGTAGAAATTGTCTTTAGGTGCGGCGATGTAATCATCGAATTCACCCGGGATGGGTCGCCAATGAGTGTGGATCAACCCCAAAACACTATAACAGGCAGGGATATCTTTCACCAAAATGCGGATAGCACGTACGTCGCGCACCATCTCAAAGGGCACATCTTTGCGCCTCATTTTGTTGTAGATCGAATAGATGTGCTTGGGCCTACCTGTTATCTCCGCCTCAATTTCATTACTTTTCAACAATCCACCAAGCTGTTTGATAATAGTAGTTAGTTGCTTTTCGCGCTCAGAGCGTCTTTCAGCCAGGTTATCCGCCACGTCCTTGTAGGTCTCTGGGTCGACGTAGCGGAAACCAAGGTCTTCCAACTCCCATTTCAACTGCCAGATTCCCAGACGGCTGGCCAGTGGAGCAAAGATATCTAGGGTCTGGCGTGCAATGCGTTGGCGTTTATGGTCGGGCATGTGTCCCAGGGTGCGCATATTGTGCAGGCGGTCGGCCAGTTTGATCAGCACCACACGCACATCTTCACTCATTGCCAAGAAGGTCTTTCGCAGGGTTTCAGATGCCAGATCAGGTCGGCGGGCACGACCTAATGCAGCTGGGGCATCATCAAAGTCTTCGTCGTCCTCTTCGCTAGCTCCATTTGTGGAGTGCTTCCCTATTCTCGAAACACGCGGCAGGTGATCCAATTTCGTGACCCCATCAACCAGCTTGGCAATCTCCGCACCAAAATCGCGCTCCAGATCTTCCAGTGTGACATCCGTATCCTCGACGGTATCATGCAAAAGTCCCGCCGCGATGATCTCGGGCGGGACATGTAATTCGGCCAGTATGGATGAAACTGCAACACAGTGGCTCACATAGGGTTCGCCGGAGACACGTTTTTGTCCTTTATGGGCCTCGGCAGCTACGCGGTAAGCGCGCTGCACCAGGTCACGATCTACTGGTGAATATCGCTGGGGGAGATTCTCAAAAAAAGTCTCGAACTGCATATTAGTAATACCTGCAATGGATATAAGCCAGAGAAGACATATTAACTATGAATCCTGCCAGCATATCACCCAAGTATAACGACGGCATACATAGAACACAAGCACAGCATATTAGAGTCCCATCAAAAAAGCTGGCCTTTTCTTGACGCTGCTATGTGCCTATGGTAATATTCCGCCTGCCTGGTCCCGTGGTGTAGTTGGTTCAACATGCCGCCCTGTCAAGGCGGAGATCGCGGGTTCAAGTCCCGTCGGGACCGCTCGAAACACAAAGAACGCCTATTCAGGCGTTCTTTTACTTTAATGCCTCTTTGTCATTCCGAATGATGAGCCCAATGAAGCAATGAGGAATCCCTCAAATCACAATCAAAAAGTCTTCTCAGTTAAAAAAAGAGACCAACTAAAATAATCATGGAAAACAAATGGGGTCATCCATTGATTTTATCCATCACACAATGCTCAACACCAGCCCAAAGATGTACCCCGCCAGAGTGCTGAACACACTCACTAGGGCCACGTAGATCACCGTTTTCTGTCGCCCCATGATTTTGCCGGTCACCAGGATGCTCTGCACAGAGAGTGCTGGGTCAGCCATCAGGTAGGCTAGCAGCGGCCCGCGGTGCATGCCCATGTCAAGGAACATACGCGCAATTGGCACCTCTACCAGCGTGGGGAAATACATGAACACGCCAAACAAAACGCCAAAAAGATTCGCCAGCAAGGTGTTTTCACCAGCCAGGGTTTGCACCCATATTTCCGGGATCAAGAACTTGATCACGCCCGCCGCAAACACGCCCAGGATGAGCAAAGGAAAGATCTGTTTAACGAATTTCCAGCTTTCCCATAACCAATTGCCCAATTCATCTTGGGTCAAGCTCTGTCGCGCCACCACCACCAACGCCACAAGCAAACCTACAACTGCAATGGCACGGCCCGTGATGTTGATCTGGATGCTGGCCGTTTCGTTTATCTGGGGTGCTGCAATCAGCAAGGTCAGGACTACCGCCCCCAGTGCAGAGACTGTCCAACCATTGCTTCCCTCCCACACATCATTCAAACCCTTCCACGCCAACGGAGCAGTAAGCATAAGCAACAGTATGATCAAAGCACCCTGCAAGCTGAGGTGCAGACTCTCGAGTCCGGAGAGAAGAGCAACAGGCAGGTCCCAATCAAGGTATATGGAAAAATAAGTTTTGGTCAACAATTCGATCTGCAAGGTTCCGGCGACCAGGAAAAGGATCATCAGCCCGAAGAAAGCCCACACTCCTGCTCTGAGCTTTGCCTCTGCGCCAAACATGCTGGCATCCACCTGTTGCTCTTCGGTTCGGAACAGGAAAGCCATGGTCAGGCCGATGCCAATGCCGAAGATGATCGACAGCACAATACGGGCAATCGCGATATCCATCCCGATGGCCGCCCCTGTATATGCGATTGCCAGGATGTTGACAGCAGGTCCGACAAACAAGAAAGTTACCGCCGGTCCCAACCCTGCCCCGCGCCGCCAGATCCCGGCGAACAATGGCAGAATGGTACACGAACACACTGCCAGCACAAAGCCTCCCACCGCCGCCGCCGGATAGGACACCCATTTACTGGCATCCGGACCCAGATAGCGTGTCACCGCTTCCTTGGGGATCAAAGCAGACAGGCCGCCCGCGATAAAGAAAGCAGGGATCAAACATAGGATGACGTGCGCCGCCAGATAATCCAGCAGGCTCAACCAGCCCGCTTCCAACAATTCAAAAATCAACATTTTTCTAAGAGGCCGCTCCCGTGATCCAATTCAACACTTCCTGCTGGCTGGGCAATCGGCCACTAAGTACGATTTCGTCATTGATGATCAAGCCCGGGGTGTTCATCACTCCCAATTTCAAAATTTCTCCATGATCTTCAACTTTAATCACTTCAGCTTCTATTGCCAGGTCGCCTAACACTTTGCGCACAATCTGCTCCACCCGCTTGCAATTGGCACAGCCTGGACCTAATACTTTGATATTTAACATGAGCATCTCCCTACTGGATTGAAGTAGCTACTACCTGAATATCTTTTTTGTCGAATGTTTGGCAACCCGGGCAATCACAGCCTTCTTTCTCTTTGATCTCACTCAGATCGACTCCCACAAACTCAGCCGCCAAATTGATCAAGCCCAAAATATTCGTATCGCGCAAACGATAGAACACGAATCGCCCCTCTTTACGGGATACCAAGACATTAGCTTTGCGCAACGCCATTAGATGTTGTGAAATGAAAGCCTGTCGCCACTCAGGGAAAACCGCCTCGAGGTGGCATACGCACACTTCTTTAGCGCCCATCGCCCGCATGATCTTCAAGCGCGGCGGCGCGCTGATCGCCTTGAGCAATCTGCTTGTAGCTTCGTCGCTGTCTAACATATTCATTATATTGAATATGTTAAGCTGCGTTTCAATTTGTCGATAGTGACAAACATCCCCTCTAACGAAGGATATTTGTCACCTCCGCTCGGCAGTCGTTGACGCGTCAGTGCAAAATCCTCTATAATCGTTTCAGGCACACTGAGGAGAACACCTTGCCCATTCCCACACCATTCCATTCACGCCAGTTGCCACTTGTCACCAGCCAGGAATGGCGCGAGTGGTCAGGTTATCTGGCCCCTATCACCTACGGTCCCAGCTACGAATACGAGTATTACGCTATCCGCAACGCTGCCGCCCTCATAGACGTTTCACCCCTCTTTAAATATGAGATCAGCGGTTCTGATGCGACGCGCCTAGCAAACCGTATTTTCACTCGCAACATCGAAGAATTAAATATCGGCCAAATCGGCTATACCCCCTGGTGTGACGACCATGGTAAAGTCATCGACGATGGTACTGTCTGGCGCTTGGAAGAAAATCGCTACCGCGTCACCGCCGCCGACCCCAATCTGCGCTGGTTCCAGGATGTAGGTTATGCCATGGACGTTGAAGTCCATGACGTTTCCACCCAATACGCAGCCCTGGCATTGCAAGGCCCACAAGCCCGCAACATCCTTATGCAGCTCGACCAGGGTGCCCCACTAAAAAGCCTGCCCTACTACCAACTGACCTACGGCGAGACCCGTCGTTTTCCCTTCACCATCACCCGCACCGGCTACACCGGCGACCTGGGCTACGAATTGTGGGTTGAAGCCCAGCACGCCGAATGTTTGTGGGATCAACTCATGGGGATCGGTCAGGATTACGGTCTCACCCCTGCAGGGCTGGCCGCCCTCGATATGGCGCGTGTTGAAGCTGGACTATTGCTCATCGAGGTCGATTATATTTCTGCCAATACCGCCCTGATCGACTCGCAGCTTTCATCTCCCTATGAACTGGGCCTGAGTTGGACCGTGGATTTAGATGGGGGCGAATTCATCGGGAAACAGGCGCTCATTACAGAAAAACGCAAAGGCTCCGACTGGACTTTCGTCGGCCTGGAATTTGAATGGCTGGAGCTGGAGAGCATCTTCAAAGCCGTTGACCTGCCTCCTCAGGTCGCTGGCCGCGCTAACCGCGATCCCATCCCCATCTACAAATGGGGTGAGCAGATCGGCCAGGTCACCAGCCGCGTCTTTTCTCCCATCCAAAAGAAATATATCGGCCTGGGAACCGTAGAAACAGGTACTGCCAAACTGGGCGAAATGGTTGATGTGGAGGTCACCGTCGAATATTCCCGCCAACGCATCCGTGCCAAGTTGGTCAAACCACAGTTCTTCAGTCCCAAACGTAAACGGGCGGTGCTGGATGACTAAGCGTTATGATGCCATCATCATCGGGGGTGGCCACAATGGCCTCGTCACAGCCGCTTATTTGGCGCGGGCAGGTAAAAAAGTTCTCGTCCTTGAACAACGCCACGTATTAGGCGGGGCTGCCACGACCGAAGAGATCTATCCCGGCTTTAAGTTCACCGTCTTCTCCTATGTCGTCAGTCTTCTACGTCCGGAAATTATCCGCGACCTGGAACTAACCAAACACGGACTCACCATCCTACCCTTGGAAAGCACAGTAACCCCCCTCCCCGGCGGCGACTACATCTATCGCGGCCCGGACCACTGGAAGACCTACCGCAACATCGCCCGCTTCTCCCAGCGCGATGCTGAAGCTTACGACGAGTACAGCCGCATGATGTATTACATGGCCAAGGCCGTCAAATACATCCTGGAGATAATCCCCCCTGATCCAACCTCATTAAAACCTGGGGAAATCGGTGGCCTGCTCGATATGGCGCGCCACTTCCTCAAACTGCCCGAAGAGCAGTTCTACACATTAGTCAAGCTGATGACCATGAGTTCCGCCGATTTCCTGGAAGAGTGGTTCGAAACCGACCCCCTGATTGCCACCATGTCGGCCAGCGGCATTATCGGCACCTTCCTCGGCCCGCGCTCCCCCGGCACAGCCTACGTCTTGCTGCACCACTACATGGGCGAGATCGATGGCGTATTCCGTGCATGGGGTTTTGCCAAAGGCGGCACAGGCGGCATCTCCAATGCCATCGCTTCGGCCGCACAATCGCTTGGTGCTGAAATTCGCACAGAAGCACGCGTGGCGGAAGTCATCGTTAAGAATGGTAAAGCCGCGGGAGTAACTCTGGAGAATGGCGATGAGATTTACGCCAAAACAGTCGCCTCCAGCCTGGACCCTAACCTGACCTTCCTCGAATTGCTGGACGAAAAACACCTGCCTGATGAGCTACTCGACGACGTTCGCAAATACAAAACGCGCGGCTCATCCGGCAAGGTCAATCTGGCCTTGGACGCGCTCCCCGAATTCAAGTCTGTACCGCAAGGTCGCGAAGTTTTACGCGGAGCCATCTCCTTCAGCCCCAGCGTCAACTACCTCGAACGTGCCTACGACGACGCCAAATATGGTGACTTCTCCCGACAACCCTACATCGACATGATCCTGCCCTCCATGATCGACCCCGAAATGGCCCCGCCCGGCAAACACGTCATGTCCTGTTTTGTGCAATACGCCCCTTATGAATTACGTGAAGGTACCTGGGACGATAAACGTGAGGCTTTTGGCGACGCCGTCATCAACACCCTCTCCGAACACATCCCCAACCTCAAGAAGCTCATCCTGCATCGCCAGGTGCTCACCCCCTACGACATTGAGCAGCAGATCGGCCTTAGCCAGGGCAACATCTTCCAGGGCGAACTCAGCCTGTCGCAACTCTTCTTCCTGCGCCCTGCGCCGGGTTACGCCAAATACCGTACGCCTGTGCGGGGCTACTATCAGTGCGGCTCTGCAGCCCACCCCGGCGGCGGCATCACCGGCGCACCGGGTCGCTTGGCAGCCTTTGAAATACTCAAGGATGGCTTGCTATGAACGCCTACGATGTCATCATCATTGGTGGCGGACACAACGGCCTTACCACCGCGGCTTATCTGGCAAAAGCAGGCCGAAAGATACTTGTTCTGGAACGCCGCTCCTTATTAGGCGGTGCCGCGGCTACCGAAGAACTCTTCCCCGACTTCCACTTCAATACCGGGAGCAGTCATGCAGGCTTGTTACTGCCCCAGGTTGTCGATGACCTTCAGTTACAGCGACACGGCCTTGAATTTCTTGATAGCCCGGTAGCAGCCTATGCCCCCCAGCCGGATGGCCGCGCCCTGACCTTGTGGCGTGACAGTAACCAGAACCCAGTTGAGATCGCCCAATTCTCCCAAAACGACGCTGAAGCCTATCCCCAATTTCTGAGGCTGGTCAACAAGCTCACAAGGGTCTTGCGCAACATCCTGCCCCTCACACCCCCCAACCCCAAAGCTGCCAGTCTGAGTGACCTTTTCCCCTGGCTGCGCCCCGCCCTGCAAGCCAAGGGCCTGGGCGATGAAGACCTGATGGAATTCATGCGCATCATCCCCATGACCACCAAAGAGTTGCTTGATGAGTGGTTCGAGAGTGATGCCCTCAAAGGATTGCTGGGCCTCCCCAGTGTGGCGGGTAGCATGCAGGGGCCTCAGGCTTCAGGGACAGCTTTTATGCTGCTCTACCAGCAATTAGGGGTTTCCAATGCTGGCCTCCAATCCAGCCGTTTTGTCAAAGGTGGTGTGGGTCAGGTCAGTGCGGCCTTAGCCAAAGCAGCCCAGGCACACAGCGCAGAAATTCGCATAGATGTGCCTGTGGCTGAGATCATCATCGAAGATGGCCAGGCCGTAGGCATACGCCTCGAAGATGGTGAAGTCATCAAGGCCAAAGCCATCGTTTCCAATGCCAGCCCGCGCCATACCTTCTTTGAGCTGGCTTCACCCAGCCACCTGCCGGTCAAGATCATGCGACGGGTACGCAACATCCGCTACCGCGGCAGCACCGCCAAGGTCCTGCTGGCCCTGAATGATCTCCCTCTTTTTAACAGCGCCCCGCCCAGCCTGGAGCATCTCAGCGGGCACATCGTCATAGCCTCAAGTCTGGATCTCATAGAACGTGCTTACGATGATGCCAAGTATGGTCGCATCTCTCAAAGCCCTGTTATGGACATCACTATCCCCAGCATTTTGGACGACACACTGTCTCCAGCAGGCAAGCACATCATGGAGATCACTTTCCGCTATGCCCCTTACAATTTGAGTACAAACAATTGGGACAAACAAAAAGACGAATTAGGCAAACTCGCCATCGATACCCTGGCAGCTTACGCTCCTGACATCAAAGACCTGATTCTGCACCAGTACGTTATCACCCCGCAGGATTACGAAAGTGATTATGGCCAGCCTGAAGGCAGCATCTTCCACGGCCAGATGGGCCTCGACCAGTTGCTTTTTATGCGCCCCATCGCCGGCTACGCTCAATACCGCAGCCCTATCCACAATCTCTATCTCTGTGGCGCTGGCACCCATCCGGGTGGCGGATTGACCAGTGCGCCGGGATTTAATGCGGCTCGGGAGATATTAAGGAAACGAAAATAAATACAAACGGTATTCTCTCCCCAATCATTTCCGTGGATGGTTTCGATATTATGGTACTTAATTCCGTGGAAGATGCGGAGTCATCAATTGAGATAAGTGATTTCTATTACGAGTATCTAAAACATTATGACAGCCAAGGCAATCTCTTAAAAATGAACTTGGTAACAGAGGATTTTGAAAAGAAATTCCTTTTCTTTCATTGGCGTCAATTTGGACGAGTTGTGCGCCTGAGTCAATATGACCCAAACATCAATGAGGCAAAAGAACTTAAAGCGCATCTTATCGAATTCCTGTGCAAATACAAAGAAGGTTCACATGGTCATTTAGAAAGATATTCTTTATTGGAAGTTATCCAAGAAACAAGTAAACATAATCCACGGGGCCTCGGCCCAATCGATTTTAAGTAGCTCGAAAAAACCAAGTTTGCAACATTTCCTCCACATCTGGGGTAAAGCCTAATAACAACAAGCAATACGTGGAGATAACAATGCCGAAGTGCAAACTATCTATTGTCCTGACTGTACTCATATTAGCCGCTTTGGCCTGCGGGACCGAAACCAATCCTTCAATCCAATCTGATCCATCCCAGCAAGCAGCACAGCCTCAAGAAATCTCCACTCAACCTGTTGTAACCCCCATCACCGAGCTGGAAAGCACGGTTTTTGGTTTTTTCCCCAGTCCACCCGAAGCCAGCTTTGAAGCCATCATCAGCCACTTCCAACTTCTCGGCCAGCATGCCGATTTCATACTCATGCAGCGCGAAGTGCCCTGGAAGGATTTTGTAGATGGCACTGAGGGCGAATCCCAGCAGCGCACAGATATTGAAAACCTCACTATCCTCACAGAACAAAATGGCATGGATCGCATCTTCGTCGTCGATCCTCTCAACGGCCTCAACCGTCGTGAGTTCTTTGGTCTGCCTGATACATGGGAAGCCAGCTTTGCTAACCCCGACGTGCGTGCGGCAATCACTAACTTCACCATTTGGATCGTTCAGGAATACCAACCGCATTATCTCGGCCTGGCCTCAGAGATCAACACCTATGCTGACGCCCATCCTGACGACTTCCCCCATTATGTAAGCCTCTACAAAGAGATTTACGATCTAGTCAAAACCGAAGCTCCGGACACCCAGGTCTTCGTCACCTTTCAGTGGGACGATCTCAATAATGTGTTACCGGAAATCAGTGAAGGTCGTGCTGCATTCGACACCAATTGGGACCAGATCGAGATCTTCGAACCACAATTAGATATCTGGGCGATTTCATCCTATCCCTATGTCTTTTTCCCAAGCATGAGTGAAGTTCCTGGCGATTATTACAGCCGATTACTTGACCGCACGGATAAACCTCTGGCCGTGGCTGAAGGCGGCTACAGCTCCAGGCAAATCGGCCCGTTCACCGGCACCGAGCAGGATCAGGTCGATTACCTCAATGCCATCCACACTCAAATCGGTGAGCGCCTGGATTTCTGGGTTTACCTGGTCTTATCTGACTTCAATATCGATTCGTTCAAGCAATTCATGCAGGAACAGGGTATCGAGAACGACGATATTGACACCCTGGGCATGTTTGCTTCCACTGGGCTGATCAACCCGGATGGCACACCAAAACCGGCCTTACAGCTGTGGGACCAGTTAAGAGAAGGCAATTAGTGTTCTATTACTGTGAGTCGTCCAGCAAATCAACAAAGTCCCCGAACTTGTCAATCGACTCGGCGAACTGGTCTACTGAGATCTCTCGATCGAGATATTGCCAAGTAGCTGCCGTTAGCTGATCGGTTGATAAGCTGTTGTGTTGCTGCTTCTCCTCGTCCTTCGACTGCAGCAAAGTGCGTTGCTTGGGCGTAGATGTTTGGATCGCCATGTTATTCTCCTTTCAAAAAAACACATAGCTGATCGAGCGTTATGCCTATCCTATCGACCTTAAGTACTATTCGTCCATAAAAATACGCTTTGACCTCCGTAAAATCCTCCTAAACATAGCTGAATTTGCCTGACCTATCCCCGATCGCCACCCATTTCTTTTCCGTTTCCCCGATGTATTCTGCCCGTGGACGCAGGATTCGCTCCGTTTGCTGTTGTTCAAAGCAGTGGGCCAGCCAGCCGACCACCCGTGAGATAGCAAAGGTCGGTGAGAACAGCTCAGCATGCAGACCTAGGCCATGCAACAACAAAGCTGTGTAGAATTCAACGTTGGTTTGTAAGTTGCGCCCTGGTTTGTATTCATCCAGTAACTCCACCGCCACCTTTTCAACATGTTTAACCAACTCGAATAGTTGCATGTCCCCATCGGCAGCATACATTGCCTGGGCAGCCTGAGACAACACTTCGGCACGTGGGTCGCGCACCTTGTATACGCGATGCCCAAAGCCCATCAAACGCTCACCGTTGTTCAACAGCTTGCGCATGTAAGGCTCAGCCTTGTCCGGCTGGCCGATCTCAAAGACCATATCCAGCGCCGGACCAGGTGCCCCACCATGCAATGGCCCCTTCAAGGCGCCGATTGCCCCTGTGACGGCCGACACCAGATCAGAGGCTGTTGAAGCAATAACGCGTGCCGTGAAGGTGGAGGCATTTAGACCGTGGTCGACCACCGTGTTCAGGTAGATCTCCAGCCCGCGCGCTTTGGCCTCACCAGGAGTTTCCCCCGTCAGCATATATAGATAATTGGCGGCATGCGACAGGTCAGTGCTTGGCATAACTGGCGGTTGACCATTCAACAAACGCCAGTAGGCAGCCACAATACTTGGGAAGGCAGCTACTAATGCGATCGCATCAGCATCGATGTCGTCGCCATTAGCAGCTACTTCACTACTCAAGCTTAGTGTGCTGGCTGCCATGCGCAAAGCATCCATAACAGGCGCCCTGGTTTTAGCAACGTTGCGAAGCAAATCCAGCGTTGCAAAAGGCAATTCGCGTTTCGTAGCCAATTTGTTTTGTAAACTTTCTAATTGCAATGCGGTAGGCAATGCACTATTCCACAATAAATAGATCATTTCTTCAAAACTTGCATTCGGAGCCAAAGTTTCCAATGGGTAGCCACCAATAATCAATTCGCCCTTTTGCCCATCTACGCGGCTCAGGCGAGTTTGGGCTGCCACAACCCCTTCCAATCCGGGAATATAATTTGCGGTTTTTCCACTCATATTTTTGCTACCTTTCATTTTTGGATTGATTGTAGAAATAGGTCAGTATATTGTCAATATTGATTAGAGAATCAATATATTTTATAATCATGGCATGCCCACCTACATGAATGCCAAGGAAGCCTGTAAGTATTTAGGCATCACCCCCGCCACGTTGTACTCCTATGTCAGCCGCGGTCTGATTCGATCTGAATCAACCACCAAAGACCACCGTATTCGCCGCTACTACACAGAAGATCTGGATCAACTCAAACTTCGGAAAGCGCAGCGGGGCAACCCCGATATTGCCGCCAAACAAGCTCTGGACTGGGGCTCGCCCATACTTGAATCGGCTATCACTTTGATCGCAGACAACAAGTTGTATTACCGTGGACAAGATGCAATTGAACTGGCACAGAATGCAGAGTTCGAGGAAGTGGCGCAATTGCTGTGGGATGAAGATGAGCATCTACGTTTGGATTGGTACGCTAACCCTGATGTCCTCCGGGTGCCCAGCGACATTTTGGAATTGCCGTTTATCCCCCGCTTCCAAGCTATCCTGGCTTATGCTTCCACGCAAGACAAGGCCGCCTTTGCTACTTCTCCCCAAAATCAGATGCAAACCGGGGTGCGTATCCTGGAATTGATGACCATGGCGGCCACAGGAAAGAAAATGGGGCTGGGCATTGGAATCGCTGAACATCTGGCAGTGCATTGGGCCGGGAATAAAAAACACGCTCAGCGCTTAATCGATGCCGCTCTGATCCTTTGTGCAGACCACGAACTGAACATTTCTGCATTCACGGCACGCTGTGTGGCCTCGGCAGGCTCACCTTTGTATGCAGTAGTACAGGCCGGATTGGCTGCCCTGCAGGGTTACAAACACGGTGGGCACACAGAACGTGTGCAAGCTTTACTGGACGAGATCAAATCTCCGGGTAAGGCACAAGTCGCCATTTCCAGGCGATTAAAATTGGGCGAAAGTATCCCGGGGTTTGGACATAAACTCTATCCAGAGGGTGACCCCCGTGCTGCATTGTTGCTGGAATCGAGCCAGGCAGCTACACGCCGCAACAATAAACGCATGCAGAGAATCACAGCCACAAGCGAAACTGTGGAAAGGTTGACCGAAAAGAAGCCTGCCCTGGACACAGGGCTGGTAGCCGTAGCTGAGGCACTAAAGCTACCCGAAGGTGCCCCACTGGCCTTATTCGCCATTGGGCGCACGGCAGGCTGGATCGGCCAGGCCATTGAGCAGTATGGCCGGAATCAATTGATCCGTCCACGAGCCAGGTATACCGGGGTCCAGCCGGAAATTTTGCAATAGGCTGAAGGTCACGCATATCAAAAGGCTGGTGTAGACATTCGCTTGTATAATTTGGGCTGGAGCAAAGCCATCTCATGATGTATCCCCTGTTACGAGACATTGCCAAGCGATTCTGGCCGGAAATCGCGGAAATGCAAAAACGCCACCAGATCGTGAGCGTGGGTGATGTGAGCATCACCCTGTATGGATTTGTACCCTCGCTTGTTGGCCTGATTTGGTTGACTGCCGTCACAGATTGGTCTTTGTTCCTCAACAATTGGTTGTTGATGTCCACCCACTTCGTGCTCATTGCGATCTTTTACAGCATCAGCTTCTTCTTGATTGTAGAACTACGCGAAGACCGCTATGGAAGTTCCGTAGGGTCTTTCGACACAATGGTGGCCGTATCCGGATTATTACTGGTTGGGCCAACGGCTTTGTGGCTGATGATCATCTGGCACGGACTTGTCCTGGCATGGAACTGGCGCGACCAGCCAAATAAAGCTTCGCGCTGGAACCAGATGCGCGACGCCATCATGCAAATTGCAGAAAACACCTTGCCGTTCCTTATCGCATATACGCTCTATACTGCGGTGGGCGGAACCATCCCCCTCCCCAATCTGGAATTAAGCACCCTTTGGATCGGGATGATAGCCATATTGGTTGCCTTTGCAATTTCAATGCTATTGTGGATTCCATACATCGCGTATGCCTTGTGGACCCAATCCATGCTGGCTGGGGAAGCACAGCAAGGACCGATCCTGGTTTTCTTTGGGCTGGCTCGCGGCTTGCCTGCCTTGGCAACTCCTTTTGCCATCCTGGCAGCCGGCTTATATACCCTTTACGGCATCCCTGCATTCTTGTTCTTGATGTCTGGCATCTTCGTGGCAGCCTATCTAACACGCCGCTTTAGCCAGGTGGCGGAAAGCAGCCGCCAGCAAACTCGCCAGATCAATCGTTTGGAGAGTCTGGGACGTGCAATTTTGAATGCTCCCCCAGATGCGTCCACTCTGCCTGAATTGTTACAAGAACACGCCCCCAATATGTTTCCCTCCGGGAATATGGCCATATGGTTGAGCCCGGAAAACATCTTATACCAGGCACCGGACGATTGGGCCTTACGTCATAAAGAAATTGTTGAGTGGGTTAGCAAACTTAGCGAGGCACAGATATTCCTTCCCGGTCAAGGACGGCCATGGTCGGACAAAGACAGTAAACACAGAGCCGTGATCGTGACACCTATCACGGCTCATGAAGAGGCAGAAGTCATTGGAGGCATCTATCTGGAATTACGTAATTTAGGCCAGGCCTGGAACGCGAAGTCCCTACAAGGTCTTTTCCCCGCAGTGCATACGCTAAGTGACCAGATCGCCTCAGCCATCAATCAGGCGGACAATTACGCACGGGCACTGGCCTACGAAAGCGTATCGCAGGAACTGCGACTTGCCGGGCAGATTCAGGCCAGCTTCATTCCCAATGAGTTCCCCAACGTCCCCGGTTGGCAGCTGGCGGTGACTCTCGAACCTGCCGGGGGTTTATCAGGCGACTTCTTCGATTTCATCCCGTTATCGCGCGGCCGCCTGGGCATCGTAATAGCAGACGTGACCGACCACGGCTTGGGGGCCGCCCTATACATGGCGTTGGGTAGAACGCTGCTGCGCACATACGCCTTCGAGTCACCCGCCCGCCCGGATATCGTGTTTAGCGAGACGAATGAGCGCCTATTGAGTGATGCGCGCGCCAACTTATTTATAACCGCTTTTTACGGAGTGCTGGACCCTGAAGAAGGCACCTTGACTTACAGCAACGCCGGACACAATCCGCCGTTCCTGTTGACTTCCAAAGCAGGCGCGGAATGTGACAGTCTGATACGCACAGGTATGCCAATCGGTATCGACACGGAGGCACGCTGGGAACGCAAAACTGTTTCGATGGAGCCAGGAGATACCCTGGTTCTCTATACAGACGGCATCCCAGATTGTCAAAATGAGGAAGGCGAATTCTTTGACGACCAACGTTTAATCGACGTGGCGCTGGAAAATCTCGGGCAGTCGGCTTTTGCTATTCAGGCGGGCATCCTGGATAAAGTTCACGGTTTCCTTGGAGAAGCACAACAAGCAGACGATATCACTTTGATGGTTTTGAGTAGAGAGGGCGAAAGCAGAGAATAGAGACTTGAGATTAGTCTTTATAGACCAGGGGGTTCTGCAATATGGTTTTGCCAGGCCGAAGCGACGAAGGCCGAGAACTGTTCTTGAAAGCGCTGTTGACTGAATTGGGCAGCATGACCGGTAATAAGCTCTTGCGAAAATGAACGGGGATTAGCTTCAAAATTATTAATTGCTTCAACCAAACTATCGACAGTTTGTTCAGTGAATAGGATTCCAGTTTTCCTATCAATAACAGTCTCAGGCAAAGCCCCACCCGCGAAGGCAATCACCGGGCAACCTCCGGCCTGGGCTTCCACTGGTGCGATCCCAAAATCCTCGCGTGAAGCATAGACAAAAGCTTTGGCCTTGGATAATAAATGGCGAACTTCCTGATCACTTTGATTTGCAAGAAATCGAATATTATTATTGGCTATGCGCAAATACCGTTGTTTCTCACGGCCTTCCCCCACTACGATAAGTGGTAATCC
Organism: Chloroflexota bacterium; assembly: GCA_013112575.1. Taxonomy (GTDB): domain Bacteria; phylum Chloroflexota; class Anaerolineae; order Anaerolineales; family UBA11579; genus CFX15. The sequence continues at coordinate 415,322 of JABFGG010000002.1, read as the reverse complement.
CAGCCTATTAAATGCCCGAACGATCAAGTCAATACGCTTATACGGAACCAGACGTGAAACAACGATGTAGTAATCCTCCCGCTGATTTGCTGGCTTGAATCTCAACACGTCGACTGGTGGATAGATAACTTCATCAACATCACGGTTGTAAGCATCCTGGACATTTTTTGCGATCCAGTTGGAAATAGCAACAAAATGATCCACTCCTCGAATAGCTTCACGATCCCAATCACGGAAGTATTTCAGAAAGCCTTGGGCAAGCCTGGCCGGTAGCCCCCAAAGGCTGGCATACTCTCCGCGCTGCTGCCAGGCATAGCGGGCTGGCGTCAAGATGTAATTGATGTGTAATTGATTGGGATCGATATGCACACCATGAGCCACAGCATGGCTGATGGAAATGATGAGATCAAAGGTTCTCAGATCAAAGCGACGAATGGCATGAGGCATAAGCGGCAAGTACCAGCGATGCAGTCGGCGTGCAAATGGGAAACAGTCAATGTAGGATGGACGAATATCCCTCTGGCCTATCAGACTGGACCGAAATACTTCGGGCTTGTAGATCAGCGTGTAGATCGGAGCATCAGGGAATAATGGCAGGAGAGCCTCCAGGACACGCTCGGAGCCTCCTGGCGTAACTAGCCAATCATGCACAATTGCCACCCGCGGCTGTCGCTCTCCCTTAAAGTGGATGCTCACGTTGACAAGCCCTGATGATACGTGTATAGTTCGCTGATGTCTTTTTGGCCAGCTTATTCATAGATTCGAATTACCTTACTGCAATCGATAATTTTGTTTTCTCGGAATAAAACCATCAAAATATTCTATACTTTGGCTTTCCTGGCCTTTAGTGCAACTGTGATCCTGATGCCATTCAGGTTGAGGGTGGCACAATGGCCGCGACAAGTTGGCACTATCTGGAATGATTATACTGATTTCATTCTGTTTGCCAGCGACGTTGCAGTGTTGATAACCATAAGCTTGTGGGGAATCGCGAAGATTGTCTCGAAAAAGAGAATCGATATGGGGCCAGCCTTGATCACCTGGCCGCTTGTAGCCTTGAGTTTTATTGGATTGTTCAGTGTGATCGTATCCGTAGACAGGGCACTATCCTTCTATCATGTTGTACGCTTTGCACTGCTATTTGGCCTGTATCTCTACATTGTCAATGAGATCAAATCCACTGATCGAATAATCAAACCTATCAGCATTATGATCGCCATCCAGGCACCAGTGGCTCTATTACAGTTCCAGACACAATCGGACATAGGTTTACAATTTCTAGGGGAATATTCACTGGACCCCAACTGGAGTGGTATCAGCATTGTAAATGTGAACGGAGAGCGCTGGCTGCGAGCCTACGGCCTTAGTGACCACCCCAATATCCTCGGAGGCATCCTGGCTTTTGGGTTGCTGTTTTTGGCAGGCTGGTTTGTGCAAAGCGAGAGACGGGGTCGACTAGTAGTTTTGCCGATTTTTTCAGCGGGTGCTTTGGCCCTAATAACAACCTACTCACGGGCCGCATGGTTGGCGTTTGCAGGCGGAATCATTGTCATCCTCCTCTTGACTCTAAAAACTAACAGAAAGGCCCTATGGCAATTTGGCTGGTTCGCGCTGGCTACAGTTGTACTGGCTTTGCCGTTAAGGAACTCTATATTTGAGCCGCTGGGTTCGCGCCTGGGTAGTGACAACGCTTTTGCAGAAGTACCCTCGGAAAATGCATCCCTGGAAGAACGAGCTTATTTGAACAATATCAGTACTGAGATCTTCTTTGAGAATGGTCTATTGGGTGTAGGGCTGGGAAGTACACCACAAGCTATCCAAATTATATATCCTGAATTCCCCACTTATTATCAGCCCGGGCATGTTGCTTTACTGAACGCCGCCACGGACATAGGCATATTGGGGGCCACATTCTTCGGGATACTCATTGTTGGCCCATGGCTGGTACTCTTCTTTAGCAAACGATTAAAAAGAGGCCCATTTTTGATCGCAACTTCAGCCATGTTGATGGGCACAGCCATTGTGGGATTGTTTGATTATTACACCTGGTTCCTGATCCCTGGGAGGCTGGCACAATGGATCGTTTGGGGGATGTGGGGGTCAGCGTATCTTACAGAAATCAATACAGCCAATATTCAAGAGGCCACTGCATGACCGCTATCGCAATTATCTTCATCTCTATTCTTTACTTGATGATCGTAAGTATGCTGTTCACATACGGCTTAAATTTCTTTTATTTAAGCTACCAGGCAGCCAAGCAAAACAAGCGCGGATCAGAGGAAATCAGCGAAGTTGATGAATGGCCGAGAGTGACAGTGCAATTGCCTGTATACAATGAACGGCACGTTGCGGAGCGTCTTATCAGATCCGCAGCCCAAATGGATTACTCGAATGAGAAGTTGGAAATACAAGTGCTGGATGATTCAACGGATGAAACTGTCCAGATCATTGCTCAAGTGGTAGACCAGCTCAAAGCCAAAGGGCTGGACATCAAACATGTCCATCGCAAAAAGCGAGAGGGCTATAAGGCAGGTGCCCTAAAAAATGGCTTCGAGAGTGCCACAGGGGAATTTATGGCCCTATTTGACGCGGACTTCGTACCCTCACGTAATTTTCTAAAGAAAACCATCCCTCATTTTGGCAATACTGAAGTAGGTTTCGTGCAGGCCCGCTGGGGGCACATCAACAGTGAGAACTCCCTATTGACCCATATTCAATCCCTGTCAATTGATGCACATTTCGTTGTTGAACAATTCGCACGCTTCACCGGCGGGTATTGGTTCAACTTTAATGGCACAGCAGGTGTGTGGCGACGCCAGGCCATTGAAGATGCCGGGGGATGGACAGCAGACACCCTAACGGAAGACCTGGATCTTTCTTACCGGATGCAACTCAAAGGATGGAAAGCGAATTTTCTACGAGATGTGGTTGTTCCAGCAGAGCTGCCAGTCACGATGAATGGATACCGCCGCCAACAACACCGCTGGGCACGCGGTTCATTGGAGTGCGCCATCAAGCTGCTCCCTCGTGTGTGGGAAAGCAAGGCCCCTTTGCGAATCAAAGCTCAAAGCACATTACACCTTACCGGCTATCTGGTGCACGTGTTAATGTTTTCGCTCAACTTACTTTATCCAATCGTTGTGTTGCTGTCGCAACAATATCCTCAACTAATCTCATTGTTCGGCATCACGATTCTATTTAACCTTACAGCCTTTGCCCCAAGTGTGTTTTTCCTGACAGCCCAAAGCCAACTCGGGCGTAAGTGGCTGCCTTTAGTGCCTTCCATTGCACTTGTTTCGATTGCCGGTATGGGTATGATGATAAACACCGTTCGCGCCGCTCTACAAACAGTCCAGAAAAAAGCCTTTCCTTTCGAGCGCACACCTAAATTTGGTGCAACGGAGGGAGGCAATGATTGGGTAAAAAGCAACTACAAGCTAAAAATGGACCCAATCATTTTTTACGAACTGATATTCGCTGTGTTCAATCTGGGGATCGTGGGGATGGGGATCTATTTTGGCAATATCTTCATCACAGTTTTTGCCGCAATTTACAGCACGGGGCTTTTCTTTACCTCCGGGTATACCATTGCACAGAGTTTACACGTGCGTCAGAAACAACTGGCCCAGAAACTGGCACTCGAAGAGCAAAAATAAGATGGGCGAAGTAAAGCTAAAGAAAGCTATCCTGGAAACACTGGCCTACTCGGATATTTTTGAGTACCCGCTCGACACACGAGAGATCCAGCGCTACCTGGGCTGTGTTGCTACAGAGGCAGAAATAGATAGAGCCCTAAGACAAATGGCCGGGCTTGCGCGCAATAATGGGCATTTTGCACTTCCTGATAGAACTGGACACTTTAGCTTACGGGAGGAACGCTCACAGGCTGCGAATGTCTTTTGGCGCAAAACCCACCTGTGGAGTTGGTTGATCGCCCATATTCCTTTCGTGCGCATGGTAGCTATCACGGGCACCCTGGCGGTTGACAATGTGGAAGACAATGGCGATGTGGATTACCTCATCGTTACTGAGCCGGAGCGCTTGTGGCTGTGCCGCGCCATGATTCTGGGGCTGGACCGCATCTCGCGATGGTTTGGTGTTACGCTATGCCCCAATTATTTAATTACTACAAATGCATTGCATTTTGAAGACCATAGCCTGTTCACGGCCAGAGAATTGACCCAAATGGTCCCGTTGAGCGGTATGAGTGTTTACGGAGAGATCCGAAAGAAGAATAACTGGGTAAACGATTGGCTACCCAATGCGGAAGGTATTCCTCGGCCAGAGATTAGGCTCATTCGAGTTATAAAGTCGCTACAAGCTTTGTTGGAATTGCCCTTGCGGAATTCCCTCGGCAAGAAACTCGAAGCATGGGAAATGGAGCGCAAGATCAGCAAGTTTCACAGCCAGAATCCAAATGCAATTGAAACCAGCTTTTCGGCGAATTATTGCAAAGGGCATTTTGATGGCCATGGTACTAGTACTCAGGAGGCTTATGCAAGCCGACTGGAAAGCCTGAAGGATAGCCTGGTATGAGCAAGCTGCTGTTCGGGCAATCCTACTACTTGCACTTTGACCCCAAGCTCTGGGAGGCAATGCAGCCTTACCCACCGCTTGGCACCATGTACGCGGCCAGCTACATGCGGGAACAGGGGCATGAAGTGGCATTGTTTGATGCCATGCTGGCCGAGTCTGAGGATGAATGGGCACAGGCTCTTGAGCGGGAAAACCCCAAATATGCGATCATCTACGAGGACAACTTTAATTATTTGTCCAAGATGTGCTTGCTGCGCATGCGCCAGGCAGCTTTCACGATGATCGGAATGGCCAGGGAACGCGGCTGTACTGTGATTGTCACCGGCTCAGATGCCAGCGACCATAGCGCTGCCTATCTAGGACGGGGAGCGGATTTCGTGCTGATCGGTGAAGGGGAATATACCCTGGCAGAACTACTAAATAGCCTTGAGAAGCAAAATGATTTCAGTTCAATATTTGGATTGGCTTATAAAGATGGGTCAGAGATCAAAGTCAACCCGCGGCGGCCTGATATCAAGGACCTAGATAGCCTGCCATTCCCAGCATGGGATTTGATCAACGTCAAAAAATATAAAGCTGTCTGGTTGGAGCGACACGGTTATTTTTCGATGAACATGGTGACCACACGCGGCTGTCCCTATCATTGCAACTGGTGCGCCAAACCGATCTGGGGGCAACGCTACAACGCCCGTAGCCCTGAGAACGTGGCCGAGGAAATGCGCTGGTTGAAGGAGAATTATGCCCCCGACCATATCTGGTTTGCAGATGACATCTTTGGTCTCAAGCCGGGCTGGCTACCGCGTTTTGCAGATGTAGTAGAAGAGCTGGATGCAGCCACCCCCTTCAAGTGCCTTAACCGCGCCGACCTGTTATTGCGGGAAGGTGAGATTGAGGCCCTGGCAAAAGCAGGCTGTGAGATCACCTGGATCGGGGCAGAGTCAGGCGCGCAACACATCCTGGATGCAATGGATAAAGGCACTCAGGTTGAACAGATTTATCAAGTCAGCCAGGCCATTCATGAGGCTGGTTTTCAAGTGGCCTTCTTCCTGCAATTCGGCTACCCGGGTGAGACGCGTGCAGATATTGAAAAAACCATCCAGATGCTGCGAGATTGCCAACCAGATGACATTGGTATCTCTGTGTCCTACCCCTTGCCAGGTACCAAGTTTTACCAAGCAGTGGAAGGTCAATTAGGTATAAAACAAAACTGGGTGGATTCCAGCGACCTGGACATGATGTACCAGGGGCCTTTTGCCACAGATTTCTATCGCAAATTGCACACTGTGATCCACAAGGAATATCGCGCGGCCAAGATATGGAAACGGCTCAAGAAGGCACAAAGAGTGACCTTTCGGCAGGTGGCAGTGATAATCTATTACTGGCTTTCGTTACCGATGGAGCGCCTGCGCCTAAAGCGACTGGAAACCCTGCCACACCAGAGCATGGGGCCATTGCCACAAATCCTCTCGCCAGAAGCAGCGGCCCAACCCTCCCCTCAAAATGAATGAAGATTTCACCCAGGTAGCCGAGGCTTTTTCACGCAAAGCGCTCGTCTACGATGACTTTGGGGTTGATCACGAAAACCTGACCCGCATGCGCCAAACTGTGTATGCCCAAGTGCAATCTTTTTTGGAGCCGGGAGACCACATCCTGGAGTTGAATGCGGGTACAGGTGCAGATGCCGTACATTTTGCAAAAAAGGGCTTTCAAGTGCATGCAACAGACATCTCACCAGGGATGGTGAAACAGATCGGCTCCAAGATACAGGCAATGGGCTTAAACCCCTTGCTCAGCGTGGAACAATTATCATTCACTGAATTGCATCAAGTTTCTAAAGGTCCCTTCCAGCATATCTATTCCAATTTTGGTGGCTTGAATTGCATCTCCGATTTGAGGGAGGTTACGAAACACATCCCAAAATTGCTGCAACCGGGTAAACTGCTTACATGGGTAATCATGCCCAGAGTGACACCCTGGGATTGGCGAGCGGCTCTGAAAGGCGATTGGAGAACCACCACACGTAGATTACAAAAAGATGGCATTCGAGCCAATGTGGAGGGTGTAGAATTCCAAACCTATTATTTTTCACCGAAAGATGTGATGCAGGCTTTAGGTCCGGGTTTTGAAGTGGTCAAACTTCAAGGACTGTCCACTTGCGCTCCCCCGGCCGACAATGACGGCTTTGCAAAGCGCCACCCCAAATTGTATAGGATGCTGGTTAGAATAGACGAAACCATTGGTCATTGGCGACCCTTCAACGGCTGGGGAGATTTTTTTATACTTTCGGCACGCTACCAGCCATAAGCAACTTGTGGGAAATCAAGCATGCAATTGAGCAAAGAAATCCTGGCTTGCCCAACAAGCCGCCAGTCGCTAGAAAATGTTTCAGACAATGAGTTAAGTACAGCGGATAGGCAATACAGCTATAAATGTCTGGATGGCATCTGGCGGTTTTTGCCCCCTGACCGCGCAAATCACTTCAAGCAATTCATCAAAGAATATGAAGCTGTGCGAAAAGCAGAGGGGCGTGGGGAAAGGGACAAGGACTACTACCGGGCCTTGCCTTATGAAGACATTTCCGGCAAGCGTCCAGAAGATTGGCGCATCCGGGCCGCGAGCCTGGATACTTTACTCGAACAAGTCTTAGAACCTTCGGAGCAGAAATTATCGCCTATGACAATCCTTGACATAGGCGCAGGCAATGGCTGGCTTTCACACCAACTGGCAAAGCGAGGCCACGCTCTTGGCGCGGTAGATTTACTGGTGAATGATTGGGACGGACTGGGGGCCCAGAAATATTACGATGTTGACTTCACGCGCATGCAAGCCGAATTTGATCACCTGCCAATCAAAGACAAGCAAATTGACATACTGATCTACAACGCCGCCCTGCATTATTCTGAGCACTATGGTGTCACACTCACGGAAGGCTTACGCTGCCTGAAAACTGATGGGATACTGGTTGTGATGGACAGCCCTATCTATATGGATGGAGAGAGTGGGTGGCAAATGGTACAGGAGCGTGAAGAAGCGTTTCAACAAAAACATGGCTTCCCATCGAATGCGATCAACAGCGAAAATTACCTGACATATGGCCGTGTTGATTCCCTTGGAGAAAAGCTGGGAATCAGATGGCGCCGTATAACACCTGATTTCGGTTTGGGGTGGAAGCTGCGGCCGCTAAAAGCAGGCATACTGATGAGACGTGAACCTGCCAAGTTTGAGTTGCTCATCGGCCACAAGTCCCAATAATGTCTTCCCAGATCAAACAGTTAGCGGGAAACTCCGCATGGCTATTACTGGCACGTGTCAGTTCGCAAGGTCTGGGCTTCATCTTTGCAGTTTTGCTAGCACGATTTTTAGGTGAAAAAGGGTTGGGGCAATACAGCTTTATCACAACAAGCATATTTCTTGGAAACACGGTCTCAAGTTTTGGAATGGACACACTCCTGATCCGGGAGATAGCGCGCCGGGAAAAGGTAGATAGGCAATTGATTGGTAATGCCATCTGGCTACAAGTGGGCATATCGATCATTTACATCGTCGTGCTTCAAAGTCTAGCAAACCAACTGCCGTTCAGCACAACGGAAGCCATTACAGCCATCAGGGTCTACAGTCTGGCGCTAATTCCCTTAGCATTCTTTAGTGTATTCAGTGCCATTTTGCGCGGCGCAGAGAGAATGGACCTGTTCTTTCTTATGAATCTGGGGGGTGCCGTCTTCCAGATCGGATTGGGGATTATCATCCTGCTCAACGGCGCAGGCATCCTTGCAATCGCAAGCTTATTATTGCTCACACATTTTTTATCAGCCATACTCGCAGGTTGGCTTAGCCGAAGATACACAAAAGACTTTGCGATAGATTGGGGGATCACCAAAAACAAGATCATTGACTTTTCTCGCCAGTGCCTGCCATTCGCCGCACTGGCGGTTGTGGGATTACTTCTGCAAAGAATGGGGATATTCTCACTAAGTTTTATTGCATCCGAGAGAGAGACAGGGATTTATTCAGCAGCCTTACGCATAATCGAAGGATCTAAATTAATCCATTTTGCATTTCTTGGGGCCTTGTTACCCAGGCTGGCGACGCTCCAGGGGAACCATGACAGAAAAGAATCCATGAGACAACTTGGCGGAAGCGGATTTTGGTTCCTCTTCGTAACTGGCGTGGCAATTGCCTTGCTTATTACCGTTACGGCTCCCAATATAATCAAATGGCTATATGGCGAAGAATTTAGAGCAGCCATACTTGTTTTACAAATAGGCATCTGGGTGTTGCTGCCCTATGCCTGGACAGCTAAGCAATCAGTGCAGCTAGTGGCGACTGGGCACGAATGTAAGGTAGTATGGGCACATACTGTCACTTTCGTAGCTGCTCTTGTGATTTACCCAACTCTGGTTTTGAAGCTTGCTGGAGCAGGCGCTGCCCTGGCATTGGTGGCCACTGAACTGATCTTAGCCATAGTCTTCCTGGCCTCTGGTAGTAGTAGCAACAACCCTTTTCACACTAAACTCTCGACTTAACCAGAAGACTAAAGAAAGGCTATCATTTTTGCAAGGATTCCCATGGAATTATTACTCGTAAAACGCTATGTTACAATTCGCCAATTGTGTGCCAAAGCAGCAAATAGTGGCACATTCCCCACTATTGGATGGTCAGATTCGAATGAATAAAACGCAAAAAATCCTTATGTACCTCCTGCTTGCCATCACTGCAATCGGTGGCCTTGCTTTCAGTCAAGTTCCCGCGAGTGCAAGTAGGACTCAGGATGAAATCTCATCCCCTCAAAATGCAACCCAGAGTGGCACATTCACAGGTGATTTACCTGTTTTTGGACCACCGCAAAGAGAACCAGCCCAAGAACCTACCCCGACACCCACACCACTGCCAGACGTAAGCACCTACTCGACCAGGGCACAATTCACTTTCGAGCAACTCGACCAACCAACCTTCAGCCTGCACCATCCAGATGCCTGGTCGTTCGGAGTGAGCTTACCAACCTACTGGACTTTGATCGATGAAGTTAGTGTTATTCAGTTGCGGTACGACATGGAATTATTGGGCCAGGATAATGCGGTCTTTGATGGTGTGATCCAGGGAGACTTGCCCTTTATTGAGGTTTATATCAATGATGCCCTGGCTGAAGCTTTTACACCACAGCCCGGTAAAAACCAAACCATCAGCATTCCTTTCCCCTTCCGGTCTGTCCGCCGCACCGACAATCCTTTTAACGATTACCAGATCCGCATCGAATATATTCGTGGCCAATTCTGCGACACAGAAACCGATCCGGTAGTAACTGTATACAACGACTCCTTCCTGGATGTCACTTTTAATCGCATTGAGCCCAATCTCGATATGGCAACATATCCATCACCTTTGGTGCAGGCATCTTTCATTCCTGAAAAACTGCCCATTGTCATCCCAGATGACTACACCGAAAACGACCTGGCCGCGGCAGCAACCATCGCAGCGTCATTGGGTCGCTCTTCTTCCGGTGCGCTGGAAGTGGAGATGATGCCCGCATCCCAGGCTACTGAAGTAACCCTGGCAAATTCAAGCGCCATCGCAGTTGGGGAACCTTCAAACAATCTCTTTATTCAGCGGCTTTATGCTACTGGTCAACTGCCTACAACCTTGGGGAATGAAGGTATCGTCGGATTTGGGGCTTACACGGTTGAAGATGGGGACGGCGTTCTGCAATTGATGCGCTCCCATATCAATGACCGCAATTCATTCCTCGTAGTGAGCGGCAATACACCTGAAGGTGTCCTTCTGGCCGCCAAAGCCCTGGAGTCGCCGCGCAAGCCAGAACTAGGATTAACCGGCACGATAGCAGTAATCCAGGATGTCAATCCAGAAGCCAATCTTGCTGAGGAAAACCTGCGAACCTTAAGTTTCATAGACCTGCGAGCTGGCGACCAAACTTTTTATGGCATTGGACGCCATGAGGTATTCATTTCCTTCTTCGTACCAAACAACTGGCAGATCACTGATGATGTCATCCTCAAATTGGCGTATTTACATTCCGCAAATCTAAGTAACTCTAACTCCATCATCAACATCGAAGTTAATAATCTGGCAGCAGGAAGTGCACCAATCGACACGAGTATACAGGGCACCAAAGAGATCATCGTTCCGATCAACCCGGCTGACCTAAATCCAGGACGCAGAAACTCAATCCGGCTTGAGGTATTGATGGAGGTCGACCAGGATTGTGTAGATTACGAACAACGCAGTAACTGGTTACGAGTACGCGGCGATAGTCTGCTCAGCATTCCCTATCAACTGGCATCAGTTTCAGAAGATGCAGAAGTCCTGTTTACGGAACCTTTCTACTATCTGACTACGCACCCTGACATTCTGTTCTCACTTCCCTCTGATCCAACAGCAACAGAACTGACTTCGCTGGCTCTCATCAGCTATGAATTAGGCGCCGTATCCTCAGTAGATAGCTATAACATCGATATTGCTATAGGCCAAGAAGTGGATCCTGCTGTGCATGAGGATTTCAACATCGTGGCTATCGGTAAACCTAGTGAAAACGCTACTATCAGCAGTGTGAATGATGTCTTACCTCAACCATTCCTCGTGGCCGAAGACACCTTGCAACAGACCGTAGGCAACATCGTCTACCGCTTACCAGAAGATTACAGCGTCGGTTTGATTGAAGTAACGGCTACCCCCTGGAACCCACAGAGGGGCATTACAGCCATCACGGGGACGTCAGATGAAGGTCTGGCATGGTCATTGGATATTTACAGTAAAGGCGATTCATTTGGCACCTTTGACGGGGATGTAAATTACGTGATCGGTGCTACCGTCGAAGCGATACAAACATACCAAGGTCTTTTACGCCCTATCGAGAGTGTGATCAGCCAACTGGGTGAAGAAGCACCACCTCTTGAACCAATTACTGAAGATGCCACTCAAGGCGAGTTGTTGACGGGAGAAGCTGATGAATTCACACCCCAGCCAACACCCAGCCAGCCTACAACAACTACTTACCTAATCTACGGTTTAATAGGCGTAGGGATTACTCTGCTAGCCGTTGGCGTGTACAACAATATTCGTAATCGGCAACGCAGATAATAAACTACTAGAAAACAAAAGAAACCCCTGCCATTGAAATAGCAGGGGTTTCTTTTTAATTGAATCTGCAAGTTGTTCTCTACATGCGATCACGGGCTTGTTCGACAAGGTCTTCTAAAGCGATACCATCGTCGGGGAAAGCTGAAACACCTACGGCACTCTGGATACCTACACTCTCATCCAATTCCTGTTGAATACGTTCGGCTAAAAGCCCAGCACCATCTATATCAGTATACGGTGTCAGGACAATTAATTGATTATCCCGAGTTTGAGCCATTACGAGGTCGGTCTTGCGCAAGTGTTTGTTCGCATGGCGAGCAAGGCGGGAAAGAATCTGGCGATCCTGCAGATTATGCTGCATGTCTTGGAGGATCCGGCCCAATTGGGCTGCGTTTAACTCTTCTTCTGGTTTTATGACTATCAAGGATAACGCATGTTTGTGGCGACGACTGCGATAGAATTCTTTTTCGATATCACCGCTCAACTCTTCTGCGACAGGGATCGAGTCTTCACTTAGCAGCAGGTCGTACAAACTGCTTTCAACATCCTTCAAATCGACTGAAAGATTCTGCGTGACGACAAGAACCAACACAATCATAATGATCTCAACAACCGTGAGATAAGCCGCTTCTCCAGATAAAAATGCTATCCTGGGGAAAAGGATGTGCCACACAATTGTGTAGACGATTATCCAAACTATGATGGAAATGGCTGAGTACAGACGGCTCCTGCTCGGCCAAACCATACTGAAAATGGCGGCCGCCAACGCAATGGCAAAGGCATAACCACGTACCTGCAAATTCGTATCTGAAGCAACGACCAGGTTGGTAAGTGCAGCAAACAGACCGATTGCCAGAATCAGTAAAATAGTTGCGCGGCGAATACGTTGCATCTGTGGCGATTTCCTCCGGATTGTCTGCGTACAAATCTTATTGTACGAAATTAAAGCTTTTCAGGCTAGGTAAAATAACGATAAAGAGCTGCCCCGGCACCTTCCGTAAGTCCATCAGGGATCCAAGGTTGGGTAAACAGACGGGTTGCCCTGGGTAGCCAGGGACGCAAGTTTGTATTCTTGGCTGAAGAGTTATTCATCGGATTATGGCGGAGGAAAGAGATAGTTTTTTCCTGGGGGTTAAATTTTCGTTTATACTCCACCAGACCAGTTTGGTCCCAGTCGCTCAAACCCATATCAAAGGCCGAAAAACCGTTCTCTTTAGCATACGAAATCCCTTCCCAGATAAGGCGGTCAGGCACGCGCAGTTTCAGGTACTCAGAAAGCGAAGCAGAGAATTTATAGTGGAACGTGTCTTTCCATGCCAGGAACATTGCCATGGCAATAAAGCGCCCATCATACCTGGCTGCGAAAAGAACACCAGCTTGTTCCTGCAAAATACATTTCCAGATGTTGGCAAAGAAACTGTAAGGTTGGGCCAACAAACGATATTTATTCTTGCGAATGCCGAGGTGTAATTCGAAAAACTGGCGCATGCCAGTCAGGTCATCCAGCCCGATGATTTCCACACCCTCTCGTTGGGACTTATTCAAGCCACGGCGAGTCTGGGGATGCAAATTGGCACGCAACTCTTCCACTTCTGGGGTCAAGTCCAGGCCGTGCCATTTGGCTTTATTGACCTGATCAAAGTTAGGATCATCGAGTGGCAAGACATTGTGCAGCGGACGCAGAGTCACAGGGGCTTGATGTGCAAGAAGAGCTTCGGAAAGCAGCGTCCAATGTTCGGGAGATGACACAATGGGGTCACTGAAATCTGAGAAAGGCAAGCCCACGATGCGCTTGCCAAAAATGTCATCGATCTCACAATATGGGATGCCAGCAACTACCGCGCCTGATGAATCACGTACCACATACGCCGAGACATCGAAATCATAGGTTTTGCCTAGAACACGTAACCAGGCGGGTGACGCAAAGACACCACTCTCATAGCTTTGAACTAATTTGAGCCAATCTGAACTAGTACGGGGGTCAAGGCGTTCAACCTGATTGAGGGATAAAGACATTTTAGTCTGCGATCAGAATCCCAGTGTCGGGGTCAACTAAAGGCTTATCATCAGGAACAATCACAGCTTCTTCAGCTTGAGGGGTAACAGTTGGCTCAATATCACCATCAGGCACTTCAAAACTTATTGGATCTGTGCTTATGGTGTTATTCCTGATGTCTAGATTTAGTCCTGGAGACTGCACAATTATGCCATCACAGCCATTGCCACAATCGTCCACGATCTGGTTATCGATGACTACCGAGGAACTGATATTGTCCAGCACAATGCTGGCCCCAACGGCCCAGGAATGTTGGTTGTTCTGGATAATGTTGTCCTGAATGATAGAGCCACTGCCACCTGAGTAATAAATGCCGCCAACGGGGGCATTGTTGTCATAGATTACATTGCCGATCACACGCAAGTTATCCCCACCGAGATCCAAGGTAGCCCAATCAGGCCCATTGTTATAGATGTAATTGTTCCGAATCAGGGTGCCGCTAGGTTTTGGCTCTGCACCGCTTTCATGCGTGTTCTGGATACCCTCATAAGCGTTGTTGAAGACCAGGTTGTTCTCGACAATATTGTCCTCAACAACTGCGGGGGAATCGGCTTTGACATCCAGGTAAATACCTTCACCACCATTATCGTACACACTACAGTTACGCACAGTATTGTTGGTTGCAGGACCTTCATAAGTGACGATGTGAATGCCGATATTGCCCGAACCATAAACCTCACAATTATTGACCTCGATGTTGTGAGCGTCAGAAATAAAGATGCCATCATTAGTCATATCGGTAAGTGCAAAACCATCCACCACGATCCACTCCACACCAACAAACACAAAGCCCGACCAATCCGGGCTCACGATTAGCGGTTGTTCGTCCGGGTAATTACGAAAAACGATGGGAGCCGAACTCGTGCCGGAACGGCTGAATTCGATGATCTCGTTGTAGACGCCACCACGGACAAATATTAGGTCCCCAGGTGAGGCATTGTCGGCCGCATATTGAATAGATTCCCAGGGGGCTTCAATTGTTCCCGGGTTGTCATTTGAACCATCAGGGGCAACATAGTATGTAGCTCCAGCATTTTGGGCCATAGCCGCTGAAGTACTACCCATCAGGGGCAAAACAGTGGCAAGGCACAAAGTACCTATAAGGATGAATTTCCACTTCATTATTCCATTACCTTTAACTATCTGTAATCGCAGTAAGTATCGATTTAAAACACTCTCTTTCCTGGGGTGTGACCAAGTGGTTATTGTGCCACAGGAAGGTGAAATCTCCCCTAAGTATTTTGCAAGTTTCATATAAGGCCACAGAACGGGCCACAGCTTCATCCCAGGCCAGGTTCATGTGCCCATACCCGGGGAATAATGTGATGTCCATGACAATCAGAGGGCGCTCTCGGAGGGACAATGGCTCACGTGTGAAGAGATTGAAGACAGGGTATTCATAACATGTCCCGGAGCGGAAGCCGATGTGCTCTGAAAATCCGAGGGTGCTATCGAAAGCCATGCCGGCATCAGCCCAATTCTGCCAGGTGGCCGGGTTGCGCCAACGCAAAAAATGCTGACGCCCTCCAAAGGCATCCTGAACTACTCCCTCTTCCTCCAAAACATTTAGTAATACATCCACTTCATCTTTGGTCGTTTTGGGGTCGAGAAAAGTGTTGTAACTGCCATGGTAGCCAAAGTCATGCCCACGCCGGTTAATCCGACGAATTAATTGGCGTATCTCAGCATCATCCAGAGAATAATAGCCATCGATCTCCCCGCCACTATGGGTGGGAATGAAATAGAATTCACTTTTGAGGCTATGCTCCTCGGCAACATCCATGATGAAATCAAAGGTATTGCAGATATCATTCTCTAAATTGCCGCGGCGGGTCTGGAAGTAAGAACGCATACGACGCGATGCCAGGCGCGGCTGCCTGCGCTTGAGGAGGTCACCAGTGCTTTGACGGAGGACCGCAGTCAGAGGTAAACCGATACTGCAAAAGGGAAAGTCCACGTCGTGGCTGAGGAAGATGCGAGGTTCACGAGGTTTGCGCTTTAGGCCGGGCCACAGGGCCTGGAGAGCCGCCCAAAGCAACTCAAGGTACTCATTGACCAAGGGGCGCTCTAGAAAGCCCTCCTGGAGAGCCAGGGAGGCCGAAGCAGGAAAACGTTCATAGCTATCTAGATCCGACTTGACCATTTCCTCATAACGTGTGAGTTGAAAGAAGCTGCTGCCAAACACATCAATACCGATATCAATCACATTCTCACTGCGGGCATAAAATGGTTCGCGCCCGTAAATGACTGGCAAGGTATTGCTAATCAAGCTCGCCGAAGAAAGATCATCATCAACCTCCCAGTTTGTTATTGGCTGCTCTGGCAATGAGAGAGCAGCAAGCCACTGGTCTGGCGGGGTTTGGAAAAGGGTATCTGTAAGACGTAGTTTTTTCTTGTCGATGCTTTCCAATCTAGTGATGCGCACTACGGGTTGTTCGATGGTGCGCGTCTCAAATTCAATTCCCAGGAATTCGCCTAATAGAACCTCGAAGATGTATTGTCGTTCGGGTAAGTAAGTATCTGGATGTTGGACAAGCAATTGAACGGACATGATTGGTCAAGTTAGACAGATAAGCCTAAGGAACGCAGTAAATCCACATATTTATTGAATTCCTGCGCCCAGGAATGAGTAGAAGTAAATTCGACATCGGCCTGCTTTACCAGTTCGGCCCGTTTGCCTGGATCAGCATGCAGATCAATAACGGCCTGGGCAAAGGCCTCTACATTGCCGGGAGGCACATAACTCACCGCTGCATCATCGAAGATAGCCTCGATACCACTGAGACGTGTGGCAAGTATCGGCAAGCCCATCATAGCGTATTCAAGCACTTTAGTAGGGGTAGCCACGTCCATGTGTATATCATAGAGTGCAGGATAGATACCTAAATCAGCCTGGGCCATTGCGGCTGGAACCTGTCCAATGGGGACCACGTCACGGATATCGACACAATCGGCAACTTGTAATTCTTGTGCGAGATCTTCCAACTCCTTTACGTAATCCACCTGGTGACCCAATAAAACCAAACAAACACCCGGTATTGATTGCCGTATTTGCGGAAGGGCGTTTATGGCAACATGCAGACCATAACGGGAGGCCAAAGTTCCCGGGTAGATTAGGGTAAATGGGCTTTCTTCACCCTGCGCAGCGGGTTGGCGCACAAAGATGTGGGGGTCGGGGAAATTACTGACCACGGTGATCTTTTGATCTGGAATACCGCGCAAGGACAGATTGTGTTTGACAGCATCATTAACCGTGACCATCACATCAGCCACCCTTGCGGAAAGGTGCTCTTGCCAGCGCATAATGCGCACCATCCAGCTATCCATGCTGCGTTCGAACTTGGAAGCATAAAACTCGGGCATGGGGTCGTGGATGTCCAAGATAATCTCAGCCCCAAGCATCTTCGGTACGGCTGTAGTAAACACAAAAAAGTCAGGCATGTTATGCACGTGGATAGCCTGATGACGACGACGAAGGGACAAGCTGGTCAGGCGTAGGAAGTACAGCAGGAAACCCCAGGTGTATTCAAGCAAGTAGTCCACCACCCCGCGGTAGCCCCGTTTCATGGGGATCGGGTAGACCTTCAAATTCTCATGGTAAGAAACTGGCTGTTCGGCATCGCCAGAACGCACGCAGATGACATCAACTTCGGCTCCTCGTTCAAGGAGTGCGTCCGTATAGCGCTTGACGCGGGCGTCACGGAAGAAATCCTGGTGAACCAACATACAAATGCGAGCAGCCATAATGTCTTAGACAGCCAGCCTGGAGCGCCGGATACGATGAGTGCCAAGCAAGCGGCGCAGGATTGCAACAATGTAATAAACAAACGCCATGTTGCGGGCCGGGTAGGAACCACCTTCCATATTGTGACGGTGGTAATTTCGGTCAAAATCCTCCTGCATGGTGCCTTCGATGCCAAAGGAAATATCCACGATATCGTCACCTAAAATGGCGTCGAAGTAATCTTGCGAAACATCAATATCGTGAAAAGGCATAGAAAAAGTGGAGTAATCCAGGTCAAAGGTCTGGCGGACAAATTGAGTGCTTTCTCTGGTTTGCCGAATCTGTTCTTCCAATGGAATTAAAGGATATTCTGGATGGTCAATACTGTGAGCACCGATCGCAAAAAGGTCGTCATCCAGGATGGCGGCGATCTGCTGGCGAATCATATAGAGAGGTTGAGTGTCGAGATACTCCTGAAAGGATAGACCCGACTTCTCCGCAAGGACATCAAGCGATTCGTGCTGGGAGTATTTGACCGACGAAAGGCTTTCGCCTAAAGCCTTCTCTTCTCCATAACTCGAGTTCTCAAGAATCAAGCTGGCCTTGTGTTTATGAAACAATGCTTGATTGTCTATAAATCCACTGCACAGGAAAAATACAGCAGGCATACCTTTAGCCTTCAAAATAGGCACAACTACATCATACACTTCTCGCAGGCCATCATCAAAGGTCAGCAATAAGGGGTGCTTTGGAAGAGGCTTGTTGTCAAAGACATGATCATATAGCTGTTGAAAGCGGATGGGCTGGTAATTTTCTTGGAAGAAGTCTAAGTCAGCCTCGAATTGTTGGACATTCTTATAGCGATACAAATGCTTTACATGCAGAACTTCATCATTGCTGACAATATGATAAAAGGGGATAAAGATGTCGATGCCTGAAAAACGGCGGACAAGCTCAAACAGGGGGCCGACCCAGGCGAACAATCCTGCTCCATAAAAGAGGGTGCGCTTGAGCAGTTCTTTCATCAAGCATCAATATACTGGCGATGCCACAACTCAAGATTGGTAAGCGCCCAGATCTGGGAGCTGTAATCCCCGAAGCCACTCTGGTGATCTGTTAGGAGTTTTTCCACGTAGGGCTGGTCAAAGAGCTGGCGCTTCTTAAAGGTATCTGAAAGCAGCAAGTCGTCGACCATCTCACGCGCACCGTTGCGGAACCAGTGCGCCATAGGAATTGGGAAGCCTTTCTTGGAACGGTCAATAATCGTATCTGGCAGCCAGTCACGGGCAGCTTCCTTCAAGAGATATTTACTGGTCATGCCTTTTAGCTTCATGCTGGGCGGCAAGGAAGCGGCGAACTCCACGATCTTGTGATCCAAAATGGGGACACGCCCTTCAACGGAAGCAGCCATGATCATCTTGTCGCCGCGTGCCAGCAAGTCATCGGGCAGCCAGATCTTGGTATCGAAGTACAACATGCGGCTGAGTACATCTGTGGCATCTGTGCGGGCCATTTGCCCAGCAACGATACTCGTTGAGAATTCATCTTCTAACTGGCTACGGAACTCAGGAGAAATCAGGCGCTGCTTCTGTTCGAAGTTGAAGAGGGGGAACCAACTGGTCAGGCGGCGCAATTCATCCGGTTGCAGCAAAGCATTTAGCGCAAGTTTAGGCCGACGCATACCGGGTAAAAGTCCGGCAGCCGAGTTGATGCCATTCTTCAGGAATTGTGGGATGGGACGGAAATATGGGGAAAAACGCTCCCCGGCATAACGGGCATAACCTGCAAATAACTCATCGCCCCCCTCACCAGTAAGCACCATCTTGACGTGCTTGGAGGCCAAATCAGCGACCATGTAGGTTGCCAGAGCAGCCTGATCGGCAATGGGTTGATCCATTTGCCAGACGATCTTTTCAGTCAAATTAACAAAATCAGAGGAGTCCACATACACTTCGTGGTGGTCGGTCTGGTATTGCTCGGCGACCATACGGGCATAAGGCAATTCGCTGTATTCCTCACCCTGACCTTTGAAGCCCACCGAAAAGGTTTTTACTGGTTGGTTGAGGATCTGGCTCATGAGAGCTACGATAGTGCTAGAGTCGACGCCCCCACTGAGAAAGGCACCAAAGGGTACATCACTGATTAGACGCATTTCAACCGATTCGCGTAGGAGGTGCTGCAAATGTTCTTTGGCTTCTGCTTCACTGGGTATCCCGTTTTCTGAAGGCGCAAAGGACATGTCCCAATATTCTTGGGTGCGTACGCCCTGTTCATCGACGGTAACGAAATAACCGGGAGGGACAGCCTGGATACCCTCAAACATGGTGAGGGGCGCGGGTGCATATTTGTAGGTCAGGAAGTGCCCAAGGGCCTGCATATTGGGGCGGGCGTCGACACCCGGATATTCCAGGATGGCTTTGATTTCTGATCCGAATACAAACGTGCCATCTACATCTGTGAAATAAAGTGGCTTGATACCCAGGCGGTCACGGCCTAAAAACAGGCGCCTCTTGCCGGGGTCCCACAAAGCAAAGGTGAACATGCCGCGCAGATGCTGAACACAATCCAGGCCATATTCTTCATAAAGATGCAGAATGGTTTCAGTGTCTCCCATCGAATTGAAAACGTGCCCTTTGGCGGTAAGCTGCTCTCTCAACTCAGGGAAGTTGTAGATCTCCCCATTAAAAACCAGCACCAGGTTGTTATCTTCGTTGTACATGGGCTGGTGGCCGCCAGCAATGTCAACGATGCTCAGACGGCGCATGCCAATCGCCAAGTTGTCATCCAGGTGGCAGCCGTCATCATCCGGGCCACGGTGATGAATAACCTGCAACATGTTGCCCATTTCCTCGCGAGAAATGGTTTTTTTGCTCTTATATTCGTAAGCACCAGCGATACCGCACATAATGTAATTATCCTATAAACAATCAGGCTTCTGCAATGCGATTTTGTAAGGATGCCAATTGTTGCTCAAATTCACTTTGCAGTTGTTCTTTTAAGGCCAACATCTCTTTTTTATAACGGCTGTGTTCGGCCTGCATCTGCCGCACACCCTCGGCGATGCCCTCTGCCGTATTCGGAACGTGGACTGTACCCGAGGGGAAGTTTTCACGCAAGGTCAGGGAGTTTGAAACTACAAGTGGCTGCCCCAACGATACAGCTTCATGCGCACCCAAGAGCACGGTGTTTTCCCATTTGGTGAAGTCCATAATGGCATCCACACCACGCAACAAGCCAAAATAGGCATCGTTGGAAACATAACCAGTAAATTGACAATTATCCGGCTTAGAAGCCAGTATTTCTTCGGAAGCTCGGCTCGAATTGCCTGTGAGGTAGAAGTTGACCTCAGGCACAGACTGAGCTGCCTGGACTATTTCCAGAATTGGCTCATCGGGGTCAAAGGAACAGGTAGCTACTACATTAAAACCTTGTGCCAGTTCATAAGGCTCGCCCTGTGGATAATCGCCGGGGATATACCCGAGGTAGGTAGTGTGGCAACCCCATTCATCTACAATGTCTTTGATCTGCTGGTTGTGCACAATTGTCGTTAAGGCGCGGCGGGAAAGCCAGCGATGCAACCATAGCAAGCGACGCCAGAAGGAAATGAAAGTAGATGAATGCGTGTCGATCACAATACGAGCGCGGAAGAAGACTGCATAAATGTAGGCCACGATAGCAGAGGGTAGAGGCGGCACCTGAACGACAATCACATCCGGTTTTTCTTTGCGCAGAATGGGCCAGGTAAGGAAACTCTGCATAATGTAACGTAAAGGCAAAAGCAGCGGGTTGCCGCCCCGCTGGCCATAAGTGACGAAGTGTATGGAGGCACCCAGGTAATCGGCCAACAGAGCGTTGCGGCTGAGATAATTGACCCAGGCCAGGAACAGTACTTTCTTTTCCATAGCTTACGCGGGTGCCTCAGTTCCTAAAGCTTCATACACTTCCAATTGTTTTTCAGCGATGGGGTCCCAATCGTATTTTTCTTCTACCAGCTTTCGACCCTGCTTCATTACAGCTTTATAGAGACTTTCATCGGACAATAGTCGCAGGACTTGCTGTGAAAAAGTTTCAGGAGTATCGGCCAAAAGTATGTCTGCGCCATCTTCAACAGCCAAACCTTCAGCCCCAACCGTCGTAGAAACAACAGGACGCCCCAAAGCCATAGCCTCCAGAATCTTGAGACGGGTGCCTCCGCCAGCGCGCAAGGGTACAACGGAGAGCCAGGCACGTTCGTAATACGGCTCAATGGCATCCACACGGCCTGTAACATGGATACGCTCATTGGCAATCGCTTTTACACGGTCACTCACATCCCGGCCCACGATCCAGAATTCGACTTCGGGGGAATGCTCCCAGATTAAAGGGAGAATCTCCTCTGCAAAGTACAGAGCAGCATCTTCATTGGGCGAATAACTCATGTTGCCGATGAACATGACGCTGGGAGTTCCCTTGCGGGTATTCGATAAAGGGGTATATTGGCTGGTATCAACCCCATTAGGAACAACATCCACGTCTAGTTTTGGATTGGCCTCCAGCAATAATTGCCTATCCTCGTCCGACATGGACACACTGCGGTCAAATCGATTGGCAATCCTCGTCTCCCAACGCGGCATCATCTGGGAATTCAACCAGCCCCGGAAACGATCAACCGGCCCGCCCTCAATGTCCTTCATGCGGTCGGTCTGCACCGAGGCCACGTTATGAAAAACGAGTATCTTTTTGGTCTGCGCATCTTTTGGAATATCATGGACGTAAAAGGCCATGTGAGCGTGTTCGATCTGCACAATATCAAAATGCTCTCTCGAAAGCAGGCCACGAATTTGAGTGTGTAAATCAGGCGAATCGTAGAATTTAACTTCAAGAGGACGGCCCATGGCTGCGTAGCGTATGAAGCCAGGGACGTGGCGCAGCTTGCTCATGGGATTGTGCCGGGCGGTGATAACGTTTTCGCAATAATTCTCCCTGACGAATTGAGCACCTTCTTCGTCCCCTTCCGCAGAAAGCAACACAGCCATGGAAACTTCATGATGCGGGGCAATGCGTTTCAGAAGATTGAACACGCGGATACGGTCGCCGGAGATGACAGGATATGGAATGCGGTCGCTGATGATGAGTATGCGCATATTTAGGCTACGGCAGCTTCAATGAAATCTTCATAGTTGTTTATCATTTGTTCAGCAGTGAATTTTTCGCGGATAGTGTCAATGGCCGCTTTCCCAAGTTCCGGTAGCTTATGGCGTTCTTCCCACAAGGCCAATAACTGTCCTGCAAGCGCGCCAGCATCACCAGGCGTGACCAGATACCCATTTTTTCCGTGCTCCACAATATCTTTGGGCCCACCGATATCACTGGCAATCACGGGCAAGCCCTGGGACATAGCCTCAATGAGTGTCAGGCCAAAACCTTCAAATTGGAGCGTAGGTAATATAAGCACATCATATTCAGCATACTTATCCATAAGTTGATCATGTTCAAGAAAGCCCGCGAATATTACAGAATCATTCAATCCTTTCTGAGACGCGGATTGCTCCAATGCAGAGATGTATTCAGGCTCACCGATCCCAACAAGGGTAAGTGAGACATCTGGAATATGGTATTCCTCTAATATAATGTGTAAAGCTTCTACAGCGATGTCAATTCCCTTTTCAGGCTCTATCCTCCCCACATAAACTATCTGCAATCCCCGAGCAATGTCATCATCTTCGATCTCCTTACGAGCGCCTATCTGGCTCTCTTGGACACCATTTGGAATAATGACTGACCCTTCAATTTCAAAACCCACCTTCTTATAGCTCTGGGCCAAACTATGGCTAACAAATATTGACTGTTCTAATCGAATTTCATTCAAAGCATTGAACCCCAACATACCAAGACGATAATAGCGTTTTAGAAAACTAACCGGCTCATCGAACTCGGCTTTGTCGTGAGCCAACCAGTGACTACCAAGTACCCAGACCAAAGGGATGTCTAAATCACTAATCCCAAAATACACTTGTGAAGATACACCTTCCAGATTCCATAGAAGCACAGCATCAGGAGATAATTCTTCTATCAATCGCCGGGCGATAACACTATTGCGACAACCTAAATAGGCATGTTGCAACTGCATAAAACGGCGTTGAAACGGGTTGCGATATTTTTCCTCTAAATAATGCAATTTGCGGTGAGCAGCATGTAAAAATGATGGCCGAGACGAGCCATAACTAGAGGCCAGTACGCTGACGTCATGTCCTTTTTGATTTAGACCCAAAACCATCTTTTCACACATAAGCTCGTACCCTCCTTTAATGTACGGGGGGTACAGGTCAGAGATCATCAGTATTCTCATACAAGTCTTTGTAGCAAGGAGGGTAGCTGGAATACTCGAGATAGGATCCGTTGCTGGTAGGTGACCCGCCCTTTACCAGGCAGACTGAGCGCGATATTGTCACGACCATCAATCCTGGTGATCAGATTTGGGTCATCCCCAAACTCATTCGTTGGCAAAGGTCGATTGATCTCATAAGGGTTGTACCAATCAACACCAACCTTTTGAGAGTTAATATCTACAAATGTGCTCACATACCCTGCGGCTGTAGCCAGGGAGCTGGCTGTAACGCTGTAGCGATGCCATGGATAGCACAAATGTCGGACCGAATGCCCAGGCAACCTCTCTTCGATCATGGATTTACTACGAACGAGATTGTCCTGATAAGCTTGCAGTTGTTCCGGTTGGGTTTCGTAATACTCGTTTAAAGTTGCTGATCGCCGGTAATTTTCAACCAGATCAAACAATTCATCACGCCAAGCATTGCGTTGGAAGAAGAGTGAGCCACCATTTTGCTCTACATGCGTTACACAGGCTTTGCGCAAATTCTCGTCGTCAAAAAAACGGCGGGCAGAATACATACGCGGGCGGTTACGATAAATGGGCGCACCCCAGGCAGGTCGGGAATGCAAATAGTCATCTTCACCATTTTTAAGCAAGGGCATACCAAAGCCATGGTAACCAAAGTTAAAATCAGGATGAACAAAGTCTTCGATCTTTTTGTCGTGGAAGATAAGCGTGTGGTCCATGGTGTGTGATTGAAAATCAATGACACCACTGCGATGCATGATCTTGACCTCTTCCCAGGAAACCATAGGTTGTGTTCCAATATCCGCGTTGACTAACTCTTCACCAATATTGTCTTCCCCTGCCCAAAGGTTTTCCAGGTTTGGGCGGGCCTCCGCTTCCTGGATCAACCCGGGGACAATAAAATACACTGCTTTCAAACCGTATTTCTTGAGTATCGGATAAGCAATCGTCCATTGAGTAGCCCGCCCATCATCAAAGGTGATGACAACTGATTTCTTCGGAATTGATTTACGAAAGGCCAGGTAGCCGTAGAGGTCCTCCGCCACGATGGTGGTGTAACCGTTCTCAGCCAGGTAACGGACGTGGTTTTCAAACTCTTCAACGGTCACAGAGTCAGGCGTATTTGGATCCGCGATCGAATGATAAGTGAATACTGGAATACCCAGTTCATTCTCCCCCACCGCTTCATAAACAAAATTAGGATAGCGGACCGTGCTTAGATGGCGATAGACGCGTAGAACGCGGCGAATGACGAGATATATAAACGCCGCGGACAGTAAGACGAGTATGAATACAATCCCACTCATTGCTCCTCAAGCACCGGAGGGCGCAAACGTGTTTGGAAAATGTGGAAAAGGGCTGTAATTTCACTCATACGAATCACAGAAAAAGTCAAAGACAAACCCAGATAGACCAGCAAGATCAGCAAGCGAGGAAGTACTCCACTTGCGCCAAAGAAAAGATATAACACATAGCATAAACCAAAAATGGCGAAGGAGCGCAGGTATTCACGCACCTTTACATCTATCTCGACACGGCGCAGCACCCAGATAGATATGGGATTGCCAACCACGTCAGCCAATAAGCGTGCCAGGGCAGCTCCCGTGAAACCCATAGCAGGAATCAGAAGAGCATTGCCAGTCAGGCCAATAATAGCAACTGTGACATTAACAAAGATAACGTAGGATGAATGCCCTGCCGATACAAAAGCCGTATCCAGGATCTCATTGATGACAGCAATAGAAACCACCAACATCAAAATCGCCAGGACTGGGGCGCTAACCGCATAGGCATCAGAAAACACGAAGACCATGACTTCGTTCTGAAATAGAGTAAAAAGCAATGCGCCAAACAGCAATATGAAAGAGGTAAAACGCGTGGTGTTGTTGAGCATCTCCTCTGCCTGCTTCTTGTCACCCTGCGAGAACATTTCTGCCATATGGGGGAAATACACAGATTGCAGGGCATGCGCAAAACGCGCAAAATAATTGGGGATCTTAGCCGCCACTTCTAAATATGCAATTGATCGGGGGCCGATGAGAGCTCCCAAGATGAGTACGTCTACCCGCACGATAAGGAAGTTGAGAAAATCATTGACCTGCAATGGCAGGCCGAATCGAATAATGCGTTTCAATAAATCGACATCAACACCCAGGCGCTTGGGGACTGGTATCAGGAAAAACCGAATACTTGCAGAAACGAACAAGGAGATCGAAGTGGCCCAAATATAGCCCAACACGCCAAAATCGAAGACGATGATAAAGAGCAGGAGTAAGCCAAGGTTTAGCGCACCCTGAATGACCTGAACGGTGGCCATTTTGCGATACAAATGGAAGCCTTGCATCATGAAGGTCAAGGTCGCATCACTAATCTGGACAGCAAAAACGATTGGAACGTATACGAACAGGTCAGCTAA
The DNA here is from genome assembly GCA_013112575.1 of Chloroflexota bacterium. Taxonomy (GTDB): domain Bacteria; phylum Chloroflexota; class Anaerolineae; order Anaerolineales; family UBA11579; genus CFX15. The sequence continues at coordinate 389,161 of JABFGG010000002.1, read as the reverse complement.
AAGATCGGAAGGGAAAAGTAAAAGAAGCCAGGGACGAGCAACAATCGCCAATAGCACAACGATAACAATGGTCGCCAATCGGATGGTCAGCAGGGTGTTGACGATACTCTGGCGTTCCTGGTCGTCTTCGGCAGAAGCAATGAACTTAGCGGAGGATAGTTGCAAACCAGCATTGCCAATGACTTCAAGGAAATAAACCACAGCAAGCAACAAGAAATACACACCCAAACTCTCTTCGGGAATGTAACGCGCGGCCACAGTGGCCCCCACAAAGCCAAACACCATGCCAAACATCGTGCTGACCCCCATTGAAGCAATGCCCTTTAAAAAGCGACCAGTAATTTCACTGATCAATTGAGAGCCTTCTCTATTGAGTCTTCAGAAGGCTCACTGTGAGTGTAGATAAATTCATTGGCTGCAAACATGATTCCAAAGACAGGGGTCCAGAAAGGCTGCATGTAGACCGGGTTAGCGATAGCTGCTGGGATCAAACCAATGAAGGTAAGCGCGCCCCCAATCACAACAGCCTTCCATAATTCATTCTCAATGCTTTGCCATTTACGGAAAGCCCTGAAGACGTAGGTTCCCCCCAATAGCAAAAAGGCCAGATATCCAATGACTCCGGTTTTCATCAGAAGCCACATATGTCCATTATGAATATACGTGCGACCATCATAAAAAGGCGGATTATCCAGTAGCGAATTCCAATCGCGATATTCAGCCCCAATGCCGATTCCTAGAAAAGGTCGGCTGGCAATGCTTTCAAAAGCGCCTTCATACTCGACATCGCGCCAACGAAAACTCTGATCATTGGAAATATTCTCAATTGAGGTGATCGTACTCAAACGATCTATTACCGCATCAGTGATAGCGGCAACTTGTGAATCCGGGGAAGAGAAAGCAAACACAGCCAAAACGACAAGGCCAAAGGTTAGCAAGTAGCCCCAACCAACTATACGGCTACGCTCTTGCCAACGTACAACAAGAATCAACAGAAGGAAAGCCAATGCACTGGCAACCCAGAAGGTTCTATTGAAGGTAAATATTACGCCCGCTGCCATCACTGCCCATTGCAAGATGATGAACACGTTCCAGAAACGGAAACGCTGTAATACCAAAATTGAGGATGAGATAATGAACCCCAGTAACATCAGGGATTGGCCAGGAGGCAATACTCGAGTTATGTTTGCGAAGCTCTGGCCACCAGTTGAGAGAGTTTCAACACGCCCTGCCAGGAAAGGGGCATCAATCCCTACTACAGATTGAATGACCATGAAAATGCCCGTTATCACGGCCATAACCATTAACCCAATGAGCAGTGTATTGAATTGTTTCTTCGTGCGTATCATTTGGGTAACGATAAAGAACATTAGATAATACGTGAAGATACGCACCTCGGGCAAAGCAAGGCGAATCATCTCAGGGGGATCGTCAAATAAGGTCCCAAAATTAGCCAGCTTATAGGCATCAGGCGCAAAAAGAATGGCTACTGCCGTGGACAAGGCCCCAATACCATAAAAAAGTAGCAAGGGGAAATCCATACGTGTTGAGACCGGCTTATACTTCGAATCAAGGAAGAGACGCAACATCAACATAGCCAAAAGGGCATAGAGCATTACATCAGAAACAAAGAGGCGCACCGGGCCAGCTTCCACATAGGGGAAGAAGAATTCGTCCAGAATCGTTGCTGTCAAGATGAGAATACCGAAGATCACAATCTCTGGTCTTCGCAGTGCTACCACCCCTGCAAGCAAACCAAACACCAACGCCAATGTAATGAATGGTGAGACAGCAACCGTTAGCAGGCCAATAGTAAGGCCAACAGCCACCGCCAAAGCGATCTGGATCGATTTATCAAAAAAACGAAAGCGTTGAGAAATGTTCACAATGACAGAACGATTGGAAGTTAACTTGCGTCTGCCTGATCCTGGGCAATGGCAAAGGTGGGTAGATCAGCCTGTTGATCTTTCTGGGCACGTACACCGCGGCTGGTCCGATTCAGGACTACGCCAAGGATGTTGGCATTCACATTATCCAGCTGGCTGAAGGTGGAAAGGAGAGGCTCATCACGAACCCAACCCTGCCGAACAACAATCAGCACACCGTCAGAAATTGGGGCCAGGATGGCAGGGTCAGTGACAGTATAAGAAGCAGCAGAATCTATGAAGACGATGTCAGAAAGTTCAGAAAGCTCTCGGGAAACCATAGCCATACGGGGCGAGGCCAAGAGTTCAGCAGGGTTTGCAGGTGTAGGGCCAGCAGGCAACAGCATTATGTTCTCAAAAGAAGTTTCGACAAGAGCCTCTTCCACACGTGCTTCCCCACTGAGGACAGTGCTCAAACCAACCTTGTTTTCGAGGTTATAGAATTCGTGAAGAGAAGGGGTGCGCAAATCTGCATCAACAACTACCACACGGCGATTGGTAAGCGACGTACTGAGAGCCAGATTGGCGACGACCGAAGAGCGGCCATCCAAAGAAACCGCGCTGGCTACCAGTAAAGTCGTAATATCCTCGTTCTCAGCAGGAGAAAATACATTAGTACGCAAACGGCGGAAAGCTTCGATATGGATCGGGTTGCGGAAAAAGCTATACTCATCTTCCATAGAGCGCAATGACTCTGGGATATCTCCAAGTATACGTGCTCCCGTAATCGCTTCGATTTGAGAGCCAGTGTATAAGCGTGTATCCAGATTTTCAACCAGGAAGGCCAGGCCCATGCCCGCCGCTAGACCGGCCACAAGGCCCACCACTACCAGGATAAGATCATTGGGAGAGGATGGTGATGAAGGTGTAATTGCCGGCTCAACGACAGTTACAGTGAAAGTAGTGGCCGTACCTGCATACAGTTCTGTGCTACGCTCTACAAGGATATTTGCAAGAGTGTTGGCCGTGAAGCGAGCTACGTGTGGATCGGGATCTGTAGCGCGAATCTCAACCAACTCCGTCGCATTCAAATTCTCAAGTTCAATCTTGGGCAGCGGGCTGACTTTCGCTCGCAGTTCATCCTGGATAGGGCGTCCTTGGGCAATTTCCAAAAATGTACCGATCAAGCGATCTGCATATGTGATGTTGTAATCCACGAATTCTGCCGAGCCGGTGGCCGCGGTCAGAATTCGCAGGGTGGCGGTTGCAGTATATGTAGGTGCGATAAAAGTTACTGAAATCGCAACTGCAATCAAGGCAACCAGGGCCGTTATGAAAACGATCTGCTTGCGCCTTGATAGAATCTCAAGATAATCTTTAAGTTCCATGGAGCCCTCTCAGTCCAAAAAAACGGGTTATTAACTTATCGGTTCAGCAAATTCTAAAACCGCATCTGCCACGTAACGTATTTGCTGTTCAGTGAGTTCAGCAAACATGGGCAAGGAAACGATTTGATCTGCATAAAGCTCAGTAAGTGGGAAATCGCCCTGCTTGTGGCCAAGATGGGCGTATGCGGGTTGTAAATGAATGGGAATGGGATAATGGATAACAGTTGAAACACCATGATCACTCAACTGCTGTTGAAGTGCTTCCCGATTCTTGACTCGGATGACATAAAGATGCCATACAGAGTCAGTGCCTTCAGCCTGGAACGGCGGAATAATTCCAGAGTCAGAAAATAGCTCAGTGTATAAGGCGGCATTTTTACGACGGGCATTGTTCCAGCCAGCCAGATGGCGCAGCTTGACTCGCAAAACAGCGGCCTGCAAAGTATCCATACGGTGGTTAAAGCCGACTATGTCGTGATGATACTTGACGCTCTGGCCGATATTGCGCAACAAGCGGATTTTATCCGCAAGTTCGCCATCATTAGTAACGATTCCACCAGCATCGCCATAAGCACCCAGGTTCTTTCCGGGGTAAAAACTAAAGCCAGCAGCGTGGCTCATCGTGCCAGCAATCCGATCTTTATACGTTGCACCATGAGCCTGGCAGGCATCTTCTATCACTACAAGATCATGCTCTTTGGCAATCGCCAGGATAGGATCCATATCAGCCGGTTGGCCGTACAGATGCACAGGCATGATTGCCTTCGTTTTGTCAGTGATGGCCGCCTCGATCTTGGAGACATCAATATTATAGGTTTCAGGATCAATGTCAACTAGCACAGGAGTTGCACCCACTCCAGAGACAGCTACTGCAGTGGCAATAAATGTATTCGCGACCGTAATAACCTCATCCCTAGGACCAATATCATAGGCACGCAGAATCAATTCCAATGCAGCGGTTCCAGAGCCAACACCAATGGCATGCTCCACGCCACAGAATCCTGCAAATTCAGTCTCAAAAGCCTGTACATCCGGCCCCATAATGAAGGCTGTATTCTGAATGACATTGGCCAAAGCTTTATTGATCTCAGTTTCCAGTGAACGATACTGGATTTTCAGGTCAACGAAAGGAACTTGGAGGTTTTCTTTTAATGCCACAATTTTTCCTTTGCTACTAACTGATACTAACCGGCGCACCATTGCTCGCTAAAGAAGCGTCAATTGCTTCCATGACCTTGACCACGTCAAGACCGTTCCAGCCATCGGTGCGTGGACTCACTTTGTCGCGAATTACTTCCAAAAAGTGTCGCGTCTGATTCTTCAAAGGTTCGCTGAACGTGATCTGCGGGCTAATGATATCGCCATTTCGGATAGAAAGCTGATACTCGCCATAACTGGCAGGCTCATTGGCTGAAGCGGTGACCCCTTTTTCAAACACGCGCAGTTTATCCTGTAAGTTGAGGTCGTCAAAGGCGATGCGTTGATCGCTCCCTACAAGCACCAATTGGCGCTCTTTATTAGGGTCGGCCCAACTTACGTGGATGTGGCCGAGCACATTATCTGGGTAACCCAGAACAATGAAGCCAGCATCTTCACGATCATTCAACAACAACTTGGTTCCAACAGCACTGACCCACTCCGGGGAGGAGTCAAGCAAGTAATTAAAGATGGCCACGTCATGGGGAGCCAGATCCCAAATAGCGTTCACATCCCTGCGAATCGGTCCTAAATTCGTGCGTCGAGAATGCAGATAATATATCTGGCCGACATCGCCTTTATCAATGTAAAACTTCATCATATTGATGCCGGAATTGAACAAAAAGATATGCCCGACCATCAATTTGACATCATATTCTTCTGCCAGTTCAATAAGCTTGCGAGAATCTTCCGCTGTCGTGGTCATGGGCTTTTCGACAAGCACATGTACCCCAGCCTTTAATAAGCGACTGGTGATCTCAAAATGGCTTTCAGGATTGGTGCAAACAACAGCAGCATCCAGATCTTCTAATTTGAGCAGGTCATCTATATGGTTAAATAATTCAGAACCGGGGAAACGACGTTCAACTTCTTGTAAACGATCGTCGGAGAGATCACATACGGCAACCACTTCGGTTTCGGGTAGTTCCGATAGCAACCGGACGTAGTTGATGCCCCAATAGCCACAGCCTATGACAGCGATATTTATCGCCTCAGTCTCTTCTTCAACATCTACCATTTTGAGCTCCGGCGTGATGGTCATGTATGATAACTCCTACTCACAAAAAAAGATATGACTCCTCATTCTTAAGAATCATATCATGGAAGGTTTTTTGAATACTTGCAACCCTGTTAGTTATGGAGAGGCTATTAGCTGGCCCCTTTTCCAGAAAGAACCGCTGGAAATGTGAGCAATAATAACTTGATGTTTAGCCAAACAGTATGATGCCGGACGTAACGGATATCCAGACGACTCTGATCTTCGAAAGTGACTTCACTGCGCCCGCTTACCTGCCACATGCCAGTGATGCCGGGGAGAACCATCAGGCGCTCCGCCTGCCACCAGTCATAAGCTTCCGCCTCATAAACTGGTACCGGACGAGGGCCAACCAGGCTCATTTCACCGCGCAGGATATTGAACAACTGCGGCAATTCATCCAGGCTGGTATTGCGCAATAAACTACCTACCCTGGTCACGCGCGGGTCTTTCTCGATCTTGTAGCCATTGCCTGCATCCAGTTCACCACTGGCATAGGCAGCTACCTGCTGTTTGTGTAAATCCTCATCCGCGTCCGCAACCATTGTGCGGAACTTAAACATCTTAAAGTTCTTGCCGTTTTTTCCAGCCCGCTCTTGGAAAAAGAGTACAGGGCCACGAGAATCTAATTTGATGATAATGGCGATGAGCGCCAGGATTGGTAAAACGAAAGGAAGGCTGATGATCACGAGTGTGTAATCAAGCAGACGCTCAAATATATCATTGCCTTTAGCACGGGGGTGATCATATCCTGTGCGTAATTCTTCGCCGAGGAATATTTGGGACCATTTGGTTGTGTTGAATACTGATGCCATAATGTTTTAGTCGCCTATAAAATAAAAAAGGGTTGCTCGTATTCTATATTGCCAACAATAAAAACGGCCTTACAAAAGAAAAAGCCTTCAAGTTTGCAAAATGAACCTATTGGGCCAATTTTTAGAACTATCGGTATTTTAAAGTGAAAACACCCCCTAAATCAAAGAAGTTTCTTAGAATTGAAGGTTCTAACGGAATTGAAAGCTACGCTGAACCGTTGTTCAGGTCGGTGTCAAGATAAGTTTCAGGGGCAAACCAATAGCCTACTCCCCATTTGGTTTGAATGTAGTGTGGCTCCGAGGGATCATCCTCAAGCTTATTGCGCAAGTAGCCAATGTACAGTTGTAGAGAAGTCTTCCCCGATGTACTCTCGGTCATCAGATAACCGGTACCCCACACTTTACGCACCAATTCACTATGGCTCATGACAGAGCCGCGATTACGCACAAGGCGACTGAGGAGCTGATATTCAGTTGGTGTCAAGGTGATCACTTCGCCTTCCTTGCGCACAACCCCCTCTTTTAAATCGATACTCAAATTCCCATCGTCAAAAGTTTCCGTCCATTTATTGTCACGTGTTTTACTTCGTTTGAGCAGCGCCTTGATGCGGGCATGCAATTCATCTAACAAGAAAGGTTTGGAGAGATAATCATCTGCCCCAGCCTGGAATCCGCTAAGCAAATCATCCTTGGATGTTCGGGCAGTGAGCATTATGATCGGTACATCTGACATTTCGCGCAGCCGGCGACAGACCTCAAAGCCATCCATCTCTGCCATCATAACGTCCAGGATGATCAGATCGGGATGATTTTCATACGCCAGACGAATGGCCTCACGCCAAAAATCAGCGTGGAGGACTTCAAATCCCCGCGTTGACAATTGATGCTTGAGCAACTCATAAAATTCAAGATCATCATCAACCAATAAAATCTTTTCTTTAGCCAATATTCCCTCTCGGGCAAATGCCACAATTAAGGAGAAGCAATATACTCATATGCTCCGATATCATAATCTATTCCAGACGGCCTGGCATTACCTCCCAGGTCATGCCCCACCCCCACATTCACAGCTGCATCAATGGCAGGGCTGGCAGCTTGTAGATGGAAATCGCCAGCAGCTGGACTGACGAATTGAGGGTCCCCGCTAACCACATTACTGCCCGAATGGCTGGAACTACCATCGATCAGATTGTGGTGGACCGATACCCCATTGGCATTACCTTCGATCTGACCGTCCTGGTTCTGGCTAAAGATATTATTGGCCAGAACCACATTTGACAATCCACTATTCAAACTTATCCCGATACCACTGCTCCCGGATTGACCGTAGACCGTGTTGTGGAACAGGTTTGTATTAGTCACCCGGATCAGGACAATGCCGCCACCTGCAAACCAAGAAGACTGATTGTTATAAACCAGGTTATTTTGGATAACGCTGTTGTTGCCATCCGCATACCAAATGCCGCCAATGGGAGCCTGGTTGTTGTAGACGATGTTGTTCTCGACAAGCAAGTCATCGCCGCTCAAATCCAGAGCAGCCCAATCAGGACCATTGTTATATATGACATTGCCACGGATAATCGTGCCGGAGGGGCGCGGTGTAACTCCAATCTCGTTGGTGTTTTGGATACCCTCATTACCATTGTTATAGATCATATTGTTTTCAATGACATTATTCTCAACCGGAACGCGGTTAAATTCTTTGACATCCAGATAAATGCCCTCATTAGCATTGTCATGCACGAAACAATTTTTAACCGTGTTGTAACTGGCAGGGCCATCATAAGTAGCGATATGGATGCCAACATTACCGCTGCCAGTAACTTCGCAATTTAGAATTGAATTGTGGTTAGCGTCAGTGACGAAGAAGCCCTCCAAACCCGGGTTCTGGATCCTGAATCCATCTAAAACAACATATTCAACACCATTCAGAACCATACCCGCCCAATCGGTGGGACTGAGGATCACGACTTCATTCGGGTAATTGCGAAAGGTAATGGGGGCAGAGGGCAAACCCGAATGGGTGTCAAAACCAACGGTCTCTGCATAATCACCCCCACGCACAAGCACAAGGTCACCTGCGTGGGCATTGTTAGCTGCATGCTGGATGGTACGCCAGGGTTGTAACAAACTTCCTGGGCCACCATTACTTCCATTGGTAGAAACATAAAAAGTCTGCCCCACTGGTGGCAAGGTTGGGGTTAGAGTTTGGGTCGGTGTTGCGGATGAAGGATAAGTAGCGGTTATGGTCTGTGTGTATGTGGGTGTTTGCGTAGAAACGAGTGTATGCGTCGCCGTTGCGGTTGGCGTAATAGTTGAGGTGGTTGTAGGAGTCACTGTCGAAGTCGTTGTCACTGTGGCGGTTGGACTTGAGGCCAATGTTGCCGTGGATGTATTTGTTGGTGTTGCAGACGGAAGATTTGTAACCGTGTAAGTAGGCGTAGGTGTTGAGGTTTGTGACGGAACCTGTGTATGAGTCGAGGTCGCAGTTGAGGTGCTGCTAGCAACAAGAGTTGACGTCGCTGTTTGCGTAGTGGTGGCAGTCAAAGTCACGGTTGGGGAGGATGGCAACGTCTGGGTAAACGTCGATGTCTGAGTTGGGTTGAGCGTGTTGGTGCTTGTAACCGTTGCTGTATAGGTTTCCGTGGCCCCTATGGTAGAGGACGCCGTAGCTACAGGGGTGGAAGTAACAGAAGCAATTTGGGTTGGAGTTATCGAGTTCGTAGCACTTTGGGTCAATGTTTGTGTGGAACTGCTGACCAAAGTAGCGGTTAGGGTCTGAGTAACTGTATTCGCCTGTGTATGAGTTACCGTGACAGTAGGTGATGAAGCCGGAACTGTGTGGGTTAACGTCGACATCGCAGTTGGAGATGAAGGTAAGGTTTCTGTGGGAGTCTGAGTAGGCAACAACGCCAGGGTACCAGTCTGTGTAAGCGTTGATGTGGCCTCAGGGATATTGGTTTGTGTATTAGTTGGCTGGCTAGTGTATGTAGCTGTATTTGTTACGGCTTGCGTAAATGTAGGAGTAGAAGTTACCGGAGGACCACTCTGGGTAGATGTTTTGGTGGATGTCACCGTTGAAGATTGAGTAGCACCCGGGTTGCCAACCGTAACACTTGGCGCAATAGTATGTGTCCCTGTGGCCGCAGTTTGGTCATCCTCAACAGGCACAAAGGTTTCCGTAAGTGTAGTCGTCTGCGTGACGGTTGGGCTGGGATCAATTTGTTGAGCAATGGCGGTTGGTGTTTTGCGATTGCCTTCGGCGATAACAAGCACGTAGCGACCACCAGCGTCTAGAGTCCGTGAAACACCGCCACTGCGCATCTGGCAGCTACCTTCCAGGCAAACCACGGCGACTTCGCCAGTTTGAAAATCGACATTGAGATTGACTTCGCCACCGTCCAATTCAACAACGCCCCCCGGCGTGTTCACAATGACGGGGTTATTGACCAAACTCAACCAGAGATTCCCCGCCTCCAGGGATAGCTCGACCGGTCGATCAGTGGCTGCTCCAGCCAGAGAACGCAATACCAGGTGGCTCAAGGCACTGAGCCGTAGCACCATGCCATTGGATACGTACACATTGACCATACCATCAGCATGACTGAGGATCTCATAACCATCTGAAAGAATTTGATTGTTTATAGCTGTTTTGAATTCCCCTTCAGCCGGCTTCAGGAGTTGCACGTCTCCATGGACATCGGATAAAAAAGCACCACTCTGACCCGGCGCGCAGGCACCCACCACGACGGTAAAAAACAACAATACCAGCAAGCGCCACTCCCTCAATTTATTCAACCCTGGGCGCGTCCACCATTAAGGAGCCCATCTCAATTAGATTCTAGGTGCGCCCGGAGGATGAGCCAATAGGACATTGGTAAGTGTAATTATCCGGGTTCCCCCACTTGTTATAATCTCCCTGCTATGTCCGTCCCCCAACACCCTGAGAAACTTAGCCAATCATCGCTGCTGAACGCCAAAGACGTCATCGCCCAAAACAGCAAATTGACAGATTTGGAGAAGGTTCCCATGGCTGCCATCCTGACCTACCAGCCCAACCTCATCAAGGCGGTTTCAAAGCAGTACCGACTAAAAAAGATCGACGGCCTCTACGGTGATGTACATTGGTTGGATAAAAAGAAGAGCGGCATCGTGGTTGCCAGCAACTTTGGCATCGGCGCGCCAGTGGCTAGTGTTGTGCTGGAAAATCTGATCGCATTGGGTGTCAAACGCTTCATCAATATTGGAACGGCTGGCAGTATTTCGACTGAGCTTGAAATTGGCGATCTGGTTGTATGTTCAAAAGCTTTACGCGATGAAGGCACATCACACCACTATCTGCCCGCAGCTGAGTATGCAAATCCATCTGAAGATCTAAAAACAGCTGTTATTGCCTCTCTAGACTCGCATGGCTATGCGCATAACGCTGGCCCAACCTGGACAACAGATGCTCCCTACCGTGAGACAAAAAGCGAGATCATCCACTACCGGGACAAGGGCATATTGACCGTTGAAATGGAAGCCGCCGCCCTCTTTGCCATTGGGCAATTCAGGCAGGTTGAAGTCGCGGCTGCCTTTGCTGTCAGTGACGTGGCCGATGAAAATGGCTGGCGCTTTGATACCGGTATACGTTCGACGCATGAAGGTCTGATAAACCTATTCGAAGCAGCTGTTGATACCTTGACGTGAACCCCGCAATCGTCATCATGGCCTACAACCGGCCGAAGTCTTTGCAGCGCCTCCTCGCTTCCATTGCGATTGCCCACTATCCTGATGAGATCAATATCCCGCTTGTTATTAGCCTCGATAAATCAGATAGTCTGGAAGTGAAACACATAGCTGAGGGATTCGAGTGGCAATTTGGGGAAAAAGAGATTATTGCCCACGAAGAACGCCTGGGATTGATGGCGCATTTTCTATATTGTGGGGGATTGTCAGAAAAACATGAAAGCATCATCTTCTTAGAGGACGATTTCTATATTTCACCAGCTTTTTACAAATACGCTCAACAGGCACTGGACTACTACATTGATGCCGAAGAAATCGCTCTGTTACCTCTTTACGCTCTACAACTCAACGGCTTTACACACCAGCCCTTCCAGCCCATTCTGGACAGCGCGGACGTGTTCTTTGCCCAGGTAGGCTGGTTCAAGGGCGTAGCGGTTACAGCACAACAATGGAACAACTTCATTGAATGGTTGGAAAACAAGCCTACTGGATTTGATCCAAGTATCCCGCAGATATGGGCAGTACTAGGACCTGAAGAATGGTTCCCGTTATTCAGCAGCTATCTCGTCGATACGCAACGTTACTTTGTTTTCCCACGCCAATCCTTGATTACCGATTTCAGCGATGCCGGCATGCACTTTGAAGAAGAGACCAATCTATATCAGACGAACTTGTTATTAGAATCGAAGGTTTTCAATTTCCAAAAATTAGGCGAATCTCTCGCCGTCTATGATGCCTTCCTCGAATTGTTACCCGAATGCATCAATCACTTGAAGCCCGAACTGGCTGAGTATGACTATGTCGTCGACCTAAACGCCAGCAAGCAAGCCCACCAATTAGATGCTGAATATGTGATTACGGCACGCCCCACACGCAAGACCATCATGGAATTTAGCACGCGCATGAAGCCCACTGAAGCCAATGTACTGCACAATATCGAGGGCAAAGGCATTGTGCTCACAAAGACCAACGATCTGCGTTGGGATCGACGCGCTGAATGGAAGATAAAGGTTCAGCGGTACAGAGCAGGGCAACTAGCAACTGGTCTAAGTGAGCACATCAGACTATGGTTTTTGGCTCGCCTTGACGATCTCGGTTTATTGGGATGAAACTTGAATTAGGGAAACGCATCCACGTGGTGGGCACCACAGGCAGTGGCAAGACCACCCTGGCCAAAGACCTGAGCGCAAAGTTGGACTATCCGCACGTAGAATTAGATACCCTTTGGTGGGACCCCAATTGGACCAATCCATCTAACGAGGTATTCCACCAACGGGTTGCACAAGCAACCAGCAGCGACGCGTGGGTAGTCGATGGCAACTACAGTCGTGTACGTGACATTGTCTGGGGCCAAGCCGAGACAATCATCTGGCTGGATTTCCCACTTTGGCTGATCCTATTTCGGTTGCTTCAACGCACCATGCGTCGACTAGTAACAAAAGAAGAGATCTGGAACGGTAACCGTGAAAATTTCTCTAATGCCTTCCTTTCCAAAGAATCCCTATTTGTTTGGGCTATTCAAACATACCGGAGGCGTAAACAGCAATATCTGCAATTGTTAGCAGAGCCAAAACATTCCCATTTGCAACAGCACCGACTAACATCGCCTAGTGAAGTACAAGAATTCGTAAGCTCAATCGATTAATTGTCAAAGATTTAAAGCACAAAGCCATCAACTTGCGATACACTTATATTGAGGAGTTCACATGGCCGCATTACGTATCATTGCTTATATTGGCGCAGCAATTTTGATCTTCTTCGGGGTCCTATTCATCTGGGGTGCATTTAGCCCCGATGGCAACACAAGTTGGATCGTTGTCGGGGTCATTAGCGTAGGGATAGGATTTGGCCTGATTGGCCTCGCTGCCCTGGTGCTAAAACCCCGAACGGAAAGTAATTCCGAAACCACTCAAAATGTCACCTTGCAGATCGACCTACCCGGTGAAATGACGGTTGACCGGCTGGAGTGCACATCCTGTGGTGCAGAGCTCGGCTCAGATGATGTCAAGCTTGTGCAAGGGGCCGCAATGGTCAATTGCCCTTATTGTGGCGCGGTATATTCACTAACTGAACAACCCAAGTGGTAATAACCAAGTTATGAAGAAAAAGTTAGCCCTTGCTTTCGTTCTGACACTACTCCTATCGTTATTGCTGACCACCTCAGCGCTGGCCCAAACCTACTTGTTCTCCCTGGACGAGGAGATCGTAGACGTATATTGGGAATCAGATGGCACACTCAGCCTGGAATATGAATTCGTCTTCACAAACAGTGCTTTCGCTTCACCCATTGATTTTGTGGACGTGGGCCTGCCAAATAATAATTACAGCATCAGTAATATAACTGCCAGTGTAGACGGCCACCCCATTCTTGATATCGAAGACTCTCCCTATGTGACCTATGGTGTGGCACTTGGCCTGGGCAGCAATGCCATCCGCAGCGGCCAAACCGGCACAGTGCGCATGAGTATCACTGGCATCCGCAATGTGCTCTTCCAGGATTCGGATGACAGCGCCTACGCCAGCGGTGTGTTCTCACCAACCTGGTTTGGCTCCGAATTCGTAGAGGGCAGCACCGACCTGACCGTTATCTATCATTTCCCACCAGGTTTGACACCCGAAGAACCGCGTTGGCATCGAGCCCCTTCGGGGTTCCCTTCGGAGCCGGCAACGGGTTTTGATGCAGATGGGCGCATCACCTATACCTGGCGCAACCAGGTTGCCAGCGGCGCACAACAGTATCTCTTCGGTGCATCCTTTCCCCAAAATTACGTACCGGCCAGCACCATCCAGACACCTACCTTCTGGCAACGCCTGGGTATCGACCCAGACGCCCTATTCGGATTTGCCATTTTCTGCGGCGTATTCCTTTTCATCTTTGCCATCCCCATCGTCTCACTGATCAACAACCGCCGCCGCAAGATGCAATATTTGCCCCCCAAGGTCTCTATCCAGGGGCATGGCGTCAAACGCGGGCTGACGGCAGTAGAAGCAGCCATTTTGCTTGAGCAGCCCATGGACAAGGTGTTGACCATGATCTTGTTCGGGGTACTTCGCAAAGATGCCGCCCAGGTCACCAAACAGGACCCGCTTGAGCTTGAACTGGAAGACCCATTACCCGATGACTTGCGTGAATATGAGATCGATTTCCTGACAGCCTTTGAAGAGACATCTCGAGCCAAACGCCGCCGCGAGTTACAGAAGATGATGGTTGGCCTCGTGAAAAGCGTGACCCGCAAGATGAAAGGCTTCAGCCGCAAAGAGACCAGCGACTACTACAAGAAGATCATGGAGCGTGCCTGGGCGCAAGTAGAAGCGGCAGACACACCCGAAGTTAAAAGCGAGAAATTCAACGAGAACATGGAATGGACCATGCTCGACAAAGAATACGATGACCGCACCCGCCGCACTTTCCGGCAGGGGCCGGTCATCATCCCCGGTTGGTGGCATCGCTACGATCCGGTCTATGCTGGCCCAGCACGCACTGCTGGCCCCAGTGTTTCTAAACCCAGTGCGCCAAGCATGCGCCCCACCTCTGGTAGCTTACCCACTTTACCTGGCTCAACTTTTGCAGCTTCAATGATCAATGGTGTCGAGAACGTATCTGCCGGTGTGATTGGCAGCCTGAACGATTTCACCAGCGGCATCACGCGCACAACCAATCCATTACCGAAACCCTCGACATCCACACGTAGCCGCAGTGGTGGCGGAGGAGGCGGGGGTAGTTCCTGCGCTTGTGCTTGCGCCTGCGCCGGTTGCGCCTGTGCTTGCGCCGGAGGAGGTCGCTGATGGCCGGATTTTTGGACAGCTTACGCCAACGCTTCAGCTCTGAACGTGCAGAAAAACTCCCATCTGGCATTTACCATTACCAGTCGCCACCCGATGACCCCTTGAACTACCGCTTGCATTTACGTCTGGAGGGAGATGGCAGCGGCTTATTAGTCATCAATGCCTCCACTGTACTGCATCTCAACCAGACAGCAGCCGAGTACGCCTATCATCTCGTGCAGCGCACTCCCGCAGATCAAGTTGCTGAACAAGTATCCAAACGCTATCGTGTGCGCCCGGGTATGGCACTGGCTGACTTTGAAGGTTTGCAAGAGCGCATCGAAACCCTGATCACCACCCCAGATCTTGATCCTGTCACCTATCTCGATTTTGAGCGTCATGAGCCATACAGTGATGCAGTTACCGCGCCTTACCGCCTGGATTGCGCCTTGACTTACCGCCTGCCGGAGCACGCCCCGCCCGGCATGGCTCCTGATAAACGCGTGGATCGCGAACTGACCACTGAAGAATGGAAACAGGTGATCGATAAGGCCTGGGAAGTCGGCATTCCCCATATAATCTTTACGGGTGGCGAACCAACCCTGCGGGATGACTTAGCAGAATTGATCAAATATGCTGAGGACAAAGGCCAGGTTACCGGCCTGCTGACCAACGGATTGCGCCTGGCCGACACCAGCTACCTGAACGAGTTGCTGCAAGCCGGCCTGGACCATGCCATGGTCATCCTGCAACCCAACGACCAACAAACCTGGGAATCTTTGGCCAGCTTCGCCTACTGGACGGAAACCCTTGAAGAGGATATCTTCATCGCCGCTCACCTTACCATCACCCAGGAGAATGCCAAGCAGGTATTTGAGCTAATGGACAAACTGGCTGAAGGTGGCGTTTCAGCTGTTTCTTTGAGTGAAAGTGAGCCCAGCCTGAGCGAAACCTTGCAGGAAGCGCGCTCCTATGCCGACAGTCGTGATTTGCCGTTAATTTGGGACCTGCCCGTACCCTACTCCAATATGAACCCTGTTGCTTTGGAGTTGGAAGCGGAAGAACAGCCGCTACCGGAAGGCTCCGGAATTGGCTGGCTATATGTGGAACCGGATGGGGATGTGCTGCCCGGACAAGGCATCAACGAAATCGTTGGCAACATCCTCAAAAATGATTGGAAAGATATCTGGGAAGCGACCCAAAGATTCATAAAATAGTTAGATGTACATCTAACAAGTATTGTGGTATAATATTTAAGTAGTCGACATATAAATAAGAGATGCAGCCCCCAAAGGTTGCATTTTTTTTCGCCCATTGGCCTTTTGCCCGGTTTCGTAGGGCAAATCAACTTATCCACTATTCAATTCCATAAACAGCTTGGCAGTAATTCGATCTCGCCGTAGAGGTCGGAGCAGGTTTCCACGGCGAGTAGACAAGCAAACACCCTCGAAATATTCGAGAAAAGGTGTGGCTTTGCCGTGGAATGGCTTTGAAACCGAGGAGGTTGTATAGACAAACCCAGGAAGTCAATATCGAACGCTGCGCGTGAGAGCTTCTGGTGACAATGAAGCCACCCTACGCGATGAATCAATCTTGTACAGATAGAAGGAAGAGATACTCTTATGGTAAACCGTTTAGATATTTCAACATTTGAATATGATGAATCCCTGGCAAGCGACCGCAACGTGTTCGTTGCCATCAAAGGATTTGGGCAACTCGCCATTGTCAAAAAAATCATCGAGCGCAAAGGCGCTAAAGCCTACGGCCTCACATCAGTAACTGACGTGTCCCAGAGGCGTTACTCCTCCGGGTTGATCGCTTACACGAACCTGGAGCGCAATGTCTTCGATGATGCCACCCTGGACTTCTCTATGGAATGCACCGAACCGTACGAGATCGACGTGCTTGACAACCGCCTGGCTGTGACCTCCGGGCCACGATTCCGCATCCATGATGTCGAAAGCAAAGAAGAACAAGAATTTACCAATAACTGGATGTCTTACCTGCACACGATCGAATTCTCGGATGATGGCCGGCGCATCTTGACAGCCGCAACAGGGCTGGACACCATCCTGGAAGTCGACCTGGAAAGTGGCAAGATCCTCTGGGAATGGAATGCCTGGGACAACGGTATCCAATTCGTGACCATGACTGGCACTTACATAACCCGCGACCCTAAAGAAGCCGAAGAATTGAAGAAGGCCCACCCAGATGCTGAGGTGCAGTTGATCGATGATCCCCTCAAACTACCCAGGGAAGGATTGCCCACCCACCATTCTCCGATGAATCTCAACGGCGCCCATTATGGCAAAAATGGACAGGTCATCGCCACGGGCTACCATCGTTCTGAGGTCTTCGTGATTGAACGCGATGGATCATTCAAGAAGCGCGACCTGGAACTCTCCCACCCGCATAGCTTCAGGCCACTGGAAGATGGTTATATGATCGCCAGCACGGGCCACGGGCAGTTCTTGCTACTGGATGAGGAGTTCGGTCCTGAAACGTTAGTGGACTTTTCGACGCTGCCAGCCGATGAAGACAAGAAGGCCGGGTTTGGAGAGTGGCTGCAAACTGTCAGCCCACTAGATGCGGATAACGGACTGTTCTCAGCCGTTGATGCCTTGCGCGATGGCGTGCACATCATCGATATCCAGAACAAGAAGCGTCGCTTCATCTCCAACCCACCAGAGTGGACCATTCAAGCGGTGATCAATGCCCCCATTACCAGGGAGCAATTCCCCGCAAGCAAACCCGCTGAGGCAATCACCACACCTGCGAGTACCTACGGCAGCACCAGCCAACCAGTCACACAAGCTTAAATACAAAGAGGACGGCGAAATCGCCGTCCTCTTTTGATTCTGCTATCCGAAAAAAGTAGCGCGGGCGATCTCGTTGATCAGTGTGGCCGTGACCACATCTTCGTTACTCCCCAATCTCAATTTAAGGGCATCAACATCTACACTATTGCCTAAACTTTCGGTCACACCAAGAGCCCAAATAGCAAATGTTTGACCATTTGCAATGTTGACCTGCCCATTCCTTAGCCAGGGTGGAACGTAATCTTCAAGCACGTGCTCAAAGTCTTCGTGCAACATCAACCACTGGAAATTGCGGTCAAAGACCTTTTCGCGTTCTTTGACCAGCACCCCCTCTGTACGGGCTTCTTTTGGGGCACGCTTGATGATCAGCCGGTAATAGTTCCGGGTTTGCTCCAGGTCGAAACCGGCAATGCGACGCGCCACGAAACGCGTCAAGGGCTTTACCGTAATCGCAAAATCGATATCGGCAACCAGCTTATCGCTATTGGCTTCGAAGACCTCGACAAAGGGTTCTTCAAAGCCTTGTAAGACTACATTGTGGTTTTGGGCGGCCATGCGTCGACGGTCGGCTCGCGCCTCAGGGCTGATGACTACACCCAATGTACGGAAGTCTACTTGCACTTCCACGGCCAGTGGGGCGGTCTGCTTCTGGATGAGGATACCCTTATTCAGTAATCCGAAAATCACCTGCGCCAGGATTTGATTGTAGGGAACTCCCAAGACAACAGCGGCTTCAGGAGCCGTAAGACCACGTTTGATGCCCCCACCCTCATAACTCACAACCGCGGGCTGGTATTCAACCGAAGCCCGGCGCTTACGTAAATAGGGAACGAAGCGAACAACCAGATAAAGCAGAGCGACAAAAAATAAGACGCCCGCAAAGATGCGAACGCCTGGAATGCTGCTGAGGTTATCCAATGCAGCCAAAAGGCCGCTCACTCGCCCTCCGAGTTGATAGCAATGTCGTCCAACGTGATCAGCGACATGTCTCCGGTGGAGCGGCGCTTGGTGCTGACCTGGCTGGCATGCGGAGAATAACCACCTTCGGGGACATAGCCCGCCGTGGGGTTGAGATTACGCACTACACTGGCCGAATGGCCCGTGGCACAACTGCCGCTGCATCCTGAGCAGCCCCCACCACCATTCTCAGAAACCCGGATGCCATCTCGCGCTTCGCGTTCTATGCGGCAACCACCACCACACAAAGGAAGGTCGGGGCATTCCCAGCACTTCTCCGGGAGACCGTAACCTTGCGGGTCATCTTCGCGATCGCGGAAGCTGACGAACAGCTCGCTCTGCCAGATATCTTCCCAGGGATCGTGCAGGATATTGCCTGCCGAGACGTAATAGGACTGGCACGGCAGTACGTCCCCATTAGGCTCGATGCACAATGAATACTCGCCGGCATTACAGCGCTTAGCCCCAATTTCTATCTCCACAGGGGACATCATGCAGTATTCGGTGGGCGTATACCACATGAACTTCATGCCCAACTTCTCGGAGTGGTCACGCACCCGCACCAACAAAGGCGGCATCTCTTCCTGTGCAATTGCCGTAGGGTGCGCAAAGCCGCCACCGGAGTAGATCATGCCGTTCATGGCAAAGGTGGTGATGCCCATATCATGGATGAAATCGATGATCTCTTCAGCGTGATCCATGTTGCTGCGCATCAGGGTGGTATTGGTAATAGTGTGGACGCGGCTATCTACGGCGTTCTCGATGCCGCGTATGGTCTGATTGAAGGACTTGGCACCCATCATGGCATCGTGGATCTCGGCATAACAGGACCCCAAAGTGACTTGCACGTGGTTAAGACCCGCGTCGGCCAGCTCCTGCATGTAACCGGCATGGGCAATATGGCGTCCATTGGTATTCAGCCCGATGATCATGCCCAGGTTGTCGCCATATTCAATGATCCTGGGCAGGTCTGGGTGAAGAGTGGCTTCGCCACCGGTCAGGATGACATGCGGCACGCCTAACTCAGCGACCTTATCCAGCACAGCGTGCCACTCGCCCAGGGGCAGTGAGGGCATTTCCAGGCGGTCATTTTCGTTATAGCAATGGGGGCACTCGTTGTTGCAGCCGTATGTCAGGGCAATATCGACCTTATAAGGGGCGTTGACATCGATGCTGAACAAGGGGGACATATCGGCAATATCTGTAATAGCACAGGTGGCGCAATGGGAGTCGAACTGACGGAAGCCCTCCACCATTTCATAGATCTGGGTAAGTTCAGTATCCAATTGCGCCGGGGAAACCGAAGGATGGCGCAAGAGCATCTCAGCACGCGCTCGCTGGAGCGGGACGCCATCCAGGGCCATCTTGGTCATCTGGGTAGCGGTCGGATTGAGATGGATCACATCGGTGACATCCACAAACAACACGCCGTGTCCCTGCGGCTCGATACGCAGGTGAATGCGCAACTCTCCATCAGGCCCAACCTTTACACGATACGTATACAAACCCGGTTCTGGGACAATGATGGGGACAACTGCTGCTACAAAGTTATTGACGTCCCCTTGAATACCATTCCATAATCGATCTGCGAGATTTATTTTGGGAGACGTGACCTTCATGCACATCCTTTTTATCTGGCCAATTGACAATAGAGTAAGTATACCCAAAATCGACCGCCAATGACCGCTTTATTTCGCAACCCCACCGCCCAGGCTACGTATATAATCTTAAGCATGATGCTAGACACAGCCGCGTGGCATGATCGTTTCGTCCAACAAGCGAGTTGGACAAAAGCCATGCGCCAGCACCTTTACACTCAAATCGGACTGACCGTAGACCAACGCATCCTAGAAGTGGGCTGCGGCACAGGTGCTATCCTGGCAGACTTCGATCCTGCAGCGAGCGTTGGCATTGACACCAACTTTGAGCGCTTGGAATGGATCTCAGATAAGCAGGTGCAATGTGCAGACGGACACAACTTGCCCTACGCCAACAACAGTTTTGACATTACAGTCGGGCATTTTTTATTACTCTGGGTCGCAAACCCTGCACTGGTCATTCAAGAAATGCAACGGGTAACCCGGCCCGGCGGCTTTGTGCTGGCACTGGCAGAACCTGATTATGGCGGGCGCATCGATTACCCGGAGGAGCTTGCACAGTTAGGGCAATGGCAGCAAGAGGCTCTGGCAAAACAAGGGGCTGACCCGCTGATGGGCCGCAAGCTGGCAGGCTTGTTTGTAGTCAGCGGATTGAAGAATATTGAAACCGGCTTGATGGGTGGGCAGTGGCAGCCATCTAATTATGTCCCTTCCCGGCAAGGCGAATTCGACATTGTGAACCACGACTTACGAGGATCTATTGAAGAAAGTCAACTTGAAGAACTAAGGAAATTGGACACCGCTGCCTGGGAAAATGGGGAGCGGGTGTTATTTGTCCCCACCTTTTACGCTTTGGGACAGGTTGAATAATTATATTGAAGAGAGAGGATTTTGTATGAGATCATCACGTTTATTTTGGGCCATCATTTTATTAGGGGGCGGCAGCTTGCTGCTGCTAAACAACCTGAATATCATCGATATCAATTTCGGTATTCTGTTCGCCTTCTTCCTGATCCTGCTGGGCGTTTTCACCATGTTCATACGCCGCGATTCCTCAGAGGGCAGTGAAAGCCAAGTCAGTGTTTCGCGAGAAGGAGTCAGCAGCGCCAGCCTCCATTTTGAGCATGGTGCCGGGCAACTTTTGATCTCAGGTGGTGCTGACAAAGATAAGGTCATCAGTGGCACTGCCGGCGGGGGTGTCAAGGCAAAGACCAACTATAGTCAAGACCATTTGCGCGCTAAAGTCAGCGCCAGTGGTGAAGACTTCTTTTTGTGGGCCTTGCCCTGGAATTGGGGCGGCGCACGTACCTGGAACCTGCATCTCACCCCTGACATTCCACTAGATGTGCATGTAGAAGCTGGCGCCACAGAAAACCGCCTGGACCTAAAAGACCTGCAAGTCCGCGATCTGCATATTGAAACGGGTGCAAGCTCAACGGATGTAACCCTGCCAGCCAACGCAGGTATGACTCACGTAAAGGTAGAGTCTGGCGCGGCTTCGGTCAACATCAGAGTTCCAGATGGGGTTGCCGCCCGTATTGAGACGGAAGCCTTCGCCGCTGGGGTTGATATCGATAACCAGCGCTTCCCTAAAAATGGTAGCGTGAACACATCCCCAGATTATGCCGAAGCTGACAATAAAGTCGATATCCGCATCTCAACCGGCGTTGGCTCGGTGAAGATATATTAGACTGGAAAATGAGGAGAACGTTATGATTCGAGGAACCATCCGCCTGGCCCTGGGCATCTTATTGCTCATCGCCGGGGTCTTCATCCTTTTACAAAATCTGAATATATTGGGCGGTACCTTCGCCGATGTATTCTGGTCGCTGCTGCTGGGCGCGGGCAGTGTCATGTTCTTGTGGGTCTACTCGCGCAGTCGTGGTTTGTGGTGGTCGCTGATCCCTGGCGTGATCCTGGCTGCGCTGGCAATCACCAGCCTGCTGGAGATCTTCATCCCGCAATTCGCTTCCTCGTATGGCGGCCTGATCGCTCTGGGTGGCATAGGGGTGGCCTTCTTCGCCGTATATCTCAACAACAACATGAACTGGTGGGCTGTCATACCAGGCGGTGTAATGCTGACCCTGGGTGTGATGGACTTGCTGGATCAGACCATGGGAGAAGCAGATACAGCTGGTTTCTTGTTCATCGGTATCGGTTTGACGTTCTTGCTGCTTTATTTCCTGCCCACACCTTACGGCCGTGTTTCTTGGGCCATCTGGCCAGCTTTAGCCTTAATGGTCTTTGGGGGTCTGGTGGGTTTTGGTGATACAGACCTGTTCAATTACATCTGGCCGGCGGTAATCATCCTGGCGGGTCTGGCCTTTCTCTTTGGTGGGTTGGGGCGCAGGAAAGGATCATAAAATTCAAAAAAAGAGCGACCTTACGGTCGCTCTTTTTTCCTCAAGTCAATCGTTATTCAAGAAGGCGATCAGGGCCCGGATCTCTTCATCGTTGAGCCCGAGGTTAGGCATGTCAGTATCTGGTTTGATCGACAGTGGGTCAGCTAACCAGGCTTGCAAATAAGTTTCGCTTGCCGAGAAATTTGTGAGGTCAGGGGTGAAGCTCGATACATAGGCACCTGAATTAGGGACATCACTGTGCATGTGGCAGGTCACGCAGCCCTTGGCAATGAACAAAGCCGCGCCATACTCTTCGTCTGAGGAATACATTTGTGTCAAGGGCAGCTTTTCTTGAGGAGCTGCAGGTCGCCCAAAAATATTATCCAACCACACTCGCCACCACACAGTTGATACTCGATCGTTTGCAGCTTCAGGGGTAGCCGTCACATTGAGGATTGGCATAGCGTGTTCGCCAAAGGCTACGATCTGCCACTGCCATTCACCTTCCTTTGGGAAGCTGACTTCTACCGAATACACCTCTGCTAGACTGTCATATTGCCCTTGAAAAGAAAATTCATCTCCAGAAGCTACATGCATGAGCTCAACGTAACTTTCCAGGTTCGCGGCTGGTGTCACGCCGTGTTGCAATACGCGAAACTGTAATTCAACAACTTCGTTGACTTTAATGCTACGTGGCAATTCAACCAGGCTGACTACAGCCCAGCCACCAGCCTGCGCATAATTCACTGAAAAGACCAGTGCACCAGCCAGGACCATAAATATAAATAACAAACGTTTCATTTTCTCTCCTAAGGTTGTAAAGATTCGGCTATACGAATCATTTCGTCTTGGGGCAGGTCGGCTTCCAACCTGTAAGTCAAATCACCCTCTTGCCATAGAAGTACAGGGCCAGACACGAGTCGCGCCGGGTTTGCAAATCCATCGACTGATAAAAGATGGACTCCCTCAATAAATGCCGCGGGCTGGTCATTGACCTGTGTTTCTTCGATCACTTGCGGCTCGCCCTTGGTCAACCGGACACCCGGCCCGAGGATGTACAGGCTGACCTCAACTTTTTCGGGGTCATCTGGAGCTGTCCAGGCCAAAACCACGTACAAACCAGTACCGACATCAGAAATGAATACGTGGTCAGGTTCTCTCAGGCCGTCAGGATATGCAGGTAATTCGATCGGGGAATCCACCACTTGTCTTGCCTGCTCAAGGCTTGTTGCCCCATCCAGATCCAGAATTGAAACAATGAAATCCTGAGATGGGTCAGGTCGAGTCACCGTGGGTGCCGGGGGCGATTCTTTTCCTGGCGTTGCACTAGTCTCTGGCAGCAGGATACGGACCCCCCCAATTTGCAGGAACTCGATCAAGCTGGCTCGTACACTGGGCACGGCCAGTAACGAAGCCGCAGCCAGCAGCAAGACAATCACAGCCCAGGCCAGCCTGCGGCTTCTCGGTAGGCTCTGCCTCTTGACTATTGCAGCCCAATCCACCTGCGTCGCGATATCCGGAGCTTGGGGATAGGGTAAATCTTGTGCAGCTTGCGTGAGTTGTCGTTCAGGTTGATTCATGGTCTAATCAGCATCCAGACTGCCCTGTTTCAAGTCAGGGAAATCATTTTCAATAATTGTTTCTAATCGTCGCAGTGCCCGGCTAGTTCGGGATTTGATGGTTCCTTCTGCAACCTTTAGCACTTCGGCGGCTTCAGCTACCGGCAATTCAAGGAAATATCGCAAGTAGATCACTTGTTGGTCCCCTTCACCTAAACGCTGCACAGCCTGCCACAATCTATTGGCTTTGGATTGAGCCTCCGCAACCTTCTCTACATCCTTGAATTCTTCACCACGGCCTTGTTGCCAGCGTTGCAAGGCAGCCCAATAGCGGCCAATTGAACGCCTGCGGTTACGCGCCTGGTTGGCAACAATGCTCAGCAGCCAGGGTTTGAGGGCGCGTGTGGCATCAAAACGCTCTAAAGCTTTGTAGGCGCGGATGAAGGTCTCCTGGGCAACGTCGGCCGCGTCCGCCTCGTCACGCGTGTATAAATAAGCCAGACGAAACACAGCCTCCTGATGGCTACGCACGATCTGCTCCCAGGCTGCTTCGTCGCCACGACGCGCCTTTTCAATTAAGCCTATATCTTCCAAATAGTCCTCTCCGGAGAGGTGTTTTCATAGCCTATACACCTTTCGGTCATAATTGGTTCCATGTTCAGGGTTATCCGGCATGGTATCATCCCGACCGAAAATTATGCTTACTAGCTTCTCCATTTGAGGAATGTACATGACCACCAATAGTGAAGCACGCCGCCACCCAATTCCCCTGCTTAAACGCTGGGCCATGGTGCTCAATGGCTGCAACGTACCTGAACTCGAACTGGCCGATAGCGTCACCAAATGGCTGGTGATCTCACGAGCCTGTGTATTCTCGATGACCTTTACGTCTGGGTTGATCGGAGTGCTCATCGCCGCGGAAGCTGGCCCCATCAATTGGTGGCTGGCTATCCTGGCCATCATCGGTTTGGTCGCTGCTCATGCTGCCAACAATCTCATCAACGATTGGACTGACGTACGCAAAGGTGTCGATACAGAAGATTATCCCCGAGCACAATATAGTGTGCATCCCCTATTAGGTGGTCTTACTACCCCGCGCGGTCTGCTGCAAGCCGCCCTTTTGCTCAACCTGCTTGATGCTGTTATCATGGTTTATCTCACCATAGTGCGTGGCCCACTGGTGATCGCTTTTGCTGTAGGGGGGCTGCTCCTAAGCCTGACCTACACCAATGCCCTCAAGCGCTACGCTTTGGGTGAATTGACCTCTCTGGTAGTGTGGGGGCCGCTAATGATCGCAGGAACAGCCTACGTGGCTTCTGGCACACTCTCACCAGCTTTTTGGGCAGCATCCCTGCCCTATGGCCTCATTGTGGCTTCCGTCCTGGTAGGCAAACACATCGACAAGATCGAACCGGATTCAAAAGTGGGAGTGCGCTCTGTTCCCGTTGTCTTGGGTGAAACAGCCTCGCTACGCCTCAATAAAGTTCTCTTTATTCTTTTTTATGTACTCGTCATCGCCCTGGTGGTCTTGCGCTTTACCGGGCCCTGGGTACTATTGAGCTTCCTGGCTTTGCCCCGCTTGCGCATGGCCTGGAAGGTGTATTCTGAGCCAAAACCGGCAGAACCGCCTGAGGAGTGGACCGTCTGGCCTTTGTGGTACGTGGGCTGGGCCATGTACTTCAACCGGCAGGCAGGCGAGTTCTTTGTGCTGGGGATGCTAATGAATATCCTCATGCCAACTATTGTCTATATATTTTCTTAGTACAAGCATTTACATATATTTTGCGCCGCGCAATGTGCGCGGCGTTTTCTCTTATATGCAAGTAAGAGAATTGAAATCGGCCTCGTCCCATAGGGAGCGTAACTTTAGCGCGTCACAATGAGGATCAAAAGAGGCTATGGCAAAAAAAACACGCCGCAAAACAACCCGTCAAAAGCGGATCGAACAGCGACAGGCTGAGAAACGTCGTAACAACCTGGCAGGTATTGCCATTATTGTCGTATTGCTGGGTGTATTTGGCTTTACAGCATTCAACCACCTGAGCCAGCCTGCCGCACCTGCAGTAGCCGAAGAGCGTTTGAATGATTTCCCTGCCAAAGGCCCGGCAGATGCCGCCGTGGTCATTACCGAGTTCGGTGACTTTGGTTGCCACTCTTGCCAACAGTGGCACGAGTTAGGTTTCTTTGACCAGATGATCCAGCAATTCGGTGACCGGATCCGCATCGAATGGCGCGATTTCCCGGTGATCACGCCTCAATCGCCATTGGCCGCAGAAGCCGGTCAATGTGCTCACGATCAAGGCCTGTTCTGGCGCTTTCACGACATCACTTACGAACGGGAAAGTTTTTCGGCCCTGCTAAAAAATGACCTGCGCTTTTACGCCGAACAAGCCGGTGCAGATATGGAACAATTTGACCAGTGCCTTGATAGCAACCAGCACAGCCAAACGGTCGACTTGAACCGGCAGGCAGCCTTCAGCCTGGGCTTACGTGGTACGCCAGGCTTTGCCATCAACGGCCAACCAATGGCAGGACCAGACCCCAACCTGATGGTTTCTATCATCAACCAGCAATTAGGCATTTCACAGTAATATATTGGTGTATGGAGTAAAACATGACCGAACTAGAACAATTCAGACATTCCAAAGACGAGCTCTTTGCCACGGACCCAAACGGCCCCCTGACCCCTGAACAGCGCGCCAGCTTTGAGAGCCTCAACTACTTCGAGGAGAATCCCGATCTGCGCCTGGAGATCGAAGTGCAGCCGTTTGAAGAACAAAAAGACATCCAGATGCAGACCTCGACAGGCGATATGCAAACATACAAACGTTATGGGCGCTTCAAATTTGAAGTGGATGGCGAAGAAGCTGAATTGACGCTATACGCCAGCCAGCATGGCTTTTTCCTGCCCTACGTTGACTCCCAGGCTGGCGAAGCGACGTATGGCGCTGGGCGCTATCTGGACCCCACAGTTTTGCCCAATGGCAAATTCCTCATCGATTTCAATATGGGCTACAATCCCTACTGCGCCTACAATGAGATGTGGTCCTGTCCGTTACCCCCAGCCGAGAATCGTGTGAAGGTTGCCATCAAAGCTGGCGAGAAGAATTTTAACTAGGCGGAAACCTAGTCAAGTAGAATAAGGCCACAGCTAGCTAGCCATGGCTTTATTTTTTTAAATTGGTATTACTTTTGAGTTATGCGTTGACTGTTCTAGCGCGTTTGCTTTCGCGTCCACGTTTGGTGTGATCGAGGATGCGTTTGCGAATGCGCAGGCTTTCGGGGGTAACTTCCAGCAACTCATCATCCGACAAGTATTCGATACACTCATCCAGACTCATATCTCTGGGGGGCGAGAGGCGCACTTCAATATCCTTGATTTGGTTGCGCATATTAGTCAGATGTTTGGTCTTGCACACATTCACGTCCAGGTCGTCTGGGCGCTGGTTTTCACCCACCACCATACCACCATACACCTCAGTGCCTGCCCCAAAGAACAGAGTACCGCGCTCTTCGGCGTTTTTGAGGCCAAAGGTCGTGGCCGGGCCATTTTCCCAGGCCACCAGTGAGCCACGCGACCGGGAAGAAATCTGCCCAACAGCAGGCTTGTAACCATGAAAGATTGTGTTCATCACGCCCATGCCGCGGGTAGCCGTCAGGAACTGGTAACGGAAACCAAGCATGCCACGGGTGGGAACCACAAAGGCAAGGCTGGTTGTATTGCTACCACTCTCGACCATATTTAGTAATTCACCGCGCCGCTTGGATAGCATTTCTACAATTGTCCCGACAGTTTCTTTAGGTGTTTCGATGTGAACTTCTTCAAAGGGTTCGCTGCGTTTGCCGTTCTCATCTTCACGAAAAATGACTTCAGGGCGTGAAACCTGGAACTCGTAACCTTCACGACGCATGGTTTCGATCAGGATGGCCAGATGCAACTCGCCGCGCCCGGACACCATAAAAGTGTCAGCACTATCAGTTTCTTCCACACGTAGTGCCACATTGTTCTTGAGCTCATTGTACAGGCGTTCACGGATGCGACGCGAGGTTCCCCATTTCCCTTCTTTCCCGGCGAAGGGCGAGGTGTTCACACCAAATGCCATGCGCACAGTTGGCTCTTCCACGCGGATACCAGGCAATGCTACCGGCTGTTCCGGGTCGGCCAGCGTTTCACCAATCGCAATGTTCTCAAGGCCAGCAATGGCAACAATGTCACCAGCAAAAGCCTCATCCACTTCCACACGCTGCAGGCCATCCTGCACATAAAGGTAACGCAGAGTTTCTGGCAGGTTTTCACCTTCCAATGTCAATCGGGCAACAGTTTGACCCACTTGCATTTTGCCTGCGAATATTCGCCCTATGGCCGTCAGGCCACGGTAATTATCGTAGTCCAGGTTGGTGACCAGCATTTGCAAAGGTGCATCCCCATCTACTTCAGGGACAGGAATTTCTTTTAGAATGCTATGGAAAAGAGGTTGCAAGTCATCACCGACATCTGGCGTCAAGCCTGCCTGATGTTTGGTGGCAACGGCATACACCACCGGAAAATCAGCCTGTTCGTCGGTGGCCCCTAACTCAATGAACAAATCAAAGGTTTCATTCAAAACGCGGTCTGTGTCGGCATCTCTACGATCCACCTTGTTGATAACCACGATAGCCCGATGGCCCAACTCCAAGGCTTTCTTAAGCACAAAACGCGTCTGGGGGCGCGGCCCTTCGGCGGCATCCACCAACAACAAAACGCCATCTACCATATTGAGCACACGCTCAACCTCGCCACCAAAATCAGCATGGCCGGGTGTGTCCACGATGTTGATCTTGACCTGGTCTCCCGTTTCGGGGTCTGGTACATGAACCGCCGTGTTCTTCGCCAGAATGGTAATGCCGCGCTCACGTTCAAGATCGTTCGAATCCATCACTCGCTCAGCTACCTGTTGGTTTTCACGAAACACTTTGGCCTGGCGCAAGAGGCCATCCACAAGAGTCGTTTTACCATGGTCAACGTGAGCGATGATGGCAATATTGCGCAAATCGTTGCGCTTGGTCTTCATACTGCAATACTCCACAAAAAAACCCCGACCACTGGCCGGAGCGAGTTGTTCAATAAGTCAAGTGTAACAGACTAAGGGGCAAAATGCCATAAAACCTATATTAGAAGATAGGCTGAAATCGCTTTGATATAATCCCGCTCAATTACCATGAAGATCAACGCCCTTAAAGTAACCGCTGTAAACATCCCGCTCCTGAAGCCCTATCACATTGCCGTGCTTGGAACGGTGGAAAGCACCCAATCTGTCATCGTGGAGATGCATACCGACGAAGGGCTGATTGGGATTGGGGAGAGTGACCCGGCCTTGATGTTTACTGGCGAAAGCCAACAAACTGTGATGACGATGCTGCAACATCACCTGGGGCCAGCCGTGTTGGGTATGGAACCGCGCCAGATCGAAAATATTCACGCACGCATGGCAGCAGTCACCGTAGGCAATCCATTCGCCAAAGCAGCCATCGATCTGGCCTGCCACGACTTAATAGGCAAGTCATTTAATGCGCCTGTATACCAACTGCTTGGCGGCTTGGTGAATGAGCGCATTCCTGTAATGTGGTCCCTGGGCAGTGATACACCAGAGAACAATGCCGCAGATGCAGTTGCGAAAGTGGAAGAAGGTTACGGAACTATCGGCTTGAAGTTAGGCCTGCTCGATCCCAAAGAAGATGTTGACCGGGTAGCAGCCGTGCGCAAAGCCATTGGCGATGATATCCATATACGTTGTGATGCCAACCAGGGTTGGAATGTGGGCACAGCAGTCAGCACGATTCAAGAGTTAGAAAATTATGGAGTAGCCATGGTCGAGCAGCCAGTCCCAAAACACGACCTGGCGGGCATGGCTGAAGTTGTGCGGGCAGTTAACATCCCCATCGGCGCAGACGAAAGCCTCTCCAGCCCACAAGATGCACTGGACATAATCAATGCAAAAGCAGCAGATTTCTTCAGCATCAAAACTACAAAGCACGGGGGGCTTTCGCCGTCCAAGAAAATCGCCTCTATGGTGCAAACCACTGGCGGAAAATTCTTCATCAATTCGATGATCGAGATGGGTGTCAGTGTGATGTCCGGTTTACATTTTGCAGCTTCCACACCCAGGCTTTTTGAGATCGGCCACGCCCTCAATTCCGTCCGTCGCCTAAAGGATGATATTCTTAAAGAGCCCGCACATTACGAAGGTGGGGAGATAGTCGTACCCCAAGACCGAATTGGCCTGGGTGTTGAGTTGGATGAAGACAAAATGGAAAGGTATCAGGTGGGTCATTTTTGGGTGAAGGAGTAGACTAGAAGGAGGCAGATGATGAAGAAGAGTCCGGTCAATCGAGTGGCAGTATTGAGTGCGGGGAATGGGGGTATTACTTTTGCGGCTCATTTCCTGGAAGCTGGTGTTGAAGAAGTCACGTTGTACAACCGTAGCCCTGAGCGCCTCGACCCCATCCGCGCCAATGACAACCGGATCTTTGCGCGCGGCAAGATCGGCACGGAAGCAGGCCACGAGCTGCAATTAGCACTTGTTACTGGTGACCCCGTTGAAGCTATTGAAGGTGCCGACTTCATCGTCATGGCAGGCACCCAACCAGCCATCCATCACATCGGGCGGGCACTGGGAGCCACCATCCAGCCTAACCAGACTATCATGATCGGTTCCGGCACGTTGGGTTCCTCCTGGGAGATGAGAGCCTCACTCAAAGCTGGAGGCTGCACTGACCTTCCGGTCGTGGGTGAATTCAATATCCTTCCTTATGCCACCAAGCTCGATGACGAACAACAAGGGCGCGTGTGGGTACGGGGTGTAAAGAACGCACTTGATGCCGCTTTTGCACCTGCTGACCAACTTGATCCTGACATAAGAAGCTGGCTATTGAGAGTTTATCCATATCTGACCATCCTGCCGGATGTCATCCAAACCGGTCTATCCGGAGCAAATATGGTTGTGCATCCGGTTGTGGTGTTACGTAACCAGGACTACGTGCGCAAAGGAAAGCCCTGGCGCTTATACGCTGATGGTGTATCAGAGGAAGTAGGTGCACTCATGGATGCCGTTGATGCAGAACGCCTGGCAATCGCCAAAGCCTGTGGCCTGGATATGATCCCCATCTACGAATTCCTGATCAAAGCCTATCCACCCTTTGATGGAGCAACGGTGAACAATATCTATTCATGGTTCCAATCGCGTATGCGCTCCAAAGCTGGCGAGATACACCTGGAAGCCGTGCCAGGGCCCACCAGCTTTAATGTACGGCTATTGGAAGAAGATATTCCGTACGGCATGGTTCCCCTTGAAGGGATGGCAGCAGTGCTGGGCGTGCCCACACCTACGGTGACGATGTTCATCAATGAAGCATGTGATTTATTGGGGGCAGATTTTCGCGATAGCGGCCGCTCGGCAGACAAAATGGGGAATGAAATACGCGCCAGCCTCGCGAACTTAGGAGTTGATGTTTGAGTAAAAAACCAGTTTTTGCTATTTTGGGCGCCGGCAACGGCGGTTTTGTGACCGCTGCCGATTTGACCTTGCGCGGCTATGAAGTGCGCCTGTTCGAGTTAGCAGAATTTGCTGCAACAATTGAACCTATTCTTGAAAATGATGGGATAGCTTTGCGCGGTATCGCAGGGGAAGGCTTGGCCATGCCCACGCTGGTTTCATCAGATATAGAAAAAACGCTGGATGGCGCAGACGTGATTTTGGTGATCGTACCCTCAATGGGCCACCGCGAGATTGCCAGGGTCTGTGCTCCTTATTTGAAGCCTGAGCAAATTGTTGTCCTGATTCCTGGAAATTTCGGGGGCGTCCTCGAATTTCGCCAGGAGCTGCTGGCAAATGGTGGCACTAAAGATGTCACTATTGCCGAAACAACTTCGCTCATGTTCGCCGCAAAAAAAGAAGGCACGAATGGCATCTGGGCAAGAGGATTGAAACAATATCTGCCTTTAGCGGCCTTCCCCGCCAGCAGAACTGATGATGTACTTGCGGTACTGAACGAAGCCTATCCCCAGTTCGTTGCGGTCGCCAATGTGATGGAAACCAGCTTAAACAATCTCAACCCCATCGTGCATCCTGCAGCTATGCTGACCAACGTTGGTTTTATTGAGAGCCAACGTGTGCCCGAATGGTATTTTTACAAAGATGGCTACACGCAGGGAGCAGGTCATATCGCTGACCAGATGGACAATGAACGGCTTGCCCTACTTACAGCCTTTGGCTTGCCAGAGATCAGCGCCACGGAAACACTACACCGCTTTTATGGCCATCAGGGAATGAACGGCGACAGCCTTTACAGTCTATTCAGCGAGTCCCCTGTACACTCTGCTGCATTGGGACCTAAGTCCAGCGAAAACCGCATGCTTTCCGAAGACATCCCCTATGGCCTCGTGCCTTACGTGTCTTTAGCAAAGATGCTTGGCAGCGCAACACCTATGATGGACGCGGCCATCACAATGGCCAGCGTGGTCAATCAAACAGACTACCGCAAGACGGGGCGCACTGTTGAGACGCTTGGTTTGGCAGGTATGTCTGTGCAGCAAATCCAGGATTTCGTCAATCAGTAGCATTCCCATTTTCCCCTAATGTAAGAAGCCTTACCGGCACACAGTCAAAGGTGGCGTAGATATCGTTAATTAGCTATATGGGAGCGCGCATGCAATCTGCTTTTAAACTTGTTCTTGGTAGTTCTATATTGCTCTTTTTCCTGGCAGCCTGTTCCGGTTCAACGCAAAGCAGTCTGGAAGATGCATCCCCTGCAAGCGTGGATGGCATCGAAGAAGAAGATTACGAGATCGTAACGCTATTGCCCCGCGATGCCATTCCAGCCATTGATAACCCCAGATTCTTGAGTGCCTCTGAAGCCGATGAGGAATATGCTCCCGAGGAACTGGTAATGGGTGTAGAGTTTAATGGTGATGCTCGCGCCTACTCCGTCAGTTTTCTCTCTGGCCACGAGATCGTTAACGACACCGTAGGAGGCCGCAAGATCTCGGTCACATGGTGACCGCTTTGCTTTACGGGAATCGTGTATTCCCGCGAGATCGAAGGCGAAGAATATACTTTTGGGGTTAGCGGCAAATTGATCCGCAATGTGCTGGTGATGTACGACCGCCAGACAGGAACCCTATGGAGCCAGCTGCTTGGCAAGGCCGTGGAAGGCGAACTCAAAGGCACCGAGCTTGAATTCCTGCCATCCTGGATGACCACCTGGGAAGACTGGAAAGCTCGCCATCCAGATACTCAGGCATTGCGTAAAGGCTACTTTGGTGATCGCGACTCTTACGATAGTTATTACGCCTCAAACCGCACAGGGGTGATCGGGGAAACTTATTCAGATGATCGTTTGTACATCAAGGAATTTGTGATCGGTGTAGAAAACGATGGCGATACCAAGGCCTACCCATTTGGCGTGCTCAACGATGAGCCCGTAGTTAACGATACCCTCGGAGAGACACCTGTGTTGGTTGTATTCGATGCAGATACCGGGTCAGGAGTGGCCTTTAGCCGCATTGTCGACGGAGAGACTTTGACCTTTGACCTTAGTGGCAACCTTGGACTTGTGGATCAGGAGACGGGTACAAGCTGGGACGGATTGACCGGCGAGGCGCTAGAAGGACCTCTGGCGGGTAGCCAGCTCGAACGCATTAAATCGACCCATTCCTTCTGGTTCGGCTGGAAAGACCTGCACCCTACTACGGGAGTGTATGGTCTGGATGAGCTGGCCCCTTAGGTAAAGAAAACTCCTACCAGGCAAGTCTCAACAATATGTCCGCATCACAAATCATTGATACAAGGCCAGACGCCTGTCCGTCTGGCCTTCTTTCTCAAAATGGACGCCCTTCTATATGTTTGCTGGTGGGCATCGGCATTGGAGCTATTGCTGCTATAGCGGGAGAGATCATTGGGTTCACGGATCTGGGACATAAGATCAACGACCCCGTCCTGATGGCCCTCAGCATCAGCACCCTCTTGCGCAGTTTAATCTATTTCAACTTCTGGGCCTTGATCAGGCCCATCATCTTTGCACTAGTTATCGGTATTGTTTCGGGGGCCACCCTCCGCTTCATTGCAACTCAGCTCGATAGGCGCATGCGCCCCAGCAATGGCGGGACTGCCGCTTCGGTAGCTGTTATCACCAGCCTGATACCTATCCTTATACAGGAAATCAGCGGATTACAAGTACTCCTCTGGTATGGGGTTTCCAGCTGGTTCAGTGTACTCATTGCCAGTGCTGTAGCGGCACGGGCTGCCAGATAGCAACCCTTTTAAGCTCTTTTTCACCACTATAATTACATCCGCACACCCATAATGTGCGAGGTGTATATATGTCTGATAACAAATCGATCATCATTGTCGGGGCTGGCATTTTTGGCGTGACCGCTGCCCTGGAATTACAACAACGCGGCCACAAGGTCAAGCTCTTCGACCCTGGGCCACTGCCTCATCCTGATGCTTCATCAACAGATATCAGCAAAGTCTTACGCATGGATTATGGCAAAGACGAACTGTATATGGAATTGATGGAAGAAGCTTTTGCAGGCTGGGATCAATGGAATGAAGAGTTGGGTGAGACAGTTTTTCACCAAACCGGTTACTTGATGCTCTCACGTGATCCCATGGTGCCAGGCGGCTTGGAGCATGATAGTTTCGAGCTATTACAAAAACGAGGACAGCCCGCCGAACGCTTGAATAAAGGGTCTTTGGAGGAACGCTTCCCTGCCTGGAACGCCAAGAATTACCCCGATGGCTACTTCAATCCACGCGGTGGCTGGGCACCTAGTGGCCGTGTTGTCCAATTACTCATCAAAGAATGTGAAAAAGCTGGTGTAGAGCTACACGAAGGGGCAGCTTTCCAGCACTTATTGGAAAATAGCTCTAAAGTTTCCGGGATCCGCACTACTAACGGCGAAGATCACAAAGCAGATATAGTGATCGCTGCTGCGGGAGCCTGGACACCAGCACTATTGCCTCATTTACAGGATTTAATGTGGACCGTCGGACAACCGGTGATCCACTTCAAACCAGACAATCATCAAGACTATCAGCCGCCTCAATTCCCCGTATGGGCCGCCGATGTCGGGCGCACTGGTTGGTATGGCTTTCCTGCAAAAGACGACGGTATCCTGAAGCTAGCCAACCACGGTCCAGGCTGGAGCGTTGATCCATTCGGGGAACGTAGAGTACCTGCCGACCAGGAAGCCAAGTTCCGCGATTTCTTTGCACATACCTTCCCCGGCCTGGTTGATGCCCCCAAAGTCGCTGACCGACTGTGCTTGTATTGTGACACCTGGGATGGCAACTTCTATATTGATTTCGACCCGCAACGCGAAGGGCTAATGCTAAGCACAGGCGGCAGTGGGCACGGTTTCAAATTCGCCCCCATGCTCGGAAAACTGGCTGCCGACGTAGTGGAAGGCAAACAAAATAAATACAGCTCACGCTTTGCCTGGCGTTCACGCGGCGATATTTCTACCGAGGAGGCCCGCTTTAGTGACCTATAGTTCCCAACAAATTTGTAATTCAAAGAATTTTCTTAGTATCTATTGTTTTAATGGCAAAGCCGTTATACTCAGGCGGCCACACCTTTACTGCTAGTGCGGAGACCATAAATGCGCGAGAATAACAATACAAGTGAGACAATTGCCGTGTTTGGAGCGGGGGGCTTTATTGGTTCCCACATGATCGAAGCCTTAACGGCAACGAATTATAAAGTCCTGGCAATCGATGTAGATTTAAAAAAACTCGCTGAAGTTCTACCTGACAGCACCAATGTAACCACGATCGAACTTGATATCACCAAGGATAGAGAGAAGGTTGAGGAACTCATCAAGGATTCTGATATCGTCGTTGACCTAATCGCCTATGCCAATCCCAGTATCTACATCACTGACCCTATTGGTACGGTCACGCTGGACCTTTTCGAAAACCTCTGGATCACGGAATTGTGTGTCAAATACAAGAAATTCTTATTCCAGTATTCGACCTGCGAAGTGTACGGCCTGGACAATGGTCGCAACCAGCCCTTCAATGAAGAGGAATCATTGTTGGTAGTTGGTCCCATCAACGAACACCGTTGGATCTATAGCTGTGCCAAACAAATGCTAGAACGCATTGTCCACGCGTACGGCATCAAAGAAGGCCTGGATTACATAGTCATCCGGCCATTCAACTTCGTGGGGCCCCGCATCGACTACCTGATCGATGACAAGGACGAAGAGGGCAACCCCCGCGTTTTCTCCCACTTCATGTCGGCCTTGTTGCTCAACAAACCACTCCCGCTGGTAGATGGTGGTATCAACCTGCGTTCCTACACACACATTGAAGATGCCACTGACGCATTCATGCGCATCCTGGAAAATCGCCAGCAGTTCAACCGCGAGATCATCAACATAGGTACACCTGAAAATGAAACTTCCATTCGTGGCCTGGCCGAACTCATGATCGAGTTGTACAACGAAGAAACTGGTGCCAATTTTAGTGCCGGTACTGTAGATATCCCCTCCGAAGAATTCTATGGCGAGGGCTATGCCGACTGCGACCGCCGCATCCCCGATAACTCTAAGATTGCCAGCCTGGGCTGGAAAGAAAAATATAATCTCGAAGAGATCTTCCGTGACGCAATTCGCTATTACATCAAGAACAATGAATTTGTAACGCAGTAAGACTCGGAAATATCCGACAATACATAGAACCAAATAACTAAAGCACCACCTTGGGTG
Organism: Chloroflexota bacterium; assembly: GCA_013112575.1. Lineage (GTDB taxonomy): Bacteria > Chloroflexota > Anaerolineae > Anaerolineales > UBA11579 > CFX15. The sequence goes on along the minus strand of JABFGG010000002.1, from coordinate 352,341 downwards.
GTGCTTTATACTATCCAGTCGGTTATGAAACCTATCGCTTTCACGATTGATTATTCTTCCTCGAAGCACTTTCAAGAACAAGCTTACTTCGCGGGTATTCCAACGGCGCACCGTCCTCTGGACAGTGCTCGTTGGTTTTGGCGCATCCTGAAATTGGCCTGGACAGAAGAAGTCTTGTTAGTTGACAACGAAACAGCCCCCAGTTCTCACCCAGAACTGTTTGCCCTGGCCCATATTGGTTTATGGCCAAAGCAGTTTCGTCCTGCAATAGTGCTAACAGGTGATATGTACCAGCAGCGTAAAGGTTTTGTGGGCTGGCTTGCCAAACAGCTCATCCACCTGGCGGACCGCAGTGTAACCCTCCATGCCATCCGTACCACCAAAGAGATGAGACTTTTTCCAACTCTTTGGAACATAAATGCAGACAAGCTAAGACACTGTCCATACTACTTCAAAATTGACAACGGAGACCTTGAGGAACACGAATCCCCCGAAGAAGACTTCATATTTGCCGGTGGCAACACGTATAGGAATTACGCCCCCCTTGTGGAGGCAGCCAAAGCTTTCCCGGAAATCAAATTCGTTTTTGCTACTACCCTGATCAAGGATGCCGAAGAGCTACCCCAACATATCCAGGCTGGTCCAATCAGCCACGAAGAATACATGCACAATTTGCGAACCGCCAAAGTTAATATTGTGGCGATTCGACGCCGGGTGACTCGCGCCGTTGGTGAGCAGACTTTTTTGAAGTCAATGTGGTTACACAAGCCCACCGTAGTCACAGACGAATCAGGAGCGCGTGACCATATTGAAGATCGCAAATCGGGCTTCATTGTGGACGGCAGCGTTGAGCAATATATCGAAGTCATCCAATGGCTTTTCGATGAAGGAAATCGTAAGGAAGTAAAGGCAATCGGGGAAGCTGCCCATGAAGCTGCCTCACCTTATACCTTTGACAATCATGTAGCAAACTTACTGGGCATCATCGACGAAGCTGTCCAACTGCACACTACCCCCTAATTTCCTTATTCTAAAATATCGCGGGGATAGCCTTGTTTGGCAGCTTCCGCTTTAGCCAGATCGATCTCAACTGTCAGGAATGGTTCCGCCTCGGTCGTAACGCCAAGCACCTCTCCATCCGGGTCGATCACCCAGGCATGCCCACCCCATTCAAGGCCATTAATATCGGTGCCTATCCGATTGGATGACAGGCAATAAGCTCCAGACATAACTGCAGCGGCCCTTCCTCCTGCCAACCATTTATCTGCCGATGACAACTCCGTTGCCCTTGGAGCGGCGATGATGTGCACGCCTTGCTTCGCATAATTGCGCGAGTGTTCCGTAAACCATAATTCTGTACATATCTGGAAGCCCACTTTAGCTTCCCCAGAGTCGATGGCTTCAAATGATTTATCACCGCGACGGTACCACGTCGCTTCCCAAAAGCCAGGTTCATTGGGGAGATAATACTTTCTGTGAGCAAATCGGGAACCCTTCTCCACATCCCAGACAAAGCCATCGTTGTGGTTCTCACCATTTGCAATGACAGCTTTGGTCCCTAAGACAACTGCTGGTGCAAACTCTTCCAATCGTCCGATCCAAACATCATGTGCCTCAACGCTGGCCAGCCAGACGGATTGGTCAACATTATCCGTCCACATCGGCCATGGGGCAAATGGCACCTCGGGCAATAAGACCAGGTCGCTCTTTTGCTCCTTCACATGGGCAAGCAGTCCATCCCAATCTTCTTTAAATTCAGCTTCGCCATCGCGCATGGCACAAACGGTAACTTTCATGAAACTCATCCTCCAACAGATGCGAAATTAATGTCTCTAAGGGGCAATGCGAGCGCCAGCAGGCAGGGTTGTGCTTTTAGGGATCACAACGATACCATCGATCACCACACAATCTTCACGTTCTTCGTTGGTGCCGCGAGGAAAACGCTCGATAACAACTCCCTCGCCAATTCGGGCATTCTTATCCAGGATTGCCGCTTCAATGTGGCTATTGGCACCAATGCCGATGGGCATCCCATTGGCACGTGCCAGCCTTTCCGGCGTGTCATAATAGTCTGCCCCCATCAAGATCGTATCACTCATGACCACACCATCCTCGACCTGGCTGCGCAAGCCTACAATGCTATTGCTGATCTCAGCACGATGAATACGGCAACCGTCCGCCAGGAGGACGTTCGTGAGAGTGGCCCCATCAATTGTTGAGCCTGGCAAAAAACGTGGGTGAGTATAGATAGGGTCTGTGGGGTCATGGAAATTAAAAGGTGAATCAGGGCGCGCCAGACTCAAATTGGTTTCGTAAAATGAACGGATCGTACCAATGTCCTCCCAATAACCCTCAAAGTTATACGCAGCTACATTATGGGTTTTAATGGCCGAGGGAATGACTTCACCCCCAAAATCATCATCTTTTGTCCTACTGAGCACATCAACTAATACGTCCGTATTGAACATATAAATTCCCATGGATCCGAGGAAGGGATACTCTGGGTCATCACGACTGACAAAGGGCTTTTGCGCCTCTGCCTCTTTAGGTTTCTCCACAAAATCGGTGATCGAATTGTCTTTGTTGACCTTGAGCAGCCCAAAGCGATAGGCTTCATCTTTATGCACTGGCTGCACCGCTACAGTAATGTCAGCTTTGTTGTCCCAGTGAAACTCAGCCATCTTGTCATAGTCCATGCGGTACAGATGGTCGCCCGCCAAGATAATCGTGTAAGGGCAATTAGCGCTACGGATCTCCAGCAGTTGTTTTCTAACGGCATCAGCAGTGCCCTGATACCAGTCGGCCGTATCCAGAGTTTGTTCGGCTGCCCAGATCTGCACCCAGCCCTTACTAAAGGCATCGAAGAAGTATGTTTGGGAGATGTGACGGTGGAGCGAAACCGAACTGTACTGGGTCAATACCGCGATCTTGGTAATGCCCGCATTGATGCAGTTGCTGATGGGGATGTCGATCAACCGGTATTTACCAGCGATAGGCACGGCCGGCTTGGCACGATCACGCGTCAGGGGATGCAAGCGCGAGCCTTGTCCTCCTCCGAGGATGACACCTAAGATTTGATCGACAGCGGGCATGGAAGGCTCCAGAAATCTGAGCTAGTTTTGGGGTTTTACTCACATGATACAAGTGTGCTTAGTGTAGCACAAGCCCGGCTCTGTTAAGTGCTGGTAAACGATATTATTAGCGTACAATTTGAGGAATATCAATTACGCGGAGAACCCATGGAAAACAAACTCAAAGAACTAAAAACCAAATTGCAAGAGATCTACGATTTGGAAATGATGCGGTCCTTGTTGGAGTGGGATCAGTCCACTTACATGCCACCAGGGGGCGCAACAGCACGCGGCCGTCAGATGGCCATCCTAACCCGCCTTCGCCAGGAACGCCTTGGCTCGCCCGAATTAGGTAAGCTCCTAGATAGCCTGCAAAGTTATGGCGAAACACTGGATCCCGATTCTGATGATGCCCGTTTGCTAGTTGAAGCTCGCAAAGAATTTGAGCGTGCTACCAAAGTCCCCCCAGACTTTGCGGCTCGCTTTACAGAGCACACTGTACAAAGCTACCAGACCTGGACCGAGGCACGACCCAACAATGATTTCGAAAGCACCTTGCCCATGCTCGAGAAAACCCTGGAGCTGAGCAGGGAATACAGCAATTATTTCCCTGGCTACGATCATATTGCCGATCCTTTATTGGAGCTCACCGATCCGGGAATGAAAGTGGATGAAGTACTTTCGCTTTTTGCAGAACTGCGTTCAGAACTCGTGCCCTTAGTTGAGAGCATCACAGCTCAGGAAGAAATTGACGATAGTTGTGTACGGAAACATTTCTCAGAGAAAGGACAATTGGATTTCGGCCTGCAAGTGATAACTGATTATGGCTATGATTTCGAGCGCGGCCGCCAGGACAAAACGCACCACCCCTTTATGACCAAATTCTCATTGGGTGACGTGCGCATCACCACCCGCGTAAGTGAGGATTATTTAGTAGATGCCTTATTCAGCACCTTGCATGAATCAGGGCATGCCATGTATGAACTTGGTATCAAGCCAGAATTTGAAGGTACACCCTTGGCCAGCGGCACCTCTGCAGGCGTACATGAGAGTCAATCACGTTTATGGGAAAACCTGGTGGGACGCAGTCGTGGCTTTTGGGAACACTACTATCCGAAGCTGCAAACAACTTTCCGTGACCAACTAAAAGACGTCTCTCTGGACGAATTTTATGCTGCCATCAACAAAGTCTCCCGCTCCCTGATCCGCGTGGATGCGGACGAAGTCACCTACAACCTACACGTGATGATCCGCTTCGACCTGGAAGCTCAATTACTGGAAGGTACCCTGGAACTGAAAGACCTGCCTGAAGCATGGCACGCCCACTACGAATCAGACCTGGGCGTGCGGGCTCCTGACGATCGAGACGGTGTGCTGCAAGACGTCCATTGGTACACTTATTTCATTGGTGGACTATTCCAGGGATATACCCTCGGAAACATCATGTCTTCTTCATTCTATGACGCAGCTCTCAAAGCCCATCCTGAGATAACCGGCGAAATTGCAACCGGTAATTTCGACACTTTGCACACCTGGCTACGTGAGAACATCTACCAATATGGCCGAAAATTCACAGCTAGCGAGTTGGTAAAACGCACCACAGGGGGGGCCTTGAGCATAGAACCTTACATGCAATACTTGAAAACCAAATATGGGGAGTTATACAGTTTGTAAGAAAAAAAGGGAGCGGCCAATCAGCCGCTCCTGTTTTTAGAAAGCTTCGTCAAATTCACGCACAGCCTTCGGGCCGTTGCGTTCTAATCCTTTGTAGAAATCTTCCCGATCCTGCACACGGTAATCCATGCGCTCCACATTGAAAGGGGCCATGCGTTGTCCATCGCTACGTCTCTCCCCAACTTCTAATAGATACCGAATAGCATAGTCAACACTCAGCGAGTCAGTCCAATCTGACTTGTAGACAGGCATACCTGCGCGATTAAATATCCAACTCATATTAGGCATAGAGCCGTATGCCCTATGGCATGCGCCATCCAGCGCATCAAGCAGTATTGGCCGGGTCACTCCATAGACATCGCGCAAAGCCCGTGCATGCTCGAACTTCTGCTCCATCGACGTAAGATGCAGGTAATTCTCACCGGGGTGAGCCTCGTGTGTATATAGAAAAATCGAACCGATCTCTTGGTCAGCATATTTGTCAGCTACGGCATTCATGGACGGCGACGCCATCCCACAATATGGTCAGGTGAAACTCCCGAACTCTACGATGGTGTACGCGTTTTGAGACCAAATTGCGCTCAGACTTGTTTCATTTTCCTCCAGGTCCCATAAAGGGAAATCAGGCCCTTTCTGCCCAACTGCGGGACTCTCAAGGAAACGCATCCATGGCCCGAATTTTTCAGGCACGAACTCATCGTAGTTGTAACGCTGAATCAGATCAGAATCCATAAATACTCCTTAAGGTCTGATTATAAGTCGGTATAAAAATCTCGCTTGTATATAGCTACGGAGAATAAAAGATCGCTTCGGGATAAAAATCACGCCAGGCCCAATCGAAGGAGGAAGAACCAGGGACAGCCTGCAAAGCCTCTCCCGCCAGCTCACCCTCGATAGCAAAGCCACGTGTAACGTCCCAGATGCTACCAGTTTCCACATCCTGCAACACTCCGTCCTCCCATTCAAAGGTCAAAACGCGTTCACCGACCTGACGCACATAGGCATGGAAATTATCATTTGCTGCCCACACCATCACCGGAATGCCGTCAATGTCAGTGTTGATCACACCAGCCTGCGCCACGTCCCGATAATACAGGGCAATGGATTTCTCATTCAGCAGCAAACCGATCACAAAATTCTCGGTGAAACCCTGTCGTCTGTTCGGGGCAAGGTTCTCAACATCATTGATCATTGCCAGCGTGTACGGGTGCTCGGCCTTCCAGCTTCCCCAGGTTGTGATCTGTGAAGGCAATAATTGCAATTGGATATTCTTGTAATCACCAATGATGGAACGCCCCCAGGGCTGTGACCAGATCGAGCCATTGGTATGGTCAAACCATGTCATGGCCGTCATGAACAAGGCGCCCGCGTTGCCGAACACGTGAACCTCTCCATCAATGCGCCGGTCGTGCACGAGACCGGTGTAGCACAGCGGTCACCACGTGACCAAGGTAGGGATACCCGCCAGTTCATCATTGACCATCTCCCGAAAACGTAACACCGTAATGGAATATGCCTTAGCCTCACCACCCCAGGCAACCCCGATAATAAGCTCTTCGTCATCCAGCGGCGCATCCGCTGCAGACACGAAACGTGGCTCATAGACGGGACGGATGCCGTCGGGTGGAATGGATGCATTGATATTGTACGTTTTTGGGTCATCCACACGCACATTGGGCGACTGGTATTCAGGGATGGGAATCAAGAATTCAGAATTTTCGAGGGGTATTTCTTCCTGGAGACCTTCCGTTTCTGCGAATTCGGGGGTTTCTGTAGCTATAGCTGCTGTGGCTTCAGTAAGAGGCAATTCCTCTACCAATTCCCCCACTTCGGTAACCAATCTCTCGTCGGGTTCCGATACCTGGGAAGAACAGGCTACCAGAAACATCGTCAGCAAAGCAAAAATAATGAACATTTGTGACAATTTCATCTATTCATGGTCGTCTTCAGGGCGACCATTCTTACATATCCAGTTATCCGCTATAATTGTTACTCAAGCACAAAATCATTCAAGGAGAACTCCCCTTCATGGCAGAAAACGGAAAAGTACGCGTTGCTATCATTGGTGTTGGCAACTGCGCATCCTCCCTCGTTCAGGGTGTGGAATACTACAAGGACGCGGCTAATGACGCTGAAGTACCGGGCCTCATGCATGCCACCGTGGGCGGTTACCACGTTCGCGATATAGAATTTACAGCAGCCTTTGACGTAGTCGCTTCCAAGGTAGATATTGACCTCAGCGAATCCATCCACGCTCACCCTAATAACACCATCAAATTTGCGGATGTCCCTAAACTGGGTGTCACTGTCCATCGCGGTATGACTCACGATGGCATTGGCAAGTACGTCAGCACCATCGTTGAAAAGGCCGAAGGCCCTACAGACGACATTGTCGGTATCCTCAAAGAAACCAAAACAGATGTTGTGGTTAGCTTCTTGCCAGTAGGGTCCGAGATGGCCACCAAGTGGTACGTCGAGCAGATCCTGGAAGCCGGATGCGCTTTCGTCAACTGCGTACCGGTCTTCATTGCCAGCGCCGAATACTGGCCGGAGCGCTTTGAAGAAGCCGGTTTGCCCATCATCGGTGACGATATCAAGAGCCAGGTTGGGGCGACAATCGCTCATCGTGTATTGACAAATTTGTTCCGTGATCGCGGCGTCCATCTTGATTACACCTACCAGCTCAACTTCGGTGGCAACATGGATTTCTACAACATGCTGGAGCGTGAGCGTCTTGAATCAAAGAAGATTTCCAAGACCAATGCCGTTACCAGCCAGTTGCCCTACGATATGGGAGCGGATAATGTTCACGTCGGCCCCAGCGACTACGTTCCCTGGCTGACAGACCGCAAGTGGTGCCACATCCGCATGGAAGGCCGTGCCTTTGGCGACGTGCCCCTGAACCTGGAAATGAAGTTAGAAGTTTGGGATTCGCCCAACTCCGCGGGTGTAGTAATCGATGCAGTGCGCTGTGCCAAGCTGGCTATGGATCGTGGTATTTCAGGCTCGTTGACTTCGCCGTCCTCCTACTTCATGAAGACTCCGCCCACACAGTACACCGATGACGTTGCCCGCCAATACACAGAGGATTTCATTTCGGGTAAACGTAAAAAATAAACGCACGTGGCTAAACAATCTCCTAAGATCACGCATCTTTCCTGGGGGCGTCTTGAAATCGAAGGCTTTGAGACGCCCTTCAAAGATGCTAAGCTTTTCCCAGACGGAGCCCGCGAATGGGATTGGAGCGAGACAGGCACACGCCACCAACCCGGTATCCAGCCTGCCGACGTCCAGGAACTGATAGACCATGGCACTGATGTCGTGATCCTGTCGAAAGGCATCGACGAGCAACTTCATACAATGGCAGAGACGCTTACACTACTGGCATCCAACAATGTCGAAGCCCACGTTTTGCAAACCGAGGAGGCAGTGACTCTTTACAACGAGCTTACAGAGAACCGGGCCGTTGGAGCACTCGTTCACTCGACTTGCTAAAGCAGTCACAACCACCTACAAAGAACGCACTTTTTCGAGTGCGTTTTTTATTAGATAAACCACAACGCATATGAGGAGACACAATGATCGAACGCATAAACCCCTTCAGTTTCGGTGCTTTTGGCCACTATTCCCAAGGCATCAAGATCGACCTGGGCGTAAAGACCATGGTCCTCGTAGCCGGGCAACTGGCCATCAATGAAGATAGCTCACCATTTGCCCCGGGCGACTTCACTGCTCAAACCCACTTTATCTTTGAACGCATCAGTACAGTGCTGGAAGCCTCTGGCGCCACCCTGGAGGACGTGGTTAAAGCGTTGGTTTTCATTACGGACGCGAGTAGATACAAAGAAGTATCAGATGTGCGCAACCAATATTTTGAGAAGGCACGCCCCGCCAGTGCTGTGGTCGAGATCAGCGATACGATTATAGAAGGTTGTAATGTAGAGATCGAAGTTATGGCGATGATCGATAATCCATAACCCTCCTTCTGCTTACTGTCCCATCGACCAGTCCCGGTAGAATTCGAAGCCGCTATAATTAACACATGGGCTCAGATCACATCCATATCCTGGAAAAGCGCAACCGCGAACTGGCTATTCTTAACGCCATTGCCCAGTCCTTAAATGCTGAAGTGGATTTAGGCCAGGCCCTGCACAATACACTGGTTCAGGTCGTTGAGCTTTTTGACCTGACCACCGGGTGGATATTCTTGCTGCATGAGGAAACTAACGAGTCCTACCTGGCCGCCTCACAGAATTTGCCGCCTGCCTTGCGGGAAAACCCTCACAAAATGGAGGGAGGCTGTTACTGCCTGGACACCTATCACGCCGGTGATCTGGACGATGCCGCCAATGTCAACGTTATCACCTGCAGCCGCTTGTCCGGGTTAGTGGATGGTACGGACGGCCTGCGATACCACTCCAGCGTACCCATCTATGCACATGGCAAAAAGGTCGGCTTAATCAACGTCGCCAGTGCTGATTGGACACGACTCTCCGAAGACGATCTGCAATTGCTTTATACAGTGGGCGACATGTTGGGCATTGCCATTGAGCGGGCCCGCTTGTTCGGGCAAAGCACAGAATTCGGGGCCGCCGAGGAACGCAACCGCCTGGCGCGTGAGATCCATGACACGCTGGCGCAAGGGTTTTCCGCCATTACCCTTCAATTAGAGACAGCTCAGGCCTTGCTTGAAAGCAAACCCGACGCTGCTCAAGGGGCCATTGATAGTGCCCTGGAATTAAGTCGCACCAACCTCGAAGAAGCACGTCGTTCTGTTTTAGATCTGCGCGCTGCCCCGCTTGAAAACCGCTCATTAGCTGAGGCACTCAAAGATTTGAAACACAACCTGGAACAAAATGGTGCTTCAGAGATCAAGTTCACCAGCATTGGCGCAAACCATCCGCTCCCTACACGTGTCGAGTCCGGCTTATACCGCATTGCCCAGGAAGCGCTCAATAACGCCCTGGAACATGCCCAGGCCAATTCAATCCAAATGGTCTTGAAGATCAAACCTGACCGCGTGATGCTGATCGTTGCAGATGATGGGGTTGGTTTCGAAATGGAGACTGTACCTGAGACCAGCTACGGCCTCATCGGCCTCAACGAACGTACAAAACTCTTGGGCGGCACGCTTGATATCCAAACCACCCCCGGCGAAGGCACCCGCCTCGAAGTCAACCTGCCCCTGGAAAGCTGATATGGACACAATACGCATACTTGTAGCTGACGACCATCCTATCGTGCGAGACGGACTCGTGGCCGTTCTGGGCACTGAGGAGCAATTTGAGATCACCGGCCAGGCCAGCAACGGCGTTGAGGTGCTCAACTTGCTAAGAACACGCCAGACCGATGTGGTCTTGCTCGATCTCGAAATGCCGGAAATGGATGGTGTCGAGACACTAAAACAATTGGCGGGTACACATCCCGATGTACGCGCCATTGTCTTCACTGCCTTCGATACCGATGAACGCATCGTAGCTGCCGTTGAAGCTGGCGCCAAAGGCTATTTGTTAAAAGGCGCACCGCGTGATGAGCTATTTAACGCCATTCGTGTTGTGCAAAAAGGCGAGTCATTGTTGCAGCCCGTAGTCGCCTCCAAGCTCATGCAGCACATGAGTGCCCAGCGTGGTGAGCACAACGTCAGCCCAGAAGCACTCACCGAGCGTGAAATGGAAGTCATGCACCTGTTGGCACAAGGTCAACCTAACAAAGAGATCGCCGCCAAACTCTTCATCAGCGAGCGTACCGTTAAATTTCACGTCAGCTCCATCCTGGGGAAACTCAACGCTGGCAACCGCACAGAGGCCGTTACCATCGCCGCCCAGCAAGGGCTGGTTAAGCTACAGTAGCAAAACTATCAATTTAGTAGGCATTCACTATCCCTTGAGGGCCGTATAGGTATTGTGAATAAAAATACTAAGGAGTCCCTCCATGAAGATCGTAACCGATAGCGCCGCAGACTTACCTCCCCAGGACGTCCAAGATTTAGATGTAACCATTGCTCCCCAATTCATACAATTCCCTGAAGGTGAAGTCAGCGCCGAAGACATCACCCCCGATGATTTTTATGACCGGCTGAAGGGCATGGTCCCTGATGTTCCAACAACTGCCATGCCCTCTCCCGGCATGTTCAGCGAAATCTACGAACAGACTGCCGGACCAGATGAGGACATCCTTTCCTTGCACATTTCCTCTGGCCTGAGTGGCACGATCGATGCCGCCCGCATCGCTGCCGAACAATCCAGTGCTCCCATCGAGATCGTCGATACCATGACCCTCTCCGGCGGCGAACGTTTTCAGGTCTTATATGCAGCCCAAGCTGCCAAAGCAGGTGTGGCTAAAGATAAAATCATCGAACACTTAAAAAACATCCGAGGTGCCACCGAAGTGGTCTATACCCTGGAAACCCTCGAATACCTGCAACGCGGTGGGCGTATTGGACGCGTACAGGCTATGGCTGGGGCATTGCTCAACCTCAAACCCGTTATCAAAGTCGATAAAGCTGACGGCAAATACTCCACAGTTGGCAAAGACCGCACGCTGCGCAAAGCCATGAGCAGGATCGTGGCCCATCTGACTGAAACGTATGGTACACAGCAACCCATGTGGGTCACCGTCCTGCATGGACAGTTCTCTGAAAAAGCTGACATACTCGCCAATATGATTCAGGACAAGTTACAAATTGATAAGATGGAAGTCCTGCGCATTTCCCCCGTTCTAGGTGTGCACACCGGTCCCGGCATTGTCGGCGTGGCTACCGTGCCGATGGAAGTCATGTCCAATTAATCGGGTATAAATGTCTTAGATTCGTGTAGGGGCGCAGCGTGCTGCGTCCCTTAATTATTTCAGAAGGTCTAGGAGTTTCAAATGAATGCCATCAACCTGGCAAACAAATTCTCTTTGTTTGATGAACACTGGTCCCCCAAGATCATTGGTGAGTTAAATGATTCTCACGTCAAACTCGCCAAACTCCAGGGCGAATTCATCTGGCACCATCACGACGACGAGGACGAACTTTTTCTGGTGGTCAAAGGCCGCCTGTTGATGAAATTCCGCGACAAGGACGAATGGGTCAACGAAGGGGAATTCATTATTGTTCCCAAAAGTGTGGAACACAAACCGGTTGCCGAAGAAGAGGTTCACCTTGTGTTGATCGAACCCAAGACCACAACCAACACAGGCAGCGAAAAAGACAGCGAACGGAGCAAAGAAGCCGAGTGGCTTTAAATTGATTTCTACCCTGTACTTCGGGACAGCCAGAGGCTGTCCCTTTTCTTTTTAATCTTCTAGCCTCAGGGACAATTTCAAAACAAAATGCATTTTCTACAATCTGAGTACAACAAAAGATTGGAGATTTATTATGACAACTCAAAATGCTCTCATTACTGGGGCCAGCCGGGGTCTTGGGTTAGCTTTGGCCCGCGCTTTGGCCCACAAGGGCTGGCAACTGATTATTGATGCCCGCGGCGTGGAAGCCCTGGAAGAAGTCCACGACGAACTCATACAGCACACCAAAGTCATCGCCATTCCCGGGGATGTATCTGAAAAGATGCACCGCAAACGCCTGGCATATGCTGCCAAAGAACTGGGTGGCCTGGATGCATTGGTCAACAATGCCGGCATCCTTGGCCCCAGCCCCCAACCCAACCTGATCGATTACCCCATCGACATCCTGGCAGACGTTTATCACATCAATGTGCTTGCACCTTTGGGGCTGCTACAGGCTGTTCAAGAACACTTCAGGCCCCATCCTCGTATCATCAACATCAGCAGTGATGCCGGTGCAGAAGCCTATCCCGGCTGGGGTGGTTACGGTTCCAGCAAAGCAGCCCTTGAGCATCTTTCAGCCGTACTGGTCACTGAACAACCCGACTGGCATATTTTTTGGGTAGACCCTGGCGACATGCGCACCCAGATGCATCAGGAAGCTTTTCCCGGCGAAGACATCCGCGACCGCCCAGAACCAGAAGACAGTGTCCCCGGCCTCTTGGCCTTGCTGGAAAACCCGCCACCCAGCGGGCGCTATGTCGCCAAAGAGATCATCGAGGCGACTTTGAAATGAACAACCTCAGTACTGTCGACATGCTTCCGGCAAAAAAACCACTTGCTAAATATAGCCATCCTGGCCATACAGCCTTCAAGTTGCCGCCAGAGCTTGAAGCCAGTGAGCCGCCAGAGCTTCGCGGGCAGGGGCGCGATGACGTGCGCTTGATGGTTTCGCATTATCAGGACGACGGCATAGAACACACACAATTCAAACAAATCCCGGATTATCTCGAAGCTGGTGATGTGATTGTCATCAACACTTCCGGCACCCGCAAAGCCTCCCTTGAGGCTAAACGCCCTGATGGTGAGCGCATCCAATTACACATATCGACACAGTTGCCTACCGGAGAATGGGTAGTAGAGTTGCGTCGCGTGGATGGCCACAGTACCCAACCGCTGCTGGATGCCCGAGTTGGAGAAGTGGTCGCTTTTCCAAATGGCGGAAGCGTTCAGCTTCTAGAGCCACATAGTCACGAAGGGCAGGCACGACTTTGGCGGGGAGAATTTGACCTTTCTTCGAGCGTCGAAGATTTTATGCAGAACTTTGGCAAACCTATTCGCTACAACTACGTGCCAGAAGAGTGGGAAACAGATTACTATCAGACGGTTTACGCCAACCAAATAGGCAGCGCTGAAATGCCCTCAGCGGGCAGGGCTTTTACACCCGAGATCATCACACAGTTAGTGGCGAAAGGTATAGTTGTCGTGCCGGTGATACTACATACAGGTGTAGCCAGCCTCGAAGGGCACGAAGCTCCTTACGAAGAATATTTTGAGGTTCCACCAATTACTGCTGAGACGGTCAATGCTGCCCGTGTGCGTGGCAATCGTATCGTAGCCGTGGGAACAACGGTGGTACGCGCCCTCGAGACCCAAACCGATCAACACAGCATCACCCGGCCCCGCAAAGGCTGGACGGATCTGGTGATTTCTCCGGCCTCTGGTATTCGCTCAGTAATCGCCCTCCTGACAGGATTTCACGAACCCCAGGCCAGCCATCTCGCCATGCTGGAAGCGTTGGCAAGTCCTGAGCACTTGGAACGAAGCTATAGCCAGGCATTAGAGCAAAAATACTTGTGGCATGAATTTGGCGATCTTCATCTTATCCTCCCATGAGCTTCACTAACTGATAAACTTGGGCGCATGCTTGCTCTCTCCACACTCATACCCTGGCTGGCACAAGGTTCCGCATTAGGTATTTCGGCGGCGGCCACACCCGGCCCCTTGCAAGCTCTATTTCTAAGCAATGCTTTGCGGGCCGATTGGCGTCGCACCATCCCCCTAGCTTTTACCCCCATCATTGCAGATATCCCTTTAGTACCACTCATCCTATTGGTGCTAAATCAACTCCCGGATACTTTCCTTAACATCATCCGTATTCTGGGGAGCGGGTTGCTGTTTTATCTGGCCTGGGGAATTTGGAAAAGTGGTACGGCCAATGAAGAGTCAGATGCTGGTGAAGAGCAAGATAACTCTAAGGGCTTGCCCTGGGCGGTGTTGATGGCCTGGTTGAGTCCTGGGCCATACCTGTTCTGGTCATTGGTTAATGGCCCCTTACTGCTCAGCGCTTGGGAACAATCCGCTATAAGTGCCATTACTTTTCTCAGCAGCTTTTACGGCTTGTTCGTTGGCGGCAACCTGGCCCTGATCTTCCTTTTTTCACAGACCCAGCGCCTGGGTCCAAAGGTGGTCCCTTACCTTCAAATCCTCAGCTCCCTAATCCTGGCTGTATTTGGGGTGAGCTTATTATGGAGTGGCGTCGCTGGCTTAGTTTGAGGTTTTTCCCTGCAACTTTTCTCACAATAGTCGTGTAGTACTATATAACAATGAGCGAGCCCAGCGACCGCCAGCTCGTGGTGGACACCCGCCGCGGCGACGATGAAGCCTATGGTGAGCTTGTACGCCGCTACCAGAACTCGGTGTTCAATGTGTGTTATCGCCTGCTTGGTGAGCGCCGGGATGCTGAAGACCTCATGCAAGAGGCTTTTCTACGCGCGTACCAGCGCCTGAGCAGCTTTGATGAGCAACGCCCCTTTGGGCCCTGGATACGGCGAGTGGCGACGAATTTATGCTATAACCACTTCAACAAAAAGCGACCGGTGAGCTTTGAACTGGAAGATGAATTTGATATTGCTGAGAACAAACCCAGCAAGAATCCGGAGAAAGCCCAGCAAAGCGCCGAGACCGCCGAAGAGGTACGCTCCGCCATCCTGGAATTACCGGCCAACTACCGTACTGTCATCGAACTGCGCCACTTCCAGGAGCTGAGTTACAAAGAGATCGCCACAACTTTGGAAATACCGATTAGTGATGTCAAAAGCCACCTGTTTCGTGGCCGCAAACTACTTGCCGAGAGGCTACAGATATGAAGCAAGCAATCGATGAATTGACCTTACACTCCTATTTCGACGACGAACTGACTGCCGAAGAACGCCATGAGGTAGAAGCCGCCCTGGCTTCCGACCCTGCCCTGGCCGCCCAGTTCGAAAGTTTGCAGAAGCTGTTCACAAAACTGGAAACTGCACCAGAAGTGGAGTATCAAGGCGATGTCAGCGCTCAGGTTGTGGCGAACCTGCACCCCAGGCAAAGCCTGCCCACATTTATTCGATTGGCTTTGGTTGGCCAGGCCGTCTTTGCGGTTTTAGTGTTGGCCCTGGCATGGCCCTTCTTGAAGCTCTTTAACAGCATCTTCACCCCTACCCTCTCGTATGAACTAGTCGAAAATACGGTGCAGGATACCAGCCTCCAATTGAGTCTCTTCTGGAACGATTTCATGGCATCGCTTACCAATCTTGTCCCTCAAAACACGGATGTCTTTGCTTACGTCCCGGACCTGGCCCTACCCAATACTCTGCTGCTGGGTCTGGCCGTAGCCGCTACATTGGTCTGGTTCTTAGGCAACGGTGTAGTGTTCACCCGCCTTATACAACGCTAAAGCAGGTATTAGGAGAAAAACATGGAAGTTCTTGCTATCATCCTTGGGATCCTGATGAGCGCCGCCACACTGATCGCTTTATTTCTGGTGATCGGCGCCTTGTTTCCCAACTTCACCGATAACATGCGCGAGGCTGTTGAGAACAGCCAGGGCCGCACTTTTATTCTTGGCCTGGTCAATTTCTTCTTCTTTGGGGTCATCAGCGTGGTATTTATTGCCATTGCCGAAAACAGTGGCTTCCAGATCCTGGCTGTGCCCGGAGTTCTGGCTCTTGTTTTTCTGACTGTTAGCGCCTTGTTTGGCCTGACCGGCATCGTCCAACTACTTGGAGAACGCCTTTTCCCTGACCACAATAAGTTGCGGCGCAACATCTATGGTAGTGCTGTCTTGATTCTGGGCTCACTCACGCCTTATGTCGGCTGGTTCGGCTTGGCACTTTACCTGACTGTCCTGGCCTTTGGCGCATTTCTATTAGGCCTGTTTAACCGCTTACGCAAACCCTCTGCGGCTAAGATTGGTGAGGAAGATAGCAAGAAAAAATAATACTTCCCTATGAATAGCTAGCACCAGTTTTCCAAATCCTGCAACATTTTTAAGTGTCTGCCTGTAACCCGGGTAGACACTTTTTGATTTAAGGAGAAATATTATGTCCGACGTATTTGCGATATTTGGAACTTTGTTAGCCCTGGGCATCGCCTTCCCCGGCATGCTCACCGCCTGGTGGCTGCTCTTCCCCAAAGCCGTTGAGGGCGCTAGCAGCCGTGTGGCCCGCAACCCCTGGATCACCTTGGGATTGGGTCTGCTGGTTTCCGGCATTTTGACTGTGCCGGTTTTCATCCTGTTTGCCATCTCCCTGCCCTTCACCAGCTTCCTGGGAGCCGTCCTGTTATTCGGCTTGCTCGGTTTCGCCGGCATCGGGGCCGCTGGCATTACTGCCCACATGGCCGAACGCCTACGCAGCAACAGTGATGAAGAACTGAGCAAAGCTGGGGCGTTCGTGCGCGCTGCTGTGGCTTTTGAATTAGCAGCCGCCTTCCCTATCCTAGGCTGGTTCGTGGTCATTCCCCTGAGCATTATTATCTCCATGGGCGCGGCTGTTTTCGGTTTATTAGGGTCAATACCCAGGCCCAAAGCCAAATCAGTGGACACAACTATTGTTGCTCCAGCCAAAGCTTAGCAATGAATCTCAGCCGACGCGAATTCCTGCGCCTGGCGGGCCTGGTAGCGGCAGGTGCCTCCTTACAAGCCTGTGCTCCCCTTTATGCCGAACTGGCGGGTGGCCCTGGTGAGATCAGCCAATGGCCCACACCGGATAGCAGTGGCCTCTTTCGGGCACTCAGCCGTATAACCTACGGGCCACGTGTTGCCGAACGCCGGTACGCCGCTCAGATAGGTCTAGGGAACTGGGTCGAAGAGCAATTGGCCTATGAGGGCATCAAAGACCTGGGCACGATGATCCGCATCCGGCCCTATGACTCGATTAATCTCGAAGCAGATGCTGCCGAAGCCTACGAAAAGCAGGATGTCATCGAGGAATTACGCCGCGCCACCCTCACCCGCCAGATCTACAGTAACCGTCAATTGTACGAAGTGATGGTCGAGTTCTGGACCGACCACTTCAACATCTCGGTAGCCAAAGGCGATTGCTGGTACCTCAAAGTGGTGGATGACCGCGAAGTCATCCGGGCACACGCCCTGGGAAACTTCCGTGACCTTCTTTGGGCTTCGGCACACTCCCCGGCTATGATGATCTATCTGGACAACCAGGCCAACCTTGCCGAGCATCCCAATGAGAACTACGCTCGCGAACTGATGGAACTGCACACCCTGGGTGTCGATGCTGGCTATACGCAAGACGATGTCATGGAATTGGCCCGCTGCCTCACCGGCTGGACGGTCAAAGAGCATTTCTGGCGTGGTGAATTCACTTTTGACGATGATGTCCACGATAACGGCACCAAGCAAGTTCTGGGTAAAGTCATCGAACCCAATGGCATCAGTGAGGCTGAGAGTGTCCTGGAGGTGCTTGCTACACACCCGGCCACGGCCCGCTTTGTTTCCCACAAACTGGTGCAACGTTTTATTACTGACGATCCTGAAGCTGATGCGCCCGAATTGGTTGAACGCGCTACTGAAGCCTTCCTGGCTTCAGATGGCGACATCCCCTCGGTACTGCGTGTAATCCTCTTGGATGGATTGGTGACTCAAACCCCGGCTTTGCCACCGAAATATAAACGACCTTTGCATTTCATCACTTCAGCCTTGCGCATGCTCAACGCCGAGACCAGCATCCCCAAAGGTGTGTATGAATACCTGGGCTTCATGGGCCAACCCATGTTCGAATGGCCCACGCCGGATGGCCCGCCAGAGCGCGCCAATGCCTGGACCAGCAACCTGATGCCGCGTTGGAAGTATGCGCTGGCGCTTTCAACCAACGATTTGCCTGGCACGGAAGTCAAGCTGAATAAGTTGTTCGATCTGGCCGGGGCCAGTGACCCTCACAGCGTCATTGACCAACTCAGCACCTTACTGATCGGTGTGCCCTTCCCGCAAAATGAACGTGACCAGATGCTGGCCGCAATGGAAGGCCGCGCCCTGGACGACATCCAACAATTTGCCAGTGTGTTGGTGGCCGGTTTAGTAGCTGCCCCTGCCTTCCAATGGCGCTAAGGAGAGATCATGATCCGTAACAACTTTACCCGTAGAGATTTCTTGAAGTCCGCTGCAGTAGCCCCCTTTGCTGTTGCCTGGCCCGCCTGGATGCCGCGTTTGGCTTTTGCTCCTGCCCAAAGCGACCCACGTGGAGACGTAATGGTCGTAGTTTTCCTGCGCGGGGCTGCCGATGTGCTCAACATGGTCATACCACATGGTGAGGAAGCCTATTACCAGTCACGCCCTACGCTGGGTGTGGCACGCCCCGATGACACGCGGGCCAACGCCCAAAACCGGGTGATCGACCTGGACGGTTTCTTTGGCCTGCACCCCGCCATGGGTCCATTAATGGATGCTTGGAGTTCTCAAAATCTAGCCATTGTACATGCTTGTGGCGCGCCAGATGAATCCCGCAGCCACTTCAAAGCCATGGAACTGATGGAGCGCGGTGTGAGTGATGAGCAAGGTCCCGCTTCCGGCTGGATTGGGCGACACCTGTCTACCTACAACACAGGCAACCCCAGCCCCTTACGAGCTGTGGGCCTGGGCGAGATGGTGCCGCGCAGTATGTATGGCTCAGTGCCAGTGACGGCTTTGCGTTCCATTATCGATTTCCACCTCGGTGGCGATGACCAGGCAGTGGCCCAGATGACGGCAGGCTTACAGGCTTTGTACAGTGGGCCAGATGACCTGAGTGTTGTCGGGCAGGAAACGCTGGATATTTTGGATACGCTGGCCATGCTGGATCCAGAAGGCTACACCAGTGCTGGCGAGATGGCTTACCCGCAATCAGAATTTGGTTATGGCTTACAGCAAATTGCCCAACTGGTCAAGGCACAGGTAGGGCTTGAAGTCGCCACTATCGACGTAGGGGGTTGGGATACGCACTTTGCACAAGGCACGGCAGAAGGCCTGATGCCCAATTTGATGGGCGATTTGGGCCAGGGTCTGGCAGCCTTTCATGCTGACCTGCATGAACACCACAAGAATTTGACAGTGGTGGTGATGTCAGAGTTTGGGCGGCGCGTGGCGGAGAATGCCAGCCTGGGCACGGACCACGGGCACGGCAGCATGATGATGTTGATGGGTGGCAACGTGCAGGGTGGCGTAGTGCATGGGCAATGGCCAGGCCTGGAGCGCGGGCAATTGTTTGGGCCGGGAGACCTGGCAGTGACGACCGACTACCGGGACGTGCTGGCAGAGGTGTTGAGCAAGCGCTTAAATAATCAAGCTTTCGGAGAGATTTTCCCGGATTATCAAACGACGATGCGAGGATTTGTGAAAGGATAGCTGCTGGAAAGTAATAAGATTTACATCTTTTTCTAAAGCACAACGCCAAAAAGTCTATCACTTGCACCCTCTCATAAACGCAAAGTCACCTCATAAGAATGCAAACATAAAATAGCTATAAAAGCCATATAATCTACACATAAAGAAATAAAAGATCGCTCGAAAAGGCACACTTGGCGAAAGCCAAGGTCGCAAAGCTATGGGCCTACAGTGACTTCACTAGTCGCTATGGCTGCCATGCCGCCGGATGTTACGCGCTACTTCGACGACCTGCCATGGCAGATCGTTTTTTGTTGACCGTGTATTTAAAAGGAGCTGGAAATAAAAAGATTACAAATGGTGGTGTGCCATTACGCACTATTGACATTTCTTCAGCAGATCAGGAATTTTAGATTCAATTGCTGGATACAAATGTCACAGTCACCGCAGGTAATACTAAACCCACTTCGCAAGTTACAACCTTAACGGCCATCCCGGAATCTCCGGCTACGGCTCTCAAATTTATATCTGCAGCCGTGGATCAAGGAATGGGCACCTATTCAATTAGTCCTAATTTTGAATTAGAGATACCCGCTCATACCTACGTGGGTACTGGTACCTATACTGCTACGATCACAGTTAGCGCTGTTTCCGGGCCTTAACTGTCCGGCTTTGAGGATGCTCCCTTAGAAAAAAAAGGGAGCATCCTCAAAATTATTATACGGCCACAAATGTATAAGTAATTCCGTGGCCTAGAAAATGTATGCAAAGACGGTTTGCTGCACGTCTGTTTATCTGTACATTACTGCTTGCATTATGCAATGGAGCTTCACGCGCCTCTGGGCTGGCAATTGCCACCTCCAGCGTAAGCTTCCCTGGTCTACGGAGTAACAGAAATGAAGAAATTATTTCAGGTATTTATTATATTAAGCTTGGTCTCTTTGATTATCCCGAGGCCTGTCTTCGCCCAGGCAGATGTAGGCATTTCTTTCGGCATCCGGCCCACAAAAGCCTTTGAGGATCGCCCAGAAACATTCTCCTATTTCCACCACATTTTGACACCCGGGCAAGTTTTGCAGGACGAAGCCCTGGTGATGAACGGCAGTGAACAGCCCATCACCCTAAAACTCTACACCGGTGATGGGATCAGCGCACAGAATGGTGGCACAACGTTTAGGAAACAGGGGGAGCATATTAATGGTGTCAGCGGTTGGCTTTCCCCTTCTGAAATGGAAATCAAACTGGGTGCCGGTGAAGAAGCCAATGTACCTTTCTCTATAACTGTCCCGGCAGATACACCACCCGGACATCATGTGGCTGGCCTGGTTGTGGAAGCCCTACCCACAGAGGGCTAGGTAGATGCAGGCGAAAGCGAAGCTAAATTTGTAGTTTCAGTTTTCTGGGTCACCTCACCTATCCGCCTGGCAGACAGCGATTATTCTTTGATTGTGAGGCTCAACTATGCTGGTGGCAGCAGTCTTTATGAAGAAGCAACAGCCTTCGTGCGCGAGGGCCAGCCTATTGTCGAAGAGTTGGCTCCACAAGCCCCGCAATCTCCTAGCATTGCAGAGATCATTCCCGCTGAAGATGTGCAAATTGAGGATAGTCCTTCGCCCAATCGCCTGTGGCTATGGATAACCATCAGTCTTACGGTGCTCGCTTTATCTTTGCTTGCGATCATTATCGTCCGTCGTCGGCGCATGAAATCACGTATTATCGCAAACCCACAGAACTGATCACGAACCTCGATTGACCCGCGAAAGAATTAGCCTCTCCCATCCGCAAAATGCAAAGAGACTGGTGGTACTGCTGCTTGTAGTACCGCCAATCTCATTCGGATTTTCTGTAGCTTGCCCTGCTACTAATTAATAAGGTTTTTTTCCGTTCGCCGTATATGAATGTACTTATATCCCTACATTAGGGGTACATACGGGTACATTAAATCGCCCTTTTGACACCATTCTCCCACCCCGCACCACCACATCTGCCGCTGCCTTTTCCTTCCACCCCCACACCTGTTATTCCGGCAAAAACCCGCCAGTCAAAACCAAGCATTCCCCCACATAGGGTACATTAACTACATTAACCAATTGGTTAACTAAGATAGTTTGGAATTTAATTTGCCAATTACCGACTAATCAAAACCGGGAAATTGAAGTTCTGCAACACTTTATCGACCGAGCTGCCGAGCACCATCTCAACCATTGGCCGATAACCATACCCCCCCATGATGATCAAATCGCAGTTTTTCTCTTCAGCAACCTGCAACATCACATCTGCAATTTTGCCCTTTTCCTGCAAATATGTCGCCTGGATATCCCGCGACTCAAGGTAAAAATTAGCCCAGGCGATCTTCTCCTGAGCCTGCTGCGGCTCGGCAATCGTGAGCACAACCAATTCAGTGCCCCAGCTGCGCGCCATATAGGTCGCCAGGAAAAGAGCTTCTTCCGATTTTGGACTACCGTCATACGCTAAAAGCGCACGCTGCATCGGCGAAGGCCCGGGAACAGTAAGTACAGGCCGGGAGCTGCGCTGCAACAAGGTCCTTAAACCAGAACGCAGCCGTGTGAGTGGCTGCGTACCAGGGGGATGCTGCATGCTGAGGACCAGCAGGTCATTCCAGATAATACGATTGAAGATATGGTCAGTAACTGAGCCTTCTTCAAAAGCAAATTGGCCTTCAACGCCAGCAGCCTGGCAACGCATTTCAAATTCTTCACGGATACGATAACTGCTTTCGCGAGTGGCACCATCTTCAAGCACGTGCAGCCCCCGCAAAACGCCCTCTTCTTTCTGGGCAATGAGGATGGCCTGATCAACAGTTTGCCAACCCAATTCATCATCCCGCACCGGGATAAGGATCGATGAAAACAACCGATCATCATGACGAGGCGTAACGTGCTCCACCCGCCAGTGACCCGGTTCGGGGCCAGGGTCAAATTGCTTTGGGCGCACAAAATTGAGGACAGCCTCACGTATGCGGTCCCAGATCCAACGGGGCGCCACGCTCTCAACAGAAGCCAGTTCCGGGGTAACTTCTTCAGGGCGAATTTCCCAGTCAAGCGTTTCGGATAAACGTTCGCGGTGGCGCATCAACCAAAGGAACAGATCGGTGACCGTACGCCCGGGAAAATCGCGCAGTACACCCTGATTGCGGATCTGTTCGACAACCGGTAAATAACGGTTAGCCACCCAATCAGCAATTGCTTCTTCAAAAGTTCCGTCTGCTTTGCGCTCGAATTGCATCCGGTAGTGGTGTACGGCGATCTCCTCCCGTAGTTGGCGAAAACGCCCAGGGGCAGTAACAATGAAATCGACACCTGGGCATATCTCATCGATGCGTGTATCTTCAATAAAACGCGTGTAACCTTGCTTGATGATGATGTCATCTGGCTGGTCATCGGGAGAGAGAGGGACTTTAGTTGCGACCTCAGTGATATAGGCCGGGATATGGGTCGCACCTGCCTGGCGGGCCACAGAGACGCGATGGTTGCCATCCAGTACAAAATAGGCATCTCCAATACGATAAACATCGATGGGTGGCATTTCGCCGACATTGGGAAAAGCGGATTTAAGCCGCGACCAGCGACCCTGATCACTATCGGCACGTGGATAAAACTTGCGAGTGAAGTCCTCATATCGGCCTACACTGCCAACAATGGCATCCAGAGGAATCTCCTCCAGACCACGGGGAACGCCCTCCGTGGCATGCAGTTTTTCACGTACATCTTCGAAGGAAAGCAATTGTCCCGAACGCCCCCTCAAACGCGCCATGATGCGCTCTGCCGTAGCGCGGCGACGTGCAAAACGAAAATCTTCAACAGCGGGATTGCGTGAGAGGTCCGAATTATTATTCACTAGCGTGTCACCAACACAGGCTGCTTAAATTCGCGCAGGATGTGATCAACAGTGCTGCCCAACAAAACGCCTAAAAAGGGATTGTAAGCATAACCACCAATGATGATGGAATCGCGATTATCTTCGCGGGCAGTCTTCAACAGAACATCACCAGCTTTACCCAGTCCACAATGATAAGAAGCCGATAGACCACGTTCTTCCAGATAGGCTTTAGCGTGGTCGCATTGTTCCCAAGGTTTACCCCTGCCTTCATCAACACTGACCACCAGCAGGTCAATACCCCAACGTTCTATGAGATAGGCTGAGAGATAAAGGGCTTCCTGGGCCTTAGGGCTGCCGTCATAGGCCAGCATAGGGCGTTGCAAGTCACTTGCGTCGGGCACGGCAAGTACAGGCCGGCTACTACGTTGCATAATGTGACGAATACCAGAACGCAGACGAGCGATGGGTTGTGTAGGTGGCGGGTAATGCATATGCATAACGATCAGTTCGTTCCAGGTAGCGCGGTCCACGATGATGTCAGTGATATTGCCTGAAGTAACTGCCAACTTGCCCCGAACGCCGCGTTCGTTAATGCGCCATTCAAAACCATCGCGAATTTGTCTGACTTCATCACTTTCCAGGTCATCTGGGGAATGAACAACGTAAAGGCCACGTACCGTTGCGTTCTCACGCTGGGCGACGGTAATAGCCTGATCAAGAGCCAACCAATTTTGATCCCAACCACGCAAGGGAACCAGGATAGATGTGGTTAGACGGTCTTGACGACGTGGGGCAAAAGTTTCGTTACGCCACTGACCCGGGGGAGGTCCACCCTCCAATTCGTCAGGGGTCACCAAGTCTAAGAGGCGGTTGCGCACGCGGGAAATTACCCGGCGCGGCGTGGCACTAAAGCGCGCCGCCAGATTCTGAGCCGCGCGGGTAGGTTCAATGTCCCAGCCCAATTCCTGGGTCAACTCACCACGATGCTTCATGATCCATAAATAAAGATCAGTTTCCGTACGTTCAGGGAAATCTCGCAAAAGGCCATTTTCACGGATAAGCTCGAGCATGGGACCATAGACGCGATCTACCCAGGAAAGAACAGCCTCTTCTTGAGAAGGCTCCCGGCCTAATTCCAGCCCAAGATAATAGCGATGTACATTTATGTGGTCACGCAATTGACGGAAGCGGCCAGCCGAGGTTGTATAAAAATCGTATTGGGGGCGATGCTGGTCCAGTCCCGTGTCCTCAATAAAATTAGCCAATTCAGCTCTAAGGACGATATCTTCGAGGTCATCCTCCGGGCCAACGGAGACATCTACGTCGAATTCCGTAACGTAGGCTTCAATGTGGGTCGAGCCCATATCGCGAGCAATCGAGACCCGGTGATTGCCATCCACGACGAAGAAAACCTGGTCGAGTTTATAAACTTCAATAGGCGGCAGGCCCTGAGCCTCAACGGCTTTTTTAACACCAGCCCAACGGGAAGCATCACTGACCTGAAGAGGCAGGAATTCTCGGTTAAAGTCCTCGTAACGGCCAACACTGCCAGCAATAGCATCCAGGGGAATATCTTTCAATTCTCGCAAGCGTGTCCCGCGGACACGTACGTATTGACTGACCTCATCGAAAGGCAGCAGTTCGGAGGGACGACCAGTGATACGGCGCATTAGATCGCTCAGGGAAGCTTTACGTCGGGCCTCATGAAAATCGTTGATTGCAGAAGTAAGTGTGGGTTTTAACATGACCTAAACGCTACCGTGGTTTCTTTACTGGTAAATCCAAATCAAGCTCGCGATAGCCGTAGATGTTGATCACTTCGGTTTCGCCAAAGTTCGTGCGGCGTATCGGGTCGTTATTGTATAGATGAATGTGCCCATGTATATGGTACTTCGGTTTGAATACCTCAAGCAACCAGCGGATGGCTTTGAAGCCCTGGTGGGCGATATCATCTTTGTCGTGAATACCCCATGGAGGAGCATGAGTAATCAGCAGATCCAGGTAACGACCATACATAAGTCGGTTGACCAAAAGGCGGGGAATCATAGAAATCACTGTCCACCACATGTCGGTCTGCGTGTACATAAAAGGTCCCTGCCGATAACGTACCGAACCCTCAATGCCCGCCATTAAAACACCCCTAAAGTTAGTGACCTGTGTGTGCAAATCGACCGCACCCATAGGGGCTGTGCGGTTGCCGCGGTTACTGTATTCAATGACGCTGGCGTGATTACCACGCACAAAGAAGGTAGGAACGTTGAGAGCATCCAAAACATATTCCACGTAGTAGTAGGGCAAATCGCCGCAGCTAATAACCCAATCAATATCTGTAAAGCGCTCGCCTACGGTCGGGGAATAAATGAAATCAATAGTTTTGTCGCTGAGGGCAAGGATCTTCATCGGAGTTAAGCAATTTTACTATGGTCGGCGTTTGACAAATCAGAAAAAGTGAACTATCATACACATCGAAAGACATCTATATGACTAATGAGAGTTTAAATTCCGTAAATTTTGCCAAAGCCTTGGCCGACCCAACTCGGCAGGAGATCATGGAACTGACCTGCTGTCGCTGGCTGAACGTAGGTGAGATCGTGGAAGAAGTGGGTGTAAGCCAACCAACCGTCTCACACCATCTGGCGATCCTGCGCGATGCGGGTCTGGTAAACACGCGCAGCGAAGGCAAACACACCTTCTATACCCTTAACCAACAACGTGTTGTTTCCTGCTGCGGCCAATTGATGCAGGTATTTGCACCTGAGACAGGGGCGGCAGAAGCTGTAAAAGAGGCGACAAGCTAAATTCGCCTTTTTTTGACAAGATATATCGACAATCATCTATATAAAGGAAAGAACAATGACTAAAACAAAAGAAAACGTACATGCCGATGTCCAGGATTTTTATGCGGAACGTGCCAGGAATTCAGACTCCTGTTGCGGCAGCGGTGAACCACGCCAAACTGATTACAACCTTTTACAGCTAGGAGAATTACCAGCCGACGTGGCCAACTTCTCTTTAGGTTGTGGTGACCCGATTACTTTCAGTGAACTGCAAGCTGGCGAAACGGTGCTAGATCTGGGTTCCGGCGGCGGGCTGGATTGCTTCCTGGCGGCCAAGGAAGTTGGTGAAACAGGTAGTGTGATTGGGGTCGACATGACACCAGATATGCTGCAGAAAGCACGCGATGCTGCCAAACGCATGGAAGTAAGCAATGTCGATTTTCGAGAAGGATACCTTGAAGACCTACCCGTAGAAGACAACAGTGTGGACGTGGTGATCTCAAACTGTGTGATCAACCTCTCTCCAGACAAATCGCAGGTGTTCAACGAAATCTACCGCACGCTAAAACCCGGTGGACGCGTGGCAGTATCGGATATCGTCAGCCAGGGAGAATTGCCCGAGTCGATAAAAAATGATGCTATCGCCTGGAGCGCATGTGCAGCCGGGGCTTTGCCCGCCGAAGAATTCGCGGGCGGACTGGAAGCAGCGGGCTTTGTAGATGTTTCGGTCAAAGCCAAGAACGAAGCCAACGATCTGTTAGATGAAATGCCCAGCGGCATTTTATTCTCGGCGCTGATCTCAGCGCGCAAACCCTCAGAAGGATAAGGAGCAATGTATGAGCGAATCGATCAAGTATTTTGAAGAAGTGGCCGATGATTGGGACGAGATACGTTCCAGTTTCTTCACCCCAGAGATGCGCGACGCGGCCATCGCCGATGCACAACTCGACCCCACACCGGAAGCGCGCTATGCCGATATCGGCACTGGGACAGGTTTCGTGGTGGAGGGTCTAGTTAAGACTGGGGCCAAAATCGTAGGTTTTGATGAAAGCCCCGATATGTTGAAGGTGGCTAGGGAGAAGTTCGCCAGTCAGGATCAAATCTCATTCCGGCAGGCCGAGGGGCAGAAGCTGGACGCGCAAGACAACAGCTTCGATGCTGCCTTTGCCAACATGTACCTGCACCATGCCCCGGACCCACAGGCGGCCATCCAGGAAATGGCCCGCATACTGAAGCCGGGCGGCAAGCTGGTGATCACGGACCTGGACACACATGAGCAGGAGTGGATGCGAGAGGAGATGGCCGATCGCTGGCTGGGTTTCGAACGTGAGGACATCATTAATTGGTTCGAGGCCAGTGGATTAAGCATTACAATTGATTGCGCCGAAGGCACCTGTGATTGCACCTCGCCCAGTAATACGGATGTCAAGCTGGACGTTTTTGTAGCCATCGGAGTAAAGAGCTAATAATTGACAGATAAACTAAAATTACCAAACGAAGTAAAGATCGCGCACGTGCATCTCCAGGTGTCTAATCTGGAACGTGCGCTTACTTTTTATAGCGGGCTATTGGGTTTGCATGAGGTCAAGCGCGAGGGTGATACTGCTTTTCTGTCTGCCACAGGCGAACCCCCTTACCACATTATCCTTACGGAAATCGAAGATGCCGTGCCGCAAGTGAGACAGAATGCAGGACTGTTCCACGTAGCCATCCGTTTTCCATCAAGGGCTGCACTGGCGAATGCGTTGTTAAACTTGGTGGAGAATAACTGGCCCTTACAAGGGGCATCAGACCATCTGGTGAGTGAAGCCATATATCTGCCGGACCCGGATGGCCTAGGTATCGAGTTGTACTGGGACAGGCCACGCGATACCTGGAAAATGGTCAATGAAGGCATTGAGATGGCAACTTTGCCACTGGACTTGCAAGATCTGATAGAGCAAGCCGACCAGCGGAATGGCAGCTATGCTATCGACCCCAAAACCGACATCGGGCATGTGCATTTGCAGGTATCCGATATTGAGAAAGCCGAACGCTTCTACCATAAGAGCTTGGGGCTGGACGTGATGACACGCAGTTATCCGGGAGCCTTGTTCATGGCTGCCGGCGGTTACCACCATCACCTGGGAGCCAATACCTGGAACAGCCGCGGTGGAGAGCCAGCACCCGCCAATGCGGTGGGATTGCGCAGCTACGCGTACCAGTTCCCGGATGAAACAAGCTGGCAAGCAGCGCAGGATCGGTTGGAAACGAATGGCTATGAGGTTGAGGGGAGAAAAGGGTATGGTTATAAGGAGAGTGTGTTAGTGAGAGATGAGGATAGGATAGGGGTAGAGCTGTTAGTTTCTAAAGAATAATAAGTCGCAAGCCAGATAATACCCAAATCATTTTCTACCTCTTCTTTCTGTTTCTTCCCAAGTATTAAAAGCATCTTCTGGTGAAGTATCTGGGGTAATTATTACAGGATCTCCACTACCAGTAGTAATAACCATAGCAAGAGGGCCGCACACATTGGTCAATTGTTGCACAACTCGAAGACAGAACAGTGCATTGCTATCACCATCAAACGAGAGTCTAGAAGGCTCGTTTTCATCACCTTGGAAATCGTCACAATTAATGTAAGCCATTCTTTGACCATTAGAATCTTCTATGTACGCTCCCCAGGTTTTATCATCCACGCGGAAATTCTCAGTAATTCCATCCAGTTTATTCAGCACCTTGCGCACCTCATTAGGTGTAGGGTTACGACTTTCTCTTTCATAGTACGGCAGGGATAACCCCCAATCTTCTATCCACTCTAAAAAACCTGGATCTTTCGAAACTGGAACTACAACAAAGGAAAAGCCCATAGCTAAGGGATAAAAAACCTCCATTGGATACCCAGGGTTCCAAGGGAGGAGAAATGCTCTACGATAGCTTCCTCAATTTGGATGACCTCTTGATAAGTAACCTTCTCAAAATCTTCACGTAGCTGAAACCAGATACCGGTTTGCAAGTCTTCGACAATGCCCACGGGCGCTTCAAGGAATATGCGCCTGGCTGTCTTTGTCAAGAAATCATTGGAAAAATAGTTGGCCCAATATATGATGGGGATTTTGCGATCCAACACATCTTTGGCGCTCACATTTGGATAGTATTCATCATCTTCGGTAATCCAGATATACTCAGGATTCAGAACAGGCAATAGTCCTCTTGCCATCTGGACATATAATTGTGCAACCTTTTCAATACTTTCCTTGACATCTGGCCTCGCGCCATGAACTTCAGCCAGTTCTGTTCTGAACTTGATCTGATTAAAATCATTCCCAAATCTGCCGGCGTGCATAGAAATGAGAAGATGGTTGCTCCGTCCAATAACCTTTTCTTTGCTACCAACAAATGAGGGTCTGAACCACATCCGTAATTTTTCACTCACGTTCATTGGATAATAGTTGTCATCCCAATCACCAGGTCCCTGTCGAAGGTTTTCTTCACAAAAACCCAAAAAATCCACCACATCAATGATCTTACGAGTTTTCTCACCATTTTCATTGGTGATTGTGCCAAGATAAGGATCAAGGGCAATCAATCCTAATTGTTTTTGCATCTTCAAAAATGCCTGGGCAAGAATCGCGGTATTTCTCCAAGTTCTGCAATTATGCAATTTAAGCTCAAAATATCCACCAGCGCCAAAATGCACACCTGGGTAATATTCCTCGGCTGCCATACTAATCTACCTCCCTAAATAAACTGTAAATACATCTTAGATTAAAAAAGGCTCTTATCAAACCACGTAATGTTCATCAGGATATTCAACAAAATACCTGTCGCGCCTATCTACGAGCACAGTGACGATCCTTGAGCCTGGTTCCATTTGCTTGGCCATCTCGATAGCTGCTACCACGTTGGCCCCCGAAGACATGCCACAGAATAGTCCTTCTTCCCTGCAAAGCCGGTCGGCCATGTTCTTGGCATCTGCATTGTTGACGACCATTTCGTTATCCATCACATTGCTTTCGAGAAGGTCTTCAATGAGGAAGCGCAAGGGCGGTGCACCAAAATGCTCCAGGGCTTGATGGACAGCCCGCGAACGCACCCATTCGATACGGGGGTCATCGGTGGGCACTACCCCCGAAACAAGCAAGTCTGGGTTGGACTCTTTCAAAGTCTGGGCGACACCCAGCAGTGTGCCTCCGGTGCCAATAGAAGCCACCCAGGCATCCACCTTGCCATCCATTTGCTCCAGTATCTCCACGCCTGTCTGCTCGCGGTGAGCTTTGGTGTTGTCCACATTGCATAACTGGTTGGCCCACCATGCAGAGGGGTCATTTTCTTGAAGGTCATAACACTGCTTCATGCGGATGGCGACAAAAGCGGCGGCGCGTTCAACATCATTGAGTTCGTTGATATTGTCGAGATGGTCATCCAGGTCTATGGGCGTGACATTGCAGCCATACAGTTTAGCGATACGGATACGGTCGGTGGGGTTGTAAGTACTGGAGAGTTGGGCAGGGAGAAACAGTTGGACATTATAGCCTTTGACAGCGCCAACAAAGGCGAGGGCAGGGCCGGTGTTGCCTGTGGATTGGTCGACGATAGTGCCACCTGGTTTTAGCTCCCCGCGTTTCTCTGCGCTCTCGATCATGGCGAGGGCCATACGGTCTTTGATGCTGCCACCCGGATTCATGAATTCGCATTTGACGTAGATCTCTACATCCGGGGATTCAACGACGTGGTTGAGTTTGAGCAGGGGGGTGTTGCCGATATGGGAGAGGATGTTCATTACTGAGTGACTCCGAATATTTTATAAGTAATGTACTGCATTTTGACATCACTAAGCAAGCCTCTCCACAAATAGGAGTGCCTGAACTAGTGAGCTTATGTCTCTCAAAAGATACCGTTCGAAAAGCGCATCGTACTGTGCTTGTTTATTCCATTTCCAATCAAGCCGACCACAGTTGTCAGACAAGTACTAGTACCCCCCCCTATAGATACAACGTTAATGCCTCCATGTTATACTAATTTCACTATGGGGATGACAGGCTTCGACGGATGAGGCTGGTCCCAAACTGCGGGCCGAGAGGCGCCGATCTCGTTAAACCAGCGCAACCTTTAAGTGCCAACCGCACTGACTACGCTGCTCTCCCCCTGGCTGCATAAGCTAGGCTACAAGTAGCGAACTAGCTCCCAGGAGCTACGCCCCCTTCTTCCTCGCTCTGGCTGGAGGGAGGGTCGGCGACCCAATGCCGGAGTGCGGCACAGGACGCCGCTAAACGTGCCTAAGCAGAGCTTTCGGGCTCCAGCGGCTGGCCAGCAAGTAACTTTGGTCGATTGTAGGCTTGCTGGCGAGGACTAACAAGCGACTACGCTCGTAGACGTTTGGAGACTTAATCATTCGGACGCGGGTTCGATTCCCGCCATCTCCACCTGAGGAGCGCACCTTTATTGGTGCGCTTTTTGGTTAAAGTCATTGCTAACTGGGCGCAACTTTTAGACATTTTGACTGTATGCTAAATGAATAACATTGAGAGGAATGCTATGAACCAGAAAAATATGCTGTGGTTTGGCGGCGGCGCAGTCGCCATGGTGGTCGTATGTTGTGTGGGCTTTTTGTTCTTATCAGCCCTGGGGAATGCAGGCGACCCAGCCAATAACAATCCCCCTGTGCAAGTAGGGCAAGCCAACGAGCCGGAGTCAACACAAGCACCAGTGGAGGTGGAGCAGGTTTCTGAACCTGAGCCTAGCCCAACCCAGATACCAACATTTGTTCCAACGGTAACCGCTTTCCCTACGCCACCGCCCCCCGCAGAAGTGCCCGCGGCTCCCCCAGCTGACACGCAAAGCCAAAATCTGGTCAGCTACGCCAATGAGATAGCCCCAATACTCGAGGCCATTCTCGAGATCGCCAAGCGGGATGGGGAAATACTGCAAGCTTCTGAGGACAATGACAGCGTGTTATGTGATGGACGCCTATCGGCGGACAATCTGGCGATGCAGGCGCACCTGATCCAGGTCGATGGGATAACACCACCCAGCAATGGGACACAAATTCATGATCAGTTGGTGAGCAGCGGAGATGCCTGGGAAGAGGCTATGGAGAATGTGGAATTGTTCTGTGATACAGGCAATGGGCTGTACAAGATCCCAGCAGCGTTAAAGTTTTGGGAATCAGCAGCTTTATTCCAGGATGCAGCCAATCGCTTCTGGCTGCTGTTGATCTCAGAAGGACTGGAAGCTTACGTCAACCGCTAGCCACGCGGCAGACCAGGCCTTTGAGATAGCTGCCCTCCGGGAAGTTGAGGGCAATCGGGTGGTCAACATCCTGAGATAAATGCCGCTCGATAGTGGCGTTCACACCCGCATCCAGGGCAGCCCCGGCGACAATCTTCTGGAAAAGGTCGGCATCCACACCGCCCGAACAGGAAAAGGTAACCAGCAAACCTCCGGGGCGCAACAGCTTTAAGGCCAGCAAATTGATGTCTTTGTAACCGCGAGAAGCTTTGTCAGCATGGGCACGCGTGGGGGCAAACTTGGGTGGGTCGAGGATGATCATGTCAAATTGGCGACGACTGTCGCGTAGGGTGCGCAAGTAGTTGAAGACATCGGCCTGAACTAACTCCACCTTATCATCTGGCAGAGTATTGAGTTCCAGATTACGCTGAATTAAATCCAAAGCACTGGCAGAAGAATCAACTGCCGTTACGTGGCTGGCACCGCCCTTGAGCGCATTGAGCGTAAAACCACCTGAGAAAGCAAAACAATCCAGTACTTCTTTGCCAGCAGCCAGACTACGCACAACAGCCCGGTTGGCCTGCTGGTCCAGATAAAAGCCGGTCTTGTGGCCTGCTTCAATATCCACATAGAATTGCAGGTCGTTTTCCAGAATCGTAAGCGGGAGATCAGCCTGGTCGCGTATCCAACCTTTGCGGATGGGAAGACCTTCCAGTTCACGCACATCGGCGTCAGCGCGTTCATAGATCGCTTTAGTTCCGGAAAATTCAAGCAATGCATCCGCGATAACCTCGCGCCAGTGTTCAATACCAGCCGAAAGGGTTTGCATAACAAGCACATCGCCATATTGGTCAACGACCAATCCAGGCAAGCCATCTGATTCGGCGTGGATAAGACGCATTGCATTGGTATTAATTAAGCCAGGGTGTTCTTTGCGAGTATCTAACGCGGTTTCAATCCGTCGCCGGAAAAAAGCCTCATCAACTGTTTCCTCCTGCCACGTCCAGACACGTGCCCGGATCTGGGAATTGGGACTGAAGGCTGCTTTGCCTAAAAACTCACCGGTGGAAGAAATGATACGAACCGTTTCCCCTGATTGTAGCTCGCCACCCAATGATTGAATGGCTCCTGAGAATACCCAGGGATGGCGGCGCATCAGAGATTTTTCGCGGCCAGTTTTGAGAGTAAGTGTAAGTTCAGTCATGAATAAAAAAGCCTGAGCAATGTGATGCCCAGGCTTCTCCTAAGATTGTAATTCCTATTAGTTCAACACGCCCATTGCTTTGCCAGCTTCGGCGATGACGGACATGGCATAATCAATGTCTTCGGTTTCGTGGGCAGCGGTGACCGTTGCGCGCAAGCGGGCCAGCTTCTCGGGGACGGCAGGTGAAACCACAGGCAACACAAAGACATCCTTCTGCTGGGCCTGGCGGGTCAACTCGTAGGCCACTTCGTCCTTGCCACAAACGACAGGGACGATGGCCGTTTCAGTCTGTAAAGTATCAAAGCCATAATTCTTGAGACCATTGATGAATTGGTCTGCATTAGCGCGCAGTTTTTCCACGCGCCAGGGCTCATCCTGAATGATCTTGAAAGCTTCGTTGGCAGCGGCAGCCTGGGCCGGTGGAAGAGCAGCCGAGAAAATATAAGCGCGGCTGGTGTGACGGAGATAGGTCATCATGTCTTCACTACCCGCCACGTAACCACCCACTGATGGGATAGTCTTGCTCAAAGTGCCCATTTTGATGTCTACCGTACCGGGCATGTCAAAGTGTTCTTCGATACCGCAACCCGTCTCACCCAGCACACCAAGGGAATGGGCCTCATCGATCATCAACCAGGCGCCATATTTTTTGGACAATTCAACCAGGCGGGGGAAGTCAATGACATCCCCATCCATGCTGAAGACGGCGTCTGCGACAACCAACTTAGCAACGTCTGAGGGAGCCTGTTGCAGACGTTGTTCAAGGTGATCCATGTCATTATGGCGGAAACGCACGAATTTGGAGCCCGACATCAAACAGCCATCGACAATGCTGGCGTGGTTCAATTTATCGGAAATGACGTAATCATCGCGGCCCATCAAAGTGGAAATAACTGTCAAGTTGGTGACATAGCCGGATGAATAAGTGATAGCGCCTTCTGTATTGCGGAAATTGGCAATAGTTTCTTCAAGCTCGTTATGGACTTCAAGCGTACCAGCCAGGGTGCGCACACCGTGAGTGCCCGTACCGTACTTATCTATAGCGTCTTTGGCAGCTTTATTGATGCGGGGATGACCGATCAATCCCAGATAGCTGTACGAGGCATACATGCCCATCTCACGGCCTTTAACGATCACGCGTGAACCGCCACTCAACTCTGAGACAGGTTGATTGTAATAATAATGGTCGTGGGCTTTCATACCATCAATACGCTCGACCATAGCGTTTATGCGTTTTACAACAGCATCATCCTTAAGCTGCACTACCATATGTCTTTCTCCTCGCGCAAAATGCAATCAACGAAGTGTAGCCCAGTGCCCGTAAAGTGTCAACACGGGCTATGCGTCAACTGATTCTGGCAATTCTTTCAGGGCTGCTTCATCAAGTGTGGGAACTCCCAACTCCTCGGCTTTCGTGAGCTTGGAACCGGCGCTTTCCCCAACAACAACGTAGCTGGTTTTCTTGCTGACTGAAGAAGTGACCTTGCCACCGTTGCTCTCAATAAACTCTTTGGCGTCTTTGCGCGAAAAAGTGGGCAAAGTTCCTGTAACCACGAAAACCAGGCCAGAGAATGGCAAGTCACCAGTGACAACTGGCATCGGTTCAGACTGAGGCCACATGCCCGCTTTCTTTAGTTTCTTGAGCACTTTCTTGTTGTTGGCCTGCTGGAACCATTCGACAACCGATTGGGCAATGTTAGGGCCAAAACCCTCAATGGCTTCCAACTCTACTGCGGAAACTTTGGAGATCTCATCCAGATCGCGATAGCGGCGCGCCAGGTCATTGGCAGCCACCTCACCTACCAGACGGATACCGAGGGCATTAATCAGCTGGCCAAGCGAACGGGATTTGGAGTTTTCAATTGACTCCAGCAAATTATCAACGCGCTTATCACCGTAGCCTTCCAACTCGAATATCTTTTCTCGATCCAGATAATAGATGTCAGCTACATCTTCAATGAACCCTTCCTGAACGAATTGCTCCACAATCTTGATGCCCATACCGACAATGTCAAGCGTACTGCGCGAGACGAAATGCTCCAAGTTACGCACCAATTGTTCTGGACAGGAAGCATTAACACAGTACCAAGCAACCTCGCCCTCAATGTGCTGGACAGGCTCGCCACATACCGGACACACCTTAGGTGGTTGGTATTTCTTGAGCTTCTTGCCCTTGCGAGCAGCTTCAACAGGGCCGATGACGTAGGGGATTACATCGCCAGCACGTTTGATGAGCACACGGTCTCCGACGCGGATATCCTTCTCCTCGATATAGTCGAAATTATGTAAGGTGGCCTGCTTGACAATGACACCGCCAATCTCAACCGGCTCCAAAACGGCGAAGGGTGTCAGCACACCCGTGCGCCCAACATTGACGCCGATTTCCAGCAAGTCGGTGGTGACTTCCTGGGCCGGGAACTTAAAGGCAATAGAGCCGCGTGGGTCACGACCAACAACGCCCAAGTCGCTGGATAGTTCCAAATTATTTAGTTTGACTACCGCACCATCCACCTCATAATCTAAGCCCTCACGGCGTTCGATCCAGGCTTCACAGGCAGCAACAACACAGTCGATGTTGTCACATTTCTCGATAACATCTGAAGGCACTGGAAAACCCAACTGGCGCATGTATTCCAGGGTTTCCCATTGGGTGGCAGGTACGTCATCATCTGAAGAGACAATGTTGTAGACGTACATGGTCAAGGGGCGCGAAGCAGTGATGGTTGAATCCAGTTGGCGTAAAGCTCCGGCAGCAGTGTTCCGCGGGGTCTGGTAGGTCTTCTCGCCCATTTCGGCCTGACGCCGGTTCAATTCGTCAAAATCGTCGAGGCGGATAAAGACCTCGCCGCGCACATAAAGATTGGCAGGCGGTTGGGGGCCGTCGGGGTTCACAGGAATGCGCAGGGGCAAAACTCCCAAAGTACGCAGGTTGATGGTGACATCTTCTCCGACCTCGCCATTGCCACGGGTGGCTCCCTGCACAAAGACGCCGTCCTGATAATGCAATACGACGGTGAGACCATCCAATTTGGGTTCGACAACAAAGTCAGCTTCCAACACCCTTTCGTCAATGCGAGCAATACGGTCACGCCAGGCACGCAGGTCATCGCCATTGAAAGCATTAGCCAGGCTCAGGATGGGCGCAGGGTGCTGGACTTTCTCAAACTTGTCGGAGGGTTCGGCTCCGGCACGCTGGGTAGGGGAATCGGGGGTGACTAGATCGGGGTGTTCGGCCTCAATGCCACGCAGCTCATTGAGCAGTTTGTCATATTCTTTGTCACTGACAATAGGCTCATTGAGGACGTAATAATTGTAATTGTGTTCACGGAGGGTAGAACGCAGTTCAGTTACGCGTTTTTGGAGATCATTAGCGGCCATGAGGGTATTATAAAACAGGAAGTTAGGAGGATCAAAAGATGAAAGAGATAGGTGCGACAATTTCTGATGGCATATAATAACCCTAAGAAGAGAGTGATGACTATTTGAGTATTCTCGGTTTCCGAGAGAAGGAAGTGGGATTTATTATGCGAAGCCCTTTATCAAATCTTGCCGAAATTTTTACCCAAATATTTGAAGCCTCAAAAATTTATAGTAACTCTTTACAATCCAATGAATCCTCGACTCGCGCTGTTTTAATCGATCCAGTAATCAGAGCTCTTGGATGGGATACAGCTAACCCCTTTATGGTTGAGATAGAGAAACCAATTAACCAGGGCAGAGTCGATTATGCATTATTCGATTTTGACCAAGAAATAAAAATCATTATTGAGGCAAAGAAATTAGGGGCTGATTTATTAAAACAGGAAACATTTTTATCTCTTGTTAGGTATGCTTTTTCTGCAGGGGTTCAAGATGTATTTCTAACAGATGGAGTAAATTGGTTACACTTCAATGATTTCCAACCAGGGAAAAATGACCCTACTAGACAACTATCTCTTGCTAATGACAATCTAGTAGAAGTCGCAGGCTATCTTGTGCAAAGACTTGATGCAGCTCGATATTGGCCCAATGAAAATAATGTCCAAGACCTATTGCAACAGGTAAATCAATTAAAGAGTGAAGTGAGCTCAGTTCAACTTGAATTGGCAAGAAACAAAAAATCAATAATTAGTGAAAAAAATAATGAGGCAAATGCTTCAACCGAGGAAAGCAGCCTACATATAGAAGAATTTACTCGATTATCTAATATAGCATCAGCTACGGGTACAAAACCTTCGGCCCTACTGTTACCCGATTCAACTATAGTTAGAGTAACTACTTGGACCGATGTATTAACTCAATGCTGTAAATACACCATGGAGAATAAAAAGAGCTTACGGATTCCTTTGAGCGACGCTGCTGGCAAAAAAGTAAACTTGTTCTCCTTGACTGCCCCTCCAAAAGGCATAACATTTTTTGAGACCCAATATGAAGGAAAGAGAATCTTTGTTTACACAAATTACGATTCAAATAACTGTATAAGAAATTCGATCCATGTACTTTCTTTGGTAGAGCAATCACAGAATACTGTTGAACCAGCAGTAGTCTACAATTAGAAAACCAGCAATCAATTCCTAAAAATCCTTATTTATATAGACGCATTAGAGAAAAAGGCTTTTAGCTCTCGGAAGCAACTGCTACCCAATTTGTGACCCACATCATCCACACAGAGGCGCATGTCACCGCCTGCCTTCTTCATCATCTCGGCAGCTATCTCGGCCATTTCTAGAGGCACGGTTTCATCCTTACGACCGTGAGCAAGCAAGATAGGTTTACCCACCAGGGGGCGCTTAGCGACTTCGGCTTCACAGCGCTCCGGCAAAAAGCCTGCCAGACCAGCCAATTTGGAAACGCGGTCTGGGTGGAGTAAAGCATAGGCATAAGATAGCGCGGCTCCCTGGCTGAAGCCCACCAGACCAACCTGGCTGAAATCGCCATTGTATTGACCAGCAAGGTCATCCAACAATTGGTCCAGGGCAGCGACGGCGGGGCGGAAATCGTCCAGTGAGGACCAATTGCCGGTAGGATCATCGACCCAGCTATAGCCACCGTAATCAGAATGGTTGGAGACATAAGGAGCACGCGGGGCGATCAACAAGGTCTCTTTGGGCAAACGCGCCCCAAAGATCCACATGACGTCCTCATTACCCGTCCAGCCGTGGTTCATGATGATGACGGGATGGGGGCCGGGGCCTTCCGGCTCATGGACCTTGAGGACCCAATCCCCCAGTTCAACTGCTTGGGGTTCATTCTTCATTGGCACGTTTCACGATCCAATCGATTCCAATTAGGGCAAGCCAGATGAGCACTAAAGGGGACAAAGCAGCAATTGCGCAGATGATGCCAGAAATGGCTCCAGCAAGTCCATAGAATAAATAGATGAGGCCGATGCCCACAATGAGCAGCAATACAAAAAAACCAATAAAAAGCTGCGCATTAGTCTGGCGGGCATATTTACGCAAATCGCGACGATAACCATCCATAGTTCACCTATCAAAAATATGAGTAAGGCCAACGCGGCGAGCCAACTGCCGCGGCCAACTCAATAACTGATGCACTTCACTCATAGCATCTTCCAAAGCAGTCTCACCACGCTTAGCCAGTTCGGGAACCTCCACGCGGTCCAAAAAACCAATGTCCGTGGTATCGATGCGGACGACCAGATCAGGTTTTTCCAATTCTAAACGTAAATCAGAAAGAGCCTGTCCGCTGATGGCGATGGAGCGCATAAAGATGTTGAAGGCCTGAGCCACCCGCAAACGCGTGATGCGCTGCAAGATAGGCAAAGGCCCAAAGAAGTTGGGATCGGGCATGTGGCGCTTTGATTCCCTTTGCATATGCAAGAGTAGAGCAACGACAGGCAGGTCGGGCTTCAAAGAACTCACCAACTCAACAGGCACCGGGTTGCTGATGCCGCCATCAATCAGGGCATAATCCCCAATTTGTTGCGGTGGGAAAATGCCGGGGACGGCGATCGTAGCCAGGACAGCATCCAAAACGCGGCCTTGAGTGAGTTCTACTTCCATGCCAGTGTGAAGGTCAACGGAAGTCAGCGCTAATGGAATCTCCAATTCATCAAAGGTGCGCTTGCCCAAAAAGTCGGTGAGCACTTCAGAGATTCCAGCCACACCCAAGAGACTGGGACCATCGCTTGGACTGCGGGTGAACAGGCGGCTTTGGTCAATCTCCTGGAAACGATCCAACATTTCGTCGGCAGAATAACCACCGGCATAAACCGCGGCGATCAATCCGCCGATGCTGGTGCCCGCGATAGCGCTTACCTGAATGCCTTCACGCTCCAATACACGCAGAGCGCCGATGTGGGCGATACCTTTAGCACCCCCACCACCTAAAGCCAGAGCAACTTGCATTCAGCCTCTAATCTTCGTAAGGAATCTCAACCACGGTCGAAGCAACTTCTGCTTCCAGCGTGGCTTTATATTCCAGGGCTTTAGCAACTGTGTCTTCCAAAGCAACCTTTTGGCGATCATCCTCGCGGCGCAGCTTAAACTCAGTGCTACCTTCTTCCAATGAACGCTTGCTGACCGTAATACGGATAGGAACACCGATCAGGTCGGCATCCTTGAATTTAACACCGGGAGATTCGTCGCGGTCATCATATAAGACTTCCAGGCCCGCAGCCTCAAGCTCATCATAGAGTTTGGCTGCGGCTTCTTCGCCGCCGCGTAGCCCCACAAGGTGTACGTGGTATGGAGCAACGGAGATGGGCCAGATGATGCCATTTTCATCGTTATGTTCTTCTACAACCGACTGCACCAGGCGGCCACTGCCGATGCCATAAGAACCCATAATGACTGGCTTCTCTTTGCCGTCTTCGTCCAGGAAGTTGCCCCCCATGGGAACGGTGAAATCCGTGCCCAGTTTAAAGATATTGCCGACTTCCACACCGCGTTGGGCCTGCATGGGTTCGCCACACTTCGGGCAAAGATAGCCCTCTTCGGCAGAAACAATGTCGGCCACGATCTCAGCCTCGTAGTCCCGGCCATAGTTGGTGTTGCGCAGATGGAAACCAGCTTCATTAGCGCCAGCCACAAGATTGGGCAAGTTGGGAATGAGGTCATCCACAACCAGAATGATTTTTTCCTTGTTAATGCCAATGGGGGAAGCATAGCCAGCCACGGCTCCCACGTCAGCGATCTCTTCATCATGGGCGGGACGCAATTCCTTTGCCTTGACAGCATTCATCAACTTGGTTTCGTTGAGGTCCATATCACCACGCACCACGGCA
The DNA here is from genome assembly GCA_013112575.1 of Chloroflexota bacterium. Classification (GTDB taxonomy): domain Bacteria; phylum Chloroflexota; class Anaerolineae; order Anaerolineales; family UBA11579; genus CFX15. The sequence continues at coordinate 311,435 of JABFGG010000002.1, read as the reverse complement.
AAGACCAACTTTTCAACATCTTTCTTTTCTTCCGAGAATGTAGCCATCAAGAACACGGCTTTAGCTGTGCGGGATTTGGGGATATCCAGGAATTCTGCCAGGGCTTCGATAGTAGCAACGTCAGGGGTGGCGACTTTCTCCACATCGAGTGCGTCTTCAGCTTCCGGCTCCGGTTTTTTGAACAACGCAATCTGGCGATTGGCCTTGTAGCCGCAGTCACTGAGCAACAAGGTATCCTCACCAATGGGCGTGAGATACATGTACTCATGGGCCAGACTGCCACCCATCATACCTACGTCGGCGCCAACAGCGATGACAGGCAGGCTACAACGGTTAAAGATATCGAAGTAAGCCTGGTAGTGGGCGCGATACTGCTTGTCAAGCCCTTCCTCATCCTTGTCGAGCGTGTAGCTGTCCTTCATAGTGAACTCGCGTACACGGATAAGGCCAGCACGCGGGCGAGGATCGTCGCGCCACTTGGTTTGCAGGTGATAAACCATGCGCGGTAACTGGCGATAGGATTGGATGTCCTTACGTACCAGATCAGCTACAACCTCTTCATGGGTCATAGCCAGCACCATGTCACGACCGTTCTTGTCGTGGAAACGGCTCATTTCATCACCAATCTTGTACCAGCGACCGGTTTCCTTCCAGAGTTCGGCAGGATGCACAACCGGCATGAAGATCTCCTGTCCGCCGATCCTGTTCATCTCTTCACGCAAAATGGTTTCGACCTTGACGGTGGTACGCATCCCCAAGGGCATCAGCGTATAAATGCCTGCACCCAATTGGCGGATAAAACCGGCGCGCACCAATAACTGGTGGCTGACCACCTCAGCATCGGCTGGGGCCTCTCGCAAGGTCTGGCCGAACATTTGACTCATTCGCATAAAACGTTCTCCTCATGTTCCTTAAAATAAGATGCCCCGAAATACATCGGGGCATGTAAACATCAAAGATTGCCTGCATTTGCAGGCCACCTACCCCATGGCACGCGTAAAAACCGGCCCGAAGGCCGGGCTAGGGGCGGGAAAATAAATCTTGGAAATGGTGATAATTTTCATCGTGCAAAAGCATACAGGCGCGGTAGGGATTTGTCAAGTGAAGTAAGAGGGAGAAGGAATCAGGGAACAGAAATTAGGAGGGGAGGATTGAGGAAGATCTTGCAAAAGTTAATGAATGCATCCTGAAAACGTAGGGGCGGGTTTAAGCAATGCGAGCTTCGCCACCCGCCCCTACAAGTTATTCACTTAGTCACCAGCAGCTAATTCAGGAGTGGTTTCAGCTTCCTGCGGTGGGACGTAGAACTGACGATTGTAAAGCTCGGCATACAGACCGTCTTCAGCGAGGAGTTCATCGTGTGTGCCGCGCTCAACGATCTTACCTTCGTTGATAACCAGCACTACATCGGCATTACGCACGGTGGATAAACGGTGGGCGATGACAAAGCTGGTGCGGCCTTCCAACAGACGATTGAGCGCCTTCTGGATAAGCACCTCCGTGCGGGTGTCCACGCTTGCAGTGGCTTCATCCAGAACAAGGATGCGCGGGTCTGCCAGGATGGCGCGGGCAATGGAGATCAACTGGCGCTGACCAAGGCTGAGGAGGTTGCCGCGTTCACCTACATCCGTGTCATAACCATCAGGTAGGCGCATGATGAATTCGTGGGCATTAGCGGCTTCAGCTGCAGCCTGAACTTGCTCATCACTGGCTTCAAGCTTTCCATAACGGATGTTCTCCAGGACAGAGCCGGAGAAGAGGAACGGCTCCTGGAGAACCATACTCATCTGCGAACGCAAGCTGTGCTGAGTGACATGACGCACATCATATTCATCGATCTTGATGCTGCCGCCGTTGACTTCATAGAAGCGAGGCAGCAAACTGATGATCGTAGTTTTGCCTGCCCCTGTAGGACCAACGACCGCAACGGTCTGGCCAGGCTGGGCAACAAAGTCGATGCCATCCAGCACAGGTTCGCCTTCTTTGTAGCTAAAGGTGACACCCTCAAAGGCAACACGACCCTGAATCTTGGGCAACTCGATTGCATCTGTAGCATCCTCAAATTCAGGATCTGTGTCGAGGAGGTCAAAAATACGTTCCGCTCCGGCAAAAGCCGACTGGGCAATGGTCCACATCTGGGCCACGGTCTGGATGGGACGGAAGAAGTTCTGTACATATTGCAAGAAAGCAACGACTACACCTATCGTAACCGCTCCCTGGATGGCCAGAAAGCCACCAACGCCAGCAACAATAGCGGTGTCAATGGTACTTAGGATGTCCATAGCGGGAGCAAAGGCCGAGGTAACGGTATTGGCCTGGACGTTGGCATCGCGGTTGGCAGCGTTGCGTTCTGAAAAGCGGTCGATGTTCTCATCCGTGCGGTTGAAGGCCTGAGCCACTTTAACGCCACCCAACTCTTCTTGCAAATCCGAAGAGACGTCGCCGATGGTGCTACGCGTGCGACGGAAGGCACGGCGAGCCATACGAGCGAAGACATCGGTGGTGAGCAGCATGACTGGAACAATGCTGAGGGTTGCCAATCCCAACCGCCAGTCGAGCAACATCATGGCAATCACAATGCCGACAATCGAGAACATAGAGCCGATCATTTGCGTGAGGCCCTGGCTGAGGAAAGAGTTAATGGCATCAATATCGTTGAGCAGTCTGCTTTGCAGATCGCCTGCCTCGGAATCTTCGAGGAACTTGAGCGAGAGGCGCTGAACATGCTGCATGACCTGACGGCGCAGGTCTGCCAATACGTTCTGGCTGGCGTAGTTCATCAAGTAGATCTGGAAGCGCATTGCTAACATGCCCACCAGGTAAACGACCAGCAACAAGATCATATTGGTTGCCAATCCACTGCGATCGCCAACGGTCACGAATTGATCGATGGCTCGCCCTATGAGCAAGGGGCCACCCGCCTGAGAAGCCGCATTGATAATTACTAGAACCAATGACCCGGCAACAGACAACCAATATGGACGCAGATAACTCAATAGCCGCGATAAAACCTTGCCACTATCTGTGGCGCGTTCGTCTTCTGATTGCGCAATGCGCTGCATTCCTTGCATCATAGCGCCAACTCCTTTTCAACCACAGCGGTTGTTTCTGAGCGCTCACCAAACTGGGTTTCAATGATCTCGATATATAGCTCGCTGGTACGCAACAGTTCTTCATGCGTACCACGTGCAACCAGTTCACCACCATCCAGCAACAGTATCTGGTCCGCATCACGTACGGTGCTGATGCGCTGGGCGATGACAAAGCTGGTGCGTTTGGCCATCAGTTCATCCAGAGCCTGCTGAATGAGGTATTCCGTTTCGGCATCTACAGCAGAAGTGCTATCATCCAAGATAAGGACCTGGGGATCAATCAGCAGGGCACGCGCAATCGCAACGCGCTGCTTCTGGCCACCAGAAAGGCCCACGCCGCGTTCACCAACAAGTGTGTCATAACCATCCGGCAACTCTTGAATGAATTCATGGGCCTGAGCAGCCTTAGCGGCCGCGACGACGTCATCCAGACTGGACTCGGGACGGCCATAGGCGATGTTCTCGCGGATAGTGCCGGAGAACAAGGTGCTCTCCTGCAAAACGATACCGATCTGTGAGCGTAATGAATCCAGCTTCAGGTCACGTACATCGACGCCATCAATGGTAACTTTGCCGCCGGTAACATCGTAAAAGCGCGGGATGAGGTTAATAATTGTGGATTTACCTGAGCCGGTTTGGCCCAAAATGGCGATGGTCTCGCCCGGCTGAGATTCAAAGGAAATGCCATTGATGACATCTTCTTCGCCGCCAATATAACGAAAGTGCACATCCGCGAAACTCACCTGACCTTTGGGCGAAAGTAAATCAAGGGCACCTTCCTTCTCCTGGACCTCTGATTCGGCATCGATGACTTCAAACAAACGTTCGGCAGAAGCAGCAGCCTGTGAGAGCAAGGCACCTACCATACCTACCATGAAGAGCGGCATGAGGAGCAACATCAGATAATTGGTGAAGGCCACCAATTCGCCCAAGGTGAGGGTCGTATTGATGACTTGCAAACCACCCACCCACACCACGGCAAGCATGGTGAGATTGACCACAAAAAAGATCAGGGGAAAGAAAGTGGTGAACAGCTGCACGAAATTCATATTCTCTGCGAGCAGTTCTTTATTCTGCTTTGTGTAGCGGTCCAGCTCATATTCTTCTCGCGCAAAGGCTTTGACTACACGCATACCAGCCAGGTTCTCTTGTAAGATGCTGTTCAAGCCTGCCAGCTTCTGCTGCACGCGCATGGAGAAAGGAAAAACCTGACGCACCATCAAGGCAAAGATGATCAAAATCAGAGGAATGACAGCTAAAACAATCAGGGCCAAACGCCAATTCATGAACAATAAAACCGTTGCCGTCCCAAACAGCATAATGATGCCAGAGATGAGCTGCACAACCCCCTGCCCGGAAAACTGGCGCACGCGCTCCACATCGGAGGTCATGCGCGTCATGAGCTTACCGGTTTGGGCCTGGTCGTGGTAAGAAAAGCTAAGGGTCTGCAACTTATCAAAGATAGCATTGCGCAGTTCAAAAGCCACACCTTGTGATGAAACCTCTGACCAATAGCCCTGCAAGAAATTGAACAAACCGCGCACGAGAGCTACGACTAACAAGCCACCGGCGGCAAACCACACGGCACTCATATCAAGGGCACTAATACCATCATCGATCAAGGTGCGGAGTAATTGGGGAGCGAATAGATTGGCGACATTGACCAGTAAAAGGCTGAAGAAAGCACCAAGAGTTGTCCAGCGGTAATTGCGCAGAAACCCCAAAGAACGCCAAACATCGCGGGTATTCATCCTCCCACCAGAATTGGCAGAGCGATCGCGCATCATGATTGCATCCCCTTCCACAAAATGTCAACTGTCATTTTTAAATCTTCCTCCGAAAGTGTATCAAAGTCACAAGCTTTACGATGCATCATCAAAGCGTGCAACATACCGGTAAGCAAAGCTGCTGGTGAAGTGTCCTTACCCAGCGACTCAAGTTCACCAAGCTCAATAGCATCTTCAAAAACTTCTTCAAGGGGAGCCAGCATACTGAGCATCAATTGTTTGCCCTGCGCATGCATTTCTTTTCGATCAAGGTCCTTGGCCTCACGGCGCAACGAGAACATGGCCGAGCGCGGTCCGGATGCGAGATGAGCATATTCGCTCAACATGGCCACCAGTTGAGACTTGTGGTCATCCTGCTCCTTACCTGCAGCGCGCATCTGGTTGCTTAGGCGCGTTGCGTGCTGATCAAGAACCTCACGAAATAAGGCTACCTTGTTGGGAAAATGATAATAAAGTGCAGCGTTGGTCACCCCACAGGCCTGGGCGATGTCACGGATAGAAACGGCTTGATAGCCGCGTTCCATGAATAAAGTTTCTGCAACTTCCAGGATGCCTTCACGACCAATGCTTGCTGTGCGTGTGTTCATATAACCTCTTACTGAACGTTTGGTAAGTAACCCGCTTATGATATTGCTCATTGGCACAGCAGTCAATGTACTCGCAAGCGAATTAACAAAACGCTTATGTTTTAGGCTATTGATATAATCCCCAGTTATGGACTGGAAAGAGAGATTGATTCGAGAACTGGCCATGGCCCGTGAAGCACGTAAGCACGGCAATGAGGGTCTGGCACGTGTGTGCGCCCGCCGGGCTTCCGGCTGGGCTATTCAGCAGTACTTGCTAAATGATAACGTTGATCTGGAAACACCCAGCGCTTTTGAATATATCAAGCACTTTCGCGAGAACGCTAAACACGAACCCAAGATGCAGGCCGTGTTAGACCATCTGGTGCAGCGCAAAGTTAAGGACTCGCTAGATGGGGATTCCTACTGGCCGCTCAAAGATGTGGATCTGATCGATGAGGCAGAATGGCTGGTGCATGAATTATTAGGTGATTTGAAAGAATAAACTATCCCTCCATTAAAAATAAAACCTCCTACATGGGAAGTTTTATGATTCGGAGACAGTTTCGGAAGGAGGGTCTTGCTCACCACGCGGTTTGCGCAAGCGGCCAAAGGCCCCAATAATATTCAATATCGTGCGGATGCCAGTAAAGATCAACAGTACCCCACTCGCGATAGCACCCAAGACAAGTAACAATTGCTGAAATGTGCGGCGGCTCAGGCCCAATACTTTCTGTTCGCCAGCGATGAGAGTCTCGCGCAGTCCGGTCAAAAAATCGTTGCTTGGCGAGACGGGTTGAAAAGCAGAATCAAGCATAGCATCCAGAGAGGCCAACTCATCTTCTTCAGTTCGTTTTTGCCAGGGCCATCGAAATTTCATGGCAGATCCTCAAAAAGCTCCAACACTATTCACCAGCCTGGGCATCCTTGCCAAACTGTTCAATATCATCACCAACCTGATCGCGTAAGGCCATCAGTGTGCGGTGGTACAAACTCTTGACGGCACCTTCGGTGCGGCCCATGATGCTGCCGATCTCTGCATTCGACATATGCTCCACAAACTTGAGGATCAACAACTGTTGACGGTCCTCAGGCAGGTCGCGAATCAGATGCAACAGAGCTTCCTGTTGTTCTGTACGCACCAGGGTGGTTTCCGGATGCTCACTATCGGCAGTGATACGGATACCATCTTCAAGAGTGACTTCCTGACGGCGACTGTTATCGCGATGCCAATTGGCCACCAGATTGTGAGCAATACGGTATAGCCATGCTGAGAATGGCACGCCCCGGTCTTTGTAATTGGTGATGTGGCGCATGGCCCGGGTGAAAACGCGAGCGGTTAGATCCTCGGCGTCGTGCTGGTTGCCGGTGCGATAGTATATGTAGTTGTAAATGCGGCCAACGTAGCGGTCATACAATTCGCCAAAGGCTGCTTTGTCCCCCTGCGCGGCCTGGGCAAGTACCTCTTCGTCGGAAAGTTCAGTGAACATACATACCTTACCGGCAGGGTTACAACAAAGAACCCCGCCCGTGCTGAATAGTTGTGCTGACGGTTTTATTAAGAAGAAATTGAATTGAGGGGCTGGGCCGACAGCGCAGGGAGTATATCACGCTACGATAACAAGAAAAAAGGCCCTGAGGTTAACTCAGGGCCTTTTATTTTCAGTGAAGGGGGTTATTTCTTTTCAGCTTTTTTGCGGGTAGTGCGGCGCTTAGGCTTGGGTTTGGGCTTGGCCTCAGGTTCTGGATCGGGTTCAGGATCAACATCTTCGGTGACTGCAACAGGAGCTGGTCCCAAGTATTCACGTGTGCCTAAGCGCGTCATGATAACGGCCCCCAAGCCAATAGAACTCACAAAAATAAAGGCCACAGCACCAAATGGCCACCAAAATATCCCGATAGCTGCCACACCAAGGGTAAGGAAAAAGGTTCCAACGCCAGCCTGGATTGGAGGCGACCAATTTTGATTCATGGCATCTTCCAATCTCTGCCCCACCTCGAACCCCATTGCGATCCAACCAAAGGTTCCGCCTATCACAAGGAGCAAAGCTCCAAAAGCGGCAGGTATTGATAGTATCAAGAAAGTCAATATGGTCAAGACAACCAAAATAATGGGAGCAATAATGACAGTCAGGAAACCAATTCCGCCAGTAATTATTGGCTGCGCAACGATGGCATCGGCGACTCGTTCAGTATGCCTGGGGATAAAAATCACTAAAAGCACGGCCAAAGCAGAGAAAGCAAAAGTCTGGAAGAGGCGTAGCAAAACATTTGTGATTTGCTGAACAGCAATATTTGCGTTGCGTTCAAAGAAGCTCTGGGGTTGGGCTGGTGGGACTATAGTGATGTCAGGGATATCCGGAATAGCGGGGATATCGGGAATATTGATTCCATCTGTACCAGACTCGGTAATCGTTTGCCCTTCAACTTCTGAACCACCCTGCCTAAAGATAGAAGAGCCAGGAGCAACCAAATCACCCAAAATGAGGGCATTTTCGTCTAAAGTAACCGCAGCTCCCATAGCAACCAAATCGCTGGTAATCTCACCATTAATATCCACTGAGCCGCCAAAGGCAACCACATCACCATTAACGACGGCACCATCCTCAACGACGACCACACAACCAAATGAAACCAGGCTGCCATTGACCTCCGAGCCTTCACGAACCGTCTGAGTGCCTCCAAAGCATACCTCGTCATTCAATCCGGGAACACTCGGGGGCGCAGCATATGCGGGCTGGGCAAAGCCCAAAGCAAATGTTAGTAATATAATCAATGGAAAAAAGCGGAATGTTCTCATGCCTGTGCTCCTTGCGGCAGCGTGTATTGTCGTAATGTTGCAATCCATAAGATCGCTAGGCCAATCGAAGCAGCCAGGATGGAAGCCCACCATGAGGGGGGCACAAGGCCGGGGAGGGTCTTCAACAAAGAGCCACCAACAGAGATCAATACTTCGAACCAGGTAATGATCTGTGTGAAGGTTCCAACCCAGGAAACCAGCAAGGCCGAAGGCGCCGGCAAGGTGGGAACAATGCGCAGGCCCAGGACGAGCAGCACCAGGCTGGCCAAAAACAGGTTGATGCCTAAAAACCACCAGGCCTGGCGGCGCTCTTCACGGGCACGCTGTTCAGCCACGCGTACTCGGAAGCGGTCGCTAAAGCCGGGGGCAGGCGCGGCCATACCAGCAAGCTGGATGTCGGCGACTACCTGTTCCCAGGCGGCCTGTAGCTCTTCAGGCAAATTGTCGTCATCATGCATGCGGTCTTCAAAAAGCGGGTGATCCATGATGTGTCCTTTCTGCTGCCAGCGTTTGGCTTTGAAGTTCCGTCCACTCGCCAGCCAGTTCTCGGCGGGAGCGATGTAGACGGCTTTTTACAGCACTGACAGTCAGTGATAGGGATTCGGCGATCTCTTCATACGAATAGTCATACCAATAACGCATGATCAGCGCGGCCCTATCTTTTTCTGATAAGTTTTTTAGAAGGTCTTGAACCTGCGAGCGTTCCTCGCCCAGCGCCAGCCGATCGTCCATGCTGATCGCTTTTTCGGGGACATCACCAGTAGGCGTGTCCTCAATCGAAAAGGTCGGCAATTTTCGACGACGATGCTGGTCGATACAGTAATTGGAAGCGATGCTCAACAACCATGTAGAGAATTTGCGCTTGGGATCATAGCGTTTGATGGCCTTGTAGGCGCGCATGAAAGTTTCTTGCGCGGCATCCTCGGCATCGTTGCCATTACCCAACATGCGGTAACACAGGTTGTAAACCGGCACCTGGTAGGCTTCTACAAGGCTCGCAAAGGCTTCATCATCGCCTTCTTGGGCCTGGGCCAACCACAGGGCTTCGTTTTCGTTGGTCTGCAATGCAGGCTCCTCAGTAGACCGTTCTACACCTATATACGGCATATACGTGATTGGGTTGCATGATTTTTCACGAATATTTGAGAATCGTAACATATTCCCCCCGGATGAACTCTACTATGTTGCTACCTTCGAAAGGCTAAGTTAATCAAAGCGTAGGGGCGGTTTTGAAACCCGCCCCTACCAAAAACTTCAAAGCCCTAATTGAGTAGTTTTTTCTAAGGTTGAAGACGCGCCATCGCACGCCAATACGGTGGCGTAGTACGCAAACGTAATGGGGTGATTCGCGCAACAGCCCGTACCGAGACTACTCCCAGATCGAACAAGACTTCCGTGGACTGATTCCATTTCAATCCGTATTGCTCACGCAATTTATCGGGCAGCATGCCGGCAGCCAGCACATAGTTGCTGGGCCAGAAAATGGGTAGGGGTAAACGCAACAAGGAGGCAGCAATATCGCGTGCAGCTGGAGAAATGCTAATCTCATCACTGGCGACTGTGGTACCCATCCAGTGATTAAAATCTTCTACTGTGGGAGGCAAGAGGTCTCGGTCAATGCCCATCAAGGCTGCAAATAATTTGCTCTCTTCATAGAAAGTATCCTGTTCATGGTTGGTCAGAGGTTGTAAAAGAAGGGAATGGGTACGGATAACAGTATCAATTAGGGTGCCAAAAACCCACATCGAAAGATGACCGTCAGTGCCTGTGTAGTGTCTTCCTGTACCAATGACATCTTGCGGCACTTCGCCACGCACACTCAAATGACGGCCATACATACGCACGAGGGTTTCTATAGCCTGGTCGCAGGTGCCAAAAACGATGACCTGTTGGGCACTCAAAGTGTTGTAGGCCCGGCTAAATGGCTGGGTGCGATAGCTGCTATGGTCGGCAACGCCCTGGGCTACCTTGGGGTGGGCAATTTGCATCAGTAAGGCTCGAAATGCACCCAGCCCTAAAACTCCTTCGCGGTTGATACGCCAGGCCATACTATCCGGGCCAAAGAAACCATGATCAGGGTCTTTCTGTTCATCTGCTAAGTCCTGCAAAAAGTTACGATACTCAGATAATCGGTCTTTAGGCTTCATACTTTTACCAGTTCCAATCGCGTATAATCATTTATTAGATTGTAAGGATGTGTAGGAGGAGCAACGACGATACAAAGTCCAGGAATTAAGCACCCGGGTGCTTGAGAGAATCAGGGGCATGAGCGACACTCAAGGCGAATGCCCCACAGGGCAGAGGAGGTGGCTGATGCCACTGGCTCCGGGAATACCGCTTGGACTGTTAATCACATTTCTTGGCATGCTGATACCCTCACACCACCGCCCCATCGCTAACCTGTTGATGCCGCTTGGCATAACCATCACTATAGGAACAGCAGCAATATTCTTTCTGGCGATATTCAAACTACTATGACCGAAACTTTGAAAACCCTCATCGTGGAAGACAACCAGCGCTTACGCAAAGCTCTTGAGTCAGGGCTTGGCGAAAACGATGGAATCAATATCATCGCGGCTTGTGATAGTGGCGAAGAAGCCTTTGCCCTGTGCCTGGACGCACCTCCGGACGTAATCCTGATGGACGTGCAACTCCTGGGTGAAATGAATGGCATCGAAGCAGCCGTCGAGATACGACGCGAATTCCCACGGATGCCAGTGGTGTTCTATTCCATTCAAGATGATGATGCCTATTACCGCGATTTCCGCCGCTCAGGCATCCTAAGTCACTATGCTTACGTACGTAAATCCAACCACCTTTTGCCCGAAATGATCCTGCCCTTGCTGAAAGACGCCGCCTCCGGACGCAGCTTCATCGACCCAGAGATCGAAGCGCGCGTACACGAGGTGCGCCTAAAGGATGAAAACTCCCCTTTAGAATTATTGGAACCCAACGAGCGCCAGGTAGCGGATATGCTGGCACAGGGTATGACCAACGAACAGATCGCGGCCAAGCTGGGTTTCCGTGACAAGCGCACAATCAGTCGCACTAACGGACAGATCTATGCCGCCTGGGGTTTAAACACCAGCACGACCGACGAAAAGATCGCTCGCACGCGCGCTTCGATCATGGCTCGTGAGAACCGCTTCATCCAATGGGATGATGATGGTCAGGCGAGCGTAATGAATGCCAATGGGGATTGGGTTGCCTGGGAGGAAAACGAGTGACCAATATCCTCTGGCTGGACTGGGCGTTGATGACGGTTTCGCTGGCCAATACCATCCTCCTCATCTGGCTTGGGCTCACCGTTCTACTTAACGCCGAACGGCGTACCTGGGGGGCGTTATTGGCCGGAAGCGGCTTGTTATTGGGAGCAATATTTTTCATCAGTCACTCAGCCATTCTCGGCTTTGGCTTCACCCTCACGAGCAGCAGTGTGAATCTGTGGTGGAATGTGGGCTGGGTGCCGGTAGTGGCCCTCCCTTTGGTCTGGTACGTCCTGATGTTATGGTATTCGGGATACTGGGATAACCGTCAGGGAGCTTTGCGCAAAAGGCAACGTATCTGGTTTTGGGTCACCTTTGGAGCAGCTGCCTTTTTACTCATTTTGTTGGCAACGGCTAACCCACTGCCCAGTTATGAACAGGTAACAAGATTAAGCCTTTCCTCCACACCTTCCATCGCTGGTATCCCTATACTGATCTTAATCTATCCCTTCTACATCGTTCTATGTATCTTATTGTCTTTGGATGCACTAAGACGGCCAGGGCCTAGCCAGCGTGTAATGGGCGAACTGGCGCGACAACGCGCGCGCCCCTGGCTGGCCGCCACAGCTCTGGTGTTATTAAGCGTCAGCTTGTTGGTAGCCTGGGCCATGTTCTGGATCATCTCAAATGCAGACAACCCGCGTGTTTTCTTCCAGCAAGCCCACATTCTGGGTTGGTTTGATCTGGCAATTGCCTCTTTGATCGGAGTAGCAATTTTGCTGGTCGGTCAGGCGGTAGTGTCTTATGAAATCTTCACTGGCAAAGCACTCCCACGCCGAGGTTTGGTACGGCAATGGCAGCGGGCTATCATGCTAGCAGTAGGCATCGGGGCTTTGGTTAGTTTAAGCATCACCATTCCATTCAGCCCCATCTATAGCCTGTTGATGGTCACTGTCATCATGACCGTCTTCTACGGCTTGCTCAGTTGGCGTTCTTATACCGAACGCGAGCGCTACATAGATAACCTGCGCCCCTTTGTTGCCAGCCAGGGTTTGTTTGACCAATTATTCACACCCGCGGACTCGAGTAATACTACGATCAACATGCAAGGTCCATTCAACGCCTTGTGTGGCGAGGTGTTGGGCACGCGCCGGGCGTATTTGATCGCATTGGGGCCATTGGCACCGCTCGTGGGCCCACCCTTGTGTTTTCCAGCCAGTGCCAAAGCTGAGAACCTGCCAGCCATACATGAACTGATAAAAGACAGCCACACACCCCAACCCGAAGCCATTCCTATAGACTCGGGCCTATATGCTGGGGCAGCCTGGGCAGTGCCTCTGTGGAGTGAACGCGGCCAGATCGGGGTATTGCTTTTAGGCAATAAACGCGATGGCGGCTTGTACACGCAGGAAGAGATCGAGATCGCCCAGACCTCAGGGGAGCGTTTGATCGACACCAAAGCCAGCGCCGAGATCGCGCAACGTTTGATGACCCTGCAGCGCCAACGACTGGCCGAGAGCCAGTTGCTGGACCAACGCGCCCGTCGTGTGCTTCACGATGAGGTCTTACCCCAACTACATACCGCGATGTTGAAGATGGTTAGCGAAAAGAGCAAGCCGAATGGGAGTTCCTCGGAAGCCATTGAAATGTTGGCAAGGGCACATGGGCAGATCTCTGACTTGTTGCGCGAAATGCCGACGACCTCATTGCCGGAGATCTCTAAGCTAGGGCTAATTGGAGCTATGCGCAGGCTGGTGGAAGAAGAATACGGACAGGCCTTTGAAGAAGTGCGCTGGCACATTGACCCACAAGCCGAACGGCAGGCCCAGGACGTTTCCCCGCTGACAGCGGAAGTGTTGTATTACGCTTCACGAGAGGCGATCCGAAACGCCTCGCGACATGCCCGCAGTGAGGGCCGCCAACATCCATTACATCTCGACATCCATATAGACTGGGAGCAGGGTTTGCAAGTTGAGATCGCAGATGATGGCGTCGGTGTTGGCAATGGGGAAAACGAGGAGAACAGCCAGGGTGGGCATGGGCTGGCCCTGCATAGCACCATGATGGCCGTAGTGGGCGGGGAACTGGCCATAGAAAGCCAGCCAGGTGAGTACACACGTGTATCGTTGAAGTTGCCGCACAGCTATTAGGTATTATGAATAAAGGGACAGATCGTTTGATTGTCGTAATGAATATTGGCTGTTCCCCACTCACCAATGTACAATTCAAGGTCAGAAAACTCACTCTCAATCAAATTGGTTACCGAAGCACAAGCAGTTTGTGGAGAATTGCCATTATTGATCTCATCTAAGAACAGCCGCGCCAGAAGTAAAAAGCCATTCGCTGCTTCCTCCTCAGCTTTCTTATTTTCAAGTATCGCAAGCTTTTCAAATGCTTCTTCCACGTTCCCTGATGCCGACGCAATGGTGATGATTCGAAATATGGCAAAGGCTGTTTGATACTCATAGGCAAATGGCTCAAAGTCCTCATATTCGGGCAGTACAAGTGAACGGTAGGGCGAAGCAATATTTTCTAACTCTAGGTTAAAGGCAGCGTTTTGATAATGCTCAATTGCTAAAGGTATATCCCCATTATCAAAAGCTATCTGAGCATCTTCCAAAACATGAATTCGGACAGTGGAAAGCAACAATTTTTCTGTAACCACAGCGTATTCAGCGTCATTAGGAAAACCAAATACCACTTCAATTTCTCTATTTGGACCTTGCCCTATTCCACCCTGTTTTGTAGAGCCAGTAATTGAAATACGAACTTCCTGGCCGATTATCGATAGATCATATTCCGCCGGACAGGAAACTTGCCTGGGGTCATCTATGAATTCTGTGAATTCTCCTTCGACAAATCCAATAACTTTTAGTCCAGCATGGCAAAAACTTCCACCACCTGCAAATGTTTTATAGATGATCTCCAGGTTTTCATTGTGATTAACATCATGCATAGTAAATATGGATGCTCCCGAAAATGGCCCCGAAGTCCAGGATATTATTTCACTGAAGTATTCATTTGCCTGACAATAAAACAAAATCCAGCCACGTTCTACCGGATAATGATCCTCTCGAAAGAGACCAATTTCAAATAAAATCTCACCCTCAATATCGCTAGCAAGATCAATTTCTTGAACATTAAGTTCAACTTGCAATGATTTGCTGAGTATGGATGGACTCAACGTTGAAGGATCTCCTCCAGAATTAAGATAATTCGACAGCGAATTAACTGCCTCCAGAAAATCGCCTGGGGGTGCTAAGACTTTATCAGGAAAAACAGATGGGCATGTGGTTCCTTGTTGGCTTTGTTGGTTAGAGCCAATTTCAACAGTTGATTCTTTAGTCTCAATTGGATTTTCGACTGGAAGGCATGCTGTTAGCAATAGAGCCGCAAGAACTACTAACTTTTTCATATTTAGTTATTGGATTTTTTTATCTGTAGAGCTGAAATCATATCCGGCAAGATCTCCCCTGAAGGCCCTTGCAAAACGAAATCAGCGCGCGAGGTCAAAGGTGTGGCATCAGGATTGATCTCAACTATCGTTGCCCCAGCATTATGAGCGTGAATAGGCAGTGATGCTGCCGGTTGTATCAGTGCTGATGTACCAATTGAGAAAAAGACATCCGCGCCCTGGGCGGCTTTGTTTGCCTCAGCCAGGGCGCCTGGCGGTAAGCCCTCACCAAACCAGACCACATCGGGCCGTAAGTGACCACCGCAGTGTGGACAAGGTGGAGGCACGTCTCCAGTTTCTGTCCAACTATCTACGACAATGTTTTCATCAAAGCACTTGGTGCGTGTAATATTGCCGTGCAGTTCAATAATGTTCTGGCTGCCAGCGCGTTGGTGTAGGCCATCGACGTTTTGAGTGACAAAAGCAAACTCAGGGAAGTGTTGCTCCATTTGGGTCAATGCCAAGTGTCCGGGATTGGGTTCGGCTTTGCGCACCATGTCGCGTCGCCATTCATACCATTCCCATACAAGCTTGGGGTTACGTCGAAAAGCCTGGGGAGTTGCCAACTCAGTGGGATCGTAGCGTGCCCAAAGGCCAGTTTGAGCTTCCCGGAAGGTCGGGATGCCACTTTCTGCTGAGATGCCTGCCCCAGTTAGCACAGTTACACGTTTGGCGTGTAGCAAAGCTTCAATAACAGCAGCAAGAGGACTCATGGCGCAACCTCATACAAGGCTATTTCACCAGCCTCAAAGACCAAAGGGAGGTTTGGAGATAAATCGTTTTGTTCATCCATTTCTTCCAAGATGAGGGTGAATTGCGAGAAAACCATCACGCCGAAAAGAATACAGGGATCGATAAGGGATGATGCGCCCCAACTGGCCCAGGAGTATATAAAACATTTTTACCGGGTAGCCTTGATGCTCTTCGGAGCTAAAGCGGAAATGATATAGCCATCCACCCTGCCTGCCGGCTTGCATACTGGCCATGTGCACGGCAACATCCTGACGGTCAAAAAAGGCACCCCCAAAGACCTTCGTATCTGTCTCCAACTGGTAGCCAACAATATATGGGATCGAACTTAACAACAAGATCAAGATAATCGCGAACAATACCCAAACGATCTCTTTGCGTTGGAGGGAAGCTGACAATTTCACTATTAACGCTCGAAATGATAAAGGATCAGGTTGCCCCATTGTTGAGACTCTGCCAATTTGTAGTTTTCCTGCAGCCAGGCCAGATGTGGATGAGTTCCCTCGTCGAGGTCCTGATATTCCTTGATGGCCTGATTAAAGATGATAAACCAGACACCATCTGAATTATTAGCAGCATCAGCAATCGATTCATACGAGTGGACAGCTAAAGCAGCCTGGGATGCCTCAGATAAGGTGTCCGAACCACTGCCTGGAGCATCGATCACGTAGCGGTGTTGGCGATCGGTATCTAGAAAATGCGAGGGCAACATACTGAGCTTGTTGGAATGCACAATGACTTCGTCGCCAGATACATTCTCCAACCAGGCTGTTCTTCCCTCATTGTAAGGTACGTAAGGAAAACCACCATAGCTGTAATGCATGTAAATACCCACTACACTATTTATAAGCAATATACCAAATGCTGCATTGCGGATGATTTTCGGGACATCCGCACCCTGAAAACTCCAAATTAGCCATATCAAAAAGAACACGGCAGATGGCAAAAATGCTCGATGTAGGAAGACTGGCAGCCAAAACGAAACGAGAAACATCAATGCCATCGGGAGGAAGGCCATCATCATAAGCCAAATAGATATTTGCCTTTTCTCATGGCCCTGGCGATAGCGTTTGATTGTGTGCCAGCCAGCCAATATGACTAAAAACAGTGCAGAAGCCAAAGAAACCGGGAGCCACACAGGAGGTACTGGCAGATTGGAAACAAACATAATCAGAACTCGAAAAATGTCAACCACCCCGGGCTGTTCGATCCAATAAGCAGCTCGCACAGCATCGACTTGAGCAAGCAAACCTAGTAGCCAGGGGATATACACCAGCAAAGCCAAAGTAGAGGCAATCCCTATTTTGAATAGATTTTTCCAATTACGGGTCAGCAAAGGCCATGAAGCCAAGGGTAGAAGAAAGAACACAGCTAGATTGTGATTGTACTGTGCCAGAGCAGCAGAGGCTGCAAACAAAGCCCACCAGAGCCATCCTTGTTCGCGGGTGGCTCGCCAATAAGCGTATGCAGCCAGGAGCACAAAAACGGTCAACAAGGAATACATGCGGATTTCTTGAGCATAGTGCACCAGGAATGGTGAAACCGCAAGCAATAATCCGCTCCAGACAGCAATCTCTTTATCGAATAAGATCAAACAGATTTGGTACGCCAGAAAAATCACAACAAGGCTCAGTACTATGGAAAACAAACGCGCGATTGCAATACTATCTCCCCAAAGCGCGGTCCAGAAAGAAAGCAATAAGTAATATAAAGGTGGGTGTACGTCCGTGGCAAAGGGAAAGGCCAGTGTGTCCCCGCGTGCGACCAATAACGAGAAAGCCTCATCATACCAAATAGGCCTGCTGACCAGGCCTATCAACCGAACACCCAAACCTATTAATAAAACAATTGTTAGATTGAGGCGTTTTAGAACACTAGCAAGCGCTGCCATCCACCTGGCTATTTATCTTCAGCGAAACAAAGCGTGTAGAGGCCCTCAGCAAAACTATCCAGGTTCTCCCCGGCGGCAGCCATCTCGGGGCTGTTCAACCCAGCCTTACGCGCCTCTTTATCTGCAAATTCCATCTCAGTGACCATATAAGGGGCACGTTTGCCAACCACAACACGGTTGATTCGTGTAACTTTGACACTCAACAAACCGGGCACTTTTTCGATCAAAGGCACGTGTGTTTCAAAATAGGCTTTCTCAAAAGCTTCAGAGTCTTTGGGTGTGGCATAGAGGGCAAGCAGTTTCATAGCTTCTCCTGGTTATAAAGGCTTAAATTGTTCAAAAGGTTCCCGGCAATCAACACACACGTAAATCATGCGGCAAGGTGTGGTGCCAAAACTATTCTTGAGGGAGGTATTCATTGAGGTGCAGTGGGGACACTCAACCGGTTCCAACAAGACAATTTGGAAATCACCATTGTGTATGGCTGGAGGAGCAAGTCCAATCGTTTTCATACGGTCGCGTGCAGCAGGTTTGATCCAATTGGAAGACCAGGGTGGATCATAGATCCATTCTACGGTCACATCTTCAGTTCCCAATTGCCTAATACGCTCAACAACATCTCCTCCCATAACCTCTAAGGCCGGACAGCCTGAGAATGTGGGCGTCATGTGGACTGTTACCTTGTACCCATCGACCTGCACATCCCGCACCACCCCCAATTCAACCAACGAAACCACAGGGATTTCAGGGTCCATAACATCTTCTAAGGCAGTCCAAATGTCCTCAGCTGTTATCGCAATCACTCTCATAACGAGCTATTTACCAACGGCCTTGCGGCTCCAGCCTCGCCACGGATTGCATCTCCGTGATGAGATGTGCCAGATGCTGGGTTTGCACCGAACGGTCACGCGGCGGCGGACCTTCATCGGGGATGATCAAATCGGCCTGCTCCAAGGATGGCACAACACTTTCCAACCAGGCAGATTTTATTTCGGCAGAATCAGGCACAAGTCCTGCTGCAACTAAATCCACTTCCCCATCAATAGGCAGGAAAAGCTGTTGAGCATAAGACCACAGTTCGTCCAGAGCCACTTGCATACGTCGATTACTTTCTTCGGTACCTAGACCCAGACGTTTAACCCAGGCACTGGTATGGCGCAGATGATAAATCTCTTCGTTGCGGATTTTGACAGCAGCTTCGGCCAGTGGTTTATGACTACTTTCGACCAGACCTTCCAAACGCGGCACTTCAGCACTATCAAACAAAAATTGGCGCAGCATGGTGAATGCCCAATCGCCATTGGGCAGAGAGTTCATTTGAATAGAGTGGAATTGTGATGCACTGCGGAAGAAAGCCAACTGGTCAGGGTATGTGGCTTTATCTTCGCCAAGCAATTCAGCGGCAATCTCATACCACAAACGAGCATGGCCGATCTCATCCAGGGAAATGTTGGCAAAGGCGATGTCTTCTTCAAGGATGGGGGCGTGGCCGCACCACTCCGAATCACGGTGGGCCAAGACCAACTCATCGTCACCAATAGCAATCAAATATTTCGCTAATTTTGCTTTTAGCTTGGTATTCATTATTCTTCCAATTTGCCTTTGGCGTGAATCTGGCGCATCATGGTCACGACCGGATAGGCAGCCTGGCTTTTGTAATCAAATTCCAGGGATGGATCGTACATGCTGGAAGTGTCTTCAGCTTCAGAAGCCATGACAGCATCGCTGGGGAAAACCCACCACCAGAGCACTTGTTTATCTGTGTATGTCTCTATAGCAAGCCGCATGGCAGCTTCATGTGAATTGGCAGAAACAATGCCTATCTGCTCACACTGGCCCTGGTGTGAAAATTTGGCAAAAACATGGAATTCTTTTTCAATACCAGCGCCCTCTGCCTCTTGCTGCCACTCCTTGCTTGTTTGCTCTTCCAGAGTGACAGAGAAGATACTTTCGGCAGGCACAACCCACATGGCCTCGGCTTTGGGACGGCGGTAGTATACATCACGCGCGTTCATCAAGGCCATTTCAGGATCAGGGGCATGCACGGTGCCATTGTGCACAAAGGGTTCGTCCAACTCACTTTGCTGGAAGACCATGAAACGGGGCCACTGGGTGTCAGTCATAATTATGCTGGCATCGCCTCGGCAGCCTGCTTCTCAGCATAAGCCTGCAAAGCCTCACGCACCCACAAGCCATCATCATGCGCTTTGCGGCGGGCTGCCATGCGTTCTTTGTTGACCGGGCCATCCCCTTTAATCACCCGCCAGAATTCATCCCAATCGATGGGGCCAGTGATCCAGTTCTCACTCTCATCATCATAATGTAAGTCCGGGTCTGGAAGGGTTATGCCCAGGGCTTGCAGGTCCGGCACCAGTTGATTGATGAAGTCCTGACGCAGTTCATCGTTGGAACGGGTTTTAATTCCCCATTTCTGCAGGATGGGCGTGTTGGGCGAGTCGCTGTCGTGTGGCCCAAACATCATCAAGGTCGGCCACCACCAACGAGTAATAGCATCCTGAATCATAGCTTTCTGGTCAGGCGTGCCCTGCGAAAGCAGGATGACCATTTCCTGGCCCTGCTTCTTGTGGAAATTCTCCTCCATACAAATGCGCACCATAGCGCGTGAATACGGGCCATACGAACAGCGCGCCAGCATGGTCTGGTTCATGATGGCCGCACCATCCACCAACCAGCCAATGGTCCCGATGTCGGCCCAGGTTAATGTGGGATAGTTAAAGATGCTGGAGTATTTGGCTTTGCCTTCAAGTAAAGCATCAAGCATTTCTTCGCGAGTGGCTCCTAATGTCTCAGCAGCATGATAAAGATACTGACCGTGCCCGGCTTCATCCTGCACTTTGGCTATCAGAATCAATTTGCGGCGCAGCGTGGGCGCTTTAGTGATCCAGGCACCCTCCGGCAACATGCCGACTACTTCGCTATGCGCATGCTGGGAGATCATGCGAATGAGCTGGCGGCGGTATTCTGAGGGCATCCAGTCGCCCGGCTCAATCTTTTCACCGCGGGCGATGCGCGCCTCAAAGTTGGCTAGCTGTTCCGGATTCTCTTCCTGATCCAAGTCAAAATCGTCAACGCTGGCACCGTACATATATGCTCCTACTTGGTGTTGACCCACACGGTCTTGACCTGGGTATACAACTCAATAGCTTCTTTACCCATCTCGCGACCAAAACCGGATTGTTTGTAACCGCCAAAGGGCGCGGCGGGGTCGATCATGCCATAACCATTGATCCACACCGTACCAGCCTGTACAGCATGGGCGTAGCGATGGGCCTTGCCCACATCTCGCGTCCACACTCCGGCGGCCAAACCGTACATTGTGTCATTGGCGCGCTGTACAAGCTCGTCCCAATCGTCGAAAGCAGTAACGGCAGCCACCGGGCCGAAGATCTCATCCTGGACAAGACTTAACGAGTCATCTTCATAAGCAAAGACAGTGGGTTTAACGAAATAGCCGTTGTCATTCTCCACAGGCTCACCGCCTGTTATGACCTCTGCGCCTGCTTTTACACCCTCGTCAATATAGCCTAGAATGCGGTCTTTTTGTTTTTCTGTGATGATGGGGCCGACATGCACTTTTTCGGCAAAGCCATGGTCAACGACCATTTTCTCGACGTTAGTTTTTAATCCATCGACAACTTCATCATAGGCACTGCGCTCCACGAATAAACGCGTGCCCGCCACACATTCCTGCCCGGCTGTGCTGAACACAGCCCATTGAGCACCGCGCACAGCGGCGTTCATATCGGCATCGGCAAAGATAACATTAGGGGATTTGCCACCTAATTCCAGACTGACGCGCTTGAGGTTGCTGTTGGCAGCCGCTTCCATGATCTTGCGGCCCACTTCAGTTGAGCCAGTGAAGGCGATCTTAGCAATTTGTGGATGCCCCGCCATCGCTGCGCCGGTGGGCAGCCCTGGGCCGGTCAGGATATTGACCACGCCTTCCGGGAAACCCGTCTCCACGATCAAGTCAGCCAGATAAAGGGCGGACAAGGGAGTTTGCTCAGCAGGTTTGAGGATGAGGGTATTCCCAGCTGTCAGAGCAGGCCCCAGCTTCCAGATAGCCATAAGCAGGGGGAAGTTCCAGGGGATGATGGCACCCACCACACCCATCGGTTCACGGCGAGTATAAACGAATTGGTTAGGGAAAGTTACAGGAATGGTAGAGCCTTCGATCTTATCGGCCCATCCAGCCTGATAACGCAGATGTTTGGTGACATAAGGAAGGTCGCCGCGGCGCGCCACACGAAAGGGTTTGCCGTTATCCAATGTTTCCAGTTCCGCCAGCACATCTGCGTGTTCATCGATCATGTCTGCCAACTTGAAGAGCAAGCGGGCGCGGTCACCAGCCAACGTTTGGCTCCAGGGACCTTCATGAAATGCCTTTGTAGCCGCCTGCACAGCAGCTTCCACATCGGCTTCGCTGGCCAGGGCAACTTCAGCCAATACTTCTCCAGTAGCAGGGTTAAGAGTTTCGAAAGTCTCACCACTTCTGGCATCTACCCATTCATTATTGATGAAGAGCTTTTTGGGACCAGCCTTCAGGAAATCAAGGGTTCCAGTTTGGAGTTCAACATCAGGCAACAATAAATCTGTCATGCAGGAAGTTCTCCTTAGAAATCGACTTCGGGTTTTTCACCATCGGGCCATTCAGGGGCATCATCCTCTGCCCAACGGCGGCGAATCTCATCATAATCTGCGCTGCGTTTTTCAGAAAAGGAACGCACACCTTCCCAAGTTTCCGGGCTGGTATTGTGGATAGCCAGCCAATCGCGGCCATGCCCAATGGTTGTGTGCCAACTAAGGTCACGCCAGAAATTGAGCTGCTGCTTGGTGTAGCGTGTCTTCTCTGGCAATTTGGCCTTGAGCTTGTCAACTAATTCGTCGACTTTGGCATCCAGTTCATTTCGCGGCACGGCCCAATTGATCAGACCCCACTCAGTCGCTTTGGGAGCAGGGATCTCTTCATTGAGCAAAAGTATCTCGCGGGCGCGACGGTCGCCCACGATCAGCGGCAGGAATTGGGTAGCGCCTGCCAGGGCCACACTGCCATGGCTGGTGCCCACCTGGCGGATGTAAATGTCATCCGCAGCCAAAGCCAAATCGCAACTCATATTGAACTCGTTGCCGCCCCCAACCACAATGCCGTTAAGGCGTGCCACGGTGGGTTTGCCCAGGTTGCGGAGGCGTTCATGGCACTCTATGAAATCGCCCATCCACTTCCAATAATCGCGGGGACGCTCCAGGAACTGCTTTTGTTCTTTCAGGTCTGCCCCAGTGCAAAAGGCGCGCTCACCTGATCCTGTCAGAATAACAACTGCAACGCTGTCATCCCAACTGGCGTCCTTGAAAGCGATATTTAGTTCGCTCAACACCTGATGGTTGATAGCATTGAGCACTTGGGGTCGGTTAAATGTGATGGTAGCACGACCATCGTTCTTTTCATAAATGATGGCCTCAAAGTCAAAAGAATCCGGGGCTTTCCCGGTAAAGGCGCGTTCGCCCAAGAAAGTCTCCTTACAAGCTGGTATGAATCAATTGTACACGATTACACAGTGGTGCGTTCAAGCCGCGCCCAACGACGCAGCAAAGGACAGACACGATAGCGATCTTCGCCATATTCCCTATAAAGATGTTCCAGCACGGCCACCACGCGGCGGTAACCAAGCTGTTTGCCCCAGGCCAAAGGCCCAAAGGGATAATTGACGCCTAACTGCATAGCCATGTCGATCTCATCCGCCGCTGCAACTCCCTCCAAATGGGCATAAGCGGCCTCGTTAACCAGTTGACAAATGATGCGCGGCAGCACCAGAGCCGGGCTTTCTTTGATCCAGATCGGCAATTTACTCAATCCGCGAATGAAGTCATCGGATCGTTGGTGGACAGTTTCATCCATCACCGGACTGGTTATGAGACTAACGACTTCCCCAAATGCAAAGAACAGACCATCCAGTCCGACCAATCGCTGCGGGTGCTGCATCCAGGCAGCGATTTCAGACAACGGAGCCGTGGCAGTCTGTACGAACATGGGTACATCGGGTGATAAACTTTCGTCGATCAACTCCACACGCCGGCGCAATTTTTGACGCGCAACGATGAACGCTGCCCTAGTATCTGCAGCTTGAGGAATGGAATGCAATTCATAGCCAGCCGATTGCAAGAGAGGTTTCAAGCCGGGAGCCCAATTGCCCTTTGAGATCACTACCTGACCATTGCCTGCTTGTGCCGCAGGAATTTGGGGTCTTTCAGGTTCGCCATCTTTGTTGTAATCATAAAAACCACTGCCGGTCTTGCGACCCAAATGCGTGGCCTGCATCTTCTGCATCTGGATCCAGTGCGGGCGATAACGTGGTTCGCCAAAGCTTTGCTCATACATGGATTGCATGGCGGTAGCGTTCACGTCAATGCCTATCAAGTCCATCAATTGGAACGGCCCCATGCGGAAACCTCCCCCATACTGCACAATCGTATCGATCTCTTCGTAAGTGGCAACGCCTTCCCCCAACAGGCGCAAGGCCTCACCATAAAAGGGGCGTGCCACGCGGTTGACGATAAAACCGGGAGTGTCATTGGTAACCACGGGGGTTTTCT
Source organism: Chloroflexota bacterium (assembly GCA_013112575.1). Lineage (GTDB taxonomy): Bacteria > Chloroflexota > Anaerolineae > Anaerolineales > UBA11579 > CFX15. The sequence goes on along the minus strand of JABFGG010000002.1, from coordinate 287,280 downwards.
GCATGTACTCAGCAAGCCCAACAACCGCATCCACGACATCCTGTGAGGTCTGACCGGCTTTTACCACCTCAACCAGTTTCAAGATCGGAGCAGGATTAAAGAAGTGCATGCCGATGACCCGTTCCGGATTGCCAGCCGCCGCGGCAACTTCCGTGACGGCTAGCGTGCTGGTGTTAGTCGCCAAAATCGTTGGAGGTGGGCAAATTACATCCAGGCGGTTAAAGATATCTTTCTTAAGATTGAGGTGTTCTACAACAGCTTCAATAACAATGTGGGCTGGAGCCAGGTCTTCCATGTCATCAGAGAAGGTAACCTTTTCCATGTGCTCCCCCATGCCCTTTTTCTCCAGGAATTTACTCAAATATTCTTTGGCCTGGTCGGTTGCCTCCCCAAAGGGGTCTTGCAGAATGACATCATAACCGGCATACAAAGCAGCCAGGGCAATGCCAGAGCCCATTGTTCCAGCCCCGATGATACCAATGGTGGTCACGCCTGGTTTTAGATCGTAGGTCAAAGTCATTCTCCCTTAAATTCTGGGGGGCGTTTTTCGAGAAAGGCGTTCATCCCCTCCGCCTGATCGTCTGTATCAAAAAGCAATAAGAAGTTTCGCCGCTCCACTTCCATGCCATCGGTCAATGTGTACTCAACACCGCGCCGTACGGCTTCGCGGGCCATTCGCACCGCAACGGGTGGACGTTCGGCAATAAGGCGAGCCAGTTCCTTGGCTTCATCCAAATAACGTTCAACCGGGACAACTCGATTAATCAAATTATGTTGGTAAGCTTCTTGGGCACTGATGGCTTCGCCGGTTAGGACCATCTCCATGGCACGATATGGCCCAATGGCTTTGGTCAGGCGTTGGGTGCCTCCCGCGCCGGGTATGATGCCCAGCTTGATCTCCGGCTGGGCAAATTGGGCCGTCTCCGAAGCCACGATCAGGTCACATTGCAAAGCAAGTTCACAGCCCCCTCCAAAAGCATATCCACTAACCGCAGCAATCAGGGGTTTGTCGATGCGACGCATGCGTAGCCAATAGTCACGCGTACCCAGCGCTTTCATCTCAAGCGGCGAAGCTTTTGCCATGGCTTCTATATCCGCTCCAGCGGCAAAGACATTGGAGCTGCCAGCAATAATGATGACACGGATATCCTTATCGACATCTAGTTGTTCCAAGGCATCGGCAAGTGCACTGAGCATCGCCGGGCTGAGGGCATTCAACTTATCAGGCCGGTTGAGATGCACCGTGCCTACTGCATTCTCTTTTTCGATTAGTACAAGTTCTTCGGTCATAGCTCTATGTATTATATCGCTCCAGTTTTTTGAATTCGAAACAAGATGCTGACAATAAGCTGAAGTTCACCAATAATGTCAAGAACTTGACAGGCACTTGACTATATAGAAAATTCGTTCTATATTATTGATATGGACAATGTGGAACGTTTATCATTGCTGTCCTCGGATATGCAATTGGAAGTGAATGCCCAGAATGAGGTGGCCTGCCAACCGATCATTGATGGCAAACAACAGCCAGCCATTCCCATCAGTGAAGTTGTCATGCCGGGTGGCAAGCGCATGAAAGTACTCAAAACACTGCTTACTTCAGCCTGTGAGCGCAATTGCAACTATTGCCCTTTCCGCGCGGGGAGGAACATGCGGCGCGCCACCTTTAAACCAGAAGAATTAGCCAGGGTCTACATGTACATGTTCCGCGCCAATCTGGTCGAGGGCTTGTTCCTCAGCTCCGGTGTGATCGGCGGTGGGATTAAAACGCAAGACAAATTGATCGACACCGCCAACATTTTGCGCAACAAATACAAATATCGCGGCTATATGCACCTCAAATTAATGCCAGGTGCCGAGTATGATCAGGTACAGCGCTCTATGGAACTGGCTAGCAGGGTGTCAGCTAACCTGGAAGGGGCCAACGAGAAACGTCTCCCCACCCTGGCTCCCATGAAAGAGTTCGACACTGAATTATTCCAACAGTTGAAGTGGATCGAAGATATCCGCCAAAAAGTATCTCCCCGGAATTCCTGGAACGGTCGCTGGGCTTCTTCGACAACTCAATTCGTGGTCGGTCCGGCTGGTGAGACAGACCTGGAGATCATCGCTACCTCCGATTACCTTTACAAGAACACCAGGTTGGCGCGCAGCTACTACATGGCCTTCAACCCCGTAAGAGATACGCCGTTTGAAAACCTGCCCGCCGAAAACCCCATGCGTGAACACCGCCTCTACCAATCTTCATTCTTGTTACGAGATTATGGCTTTAGCATGGAAGATATGCCTTTTACTAAGAACGGCAACCTACCATTGGATATTGATCCTAAACTGGCCTGGGCTAAAGATAACCTCAAACATTCACCCGTAGAGGTCAACCGGGCCACACGCGAAGAATTGTTACGCGTACCAGGCTTTGGACCAGTGGGCGTTAAGCGCATTCTCAAAGCCCGGGGCCAAAAACAAATTACCAATCTGAAGCATCTTCAAAAATTGGGTGTGGTCTACAAACGGGCAGCACCCTTTGTATTACTCAATGGCAGGCAACCCAGCCACCAGCTGAGTTTGATATAAAAAGCCCTGGAAATCCGGGGCTTCTTTTTTATCCTGCCAAGGGGGCTGCGGTTTCAGCTTCTGCTGGTTCGGGCGCAGCATCTGGCTTTTTGCCTTCAATGAGAATTAAAGCCACCAGCGAACTGAGTAAAGACAGGCCAACCCCCAGATACATCATCAGGCGAAAACTTGATAGGAATGCAAGATCCAGGATTTCCTGGGCGAACTCTTTCCCGGAAATGTCTACTTCATCCCCAATCACGGCAGTAGGGAATTGTTCACGCACCACTTCGATCTGTTGTGCCGCTTCGGGGAGCAATGTTGAACTTGCCAAGCGCGTATCTACTTGTGTGTTGAAATTAAAAAAGGCGATCAAACCAAAGATAGCGACTGCCAACAAACTTGCTGTGCGGGCAAATGCATTATTCACTCCTGAAGCAAGACCTGAATGACTAACGTCCACGGCCCCCATCACGGCAGTAGTAAGCGGCGCAACCACAATGGCCATGCCAAAACTGAATACCAGGATGCCAGGCAACCAAGTAGTCAGATAGTTGCCACCGATGCCAGGCAAACTCAGCATATAGAAAGCCAAGGCAACGATCAGGGGACCAATGACCAGAGGCAGTTTGGCCCCATAACGCGCCACAAGACCACCCGCCCAGGGAGATAAGACAGCCAGGACAATAGTAAATGGCAAGAATGCAAAACCAGCCTGGGTGGCGGTATAGCCCTGTAAGTTGATGAAGTTAAAGTTGTAAAAGAATAGGGCACCACCTAGAGCACCATATAAGAAAAGGGTCAATAGGTTGGCCCCGGTAAAGGTAGGCGAACGAAATACGCTCAAGGGCATCATGGGTGTTTTTGCGCGACTCTCAACATAAATGAATGCCACCAAAGCAAGAATGCCACCAAAGAAGCTTCCGATCACGATTGGGCTGGTCAGGCCCAAATTGGAAGCTTCGACCAAACCGAAGGTGACCCCGGCCAAACCAAGCGTGGCTAATAAAGCCCCTAACCAATCCAGTTCCCCACCGATCTCCTCATCGCGACTCTCAGGGACACGCCAGAACAAGATCACTAACACGATGATCGCTAATGGGATATTGATATAAAACACCCAGCGCCAGGAAGCATTGTCCACCAGCCAGCCACCAAGTGCAGGACCACCGGCTGTTGTCAGGGTTGCAAATGCAGACCAGATACCGATAGCTTGCCCACGATTGCTCTCATTGAAGTAAGCTGTGATGATGGATAAACTACCAGGGGTCAGCAAGGCTCCACCAATCCCCTGCACAGCTCGCGCAAGGATCAATTGATTGGCATCGGGAGCCAAACCAGCCCAGGCCGAAGCCAGTGCAAAAATAACAATACCAATAGTGTAGATACGCTTGCGCCCAAAGTGATCTCCCAACGAACCACCCACCAAAATGAGTGCCGCCAGGAAAAGCATATAAGCTTCGACGATCCATTGTGTTTGGCTGATGGTGGCACCAAGGTCTTCTTGTAAAACCGGTAGGGCCACGTTGACCACTGTGCCGTCAATGAAGGCTATCGCCGAACCCAGAATTGTCGCCACCAGTACCCACAATCCCGCGCCCCCAAGTATCCCCTTTTCATTTTCTTGTTGCTGATTGATCATGATCCTCTCACTCCTAACACTAAACCGAACGGTAAAGTATACCTTTCTTATCCACAATCCTAGCATGGGAAAGGCTTTTATGCCCCCAGCAAAATGGCTAGGGCTGGTAGTAAAATTAGATTATGAGAATCGGCATAGACATCGGCGGGACCTTCACAGACTTTGTTGTTCATAATCCAGAAACGGGATCAATTACTACCTTCAAAGCCCCCTCTACTCCCAGCGATCCAGCGAAAGCCATGCTGGAAGGGCTGGAACGCGTAGATGGAACAGCCCATCGCCAATTGATCCACGGGTCGACGGTAGCAACCAATGCGCTTCTAGAACGCAAAGGAACCAAAACGGCACTTATCACCACCAAAGGCTTCCGGGACGTGCTCCAGATCGGGCGCCAGAACCGTCCATCCCTCTACGATTTTTTCGAAGACCCGTCCGAACCACTCATTCCAAAAGAATTGCGTTTGGAAGTTAATGAGCGCGTGAATGCAGATGGAGAGATCCAGCAAGCCTTAGATATCAAAGAGCTTGACGAGGTCGCCCAGCTCCTGGACGCAGAGGATGTCAACTCGATCGCCGTCAGTTTATTGTTTTCCTTTTTGTATCCGGGACACGAACAGGCAATTGCAGACTTCTTGCGTGAAAAAGGGTTTTTCGTCTCTGCTTCTAATGAAATCCTCCCTCAGTTCCGCGAATACGAACGGACGAGTACAACTGCGGTGAATGCCTACGTTTCACCCGTGATGGACAAATACATCGGGAAATTACAAAAAGAACTCCCCCATGATGATCTGAGCATCATGCAATCCAATGGAGGCAGCATCAGTCCTTTGGAGGCCCGCAAGAATGCTGTGCGTTGTATCGTCTCAGGTCCGGCTGGCGGTGTGGTAGGAGCACAGTCCGTTGGGTTGCAAGCAGGTTTCGATCGCTTGATCACTTTCGACATGGGGGGCACATCCACGGATGTAGGTCTGGTAGACAAACAATTTCAATTGACCAATGAAGCGGAAGTTGGCGGTTTGCCCATTCACATCCCCATCATTGATATTCATACAGTGGGCTCTGGAGGTGGTTCTATTGCCAGGGTGGATGCTGGTGGGGCTTTACAGGTTGGCCCGGAAAGTGCCGGGGCCGACCCGGGCCCGGCCTGCTACGGTAAAGGCAGATTGCCTACCGTGACAGACGCTAACCTAGTACTGGGACGTCTATTGCCTGGAAACTTTCTCGGGGGAGAGATGAAGCTGGATAAGCAGAGAGCAATAGATGCTATCAATTCTACTGCTCAAGCACTAGGTTTAGACCCATACCAAACTGCCTTAGGCGTAATTGAAATTGCCAATGCTCACATGGCACGCGCTCTAAGGGTGATCTCTGTTGAACGCGGCTATGACCCTGAAAACTTCACACTGGTTTCATTTGGCGGGGCGGGAGGTTTGCACGCTTCTGCGCTGGCACGTAATTTAGGCATCCCTCAGGTACTTGTTCCTCCTCAGGCAGCTACCCTCTCGGCATTAGGTATGCTCATGGCCGATGTCATCAAGGATTACACAAAAACAGTCATGCTTCCAGGGAATACCTCCATTAGGGAGATTGAAGCCCTGCTCCAACCTCTTGTTGAAACAGGGCAAAACAATCTATCTGATCAAGGCATCGAAAATGCGAATGATATGATCATTGAACGCTATCTTGATATGCGCTACGAGGGACAGTCCTTTGAATTACGCATTCCATTCGGTGATGATTTTATTAAAGATTTCCATAATGCTCATAAAGATAGCTACGGTTATGCCAACCATGAGGCTGAAATTGAAATCGTGAACTTGTACGTGCGCGCCATTGGTAAAGTCAAGCAGCCAGAACTGCCTCGATCTACTGAAAAAAGCCCAGACTCAAATTCAGCGATATTGCAAGAGCAAGACATCATCTTCGCTGATGGAACCAAACGAGTCCCCATCTATGATGCCCAATTGCTTAAAGCAGGCAATCAGTTGACAGGCCCCGCGCTGGTCGTTCGCCCAGACACTACCATCCTTCTAGAAGACCAGGACCAAGCTAGCATCGACCCATTTGGAAACCTCATCATTAAGGTCCCCCAATGAACTCAAGCAATGAAATCAACCCGATACGCCTGGAAGTTTTTAAACACCTCTTTACAGCTATTCCCGAAGAGATGGGCGCGGTTTTACGCAAATCCTCCTATTCACCCAATATCAAAGAACGCCTCGATTTTTCATGCGCCCTATTCGATGCTGAAGCCAGTATGATCTCACAGGCCGCCCATATCCCCGTACACCTGGGAGCCATGCCCTTATCAGTGCAATACTCGCTGAAAGAAATCGACTTGGCCCCAGGCGACATGGTCACCCTCAATGACCCCTATCGAGGTGGTACACACCTCCCAGATATCACCTTAGTGGCCCCCATCTTCGTTAAAGATGAACTCTTTGGCTTTGCAGCCAACCGCGCCCACCATGCTGACGTAGGTGGGATGACGGCCGGCTCGATGCCTATAGCTCAAGAACTCTTCCAAGAGGGTTTGATCATCCCGCCCATCAAGCTAATTGAAGCTGGAGAAATTAACCAGGGCAATTGGAATCTAATCCTGGCAAATGTACGCACACCAGTTGAGAGGGCCGGAGATTTGAGGGCCCAGATCGCCGCTAACCAGCGCGGTGTTCAACGTATGCAAGAGCTTGCTAACCAGTATGGAATAGAGGACTTGAGCAATTACGCAACAGCATTGCTGGATTACACCGAACGCATGACGCGTAATCTATTAGCAGAGATTCCTAACGGCGAGTACAGCTTTGCAGATGCTCTCGATGATGATGGCATTTCTGATGAACCGATCCCAATCAAGGTCAGCATAAAGATAGAGGATCACGCCGCCACTGTTGATTTCAATGGCTCCGCGCCCCAACAAAAAGGCAGTGTGAATGCAGTTTATGCCATCACCCTGTCTGCCGTATACTACGTTTTTCGCTGTCTCCTCAGTGCGGATGTGCCCAACAATTCAGGTAGCCTGCGCCCCATTCAGGTGATCGCGCCCGAGAGCAGTGTTGTAAATGCTTCGCATCCTGCTCCCGTAGCCGGGGGCAATGTCGAGACCTCGCAACGGATTACCGACGTGTTATTGGGCGCTTTGTCGCAAGCCATGCCCGATAGAATTCCAGCAGCCAGTCAGGGGACCATGAACAACACACTGATCGGAGGGATTGATCCGCGCAATAAGCGCTCATTTACTTATTACGAGACGATCTGTGGAGGAATGGGGGCCAGGCCGGGCAAGGATGGGGCATCAGGCATCCACACGCACATGACCAACACGCTCAATACCCCTGTTGAAGCTTTGGAATTCGCCTATCCCCTCCAGGTGATGCGTTATGAAATCCGCGAGGGGACCGGAGGTGCAGGACAGTTCAAGGGCGGCAATGGTGTTTATCGCGATATAAAAGTCCTCATTGAGGCTCAAGCAACCCAACTCAGCGAGAGAAGGAAAACAAAGCCTTATGGCCTTGAAGGGGGAGAACCCGGCTCACAGGGTGTAAATATCCTCATCCGTGATAGCAAAGAAACTGAATTACCTTCAAAAGGCACCTTCGATCTGAAAGCAGGTGACATCTTGAGCGTCCGTACGCCAGGTGGGGGCGGCTACGGCAAAAAATGAATGCCGCCAAAATCGGGGAAATCATTTATAATACATTTGTTCTATTCAGGAGTGAGAGGAAGTTCTATGTGTGGTCGTTTTACACTTACAGATATTCAGGAAGCTTTGAGGGTTGTGGCCCCCTTTGTAAAGGACATCCCCAGTGATATTCCGGCACGCTACAACGTGGCCCCTACCCAGCCAGTGGCTGTCATCCCCAATTATGAAGAGCCGAAACTGGATTTCTTTTTATGGGGACTAATTCCCTCCTGGTCTAAAGATGCCAAGATCGCCAGCCGCCTGATCAATGCGCGGGGCGAAACTGTGGCCGAGAAACCATCCTTCCGTGCCGCCTACAAACGCCGTCGCTGCCTCATCCTAACCGATGGATTCTACGAATGGATCAAGATGCCGGGGGAAACCAGGAAGACACCTCATTACATCCAGATGGAATCCAAAGCCCCCTTTGCCTTTGCAGGCTTATGGGAGATATGGCATTCGCCGGAAGGGGACGAGATCCGCACTTGCACCATCATCACCACTGAACCCAACGAGATGGTCGCCAAACTGCACAACCGCATGCCGGTGATATTGGATAAAAAGGATTACGACCTATGGTTGGATCCCGAAGAAAAGACACAACAGGATCTCGGGCATCTCATCAAACCCTATCCTGCCGTTGAGATGATGCACTATCCGGTATCTACCCTGGTCAACAGTCCAGCCAACGACGTCCCCGAAACGATCGTACCCGCCTGAAAAAATCTTTGTGGGGAATATCACAATATCTTGACAAGTCAGATTTTGTTGTCTAGAATATTTTCGGATTTTTCGGATTTCCACGATGGCAAAGAAACTGACCCAAAGGCAGCAAGAATTCCTCAGCCAATTTCTTGACATGTATCAAGAGGTTGACAAGCCTATTCATTACGTTGCCCTGGCAGATCGCTTGGGCCTTGGGAAAGTGACCGCCTACGAGATGTTGCGCCTCCTGGAAAAACGCGGCCTGGTCGAGGCAGAGTACCAACTCGCCTCAAAAGATCGTGGGCCGGGCCGCTCGATGGTGCTATTTCGACCCACTAAGAAATCCATTGAGATCTTGAACAAGTTTTCGGGGGATCAAGCCGAAGCGCAAAGCTGGGAAGCCACAAAAGCACGCATCATCAAACGCCTCCATGAAGGGAAGATCAACGGCTACGAACCCTTGCTCAATGATCTGTTAGCCCGTATTGGCAAACGGCGCTCTCCCCTGATCTTCATGGCCGAGATGATCACCGCCACCATTCTAGCCGTAGCCAGCATCCACAAGGCATCTGAAGACAATGGTTTACTGGAACGTCTTGGCAAGCTGGGCCTACCTGGTGAGATCGGGTTGAGCGCGATGGGCGGCATCAGTTCAGCTTTGTACATGATCGAAGGTGTCCATCTAAACATCGCTATGTTCTTATTGGATCAAAGCGGAAAATTCCACCAGCACTTTCGACAACTCAATCAGGAAAATCGTGAGCGCCTTAGCACCTTTGCGCGCGAAGTCACAAAGATCATCAATGGATAACTATTCTCGAAACTATTCGAGATAAAAACTTTATAAGCTCGAAAAGGAGTCCCATGTCCAACATCGCTATCCTGACCGATAGTACGGCATACCTGCCAGAAGCATTTCTCAAAAGCCACAATATTCATGTGATCCCCTTGAAGATCCATTGGGACGGAACAAACTATGAAGATAACGTGGACATCACTCCTGCTGAATTCTACGACCAGTTAGCAGGAGCATCAACCGTACCAACCACCTCCCAACCCCCTGTAGACGAATTCCTGGGAATGTATGAGAAACTTGCTGAAGAATACGAAGGCATCATTGTGCCCCTTATCTCATCCGGCATCAGTGGCACCATCTCATCTGCCCAAACGGCGGCCTCCATGTTTTCTAAAGTGCCGGTTGAAGTGATAGACACTCACACAACCTCCGCGGCATTGGCTCTAATCGTTACTGCCTTAGCTCAGGCGAGCAGTGAAGGCGCTGACCTGGAGACCCTCAAGCAAAAAGCCGAAGAACTCGTCAGCCAGACAGAAATCTACTTTGCTGTAGATACGCTGGAATACTTGCACAAAGGCGGGCGCATCGGTGGTGCATCCAGATACTTCGGGACCGCCTTTAGCATTAAACCCATCCTTTATTTAAATGAGGAAGGCAAGATCGGCGCGCTGGAACGCGTGCGCACTAAACGCAAAGCTGTGGCCCGGCTGATCGAACTGGCGGTGGAAAAATCCAATGGAAAGCCGGTGCACGTTGGTGTCCTCCATGCCAATGCCCTGTCAGAAGCAGAGGAAATGAAGAAACGCATCTCAGACCAGGTCGATTGTCAACATTTGGAGATCTACGAACTCAGCCCGGTGATCGGTACTCACGTAGGCCCCGGCACATTGGGGGTGGCAGTTTTTTAGGGATCAAGTATTCTATTCATTTGACCTGTGAGCTATGCTCATCTGCTTATTAACTGCCTGCTTGCGAAGGGCATTTGACCGCGCTACAATGGCACGGCCAACTCATTTGAGGACATTTGCCAATGACCCAGCTTCTATACCAAACGGATAGTTACATCAAAGAGTTTGAAGCCATCGTGACAGCAGTTGATGATAGCAATCATGGCGCTGTGTTGGATAAGACTGCTTTTTATCCCGGCGGTGGCGGCCAGCCCCATGATATGGGCACTTTGATAGTTGGGGATACCACTTATTCTGTCTCACGCCTCAAACGCATTGACGGCCAATACGTGCATGTGCTTGAGGGTGATGTTCCCTTGCCTAACGTTGGCGACACCGTCCAGGCAGAAATCGATTGGGAACGCCGCTACCAGTTGATGCGCACGCATACAGCCATGCACATCTTATGTGGCGTGGTCTTCCGCGATTATGGCGCTCTGGTTACGGGTGGCAACATGGACCCGCTCAAAGGTCGTATGGATTTTGAATTCGAGCGCATGGAGAAAGAGTTGGTCTCCGAGATCGAGGCTGCCATCAATGCTGAGGTGTCCGAAGGTCGCGATGTAGCTGTGGCAATTCTGCCTCGCGAAGAGGCCTTCCAGATTCCTGACCTGATCCGCACCAAGATAAACCTCCTGCCGGAGGGCATCAAAGAAGTGCGCACAATAGAGATAGACGGCTTAGACCTGCAAGCCGATGGCGGTACCCACGTCAAGAACACTTCCGAGGTAGGCCGGATTCGCGTGGCAGACTACAAAAGCAAGGGCAAGATCAACAAGCGCATTTATCTGGAACTGGAAGCTTAATGGCCAAAACCAAAGCCAGTAAAAAACGGTCATCAAAAACGAATAGCAAACCAGCCGCTGATTGGTCTCAGGTAGCACGCCTGCTGCTCACCTCTCGAACGATCGATGAGATCGAAGAGAACGAACTGGTCCAGGCTGGCAAAGTCACCTACCAGTTCTCAGCCAAAGGCCACGAACTTCCCCAGATACTTTTAGGGCAAGCCCTCGACCATCCCCACGACGCCGCAACCGTATATTATCGCTCGCGCCCCTTCATGCTGGCCAGTGGCCTGACCGCTCAGGAAGCTTTTGCTGCCGACATGGCCAAAACCGGTTCGCCCTCCGAAGGTCGTGATGTGGGCGTGGTGTACTCCATGTCCCGCCGCGATGGCGCTTTGGTGCTGCCCTCTTCGGGTGATGTAGGCGCACAGTACACCCCAGCAGCAGGTTGGGCACAGGCCATCACCTACTATACAAACCAATTGAAGGACAAAGCATGGAATGGGGCCATCGCCGTGGCGTTGGGCGGCGATGGTTCAGTGGCAGCCAATGGATTTTGGGCTGCGCTGACGATGGCAACAACACTCAACCTACCGATGCTTTTCTTCATTGAAGATAATGGCTACGGCATTTCAGTACCCAAACGTTATCAAACACCGGGCAAGAACATCGCTGAGAACCTGGAGTCCTTCAACAACCTGTATATCCTGGAAGGCTCCGGTACAAAGCCGGAAGAAGCTTTTATTCTCGTAAACCAAGCAGTCGAATATATACGTGCTGGCCGCGGCCCCTGTCTGTTGCGGGTAGAAGTGCCGCGCCTGACAGGTCACACCTTTGGGGAGGACCAGACCGCTTATAAATCCGGCAAACAGATCAAAGAAGAGCTAAACCGCGACCCGCTAAAGACCTTGCGAGATTATCTTGGCGATGGTTTCGACTGGGACACTTTGGCGGATGAAGTGGAAAAAGATGTGCGGGCTGCCCTGGAGACGGCTGAGGCCAATCCAGAACCAAGCCCAGCAGATGCACAAAAGCACCTATTCTTCAATGGACTTGCACCCGAAGCTCCACAGATAGAAACAGCTGAAATCGATTTTTCTACTCCAGCAGCCCAAGAAGGCGCGCGGGTAAATTTCTCCGAAGCCGTACGCACCACCATACGAGTCGAGCTAAAAACCAATCCTAAACTGATGGTCTTCGGGGAAGATGTTGGCCCGCGTGGTGGCGTGCACCGCGTCACCACAGACCTGCAAGCAGAATTTGGAGAAGCACGCGTCTTTGACACATCTCTTTCTGAAGAAGGCATCATGGGCCGCGCTGTCGGTTTAGCTATCGCCGGGCTGCGGCCACTGCCCGAGATTCAGTTCCGTAAATATGCCGACCCAGCTACAGAACAGATCAACGATACTGGTTGGATCCGATGGCGCACGGCAGGCAAGTTCGCTGCTCCCATCGTGGTACGCATTCCCGTGGGCTACAGCAAAAAGACCGGCGACCCCTGGCATTCGGTATCCGGCGAGGCCATTTATGCCCACACCCTGGGTTGGCGCGTGGCCTACCCCTCCAATGCTGCTGATGCCGTCGGCTTGTTGCGCACAGCCCTCCGTGAGCAGGACCCCACCATTTTCCTCGAACACCGCGCCCTGTACGACACACCACAAGGCCGGGCACCCTATCCTGGAGATGATTACCTGCTTCCCTATGGACAGGCCGCCGTCACGCAGGAAGGGTCAGACTTAACAGTAGTCTCCTGGGGTGAGATGCTGCATCGCTGTATCGAAGCCGCAGAGCCATTCGGTAATGCAGTTGAGATCATCGACCTGCGCACGATCATTCCCTGGGATAAATCTACCGTATTGGCCTCTGTGGCCAAAACCGGGAAATGCCTGGTTGCCCACGAAGACACTCGTACCGGTGGTTTTGCAGGTGAGATCATCGCCAGTATAGCCGACGAATCCTTCACCAATCTTGATGCCCCTTTACGGCGCGTAACCACAATCGACACACCTATCCCCTATAATATCCCCTCCATGCACGCCGTCATCCCCAGCGTGGAGCATATCCGCAATGAAATGCGTAATCTGCTTGAATGGTGACCCACTACCCAACAATCACCCATGTCTAAATCCTACAAATCTCTTTTCGTTTTTATTTTGATTCTGATCGCTGCCTTAGCAAGCGCCTGCGCCGATCAACGACCAGCCCCTGCTCCCGAAGCAGCTATCGACCCGCGCATTGAACAAGGCAAGACCATCTATACCCAAAATTGCGCCTCCTGCCATGCCACCTCCCCAGAAACGGTCATCGTTGGCCCATCATTGCACAACATCGCCACGATCAGTGAAACCCGCGTAGATGGGCAGGATGCCAAGACCTACCTCGAACTTTCCATCATGGAACCAGGCGATCACGTGGTGGAAGGCTATAACGACATCATGCCTTCCACATTCGGCAAGTCGTTATCTGGTGAAGATTTTGACGCCTTGATCGCCTATTTGTTATCGCTAAAATAAGCAACACATCACCATCTCTTGGAGGAGAGAGTATGAACTTAAAGTCCATTGGCAAATGGCTCTTGCGTGGCCTTGGTTTGCTTGCGGGAATCCTGGTCTTGGCCCTGGCGGTCGCGGCCTTCCTGCCTGTCCCCTTGGATCAACTTCCTCCTGAGGACAAATATGGTGCAGGGGCCAGTAGTGTGCAGCCTTCCACTACAGGACTGGAGCGCGAATTCCCTCCCATCAACTTGATGGCCAATAACCCTTTAACTGAAGAGAAAGTTGAACTGGGGCGTTTACTCTTTTTCGATCCCGTACTCTCCGAAGAGAATGACATTTCCTGTGCTACTTGCCACCACCCCGACTTGGGATTTTCGGATGGCCTGCCGCAATCCATAGGTCGCAACGGTTCAGGAATCGGGCCTGAGCGCACTGGCGAAGTATCATTGGCACGAAATTCTTCAACACTCTGGAACGTGGCATATACAACCAGTCTTTTCTGGGATGGGCGTGTCGATAGTCTGGAATACCAGGCCCTTGTGCCCTTATCTCACATGGATGAGATGGGCGTGCAAAACACGAATAATCTTGAGGATGAACTCAAGACTTATCCTGAATACGTTGAATTGTTCGATAGGGCTTTTGGGGGCGGAGAGAACAGTGTCACCACTGACAATATAGTGCGTGCCATCGCTTCGTTTGAGCGCACCCTGATCACCAACGACAGCCCCTTTGACAGGTATGCCGCTGGAGATTTGGACGCCCTGACACCCTCACAACGTCGCGGCCTCAACCTTTTCCGTTCGGCCGCCACGCGCTGCTTTGAATGTCATACAGCCCCCACCTTTGCCACCGAAACCTTCCGCGTTGTCGGCGTGCCTGACTTCCCCGGTCTGGACCACGATGCCGGCCGCGCCGCCGTGGTTGCCAACGGGGAAGATGGGGCTTTCAAAGTTCCCACTTTGCGCAACATCGCCCTCACGGGGCCATACATGCACAATGGTGTTTTTCAATCGCTGGAAGAAGTCATCGATTTTTACGCTAAAGGCGGTGGGCGTGCCGCGGATATGGAAGGTATCGATCCTTTTGTGCGTGGCTTTGACCTGAACGACCAAGAAACAAATGACCTGGTTGCTTTCCTTTACGCCCTTACCGATGAAAGCCAGCTTCCAGACATCCCGATCGAAGTGCCCTCGGGCCTGCCGGTTGTGCCTCCACTGGAGAACACGGCACGCCAGTTGGTTGAAGACTTCAACATTGAATCCACGGGAGCGACCCCCGTAGCCGGTGAGCCAAAGACGGTCACCGTAGCGCAAGGCGAAACCATCCAGCAAGCTGTGGACAGGGCAAATCCTGGTGACACCATCATGGTTCCCTATGGTGAATACCATGAGCGCGTGGCTATAGACCTCAACGATATCACGTTGCTGGGCATTCCCAACGAAGATGGAGAATGGCCTATCCTTAATGGACAAGACCAGCTCTCCGAAGCCGTTATCTCATCAGGGAATAATTTCGAGATCGGTTACTTTCAGGTGATCAACTATACCGACAATGGTGTACTGGTCGAAGGTGTGACGGGTGTATACATGCACCATATCTACGCCGCTCGCACGGGCACTTATGGACTCTATCCGGTTCAAAGTACCGACGTTTTAATTGAAGATTCAGAGGTCAGCGGTGCCGACGATGCCGGTATCTACGCCGGGCAATCTGAAGACGTTGTTATCCGAAACAATGTCGTCTACGAGAATGTTTTGGGCATTGAGGTCGAGAACACCATTGGCTCGGAAGTCTATGGCAACCATGCCTACGACAACACCCTTGGCATTTTGGCTGTGGTGCTACCCCAACTCACTTCCAAAGTCTCACTCGACACGAAGATATATGACAACCTCATCGAGAACAACAATACAGCCAACTTCGCCCAGGCAGGCACAGCCGCAGCCCTGGTACCGGCGGGGTCCGGGATCGGCGTGATTGGCAGTGACGATGTTGAAATCTACAACAACACCATACGAGGGAATAAAACCGTAGGCATTGGCGTTTTTAGTTTATTGATAGGCTATGATACGAATGAAGTTGACGTCGGCCCTAACCCGGAAAATGTACACGTATACGATAACACTTTCGACAAGAACGGCTATGATGCTGACGCCTTCATTACCGATCAGGGCATTCCAGGAGCAGACATCCTCTGGGATGTGAGTGGCTGGAATGTACGCTTCGACGAGGCCGAAACGACAACCACCTTCCCTCCGCTAGTACCCACGAGCGCTTGGCCCGACACAGGCTATCGACTATATTGGCAGGTGCTCAACTTTTTACTGGGTATTTTAGGCTAAGAGGATCAAATGGCTATGCGCAAACAACGTCTTTTGACGATATTTCTTGCCCTACTCTTTGTATCTCTCGCCTGCAACCTGCCCGGCCAACAGGCAGACGAGACAGCTACGGCCACTCAAAGCGGCTTTTTGCCGAACCTGACTACCCCAACCACAACTTTCTCATCGCCCAATCGCACCCCCCTGCCCACCATTGACATCGTCACGGCCTTGCCCTCCAATTCCAATCTGATTCCTTTCGTTATCGATCCTAGCAGATCTACGGTGACATATGAAGTTGGCCAAACCAACCTAGCGCAGGGCAACACCAAAACCACTGCCGCGGGCACGACCTCCCAGGTCACTGGCGCCGTTCTGGTCGACTTTGGCGATCCCCGCAATTCACAGATCACCACAATAACAATAGATATCAGTCGCCTGACTTCAGATTCTGCCCAACGCGACCAGGCTATTCGTGATGACTGGCTACAGTCCGGCAGCTATCCGTTAGCCATCTTCGTCCCCAAGCAGATTAATGGCTTGCCCAGCACTGACCCCGATCAAAATCAGATAAGCTTCACAGTCTCTGGGGATTTAACCATGCACGCCGTTACGGTGCCCATCACCTTTAATGTCAGTGCTAAAGTGGTGGATGAATTCCTGAATGGCACAGCTACGGGCAGCCTGGAAATGACAGATTTTGGTTTTGACCCACCACTCGTTCCGGGTCAATGGCAGGCTGACAACCTCGTCAACATCCGTTTCACCTTCGAAGCCAAAGCCGAAAAAGGGTAAATGCAGCTTTTAGCTCAAAGCTAATAGCTTTGAGTCCTGGCAAAACCGAGGCATCTAACCCTGATGCCTGATTCCCAATTACTAATTCCCATTTGCACAAAGCCTTTATATACGATATACTTCCGCCGATCTTTCCGCTCTAGGCTGCGCAGCCTGGGGCAATCCCGTGGAAAGGAGGTAATCATGCGCAATTACGAAGTTGTAGTCATTGTCCACCCCGACCTGGACGAAAGCGCTTTTGGCGAAGTCGTAGAACTGGTCAAGGGCTGGATAACAGAAGATGGTGGTACCATAACCAACGTAGACGTTTGGGGAAAACGCCGGATGGCTTATGAAATTCGCAAACAACGCGAAGGCCAGTACGTTCTCATCCACACAGAAATGCAGCCCGAAGCCCAAGCTGAACTGGAACGCAAACTGCGTCTCCAGGAGCCGATCATGCGCTTCATGGTCACGCGCGTCGAACCGGCTTAGTACAATCTGCGAATTGGAGGTAAGTCATGGCACGCGGACTAAACAAAGTCATGGTGATCGGACATCTGGGGCGCGATCCCGAAATGCGCTACACGCCTTCAGGCCGACCCGTAACAACTTTCAGTGTGGCCACCAGCCGTAGTTGGACAACCTCGGACGGCGACCGCCGCAGCGAAACCGAGTGGTTCAACATTGTAGCCTGGGGCAGTCTGGCAGAGATTTGCAAACAATACCTCAACAAAGGAAAACAGGTTTATGTTGAAGGCCGTTTACAAACCCGCCGCTGGGAAGATGAGGAAGGCAACAAACGCAGTACCGTAGAGGTTGTCGCCCGTGAAATGATCATGTTGGGTGACCGCCGCAAAGATGACGCTGAGGACAACAGCCAAGATCAAGATACTGATTCTCAGGAAGAAGAGGATGAATTCCCCTTCTAAGAGCACATAGCAACGGCTAAACCCGTTGATGCAAGTAATTTAGGAGATTTATCAATGAGCAGCGACGCCGGAAACCGCAGGTCAGGTGGTGGCAGAGGTGGGCGACGTTATTACTCCCGCCCGCGCCAATGCCAGTTCTGCGCCGATAAAACAATAATCATGGATTATAAAAATAAAGATTTACTAAAATCTTTCGTGACCGATGAAGGCAAGATCCGCCCACGCCGCCAAACAGGGACTTGCGCTAAACACCAACGTTCTCTGGCAGGCGCCATCAAACGCGCCCGTCACATTGCGCTACTCCCCTACGTTGGCGAAAGCATCCGCTAAGATCTATTAACCATTGAGGGGAATTGGTGCTAGACACCATTCCTAATATGTAAGGTATTTGTATGGCAAGAGATAGCAAATCCGCAGAACGACCGCGCCGCCTGGATCGCGTACAGCGCGAGCAACGTTGGAACCAGGCTGTTTTGTATGGCACCATTGGCGTGGTTGGTTTAGTTGTGGCTCTCCTGATCATCGGCGTAGTGCTCACGAATTTTGTATGGCCTGCCCAACCCATTGCAATCGTGGGAGACACAGAAATATCCACCGACGATTATCAAAAACGTGTACGCTACGAGCGTCAGCAGCTTGTCGGCCAATACAACCAGAATGTTGAATTTTTGCAACTTTTGGGTGGCTCGAACAGCGAACAAATCTTCAACATACTGCAACAAATCGAATTCCAGTTGCAGCCCAGCATCATGAGCCAGACGGTCATCCAGGGCATGATCGAAGAGGTTATCGTTGAAAAAGAAGCCGCAGAACGCGGCATTGAAGTGACAGATCAAGAAGTTGATGATTTCTTGCAAACGCTATTCAACTATTATCCTGATGGCACTCCAACGCCGGAAAATACGCCAACAGTCATTGTGACCTCAACGTATTCTGCTCAACAGTTAGGATTAGTTACAGCTATTCCCACTGCTACCGAGTTCCTGACACCAACTGCACTGGCAACCGCCGATGAGGGTGAAGCCACACCTGAAGCAGAAGGTGAAGAAGCCGCTGAAACCCCAGCAGATGAAAGCGGAGAAAATGAGGAAGAACCTGTGGAAGAGGAAACTATCCCCACGCCAACCCTGGCCCCCTCTGCTACCCCAACTGTGTACAGCCTCGAAGCCTACCAGGAAAACATCAATACGGTATTTTCATCCTATGAAGACCAGGTGGATTTTGGCGAAAGTGATTTCCGCAACCTCCTGCGTGCCCAGTTACTGCGCGAAAAAGTTTTGGAAGCAGTCACCGCCGAAGTAGAGGCTGTGGAAGAACAAGTTTGGGCAAGACATATCCTGGTAGAAGACGAAGCTACTGCGCTAGAAGTGCTGGAGCGTCTTGAGGCAGGCGACGATTGGAACGAATTGGCTGTTGAACTTTCGCAAGATGAGAGCAACAAGAATGATGGTGGCAATCTGGGGTGGTTCAATATTGACACCATGGTAGAGCCATTTGCCGAAGCTGCATTTGCACTGGAGATCGGCGAGATCAGCGAACCCGTTGAAAGTGCTTTTGGCTGGCACATCATCCAGGCTTTGGGTCACGAAGATCGCAAACTGACCGATGCAGAATTGGCTCAGCGCCGCAACACAGAATTTTCGCAATGGCTCATCGAACAACGCGATGTGATCGGGGTGGAGATTATGGACACCTTAGAGGCTCGTACGCCCGATGAGCCAGGTATTGTACCCATTGGCAATTTCCAACAACCTCCCGGCGCAGTACCTGTCGGCCCATAAAGTGACATCATCCTTAGATACCAAAACAGGACGGCAATATGCCGTCCTGTTTTTATTTATGCTTATCCGTTTTATCCGCGGGGCATAACGATCCACATGATCAGGTAAGGTACCAAACCAGGTATGCCACCAGGGATCAAAGCGATAAAGAAAGCCAGGCGGAACCAGAACGGACTGATCCCAAAGAACTCGCCCAACCCGCCGCACACACCCGCTACCACGCGGTTATTACGTGAGCGGCGCAGTGCTTTTGCAGATGCATTCGACATTTTGTACTCCTCTTACTATTTCTCAAATTTGTCTATCAATAATTTATACGCCAATTGCTCCCAAAAGTTGTATAAAATATTTCTTAATCCCCCAATATATAAACTCTAATAAGAGTATCGCTCGTCCACTTCGTCGAGCTTCAGGCTGATCATCTGGCTGGCTGTGTCGCGCCCCATGGTAATACCGTAGATCACATCAGCCACCTGTACGGTATTGCGGTTATGCGTGATAACCACGAATTGGGTCTGCTCGCTCAATTCGCTCAACAGATCGCGGAAGCGGCCTACGTTAGCCTCATCCAACATGGCATCCACCTCATCCATCACACAAAACGGTGTGGGCGAAGCCTTCAGCAAGGAGAATACCAGTGCTGCGGCAGTTAAGCTGCGCTCACCACCGGACAGCAATGCCAGACGTTGGCTGCGCTTCCCGGGTAATTGGGTTTCGATGTCAATACCCGTGCTGGTCATATCTTCGGGTTCCGTAAGTAATAAACGTGCAGAGCCACCGCCAAATAAGCGCGTGAAAATCTCACGGAAGTGGCCGGCAACTATGTCAAAGGTCTTGCGAAACTCGCGCTCCATCAAAGTATCCAATTCGGCGATCACTTCGCGTACATCCACTTCGGCCTTCTCCAGGTCTTCCACTTGAGAAGACATGAATTCATAGCGCTCTTTTACTTCACGGTATTCTTTCTGTGCATCTGGGTTGACCGAGCCAAGGCGGCGCAATTGGTTGCGTTTGACCTTCAAGGAATCTTCGATGTCGGGGGATAGTTCCGTGACTACAGGCAGGCGTTGCACCAGCCCCTCAAATGGCAAGGGCGTAGGACCTGAGATAGTTTCCTGATAATCAAATTCAACCAGGCCAAAGTCATCTTCCACCCGCTGGCGCAAAGTGGTTAGAGCTTCCTGCTGGCGAACCAGGGCCACCTGGGCCTGAGTGTAATGGCGTTCAGCTACATTCAGGCTTTCCCGCGCCTGACTTTCGATGCCTTGCAAACGTTCCTGTTCTGTTTCCACCTCAAGCAGTTCTGCTTCGGCTGGTTCTGTAAGAGCGGTCAGCTTATTGATCTCTTCTCCGACCTCGCCTTCAGACCCGCGCAGTTCCATCACCTGAGATTGCAAATCAGACTGTTGCTGCTCGATTTCCGTTATGCGCTGTTGATTTGTTTCTAAGCGGCTGGTATTAGTATCCAGAGCATGCTGGCGTTCATCAAGCCGTGCTTGTACATTTTGGAGCGCCTGTTGGCGCACAGCCACCTGTGTCTCCCAATAACTCACCTGGCTCTGGTGGTCATCCATGGGCAGCATGGTGGTGTTAGCTCTTAATGTCTTTAGAGCTTCTTCAGCCTGTGCTAACTGAGTATCTACGGTGCGCTGTTCTTCACGCACAGTATCCAATTCCTGCACCGCTTTTTCTGCTTCGTTTTCAAGGGCTTTGCGTTGTTCCTCTTCCCATTCCAATTTGCGTTCGGCAGCTTCCAATTCGAGGCGTAATTCCTGAGCTACGGCGCGAGCCTCTTCTTCTTGGGCCACCACATCACGATGATTTGAAAGTGTCTCCTCAACTTCCAAGTGAAAGCGCTTGATCTCTGATTGAAGCTCCTCAAGTTCAGAGGCAGCACTGTTCACAGACTGTCGCATTTGTTCAACAGAGGCTGTGGTTTCACGTTGTTGTCTTGGCCTCGCCAGGGCATTATCCTGCCGCTGGGTATTCACCAGGATGGTGCCATTACTATAAAAGACCTCGCCCCGCAAAGTGACCGCCCGTGCCCCGTTGCTTTGCCCCGCCAGAATGCGCTGGGCAGCACTGCGATCCTGCACTATAAGGGACTGACCGAGTAAAAGGTCGGCCACAGGACGTAATTCCGGCGGAACCTGAACAAGATCTGCAGCCAGTCCAAGGCAAGCTTCGTCGTCAGGCACGGTTAGAGGCTCTTCCGGTTTTAAGCGTGTAAGTGGCAGCAAGGCACCACGCACTGCACCCTCGTCTAGCAAGCGGAGGGCATTCTCAGGGTCGCCATCATCGAGCACCACGGCATCAACATATTCCCCGAGCGCCGCAGATATAGCAGCTTCATATTCCTGGGAGACTTCAATGTGCTGGTTGAGTGCCCCGCGCGCGCCCGTCAAACGAGATTGGCGGGCGGCTTCCAGAAGCACTTTTGCACCGCTGGCATAGCCGGCTAGCGCATTTTCTGCCTCTTCATAGACCTGCAACTGGGCTTCTGCGCGGGCCAATGCTGTGTTTTGCTCCGCCACACGCTGTGTTTTATCTTTGTGGTTGGCTTCGAGTTTTTCCAAACCCTGTTGTTTTTCTGCCAGGATTTGCTTTGCCAATTCCAGTTCTTTAGCAGCTTCTGCAGCCTTCTCTCGAGCGGCATGAACCTGATCACTGGCACTCAGTACAGGCTGACGAGCTTCTTCAATTCTTGCATCTGCAGAAAATCTACGCTGCTCCTGTTCCCCCAGGCGTTTCTCCAACTCATCTTTGCGCAACTTCAGTTCGATCTTCCTGCCTTTAAAGTTGTCGATGCGCTGGCGTGCATTTTCGAGGGCTTCTTCTGCATTGCGTTGGGCATCGAGGCGCTCCTGCAACTGCTGGCGTGCCTGTGCCAACTCTCCTTCAGCGTCAGTCATTTCGTTCTTGAAACGCTCGGTTTCAATCCGAACTTCTTCAACACGTGTTCGCGTCGTGGTAGTCTCTTCTTCTAAGCGCATGCGTTCCTGCAGCAAGACTTGGCGACGATCCACAAGCGAGCGCTTGCGTTCATCGCTAACCGCCAGATCACGACTGGTCGTTTCCCGGTTGCCGTGCAATTGTGCCAGTTGGCGGTGCCAGGAGTTCAACTGGGCGCGCAGACTACTCATGCGCTCACGTGTCTGATTTAGTTCACTGAGTAATTGTGTTTGCTTTTCACGCGTGGCTGCCAGTTGTTTTTCCTGGCTTTCAACAACTTCACGCGCCGCTCGCAACTCTCTCTGGGAACGGTGCCAGTGGTACCCATACCATTCCCGTAATATTTCCTGCAAGTCGGCCTGTATCTGGGAGAATTCTTCCGCCCGCCGTGACTGGCGCTCCAGGCTCCGCAGGCGCGGTTTTAATTCAGCCAGGATATCCTGCACACGATCCAGATTGCGCTTGGTGGTATCAAGGCGCCGCAAGGCCTGGTCTTTGCGACTACGGTACAGGCCAATACCAGCAGCCTCTTCAAATAATTTGCGGCGCTCTTCAGCTTTTAAGGATAATGCAACGTCGACCAGACCCTGCCCGATCACGGTATAGGTGCGTTCCGCCAGGCCCGATTTGGCCAACAACTCAGAAATATCTTTCAACCTGACCTTCTGGTTGTTGATCAAGTATTCATTCTGCCCATCACGGAACGCTCGGCGAGCAATAGACACTTCAGAGAAATCGATCGGCAACCAGCCATCACTGTTATCAAAGACGATCTCTGCCGAAGCCATGCCAGCGCGCGGCCGACTCTGGGAACCTGCAAAGATCATGTCATCCGTTTTACGCCCGCGCAGCAAGGTATAGGACTGTTCGCCTAGAACCCAACGCAAGGCATCTGCCACGTTGGATTTACCCGAACCATTCGGCCCCACGATGGCAGTGACAGAACCGGCAAACTCAAAACTAGTGCGGCTGGCAAAGGTCTTATAGCCATTCAATTCTAATGATTTCAGCAATGCAGGCATTGAAAAACAGTTACCTCTTACACCTGTGTGATCTTGTCTAATGCGGCACGCGCCGCAACTTTGCTGGCGCTTTGTTTGCTGCGCCCGGTGCCACGCCCATAAACCTGATCTTTAATGACCACTTCCACCTCAAAGGTCTTATCATGGTCTGGCCCACTTTCAGCCACAATGCGGTAATTGGGTGCAGCAAAACCCAAAGACTGGGCCCATTCCTGCAAGATGCTCTTGGCATCCCGGTCGTGGCGGTTGATCAAGATTGAGTCCGCAGCTACCTCAAGCATTGGCGCCATAAAGGTTTCCACGGCGGGCACTCCCACATCCAGATACAGCGCACCGATCAAAGCCTCAAAACAGGCACACAACATGGCAGGGCGGGTTCGCCCTCCCCCCTCTTCTTCCCCGCGGCCCAGCCGCAGCAGGGGCCCCAGGTTGATCTGCTCGGCGAAATTCGCCAATCTTTCTGTGCGCACCAGGGCGGCGCGCAGGCGCGTCATGTCGCCTTCATTCATTTCAGGGAAGCGGTTATATAACCAGGCTCCCACTACAAAATCCAAGACAGCATCACCCAGGAATTCCAGGCGCTCGTTGTCTTCTAACGCTTCTGGATGTTCATTGAGATAAGAACGATGTGTAAGTGCACGCCCCAAAAGCATATTGTCTTTAAAGGCTATACTAAGACGTTTTGCAAACTCCCGTGGGGACTCGGTTATTAAGCTACCCTGAGCTTCGTCCATCAGCTACCTCCCGGAACTCAGGGAGCGCCAGCCACCCGGAATAACCAGGGAGCTTGCGATCCATCAGTTCCTGCATTTTTCCTAACGTTTTATTCTAAAGTCTAATATGCGACAATAGACCTAAACAATAGGATTATTTACCCATCATATTTCCGCACCACAACAACGGCATTATGCCCGCCAAAACCAAAAGCGTTGCTGATGGCAACATCGATCGGTGTTTGGCGCGCTTGATTGGGTACGTAATCCAGGTCGCAATCCGGGTCTGGGGTTTCGTAATTGATGGTTGGCGGAGCTACGTTTTCGCGCACTGCCTGTACACACAGGACAGTCTCCACAGCGCCTGTGGCACCCATCATATGCCCGGTCATGGACTTGGTTGATGAGATGGGAATATTATACGCTGTTTCACCAAAGGCGGACTTGATTGCCAGGGTTTCCGATTTATCATTTAATGGTGTAGCCGTGCCATGCGCGCTGATGTAGCCGACCTCATCCGGGTTGACTCCTGCCACTTCCAATGCCCTCACCATAGCAGCCGACCCCCCGGACCCATCCTCGGACGGAGCCGTGATATGAAAAGCATCTGCTGTGGCAGAATATCCAGCTAATTCGGCCAAAATCTCAGCATCGCGTGCTTTGGCATGGCTTTCTTTTTCCAGTACGAGAATGCCACTACCTTCACCTACAACAAGACCATCACGGTTCTTATCAAAGGGACGCGGTGCGGGTTCATCCGAGGCTGCCCGGGATGTGGCCCGCAAGCGGTCGAAGGCCGCCACACCCACAGGAGTGACCGTAGCTTCACTGGCCCCTGTAATAGCCACATCGATCATGCCGGATTTCAGCATCATCCAGGCCATTCCAATGCCGTCCTGCCCGGATGCACAGGCAGAGGCCACAGAAAATGCTGGGCCTTTAGCACCGTAATCAATACCTACCAGGCCAGCGGCTCCATTGGACATCAGCATGGGGATCATGAATGGGCTAACCTTGCGTGGACCACTTTCCAGGATCATTTTTACATTCTCTTCAAGCGTCCCGAGCCCCCCAATTGCGGAGGAAAGGATCACTCCAATTCCGCCTGCGTTTTCTGGTGTGATCTCCAAACCGCTTTCTGCCAAAGCTTCCTTTACAGCGACAGCCGCAAATTGCTGGTACCGGTCTCGACGGCGCACCTCGCGTCGTTCAATATGTTCCGCTGGATCAAAGTCTTTAACTTCACAGGCCACGTTAACCAAAAATTCGCTGGCATCAAACTGAGTGATAGGGCCAGCACCGGAAACTCCGTTGATGATATTCTCCCAGGTTTCCCTCGTGCTATGCCCTACAGCGGTGATAGCACCTGTACCGGTAATGACGATCTTTTCATCCATTTGGGTCCTCCAAGAAGGCAAAGATTATTTTGCTGGCTCGTAGCTTGCCTTCAATCCATTCCCCGACAGGATAACTACCACGGGGCCTGATAATTCCTCTTTCAAAGTCTCCAAAGCCGGCCATACAATGGCCGAGGTGGGCTCAACATAAAACCCAAGCTTTGCCAGGGAGTTGCGCCCCGGCAAAATATCTTCTTCTTCTACGGCAACGATCTGGCCACCATGCTCCTGCAAGAATTGTAGCAAGGCATCTCCGTGTACCGGGTTCTTAACTCGCACCCCCTCAGCCACGGTTTGGCCTTCCGTCATCCAGCTTAACCCCGCCGCTCCCATCTCGGACACCGCCCACAGCGGAGCACAGGCCCTGGCTTGCACACCGATCAAGCGTGGGATTTCATCAATTGTGCCAACCTTCTTCAAAGCCTCAAATCCGCGTGCGATGCCCAACAACAAACTCCCATGTCCCACAGGTGCGATCACTGTAACTGGTGGTACCTCCATTTGCTCAATCAGTTCATAGGCAATAGTGGCATAACCGGTCAGGCCATGTGGCAGATAGGCATGGCTGGCATAAGCAGCGCCTTCATCTTCAACTGCCTTACGTACGGCCTCGGCAGCCGCCGAACGCGGCCCCACAATGCGCACAACGTCCGCCCCAAATGCTTCGATCTGCGATCGTTTTGGCCCGGACGCATAATCAGGCACGTAAACCCGCCCTTTGATACCTGCCCGCGCTGCATAAGCGGCAAAGGATGCGCCTGCATTCCCAGAGGAGTCTTCGACTGCCTCAGTGATCTTCTGGGACAGCACATAGCTGAGGGTTGGAGCTGTGCCGCGGTCTTTGAATGAGCCGGTTGGATTGAGGTATTCGAGCTTAAAGGACACTTCGCGCCCAAAAGCCTGAGCCTGGATCAACGGCGTATCGCCCTCCCCCAGGGAAAGCATGGGAGCGCCAATCGGTAAACCAAAGGTATGCCGGTAGCGCCACATGCGCGGCAGATTATGCGCAATCTGATCGGGATTGAATGAAATGCCCTTCTCGATATCGAACACGCCCCCACAGGTTGGGCAACGATGGTTGAATTCTTCGGGCAATATCCTATGACAGTTGCTGCAATGATAAGTAGTCATTTATTCACCCGGGCTTGGCAAGTACTCCCCTTCAACCCAGCTTTGCCCATCCGGACCAACTTCTTTTTTCCACACCGGAACGATCTGCTTCAAGCGATCAATGCCAAAACGCGCCGCTTCAAAGGCACCAGAATCACGGTGAGGCGCGGTACAGGCAATCAGTACGGTGGGTGTGCTGGGATATAAGCGACCAATACGTTGCACAACCGCGATGCCTTCCACTTCTGGCCACTTGTCTCGAATTTCGTCAGCCACTTGCTGCATCTTGGCTTCGGCCATTGGTTTGTAAGCTTCATATTCCAGAAATTCCGTCTCAGAAGCTACACCGCCCTGAGTGACAGCCCGCACCATCCCGGAGAAAAAGACCGCCGCGCCGGTGGAGGGCAGTGTAATTGATTCAAGCAGGCTATTCAGATCAATCTCTTTTTCGGTAATTTCAAAAAAGGTTGGCAATGCAGCTTTGCTACCTCCACTCACAGGTGGGAACAAGGCGATCTCAGCCCCTTCAGGAATGACTTCCTCTGGGAAAGCATATTCCTTATTGACAGATACCAAAGCGCTACTCATGTGTGGTTCCAAACTCGGGATGGCTTCCAACAATAATCCCTTAAACTGATTCACAGTTGAATCCACTGGAATGTCCAGTGTGGTCTCCCCGGTCCCCGCCTGGGCCTTTAAGGTCGCAAAAAATAAAACTTTAACTTTATGTACGCTCATAAATTATCTACATCACCACTTTTTCCGCCGGATTTCTTTACCAATCTTATGTTCTCGATTTGCATTGTTTTTTCTGCAGCCTTAGCCATATCGTAAATCGTCAATGCTGCGACTGAGACTGCGGTTAAGGCTTCCATTTCCACGCCAGTCTTACCTTCTGTCCTGGCTTCAGCCGTGATCTGCACACCAGGCAGTTCATCGTCAAATTCAAAATCAACGGAAACGCGGTCAAGCGGTAGAGGATGACAGAAAGGAATCAATTCAGAAGTGCGTTTGGCAGCCGAGATGCCGGCCACTTGTGCCACGGTGAGTACATCGCCCTTTTTTATGGCACCCTGGCGAATGAGCTCAAGCGTCTCCGGGCGCATGCGCACCTGCCCTTTGGCTTCCGCAACACGCTTTGTAACAGCCTTGTCGCCTACATCCACCATACGGGCGTTGCCTTGTTTATCGATGTGGCTAAGTTCCGTCATAACAAGTTGGATTATAGCATTTTCACGTTATAATCCCCCGCCGTGAACGACAGACTATCAAAATGGCGCAGTGGCTTGGAACGCACTCGCAAATCTACTTTTGGTCGCATTGCCAACCTCATCGGGGTCAGCGAGATCAACAATGACACCTGGGATGAACTGGAGGCCATGCTCATCCAGGCCGATCTGGGTGTTGAGACAGCGACCAGTATCCTGGAAGAGATCAAAATACCAGCACAAACGGAAGGCTGGACCAAAGCAGAAGAGTTGAAAGATGCCCTTAGGAAGGCTTTACAGGAAAGACTTTCGGCTCCAACAGAATTGATTTTTAACCCTGACGGTCCTACCATCGTATTGATCGTGGGCGTCAACGGCTCCGGTAAGACCACCACGGCCGCCAAGTTGGGCGCTCACTATCAGCAAGCAGGTAAGCAAGTGGCCCTGGCCGCTGCTGATACTTTTCGAGCTGCAGCCATTGAACAATTGCAATCCTGGGGGGAGCGGCTCGACCTGCGTGTGATCGCTGGTCAACCTGAAGGCGACCCGGGCGCGATAACCTATGACGCCGTGCAGTCTGCCATTTCCCGCAAAGATGACCTGTTGCTGGTAGACACGGCGGGACGACTGCACACTCGCTTTAACCTGATGGAAGAACTCAAAAAAGTGCAGCGCGTGTCTGGCAAAGCTTTAGAAGGTGCCCCGCACGCAGTGTGGCTGGTGATGGATGCCACCACCGGGCAGAACGCCTTGCAGCAAGCTAAGGCCTTCAAAGAGGCCGTTGATGTCACGGGCGTGATCCTGGCAAAACTGGACTCCTCTGCCCGCGGCGGCATGGCCTTTGCTATCCAGGAAATTCTGGGTTTGCCGATCCTCTTCGCAGGTCTGGGTGAAAAACCAGAAGATCTGACTGTATTTGACCCTGATGCCTTTATTGAAAGCATTCTGGCCGATTTTGATTAGAATAGAGATATTATGCAAGACTTGATCACACGTATCATCGAGAGCGAAGAAAAAATCCAGGCGCTGCTGGTGCGACTTTGACCTGGATAAACTCGATTCCCAATTAGCCGAACTCGAAAAAGAATCCCAGGCTCCCGACTTGTGGGATGACCAGGAGAATGCCCAACGTGTCATGAAGCAGCTTGCCTCGACACGCGACGAGATCGAGGCCTGGCGTAGTCTGGAACAACGCATTGCCGATGCCCGTGAACTAGCCGAGCTGAACGATGAAGACCTCCGCAGTGAACTCGAGCCCGAGATCACTGAAATCGAACAACTTGTCGACCAGCGCGAATTATCTACATTGCTCTCCGGTGATTATGACAGGGGGCATGCGCTCCTGAGCATTAATGCCGGGGCGGGCGGCACTGATTCACAAGATTGGGCCGCCATGTTGCAGCGCATGTATTTGCGGTGGGCCGAACAGCAGGGCTACAAAACAGAATTGCTGGACACCACAGAAGGTGAAGAGGCGGGCATCAAAAGCGTCACTATCGGTGTAGAAGGCAACTTCGCCTATGGATATCTGCATGCCGAGAAGGGTGTCCATCGCCTGGTACGTATCTCCCCCTTCGACTCATCAAACCGCCGTCACACTTCATTTGCCCAGGTCGAAGTCCTTCCGCAGGTGGAAGACGATGCTGAAATTGAGATCAACCCCAATGACCTGAAGATCGAAACCTTCCGGGCGGGTGGCGCGGGCGGCCAAAGCGTGCAGAAGAATGACACGGCTGTACGCATCACGCACATCCCCACGGGCATTGTGGCCTCCTGCCAGAACGAACGCTCTCAAACCCAGAACCGCGAGAATGCCCTCAAGGTATTGAAGGGACGCTTATTGGAAGTCTTGCAACGCGAAAAAGATAAAGAACTGGCTGAATTGCGCGGCGAATATCAGAAAGCCGAATGGGGCAGCCAGATTCGTTCCTATGTGCTGCACCCCTACCAGATGGTCAAAGACCATCGCACAGAACATGAAATGGGTAATACTCAGGCGGTTCTGGACGGTGACCTGAACACTTTCATTGAAGCCTATTTGCGCTCTCAGGTGGGGACTGAATAACAATTCATCGGTCAACAAAATAATCCTTCAAAGCCCAGGTTCTCGAACCTGGGCTTTCTTTTATGAATTACTAGGCAAAAAGGGCTATTTGCGCAATTCTTCACAACTCCTTGATTTTGAGTAATAATGAACATAACCGAATAACTACCGTAGATCAAGGGGCTAACCATGCACCGCTCCAAATTGAATTGGGGATTAAGCCTGCTCTTGTTAGGGATACTCGCCTGCACTCTACCAATATCCCAGAGTCCACCACCAGAACCCGAAATTGAAGAGCCACAAGTAGCTCCGTCGCAAAGCGGGGAATTACCAGATGTTGAGCCCGATACACAAGAAATTCAACCAGCCGGGCGCATCCAGCCCGAAGACCTTACCTACCTGGGAGCCTTTCGCCTGCCAGATGCCTCCGGGGGTTCGGATTGGGATTACAGTGGGCAAGGTGCTACCTACTATCCTGTAGGCGACCCACAAGGTCCAGATGATGGTTTCCCAGGATCACTGTTTGGCGTCGGGCACGACCAGCAGCTCTTCGTATCTGAGATCGATATCCCGGTCCCGGTGATTTCGTCCAATCTGGAAGATTTGAATACAGCCTCAACATTGCAGCCATTTCAGGACAATACCTCTAGCATATTCAACGCTGAGGAATTGGCTATACCTATTGCAGATATCGCTTACCTGCCTCCTCAGGGGGATCAAACAAGCGGGAAGCTACATTTCGTCTGGGGCCAACACTTTCAGGACTTCGAAGCTTCGCATGGCTGGAGTGAATTGAATCTGTCAAACCCCCAGGCCGCCGGCCCCTGGTTGTTTGGCGAATACACCAATTACATTACCAGTGACTATTTATTTGAGATCCCGGAAGATTTTGCCAATGCCTATCTCTCTGGCCAACGCCTTGCAACCGGGCGCTTCCGGGAGGGTGTATGGGGTGGTTTTGGCCCTGTGCTCATCGCCTATGCACCATGGGAAGATGGCAATCCGCCAGCCCCCAACTCCAACCTCAATAACACCACGCCTCTACTCCTATACGGCATCCAGGAACCGGGTAATGTCGAGATCACCACAGACCTGAGCATGGCTATGAACAGCTACCAGGAATCCGATCATTGGTGGGGCGCAGCCTGGCTGACCAGCGGCTCGCAATCAGCCGTCATATTTGCGGGTACCAAAGCCATGGGAGCTTCCTGGTACGGCTTCTCAAACGGTGTTGAGTGGGATTACGATTGCGCCGAACAAACCCCGCCTACCTGCCCTGAGGTTCCCGAATGGCCCTATGACAACCGCGGCTACTGGGCAGAGAGCTATCAAGCCCAATTGATCTTCTACGACACCAATGAACTGGCTGCCGTTGCTCAAGGGCAGATAGAGACCTTCGAGCCGCAACCTTATGCATCCCTGGATCTCACTCCATATCTATATGCCCCCGAACTAAATCCGGCCGAATATAAACGTGACCTTGTGGGAGCGGTGGCCTTTGACCGTGAAAACGGTTTACTGTACGTCTTTGAGAGATTGGCGGACGAATATAAATCCGTGGTGCACGTCTTTCAGATCGAGGCCAATGAGAATGCTGCCACAACCCCACTGAATAACACAGTTGACCAACCGACTGAAGGCTCCTGCCAACCACTTCCCCAACCCGAAGGGCCAGCTATCACGGTCAATAACGAGGCGGAGTTGCGGGAACAAGCCTTCAGTGCCGCTCCCGGCACAGCTATCCTAATCGAGCCGGGTACCTACGAAATGCAGAATTTCCTCCATATCGTCAACGATGGCATCACCTTATTTGGAACCAGTGGCAACCGGGCTGATGTTGTCCTCGACTTCGGTGGTATGGAGAACGGCTATTTTGGCATCATGGTCGAAAGTGATGATGTCACCATTGCCAATCTCACTATTCAAAACACGACCGATCACGGCATCGCCATCCAGGGTGCCGACCGTCCTTTGTTATTCAACCTGCACATACTTAACAGCCGCGACCAGTTAGTCAAAGTCAATCCCGTTGGGGATGGCAGCGATGGCGGTGTAGTAGCCTGTTCCTTATTGGAATACACAACCAGCGCCCCAGACAACTACACCAATGGCATTAGTGCTCACAACGCTCATAATTGGGTCATCCGCGACAACCGCTGGGAACGCATCCGTACAGCCAGCAATGACCCCGTCCCAACCATCCTATTCTGGTCTGGCTCGTCCGGCACGATTGTAGAGCGCAATACGCTGGTGGATTGTTATCAGGGCATTGCTTTCGGCAACGCTGGTGGTGAAGCAGGCGACCATACTGGCGGCATCGTGCGCAACAATTTCATATATGCCAGCCTGCCCCACGACGTAGCTATCGAAATGGTACACGCTACCGGTTGGCTGGTCGCCCATAACACGGTGATGCTGCTAAACCCTGCTGATGGCCTAACCTGGGGTATGGAAGCGCGCTTCGCAGATAGCCAGGGAGTTTTCACCAACAACCTGACAAATCTGGATATCCTGACTTATAGGGATGGCGCAGGCGCGACAAGTTCAGGCGATATCACAACTGCTTCACTGGATTGGTTTGTCTCACCAGAAAACGCTGATCTACATCTGACTGTGTTAGCTCTGGAAGCCATCGATCAGGCTTCATCTCTTCCTGAAATCCTTGAGGATTTTGATGGGCAAATTAGACCCAATGGTGGTGCACCTGACATTGGCGCGGATGAATACACACAGTAGGGGCGACCGGCCGGTCGCCCGTGTTAATATCACCCATACTCACCTTGACACCATCTCGGCAAGCTTATATAATCCTCTGCGCCTGCCAAATGGCGGGTATTTGTTTGGATAGACGATTTATCAGGAGAAAATGACATGACCCCGCTTCCAAAGCGAAAGATTTCCAAGGGTCGCCGTGACCGCCGCCGGGCGCATGATGCCCTCAAGCCTCGCAATTTGGTGCAATGCAGCAATTGCGGTGATATGCGCTTGCCGCATCACGTTTGCCCCCACTGCGGTTTTTACAAAGGCCGCGAAGTCATCAGCGTAGAACGCGAGTAAAACAGCAACGGGCCGTAACCTTTCGGCCCGTTTTGCATTTAAGAGAGCGTTATGAACCCATTCGATCCCCAAAAAACAGCCTTTTTATTCCCCGGACAAGGATCCCAGGAAGTTAGCATGGGAGCCGGCCTGTCTGAATCGTATCCACTCGCCGAAGAAACCTTTGCGCGCGCCAATGCCGTCTTGAGTTTCGAACTATCCAAGCTGGCCTGGGAAGGCCCGGAAGATGAACTTAACGACACGGTCAACACCCAACCGGCTTTGCTGGTGCATTCTGTGGCCGCGCTGCGCTTGCTCCAAGAAGAGTGGGCAGATTTCCAACCTGCCTTTGTGGCCGGACATTCCATGGGCGAACTTAGCGCCTTGGTCGCCGCAGGTGCCTTGCCATTTGAAGATGCCGTGCAACTGGCCCGTCGCCGTGGTGAACTGATGAAAGCTGCTGGCGAAGCAGCTCCCGGGGGCATGGCTGCCATCATCGCCCTGGATATCCCTAAGACCGAAGCGGTCTGTATGCAAGCCAGTACACCGGACGAGATCGTTCAGGTCGCCAATGACAATTGTCCCGGACAGGTGGTCATTTCCGGGCACAACGCTGCCGTCGATAGAGCTTTGCCTTTAGCCGAAGAAGCTGGCGCCCGCAAGGTCGTCAAATTAGCCGTCAGTATCGCAGCCCACTCCCCCTTGATGAGCTACGCTCAGACCGATTTTAATCAGGCTGTTGACGCTGCCCCTATCGAGACCCCCCAGGTTCCCATCATTGGTAATGTAACTGCTAAACCGTTGACCACCGTGGAGCACATTCGCGCTGATCTCCAGGCCCAACTTAATGCCAGGGTACGCTGGACAGAATCTATTCAATACATGCTGGAGCAGGGCGTGGACACATTTATTGAGATCGGTAGCGGAGACGTGTTGACTGGCCTGGTGAAACGCATTGACCGTAAAAGCAAGCGTTTCACATTGGGCACTCCAGAAGATTTCCAGAAGCTCCTCGCCGGTTAGTCATGCTCAAAAGCAGTTCGCAAACCTACGGGCGCGTTTCCCAAATCTTCCATTGGACAGTGGCTCTCCTTGTGTTGTCGATGCTGCCCATGGGTATTTTGATATCTCGCATGGACGACAGCACCTTTCGCACCCTCCTCTACCAAACCCATGTAGCTATCGGTATCTTCATACTGGTCATAGAAGCTGCTCGACTATTGTGGCGCATTTCCGAACCGACCCCGGATATCCCCGAAGACATGCCACGCTGGAATCAACTGGCCTACCGTGGTACACATTACGGCCTGCACCTCCTAACCCTCATCATGGCAGGCAGCGGCATTGCGGCCTTACTTGCCAGCGGTACAGGTCTGTTCCCCTGGAACGTTACTCCCGCAAGCGTGCACCATGCCGCGCCATTACGCGTCCACGATATTGTTTCCAAGTTGTACATCTTGCTTTTCCTGGCCCATTTTGGCGGGGTCCTACTTCACCAGTTCACGAAATCAGATGTGCTCTCACGCATGGGTTGGCGCTGGTGGCCCACCCGTATAAACAACCCGTAAACCATCTTCTACGCGAAGCGCCTGAAACGCTTCGTTGGTATAATAGCCCCCACTTAGACAAACGAGGAGTTTTGCATGTCCCCAGCAAGCGAAAAACCGCTTGAAGGTCGAAGCGCAGTCGTCACCGGAGGTTCACGCGGTATTGGCAAAGCCATCGCCCTTGAGCTCGCCAGCCGTGGCGCCAATGTCGTGGTTAACTACGTCAGCTCCAGTGATGCTGCTGACGAGGTCGTCAAGGCCATTGAGGGTATGGGCGTCAAAGCCAAAGCCGTACAGGCCAATATCGCAGACTTTGAAGCCGCCCAGGATCTGATCAAAACTGCCATTGATGAATTCGGCAACCTTGATATCCTGGTCAACAATGCAGGCATCACCCGCGACACACTCATCATGATGATGAAGGAAAAAGACTGGGACGATGTGCAGGACACCAACTTGAAAGGCACCTTCAATTGTTCCAAAGCCGCCGTGCGCCACATGATGCGCAAACGTTATGGGCGCATTCTCAACATCACCTCCGTCTCTGGACAGATCGGCAACGCCGGACAAACCAATTATTCCGCCTCTAAAGCCGGACAGATCGGCTTTACCAAAGCTCTCGCTCGTGAAGTCGCTGCCCGAAACATCACGGTCAATGCGCTGGCAGCGGGCTACGTGGAAACTGATATTTGGGAAGGCGTACCTGAAGAAGCCAAGGAAGGCTTCCAGGATTTGATCCCGCTGGGACGCAAAGGTGAGCCGCAAGACATTGCCGTGGCTGCCGCCTTCCTTGTATCCGATGAAGCCAGCTACATCACCGGCCAAACCCTGGCTGTGGATGGTGGCATGGCCATGGCGTAACAAAACGCCAACAGGAATTGTATAAAGCATATGAGTAAAGAAACCCGACCTCCCGGCATCACCACCATCGCCCCGGACGTATTGTTGTCTATCGCCCGCTTGACCGCCCTCAAAGTCGATGGCGTCAGTCGCATGAGTGCTGTGCCCGGTGGAGTTGAGCGCCTCTGGCAACGTAGCCACATCGAGGATGGTGTGCGCATCAATATCGAGGACAAGACCGTGCATGCCGACGTCTACGTGGTCATGGACAAGAACATCAATATCCGAGAAGTCAGCCGCAACGTCCAACAAGCCATTGCCCGTGCCATTGAAGAAATGGTGGGCATGGAAGCAGGGCACATCAATATCCACATCGAAGATATCCACTACGATGCGGAGGGCCAGGATTAGCGGATGAAACCGCGCACAAAGGCGCGCAGCCTGGCGCTGCAAGCCCTGTACGAAATCGACCTCACGGAGCATCCAGCGGGCATCGTTCTCGATGCTCGTTTTGCTGAAACCCCTATGGAAGCACGGCTCGAAGATTTCGCCCGCCAGATCGTGATCGGCGTCGCTCCTATCCGTGATGAGTTGGACCAGTTCATTGCCGATCACGCCCCCGAATGGCCCATTGATCAGGTTGCCAGCATTGACCGCAACCTTTTGAGGATCGCCCTCTGGGAGTTTGCCGTTAAAGGTGAGACCCCTATCAAAGTAGCGATAAACGAAGCCATTGAACTTGCGAAAAAATATGGTTCCGACACCACCCCTCGTTTCATCAACGGCGTATTGGGCAGTCTCGCAGAACGTGAAAATGATATACGTATAGCAATTAAAGTTTTAACTTCGAAGAGTGACTGATGGATTTTCTAGGAATTGGCCCACTCGAATTGGGCATGATCTTCTTGATAATTTTGTTGGTGCTAGGCCCCACAGATATGGTCAAAGTTGGCGGCCAGATCGGCAAATACCTGCGGCAATTGATGACCTCGGAAACCTGGCGCTCCATGCAGAAAACTTCAAAGTCCATTCGCAACCTACCCAATACCCTTGCGCGGCAGGCAGGCATTGACGAGATGCGTGAGTTAGGCAAGGACGTGGAAAAAGAGATTTCAGGTAAAGATCGTTCGCTGGATGCCTGGACAAAAATACCCCCTGCGAACGAAAAGCCAGCCAATGGCAATGCAAAAATATCTGACCAAGACACTGAAGCCGGTAAAGAATCGGATACCTAAATGAAATATGTTCTTCGCACCACCTGGCAGATCATCACTTACCCGGTGCGTGTAACTTTCAGCATCATCAAAACGATCCTCACTCCATTTTTGCGACTCTTCCAGGGTTTGCGCGAATTCTTTGGGGAAGAGCCGGAAGACGTGCCTATCGGTGACTCGATCCAGCGAGCGGCAGAAAACCCCAGTGACATCCTCATCCACTTGGACGCCCTACGCCGCCACTTGATGCGTTCGGTCATTGTATTGACAGTAGCCTGTGCCATCGCCTTCACATTTGTAACTCCTATTATGGATTTCCTGGCGGAGCCAATCGGCGGCATTGACAGTTTGCAGGCCATCGAAGTTACTGAGCCGGTGGGCGTGGTTATGCGTGTGACCCTGTTAAGTGGTTTCTCTATCTCCATCCCTTATATCAGCCTTGAATTACTTTTGTTTGCAGCTCCCGGCCTTTCTCGGAAAGCCCGTTTTATTGGTCTATTTGCCATTCCCCTTGTATTCATCTTTTTTGTTAGCGGCATGGCCTTCGCCTATTTCTTCATCTTGCCCACGGCTTTACCTGTGCTGCTCAACTTCATGGGCATTCCCACGCTGCCGCGTCCTTCTTCCTATCTCAGCTTCGTAACTGGTTTGTTGTTTTGGATCGGCATTTCCTTTGAAGCTCCTCTACTTAGCTACGTGCTTTCAGCTATGGGTATCCTGAAGGCTGAAATGTTGCGCAACCAATGGCGCATTGCTATAGTGATCATGGCCATATTCGCTGCAGCCGTAACACCAACGGTTGATCCAATTAACATGATGTTGGTCCTCATTCCACTTGTCGTGCTGTATCTTGTGAGCATTATCATGGCATATATTGCTCAGGGTCGTCGTTTATTACAGAGGTCAGCATAGCGCGCCGCCTAGCGCTTATCCTCAGCTGCTTTGTGCTGCTTGGCCTGGGCAGTTGTAATCTCACCCCCAACGAGGCTTTTGCCACGCAAACTGCTCAGAGCCCCGGCTTTTCAACATCTATTCAAGAAAGCACCAGTCTCCCCGAAGCTGAGATCACCTTCGAGGTCAACATCCCCGCCAACACACCCGCGGGGACGGTCGTGCAATTCTCTGTGGTGGATGAAGTCACCGGATTGCCATTCAATCCCTCACATCAGGCACTCACCCAGATAACTCCCCTTCGTTACACGGCCACTCTTCGTGTGCCGGTCGGCAGCGTGGTCAAATATCGCTATTCACGCGTGGGAGATGAACGCGTCTACGAAAAAGCGGCAGACGGGCGTGATGTGCGTTATCGCATGTATTACGTCGACGGCCCTGCCACCGTCTCAGACGTGGTCAGCCGTTGGGAAGATACCCCAGCCATAGTGGCTACAGGTCGTATCGTTGGTGAAGCCCTCAATATCAATAACGGTGTGCCTATCCCTAACTTGATGGTTGTGGCAGGCGGCATCCGCACTTTCACCGCCTCGGACGGATCATTTGTCCTGGATGGTCTCTCAGAGGGCAAACACTTTATTATTGGTTATGCCCTGGACGGCAGCTACCGTACCTTTAAACAGGAAGCCATCGTCAAAAGCGCCTCGGCTACTCCGGCTTCTTTGCAACTCACCCCTACCGATTTTGTGGACGTGACCTTTAACGTGCGTGCCCCGGAGAACACTACTGTTGGGGTGCCTATCCGTTTCGCTGGCAACTTCCTGCAATTCGGCAACACCTTTGCAGACCTCGATGGCGGGGTCAGCACCCTAGCAAAACGCATGCCCATCCTGCAACAGCTTGATGATAATAACTACACCATCACACTTTCGCTGCCCGCCGGAGCCGATTTGCGCTACAAATACACGCTGGGAGATGGCATGTGGAATGCCGAACATACTGGTCTGGGTGATTTTCGTCTGCGCCAGATCATTGTGCCGGAAAGCGGCGAGGGTTTAGGAGTATTGGATGTGATCTCCACCTGGCAATCAGACTCCGCGGAACCGATCTGGTTCGATTTCCATTTCCCGGCCTACACACCCGCCACGGACGAGATATACATCCAGTTTGAATTGGACGAATGGATGGAGCCACTACCCATGTGGCATGCCGAGGACAATCGCTGGGGCCTGCGCCTTTATAGTCCCATCGACGTGCCAGACGGTTTGAATTATCGCTTTTGTCGCGACGCCCAATGCGGCACCTTAGGGGAAATCGCCACAGCCGAGTTTAATCAATACCGCTACCTGGATGCGGACATTTTGAAGGAACCCTACCTCACCGACATCCTGGATGACTGGCACTGGCTTAGCCCCGAATTTGGCACGACCACCATAGAAGCTACCAATATTGAGGTAAGGGGTAGCAGCTTCATTGCAGGCGTGGCCTTCGATCCAGATTACCGCCCTTCCTGGGACAGCTATACTCCATCTACTTTCGAACACATTGCAAGCAGTGGCGGCAATTGGGTCACATTGACCCCCACCTGGACTTTTGTAGACCATAATGCCCCCAACCTCGCTTTAGAGCCTGGGCAGGATATCCTCTGGCCAAACAGTGTAAGCATGATCGACACGGCCAAAGCCAATGGTTTGAATGTCGCCATTTATCCAGGAGCAAACTTCCCTGATACCCCCGAGGACTGGTGGTTAAAAGCCCAACTTACTGAATCCTGGTGGAATACCTGGTTTGAGCGCGTCCGCACTTTTTACATCCATCACGCCAATATGGCCCAACGCAATGGTGCGGGTATGCTCATCCTGGGTGGCGAGTGGCTCACCCCCGCGTTGCCCGGTGGCAAACTGAATAACGGTGGCAACACCAATCTGCCCGCCGATTTTGCGGACCAGAAATGGAGCGCGCTCATTGCTGACCTGCACATTCATTTCGATGGTTCGATTGCCTGGGTACTTCCCTATCCGGATGGAGTGCGCCTCCAGCCTTCATTTTTAAAACAGACGGACCTAATCGTCATCCAGCTCAATCACCCACTGGGGAACAGCGCCGATGCACCCCAATCTGAGATCGAGTCAAGATTAAGTAATTTACTTAACGATGACATTCTTCCTATTCAGCAGCGCTTTGAATTACCAATTGTGGTCATGGCTGGCTACCCATCAGCCAATGGTGGCATAGCTGGTTGTGCCGCGGCCCCTGAAGGCAACTGCCTCAGCCTGGCAGAGTTAGCTCCCGGCTCTCCTGCAGCTACAGCCCTGACACCCGACTTGCAAGAACAGGTTGATGTTTACGCTGCATTCTTTAACGTCATCAACGGTAAATCCTGGATCAGTGGCTTCATGTCCCAGGGCTATTATCCACCGGTTGAACTGGAGGGGGTGTCCATATCGGTGCATGGCAAGCCGGCCGAAGATGTCATGTGGTTCTGGTTCCAACGCCTGAGAGGTTTATAAAGCTCAAATAGAAATGCGAATAACTTGGCGTATAATACGGCTGCTATGACAGAAAGCAGTAATGGTTATCCGCAGATAGAAGCGCCTCAAACTCAAGAACCCGAGCTGACTCCACAAGAACTTCGACAGCAACGGTTAATGGTCGTTGGAGCAGTTGCATTTTTACTACTTCTGGTTGGGTTATTGATTGGTGGAATTTTTCTGGCGATAGACAATCCTGAAACTACCACAGTCTTTCGCGATGTCATGATCATCCTACTTGCCTTAGAATTTGCAGTCATCGGGCTAGCCCTCGTCATTTTGCTTATCCAGCTTGCCCGCCTGATCAACTTGCTACAAAACGAGATCCAACCCATCCTCGAATCCACTAACGAGACGGCCAATACCTTGCGTGGTACAGCTACTTTTCTGAGCGAAAACATGGTCGAGCCTGTCGTAAAATTAAACGAATATTTGGCCGTAGTACGCCGCATGCTTGATTTACTCAACATTGGGCGCTAAAATAGGTTTCCTGAATTTACAATTAGACAACGAATTTTGTTGAAGGAGTGTAACAATGGCTGAACGTGATGATCTTGGTAGCTTTTTATCCGGTTTTGTGATCGGCGGCATGGTAGGCGCAGTAGTTGCCCTGCTTATGGCCCCCCAGTCCGGTGAAGAAACTCGTACATTGATCAAAGATAAAGGTTTGGAAGTACGCGACCGCGCGGTTGAAACCGCAGAGCAGGCTTATGCTCGTGCTGAGGAAGCAGCAGCAGATGCACGCACACGCGCAGAAGAACTGGCCGAAGAAGCCCGCCAGCGCGCCGATGACCTGCGTGCTCGCGGTCAGGTTGTGCTGGAAGAACAGCGCAGCCGCATCGAAAAAGTTGTTGACGCAGCCCGCCCGGCAGAAAAAGCCGAGGCCCCTGCCGAAGATGGTGCAGCAAAGAAAGCCCCTGCCGCCAAAAAGAAGAGCTAACCAGTTCAACAGTTATTACAAAAAGGACCCGCCATGGCGGGTCTTTTGCGTTTGGACGTTCAGGAACAAGTCTCTCTTTAGGCTGGTGTCTCTATCGTGAGAAATTGTAGTATGTAAG
Organism: Chloroflexota bacterium; assembly: GCA_013112575.1. Classification (GTDB taxonomy): domain Bacteria; phylum Chloroflexota; class Anaerolineae; order Anaerolineales; family UBA11579; genus CFX15. The sequence goes on along the minus strand of JABFGG010000002.1, from coordinate 246,301 downwards.
GTAAAAGAACAGTCCCACATTTTGTCTTTAGATAGAACAAGTTATGAAAAATGAGCAACTTCCTCATTGAGGTGTAGGCATGCATAAATTCTCACTCGGTCGCCTAGGATTATTTTTCCTGATATTTCCCATTTTGTACGCCTGTTCAAACTCAGAACCAGCGGCTATAGAACCAACCCCCAATGAGGAGCCCATTATGGAATTCCGCTCCATGTCTTTAGATTCGGGAACACAGTTGCATTATGGCCTGGTTTTACCCGCCAATTTCGACGCTCAACAGACTTACCCCATCCTGTTACTACTTCCACCCGGCGGCCAAACCCGAGACATGGTCGATGCCGGTTTCAGCTTCTTTGCTAATGGGGCCATCGAAAACGGCTGGATCATCCTCAGCCCCATTGCCCCAGATGGGGTACTTTTCTTCCAGGGTTCAGAGGCGCTCATTCCTGAATTCTTATCAAAGACTGCTGAGGAATTCCAACCGGAAGGCGGCAAATACCATATAGCAGGCATCAGCAACGGTGGTATCAGCGCCTTTCGAATTGCTACAGGCAATGCAGATTTGGTTCATTCTGTACTGGCCTTGCCCGGTTTTCCGCGTGGAGAGGATAAGAACAAACTGAATCTATTGGTAAACATCCCTGTAACCATGTTCGTTGGCGAACTGGATGAGGGCTGGGTCGGCGCTATGCAGGATACTGAAACTAGTCTCAATGAGTTGGGAGGAGATGCTAGCTTGCAGGTCATGGCAGGCGAAGGCCACGTCATTCAAAGCCTAGGGGATGGCGTCGCATTGTACGAACTATTAGAAAGCTTCAGGGAGAAATAAAGACTTACCTACTCCCCTTTTTCAACAGAGGCCCCAACTCGCCTACCAGATCTCCGGCCAAAACAGCCGCCGTGCTGCCCACACTTTGTGCTGCATTCAAACCTGCTTGCCCATGCAGCCAGGCCCCGGCGGCAGCTGCCTCAAAGGCTTCCATGCCCTGAGCGCGCAGCCCTGCAATGATGCCCGCCAAAACATCTCCCGTGCCAGCGCGTGCCAATGCCGGGCTGGCTACAGGGATTATCGCCGTGCGTCCATCTGGTGCTGCGATGGCTGTAAAAGCGCCCTTCAACACTACAATGTGGCCCCACTGAGATGCAAATTGCTCCGCTAACTCTAAGCGGTTAGGCTGAATAGAAGCCCGATCCATTCCCGTTAAGATAGACATCTCACCTGCATGGGGCGTCAAGACACTATCCGCGGGCAACTTCTCCCACCAGTTATCCACCCTCGCCAACAACTTTAGCCCATCGGCATCGATCACCATTGGGGGCAAATCTGGGCTGAGTAATTCCTGCACAAAAGCTTCGGTCACTGTAGCTAATCCCAAACCCGGCCCAAGTAAAAGACTCTTAGCGACTCCCAGGTTTTCATTGATCTCTTGTATTGCTGCTGGAGCGATGGCACTGTCTACATGTGCCAGGGGTATCCAGGTCGCTTCGGGGAAATGACCCGCAAGACCGGATTGCAGTGGTTCAGGCACAGCCAGCATGACCCAGCCTGAACCGGAACGAAATGCCGCCCGCGCCGCCAACAAACTGGCCCCACTGTAATTGCGCGATCCTGCAATGATCATAACTTTGCCAAAGGTGCCTTTATGTGCATCCAGGGGTCGCTCCGGCAATGCCTCTCTAACCCAATCACCTTCGACTACAAAGCGCTGGACCTCTGAATAAGCCCCTAATCCATCAGGTAATCCGATACTGGCTATACGCAATTGCCCCAGATATTCAAAAGCAGGCAAGGTCAACATGCCCTTTTTTACCGCTGCCATACAGACAGTCAAATCAGCACGTTGTGTTTCAGGAGCTACCTCGCCAGTGTCGCAATCCATCCCGGATGGACAATCTACAGCTACAATTTTTGGGGTTGGTTCCATTAACAAAAGGGATCGCTGCACTTGAGCAAGAAGTTGGCTGGCCTCTCCACTTAGAGGCAATTTAATACCCGTTCCCAATAAACCGTCAACAAACACGCTGTGGTTGCTGAGCAAGTGTCCCAAAGCCTCAGCATCGTTTTTGTCGGTCCAGAGGAGTTCACTCTGCCCGACCAGGCGCTCTACAAGTTCATCTTTTCCCCTGCCATTTACGATCAGCGCTGTCGTCTGCCAGCCTGCCTGGTTCAAATGGTCCAGCGCAACCAGAGCATCACCCCCATTATTGCCTTTGCCTACCAATGCTAAGGCGCTCTTATCTGCTAATTGCCCATAGCTTTCGAGGATGATTTCAGCCATGCCGCGTCCGGCGTGTTCCATCATTTGGGCATAAGAATGCCCGCTGGCATCCGCCGCCTTTTCAATGGCAATCATTTCTTCAACCGATACAAATTTTGGGGACATTGATTTCTCTATGATTATTTCCGAACCTAGTATTGGAATTTTTAGCTATTTTATCTTCACATCCACCCCAATAGTGTAAATTTTCACAAATCATTGGACTATAGTAAAAATGATCAAAGCTCCTTCAAATCGTCTGCCACCCAATCCAATCCCAGTTCCTTCAACTTTTTCTGGGTCGGAAACCCCGTATCAGGATCCCATTCGCGCGCTTCATAATATACTTTCAGCATAGCATCAAGATCGATTATGTAACCTTCCGAGCCACCATCAGGCAAGGGATCTAACAGAGGCTTTGGCAAACGGTCATTTTCTTTGCTGATACCCAGGCGGTTGTTGATCACCCGCTTAAGGTTCCATGCCCGCTCCCCTGCTAACAGCATGTCCTCGATTTTCCAATCCAAACCACAGGCCGGATTGATCAGATCCACCACTGTTTGTGGAGCCACATTGGCGAAGAAACAGATCACCAACGCATTAAAGACTGTCCGCCAATCCTGGTGCCGGGCCACATTGGTCGCTTTTTCAGCACCTGCTTGCCTGTCAAAGAACTCCATCCCCAATTCTGTCTCAACCTGGCCGATATCGACCAGGAAATAATCCGATTGGTTATGGCAGGCACCACGTGGAGATGTAGCGTACACCAGCGCCATACCCGATGCCCCCCTTGGATCATGATAAGCCACTTCCAAACCATTGACCTGTATAGCTCGTTCCTCAGCCGCGTACTGTTGCCCTAATGCTCTGGCTCCCTCTGCCAACTGTGCGCCAAATCCTTCCTGTCTGGCAGTCATATGAATCAGTTTCTCGACAGTTTCCATATCACCCCACTGAAGCTTCATCCCACCTATGTCGCCTTCTGCAATAACGCCTAGCTCGAATAATGTGAAGGCCAAACCTATCGTATTGCTCAAGCTGATAACATCCATGCCATATCGGTCACACAACTCCCCCATTCGAGTGATGAAATCTTTATCATCGATCCAGAGATTTGGTCCAAAGCCCATGATGGTTTCATATTCAGGCCCCTTGCGTTTGTCGCCTTCCGAAAGTGCCACTACTCGCCCGCAGGCGATCACGCAGGCGTGACAGGCACTCACGCCCACCAACAAACTTTCGCTGAAACTTGAGCCGGAAACACGCTCAAAACCTTCCATTGATCCTCGCGAAAAGCCTTTTTTCGAACTTTCCCCCAGATAATCAAAGTAATCCGAAGCGCTGGCCGAACCCAACTCACGTAGTGCACTGGTAACAGAGTCTTCACGTAGATCACGGTTGGCCTTGGAGCGCACTGGAGCGAATGCCTTGGCATCCAGCACCGGCACCGTGGCAGTGCCTTTGACCGCCACCGCTTTCAGATTCTTGGACCCCATCACAGCTCCCATACCTGTGCGACCGGCCACACGTCCGTGGTCGGTAAGGATCAATGCGAACGGGATTTGCCTCTCTCCTGCAGGGCCAATCGTCGCTACCCGCGCTCCATTGACATTCAATTCTTTCAAAATCATTTCCTGAACTTGATAAGTCTCTATTCCCCAAATATTCTCCGCAGTGCGTAGCTCCACCTCATCATCCTTGATCCATATATAAACTGGTTTTTCCGCCCGCCCGTGGATCAACACCCCATCAAAACCCGCCTTGCGCAATTCAGGCCCCCAGAAGCCCCCACAGTTTGACTCCGCCCACAGCCCAGTCGCCGGGGACTTGCCGCAGGTCACAAAGCGCCCCACCGCAGGCCCAGCAGTCCCGGACAGCGGCCCATTAAGGAATAGCAAAGGCGCTTCTGGTAAAAGAGGATCAAGCTCAGGAGTCAGTTCATCGTAAAGCATGCGCGCCGCCAATGACGCCCCCCCCAGATAATCCCTTTCCCATTCCGCGGGCACATTAAATTGGCCGATCTCCCCGGCAGTGAGGTCAACCGTCAGGATGGGTTGCAAGGTCATTTAGACTTCTTGGCCAATATAACTATCTGTGATCTCCTGGGCGCAGCGCACGAATTCCAATACGGTAGGCACATTGCGCATCATGTAGGCCATGCTTCCCTGCACTTTTAGCTTGCGCGTCATCATCGCCTGCATGGGGTCAAGCTTGCCGGTCAACACACGTGAAAAATTGCCATAAGCCGCTTGCAAAACAAAGGCAGCTTCTTGGTCCTTGCCCTTTTCCACAATGTAGCCATCGCGACATTTCCCGTGCCACAGGTCAAGGTAGATCTGCATTTCCTCTTCCAGGCCGTCTCCCGGTTCAATTAAGAACATCAGGTCCCCCTCCCATTTATGGGCCGTCTGACCATATTTTTCATCACTATTGAGCTTATCGGAAAGGCTGGTTACCCACTCTGGAGAAGGAAAAATGGCAGACATAGAAGCTCCTGAAAATCAAATAGATGCACATATTATATTAGAGATAGCAGTATCTATTTCAGTAGATATATCTGAATGTAGTCTCGAATCTCCAGACACAAATCTCTAATTGCCAATTTCCAATAACTACTTGCTATTTCCCAAAAAGAAAAGACCGCCAGATAGCGGTCTTGAAGTGCGCTGGGTGGGAATCGAACCCACACGCCTTGCGACACACGGCCCTCAACCGTGCCTGTCTACCAGTTCCAGCACCAGCGCATATGTACACAACTGAAGTCTGTAACCCCAGTTTGAGGGCAGGCGTATTATAATCGGCCCATTGTTAAAGTCAAGCCAGACGGGTTTTGTCTCTGCTCTGGCGTCAAGGAGCCCCCATGCGCATCGTGTTGGACGGGATGGGTAGCGACAACCATCCCGAACCCGAAGTGCTGGCCGCTGTTCAGGCGGCCCGACAGTTCGGCGATGAAGTCATCCTGGTAGGTCATGAGGACAAACTCAACCCCCTGTTAAAGAAGCACAACGCTTCCAATGTTCGCGTTGTACACGCCCCAGAAACTTTGGACATGACCGACAAACCGGCCCGGTCGGCACGCGGCAAGGCCCAAAATTCCATGGCCGTGGGCATGCAAATGCTGAAAGATGGCGAAGTAGATGCCTTTGTAACTGCTGGAAATACTGGCGGCGCCATGACGGTCGGCCTGTTCACGCTGGGACGTATCAAAGGTGTCAAGCGCCCAGCCCTGTGTGCCTTATTCCCCGTCAAAGGCGGCAAGACCGTACTGTTGGACATCGGCGCCAATGCTGAGTGTCGTCCGGAATTCTTGCTACAGTTTGCTAAAATGGGATCGGCCTATGCTGAAACCGTGCTTGGCAAGAACAATCCCCGCGTTGGTTTGATCTCCAATGGAGAAGAAGCCGGCAAAGGCAATGACCTCGTCAAAGAAAGCTACCCGCTGCTAGAAACCAGCGGGCTCAATTTTATCGGCAATGTGGAAGGCAAAGAGGTTTTTGCCGGAGAAGCTGACGTGGTCGTTACCGATGGATTTACTGGCAATGTGATCCTCAAAGTGAGCGAAGCCCTCGCCAAGTACATGACGGACAGTATTCGCCAGGGCATGATGAGTTCATTGCGCACAAAGATCGGTGGCGCACTGGCCCGCCCTGCCTTTGCAGGCATTCGCAAAGACCTGGATCCGGCAGAAATCGGAGCCATCCCCCTGTTAGGCTTGGATGGCCTCGTAATGGTAGGACATGGTCGCTCCAATGCCCGTGCTCTCGTCAGTGCCATTGGCCAGGCACGCCAGGCTGTTGAAGTTGGGCTTATGGACGCAGTACGCCAAAGCATTGGCACACAGATGGAAAAAACTAAACAGAAGGAAAATGCATGAATAACGGCAACCGCCCTCGCGTAGTCATCACTGGAATGGGCGTAGTGAGTGTACTGGGGGATAACCTCCAAGACTATTGGAACAATCTGATAGCTGGGAAATCTGGTATCCGCAAGATCTCTTTTTTTGATGCCAGCGACTTCCCCTGCCAGATCGCCGGGGAGATCCCTGATTTTGACGCCACCAAGTACATGACCTTCAAGGAAGCGCGGCGAGTGCCGCGTTCCGCCCAACTGGCCCTGGGCTCGGCCATCAACGCCGTTAAACACGCAGGCTTACCGGAAACCATGCCAGACCCGGAACGTGTGGGCGTCAGTTACGGCACCGCTATGGGTGGTGTAGATTTCCTAGACCTGGGCATCACCACCCTGCGCAACGATAGCTATCGTAAGGTCAACCCGTTCATAGCTGGTGGCTCTATTCCCAACTATTCCACCTTCCTCATAAGTAAACAGTTCCAATGTCTGGGCCCCAACAGCACCATAGTGACAGCTTGTGCAACGGGAACTCAGGCGGTCGGGGATGGGGCAGAGTACATCCGCCGGGGCGCAGCCGATGTCGCTATTGTAGGCGGCACCGAGGCCATAGTTTCCGATTATGGCATTGGTGGTTTCTCCTCCATGCGCGCCCTTCCTACCAGCTTTAATGATGACCCCGAAGCTGCCTCACGTCCCTTTGACGTTGCTCGCGAAGGCTTTCTGCTCTCCGAGGGTGCTGCAACATTGATCCTGGAAAGTGAAGAACACGCCCTGGCACGTGGGGCGACGATCTTTGCTGAGGTTGCCGGACATGCCTCTTCAAGTGATGCCTTCCACGTGGCGCAGCCCCACCCGGATGCGGACGGCCCCAAACGTGCTATGCGTTGGGCCCTAAATGATGCTGGCCTGGATACGGCTGACGTGGATTACATCAATGCTCACGGCACCTCGACGCCTCTCAACGACCTGACCGAAACCAAAGCCATCAAACACGTCTTTGGCGAAGGTGCTTACGACGTGACCATTAGCTCCACCAAATCCATGCTGGGGCATGCAATGGGAGCTTCGGGTGCGCTGGAAGCTATCGTTTGTGCCAAAGTCATTGAGCACGGCATCATCCCCCCCACCATCAACCTGGATAACCAGGACCCAGAACTGGATCTGAATTACAACGCCAAGCAGACCAGTGAGCGCGACGTAACGGTTACACTGTCGAATTCTTTCGGCTTGGGTGGGCAAAATGCCTGCCTGGTTTTAAAACGCTACAATGGCGCATCGCCTGCATGAAAATCGTCACTAACGAAAAGCTGATCAACCGCAACATCCGACTGGGTTTTGCCACCACAATTGTTGCGATCCTCATCCTGGTGGTGTTGGTGTGGATCACACAAGATACAGTAGCAATCAATTATCTTTTGTGGACGGGTTTGCTTTTTGTGGCCTTCATCCTGGCGCAGATCGGGAGCGCGCTTTCTCGTTATGGGCGGCGCTCGGACTTGACATTAAATGATGCACTTAGCAAATTGAATAAAGACTTCACCCTGTATCATCACAGTGCCCCGGCTCCGCATGTGCTGGTAGGCCCGACGGGCTTATGGATGTTGGTGCCCAAAACCACCCGTGGCAAGATCACATACAACACGAACAAGAACCGCTGGAAACGCTCTGGTGGAGGTATTGGTGGCTTGTTCGAGGGTTTGGGAAGACCGGACGTCGAGCTGGGCACCCAGGCGGATTCGATCGATCGTTATTTGTCAAAATATTGGGATGAGGATGATAATTTGTTTGTCAATGCGGCAATTGTGTTTACGCATGACAGCGCAACAGTAGATGCCAAAGGTGCACCGGTGCCGACGATAGTGATGAAAGACCTGAGAAAAACCGTGGCGGCACCTAACCAAAAAACGGGTTTACGGCCTGCGCAGGTTAAAAAGTTGAATGCTTTGTTTGGGGGGACGGATTAGATTAAATGTACGGGTGGAATTAACTGTTTACCGCCTTATTGCAAATGCACTAAGCGCCACTTGAAGAAATCCTGCAAGTCAAGTAACTGGAGGAGTTCACGCTGGGGAAGCGTCTCGCGGTTGCCATGAATGAAAGCGTGGATGGTATCTACATTTTTAGCTATACCAGAGATTTTTTCGTATTGAGTTTGGTAACTCAGTTCCCCATATAAATTGCCAAGTTGAGCCGGCACGAGCATACTGGGTAGTTTTTCTAATTGGTAAGCGAGCTGCGCTTCTTCACGAGCTTGATCGAATTCTTCAAGGAAAAGTCGGATATAGGCACAACCATAAGCCGAACGAAGTTTTATCTGGGGGTCTTGCATCATCTGGCCGAAGCCATAAGCCTCCAAGGCAGAATCAAAATGAACCAGGGAGCGTTCGTCGGCAGCGCGCCAATACATACGGGCAATCTCAAGATCGGTGCGAGCCTGCTCATCAATTGGGCGAATATCCTGTGCGTACAGCTGATTGAGATCTTTCAAGGCTTGAGCAGCATGTGCAAAATGGGGACGCGAATCGTCAACACTTTTAAAAAGCAAAAGGTTGTAGCCTTGTGATTGGCTAGTATATGCAATTTCCCGTAATCGACTTTGGGGATCCAACGCTCTTCACTCTCTCCTCAGGCACTAATGCAGTACCTGAGTACTATCATAGCTAATAGGGGTTGCATTTGTCAATGGTGCCAGAAATCTTTAAGACTTACAGTCATTCAAGAACAATTACTGTCAAACCTGTGATTTGGAACAGCAATTAATGTAGCCTTTGTAGTTAATGTAGGGGTTTGCAAGGGGATGGGTACTATGACCCCAATATATGGGATTACAAAAGTTTTGAGTGGAATATATGGGGGTTATTGAGAGAAAAGATGGCGAAAACGAGGCAATTTAATGTACCCGTATGTAGGGTTAATGTACCTTGTCAAACCCAAGGTTCGCCATTCCTTCCCTCAATCTATCCTCCTGTGACAATTGTCTGCTTTTAGTGGGATATTTGTCACTACTTAGCAGTGTAATTGTCCCCTATACTCTGAACAATGTTTACACTGGATGACTAGGATAAGGATTTCCAATGGCAGCAATTGATAATTACGTAAAAGATTTCCTCGGCCATAAAAAGGTGGCAGTGGTTGGCGTTTCAGACCGGAGAGACACAGGCTGTAATTTGGCCTACAAAAGATTTAAAGACAACGGCTACGAGGTGTTTGGGATAAATCCCCGAATATCAACGTTTGAGGGTGATCCTTGTTACCCAGACTTGCATGCAATCCCAGAAGTTCCTGATGCGGTGTTCATCCTGGCTAAACCAGATGTGACCGACGAGATCGTGCAGCAATGTGTTGACCTGGGTATCAAGCACGTATGGATGCATTGCATGATGGGTACAAAACCTGGTTTGGCAGCCAGCATGACCAGTGTGTCACAGGATGCGGTGGATATGTGTCGAGAGAATGGCATCGCCGTGATACCTGGCACTTGCCCCAATCAATATCTGGAACCGGACTTTGCACACTCTATGATGCGGGTGATTTTCCGTAGCATCGGTTTTCACCGGCTTAATTGAGGGTTGTAATTCTGGCAGCAATCTAAGTAAATGGCAAACCCTCAAAATTCCTATCCCCGCTGCAAGCAACGGGGATAGGAATTTTGCCCTAACGGGTTCGGGTTTGCTTTGATATTTCATGCGGGCTACACCCGACGGAACCTTCGGTTCCGGCCATTCATCCCACCATCAAGCTGTTGGTATTCTGGCCTATGAGATAAAGATAACAACTACTTCTTTACAGCATTTTCCAAAGTTACTAAAGCTTCCTTCTCTGCTGCGTAGATCTCTTCGAGTTGGGACTGTATATTTTCAAATAGTTCGGAGATCTCTGAGGCACTCAAAGGGAAATCTTCGTTCAGCTCACCTTTGATGGCGTGGAGTTCGTCATTCAGAGGCGTGATGGCTTCTAGCCCGGCACTACCTTGTTTTAATTCGATTCCGGCACGCTCGCTGAGCATATCTTTCGTTTTCTTGAACACAGCAACTGAGTCTGGCAAAAGGGCGTGTGCCAGTTGCCTCCAGTGTTTCTCCAAAGCCCGATGCAAAGTTGCCACAGTTTTTAAATCTTCAACTTCGATAACTGGGGCTGCTTCATCTAAGAAATCGGCATACATACCTCGCATGCCACCCCCACCCGTGCCGACGATCTCGATGCCTTCATACAAGGTGCGTAATGAACCATACAGGCCGCGACCACCTTTGAATACCACGGGCCAGGCCTTCTTGTTCTTCGTATCGGTCATCATCCGCGCCCATTTACGGATGGAGGGCAGGGAAAAGGAGTCCGAGGAGGCGTTGAGGTAATCAATCTGGTCATGCAGGCCAGCGCGAATAGCAGCCTCGATATCCATCTCTCCGCCGGGTTCAACAGTCATGATACGATTCTTGTAGGAAGGCACTTTGGCCCTGGCCTCAGCAACCAGTTGTGAATTAAGGATGTATGGTTTGCTGGCAAGATGGTCTACCCATACTTTGTCATCTTCAAGCCCATAAACGACCTTGACCCCGCTATGCAGGAAGGACATATAGTACGGCGCTCCACCGAGATCAATCCACGCCAGCGCTGGATGCTCATCTGCAAGGGTTTGTTCCAAATTTGTGAGGGCCTTCTTTTTCCCTCCGGTCTCAAGCTGCCGCGTTGTTGCGCCCACACGTTCGCAAAGCCTCTCAATGAATTTGACGGGATAGTTGTACAGGTTGCGGAAACCTATCACCAGGCTGGGATATTCGCGTTTCTTGAAACCCCACAGCATGTATGTAGCCCCCAAGCCCCCGCCAATGCCTAGAAGCATAGCCTCCGTAAAAGGCTTGCCCGTGTGAGGGGCTTTCACGCCGTGGTAGGTAAGGACGTTCTTTATGTTAGCGGTTTCAGGTTGGATGCCCCCCAGTGTTTTGTAAGCGTCTAAGATCATCAAATCTTCCTTAATTGATAGAGGTTCCCCCCAATAATAAGATGCTTTTAGACCTAATCTCACTTTTTAGAACGAGTTCTCACCTCGTTCTAAATCACAAGACGTTACACAAAAACGCTTTTCTGCAGGAGGTTTGGTCGTGAGGTGGACTAACCATTGAGGAAGCTCTCGAACGAGTCTTTGCCTATTGTAAATACAAGACAAACTCTACTAGTATTGAGAGAGGAAAAAACTAGGTTACCAGTATGCCCAAAGTGTCTTTGCTTTCGAGGATAGTTTATTTCCAATATAATGAAGAATGGAGAACTATCGTTGAGATGCATTTTGTTCGCCTCTCTCTATATATTCCTTTAACAAACTAATTTGAGAAAATAGAATCCTCTCTTTTAATTGAGCTCGGTTTTTGGTAAAAGCAACAGAGATTGCGCAATAGATAAGAATACTTTGAATAATGGTCCATTCAATATCTAAGAGTTCAATTTTTGCACATTTGAAGTCTTCAATTAGAGAACTAGCAGGCTGGCTAATAATAATAGAAATAATAAACAGCAACAAAATTGAACCACTTTCAATGTAAAACTTCGCAGTGTACCTATGAACATTGTGGCGAGCAATAATCCACAGTAAGATTAATATTAAACAAAAACCTAAAATAGCGTATGAAATACCCGGCTGGATTTTTGGAAGGTCGTCACTATCTAATATGCCCAGTGATAAAACGTTTGGATTCAAGCTCCAGGATAAAAATAATAGCGTTGCAATAAATATTTCCGCATATTGCCCCTTACTATCAAAACTAATTGAAAGCAAAGTCATAGTTATTAAAGTTAGTAATAATGCGCCAAAAATGTAATAAACAGAGACAGTATCATTTTGAATACCTAAAAGCAGTTTTAAAATCAAGTAAATCCCAAAGCCTATAGAGAACCCCAAATGGCTTGCCCCCAATGAGTGCATCCGATCAATTCTATTTTCGTACTTATTAATCCTTAGTTCTGCCTCGGCTGTGTCCTTGGAAAATGAAATCATCACGGCTTCTACAAGTTCAGTAATATAATGCCAAGAAACTCTTTTTCTATTCGCTAACTCATCACGAATTCTAAGGTCATCGGGGGCTAATATCCTTATATTTTTTTTGTATACCTCATCGATAAGTCTCTTTTTATCTTTCTCACGTCTTATAAAAGACCTTGGATCTAATAACTTGAAAAACCGCCGGAAATTATTTTCGTTTCCAGCGTCCTCCTCTGTAGACTCTTCCTCTATTTTCCCAGGAGGGTCGACTTCAACACAAACTCTGACTAATGCATTTTCCCACCCACTAATTAAAGGGGGCAATAATCCTCCTTTAGAAATGGGAGAATTCCACTTTATATAGTAATAAAGTTCATGAATTATGTATCCGAGTGGAATACCTGAACTACCTGCCGCAATAATTGCTACTAAAAATGTTGTAAGAGGACTTGGTGTAAGCATAGCTATACTAGTCCCAAACTGGTTAAGCAAACTATTATTATTAACATTTGCGGAAATTGAAATTGCGTCAAAACTTACAAATAAAACAACAGCGACTATTACCATCCACCCTGGAAGCCCTTTACGTAATGAAATACTATCGTCGTTCATATTTTCCTCCTAACAACTTATTCGTGACCATCTGCAAGACAGTTTACGAAATGCCTTACATCTATACTGTCAATCTATTTCATAAAACCAAGATATTTTTAGCACCTGCCATATTATTTCCTCCTAGAGACGTACCAGATCAAGATATGCGAAGTATAGCTTAAAGCACAAACCCCTACAAGCAATCTTGTAGGGGTTTTGTAATTCAAACTAAATTGGACTAACTATTGAGGAAGGTTTCGAGCGAGTCCTTGCTGATGCGGTAGGCGTTGCCCAGTTTCTTGGCTTTCAGGTCGCCAGCATCAATGGCGGCGATAACGTCTTCTTCGGAAACTTTGAGGGCCTGGGCCGCTTCTGCGGGGGTCATCACATCAGGCATACCGGCTGCTGCGGCCGCTCCAGGGCCGCCACCACTGGCTGTAGCGCCTTTGAGGGCTTCGCCCATTACGTTGCCGATACCAAGTCCAGCGCCGATGCCGGCCGTGAGGCCTGCACCGCCACCTTCGTTCTGTGCTGCATCTCTCATAGCGTCTGCCGCCTGTAGTTGGGTATAGGTTGCGGTATCCAGCAAGCCCATATCGCGGAGTTCGTCTGCCGTCTTCTTGGACGGAGACATGTTAGTGACCACAAAAGCCTTGAGCTTAAGACCACGGGCTTCAAAGTCATCGGAAACCTTGGCTCGTACACCAGCACCAATCTCTTCCTGGTTGGCGATGATGTCCTGTACAGTGCTGTAGCTGCCCTTCATCTCACCGAGCATGTCGGAAAGGCTGCGCAATAAACGGGAGCGGAGGTCATTCTCGATCTCGTCAGTGCGATAGGTGCCCTGCGTGCCAACGACCTGGGTGACGAACTGCTGCGGGTCGGCAATTTCATACGAATAAGTGCCGAAGCTTTGCAACAGCAGCCAGCCAAGACCAATGCCGGGGGTCTGCATCACGATGGGTTGAGGCGTACCCCACTTGCGATCAAGGAACTCACGCATGGAGACGAAGTAGACCTCAGCCGGGAAAGGCGTACGGTCGTCAAAGGCCTTGCCAATGAAATCGATGATACGGGGGATGTTAGCCGTGGCGATAGTGTGGCGGCCTGGCTGAAAAACGTCCAGGGCGCGGCCATCACGGAAGAAGACAGCATTCTGGGATTCGCGGACAATGACCTGTGAGCCAATGCGAAAATCGCCAAAACCCTCTTCAGGGAAACGATGCACCAACTCCTCGCGCATCTCATCGGGATATTCAACTACATCAAAAATTCGAGCCATGGATTATTCTCCTGAGATATCTTGTCAATCAAGGTACTTAGCCCATGGCCGTGACGACTTCGTCGCGCTTTTCATAAGCAGAAACGAGGTCGCGGCTGAGGCCGATGAGGTGGCGGATGGCGGCAGGTAAACCGTCTGAACCAATGGACTGTTCTATATTGTCGATGGCACTGCTGATGCCTTCCTGCATTTCTAGCATAGACAGATCGTAGTGATAGATCTGGGCTAGTTCATCTTCGTTGATCTTGACGGCATCAAAGAAACCTGAATAACCGTAAGAAGCGTTGCGGATCTTATCCACAAAAGTTTGCAGCTTGGTAACGGCGGTCTCCAAATCGTCTAAGACGCTGATCTCGCCAGAACTGACCAGATCTTTCTGGATATCACTGATGCGCTTGACCAGCTCTTCATAGCTGGAAGCCATACTTTCGCGCAGTAACTTATCGGCATTGCGACGCGTTTGGCGCTCGATATATCCATCAAATCCGGGGATTTTGCTGGCTAGCTTGGTGATGGGGTCCTGATCTTCAGTGACCCGGTCGAATAAATCACTCATCCCGTCCTCCTCAAAGGTGGTCAAATGATTGACTAAGGTTGTGGTTAGAAAAAGTGAACTCAATCATCTGCATAATTATTATACATGAGATTAAAGGGCGATTATCAATAGCATATTAACGCGGCCTCAATTTGATATTAATTCCAATGGTAAAATCCACTCGATTGCAAATTTTGAGAGGTCAATATGAATTCCCCAGAACTAAATGCCTTATTAGAAAAAGTTGAAAATAGCATCGAAGTACATGGTGAGCACATCCACGTGACCAACGCCGATGCCTTACGCAAGAACATAGACAAACTAGTAGAAGCTTCGTCATTTGGCGAAGGCGCCAGCAAATTCGCCGCACGCTGGCTGGTGCGTTCTGCAGCTCTGGAACTGGGTGCTATTCCCGCCTCGATCCAGGACCTGTATATGGGGCGCGGCCGCGGAGAGGTTCCGCTGACCTTTACGGTCCCGGCCATCAACCTGCGGGCATTGGCTTTCGATGCCGCCAAAGCGGTGTTTAGAGTAGCGGGACGTATTAACGGCGCGGCCATATTGTTTGAATTAGCGCGTTCCGAAATGAGTTATACAGAGCAACGACCTTCCGAGTATGCTACCAACATCATGGCGGCAGCGATCGCCGAGGGTTATGAAGGCCCGGTCTTCATCCAAGGCGACCACTTCCAGGTATCGCCCAGCCGCTACGAAGCAGATGCAGAAAGCGAATTACAGGCGGTACGTGACCTGACCAAAGAGGCACTTGAAGCCGGCTTCTACAATATCGACGTAGATACTTCCACGCTGGTAGACATCAGCAAGGAAGACGTGAAAGACCAGCAAATACTCAATACGACCCTCTCGGCCATGTTCACGAAGTACATCCGCGACAACGAGCCGGATGGCGTGACTGTGTCTGTGGGTGGCGAGATCGGCGAGGTGGGCACCGAGAACTCTACTGAAGAGGAACTGCGCGCCTACACAGATGGCTTCAATGCAGAACTTGCTAAGCTGGACGCTGATGCCGTTGGCTTGAGCAAGATCAGTATCCAGACGGGTACGTCACACGGTGGCACGGTATTGCCGGATGGCTCGGTTGCCGAGGTAGCAGTAGACTTTGAACGTATGAAACAACTCAGCCAGATCGCACGGCTGGAATATGGCACAGCCGGGGCAGTGCAACACGGGGCTTCGACATTACCGATGGAAGCCTTTGGCAAGTTCGTGGAATACGAAGCCTGCGAAGTACATCTGGCGACCAATTTCCAGAATATGTTGTACGACCGCCTGCCGGATGAACTGTACAATGAAGTGAAGGCTTACCTGGACAAGAACAATTCGAACGAACGTAAAGAAGGCCAGACCGACGAGCAGTTCTATTACAAGACCCGCAAGCGGGCCATCGGGGCCTTCAAGCGACACTTCTGGGACCTGCCAGCAGACAAGAAAGCCGAGATCTGCCAAGCCTGGGAAGACCAGTTCACGCAATTGTTCGACCTGCTGGGTATCGCAGATACACGACAATACGTTGAGAAGCATGTCACCCCCGTGAAAGTTTTGCCGAGCTTTGAGAGTTACGTGGCGATGGCCGGTGAAGTGGTGGTTGAAGAAGATACGAGTGATTTGGCAGACTGACGCAGACGCAAAAGTTGTGCTTTTGCTTAGGGTGTTTGCTGCGCAAACACCAGACAAAGACACACAATGTCGTCCAGTAATCGACGCAAATAATTCGCATCTACTAGAGTTTGTTGAGCATATTCTAGACCGAAAAACATAATGCCATCTTCCGATCAAGGTGTTTTTAAAGATAGGTACGCGGTAATCCCGCGTGCCTTGATTTTCTTAACACGTGGGGACAAGGTATTGCTACTCAAAGGGGCCCCCACCAAACGCGTGTGGCCCAATAAATACAACGGCGTGGGTGGTCACATCGAACGGGATGAGGATATATTGAACGCGGCCAGACGTGAGGTCCAGGAGGAAACCGGGTTGACCTGCGAAAACCTGTGGCTATGCGCAGTAGTCAATATTGATACTGGTCAGGACCTGGGCATCAGCATGCATGTGTTTCTGGGTGAAAGCTTAGAAGGCGAACCACGATCTTCAGATGAGGGCACGCTGGAATGGATCAACAAGGATACTATTCAGGAACTTGATCTGGTGGAAGACATCCCCCACCTGTTACCCCGAGTATTGGCGATGCAGTCTGGGGATGCACCATTGTGGGCGCACTATTCTTACGATAAGAATGACGAGCTGGTAATACGGTGGAATTAGGAAAGCAACCACAGATGGATACAGATAAACACAGATGAGCAATCAAAGCAAAGACTTGCAACGCGCCTACATGTTTGCACACAACTGGGCGAAAGCCCGGGGAGCAGAGCATTTAACTCCCGAATATCTCCTCTTAGGCATGTTGCTAGACGCACAAGGGCCTGCCAAGGAATTACTCAAAAAGTCGGACATCGACATCGCTGAGTTGTGGAACAAGGTCGAAGAGAAGTTGCCTTCGGCCAAAGAAGCGAGCAACGAGAAATTATCCGAGGACAACAAACTCAAAGAATTGATGCGGACAGCAGGGAAAGATCGCCCCCTCGTATCTCAACTTGATCTACTGCTGGCATTTGTACAGAGTGGACAAGGGCCGGGGCGTTTGCTGGCCCAACATGGTTTACGTTCCAAACAGGTAAAGCGGGACCTGGATGCTTTCGTAGCAGTTGAAGCCAACCAACAGCCTGCGAAGGCGAAAACTGGTAGCCTGCTCTCTCAAGAGTTGAGCATCAGCATGCGCAGGCTGAGGGAAGTGAAGCCACTGAGGCAAATCCATCCGGTGTTCCTGGGCATGCTCGCTATCGTGATCGGTTCCGGAGTGCTGCTGAATCTTGAATTGATCCCGGATTATCTGGGCGTATTTCTGTTCGGGCTTTTTGGCTGGATCATCTCGGTCAGCCTGCATGAATATGGGCATGCCATCGTAGCCTATATGGCCGGGGATGATTCGATCATCGAGAAAGGTTACCTGACCCTCAACCCGATCCTGTATGCACACGGGCTGTTGAGCATCTTGCTGCCGATCATCTTCCTGCTGATGGGCGGGATTGGCTTGCCGGGCGGCGCGGTGTACGTAAACCACCAGGCACTGCGAGATTATCGCTACAGTTCACTAGTTTCGTTGGCAGGGCCAGCCATGACCTTTGTGGTGGCATTGCTGTGCCTAATCCCCATCTGGTTTTTTTATCCGGGCAATTTCTTTTTCGTGGATACTACAGGGATATGGCCAGCGCTGGGTTTACTGGCTTTCCTAAACCTGATCGCACTGGCAATCAATCTGTTGCCGATCCCAGGCATTGATGGCTATGGGATCATTCGAGTATGGTTGCCCGAGACTTTGCAATCGATCCTGAACCCGATGAGGATGTTCGGTTTCGTGATCTTGTACGCGATCATATTCCTGCCTGGATTTTCCAGCATCTTCTGGTCAACTATGGGGCAACTTTCTATCCTTCTCGGACTTGATCCTAACCTATTTATCGAGGGGTTGGACTTGTTTCAATTTTGGATGTAGGAGGAGGAGATTTTAAAATTGGGGAGGTTAGGCAACCACAGATAGTATAGGGAGATTTATTCACACAAGGGTGGCAATTCCCAGAGAACAATAGTGCCATTACCAGAAGCTACAGCTCCATTCCCTGAGGTAGTTGCAAGCAAATTATGTTCAAGCGAGATGTAAGCGTTAGAAATGGAAGTATCGTCCTGGGTAATTGAAGCGAGCTGCTCCCGGGTAGTTATGTTCCAGATTGTCGCGAATCCATCCCCCACTTCACTTACTAAAAAACACTGGTCATTAACTATTATGTAGTCAGACAATCTACTGCGGTCAGAAGACAATTTCATTTTATCTATCATCTGGCCTGTATTCACATCCCACATTATCAGCCAGTGAAATTCCCCATCACTCCCAGCAGTAATGAAATATCCTTCATTTAGGACCAACTTCACTTGGCTAGATATGTTTTCCAATTCTGCGCCCGCATAGTCCAACTCAACAGTCTTAATTAGCTTGCCCGTTTCTCTCTCAAAGGTTTCTATCCGCCGATTATTCCCTACAACGAACTGTGTGTCTTCATGTAAAAAAGCTACATCGGTTTTAGGTCCGAAGAGGCCACCAAAACTATTTACTATTTCCTCTTGATCTAAATCCCAAACCGTCCCTTCCATAAGAGAAATTACAACAAGATATTTACCATCAGAAGAAAATTCCAAGTTAAAAATATAAAAGCCTGCATCTTCAAAAATTACACTTTGAGCATCACTGTCAATGTCCCATATTTGTACATCATCAAATGATCCGATAGCCAAAATGTTTTCCTTATTCGGCAATACCATTCGCGAGAAGGTGGTTGAGTGAACAGAGTAGTTTTTGACAACTTCTTGACTTTGGAAATCCCAAAATTCGAGAAAATTATCAGAGCTTTTACTTGCAATCAAATGTGGTTCCCCTTTAACGAAACTAAGGTCATCGAAGAAGTCATTGGAAAACCCGTCAAACAACTTTTTTGGGCTCATATCGGTTGTATCCCAGATTAAAGCCTGAGATCTTGACCATGAAACAAGGAAATCCTTATCCGGTAAAAATTCCAGCCCCCACAATCTTCCTGCCAGTTTTGCTTCCAGGGCAATGCTCTCGCGAGATGCGACATCAAGAACATAAACGTTTCCTCCTGAAGGTTTCCAGACTAAGTCTTCGCCCTGCACATTTAAAGACATGGGCAACCGAGAACTAGTCATTTCATGCTGGAATTTATCAACGATTTGTGGTGCCTTTGGATCTTCAAGATCCAGAAAATAGATATCATTTTCTCCCTCAATAAGCAATTGAGTTTCAATATTGGTCTGATACATTACCCCGTCATATCTCAAAAGAAGTTGAGTTTCCGAGATAATCTCATTTTGTACTAAATCCCAGATTTGTAATTCATCTGTGCGTGTCACAAAAAGCATATGCTCACTTGAAGAAAAAGCAATGTCGGTGACATACTCTTCTCCACGGATAATGAAAGCGCTACTGTCTATTTCATTATTAAGTGAAATCACATTTACATTTATACGACTTACTGCAGTAAGAAATTGACCGGAAGGAGAGAAGCGAACCCTGCTTCTCAAAGAAGAAATTGTGTGTGATTCCCTGTATTTACCAGTTCCTAGGTCTAGTAAACCCAACCAACCTTCTGTCGCCAAGGCAATCGATTTGCTATCCGGAGAAAATGCGACTCCATCAGGAGAATATTCACCCCCTCTCGCAAGGATTGTTTGCCAATTTTTTACTCGCCAGACCTTTAAGAATTCACTACTGTAACCTCTTCTCCCAATAGCAAAGACATAATTACTATTTGTTGAAAATTGCAGCGAGATTATTTCATTGACTTCGCCAGGCTGATCGCCTACGACTTGAAGCTCAGCAACCATTTCCCAAGTCGAAGTATCCAATACAAATACCATTCCTTGCTTACCCCCAATTGCCAACAAAGTGCCATCGTTAGAAAATTCAATCATTGCAATATTTTGAACTATTGGGGCAAAATCTATTAGTTCAAATTCTGGAGCTTGATACACATATACTCCAATCGAAGTGGCAATTACAAAAACATTAGTATTAGGAGAAAAGGCAACATCCTGTATACTGCCTTTACCCAATCTGGCAACCGCGCCCTCGGGGATAGGGCCAGCATGCAGATTGTCACGCAAGTATTGAATCTCGGGCGGCAAGGGTGTTGGGGTGGGCGCGGGGGTTAGGGTTGGCGAGGGGGAATCTGTGGGTGTGGGGAGCGCGGCTTCCACCTGGCAGGAGATCAACACGCCTAACAGAAACAATGTAGCAATGAAGCTTATCAATTGTCTGGGAGTATGTTTAGCCATCACCCCTCCAATAAAGCTAATCCTGGTTAGCGGCTTTTAGTAAGACCTTGACAGTGGCCCCCTGCTTAGACTTACTTTCAACTTCGATGCTACCTTCGTGCTGGTCAATGACCTCTTTGGCGATGGAAAGCCCCAGACCAACACCACCAAACAAACGGCCTTCAAATTCTTCGAGGCGCACAAAACGATCGTAGATACGGGGCAGCATTTCTTCTGTTATGCCGATACCTTCATCGATCACCGTGAGTACGACGTGAGGTGATACGTAGGCCAATGACACATCCACCGCCCTGCCAATAGAGCTGAATTTGATAGCATTGTTGAGCACAGCTACAACCACACGCTCGAGGCTGGTAGCGTCACCAAGGGCGGCGGGCAAGTCATCTGGGGCAGAGACATTGACCTGAATATCATATTTCTCGGCGTGTTCGCGTTCCGCTTCCACGGCTGCAGCAACCAGAGCCTGCATATCCACCGGCTCGAAGTCGGCCAGGATGAGGTCCATCTCCTGCAGGAAAAGGATGTCATTGGTGAGGGAAACGATGATATCAATGTTGCGGCCCACCGTTTCCAATGCTCCTTGAGCGTCATCACCCTGGAACATACCCAAACGCACCATCTGCATAAAGCCACTGGCCGAAGTCAAGGGAGTACGCAATTCGTGGGCAATGGTGGTGAGGAATTCCTGGCGGGCTGATTCCAATTCGGCCAGTTGTTGGTAAGCATCGGCCAGTTCTTTGGCCTTCTGACGGAGGTCTTCGATGGCCAGCTCGTCATTATCGCGCAGACGCTTGCTGACCTCGCGCATCATGGCCTGTGACATGCTGGGGCTGTCTTGCAAGGCTTTCTCGAAGACGCCCTTGTGGATCTCCAGCACAGTAGCATCGGTGAGCGAGGCCACCGTAGCAGCGCGGGGGGCATTATCAATTATGGCCATCTCGCCAAAGAAGGCCCCAGGATGAAGCTGGTTTAGCTGGCGGTCCTCATCATCGTTGATGACCTTGCTGACGCGAAATTCACCATCAAGGATGACGTAAAAGGTGTATTCGACCTCACCCTCGGCACAGACCACCGTGCTGGCAGGCACCTGCTTGACCTCCCCAGACTTGATGAGGAAATCGGCGTCACTGGGACGGATACCCGGGAAAGCGGTGGTGAGAGCGCGGCGGATGATCTGATCGTCAATCGTTTGCATGGTCATTTGAATGCTCTTGCCGTTCGTAGAATACCAATAAGGTGCTGCCATAGCGGCGCTGGTCGAATTCGGAAAGGTTTTGTAATTGTACTTGCTGGTACTCGACCGGGTCAATCTGTACAATGACCCAGGCATCCTCTACCATCCAATCTGGGTTTTCATCCAAAGTTTTCAAAGCCTCGTGCCACATATCTTTATATTGAGGCGGGGCGATGTAGATGTAGTCAAATTGTTTATCAGGTTGCCGAGCCAGCGTAGCGAATGCATCCTGCAGGAGCAGTTGGGCCTGTTCCTCCAGACCGGTCAACTCCAGGTTGTATTGAACGGTATCGAAGGCCTGTTTATTGCGATCAATGAAACGAACAAATTCAGCACCGCGGCTGAGGGCTTCTATGCCCACACTACCCGTACCTGCGAATAGATCGAGCCATCGAGAAGCAGGGATATCCTGGCTGAGGATGTTGAACAGGGATTCTTTGACACGGTCAGTAATAGGGCGGGTGCTGTCGCCGGGGACCAAACGTAGTTTACGGCCGCGGGCAGTGCCAGCAATGACACGAAGGCGACTCACAATGTAACCCGTAAGAGAAGAGACCTATGCCCCAAAGTGAATGAATAGATACTACAGTAGGTTTTGGCGGGCGACCAGCCGGTCGCCCCTACATTGGGATCAGAAGGGGATTGGGACATGGTTAGCAAGAATTATAAGTGGTGACTTATTCTTTGTTCGAATTTTTTTCGGGAAGTTCGGCCAATGCAGCCGCAATGAGGCTCTCTTCCTGTTGCTGGTCTTCGAAGTATTGATCGATGAAGGGGGATTTGCGGAAGCGCAGGGCCATGGGCGCAACCTGGCGCAGGTCGTCAGTATTGACTTCTGTGCGGGCATCGGCGGCAGCGTGGGCACGGGCTGATTCAAATAAGGTCAATTCGGCACGCAAGGAAGCGATACCAAAGTTCTTGATGAGGGTCAGGCCATGACGAGCAATTTCGTCAGGTAACTCTACATTAGGCAGCAAGTCACGCGCCGCCTGGACTTCATCGCGGGCGATAAGGGTGTCATTGGCAAATAAGCCAGCGACCTGGCGCGGATTCTTGATGTAAGCCTCGGAACGGCGATAGGCCTCCAGGCGTTCTTCTTCTTCTTCGAGGCCACGCACGAGCAAACGTAGACCAAAGCGGTCAAGCATCTGGGGACGCAGGTTGCCCTCTTCAGGGTTCATGGTTCCGATAAGGGTGAAACGGGACCAATAGGTGGCAGTCACCGGGCCGCGGCGGACCGTGTAACGCCCCTGAGCAGCGGCATCCAGAATGGCGTCAACCACCTGGTCGTTTAGTAAATTGACCTCATCTACATAAAGTAAATTGCGGTCAGCCAACCCCAGTATGCCGCGACGAATGCGGCGACGGTCGTTGAGGGCAGCGCGTTCATCGATACCGCCCACAACGTCATCCAGCTTGGAGTTGAGGGGCAATTCCACCAGGCGCACAGGCTCAAGCAGTGCCAGTGGCTGGTCTTCGGCAAATTTCTTAGCACAATCGGGGCAAACGGCGTCAATGCCACCCGCTTCAATATCTTCGGGGAGGCAGCCATAATGACACTGGCTGTGCCAGACGGCAGGCAGCAAGTCGATCAGGCTGCGCACAGCGGTGGTCTTGCCGGTGCCGCGCGGGCCAATGAGTAAGACACCACCCACAGCGGGATTGATCAAGGAAAGCAGCAACCCCAGTTTCATCTCGCGCTGACCGACCAAACCCAGGAAGGGGAAAGGCATGACCTCGGCCAGACCCGAATCTTCTTCAGGGTAAACGCCTTTGAGGTCGCGGCCAGTGACATGATCGACCAGGTCGCGCAAGGAGTTGATGCCCGCTATAGGTTGGGGCGCGGTGGCATCATTCTCGGCCTGAACTTCCTCTGCGTTGACCTGTGGATCTTCACTCATAAGCTATACGCTCGGCTCGACTTCGCGGGCCTGTTGTAAACGGTATTCCTGACGGGCTTCGGCTTGCTTCTTACGGCGCTCCTGCTGCTCATTCTCACACTCGATTTGTGGTACAGGAACTGGTTTACCATCTTCGTTGAGCGCCACGTATACAAGATGGGCGGTGTTGGTAAATGTGCGTTCGCCAGTTAGCGGATTTTCGGCCACAACGCGCACTTCAGCTTCCATGGAGGTACGCCCAGTGTAACTGACTTCGGCAGTGAACATGACCAGATGGCCAATGTGGATCGGTTGGCGAAAGGTGAGGTTGTCGACGGCCACAGTCACAACACGCTGGTTGGCGTGGCGCATACAGGCTAAGGCCCCAACCTCGTCCACCAATTTCATGATGTAGCCGCCATGCACGTTGCCCATCAGGTTGGCGTGTTCAGGCTGCATCAACTGGGACAGGGACACGCGTGAAGCAGATACAGGTTTAGACTGTAAATCACTCATTGATATTTATTTTATCGTGAAAGTAGATGTGTAGTTGAGAAGTTAGGTAGTTGGATAGTTAGATCGTCCAGGGTCTAAAATCCGAAGTCAACAGAGATTATGTCTCGGATAGAGACGTAAGGACTTCGGAGGAAACGTCTATTTAGTCCATGTCGGGGCGCAACTCACCTGCATCGATGGTGGGGAGACGTTCAGGCTCATCCTGCAAAATGTCAATCGTGTCATAAGAAAGTTCCGACATCATGGGCGCCAGACGCATAGATGATGGCGGCACAATGCGCTGAGGCATGGGAGGAGGTGTAGATTTAGGCTTGTCGTATGGGCGCGTACGTTTGGCCAGCAGGCGGGGTTCTTTGCTGATCCAGCCAACGTAATCACCGTGTACCGAATAGACCTCACGTTGGGCAGTCACCCAGCCGATCCACTCACCACGACGATTGTGGAGATAGGGATAAACGAGAAAACCTTCAACGTCCCCTAAAGATGTATAAATAGCCAGAGCTTGAGTTGTGGTGGGTTGTTGCATAGCACGTCCATTATATCGATTTGACTATATGATGATATAGGAAAATACTCCCCCATGACATAACTATTTTGTTAGATTAGGATTTCAAAGTAGTGAATTTAGGGGATGCCCCAAATACGGATGGTGTCATCTTCACCAACAGTGGCAATCTGTGTGCCATCGACAGACCAAACGATATCTTTCATGCCGCTGGAAAAACCGGTAAGAACGGCAACTTCTTGTTGGGCAATTAGGTCCCAAATAATCAAGCCTTCTGGCGTATCGTAGGCAATAAGTGAGTCATTAGGTGACCAGGAGACGGAGAAATATACATCAAATTCACCTAGCTCTATTGCTAGAACATGCTTCCCTGTTTTTACTTGCCGCACAAATAAATCTCCGAGACGATTCCTCCAAGCCAGGAATTCCCCACTATTTGTTACTGCTAATGAAACCGTAGAGTGATTCGAGAACTCCTCTGGGTTCGTAGCTTCTACCTTCCATTCAGCAATCTTTGAATTAGTCTCAATGTGCCAGATCTGAAAACCATAACGGTCGTCCGCAGAGCCATGCTTATTGCCTTCAAATGTGGAAATCGCAATAAGCTGACTATTCGCTGACCAAGAGAAAAGTGTACTGCGACGCGAGAAATCCGAACGGCGAAACGCCATTTTTTCTTCTTCTACGCTGAACACTAAATCCCAATACGGTTCAGAGGATTTAACCGTCAGCATACTCCCATCGGGAGAAATGAGGAAGTTTGAGAACGGAGTCTCTTTTACTAGCTTATCGAAATCTAGCAGCACTTCTCCTGTAAGCCCATTCCAAACAAGCACTTCATTAGCGGAAAAATACAAACCATTTGAAACATAAAGCGTTCCAATTGTTGGCCACCTGATGCTGCCAATACGCACAGGATGGTCATTTATCAATTCCTTGCCTTCTTCAACAACTTGACTTTCCAAGTCCCAGATATATAAATTATGATTATCTGAAGTATTTGAGTAGGCAACTTTTGTTCCACCTGGGGCAATTGCTACATTTTCAAAGCAACAATAATAGCCTTGAATTTCTCCAAGCGTTTCACCAGTTATTAAATCAATTGCAACCAGCGCTCCGCGAGTACCCCCTGAAACGAATGTGGTCATATCAGAATTCCAGTCCATTTCAGTGGAAAATCGCGAATCTAATTTCATTATTTCGATAAATTCCTTGGTAGCAGTATTGTATTTCAACAATCTCCCTGTAAGGTAGAACAAGACGGATGGGGTTTCAACACGAAATAAGGTTTTGGAGTGCCCATCGCCGCTAACTACCTCCCGTCCCATTTCATTGTATAGACCAACAAGTCCTCCTGAACTGGAACCAAATGTAGGACCCTCCACCGAAGGATTGCGAATCCGCATCTTGATAGCCATTGGTTACGCCCGTATCTAGAGCTACAACTCTTACTGCATGACCAGAATGAAAAACGATGTTTTTGCTATCCTCTGTCCAGATAATACCATTTTGAAAATTTCCTTCAACTGTTTGGGTTTTCTCAAATGCTCCTGCTTCCCAAATAACCATTTCCATTGAGGAAGATGAAGCAAGGCCTTGTCCATTTGGCGGCCAAGCTGTTGACCAAACCCTCTCATCCATATTCTTGCTAGTGAAAACCTTCTGTGTTTCCACATCCCAAATATTCAAGCTGCCATCATAATGACCAGATACCAATTGGCTGCTATCCGGCGACCAATCTACACTATCGCTCCAATTGTCATTGTTGCCAAACAGATATTCAAATGTAGTCAAATCATATACTTGCACACCTGTTGAAGAAGCTACAGCAAGCATAGAATCATCAGGAGAGATATCCAATTCCAATGCCCGCCGAAAGCCCAATCGATGAAGTGCTTCAATCTGTGAAGCGTTCTCGGTGGTAATGACTTCACGATTCTCCAATATCTCGGTTTCCGTGGGAGCTGGCGCAAGCGTGTTGGTTAGTGTAGGGATTGCAGCAGATGTAGATGTAGGAATCCCTGGCGAATCACTTTGGTGACAACTAAAGAGAATCAAGGATACAAAAGCATAATTGAAAATTTATTTCATAAAATCTCCCGCCAAATTCTATCCCCACATAGTTACAAAGACAATCTACTCCACGTCGTTATAGGTCCAGTAGCGATTGACGAAGAAATTCCAGACCATGACCATAGCAATAGCGAGGCCCAGAGCCAGATTGGGGCCGAGGGTCTCCGGGGAAATAGGCAAGGCTCCACCAAAATTCTCAAACAAATTGGTAAAAGGCTCTACGGTGATGGCCAGCATGACGAGCCGAATGCTAAGGCCAAGCACACTCACAATCAGAAACTGGACCATCTGTCGTCGAGCAGACTTGGAGCGCGAATCAGGGTAGGTCCAAAGGCGGTTCCAAGTGAAATTACTGCTTACGGCAGCAACAAAAGAGAGAGCGCCTGCGAGCTTGACGATCAAGCCCAGGCTCAGCAAAATATTGAAGACGATGAAATCTATGACTGCACCGATGGCACCCACAGTGGCAAAACGCAAGAAGCGTGTGCGTTCTCTTTGGCTTTTTACAAGGATCATGCTAATTCGATCTGGGTCTTGAGGAATTCAACGGTGTGACGCAGGCCATCTTCCAGGGAGACCTTAGGCTCAAAGCCAAGTAGTTCTCTGGCACGCGTGATGTCAGGTTGGCGGCGTTGTGGGTCGCCGGGTTTGCGTTCCCATTCCTGGTGTTTGACGCCAGCCTGATTGCCCACCAGCTTGTTGACCACTGCGGCGAATTCGTTCATTGTAGTTTCAGCAGGATTACCTATGTTGACCGGAAAATGTTCCTCGGACATCAATAAACGATAAATGCCTTCGATGAGGTCATCGACATAACAGAAGCTGCGCGTTTGCTCCCCATCACCATATACTGTCAGGGGTTCGCCGCGGATGGCCTGGGTGATGAAGTTGGGAACAACACGCCCATCATCGAAGTGTATGCGCGGCCCATAAGTGTTGAAGATACGCACGATGGCCGTATTAACATCATGAAAACGGTGATAAGCCATGGTAAGTGACTCGGCAAAGCGTTTGGCTTCATCATATACGGAGCGTTCCCCAATGGGATCAACGTTGCCCCAGTAGCTTTCGGTCTGGGGATGTTCCAAGGGATCACCATAGATCTCGCTGGTGGATGCCAGCAAGTAGCGTGCATTGTGCGCCAGTGCAACGCCCAAAGTATTGTGCGTGCCCAGGGCACCTGCTTTCATGGTTTGGATGGGCAGATTGGGATAGCCCACTGCCGAATTGGGATTAGGGCTAGCAGGTGAAGCAAAGTGCAGGACGGCATCCAACTCGCCGGGCACGAAAATGTAGTTAGAGACATCGTGGCGAATGAATTTGAAATCTTCATTGGTAGCCAGATGAGCCAGGTTCTCTCGCTTGCCGGTGATGAAGTTATCAAGCCCCACAACTTGATGGCCTTCTTTGAGCAGACGGTCGCACAGGTGGGAACCCAGGAAGCCCGCTGCTCCCGTGATCAATACACGCATAAAGATGATTCCTTTGATTTAGTCAGGCCAATAGTAACAGGGAAGCGGCCCAAAAGCCTGGGGATTTTAATGTCAATTTCGATAAGCAACAAGTGGGGATTAGTTAGATAGTTTTGAAGTTGAGAGGTTACTTCCAATCCAAGCGCGTTACTAGTCCATCCCCTGTTAACTGCTGGGCTTCGCCGTTGTCAGCATTGATGAGCCAGAGGTTGCCCTGATAAACCACAGCGATCAAATTGGGGTTGCCATCCCCAAGCGGCTCCCACACAACCAAGCGGGGGTCCATGCCAGGGGCGCCCTCAGGTGGGAAGAGAGCACGCGCATTAGAGCCGTCACGATCCATCACCGCCAGGCGGTAACCACTGGAGTCGCTTTGAGTTGGGATTATGGCCTGTAAATAGGCAATACGATACGCGAACTCGCCGGAATCGAGACCTTTGGGAGGAGATGGGACAGGATAGGCGAACATGCCCACTTCCTGGGCAATGGTTAGCGGCGGGCTTTCAAAGGCCGGCACAACTGTCAGATCAAATAAAGGCGACTCTTCTGCAGAGATCAAGCCCTCCTGAGGAGGATGATCAACCGTCAGCAAGTAATTACCATCAGGCGACCAGTTCAGGCCGGGCATCCAGGCCCAATCGCTACGCGTGAGCAATGGCGTGACTTCAAAGCTGGGTACCAGTTCTTCGGCATCAAAGTCCACAAAACCGATGCCGTCGGGGCGGGCGTAGGCCAGCAATTCACCATCTGGTGACCAGGCAAATGTAGTGCCCCACCAGCCATACAGACCGCCCGAACTGCCCTCGATAGCCGTGCTGGGGCTGGACGACCAGCCGTTCTCGCTGAAATTGAGGAATTGAAGATCATTGTTGGCCTGCCAACCGGGAGCAGTCTGGCTGGATTCTACAGTAGAGAAGACCACCCCGTTATTAACAGAACCGGGGACCCAATCAGCATAATGGATGATGTTTGAGACACCCAGGTCAACTTGTGTACCAGAGTCATCATCGATGCGCGCCACCCAGAGGGTGTTTATGATGTCAGGATCTTCATCGGCGCGAGTATACAAAAGCCACTCGCCCTGAGGCGAGACCGAAAAGACGCGGCCATCCAGGTCGCCTGTGGTGACCACCGGGCGGCGATTGCCGGTGACTTCTTCAATAATCCAGGCATTGCCGCCAGAAATGTAAGCCAATTGGCCGAGGATGGTGACAGAGGCGAAGGGAGTCTGGCTGCCCACCATGATGATCTCTGGGACGGCATCTTCCACGTTCACGGTCTTGACGACATTGCGTGAGATCTCAATGCCATCTTCAAATAGGCGGCGATAGGTAATTTCCTGCAAGCCATTGACGCCGGGTTGAATCAGACGCTGCTCACCTTCCGGCAAAGATTCATTACGGAGGAGTTGCGTTTCGTAAGCAATGACAAGTTCTTCGATCTCAAATTCTTCCTCCACCCTGACGAGTTGGGCACTTGAGTCTTCCACAAGCACATTGAATAAGGCTGGCTCGGCGCGGTCCAGCTCATTGAGTTCAACCCCGGCTATCTCAAAGGCTTCACGCACGGTTGAACCTGCGGGAACTTCGATACTCTCCACCCTGCCCTCATAAGTCAATTCGACGCTGATGAGACTTTGTGGCGTTTGGGAAGGCCCACAGGCAACCAGAAAAAACCCAAAAAGGAGACTGCCAAATATCCATTGAGTTAGTTGTTGAGGGGCTTGGTATAATCTCGCGTTGCGCTTCATTACATTTAGCGTGGATACAATAAACATACCAATCATCAAAACGAGACGATTATAGTAGATGGCCGCTGATACCACAAACGAAAATGGCTCTGAGCCTATAAAAACCGAAGAATTGAGCCTGGAAGCGCAAGTCGAGGCTTTATTATTCGTTGCGCCCGGCGCGGTCACCCCCAAACAATTAGCAGAAGCATTAGAGATCACGCCGCGTAGGGTTGAAATAACCTTAGAAAAGCTGGAAGAAAGCTATGCCCAACGCGGCATCCGCCTGCAACACCACCGCGGGCAGATCAAGCTGACCACCGCACCGGAGAGTGCCGGACAGGTCGAGCGCTTCCTGAGCCTGGAAGCCACTTCACGCCTCAGCCGTGCCGCTCTGGAAACCCTTGCTATGATCGCCTACCAGGAACCTGTCACCCGCCCGCAGATCGATGAAGTGCGCGGCGTCAACAGTGACGGTGTTATTCGTACTTTGTTGAGCAAAGGTCTTATTGATGAAGCCGGCCGTGCCGAAGGACCCGGCCGCCCTGTGCTATACACCACCACCCCCGACTTCTTACAGCACTTTGGATTGACCTCCCTGGATGAATTGCCACCACTGGCAATCCCTGAGCCGGAGACCAGCGAAGAAGCTGAAGATACCCAAATGCAGTTACTAAAGGATTAACGACTACTTATTGAGGGAACCTGACAGGTTCCCTCTCAAAGCCTCCTCCCATGCCAGAAGAACGCTTACAAAAGATCCTTGCACACGCTGGTTACGGATCACGACGCGCCTGTGAAGGCATTATTGAGAAAGGCCGCGTCACCGTAAATGGCCAGAAGGTCTCTTTAGGAGATAAAGCCGATAAAAATAGAGATGACATCCGCGTGGATGGCAAGCGCATTCAGGCTGCTGAGAAAAAGATATACATTGCCCTGCACAAACCGCGTGGCGTAGTCTCGACTACAGATGATGAAGAAGGCCGCCAGACCATTCTGGACCTAGTGCCCAACAAAGGCCGTTTATATCCCGTAGGCCGCCTGGATTATATGTCCGAAGGCCTGATCCTCCTGACCAACGATGGCGAACTTACCAATCGACTTACGCATCCCCGTTACGGACATAAGAAGATCTACCGTGTTTTGGTTGCACGCCATCCTACAGATGAGGAATTGGATACATGGCGCAAGGGGGTAGATCTGGAAGATGGTTACACCACCCAACCGGCAGAGGTGGAACTGGAGACTTATTACGGTAAAGGGGCCTGGTTGCGCATCACTATGAGCGAAGGGCGTAAACGCCAGATTCGGGAGATCGCGGACAAGTTCGGCCTACCTATTGTCAACCTTATCCGCGTGCAGATTGCCTCGCTCAAGCTGGGCAATCTCAAAAATGGCGAATGGAGAGAACTGGCAGAGAAAGAAGTGGCCCTATTGCAAGGCAAAAAGCCTACGAAGGGCAAACGATCTACAAAGAAACCAAGGCGCGGCAGGCGGCGCTAAGAATAAGTTCATAAATAATTAAGCGTTTTGGGGTATTCTCCCGATAGAAAACTTGCCGGATTCGATGCCGCTCAATAAAATAGTCTTCTACAAATAGCAAATACTTGGAGTACGAATGGAAGCTACTCAAGAGCAACGTGTAAATTGGTTGGACCAGCCTTTACTTTCCAGGATCACGATCAATTGGGAAACTGTGATCTTCAGCCTAATCATCATCGCGGCAATCTTCAGCCGGTTCTACGACCTTGAATCACGCGTGATGAGTCATGATGAAACCTCCCACGTTTACTTCTCCTGGCAGTTGTTCAAAGGACAGGGCTTCCAACACTCCCCTCTATTGCATGGCCCTTTTCAATTCCACCTGATCGCTCTCTCCTATTTCCTATTTGGGGACAATGACCTGACGGCGCGTATCCCGGCAGTGTTAGCCAGTATCGCCACGGTGGCCTTCGTATGGAACTATCGCCGCTATCTAGGACGTGCAGGCACTTTAGTAGCCGGGGCATTATTCCTGATCTCCCCGTTCATGTTGTACTACGGACGTTACGTGCGCAATGAGGCCCTGGTGGCACTCTTTGGTGTGATCATGTTGTGGGCTATGCTGAGGTATTTGGAAACGGGGGGAGCAAGATATCTATATTGGCTGACCATCGTGACTGTATTGCATTTTGCCTCTAAAGAAACATCATTCATTTACACAGCCCAGGCGCTGGTATTCCTCGGCTTGGTGTTTCTTTACCAGATTTCACGCGACCGCTGGAAAGAAACAAATGCGAAAAAGATATTCTTTTATTTGTTGATCGGCACATTGGTGCTGCTAACCGTAGCGGGAGGCGTGTTCGCCTTTGAAGGTGTATCCCCTACAATTTCTGCGGAACAACCTGTCGAACCCTCTATACCTGGTGAGGAATTGGAAGGGGGTATAAGCGGTTTGTCATCGGTCAACCCGCTCATTCTGATCTTTGGCGGACTGGCTCTGTTGACTTTCCTGATCGCTTTCTTTTTCCTACTGCAAGGGTATAGCATTCCAGCTTTGCGAGAACAGCGCGCTTTCGGATTGATGTTGTTACAACTCACATTGATATTGCCGGCTCTCGTAGCATTCCCAGTGCGGGCGATGGGATGGGACCCAATGGCCTATGGAAGCACTGAGATTTACTGGCAAGTGGGAATTTTCCTAGTACCTTTAGTGCTTATCTCAGCAGGCCTCGGGCTGATGTGGAAACCGCGCGAGTGGCTGATCGCCAATGCCATTTATTACGGGATTTTCGTCGTGTTCTTCACCACGGTATTTACCAACGGCAATGGCTTTTTCACCGGTCTCATAGGTTCATTAGGCTATTGGCTGGAGCAACAGGGGGTCGAGCGTGGCAGCCAACCACAGTATTACTATGCGCTCATTCAGGTGCCCATTTATGAGTATCTGGCACTGCTGGGCTCTTTCCTGGCGGCTGGATTGGGGATTACATACTGGATCAAGAGCAGACGCTCTAGCCCCGAACCCCGAGAAGAAATAGAAGAACAACAGGTTGAGATGCTTGAGAGGGAGACTTCAGTCAACCATCTCAACCCAGCGCAAACCCGCCGCACTGCTGTGTGGATGATCGCCTTTTGGGTAGTGACCAGCTTCATCGCCTACACACTGGCCGGCGAGAAGATGCCCTGGCTTACAGTTCACATCGCGCTGCCCATGCTGCTGCTGGCTGGCTGGGCACTTGGGCAGGTCATCGAACGTACAGATTGGCAAGCAGTAATCCAAAGGCGTGGTTTACTGGCAATATTGCTCATGCCTGTGTTCATCTTGAGCTTCTTCGCAGTTATTGGCCAATTGTTAGGGAATAATCCCCCCTTTCAAGGATCTGAATTGGCACAATTGCAATCCACTAGCACATTCTTGTTATCCCTGCTAACAGCTCTTGGCAGCGGCTTCGGCATATTCTTTCTATTGCGCGATTGGCAATGGGAACAGGTAGTAAACCTCGTTATCCTCACATTTTTCAGCTTACTGGGCATCCTGACAGCCAGAACGGCCATCCTGGCAACGTATATCAACTATGACTATGCCACCGAGTACCTTGTGTACGCACATACTGCCAATGGCCCTAAAGAAATCATGGAGCAGATCGAAGAGATCTCCAGACGCACCACCAATGGCCTGGCTATTCAGGTGGCTTACGATGATGTCACTTCATACCCCTACTGGTGGTACCTGCGTAATTATCCTAACCAAAGTTTTTACGGGGCCGCACCTGGACGCGAACTGCGCGACTATCCCATCATCCTGGTTGGCGACGCTAACTTCGACAAGATCGAGCCTATCGTTGGGCAGGCCTACTACCGCTTTGATTACATTCGCATGTGGTGGCCAAACCAGGATTACTTTGGACTAACAACAGACAGCATTCAAGAAACGATCAGCAACCCAGAAATGCGTGCGGCCATCTTTGACATCTGGCTAAACCGTGACTATGAAGCCTACTCGCAAGTTAGAGGTGGCGACTTCAGTTTACCGAACTGGACACCCTCTGCCCAGATGCGCATGTACGTGCGCAAAGATGTAGCAGCTTCTATGTGGGACTATGGCATTGCCCCAGTAGAAGAACCGGTAGCTGACCCCTATGAAGGCAAAGATATCGTTATTGAGGCAGATGCTTTCATAGGGACAGGCGAAGGCATCTTCAACCAACCACGTAACATCGCGGTGGCTGAAGATGGCTCCATTTATGTAGCCGACTCGACCAATCACCGCATCGTGCATATTGATCAGGATGGCGAGATCATCAGCACCTGGGGTAATGGCCTCAGTGAGGCTGACGGGGAGTTCAACGAACCCTGGAGTGTAGCGGTCGGGCCGGACGGGTCTGTATACGTATCAGACACCTGGAACCATCGCATCCAGAAATTCACACCTGATGGTGAGTTCATTACAAAATGGGGCTTCTTCGATCAAACAGAAGACCAGCTGGCTTTCTGGGGGCCGCGCGATGTGGCTGTTGACCTGGATGGCAACGTAATCGTCACCAATACAGGTAACAAGCGCATTGCCATCTTCGACGAAAATGGTAATGCTATCAGCCAGTTTGGAGGCTTTGGCTTCCAGGCCGGAGAATTCGATGAGCCGGTTGGTCTGGCCGTTGGCCCCAATGGTGTACTGTACGTGGCCGACACATGGAACCAACGCATCCAATCCTTCCTCCCTAATGGCGACGGCAGCTACCTGACCTTCAACATGTGGGACATCAACGGCTGGTTCGGCCAATCGCTGAACAACAAACCCTACATGACCACGGATGACGAAGGTAACCTGTACGTGGCAGATACAGAAGCTGTGCGCGTGCTGGTCTTCAATGAGAATGGCGACTTCCAGTACTTCTGGCAGGACACCACCCTAGGTCTTATCTCTGGCATTGCCTATGATGGTGATGGCGGCATCTGGGTCAGTGATGGCACTAACAACCAATTGGTGCACTACACATTGCCGT
Organism: Chloroflexota bacterium; assembly: GCA_013112575.1. Lineage (GTDB taxonomy): Bacteria > Chloroflexota > Anaerolineae > Anaerolineales > UBA11579 > CFX15. The sequence goes on along the minus strand of JABFGG010000002.1, from coordinate 211,490 downwards.
AAAAACTGAGATCGTAAATGCTAAAAGGACGCGGCAAGCCGCGTCCTTTTTTTTGTGAAATATGTGAAATTTTGGAAAATACCCACATGGTATAATGCCCGCCGGAGACAATAATCACATAAAAGAGGTGGCATAGAACGTTCTATGAAACTGCACGAATACCAATCGAAAAACCTCTTCGCCCAATATGGGGTCCCCATACCAAAGGGAAGAGTAGCGGCTACCGCAGCAGAAGCGAGAGAAATCGCAGATGAACTGGGTGGCCGCGTTGTAATTAAATCGCAAGTGTTGGTGGGCGGTCGCGGCAAAGCCGGGGGCGTCAAGCTGGCAAATAATGGCGATGAAGCCGAACAACTGGCGAGAGAAATCCTCAGCATGGAGATCAAAGGCCTGCCGGTTCGCAAAGTGTTGGTAGACCAGGGAATAGATATCGAAACAGAGATCTATTTTGGGATCACCAATGACCGATCAGCGCGCAGGCCCGTATTAATCGCTTCGGCAGCCGGGGGTGTGGACATTGAAGAAGTTGCTGCAACCACACCGGAAAAGATCATTCGCGTCCACGTTGACCCACTCTTAGGCCTGCGTGACTACAACGTTAATGATCTAGCAGCCGGCATCGAACTACCACGAATCCACTGGAAAGCCTTTGGGCAAATCGCACATGGGCTTTGGAAAGCTTATCTTGAAAGCGATGCAACCCTGGCAGAGATCAACCCGCTGGTCATCACAGGTGACGGTCAATTGCTGGCGGTAGATGGCAAGGTCGTTCTGGACGACAATGCGCTGTTCCGTCAACAGAATCTGGTCGAAATGCGCGACCTGGATGCAGAAGACAATTCAGAGATCGAAGCCAACAAATTCGGCCTGACCTACATCCGGCTGGATGGTGAGATCGGCTGCATGGTCAATGGCGCAGGACTGGCCATGGCGACCATGGACATGGTCAAACTCTATGGTGGCGAACCGGCCAACTTCCTTGACATCGGCGGTGGGGCCAGCGAAGAGAAAGTAGCGGCAGCGTTGCGCATCATCCTCAAGGACAAGCGCGTCAAAGCCGTACTGTTCAATGTCTTCGGCGGCATCACGCGTGGAGACGAAGTCGCCAAGGGCATTCTGGCGGCGCTTAAAGAAGTCAACCCGGACGTTCCTATGGTGATTCGCCTGGTGGGCACCAATGCCGAAGAAGGCCGAAAATTGCTGGCCGAGGCGGACATGATCACTGCAGAAACCCTCTCTGAAGCGGCGCAGAAAGCCGTAGAAGCCGCCAAAGGAGCCTAGCCACCATGAGCATCCTTATCAACAAAGACACAAAAGTAGTGGTGCAGGGCATCACAGGCCGACAGGGATCTTTTCATGCCGAGCGCATGATCGAATACGGCACCCAGGTAGTTGCAGGTGTACGTCCCGGCAAAGGTGGCGAGTGGGTCTTGGATGGAAAAGTCCCCGTCTTCGACTCAGTCAAGATCGCCAAGGAAACCACTGGGGCCAACACAAGTCTGGTGATGGTCCCGGCACGTTTTGCGCCGGACGCCATGCTGGAAGCTGCTGACGCAGGCATCCCCCTGATCATCTGCCTGACCGAACACATCCCTGTTCAGGACATGATGCGCGTGCGCAGCTACCTGGACCAGAAGGGTGTGCGATTGGTTGGGCCTAACTGCCCTGGTGTACAAACCCCTGGCGAATGCAACATCGGTATCATCCCCGGCGACATTGCTATCCCCGGCAACGTGGGTGTGGTTTCACGCTCGGGCACGCTGACCTACGAAGTGCTCTACGCTCTCAAGAATGTGGGCATTGGAGCCAGCACCTGTGTGGGCATTGGTGGCGACCCCATCAACGGCACCAATTTCATCGATGTATTGCAGATGTTCCAGGATGATCCCGGCACGGACAAAGTCGTATTGATCGGTGAGATCGGTGGTACAGATGAAGAAAAAGCCGCCCAATACATTGCCGACAATATGAATAAACCTGTGTTCGCCTTTATCGCAGGCAAAACTGCGCCTCCAGGCAAACGCATGGGCCATGCCGGTGCCATCGTTGAAGGTGGCGCAGGCACGGCTGAAGACAAGATCAAAGCCTTGCAAGCCGCTGGTGTACAGGTGGCCGATCACCCCGAGCAAATCGCCGAATTGATCAAAGGCTGATCTTTACTCGATTATTAAAAGCCAACCTCCCGCATTTCGAAATGCGGGAGGATTTTTATTGGGGGGGGGGGTACTAGTACTTGTCTGACAACTATGCTTTTTTTGGATGGAAATGGATAATAGAATAAGCCGGGCATAATACGCTGTGCCTTTGCTAATGGCATCTTTTGAGATACATAAGCCCATTCGTCTAAACACTCCCTTATTCGGGTAGAATGAATAAGACAACAATTATTTGGCAGGGTGACTATGGGGCGCATGCTCAACAACAGTAAATCTTTGTGCATTCTATTTCTGGCATTATCCGTTATTACGTCCTGTTCAACTGTTCCTGATCGTGAGGAAACACAAGAACCAGGTGTTATCCAAGTGAGTTCACCCATTCCAACACAAGTACCCATTGCTCTGACCACTACAAAAACACCTGCACCCACATTATTCCCCACCATCACACCAACTCTGCCCCCCCAGATAACAAGCGGCAAAAATAACGAGTTCTCATGGATAGAGATCATCCATCCAAGCACAAGCGGTGGAATAGAAACCGTTGTGTGGCAAGAGGAAGGTGGTGGGTTTTACTTTGCAGTCCCAACTGATCGCGGCTCAGATGAATACAAATGGTATGAATATAATCTAGTCACTGGAGACATTTCAGAGACAATAGAAGTAATTCCTCGATACCGCTCAAGTTTAAGTTCCTGGGAATTCCAGGGAGACTTGCGTTCCCCTAGCCTTCGTTATCAATTTGAGACAAATGTGCTTAATCCCGGGATTACACCTTTTCCGGCAGGTTTAGAACCTTTTCAATATGAGCACTGGATTGTTGATACACTGACAGGAAAACGCACAATTGTTGTAGAAATAATCATACGGCGCATATTTTCTACTCATTGGACGGTAGACGAAAACCGAGTCCTAATGGGCTTTGGTGGTGAGGGTATCGCAGAATATATAATTGCAGATGTCAACGGGCAAACCAAATACGCAAATGGTGCCACAAGTATTTCACCTGATGGCAACTGGTACACAAGTAGAGATATTCTGTCTGGAACCCAAGATCTTTTTCTAGTAAATTACCAATCGGGGGAAAGCATTTATGTGTCAGATGAAGCTCACGATATTTCTTGGTCTTTAGACAGCAATACTATCTTTTTCTGGGAAATATTTTCAGGTTCCTCGCTTTTCGGATATGACATAGAAAACGGAGAGAAGTATGAGGTAGTCAACGCGGGCAAGTTACTGAGTGCAGGAATCGATAGTCGCCTATATAAAATATCCCCTGACAATCAAATGGCAGTTTTTTGGGGCTTTGAGCGTATGTGGCTGGTAACTTTCAACAATATCGAGATAAACGATTGAAGAACTACTCCAAAGATATCAAACAAAAAAGTCCCGCTCATGAGCGGGACTTTTTTGCACAACTATAAAGTTGCGAATTATTTGCGATTGTCAATATAATCAACAGCTTCGCCGACGGTGGAAATGTTCTGTGCATCTTCATCCGAAATCTCGGCATTGAACTTGTCTTCCAGTGCCATGATCATTTCAACGATGTCGAGCGAGTCAGCTTCGAGATCTTCACGAAAACGAGCTTCGCGGGTGATTTTGTCTTCATCTACGCCAAGCAGGTCTACGATGATTCCTTTGATTTCAACAAAGGTGTCAGCCATGTGTCTTCCTCCTACACGATTATTTTCTGCAGCCAAACGAGGCAATTTTATCCCTATTCAGGGCACTGTCAAGCATTCATTGACAGTGCTATACCGGACTGGTAAGATTACCTCACGCACAGGAACACCACCCCATGCCAAAAGTTACGCAAACCAGTACGCGCAAAGTTGATCATATTCGCATCAACCTTGACGAAGACGTACGTTCTAGTCTGACCACCGGACTGGAACGTTTCCATTTTAGCCACCGGGCACTTCCTGAGCTAGATCTGGAGGCCGTGGACCTCAGCCAGAACCTGTTTGGACGCCAACTCAAAGCCCCTTTATTGATCTCTTCGATGACCGGTGGGGCTGAAGAAGCCATGCAAATTAATGCGCGGTTGGCAGAAGCTGCCCAGGAAACCAGCATTGCAATGGGCATCGGTTCGCAACGCGCCGCTATTGAAGACCCTGAGCTGGCAGACAGTTTCCGAGTACGACAATACGCCCCAGACATCCTCCTCTTCGCCAACCTGGGCGCAGTGCAGTTGAATTATGGCTATGATGTAGAAGAATGTCAGCGTTCTGTTGACATGATCGAGGCAGACGCCCTGATCCTGCACCTCAATGCTTTGCAAGAAGCCGTGCAACCAGAGGGTGACACGCGCTTTACAGGGCTGGCAAAGAAGATCGAGGCTATTTGCAATACGCTAACCGTGCCAGTAATTGCTAAAGAAGTGGGCTGGGGCTTCTCAGAAACCGACGTACAGTTGCTTATGAATGCTGGTGTAGCCGCAATTGACGTGGCCGGGGCCGGGGGCACCTCCTGGTCACAGGTGGAGATGTACCGGGCCACGAACGAAAGCCAGAGACGGTTGGCAGCAGCCTTTATAGGCTGGGGTGTGCCAACTGCCGAGGCCATCCAAAATGTGAACAAACTTGCCCCAGAGCTGCCTATTATTGCTTCTGGCGGTTTGCGTACCGGCATCGACATCGCCAAGAGTATCGCCCTGGGTGCTTCATTAGGCGGCATGGCCAGCCCCTATCTCAAAGCAGCAGACCAATCCACAGAAGCCGTGATCCAGACGATCGACGAAATCGCCCGCGAGATACAGATATGTATGTTTGCAGCGGGCGTGGGCAACATCGAACAATTGCAAAACACCGAACTCATTCCAGCATAATTACCCGGAGCAACGCCATGATCCTCGACGACTTCTTCGACACCATGCTCCCCGCCATAGAAGAAGAAATGCAAGGCTGTGTAGCCCTGGCCAATGGGCCCGGCCTCGAAGAACTGCACCATATGATGGCCTATCATCTCGGTTGGGAAGGCGAAGGGGCAGGCCCCCAGGCGAGTGGCAAACGCGTGCGCCCTATGCTTGTACTCCTCTCTTGCGAAGCTGCAGGGGGTGATTGGCGACAAGCCCTGCCTGCCGCAGCAGCTGTGGAATTGATCCATAACTTTTCCCTGATCCACGACGACATCCAGGACGATAGCGAACTACGTCGAGGTCGTACTACAGTGTGGAAAAAATGGAATGTGGCTCAGGCGATCAATGCGGGTGATTCCATGTTCGCCCTGGCGCACGTTTCCCTGCAGCGCTTGGACAAATATGTAAAACCTGAAGTTGCACTCAAAGCTGCGCGCGTACTACCACAAACCAGCCTGGAACTTACCCAGGGTCAATACCTTGACCTGGATTACGAAACCCGCGAGAACCTTACGGTGGATGACTATTGGCCGATGGTCAACGGTAAAACTGCGGCCCTATTAGCCGCCTGCACCCAATTGGGTGCGCTGGTGGCCGGGGCTGACGAAAATATCAGGGACCTGTACTGCTCTTTTGGCAAGCAATTGGGGCTGGCGTTCCAGGCCTATGATGATCTATTGGGCATTTGGGGGGATGCAGCTCTGACCGGTAAATCGGCAGCCAGCGACCTGATCTCGGGCAAGAAGTCCTTACCTGTTTTATATGCCATAGCTAAAGAAGGTGATTTCTCCAAAAGGTGGGAACAAGGCCCTATCCAACAGGATGAAGTTGAGGCAATTGCCAATCAGTTAGAAGAAGAAGGCGCACGCCAGTACACCCAGGACGCTGCCGACCGGTTGACGGGTGGAGCATTAGAGGATCTAGAAAGCGCAAAGCCTCAAGGGGATGCTGCTGAGGGGCTCAAGCAACTGGCTCAGCGATTGGTTAAACGGGAAGTGTAGCAGCCTCCTCCTAAACGAACTGCATAAAAACCTGGTTGCCCAACATGCGGCCTTTGCCAGTTAATAGCCAGCGATCGTCATGCTTTTCCAGCAAGCCCAATCCCCTAAGATAAGCTATTTCTTCCGCGAAAACATCTTCCAACTGTTTCCCGAAGCGTTCCTCAAAGTCTGACGACGATACTCCCTCCTCCAGCAGGCGTAAGCCCATCATCATCGTTTCCTGCATCTCGGTGTAAGGGCCAATTTCGTTGACGCTGGCCGTGGCGGCCGTTCGCGGGAATTTCCTCAAGGCACCATTTAAACACCTTTCAATGTAAACTCCTGGCCCCAGCACGTCGGCTACACGCAATCCCCCGATAAACCCATGCGCCCCCGCACCCAGGCCAATATACGGTAGGTTGCGCCAGTATTGCAGGTTATGACGACAGGCCAAGGGTTCTCCATTATCATCAGGGCGCGCCCAGTTCGACACTTCATAATGTCGCCAGCCTTCAGCGTTTAAGTGCTGCATGGTCCAGATGTACATTTCGGCAGCTTCATCCGGGTCAGGCTCGGGCAATAAGCCGCGGCCCACCTGCTTCTCCATAGGCGTACCATGTTCGATGGTCAAGTTGTAGAGAGAGAGATGTTCTGGATTTAAACCAAGGGCCAACTCGACATTGCGCTGCCAGTCCCCGATACTCTGATAAGGCAAACCAAAGATCAGGTCCAGGTTGATGTTCTCGAAACCCACAGCCCGCGCCCAATCTATAGCCTGTACGACATCATCAAAGTCGTGCTGACGTTCTAAAATGCGCAACTCGGCCGGGTTAGCAGACTGCATTCCCATGCTGAGGCGATTGATACCCATGGCGTGCATAGCTTGCAGTGAAGCCAAGTCAACCGTACCAGGGTTGGCCTCCAGGGTGATCTCGTTGTCAGGCAGTAATTCAAATGCCTCACTGACGGCGGAGAGAATGGCTTCTAATTGCTGGCTGGTCAGCAAGGAGGGTGTGCCGCCCCCAAAGAAGACCGTATGCAATGGTAAACGTTCACCAGCAGCTTCGGCGAATTGGGTGATTTCAGCGCATAAGGCTCGAACATAGTCAGGCTGCAAGTCTTCTTTGCCCGCGTAGGTGTTAAAGTCACAATAGCCGCACTTGTGGCGGCAAAAAGGAATGTGCAAATAAAGACTATACGGGCCTAAAAAAGACGACATGCGGGCAGTATATCACCCTCGAATAGCTGTGAAAAAGTCCACAATTTGCCCCTTCCCCCTCAGGGGAAAGACAGTATAATGCCCGCTGCTTATGAGCCTTGAACCCAAGTCCGTCCCCACCCAAACCTGCCCAACCTGCGGTACGCGTGTTACTGCCACGGCCACTAAGTGCCTGGTATGCGGCACGAATCTGGCCAACAGCGAACGCCCGGCAACCGCGCCACGACCCAGACGTGGCCAGCCAGCAAATAACAACATCCGAGGAGCGCGCATGCCAGAGGTCAGCCTCAGCTTGCCCGTCATCATCGGACTAATGACCCTTTTCCTGATCGTGGGTGGCGGTCTGACGTTCCTGATATTGAGCCAGATCACGCCAGCGGCAGAAGGGGCCGCCAGCGATGCCACAGCTACCCTCAGCCCCAGCCCTTCGCTCTCGCCTACACCAGAGACACCGACAGCCACCTGGACACCGCAGGCAACAGCCACCCCATCGACATACACCGTTCAGGACGGTGACACCTGCCTGAGTATTGCCACTTTCTTCCGTATCTCTGTCCAATCAATCGTATTAGAAAATGACCTGGCCGCCACATGCTTGTTATCAATAGGTCAAGAACTGCGCATCCCGGCTCCCACAGCTACACCATCTCCCCAAGCAACATCAACTTTGAGTAGTGGCGAAGCCACCGTGCAGGCCTGTGAGACGACGGATCATGTCGTGCAAGCTGATGAGACCCTAAGTTTGATCGAGCTTTCCTTTGGTGTCCCTGCAGAAGCTATCCAGGAGTGGAATAGCCTGGCCTCCGACACAGTGTTTGAGGGGCAATTCCTGATCATTCCATTATGTGAACGCCTGGTAGTTGGTGCAGCTACAGTGACACCTTCCCCCGCTCCGCCTTACCCTGCCCCTGAATTATTGCTGCCCTCCAATGGCGCGGCTTTCACCCTAGAAAACGATGTGGTGACCTTGCAGTGGTCATCGGTTGGTTCACTGCGCGAAAACGAGTTCTACCAAATCACAATCGTCGACATTACGGCCGGGGACAATACCCGGTTGACCTCTGTGGTCAAAGACACAAGTTTCAACGTTCCTGAGTCATTGCGCCCCAATGTGCTGTTCCCGCACATCTTTGAGTGGCGCGTGGAAACCGTAGCTCAGATCGGTGTGGATGAGGATGGCAACCCGACCTTTCGTTCGGGAGGCCCGGTAAGTGTGGTGCGCGTGTTTAGCTGGTCTGGGGATGTGATCGAAGCCACACCGACACCCTAACTTTTCACAATTATCTTGAAGAAGATTCCCTCAATCGAGGAAGCAGAAGCTTATCTATTGGAGGCTGAAGAGCTTAACCCCGGCCCCTGGATACCCCATTCGCGTTACGTAGGCGAAGCGGCTAAGCTTATTGCTGAACAGCACCCCTCTTTAGACCCAGACATTGCCCAAATCCTCGGTTACCTGCACGACATCGGGCGTCGCTTTGGTGTAATGAATATCCGTCACACTTACGAAGGGCATAAATTCCTTGAAGAGCAAGGTCATGCAGATGCTGCACGCATTTGTATAACTCATTCATTTCCCACCAAGCGTGTTGATGAAGTGAGTGACGGGTGGGACGGGCCAAAGGAACAAATGGAGTTCACGCAAGACTATTTGGATAAGGTTGAATTCAACGACTACGACAAGCTGCTCCAACTATGTGATGCCCTGGCTATGCCCAGTGGCTTTGTATTACTTGAAAAACGGCTATTAGATGCCGCGATGCGCCGCGGGGTAAATGACTACACCCTCAAAAGATGGCAAGTCACATTTGAGATACAGGCCGAAATTGAAGAGACCATTGGTGCTTCGATCTATTCTGTATTAGATGGAGTTGTAGAGAACACTTTTGGTTTCACCCCCTAGAAACAATAAATTAAAGTAAAAGAGGGCCGCGCTGGCCCTCTTTTCAATTCAAGAAAATCTAACTAGCGCTTATCCATCGCCACGTAGTCGCGTTCGCCTTCGCCGAGATACACCTGGCGCGGACGGGCAATGGGCTGTTCTTTATCGGCGAGCATCTCTTGCCATTGGGCCAGCCAGCCCACAGTGCGGGGTACGGCGAACAACACCGGGAAGATGCTGACGGGGAAGCCCATGGCTTCGTAGATGATGCCCGAATAGAAGTCGACATTGGGATAAAGTTTGCGTTCCACAAAGTAATCATCTTCCAGGGCAATTCTCTCTAATTCAACGGCGATATCAATCAGGGGGCTGCGTCCAGTAACTTCAAAGACATCTTCAGCCACCTTTTTAATGAATTTGGCACGTGGGTCATAATTCTTGTATACACGATGCCCGAAGCCCATCAGACGGAATTCACCCTTCTTGGCACGTTCGACGTAATCGGGAACGTTCTTGACATCGCCGATCTCGCGCAACATGCGGAGCACCTTTTCATTGGCACCACCGTGCAGTGGTCCGTACAAAGCCCCAGCTGCGCCGGCTAAAGCTGAATAGGGATCAGCCTGACTGGAACCAATGGTGCGCATGGTGGTTGTACTGCAATTCTGTTCGTGGTCAGCATGCAAAATGAACAATACGTCTAGAGCACGTTCCAGAGCCGGATTGGGTTCATAACGCAGTTCGGCCATCTTGAACATCATGCTCAGGAAATTGCCGGTATAGCTAAGATTATTGTCCGGGAGTTTGTACGGAAAGCCCATTAAGTGCCGGTAGGAGAAGGCGGCTATTGTAGGGACTTTGGCAATTAAACGCGTGATGTTCAGGTCCCGTGCTTCCTCATTGAAGATATCACCGGAGTCCGAATAAAAAGTCGAAAGCGCAGCTACGGTAGAGATAAACATGCCCATTGGATGCGCATCATAGCGAAAGGCGCTCATCAGGTCCTTGATATTCTCATGCACAATGGTGTGATGCGTGATGTCATAGACCCATTTTTCATAGGCATCCTTTGAGGGCAATTCGCCGTTGAGGATCAGATAGGCAACCTCAAGAAAAGTGCTACTCTCGGCTAATTGCTCAATAGGATAGCCGCGGTAACGCAAAATGCCATTGCCGCCATCCACCAGAGTGATGGTACTTTTCGTATTGGCTGTATTCTTAAAGCCGGGGTCGTAGCTCATCATGCCAAAGTCGGCATCGTTGACCTTGATCTGGCGCAAGTCCATCGCCTTGATCGTATCATTCTCAATGGGAACTTCGTATTCTTTCCCCGTGCGATTATCTTTGATGGTCAGTGTATCGTTTGCCATGTACTGCTCCTTCCGAGGAATTGGTTAAGCTAAAAGCTCCGCCAGTTTGTCCACATTGGCTTGCACGTGGTCGGCGGAGCTTTTGATTTCGTCTTTTTCTGCATCATTCAGATCATACTCGATCACTTTGGCAACACCCTGACGATTCAACTGGGCAGGTACACCAAAGAATAAGTCCTTGACACCGTACTCACCCTGTAGGTATACCGATGTGGGTACGATGAGGTTCTTGTCTTTTAGAATGGCTTCACACATTTGAGCGATGGCGGCTGAAGGCGCATAAAAGGCGCTGCCCGTTTTGAGAAGACCAACGATCTCCCCACCACCTTTGCGGGTGCGTTCCACAATGGCCGCTAGGCGGTCTTCGGGAATCATCTTGTCCAGGGGTTTCCCGGCAACATTTGAGTGACGCGTCAGGGGCACCATCGTATCGCCATGCCCACCCAACACGTAACAGTTGATGTTCTCTACACTTACGCCCGTTTCCATGGCAACAAAAGCCTGCATGCGGGCCGAGTCCAAGATACCTGCCTGGCCAATGACACGTTCGCGTGGCAGCCCTGTGGTATCGAAAACCACCTGGCACATGGCATCCAACGGGTTGGTCAGCACAATAAAAATGGCATCGGGGGAGACGGCAAAGGTTTTTTCCGTAACATCTTTAACGATGTCGGCATTGGTCTTGATCAAATCGTCGCGGCTCATGCCTGGTTTACGGGGTAAGCCCGAAGTGATGACCACAATGTCGGAACCGGCAGTATCTGCATAATCGTTCGTGCCGATGATGGACACATCTTTGCCAATGACGGGCATCGACTCAAGCATATCCAGGGCTTTGCCCTGCGGCATGCCTTCAACAATATCAACCAGCACGATATCGGCGATCTCACGCTCGGCCAGCCAGTGCGCGGTCGTAGAGCCGGTCATGCCCGCGCCAATGATGGAAATCTTATTCATGAATGGAATTCTCCTGAGAGCTTCTGATTTTTCGTACGTTCCGGCATGAATATGCGACAGGGAAACATACGTATCTTATATGGTTGAACTTATCTATATGATCAGCTAGGTGTAGACAGCTTATGTTCAAAAGGGCAATTGTCCCTTCTTGGATATTGATTGATGGTAAGTTATTTCGATTATAACATCGGCATTCGCATATAAAAAAGCCTCACAATAAGGATTTCTTATAGTGAGGCTTTTGACTTCGAGATGCATAGTTTAGTCTTGCTGGTCTTCCAGCCAGCGGGTGGCTTGAATGGCTGCTGCGGCCCCCATACCAGATGAGGTAATTACCTGGCGGAAATGCGGGTCAGCCACCTCCCCAGCAGCGAAAACACCGGGGGTGCTGGTCTCCATATATTTATTGACCGTGATGTAACCTTCTTCCATGTCCAGTTTGCCGTCGAACATTTCAGTATTGGGTTTATGGCCGATGAAGATGAAGATGCCATCGGTATCGAAGCGGCTTTTCTCGCCCGTCTTGCGATTCTCCAACTCCAGATAGTCCACGTCGTCTTCGCCAGCGATGGTGTTCACCTGGGTATCCCAAACGAATTCCATCTTGGGATTCTCCATAGCGCGTTTTTCAAGGATGGCACCCGCGCGCAACTCGTCACGACGATGGACAACAGTCACTTTATTGGCATAGCGCGTCAGGAAAGTGCCTTCTTCCATGGCACTGTCGCCGCCCCCCACCACCACGACTTCCTTGTCCTTGAAGAAAAAGCCATCACAAGTGCCACAATAGGAGACGCCCTTACCGACGTATTCTTCTTCGCCGGGGATATTGAGGTGTTTGGGGGTAGCGCCGGTGGCGATGATGACTGTGTCGGCCAAATACTGGTTGCCATAGGTTTTTACTTTGAATGGTCGTTCCGAGAAATCCACTTCGGTAGCGGTATCGAAGACAACTTGAGCACCAAAGCGTTCGGCCTGCTGTTTGAACAGATCGCCCAACTCGGGGCCACCCAGACCTTCAGGGAAACCGGGGTAGTTCTCGACAATATGCGTAATCGCAACCTGCCCGCCCAGAGTCATGCCTGTCAATACCACAGGTTCTAGCTCGGCACGAGCCCCGTACAAGGCCGCCGACAAACCAGCCGGGCCCGAACCAATCACCAACATCTTGACGTGCTGGCTTTCGCCTGAGCCGTTACTGGAAGCTTCAGGATTCAATTCCATATAAATTAACCTCACTCTACTGAGAAAATTCTAATCGTGCTAATTATCACCAAAATATAGATGCACTAACAAAGGAAATTTTACCTTACTCTATTGGTCAGATTTCTCGAGCTGCTCCAACAATTCTGTTGATTGCTTATCAAATTCTGAAAGCAAGCGTTGCTTTACTTCATCCTCTACTCCGGCAGCCACAAATGCATTGCGTGCAATGCGTACGAGGTCATGCACCTGATAGCCAAATACGTTCGCCAATAGTTCATATTCACCGTTTAAAGTAGCGTTGAACAGAGGCGGGTCATCTGTATTGACGGTGACGAACAAGCCCATGCGATCCAAGTGCGGGAATGGGTGCTCAGCCAGGCTGCGATAGACGTGTAAGCAGATATTGCTGGTGGGATTGATCTCCAGAGGTATCTGGCGCTCTTTGAGTAAAAGCAGCAACTCGGAGTCCTCAATGGCACGCACGCCATGCCCAATGCGGTCGGCATCCAGCGCCTCAATAGCCCCGCGCACACTTGCCGGACCTTCTGTCTCTCCAGCATGTGGGACGCTCAACAAACTGGCAGCCCTGGCCTCCGAAAAGGAATGCGCAAACGGCTCAGGCGGGGCACCGACTTCAAAACCACCCAGCCCAAAGCCGACGACACCCTGCTCTTTACCCTCAATGGCATATTCCAGAGTGCGCTCGGCACATTCCGGTTTATAGTTGCCGGCTTTGTCAAAGCCCAAGTTGCGGGGGATATCAAAGACCCAGCGTATCTCAACGCCAAACTCCTCTCTAGCCTGTACCCGGCCTGCTTCCAAACCACCCAGAATGTCTTTGATGCCTAAGCCTTTATCGAGATAATTCGTGTGGGTGTAAGGTGTAAAAGTCACTTCCCGGTAACGGATGTTCTGAGCCGCCATCTTCTCAGCACACTTATAGGTCAGTAAAGCAAAATCTTCTGGGGTGCGTATGAGGTCCTGGATAGTTAAATAGATCTCCAAGAAATGCGGAAAGTCGCGGAAAACAAACCACTGCCGGATGTCTTCCAATTGTGTAGATGGCAGACGATCCAGCATCTTATGCCGCTGGGCCAATTCCAGCACAGTTTCCGGTTCGGTGGCCCCTTCCAGATGCACGTGGATCTCGGCTTTGGGCAAATTGTGAATGAACTCGGTTATATTCATTGGGCCATCCGTACACGTACATCCACAGCATAAACACCCTGGCCTTCAGGCATCACGCGCAGAGGATTGATCTCGATCTCGGCTAACTCCGGAAAATCGGCAGCCAGTTGGCCTAAACGTGCCAGCACATCAATAACGGCCTCCTTATCAGCAGGGGCATGACTGCGGAAACCGGTCAACTTTTTTCCTGCCCATGTACTGTTTATCAAATATTCGGCATCGTCCTCAATAATCGGGGCCAGGGCAAAGGCTACGTCACCCAGCCCCTCCACGTCCACACCGCCAGAGCCAAACATTACCAGGGCACCAAACTGTGGGTCCTGCACCGCGCCCACAATGACTTCTTGCCCCTGAGGAATCATGCGCTGTACGTGGCCCCCCATGAATTTGGCACCCGGACGGGCATCCTGCACATTTTGCAGTATCTCAAAAAAGCCTTTTTCAACTTCGGACTTGGAACTGAGGTCGACTAGCACACCACCCACATCGCTTTTGTGCGCCACATCGGGCGAAGCCAGTTTCAGAACCACCGGGAAGCCGATTTTCTGGGCAATCTCAACAGCTTCTTCAGCATTGCGGGCCAATTGCATAGACAATATCGGGATGTTGTAAGCATCCATGATCTGGGCAACCGTCTCCTGAGAGAGAAAGCCATCATTGCCCGGTTGGGCTTTGGAGAGCAAAGTTTTAACTAGTTTGGCATCTACTTTGCCTGCATTTATCTGCTTATCGTGTTTATCGCATATGGAATTTTCACGTTGCCATAGGACATGCAAGGCAGAGGCCGCCCGCTCCGGAAAACGATATTCAGGGATGCGCGCCGAGCGCAGGCGTTCCACGGCTTCCTGGATGAGACGTTCACCCATCAGGGCCAGCACAACGGGTTTATCTGAAGTTTGAATGATGGGGATCATGGCATTGGCCACACCCGCAGAGGTATACATAGGTGGTGGTGGCAAGATCACCAGCACACTGTCCACCCCCGGATCATCCAGCAAAATCTGTAAACTATTCGCATATTGGTCCGGGGAAGCGGAGGCCAGCATGTCTACCGGATTACCCAAGCTGGCTGCCGGGGGCAAAATGGCTTCCAACCGTTGGGTAGTCTCTAGCTGGAGGGAGGCCATATTTAGCCCCAGGGCTTCGAGGGCGTCCGCAGCCGTCACCCCCGGGCCCCCGGCGTTGGTCAGCACAGCCACGTTGGGGCCTTTAGGCAAAGGACACCAAGCTAAAGCACGCGCCCAATCAAACATCTCCTCGCTACTTTCCGCCCGGATGACGCAAGCGCGCCGGAAAGCGGCATTAAAAGCATGCTCTGCCCCGGCCAACGCTCCGGTATGAGAGGCCACAGCCTTTTGCCCGCTTTCAAAACGCCCCACTTTAAGAGCAATGATAGGTTTCTCAAGAGATACTTTGGAGGCTTCTTCAACAAAGCGACGCCCATCACTAAGGCCTTCCAGATACATGGTCAGCACGCGCGTATACTTGTCATCCGCCACAGACGCCAACACATCCGTTTCCGTAATGTCTGCCTGATTACCCAAACTGACCAGCCGCGAAAGCCCAAAGCCTTGCCCCCTGGCCCAGTCGATAACTGCCGCACAAATAGCACCTGAATGCGACACAAATGCCACGTGGCCGGGCTGTGGGCCGGGAGGCGGCAAAAATGTGGTATCGATGGGCAAATGTGTATCTAACAAGCCAATGCAGTTGGGGCCGATCAACCTGATGTCATAACGGGCTGCAACTTCAAGACACTTTTCCTCAAGAGCGATACCCTCACCACCCACTTCACGGAACCCACCCGACGCAATGACGACAGCCTTGATGCCACGTTGCCCGCATTCCTCGATGGCATCCGGTACAAAAGGAGCGGGAATAAGTAACACGGCCAGGTCGGCAGGGTCTGGGATGCTGGTAATGTCATTCAATATGTGGCGGTCGAACAGCATACCGCCCCTGGGATTCACAAAATGGATGGCACCCTGGTAATCGCTATTGATCAGATTGCGGGCCAGCCCATAGCCCAACTTCTTGGGGTCTTGCGACACTCCTACAATGGCAACACTCTTGGGATCAAAAAAGGCTTGCAGTGATGTTGTCATGTCTGGGCCCTCCAAAAAAATGGGTGACAATCGATTATCACCCATTTCTAAATGTCTTTCAATTTGCGGATGGCCCGGCTGCCACGATTTCGCCTGGAACTTCGCTCTCGAACTGTTTGAAGTTCTCGATAAAGCGCTCGACCAGGTTGGCAGCCTGGGCATCATAGGCATCACCATCCGCCCAGGTCTGGCGTGGATCTAGCACTTCATCCGGCACATCTGGGACATGCTCGGGCACAGCCAACCCAAAGTTCGGGTCTGTGCGCATTGGGACAGCATCTAAAGCACCTTCCATGGCTACTTTGATCATCGAGCGCGTATATGGCAAATTGATGCGCTCCCCCTGACCGAATGCACCACCTGTCCAGCCGGTGTTCACCAACCAGACATTGGCGCCATGTTTTTGCACCTTCTCGCCCAACAGGTCGGCATAGACTTTGGGATGCTGCGGCAAGAACGGTGCTCCGAAGCAAGCAGAGAATGTAGCCTGTGGTTCTTTACCCAGTCCTTTTTCCGTGCCGGCCAGCTTGGAGGTATAGCCAGAAATGAAGTGGTACTGGGCTTGCTCCGGGGTCAGCTTAGAAATCGGAGGCAATACGCCAAAAGCATCGGCTGTCAGGAAGAAGACGTTGTTGGGGTGTCCTGCACGGCCTGAGGGTACGTGATTGGGCAAAAAATCGATTGGATAGGAGGCACGTGTATTCTCTGTAAGGCTATTGTCATCGTAGTCCACAGCCCGAGTGACCGGATCAATGACTACATTCTCGAGGATCGTACCGATACGCCTAGAGGCATTCCAGATCAAAGGTTCAAGTTCTTTACGCAAACGAATGACCTTGGCATAAGACCCACCCTCAAAGTTGAAGATGCCATCATCCGCCCAACCATGTTCATCATCCCCGATCAAACTACGCTCCACATCAGATGACAGTGTGGTTTTGCCAGTACCCGACAAGCCAAAGAACAGCGCTACTTCACCAGAATCGCTGACATTCGCTGAGCAGTGCATAGGCAAGACGCCTTTGGCCGGAAGCATGAAGTTCAGCACGGTGAAGATGGATTTTTTGATCTCGCCGGCATAACTTGTACCGCCAATTAAGACCAGTTTGCGTTCAAAATCAACTAAAACGCAGGTCTTGGAGTTGGTGCCCTCTTTTTCAGGGATAGCCTCAAAGCCAGGTGCTTGGAGTACAACAAACTCAGGCTGATGCCGCGGGAGCGTATCAATAGGCAATTCCAAAAACATGTTGCGTGCGAACATGCTATGCCAGGCGTGGGTCGTGATTACGCGAATGGACAATTGGTGTTCGGGATGGGTTCCTGCTGCGGTATCCTGGACAAAGATGTCTTTGCCTTTGTAGTACTCCAACATGCGTTGGTGGACGTGCTCGAATTGCTCCGGAGTGATAGATTTATTGACGGTTCCCCACCAAACGGAGCCCTCAGTCAGTTCATTAATGACTGTAAATTTATCATTGGGGGAACGCCCGGTATGCTGGCCGGTAGTAGCTACGAAGCCACCTTCACGCGCCATCTGGCCTTCATCGCGAGCAATAGCCTGTTCAAGAAGTAAAGGTGTGTTTAGAGACCAATAGATTTTGCCTAAGTCGGTAAGACCATGGTTTTCCAACCCTAACTGGCTTTGTATGCCAAGGTGCTTGTGCATACTGCCTCCTCAATTCAAGATAACGCGCTCATTATACTCGTTGCTAAAAGCTTGTGAAAAATTGTGCTAAAATCCGAAACTACCAATTACATTTAGGATGACTCTTATGAACGTATTTTTCCGGGAACTGCATGACCTCAATCGCTGGATCATTCTTATTGTGGGCATTTACGTAGTAATTCGCGCATATCAAGGATGGTTCGGTAAAAAAGAATGGACAGATGGAGACAAACGCCCAAACCTGATCTTCATCATTGCTATGGATACCCAGCTATTGTTAGGGCTTCTTCTGTATCTATTCTTCAGTGACATTACAAAGGCTGCCTTTCAGGACTTTGGGGGGGCAATGGCAAATACAACTTTGCGTTTTTATGCAGTTGAACACATCCTTATTATGTTGATCGCAGTGATCGCCGCGCATATCGGTTATGCAGGTATCAGGCGCTACGAACAATCTGGGCCGCGCTTCCGCAACCTGGCCATATTTTATACATTGACATTCGTGTTACTTCTCGCAGGTATCCCCTGGGATCGAGCTTTGATACCGTTCCTTGGGCAGTAATTGCAAAAAGCACACAAATATCTAAAATCTCGAAGCCCGGCTAATGCCGGGCTTTTTGTTTGTGCCAGTCTCATAATTCACTTTTATAATGCGAACCTATGGCTGAACTAAAAAGCTCACCTGCATACCAAGCCGCACAGCAGAATGCTGTGTATATCCCACGACCCAATGTAGGCTACCTTGAGGTCCACAGCGAAGATCGCGTGGACTTCCTCCAGCGCCAGACCACCAATGACCTTGGCTTATTGATGCCCAACCGGGCTGTGAACAACGTGCTGACATCAGCCACTGCCCGCATTCTGGAAATATTCCTTATGCTCGACCGCGATGAACATATCGCCTTGCTTGTGCCTCCGGGACGCGTAGACAGCACTGAAGTCTTTCTGAAAAGCCATATCTTTTTCATGGACAAGGTTGAAGTACATAATCATAGCGACGATTGGAGCCAGATTGAAGTCCACGGGCCTGAGGCGGTGGATCGCTTTGGGGAGTTGGGCATCACCCAAGTGCCCGGATTAGATGAAGTCATTGAAACAGAGTTAGCCGGGAATGCCGTCAGCATTATTGGGATACAGGGATTGACAAGTGAGCTAAGCTATTTGTTGTTGACAAGCAAGCATAGTGAAAACACAATATTGGGGGCCTTACAAAATGCAGGCTTCAAAGAATTGGAGCAAGATGACTATCAAGTTCTGAGGATCGAGGCAGGACAACCTGCAATGGGCCACGAACTCACACCTAATTACACACCCCTTGAAAGCGGATTAGCTCACTGGGTTTCTGACACCAAGGGCTGCTACACTGGTCAGGAGGTCATCGCCCGCCAGATAACCTATGACAAAGTCACCAAAAACCTTATCCAGCTTAGGTTAGAGCAAATGGTTGAGTTAGGCGCAAAAGTGTTGGTTGATGGCAAAACAGCAGGTTCGATCACCTCAATCGCAATTTCAATGAAGCTTGGTCCGATCGCCCTGGCAGTCCTCAAACGGCCCCACAATGCCCCAGGAACGGCTGTGGAGGTCGAAAAGGGTGAGGAGCGAGTATCTGGTTCAATAGCCATATTGAAGGGGCAAACGCAAAATACATGACCTAGATGTCAAAAAAAGCTATACTTTATTGATTTATGCATTCTCGCCAATAAAAAATCAATAAAAAGAAAATAATATTAAACATTTCTAAAGTTTCATCTTGACATTATTGATATTCTTGCTATAATGTTTCCATATTAGCGTAGTTTTTGCTTATTTGGAGGCAGAATGAATTGCACAACGGAAGGACAGCAGTACGAAGCTGCTCGCAATCTTCAGGCTGATCGTCTGGAAAGTTTGACCAGCCCGAGCCTCCTTACCCGCGTCTTTGTGGACTTTCGTTTTTTTATCCGCGAAATCCAAAAGCGCCTCCCTACCCGGCTACCCATAAGTAAACCAAAGTACCAGCGGACATCCTCACTCCGTTTCCATTAGGACTTGGTATGAATCCTATATTCAGTGACTGCCCTGTATGTGGCGATGAAATGATCGTATCCAAATTGCACTGCCGCAATTGTGAGACCACGATTGAAGGGCGTTTTATCGCCAGCCCCTTTGCACAACTCACACCAGAACAACTGGCTTTTGTAGAGTTGTTCATCCGTAATGAGGGCAAGCTTAACCGTTTGGAGGATGAGCTAAATCTTTCTTATCCAACTATCCGCAACCGCCTGCATGATGTGATCCGAGCATTGGGATACGAACCTGGCGAAGAGATCAGCGGGCTTAGTGAAGAAGAACGCACCGCCATCCTCGATGACCTGAACGAGGGCAAGATCGATTATGAGGAAGCCATGCGCCTGTTGCAAGAAAACGAGTTAGCCACATGAGCAAGATTTTTCAAGATACTACTTACGAACCAACTATCGTTCTGGATCGCGTGGAAGGCAATTTGCGCGTCAAAGGATGGGACCAACCCGACGTACGCTTTGACGCCGACAACAAGGATGCACTCGATGTGCAGCAAAACGACTTCAAGATCGAAGGTCATTGCCGCGACAATCTCTATTTGCGAGTCCCTACCAACGCAACGGTAGAGATAAAAATCGTGCATGGAGAAGCCACTTTCAAATCAATTGAAGGTGACGTTCGAATTGGCCAGATTGATGGCAATACAACGCTAAAGCTTTTAGGTTCTGCGGAGATCGAGAGTGTCCAGGGTAACCTGGCTGCCAGCCGCATTGAAGGCAGTTTGCGCGTGGATGAAGTGATTGGCAACGCAACTGTGAGGGACGTAGAAGAAGCCTTCATAGCTAATTTAATTCATGGCAATCTCAATTATCGTGGTGTGGGAAAAGATATCCAGTGCACATCCAAAGGCAATGTCGGTCTGCGATTAGAAGTGGAAACTGGCGCAAAATACAAGGTTCAGGCAGGCGGAAATCTTTCCTGTAAAGCAGAGGTCGCTACTGGAGCGAAAGTTCAACTTCGCAGTAAAGCAAAGACTATTCGTGTCAAAACTCCCGAAGGCTCCGACAATTTCAGTGCAGAGAAACACGAATTCACTATCGGTGAAGGGGACGCGGCGATCGACCTGGAAGCAGGGGAAAGAATAGATTTTAGCGTGACTGCCCCATTTGACGACTTTGATGATGCTGTCAATATGGAATTCGCAGAGGATATGGCATTTCTGGCCGACGATATCACCCAGCAAGTCACGGACCAGATCGAGGCCCAGATGAGCACCCTCAACGACCAGCTAAGCCAGCTCTCCGTCCAGTTTGGCGGGGCAAGTTCCGATCGTGCCCAACGTGCTGCCGAAAAAGCACAGCGAAAGGTAGAGCGAGCGCAAAGGAAATTAGAGCTCAAGCTAGCTGCTACCCAGCGCCGAGCAGAAAGGCAGGCACGCAAAGCTGGCAAGCGTGGCAAAACACGCTTTGCCTTCACCGCTCCCATAAATATCGCCAAAAGTAAAAATGAGCCGGTAAGCGATGATGAGCGCCAGGCCATTCTGCAGATGTTGCAGGACCAAAAGATCACAGTAGAAGAAGCTGAGTTACTTTTATCTGCGTTAGAGGGTGATCTGGCAAGTGACGGCAATGTGCCTGAAGCACCGACACCACCAGAGGCTCCTGAGCCACCTGCGGAATCTGAGAGTTAACCAAAATGAATGACAATGAAAGAATGAGTATTCTCGCCAAGATAGAAAACGGCGAACTCGACCCCGAGCAAGGGGCAGAGATGCTTACCAACTTGGGAAAAGAGGATAATCCAGTTGGGCAGGAAAAGAATGAAACCATGCAAGTACTCGAAAAAGTTGAGCGGGGCGAACTAAGCCCGGACGAAGCCGTCAACCGTTTCGAGGAAGAAGCCAGCAATAGTGATGGGCCTCGTATGCGCTACATTCGAGACGAAGAAGCAGCATCCCATTTCCAGGACAACCCACGCGTCAAACGCTGGCAAAATTGGTGGACGATCCCACTATGGGTGGGAGTAGCTGCCACGGTCCTCGCAAGCTTCTGGATGTACAGTGTCTTGCAATCCGCGGGAACAAATTTCTGGTTCTATTGCAGTTTTGTGCCCCTCTTCCTGGGTGTCGCAGCTATAGCCTTGGCCTGGGCCAGCCGAAACAGCCCCTGGTTGCACGTGCGCGTCAAACAATCCTCTCAAACCCGAGATAGCAAAGTTGCAGTGAGTCTACCGCTACCCATACGTCCAGCGGCCTGGGTTTTGCGGAATTTTGGTAACCACATTCCAAACATGGATGAGACCATAGTGGACGAAGTTATTGACGCACTCGATAAGAACAAGAATGATGGCCAGCCTTTTTACATTGAAGTTGAGGATGATGACGACGGTGAACATGTGGAAGTGTTCATTGGATAAAAAAATTTCAGGGATACAATTATGATGATGGCAACCAGCGAAGAACGCATGAAGATCCTACAAATGGTGCAGGACAACAAGATCAGCGCGGAAGATGGCGCCAAATTGTTGGCGGCCCTTTCCGGCAACCAACAGAAGAGCTCCACGGTACGCCAGGGAGAAGGGCGTTATATGCGCGTGCGCGTCACCGACAGCCGGTCAGGCAAGACCAAGGTCAGCGTAAACCTGCCCCTGGGTCTTGTGGATGCCGGACTAAACATCGCCTCCAACTTTGTGCCGGACATTGGCGTTGAAGATGTTAGCGAGGCCATCAAATCCGGTATGACCGGTAAGATCGTTGACGTCCATGATGAGGAAGATGGTGAACACGTAGAAATCTTTATTGAATAATAGCTCTTTATGAGACATTTAGAGGCTGTCTGTGCCAGGCAGCCTCTTTTTATTGGGCGTGATATACTGCAATTCGCTATGGCTCAAACCCCCTACCGCGATGTCGAAATCCCATCAGAAGAGGAACTGGCAGAAGCTTGTCAGGGAGACTTGCACCCTATGGCCATTGAAGGCATGCGCCTTTTTGATGCAGGCGATTTTTGGCATGCGCATGAAGCCCTGGAAGAAGCCTGGCTGGCAGAAGAAGGCCCGGCACGCATCCTCTACATTGGTATCTTGCAGGCAGGTGTTACGTACCTGCAGATCGAGCGCAAGAATTTTGTTGGCGCGGCCAAGATGTTTGAACGCAGCAAGCGTTATCTGGAGCCGTTACCAGATGCCTGCCGCGGGGTTAATGTAGAGCAGTTACGCCATGACCTTGTAGAAGCCATGCATGCAGCAGGCAGGTTAGGCCCGGAAAGGCTGGATCAATTCGATACGAACCTTTTTAAACCCCTGGTTAGAAATTAGACCCAATGCAAACAGAGCAACTCAAGAAACAAACTTATCTTTGTGACTGCTGCGGTACACCGATGTATGCGCATGCTTGCAAGATCAGTTGCCCCAACTGCGGCTTCCGCTTTGATTGTTCTGATCTAACCCTCAATTTCGACCCCGAAACCAATACCATGCTCCCAAATTTCAATCACTTTGATGGAAACCAATTTGACCCCAACAAATAAGATCGCACTCGTCACCGGTTCTGGGCGCGGCATTGGCCGCGCCATTGCATTGCGCCTGGCCAAAGATGGCGCAGACCTAGTCATCAATTATTACCGCAATCGTGAACCTGCTGAGGAAACCGCCGAAGCAGTTCGCGAACTGGGCCGTGAAGCCATTATTGTGAAGGCCAATGTCGGCGAGATTGAGGATATCGAGCAACTTTTCCAGGCTGCAGAAGAGCACTACGGAGGGCTTGATTTCTTCATCAGTAATGCCGCCTCGGGCTATAACCGGCCCGTCATGGACCAGCGCCCCAAAGGCTGGGACTGGACGATGAACATCAACGCCCGCTCGCTATTGTTCGCTTCCCAACAAGCTGTTCCCCTCATGGAAAAACGCGGCGGGGGTGTCATCGTCAGCATCTCCAGCCCTGGCTCATTCCAGGTGCTGCCGGAATACGTCGTTGTGGGAGCCAGCAAAGCGGCATTGGAAGCCATCACGCGTTATCTGGCAATCGAGCTGGCCCCCCAAAATGTGGTGGTCAATGCGGTTTCCCCTGGCATCGTGGCTACCGATGCTCTGAACTACTTTGAGACCATGGGCCAGGACGGCCTGCTAGAAGAATTGGCTAAAGATAACCCGACCGGCAGATTGGTCAGTGTAGAAGATGTCGCTGATGTAGTGGCTTTCCTATGTACCCCCGGTGCCAGCATGATCCGCGGCCAGACGATATTGGTAGACGGCGGCCAAACACTGCTACCCTACAGCAGTGTAGACCCGGACGAAACCCGGGCCGCTCTTGAAAAAACAAGCGAAAAGTCTCCCGAATAGGGAGACTTTTTTATTTCAATCTTTTGGATTAATCGAACTCAAACCCCAACTAAAATAGCCCGGGCAGGGGCACCATCCGAACCGGCAATCTTGAGTGGTAAACAATAGAAGTTATAACGTCCCTGTGACACCGCTGACAAGTCCAAGCCCTCCACGATGATGACGCCGGCCTTGAGTAGAATCTCGTGCGTGGGCGTGACATCATCAAAGGGTGCCACTGAAAGGTAATCGACCCCTACCAGCTTTACCCCTCTGTTTACCAGATATTCGGCAGCTTCCGAGCTGACTGCTACATATTTCTTATCAAAGGTCTTGTGGCGCTTGGCTTTGGACCACAAGGCAGAATTCCTCGTCTTGAAAAGCACCCGCTTGGTCCGTGGCGGGATGGTCGAATTCTTGACATGTTCGACTTCAATCTGTTCAACGTCCTCCCCAATTTCCAATACATAGGCGCGTCCTATCAGTGTTTTCAGTTCCAGGCTTTCTACGGTAGACCCCTTGCGCAAGAAGTGGAAAGGGGCATCCACGTGTGTCCCGGTATGCACACTGAGTTCCATACGGGACACATTGGCTACGTCACCATCTTCAATTTTTGATACACGTTCGAGGGAAAGAGGGGGATCTTCGGGCCATACAACCATGTCGGGGGATATGGTCAGGGTGATATCATAGGTTTGCAAGGCAGGCACCTCAAAGCAAGATAACGATGCAGCCAGTATAGGGGAGAGAGACCTATCGCGCCAACGAAATCAGGCGCTGAGAGTCATGTTTTGGAGGCTATATTTTTTTACAGCCTTCTGATCGATCGTGATGCCCAAGCCAGGCTTGCCAGGCACATCAATTGTGCTATCCTCATTCAACACAAATTCTTCCTCGATGATGTCCTCATCGTAATAGCGCTCTGTGGCAGAGATATCCCCCGGCAGGGTAAAGCCCGGTAAGCTGGCCAGCGCCAGGTTCGATGAGCGCCCCACCCCCGTCTCGAGTAAGCCGCCACACCACACCGGCACATCTTGATCCAAACATAGGTTGTGGATAGCAACACCCTGGCTGAGCCCCCCCACGCGCCCGGCTTTGATGTTAACAATGCCGCAGGCTTTCATCTCCAATGCTTGGCGCGCATGTTTCAACGAAGTAATACTTTCGTCCAGACACAGAGGTGTTTTGAAGCGCGGTGCCAACTGGCTGTGATCCCAAAGGTCATCTTCGGCAAGGGGTTGTTCGATCAAAAGTAGTTCGAATTCGTCGAGAGGTAGCAGGACATCTGCCGTATCCAGCGTATATGCCGAGTTGGCATCCACCTGCATTTTTAGATCGGGGAAAGTCCTACGCATAGCTTCAACATCGCCTACATCCCGACCCGGTTTGATCTTGATTTTTATGCGGCGATAGCCTTTTTTCAGGTAATCGCTGGCGGTCTCTACTAAGGCCTCGGGCGAGGCCTGTAAACCGATTGACACACCCACATCAACGCGTTGACTTTCGCCACCAAAAAGCTCACACAGGGATTTGTTGGCTTGCTTACCCCATAGATCCCATAGGGCCATTTCCAAACCGGCCTTGGCCATCAAGTGGCCGCGCACACCTGAAACACGTGCTTGATAATCTTCTGCATTTGGAATCTTTTCCCCTAATACAGCCGGAGCTAAATAATCTTGCAAAATGTGCCAGGCCGTCCCAGAGGTTTCATAGGAATAGCCTGGGTCGCGGTCTGCAGCACTCTCACCATAGCCCACCAGCCCATCTGCATAAGCAGCCACCAGAATGCAGTCACGCGTCTCGATGCGGCCAAAAGAAGTTTCGAAAGCCGACTTTAACGGCATGCGTAGATGGTGCAGGTCCAATCGTTCGATGCGCATTCAGCCTCCTAGGGTCACATCGCCCTTGCTCAGGACGTAATAACTGCGTGGGTTAGTGCCTGGTAAATACACAAAATCAGTAACCAGGTATTTGATAGCAAATAAATCTTCGAATATCTTGCGCGTATGTATACGCCAGGTATAGGCTAGTTCACGTTCGGCGGCACGCAAAGCCTGGAAATCCGCAGGAATCTCAACCAATAACAGCGCTGGGTGCTCGGCAGGGTCATTTGGCAATTGCAATATGTCTTTTTGTGGTGTGGCCCAATTGCCACCATCCAGATCCGTGTGGTTAACCTTCTGGGCCTCGGCATCCAGATAATGTGCCAGGTCCAATTGCAAGCGCGGTTTTTTGCTAAGGTGTTGGTTGACACGCGTGGATACCAGCCACCAATCCACTTGGAAACGGTCTGAGGGCAAGCCGGCATTTAGGCCATCTCGCATGTCACCATACACCTCACGCTTGTAAATATCACATATGGCTCCCAGCTTGGCGATATTCAACTTTGCGTTTGTGCTCAAGAGGGGGTCATAGGTCCAGGTGATCCAATCTATGCCTTGTTTGCGCACCATCTGCCACTGGGCTCGTTTGAGTTGGAAGCCAATATTGGCACCACGATATTCTGGCAGCACACCTAGTTGGTGGGAACAATGTTTAATCTGGGGCTTGCCTTCATGCTCCCCCATTGCCAGGAAGCCGTATACAAAGCCTACAAGCTTATCCTCATCGTAAGCCCCTAACAACAGTCCCCCGTTCTGGGCCACGGTCAACAACATATGCATAGGGACTACATCGATCTCGCTGCCCGGCCAGATCTGTAATTGCAAATCTTCGACGGCTTCGATCTCCCCAGGCTTGTCCAGAATGCGAATAGCAATGCTCAAGAGGTGCTTTCCCTATTACGCCGTAAGAGTTTGCTCAACCTGGAACCGGAAGTGCCAGTATCAATTAAATAATCCAGATGGTGTACGAAACGCCGCGGCATCAAACCAAAAACCCGCGGGATGGTGTCCAACGAGGCAGTGCGGTTGCCAGCCAGGTAATCGACCCAATAGACAGACAAAGGCAGGTTAGGAAAAAGGTACTCCAGAAACACACCAGCCAGACGCATATTGGAGGGGCGCACACCCCACAGTCGTTTGCTCTGGCCAGTGACTGCCATCACAGCTTGCAAGACCTCAGTGAAGGGCAAAGCCTCCGGCCCACCCACCTCGTATACCTGGTTCACAGTTTCAGGGTTATCCAAGGCCCAGGCCAGGCAAGTGACCAGGTCTTCAACCCACAGAGGATGGACCATGACGCTACCATCTCCCGGCATGGGGAAGATGAATGGGAAGAACCGGGTTAGGCGCGCAATAGCAGTCGTGAAATGATCATCCGGGCCAAAGACCAGACCTGACCGCAGGATGGTGTAATTTATGCCGCTATTGATGATGTGCTGCTCTGCAATGCCTTTGACCTTTAGCACCGCATAAGCCGAGCCACGATCAGCACCAATGTGGCTAACGTAAAATATACGTTTAACCCCTGCGTCTTTGGCTTCGTTTACCAGATTGAGGGTCCCCTGAGCTTCAATGGCTTGCAGGTCAGCACTGGTTCCTAACCACTCGCCACCCACAAGATGATAGACAGTATCTACGCCCACAAGGGCGGCTCGCAGGCTGCGCTCATCGGTGATGCTACTGATGGCGATCTCTACCGGCACACCTTTAGGTAACTCCGGCGACTCGCTGGCAGGGCGCACCAGGGTCCGCACTTCACGCCCCTCAGCGACCAAATACTGGATCAAAGCCCGGCCAATAAAGCCTGTGCCACCTGTAACTAGGATCATATTTACTATTCTAACTCTCGAAGCAAGCCGGGATTATAGCACGCAGAATTTTAAGAGAGTCCAGCATTTCCTGGCATAGCTCTTGCATCATGGGAAACTACACCGCAGGAGCAGCAAATGACCGCATATTCCGTTCCACCTAACAACCAACGCATTGGATTCCATTACTTTCCGGACACCCAACATTACCGCCAGGAAGACCTGGATCTTTGGCTGCCGCGTTTGCAGTCACTGAGCGCGCAATGGCTAACACTCATCACTCCCAAGGATCGGGCTGTACCTGAGTTTTTCCTACAGGGATTATTGGATGCAGGCGTTGAGCCTATTCTGCATTTCAATGTTTCCTTAGCCGAGCCCCCCACTCCCGACGATCTGCAGCTTCTGATGGAAAGTTACGAGCGTTGGGGTGTGCATTATGTATGTTTATTCGACCAGCCCAATTGCCACGAGCAGTGGAAGCGAGCTTCCTGGGCCCAAGTCGATCTGGTAGAACGCTTTCTCGATATCTATTTGCCCCTGGCAGAGGAAGTCGTCGGGACAGGCCTGCATATGGTTTTCCCACCGCTCAAACCGGGAGGCGACTATTGGGATACAGCTTTCCTGCGGGCGGCCTTGAGTTCAATCCAAAAACGAGGCCACGACCAGGTATTAAATAAATTGGTATTGGGAGCCTACGCCAGCGCCAACCACAAATCCCTGGATTGGGGGGCGGGTGGCCCAGAACGCTGGCCGGGTGCCCAACCCTATTACACACCTGAAGAGGAACAGGATCAACGCGGCTTCTACATCTTCGACTGGTACAACACTATCACACAAGCGGCTCTGGGACACACCCTCCCCACCATGCTATTCAAAGCAGGCTGCACTCTATCCAATCCTGAAGAGGCTGAGGAACACAGCCAACACAACTTGCAAGTTGTCGAATTATTGAACCTTTCTAGCAAGAATCCAAACCCTGTCTCAGAAAACGTGTTGGGAGCAAATTTCTGGATACTGTCGGCACCCGAGGGTTCTCCCCCGGCGAAACAGGCCTGGTACCAGGAAGATGGAACGGCATTGCCTGTAGTAGAAGCCCTGATCTCCAGTCCAATAGAAAGCTTTGTGCAAGCCAAGATTCTAGAGCCGCTTGCTGAGACTGAACCAGAAAATACGCCTTCAACACAAGATCTATTTGATGATAGTCCTGCTCCCGCAAGCAAAGGCTACACTACGCAAAAGATCGACCACTACCTGCTATTGCCAACCTTCGAATGGGGCGTGAACGACTGGCACCTGGACGTAATCCGCGGATTTGTTAAGAGTCACCAGCCCACGGTGGGTTTTTCATTGGAAGAGGCTGCGCAAGCCACCCGCGTGACTGTGATCGGCAGCGAAAAGGACTTCCCAGATGCGGCCGTCAGTCAGTTACGCAACGCTGGTTGCATCGTGCGGCAGGTTAGCGGAGATGGCACAAGTATTGCATCACAACTGGCAAGCATTGATTGAGGTGAAGAGATGAGCCCGATAAACCCCACGAACCCCACAGAAGGCCACAACCCAGTACTAAAAGTCGTCGGTCTGGGCGGCGGCGGCAGCAACGCCGTCAACCGCATGATCGAATTAGGTATTACCGGTGTTGATTTTATTGCTGCCAATACCGACCGTCAGGCTCTCAAGCAAAGTCTGGCCCCCGTACGTATCCAATTAGGCCCCAAACTCACCCGCGGTCTGGGTGCCGGTGGCAATCCCGAGATCGGCTACAAATCCGCCGAAGAAAGCCGCAACGAACTGGCCGCAGCCCTACATGGCGCCGATATGGTCTTTTTGGCTGCCGGAATGGGTGGCGGCACAGGGACAGGTTCCATCGCTGTTGCCAGTGAAGTGGCCCGCCAACAAGGCGCGGTGACCATCGCGGTGGTGACCACGCCTTTCTCATTTGAAATGGGCCGCCGCCAGAAGAATGCCACAGATTGGATTGCCAAGTTACGTCCTCATTGTGACACACTCATCGCTATCCCTAACGACCGCCTACTTTACGCCGCACCCAAAGACCTGCCGCTCGACACAGCTTTCCGCATGGCAGACGACGTGCTGCGCCAGGCCGTACAGGGCATTGCAGAACTGGCCACTGAACCAGGTCTGATCAACGTCGATTTCGCCCACATCCGCAACATGATGAAATTAGGTGGCGGCGCATTGATGGCTATAGGCCAGGGCAAAGGCCCCGACAAAACTCTCAAGTCCGTACACCAGGCACTCAATCACCCATTATTGGAAAGCATTGCCCTACATGACGCTGCCGGTATCATTGCCAATTTCTCCGGCGGCAAAGACCTCTCTCTGTTTGAGGTGGGCGAAGCTATCACAAAACTTCAGGAAATGGCCGGAGACCAGGTTGACGTGATTATGGGTGTCACTAACGACGAACGCATGTATGACCGTGCTCAGGTCATTTTAGTAATCACGGGGTTAGGTGGCACCTCACTCGAAGAAGTGCTGCCGGGCGCCGAAAAGCTCAGACCAAAGCCCCAGGTCAATCAAAATGCAGCCTTTACGGTCAAGGCGGCTCCGCAACCGGCTTACGCCCTGGCAGATATGCAGGACCCCGATATCCCGGCTTTTATGCGTAAACGAGTGCGCGAGCAGCAGTTATCCCACGATTTCCCCTTCACCCTGCAAGAGCAAGATCAATGAACAACAAAGCGGTCAAAACCATCTCAGACAAGGTCTATAAACGCTTCCCGGAGGTATCGGGTAGCCGGCCTCAAGTGAAGTCCCATAATGGGCCTCAGGCGAAAAAAGCCTTCAGCGCTCCCACTTATTTGCTAACATACAAGGGTAAGGGCCAGGGGCCTGGAGGCAAATCGATTGCCCGCCAGATCAGGGTTGTGGCTAATGCCGACGGCAAGATCCTCAAGATGTCGACTTCACGGTAAAGGGGACCAATATGGCAACTGCTAAACGCGTCTTCAACCAAATTGAACTCAACTTCTGGAACGTCGCCATCCCGCTGATGAGCGACACGCCGGAGCTGCAAAAGGTTGGGAGTTACATTGGGGGCTTGCTTACAAAATATCACCAACTGCCCAAGTTATTGCGTTCAATCATGTGGACTACGGCAGGTGGATTACTTGGTCTGGCAATAGGTGCTTTCATCGGTTTGTTATTTCGCTAAAGTATTGATCCATAATCAACATTGACAATATAATCGCATGTTCTCCAGTATCAAATCTTCCCTCAATCAATTGCTATTTGGCACATTCATGGTCATTGGGATGTTGACGGGCTATGGCCTGACGCACCAACCCAGTGCTGGGCCAGCTGCAGCGCCAAATGATGCCGTGGGACCTTCTGTAGTGAGCACCAACCAGCGCAATGTGCTATTTGTCGCTGTCGAACAAATGGATCTCTCGCTCACACGCATTGAGGGCATCTGGTTGATGATGCACTTACCCGACTCTGACAATTATTCGCTGCTGCCCATCTATCCGGCCACTTCCCCTACCATGAACATCGACTACCTCGTGCCTCACGACCCTCTGTGGCTGGACCCGCAGGATGTTGATAATGTAGAACAACTGACGATTCTCAAAGAACAAAACATTTGGTGGAATGACGTAGTATTGATAGACCGTATGGGGATAAGTGAAATGCTGCTTGCAGCAGACCTGGTTGATATTCCCTTGTCTGTGGCCTGGGAAATGCCGCGCGAGGCGCAAAATGATCAGGCTGGCATCCTGCAGCAGATGTGCAGGAACCGCATTGCCTTTGGTGGCGGGGGCAATTTCACCCAACTACTAACCCTGGTGCCGGGACATTTCAAAAGCAGCATGAACCGCATGAAGTTGATCGAGGTTTGGGAGGATGTCACTAATGGTGACAACATCATCAATTGCGAGTTCCCATCATTGGGATTCTAAGCCCAAACGACCTCAATTGCTTATACAAAAAAAAGCCCGCTGACATCAGCGGGCTTTTTTAGTGGAATTAGTTTAGGGGCACTCAAATTCCTGAACTTTGTTGAAAGTCACAAAAACAGTTCCAGACCGATAAGAGTCGTAGTCACACCACAACATCTCCCAAAGGTACTCACCTTTAGGAATCGTGAAGGTGCGAGTTTGGTTGGCCGTCAAGCGGAAGACGTATTGATTGGAGATGGCACCATCCTCATTATCCAGCGGGCCGGTGAAGATTAAGAGCATCGTCTCATCGCCAGTGTTGGTGAGGGTTATGTCAGCAATCTTGACAATCGCACCTGTATCAGTAGTGCCAGTGAACGAGGTTCCCGGCCCACCTTTTTGACCGCATTCGTTGACAATGATGCGTTGGTTCTTGGTCAGATCAACAGTGCTGCGGATGATGCTGGTGCAGGCACGCAGTTCGTAGTCAAAACCCTCATTGCCAGGCGTAAATATTTGGGTTGATTTGGGGTTTACGGTTACGTAAGAGAAGGTACCAGTATCCTGACCTGTTAACCAGATATAGACAATACTTTCGCTACGGTTCTCTACAGTCAGGCGCGTAACTTTCTGGGCGACGCCATGCGTGGCTGCCGAAGAAGGCGCGGCAGAGATCAGAGACATAGCAAAAACTGCCAGGACAAGTAAGATCAAAGTTCGGGAAACACGTGTATTCATAAAGAAGTTCAGCCTCCTGAGGCTGGATGGGCCGCCTCAATGGTGATAATCGCCGCACATCTTACTTGTAAGCATATGCACTGTCAAGCTGAAATCCCGATGGACTCATTAAAGTTTACATAGCTCTCATTTCGACTATACGCAATCGCCGTCCAGATAACTTTTACCATCTCCTTTTTGATTAATTCAGGGGGAGATGGCATTTTCGGCTGATAAAATGGATGCCGGAGGCAGGATGAGTGAAGCAAGCAGTGAGAAGCAAGCAAAACGAAAAACCCTATACATAATTATTATGGCGGTTATCGCCTCTGCCCTGCTATGCAGCCTGGTCATCGGTGGTATCGGGGTATTTAGTTTGGCACGCAACACCATCCCAGCAGATATGCCAGTTGACATAGCCGGAGTATGGGAGCGCCAGGGTAACATTTTTGCCTTTTGCTCCAACAGCCAGTTCCCACGATCATTGGTTATTTCTGAAGAGGGCAACTATAGTGGCCCCGGAGGCAACTTGTGGCAAGGTGGTGATTTCCAGGTGCTGATCGGCGAGCGGGTGCGAGTTAAAACCAACCAGGGTGATAAGTACTACAAATATGAATTACTCGTTTTAGAAGACAGTTCTTTCCTTACGTTTTCGACCGGCTTTTTCAACAACTGCCGGGTAAGCTATTTTCGGTTTTTAGAGTTGAATAGTGAATAAAGGCTTATGCCCGTAAAGATAAAACGCGTATACGAAAAAGCCTCCCCAGGCGACGGTTATCGAGTATTGATCGACCGCTTGTGGCCACGTGGGGTGAAGAAAGAAGAAGCAAATATAGACGTGTGGCAAAAAGAACTGGCCCCCAGCCACGAATTGCGCAAATGGTTTCAGCATGATCCGGTGAAGTGGGAGGAGTTTAAAGAACGCTATTATGTAGAATTAGAGATGCAAACCCAATTAGTGGAAGAGTTGAGAAGCCAGGCTGAGACAGAAACGGTTACGATCGTGTATGCTGCCAAAGATGAAGAACACAGCAATGCTCAAGCGTTAAAAGAATTGCTGGAAAACGAGGATTTCACATAGAAATGAGAATCACAAAACAAATCATCATCGGTACCGTAGGCGCCTTAGTAATGGGCTTATTGCTCCACTTAGTTCTGCCAGCATTATTAGGGGTACTGCTCGCAGGTGGGGCCAGCGGACTTACCATCCTAGACCCACTGTATGCAGGAGATCGGGTCAGTACGATCTGGGAAGTCTTTGGGGTATTTATGGCCGTACAGGCTACTCTTGCTTTGGTTTTTGCTCCACTCAGTGGTGGAGTAATTGGCTGGATGGCAAATCGCTGGAAGTCAGGATGGATATTCCTGACCGGGCCAATTGCCAGCCTGGTCGTTCATGGAGCAGGCGCTATCATGATCCTGCTGCTGACAGGCCTGCTGGCTGGCGACAGTGTTGGGGTAATCCTGGCTACGACAATAATTATTGTCCTCAGCATAGCGCCTCTCATTGGGCTGGTGAGCGCGCTGCTAATCTATATCTTTGCAAGAGATACAAATAACTAAGATGGCGTCTATACCATTCATTCAGGGCTAGATAGTGAGCAACTTATTTTTAGGTCTGGGGAAATTGATGAAGTGAGGAAGGCTCTTCAGGAGAGCTGGTGAGATTTTGCATGGTGCGCTTCAACTCATCCATATCGAAGGGTTTCGAGAAGAAGGCATTGGCTCCTGCCAGGCGCGCCTCGGAACGGCTTTGGGGATCAAACAAAGCGGTCATTAGAATCACGGGGATATCCGCGGTTTCGGGCTTGTCCTTGATCTGGCGGCAGATTTCGAAGCCGTTTTCGTCCGGCATCATGACATCTAGTAAAACAATGTGAACATCCCGACTATCCAGCACGCTGATAGCCTCCGCCCCATTAGTGATGGCAAGAACTTGATAGCCATATGACTCGATGACGCGCGCAAAGAGCTGGCGGTTGGTCTTATCATCATCGATGATAAGGGCCGTCAACTTAGGAGTTTCTTGCGGTTGATGTCCGTTTTGTTGTGCGTTTGACATATTATGCCCATGGTTGCCCAGCAGCAACCGTACTGATAATTATTCTATCGCAACAATCTCGATTTCACATTGCAGTTCTGTTATGCATGCATAAATAGTACGAATGAGCCAATTGCAACTTTCAGTCCAATTCGGGTGTACAAAGATAAATACCACTTCGGAAGGTAAACATGTCTACCCATAGCAAATTATCTTTACTCATAGCAACGCTCCTACTAAGCGCGTTGGCCTGTGGTGAAAGCACCGCACAAACTGAGCCTGCCCCCATAAAGACGGGATCCATTCAACCGACCGGAGATGTGGTTCCGGCAGGAGACCGCATTTTGAGCATAGCGGTGAACGAAGCAGAAGATGGGGATTACAACAATGCTTTCTTTCTTGCCAGAGAGGCAGGTCTACAGACCGTTAGCCTTTCGCTGCAATGGGATGAAATCGAGACCGCGCCAGGGGTATACGCACCAGAACCCAATTTCCTGGAAATTGCTAACCTGTATTATCCCAATCAAAACATCCCACTGGATCTGATGATCGGGGCGATCGATACCAATAACCTGCGTTTGCCAGACGACCTGCGCGACAAATCCTTTGATGACCCTGAAGTGGTTGAGCGCTACAAGGCTCTGCTGGATTATGTCTTTAGCCAGTTGCCGGAAACTGAAGTCAATTCACTGGCAGTTGGTAATGAGATCAATGCCTGGTTGGGCGATGATCCGGGCAAATGGAAGGAATACACAATTTTTTATGAAGCCATTGTTAAGTATATGCACGCCAACTGGCCTGATGTACCTGTTGGTAGCAAGGTGATGTACAGCGCAATGGCTGGCGATCTCGAACCACTCGTCACAAGCTTGAATACGAGCAGTGATATCATCATGGTGACCTATTACCCACTCAATGAAGATTTCCGCGTGCAGGACCCTGAAGTCGTGCACAGGGACTTTCAAACCATTGCGGATATCTATCCCGATCGAACAATCTGGTTTATGGAAATCGGCTACCCCAGCAGCACGATCAACAAAAGTTCAGAAGAGAAACAGGCCCAGTTCATCCAACAGGCTTTTCAGGCCTGGGATACACATGCCGACCACATCCAATTACTGAACTTTGTGTGGCTCACGGATATACCTGCCGACCAGGTTAGTGTCTATGAAGAGTATTATGGGCTTAGCGACGCAGGCTTCCTGGCCTACCTGGCCTCGCTAGGACTGCGCTACGGTGAAGGCAGCGGCAGCGACAAGCCTGCCTTTCTGCAGCTAATTCTGGAAGCAGAAGCGCGCGGCTGGTAATTAGCTGTAGTATTGCGCGGCATGGCGCACCCCAGCATATTCGGTCAGGGCCATATCGGTGGTCACCAGATCATCCAGGCTCAATTCGGCGATGTTGCGATAACCAATCATGCGGCAGTAGTCTAGGAACTGTTTCTCGGCCGCTTCCAGGAAATTGACCAGACGTTGGGCACTGACCTGCATATCGAAACGCGCCCGTAAGTCTGATTTCTGGGTAGCGATGCCGACTGGGCAGGTGTTGTTGTGGCAGGCCCGATATTGCTGGCAGCCGATGGCCATCATGGCGGCAGTGGAGATGGCGACACAATCCGCACCCAGCGCCAGGGCCTTGGCGAAGTCAGAAGGTGTACGCATACCACCTGTCGCAACTAAAGTGACATCATCGTAGCCATTTTCATCCAGCCAGCGGCGAGCACGCGGCAGGGCATAGACCAATGGGACACCAATGTTGTCCTTGACATGCACGGGGGCAGCCCCTGTACCACCCCCACGGCCATCAAAGGTCACAAAGTCAAAGCCGCAATACATGGCAGCTTCCAGATCAGCCTCAATGCGGTTGGCGGCCATCTTGGCGCCAATGGGTCCATCGGTGAGAGTGCGCAAACGCTCCACGCGGGCTTTGATCTCATCCAGGCTGTTGAGGTCCGGGAAGCGTGAGGGCGAATGCACTTCCGTGGCCGGCTCAACGCCACGCACGGCAGCGATTTCGGGGGTGTTCTTACCGGCAGGGAGGATACCGCCCAAACCCGATTTGGCCGCCTGCCCAAATTTGAAGTCAATGGCTGTAGCCTGATTGACTGTTTCGTCGTCAAAACCAAAGTAGCCAGTGGACATCTCAAAGATGTAATCCCCAGCAGCCTCGCGCTCCATGGGATGCATGCCACCCTCCCCCGAACATACGGCAGTGCCAAATTGTTTGGCTCCCATAGCTAATGATGTTTTGCTCTCTGCGCTAAGTGACCCATAGCTCATATGGCTGATATACACGGGGATGCGTAATTCAAGAGGCTGTTTGGCACGCGGCCCCAGCAACAAGCGCGTTTGGACAGGCTCGTCGTCGAGGAGGGGCAATTTGGATATACCGCCGGGGAGGAAGGTCAGGCTCTCGAACAAAGGCACATCTTTTTCTGTGCGCATGGGTTCCAGCACGCTTTTCTTGCCTTTGGCCAAAGAGTGCAGATAATTCATTGATTCTTCGCGGTCATCGAAGGGTCGTCGCCATTGAGACAAATAATCATCATAGTCGCGCGGCTCATTGGGGACATCCCCCGAGTTCAGGTAAACAGCCCCATCTTCAATCGTAACTGGATAGGTGGTTACTTTGTCTTGATTGTCGTAGCGGGAAATGCCTGTGCGCACGTCAAAATCCCAGCTGTGCAGCGGACAAATCAAGTCAGAGCCAACGAGCTTGCCGTCACCCAGTTGGCCGCCACGGTGGGGGCAGCGATTATTGAGGGCATAGAACTGGCCGTCGAAATTGCACAAGGCAATATCTACATTATCGACAGAAACAGTAATGACTTTTCCTGGGGGGCAATCTTCTACAGTGGCAACTTTAACGAGGTCCGCGGACATATATACTCCTACTCTGGGTTGGCTTCAGAATTGAATGATTATAGTATAGTTGGGTGAGGAGACCGTTTTGCAAAACACTATTCGAGAAGCCGTTCTTTCTGATGTTGAAGCCATCGCCCAGGTGCACGTGGCAAGCTGGCAAAGCACTTATCCAGGCATTTTGCCGGACGAAGTGATCGAAAACCGATCCCTTGAACAGCGTGTGCAATACTGGCAAGAAACACTCGAGACCCTGCCCGAGGATCGATATGTAATGGTATGCGAGTATGACAGGGACATTGCAGGTTTTGCCTGGGGCGGCCCGGAACGTGGTCGCCATCCCGACTATGAGGGCGAGATCTATGCCATATATCTGGTAGAGGAAGCTCAGGGGTTGGGTCACGGCCAGCAACTAGTACAGGCCATGGTGCGCAAACTCCTTGAGGCAGGAATCAGCACAATGCTGATCTGGGTGGCGAAAGAGAATGATTCACGATACTTCTATGAAGCCATAGGCGGAGTGGCTGTAGCCAAAGACACGATCAAAATCACAGGGGCCGCTATTGAGGAGATTGGCTACGGCTGGGATGACATTCGGATACTGTTGGAGTAAATCCACAAATTATCGATGATTTATTTGCAAATAGCAGCATTCCTTTTGGGATTTTCCATTGTTGCAAAAACGCTGGCCTCCTCTATACGTACATTCGTCCTGCCTCGCAGCGCCCAGGACCCCATCACACGCTTTGTATTCACACGCATACGCTGGTTCTTTGACCTTCGCAACCGCTGGTCCACCACATTCGAGGAACAAGACCGGGTACTGGCCATGTACGCCCCAATATCCTTATTAGCCCTGGTACCGACCTGGTACGTATTGATCACGATTGGCTTCACGTTCATGTTCTGGGGAACTGGAATCGAGAGTTGGGGCGAGGCCTACAAGATCAGCGGCTCTTCTTTGCTGACGCTGGGCTTCAATAAGAGCGAGGCGTTGCAGCACACGGTGCTCGAATTTGCCGCGGCTACCATAGGACTAATGTTGGTGGCATTATTGATTGCCTATATCCCCACTATGTACAGCGCATTTTCACGCCGGGAAGTTGAAGTCAATAAACTGATGGTGCGAGCCGGGTCACCGCCTTCGGCAGTGGAAATGATCCTGCGCTTCCATCGTCTGGACCGACTTGATAAGCTTCCCGATTTCTGGGAGCGTTGGGAGAATTGGTTCGTCGAGATCGAAGAGAGCCACACATCCCTGGCAGCGCTGGTTTTCTTCCGCTCGCCGCAACCAGATCAATCCTGGGTGACTTCGGCAGGTACAGTACTGGATGCCGCGGCATTGATTCTTTCATCCCTGAATCTACCTCATCAAGTACGCGAAGAGCGCGTCTTCCGGGGCAATCAATTACCCAGTGATGCCGCCGCGGCATTGTGTCTTCGGGCTGGTTTCATTGCTTTACGTCGCATTGCTGATTTTTTCAGGGTAGATTACAACCAGAATCCACATTTCCCTGATGACCCCATCAGTATCACGCGTGAAGAATTTGACGAAGCCTGCGACATACTGGCAGAAGGGGGTGTGCCCCTCACCCCCGACCGTGATAAAGCCTGGCAGGATTTCGCCGGATGGCGCGTGAATTATGACTTCGTGCTGCTTACACTGGCACGCCTGACCAACGCCCCCTACGCTCCCTGGTCATCCGACCGCAGCGCCATTTTTGTCCCCAGCGACCGGGGAACACTACCAGGTACTGTGGTAGAGTAGTACAGAAGTACGCATGTTCTAAAAGCACCTAGAGAGCCGGAATGGTGTTAAAATATTTCAAGTCTAGAGAGACATAAATCCAACTACTGAGGAGAGAGCTATGGCTTACACACACACAAATTCAAAGGGTGCAACATACATTTTGCATGGACGCACATCCACCACCAGCACAGGCAAAGAGCGCACGTTATTCTTTTTCGCTAAAGAAGAAAAAGAAGGTGCATTGGATTCTGTTCCTGACGGTTATCACGTTGCAGAAACCAAAACAGGCCTGCTCGTTTTGAAGAAGAACGAAAGCTAAGCGAAGCCATCGCAAAAACCAAACAAGCGTGCATTCCACGCTTGTTTTTGTTTAAGCCATCTCTTATGCCCGGCTTATTTTGAAGCGATAAAATTCTGCTTACTGGGATGAAGGAGTGCAAATGAGTGACTCAGAAGCCAAAGAGCCTGATTACTGGCGCAATTTCAAGCGGCAACGCCCTGCAGAGATCGTTAAGCCTGGTCCTGGCCAGGAATCGGTATGGGATTACCCCCGCCCGCCTGCTGTACAAGAGGTGGAACAACGCATACGCGTTGAATTCGATGGTGAGACCATGGCAGATACGACCAAGGCCCTGCGCATTGTGGAAACTGCCGGTGCGCCTGTGTATTACATCCCACCGCAGAACGTGAACCTACAGCACCTGATCGCCACAGACCACACCTCATTCTGTGAATGGAAAGGGACGGCAATATATTGGAGCATGCAGATCAATGACCGATTAGTTGAAAATGCCGCTTGGGGATATTTGAACCCTTCCAAAGGCTACGAAGCCATCAAAGGCTACCTGGCATTTTACGCACAGAAGATGGATGCCTGTTACGTGGGTGATGAAATAGCTACGCCCCAACCTGGCAAGTTCTATGGAGGTTGGGTCACATCCAATATTGTAGGGCCGATCAAAGGGGAACCAGGGAGTGAAGGTTGGTGAGTAGTAAGGGAATATGAGTAAGCGTGCAACAACCGTGGAATGCCTTTGGGAAATAAGTGCTGAAATGGTAGGTTTATAATACAAGCCATCTATAAACATCCAAGGAGTTGGCATGGAGATCGCATGGCCCAAAGTCATCCCCGTTCTCGTTTCCATTGGGGTCATCATCTTTATCGCCCTGATAAGTGAATCGTCAAGATTAGTGGCTGCTATCGCGGCCACATTCCCTTTAACCGCCCCCCTCTCCATGTGGGTAGTATTCTCCAATGCAGGCGGTCAGCAATCTGCCCTGGTTGACTACACTACTGGTTTGCTGGTAGGTATCGTACCAACGCTGGGCTTCCTGCTGGCTACGTGGCTGGCGGCGCGTGTTGGCTGGAGCCTTTGGCCAACATTGGGTGCCGGTTATGGCGCCTGGATAATCATTCTGATCTTAATATTGACCATACGTCGAGGATAACATTTATGATTGAACACCCCCCCGTCATCGAGAAACGTCCCGAATGGGAAGCCAGATACAAAGATTTCCTGGCAAACTATGAAGCCACCGGTGAAACAGATTGGAAGATCTACGCGCGACCAAGAAACAAACAGCGTCCTTCAGGGCCAGGCGTTGACCTGAGCCAAAGCCGTTTGCTGTTCATCACATCAGCAGGCGCGTACCTGCCAAACATACAAGAACCGTTTGATGCTGAGAATGATCTAGGAGACCATAGCCTGCGCGTAATTCCTTCATCAACGGAATTGAGTGCCCTTGCCTATGCGCACACGCATTATGATCATGCCATGGTAAATGCCGACCCGCAGACTCTTGTGCCCCTGGTGCATCTAAGGGAAATGGTGCAGGAAGGCATTATTGGCGAACTATCACCTTCGTTCATCAGCTTTTCCGGCTACCTCCCAGATGCTGGACGCGTCGTGGACGAAACTATTCCCGCCATGCTGAAGGTTGCCAAAGAAGAACAGGTGCGAGCTGCCCTGCTTGTGCCTGCCTGACCGCTTTGTGCTCAGTCCGTTGGACTGATTGCCAGAGGTCTTGAAGCTGAAGGTATTGCCACCACCCAAACCAGTTGGACCGCCGGGCGCACACGCCTCAGCAACCCGCCGCGTGCCACATTTACCAAACTAAAGAGAGGCGCTACTATCGGTGCCGTAGGCGATACAGCCCAGCAACGTCGTGTACTGGAAGCTACACTGGCTTTGCTGGCGCAAGATGCGCCTATTGATCCGGTGTATTTAGATGAGACAGATGAGGATGAGGAATAGGGATAATTGAGACTAGAGGTTTATAGAAGTCAGTTACTAAAAACGGCCCTGCAAGGGGCCGTTTGTTTCAGGGATAAATGTCTTCGAGAACAGGCTCGTAAGTACATATGCAGCCGTTCTCTAGGGAACAGCCCGCAATGGGCAATTCAGGGACGTCTTCTTTACTGTATACACCCTGCACCGTCTGGCCCACATTGCACTGCTCCGGGGCGGCTACACGCACAACCGTGGTGCGCGGATTGGCTTTAAGCTTAGCCAGAATTTCGCTTTGTTGTTCGCGTTTGTATTTCAATTGTTCTTCAACGTTGGGTTGCGTCATAATTCATTCCTGATTGATTTTGTATATTTTAGCACGAATGAGATTATTGAATTTGAATTGTGCTATCGAATCACTTCCCAGGCCAGGTGTTCAAGCTCAGGAGCGATCAGTTTCTCCCAGGCCAGTTCCACAGCCTTGGGTGAGCCAGGGGTAGAAATGACCACCTTATTCTTGTATACCCCAGCCGTGGAGCGCGACATCATGGCTGCCGAACCAACCTGATCCCAACTGAGCATACGAAAGAGTTCACCAAAACCTGGCAAGGTCTTTTCGAGCTTAGCACTCAGCGCATCAAATGTTGTATCACGCGGGGAAATTCCTGTGCCGCCGTTGTATAAGATCAAACGCGCTTCAGACGAAGCCAATTCATCGAGAACTTCAACTACCTGGTCCGGTTCATCTTTGATCAGATGGTACCCTCCCACGGTGTGTCCTAATTTTTCGATTTGTTCGCTGAGGTAATGAAAGTTTGTGTCGGTTTCTGGTGTACGAGAATCACTTACGGTCACAATGGCAATGGTCACTGGGTCTTGTTGTGACGCAATTTCTTTATGCTGTTGGGAAGAAGACATATGTAGGGATTGGGATCAAGCTAAGGACCGAATGACTACGGATGTTGGACTACTAAGCCATGTTGTCAAAATGGTACAAGAACAACATCTCTCGCAGCTTTTTAAGGGCCAAACGGGCGCGTGTGTGAACCGTGCCCAGGGGGTCACCTGTCTGTTCAGCGATCTCGCGGCGGGAGAGCCCCTTGAAATAGGCCAGGTCGATCACACGTTTTTGCTCGGGAGGCAATTCTTCAACAGCAGAACGCAGTTGTTCTGCCATAATACTGTCCCAGGCCGCCTCAGGAACATCCATATCCTCATCGGGTTTGACCTGGATCTGGGCCTCTTCGCTCTCACTGCGGGCCGGTTGGGGGCGTACCTTGCGGCGGCGCAGGGTATCGATTGCCAGTCGCTGGTTGATGCTGTGCACCCAGTTACGGAATGACCCACGCTGTACGTTGAAAGACTCGGCATTCTTCCATACACGCCAAAAAGTCTCCTGCACGATCTCTTCCGCTGCAGCTCGGTCCTGTACCACGCGTTGTGCCAGGCGCGTAAGTGAATTAGCAAAACGTTGGTAAAGTGAGTCGAGGGCTAACCCATCACCATCGACCACAAGGTCCATCAATTGTTCGTCGCTGAGTTTGTGCATTTGACTAATAGTACATGTATTGGCAGATTTTGAATAGGGGCATCTAAGAGAATATATAAAGCGCTAATACTAATACTTTTAGCAATCCAAAAGAGCTGTCCAACTCCTCTGTGGACAGCTCTTTTGGAAAAGTATATACAGATCGTTTACGGATCTTCCCCAAAGGTGTTACCCAAAGCCATAGGCGGCGCGACACGTAGCAGTTGTCGTACAGGGCCTTGCAATGGTTTCGGAAGGATGGCTGTAAACCTTTCGGTGAAATCACTGCCCACGACGAGCAGCACAGCGATCATCAGGATCCAGGGAATGCTGTTGAAAGCGACTACCGAGACCTCAGGAAACGCACGTTGGAGATAAGTAGCCATAGCTTTGGTAGCGCCGAAAAGGACCGCGCCTACAGCACCACGGATAGGTGACCATCCGCCAAAAATGACGATCGCCAACGCAATCCAGCCAAAGCCGCGCGTGTGCCCATCACTCCAGCCGATCTTAATTGCTAGAGAATAGCTTGCTCCTGCAATGCCAACCAGGGCGCCTCCCAGAACAGTGTACAGATAACGCACCCGATTAACATTCACGCCGCGGGCAAAGGCTGCATCGGGGCGCTCCCCACTGGCGCGCAAATGTAAGCCGGGCTGTGTACGGAACAGCCACCAGTAAGTCACCAATGCAAGGATAACTGCAAAGTAGAAAATCACATTCTGGTCAAAGAATATAGGACCGAGTATGGGTATCTCACTCAGCAATGGAATTGTGAACTTGCTGAAGCTGGGGCCCGGCAGACGCACGAAATTCTGGCCAAGGAAGGCGCTAAGATCGTCTCCCAACAAGGTCAGCACAAAGCCAATCGCTACCTGGCTCTGCTTGAGGTAGATGCTGCCGAATGCCACGATCAAGGCAAAAAAGGCACCCACTAAAGCGGCAGCAAGGAAACCAAGCCAGATATTATCGGTTGTGTAAGCAACCACAAAGCCCGTCATGGCGGACATCAACATGCTACCGTCTAGGGAGAGGTTCACTACCCCTGCCCTCTCGGTCAAGGCTTCACCAGCCACGGCGATCATCAATGGCGAGGCCTGCAAAAATATAGAGGCTAAGACCAGGACGAATTCGCTTTCATTCATGGCTCACCTCCGCAGGCGTTTCTGGTGGTTCCCGTCTGAAGCCCAGTTTTTTATATTCTCCGAAAAGTAACACGAAGAGGACCAAAACCCCTGTAAGGATGCCGCCCAAAGAAGAATGGAGTTGCGTTCGTAATTGAAGGGTAATGCTGCCGTTGAGCACTGCCGAGAAAAAGAAGGCGATAAAGGGGACCCACAATAAGCGGTAGGCCGCCAACATCACAACCAATAATGCTAAAAAGCCAATACCGCCAGATATCGATTGTCTGAGGCTATCAAACCAGGATAGCACACGCACTGCCCCGCCAAGACCAGCCAGCGCCCCACAGAACATCATGGCGTAGATCGTCTCACGCTCACTGGAAACTCCCAGCAAAAATGCAGACTTGGGATTTTTTCCAAGTGCCTTGAGTTTAAGGCCCCAGAAGGTATTGCTTAGCATCACCGCTACCACTGCCAGGGCAATCAGCGTAAGGATTAGTGTAAGAGGACTGAATCGAGATTCAAGCAATCGGGGAAAGAGCGCCGCGTCCTGGAAAGGGGCTGTACCACGGAATGACCCTCCCTCGGGAGGTTGCCAGGGACCAGAG
The DNA here is from genome assembly GCA_013112575.1 of Chloroflexota bacterium. Lineage (GTDB taxonomy): Bacteria > Chloroflexota > Anaerolineae > Anaerolineales > UBA11579 > CFX15. Next base: position 167,139 of record JABFGG010000002.1, on the reverse strand, counting down.
ATCAGATAATTGGTCAGGATAATAGCAAGGTTAGTGAGGGCCAGGCCGCTGAAGATCTCGTGGACTTTGCCCCGTGTTTTTAATACACCGCCAATCGCGGCCCATAAAGCTCCGGCAGCCATGGCCGCTAGGATCTCCAAAGGGATCAAGATGTAGGGGGGGGCATTAACATTTAATGCCACGGCCGAGGCTCCGATGGCTCCCATCGCTAATTGGCCTTCAATGCCGATATTCCATAAACCGGCAGTAAAAGTAACCATCAAGCCAATCGAGGCCAACAATAACGGGATCCAGAAGGCCGTGACACTCAGGACTTTATCAGTAGAACCGAAGGCGCCATCGATGATCGCCGACAGCGCTGTACCGGGTTCTGCACCAAAACCCAGAAGCAGGAAGACCACAAACAAAAGGGCGGCAACTACAGGTACTAATGGCCAGATGCGTTCAAGCCAGGATGATCTGCTCATAATTCCCCTCCAATCAGATGGCCCAGTTCATCAACGTTGGTTTCGGACGCTTCTACAACTTTTAGCATTTGACCTCCGTAGAAGACTGCAATGCGATCACTGCGATCCAGGATCTCATCAAGGTCTGGCGAGATGAAGATGATCGCAGTGCCATCTTTGCGACGCTCATAGAGTTGCTCCCAGATATAGTCTGCCGATCGAACGTCCAGGCCACGAGTGGGTTGCTCCATAAGAATAAGTCTGAGAGGCGTATTTAGCAAAGAAAATAAAAGACGTTGCTGGTTACCGCCTGACAATTGATCTGCGGTTGAGGCCTCAGTACCGATAACCTGGTAATGCTCGATACGTTTGCTGGTCTCTTCGCGCGAGGACTCCCAATCGATCATGAATTTCCGCTCAAGCGCACCCAAGATCATGTGCTCCGTCAAAGTCAAGCCTGCTACCAGGCCCTCCTCTAAGCGCCCGGCGGCAAGATAACCTACTCCCTCTGCGAGCGTAGCGTGGTAGGAGTGGTTTGTGATGTCTTTGTCAGCGAGCTGGATGCTTCCCTTTGCAGGCCTCAGTAAGCCTGCACAAGCTTTCAAAAAGAGCCCCTGCCCACTACCTTCCAGGCCAGCCAGGCCGATGACTTCACCTGAGCGAACATCAAGCTGCAAGCCCTCCACAGAAAGACGGTAGGTTCTTATCGCCATTTCCTTGATACTCAACATCGTATCTTCCAATGAGACCGAAGGCCGCGGGCTGCGTTCCGGCAGTTGGCCAAACATCATTTCAACTAACTTCTCATTGGGGCAAGGCACATCGGTTTCGCCCACCATTTGCCCTTTGCGAAGCACGAAGGCATGGTCACACAGTTCCTGTACTTCTGACAGTTTGTGGGAAACCAGGATGAGCGTTTTGTTCTCTTCTTTGGCCAGCTTACGCATGGAAGCAAAAAGCAGGTCCTTTTGTTCAGCACTAATGCCGGTAGTTGGCTCATCAAGAATGAGCACCTCAGCCCCGCCAGCCAACAAGCGCACCAGTTCTAACTGTTGTCGCTCTCCGACGGAAAGGGAGTCGATGTGCGCTTTGATATCGACATCGAAGTTATAACGTTGTGTGAGTTCGATAAGTTCCTGAATGGCAGCCTGCCGGTCGGGTATGACTTTATTATCACGACCCAAGAGATAATTATCAAGAATTGTGAATGGCGGCAAGTCCAGAGGTTCCTGGTACAACATGCCGATACCGGCAGCCAACGCCTCACGCGGTGAAGTGAAGGTGGCGTCTGAACCGTTTAGCAGAAGTTCACCGCTATCAAAAGGCTGGAACCCTGAAAGGATCTTCATCAGGGTACTTTTGCCAGCCCCATTCTCACCTAAGAGGCCATAGATATTGCCCTCTTCAAATGTGATCGTGATGCCATCATTGGCTTTGACCGGCCCAAAGTATTTACGAATTTCGTTGAGTTCTACGCGCATAGGAGCTTCTTTCTGACTAGATCTTAGATAAAATGGCTAAAATCTTGGAGAGTGAATATGACGATACTGCCTATACTTGCAATCTTGCTGATTTTTCTGATACTGATTGTAGCTGTTATTTTAGTTTATCGCAGCTACCGCAAATCCAAGAACATTGCCGTGTCTGTCCAACAGCGTACCGAAGAGCTGCGAGAACGACAAGCTCGCGCTCTGCCTGCACGCGCCACGGTCGTATCTTTGCGTGACAAACCCGCTGTATATAACGGGTTGCAAGAAGTTCGAATCAGGTTGCGGCTGTCCATTGAAATGCCAAACAAGGATGCCTATAGCGCGGCAACCGTGTGGTACGTTGACGTCGCAGCGTTGAACAATCTACAAGCAGGCACCGCTCTTTCTGTCAAGGTGGATCGCAGGGACGAGCAACTGATCTTTCCAAACGTATCCTGGGCACGCATGCACCCAGACAACTAAACAAACCAGCAAATAAGGGAGGAACGAGCCTGCGGCTCGTTCCTCTTCTTTGTTTAAAATTATTCGTCTCTACTCACTGGGACCGTCCATGCCGTCCAGGAGTTGTGGCAGGTACCAGGTCTCACTTTCAGAAGCAGCTGCTCCTTCAGCAATGTATTCTGTACCATCCTGGAGAACGATGGGGCCTTCCCATACATTGATCGAGCCATCGGCCAGACCAGCGATGAAAGTGTCCAGGTTTGCTTGCATCTCAGCAGTGAGCGCAGGACCATTGATCCAGCCTACAGGCGTCTGGCTATTATCAGTCAGGTCCGGCCAGTAGGGCGGAATCCATTGCCAGCTCTGTGTCCAGGTACCGCCAGCAACTTCCATGGCAGTGTCCAGGTACGCGGGGCCCCAATTGAAGTAGGGGACACCCAGGCAGATCTCAGGCTTGGAGTCGCAGGCAGCTTCAAAGTCGTAAGGGACTGACCAAACGGCCTCACCAGCGTCGAAGCGCTGTCCGGCCACGTCAATACCTTCGGTGGTGTCAATACCGCTCATGATGACGTCGGCGCCCGTGTCAAAGAAGTTGTTGGAAACTTCTGTGGGGTCGAGGGTCACACCAGGGATATTGAACCAGAAACCGATCCAGGTAACCGTGAACTGCAGGGCAGCAGGATCACCACCAGCGTAGTTCTCATAGCAGTACTGAGCACCCAGATAAGCAGAGGCAGCCAGGCGGCGGGTCTCAAAGTTGATCAATGGCCCAAGATAGCCAATGTTGCCGTTCTCGGTGGCCAGGGCAGCGGCACAACCTGCGATAGCTTTCATATCAGGCATGCGGCCCATGATGTTGCCCAGATTGGCAGGAGCTTTGCCAGCATCCTGTCCATCGGCCCAGGCATCGTCACCAGAAATACTGATGAAAGTTACATCAGGATATTTCTCGGCTACGCCAACGGTGTCCTCTTCGAATTCATCGGAAGTGGTGATTACCATCTGCGCACCCTGAGCTACCATCTCATCAACCACACCTTCAAGTGTAGCTTCTGGCTTGTCAGCAGGATTGAGCGACTCGAAGATGATGGCCTCAGCGCCTTCCATATTAGCTGCAACATATTCAGCACCTTCAGCGTGAGCCTGGCTCCAGCCACGGTCATTGCGTGGACCAACCAGAACAATACCGAATGTGAAGCCCTCTGCCATTTCTTCCATGGGTTCTTCTTCTTCCATTTCTTCTTCCATGGACTCTTCTTCTGCCGGTTCTTCAGCAGCAGGCTCTTCGGCTGCGGGTTCTTCAGCAACAGGCTCTTCAACTGCAGGAGCAGGCGTGCCACAAGCAGCGAGCAAAAGGGCTGTGATCATCAATAGGCTAAGAATCAGCCAGGTTTTCTTGCTTGTCATACTTTTTCTCCTCATGATGTCTATAGTTAGACACATTGAATGAACTAAATCTGTACATTGGCGTTAGATTTATTTTGTCTCATCACCTCCTGATACACTAGTAACTATATTCTCACTAAATATAAAAAGGTCGACACATGCACGCGCCAATTTGACTGAAGCCTCAAAGCACGTAATGTCGACCAGAGATAAGAACCATCTTATTTAATTTGATCACTCCACACTTACACTTAAAAATATGAGTGTATCTGTCCATTTTACTATACACCTATACTCGGGGCTCATGTGTCATTTGTCCTGAAAAAATGAGGACATAAGTAATTTTCAGTTATTTTGCCTCTAGCACAGGTACAAAATCGAACTTGGTCACATCTACCAGCCCTAGATCTGAGATGCGTAACTCAGGGATAACCACCAGGGCAAGCAGGCTCATCTGCATATTGGGGTTATTCAGCGTGCTGCCACAAGCTTCAAAACCAGCCAGCACTGTGCCAGCTTTTTCTGCAACGATTTCAGCGCGTTCATTGGACATCAAGCCCGCAATAGGCAGTTCCACCAAGCCGATTACTTCACCATCCTTGACCACCACCTGCCCCCCGCCCACTTTGGCCAGTTTGTTGGCAGCCAGGGCCATGTCGCTTTCACTCGTGCCAACCACAATCATGTGGTGACTGTCGTGGGCTACCGTAGTCGCTAAACCGCAGGGCTGGTCGAAACCAAAGCCACTGACCAGCCCAACCTGCACCCCACCAGTAGCTACATGGCGTTCCACCAATGCGATCTTGGCAATATCGCGCCCCATATCCACGCTGACTTCGCCTTTTTCCACGTTGACTTCCATCTGGAGATGTTTGGTGGGGGCTTGATTCTCGACAACCCCGATCACATTGGCCCGGTACGCTCCATCCACGTCAGCAGATAATTTGAAATCATCGGCAGTAAGTTCTTTGCCGAGTTTGACGGATTGGCTGGCCCAGTCTGGATAGGAGTAAGCGGGTAAATCCAGGAGCAAATCGCCCCCCTCAGCAACAGTCTGGCCTTTGGCGATCACCTGATCAATGACCAGTTTATCAAGGTCACTTACCAGGAGAACATCGCCGCAACGCCCGGGCGCAAGCATACCCATGTCCTGGGAGACATTGAAATGCTCGGCTGTATTGATGGTCGCCATTTGCAAAGCAATCATAGGTGAGACGCCCTGATCAATGGCATGCCGCACCACGCGGTCCATATGACCTTCGGTAATAAGTGTTTCGGAATGGGAGTCGTCGGTGCAAAGGATGAAGTTGCGGGGGTCGAGGCCATCTTCTGTAACGGCTTTGATCTGGGTAGCCACGTCGTACCAGGCCGAACCAAGCCGCAGCATGGCTTTCATGCCCTGACGCACACGCGCAACGGCATCCTCTTTACGTGTACCTTCGTGGTCATCTTCCGGGCCGCCAGCCACGTATCCATGGAAGGGTAAGCCCAGGTCTAATGAAGCATAATGACCACCAATGGTCTTGCCTGCCACCGCTGTGGCTGCCATCTCAGCCAGCATATTCTCATCCCCGTTAAACACACCGGGGAAATTCATCATTTCACCCAGGCCGATGATGCCATCCCAGGTCATAGCTTCGGCCACTTCAGCCGGGCCAATGTGGGCACCTGGGGTTTCCAGGCCAGGCGCGGAAGGTACACAGGAGGGCATTTGCACCCATACGTGAATGGGCTGTTCAGCAGCCTCATCCACCATCAGTTTGACACCCTTGAGGCCAAAGACGTTAGCGATCTCGTGGGGATCGATGAACATCCCCGTTGTACCGTGGGGTATCACAGCCCGTACGAATTCGGTGACGGTAACCATGCCCGATTCAACGTGCATGTGGGCATCCAACAGCCCAGGCACCAAAAAGCGATCATTGGCTTCAATGACCTGAGTATGATCGCCAATTGTGTGAGAGGCATCCGCCCCCACATAGGCAATACGACCGGAAACTATAGCAATGTCTGTTTTGGAAATGACCTCGCCGGACTGCACACTGACCCACTGGCCGTTACGAATTACAAGGTCGGCAGGGGCACGCCCCATGGCTACACTGACGAGTTTGTGACGGTATTGCTGCCAGCTATTTTGAGACAATGGGCCTCCTTTGTGACAAATAGCTCAACTGCATCTACTTTACAATAGTTGTGAAATAGTAGCAAATCCTAGACTGGACAAGTGTTCTTGACATATGGCAAATGGTATGTAGAGATGCCCGGTTGCTTATTTTATTAGTAATTCGGCGAGGGCATGCAGACCCAAAACATAGGAGTGCCAACCAAATCCGGTGATCTTGCCTACTGCAACAGGTGCAATAAGGGATGTGTGGCGGAATTCTTCACGGGTATAGACATTGCTCATGTGTACTTCGATGACCGGAATTTCAATCGCGGCAACTGCATCCCGCAATGCCACAGAAGTATGAGTGTAACCACCCGGATTGAAAACGACACCGGCTGCCCAATCACGACTTTCTTGCAAAGCATCGATCAAGGCCCCTTCTAGGTTGGATTGAATGGTAGTGACGTCCAATTCAAGTTCTTTACCTGTTGAAATCAGGCATTCGTTGAGTTCCGGTAATGTCAAAGTGCCGTAGACTTCCGGCTCGCGCTGGCCGAGCATGTTTAGATTAGGGCCGTGGAGGACGAGTATCTTTTTCATATCATTGCCTTCAAGAGTCTATCAGTAAAGCTTCTGAACCCAGGGCAAGGTTCACTGCTTCTTGGGCGTGGATGATAGTTGTGTCAAATAGGGGAACGCTGGTGTGTTCCTGTTTGACCAGCATCACGATCTCTGTGCAGCCTTCAATCACACCCTCAGCACCTTGCACATGCATCTCATCAATGATGCGCAAGTATTCGTTTCTGGAAGAGTCGACAACCTGTCCAAGACATAGCTCATCGTAGATCACCTGGTGGACAAGCTGCCGATCTTCGGCAGCAGGGACGATGACCTCTAAACCATGTAGCTCTTCCAGGCGACCTTTATAAAAATTCCCTTCCATTGTGAAGTTGGTTCCCAAAAGACCTACTTTGTGCATGCCAGCCTGTTTGATGCGGGCCGCGGTGGCATCCGCTAAGTGCAAAAGTGGGATGCTAATGGCTTCTTCGACCTGGGGCGCGACTTTGTGCATGGTGTTGGTGCAGATAAGTAAGAAATCAGCACCAGCCACCTCGATCTGTTGACTTGCCTTGGCCAGAACCTGGCCAGCCTTTTGCCACTCATTATTGTGTTGCAATTCTTCTATTTCCTGGAAATCAACGCTGACCATAATGATCTTGGCAGAATGTAAGCCACCCAGCCTTTTCTTGACTTCCTCATTTATCCAGCGGTAATAGAGTTCGGTGCTTTCCCAACTCATGCCGCCAAGTAAACCAATCGTCTTCATGCTTACATCCAAGCTAATGAAAATTAGCTGAATGCTCCCTCCAAATCCGACACTTCTATGCCTGTGACAACCTCACCAATGCGAGTAGGTAAGGCAAAGCGCACCACCCCACTGGCTTTCTTTTTATCTTTAAGCATGATCTGAGCCAGTCGATCTGGTGACATGTTTGAGGGGATTTCCGTGGGTAATTCAAGCTTCTGTATCCCCTCGCAGATCGTGTCAGCCAAACCAGATTCAGCAAGCCCCATCTTTTCGGCGAGGCGCGCCTCGGCAACCATGCCAATAGCAATAGCTTCGCCGTGGCGTAATTTAAAACCGGAAGCCAACTCTACGGCATGACCAATGGTGTGGCCCAGGTTGAGAGCCGCACGAAGGCCCTGTTCATAGGGGTCTTCTTTTAATACCTTGATCTTGACTGCCATGGCGCGCCTGACCAGTGACGACCAATCATTTGCCAATACATCCAGACCTTGCATACACATCTCAAATAGTTGTGGATCGGAAATGATGCCGTGTTTAATGACTTCGCCCATGCCACTGCGCAGTTCAGGTTCGGGAAGTGTATCCAAAGTGCCCGGATCCGATAAAACCAAACGTGGCGGGTAAAACGCGCCTACCAGGTTCTTTCCTTGCGGCAGGTCAATGCCGGTTTTACCTCCCAATGATGCGTCAGCCATGGCCAATAAAGTAGTAGGCACGGCAACCCAGGGGACGCCACGCAAAAAGGTTGATGAAGCAAAGCCAGCCAGATCAGTGATGACACCGCCCCCCAAAGCCACTACTGTGCTGCTGCGCTCGATTCCAGATTGCAAGAGGAATTCCCAAAGTTGGGCAACGGTTTCCATCGATTTATAACGCTCACCGGGAGGAACTGCCAGACTCTCAACTTTATAGCCAGCATCCAGTAAGGCTGCCAGGACGCGGTTGGCGTACAAAGGCTCTACATTTTGGTCTGTGATCATAGCCACCGGACCATTCAACTGGCGAGCCTGCAAGTAAGTCCCCAACTGTTCTAAGGCACCGGAATGAACACGAACATCATAACCAGGCCCCATACCAGTAACGTGGAAAGCGCCCAGGGTAATCTGGGCCTGCCAGGCCAATTCATCCAATGGGATGTTACCGACTTCTAGTTTAGTAGGGAAAGATGCGTAATGCTCGGCGCGTTGCTTCAAGAGTGATGAGAGGGCAGTTTCATCTTGAGATAGCGGCCGTATTGTGGAGTCGGTTTTTTGGCGAGCCACCAGCAATTCGGGAGAAACATTGAGCAACAGTACCTGGCCAGCAGATTCCACCAGGTTACGATTGCGCACATCCAATAAAGTACCTCCACCCAGTGCAATGACAGCGTCCTGTTCGGCGAGCACCTCAGCGAGGATGCGTGATTCGTGAGTGCGGAAGCCAGCTTCCTTTTCTTCAGCGAAGATTGATTCTATGGATCGCCCAGCCCTCTTCTTGATCTGCTCATCGAGGTCAACAAAGTGACGGCCTAGTTCATGTGCCAACCGCAAACCCAAAGTGCTTTTTCCGGAGCCCGGCGGGCCGTATAAAAAGACATGTTCACTCATTCAGGCCACCAGATATGTTCCTGGCCATCAACGTTCAAGTCACCTAGCTTTGCCTGTCGTAAAGACTTAAAGCGAGGTTGTAATTCCTCCAAGGAGTCGCCTCCCAGCTTCTCCAACAAGGCGTCAGCCAGTACAAACGCGACGACCGCCTCAAGGATAGGCACAGCGCGTGGGACCGGGCAAAAATCGGAGCGTTCGTATTGAGTATCATTTTCTTCACCTGACACCAGGTCTACACTACCTTGGGGTGTCAAAGTAGTAGCAATGGGCTTCATGGCTACACGCATGAGAATGGGGTTTCCGTTGGAAACGCCCCCTTCCGTACCCCCTGCGCGGTTAGTAGGCCGTACAAGATTTTCACCATCCAACCTGATAGCATCATGCACCTGCGTGCCGGGCAAACGCGTATTCTCAAACGCATTTCCAAATTCCACCCCCTTCATGGCCTGTACACCCATCACGGCAGTTGTCAAACGCGCCTCAAGCCGCTGATCCCACTGTGAAAAGGAACCAAGCCCCACAGGCAACCCCGTAGCGAAAACTTCCAATACCCCACCAAGGGTATCTTTGCTTTCGATGATCTCACGTATCCGGTCCACCATTTCCTCGGCTGCAGCCTCATCTGGACAACGGACCTCATTCTGTTCAGCCAGCTCCACTCTTTGAGACAATGGCACGTCTTCGAAGCTGCCTTCCACCTCACCAATAGAAGCTACGTAGCCGCCTACCTGGATACCAAACTGGGAGAGGAAATGTTTGCATACCGCCCCACCGGCCACACGGGCCGCCGTCTCACGCGCCGAGGCGCGCTCCAGTGATTGGCGCAGGTCGTTGTAACCGTATTTAACCACACCGACAAGGTCGGCATGGCCGGGTCGCGGCATCTGGTATGGCGGAATGGCCTTGCCCTGCCATTTTTTGTGGTCCTTATTTTCGATCATCAAAGCCAGAGGTGCACCCGTAGTTTGTCCTTCCATCACCCCGCCAAGGATGCGCACCTGGTCACTCTCGATCTTCATACGCGGGCCAGCACCATAGCCTTTCTGGCGGCGCGCAAGATCCTTATTGATGACTTCAACAGGCAAAAGTAAGCCGGCAGGCATGCCATCTAAAATGGCAACGAGGGCGGGGCCGTGCGATTCGCCAGCAGATAAGAGGCGCAATTTCATGTGGCTTTGTCCAAAACGTCAGGATTTTTGCTACGAGAAAGTTGTTCGTCTAACACCTGGCGCATTATATCGCGGGGGGCATTGTGACCGGTCCAAGTCTCAAAAGCCAGCGCCGCTTGTTCTACTAACATGCCCTCGCCTGTATGAGCCACCAGACCTCGTTTTCGGGCTGTCTGTACAAATTGTGTGGTGGGCGGGTTGTAGACCAGATCATAAATCGCAACTCCCGCAGGCATTGGCAGGTCTTCCGGCCAGGGAGAAGCATCAGGATTGGGGGCCATACCTAACGGGGTGGTGTTGACGATCAGGCTGCAAGCTAGACCTAACTCTTGAAAGTTTTTCAGATCCCAAGACAAGGCTGTCACACCTTCACCAAAATGCTCAACCAAATCTTCGGCTTGTTGCAGTTTGCGGGCAACGATATTGACCTGCCAACCTTCATTCACCAATGCATAAGCAACGGCCCTGGCTGAGCCACCTGCACCCAGAACTAAAGCTTGCTTGTGACTCAAGTTGGTTTTCAAGTTGTGGATCTCGTTTAGAAATGCGGGGGCGTCCGTATTGTCTCCAATTAACAAATTGTCACGTTCAAATATGGTGTTGACCGCGCCAATCGACTCTGCCGTAGGTGTGAGTTCATCCAGAAACTCGATGACATTTGACTTATGGGGGATGGTTACATTGAGGCCATGGATTTCGCCAAGACGCATTCTCTTAAATAGGTTTTCTAATTTTGCGTTCCTCTGGGGATACAGCTCAACGGGATACAAGTCATAGTCACCCTGCATACTTAGACTCTCAAGAGCTGCTTTGTGCATATGGGGAGATAAACTGTGGCCCAAGGGGTAACCGATGAGACCCAGCGAAAAAGACCGACTCACTGGGCGATCAACTCCAATTAACCTGAGCGCCCAGTTGTTCCAGAACCGTGCCAAAATCCGGGAAGGACTGCTGGATGATCTCTGCCCCGGACACAGAAATGGGGCCATCCGTGAGCAAACCGAGCAAACTCAAGGACATACCTAGGCGGTGGTCTTTGCCAGCGTCGATCTCACCGCCACGCAGGGCCGCCCCTCCCTGAACTGTAAAGCCGTCAGGATGTTCCTGCACATCAACACCAAAATGCTTCAAGCCATTGCATAAGGTCGTGACGCGATCACTCTCTTTATAGCGGAGTTCTTCAGCATCACGCACACGGGTCGTGCCAGAAGCATAAGCCGCAGCAATGCCAAATACAGGGAACTCGTCAATCATGCGTACGACCACATCGCCGCCAACTTCGACGCCACTCAAGGGAGACGAGCGGATAGTGACATCACCGACAGCCTCATTATGGCGTTCAGCCTTGACATCCACTTGAATGTCGGCACCCATCTGTTGCAAGACGTCTAACAAACCGGTACGAGTGGGATTTAAGCCGACGTCCAACAAGGTCACCTCAGAGCCAGGAGTAATAAGGGCCGCCACAATGATAAAGGCTGCGGAGGAAATATCCCCGGGCAAACTCATATTGAGGGGGTTAAGTGGTTCAACCGGCGGGGAAAGGATGACTTCAAAGTTGCTGTGATTTACCTGTACGTCCACCCCCATACTGGAAAGCAAACGCTCGGTGTGGTCACGAGAGAGAGAAGGCTCGGTTAGAGTCGTAGGGCTATTGGCCCCTAAAGCCGCCAGCAAAATAGCCGACTTGACCTGGGCGCTGGCAACCGGCAACTCATAACGCATTCCATTCAAGCTGGACCCGCCATTCAACGCAGTGACATGCAAGGGAGCGGTACCTTCACCTGTCGCCTGGATGTCTGCCCCGAGGAGTCGCAGTGGGTCAACCACGCGTCCCATAGGGCGGCGGCGCAAACCATCAGAGCCATCGAGCACTGAGGTGGTATCAGTTCCGACCATGGCTCCGGCCAGTAAACGCATGGTGGTGCCGGAATGATTACAGTTCAAGGCTTCTTTTGGGGATGCGAAACCTTTCAAGCCAATGCCTTCCACTTTCAAACGCGTGTCTTCTAAAACCCACTGGACACCCAATTGTGTGAGGCAATCCAGCATGGTCTCAGTGACCCCGGCAACAAGGAAATTGTCAATGACACTCTGCCCCTTTGCCAGAGCAGCAAACAGAGCAGAGCGGTGGGACAAGGACTTATCACCGGGCAATTGCACGTCGCCCCTGAGTTGTTTATTGGTTGAAATGCTTAATTTCATGGTTCATTGCGCTCGGCGAGCCTCTAAGAGTATCTGGTGTTTGGTTTGCGCTTGAGCAAGTTTACCCTTCAAGACCGTATTATCATCTTCTTTCAGAAGATTTTCAAAGGCCTGTATCTGCTGGCGAGTTTTGCTGAGGGCTATGAGGGTAGCCTCACGATTGGTTTCGAGGATATCCAACATGACCTCAGGCTGGCTGGCAGCGAGGCGTGCAGCACTCTCGAATCCAGAACCGATCAGAGGAGAGACTAATTCATCTGTTGAAAGTGCTAACGCAGACGACACAAGATAAGGAGCATGGCTTGTAGCGGCTGTCCATTCATCGTGCTGTTGAGGCTCGAGCCAGAGGGAGTGAGAGCCAATCGCCTGGGAAAGTTGGTCGGCAAGACGCTTTGCGCCGGCTGAGGTGCCCGCCAATTCACAGAAAGCGAAAGTTGAGCCAGTAAACATGCCAGCATCAGCATGTTGCAGGCCGCCAAATTCCTTGCCGCACATGGGATGCCCACCGACAACATCAAAGCGAGGCGGAAGGGTTTCCAAAGCCGAACAAATCTCCACCTTGGTAGAACCCAGATCCATGACCAGGACATTGCCGGGATGCAAGTGTGGCAACTGTTCGATCAGCCGCAGAATGCCTGAAACCGGCACAGCCAGAACGATGAGATTGGCCTGCGGAAGGATATCTTCAGCCTGGGTACTGGCCTGGTCGACTACCTGCCGATCTTTAGCTATGGCAACAATGTTGGGGTCTGTATCCACACCCAGCAAACTACGGCAATGTCCACGTAATGCTAGAGCTAGCGAAGCACCCATCAAGCCCAGGCCAACAATAGCCACATCGGCCTGGGCTAAACTAAAGTCGCTTTCAAACTCTCCTTCGGACATGGCTAGACGGCAGGTACAGCCACGCGTTCTGGGGCTGGCGCCATGCTGCGGTCCACGGCTTTGGCAATGGCATCTAGCTGCCTCATGAGTTCTACAAAGCGTTTGGGCTTGAGGGACTGTCCACCATCTGACATGGCTTCAAGCGGATTGGGATGTACTTCCAGGATCAGCCCGTCTGCCCCGGCAGCAATGGCAGCGCGGGACACAGCCGCTACATAGTTCCAATCGCCGGTGCTATGGCTGGGGTCGACGATGACGGGCAAATGAGTTTGGGCTTTGAGGACAGGTACAGCATTGATGTCGGTGGTATTGCGGGTCGCGGTCTCGAAAGTGCGAATGCCCCGTTCACAGAGGATCACATTCTGGTTGCCAGTGGAGAGCACGTACTCGGCGGCCAACAAGAATTCTTTGAGCGAGGCACTCATCCCTCGTTTCAGCAGCACGGGTTTACCGCTTTCGCCAGCGGCACGCAGAAGCGCATAGTTCTGCATATTACGGGTGCCAAGCTGTAAAACATCGGCGTAGCTGGCTACGAGTTCGACCAGGTCAGGCTCCATGACCTCGGTGACAATGGGCAGGCCAGTAATTTCGCGGGCTTCGGCCAATATCTCTAGGCCTTCTTCGCCCATCCCCTGAAAGGTGTAAGGTGAAGTGCGTGGTTTAAAGGCGCCACCCCGTAAAGCGTGGGCACCAGCAGCGTGTACAGCCTGGGCAGTTTCCAGTAATTGGTCGCGGCTCTCCACTGAGCAAGGCCCAGCGATGACGGCAATGCCTTCGCCACCAACCTGCATGGGACCGGCAGTAACGGTGGTGGACTTAGGGTGAAGTTCAAGCGAGGCCAGCTTGTAGGGCTTTGAAATAGGCAGGCTGCGCTCCACACCAGGCATGCGTACGAACTGGTCGGGGGGCAAACTCTGGACCTCGCCAACTACACCTATGACGGTGTGTTCGTCGCCGAGGATAGGGTGAGCCTTCAAACCGAGATTTTCCACCGAGGACATAACGGCATTGATCTGGTCTTTAGTAGCACCAACTTTCATTATGATCATCATCGTTAATTTCTCCTTCTTTCCTTATGAGTTATGCAAGATATTTGGTTTATGCATGGCGTTTTTCAAGCGTATGATTGAGGTCAGGGCGTAATTGGGCAGCATCACCCAGGTACACGTGTTGCACCTCCTTCTGAGGCAGGTCAGTGTTCCAATGTAACAAGACGCGGATAAGGCTTTGCATGCTGCCCGGCACCATAATCTCCTGGCTACATAACAGTGGGACATACTCCCAACCTGGAATGGTGCGGGCCGTGGTGGCCGGGAAGGCGGCGTTTAGATCCGGGGTGGTAGTAAACAAGATGCTGGCGATGTCTTCAGGTTCCAGCCCGGAATTGGCTCCCACAATCTCGGCCAGGAGATCCTGGGTGGCGGCATAGATATCCTCTGGGGTGTTCTCCAGAACCGAGATCGCTCCACGTACTCCGCGTATTGTCATGTTCAACTCCTAGAAACAAAAAAGCGAGGCCGTTGGGCCTCGCTTGCTTTGAACTAACTTTTCCTACACCAGTTTAAGCACGACCAACGGCAACCGTTTTCGGAGAGCCGTAAAAATAAAAGGACGCAAAATAGAAACTGTTGTAGGTCTGCATGTCAATTGCGCAACAGTATATAGATTAAAGGGGAATGTGTCAAGGAAAGAAATCTAATTGGTCGGATTAGTCTTATTCGGTTGAATGGTACAAATGACAGGAATGATCATGCGGAAACCAGGTGGCGGGGGTAAGAGCCTAAGAGCCGGAAGGTCTGAGCATACTCACTCAAGTTGTCCAGCGCGACCTTGATGCGCAGGTCTTCGGCATGTCCGATGAAGTCAACGTAAAACAAGTATTCCCAGGTTTTCTCAGGGATAGGCCGCGACTCGATCTTGGTGAGATCAATGTCGCGCAAAGCAAAAACACTCAGTGCTTTAAATAGCGCTCCAGGGATGTTCTGCAAACTGAATACAATGGAGCTTTTGTATTCAACACCTTCTCCAGCTTTCACTTTTTCATCCGCGGACAAAACCAAAAAGCGGGTGTAGTTATTGGACTGGTCTTCGAGTTTTTCGCGCAGAATCTGCAAGCCATAGACCTCGGCAGCGCGACTGGAGGCTATGGCGGCAGCCTGCTTGTCGTTCCACTCCTTGACCAAGCGGGCGCTACCTGCCGTATCAGCTTCAACGAGACGCTCCAGTCCAAGTTCATTGAGGCTGGCTTCACATTGAGCCAATGCCTGGGGGTGCGAATGGGCACGTTGGACATCCTCCAGCTTTGCTTCAGGGAGAGCCAGCAGGCAATGGCTGACACGAAAATGGTATTCCCCACAAACCTGTAAATCGTGACGCACCATCAAGTCATAGTTGCGGTGGATGCTGCCTGCCAGAGAATTCTCGATCGGCAGCATGCCATAATCGGCCTGGCCGGATTGCACGTATTCAAAGGCCTGCTCAAAGCTGGTGCTGGGCAAAGTTTCGATATCAGTACCAAAATGCTCCAGCGCGGCGGCTTCGCTGTAGGCCCCCGGTTCTCCCTGGTATGCAACTGTGGGATTTTGTTTGATGGTCACACATCCTCCGGCAACAAAAAGTCCCTAACTATATCAGAGAAACCCTGTGGCTTTTCCCAATGGACGTTGTGGCCTGCCGCGGGGATGACAACCTGTCGAGCATTAGGAATACTTTTTGCCATTTGCCTGGTGACTTTGACATATTTTTTATCAAGCTTACCTGCCAATAGGAGTACTGGTATGTGCAATTCAGCCAGGCGCGTCCACAGTGGTGTTTGCAATCCCGGACTAAGCTGCACCAAAAACTTGTTTACCCAGGTGGCATTATTCTTTTTTCGTTGCTCTTTAAGAACAGCCAAACGGCCGGGATATTGGTGGAGACTACTAAAGAGAGGCATGTCGTACCAGTTCTCGATAAAGGCATCCATACCGGAAGCAATCAAGGCCGCGGCACGCTGCCCGTCAAGCTCCAGGCGTTCCTCACGTAAGCGTTCATCTTCTATCCCGGGGTTGGCACTTTCCAGGATCAAGCTGGTGACCTTGCCGGGGTAATCCAGCGCATAGCGCAAAGCAATGCGCCCACCCAATGAATAGCCGAGGATATGAGTTTTGCGTATGGATAGCTGTCCCAGAAAGAAATCCAGGGAGGCTGCCAGAGTAGATAAACTCAAGGTCTGTGCTGTAGAGGATGGGGTGTTGGCGCCATGCCCAAGCAAGTCTGGCAGGATGCAATAGAAATCGCGACTCAGGTCTTCGGCAATCTTCTCCCAATCAATCCCCGCCCCCATGAAACCATGCAACAAAAGCAAGTTGGGCTTGCTTGGATCACCTACAGCCAGGTAAGGCCATGCACTCTGGCCGCTTGTGTTCATTTCAGGTCAGACTGCGGCCCATAGCAGCGGCAATACGATCAACCTCAGAATAAAAATCCTGCATTTCCGAAAGCGGCACAGCCTGTTCAGCATCCGATAAGGCTTCAATGGGATTGGGATGGAACTCTACCAATAGGCCATCAGCCCCAGCTGCTACGGCGGCACGGGCCGCGGGCAAGACCAGATCAGTCTGTCCAGTGGCATGGCTGGGGTCTGCAATAACCGGGAAAGGGCTGCGCTGCTTGACCAATGCAATGGCCGTGGTGTCGAAGACATTGCGGGTCGTATCATCAAAGCCGCGGATACCGCGCTCACACAACATGATGTTGTGATTGCCGCGTGTACTGATGTGCTCGGCTGCCAGCAACCATTCATCAATGGTGGACATAAAGCCACGCTTAAGGAGAACAGGTTTGTCGGTTTCGCCCACAGCCCACAACAACGGGAAGTGCTGCATGTTGCGGCTACCGATCTGGATGATGTCAGCATATTCCATAACTTCTGGCAGGTGCTCTACT
This sequence comes from Chloroflexota bacterium, assembly GCA_013112575.1. Taxonomy (GTDB): domain Bacteria; phylum Chloroflexota; class Anaerolineae; order Anaerolineales; family UBA11579; genus CFX15. The sequence continues at coordinate 150,188 of JABFGG010000002.1, read as the reverse complement.
CCTAGCGCTTCAGTGATGACTAACAAACCGAATTCATCTGCCACAGAGCGCAAAATCTCAAGGCCTTTAGTACCTAATCCTTGAAAGGCATGTGGTGAAGTGCGCGGTTTAAAGGCACCGCCACGCAAGACACGCCCACCCATCTGGTAGATAGCGGCTCCCACAGCATGGGTTTGCTCGTAAGACTCCACCGAACACGGGCCAGCCATCATTATTACCTGCTCGCCACCAACATTGAGGTCAGGAGCCAATTGTAGGCTTTGGGTCTGGTTCAGTTGATTTAAACTTTTTAAGATTCGTTCATTTGTTATCGTCATATCGTCACCATCATTTCATCATTAATTATTTGACGAACTTTTTCTCTAATAACTTTACCGGAGGCGGTCCGGGGCAATTTCCTAACGAAAACCAGAGTGCGGGGTAGCTTATAGCCCGCCAGATACTTACGGGCAAAGTCCAACAATTCATCTTTATCGATATCAGTAGCTACCAGGGCAACGGCCACATGCTGGCCCCACTCAGTGTCGTCAATGCCAACGACACATGCTTCTTGCACAGCAGGATGTTTCAACAAGGCAGCCTCCACTTCAGCGGGATAGACGTTCTCACCACCACTGACGATGAGATCACTGCGGCGATTGACCACCCATAAATCGCCGTCTTCATCCAAATAACCCAGGTCGCCGGTGTTGATACTCCCATCGGCATCAGATTGTCCTTCGTAACCAGCCATGACCGTTGGGCCGGATACAATGATCTCACCGATCTCATTTGTGGATAATTTGTGCCCATCCTCATCTTGAATGGTAATTTCAGTAAACATTAGGGGCTTGCCCACGCTGCCGGGTTTGCGGCGCACGCCTTCGGGTAAAGCGGTGGCAACTTGAGATGCGGCTTCCGTCAGACCATAAGTCAATGCAATGGGCAAGCCGAGCTCATGGGAGCGAGCAATTAAATCATCCCTTGTCTGAGCGCCGCCCAACAAAATACAGCGCAAAGCTTCGGGGAAAGCCGAGGTGTCATACTTGTCCAAAATGCGGTGCAACATGGTTGGGACAAGGGATACCAGTGTGGTTTGACCATTCGCCATCGATTGATATACAGCATCAACATCGAAGCCATCCTGCAACTCAATGGCTTTGCCATACAGACAACTGCGTAAAACAATGGCCTGCCCACCAATATGGTAGAGCGGCATACACAAGAGCCAACGATCGTCTGGCAGGACACCCAGGCGATAGGCAGAAGCAGAAGCGCTCCAAAAATGGTTGTTGAAAGTCAGGCGTGCACCCTTAGGTTTACCCGTAGTGCCGGAGGTGAAGAAGATGGCGTGGATTCGGTCAGGGTTGAAAGTATCGATGAGGGATTCGAGATTGGAGACTGGAGATTCGGGCACTTCAGCCAAATCTAAGATTTCTACTTCTATCTCACTACTAATCAAAGATTGAGTTTCAGGGTTGACAATGAGGAATTCACAAGCTGCGGTCTTTAACTGCCAACTCAACTCCTCTTCAGTAAGGCGGATATTGAGTGGCACTTGGATAGCACCCAGACGTACCAGGGCGTGAATGAGAGCCACAAATACAGGTTGGTTGGGCAATAGGACACCGACGCGCTGACCCGTCTCTACACCTCGCGCGTGTAAATATGCAGCGAGGTTTGAAGCCCAGGCATCCAGCTCGCTATAGGTCCATTGCCGATCGCCAAATACCAGGGCGAGCTTATCAGGGGTGCTGCGGGCGCGTTGTGCCAACCAGTCCTGCATGGTTTTTCCTAGGGTAACCAGGGATACTTGTTAAACTCCGGTTTACGCTTTTCTAAATAGGCGTTGCGGCCTTCCTGGCCTTCTTCAGACATGTAATAAAGCATAGTGGCATTGCCAGCCAATTCCTGTAAGCCAGCCTGGCCGTCCAACTCGGCGTTAAAGGCAGATTTGAGGGTGCGGATCGCAATGGGGCTTTTTTCCAGGATCTCCTGGGCCCACTTTGCGCCCTCCTCTTCCAGCTTATCGATGGGTACAACCGTGTTGACCATGCCCATCTCGAGGGCTTCCTCGGCTGAGTATTGGCGGCAGAGGTACCAGATCTCGCGGGCTTTCTTCTGGCCGACCATTTGCGCCAAAAAGGTTGAACCGAAACCGCCATCAAAACTGCCCACCTTGGGACCAGTCTGGCCAAAGACGGCATTATCGGCCGCAATGGTCAGATCGCACATAACATGCAAGACATGTCCGCCACCGATAGCGTAACCTGGTACCAATGCGATGACTGGTTTTGACATGGAGCGGATAATGCGCTGCAATTTCAATACGTTAAGGCGCGGCACGCCATCCTTGCCAACGTAACCGGCCTCGCCGCGCACGCGCTGGTCGCCCCCCGCACAAAAGGCATATTTGCCATCCTTGGCCGGGCCGTTGCCTGTCAGTAAAACGACTCCAATACGTGAGTCTTCCCAGGCATTTTCAAAAGCCTCGATCATTTCCATAATCGTTTCGGGACGGAAAGCGTTGCGCACCTCAGGTCGGTTAAAGGCGATACGCGCCATACCATCCGCCTTGTGATAAGTGATATCTTCGTATTCTTTGACTACTACCCAATCGGTCATTTTGTTCTTATTCTCCTAATAGTTCTAAGATGATGCTTGTTTGATTTGAAGTTTCTCTTGAACAGCGGCCGTAAAAGCTCGCCGCTCTTTTTCGTAGGCAGCCGAGTCGCTGAGGACCTCAATGATGCTGCCCTTTTGATTTGCTATGGATTGTTGTACTTGGCGCTGAAGTTCAGTTCCTTTTTCAAGCAATGTGTAATCCAGGCCATACATGGCGGCGGCATGCTCAAATCTCAAGCCGTGCGGCGTGAGGAACAAATTGGTGAACTCGGGTTCGAATTCGGCCACAGGTAAGCGATGAAAGATGCCACCACCATCATTGTTAATGACTACAAAAGTCATTGGGATATTGTTTCTTTTAGTAGCCAGCAGCCCATTCATGTCGTGATAAAAAGCGAGGTCGCCACTCACTAACACGGTAGGGCCATCGGATGCGGCCGCAGCACCCAGGGCACTGGATACCGTGCCATCAATGCCACTGGCCCCACGGTTGGCGAATACCCTGAGCTTCTTCTCATTAGGGCGCACGAATTGGTCGAGGTGGCGCACGGGCAGGCTGCTGGCAACGTAAAGGGTTGCCTTGTCAGGCGATGCCTCAACCACATCCAGTAATGTGCGGGCCTCAAAATCAGGTTTGTTGCGCCATTCTTCCAGGGTTTTCCAGGTTGCGGCTTCAGCAGCTTGATAGAATCCTGTCCATTCAGACAATTCACCAAAATCAAGGGCAGTCACCAAACGCTGGCAAAGCAAGCTGGGGTCTACATGCATAAAATCTGTGGTTTGGAATGTATCGTCTCGCCAACGACCTGAGGAAGAAACCTGGACACGCTGCATTCCAGTTTGACGGCCAAGGTAATCATTGAGCTGCTTTGAGGTGAGCACATCACCAAAATGGAGCACAAGTTCTGGGTCATCCAATTCGTGGAAGTACTGATTGCCCAGATAACTTTCGTAGCCGCCAAGGATGAGGTTTTGGGCACCTGAGACATGTGATCCAAAACGAAGGCCTGACAAGGCATCGGCAAGAACCGGGAATCCAGTAACCTTCGCCAATTCTGTTACAACTTGTGGGAAGCCACCTGCCGGGCAGCGCGGGCCGCAAATGATGAGACCGCGTCGACTCTTCTGGATAGTCTCAGTAAGAGCGGTGACTTGTTGATCTCTTGGGGACAATTCACTACACTCAAAACTCACAAAGGGTTTATCAAAATCAGAACCATTCAATTGATCCAGATCTGGGGAGAAATCCCCATCAACAGGCGTGGGCTCCAGAGGTTTACGGAAAGGGAAGTTCAGGTGCACAGGGCCGGGCAACACTCCCTGGCTGGTTGCCACTGCGCGGGCTGCCAAGGTGCGCAAATAACGCAGCATATTGGCGGCAGGCTGTGCTTCCGGGGGAGCAACGTCAGTGAACCAGCGCACATGGTCGCCATAGAGTTTGATCTGGTCAATGGTCTGGTTGGCGCCACTCTCACGCAATTCTGCCGGGCGGTCGGCAGTCAGAACCAACAAGGGCACTTCTGAGTAATTGGCTTCGATGACAGCGGGGAAGAAATTGGCAGCAGCTGTACCAGAGGTACATACAAGGGCTACTGGTTTGCCACTGGCGCGGGACATACCTAAGGCAAAATATGCCGCACTGCGTTCATCCAGATGCGAATAAACTTTGATATTTTCGGTTTGGGCGAATGCGAATACGAGCGGGGTGGAACGAGAACCGGGGGCTATGCAAACAGCTTCGACACCCTGACGAGCCAACTCATCTACAAAGGTCTGTGCCCAGAGAGCATTCTTGTTAGCGGCCTTCATGATTATGACTTCTTTGCAAGGCGTTCAACATGGGCCGGAATTTGCGCTCGGTTTCGTCCCACTCACGGTCTGGGTCAGAGGCACCCAAAATACCAGCACCGCTATATAGCAGGGCTTCATTATCCAGGCTAACACCGGAGCGCAAGCCCACCACGAATTCACCATCGCCATTGGCATCCATCCAGCCGATAGGGGCCGCATACCAGCCGCGACTCTGCGGCTCGAGTTCCGTGATGATTTCCAAAGCTTTGGGGCGCGGGTTGCCGCCCACTGCGGGGGTAGGATGCAAAGCGTCAACCACGTTCAGCACATTGTGGCCAGCTTTCATGTCACCGCGGATATCAGTGCGGATGTGCTGGATGTTCTTGAGGCGCATCAGGCTCGGTTCGGGAGAGACATCCAGACTTTGGGTAATAGCATCCAGATTGTTCTTGATCTGGCGGATGACCAGGTTATGTTCCTGCTGCTCCTTGGCATTAGCCAACAGTTCATGGCCAAAGGCATCATCATCCGTTTGGTTGTCGCCACGCGGGGCGGAGCCTGCTAGGGCCATCGTGCGCATCTCGCCATCATGAACCGAGGCGAGGAGTTCTGGGGTAGCGCCGAAGAAAGCATTGCCGGGTTCAAACTCCATCAAAAAACGGTAACAATCGGGGTATTGGGCATCAAGGATATCCAATACAGCCAGGGGATCGATGGCATCCTGGGCGATGAACTTGAGGGCGCGGGACAAGACAACCTTGTCGATCTCACCAGCATGGATACGTGCAATGGCTGTCTCCAGCATGCTGCGCCAGTCTGTTAGTGGCTTGAGAGGGATACTGAGGCTATCTTTAGCCAGTTCAGTTTGATGGTGACCATTCGAGGACTGCTGACCGGAGCGGACGTTTTGCTTTATTGATCGGGCTGTGGCTTCAAGCTCGGAGATCAAATCAGCTTCAACATCACCATTTTCACTCAAAGCATTGAGTGTTAGCCAATATTGTCCCTTGATGCGTGTGATTGAAATGCGTGGCAGTACAAAAGTGGCAGAAGCAAAGCCAGACCAAATCCCTCCAGCTTTGAAATGTGGGTCAAATGAAGCCCCACCGATCAGTTGAGGAGCAGGCGCATCGCTTGAATTATTCGAAATATGCAATTGCTCAAATAGGGCTGCGCTTTGTTGGCGAATGGATGCAAAGCGGTCTTCACCCGATGCGGTCAAGGTCGCGACTGTGCCCACCCCGGCAATCGCTACAGAGGTGCGGCCATTCTCTACATACAGGCGTGTTTCATCGGGATAAGCGCACAGAAAATCAAGTAAAGACACATCCTCAAAAGGCACCGTATAGCTAAGGATGCGAGTGGCCTGTTCGGTGAAAGTCTGGGTGGAGATCATACCTGGGTTGCTTCCAGCTTCTGAATATCACTCTCGGAGACACCTACACTGCGCAGCAAAATCGTGCGTAGGGCTGGCAATGAACGTTCCGGTTCAGGTTCGCCGGTGAGCACCCAGCGAATGACCACTTCGTTGATAGCGCCCATCCAGGCCAGCGAGGCTACTTGCGTATCAATTGCAGGGATGTCGCCCTCTTCAATAGCCTGATCCAGGTAAACCTTGATGGTTTGAGCAAAACGACTGTGGATGTCCATGCGCTTTTCTTCAAAGGCCGGACCAATGCCTGCCGCCTGGATCAGGAATATTTTGGCGAGATAACGATATTTGCCAAAAATGCGCAAGCATCTTTGTAAGGCAGCATCCACGCGCTGGATGCCCTGCTCTTCCTGCTCAATCGATTCTTCTAATGCTTCAGCCAGGCGGTTGGCAAAGTCATCGACTACGGAGAGGAATATCTTTTCTTTGCTGGGGAAATAGAAATAGAAAGCGCCCTTGGAGGTTCCGGATGACTTGACGATGTCATCAACGCGAGTGCTGTGATAGCCTTTGCTGGCAAAGACTTCAACAGCAGCATCCAATATCTGCCGGTAGGTTTTCTTCTCTTCGGGAGGTGCTTTTTCTTCTGTTTTCATGCTAAGGCCAATTATAGACCGACCAGTCGGTTCTTTCGTTAAAAATATCACGAGGCAGCCTAAATGTCAATTTCCCCACTCTCAAAAGCTATCAAGTCTTGAAATCTTGAGAATTGTTTATGAAACCTAATCATCAATACGTTTTAAGGTCTTAATGCAATTGTGTATGATAAACTATGTAATATTGATGTATAGTTGATTTTTAGGGTTCAGGATAGATGTATTCAGAGATTACACTAACCAGCAAAAAAGATTTACCCGTTGACCTTACCAAGCAATTAATAAGTAGTTGGGGCGAATCAAGTGATGTTCCAGAGACAATAGACAAATCCTTCTGGCAAAATACTAATTTAATAAAAAAAGCGCAATATGCCAATGAATTTCCAGGTTACTTGTTTATTATCTGGAAATCAGATATCCGTACAATAAAAATCCATTTAGAACTCATTGGGAGTAATGTTGATCTCAGCAAGCTGAGAAATGAGAGTAACAGAATTCTTGTTACAGCTAATCAGTTATTGAAATCAGAAAGATTAGAGAACGCTCTCGATTTGCCTGGATGCAATATTCGTACTGAGATCAACAACATTAAACTTCCTAAAGGTGAAATTCATTCACCAACAAAACTTTTTCAAGAAATGTTTACCAAAAAGCAAGGGGAAAAAATCTTAATCGGCCTGCTAACTTTTATTGCTGTATGGCTTATTGCTGGAGATGTAGCTACGGCGATTCGCGATCTTATTGTGATTATCTTGGTTGCCGTTGTTTGGACTGGCCTCAATGTGATGCAAGCGCGAATGGAATTTAGATACAATGAAAAATAAGAAAATTGATATAGAAGCATATATCTTAACTTTGGTCGACTGGCTCAAAGTGGAGCTGTCTCCAAATTATGTGCTTAGTGTCTTTCAGAAACCTCCAAGATTTCCATCTTCAGTTGGAGATTCAGCGCCTGACCTCAGTATTACTAATACTAATGCCCCGAAGAAGATTATTGCTCTTTTTATTGAGGACGCAGGGCCAGGACGCGAATCTTCTTTTTCTACACTTCCAAGGATTATAAATGTGATTTCTGCTCTCGAAGGATGGACCTACAATATCTGCTACATAAGTTTTTCAACAGTTCCAGAGTTTGTAGAGAGCGAACTCAAAGAAGTGGGGGTCAAGATCTTGCTCAATCCTGAATTAGAGAAAGTGTACGAATTTGTTCTGGATGCTGTTTCAAGCACGTTTAACCACAAAGAGCATATGCTTCATGCTAGCTTCGAGTTACCAACAGATTTAGAGGATAGACAAAGAAGCATCGAGAGTATAGAAGCCAAAAACGCCATGAGCGAAATTCAGCGAGCGAAACGCTTGCTTCAAGAACATGATGATTATCCTGATTTATTGAATGGCCTCAGATTAGCTCGCAAATTCATCAGCGAACGGCCAAACCATCCTGGCATCAGTGGACTACAAAACTTCATTGACGAAGCTGAAAAGGTGCGCAGGGAAATTGCCTATAAAATCGAGGGTGCCCAAACCATGGGGGCCATGCAGCAATTTGAGGAGCAAGTAAAAGCTTATGCAGAGTTAATTGATAAACAGGTCTTCAGAGTAGAGGATCCTGACGATCCGACTAAGGAAGTATCAATCGCAGAACTACAGCAAAAAGCCCTCGAAAACCTCCGCCAAGCTCGTGAATCCACGGTCAAGGACCGTTGTGCAGAAGCGGAAAAGATCATTGAATCAGAGCCTGGTGTGGCCTTGCTCTATCTGGAGCAATTGAGCGAGTTCATTGAAGAATTTAAGGGATTAGAAACTTACTATTCATATTCAAAGGTCAAGCTAAAAGCAGATTCCAATCACAAGAAATGGCTTGAAGTTCAAGAGATCATAAAAAATGCTGCCTATTTGCTGGAACCGCGCACCCGGCTTGCAGAATACCAAAAGGCACGCAACATCTTCCCCGGCTTTACTGCATTGCCAGAACTGATCGGGAAAACTCAAACTGAATTGCGAGTAAAGCTAAAACAAGCCGCGACCATCAAGCTGAACGCAGCTTTGCGCCAGTTGAAATTCAATCTACAGTCAATCCCTTTCAGGGAGATTGACCAAGAGCTCAGAGATGTCGAAGAGTTGATCCGGGAGCTTGGAGACCCAGAAGGGGTATTGATTGATGTACAAAAAGACTTAGATGATGCTTATCAGAAACTTGGTGACATTGAAAGTCGGCACATCGCTATCAAAGTCACCAAAGAAAAGATCGAGAGTGGCCTGAAGAAAGACCCCCCTGATCTACAGGCCTTACGCGGAATTCTTGAAGATCTGCCAGAAGAGGATCAAGCACACGCTTTGCTCCGAGATATTCACATCAGAATTGAGGATCTAAAGAAGGATCAGAGTTAATTGAGCTTGCTTTCTATTCTAATAAGTAGCATGTCTTAGTAAAGGTATTCAAGCTTATTTTTAGGCCCGCTCTATCATCACGTTGCGGTGTTCCCTGAAATTATAGGAACCCGTTTGCCCCAAGACACGAGAAACGTATTCTTTCTGGACATCAACCAACGTGTGTTCGTCGCGGATCATTATCCTTCCGATCCCAGAACCCGGGATGTCAGCACGCGAGGCAATTGTCCCAACAACCTCGCCGGGGTTGATGCCATGCGTGCGACCACGCCCCAGGTTCAAACGCACCATACCCTCTTCGTATGAAGTATCGCGTGCCTCACGGCTGCGACGGGACTGGCCTTTGCAATGTTGCTTGCTTTTCCCTGACCGTGAATAAGGTTTTCGCTTTTTATTTTTGCGGTGGGAGTTCCCCATGCGCACTTCGCCGATCTTATCAATGGGACGTTGCTTTTCCTCTACGCGGGCCATCTTGAGAGCCGCGGCGGCCACTTTGATGGGGTCATGTCCGGCGGCTACCAAGCCTTCTACAATTTCCTGTTCTCGTTTGGAGCGATCACGTTCTAACCACACGGCCAACTTGTTTACCAGGCGATTCTCGCGACCTTGATAAATATCCTGCTCCGTAGGCAGGTCAGATTTAGCAATTTGTTGCCGGGTATAGCTCTCAATGCGACTGAGGCGACGTCTCTCCCCTGGGGTAACCAGGGAAATTGCAATGCCCTCTTTACCGGCACGGCCTGTACGCCCTATGCGATGGACGTAAGCTTCATGATCCACAGGAAGATCGTAATTGAACACATGGGTAATATCATCAATGTCCAGGCCGCGGGCTGCCACATCTGTAGCTACCAATACCTTGATATGCCCGGCGCGAAAACGATTCAGCACTCGGATGCGGGCATCCTGTGCGAGATCGCCATTTAAAGCTTCGGAGGGGAAACCACGTTGGATCAACTCATTTGCCAGGCGGCTGGAACCGGCACGTGTGCGCGTAAACACCAATGTTACGCCGGCCTCTTCAGCTTCAAGGAGCCGCGTCAGGACAGCCAGCTTGTCTTTTTCATTGACCAGGTAATAACGCTGCTCGATCGTGGCAACTGTCAATTGTTTGCGCTCGATCATGACAGTCTGAGGCATAAGCATATATTTATCGGCAAGTCGCCGGATAGTTTTTGGCATGGTCGCAGAGAACAAAGTGGTCTGGCGTTCGGCAGGAGTCTGACCCAGGATATTCTCGATATCTTCGATGAAACCCATACTGAGCATTTCGTCAGCTTCATCCAGAATGACAGTGCGAACCGATGTGAGGTCAAGGATATTCTGACGCATCAAATCCTGCAGGCGGCCGGGCGTGCCTACGATCACATCGACACCCTTCTTGATACGGCGTTTGGAGGTGCCATAATGTTGCCCACCATATACCGCCATAACCTCCACTTTTATTTGACCACCATATTGCTCTATCGCATCTGCCACCTGAATGGCCAATTCACGCGTGGGGGTCAAGACCAGGGTTTGAACGCTACCGTCTCTACTTCTATCGATCAAATTTTGTAAGACCGGCAAGGCAAAAGCGGCAGTTTTCCCGGAACCCGTTTGGGACCGGGCAATAACATCTTTGTTTGCCAGCATGAGAGGGATCACCTGGACCTGGACATCGGTAGGTGTAGCGTAGCCGAGTTCGGCTATATTCTGCACCAGTGAGGCGTGCAGATTGAGCTGTGAAAATTCAGTCGTCATCAAAATCTCCGATTGCGTTTTGATTACTCCTGAAGCATCACAACCCTTGTGAATTGATCGTAGTCCTCGCGGAATACATCTTGGGTTCTACCAGCCGCTTTCCGTAACCACCCTACAGCAAGAAAAATGCCCGTCCAGTTATTGACGAGCAACCATTTGGAATTTTCAAAACATAGTGTATTCAATTGTTGCTGGTTCTTTCAAACCAACCGCCGGAGTATATCATAGTTCTTATAAAGCCCTCAGATGTGCATGGTAAACTCGCGCACAAGAAGTCCCGATACCCAAATTACTAATGGAATAAATGATGACCGAAGAACTGAAGAAATCGATTCCTAACCATGAACGCCCTTTTGAATTAGGACTGTATACCTTTGTTGACAACGGCACAAACCCGATCACAGGCGAGACCAAAGACCCCGTTGAGGTCATGAGCAATGCCCTAGAAACCATCGAACTGGCAGACCAGACTGGATTGGATGTATTTGCCATCGGGGAACACCACCGCCAGGATTTCCTGGTTTCATCCCCAGCAGTAGTTTTAGGCGCGGCGGCAGCGCGCACCAAGAACGTCCGGCTTTCAACAGCAGTCACCGTCATAAGTTCCGATGACCCTGTGCGCGTCTTTCAAAGTTTTGCCACGATAGATTTGCTTTCTAATGGGCGGGCCGAGATCATGGCGGGGCGCGGCTCCTTCATCGAATCTTTTCCCCTCTTTGGCTATGACCTGAATGATTACGGCGAGTTGTTTGAAGAAAAACTCGAATTGCTGCTGCAACTCACTGAGAATAAAAATATCACTTGGTCTGGCAAGTTCCGTTCAGCCCTCGAGGGCCTCGACATTTATCCGCGCCCGGTGCAAGAGAAGATCCCTCTATGGATCGCCGTCGGCGGCACACCTCAATCAGCCCAACGCGCCGCATCCATGGGGCTGCCCATGGCCTTTGCCATTATTGGCGGCATGCCCGAACGCTTTACGCCTTTCTTTAACCTTTATCGAGACACTGCCCCCGCATACGGCTTCGACCCGGAATACATTCCATTGAGCGTCAATTCACATGGCTTCATTGCAGACAACTCGCAGGATGCTGTTGATATTCACTACCCCATCGCCACGGAGGTGATGAACAGGATCGGGAAAGAACGCGGCTGGGCCCCAGCATCACGGGAACAATTGGAAACGCAGAGGCTATTAGAAGGCTCTGATTTTGTAGGGGCGCCGGAGGAGATCATCGAAAAGATCCTTTACCAATACGATATGTTCAAGCACCAGCGTTTTTTACTTTCTATGGGCAGCAATGCCATCGAACACAAGAAGATGATGCGGGCCATTGAATTGTTTGGGACAGAAGTGGCACCTGTGGTTCGGAAAGAGATCGCCAGCCGCAACTCTTGAAAAGGATAAAAACGCCGGACTCAAAACTAAGTGGGAGACTCGCGGCTATAATTGTGTAGATATTCACAATATATGAGGAGGTCATATCTCATGGGTATCTCCCGCAACGATTTGTATTACGCCGCGTTGGCACTCGTGATGATGTCATTCGCTTGTAGTGTTGGCTCACCAGCACCAGCAACCAACATAGACCAAATACCACCTCCTCCATCTGCAACCCAAATCCCGGAAGCCACCACACCTTCACCAATCGACTCTGCTCCAGCCCCTATCACTATCCCGGAGGCTGAACTCACCTTGAATGGCCCCTGGCTAGTCTTTGCCAATGAAACAGGTATCTGGGCAGTCAATCCGGATGGTAGTGGGCTTAAACAACTCACAAACCAGCCCATTGCAGGTGGGCAAGAACTAATCGATGGCATTCCCACCTTCATGGGCAGGCAAGTGGCCTATATCACCGCTACTGGGTTCGATAAGGATCTTACGCTCCACATCGTGGCCCTACCTCAAGGCAGTGAGATCTTCTCCACACCGTTGATCTCCGAAGCAGTTTACGCACAGGGGGACGGGGGCTTTGCCCCTGAGCCGGTCAAAACAGCCGGTTCTTTGAAGATGACCGAATGGTCGCGCGATGGTCGCTTCCTGGCTTTTATGGCCGCCCTGGATGGACCCACCCTTGACCTATACCTATACGACATTCTTTCCGGCGAAGTGATCCGCCTGACCGATGGTCCCTCTCAAGCTATCCGCCCCAGCTGGTCTCCAACGGGAGATTACATTTTTCATATGGGTGTTGATAGCATAGGTACCGGGGCAGGCATGTCCATGGCCGGCGCCTGGGTATCAAACCTGGACGGGAGCGAGGTGCGCTCCTTGTATGATCCGCGCGGCAGTGGCGATGAGGTCATCGTCGGTTGGATCGATGACCTCGCGCTTGTAATACATTCCTGGAATGCTCTTTGCGGCACACACAACTTACGAACGCTAGACATTCAAACGGGTTCCCAGGAAGCCTTATGGCAGGGTTATTTTGAGCAAGTTGCCCTGGATCCCTTCAGTGGTACTACAGTCGTCTCGGTAGGCCCCATACAAAGCGATTGCAATGAGGATGATCGGCAAGGACTATTCATGGTTTCAAGAGGTATCCCGGCCCGTCAAATCATCGATCAGGAAGTCAAAGATGTGGTCTGGTCCCCTGAAGCAATGAAATTCTTTTCAAGAACCGAGCTTGGCACTCAGGCAATCTCGCTCAATGGAGAGTGGCAGGCAATCGCTGAAATTGCAGACAACTTCCCCCCAATAGTTTCACCAGAGGGTGAGCTATTGGCCTGGTTTGGGACAGAAAAGCTTTGGGTGGGTCCCCTGGCAGATTCTATTGAAAATCCCCCTCAAAAGGTTTTCAACGAGGGAGTCACTCATGCAACCTGGACGCCTGATGGGGACGCGTTATTCATATTTTCTGAAAACAGATTGTGGTTTGCACCAGCACCGCAATACATCCCTTCGCTGGTAGCAGAAGGGATCAGCACTTTCCAATCTATCTGGCTGTCACCTTAGAGGTTTATAGCTCAAAGATTTCTAACTCGATGCACGCAGGGTCCGCACCTGGTCCATCAATGCTTTTACGCGTGCGGCCTCTACCGGATTCCAGGTATGCCCATCCTGCTTGAATGTGGTTCCGATCACAGCCCCATCAGCGATCGAAAGCTGTTCGACCACGTTGTCTGCATTGACACCGGTATTGGCAAACACTGGGGTATCCGGAACGGCTGCTTTCACGATTCCCAAAGTCTGACTGGAAGTCTCAGCACCGGCTGTCAGGCCGGATACACACAAGGCATCCGGCTCAGCGTTAAAAACAGTTGAACGCGCGATATCGGCAACATCGCGCGGAGCTAGGTAGCTGGCCGCCTCGGGCACAATGTTGAATAACAGGCGCACGTGCTGGGCACCAATGGCATGCTGGTGGCGGATGACCTCCCCGCAGTTGGTATTCCATAATCCAAAATCGCTGGCATACACCCCGGTGAAGATCTCACGTACAAAAGAAGCGTCTGTGGCCATGGCAAGGTCCAGTGAAGCTTTAGGATCCCACAACACATTGACCCCAAAGGGAATCTTTACTTCCGGCTTTAACTCCGCCACGATGCGGGCCATAGAAGCAACTGTGATCATGTCAACCTCGGTAAGATACGGCAGACTGAATTCATTAGAAAACATCACGGCGTCCACACCACCCTCTTGCAAGGCCAATAAGTCAGCACGCGCCTGTTCGACCACCCAGGATAAACCCTTATCGTGGTCATATTTGGGATCACCGGGCAATGCCTGCAGGTGACACATACCGATCACAGGTTTTTCAACGCCAAAGAGTTCTTGAAGCCAGGTGTGCATAGATTACCTCGAAAAAAATGTGTGGTTATTGCGATCTTGAATGTTCAGCTAGATAGTGCATGGTCTTTTTAGTCTGCCCATATAGCGATCTGTACTCACCATACAGTCCATTGTAGACATCGTACTTCTTTTTATCGGGCTCTATCGTCTGCTTAATGGCAACCCACTCCTCAATGTCATCCCTTTTCAAAGTGCCCTTTGCCAGTCCAGCCAGGAAAGCATCCCCATAGCTGGCACCGATGGTTTTCTCAGGAACAATGTGCGGCAAGCCCAATACATCAGACACGATCTGAAGCCAGGTGGAGCTTTGAGTCCCGCCACCAACCGCTACTATTCGTTCAACATTGGCTCCCATTTCCTTGAAGGTTTCTAGGTTGTGACGAATGCCGAATGCAACACCTTCAAGCACTGCTCGATAAATATGATTCCTGGAATGGGATAGGGTCAATCCAATAATAATGCCACGCGCATCAGGGTCGTTGATCGGCGTGCGCTCACCACTGAAGTAAGGCAAAACGAGTAAACCATTGCTGCCCGGCTGAATCTTTTCGGCGCGCTCAAACAAGGTTTTATAAGCAGTTTCATCAGGCAACTCCTGAGCAAGTTCATCGCGGAACCAACGCGTTAGCGAACCCGTGGTGGCCATGCCTGCATCAAGATTATATTGTCCTTCATACGCACCTGCCACCGTCCACACGCGGGGGTCAGGTTGGGGCTCATTGGTTACCATGATGAAATAAGCCGTGCTGCCATACATGATCATCAAGTCACCAGGTTGCACAACACCTACGCTGATGCCCTCACTCAAGGCATCCACCGCTCCCACAGCCACTGCCGTCCCCTCTTTTAGTCCAGTTTCCTCTGCAGCGCTTGCGCTAACTTCCCCTGCCAGTTCGTCACTCCATTGCATGCGGGGCAACTTATCCAGGTCAACGATGCCCTGGGAGAACTTATCTGACCATTCCAGTGTATTGATATCAATAAGAGGCATGTAGTGAGAGGCGGTGTGTTTATCAATCACCTTTTCACCGGTAAGACGATAAACTAAATAACTGCTTGCGGTTGTGATGTAATCCACCTGCTTCCAAAGCTCGGGCTCGTTGTTCTTCATCCACAATATCTTGGGACCCACCGCCTGACTCGATAAATTCATCCCACTAAACTTGAATATAGCTTCTTCGCCGAATTCTTTATTTAGGATATCGATCTCTTCTCTGGCTCTGGTATCCACCCCATACAATATCCCTGGCCGCAGGGGTTTCCCAGCCTTATCCAATGGAAGCATACACGGCCCAATGGCACTGCAGGCCACCCCACCCACATCATCTCCTGAGTATGGGGCACCATCCAATAAAGCGCGGCAAACTTCAACAAAATCATGCCACCATACCTTATCGGCATCCTGCTCAGCCCAGCCCGGCTTTGGGATATCCATTTTGTGCTGCACAACGTGAGACTTCAGGATGTTTCCATTTGGTTCGACGAGAACACCCTTTGTACTATATGTGCCTACATCAATGCCAAGTAGCAAATCACCCATTTCACACCATTTCACCTACAGGGGATGGCGTTGGTACCATTCATTCCATCCCCCCTCGTAGATGCCAACCTTCTTATAGCCCAAAGCATGCGATAAAGCAAACATCCTGGCCGCACGCCAGCCCGTTCCGCAATACCATATGATGCGATCTGTCTTGGAAATGCCCCTTCTCCTAAATGTCCTTTCAAGTCTCTCCAGAATATCTGTGAGGATTTCATATTTTGGCAACTGGAAATCTCCGTTGACAATGCTCTCCGATGTAGGAATTCTACCGGCGACTGGAATGAAATCATAGCCTGTGAATGTTCCGGCATATTCCTCTGCACTACGAGCGTCAAGAAGTCGATAGGGGCCTAATTCGCCAGCAATCATTTTTAACAATGTCTCATAGGATACAAATACATTCTTATGTGAAGGTGATCTGGAAATCTGCTCCTTAGACCATTCTACCGGAATAGGATGTCTTAGGTGAGTCGTTCCTGAAGGAGTCGAGTTAGTGTTTGACGTCTCAGGGGCCGACAGCCGACGGACAATTTCTGGATGATTTAATGCGAACTCATTTGGAAAATGTGATGTGATTTTGTTGTCCATGATAATAGCTACGTTTTCAAAACCAAAGTACTTCAGCACAGAATAGATACGTGCAGAGGCATCAAATCGTGATGTTGCATTTCCACAATCAATCTGGATAGTGTCGTAAAGAAGAATCATTTTTTCTGAAGCAGGCGTGATCCCGTACTCTTCGAGCACTTTTATCATAGTTTCATCCGATCTCAGATTCCACATGGGTAGTTGCTCAAACCGATCAGAATTGATCTGGAAGAATCCCTGAATTGGATGCTTTCGACGATACTGGCGAGCATCCTCATCAGCATAATAGTCTGACACAACCTCCAATATTACAACCGGAGTTGTTCGCTTTGTGATGAGTGCCAAAGCTTCCTTTTGGGACACAACCGCCCGCAATTTCCCCTGCGTAAATAGCTTATTTCTATTCACAAGTGTCCTATTTGTCTATTGCTCGTTGCAAAAACTTACCTTGGCATTGCAATATTAGTACATTTGTGCTAGTATTCATCTTGAAACTCAGAATTTCACATTCACCAAGAGAAGGAGATAAGAAATGACCAACTATGTATTAGTCTATTCAGGTGGTAGTGGCATGGGCATGAGTGATGAAGAACAAGCAACCATCATGGCCGAATGGGAGCAATGGTACGGAAAGTTGGGTGAGGCCATCGTTGATGGCGGTAACCCATTTAGTGCATCCAAAAGCATCAGCGCCTCAGGCGTGAGTGATGGTGCAGCCAGTTCTCCGGCAGCAACAGGCTACACTGTTATCTCGGCAGATTCCCTGGATGATGCTGTTGCCAAATCGCAAGATCATCCGCATGTAAAGCATGGTGGAGAAGTCACTGTTTACGAAACGTTCCAGGTCGGGGGTTGATTTCTGTAACGCACGCAGAATAATACATCAAAATAAGGCTAAGAAAGAGGCGACCTAAAAAGCGTCTCTTTTTGTTTAGTTATCTGAATTAGTTTTTTGGGGTTCCAAAACAAGCGCAATAAATCACAAATTTGACTTGGGCAATAGAAAGAGTGTAGACTTGTCTAGTCATGTATGCAAATCATGGCATTGAAGGGAACTTGGGAATAGGATTAGTGATAGTTTTTGGTAGTTACCAAACTGTTATTAACAGCAAAACACCATCACAATAACATAATTGACTGTTTCGATTGACTAGAGAAATCATTTTGAAGGCATCAGGTTTTCTAACAAACCAATTCAAAAAGGATTAAAACTAGTCGTTTTTTCGTCTCATTATCACTGTACGGGTACGGACCTGATGCAGTGCTCATATTTGAAGAGCAGGCTGCTGGAGCACCTCGATTTCATTGGTGCAATAAATGAACACCCTGATTGGCTATTAAAGGCAAATGCCGACAGCTTGACAATTATGGATATTTTGTTTTTATTGCCCACATTGCCAGGAGAAATGTCAACTTCAAATAATCACACAGAATTTTACTTAGTGGAGGAGCAATGAAGACCGAACAGGGTAGTGATCAAGTCACTCAACTTTTAGAGCAGACAGATAGCGATCAAGCTAATTTTAGGCTGAAAGCTGTTTCAGGATTAGCTGGCATAAAAGTCAGTAATCTAAAAGTGGTTCGGAAGCTTGAAAAGCTCGCAATCAGAGACCGAAGTAAAACGGTTCGCGAAGCAGCGCTAGAAGCGCTTTCAGCACCGGCCCACAAAAAGGTACAGCATGATAACAATCGTTTGGCCAAAAGATGGCGCGAGATAGTTATCGGACAAATATCCAAATGGATAAAAGACGATCTGATCGACGCTAAGCAAGGTCACGTGCTTAGGCAGCGTTACAACTTCGACATGGCTCCCGCGACCGTGGCAGGAACTGAAGTAGCAGAAGCGCCCATACAAGTTGAGCGGACGAAAGCACAAGAAGAAAAACCTCCAAAACCACCGCGCACGCTGAGTGAAATCTTATTCAGTGAAACCACAATTAGGCTAGCTCTGTATCTAGGGGCATTCTTCGTCATCGCTGCCGCGTTTATCCTCGCAGCTGCAATCGAGACACTCCGACTTCCGATTCTATCTGTGGTTACACTCGGCTTTTTTCTGGCAGCATTAGCTTTAAGAAAGCACTTGCCGCAAGCCAGTTTCGTACTTTTCATTGTGTTTTCGTTTCTTGTGCCTATTGGCGCCTCAGTTCTCTTAACCGCAATAAATATTCATCATGCATTTCACGATCCTTTTTGGATTGCGGTTGTCTCATTCCTTGCCATAGTTTGGGGCATTAGCACCTGGGTCTACTCATCACGCTTTTTCAGCATTACTTCACTAGGCGCAGCCAGTTACGTTGCAATTTTGATTGGGCGCTGGGCAAACACTCCTCCCCATCTATCCCTTCTCTTGCTAGGGTTGGTCGGGCTGGCTAGCCTGGCAGGAGTCTACGTAATCCGGAATTGGAAGGACCGCAGCTTTGCACTCCCATTATTTGTGGTGAGCCATTTGCAGCAAGCTTCAATATTGTTCCTCTCACTAATTCTGCTAACGATTGAGTTTTTCTTGCCTTCCATTGCACAAGGTTGGTGGCTGGCAATTGCTGCAACCTGGCTGATTGCATCCGCTTTCTACCTCGCCAGCAACGTAGTAATCCCATTCGGCTTATTCCCATGGCTCGTTGCAGGCACGTTGTTTCCAGTTTCGTGGTTCACCTTAGCTGCGTTCGATCCAAGCATAACTACAGTGATCGTCATGACCTGGATTTGGGGAACATTTATGGTGGTTGGCGGAGAAATCTTGCAAATCGTGCAAAGTAAAAACTTGCACCCATATGGATTGCCACTTTTGCTGGCATCCGCCCCACTCTATGCGATCGCGGCCATAGGTGGGCTGGTCGACACGGTCACGCTGGCATTTACACTTTTAGTCCTTACAGCCTTCGTGTATGGCAGCCTCTCCGTCCGTCGCCCGCGCCATTTACTATGGTTTGGAGCGCTATTATCCGCGCTGTTTGCGTATTTCCTTATCTTCGACCTAATCTTTTTGGAAAACACAAATTTTTATCCAGGTTTCGTTTTCCTGTGGCCGACGCTTATATTGTTGGCGGTCGACCCAATTTCCAGGCGTGCCTTTAATGCACAGATAGTTTGGTACCAGTCTCCACGCATTTTAGGCTTCCTGGTCGGGATTCTGCACTTAGTGATCTTGGCATCCAGCTTTAACGATCAGCCACTTAGATCAACCATCGTTTTTCTTATCTATAGTGCATTCTTCGCGCTCTATGCTCTCAGCGACCACAAACCGCGGCTAGGGTACCTGGCCACCGGAGGGTTGGCTGTTGCAGCAACTAATCTGCTCATCTATTTCGACCAAGAGTCTTGGCTGGCGCCACTGATCGGCTTGTCGATTGCATATTATTTAGGCGGCCTAGCACTTGCCCGGCTTCAGCGAGCAGAAAACTGGTCATTGGTGTTGCGATCGAGTGGATTGGTAGCCAGCATACTGGTTGCTTTAAGTGCGCCAGCACAGGGTGGTTTAGCCGCCTCGATCACCATCATCCTGGCCGCTTCCATGTACGCAGCGGAAGGTCACATGCAACAAAAAGGCCGCTTGATTATTCTTGCAAACCTGTTGTATCTGGGAGCTTATTTTGTTGCCTTGACCGAGCCTTTACATGCCGCTTTCGCCTTGGTTGTCTACAGTGCTTTTTCTACTATGTATGGCAGATCAATCCGCAATCCAAAGTTTGGATATTTAGCTCTCGCAGCCTTATCGCTGGCAGTGATTCACTTATTGCTGCATTTTGAACAGACTGTTTGGCTGGCCCCAATGATAGGTTTGGCGGCCGCGTACTATCTGGCAGGGCTAATTCCAAACCTGCAAGGGCGAGGCGGAAGCTGGACAGCGGTCTTGCGGACTGGGGGTTTGATGTTAGCCACTTTGGTTTCACTGAGTGCTCCCTTCCAGGGCGGTTTGGCAGCGATTGTAAGCATGATCGTCGCTGCCCTTTTGTACTTGGTCGAAGTGGTGATACGGAAAAAAGTTTGGCCCGGCTTCGTGGGGAATATACTCATTTTGGGTGCTTACTACCAAACATTATTCGAGTTAGAGGTCAGCGGATTACTGTATTTCACTATTGGAATGTTTGTGTATTACATGGCAGGATTTATTCCCGTACTGTTGAGCCGGTCTGGCAAGTGGGCTAATATGATGCGCGGCAGTGGGCTGGCACTGGGTGTTCTCTTATCCTTGGCTGCGCCTCTGCAAGGCGGGCCTGGTGCGATTATCAGTGTGGCCATCGCTGCTACGGCATTTGCTATTGAAGCCTTCCATTCACGGAACATATGGTTGGGATTTCCGGCCAACCTGCTATACCTGGGTGCGTACTTCTTGTCGTTAGCTGAATTGCAAATAACCCAACCGCAGTTTTACTCGATCGGGGCGGCCCTGCTTGGCCTCATCATGCACTACTTGTTAGTCCGGAGTAGAAGCACCGGCAGCGCCTTTATCACTGGAACAGTGTCACAGCTTTTATTGCTAAGCACTACATATATCCAGATGGTTTCCACTGAGCAGTTCGTTTACTTCTTTGTATTGTTCTTGCAATCGTTGGTCGTACTAGTATATGGTGTGGTTGTGCGTTCGCGCAGTTTAGTGATCACTCCGATCGTTTTCGTGGTCTTAGCAGTGATTACTGTCATGTTTAGCGCCCTTTCGGATCTCGGGCCGCTCCTGCTTATTGGCTGTACAGGAATCTTACTTATGGTGTTCGGAATTTTGGCCCTCGCCTTGCGTGGCCGCATATCGCAGGCAACGGAAAAACTGAGAGAACGGCTTGGAGGATGGCGATCTTAACGACTTCGACGATCTAAGTTCAATTGTTTTTGTGCCCACGAAATGACTGTTGAGGAGATCAAAGACTACGCAACCGCTTTTAAAAAGAGCATGTGGTCGCCGGTCATTGACCTACTAAACCTGCGTGGTAGACTCGCCATCGAGAAAAATCAAGAGGTCATAGATAGTCAAATGCCATCCAAAACAGCCACCGCCGTAGCCCATCCCAATATCGCCTTCATCAAGTATTGGGGCAACATAAATCATGAGTTGCGCATCCCCACAAATGGCTCTATCTCTATGAACCTGGCGAGTTTGGAAACGCGAACTACAGTCACTTTCGAAGAAAGCCTGGACAAAGATGTTTTGTTGTTGAACAACGAACCTGCCACAGACGCCGCAGTGACACGTGTTAGCCAGCTCTTAAACCGTGTGCGTGAGGTGGCAGGCATTGATGTTCATGCAAGTGTAGAAAGCAATAACAATTTCCCAACAGGTGCAGGCATTGCTTCTTCAGCCTCTGCCTTTGCAGCATTGGCTTTAGCAGCCAGCCGTGCCGCAGGCTTAAACTCAGATTCCGATGAGTTATCGCGGCTGGCGCGCACCGGTTCAGGCTCAGCCAGTCGTTCGGTGCCGGGTGGTTTTGTAGAGTGGTATGCAGGGGAAGACCATGAAACATCTTATGCCAACTCTATCGCGGCCCCTGAACACTGGGACCTGGTAGATTGTGTGGCCATAGTCAGCGATGTACATAAGCGCACCGGCTCTACCCAGGGGCACCAAAGTGCAGACAGCAGCTTATTACAGAGTGCAAGGGTTGCAGATGCACCTCGTCGCCTGGAACTATGTCGCCAGGCCCTCTTGGAAAAAGACTTCCATAACTTTGCCGAAGTTGTGGAGTTGGACAATAATCTGATGCATGCTGTGATGATGACCTCCAAACCTCCACTGATCTACTGGCAACCTGCTACTTTGGCCGTCATGGATGCCGTGCAAGAGTGGCGCAGCAACGGTCTGGAGGCCTGCTACACCATCGATGCTGGGCCTAACGTGCATGTGATTTGTACGGCAGACGATAGCCAGAAGGTACAAGAGAAATTGTTAAAGATCGAGGGAGTTAAAAAAGTACTGACAGCCAAGCCCGGGGGCCCAGCACATTTAGTAGGCTAACAGATTTCTAAGATGGTTCTAAGCTAAGATTAGTGGGCCTTGCAGGGACGAAACGATATAATATGGAGCTATTGACCCCAAAAATATAGGTGCGTAAATGGACGGTACTCTCTTAATCCTTGGTTTTGTAGCCACACTTGTCGTGCTTATCGTCATCCACGAGTTGGGCCACTTTCTGGCTGCACGCTTGTTGGGTGTAGAAGTGGATGAATTCGGTATTGGTTTCCCCCCCCGCATGCTCACCCTTTTTAAATGGCGCGGCACCATCTTTTCATTAAACTGGATTCCCCTGGGTGGCTTCGTACGCCCCAAGGGTGAGAACGACCCCAACGTCGAAGGCGGATTGGCCGCAGCCAGCCCCTGGGTGCGTTTGGTTGTATTGCTAGCAGGCCCATTTGCCAACTTCCTTACCGCTATCCTGGTTTTCGCCATTATTTTTTACCAGGTAGGTGATCCTAAGGGCACAGTAGAGATTTTGGAAGTGAATGCCAACTCACCTGCAGAAGCATCTGGATTGCAAGAAGGCGACATCATATTCTCCATTGATGGACAAACTGTAGAGAGGATGAGAGATCTCAGTGGAGTTGTAGGTGAAAATCTGGGAGAAACGATTCCATTAGAATACGAACGCGGTGATGAAATATTTCCTACTACATTGGTTCCCCGAGTTGCCCCACCACCAGGGGAAGGGGCCATTGGGATTGTAATGACCTTAAACGTATTAGCTACAGACCCCATCACCTGGCCAGAAGCTGCTTTAATGGGTGGCACTGCTGTCGCTGGTCAAAGCTATGCAATTCTCCGATTACCATTTGAAGTAGCTAGGGGAAGTGTTGCTCCCGAAGATGCCCGGTTAGTAGGCTTAAAAGGCATGAGCGACATGTACGCTGAAGTAGTTGAAAGAGACCGTGCTGCGGATGCTCCCGGCTTTGGTCTCAACGTCTTGTCTTTTGTCGGCGCCATTAGTGTTTCCTTAGGTTTGCTCAACCTGATGCCCATTCCGGCCTTAGATGGCGGACGAATCCTCTTTACCCTACCTGAGATCATCATCAGGCGTCGCATTCCCCAGGAATTCGAAAACACGGTCAACTTGATCGGCTTCGTACTGCTGATCATGCTCATGATCTACGTCAATCTACAGGATTTCATCAACCCGGTGCAGATACCCTGAAATGGAAGAACAACCTAAAGAGATCACGCTTGACGAAGTCAGGCAGGCCTTGCTGGATGATGCAGTTCAGTTAGAACAGCCCCAGCTTTACAGGCTCTCCGGGCTTGAAGCTCCTGACATTGAGACCCTATCGGCATTCTGGGATCAGATCAGCAGCGATCGCCGACAAAGCTTGCTGGATGAGTTGGAAACATTGGCAGATAGCAACACTACAATGGATTTCGACAGTGTAGCTCGTGTGGCCCTCGCGGACGAAAATCCAATTACCCGCACTACAGCACTGCGAATTTTGTGGGAATGTGAAGACCCAAAGCTAATTCCTGATCTGGTAAATATGCTTGAGAACGATGATGATCAAAATGTGCGTGCCCAGGCAGCTTCAACCATGGGCCATTTCCTACACCTCGGCGAGTTGAGCAAGATTCCCCCTGATAGTATGAGCCAGGCCGAAGACGCGCTTTTAGCCGTTATGGAAAGCGAGGATCATCCCGAGGTACGCCGCCAGGCATTAGAATCTCTGGGTTATTCAGGCCGCGAGGCCGTTCGCGGTCACATTGAAGAAGCCTACGAGTACGGCGACGAAGAGTGGCAGGCCAGTGCACTGGCGGCCATGGGCCGCTCGGCAGATCGTGAGTGGGAACCGGAAGTGCTCGAAAAATTAGATCACGTCAACGAACTCGTACGCGAAGAAGCTGCGCGGGCCGCTGGTGAGTTGGAACTGGAGATGGCTGCAGCGGCTCTCTTCCAGATGCTGGAGCACGAAGAAGAGGAAGTGCGCATGGCCGCCGCCTGGTCACTTTCTCAGATCGGTGGCAATGATGTACAGGAAGCTCTGGAAAATCAATTGGAGTTTAGTGAAAGCGACGCAGAAACCTCGTTAGTTGAGGACGCCATTGAGAACCTGGTCTTTACAGAAGAACTGGAAGACCTCAGCATGTTGGAATTTTCAGAAGACCAACTTGAACCACCCCTAGACGAACCCGAGGACTAAACCCTTGCAAGCACTACTGCCGTTATTTACGGCCAATATCCTGCCCATTTTTCTAACTGCTGGGGCAGGATTTTTATTAGGCCGTTTTGTTGATGTCGAACCGCGCACAGTCTCGCGTGTATGTTTTTATATCTTCAGCCCATGCCTCGTGTTTACCCTAATCACCAGTAGCCAGATTGGTGGAGATGATTTCCTGCTCATCATGAGCTACGCCGTCGCAGCGACCTTGCTGGTTGGACTATTGGCCGCACTGGTGGGCATTGCTATGCGCATGGAACGCAGATTGCTTATCGCTGTCGTGATCACTGCCATGTTTGCCAACTCCGGCAACTTTGGCCTTTCCGTGAATAACTTTGCTTTTGGGGAAGATGCACTGGCCTACGCCAGTATCTTCTTCGCTACATCCAGCATCCTTGTATACACTGTTGGGGTTTTCGTAGCCTCGATGGGGGAAGCCAGTCTCAAGGAAGCCTTGATCGGTTTGTTACGGGTCCCTGCTATCTATGGTTTAGCATTGGCCTTTATTTTTAACGCCTTTGACCTATCCCTGCCATTACCCCTGGATCGTTCTGTTAATTTGCTGGCGCATGCAGCTATTCCGAGTATGCTGGTATTGTTGGGTTTACAATTGCAGCGCGTAGTTTGGAACGGTCAGGTTCGCGCTATGATCCTGGCAAATGGTATGCGCCTTGCAATGGCTCCTATAATTGCGATTGGTTTGAGCATTCTTTTCGGTTTGCAGGGGCCAGCGCGACAGGCTGGCATTCTGGAGGCTTCCATGCCAACGGCAGTTTTCGCCACCATCCTGGCAACAGAATATGACGTGGAGCCTGCCTTTGTCACAACAGTTGTAACCACCACAACTTTGCTAAGCCCATTGACACTGACGCCATTGCTGGCATTTCTGGGAACATGAACTATGTACAAATTCGGGAAATCGATACTGGCAATCCTTTTGATTGCCGGCGCGCTTCAAAGTAAAACGACATTTGCCCAAAACACCTCCCCCATCCTCGATCATCAGGTGATCCACAAGTTCGGCGAACTATTGAGCTTTGAGGCTGTTCTCGCTCCTGACCTGGACGTAGAAAAAGTGGAGGTCTTTTTCAATTCCCAAGGCAGTGCCAACACCCAAGTGGAATCAGTGGAAATCCGCGAGCAGAACTATGTCTCACTGTTCTATTCACTGGAAGAAGAGAACCCTTTACGAGCCTTTGCTCCTGTCAGGTATCGGTTTGTGGTCACCCAAACAGATGGGGAGAAATTGGAGAGCGAAGACTTCGAGTTCTTCTATGAAGACAACCGTTACCGCTGGGAAGTTTTAGAGGAAGGACCATTTCGAGTCCACTGGTATGCTGGCGAAACAGATTTCGGACAAGATGTGCTCGATGTCGCTCAACTAGGGGCGGACACTTTGCAAGATACTCTGGACCTACCCATACCCCAGGAACTTGACATTTACGTATATTCCCGTGCCTCCGATCTCCGGCAGGCGCTCGACCTCAGTGGCAAACCCTGGCTGGCTGGGCACGCCAACCCAGACCTCGGGATTGTCCTGGTATCTGTAATCCCCGGCCCAGAACAAAGCCTGGAGATGGAACGCGAGGTTCCCCACGAAGTCGCCCATGCCATGTTGTATGAAAAAGTTGGGGACAACTATGCAAACATTCCAGCCTGGCTAAATGAAGGCATTGCCTCCCTCGCTGAGTTATATCCCAATCCCGATTACCAGCAAACCCTGGTCGATGCTGCTGATAGTGGGGAGCTCGTGCCTTTGGCAGATCTTTGCCAGGATTTCCCCGACGATACGCTCAGCGCCGGATTAGCCTATGCGCAGTCCAACTCATTCGTGCGCTACATCTCCAGAACCTATGGCCCTGCCGGACTTGACCGCCTGGTGGATGCCTATTCCAATGGAGCCAGCTGTGAAGAGGGGACCAACATTGCCCTTGGGCAACCCCTGAGTGCAATTGAACGCACCTGGAGCAGCAGCGCCATCAATGCAAATCCCGGCCTGGGCGCTTTTGGGCAATTATTGCCCTGGTTGATCATTGCGGTAGTGCCAATCGGTTTATCGTTGGGCTTCACAGCCTTGCGCGCCCGCCAGAAAGAAGCATAAGCTTATGGAGCGCATTCATGCAACCGTCAAGGGCCGTGTGCAGGGTGTTAGTTTTCGCTTCTTCGTGCAGCAAAATGCATCCCGCCTGGAACTGGCGGGATGGGTGCGCAACCGCTTGGATAGTAGCGTAGAACTGGTGGCGGAAGGTGAAAAAGGTAGATTGGAAGAGCTAATTATGCAGCTGCATCAAGGCCCGCTCAGTTCCCGCGTAGATAATGTGGCTGCCGAATGGGGACAGGCAAGCAGTGAGTTTTCAAGGTTTGTGATCAAACCAACAAGATAATTTCGCGTTTTAGTCCCT
This sequence comes from Chloroflexota bacterium, assembly GCA_013112575.1. Classification (GTDB taxonomy): domain Bacteria; phylum Chloroflexota; class Anaerolineae; order Anaerolineales; family UBA11579; genus CFX15. Next base: position 123,184 of record JABFGG010000002.1, on the reverse strand, counting down.
ACACTCGTACAACTCACCACTTGGCGTGTTTTTTTTATGAGAACCCCAGCTTTTTCTCTTTCAAAGATACATAGCTGCCCTGCCCGATCACAATGTGGTCGAGCACTTCGATATCCAACAACTTCCCGGCTTCAATGATCGCGCGTGTTACAGCCACGTCATCAGGGCTGGGAGTAGGGTCTCCGCTGGGATGATTGTGTACAACCAGTATAGCCGCCGCATTACGGCGCACAGCAGGTTTAAATACCTCCCCCACCCGCACCATAGAAGCATTCAAAGAACCGTGATATAGCTCAACGATATCCAATACTTGATTGCGCGTGTTGAGGATCATCACCCGCAGATGCTCCTGCTCCAGAGCGCCCATCTCGTACTGCACCAGCGCCGCGGCATCCGCCGGGCTGCTGATCACGGGTCGTTCTTCAGGAGCCTCCAGGGACAAACGCCGTCCTAATTCAATGGCCGCTTTGATGGCAGCTGCCTTGGCCTCACCCAAACCGTGTTGAGCCTGAACCTCTTCAACTGGAGCTTGCTGCAAACCACTCAAACCCCCGAAAGTATTCAGCAAACGTTGGCCGACCTGCACGGCATTTTCGCCTTTGACACCCACGCGGAGCAGGATGGCCAATAATTCAGCAGTGTTGAGTGCCTGAGGGCCCAATTGTAGTAAACGCTCACGCGGACGCTCAGAACTGTGCAGGTCTGTTATACGGTATGTGGCTTTGGATTCATCCATGGGTATTGACCCCAACATTGATTGGAAGAGTTGATTTAAAGATAGTATAAACAATTTTTGGGTTACTGAAATACCATCAACAGCTTTCAGGAGTTTAACGATCATTTCTAATTGACGACAGCACCCTCACACGGTATAGTCCCCGCCTATGACAACGCGTCTTATTAAACTTTTTCTGGTTATTGTTTTGGTGACATTGGCATGCGCCACTCCGCCGATCTTCGATCCTAACTACAACCCCAATGCTACTGCGACGGAAAACTCTCCCGGCCAGCCGGATGTACCCACTTTGCCCCCTGTACCGACACCTACTGCAACACCATTGCCAGAAGCACGCATTGAAGAAGGCGATGAGGCCCTGTTCTACGGAGATTACGAGCGGGCCTTACGCGAATATCAGTTTGCCCTTGACAATGCTGCTGGTGCAGAAGAGCAAGCCATCGCCCTTTTGGGGCTGGGCCGTACCCAGTTCGAGCAAGGTAATTACGGGTTGGCGCTTGACCTGCTTGGCCAACTGGTGAATAACTTTCCTGAATCACAACATCGTGCATCAGCATTTTTCTTGATGGGCATGACCTATGATGCCCTTGACCGCTATGCAGAAGCTGCACCAGCCTACCAACAATATCTTGACCTGCGGCCCGGCATCCTCGATGCCTATGCGCAGGAACGTCGCGGGGACACGCTGGTGGCCGCCGGGCTATATGGCGATGCCCTGATCGCCTACCAGGGAGCCCTGAACACCGGTGGCATCCGCGACCCTTTGAACACTACGGTCAAGATCGGCAACACCTATGCATTAGCCGGAGACTTCAATGCCGCCGCTGCTGCCTATCAGGATGTCTATAACCGTACCGGCAACGACTTTGTAAAAGCCCAGATGGCCCTGTACTTGGGTCAGGCTTACACCGCTCTGGGACTAACCGATGCGGCCAACACAGCTTACCTCGATGCTGTAGAGAATTACCCCTTATCCTATGATTCTTATACAGCATTGGTTGAGTTGGTTAATGCCGAAGTGCCCGTCAGCGAACTGGACCGCGGCCTGGTGGACTATTTTGCTGGCCAATATACAGTTGCGATTGCCGCCTTTGACCGCTACTTGGAAGCCAACCCTGAGCACGCCGATACAGCCCACTACTATAAAGGCCTGTCTTTGCTCAATCTGGGAGACGCCGCTGGGGCCATCGCCGAATTCGATGAGCAGATAAACACGCACCCCTTCGGGGATCTGTGGGCCAACGCCTATGATGAAAAAGGCTTCGCCCAGTGGGTCTATTTAGGCCAGCCTGCTGCAGCAGCACAGACCTACCTGGAATTTGTGGCGCTCAATCCTGGTCACGGGGCTGCTCCAGATTACCTATTTATCGCTGGACGCATGACTGAACGTTCCGGGGACCTGGCCGGCGCAGCCGACATCTGGGACCGTATCTTCATTGAATACCCAGCTTCCGAGTGGGCCTATGAAGGTTTATTCCAAGCAGGCATCGTCCACTATCGTTTAGGAAACTATGTTAACGCCTTGAGCAGTTTTCAGGATGCTGTTGCCTTTGCCCCGGATTTATATTTGCAGGCCCAATCCCAATTCTGGATCGGCAAAACCCATCAGACTCTGGGTGATGGGGATGCCTCCCAACAAGCCTGGGTTCTGGCATCGGCCATTGACCCCACCGGTTATTACAGCGAACGCTCCCGCGACCTTCTCAATGGTCGTAGTGGTTTTTTGCTACCCGCCAATTACGACCTGACTTTTGATGCTGAGGCAGAGAAAATCATTGCTGAGGATTGGCTGAGAACTACCTTCAACCTACCACCAGAAACTGACCTCAATGGCCCAGGCCCCTTGGCAGGTGACGGCCGCCTGATCCGCGGAACGGAGTTATGGAATCTGGGTTTATTTGACGATGCTCGGATCGAATTCGAGAGTTTGCGCCAGGAGGTCGCCTTCGATGCGGCCAACAGCTACCGGCTGGCCAACTACATGATCGACCTGGGTCTGTACCGGCCCGGCATTACCGCAGCGCGCCAGGTACTCAACCTTGCCGGGTTGGATGATGCCGGCACCCTGACCGCGCCGGCTTACTTTAACCACCTGCGCTTTGGGGTTTATTTTGAAGAACTGATTTTACCCACAGCCTCGGAGAACAACATACATCCCCTGATCCTCCTGAGCGTGATGCGCCAGGAGAGCCTGTTTGAGGGTTTTGCACGTTCGAGTGCTGGGGCGCGCGGTCTGATGCAGATCATCCCCTCCACGGGCGCGTCTGTGGCAGCGCGCATGAATTGGCCACTCAACTATACAGATGAAGACCTTTATCGCCCCCAGGTGAGTGTCCGTCTGGGTGGCAATTACCTGGCGTCGCAGGCAGAATTCTTTGGCGGTGACATGTATGTGGCACTGGCTGCTTATAATGGCGGGCCAGGCAATGCTGATGCATGGAATACGCTGGCCGGGGGCGACCAGGACCTTTTCCTGGAGATCGTACGCTTTGCCGAGACTCGCAATTACATCAGGGGTATCTATGAGATCTATACAATTTACAGGAATATATATGGGATGGATGGTGGGTAAGCTGATGGTTTACCTTAAGGGTTCGGAGATAACACCCTAACCAAAAAGGATGTCCATGAAAATTCAGATTTACACAATGCAATCACTAGAAGAGGCGCTGGCCACGATTGCTGCAGGCGTCGATCATATAGGAATCACTCCAGGAGAATACGGGCTTCCTGGTGAGGTCGACTTTGACACCGCAAGGGCGATTGTCACAATGGTTGGAGATGATGCTGTCAGCGTAGCCTTAACTGTAGATTCTGATTTGAACAACATCGAAGAGATGGTCAAGGCTGTCCAGCCCGATGTTTTGCACTTATGCGGCCTGGAAGGCTCCCTGCCCCCCGAAAAAGTCGCCCAATTGCGTAGCCGCATACCTGATCTGCCAATTATGCAAGCCATCTCAGTCTCTGGACCACACGCCATCAATACTGCCCTGGCCTTTCAGGATGTTGCCGAATATTTGCTCCTGGACACACAAGACGCTGACATTGCAGGCATTGGCGCGTCGGGAGAAACCCATGACTGGAATATCAGCCGAGAGATCGTGCAGCAGGTGCGCATCCCGGTGATCCTGGCCGGAGGGCTATCGCCTGAAAACGTGGCCAATGCGATCAAGCTGGTCAGGCCCTGGGGGGTTGATTCCCTGACACACACAAACCACCCCTTACCCAACGGAAGTTTCCGCAAGGATATCGAAAGTATCAAATCATTCAGCACTGCTGCTCTGACAGCTGCTAGCGAACTCTAATAAATATGGCCAATTCACGCGTCGTAGTTCTTGGGGATGCCAACGTCGATATGCGTGTGCAACTTCCACAGCGCACCAAAAATGAGGCGCTTGATCAACAATATCCCGCTCCCGAACTTCATGGCGGAGGCACATCCGCCAATGTCGCCGTTGGTCTTGCGCGTCTGGGTGTTCCGGTTTCTTTCGTGGGAGCCATTGGCGCCGACAACTATGGTCGCTGGGTGCGTGACGATCTGGTCAATGAAAACGTGGATGTGCTTGGCGTTCGTATGATCGAAGATGAATTCACTGTGATGGTGATGGCTCTGATTCAACCGGATGGCGAGCGGCTGATCTACGTCTGGCCCCCAAAGGGTGGAGCACATCTCCATATTCGCGAAGAAGATATTAACTTGAGCGACTGGCCAGAGGCACACTGGCTGCATACTTCGGGAATTCTACTGCGAGGCAACCCTGCCCGCGAAACGATCCTGAATACAATGGCCCAGGCTCGCCAATTGGGGTGGAAAGTTTCCATTGATCTGAACCTGCGTACCGAATCATGGGGATTGGATGACGAGGCCCGCCAGACATTCCAACAAGCTATTGAATTATCCGATGTTGTTTTTGGCAACGCCGAAGAAGAACTGATGCCCCTATCTGGGGAAGCTACGATTAAGAACGCCGCTCAAGCTTTGTGCAACAATCAGCGCACAATTATCGCTCGGCTGGGTGAAGAAGGAGCCTTGGTTTGTACTCCAGACAAAATTTTCCACTCTCCTGCCTTCGATGCCGAAATTGTCGATACCATAGGAGCAGGCGATGCTTTTAACGCCGGCTTCATTACCGCTCAACTTTCTGGTCACGATAACGTCGAAGCCACCCGCTGGGGCAATGCTGTCGCCGCCCTAAAAATTGAACGCCCAGGAGCACGAGGGGGGCCAAACCTAGAAGCATTACGGAGGAAGTTATCATAAAACCAATAACAACTAGAGTTACTCAGGCGCATTTTTAGGAAGTAGAATGATTATTGGAACTGGGTTAATTTTCTAGAGCTGGCTCAGCGCGCTCGATCTCTGCTTCTGGCTCTGCCACATCCACGCCCGTAACCACTGTCCATTGACCAACATTGATAAAGCGATCGCTCGTCTCAAAAAGCGGGCCGGTAGCTACCCCCTGAATACGAGCATCCACTGCAAATGTATAGGTGGGGTAAAAGAGTAACAGGGCAGGTAATTCACGCGAAAAATGGATTTGGAAATTACGGTAAAGTCTTTCTCGCTCAACCGGGTTGACGCTAACGCGTGCTTTCTCTAAATACTCGCTGGCGCGGCGGTCACTCCATGCCGAGTAGTTCTGCCCACCCGTGGCTTCAGCCTGATGCCAGAAAGGATAGGGATCGGGGTCGGGGGAACGTGAATAACTCAGATCGACCAGGGCAGCATCATAGCTGCGGGGGTCAAGGTAATTATTTAATAAAGTTTGGTAATCAACCGCCACAAGCTGCACGCGCACACCGATCACGGCCCAATTATCACGGATGCTTTCGGCAATGGCTGTGTGTTGGGGTGTGTCAGGGTGCACCAGCTCAAAGTCCATGCGCGCCCCTTCCAGTTCGCGTACCCCACCCTGGTCAGCGGAGATGACATAGCCTTCTTCTTTCAATATTGAGATGGCTTCTTCAGGATCGAAAGTGGTGCGTGGGACTTCTTCGAAATACGCCCAGGTTCCGGGGAAGATGGGGCCATCGGCCTGAATGGCCTGACCATCCAGAAGGTTGCTGATCATCCAACTACGATTGAGGCCATATAAGAGGGCCTTACGCACATTCGCGTTCTGGAAGAATGGCAGGGCTTCGCTTTCGAGGTTGAATAGCACGGTGGTTACCTGGGGCAAGCGCGCTGTATAAATATTGAGCGACGAGACCGAAAGCACATCTTCCAAAGCATCAGGAGTCACCTGGCTGATGCCCAGAACATCACCGTTCTGGTAAGCGGTCAAGGCATCATCGGTGGTTTCATAATAACGAAATACCACTTGGCTTAAGCTAGTCTCTTCTCCATAGTAGTCCGGGAAGGCGCTCAAAATCACACCCACGATCTGGCTTTCTTCGATAGACACTTCTTCGAGCCGGTAAGCACCCGAGCCTACTGGAGCCAGATTAAAAGGCGCATTAACCAGCTCATTGGGAGCCAGATCACCCAGCAAATGTTGCGGCAATATGCCAAAAGAAAGCTGTTCGATGAACGGGGCGTATGGCTCTGTCAGTACGAACTGGATGTGATGTTCATCCAAAACGCGCACATCGATGTTTTCCCACAAACTGCGAATATCAGAAGGCACAGGTATGCTGGGGTCCAGCATTAAGTTGATGGTAAAGAGGATGTCATCAGCAGTTAGGTCTTGCCCATCGTGCCACACAGCATCTTCCCAGATCTTGAAGTTATAAACCTTGCCATCAAGGGACACCCCCCAGGTTTCCGCCAGATCGGGCACGGGATTGCCACTATCATCAAAGCGTATCAGCCGGCTGAAGATCAAGCTGTCCACATCACGATCCGCCGGATTGTAATAATCCAGCAAAGGATTGAGCCGTTGGAGATCCCCCACTAAACCCTCGGTGTAAACACCACCAGTCACGCCAGACGGCAGAACAGCTTCCGCCAAAGGTTGGCGCCCCAGCAATACAATGGCAATCGCCACCACAGCCAGGCCGGCAATCAGCAAGGGCCAACGCAGTCTTTTCATAATTTAGGATACGAGTCTTAGACAACAAAAAGGGCGCTTACTGGCACACCTGTTAGGGTGATAGCCACAAGCGGCCCTTTCAATTAGGAATACCTGGTGATTAGCCTACGAGGATAACGGTCACGATGACCAGCAAGAAAAAGACAACACTGAGGATGATCGTCACCCAGAACAACGTGCGTTCAATGCCACGGCGGGCAGAGAAAACACCACCGGTGTCGCCGCCGGTCAAACCGCCCAAACCAGCACCTTTACTCTGTAGTACCACGCTGGCGATCAAACCAATGGAGGTTATAATCAGGGCGATATCTAGAAAAGTTTCCATTCAAGTTACTCCTTTGCTTATAAAAGCAGCAGCATTATACCGTCGCAATCTTTTGTCCGTCAACACAGGAAGTTTAGACCAGTTTCACATTCTTCTAATATTTGTCCTGGTAATCAAATTCATCCTTTGCATCTAATTGCTCCCTAAATAATCCATGCACGAATACATCATCAATCTGCATATGCATACGCCCTTCTCCGATGGGCACGGCACCCATCAGGAAATTGCCGACGCCGCTGAGAGAGCCGGGATTGATGGCGTCATTGTCAGTGACCATAATGTCCTGGTAAAAGGCATGGAGGGCTACTACGGGGAAAATGGTTCCCGAGTGCTTATGCTGGTGGGCCAGGAAGTGCATGATCAGGACAGGGAACCACAAAAGAATCACTTGCTGGTCTTCGGTGCGGAACGTGAATTATCCCAATTTGCAGATGATCCCCAAAACCTGATCGATAACATCAATAGCGCCGGGGGGCTCTCTTTTATCGCCCACCCCAATGACCCCCCAGCCCCGCTGATCGGGGAAGACGACCTCAACTGGGTCAGTTGGGATGTGAAGGGCTATACAGGCATTGAACTGTGGAACGGCCTCTCCGAGATGAAAGCGCGTTTAAAAAGCCCTTTGCATGCTCTCTGGTATGGGTTCCAATTCTCCCGTGTAGGTCGCGGCCCGCAGCCCGAAACACTGCCCTTGTGGGATGAGTTGTTATCTACTGGTCGCAAAGTAGTAGCCGTAGGTGGCTCGGATGCTCATGCCATTCCCTTCAGTGTAGGCCCTATCAAGCGTACGATCTTCCCCTATGAAGACCATTTCCGAGCGGTGAATACGCACATCCTGACACCCACACCATTTTCAGGCGATTTTGCTCGCGACAAAAAGCTGGTGCTGGATGCCTTGCGTCACGGGCACGCCTTCGTGGGTTACGACCTGCCTGCCCCCACCAGAGGCTTCCGCTTCACTGCCCATTCCCCCGAACGCACCTGCTGGATGGGCGACGAGATCTCCGTAAAAGACGGTGCAACCTTGCAGGTGCACCTGCCGCAAGCTGCCGAAGGCTATTTACTCAAAAACGGCGAAGTCATCGGTGAAATGCGCAAACGTAATGCTCTGGCGCATGCCGTCAAGGAGCCTGGTGTGTACCGTGTGGAAGCTTACAGACGCTACAAAAGTCTAAAGCGCGCCTGGATCTTCAGCAACCCAATTTACGTCTATTAGTCGACTGTTTTAATAACCAACAATCATAAGAACGAGGAGAAGTGCTGTGCGAAAAATTATTGTTGTTTTACTGGTATTGAGCCTGGCCGCTCTGGCATGCGGTGTAACGCTTGATACAGGCAACCAGGGGAATGCAAATACAGATGATGCTGTGGCGACCTCTGTCGCTGCAACCCTGGCTGCAGAACAGGACAACCCACCCCCTGATCCCCAAACGGGAACTACTACAGGAAAAATGTGTGCTCCCTTTGAAGGCTTTCCTCCAGATTCCCTTTACTTGGAAGAGGTAAACACGCATGAACTAACCGAAGTTCTTGTAGACCAGGGCTCGGGCACATATAGTGTCGAATTGTCCCCAGGAAACTACATTGCATATGCATGGATGCCTGAATACACATTCGGGGGAAGCTATTCACAAGCTGTGCTTTGTGGAGAGGGTGGGAGTTGTACGGACCACAGCCTAATCATATTTACTGTAGTTGCTGGACAAACGACTAGCAATATCGATGTGTGTGACTGGGATGGTGGCCCAGGCAGCGTCCCCCTGCCACCCAATGTAGATCCCAGCACTTTGCTAGGTTCGATCAGCGGTTCCCTCAGCTACCCCAGCGAGTTCATCCCACCAATGGTCGTCGTGGCCTATGATGTAAATTCTCAGGATTATTATTTAGTCACTACAGAGCAAAACCAGGGAACCTACACGATCGAAGTGCCTCCAGGTGTATACCATGTCTATTCTTATGTTGAGGGTGATAACTATAGTGGCGCTTACAACATGGCCGTTCTATGTGGACTGGACGTAAGCTGTACAGATGCCACCATGATCGAAGTTATTGTTGGCAACAACCTGAATGTTACAGGAATTGATCCTGGGGATTGGTATTCTGACCAGGAAAGTCGCCCGCCCAACCCAAATAATTAATAACTAACGATATCGCAAACATAACGACATCGTTAGCGCCGCAGCGAACAACACGTGCTATAGTTTGCGCAGTACGATAACAACCGAATAGTCAACAGACAAAGGCAAAGCTGGTGAAAACTGGCGACGCAAAGCTATGGGTCTAACGCTATCAACCAGATAGTCATGATCGCCAGGCCACCTGATTTGATCCCTTTATATATTCTCAGGCCTGGCAAAAGTCAGGCCTGATCGTTTAAGACACCCTAGCTGTTCTACTAATCAAGTGACGACAAGGGCAAAACCGGTGAAAGCTGGTGACGCAAAGCCATGGGTCTAAAACCATCCGCAGTATGGTCATGATCGCCAGGCCGTCGAATCACAACCACAGCAACATCTTCGAACGTTGTGACTTGTCCACAAAACAAGGAAAGAATATGTCCATCGTTCGTAAGACCATCAATCTGATTGTGCTGCTCGGCTTCATTGGCAGCAGCCTGTTCACAGCTTTACCCGTCTATACTGAGGCCTATGCACTGCCTGACACAGGCAATGATGTAAACGCTCCAGCCCTCGAGCCTCAACTTATCAATGACAACAAGAATGCCAAAACGGCAGTATCAGTTACCGCTGGATCCCTGTTTACATACTCTGTGTCTCAGAATGGTAATAAAGCGCCTTCAACAGGTGGTGTTGTGGGGCAATATGCTTATGCAGCCAGCAAAGGCAGCATCGGTTTAATCGCCCACAACTATCTGGCCGGGGCCAGCTTCTACTCACTGACTGCCGGGACAGAAGTCACAGTCGATTTCAGTGATGGCACAACGCAAACCTTTGTAGTGCAGACTGCCAGACGTTACCAGGCTACTGACCCCGATGATTACGGCAAACCCTTCATTGACCAACGCGGCAAACAGGTGTCTACCCGGCAAGTCTTTAACCAGAACTATAAACAAGGCAAAGTTACGTTCCAGACCTGTATCACCAAAGACGGGATCAACACCTGGGGACTGGTCTTCATCATCGCTGTGCCAAAGAAATAACCTGGTGCATAGTCAAAGAAAAAAGTAAGCCGAACAAGCCCACTCAGAAAGGAGCATCCTTATGATGCTCCTTTTTGTTTCCCAGACTTTTGTCCAGTTGATGTTTTTTCTCAGTATTGTTATTATGGCTCATCACCGTTAAGAAGGACATCAGCATGTTTGAAGCCTCTACAATTTATCTTTTCATTATTGCTGCCGCTACATTGGTAATCATTCCAGGCCCTGCAGTGCTGTACATCGTTGCCAGGGGCATCAATCATGGGCGAGTGGGGGGCATCGTCTCCGTGCTCGGGATAGAGTCTGGCGCATTCTTTCACGTGGCGGCAGCCTCATTAGGTCTCTCGGCCATATTGACCTCCTCGGCCCTGGCCTTCAGCGTAGTCAAGTATCTGGGAGCCGCTTACTTGATCTATTTGGGCATCCGCAGTTTTCTGGCCAAAGATGAGTTCGAAGTAGAGGACGGTGAAGATACGAGTGGCTCATTAAGAGAAATCTACACACAGGGCGTGATCGTTAATGCCCTCAACCCAAAGACAGCTTTATTCTTCCTGGCTTTCCTGCCTCAATTCGTCAACACGCAGCGCGGGGATATCCCCTTGCAGTTCCTCCTACTGGGCCTGCTGTTTGTCCTCGTAGCTACTATCAGTGACGGCCTATATGCCCTACTATCCGGCACTTTAGGCGGCTGGTTGAAACAAAATTTACAAATTCTCCGCGCCCAGAAATACTTTGCGGGCAGTGTGTATATCGCATTGGGCCTAGTGACCGCTTTTTCAGGTACCGATAGAAAATAACCGCATTGCATAATCTTGAGAGGCGCTCACATGAGCGTCTTTTTTGTTGGAACCAGTTTGATGTCAGCGGTGTATAGCTATCAAGATCGACAGAAAGGAGCTCTCATGCACCAGCTACGAAAACATTGGCCCGCCATAACAATTAGCTTGATCGCCCTATGGATATTTCATTCCATCGTCAGCCAGCGAGCTACCAGTATGTTCGCCGCCAACACCTTTGAACCCTCTTTTGAAAGCGGCAAATGGGCCATTCGATGGTTGCTAATTAGCTTGAGCATGACCCCTTTGAGGACCTATCTGGGCTGGCGTCAGGCCATCAAGTTGCGCAAGCCTGCAGGATTGTGGGCCTTTGGATTTGCTAGTTTGCATGTCTGGTTGACTCTCAAAAATAGTATTGGATGGATTGACCTGCCATTGCAACCATTCATTGTATATGGCTTGGTCGGATTGGGAATCCTGGCTTTACTCGCGCTCACGTCCAACCGTTGGTCCATGCGCCGTTTGGGCAAGAACTGGAAACGCTTGCATCGCACCGTTTATTTTGCAGGTGCCGCTGTCATCTATCACGCCATCCTGGCAACCTCTTCCAGCAAACTGCTACTCCTCCGCGACCCCAATGCGGTTGAGGAGTTGAACGTATACGTAGCCGTCCTCACTATCTTGCTGTTTGTACGTATCCCCTTGGTGAAGCGCCGGATTCTCTCCAGCCCCGTTCGTCCCTTCAGAAAACCACAAACTGTAACTGTACAACTCCCACAAGAGCAACCTGCCACCGTCCCCACAGAGATCGTCTTTGATTGGTCTAAAGTCGAAGAGAGTCACGAAATCGCGACTCCACAAGAGAAGGGAACTGAAACAACTGAAGCAGACAAATTGCCGATGGCACAGTAGTTCCCCTCACTTCTTTAGATAATCCAAATTGCTATCTTACTTGGATGAAATAGCTTTTAGACGGTGACCTGCGGGATTCCTCGTGCTTTCGTTTCACTCAATCCTCGGAATGACAAATTCTGTCATTCCGAGCCTGGCAAAACGCAGTTTTGCATTGGCGAGAAATCCCTCTGATGATCATTAGATAGTTGCCCTCTTTAGCCATTCGCTTCCAAGCTAACCCTTAGAATTCCATCAAAAAGCGATTTGCACCCTCCTCAAAACTTAACATTTGTTCTATAATGGATTGCTTATCGTTTTGCACTTTTCCAACTCACGGGAGTGAAGATGACCTTCAATTTGCAAGCCCCCTTTGAAGCCACCGGCGACCAGCCGGAGGCGATTTCCCAACTCCTTACCGGCATCAAGCGTGGTGACAAGCACCAGGTATTACTCGGCGCCACGGGTACCGGCAAGACCTTCACTATCGCCAACATCATCCAGGAAATCCAGAAACCGACCCTTGTATTAGCCCACAACAAAACTTTAGTAGCGCAGTTGTACGCCGAGTTCAAGGAGTTCTTCCCTGACAACGCCGTAGAATACTTCACATCGTATTACGACTACTACCAGCCCGAAGCCTACGTGCCACGCAACGACCTCTATATCGAAAAGGAAACGGATGTCAACGAAGAGATCGAGCGCCTGCGTCTGGCCGCCACCACTGCCCTGCTGTCGCGGAAGGATGTGGTCATTGTAGCTTCGGTTTCCTGTATTTACGGTTTGGGTGACCCCAATGCTTACGGGCGTGTGGTCATCAACATGAATGCTGGCGAGGCCTACCGCCGCAACAACCTTCTGCGCCAGCTTGTCGAGAGCCACTACGAGCGTAACGACATTGAGGTCGCTCCCGGTACCTTCCGTGTACGTGGCGACACGTTAGACGTGGTGCCCGCTTATCAGGATAAATTCGGTTATCGCATCACCTTCTTCGGCGATGAAGTAGAGCGCATCGCCGAGATCCATCTTGTAACAGGTGAAGTGCGGCGCGAGATGGACACTGTAGCCATCTTCCCTGCCAAGCACTTTATCACCGAAGAAGAGAAGCTCGAAGCGGCCATCAAGAGCATTGAAGCCGAGATCGAAACCCGTCTGGAATACTTCAAATCGAACGAGATGTTGCTGGAAGCCCAACGCCTGGAACAGCGCGCTAAATACGATTTGGAGATGCTGCGTGAAGTTGGCTACTGCTCCGGTATTGAGAACTACTCACGCCACCTAGACCAGCGCCCCGAAGGCTCTGCCCCCTGGACCTTGATCGATTATTTCCCACCCGACTTTCTGCTGGTCGTCGACGAATCACACATGACCATCCCACAAGTACGCGGCATGTTCAACGGCGACCGCTCCCGCAAACAGGTGCTGGTCGATTACGGTTTCCGTTTGCCGTCCGCTCTCGACAACCGCCCGCTGCAATTTGAAGAGTTCGAGCAACGCATGGGCCAGGTCATCTACACTTCGGCCACACCGGGACCATACGAGATGGAACTTAATTCACAGGTAGTCGAACAAATCATCCGCCCCACAGGTCTGATCGACCCGGAAGTGGACGTGCGCCCCATCGAGGGCCAGATCGATGACCTCATCACTGAGATCAGGCAACGTGTGGAACGCGGTGAACGCACACTGGTAACTACGCTCACAAAGCGTATGTCGGAAGACCTGGCAGACTATTTATTGGAAGCGGGCCTCAAAGTCCAGTATCTACATTCTGAAGTAGATACCCTGGAGCGCATCGCCATCCTGCGCGATCTGCGCCTGGGTGTTTTTGACGTGCTCGTGGGTATCAACCTGCTCCGAGAGGGGTTGGACCTTCCAGAAGTCTCCCTCATCGCCATTCTGGATGCTGATAAACAAGGCTTCCTGCGTTCTGAGACAGCCCTGATCCAGACCATCGGTCGCGCCGCGCGTCACCTTAATGGCCGCGTCATCATGTACGCAGCCAAGGTATCGGATGCGATGAAAGGGGCCATTGATGAAACCAATCGGCGCCGTGCCAAACAAACTGCTTACAATAAAGAGCACGGCATCGACCCGGTGAGTATCGTCAAAGAAATACGCGATCTGACTGACCGAGTCGGCGCACATGCCATCGCCGAGCAACCGGCCGATTACGTTGTAGACGGTGCTGCTACCCTGCCCAAGAAAGAACTGCGCAACCTGATCGAAGAAATGGAGAAGCAAATGAAAGCAGCGGCCAAGAGCCTGGAGTTTGAGAAAGCGGCCATGATGCGCGACCAGATCTTCGAATTGCGCACCACCTTGGCCGAAGACGAAAGTCTGAAACCCTGGGAGCGAATCAACGTTATCGCTGGAGCTGAAGAAGAATAATCCTGAACTGTATATCGAAGACCGAGTAAAACGTAATGCGGAAAACGACGAAATGACCGAAGCATTACGTTTTACTTTTTAAAGGATAAGGGCATGTTTGACCAACAATTCTACGAAGACCAACAGTTTAAAGACTTGGTGATCGAAAATGAGATCATCGAGGATGTCGATTTCCAGGATTGTAGTTTCACAAAGTGTACTTTCACAGAAACATCTTTCAGAGCATGCAAATTCAGGGGTTGCAGCTTTTCAGATTGTGACCTGAGCCTGGTAAGAGTCGACCATAGCGCCTTCAAGGGGGTCACCTTTGAGAACTGCAGAGTTATTGGCATCAATTGGCCTACAGCATCCTGGGGAAGCAAAGAGGATTTTGTACTTGTAAAACCAATTGTCTTTTTTAAGTGCGTATTGAATTACTCCAGCTTCGTTGGCTTGGAACTTGAGGGTCTGAGGCTAGAGAAATGCATTGCGAAAGAAGTCGATTTTTCAGAGGCGAATTTGTCGCAAGCCAATTTCCAGCACACGGATTTTCTCGAAAGCAGTTTCAGGAACACCGATCTGACGGAAGCAGATTTTGTGGACGCCAAGAATTACATGATCGATCCATCAACCAACACAATCAAAAAAGCCAGGTTTTCTATCCCGGAGGCCATGGCCTTGTTGTATAGCATGGACATTGAGATTATCGAATAGATTAGCTGCGCTGATAAATTTTGACGAAATATTTATAGATTTCATCTCCGGTTGGCATATAATTGTGAAAATTAACACTAAATCGGAGTATTATTGTCAACTATGGAACTTATCATTGATTTCCCCGGCGGCGCACGTGTAGACGCCCATTTCGGCCCTTATACCGTTCAAACCGACCAACCCCCTCAAGGTGGCGGAGAAGGTTCTGCCCCCACCCCATTTGCAGTTTTCCTTTCATCCATCGGCACATGTGCCGGCATTTACGTCCTGGGCTTTTGCAACCAGCGTAACCTCCCCACAGAAGGCATCCGCATCGTGCAACGCCTCAACCGCAATCCATTAAATGGCTTAGTACAGGAAGTCGATTTGGAGATCCAGGTGCCTCCGGATTTCCCTGAGAAATACTACAGTGCCTTAGTGCGCTCTGCGAATCAATGCCTGGTGAAGAAACACTTTGAGCATCCGCCCCAGTTCAATATACACACAGAAGTAATGCAAGCTGCATAAGTCTCAAGTAAATCTAGGAGAAAAGAGGCTGGAAATCATTCCAGCCTCTCATTTTTTACTCATCCCCCCTTTACACACCCTACAAACCGTCTTCACAACTTCTTCAAACCTTTTTTCTATCCTATAGCCACAACAAGAGAAAATCTTATTCAAAAGAGGTATAAACATGAAGAAACCCCTGATTATTGTTACCTTGGTCAGTGTCATCATCTTGAGCCTGGCCGCCACCGGCCTGGTCTTCGCACAGGAAGGTGTTCAACCGGGTGAAGGCAAAGGCAATGGCATATTGCGTGAATACATCCACGCAGCCGTGGCCGCAGAACTTGGCATGACCGTTGAAGAGCTTGAGGCCAGCATTGAAGCTGGTGATAAGCCCAAGGACATTGCCGAAGCTCAAGGTCTGGACCAGGAAGCCTTCCAGGCTTTGATGGAAACAGCCTTCCAGAATGCGTTGGACTCAGCTCTGGCTGATGGCGCTATCACTCAGGAAGAATACGATGTCATCCAGGAGCGCGGCTTCCGCGGCCCCGGTGGTAGAGGCCATGGCAAAGGCAAAATCGCCGAGTTGCTCGGCTTGACCGAAGAAGAACTACAAGCTCGCCTGGATGCCGGTGAGACAATCGAAGAGATCGCCGAAGAGTTGGGCGTAGAACTGCCGGAGCGCCCCGAAGGCCGTGGCCCCAATGTAGAACGCCTGGCGGAAGTACTGGGCATTAGTGCTGAGGAAGTACAGCAGCGCCTCGATGATGGCCAGACCGTCCAGGAAATGGCCGAAGAGTTGGGTGTAGAACTGCCCGAACGCCCCGAAGGTCGCGGCCCTGGTGGCCCAGGCGGCCCCGGTGGACCGGAGAACAACAACTTCCCCGGCAACGGCAACAACCAAGACGCATAATCCTCTCCTCCCTCCGACAGGAAAGAGGTGGTTCGTGAGAGCCGCCTCTTTCCACTTTCTACTATAATGAATTGCAATGCCAAAGATACTGATCATTGAAGACGAACCGGAATTGGTCAAAGTATTGCGTTCCTATCTGGAACAGGGTGGCTACGACGTAGTTACCTCATTTCGTGGCGATACCGGCCTGGAAACCTGGCACAGCACCCACCCCGACCTCGTACTGCTGGACCTCAATTTACCCGGCATGGATGGCCTGGATGTAGCCCGATCCATTCGCCGCAACGCTGACACCCCCATCATCATGGTCACTGCGCGTGTCGAAGAAGCTGATCGCCTGATCGGTCTGGAGTTGGGCGCAGACGATTACGTCACCAAACCATACTCGCCGCGTGAAGTCGTGGCACGTGTCAAAGCGGTTTTGCGTCGTGCCAATGCGGCTCAAAAAGACGACCAGATTTTGAGCGTGGCTGATCTCCGGATTGATCTCGATGGTTTTGCCGTCACCCGTGGCGAAGATGCCATTGACCTCACTCCCACCGAATTCTCTATCCTGGCAACACTGGCTACCAAACCCGGGCGTGTCTTCAGCCGTGCTCAGTTACTGGAATCCTCACAAGATGGGGAAATCTACGAAGGTTTTGAACGTACAGTAGATGCCCATATCAAGAACCTGCGTGCCAAGCTGGGGGAAAACACCAAACAGCCCAAATATATCGAAACTGTTTTTGGCGTCGGTTACCGCTTCACCCGCAGTGAGTGACGCATGCGCTGGCGACTATTTCTCGCATTTGTTCTGGTGATTGCCATCACTCTAGGGGCAGTGGGCATTTTTGCACGCCAGAGTACGCTTCGCGAGATCGACCGTTTTGTAGGTGGTGGCGGTTTGTTTGGTCTTGAAAGCGTGGTTGCCGAGCTTGAAAGCTATTACCAGGCCAATGGCTCATGGGATGGAGTTAGAGCATCTTTACCCCAGACTCCAGCATTAAATAATAATCCCTCAGGAAACCGCAACGAAGGGAGTGGTCCACCAGGCCCACGACCCCAAAATCAAAGCCGTCAGGTTGGCTGGCAATTAACGGACACAACAGGCAATGTCATCATGTCACGTGGTGTACAGCCTGCCAGCGAGACCATTGAAAGCGCTGTGTTGGAGATCGCCATTCCCCTGAAAGTGGATAATCAACTGATTGGCTACCTCGTACCCCAGAACAATGAGATCCTCCAACTGGTAGATATCCAGGGGGCCTTGCTGCAACGATATTCATCTGCAACCTTACAGGCAGCACTTATTGGGGGCGTGATCGCCCTGTTGTTGGCGCTCCTGCTAGCTTACTGGTTATTAAGACCTATCAGCCGCCTCACACAGGCCGCCGGGCACATGGCCGAGGGAGACCTGCAACAACGGGTCCCCGAGACTGGGCCTGGTGAATTGGCCGCCCTGAGTCGCTCCTTTAACCATATGGCTGCATCGCTGGAGGGAGCAGAAACGCGCAGGCGTTCGCTTACAGCTGACATTGCCCACGAACTACGTACGCCATTAGCGGTGCAACGCGCCAATCTGGAAGCTATGCAGGATGGGGTTTATAGCATCACCGAGGACAACATAGACGCTGTATTGGCTCAAAACCAGTTGCTCACCCGTCTGGTAGAAGACCTGCGCACAATTGGCCTGGCTGACGCTGGCGAGTTGCACCTTAGGCGCACCGAGACCGATATAGTAGCGCTCGTAAACCAGGTTGTAGGGCGCTTTGAAACGCAGGCCAAGCAAAAAGGCATTCGCCTGAACTTCAACTCCGTTGAGTGCCCCGCAATTGATGTTGACCCAGAGCGCATTGAACAGATCCTTACTAACCTGCTGCACAATGCCCTACGCCACACACCTGAAAAAGGGATCGTGCGCGTCAAATTGGAATGTAGTCAAAGCCAAACGAAGATTAGCGTGCATGATTCGGGAGAGGGCATTCCAGAGGAATCCCTGCCTCACCTCTTCGAACGTTTCTACAGGGCCGATAAAGCCCGCAACCGCCAGGACGGCGGCACCGGCCTTGGCCTTTCAATTGCACGTAAGCTGGCAGAGGCGCATAGCGGTTCCCTCCAGGCCCGCAACCACCCCGAGGGCGGCGCCATATTCATACTTACTTTGCAATCATAAATATGGCTATCAAGAATAACGTCACACGTCTGCTTGAATCCAAAGGTATCCAATATCAAACTCACGAACTGCCTGAGATCAAGTTTGGAGCCGTGGAAGTTGCTCAAATACTTGGGGTTGCTCCTGAATCTGTGTTTAAAACCATAGTGGCTACACGCATTGAGCGGGGCAAAGCCATTCTGGGAGTTGTGCCTGCCCCTACTGAACTAGATCTAAAAGCCCTGGCAAAGGCTGTTGGGGAAAAGAAAGTGCGCCTGGCCAAACATGCCGAAGCCGAACAACTCACCGGCTTGCAGACAGGTGGGATTTCGGCACTGGCCCTCTTGCAAAAGCCTTTTGAAGTGGTGCTGGATGCCTCTGTACAAGACCTTGATTTGATCTACATATCAGCCGCCCAGCGCGGTTTACAGGTCAGCCTCAGCCCAGAGGACTTTGTCGCCCTTAGCCAGGCTAAGATAGCCGCAATCACCCGCTAAAAAGCCAAGAAAACAAGCTGTATAGACAGATTCAAGCGTTGTCCCTTGCCGTAAGGCACTTTATTCCGTATAATGGGTCGATACATTTTCACCATATTTCCACTAAATTGAAGAGATTTGTTTCACTTGAAGGAGGTGAGCAGCCGGCTATCTGACTCTAATTAGTTTTATTTCCCCGTTCCCCGAATACAAACTTTACACACATCTCACTCGAGGAGAGAAGAATGTTCCGTAAGCTTCTAACTTTGCTTTCTCTATTGGTCGTAGCAGCTGTATTCATGGCTGCCTGCGGCGCACCCACGCCTGCCGCTCCTGCGACCGAAGAGCCTGCCGCAGAAGAACCCGCCGCAGAAGAACCGACTGAAGAGGTCATGGAAGAGCCCATGGAAGAACCCATGGAAGAACCCGCCCAAGAAGAAGGTGGCGGTATCCTGGCCCGCGTGCAGGAACGTGGCACCCTGATTTGTGGTGGCCGCACTGACCTGGCTGGCTTTGGTTCCCTGGACGACGATGGTAATAACGTCGGCTTTGACATTGACCTGTGCCGCGCCGTGGCAGCTGCAGTTTTGGGCGATGCCAACGCCATTGAAATCGTTCCCCTGACAAGCGCTGACCGTGGCCCCGTGTTGCAGACTGCTGAAGTTGACCTGCTCAGTCGTAACGTTACCTGGACCTCCAGCCGTGACGTGCAATGGGGTGATTTCACCACTGTTATGTTCTATGACGGTCAGGGCTTCATGGTTTCCGATGCCAGCGGCATCACTTCCACCGATGACTTTGCTGATGGCATTTCCGCATGTGTAACCAGCGGTACGACCACCGAGCAGAATCTGGCCGACTACTTCCGTCAGAGAGATATTGAATTTGAACCTGTGATCTTTGAAGAGGCTGCCGCAGTATACGGCGCTTTCCAAGAGGGTCGTTGTGACGTGACAACCTCTGACCGCTCCCAGCTGGTCTCCGTGCGCAGTGGCTTTGATGACCCCAGCGCCTACACGATTCTTGACGACATCATCTCCAAGGAACCGTTGACCCCTGCCGTTCCCCATGGTGATACAGCCTGGTTTGACACTGTCAAATTGGTCATGTGGTCCCTGATCAACGCCGAAGAACTCGGTGTGACCTCGGCCAATGTTGAAGAAATGAAGAACAGCGAGAATATCAACGTTCGCCGCCTGCTCGGCGTCGAAGGCAACTATGGCTACGAAGAACTCGGCCTGGGTGCTGATGCTCTGGCTAACGCCATTGCTGCTGTTGGTAACTACGGCGAAATCTACGACCGCAACTTGGGTCCTGATGCTGCTGTTACTCTCCCCCGTGGCCTCAATGAACTGTGGACCGAGGGTGGTTTGATCTACGCCCCGCCTGTCAAATAGTTCAGAATTTGTAACGGTTCAAAAGGATGCGGCCGCTGGCCGCATCCTTTTTCAAACGAGGAGAAGAGATGGCCACGAGTGATACGGGCATAGATCAAAGTACTAGCATCCCCTTCTACAGAGACGAACGCATCATAAATTGGATTGCTCAGATCGTATCGGCAGTCCTTGTTATTGGATTTCTCATCTGGGTCGTCGTAAACTTTCTAGCAGCTGCAGATGCTCGGGGTTTTTCACTGGGTTTCAATTTCTTAAATGATCCGGCAGGCTTCCCTATCAATGATCCCGGCATTGAATATGACCCATCCATGACCTACGGTCGCGCCATTCTCGTCGGTCTCGTTAACACCTTGCGAGTCGCAATTGCTGGCGTCGTAGCAGCCACGATCCTGGGTACCACAGTCGCACTGGCACGCTTATCCCCCAATTGGCTTTTGAGCCGCATCGCTTTGGTTTACATCGAATTCCATCGCAATATTCCTTTGTTGGTTCTGCTATTCATCTGGTATTTTTCCGTTTTTACACAATTACCGCCTGTGCGCGAGAGTTTGGTTCTGCCTGGCCCAGTGATTCTCAATTTGCGCGGCCTCTACATCTCTTGGCCACGACTAACTGAGACGGGTGGCCCCCTGGCTATTGCTCTGATCATTGGTATTGTGCTGGCTACAATTGCTTATTTCGTATTGCGCCGCCGACGCGAAGAGACCGGCCAGGAAACTTATTATGGTTGGGTCAGCCTGGCCATAGTCGTTGTTTCTGCAATCGGGGGGTGGCTGGTTTCTGGAGGCACTCCGCTATATCTGGATGTCCCTGTCCTGGACGGTTTTAACTATGCAGGCGGCCTACGTCTGACTCCGGAATTTGCGGCGTTATTTGTTGGCCTGACCATGTACACAGCAGGTTTTATTGCAGAAGTTGTGCGTGCTGGCATCCAGGCCGTAGACCGTGGCCAGGTGGAAGCAGCCAATGCCGTTGGATTAAGCAACTTGCAAGTGCTTAGCCTGGTGGTGATCCCTCAAGCCCTGCGTGTGATTATCCCTCCCATGATCAGCCAGTACCTCAACCTGACGAAAAACTCCAGTCTGGCGCTGGCGATTGGATATCAGGAATTATTCAGTGTCGGCAGGATCGCTATCAATCAGGCCGGACAAGCTGTCCCGGTATTCGCCATCATCATGGTTTCATACCTGACACTCAGCTTGCTCACGTCCGCTGTACTCAATGTTTACAACAGACGTATCCAATTCGTGACGAGGTGAGATGATGACAACCAATTCGCATCTAAGTGAAGTTCTCGCCCCGCCCGATCCACCGGGTCCCATCAAGTGGGCACGCGATAATCTATTTAGTCCCTGGTACAACACTGTTTTAACGCTGGTATCCGTCGTCTTTCTGTACTTCGTGCTTTCAGCGATATTCCGCTGGGTATTCGGAACTGCGGACTGGACGGCCGTTACACAATCTCCCCTACTATATGCTATTGGCCAGTATCCACGTGAAGAGATGTGGCGAGTGGGAGCCGCTTTATCCCTTTTATTCTTACTGGTAGGTCTTAGCTGGGGCAATTGGGGTGGCATGCTGCGTTCAATCGCCATTGGTAGCGGTGCCTTCTTCCTTATCCTCGCAATTTTGCCAATCACCCACGATCAACTCGACATGAACATGCGCCTCTACCTTGGCGGCACGGCCCTGCTGGTTCTTGTGGGGTATTTTGTTGGAAGGTTATCGGCAGTCAAAGACCTTTACATCATCATGGGTTGGTTACTATCCCCCGTGGTGATGATCACTTTGATTAGCGGTGTAGAAGACCCTGTAGCGCTAACACGTACAGGCACTTACCTTTTGCTCTTGATGATCGGCCTGACAAGTGGCAAGCTGCCTAATTCATGGCGCTACATCCCCATTTTCCTGGGTGGCGCTGTGATCGCCTTCAGTTTGTTCACGATCACGTCAGGCGGGGGCACCGCACTAGCCGTTTATTACTTCATGATCGGAGCAATGTTATTAGTGGGTTATCTGGTAGGCCGCTTAGAAGTAATCGAGTGGAGCCATATCATCCTGGGTTGGATCCTTTCCGCTTTCGTGTTCGTCAACTTCCTACCCAACTTTGATTTGAGTCAGGCCCTCCCATCAATACGAACAACGGCCTGGGGGGGGCTATTGGTGACATTTATCCTGGCCGCGGGAGGCATCATCCTTTCATTCCCAATCGGCCTGGCATTAGCCCTGGGTCGACGCTCGTCTCTACCTGTGGTGAGTGCTTTCTCCACTGTGTTTATCGAGGCCATTCGCGGCGTACCACTTGTTACGATTCTGTTCATGTTCTCTATCATCCTGGCCTTGTTCCTGCCAGAAGAGACGCGCCTGGATCGTTTGCTGCGCGCCTTGATGGCTGTAACAGTATTCAGTGCTGCTTACACCGCTGAGAATGTGCGTGGTGGCCTACAAGCTGTACCCCCTGGGCAGATCGAAGCTGCCAAGGCCCTGGGTATGAACGGTTTCCAGACAATGACATTTATCGTATTGCCACAAGCCATCCGCACTGTGCTACCCGCAATTGTGGGCCAGTTCATCAGTCTATTCAAAGATACTACCCTGGTTGTGATCGTTGGTATCAATGACTTTTTGGGCATTGGTCGTTCGATTATTAATTCCACACCTGAATTCGTACAACTGCAACTGGAAGTATATGCTTTTATCGCAGTTGTCTATATGATCTTCAGTTACTTGATGTCGATGGCCAGTCGCCGGCTCGAAACCCGACTGGGTGTGGCAGACCGCTAAGGAGAAGAGAGTAATGAGTGAAAATAACAGTCAACCCATTATTGTTTGTAAAGACGTACATAAATGGTACGGTGAGTTCCACGCCCTGCGCGGTGTTGACATGGAAGTTGCCAAAGGTGAAGTGATCGTGATCTTCGGGCCGTCAGGCTCTGGCAAGTCCACCTTTATCCGCACCATCAATCGCCTGGAAGAACACCAGCGCGGTTCGATTGCTGTAAATGGCATTGAGCTATCGCATGACGTGCGCAACATCGAAAAGATCCGTGAAGAGACCGGTATGGTCTTCCAGCAATTTAACCTTTTCCCACACATCAGTGTGTTGCAAAATGTTACCCTGGCCCCCATCTGGGTAAAGAAAATGCCGCGTGAAGAAGCTGAAGAGCTTGGCATGGAATTGCTTACACGCGTGGGTATCCCCGAGCAGGCTGAGAAATTCCCCGGCCAGCTTTCAGGTGGACAGCAGCAACGTGTGGCTATCGCGCGTGCACTGGCTATGCAACCTGAGATCATGCTGTTCGACGAGCCAACCTCGGCGCTTGACCCAGAAATGATCAAGGAAGTGCTGGATGCCATGACTGAGCTGGCGAAATCCGGTATGACGATGTTGGTGGTGACCCACGAGATGGGCTTTGCGCGTGCAGTGGCCGACCGCTTGTTCTTCTTTGACGAAGGTAATGTAGTTGAAAGCGGCACACCGCAAGACCTGTTCAATAACCCGCAGGAGGATCGCACAAAGTTGTTCTTGTCGCAGATATTGCAACACTAACCAATCGGCGTTGCCAATTGATTTTAAGAGGTTCTTCGCAAACTCTACAGTAAGAAACAAAAAAAGAAGTAGTAGTAAAGGTAGGGGCCGGTTTGAAACCGGCCCCTACGGATTTATCGTCAAACCCTTTAGTTTGACTCCAGAGTTTATGCACGAAACTTTGCCTCTTTTTACACACCCAACCGCGTTTGGACTCAGGGATTAGTGCAGTAATGTACCCGTATGTATGTTTAAATATACCGGATGTAGATGCACGCGAATTATGGGGAATATTGCCTTCTTGTATCTAATTTCGCCCCAGCTATATAATGCATTCACATCGTAGCTCTGGAGGCAATCATGATAATTCTTGCTTACGTTCTCTCAGGCTTCTCACTTCTAATGTGTCTGCTATTCCTTGTTACACCTCGGGTTCAATTAGGCTTCTTAGCCTGGTTTCCCCTGATAACGGGAGCATTGTCGCCGTTGTGGGCCGTCTTGGGAGTGATTGGAGCTGTGATTGGGTGGTTTTATCAAGCTATCTGGGCCATTCCGATAGGGCTTATTGGCGCAGGTATTATGATCTTTTATATTTGGCGATGCACCCAAGAACACCAAGGTTTTGAGAAGGCCTTTAGCCATGATTGGTCAACCCTAATTCACCCTGAGCAAGCCAAGCGCATGCTTCAAAAGCGCTGGAGGCTGTTCTTGAAATTGAAAACATCGCCCAAGCCTTCCTTTGAACAGGATATCACATTCTGGACGGTCCCCGATTCAGGTCGGCAACTGCTATGTGACGTCTGGCAGCCGTCCGACGGCAACGTTTCTGGCCTGGCATTAGTCTATCTTCACGGAGGCTCCTGGGCAGCATTTGATAAAGATTTTGGTACCAGGCCTTTCTTTCACCATCTGACAGCTCAGGGCCATACAGTAATAGATGTTGCCTACCGACTTATCCCTGAAGTAGATATCTATGGAATGATAGGAGACGTTAAACGAGCTGTTGCATGGATAAAGGCCAATGCAGATCGATACGGTGTGAACCCTGAAAAAATCGTTTTAGGAGGTGGTTCCTCTGGTGCACATATCGCCATGTTGGCAGGATATACGCCTGAACATCCAAAGTTAAACCCAGAGGATCTCAAAGAAGCTGACCTGTCGGTATGCGGAATCGTTTCCTTCTATGGTCCAACAGACCTGGTGATTGGATATAAGCGATATGACCTAAAACGCCAACCCCCGGTACCCATTGGCACGAAAGTCGATCCGAAAGAGGCGTTTCAACTTCTGGGCCGGTTGGATATCTTGTTGGGCGGCCATCCCGACGAAAAACCTGAAATGTATAAGTTGGCCTCCCCGGTCACTCATGTTCATCCTGGTTCCCCGCCTACTCTACTCATGCAAGGCGGCAAAGATTTCCTTGTTCCATTAGTCGGCACCCAGGAACTATACACAAAACTGATTGAATCAGGCGTGCCGGCCATTAATGTAGTTCTTCCTTGGACTGAGCATGTCTTTGACCTGCTACTTCCACAGATATCTCCACCAGCTCAGTCAGCGCTATACGATGTGGATCGTTTTCTGGCAATGTTGTTGAACAAAGATTGAAGGCGATATTAGTATTGGTGAGTAAGTTTTACCCAGTGAAAAAGAAATTCCCAAATTAATTATCCCGGATAAGAGAACTCACCAATGTTTTCGCCGTTAATCCAAATCGTATAGATACCATCAGGCTGGTCTTCCATGGGCACAGGAATACTCTCTTCAAAAGGTTCCAAGACCTGGATGCAGTCAACGCCTATTAATTCGTTGATGCTGTATACGTCAATAGCAATTCGGTTCTGGTCATCGGGTTCAGCCACGACTGTAACCAATTGATGGCAGGGGGCCGGCAGGTCACCTTTTATTTCTACAGCAATCTGTACGGGGAAACTCTCCATGATAAGAAGCTGGCTTTCATTGATGAAAACAGCGCTCTGCGGCGAACCATTATCATCTAGGTCGTCAACAGTGGTGGGTTCAGGGGCGCTGGGAGGCTCGGGGGCGTTGACTAGCTCGGTTGGTGTAGGCAATGGCGGGACCTGTGAGGAACTACATGCAGTTAGCATGAGAACACACGTTGTGGTCAATAAAACTAAATATTTTGACATTTGAATACTCCTGATTCTCTAAGTCTACAACTATAACGTTATACGACGATATCAGGTTCCTTTTTTGGGGAGTGTCAAATGCCATTTGTTTATGATAAGTAAATACGTAAAAATTGCCCAGCTACTAAGGAAAAACTTAAGCAGATCGAAGCAGTTCTGCATAATTTCATTGAAGCCAACATATGGGCACAAAAAATCGCGCCTTAAGAAGTATTTCAACTATTAGGCCGGCTGGATATTTTATTTGGCGGCCATCCCGAAGATAAACTTGGCATGTATCGATTGGCCTGCCCAACCACACATGTGGAACCTGAATCCCCACCTACCCTGCTCATGCAAGGGGACAAAGACTTCCTTATTCCTCTGGTCGGCACCCAAGAACTCTACACGAAACTGATTGAATCGGGCGTGCCGGCAGTTAATGTAATTCTGCCGTGGACTGAGGACCTCTTCGACCTGTTACTTCCACAGTTATCTCCACCAGCTCAGTCTGCTCTGTACGATGTCGACCGTTTTCTAGCGATATTATTGAACAAGGATTGAAGGGGATATCAATATTGGGGAGCGAGGTCTTCCTCAATGACAGGGAAAAAACACCAACTATCGCGGATAAGAGAACTCGCCAACATTTTCGCCGTTGACCCAAATCGCATAGATACCATCAGACTGGCCTTCCATAGGTACAGAAATTCTTTCTTCAAAGGGCTCCAACACTTGAACGCAATTTTCGCCTTGCTTGTAGCTAGTAAATACGACAATGAATATGCGCTTCTGATCATCGGGGGCAGCAATATTGGCCTCGAGTTGATGACACGGAGTTGGCAGGTCCCCATTGATTTCTACAGCAATCTGCCCAGGGAAACTTTCCAAATAAAGAAGCTCACTTTCATTGATGAAGACCTCGCCAGGTACCAAGTCATCTTCATCAAATTCCTCACCAAGAACGAGTTCAAGAGTACTAATGGGCTCGGCTGGAAGGGGTTGTGGCGTGGTTTGTGTGGGACGACATGCAGCTATCCCGAGGAGACACATTGATGTAAACATAACTACATATCTTGACATTTGATTACTCCTAATTTCTTGTATTATATCTACAGATGTATCCTTCTATGATGACATCGGCTCTACATTTTCAATTTTGGAGGGTTCTAATAGTCATTTGTTGATGCCGGGTAAATACGTTAAAATTGCGCAGTTATGAAAGAAAAATTTAAGCAGATCGAAGCAGTTCTGCAAAATTTCATTGAAGCCAACATGGCAAAGCTCTTTGGCGAGGAACAGGCTGAGAACGAACTGGCCTCTCGCCTGGTGGTTGCTATGCAAGACAATATCCATACAGGTGAAGGTGGCGAAGTGCACGCGCCTAACCTGTTCACCATCACAGTACATCCTGACTACGCAGAAGACTTGAGCAGCAACCGAGGCCTCTTAGAAAGCCTAGCAGAAGTAATCCAACAAGCTGGTAAAGAAGAAGGCTTTCGCTTCGCAGTTGAACCGGGAATCAGCATTCTGCCAGACCCAGAAATGGTCGCTAGTGAATACGCGGTGCAAGCCTATCGTACAGAAGATGATTTGACCGAAACACAGGCACTAGAGACCATCGATACTGATGAAGGGGATATCCCTCCCCAGGCCTTCCTGATCGTGGGAGGTTCCCAGATCTTTTCATTAGAATGTGATGTGGTCAACCTGGGCCGCAAATTGGATAACAACCTGGTATTGGAAGACCCACGGGTTTCACGCCACCATGCCCAATTGCGGGCGGTACGCGGGCGCTTCATGCTTTTCGATCTAGGCTCGGCTGGAGGCACGTTTGTCAATGGGGAACGTATCAGTCAATTG
Organism: Chloroflexota bacterium; assembly: GCA_013112575.1. GTDB lineage: Bacteria > Chloroflexota > Anaerolineae > Anaerolineales > UBA11579 > CFX15. The sequence continues at coordinate 95,256 of JABFGG010000002.1, read as the reverse complement.
ATGCTGCACCCCGGGGATGTGATCTCGCTCGCTGGCCTGCCCCTGGTATACGGGCAGGATGCCGTGCGCAATGTCAGTGAAACTCAGGAATACAAAGCACCAGTAGACAGCGGGGATGGCACCACCAAGAACATCAGAGACCTGACCGACCTGGACCTGGGGAATTTCTAAAACGTGCAAGACCCGCCTGGATATGTGCTGCTGGCCTTACGCCTGGGGCTTGTAATCGCCCTGTATAGTTTCCTGGCATGGGCCTTTGTCAGCCTGTGGCGCGATCTACGCCAACAAAGTGTAAATGGTAGTCAATCCGTTATTCCCAGAATCAAGTTGCTGGCACAAACCATAGACGCACCCGAACAGAGTTACGCTTTGGCTGAGATACATGTAGGACGCGACCCGATTTGCGAATATCATATTGAAAATGAAACGGTGTCCCAAAAACACGCTCTGATCACCTACCACCACGACCAGTGGTGGCTGGAAGACCTGAATTCCCGAAACGGCACTTTCTTGAATGACAAGCCTCTGGATACCCCTGCTGTGCTGACCAACAATGACCATATCCGCTGTGGCGAAGTGATCATCTCGGTCTTTTTAGACTCCTAAGGATAAGAAAATGGAAACACAAGCCCAACTAGGTATTATTGGCGGTTCAGGATTGTATGCGATGGAGGGGCTCGAGAACGTTTCTGAGCATAAAATCAGCACTCCTTTTGGCGAACCCAGTTCGCCTATCGTGATCGGGACCTTAGGCAGTTTACAGGTGGCTTTCCTGGCGCGCCACGGTATCGGTCATTTCATCAACCCCAGCGAGGTTAATTATCGCGCCAACATCTATGCCCTCAAATCATTAGGCGTGAAATGGGTGGTGGCTGTCAGTGCCTGCGGCTCACTGCGTGAGGATTATGCGCCAGGCGATATCGTTGTCCCAGACCAACTTTTCGATTTAACCAAAGACCGCAAAAGGTCTTTCTTCGAAGGCGGCCTCGTAGCCCACATCAGCGTGGCAGAGCCTTTCTGCACGGACCTATGCGGGCTAGTCCAAGATGCGGTAGCAGCTACCGAGGCCACTGTGCATGATGGCGGTACCTATATCACCGTGGAGGGCCCGCGCTTTTCAACACGCGGCGAGTCGAACGTGTACCGCACCTGGGGGATGTCCATCATTGGGATGACCACCAGCCCTGAAGCGTTTTTGGCGCGCGAAGCAGAGATGTGCTACAGCGTAATGGCCCACGTCACAGATTATGACGTGTGGCATGTTAGCGAAGAGCCTGTGACGGTTGAGATCGTGATGCGCACTGTGCAACAGAACACAGTAGTTGCCAAACAAGCTATTCAGAATTTGGTAAATCAATTAACCCCTGAGGTCGAGTGCCAACATCAAAATGCTCTAGCTGAAGCACTCACTACGGACGCCAGCAATGTCCCCCCAGAAACGCTCCAGAAGCTGACCCTCTTTACGGATAAATATTGGGGCGCATGAGCCTCTTAGAACGGATAAGCTCCCTGCCACGCATAGATGCAGGCCGCCGGATGTTGTACTCGGCGGCCTTATTTCTGGTAGTGTATGCGATCGTATTAAGCTTATCTCCGGCAGGACGAGAGCGCAGTTGGGATGTTGGATACCTGTGGCAACACTGGCTGGGTGTATTAGTATGGGGTGTGGGCTTTTTCCTGGCACATCGCGCTATCCAAAGATACCTACCAAAGCGGGATAGCTTCCTGCTACCTCTGGCTGCCCTGCTGAGTGGCTGGGGCTTGCTCAGTGTCTGGCGGCTGACCATCCAGTTCGGCCTGCGTCAGACACTTTGGTTGGCAATCGCGCTGACCCTATTCATAAGTGGCTTACGGTTGGGCAGCGAGTTGCAATGGCTACGACGGTACAAATATCTGTGGCTAACAGGCGGAGTTATACTCACAGCCCTGACACTGGTATTCGGCACCAACCCCCTGGGCTTCGGGCCGCGATTGTGGTTGGGCTGCTGTGGCATCTACCTGCAACCCTCCGAACCCCTCAAACTGTTATTGATCGTTTTCCTGGCAGCCTACCTGGCAGACCGCAAACCGCTAGTGTCCAAAATTGCCCCGCTGCTAGCCCCCACTTTGGTGATGGCTGGGCTGGCGCTGGCACTTTTACTTGTGCAGCGCGACCTTGGTACAGCCTTCATCCTGGTGTTTATCTATACGGCGCTGGTGTACGTGGCTACCGGCTCATGGCGTATGGCATTGTTCAGCCTGGCGACTGCAACTGCCGCGGCACTGGCGGGCTATTTCTTATTTGATGTGGTTGCATTGAGAGTGGAAGCCTGGCTCAACCCCTGGGCAGACCCTTCCGACCGTTCTTACCAGATCGTGCAGTCGCTATTAGCGATTGCTAACGGTGGCATGCTGGGCCGAGGGCCGGGTATGGGTAACCCAGGACTTGTGCCGATCGCATTGTCAGACTTCATTTACTCGTCTATCGCGGAAGAAACCGGGCTGGTCGGGGCGCTGGCATTGGTAACTACCCTAGCCCTATTCACAGTTCGGGCACTACGCATCAGTCTCCAAGCCGAGAACTCCTTCCATCGTTATCTGGCTGTGGGCATCGCCGCCTATCTGGGTGGGCAAAGCGTGCTGATCATCGGTGGTACAACACGCTTGCTGCCACTCACTGGCGTGACCCTGCCCTTCGTGTCCTATGGTGGTTCCTCATTAGTTACTACCTTCCTGGCCCTGCTGATCTTGGTGCACATCAGCCAGCAGAGGGTAGAACGTAAACAGCCTCAAAATACTCAGGCAATCTTGCATGTAGGTACCCTCTTGCTCGTCGGTTTTGTAGGCGTCTCACTGACGACCGGCTGGTGGGCGTTCTACCGCGGCCCGGAGCTTTTGCTGCGCACAGATAATCCACGTCGCAGTATTGCAGACCGCTTTGTCCTGCGCGGCATGCTGCTGGATCGCAACGGCCAGGTGCTGAGTGAGTCAATTGGTGAAGCCGGGACCTACCAAAGGATATACGCGCCAAGCTTGGGACCAATAATAGGCTATACGCATCCAGTTTATGGGCAAGCGGGGATCGAAGCAGACCTGGACCTGATCCTGCGAGGAGAAGAGTTCCAGCCAGCTTTTGACTTGTGGATCAACCACCTGCTCTACGGGCAGCCCCCACCCGGCAATGATGTTCAATTAACCCTGGATGCAGAACTACAAATGCTGGCGCAGGAATTGCTTGGAAATATACGAGGGGCTGCTGTGGTGGTAGAAGCAAGCAGCGGCGAAATCCTGGTGCTAGCCTCCAGTCCCAGCTTTGACGCCAACATGCTGGATGACGATTGGGAAGATGTGCTCAACGACCCGGATGCCCCCTTACTCAATAGGGCCACCCAGGGGAGATACACTCCCGGAACATCTTTAGGCCCTTTCCTGTTGATACAAGCCATGGTGAATGAAAGCTTGCCGCCCATTCCTCAAGAACTGGACTATGCATTTGGCGAAACAACATTGCAATGCACCCAACAAGCTGAAGACCCTCAAGACTGGGCCAGCCTGGTTTCGGCGGGCTGCCCTGCCCCACTAGCCGCCTTAGGAGAGGCACTTGGGGCAGATGAATTGCAACCTATATTCGAGAGCCTGGGCTTTTATAGTGCTCCCCAATTGCGCATTACAACTGGTGCTAACCCAGAACTTGCTCTGATAGCATCTCCGGAAGCGGAGGCCCTTGGCCTGGGCGAGCTACGCATCAGCCCTTTGCAATTGGCACACGCTTACGCGAGCATGAGCAATGCCGGAGAATTGCCTGCCTTGCAGATTGCCGGTAGCGTTCTTACCCAAGGTGAGGAATATATCTCTTTACCGACCTTGGAAGAAGCGCAGGCAGCTCTGAATGAATTGGAAAGTGCTGAAATAGTAGGGAATCTTTCTAACGGTCAAACCTGGGAGGTGCAAGGGGGTGTACAAGGTATTGAAGTGGATGCACTCAACTGGTACATCACGGGGACTGACCTAGGTACAAGTGAGAACAACTATGTAATTGTAGTTTTGTTAGAAGATGGGAATAGCAGCGACGCACAGAATTTAGGGATGGAATTATTAGGAAGGCTAATAGGAAATTAAAAAGGGCGAGGCGTGCCTCGCCCCTACTAGCTCTTTGTGTTTTGTTATTCAACCACCCGCAAGAATTTGCGCTTGCCCACCTGCAACACGCCCGCGCCCGGGAAAGGTCCTAAGGCATCACTCAGGGTTTCACCATCCAGGCGCACACCATTTTGCTTGACGATGCGCTTGCCTTCGGAATTGCTGTTAACGAGTTTGTTGGCAACCAACACGTCTAAAAGAGACTCGCCGCCAGCCAGTTTGTATTCCGGCATGTCGTCCGGCACCCCACCCTTCTGGAAGACCTTCACAAATGCCTGCTGGGCTTCTTCAGCCTCTTTATCACCATAGTATGCCGCAGTGATCTCGCTGGCGATCTGCATCTTAGCGTCGCGGGGGTGTAACTCTCCGGAGTCGATCTTTTGGATCATATCTGCCACCTGGCTAGCCTGCCAACGTGTTACCAGGCGCATGTAGTCGGGCATGGCAGCATCGGGCACACTCATGACCTTGCCGAACATATCCTCGGGGGTGCTATTGAGGGGGATGTGGTTGCCTAAAGATTTACTCATTTTGACTTCGCCATCAGTGCCAGGCAAGATACCCATGATGATGCCGATGTTGGGTTTGGCACCCAAGGCGGTCATCAGTTTGCGTCCTGCGGTGACGATGTTAAAGAGTTGGTCTGTGCCGCCGATCTGCACATCCGCCTTCAAGGTGTAAGCATCATAAGACTGCATAACTGAGTAAAAAGTCTCATGCAGGTAAATGGCATCGCCATTGTCCCAGCGTTTGCGGAAGTTATCGCGGGTGAGGAATTGCTGAATGGTAAAGTTCGAACCCAAATGGATCAGGTCGCCGAAATTCAGCTTGGAGAGCCATTCAGCATTGTATTTGATGATGGTCTGGTCAGGGTCAAGCACACGCATGGCCTGGTCCGCATAGGTGCGGGCATTGTCTTCTACTTCTTCAGAAGTCAATTGGGGACGCAACTGGTCTTTGTCGGAGGGGTCCCCGATCAATGAGGTGTAGGTCCCGATCAAAAAAGTGACCTCATGCCCAAATTCCTGGAACTGGCGAAGCTTGCGCATGGGCACAGTGTGTCCAATATGCAAGTCGGCAGTACGCGGGTCAAAACCACAATAGACACGCAAGGGGCGGCCTTCTTTGTCAGCTTCGATCAGACGCTCACGCAGCTCCTTCTCCATGGCAGCATGGAGCTCTTTGTCCCCATATTCAGTGCCCTGCATCAGCGTGGCAACTTGTTCATCCAGATGTTTCATTGGTCTTCCTCCTGCAACGTTCTACACCTAAAACACAAACGCGCCCTCTGTGGTGAGGGCGCGTCAGATACCCACCACGGGCCGTGGCTCAATCACGCGCATAATAATATACGTCATCGCTGGACTCAGCGGTGGGTGTCAAAGATGCTTTTTGCAAAATCGTTTCCAAAATATCTTCGCCTTGTTCAAAACCGGTCAGTTCACCAACACGGTTGCCTAATTTTACCGCGCTCTGCATATAAAACGCAAAATGGGCCTGAGGGCCGAGAACATGCACGCGCCGGCCAATATTGCGCTGGACCACTTCTACACGTTCGATCTCGGACCAAATAAACTGCACGTTGCGCAAACCATTTCGATAAGCAATACCATCTTCACTCAGCTGTAGAACAGTGGCGCGTTCCATCCAATTATTCAAGGAAATCACAACCGCTGACAGGCCAAAAAATATCGCCAGGAAGGTACCTACCGTTAGAAACCTTTCCTGCAACCCCGGCATAAAAAATAAAACCAGCAAAACAATTAACGTGAATAACCAGGCATAAAGCTCGCCACGACGGGAGGTTTTTAGCGGGCGAAACTCCTGGGGAATGCCAATTTCAAGGCCTGTCATATGAGAAGATTATAATCTGCTTATGCTATAATTTTTGGCGTTGTCACTGGCTAGAATGCACACTGCAACATATGACTTCGCGAATATCGTTATCTGAACCCGTATTGGTACTCAACGCAAACTACGAGCCATTGAACGTTTGCACCATCCGTCGCGCAGTCGGGTTAATTGTCTCTGACAAAGCTTCGATGATTGCCAATGGCCGTGGGGAAATCCGCACGGTCAGGTCCACCTTCCCCATCCCCTCAATTATCCGGCTGGAACGCATGATCAAGCGGCCCCGGCCTACCGTCAAGCTCAACAAACAAGAGATTTTCCGCCGCGACAATTTTACTTGTCAGTATTGTGGCAAGCAGACTAATAAACTCACCGTAGATCATGTAAAACCGCGCAGGCTGGGGGGTAGTTTCAGTTGGGAGAACCTGGTAGCCGCCTGCCCGCCTTGCAACCATCGCAAAGGTGGGCGCACTGCCGAGCAGGCCAATATGAGATTAAAGCGCAGGCCCAAAGCGCCAACGGCCTCGGCTAATTACATTTTTGGCCGCTACCTGAAACGTAACGAAGGCTGGTTCAGCTACGTGGATGGCTGGTAAGAAAAACGAAAGTCGCTCAATGAGCGACTTTTTTATTTGATTCCGAACTCCCATTGAGGGCGACCGGCCGGTCGCCCCTACACCAGCAGAATCTAAAAATGGTAAGGTTTAACTATCCCTGACATTTTTTTCCTCAGAATTCAAATTCCATGTAATCCTGGGTCAGGTGAGCCGGTTTGCCAAAAGCTTCGCTGGCCTCAGCGAGGATGGCCTCATCGTCAGCATATTCCCCTGTCGGATAGTGAATTAAATATAATTCTTTAGCTCCGGCTTCTTTTGCAACCTCGCCAGCTTGTGCCGCGCTGGAGTGCCCAAGAGAGGCGCCGGCAGCTTCGTGAATGAAAACATCTGCATCTTTGGCAAGGGAAGACAAGGCCGGTGTAGGGGCAGTATCGCAAGAGTAAGCCAACACCTTACCAGAGCCTGTGAATTCGATGCGGAAGCCGAGGGTAGGAATGAAGTGTTTAACAGGCGAGGTATAGATGTTGAATTCGTTGGATGGCAATGCCAGGGTAAGCTCATCTTCAGGCAGGTCATTGAAAATCACCTCAAAATCATGCCAGGTGCTCCAATCATAAAAATCGAGCATGGCCTGCATGGCTGTATTGACCTGTTGTAAACCAAATAGATTTAAAGCCTGTGTTCGTTTGTTCAAGCCCATGGCCATCAACAATAAAGGCACACCAGAGACATGATCCGGATGCAAATGCGACATAAAGATGTCACTAACATCACCTGGCCTAAGGTTCGCCCCGGCCAAGCGTTCAACTGGATTATTGACACAGTCAATCATCACTGTGCGCTCATCGCCCACCAGCACCATATGCGAGTTATCATGCCCCGCGCTAGGTATGGCAAAGGATGTCCCCAAGATGATCAACTCAGGCATACGCCATCCGATCCTTAAAGCGGATTTGCTTCCTAGCGGCTAAGAAGCCACACACCAAACTGGGGGGTGATCAAAGCCTCTACAACCGCAGCAGCGAACATCAATGGAAGCACGACTGCTAAGAATATTTTAGCCCAATCAGTCACGGAGCGCAGTAGTCCTTCACTCACAGATTCACCTCTCACCGAAGCTGCCAGACTTGCACCAGTTCGCAGGATCAAAGCACCTGCTAAGGCGATAGCGGGAATCTCAAAAATTCCGTGTGGAACAACAAAAGCAGTCAGGAATAAAAAGGGGTTGATCCCCGCGGTAGCCACCGTGGCGGTGAGATATCCGATGATAAACATGGGCAACATAAGGATCAACACACCCAGGACACCATAAGTAAACAAGCCTGCCAACATGGCAAGGATATAAGCACGCACATTTTGCACGAAGATAAAGAGGATACCAAGTCCGGAGAAAATGCGCACGGACTCCAGATTGGTTGCGATAAATCCCTGATCTAACTTTTCCGGGTCCACCAGCTCTGGAGGCAAAGGAAATGCACTGATTTGGGAAGCTCCTACCAACAAGCCGCCGACCAGGGAGGCAAGCATCAGCGCAAAGGGGAGACGTAATCGTCGTAAGGAGGGCAGAATCGACTTGCCGTACCAGTTCCAAATAGAGGTAGCTTCGCCAACAAATTCATCTCTGACCACATGCCACATCCAGCGGAAGTTAAGTACGTCCAATTCACGCCCTAATAATTCCTCCCGATTAAAGTGGCTAACGCCAGTACGGATCAATAATCCAGCAATGATCAATTCAGCTACCACCACCCACCATAATGCATCATAACGGCCCCAAAACATGATGAGGCTTTCCCACTGGATCAATAAGGCTACTGGGATAATGATGAATGAGGACAACAAATTGGCAGCGCGTACAGAGGTGGTCTGAGTAGAGATAATCACTGCTCCGCTGACCATCACCAGTGCCTGTACAAAGGTCAGCACAAGGATCTGGATAAGGAGATCGGTCGGTGCGACCCAATTCACACTGCGATAGACACTAAACAAATACACGGCAATACCCAAATAGCTGGCAATCAAGGGGGGAATCATCACGGCAATCAATTTGCCGAGATACAACTGCCAATCTTTCAGTGGACTGGATAACAAAGGTTCAATACTGCCGCGTTCTTTTTCACCCGCAAAACTCTCCAGGGCAATCACCATGGAAACGGAGATCGGGAAAAACCCGACAACCATCAGCAAAAATGGAATGAGGCGGTCACCAATGATGTCCGCCCCAAAATCCTGCACAAAGCCCACCGCTCGTTCTGCTGTAAATGTCATTAGATAGGGGAAGAAGAGCGTGAGGATAATGATGGGGGCGATAATGCGCCAATCACGCATCTGATCGCGCACTTCGCGCCGGGTAAGGATGTATACGGGTCGCAGGCTATTGAGCATGTTTGTTCTCCTTTGAAGACCCGACAGCCTGTAAATAGACCTGTTCCAGGCTACGTGGCACTTCTTCCATACTCAGCACCCTAAACCCATCTGCCACCAGCCTTTGCACAACCTGGGGGTTATAACCTTTGACATCTTCGGAGAAAAACTGCAGCCAATCTGCACCGGTTGCAGTTATACGTCCACCATCCGGCAATACGGGTTGGCGGCCGTTTAGTTTATCGGTCAATTGCACACGATATTCTGGAGGGCCCAGCATTTCGTGCTTCAAGCCTGCAGGGGTCCCTTGCGTGATGATCTTGCCATTCTGGATAATAGCAATGCGGTCGGCCAATTCCTCTGCTTCGGTAAGATTGTGGGTACAAATGATGATGGCGCGTTCGCCTGACCGCAGTTCACGGATGGCATCACGCACCAGTTTTGCACTGGCCGGGTCCATGGCTGAGGTAGGCTCATCCAAGAGAATAACAGGAGGTTCGTGGAACAAAGCACGAGCGAGGGCCAACTTCTGCCGCATACCTTTCGAGAATTCCCCCACCCGCCTGTCACTGGCTTCACCCAGGCCAAAATGATCCAAGAGGTCATGTACTCTTGAAGCCCGTTTTTCTGCCTTGATGCCATAAACCTGCCCGAAAAAATCCAGGTATTCGTGAGCTCGCATGCGATTATAAAGACCGTGATGCTCCGTCAACACGCCTACAGCGGCACGAACTTCTTCTGGCTGCTCAACCACATTGAATCCGGCAATATACGCTTCACCGCGCGAAGGCTTCAACACAGAGGTCAGCATGCGCACTGTGGTGGTTTTACCAGCGCCATTGGGCCCTAATAAGGCCAATACTTCCCCAGCGCCGATCTCCAGCGAAACACCGTCTACTGCCTGGAACTCATCAAAACTTTTACTCAGATCATTTGTCTTTATCATGTATCCATCCATACCAATACGCTCATTATAGTGGGTGGGTTCTAGGCGCACGCGTACCTTGCATAATTATTAGGTTCTATTAAGCATATTTGAAAGGACTGGCGAGAAAAAACTACCAGAATATTATGTCAGGCTTCTGAAGGTGCCTCAGACTGAGAACGATGACGCAAATACAGCAGCCCTGCCGATGCCAATGCTACGACCAGCATAAGGGCCTGATTGATATTGACCCCACCAACCAGAGCAGCATCGATGCGCAGGAAATCCATAAGTATGCGAATGATAGGATAAGTGATCAGGTAGATCAAGAAGATATCCCCGTCCTTCAACTGTTCTCCATAACGCCGGGCAAACCACAAAAGGAAAATAGCGTTAGCCAGATTGAGAAGCGACTCATATAAGAACAATGGGTGGAAGCGTTCAAAGGCTTCAAAACCCGGCAAGCGATGCTTCAGGTCAATGAAAATGCCCCAGGGAAGGTCGGTGGGGAAACCGTAGATCTCCTGGTTCAGGAAGTTGCCCCAGCGCCCGATAGCCTGCCCGATGGCGACCCCGGGGACAATCGCATCTGCCCATTGGGGAAAGTATTGTTTACGGCGTCTCACGAAAAAGAAGGTGGCTATGGCCCCACCAATGACTGCCCCAGCAATCGTAAGGCCGCCTCCCGGCACATTGATGGCATCTAGCGGATGAGTCAGGTAATAACGTGTAGTAAAACCCAGTTCGACAAACGAAGGCGGCGGCGTGAGGATGAACCATAGACGTGCGCCAATGATGCCGCCCAGCACCACCCACAATAGACCGTCCTGCAAGACCTCACGGTCCATATCTTTGCGGATGGCTTCGCGGTCAATGGTCAAGACGGCCCCGACGACACCCAGCATGAGCACCATGCCATACCAATGGATCGTAAAGATACCGATGTGAATGCCAATGCTGTCTATGGACATATTTATTCGTCTCGCTTACGGGAATAGTATTGCTGTCGTACATGCAGGATACGCTGCAGGGCAGTGAAGTTGGTGCCAATCGCCAAGATCCACAACCCCACGATAGGGATGCTAAATACAAGACTGGGAGTCAGCACCATATAACGCTCCACGCGCGTCATCAAACCTACTTTCGTGTCCATATTGAGGCTCTGCCCCCGGGCTCGTACGTAAGAAACCAGCACCGAGCCAGCCGCAGCAAAGTAAGCCAGGACCACAGCTGTAGCATCGCCCACCTGCAAATAATGCCAGACCAGGGCCGCAAAGATCACCAGTTCACCATAGCGGTCACTGACCGAATCGACAAAGGCACCGAAGTCTTCTGGTTCACCGCGAGCGCGTGCGACCGCGCCATCCAGCCCATCCACCAGACCCATAAACAGCACAATGATGCCACCCAACAAGAACTGACCCTGAGCAACAAAGAAGGCACCGATGGTGGTGCCAATGAGGCCGGAGGTGGTAAGAACGTTAGGGTGAATTCCCCAACCGGCCAGGGTTTTACCCATGCGCGTTAAGATGCCACGAAAAACGCCCCTGAGAAAGTCGGTAAAGGTGGGGCGTTCCTTTTTTTCTTTTTTGTCGATGGATTGTTCCACGAAGTTCAATGTCCTTTCAATGTGTTCTCGATTTTATTCTTCCTGCATGTGCTCCATTTCCATATCCCCATCTACGTCGATCAATATATCACGGTCGCGGCCACCGCCACGGGAAGGGCCCAGAATGCCGAGGTCTTCTAATTCATCTACGAGGCGAGCTGCACGTGGATAACCCACACGTAGCTGACGTTGCAGGTGGGATGCACTGGCCTTGCCGGTTTCGCGCACCACTTCAATGGCAGCCTCTATCAAGTCATCCCGGTCTGCCAGGACATCCTGGCGCGCCAACAGTTCATCCCATGGCGACTCTCCTTCGTCCCCTTCAGACCAGGTCTTACGCCAATACGCAATGATCTTTTCAATCTCTTTATCCGTGATGAGCACACCTTGAGAGCGCAGCGGCGCAGCTGCCTCTGGCGCCATGTACAACATATCACCTTTGCCCAATAAGTTTTCTGCACCGGGTGTATCCAGGATGACGCGTGAGTCGATGCCAGAAGCCACAGCAAAGGAGATGCGCGCTGGGAAATTGGCCTTGATCAAACCGGTAACTACATCGGTACTGGGACGTTGTGTCGCAACAACCAAGTGGATGCCCGTAGCACGCGCCATTTGCGCCAGGCGTACCAAGGTAGCTTCTGTTGATTCGGCGGCAGACATCATCAGGTCAGCCAACTCGTCAATGAGCACCACAATGCGGGGCAGTACCTCGGCGCCCTGTTTGCGGCGGGCTTTGTTGTTATAACTGCTGATGTCACGCGAACGCATATCTTCCAGTAATTTGTAGCGGCGTTCCATTTCCACCAGCACCCAGCGCAGCACACCAGCAATACGTTCCAGATCCGTTTCGACCTTACCATAGAGGTGAGGTAAGCCATTAAAGGGCACCAACTCGACCATCTTAGGGTCGATCATCACAAGGCGCAGGTCTTCAGGCGTGTTATTCATGATGAGGCTGACGGCAATCGCAGCGATACACACCGATTTACCGGAGCCAGTCGTACCGGCAATCAACAAGTGGGGCATCTTGGAGAGGTCGGCGGAAACGGATGTGCCAGATACATCGCGTCCCAGAGCGATGCCCAGTTGCGACTTGAGTTTGTAAAAACCTTCGCCCTCAAGGATAGGGCGTAAGCGCACTTCGGCGGATTTCAAATTAGGGACTTCAACACCCACGTAAGGCTTACCCGGCACAGGGGCTTGGATACGCAGGCGCTGTGCTGAAAGGGCCAGGGCCAGATCGCGCTGCAAACCGGCGATTTGCGACACACGTACTTTCTGGTTGTTGGCATTTTCCTCTTTGTCTTCGCCGCGGCCAATATAACCCGGTTCTACGGCAAACTGCGTCACAGTAGGGCCGACCTGCACATCCACAACTTTGGCAGGAATGCTGAATTCAGCCAGGGTCTTTTCGATTAGGCCAGCTGTCTGATTGATGTGTCGTTCGTTGTGACGATGGCCCTGCTCGTCCACCAACAAGTCAAGGGGCGGTAAACGGTTATCACGGGGCGGACTTGCTACAGTAGCCTCTTCACGCTCCTCCACTTGAAACTGTTTGCGGTATTCAGGAGGGATATACGTTCGTTTACGGCTTGTAGCTTTTTTCTCTGGGGTGACGACTGGTTCGGAATTGGCGGCGGGAGAAACGCTGACGACAGGATTTACGTCAAACTCGACTGGCTGATCCACACTAGCGGCTTTGGACAAGGCAGTCTCTGCCTGCCCTACAGCCCAGCCCAACAGGCCGGTGCCATATGCTGTCCCCAGCACAAAGATCAAAAGCAGAATGGTGAACTGCAAAAATGTGCTTAAAACAGCAGGAAAGGCAGAGAAAATCAATCCGAGAAGTTCAATAAGGCTCCAGCCGATGCGACCGCCATCCAGACCTTGTTCGGCACGTATAAGTGTATCTTCACCCAGGAAAATGGATATGCTAATGGTCAGCAATGCCAGGAAAGCAAAACCGGCGAGTTCAAGGGAGATCACACGCGCCCACAAACGCGGGAAAAGTTCTTCGCGACGACGGTTGAGCATCACCAAGCCCCCCAGAGCGAAACTGAGCACGACGAGCAAACTACCCCAGCCAAACCATAATCGCAAGATGCGCGCCCAGGGCGTGAGCCAGGCGCCGCTGCTTTCGCCAAACAAAGCCAGCAGGGTCAGGCCCGCGAGGGCAATGCTCACGATGCCGGCGATGTCCCAGGCAAAGCGCCGGAAACGCAACAGGAAGCCGAGACCTCGTCCCAGTAACTCCTCCCCAAGGCCATCTGGCCCGTTGTCGCGTGTCATCTTGCTTGAAGCTTCTTTTTTAGCCATCTACTCCATCAGTTGAGTCGGTTGAAGGTCCCTTTTTCTCAGTAGCATCCTCGTATTCCAAACGTAAACTCATGCGCTGGCGGGCCGGATCGACGTGCAAAACACGAACCAAAACCTGTTCGCCAACCTGCACAATAAACGTGGGATCCACCCTGCGGGAAACACCCATTTCGGTGATGTGAATCAAACCTTCGAGGCCCTCTTCAAGGCGGGCAAAGGCCCCAAAATCAACCACATCTGTAATGGTCACTTCCGTCTGGCAGCCAATCGGGTATTGTTTGACAGCCGATTCCCACGGATTAGGATACAAGCGTTTACGGCTCAACGCCACCCGCCCGCGATGTCGATCTATGCTTAAAACCAACACTTCGATCTCATCGCCCATTCGTGCCAATTCATCAGGATGCCCCACACGCCCCCAGGACAATTCGGAGATGTGCACCAGGCCCTCTACCCCACCCAGATCGACAAAAACACCAAACTCGGTGACATTAGTTACCTTGCCGGTCAACTCGTTGCCAATGGACAGGTTTTCAAAAAGGGCTTGCCGCGTGCCCGGCTCCGTCTGCGCGGCCCTTTCCGATAAGACCACACGGCCACGTTGCGGATCACACTCAATGATCTTTAAAGTTAATGGGGCCCCCACGTAGCCGGCAAGATGCTCCTCGCGCTCGACCTCATTAAAGTTGGTGGCATGATCCACCAAATGGGAAAGCGGCACAAAGCCATGAAAACCTTCGCCATCGACCAACAGGCCGCCACGGTTGAAACCCACTACCTCACAATCCATCACCTCTTCCTGCGTAAGCAGGCCCTGGATGGCTTCCCAATCCGCCTCTTCTCCCAATTCAAGAGAAGCGTTGGATTTGCCATCCAGTGGTTTTGAATGGGAGGTGGGCATCTTATCCTCATCGGCCAGGACAGCAGCCCACCAGCTATCATCTAACTCAGGTGGCTGTCTTGGTACCTTTTGTTCTGCTTCAGGGTGTTCTTTATACTTCATGGACTGTCTCCTCCTCAAGAAGATATGTTCCATCTTGTGCAGCACGTTCCATGTCGAGGATCGCACCAGCGACCTCTTCAATAGCTACACGTTGTTTTCGATATAGATCAGCTTCAGACATGGCCAGACGCAAAGCAACTTCGCGAACTTTACGGCCTTCCATAAATTTCAGTTCAAGGATGTTGTACAGGATCCACTCACCAGTGAAACGACGTTCACCGGCAGGGCGCACACGTTCAATAGCTTCTTTCAAAATAGCGCGCAAGGCATTTGTGGGATTACCATCGTGCTCTCGCATGGCAGCTTGAACGATGCGCAAATTCATCAGTGGGCTGGTGGTTAGTTTAGGCCCGCCCCAGTAATGACTGAGAGCATCTTTGACCCAGCCAGAGAGGTCGGTTTCACGGACATTCTCCAGATCACTAAAGACTTCATTCTGGTCAAAACTTGCCGCAGCGCGCAGCCTCTGGATCAGATCGACCTTAGGGTTGAGGGTCTCAACAGCAGCAAAAACCTGACGCTGTAAGCGCCGGTCTTCGAGGGCCAGCGCGGCGCGACGGCCGAGAAGATACAAGGGCTCACGCAGGGCTTCATCCAGTTCTTCATCGTCACCCCGCCAGATCCCCAACAGTCCAAGTAATTCATTTTCTGGAGTTTCATACAGCGGCAACAACCAGTATTCTCCCCAGGCAAAAATACCCTGATTGCCGTTGCGAGCAGCCACCTCTTCGAGGAGGTTTTGCGATAAGTCGCTTTCAGGCAGCAGTTTGTCACCTACGCGCACGATCAACTCTGGAGCCTGGTCGCCTAGCGCGGCCACAAAAGCCGTGTTGACCTGGAACTGGTCGCATACTGCTGCCAGCACGGCTTCCAGGAACTGGCTCAAGTCCGAACTGGTGATGAGGCGTTCTTCCAGCCTCTGAACCAGACGTACATCGTCACGTTCACCGCCATGGAAGAACCAGCGCTCCCAAACCGGGGCTGCAATGGTGATGACGTGCTCCAAAAACAAAACCGTCAAAATTGAGACCAGGGAGATAGCAATAAAACTATCCCATTCAAACAACAAACCCACCTGGCGCAAAACTGTCATCAAGACCAGTGCAGCAAAAACGGTGACAGGGCCGCGCAGGAGCCATTTGAATAATCGGCTACGGACGACACGGTCGGGCCAGGCAACACCAAAAAAGGCAACTGCATAAGCCATAGCGATCAGTGCAATAAAAACAAGCAGGCTGCCACCAGCCGCTGAGATCAAGAATACGGTGGGGATAAATTCAGCCAGCCCCGTCCCTAGCAAGAGATAAGGATAAGAACCTAAAGCGAGGGCAAAAGCGCCACCCATTAAATATAAACTGCGGCGGCGGCTGGAGGTCAACACTGTGCGTTTATATGATCGCCACAATATCGTGCCCGACAAGACGATGATCAGGAAATAATAGAAGGTGAAGACCCAGGTTAGTGGTGTGCGCTGCAAATAAGGTAAGAGCGGGGCCGTATCGGTAACGACCGGCCCAATCAGCGTATATGACGGCAATGCGATCAAGAATAGGGTGGAGATGAAATAAGCGATACGAATGGATAATCTGCGACGCCCCCGCGATGGTCTACCAGTGGTAGCCAGCAAAGCATCGGCAAAATGCAAATAGGCGGCAGGCAAATACACCAGGCCCAACCACTGCATACGCAACCAGAACTCGATCCATAACTCATCGGTCATGACACTGGAGAGCGATTCGCCGGAGTAGATCATCATCACACAAGTCAGGATGACCGCGAAAGAGCGCGCCACCCGGTTGCGCAGATTGAATGTAAAGGCTCGCAGAGCCAAGGACACTGCCGTAATAGCAATACCTGCCTCAAATATCTGATTGAGGATGATCAAACTGCTGCGTAAAAAACCTAATCCGGTCTCGATCATGTCTGAATGCGTTTCGCAAAAAAGATAGCGATATCCTGATTCGTGTAGTAGCGGTCGCTATAACCGCAAAATTCATAACCAAGCTTGTTGGCCATGGAAATGCCCGGATAATTTTTGGACTGCATTTCGATTACCAAGCGCCGACTGCCCTGTTCCCGCGCCCAACTTTGAGCAGCAGCCAACAAACTGGAACCATAGCCCTGACGGCGCAGACGGCGCAAAACTACGAAATCTGTGACCCAGGTACTTTTGGGAGCAATACCAAGCATCAAGCCTACATAGCCCACCAACTCATCCTTGTTCTCACCCACCAAAACCGCCGATCGTTTTAGCCAATCATCCATCAAACTACTAAAATCACGTGGGTATTCAACACGCATGGAACGTGGCAAACGAGTTTCGCGAAAGGTAACCCCTACCTGGTGCTCATTGTTCTGCATGTCCATTTGCCATACAAAATCAGTGTGATAACTGTGATCCATGTGGACAAGATATTCCAGGTCAGCGGCAACGGCCGGACGAATGCTTATATCGCTCATCAGGCATCCTCTTCTGCTGGAGGATCAATGCGCACAGGGATACGACAGGCAGGCAATTCTTCACCGGCATTGTTGGTCACGATCAATTGCAATACATAATCTCCGGGTGGCAAGCGAGACGTATCCCAGCTCTCCACTAAGACGTTATCGATCACAGGATTACGCCCAGCCTGGATAGTAAGCCACAGGGCTTCATCCGCACGTGCCACTTCAAATTTGTAAAAGCCAAAGTTTTCAATATCAACGGTTCCGGTAACCTCAACATTGCCACGGATAGTGCTCCCGGCCTCTGGAGCAGAAAACACCAACTGGGCCGGAACACAGCCATCTTCTGCGATGGCGACCGTTGGGAGAGGTGTGGCGGTTGCCAGGGGATCGGCAGCTACCCCTGCTTCTTGTGTGCCATCCACACTCAGTGTGCCGACGGGTGTTTCGCCCAAGCGTATCTCTTGCGTAGGCACTATCTCACCTGCCGGGATGACCGGCGCCACAAAAGTAACCAGCACGAAGACCGTTAAACCCAGGGCAAAGAGTACGAACATGGAAACCGCTGCCGCGTTCAATCGTCTTTGGGCGCTGTCGCGCTCCAAGCCAAACACCGCGCTGCGCATTTCCTGCCAGGCGCGCCCGAAGCCGTATATGTACCAAATGCCGCCCGCCCCCAGCAAGAAGTAGATAACAGCTTCGAAGTCTTTTAAAAATTGGAGGACCTCAACCATTTAGTCGTCGGCAGGCTACAGGCTGCGCAACACACCTCGTACCAGGTTGGTCAACTTTGGCACCAATACTTGTCCGGCCTCAAGCACTTCTTCGTGAGTGGTCAGGGTGTTCCCATCCAGGTTGGCTTTATTGCTGATGCCAGAAACACCTAAGACACGCATGCCGCCGTGCCGGGCCACAATGGCTTCCGGTACTGTGGACATGCCCACCGCGTCGACGCCAACTGTGCGCAAAAAGCGCAGGTCGGCAGGAGTTTCGAAAGAAGGGCCAGCCAGACAAACGTAAACGCCCTCTCGCAGGGTAATCTCGTTCTCGGCAGCAACTTTGCGGGCAACATCGTGCAATTCACGATCATAGACCTGGCTCATATCCGGGAAGCGCGGGCCAAACTCAGCTAGATTGGGGCCACGCAACGGATTGTGCCCGGCCATACCCAAAAGGTTCAGGTGATCAGTCAACATCATCAGGTCACCGGGTTCAAAATCGGGGTCTACAGCTCCAGCAGCATTGGTGACAATAAGGATTTTAGCGCCCAGGCTTTGCATCACTCGCACCGGCAAACCCAGCAAGGGCATAGGATAACCTTCATAAAAGTGGGTGCGCCCACGCATAACCAGTACATCCTGGCCTTCCAATTTGCCGATGACCAATTCACCAGAATGGCCTTCAACTGTAGAGATCGGCCAACCGGGCAACTCGCCATAGGGAACCACATCGGGGTTTTCAATGGTATCTGCCAGAGGGCCTAATCCCGAGCCCAGGATCATACCGATTTTCGGGGTGTAAGAGGTTTTGGCACGTACGGCTGCCGTCATTTCATTGATTTTCTCAAGACTTAAAAATTCGTCCATAAATAGCCTCCTCGAGCTATGCCTTAGCCGCCTTCAAACGGCGAATAAGGGCTTCAGTAGAATGAAGGTTGCGATGTCCCAATAAATTCATGATCTCAGTAGTTGTGCGCCCAGCCTCTACCATGTGGCTAACAGCAGTATTGCGGATGGCGCGCGGCGATACTTCGGCTTTGATCTTAGCGATCTGGCCCCATTTACGCAGCATGTGCCAGACACTCTGGCGACTCATACGCCCCCCCATCTGGCTAACAAACAAGGCCCCTTCGTCAGGGGCTGCCAACTCAGGGCGGCCGCGTTCAAGATAAGCTTGCAAAACAGATGCACTTGCAGGTATTGCTGTTCGATACTCATCTCCAATTTGATCAGAGAGACGCAAGCGTTTTCCCTCTGCATAAAAATCATTTACATTCAAATCCACCAGGCGACTGGTCATCAGACCTGTTTCCAGCAACAATGCCAAAATTGAGCGGTCTCGCCATGACCGCGCATGTGGTTTGACCGCCATGAGAGCATCCAATTGCTGAAGTTCTATTGGTGTGAATACTGTAGTTACTATGGGAGCTGCTTCGGGATCAAGACTGGCTGTGGTGATATTCCTGGTAGGGTCTTTCTGAATTAGACCCTCGGCTTGTAAATAACGTGCGAAGCGTCTGAGTGAGGCTCGGCGGCGGTTGAGCGTGCTGGATTGCAGTCCAAGTTGACGCTGCTGATCCAGGTAGGCGCGCACCTGGTTAGAGGTAAAGTCTTTAAGCGTTGGAACACTTTGCGCAGAAG
Source organism: Chloroflexota bacterium (assembly GCA_013112575.1). Lineage (GTDB taxonomy): Bacteria > Chloroflexota > Anaerolineae > Anaerolineales > UBA11579 > CFX15. Next base: position 75,707 of record JABFGG010000002.1, on the reverse strand, counting down.
AATGGAGGAAATGCACAAAACTACGCACATCACTGGCGTAGGCCTGCCTGGTATGTAAGGAGTATGTTTGTGGAGTATTGATGCGCTTTAAAAACGCATCGGCTTGCACATCTATCATGGGTACACCAGTACTAAGTTCCTAATTATAGCATTGTACTAATAATTAGACATAATATCAATAACATGCAAACTGGCGACTATTTTTGGAGAAAAGGTCCCTATTTAGACCGTTTTTGAGAACCTTAAGAAAGGGCTTTCGCTTTTACGGTAAAATCTACAATCACCCTGTAGCCATGGAAAAATCAGTGCAATCACTGCACCAGCTATCTGCAAAGCATCGCATCTTTTTGGCCCTCCCGGCAATGGTGCTGGGTATTGGCTTCTTTGCATTTATACTGGTTGAGGGGCTTATTCTTTACTACAGCCAGGTAGATCAACAAGTTCATCTAGGGATCGGTATTGCGGGAATTTCATATACCTTGATGCTCTTATATTTTTTGCCTCTTTTAGACCGCTTCAAAAGTCTCCAATGGTGGGCCTCTATCCTCAATGGTGCTATTCTCGCATTTTATACGATCATCACACCACTGCCGTCATTGGCAACCTCGGCCATGTTGGCAGCGATCATTATTACGATCGCTGCAATTATCTCTGGGCGCTGGTCTGCTTACTTATTTGCCTTCGTTCATATCGCCTGTCTACAAGTGTTTGCACTACCAGCAACAATTTTTCAGAGTAGCTACATTCAAAATGCAGGCATAATCTTATTTGCCACAATCATCATCACAGAAACGGTGGTTAGGTTACGAGCAGTCATCGATCTTCAAATGCAGCGTTTAGAGACCATTAATCGCGTCTCACAACGTATAAGTTCATCGCTCGATAATGCTGAGGTAATCGATATTGTCAAGGAGTCCATTCAGGAAGCGCTTGATGCTGACACTTATTTCCTGGGCATCCTTTCTCCTGGCAAAGACATGATCCGTCTGGAACTGTTATACGATGAAGGGCAATTCTTTCCTGCCAAAGATTACCCATTAGGGAATGGGCCAGGTTCATGGGTAGTACGCAACCGCAAGTCTTTGATAACTGGGGATATTGAAGATGCTGTAGAAAAATATGATTTCCACGTAGAGACAATTGGAAAAGATAAGTCCAGCAACTCCTGGTTAGGCACACCACTGATAGCAGGAAATGAGGTGCTCGGGGCTGTCGCTGTAGCCTCATATGAATTTAACGCTTTTGATGACGGTGATTTGCAATTGCTGGAAAGTGTCGCCAAACAAGCTGCGATGGCACTGGATCATGCTATACAACATGGGGCAGTGGAAGAACAATCACGACGTGACAGCCTGACAGGAGCTTACAACCACCGTCATTATTTGCAATTATTAGATGAACATATCCGAGCTGCCAATGACAGTGACACAAATCTTGCTGTCATCATGTTGGACATCGACCACTTCAAGCGTTACAACGACACTTTCGGGCATCAAGTCGGGGATCAAGTATTAGTGGAATTGTGCCAGACGATCAACGAACACATTAAACGTACCGACGTTTTGGGGCGTTGGGGGGGTGAAGAGTTCAGCTTGATCCTGCCGGAAGTGACCGGGGAACAGGCCTTACGCATTGCCGAACGCATCCGAAAGACCCTAAACAACACTGAGTTTGCAACAGTTGACGGCAAAACAGTACCCGCCCCAACGATCAGTCAGGGAATCGCCATGTTCCCGAAAGAAGGTCAAAATGGGCAGGAGCTGATCCACCTGGCAGACCAGCGCCTGTATCGCGCCAAAGCGCGTGGACGCAACCAGATCGCACCCAGCCTGAGCCACTGGCAGGAATTATTTGGGAAAACGGCCAAAATTGATGTTTCGGAAGAAGCTTCTCTGTTGGACTAATATCCTGGGGATGCCTAGCCTGCTACAGCCGCTCTAACTACATCCACCGTTTTAGCAATATGGTCGTCTTCTATCCAGGCATGCGTCACCATGCGGAAGCTGCGGCCACCCACTGAACTGTATTTGACGCCATGCTCATAAGACCTGGCTAGCAGGTCTTTCGGTGAGAGAGCGACCTCTTCGGTCAGGGATATGTAGACCATGTTGGTATCCTGGCTGTCGATGTGAATGCCTTCAATAGCTCCCAACCCCTCAGCCAGTTCATTTGCGCGGTGGTGATCGTCGGCCATACGCTCGACCATCTGCTGCAAGGCCACAATTCCGGCAGCCGCCACGATCCCCGCCTGACGCATACCACCACCCAGCATCTTGCGCATACGGTGGACACGTTTGATGAATTCGTTTGAACCGCAGACCATTGAACCTACCGGGGCACTAAGTCCTTTACTCAAGCAAAAGGTGACAGAATCAGCCCCTGCAACCAGCTCGCCAGCAGATACTCCCAAAGCAACGGCTGCGTTAAAAAGACGCGCCCCGTCAATATGCAATTTCAGGTTGTGTTCCCTGGCAATCTCAACCACAGACTGTGTGTAATCGACCGAAAGGGCCACACCACCGCAGCGATTGTGGGTATTCTCTAAGGTGATGAGCTTAGTAGGAGGGTCATGCACGTCATCGGGACGGATAGCATTGCGGATGTCGTCCAAGAGTAGTGTGCCATCAGCCTGATTGCGGAGCTGGTGCGGGTGAATGCCGCCCAATGCAGCCATGCCACCTGCCTCATATAAAAAAGTGTGGGCAAGGTGGCCGAGAATGACTTCATCACCACGGTCGCAGTGCGCCAATAAGGAGGAGAGGTTGCCCATCGTGCCAGTGGGCACCAAGATGGCGGCTTGCATGCCCGTCATCTCAGCAGCCAATTCCTGCAATTGGTTTACGGTCGGGTCCTCCCCGTAGACATCGTCACCCACTTTAGCCTGGGCCATAGCTTCACGCATAGCAGGCGTGGGTTTGGTAACTGTATCGGAACGTAGATCAATGATGTCAGCCATTACAACTCCTCAGAAACTTGTGTCCAGAATGTACGCAAATCAATGTTAGCGCCGGAAAGCACAACAGCCACACGTTTGCCACGCAGGCGGTCAGCGAGGTGCTCGACCAAAGCGGCAATGCCTGCTGCCCCTGCCGACTCGGTGACCAGTTTAGCGCCCTCAAATAATAACAACATGGCACGCCGCAATTCAGTGTCTGTCACCTTGACCAACTCATCCACGTGTTGGCGACAGATATCCAAACTATAGGGCGCGGTGGTGGGTGAACCCAGGCCATCGGCAATCGTAGTGACGCGGTCAATACTTTCCACCTGCCCAGAAGCAAAACTACGATGCATGGTGTCCGCCCCTTCTGGTTCGACGCCGTAAACCACACAATCAGGTTGCATCAGCTTAACGGCTCGGGATACTCCGGCAATCAGGCCGCCGCCGCCAATAGGTACGATGACGGCATCCAGATCAAGAAGTTGGTTGCAAAGCTCAAAGCCTACTGTGGCGGTACCCTGCACTGTCCCAGGCCCTTCAAAGGGGTGGACGTAGTGGCGGCCTTCTTCCTTCTGGATGCGTTCAACCCCCTCAAAGACCTGCATAATGTCGTCCACTAAAACAACCTCAGCGCCAAAGGCTTTTGTGCCAGCCACTTTGGCCGGATTGGCCGATTTGGGCATGACCACTTTGGCAGATACACCCGCCTGCTGGGCGGCATAGGCCAGTCCCATGGCATGGTTGCCTGCGCTGGCCCCTGTAACACCGCGCCGTTTGGCATCATCATCCAGACTGAGGATATTGTTAAAAGCGCCGCGTGGTTTAAACGAGCCGGTGTATTGCAGCATCTCCATCTTCAGGAAGAGCTCTATCTCCGTCCCCAACTTCTCCTGTATCCGGTGCGTGTCCCAGCGCCACACAGGCGTTTCCAACACACGGCCGCCCAAACGCTCACGCGTTGCACGGATTTCATCGAGGCTGGGAGCATCCATAATAGTTCCTAATTGGGGGACTGACGCTGCAACACGTCCAGAGCGTGCTGCAAATCTGAGGGCAGAGTAGCTTCAAAAGCACGCGTATCTGCTTCACCAGGCAATTGGATTTCCAGTCGAGCGGCGTGCAGGAACTGGCGTTTAATACGTAGAGTGGTTTTGCGCCGGCCATACAAGTTATCACCGACAACCGGACAATTCAAAAAGGCCATGTGGACGCGGATCTGGTGTGTGCGCCCGGTGTGAGGATGGACCTCTAATAACGTATGCTGTTCAAAACTCTGCAGAGTTTGATACTCGCTGATCGCATCGCGGCCTTTATTAAGCGGCACCACTGCCATTTTCTTGCGGCTGTTTCTCTCTCGTCCAATAGCAGCTTCCACGCGGCCCTCCGGCGTAGGTGGCGCGCCATCCACCAGAGTCAGATAGCGTTTGTTGGTAGTGCGCTCACGGAACTGATCTTGTAGGAACTGGTGGGCTTTGTCACTCTTGGCCAGGATGATGACACCAGAGGTATCGCGGTCCAGGCGGTGCACCACACCGGGGCGTAATACACCCCCGACACCCAATAAGTCGGGAGCATGGGCCAGAGCAGCATGCACCAGCGTTCCCGTTTCATGCCCCGGCGAAGGATGTACAACCATACCGGCAGCCTTGTTGACCACCAGCACATCTGAATTTTCAAAGATAATGTCCAGTGGGATGTTTTCTGGAACCAGGTCAGTAACCTGAACTGGGGGAATGACAACTTCAATCTGCGCGTCCCGGTCCAGTTTGTAACCAGTTTTTTGGGTCACCGCCCCATCAACGACCACGTGACCCGCTTTTATCAAAGATTGCAAACGCGAACGCGAATAATCCGGAAGACGGTCTACAAGAAAAAGATCAAGGCGCTGGGCATCCTTTGAAGCAAAGTCCAGGGTAATACGTTGCTCACTCACCTGCCGCTGCTTCTTCCGATGACATGTTTACGGGTTCGGGTTCAGCCGGGGGAGATTGACTTTCTTCCTGCTCCTGGCGTTGTTTCATCTGGCGCTCAGTCCACCACACCCCCACTATCAAGACAATGGTGCCAATAAAAATGCTCGAGTCGGCCACGTTAAATACGGGGAACCTGCCGATAGAAACAAAATCGGTGACGTAACCAAAGGAGAGACGATCCGTTAGGTTGCCCATAGCTCCCCCCAACTGCATACCCATCGCCAGGCGCAGAGGCCAATCTTCACCAGGGACACGCGGGTAATAATAAAAGATGACCGCAATGACCACAAAAGCGAGGATGGTGAATATCAGGCTGGCATCCTGGAACATACCAAAGGCAGCGCCTGTGTTGCGCCAATTAACGATGCGCGCATAAGGCTCTAACCACATTAACCAATCAGGCAGCCAGCGGCCGCTGAAAGGGATAGATTGTCGTACCATTTCTTTGGTCGCCTGGTCCACGGCCAAGATGGTGAAAGCAAGAGACACTAATCCCATATGGTCATGCAATACGCCCCACAGTCCCTTCAGAGGTTGGCGCATGTCGCTTACATGTTCTTCTTTATTTTCAACCTTGATATCAATATCAGTAGATTCGGTCACAAATTACCTCTAGCCAAATGATGTAAGCACATATTCTACCGCGGCAAAGTTAAGCGGAGTTGAGGGTTGCCAGGAAATCAAGCTGATGCGCAATATAAATCAACTCGCCGCGTGCGACCTGTTGACGGCGTTGAGCCAACCAACCTTTGAAGGCTTTGGCATCCAACTCAGGGTGGTCCGTCAGGCTATCCTCAAAGAAATGCAAGACGTGCATCAAGAAATAGGCTTCGTCGTGTGGGTATTTCCCATCGGTCGGGAAAACGACCCAATCGGAACTACCGGCTTCCAATATATGCAATCCAGCGCTTTGCAATTGGCCAAAAAGATGTCGCCCGGCCCGGCTATCCCCAGAGAGGTCTCCATCAATGATACGCTCATCCATGCTGCGGTTATAAAGGTGTAGGATGTGGGCATCCAGGTCCGGCTCAATTACCGGCTCAAAAATGGTTTCCCCATCGTAGTTGATAGTGAAATAACACAGTCCAATATCAGCTATATGTTCAACCAGCTGGGGTAATAATTTGGAAACATCCAACAGATCAAGGAAAGCATGCGCGACGATCAGGTCCCAGGTATTGTTTGGGTTATCCTCAAGAAATGCAAACACGTCTGCCTGGAAATAATCCAATGTCAAATTCTGAGCCTTGAGGCGTTCTTTGGCCCGAGCGATATTGTGTTCATCCTGATCAAGGAGGGTGTAATGCACTTCGTCAAACAGGTCCCAATCCAGCATGCGTTCCAACATCGTCCCGATACCCGCACCTAATTCCAGAACACGCAAGGGAGCATCCGTGTGACGCTGGTCAATTTCCGTTTTTAAGGCACGCCAGACATCCTTATTGAGGGCGCGATCATCTACGCTGCGCTTGGCTTCCAGGTAACGAATAAAGGAATAGTCCATCAGACGTTTTCCACCAGGCGGGCATAAATATCACCCGAGGCATATTTGGCGGGGAGGGCCTTGAGATAGGTCTGCATCTCGACTGCCTCCATCCAGGTGTCGGAGACAAACTGGAGACCTTCACCCACCGTTAAGTTGTAGCCATATTGCCCAAGGCTTTCGAGGCGGTCAATACAGGCCAGGCTACTTTGCATAGTTGGTTGAACATATTCGAACGAGAGGGCAGCAATTGGCTGGGAAAGCCCCTGCAAAACTTGAAGCTCGTAACCCTCCACGTCGATCTTACAGAAAGCAGGCAGTCCGTGTTTTTCGATCAGGGCATCCAGTGTTGTAACGGGTACAGTAAGCTGTTTGTCCCACTCCACCCATGCAAAACTGCCATCCTGCCTGACCTGGGAGACCCATTCATCCGACAGGCTTGTAACAGTGGGGGTGCGCTGGCTCACCAGCAAATTTGCTTCCCCTTCTTCAGCTCCAAGTGCTGAAGGTTCTAGTATCACTTTTGGATTTGATGAAAAAGTGTTTTGCAGGAAAGCATTAAAACGAGGCTGAGGCTCAATCGCCACAACCTGCCTACCGAGAGAGGCAAACACACGTGTGCGACTGCCGACGTGGGCACCCACATCGTAGACCAGGTCGTCTGGTTGAATGAATTGGGAATAGAAACGGCGCAACTGCGCGGCACGCCACGGGCGGCCGTAATAAATGAGCAGCGAGCGCGCCAGGCCATACCACTCACGCCAGGAAAAGGATGTATCGGCTTCGATCAGGCGCTTTCCGTCTGGCGCATGTGCATGAACAGGGCAACGATCAAAAGGGCCTCAACGATTTTGGTGACCAGACCAATTGGGTTGGACAGGCCCCCGGAGCCATACACAGAAAAGTAAGCCAAGATGGTCAACAGAGTGAAAGCGATATAGAGGTAATAGACCCAATGACGCATCCTGACTACAAAGTCCTGTGTAGCAAACAGAAGTGCCCACAAAAGGAAAAAGAAGCCAATTCCGTTCAGAAGGAACAACAGATCAAGGCCGCCTAGATTGAGCAAGATTAGATGGATGAGAGCAGTGATTGTGGTTAAGACAATGATTGCGGTGCGCAAACGAGAAGTAGTCATATAACCTGCCTCCAAAATAAATGTAATGCTATTTTATATCAACTCCAGCAAGAACGCACGGATACGCCCCATACTATCATGCCAACCGGGGTGCGCGAAGAAACGTTGGTGAGCGGCAAGGCTCATTTTTTCCAGTAGATCACGATCCGATGCCAGATCGCGGAGGTGCTTTGCCAAAGACATCACATCCCCTGGGGCGATCAGGTAGCCATCCCCCCCATGTGCAATGATCTCCACCGCTCCCCCAGCTTTACTGCCAATGGCAGGCAAGCCAAACGACATACCTTCCAGATAAGCGATACCAAAACCTTCATAGCTAGAAGGCACCACAAGGACATGACTGTTCGTCAATAAACGGACCAGTTGCTCATCTTCCAGACTGCCCATGAATTGGACTTGTTTCCTCCAGCTATGGGTATCAACCATTTGCTGCATTAGTCTTGCATATGCCACTTCAGTGTCCAAACTCCCAGCTACCTGTAATTGCCAGCTTTCGTCGGGAAGCTGCTTAAGGGCGTTGAACAGCGTATGCAGCCCTTTTCGGTGAATGACGTTACCTAAAAACACGATACGCAAGGGGCCAGGTATGTGAGCGCGCTGACGAATGTTCGCCTCTGAGATTTCAGGAGCTAAGCGATCGCCAGCCGGGTAAGCTACAACCCCAGGTTTGTTTTCAGTTATAAGCCGCTCAACAACCCCACGAGTAGTATCACTGTTGTAAATAAATGCGTCCACACTATTTAAATAACGGCGTTCCACATATTCGTAAAGCCATCTGCTGTACCAACTGTTTAATTCGCTGCCGCGTAGGTGATGAACGATACTGACAATGGAATATTTGACTTTAGAGCGCAGGCGATGATTGAGCCAGGAGAGGGACGGGTGGTTGAGCTCATCCTGCAAAAGGACATCACAATCCAAATTGGCTAACTGGTGAAACAGAGCCGCAGAGAAATTATCGAGGAGGTGGTGTCCATAATTGCGCCAGGGCAGCGAGATGATCTCAACCTCATCACCCTGAGCTTCCAGATATTCGACTAATTTGCGGTCATATAAATAACCACCTGAAACCGTGTCCAGCCCCCCATAGATCAAAAGACCTACACGCAATCAGAACTCCAGGCGATAACTGGCCCAGGCGATCTCGTTCTCCCAAATCTGCACGGTCATACCGGAGAGGGTTTCCGCCTTGATACGCTCTGCCAGTTGCTGGCAAAAGATGCGGGAGAAATGTTCAATGGAAGGGTTGAGGTCCTTGAACGTGGGCAGATCATTCAGCGTCTTATCGCGATACTCAGCAACTAGGGCATCCAGGTTGCTTTCTATACCGACGATGTCCACTAAATAACCATGTTGGTCAAGCTTATCACCGTGCAGTTGCACTTCAACGGCGTAATGGTGGGAGTGCAGATCGTTCTCCGGGCCCCAATCACCGCCGATGAGATAATGCTGGGCTACAAAATCGCGTTTGACTGCTACTGTGTACATAAGGAAATGATGGAATGAGCTCTTAGTAGACGGGTGGATTGGGAACGACCACGAACCAGACATAATACACGGCCACGCCGATGATGGTGTTCAAGATATAGAGGGTGTAAGCCAGGCGCATGTAAGGTTTATAGTTCTGGAAACGCAGGAACTTGGGCATGATACCGTGGCCGCGCAGGATAACATAGAGGCCAAACAAAACAGCGATGGTACCAATGATGGCATGCACACGCGTAACACCATAAAAGATATTTAAGCGGGGACCACCCAGATCCTGCACCACAAAGTCGCGGAAGGGTAGCACCATGAGCCATAGTACAAGAATGAGGTTGCCAATGGCACCAATGGTCTGCACCCACTTGTGCTGGTCGATCTTGTCCTGGCGCGCCAGGTAAAAGCCATACGAGAATAATAGGGCGATGACGATCATGGCGATGAGCGTAGCATCGGCAGCAAAATTGCCTGCTGTGCCCAGGAAGCCGGGGGCATGTAAAAGGTCGGTCATAGCTACTCCTCCAGAGTTAGACTATAAGAAAATGGCGAGAGGCATTTTATCAGTAAATAGTTAGGAACAATGAGACAACAATTCCATCAGGCGTATTCAAAGATGACTTGAATGGCCTCATCCGGTTTTTCATTCAGCAGTTTGTAAGCCTGTGCGGCATCAGTAATGGGAAATCGTTGGGTGATAAAACGCGAAGGCTGGATACGCCGCAACATTTCCCAGGCCGTGTTGAAACGCCGGGACTTGTTCCAGCGGCCTTGCAGAGTCGGCGTAAGTGTACTGACCTGGCTACTGATGAGTTGTATTCGGTTTTGGTGGAAACGACCACCAAGATCAATCGGGGCACGCTTTTCGCCATACCAGGAACCGATCACTACACGGCTGTCAAAACCAGCCAGTTCGATTGCCAGGTCAAGGGCCTGTGGAGTCCCAGATAATTCATAAACCAGATCAGCATGGGGATATTCTTTGTTGCTCCCCAGCTCTTTTAATGCCAACTCGAGGTCGTCCGGGGCGAAGCTATGATGTGAGCCAAGCTCTATGGAAATCGCACGGCGATTTTCGTAACGGTCAAAGGTCAACAAATTGGATAAGGGATGATGCGCCAATAAAGCAGTCGTGAGCAAACCCACAATGCCCTGCCCTAACACGATCACCTGTTCGGCCAGCCGTGGATTGCCATCCATCACGAAGTTGACCGCAGTTTCCACATTGGGCAAGAAGACTGCATCCTCAAATTCGATGCCATCGGGCACGACTTGTAAGTGCTGCGGTTCGGCGATGAAGCGACTCTCGTGAGGATTAAAAGCAAATACTTTGCGGCCGAACCAATCCTTATCAACAACTTTGCCGACATCGATAACTTCCCCTACAGATGAGTAGCCATATTTAAGCGGGTATTCCAATTCACCCTGCAAAGCAGCGATGCCCGCGTCAGCTTGCATGGCTTTGGGCATTTCGCCACGGTAGATGAGCATTTCCGTGCCGGGGCTGATAGCTGAAAAACGGGTTTGTACCAGCACTTCGCCAGCCTGCAATTTGGGCAGTTGCTCCTGGCGCACTTCGACTTCACGTTCGGCAGTGAAATACAAGGATGTAGATTGCGTGCTCAACTCAATGCTCCCCAGACGATGATGTCATTTTCCAATAGCGTTATTTGGGGTTCTTGGACTTGGGGAAATTCGCTTTCGATCAATGCATCCACTGCCTTGTAACCACCAACAAAAGAAGGCGAAACGGTCAGGATAAGCTGGTCGGCCAAGCCCTGCGAAAGGAATGCCTGAATGATCTGCGCACCACCTTCGACCATCAGAGTGTGAATGCCTCGCTCCCCTAACCTCAATAAGATCTCATCCAATCGCAAAAAACCAGCTTCATCCTGGTCAACTTGAAGAACCTCAGCCCCTTGAGTCTCTAAATAAGAAACATCTTTTCCGTCGAGATCGGCAGTAAAGACCCAGGGCATGGGAGTTTGAGCAAACAGGCGCGCATCTAAAGGAGTACGGAGGGCACTATCCAGAACTACAGGTCTTGGATTGTCCCCATCCACTTCTCTCACTGTCAATTGGGGGTTATCTGCCAGTACGGTGCCAATCCCAACAAGAATGGCATCATGTATCGAACGCAAATAATGCGTCATTCGGAAAGAAGCTTTACCGCTAAGAGTGAGCGCCTTGCCTTGCCGGGCCGCGATGCTGCCGTCCAGGCTCTGGGCATAACTGAGCGTCACCAAGGGACGCGACGAATCAACTGACTTGGCCGCGCTCAACGCACTATCCAGCCAGTTAATTAAAGGTTCGGGGAGGGTTTTCAATGGTTTTGCTACTGAGAGTTTCTAATCACCTGCGCCGTTGTTGCCATTGACCACCATGGCGCGTTCGAGCGGAAGGTCCAGCATATGGTTCATGCGCTGCACTTTAGTTTGGAGGTAGCGCTCATTTTCGGGGTTGACGGTTGACAACATTTCGACACGGCCGTTGACCTTCACACCCAGGCGTGTCATTTCCTCGATCTTAGCCGGATTATTGGTCAAGAGTTGAATCGAGTCTACACCCAGGTCTTTGAGGATTGCCGCGGCTATTGTGTAATCACGGGCATCCGCCTGATGGCCCAGGGCAAGGTTAGCCTCAACGGTATCCAGGCCATCATCCTGGAGGTTATAAGCATGCAGCTTGTCCTGCAAACCAATGCCGCGGCCTTCTTGCCGCATATAGATTACGATGCCCTGCCCGGCATCGGCGATGAATTTACGCGCTAAAGCAAGCTGCTCACCACAGTCACAGCGTAATGAACCGAGCACGTCACCTGTAAAACATTCGGAATGCACGCGCACAAGCACATCTTCCTGACTGGCAACGTCGCCCATCATCAGAGCCATGTGCTCTTTATCATCCAGGCTATTGGTATATAAGCAAAGTTGGAAGTTTCCCTCTGGTGTGGGAATGCGGGCATTCACCACCTGTTGGATTTTCAGGTTAACGCTCATCTTCTCTCTCCTGCGCCTCTCACAGCGCAAGAAAAATATACCACAGCCACTTTAATCTCGAATGAGCAAGCCCCAAATCAGACCTAATAGGCTGAATAACACATCGCGCGCCCGAATCAGTAAACCAATCCCTAACCCGAAGGCCGCTTCGAGCCCCAGCGCTTGCATTGCCAATACCTGGCTGGCTTCTAAAGCCCCCAATGCACCCGGCAAGGGTGTTAACAAAGCAATGCGCGCCGCGGTCATGATGCCCATGATTTCGACAAAATTCATACTCACACCCAGAAAACGCAGTGCCAGCCAGTATTCGAAGATCAACGCTACCCATACAAGACCTGAGATCAATACACTTTGCATCAATACGACGGGATGCTGGAGGCAAAAAACATTCATTTGCCCTTCTATGGATTTAAATAACTCAACCAAACGCTGCCCCCATCTACCCGGCATTAGACGCACCAGGGCACTCAATGGCTGGCGCTGGCCCCAGAGCAAGACCAGATAGACCAATGGCAAAACTAGCAGGATCAAAGAGAGCGGCAAGGCACCTGTATCAGCCAGGGAGCCAAACACGCCACTGCTCAAAACCAGGGCAATGCCAAAGACCAGGAAAGCGAAGTTCGCCAGCAACTCAAAGGTCTTATCCAATGCCAGGGAGGCCACCGCCGTCGTGCCGGGCACGGCATGCTTCTGGCGCAGGTAATAGACCTGTAATGGCTCTCCCCCAAAATGTGGGCCGGGGGTGAAATAGCTCACCCCAAAGGCAGCCAGGCGATAGCGCGTTACAGAGATATATGAAATGCTGTGACCTAAAGCCCGCAAGATCAACCACCAACGCAGGCCGAAAAATACGATGATGCTGGCATTGACCAACAATAGCAGTGTAATTTCCCACAACTTCAATTGTGCCAGAATGGCGAGAATATCTTCTAGGGGAACCTGGCTGATCACCCACACCAACAAGAGCAAGGCCAGTGCCCACAATACAAGCTGCAAAACCAACCGCCGCCAGGACCTTTGTGCAGGCTTTTTGGGTGCGGGCGTCAAATCTTGTTGAGCCAAAACTACCTTTCCTCTTCTTGCGTTTCCGCTCTTGCCCCGCGCCGGATGTGCCAGGTGTCTTCCGGCTTCCACAAAGCATATTTACCAGTACCCAGGAAGAGGATGGCGGTATAGCTGATGGTCAGGATCCAATAAGGCCAGGTGAGCGGTTCAAATTGCAGTTTGATGCCCGTGTAGATCAGCGCCACAATGGCTGTAATGCGCCCGGCCGCCCCCAACCCCAACACGATCAGGATCAACAATTCGATTACCCAGAAAACAAAGAGCGTGACCGATGGGTTGGGCATGCCGCGGGGCGCAAACACATCCAGGCGATTGGGATTTACAAAGGTGACATAGCGCAGGAAGTAGATCAGAACAACCACAATGGCTATGCGCAAAACAGTAGGGAGCCAACCTGTTGCAAAATTCCAGATACGGTTAATCCATTTTGCCTGTTGTTCGCTAGGCTCTTGCACTACCCCACTGACCTGCAACCAATCATAAAGAAAACCAATTGAGAACGGCAAAAAGAAAAGCACTGCCCCCAGATACGTGGCCGGTGGACCTAAAACCGGGAAGAGCATGGCTGTGAGAAAGCCCATTTGCAAACCGGCGATCACTCGCCGCGATGTACTGGGTCGCAAGTCGTAGATCGGCAGATCGCGACGCGTACGCCACCAGATGCCGAACACAAATAAATAGCGCGCCAGGGCAACGGAAAGGTACCACCAGGGCAGCACACCGTATTGGATGGATAGCAAAACGACCACAAAGACCCCCAACGAGTCGAGGTCCATATCCAAGGTTTCGCCCAGGCGGGTGGCATGGTTGGCACGCCGCGCCAGGTAGCCATCAAAGAAATCGGTGAAATCGGAGATGATGTAAAGAGCAGCAGGCCCCCAGGCCAACAAACCCAGTGGGCGCGGCAGGAATAGGAACCCGGCGATCATGGCCAACAATGTGCCACGCAAAAGCGATAAGGAGTTGCCCGGCCCAAAAGTCGGTAAAACTTCAGTCTCGCCTTCACGATGGTTCTGGTTGAGAAAGCGGCCGAAATATAGCCATTCAAGTGTAAAGATGACGATAGATACGATGCCCCACTGTTGGGCAGCACGGCTCGACCCGTTAAATACCAAAAAGGCATAGAAAAGAAAAATGCTGGCTAGTGAAACCAGGTAAAACAAAACCCAGCGCAGGCGCAAGGCCATTGGAACCTGGCGGAATGATGAAAATAAGCTGTTCACAAGGCAAGCATTATAATGTGGCAATGAAGACCCCATTGTGGCTTTCCTGGTCTGGCGGCAAAGACAGTTCCCTGGCATTACATGCCTTGCAACAATCCGAGGAATTCGAAGTTACCGGCTTACTCACCACCGTCACCGCAGTCTACGAGCGCATCAGCATGCACGGTGTCAGGCGTGAGCTGCTCGATCAACAGGTAGAGGCCATTGCGCTACCATTGATAGAAGTCCTTATCCCACAAAAAAGCAGCAATGAAGTCTATGCTGAAGCCATGCGTAAGGCCATGCTGGATGCCAAATCACAGGGGATTCAACACATTGCTTTTGGTGACCTGTTCCTTGAAGATGTGCGTGATTATCGCATCGAGAACCTCAACAAAGTAGACATGCAGGCCATCTTCCCCATCTGGGGCCGCGACACCACAGAACTAGCTGAAGAATTCATTGCTCAGGGTTTCAAAACCATACTGGTCAGTGTGGATGCCGAACAGATCGATGCAAGCTTTGCCGGACGGGAATTCGATGGCGCCATGCTAAATGACCTGCCGGAAAGCGCCGACCCCTGCGGTGAGAATGGCGAATTCCACACCTTTGTATATGATGGCCCCATCTTTACACAGCCTATTGCAGTAAAGAAAGGAGAAGTCGTGTTACGTGAAGAACACTTCTACTACTGTGACCTTTTACCGTCCGATGCATAATTCCCCCCAACTATGAAAGAGACTACAGTCATCGAAGCCGCCGGGGGTTTGCTCTGGAAAGACGCGCCCGAAGGCAAACAGATCGCCATCATCCATCGTCCCCGCTACGATGATTGGACCCTGCCCAAAGGCAAGTTAGAGCAAGGCGAAACCTGGGAGCAGGCCGCGCTGCGGGAAGTGAGCGAAGAAACGGGCTATAAAGTTAAGTTGGGGGAATTTGCAGGTAGTACGACCTACACTATTGGGCAGAACCCCAAGATCGTTCTATATTGGCACATGACCATAGCAGAAGAAAATGACTTTGTCGTTAATGAAGAAGTTGATGAACTGCAATGGATGTTTGCAGAAAATGCTCTAAGAAAACTTGATTATGCAGACGAACGGAGTTTATTAGCTCAACAAAAAGTTTAGATGTAGACACGCGGCACACGCGTGTTGATATTTGTCAGGACTTCATAGGGGATCGTACCTGCCCAGGCGGCCAGGTCTTCCACCGTGATACGTTCCCCCTCCATCTCGCCCACCAGAACAACTTCATCCCCGTTATAGGCTGAATCCCATTCGATGTTGACCATGAACTGGTCCATGCACACCCGACCCACCACCGGATAACGTTTTCCGCTAAGCATGACCTCGGCCTTGTTGGACATACTGCGGAAATAGCCGTCGCCATACCCCACTGGCACGGTCACCACCCGCACATTGTGGTCGCTTTCCCAGGTGGAGCCATAGCTGACGGGATGTCCTGGCTTGACCACTTTAAAATACACGACCGTCGACTTCCAGGATAAAGCTGGTTGCACAGCCACAGTTTGTTGCACTTCATGGGAAGGATATACACCAAAGAGGAGAATACCCGGTCGCACAATATCCAGATAACTCTCCGGCAATTGCAGGATGGCACCGGAATTTGCCATATGACGTAGAGGGGTAGGCACACTGCGCCGCTCGTAGAAGTCCAACACTTCCTCAAAGCGTTCTATTTGTAAACGCGCCGAAGACAGATCGGCAGCATCGGCATTGGCAAAATGGGAAAAGATGCCTTCAATTTCCACATGTTTGCATTTGAGGGAGGCTTCCAACAAACTCTCAGCACTGTAATAATGCACGCCAATACGTTCCATGCCCGTGTCGATCTTCAGGTGAACCTTTGCACGTTTCCCCATCGCCTCCGCAGCTTCATCAACCTGCTTTAACTTCTCCAATGAGGAAGCAGCCAGGGTAAGATCATGTTCAAGGAACATAGGAACCTGACTATCCAAAATGCCACCAAGCACAAAGATGGGTAATTGAATGGCAGCCTCACGTAACAAGAGGGCCTCTTCAAGATAAGCCACACCCAATTGTTTAACATCCAGTGTGGCCATATGCTTGGCCACTTCCACCAGACCATGCCCGTAGGCATTGGCTTTGAGGATCGGCATGACGGTTACGTCACCCACCTTGGACTGGATGGCCTTGTAATTATCGGTCAGTCGCCCCAGGTCAACCTCAACGTAAGTGGGGCGCAGGCCTTTATTGGTAGTGATAGTAGGATGGTTGGCAATGTACATAGATCATTGTTCCTGAAAGATGATCAACTCGGTAACCACTCCGCGGTGGTCGCTGCCGCCGTTGACATCAGCCACATGTGCCTCTACCGCTTGCCAGTTGGGCGAATAAAAAATGTAATCAATACGCACCAACCATTCCGGCAGAGCCAGTGACCCTAAAGGAGAACGCCCCAGGGAAACCCTATTCGTATTGGGAAAGGGCGAACCAGGAAATGTGTTACCCAACCCACTGCCGGCTTCCCACCAGGCATCTCGCAAACCTGTGGCGGTAATCGATTGATAGGCTTTGCTGAGGTGTACCGTATTGGCATCCCCGGCGGCGATGACCAACTGATCCCCTAAATAGCCTGTCACATAATCGGCCAGTGCCTGGGCATTGCCTTCACGTTCACGGAACTGCTCGTCGATGCGCATCAGACGGCCCAGGTTAGTGGTCTCGAAATGGAAGTTGATCAGCGTGATCGTAATTCCATCCCAATCCATGCTGAGGATCTGGACGCCTTTACCCCAGTCTCCGGGCGGCGAGCCATCCTGGATAGTTAAAGGGTATTTACTGATAACGCCCAGGCCACCAGCCCCAGCACGCGCTCGCATCAACTGGTAAGGGTACGTCTCGCCAAAATCAGTTTGCAAAGCATCCGCGGCTTCAAAGGTCACTTCTTGCAAGAACACTACATCGGCCTGTTCCAGGGCGATCGTATCCAGGACCGGTTGCAATGCGCGGCCGCGGCCAAAAATATTGTAGGTCATCACCCGCAAGGCCATTGCTTCATCTTGGGGCAGACTGCGCGGCAAAAACAAATTTCCCCAAAACGTGAAAAACACTGCTACAAAGATCACGGATCCACCGATCAAGGGCAGATTACGTGTTCCGAGAGCAACTAATAACACAAGCGGCAGGGGTACGAATAGATAGACGGCAAAGGCGTTAAACAAACCCAAAAAACCGTTGTCATCACCGGTAAATAAGTACAACAAAAGCCACACTAGCAGCACAAAAAAATAGAGCCAGCTAAGCAGCAGAACGAGGTTTTTTAGCCAATTTGAGCGCTTTTCCATAACAGGCAGCAATCATAGCATAATCGTGTTGAATTCATAATGTGGATTGAATCCACCTTCCGATTCTTGTATAGTTAACGCACCACTAAATCTACAGGCATGAGGAGGACAACGTGAAACGCGTTCTCATTGCAGGGCTACTGATCGCCCTGCTCAGCCCCATCGGGGCTGGTGTGGCCGCCCCACCCGAGGCGGGCATTCCGGTATTTGCAATTTCCAGTGTAGTCACCGATAGTACAGTCACAATAAGTGGCAGTAATTTCTTGTTAAATGACACCTACAATGTGCTCATGGGTGCTTATGGCACACAAGCGATCGGCGGGACCAAAGTTGGCACACAAAGTACGGGCAATAGCAGTTCCTTTACGGCCACCTACTCGATCCCGGCAGCGCTCAAAGGAGATTACCGGATAGCGATCCGGCTGGAATCTCCCACCACAGGCTACTATTCGTTCAACTGGTTCTACAACAACACCAGTTCGGGCAGTAGCGGTGGTACCGGGGGGCCGACGTCTTCCAGCGGGACAAGTTCAAGCACCAGTTCGTCAAGCTCATCGGCCTTATTAAGTATTAGTAAGGTGGTCAAGAACACCAGTTTTGTACTGACTGCTTCTGGCTTGCCTACTAACGAAATCGTACGTGTCAGGCTTACCAAGCCCGGAGCGAATAACGCCGTTTTGGAAAAGGTTGATACCGGCAATAAGGGCACCATACACCAGGAGTTCCTGATCCCGGATGAAATCAAAAAGGCAGAAACTCTGGTCGTCAGTCTGGAAAGTACCACTAGCAGTTTCGTAGCATCAACCAGTTTCACCAACCCGATCAGCGTCCCGCAGACCAGTACAACAAGTACTTCAAGTTCATCCAGTTCTTCTGGCGGCACCGGTGGCCCCATCGTGGGCATCCCCACCTTCAACATCACTGCTGTCAAGAAAGATACAACCGTGACCATCAGTGGAGTCAACTTCATACCTGGAGACATCTATGATGTGCTTATCGGTGCCTACGGTACACAGGCTATCGGCGGTATCAAAGTTGACACGCAAGCAGCAGGCACAGGCAGCTTTACCGCGACGTACACGATCCCAGCATCATTAGCTGGGTCCAGCCGTCTTGCCATTCGGCTGCAAAGCCATACAACAGGCTACTTCTCATACAACTGGTTCTATAACAACAACCATCCATAAGCAGGAATAACATATAGGAATCAAGAAAAGGAGCGGCTTCTGCCCGCTCTTTTTTCTTATTGAAGGCATTGTGGAATAATCGAGCCTCCCTCATTCCTGTTACCTATTCCCTGTTTCCTTTTGACCCCGTTTGGCAGATTTCTTGCACCTTGGAAGCAAAACACAACTGGACAAAAAGATTGATTGCGCCAGTTATAGTCCTATTGTATAGTCACACTCAGTAGGAATGTGTATGTTGATACGAGGTGAAATCTCATGAAAAGATTAGTTTATTGGCTGATTCTGGCAGCCATGCTACTGCCACTGCAAGTGGCTGCAGCCCCCCAACCCAAACCAGTGGAATCGGTCTCCTTCCCCAACGGTCCCCGCTGGTGGTTTGAGCATGTAGAACGCGATGATTTCGTGCGCATCCGCGTGGAAAATTACCCCAGTTCGCAAAACTTCCGCGTGACCATGGGCTTGATAGGTGCCCAATTTGACCCCGTGCGCGTTGGCAAATTGGACGGAACCCTTGGCGATACTTTCGCCATTGAGTTCTCCATCCCCTCTCGCTTCAAGCGTGAGCGCTTCCTAGCATTGCAAATCCAGAATACTTCCTCCGGAGCTTTTACCTACAATATCTTCATGAACAATGACGATTGGAATGAAGATCGCGGTATCAGCCTGACTGGTGAGGGAGCAACCTCTTCAGACTCGGCCGGCAGTTCAGCGTCGGTTCCCAATGGCCCCAGTTTCTGGATCCACGATGTGGTCATGGACAAATCCGTGACCATCAAAGTCGTACGTTACCCGCACGGCAATGAAAAATATAAGGTCATCGTGGGCAAAACGGGCATCGGCAATGAGATCAGCGGCGGCCAACTTATGGGTACGCTTACCCAGGACAACGGTCGCTACTTCACCTTCACCGTGCCTCTGCCCAGTCGTGTGCTGGGAGACACAGAGTTCTTCGTACGACTTGAGAATCCCTTCACGCTGGATTACGCCTTCACTGTGGTAACCAATAATGATGACTGGGAGGTTCAGGGCACCTTTAAACTACAGGGAGAAAGCACAACCTCCTCGGCCTTCAATCCCTATGCAAAAGGCTTCTACTCCGGCCACCCCTACACACAAATATTGGATGTGGTAGAAGACACTGAAGTCACATTACAAGTGGTCAATGCCCCTGCCGATGATGCCTTCACCGTCACAATGGGGCCATTAGGAAGCCAGGGCATTAATGGCATTGTGATCGGGACTCAAACTACTGGTGCTGGCGGCAGCTTTGTGGTTACCTATCCTATCCCCGATTCGCTCAAGGGTAGTGACCAGATCGCCATTCGTTTCCAAAGCCCCTCATCCGGTTTCTTCGCATACGATTGGTTCTACAATTCGGATGGCAACTTACCATAAAAGAAACTGAGAAATCACCTTAAAAAGAGGCTCCCTAATTGGGAGCCTCTTTTCATTTTCCGGCCAATTCAAAAACTGTGACTACAGCCCGATGATCCGACCCACCCAGGTTCACACCCCGGTATGCATCCTGCGGAAGGAGGTCACCCGTATGGAAAATGTAATCGATACGTACGATCTTTTGAGGCAAAGGAACACCACGCTTCCAGGCCAATAAACCGGGCGGATCGGCATCTGCCGGGAAGGTATGCCCAAAACCAAAGCCCGCCAGCATCCAGGCATCATCCAATTGAGTTGTGATGGTCTTATAAACTGTGCTGAGGTGGGTAACATTGAAATCCCCTGCAAGGATGACCGGCCCGTCCTGAGAGACCTGAGCGATGACATCCATCAATGAAGCCGCATTGCGCTCACGGTTTGCGGCGGCTTTCTCTACCAGGCTGGGTAGTGTTGGCCGAGACGCATGCAGATGCACGTTAATTAGAGTTACTTTTTGTCCCCCCAGTTCCACTTGCACCACCTGAGGCCAACCATTCCACCGATCGACCCACTCAAATTGCAAGGTCTCCATGGGCAATTTACTTAGAATTGCCATGCCGCTGGCATAAGGTCGCGGGTCGAGGTTTTGCCAAGGATAGCTTTCACTCAAATGCTCACGTAAGGCATTTGCGACCTGTGGCGTGATCTCCTGCAAAAGCAGCACATCAGCATCCTCTGTGCGTATCGCCTCTATGCTGTCATTTACATCTCCGGCATTGCCCTGGAGGTTGTAGGTCATCACCTTGAAGGTCTCCGCCCCATTTGAAGCTTGCCCACTATTGGGAACAAATAATGGGCCCCACAAAGCCAAAAACACGATCAGCATCAATGCATTAGCCAATCCCAAACCCTTGTCTCCCTTACGCCAGGCAAATATAAACATAAGTGGCAGGGGGATGAAAAAATACACAGCGAGAGCATTGATGAACTCAAAATAGAGGATACGATCCCCAGCCAGGAAATAGACTGCGGCCCAGGATAAAACCCCCAGCACGTACAGCCAGGCTACCCTGGGCACAATTCCAGACCTTTGGATATTTTTACTTGTTGACATTGGTGCGAATTTTATCCCCACAAAACATAAGCGACTACACCCTGAACGAACGTCCCAAAGCACTCAGGTGCTTGCCCCAAACCCCAGACTAGGCGGATGATGATCCTTTCCCAACGACCTCAATGAAGAGGCCATCCGGGTCGCGGATGACAAAATTCGGCTTTCCTGCCTCCCAATCCTCAGCAAACACCACATCGTTTTCCTTGAAATAACTGACTACCGCCTCCAGATCGTTGACCAGTAGATCTATCGAAAAGGTAGCCACAGACAGGTATCCATCGGCGGAACTCTGGGACTGGGCAAAAGGAAGTAACAAATAATATCCATCACCGCACTTCAAACGTACTGCCCCCTCCTCTTCTTCGACGAATTGGAAATTTAGGATATCCCGGTAGAAGTGCAACGATTTATCCAGTCTGGTGCAGAGGATGTTGGTTTCGCCAGGTTCAAAATTGATTATCATTACTGCCCCTAACCTTCGATTAACTCGTTGGCTACACGCAACAAGGCTGCTAAACTAGCTTCTATATCCTCATTTGTCGTGGCCCAGGAAGAAACGCTGATACGCATGGCGGTGTACCCTTGCCACACTGTGCCCCCGGCCCACATTGTGCCCTCTTCCTGAACCGCGGAGATGACCTGGTTGGTTATCTCGGCATCTCCAAATTTGACCATCACCTGATTGAGCACGACATCATTCAACACTTCATATCCGGCCGCTTGCAGGCCCTCCGCAAAGCGGCGGGTCTGACGGCAGTTGCGCTCGACTAACTCAGCTAGACCTTCTTTACCCAGAGATAATAAGGCTGCCCATACCTCAATCCCGCGCCCCCGCCGTGACATCTCAGGGGTGAACTGCATATTGTCGCGCGTGTTGCTCTCGATGAGATAAGCGGCCTGCTCCGTCATGGCTGCCACCAGATGCTGAGGCTCTCTCACAAAAACCAGTCCACAATCGTAGGGAACGTTCAACCATTTGTGAGCATCGGTCGAAATCGAGTCAGCTAGTTCCAGGCCAATAGCAAGGCGTTTTAATTCATCGCTGGCACGCGCCCACAGACCAAAAGCCGCATCCACATGCACCCAGGCCCCTGCATCTTGCGCGGCAGGGATGATCTCAGCAGCCGGGTCAAACGCGCCACTGTTGACGTTGCCCGATTGCAGACACAATACCGTCATGGCATCCATTTCAGGCAAGGCATCCGCACGCATGCGCCCCTGTTCATCCACAGGCACTTTAATGACGCGCTCGCTACCAAAGCCGATCAGATTGAGGGCTTTTTTCATGCTGGCATGGTATTCCTCCCCCACCACCACCTTTACCTCAGGCGCACCAAAAAGGCCCTGCTTTTCTGCGTTCCAACCTGCTCTCTCGAGAACCGCGTGCCGCGCTGCAGCCAATCCTGTGAAGTTAGCCATCGTGGCCCCTGTGACAAAGCCCACCGCTGTGCTGGCCGGCAACTCAAGCAAATCGACCAGCCATTGATTGGCCATCATCTCCAATTTGGCTGCAATGGGCGACATGACATATAACCCCGTGTTCTGATCCCAGGCGCTGGCCAGTTGCTTGGCAGCCAGAGCCGCTGGCAATGAGCCTCCAGTCACAAATCCAAAATAACGCCCGCCTGCGCTTGCCACTGTGGCCGGTGAGCCGATCTCGTCGAGAAAACGTAATACCTCCGCCACCGCCATACCCTTGTCCGGCATTGGGAATTCAAGTTCGGCGAGAGCCTGCAAAGCTTCCGGCGAAGGAGATACACGTCGTGTCTGGACCTCGGTCAAATAATTTGATACGCGCTGCATGGCATCTTGTATGAGTTCTTGCATAATTTGTCTTAGTCTCTATTCCACTTCAGGTTCAAAGTTCTTGGCAACAGTGAAAGCCCTGGGTGTAGGGCCATTGGCACGTAACATCTCCAAGCGCTTTTTGGCTTCTTCCACATCGGGGAGATGTCCTTCAGCCACCCACCACATGACCATATGCGCCTCGGTCATCGGCTCGAACCATTTCTCTCTGTCCTTGAAAAAGTCCAGGTGTTGGCTTTTGTACACATAATTCCGAAAGGATTCAACATCTTCCCACATAGACATATTGAGCAGGATCTTTGGATCCTCAAAAGCGCGGATGGCCGTCGCATCACCCTCTTCGGTTTGCAAACGCCACACAAATCCAGGAGCTTCTTCTGCAAGCTGGTTGATTGGGTCAAGGTTGTCCATGAATTCAGCCATGCGTGGGTCTTCAACCGAATAGATCATTTTGGCAATGTTAAGTTGGGCAAGGTGATAGGGCATGTTCACTCCTTGAATTAGGCCAATTCAACTAATCATACAACAAGTACGGGCGTCGCATGCGACGCCCGTACCAATCTGTGTTCACCCGTATTTCTCTGTGATTACTTCTTCTCCACGCCCAAAACCAATTCCTGCCCATCCACCTTATGTGTATCCGAATGGGCACTATCCGACACTGCGCCATCTACCAACTCATTAGACAGAGTTTCCTGTTTGATGTAATCGGCCCATTCCGCAAATACCTCGGCTAGATCGCCGTCTACTTGATAATAAGTCGTGATGCGGTCTTCGATGTTAAAACCGGCGTCCTTGCGCATGGATTGGATGCGGCGTACAACCTCACGCGCCAGCCCCTCGGCTTTGAGTTCCGGCGTCAGCACCGAGTCAATAGCCACCGTAGCGTACTTATCAACAGCCACAGCCAGCCCCTCGGCAGGTTGCGTATTGACCAGTACCTCATCGCAAGTCAGTTCCACATCCTCCCCATTCAAACTGACCACAATGGTTTCTTCAGCTTCCACTTTGGCATTGACTTCATTGCCATCCAGGGCATCCAAAGCAGCGCGCAACTTGGGGAAATCAGCGCCAAAACGCGGCCCCAGTTTGGCGTTATCGGGCATCACGCGGTATTCCACTAATGCACCAGCATCGCTAACAAATTCCAATGCCTTGACGTTCAACTCATCTTCCACGATCTCAACCATTTCAGCGCTCAATTTGGCATCTGCTCCGGCATGCACCATGACTTTGCTCAGGGGTTGGCGCACTTTGAGGGCAGCACTTTCGCGGGCACTAAGGCCCAGGCTGGCTACACGCCTCGCCAGTTCCATCTCCTTGAGCAGCTCTTCATTCAGCGTAGCAGCGTCGACTTCGGGCCAACTTGTGTGATGGACGCTACCATAAGCATCTTCGTTTTGCTCGGCCACCAGGTTCTGGTACATCACCTCGGTCACGAATGGCACGATGGGCGCCAGCGTCCTCGCCAGCTTGACCAACACGTGCCAAAGCGTTTCGTAAGCGGCGCCCTTATCGGCATCCAGCTCGCTGCGCCAGAAGCGCCGGCGGCTGCGTCGCACGTACCAGTTAGTCAGGTCATCCAGGAAAGGCTCTGCGGCCAGCGTTGCAGCAAAGGCATCCGAATTCTCAAGGGCCACGGTCAGGCGTTCCACGACCTGATTGAGACGTCCCAGCACCCACTTGTCCAGCGGGTTGTCACTTTGTGGCGTCGCCCCTTCAGGGAAAGCGGGGTCAAAGTCGGCAATTTTTGGCGTCCAACCGTCCAGATTGGCATAAGTTGTGAAGAAGCTGTAGACGTTCCACCAGGGAATCAGGAAGCGGCGGCGGGTTTCCTCCGCACGACCATAACCAAATAATAGATTGTTCTCCGGCTTATGCGCGCAATACAACCAGCGCATCACATCCACGCCCATCTTGTCGGCAGCCTCGTTAAACTCGATGGAGTTGCCCCAGCTTTTATGCATGGCGCGTCCATCTTCCGCGAAGAGCAAGGCATAGCCAAAGTTCTCCAGGAAAGGCGGTGAATTGTCGATCACCGTGCCCATGGCCAGTAGACTATAGAACCAGTTGCGGAACTGGCCGGGGAAGGATTCACTAATCCAATTGGCCGGATACCATTTATCCCAGTACTCACGATCGGCACGGTAGCTCAAAGTGCTGAAGCTGACAATACCGGCGTCCAGCCAGGGGTTGCCCACATCAGGGATGCGACTCATTGTGCCGTCACATTCTGGGCATGCTACCTTAACGGCATCTACGTGCGGGCGATGCGGTGTATGGCCTACAAATTCATCCCATCCCTTTGTGGCGCGCTCTTCCAGTTCATGCTCATCACCGATCACGTCATAGTGCTCGCAATCCTCGCACACCCAGATTGGCAGAGCCAGGCCCCAATAACGCTTCTTGGAGATCATCCAGTCATGCATGTTGCGCAGCCAGTCCATCTCGCGGGCATGCCCAAATTCGGGGATCCAGCGGATCTGGTCAACCACATCCATAATCTGGTAGCGTAAACTGCGGTCTTTTTCTTCAGCGGTCAGTTCTTCGCGCGGCTTCTCGTAGCTCTCACCCATGCTGATGAACCACTCTTCGACCAGGCGGAAAACCAGTTCGGTCTTGCAGCGCCAGCAAGTTGGATAGCGGTGGCTGTAATCGTGTACGTCATACAGCACACCCTTTTTATCGAGGTCATCAAAGATCAACGGAGCGACCTCACTGACCTGCTTACCGGACAGCCAGCCGAATTTATCAACGACAAAGCCTTCCTCATCCAACGGCGCGATGACGGGCAGCTTATGTTCCACACCCAGACGGAAGTCTTCTGCACCTGCGCCGGGAGCGATGTGCACAATGCCCGTACCCTCATCCTCACCCACCTCATCCCAGAGGATCACGCGGTGTGCTTCTTTGGCCGAGACCTCAATGCCTTCAATAGCTTCTTTAACATCAGAACGACCACCGGCCTGTTGAGCTGCGGGCAGGTCATCGAAGGGACCATCATAGGTCCAGCCTTCCATCTCAACCCCCTTCAACTCACCCACCACCTCGTGCTTACCCTTGAGCATACTCAGCGTACCCTTGGACAGATACAGGACATCATCACCTTGCTTGACTTTGACGTAATCCAATTCCGGGCCCACAGCGGCGGCCACGTTGCTGGTCAAGGTCCAGGGTGTAGTCGTCCATACCAACAGGTTTTCATTTTCGCGCTCCCGCAAAGGGAACTTGAGAGTGACCGCGCGATGCGTGATGTCCGCATAACCATCCGTGACGATCTCATGCTGGCTGATGGCCGTGGCACAGCGCGGGCACCAGGGCATGCTGTCTGCCCCGCGATAGAGCCAGCCTTTATCATGGCATTTCTTGAGGAACTGCCAGATCATGTAGTTGTTCTCGGTGGAGAAGGTGAAGTAGCTACCACCCAACTCGGGCAGGCCCAGCCGTCCCACGATGTTCTCTACCGTATCCGTAACAGGGCCATTGGGTCCTTCGACAGTGAGTTCTTCCAGCGGATCGGCCAGCAACTTATCGGCCAATTCGCGCAATTTATCAGGATCATTCCAATCCATCCAGTAGCCGAGACGTACCGACTGCTCTGTCTGTACCGCCGCAAATCGCAAGACGCGGGCCTTACATTCCTTGACGAATTCAGCCAGGCCATATTCCTCAATATCCTTCTTGGACTGGAAGCCTTTTTCCTTCTCGACCTCAACCTCGACCCACAGACCCTGGCAGTCAAAGCCCTGCTGGTAGCGTAGCTCGCGGCCGCGCATCGTCCAGTAGCGGTTATAGAGGTCCTTGTATGTGCGGCCCCAACCGTGGTGCACGCCCATTGGGTTGTTGGCCGTAATTGGCCCATCAATGAATGACCATGGTTCCTGACCTTTATGAATTTCGCGCTGTTTTTCAAAGGCATTGGACGCCTTCCAGAAGCCCAGCATTTCATGTTCCTGGGCGATGTAATCTACTTTGTTGGGCACGTCTTTGAATGCCATATTCACTCCAAATACATCAGTTATCGGGAAACAGGGATTGGGGGTCAGGCCAGTCAGTAAAGTGATTTACCTGATTCCTGCTCACTGTTTCCTGTTCCCTCGCCCAAAGGGTGTAGGGCATTAAACAAAAAACTTTCATCCTCATTTGGGACGAAAGCATTTATCACTTCCGCGGTACCACCCGCATTCCTGCCTTGTTGACAGGCTCTTTGTCGGCCACCATCATGACCGGGCTTTGTTATCGGAGAGCAACTCCGTCCACACTTATTAAGCTGATTTTTCAGCCATTCAGATTGGATGCTCCGGAAGGATTTTCATCTTGGGGTATTGGCCCGGCTTCCACTGATTCCAGGTTCGCTATCAACACCTTCCAAATTTACTCGTTTCCATCACAGCGTTGGTTTTCAATTGTGAACGGCATTATGCCATAGGGGAGAAATGCGGTCAAGTTTATATCTGCCATATCAGGTGAGCGGGATCTCAAAAAGAAGATCGATCTCCAAAAAGCCCTGGGCTGGGACCACCACGGGATACTCAAAATTCCTGATCAATGGTTGGTCAGCAACCAGGCGATACTCCCCAGGAGGTAAGGCAACCTTAAACAAACCGTGCTCATCGGGGAAGAATTGGCCAATTGACTCTCCCTCAACTTCATACACGAAAATCGCTCCCTTGTAGGGCGAAGGGCCAGTAGTATCCTCGGCGGATAGACGTGTCTGAATTTCGGCCAGACCTTGGATGCCTGTGGTCAAATCTGATTCTTCAAAAATCTGTTGAGGCGTCAGTCTTTGTACAGGTGGTGATTGACAAGCACTTATTCCAAATACAAGGATGATCAGCAATCGGCCAAGCAGGCTTTTGAAGGACATCGCCATTCTACGGCCAGGGAATCGGCGTGGGGTCCGTATAACCATGTTTCTCAACACCATAGACCACCCCGCTCGAAACACCTTGATCTGCACAGGCGCTGGGATCATCCTGGATACTCATTGATAAGCCATCTGTGTGGAAAGCCACCGGGATGAGGAAACCATTCTGGCATACTGTAGCTTCCACTAGGTAACCGCGTGCATCTTCCGGCGGCTGCACGTTGATGTCATTCCAAGTGATGTTGACCGTATTGCCGTCACGCGTGGCAGTGACAGTCGTGACCGGCCCTACAAAGGTAGTGCGGGGCAAGCTGGTGGTGAATGAATTGACATCGTTGACATCACCGATCATGGTGCCCACGGAAGCCGCGAACCAGCAGTTCCGCTCCAGGTCGGGGGGAGTGCCCCACAACCAGGTGCCTGCGTAGTTCTTGCCTTCAATGATCACCAGATCACCAGCGTTGAGTTCGTGCGAATAGAGGTAAGCAGTGCCGGGGCCATAGCGGCAAAAAGCGCGTTCTGCGTCGATGATGACGTGCAACACGTCCAGCGTAGCCGTAGGCGTAATCGTGGCTGTTTCCGTCACAGTCAGCGTGAGTGTGGGCGTTAAGGTCTCTGTTGCAGTGGCGGTGGGGGTCAGTGTGGCTGTGCTTGTGGGCAGAGGCGTAGCTGTTTCGGTCGGTGTTGGGCTGGGTGCAAAAGCTGCCTGAGCCGCATCACAGGCAGAGAGAAAGAGGCCAGTTGTTGTAAGCACGATGAGCAAAGGTTTTATTCGCAACATATGTCAATTTTATCAGGTGAGTAAGGTTATTCGGAAACCAAGCCCCCTTCTACATTGAAAGCATCTAGGCTTGTCGGGTCAGATGTTCAGCCAGCAACAGCCAACGTCTGTTCTCATTGACCAACACAGAAGTACCACGGCCAGCACCGCCGGCAAGTTCTCCATTGATGATGCCTTGCCAATGATATGTATAATTACAAACTGCGTATTTCGCAGTTTCCCTAACCCAATGAATGCCTGCAATTGAATATTCTTCGCTCTTAATACTTGAAAAGTTTTTCTCGAATGCCCCCTGTACGGCATTGATCCCTTTATAAACAACCCCGTTACTAAACGTCACGGTAGCATCTTCATGCACAAGGGGGGCCACTTGGCCCCAATCCTGAGTAGCCAGGGCAGCTTCGTATGCTATTAGGAATTCACCAGGGGTCATAGGCGCTTATCCTATCATCCAGCCAATGTGCCAATGGCTTGCTGGAATATACCGATCTGTTCACTGCCTGGCTCCATATTGAGCCCCATTTCATAGTCCCCACCCAAGGTAATACCGTGCCACACAACCCGCGAGTCAATCTCGATCTCCGTAGGAGAAATGGCCGACTGAAAAAAGCGTATACCCAGTCGCAGGTTTTCACCTGCATCAAAAGCGCGTTGGGCACGCACCTTCATACCACTCAAGGAGAGATCAAGCACTTCACCAATAGGCAATCTGTCAGTTAAGGAGAAAAGTTGCACACCTTCAACAGCATAGCGCGGCTGTATGCGACGCTCCGGTTGCAGGGGCTGTCTGATGCTGGCAGCAAAGCGCTGCACAGATGCAGGGTTGGGAACAAGGAACGGGGTGCTGCGCTGGTAATTTGGGTATTCTGCGAACATCTGCGGCAGGAAATAACGGTCTTGCAACCACACATGTAGAATGTCAAAGCCCAGCGCCAACAAACCCCCAGCCAGCGCCCATTGCCGTTGCGTGACCAGCACAAGCCCCGGAATCATGATGGCGTAGCCCAGCACACCAGGATGGCGTGAGAGTGCATACAGCCCTGTCGTCACCAGACCATCAGGGTCATTTTCTACACCCAGATAAGTGCGCTGGAAGGGGATATCAATGAACAATGCATACACACTCCATAGCGCCCCAAATACCAGCAGGAACCATCCAAGAGGAATAAAACTATTGGGAAGCCCAAGCCTCGGTCCGTTGAAGCTGATACCAACATGCGCGATCAATATCAAGATCACCCCTAACGTACCTGCCAGGTATTTAGGAATACGTATGCCGCGATTAAAAAACCAATCGAAGGCTGTTAGACATAGGAAACCCACTGGAATCAAGACGAAATACAGCATTGAGCCCTCTCCACAAGGGAATAGCTTTGACGTTAATTAATTCTACAGTTAGGCTCTGAACAAAATTCTGAAAATAGGAATAAAACGTGAGTAAACACGGACCCCAAACTACTCAAAAACGGAATGATTCCATATCCCTCCGATCATCCGCCCACATGGACTAACTGACCAACAGACTTCCTTATCGTCTATAATTTGCCTTCATGCGCACCTTACCTTTACTTGCTTCTTTATTAGTGGTCGACTCGCTCTTCTTCATCAGCGCACGTCTTTTGGGGGACCGCCTTGATCCGTCCGTAGCTGCCTTTTATTACATGTCAGTGGCCTCCCTTCAACTGACCATCTATGGCCTGGTAACCCGCAAATTGGATTTCTCCTTGTTGCGGAAAAATATCTGGTTCTTTTTATCGATTGGCTTGTTTGTGGGCACTGCTACCAACCTCGCTTATCAGGCTGCCCAATTGGTCGACCCTGGCACCGCCTCGATGCTATCCCAGTTCGGGGTCATCATCGCCCTGGCATTAGGCCTTTTCTGGCTACGCGAACGCCTGACAACCGCGCAATGGCTGGGTGCAGCCCTGGCCATAGCTGGTGTTTTCGTCATTACCTATCAACCCAGCCTGGACCTGCGCTTTGGGGCTTTGTTAATATTGTTGTCTAATACATTTTATGTACTCCATACCGCCATCACCAAGCGCTACGGGGATGAGATGGATTTCATTAGTTTCTTCACCTTCCGCATTGTATTCACCACTCTGTTCACTTTCATTTTTGCCCTGGGGGGTGGTGGGACCTTCACCGTACCAAATGGCCAAACCATCATACTGCTGTTGATCTTCGGCACCACCGACGTGGTCATTTCTCGCTCCCTCTACTACATTGCCCTGCGCCGCCTGACACTTAGCATCCACACCATTGTGCTAACCCTGACCCCTGTATTGACCATTGTGTGGGCCTGGCTGATCTTTCAGGAGGTACCAGGACCATTGCAGTTCGCAGGTGGGTCCTTGGTTCTGTTAGGTGTCATCGTGGCCACCGCTTGGAGGCAAAGGCAAGCAGTTCAACCAGCTGGGGATTGAGACCCTGAAATAAGGATAAATGTCTATGCAGGTCAAGCTAGTGGCCTTGTATAATCAAAAAGACTTGAGAAGATAAATCGAGTTCACCATTTCCTAGTGAGGAGGAGAAATGCCCTTTTACAGTGGCCTCAATAGCAGGCGCGCCGAAGACAAATTCATCATCGACCGCTTGCTGACCCTACGCAGTTCACTCGACCGTAACGTGCCCCAGCGCAGCCTGCACGAGTCCCTCTTGTTGGCAACCTGGAACATCCGCGAATTCGACTCTGGCAAATACGGCAAACGCACCCGTGATGCCTATTACTTCATCGCAGAGATCATCGCCCGTTTTGACCTTGTGGCAGTGCAGGAGGTCAACCGCGACCTGACGGCTCTAAAAGAAGTCCTCAAGATCCTGGGCGGTTACTGGGATTATCTCGTCACGGACGTCACCGAAGGCTCGCGTGGTAACCAGGAACGCATGGCTTTTTTGTATGACTCGCGCAAAGTAAAAATGGGCGGTCTGGCCAGCGAGATCACCTTTCCCCCTAAACGCCAGAAAGACGCCGATGGCAAAACTATTTACATGCCTCAGTTACAGGTCGCACGCACCCCCTTCATGGTCGGTTTCCAGGCTGGCTGGAGCCGCTTTATCCTGGTGAGTGTGCACATCCTCTACGGCAGCAGTGACGCTAACGATCCTCGTCGGGTGGAAGAGATCGGCAAGATCGCCGAGTTCATCAACAAACGCTCCCAGGATGACCGCGCCTGGGCCCGTAACTTCATTTTATTGGGCGACTTCAACATCTTCAAGAAAAGCGACGACACCTTTAAGGCCCTAACCGGGAATGGCTTCAAGGTCCCCGACAAGATGATGGACCTGCCCACTAATATCGGCGAGAACAAGATCTACGACCAGATCGCTTTCCGCGTGCGCAAAGACCGCTTTGCTGACGAGCCGGTCAGTTCAGGCGTCTACCGTTTTTTCCAATCGGTGTTCCGGGCGGAGGACGAAGCCCATTACGCCGCTCGAATGGGAAAAGGCTATACGCACAACCGCAAAGGCCGCAGACGTACTAAAGACGAGAAAAGTCGCTATTACCGAGACTGGCGCACCCACCAGATGTCCGACCATTACCCCATGTGGGCCGAATTGAAGATCGATTATTCGGATGAATACCTGGAGCGACTGAAAGCCAAAAGCTAATCGCGCAGGTCGGCGTAACCCAATTCGCGCATCCAGTTACAGATAACAGGCTCGCCGTATTTATCCAGAGCCGGGCCGCCAAAATCCGGTGGCAAGCCATTGTAGCCGCGGAAGTAGCCATATTCACCGGTCAGTTGCGCCTCAGCATCCGCAGAGGCTTCCGCGTCACCTATAGCAATTGCATGGATATGCACAGCCGAGGTAGGCGAAAGTTCTCCGGCTTCACGTAGCCAGGCAGCAAAACCAGCTGTGCGCAGAGCCTGCAACAGGGGTGGGATCTCGTCCCATAGGATCTCAAAACGTTCGCGTGCTACCACGGAGATATCCACCGCCCCACCACCTGCATGTGTGCCAAAACTGAGTCCCACTGCATCTGTATAAGAGCCTTGTGTGATCGCCAGGTTGGCGACATCGATTGGCCCACCATATAATTTGGCGGCGTGTTGCAGCATGAAAAGTGTGCGTTGGTTGAGGGTTTGGGCGTTGACTTCTACACGAGTGTAATCATCGGGGGGCTTGAGGCAGCCGTCGGGTTCTGGATATAAAGTTATGGTTGGTGATGGCGATGGAGTGGGGAACTGTGTTTCAGTAGGTGCGGCTGTAGATGTTAATTTGGGTGTGTTTGTAGATTTAGGTAATGGAGATGGAGTTGCGATGGGTGTTACTATTGGCAAATTACATGCCGCTAGAATGAATGCAAGAGGCACTAAGATAATTCGGCTACGCACCTAAATCACCTCCAAATGCTCTTCCACCCATTCATCATATCTCTCCATCAATTGCTGTGTGAGTGAGCCCGGTTGCCCATCCCCCAGAATGTGATCATCCAACTTTACGATGGGCACCATCCCACGACCGCTACTAGTCAACAAAGCTTCATCGAACATGGGGATTTGATCTCTTGCGGGAGGCTGTAATTCAACCAGTAAAACTTTAGGGGCAACTTCCATTAGGATACGGCGGGAAATGCCAGGCAGGATGCCTTCATCAGCCGTGTATAGAACGCCCTGTCGGATAGCATAGAAGTTGCTGCTAAAACCTTCCAGTAATTTTCCATTCTCATCCACAATGATGCCTTCGTAAATGTCTTTAGGTAGGGTGGACTTTGCTAGATTGCGTTCATGCACCCATGCATTAGTCTTCGCAGCAGGGTTTTGGCGAGCAATAGACAATGTGGCGACTTTCGCCCCCTGTTCTTTGACCTTCTTCAACCGGTCCCGAAAAGGTGCGTAGTCCGCCACGGCGATGATCAGGTTTTCCGGCCTGTCGCGAGGTACGGTCAAGCGCAGGCGCGCTTCTTCAAATTCGCTTCTTTCTAATAACTGTCGGATGGCAGATCCTATTGATGATCGCTCCAGCTTGATATCAATGCCTTCCAATCGTGCCGAGCGTTCCAGACGGTCAAAATAAGCCTCCAGCAACAGGGCGCGGCCACCTGAATAAGTGCGGGTAACATCGTATACACCTTCGGGTTCCTGGTTGGCAATTTCGGAAATACGGTCGCCGGAATAAGGGGTATCGATTAAGCCTTCAGGGGTGAGAGTGGCGATGATGGCTAGCATGCGGGGAGCATAGCGCGGGGCTTGTTGGGTGTCAAGCAAGCTTGTTTGGTCAAGGACAGAGGAGCAAGGAAGATAATCTCGAATGACACGAATAGCACAAACGAACCGATTTAGATTTGCATGCCTTATCTGTGTTCATCCGCGTTCATCTGTGGTTCATTTTGCTTTGCGTGAGGGACTTCGAGAGAAACTACAGATGAGCGAGGCTTGGTGTTCTTTGAAAAAACTTGCACAAACAATCAAAATCCACTAAAATAACTTTAGGCTAATCTAAATTTATATTTAGGAAAAATAATGGAAGACAAACTTACTCAGGCAGTAGAAGATTATCTCAAAGCTATTTACGAACTCAGCCAAACCGAAGGGCGTGCCAGCACCTCCAAACTGGCCGAATATCTCGAAGTCACCCCCGCATCAGTAACCGGCATGATCAAAAAGCTGGCCAGCGCCAATCCTCCTCTCGTTGATTACCAGAAACACCGTGGCGTGGTGCTCACCGAAGCGGGAATGAATGAAGCTCTCGAAACCCTGCGCCATCACCGCTTATTGGAACTCTTTCTTCACGATATCTTGGGTTACCCCTGGGACGAAGTGCACGAAGAGGCCGAACGCCTGGAGCACGTCATCTCGGAGAAATTCGAGGAACGCATTGCGGCTGTACTTGGCAACCCAAAACACGATCCCCACGGCGACCCCATCCCCCGCCTCGACCTGAGCATGCCTGCCTCGGCAGAAACTCGTTTGAGCGATCTGGGCAAAGGGGACAGCGGCACCATCAAACGCGTACGCGATACCGATGCCGACCTCTTGCGCCACCTCAGTGATCTGGGCGTCACCCCCGAAACTCAGGTGAAAGTTGTAGATTACTCGGATTATGACAAGAACACCCATCTGAAGATCAAAAACCAGGACGAAGTCGTGGTACTGGGGCAAAACATCACCGAACAGATCTACGTCGAAGCATAAGCAAAAACCGGAGCAAATATGCCATCCCCCCTATCCTTATTGATCGCGGGCTTGATCGTGCTGGCCGCTACCTATTTCTTATGGCGTTGGTACGACCGCGGCAGCCTGCGCAGACGCAGCCAGCGAGAACTGACCGAAGACGCCCTCAAATACATCCAGATCAGACTACTGGAAGAGAAACCACCCACCCTGGATAGCCTCGCTGGTGTGCTGAACCTGGCCCGCGATAAGACCGTGGCTCTACTTGTAAACATGGAAAGTCAGGGGCTGATTACCAGGACTGAGGGCAAATTAACTCTGACCGAAGCAGGCAGTGAACGCTCCCACGAATTGATCCGCGCCCATCGCCTCTGGGAACACTACTTGGCGGAGGATAGCGGCTACTCTCCCCTGGAATGGCACGAACAGGCTGAGAAACGTGAACACCAGTTGACCCCTGCCGAGATGGACGCCCTCGCCAGCAAATACAGTTATCCCTCCCACGACCCCCACGGCGACCCCATCCCCAGCACGGGAGAAAAGCTGAGACGCCACGCTGGTGAAACACTTTCCGGTGCCCCTGTTGGCACACGCGGCGAGATCGTCCATTTGGAAGATGAGCCTCAAGCCATCGCAGAAGAATTGGACAACCTGGGATTGCACTCTGGCATGTTGGTTGAAGTCGTCGAGCGCAATGATGAAGCCATCACCCTGGTCAGCAATGGTCACAGACTTCAATTACCTGTTATGGCTGCCGACAATATCTTTGTCGAAGCCAACGGGCAGCTTGTGCCGCAAGCACAGTCCAGCCTCAAAGACCTCCAACGCGGCCAATCGGGTCGGGTGCTTGCCATCGCCCAGCAATGCCGTGGCGCCGAACGGCAACGATTTATGGACCTGGGCATCCTCCCCGGCACCATCATCCGCGCCGAGTTGACCAGTCCGGGGGGCGATCCCACTGCCTACCTTATTCGTGATGCCTTGATCGCTTTACGGGCAGATCAGGCCAATTACATCAAAATAGAACCCGTGGAAGAAGAATGAACTCCCAACTAGATACATCAAACTGTGCAGACTGTCCGGCCCATCACGCCGCCAACCTGAAAAAACTGGGCGTGGATATGAGCGAATGGGATTACGTCATCGCCCTGGCCGGCAACCCCAATGTCGGCAAAAGCACCGTCTTTAACGCCCTCACTGGCCTGCGCCAACATACCGGCAACTGGCCCGGCAAAACAGTAGCGCGCGCCGAAGGTGGCTTCGAATACGCCGACAAACGTTTCAAGATCGTCGACCTGCCGGGTACCTACTCCCTGCTGGCCACCAGCCTCGATGAAGAAGTAGCGCGCGATTTTGTTCTCTTTGGCAACCCGGATGTCACCGTGGTGGTGGTGGATGCCACCCGCCTGGAACGTAACCTCAACCTGGTTTTGCAAGTCCTGGAGATCACCGACCGGGTCGTGGTTTGCCTGAACCTGATTGATGAAGCCGAACGTAAAGGATTAGAGGTAGACGAGCGTCGTTTGGCGCGAGACCTGGGCGTGCCCGTAGTGCCCACCAGCGCCCGCTTCGGACAGGGCTTTGAAGAGTTGCTTGCCAGCATACACGACGTCGCTTCTGGGAAAGTCGTCTGCAAGCCCCCGCGAACCAGCAATGAAAGCCCCAAAGTACGCGAAGCCATCGACAGCCTGACCAAAGAAATCCAACTGGCCTACCCCAAACTGAGCAATGCTCGCTGGGTGGCCAAACGCCTACTGGATGGCGATGAGGGCATCATCGCCGCCATGCGCAACGGGCAATTGGGTGAGCTGGCCGAGATTCCCACTGCAACCACCCAGGAATTTGCCCACACCCTGGATATTATTCCATGACTACCAACGCCACTCCCACCGTCAATGACATCCTGAACAATGCCCAGGAATTACGTTACAGTGTAGGCACCAACTTCCACCAGGAAATCGTGGAAGGCGTCTATACCGAAGCCGCCCGCGTCGCCGACCGGGCCGTCACCCGCCCCGACCAGGAAGGTCGTTTTGACCTCGACCGCACCATCGACCGCATTGTCACCAGCCGTATCTGGGGCTTCCCGATGATGCTGTTGTTATTTGCGTTGGTCTTTTGGCTGACCATCTCCGGGGCCAATGTGCCCTCTGCCATGATCGCCGGCTTTCTGCTAGACACGATCCATCCCTGGCTCAAAGGGCTGGCTGCCAGTATCAACCTCGTGTGGTGGCTGGACGGCTTGTTGATCGATGGCGTTTACCTGGCGACGGCCTGGGTCATCAGCGTCATGCTGCCACCCATGGCCATTTTCTTCCCCTTGTTCACCCTGTTAGAAGACTTCGGTTATCTGCCCCGCGTGGCCTTTAACCTCGACAACATGTTCCAAAGAAGTGGCGCCCATGGCAAACAGGCCCTCAGCATGATGATGGGTTTCGGCTGTAATGCTGCCGGGGTGATCGCCACGCGCATCATTGACAGCCCGCGTGAACGTCTCATCGCCATCATTACCAACAACTTTGCGCTGTGCAACGGGCGTTGGCCTACCCAGATTCTCATTGCGAGCATTTTCATTGGTTCACTGGTCCCGGCTCATCTGGCAGGTCTGCTCTCAGCCGCCGCCGTGGTTGGCATCGCCCTGTTGGGCGTTCTCTTGACCTTTGCCGTATCCTGGGGTCTGTCTCGCAGCATCCTGCGCGGCGAGGTCTCGACCTTTAGCTTAGAGTTGCCACCCTACCGCCCGCCCAACATCTGGCAGACGATCTACACCTCGCTGATCGACCGTACTATCTTTGTGCTGTGGCGTGCCATTGTCTTCGCCGCCCCTGCCGGGGCCGTCATCTGGTTGAGCGCCAACCTGCAGATCGGCGGGGTCAGTATCGCTGAGCACGTCGTCAATTTCCTCGACCCGCTTGCCTGGTTCATCGGCCTGAATGGCGTGATTCTGCTGGCTTACGTCATCGCCATCCCCGCCAACGAGATCGTCATCCCCACTGTTTTAATGCTCACCGTCTTGATGGCAGGTGGCACTGGCGCCGGTGCGGGTGTGATGTTCGAGTTGGACTCACAAACCGCCACCCTCGGTATCCTGCAAGCCGGTGGTTGGACTTTGCTGACCGCCGTGAACCTCATGCTCTTCAGTCTGGTGCATAACCCCTGCAGCACCACCATCTATACGATCTATAAAGAGACTGGCAGCGCCAAATGGACGGCCATTTCCAGCCTCTTACCGCTGGTCATGGGTTTTGTGATCACCTTCTTCGTGGCACAAATCTGGCGCATATTTGCAGGCATCTAGCAAAAAGCCGCCCCATTTTGGAGCGGCTTTTTTATTTAAGACATTCCCAAAATTGCTGATTGACAAATAGAATAGGATTCGTATAATTAGGCAAACCTAAATTTATATTTTGTTTATACTGAGGAGTTAATTATGACAACTGAAACCATCTTCCGCATTATCGTGGCCATATTGCTGGTCATTTCTTTTAGCATCTCCGGCTACTTCCGTCGCAGGGCCAATCGTGAAACAGGAGAAGAGGTGCATTATGGTGAAGACGAAGTCAAATGGAGCCTGTGGGTGCGCACCATCGGGGCCTTACTGTTTTACGGCAGCATGCTGCTATTCCTGATCTATCCCCCTCTGGTTAGTTGGGCCCAGGTCGAGCTGCCCCTGTGGTTGCGCTGGACAGGTATCGGCTTGATGGTTATCGCGGTCCCACTAATCTACTGGATGTTCAGCAGCCTGGACACCAACATCTCCCCTACCGTCGTTACCCGCGAGCAACACTCATTGGTCACCTCCGGCCCCTACCGCTGGATCCGCCATCCCCTCTACACCTTCGCCAGTCTGAACTTCATCGGCGTCATCCTCGTAGCAGCCAACTGGTTCATGTTGGTCACCGCTATCGTAGCTTTGTGGGCTTTACACGTGCGCACCCCACTGGAAGAACAGCGTCTGGTAGAGACCTTTGGTGACGAATATCGTCAATACATGCAACGCACCGGGCGCTACCTGCCCAAGCTGGGAGCTTGACGTGAACCAAACATTTTTTCACCTTATCTTTGTTATTACATTTGTGATCTTCTGGGGTATCCGCTTCTATTTCCAGGCAAAGGCTCACCGGGGAGGCGGCGATTATGAATTCGTAGAAGAAGATCGCTCCCTCACCCTGCGCAAGCTTCTGGGCCTCCCCTTCTTACTGCTATTCCTGGCCTTCTTCATCCGCCCCAGCATCCTGGCCTTTGCGGAGATCCACCTGCCCTTGTGGGCGCAGTGGTTGGGTGTTGCGCTAGCTATCCTAGCCATTCCCCTCATCGTCTGGGTGCAGTGGGCCTTGGATGTTAACTTCAATTCATCGCTCCATATCCGAGAAGAACACACCATGATCTCTCATGGGCCATACAGGTGGGTGCGTCATCCCATGTACACGGTGCTCCTGATTCACGAATTGGCTATCCTGCTCCTGACCAGAAACCTGATCATCGGGGGTCTGCTCCTGGGTATGCAACTGCTGGTGGTGGCCTTGCGCCTACGACATGAAGAAGCGCTCATGGTTGAAACCTTTGGAGACGAATACCGCCAATACATGCAACGCACCGGGCGTTTCCTTCCCAGGCTGTTTGCCTGAAGCATATATATAGGCCAGATTTTATTTGGCCTATATATATGCCAATATCATTAAGTTCAATATTTACTAAACTTAACAAACATGATAAATTTAGTGAATCTATACTTCATCATAGAAACCATGATTGATGTATGCAAATGCTTGAACTAGCCTGATTACAAGCTAACTACAAAAGGATCGATTTGAAACAAAAACAACGCAAACAATACGCCGAAGAGTTTGGCCTGGCCTTTGAGCAATTTGGCATCACGCGCATGGCTGGTCGTATTCTCGGGTGGTTACTGGTCTGTGAGCCGCCCCATCAAAGCCCACAAGACTTACAGGATGCGCTACAGGCCAGCAAAGGCTCCATCAGCACCAATACACGTATGTTGGAACGCCTGAACTTTGTTGAGCGCATCAGTCTGCCCGGCGACCGGCGCACGTATTTTCAGGTCAAAGCAGACGCCTGGTCCGGGATCATGCAAACAGAAGTGGTTGCTTTAGAGCAATTCCAAAACATGACCCGTCGCGGGCTTGAGCAAATGGACAATGAGCCCGAAGAACAACGCAGAAGACTACAAGAAATGCATGATTTCTTCCAATTCATCCAGAAAGAGTTAGTTACCATGATGAAACATTGGGAAGAAAGCAAAACTATATGAAACTAATCCTTACAAACCTTTTCCGCCGCCGGGGACGCACCCTGCTCACCATGTTGGGTGTGTCTGTCGGCGTGGCGGCTATCATTATCCTCGGGGCTTTGGCGCAGGGTTTACAAAGTGGCTATGACTCTTTGTTGACCAACAACCGCGCCGACCTGATCCTCAGCCAGCCGGACACCCTTGATATCAGCCTGGGCGCCGTGGACGAGGAAGTTGGCGAGCAATTATTGGCCATGTCGGAAGTTAGCGACGTTAGCGGCTTTATCCAGGGCTACGTCACAGCAGACGACAATCTTTACTTTTTTATGTTTGGTATGCCTACAGATAGCTTCTTATTGGAGCGTTACAAGATCATTGAAGGTGTCGGCATCGACTCACGCGAGGCACAAACTGTTCGCGGCAAACCGGCGGTTATCGGTTCCAAAGCCTCAGAATCCCTCAACAAAGGCGTTGGTGACACCGTGCTTTTCTCCGGTAGTGCTTACACCGTCGTGGGCATTTACGAAACCGGTTCATCCTTTGAGGATGGCGCTGGCATCATCTCCTTGGAAAACGCCCAAACACTGCTCGGACGCCTGCGTCAGGTCAACCTCTTCTATTTCCAACTGACAGATCTGGATCTTCAAGATCGCCTGGAAGAACGTGCCGGGCGTTTATGGCCTGACCTGGAACTGAGTACAACCGATGCATATGCCGACCAACAGATCCTTGGTGACGCTATGCAAGTCTATGTATGGGCCATCGGCGGCCTGGCTATCGTGATCGGTGGTGTAGGCATGGCCAACTCGCAGCTCATGTCCGTTTTTGAACGCACCCGCGAGATCGGCGTTTTGCGCGCCATCGGCTGGTCCAGCCGCCGCGTCCTGGGTATGATCCTGGGCGAATCACTTTTGGTAACCCTCACTGGCGGCGCCATTGGCGTTTTCCTGGGCTGGCTCGCCCTGATCGGGCTGGGCAGTCTTTTCAGTGCCTTCGGGGCCAACTCCGATAGTATCGGTCCAGCCCTCATTTCACAGGCCGTTTTCGTCGTGGTTGTGCTGGGCCTAGTTGGTGGCTGGTACCCGGCTCGGCGAGCGGCCAGGTTGGAGCCTGTTGAGGCCTTGAGTTACGAAGGCGGCAGCGGCGAGAAACCCACCCGCCTCAAGTTTGGTGGCATGGTCGTGCAAAGCCTGGTGCGCCGTACTACGCGCACCTTGCTGACCGTCACGGCTATCGCTATCACGGTTGGAGCTATCGTCGCTCTCGAAGCTGTCGTAGTTGGGGCCTCCGACCAGTTGAGCGGTTTAGCAACCGGTGCTGGTGGCGAGATCATGCTACGGCAGGCCAATGTTTCAGATACCAGTCAGAGCATCATCGATGTTCGCGTGGGCGAACGCATCGAAGGCTTGCCCGAAGTGCACAGCACCAGCGGCCTGACTTTTTCTGCTATTGCTTTGCCCGAGACAACCCTCTTCATGATTTTTGGTTATGACCCCAATGGTCTGCCCATCCAGCGCTTTAACATCGTGGAAGGCGAACCACTGCAAACCAACCGCCAGATCATTATCGGCAAACCCGCCGCAGACGCCCTCAACAAAGGGCCAGGCGACACGCTCGATCTGGGCGGCTCACGTTATAAGATCGTGGGCATTTATGAAACCAACGTGGGTTGGGAAGGTTTTGGCGGTGTAATCACCATGCGTGATGGTATGAACTTCACTGGCAAACCCGGCAAGGTCACCATGATGTCGGTCAAGGTTAACGATCCCGATAACGCTTCTCAGGTTGTGGACTTGATCAACACGAATTTTGGGGATGATGTTTATGCGACCTTGAACGCCGACTTCTCGGAAAACCTGCCCGACTTTGAGGCCACCAATGCCATCCTCGGAGCCATCACCTTTATGGCCATCCTGGTGGGCGGTATCGGCATCCTCAATACCATGCTTATGGCCGTTATGGAACGTACCCGCGAGATCGGTACTTTGCGAGCCATGGGCTGGCGCAGGCGTGGTGTACTCAGCCTCATCCTGCAAGAAGCCCTCTTGATCGGTGCCATTGGTGGCACCATGGGCATTTTGGTGGGTGTCGGCCTGAGTTCGCTCATCTTCCTGTCCCCTGCCATCGCAGCGATCTCTTCCCCACAATACACACTTATCCTCTTCCTACGTGCTTTCATTGTTGCCATCGCCTTAGGCCTCATCGGCGGCATTTATCCCGCCTGGCGGGCCACGCGTATGCAACCGGTGGAAGCACTTAGATATGAATAAAAGAAATAAAGAACGGAGAAATACAATGAAGCAAACTACAAGATTTACCCTCATCGCAATTATCGCCCTTTTACTGGCCGCCTGTGGCGGTGCAGCCGAAGCTACCACTGAAGCGCCTGATCCCACCGAAGCCAGTGTTCCTTTTATCGCACTTGCTAGCGCCACCGGCAAAGTGGTTCCGGCAGAATGGGCCACCTTGAGCATCGCCTCTGGTGGCATCATCGCTGAACTGGCGGAAGAGAACGCCCAGGTTTCTGAAGGCGATGTACTCCTCGTACTGGATGGCGGTGAAGCTGCCAGCGCAGCCATCGCTGCAGCTACTGTCGAACTGGTGCAGGCCGAACAGGCCCTCGAGGAATTGAACGATAACGCTACCCTGTCCACGGCTGAAGCCGAGCAGGCCGTGGCCGACGCCCGCGATGCCGTCCGGGATGCCGAACGCGTCATCAACAACCTGGAATTCGGCAGCAAACAGACTGACATCGACCAGGCTTTTGCCAATCTCGTACTGGCAAAAGACGACCTGGACGATGCTCGTGAAGATTACGAACCTTACTCTGACAAACCGGAAACCAACCTGGAACGCGCCCGCTATCTTAGCCTGCTGGCCCAGGCCCAGGCTGATTACGATGATGCCGTGCGTCTCTACAACAATCTCACTGGTGTCGCCAATGAGATCGACCTGGACCAGGCCATCGCCGATCTGGCAGTGGCCCAGGCCCAACTGGAGAACGCCCAGCAGAACCTCGAAGACCGCGTCGATGGCCCCGATCCTGACCTTGCCGAACAAGCCATTGCCCGCGTAGAGAATGCCCAGGCGCAGTTGACGGCTGCCGAGGCTGCCTTCGATGACCTCACCTTGGAAGCCCCCTTTGATGGCACCGTCAGCGAGGTTTATGTGCGCATCAGCGAATGGGTCAATCCGGGCCAGGCCGTCATCCTGGTTGGTGACCTCGACAATCTACAGGTAGAAACCACCGACCTCAACGAGATCGATGTTGCCCGCATCTCCGTTGGCAATCCAGCCACGGTCACCTTCGATGCCCTGCCAAATGTGGTTGTCAACGGGACCGTTGTAAGCATTTCCCCCAAGGCGTCGGAAGGCACAGGTGTGAACTTCAAAGTAGTCATCGAACTCGATGAAATACCCGCCGGCTTGCGTTGGGACATGACCGCCTTTGTTGATATCGAGACGGACTGAGGACAGGCCTATGAGTAAATCTAACCCTAAACTGGTTGAAACCCGCAACCTCACCCGCATATATGGCAGTGGCGACCATGAGATCCGCGCCCTGGATGACGTCAATATCGAAATCGAAGCTGGCGAACTGGTCTCTATCATGGGCCCCAGTGGCAGTGGTAAAAGCACGCTACTCAACATGTTGGGTGCCCTGGACAAACCCACCTCCGGCGAAGTCCTGATCAACGGCGAAGATCTCCAAAAGATCAAGGATGTGGATAGTTTCCGCGCCCAGACCGTGGGCTTTGTATTCCAGATGCACAACCTGCTCCCCACCCTCACCGCCCGTGAGAATGTGGAGATTCCCATGACCGGGCGCGCCAGCGATGGCGACAAACGCGAGCGTGCCGAGTACCTACTGGGCCTGGTTGGGCTGGCAGACCGCATGAAGCACCTTCCCAATCAATTGTCCGGTGGCCAACGCCAGCGTGTGGCTGTAGCGCGCGCCCTGGCCAATAAGCCTCCCGTGGTGCTGGCGGATGAACCCACCGGCAACCTGGACACTGTAGCCGGCAAAGAGCTCATCGCCCTGCTGCACTCGCTCAACAAGAGCGAAGGCACCACCTTCATCGTCGTCACCCACGACCTGAATGTCGCCCGCCAGACCAACCGAGTACTGGTCATGTCTGACGGCAAGATCGTGCGTCAGGACAAGATCGGCTCCCCCATCGAAGAAGACCTCAAGGTCTGGCAGCATTCCGGTTTGGGTCGCCGCATCCTCGAAGGCCAGGACATCGATGGGCTCAAGCTCAACAAGCAGCAGCGCAAGTTGCTGCAAGAGATGCTGGCCAACGGCGCAACTAACTAATTCAACGTTTTAACGCAAAACGGGAAGAGCATGCTCTTCCCGTTTT
The DNA here is from genome assembly GCA_013112575.1 of Chloroflexota bacterium. Lineage (GTDB taxonomy): Bacteria > Chloroflexota > Anaerolineae > Anaerolineales > UBA11579 > CFX15. The sequence goes on along the minus strand of JABFGG010000002.1, from coordinate 31,233 downwards.
TTTATTGCAATTACGCGGTTATTCGTAAGCCAGTGCCGCGATGATCTGCAGGTCAGAAGCGCGCCGGGCAGGCAGCATTGCCGCCACCACTCCCGCGATCAACCCGACCGCAATCGCTGTCAACACACCTACCGCCGGGAAGCTGTAAGGAATGACCAGACCAGAGAACTCAAGCACGCCTGTCATCAACATGCTCAGGAAGATGCCGCATACAATGCCCAAAGCAATGCCCATCAGGGAGAGCAGCAAACTCTCCGCAACGATCATCCGCTGTACCTGGCGTCGTTTAGCGCCTACCGCGCGCATCATGCCGATCTCACGCGTGCGCTCAAGCACGTTGATGCCCATGGTATTGGCCAGCCCCAGTAGTGCGGGCGCCGCCAGCAATCCCAGCATAACATTCAAGCCGATGGTAGCCGAATCTGCGATCTGCTCCTGGCTGGCATACAACTTCTCACGAGAAAGCACACCAAAGCCGGGATAGGCTTGTGTGACGGCCAGCAGGTCTTCTTCCAGTTGCACGATGTCTGCACCCGGCTCCGTATTGACCAGCAAGAACTGGTCGTTGCGTACCCCAAACTCCCGGGTGAGCACAACCTGGTCCAAATACACCGTTGGCAGTTTGATGTTTATATAATCAAGTCCGATGGCAGCCACCGTCACATTGACCGAGCCATGATCGCCTTCCAGTGATACCGTATCACCTACCCCCACCTCGAATTGTGAAGCATAACGACCATTCACGATGACAGCGTTGCCCGTCTGCACTTGCTCGTAAGCCGACTCATCCCCTTCTACAAACGTCAACCCGCCAATGCGCGCGTAGTTTAGCGAATCGATACCCAGCATACGCATGCCGATACCATCTTCACTGGTTACATCTTTCTGGCGCAAGGTGGTCAGTTCACTCACGCCGGGCACACGCAGCACGCTATTGGCAAAATCCGGGCCAGCTCCGAGTGTGTCATTCGTGACCAGCAGGCTCGACATCAAGAGGTAATCCGAGCGAAAGCTGGCTCGAAGGAACCGCAGGGATCCTCCATAGGTAGAGGCTAGCATGCCCCCTAAGCCGATCAGGATCGCCAGACTGACCATCAGTGAAGAAGCAGTGATTGAAGCACGACGCGGTTGGCGGGCGATGTTACCCGCTGCAATGCCGCCTTCTTGCCCGAACACCAGGAATAAGGTGCGGTTGAAGAAAGCAGTCACCGGGCTGATCAGGAGCGGTCCCAGCAGCCCCATTGCCAGCAGGAAGATCATCATGCCCAGGGCCATCAGGGGGAAGATCCCACTGAATAGCCCCACAACCCCAAGCACCAAACAAATCAGGCCGACGATCAAACGGCTCCTGCGGATAGCTTTCTCTTGCTCAACGGTCGTAGGCCGCATGGCCTCCAGCGGTGTGACAAGACTGGCTCCCCGCGCCGGCAGCAACACACTAACTAAAGGGACCCCCATGCCGAAGATGATGGATACAGCAAAAGTGAACACATCGAATTCAGGCGGTCCCAGCGGGAAGCCCAACAGGCTCTCGTACAACGAGGACAGACCTGCCCGCGCCAGGTAGCCAAATGCAATCCCGAACAATATACCCAGCACCGTTCCCGCCCCCGCCAGGATCAGCCCTTCAAGCAACACTGTGCGCATCACGAATCTGCGCTTGGCCCCCACAGCACGCAGCAGGCCGATATCGCGTTGGCGCTCGACCACACTGGTCCGAAAAGTGTTGAACATGATCAATCCCGCCATTGCCAGTGCCAACAAACCGAACATGGTAAAGACCACGTTGACGAATTCCATCAGCGCGGCCCACACATCCTGCCCACCATCAAGCGGGGCCAGCTCGAAACCTCGGCCAAACATCGACTGAATCGTCGCATCAATGGCGCGCGCATCGCTGCCTTCAGCATAGCGTGCCATAATCACGTTGATTCTCGTAGGCGTGTTGAGCAATTCCTGCGCAGCTGCCGTAGGCATAAATACATTCTGGTTGCCGAGCAGCACCCCTGGTTCATCCAGGATGCCGATGACTTCAAAGGGCAGCCAACCGCCCGCACCGGGCAGTTCCACCATATCGCCAACACCCACCCCCACTCCCTGGGCAAACTGTTCGGAGATCAACACGCCCTGGCCGTCTCCGGCTGACAGCATGCGTCCCTCTGAGAGACGCCGTCCCCCAGCAGTCACAATGTTAAAAGCTTCATCGGCAGAACCGGTATCGATGCCATAAACCTGAATGGTGCTGACATCAGTACCATCTGACGTCTGGTAATGTTCCGGTGGCAGGATCACCGAGCGCACGATCATACTGGCCGTCGACACCACTCCCTCCACGGCCCCCACATTGTCTTCAAATTCTTCGCGGAAAAAACTGCCATCGCTGCGCGACACGTAGAGGTCCACGTTCGCCAACGCTACCGATTCGGCATTGGTAATGAACAATTTTTGCATAGGCCCAGCCAGGCCATTCAGGCCGAACATGATCATCACACCGATCACGATGGACAGTATTGTCATGATACTGCGGCCTGGACGGCCTTTTAGATAACTGAGAGCTAAAGGTAGTTCACGCATGTTGTCCCTCCGCCACAGCTACCCCTTTACCATTCTTGCTGTTGACTTGTTCTTCCACGATCTGCCCGTCTTTCATGTGCAGTATGCGGTCAGCATAAGACGAGATGCGTGGATCGTGTGTCACCAGCAGGATGCTGCGTCCCCAGCGGTCAACCGTTTCCCTTAGCAGGGTAGCAAAGTCCTCTGCGGAACTTGAATCCAGGTTGCCGGTCGGTTCATCGGCCAGGATCAGAGAGGGTTCGGTGACCAAGGCACGCGCGATTGCCACGCGTTGGCGCTGCCCACCCGAAAGCTCTTCAGGACGGTGCGTACTGCGGTCTGCCACTTCCAGCTTCTCCAGCCATTCGGCGGCTTTTGGCTGGGCTTCAGAGGGTTGCATGCCGCCCAATACCAGCGGCAAAGCTGTATTATCTTGTGCATTCAGTGTAGGAATCAGGTTGAAGAACTGAAAGATGAAGCCGATTTTCTGCCTACGCAGGTCAGTCAGGTCATCATCATTTAGTGCGCTCAGGTCTTGTCCGTCGATCTTGACTGTCCCTTCTGTGGGGCGATCAAGCCCGCCGATCAGGTGTAAAAGTGTTGATTTGCCGCAGCCACTGGGCCCCATCACGGCCACGAATTCGCCGCTGTCCACGTGTAATGTTCCGTGGTCCAGGGCTGTGACCTGGGCATCACCACTGCCATAAATGCGGGTGAGGTTCTCGGTTTCTACGACTTTCATGTTGGCCTCGCTTGTTACTGTGACCAGTACTCAAATAGTGGATAGGATTTAAACAAGAATTAATATTACTACTAATTATTCCGGGGGTATATAGCATTCCATGTCGTCTCGAATACGCCAATCAGGAATGCATCTAAATTCCCATATTGTTTTATTTAGCGATAAACTACCCTTATGAGCACACAAAAACCTGACGGGATCTCCACTTATTTCCTTGATCTGGACGGCACCTTTTACGCCAATAGCCTGGGCATGTGGGAGGCTATTAGTGAACGCATCAATGCATTCCTGGAAAGGCATATGGGCTTTGATAAAGCCGCTATAGATAAAGCGCGTGAAGACTACTATGTGCAGTATGGAACCACTCTACGCGGCCTGATGCTGCATCACGAGGTTGATCCTTTGGAATATCTGGCCTACGTGCACAATGTACCACTAGACGACTACCTCACCCCCAATCCTGCAATCCAAAAGGCCTTGGAAGCTTTGCCAGGCACTAAATGGATTTTCACCAATGCAGATACCGCCCACGCCAAACGCGTTTTGGAAGCTGTTGGTGTTTCACTTGATTTGTTTGCCGGCTTCATCGACGTAGTCCGTACAGACTACGTCAACAAACCGGATGAGGCTGCCTACAGGAAAGCCCTGGAGATCGCCGGAGGGCCACCTCCATCCACCTGCGTCATGGTTGATGACCAGGATCGCAACCTGGCCCCTTCCAGGCGATTGGGCATGCATACTGTCCTTGTCGGCCCCGATGTAGAAGATCGTGCTGCCCACACCAACATTGCCGAGCTACATCAGTTGCCTGCCGCCTTAAATGGCCTGTTAGAATAAGTTTTGATGACCACAGCACAAATCACCTGGTTAGCCATTGCCTGTCTTCTCGTTGTGACCCTTGGCCCCATATTATTTGCCCTGCGTCTCTATTTCTCAAACAAACGCGGTAAGGACGGTGAACTGCCGGAAGGTTTTCGCTTCATGGTCGGATCCATCTCTTTAGGGCAAAAGGCATTCACTCAATTGAGGAACCCCTTCGCACAGGAAGACGCAGATCTGGCCGAACTTGCAGAGCTAACCGACAAATTGCGACAGGAAGACGAAGCATCAAATTAGGTCAAGATAAACGAGCTAGACTCATTAAGATTCCACCTATGTGAGGCTTATATTACTCTCATCAATGCATGTTAATCTACCATTGGCCTCAGAGTAAAAAAACCATTTAAATGATAAGGCCTTGATTCTGGAGATAGAAAATTATGAATAGACGAAATCTCATTTTCGCCGGTGTCGGCGCTTTTGTTTTACTAGGCATGTGTGTCGTTTTACTAGGCGCTGGCTTCCTCTCCTATACCTTCTTTAGCACAAGAGCAGCAGACACCCTACTCGCTGAACCTCCCGTTTCCGTTCCGCTGGAACTGCCTGCCGATGTTGCTGAAGAACCGGTCGAATTGCCTCAGACCCCCATCGGCGCAGATGTCGACTTGCGTTCCCTATTCAAACCCTTCTGGGAAAGCCAAGAGTTCCTGCACGATAACTTCTACCGCCAACCCATCGACAATGCAGTTCTTGCACAGGGTGCCATCGAAGGCTTGGAATTTGCCATTGAAGATTACAACGTCGATCTGGATACCGTCATCCTGCCTGCCGACGCCCCCACCACAGCCGATATTTCAAGCGAAGCCGATACACCCAATAACGTAGAAACCGAATTTGAGAGCTTCTGGGCTATGTGGGGCAAGCTGGAATATGCCGACCTGGGCGCAGACCTCAGCTATGAGATCCTCATGCAGAGCGCCTTGCGCGGCATGGTGCAATCCCTCGACGATCCCTACACCAACTACTTCGATCCCCAGGAAAACTTACAGGCCAATATCCCTCTGAACGGTGAATATGAAGGCATTGGAGCCTGGGTAGACACCACCAGTGACTATCTCACCATCATTGCACCTATGCCCGGCTCTCCTGCTGAAGGCGCTGGCTTGTTGCCCGGTGATGCCATTATCGCTATTGATGGCGATGATATGACTGGCATCGATGGCAGCCTCGTTATCCGCCGCGTGCTCGGCCCGGCTGATAGCGAAGTCATCCTCACCATCCAGCGCGAGGATGTTGAAGAACCTTTTGATGTCAGTGTCATCCGTGCCCGCATCACGATCCCCAATGTTGAAGGCGAGATCCTCGAGAATGACATTGCCTACGTTCAACTATTTAATTTCGGTGGACGCACGCCTGTTGAGCTGAGAGCAGTACTCGAGGACCTGCTTGCGCAGAATCCTCAGGGCCTGATTCTGGATTTGCGCAATAATGGCGGTGGCTTCCTGGATTCTGCTGTTGAGATCACGTCCGAATTCGTGGATGATGGCGTGGTCTTGTACGAAGAATTCTCGGATGGCAATCGCATTTCATATGATGTGCGCTCAGGTGGCGTTGCTACCGATATCCCCCTGATCGTACTGGTTAATGGTGGTACAGCCTCGGCATCAGAGATCTTGGCAGGCGTCATACAGGATTACGAACGCGGCATCCTTGTCGGCACAACCACCTTCGGCAAAGGCTCTGTTCAGCAACCGATCACGCTATCAGACAACCAGGGTGGCCTGCGCATCACCATCGCCATCTGGTTGACCCCTGATGAACGCCACATCCATGACATCGGCCTTGACCCTGACTTCATCATTGAGATCACCGAAGAAGATCTGGAGAACCAGGTCGATCCGCAACTTGAGAAAGCCATCGAACTGATCATTGAAGGATAAAACTCCCTGGATGGAGATGTAGCATATGTTTTTCTTTGACCCGCTTTATTTACTCATCATGGCGCCGGCCTTCCTCATCATGCTGGCCACCCAATGGTACGTCAATTCAGCCTACAACCGCTGGAGTAAAGTACAGGCTCGCAGCGGCATGACCGGCGCGCAGGTAGCTCAGCGCCTTATTGAAGCTGGCGGCCTATACGACGTAGATATTGAAATGGTTGGAGGTCGCCTCAGCGACCATTACGACCCTCGCAACAAAAAACTGCGCCTGTCACAAGGTGTCGCTCAAGGCACATCCGTAGCCGCAACCGCCATCGCTGCCCACGAACTAGGCCATGCCATGCAAGATAGTCAGGGCTATGCACCTTTACGCTTTCGCGCCGGGCTCGTGCCTGTTGTAAATATCGGTTCTTCTATTGGATGGATCTTGATTTTCGGAGGCTTGTTTTTTGGATGGACCAACCTGGCCTGGGCAGGTCTCGCCTTCTTTTCTGCAGGTGCCGTCTTTGCTTTGGTGACTTTGCCCGTTGAGCTGAACGCTTCTGCACGCGCCCGCCGCTTGCTTTCCAATGCGGGCATCATTACCAGCGGTGAAGAAGAGCGCGGCGTGAGCAATGTGCTCAACGCTGCCGCCCTCACCTATGTAGCGGCACTCATATCCTCTTTGCTGCAAGTGCTCTATTTTGCACTCCGCATCGCCGGAGGCAGCCGCAGAAGATAGCTAAGTCAACTAGTGAATAGGATACTAGCAATGTAGGCAGCCAACTTACCTGATTCCTCGTTCCTGTTCACTGTTCCCTAACCGAGAGAGATTGCATCTTCACCTTACCAATTCCCTTTGACTAAGGAGAAGATGTTATGCAAAAGAAACATATTTTTGGGGGCATCATATTCATCGCAATAGTAGGCAGCGCAGCCTTGTTGGGTGCTTTTGTGGGTGGCTTCGCCGTATTTCAGGCTGTCAGCCGCAACCAGCCTGCGCAGCTACCTATCAGCAGCGCCCCCCTGGCACCCATTTCCAGCGAACTTTACGTTGAATCCACTGATGTAGAAACTGCCGTCACGCGCGCTGTCGAACAGGTCGGTCCTGCCGTTGTGACCGTGGTCAGCCGCTATGCCAATGGAGCTGGCAGTGGTAGCGGTGTCATCATTTCCGAAGACGGCTTCATCATCACCAACAATCACGTGGTAGAGAACGCCGTTGAGGTCAGGGTGCTGCTGGCCGATGGCACCGACCTGCCTGCCGAAGTCATTGGCACAGAAGCCTTCGCCGACCTCGCTGTCGTGCGAGCCGAGGGCACCATGCCCTCCGTGGCCCCCTTGGGCAACTCTGATCTGCTGAATGCCGGTGAAACCGTCATCGCCATCGGCTCTCCCCTGGGTGATTTCGCTAATACCGTCACCGTCGGTGTCGTCAGCCACAAGGGCCGCGATCTTCAATCCCGGACAGGTTACGAGATGGAAGCCCTCATCCAGACCGATGCTGCCATTAATAGCGGTAATTCGGGTGGCCCACTGGTAAATCTGGCCGGGGAAGTGGTCGGCATTAACACCCTCGTTGTGCGCGGCAATGGCCTCGCTCAAGGGTTGGGCTTTTCTATTCCATCCAACACTGTCCGCATGGTTGCTGAACAGATCATTGACCGCGGCTACGTAGCCCGCCCCTACCTCGGTATCCAATGGCAGCCCGTCACCCCGGCAGTCGTCAGTCAATTCGACCTGAGCGTGGACTACGGGGCACTTGTTGTCGAAGTGGTGAGCGGCAGCCCCAGCGCGGATGCAGGCTTACAGGATGGGGACGTCATCCTCCAATTGGATGATCTGACGATCAGTGAAGACCAGCCCTTCATCAATTTGCTCTTTGGCCACGATCCCGGTGATCAAATTCAATTAGAGGTTTTGCGTGGTAACCAAACCTTACAGATCAATGTCACTTTAGGAGAGCTTCCTTCTAACTAACTACACCCCACAATACCTCCTCAAAGCCACTGCCATAGCAGGGGCTTTTTGCAATTTAGAGTGGCTTTGTCAACTAAATTCACATGGTGTCCGATTCCGTAATCTTAATAGACACAATCATAAAGGAAATACCATGTTGCACATTGTCACGGACAGCGCCACAGATATGCCCCTTGCCTGGCGAGAACAGTTCGACATTCACGTCATCCCTGTCAACCTCTGTATCCAGGGCAAGACCTACAAAGATGAGATTGACTTGGATTGTGAGCGTTTTTTGGAGCTGGTAGCTCGCACGCGCCAGATCCCCACTACGGCCCAACCCGCCCCACACGACTACATCGAACTCTACCGTTCTATTGCGAAACCCGGCGATACCATTCTGTCCATTCACCTCAGCAGCAAATTGTCAGGCACATATGCCTCCGCAGAGATGGCCAAACAGGAAGTTGGCGAGCAACTTGAAATCGTCCCCTTCGACTCGCTTTCCGGCTCAGCTGCCACCGCCTTCATGGCCCGCGAGGCACGTCAACTGGCTAACAAAGGCGCAGGGCTGGACATCATCCTGGAACGACTAGCCTATATCCGCGACAGGGTGCGCATCGCCTTTACTTTGGACACCCTCGAATATGCCGTCATGAGTGGCCGCATCCGCCGTTTACAAGCTGCCGTCGTTTCTGTATTGCAAATCAAACCTATTGTAGAAGTGCGTAATGGGTTGATCGAAATGACGGACAAGGTTCGCACCCGCAAACGCGCCACGGCTCGACTAATTGAGAAAATGCAGGCCAGCTTTGGCGATCAACCCATCAACGTGGCCATCATCCATGCCTGGGCCAGCGAGGCTGGTGAAGCCCTATGCCATCAAGTGCAGAGATCCCTCAATTGCCAGGAGGTCTTCATCGACCAACTCTCGAATGGCGTGGCCTCTCATCTGGGCCCCGGCACCGTCGGCATTGTCGCTTATCCAATTTTACAGAACCGATTACGGCCTACGTAGGGGCGCAAGGCCAAGCGAAGCTTGGACCTGCTTCAACTTTGCAATAAATCTCTCACGCTGCAAACTTCGACCTGTGAAACCCACCACAATACCTTTTACAATCCCTTAATCCATTCGATATTGGGGCATTTCACCGCTTCGTGTACAATCAGTTCATATGGAAACCCAACCGGTTATGTCCAGTTTTCCTCAGGAAAAAAGCCCCTCCTTTATTGAGCAAGGACTTGCTGCCATCGGCACCGGTCTTGGTGTATTTGCAGCCCTGCTCCTGCTCGCTATCCTGGCTTTCCAACTGGTCTTCTGGGGCCGCATTTATCCTGGTGTTTCTGTTAACGGTATCGACCTTTCCGGGGTGCGCCGCGATGCAGCAGTTGAACTATTAGCCCAGGAAGTCACTTACCCGCTAAGCGGCGAATTAGAGTTCTCCTACGAAGATCAGGCCTGGGCACTCCCCCCCATCCAGATGGGCATGATTTTTGATGCAAAAGGCAGTGTTGAGGCGGCCTACAAAGTTGGTCGCACAGGTTGGCCCTGGGACCGCTGGGACCAGCGCTTCCAGGCCATGCGCGAGGGCATCTCACTTTCGCCTCTGTTCGTTTTTGACGGTCGCCTGGCCCATCAAACCCTCGATCAGGTCGCTACGGAGATCAACCAGGAAACTATTGAAGCCGAATTGTCAGTCGACGGCCTTGATGTTTACGTTGCCCCGGGCCAGGTCGGCAAGACTCTCGACGTATGGACTACCATTGGCGGTATGGGGCAACTCCTCATGGGTATGGAAAGTGGCGAAGTCCCCCTCAACGTACAGAGCAACCCGCCCCTGATTCTGGACGCTAGTCAACAGGCGGAAAATGCCCAGCGCATCCTCAGCCAATCCGTGACCCTCAATGTCCCCGGTGTCTCAGGCATCGGCCCCTGGACCCTTGAAAGCCAACAACTCGCTGGAATGTTAAAGGTAGAACGTGTTGAGAATGAAAATGGGGCCACTTACCAGATCGCATTGGACAGCACCACTGTCGGCCAGATCCTATCCCAGATTGCCCCCAGCACAAAACTACAGCCTAAAGACGCCCGCTATATCTTCAACGACGACACGCGTGAATTAGAGGTCATCGAACCTGCCATTATCGGCCAGACCCTCGACATCCAGGCCAGCATCAACCACATCAACGAGCAGTTGTCGCAAGGGGAACATAATATTGACCTTGTCTTTGACTACTCTCTGCCGGAGATCACCGACGATGTCACTGCAGCCGAACTGGGCATCGATTCTCTCGTCAGCTCCCAGACCACTTATTTCTACGGCTCAAGTGCGGCCCGCATCCAGAATATCCAGACTGCCGCGGCACAATTCCACGGCATTTTCGTGCCTCCTGGAGCGGTCTTCTCTATGGTTGAGAACATCGGCGACATCAGCCTCGATTCAGGCTACGCCGAGTCACTCATCATCTATGGCGACCGTACCATCGCCGGTGTCGGTGGCGGCGTCTGCCAGGTCAGCACCACTCTCTTCCGCACGGTTTTCTTTGGCGGCTTTCCCGTCGAAGAACGCTACTCCCACGCCTACCGTGTTTACTACTACGAGTTGAATGCTGCTGGTGGTGTCAACCAGAACATGGCCGGTCTGGACGCTACCGTGTACGCTCCCATTGTTGATTTCAAATTCCGTAACGATAGTGATGCCTGGCTGCTCATGGAAACCTACGTTGACCCTGCTGCTCGCACCATCACCTGGAAGTTTTACGGCAAGGATGAAGGACGTAGTGTGGAATGGGATACTACCGGTCTCGAAAATGTGCGCGATCCAAAAGAGCCTCTTTACGAAGAGAATGACGAGTTGTCCAGAGGTGAGGTCGAGCAGGTTGATTGGGCCGTGGAAGGCGCCGATGTGATCGTCAACCGCACCGTCTACAAGAACGGCCAGGTCCATTTCGCCGACGAGTTCTCCACCCATTATGAACCCTGGCGCGACATCTACCAGTACGGCCCCAAAACATCTGGTTGCCCACCTGAAAAAAAGAAGGACATCTGTGAACCTTAGCGGAAAGAATAGGACTCTTTCCTCCCTTTACAATTCTAAGACTACCGTCTAGACTCACCTGCTGACCAGATTACCAATAATTCGGAGGAGAATTATTCCCATGCAAAAACGAAATCGCGTCAAAATATCATTGGCCGCCCTTGTGTTAGTCGCCCTGGCCTGTGTATGTAGCCCTGCTGGCTTCGTTGAGCAGGCTGCCAACCAGGCTGTAGAGGGAGTCCTGGATGATGTCGAACTGACCATCCAGGCCGAGACCGGCTTGTCTCTTGAAGATGTGCAGGCCACAGCCGAAGCTATTGCCGAAGAAGCTGATTTCACTGAGTTTGAACTGACCCTCGCTGCCGGGACCGAAGGCGAGATCCAGATCGGTGAGGACGTCGAGACTGAGTTCCCCGTCCCCGAGGATGCCAGCAATCTCGCCATCCTATCTGGCTCCACCAACTTCACCACCGGTCTGACCATTGAGGAGGCCGTTGAGTTCTATCGCACTGAATTTGATGCCCAGGGCTATACCGAACGCACATTGTTAACGGTTATTGAAGAAGGCACAGTCAACTTGGTCTTTGATGGCCACTCCAGTGGCCAGGCCATCGTCGTTCAAATGGTCGACCTCGGCCCCCTTGGCACCAACGTTAACGTCCGTCTCGAAGACGTATAAGCAAAACAGATAGATAAAAAATAAAAAGGCGGCAGCAATGTCGCCTTTTTTCTTGTTGTCATTTCGAGCCAGGCAAAACATAGTTTTGCTTTGGCGAGAAATCCCTCGAACGATAATTTGAAATCCTGGATTTTCATCTCAGCAATCACCCAGTGTTTTTCCTGATTCCCACTCCCTAAATACTGATTACTAATTCCCAATCAAGTATAATCACTCCGAACTTAACAATAGGAGCAAACATGGTTTCTCAAGAGCTATTGGAAATTCTACGCTGCCCCAAAGGCGTGCAAGAGGGCGAAGGCCTGCTGGAACTTTATCAAGACGTTTGGCTGGTCTGCGACCAAACGGGATACAAATACCCCATCATCGACGATATCCCTGTCATGCTTATCGAAGTTGGTGAACAGTTCAAGGATACTGCCAAAGAAGAACTGCCCGTCCCCCCACCCCGCGAACTCATTGAAAGCTAGTTGCAGCTTTGCATAATTGGGGAATTGAAACTTATTTGGTACATTCGCAAAAATTTTTCCCGATGTAGGGGCGACGCATGCGTCGTCCCTTTGTGTTATTAGAAACTATTGCCATGGGAAACATTCCAGGCCTCGACACTCTCATTTCCCACCTGACCAGTGGCAACGACGCCGATGCTGAAGCCGCTGCACAACAAATTGCAGCATACGGGCAGGAAGGCATCCAGCGACTGGCAACCATATTGAGCAGCGCAGACCCGGATGAGCGCTGGTGGGTTGTGCGCAGCCTGGCCGAGTTCGACCATCCCGACGCCAGCCGCCTCATCATCCTAACCCTCAAAGATACCGATAAAGCGGTGCAGCAATGCGCCGCTCTTGCATTAAGGGAAAAACCTGATCCCAAAGCCGTACCGCACCTGGTTGCCCTGCTTGGTGATGACGACCGTCTGCTGGCCCACCTGGCCGCCGATGCCCTTGCCGCCATCGGCCCACCTGCTACTAAAGCTTTATTGGAAGTTGTCGAAAATGGTGCAGATTTAGCCCGTATTGAATCTGTGCGCGCCCTGGCCCAATATGAGGATCATGCCTCCATCCCCACTCTCTTCAAACTGCTCGACGAAGACTCCGCACTGCTGGAATACTGGGCCAACGAAGGCCTGGAGAACATGGGCATTGGCATGAGGTTTTTCTGGCCGGGGTGAAATCTACTCCACTAGAACATAGCGATATATGGCACCATCGTTATTCCACTCAATAAACGAAAAACTATCATTTTCCATATCCACCAAAATCTCATCATCAAACTCGCCGTCAAGATCTAAGTCCAGGAAAAAGAAGAAACCATTTCCAGTGTCATCTCCCTCATAGTTACCTGAGAATTCAATAACCTCATCCTCAATTCCTAACCTGACATCAAACGTACCATCTGGGCGAAATACCCACACGTTATTCCCAATAATTTCATCATTTGCCCCATCATAAACTTCTTCAAGTAAGACACTATCTTCCGAATAAACATGCAATTCGGAAAACACACGTCCGGCACAAGCAAGTACCGCGATTGTTATAAAAGTAATCGGAAATACTAAATAAATTCGTTTATCCATTTCGCCCTTACAAAACTTCACAGTTCTAAAACTATTTGTCCGCTATCGTAGATACAGTTTACCGCGTAGGGGCTCACCGCCACAATACATAAACACGCTATAATCTAATCTTCTCTTATCAAGAATATTTGGGAGAAAACGATATGAAGAGAACTTACACTTTGAAGACGCTAGGCGTAATTTTTATACTCATTAGTTGTACTTCACCTACCCTAGATATCGAAACTCCCACGCTTGAACATTCAATTGCTGTGGCCACTAACACCCCAGCCCCCTCCCCAACCCCTATAGAAAATACTGCCACACCTCTGCCCTCGCCAACGCCAGAATTGCGCGGCAGATCATTTTACAATGAGCTCCCTCCAAGTGAATATCTAACATATTTGTCAACGGAATGGGACTTTGAAATTATTTCCTTGGATACTTCATACAAAGGCGTGCTTTATGAAGGCTTGAGTGAAGACCTTTCGCATGATGGCAAACGCGTCATCTCTCGAGAAACACTTGACGGACAAAATGCCATAGTGATCTTCGACCTGGTCAAAGGCGAATACATCGCACAGTATATGGTTCCTGAATGTTTCTTTTATTACACCTGGTCTCCAGATGAGAAGAGTTTTGCAGGTAGTTGTGGAGGTGGAGAGGGGATCATTGTATATAGTACAGAAACGGAAGAAATGCTTCAATTGAATAATTGGGTTGATACCTATGATGAAAACCTAGACTATTCCAATCCGTCGTGGTCACCCGATGGAAAATGGATTGCGTATATTTATGACACATTTGCTTTACCCCATGGTGATCCAGCAGATGGTATTTACCTTACGGAAGCCGCGTGCCTTGAGGTTCCTTCAACTTGTTTAGAACGTACGATTGGACCAATCCTTCCCCCACATACTGGGTATCGATTAGTCTGGTCTCCCAATAGCAGATATCTGTCGATAGTGTATCCGAACGGGGCTAGAAGCATATATATCTATGATCTACAGCTGGATCAGGCAACGCTTGTTGCAGATAGTACAGAAAGATTAGGCGGTCTTACCTGGGCATATGACAGCACACGCATCTTTTTCAGCAAAAACGATGATCTCTACATGCTTACTTTAGGAGACGATGAGCCAATCCTTATCCAGGCAGATACTGGTTATGTGATGTCTTACGTTGAAATCCCAGAGCCATAAGCATCCCAGACCTTGTGCATAAATCAACATCGCTTACAAATCAATCCAGGTTGCAATCGTAAGGGCGCACCGCGGTGCGCCCGTCATGTACCGCCGCAATACATAAACAGCTATAATTTGATCTTCTCTTTTCACTGATTTTGGGAGAAAACGATATGAAGAGAATCTACCCTTTACAGTTACTGATACTAATTGTTATTTCTGCGCTGGTGAGTTGCAGTTCACCAAACCATGAAACCAAGGCTACAGAAACTCAATTTCCAACAAATATCCCCACCACCACTACAGTTCCCTCCCCAACTCCCTTTACTAAAACCGGTACTCCAACGCCAACTTTGCCCCCATCCTGGTATCCCAGATCATATTACATCGACTTGCCGCCAGGTGAGTATCTCTCATATGTTCCAAAAAACGATAAGGGTTACAAGGTCATATCACTCGATGGTCAGTACCAGGCAGCCTTTTACAAAAACTTGACTGAAGACCTTTCTTATGATGGGAAAAGGGTCATTTCAACTGGCAGAGGTGAAAACCGGAACATAATTCAGATTTTCGACTTGGTCAAAGGGGAGTATATCGAAGAAATTACTCTCCCCGATTGTTTATGGTTTTACTCCTGGTCTCCAGATGAGAAGAATTTTGCAGGTCCTTGTAGAGGTGGTGCCGCGATATCAATCTATTTCTCAGAATCTGAGACCCTTGTTAATTTGAATGTCTTGAATGCTTCGGAACAAGAAATGATTTCTCTATTATTTCCTATCTGGTCTCCAGATGGCGAATGGATCGCATATTATCGACATAATCTTTCCGTACCAATATTCACGGACCCAAATGATGGTGTCTACATCACTAATACGATTTGCTTGGAAGAACCAACTAGTTGTTATGAGCACACTACTGGTCCCATCCTTCCCTTCCGAAATCAATACAAGGTAGTTTGGTCGCCAAATAGCAGATACCTTGCAATGCTAAGCGGCCTTAATAAGATCTACATCTATGATTTTGTAGAACAAGAAGCGATGATTGCGGTCGATGGATTAGAAAATCTAAATGGCCTGACCTGGTCTTATGACAGCACCAGAATATTCTTTAGCCAAAAATATGACATTTACATGCTTCGTTTGGGAGAAGAAGAACCAGTACTGATCAAAGCAGATATTGGTCACGTACACGCCTATCTCGAAATATCAGAACCCTAAAAAAATAATCCTAATTCATTTTGTTTGCATAAAGACCCCAATACAAATACCCTTCCCACTTAGGGACGCACCGCAGTGCGTCCGTCAATAATCTCTATCTCAAATCCCCTCTTCTGAAACTAAGTACCTCAATCAAGGACTTCGGACCCTGGACCATCACTCTACATTAAGGGTACATACGGGTACATTAATTTGCCCATTTTCCAGTTTTTCGCAACACGTCACCGCCACATACACCGCTTCCTTCTTACCCGCCCCCCACATCTGTTATTCCGGCAAGAACCCGCCAGCCAAAACTGTGCTTAACCCTACATAGGGTACATTAACTACATTAAGAGGCAGTGGAGTTTGCTTCGCAAACTCCGTAAGTAGATGCGCAGCATCTACGTCATTAACCACTTGGTTAACTATTCAAATGTCCACCGCGTTGGAGACGTCGCAAACGACTCCGACTGCCAGGCAAATGCTTTTTTCAACTGCAGGGTAAAAACAGGCGTGCCATGCCGGATGTCATACTTGGCCTCATAAGCATCGTCAATGCGCTCCTGCAAGCCTTCATTGCTAACTTCTTCTGCCATCCCTTCAAGAATAACCACATCCTCGCTGCTGTCCAGGTGCAGCACCACATTGGGATTTTTCCGTAAATTACGCGCCTTGATGGTCTCCGCCCCCATGCCAAAATACATACTGCCCTCCAGCCACACGCCCCACACGGGCACCACGTGTGGTCGCCCATCAGGACGCACCGTTGCCAACCAATAGTTGCGTGCGTCAGGGAGTTGGGCTACAACCCAATCCCATTCCAGCATGCCCTCCTGTTCTTCAGAGATCCCGTAGCTGGGATCAGTTTGGGGGCGGCTACGCTCCATCATGAAATACTCCTTTTAGTTAGCGCGGGATTTTACTTATCACCCAGATGCCCCACAAAACCAACATGACAATACCCAGTCCGAAACGCACAATGAAGGCCTGCCCAAACCCGATCAGCAAGCCACGCGTCACCTGCCAGGCTTTGTCACGGTCTTTCAACCGCCAATATTCCACTGCATATACGGTCAGAGGAGCCACCAGAAAACCACCAAAAGGTTGCGGCGGAATCAAGATACTGCCAATTAAGCCTCCAAAAAGCCCTAGTCCGATCGACCACCAGGAAGCGCCTTGCTCGCGAGCTTTAGCACCCATGAGTACGTTATCAGCTAAACCAATGGCGATCATCAGGACAGTCATAATGGCAAAGATGATCCAGCCAAACCAGCCAAAGCCAAAGTAAAGGCCATACGCCAGGCCCGCCAGCCACATGACAACCCCGCCGGGGAAAATGGGCACGACCAGGCCCAGCAGGCTGACAACCATGGTCGTGCCTATCAAGCCAAAAACCAGGGCGTCGGTAGCGACCCCTAAAAACTCTGCAATATTTTCCATGACTGAATTTTACTTGCTTTCAAGCATTTCCTACGAAGGCACTATAACCTCAATGCCGCCCATCCAGGGGCGCAGCACCTCAGGGATGAGGATGGAGCCATCGGCCTGTTGGTTATTCTCCATGACAGCGATCATGGTGCGCGGCAGCCCCAAGCCGGAGCCATTGAGCGTGTGCAGGAATTTGGTCTTTTTCTCACCCTGGCCGCGGTAGCGGATGTTGGCACGGCGCGACTGGTAATCACCTACATTGGAGATGGAGGAAGCTTCAAGCCACTCCTGGCAACCCGCGGCCCAAACCTCGATGTCGTAGCTGATGCGCGCCGCTTCGCTGGTATCGCCGGCGCACTTCAAGATCAAGCGATAGGGAATACCCAATTCAATACAGGTGGCTTCGGCATCGGCAACCATCTTCTCGAAGGCTGCATCGGAATCATCCGGTTTGGTATACATGTACATCTCGACCTTATCGAACTGGTGACCACGTTTGATGCCACGTACGTCGCGTCCCGCGCTCATCTTTTCCCGGCGGAAGCAGGGGGAGTAAGCCGTATATTGACGCGGCAGGCTTTCCTCGTCCAGAATTTCATCCATGTGGATGCCGGTTAATGGAACCTCAGCCGTGGGAATCATATAAAGGTCTTCTTCGTGATCTTTATATAGGTTGTCTGCAAATTTGGGTAACTGCCCAGCAGCAAAGACCGTGTCTTCCTTGACCATGAAGGGCGTGTACTTTTCCAGGTAGCCTTGGCCAATATGCAAGTCGAGCATAAAAGCGATGAGGGCGCGTTGTAAACGGGCTGCCGGGCCGCTCAACACATAAAAGCGCGAGCCGGTGACTTTGACGCCCTGCTCGAAATCGATAACTCCCAGGGCAGGGCCCAGCTCCCAGTGTGGTTTAGGCTCAAAATCAAATTCAGGGATCTCGCCCACCTGTTTGGTAACAACGTTGTCTTCTTCCTTGAAGCCCTTAGGGACATTTTCGTCAGGAATGTTGGGGATGACAGCCAGAATGGACCTGAGCTTTTCATCTACTTCTTTCAATTCATCATCCAACTTGCCAATTTTTGCGTTGACCGTCCCCATGGCATCGATCTTGGCCTGGCGCTTAGCCTGGTCTTTCATCTTGCCGATCTCTTTGGAAACGGTGTTGCGCTCGGCTTTCAATTCTTCCACTTCCTGTAGAAGCTCACGCCGTTTGACGTCCAGGGCAATGACCTCGTCCACAGGAGCTGGGTCCATGTCGCGCTTGCGCATACCAGCACGCACGCGTTCTGCATCCTCACGAAACAATTTGATATCCAGCATAAAGCACCTCCGTAGAAATAGAATACGCCCCTCCGTCTGAAGCAGGACGAAGGGGCGTTCGTGGTGCCACCTGCATTCGCCAACTCTCAAGTTATGAAAGTCAGCCTCTTATTCGCTGTAACGGGCGTCCCCGGTTCCCTTACGATGCTTGCATCCATGATGCATCCATCCCTACAGGAACAACCGATCTTGCGATCTGACGGAGGGGATTTCGCTTTTTGTGTTTGCTGCCTCACAGCAACCGGCAACTCTCTGGAAAACACAGCCAGCTAATGGCTCCATGCTAGTTTTTTATAACCCTCTGATTATACGAAAGCAAGACCACCTGTCAAGTCATCACTTTTTTGATAGTACTGTTATACTGAAATCAAGGGTATGTTTCATCAAATCCATCCAAGAGAAGATTATGCTTAACGGACTTATTGAAATCGTCATCATTCTCATACTGGTACTGTTTAACGGATTCCTGGCATTAACAGAAATCGCCTTCGTGTCTTCACGCAAGGTCAAGCTTAAGGAGCGCGCTGGCCAGGGTGATAAAGGAGCGCAGGCTGCCCTACACCTCCTTGAAAGACCAGAGCAAGTTCTCTCAACAGTTCAGGTAGGCATAACACTAATCGCCATTATGACTGGTGTGTTCGGTGGAGCCACCCTGGCCGGGGAAGTAGAACTCCTTCTGGAGCATATTCCCGTTATCGAACCTTATGCGGGCGCTATTAGCGTAGCCCTGATCGTGTTAGCTACCACATACATCTCCCTGGTGATCGGTGAACTGACCCCCAAGCAGATCGGGCTGCGCAACCCGGAAACTATTGCTTCCAGGGTAGCACCAGGAATGCAATGGGCGGCGCGGCAGCTATCTTTGGTAGTCAACTTCCTCAGCTTTTCAACACGGAGCATATTGCGATTGCTGCGCTTCCAGCCACAGCCAGAAGTGCGCGTAACCGATGAGGAGATCAAGCTATTAATCCAGCAGGGCATGCAGGGAGGTGTGTTCGAAGCTATTGAGGAGCACGTGATCGACCGGCTGTTCCACCTCAGTGACCAACGCATCCGTGCCATTATGACACCGCGCGTGGAAGTGACCTGGCTGGATTCTGAGGACGAACCAGAAAAGATCTACGATCAGATCTTTAAAAGCGGCTTTATGAAGTTCCCCGTCGCCACAGGTGATCTTGACCATTTATCCGGGGTGGTCAATGCGAGTGACCTCCTGGCACAAAAACTGGCCGGTGAAACACTAAACCTGGAAAGTCTGGCCCGCGAGGCGCTTGTGCTACCGGAAAGCATGCCTGCATTTAGTGCCTTAGAGCAACTCAGACAAAGCCCTATCCATATGGCATTGGTTATCAATGAATATGGTGGGGTGGAAGGCTTGATAACGGCAACTGACATTTTGGAAGCACTGGTAGGCGATTTCCCTGACAAAGAGCAATTCATCGACCCAGACATCGTACAGCGGGAAGATGGTAGCTGGCTCATAGACGGTATGGTTTCCATCAATGAGATCATGGACCTGCTCAATTTAAGGGAAGTGCCGGTAGATGAAAATGATCGCTATGACACCTTAGGGGGTCTGGTGCTGGCAGCATTGGAACAGATACCGTCAACGGGTGACCAATTCGATTGGCAAGAATGGCATTTTGAGGTAATGGATATGGATGGGCACCGCGTGGACAAGGTGCTGGTTACATCCAAAGTTGCAAGGCCTGATAAAGGTGCTTAGCTCTGCAAAATCAATTGTTTATCTTTATTCGAATATCCATTTTGTGTGTATAGCCAGCCATCAGATTGCGCCTGGATCAACTCGGCAGCAGGGCCAGCTTCAATAGGTTTAGAAAAAAGGAAACCCTGCCCCATATTACAAGCCATTGATTTCAAACAATCGAGTTGCCTTTCCGTCTCTACACCTTCGGCCACGATCTTCAATCCCAAAGACTTAGCCAAGCCTACTATAGCCTGTACGATCTCAACATTCTCATTGCCCCCATTGATCTTACTAACGAAAGAACGGTCGATCTTGAGAGAGTGGAAGGGGAAGCGGTGCAAATAACTGAGGGAAGAATAGCCCGTTCCAAAGTCATCCATATGCAATTGAATGCCGCGCTCAATGAGTTGCTCAAGGATATTGGCAGCAACTTCCTGGCTCTCAATAATGGCGCTTTCGGTAATCTCCAGCTCAAGGCATTTTGGGTCGAGGTGAGTGTCTTCCAAAATGCGGTTGATCTGGTAAACAAGATCAGGCTGGCTGAATTGTTTGGGCGATAAATTGACACTGATGGTTAGGGCTTCATGATTTGGGAAAAGCTCATGCCAGAGTTTCATCTGTCGGCAGGCTTCTTTGAGCACAAAAAGGCCAATAGGAATGATCAGTCCGGTATCCTCTGCCAGAGGGATAAAATCACCTGGGGGGACGACACCGCGTGTAGGGTGTTGCCAGCGCACCAAAGCCTCAAACCCGCTAATCTTGCCAGTTTCCAGGGAAATGAAAGGTTGGTAATGAACTAGGAATTCGCGACGCTCAATGGCCTTGCGCAAGTCCATTTCCATTTGCATACGCCGCACCGCCAAGACATGCATAGATTGGTCGAAGATCTCATAACGCGCTTTGCCCATGTCCTTGGCCCGGTACATTGCAATATCTGCGTCCCGCAAGATGTCTTCAGGATTACTATAGCCAATGGAGCCAAAGCTGATACCGATACTGGTTGAGGTGAAGACCTCATGGTCCCCCAAGCGGAATGGTCGGGAAATCTCACTCAGGACCCGGTTCGCTACGTGAATCGTGTCACTAATATCTTCAGGATCACCCACATCTTCCAAAAGAATGACAAATTCATCCCCGCCAAGGCGCGCAACGGTATCAATTGAGCGCAAACAGACCTTTAGACGTTGGGCAATCTGCATCAGTAGTTCATCGCCCATGTTATGCCCCAAACTATCATTGACAAGTTTGAACTGGTCAATATCCAAAAAGAAAACTGCAAAATTAAATGTCCTGTTGCGTTTTTGACGTTGCAGTACCTGACCCAAACGATCGACGAAAAGGGAACGGTTGGGCAATCCTGTGAGCGTATCGTGAAAAGCATCGTGCTGCAATTGTTGCTGACTCTTCTGCAATTCGGAGGTGCGTTTTGCTACTTTTGTTTCCAAAGCCATGTTGGCTTCATACAATGCCCGACGTGTGTCCGTCAGGTTTGTTTGTTGTTTGCGAACCCACCCAATAAACAGAGCGGTGATACTCAAAATCACTGCCCCGGTGACGATCTCGATATGGGCATGGCGCCCAACAAATTGAAACAGCAGAACATTAGCAAGAGAGATGGCTACAACGGCGCGAATCCCTGCTTTCCATGTGAAGTACCAAGCGATCGGGAAAATTGGCAAAATGCTTATGGCTACGGCGACCTCACCTACATATGGATAGAGGGCCAGATAAGCGAATGCATACAGAAAGGTTAAGCTCAAAATGAAAAATGTGCGTTGGATGAAGATGCGCCTCGTAGGCAAGAATGAGTTGTCCGCCATCAATGTTCTCCGCGTTGTAATCAACAGCTTATAGACTGACAAATGTCAGCTATTATCCTTTTCGGCGGTCCCGCGCCAATGTTGAATGAACTTGCAGATTTGTTCGTGAGCAACGAAAACCGTTTCCAAATAAAAAAGCCCAATATCATGCAGATACAGGGCTTTCAGCAAAAATGGATAAGCGAACTGGCTAGGCGGAATTTTCTCCCAAGGAGACTGCAAACACATCGTAATATGTACCCGCGCCAAAGCCATCAAACATAATGTGGTCGCCAACGTTCATGCTCGGTAATTGACGCAGGAAGGCGATCATGTTGGAGGCAGCACTAACGTTGCCGAACTCACTGAGCACCCAGGGGAAATCAAGATTGATGCCCAATTTTTGTAGGTTCTTCACTTTCAGGGAATTGATCTTGTAATTGGCATGGTGTACGACTACCTGGGAAATGTTACGACTGGCCTGGCCAAGTTCAACCATGCGGCGCTGGTACATCTGGTAAACATCCCGCACCACATCCACTCCTGTGCGTACGAAGAGTTTGACCATGCCCATCGGCCCGGCCATAGAAATCGATTCACCGCTTTCTGGTTCATTCATTAAACCAGCGACACGGATATAGTTTTCCCCAGCTTTGGTTGCTTCAAGCATATTCTCATGCTTTACACGTTCACCCTTATATGGGTAAAACATGCTGACGCCTAGCACACCATTCTCATCAAAGGATTCATGAGCCTGTCCAACGATGAATTTCATCGTTTCACCGGGTACCAGGCCAATGACACCCGCACCATTGCCAAAGAGCTGCAAGGCGGTCTTGTCACGTGAGTGCTGGATAAAACGGCTCAGACCTTCAATACCACCGACCAGCACCTTTTTACCAGACAACTCTTCGGCGAGGTTGCGGCCTAGCTGCTTGTGAACATCCAGTTCAGGGTTGAGCACCATGTGCAAGCCACCCATCGAACTATCGCAGGCTTTATGCAAACTTACTTTAATAGCATCTTGAGATATACCGGCACGTTCAGAAATGCGTTCGGTGTAATCATCGGCCACCGGGCCACTGACGCCGATCAGCACACCATCAACTTCATTGGGTTGCCAGTTGTTAACTTGCATGGCCTCTTCCAAGAAGCGTGCACCAACAGCGACCTCAAGTTCGAGATGTTGTTCCTTACTCAGGCCAGAAACATGGTGGCGACTACGAAAACCAAGTGGAGAAAGATTGAGGCGCTCGTTAGCCTCCAATGGTTCATGTAGGGTGGTTTCGACAAATTCAGGCAGGTGTTCATTATCAATACTTTGTCCCCAGGTACCATAAGCACCGCCGATACCCAAAGCTTCATGGCGCACGGTTTCCATGCCCATAGGCACACCTGTGCCAACTGGAATGGTCTCGGTTTTTACACCGGGGCGTTCGTAAAACGAACTGGGTCCGGCAGATTGTGTAGTTTTATCCTGTTCAGCCATTGGTCCTCCGTTCCTCGCTTACCTACTTATACGCAGGAAAGTGAAAAACTAATCTTCGCGGCTGCGCAAATGGGGGAAAAGAATGACTTCGCGGATGTTGGCTTTATCGGTGAAAAGCATGGTCAGGCGATCGACGCCCATACCAAAACCACCGTTGGGGGGCATACCATAACGCATGGCTCGCAGATAATCCTCATCCATAGGATGACGTTCTTCATCCTCATCGGTATAAGCCCTGCCCATTTCCTGGAAGCGCAGTTCTTGCTCTATGGGGTCATTTAATTCCGTAAAAGCATTGCACAACTCGAATCCTGCCATAAAACCCTCAAAGCGCTCAACAGTTGCGCTATCGCCAGGCAAGTTTTTAGCTAATGGAGAGATATCACGGGGATAATTATAGAGAAAGGATGGCTGAATGAGGGTGGGTTCAACAAATTCTCCAATGAGGGTATCGATCAGTTTGCCGCGCGGAGCTTTAGGGTCAACCTTCATATCTTTGGCGCGCATGGCAGCAGCCAGGCTTTCTGCATCAGGATACTCATCAATATCAATGCTTGCCAACTCGATCAAACCTTCCTTGAGTTCAATACGCTGCCAGTCCTTGCTGAGGTCGATCTGGTTACCCTGATACTCGATGGTGGTGCCGCCTGTGACCTGCTCGGCCACATAACGCACCATCTCTTCGGTCAGACGCATAACGTCGTTGTAATCAGCATAGGCCCAATAGAATTCGATCTGAGTGAACTCGGGATTGTGTGTGCGATCGACGCCTTCATTGCGGAAATCACGTCCGATCTCATAAACGCGTTCATAGCCCCCCACCAGTAGACGTTTGAGATATAACTCAAAGGAGATACGCAGGTAGAGTTCTTGTTTGAGCTGGTTGTGGTGGGTGACAAAGGGCTTGGCAGCCGCGCCACCATAAATGGGCTGCAGGATAGGCGTTTCCACTTCCAGAAATCCACGGTCATCCATAAAATCGCGTAGGGCACGACTGACACCAGCGCGCACCCTGAAGATCTCGCGTACCTCTTCATTTATCGCCAGGTCGGCATAACGTTGGCGGTAACGTGTTTCCGGGTCGGTGAGGGAAGCGTGACGCACAACCTCCCCTTCTTCCGTGACCTCATCTTTGGCCGCAGGAAGCGGGGTGATGGCTTTAGCTAAAATGCGAAATTCATTTACACGCAGGGAGATCTCGCCAGTGCGGGTGCGAAAGACCTCACCAGAGGCCTCTACAAAATCGCCTAAATCGAACTCGCTTTTGAACAAATCCAATTGCTCCTTGCCCACGTCATTGGCCCGGATGAATAGTTGAATACGCCCAGCCCCATCTTCAATATGGGCAAAGACCAGCTTACCCATAGGACGCATGGAGCGAATACGGCCCACCAACGTAGCTTGTACCGCTTCGGCCCCTTCATCATTTTCTAAAGCTTCAAAAGCCTGAATGGCAGCCTGGCTGGTGTGGCTACGTTGGACGCGATGGGGATAAGGTTCAATGCCTTGTTCACGTAAACGCGCTGCCTTTTCCAGACGATTTTTTTCCAGTTGAGTGTATTCGTGATGGTTATCTTCCATGATATTCCTTTACTCGAAATCAGCGTCTATTATAGCTGCTGCACCAATACCAATAAATAAAAATCCCGCGCAGCCTGAGTTGCGCGGGATGGATTTGCAAACTAATGTCTTTACTTAACTTTGACCAATCGCACCTTGAATGCGCCAGAAGGGGCTTCAACCTCTACCAATTCGCCCTCTTTTTTGCCCATAAGGGCTTTGCCCAAAGGGGACTCATGGGAGATCTTGCCTTCGGCAGGGTTAGCCTCGGCCGCGCCTACGATCTGGTAAATCTCTTCTTTGCGACGCCCCTCTTTGATGGTGACCTCAACGCCGATGTCAACAACACCATTGCTTTTGCGGCGCTTGTTGATCACCTGGGCATTGGCCAGTAAGAGCTCCAATTCCTGGATGCGACCTTCAACGAAGGACTGTTCATTCTTAGCTGCTTCAAATTCGGCGTCTTCAACGAATTCACCCAGGGAACTTTCTGCAGCTTCGTGCAAGCGCTCGGCAACCTCTTTGCGACGTACGTCCCGCAAATGGTCGAGTTCCTGTTGTAATTTGTTGTAGCCTGGTTTTGTCAAAAATTCGGGAGACATGCATAGCTCCTGAGTACTCTAATAATTTCCGATATTAACTAGCAATGCGGCGATTCAGGTTTTTGCCCATACCTGTTAGCGCCGCGGCGCAATATCCTAACATAAATCAATTTCTACTGCAAGGGATACGGAACGCATGTTCAGATGAGCGTTTTATTAACTGTTTTTCCACATCCGCAAGCCCCCATAAGCCAGATAATAAGTCTGAATAGCAGCACGCATGCTGGTTTCATCCGGCCAAAATGTGCTCAACTGGGAGGCATGGGCAGCAATGGCATCACCCCACTTTTGTATAGCTTGCGGCGTTAAGGGATGAAGCTGCATTTCTACATCAGGAGGAAGCTTTTCGTCAACTTGCTCAGGGTATTTATCGACATAAGGGAAATCGGCATAGTAGCAAAGGGGGCGCTCTAATTTGTGGGCAACGGCCAGGGTCAGGTGATGGTCTACGTGGTTTCCGACGGTCAAAGGCACGACTACACTGGCGTCAGCAGGTAATGCTACACGCAAGTGCTGCGCGAGGTCATTGACAAGTTCATCTTCGGCAGCATCCAACTTGCCAAAAATTGAATCTGAACTTGTATACAAGGCTAATCCGGTTTGTGGATGCAGCCGGTAAATGGCATCGGCAACACTGAGATGGCGATGAGCAGCGCCAATGATCTCATTAGAGTGTATATCTTCTTCCCGCCGGATAGCCACAGCCTCACGTCCTACTCCCCAGCGTGTGTGGTGCTCCTGGGCTAAAGGAGATAAGGGCCCTTCCGGCAGATCCCCGGCACAGATCGTCCAGATTTCGACGGTATCACCAGCCTGGGTTTGCTGCCAGGCCAGGCCGCCACAGGAGTAGGCAATGTCATCAAGGTGTGGGGAGAGATAGATCCAGTGCATGGTCAGGTTACGAGCCGCGTTACTTGCTACGCCACTCGCCTAATGTTATCATCATGCCGCTTTCGCCATGTTCTTCTCTCAAGCCGACCCGATCCAGCGTGCACGTGTGCGCTACATTCTCGTCATCATCATCGTGGCGACGGTTCCCTGTTATTGCAGCGGCTGGCTGGCAACAACCTGGCAGCGCAACCGGCCACCTACGCCTACTCCAACACTTTCACCAACCATTACATACACCGCTACAATCACTCTGACGCCAGTGGACACTCCCACCCCTACGCCAACTTCAACGGCAACGGCTACAATCACAGGCACCCCGTTGCCCACCAGTACCTTCACGGAAACCCCTTTGCCGACAAATACGGCCACTTTCACAGAGACAGCCACAAATACAGATGTACCTACGAGTACGGCTACGGATACCGATGTGCCCACGGCTACAGAAACGGAAACGACCGTGCCTTCGGCTACACCGACCGAGACCTTGATCGCACCGGTAGATACCGACACACCAACCCCAACCCTTACGGAAACACCATGAGCCAGGAAAACAAATGACCAATAGTAAAGACCTGCTCAATAAAATGATCAATGCGCCGGGCCTTTCTGGACACGAAGCTCCTATTCAATCGATTGTCGAAGAGGCCTGGAAACCGCTAGCAGACGAACTCAACACAAGCAAGTTGGGCAGCCTGCATGCTCTGCAACGAGGTACTGGGAAAGAGCCACGCCCCAGCATCCTGATAGCAACCCACATGGACGCTATCGGGCTGATGGTCAGCAATGTTACAGATGGTTTCCTGCGGGTTTCTGAGATCGGCGGTATCGACCACCGCGTATTGCCTGGACAATCGGTCACTGTGCATTGTGTAGAAGGCGACTTGCCCGGTGTGATCGTGCAGCCGCCCGAACATACCTTAGCCAAAGAAAATCGGGGCGGCCCTGTGCCTCTTGACGGTTTATGGGTAGATGTTGGATTGAGTCCCCGGCAAGTGGCTCGACAGATAGACATTGGCGATCTGGTCTCATTTGCCAGTGATGCTGTGGAGATGGGTGACACGCTAACCGGCCATTCGCTGGACAACCGCGCTTCAGTAGCTGCGTTGACCGAAGCACTCACCATGCTCCAGAAACGGCCCCATCATTGGGATGTATGGGCGGTAGCCACAACGCAAGAAGAAGAAACCCTGGGAGGTGCACTGACCTCGGCCTTTGAATTACGGCCTACCCTCGCAATTGCTATAGACGTAACCTTCGCTAAAGGTCCTGGCTCAACTGGACATGACACATTCCCAATGAACAAAGGCCCGGTATTGGGTTGGGGACCCAACATCCACCCCAAACTCTTTGGTGAGCTAAAGTCGGCGGCAGACAGGCTGGAAATGGCATACAAAAAAGAGCCGCTTCCGGGCATGTCAGGGACAGATGCGATCACTTTACAAGTGGCAGCTTCCGGGGCCCCAACAGCCGTTATCAGTATCCCACTACGATACATGCACACGCCCGTCGAAATGGTGCATACTAAGGACATTACTCGGGTGGCCCGTCTCTTGACGGAGTTCATCGCTGAACTCGATGAAGATTTCCTGGACAAGATCAAATGGCAGGAGGAGGAGAACTGATGGCTATCCGCAAGAAACCCTCCTGGCAAGCACCCCGCATCGGGGTCGGCCAAATCAACCTGCTTGAGAATTTATCCAATGCCAGCGCCATTTCCGGGCAGGAAGATGCTGTCCGCAAAATCGTATTAAGTGAGATCAAGTCACACGGTTCCGATTATGAGATCGACCCGCTGGGCAACGTACTGGTAACTGTGAAAGGCCGGGGCAGGAGCTTACCCAAAGTCATGCTAGCGGCTCACATGGATGAAGTGGGTTTTATGCTGGTCAATGATGAGGGCGAGGGACTATTCAGTTTCCGGGCCGTGGGGGGCCTGGATGCACGCCAATTGGCAGGCAAAGCGGTGTGGGTTGGCAAAGACCAACACCCGGCTGTTATCGGGGCCAAACCCATTCATTTGACAACCTATAGTGAACGCCAGAATACAATGGGGATGGCTTCATTGCGCATTGATTTGGGGCCGAGCAACAGCAAAAAGGCACAAGTGGGCGACCAAGCAACCTTCGCAACCAAATTCACCCGGCTTGGACCCAGTTTACGCGGCAAAGCCCTGGACGACCGGTTGGGTGTAGCGACACTGATCGAGTTGATCAAGAACGCCCCGGCAAACATTGACCTGCTGGCGGCTTTCACGGTGCAGGAAGAAATAGGATTGCGCGGCGCACAGGTAGCGGCTCATCGCATGCAACCTGACCTGGCAATTGCCCTCGACTGCACTCCAGCCAATGACCTGCCCATGTGGGATGGCAGCGCCAACGAGCAATACAATACCAAACTGGATGCAGGCCCGGCTATCTACGTGGCCGACCGCGCCACCCTATCTGACCCGCGCCTTGTGGCGCATCTACAAAGAGTCGGAGATACTTACAAGATCCCCTACCAGATTCGCCAACCAGGGGGCGGGGGAACGGATGCAGGCAGTATCCACAAGCAGCGCGGCGGCATCCCCAGCGTGTCCGTTTCAGTTCCGGGACGCTATTTACATACAGCAGCATCTATTGTGCGTTTAGCCGATTGGCGCAACCACGTTGGGCTGATCCACGCGGCTTTATCCCACATCGACAAAAATACTCTCAAACGATAAGAGCTACCGTACGGAGCTAACTATGAAAGAACTCATTCAAGATCTTGTACAGATCGCAGGCCCTTCAGGGTACGAAGCTGACGTACGTGAGTACGTACAAAAGGACCTCAAGGGGCACGTCGATGAGATGAAAGTGGATCCTTTAGGCAACCTGATCACCCGAAAAGGGCCAAAAGATGGCTCTGGCCTGAATGTGATGTTGGCTGCCCACCTGGACGAGATCGGCGTGATCGTGACACATCTTGATGACAATGGCTTTGCACGCTTCACTACGGTAGGAGGCGTTTTTCCCCGGAATACAGTCGGGGCGCGGGTGAAATTCCTGAATGGCACCGGCGGTGTGATTGGTATGGAACCCACCGGTTACAGTAGTGTGACGCCCATCAACCAGATGTATATTGATGTGGGTGTTACCAAGAAAAGCGAAATGCCCGTAAAGGTTGGGGATGTGGCAGCTTTCGAACGCACTTTTGAAGACCTCGGCAAACGCCTGGTTTCCAAAGCACTGGATGACCGAGTAGGTGTAGCGGTTTTGATCGAGATCATGAAACAATTAAAAGATACGCCACATAACGTATTTGGCGTTTTTACAGTCCAAGAAGAAGTGGGCGTACGCGGGGCGGCTGCAGCAGCTTACGGTGTTGATCCCGACCTGGGAATCGCGATCGACGTAACGCTCACTGGGGACACGCCCAAAGCCAAGACCATGGACGTTAGCTTAGGAAAAGGCCCGGCCATTAAAGTGAAAGACAGCGGCATGATCTCGGATCCACGCGTGGTAGCCTGGATGGAAGCTGGCGCCAAACGTGCGCGAATCCCCTATCAGAAAGAGATCCTTACAGGGGGCAGCACTGATGCACGTGCCATTCAGATCACTCGCGAGGGAGTGCCCGCAGGTTGTGTATCGATCCCCTGCCGCTACGTACATTCTCCTTCCGAGATGGTGGATTATAAAGATGTGCAGGACTCCGTTAAGCTACTTGTCCAATTGCTCAAACGTCCCATCAAATTGTGATGCGCAAACTTCTAAAACGATCAGGCCTTGTTCTGGTCCTGGTGATCGGGGCTTGCAGTGCATTGCCGGAAACCGGTGACATTGATCAGGTACCCGAGGAAGAGGGCATTCCCACAGTCACCTTCCCCACACCAACCCCAGAAGCAGAGGAAGGGGCGCCAACCAGCCTGCAGATCTGGCTGCCAGAAGAACTCAATCCTGCGGATGGTAGTGCCGCAGCAGATTTACTCATTACCCGGCTGGCAGAATTCGAACAGCGCCACCCAGGATTGCGCATCAATGTACGCATCAAAAGCATTGACGGGCCCGGCAGCCTGATGGCTGCGTTGGAGTCTGCCAATGAGGCCGCACCTCTGGCCTTGCCCGATATCGTGGCCATGCCCCACACAGAGTTGGCTGCCAGCGTAGATAGTGATCTACTCTATCCTCTGGATGACTTGCTCGTGGCAGCAGATGACACGGACTGGTATGGGTATGCTCAGCAGATGGGTCAAGTAAGCAGTGCTACATATGGCTTACCCCTCAGCGGGGATGCACTCATATTGGCTTATCGCCAGAATATAATCGAGCAGGCCCCGGCAGACTGGGAGACGGCCCTAACAGTGGAAGGCCCGCTGGTCTTCCCAGCAGCCGATCCACAAGCCCTCTTTCCCCTGACGCTCTATCAATCACTCGGCGGGAATTTGCTTGATGAGAATGGGGAAGCGACAATCACTCCTGAGGTGTTACAAACTGTGCTGGGCTTTTTTGAAACCAGTCAGCGAGCCAACCTGATGCCATTTTGGTTGACACAGTTCGATAATAATCCCAGCGCGTGGAATGAGTTCACTGAAAACCGGGCCAACTTAGCTGTAACCTGGTGGACACAGTTCCTCGCCACAGAAGACGATGAACATGCCGCGGCCCCACTGCCCACGCAAAGTGGGGAACCCTATACTTATGTACGTGGCTGGGTATGGGCCTTGACCTCACCCGATGAAGAACAGCGCATCCTCAGTGTAGAACTTATGGAGTTCCTGACAGAGGCGGAATTCATGGCGGGCTGGACAGCAGCAGCAGGCGTATTGCCGCCC
>JABFGG010000001.1 GCA_013112575.1 Chloroflexota bacterium | reverse complement strand
CCCGTTCGGCCGGACATGCAGTGGCCACCGCGCATATGGCCGACCACGAACTCGGCGCGGCAGCCTATGCCATTCGGGCTGTTCGGGCAGCTTCACTGCCCAATAAACGTGATGAGGCTGGACGAAACGAATGCCACTGGCAGCGAGAGCAACTTCCTGAAGCCATCCGCGCCCTGGTGCTTTCGGATGAAGAGCTTCGCAACCAAAAGTTCTGGTCGCTATTCCAATGCTGAGTGAGAAGGTATAGGGCAGCAGAGTATGACCAAACAAACCGCTCCTTACGGCTCCTGGAAGTCCCCCATCACCAGCGACCTGATCGCCTCGGCCAGTATAAAATTGAATGAGATCTGTTTTGATGGCGAGGATATCTATTGGACGGAACGCCGCCCCTCTGAAGCTGGCCGTTACGTTATCGTCAAACGCAGCCCGGACGGCAAAATGGAAGACATCAACCCTGCTCCGTTTAATGCCCGCACACGCGTGCACGAATATGGCGGCGGAGCATTTACAGTTGTGGATGGCGTCGTCTACTTCTCCAACTTCAGCGACCAGCGTTTGTACCGCCAGCTTCCCGGGGAAGAACCGGTGGCTGTCACCCCCGAGGCCGCGCTGCGCTATGCCGATTATCACTACGATACGCATCGCCAGCGCATGTTGTGTATCCTTGAAGACCATCGCCAGGACGGACAAGAAGAGAGCAATTCGCTGGTTGCCTTGGATCTCGATAGTGGTGAGGTCACCGCTGTCTTGGCTTCCGGCAACGACTTCTATGCTTCCCCGCGCCTCAGCCCGGACGGTAAACAACTGGCCTGGCTGACCTGGAACCACCCCAACATGCCCTGGGACGGCACCGAATTGTGGCTGGCAGACGTTAATGAAGATGGTTCGATTTCAAACGGGCACCAGATAGCCGGGGCCATTGACGAAACGGTCTTTCAACCGGAATGGTCCCCGGACGGTACACTCTATTTCATCTCCGACCGCAACGGCTGGGGCAATTTCTACCGCTGGGTGGATGGGGCCGTCGAAGCCGTCCTCGAAATAGAAGCCGAGTTTGGCTATCCACAATGGGTTTTTGGACTGAGCAATTATGGCTTCGAATCCTCAACAAGTATCTTTTGCACCTACACTCAAAATGGCTTTTGGGGTCTGGGGCGCATCAATACCAAAAACGGTGAATTCACTAAAGTTGAAGCACCCCACACACAGATCAGCGACCTGCACGTCTTCGGCAACAAGGTTGTATTTGAGGGCGGTTCGCCCAACACACCAACCAGCATCATCCTGCGCGAACTGCAATCTGGGGAGGAGACTGTCCTCAAGCGCTCCACCGAGATAGGTCTGGATGCGGGCTATCTCTCACAACCAGAACCCGTTGCTTTTCCCACTGCCAATGAGCGCACCGCTTATGGCCTTTACTATCCTCCCATAAACCCTCGTTATGATGGGCCGCAGAATGAAAAACCGCCTCTGCTCGTCATGAGCCACGGCGGCCCTACTTCGGCCACCGTCAGCAGTTTGCGCCTCGGCATCCAATATTGGACCAGCCGCGGTGTTGCCGTACTGGATGTCAATTATGGGGGTAGCACAGGTTACGGACGCGCATATCAGTTACGCCTAAATGGCAACTGGGGCGTTGTCGATGTAGAAGACTGTGAATATGGCGCCAGATACCTGGTTGCACGCGGCGACGTGGATGGGGAACGGTTGGCTATCACAGGCGGCAGCGCCGGGGGCTATACCACCCTGGCCGCTCTCACCTTCGGGGACACCTTTCACGTCGGGGCCAGCCACTACGGCGTAAGTGACCTGGAAGCTCTGGCGCTGCACACCCATAAGTTCGAGTCGCGTTACCTGGACAGTATGATAGGGCCGTATCCCGAAGAAAAAGAACTCTACAAGCAGCGCTCGCCCATCCACAACGCCCACAAGCTCTCCAAGCCGGTGATCTTCTTTCAGGGCCTGGAGGACAAGATCGTGCCCCCGGAACAGTCTGAGAGTATGGCCGAGGCCGTCAAGTTCAAAGAGCTGCCTGTAGCTTATTTACCATTTGAAGGCGAACAGCACGGCTTCCGTCAGGCAGAGAACATCAAACGCGCTCTCGAAGCCGAACTCTATTTCTATTCTCGCATCTTCGGCTTCCCGCTGGCCGACGACATTGAACCCGTTCACATTGAGAATCTTTACGAGGAGGACACTCCATAATGGAACGACGTATCGCGATCTTAGCCACTTTGGCTGCTACCCTCTTGTGCGGCTGCCCCGGTCTGTGTATTCTGGCCTATGGCGGCAATATAGCAGCTACCGGGCGTACTGATCTGATTGCCGATGCCAGCGCCGCCACCTGGTTTGGCGTGCTTATTGTTTGTGCTGGCTGCCTCTCTGTGCTGGTCCCTTTGATCACTGGCCTCGTCACCTTCCGCCGCAGCCAACCTGAACCTCAGATCAAAAACGTGGATGATCCCATCCCCGACCCTTTGTCAGGCGAATAAAACCTGCAGAAGACGAAACCCAACTTATTTGATCTGAAGTTAGCGACACATGGCAGATTAAGCTCTGCGCGTTATAATCAGGCCGCATTCGCCAGATTTGCTGGTGATTATTGCGGAGTTTCCTGAATGTTCATCTTCGGCATCCTCGCCATCATTCAAATGACTTTCCTGCCTGGCTTTCTTTTGCTCAGGCTGTTCCGTTTTAATAAGAACCTGCTACAGATTCTCGTCTTCTCCCTGGCCCTCAGCATGGCCGCCAATTACGCCGGGGTGGGCCTTTTAGTAATCACCGACCTGTATATCCGCCCCATCCTATTAACCATCTTCGCATTAGAAGTGGGCTTGCTAATCTGGCTTTACCGATCTGCCTTTTCGCTGTCCATCAGCGACCTGAGCGTGCAGGCCGTCAAAATTCTGGACAACTGGTTAGCCCAACTACGCCAGGCCTGGCACAACTTCATCGACCCCCTGCGCCATCTTGACGAACAGGAAAACAAAGAGGCCATCGTTTCCGAGCGCATCAAGACCTTGCTGACCGTAGTTGCCGGGCTTTTAGCATTGAGCAGCCTGTGGTGGATACTGAATTTCCTTGGCAGCAATGTTGGTACGGTGTGGAATACCTGGGATGCACTCAGTTCCTGGCACCCCTGGGCCGTCGACTGGGCCACCAACAAACCCGCCACCAGCACCTGGGAATATCCCCAGTTGATCCCCATCCTCTGGTCGATCTCCTACGTCTTCATCGACAGCTATGAAGTGGTATTTTTCGCCAAGGCCATCATGCCTATATTCACCCTGGCGATCATGCTGCTCTTCCTCGACCTGGCTATCGAGCATCGCTCGTTGGGTTACTTCTTTGGCATCTTCATGCTCCAGCAGATCTTCCAGCGCTTTTTGCCGGAATACATCGGGGCTGGTTACGTTGACATACCTGTAGCCTTTATGAGTTTCCTGGCCGTATACGCCTTGCTGAAAGCCCGTAACCTGGAAAATCTGGACACCATCAAACAATACCTCCTCTTCGGAGCCATCATCAGCGCCGCCGCGGCCATCACCAAACAAACCGGCCTCTACATCTATTTCTTTTATCCTTTCCTGGGCTACCTGTTAGTCTTGCACCACGTCAAAGAAATACGCTTCTGGGAAAAAGTGCGCATCCTGGTAATCCCTTCATTGGTGTTACTCATCTACGTAGCGCCCTGGTACATCTTCAC
This sequence comes from Chloroflexota bacterium, assembly GCA_013112575.1. Taxonomy (GTDB): domain Bacteria; phylum Chloroflexota; class Anaerolineae; order Anaerolineales; family UBA11579; genus CFX15. The sequence goes on along the minus strand of JABFGG010000001.1, from coordinate 672,397 downwards.
CCAATGGCGCATTATGACTGGCCGTGACGAATCGGTCTTTGCCTACGTGACCAATGACATTTATGCCGGCCTGAGCTACTTCGACCGTTTCCTGGTAGCCATCGACGGCCTTGGGCGTTACGTGCTGGTCTTCGGCTTTCTTGTCATTGCCTTTTTCTTCATGGATTCCGGCTACCGCTGGCTGGCCCTGCTGTTTGTCTTTGGCTATTCATTCTTGTGGTCCATCTTCCTGAGTTACGAATTCCGCAACTGGGCTATCCCTATGCCTTTTATCGCCGTAGCCACCGGCATTGGCCTTGAAGCGATATTTAACCGCCTCAACCTTGCCCGTTTGCGTTCCTATGTGATTGCTGTGCCCCTTATACTTTTGGTATTGGCCTCCGCCTGGAAATTTAATGACAACGTTCTTTATGAACGACAGGACACGCTGGCCCGGCAGGTCTATCTACAGGACCTTAACGATGCGCTCTATGACTATTACGACAGGAATGAAGAGCCTGGACGCATCTTGAGCAGTTACCCGATTGGTTTCCTGCCGGACATGGATGGCCGCTGGGTCCACGAACGCTTTGAAGACTATGAAGTCTACCTGGACAGCCGCAAGGACAACCCTGAAGCGGACCACATGTTGTTCCCCACCCATACGGGCAATGCCCGCATCTATGATGAGATCAATGAGGGCATCTCAGCGGGGAACTATGAACTCATCTTCAGGCAGGACAGTTTCCTGTTCATCAGGATCATCCAGGACCCCTTCCAGGAACCCGAAGGGTGAAACCCGCCTCGATCTTCATTGTTGTCCCTGCTTACAATGAAGGCTCTGTCATCAAAGACACTCTGCTGCCCCTCATCGAGTCAGGCTATTCCATAATTGTGGTGGATGACGGCTCCCAGGACGATACCTGGGTAACTCTTCAGCAACTCCCCATCCACGCCTTACGCCATCCCATCAACCGTGGCCAGGGGGCTGCCTTGCAGACAGCCATGAGTTACGCGCTCCGCCAGGGCGCAGCCATCATTTTGCACTACGACGCCGATGGCCAGCACAGCCCCACCAATATCCCTACATTAATCCAGCCCATTCTGGACGGCAAGGCGGACATCGTACTTGGTTCGCGTTTTTTGCGTCCCGAAGATAGGCAAGCTGTGCCAGCTGGGCGCCGTTTCCTCTTACAGATCGCCAAAATAGTTAACGGCATCATGACCGGGCTGTGGCTCAGTGACGCTCATAACGGCGCGCGCGCCTTGTCCACTGAGGCCGCCAAACAGATTCAATTGCAGGAAGACGGCTTTGCCCACGCTACCGAGATCCTGCAACAGATGCGGGCCCACAAATTGCACTACGTTGAAGTTCCCACAAATATCATCTACACAGACTATTCGCGTTTCAAAGGCCAGCGTTTCTGGAATGCCTTTGACATCTTATTCGATCTCTTCCTGGGGAGGATCTTTAAATGACACCCATTCAGATCATTCTTCTGGGCAGCGGCGGGCTGCTTGCGCTGCTGTACTTCATCCGCTTTCGCACACGCCTGCTCGACCGTGTACTCTTTTTGGGGCTGGTAGTTGGCGGCGCGCTACTGGTCATTCGTCCTGATTGGGCCACCGGTCTTGCTAACCTCTTTGGTGTGGGCCGCGGCGCAGACCTGGTCACTTATTTGGGTTTCGTCATCATCGCCTATTTATGGCTGATGCTTTATACGCGCCTGCGCAAACTGGACACCCAGCTTACAGAACTTACCCGCCAGATCGCCATTTTGGAAGCTAAAAAACCAGACCAGGCCAAATAATCTTGGGGTAATTGTGCAGGGTGTTGTTATAATCCCTGCGACCTCTAGCTACCCAATACAAAAATCCTTCCCCACTCACTGCAATGTTCTTCCTCGGAATGCTCGCGATCATCCAAATGGCCTTTTTGCCGGGCTTTTTGTTATTGCGTGTCATACTCCCGCGACAGGGTTTCATCTGCACGCTGGTATTCTCTTTCGCCCTGAGTCTTATCTTTAACTATTGTGTGGTTGCCCTGCTCACCACCTTCGGCATCTATTACGACTGGCTGATCTATGTGGTCATTGCTGCTGAGGTCATTCTTTTATTGCGTCTATTCCCCTTCTGGTTGTGGTCATTTGATGAGATCTGGTTAGCAATACACAAAAGCTTTTCAAAGGTTGGGGCTGCAATCCAAACACAAAGAAATGCATGGCGCAGTTCCGTCCAAAAGCTGGATGATCCGGACCAGCGCAAGCAAGCCGTTAATGAGCTATCCCAGAAACTCATCCTCCTCCTCGCTTTCCTGATTGCCGTATACACCCTGGTTTGGGCAATCCAGATCGGCATCAAAAACCTGGGCACCGTGTTCCAGACCTATGATGCCATCGTCTCCTGGAACCCCTGGGCCATCGCCTGGGCAGGCAATGCGTTTCCGGTCGGCACCTGGCAATATCCGCAACTGATTCCAACCAACTGGTCACTCACTTACGTACTGATCGGCAGCATTCAGGTGCAGTTCTTCGCCAAGGCCATCATGCCCTTGTTCACCCTTTTCATGCTTTTGTTATTGTTCCAGCTAGGGCTTGAGCGCAAAAAAGCAGGCTACTTCATCGCTATGCTGGCTTTATTGTTCATCCTGCGCAAATTCTTATTGATCTACATCCCGGACGGCTACGTAGATCTGCCCGTGACCTTCTTTGGCTTTGCAGCAGTTTATACGCTTCTGGTCTCCAGCAAACTCCAGGAAGATGGGCAACAAGCCCGCTACCTACTACTCGGAGCCTTATTGGCTGCCGGGTCCGCCGTCACCAAGCAGGCAGGCATATACATTCTCGTGCTTTATCCTTTGCTGGCCTACCTGATGGTCATCCGGCCATCAACATCTGAGAGTAAATCCACGCTGTGGAAAAATCTGGGAGGCGGTTTTGGTCTGGCTTTAGCCATTGTCCTGCCCTGGTACATATACGTCCGTTCGCGAATCAATGCCGGCCTGGCAGAATCAGAAGTCCCCTGGGTTACGGAAGGCATCTACAAAGGTGCCACGCTCCCCGAACGTTTCATTAACGGCATGCGCTCCCTGGAAGAATATATCCTCCTCTTCATTTTTGTGCTCGTGGCCCTGCTATGGCTGGGTCGCAAACAACGCATTCTGGTCATCAGCATCATTATCCCCTTCACCGTCCTCTGGGGCTTTTATTTCAGCTACTCCCCGCGCAACCTGGCCCTGGTCTTCCCCTTCCTGGCTTTGGCCGTCGGCCTGGGCTTTGACCGCATCCTGGAGCGCATACGCTTTGACCGATTGAGAGGCTACGTTCTCCTGGTCTTATTGGTAGTCCTCATGCTACTGGGCACGCGCTATTTCCCCGCCGAGCGCATGCTAGAGCAAAACATTGAGCAGCAAGGAGAGCTTTTCTACTCAGGAGTTAACCAACAGGTCTATGATTATCTGGAAGAAACCGGCTTTTCACAGCAGATCATCACGGATTATCCCTTGGGTTTCCTGCCAGACTTGGAAGGTCTTCAAGTCGCCGAGCGTTTTGAGGATTATGACAGTTATGTCCGCAAGCGCAGCAATCACCCGCACGTGGACCTGATACTTCTGCCCAGAACCGCCCACTCCAAAATCATAGAAGAGATCAATCACCAGATCGAACTGGGCAATTACGAATTGCTCTTTGAACACTTCCATTATCGCTTCATCAAAGTAGTTGAGCAAGATTATTAACATGGGCTTCAGCGTTCTCATCCCCGCCTACAACCCGACGGAACAACTAGTCGATTTAACCCAGGAACTATCCCAAACGAACGTGGATGCCATTGTCATCGTCAACGACGGCAGTACTGATGACACACATGCTGCCATCTTTGCAAATGTCAGAAACCTGCCCAAGGTTACGCTCATTGAGTATGCACAAAATCGCGGCAAGGGGGCCGCACTAAAGGTCGGTCTGGCGCACATCCAAAAACATGTCAAGACCTCCGGCGTGGTCACCGCCGACGCAGATGGGCAACACATCACGAAAGATGTTTTAGCTATCGGTGAGGCCATCCCACAAAATCCTAATGCACTGCTCTTAGGCTCCCGCGAAGTCGATGAAATGCCTACAAAGAGCTATTTGGGCAATTCCATCACGCGCTTTGTCTTCCGCGTCTTCTTTGGACTCAACATCTCTGATACACAAACCGGCTTGCGCGGCTTCGCCACGGACCTTATCGACCTGCTCCTCACCATCCCCTACGACCGTTACGAGTTTGAGTCGGAGATGCTCATGGTCTGTAATCGCAATGGGGTGGCTATGGTCGAGCATCGCATCGAAACCATTTATATTGAGAACAATGCTGCTTCCAGCTTTAACCCCTGGGTCGATTCAACCCGCATTTACTTTGTGCTCTTCCGCTACGTATTTGCCTCACTGGCCGCCGCCATCGTTGATTACATCGTCTTCTTTATCGTTCTCCCTCTCAACGAAAACACCCTATTCAGCATATTTATTGCCCGCGCTGTATCGCTGCTGGTCAACTATTTCCTGTTGCGCACAAGGGTCTTTTTCGCCACCGGTACGGTACGCCAAACATTTCCGCGTTACGTTGCACTGGTGATCGTATCCGGTTTCATAGCCTCAGGGCTGATTGACCTGCTGGCCAACTCAATAAGCATGAACATCGGCTTGGCCAAGGTGCTGGTCGAAAGCACGCTGTTTGTCCTGAACTTTTTGGTCAACCGCAGTTACATCTTCATCAACCGCCGAAAATAAAAGCCACTCCAGCCTAATACCAAAGCGGTGGAGTGGTCTTATGTCATTCCGAACAGAGTGAGGAATCCCTCAACTCTCCATCTTCAACATATCTTTTCCAGCCAAGCATCCCCCCCTAATTCCTTATTCCTATTTACTAATTACCATCCCTTTATTCATCCTCCGGATGATTGTCCAATATCTCCTCAATGTGCTCCTGCACCTCATTGGACAGTTGGTCAACTGCATCGCGCGCTTTGATATTGTCTTCCAACTGCGACATCTTGGTCGCGCCCGTGATCACGCTGCTGACCTCTTTGCGACGTAATAGCCAGGCAATCGCCAACTGCGCCGTGGTGATACCTAGTTCAGCCGCCACACCCTCAAGCTGTTTTACCTTCTCGATCTTATCTGCCGTCATACGGTCTTTGAGCCAGGCCATGCTTTCCATGGAAGCGCGGCTGCCCTCTGGAATACCCTCATTGTATTTACCCGTCAACAAGCCGGAATACAGTGGGCTCCACACCGTCAGGCCGATGCCCAGGTCTTCCGAGATCAAGGACAACTCTGACTCGACCCGTTCGCGATGGAACATGTTGTACTGTGGCTGCTCCATGGTTGGTGGGATGAGGTTGTATTGTCGAGCAATACCATAGGCTTCTGCGATCTGCGAAGCACGCCACTCCGAGGTGCCCCAATACAGGATCTTGCCCTGCTGGATGAGGGAGTTCATGGTGAACACCACTTCCTCGATGGGTGTATCGGGGTCATAGCGGTGGCAGAAGTACAGGTCCAGATAATCTAATCCCAGGCGCTGCAAAGAGCAGTCGATCGACTCCATGATGTGTTTGCGCGACAGGCCGCGCCCGTTAGGGCCTTCCATCGTAGGCCAGAACACCTTGCTGGAGATCACCAATTCCTCACGCGGCAGGTCTTTGATGGCCTCCCCCATCACAGTCTCGGCCTGACCATTAGCGTAAATGTCGGCGTTATCGAAAAAGTTGATGCCTTTATCAAAAGCGGCGCGGATCAGATCGCCCGCCGTATTATCCTTGATCTGGGAACCGAAGGTAACCCAGGCCCCTAAAGAGATCTCACTTACCTTTAAACCTGATTTTCCAAGACGACGATAATGCATAAATGTAAAGCTCCTTCGTAATGTCTAAATTGCAATGTAAGGTTACAGGGAAAACAAGATGAAGTCAATTAGGGACTGGAGATTAGTAATTATAAAATCTCCAGTCTCTCGTTACCGAAGCCTAATTACCAACCGCTTCCTTATCTTTAACGGCTTCTATCAGGTTGGCAACGAGGTCATAACGGCCAAAAGCGGGGCTGATGTAGATGCCGGAGGCGAAACCCCTTAGCTGCTCAACCAATTCAATGGCAATTTGAACGCCTTCATTGGGGCCATCATCCCCGGCGGCTTCCATCCTGTCACGCGTGGTCTCAGGGATATTAATGCCCGGCACTTCGTTGTGCAGGAAGGCGGCGTGTCGCGCTCCATATAAGGGCAGCACACCGGCCAAAACTGGCTGCTCTAAAGGTTCATATTTTTTGGCGTAATAATCCAGGAACTCAACGGCTTTCTCTGGCTGGTACACTGGCTGGGTCAGGAAGAAATCCGTCCCATTGGCCAATTTGCGGCGCAAGACCTTGATCTCGCGATCAGGGTCTTGCGGTGTGAGATTGAGGGCCGCGCCCACAAAGAAGTTGGTCGGTGAACCGATGTCCGAACCGGAGTGATCAACCCCGGCGTTAAAACTCTGTTTGATGAGCTTGATGAGGCCGGTTGGCGCCAAGTCAAAATTGTCCATCGCCTCCGGATAATCACCGATGGCAGTGGGGTCGCCCATCACCACGAACACGTTGCGCACGCCCAGCGAATGAGCTGCCAGCAGGTCGCCCTGTAAACGCAGCAGGTTGCGCCCGCGGGTAGGGAAGTGCAAAGTAGCCTCGATGCCTACTTCATTTTGCACCAACTCACACACTGCCCAGGGACTCATGCGCATACGCGCCATAGGGCTATCCGCCACATTGATCACATCGGCACCGGCATCGGCCAGCAGACCGGCCCCTGCGTGCAGTTTATGGGTGGAAAGGCCGCGCGGGGGGCTCATTTCCACAGCTACGGCAAATTGTTTGTCGGCCAGCTTGAGGCTGAATTGGGATGGCGTGCTGGCATCTGTAACCGGGTCCGGGGTGCGCGCCCCGATGATCTGCATACCATTGCTGTAATCCTCAACGGCCGTCTCCTCTATGGCGGTGCGCATGGAAGTGACGTGCTGAGGGGTTGTGCCGCAACAGCCACCAATCAAACTGGCACCAGCATGGCGGAAAGCCAGTGCATATTCACCGAAATACTCCGGTGCTGCAGGATACATGATGCGCCCCCCCACCTGCTCCGGCCAGCCGGCGTTGGGCATCACCGAGAAACGCGCTTCGGGCACTTCTTCGCGCATCTGCTTGAGGATGCGCAGGATCTGGGCCGGGCCGCCCGAACAGTTCACGCCGATCACGTCCGCGCCTGCGTCTGCTATGCGGCGGGCTACCTTGGCGGGGTCATCACCTAATAGGGTGCGGTCGTCACGCGTAAAGGTCATTGACGCAACCACTGGCAAATCAGTCACTTCCTTGGCAGCCAAAACAGCTTCATTGACCTCATACAAGTCTGTCATGGTCTCGATGATGATCAGGTCCACGTTACAGTCAGCTAGACCCTTGATCTGTTCCTTGAAAGCTGCACGCGCATCTTCAAGCTGTACGCGCCCGAAGGGCACCAGGCGTACGCCCAGCGGGCCAACGTCGCCAGCCACCAGAACATCTTTAAATGAAGCTTCGACCACGCGCTTGGCTAACTGTGCCGCAGCACAGTTGATTTCTTCGACCTTGTCTTCCAGGCCGTGTTCTGCCAGCTTGTAGCGGTTGGCCCCGAAGGTATTGGTCATGATGATCTGCGCGCCGGCGTCGATGTAGGCTTTATGCACATCCGCCACCAGGGCAGGGTTGTCCAGGTTGAGGGCGTCGAAACAGCCCTCAAAGCCTTCGCCGCGCCCATGCAGAATGGTGCCCATAGCGCCATCAGCGATCAGGGGGGTGTCTTTTTCCAGTAATGCGAGAAATTTATTTTTGGCCATTTTCTCTTCCTATGGTTTCATTTCCAGCTTTTGGTCAAAGACCAAAAATCTGAAGTCATGGCTAAGGAGGCAAAGATGTCATGTGCTTCTTCCAGCGTTTTGCGTTGAAAATCAAGCGCAAGGCGGTCGCTGTACCAGGCCTGTGCCAGCCCCCAAGATTGTGCTAATGAAATGGTTTCCCCGTAAGACTGCTTCCATTTTTCGCACCAGCGTTGTACGTGCTCTTCCGACCGGAAGAAGAGGATCGTCTGTCAGGTAAACACCACGTCGCGCCACCACTCGCTGGCGGGGACAGCAAAATGGACCAAACCTGCTCCACTGGTGATGGCGCTATTCTCAATGACGACCTCCAGGGCATCGCCGCAATCTGCACAACAGGTCGTCACTACGGCATCTTTGTTTAAGGCAGCGGCAACCCCCAGGGCATCCCACATGCAGTTGGCCCAATAGCGTTGTACATTCACATCAACGTTGAAGGCCGTTGGTACCGCTGAAAAAGGCTCGGCCATGAGGATCTCATCGTCGGCCTGCAGCACCAGCATGCTCAGGTCGGCCAATTGGCGGAAATCCCTGCGCACCTCATCTGCTGTGATTTGCAAGGCTTCTGCACATTGCGCGATGCTGGGGGCGCGGCTGGTTTCCACAAAATGTTCATAGACGTGCATGCGCAACTGCTGGTTAAAATCACTCATGTTTGGTCGCTTTCAACGAAAACATCAGCGGTACCTTTGGCAGGCCTTCTGGCAAGTGATAATAATCGCCACGCTTCTCCAGGAAGGGGAACATCTGCCAGTCGCAGTAGGCATATTCGTGCAGGAATTCGATGTGCAGGCCCTGGTCGATGAGGGCGTTCATGATGTCGCCCATAGAATGTGACCACTCGAATTGCTCTGCTTGCTCGAATGTGGCATCCGGCTCTGCATAGGAACCGCCGGCATGAAAGAGTAGTGGCTCAGTTGAATGAAAATATGGGTAAGTAGCACGCAATTCCGGTTTTTTGCTCTCCATGTCAAAAACCATGGCAGATGGATGATATTCGACGATATAGAATGTGCCGCCGGGTTTAAGGAAATGTCCTACGACCTCACCCCAGCGTTTGATCTCCGGCAGCCACACTAACACACCGTACGATGTGAAAACGATATCAAATTGCCCGCTAAGCTTGTCCGGCAATTCCATAATGTCGGACAAAACGAATTCACAATCCAGTCCAAGCTCTGTATTCAGTTCGCGCGCCAGTGCAATGGATTTATCTGAAAAATCAACACCTGTCACTCTGGCGCCCAGGCGGGCCCAGCCCATGCTGTCGAGGCCAAAATGACATTGCAAGTGCAGCAGGCTTTTGCCGTTGACATCGCCCAACTCTTCCAATTCAATATGATTGAGTCTGGATTTGCCCGCTTTGAAAGCCTCGACGTCATAGAAATCCGATTTAGCGTGGATGGCTGTCTTCTCGTTCCACAGGTTTTGGTTGGCGCGGCGATATTTATCCATCGGGCACAGCCTTAAGATAATATTCGTCCAGTGTCCATTTCGGGGGGTTGTCAAGGATGTATTTGCGGTGGTTGTGTAAGTCTTCATCATCGCGAAGGACATGGTCGTAGTAGCCGCGTTGCCACACTCTTTGGCAAGCGTCCGGCCCCAAGGCATTAATTCGTTTGGTTGCGGCAGCTTTGAAGGAGCGCATAATGGCCCCAAGAGACCCCGGTTTGACATTCGGTCTATCGGTTTTTTGTAGGGGCGCAGCATGCTGCGCCCCTACGCGGTTTGATGAATCTTCCCTAATCCAGATAATGCCATGCATATGGTTCGGCATTACTACAAACTCATCCAACTCCACAGTTTCAAAATGGGCAGGGATTTCCTCCCAAGCATTTTGTACGATTTCACCAATTGGACTCAATTTCACGCTTTCATCAATAACTTCGCCAAGGATCGCGACTCTATTGTAGGCACACACTGTCACAAAATACGCCCCGGCCTGAGAATAATCGTAATGGGGCAACCGGTGGCTTTGGCGATGGTGCAATTTAGGCATCTGAATTACTCTTCCCAATCTCCGAACATTGCACCCTGTGGTTTGCCCAATCAAATTCCCTTGTATGTGGAGGAAAATCCTTATCGGGTGCTTCGAACCCTAAATACTCAAGCATAAGTTGCAGAACGGTCTTGTTTGTTTCAATCTGTACCCAAACACTGTTTTCATTTCTATATATGGCACTATCTTCAGCTTCCGAATCAAAAAAGTAAAGATATTCTTTGCCATCTACAAAGACCCAGGCATTCTCATATTCGGTAACCCCTGCCCAAGTTTCATGACAATACAGACAAACCGGTTGGGTTCCAAATTGAGCAAGCCCTTTAAGATATGAACGGAAATCTCTAGGAGGCATTTTCAATAGGCCATTAAAGTCTTCGGCAGCAATAACTGTTGGAGGTTTGAGTTCATCAATATCAAGTTCAACCTCAGCAGAACCCTCTACCTGATTCCAAAACTCACCAACGTCTTTAGCAAACAAAAGGTCGACCTCACCTGCTACTGAATACAAGTTGCGGGCAATTGATTCATTGAGACACAATTTTTTGACAACTGCGGGTTTGAATTCTGTAAGCAGGTAGGTAATCGACCAGGTCATTCCTTCTCACGCCTTCAACAACTGCTCCACACGGCTCTCGCCCACACTGTAATAACTGGCCTTGGGATGGTGTACCACGATGGCCGCCGTGGACTGCTCCGGCACAAGCTGGTAGGCTGAGGTCAAAGTCATGCCGAGTTCTTCTTCGGCGGGTAATAGCTCAAAGACCTTGGCATGGTCGTCCAGGTCGGGGATGGCCGGGTAACCCCAGGAGTAGCGTTTGCCCTGGCCTTCCAGCAAGCCCAACTCGCGGCGAATGTGGCGGTGGAGGTATTCGGCTGTGGCTTCTGCCGTTTGCACGGCCAGGCCATGCGTGAAGTAAGCTTCTGAATAATCACCCGCATCCTGGCGTGTGTCAAAGCGTTCTGTGGCTACATCGCCGACTGTCACCACCTGCAGGGCTACCACGTCCATCTGGCCACCATCCACAGGGACGAAATAATCGGACAAGGCCAACAGGTCACCCCCTGGCTGACGCGGGAAACTGAAGCGCGTGATCTCTTCCGGCGAGTCGCTTTCTAACGAGATGGGATCGTACACGATCAAGTCGTCGCCCTGGGACTGCACAGGCCAGTAACCATACACGGCCTGCGGTTTGAGCCAGTCTTCGGAAATGGCTTCCTTCTGCATACGCTGGAGGCGCTCTTCATATTCTTGCTCAAGCTTTTTCCATTCTTCGCCGTGGGCGTTCTTGGCGCCCCAGGACAGGCGGAACAGTTCATTTTTGAACAGGTGCTGGAAGACACTTTCCAGCGGCATGTCGCGCACCACCTTCACGCCCCAGGCAGGCGGCTGCGGGATGGTCTCGGCTGCGGGCAGCGCCTTGGCCTTACGCTGCTTCTTGGGTTTGGCAGATTTCTGTTCGGCTTTGCTTGCCTCACGGTCCGCGTTGCCGCGCACCTTGCCCAACAGGGCCACGCGTTTGTCGTCGTCCACCAGTTGGTCTACGGTTTCAAGGCCCTCAAAAGCATCGTTACAGTAGAAAACGCCCGGTTCGTAGAAGCTGTTGTCGTCTTCCGTGAAGGCGATGCGGTAGCCAAAGCGGCGGTTGATGGCAGCTCCCCCGATCAGTACAGGATAGTTGTGGCCGCGGCGGGCCAGTTCGTTGACGATCAGCGGCATCTGTTTGGAGGTGCTCACCAGCAAAGCGCTCAGGCCAATAGCGGTGGCATCCACCTCAACAGCTTTTTCGATGATGGTTTCCGCGGGGACCTGTTTGCCCAGATCGAAGACCGTGTAGCCGTTGTTGCTGAGGATGGTTTTGACCAGGTTCTTGCCGATGTCGTGCACGTCTCCGTACACCGTCGCCAGCACAACCTTACCCTTGCTGACACCTTCGATCTTTTCGAGGTAATTGTCCAGGTGGCCCACAGCCACTTTCATAACCTCAGCCGATTGCAGCACGAAAGGCAGGATCAACTCGCCCGCGCCGAATTTGTCGCCGACTTCCTTCATGGCGGGCAGCAGCACATCATTGAGGATGTACACGGCACACTCGTGGTCGTTTGGATATTCTTTACGATTGATGATCTCGTCGATATCTTCGACGACGTGTTCCTTATGGCGGAAATTGACCCGCCAGTGCAGGCGCTCTTCAGCGCTCATGCCCTCGGTAGGGTCAGCCACTTCCTGGCCAGGTTCGGGCCGGTCGATGTTTTCGTAAAGCTCAATGACCTTCTGCAAGGCATCCGGGTGGCGGTTGAAGATCAGGTCTTCCATCACTTCGCGCTCTTCGGCATCGATCTCACCGTAGGGCGTGATGTGTGAAGCATGCACGATGGCCATGTCCAGCCCAGCCTGTACGCTGTGATGCAGCATGAGGCTGTTGAGCACGGGACGCGCCGCTTTACTCAGGCCGAATGAGACATTACTGATACCCAACGAGGTCAACACGCCGGGTAATTCGCTCTTGATCTGTCTGATGGCTTCAATGGTATCCACGGCCGAGTTGATGTATTCGGCGTCACCCGTGGACAGTGGGAAGGTCAGTACGTCGTAGACCAGGTCTTCTGGTTGGAAACCATATTCATTAACGGCGATGTCGTAAATACGTTTGGCGATCTCGACCTTGCGATCCACCGTCTTGGCCATACCGTCTTCGTCGATGGTCAGGATGATGATGGCGGCATTATGTTCTTTGGCGATCTCTAGCACGCGCTCTAATTTGGGGCGGCCTGCTTCCAGGTGCGTCGAGTTCAGCAAAGCGCGGCCGGGGGCCAGCTTGAGGGCCAGTTCCATCACGTCCGGTTCGGTGGTGTCGATTACCAGTGGCGCTTCCACGCCCATGGCCAGCTTCTTGACCACTTTGGCCATCTGCTCATCTTCGTCGGCGCGTTCGGTGACGGCCACCGATACGTCCAGGGCATGCGCGCCACCTTCCACTAATTCACGGGCCACTTCCAGAATGGCGTCGTAATCTTCTTCCAGCAACAGGCGTTTGAACTTGCGGCTGCCGGTGGCGTTTAGGCGCTCACCGATCAGGAAAGGCGGCGGGGCTTGCAGCATATCCATGGCCTTCATCGAAGATGAAAGCCGCGGGGTATCCTTCTCTGGGCGTGGCGGGGTTTCACGATTCCCAAGGCTGTCCACCAACAGTTTGAGGTGCTCGGGGGTGGTGCCGCAGCAGCCGCCCACGATGGAGATGTTGTGTTTCTCCACGAACTCCATCATGTCATCAACGTAGGGCTGTGGCTTCAGTGGGTACACGGCCTCACCATCTACATTCAATGGCAGGCCTGCATTGGGGATACAGGACACCGGCAAATGGGTGTGCTCGCCCAGATAGCCGATGGGCTGGTGCATGTGTTCCGGGCCGGTAGAGCAGTTGATGCCGATCACGTCGATGGGCATGCCTTCCAGAATGGTTGTGGCCGCGGCAATGTCCGTGCCCAGTAGCATGCGCCCGGTGGTGTCCAGCGTGACCTGCGCTTGGATGGGCAGCACTTCTCCGGTCTCTTCGAAGGCCAGTTGGATGCCTTGAATGACCGCCTTGACCTCGAGGATGTCCTGCGAGGTTTCGATCAACAGCACGTCCACGCCACCTTTAATCAGGGCAACAGCCTGCTCGCGGAACAACTCGACCAACTGGTCATAGTCCCAATCGGATAGGGTCGGGTCATCCGCTGAGGGTAGCTTGCCGGATGGCCCGATGGAGCCAGCCACAAAGCGAGGATGCTCGGGTGTGCTGAATTCGTCTGCCAACTTACGGGCCAGTTGCGCGGCCGCGATGTTGACTTCATCAGTCTGGTCGCCCAAACCATATTCGTCCAGGGTCAGGCGATTGGAGCGGAAGGTATCCGTCTCAATGACGTCCACACCCACTTCCAAGAAAGAACGGTGCACTTTCTCTACTGCTTCGGGGTAGGAGATCACCAGGTAATCGTTACAGCCGTTGTATTGTTCGCCGCCAAAATGCTCTGCAGTCAGGTTCTGCTCTTGCAGGCTGGTGCCCATGGCGCCATCGTAGACCAGGACGCGTTTTTCCAGGGCGTCCAAAAAGCGGCGGTTGGTAAATGCTCGGTTATTTGCGTTCAAGTTATGCTCCTAATTCCGCAGTAATCAGTCAATCAGTGGATGCGGCAACAAGTTCATAAAAAGGGCGGCTTCAGGTTATCGGTAGCCCTCGTTGTCTGAGAACTCGTTGACTTATGGCCTTACATAAAAAAACCTCTCCTGGAAGAGAGGCGCACATTTGTTGTTATGTGTCATCCTCATCTTCCAGAAACCTTTTTATCGTTTCTGCCGGATTTGGCACCGTCCACACAGGGGTGGGGTTGCCGAAGCTTCACAGGGCCGGTCCCTCAGCTTCTCTGGATGAGTGCCAGATCCCAGAGGAATCTGACAGTCTTTATTTAATTGGGCGGTAGTCTACCATATTGGACATAGGGTGTCAAAGTACTCTTACAAAACCTAATTCTCAATCGAATTGAATTTTTCTGCGTTCTCTTTAATAAAACTAATCAAAATCTCTAATTGTTCCCCTGGACTAAGGGCAAAAAAGTGTGCATCTTCCAAATCCATAGTTTCTATAAAAGTCGCGCTTTGTTCACCGTAATTATTTATCATAACTGATAATGCTTCATCATATTGAATGCCCAACCACAACTTATCTTCAATGATATATCCTATCCAATCCCATCCAGCATTTCTCCTCGAATTCGCTTCCGGCAAAGCTTCAGAAATTGCAGTTCCAATCATATTTACAAGGTTACGCATGGCGGGCACACCACGTATATATTCCCATTCCACTTTTTCCATATTCATTCCTTTTTCTCCTAAAAACCTAATGAAGCTATCAACATGATAATTTGATACCTCATCAACAAAGTCAAGCTCAGAAAGCCATCCAGAAATTTGATACCAACAGATATGATGGAATTGCGCCGCAGAAAGTGAAGTTTGTTGGATGGCATGCTTCGATCGCGTAAGCAGAACTAGCTGCTTTCTACGAAAGTCTAGAGTTGATAAACGAGATAAATACCTTTCTAACTGTGCATGCCCTAACTGTGAGTCGTGTTTTATCTCTATAAACACCACAGTATCTTTATTTGAGATGATTAAGTCTGGTGTACCATCCTCAAAACTCTTTTGAGTTTCAATATGCAAAGCAGATGCAGTTTCCCCAATTTCCAAATCAAATATCTTCTCTAGAAGGCTAGAAGCCGAATCCGGCTCTTGCTCAATAAGTAGTTCTAAGAGATGAGCAAAAGCCTCTGTAAGGAAGTTTTCTTCCTGACGAGTCGCATATCGGTTTAACGAAGAGTAAATATTCCTCATACTATATAGTTGTTGGTTGAATCGACCTCTTCACGAATTAACAATCGCAAAGGCCTGGATAGGAAAAGTACCCATGCCCTGCACCTTGGCCGGAACAGCGAAGAAACGGAAGCCTGCATCCGGCAGATGCTCAAGACCACACATATGCTCCACCACAGGAATGTCGGCACCCAGCAAGGTGGTGTGAACCGGCCTGCGGCCATCCTCTGTGTCGTCGATGTTCAGGGAATCGATGCCGACCAATTTTGCTCCGGCTTTCTTCAGGAACTCGGCCGCATCTTCCGTCAGGAAAGGATGGCCTTCAAAATATTGATCCGTTTTCCAGTGCCTGTCCCAGCCGGTGTGCACCAGCACCGCCTTGCCCCATATGTCGATATCTTCAAATGCTGCTTTGGTGACGGCGCGCGCATCGGGGTCGGCCCAAACCACGACACCTTCCAGGTCAGCCACGGAGGAGAGGGGTAGATCGGCGATATCCATGCCCTCCGCAAAACGATGGAAGGGGCTGTCGATATAAGTCCCCGTATTGGCGACCATCTCGATCTTGCCGATGTGGAACTCTGTGCCCTCGGAGTAGTGCGCGCGTGATTCCTCGCGGCTCAAATAATCACAGATGATGGGGGCGGGCAAGCCTTTATAGGTGATCAAACCATCCTCAATCGTATGACTGAGGTTGATGAGGGTTGTGCCCTGGCTCAAGGCATCCCCTTGTTCAGCGCGCTTGTGTTTTTCGGTGATGACCTTTTTGTTGAGGATGCGCACTTCTCCTACCATCAACAGACGCATGTCCTCTACAATGTAGTCTGCCAACGCTTTGTCTAGGATGTCATCCCCGTCAATATCCAGCCGGAAGCCCTGACCCTGAATGCCACCCCCATTTGAAAAATCCACCTCAAAATCGAAAACGACGCGTTTTTCTTCGCTTCTAGCTACCATAACTACTACGCTCCTTCCATCCTGAGAAGCTTATGCTAAAAATGATTTTCCTTCTCCGTTTTCATCTTTTTCAAAAAATCCTTCGGCGCGCTAACAATCTGTAATCTATCGAAATTTGCTTTCTTCATATGCTTTTCAAGGATTGGCAAGCATTCTTCTAGGTCATTGCTGCGAGCGCCGATGATCGGGTCCGACAACAACTTGAAGCCAAAGTCGGAGTATAACTTCACCGCTCGAAAGCTTCCCGGTTGGGTATGCAGGTAAACCGGATAATCGCCTTCTTGCAACTCCTCCATAATAATGGAAAGCAATGCCCGGCCAATGCCTTTGCCTTCATGCTCTTTCAGCACTTTCAGCCAATGAACAGTGTTAAATTCATCGTATGCCTTCCATATGAAGGCAGTGCCAATCGGCCTGTCGCGCTCATCACAAACGAATAAGCACTTTTTATAGAATAGGTCACCCTTGGGGGTATACACTGCGGAAAAGAAATCTGTCATATATTGACGATATTTATTTGGCTCAATGGGATCGTCAAAAGGCATGTCTTTCCATATATCTAATTCATCTTTCCTACAATTTCTTATGTGATAAACATCAGATAACGCACTTAGGGCGTCCCTGTTTAACTGCTCACAGACCATGAACAGGTTTTTGTCAGGGATTTCTTGCTCAGGTGGATCACTCATTTCTGTTTTTCACCTTAGATCTAAGATGACGTAGAAAAGAGGTAATAACGATCTGCTTTTCAGCTTTCGACTACTTTCTTCACTTCCCCGCGTTTTACCTGGAAAACGTCAAAGTCGCGCGCTACGATTGAATTGGGGAACACGGCGCGGGCCTCATCGCGCACATCGCGTTCGCGGTAGCGCCGCGAGATGTGTGTCAGGATCAGCTTGTTGACCTCAGCTTTTTTGGCCAAGTCAGCCGCCTGCTGGGCGGTCAGGTGGTGGAAATCCTTCGCCATTTCAGCTTCTTCTTCTATATAGGTAGCTTCTGTTACAAGGGCATCGGCATGGCGGGCATATTCCAGGATATTGTCCGTGCGGCCGGTATCACCCGTATGCACCAGCTTGGTCCCCGGCGTTTCTTCACCGAGCACCTCGTCCGGTTTCACCTCACGCCCATCTTCCAGGGTTATGCTTTTACCGTTCACCAGATCGCGGCGGGCTGGCCCGGCCGGCACGCTCAAGGCCTCGGCTTTCTCCACCAAAAAGGGACGCCGGGCGCGTTCTTCAAACAAGTAGCCGTAGCAGTCCGGTCCGCGGTGTGTTACCGGGAAGGCTTCAATGCTGAAATCTTCTTCCTGGATGATCGTGCCCGGCTGCACTTCGGTGAACTTGACCTCCACCGCCGTGAACTTTTTGGGGATGACGCGCACGTCGTACAGCAGGGCATGAATGCGCTCCAAGGCCCAGCCTCCTGCGAAGATCTCTACCTGCTCCATGGTCTCCCAGCGGGTAAACGTAGAGAACAAACCGGCCAGTCCCAGGATGTGGTCCAGGTGGCCGTGCGTGATCAGGATGCGCGACAGGCCGCGAAAACCGATGCCCGAACGCAGGATCTGGCGCTGGGTGCCCTCACCACAATCCAGCAGGAAGCGGTGCTCGTCGTGTTTGATGACCTGTGCGGAAAGCCCGCGGCGCACGGATGGCGCTGAAGCGGATGTGCCCAAAAAGATGAGTTCGAACAAAATGTTGCCTCGTTGTCAGGGTAGGGCATATTGTACCGCTGTCAGGCTTAGCGAGATAAAAACAGCGATGGTATAGTGGGCAAAATCGTTTTGTGAGGCCTTTATGACAGACAAATCACCGCAAATAAATCCCTCTTTCATCAGCCGTATGGCGCGCTGGTTCACTCCTGTGCTCAGCACCATGATCGTGCTGTACGGCATCACCACCGCCTATACTGCCTTCCAACAAAGCCAGGTTGATAATATGGAAGGCGACGCGCAGATTGTTGGATTGTTGGAGCTGGCACGCAGCAACGATGCCTACTCCGTAGCCGACCGCAAAGCTGTCACCGATTTCGATGCCATCACCCAGATTCTTGTGTTTCGAGCCACAGGCGCAGACCAGGAAGCCAGTAATATCCTCGAAGACACCCTATCGGATGAAGCTTTGGCCTCCTTATTCCGTTCCAATGACCTGGATGAAGACTATTACGATTTGCTTTATGCTGAAGCAGATGCGCTCTATGACAATGCCTTTATTGCTTTTGGGGCGGCGGGGTCGCTGGGTAACATCCGTACAGGTTATGATATAGCCTTACTTATCCTGGCCGTTGGTCTCGGTTTTGCAGGCTGGTCTTCATTATTAGGCGATGACAGCAAAGTGGGATTTGTTTTTGGCACGGCTTCCATTGTTCTTTTTGTGATTGCAGTCGTCATCCTGTTCAACACCCTGGGCCTGGATATGCCCGCCGAGGTCAAGCCGCTGGCTGAGTTCCAATAAATCAAACGACTCTAGTTGAACCTGGCGAGTCCACGTCAGGTTCTTTTTTCCTGTCCAAATCACTATCTAACACTACAATATACACACAAATGGAAATCAGACCATTTGTGCTACAATCCAATCAAAGCTTAAAAGCTAACAGCTTATGACTAAAGGCTAATAGCTAACTATGGCAGCACGCAAGAAAAAACCCACCCGCTCCCGTTCCAAAACGACTTCGCGCAGCAAGTCCAAATCCACCCGCGCCAAGTCCACGTCACGCCGCCGCAAAGCCGCCCCCAAAAGTATCAACACTGGTTTGTCGCTGGACCGAAAGTTGGATATTGCCGGTGTGGGCATGGCACTGGTTGGCTTGCTCACTCTGCTCAGTGCCCTCTCCACGAACAACGGCAGCCTCACCGGCGCCTGGATCAGCTTCCTTACTAACTTATTTGGTTGGGGCGCTTACGTTTTGCCTTTGGCCCTGATTGCGATTGGGGCCTGGCTCATTCTGCGCAACTTTGAGCGTATCCCTTCGGTTTCTGTTGAGCGTATTGTCGGGATGACCACGCTCTTCCTCACTTTGCTCATCTTGCTGCACAGCTTCACAGGCATTGATAGCTCTGAGCAGGCTTACGGTATTGCCAGCGAAGGTGGTGGCGGTGGTTATCTGGGTGCTTTCTTTGCAGTTCTGCTGCGTAACGGGCTGGGTTTATGGGGCCTGGGCATTGCCCTCCTGGCTGGATTCCTGATTGGCCTGGCCCTTACCCTGGACGTGCCAGTATGGGCCTTGTTCAACTGGGTACCGCCGCTGTGGAAACGTTTTCAAGCTGCCTGGGGACAGTGGCAGCAGCAACGAGAGTTGGAAAAGCGCCAGCGTTTGGCTGACCAACCCACCATTCCACCCCCACCCAACCCGCTTCAGGATAGCCCGGTGGTTTCCACCTCGCCTCCTGCCCAAAGCCACGCTGCAGCCCCTACAGCGGCCACACAACCCACACCTGCGGTTGCCGACGCAGCCAACGAAATGACCCAGACGCACATTGCCGCGGACATTGAAGAGCGCGCCTGGGAATTGCCCGAGGTCAGCACCATGCTCGACCGCGGCACGTCCATGGATTACGACAGCAGCGCAGATGATCAACGTGGCCGCGTGATTGAAGAAACGCTGGCTTCCTTTGGCGCACCCGTTAAAGTAGTGGAGATCAACCGCGGCCCCACCATCACCCAGTTCGGCGTGGAGCCTGACTTCATCCAGACCCGGCAGGGTCAAACGCGTGTACGTGTCAATAAGATATCTTCCTTGGCCGATGACCTTGCACTGGCTCTAGCTGCCTCGCGTATCCGCGTGGAGGCTCCTGTACCGGGCAAAGGCTACGTGGGCATTGAAGTGCCCAACGACCAGATATCCGCAGTTAACCTGCGCGATGTCATCGAGAGTGAAGGCTTCCAGCGCATGGGCTCCCCGTTGCGCTTCGCCCTCGGCCAGGACGTGGCCGGCAATGCGGTTACTGCCGATCTCTCGGCCATGCCTCATATGCTGATCGCTGGTTCTACCGGTTCGGGTAAGTCGGTGTGTGTCAACGCCCTTATTGCCTGCCTGCTACTGCACAATACCCCCGAAACCCTGCGCATGATCATGGTCGATCCCAAGCGTGTTGAACTGACCGGCTACAACGGCATCCCGCATCTGTTAGCTCCCGTGGTTGTGGAAATTGACCGCGTCGTGGGCGTATTGCAATGGGTCACCCGTGAGATGGACAGTCGCTACCAGAAGTTCTCCGACGTAGGTGCACGCAATATCCAGGACTACAACAACCGCGCCAACCTTGACCCTGTGCAGGTCGGCAAACCGCTTCCTTATTTAGTAGTGGTGATTGACGAGTTGGCCGACCTGATGATGGTGGCTCCCGACCAGACCGAACGCCTGGTAACCCGCCTGGCGCAGTTGGCGCGCGCCACCGGCATCCATTTGGTCATTTCCACACAGCGCCCCTCGGTGGACGTAGTCACCGGGCTGATCAAAGCAAACGTGCCCTCACGTATTTCCTTTGCTACGGCTTCCAGCACGGACAGCCGCGTAATCCTCGACCAGCCCGGCGCAGAACGTCTGCTGGGCCGTGGGGACATGCTCTTCCAGGCCCCGGACGCGCCTGCCCCGGTGCGTATGCAGGGCGTGTATGTTTCCGACCCAGAGATCATGCGCCTGGTGCAGTTCTGGCGTGGCTTTGCGGGCACGACCTCTACAGCCCCTGTAGCAGCTACCACTCGCCAGAGCGACCTGCCACCCAACGTGCATCTCAAGCAGACCAACATGCCCTTTGAGGGTGTGGAGGAAATGGAGCGGGTGGGCAACCAGGATGACCTTTTTGAGGAGTCGGTGGATTTTGTGCGGCGTCAGGGCCGAGCCAGCATTTCCATGCTGCAGCGCCATTTGCGCATCGGCTACACACGCGCTGCCCGCATCATTGAAGACATGGAGTCACGCGGCATCATTGGCCCACCAGAAGGCGGGGCACATACGCGTGAAATATTGGATTACGGGCAAGCCGCGCCGCCTGCTGGAGAGCGTTGATGGTCAAACAGCAGGTTTGACTCGGAAATTAGCTTTGCTAATCTCCACGGTGAGCGCCAACTCTGTGCGAGGGGGGTACTATGACCCCTAAATCCTGAGGGATAAACATTTATGTATCAATGAAAGTGAAAATGTACACACGTAAGTTCAATATCACAATCTTGACTCTCTCCACGCTCTTCCTATTTGCCTGTACACAAGCAGACGTTACTGAGCCCGCCATCGTTAATAACCCTCCAGCCGAAGTCACAGCAACACCCTCGGCAACGGAGACCGTAGTGGCTTCCACAGACACGCCCACGCCTGAGCCGTCTGAGGTGGTCTATACGGAAGAAGAGCTTGCGACTGTGCTTCAAAACTACAAGGTCTTCGTTTTCAGCAACCTGTCTGCAACCCTGCTCAAGGAAACGGCGGAGGGTGTGCAAAGTGAGGCCATCTCCAGCGCCGATGGCTTTGCAGTCGCGCTGCTGGTCGGAGCACTGACCAAAGCAGCGGACGAAGCCTACGACCAATCCGCCCAGGCGGACATCTTTGTCCCCCATTGGGAGGAGATGCAGGTTGCAAATAAAAAGATCAACGATCTGGTCTTGCGCTGGTTCGACAAAGAAATCGACTCCACCGAGGTGCTTGACGAAGTACAGTCTATCCTGGAGACTTACGCCTTTATATTGAGCGTGGTCGAAATTCAAATGCAAGAGCAATATGGTTACACCAGCGACCAGTTGGCAGCCTTGCGCCAACAAACCAGCGATGAAATGGGTGAAGCTTTGCAAAACCAGCCGTAGACACCGAGTAAAAAACAACTTTTTCCAGGCTCAAGGGCGACTAGCCGGTCGCCCCTACCCGAGAATCCTTTGAACAGGGCGGGTAAAATATCCCCACATCCCAAGCAAACCTACCTGGAGGCCATCACCATGTCCATGTTCCAGACCGACCCCATCGACAGCCTGGTCAACAACCTGCCCCAACAGAACGTGACCACCTACATGCTCAAGGCGCTGGACTATCTGGCCCCGGGCGAGTGGACCAACACCAACAACTTCGACGCCCTCATCACCGAAACCACCGGCATCAGCGACGCAGGCCGCGTGGCCGTCATCCGCACGCGGGCATTGGAGCGCTACAACGCCGAAGACAGCCACTACCAGAAGGCCATGTGGCTGTATCAGGCTGTAGACCTCAGCGACACCGCCCTGGCTGCAGCTGCATTGGCTAACAAGGTTGGGGAGCAAATCCAGTTCCTTTCTATCCTTACCAAGTTGACCCCCAAGGCTGACGTATCGCAGAGTATCGACCTGGGCCTCAAGCTGGTGGCCGAGGCGCTGGCCTATAGCCAACTCAAGGGCCTGAAAGCTGACAGCGTGGGTGATTTTGTAGGTTCCCTGGCAGACTACGGCCAGGCCAACCTGATGCGCATGGCAACTCTTGTAGCTGTCGACGGCCTGATTCCCCTCGGCCCTGATTTCGTAGCCAAGGCCGGTGAGGCTATTGGCGGACTGAATACTTCGGGGCTGCGCAACAACGCCATCTTCCAGCGCATTGGCAACCTGATCCCCGGAGACGATGAGGGTGCGCAACTAGGCTTCGTGCAGAATACCTTTGCCTCAGCCAGCAGCTGGATGCAGGACTTCCGCGCCAAACGAAACCTGACCCCAGAGAACATCCGCCGCAGTCTGCAAAGCGCCATCGCCTTTACCGACGACAAGCTCGACTACCTGAGCGCCTTTCTGGACGCCACCACCAATTACTATACTCACACCGGCGTGCAGACCGTGGCGCGGCAGGTGATTGGGGACTCTGCCTAAGCATATCTTGTAGGGGTTCACATGAGTAAATATCAAAATCCTGAGCGCGAGCTTTCAAACCGCCGCATAATGATCACGGGGGGTGTTGGCTTTATTCTCAGTCTCTGTCTGCTTTGTTTTAGTTTGGGTATATTTGGCTATACCTATACTCGTAATCTTTCCCAACCGCAAGTTGTAGACTTCAATTCTCAAATCCTCGCTGATTTGCCAATTCCTGAGGGAGCATTGGCAAGGCTCGGAATGGGCCGTGCCTATGATGCGGAGTTCCATCCGGATGGGGAAAGATTGGTCATTCGTACAAGTATTGGGATATTCGTTTATTTTAGCGATAGCCTGGAGCTTGAACGCATCATTCCGCTCCATGATTATGGAATTACTCTGGCCTTGTCACCAGATGGAAACACCATCGCGGCTGGGGTGGGTGATGATATTCTGTTGCTCGATTTCTATAGTGGGGAAGTAATGAAAACTATGGAGGCTCATTCCGGTACCATTCGCAGTGTTGAATACTCTGCTGGAGGGGGCCTGATTGCTTCAGGTGCGGATGACAATAAAGCTATCATTTGGGACATTGAAAGCGGTAAACCAATTCACATATTGGTTGGGCATCAAAAATGGGTGTCTAGCGTTGCTTTTTCACCTGACATGCAATTGCTTGCCTCTGGCTCAGGAGATCACGAAATAAGACTGTGGGACATCACATCAGGGTCATTAGTTGAACAGTTCTCCGGACATATCGATTGGGTGACCAGCCTCACTTTTTCGTTAGATGGGAGAAACCTTGTATCAGGTTCGGGCGATCGAAGCGTTCGCATTTGGGAAATCGCGACTGGAGAACAAATCGGAAGATTAAATGGTCATTCTGACGTTGTCCGGGCTGTATCTTATTCGCCAAACGGTAGTTTTTTGGCTTCAGCATCGGAGGATGGAACAATCCTACTCTGGGAAGAAGGCCATGAAAATCCAACTGAGATATTTGATGGACATCCAGACTGGGTTTGGAACATCTCATTTTCGGATGACGAGGCAGAGCTCATTTCTACTTCTGGAGCTAAGATCATTGTTTGGGATGTAGCCAGTGGTAGCCAAACTATTGAGCTGGCTGGCTTTACCAATATTGAAAGCATTACATTTTCACCAGATGGCAAAACCATCGCATCGGGGTTGGATGATACATCTGTATTGCTTTGGGATATAGAAACAAGGAATCAGGTGGGTAAACTTGAAGGCCACCAAGAGTGGGTTTCAAGTGTTGCCTTTTCTCCACAAGGGGATTTGTTAGCATCAGGTTCGGGCGATGATTCGATCTTCATTTGGGACCCAAGTAACAACTTGCCAATCTGGCATATATCAGATGCCCATGGCAGAAGTGTCTATGATGTTGAATTTTCTCCTGATGGAGCTGTTTTGGCCTCAGCCTCACAAGACAGGTCGATCGCCATGTGGGATCATAACAACCAGAATTTGATTAGGGTCTTTGAGGGACACAATGGCCCTGTTGGAAGTATTGATTTTTCTTCCAACGGGAAAATTCTCGCATCTGGGTCCGATGATGAGACCATCATCATCTGGGATGTTGCCACGACGGAGATCCTGGCAGTTCTGGAAGGGCACTCTGATATAGTCTATTCTATTGATATATCCCCGAATGATGAGATTTTGGCCTCTGGTTCATGGGACCATGACATCATCCTGTGGAACCTTTCAACTTTCGAACAAATCCAGCGATTGGAGGGGCATTCAAAAAGGATTGTCTCAGTAGTATTTTCTCCTGATGGCAACTTGCTTGCGAGTGGGGCATATGACAAGAGCATCGTAATTTGGGATGTTGAAAAGGGAGAGCAAATCGCTGTATTCAAAGGGCATTTCGATCCTATTTGGAGTCTTGCTTTTTCTCCCGATGGAAAAGTGCTTGCTTCCGCTTCCGGGGATGGCACCATCTTACTGTGGGAAGTGCCGGAAATTGAATAACCACAAATATCTTATTAGTGTGGGCGCATAGCTACGCTCACACTTTTTTCCAACTAACCAGCCCCTGTCTAGCGCGCAACACAACGCGCCCGTGATTCATGCTATTATGCGAACAGCCTTTCAAGCTGCACATATTTACGCATAGCGCGTCTTAGGGAACAGAAATATGGAACACACACAACCCATCGAATGGGTACATAACGAACGGGCGGGCTCCATCCACAACAGCGAGCATGCCGAAAAACTCTTCTCCAACGAGATCACACAACAGGTCAGGGCCTTCCACAGCCAGATCCCCGGCTACCGCGTCAGTCCTCTCAAAGGCTTGTCCGGGCTGGCCAACATGCTGGGGCTGGGCGGCATCTGGGTCAAGGACGAATCGGACCGCCTGCATTTAGGCTCCTTCAAAGTGCTGGGTGGTTCTTACGCCATCTACCAGGCCGTGCGCGAATTGCTGGGCATCACCGACCGCGAGTTGACCTTTGAAGAACTGACCTCTGAAGAGACCCGCAAGAAACTGGGCGATATGACCTTCGCCGCCGCAACCGACGGCAACCACGGGCGGGGTGTGGCCTGGTCGGCCCGCCAGATGGGTTTTAAGTCCATCATCTACGTGCACAAACTCACTTCCCAATCACGCATCGATTCAATTGAGAAGAACGGCGCAAAAGTCGTGGTAATCGACGGTACTTATGATGATGCCGTGCGCCAGGTCAATGAAGATGCGCAGGCCAACGGCTGGCAGATTATCTCCGATACGGCCTGGCCCGGCTATGAAGACATCCCCCGCTGGGTGATGCAGGGCTACGCCACCATGTTCACCGAAGCTCAAGAAGGTTTCTCTGCAGTGGGCATGATGAAGCCGACACATATCTTCGTACAGGCCGGGGTGGGCGCTTTGGCTGCCACCACCATCGGCTTTTATGCCGAGCGTTTTGGCGCAGAGCGTCCCAAGACCGTCGTCGTGGAACCCGACCTGGCCGCCTGCCTCTACCTCTCGGCCCAGATCGGGGATGGAGAACCGCACAATTTTGAGGGCGACCTGGAAACCATCATGGCCGGTCTGGCCTGTGGCGAACCTAACCCCGTCGCCTGGGACATCCTGTGGGATTGCACGGATATATTCATGAAGTGCCCGGACTACGTGGCTGCCAAAGGCATGCGCGTTTACGGTGTGCCGCTGGCCGATGACCCCTTCATCGTTTCCGGCGAGTCTGGGGCGGTGACGCTTGGCGCGCTGAGTTTCCTGATGGAACGCCCGGAATATGCTGAATTACGTGAGGCGCTGGAACTTGGCCCCGACTCCCATGTGTTGCTGGTCAACTCCGAGGGCAACACGGACCCTGAGGACTTCCGCCGCATCGTGTGGGAAGGTGGCGACTCGGTGCCGCACGAGTACCGCAAAGCTTAACTTTATCCCCTAAAGTAAAAGAGCTTCCGACGTCGGAAGCTCTTTTTGGTTAATGGAAGCACTCACTCCACCGGATAGAACAGCGGGTGGCGGGCCAGCACCCAGGCCTGGTCGTCGGTCATTTGGAATGGGGCGAAGTCGATCACGCCACTGTAGAAGATGAAGTTGTCCGCCCCTCCCTCGAGATCACATTCAAAGTCGTCCACGAAACCATCCCCGTCCTCGTCATAGACATCCGCGGGGCATTCGGGCGTGTCGGCCAGCAGGTCAAAGAACTGCCCATCCTCTTCGGTGGTGTGCACCAGCGACATAAAATGGGCCGACTCGTGCAGCCAGTTGGCGGCATGTTCAACGGTGCTGTCTTCGTAAGCCAGATAAGAGGCGATAACGCAGGATTGTTTGGAGTCAGGCACAAAGATGGTGCCTGGCAGCCCAGAGGTCACCCCGGCAATCTCACCCTCGGGGACACCCGCGGCAGTGATCCAATCCACGACCACCAGGTTGACAGCCCGTTCCGCGCCCAGGTCCTCGGCGGCCAGGCGGCAGGCGGTGGGGATGTCGTCTTCGTCCAGCGTGACTTCACCACCCCCGCTGTTGAATTCTTCCACCACTTCAGCAGGTGCTTCACTGACGTAGAACTCGCCGACCTGCATGTCGTGGGGGTTGAGGATGGCATCGATGTCGGCCTGAATCGTTTCGATGAAACTACTGTCCTGTAAATCAGCGGCGTCGGTTGCCAGCCAGACGTTGAAGTCAATCGCCTGGGACGCGTTGGCGTTGCCCGATTTGATGATGGCACCCACCTCGGCAAAGTCGTCGCCCTCCGTGCCAAACTCGATAGTGTATTCGCCGGGCTGCAACGCGAATTGCGGGGCAGGGGGTAGGAACATGGCAACCTCGCCTTCAGCGATAAAACCTTCCAGGCCTCCCATGGGCCCACTGGCCTCCTCCGTTTCGAAGTCGAATAAATACAAGGTTTCGCCATCGGGGGCGATGACCTCGAAGACGGCCACAAAATCGCGCTCGTCTGCCGAGCGGGCGTAGAACAGGATAGAGAGATCGTCCGGTTCAATAGTGATAGTGACAGAGCTCTCCGGTTCGATGATGTCGAACTCGAGGAAGCGCAGGTCCTCACCATCCGAAAAGGTCTGCGGTTCGACCTCCGGCAGGGGTGCCTCTTCTTCAATGGGTGTCTCTGGTTCTGTTGGTAGGTCTTCTTCAACCTGTGGAGGGGGGACTGGTTCGAAATCTTCGGGCTGGTATGGATCGAACAAACCGCAGGCCAGCACAATGGCGGCAGCCAGCAGGGTCAGTAACAATGTACGCGTATAGAGATGGGGTCGCATAAGCTCCTCTTCTGGTGGTGTCGGGCAATTATAGATGAGAATGATGATTAGCTTATTTGCATTCTTGTTGGCAGAAGAACACACAATTCGCAAAAATTATCAAGTCGCCTTCACTAGCTCTCATTTATAATGAGTAGCCTCAGAAGGTAATGGAGGCAGTGTCATGGCTGCAAAAGATTTTAAACCTGTATTCAAAGAACTGAAAAGTATGCTCACCGGTTACGCTAAAAAGATGGACGTGGCCGTGGATAAAGACGATGGCTACGGACTCAACGTCAAAGAAGAGTACGCTAAGGGCCAGAACTTCTTCGCTGCGGCACAGGTGCGCAAGAATTACGTCAGCTACTACCTCATGCCGGTCTACCTCTACCCCGAATTGCTGGAAGACATGTCGCCGGAACTAAAGAAACGCATGCAGGGTAAATCCTGCTTCAACTTTAGTAAGGTCGAAGAAGGCACCATGGCCGAGCTGGATGCGTTGACCAAGAAGAGTTATGAGAAGTTTGTGGCGGAGGGGCTGGTTTAGCGTTCGCCAATATCTGATTCCCAAATTTGAATAATTGAGCTTGACATTTATGCCGACCAGGCATAAAATGAGCGAGATATTCAAAATAATTTGAATGATTAGGTAAAATATTGAATGAAAACAGAAACACAAGACAACTTTGTCATCTCTGACCTCGAAACTCTCAAGCTCCTCAGCAACCCCTTGCGTTTGCAAATTCTGGAGCGTATCGAGCTGGCTAACCAACAGGGTGATCTCGTGACGGCCAAACAGCTAGCAGACTGGTTGGATCAATCGCAAACCAAGATGTACTACCACATCAAGCTTCTGGAGGAGCACGGCCTGATCGAGGTGGCCGAAACAGAATTGGTTTCCGGCATTCCCGAAAAACGTTACCGTGTCATGGCTAAGCGGATCAGTATCGCCGAAGACATCTTCCCCCAGAACATCAGCCCTCAAGAACTCAGTGAAACGGTGCTTTCGGTTGCCAATACTGTGCTTGAAGGAACGCGCTCGTCCTTTCAGGCATTGGCTCAAGCCAACATCAAAGATCAATTCCCGGAAGCACTCAAAGAGCCGGATGTACATATCAGCCGCGAGCTTGCTACATTAAGCGTCGAACAGGCCAATGAATTCCATGAACGGCTCAGCGCATTAGTGGCTGAGTACACGCAGCTTGAACCCAGCAGCCCTGAAAACTACACTTTTGGGTTGACTACCCTCTTTTATCCGGTGTTATATGACTGAGATCGAATATCCCCAACTCGCAGACTATACCTGGCAGCCTTTGTCGAGTGACCATATTGAAACTATCCAGGCCATGCACGCTGCCAACGCAGCCGCAACCGGAACGGATGAGCCACCTCCAGAGAAGATTCACGGAGCACTTAACATGCTGGGTGACAGGGTTGCGACGAACAGCCTGGTGGCGCTTACAAAGGACAGTACAGTTGCCGCTCTCGGCTTGATGCTTCCCCAACCCGGAACTGACCAACATCAGGCCCATCTTGATCTGACCCTTCACGTCGACCACAATCAATCTGCTCTTGGTGGCCGAGCAATAGGCTGGCTGGAAAAGCAAGCTGTGCAACAATTACGCCCCTCTCTGGATGATGAAACGACAATTGTTTTGCGTGCTACCTGCCCGGATGATAATCCCCGCCTGGGTGAGCTATTTGAGGAACACGGCTATCAGGTCTTTGTTACCCAGATTCGTATGCGCCGTGATCTGGACCAGCCCATTCGAGAAATCCTCTTGCCTGATGAGATCAAACTAATACCGTACAGTCCCGAATATGACGATGCCATGCGTATGGCTTTCAATGCGGCTTTTGAAGGTCACTGGATCGGAGAACTTGGCCCAGAAGAGTGGACTGAAAGGTTTACCGGGACGGATAAATTCGCCCCTGAGCTTAGCAAAATAGCTCTGGTAGAGGATAGTGTGGTGGGCTTTTACCTTAGCGAAATCCATCCACAAGCGCAGGGTGAGGCCTGGCTCGAGGTGCTCGGGGTGATCCCCTCCTGGCGGGGCCACCGTTTGGGAGTTTCTCTAACTACCCATGCTCTGCATAAATACAAGCAAGCCGGTTACACTCACGCTGGCCTGGATGTAGACCTGGAAAACATCACCAATGCTATGCAGCTATACGAAAAGCTGGGTTTCCAGAAAGTCAAAGGGACAATAAATTTCGTCAAGCAAGTCTAAAAGCAGTGCATTCACCATTTTTCAAAAACTGTTATAGTTAATCCTATCCACGAATAAACGCATATTGGATGTGTTTTATGGGGGCATTCGTGCCAACCAATCCATTCACTAAGGAACTATTATGCGTGTACTACTTTTCCTGTTTGGCGTCTCTGCCGGGGCCATGCTCAGTTTGCAGGCTGTGCTCAATTCCGAGATCGGGCGGCGGGCTGGTCTTTTTGGCACTGTCTTCATCGTAACGATCATTGGCTTCATCTCCGCCCTGGCCGTCGTCCTGCTTTTCCCCAACACTTCTAACTTGCGTAATGCCCCTGGCCTTTCCGAATGGTATTTATACATTGGCGCTTTTCTGGGGATAATCATCATGGTTGCTCCTGTATTTCTCGTGCCGCGTATCGGAGCTACTTTTACCCTTACCGGCCTGGTTGTTGGGCAGTTGTTGCTCTCGGTAGTCATCGATCATTTTGGCTGGCTGAATACACCGCGCAGCGAGATCGACCTGGCGCGTATCGCCGGGGTAGTTTTGCTGATCGCTGGGGCTTATTTAATTGGTTTGCAAAATAATGGATGATGTGCAATTAGAGCGGGTTCGGCGTTTGTGCCTGCGTTTCCCGGAAGCCTGGGAGAAATTGAGCCACGGTGAACCTAACTTCTTCACAGGTAAACGCGTTTTTACATCATTTGCCGGGCAGTATCATGAAGAAGGGCGTGCTGCCATCTGGGTACCTGCTCCGCCCGGGGATCAGGAATTTCTGATCGAACATCAACCAGAGGTCTTCTTCAAGCCGCCTTATGTGGGCCACCGCGGTTGGGTTGGTATTGAGTTAGAAAGAATCGATGTTGAGGATTTGAGCGACCACATCGAAACAGCCTGGCGTATGATCGCCACCAAAAAGCTGCAAAAAAGTTACGATTTGGGTGAAGAGTAGACTGGTAAGACTGCCCGACTACTGAAACTAATTCTTTTGAACAGCGGCCACGATGCGCGCTGTGCGTGTATGAAACTTGACCCCCAGATTTGTCAGACTGGTAACCGGCCCACTTAGGGCATATTGCCCCAGCAAAGTGCATAGTTGCGGATGGGTGGCGTAGGTCCCTAATAATCTTGCATCTTCCAAACCCCCGAAATTATCCCTGATCTGCCGCACAGAATAATTGACCCATTCGCCCGTCGGGTCGCTCTCATCCAGCCGACTGTTCCACACGAAGATGAACATACCGCCAGGCTTGAGATAATGCATGATCTGCTGGGCGATCACCGCGGCATGTTTTTCGTTTTCGCTATCCCTTACTGTAAATGGGCTGAAGTTGCCAGTGTACATCACGTCGAAATGGGCATTGAATTCCAAATTGAGGGCATCCCCTACCAGCCAATTAATCTCCCCGGTATAGTAGTTTTTCCTGGCTCCCTCCACACCTACTACGCTGGCATCCACCCCGGTAACCTGGAAACCGGCCTTGCTAAACAAATATGAGAACCAGCCCAGGCCGCAGCCCAGGTCGAGCAATTGGCCACCTGGTTTTAGATTGAACTTGGAAGCCAAAACATGCACAAAGGCACGGTCATGCGTAGAATGACGCGGGTAATCACTGTGCTGATAATATTGATCGAACCATTCCCTGTCAGCTATTTGACGCTCAAACCATGAAGAAGATGCCATAGACAATTGTCTACATTATAGGTCAACTAATCGGCAATGAATTTGCAAACGAGTAAGCTTACAAAATCGTTACCTGCCGGAAGATACTTGAATAAACACACGGCCCATGACTTTCAGGGACTATTTACGTCATTGGACAAGCAGACATAGGACTAAAAGACTAATCTCCTTATTCCCAGTCCCCAATTCCTTACTCTTTTTAAAGCTATAATCGCGAACCCAATTAACACAGCAACCGAGGTGAACATGCCTGAAGCGCATTGGATCCAGGGGCCCGACCTGAACTATTGGCGGCAATACGTCAACTGGCACCGCGTGGCCGCTGATGAAGCTGGCCACAAATTTGCCATCACCAAAGCCACTCAGGGCGACAAATTCGTCGACCCTACCTTCGATGAGAATTGGGGCGGCATGCGCCGCGTTGGCCTGATCCGCGGCGCTTACCATTATTTCCGCCCTGAGTACGATCCCGTCAAACAAGCCGACCATTTCCTGCGCGTCATGGAAGGCATCAACCATAGCTATGACCTGCCCCTGATCCTTGACGTGGAACGCGGCAATGCTCGCGAACGCGAACTTTGGCGCGCCCTGGGAAACACCAATGCCCGTCTCAGCCACGTGCGTCGTGGCCTCGAGCGTCTGGAGCAGCGTACCGGACGCCGCCCCATCCTTTATACCAACCTGGCAACCTGGCGCGAATACTTTGGAGACTCTTCAGCCCTTTCTCGTTACCCGCTGTGGATTGCCAATTACGGCGTCAACCAGCCCAATGTGCCGGGCAACAACTGGGGTGGGCAGGGCTGGAGCCTGTGGCAATTTACTGAAAGCGGCGTGGTGGACGGTGTTAACGAAGGTGATCCCCCCACCGATATCAACTGGTTCCCTGGCACGGTGCAGCAAATGCGCACGCGTTTCGTGATGAGCAATTTGCCTCCCGCCCCTGAGGTCGAGTATTTCAACCGCGATTTACTGGATGCCTTCAATGCTATTGCGCGACGTTTCAACATGAGCCCACAGACCATGCTAGGACGGGCTGGGCTGCTGCACATCGAGCAAAATAGCTTCAAGCATGACTACATCTATGGCGGCCCACCCCTGGATGAACTACCCAACCTCACGCCAGATATGCTGGCTGCTGTACAGGAACAGTTGGCCAGCGTCAACCGTGCCCCCACTGACCTGGGCGTTAAGGGCCTTGCCAATCAGCACGTGATTAATGCTTTTTATCGCGCCGCCGCCAAGTTCAACACTAACGGAAACGTGTGGCTGGGTCGACTGGACCTATTAGATATCACCGGGGAGCGCCAGCGCATCCGACCCTACCGCGGCCCGCGCATCCAGGATATGCACGCCCTGACCGTTGCAGAACAAGATGCCCTCAAAAGCGCCATCGGCGTGTTGGACTTTGAACCTGACCCCGGCGATATTGTGCCGACCTACCCGGATGAGGACATCAGCAACCAGGATATGATCAACGCCTTTTATAAGGCGGCGGGGGACGTCAAGCAGAGTGGCTGGAGTTGGATCTCGCGTGCACACCTGACACATATGGCCGACTCGCAGGAGAACCGTAACGCCTCCTACACAGGCCCGTTGATCGAAGACTTGCCTAACCTGACCCTGCCAGAAAAGGTGTCGCTCAAAGCTGCCCTAGAACTGGACATTGCGCCTCCAGAGCCACCTGCTGAACCTACCTATCCCAACCTGGAAAACCAAGACATCATCAACATCTTTTTTCGGGCTGCCGCAACGCTCAATCAGGCTGGCTGGAACTGGATCGTAACCGCCGGCTTGACCTATATGGCTATCCCTCAGGAGAACCGCGGCAAGCCTTACACTGGCCCGCGTATGGAAGACCTACCCAACCTGAGTGACGCACAGAAAGGCACTCTTTTACAGGCTCTGTTGCCGATGGTGAATGGATAAACATGGATGAATTATTGATCCCTGGCTTCTTTTCATTTTTAGGCTTGATGAGCCTGCTCTTCAGTTATTTATCCTGGTTCCACCCAAAAACTTATCAAAGTTACTGGATATTTGTAATCGAGGCAATGGGTTTCCAAGAGGATCGCCCAGTAAGGGGCTTGCATTTGAAATTGGCCAAAAGCCTGTATATTATTTGGGTCTCGCGCATCGGATTCCCTTTCTTATCTTTCATTTGCATAAATGTCTTGTACACTTGGGTTATTTAACAATAGTTCAATAATTACTAGCTTATCTTGACGGAATAAGAAAAAAGCCGCCTGAATCGCAGGCGGCCTTGTTCCTAATTACTAATTCCTGTTTCCTCTGCTACAACGCCTTCACCGCCGGAGCAAGCTCTTCCGTTAGATATTGAATGGCCTCAGGTGTGTAATCTTCCATGGTGTTGACGATGATGTGTTGGAAGCCCATCTCGTTTAGCTCCGCAGCACGCTCAGCGCCATTGCCACCTATGGGCACTGTGACCAAAATGCTCTTGTCGATCTCGTCGTAGTCGCGGCCCACATCTTCGCAGTGTTGTTTGAGAATATCCAGGCGCTCACGCAAAATGTCATTGCTGGCACCACCAAAGAAATTACAGGCGTTAGCATACTGGGCTACGTAACGCAGTGTCTTTTTGGGGCCCATGCCGCCGATCAGGATAGGCGGGTGCGGTTTTTGTAGTGGCTGGGGAGTGTTGACCGGATAAGGTAATTTGAATTGTTTACCTTCAAAAGCCTCGGTTTTGCCTGACCACATGTGATGGGCGATCTGCAAAGCATCCTCAAGCTGCTCAAAACGTTCCTTTGTGGTGGGGAAACGCATCCCCAGGCTGACTGTTTCATGCTCGTACCAGGCCGCCCCGATGCCCCAGATGGCGCGCCCGCCGGAAAGCACGTCTAGTGTAGACACGGTTTTTACTACGATGGCCGGGTGGCGGTAGATAACCCCGCCGACCATCAGACCCAGCTTGATATTTTCGGTCAACCCGGCGAAATAGCCCAGTGTGGTGTAGCCTTCCAGCATATCGGTTTCGGGCTTGCCAAGCTCGCCGCCCAACTGGAAAAAGTGGTCCATCATCCATAGGTCGTCGAAACCCGCGCCATCTACGGCCTGGGCCACGTCTTTGAACCAGCCACGCATCGTTTCCGGGCTGTTGGGGCGAAAATGGGGTAATTGCAAACCGATCTTCATCGGAATCCTCCTATAATGTGAGTGCGTAAACGTATAATTTACATCATTATAAAGCAGAGGTTGTTATGAACTTGCCTCCATACGTAGAAGACGAAATTCGCTCACTGGTGGAAGACGGTCGTAAGATCGAAGCCATCAAACGCGTGCGTGAGTTGAGCGGCGCGGGGCTAAAAGAAGCCAAGGATTACATTGACTATATGGCAAAGCAGCCTGCTTTTGGGGATCAGGAATCCACATTGCTGAGTTTCGAAGAAGTGATGCGCGACCATGAAGGCGAATTGCGCGATATGCTACGCAACAAAGGCAAGATACAGGCCATCAAACGTGTGCGCCAACTGACAGGCACCGGCCTCAAGGAAGCCAAAGATTTTATCGAGAACATCGAAAAGGATATATTGTTATAGGAAAAGATATGGACTGGTACAAAGCGACACTCAATATCAGTAGCCAGGGCAAAGGCATGTACAACTTCACCGAAGTGGTGTCTGCACAGGTGCGGGAGTGGGGCATAGAAGAAGGCATGTGTTACTTATACATGCAGCACACCAGTGCCTCGCTTGTCATCCAGGAGAGTTACGACCCCAGTGCCAAAGCCGACATGCAAGAGTTCATGCAGCGTCTGGCTCCGGAAAATGAAAGCTGGTACGTACATACTCTGGAAGGCGCAGACGACTCCCCCTCGCACATGCGCGCCATGCTCACCAACAGCGACCTGGCTATCCCCATCGACGAAGGCCGCCTGAGCCTGGGACAGTGGCAGGGCATCTATCTCTTTGAACACCGCTCCCGCCCCCATCAAAGGCGCGTGCTGATGCGTGGTTTGTCTACGACATCATAATTGCTAGATCTCTACCAGAAACATTTTGTTGATAAGCAGGATGAACGGTTGGGGCTTTTTGCTCTTATGGCAGAGCACTACCCTACCCACAGCGCGCTGTATGCGGGCAGCTTCACACACGTCACCCCGGCCTTTGTTTTTCCAAACACCTGTTTCGTGGATATGGACAAGCGCGCCGCGCGTTTCTTTGCAGATCCTGCGGTCCTGGACCTTGTCAGGGATCACAAGACCTATACAGAAGAGCCGGTTGTACACTTTCATCATGGCGATTATGCCAAGGGCTTTGAAGAAGATGAGGAAGCTTTCGATCTGCTTATCTCCCAATATGCCGGTTTTGTCTCCCAGGGCTGCAAAGGCTACCTTAAGCGGGATGGCTATTTATTGGCCAACAACAGTCACGGTGACGCGGGCATGGCCTTCATCGACCCGGACTATCAATTGGTGGCCGTCATCAACCGGCGCGGGGAAAAGTTCAGCCTTTCAGAAAAAGACCTTGATGCTTATTTCATCCCCAAGAAGGATATCGAAATTACGCGGGAATATTTAGAAAGTATTGGGCGCGGCGTAGGCTACACAAAAAGTGCTTTTTCGTATGTCTTCAAACGAGTGGCTTAACCACAAACCTAGTTGCCATCCGCCACGATCTGGCAACCGTTAAAGAAGGTGACCTCAACGTAGTATGGTCCACCTTCAACATCTTCAGTGAACTCAAAGATCAGCAACTTGGCGTTGAAGGGGTTGACCTCACGCCAACTCAGCGGCCCGTCCCAGCCACTGGAAACCATGGTGGGTGGTTCCGGGTCATTCGGAAAGGCGATCACCTGCCAATCCATCTTGATCCGCTTTAGCTTTTCATTCTCTTCAGGCCACTCCAGGTAAATACCCATGACCTTGATAGTCTCACTGCTGTTGTTGTTGATCCACCAAAAAGTGTAATTATCGTCGATGTGAAAGCCATCCAGATAGATAGCCCCACAGACATCCTCAGTTTCCGTAGGCACGTTGGTTTGGGTAGGTGTAATCGCGATGGTAGGCGTGGCTGTGTTTTCCACAGGTGCAACAGTTTTAGTTGGCGTAGGGGTTTTCGTAGGTGCTGGCGGGTTGGTCTTGGTAGCTGTATGGCTGGGTGGGGCCTGGGTGTTAGTTGGCACCGCAGTGGTGGGCGTCGGGCTGGAAGAGGCTGAAATGGTAGTAGCTGTATGTGTGCTGGTGGTTTCAGTATCCTGGTTGGTAGGGGAAGGTGTCGCCCCTGTCTGGTTTGCAGCCGTGGCCGTCTGGGTCATGATCTCCGCAACCTGCGCACTCTGTGTTTTTCCTGCAGCCTCTTGCGTGAGGGCCTCCGGCGTAATGGTGTGGGCATTGAGTGTCAGAAAGACGGCCGTTTCGATTTCGCTGGAGCTTAAGCCGCCAGCCTGCCCGGCAGCCACTTCTGTGGAAAGGGCGTGGATGGTCGCCGCTAAGTGGGTGGCCTCCGTATCCGTTTCCCCTTCCAGTGGGGCCTCGGCAGCCACCGGATTGGAAACGGCTTCCAGCAGTCCTAAGGCGGCTGAAGCCAGCAGGGGACAGGCGAAGATCATCAACAATACTGTCCCGCCGATCAGCCCCCAGCGGCGCCAGCGTGATGCCAAGGGTTTGGCAGGTGGCGGCGGCTCATCCGGGCCGTCGGGCAGCAACAAGGTCTCCTGCCCGGAAACCACCACAGGGATTTCGGGGGCAACCGTGGCAGCAGGGTTTTGGGCGTGGTGTACAGCTTGCTGAAAAGCACTGTTCATTTCGCCGACTGATTCAAAGCGATCTTCCGGTTCTTTGGCTGTGGCTTTCTGGATGACGCGTTCGATGGGGCCTGCAAGATGTGGCCGCAAAGAACTCAGCAGCGGCATCGGCTCGGTAATATGTTTGACGATCACACCCAAAGGCGTATCGGCCTCAAAGGGCAATTTGCCCGTCAGCAATTGGAACAAGATGACACCCATGGCATACTGATCGGCTTGTTTATCGATCTTGTCGCCGCGGGCCTGTTCTGGGGCCATGTAGCGCGGCGTGCCGACTACGGCCGAACCGGTCAGGCTGATGGACGCGTCGGGGAGGTGTACCAGGCCAAAATCGGTCAGCAGGGCATTACCCTGTTCATCGAAGAGGATGTTGGCCGGTTTAATGTCGCGATGCACAATGCCCTGGGCATGCACGTAATCAAGTGCCTCACTGACCTGGCCCACAATGCGCAGACCTTCGTCAGGTTTTAGGTGACCTTTATCCAGGCGGTCTTCAAGGCTGCCGGCGCTGTGCAGCGGCATGACCAGATAAAAACGACCTTCATGCTGGCCGGCATCCAGGACAGGCACGATGTTGGGGTGTTCGAGGGCACGTACCGCTTTGATCTCACGCTGGAAACGCGTGACCATTTCATCATTGATGGGGCCCAGCGGCCACAAGACCTTAACTGCCACAGCCTGCTGGCGCGCTGTATCCTGTGCCTGGTATACGGTGGAAGTCCCCCCACTACCAATTACCTGTTGCAACTTGTACGGGCCAATATGAGACATACCCGATGGCGGAGGCGCATCAGTCATATTACTATTTTATACCAGCCCAGGGTGTTCCAGCCTAACGGAGCTGAAAGGATTACTGATGTACTATCAACAGTTCAAGATGGTAAGTAGCAGGGTCTACTGCTTCACCAACGGATGCCAACGGGGCCACGTTGTTGAGTGTCATGGAAATGGCTTCGAATTGCACAGTAGGTTGCGTTTCACCCACATCACCGCGTGACAAGATGACCTCAACCGCTTCCCCGCCATCTTTCGACACGGACAGCTTGACCCCCACATTGCCCGCCACAATGCACTGCGCCCCCTGTGGGCAGCGCGAATCCTCTGTGACTTCTAAGAAAGTGATGGCATATTTGGCCCCATCAACTTCCAATTCGGCAGTCTGCCCAACGGGTATCCAGAAGGGCTGTCCGATATTGGGGATAGTGTTGCCGCCTTTTATGGGTGGTAGTTGGGGTTGGTTTTGTGGGCCTGGAGGTGGTATTTCGTTCACGGGAGCCTCTTCAGGAGTGGGGGCAAGCGTGGTAGTCGGTGTTGGCAGGGGAGTATTAGTGGGAACGGTGGTAGGGGGTTCCTGCAGGGAAGCCGTGCAGGAAGACAACAATAAAGCTAGGATAACAGTCAGTTTTTTCATCATCCGCTCCAGTATAGCAACATGATTCTACTAGAGCCTAGACGTTATAAGAGGGTGAGGAGTTCCCTCTCAACTGCGCCACCACCTCTTCATCGGTAGGGAATTTTAAATCCGGTAGTTCATCTAAGGCAAAGAAGGCCACTTCCAACAAGTCTTCGGCAGCTTGCAAATCACCATCAAGACGCTCACCCGTGTACCAGATACCCACGGTGTGTTGCTCAGTGTTGTGGAAATTGGAGTGCACGGCATATACTCCTTGCAAGGTAACATCCAGGCCCGTCTCTTCTTTAAACTCGCGGATGGCCGCGTTTTCCACATCCTCGTCCCACTCCACATGCCCGCAAGGGATACACCAGCCTCCATCACGGCGTTTGCCGAGCAGCAATTTGTCGTCCTCCATCAAGATCACGGCCACACCCACTGTCGGATTCTGGTAATGAACCCAGCCACAGGCAGGGCATCGAGAACGCAAACGGCCCCCAATGGAGGCCGTTGTTAGTTCAGTCCCGCAATGCGGGCAATAAACAAAGCTGGTCATACTAGGGCCGGCTACCCACCACCAGTTCGATGGGGATGGAACTACCATCGCGGAACACCGTAAATGTAATGGTGTCGCCCGGACTGGTGTTATTGAACAGATAACTGATCATGTCGCCAAAACTGTTCAATTCTTGGCCATCAACCGCTGTGATGACGTCACTGACCTGCAAACCGGCATCGTCAGAGGGGCCGCCGGGTACAACCTGGGTGATGACTACACCCACGGCGCGCTCCAGGCCGAGTTCGTTGGCAATGTCCAGCGTGATCTCGTTCAGGCTGGAGATACCCAGATATGGGTAATCGTAACTGCCATTGGCGATCAAGGCCGGGGCCACACGTTTGACGATGTTGATGGAAATTGCAAAACCAACACCGGAGTTCAATGGTTCACCCGCATCCGTAGAGTTGAAGGTGCGGATAGCACGGTTGACGCCAATGACCTCACCATTCAGGTTCAGCAAGGGACCGCCAGAGTTGCCCGGGTTGATGGCTGCGTCAGTTTGCAGCAGGTCACCAGTCGAATAGAATCGTCCGCCTTCGGGTGTTTCATTCAAAGAGTCCAGTGTGCGTCCCTGACCAGAGAGGATGCCGGTGGTCATGGTGCCGTTGAGGCCGAAGGGGTTGCCGATAGCTACAACGATTTGCCCGACCTGAAGGTTGGATGAATCGCCCAGCGTGAGCGGCACAAGCTGGTCTGCTGGCACGTCTACTTTGATGATGGCCAGATCAGAATCGGCGTCTTCACCGATAATCTCGCCTTTGACTTTCAGGCCGGAAGGGAAGGCAACTTCAATATCGGTACCGCCATGCACCACGTGGAAATTGGTCACGATGTGCCCGTCATTGTCGATCACGAAGCCGGAACCCTGTCCGCCACCAAGCTCGGTAAGCACCTGGATGGATACCACCCCAGGGCTGACTTTGGCATGCAATGCGATCAATGCATCCTGTTGGGACACGAGGTCTACGGGCGGCTGGACTACAGGCACCGCGCCAGTTTCGGAGACCAATGTGGGTAAAGCCTCTGAGGCATTTACGGGAGTATCCGGGGAAACACCTTCAACAACTTCAACCGGTTCAGATTGCAGTAGCTGAGCGGGGGAGGGCAAGCCACAGGCCAGAGCGGCAAAGGTAAGCACAAATATCACCGATAAAATACGAAAACTAACTTTTGTCATAATGAGTCCTTTGTTGAGAAAAAGTATGCTAATTCTCAACTATGCAGATTAATCAGGCATGAAAACCGTAGGGATACTATTCGGGCTTCCCGGCTAGTTCTTCAAACAGTTCTTTCTCTCGCGGATTGAGGTCTTTGGGGATCTCAACTTTAATACGTGCAAACAGATCACCGGCTTTGCTCTTGTCCTTCAGCTTGGGCATGCCTTTGCCCTTCAACCGTACGTGCTGTCCGGGTTGCGTACCCGCGGGGATGTTGAGCATCACGTCGCCGTTCAGAGTGGTCACGCGCACTTCGCCGCCCAGCACAGCCGTGTATAGATCAACCTCAGCATCTGCGTACAGGTCATCGCCCTTACGTTCAAAGCGTGGGTCATTGGCGATCTTGATTTTCAGGTAAAGGTCGCCGTTGCCGGGGGCCACCCCTTTCATGCGGATCTTGGTGCCGGTGCGAGCCCCTTTTGGGACATTCACATCCAGCTTACGGCCGTTGATGTCGAGGCGCCGCGAACTGCCATTGTAGGCTTCCTGCAGGCTGATCTCCATCTCCTGCTCGTAGCGTGGTGTCTGCGCGGCACGTCTGGCCTGGCGGGGGTCAACGTTGGGAGGTTGGGAAAAGCCACCCATGCCGCCGAAGACACTGCTGAAGAAGTCGGAGAAACCTCCGCCGCCTCCACCCATGTCGCCAAACAGGTCACTAAAGTCACGATACTCGACGCGTGTGCCGCCACCACCGGGCGCGCCTTGGGTGAACCACTGGCTAAAATCGAAGCCGCCGCTGGGTGCGCCGCGCTGCTGCCAGTCCTGGTAAGCAGAACCCAGGCGGTCGAAGTGGGCGCGCTTTTCATCGTCGCTCAGCACCTGATAAGCTTCATTGATCTCTTTGAACTTATCTTCGGCGCTGGCATCGTCCGGATTGCGGTCCGGGTGGTATTGCAGGGCCAGTTTGCGATAGGCTTTTTTTATCTCTTCGGCGCTGGCGTTGCGGGCCACACCGAGGATGTCGTAATAATCTTTGTAATCCATTGTTTTTCCGGCCAACTCTTTAAAAGAAGCTAGGCAGTTAATTGTATGAATAGCTTAACACTAGAGTCAAGCGATTGTTGTGGCGTCTAATAAAACGCTAACACCCTGGCAGCATTCGCCTTTTAAACACAGCGATACTTTGTAACGAAACCGTAAACCCAAATCAATCTCAATCATGCTATTATTTAATGGTATGGCTGAACAACCCGAACGCATCCTGATTGTCGAAAACGACCCCGCAATCGCCGATCTGATCGCGCGTCAGGCCCTCAGGCCGCAAGGCTATGAAACCAAGATCGTCACACAGGCTGCTGATGCCATCCAGCAGGCCGCTACTTATATCCCTGATGTAGTGATTGCCAACCTCTTCCTGCCCGGCCTGAGTGGCAAAGACCTCATGGTCGCCCTCACAGCCCAGAGCATCGACATCCCTGTGATCATGATCGCTCCTGAGGGCAAAGAACTGGATGTGATCCGCGCCTTCCGTTTGGGGGCCTCGGATTACGTCACCATGCCCATGCGCGAGGCTGAAGTGGTTTCAGCCGTGGAACGCGCCCTCAAACAGGTACGTGCTCGCCGTGAGCGCCAGCGCCTTGCCGACCAATTGGCGCGCTCCAACAAACAGCTGGAAAAGCGCGTTAATGAACTGACCACCATCTTCGCCGTCGGCAAGGCCGTGACGTCCATCACCGACCAGCAAGACCTGTCCTCCAAAATCGTGGATGGCGCCATCAGCATCACCGGTGCAGACATCGGCTGGCTGCTCACCAAAGACGAGCGTTCGGATGCTTATTTATTGCGCGCCCAAAAAGGCTTGCCCCCATCATTAGCCGGCAACCTCAACAAACCCTGGGATGATGGCATCAGTTCGTTGGTGGCCCTCTCCGGCGAAGCCCTCACCATTCATGGTGTGGCTCTGGAACGTTTTAAGATCGCCGTGTTGGGCCGTGCTGCCCTGGTCACCCCTGTCAAGGTGGGTAAAGAGATCGTG
This sequence comes from Chloroflexota bacterium, assembly GCA_013112575.1. Taxonomy (GTDB): domain Bacteria; phylum Chloroflexota; class Anaerolineae; order Anaerolineales; family UBA11579; genus CFX15. Next base: position 629,867 of record JABFGG010000001.1, on the reverse strand, counting down.
GCCTTGATGGTCGTCATGCGCAAGGCCGAACAGGAGTTCACCACCAGCGACCAGGCCATGCTGGATGCCGTCTCCGATTATGCTTCCATATCGATGGTCAACGCACGTTTATTCCGTGCCCTTGATGAACGCGCCGCCAGCCTGCAAGCCACGGTTGACAAAGCCCAGGAGGGGGAGCGCGTCAAGGACGAGATCATTCAACGGCTGAGTGGCGAACTCAATAAACCCCTTGAAGCTGCCCGCCTGCAATTGCAGAATGTTTTGGACAGTGACTTGGGCGAAATCGCCGCCGACCAGATGGAGCGCCTCAGTATTGCCGCTGACAAAATGCAGCACATGGAACAGATCGTCGATTCGATGGTCGCCATGTATGAGAATTCCCAGCCGCGCCAGACCACCAAGGTCAATCTCAACGATCTGGCCAACCAGGCCGTGGGTCGTTTCGATAACGTCGCCCAACAGAATCAGGTCACGCTCAGCGCTGAGATCGCCCAGGATGCCCTCTACGCCCTGGCCGACCGCCAACAGATCAACGCCGTCTTCGATGCCCTTTTGTCCAATGCCATCAAATTCAGCCCCCACGCCGATAAGGTTACGGTTTCGGTACAGCGCGGCCGCAATGGCCATAACCAGGTTTCCGTACACGACAACGGCGTGGGTATCGGCAAGAAACACCAGAACCATATTTTTGAACCCATGTACCAGATCAGCGAAAGCAAGGTCGAAGGGTTGGGCATGGGGCTGGCACTGGTGAAGAATATCGTCAATGCGCATGGCGGCGAAGTATGGGTCGATAGTAAACTAGAAGCCGGTTCGACCTTTCATTTCACCCTGCCTACAGCCTAAACATCATGGCCAACGAACGCATTCTGCTCGTCCTCTCTAATCCCGAAGTTCGCCAGATCGCTGAGGATCAAACCCTCTCTCCAGAAGGCTATCAGGTCTCTGTTGCCACATCCTGCGAAGAAGCCGAGCGCATGGCCGCCAACACACGCCCCGACATCATGGTCATCGGCGACCAGTTGGAAGATGGTGACCATCTGGAATTGGCCGCCAAGATCCTGGAACAACGCCCCACCATGCCGGTGATCGTTTATTCTCACTTGGGCACGCGCACTGTGCCTCTCGAGGTTGTGCGCCTGGGCGTAATTGACTGGCTCAGTCCACCCTTGCGCTCTGACCGTTTGCTGGCTTCTGTGCAGCGTGGCCTTAAACGACGCAAGCATTGGCAGGATTGGCTGGACATTGAAGCTCGCCGCCAGACCGGGCCTTTGTTGCAACGCCTTGATGAACTGGAGGCCCTGGCACAGGTCGGCCAATCTGTTACTGCCCACCTCGACATTGACCGGGTATTAAAGAACGCCCTTGAAGCCGCCGTGTCACTCACTGGCGCAGAAGAGGGCAGCATCCTGCTTTACGATGAGGACACCAGCGACCTTTACATGCGCGCCGCTCTCAACTTCCAGGATGAATTCGTGAGCACCTTCCGCCTCGAAACGGAAGACTCGCTGGCTGGCGAAGTTTTTCATAGTGGCGAGCCCAAGGTGATCAACGAACAAACCCCGCAAAAGATCAAGACCGCTTACCTGGTGCACTCACTAATCTACGTGCCGCTCAAGGCCCACGGCGAGTCGATCGGTGTCCTGGGTGTTGACAATCGCGAATCAGGTCGCGGCTTTGAAGATCGCCATGTGACGCTGCTCTCGGCCATCGCCGACTACGCTGCCATCGCCATCGAGAACGCCAACCTCTACTCCCATACCGAAGTCGAGCGCAGCAAGTTGGAGCGTATCCTGCGCCAGATCCAGGACGGTGTGATCGTGCTGGATGCTTCCGGGCAACCCACGCTGATCAACCGCGCCGCCCGTAAAGCCCTTGAACTGGGCGAAGCGGATTTCTCGAACTGGCACTACAGCCGGGTATTTACCCACGAAGGCCTGATCGATGTCATCGAGGGCAAAAACGAAGACCCCTACCGGGTGGAACTGGAATTGGCCGGGGGACGCACCTACAATGCCAATGTCACCGAGATTCCCGATATCGGTAGGGTGGTCACACTGCACGACATTACTTATCTCAAAGAACTAGACCGCGTTAAAAGCGACTTTGTCACGGCTGTCTCGCACGACCTACGTTCACCTCTGACCGCGATTTTGGGTTATGTAGAGTTGATTACTCGTGCGGGGGAAGTCAACCAGCAGCAATCCATGTTCATCGACCGCGTCCAAACCAGCGTCAAGAACATTACTGATCTGATCAACGACCTGCTCGATCTGGGCCGCATTGAAGTCGGCCTGGATGAGAACATCGAGCGCGTGCCCCTGGCATCTATCATTGGCTATTCAATGGATGGCATCAAACACCTCGCTGACCAAAAAGGGCAGGACCTGAGCGTAAATGCCAGTGGAGAGGTACCCGCCGTGGTGGGCAACCCCATCCAATTACGTCAAATGCTGGATAACATCCTGGGTAACGCCGTCAAATATACGCCCAATGGTGGCACCATCACCCTGCGCACAGGGCAGGAAGACGGCCAGGTCTATTTACAGATTGTGGACACCGGCCCCGGCATTCCCCAGGAATCGCAGGCCCGCATCTTCGATAAGTTCTACCGTGCCAACAACGTACCCGAAGAGATACAGGGTACTGGCCTGGGGCTGGCCATCGTGCAATCTATCGTCGAAAACCATCGGGGGCGCATCTGGGTAGACTCAAAGGTGGGGGAGGGTTCAACCTTTACCGTCGTTTTGCCGGTCACAGAATAACAAATCTCCCATCCGTAAAATCTGCCTAAATCTCCAAGTCAAATCTCTAAATACTACAATTCCTATCTAAATTAGGACATTTACACTGCTTAGAGAGGGACGTATGTACCTATCTTCACAAATACATATCTCCTATAATTTGGATAAATTAAGTCATATATCCAAAGGAGAATTTAATGGATAAGGTAAGAACTTTCCCCAAATTGGTCATCGCTATCGGCATCATTTTTGCGCTTGTAGGTGTGGCAACGGTGGGCACTGGTATTTATATCAATTCATTCATTGGGCAGCAGTTGGCTGCACAAAACATCGTCACTCCCGATGATGCTTCAATCCCGAATACTCCGGTAACGAATATCCCCACTGCGCTAAGCATGGCAAGTATTATTCGAGAACACTCACTGAAATATACTGGTGGCTTGAGCTACGCTGAAATGGGACGCTTTGAAGTAGAAAGTGGTGATCCGGCCGGGACTAGTAATCCGGAAGAAGCCTTGAAAGATGCCAATGGTGCGCCTGTTGCTAACTCAGCCCGCAACACACAGCTGACGGCCTCCGGCCTGGTCACATCTTTGAGCCTGTCCGCCATGGCAATCGGTATGGCCTACGGTGCAATTGCACTCGGTGTGGCGTTTGCGCTGCTCGGCGCTGTGATTGCCGGCCTCGGTTACGCACTGTTGGGCCTGATTACCCCTGAAGTTGCCCAAAGATTTGGTCTCCAACCGGTTACTCAGTAATTGGCTGTTTGAAACTGAAACCACAATAAGAATTAAAACACCGCGCTAAAGTTAGACCATGCGCGGTGTTTTAATTAAATGAAAATCCGCTCAGCCGAGCGGATTTTGTATCCCAATGATTAGCTGTTTCAAAACTCGGGTTTGTATGCAAACTTGGTTAAACTATTTAGCCATCAGGGCCCAGTAGCTCTAACGTAATCGCTCACGTTGGCGTTGTAGACCACTTCTTCCACGATGAATGTAGCCCAGGGACTGCCTTCGTCCATCCAGGTTACGGTCCCGGTTGTGGGCAGGAAACCCCCGTCTAGCTCAGCCCAATACAGGGCTTCATTGTGCCAGGGGGTTTTGGCTTCATCCGTGACTTCTTTGTAGCGCATGGCATCCAGGCTGATTATTAGATCTGTTTCCGAATCAAAGGTAACAACAAACTCATCCTCACCTTCTCCAAAGGGCACGTACATCCTGGCGCTGGTATCATCAATCGCTGCCCAGCGCACCCGTGAGTCAGTAATGTAAATTGCAGGAAACCAGAAACCTTCGCCCCATAATCCGAGGTTGGCGGCCTGGTCGATCTTGGGTTCGTTCTCGACTACTCCAAAGGGCAGGGCCAGCCGCGAGTGTCCATCCAGATAGTGCTCGTTGACTTTCATCAGCGGAAAGCCAAAGATAGTTGCTTCAATATAGTGGCGGTAATCCTGCCCTGTCACATGCGTGAAGCGGAAGCGGGAGGGGAACGTGATGCCCATAAAACGCAACTCCGCCCGGCCCGAGACCACCGCCGATTCGATCACCGGGATCTCTTCACCATATACTGTGCGATAAAAACGTTCGACGGGGGCCGGTAAGCCCTCGGGCAAAGGCATCGTTTGGGTCACCTGCCCTTGTACTGGGACGGGGTCAAAAGCCTTAGGCCTGATCTGCAAACCGATCCATCCCAGCAAGGGTATCCCCACAACAAGTACACCGAGGATTATTAGTAAGTTCTTCACCTGTGTAGCTCCTTATGGGCCGCGCTTTAAGCAAAACAGCCCATTCAATTAGAATTGGGCTCCGAATTCTCCTCTATGCAGTTGGCTTGTTGCCAGGCTAATTAAGATGTAGCAACAAAAACTCTATCATCTAATACGTAATTGTCAATAAAGGGTTGCTGTTATTGTCCATACATCCCCCTGATCGTATTGCCGCGCGTTCGTTTTGGCCCGCGCTTTTCGCGCCAGGTGTTCATCAACTGATCGATCTCCGTGCTCAGCCCCATCCAGTCTTCGATGATCAGCAGGAAGCCGGTGTCTTTGGGATGAATGAAATATTTTGGGAAGAACAAACGCAGTAAGCGTGGCGAGACCGGATAACCTTTGGTAATGATTGCCAGAATGGTCTTGCCGAAGTAAGGTTGCAAGAAATTCTTGTCGCCCCATTTCATCTCGGCAGGCGAGTATAGCTGGCCGAACTCCACAGGCCGGGCACTCAGCACCCGCCGGTAGGAGATCTTCAGCGTGAAGATAGAGGTAGCGATCACCAGGTAACCCAAGCGCGCCTGCACGAAGCCCCGTATACGAGCGACCATAATCAGCATGACTACGATAAGCCCAATCGCAGCCCCAGCCAGCAGGATGAGGTCCCGCGGTGGGTACAGTGCGGGCACGCGTCCCAGGCGGGCAAAGTAGTAGGTCACCCACAGGCCAAGGTCGGCGATCAGCGCGGTACGCAGGATACGCGTCATCATGCGGCGATAGACAATTAGTGTGTGGCGTTTGCCGGCAGTCTTGCGGCGTTTGCGTCGAGTTTGCATGGTATTTCCCCTCTAGCATGGCACAGAATCAGCTTTTGTGCAAATAGGTCAATCGAACTAAGTGTTTATTATTTTAATCCCCACAACCGCACGGTGCCATCTTCCGAACCGGATACCAGCAAACGCCCATTAGGGGAAAAAGCAAGATTGGTCACCCACATGGTATGTCCAAAGAATTCGTGCAACACTTCTCCCTCCTCTGCATCCAATAAGTGTATCCGGCCATTCGGCAGCCCCACTGCTAGCAATTTGCTATCAGGAGACCAAGCAACCACACCAGGTTGTTGAAATCCATATCCCCTCGTCCTCGCGGCTCCAAATGTGAACAGTTGAACCTCATACACAAGTTCCCAATTGGAAACTTGCCACACTCGCAGGAATTCATGCCATTCATCTTCTTCGAATATATTCCCCTCATCTGAGACCGTCGCCACATATTTTCCATCTGAAGAGAAAGCGATGGACGTGATGTGTGACCGGCCACCAATACCTTTGAGATCAAGTTCTTGTAAATGTTCTCCTGTATCTGTCTCTAGAAGATGAACGACTTTGCCATTTAATATTGAATACGCCAGCAGTTTTCCATCATTTGACAAATCAGCAGTTTGAACTAGTACGTCTCCGATATCCCAACTATAAAGTTGAGTCCAATTATTAGTTTCCCAAATTTGAATTGTTTCGTTCGAATATTCTTCCCCTGGAAGATTTAGAGCTAACCATTCGCCTTCTCCAAAATACTGAACGATCGTAGAACCAAAACCGATCTCTTCTAGCTCCTTTACCAAAATTCCATCTATTGCTCGAATTTGCACACTAGTAAATTGAGTACCAATCGCCAAACTTTGTCCATCCGGGGAAAACTCTACACTAGTGACATTGTACAAATCATTGAATTCTTGGTGTATCTCACCTGTTTGAGCATCTAGAATGTAAGCATTTCCTTCAAAAGTCCCAACAGCAACAAAATCTCCCGTTGACGCCCAATCAAGAGTTTGCATAGCGCCCGTCATATTACTAATAGTTCTTTCTAATACCCAATCATCTACACTCCATATTTCTATTCCTTTAGCAGTTGAGGTTGCTATCACGTGGTTTCCATCTGGGGACCACACTAGCTCACGAATTGTTAGTTGCTCATCATTATGAGCATATGCCAATTCGCCTGACGGGAGATTCCAAAAACTTATGCCCTCATCTATAGCCGCTGCTAGAAATTTGCTATCTGGAGAAACCGCTATACTATCGACACCAGTTACACCTACTTCAATAGAGTTTAGATATTTGGGTTCTCCAATATCTGACAACGTCCAAAAGCCTACATCGGGAAAAGAAAATGAACTCTCAACTATAGTTTGTCCGCTGTCCATTATTTCGAGACTGCTTGACCTAGCCCAAAATTCTTCCAATTGGTTGCCGCTTAAATCCCAAATCCTAGTATAGGTACCAGCAGTAATTAGATGGTTTCCATTCGAAGAGAACTGAATGTCGCTTATATAGTCATCTTTGCCTTCAAAGCTTCGTATCAAGGCTCCATCATTAACATTCCATAATTGCACAAATCCCCATCTGGAATCGGAGCTCCCCGTAGCCAATATTTGACTATCAGGGGAGAAAGCCAATTCTGCCTCCCCAATACGTCGGGCGATAGGAATCTCAATTTCATATACTTTTTTCTTTTCAGCAAGATCAATGAGCAGAAAGCTATTTGTAGTTGATGCTGCAATCATCTTATTGTCAGGCGACACAGCAATGTCCAAGGTTTCTCTCGAAACATCAATGAAATCGACTTGCGAAAAGTCGGTGGCATCATAGATATGAATGCCAATCAGGCTACCCGCAAGCAAATATTTGCCATCCGCTGTATATTCTGCCGAGGTTACATTCCCATCCCCCCAAGTAGCGATGTGGGTCAGCCTGCCCACATTGTCCGCTGTGATAACCCCGCTGGTTTCAGGGACAGGTGTTCCTACGGATACAGGTGTGAGTGGCAGATAAGTTGGAGTGAGTGTCGGTGGGGGAGTGTTTGTAACAGTTGGCGGGACAATCGTCTCTGGAAACTGAGAGATAGGCGGCCCGGAGCAGGCGGCCAGTAAACATAGGCTTAATAGTAAAACGGTTTTACGCATCACTAGCCCCCATAACCCTCCGGGTGGCTCTGGTGCCACTCCCAGGCGCTGGCGATGATGTCCTTGAGGTCCGGGATCTGCGGCTGCCAGCCCAGCTCCTCGCGGATGCGTTTTGAAGAGGCCACCAAACGCGGCGAGTCACCCGGGCGGCGCGGCGTTTCTTCGGCGGGGATAGCATGGCCCGTCACTTCGCGAGCTGTGTCGATCACCTCTCGCACGGAGTAACCTTTACCGTTGCCCAGGTTGTAGATCAGCTTGTCCCTGTTCTCCAGGGCTTCCAAAGCCAGTATATGCGCCGAGGCCAGGTCGGCGATATGGATGTAGTCGCGAGTGGCCGTGCCGTCACGCGTGGGGTAATCCGTGCCGTAGATCTTGATGTTCTCACGCTGGCCCAAAGGCACCTGCAACACCAGCGGGATCAGATGTGTTTCGGGATTGTGGGCCTCACCGCGCCTCGGCAACGCCCCTGCTGCGTTGAAGTAACGCAAGGCCGCAAAGCGCAGCCCGTGGATCTGCCCAAACCAGTTCAGGCTCTGCTCGATCATCAATTTGGTGGCCCCATAGGTATTGGTCGGCCCCAACGGCGAATCCTCGCTCAATGGCTCATCGCTGCTCTGGTACACCGCTGCTGTAGAAGACATCACAAAGCGTTGGATACCTGCCTGGCAGGCGGCCTCGATCAACTGGATCGAATGGCTAACATTGTTCTCGAAATACAAGCCGGGCTTTTGCATGCTCTCGCCCGCTTCAATGAAAGCTGCAAAGTGCATCACGGCATCATAGTCTTTGGCGGTCAGCGCCGCGGTCAAAGCTTCTTTGTCGGCCAGGTCAGCCTGCACGAACTCAGCCTCCGAGGGGATCGCGGCACGATAGCCCTTGACCAGCGAGTCGTACACCGTGACCTCGTGGCCAGCTTCAATTAATGTTTGGGTGACGGCAGAGCCGATGTAGCCTGCCCCGCCAGTGAGGAATATTCGCATGGCTTAATTATCCCTCATTTGTTGTATGTTGTGCTTGGGCTTTTTTTGCAGCGTTTGAGCATAGCTTAGAGGATTGCTGTCCTGGCAGATATTTCTTTGATAGCTTCCTCAAATTCCTGTGGGCCGATCTGTATTACAAATCCCGGCTTCAGTTTCCCTCCATATAGTAATCCCAGGATCAGGTGTGCCGGGGTAATCTGTTCAGCGAACACGACATACATCTTGTTGTATTTGGTTGCAATGAACTGACGGCGTTTTTTGATACCAATCACTGATTTCCAGGGAACGAATTTTTTCCATAAAAGGAAAACGGAAAAAGTAATGCCGTTTTCATCTATCTCGAAACTTTGCCACCAGTTCATCCAAATACTCGGAAGAATAAGCGCCCCAGCTATTAAAATTAGACTGTAAAGGAGAGCGTTAAACGACAAATTTCCACCGGATCCGAAACGAAATAGTATTAGAAACGCAAACCGAAAAAGGAAAAGACTTAGACCGATCATGATGACTGCAATGATTATTACAGTTACTCTAGGGGCAATAGCATGTTGATACAATCTTTTTTCTTCCATCAAATCATCTCTCCCGCTAAATCATGAGATAAGATGCACAATTACGCGTCAATTATCTCCAACTGTGCTAAAGAAGCAATCAATGTTTTTTGGCCGAGGTCTTTGAAGAACACGTCCACCACCTCATCCCCATCTTCGATGCGGCTGTTGAGCACCATGCCCTCGTCCCAGGTTGGGTGCAGCACGCGCATCCCGGCCTTGTAGCTGGGTTGCAATATCTCGGCAGACTGGTAAGCGGGTGAATCCCAATCATAGGCCTGCTCGCTGACCTTGGGCCGCCCCGTCACGCGCGCCGCGTTGCCCCCCTCCACCAATTCATCGGGAATATCTTCCAGAAAGCGCGAGGGATCGGTCGGTTCCTGGTAGCCGTAAGAACTGCGGTTTTGGGCATGGGTCATGTAGAGTTTGTCTTTGGCCCGCGTGATGCCCACGTAGAACAGGCGGCGTTCCTCGGCCATACCCTCGGGGTCATCAAAGGAGCGGATGTGGGGCAGTGTGCCGTCTTCCAGGCCGGTGATGATCACCACCGGGAACTCCAGCCCCTTGGCGGCATGCAGGGTCAGCAACGTGGGCACGTTGGCGTCAGCATCCACCGTATCCTGGTCGGATACCAATGCCAATTCTTCCAAAAATTCACCAAGGCCGCGCTCGTTGTATTCTGCTGCCAGCCGTCGCAATTCCAGCACGTTCTCCCAACGGTCCACACCCTCTTCGGTGCCGTCGTCGAGGTAGTGTTGATAATCGATGTCGCTTAGGATGGCATCCATCAGTTTCAGCGGGGACACTTCCACGACCTTCTCGCGCCAGCCCGCCAGCATCTGTCCGAAAACGGCCAGCGCCTGGCCCGCCCCTTTACTGAAAGCCCCGATGTAATCGCTCTTGTCGCCCTTCGCTAAATTGAGCAAAGCCGTGCCCATGCTGATGTTCTCGTTGACGGCCAGCGTGCGCAGGGCGGCTTGTGTCTTGGCCCCGATGCGCCGCGTGGGGGTGTTGATCACACGCCCCAGGCTGGCTTCGTCGTTGGGATTGTGCACCAGCCGCAAGTAGGCCAGCACGTCCTTGACCTCTCGGCGGCCATAAAAGCGCTGCGCGCCCACCAGCTTGTAGGGCAGGTTGGCCTGCAAAAAGGCCTCTTCGATCTGGCGCGACTGGGCATTGGTGCGGTACATCACGGCGTACTCGCCCGGCTCGCGTCCTTCCAACTGCACATTGGTGGCAATCGTATTGACGATAAAGGTGCCCTCTTCACGCCCGTCGAACAGTTCCTGCAATTCGATCTTCTCACCCCCGGCCCGGTCGGTGAACAGGCTCTTGGCCGTGCGGTTAGGGTTGCGGTCGATCACTGCCATAGCCGCGTCCAGGATGGTCTGCGTCGAGCGGTAGTTCTGCTCCAGAAGGATCACTTGCGCGTCGGGGTAGTCGTTCTCAAAACGGATCACGTTGCGGTAATCGGCCCCGCGCCAGCGATAGATGGACTGGTCCACGTCACCCACCACGAAGATGTTGTTATGGAAGGAAGCCAGGTGCTTGAGCAGCGTGTACTGCGCCATGTTGGTGTCCTGGAATTCGTCCACCAGCACGTGCTCGAATCGCCGCGCGTATTTCTGGCGTACTTCCTCGTTCTCTTCCAACAGCATGGCCGTCCACAGCAGCAGGTCATCGAAGTCCACGGCGTTGCTGGTCAACAGCAATTCCTGGTAACGTGCAAACACGCGCTGCACGACCTCATCGCGATAGGTCTGCACCGGGAAGTCGTCGGCCAGAATCAGTTCGTTCTTGGCGCGCGAGATGCTGTTGTGTACGGTGTGGGGGCGGTATTGTTTTTCGTCCAGATCCAGGTCGCGGATGGCACGTTTGACCAGGCCGCGCTGGTCGTCATCGTCAAAGATCACAAAGTTGTTATCGAAGGGCAGCTTGTCGGCCTCACGCCGCAGGATGCGGGCACACACGCTGTGGAAGGTGCCCAGCCATAAACCATTGGGCCGCGAGCCTAGCAGCTCCTCAACGCGGCTTTCCATCTCGCGGGCTGCCTTGTTGGTAAAGGTCACCGCCAGGATGTTGTAGGGTCGCACCGCCAGGTGCCCGACGAGATAAGCGATGCGGTGTGTGAGCACACGCGTCTTGCCCGAGCCAGGTCCGGCCAGCACCAGCACCGGTCCTAGGCCCGCGCTGAGCGCCTGTTGTTGTTGGGAGTTTAATCCTGCCAGGAGGTCCATACGGGTGGGATTGTAATTGATATTAGAACAAATGTCAGGATTGTGCTCTAGATTTAGAGAAGTTAGGACGTTAAGCTAAAACTCAGCCTTTCTTATTATCCACACCACATAAACCTATATGGGTACCGAAGTAATGATAAAGCGTTAGCAGATCATCTTCTTGTTGAGCGATGTAATATAGTTTTTTAAAGCTGTAGCAAAATGGTCCAATGTCCAATCTAAGACCACCTCCGTCCCCTTTCCCAGTATGTATCCATCCTGCTGATTCGTACCATGAGTGTACAACATCCCAATCAGCTGCCACCTCATAACAATTTGAATGGTTAAATCGAAGAGTATACGATAATTCAGAAACTCCTGACGTCCCACACCCCGCGATTCGTTCGGCGTTTGGATAATGGTAATTATCTAGTGAAATCACTGAGAGGAGAAGTGTGGCAGAACAAAGAGCAGCAATGCCCAAAACTACCAACAATACTTTCCATCTTGTTCGCATCTCTTTTCCGCGTATTTGGATACTCATCCAATCCTACCTGGTGCATAAACCTATATACATAATGAAGTAATGGCGGAGGCTAAGCAAATTGTCTTTTACATCATTTATCATGTAGATTTTTTGGAAACTGTAGCAAAATGGTCCAATGTCCAATCTAAGACCACCACCGTCCCCTTTCCCAAAATGTATCCATCCTGCCGATCTGTACCATGTATTTACATCATCTGGATCAGCTGCAACCTCATAACAATTCGAATAATCAAATCGCAGTGTATTTAAAAATTCAGAAAACCCTGACGTGCCACAACCGTCGACTCTTTGAGCATTGGGGTAATGATAATTATCTAATGAGAAGGCGGACAGTAGAAGTGTGGCGAGACAAAGGGCTGCACCACCCAATATAACCACTAACACTTTCCATCTTGTTCGCATCTCTTTTACCCGCATTTGGTACATTTTCCAACCTTGCTTGAAAGCATGTCTTTTTTGTAGGCAGGGGATTGTACAGGCAAACGGAAATAATGTCAGTATGCCCCCTTATTACACTTCCCCAATAAAATCTACAGGGCCACCCCCCTAATGGCCCTGCGCGGTAACTTCACCGCTCGATCTGGCATATCGCAAAGTAGCTGAACCAGGGATCGTAGCCCGGGTCGCCCAACTGGCCAAAGGTGCGGTCTGGGTCGGTCGCCAGTCGGTGAGCGCCAGGCCCAGTACGGCTGCCACATGTTCCATAAGGCTCGATCATCGAAAGGTCATGTGGGTACACGATCAACACACTTCCCCCAATCGAACCATCCAGGCGCGAACCTGGCGCATCCAGCTCTGCGTAGCTATGGATCTCCAACAACTCGTCCCCAGAGATGTCGAAGAAAGGGGTGACGTGATCGTAGCTCATAGGATAGTCACTGTACCAACATTCGGTCTCACCGTCATAATCCTCCCAACTGGAACGGTATTCGATGCGTGGTGCCGTGAACGAGGCCACCAGCTGCCCCCCGGCGTAAATGTCCAGATGGGCCGTGACCTCGTTCAAGCCGCCATCCACGTACAAGGGCGTGCACACCCCAAACCAGTACACACTCAACTCATTCGAACCTCGCATAGCGAACTCATTGTTGTCTTCATCAGATTCGGCCAGCCGGTCGCGCGGATCGGCCACGATGGTATAGCCCTCGGCCATACTGTCCCGGTCAAGCACCGTGCCCCTGCGCCAGCTTAGCGTGTAGGAGTCCCATGGCGCCATACTGCCATCCAAATGGCTTTCAAAAGGCAACAAAGCCGTCTCCCCATCCGCGAAGTTGATGCCTATTTCCACATCAGCATAGTCGATGGGCTCCTCGCCGCGGTTATGCACCGTCACGTAGAGGTTGTCGCTGACCGAATCGAAGCGAGCGTCGGTGATGGTCATATCAGGTAAAGGCAAACAGTAAGGGTTATGTATCCGTGTATCGGTGTGTTCGTACAGTTCCAACACTTCGTCATTTGGATCTAATGTCACACACACATCCTGCGGGTGCTCGGGGGCAATGTTGACGTCTTCGATGATGATGGTTTCGCCAACCGCCAGTTGCAGCCCCCGCCGGATCGTGCCGATCGGTTCCCCCGAATGGCGCGTGACCTCGATTTCGATATCGCGGGTGGACCAGGCTGCAGTGCCCGTGTTGTGCAGATGGATCTGCAAACGACCTGTGGGCGCAACTGTGACGTCCACCAGCTCCAGCCAGGGCAAGGGCAGGCTGCCCTCTCCGGCCCCGCCGGGTGAGTCGGTCACGTGCTGCACGGTGTAATACAGGTTGCATACGGGATCGATGGTGACGAATTCCTGGAAGCCGTAGAATAATTCATCGTAGCGGTGTGTTCTGTTGCTCCAGCACAGCAGTTCGTCCACCCCATCTTCCTCATCAATGATGTTGAAACCCACATTGAGGATTTCTTCTGGAGGTACCTCTACCACCACCTGCGCTGCCGCCCCCGAAGTCAGGTGGCTGCCTTCATAGGAGAAGTCAGGGATCAGGTAGTGATACTCAAAGTCCACGCTCTGGTCATTGGCAAAAAAGCTCCCATAGATAGGCCCTACGGCGTGTGCCCAGTTGTTTGGCCAGGGGTCTTCAGGCAGGTCAGGGCTGGTGGTCAGGCGCGTGAAGGTCACCACGAATTCCGTGTTGCAGCTTTCATCACCTAGCTCGCCGGAGGACACTTCCAGGCCCGACGAAGGGTAGGAATAGTCGCCCTCGGGGTAGGGATGATGATAGGCCCGCATGGTAATGATGTAGTCATCGCCACAGGGCGGGTGCAGCCAGGCATCCGGCAGGGGTGTAAAGCGCTCCTCCGCAGGCACGGTAAAAACCAGCGTTTCATTGATGAACACCAGGAAACCGTCGATGGGCTCCTCAGGCTCGGGGTCGGTGTTGGGCTGGTAAGACCAGTGCAGGAAAGAGTGTTCGTAATCGATCCACAAATTCGTGGGGCGCGCCATGTCGGGATTCAGGTCGAGGAAGTGGATCTCCTCCTGGCTAATGCGATAGCCGAGAGTAAAGCCACCCTCACCGTCGCTGCTGGTCGCCTGACGGATAACGCCATCCCAATCCTCGGGAGGCACAGACAAGGCCACCTGCCCCAATTCAACGGCATCCGTGCCGCCCCCGGTGATACCCACACAGTTGACCTCCAAGGGTAACTCCTGGTTGGAAGGCCAGGGGAACAGCGGAGCGGAGAAACTGGAGAGGTGCGCGGCCACGTCCCAGGCCGTCCCACCCAGGGGATCAAAGGATTCGTCGGTGGTCTGGTCACCATCGCGATCGGGATACCATTGCGGTGTGCGTTCGGCCATGCTCACGTAACAATGCAGGCTTTCGTAGGCTGCATCCGCTTCCAGGGTCAACGCCTCAACGCGCAACCCGTAAAGCTCCTCGGGTTCCGGGTCGATGAACTCCAGGATCAGGAGCGGGAAATCAAATCCACTGCTGGGAGCCTCTCCATGCGGGTCCGGCGGGGTTTCATCATCTGCTTCGGGTTCATCGACAGGTGGCAGGCCGCTTCCAGATGGCCCATCGCTGACTGGGATATCTACCACTTCCCCACCTGTAGGTAGCCCCGAACCTAAATCGGGATTGTTCTCGATCAACTCATCCGTGCTAATGCCCGTACCAGCAGCGATCGACTCAACAGTGTCCCCTTCTTGCACGATGTAGGGGGCGGTCAGTTGGGCCACATCGCTTTCAACTACATTAACGACCACGCTGGCTTGCCCCGCAGCACCGATGGTAGAGAAAGCGCGCACCACCAGGGTGTGTTTACCCAGGGTGGCAGCCTCCCAGCCCCGGCTCAAGACCAGCGGCGAAGCCGCTTCGCCTTCAGGCGCATGCTCAGTGTGTACCAGTTCGTTATCTGCCCACAGTTCGATGTGGGTCAGATTGGCTTTAGAGCGGGCCGTGGCATGCATAATGAGCCCCTCGCCAGAATTGAATTCTTCGTGATTGAGCGGGCTGTGGATCAACACAAGAGGCTGCGATGCCGCTGCTGTCTGACCGGTGAAGACCAGTGAGCCACCCACAAATGCAGCTACGAGTAGCACGCCGCCAAGCAGCACTGCAATCAGGATACAACCAAAACGTTTATTTTTATTCATCGCCATCTTCCTAGATCAAAGGTACGTTAAATTGGAACCAGCCGGACCAGGCCCCCACGTTACCCGCGCCATCAACAGCCTGCACGCGCCAGCGGTAGGTCCAGCCACATTCCACGCTGATGCTCGTGCTTGTGGAACCAAGGCCGCTAAGTGGGGTGCCAGGTGCTGTACTCCAGTTGTTATCCCCGGCATGCCGCTGCACTTCAATGCGATACTCAGCAATGCCACTTTCGTCAGAAACCGCGCTCCAACTCAGGGCCGTGCTGCTCACACAGCCCAGGTCGGACCCATTCGAGGGACTATTGAGTGTGGGAGCGGGTGGGGCTGTTGTATCAGTACTGGGGGGAGGCGGGTCGCTGTCGTCAGGGGGCGGCTCCTCGCCTTCTTCAGGGGCAGCATCACACGAGCCCGTCACCTGGATGATGGCCTGGTGCTCTTCTTCTGCGCCATCCAGGTCAGTCACGGTCAGCCGGTAGAGTTCGTTGCTGCAGTGGCAGGCTTCATAGTGTCCTTCAGCAGGCACTTCCGAATTGCCTAATCTGACCGACTGGGCGTTCTCTACCCGCCAGTAGATATTGGCACATTCCCCGGCCTGCACTTCCGCCGGTTCCACCCACAGTTCAACGGTTGTGGCTGGCATTTCTTCTTCCACTACTTCAGTTGGCGTGGGTGTCGGCTCTTTATCCGCATCTTCTTCATCAACAGGGGTTGGTGAGACCACGTCCCCCACCAGCACACGCACGAAATCCGCTTCACTGGCCGTACCGGAAGCGCCGATGGCCATCGCCTGGATCGTGTAATGGCCCATCCCGGGGGGTGTCCATGAATGGTTGTAGTAGACCAATTCGTCCGCCACACTGGTAGTGTCAATGCTGTGGGTCAAGGCCCCATCGATCCATATCTCTACTTGTGCCAAACCCTCCGAACTGGCGGCATGGCCCTCAATGTGGATGGGCTGATCCACGGGAATGGTCAGTCCATCGATGGGCACATCGATCCATACGTGCGTCCCCTCTGACGGGACCGCGCCGGAACAGCCGGCTATTATGAAGATGATGATAATTAATGGGAAGCCCAGGGGGGTAAACAAGCGCTTGAGCATCATATTCCTCCTCGAAGGAACAAAGCCCATGCAAACTTCTCGGGAAACTATCTACTTGAAAACCCTGGCTACAACGTTCGTAGTGTGGAGTACCAAGCGCAATCTCTCTCTGGTTGGGCTCGTGCCTTCACAAAACAATGTGAATTCTATCACTTGTATAACGAGGGAATCGCCAAAAAAGTTATCAGGAAATGTAGATGACTTTGGACTTCTTAATATTCGTAGATTTTGCTATGCAAAACCCTAAGCAGAAACAGAAAAAGCAAACCAAGATTTCGGGCACTTCCTGAAGGTGATGCACACAATACCTTCGTAAGTCATAAAGTTTGCGCAGCAAACTTAAAAACTCAACCGCTTAGCGGTTGAGTCGGGAACCAAACCCCACCTCCCAGCGTCTTTGGCACACACGCCAAATACCATACAAGGAGGTATTTCATGAAGAACCGATCACCCTTTACCCTACTCCCCCTGCTGCTTATGGCCTTATTGTTGGCTGCTTGCGGCGGCGCGGGAGCGGCCACTTTCGAACCTGACTTATCCGTGGTTGAGGTCGAAGTTCCCGCGGAAATGGATGAGCCTGCCGCCGAAGAGCCAATGGAAGAAGTTATAGGCTTTGAGGCTGAAGCCGAACCTGCCCAGGAATCACCAGACGACACAAACGCCGTGGTGCGCACCGACGCCGAAACCATCGTGGGCACCATCCCTGGCGCGGATCGCAAGATCATCAAGAACGCCGAAATTATTTTGATGGTCGCCGAAACGGAAACGGCCATCGACCGCCTCACGCAGATCATCGCCGATAACGGCGGCTACATCGTCAGCTCCCGCGAGTGGTTCCAGGACTGGTACGGCGAGAACTACAAACACGCCACCGTCACCTTCTCCGTGCCCGTGTACCAGTTCGAGAACGCCTTGCGCCGCCTGCGTGGCATTGCCGTTGAAGTGTTGGATGAGCAGGCTTCCGGCGAAGACGTCACTCAGGAATTCGTTGACCTCGAGTCGCGTTTGCGTAACCTGGAAGCCACCAGTGCCCGCATCCGCGAATTCCTCGACCAGGCCAAGACCGTGCAGGAAGCCCTGGAGGTCAATGCCGAACTCGCCGGTATCGAACAAGAGATCGAGGAGATCAAAGGACGCATTAACTTCCTGGAGGGACGCGCCGCCTTCTCGACCATCACCGTTACCCTACAGCCAGAGCTGCCTGACTTTGTCCCCACCGCCACATCCACTCCCACGCCAACCCCCACGCCCACCCCGACCCCCACAGCCACACCATGGTCGGCGTCTCCGGTCTTCGACCGCGCCAGCGATACGCTTGTCAATTCTTACCGCAACATATTTGAGATCGTCATCTGGCTGGGCGTCGCCGTGCTGCCCATCGTAGCCCCCTTCATCATCGTCGGCTGGGTCATCTGGCGCATCATCAACCCCCGGCAAGCGGAGGCCGAAGAAACAGAATAATTTCGTCTGCTTATATGACTAAAACGCGCCCGGTTGTTCGTTGCTCATAGACTAACGTCCGGGCGCTTTAGGGGCTTTTGACAATGTGTATAATAACCAACCTTATTAATTAGAAATCAGGCCACGACTAATGATGACAACTGATAATCTGGCAACCGAATTCGAGACCTTCCAGGGTGAACTGAAATCCTTCATCTTGCGTATGACCGCCAGCGCCCAGGACGCTGAAGACATTGTGCAGGAAACCTTCATCAAAGCGCATTCCAAGATCGATACCTTCCGTGGAGAATCCTCCCTGAAGACCTGGGTTTTCGCCATTGCCTCCAACCTGACCAAAGATATGCTCAGGGCTAAACAGCGCTGGCCGGAGAATGTCACCGACATTTGCAGGGAAGCCGCCCTGAGTAACGAAGTCTTTTTCCAGCAGGCCATGCAAATTCGGCAAACCTCACCGCAAGGCAAGTTCGAGATCAAGGAGCATATTTCCTTTTGTTTCACCTGTGTCTCCAAGTCCCTGCCACTGGAACAACACCTCGCCTTGTTGCTCAAAGAAGTCTATGGTTTTAAGGTCAAGGAAATTGCCGAGATCATAGATCAGTCGGACGACATGGTCAAGTATTACTTGCGCGTGGCTCGCAGCAAAATGATCGAAGTTTTCGATCACCGCTGCTCACTGATCAACAAAGAAGGTGTTTGTTACCAATGCACGGAATTGAACGGTATCTTTAACCCCAAACAGAAAGAGCAGGAAGAACTGGTCAAGATCAAAATGGTGAGGGATGCGGAGAAGAGCAGCAAAGAAGAACTGTTTGCCCTGCGCATGCAGATCCTCCAGGAACTGGATCCTTTCGAATCGGATGCCGCCGAATTGCAGTTGCACCATCTGGAGCACAACCGCCAGGTTATGGAAAAACACCTGACCGAAAGACAATAAAAAAATCCTATCATTTTTGAACTCCGGATCGTCTAAAAGATAAACAACAGAAGGAGTTTCAAAATGAATGCTTCAGTAGCATCCATGGCCCAGGAGGGCAAGGCCACCACCGTCAAAAAGACTTTCAGCCGCGAGACATCCGTTTACATTAATATCAACGCCGACCCATCCGTCGTGTGGGCCTTGCTCACTAACGCTTCGGATTACGCGCGCTGGAATTCAACTGTAGTCTCCCTGGAAGGGGAAATCGTTCAGGGGGAACAGATTGCCCTTAAATCCACCCTGGACCCCAAACGGACCTTTACGCTGAAGGTCAAGGAATTCGAACCGGAAAAGCGTTTGGTCTGGGGCGACAATATGGGCAATCGCGCCTATATCATTGAGAAAGGCGAAGCAGGCCAGGTCACTTTTACGATGTCAGAAAGGATTGGTGGGCCACTTTTCCCCCTCTTTGCCAGGGCCATACCTTCATTTGATGAATCATTTGAACAAATTGCCGCAGATCTGAAAAAAGAAGCCGAAACCATTAGCAGCTCAAAGAACTAAATAAAGGATATAAAAGATGGAAAAAAGAACCAAAGACAACCCCTGGAAATTGCAAACCCCGCCGCTGAGCTCAGAGTATGAAATGTACGTGGACGAGAAAGATGGCGTGGAAATTATCGTTTGTACCGTTGGCAAGACCGTTTTACATTATGACTACCGCGCCCTTGCAGACCTGCACGCCATGCTCAAAGAACATGGCGACTGGATGGAACTCGGCAGCAAGGATGAAAAAGCAGAGGCCAAAGAGGGCACAGTAGAGTATTGGGGCCGCTCCCCTGACAACCCCCTTGGCGGCTGGTATGGCTTAAAGAAGGGCCTCCGTGGCCGTTTTGGCATGTACATCCCGCCTTTAATGGAAGAATTGGGCCTGGCAGAAGTGGAGCACAACAAGCGCAACAATCGCATGCGGGCCAAATAACCGCCTTGAGTATTTTGAAATAGACTTCAAAACCCAAAACCCTCTCCGAGAAATACAAAGAGGCTGGCATTTGTTGCCAGCCTCTTTGCTTAACTTAGTGGTTAGATCAGTTGATGATAATGCACCCGCCAGAACCAGGATCGAAGACCCAGCCCTCTGGGCATCTGGTAGGAGACTGCTGAGCATCCGCCGGCACACCGTCCGGCCCTGACACACGCAGCTCCCCAGGTTCAGGTGTTGCTGTGGGCAACACGGACGGCACTACGAAGCTGATGCTTTGCGACCAGGCTCCCCCAATTCCGGTTTGCGACGAATGCGCCTGCATGACATCATCGATCATGTTTGGCACGCCTTCTACTGTCGTTGAAAGCAGATCGAGCAGCGCCATACAGCTGGAAGGCATGGCGCCCGGCGGGAAGAAAGGCATCCACGAAACGATCAGGTCAATCAGCCGAGCGTAATCGGCGTAAGAGCGTGGCGTGTCTACCCAGCCAAAACTTTCTGCGCAGGACTCTCCCAGAATGTCGATTAGTGTATTGGCTACGCCCTCTTCGACTTCAAAGTCATCCAGGCAGCCGCCTTCTATGCGAGTAACGTCGCCGCATTCAGGGATTGGCGGACGATCTGTAATTCCGGCCCCGGACAGGTCTCCCCCCAATCCACCAAAACGGGCTGAGCGCCGGTCAACGTAAGATTGACAACTGGCAGGCAGCTCGCCGCTCTGTTGCGCCCCATAGATAGCCAATTGCAGATCAGCCTGTTGATCCGCGTTACTCATGTCTCCTTCCCAGCCAAGTTCAGCTCCACATGCCTGGGCATCCAGGAACTCAAGGCCGTAATCCAGGCAAAACTGGTTGACACTTCCGCCGCCATCCACGTAAGCCAGTACCTCCCCAAAGATGGCTGCTGTGTCTTCTGAAGACTGTAGCTCATCTCCTAACCTGGCCTCAGCCGCGCAGGTACGAGCCAGTTCAAGAAAAAAAGACTCGCCCTCCTGTCCCGTAGGGGCTTGTGAGTTGTCAGCATTATCGCAATCCCCTGCAGGACTACCAATGTCCACAATGAGTGGATTGCAGCCCGCTTGGGTATTAGGAAACAGTGCAATAGGCGACGCACCCGTTTGGAAAATGAAGCAAGCTTCTGGTAGATTCTCACTATTGGCCGCTGCCAGGGCCATATTGTTCAGGTATTGTCCCAGGTCATAGTAATTACTCACCGTCATTTGAACCCCTAGCACCTCGGCGCAGCTATTGTAAGCTGCCACGGTCTCGTGCAAAGGCGAATACTGTTGTGAGCTCAAGCTGGCCTCTGCTAATGAACTGCATAGCGTGGGGTCGTACGCGCAGGCTAGACGAGTGAACTGTTCGCTTTGGTTATATTGAGCGACAAAGGATTCGGCTTGGTTAAAGCGTGCTACAAAGCTTTCTGCCTGGTTGTAGCGCGCTGTCAGCGACTCAGCCTGATTGAAGCGTTCAGTGGGTGGCCCGCTTTTGCACAGCTCTGGCGAATGAATGCAGGATGAAGACAGAACAATCTCAGCCTTTAAAGTATTTGGAATTGAGCTTAATGAGTAGCTCTCATTGAATTGAATATATTCAGTAACCAGCGCCAGGCTGTGCTGGCAAGGAGTGGATAGCTCCTCCCCACTTTGTCCGGCATAGGCTAAAACAAAACCCACTGCCGCCAGTGCATCCCACTGTGTCTGTATCCTTACTTGCGAAAGGTTCTCGTTTCCAAATGAGTCCACGCAGGTTTCGATCTCGCCAAAGGTCTGGGAGATGTGACTCACCAGCGGTTGGGTTCCTGCAATACCGTCTGTCCCCCAGATACCCGCGGCAGGATTGAAATCGAGGTAAATCTGAGGTGCAGAGCCCTCGGGCAATTCCTCTCCGTCGAATAGCGGGTCAAGCGGGTCCCAGATGCCGTTGGTAGGATCATCAACAGACACGGGGTCTGAGTCCCAAACCCATAAGGAAGGTGCCTCACGCGCGACCCCATCCGTTCCCCAGATGCCGACTAGCGGCTCCTGGAAACCCACAATCGGATTTTCGAAAGCCACGCCATCGACACCCCAGATTCCCTGGCTGTGTCCGTTAAGCAAACCGGATTGACGTAGCAATTGCGGGGTTGACAGGTCCGCTCCCTCCTGGACGACGATCAATTCCACATCTGTAAAAGGCGCCACGCTGTCTCCCAGACAATACAGGCGATTGGGATATTGGTCCAGTACCTGGCAGCCGAACTCGAGGCTGGCCTGGTTATTGGTTTGCAGGATGGCCCGGAAGCTGCCGGCAGGGACTGCGCCGGGGGTGTCCAGCGAGACCATCATCTGGCCGGTACCCTCATAAAAGGACACCGCCACCAGTTCTACAGGCACATTGCCCTCAGCTAGAGGAACTTCATCCTGCGGGCCGTCAAACCACTCATCTATGTCTGGAAACCAATCATCTATTTGAGGAATGTTGATTAAACCGGCGCGTCCGGCAACAAACAGCGTCGCCCCCGCTACGCCTGCAAAAATGGCCAGCCGCAGGAGATTGGTGAAAAACCGTGAAAGCATTCCGGGGCTACGGTAGCCGGGTATGTCGGGCCGCGGCTGGGTTCCCAGGCGCTCATCCCCATATTCGTCTTCTTTTTCGCGTCCAACGTAAATTCTTTTAGGCATGATCTTCTCCTTCTGAATCTTGGTTGTAATTACTACCTCTTATCTTTGCAACTCGGCGAATCAGTATTGACGGAACACTAGTTGACACAACTAGGATCAAGTACACAACCGCAAGCGCTTGAACTCCATACCTCACAAGCACCCGAGTTGCAGCCCCCTGCTGGTTCCTGGCAACTGTCCCCGCCGTCCGGGTTGTCGACCCGCACATCTTTTGGGGTAGCTGTGGGAGATATAGGCACGTGGAAGCTCTCCATGCAGATGGTTTCGCCGTTTTCATCCAGCACACTGATGCTGGCCAGACTGCCCTCTGCTGGCTTGGGCCCGTCGCAGAACAGACGCTCGGGATAATCTTCGTAGGTAGTGCACTGCACTTCGCTGTTATTGATCGTGGCCTTGTATTCACCGGAAGGGAGTCCGGGGAAGTCCAACTGGATACGCATGCTTATGCTGTCCAGGAAACTGATGCCCAGGATGCCTTTGCAGGCCAGGGGATTCGCTTCGGTAGCGGTGGGTGACAGCGTCAGGGTTGCGGCTGATGTCATGGTAGGGAGCAGCGTGGCCGTCGCGGTGTTGGCCGCTTGAGGCTCTGCTTGAATTGCAGGTGCTTGCTGCTCAAGTGCGGCAGCCTGTCCCTGTCCATTGGCAAGCAAGCTCTGAACAAAATCCTGCTGCACACACAACACCGCCAGCAAAAGGAGCAGCAACAATAAAAGCAGCAGCCACCACAGCCGATTGTTTTGCCGCTCCTTTTCTTTCGGGATCACTTTCTCCTGGGTCATAATTCGTCCTCCTTCTCGGACTCATACGGTTGAACGCCACTTGCCAGCCGTTCAACTAACTTCACTAGCGACTGCGTAGTGCCAAACGGGTGACGCACACCAGTCAGCGCTTCAATGAGGTGGCCGCGCACTTCTCCCTTTTGGGTACGCAACAGGCGCACGACAAAGCTGAAGTGCCTACCACTGCTGGTTTCCGACATATATACAGCCGCCTTTGTCATGTATTGGAGCTTTTATAGCAAAGCCATATCGAGCCGCTCTCTACACGATGTCACCCCTAAAAAAGAAAAAGTCCGCATATGCGGACTTTCTTGCTTGATTTTCAAATTTGTGTTTATTTCGTTTCGGAGCGTAAACGGATCAGGTCACGTTGCACTGTGCGCTTGCTGACCCCCAGTAGGTCTGCCATTTGCTTCACCGTCAGCGGCGATTTTTGACGCCGGCTTTCTTTCAGCAAACGCGCCAGGCGGTTGCGACGCAAGGCAACTGCCCCCTCTGCGCGCTTCAAGGCTTTATCGGGCGGCCCCGCGTCCACTGTCCATAGCGCGCCATCCTCGGCCACAGCGTTTGACAGTGACACTTTTTGAGGCGCTTCCGCAATCCCTTGTGCATAAAGGATTTTCATGGCCCGTCGCGTCAATGGCATGGCAGAGAAAAAGCCTTCCCGCGCTTCCTCGTCGGCATTCTGCTTGGCCAGATCAAGCAATTTGTTGTAGCCGCGTTTCAGGTTCTTTTCTGCATCGCCTTCCTGGCCCAACTCCAACAAGACCCAGCCATGCACCAAATACACCAGGAAAATGTAATCCGCTTCCAGTTTGCCCCGCGCTACCTCAAGAACGGCCTGGTTGGACACAGCCAGAGCTTCATCCAGGCGCCCTAAATCCAGAATGGCTGCTGCTTTGTAGGTCAAGATCTCCGTTAGCCAACCGAGTTCACCGAGTTCGGCATGCTGCTTGTAGGAGCGGTCGTATAAGTCAATAGCTCTCTCTGGATCACCTGCGATCCAGTAATACGTGCCCAAAGCATAGGTCGTAGAAGCCAACCAACCGGGGGTTTCGTACTTTTTGAAGATCTCGATGGCTTGCCAGCCCATCTCGATGGCTTCCTCAATGCGTGTTTCATCATGCCAGGAAATGCTAAATGACAGGGAGTACAGGGTTTTCGCTAAACCGAATTCATCTTCGAGCCGCGTCAGGATGGCACGCGCTTGTTCCTGAACCTGGAATGACTCGCGCTTGCGTTTCATCTGGTCATATACGTAAGCCATCAGCATCAGTATGGAGGCTTCGCGCTGCTGCATGCCCAGGTCGCGCGCCAGGTTGAGACAACGTTGCATATACTCCTGCTGGCGTTTCAGGTTGCCGGGTGCTCCATAACTTTGACTCAGGTCGAACGCAGTCTCTAACAGTATTGGCCTGAATCCGTTTTCCTCTGCCAAAGATTCGGCTTCGTGCAGGTTTTGGAGCGCCCCTGTATAACTACCCATCCGAACGGATCTGCGGCCTTGCAACAACAAAGCCCGCGCCGCGCTATAGATATCTTTCAACTCGTTCGCCAGCCGTTGTGCTGTTGCTGCGTTTGTCTTAGCTTCAGCCATCTTACCCAGGTCCATTTCAACTTCAGATAAGATCAAGAGCACATAAAGTTCGGTCTGTTTGTCTGCTTGTTCGTGTGCTTCCAGCAGCGCCTGGGTGCCAAGGTCGTAGGCCTGTTTGGATTTGCGTTGGCGCAACAGAAGGTAAGCCTGCCGGGCCTGTATGCGATAGGATGCGGCGTCAAGCTTGTTTAGCACTTGCTCTGCTGTGTTGTAGTCGCCAAAGAGTACCGCTCCGTCGATCTCGAGAAGCTTTACGTCAAGATCCGTTTCATCTGAACCGATAGCGTTTAGCTGTTTAATTGTCGAAACAAAAACATCGCGCTCGCCCTTTTCCAGGGCGGTCTGTGCCCTGCGCATCAACGCATCTCGATTTATAGGGTCCCCCTCAATGGGTTCGACTTTTAGTTGTCCCGGCACAGCCGCACGGATGGAATCCGCCAGGGCCACTGTGGCCGCTTCCGGCTCTAGTTGCATTTCCTCAGCCAAAGTATGGCTGAATTGTTCGTAAATGTTCAAGGCTGCACCGCGCTGGCCCAACCTGCGATAAACGCCCATCAAATTACGTACAGCCTTTTCGTCCAGAGGCTCCGCCTGGGCGATGCGCCTCAGAATAGGCTCCGCCGAGACAAAATCCTGCTTGCGAATCAATTGCTCGGAAAGTTTTCCCAACAATCCTATGTATGCCAAACGGACGTTTTCCCGGTCCGTCACGATCCAATCTTCGTAGATGGCAGGTAGCAGTTCATCACGATACAACTCGGCTGCAACCGGCATTTGATCCACGTTGCCGTCTTGGCCCGCCTCCACTAAGAATTCCACATCCAGCCAGCGTTCGTCCTTTGGCAGATGGATCACTTCGGAGCTGCTTTGCAGGGGCAGGTCGGGCAGCGCCTCACGTAATTTCCACAGGCGGTCACTTAGGCGGCTGCGGCCCTTCTTTCCTGTTTCCTCTGGGAAGAGTGTAGCGATTAAGCTCTCTCGTTGTATGGGGCGCGGGTTGAGTAAGAGGTAGGCCAAAAGGCTATGTGTACGGTAGATCGGCGCTTCCAGCCATTCATCTTTTTGCGCAATGCGCAAATCCCCCATTAGGTAAAATTTCCAATGCTGGGCAGCGCTGAGAGTCATGCCTTATTATATTCGTTTCAAAGCGCTTTCCAGGCAAAACACCTATATTGAGAGACATAGTACTCCTATTTTATAAGCAGCCTACAATTACCGGAAATCAACTATTCCTCTTCAGTTTCTGAAGGGGACACCTCACCCCCGAATCTTAGGACATTTGCACCTATTATCACAATAAGGCTCCATATATAACCATATTGGTGGGATTTCCTGCCGAATGGATAAAAGGAGTGTAACCCCATGCAACTCATCCCCAGCGGCGAACTGTTCATCGACCGCAAAGAACGTGCCAACCTGCCGTTCCAAGACCTCGACTTGCGCCCCGCTTCGGAGCGCATTTGTGATTTTGACGAGGTTGTGCTGCCCTTCGACGAAGAGCGCGCCAAATTTGAGGCTTCTCGCTGTATTCATTGTCCCGACCCGGCCCCCTGCGTCACTGCCTGTCCGGTCAACAACGACATCCCCTCGGCCATGTGGCTCATCGAGCAAGGTCAATTCCTGGAAGCTGCAGAACTCTATCGCCAAACCAGTTCCATGCCTGAGATCTGTGGCCGTGTCTGCCCCCACGAGCAACTCTGCCAGGGCTCTTGTGTGCAAAACCATTACGAAGAACCCGTACAGACCGGCGCACTGGAATCCTTTGTGACCGATTACGCCCGCCGTATGCGGGGTGAGACCATCGAAACCGCTCCCTCCACCGGTCGCAAGATCGCCATTGTCGGTGCCGGACCTTCCGGCTTGGCCTGCGCCGAGCAGTTGCTGGTGCAGGGCCACAGTGTCACCGTATTCGACAAGCAGCCCCAACCCGGCGGCCTGCTAATGTATGGCATTCCCAACTTCAAACTGGAAAAGGACGTGCTCCGTGAGCGCGTGGATATCCTTTTTGATGCCGGTATGCAGTTCCAGGGCAGCACTACTATCGGCAAAGACAAGACCATCGACGAATTATTCAATGAAGGCTACGAAGCTGTATATGTGGCCGTCGGCACCTGGGTAGACTCCCCCATGGATGTCCCCGGTGAAGACCTGCCCGGCGTGCATAAAGGCACCCCCTTCCTCATCCGCAACAACGTCGACCCCCAATACCTGCCCGAAGATATGCAAACACCTGATGATGTTGGCAAGAAAGTTGTCGTCATCGGTGGTGGCGATACCGCCTCCGACTGCCTGCGCACGGCCTGCCGCATGGGGGCCGAAGAAGTCACCTGTGTCTATCGCCGTACGGAGAACGAGATGCCCGGGGGCGCCAAGGACCGCAAGATGGCCCGCCAGGAAGGTACTCAATATAGCTTCCTGACCCAACCGGTTGAGTTCATCGCCGGGGAAGATGGCCGTCTGGCAGCCCTTGAATGTGTAAAAATGGAGCTCGGTGAACCCGACGATAGCGGCCGCCGCCGCCCTGTACCCATTGAAGGCAGCAACTTCCGCATTGAAGCTGACACCGCTATTTTGGCGCTGGGTTACTGGCCCGATGAACTCATCGGAAAATCGACCCCCAACCTGGAAACCCACAAATGGGGCCTCATCGTCACTGACCCCGAAACCGGCGCAACCTCACGTCCTGGCGTATTTGCTGGCGGCGATGCCGTTACCGGCCCCGACCTGGTCGTGACCGCTACGGTAGCAGGTCGCAAAGCAGCCCAATCTATAAACCAATACTTGAAGAGCAAGTTGAATTAGTAAACAAAAGGAATTTGCGGGACCGCAACCCCGCTGAAAACTCACAAGATAAGCTTATATAGTGTGGCGAATGCCTGCCAGCTTGATTTCAATAATAAAGCTATTGCATTCGCCCAAGGAAATAATCGTTTATAACCTCAGCCTACTTCCGACCGTAAACGGTTATTTACAATGGCCTTATTATTAGGCAACACTCTCCATTTTATCCTGACGAACGGACGTATGAACAGCGTCCGTTCGTCGCGTTAATTACAACAATCGCTTTCCGCATTCTGCATGTGAGGAGTAGTGAACTTGAAGGTGCCACTGCCTGAAGGATGGTTTGTGTAGGGGTGACGCATGCGTCACCCTGCCAATATGTTTGTCTACATAATCCGACCAATAAGACCCCCTAACCTTCTTACTTGATAAAATACCCCCATGCCCCCCAACTGGAACCTGCTCGGCCACACCTGGGCCGTCGAATTGCTCAAAGGCCATTTGCAACGCGGCGCACCCCGTCACGCCTACCTCTTCACTGGTCCACAAGGTGTTGGGCGGCGCACCTTGGCCCTCCGTTTTGCCCAGGCCCTCAATGCCGAGAATTCTGCCCAACCCGGTGACATTGATCCTGAGCACATACGCTCCCAACAGATCGAGCGTATGCAGCACCCCGACCTCTTTGTGGTTGAACGTCAGGAAGGTGACCGCGACATCAAAGTCGATGCCGTGCGCGCTTTGCAGCACAGCTTAGCACTGGCTCCCTACGAAGCCCCATATCGTGTGGCCCTGCTGCGCGACTTTGAGCACGCCAGCAACAGTGCCCAGAACGCCATGCTAAAAACATTGGAAGAACCGCCTGGCCGCGTCGTGCTGCTAGTGACTGCCGAAAGCGCCGAGGCTTTGTTGCCCACCATCACCTCGCGCTGCGAAGTGCTGCGTTTGCGTCCTCTGGCCTTGGATATCGTCAGCCAGGGATTGCAGGAGCAATGGGGACTACCTGTAGAGCAGGCGGAACTACTGGCGCACATATCCGGCGGGCGTCCAGGCTATGCCCTGCACCTGCACAATAACCCTGAGATATTGGAAGCGCGCAGCACCTGGTTGGATGAACAGCAAGGCTTGCTGGCTGCACCACGCCGCACGCGTTTTGATTATGCAGAAGGGCTTGCTAAGGATAAAGACAGTCTGCAGGCTGTCCTATTGGTGTGGTTGTCATTTTGGAGAGACGTATTACTGCGCACCGCCCAGGCTGCTGCGCCCCTCGCCAATCCCGATCGCGCCGCTGAGATCGATCAGCTTTCCCAGCACCTCGACCTTAATAGAGCCAAGGCGGTTGTGGCCGCCATCGAGCGCACACTGGGCCTGCTCAAGTCCAACGCCAATGCCCGCCTGGCAACAGAAGTATTGCTGCTCGACCTCCCCTCGCCATAAATTCAAATAGATTAACGGCAACCGAATATAGGGATCCCCCGGCACCATACATCCCACCAGTTATTGGGCGGCTGGATCAACTGTTCATAATACGGGGCCACCACGCCTTGCAAACCGGTAAACGGCTCGTGCAGATCTGTTTCACTGAGTTGGATATCGACAGGCACTATCAGGTTCACTGGCACCGTCGTGTCTACGGGCACAATGATCTCCAGGTTGACCGGTAGCTCTGTCCCCGCGGGCAGCACAATATCTGTTGGGCCGCTGAGCACCGACACTTGAGCATTGGTAATGCGTGTCGACTCAGTCAAGGTGACTGTGGTATCGGTTTGTACTGTGAGATCAAACTGCACGGGTATGTCAGTTGTCACAGGTACATCAAGGGAGATGGACGCCTGGTCCATCAATATAAAATTGGCATACAACCCCGCTACCAGTTGGCGCGTAATCAGCTCTTTGAGGGCAAAAACCTCACGTCCCAACAAGATCACGGTAACCACCAGAATCACGTTAAGCAGGATCGACATCGCCGCGCCCACCGTCCAGAAAGCGGGCAGGGGCTTGCCCTGCCACAGCAACTTTTCTAAGTTCAGCCGCTGTGGCCTTGGTCTGCGCGGGTTGCTCGTGCGCACGGAAGATGTATGTTCAATAGGATTTTCAGGGCGCGAAGGGGTATGCATACGCTAATTCCTTAAGCTCCGAATATAGCATAGGGGTGCTTTTCTCACCCAACCCAGGCCAGGCGAAATCAGTGCGTCAATTTTCTGACTGGGACAGGCCCGACTTGTGAAATATATTGCAAATCACTATAATGGATTTATAAGCCCTCCACCTCTGCACTTAAAGTAAAATGTAGATGCATCGCAGCTGGCCTAATTATTTGCGAACATCAATTCACATTGCGGAGGAACTCTTTGACTACCCTTGATAGCCAACATAGTGTAGCCGTCATCGGCGCTGGGCCTGCTGGCCTTTTCGCCGCCCGAGAACTGGCCGGTGCCGGCTTAAATGTTGCCCTCATCAACCGGGACGTAAAACCCGGTGGTTTAGCCGAATATGGCATCTACCCCAACAAATACAAAATGAAAGGCGGTTTGCGTAAACAATTCCGCCAGGTCATGGCCGAGCCCGGTTTGCATTACTTCGGCAACGTCAGCGTGGGGCAAGAAGCCGACTTGAGCCTCGACGATCTCCGCCAGATGGGCTTTTCTGCCGTGGTCGTCACCGTTGGGGCACAGGGCACTAAATGGCTGGGCCTGCCCGGCGAAGAGCTGCAGGGCGTCTACCATGCCAAAGACCTCGTTTACCATTACAACCAGTTGCCCCCCTTCAGCCAACAGGAATACGCCATTGGCAAGCGCGTCATTCTCATCGGTCTGGGTAACGTTATGTTGGATATCGCCCATTGGGCCGTACGCACCCTCAAGGTTGATCAGGTCACAGCCGTCGCCCGCCGTGGTCCGGCAGAGGTCAAGTTCACCAAGAAGGAATGGATGTACGTCGCCCAGAACCTGGACATGGACGCCTTTGAAACCGAGTTCTCCACTTGCGTCCCCACCCTTGAAAAAGTTGGGCAGGATTTTGATAAAGCACGTGCTTTCATTCTTGACCCCATCGCCAAATCCCAGGAACCCAATTCAGACACAAAGTTTGGTTTCGATTTCCTCGCCAACCCCAGCAAGGTCGTCGGCGAAAACGGGCAAGTCACCGCCCTGGAAGTAGAAGAGACTACCTTGGAGCCGCGTGATGGTGGTGGCACCAGTGCCGTCAAAACAGGCGTTACCCGCCAGA
The DNA here is from genome assembly GCA_013112575.1 of Chloroflexota bacterium. GTDB lineage: Bacteria > Chloroflexota > Anaerolineae > Anaerolineales > UBA11579 > CFX15. The sequence goes on along the minus strand of JABFGG010000001.1, from coordinate 599,047 downwards.
TCCCCGCCGATACAGTCGTGTTCTGCATCGGCGACCGCGTTGATCAGGATTTCGGTCTGCCGCTGGATAAGTGGAAGGAATTTGCCAAACACCCCCGTCCCAAGTTCCCCATCGATGACGTATCCTATGAAGCTTACGACCCCGAAAAAGATGAGGGCGTTGAGGGCATTTTCCTGGCTGGCTGGGCCCGTGAGGCCAGCAGTGGCCTGGTGGGTACTGCCCGCAAAGATGGCACCACTGGGGCCAAAGCAGCCATGTCCTATATGGAGACTCTGGACGGAGGGGCCGCAGACGCCATCGCCAATTTAGAAAATAAGCTGGCTGCCTTGAGCAAGCCTATCGTGCGCACTGCCGACTGGCAGCGCCTGGATGAGATCGAGGTGACTAAAGCCGAAGAGCTGGGCCAGGAAGAATTTAAATTCGCCTCCAATGAAGACATGTTTGCTGCTATGGAAATGCTCGCCGAAGAAGCATAAGAGATCACTGCCCTGCGACATCAAAACACTTAGAAAAAAGGCTCCCCAAAATGGGGAGCCTTTTGCTTTTCAATTATTTATAAACTCTACCCACCTCGCCTGAAAGGGCTGGTCGGTATCTCCCCATTACCATTCCCGTTGCCATTGCGCTTGCCGCTTTTGCGCCAGCGGCCATAAGGCAGCATCAGCAAAAAACCCAGCAGGATAACGATCTGTCCCAATAACACGCCGCGCGCCTGCCAGTACCCAAAGAAGGGGATGCTCGGCAAAGGCCGTGTACCCAAACCGATCAGGTCGGCCGTGCCCGTGGCCAGTGCGATCACGTAACCTGTTGCCATGATGCGCAGGCCGATATCCGCTGCGATCGTCTTGCCACGCGTATGCCACAGGGCATCCACGATTAAATAGCCGCCCAGGCAAATAATGCCCAGTCCGGCCAACAACACCATGATCTGGATGAAGCCGATCACCGGGCTGCGGTCGAGGCCGAACAGGTCTGGCTCAGCCCCCAGCAGGTAGACCAAAAGGCCCACCAAAGTAATCGCCACCCCCAGTCGTTTGCGGATTGCCAGGTTGCGGCTGCCCCCACGCCCACTCAGCAATACGTCGCGTGGTTTACTATCGGTCGTCATTGATTCTCCGGCAGGATATTTTCCAGCATACGTAGCCAGTTTCCACCCAAGATGGCTGTGATGTCTTCATCTGTGAAACCTTTTTCTTGCAGCAATGGAGGTAGTTTTTGCAGATCGGCAATTGAGTCGATACCTTCCGGCACTGCATCTAGCCCGAAGCCGCCGTCAAAATCAGTGCCTATGCCCACGTGCCGGGCATCCCCGGCCATCTGGCACACGTAATCGATCTGCTCAACCACTTTCGATAGGGGCACCAACTCGCGGGCATCCCCACGTTTCCAGCTAGCCTGCAGGAACACATTGTAAGGCACAATCCCGATCACCCCCTCCCGTTGCAGGATGCCGTCGATCACGCTATCCGGTAAATGCCTGTTTGTGTCAGCCCCTTTGAGCAGCGCACCGGCGTTAGCGTGAGTCGCCATTAAATGCCCTTCATAGTGGTCGAGGGCCTGCAAAGCCGCCTGCTGGTCCATGTGGCTGAGGTCCAACCCGTAGCCCAATTCGGCCATGCCATCCAGCAGCTCGTAGCCCTCGCGGGTCAGTGGGCCGGGCTCCCGGCTGCCGCCACAAAAGCGTGTGCCTGCCCAGGCCGGGCCGATCAGGCGCAAACCCGCGTCCCACCATTCTTTTAATTCATCCACCTGCCCGATGCTTTCTGCTCCCTCCATCAGCAGCACCATCCCGACCGGATGTTCCTCATCAGGGGTAGCCTGCCATGGGGCCAGCACGTTCTGCATCTCGCTTTTTGTGCTCACCAGCGAGAATTGGTCTGGGGCCTCCTCCCACAACCGTTGGTATGCTTCCAATTGTTGCTTGTAAAAACGGCGAGCATCTGCGGTATCGGTGTAACAAATAGTGTCCCAATCACCTTCTTTGTAGCGTATGGGGGTCACGAACAGGGTGGCAAACACTATAGCTACGCGCCCTTGCTGGTAAGCGTCCCACCCAAGCAGGGTCTGCCCGTTTTCACGTACGGCCAGCGAGCCCTCCTCTTGCTGGCGTGTTTCCGCTACCGTGCGACGGTAGTCACGGTCAAAGGCCAACATGTTGTAGGCTAGGTCCTGGTGAGCGTCAATGATGAGGGGGCGATGGGGCATGGGTTTGAAGAACTCCTGTTTAATCTTGGAAACCGGCGACAACTTGTTTCCAGAAGTCGTCGCGTTCGCCGGGCACAAAGGGCACATACACCGTAATGCGGTTGGCGATCCCGGCGTAACGTTCCTTGAGGGCTGCCGCCAAATCGGCAGTATCCGCAATTGTGGCGAACTCGGCCAGCATCTCGTCTGTGATCAAGTCGATCATCTCGGCCCATTGCTGGCGGCTGGCCATCTCAGAAAGCTTTTCGGCCTCCTCTTCCCAGCCGTGTAGGCGCATCACGCTACGGTATGAAGGGGTGGAGGCGTAAAAGGAGAGCTGCTGGCGGGCAAAGGCTCGTTCGCTCTCGTTGGTGATGGTGAAGGCGTTGACCGCCATGTCCACGTCGGCCAGTGTGCGGGCCTGGGCTTCGGCCCCCGCCTGGATGGCAGGCAGCATCACCTCTTTTAAATATCTCGTGGAATGAAAAGGGTGTACGTGGAAGCCGTTGGCGGTTTCACCTGCCAGCCGCGCCAGCCCCGTGTTGACCCCCGCGATATAGATGGGGATCTCGGGGTGCTCAATGCGCGCCGGGGTAAAGAAGGGCGAACTCAAGGTCAGTTTGTAATACTGGCCGCGCTGGTTGAGTTTTGCGTTATTTTGCCAAGTATCCCAGAAGGCGCGGATGCCACCGATCTGTTCACGTTGTTTGCCGACTGGCGACTCGGGCCACTGCATGCCGAAACGCCGCACGATGTGGGCCTTGACCTGTGTGCCCAACCCCAATATGAAGCGCCCCCCGGATAGTTCCGCTAAATCCCAGGCGGTGTGGGCCATGACGGCCGGGCTGCGCGCAAAACTGACGGCGATGGCTGTGCCGATCTCGACGCGTTGGGTGTGTTCGGCGATGAGGGTGCAGGGCAGGAAGGGGTTGTGTTGGGTTTCGGCCACCCAGATGGTGTGGAAGCCGATCTCTTCCGCGGCACGCGCCGTCTCTGCGATCTGGCTGAGTTGCGTGGCGGGGTTGAGGAAGGTGTCGAGTTTCAAGGCTTTGTGGTTGTGGGATGACTAGGATTTGAACAGGCGTGATTCTACCATCGTCCAATCCCAGGGTGGGTTGCGATAATAGTTAATTGGTTGTTGCTGCAATTCTTTGAGGGGGGGGGGGGCACTAGTACTTGTCTGACAACTAACTCTCACCCTGGACTTGATAGAGTGTGATCTGCAAACCTTCCGGAGAGCGCACGCGGGCGTTGAGGTCGTTCCAGGGGGTTAGGACGGGTTCGTGCACCAGTTCGGCTCCATATTCCAGTGCGCGCTCCAGGGCAGCATGCACATCGGGCACCTCGAAGGCAAAGCGGATTTGCCCGCTGACCCTTTCGCCCACCTCAAGCTGGTCGACAGAAGCAGCATAATCGGGGTCGAAGATCTCCAATGTGGCCCGGCCAGCGAGGAACATCTGGCCCTTGCCGCCGTCTGTCCACAGTTCGCCCGGGTCCAGACCCAGGCCGTCGCGGTAAAAAGCCACGGCTTTCTCCCATTCGTCTACGGTGAGGGCAACGCGTAATTCGTGTACGGGCATTGTAATGAAGTACTCCTAATGATTCTACAATCTATTGAGTAATTGATCACAGAAGTGGTCAAGAGACTCTATCTTCGTTCAGCGATAGGAGATTTTCTAGGATTTGCTCATCAGATATTGAATGATCCCAACCATAAGCATCAAAAACTGCATTATCAAGTTGAGTATGGATGTAATCTAAGGTTTCAATCTTATCAAGAGAAATATAATCAATTGCCATATCCCATTGTGTTCGATTTCGTTGTTTACCTTTTACAGTTTCACCGTAATGGGTAAGTGCATTGTAAAGATTGGTGAGCGTCCTTCTTTTGAGCATACTCTCACCGATAATCACACCAATATCTTCCTCTGGGGGATGCAACCATGATTGACGAAAACTTACAAGATCATGAGCCGCCTTTGCAATAGCCGCAAAACTTTCACTTCCCTCTTTTGGTTCCTCACCTGGAGACCAAGGAAAAGGGAAAGTTTCAAATGTTAAAGTTTGTGAATATCTGAAACCGCTCTCAGCCTCTCTTAACTGAGTCCCAGTTCCCCTTGTCCATAACTCATGGATTTTCGAATGCAATGTTCCAAAAAAATAAAAATCATCTCTAGCAATCACAACTACTGCACTATCAGGAATTACTTCTATGGGTTGAAAAACAAAAACGCGATGTTTTGATACTCTTGGTGTCACTATAATTCTCGATAGATTTGAAATAGCATTTCTCATTCCAGGTCTTGTTTCTGAAAATAACCACCATAATTCACGGTTTCTCTTCCTGCGAACTTTATCCCGCTTAGGTTTGACGTTCTTCTTTACATATTTATACGGCTCGAGATATTTCGAAGCTTCTTCAATTGACATATCTACACCGAAATCAATAATCCATCTATTGCGATGATTTTGGGTTATATCTGAACCATTGATCCACGGTTTTATTACATCAGAATTCGGTAAATTACTTGGATTAGTGTCTTCAAGCATTTCTTGGGCCTCTTTTTTCGAAATATCAAAGGGACCACCCTTCTGAGTTCCAATGAATGCTAGATTTGAGTTTTCAATTAGTGATTCAGCAATTGTCAAATCAACTTGGCTGGTTAGATTCGAATAAATTTCTGGGACTATCTCATCATCAAGAATTTTTGTTTTCTGACTTCCTTCATCAAACCCTATCATCGAAACATGTACCATAGCACCATCTAGTATCCATTCCCTATCTGACTGAGCCCAAAAAATATCACCGCTATTCTTTATTCTATCCAGCACTACTCTATTTGCTCCCCCCCCGAATCCCCTGTGTTGCTAACAACCCAACACGTTGGGCGTGTTCTTGTTCTACAGCAGCCCTTGCTTTTTCAAACCAATAACATACCAAATCACTACCACCTGGTATTCGATCTTTAAATAATTTTCTAAGGCTATCAACATAAGAATTATCTAACTCGGATTTCATCTTTTTATCCCCGAGGAATGGTGGATTACCAATTATCACATCCACATCCGGCCAAGCGGGATTTAATAGTTCTCCTTGTTCTCCGAATTGCAATATCGCATCTTTTCTTTCAATGTTATGTAAAGGTTTTAATATAGGCTCGCTAATATCACTGAACCCATTTTCAAATCGCCATTGATAATATCCAATCCAAACAGTTATTTGGGCAAGCTCATGCGCATATTGATTGAGTTCAATTCCAAAAAGTTGTGATGGGCTAACGGTTAACGGAATTTCTTCTAATCCATTTCTGGCGGCAAAAACAATAACTATTTTCTGCAAATCTAAAAGTTGACGTAACCCAACATATAAGAAATTTCCACTTCCACAAGCGGGGTCAAGTACTTTTGTAAAGGCCAACTTATTGGAAAAAGTTTCTAACACGGAAAATGCCTCTTTTTGATTTTCAGCATTAATCAGTTGATTCGCAGCTTGCTTTACTGATTGCCATTCTTCCCTTAAAGGCTGCATTAGAACAGGTTCAATTACTAACAACATATCTTCTTTGCTTGTGTAATGTGCACCTAATTGTGCCCTTTTAGATTCATCAATGATTCTTTCAAAAAGAGTACCAAATATCGATGGGTCGATTGCTGACCAATCCTGACGAGCAGCGTCGCGCAATTTATGGTGAATATCACCAGGAAGGTTAGGTACATATTCATCATCGAACAAGCCGCCATTAAAATTTGGAATTGGAATATGTCCATAATCTCCACCTGAACGCATGGCAGCGAATAAATTCTGCAAACCTCTAGATAAGTGATCGATATCTCCAACCTTATAACCTACTAATTTTGTAAATACGTTTTCAGGCAAGACACCTAAATCTTCTGCGAACATACTGAATAACAAACGAATAATAAAGTGCGCAAGTTGTTCTGGATCTTCTTGCCTTCCTTCGACAGTTGCCCATCGATTTAGAATATCAGCAACTTCTACAAATGTATCTGCACTTGCTCGGGTAACTTGTTCTTGAGTTTTGTCTGGCTTGAAAGAGTCCGGTTCATGAAATGCACGCTTGAGTATTTCTAAGCCAATACCCCCTAATAGTTCATCGAAATCAATTATATAAACTTGTTTCACTGTATTCGTAAAATTGGTATGAATGATAATCTTTTGAGTATCGGATGTAATCAATAATGGGGGGTTTCCCAGAGATTCTCTGTATAATTGCAGTTGTTGATATGCCTTATCCAAATTCTTGTGATAGCCTTTATATTCCCAAATAAATCTCCCCTCGTACCAAACATCTGCTCTGCCTTTATCACCACCAATTTTCTCGGTTGGTTCTTCGAAAGTAAAAAATTCGCCTTTGGGATCAGCATCTATGGGGGTTCTGTGATGCACTAACGCACAAATATCATTGAAATGACTTTGTGCAACAGATATTTCCTTTTGTCTAACTTGGCTCCACTTCTTTACAAATTCATTTACATTCATAGAATCACCCTGCCATAAGTTGTCAATCAAAACAATATATACTGGTTGTACACTTGAATAGATAATCTATCAAGTCTAAACTATATATTTTTTGACAGGGGGGTAATGGTAATGTTATTACTTATAGCGGAATTTCAATTAGATATTCATTAAGTGACGTGTTGACCCCATCAAGGCATGCTACCTTTCTACAGATTTATCCCTACATTAAGGGTACATACAGGTACATTAATTCGCTGTTTTGGGCACTTTCGCACACCCCGCACCGCCACATATGGCACACCCCTTTCCTCCAACCCCCACATCTTATATTCCGGCAAAAACCCGCCAGCCAAAACCGTGCTTAACCCTACATACCCTACATTAACTACATTTATCAAACGGTGATGCCGTTTGATTCGGAGTTTGACAAAGCCAAACTCCACAACGCGCAATAGCTAACTCAATAAATATGCCAAAGTCCACTGGGTGGTGGCGATGAGCGCCTCCATGTGGGTGCGCTCGTAGTTGTGGCTGGCATCCACCCCCGGCCCAATCAGGGCCACAGCCACATCCCCACCGGAGCGCCAGTAAGCCTCGCCATCCGAGCCGTAGTAAGGGTAAATATCGACCTTGTAGGGGATGTCGTGCTCTTCAGCCAGTTGGCGCAGCTTCTGGTTGAGGCCATAATGATACGGCCCGCCGGAGTCTTTGACGCATAGCGTGGTGTGAAACTCATCCGAAGTCTGGCCGTCGCCAATGGCTGCCATATCCAGCGTGACCAACTCCGCCAGATCATCCGGGAAACCCACAGCGGCACCGTGGCCGACCTCCTCATAATTGCTGATGTGGAAAGTGGTGGTCTGGGTAGGCTTCAGTCTGGCATCCTGCAAGGCCTTGATGGCGGCCAACATGGTGGCGACACAGGCTTTATCGTCCAGGTGGCGGGAGCGCACAAAATCGTTGGTGACCTCCACCCGTGGGTCGAAGGCCACAAAGTCCCCGACCTCAATGCCCAGGGCGCGGGTCTCGTCTGCAGAAGTGGTGCGGGCGTCGAGGCGCACCTCCATTGTGGAATCGCCACGGCGGGTCTCGTTAACTTTCGAGCTGTGCACGTGGCTGGATGATTTGGTCAGCAAAAGAGAGCCGCGTACGGTTTCACCGTTGGCAGTAAAGATATTGCAGCCCTCGCCCTCAACCGTGTTCCAGGCGTAGCCGCCAATGCGGGTGAGCTGCAGGCGGCCATTTGACTTGATCTCCTTGACCATAGCGCCCAGCGTATCGACATGGGCGGTGAGGGCACGCGGCGTGTCGTGACTTTCACCGATCCAGGTGGCGGTCAGGGCACCTTTGCGCAGGGTCTTCAGTTCAAGATCATCGAAGCGGGAGAGGGCGGCATGGGAGTAAGCCACGGCCTCCTCGGTATAGCCTGTGGGGCTGGGGATGTTGAGCAGTTCTACGAGGGTGTCGAGCAGATATTGGGAATCAATAGCAGGGAGTGTGGGCATCGTATATAACCTCGAACCTGATCAGTTCAGGAGTCTTTCTTGGAGTTGTGGAATTTATCTTTGGCGCGGTACAGGGCCTGGTCGGCCACCTGGAGGACAGTGCGGGCATCCTCCCCGTCAGCCGGGTAAGCACCCACCCCATAGGATAGGGTCACCAGTTCGGAAGTGCCCAGCTTGATATCAAAGGTGCACTGCATGAGGTCGCGCTGGAGTTTCTGGGCGAGGATCTCGGCGTTCTTACCATCCGTTTCGGGCAGCAGGAGCACAAACTCATCACCGCCGTAACGCGCCAGGAAATCGGTGCGGCGGACGGAATTCTGCATGCAGACAGCAAAACGGCGTAACATGCGATCCCCGGCGGGGTGGCCGTAACGGTCGTTGACACGTTTAAAGTCGTTGAAGTCCATCATGACCAGAGCCATCTTGTTCTCATAGCGCTGGGCACGACTGATCTCGTCTTCCAGGCGGAGATCAAAGGCGCGGCGGTTGGGCAGGGCGGTGAGGGCATCAGTAAGGGCCTGGCGACGCACCAACTGGTGGAGGCGGGCATTCTCGATAGTGATGGCGGCCTGGTCGGCCAGCATGCCCAGCACGCGCAATTCCGAATCGGAGAACTGGCGGGGATGCTGGTAAGCGACGTTCATGACGCCCATGACATTGTCTTTGATCTTGAGCGGGATACCAATGATGGAGCCCTTCCATTCATCTGAGGTGCCCTCAAAGAGTTTGCTTTGGCGGATGTTGGGAACTACAACCATTTCACCACTGCGGGCAACCGTATAGGTCAGCCCATTCTGGCGTGGTTCGGCCCAAGGAGCTTGCTTGTGGCCATCAGCATTCAAGGCAGCCCCAAACTGGAGCAACTGGCCGTTGTACATAAAAATATGAGCGTCGAGAGCATCGCCCTGCAAACTGATGGCGCTCTCCAAAACGGCGTTCAAGGTGGTTTCCAGGTCAAGGCTGGTGGTCTGGCTTAGGCTGGAGTGGTAGAGAGCTTCAAGTTGTTTGGCGCGTTTTTGGGAAGCATCCAGTGAGCGGGCGCGTTCAATGGCGATGCCGGCGTGATTGGCAATGAGTTGGGCAACAGCGATATCTTCCTGGTTAAAGGTGTGAGAGCGCTGGCGATCATACAACTCGATGATGCCGATAACCTGATTATTGGCAAGCAAGGGCAAAATCAGCAAGGTGCGGGCATTGGCCTCGACCAGCAACTGGTAGGCATCAGGGTTGGCGTCGGGGTTGTCGCTGCGGAATTGATGAGGTTGCAAAGACTCGGCGACCAGATTGTACAGACGCGCGGCGGCCCCGCCGCCCAACTGGGTTATCTTAAGATTCTGATGGCCGGTATCTTCAAAATCGAAGCGGGTCCAGGTATGCAGCTTGCCCTGATCAGCGTCCCAACTGACGATCTCACACAATCCAACACCCAAGACCGTGACCAATTGCTTGGCAACTTCCTGGGCGACGCTATCAATATCTAGTTTGGAGGAAATGGAGGCTGAGGCATGCAATAAAGAGACAACATCACGGCGGCGGAAGCTTTCGCCGGATGAGCTGCTGTCCCCTGGTGTGGGAGCAAACTGGGTAAAGGGTTCCAGTTTGCTCAAAGTAAACCCCTGATAATCACGACTCCTTTAAGTCTAAAAAGTCTTGAGGATTAATATCAAATTGTACTCCAATTCAATAGTGGCCCAAAACCAGTTTTCAAAAAAGCAAACAGGTGTTTATTTGCTTCTGGCCCTTGCCAAAGCAACGAAGGTCATGCAAAATGGAGATGTAAACAAAGGACTTGACCATGAATGACCAGCAACAAACGAATAGTGAAACTTTTGATGAAATCCTGGGTGTGCTCAAAAAAGTGTACACACAGGTTGAAAGCGCAGTCGATGCCGGTTTGTACGAAGCCAAGCTGGGTGGTATAGAAAGCGCAAAACAGCGGCTGGCCGAGCTGGACATTGAAGATGCAGTGGAGAAGGTAAAAGAGCTGGTTGATATGGCGATCTACGAAACCAATGCAGAGCCATTTATCGAGGATGCCAAGGCTTTGATGGCGAGGTTGTGGGAACGTGTGGAAAGTGGGGAACTGGAGGAAGAGGTGCGTACAGAGATCCTCAATTTGTTGCGCACACTGCAGGAAGAGCTGGACAAACACATACCGCCGGAGGATAGCGGAGCGTAATTTGTAGTTCCTAGTCTTCTGTAAAGGATATCTTCGTACTGTTCTAGATAAGCACAAAGTTGCTGTGCTTTGTCAGTTGCCAGCGATGGTGATAAGAAAGCCCATGATGTTTGAGTGGAGAAATATTGTCCTAGGGGATGAAGGTCAAACTGCCTGTGACGATGCCGAACAAGTCCTCCACGTCGGCAGAACGTTCTTCTACCAATGTCGGCCTGACAATGACACGGTAGAAGATATCGTTGTAGAGGAAGAAAATGTGGCGCACACCAGCTTCCGAATATAAGCCATCAACAAAAACACCGTCCTGTCCCGCGATGGGCGTATTGATCCTGTAGACTTCGCCACGCGCCTGGGCTTCTACTACCTGATTGACAAGAATGTGGAGTTCTAGCCCGCCGCTGGGTTGATCGCCCAGGATGGATAATGTTACTGCCCCCGGGTCGTGATTAAAGCCAGGGTCGGGTTTTTGAATGAGCAGATGGCGGTTGCCTACTATATAGTGGACAACGTATTCCTGCGGGAATAATAAACAATAGCCTTCTTCCACATTGACATAGGGCATATACCAGAGACCATCTGCTTTGACCTGCGGTTCGGGGCAATCAGTATAAGTCTCGGCAAAGCCTGAGGGCAAAAAGGCGAAGCTAGCCAGCACATTCCGCCAAGCCTCTTCAGCTTGCGCCAGAGCATCTTCACCATCGGAAGTGATCTCGGTATTATTGAACTCGAAAACCAGATCATCATGAATTATCAAGGCGACGCGCTGAGTGCTATCCTCAGGAAAACTGGAGAGCAATAGACTAGGTACACCTCCAATGACTATTTCCTCTCGATTCGTGGCCTGCAGATGACGAGCGTCGGCCAATTGGTTTAATGTCTTGCCCTGAGAAGGGCCAAGCGGCTGGACAACTACACCGCCGGATATATTCTCCCTTGGGCGGAGAGAGGGGCCATGGATGCCGCGGCCAACTTTGCGAGTGTAACTGATGTAAAAGCTGCCAGGGTAGCGCAGGCAATAACCAGTGCCGATGTTGGCATCGCTATAGTTTACAAATAGCTGGTCATTTGTGGTTATCTGGGTTGCACAACTGGGCGGCAAGGCAGTGGAGGGAGGAGATGAGTCAGCTGGTGGGGCCTCGAAAACTTCCTGTGGAATTTCTTCAGGCAAAATCTCTATTGGGGTATCCGTAGACGCAGCGGTGGGAGATACCTCTGTATCCTGTGGATTTGAAACCGGTGAGGCACAAGCACTTAGGAATAACAGCAATAAGGGGAAACCGATCCTCAATAAACCCATGATTATCTCTCCTGGACAATAAACCAAGTTCAATCAACATTAACATGGGATCATATCCCACCATATAGCACGTAAGTGGGATTATGCAGGTTTTCTACCAGGGCGTCCGGCCGGTCGCCCCTACTCCAAAGGGTTTTCGGGCAAAAGTCCTACATCAACCTGTGAGCCTGCGCATAAGAGCTTCCAAGGGGCCGCGAGAAAAGCGTAAACGCCAGAAGTATGCAAAGACGACAGATAGGGCGCAAAAAACAAAGGCGCTGCCGACGGAAAAGGCCAGGGTCTGGTCCTCAAAGCGACCAATTGCTTCCAAGGTTCCCATGCCCACCACAACATGAGCGATGTATAGGGTGAGGGCAATTTGTCCGGTTGAGATCAGGGCCCGCAACCACAAGGCACTTTCAAAACTCTCGGCCAGCATCAGGCAAAGCATGATGACCGCTATGGCGGTGCCGCCTCCAGCGAGGACATAAAGGGGCATGGGAGGGAAGGGGCTGTTGCCGAAGATGGCTTCGGCGGTCTCAGCGTCCATTGCGAGGGAAGACTGGGCAACCGCCCAATTGGAAAGCAAAGTAGATGCCAATACAATCCCGATGCTGGCGAATAACAAACGGCGGCGCAGTTGCGGCTGACTCAAATCCTGACGGCCCAGCCACATGCCCACAAAAACGAAGCTCATCCAGGGGAAGACAGGATGCAGACCATTGTAAAAAAGGTAGCGGAGGATCCCCGTAATTGTCCAGGAATGGTAATAGGTCAGGGACTCAAATTCCCAACCCAGTTCGTAATCAACCAGAAAAAACAAGATGACAAACACGACGGTGAACAAACCGGCCAGCCACAACAGGACCCGGTCAGGGACCATGAAGATAAAAGCAGCAAACAAGAAATACAGCCCGTAAAAATGCAATATATCGGCAGACCAGATCAAGGTATGCAATAAGCCAGCAATCAGGAGAAAAGCAGAACGTTTTAGCAAGCGTGCCCGGTTCTTGGTGATATCCTGTGGGTCCATTGAAGCCAGGGCGCGCCGCCCCATGAGGCTAATGCCGATGCCGGCCAGCACGACGAAAGTGGCGGCGGCACGGCCCTCAAATAACTGCACGAAGGTGGTCAGCCAGGCCGGGCCTGCGTTGGCTGTATCCATAGCAATGTTGAAGTTTACGATGACCATGCCAAAGATGGCAAAAGCACGGGCGACGTCAAAGCCGTAGATGCGGGTAGAGGGTTTGGGGAGGCTTTCGGGTTGAGTTGTGTCCATATAATGATGTACGTAAATCTCGTCTCCCAGTTTCCATCACGGGCGCACCGCAGTGCGTCCCTACAAAGGTATGTTGGTTAGCCAGCTACTAGAAAACGTTCAAGGATGCGGGTGAACTCGACGGGTTTCTCCATGTTGGGGAGGTGGGCAGTGTCGGGGATGAGTTCCAGTTGGGCCTGCGGGATGCGTTGGACCAGGATCCTGGACAAGGCAACTTTGTCATCAAAATCCTTTTCGCCGACGAGCACCAAGGTGGGTGCAGCAATATCTTCAAGGCGCGTAAAGGCCAGAGGTTCCAGAGGAAGCGAATCGCCCTCATCCATTTCTTCAGGGAGGGCATAGGTATCCAGCAGCATTTGTTTGACATGAGCTTGAATGTCTGAACTGATTGCATCTAAACTGCGATGCGGACCAGCCAGCCACATCTGCATGGTGGCTTCGGCGGCGGCTTCAAGATCACCCGCGTCAAAGGCTGCATCAATAGGCCCCCAACCCTGAACAATTTCGTCGGCAACTTGATGGCCACTGACACTGGCTCCGATCAAGACCAATGAGGAAAGGCGTGAGGGGAAAGCCAGCGCAAAGTCGAGGGCGATACGGCCCCCATTGGAAGCTCCCACGATGGCGGCCCGGTCAACTTTGAGTTCGTCCAATAATGCCAGCAGATCAAGGTGGTCATTATATTCCCCGGCAGGATTATTTGATTTGCCAAAGCCGCGCACATCGTAGCGCATGACCTGGTAGTGCTCAGACAGCGCAGGAATTTGAGCGTCCCACATGCGGTGGTCGGCGATACCGGCATGGATCAGAACAATGGGTGGACCCTGACCTTCAACTTGATAATAGATATTGGTAGCTTGTGATTCAATGTATGCTTGCATCAGAATTCATTCCTTAAATTCGAAGACAGCTTTAATGATCTCGTGGTTGCGTTTGTCCCCATGCTGGCGGAGGGCCTGGCTGTAATCGTCGAGAGCGTAGCGATGAGTGACCATCCAGCCGAGGTCAACCAGGCCGCGCTGCATGAGGTCAATGGTGAGGTCGTAGGTCTTCCAGGTCTGGCCCTGCCACCGTTCAGCGTGGTCGTAAATGTAGGCGGCGTTGAGCTTCAATTCCTTATCAAAGATGGGGGCCCAATCGACACCTTTGGCAATGCCGGGTACACCCACGATGACAAGCTGTCCGCCCGAGCGGGTGACGCGGATGGCATCATCCAGGCCGCCATCACTGCCGGAGCATTCAAAGGTGTGTTGGGGGCCGCCGACCAGGAAGGGTTTGCCGATGATGGGTTGGTGAATGCTGGCACCCATATGGTTTGCGAGCTGCTGGTAGAGGTCTTTGCCACGTAAGACCTGGCTAGCTCCCAGGCGTTCGGCCGCCTGGGCCTGAAAATCGTAGCGGGCGGAAATGAGTATCTCAGCTTTAGAACCGAGGGCGCGTAAAGCAGCCAGGGTGACCAGGCCGATGGTGCCTGCCCCTACGATCAACACAGTGTCATCGTCTTGTGGGAAATAGTTGAGCGCAGCATGCAGACCACAAGCAAAGGGTTCGACCATAAGGGCATTCTCGTCGCTGATCTCTGCGGGCACACGGTAGAGTTGGGAGGTGTGGGCCACAAAAGCCGAACTCCAACTGCCGCCGGTTTCCTTGTGTACGCCAATTGACAAGCCAGGAGCCAAGTCCCCTTCCGTAGTGCGTTGACACTGGTTGACGATGCCCTCTGCACAGTACTCACAACAATCGTCTTCCGCGAAACCGCGAGGTTCACACCAGAGGGTAGGCTCGATGATGACGCGCTCGCCGACCTGCCAGCCGGAAACTGATGAACCCAACTCGGCGATGGTGCCCATGTTCTCATGACCCAGGGTGAAAGGTGAGGAAGTGAAAGGTGAGTAGTAGGGGCTGGTGTGCAGATGGATAGCACTGAGGTCTGTGCCACAAATGCCGCCATAACGCGTACGCAGCTTGACCCAATCGGGGCCGGGCAACTCAGGCTCAGGTACGTCGGAGGCAAAGGTACAGGATAGGCCGCTCCAAAGGAGAGGAGTGTAAATGCGGCTGAGGGCTAAACCCAGAGCGTAACGTGGAACGGAGGCATTGAACTGGATGGCTTTCATAGGCAAAACTTATGATGGGAATGTAGGTATGCATTGATTGTAAACGAAATTGGGGATAGGAATACTGTACTATCTATTTACTGATAACTTTTTGGAGCAAGTATTCGTTTTGTAGATAAATGGCAAGCGTATCGCCACTGTGCAAAGACGTGCAGGCGTTGCCATTTTGGAAACCAAAGCAATGAGAGAAGTTTTCGTTTTCCGTCAGGAGGAATACAATGAAAACCCATAAACGCCACAAGTTTTGGCCGATGATGGCCGCACTATTAATTGCCACACTGGCCTGCAACCTGCCAGGGAGTGGCTCGCGAGAAACTGCCAGCCCTACTCCAGAAGCTAATCTGAGTGATGAAGGCGTGGCAACGGCTACATTCACACCTACTGTAGAAGAGGGGGAAGGTGAAGAAGAGATTACACCAACCGTTACCCCTACGACTGACTCCGGTGGGGATGGTGATGGGGAAGAGGAAGAAGCCTGCCTGCTGGAGAGTGATTACGTGGCAGACGTGACCGTGCCGGATAACACCGAATTCGCCCCAAGCACAGCCTTTACCAAAACCTGGCGCATCAACAACAGCGGCAATTGCGAATGGGAGACCGGCACTTTGCTGGTGTTCGTGTCTGGGGATGCTATGAGCGGTCCGGCTTCGGTGCCCGCGCCGGTGACGGCAGTGGGGGCTAATACGGACATCAACGTCAATTTCACCTCACCGGCCAGCCCGGGAACATACAAATCCAACTGGCAACTGCAAAGTCCGGAAGGTGTGCGCTACGGTGCAACTGTGTACGTGCAGATCGTGGTGCCTGCGCCCGACCCTGATCCGGCGGACCTGGTGATCACTGCTTTGAGTGTGGACACGGGTTCCCCGACACAGGGCGTGCCGCTGAACATCGTGGCTACGCTGCGCAATAACGGTGACAGCACAGCCAACAACGTGCGCTGGGCCTGGCGTGTATGCCCGACCTGCAGCTACATTGAAGGGCCCGGGAACTATGATCTTGGGCCTGGAGAACAGGTTGACGTGAGCATGCCTTATGAGTTTAGCGGATGGTCGACCTACTCGAGTAACGCATGGGTGGACTCGCGCGAGGATATTTCCGAAAGCAACGAAGGCAACAACACGCGCGATTTGACCATCCCTGTGAGTGCAGCACCCTCAGAAAGCGCTACCTTACATACAGTGTCCGGGCCAACGGGCGACTTAAGTTCGGGTGGCTCGAGTAGCCAAATCCGGGCAGGTATCGCCCCGGCGGGCAACGGTATCCGCGGATTCATCACTTTTGATTTGAGTGCCCTTTCCGGCCTGGATAGTTCTTCGACGATCGAAAGTGCCACGCTGGACCTGAGTAACTACTCTGGGAACTGTTTCGAGTGGCTGCACCCGCTGCTGGTGCAGCAAGTGAACTATGGAGCGACACGTGATTATCCCAGCGACTACAATGCAGGCGGGTCGGCGACACTATTGAGCGCGGCATCTGAAGCCAATCTGTTCTCGCCGCTGAACGTGCAAACATTTCTCCAGAATTTCGTGAGCGCCAATGGGGCAGGGCAAGTGCAATTGCGCCTGCATCTGGATGGTGATGATGCAGGTTCGGCTTTCCAGTGCATGATGCAGTGGCCTGATCCGGTGTTGAATGTGACGTATAGGCCATGACGCAGCCCGTGGCTGCTTAGGGAGTTTGCTTCGCAAACTCCACGACTTCGCAAGTCAAAACAGCCCTCCTATTGTGGGGCTGTTTTTGATTTAGATCAAGATATCATCAGCGGGCGACGCCTGAACCGGTGTTCAGGTTGCCGGTCGCCCCTGCCCATGTCAATATTGGTTACACGCCCTCTTTGATGTCCTGTTGGGCGCGGTTGATGATGGCGTCGATGGATTGAGCGCCGAGGTCTTCGCCGGAGCGCAGGCGCAGGGCGGCCTGGTTGGCTTCCATCTCACGGTCACCGATGACGAGCATGTAGGGAACCTTCTGGTTCTGGGCATTGCGGATCTTGGCACCCATACGATCACTGCTATCGTTGACCTCCACACGCAGCCCGGCCTCTTTCATCTGGGCAGCAAGCTGATCGGCATACTCAATGTGGCGGTCGGCGATGGGGATGAGCACGGCCTGCACAGGGGCCAGCCAAACGGGGAAGGCCCCGGCAAAGTGCTCGATGATGACGCCCAGGAAGCGCTCCGTGGTACCTGTCACGGCGCGGTGGATGACGACGGGGGTGTGCTCGGCGTTGTCTTCGCCAATGTAGTTCAGATCCAAGCGTTCCGGTTGGATGAAGTCCACCTGGATGGTAGAGAGCTGCCACTCGCGGCCTAAAACATCTTTAGCGATGAAGTCCGCCTTGGGGCCGTAGAAGGCTGCCTCACCGTAGGCTTCTGTATACTCGACCTTGTTCTTATCAAGAGCAGAGCGCAAAGCAGCTTCGGCTTTTTGCCATTTCTCCGGGTCGTCCACGTATTTACCTTCATCGCCTTTGAGGGAGAGGTCCACGCGGTAGTCCGTGAAATGGTAGCGGTCAAGCACCTCGCGGATGAGGTTGAGGGCCAGCGTGAACTCTTCCTCGATCTGCTCGGGTGTGCAGAAAGAGTGGCAATCGTCCTGCGTAAGGGCACGCACGCGAGTGAGGCCCGTCAGTTCGCCCGTCTTCTCATAGCGGTACAGTGTGGCGAACTCAGCGAAGCGCATGGGCAGTTCGCGGTAGGAGTGCAGGCCCATCTCTTTGTAAAGCGTCATGTGGCTGGGGCAGTTCATAGGCTTGAGGCGATAGCTGATATTGTCGTCGACCATGGGCGGGAACATGGAATCGCGGTAGTTCTCGTAATGGCCGGACTTGTGGTAAAGATCTTCCTTGACGAGATGGCCCGTCCAGACGTGATCGTAGCCATAACGCGTTTGCGTTTCGCGCACAAAGTCTTCCATGATGTGGCGCATGATCTCGCCCTTGGGTGTGAAGAGGGGGATACCTGAACCAATGTCCTCCGAGAAATGGAAGAGTCCTAGCTCCTTGCCCAGCTTGCGATGGTCGCGCTTTTTAGCCTCTTCGATACGCCAGATGTGCTGCTCCAATTCATCGGCCGTAGCAAAAGCTGTGCCGTAGATACGCTGCAACTGGGGTTTGTTCTCATCTCCACGCCAGTAGGCCCCGGCGATACTCATGAGCTTCATCGCATCGGGGTTGACCTTGCCCGTGCTGGGCACATGCGGGCCGCGGCAGAGGTCCGTGAAGCTGTCGTGCGTGTAGAAGGAGATCTCCGGTTTTTCGTCCAGTGGTTCACCATATTCGTCCACGCCGCCTTCTTCAAGGCCCTCGATCAGTTCCAGTTTGTAGGGTTGGCCTTCAAAAGCCTTTTTGGCCTCATCGGCACTGATGACCTGCTTCTGGAACTGGTGATCTTCCTTGATGATCTGGCGCATACGTTTTTCGATGGCTTTAAAGTCCTCAGGGGTGAGGGGGCGCGGCAGGTCAAAGTCGTAATAAAAGCCATTGTCAATGGGCGGACCGATGGCAAGCTTGGCTTCGCCCGGCTCGAACATCTCCATAACGGCTTGCGCCATGATGTGAGCGGCCGAATGGCGGATGCGGTAGAGTTCTGAATCTTCGTATTTTTCTGCTTGTTTTCTGTCGGACATCGGTTACTCCTTTGATGTCATATTTACCAATGATATTTGGAGGGGCCGAAATCGGCACCGGAATAAAAGTCGCGCACGAAAGTGCCGGGTGGGATCAACTCGTCGATCTTAGCCTGATCGTCTTCGCTGATAGTGATATTGAGCGATGCTAGGGCATCTTCCAACTGCTGCATGGTGCGCGGGCCGATGATGGGGCTGGTGACGCCAGCCTGCTGGGTGACCCAGGCGAGCGCGTACTGGCTCACCGGCACCTCCTGCGCCTGCGCTAAAGCTTCGACGCCTTCGATGACATCATAGATGGCATCCGAAAAGAAATCGTCCAAGGTGCCCTGGCCCTGTTTGATGACCCCAGCCATGCGTGAGCCTTCGGGGGCATCCTGACCACGCTTGTATTTGCCGGTCAGGCGGCCGCTGGCAAGCGGTGACCAGGGGATGATGCCAATGCCATAGGTCTGGGCCATGGGCAGCAGTTCGACTTCCGCACGGCGGTCAAGCAGGTTGTAAGGCGGTTGCTCGCAGATAAAGCGGTTGAGGCCGTATTCCTTGGAGACCCACAAAGATTCGACGATCTGCCAGGCGGAAAAGGTACTGACGCCGATGTAGCGCACCTTACCATCGCGAATCAGGTCATCGAGGGCGCGCAGAGTCTCGTCGATAGGGTAATCAGAGGAAGGGCGATGAATCTGGTAGAGGTCGATGTAGTCTGTCTGCAAACGCTCCAGGGAAGCGTGGCACTGCTCGATGATGTGGCGGCGCGTACCTCCCCAGGCGTTGGGATCGTCGTCATCCATTTTGCCAAAGACCTTGGTGGCCAGCACAACTTTGTCGCGCTTGCCCTTGAGGGCCTTGCCCGTGATGGTCTCGCTGACGCCACGCGTGTAGACGTTGGCGGTGTCCACGAAGTTAATGCCTTCATCAATGGCGCGATCGATGATGCGGATCGAGTCGGCCTCTTCGGTGGCGCGGCCAAAGTTCATGGCACCCAAACAGAGCGGGCTGACTTTGATGCCGGTGCGGCCGAGGTTACGGTATTCCATAATGTAGTCCTTTGTCTTTAGTACATAGTCCTAAGTCGGGGGCGGTGGTGAAATAAAAAACGCTCACCCGTTCTGGGGTGAGCGACAATGCCACGGTTCCACCCAGTCTGCTGAAAGACGCAAGTCAAACAGCCTCTGGTGGCCTGTAACGGGGCCAGCCGGTCACCTTAGTTGGCAAATGCCTTTCAGGATTCCACTCACGGGGGGTTTTCGGTGCGATGTTCTCAATGGCATCTTTCAATCTATGGCTGCCAATCCCTGTTGAGATGAAGACACGTACTCGTCCCGGTCAATGTGTGTTGGACTATGTATGTCAGATTATAGGGGAGATGGAGAGAATGTCAAGTTTTCAACACGGGCGAAGCATGCTTCGCTGGAACTAAAGCGTCAGGGTCAATAGGAATGTTGCCTTCCACAATCGCCCGATCTGCTTTCAAGGTTACTCGATTGATCAGCAAATTGGCGATCTTCTCTCGAGTAGAAAAATCAGCCTTACTCATAATACGCTGAAAACGCTCTGACACATCCCCTAACATATCTATAGTGATTTCACCCTGTCCTGAGTCGTTCTGTTGGCTCAGGACAGCATTTTTATTGGCCTCGACCACTTGCAGCCGTTTTGATATTGTTGCTTTTTGCTCCTGCAATTCTTCAAGGTTGATGACACCTTCACGGTATGCATCAATAATGCGGCTCTCCTGAACAGAAAGCTTCTTGATCTCTTTGTCCAGCTTGGTGATAGCTGCATGGTCAATCTGTTGGGGTTGCCTGATCTGATCCAGTTTGCTCTGCATCTGCTCTTTGAGCTTGTCAGGGTCATTAAGCAGCTCGGTCAATCCCTGCCAGACCTTCTGATCTAAGGTCTTGTGATCTACAGCGATGCGCTCATCATGTGGGGTTGTGGTGATGTTCTTGTTGCGTTTTGCTCCACAGCAATAATAGGTCTTTTTGTTGCTCACATAGCCCGGAGCCATGCTGCCACACAAACCACAAACAACCAGACCACGCAGCAAATAATTGTTCTTGCGATTGTTCCTTCGGGAAGTAATCGCATTATTCTGCAATTGTTTTTGAGCAGCTTCCCATGTTTCCCGCTCGATGATCTGCGGCACAGAAATTGGTATCCAATCATCTTTTGGACGCTCAGTCTTGCTCGACTTCCTGCGCTGACGATATTTCTTGATTTTCGGATGTTTGCCCGGCTCAACGCTCTTGGTCTTGTACATGTGGGCAGTGCCGGTGTAGGTCTCATTCTTGAGAATGGCATAAACAGTACTCGACCACCATTTATTCACTTTGGAACGACTTGGAATGCCTTCTTGCTCTAAGCGTTTGGCAATGGCTGTACCCTTCATGCCTTCATGCAAATACCAATCAAAGATCATTCTAACGATCTCAGCTTCCTGTTCATCAATTGCATAAGTGGCGGGAGCTTCACCAGTCTTTTTTACAAATGTGTAACCATACGGGGCGTTACCGCCTTTGACTTGCCCATTGCGTGTTGCATGCAATGAGCCTCGGCGTGTGCGATCAAGTATCTTGGCTCTTTCAAACTCGGAGATTGCGCCTTGAATTTGCAGCATCAGATTGCCTTCAGCATTGTCCTCAAATTGTTGGCTGCTGAAGATGACCTTGATATGGCGCTTCTTGAATTCTTCGAGCAAGATGATCTGGTGGGCTTGCTTGCGTGCCAGTCGATCCGGGGACAAGACCAGAATGCCTTCAACGCTCAGGTCTCGCAGTTGATCTAATCCGGGGCGATTGAGGTCTGCGCCTGAGTAGCCATCGTCAATGCATTCTTCGAGAATGGTCAGGCTTTTGCTCTTGGCATAGTCTCTCAAGATTTCAAGCTGTGATTGGATCGTGCCGTCTTTGGCCTGGCTTTCAGAACTGACACGGGCATAGATTGCGATCTGCATTTGGTTATCCCTCAATCTGGAGTTGCGCGCATTGTAATGCAATTTGGAATAGTTGTGAATCCTCGCGTGAGAAGTGAGCAGCATCCGGGCGGGCCCCTGCGAAGCGCAGCTTTGCGAGCATCGCAGGGAGCGCGGTTGCTGCGGTGTAGGTGGTTTGAATGGGACTACTCGATCCAGGGTAAGGAGGAGGTCCAGAGGGGCCCCGCGCCCAAGAGCGGGGAGACTGGACTTCCCCTGCCATCGAGGAAGAATTTGAAGCATTGAAGACAGGATTGTCTCCTTTCTTTTTCCAAGTTTTTTCTCTGCTCGATGTTAGCGGGCGGCAAACGTCCTCAGCTGAAATAGGGGCGTTTGCAAGCCTGCGGAGTACAAAATCAGGCAAAGTCCCTAAGACTATTAGTAGGGACTTTAAGACACTAGCAACATATAAATGTGGATTATTAGTGTAAAAAGACATGTGAAATTACAAGCTAATCTTTAACGGGGGCAGTGGT
Source organism: Chloroflexota bacterium (assembly GCA_013112575.1). GTDB lineage: Bacteria > Chloroflexota > Anaerolineae > Anaerolineales > UBA11579 > CFX15. The sequence goes on along the minus strand of JABFGG010000001.1, from coordinate 576,944 downwards.
TCACTGCGTTCTGTTAGAGTTGGGGCTATGCCTGCATCGCTGATCTTGCGTAAACGGCGATCCAATGATCTGGGATGCATTTGGGTATCTGCTGCGATGTGTTTCTTGTGCTTATCCTGTTTGATCTGCATCAATGCAAAGTAATAAATACCAGCGTCCGGGCCGTATTGTTTGGACAGCACTTTTAAGGCGGTGTCATGGTCGGCAATGGAACGGTCATGCAGTTTGAGTCGTTCGAGGTCCTTTTCCAATTGCTCTTTGGCAAACAGTGGTGTGATGTCGGTCAGTTTTGGGTGCTTGATGCCTGTCAATTGCTTGATGCGTTTGCCCCTCAAGATGGTCGTCTCTTGGCGCAAGATGCCATATGCATCTGGTGTGCCTGCCTCAAGTTGCTTGTCATAGAACTTGGTGGTGACATGTTTGGAACGAAATTCGGCCCCTTCGTTGCGATGGTGCTTGGTGCGCCTGTGAGGATAGTCCAATTTGCCAATGGCATTGATGTAATCGGCGACCATATCCTCCACCTGGTGGTTGTAGCACAGGTCAAGGCGAATCAGTTCACCCTCCGCAATATCCACTTTGGGGAAGTGCGGCACTGATGGCATCATTCGATTTGCGCGTTTAATAACGGTTTTGATACTGCGGATCATCTTGAAGTTGTTGCCGTGGATCAGCTTGGGCAAAGAGACTTCCAGTGTAGTCATCGGATTGCTGTTGTAGTCGAGGGGGTAAAAGGTGCAGCGCAAACGCACATCAGCATCTGCCAACTCGGGATTGTATGTGAACTTCTCTTTGACCGCTCCTGCCTGGGTAGTGGTGGTATGGCGTGTCCAGTTTTGCAGTTGCTCATGGGTTGGGGAAAGCTTGAATTTCAGCCGGACGGTGTCTAGCATGTTTCCCCCGGTACTTGCTTCTGCTCTATTTGATGGTCCGCAAGGATCAGGGCCAGGATCAATTCCCATGCCTGCGCCAGCCGTTCTTCACTATCGGAGGAGGGCCGGTAGACATACTCAAGTGGGAATTTGTTCGTATCCATTGCCAACAAAAAAGAGTCCAATCAGAATTGGACTCCATGCTATCAAGTGAGCCGATTAAGTCGGGGACAGAAATAAAGCTATTTTTTGTCCCCTATCTTTGAACGGAATACTTCTTCTAAGCGCTGCATAGACTTCTTGATGCTTTGCTCTTTCTTTTTCTTAGCTGTTCGATATTTTTTTGACCTGGGATCTTTGGGGAATTCCGTTGGATGTCGGAGAATGTAATTGTCGGCAATATCGGATATGGATTTGCCTTCATATTTCATGCGCAGATGATCGGCCGCATTTAACCTCCCTTTTGTGATTTTTGGCTGCTCCCCAAATACCCTGCGATGCTCTGCGCGGAATTGATCGGAGATAGCCTTTACATCACTGGCAGAACTTGCTTGGGCAATAATCATGGTCTCCCCGAACATTTCCCTCGTCTGGACTTCCCCAAACCAGCTTTCATCAACCTCAGGTGTTTCCCCTGTTATCAAGTATGTGAAAGCATAATTCGTTGTTTGTTCTATCATGGCATCGATACGTGTAAATGTCGGGATCAATATTTGTATGTACCCTTGCATAAGGATTTTTATTTCATTTTGCAATTCTTCAGATGCATCTTCTGCTGCCTTTGAAAGGGTGATTTTGCCAGTTTTGTGAGCCAGATAAAGGGCTTTAAATGATTCGGGCATCGGCCATTCGATCTTCTGAACACCTTCTTCGATCTCACGATAAATGCTTTCATAGTCCAGATCATGGCCTATATAGCTCTCCATGGGATCATCCCCCAATTCAATTTCAGGCAAGTCATACTTCTTTCGGACTTTTTTAAGAATTCCTTGTATGTCGATATTTGCGGGGAGGAGTTTGCCGAATAGTTTGGTTTCTTTCATGCGACGCATTATAAGTTTGACAGGGCATTCAAAAAATGCATTTCAAAAGTTAGTACAACTGTCTATATGAAAAACCTACCTTGTTTATAGTTTTGTTTATAGCTCGTTCATACACTGAAAAAGCATCCGATGGAGAGGGAGTAGACGGATTCGTGGAGGAATCTGTCACATCATGGTTTGTCAAGGTCTTGACAAATGCTTGATCTAGCACGTATGTTCTTGTATCGTTGTCGTGTTGGTATTTCTTAGACCCTTCTGGGAGGAAGCTCGTGCCTCGTAAAGAACCATTTCCCTGGATCCTTTTCCGAATTTTAGTAGCCTCAGCGGTATTCGCCTCATCTTGTGTGTTGCCCTGGCTGGCCACACAGGCACCGCCAACGCCGCCCCCGTCATTGCAAGATGACCTGCCCGGGGCGGAGTCCGTCCCGCCGACGGCCTTACCAGAATATCTTGGTGAGCTTGACCCTGAGATCGAATACCCTGAATATGAGGAAGAGCCGTACATCCCACCGCCTCCTTCTATATTGGATGCAGCACCCGAACTGCCTGAGAAAGCGCAGGGTGAGCCGGTCGATCTGCACCTGTTTGCCACGCCCGGCCAGATCGCCTATGACGGCTACGTGACCTTCAGTGCCATTGTGACCAATGACAGTGCTGATACGCTCAATGACTTGTTGTTCATTGATGAATTAGAGACTGGCTTCACTTTCCTCCCCGATGTTAATCAAACAATCTCCTTTGATGCCAGCAACAACACAATCAGCTATGAAATCGATGAATTAGCTCCTGGTGGGCAGGTAGCTTTTAACTATACGCTGCAGGTAACCGCGCCCAAATCCAGCCCCAAGGGTGAACTGTGGGTGCACACTGCTGAGACCAACTCCAAAGACGGTGCTGTGGCCCTCAAGGCTAGCGCTGAACTGTGGGTCGGTCAGCCCGCTCTGCAGAGCAACATCGAAGTGGCGCGCCTTGACAAGGACGGTGGCTGGGCGGAGACTGAGAACGCCTCGATCTACATCGAACCCAATGCCCTGCAGCAGGATGCCATCGCCGTGATTTCCCCTGTCGCTGTGGACAGCGGCCCCGACCTGCAGTTTCAGGTGGAGCTGTATGAGACCGAGAACGCCGCGGATGGCGAATACGATGGCCTGGCCGAGCAGCAACTGGCCGTGACCGATGATGTCTCGGATGACCTGGCCATACCGGCTTTCATGGAAGTGGATTTCGATTCCCTGGGTGACCTGGATGCTTTGCCCGGTGGCAAAGAACCCTTCGTTACGACCTACATCCCTGAACTGGACGTGTGGGTCAAGATGCCGCCCACTCTGGTAGACTATGACAACAACACTGTGACGGTGGAGACCGATCATTTCTCTACCTGGGGGGCGGGCATCGGGGACAGTCTGCCACAGAATGGGGCCAACGTGCTCTTATTCGACCAGCCCTATACATCGTTGTTCACAGGCGCAGCACGTTACTCGGTGCCCATCTGGACGCCGCCGGGACGTGCGGGCATGCAGCCGGGCGTGAGCCTGTCGTACTCCAGTGCCACCGTGGATGGGGTTTTAGGTGATGTACAGGCCCCCTGGGTGGGGGTGGGCTGGAACATGGACGCTATCGAGATCGTACGCAAGATCGAAACCGATGAGGACGGATATGGCTATGTGGATGAGTATGCCCTGACCTTCAATGGCGCACTGCACGACTTGATCCAGGATGAGAACGACCCGGAGCGCTACCACACCAAACGCGCTTCCTTTTTATACGTCGAGCGTCACAACGAAGCGCTGGGCAACAGTGACGGTGTGCAAAACGATAGCAAGGAATGGTGGGAAGTGGTGGCCACAGATGGCACCAGATACCGCATCGGCTGGAATACGGATGCCGAGCAACTAACCCTGATGTATGGCTACAAGTGCATCACGGGCAACCCCTGCGACACACCCGAAGCGCCCTATGACAGCCTGGGTTATGCCGGTGCTGCCGAAAATTTAGTGGCCATGCGCTGGCGGGTGGACCGGGTGGTGGACAGCAACGGCAACTTCATCGAATACAACTACACTGAGCACGGCCCTGATCCGGCTTCACAGGTGCCTCAATTCGACCTGGCCAGCTATCTGAGCAGCATCGAATACACCGGACACCTGGACAGCCAGGGGGTGGAAGACCTGGCCCCAGGCTACAAGATGGAGTTCAACACCGAGGACCGTGTAGGCGATGACAACCCCACCGACTTCGGTATCTGGGATCACTGGGATACCAAACAATTAGACAGCATCGAGATTTACTGCACAGCTTGCAGCGGCTTGTCGACAACAGCCGTGCGGACATACGATTTTGAGTATTCCGCACCCTCTGCCCCTAATGCCAACGGCACGCTGGTGCTCGATAGCATCACCATCAGCGGTGGGGGCTTCACCGAGAGCAGCCAGTCGATCCCCTCCACAACTGCGGCAACGGTATCTTTTACCTATGCCAACAAGGACAACCGCGCCGTGACCGGTGAAGACAACGCCTGGGCCTACCCGCGTCTGACGGTGATCGACAACGGCTATGGGGCTTCGCTCAACTACAGCTACGAGAATGACGGGCGCAGTACCAACTCCTGGTACAACTGGCGCGCCTCGGAAGTGCGCGTCAAGAGCGATTTTGATGGTTCCGTATCCGATGCGGCCATACAGAAATATGCGTATTCCGGTGTGCAATACACCAACGAGGGTGGTGCTGGGCTGGGTTCATTGATCGGCTACGCGGATGTGACCGAAACCAGTTATGAAACCGACGGCACCACCAAGATCCTGGACACGACCCACAAATTCGGCACATTGGGTCTGGACACGGGTCGCGAATTGTGGACCGAACTGCGTGATCCCTCCAACTCGAACGTGCTGCGCAAGAGCAGCAACACTTACTTCACCGACAACTCCGAAGCGCCGTTTGTCGGTTGGGAATATCGTTATCTGAGCGAGACCAAATCCTACACTCGCATTGGCAGCAGCTTGTCGCTGACCTCCAAGACCTTCTTCCAGCGCGATCCTGGGAACGGCAACCTGCTGGTGCAGATGGACTACCTGGGGGGAGCGCTCACCCGCAAGCACGTTTATGAATACAACTTGAACACAAATCCGGATGTGTATATCCTGGATCGTGTCTCGCGTATGCGCATTAAAGATGCCAGCGACAACACACTTTCCGAAATGCAGTACCAGTATGACAACACCGCCACAGCGCCCAGCAAGGGCAACCTGACCCTGACGCAAAGCGCCACGGGAGACGGCACCAAAACCGTGGATAGCAGTTACGCCTACGATGCCTATGGCAATGTGACCTCAGTGTCTTCCTATGAGAGCTATGGCTCCTTTGGGTCCACGCCCAGCGGCAGTGCACAAACGACCAGCACGACCTATGAAAGCACCTACCGCACTTATCCCACCACAGTGACTAACGACCTCAGCCAGAGCGCAGACTCTCTTTATCTCTATACGCTGGGAATGCCCTATGAGATCGAGGACCTCAACGACTGGACCACCAGCACGACCTATGATGGTTTAGGGCGTGTATTGACTGCCACTGCACCAGGATTTGGCTCTGCCACCGTCAAATACACCTACCCCACTGTGAGTAGTGGCGAGGTCTCCGCCCCTTATGCCGTCAAGATGGAGATCTGGGATACCATGCCCGCAACGGACCTCTATCGCCCGGTGTGGGGTTTCTATGATGGATTGGGGCGCATCGTGCAGAACCAGGTGCAGGGCGGTTCAGATTATCTGGTGACCTACACCGACTTCAACGAACAGGGGCTGGTGGGCAAGCAGAGCGTGTCCGTGGAGCAGACCGGCACAGGCGGCACCTACTTAACGCCCGCCTGGGCCAACCTGGACTACAGCAGCACGACCTATGACCTCCTGGGGCGCGCCACCGAGGTCACTGCCCCCGGCAACATCACTTCCAGCACCAGTTATGACGGCCTGACCACCACGGTAACCAACCCTAATGGGGAGAAGATCAGTCGCGAGATGGATGGCTTGGGTCGTTTGATCAAGGTGCAGGAGTGGCAGAACCAGGGCGCCAATGTGTATGCCACCACCCTGTACTACTATGACATCTTCAACCGCCTGACACGCGTCAGAGATGCTGAGCTGAACGGCACCGACATCGCCTATGACTGGTTGGGGCGTAAGACCAGCATGGACGACCCCGACATGGGGGCCTGGACATATGAGTATGACCCACAGGGCAACCTGACCAAACAGACCGACGCCCGCAATCAGGTGCTGCTTTTCGCCTACGATGACCTCAACCGCCTGACCAACAAGTACAAGGACAGCATCAGTGTGCCCAACGAAATAGCCAATTACAGCTATGGCACCATCGTGGGCACCAACCTGGGCCTCCGTACTGCTATGAGCGATCAGAGCGGCAGCACCGCCTGGGCATACAGCAACTATGCGCGCAGCGTGACCGAGACGCGCACGATCGATACGAACAACTATGCTTTCACTACAGCCACCGACTGGCTGGGACGCCCGATCACGATCACCTATCCGGACAGCGAGGTCGTGACCTATACATACGACGATTTCGGTCGTGCAGACAGCGTTTCTGGCTCGACCGTGGGCGACCTGGCCGACCTGGCATACACGGTGATGGGGCAGCTTGACAGCATCACGCTGGACAACGGCATTGTCATCGACAATACCTACCACGCCGACAACTTCCGCCTGACCGACCGTGTGGCCCAGAAAAGCGGCAGCGCCGCCGTGATCGACTTCGATTACGGCTATGACAGCAATGGCAACATCACCACTTTGGACGACAACGTCCTGGGGCACGATTTCACCTTTGAATATGATCACCTCAACCGCCTGACCTCGGCGGATGAGGACTCCGCAGACGGTTATGCCTACCGCCAGACCTACGAGTATGATCAGGTGGGCAACATCCTCAATGTCGACGAATGGCTGGAGGACATCATCTTCAGCGACGATTTTGAGGGCACAGATCTCTCGAACTGGAATGAGACCCCTGGTAGCGGACATCCCAGCCTGTCGGCCAGCGCCAAGTATGAAACCCTCAAGGGCCTGTTGGTGCAATCGGACAACTCCAGCAGTGAAGCGCGCTATGTTACCGACGACAGCCCGCTGGGCGAGGCCGAGTACCACGCCCGCTTCTACTTCGACCCCAACACCGTCACCATGACCTTGAATGACAGCCACACCATCTTTGATGGCCTGGACGGGCTCAACCGTCGTTTTGTGGTCGAGATGCGTTATGCCAACGACGGCCAGAACGACGTCTACCAGCTGCGTGCCGGGGCCTGGGACGACACCACCAGCGCCTTCAGCTATGGCGATTGGAATGCCATCACAGATGCCTGGCACGAGGTTGAGCTGCACTGGGAGCGTTCCACAGGGGCGGGTAATGACGACGGCTTCATGTTCTTCTACCTGGAGGGGGTCGAGGTTGACCTGATCGATACCCTGGACAATGACGGCCAGCGCATCACCGATGTCCGTCTGGGTCTGGTGGAGGGGGTGGACACTGCCACCGCTGGGGACCTGTATTTTGATGCATTTGAGTCGCGCCGCGATACCTTCATTGGCCTTTTCCCCCTTGCCAGCCTCGAAAACCAGGTGGTGGTGGTGCCGCAGCACAGCACCCTGGGCAACCAGCAGGCCTTTAGTGATGTACCTGCCATGTATGGTCGGCCGGCTTCATCAGTTGTGGTGCAAGACGATCAAGCACAAGTTGATGATGATGCTTCTGCTGCCTATGTTCCCCCTCCAAGACCTTTATTCGTCACGATCTTGAATGACGATTTTGAGAACAATAACTTTAATGCCTGGACCTCAGCAACTACGGATAGTGGTGACCTCAGCACCTCGGCAGGCTCAGCCCATGAAGGCAGTTATGGCATGCAGGCCCTGGTCGATGACACGAATGCCATTTACGTCTATGACGATTCCCTCACGACCGAGACCCGCTATCGCGCTCGCTTCTATTTCGACCCTAACAGTACCACCATCGCCAATTGGGACCAGATGGTCATCTTCCAGGATGAAGATGGTTATATGAAGGTCTGGCTGAACTATGGCAATGGCGACTACTATATTTCTATAGAGGTGTATAACGACAGCGCCAGCGGCACGGAGAGTGATTGGGTCACGATCACCGATGCCTGGCATGCCATTGAGATCGATTGGAAAGCTTCCAGTGGGCCGGGCAACGATGACGGCCACCTGACGCTGTATATCGATGGCACCCAGGCAAAACAGCTCAGCACGGTGGATAATGACACCCATAGCCTGGGGGGTGTGAAGCTGGGGCTGCCCAACGGCACCGGCTCGGGCACATCAGGCACCTTGTACTTTGATGCTTTCGAGTCCGATGATGCTGACTATATCGGCCTGCTGCCTGCGGCGACGCCCACACCGACCAATACTCCCACGGTTACACCGACTCCAACCAATACTGCCACCAACACACCTATTCCGCCTTCCATTGCTGGCGAATGGCACTTCGATGAGGGCAGCGGCAGCACGGCTGCTGATAGCTCTGGCAACAACAACGATGCTACTCTCTACAACAGCACCAGTTGGACCACCTATGGTCTCAGTGATGATGCCCTGTTGCTAGATGGCACCGATGATTATGCCCGGGCCGATGCCGCTGCTGCACTCAAGCCAGCGGACAGCCTCTCCCTGGCCGCCTGGATCTACCCGGATGCGGCCAGTGAAGATGACATCATTATCAGCTACCACAATACCGGCAACGAATACGGTTTCCGCACCGACTCCGATGGCTTTGTCGAGTTCCACCTCAATGACCTCGACCCTCAACTGGTCTCCGGCCCCATCCTGCCGCAGGACCAATGGTCGCACGTCATCGGGGTGTATGACAAGACCGAGGGTGAGATCCGTCTGTATGTCAACGGTATCCTGGTCTCCTCACGCAACGTGACCGGTTCGATCAGTTATGCGGCAGGCGATGGCCTCAACTTCAGCGATGCGAGTAAACCTTTCTCGGGCCGTCTGGACGAGGTCTACCTCTACGATGAGGCCCTCACGCAAGCGGAGATCGATGACCTCTATGGCCTTAGTCCGACTCCGGTACCCACAGCGACCCCGACCCTGGAGCACACTTATACACCGACACCGACAGCCACGAGCACCCCAACACCCACCCAGACAGCCACCGCTACGGCCACCGTGGATCCCAATGCCCTGACGACCGGATTGGTGGCCTATTGGCACCTGGATGAGGTGTCGGGGACACGGGCAGATGAGGTGAGCACCAACGATCTCAGCGACATCAACACCGTGGAGCAAGACGATGGCATCCTAGGTTGGGCTGGAGACTTCAGTTATACCAGCAAGGAGTACCTGAGGATCGATGACAATGCCACGGTGAGCGTGCAAGGGCACCAGAACAAGGCCTGGGCCTTCTGGGTCAATGTGGAGAGCCTGACAGGTAGCAGCCAGGGATTGCTGGCCAAGTATGGGGCCGGTTCCAACCATGAATACCGTGTGAGCTTGAACGGTGGCGACCAAAAGGTACTATTCTCGGTCTGGGACAGCACCGACACGGCCACTTCGGTGACGGCCACTACGCATGGTGCGCTGAGTGCAGGGCAATGGTACTTCGTGTATGTCTATCACGATGCAGACAACGACGAGATCGGCATCAGTATCAACGATGGCACCGTGGACACAGCGTCCTTTAGTGCCGGAGTGAAAGACAGTGACTCGCCCATGCTAGTGGGTGCGCTGAGGTCTGACTTATGGTACTTCGATGGCCAGATCGACGAGCTGGGCATCTGGAACCGCACACTGACCGCCTCAGAGGTCAGCGCTTTGTACAGCACAGGTGATGGCCTGCAGCATCCCTTTGATGGTTCGCCGGCACCCACGCCCGCACCGACCCCCGAGCCTTACATCTCGTTGAACACAGACCTGGCAGCCTACTGGGACCTGGACGAGGCGAGTGGTACCCGCGACGATGCTGTGGCAAGCAGCGACATGAGTGACCACAACTCGGTACTGCAGGGTACGGGCCTGGTGGGCAACTCGGCAGACTTTGAGACCACTAATGATGAATACCTGTCTACGTCTGACAATGCTGCTGTGAGCGTGGCTGGCAACGCGGACAAGGCCTGGGCTTTCTGGATCAATGTGGAGAGCTTCCCGGGTAGTAGTTTTGGCTTGTTGAGCAAGTATGGCGCTGGCTCCAGCCATGAATATCGTGTGAGCTTGAACGGCGGCGACGAAAAGGTACAGTTCTCGGTCTGGGACAGCAATGATGTGTCCACCTCGGTGACAGCCAACAGCCATGGAGCTCTGAACACCGGGGAGTGGTACTTCGTGTACGTCTACCATGATGAGCATGAGGATGAGATCGGCATCTCGATCAACAATGGCACCATCGACAAGGTAACCTATAGCAAAGGTGTACGGGACCTCACGCTGAACCTGCTATTGGGGGCCTTGCGGGCTGATCTATGGCATTTCGATGGTGAGATCGATGAGGTCGGTATCTGGGATCGCACCCTCACCGCCGACGAACTCACCTACCTCTACAACGAGGGCAACGGGCAGGCCTACCCCTTTACCGAGCCGCCCATCGCGCCGGAAACGCCCGCGCCGGACTGGATCAGCCACGAATACAGCTACGACGCCAACCACCCACACGCGGTATCGCAGGTGGTGCGCAACAAGGGTGGATTGGGCCAGTACACCGACACCTACAGCTACGACGCCAACGGCAACATGACCTGCCGCATCGAGGACGGCGTGACCTGGCGGCAGACCTACAATGCAGAGAACCGCCTCAGCAAGGTCGAGGAGATTACCAGCGGCACCTGCGCCAGCGGCACAGCCGGTGATACCTGGACTTTCACCTACGACGGCAATGGCACGCGCATCAAACAGGTCAATCCTGACGACACTATTTCCCTCTTCCTGGGCGGTGGAATGTACACGGTGAAAGATGCCAGTGGCACCACGCCAGTAGTGACCAAATACTACAGCATCGCCGGGCAGCGCATCGCCATGCGCGAGGGCAACGACACCCGCTTCCTGCTCACCGACCACCTCGGCTCGGTGGTAGCCGTGACGGACGACACGGGCGCATTGGTGGCCAACAGCCAGCAGCGCTACATGGCCTTTGGCAGTGAACTGCTGGAAGCTGACTCGCCCACCGACTTTAGCTACACCGGACAGCGTAGCAACACCGGTGATTTTGGCCTGATGGATTACAACGCCCGCTGGTATTCGCCGAGTTTAGGAAGGTTTACTCAGCCGGATACGATTGTGCCGAATTTGCTCAATCCACAAAGCTTAAATCGATACAGTTACACTTTCAACAATCCAATAAATTTTAGTGATCCGTCAGGACATAATCCATATGCTTGTTTTTCTGACCCAAAATGTGCTAATTCGTATTATAGTAATCACAGTTCTGATTTTCAGGATCATCAAGTAATTGAACTCTACCATCATTCTGGTCAGAAAGATGCGATTAAAAACTTTGTGGAGACGAATTACGGAGTATCTCTAGTAGATGGCAGATTAAATGGCAACAATGTAGAATGGGATATCGATGGCGCGAGAGCAGCTGGAAGAGCAGTTGTTGACACAGGCCGCAAATTAGGGGAGACTGCAGGAACATCAGGGGGAGATGCATTTCAGGCAGTATACGGGGATCTAACTATTCTCTGGGGAAATAGTTTTCGTGATGGTGATCCAAATGCAAAATGGATGTCTGATGATTGTCGGAATGCCGGAGCGTATGGATGTACTTCTTCGGCCAGCATGATCAGCTTCACTAGCTTATGGACTACATCTACAAACCGTCCCCCAAGTCATGCTTTTGATCTATCTGTTCATAATGTTGTCCACGAACTGGGGCATGCATTCGGCGGTTCTTTCGCTTCAGATGGACCTTACCAGGCTTTAGCCTCAGGTGGGCAATTTAGATCGATAGTTAATAATGACCCGCGATCAGGTTTTCACCCTCCTCCTTCACTTTCTAGTTCACACATGTGGCGAATGGATATTGGTCCTTATCCAACTTCAAATGGTAACGAGGTCTTTGCCGACATGTTTTTAGGATGGGTCTATGGCAAGTGGGCTTCCAATACTACAGGTGCGAATATGGCATCATTTATGAATGATACGCTTACGATTGATGGTACAACTTATGGTATGTCATATTGGACGTCGCAGTAAATTGAATCAAAAGGACATTCTCAGATGAGGAATATGGATAAGTCTCCAAACAAAAATGGTTTAGTTTTACTAATAGGACTAGTATTCATTTTACTTGGGTGTTCTCAAGGAAACTTATTAGAACTAACTTTTACACCTCTTCCAAATAATTCTGCATCGGATGAGGGGGGGGGGACCCCAGATGAAAATTCAAGTATAGAAACACTGGAAGCTCAAGCCACTCCTCTTGCGTCATCAACTTTTACAGATGTGATTGAACAAATCACTTTAGTTCCTGAAGAGAGCAAAAAGAAACTGCTCGATTTGTTACGGAATAATGGCGGTTGTGATTTCCCCTGTCTATTAGGGTTTCAACCTGATGTAAATGACTCGAATGATTACAGAAATAAATTTACCCCCTTCGGATGGTCGCAAAAAACTGATAGCATATCAGGTGATATTTTGATTAAGTATGATAATTTTGGAGACTCTGGAAGTACAAGTCTATCCTTGGTTCAGCAAAAATTCACATTTGCTCTCAATTATTCTTTCTATGCTGAGGCTTCGAACCTAGAGCAACTTATTTTGATTGCTACAGTAACAAATCAAATAAATGAGGATGGTTCGCTTAAGGTGGATCAAGATCCAAACTTATTTGATTTACCTTATATAGATTACTTCAAGCTCCCCCAAATATTAGAAATGCACGGGCCTCCAAAAGAGATATATATTCTGCCGTTCCCAAACGATACACAAATACCAGACAATTGGGAACCTTTCAGTTTAATCCTACTGTATCAAGAACAAAATACTTTGATCGAGTATGTTTTTCAAAACAAGTTAGAGAATAATAACTATGTAGGTTGTCCAAATGAAGCTGAAAAACTCTCTGTAGTTGTACAGTCATCAACTTATGAAAACACAATTTCTGAATATGCATCAAGATTAAGTGGGGATGGACTAAGTCCTTTCATTGTCGAAGAATATAAGAAACTAAGCGACGCAACATCTTTGACTATTGAAGACTTCGAAAAAATATACTCTGATCAAACTAGTGATTATTGCCTTCAAACTCCAATTGAATTATGGCGTTAGCAAGTAGCTATAGTTGCAGAATTGGAATGAATTATCCCGTCCATAGTTAGTTATTTTTTGTAATTCACTGAGCGGATGATTATTACCTTATCCTATCGGTCTAGCTGCCCCCCTAACCACCTCCAAACAGATCACACTGTGTGACCTGTTTGTTTTTCCCAGGTCGTAGAAGTGCTCCATGAAGTGGCTATGCATTCTTTCGAGTATAGCGTCTGTCCGCTTCCTGCTTAGTCAAGATGTGCCACACGGACACTCGGAGCATCGGTCAAGAGGAGTAATGGCTTTCTGATGTTGCCCCTCTCATATAATTTTTCTAAATGGCTTCCAGATTGTATGTATCCTATTTTTCCAAGATGATATCAAATCTGAATTTTGCTAGACGTATTGATTCTTGCGAGGCATGCTTCGCCCCTACACCGATTATATTTTTGCGCATGAAGACTTAGTAAGCCAATACAGCCCTTATTCTGCACAATGATTGGATTCAAAGAAAGATTGTATACTTATTTCCAAGTGAGACGCTCTATCTAAACACATTGGAAATATTATGGAAAACAATACGACACAACGCTCGGTCATCGCCATCATCATCGTTTTAGTCATCGCGGCGGGGGTAGCGTGGGCAGGCAGCCAGGGAGGTGTGCAGGCATTCGGCATCCCACTTTTCGCTTTGTGTGTGGCGGTTGCTTTCATTATCCAGTGGGTCGTTTTCATTCATGCCTACGTAAACCAAACGGAAGCATTCTTTGACCTGACGGGCAGCATTACCTATATCACAGTAGTTTTGATGGCGGTGTTCCTCAGCCCCTCCGCAGATGCCAGAGCCTGGCTGTTACTGGTAATGGTGGCGATATGGGCCATCCGGCTGGGTACTTTCCTTTTCATGCGTATTCGGGCTGCCGGAGAGGACCGCCGCTTCAGGGAACTTAAAACTTCCTTCCCGCGGTTCTTGGTGACCTGGACACTGCAAGGTCTGTGGGTGACCTTCTCGTTGGCAGCGGCACTGGCGGCAATCACTTCAGAGATCAAAGTGGAGTTAGGCATCTACGCCCTGGTTGGCACGATCGTGTGGGTTGTGGGATTTGGGATCGAGGTAATCGCCGACCGCCAGAAGAATGTATTTAGAAACGATCCACAAAATGAAGGCAAGTTCATCCAGAGCGGCTTGTGGTCCTGGTCGCGGCATCCCAATTATTTTGGGGAGATCGTGTTGTGGATCGGGGTGGCGATCATTGCGCTGCCTGTGTTGCGCGGCTGGCAATGGGTGACACTGATCTCGCCGATCTTCATCATCATATTACTGACACGCATCAGTGGGGTACCCATGTTGGAAGCGCGGGCCGACGAGAAGTGGGGAGGGCAGGATGATTATGAAGCCTATAAGGCACGGACTTCGGTATTGATATTGAGGCCGCCTGCGGAAGGTTAGAGAGCAATTAAATATTGCGGACGACGCCTGAACTGAGTTCAGGTTTCCGGTCGCCCTTACAGTAGAGAGAATATTATGCAAATAGCTAAGTTTGTATCGATAGTTGGGATTGTGGCTATGTCCGCGGTGCTGATCTATGGTTTTACCGTGGGAGATTTCGCGCTGGATGGCGCGGAATTGGTGCAAAACCCCTGGGGTGTGGTTTCGCTGGTTGACCTGTATGTTGGCTTCATCCTGTTCTCCGGTTGGATCGTGTACCGGGAGAAATCAATTGCCCGCTCAATCGTCTGGGTGGTGTTGATGATGGTGCTGGGATTCTTCACAGCCAGCCTGTACACCTTACTGGCCATAAACGCCAGCAAAGGCGACTGGAAAATATTCTGGATGGGCCAGCGAGCTGATGGGTAGAGCGAGGGAACTACGTGAAGAATTCTTCAGCGTATTCTCGGGACGAGGATCAAGGCTGCTTGATTCTTTTTTGCCGCTGCTGATTTTCCTGATCGCAAATGCGCTGTTTGGGGTGGAGCTGGCATTGTGGGGAGCATTGATCGTGGCAGGACTGTTCGCGCTATATCGCATCGTGAAGAAAGCGAGCCTGGTGTACGCCTTGGGAGGTCTGGGCGGTGTGGTGCTGGCAGCCATTTTCATGCGGTTGAGTGGTTCCGAGGCGGGCTTTTTCTTACCGGGTTTGATCTCAGGAAGCGTGACGGTGGTGCTGTGTGTGGTCACGGTGGCGGTCAACCGGCCACTGGTGGCATGGACAAGTTTTGCAACAAGGCGTTGGCCCCTGGGCTGGTACTGGCACCCCAAGGTGCTACCCGCCTATAACGAAGTGACGATACTATGGGCGGTGGCCTTTGCGGCGCGGCTGAGTATAGAATTGTGGCTGTTCAACCGGGAGGCGGTAAACGCCTTGGGTGTGATACGGCTGTTGTTGGGCTGGCCGTTCCTGGTTGTTTTATTGATCGCCACCTATCTATATGGTTTGTGGCGTCTGGGTAAATTGCAGGGGCCGAGTGTAGAGGAATTCAAGGCAGGCAAAGAAGCACCATGGGAAGGGCAGCGGCGGGGGTTTTGATTTCGACTCTTTAAATCTTTGGTGGGAAGGCTATACTGATATTTTGACATAAGGAGGATCAACTATGCAAACAAAGAACTCGAAGAAATTACTTCTTGGCATATTTGCCATTTCACTCACATCGCTGGCCTGCGCGGTGAGCAATTTTGTAGCGACGCCCACCCCTTTGCCGACCTATACTCCTTATCCCACCTTGACACCCAACCCCACTTATACGCCTTATCCCACCTTAACACCCAATCCAACCTATACAGCCCTACCAACTTACACGCCTCTAGTCACTACAGAAGAGCCGGCTACTTCGGATTCGGCCGCTACTGAGCCGTCAAGGACGCCTGGTGCAAGCTATTTCGATGACTTTTCTAATTCAAGTAGCGGTTGGCCTATTTATGAAGGGGCAGATGGCATCAATGACTACACTGAAGGGAACTATCGAATACTTGTGAATGAGACGGAGTACTTCTCATGGAGCGTGATTGATGATGAATTCACAGATTCGCGAATCTTTGTTGATGTTGTAGAACTAGGTGGGCCGTTCGATGCTGAGGCAGGCATCGTGTGCCGTTACCAGGATGACGATAATTTTTATCTGCTGACATATACTGCTGATGGCTTTTACATAATTGGTAAGTGGGCAGATGACGAGTTCGTGGTATTACTAGATAGCGGTGAGTATGAGCGAAGTCCAGTGATCAGGCAGGGCAACTTTCCAAATAAAATCCAAGCGGATTGCATTGGCGATACTTTGACCTTATTCATAAACGACATAGAGGTTGCCGAAGTCACGGATACCGAGTTCACCAGTGGCGAAGTGGGTTTGATAGCTGGCACCTTCGTCGAGGCCGGCGCCTATGTCTATTTCGATAACTTCACGGTGTACGAGCCTTAGGTCATGTTTTTTAAGTAATTCAACTTACTAAAAATTCCACTACCTGTCGTATTACTTCTTCATCCTGCAAAATACGACGGTGGCCGAGACCATCCGTGCTGATGAGTTTGGCGCTGGGCCAAGCACGCGCAATAGCGACACTGCTGATATAAGGAGTGATCTCATCTTTACGGTCGTGGAACAGGAGGGCGGGGATGTCGAATTTGGGCAACTGTTTGTCGAGGGAGGTGAGCTCCCAGACGTCATCGCCAAAGCGGGTGAGGACGTCTGCCAGAATTGCATCTCTCGTTTCCTCGGTGAAAGTATTCATGTGCATAAAAGCCTCTAAGGCATCTGACAAGCGGCGCATGGCCCCAGAATAGACCAGCTTTTCAACTTGCAGGCCTTGTTGCAAAGCAACGGTAGCGGCTAGGGTGCCCAAAGAATGGGCGATGACAGCGTAGGGTTGGCCGATCTCCTCAATCACACGCAACATGGCCTGGGCCATCTCAAAGCCGTTGGTTTGTTCGCCGGGGGTTGCGCCATGGGCAGGAGCGTCGAAGGCCACCACGCGATACCCGGCAGCCAACAAGGGATTGACGAAATAGCTTAACTGGCCGCGATTGCCACCCCAGCCGTGCATCAATAAAACCAGGGGGCCTTCAGTACCCCAGGAGGAAACCGCCAGGTTGACCTCCCCAAATTCGATGGTGGAGTTATCAGCTGTTTCGAGCACGTGGCGTTCACGGTCGGTGGGCTGGCGTTTGGGTACGGTGTACCAGAGTTCAACAGCCTGCTGGGTGGTGAGTGGGGTATCTTTTTGTAATTCCTCGGTCATCTTATTCTCCTTGTGTTACTTACTACTAAGTAAGTTCGTGTGACAAAAATTTTTAGCTTTGAAATCCGAGGTCGCGCTTGACCTGTTGAACAGCAGAAAAGAAGCTGTCAGAGGAGGTGACACGGGCGATCTGTAAGGAGCCTTGGGCGACGCTGATTACAAGCACGGCTTTGCTGGCTGCGTCGCTTTCGAACTGGAACTCGCCTTGCTGACGGCCTTCCTCCAGGAGCTCCGTCAGCCAATCCAACATCTCAGTGTTCAAGGCTCTGGCTTCGTTCTGCAATTCGGGAGGGATAGCATCAAAGCTGCTCTCCAGCACCCCCAGGTAACAAACGCGCGTACCGCCGTTGGAGTAATGCTCATAGATGCTCATGAACCAGTCCAGGCGGCCCCAGACGTCTAGCTCGCGGATGCTCTGGCGAGCAATCCACTTCTTGAAGCGACGGCGCTCACGGGCAATGACAGCCACACCCAGGTCTTCCTTGCTGGGGAAGTGATAATGGATGGCGGCATTCTTGACGTCCAGTTCCTCGGCGATGTGCTTATAGCTAAAGCCGTTATAGCCTTTATCGCGCAAGAGATCTTGAGCCAATTCCATGATCTTGAGGCGGGTAGTAGGTTCTGCTGTCATGGAAGTGATTTTACTTACTAGTTAGTAAGTTGTCAAGGGATAATAAGGATATCTGTGATCTTTGTAAATCTCTTGACAACTAGGCCCATAGGAGGTATAAATGTCTCGAATGAGACAATATTGTCTCATTCGAGACTTGATTCTGTAAAGGATGACCAATGAAAAAAGATACACGCGAAATTCTATTGGACGCCGCCACTGAGGTACTTTCCAAAAACCCTGGTGCATACATGGGTGAAGTAGCTGAAACTGCCGGGGTTGGCCGCGCTACCCTTTACCGTCATTTTCCCTCCCGCGATGACTTGATCCGCGAATTGACCATCGCTTCATACAAGCAAATGGATGCAGCCTTAGCACCTGTCATGGCAAAAGACCTATCTGCTAAGGATATGCTCCTGGCACTTCTTGAAGAGATCATTCCGCTTGGCGACCGCTATAACTTCCTTTTATCCGAACGCAGTTTTGAAGATGACCCTGAAGTGCGATCCTTTGAAGACCGGAACCAGCAAGATTGGGGGGCTTTCTTCGAGGAGTTAAAAACCGATGGGGTCATTGCCCCTGATGTCCCGACTGCCTGGGCCGTGGCCACGATTGAAGCCCTGATCTATTCGGCCTGGTCCTCCGCCTCTGATGGGTATATTGCCACGCGTGATGCGCCCAAGCTTGTTTATAGGACCCTTTTGTCAGGGCTGGGACCTAAATCCTAATATTCCACACTAACAATTAATAATGTTTTCACTCAAAAAAATCTTCAAACGTTTTCGCCTCAAGATACTTGGCACTTTCGGTTTATTGCTGGTCGAGAATATCCTTATCGTTGCCCAGCCTTTTGTGTTTGGTCTTGCGATCAATGATTTATTGGCAGGTTCGATGCGAGGCGTATTCTATGTTATTGCGCTCTATACTGGCAGCCTGCTGACCGGGGTGGGACGCCGTATGTATGATACGCGTGCCTACGGATCGATCTATGCTGCCATTGCCCCGGAGACGGTGCAGTTTCAAAAAGAGCAAAATACCCCCACTTCAGCCATCGTCACCCGCAGTGGCCTGGTCAAAGAACTGGTTGACTTCTTTGAGAATGACCTTACCCAAGGCGTTACATCTGTCGTTGGTGTATTGGGGGCCATGGTGATGCTGTTCATCCTGGACTTCCGATTGCTGATTGGTTGTATCATGGCTGTTGTCTTGATCTACCTCATTTATATGTTTAGCGAGAAAAGGATCTTCAAGGATAACCAGGCTTACAACGATACACTTGAGGAGCAGGTAAACGTCATCACTAAGGGCCAGCCACTTGCCATTGCAAAACACTTCAAAACGCTGACTCGTTGGCAGATAAAACTCTCGGACCGCGAAGCAAAGAATTTCGGTTTGATCGAGGCGATCATCTTTGCCCTTGTGATCTTTTCACTCTTCGTCGCCGTGCAGGGTGACAACCCAACGGCAGGCGGTATCTTCGCAACGCTTGCCTACATCCTTGAGTTTGGGGAAGGCGTTTATATCCTGCCCTTTATCTTTCAACAATTCATTCGTCTCAAAGAGATTAGTTCGCGCTTAGAGACGCAAACCTCCGGAGCATAAGCATGTCTTCTTTGATTAAAAACGTTGTGGCTGCTATCGCCGACTTCGCATTGTTCTTTTTTTGTGGCTGTATCTGGGAATCCCCTGGTATCTTGCCTTCTTTTTCTCTACCCTCATTGTGATAGGCCTCTGGTGGCTTCTGGCCTGGATCTTTGGCTAGGCTCAGGTGGACAAATATTAGTAACGATAACGCTGAGCACGCTCGTAAAGCGCCTCGTAGCGATCTTGGCGAGAAGGCTGTGGGAATATGAGCATCAAGACCCAGGCCATGACCGCTCCCACTACAAAACCCCCGACATGCGCAAAGAAGGCCACGCCACCGCCGGTCTGTACGCCCAGGGACAGGAAGCCGTTGAGCAATTGGATAACAAACCAGAAGCCCAGCACGATCCAGGCAGGCAATTCGGTGATGCGCGCAAAGTAGCCGAGGAAGATGAGGCCACGCACTCGAATCCCGGGGAAGAGCACGAGATAAGCACCGAGTACACCGGCAATGGCGCCACTGGCTCCCACCAAGGGAATCTGTGAAAAGGGGTCGATGATGATCTGAGCAAAAGCGGCTGCTACCCCACTGGCAAAGTAGATGACCAGATAAAAGAAAATGCCAAAGCGATCTTCAATGTTGTCACCGAAGAGCCACAAGTAGAGCATGTTGCCGCCAATGTGAGCGATGCCGCCGTGGAAGAACATGCTGCGGAAGATGTCGAGGATATTGTCCAGGGCCAGCGGGTTTTGTGTAAAAAGAGCAGGAACCACTGAAAGATTAAGAAAAACCCTCTGCAGGTCGAAATCACTCAGGGTCAATTCCCACAGGAAGACGAGCACGTTGGCGGCTATAAGGCCATAGGTGACGATGGGGAAGCGGCGGGTGGGGTTGATGTCTTTGAGTGGCAGCATACTTCATCCTTTACTTTACACAATGTGACCGATTATACATGCGTCCTTGACGCGGCAATCCGCATATGCAATAATTATTTGCCAGTATCGGTATATTCAATTGGAGTCAATATGGCTAAGAAAAAAGACGAAGCCCGTGAACGTATACGCCAGCACATCCCCGATGAAGCCGTCGAGCACGCCCGCAAGGCACGCAAAGAAATGTACAAAAGCTTTGAAGCACTCTTCCCGCCTGAGTTCCTGGCACGACGTCGGGCAGCACGCAAAGAAATGCTGATGGCGGCCCGCAGCATGATCAACCATGCCATCGAGCGCATCGACGAACGCGAAACGATCTAAGTTTTTCTTCTAAGTTAAATTTAGCGACGCCTACGCCTGGGCAGAATCAGCCAGGCCAGGTTAAGCGCGGCCGCGGCCAACAGTCCCCCACTAAAAATCAACTCGCCAGCCAAATAAAGCTGGACCCCATTACTGAGAAAAGCAATGAAGGTCAGCGCGCCGACGATACGGCGCACACCCCATTCTATGCTGCGTAATTGAGCGGTGGCCTGCGGCACCTGCACGACCAGGTTGCCGCGCTCCATTTTGCCCAAGACAGCATCCAACTGGCGGGGCAAGCCCCAGAGAACCTGCAATATTGAGACAGTTTCACTCAACCAGAAACGCAGGTTAAAGCCGCCCTCTTCATCCTGGATCAGTTTCTGGGCGTAGGGCGCGATACTATCCCAGAAGTTAAATTGGGCATGCAAGCCGGTAGCAATGCCTGACAGGATGGCAACCGTGCGGCCCAGGAAAATGAGGTCTTGGGGAACCTGGAAAGGCAACTGGTAAACGATATCGCGGAACTCGTGGGCAAATTCACGCAACTCATCGTAATCAACCTCACGCAGCTCTTCCATGCTCTTGCCCCAGAAACGGTCGAAAGCCATAGCCTCCAAACGTTCAACCAATTCCAGGTCGGCAGAAGGCAACAAGACCTCGAGCAATTGGTAAGCCTTGATCATGCGACCGGGGTCTTTGGTGGCCATGCCGATGAGCAATTCGCGCAAACCGGCAATCGAATTGTCGGGGACGGTACCGACCATGCCGAAGTCCACAAAGGTCAGCAACCAGCCATCATTTTCTTCATCACCATCTGGTACAGGTGTGACAAACAGGTTTCCGGGATGGGGATCGGCATGGAAAAAGGCATCCTCGAAGATCTGCTGTAAATAAACATCTACAAGACGGCTGGCAACCGCTCGGCGGTCAATACCGGCGGCTTCCATAGCTTCGTAATCCGTGATCTTGATAGCGTACACATCTTCGAGGGTGAGCACACATTGGGTAGTGTGGCTCCAGACAACCTCGGGGATGGATACTTCCGGGCGCTCTGCGAAGTTGGTGGCAAAGGTCTCGGCGTTGCGGCCCTCGGCCAGATAATCGATCTCCTGATAGGTGACGCGGGAAAACTCTTCCAACAAAGCCGGGATGTTGGCGCGCTTGCTGATGGGGCGATAACGCTGCACCCAACGGCCCACGGTGCTCAGAGCTGCCAGGTCGGTATCGATGATGGTTTTGATATTTGGGCGCTGCACTTTGACAACCACGTCAACATAACCCTGCTCAACGCTGCCATTTGCAGCTTGCTTGCGGGATTGCGGCTTTTTCAGTTTGGCGCGGTGCACCTGCCCAAGGGAAGCGGCGGCCAGGGGCTGGGAGTCGAATTCGGCGTAGAGGGTTTCAAGGGAAGCCCCCAGTTCGGCTTCGGCCAAGGTGCGGATATCTTCATAGGTTTCGGGCCGGACTTCATCTTGCAGTTCAGACAGTTCGGCTGTAATGACCTCGGGCAGCACGTCAACACGGGCCGAGAGGAACTGGCCGACCTTGATCATGACGCCACCCATATCAATGGCCATGGCCCGAAAAGCAACCGCCGCTTTCCTGAGACGCTCGGTGCGCGTGTTGCGGGTGCGGCCACGCAAGCCGATGCGCGGCAGGAAGAACTCCCACCAGATGAGGCCCAAGATAACGCGGGCAAAGAAGAAGGTGATGCGACGGTAGCGGGAGCGTAACATGATGAGGTTAATTATAGACGAATTGGGTGGGCTGTGAAATTATGCGCAATTTGTTAACTAAATTAAAACACCTCACTAGAACCTCAGCGAGAGGCAACTCAAGCCCCCATCCAGCTTGCGGAACTCAGATACGTCTAATTCGATGACCGGATATCCGGCATCTGCTATCGTACCGGCCGCCTTAGGATAGCCTTTGGCTACCAATACATTCCCATTCACCCAAATGCAATTGGCGGCATAACTTTCATCTTCAGCAATCTCCAGGACACGAAAGCCCTCGAATTCCTTCTGGTGCACGAACTCGCCGGTAGCTGCGATCGTGTTGTCCTCCAGATACACGACCCCGGATTTCAGATGCAACATGTCGCCTACTGACATTGTGGAGCCGCTGAAACCGTACTTTTCCAGATAGGCGATAACCTGCCGTGCGCCTTCCTCGTTCGTACGTTCAGATAAACCGATATAGAAGTGTGAGCCGACCATCATGATGTCCCCACCTTCCACCGTGCTCGGCTCGATGACTTCTTCGATGTTGTCGTAATAGTCTGACAACACCTGTTTGATGGAATGGATCTCTCCCTTACGTGAGAGCGCGCCGGGGTTGGTGATGATGGCACAGGCTTTGGTCAGCAGGGCCGTGTCTTCAACAAAGGTTGAATCCGGATAGCTCTCATCAGCCTCCAGGACCAATACGTCTAAGCCACAAGCTTTAAGGGCTTCCACATAAGCTGCGTGTTGGACCAGCGCCAACTGGTGGTCAGGGATACCGATATCAGTGTCCCTTAGACCATCTGTCATACTCTGGCCGGGTTTTCTTACGATTGCACGTGTGAACATATCTTGACCTGAATTCATCTGAAAACTAAGAAAAAACCGCTCAACGAGTTCGTCAAGCGGTTGTGGTGGGCGGAATAGGGCTCGAACCTACGACCTTTGCGATGTCAACGCAACGCTCTAACCAGCTGAGCTACCCGCCCGGGGATGGGCATTATACCAGTTTCACTTTTTGATGTGTAGAGGCTGGGCCCAAAGGGCCAAACAGGCCAAAGCCCATAGGCGTTTACCGTGATCGTACTGTCCTTTCTGGTGTTGCTCAAATAACTCTTCTATGGCCGTGCGCCGGAACCAGGTTGTGATGCCGGGTGAAGAATAAAGAAGTTCACGAGCCCAGTCGCCCAGAGGGCCACGCAGCCAGGCACCAATGGGGATGCCAAAGCCCTGTTTGCCGCGGCCAGTGATCCCATCCGGCAGCAGATCGGCAAAGGTCTTACGCAACAGGTACTTACCGGTTCGCCCACGTACCTTGAGGTTTTCCGGCAAGCGTGCCGCCCAGGCCATGACCTCATGATCCAGGAAGGGCGAACGGCCTTCGACCGAGTGGGCCATGGTCATACGGTCAGCCTTGACGAGCAGGTCGCCCGGCAAATAGCTGTGAATATCCGTATACAAGGTGCGATCCATGAAGGAATTGGCGTAAGGGCTGTCAAAGTGAGTACCCAGATAGCTCTCCGGCCCTTGCATATCCAGGGCATACTGATATTCGCTTTGCCATAAACCCGCCCTGTGTTGTGGTGAAAAATAGGAACCCCAGCGCAGGATACTGGCACGCCGGTCAATGGCCGGTAACTGCTCCAGGCGTTTGAGGCCGTTGACCAGGCTGCCGCCAACGGGCCGATCGGCCCGGTCGGGGAGCAGGTTGGCAAAAGCAGGTACAAGTCCGCGCGTTACAAAGCCGGGCAATTTGAGATAGTTATTGGCCAGGGGGTCGAGCCAGTAACGCTGGTAGCCAGCAAAAGCTTCGTCACCGCCGTCGCCGTTCAAAGCTACGGTCACATGTTCACGAGTCAAACGTGAGAGATGATAGAGCGGCAAAGCGGAAGGGTCGGCGAATGGTTCACCGACGTGTGAAAGCACGTGTTCCAGGGTGGCGGGAATATCCCCGAAGCTGAGGGTGAATTCATGATGGTCGGTGGCGTAACGTTCGGCCACGGCACGCGCATAGGGCAACTCGGAGAAATTGGTTTCTTCGAAGCCTACCGAAAAGGTTTTGACCGGGCCGCTGGTCTTCTCAGACATCAAAGCCACAATGATGCTGGAGTCGATACCGCCGGAAAGGTGCGCCCCCAGGGGCACTTCGCTGATGAGGCGCATGTAGACGGCCTGGCGTAAGCGCGCCCCCAACTCAACAATTAGATCCTGCTCGGAGTCTGTGTGTTTGGGTTCATACTCCAACTGCCAGTATCGTTCGATACTGAGCTCGCCGTTTTGCCATACGGCGCGGTGGGCAGGCGGCAATTTAAAGATGCCCTCGTACGGGGTCAGCGGTTCCGGCACGTATTGCAGGCTGAGGTATAGGTCGATGGCAGGTAAGTGGATGTCGGGTGTGTGCGGCAAGACCCGCAGGAGCGCAGGCAGTTCAGAGGCAAAATACAACGTGTCATCCTGTACGGTGTAGTAAAGGGGTTTCTGGCCTAAACGGTCACGCGCCAGCAAAACGCGTTTTTGCTTTTCATCCCACAAGGCAAAGGCCGCCTGACCGCGCAGGTGGCTGGCACAGTCATCGCCAAAATCTTCGTAAAGATGCAGAATACATTCGGTATCGGTTTGGGTGCGGAAGTGGTGACCGCGGGCTTCGAGTTCGGCACGCAGGGCCGGATAGTTGTAACTCTCGCCGTTGTACACAATCCAAAGCGTTTCATCCTCATTGGCAATGGGCTGGTCCCCGCCAGCCACGTCAATGATGGCCAGACGACGCATGGCCAGCCCGACACCCTCGCTAGTATAAAATCCGTCACCATCCGGGCCGCGGTGGTGCAGGCAGGCATTCATGGCTTCCAATTGCCTGCGCTCAACTGGAAGCTTGTCGGCAGGGGCGATGCCGCAAATGCCACACATCAGTTGACCTCCACAGCTTTTTCCAGTAACTCCAAATATTGCTCGGCCACGCTACGCCAGGTGTAATGCTCTTCCACACGCTGACGAGCAGCCTGTCCCATTTGTTGGCGACGCTGGGCATCGGGGATGAGTTGGCGCAGCGCATCGGTCAAAGCATCCACATCGTCCGGCGGGACCAGCAAACCGGTTTCGTCGGGGATAACCAGTTCCTCATTGCCCGCTATGCGTGAGGCTACCACAGGCAAGCCTGATGCCATGGCCTCCAAAACGACATTGGGCATGCCTTCGTGACGGGAGGGGTACACATAGAGATTAGCATCCTGATAACAAACTGGCAAATCTGATTTGCCGCGCCAACCCGCAAAATCAACGCGCTCAGCAATACCCAGATCCGCGGCCATAGCTTCTAGAATTGGCAACTCTGAGCCATCACCAATAACTGTGTACCGCCAATCCAGGTCCTGCAATTGGCTCAAGGCTTGAAGCGTGAGGTCAATGCCCTTCTGGTAGACCACACGGCCAACGGCCATCAGACGCGGGGGCTGCCAATCCCCATTGCGCTGGGGATATTGCTTCCCATCAACACCATTGGGGATGATCTGAATAGGCACCTTATTATCGAATGCCGCGCCCAATTGGCGCAAGCCCTCACTATTAGCTACGACAGCCGCAGCCTGACGCCAGATGAGATGCACAACTGGACCAATCAGCTTGTGATAGGTTGCGAAATCGTAAGGGCGAAATCCGGGCACGTCACCCCCGCGCAAAGACACAATGTAGGGAATAGCAAAGAAGAAACGCAAAGGGCGGGCGATCATGCCGCTGGGCACACCAAAAAAAGCTAATATGGCATCCGGTTTCCAACTGCGCATCAAGTTCAAGGCACTCCACAAACCACCAAAGACAAAGGATATTTGCTCAAGCGCACCGGAACGGTCCCTAGCTTTGCGCAGGGCGGGGGCGCGGATGATACGTACACCGGCCTGCACTTCCTCATGGGGTAGATCAGAGAAACGGGCGGTCAGTAAAGTGACCTCTGCGCCTAATGCCACGAGATGTTTGGCAACATGCGCGCTGGCATTGGATGCACCCCCGCCAATGGGTGGGTATTCCGGGTTGAGGATCAGGATGCGCATGGCCAAAGGTAGTGTCTAATTCAAATCAAAAGTTTGGGAGAAGGCTTTGCCTTCCAAGGGGACCAATGAAGCTGACAAAGCATCTTCTTCGCCAGGCTGGTGGAACTTGGCGCTGGGCACCAGACGGAAAGAAGATGCCGGGGCTAGTGTGAGTTCATCCCCCTCTTGTAAGCCTTCTAACTTATCTTCAACATGCAACTCATTGGTAGTGGTATCTAAACGGATGCGTCGCTGGAGGAAAACATCAGGTAAGCTACGCGGCGCCTGAATGAGGATGCGTTTAAAGAGCGTGTTCAATGCCGGACCAAAGAAGCTCAGAATGCGCAGAGCGATGGTCTTCAAGGGGCTGGCCGTTAAAGCACCATAGCGCAAGAACTGAGCCTCGATATTGAATTCCACACCTGTATCGGTTTCGCCAACATCGATTGGCACTTCTTCCTGCAAAACGCAGGTGGCAAAGGTGTTTCCATCACGTGTCAGACGGTAGCCTGTGTCAACAAAATGTTTACCTTCATGCTCGATCTGCAAGGCTCCCCCCTTGTTCAAACCCAGGAAGACAGCGCTATCCTGACGACGCAAAGCATAAAGCTGAACTTGAGGATAAGCTTTGGTAAGCCAATCCTTTGAGCTGCTTTGTTTTGTTTGTTTTGGTTCTCCTGCTTTCGCCAGGGCCAAAGCCCCCATCGCCAGGGCGGGCAGACAATAATGCATCAGGTAGCGGTCGTCGAGACGGGTATAGGCGGAAGATAAATTGAGGGGGGCAAAGTGGCTGGCGTTTTCTTTGTTTTGATAGGCAGCCTGCATAAATCCAAAGGGTAAGAAATATGTTGTGCTGCGTGAGGCGAATTCACCGCCCAGATAACCGCCTGGGGTTATGAAATCGGCCAGCATAGAGCCCAGTGTGTTGAGCTGGTTTTCCACCCTAAAACTGCCATCGGCGTGCATGTAGCCCAGGTAATTGAGCGTGACGGTCGAATAACCCACATCCATGCCGCCATACTCCATGAAAAAGCTGTCCTGTTCTGGGCGGGAAACCATGTCTTCAAGCACGGCTTCAGACTGCGCCTGCTTCCAATGCAAGGTGCTGCTATACAAGGCCAGGAAAGCTGCAGCTGCCACATCCTGGTTCGCGGCAGCAGAAGCGCCACGCTTGAGGAACTGCCTTGCTGTCTTACGCAAACCCTGGCTATGCACCACACTGTCCTGCTCCAGCAATAAGGCTGATTTGAGGGTAGCATAACTCGTAAAGATCGTGCCCGGGAAGGATTGCTCCCCGGGATAATACTCGTCCAGCATGCCGTTACGCGCCAGCAGGCTGACAGTGCGGCGGTTGATGGCCCGCGCCAGAGTTACCCAAACATCTTTATGCTGTGGGTTGAGATTGGGGTAAGGGGACAGATCAACTTCATCTGCCAGGGCAGCCAGGGCAGCCAAGGTGAGACTGGCCTGCTGCAAAACGCCCGAATCAAAATCATGCAAGCGATACATCCAGAAACCGCGGTCGCATGAGCCATAGGTTGGCGAATCGGGGTCACGGTCGATCTGGGTGAGCAAGCGCGGGTAGAGGTCGTTGAGCAGGCTCAGGTAGGTATCAAGATCGTAAAGTTGTGGGGTGGCCATAAAAGGTCAGCGGCGCAAATTAAAACAGGCCTGGCTAATCGTGCTTCCAGTGATAGAACTTCTTCTCAAAACGATGAAGATAAGGCTTGAGGCGGCGGCGGACAAAGGCGGGGAAGCGATAATAAACCCAGCGTGCTACGGTGCGCAAGAGGGTACGGCGGCGGTTAGCAAATAACAAACCGGAGGAGTCGAAATGGTTGTGCATAATGACGTGCTCAACGGAGTGTTTGCGCGGCATGACGCTGGATTTGCTGCGATAGTAGCCAAAGGTGACCAGGGCGATGGGTTCGTAATAACGATGCACGCCAAACATGCGACTGACTTCACGCTTATTGGGCAAGTGGCCCAACCAGCAACTGCCCACCCCAATACTGTGCGCCATCAACTGAAAAGTGGTGATGAAAGCGGCACCGCTTTGCACGTGGTCGGCCCATTCAAGGTTGTCGCTCTCTTTGTTGTAGCACAATAAAAAAGCCTGCTGCACGTTGTTCAAAAAGGAGGCTGAGCCGCGAGCCTGTAAATCATTGAGGATTTCCTGGTCGTCGATATAGATGACCTTCCACTGCTGCTCATTGCAGGCGGTGGGAGCATGCATAGAGTGCAGAATGAGCCACTCAAAGGTCTCCTCGTCCACTTTTTCTTTGCGATAAGAACGGGCCGTGCGACGCGTACCCACGGCATCTACCAGGGGCATCATGGGGTTGGGGTTATCTACCAGTGCACCGGGCTGCATAAAGCGGCCATCATAGGGCACAGACTGCTGTGTATCTAACTCAAAAACAGGAAATTTGTAATTCTCGGCAACACCGTTGCTTTGTGTATTTTGTTCTGTGGTTTTCTCTACAGTCATGCTGCGCCTCCTGAAGGCGGCTTTTTCGTTGCTCAGTCCAGCTTGTTCTTTATGGAGTAATCCAATTCTTTTGAAAAGCGGTCTGCGCTGACCATCTCGGCCAGCAATCCAAAGAACAGGAATTGAGCGCCAATGATAAGCAAGAGCACCCCCAGAGTCAACAGGGGACGAGTACCAATGATTTCCCCGGAAAAGCGCAGGTAAGTCATGTACAGACTGATGATCATCCCAGCGCCAAAAGATAAAAGACCAAAACCACCGAAGAAATGCATCGGGCGGCTGGTGTATTGAGTTAGAAAGTAGACTGTCACAAAATCAAACAGCCCACGGTAATAGCGCTGAAAACCGAACTTGGATTTTCCAAACTGGCGTGGATGGTGCTTAACCTTTACTTCAGTGACCTTAAAACCACGCCAGGCGGCCAACACGGGAATTTGACGGTGCAGTTCGCCATACAATGTGATCTCATCGGCCACTTCACTACGCATGGCCTTAAAGCCACAATTGAAGTCGTGGATGTTGATGCGCGTGGCAGTGCGCATGGTGAAGTTAAAGAGGCGTGAGGGCAGGGTTTTGTTCAAGGGGTCAAGGCGTGGATACTTCCAGCCATTGACGAAGTCATAACCCTCTTCCAATTTCTTCAGGAATTTGGGGATCTCGTAGGGGTCGTCCTGCAAATCGGCGTCCATCATGATGAAGATGTCGCCCTCAGCAGCATCAAAGCCCACGGCCAGCGCGGCCGATTTACCGTAGTTCTTGCGGAATTGGATGACCTTGACGCGTTTGTCCTGTTTATGCAGGTCAGCGATGACTTCATAGGTACCGTCATCACTGCCGTCATCGATAAAGAGGATCTCGTACTTGCGCTTCCAGGGTTTTAATACTTCTGAAAGCTGTTCGTAGAGCGCAGGCAGGCTTTCGACTTCGTTATAAACAGGAATAATCAGGGATATGTCCATGCGGGGCCAATGTTCCAAATAATTTATGCAAGGTGATTAGAAGCTGGGAGATAGTAATGCGTTAAAGGTGAATCGTAAAGTGCTTTTGACGTATTTGTAAGATACACAACCACGATCAAGGCTGACAATCTGGCTCGTTGAGGGGTACTAGTACCTGCACGATGGTCTCGGAAAAAGTGGCATCTCTTTCGTAATAACAGAGCATGGGACGAGTGACACGCTTGATATAAAGGTTGTTTTCCTCCGCGCCAGACTCCTTAAGCGGGTCTTTGATGCGCTCAAAGAGTGGGTCAGTGATGATAGCGGCATAACGCTGTTCGCGCAGATCATCATATAAAACTTCAAGATATGGCTGGTAATTGGCCATGACCATTTCCATCAGGTAGAGCTTTTCATAATCATGCACCAATGGCACTTCCCCAAGTGTATTGAAAGTCACCAGATGGCGCTGGGAGATGAACAGCACCTCTTTGCCTTCAGCTTCTGCCAGTTCCATATATTCGGTCAAAGCCTCAATGGTTTCATCTGCGGCCAAGTAATTGGGCCTTTCAAAAGCGCCACCCTGGCTGAGGGCGTACAGCACCGGGGCCAGGATGATCCAGGTGGATAAAGCCCAATGGGGCTGGAACTGCAGATCTTGAGCTTCAAGGGATGTGTCAGGCCGGAACTTGCCAAAATAAATGTAGCTGCCGATCAGTAGCACAAAGACGATAAAAGCATCCACGTTATGCAGGTTGGTGCCCCCACCAATTTTGACACTGACCGCCAACCCGCCGACAAATAGCAAAAGTGTCATGGTGCCCAGCCCCAACAAGCGAATAAAGGCCCAATTGTGCCATTGCCGCGCGATGGCCCATATGATGAACACCAGCACCGGCAAGGTCGCGAATGCCAGGCTGATGAGAATGCCGGGGCCATTGGGCGAATTGGGGAACAGCAAACGCCACCACAGGTCACGCGTGTAGGTCAAATTGGGCAGCAGGCGGTACCATAAGAGGTCGGCAGTGAAATTGGAATTAAACGCGCCCAGGTCATTGCCAGAGAGGAGTTGGTAGCCAGTCTGCACGGCATAGCCCACCGCGCCACCCAACAGGCCCCAGATCGCAATGGGAGCTACGTAGCGCCACAAGCCTGTATCGTTCATTGGCTGTTCCAGCAGATACATAGCGGCGGCCAGCATGGCAGGCATAGGAATCCAGTTGAGACGCGTGATGCCTGCCCAAATGGATACGAGCACTACGAGAATGGTTGAACGCCTCAAACGCTGGCTGTCAAAACCCCAGAACATGAATACAAGAATGAGTACCATTTGCTTAAAGACCGGCCCCTGAAAGATGAACAGGCTGGTCCATAGCACGACGATTGCAAAAACCGAGCGGCGCTTGACCGCCAGGCGGCGGACGAGGAGATACGACGCCAGCACCGTTAGTCCAGCATCCAGCAAGACCTGCCACAAACGATGTGTCCACAAGGGCAGATTCGGGATAAGGAAGGGCACAGCTTGCATCAAGTAACGGCTAGGGTCGCGTAAAGGCAGGGGCGTTTTGATACCGTAAATGAGTTCAGAAAGATAGGTGGAGCCGAAGTAATAGCGGCTGGTTTCCGACCAGCCCAGGGCCAGAGGATAGGAGTTGACTGCACCGATAAAGCCGGAAAGGTAGTAAGCAAAGCCCACCACCACAGCAGCAGCAGCTAGTGAAAAAGCCCAACTGCGCCAGCGTAACCAGGCCAGTAATAAAATTGCTAATCCAACAACCACCAACCAGAAGGCCAAGTAACGCGGCAGGGGTGGGGCCAGATAGCGGCCATAGTAGCCGCGCGACAGATAGCCAAAGAGCACCACAAGGGCAAGGGCAATCAGGGCCAAGACCCAATTGAGACGTTGTAGCCAATCGAAGGCCGTATCCAGCCAGTGCAACAAACGAGTTTTGAGGGGCGTCCAGGTGGTTATCAGGATCAGGCCCAGGACGGTCGCAAAGCCATAACCACCATACAATGCCAGGGTACGCGTGCGCGTCACCAGTTCAAGTTCCTCGGCAGCCTGCTGGGCGAACTGCTGCAAGGCCCCCAATGTCAGAATCAATGTAAACAGGGTGAAGCCGCGCAAAAACCATACGCGCCGAGTATCAGTCACGAACTAGCTTTCCCCTTCTACGGGTACCAAAGGCTCTTCTTTGGCCTGCTGCTCAACAGCTGGCATGATGCTGCCCACAAAGGCCGCGCCGGGCAGGCTGGCCAGCATGACCAGGGTGCGAAAGATAAGCGCCACAGTCAGGGCACTCGGTTCACTGATGCCGCCAAAGGTGGTGAAGATACCTACAATGGATACCTCTTGCACACCCAGCCCGTTGATAGAGATTGGCAACAGGGTCACGAAGTACACAAAGGTCCACAAGCCGCCAACAATCCAGAAGGACATGCTTTCGCCCATACCATCGAGCAGGACCATGAGGCAGGCGAAGAACCCCAACATGTGCAAAAAGGTGAAGCCCAGGGAACTGAGCAAGGCGATGCGCTGCTTACGCCATATCCCCAACGCAGATAACAGGCGTTGAGCTACACGGCGTACACGCTGCCATAAACTTTGTGGCAGGGCTGCGGCCAGCACGGTATTTGATAAAGCAGCCAATCCAGCGATACGCGCCAGGCCAACCGGCAAGATCAAAGCCATACCGAACATGCCAACAAGGCGATCAACCACCAGGGAAGCAGCTGCCACGGCAGCGTCGAAGCCGGACTGAATGGCCCCAGCCAGGCGCACGACGTCGCCACCGATGGTGGTGGGCAGGAAATTGGTGGCGAAGAGACCGGCATACGCAATGCGGGTAGTCTTGCGCCAATCGGTTTCAGGATCGGCAGAACGTAAAAGCATGTGCCAGCGCCCGATCACAGAGAAGCGGGAGAGCAAAATGAAGCCGAAGGCCAGTAACAGCCGCCACCAGGCTAACTGAGAAAAAGAGGTGACGATCTCATCCCAACGCTGACGCAATAAATAGACCATCAAAATGATGGCCAATAAGGTTCCGGCGTAGCGGATCAGAGTGCGCCAGGACGTGCGCCTCGCAGGTTTCACGCCGCGTCCGGCTCCTCGTTCATCTGGTCTCCCCGGATGACGTATCGCACATTGTAAATTGGCTTGGATTGTGACTCGTGATAGGTGCGCACGCCCATCTCGGCGATCAGGCCAGAAAAGATGGATTGCACACCCAGGATCAGGCTGACGATCCCCAAAAAGAAGATAGGTGAATCGGCCACGCTGCCAAAGAAGAAATACTTGCGAATGAAGAGATAGATCAGCCCCACAAGGCCCAGGCCGATGAGGCCCATGCCAAAACCACCGAAAAGGTAAATAGGTTTGTTGACGTAGCCCAATAGGAATTTGACTGTAAAGAGGTCAAGAACGACCTTGACCGTGCGTTCGAGGCCATAGCTAGTTTCTCCGTACTGGCGGGGACGGTGGTTGACTTCCACCTCGGTAATATTGGCCCCAACGTAACCGGCGTAAGCGGGGATAAAGCGATGCATCTCACCATAAAGACGGAAACCGGTAAGCACTTCACGGCGGTAGGCTTTGAGCGTGCAGCCGTAGTCGTGCAAATGCACGCCGGTAACCCGCGAGATAAGGCCGTTAGCGATATTAGAAGGCAGGGTCCGGGTGATATAAGTATCTTTGCGTGATCTGCGCCAGCCGCTGACCAGGTCATAACCCTCATCAATCTTGTCCAACAGCAAGGGAATATCTGCCGGGTCATTCTGGAGGTCGGCGTCCAGCAGCACAATGATGTCACCGGCCGCATGGTCAATGCCTGCCGAAATGGCGGCAGTTTGCCCGAAGTTGCGCCGTAGAGCTACCACGCGCGTGTGTTCAGGATCGTGTCCCGCCAGCACTTCCAGGGCCTGCAAACTTCCATCGCGGCTGCCGTCGTCTATGAAGATGACCTCCCAGGTAGTGGGATAATTTTGCATCGCAGCATGAAGCTGCTTGTGCAATTCGGGCAGGCTCTCAACCTCATTGAACACTGGAATGACGATGGAGACATCAGTAAAGCCGTTGGCGCGTACCAGTGGCACTTCTTGATCAACAACGAATTCTTTTTGTAAAACCATATCTAACAATCACTTATATCCAGCACTCGGCGGAAATTAATCCCTGAATTATCCGTTACTTCAGCATAAACGTCAACACAAGCATGCTGAAACTCAGCCTGGTTTTCGGCAGGCAAATCTACCCACCAACGGTTGTCTACAAACACAAAATCATAGCCAGCGGCGTGCAAATCTGACAAAATTGGTTGCTCTATCCAACGGTTCCAATTGTCTGTCTGGGTATCGGTCACCAAGCGTTCATCCAGCAAGGCCCCAGTCAGACGACCTGTCAGTATAGTGCTTTGGTTCATGTTGAAGGGACTGAATATCTTGGCATCCTGGGGCAACTTGTCCCACACCTGGGCGGCTATAGCAGCATCCAGTTCCGTGTAGCGGTGAGCCAGGCGTGTGGTGGAGGCGGCCGTAAGCTGGTTGCCCGCCAGAACTACGCCCCCAAAGCACATCAGGGCCAGGGTATATAGAGATAGATTTCGGAACCAGACACGCTGCCAGATTTTCTTGTCGCCCAACATCATCACTAACAACAAGGTCCAGGTCAGCAGTGCCTGCCAGGTGAGGCGAGAGATATCGCGGTCGGCTTGATATTGGAAGAGGATGGGGATGAGGAAGCCAATCCAGGCCGAGAGTGCCAGGGCAGCCAGCATCCAGTCGCCTTTGCGCGAGCGTGCCGCTACCCAGGCCATGATCCAGGGCGTGAAGAAGATAATAGGTCCCAATTCGAACAGAGCTACAAGCAACTGTACTGGCGAAAACAGGCTCAATGCACCCAAATGCGACGAGAGAATAGCAGGCGGCCAGCGCAGGGAAAAGCCCAGTATCTCAACATCGGTGATGCTCGTTTCAGGGATTTCAGCAGCTAAGGCAGCATTCAATGACGGAGTGCTGGCTGGCTCAACAAACGAAGTAGCGGCATCCAACTGGCGCGTGTAGATTTCGTTGCGCAGCATTTCCGTCAGCGTGCCGCCTTGGGTAAGCACAACCGGAATGGAGAGCAGTAAGGCAAAAAATGCGAATTGGAACGTCCTGGTGCGCAACTGCGGAGCACGCCAGTAAACCAGGGCAGCCGCGGCGAACATGCCCAGGACAAACATACCGTAGCTGGTCTCCCAGGCCAGTGCCCACATAGCAAAAACCACGGTAAGTACAAATATGCTCAGACGTTGGCGCGTGTGGGAGGCCACCAGCCACACTAAAAGGAAGATGGCGACCGCAAAAGCATTAGGGCCCTGATGTGACATCACAAAGGGGTCCATGATGCCGTTCAGAAAACCAAACATGTACTGCACGGGCGGGCCGCCATCAATGGTCCAACCAGCCGTGAGTGCCTCGGAGAAAGGTAGTCCCATCAAGGCGCTGGTACCCTGTAACTCGATTACCCGGTCGGCGCGCTGCAAGATGCCCGGTGGCAGGAGCAGCAGGAGATAACGCGTGCCCATCGCAAAGACCAGCACAAAGGCCGCGGCCAAAGCACCCCACGGCTTCTTGATATAACGCCGCCCAAGCAGTCCAGCCAGCAAAACCGTGTAGGTCCACACAATGGCCTTGGCGAAGTCAAAGGCGCTCCAGGGCAGCATGCCGCCAAGCTGCATGAGGCTGCCCCCCAAGAAGTGAAAACCATAATGGTAGATGTGGTTGATGGGGAAGTTTTCGTCGTCAAAGAAGGGCGGCGGGATATCCCCGGCTCCCATGATGGAGATCAGTGAGAGGTTCTTGCCCTCGTCAAAGATGGCCAGACCTTTGCCGATGCGCACAAAAAAGAATACCAGTGCCAGCCCAACCAGCAACCAAGGCCACACGCGCCGCAGGTCGCCCCAATCAAGCACCACCCCACGTGCGCCCCAGTAATAAGCCAGCCCCCCAACCAATACGACTAGCATTGCAGGCAAGATGTAGGCCAGGTCAGCCGAAAGCCAGCGCCCCAGGATATTGACGAACCAGGCATATAGCAACAAACCCAGGCCAAAACCGGCCAGTAATCGTTCGCGGCGCTTAAGCGTGAAAGCGTGTGTGGCCAGTAACCAGCCACCCAGCCACCACACCAGCGTGATGGTCAGCCAGGGCAATAAAGCAAGGAAGTTTGTGTCGCGGAACCAGTACATGCGGAATTAGTGAATGTGAATTAAGGAATGATACTGCATTATTGATTGCGTTCGAAGATGTGTATGGTAGCGTCGTTGAAGCACATTACGGCCGGGGGTGTTTCGGCAAGCTTTCTCCAGGTCTCGTCATCAAGGACATAGTTATTGATGACACGCTCCTCGATCAGCAAATAATCGGCCTCGGCCTGCCAATTCTCTTGTAATTCAGCGCTCCAGAAGCCGTAGTCTAACAAAGCATCTACCTCCCCACCCAGACGGAAGGAGTAGGCCCCGTTGAGTTGGGCAGGATAGATCTGGCGGTCAGGCAGATACAGCAAGGGCACGGCCGATTTGCCGCCATCCCAGTAGACCGAAGCCCCTTCAGGTACATGGGCCGCGAGGCTGGAACCGACCGCTTCATAAGAAGCCAACACGTCGCCACCACAATCATAGTCACGGTAGCCTGCGCCCAAGACTGGCGTGGGTGAGAGCAATAAACCCAAAACCAAAAGTGTGACCAGGGCCAGCACGGCACGATTGAAGTTTAGCTGCTTGCCAAGGCGCGGCAGGTATCTGGGGGCCAAGAGCACGATAATGCCAGCCAACAATCCCGCCAGTGCTGAGATCGTATACTTCAAAACGTCGCGCAGCAAAGGGAAAAGCTGGTTGTAATCCAGTCCAAAACGGTTTTCGAGCAAGCCCCATACGGCGATGCTGCCTTCCTGCAGCCGGAGACCATCGAAGCGCGGCACTTCAAAGAAGAGGATGCGCCGCACCATGCGCGGCGTGACGATCGAGTCGCCGATCACTTCAAAGGCGGCGTAACCGATGAAAGCTGTGAACACGAGGATAAAGATGCTGATCAATATCCAACGTGTCCGTGAAATATCCAAACTGAGTTGCGGGAAGGCAACCACAAACAAGAGCAGGCCAACGGCGTCAAAGAAGGCCAGATAGACCGAAAGGCAATAGACGCAATGTGAACCGGCGATAGTAGCGTAGAAGTGAATCAGGAAAAGAAAAGCAAAGACCGCTGACAGGAACACGGCCATGCGGAAACGGCCCTGGTCGCCCCAGCGTTCCCGGCGGGGCCACAACAGCCACACCGCCAATACAGCGGTGACGGGTACGAAGTTGTAGCGGATGGCCCACCAGAAGGCGTTAAAGCGCCCTTGAGGGGAAATGTTCGAGGTCCAACTGGGGTCTGCACCAACGGGGATAGCCCAGGCTTCCAATAAAGGGAAACCATCAGGAGCCCAAAAGGCCCACATACGTAGGATGTTGGGCCAGTAGAGGGCATGTCCGATAAGCAAAACCAACCCACCTGCAAGACTGGCCTGCAGCGCCCGCCGCCAACCATAAGCCCACCAGATGTATAAAAGTAGAAATAGCAAGACTGGCGCGAGGTTGAGGCGCGTCAGGGCCAATACACCAGCTAATGCTGCTCCGGTCCATAGTTGCCAGGCTTTGCGTTTTGCGCCCAACACCAGCGCCAGTACCCAAACGAGCATGGCCGCCGCTAACACTTGTGATACCGCCTGGCTGTACATCTTTATCAGGGCTGGATTAAGCGCAATAACAAAAACCGCGCCAGCCGCCCACAACCTGCCGCCCAAGCGGCGCACCACCCACCATAAACCTAATAATAGAACGACACCCAGAAAAATAGAAAAATAGCGTCCAGTGCGTAATCCCGGCCCAAAGATGGCCTGTGCCCAACCGGGGATCAGAAAGGACAGGGGCATGTGATTGGTCCACGGCCCGTAATCCTGGAAAGGCGTGTACTGTCCGGTGGCAAAAAGATAGCCCTTGACCAGATAAGCGCCTTCGTCCAGCACCGAGAATTGTGAGTGGGCGTAGACGAAGGCCTGTGCCACGTAAACGATGGTTGCCAGGCCGGCCACAATTTCGGCCAGCCAGGGTCGCTCACGTAAAGTTTTTATGCGGTCAAACAGGGTCATCAAATGAGATTGTATGTCGTGGGCTGTCGAGCGTCAACTAAGCAGCATGAGGATTGGCTGAGTCTTCGGATGTTACGCCAAAGGTCGCCCAATCCCAGATCCAATACAGCGCGGCAGTGGCCAGCCCCAGACCAACCACGTCCTGAATCTCGACCAGGCCCCACTCCAGGCCCACGTAACGACGCAGATACCAGATCACGAACCAAAAGACCATAGCTATTGCGGCACCAAAGGCACGCCGCAACCAGGGGTCGGCGATCTCGCGCTGTTTGTACCAGGCCCAGGCTGCCAGCGCAACCTGTACCCCCGCAAAGGTGACGCGGTAGCGCGGGTTGTCCCACAGGTCGCCACCCCCGCGGAAGGAGGCCACCAGGATAGTGCCCCAGGAAACCAGCAGAAGCGCGCCAGCTAAGCCCCGCTGCCCTTTGCCGCGTAACGCTAGGAAGCTGGCATACAACAATAACACCAGCACCGCCATCCACCCTAGGGCACGCGTGATGCCGACCACTTTCCACAAAGGCAAACCACTGGCAATTAAGGCAGAGGGTAATAGGGGGCGGAAAATGCCGTAGGTGATGAGGAAGGGGAAATGGGCCCATTCGGGCAAAAGCACCAGCGAACGGTACACCCAGCCAGAAGCATTCTCGCTGACATAGGCTTGCGTGCGAGCTGCACTGAGGAGATCGAATTGCAGGATCAGTGCTAATGCTGATATTGCCAAGGCTAAAACACCTAACGCAGCGACCCATTTGAAACGACTATGGAAAATACTCCATTTACTCAATGCCAGGTAGGCCAGGACGAGCATGGCAATCAACATAGCAGCATTGGGTGCTGAAATTGGCAGCATCAATAAAAAAGGAATTCCCAACCAGAGATAATTCTGGAGACTACGCGCTTTGTGTAACCGTGTCAGGCCATACAGGGCCGCAACCACCAGCGTAACTGTAAAAGCCTCCCGCATTTGGGAACTGCCTAATAGCAAAGCTTCCGGATAGAGGGCAATGCCCCAGGCAGCCAGAGTAGCCACCTTATCATCCCAGACGTTCCAGGCAAATGCCCAGCCAAAGAGGACTGCCAGAGATGAGAACGAGGCTGCGACCACGATGGTTAGCAGTGGTTGATGTATAGTTCCACCTAAATAACGATACACAAAAGCACTGATGAATAACAGGCCACCATATTGGTCTGTGCTGCTGAAACCAGCAAATGCTTCCCATAAACCTTCACCAGATTGACCAAGACGCCACGCATTGGCATCGCGGTTATAAGCATCCTCCATCACATAACCGGCTTGCTGCACTTCGTTATCCGTGTAGCCCCATACAGGCAAAGCTAGGAACCAGAACACGCCCAATGCCAGCCGCAGTACAGCCGCAGCGATCAGAAGATAACCAAGCCAATTGGGAGCCTGTTCCTTGCGCAAGAGCCACCAACCAAAATACAGCAATCCTGTGGAGAGCAGCAAGACCACGTGAAATGATAACCAGCCAGATAGGTCCTGGAACTGGTTAGAGACCCAGGCCAGCAGGAATGACAAGACCAGCAAAATGAGCCAGCCAATAATTGCAGGGAGATATTTTTTAATCATGGGTTACGATGATCTGAACTCTGCCAAATATTTTTCGCGGTTATCGGCACGCGCGATCTTGCCGGAGGAGGTTTTGATCAGCCAGCGGTCACTTACCAAGCGCAGGTCTGCGAGGGTGACCTCGGTGCGTTTGACGATCTCCTGGCGCAGTTGGCGCTCGATCTCCGGTTTGTCTTCCTCCGACAGGCCATTTTGTAATTCAGCTACCATCACAATCGTCTCCGAGCCAATACGGTCATCGAAGAGACCAAAGGCCACCGCCCGGCCCGGATAAATGCCGGGAATCTCATTGGCGATGGCTTCCATATCCTGCGGGTACACATTCTTGCCGCCAACAATGATGAGGTCTTTTTTGCGTCCCGTGATGTACAACTCACCCTCTGCCAGGTAGCCCATGTCGCCGGTGAAGTACCAGCCATCTTTGATGGTCTCGGCGGTTACGTTGGGGCGGCGATAATACTCCGTGAGCATACAGTCACTCTTGAGCACGATCTCACCTACGCGACGTTCTGCTAAGTGTTCGCCATCTTCACCAACAATGGCAACTTCCGTACCTGCAATGGGCACTCCGCAGCTGACTACGGATGTGCCGCCTGCGGAACCCGGTTCAACGGCTTCTGCGTGACGCTCTTCTTGTAAGGCAGCAATCTGCACCCAGTCCACTTTTGGGGGTGTGTTCAATTCGGTTTGGGTGACGGCGAAAGTGTTCTCGGCCATGGCGTAACACACTGAAAGAGTACTTTCTTGCAAGCCATAGTCTTTGAACTTATCGATGAATTTCTCGTGGCTCTCATGGTAAGCAGGCTCCGAGCAATTGATCACAGCCCGCCAGGAAGTCAGGTCAAGGCCCTCAATAGCCGCGGGGCGCACGGCGCGTGCCAGGTGATTGTAAGCAAAATTGGGCAGCCAGGCCAAGGTGCCTTTGTGTTTATCAATGGCCCATAGCAGGATCTTGGGGTCACGCACCCACTGGAAAGGAGACATCAGCACCAGGGGGATGCCAACCACGATGGGCATCACAAATCCGGCGATCAGGCCCATGTCATGATACAGCGGCAGCCAGGAGACGATCACATCCTCATCATTTAGTTTGATAGCGTCGCCATAGGCATTGATCTGGTTGAGTACAGCGCGGTGAGAGAGGGCTACGCCTTTTTGCAAACCGGTGGTGCCGCTGCTGTGTTGCAAAAAAGCGATTTGCTCCAGTTGGATATCTTCGCCAAATTCAGTATCTACCTGGACGTCAGGTACGTCGTCTGTGGAGAGCACGCGGCAATCCACATCAGCAAGTAATGTAGATAGATCATCTTTGAATTCAGGGAAAGTGATGACGGCCTTGGCTCCCGAATGAGCTACCAGCTTTTGCACGCGCTGCATATATAGGGCGGGGTCAAGTTTTTCGGTGAGGAAGGGGAAAATCGAGGGAATGGCGCCCAGGTACAAAGCGCCCCAAAAAGCAGAAAGCAAGACTCCCGAGTGGCGCAGCACCAGGATGACCAGGTCTTCCTGGTGGATATCCAGCGAAGACAGAGCCTGGGCATAGCTGGCAGCCTGTTGATGGAGCTGAGCAGCTGTTACCGTTTGTTCACTGCCATCCTCGGCAATAAAAACAAGACTTAAATGCTCAGGGTTTTCCTGGGCGCGTTTTTGTACAGGGTGGACTAATGTGTCCGCTTGCAGCATAGAAAGCGATTAAGCGAGGGCGGCCTGTTCTTGCAGCATCTTGACGTCGGCCTCAACCATCATCTCGATCAACTCTTTGAAACTAACTTCCGGCTGCCATTTCAACTTTTCTCTCGCTTTGCTGGGGTCAGAAACCAGCAGGTCAACTTCGGCGGGGCGATAGAACTTCTCGTCCTGCACCACATGATCCTGCCAGTTGAGGTCCAGCGCGCCAAAGGCAACTTCGCACAGTTCCTGCACAGAGTGGGTCTCGCCCGTACCGATGACGAAATCATCCGGTTCGTCCTGCTGCAACATGAGCCACATGGCCTTGACGTAATCCCCGGCAAAACCCCAGTCACGGCGCGCTTCC
Organism: Chloroflexota bacterium; assembly: GCA_013112575.1. Classification (GTDB taxonomy): domain Bacteria; phylum Chloroflexota; class Anaerolineae; order Anaerolineales; family UBA11579; genus CFX15. The sequence goes on along the minus strand of JABFGG010000001.1, from coordinate 535,118 downwards.
AGGTTGCCTAAGCGCAATTCGTCGCGCATCCCCAGATGAATTTGAGCGGCACCGTGGGTGACTTTACGGGTCACGAATTCCAAACCGCGGCGCGGGCTTTCGTGGTTGAACAGAATACCTGATACGGCAAAGAGATCATAAGATTCGCGGTAGTTGACCGTGATCCAATGCCCATAGACTTTGGCAACCCCATATGGGCTGCGCGGGTAAAAGGGCGTATCTTCCTTTTGCGGGACTTCCAGCACCTTGCCGAACATCTCGCTGGAAGATGCCTGGTAGAAACGGATGTCGCGATTGACGATCTTGATGGCATCCAGCACACGCGTCACACCCAGGCCAGTGACCTCGCCGGTCAATACTGGTTGGTTCCAGGAAGTGGGTACGAAGGACTGCGCTGCCAGGTTATAGACTTCCGTCGGTTGGTGTTCATCCAATAAATTGACCAGTGAACTCTGGTCGTGCAGGTCACCCTGGATGATGGTGACGTCATCCTGAAAATGTTGGATGCGGTCAAAGGTCACCGTGCTGGCGCGGCGCACCATGCCAATGACCTCGTAATTCTTTTCAAGCAGACATTCGGCCAGATAGGAGCCGTCCTGTCCGGTGATGCCGGTGATCAATGCTGTGGGCATAAAGCCTCCTGTTCTAAAATTCAGCCCGTGAATTATAGCCGCGCTTAGGAGAGGGTCAAGAGTAAAAGATTAATGCCAAACGGTATAATTGGGCAAAATATATTAAGGAAAACTGTGAACCGATGCTAAATATTGCAGTAATTGGTTATGGTTACTGGGGACCCAACATTGTACGCAATTTCGTAGAAGCTCCGGGCGCCAATGTGCTGGCGGTATGTGACCAGGATGAGGCTCGCCTGGAACAAGCCCAAAGCCGCTATCCGGGCATCACGACTACCATGAACCCCGAAGATTTAATCAACAATGATGCCATCGATGCCGTTGCAGTGGTCACGCCTGTCGCCACACATTACGACCTAGCCCTAAAAGCCCTGCAAAGCAGTAAACACGTATTGGTTGAAAAGCCCATGACAGCCACTGTAGAGCAGGGAGAAACACTTGTGCAGGAAGCCCAACAGCGCGGCTTGACCCTGATGGTCGACCACACTTTTGTGTACACAGGAGCCGTTCGCAAGATCCAGGAACTGGTCAATTCAGGGGAGCTAGGGGATGTGTATTATTACGACAGCACACGCATCAACCTCGGCTTGTTCCAGCATGATGTTAATGTATTGTGGGATTTGGCCGTGCATGACCTGACCATCATGGATTACGTGCTGGCTGAGAAACCTATCGCCGTTTCAGCTACCGGCATCAGCCATGTAGCCGGAGAGCCTGAGAACGTGGCCTATCTGACACTCTTCTTTGAGAACAACATGATCGCCCACATCAACGTCAACTGGCTGGCCCCTGTCAAAGTGCGCAGCATGTTGATCGGTGGCAGCAAAAAGATGATCGTGTTCGACGACCTGGAACCCAGCGAAAAGCTCAAGATCTACGACAAAGGTATCACGGTAAGCGATGCCCCCGAAAGCGTGTACGAAATGTTGATCGGCTACCGTGCCGGAGATATGTGGGCTCCCAAGATCGAACGCAGTGAAGCTTTGCGCGTCGAAGCACTCCACTTCGTTGAGTGCATACAGGACAACAAAACACCGCTAACTGATGGGAAAGCCGGGCTGCGTGTGGTGCGCATCCTGGAAGCCGCCAACCAGTCCATGCAGCAACAAGGAGCCAGGGTAGCTCTCCCTGCCGCCCATTAGGCTTATGGCTGAATCCGAACAGCGCGTAGTTCTGGCCACTCACGGTCGCCAATCCATCGAGCCCGACTCTGAGTTTGAAGTCGGCCTCTCCGACCATTTATGCGAACAGCACAGCCCCGAAGAACTAAAGGCCCAATACGCGCGCTTTCAATATGGCGATGATGGCTTCAATAGCCTCATGCGCCGAGTTATCTGGCGAGCTATGGCAAAGTCGTTTGGCAACGGCGTACAGATTGGTAGTGGAGCGCAGTTCAAACATATTGAGACATTCGAAATCGGTGATGGGGTTTTTATTGGAGCCCAAGCCAACATCCAGGGGCGCTACGACGGCTACTGTGTGATCGGCGCACATAGCTGGATCGGACCGCAAAGTTACTTGGACGCCCGAGATTTGGTCATTGGAGAATACGTAGGGTGGGGGCCGGGTGCAAAGGTATTAGGTTCCGAACATAGTGGCCTGCCGCTTGATGTGCCCATCATCCAGACTGATTTAGAGATCAAACCTGTGCATGTCAAAGCCGAAGCCGATATTGGCGTGAATGCCGTTTTGCTTCCCGGAGTGACTATCGGCAAAGGTGCAATTGTAGGCGCTGGGGCAGTCGTCACAGAAGACGTAGCAGATTACGCCGTAGCTGCCGGTGTACCGGCCAAATTCCTCAAATGGCGCGAGGGTTATGAACCTCAAGACTGAACTGGCCGATAAGCGGGTCCTGGTCACGGGTGGGGTGGGTTTCATTGGCTCGGAAGTGGCGCGCCAACTTGCGACGGCCGAGGCCCATGTGCTGGCTGTAGACAATCTGGTCAACGGCAAACGCGAAAACCTGGAGGGCTTGCCGGAAGAACAGGTTTTGTTAGCCGAAGTCGATATCCGCGACGAAGCCACGATGGCCGACCTGCTCAAGGGCGTTGACCTGGTATTGCACTTAGCCTGTTTGGGTGTGCGTCATTCTATCCACTCACCTAAAGAAAATCATGAGGTCAATGCCTCGGCAACTTTGGGCCTGCTCAAACTATCCCGTTCCGCAGATATACCGCGCTTCGTATACGTTTCCACCTCAGAAGTTTACGGTACTGCCAAAAGCGTACCGATGAGCGAGGAACACCCCACCATGCCGCATACGGTTTACGGTGGCTCCAAGCTGGCTGGCGAAGCTTATACACGCGCTTACCACGACACCTATGAATATCCCACCATCATCGTCCGGCCTTTCAATGCCTATGGCCCGCGTTCCCATCACGAAGGCGACAGCGGCGAGGTCATCCCCAAGTTTCTCTTGCGCAGCATGGCCGGGCGCGAGATGGTCATCTTTGGTGATGGCAGCCAAACGCGAGATTTCAGTTACGTGAGCGACACGGCGCGCGGCATCATCCTGGCAGGACTCTCCGACAAGGCTGTGGGCCAAACAGTCAACCTGGGTTATGGGGAAGAGATTGCCATCAACGACCTGGCACAGAAGGTAGCCGCTCTGGTTGGCGCCGAGCAAAGCCAAATCGTGCACGATGCCCCGCGTCCCGGCGATGTCTTGCGGCTATTTGCCGATTCTGACAAAGCAGATGATTTGTTGGACTATAAAGCAGAGATACCACTTGAAGATGGCCTACGCATGCTCAAAGCCTGGTATGAAGAACAGGGAACCAGCCCCGAACAATTGTTGGAAGAGGAAAGCGTCCATAACTGGGAAGCCACCACCGCATGAGCACTGAAAGCGAATTCATTCCTATCATGAAACCCTGGATGGGCGAGGCTGAAGCGGAAGCCACACGCCGCCCCCTGCTCTCTGGCTGGGTCACGCAAGGCCCCGAAGTAGCTGCCTTTGAAACCGAGTTCGCAGGCTATACCGGTGCACAGCACGCAGTGGCGGTCTCCAACTGCACCACGGCCCTGCACCTGGCTCTTTTGGCGGTGGGGATGCAGCCCGGCGATGAGGTCATCACCGTCAGCCATTCCTTCATCGCCTCGGCCAACAGCATCGTGTATTGTGATGCTGTACCCGTTTTTGTGGATATCGATCCGCACACATATAACATCGACCCCAACCTGATTGAAGCCGCCATCACCGAAAAAACCGCGGCCATCTTATGCGTGCACCAGATCGGCATGCCCTGTGACATGCAAGCCATTCTTGACATTGCATACAAACATGATCTACCCGTGGTGGAAGATGCCGCCTGTGCCATTGGCAGCGAGATACAATTTAATGGCGAATGGCATAAAGTTGGCCAGGCGCATGGCGACATCGTTTGCTTGTCTTTCCACCCTCGCAAAGTGATGACTACCGGGGACGGCGGCATGCTAACCACAAATAATCCTGAATACGATAAGGAATTCCGCTTGCTGCGCCAGCACGGCATGAGCGTGCCTGACACTAAACGTCACACCGCCAAAGAAGTCATCTTTGAAGAGTACACGCAACTGGGCTACAACTACCGCATGACGGACGTGCAGGCCGCCATCGGGCGTGAGCAGCTCAAACGTTTACCGGAGATGGTCGAAAAACGCAGATACTTTGCTCACAGGTATGAAGAAGCCCTCAGCGAGATCGACGGCCTGCTAACGCCCCAGGAACCAGACTGGGCGCGCAGCAACTGGCAGAGCTACAGTGTGCGGCTTCCCCAAAATTGTGACCAAAAAGCCGTGATGCAATATATGCTGGACCACAACATCGCCACCCGCCGCGGCATCATGAACGCCCACAGTGAACCGGCCTACCAACACATCGAATGGCGCAAGGCGGGCAACCTGCAGCACAGCGAAGCCGCCCAGCAGGAGTGTATCTTGTTGCCCTTGTTCCATGAAATGACAGAGGAACAGCAGGATCGAGTGGTGGATAACTTGGCGGCTGCCATCAAGGAAAACGCCGCATGAGCAAGCCCACCCTCAGTATCGTTGTGCCTGCCTATCATGAAGCGGAGAACCTGCCAGTGCTGCACCAGGGACTGGTGGCTGTTTTAGATGAGGCCAACATTACCTGGGAAATGATCGTAGTCGATGATCATTCTGGGGATGAAACCTTCGCAGCTATTCAGAACTTATCGTCAAACGATGCGCGTGTCCGTGGTTACCGCCTGGCGCGCAATTTTGGCTCCCACATGGCTATCGCCTGCGGCCTGGAGCAGGCCAATGGCGATTGTGCCGTGGTGATGGCCGCTGACCTGCAGGACCCACCGGAAGTCATCCCCGAACTGTTAAAAAAATGGCAGGCAGACGACCAGGTAGTGTGGGCCGTGCGGGCAGAACGCCAGGGGCGGGGCAGGGGCGCTCAGGGCTTCTCGGGGCTGTACTACTGGATCATGCGACGGGTGGTCGGTCTGAAAGAAATGCCATCGACGGGGGCAGATTTTTTCCTCATCGACCGGCGTGTGATCAACAGCCTGGCTCAACTCAACGAGAACAATGTCAGCATCTTCGCGCTGATCACCTGGATGGGCTTTCGCCAGAGTGAGGTCAGCTACGACAAGCAGGCCCGCCTGCATGGCAGCTCCGGCTGGAGCCTGGAGAAGAAACTCAAACTGGTGGTTGACTCAGTGACGGCTTTTACCTATCTGCCCATTCGCTTGATGTCTTACGTGGGTTTTGGTGTAGCGCTCTTGGGCTTTATCTACGCCATCATCGTTGTGGTCAACGCCTTGTTGGGCCGCCCGCCCGAAGGCTGGAGCTCCATCATGGTGGTGGTGTTGGTAGTAGGTGGCATCCAGATGGTGATGATGGGGGTTTTAGGCGAGTATCTATGGCGTGCGCTGGACGAAGCCCGCCGCAGGCCCCGCTACATTGTCGAAGCAGAGACTCAAAGAGAATAGTGTATGGGCGGGTTTAAGCGATGCGAAGCTTCGCCACCCACCCCCTACATCAGCCGAATTATTTACAGGTTTCAGAAATCATAGAAGATTGGATAACCTCGCCCCCATTCAAAAACATAACGGCTTTGGCCTCCAGATAATCCCCTTGTGGGCAGGCCAGCAGCAATATATCTGACCCTTGGGGGAATTCCACTTTAGCATCTTCCAAAGGCAAGACCACATCCCACATATCCGGTCCGATCAGCAAAAAGGTCAAACGATCAAAATCACGTGGGAAAAGGCGCGGCAGTTCGGCGATCTCATTGCCCACCCTCTCCGGTAAATAGCTGGGGTATAAAGCCCGCCCCTCAATGGCCAATAACTCGCGAGAGCTTACACGGTCCGCAAGCTGTGCATCGGTAAGCACCAACTGTTCTAAAGACGTACTGCGGGTTTCATCTGTGAATTGCCTGGGGACCAACCACTCTGTAAGCAACATGGCCGAACCCAGCAACAAGATACCACCGGCACTGAGAAAAAAACGGGGCCAATGCCATCCATTCTCAGAAGTATCCTTTTCATTGCTCGCTTGTTTTTCAACAAAGACTTTGCCACCAAACAAGGCCCAGGCCCATAAAATAAGCTGAGACAAACCAAAGACATAATAAAAGAGGGTGGTCCAATCAACCGGGAGGTTGTAGCGCCAGCCGGATACCCGCGCGATGGCCAGGTTAACGGTGAAGCCCAGATTGATGAAAAGCGGTACAAGCCCGGCCCATTTATATTTATGCCAGGCAACCCCGATGCCAATAGCCAACAGGGCCAAGCTTCCCAGGAGGGGCAGGAGGCTTTCTGTTGCCAGTTCACCGCCCCATTGCGGCCAATAGGGCAGGCTTTGCACGTAGTTATCCAGGCTGTAAAGTTGAAAGCTGGCGGGCAGGATCATGAGCGTGTCGAGCAGGTTGCGCACGTAATTGTCGCTGACGAAGCCAAACACATATACGGGATTTTCGAGAGCAAAATCACGCACAATGGCAACGTGTCGCGCGTAGTATTCGCCCTCCGTCTCACCGGGCAAAAAAGTGCGGGGTATCGGCGCAAGGTCGAAACTATACCGCTGGGCCACAAAGCTGGTGACGATAGAGTGCTCAACGATGGGCTGCCCGGTCAATACCACATTACGTGTCACCCAGGGGCCTAGCGCCAGACTCAGCCCCAGTACAAATAAAGCCGCTTGTTCGAGCATTCGCCGCCAACTGCTGCCCCACAGGCTAAGAGCGCCTAATAGGAAGAATATCGGCACCAGCGTGAGGTTCTGGGAACGCACCAGCATCAGTAGCCCCAGAGAGCCGCCCACGGTCAGGGCTATCAGCCGTGTGTGCTTCGCCTTACGTAGCCAGGTAAAAGCCAATAAGGCAAAACCTGCCAGGGCCAGGGCGGCTGGCAAGTCAACCAGCAATAACTTAGAGTGAGAAATGTTTAGGCGGTTGGCCAAGGCCAGCGTATTGACTTCCCGCCAGGTCACCAGCAAGGCCAGCAGAAGACCGGATAAGCGATGATGCACGCGTGTGCCCAATAAATAAAAGACCGCCGGAAGCAGTGCCAGCACGATGACCTGTATGGTGATCGCGCCTTCGAAATTGGGGCCTGTGAGGGCATGTAAACCAGCCAGGAAAAAGGTATAGAGTGGTTTACGGATGGCGCGCAAACCGCCGAAACGGAAGCCCTCCCCGATCAACGCGTTCTGGGCAATGACATCATGATTAAATGCATCAGAAAGGGGGTAATAACCATCATTGGGTGGCCGTGGGGTTTGGGCGTAATAGTTGGCTGATTGTGGTTGGGCCAGCCATATGACAGTTGCCAGCAACCAGATGGCCAGGAAAATGTAAAGATCGAGGCGTTTCCATCCATAGGCAGGTGACAGGAAACGCGCAAGCAGCCACAGCAACCCAACGCTGATCAAAAGGACAAGTCCCACCTGCCACATCAGTACAGGTGCGCCGGGCGCGTTCCAGTTGGTGATGTCAAAGCCCAGACCAAGTCCGGTTACATTTATGAACAGCCACAGAAGCAGCAGGACTAAAAACAAGGCCCCAGAAAGAACAAACAGGGGGCGGTTAGCTTTTAATACCTCGCGATCAATGCCCCGCAGCAATACCAGACCATAGACTAGCAGAAAACCGGCCAATGAAGCGAATGCAAACAATAGCGGTTTGATGTTCAGGATGTAGTAGGTGTATGCGCTAAACAAACCTAAGGCCTGCACCTCGGGGATCAGTGCCAATCCCCATAACAGCAAAACCACTACACTGATTCCAGCAACCATAAAGCCGGCGCGTTTCCCCTCTCCAAATAGTTCGGCAAGCCTCGTATTCCAATGGTCTGCCCGCTGATCGTTTCGCCAGGCGCGCCATGCCAAAAAGCCGAATAGCAGGAAGGGAAGTCCGGCAGCAACGAGCAATAGCCAGCGCTGTATCGAAAAGCCCAACAGCCAGGCGCTAGCTGCTTCGCTTGGTTCTGAGAGTAAGGCCAGCAAAGCCAAGGCAAAAGCCACAGCAGAAAAGACCAGCACTAACCGCAAGGCGATACGCGTATGATTTGTGTCGATAGGGGTTTGATGTTCAGTTGGGGACATCGCTATGTCCGTGGGCTATTTAATTTTGAATTGGATTTTCTTCTTGGGGAATTTGGCTACCACAAAGGGGGCGATGAATAACATTGGCAAGGCCCACTTCAAAGCATAAAAGCCTTCTTCGCGGGTGCATTTGCCGCCGCCGTCAAAATCATTGCCCCCATTAACGTCGATCTCATTGCCTTCAATGCCATACACATCCACGAAGTAATCCGTGAACTGCTCCGAATGTCCGACCGCGTAGAAGTAAGGCCGGATCATCTCCGGGTTGGCCTGTATGACACTGATGTCGTGGTCTAAAACAAGACCATTATCTCCATCCAACACCCACCATTCATCCGTAGCCACATTCACCTGGACCATGGCGGCCACGTGCCCGTCCAGTTCCACAATCTGGGTATTAAAACCCTGCTCGTTAAGAATGTCCGTGAGGATCAAGGAATATTGGGAACAATAGCCAACGCCGCGCTCGATAGCGCGCTGGTAATTACAGAACTCGTAGGCCAGGTAGCGTTTGGGGTTGATCAGGCTGGCAGCATACAGAATGAAATTCTCATGGGCTGGCACGCGCATATTATAAAGATCCACGCCTTCATCTTCCCAATAATGCGCCACACCCTGATAGACGGTTTCAGTTACCCTTACAAAATAATCTTCATTCGACTCACCAAAACGCTGATCCAGATCGACAAAGACCTGCTCGGGCGTCAGGCTGATAGCATGGCCTAAATCGTCATATATCTGTGGATTGCGTAACGAAGCAGTCTGCCCGTAAAAGTTAAGGGTAAACAGACTCAGGCCAATCACCAACAGCACGTTACGCAAACCGGCTCGAAAAACAGTTTCGAGGTAGCGCGGTACGCTGCCTGCTTTTTGTTTGCCGATTTCCAATATGCCCGCAAAATATCCCAGCATAGCCAGCAATGCCAGTGTCAGTGCCAAAAGCAGCATGAAGACCAGAATGAAGGGGGACAAACGCGTGACCCAGGCCTGCACCGTTGTGTGGTCGATGAAGGATGGGATCTGGAAAGCAACATACCCACCCAGCAAGCCCAATAACAAAGCCGACACGACGTACCAGAACATTTTGTAGTTATAGATCAGGTGATCCAGCAGATCTGTGACGCGTTCTGTCCATTTGGGGCGTGCCCCGAACAACCAGCCCAGACCAGAAAAAACAGCGATCAGTACAAGGAAAACAGCTAGCATGACCACGCGCGACCGAGAAAAACCCAACAGCCAGGCGTTCTTAGGGTCGCTGGGGATAGCGAGTAGCCACACCAGTCCTAACAACGCAAACAACGCCGATACGAAAAAGTACAGGCGTAAGGCATTAGGGCGGGAGATGTTGGGCAAAGCTATCTGCATGATCAAGTTCACTGAATCTGTGAATTCATTATATCCACAAGGGCATAAGCTGACGTGACAGGCAGATTAAAGATGCTTTTCACGAAGTTTTATTACTGTAAGAACTATCAGTCCACAATCTTGTAGTCAGCCACCCGCTGTTCGAGGGCCTTCCAGATCTCAGGAGGGTGCTCCCCGGCAGCCAGATGGTCAGCGATAAAACGCCCCATGTCGGCGCAGTGATCCGAGTTATTGTAGTTGTACATGCCGATGCGACCGGTAGTAAGCAAGTTGGGAACGGTACGCAATTTGTCGCTTACCGTTTGCATCTTGTTGGCATAGTCCAGGTCATAGCGCGGGTAGAAGTTACGGCGGCGTAACACCAATGAACCGCTGACTTCCTCAGGTTTAATGAAGCCGGAAGAGACCAGACCATCCACTACCTCTTTGACCACTTCCTCATCACTACCCTGCCAGAGCGGGTTATCTTCGGTGGTAGTGAAATCGGCGTTGATGACGGTGCGGTTGGCAGGACCCAGTTCCGGGTTCATCTGCTTTTGCTCAAAGATCCGGCTGAAGACCACGTTCTTTTCCGGAAAAAAGATCCACTGGTCTTCCAGGGCCAGATCACGCTCCACAAAGATGTAAGCCAGGATCAAGTGACGGAACTGCAAACCTTCCACGGCCTGGTTGAATTCCGGGTCAGCATCACCAAACACAAGACGCCCGATCAGAGGCAAGGGTATTGAGGACACCACGTGATCCACCGGGAAAGTCTGTGCTTTCCCGTCCACTTCAGCCTCAACCGCGCGGATGTCATTATCGCTCATCTGGAAAGAAGTGACGTTGGCATTGGTGATGATGCGTCCCCCTAATTCCTCGATGCCCTTTGCCAATGCTCCAGGCCAGTCACCAAAGCCGCCCCGCGGGTAATAAAAGAACTCGGCATTGGTCTCGGCGGTTTCTTTTTTGAGGCCCAGCAATTTGAGGATGATCTCCAACCCCCCGGAAGCGGGCACACGCGTGCGCGCCATTTCAGGATGCAGGGTGGCAGGGTCACCCCACACTTTATCGGCCAGCGGCTCGAAGACCAATTCGTAGGTCGGACGCCCAAAACGGCGGATGATGTATTCTTCGTAGGAGCCGGCCGGTTGGCGCTTGAAGAACCCGGTGAGCAATTCAATGCCGTAGCCAAAACCCAATTGCAGGAAGGTCAGCGGCCCCAGCACACTGGCGATATTGCCCAGTTTGAGCGGGTAATCTACCAGGTGACCGCGTAAGAACAGGCGGTTCTTCTTGGGGAGGGTCAGCAACTGTTCACCCATCAGGTCGCGCACTTCATCCAATACGCCGGGAATCACGGAATAGAGCTTGTGGGCACCATAATCCAACGTGAAGCCATCGTGCTCAAAGCTGGCACACAGCCCCCCGATCACCGATTCTTTTTCCAGTACGGTGACTTCATATTTGCCGGTGCGCGCCAGGAAATAGCCTGCGGCCAGACCGCCGACACCTGCGCCCAGCACTACAATATTTTGTTTGTCTGTCAAAGTAATATCTCCAAATCAAGCAGCAAGGGCGACCGCAACCTGACCTTTGGTCAGACGTCGCCCTTACCAAATTCACGTCAATTTATACCGCATTTTCTCTGCCACGAGTCTCCCCAGCGGCGAGTTTATTCCTTCTTGGCAATCGCCAACGTTTGGCCCATCCAGTAGGGGATCTGCAAATGTTGCAAGCGAAGCGCTTTTACGATGCTCCCACCCAATTTAGCAATGGGTCGTATGTAGGCTCCCATGCGGAAGAGGATGTAGCCCAATTCGAGGGTCTGCCAGTGGGGACGGCTCAACTCCATCTTGAAGCCTGTCTTTATAAGCATCTCGCGCAGGGTTTGCACAGTGAAGTAATACAGGTGGATGGAAAGCAAGAACACCCAGCGGCGGCCCATCAGGCGAGAGACCAGCGAGCCGATATCGGGGATGTTTACGACCAGTAATCCACCTGGCTTAAGCACACGGCGGCATTCTTCCAGCACCGAGGTCGGGCCCGGCGTATGCTCGATCACGTCCCACAGGGTCACAACGTCGAAACTCTCATCCTCCAGGCCCATGTCAAAGATCGTGCCTGGCACAATATCGATGCCATAATGTCCTTTGCCCCATTCCGCCATCCAGCGATTGGGTTCGCAGCCTGCCACCTCCCAGCCATTGCGCTGAGCAACTGCCAGGAAGGAACCGCCCGCTGTCCCCACATCCAGGATGCGTCCCTTAGCAGGCACGTAACGCTCAATCAGTTTGAGGGACTGGGCAAAGGTGCGCTCGCGCCCGGCAGCCTGGGAAACAAAGTTCTCATCTTCGCCTTCGCTGTAGCCCTCAATGACCACGTCGGATTTTAAACGGGGAGTAAGGTATTTTAGGCCGCAGTTATTACACTGCACGAGTTGGTCGAGCAAGATCTCGTCACCCGATGAACGGAAAGTGTCCTGGATCTCGTCTGGGCGTGCTTCCCCGTAATTAGGCTCGTAGATCACGGTGAAATCATCATGCCCGCATTGGTTGCAGGGCACATGTTCGAGCAATTGCTCATAAAGTTGAGCGTTGTTGGTAGTGGTCATGAACGATTATTGTTCCTTCGTAAGATTTGTTTAAATTCCAAAAAGCGTGTGTTGATGGCGTTGAGCGTAAAGCCTACCCCAAAAGAAATAAATGATAGGGGTGTCAGCAAAAGTATCAGGCCAGAAAGAATCGAGTCGGGTAGGCCTGTCGGCTGGAAGAAATTGACCAGCCGAAGCACAGCAGCGGCAATACTAAACAAGCCTAGCAAAATACCCACCACACTCCATACACGTAGCGGATGGCGGTCTCGCAGGATGATGGCTGCCGTCAACATGATACGGTAGCCATCGCGCCAGGGGTGCAGCTTGGATTCGCTGCCATCGGGCCGGGCACGGTAGTTGACGGGGATTTCGACAATCGACATGCCTTCGGCCAGGGCTTGTAAGGTCAACTCCGTTTCGATCTCAAAGCCGCTAGTGAGCACCGGTACAGTTTCCAAAAAGCGGCGGCTGAACACACGATAGCCGGATAAAACATCCTTATAACGCGTCCCGAACATCCAATTAATGAGCCGCACGATCCACCGATTGCCCAACTGGTGCAGCTTTACCATAGACATGTCATCGGCGGAAGGCAGGCGGTCCCCCACGGCCATATCGACCTCACCATTCAGGACGGCAGTAAGCAATTGGGGAGCGTCTTCCGCGAAATAGGTGTCGTCACCGTCCACCATCAACACTGCGTCGCCATCAAGCTTATCGAGGATGGCGCGCACGACGTAGCCTTTGCCTTGCTGCACGACGCGATGCACACTCGCACCCGCCTCTGCAGCCAGTTCGCCGCTGCCATCGCTGGAGTTATTATCAAATACATGGATCTCGGCATCGGGCAATACGGCCTTAAAGTCCTCAATGACCTTTACGATGGTGACAGCCTCGTTGTAACAGGGAATGGCAACTAGCAGTTTAGGTTTTTTTGACATTGTTTTTGCCTAAGATGGCAGCCTGATGCATAGCAAAAGAGATTGTACGATAACCCTGGATATGCAAGCCCGCCTGTTGTGCGTAGCGTTGAAGACCGGTACGCGTCAGATATAGTTTATGGTCATCAATTTCCTGGGGGTTAAAAATCCGCAGGCGCGACAAGAACCACAAAAGGAAATGTGCCTGGGGCAGTGGAGAAGTGACCACGGCTCGGCCTTGATTCGTCATGCATGACTCAATGAGGCTGAAATGTTTGTTGATCTCCGCCAGGTGTTCTGTAACTGCCAGGGAGAGGACACAATCAAAATTCTGCACAGGCTGCCAGTTATTGAGGTCGGCTTGCAGTAAATAGACACCCTCGTATTTGTATAAACCCGGATTGATCTTTAGGTCAACACCCAGGAAATTGGCATCGGGGAAACGATCACGCAGATAAAATAGATTTCGGCCGTAATACCCGCAGCCCAACTCAACCACCGACAGTTCGGTTTTGCCCATGCGTTGCTGTAATTGGAGCAGAGTCTCTTCTGCTACGTGCAAGCGTTGGCTGGCTGTATAGCGCTCGAATATGTTCAAGGTTTGACTTTTCATTCTTTCACTTTATAGAACAAAGTCATGGAAGTTCTTTAGTTATATCCAAAAAATCATAGGGCGAATCATATAAAGAAATATAGTGTTTTTCAGTTAGCAACTCAAAATCAGTGTCAAAATAGCAATTGAAAACAGAGCGAAAAGTGTTCACAGGAGAAATGTCCGGATAAAGAATATCCGGACCTCCTGGCAAGTGTATAGCATTTAGTATCCCCATGCGTTCTAATAGATTTGTGTCTTCAATCGATGTCCATTTGAGTTGGGAGCCAGGGCCGTGATCCCCCTGAACAATAATGATAGGTGCCTCCGTTGATTGGGCGAGGATTGATTCTATGGTATCAATCAACAAAGTATTTATATACTCAAGTTGATCTCTGTATCCACGAATATAATCTCTCTCTTGTTCTTGCGAGAGCGTGCCATCTCTAAAACTGAAAGGGGCAACTGGCTCTAAAGGCGCTCCACTTGCATCAAAAACAAAGGGCGGATGGGGAGCGATGACATGTGCAAAAAAGAAAAATTTGCCATCCCTGGAGGCAAAATCCGGCAGGCGTGTGAAAGTATACTCGATGCGCTCACGATGTTTTTGGTATTCTGAAGAAGATACTATTTCGCGCAAATTATCTGAACCGAAAATAGCCTCTTTTACAAAATCAGGGATAAGGAAATCATGATCCAAAAAGAGAATTAACAATGTGGAGTCAATCAAGATACCTTCAAATTTATTTACTAACAGCTGGCGCTCATTTACCTGCCCCCAGTCTTCGTCGCTTTCTGGGCTGAGATAATAATCGCTACGGCGGATTTCAGTCGCTTTCGCCCCGGTTTCAAATGTGACAAATTGATAGTCGTAATCTTTCAAAAATGCTAAGACCTGACTATCAGTAACAAGCTCTCCCAATGCATCGCGGTTCAATGATTGACGTCCCAGTTCATCCGTTAAGTAATTTATATAGGACATGTTTAGGGACGAGGAAAGAGATAAGAGCGTTTGGCTATAGTTAGAATAGGAGTTTTCCGCGATGTAAAAACCTTTATCCAGCAAAAATGAAGTTAGCTTTGAATTATCAAAATCATACAAATCGCGCAATATATCGTTTCTTCCATACCCATCTAATATAATGTAATAAATGTCAGGAGTGCTTACTGTGCATTCTTCATAGGAGACAGATTCAGGTGAAGCCGATGATGGGAGCTGTATGCCATTTTGTGAGTTACTATCACCCCAATAGAAAATTGCAATAGAATAGATAGAAAAAAGGAGTAAGAGGGATCCTGTGCCATTAAAGAATTGATTGAGTCGTTCTGAGTGACGCTTCGTACGGGCAATCCAAAACGCACCTATCACAAAGAGAGAGAGCCAGATAGGAAGTAGAAAGCGGTGCCGCCCAAGTATTAGCTCACCCATTTCCCATTGCTTTATATAGGTCAATACGTGCCCATAAGAGAAAAAGAGTATCATCAGCCATGTAGTTAATAAAGCTGAGCGAATATAATCTCGCAAGAAAAGATATAGCACCCCGAAAAGGATCGAAGCGATGACAATCGAAACCAGATAGGACCGAAGGGTCTCTAATAAAGTAATCTCATTTATGTTGTTCACATATAAGGCGATGATCGGATAAATAATGAACAGAACTACATGAAATGGGAATGGTTTTTTCATAAAAAGTGTTCTGGCTTTCCTCAAAATTTCGAGTATAAGTGTAACGGCCTTTATAGCTATGTCAATGTGCGATTTTATGTCTATCAAGATTTAGGGAGAATGAAATATAACAATGAATGTAATTAAGGAATGGTTCAATTCGCTCCGCTCAGAAGGGGTCATCACACGGATCAGAATGCTAATAGCTTCTTGGGAGTTCAAACCTCAGTTTGAACACGTTGCTATTGTGATAGTCTTTCTCGTCATCGTGCTGCGCCGGGCTTGGATGGCCGACGATGCCTTTATCACACTACGCACAATTGACAATTTCGTCAACGGCTATGGCCTCACTTGGAATATCGCGGAACGGGTTCAGACCTATACCCACCCGCTGTGGATGTTCCTGCTTAGCAGTTTCTATTTTTTCACCCGGGAACCCTATTTCACCACCCTGATTATCTCGATTGTCATTTCGCTTTTAAGTGTCTGGCTTCTGGCCTCAAAACTTGCACCAACCCCTTTCGCAGCCGTTTTAGCTGGCAGCGTACTCATCTTTTCAAATGCCTTTGTAGATTGGTCAACTTCCGGTCTGGAAAACCCCCTCTCTCATTTAATCCTGGCCGTGTTCTTCATCTTCTTCTTCCAGAGAGATTTCTCCCTAAGAAAAATTTTCTGGTTATCGTTCGTGGCTTCCCTGGCTGGGCTCAACCGCCTGGATACCATGGTTTTCTATTTCTTCCCACTAGTCGTTGCCTGGTGGTATTCGGAGAATAAGGTCAAGGCATTGCTGATTGGTATCCTCGGGCAATTTCCCCTGATCCTCTGGAGCATCTTTTCGCTGATCTATTACGGCTTCCTGTTCCCTAACACCTTCTACGCAAAACTCAATACTGGTATACCCCAAACAGAATTATTCGCACAAGGAGGCTATTACTTCCTTAATTCACTTGGCAAAGATCCCATTACCCTGCTGGTTATCTTGCTCGCTATTGCTCTTGGCCTAGCCTCGATCGAATCGCGGTGGAAGCTCTTCCCCATATCCTTGGGTATTCTCATTTACCTATTCTACATCTTGCGCATCGGGGGCGATTTCATGAGTGGGCGTTTCTTTACATTGCCTCTATTTACCGCCCTCATCATCATCACCCAATTCGATTTCGGCAAATATAAGCGTGAATACAAGCTAGCACTCCTTGCCCTTCCGATCCTGATGGGGTTGGCGGCCCCTTTGCCCACATACAAATTGTATGCTTCCAGCGACCCGGTCCTTGATGAAACCGTGGGCATTTCCGATGAGCGCTTATTCTATTCTCCTACAACAGGATTACTCAGCCAGAGCCGCCAGAATGAAATACCCTTCTATGGACTCAGGCGACAGGGACATGAGTTCAAACTCTTGGGGCAAAACACCGGGGACGTCGTGTATTTCGAAAACCCCATTGGCATGGAAGGCTATTATGCAGGGGCAAGAATTCATTTTATTGACCTAAATGCCTTGGGCGATGCTTTCTTAGCACGCTTGCCTGCAACATACAATCACAATTGGCGTGTCGCTCACTATATTCGCTATGAAGCGATCCCTGGATATGAAGAAACAATAACTTCTGGAGAAAACCAATTAGTGGATTCAGGCTTGCGAGCGTATTACGCTCGCATATCCTTAATTATTAGTGGCCCTATTTGGGACTGGGAACGTTTCAAAACCATAATCAATATGAACCTGGGAAGGTTCGATCATCTTATCAATGAGTTTGAATACAGGTATCCTGAAATTGTAGAAAAATCTTATGCCAGCGTGAACGATCAACAGGAGTTAGGTATAAGCTGCGAAGATGAAAATGCAATACGCTTTAAAGAGCATGGACTAATAATAAATATCCCGGATCACTTGTCGAAAGCTGATACTATCAAAATCGCCATCGAAAATAATGTGCGCTTTCAGATACTATTCTATGCAGATAAGGAAATCATTGATAGGCTCATCCTGAACCCAACCAATACTGAGGGTATTGATCTCTACCACCATTACTACCTCCCAGAAAAATCTCAGGAAACAGGATTCGATGAAATCCATATACTTCCTTTGTCCAGTCAAGAACCTTACTGTATGGCTTTTGTTCAGCTAGATGATTAACTGTTGTGGGTTGCTTTCCTACCCAATAGATACAAAATCAAGGCACGGTAAGGCACCATTTCCATCTTAGTTTCGAAACGACGCAGGAGGAAATTAAAGGGCTGACGCATGATCTTGAGGGGATGATAACGCAATTTCCACCACAAGAAATGGGCATACAGCCTCAAACGGAAGCGGGCCAATTCGGCATAGTCCTCCCGCCAGGTGGGCGAAAAATTCAACTGGGATAGGTTTTGGTAACCCTCGAATTGATCGAAAATGGCCGAACCGGGTACAGGGGTGATCACAAACAAAGCCACTTCGTCGACGCCTTTGCGAGTAAGGTCGTTGACCATGTCCCAGGTCATCTGGCGGTCCTCATCTGTTTCTCCCGGATAGCCCAGCACGAAACAAGCCTGCGAGCGGATACCGGCTTCGTTCATGCGTTTGACAAGCCGTACGGCATGTTCAAGGTCAAAGGGTTTGCGCATGGTCTTTAACAACCGCGGCGATCCAGTTTCCGGCGAAATGGAGATATAGCGGCACCCGGCCTGGGCCATCAGGTCGATGGTCTCCTCGTCGCGAATGGTCTCCACTTTCGTCCCCGCCGATATCTTCCAAACTACATCCAGGTCACGATTTATGATCTCATGGCAGATGGCGCGGATACGCTCATCGGAGATAGTGGGGTCGAGGTCTTCAATGTGGAACTCATTGACCCCAAAGGCCTTCATGTAATGCGCCATCTCATCGACCACATTGCTGGCCGAACGAGGACGCCACTTCTGATTGTTGGTGGCGGGCACCACGCAGAACTCGCAGGGGTAGGGACAGCCGCGTGAGGTCAGTAAAGGCAGATAGCGTTTGGAGGATTGCGGCCCGTGTGCAAAGCGCAGGCCCCAATAATTCTCCAGCGGGAAGAGGTCCCAAGCTGGGAAAGGCAATTCATCCAATTCATCCTCAGCCAGATAATCTCCCTGCGGTACAGCAAAACCCGATGTGACCAAGCCGGGAATCTGATACACAGATTCGTCGTCACCAGCCTCTAAAGTCTGGGCCAGTTTGACGGCGTTGCGATCTGCCTCCCCCGTCAACACGTAGTCCACCCCAGCATCAAGGAACTCCTGGGCAACGCGGCTGAGCGCATAGGCGGTTACTGCCTGGGTGTTTTCCAGCACCACGATGGGCAAGTCAGGTCGCTCCGCTTTTATCTCCCGGATGATGTGCATGGTTGACAAATGATTGGTCAGGTTAATGGCGTAAATGAATACAGCCTTTGTGCTCTGCGGGATGCGTTGTAATACTTCTTCGGTAGACAATCCCAGCAGCAGGAAATCATCCTGAGCGCGTGCCTGCCGCGGATTCTCGGCAAAGGCATCGATCACCTGCACCTCCACTCCCCCCTCACGCAAAGATGCAGCCGTATAGGCCAGGCTGATGGGCATGTAGACGATCCCGGTAGTAAAAGGGTCGTTGCGCTGCACAATGAGGTTGGGGTTGATGAGTATGACGGACATGAGAAAGGCAGGCGGGATTATAACGCGGTGGGGATGAGTAATTAAGAATCAGGAATGAGGAATCAGGCTTTACTACTCCTGAGTGTCACATGCCATATCCATAGCCAGTTCGTTTGTGAGAAGCTTTTGTTGATATGGCAAGATAACAAAACGGGCTTCGACGAAATCTTCTTGTTGACAACCCAGGACGATTACTTCCTCAGCATGCGGCACCTGGGCCAGATTCTGCCCCAACGGCATGATCACGGATGCATCCTGCGGGCCAGCCAGTCGAAAACCCAAGCGCCGGAAGGAGCGTGGCGTATATTCCGGCCAGCCCTTACCCGACTCACCCTGGTCAGGTCCATATAAACGAGGCCATAAGGTACGGCCCTGTAAAACCACGAGGGCGGGATCATCAAGCAAAATTTGCAGGTCTTGTGCTTCAATATGGAATGCGGTCAACGTATCAGTTACTTGTGCTTTGGAAGGGGGCGCATACTTCTGGGGAATGACCACTCCCAGCAATGGCATTGACAAGGCCAGCACAAAAACGGCTGCTCCCAGCACATAGATGGCCCTCGGTGAGTCATTCCAGTGAGATTCATTGGAGATTTGCTCTACGGACTCCCACTCAACTCGCTTGCCTGACAGAAATGCCGATACGATCAAAATAAGGCAGCTCATTCCCAAGGCGTAATACAACAACAGTACCCAGTCCACGGGCAAGATCAGACGCCAGCCAGATACACGAGCAATGGCCGTGCTAAAACTATAAGCCAGATGAATGACCAGTGGAACCAG
The DNA here is from genome assembly GCA_013112575.1 of Chloroflexota bacterium. Lineage (GTDB taxonomy): Bacteria > Chloroflexota > Anaerolineae > Anaerolineales > UBA11579 > CFX15. Next base: position 515,398 of record JABFGG010000001.1, on the reverse strand, counting down.
ACCAACCCACCCCAGACGTTTCCAGGCCAGGCCAATGCCCAGGGCGATCAAAGCAAGATTGAGCAGTAATGACCAAACGGCTGCGGTTGGGAAAACACCATTCCAGGCTGACCAAAAAGGATCCCCTTCAACGTATGGCAGCAGGCTGCAACAGTCCTCCCACAATTCGGCCTCCTTGCCCTCCCATAAGGGGCGCAGGTTGTAGAAGCTGTTGGCATTCTCGGCCAGCGAGAATTGGGAGGGCAAGGCCAGCAAGCTGGAAACTTCATTGTGCAAGAAATGGGCAGTGATGAAACGCCCGACTTCGCCCGGATGCTCCTGCGTAAAGACCATCACGGCACCAAAGCCCTCATCACGAGCTTGCGGATCGAGCAACTCCGGCGTGAGGCTGTATTGTTGGCTGAGGTAATTGGCCTGGAAACCCTGCTGGTACCAGAAGCCCCCACCGGTCAGGCCGTTATGCACAAACCAGGGCATTGCTGCCAATAGGTAGCCCGCCGTCATGAATAGGATGGGCTGCCACCACAAACGTCGTACGCTCCATAACTGGATGACCAAAAGTAGTCCAACAACTGCTGCAATGAGCAGGGTTTGCACACGCAGCAAGGACATCAGGCCCACTGCGCCACCAAGAGCCAGGGCATAAAAACGCCAACCCTCTTGTTTACGCAGCACGACAATGGCAAACAAGGTGAATGCAGCAATCGCCAGGGCGGCGGGCATGTCAGTCATCAAGAGTTTGGAATGCGAGACGCCGATCTCACCGGAAAGCGCGATGGCATTGTGTTCCCGTAAGATGACCAACAAGGCAGCAATCAGACCAGCCAGAGGGTTTCCTAGACGTTTGCCCAGCAAGTAAATGATGGCGGGGAACAAGGCCAGCAGCGCTACCTGCAAATTGGTGACGGCAAGATAATCTTGTCCAACCAGGGTGTGGGCCAGCACAAGGAACAAACTGTAGAGCGGCTTTTCGGCGGGTAATACGTAGCCTTCGCCGATCAACAGGTTCTGGGCGATGAGGTCCTGGGTGGCGGCGTCGGAGTAAGGGTAGTATTCAAAATTGGGGGCGCGTGGTGTGGGAGAGAAATAGGTCGGTGTGAGTGGGGTGTTCCACCACAGAAGAGTAGCGCCCAACCACAGTGCCGTGAAAATAAAGATATCTATCCGGCCAAAACGTCCACTTAACCAGCGCAACAGGCTATAAAGCAAAAGGGAGAGCAAAACAGCCAGCAGCACCTGCAAAGGCAGCAGGGGCACACCGGGGTCATCCCAGCCAGTACGGTCCGGGGACAGGCCCAGGCGGGTGGCAGACATAAGTACCGCCAGCAGAATAAAGACAGCCGATGCAATCAAGGCAGGAAACCAGATAGTACGCTCTAAAGTAACTTTTGATTCTTTGTAGCGCAATAGGGGCAAGAAAAGCAGACTTTGGAGCGCTATGAAGGCTATCCACAATAGAATGGGGGCAAGACGCTCAAGACGCGCCTGTATGAGGGCATCGGTGAAGACACGCGAGAAGAGAAAACCATAGCCACCGACCAGTACAGCCACACCGGCCAGCAGCAGCATGCCAAGGTACAGCCAAGATGCTTGCACGAAGTTGATAAGCCTCTGGGTTTGCTTCTCTGTCCAGGCAGCGTCGCGCCAGGCTTTGAATGACAAGATAGCCAAGATGGCGAGGCCAATGAGAACCGCCGCGGCCAACAAGAGGCGGGTACGCGAGTAACCTAAAAGCCAGGCATTCTTCGGGTCAGTGGGTTGCAGGAGGATAGCTGCAAGGGCAATCAGGCCCTCAAATGCGGCGAGGGTTAAATATATCTTCAGGAAGAGGCTACGGCGGTCATTCCCCATAAGTCGGGCAATCATAACTGCGGCCAATGGGCGCAAACATCTCCACACCGACCTGCTTGTAATTCTGGATGGACTCGTAGTGCTCGACAAGCGGCACGGTAACCCACTGCACCCAGGCGTTGTTCTCCACATCCAATTTGCCGTCGTTCTGGAAGCGGATAGCCTGGCGGTCGATGACGATTAGCGAAAATTCATGAGCTTCAAGGCGCGTATAGAATTCATCAAAATAAGAGACATTGGCAGATAAGGCCTGATCCATGACATATTTTTTTTCGTATTCCGGCAACAAAGGCACGTTCTCCACAAAACCAAAGGTGAGCAATTGGCGCTGGTCCATAAAGAGTACTTCGCCATGCTGCGCGGCGCACGAGACACTTTCCTGGATGGCGCTCAAGGCATTCTCCACTTTGTCAGGGGTAGGCAACTGCAGAGGCCGCGCCTGGATCATGGGTGTGAATGCCGGGATCATGACGATGCCCAGCAACAATGCCTTATTCCAGGCAGAAGCGTTGGCGAGCGAAGCAAGGTGTTTATACAAACCGGCCTCCCAGGCCAGCGCAGCCGCAAACAACATGCCAATGAGGAACATGTCCAGGTTGTGCAGGTTGGTGCCGCCCCCCACCTTGCTGCTGGCGATCAGACCAACAACGAGGAAGGCTCCCAATGGCCCAGCAACAGCCAACACCTGCCAGAGGTTGAGCTTCCAGCGGCGCGTGTACACCAGGTAGGCCAATAACAACAACAGGGGCAGGCAGGCCAGCACGAGGGCCAGTAGCACTCCCGGGGCATAAGTGGCGTTGGGCAACAGACGATCCCAGATGTAATCCTGGTTGCCGATCACGGCAGTGGCGCCTTCGATGGTATTGATGCCGACCTCACCCTGCGCGGCGGCAGCCGGGTCGATCTCAACAGCAGGGGCATCGCTGGGCAGCAGACTGCGCAGGTTGCCGATCAGGAAGGGGATGCCACCCGTCCAGGTAGCGGCTACGGCCAGGGCCGCGGCTTTGAGCCAATCTTTCCAGCCCAACTTGTCATCTATCGGGTCAGCCAGGGTGGCCATAACGGCCCACATGGCGGGGGCGAACATCCAGGTAAAGCGGCTAAGCTCTGCGTAATATCCCGCCACAAAGACAAACGGTAAAGCGATCCAAATTGGACGGCGTCGGGCAAGGGCCACCAGGATAGCACTTAACACCAGGGGGGTGTAAATAGGGCCTTGGTTGAGAAACAACAAAGCCCACAAGCCCAACAGCAACCATTGCCAGCGGGCCTCTTTCAGGGGGCGGAAGACAGCCCAGCCCAGGATGGCATAAGGCAAGGTAAAAAGGATGGCGCTCCACAGCCGCACAAGGGCAATCGAAGCGTTATCCAACAGGAAGGGCAGGCCCCACAGGCTTTGGCGGCCGCGGTCGATCCAGGCGAAGATCGGCTCAGGGCCGGAATAGTTGTAGCGCTCGGCCCCAAAGCCAACCGAATAATCCCAAATGCGGTTGCCCTCGGACCAATATAAGGCAAAGGGATAGTTAGTCACCAGCGTCAGGGCTTCAGCCAGCACAAAAACAGCGCCTGCGATCACGCCGGCAGACAACACGGAGGACCAGGTGAGCAAGCTCTCCTCTGAGCGGGACAACAGGACTGCTACAACGGCTATGACAATCACAAAGATAAGCAGGCGTAGAAACAGCCCGGTAAAAATGAGGCTGAGGGATGAATAGGCGAAAAGCCAGGCAGGGACCGCGGCCACCAAAGCAGCCAGCAGCCAACGCAGGCCATTCAAACGCGTAGTCAAGCTCAAAAGTACCGCACGCCATTGGATCACACGCGGCTGCTCCCAAAGCAGACCATACAAACCTGCTGCTAGAGCCAAGACTCCCAGAGTGAAACCCGCCAGCGCCAAAGCCCACTTGGAGGATAGCTGTCCCAACCAATTGCCCGAACCCCAGCCGACAGAGAAAAGCTCTGCACCAGCCAGCAGCAAGACAATCACAAAAGCAGCAAAAGTGATCAGGCGCTGAGTCGGCTTCAGGGGAGAATTAGTTTCACGCACGGTCATCCCCCGTATTCTGGTTCAAAAAGAGAGCCTCATATTGTTTGCACATACGCTCGACGGTGTATTCTACCGCAAGGGTTTCCCTGCCAGCCTCGCCCAATTTGACGCGCCTTTGGGGATCTTTGAGCAATTTGATCACTGCGGCGGCTAAGCCGGGGACGTCCTTGGAAGCAACTAAGACACCATTCCTGCCATCAACGATGACATCTTCAACACCTTCAACTTCGCTGACCACAATCGGCAATGTGGCACGCATGGCTTCCAACATGGCAATAGGCAAACCTTCCCACAAAGAGGGCATCAGGAATATGTCGGCGGCCTGAAGAAGGGAGGGAATATCGTCTCGCAGGCCCAAGAAGCGGATAGCTTCTGAAATACCAAGCTCTGATGCTTTGGCTTCAAGCTCCGCACGCAAGGGCCCCTCTCCGGCAAAGGCAAAGACCACATCAGGACACTGCTGCAATATCTGGGGGATGGCATCCAGCAAGTAGGTGTGGCCTTTTTGCTCCATCAGGCGGCCAACGGTCAAGGCCAGCAAGGTGCTCTCAGGAACATCCAGGGATGCTCTCAGGCTGGCAATTTCTGCCTTAGAAAATTTTTGTACATCGGCCAATTCAATACCATTGGTGATCACGCTGACGCGTTCTGCTCTGGCACCCTCTTCTTCAATGGCGATACGGCGCACGCGCTCGGACACAGCCACCATATGGGTAGCCAAACCGCTGCTGACCAGCCAGCCGTGCGCCCGCGCCAGCCCCTGAGACGCGCCTTCAATATAGCCGTGGTGAGTAGCGATACGTTGCGAGACACGCGCCAGCCAGGCCACAGGCAGACCCAGCACATTGCTGTGTGGCGTGAAGGCCTCAACAATTTGTACACGCTCGCGTCGCAGCAAAAACCACAGACGCAGTAAGCCGGGCAACAAGCGCAATATATTGCTAAACGCGTCAGCGTCCCAGCGCCAGGCGCGCAAATTGTGGATGGGGAAGGGGTGTGCCGCCAGCCACTCTTCTTGCAGCCCTTCCTTGTCATAGAAGAAAGCCACCTGGACAGAGTAGCCTTGGGCGTGAAACCAGCGCGCCTGCGTTAAGAGCACTTCCTGCGCTCCTGCGCGCGCCATTTGCGTACCGAGGAATAGAATGGGGGGCTTGTCTAGAGAAGTTGGCATGGTTATTCGGCTATACGCAGCGAGAGGCACAGCCGCAAGATTCTATCGCACTTCAGTTGCTCTGACGAGCGTAGCGCAGACCCCGCCACAGGGCCGCTAAACGCGCCCGCACGGCGAGTGGCACTAAGGACACTTTCCAGGCTACAAGAGCTTTGACAGCCAGCGGCCAATGTGCCAGGGCTTTGATGCTGTATTGCCGCACCAGAGGCATGTCCTCACGCTGGCCCTCACCCAACAGGTTCAAGGCTGTGTTGGTATACATGCCCGCATAAGCGCGTCTGCGCAATGATGAAGCAAGTTCGGGATCATCCTCAATGGCAATCTGTAAATAATTTTCGAAAGCCTGGGCAGCACGCGTTTTATCGGCAGAGTTGCTGGCAGCCACCACGCGGATTTTGGCTAAAGCCTCCGGGATGTGGCCGAGGGGATAACGCCGAGCAATGCGTCGCCACATGTCCGGGTCTTCGCCCCAGCGTAGGCGCTCGTCAAAGTCGCCGACTTCATCCAATACACGGCGTGGTAGCATGACCGTGGGTGTGGCAATGAACTGTTTCCAGTAGGTCAAAAGACCCGGGTAAACATGCCCTGAGAAGAAGGAAGTGTCACGGTAGCCAAGGTCGGGGTGCTTGGCATCGAATTTAATGAAATCAGAGTGCACCAGGCCCATGTCAGGGTGAGCCTCGAGGTAGGCGACCTCTCGCTCTAATTTGTTAGGGACATAGAGGTCATCATCATCTAAAAAGGTGACGTATTTCCCTTCAGACATGGCAATGGCACGATTGCGCGCGGCGGCCGGGCCGGCATTTTCCTGTACTGCATAGCGCAAAACGCCTTCGACATTCAATCGTTCCAGGAGGGCTTGCGTCCCATCCGTGGAACCGTCATCCACAACGATAATCTCAAAATCCGTGAAAGTCTGGGCCTGCACGCTGGCAATGGCTTCCTGCAATAATGCTGCCCGATTATAGGTGGGGATGATGACACTGAGGCGCGGCATTTAAATCTCGCGTTGGATAAAACGTTCTTGCAGAGCGTATATGGCGCGCAGGATGCCCAGGCGGCGGAAAAGGTTTCGGAGGGCATTACGCAGCCAGCCGAAAAGCCGCAAAGGTTGCCGGAGAGTCAAATAGTTTTTGTAGCTCGGCAAAATGTTCTCCACTGCTACCCATTCGCCAAAGTTCTGCACAGCATCCAGACGGTAACTCTCAGCTTCGCGCAAATATTCCGAGCGTACCTTGTCGAAGACGCCGTAACGCAGTTGCAAGGTAGTGCGCTCAATGGCCGAGCGACGAGCGCCGTCGCGAGTGCTCAAGCCTTGCTCGGCATTGGTGAAATAGCCCATCACGCCACCGGCGCGGCCCATGTGCATACCGCGGGCAGCAATGCGCCAGGCGAAATCCAGGTCAGGGCCAACCTGCAATTGCTCATCAAAATAGCCCAGGCTTTCAACAATACCCTTGCGGAAAACCAGGAAAGCGCCGCGTTGAGGAAAACTGCGACGGAAACGACCTAAGGAATAAGCAGGTGTGGAAATAAAATCGCCTTCTTCCAGCCCATACTCTGTGACCTCGTACAGGTCGCCGTAACAAACAACAGCCTCGGGATTAGCCTCCAGCCAGCCCAGTTGGCGCTCAAGCGAATCCGGGGTGCGGCGGTCGTCCACATTCCAGATAGCGATGTAGTCACCACCGGCAGCCTGCCAGCCGCGGTTCCAGGAGGCTCCTAAAGTTTCAACCTCATCTACGACAATATGTTGGGTTTTTCCGGGGTGGTTCTGTCTAAAGGTATCAAGAATAAGCAGCTCTTCGGGCTGCGGGGCGTTATGCACCAGCACCAGTTCAAGTTCTTCGAAGAGACTTTGTTGAGCAAGGTTCTCCAAAAAAGGAGTCAGATAATCAGCGCCTTTATAAAGGGATGTAACTACAGATAGGCGGGGGGGCATACGGCCTCAGGAAGATCCCCAGGTACGGCGCAGCGGCGCAAAATCATCCAGAATGGCGAACACGCTGCGCACGAAATCATCCACCGTCCACTTGCTGGCACGCCGCAAGCCGCGCGCAACCAGTGTTTGACGCATCTCATGGTCATCGTGCAGCAGGCGGATGACGTTGGCAATCTGGGCCGGATTGGTGGGCTCAACCAACATGGCCGCATCGCCCAACTGCTCTTCCGCGCCAGACACATTTGAGGCCACCACCGGGCAACCCAGAGCAAAGGCTTCTAATGGGGGTAGGTTTTCCGGGCCAAAGAGGGTCAGGTAAGTGAGAGCAAAGGCATTTTTGTAGAGGGCGGGTAGGTCAGCCTGCGGCACAAAGCCGAGGAAATGGACCTGCTCCTCCAGCCTCAACTCACCGACCAATTGTTCAACGTAGGCCAGGTTGCCGTAATCCGCACCGGACAGCACAAGGTCAAGCTTCAGGTCGTGTTCATCACGTAGCAGCTTGAGAGCCTGCAGCAGATTGGCGTGGTTCTTGTGGGCCCAGAACTGTGCTGGATAAAAGAGATAGCCTGGTTGCAGACCATACTTATCCAACACCTCCTGCCCGCCACTTTCGGACTCTTCAAGCACATAAGCTGGTGTAGGGTGGGGTAGGATATGCACGCGCTCACCGGGAACCTGGTAAAAGCGCTCGATCTCGGCTTTGCCCGCTTGCGTACCGGCGATAATACCTGCCGCACGGCGCAGATGTTTGCTAAGGGGGCCTTCACGACTGGCCCACTCCCCGTGAGCAGAGACTTCCGGGAACCAGGGTTGCAAGCGGTGTTGCAGGTCCAGCACGATGGTGAGGAAGGGAGTATCAGTTTCCTGGCTGCGGGGCCCGAGGAACCACAGAAAATCTAGCTCAGCTTTATTAGCCGCTTTGTCCAATGGGCTAAGCCAGCGACGCGTGCGCCTCAGGCTGGGGTAGTCGCGGCCCAAACGGGAGCGCAGTTTATCTAGCAAGCCGGCTTTGGGTAGCCGAACAGCTTCCAGGTCGCCGTTTATATCGTTTCTGATTGCATCGGGGTCACGGGAGAGAAAAACAAAATCATGTTGGCAGTCGGAGGCCAAGCGTGTGAGGACGCGTACTACTTCAGCCTGAAAAGTATAAGCCCCGCCATCTTCGGGAGTGTAGTTATCAACAACTACGCCGACTTTCACAGCCAATCACTCCCCACGCCGGGCAACGGCCACGATGTGCCAGGTGTCCTGGTCAATGTTTTCGTCATCCTGAAAGCCATTAAACCAGGCTAAAGGTTGCAGGTCGGCAGTTTCCAGCCAGTGTTGCATCTCCCCTTTGAGGAAGTAACGGTTGGTCTGGGTTTCGCTCAGTTGAGTATAGCTCCCCGAATCTTGCAGATCATAGATCGTGTATGTGACGTAGGCCAGTTGCTTGTCCGGTTCCAATTCAGTTTCGGAGATGCGTAGTAGTTCGCCACCGTCTATCGGCCAGCGTTTGACGCGCAGTGGGTCGAAACCGTTCAACATAGCGGCGGCATGCCAGAATTCAAAGACGAACAGACCGCCGGGCCTCAGGTGCTTATGCACGTTGGCCAATACATCGGCGATAGCTTCATTGGTCTGCACGTAACCGATGGAATCAAACAGGCACACGACGGCATCAAAAGGCGCTTCGGGAATGGCGAAATCGCGCATATCAGCCTGACGGAACTCTACTCTGGAGCCGGAAGCTTCTGCACTTTGTGTGGCGCTGGCAAGCATGTCCGGCGAATAATCGGTGGCAATGAGCTCGTAGTCCAACTTTTCCAGTTCAAAGGCATGGCGCCCCGTACCGCAGGCCAACTCCAGCACACGCGTCGTTGCCCCATCGCCAAAGCGCTGGAGGCAGGCATGGACGAAAGCAGCTTCCTGAGCATAGGCTTTGTCCTGGTAGAAGATGTTGTAATACTCGGCGTGTTTGCCGATATAGGAGCTTTCCATCAGGCTACTGGGCAGCCTTGTGCGCGGCGCGGATGGCGTCACTGACCAGTTTGATGGTCTCTTCGGTGAGGTTCCAGGCCGAGGGCAAGTACAAACCTGTTTGCCAGAGTTCATCCGCTACCGGGCAGGGCGCATCACGATAACCTTCCATTTGCTGGAAGAAGGGCTGCTGGTTCATGGGGCAGAAGAAAGTACGCGTCTGGATCTCGGCTTCATTCCACAAGGTTTCAACAAGCTGGTCGCGGGATACACCAAATTCGGGTTTGACCACAAGAGCATACATCCAGTAGACGTTCTTGGCCCATTCCAGTTCGACCGGCAATTGCAAGCCCGGGATGTCAGCCAGATATTTATTGTAGGTATGAGCCACGCGGCGCTTTTGCTCCACGATGTGGTCGATCTTGTGGAACTGCGCCAGCCCTAAGGCCGCCACGTAGCCCGGCATACGGAAGTTGAAAGCAGGGACTTCGTGCCAGAAGCGCGGTTTGGTGAAACCCAGGTTACGTAACAGGCGCAGGCGTTCGGCCAGTTCGTCGTCGTTGGTGGTGATCATGCCACCCTCGCCCGTAGTGATGACCTTATTGGCGTAAAAGCTGAAGCAGGCCATATCGCCAAAACTGCCCGTCATGCGCCCCCGCACGGTAGCCCCATGCGACTCGGCGCAATCTTCGATGACCACAAGATCGTGTTTCTCGGCCACTTCCATGAGGGCATCCATGTCTACCGGATGTCCGTAAAGATGCACGGGGATGATAGCTTTGGTGCGCGGGGAAATTAACTCTTCAACGATCTCTACATCCATGTTCCAGGTAATAGGTTCGGAGTCTATCGAGATGGGCACCGCGCCGTTATGGTAGGCCGCCAGGCCAGTAGCGATATTGGTGCTGGCACTGACCAGCACTTCGTCACCGGGGTCGATGCCAGCCGCGGCCACGGCGATCTGCAAGGCTGAAGAGCCACTGTTGACCGCGATGCCGTGTTTGCAGCCCACGTACTCGGCGAATTCCTGCTCAAAGGCGGGTAGGGCTTCGCCAAAGGTGCCGGAGACCTCGCCGCGACGCAGAGCCGCTACAACGGCCTCGATCTCATCTTCGCTGATAACCGGATCAAAAACGGGGATCATGATTTATCAAAGTCCACAAAGACCTTATCGCGCTCTTCCCCTAAATAAGGCCCTTGTTTTACGCTAATGCACTGCATGTCTTCCAAAACGCGGATAGCGTGCACGCCGTGAATCAGCACGACAGCATCCCCAGCATGCATCTCGATCTCGCGCAGGAGTTCGCCATCGTCACCGTAGAGGTCGACGACAACCACCCCGCGCTGTACCACGAACATCTGCTGCAGGTCGGAGATGGTGCGCTCAACCGGCTGGTGATAATGCGGCGGCTCTTCGAAGCCTGCTTTGTGGGCCAAAAGGCCAAATTGGAAGGAGGATTCGTCGGGCGAGAAAAAGGTAGTCTTTTCGACCGTTTGGTGCGCCCAGATGATCTCGGCGTACTTGACGCCATTGTATTCAACGCTTTCAACGCCAGTTTGTGAAGTCATGCGGCAGATTATACGCCAGTCCACTCAAATGAGGGCAAGGGGCTGATATTTAAGACATGCGTTTTTCCAGCTTATTCATCAGGCGATTGGCGATATATTCCCCAATGCTGATAGAGGCGGTGGCTGCTGGTGAAGGGGTGTTGAGCGCATGGAGCATGCGCGCATCTTCCACGATATAAAAGTCATCGATCAGTGCACCTGAAGAAGAGAGCGCCTGGGCTCGCACTCCAGCCCCCGCACGTACTACATCATCTCTGGTGATCTCCATTATGAGTTGTTGCAAAGCCTTTACGTACAGCCCTTTACTCAAAGAACGCAACTGCTCCATGCCCCCCATCTGCCAATAATTTCCGGCCAGCTTCCAAAAGCCCGCGTAAGAGAAGGTGTCCCACATGTCTTTGAGGTTAGCCTGCAGGAAACGATAACCTTCGCGCTTGAGGGCCAGCACTGCGTTAGGACCTGCTTCCACAGAACCATCGATGCGGCGCGTGAAATGCACACCGAGGAATGGAAAGCGTGGGTCGGGCACCGGATAGATGAGGTTTTTCACCAAATGACGGCGTTCCGGGACAAGCTCATAATACTCACCGCGAAAAGGCACGATGCGGATGTCAGGCTCGAAGCCGCAGAATTTGGCGACGCGATCAGCCTGCAAGCCAGCACAATTGATCAGATAACACGCAGTTATCTCTCCCTGGGAAGTAACTAATTGCAATGCGTCTTGATCTGAAATCACATCTAAAAGGCGAGTACCAGTTTGTATCACTCCCCCAGAGCTTTCTACCTGCCTTGCATAAGCCTGCGCAACTTGAGCGTAATCGACGATACCTGTTTCAGGCACCCATAAGGCTGCTATGCCCTCAGCATGTGGCTCTTTCTCTTTGAGTTCTTCCGCATTCAGACGTTCAATAGATAGACCATTGGCGCGCCCGCGTTCTTCCAGAGTTTCCAGTGCAGCCAGATCACGCTCATTTATAGCCACCACCACTTTGCCACAGCGTTCGTAATTCACCCCTTGTTCTTCACAGAACTGGTAAAGCAGTTCCCTCCCATTGACGCAGTTCTGAGCTTTGAGGCTGCCCGGCTTATAGTACAACCCAGAGTGAATCACGCCGCTATTGTGGCCTGTTTGATGGGCAGCGATCTCATCCTCGGCTTCCAGCACGATCACAGAAAGCTCATCGCGCTTTGTGATCGCCATGGCCGTGGCCAACCCCACAATGCCGCCACCGATCACGGCAAGGTCATAGGTGGTTTGGGCACTCATTTATTTGTCAAGGGAGAAGCTATTTCTTACGCCCCAGGATACCTACAAAACTACGCGCCAGGTACACGATCTGCTTCAAAGGCTCCAGCCCTACCTCCTGGAAGATGTGCTCCAGGCGGCTGCCCGTAAAAGGTTTACCCACCCACTCGCGTTGCGCTTCAGTGGGCATCAGGTAATACATGGCCATAGGGCCGTATACGTAGGGCACGCCCACAAAAACGTGGCCGCTTGGTTTGACCATTGATGTCATTGCAGCGACAGCCGATTGTGAATCCTCAAAATGCTCAACGGATGAACTGTTCCACACCAGATCAAAAGAGGCCGGCTCAAAGGATGGTTTAAAGATATCGTTCAGCACAAAACGGGCATCAAACTCTTTGAGATTGGCCTGCTGATGGTAGATCATGTTGATGTCGGCGGCCACGCTGAGGCCCACCTCCGGCCTCTGGGCAATGAGGTGCGAAGCATAACCGCTGCCACAGGCCACTTCGGCCACACGCAAACCTTGTTGGCCCTCAAACACGTGGCGCTGGAAGAAATTGACCAGCCCCATGTTCATGCCATTGCGTACAGCCTGGTATGGGCCAGTATCTTCCATCCAGTCGAATATCGTCATGCTTAGGTTTGCTCCTGGGAAGAAAATGTCCGGCGGATGAAACGCGTGATGGGTTTGATGAAACGGCGTGCGTGCCAGAAGGCGAACAGATAAATGGCCGCCAACCGGCGCTTGACACGGAAAGTGGGTGAGTGCAAAAGGACTTCGATATCCTGGCTGTCACGCACTTCTATCTCCAGCCTACCTTTTGCAATATCCTCGCGCATTTGTTGGATCGCACCCGGGTGTGGACCCGTATAGCGCTCCAGCCACTGCAAGTCCTGCTGTCTTTCGCCGATATGCAAAGGGGCTTTCAGACCATAATAACTGTCTTCCAGCCAACGCTGGTTATTTCGAAAAGCATCCGTCCAATTCACATGCGAATAATAACCGACTTTGGCCTCGGCCTGTTTGGGGAATACGTAGGAATAATGATGCAAATAAATGCCTCTGCGCTTCATATCCTGATGATCTAAACACTTCAGTGTGCGCAGATCACGGCCCTGCTGATCTAATACGGTAGGAGGGCGGTGGGCAGAATAGGTGTAGTTCTCGCCCCAGCGAAAGAGGCGATGGAAGGCCGGGTGCTCATAATCGTACCAGCGACCGCGTTGGATGTAATCAAAACCACCCCAAAATTCGCGGTATGGGAAGGAGATGGTGGAGATCTCAGAATCTCTATCCAAAAGCTTACACACCGCTTCTATATCCTCGGCAAAATAGAACTCGTCGCTGTCTACCTGCCAGAGCCAGTCACCCGTGGCGCGGCTGGCATAGGCCTGGGACATGGCATCCTTTTCTTCCCAGAATCTGTTTTCCGTCCCTTCATCTTCAGCAGTCACCAGGACAAGTTTGCCCTCAGGATCTTCAACTTCTCTGAAGCGTTTCAGCATCTCGTAAGTGCCGTCTGTCGAGTGGCCTTCGGGGGTCGCCATGGATCTTGCTGCTTCAACAGCACCTTCCACCACGATAATCTGATGAGCGAAGGAATAAAGGGCGCGCAGGTTGTATTCCAGAAAGGGTTGGGCGTTGAGGGCGATGATGCCGAAAGTAATACGGGGCATAACAAGCAGGACTAAGCGGTCATTTGCCGCGCCCACAGTTCCAGCACAAGCGCTTTGAAAGACATAGGGGTAATGGCGCGTTTGGGGTAAACGCCCGTGGCAAGCTTGGCAGCACTATCCGGATTGAGTACCTGCTGCTGGACGAGCAAACCATCACGCAAAGCGTCGCCGTGTTTTTCAAAGATAGCAGCATGCCACTGGCGCACCGGGGGTTCAAAGCCGCGTTTGGGGCGATTGAGCGCCCAATCAGGCAAAACACCCTGCATGGCCTGCTTCAGCCAGTGTTTAGGAGGCAGATGGTAGTCCGGCTGGGCTTTGCGCAAACCGATGACTGTTTCCACAAAACGGTAATCCAGTAACGGCAGGCGCAGTTCCACAGAATTGGCCATGCTGAGGCGGTCTCCCTGGGCCACGCCGTCCTCCAGCAGATAGGTCTGGCTGATCAATTTGGTGAGCAGCACAGCCGGGTCACTCCAGGGTTGTTTAACGGTGAAGATGTCGTAGGGGCTACCGCCATTTAATGCTTCCTGGAAAGCCGGAGCATATATGCTGCTTACCCTGCGCTCGGCACGCGCAAAGTCTTTGGCCAAGTCATAAAAAATCAATTGATCGGGATTGGTCGTACGGCGACGATAACGCTGCCAACTGGGTAGCAGCCCGCCCAGTTGCTCTCCCCAGGGACCCAGGCCCTGGCGGTTCAATGACTTGGGTAAGAATAACTCAAGGCTTTGCATGAAATTGCCCAGGCCGGGTTGGGAGGAGGCCAGCTTTTGGGTCGACTCACGCAGGGCCTGGCGCACCCAATCGTAGCCCCAGAAGAGTTCATCGCCGCCCTGACCCTGCAGCAAGACAGGCACGTTGTGTTGGCGGGCAATCTTGTTGACAGCGTAATAACCATAGCCGGAGATGTCTGCAATGGGATCATCGCGCCAGCCGACCAGCTCCTCAAAACAAGCCAGCATCTCATCCTGATGCAACTCGATATCATGGAAAGGGATGCCCAGATGTTCAGTCAGTGCCTGCGCATCGTTGCGCTCGTCGTGCTCCGGGCGGCCCGGGTAGCCCACGCTGAAGGCTTCCATCGTGCCCGGATACTTGGCCGAGGCCATAGCGGCCACGGCACTGGAATCCAGACCACCGCTAAGCGCCACCCCCACCGGCACGTCAGAGCGAATCACGATCTCGCTGACGCGTTCCAGTTCAGCACGGATCAGTTCAACAGGGTCGCCTTCAAGCGGTTCGGCATCCTCCATGCGCCAGTAACAGTGCTGCTCCACCTGCCAGGGATCAATATCGATAACCAGCAGATGCCCGGCGGGCAGCTTGCGGATGCCTTTGACCGGTGTAGCCGGTTCCGGTACATACTGGTAGTGGAAGTAATTATTGACGGCGACAGGGTCCAATTCAAGGGGGACCAGACCGGTTTGCAACAAAGCTTTTAACTCGGAAGCAAAGTAGATCTCGCCATCCCGTTCGTGCAGGTACAGGGGCTTCTCCCCCATACGGTCACGTGCCAGCACCACACGTCTGCGTTTGGCATCCCACAGCGCAAAGGCAAACATACCGCGTAGGTGCTGTACAAAGTCAAGCCCGTGCTCTTCGTACAGGTGCAGGATGTTCTCAATGTCACTATTAGTATTGAAACGGTGGCCGCGCTTTTCCAATTCGGGGCGCAGTTCGACGTAGTTATAGATCTCCCCATTGGCCACAATGGCTAATGATCGGTCCTCATTGTAAATGGGCTGCCAGCCACCTTCGAGGTCAATGATGCTCAAGCG
Organism: Chloroflexota bacterium; assembly: GCA_013112575.1. Classification (GTDB taxonomy): domain Bacteria; phylum Chloroflexota; class Anaerolineae; order Anaerolineales; family UBA11579; genus CFX15. Next base: position 500,155 of record JABFGG010000001.1, on the reverse strand, counting down.
ACGCATGGCAAAGGACAAGTGCTGGTCATTAAAATGACCCTCACCATCCGGGCCGCGATGGGCCAGCTGCCGGTTAAGCTGCGCAACCTGAGCCACATCTTCTGGCGTCAGGGGCGTTTTGGAGATGTTTCCACAAATGCCACACATAGGGGAGAAAAAGACCTTACCACTCGAAGGTGGTTACGGGCAGGTTTTCGGCGGCCCATTCTACCAGACGGGCCTGGGGCTGCGGCAGGCTCTCCAAACGTTCAAGCACGGGTGTGTAGCCCTGCTTAAAAAGGTCTTTGTAAAGGGCCAGCAAGTCCTGGTAGCGGCCGCTGCGCGTGTCCAACGCCCCTTTTTCTTTCTGGTCGTGAAAGGCCAATCGCCCTTTTGCCGGGAAGTAGTAACGCCCGCCTTTATGTTCCAGGGCAGTGACCAAGGCGAAACCCATATCATCGGCTTTGGGATATTTGGGGCGCATGACGGTTTCCTGTACGGTGCGATTTTGCAGGATGGTTTTGTTGAACATGGAGATGCCCGGCCCACAGGTATCCGTGGGAGTGATCTGTGTGATGCCCGGCACCTGAAAATCCAGGGAGACTGTGTGCAACTGATTCTCGTCCCAAGCCACCCACAATTCATTCCAGCAAGACAGGATGTCTGCGGGGCCCAATTCCTGGAAAGCTTTGTACATGTCACTCACAAAATTGGGGTCTTGCAGAATCAGATCATCATCAAGGAAAAGAATGGTCTCGTTACGGGCGAGGGTAGCAGTGGCGTAACGCGAGGCCGTGCTCCAGTTGTAGTTGCTGTTCAGCAACTTGACATCATCAAAGGAATTCAACAAACGCCCGATGGGGGTCTTGCCATCCTGGGATAGTTCATAGCTGGGCGAGTTATTGACCAGTAACAATTCCAGTTCGGCACCTTCAAGCTCCTGGGTCGATAAGCTCTCCAGCATGGCTTGCAAGCCCTCCATACGTTCGTAGGACAACACAACCACACTCAGGCCGGGAATAGCATCAGTATCTGCCCCAGGCTCATCGGTAGGAATGGCCCGCTCTTCTTCAGCAGCAGGTTCTCCCCTGCGCAAGACTTTAGCCAGTGCCTTGCCCGGGTTGCTCAGGCCCCAGCCAATGGATTGGCGCAGACCGCCACCTTGCTGAGTGGCTTCTTGCCCACAGCGCCCCACCCGCAAAACCTTAGAGAGCACATCGGCGTGGACTTCTTCGGCATCTTCCGCCGAAAGCACTTTTTCGTTTACAAAAGCTTCTTCAAGCCGCAAGATGGTATTAAGCACAGCGCGTTTCTGCGCTTCCAAGAGATCGCAATCCGCTTGCTGGCTGATCTCGATCCAGGCAAACAGGTCCAGGGGGAAGTCTGTATCCAGCAAGCGGCTAGCCAGGGCATGGCGGGCACGCAACACGTTGTTATACTGCTCTTCGGCACGCCTGTGCCCAAGGGCACCCTTGTGGTTACGATACAACACCTGCACATCTGGCAGGTTAGCAAAACGGGTGCGTTGTATCAGGCGCGTCCAGAGGTCAAAATCCTGCGATACACGGTAGCTTTCATCATAGCCGCCTACATCCTGCAAAACCTGGCGGCGCATCATCACCGTGGGATGTGCAAAAGAACGATCAAAGAAGAGATTCCAGGCCAGCAACCCGTGGGTTTGCGGCAACTCGTAGCGCCCGACGATCTCTCCACTCGCATCCATGATGTCCATCTGGGTGCCCAGCACGCCAACATCCGGATGGGCATCTAGGAAGGTCACCTGCTGCGTGAGGCGATGCTCCAAGGAGATGTCATCGCCGTCCTGCCGGGAGACATAGTCACCACGCGCGATTTCCAGGGCGCGGTTCAATGAGGCCGTCAAACCAAGATTATCGCCATTCTGCAAGCGCACGATGCGCGAATCGGTGAAACTGTCCAAAATCTCGGCCGTGGCATCTGTGGAAGCATCATCTACAATGATGAATTCAAAATCCCGGAAGCTTTGCTCCAGGATGCTTTCGACGGCTTCATGCAGATAAGCCGCACTGTTATACACAGCAGTAAGGATGCTGACTTTAGGCGCCATCAGGGACAAACTCCGACCAGATCTCGCCCCAACGTACTGTCAGGTGAGTGATCTTCAAACTGGCTGTATCCATCTCTTCACCGAATGATTCAAATGTATATTTTGTTTCATACTTATGATCCATGCAACCCTCCCAGCCCAGCCGCAAGACGATTCGGGAGATTTTCCGCTCAGGCCGGGAAGCATTCAATTGATCTGACATAGCTCAGAAAACATACTTAACTCTTGTTTTGCAATGGTAGCCATTGAGTACTTCGCAAGTACATCTTGCCTAGCTTGAGTAGCAATGCTTTGGAGTTCCTCCGAGGATAAGGCGAGCACACGCTCGAAACAAGCCCGCAATTCATGGGGCGTCGTTCCACAGAGAAAGCCATTAATGCCATCTTCCAACACTTCACGATGAGGGCGAATGTCGGAAGCAATGGTCACTAAGCCACATGCCATGGCCTCCAAAATAACTTTGGACATGCCACTGCCGTAGAATTGAGGCATGACAAAAATATCCGCGGCACGCAAATAATCCGGAATCTGGTCGTTGGGAATGCGCCCCACAAAATTTACTGTGATCGAGGCCCGTTCAGCAACCCTTTCCAGCTCAGATCGATAGGGACCATCCCCGATCAAACTTAATTCTATATCCTGCCCCAGGCCATCCAAAGACTCGATCAAGCCCTGGAAGTTCTTCATCTCAACAAAACGTCCCAAAGAAATAACTTTTAAAGGTTTTATAAGCGCGAGGGGATCCTTTGATGGAGCAAATAGTTTCGTGTCCACCGAATTGGGAAACACGCGGATCGTTTCAGAGGGAATTCCATAAGTCTTGCGCACGTAATCCTTATCTGAAGCCGTTGTAACAATGATGGCATCGGCAAAACGAAAACCAAGCCACTCAAGGAATTTCGCCCAGGTCAATCCGAAACCGTTCAATTCTTCATCTCGGCGCATCATCTCTTCTGTGCGAACCCAGCCACAGCGCATCACGAATACTTTGCGTGGAAACAGGATCTTGGCGATTACGCCCACTGTGCCCCCGCTGGATTGGTTGGTTTTAATCACATTAGTTTCAGCAAAAGCACGGCGATGGACCAGTGGGGCGACCAGACCATACAAACGCGTATTCTTGACGATCTTGGGCAAAACCTCAAATCCAGAGAAACGCCCCTGATACTCCCCATCCTGTTCGCCGTAAGTCATCAAGGCGACTTGCTCCAAGCCATTGCGAATCATGTGCTCGTAAAAGGCCAACTCTCGCTCCACCAGCCCACTCTTGACCCACATATCCAGTGTGACCTGGTACGTGAACAACAGGATCAGCTTCACGCATTCCCCTGGGAAAGTTCCTTTTTAAACCACTCGAACGTATCTTTGAGGCCGGCATCAAAATCCGTTTGGAATTCAAGACCCAGTGATCTCAACTTCTCATTGGATACTTTAAAATACTTGATGTCCCCGATGGTCCAATCCCCATACTCAATTTCAAGCTCTTTTCCCGACAGGCCAATAACTTTATCGGCCAGTTCTTTGATGGTCACCTGGATGCCAGAGGCGCAATTGTATACCTCGCCTTTGGTATCTTTATGGGTGGCAACCAGCATATTGGCACTCACCACATCCTCAACATACGTGAAAGATCGAAGCTGTTCACCATCGCCAAAAATGAGCAGAGGCTCACCCGCAATGGCCTTGCGGGAGAATATGGCCACGACACCACCAAATTCGCTGGACTCTTGTTTAGGCCCAAATACATGGAAGTAGCGCAGAATGGTGACATCAAGGTCATAGAGTTGATTAAAGACCATAGCATAGCGCTCGCCCGCAAGCTTGCTGACGCCATAATACGATGTCGGTAACAATACGTGTTTTTCATCCTGCGGGTAATATTGAGCTTCCCCATACACAGAACCGGTCGAGGCATGCACAAATTTTTTCACGCCATGATCCCGAGACAACTCCAATAGATTAAATGTACCCTTGGCATTTGTATCGAGATCTAAACGAGGGTCCTTCAAACATACGGTCTTTTTAGAGGCAGCATTATGAAAAACGACGTCGACACCCTCAAAATGTGGTTTGAGCTGATCGTAGTCAACAACGTCGCAATCAATTTCCTGCAAGTTTTCGTGGGACAGGTCAGCCAAATTCTCAGATTTGCCCGTGACGTAACTGTCAATACTGACAACCTCAACCCCCTCTTTCAAAAGCCGTTTGACAATGTGGCTACCGATGAAGCCTGCACCTCCTGTAACAAGAGCGCGGTGGAATGGAAATGACATAAGGCGTTTAATCCTCCGATGATATCTATATAGAATGAACGAGATTATACGAGTGTTTTGAGACTATGGGAGAAACAAATTCGAAATGTGAAGACAAGCAAAATTCAACTAAATGACGAACAAGGGGGAAAACGAGTTCCTTGGACACGCATAGCACAAGGACGATAGGCCTCAATCCAAAAGAGATTGGTAAAGTTGGATATAGAGGCCGCTGACTACAGACATTGAATAATTTTCCTCAATGGTTTGGAGAGCGGCCCTACCCAGGGTTGTTCGTTTTCCTGGAGAAGCGATCAATGCTAACATTTCTTTGGCAATCTTTTCAGGGCTGTCCAAATCCGCCAGCACACCATTGTGATTATCTATAATGACATCCTGTGCCCCGCTTACCCTGGATGTAACCACTGGCAATCCATAGGCCATGGCTTCCAAAATTGCATTGGGCATACCCTCATATTGTGAAGGCAGGATGAACATATCTGCTACGCGAAGAAAGTCCGATACATTGGTTACTTTTCCAAGCAAAGATACTTTTTCAGCTATCCCCATTTCTTGAACCTGCTCGGCCAATTTTTCTTTTAGGGTGCCATCCCCAAGCAATAGTAAGTGAGCTCTAGGATATTCGCGAACAACTTTTCTCCAAGCAAGGACTAGCGTTTCAACACCTTTATGCTGTGTCAATCGTCCCACATATAGAGCAACCATCTTTTCCTCAAGCTCTGGCAAGTCTAAGCCAATCCAGTTCTCTTCCCTGTCATTTGCAGTTGTATCCGGCAGCTCAACACCATTACTTATTAAATGGCATTTCTCTTGAGAAAAGCCGACAGCAGCAAATTCTTCCAGCATCGCCCTGCTAACTGCAACAAAAGCATCCACCCGTGAATCGAGAAGGCGAAACAACCATCTCCCAAAAGGAAGTTGCGTCTGCAATTGAGCTACCCCTTCGGGGCCTGTATTGCTGGACCGGATAATAACTTTTTTTTCCAATATATTTCCCATTATCACAGCTACAAACACAGAAAGCTGGGCCTGGAACAAGTGGATGATGTCGTATTCGTGTCTGTGAATGAAGAGCTGCCATGCCAACGAGGTCAGATAAAACAACTCATGGATTACTGGCAGATACAGGCCAATAAAGTGGCGGTGGATTGGGATATCATCAATCGTTTCGGTGCGTGGCAATTTGCCATAGCGCCCAGTTAGAATAGTTATATTCACGCCCTTCTGAATCAGGGCGCGGGCCAAACGACGGGCTTGAATCTCAGCACCATATTCATTGGGGTAAAAATGACGGATAGTGAGAAGCACGCGTGGTTTTTTGGAAGCTTTACTCAAGATCCAGAGACTCCAAAATATGCTCTACTTCCGTACGGGTTGTATCGAGCGATTGGGCATTATTTACAACTACGCAATTCCAGCCCAAACCTTCCGCGACATTCAGGCCGTGCCGAATGGCTTCTGCCTGGTTGTGAAGAAATTGCTTTTTTTCATGGCGGCTTTTACCTTGCAATCGGTACGGTAGCTTGCGCCCTTCCAGCCGCTGTAGGCAACGTTCTTCGGGCACACTGACGATTAGCAGAAGATCAGATGCCTGGACCAATTGCAGGATCTTCGCGATTTCTCTATCACCAGCCGTTTCATTCCCAGAAGTAAAAAAAGTCGCAGCCTGGTGAAAAGGGCCCTCATCAAAAACAATGACCTCATTGCCCAACTTGGCTCGTAACATGGCTGATTGCGCAATTGTCCGCAAGAGCCAACGCAGTAACCAGTATTTATGATTCCAAGGAATCTTGCGAAACATATGCCGTGAAAATAACGCGATCAAAGAGGGGGAACTGCGAACAAACAATCCAACCAAATACAGAAATTCCTGAAAGGCTGTACGCAGTTTGCTTTCCCCAAATAGCGCCTGCTCCGCTTGAATTGGGGACATGGCTTTCTGGCTGGATTTTGCAAGTCCCTCAAACAGCATTTTTACAATGGTACTCTTCCCAGCCCCAGGTGGGCCGCTGAGTTCAATGATCACATTAATTTCCACAAAAGCTGTTTGCTTTTTAGTAGAACTGTATCGAAAGGTTCATCGGCATCAATGTGCAACAGTCGTTCATCTTCAGACTGTTTCAAGGAGGCAACTGCCGTGATCTTATCGACAACCACATTGTGGTCGTGGTCGGGTTTACGCTGCTGAGAGACATGCGGGCTAACATGTAAAACGAAGACATGATCTGGCTTGCGAATGCCATCGTACAATCTCATTTCTAATCTTGCCAACCAACCCAATAACCTTCCTGGGTGCTCCTGCAGCTTAGGCCCATCCATAACTGTTTTAATTGCTTCCAATGGAAAACGATCATACAAAACAATATCACCATTATTGGCAGCCCGCACACCTCTCTGAAAACGCGCGTAACGATCAAGTGCCGTAGCTACAGCGAAAAGTCCCTGCCAGAATTCATTAAAGTGATTGAAAAGACGTCCAAGCATGGTTTGCTTCCCAAATATCGGAACGAGTATCCGGCGAGAGAGTTGACGCGAAATGAAGGCTGGCCCCCAAGTAAGGTTTGTGAGCAGTGAAGGCTTTTTTGAACCCATATAAAAGACACGTACGGAGAGTTTCCAACCAAGCCATTTTCTAAGCGCAGATACAAGTGAAGATTTGCCCGCACCGTCTGCGCCGACAAGGGCTATAGATAAACCTCCGTTCGCAAGGCATTTTTTGGGGCTGTTACCAGGAGACACAAAACGATAGAAGATACGCTTGCTTATCCCCATGAAATACCTGTATCGTGACCACCAGGCCGAATGTCTTTGATGGCCTCGAAGTGAATGGGTCAATCGGTTCCGGAAGGTAAATAAATGCAACAGACGCATTTGGCCTGACCGGTACAGTTCCAGAAATCCATAAATCACATCAGATGGGACTGTGTCCTGCGAACCGAGAATCTCCTCCAACTTGGGTGTGTCAATCCTCTCAAGCAAATAATCCAACTCTCTGTGGATATTGTCTGGGAATAGGTCTTTTCTAATAAAGCCTCTTCCAAAACTGAAAACCGTCAACTTTAGAAGCAGCCTACAAATCAAAATAATCAGTTCCCATTCCGGCATTGGAACAAAAACCCCCAATTCTGAATGTAATTGCCTGGATGAGATTATTTCATACTCAAAGGGTAGACGGTGGTTTTTGGAATATTGTTGACCAAGAATCAGTTGGTAGTGCAGATGGAAATGAAGGAAGCGGCCTGCTTTCTCATCAAACCCCAGATAGTCTTCCATGGCAGGATACTGTTTCTCCGGAGAGGACAGTATTGGTTTGCATCCTTCCTTCAATAAGCAGGCCCGCATTTCATTCGCCTGCTCGCGCTCAATTAATAAGTCAAGGTCTGTATCACCCGATAGTCCAGCCAGGAGATGCTGTGTGCTTTTCCAGTGAATATAGTCAACGGCTTCTAGTGCCGTCAAAATTTTGCTTACCTGGTCAAGTGTCATCGGATAGAAGAGTATCCTATTTTGCAAAAAGCGGGTCTGCCACTACTGGAATAGATGTACTATCTGGCTCTAGGGCATCTGCAGGGACAATGTCAAAAATGTATACGTGTTTGTTTTTCAACTGAAGTTCTTGGGCCAGTTTCGTCCAGGGCTGACGCTCAATGATAGGCAAATCCCCTTGATAGGGAAAATCGAAGGAATCTTTGGTTGACACAATAAGAACGATTGTAGTGATATTGTGCTGTTGAACACTGCTACGGAACTCATCAATACTTTGCCAGTCAAAGGAGAATGTATTTGGAGCATCCATCCTTTGCAGAAGTTGTTTTTTGGGGATGAAATCGGCAAGGGACCAAAGGAATTCAGGATTGATTGAGCCAATGTCCTTGCGGATGAAACCCGGGTAGCGCGACCAACCGATCTGATTGATCCATATATTTTCATCTGGATCGACTTGTGCCAATATCCGATCTGCTTCATAGCCAATCCCCCAATTCGATACCTGTGCCAGTTGTCCCTGGTTAAGCATAAAAGCAAAAGAAGTCACAGAGGTAGCCATGACAAACAAGCCTATCACCACTGCATACAATTGCGGTAACCGACTAGCCCACCTCGCTTTCACCCGCACCAACACGAAAAGGGTATTGACCAGCAGGAGGTTCAGCATCAGTTTGACCTCAACAAAAGTGACCTCAAAGAACAACGATAATCCTGCAAAAACTCCAGCCGCTATCACCACACGCCGATAGAACCGTGGGTCCGTTTGTACAGATTCTAAAAAAGCAATGAAAAAGAGGATAAAAATTGGGAATATAGGGAATATGTAGCGCCCATGAGAAGCGCGAAGAATGTAAGCAACCAACCATAGCCAAAAAATAAACGGAAGAATCCAGCGCTCATAATGGTTTTCGTCCCACCATTTCCTAAACAGCAATATAGACATCACGAAGGAAGGCAAGGCAATTAATTCAGGAATAGCAATGAATGAAAACGTTCTGGGAAAGAGTAATTTATTCGTGTAACCGATAGCTCTATTAAGCAAAAATATTATGGCAGATTCTCTCTCATTGTCTGTGTCTTGGGCAATGGAGGGGATTGATTTTTCCTCACCCTCAAGCTGGTTTGTCGTCGCCGCAACAAAACTAAAATCACTTGACACTTCAAAAAATCCATTTTTTGTTAGCCCCAGCAATTCCGCATTGTACATATTGATAGGAACCAGGCTGGTGGTGACAGATAAAAACAGAAGCAAAAAGGCGGGTAATATGCCTGCAAATGTTCGATATATACCTCGACTCAGGTTGATCTTCGACAAATTGCTCTCTGCGCGCTTGTACTCTTCAAGCCAAAGTACTGCGATATAAGCTGGCGCAGCGATATAGAAACCATACTCTTTTGCGTCCAAAAGGAGTAACAGGGCCAAACCGATTAACCACGGGGTGCTCTTTTGTAAATAGAGATACAAAAAGAGAATGATCGAAAACACGAGAGGTATTTCGCGCAGGTAGGTTGGCGTGCTACGCAGCATCTCAAAACCGAACAGGAATAACGCCATCCCAGCTACTGCCCACCAGCTATATCCAAAGTGGTCTCGCAGAAAGCAATAGAATAGCCAACCAGACAAGGTTGCTAAAATCACTGTAAATAGTGCAGCGACAAATGCAGATGGGCCTGTAAGCAGGAAAGCCATTGCAACTGGCAGCTTAAACAGGAATCCGTGGAGTGCTACACCATAATTGCCAAACCACTCCCCAATTTGGAGTGCCTCGGTAATGATCCAGGTTTCAAGCAGGTACCAGGTCTCATCCGCTTGCGGGGCACGCAATATGCTTAGTCCGGAAGCGACAAGAGCAAACAGTCCACACATCAACAAAGCCGCGTGTCTGTGATTTATCTTCTGGAGATAGTCTGGGGGTTTATTCATTTGAGCCGGGGATTTCAACCAGATAGTTCAATTCTCAATAAAATATTTAGGAAGTTCGCTCCAAAATTTATTCATGTTCTTAACCTCTACCCCAATACGCTACCATCATAGTCCAAAACAACTCCGGAATCCTATCTAGATAAACACATCTATCCAAGCAAGTACTGGATAGAAAAGCAATGATATTTATTAGGTATACTAAGTAGCCAACTATAATCGGATGCTACTATCTAAATTAGAATAATAATCCAAAACTCATTCTATGGGAAAATAACGCTTAGAGATTTTCTGCGCTTATCAAATACAATTTGCCTTCCAGTAAAGTATACTCACATGATCCACATGAATGTGATAAAAAAATCCAATGACAATATCCATAAAGCGTATCCTTCCAAATGTTTTCCGAGCTATTTTCGGTAATGAGCAAGACCGGTACGAAGCACGCCATGAAATCCTTGATTCATTAGCAATACGGAACAATTTTCGCCTGTACAATAAAAATCTAGCCTGGATTACAGACCAAGAATTTCTAAAAATATGGGGGGAATTTCCAGAAAACAAAAGCTCAAAAATTATCCATGAAAGGAAATTCAATCTCTACAATCTTGCCAAAGCCCAAAGACAAGTAGTCGGGGACCTGGCTGAGTGCGGTGTGCATAGAGGAAGCAGTAGTTTCTTGATGTTAGCAGCTACTGAAGGAACCGGGAAGCACCTCTTTGGCTTTGATTCGTTTGAGGGATTATCCAAACCAAAAGAAGAAGACAAAGTCGATAAAGCGCGCTTAGCCAAGTGGAAGGAAAACGATTTAGCAATTGGTATGAACTATGCGTCATCCAATCTAGAAAGATTTTCTGGAAGATATTCTCTATTTAAGGCATGGATTCCTCAAAGGTTCAATGAAATCAAAGATTCGATCTTTAGCATGGTCCACATCGATGTAGATCTTTATGAACCAACTCTCGACTCTTTAGATTTTTTTTATCCCAGGTTACAAAATGGGGGCATAATCATCTGTGATGATTATGGATCTGAGATCTGTCCCGGAGCAAAAAAGGCAATGGATGAATTTGCCATCCAGCACGGAACTTCAGTAACACATCTAACTACAGGGCAAGGGATTATCTTTAAGAATGGGAAATGATAATCTTTCTCTGCTCAATCAATAGAGATCATCGTGTGCGGTTTATTTGGAGTTTATGATCCCCAAGACTTAGACAAGTCTCGTGCCCGAAAAGCACGGGATATTCTACAACACCGCGGACCTGACCAATCCGGGGAATGGATACACGATGGACTATACATGGGGCAACGGCGACTAAGCATTATCGATCTGTCAGATGCAGGGCGTCAGCCAATGGTTACAGAAGACAAAAATGTTGCCATCACAGTTAATGGGGAGATCTATAACTTTAAAGCACTCCGGACTGAGCTTGAAAAAGCAGGCTACACTTTCTTCTCCCAATCGGATTCTGAGGTTGCTTTATATGGTTACCAGCATTGGGGTCTGGAAGGTTTGGCTAAGCGCATTGAAGGCATGTACATTGTCATTATTTTTGATGCGGAAAAGCAAAAACTTTTCGCCATTCGTGATCGTGTAGGTATAAAACCACTATATTATTTTCATGACGGCCATCGCTTTGCCTGGGCATCCGAACTCAAGGCACTTACCAGCTGGCTTGGTAAAGAAGAACCTTCGGTAGATGAAAGCGCCATTTTTGATTTCCTGACCTACCGCTTCATCCCTGCTCCTAAGAGTCTTTACCGAGGGATTTACAAATTGCCTGCCGCCAGTTTAATGCGTTTTAGTCTAACCGAAAGTACAATATCTGTTCAACCCTATTGGTCGCTTTCCGTTGAAGAACGAGATGAATCTCACACTGATTTGCGGAAAGAATTGGTTTCTCTTCTAGAACAAAATGTAGAAGATCAGCTAATCAGTGACGTCCCATTAGGCTTTTTACTTAGTGGAGGGATTGACTCCTCAATAGTTACCTACATGGGGGCCAAGGAAGCTTCACAACCCTTAACATTCTATGTTGACTTCACCGGTTCTGGACGCACCGAAGCCCCTTATGCGAAAGAAGTTGCTACACTAACAAACAGCCACCACAGGTCCTTCACTTTTCTAAATATTGAGATGGAGAATCTCGCAGAGAAAATGGCAAATTGGTTTGACGAGCCTTTCGGGGACACCTCTTGTGTACCCACGTATCTCATCAGTGAGTTCGCTCGTCGGCATGTTACGGTTGTCCTTTCAGGGGATGGTGGTGATGAACTTTTCGGGGGTTATCCTTGGTACGCTGACTACAAACTTATCCATGATTTGCAGAACAGTAAAGTGTTTTCTAATCTTCCGATGTTTCCTATACCTAGTTGGCTGCCTCACAAAAGACTCATCGAGCTTTTACAAATAAAAGACCCCATTGCTATGTACGCACGCCTCCGGAAAAGCTTACCGGAAAAAAAACTAATCTTATGGAGCAAAAAGCTCGGAATTCCAGGTGATTATGATGCACTCTGGGCCTACCGCGCCCATTTTAATCAGAAACTATCCCCACGAAAAGCCGCACAAGTAATGGATTTCCATACCTATTTACCTGACGATATTTTGACGAAAGTTGACCGTGTCAGCATGGCAGTGGGTCTAGAATGTCGCCCCCCCTTACTCTCCACAAAAATAGTCGAATTTGCATTTGGTTTGCCAGAGGAGTTTATTTACAAGAACAATCTACTAAAAGGTGGTTTGAAATATTCACTGGAAGGATTGCTCCCGGGTTCAATTCTCTACCGGAAAAAACAAGGATTCAGTGTCCCGGATTTTGGCTGGAAATCAAATCTCAGAAGCCAGTATGGAAGTATACAAGAAGCCCTCTTACAACAAACACTTGGTTATGAATAAACGCATTGTCTATCTTTCTAAGGCGATCTTTCCATCCGAAACAACACACACTCTTAGTATCATCAAAATGTGTCAAGCCTTTAGTGATGAGGGCCACCAGGTAAATCTTATTGGGCGGTCATTCAATAACGATTCCCAAAACATTTTTGAGTACTATGGTTTGCACGGTGGTTTTCAAATCCATACGCGTCAATCGCGCAAAAACAAGAGCAAAATACCACTGACTGGGTTGTTTGAAAGCATCAAAGGAGGCATTACTGCCAGGAAATTAATCGTCAAACTAAAACCGGATCTAATCTATAGCCGGTTAACTCTCCTTGAGCTATTCTTTGTGCCAGAAAATATTCCTATTGTCTATGAAATGCATAGTTTGGGACCTTTAGGCAAGAACATTTTTCAAAAGTTTCTCTTTAAAAGACTCGTTCGACGCAAGAATTTTCTAGCTATCGTAGTCACAACCGACATGCTTTCAAAGATGTTGCAGGAGCGTCTGCCTACCCAAAGGCTCATTATTGCCAGACTCAGCGCGGAAGAGCCAATCACGTTTAACAATGAAGACAAGCCCACTTTTTTCAAAAACAACTTCGCGGGCAAACGGTATAACAAGCACGTGGGATATACAGGTTATCTGGACACAATTGGGTTACGTGGGACAGAGATACTATGCCAAGCGGCATCACAAATACCTGATGTCGCCTTCCATATCGTCGGGGGAAACTCAGAAACTGTCGCCTATTGGAAAAGCTATGCCGAAGCATGGAACCAAAACAGCAATATCTTTTTTTATGGACATAAACCCGCAAACGAAATCCCTTATTACTTGGGCCTCTTTGATATTGCTCTTGCCCCCTTACAACTCAGACCTAGCCCCAGAGCCCCGTATGGCCTCGGGCTTTCACCGCTTAAGATCCCCCAATATATGGCTTATGAAAAATCAATAGTGGCCTCAGATATTCCAGCACATCGAGAGATGTTGCGTCACGAAGAAACAGCATTATTGGTTCCACCTGACGATGTGGAGGCGTGGGCAAAGGCAATCAGGCGGCTGATCAAAGACAGTAATTTGCGAGACAAATTGGCTCAGAACGCCTCAAAAGAATATGCTCTCAACTACAGTCCGGCGACAAGAGTAAAGACTATCCTGGCAGGGCTAGAATAAATTCTAGCCAATAAACATTCGTTCTTCTATGAGGTTCGCCGAAGGTATCTGGCTGAAAGAGCGCGTAAAGCAGCTATGGCCTTTGCATCTAAAACCAAATAGCCCAACAGTCCTGAAGATATCAAAGGAACCGAAATTCGGAATAAGAATGATAGAACTGGTGAAATGTCCATTGAGAATATGGTCAACAGGGTTCCAGAAGCCAAAGAATAAATCGATAGAATCACAAAGAGTTTTGAAGTATTAAAGCGAATGCTCGACGATCTGTGAGAAAACATCAATAACAAAATACCTTTGATTAAGCTTGCCAAGAATTGGCCCACGGCCGCTCCCGGCAGCCCAAAGGTTCGGATGAGTATTATAGCCAATACAACATTCAAGATCGCTCCCGTCCATGAGGCAATGGGAATCAAGTGAGTCTTTTCATCGATTAGAATACCCATGCTGGCTATGTGTCCGGCAAAATGTAGGATAAGCCCCCCCATTACCCAGGGAACAATCACAATACCGATAGCAAATTCGCCTGACACAATCAAAGCGAAGAATTCTGGCGCTATGCTGGAAAAGAACAAGGCCAAAACAAAAAAGCCAGCAAGGAAATAGAGCAAGGATTGCGCATAAAATTGGTCACGTGTTTCTGATTCTGTTTCCAATAGGCGCATTGAATAAGGTGTCCAGGACCTGCGGAAAATAGTAAGGAATAATTCAATGACCGTTGCGATCCTTGTAGCAGCAGCAAAGATGCCCACAGCGCTGAGGCCAATAAAGAACAAAAGCACCAAGCGATCAGACTGTTTGTTCACCCAGTTCACCATCACACTTGGCACAAGTGGAAGGCTGTATCTCAATGACCGGACCAAATATGCAGCCGATATCCTTGGGGCAATATTATTGCGTGTCCAATACAGGGAGAGCAACACTTGTATAAATGAAGCCAGGACTGCGCCCCAAAAGACACCAGCAAGTCCAAGAGAAAACTGAAAAACAAATAGCAGAGCGCTGCCAGCGTAGAGCAAAGCATAAAGAATATTCAGGATGTTATACCTGACGATTTGCCGGTCCATTCGCAGCAAGGCTTGCGGTACCCAGGAAATAGCAGTAAAGCTGGCCGCAAGAAACCCAAGCACAATAAAGCCTGAAAAATCGCGCGTACCGATCAACAAAACTGCCAAATAATCAGAAAGCAACCAGCCAGTACCAAAAAGCAGCACACTAACTAAGGTGACGGCAAGTAACAAGGTCGTATGAAGAACTGGGCGTTTCTCACTTCCATAGGAGTTATAGTAGCGGTTAATGGCGCTTGGCAGAGACATCGAGGCCAGCGTAGAAAGCAAACTCGTCATAGTGACGATGATGTCCAGCGCGCCGAATTGATCGGTAGCAAAGACACGGGTAAAAATCGGCAGCAGCAGGAAACTGATCATCCTGGCGATCCCCTCTAATATTCCATAGGTAAAAAGATCTTTCCCGAATGCTAAAAAACTTGCTTCTTGTGAACGCATCTGTTTGTTTTATGGAACAGAAAGTTCCCACAGATCCCAATCTGCGAGATCAACGAAGCCTAGATGGTCAAACAAAACAGGCGATATTCGTACTTCCGTAGGAACACCCTCCCAGGCAGGTGTTGCTAGCAGTACTGCCAGGCGTTCCCATTCCGGGTAGGTGCGCATCTCCAGATAATCTTTGCTCGCCCCATCATCCCAAAACAAGGTCATTGTGGGGAAATCAGACCTGACCAGAACCTCATATAAATATAGGGAATTTGGCTCTAATACAAGTTTTAAGTCTACTACACGAGGGTCATCAAAGAAACGATGTTTATGTGAAATCTGCCGGTATGGAAAGTCCTCTAAACCAGCACCTGCAGGTTCGAAATTGGCACCCACAACCAGATATACGTAACGTAATTTTTGAGGATCGACCAGGTCTATCCATGCCATATCGTCCAAACAATCGAGTTCAGAGCTGATGGGAATATACGTCATCTCCTCCTTCGAGAACTGCCTGGCATTTATCCAGGCTTCAATGGCCTCACATTCAAAGCCAAGATTTATGTTGATTTCGTAAAGAGAGTTATAAGTGTCGGCCCCTAGAGACGTATCGATAGAATACATCAGGTCTGTTTGTACACGCTCCGCCTCAGCACGTGTAAGGCTTCGGTATAGAGCCCAGCGAGGCTTGCCTAGTTCACCCGCAGACCCTAGTCTCACCCAGTTGCCAGGAATTTCCTGATCCAAGAAATCCTCTTGTAAGAGCACGTATGCATCTTCGATTGTTCCCAGGTCCCGCGGGATTCGCTTCAGTGGACTGGGAAGCAAACCATACTCATTTGCAGCTTTAGGCCAATCGTAGCCAGCAACAAAATTTAGCAGCTCTTCCATACGCGCAGATTCAACAAGTAGCGGTAACTCCAAATCCTGCTTTTCCAGGGAGCCAACAATCTCACGAGCAGATATTAGACGATAGCGGTAATCATCCACTCGCGATTCCACCATTGGTAAGAAAGCAAAGCCAAGAAGGATAACTAGAATCATTGGAACCCATGACCTTAGTACATTTCGCTCACGGGAAATCAGAATGGGGCTTAGAAAGAGACCAATAAGAAATAAGCCGGAAATCATGCGGAAAATGGGAAAAATAGAACTCAAACTGGTCAACTGGTTACCAGCGTAAGGCCCAATGAATGCCTGTTGGCCAAGAAGCCCTAACCAGGCCCCGAATCCTAGCAATAGCGAAGAAATAACCATCCCCTTATTAACCTTTTCTTTATCTATCGATCCGGCGAAGTATTCTGCCCCTAAAAAAATAATAGGCAATGTGATATGCAACCAATATAACCACCTATCTTGGACACTATTACCTGGCATCTGTTCGTTCACGAAAGCAGCAACAGCAGCCAGTACCAGCCAGGCGATGAGAGTATGGTTAACTTTTTCATTCCTGAACAGTGGGACTGTTACAGAAAACACCAATATTGGGAAAAGCAGAAGGGTTTCGGGTTGGGACAAGAGCAAGGCATAAAAAGTGAAATTTGCCTGAGCGGGGAGAAAACCCAAAAATGAACCTGCTAGCCACACTGAAAAAAGCAGGATCAGGAGGGCTGCCAGGAGCTTGTTAGGTGGCATACGTTGAGAGGTAAATCGAAATACCAGAAACAGAATATAAACACCCGCTAAAAACGGTTCAATCGCAGCCACGACGAATAGAATTAGCAGGCCGATCCACATGCCTATGCGGATATCTTCCCTTTCGGAGAATAAGAAAATCGCCAATGCGAAGACTGTCAACATGGTCACAAAGGCATTGGGTGCAAAGATGGTTGCTGAGAAAACCTCGATTGGATTTATGGCCCAAATGAATAGTGCAGCCAGCGCAATTTTCTTATCAATGAGGAAGGCTACGAGACAAAAAATGCTGATGGCCCCTATGATGGAACTCAACAATGAATACGCCACTGTTACAGTGTGACTGAAGCCAAACAAAGCATAGAATAATACAAGGGGCGAATAAAGCAAAACTTTGCGAACACCAATTGAAGCGCGCAAGTCAGCCAAACCACTTTGAATAGACAGGGTTGGGTCTTTGCCCAGGTTATTCGTAATCTCTAAGATGTCCCCAATGACCGGCAAGTTGTTATCAAATCCTGCACCCACAAAGAAGAGGATACGCATAAGTACAGCTAAAGCAATCACTAACACAAAAGGCATTAGCCAAGGTCGTGACCGCAAGTAGCCAGGCAATTTCATCGTCATGAGCTAGTTTTCAGAGATTTGAAAGACGGTTACAGTAGTGTTGTAATTGGACGATTCTAGCTTTGCTACTGGCATCCAACCACTTGTGTCACTACTGGAGTTTCCAAGAAAAACCACATAGGCCGCAATACCGGTAGGGCTACTCACAGAAATATCTAGAATGAGATCGTCTGTATCCACGTTGGTCCTATCTAACCAATTGAAGCCCAGGTCGAAATCCGTTGCATAATTCAATTTTCTAGGCACATTAGTATAGATCGGCAAACCTGGTTCTTGTAAATAATCACTTGCTAAGCGCAGCAACTCGATTTCCTCTCGATCCGCCTGTACATAACTGGGATGATAGACCGGGGCTGGCAAGAATGTAGCCAAAGACAAAACCAGAATATAGCCGACAGTGATAAGCTGTTTCCAACGCCCAGTGTTATTCATGATAAAAACAGGACTGATCAACGCCAGAAACACAGCCGCGAGTGAGGCCGTTTGCAAATATGTGGATAACGTTCCAGAGTAAATATCTGTCTTCAGGAAATAAGCAATTGCAACAACTGCCCACAATAAAACAGGTAATAGCCATCGAGTAATTGATGGCGGCACACCTTGGGAAAGATATGCTCCCGCCAGGACTATCAGTGGCGCAAGTAAAAACAACATACTGCGCGCTTCTGTGAAGATTTCGACCGGTTCATAACGAGTGATGTCGGTGTTGATCGTACCCCATTCATAATACAGGTAAGCTACGCTCAACCAGAGCAGCACAAAACCTAATTGGTTTCTTTGCCGGGTGAGTGCATATATAAACGCAATCAAAAAGAGCGGCGTGAAGACCCAAAAGAGGTTCGTTTGGGTTACATGCAGTTGTGGAAATACAACATCGGTTTCCCCGGTAATGAACAGCTTGGCTAAATCAGTTGCTGCCCGGCTAAATGCAAAAATAAAAATACGTCTCTCAATGCGCAGGTATGAAAACAAAAGAGCTAATACAACTGCAAGGACTAATGCGATCAATGAATACTTGAACCAGCTAGCCTGGATTATTTTAGATCCAAGAATTCGTTCTTTCTTATGAACAAACAAGCGCCACATCAAATGAAAAGAGATAAAAATTAAGGTAATGACCGCTACAGGTTTAATAAGAATGGCCCAGGCTAAAGCCGCAAAACTCAATAAATAAAATAGAACGGCTGGCTTCCCTCTTTTCTGTGAAGCTAGTAGATAAGCAAACACTGCTCCAGTGGAGAAGGCCGCCGTGGGGCCATCCGGCAGTAAGTCTGTAGCCAATACAATATCGAGCGGCAATAAGGCACACAAATAGGCAGCGAATAGACCACTAGCCTGTCCTGAAAAATGATCCGCAATTCCATAAACGCAAACAACACTGAGGAGGGAAGCAAAAACAGGGAACGCCAAAGTTGTAACTTCACTGGCATCGAAGAGACGATACAAAACCGCAACTGGTAAATACAAACCAAGGCGGCCAGAACCATTCCATCCTCCCAGGTTCAATTCCCCGAGAGAAAGGTCATACGCTGCATGTGCATAATTGAAATCATCCCCCCTGACCATGCCCGTGAAGAAAATCAGGCGCAGCGCAAGCGCCCCAACCAGGATCGCCAGCAATGGAAGCCAGCGAACCAGAAACTCGCTCTGCAAGCGGTTGGCAAAAGCAGGGGATTGTGACATATGTGCGTATAAAGCGGCTATGTAGCGCGAAGGTAATCTGAATAGATTGAGTTCATTATTCGCGTCTGTTCATCTTTGTCAGCGTGTTTTTTGGCATATTCACGTCCGGTGATTTTGAATTGGCGAATAACCTCAGGGTGGTCCACAAACCAATCAATAGCTTTAGCCAGGGATTCTACCTGACCTATGGGCACTAAGTACCCTGATTTCTCATGCTCCACTGCTTCATGGTATTGGGGCAGATCCCCCAATATAGGAAACGAACCACATGCAAAAGCCTCATAAATCGTGTGGGGGAAACCATCTGATGGAGGTATTGAAATTGTCACATTCGACAAAGCAAAATAATCGGCCATAGCTTCGTGGGCAAGTTTATCTACAAAATGTACCCTTTCTCTAATCTGAAATGCCTCGGCCATAGCCTGTAGCGTAGCAAGGTAGCGGTGGTCAGGTGCCAGAGTCAACACGATTAAATGGGCCTGCTTGCCCCCATTTTTCAAAAATTGATTGAAGGCCTCCAAAATGATATGTTTGTTATAAAACGGGGTAGCGGCACGCGGATCGAATAAGACCAGGTCGCCTTCATCAATATTGTACTGTGTGCGCAGGTGTTCCACATCACGGTCTCTACGGAAATGCGCCAGGTCTATGCCCCAGGTCACCCTACGGATCTTCTTCTGATAATCTCCGATCTTCAATAGGGCTTTATCCATATACTCTGTTTTTGATGTAATGCAATCAGCACTATCGAGTAATCGTTTGATGAAGGGTTTATAGATGCCCCTGAAAGCCTGGTCGGGCATTATGTCTGAACCCATGACTGAAACGATCAGTGGATGCTTACGAGAAAGAGGTAATGCGGAAAAGGCTTTTGAAGCGTGGTGAACATGCAAAATATCAGGATCGACCTGGCGGATAGCACGACTGACCAGAAACGGTTCCGTGACTGCTCGCTTGATCATGGAACCCCGGAAACTCTCTGGCAGGCAATAAGAATGCACGCCGGCATGCGGTGATGGATGCGCAGACACCCAATAGATATCATGCCCCGCTGCCTGCCCAATTATCCCTCTGGCTTGCACAGTAGGATAAACCGCATTGCCTGCGATTAATATCTTGGCCATAAATCAATCATACGCCAGTAAAAGTTCACTCAAACCAAATGACGTCCAGGCGTTACACCAGCGCATCAGTGTGAAGTGCTTGGTCATGAAACGTCCACGTTGGTATCTAAAGTTCCCGTCAGGTTTTTGCATCCTGTCGATGGCCCAATGTGCCAGCTTTTCAGCCTGCATAAGCCATTTGGGGTCTTCAAAACGAGCGGCGCGCGCGAAGGTGCCAATGCCTGTCGCGGCTCCATGGATATCGTACGGGTACTGTTTGTCGCTCATCCATTTGGGGGCGCCATCTGGCATAAACAACTGATCTGCATAAAAATCTAAACCCCTGCGGTAGGCATCTCGGAAGCGCACATCATTTGACGCCTTTTCATAAACCAGGAGGGTATTCAGAATGAAACCGGTATGATAATTATCGTGTTTAACCGGCGAGTCACCTGCCGGATGTGTATAGAACCAGGCCCCATAGTCGGTCTGTTTATTAACCACGTAATTTAGCAGAGCCTGCGCTTCATCCATTAAGTGAGCTTCACCTGTGTGGGCCACTACCCGGGCAATGAAAGCTCCGGCCAATGCACTTACATCCATTACAACCATCTGAATGGATACATCAGGAACATAGCTAAGGCATTTCATTTCTTCGTCTTCATAAAGGACTTTTAAGTCATTGAGAATAAAATCAACTGAACTACGCGCCAGTTCCAAATACTGTTCAGAACCAAGTCTTTCATAACCATCCAGCAATGCCTGTCCCACAAAAGTCGTCACAACACAATTTGGGGAACCGAAAGGCGCATAAAACCCCAGATCTTGCCAATCCCAGAGGTACCCCCAACAGGCTCCTGAGAAGCCTGGCGAAGCATTCTCTGCAAGCCAATCCAAACAATATTTCCCAAGATTTGCATCGCTTTCTTTGCCTGTCAGCAGATACTGATTTAAATAGGCTCTCGCAAACAAGGCCATTCCTTTGGGATTCTTATATTGCTTAACAGCCAGGAAGGGACGGATGTTTACAGGTGATAACTTTACCGCTTGGCTGGCGATGAGCCGCAACCATTTGTTATCTAAGCTAAATGTTTTTAGGATAGGGCTATTTAGCGCATCAAATTTGCCATAACCCACAAAATCTGCAGCATGGCTCCTTTCCAGGACAGCAGTCAGAGCCTGTTTGAACTTGGGCGTATCATGGTTTCTTAACGAATTCTTCAACAAAATCTACCATCCATGCAGTTACATCGATTTTATCTGCCAAAAGCATTTCACGTTTGGGCAGCCACTTCTTTTTGATCTCGGTATCAGCGAAAAGTTCTACGGCCCGCGAGATGGCCTCATCCTCGCTTTGCGCGTCGTAGTTATAAACCAATCCATATTTTTGCTCCTGCTCGTCAGTGTAACCGCGCCCAACAGGTGAAAGAAATACCGCCGGGGTTCCCAAAATTGCAGCCTCAGAAGCCATTGTAGCGCTCTCTCCAACACAAAGATTGGCAAAGGCCATGAGATGATGGATTTCTGATTTCGGCAGGTCAAGTTCATAGTTTTGCAAAGATAGCGGGAGTGACCCCTCGGAAGAAATAAAGACTTTTCCCAAAGCAGCTAATTCAGAAATGAGTTGTTCCTTGCCTCTTCTCGAAAAGCCATTGAGGTTTACATCATGCCCAGAATCCCATCCTACAAAACGTACCAGTGAAAATGGATTGCCATCCTCCACACCAACCCGGTCTAAAACGCTTTTATCAGGCACGAACCAGTTGGGGTGTAGATATGCTAATTCCTGAAAGCCATCGTATCGCACATGCTTTGCACCAATATCACCCTTATAACTCGCGGGCGTACAAATCGCATCGGCAAAGGGATAAGTAATAAAGTTGGACACGGTTGCATTTTCAGTATCGTAGAACACGATGCTCTTGGTTCCAGTGAGCCGCCCGACATGCACAATGAATGTGCCCCCCACCTGCAAGAGTACATCAGGTTTATGTTCCTTTACCAGACGGTATAGGGCGCTTTCATGCTCCAATAATTCAACCCCTAAACCAAACACTCCCCGACGAGCTGTGCTTAGTGGATAGTGGTTTTCTTTAGCAGCATCCAGCAACTCCAAAGTAATATCTTTATCACGTGAAGCGATCGTTACCTGATGTCCGCGTTGACGCCAAGCTTCTATTACATATTTAAAGAAGTGGAAATGGGCCGGATGCGAGATATCAACCAGCACTCTCATTTATGGGTAATTCCCGGGTCTTGTTGGTAACGCAAATATGAGATTTGCTCAGACACAAGCCCAATAGTAAAAATGACGATGCTGATTAATAACGACAAGACTGCCGCAGGCGGGAAAGTCTGGTTCACAAAATAATTGTATATCCACCAGGCAATCCCAAACATAAAAATCGCGAAGCTCATTGGCAAGAAAACCTTCAATGGTGCAAAAAAAACGGTGATACGCAAAATTATGCTCAAGAATCGAAGTCCATCGGGTAACAGACGAATCTTGCTGCGTCCAATTCGTTTGTTCGTTTGGATAGGAATATAGGTCAAGCTATAGCCTGCACGTACGACGGCCAGTGTGATCGTAGATGGATATGAAAACGTATTTGGCAAAAGATACACAAAGCCTTTGGCGACATCGGTTTTTATGGCCCTGAATCCAGAAGTAAGGTCATCAATTTTTCGCCCGCAAACATAGGTGGCAAAAAGATTGTAGACTTTATTCGCCCAATCCCGATACCATGCGGTTTCGGACTGAGCGGTGCGCGCTCCGACCACCATATGGTAATCCTGCATTTTTTCAAGCAGTCTTTGGATGTCTTCAGGCGTATGCTGCCCATCGCCATCCATCAAGACAACTACCTCACCGTTTGCAGCACGAATCCCCGTTTTGACAGCAGCGCCGTTACCGATGTTATAAGGATGGCGAATAACCTTAGCGCCTGTTGCTTCGGCGACTTGCGCTGTACGATCTCTGCTACCATCATCAATAACGAGCAGTTCGTAAGCAGTATCCAAGGACTCCAATACCTTTATTGAGGAGGTGACCACCGTTCCAATTACAGTTTCCTCATTGTAGGCAGGGATGATCAGTGAGCAGTAAATTTGCTCTTCAGTAGACTTCAAAATAGCTATTCCTCATAAACGAATTATTCATTTTTTGGGCGGACCATAAGCATCAGCCTCAATATTATCGGACAATTTCATCGTGATTGATCGCAAACAAACCCACATCTTTAATTTCAACAAAACCCAGGTGGTCAAAAAGTGCGGGAGAGACGTGGACATCCTGTAACTTCTCAGCGTCTTCAGGAATATACAATAGCACGGCAAAGCTTGTCCACTCATTGGCAATAGTTTGAGTCACGTAGTTTTCCTGGTCGCCAATTCTCCAATAAAGGGCATAAACAGGGTTTTGGCTACGCAAGTCCATAGAATACACGTAGAAACCTCGGCCCTCAAGTGGATAAGTCAAATCAAATGTCCGTGGGTCAAAGTAATAGTTGTACTTATGTGCCAATTGTAATGAGCCACTATCCACCTGAGTTTCTTCGGCCGGACGGTACTGCAGATAACTTGTGTAATAGGCATCGCGCTGGTCAAGTGCGCCAACCAGGTTATGACTTGATGGATTTGTCAAACACGTTGCCGTTGGATCAACAATAATATAGTCGTCGCTCAAATAACCTAGTGATCTGGCCTCCATCCATACTGCATAAGCTTCGCAACGCTTCCCTTGATGAATCAGAATAGCATATAGTTGCTGGTAACTTTCTGGCGAGGGATTAGTCTCGACCAAAGATTTTGCATATTCAAGGCCATCGTTGGCTTTTTCATTACTGAGCACCTGATAGAGTAATAATCTCTTTTTACCCATCTCACCCAAACTGTCAATCAAGACCCAATTTGGAGGTACTTCACTAATGCGGAATTCTGGCAATACTACCATGCCCTCTTCAACCCCAAGAATTTCCGGATAATCAATTTTGGAAAAATTTGTGACGCGTTCGAAACCATTCATATAAAATATGTGATCCGTAAAAACCAGGTCTTCGGTGATCAGAGGCAGTTCACTGCCAAGCTCTTTGATGGCCAAAATCGTTTGGTAGGATGCCATCCAGTTTTGCCGGTACTGGCTGACTGTAGACCCGGAAAAAGAAAGCAAAACGAAGATCAAACCGGTGCTAATAAACAACCCGAAACGATTGGCTAGCCTTTCGACACTTCGATTTATCAGTAGCGGGCTGGTCACAATTCCAACAAACAAGAGCCCCATCACAACTTGGGCCAATAGGCCAAGCGAGTATTGGATATAGCTAATTGAAAGGCCCGGGGAGGCAACTATCAGGATGTCAAATCCCTGGCGCAGGAACCAGGTCAAAATGATGGTTAGAAATGGAAGAACAATAGAAGCCCATGGCCCCAGTCGAGTCTGCAAACGCTCTACGAGATAATCGCTCCAGGAGATAAGTAAAACAGCCACCCATAATAAGGAGATCACACTTACTTCACTTGGGGTGATAGAAGGCAACAAAGATGAAACTAGAAGAGCAAGAGTAATCGTCACAAGGACAATTCCCACCAAACGAGTCTGGCTATTTTCACCTGTTACTGCTTGTACGATTGAAATCACCAGTAGCGGCAGGAACAAGAAGTTTTCAGGCAGGGAAATCCATTCCTGATAAGCTGCCAGGGCGGCCTCCCCATTTCCAAAAATTAAAACAGTCCCGAAGAAAAGAAAGAGGCCTAAAAGAGGCGAAATAAGCTGCTTTTTTTTAGTGTAGGTTTGTTTGATAGCAAATATAAGCAATAACAAGACACCTACATAAACGCTGATCACAGCTAAGAGGGGCCATAAAAGAATCAGCATGGCTGATTTTGATGTGAGCTTGAGATCATCGACGCGCCAGATCAAAAACAAAACTATTAACGCAAAACCGAATACCAAATTCTCAACCTGGTAGACAGTTGCGTTGGCTACCCCAGTCGGAACCAATGAGAAAGATAAAGATGCTAAAAATGCAACATGGTCTCCAAACAACCGTCGCCCCAGCAAGTAAACTAGGGCCACGCTGGCTATGGAAAGCAAGAAAGGCAAAGCCAGCGTCGTGTAATCATTTACTCCGCCAATCTGATAGAGCAAGCCAGTTGGAAAATGCGCAAGGATGTCGCGGATGCCGAACTGGTCTAAGAGATCAACCGTTGCTCCAGGAATGCTCCTGACTGAAGGTTGCTGTGCCAACTCTTTAAATGCCCCGACAATGCGGTAGGCCAGGTGCGCCTCTTCAACGCTCCGGCTTGAATACATCCCCACAAAGAAGAATAAACGCACACCAGTCGCAGACAGTAATAGTAGTGGGAGGTATATCAAACTCTGGTAGCGTTTAAAGTACTTCATTTCAAATGGCTTGAAGGCAGCGACCTAAGGTTGCTCCACAACCTCAAAAACAAACACTGAACTTTGTGGGGCTTGCCCAAAGCGCTGGCTGAGTTGCCAGTTTGGAGGAACCCCATCGACCTCGCCTAAGAAAACCACAATATCTCCAAGGGACATCTCCATAGTATTGATAACGAAAATGCGAAATTGGCCCTGTCCTGACTGTGACCAATCATATCCGAAGCAGAAACTACTTGCATAATTCAATTGGAGGGGGGCATTCGTGTGGATATTGGAATCTTGATCAATGGAAATCTCACTGGCAGCCAAACGCAGATTAGCCAATCCTTGCCTTCGAGAAGCAAAGCTGCTGGCGTGAAAGGGTGGTGTTGGAGAAAGCAAAGCCAATGCCAGCACGATCAAAAACAAGTCTACACCCAGGTTTTTATAGACCTGCTCCTTGACCGTTAGCAAATAGGGCATCAGCAATGAGGCTATCCCAACCAAAACGATTGTTGATGCCAGAAAACTACCCTGCTCCCAGTTGGGCAAGAAATTGCCGGCGGCTAAAACAACCAGGATTAGACCAAAAGACAGCGCCAGCAAGAACTTTTCGATAGTTTTCTTGCTTATGAGAAGCGAGAGGTATCCCCCCGCGACAATGATTAGTGGCACAAACATGAACAAAGCACTACGGGCTTCAACAAATGACTCGATCGGCTTGTATACCAGGGGGTTGAGTGACACCGATACCCACTCGTAAAGAAAAAATAAGCTCCCAAACCATGCTAAGGGGAAATAGTATTCGGCCCGCCTCGCAAAAAGAGAATAAGCAATGGAAACCAAAAAAAGAGGGGTCAAAGAGATCAGCAAATTCGTGTTTTGTAAATTACCAGAAACATCATTCAAACCAGAAATCTCATAATCGATTTGGCCCTGCAAAATAAACTGGCTAGTATCATGCGCTGTTCTCGCCAGCGTAACCAGGAAGGGGCGCGTTTGGAGTTGACCATAGATCAATATTGCAATTACTCCCACAATAACCACCAGGAGCAGAATGCTATGCTGAGGCATTTGCCCCTTGCTCCCAATCTTCGACTTCAGACTACCCATACTAGTTTGGTACCAGTAAAAAAACAAATACCCAACGATGAAGATCAAGGGAATAATAGCAATGGGTTTGATCAGGATTGACCACGATATGCAGGTCAAGCTGACAAATAACCATACGAAACGCGTTCGAGTGGATTGTTTTAGTGCAAACAACATGAAGAACACTGCAGCAGTAGAAAATGTAGCTACCAATCCGTCAGGGAGAAGATCACTCGCCAAAAAGATGTCAAGCGGAAACATAGCCCATAGCCAAGCAGCCAGCAGGCCAGCCTCTGGTGTGGAGAACATGCGCCCTAGTCCATAAACCAACAAAATGCTGGAAATTGACATTGCGAAGGGATATGCCAGGGTAGTCACTTCTGAAGGCCCAAACAGAAAATATAAAATGCTGACCGGGAGATACATCCCTATCCGGGATGAGCCGGCCCAAATTCCCAGGGGAGAGCGCCCTTGAGCCAATTCATACGCAGTATGAGCATAGTTAAAATCATCGCCCCGCACCATGCCCGTAAAGAAATATAGTCGCAAGACGATGCCCAGCAACACAATGGCAAACAGCGCTATGATGTGCGTCCGCAACCTTTGGCCCAACCACTCTCGCCCAACGGATCTACTATCCACCAACAGCAGGCTCCTGCCCTGTGAAGGCGTTCGCTATCTTCTGTGCTGCTTTCCCATCCCCATACAATGCTGGATATGTTAGTTCTTTGAATGCCACTCCCATCACCATTTCCACAGCGGTGACAATGTCTTGTGTGCTACGGGGTGGGACAATCCTATTCCAACCCGTATCGACAAGTTCGACCCATTCGGTTTCATCGCGCAAAGTAATACAGAGCGTCTTCAAGAAATAGGCTTCTTTCTGTATGCCGCCAGAGTCAGTCAGCACCAAACCCGCATTACCGATCAACTTCAACATATCAAGGTAACCAACTGGCGCGATTAATTGTAAGCTCTTGTAAGAATCAGATCGAATTACACCGAAATGCTGCTCCAAGACTTTTTCCGTCCGGGGATGTACTGGAAATACGACCTGATGCTTTTCTCCTATCATTTTCAAGCTTTCAAAAATCGCCTGCAATCTCTCTACATTATCAGTATTCTCGGCTCGATGAGCCGTCGCCAGAATATAATCATTTGATGTGAGTTTTAAGCGTTCCAGGATACGGCTGTGCTTCTCGGCCTTCTCTCTAAACAACAAGGTTGCATCATACATCACATCGCCCACCTTGATTGCTTTGCTTTTTGAAATACCCTCCGCTATCAGATTTCCCTGGGCAACTTTTGTAGGGGAAAATAACAGGTCTGAAGCATGGTCCGTTAATATCCGGTTTAGCTCTTCAGGCATGCGCCGATTATAAGATCTTAGGCCAGCCTCAACGTGGGCCACACGAATATTAAGCTTTGACGCCGCAAGTGCTCCCGCCAAGGTTGAGTTTGTGTCCCCGTATACCAAGACCCAATCAGGTTTTTCGGTTTCCAGAATCCGCTCAAGGGCGATCATCATCTTGCCAGTTTGCTGCGCATGCGAACTTGAGCCAATGTCCAGATGATAATTAGGTGAGCGAATGTCTAATTCCTCAAAAAACACTTCAGACAGACCTTTATCATAGTGTTGGCCTGTGTGAACTAAGGTTTCCTTTATCCCATCAGCGACTCTCAAAGCTTTTGATACAGGTGCCAGCTTGATGAATTGGGGACGAGCTCCAACAACAGTAACCACTTTCATTGAATATTCAAAATCAACCGCGGACTTCAATTAAGTCCGCGTACATTTGATTGACGAGCTCGTTTTGTGTCTGGCGGTTAGCGTGAAGCTCTACATATTCTCTTCCCAAAGCCCTAGCTCGTTGTCGCACTTTTGAGTGGGAAACTGCCCAAACTAAGCCATCTACTATTGAATCGACATCATCGCCCTCAACAAATTTGGCTGTTATGCCATCTTCAAATACATGTTGGTATTGGGGCATGTTGCTAACGATTAGAAAGGAGCCACAGGCCATGGCCTCATACAGTGTCTGCGGAAAACCATCAGAGGAGGGGATTGAAATCACGATATCTGCCAGTGAAAGGTAATCGGCCATATTGTCAGGAGGAATATCCTTTATGAAGCGCACCTTATGCATGACATTCATTTCTCGAGCCAGGTCTTTCAACTGAGACAAGTATTTTTTGTCAGCGTTGAATTCAGCGACAAGCAAAGTGGCTGGTATGTCCGCCTGTTTTAGGTATTCAGCAAAAGCCTGAAGAATTAGATGCTTGTTATATAGCGGTCGTGCTGCTCTTGGATCAAAGAAAACAAATTCTTTTTCTGGAATAGACCATTCTTTGCGAAGTTCTTTTGTAGAACGGTCAAGGACAAAATGATTCAGATCGATTCCCCAGGTCACGCGTTCAATTTTATGAGCAAAATCGCCAATCTCCAACAATGTTTCATCCATAAACAATGATTTTGTGGTTATTCGATCGGCGTGATCTAATAAGTATTTGATGAACGGAGCGTAAATACCACGATAAGCGACAGTTGGTGCGATATCGCTGCCCATCGTCGAGACGACTAAGGGATGGAAGCGCGCCAAGGGAATCGCGGAAAAACCTTTTGAAGCATAGTGCACATGGATCAAATCAGGCTTTATAAGCCGAATGGCATGCATCAACAATAACGGTTCTAACACTGCCCGTGCCAGGAATGACTTTGAGAAGATCGCTGGCAATCCAAATGCTTGTACCTCTGGCAATTCTGCCCGGACGGCTGAAAACCAGAAGATTTCATGCCCGTCTAATTGACCAATTAGACCGCGTTGGCGTATGAGCGGGCTTGATGGATTCCCAACGATAAGGATTTTTGCCATAGTCTATATTATCCCGCAATTACGGCCCCAAGCAGTGTTTCAAATGTCCCTGTCGTGTACTCAATATCGAAACGTTCAGCCACAGAATCAAATTTTTGGGAGAAATCAAAGCCCCTGGAATTATGCTTATCCCAAATCCCCAATAACATTTCTGCAATCCTTTTTTCATCCTGAGGGTCACTGTGCGGAAAACCGAATTCATCGAGTAACAAGGCAACAACCCCATCATTGGGTGTAAGCCCTAAAATTGGTTTTCCAAACATCATATAGTCCACGAGCTTGCTTGGCAAAAACACACTGCTTGAGGCTGCAGGGGCGTCAATGAGAAGTAAAACATCTGCACTGGCAGCAATTTGTAAACTTTCCAAATAGGGCAATGTGGGCATGAATTTAACTACTTCAATGCCATGCCGCTTACAAAACTCAATATAGTCTTCACGGTTTTTTGTTCGTCCTAGAAACACAATATCCAGGCCTTCGTTTAACTTTCCTTCCTCTTTTAGCAATCGCAATGCTTCTAAGATGCCCTGAGGTGTACGTAACCCATACAAATTGCCGGTATGGATTATCCGCAAAACCCCTTCCCTGAAATCATTCTTTTTCAAGTATCCTAAAAGATTGCGATCATAACCATGGGGGACAACTTGGGCTTTCGTTTTCCATTCTGCGGGATATTTTTTGAAGACCAGATCAGCCGTCTCGGAATTTGTAAAAACCACCATGTCAGCGGCTTCGATCACCGAGCGTTCAAAGGTCTCCATTTGAGCTTTTTGAAAGTTTGACAAGCGAAAATAATAGGGATTGTCCGCCCAGGGGTCACTGAAATGGGCAACCCATGGGATCTGCCATTTGCGCTTTATCTCCAGACCAATCAAATGGTCAGACCAGGGATGGCCAAAGGTCAACACAGCATCATAGGTGTTCGTAAATAACAAGGCCTCAACTTTAGCAAGAACCGGTTTCACCCAAATGGTCTGATTGTCAGGCATAGGGGCAAACTGAGGCAAAATCCGCCGAACCAAATTTAATAGTTGTAGCCATGGTGGGGCAGGTACCCTAATGACTTGATAGTTTTGAAGATAGTGTTCTGCTAGAAAGTTATCCTTGGCATAATTTGCTGGCAGGCTGTCCGTATCTACACTCAAGACTGTGCAATCCCAGCCATTGGCAGCCAGTTGTTTTAAAGTCCGGCCCACCTGTATTGAACGCGGACCTAAAAGAGGGGGCAATGACCAGGAGACAACTAACAGGCGTTTGCCTTTCATGAAAGCCACTCACGAGCCCAAAGCTCCAGGATCAGTAGATTCCACAGGTTTTGTTTGTCTCGCATGGAAGACGAAACCCGGGTGCCTTTTTGCAAAAGGGTTTTTACTTCTTCTGGGTGTAGCCACTCG
This sequence comes from Chloroflexota bacterium, assembly GCA_013112575.1. Taxonomy (GTDB): domain Bacteria; phylum Chloroflexota; class Anaerolineae; order Anaerolineales; family UBA11579; genus CFX15. The sequence goes on along the minus strand of JABFGG010000001.1, from coordinate 469,072 downwards.
TATACTTTCGATTGTGGGGCCTCCAACAAATCTCCAGCCCATTGCTTCAGTTCGCCAGAAAGCCAGCCATACACAGGAACAGGGAAACCCTGCTTGGGACGCTCAATGATCTCTTTAGGCAAACGCGTTTCAGCAAAACGGCGAAGCACCCATTTCGTTTCATAGCCTTTCCCATTTTGCTTATGAACCTTGACCCAAGGCGGCGTACGTGTTGTCCATTCCACCAAGCGGTGATCGAGGAAGGGCACGCGCAGCTCCAGAGAATTCGCCATAGACATCCTATCTGCTTTCATCAACAGGTCTTCCACTAACCAATCCTGGCAATATATATAAAGTGCCTGGTGTAAAGGCATCGAAGAATTCGATGCCCGCACTTTGGATGATAAAGATTGCATTGAATCATGAAATTGTGGCAGCGCTTTGATCATACTTAGCTTCTCTGCGCTGGTCATGTAATCGGTCATATTGATCGGTTCTTTCTCCAACCATTGGGGCTGGGAATACCTGACCCAGTCAAGCTTATCCCGCCAGCGCCTGGGCAGAAATGGAGCTGCCGCGCCTGCCATCAGTTTCCGGGCAGATTGGGGGATAATCTGCAACTTATCGAATTGATCCCATAGCTGCACCACTCTATCAAAATGATAGCCACCCAAAACCTCATCACTACCTTCGCCGGAAAGAACAACCTTTACCTTTTTGCGAGCGAGGGCAGACACATAATAAAGGGGCACAGAGGCCAGATCGGCAATAGGTTCATCGGTGTAATGAACAAAGCGGGGCAAGAAGTCAATGAACTCTTTTTGCCCGATCACGATTTCATGGTGATCTGTCCCCGCTGCTTTTGCCATCTGGTATGCATAGGGTCTTTCGTCAATATCTGGTGTGTTTTCGAAAGCTACCGAAAAGGAATTCAGACTGGCATTATGCACTTCCGCAATGGCTGCTGCCACTGTGCTCGAGTCCAGGCCGCCACTCAGCAATACACCAACTGGCACGTCAGCAATTAATCGAAGCCGTACCGCATCCAGGAAAAGCTCCTCAAACTCAGCGATATATTCTGCCTCTGACATTGCTTGTTGGCCTTCTTGATACTCCATTTCCCAGTACTGCGAAAGTTGGGGCTCTTTATCATCCATAGAAAAAGTCAGCAAATGTCCGGGGGGCAATTTGTAAATGTTCTTCCACATCGTATGCGGCTGGGGGACGTAGCGGAAAGTGAAATACTCCCATAAGGCTTCGGGATTGATCTCACGAGGAACAAAATCCAGTGTGAGGAGCGCCTTGATCTCAGAAGCGAACGCAAGCCGCACACCATCCCAGTAGTAATACAAGGGCTTGATCCCCATACGGTCACGCGCCAGCGTTATCCTGCGAGATGTTTGGTCCCAAATCGCTAAGGCGAACATACCGTTTAATGCATCGACAAAGGCGAGGTCATCGGCCTGATACTGCCGCAATACCACTTCCGTGTCTGATTTTGTTTTGAAGGTATACCCTCTTGCCCGCAAGTCTTCTCGCAGCGTTTGATAATTGTATATTTCCCCATTGAAAACCATTTGCAGGGCATCATGATTAGCTGTGACAGGCTGCTGTCCGCTTTCAAGATCGATGATACTCAAGCGCCTCATCCCCAATCCGGCGTGCGCATCTGAGAAATAACCATCATCGTCTGGCCCGCGATGTGCAATGCTGTCGCACATGCGCTCCAAAGATACCCTGCGTTCACGAGGGTCAGCCCCATAAACGCACCCAACTATGCCGCACATATCATTTCACTGTTGTTTTAGTAGCTCCAAAAGATCGGCGTATTGTAGCATGGGCACATTCTTAGCAACTGTATGCTCGATCGCATTGAAAAAACCCTCATTTTTGTATACATGGGCCGGATCGACGTACATGTTCAAAATCCCAGGGATATCTGTAGACACCAAAGCATCGATGGTGGCAATGAACAATTGCGAGTATCTTTCAGATACACGGACCTGGCCATAACTCTCTAAGTAGCCCCAGGAATCCAATATACGCAGTGGCGACTTGTAGGACCCACTCAGTGGGAACTCCCACATGTCATCAGTGTGCCTGGCGGGGCCAAACTCCCTTGCAAACCACGGAACTGTGGTTGTTGCATACTGGTAATCCAAATCCCCTAATACAGAGTATAGCAAAGCAAGTTGGCTGGGCTTTTGAAAATGCCCAAAGTGTGGAGCCCGGAAACCGACTGGAGGTTGGCCGATAACTTCACCGATCATCTCATGTCCGCGCCGGATATCATCGATCACTTCCTCCACGGGTAACTGATTGTAAAACGTAATGCTATAGTACCTACTATCACGCCATTCTGTGTGAGGTCTGGCCCCATGATTAATGAAGTCACCTCCACTGTCAGCGATTTGGCGATAGGCTTCTTTGCCTTCCAATAATTGTTTCCCCGGCACCGCATACGTGGCTTTTAGCCCTCTTTCAAGCATCCAGTTATGAATTTGTTCAGCCGCGACAATATCCTCGGATGTGTCACAATCGAAGGACAGTATCAGATATAAGCGATCCAGACCTAAATCTAAGGATTTCTGTTTGTAGCTTTGCCAATACAAATTGGGGAATAATCGAAATAAACCCTTATAAAACAGTCGTTTCGATCGCGAGGGGATAAAGTTCTTCTCAGTCATTAATTAGCAGTATCAGACATAGCCGACATATATAGCTCGATCGTCCTCTCTTCCATCAACTGCGGGGCAAAGTTTGCATGGGCATGGGCATAAGCCTTTTCTGCCAGGTCACGCCACCTTGATGTGTCTTCCAGCACAGAACGAATGGCCTGCTTATATCCTTCTGGCGTGTTTTCGCACTGTAAAATCCAGCCGCCCTCATATTCTGGAACCGCGTGCTCTGGATGGAAATTGATCACTGTAGGCAGCCCGGCCAACGAGGCTTCGGTCACAGTTTTGGACATCGCCCAGAACCCACAATGGGATACGTGCAAATCGAATTTGGACAACATATCCATTAATTCTTGGTTGTTGACCGCTTGTAAGAATTCCACTTTATGATCAACTCCCAATTCTTTTGCGAGCGTCATAAGTTGTTGATGGTAAGGACCTGTGCCAACAATACGATATTCACAGTCAATATCAACGATCGCTCGAATAATATTTTCCGGGTTCTTGTATTTCATTTGGCGATTGACAGTGATGAGACGCGGAGGAGAAGCGAGCTGGTCAGGAAGGCGTCTTTGGATCTCTTTACTGACAATATTGTAGATCAGTTGCACGTTGTTACCCTGCAAAGAATTCGCGTATTGGAAGTTAGGCCCATGTACGGCAATCACCCCATCCGCATTTCGCGCGGAAAGGCGTTCGAACTTGCGCCACACTCTCGCGAGCACAAATTCCTTCAGGTTGTCCTGGTGCTGCCAATGCTCGTGGTGTATCGAGACGATATATGGGATGTGTAAAGCAGCTTTGATCTCGCTGGCTAAATAACCCTCAAGATAATTATTGTGTGCACGTATCAGCACCGGGCGGATGTCATTTGCCAGCCTGATCCCCTCTCTTACCCAGGAACGCATGAGGGGCAACTGCCATCCCAACGTGCTGCGAATATCCGGAACTGGCAAGTTATGGATGTGTACCTGCGCCCCTGCAGCAGCACGCACAAGGTCAGAAGGTTTTGGCTGGTCGTCATTTAACAAGACGAAGTGAATGTTCTCGAACAATCCGCCTGGATTAAAATATCCTTCCGTATATTCTCCTTTTTCAAGGATTACGCTGGGCCGATGAGAAATGATGACCAGTAGTGGGGCCTCGCTCATTGTGGTTTTTGTGCTCCTACATATACGCTGGCTTTGAACGGATTCAAAAATCGTGCCATAAACAAAAGCTTTACAAATGGCAACAGCCCCCAATCTTGGAGATTTTGCACGATATTCCGAATTTGAGAGGAAGCGATCATTTCAGGATTCGAGATGCGGACCCAATCCAGATCAACCAATCGGAAGCCTTGGCGCCTTAACCTGCTGAGCAAACCCCAATTCGTCCGGTAAAAAATATGGTCCTCGAAGAAATACGTGCGACGCCCCAATAGCCGCAAGTAGGCTTTGGCAATCGAACGTGGCAACAAAGGCAGCCATGGAACAAAATAGTGTGGTTCTTGCCTGAAAGCGAAATAGTTTGGGGTAATGCTAATAAACCATCCACCGGGCTTTAAGAGCCGTTGGGCTTCTCCCAAAAAAGCGGTTGCATCGGGAACATGTTCCATGACATTCCACGCAGTGATCAAGTCGATCGAGGCTGATTTTATCCCACTGAGTTGTGCGTCTCCATAAATATAGTTACCACTACTTTTGTCACTCGAAAAATGATCTGTGATTCGTTGGTGGGCATAGTTCACGTCGTAGAAGCAATTATCCAAACCAAAAGCCTGATAATTTCTACGTCGCGCCTCAAAAACAAAAGCGCCAAAACCACTACCCATGTCCAACACTGTAGCCTCAGGCTCGCTTCCGGACACTTTTACCGCCAAATCCAAAAGCCGCGCATTAAAATCAATATCCAAATACTTATCGTAATGTGCGTGTATTGCTTCCTGCGGCATGACCCCCTGATAGCGTCTCTTGATCTCTTCGAAGATATCTGGTGTTTGGCCTTTATTTACCATGATGATGCGAAGCCACTATAGTGTTTAGCGTCCATTGGGACTTTCATTTCTTGGTAGCCACAAGATATAAGGAAGAGGCTTGTTGGGGGATAAACATGCGACCCAGGTTTTCAAATAGATCATCCACTATCTTATAGCGGCGCAATTTTGCATCGAGGCTCCAATGGGGCACTCCCCATCCCAGCCACTTTTCAGTCATGATTTCGAAGCCCTGTTCCTTTGTCCTTTGTTTCAATGATTTCAAGGTATAGAAATTAACGTGGTCTGTCGCTCGCCGTACTTCAGGCTGCAGCTTATAAGCAAGTTGCCACCACCACACCCCTTCGTTGGGGGTTCCCAAAATCAATAAGCCGCCAGGTTTGAGGATACGGAATATTTCGCGCAATGCAAGACTATCTTCGGAAATGTGTTCAAGAACGTGATTGAAGAATATGATATCGAAATAATTTCTTTTTGCCGGATAGTCAAGGATGTCGGCCAAGTAAAAGGTAATATCTGAATTTCCGGCCAGAGCACGGACCAATCGCAGCAAATTATAGTCACTGCCATATACGTCCTTTGCATAGCGTTTCAAATAGCTTAGGTGGTTACCGTCCCCACAGCCCAAATCCAGCAAACGATCAACCTTCTCAACGCCTTTCTCCTTTAAGTGCGCCTGTATTATTCCTTCTACATATTGTTTTCGCTTTTTTAGGTGGTGTTTATAAGGGCTTTGCTCCAAATTCATTTGTTTGCCGGAATACCAGTGTGGCAAATCCAAGTTGGCTTCTTCCAGGCTTTTTTCGTGGGCCTCCCAGTTTTTTACAAGGATGGGAATACCCCGGAGCATTGGATAGCTTTGCCCACAATTTGGACAGGTCCAGATCTCAGAAGATATTTCAACCTGCTCATGTTCACAAACCACGCAGCGGAAAAAACCGTTATTCATCCTAAACCAATGGAGCCCTTGAAAGAAAAGTGGAAGACATTATCACGTATCACCTCGATGCCCTATCTCCGCTTAGAATACACACAAGCTTATGCGCTCTTACGCGAGAATAGCACCGATCGAAAAACCGTCCAAATTCGTTTGCGTTCTTCTGTGGTGAAGGCATCCAGGAAATAGATGGTAGCCAGATAAACAACACCCCCTGCGCCAGCGGATGCCAGGAAACGAATAAGATGAGACGAGGTCGCGAAAACATTTTGAGCCACGAGGGCGACGAGACTCATTGCAATTACTGCCACACCCACTCGCAAAACGTAGCCGAGATCATAGCGTACCAATAGGCTCTGATTTGAGAAATGCCGATTTAGCAAGAAGATGACTGCATATGCCGCCAGGGTAGAAATCGCTGCTGCGTTAATTCCATAAATAGGGATGAATATCACATTTATAGATATGTTCACAACAGCCGCCGCGACCATAGAAATGACCATGACTCTGGCACGTTTGTGCGCATGAATATTGTAGTTATATACCCCCACCAACTGCCACAAACCAATCGCTACAGCCAGATATGGCACAATGTGAGCACTGGCAGCAAAATCCGCTGTGGCAAGCACAGCCAACAGGTCACGGCTGGTGAGCGAATATAAGACCACACCGGGTACGAAGATAAAGATCAAAAGCTTATTAGCCTGATCCATATATTTCAAAGCTGTCTTTTCATCACCCACATTCACAGCTTCTGCAATAAATGGTAATAAACTCGTAAATATCGGGGCTGCCAGAAAATTCAATTGGGAGCTGATCTTATAAAGCACATCATAAATCCCCGCCTGCTCTATCCCTGCCAATTGCACCAAGAAGAAGCGATCACTACTGGACACCACCCAAGATGCAAATCCTACGATGACCAATGTCATGCCATAGGTGTAATACTTCGTCAGATCTGGCATGACTGCTTTTGAAATAGGTGCGAAAGCATCTCTTTGGTTGAGTAAAGCCAGCATGATCAGTACCAAGATAAAGCTGGAAATCGTAGTGGCATACAAGACACCCGTTTCTCTGTAAAAGTATGCGCCAACGATAATTAGGACGATTTCAATCAGTGTCACAATGGCTATGATTCGAGAATACACACGGCCATCTCGGTGATTCACGATCTGTGCCTGGAGTACAGACTGAAGCGAAGATAAGGGAATGGCAAGCACAGCAGCTAAAAAGAGAATGGTGGTGGTTTCAGGCGATAGCAGCGTGCTCTTTATAACGGGAAAGAATCCCAGCAAGAAAATCGAGACCAACAAGCCCATAATTGCAGTGATCTGCACAAGGCCCCAAAACTCCCGACGACGATCTTCTTTCTCAATTCCAGGAATGAATACATTTATTGAATTCTTTACCCCTAACACAATGAGCAATTGCAAAATGCTACTCAACGCTCCCAGGGGTGCGAGGTTTCCATACCCTTCAATTCCAATAAGGCGTGTCAGGATAGGTAGCGTGATAAGGCCACGGAATCGAATAATCACTTGAATAACACCGAAGGATACGATTTGCCCGGCAAATGAGCGTTCTATATTCTCGTTTCTTTGTTTTTCGTCCATAATGTCTAGCTAATCAGTGACTACCGAAGTTCTATGAGTGGAAAGGATGGCTGTATCCAAACCAATCGACCATTTCGTTCTCAATGCTTGCCTCCAACTTTGTAGAGACGCTGTCTGTCAAATAATCCCGATAGCCGCCAACCTTGCCGCGTCGCACATGATGAGCTTCAGCATTTCCGGGGTCCCCTGTACGAAACAATTTTGCTTTATCAACCTTTATGTTTTCTTCTGATTTATTGAATTGCATATTCTTCATGTTCGAGAAGGAAGCATACTCAATTGCTTCTCCAATAATTTCTAGCTTGAGAGGTAATTCCAGAAATTCGACGATTTTGCGAAAGTGCAAGGCTGTATTATCTCGCATATCTTCGTAACGTGAAAGCATCAATCCGGGAAATTCGTCTCGGGCACTTGCCCATAGATTATGAAAACGGAAAAGGCGCCCTAAACCTCGAATCGGATCGTCGAGATATGCAGGCAAATCACCCTCGTAGGTTTTGGCAATGTTGACATCATATGCCCAATTCGACACCATTACATCTAAAGGGTAGCGTGAGAGCAAAATTATTTTTTTACCCATGAATGGCTGCACAAATTCTTCATAACTTAAATCTTCGGCATGGTGGTTATCCCACTGCAACTTGCCATGGTTGAAATTCATGGCAGGACCTATGCAAGCCTTTTCACAGCGACCGAAAAGATCGTACCGACCAAATAGCAGCATGTCCTCACTGCTACACAATAGCTGCATATATCGACCCACCAAGAATCGCAACCAAGTATTTCCAGATCGCGGAAATCCAACAAAATACACATCAGTGGTTCTATGCCGCATATACGATATCGAACTACGATAAGCGCTCAGAAGTGGAGCAGGGATGTATTTCCTAAATGTAGCCAAGTTTAAGTTTTCGCTCATCGTTCAAGATAAAGATTCAATTAAGCCAAATTAGTTTGAGCTGATTGCTACTCAGGAACTTGCACCCATAATCGAGTCAAGACTTCGCCCCAAATTATGAATACAGATCCAGGCAAATCGCCATTACTGCCTTCACCAGGGGCACCAACCAGGATATCAAAATATCCATCTCCATCAATATCACTGGCATTGCTGATCCTTCTTTTACTTCCTAGCAGCATGAGGTCACGGCTTCCCACAACCACCATCACTTCAGCTTCTCGTTGTACATAAAGGATGCTTTGATCTGAAAGTAATTTTCTTTGTACTAACTCACCAGGGATTATATAAATTGCCCCTGATTGGATGCCATTCAATGAGCTCCCCCGCGCACCAATGACCAAATCAGGTATCCCGTCCAGGTCAATATCTCCAGCTTTTTCCGTCACACTCCAGCCAAAGTGATCTCCGCGCTCATAGAAACCTTGCTCCTCACTGATAATGAATAAATCCACTTCGTTCGCTAAAGCATTTTCACCAGCCAAATTAGATAAAGTAGAGCCCAGAATGACAGCCGCGCTCCCTGGTGAATCCTCAAGGAGGCCTGTTGGCGCAATCCCTACAATTGCATCACCCAAACCATCTTGGTCAAGATCCCCGGCCGAACCTACTGCAATATGGTGAGATACATCCGTATCTAAATTAAAACGAATAATCTCTTCATCTTTGTCCAGATTTATTTCGTTTTTCCCTAAGAGTACCCGGCTGGGCAATATCCACAACCCGGGGATACGAACGGATTCTTGATCTGGTGCATAAAAAGCCATTCCGTTGCGTGACCCTAATGCTATTTCAGGCAACCTGTCCCCATCAAAATCATCTAACAAAGTAATCGTTCTTCCTGCATCTACATAAGCTTTATCAGAAAAAATACGTATCACACCCTGCGTGACATCTAAATCGATGAGTCCATCTATATGATTTCTCAATACACTTCCAGGGACAAGGTAGACCCCACCTGTATGCCTGGTGGGATCAAAGTTTGCGCGTACTAACACATCGGCAATATCATCCCCATCCACATCACCACCAACGAACACTTCAAATCCCACTTCGCTAAACGGTTTCGTTCGTGTCAATGTCACAGAGGCAATATCATCTATTGCATATTCTCCTGCTTTCTGAGGAAGATCTGAACTAAAGAAGATATAGGCCACACCAGCTCTATCAACATCATTGACCGAAAGGAATCGTCCAGAAATGGCGAAATCGCCAGCCCCATCCCCATCAATATCTCCACCTGATGAAACAGAATGCCCCACCCAGGCCAAATCCTGAGAACCATAAAAACCGATCGCATTCATCCCCAGGTCAAGGTAATCATCGTCAATAGTAGCGAGGTTTTTTGCGTAAATCAAATAAGCAATTCCGGCCTCATCGAAGAAGTCACTGTTCTCATAAGCACCAATCAAAATATCTCCAAAAGAATCCCCATCAACGTCCCCGGCCATGCTCACACTATACCCCAGTAATGATGGAAAACCTCCAGTATCATCGCTCAATTCCAAATATAAAGACGGTGTATCGATAGGTAGCCAGTTAGCAGACAAAGAATTATCGTCATCCTGTATAACAATTTTGGCACTAGCAATCTCCCCTAAAGAGGCATTTCGAGCATCTATCAAAGAAAGATCGAAAGATTCTGCCGGTTCACCTCGAGTATCGTTCACAATTGAAACTGCAATTATTTTTTGGACTTCGCCAGGCATGAATACTAGTGTGCCGCGAACAGGCAAATAATCTTCCCAGGCGGTAGCTCTTTCATTAGTTATTTTAAACTCCACTCGGCTGGGAATACTAGTAATGTGACTTAATTCAACAACTACGGAAACCGATTCCGCACTTTCTTGTACGTAATATAAACTCTCAGAAAAACTCACCAGCACATTGTCAGGATAAAACCCAGCATTAAAATTGAGGGATAGTAGACAGAATAGAATCGTTGTAGCTGGGTTGTACCAACGTTTTGCTGCAAATTGTCTAATACTATCTAAATTCATAATGGATATTTGAATCAAATACTAATGCCCTGTTGCTTGCCTAATTTTTCATAGTGCTTGATGATAGGGCGATCTACCAAATGCCCCCAATATCCTGTGTAATACATCCGGTATTTATTGTCTTCTATCGGTAGTACGTATGGGAACGCAACAGCGTGCCGTTCATATCGATGCCATCGAAGAAAGATGAGGGCAGAGCCTTCAATTGTCCAATTAATCCCATCATTGGAGAAAGCAGTAAAGATGTTATTCCAAATAGGAAGCAGATTGCCCCCTCGAAAATACATGCGGTAGCCATCCCATGTTTTGATAACGGATGGGTTATTTGCAATAGTACGAAATCCCTCCCCACCCATTTTAATTCGTACACCCGCCTCCATATGCCACACAATTCCATCATGTGACAGCGCACTGCAAATTTCCTGGAACCACTCTGTCTGTCTATATACAGTGAAATACATCCGGTATTCACCGGATGGCAACTCCACGATGGCCGTATCAGATACCCCCGAAGCTGGTGAGAGTTCAGTTGAGATTTGTTCTGGGGAAATTCGCACACCTTCTTCGATTTCCCAATTGATCCTATCCACTGAGACCGCGGAAAGGATGCGGAAGATTCCATCTGCTCCTTTTGCAGAAAAATACATGCGCCAATAGCTGCCAAAGTCCACAAGAAAAGGAGCCCTGGTTTGGCTGTGATTTAGTTCACTGCTTCCATTGCTAAGTATGGCCTGGTCATTTTTAATCCAATCCAAACCATTCTTTGACTGGGCTGAATATATTGCATTTTTCCACAGACCATTATGTGAAATACCTGCTTGATAGAACATCTCCCAAAGGCCATCCAACGGCTCGGGACGATGAACAAACTGATAGTATGCCATGTCTATTTTATGATTCCCCCCAACACCGATTCGAACTCCTCTTTCCCGTTTCCAATTGATGCTGTCCTCAGAAATGGCGCTAAGGATTCTATCCCTGGGAGTGAGCACCCAACTAAAATTATCTTTCAAGATTCTTCGTAACATCTTATACAAGTTTATCCGCAACAAAAACTCGCCACCTGGTCCTTTGGCGATTAAAGAAGGAATAGATTCCTGCGATTTCTGAGATTCTTTGTATGTTGTATCCAGGCTCCCACGATTTTAGTTCAAAAGAAACATCTTTGGCTCTAAATCCCGCTTGAGCCAAATGATCCAATAGCTCTTGGGTAGAAAACACGTGATGCTGCAATTCCCAGTCTCGAGCGGTTGCCATAACATTTTCATGGATCATTTCTAGAATATCTTTGCGGTAGGTATAAATGATCATCTTGCCCCCTGGAGCCAACACTCGATATGCATCTTGCAAGGTCGCTGGCAAATCAGGCATGTAGTCAATTGCACCCTGATTAAAGACTATATCTATTGAGCCATCTGCAAAAGGCAAATTCTCTGCGCTACAAAATGAGTCTAAGGTCTGCAAATTGCCATAGTGTTGGTTGGGTACATCCGTACCGATATAGATCGCTTCTAAGGACTTGACTACATCCCGATATAATGTTGCCCCACAACCGGTTTCCAACACCTTGTATCCTTCTTTGATCTCACTATTGAGATGGCCTATGACAAAATTGTAGGTAGTTCCTTTAGGCAATTTAGTTACCCGATTTGAAATCAAGAGATTGCCTTAGGGTTTTCAGCCAATTGGCCGTTTCCAGAAGCACTGGCCTCATCACAATCTCCCCACGATAGTAAGGGTATAGCTCACCCCCGAAACTCTTCTTAAAATCATTTAGTCCTTTGTTTTTGCCACCGCGCGCGGCGGGGAAAGCCTCCCCACTCTCATACCACTCAAAACCCCGCTCTTTAAAATACCTGATAGCATGCCAATGGAGGAGGTTATTTATCCCTTTGGTTGCCCCTGACTTGCCCGCAGCCGTCCATCCAACCACGCCCTTTTTGTAAAAAGCTTCATTATCTGCTGCAACCAATTCGCCATCGCGTTCTGCAAGAAAGATTTTTGAGTAACCCTTGATTGTAAAACTTCTCCAGATATGCTCGAAGTATTTGAAAGGATGCGGTTCTACACCTGTACGGTAATACGTCTCTAAGTGTAACCCGTAATACTTCTCTACATCAGCAAAAGAATCCGCCTCACGGATAACAAATCCCTCTTTTTCTGCTTTCCGGATATGCGTACGACAATACCCTAACAACCTATCCCACAATTCTTCCTTGGAATACTGAAGGTCGATCACGTAGGTTTGTGTCAGCCTGTTTTCGACACCCAGATGGAGCAGAGGATTTACTTTGGGGCACTGCTCGCCACGGTAAGCTGGTGCCATCGGTGTTAGTCGCAAATCAATCTGCACCACCTTGCATTGAAGGGCGAGGTTGATGAATTGCTCACGCACAAAATCTAGCACCTTTTTTTTTTGTTTCGATCCCAGGTCATTGAGACACGCTACGCCGCCAAAAGAGTCAAGCACCTTCACCGAAAACAGTTTGGAATATCCGCCTTCGACCAGATGTAAAGGGACGATTGCCACAATCCGCTCCTGGCCTCCGGATTCCCGGATGGCAAAGCTCAAGACATTTCTTCCCCGCCGAGCAGCTAGAACATCTTGTGCATCAAAACGGTGCCACAACCAGGCCTCATCCGAGGCATCTACGAACGCGTCCCACTCAGCTTGCCCTAGCTCCTCACGTCCAATTACAGAAAACATATAGTTTGGGTAATGCGATTTATCCGAGCCCCACTGCCTTATAAGAGAAGTCATCCTGCCCTGCAACTTGCGAGAAAACCGCGCGCCCATCGATCAGGACAGGATAATTGAGTGCTGCCTTTAGTAGCTCAACATCCAGGTCTAAATACTCACTGTGCCGGACCATCACAACCGCCGCGTCGCAGCCTTTGGCGCTTTCCAGCAGGTCACTTTGGTAACCCGGCACGTAAGGATCATGAATCACGACTTCGGCGCCAGACTCCGCCAACGCTTTGACCAGGTCTGTGCTGGGGCTGTTGCGTGTGTCGTCCGAATTCTCCAAGTAAGCATAGCCCATCACCAGCACTCTGGCGCTTGCTAAAGCCAAATCATGCTCTGCTAATGCATCTGTCAATAATTCCGCCATGTGGAGCGGCATCGAGTCATTGGTCATACGCGCCGCCGGGATCACCCTCAAGGGCACTTCCGAGTCTTTAGCGCCATAGACCAGTAACCACGGGTCTTTCGGAATGCAATGCCCGCCCACCCCAGCGCCTGGCAGCAACATGTGGCGCCCGGGACTCTTGTTGACCAGCTCGCGTACTTTCCAGACGTCCCCGCCAACTGCCTCGCAGATCAACGCGACTTCATTCGCAAAAGCTATCTGTACGTCACGATAAGCGTTCTCCGCCGTCTTGACCAGTTCAGCCGTTACACAATCCACGGCATCCAGGTCACCTTCCACCACATGGTTGTAGAGGCTCACCATGGCTTCGGCTGTTTCAGGGGTCATACCGCCCACCACACGGCTGAGTGTGCGCAGGTTATGCAACAACTTGCCAGGCATCACCCGCTCCGGGCAGTTACCCAAATAATAATCGTCGTTCAGCACCAGGCCGTCTTCTTCCAACAATGGCTGCACCAGGTTGTTCATCGTCCCCGGGGCGATGGTCGATTCAACGATAACGAGTGCACCCTTCTTGAGCACCTTGCGCAGGTCTTGCAAAACAGCCTTGAGTGCCACGTAGCGTGGTTCATTGTTCTCATCAACCGGTGTCTGTACATCAATGAGGATCACATCACTATCCGCGAGTTCCTGGTAATCACTGGTAGCATGCAAACGCTCTGATGCCGTGACTTCAGCCAGCAAATCTTCTAATCCAGGTTCGTTGCCTTCAATCGGCGACTCGCCCACATTGATCTTGGCGATGCGTTCATCGATCACATCTACCCCGATCACTTCAAAGCCTACACGCGCGAACTCGGCAGCCACCGGCAAGCCCACGTAGCCCAGGCCGATCACGGCGATCTTCGCTTGTTTACCTTCGATCTTTTCTTTCAGGGCGTCCAGGGACATCCTAAACCTCAACCACCTGGTTGTGCTGGCCCGATTCGATCAAAGCCAATGCCAGACGCAAAGCCGCCAGGCCGTCCTCGCCGGAGACGGGCACATCACGGTCATTGGCCACTGCTGTCACAAATGCTTGTAGCTCGGCTTTTAAAGGCTCGTAACGGTGGACCTGGTAACGCACCATCTGACCTTCACTCACCCCTTTGATCGTGCCCAAAACCGGCCACAAGTCTCCGCCCACCTCGGCATTTTCATAGAAATATAGGTCCTGGGTCAGGTCGTTAACCACAAACATGCCGCGTTCACCTAAAACCACGATCTCACGCACCTTGCTTGGCGTCAGCCAGTTGATCTCCAGGGAACCCGTAATGCTGTTCTCGAAGCGCAATAAACCCAGCAAAAGGTCCTCGTGCTCCGTGTGGACTCGTTTTTCTAGCTCGGCAAATACACGCGTGGGTTCCGCTCCCGTCAAATAGCGCATGATGTCGATGTCGTGTGGCGCAAGATCCACGATCACGCCCACATCACGAATGCGGGCCGGGAAAGGCCCCACGCGCCGGCAAAGGATCTGGAAGATACGCCCCAGTTCATCGGCCAATAGTTTTTCTTTGAGGGCCTGGATGGCCGGGTTAAAGCGCACGATGTGCCCCACCATCAATTTGCGGTCCAGTTCTTTCGATAATGCGATCAACCGCTCCCCTTCTTCAACCGTGGAGGCAATCGGCTTTTCGATCATGACGTGCGCCCCAGCCTGCATGGCTTTGGTTGCCACTTCTTCATGCATGGCAGTCGGTACGGCAATCGTCACAGCTTCAGGCTTTTGCTCTTCCAGCAATTGCTGGTAATCGCTATAGCCTTTGACCCCATATTTTTCGCCAATACTGGTGGCTTGATCTTGATTAGCATCAGCCACTGCCAGCAATTCGGCTTCTGCCAATTCTGTATATACGCGTGCGTGGTTGCGGCCCATGGAGCCGACCCCGATCACCGCTGTTTTAATGGTTTTCACAAGAGGCCCTTATTCGAAGAATTCGTTGACTGTGCTGACGATGGTTTCCAGGTCAGCCATGCTTAAAGCCGGGTGTACGGGCAGGGAAAGCACTTCCGCAGCAGCACGCTCGGCTTCAGGTAGCCGCACATTGTAACCCAATTCGTTTACGTAATAGCTTTGTTGGTGAATCGGCACCGGATAATACACTCCTACCCCAACTTTTTTAGCCTGTAAATGTTCGATCAAGGCATCCCGTTTGCCGTCCGGCACGCGCACAGTGAACTGATGGTACACGTGCCCATAGCCTTCCGGCTCGGTGGGCGCCACCACGCCTTGCAGATGTTCGCTCATGAATTGAGCATTACGCTGGCGCGTCTCATTGAACGCAGGCAACTTCTTGAGTTGTTCCAGACCAATAGCCGCATGTATGTCTGTCATGCGGAAGTTGAAGCCCAGATCATCATGGTAATAGCGACGGCGCATGCCATGTTGCCGAATGATGCGGCATTCCCCGTCATAATCCTCATCGTTTGTCGTGATCATGCCCCCTTCCGCGGAGGTCATGTTTTTGGTCGGGTACAGTGAAAAGGCTCCCGTCCCTAGAGAACCTGCCGCTCTGCCTTTGTAGGTAGCAGCATGGCTCTGGGCTGCATCCTCAAGGATGATTAGCTCATGCTTTTCAGCAATAGCCACGATCGCATCCATGTCGCACATCAGACCGAACAGGTGCACCGGCATAATTGCTTTCGTCTTATCCGTAATAGCTGCTTCGATCATTTCCGGGGCAATATTGAAAGTCACTGGGTCAATGTCGACGAAAACTGGTCGTGCGCCTGTGTAGAGAATACTATTGGCTGAAGCGATGAAGGTAAATGGGCTGGTGATGACTTCGTCTCCCTCCCCAATGCCGTGCGCCAGCAAAGCTGTATGCAAGGCGGTTGTTCCTGATGATGTTGCAATCGCGAATTTGGTCCCACACATTTCGGCGAATACTTCTTCAAAAGCCTTGACGCGTGGCCCTTGAGCAATGATGCCGGAATCCAATACCTCAAGGACAGCTTCTTTTTCTTCTTTCCCCATTTGGGGTTTAGCAATGTTGATCATCATGGTTTTCCTATATGTTTTCAAAGTCTATTGGATTTTATCTAGGTATTGTAATTTCAAATCTTTCAAAAGCCAATATAATTTGTGTGAAGTGCCCCCACTTTTTAGTTCACTCACTATGGTAGTCCAGCATGTTGAAATTGGGAAGGTTGGGGGACAATAACTGCTGGGGCTGGGGGTCTGTAACCGAGGGAACTGTGCGGCCGGATGGTGTTGTACTCTTTCCTCCACATCTCAATCAGTATCTTTGCCTCCTTCAAGGAATAGAAGATCTCTCTGCTCAATACATATATAGAAGCAAAGTCAAGATTTCACACAGAAATGCGTTTTCCCTCCCAGCGAAGTGTCTAATTCAAGAGGGGTGGATAATGTGGATCTTAAGAAAAGCTTCGTAGGGTTTAATATCTGATACAATTCGTTGGAGAAAAGGAAAAAAGGGATTCGCTTCACGAGAAAGCGCTTGGGTTAACGACAATCCAGATATTCTTAGTAATAAAATCAGAAAGAATCAGTTCCTGAGGAAAAAACATAAACCCAATTACCCATGACTTCATTTGGAAACGACAGATTCAGTGGTGACGATAACATAATTGGTATTTGGCGAATAATTTGCTTGGGGATAAGGATGCAAGAATTTTTCGGATAAGGTTATTTTCAGAAAAAATCTAGCGCAAAAACCAGCAATTCAATCTACGCAAAATTCCAAATACCGTGATTTAATGCATTATTGTCATACAATGCGATTTATCTAATATGTCCATTTAGCACGAAACTTACCTAGGGTCCGATAAATATGTTCAACATAAAAAGTGAAACAAGTAATCCAATTTTGAAAATCCATAAATATAGAAAGATATTACTTTCAACAACGCTAAACGAAATTCGAGCCAATTACTCGGGGTCCATATTAGGATTGGCTTGGACGATTTTCGGTCCCGCTGTTCTGATTACAATTTACGTTCTCATATATGCGGTAGTTTTCCGAATTCAACCGCCAAACATGTCTGTGCTGGAATACATATTATATGTGGTCTCAGGATTAATCCCTTTTCTAGGATTTTCTCTTGCATTGGGGGCCGGCACTCTTTCGATTTCTACAAACAAGCACTACTTACTAAGTACGGTTTTTCCTGCTGAATTGGTCCCAATCAGGACTGTTATATCGTCAAACACGATTCTGTTCCTTGGAATTGCATTAATTGCTGCTCTCGCTTTGTTTACTCAAATGGCATCATTTTTCATCTTATTGTTGCCACTCGTTATTATCTTTCAAATATTGTTTACTATCGGCATTGTTTGGGTGTTTAGTTTAATAAGTTTAGTCTTTCGAGATATCCAGTTTATGATTCAATATATAGTGCTGATTTTATTGATCTTGACGCCAATATCATATACTCCTGAAATGATTCCACCCGCCATAAAAATAATTGCTTATTTAAATCCTCTGTTCTACTTTACTTTCTCTTTTCAATCTATTATTGCTTTAAGGCAGTTGCCCCCACTGAGTATAGTTGCCGGCGGCATAGTTATATCGACAACAGTATTTTGGGCGGGATACATATATTTCCTCAAGGCAAAAGCCGTAATATTTGATTACGTATAAGATAGCAAAGGTCGCTACCTGAGAAACAAAAAAACGTTGTGGCATTTAACATGAGTAATCCAAAAGTAATTTCCATACAAAACGTCAGCAAGGCTTATAAGATGTATAGTTCGCCAATTGAACTACTTATGAATCAAACAGGGCTTGACCGTTTACAGTTTTGGAATAGGCCCGAGTATGAAGAATTTAAGGCTCTGGATGATATAACCTTAGAAATTGGGAAAGGCGAACGCGTTGGTCTTTTAGGGCGGAATGGGGCTGGAAAAACCACATTGCTAAAGCTTCTAACCGGAAATTTTACGCCAACAGATGGTATTGTAAAAGTTAGCGGTGGAGTTCAGGCACTAATGGCAACCGGATTTGGTTTTCATCCTGAATTTACCGGAATGCAAAACATCGAGGCTTCAATTCAATATAACGGCCTAGCGGGGCAGGAGATGATTGACGCCATTGATGACGTCATTGATTTTGTCGAATTGGACGAGTTCATCCACCAACCAATCAAAACCTACTCGGCAGGTATGCAGGCGCGGCTTATGTTTGCAACAGCAACTGCTATACAACCAGATATTCTAATTATTGATGAAATATTGGGAGCTGGAGACGCATATTTCACTACAAAATCTGCTATGCGAATGGAAAAACTGGCTAACTCTGGGTGTACTCTTTTATTGGTATCTCATACCATGCCCCAAATATTGCAATTTTGTGATCGCGCAATTTGGATTGAAAACGGAAAAATTAAAGAAGATGGATCAGTGCGTGATATTGTTGGCATGTATGAAGTTTTTATTCAACAAAAAAGTGAACATTTACCAAAGGAAGAAAACGGGATCGGAAAATCCCTCCGTCTAAAATTAAATGCAAGCCCTGATTTCGCCACCAGTGATGAATATCCCAAAAGTAGTGCCCAAGACGGAGAATTTTTGGATCACTTGTTGAATGGTCAAGCTGTATTTCGGTGGCCGGGCGACCTTGGAGCAAAGCTTGAAGATTTTGGTTTATATGTAAAGAATAAGCGCGTAAATTCAATTATGCAGAATGCTGATGTTGAGCTTCGATTTACTGTCCGCTTTGAGGTGGACAGTCCCTTTAATTGCATCTTTCAGATTTCAATATTCACAATCGAAAATCGCAGAGCCACCAATATTGTTAGTTCGATCTACGCTTATGATGGCAAAGCTGGTAACAGTAGAGCCGTAAAGGCTATTCTTGAGCCATGCCTTCTTGGTGTTGGTGATTATTATTTCAACTTTGCGATTTTGCCTGAGGATGCAATGCGAACAGGGGTAGCATTACGAAGGTATGATCTCGTTTCTCGATTTTGCGATTTCGAAATTAGAAGCATTATGGATTATCGAGAACCACCTATATTTACACATCCATCTAAGTGGGTGTTCGAGAACTAAAAATGATTTTCAAAAGAAAGAAGCTTGAAAAACCATCAGAAGTGACGTACGACACACTTTATCCAAAGATATGGGATAGTCCAATTTTTAATCATCCTCGAAGTTTCTGGGATGAATCATATGGACTTGCAATGAATTCACATCCAGCGGGAAAAATTATTATTATTGGGATACCCAAATCCGGCAACGTATGGCTAATGTCAATTCTCGTTGATTATTTTAGTTTGCCAGCTGTCGAGCCCATGTATGATGTGACCAAACCAGGCATAGGGATAACCCATCGACCATTTGATGAGCATATTGGCAATCGTCCTGATTTTCTTCATGGGGTATGCATCATTCGTGATTTAAGGGATGTTGTGGCGTCGTATTATGCATATGCAAAAACGAAGCGTTTTCGCGATAAACGACCAGAGTTTCATTATGATGATCAAGAGTCTTTTTACTTTGATTGGTTTTTATCGCGTGTTGTAACAGCACATGAATTACAGGTTCACTCGGAAGAATATGCTAGCTTAGGTGTTCCAATTATTCGGTTTGAGAAGCTTCGCTCTTCACCAGAAGAGGAAATAAAACGTTTGCTCCTCCGCTGGGGTTTTGAGCCTGATGCAAATCGCGTTGAAAAGGCTATCTCAAATAATTCACTTGCCAAATTAAAAAAAAGTGGAAAGAAACTTGTCAATCAGATTTCCCCTGAGCATTTTAGACGCGGTGGGGTTGGAACTTACAAGGAAGAATTATCGGAAAGCATAATTAAAGATATTGAGCAACGTTTTGCGCGTCCTCTTATTCGATGGGGCTATTTACATGAGTAAGGCAAAGATGAGAGGTAAGGGTTCCATGTAAATGACTCAGGTTGCGACTAATTAAAAACTGGAACCTCACCCTACCCCAAAGAATGATTAGTCATCATTTCCAGCCAAGGTGGCAACTTGGGTTGAATAGTATTATTATGTACAAAGTATTTATCCAAAGAATGACCTTGAATTGAGAATTGCGGTCTACATTCATAGTAATTGTTGAATCAGAATTCGTCCTTTCCATAAATTGGCATAAAAATATGGATTGATCAGCAGTACCAATGAAGTATATAGTTAATTTCTAGTTTTAAATGACATGGTGTCCTAATCACATTGTGCGCATATTTCTGACTTTTTTGAAGGCTCTTATACTTTGGCAAATGGCCGAGAGACTCGCAATGAACCCGATTACTATAAATTAGATGACAGAAAAAAACGATTTGCATCCACAAAAACCCCTTCGAGTTTTCTTTTTTGGCGACTCGATCTGCTTTGGACAGGGAATCTCAATTCACAAGGGTTGGGTAACTCGGATCTCAGCCAGTTTGAGTGAGCTTGGTTTGCAGTACCAGCGCAATATTGTAGTTATCAATGCTTCACATTCTGGTAATACAACTAGACAAGCGCTGGAACGCATGCCTTATGATATTCAATCTCAAAGTCCTGATGCGTTGATCATTCAATTTGGCATGAATGATTGTAATTATTGGGAAACTGATAAAGGGAATCCACGGGTTAGCCCAAATGCGTTCGCTGCCAATTTGCAGGAAATCATTGTTCGAAGTCTGAACTTCGGCACAAAGGCAGTATTCCTGCACACTAATCACCCCACTGGACGAGATCAGGAACAACTGCATCATGCAACGCTCACATATCAAGAAAGTAACAAACAATACAACAAGCTTATACGTGAGGTCGCCCGAAATCAGCCTGAGAACGTCTACCTAAATGATATTGAAGCTGCCTTCTTCGCACATATCAAGGGAGGCCGTAGGAATTTGGCTGATTTACTCTTGCCTGACCAGTTGCATCCAAGTGAAAAAGGCCATAGCTTATATTTCGAAACTGTCTTCCCAATAATCAAAGAAAGATTAGAATTGATGATTCAAAATGATGCTATTTAATGAAGCCTTGTTAGAAACCTATAGACAAAATGATGTGGTTCTCCAATTGCTCAATACCACTTCTGAAACTGATGATGCAAATTTCACATCACAGCAATGGTTGCGCGAGTCATTTCCTAAACGCATGATTTACTCTTATTTGTATGGTGACTTGCTCAACCAAGCTACCCAACCGAGAAAAGTACTTGATGTAGGTGGTGGTTATACTGCTCTCACTCGGCTTTTAGCGCAAAAGCACGATTATCTCCTTTTAGATATCCTTGCCCACGATAACAATACTGAATTGTTACAGGTAGAAACCGCTTTCGACAACCGATTTTGGAGCAATACGGACTGGTATGAATTTAATCCGCAATCTGGTTACGATCTCGTGATTGCTAACGATATATTTCCAAACGTTGATCAACGCTTAGAGATATTTCTTGATCGTTATTTACCCCACTGTCATGAGCTTCGCCTCACACTAACATATTACAACGTACCCCGCTGGTACAAAGTCAAACGTACGGATGCAAAAGAGATATTTCATATGTTAGCTTGGGATGGGGAGCAGGTTAGCCAGGTACTAGATGGCTATTTAGATCGCATAGCTTCGCCAGATTTAAGTTATCTTCAAAAGAATCCAACAAGTCTTTTTGCCAATCAGCGGCAGGTATGTATGGTGGTGTTACATGGTGATAAATAAAAAAATTGCTGCTTTAATGATTTTGATGCAATGACCAATAGTCTTGATGCTGCTGAAGCAACATTTTTTGAACGATTCTCAGGCCAAGTGAACACAGTTGACATGCCATTACTATTCATTCTTGGATCCCCTCGAACTGGCAGTACATTGATCTATCAAATCTTGGTTAATTCTATCCGGGCATTTTTCTTCTCAAATTTTGTCGAGAATCACTTTGCTAACCACCCGGTAATAGGGGTCGCTTTAGAACAAACCCTTAATCCTCATGAACCAGTTTCCTACGAAAGTGCTTTTGGAAAAACCAAAGGATTGTGGGAACCATCTGAAGCATCAAAAATATTTCGGAATTGGTTTGGAGGTGAACATCCGTCTCAATTGAACAGTTGTGACGTAATATCGAGCAAAGAAACTCATTTAATAGCAACAATGCAATGTATCTATGCCCTGACTGGTAATGTGATTATTACAAAGAATGCTTGGAACTGCTTTCGCATTAAAGCCATCAAAGACCTTTTTCCTCGTGCCCATTTCTTGTGGATTCGAAGGGATTTAGGCTTTAGTGCTTTATCTGATCTACAGGCACGATATTTTCGTGGGAACCCAGAAATTTGGAATTCTGCTACAACAGCGAATTACCGAGAAATCCAAACGTTACCCTATTGGGAACAAGTAGTAGAACAACAATACGAATATAATCAAAGCATTGCCACAGATCTAAAAAAATTTGCGGGAAATCAATTCCTTGAGATTTGGTACGAGGATCTTTGCGATAATACTGATTCCCAAATGGAATATCTGCAAAATTATTTGACTAGTTACGATCTAGTAACGAGTATAGTCAATAGAAATCTTCCCACCTTTAATCGATCGTTTGGCACGAGCAACTCTTCTAATGAAGACCTTTCTAAGATTCAGGGATACATAAGGGAACAGGAGGAGCGCTTCCTGGATTACATGTACTTGCCAAACCGCCCCTCATCAGTGGGTCATTCTGCAAGCGGATCAAGTGAAGAACTCTCATCTGGGATTCATAACAAATAATGCCAAGGAATCCGAAGCGCATACTGGTAGTCTATTATAGTGAAGAAGGGGTTGAAAGAATGCGACTTTCTATCAAGCACCATCTTCACGTCTTGAATTATTGTGAGATTCCCCACGATGTTGTTTATCTCAATGTTTACGAGGGTCCGTTGTCGGAGATTGAAGATGACCCGCAGGAGCCACCAATATGGGCGACTGAAAAACCATTTGATGTTGTTTTATTGCATAACACGCTTTTTTGCCTTAGATGGACAGGGTCCTATTTCTATCGAATAAAGAAACGGCTTGATTGGATCCGCCGATTAAATTGCTTAAAGATAGCCATTCCTCAGGATGAGGGAGATCATGCTGAGCTCCTTGATGAATGGCTTTTTGATTGGGGGATTTCTGCAATTTTTAGTATTCATCAACCTGAGGGGACTGGCCCACTCTATCCTGTCATGCGTGATAAGGCAAAATTTTACGGAGTTCTCCCTGGTTATATAGATGACGAAATAGCCTCTGACGTTGCGCAGAAAATCTTGCCAATTAGCAAACGTAATGTGGATATCGTTTATAGAGCTAGGCGACTCCCATATTGGTTCGGAGTGGCCGGGCAGATTAAACATCAGATCGCTGACGTTGTTTCCTCGAGAGGGAGAATTCAGGGCCTTCGTTGTGATATTTCAACTCAACCTGAGGATGTAATCCTGGGTAATTCCTGGTTAGAGTTTCTGGCATCAAGCCGCGGAGTTATAGGAAGCGAGGGCGGGTCAAATGTCATTGATTGGCGTGGAGAAGTGCAAACTCAAATCAATGCATTCTTGGAAGGTCAACCAGATCTTACATATGAAGAGATCAGCGCAAAAATGCCGCAGGACTGGGACAGTTATACATTCCTTACTATCACTCCCCGTAATTTTGAAGCTGTAATTACAAAAACATGCCAACTCTTAATCGAAGGGCAATACAAGGGGATACTTGAGCCCAATGTACACTACATTCCTCTAAAAAAGGACTTTTCAAATCTTGATGATGCTCTTGAAATGTTAAAGGACGACAACTTGGTAGAAAGTATTGTTGAACAAGCATATCAAGACATTTACATTAATGGGCAATACACATATCGTAGACTTGCTGCACTTATTGAGCAGGCCATATATGACCCCGCTCTTCCTTACTCCTTTGGAGATCAAATGAAGCAAATCGCTGAGATAGATAATCCATCTGCAATACTTGAGCGTCAATTGGTTGCTGAGCGGCATGCAAAAGAGTTATTGAATGCTAAGCTAAAAATAAGTGAGCATCAAAATCTTCAACTCCAACAAGAAAATAGTCAATTGAGAAACGTGATCAGTAGCCCGGTTGTTCGCTGGGGATTAAGGCTGCTAAAAAAACCATTACTAAGCTCAGGTCTGGTTGCTGCCATGATGGGCATAGTAATTCTTTTAGGAATAGCATTTTCTGTTTTATATACAATGTTTTTGAACTGATGGCCAAAAGCAGTACCGAGAGATATTTGGGTTTTCCAATTGCCCTTATGTGCTTCTGAATTGATTCAAGTCACTTGTGAATAATCTGGTTAATTAGGCACTATTGAGACAGCGAAAATTTTTATTGATGATTGCAGAGTTGTGAAAAACTAGAAAGGATGAACAATGTGCGGAATTTCTGGCCTTTTTAACATAAATGGAATTAATGGTAATCTTTTGGAATTTAGAAGGTCTATCGACGTTGTATCCTATCGAGGACCAGATGATTACGGTACAGCATATTTCCAGGTGAATTCAGATGAAGCTCGACTGATTGAGCGTTCCATAGGGCAGGAGATGGCACCACAACAACAAGCAACATTGGCTTTGGGCCATCGCAGACTCGCGATAATCGATCTTTCGCGGAATGGCGCTCAACCTATGACCATAAAGGATCAAGGATTGTGGATTACATATAATGGTGAAATCTACAACTATATCGAATTACGCGAGGAATTACTTAAGTTAGGATATTCTTTTCGGTCTCAGTCGGATACGGAAGTGATTCTGGCCGCATATGCTGAGTGGGGGGAAGAATGTGTAGAGCGCTTTAATGGGATTTGGGCGTTTGCTATTGTAGATCTGAGACGAAGTATATTGTTTTGTTCGCGAGATCGTTTGGGAGTAAAACCCTTTCATTATTACAGTGATGGAGAACGGTTTGTTTTTGGCTCAGAGATCAAACAATTGCTCAACTACTCCTTTGTGCCAAAAAAAATGAATGAAAGGGCAATTTACGAGTACCTGATGTACAGTGCGGTGGAATATGGCGAAGAAACTTTCTTCACTTCTATTTTTAAGCTGCAGCAAGGCCAAAATCTCGTTGTAAATTTACTCAATGGCTCTATGGAAAAAGCCGTCTATTATTCTCCAGACCTAAAAAAGAACAGCTCAATTACCTATGTCGAAGCGGGAAATGAATTTCGAAGACTACTTAGCAACAGCGTACGCTTACAGTTACGTAGTGATGTGGAAGTTGGAAGTTGCCTTTCAGGGGGGCTTGATAGCTCTTCAATCGTGTGTTTGATGAATAGACAGCTACAGGATATCCAGAAAACCAATATTCAACGAACCTTCAGTTCTCATTTCGAGGATGAAGAAGCAAATGAAATCAAGTATATGCAAGAAGTTATTCGCGCCATCCAGGTAGACGCGAATTATGTGTTTCCCACCGAGGCAGATTTATTAGATAATCTTCACAGGGTTGTCTGGCAGCAAGATGAACCGTTTGGTTCCACGAGTATATTTGCTCAATGGTTCGTCTTCAAGTTGGTTAGTGAGAGTGGCGTAAAAGTAGTGTTGGATGGGCAAGGGGCTGACGAGATGCTTGCTGGATATGTTGGCTTATTTCATTACTACTTCACCCAGCTAAAGAATAGAAAGCGCTACCCAACCCTTATATATGAATTCATCAAGTACGCTAATTTGCATGGTCGCCCCCAGGTGCCATTGCCAGGAGGAATAACTGGCATAATTTTAAGAAAGCTGAGCAATCAATTTGGCCCGTCCGGATTTGCTCATAGTACAGATTGGATCAACAAAGATTTATCGCATCAATTCAAAGACAAATCTGCTTATATCAAATCAACTGAAGTGAACCCATTTGGTACATTGAATGATTTGGAAAACAAGCTTTACCAACTGACCTTTATCAACAATCTGCAAACGCTTTTGAGGCATGAGGATAGGAGCTCTATGGCATTTTCTGTTGAGGCAAGAGTCCCCTTCCTGGATCATCACTTGGTGGAATTTGTTTTTAGTCTTCCGTCCGAATTCAAAATTCGAGATGGCTACACTAAAAGGGTTCTAAGAGATGGAATGGCGGGAATTCTTCCCGAGATGATTCGCCAGAGAGTAGGCAAATTGGGATTTGCCACCCCTGAGCGTAAATGGCAGCGAACGATCTTGAAGCCTTTGATTACCCAAGCGATAAACTCGGAACAGATGCAACCCTTTATCATGCAGTCGCAAGCCACAGAGTATTATCAACAGTTAATAAATAGCGAAGCAACTGATTTCTCCCCGTGGCGATGGTTGAATTTGTTTTTATGGATGGACGCATATGACCTCGCCTGATCCAAATTCTCTGGAAGCAGATTTCGACTGTGTTGTATTTCTAACTTGGTCCAATTGGAGGACAGAACCACGCAGCAACCGTTATCATTATGCCTCCCGTTTTGCAAAGTATCTTCCAGTGATATTCGTTCAGCCGGACTTACTTGGAACCCGAAAAGTATTGGAAGAGACGGAAATCGAGGGATTAGATATTCTCCATGTTTACAAGTATTACGGTCCCAAGCAAAACGATTTGATAAATGATGCCCTTCTTGAGCGGGGGTTCATGAAACCAATGCTGTGGATTTTTAATCCCAATTTTATTGACTTCATTCAGCGCCGATTTTCACCATTGAAGGTGTTTCACGCTACTGAGGCTTATTTTGCACCCGAGTATGGGCTTAGCGAGGATTTTATTGAGCTGCTCCGTGAAAACCTACGCCATATTGACCTGTTGGTTGCTGTGTCGGAAGCAGTATTGGATTCTTACGAACGCGATGGTACATACGAAGGAGAAAAAATCCTCCTCCCTAATGGGTGTGATTACAGTTTCTGGGGATTGAAGGATGAAGAGATTTTGCGGATCGCAGATAGCAAAAAAGATCGAAATATCGCCTTTTATCAAGGGGGAATAAATAATCGAATAGACTGGGCGTTGCTTCGCGAACTTGTGGAATCGATGCCAGACTGGGATTTCTGGCTTTGTGGACTCTTAGATAAGAAGTATAAAGGTGCGCTGAGATCGCTGCATCAAGAAAATGTTAAACATTTAGGCTATTTAGAACCTGAACGAATTCGAGCATATGCGTTAAAGGCTACAGTCGGTATCATTCCATTCATTCAGAATAGTTTGATTAAAGCTTCGCTTCCCCTGAAAGCCTTTGAATATGTCGCGAGCGGACTACCAGTCGTAAGTGTACCGATAATCGCGCTAGATTCCTTTGGTGATTTATTTGAAATAGTCAACACCCACCAAGAATTTGCAGCAGCATTGAGAAAGGTAGCCAAGTCGCGCTTTGATGTAGACACGATTAATAAGCGTTTGGCTACAGCCAAAAAACAAGATTATAGCGTTCGGTTCCTTGAACTTATTGATAAGATCGAGTCCTTAATTCAAGAACCCTAGCCAGTAATCAATGGGTGTGATGTCCTAGTTATTTACTTAGCAGATATACACCTCCTATGCCTGCATGTTTGTCTTGATAGAGGGGGTAGCCAGATTGATCAAATGATAAATTACTAATAAATTCGCGGTGTTCGGTTGCTAGTCGATCATCCTTCATTGCGCGCGCCTGATATTTTTTTAACCAATCAAGCTCCATGATATTAAAGTATCCGCCAACATATTCAGTTTGAAAACCAGCCTCTGTACACATTGCGATAAACTCTTCTGGCCGATTATAAAAAGAAATGGGACAGTCTTTTCCGTCAGTGCTTCTGGTAAAGGCTTCAGGCAGCGTCAGCCCTTTGTAGGCATCGTCAATTATCATGCGTTTGTAGGCGATAAAAAGCTGGACAAAAATACTGAAATAATTATAAACCATAATACGCGCCTGCGAGCCAGGTTTCAATATTCGAAAAAATTCACCTAAAATCCCTTCTGGATTTGTTGTATGGTGCAAGACGCCCTGGGAGTGGATGTAATCGACAGATGCATCCTCGAGCGGGGTCCCGACAATTGATTCTGTGATAAGAATCAGCTCAATCCGCTGGGGATCAAAATCATGCAATCCCAAACGATAAGAACCAAGGCGAAGTGCTTTTTCTGATACATCTACCCCGATTACTTTTTTTGCGGCAGAATAATGTAAGAAGCCAACCAGGTCATTTGCAGGGCCACACCCATAATCAAGGACTACCTGATTGTTGAAAGGGAGATATAATTGCATAAATTCATGATATAAGGGATACTGCTCATCAATCCAATCAACATACTTTAGGGATTCTCTAGCATTTTTAAATGGCGTGGATTGAACTGTGTGTTTGGTCCAATAATTTGTAACTTCATTCGCCTCACTTCGAACATAACGTTGAATAGGAATGGGCACTTCATGAGGAAGAGACGTCTCTTTTGCAAATTGTGATCTTAAGAATCTAATTAATTTGCTTAAGAATGTTTTTGCCCGTTTCATAAATCACCTGAAGTAAATTGAAATTGCACTTGATCAACAGTTTCACAATGGATGTACTGGAATTTTACTCTACTATGTCCTAATGTCGTAAGGAAAAAAGTGAAGTTTCCAAATAAACAAATGGTGTAATCGATCAGTCACTAGTGGTTGGAGGTCGGTTTTTTCCGGAAATATTTTTAGCACAATTGCCTTCTTTATATGGCTGTGGTCTAATGATGAGAGCATGAATTTAATATCTGTTGGTTATCATCAATCCATGGATATTTGTCAAAAAGCTAAAATTGATTTCATAATAAGCGTAGGTTAGTATTGTGCCGATGGTTTCCCCCATGAGGGGCGATACACTAGAATTTAATAACAATAGATAGCAATAACACTGATAAGATAATTGTGGGCAATTTTTCCGTAATTGGGTGAAAAATGTATGATATTTTAATTCTTTATGACCAATACACTACTCATATCAAAACCATATTAGAGCATTTGGATGCATTTTCAATGTATTCAAAGAATAGAGTTTTTTACCTACCGGGTACACGAGACAGTCGGATTGAAATCGACTTATCTGTGTTTGATGTTGTTGTAGTACATTATTCCGTCCGACTTAGTCTTACTTGGCACATTTCGGAGAGTGCAGCTAGTGAATTACGCGATTATCAAGGGTATAAGATCCTATTCATACAGGATGAATATGAAAACACAGAAATAGCAAGAAAATGGATAAATGACTTGAATTTTCAGCTTGTCTATACCTGCGTTCCAGAAAAATATATTTCGCAGATATACCCGCCCACCCAATTCGAAGATGTGGAATTTATTAACACACTTACTGGATTTGTCCCATCAAGTGCAAGCAAATCTCAGAGTAGACTTGCACTTGATGATCGGGAGAATATGGTCGGTTATAGAGGCCGCGAATTGCCTGCCTGGTATGGAGATTTGGCACGGGAAAAATACATAATTGGTAAAAAAGTGAAGGAAATATGTGAAGAAAGGGGAATTAGATCTGATATTGAATGGCTTATGAATAAGAGAATATACGGAGATGGATGGTATAAATTTCTTGAAAATTGCCGGGTAACTCTGGGTGCAGAATCTGGATCCAATGTCTTTGATGAGAATGGGGAAATCCAAAAAAACGTTACCCAGGCATTGGATCAGAACCCAAGCCTAACCTACGATGATTTGTATGGTTTGTACGTCGCCGAACATGAGGGTCCTGTGATGATGAATCAAATTTCCCCGCGCGTCTTTGAGGCGATCGCAATGCGCACGGGGCTAGTATTATTTGAAGGGGAATACTCAGGAATTGTTAAACCGAATGTCCATTTCATCCCATTAAAGAAGGATTTCTCAAATATCGAAGATGTTATAGCCAAGATATTTGATATTCAATACTTATCTTCAATGATTGAAAGAGCATATGTAGATATAATCTCTTCAGGCAAATACAGTTACGAGCAATTTGTAAAGGGATTTGACGAGATAATAAAGGAGAGAGTTCTTTCTCGTAATTCAGCAAAGATTATTACTGGGATTGCTGGTTGGCAAGTTGATTCGGGATCTCCTATTGTCGTGCCCCAAGCTTCAAATATTGATAAAGTCCCAATTGACACGCCCTTGCAGTATTTCAAAGAAGGGGGAGAAAATCGCTCACAACAAGGTTTGATAAGATTCGCAATCGATCCAGTCTACAAATTATTTCAAAGGATTCCCGTCTTTGCAAGTTTTATTCGGTTTCTTTACTCGATTCCAATGGCCCGAAAGATCATAAATTTTTTACTGCGTTACTGAATAAATTTAAATTAGACAAATCTCTGAATTGAAGCAAGTCAAGATTTAATAATGTGCGGTATTGCAGGGGCGATTAGGCTGAAGTAAGAAAAGATTTCCAATCTTGAGCACACTCTGGCGGCCATGAACAGATTCAGGCCTACCGTGGACCAATTGGCAGATGTGTTCTCAAGCAATAAGGCAAGATCACGTGATATGTTCGATAACAGCAATTTGCTGCAACAACTCGGCGGTGAAAGTTACTCATAATAATCGAGGTCGAAAGAGGGCAATATGATCGTTCAACTGAGGGAGCCACAGCTCCGCATACAGTATTTACGTCTCCTCTGGAGATTAATAAAATTTGCAGCAAATGGAGTTCCATTACTGTACGAAAGCATAACATTGCGCGTGAAGGGCCATTCATAGGGGGCTTGTCAAGGTTTTACGTGAAGATAGTGGGGGTATGCATCGTCTAGGATAAACTACGGTCCAATTTGGAATATTTATGAATTGATCGAGGAGTCTTATGCCAGTAAACCAACGGTTTATGAAATTCCAACCTACTGATGCAAGGGAGATCATATCTGTTAAAGTGAGTGTCATGTCTCTGCTAGCTTTTGCCCCAGCATTGATATTGGCTATTCTAGATTTGATTAGAGATGCAATAACTTTTCCGATGATGGGTGTAAGCGGGATAGGCTATTCAACCCTGTTTCTACTGATTTCACTCGCAGGTTTGCTGATTCTCACATCTAACCAATTCGCAAATTTTATTTCCATGCTCTTATTACGATCAAATATGAATTTCTTCGTTCCCTCAAGAATCGTAGTTGTCGCTTCCGTGATAAGTCTAGCAACTCTCATAATGGCATGGGGGGCACTCTGGTTCAGCGATTTGCGGATTATGTGGATCAGCTACGGACTAATATTAATTTGGTGGACTTACATCGGGTTACTATCGGTAGCATGGATTTTCAATAAAGCTGAGAAAGTTAATCTGCTTGTGTTTTTCAGCTTCGTAATCCTCGCGGTTTTGTTTTCCGGCTTTGTGGTTGCATCTGGATTCCAGCAATTGAACCAAATACAGCAAAGCAAGATGATTACGGCTACGCTTCAAGACCCCTTGGAAATATGGAGAACCAAAGCCAATGTCATTCTGTCCCAATCACCAGAACCAACAATCGAGAACTTGATCATTGCTCCCCACGAGGATCAAGTTTTTCTGCAGAGTGTTCTTGACATCATATTCCCTAGTGGCATTGATAATCTCGAAGATGAAGAAATAGCCATCGCAGTGATGCAATATGTAACAACTACTCTAGAGCTAAAAAGCAATCAAGGAAATGCCACAAAAATACTTCAAGATGGGTACGCAATTTGTGGTGGGATGAGCGTCAGTTTCACCTCATTGCTTCAACTAGCAAATTTGCCAACTCGGTATATAGGGCTCTTCGGATTGCCTTATCAAGGAAGCCATGCCGTTGCTGAAGTGTATTATGACGACAAATGGCATATGTTTGACCCTACCTTTGGCTTATTCTATTATTCATCTGCTGAATACGATCAAAGCGGAGAGATTGCTTCTCTTGAAGAGCTGGCCAGTTCAATGGACGGCTGGCACTTATTTAAAGTTGTTGACGAGCCGTGGGGCGGGAGCTATGTAAGTAACATGCCAATTGTGCCTGTCGAAGATGACTACCTCTTAGATTTTCATTCGTTTGATTTTGTGAGTGCACATAAAAAGATTTTTGTGAACGGTTTTCCTTTTTCTTATGGGCAGGCACAAATAATGTCTTTTCCACTTGAAATAGATTTCACGTCAATGAGCCATAATTCTTCCTTATTTGCCGTTGGCATTGTTGATAAAAGTAATAATGATATTGCCAGGTTGACTGCTGACACAAATGTTGCTGGGAAAGTTGGGAATTATTATCTTGGTGGGGGCGGAAATACAATGGAAATGTTGGATACTCTGATAATCACAACTGAATCCCCAGGATATATCAAAATAACTTACTATGGCATAGATGGAGAACAGCCTCCATTGGCACTATTTCCCTTGAAGGCTGTGCAAATAGTAGAAACGAACCAAAACAATTCGACAGCAGAGTTTTGGATACGCACCAGTTCAACACAGGCAATTCTGCAACTATTTTCTAGTACCGGAGAAATTTTTTGGATAGACGCAATTGAAGCTGAGTGGCTTGGAGAAGAGCCTGATTTCATCAATAACCTCCAAGGCTCAAGATGACATTCATTCTTGGGCACACAGAAAGCATTGTCTTGAATAGCATAAAGCTCACCGGTATCTAATTACCGAATCTGTTGCTTGGCAGTATGATGCAAGCTCTCCGCTGGAAGTTACGAAAGTATCAAAATTGGATCAAGTCCCAATCCGCAGACCTTTACAATACTTCAAAGAAGGGGGAGCAAATCGCTCACAAAAAGGTGTGATAAGATTCGCAATCGACCCGGCCTACAAATTGTTCAGAAAGAACGAAGCTATTGCGAATTTTGTGCGGTTTTTATATTCTTTTTCACTGATTAGGAAGATCATCAAGACTATTTTGCGGTAAACTGGCTAGCTTATTGCAAATCTATCAAATTGGAAATAAGGGCAATATCTTCATATGTGCGGAATTGCAGGTGCGTTTAGCCTCAAGCAGGAAAAACTTCCCCAACTGCAACATACTCTAGTGGCCATGAACCAGATTCAGGCCCACCGTGGACCAGATGGTTACGCTTCCTGGCTTCACGAGCAGGGTCATATTGGTTTCGCTCACAGGCGACTGAGCATTATTGACTTAGAGACGGGGGATCAGCCTATGTGTGATCCGCAAAAAAACTGGATCACTTACAACGGTGAAATATACAATTACCTTGAGTTAGCCAGAGAGTTAGGTCGAGAGAACTTTATTACAAGTTCTGATACAGAGGTAATTCTGCATGCCTACGAAAAATGGGACTCTGAGTGCGTGAACCGCTTTCGTGGGATGTTTGCATTTGCCTTATGGGATGAAAAGAAGAGGACATTATTTTGTGCACGCGACCGTTTTGGGATTAAACCTTTTTACTACACGATCGTGGACGGTGTGTTTTATTTTGCATCTGAAGCGAAGGCCCTTCTTCCATTTCTCCCTACAATTGAAACTGATCCGGAAGGATTGCTTGATTATTTGACATTCCAATTCTGTCTTCACGGCAAAACCCTGTTCAAGAATATCCACGAACTTCAACCTGGACACACACTGACCGTGAAAAATGGGGTGGTTAATGTTCAAAGGTACTGGGAAGTCTATTACGATTTAGACTTTGAGCACACGGATAAATTCTTTACGGAGCGCCTCCGCGCATTGGTTTCGGAATCAGTTAAATACCACTTGCGGAGTGATGTACCAGTAGGAAGTTATTTGAGTGGTGGACTTGACTCAAGCATTGTTACGTCCTTGGCAAGTAGCTATTCGAAAGACCCGTTTTTATCCTTCACGGGAAAGTTCCAAATGGGTCGAGATTATGACGAGAGCTACTACGCAAGGGAACTAGCTAATAATGTGAACACGGAATTGATCGAGATTGATATTACAGCAGATGATTTCCTCAACAACATACGTAAAACCATTTATCATCTGGATTACCCCGTAGCGGGCCCAGGTGCCTTTCCCCAATTTATGGTATCGAAGGCGGCATCAGAACACCGGAAGGTTGTACTGGGAGGGCAGGGTGGTGATGAGATATTTGGCGGGTATGCGCGTTACCTGATTGCATATTTTGAGCAGGTGATAAAAGCTGCCATAGATGGAACAATCCAAAACGGCAATTTCATTGTTACCTACGAGTCCATTCTCCCTAACTTGGGAGCGCTAAGAAACTATAAACCCCTAATGCAATATTTCTGGGAAGATGGTCTATTTGGAGATATGGAAGAAAGGTATTTCAGGATCATTAATCGAGGCCCTACTCTTGCAAGCAATATTAAGTGGCAAGATCAATTGGACTATTCACCATTTGAAAGCTTCAAGTCGATATTTAATGGGAACAATGTTGGCAAGGAATCCTACTTTGACAAAATGACGCATTTTGATTTCAAAAGTTTGTTGCCAGCTCTGCTTCAAGTCGAGGATCGCATGAGCATGGCTCATGGCCTCGAATCGAGAGTTCCGCTTTTGGATCATCCTCTTGTGGAATTTGCGGCTACGATACCATCCAATGTTAAATTTATGAACGGGGAGATGAAACGGGTCCTGAAGGAAGCGCATAGACAAGTTATCCCCCCTACAATTGCTAACCGCCAAGACAAGATGGGATTTCCCACTCCGATTTCCGAATGGGCACAAGGGCCCGCCCGCGAGTTCTTGGTCGATGTGTTCTCAAGCAATAAGGCAAAATCACGTGATATGTTCGACTACAGTAATTTGCTGCAACAACTCGAAGGTGAAAGTAAATACGGCCGCGAGTTATGGGGTTTGCTCTCATTAGAACTGTGGCAACAAGAATTCCATGATCGCACTAGCCATTATCAAAAACTAGTAAAATAACGGTTAAATAAGGAGAATTCTAATGAAGATATTGGTCACAGGAGGAGCCGGGTTCGTTGGGTCGCATTTGGTAGATCAACTGCTGGCAAACGATGAACAGGTATTAGTCATCGATAACTTTGCGACAGGTCGCCGAGACAATTTATCGCAGCATTCGAACCTTCGCGTGGTAGAAGGAACGATCGCAGATGAATCATTGATGGCGTCGTTGTTTGGAGAGTTCGAACCAAATGTTGTTGTGCATGCTGCCGCATCATACAAAGATCCGGAGAATTGGGAAGAAGACGTAAAAACAAATGCCCTTGGTTCAGCAATCGTAGCGAATTTATCAAAAGCCCACGAAGTGCAAAGACTCATTTATTTCCAAACAGCACTTTGCTATGGACTAAAACCTCTGGAGCAGCCTATAACATTGCAACATCCCGTTCAGCCCTGGGAAAGCAGTTATGCCATAAGTAAGACGGCAGGGGAGCAATATGTTAGGCTTTCTGGTGTTGATTTCATTTCATTTCGATTAGCGAATGCCTATGGACCAAGGAATTTGAGTGGGCCATTGCCAACTTTTTTCCATCGGCTCACCAATGATAAGCCTTGTTTTGTGATGGATACGAGGAGGGATTTTATCTATATTGATGATTTGATCGGTTTGTCAAAAAAGGCGGTGTATGGAGATGGCCGCTCTGGGTTTTATCATGTCTCTTCAGGCTCAGATTTCGCGATTAAGGAGCTATTTGATGCTGTCATTGAAGCGTTGCAGATCCAATTGGAAGAAGATGTTGAAGTCCTGCCGCGGAAACCAGATGACGCGCCAAGTATTTTATTGGATCCCTCGGTAACAAACGAAGAATTCAAGTGGCAGGTGACAACAGATCTAAATGTGGGAGTAAATCAAACGATTGCGTACTACAATGAGTACGGTATTGTTGACACCTACACTCATTTAAAACAATCGGAGTAAACGAACCTTTGAAGAATAAAGTCATTCTTATCACGGGCGGGGCCGGTTTCGTAGGCTCAAATCTTGCCCATATGCTCTTGGCAGAAGAACCAAAAGAGCTCATCATTGTTGACAATTTGTTGTCATCAGAGAGGCCCATGATCCCGGATTCTAAGAAAGTGACTTTCATCCATGGGTCCATTGCTGATGATCGCATATTAGGAGAATTGCCCTCACAGCTTAATTACGTATTTCATTTAGCAACGTTCCACGGAAATCAAAACTCGATCTTTGATCCAATAGCCGATCATGCCAATAACACCTTTACAACGCTCAAGTTATTTGAAACATTAAAAGACTTCCCTCATATCAAAAAGATCGTGTACTCCTCAGCTGGATGCACCGTTGCAGAAAAGACATTTGATGCAGCAGAACCCACACGGGAGGACGCTCCGGTATCCTTGTATTTAGATAGTCCTTATCAATTGTCTAAGATTTTTGGGGAGTATTACTCCAATTATTATTTTTCTCACCACAAACTACCCATCGTAAAAGCGCGTTTCCAAAACGTGTATGGTCCCGGTGAAATTCTTGGAGCTGGGAAATGGCGTGGAACGTATGCAACCGTATGGCGAAATGTGGTGCCCACTTTTATCTATCGTTCGATTAAAAGCATGCCCCTTATTGTTGAGAATGAGGGACGCGCGTCACGCGATTTTATCTATGTCACTGATATCGTAAGAGGATTGGTTGCCTGTGCAAAATCTGGCACACCTGGGGAGGTTTATAACTTAGCCAGTGGGACAGAAACCTCGATCCTGCAACTAGCGAAATTAATTAACCAACTTACCGGGAATTCAACGCAACTTGAAATGGGCCCTAAAAGACCCTGGGACAATTCTGGTCACCGTTTTGGTAGTGTTGAAAAGGCCAAAGAAGAGCTTGATTTCATTGCGGATACACCAATAACAGAGGGGCTTCGCAATACTATCCAATGGACGAAAGATAATATGGATCAGATCGACCATTGCGTCAATAAACATGCCGATAAAATGGAAAAAATTACCGCCTTTTCCTCGTAGTTTCAGTGGTGAATTCTCTTGAAAACTATTCTGACAGTTGTTGGTGCTCGACCACAATTCATAAAAGCAGCCCCTGTTTCCAAAGCACTAGAAGCTATACCTAAGACGCGAGAAATCATTGTCCATACCGGCCAGCATTATGACGATAATCTCTCGGGCCAATTTTTTCAAGAACTTAACATCCCTTCCCCCCAGCACAATTTAGGTATTGGATCTGCAACTCATGGACACCAGACAGGTCAAATGCTAGCTGCAATTGAAGACGTGCTTTTGTATGAGCGTCCAGATGTCGTATTGGTATATGGTGATACAAATTCCACACTAGCTGGCGCATTAGCAGCTGCAAAGCTGCACATCCCAATTGCACATGTGGAAGCCGGTTTGCGATCATTTAACAGAAAAATGCCAGAAGAGATCAACCGTGTTCTTACTGATCATCTTTCCGATTTTTTATTTGTTCCAACTATTACAGCACGATCAAATCTGGACTGCGAGGGTTTTTCTGAGGATTCCATCTATATTGTTGGGGATGTAATGTTTGATGCCCTACTACATTTTTCAGGAATGTCAGCAAGTCAGACCAGGGTATTGGAAAGATTGGACTTGGCTAAGGGTGATTATATATTGACCACTATTCACCGGGCGGAGAATACCGACGACCCTATCCGTATGAAAATCATTCGTAATGCCCTTACGGAATTAGCCAAGTCTTATACTCTCGTTTTACCTTTGCATCCGCGCACACGAAAAGCACTGACATTGAGCAATAATCGTCTTCCCACAAGTAGAAATTTGAAACTTATTGACCCTCTCGGATATTTAGATATGCTTATGTTGGAAAAGAACGCTGCACTCATAATCACTGATTCAGGCGGTGTTCAAAAGGAGGCCTATTTCCATCAAGTGCCTTGCATTACTTTAAGGGATGAAACTGAATGGACTGAATTAGTTGAGCAAGGGTGGAACAAATTAGTCCCGCCGAAATCTGTTGATACTATCATTTCCTCTGTTCAGGATGGGCTGCTTACTAAGCCTGCTCCTCAGAAAGATCAAGCCCTGTTCGGGACAGGGAACGCGTCAAAAATCATTGTCAATGTCTTGTGTGGCAACGAGTTCTGATCCCAAAACACACTAGTTTATGCCATAATGGGGGCACTTCACATTTTCCCCATATCCCCAATTTTTATCCTCTTTTTCATCACTTTTTTCCAATCCGTACAAGTGTACTCACATTTCTATAGACGTGTTGTTGTCGCAGCTGGAGTTTTTGCAGCTTTGTCATTGTTCCTGGAAGTCTCCTTTGTCGAATTCAAACTTGTCCTAAACCTAGTATTAGTTAGCGTGCTGTTGGGGCTGATATGAGTAAAAGAGAGGTGGTCTGGTTGGTTACCGCTAATGTATGCAGTGGTGGTAGGTTTGTTTGTTTTGGCTACTTCTGCGACTTCCTTTGCTTTTATGCTCACCCAGGGACAACTGGCACAGGTATCGAACCGGGGGATTGGCTATGAAGCAGATCAGATATTGGAACACGTCGATCCGGATGAAAGTGTATGGATCAATCAGATCGGCTGGTCGCTTTATCCAGGGTTCATTCGCAAGGATGTCGGCTCCATCAATCCTGAATTCATTTGGTCCCTTACCGATTTCATCCCTAAAAAAAGGCTGCTGCAAAAAAGCGAGCCAGCAATTTCCTACGCCTTTCCTTGGCTTGCGATTGAGGATTTTGAAAAAGAAATTGAAGAGAATTATATAAGCAAGATAGTTTTGGTGATTTCAACAAATGGCCTTGTCGAATTTCCATTCCAAGAACAAAAAACGTTGATTGAAAACCAACCCTGGACAGAACTAATCGAAGAGTTAGCTTTGAAAAATAAGGATGTGTATATTTTCAATGTCATCAATTAGGTTCTTGATTAGAATCTATATAGGAAACTTACAAAGATCTTAATTGACGGAAATTTGTAGCTTAATGTAGAACCTATTTCAAAATTCGATTGATAGACCAAAGGATCAGGGCCAGCAAACAAAATGAGCGGTAGATGTACAAATGGCGCTCGTAGCGCACGACCAAACGGGGGCAGTTATCCATCCAACCAAAGCAGCGTTCGACTTTCCAGCGTTCCCGATAGCTAGACCCCACCCGGATGGGACGACCAGGTTTGGTTTTTTTGCGTCTGCGTCTGTCAAAAGTTGGAATGCAAGATTTTATCCCTCGGCGTCGCAGGCGCTGACGCAACTGGCGACTGTCGTAGGCTTTGTCAGCCACCAGTTCCTTCGGGCGAGTTTTGGGGCGGCCGCGGGGCTGTGCAACCTTGATCGTTCGCAGGGTGGGTTCTGCTAGACTGGCCTCGGCATGCTTGGCAAAGGTCACATACAGGCCGATCGGCAGGTCACCACCATGACCTCGCTCGCTTTGCCGACCTTGGTCAAACCGACGCCAGCTCCCCCCTTTTGGCAGGTACAAAACTGCCATCCAGAAAAGCCTGTGCCTATTCGAGTTTGCCCTGGCTATCCAACTCCAGGAGCAAAGTGCGTCACACCGTCTCCCAGGTGCCATCCTGCGGCCATTGGTTTAGTCGTCGCCAACAGGTGCTTGGCGAACTGTATCTCCGCGGCAGGTCCGCCCAGGCACAGCCAGTATTGAGCACATACAGGATGTCATTCAAGGTTTGGCGGTCATCGGCTCGGGGGGTCCAGGCCCTCCCCGTCGTTTTGGGATGTAGGGCTCGATTAGAGCCTATTATTCATCTGTCAGTTCATGGAGGCTCATCGGCCCAGTTTAGCTCTCTTTTTTGAATTTTGAAATAACTTCTAGCCATTTCCAGAATACCTAGTCCTGCTATTTGTGTGCGAAAATCTTTTTGATTCGACTTCTACTATCGCAACTAACAAAGGCATAGGAATGTCCAATAGAGCAATTACTATTGCTCAAGTGCTAAAAGGTGCCCAAATTGCGTGGAGGTCACATATCTCGACTTTCAATTCGCGGTGCCCGACCAGGACAGGCAGTTCAGCCCCGATCAGATCATATGGTCATTTGATGGATTATAAAAAGTATAACTAATACACTTCCGTTTCGGGTAGATCAATGGCAGATGATCTACGAATTTCTGTAGGAATATCCCCATGTGTATGCAGGCAGAGAAGCCAAGATTCGTGCGTTCATGCAAACGATTCTTTGGATCAGTCACAATGGTACTTGTTTCCCGCTGATTACGGTCACAGGAGTACCATAATCAACAAGGCTTCCTAACAATAATGGTATTCAAAATAATCACATCCGTCTCACAATCACCATCTCCCTGAGCATATGGAACGAACTACCCTAAAAACCTGCGAATCCAAAACTCCAGGCTGATCATGCGCCAAATACTGGCGGTGTCTCGAAGTCGGCCATTGGAATAATTGCGAAGTTGATTTATCGTGGATGTGTTGAAATACCTGGACGAGTAGATAGTGTCATCTTTAAATAGCTTATTGATAATATTTACACCCGAATCCATCCACTTACTCTCTGGTGTTGCGAACCCCAATTTCCCTTTCCGCCAACGTATATCCTCTGGCGCTATATTATTCCCTCCAGCCCTTAATATCCATTTTGACCAACCTTCGCGAATTCGATAACTGGCTGCGAGGGAAAATACGAATTCAACCAACCTATAATCCAGGTACGGAACTCTGGCTTCAATAGAAAAGGCCATTGAATTTCGATCTTCATAATGCAACAAAGCTGGAAGGCTTGATGTTTGGATACTATCGTAAAGATGCTCAGCCAATGAATTATAGCCTTGGTGTTTGAAGTACTTGCTAGAATTAGATTCGAATTGATTCGCGAATCTTGTATCCAGAAGATGAATTGGGACCGTTTTATTTGTCCTAAAGCGTGTATTTATGGAGTTCCGGCCTAATCTTTTAATTGCAGGAGGCGATAGCTCATACAGCATTAGACCAAATATTAATGGAAGGCTACTCTTTGATGCCGATGATGCCCTGGTAGCCTCAAGTATTGCCCTCATAAGGCTTCGCTGTCGGGCGATTTGGGCTAAATAGGAGCCAAAATAGTAAGAGTATCCAGCCAACAGCTCGTCCGCACCTTGACCATCAAGCAAAACAGTCACTTGATTTTCTTTGGCAAGTCGCATAACCGCCCATTGTGAATAAATGCTCGTTGATCCGACAGGACCTTCTTGGTACCAATGCAAGTCATTAATTTCTCTCCAGAGACCGCTTCTGCCTTCGGGAAACACGTAACTCGCGTGTGCATTTGTTCTTTGGATTACTTGAGAAATATAGGGTCGCTCATCAATTTGAGCGTCATCAAAACATGCACTGAATGTCTTTTGATGGTCACCGATTATTTCGGAAGGCAGAACCCGACCATCTAGCAGGAGTTGATTTACAATTCCCACAAGCACAGACGAGTCCAATCCACCACTTAGGCAAGTCCCGATAGGTACATCCGTCCTTAAGC
Organism: Chloroflexota bacterium; assembly: GCA_013112575.1. Classification (GTDB taxonomy): domain Bacteria; phylum Chloroflexota; class Anaerolineae; order Anaerolineales; family UBA11579; genus CFX15. Next base: position 427,639 of record JABFGG010000001.1, on the reverse strand, counting down.
GGAGCTGCACGGCATCATTTAGGAGGGCGGAAAATTCTTCGATTGTGTCACTGTCCGATCCATGCCCCTGGACATCTAGGCTAGTATTTAAATCAACGTCCCACCACTTTTGAAAGATTAATTCGTTACGGCTTAAATCCAAGAGCGCATAGTGTGCGGGTAGTAAATTAGAAATGCCATCGAAAAAGGTTTTTTCTCTGTGATGGGATAACCCCATCACAAGGTAATCGAAAACCATGGAATCATCCGGTTTTGCCGTGATTCTAGGATGTTGCAAAAGAGATTTGGCTTCGGATGCAAAGGCGAATATAGAACCATCCCAATAGTAGGTAAAGGGTTTTATTCCAAATCTATCCCGAGCACAGAATAACTTTTGCTCTTTCACATCCCAAATTGCGAAGGCCCACATACCATTGAAGCGTTTTAAACAATCTGGCCCCCATTCAGCATACGCGGCTAAAACAACCTCAGTGTCTGTGGCCGTTTGAAACTGGTACCCTAAGGATGATAATTCTTGCCTGAGTTCAATATAATTGTAAACCTCTCCGTTATAGGTTATCCAATAGCTGCCATTGCGATAGGACATCGGGCCATGCCCTAAAGGCGATAAATCTAATATCGCTAATCGGCGCATTCCAAAAGCCAGGTTATATTTTTCTCTTGCATGGTGACCAATGGGGTTATCGGGAATCTCGGCAATAGTCTCTGGCCCAGTAGCCATTTTCCAGGTATGGCTTCTGGTATTCCCTAACAAATAACCTTCATCATCTGGTCCTCGATGTCGTAAGGAGCGAGTCATATCGAATATTGAGGAACCGGCCTGATATTGCCTAGCAGTAAATACTCCACAAATTCCACACATAACTAATCCCTAACTCTTAGGAAGCCGGTTTTTATTATTTTTCTGTTAGTAGTGAACGAAAGACCACTATTTATGTGTTGTGGTTTCTTTCCGAGTATTTGTTCTAATATTGTGTAGTAGCTGATTACAGGAACACAAAGCAACGCGTATATTGGACACATTAATGGGGGTGAATTGCCTCTGGCACGATTTAGGTATTGGGGTGGGAGAAGAACATGTATTTAGTATAAACCGGTTTTGATAATTCCATAAAAGAGGTCACTTACTATCTTCTTGCAATTAACTGCGCAAAAACGGATGGTTCGCATTCACCTGCACAATCACTCCCTAGGACAAAAGGTTTTGAAATCCTGCGGAGAAGGGCAAGATACCCAATAAAGAGGGCCTGGCTGAAGACATCCATATCAAATTGCATCCCAGCCTGATTAGTAGCGCTGATTGTGGCGACCTGATTTTTACTTTCAACATGGCTATTGCTTGCAGAGATTGGGTTGAAGCCATTAAAGAAGCTGTGTAGGTTCAATCAGATCCATTTGCTTTTACCAAATTACATAAATAAATATCTATGAGGACAGTCAGATGGTCCGCGGAACTTGGGAAATGATTAAAACTCTTCACACACCAGTTTAATACACTTGATTCAGCTGTTGCTCAACTCCTCGCATGGGTCACGTCCACTACCAATTCAATATCCAATGGCATCTTTTCTATTTCGAACCAGATTGAAGCATGGTCTTGTAGGTCTAGTGGGAGCTCCATAACTGCGCCCCCCTTTCTTCATGAATGAGAGAGCAATTCTATCAGAACAGCTGTTTAGTATCAGAAACCGCCAGCAAAATAGCGATAAGAACAAGAACAAAGAGAAAAGTTAACCTGGCCTGCCTCAATTCTTCGCGGTTGATGATTGAGAATCTACTGTTAGGGGGATTCTACATTTACACCGACCCACTCTCTTATAAGAGAAACCATCCTGTCCTGCAGGTTGCGGGAAAAATTCCCGCCCATGGATCAGGACAGGGTAATTGAGTGCTGCCTTTAGTTGCTCAACATCCAAGTTCAAATACTCGCTGTGCTTGACCATTGCAACAGCCGCATCCAGCCTTTGGCATTTTCCAGCCACTCCCTCATACACCGATACCAGCTTGAAATCTGCGGCTCTTCTCCCTTGAATGGTTCGAGTGGGTGCACAAACAATCAATCGAGCTCGGAGCTCAGCACCATGACGTGCCAGCCCTTGCGTATCCTTGCATTCCACTCTGTTCCCGTAATTGTGAAGGAGTGTATCTTCGTAGGAATACGAGCTACATGCTAACAAAAAAGGTGCGCTGTTCAGGTTTTACAAAGTGAGCCCGATCTTGCGGCCATCATCCAAGAACTTTTCAATCACATTAAAAACAAATACACCTACGAGGCCTTCCGGCTTGTTATAGACCAAGTCTTGGCAAGTTTCCAATGAGAAGGATCGATATTTCCTAGTCCCCGGATAGAGATTTGTTGTATTCCAAGTCGAACCACATCGCAAAAAACAAAGCTTGTAACCCTGAGATGATCGTGAACATAACCGCCAATGTGTTGATAGCAGGTATGCCTCCCACCTGGTACCATATCCAGAAAATCCGCAAACCCAAAGGCAAACTTGCTCCGAGGAGCAGGAAAGCCAGCATGTAGAAAAAGATAAGGGGATGAAAATCGCGGATGATGTACTTTTCCCGCATACGCCACAGGAATGTTACTAATAAAAGGCGCGAAAGTCTCGGAACCACACTATACAGTTTGATGCCTGACTTCTCCCCAATATTGTAGACGGGCTTGACCGGCACATCACGCACGCGCATATTGAAGATATTTAACATCACCAGCATGTGATTTGGATAACCATAACGTGCGTAGAGTTTTTCCAATGGAAGGATTTTGATTGCTCTTAGGGACAAAGCTGTGTATCCTGTCTGAGAATCCGCAACGTGCCAGTAACCTGAAGCGATTTTGGTAAGCAGAGATAAGGTAGCGTTGCCCAAGTAACGGTAGCGAGGGATCAAGTCCCAGGCTTCACCGGTGAATAGGCGGTTGCCCTTTGTATAATCAGCCTTGTCCTCTACCACAGGCATCACAATTTTTATCAAATCATCTGGGTCCATCTGGGCATCACCGGCCATGACTGCCACTACATCCATCTTGTCGGCTTCCGCAGTTCGATAGCCTTTTGTTATCGCAGTCCCTACCCCCTGGTTTTTTTTATTCTTAATTAATTTCACAAGATGTGAGTAGTTTGGGCTCTCCAGGTGTGCTTCAACACGTGCTACAGTCCCGTCGGTGCTGCAATCATCCACAATGTAAATTGCATCCACGAACTCAGGCATAGTTTCAATGACAGTGCGAATCAGAAGTTCTTCGTTGTAAGCGGGAACCACCACCGCGATTTTCTTATCTTTTAACATGGATGGTATTGTAATAGATACGGCGAAATATCTTATACATCGAACTCAGTTACGGCCTTGACGATAAAATCAGTCACGTCAATTTTTTCTTCCAGCATCTTATTCCTTTTTTTCTCCCATTCTTGTTTTAGATCCGCCTTTGCTAACAATTCCTTGATTCTTGGGACCGCCTCTTCCAACTTGCGGTACTCATGCACCAGACCATATCTAGACGCCAACTCTTCCCAATTGCCACTAGAAAGGGGGCTGATATAAATCGAGGGGGTTCCTAAAACCGCCGCTTCCGTTGCCATAGTGCCACCCTCTCCAATGTACATCGTGGCAAAGGCTAGCAGGTCATGAATATGCTCGGGGGCGATTTCAAATTGCCTGTTGAAGGATTTTAATCCTTTATCCCTTTCCGAAGAAAGGATTATCTCTCCATTTGATTGTAATATCCTTACTAACTCCTCCGCTTCGGTTTGGGAAATTCCAACCTGACCCACGTCATGTGTCGCTTCAAAAGAGACCAAACGTACAACAAAGAAAGGTTTGTCCTCTAGACCAAGTCCTTGAAGGACTTCCAGGTTTGGTGTGAAGCGCTTCGGATGCAGATAAGCCAACTCATGGTAGCCTGCGTAACGCAGTTGTTTCTTCCCCAGCTCCCTATTAAAACTCTCCGGTGTATATATTACTGGAGTGACAGGTGCATACAGCCAGTATTGTTCAATGGAGTGTTCTGTATCCGTGAAGGTGATATGCGGCTTGCGAGTGATTACACTGGCCCATGCTGCGGGAGGAGATCCCAAACTGACAAATACATCTGGCTTGAACCGCCTGGCAATTTTGACCAAGAGGGCGGTCTTCCGAATTAGCTCCAATCCCAAGTTGAGCAGTCCTGGCCTGCGGCTTGTACCTTTCACGAAGGGCAACTTGTAAGCCTCAAGCAGTTCCACTGTAACATCTTTCTCGCGAGCAACGATTAACACTTCATGTCCTAGCTTTTGCCACTCCCATACAGGATGTTTAAAGAGATGGACCTGGCCAGGATGGTTGATGTCAATAAGGATATGCATCTAGCAAATTTGAGCTTTTAGAAAGGACCGCACGATAGGATTTTTGGGAGCTAACTTATCTTTGACTGTTTATTGCTGAACTGAGAAATCACTTTTCATTTCATTCATCCATGAAACCTAACCATTTAAGTTCACCCAGTTGAGAACTAGGCAACCCTTATATTCCTTAGCATAAAAGTTACCACATTAATTTTATTAATCCGAAGCAAAATAAACTACAAAATCAAAGCAATCTTTAACGTAGTCCTATTTACTTGAAATCTTAAGCGGATAATGTGATCAATTGAGACACAAAGAAACATGATGGAATGTGTCTTAACTCGTTTCAACTTGACTTAATCTGTGTCAAGCTACGTATAAATATGTTGATTTTACGAGGCGAGCAGATTTCAACAAGGCAAAAACCCCTTACAAACATAGACAATTGTACTCATTTTAATTGTGGGTCTTTTCGAAAGAAACGGGCCACGCTATACTGATTGAATTCCTTGATGCTTATTCGGAAAGAGATTTTTGATATGTCTTATCTTCCATTAGTGTTGATATGTGTTCTAGCCCTCATTATTGTTTACATTGTTTTCACAAAGAGCAGGGGACCTACCCTCATAAGTTCGTATTACGTTGAGGGCAGAGGCCTAATAATGAAATTTGAGGGGATCGAAGAAATTTACACTGACCGCCTGGATGGTGAGGTAATCGTCGGGAATAATCGCTACGACGTGATTGGCTGGCTAACTAGTGAAGATACTCTCGTCTGTGTCGCTTTTTACATAAGACAGACATCAGCAAACACGCTGATGTATATTTGAACCACTTCTTTTATGAAGTATATATCGAGACGGCTCCGTCAGGACTCCCGGATGCCGAAAATGAAATAAAAACTCAAATGGATTCCAGAAGAACCATTCCTCTTACCGCTGTTAATCATCAAATCCTTGACTATAATTAGGCCTCGAAAGTCAAGACCCCTTGTAGATGGTGTGGTCCGGGAATATACACCTGATCTATGGGCCTTCTTCGCTGTGTACAATGGCCTATTGACCTGACCCAAAAAGACGATCCTGATGAAGTGTGATGTTTGATTTCTCTATGGTCGAATAGGAAGTAACTAATAATCGGTACTAATCCGAGGCACACAATTCTTGAGTAATGGGATATTGTTGGTAAGTGTAGGGGGTGTACGTAGAACACCTGTTGACTAACTATGCAGTGGAGAAGTGACTTGAATCTACTGCAAAAAATGCCCCAAAGTCTCATCGGCACTCTCATTCTGCTCGTGATGCTTGAGCCCCCTGCGCATCAGCCAACAAACGAAGCATTGCGTTCCAACGAAGCGTCTCCGCCGGTTTTTTTGGAAGTAGCAGACGTTGCAAATTTGCATCATCGCAATGAAACCTGGGGATGGGCCTGGGGGGACTACGATGGAGATGGATACCTTGATCTCTTTTTAGGCAATCATCCCGAACAAGGTGTTCCACCCCAGCCTGAAGAACTACATTCCTATCTCATGCGCAATGACGGCGATCTTGACCTTTTTGTGACGACATTCAGACCGTTTGGCACGAACAGCCCCAATCATCTATACAGCAATAACGGTGATGGCCCATTCGAAGATGTTGCCATGCAATCCGGTGTGGCGGGGGTACGGGAAGGTGCTGATTGGGGCACTTTATGGGCGGATTACGACAACGATGGATTCCTCGATTTACTCACAAGTCAAGCAACATGGCCTTGGCCTCTAGAGCCTGGCAGCTACGAACTTTTCCGTAATCAAGGTAATGAGAATCATTGGCTCAAGGTTGATTTGCAGGATGTGAGTAGTAACAGCGGGGGTATCGGGGCCCAATTGTGGTTGACTATTGGAGGACAAACGCAATTTAGGGAAGTTAGTGACTCATCACACTACTTCAATCACTATAGCGGCCCGGTGCAGTTTGGATTGGGTGATCACTACTTGTGGACGAATTACGCATTGTGTGGCCCTCCGGACAAGAAGACATATATACGAACGTGCAAGCCGATCAGCGCCTTGCCCTTGTCGAAGACCAGGGAGCCGTAACACCTACTGCATCGCCCACCATCAGCCCAACAGCGACCAACACAGCGACTGTAACGATCACACCCACACAGACGGCCTCATCAACACCAACCATTACAGCCACTTTCACAGAAACATTGACCCCCACGGAAATCTCTTTGCCAACTGACGCAGCTACCCCAACAATTACCTCGACACCCACAAATACAGCAACGCAAGGGAACACTCCTACAGCAAGCCCATCGCCCACGGTCAGCCCAACAGCAAGTAACACGCTGACGCCTACAGCCACATCGGAACCAAGCGACATCCTCATTGACAACCTGGAGGCTCAGTTTTCGACGGTCGGCTTCTGGGGCACAAACTCTAGCGGTCAGCATGACTCCTTCAATGATAGCTTCCGCATTGCCAGTGCAGGCAGTGGCAGTCGTTTGGCCATATTCACGCCCGATATTCCCTCAACCGGCAACTACGAAGTGCTCATTTGGTTCTTCACGACGAGTGGGTCGGGCACGAGTATTCCCCACAGGATCAACCACAGTGGGGGGGCGACAACCATCTTGGTGAACCGCTTCGGCATAAATGGTGAAGCCGGTGAGTGACTGAGTTTGGGGGTGTTCACTTTTGAGGCCGGCACCTCCGGATCCATTGTTATTTCAGACAATGCTGATGGCTTTGCTGTCGCCGACGCTGTCCGCTTTGTACCAAGCTTAGCCCCTACTTCAACACCAATTCCCTAGCCTTTGAAGGAGAGGCACTAAAAGCACTAATTCCCAAGTGAGGGGGTTAGGTCAACACCCTGCAGTTGGTTTTTCATTCGCAATTTTTAGTAGGTTCGATGCAGGATGTGGTGACCCGGTTCACGGAACAACTCTGGCACCTTACATATCTTTAGCAAGGTAATCAGAATAGATAAGAAATCAATATTTTATGGTATAATAGAACACAAATTCTAAGTGGCATTACTGAGTGCTCTAACACCCAGTAATGCCTGACCACCCCCGCCGAGCGAGCGGCAGGAATGGCTACTGCGATTCTACCAAAAGCTCGGTCCGCCGAGCTTTTCTTGTTGCGGGGAGTTCAAAGGAGGTCGTCCTGTCATGACCGAGCTGCTGGTAGAAGTCCCTGTTTCCCACATCCTGCACGAGGAACCGAACTCATTATTGCGTCAGCTCCTCAGGGGGCCAAGCCTGGCCATCTGGCCCGATCGCATCGGAGGGGCCACCTGGCTGCCCCCTGATGCTCTACTAGGCGACTTGCGAGCGGAACTGATCCGCCTGCCCTTCGCTGACTTGAGCTTTGCGAGCGTCCTGTGCGAGATCCCCCAAAGATTACCTCGCCACAAGCAGGAAGAGGTGCTCTCCGAGCTCTCCCGAGTAGCCCGCCGGCGCATCATCACTGCCGGCCCCTACTTGCCGCTGGATGGCCGCGGCCGCTATCTGATGCACACTGCCTTTTCTATGAGGCAATGCTTCCTCAAACAGTCGCTGTCGAGCGAGGGGTCTCTGACTCTCTTCGCGATATTCGAGTTTTAACCTCGCCCAGGGAATACAGCCATGTCCACCTCACGATACGTTTTCCGCGTGCTCAATCTCCCTGGAGAAGTAGGAATGGCCAACCTCCCCCAGGCCTATGCCAGGGCGCAGCGTCTGCAAGACATGCTGGAGCTAAGCTGGAACCCGACGATAGCCCTCATGGAAGAGGTGCTTGACCGCAGCAGCCAGTTCACGGAGCACCAACTGGCGGCCTTTCACGAGGAAAGCAGAGCCTTCACGGACCGCAGAGTTCAACGCCTGCGAGCCTTGGGGAACCGCCTGGTAATTGTCGTCATAGCGTTTGTGGCGCTTCTGGGCTTATTGGCTGCAGCCCCTTTGCTCTTCCTGACGATGGAGTGGCTCAGCATCTCCCCTTTCGCCGTAAGTTGCCTGTATATCCAGGTCCTCGGTGCGGCTAGCATCCCCACGCTCTACGCCGCAGCGCAGGTGCAAAAGGAGCGAAAACGCTGGCGGAATGCTCGTCCCGCTGGGCATCTTGCCATCCCCACATTTACACAGACGCCCCCAGAGGTCTCCCTCTTCAGCCGCTTCTTCAGGCACCTTCCGCTGACGCTTTTCGAATGGATCCCGCAACTGCGGGCCAATGCAACCACCCACTTCGACCACATGGGGCTGGAGGGGGAATTGCAACTGCTCAAGGCCATTGCTGGCTCTGAAATCGCCGAGGGCCTCGATCCGGACCGCGAATTTGTCATCCTGATTCACGGCCTGCTGCTCGACAAGGCCCTGGACGGCGACGTGATCCTGATCTGCTCGCGGGGCATCTTCCTGCTGGAGTGCAAACACTGGAAGGGGCTGATCGAATTCCAGGCTGGTGAGTGGATCCACATGGTAGCCTCCGACCACCCCGACGCCGTGCATGGCTGGCTGTACAAGGAGGAAGCGGATCCCGTGAACCAATTCCAGCGCGAACTGAGGGCGATATTCAAGGTCCTCAAGTCCCGCTTTCCGGATCTCAACGAGGAGGATTTGGGTAGATGGGTGGATGGTGGAATCGTGTTCACCCATCCAGATGCCGAATTGCAAATGCATGATCCCCCAGCCGTTCATTGCAAGGATATCAGATCCTGGATGGAACAAATCCGGGCACGCCCCCCGATCGCAGAGCTGAGCTTTAGCCTCCAGCTGCAAATCGCCCAGGCGCTGCTCGATCACGCGGCTCGCCTGGGAGACTTCCCTGATGGGATGCTGGATGCAGAGCTTGAGCTGGACAAATTAGTGAAGGTGGAACTGAACAGATTGACCCACAGCGACTATTTTGACCGGGCGCAGCACCATCTACAGGCACTAAGCGACCTGCGCGCCCGCATCGCACGTGAACGAAACCGGCTGGAGAAGTTTAAATGATCAATCCAAGGAACTTGAATTTGCAATCGGCAATTTGCAGATCGAACTGCTATCACGTGTCTACTCTGCCGCGCACTGAACAGTCGCGCGCCTGGCTGTTTCTTAAATCTGTATTTTCAGATTTGAGAGCAATACGCGATCATGCCACCGCGAGTTTTTTGACCAGGAGCATTGATTTGAAGACGGCCTCTTTGTCACAGCGGCCAGACCGCGGCCACTTTTTTCAAGGAGCAAGCCTCCGGGTCACTTGCATAGGTGTGTTCGCCTGCTGGTTGTCCAACAAGGTAGAAGCCACACCTACACGCATGTTCGGTGTGGTCCGACCCAATGTGTCGCAACCTTTTGGTGTAGCCAACCTCCCAAATCCTCCAGGAATGCGGCTGCCAGTTCACAACTGGACGTATCACAACAACGCAAGTATTGGCAACATTCAGGTTCGCCCTAGGATGCATAATGCCTCCCAAAATGTAGCCCACCGATTCAACTGCCCATTTATATACAGCCAAAACGAAAGGAGTACAAAATGACCGATAGAGACTTGATACGCTTGATGGAGGGGCTCGCGGAAAGCATCCGACAGGACCGGCTGCCGGACGACCTGCTGCACAAAGTGCAGGAGCTGGACCCCGACCGCATCGCCAGCCTGCCGGGATATTGGCCCGAATGGATGGATTACATCAAATACATGAACCCTGATCCATACGCGCGTCCCGGCATTATTGAAAGCCTGCGCATCGAACTGGAGCGACTGGGGGATCTCCCATCCTAGTACCTGGCATAACGTGGGCGAAGCCTCTACCTTCGCCCGCGGTAGCTTTGTAGCAGATTGCTGCAAAACCCCATCGCTGAAGGTCTGTCACAAAGGTAGTAAACTGCCTTAGCAGGGTACATTCGAAATCTGTGGGGGTTCACTTATGTTGGTCTCACTGATGAAATCAATCAAATTGGAATTTGAAAAGTACCTGTATAGGCCCATCTACTTATCGGCGCTTTATCGGTGTTTTAACGGCGGTGATGGTATAATGGGGAAATGCCCTATGCCTTCGACTTGGCGCCCACCATTGTGCGCCATCTGCAAAGCATTGAACGCGTACGCGAAACCGTGCGCCTCACAGTGCTTCCGCCAGCCACCGCGGAGGTCCTGCGCTTTCAGGCCAGCATTCGTTCCACACATTTCTCCACGGCCATCGAGGGCAACCGGCTCACGCTGAAGGAAACAGAACAGGTGGTGCAACAGGGCCGCCAATTCTCTGGCCGTGAGCGAGACGTCCAGGAAGTCGCTCGATACTATCAGGCTTTACAACAGATGGAGACCTGGGTAGAGGGTAGTCAAAGGATCACCCAGGAGCGGATTCGCAAGCTGCACGCCATCCTCTACTCCGGCCGCAGGGCCAAAGCCACCCCATACCGCGATGGACAGAACGTGATCCGCGATAGCAGCGGGCAGATCGTGTACCTGCCGCCAGAGGCGGGAGACGTACCTGGATTGATGAGAGAACTGGTGGGCTGGATCCGTTCTTCCGGCAAGGAACTGCCCATCCCTGTCGTTGCAGGTGTAGGCCACTATCAATTCGAAACCATCCATCCCTTTTATGATGGCAACGGCCGCGCAGGCCGCTTGCTCACCACCTGGATCCTCTATGAGGGCGGGTATGACCTGGGCAGATTTTATGCTCTGGAAGAATTCTACATGCAGGAATTGTCGAATTATTATGACGCGCTGGTGACCCATCCCCACCATAATTATTACTTTGGCCGCAATCAAGCAGACATCACTCCCTGGTTGGAATACTTCCTGAGCGGCATGGCGCTGGTCTTCGAGCGCCTGGCCGAGGTGCTGCGCAATGAATTGGTCGACAAGGACATTGACCAAAACGCGCTGGAATTACTACGCGCACTGGATCATCGCGCCCGCCGGGTGCTTGGACTTTTCAGAACCCAGCAGTTCATCCGTTCTTCAGAAGTGGCTCACCTGCTGGGCATATCCGTGCGTCACACCCGCGATCTACTCTCCGCATGGGTCAAGGAGGGCTGGTTGGAGGTGGCCGATCCATCCAAACGCGGCAGAAAGTACACTCTGGCCGAGAAATTCAGGGTGCTGTTGAACTAACCTAAGGCCAGTTGAAGAGCCGTATTGGCGTGTAACTACTGTTTCCCTCCAAGACGTTGCTACCCGTACACTCTTCAAAGCAAATCAATCGCTCCCCCCATCTCGCCATCCCTTTGCTTTAGAAAAGTCACGTAGTCTTCGTGCCAGGCCTCCAGGAACTCGCCTTTAAGTCCGCGATTCTGCCGAATGAGCAAGCCTTGTTGCACTTTTAACCAGGCCAAGGTATTCTGGAACCCATCGATCTTTGACGCCCGGGCAGGCAGGATCCTGGAAACTTCAAAGGCCGCTCCCAGCCTGGCTTTCATACGGACGTCTTGTGACCACAAGGTCTGCACGTATCTCGAATAGAGTTGATCTGCCTTTTGGATCTCTCCCTGTCCCAACCAGTAGTTGATGCCCCAGGCAATTTCCAGTGGCCAAACTGTTTCCCCGGCCAGGATCATTGCTTTGCGATGCTCAAAGGCAAAGTAATCGTGTACGAGCGGATTGGCAAACGCCACCTGACCACCATCCACTTCTTGCAGAAGACCGGCTTGCACCAGGAGTTCAAGAGGGGTCTGAGGGATAGCCGGGGATAACTCTTCCGCCCAATCGCCTAAGAGTTCCTCTTTGTCCCATTTGGGATCAAGCGGCTCTTGCCGATGCCGATCATGATAGTGGTGGCCAAAGCTCTCCAGCGGCCGGTCAAAGATCATGCGCTGGTTGGCCGGGTCCTTCTGCAGGCTCATCAAGTGCCTTGTATAGAGTTGCTCGTTGGCCCATGGTGGCAGATCGAGTTGATGCAGGCGCTCATGGACGATGAGCTGGGCAACCTGCCAGAGACTGGGAGCCCAATCCTCGCGCCAGTTGCTCACAAATCCAGCCAGTGTTTCCCACTTCCAAAAATACTCGTGGAAAAGCGGGCCATAATACTTCCCCGGCAGCCAATCCGGTTGATTGGGTTTGTCTGCCGGGCTGTTCTCCTCGACAACGCCCCTCACACCATACCGGTAGCTTTCCTGGCAACGGACGATGTGCACATGATGCAGGAAGGGTGGGCGCTCTCGCGCCGTAGCGACCCAATAGGCACATCGATGCAACTCGATCCCCCATCGATCCAATAGATCGTGCGGAACACGGTCGATATCATCAAAGAACACGGCGATCTTCTGTGCGGGGATCGCTTCCAAGAACTCGGTGTCAGCGGCGCGCAGTTGTTTTGCCCAATAGGATTTGAGGGCCGCCAGGTCCCCGGCTTCCTCGGCAATAGCTGGATTCAAGAACAGCCGAAGGGTATCCGCCTCATAACGTCCCGGCATGAAGGTGTCCAACATCAAGGGCAGCTTGCCCGTGCCCGGTGGCCCAACGATCAGGATGCCTTTGGTGTTGTCCCCTCTTGCTGCTTTGATTAATGTGGATTCCTGGCCGCGGTGGATGCGCACATATTGGTCCTTTGACCAATAGCGCCCTTTTACTTTCCTGGACACCAGATGATTGAATGTTAAGTATTCTTTGAAGTGCTCATCGCCTTGAGCAGCTTCAACTTTGGGGGCAACATCCTGCCTTGAAGGGTCACCATCCGGTGTAGAGCCAGCATTCTCCACTACTTTCTGTCCATCGTTATTTTCCTCAACAAGTTCCCTCAGGTCGGGCTGCATGTCTTCAATCCCCATCTCATTGGCCTTGAACAACCTTGTAATCCACTCTCGGTAAAGCGTGGGATTCATCTCCAGCACATTTTTGGCTAATTTGTTCAGTCGAATTGATGGGAGGGGCTTCCTTAATCCTCCTTTTTCCCAGGATCTGATGGCCTCACTACCAACGTTGAGCTTTTTCCCGATCTCCTTGCGGATAAGATCCAAATTTGATGACGGCCTATGTGCCTGGATTGACACCACCCCTTCCTTGATCATATTCCCTAGCTTTTTGCTATCAAACATCGCTTCACTCCTTCAATTTCTCTACCAGAATTCCCCAGTTTCTACCCGGCATTGGTATTACAAAACTGCTAGGATTTTTGAAAATGTCCATACAGTGCGACACAAAACAACAAAGCTGTACACATAAGTGTCGTTTGAAACCCTGGTCCACACTAGGTGACATTCTGGATTGAGTCCCTGGATAATGCGTAAGGAGCAGAAGATGTCACAACAAAAGCTTTACTCGGTCAACGAAGTTTGTGCCTACCTGAGAATCTCACGTTCTACCTTCTACCGGAAGTACGCCAAGGCCATGGATGCACATCCAGATACTACAATTTTACATAATGGAGTGAGCAAACGCTACACCGAGCGCGCCATCAAGGACATCATTTTGTGTCCGGTCAACCCACAACCAAGGCACATCTCCAGGAAGGCGTCCGATGAACCCTCACAACAGCCCATCCTTCCGGGGCTCGATTAGTGGCTATCACAACCCCTCCACCTGCTCTCCAGGGTATAAAAGCGGATCTCAGCGCACCATTCCAGTCACAAACGGGCAGTAGGGATGTCTTGTTAGTTCTGATCGAGCCGCATCTGCTCGCCTACCTGGAGTCATGCCAGGATGAAGGCATCTCCTCCACGGAGGCTACGCAAAAACTCAAGAGCGCCCTCACGCCTGTAATTTCAGCTTTGAGGGCCCTCACAGCCCAGCAGCGAAAAGGTCTGGCAGCATGCACTACCACGGAAGAGGCGCAGGCGATCCTGTGTGCAGCGCTATCCAACTCGTGGGGTCAAGGTTTGAAAGCCACGACCCGCCAGCAATACCACACCAAGATCCGGCGCTTTTTGCCGCTAACAGAAGATCAGGCGCCGCGCTACTCCGGAGACCGGCGCCCTTCAAAGCACGCCTCCGTACGGTCAGGGTCCACAAACAATTCTCTCGTAAATAGAAAAAGATATGACCAGCAAACCCGCCAGCAGGAAAACGCCACGCTCGACGAGATGGTCCAGGGGGCTAAAGAGCACCTGCGCAGCTCGGCGCGCCAATCAAGATATGATCTATATCCGGGGGCACTGTGGGTCAATCCAACCGCACACACCCCGGGGGTACTCAATGCAATCATCCTGGCTGCGCTCTTGCCGTATACACTCGAATGGCCCTCGCCTCGCCGGGAGCGCGCCTGTGTTGCCCTTATATGCGGGCTCATGTTGGGCTGGACACAGGTCTTGAAAAACGCACGATTGGACGGCCCCACCGGTGCACGCCCGGAGATCGTCCTGAATGCACGCGGGCATCTCTGGATGTATCCCTGGCAGCCCGAGTGGCTACCTGCCTGGTTGAACGATGATGAGGAACGCCGTGACTCACACTTTGACGTGCACCACGCGCCAATGAGTGAATATCAGTTACATCTACATCCCACCATTCAACATGCAATCAGAGAGGCAGCCAAATCAGGCTCAAAGGACCTCCTTTTCCCTGGCGACAGTTACCGGGAGGCCATCCAGGATCTTGATAAGGTCCTGAAAGACATGCTGCCCGCGGCAGGCTCTCTCACCCCAGGACGGCTGACTCTCTCTTTCCAGGGTCTGGCCAACAGCGCCGGCTATCCCTGGCCCGAGCGCTATGCCGTCTTCGGGCGACCCGCTAGACCACACACCATGGCCGCAGCCTACAGCCTGACCCCCATCCACGCGGTCATCCGATGGCACTGGCGTTTTGTGGAGCAGCTCCTGGCGAAAGCTCAGCGCGCCTACCAGGAAAACCAGGAGCGTTTCGGCCCGGCTCCTTGGCCAGGAGCGTTCGAGCCAAACCAGTCGTTTCCTCCACGCGTGCAAGGGTTCCTCGGGAGCTGGTCAATGCCCAAATTCAAGTATGTGTGTCAACTGGTTCAACACTTAGGGTCGCAAATAGATGATGGCAATTTGGCTCGTTGCAATGCACACAATGCCCGCACGCGCCTGGCCGTCATCCTTGGGGCGATCACCATGGGCTTGCGCCCAGGAGAGATTGATGGCCTGACGATTCCCAAACGACAACCCCTGGAGGGGGACGGTTTCGCCCAGGAGGTCAAACGTCGCGGCCGCGAAGTCGCCAGCTGGGTGGAGCGGCGTATCCCTCGCCTTTTGCAGCCCATCTGGTGGCACATGCTGCGCGCCGGTGCAAGCCTGCGTTCTGACGGGCAGGCGCAGCCGATGATTCTGGGAGAGGATGGCCATCCGCAACGCTTTCGTCTCAAAACCGAGCTGGCTTCCGCCTGCCAGGCAGCCGGTCTACCGGCCAGCATCCGGCCACACGGTTTGCGACATTTCTGTCGTACTGCATTGGCTCATTTCGGATTGTCAGACCCCGATTTGGCGCTGGTCATGAACCATTGGGCCCAAGGCTTTGAACGCACCAGTTTCGTGCGCCTGGGAAATGACCTCGCCGGTTTTGATGACCGCTACAATCGAGCCGTGGGAAAACTGCTGAAGGCCTTGGGCTGGGAGGATCAGGTATGGGCGTAGGCCCGGGTGACCACATCAATCCCCGGGCGCTTGTCAGGCTGCCCGAGCCTGGATACAACGCCCTCTTGACCGGGCTGCTGGCCCATCTCGATCCACCGCCCGGATCCGGAAACCGTTCCTGGATCGAAGCCTTTAGCCTCTTTGCCCTCCTGGGACAATCCATCCTGGGTGGCTTTTGTACTCGCAAGTTACAGCTCACCCTTCACCGCCTTACATGGAAGGAGGTCAGGCATGTTGTGGATGCCCCGATTGACGAGCCAACCTGGATCGGGGTACCTAAGGGCCAGTTCGTTTTCCCTATTTACATCGCAGCACCCGTACGCTTCGCTTTGCTCCTGCTGATCCAGACCGTTATGACCCAGGAACCCAGGCGCAATGGGGCCTTGCGGCCGATATCCCCACGGCAGAGCTTAGCACCCCCTAGGCAGCCATTGGCCCGGAGACAACAGGCTTATCTGAATAGCTGTGCTCGTGAGATCAATCTGGGATACATGCCGACCCTGAAGGACTTTCGCGCCTCGGGGCGCTGGCTGATGACCCGCATTTACCCCCTCGATGTGCTCCACGCCCTCCTGGGGCTGGTGCCAACCACCGCGCCGCAGGTGGAGCAATTGCACCAAGATGGCCCGCTCACACTACTCCAGGAATTGCAGCATTCAACCACTAGGGAAGGCTCACAATAATGAAAGCCTATGCTATTATCCAGCAATTACGTACAGCTACTGCCGGAGTGTCAGCTGCTAAAGCCAAGCGTTTACTTGCAGAAGCACGAGATGAATTTGCTACCCTCCCTCCTGATGAACAGGCAGTAGCAGTGGGGCAGGTATTAGAATTCGTGGGTATTGATAAGCCATCTCCTACTACCATGCACAATCGGCTGGACCATCTCGTGCCACTACTTGAACGCCTGGAAGCGGTCAATTTGGTCATCCAACTTGCAAATGTTCCCTTATCAGTATTTGAAAACTTACCCGGAACAGGCAAGTCCGCGCCTCTATACAGGACTTTGCGTTCGCTGTGGAAATTTCTGGCACCAATAGAACCCACTCCTGCATCTCTACAATTCTATGGAAAAAGCCATATAACCCCAAAATACTTATTAGGCCGAGATGGTTATGGTCGTCTACTGCGAGGCATTCATCAACACGCTAATTCTGAAGATCAGATCATTTGGTTCTACCTCGCTAGTTCTCTACGCCTTCGAACAATTGAACTAAAAAATCTGTCACTCAAAGATGTCTGGCTTGTTCATGACCATCTGACGGTGTTCGTTCTCGGAAAAGGGGAGAAACGACGACAGGTATCCGCATGCATTCCCACCTGGATGAGCAAGCATATCCAGAATTTTATAAAGACAAGAACAGATGCCACGGTCAGTGATCCTAATGCGCCGTTCTTCAATACAACAAGCGTTGCAGAGGGCAATATGCGAACTGTTTTAAAGCAAACATCAGTCTCAATCAGTCTGCATGATCTACGCCGCTTCCAGGTCAACTTGGGGCGTGCAAACGATGAACCCCTGTTGGACGGTATTGGGAAGTTGGGCCATTCCACTTCTCAAACAGCTATGAATAGCTATGTGACCGTACTTCCCTTGTTACAGGCGGAGTGCCTACAAGCTACATACTTAGAGCGATGGTCTAAGGTATTTTCTCATGGTCTTCCAGTCAACAGTTTGGCCCGTTCCATGGGCATCTCACGTCAAGCAGTGCACAACTATAAGTCACAAATGACTCCAGGGATTGGTAAGCTTTCGCTTAATGATGCTATCAAGGTGGTCATTCTCCGCATTCAAAATGCCAAAAAAAGTGTTCACAAATAAATCAATGATACAGATTAAGTCAAGTTGAAACAGATTGCGATATATCTTAATCTGTCTTATCGTGTTTTGATTAGCCTCAACAATTATGAGGGATTTCAAGGAAACCTAGCCGATCCTTGGTCTCACGAGAATCTTCATACGCTTGAGTAGCTTTACGAGTACTCTCGCAATCGTAACCGAAATGGAACGAACGGAGACGAGCTATAGTTTGGAATAAAACTGGATCTTCCGAAGTTTTCCGCTTCTAATTTTCCAATTCATCCCAGCTCATTTTTTGTATTTGAATGATTTCTTCGCAATCGGCACTTTTCGCCAGCACCATACCACCCTCTTCTCCGATCTTTCCCAGCTTGCCGCCATGCGAGCACACAAAGCCGTGCAGGCGTGCTGGGTTGCCATACACCAGTCCATAGTCCGGCACGTCGCGGGTCACCATGCTGCCTGCCCCAACGAGTGCCCAGCGCCCCACTGTTGTGCCACACAGGATGGTGGAGTTGGCTCCCAGGCCTACGCCCTTACGGATAAGGGTGGGGGTGATCTCCCAATCGTCACCGCCTTTCAGGCTGCCGTCGTGGTTGATAGCGCGTGGGTGCATGTCATTGGTGAAGCACACGTGTGGCCCCACCATCACACCATCTTCAATAGTCAGGCCCTCATAGACAGAAACGTAATTCTGGATCTTGACCCGGTTGCCGATGGAAACATCCGCACCGACGTATACCCCTTTGCCGATGATGCATTCTTCGCCGATTGTGGCGCCTTCACGGATATGGGCCTGATGCCATACACTGGTTCCTTCGCCAATTTTAGCGTCGGGGGATACCTCCGCGGTGGGATGAATACGAACGGGCATACCTGCTCCTATAAATGGCAAGATTGTGATGCAGGGCAGATTCTACCAAAGCAAAGCTGCTTTGGCGCGCTTATTGAAAATACACCAATGGCAGAATTGAGGGAGGATTAACTCTCTGGTGGCGTCTTCTTCCACTTCTTGATAAGGTCGATTGCCCATTGGTAGTGGCTGGAAGAGGCCGAAACAGCGTAACTACCCAAAGAAGTTGAACCGGTCCATTTGTATTTCTTTTTTGTGAAAAGCTCTTCGTCCGAATGGCTGGAGATCAGCGCCATCATTTTTTGGTGAGTGGCGTGGAGTCCATCCACGATAGTTTCGTATGGCTGACCGCGGTGCTCCTGGTAGATCTTTTCGTTGAGTTCGGGTGTGGTTTTCCAGGTATAGCCTGGGGCGGGCATCTCCGGTTTTTCTCCCTGGCTGCCCACTTCATACCAGGTGAAGAACATCTCGTGCCAGGCTTTGAGGTGCGCCAAAATATCTTTGACGGACCAGGTGTCATTGACCCCGGCTTGTTCGCGCTGTTCAGGGGATAGGTTCTCGATAAGAACAAAGATCTGGTCAAAATTCTCCTGCGAGAGGGAGAGGAGTTCTTCTTTAGTCTTGGGCCGCGCCATATATGTCCTCCAAATACAGGTAATTCACAAAGAATATATGTTCTATTATATCACTTGTGATGGGAGGGTGCAAGGTTAGCGGACTAGGGGGTGTTTTGCTCGCCCGCTTCGCCTTCATCGGCAGCTGGTTTGGGCCGGCGAATGAGGAGGGTTTGGTCTTCGGCGGGGTTGGTGAGGGATGCGCTGGGGGCCATAAAGGTCAGGGGGGCACTCGCCAAACGAATGGAGTCGCCGGCAAATAAGGGAGCCTCGGAAACCTGATTACCGTTGACGAAGGTACCGCCGCTGGAACCCAGATCACGGATAAGGAAACGGCTCTCGTTGTAATGAACCTCAGCGTGGAAACGGGAAACGCTGGGGTTGTTGACCACAATGTCATTCGTCAGGTCGCGGCCCAGGCGAGTCCAGGCGCTGGTGAGGGGGATGGGTTGATCTTTGACGAGGATAAAGGCTTTTTCCGGCAGAGGTTCCTCGGTTGGCGGTTGAGCAATGGCGTCGAGAGCATCCAGGTCTGGTTTGTGGATCAGCCAGATGCCACCCTTTTTGGTAGCGGGGAGCTGGTCCTGGCGGATGAGACGCGCAAGATGCTCCACGCTCACTCCCTTGAGCGCGGCAACCTCGCTGGTGGTCAAATAGTCATCTAGAGCCATAGCAACTTTGGTGCTGAATGTAATTGATTATTCCGATGTTTCATTATATATCGGATTTTGAGGGAGATTTATCACTACAATTCCGATAATTATTTGTCAGAAATGATCTTCGACAATTGCGCCCTAGCTTGTTTTGCCAGATCATCAAGATCTCTATAAGTGCTTTCTGAACGCCGCACGATCTTGCCAATGAGGATATATTCCTCATTGGTAAAAACAGCGTAAATGACGCGATAAACCCCCACACGGATACGGAACATGCCCAGGCCCAAACTCTTTGCTCCATCCGGCTGGGGAGTGTGGGCCAGTTCCCGGATGGTATCTGCGATCTTCTCTGCGTAGGTGCGATCGCCTTTGGTGATTCGTTAGAGGCTCTTGGCGGCCTTTTTATGAAACCCCAGTTTGTACATTAGATGCCCAATTCACCAAAGAGGTCATCAGCATCGACAATGTCTTTCCCATTGCGGTATTCTTCAATAGCCTGAATCATGTCGGCCAGGTCTTCAAGCTGCTCCTGGATCTCCTGGAAGTATTCCGGTGAAAGCATGACAGCTACAGGCTCGCTGTGTCTTAGCACATAGAGGGTCCCTTCTTCGTGAAGTTCCTCCACATATTCCGCAAAGCGGTCCCTAAACTTCGTCACTGAGGCTGTTTTCAACATACTATGTTCCTTTAGGCCTGATTTAAACACTATATTCTGTACATAAATACATACAAAATATAACACAGAAGTTAGATGGTGTCCAATA
The DNA here is from genome assembly GCA_013112575.1 of Chloroflexota bacterium. Classification (GTDB taxonomy): domain Bacteria; phylum Chloroflexota; class Anaerolineae; order Anaerolineales; family UBA11579; genus CFX15. The sequence continues at coordinate 407,139 of JABFGG010000001.1, read as the reverse complement.
CTTATCCTTCCTCCTGCTTCAAAGAATCAACCAATCTCTCAAAAGACCTATCATATTTCTTGGGGTCTTCGCAACCTTGACACTCGCCATATTCCGTGTCAGAATTCACTTTCTGAATACTGGACGAAGTTTCGCTTTAGTAAAACTCTACGGTTGGTTAGGAAAAGAGGTTCTGCTATACAGACATCTACGGCTGGATTGATTACTGAGTATCGACACTATGAAAGAACGCGAATACCTGCTGTTAGAAGCAATTGCCGATGATGAAATGGCCACACAGGCGGGGTTGGCCTCCAACCTGGACATCGCCGTGGGCAGTGTCAACTGGTACATCAAACGCCTGATCGGACGCGGCTACCTCAAGGCCACGCGCATGGACCGCACACGCCTGCGCTATAACCTGACAGCTGAAGGCATGCGGGCCCTCACCCAGCGCGCCACACAGTACATGAAAGACTCGCTGTCGGTATACAAGCAACTGCGCCAAGATGCAGTGGCGCTACTCAAAGAAGTAGAAGCAAAAGGGATCACGCAAGTGTACCTGAGGGACCAGGACGAGGCCATGGATATCATGCGCTTGAGCTGCATCGAAAGCGGCATCACGATTGAAGACAAACCCAGCCAATGGGTGATCAAACACAACGGCCTGAGCTACCGCCTGAGCGAACACAGCCCGGTCAAGGAGAAGGCCTGATGGCAGACGGCAATACCTGGGACGTATACAACGAGTTCACCCTGCACGGCGGTTTGGACCGCTTCACCAAACTACTGGCGCGCTACGAACTGTTCAAAATGGTGATGGACAAGCCGGGTGACATCGTGGAGTGCGGCGTGCTCAAAGGGGCGGGTGTGTTGTACTGGGCCAAGCTGATCCAGATCTACAACCCGCTTTCCAAACGCAAGGTGATCGGCTTCGACACCTTTGAGGGCTATCCCGAAAACACCAGCCAGGCCCACGATCGCCAGACCGGTAAAGAATTCCAGGCGGTGCAGGTGGTGGAAGACAGCAGCATTGCTGTGGACACCATCATGGGCGTGGCCGAAGAACAGGGGCTGGCCCACCGCATCGAACTGGTCAAGGGCGATGCCACTACTTCCATTCAAAGTTATGCCAATGACAACCCCGGTTTCCGCGTGGCGCTGCTGGACCTGGATTTCGTGTTGTACGACCCCACCAAAGCGGCGCTGGAGGCCCTGTACCCGCTAATCGTGCCGGGCGGGGTGGTGGCCCTGGACGAATACGCCCTGAAAGGCATGGGCGAGTCGGATGCGGTGGACGAGTTCTTTGATGGGCAGCCGCCGGAGATGAAGAGCTTCCCGTGGGCCTTAAGCCCTACAGCTTATTTTGTAAAAGGTAAAAAGTGAGCGAGATCAAAGCCATTCAAGTTGGTGAGCACCAGGTAGGCCCCGGACACCCGGCGCTGATCATCGGCGAGGTGGCCCAGGCGCACGACGGTAGCCTGGGCACGGCACATGCTTTCGTGGATGCAATTGCCGAGGCAGGCGCGGACGCGGTCAAGTTCCAGACGCACATCGCCGCCGAGGAGAGCACCGACGAAGAGACTTTCCGGGTCAATTTCAGCTACGAAGACAAAACGCGGCCCGACTACTGGAAGCGTATGGAGTTCACAAAGGAACAGTGGCAGGGCCTGGCCGAGCACGCCCGAGAACGCGGTCTGATCTTCCTGAGTTCGCCCTTCTCTGTGGCGGCAGTGGAGCTGCTGGAACGCGCTGGCATGCCTGCCTGGAAGATCGCTTCGGGCGAGGCCAACAACTACCCCATGCTGGAACGTATGACCGAGACGGGGAAGCCCATCTTGTTGTCATCGGGCATGAGCCCGTGGAGTGAGATCGACGCCACCGTGCAACACATCAAGAAACTGGATGCGCCGCTGGCTTTGTTTCAATGCACCACAGCCTACCCCTGCCCGCCAGAACGCATTGGCCTGAATGTGATGACGGAGCTTGCCGAACATTACCAGATACCGGTAGGCCTATCTGACCATTCAGGCACGATCTTCCCCAGCTTGGCAGCCGCCACCATGGGTGCCAGCCTGATCGAAGTGCACGTGACGTTGAGCCGCGAGATGTTCGGACCGGACGTGCCTGCTTCGGTGACCACGGCCGAACTCAAACAACTGGTGGAAGGCGTGCGCTTCATCGAAGCCATGCTGGCGAACCCGGTGGATAAGGATGCCCTGGCCGAGGAATTCGACCCACTGCGGCAAATGTTCTTTAAAAGCGTGGTGGCGCGTGACAACCTGAAGCAGGGCAATACTTTGAAGATCGAGCAACTGGATACCAAAAAACCGGGCACGGGCATCCCCGCCACCCAATTGGAAAAATTGATCGGGCGGGTGCTGGCACGTGACGTGGCCGCCAATCAGATGCTGCACGAAGACGACCTGGAGCCACTGGCATGACGCGCAAAATTGCGGTGGTGGTGACGGCGCGCCCCAGTTACGCGCGCATCAAGTCGGCCCTGCGCGCCATCGTCGAGCACCCCGACCTGGAATTGCAGTTGATCGTGGCTGCTTCGGCGCTGCTGGATAAATATGGCAGCATCGTCAAATACGTGGAGGCGGATGGGTTCGAGATAACGGCCAAAGTGTATATCGTGCTGGAAGGCGAGACACTGCTGACTTCGGCCAAATCTACCGGGCTGGGCATCATGGAATTGGCCACCATTTTCGATAACCTGCGGCCGGACGTGGTGGTGACAGTAGCCGACCGTTATGAGACCCTGGCTACGGCGGTGGCGGCCTCTTACATGAACATCCCTGTGGCGCACGTGCAGGGTGGCGAGGTGACCGGCTCCATTGACGAGAAAGTGCGGCATGCGGTCACCAAGCTGTCCAACCTGCACTTTGCCTCTACCGAGAGAGCCGCAGAGCGCATCATCAAGATGGGTGAAGATCCCAGCAGTGTGTACGTGACAGGCTGTCCATCGGTGGACCTGGCGGCAGAGGTACTCAAAAAACATGCCCTGGACTTTGACCCCTTCGAGCGTTATGGCGGGGTGGGGGCTGAGTTCGATTATAAAGACGGCTACCTGGTGGTCATGCAGCATCCCGTGACGACGGAGATGGGGGATGGGCTGGAGCAAATCCAGGAAACGCTGCACGCTGTGGAAGCGGTGGAGGTACCAACCTTCTGGTTCTGGCCCAACGTGGACGCCGGTTCGGATGGTATCTCGCGCGGCCTGCGCATCTTCCGTGAGCAGGGACGCGACAAAAACATCCACTTCTTCAAGAACATGGTGCCCGAAGATTTCCTGCGACTGATCTACAACAGCCGCGGCATCGTGGGCAATTCCAGCGTGGCGATCCGCGAAAGTTCCTTCATGGGTATTCCAGCGGTCAACATCGGTAACCGTCAGGCGGGGCGCGAGCGCGGTAAGAATGTGACTGACGTGCCCTATGAAAAGCAAGCCATCCAGGATGCGATCCTGTGTATATTGGATAATGGGCACTACGAACCCGACCATATTTATGGGGGCGGGGCGGCAGGCACACAAATTGCCGAGTTGCTGGCAACGGCGAAACTGGGCATCAGGAAGCAGTTGAGCTACTAAGATGAGCAAAGTGCTTGGCATCATCCCGGCGCGGGGCGGCTCCAAAGGCATCCCAAATAAGAACCTGCGCGAACTGGCAGAGCGGCCGCTGCTGGCTTATACGGTGGATGCGGCGCAGGATAGCGGGGTGATTGACCGCCTGATCTTAAGCACGGACTCCGAGGAGATCGCCGAGTTGGGGCGTGGATTGGGTGTGGAAGTACCCTTCCTGCGGCCGACAGAATTGGCTCAGGACGACACAGCCATGCTGCCTGTTTTGCAGCACGCCGTAAAGCAAGTAGAAGCGGAAGGCTGGCAGCCGGAGATCATTGTACTGCTACAACCCACCGCGCCGCTGCGTAAGGCTAAACACATCGTTGAAGCGGTGGAATTATTGCAAAAAGAAAACTGCGACTCGGTGGTGAGCGTGGTGGAAGTACCGGGCCATTACCTGCCGCATTTTGTGATGAAAATCGAAGATGACAAGCTGGATTTCTTTTTGCCGGAAGGGGAACGCGTACCACGGCGACAGGATGCCCCCAAAGCCTATTCACGTGATGGCAGCGTGTACGTTTTTTGGCGCGACCTGTTGATAGAAAAGAACACTATCTACGGGGACGATTGCCGCCCGCTGATCCTGAGCCACGAACACTCGGTCAACCTGGATACCCTGGAAGATTGGGCCGAGGCGGAGAAGATGCTGCTGGAGAAGCAGTTATGAAAATCGGTTTTTTGTTGCTGCGCCAGCCCTTCCTAAAGACGATGGGGGCACTGATTGACGCCAGCCTGGAAGCAGGCCATGAAGTCTTCATCTTCTACCAGCCCAACGCCATGCAGGGCGAAAAAGCCTACCAAAACGTGACTTCTGACAACATCCCGGATTTTGCGGGTGGGCAAGTAAAGGTCGTCGAATTTGAACTAGATGATTTCAAGAAGCTGCACAGTGAATATGCCCTGGATATCGTTGTGACGCATGAAGGTTATCACGTGCTGCACGGTGGCGTACCGGAAAAAGACTTTAAGTATCTACAGGACAATGGCATCAAGCTGGTGTCTTTATGCCATTTCTTCGAGACCAGCCAGCAACCGCTGGAAGCCCTGACCTATTTCGATAAAACGCTGTACATGAGCGAATACGCCCGCGAGTTGCACTATGAATTACACGGCGCTCCCCGCCAGCTGGCTGAAGATATATACGGCCATCTTGGAGCAGTGGTAGGCGCTCCGTTGTTTGACCCCATTTGCGGCAGCAATCCCGACCAAATACGCAAAGCGTTAGATATTCCGGCAGGAAAAAAAGTGGTGTTGTTCAGTTCCCCCGTGCTTTCGGCATTGACGCCCTGGCGCTTTGCAGTGTGGCGTGAGCCTTCCCGGTGGACACGCACAAAGAATGCAGTCAAACAGGGAAACTGGGGTTATTTGCCAGAGATCTGGACGGGCAACAGCTTTAAGGACACGGTCGCGGCTGTACGGGACTTTTGTGACCGGCAGGAGGCATATCTGATCGTGAAATCACGAGTCAAGCAGGAAGACCCAGATTATCTAATCAGAGCTGCCGATTTGTACCTGGATGGCAGTGAAGACCGTTATTACCCCATCTTCACTACCTACGAACTGCTGGCCGTGGCCGACCTGTGCGTGACGGTGATGAGCATGACGGCGCCGGAAGCCGTAGCTGCGGGTGTGCCAGTGCTGAACATCTACGTGCCAGCCACCGATTATGACTCGCCGCCCAGCGAAGTATACGTGCGATATCTGGAAACATTACTCAGCAACCAGAGCGAGAGCATGATGAATTATCCAGGCGCGATCCACACCATAGACCGCCGCAAGATCGTTGCCTGGTTAGAGAACCGCAAGATTGAAGATGTGCCCGCCGATGCAGACGCGCAAAGCAATTACCAGGAGAAGTATTTGGGAATAAACGGTAAACAGAAAAGCAGTGCGCGTATCCTGGACCTCTTCGAAGAATTAGTAGAACAGCCCAGCCTGGCTTTGGAAGCCCGATAATATGCCCAGAACCTTCCGCAACTCCCTCGATCTGATCTTCAATTACGTGCGGCCTTACTGGAAACAGGTGGCGGTGCTGGTTGTATTTTTCGGCGTGGTCAGCCTGATCGTGGCGATGCAACCGCTGGTGATGGCGCCCATCCTGGACATCGCCCTGGGCGAGAGCAGCTTTGAACCACGCACGCCCGACTCGCAGCCGCCCGTGACTTTGACGGACCTGGACCTCAACAATGTGGACCAGTTCGTGGCCTATTACCTCAATTTGGGCAGCATGGACGCCTGGACGATCGTGCTGTTGCTGGCTGCTATTTATTTCAGCTTGAGCCTGATACAGGCAGTGATCGAGTTCGTCAGTTTTCAATTGACGGTGCGGGTGCGGGTGCGGGCTTTCCGCGATTTGCAGCGTGACCTGTTCAAGCACCTGATGTCGCTGTCTTTTGATTTCTTCAACTACCAGAAAACCGGTGAGATCCTCTCGCGGCTGGAGAAGGATACACAAGGCTCTGTAAAATCACTGGCAGAAGCCATCCGCACATTGATCGTATCCCCAACGATGATTTTCTTTTACGGTTTCATGCTGGTACGAACCAATCTGCGGCTAACCTTGCTGGTCACAGTAATCGCCACGGTGCAATGGTTCATTGCGCGCCTGCTGAGCGGGGCTGTGCGCCAGCGGGTGATCGATCAATTTGACGTGTTTGCGGAGGCCAGCGCCTACCTGCAGGAAGTCTTCCAAAATATCCGTGTGGTCAAGTCCTTCGTGGCCGAACGTTTTGAGGTAACGCGCTTTGAGGAATTGATAGAGCGGATGTTACCAATCCATTTCCGCTTCGCGATCTACAAACACCTGCAGGAGCCTTTAACGGTGGTGGTCAACGGCCTGGCCAACGTGACGATCCTACTGCTGGCGACCTGGGAACTGTTCCAGGGAACACTGACGATCGAGGGTTTTGTATTGTTCCTTTACCTGGGGCGTGCCATCATCCTGCCCATCACACAACTGGCACAGGTTTACCTGGAGATCCAGACGATGATGGCCTCAGCGGAACGCGTAGAGGGTTTGTTCCAACTGCCCTCGAGCATCACAAGTGGAGCAGAGATGGTGGTGAATCTCAAAGATGCCATCCAGCTCTCCAACGTGGGCTTCTCTTACGAAGACGAACCGGTGCTGCAAAATGTGAACGTGGAGATCAAGCGCGGGCAGGTGGTAGCGTTGGTGGGCCCCAGCGGGGCTGGCAAATCTACTATGACCGACTTGTTGATGCGCTTCTATGATCCCACTGAGGGCAAAATCACACTGGATGGCATCAACTTAAAGGAACTGGACGTAAAAAGCTACCGTTCCTTGTTTGGGGTAGTGGCCCAAGAGAACCTGTTATTTAATGCCCCCATTGAGGACAACATCACCTACGGCCGCGACGGTATCACCCAGGAAAACATTCGTGAAGCCGCGCTTGTTGCCAATGCCGATGAGTTCATCCGGGAACTACCCAAAGGCTACGAAACACTGGTAGGCGACCGCGGCATCCGCGTGTCTGGGGGGCAGCGCCAGCGCATTGCCATTGCGCGAGCTATCGTGCACCGCCCGCCAATTCTGATCCTGGATGAAGCCACCAGCGCTCTCGACACAGAATCGGAGCGGCAGGTGCAAGCCGCTATTGACCGGGTGATCGAAGACACGACCGCCATTGTGATCGCCCACCGCCTTTCAACCGTGATCCATGCAGACAAGATCGTGGTGCTGGAGGCCGGCAAGGTGGTAGACCAGGGCAAACATGAGGAGCTGTTAGGGCGCTGCGCACTGTACCAACACCTGGTTGAATTGCAGTTCCACCTGAATGGCAGTGATGAAATCAGCGAGACCGAGAAATTAGAAGAAAGCACAGAATAAACCATGCAACGATTGATAAGCAAAGCCATGCAACGATTACGCGGCAACAAAAACAAGAATGAAGAACCGCAATTAGGCCCACTGACGGATGAAATCCGCCAGCAGATCAACAATTTGAATTCAGTATGCCTCTTCCTGGGTCCCTACCGCAACCTGACGACTTTAACCGCTTCTGTGCTGTTCCTGCACCCCCAATGCCAGGTGTTGAACCATGCCGGGGGACGCATCTATAGCCAATCCGAATTGGATTTTCTGGCAGATTATTCGGAAGAGAAATTCATCAACTTTAGCCATTTTGCGCTGGTCATGTCACAGGGAGGCGAGCGCGGCTCTTATGGCGGGTCGATCAAACTGGCGCATGCCTTCGCCGACCATGACGTGATGAGTCGGGTCTATGAAGAGCGCTATGGGAATGCACTGGTCAAGGATGAGGTCCTGAGCCTGGTATGGAAAGAGTCCAACCTGACCAGCAACCATTTGCGCCAAAACAATGTAGATATCGACCAGCTACTGGCAGGCAACAAAAAGTTGCGCTTCCTGATGCCGGTGCGCAACCCGATGGACTGTGCACGTTCTAACCAGCGCACGGGCATCAAGAAGTATTTGGGTGAATTCGAGGAGGAAAACGAACTAGCTGCTATCCTGGAGCGAGTTATGGATGAAATGGCCTGGGTGATCGCGCTGGCACAAAAACACCCCTCCCGCTTCTTTTATTACTTCCAGAACGAACTCAGCCAAGATACACTAAGAGACATGGCGGCATTCCTGGACGTCGCCGTGGACGAACGCTGGTTGAGCGATGCCCAAAAAGTGATGGAAATCACGGGCGGCTACGAACACAGCCTCGCCATCATCGAAACTTATAAAAAGGAAATTGAGAAGTATTTCAGTGATATGCCAGAGATCAAAACCCGCTTTGAAGCTTTTCTGACTTAGGCGATGACTCTTCTCTGGGCGACCACGAGCCCGACGAGCTTAAACTTGTTGGTGACCGGATAAAAATAACGCGCTGCAAAACAATGAATATCAAAATGATGATCGTCAAAATCCTGCAAAGTGATCAAATGCTGCGGCTGAGTGATAGCTCTGATGCGTTCCTCAAAATTGTTGAGCATGAGACCGCGCTGCTGGGTGACGCTACGAAGATATGTACCACGCGACTTGCGCAGTTCAGACCAATGCGTAGCCAACGGCCAGAAACGCGCATGCGCACAAAACTTGTTGACATCCTCAGGATATTCGTTGACAAGGCGCTCATCGTAAAAGGTCGTATAGTAATAAACCCGCGGGCCGCCCAGGAAAGCAGCCGAGACGCGCTGGTCGGCGTATTGGTAACCCAAAACAGGCAGGTAAGCGCTGCCAATGTGTAGATCAATGAAAAGGAAGCCGCCCGGTTTGACAATGGAGCTAATGTCTGCAAAGAACTTGTCTTTGTCCTCAATGAACATGGTGGTGCGAAAGACAGCGAGGATGTCAGCCTGCACAACGCCAATCAGCGGTCTCAAGTCATTGACATCAGCCTTGATGACCTCTGGGGCTGTCGGGAAATAATCGTAGGCCTGGTAACGGTAGGTATGATCGCCCAGAAAATCGGCCAGAAAAGGATTGATGCGCTGTTCACCAAGACCAACCACCAAGGGATCATCCGGCAAAGCCTGGAGCACGCTGTGTCGAACGGGTTCGGTGACTTCTTTTAGCCAGGCCTGATGTGTTGCGCTACTGACACCCATGAAATAGTTCCTCTTTGAAGATAGTGCAATTATAAGCTGGCATCAAAGAAAACAAGTAAAAAAGGTAAAATAAACACTACTAGCAAAAACGAATGAAAACATCTAATCAACCTACTCTCATACGCGTACTGAGCACAGGCCGGGCAGGCACCAAATTCCTGGCCAGCGTGTTTGCCGACCAGGGCTATCTGGCCTACCACGAAGGCCTGTACGCAGGCGAACCCTCTTCGGCGCTGATCGAATACACCAACATGCTCGGAGACGTATGGGGACAGGACCCAGATCGTTTCTATGCGATGGAAAGCAATTTCCCGCAGCCCTACATAGATACAGTCAGCCAACTTTTGGGACTTCGTAAAGCCGAGACAGGATCAAGGAACTGGCTGACGAGCATGCGCACTGCGCTTACGCCAGGGGTAAAGAGGCAAGCCGGTAAAGTGGATGTATTGGTAGACTGCACCCATCTGCTGACCACGGCTACACCAATGATTGAACGGGCCCTGGAAAAAACAGGTGTTGCCGTGAAAGACCTGGTGTTGTTCCGCAACCCGCTCAAGATGATCCACGCCATCTATAAAGTGGAAGCGCCTGATTATTGGGCACGGTCAAGTTCATTCAGCCAGGGAGAGGGTGTCCTCAAAGCCGCCAATGTTTGGGGGTATTCCTATCGCATGATCCATGACCTGATGCAACGCGGGAAGAAAGACCAATTCGAATACCTGCAACTGGAGCGTTTCAGCACCGAGCCGGGCTATACACAAACGATATTCGATTTCCTCGGAATCCCCTTCGATGCACAAGCCTTTGAGCAATTCACCCAGAAGAACATCACGCGTTCTGTGCGCTCCTCTAAATACGATACAGCGCGCAACTCGGACCTGTTCCATGATCCCGAATTCTCTTTTGATGAACAGCAGATCAAAGCCATTTTGAAGGTGATCGGGGGCGTGCTTGAACTGTATAACCTGGATGGACAGCAAGTTGCTAACGAGTATCGCCGTTTCCACCAGGAAGAAAAGCAACAGTACGCTTTCCGATAAGCGCATGAAAGAACAAGCCCTGGCCCTCCGCCTGGATGACCCAGGCGCAAGTTCAAAGCGCTACGAAGTCTATTCCGACCATCGCTGGAATATTAAAGGCATCCATATTTCTGCCAATTGGCTCTTCTTGAAATATATGCAGCCTTTTAAGAAATGGGGGCCGTACCGGGAGATGCGAGGGAGCGAATGGTTTGAGGTATTTGACATCCTCCAAAGGCATGATGCCAGGTTGACGGTGGCTGTGACAGCAACCTGGGTAGTAGACAAAAACAGGCTAATTCCTTTTAACCAACGGTTCCCAGAAGAGGCAGCCGCGCTCAAAGAGGGTATGCAGCAAGGCTTGATCGAGATTGCCAACCACGGGCTGACGCATTGTGTATTGCAGGACAACCTGTTCAAACCCAAATTGTTCGAAGGCAACCGGCAGTATCACCGCGAGTTCTGGGACTGGCTCCCCTTAGAACTGCACGAAGAACACATCCAGCGCTCCCAGGAGATCCTGCAAAGCTTCTTTGAAACGGATGTAGTGACCTTCGTGCCGCCGGGTAACGTCTATAATGAGGCCACCCTTGAAATCGCGATGCGTTACGGGCTGCGCTACCTTTCTTGCCAGACAACACCCGGCTCAAGCAATAGCCTGCTAGTGCTGGGCAATGAAAACACAATACCTTTCCACGACCGGGAGCTAGTGCTGTATGGGGTAGACTGGCTGGATAAATTGCTTACAAATCATTCCGAGACAGATTTTGGCTTTGTGCGTGAGTTGGGTTCACAAAAAGTGCCCGGGAACTGAAGCTTAGGGCGCAGGCACCTGGGCAAAAGAGCAAACCATCTGGAGACTATAATTACATTCATGTCTGTTGAAACTCAAGCCAGCACAAAGTATCGCAACAAACGCAGGAAACACTGGAACAATATCGTAAAAAATAATTTCATTCGGCGTTCGCTGGGCGGCTATTATCACTCACGAATAGAAAAAGTTTTCGGCAATCTTATCTCGCCAAACCTGCGTGTTTTGGAAATTGGTTCAGGCACCGGCTACCTTTTAGCCAGTCTTAAGCCTTCCTTTGGGTTGGGTATAGATATTTCTGAACAAATGCTACTGCATGCCAAAGGAAATCACCCAGAGCTTCATTTTGTACAGGCTGATGGCGGTTCTCTTCCTTTTGATACATCCTTCGATATGGTAATCCTTTCGGATCTTCTCAACGACGTTTGGGATGTCCAAGAGATCCTGCGGCAAATCACCAAAGTCTCCCACGCAAAAACACGCGTCATCATTAACGGATACAGTCGAGTTTGGCAAATTCCTCTCCTTCTAGCCCAGGCAACTAACCTTGCTACGCCTTTACTGCCCCAAAATTGGCTGACGCCGGATGACCTCAAGAACCTGCTGGAATTGGAAAACTTTGAACCCATACGCTCATGGGGCGAGGTGCTCGCTCCTCTAAATATTCCTCTGCTCACATCATTCTGCAATCGTTATTTGGCTAAATTATGGCCTTTCAATTTGCTTGTGCTCAGTAACTTCATTGTTGGCCGCAAACAAGCCAATAGTACAGCGGACCATGCTCATAAAAAAGTTTCAGTGATCGTGCCCGCCAGAAACGAAGCTGGCAATATTGCTGAGATTTTCAAGCGTGTCCCCGAAATGGGTACCGGAACTGAGCTTATATTTGTAGAGGGCCATTCAAAAGACGATACCTTTACTACTATTCAAGAGGAGGTCGCTAAACACCCTCAACGGGAATGCCAATTCCATCAACAAGATGGCAGGGGCAAAGGAGATGCCGTCCGAAAAGGCTTTGCCGCGGCGACCGGGGATATCCTTATGATCCTGGATGCTGACCTAACTGTGCCTCCAGAAATGTTGCCGCGTTTCTACGAAGTACTGCGAACCGGTAAAGGGGATTTTGCTAATGGGGTGCGTTTGGTATACCCGATGGAAGACCGTGCCATGCGCTTCCTCAATTTCCTGGGCAACAAATTTTTCAGTCTGGCCTTCTCATGGCTTTTAGAGCAACCGATAAAAGACACCTTATGCGGAACCAAAGTGCTCAGCCGTGAAGATTACGAGCAGATCGCCACGAACAGGTCCTACTTTGGAGACTTTGATCCTTTCGGAGATTTCGATTTGCTTTTCGGGTCAGCCCGCCAAAATTACAAGATCGTGGAGGTCCCTATTCGCTATCGTGAACGCACATACGGAGACACAAATATTGATCGTTGGCGGCATGGGGCACTCTTATTGCGTATGGTATTCTTTGCTGCCAGACGCATAAAATTCATCTAAGCCGAATCTATTCGCCATGCCCAATTTGAAATCTTTTTTGCAGCGCATATATTCTTATTTTGAGTGGTTTTTTACTTATCGAAATGGTATCCCTTTCTTCATCCTGGGGACTTTGATCTATGTGCTTTTTCACATTTGGTTGCTCGCCAAGCCACTCACCCTGCGTCCAATGCCCATTGAAAGTGATGATGGGTATAGTTTCATTCTCAAAGCAGAGGAAATGCGCTCTTGTTTCTTGCAGGATTGTCCTGCTTTAGAAGACCTGGAAGAGCAATTGTTAGCCTCAAGCAGCAATTCACAGACAGCCTTGATACGCTTCCGGCAATATCACCGTGTTTTTATCGTTTACCATCCCTATTTTTCGACCATTCTCCTTGGGCTGAACGAAATGGGCTTGAACTGGGAGCAGAGCTTTGATCTAATCTCCTTTTCCGGGACCATTTTTGTTACGCTGGCAATTGCATACTGGGCCAGTCGTCTTTGGGGTTATGGCCCTGCTGGGTTGGGCCTGATATTACTCAGTCTGCACAATTTCCCCGGCACAGCAACCTATTACACGACTCCCACAACCATCAGTCTTGGTCTTGCATGTTTGACCTGGGGCTGGATCCTTCAGCGCCGGGGAAAAAGCTCATCCGGGATGTTGTTCGGCATCTTCCTGATGTTGGGCATGCATACGATGGGGCGTCTCTACAGTCTGCTTGCACTTGCCCTTTACTTCTTGATCATCAAACAACGTTTTTCAAAAAAGGCGCTAATCACCCTTGGCATTGGCTTTTCTTTGGTGGCCTTTAGTTTCCTCCTTCCAGTCCTCATATCGCGCCCGCACTTCGCCTTCTCTCCCTATGATTTCTATCCAGGGGAATTGGAATTCTTTGTTGAGGTCGAACTTACTATTACGGCTATGTGGTCGGCTTTCCTTTTTTGGAGCAACACGTATGGCGCCACGCTCATCGTAGTTATACTCGTAATAGCCAGTTTTAACTTTTTGCCCAGAGAACGTTTTAGGGCCAATCTCCTGATGACAGGTTTGCTCTTTGGACTGTTTGTTGCCAGCATCTTTTTTGTTTTTCCCTGGTTTCCCGCCATTGCTGCAAGCCGCATATGGATTCCGGTCGCTGCCCTCATCACCGGGTCCCTTGGATACATTCTTTGGCACTGGAGTAGCCTGGCTGTCAACAAGCTTATTGACTTTCTCAAGCACACTCCGCAAGGTATATCCTGGAAGACAGCCGGAGAGCAACTGTTTCGAGTAACCATTACCTCTGTCCTACTGTTCTATGTTTTTTCCAATGCCTACCAGCATGCCAGCCACCACTTCCCCCGTTTGCAAATGCACATGCTCACGACCAAAGATGCGGACCTGCCTACAGCACAGCTCAAAACGCTCTTAGACAAAACCACATCCTCAGACGCAGTAGTATATCTGGACGAGATCGGTCTGTACTTTGCGCTCAGTAACAGCCAGAGCTACAATCGTGGGGCCGTATATTTCCCGGCCGTTCTTGGTACACAAGAATATGACAAGTGGATAGATAACAATAATGATCTTCGGTACGTTTTCGGACGAAGCCCCATTGACCGCCTTGATACGACCAGTCGAGGGGCTATCATTATTTCTGCTGGAGACCGCCTGGCTATAACCATCCTCCAGCCCATCCAGATATCCATCCTTTATCTCAGGTTTTCCACCCAGAATCTTGGCGATGCAGCTCGCCTGCAGTTCTCCGTGAACGGAGAACAGGAGACCATTAAAATTCCCAGCAACATCGTTGCAAATCAGTGGGTGGCAATTAAACTTCCTGGTGAAATAGTGTTGGAGAAATTTACCCTTCACGCCGTCCAGGGAATTAAGCTGGATGGCGTGCAATTTTCCTCAGGGGCAAATGAACTACGCTGGCCCTGGAAGATCGGCATAACTTTGAATTACACTTATAAAGAAGGACAACACCTTGAGGAAAACTTAGAAACTACACTCTCAGAGGCACAATTGTCCAGATTCCTTGGCCTGCCAATCAACATCCTTTCTGATGATGGCTCTTTCATTCTCGCTGAGATAGAACGCTAAAATTATTGTGGGCCAATGTCAATTTTGCATCGTTTATTAGCTCATCCCTTAACCCGGAACCTTGATCTTGACACTCCAGAAACCAGTGCGTTGCGCCGCCGCATCATCCAGGAAAAGCCATTCCTCAAACGCATTTATCTGGATTGGTACACTATACTTTTGGAGGCACTTCCCCAAAACGATCACCATTCTATACTCGAACTGGGCTCAGGTGGCGGCTTTTTTGATACCCTCAAGCCCAACATTATCACGTCTGATCTGTTGCCTATGCCCCACCTCAAAGCAGTTCTTGATGGCCATAAGCTGCCATTTGCGCCGGCCAGTTTGGACGGAATCGTAATGATCAACGTTCTTCACCACCTGCCTGACGCACGCTCTTCATTCCGTGAGGCCTCGCGGTGTGTTCGCAGGGATGGAATAATTGCTATGGTTGAGCCCTGGATAACCCCATGGTCTTATCAGATTTATAACCGCTTGCATCATGAACCCATTGATACACAAGCTGAAACCTGGGAGTTTGATCAGCATGGCCCGCTATCTGATGCCAATGGGGCTTTGCCGTGGATCATCTTCCAGCGTGACCGTAGCATCTTTGAGAGTGAGTTTCCCGAATGGCATATAGTAGAAATCCAACCTTTCATGCCTTTCCGATACCTGGTCTCAGGGGGAGTTTCCATGCGCAGCCTCATGCCAGTTATGGGTTATCCTGTCTGGAAAGCCGTAGAATCACTACTCACACCCTGGATGGATTTTTGGGGCATGTTTGCTCATATTGTCCTTTCCCGCACTCAAAGCTGAAAGGAAGCAAAAGGCCCAGCCATGCTTCAACGATTTAGGAAACGTTACGGGAAATATTTGGTCCACATTTGGATAGAAGAGTATTTAACGTGGCTTACGCGCTCGCTCCCCAGCATGCTAGGGTTTGTTATCAGGTGGTTTGTATATCGCTTCCTATTCCAAGAATTATCCTCGTTCGCTTACATTTATTCAGGTGTTTACATATATCACACTTATGGCATCAAAGTGGGGAAAGGTTTATCGGTAAATGTAGGCGCTCATCTTGATGGTAGAGGAGGGCTTAGGATCGGTGACCATGTAATGATCGGACCTTATGCAGTCATTGTTTCGTCCTCACATCAGCATAAACAGTTGAATGTCCCAATGAATTCGCTTGACCACATTTTAGAGCCCATTGTAATAGAAGATGATGTGTGGATCGGGGCCAAGGCCATCATTATGGGAGGGGTACATATAAGCACTGGTGCAGTAATTGCTGCTGGTTCAGTAGTAACCACAGATGTAAAAGCGTTTGATATAGTTGCAGGTGTACCCGCAAAACCTGTTGGAAACCGCAAGATAAATACCACTCCAAATGACAGCTGAATTTAGGGGACAAATACATGTACATCATCAATTCTTGCTTTTTCCCCAATGGTTCAATCAAGTATGCATATTGATTTAGTCATCTAAGAGTCAATCTGTAAATCTAGCTACCTACTTAAATATACAAACCTCGTTTAAATACAATCTTTTTCTCTCTCCAGATACACATGATCTCTTGCATACCCAACATTAATCAACTGGTAAACTATCTAACATGAAGAACTGGAAGAATAAAACATCCTGCTATCATTCTATCGACCAAAGTACCTGGCTCCATATTTGCAATGCTTCCAAAACTTCTTAGTTTATTTGCTCCATGTGAACTCAAGGCCAAGAGAAAGTGCAATAAACCATGAAATCACAGCCATTCACAGAAGACTGGCTATGGTATTCCGTGCGGCGCGGGTTGCTGGATGAAGACCTGGAAACCATGCGCTCTGCCATGCAGGGATCTGTACTGGAGATTGGCGCCGGGCGGGAAGGGCGACGTGGTGAGTTTATTCCACCGCTTGAGCAGGCCAGCCAATGGATCACCTTAGACCGTTATCACACTACCCCACACCTGCGCGGCGACATCCAAAACCTCCCCTTTGGCTCGCATAGTTATGATACGGTGGTTTGTTTGGAAGTGCTGGAATACGTGGAAAGTCCGGCGCGGGCACTAGCTGAGATAAAACGCATGTTGAAAACCAATAGTAAATTTGTGTTGGCTACGCCCTTTTTGCATCGCATGGATTCAGAAAAAGACCTGTGGCGTTTCACCGAACAAGGGTTACGCTATTTATTGGAAGAGGCAGGTTTTCAAATCCTTGACTTCAAAAAACAGGGGGCAGCTCTGGCCGTGGCGGTCAATATCCTCAAATATGCATTGCGTGTGCAACCCGCTGGTTGGCGACGCACCTGGCTGATCCGTCTGGGCCGGCCACTGCTCAATTGGCTGGCGCGGATGGATGCTAAAAGCAGCACTGCACAGCCTGTTTTACAAAGCTTTAGCACAGGTTACCTCGTGCTGGCCGAGGCGAATTAAAAAATGGGCATTAGTAATGAATACCATTTCAACTGGATCAATGACACGATTGAGCCACTAAAGGCTGAGATACTCACCTCCCTGCCTGACCAGCCGGTAGTATTAGGATTGAGCGAACAACAAGCCAACCCCTTTGTACAAAACCTTCTATCGGAAAGAGGTTTTCAATACCAGGCCATCGATCGGTATGCGCAAACAGATGACGTGCTGCCTATCGATCTCAATGACCTCTCCCCACTGGCGAGCTTGGAACTGGCCGATATGGCTTGCTGCTTCCGCGCCTCCTACTTTATTGAAGACAAAAAGGCTTTCCTACAGCAGGTTTCTAAAGTCCTGAAGCCCGGCGCGTACCTCTGCATGGATTTCCTGATCGGCACATCTGACCTGCCCACATTGGGCTTTTATTATGGCGGCGACAAGATCACTGCAAATTACGACCCCAACAATCCATCGCGCTTCCTGACTTCATTTTATGATGACCGCATCCTTGAAAATCATCCTTCAGAGGTAGCCGCATTTTGCAAACACGCACGCCACTGGCCCTGGCGCACACAATGGGAATACTTTCAGGCATTCTCAAAATTATTCTGGCGCGACCGCAAAAGACATGCCCAGTTATATCCTGAGAATTTAAAACAGGCCATGATCGTTGCATTTCCAGAAGCGCAACTCTTTACCCTCGAAGATTTTGAACAGCATGGTTTTGAATTAGTGGCTTTCAGTTCACGTTATTTTTATCCCCTCGTTAGAAAGTTCAATTTGTACAGCTTTGTTGGGTTTCGCAAACAAAGTTAAGGATTCCAAATGCAAGACCAATCCCCTCCTTCAAGTGGGCAGCACCAACAAAAATATGCAAAGGCTATTCAGGCAGCCAGGGATACCAGCGAACAAGCATTTCACGCATGGTTTGATGCCTCAAGCAGCCTGGATGAAAGTGTCACCAGTGGATTCTGGGATTTCTCAGTTCACATATTAACCCCACAGGTTCTACAATATATCGCCAGCCCTCACCAAAAAACCGCACTGGAAATCGGACATGGTGGCGGCAGGCTTCTCAATGTAGCTTGCAATTATTTTGGAAAATCCATAGGCATTGATATTCACGATCAGAACGATTACGTAGCTGAGTTTTTGAAGGGTCAGGGAAAGGACAATTTTGAACTCATCAAGACAAATGGCACAGAGATCGAGGTTGCAGGCACTTCGATCGATCTGGTGTATTCCTTCATCGTTTTACAACATCTACCCTCTTATCAAGCCCTCGAAGGCTACATCGCCGCAGTCAGCCGGATCCTAAAGCCGGGGGGCGTGGCTCAATTATATTTTGGCAAATTTGGGCAGCTCAGTTTTGGGGAACAGCTCCGGTACAGGTTGCAAGGCTACAAGGAGATCACAAACGCAGAAGTCAATCACACCAGCCTCGTTGTCCATTCTGGAAAGATGAAAAGCCTTTGTGGGAGATACGGTTTGCGGGTAGTCGATTTCGGAATTTCATACAAAAATGTTCCGAGTGGCTATCCCGGAAGTCCGGGCAACCAGAACTACGTAACTGCAGTGCGCCAATAAGATAAAAGTATGCGAAGATCAATCGATCAATTTTGGCAACAGATAGTTGGTCTTTTTAGTCGGACATCAGAAACCAGCCTTTACTACATCGTAGAGGATGCTAACTGGTCTACCGATTGGGATGGCCATTACATTACGAAAGGGGTCTCTGAGCAGTTTGACCTTGATGCACAGATCACAACCTTTCCTTCCAAAGCACGCGGGCAAATCATCCATTACGGCTCACTGTGGAGCTTTGTCGCCGGGATCAATTCAAAGATCAATCGCCGGAACGGCATCGTCACCACCATTTTCCATGGCAACCGCGATACTGCGTTGCCTGCACTTGCCGAGGGGGTTGAACTGCTGATCGCTCACGCCGATCAAAATGACCGCATCGTGACCTCATGCAGCATTATGCAAAAACGTTTGGTGAGCTGGGGAATACCAGCAGATAAAGTGGTATGCATCCCGCTGGGCGTGGATACTGAGATATTTAAACCGACTGCTTCGAAAGAGCAGGAGGACTTGCGCGTACAGCTAGGTATTCCCAGAGATGCCTTCGTGATCGGATCCTTTCAAAAAGATGGCAATGGCTGGGAAGAGGGCTTGACGCCCAAGCTTATTAAAGGACCCGACATCTTCCTCAAGGTCATTGAACAAGTTACCAGGCAACACAAGGTGTTTGTACTACTCTCCGGTCCGGCACGCGGTTATGTCAAGCAAGGCCTGGAAAAAATGGGCGTGCCTTACTACCATGAGTTCCTGGACAACTACCTGGACATCGT
The DNA here is from genome assembly GCA_013112575.1 of Chloroflexota bacterium. Lineage (GTDB taxonomy): Bacteria > Chloroflexota > Anaerolineae > Anaerolineales > UBA11579 > CFX15. The sequence continues at coordinate 387,811 of JABFGG010000001.1, read as the reverse complement.
GCCCCTGTACCATTGCCTGGATGCTTATCTGGTGCCTTCGCGTGAAGAAGGCGGGCCCAAAGGCATATTGGAAGCGCTGGCTACGGGCGTGCCGCTGGTGAGTACACGGGTGGGTTTGGCACCGGATGTGATTGACGATGGAGCGAATGGCTTACTGGCCGACTTGGAAGACGTTGACCAACTGGCCAAACACATCAGCAATCTGATCAAGAATGCTGAATTGGGCAGGCGTTTAGTAACAGCCGGATTGGAAACCATCCCTGCCTATGATTGGAACAATATCGCCCGGCAATATTACGAAGGCGTTTATAAGCCCTTGTTGGACGAAATCGAGAAATGAAGGTCTGCATCCCGATAGAATTCGCACCGCATGGCGGGGGTTTTTACTTCTTGCAAGCACTGGTTGCTTATTTTGAAAGTATTGGCTGGCAGGTTAGCAACCGCCTCAGCGATAAATATGATGTACTCTTCACCAATCATTGGATGGTGTCTCGTCGAGAGATATTGGAGGCTGTGCGCCACAACCCACGCCTGCGCATCGTGCAGCGCATTGATGGTGCGGCACAGGATTATGGGCGGGAAGATGATGCTGATGTGCGCCAGCGGGCCGTCAACATGCTGGCCGATCTGACCATTTTCCAGAGCGCGTACTGCCGTTTCAGTACGCGTGAAAAGTTCCCTGTGATCGTGCAAGATGGCCCCATCATTCATAACCCTGTAGATGTGGAACGCTTTACTCCAGAAGGGCCGCGCCACTCCTTTCCTCAAAAAAAAATGGTTGCCAGTTCAAGTTGGAGCGTCAACCCCCTCAAAGGCGCGGCACAAGTGTATGCAGTAGCCAAAGCCAATCCAGAGGTTGGCTTCGTGCTGGCAGGCAATTACCCGGATGCACCCGAATTGGACAACCTGCATGTGCCAGGGGTTTTGGATCACGAGGAGCTTGCCTCAGTGTTGCGCTCCTGCGACACTTTGTTGACCTTTTCCCAAAATGAGGCCTGCCCCAACCACGTGCTGGAAGCTTTGGCCAGTGGATTGCCGGTACTGTACACAGACAGCGGGGCCATGGGCGAGGTCATCGGTGAGGCTGGATTGCCGGTGACCGTTGAGGATTTCGAAAAAAAACTCGAAGCCTTACTGGCTGATAAAAACGAATACAGCCGACGCGCCCGCCAGCGTTCGCTACAGCATTTCCACCCAGAGATCATTTTCCCCCAGTACGTCCAACATATCCAGAAAACCTTAGAAAGCCCCCCGCATATTCCTGTAATTTGGCGGCTTTTGGTCGCCTGGACCGATTGGGGCGTCCAAAAAGTCAACTGGCTTTTCTCCGGGATTCGCTTCCATACTTTACGCTTGCCGGGCAAAAAAAGGTAGGCATTCCCTTTCAAGGAACTCGAAAGGGCGATACAATCCAACATCCCCGTTGAACGTTTCCTGCGTTCAACCAGTACTAAGAATAAACTTTTCTACCTGAGAGGTCGCTGTGACACAAGATAACGCCCAACCTCTACTTAGCGTATCTGATCTACGCACGTATTTTTTCACCGAAGACGGCGTCGTCAAAGCCGTTGACGGTGTGGACTTCCACGTCCAGCAAGGCGAAATCCTTGGTCTGGTCGGTGAGTCGGGCTGTGGCAAAAGTGTGACCTCGCTTTCTGTAATGCGCCTGATTAGCGAACCTGGCCGCATTGTTGAAGGCGAGATAGAGTTTGATGGTCGCAATTTGCTAGACTTGTCGACCAAAGAAATGGTCGCCATGCGCGGCAACCGCATTTCAATGATCTTCCAGCAACCTCAGACCAGCCTCAATCCCGTCTTTAAGGTCGGCAACCAGATCGCCGAAGTATTCCACATTCACAGTGACATCAAGCGAGATGAGGCCTGGGATAAGGCAGTCGAATTATTGAAACTTGTGGGCATTCCTGACCCAGAAGAGAAAGCCCATTCTTATCCCCATGAAATGTCCGGGGGGCAAGCCCAACGCGTGATGATCGCTATGGCCCTGGCCTTACAACCCCAACTGCTGATTGCCGACGAACCCACCACCGCTTTAGACGTGACCATCCAGGCCCAAATTCTGGACCTGATGCGGGATCTCAATGAACAAACCGGGGCGGCTGTGATCCTGATCACACATGACCTGGGCGTGGTGGCCGAAATGGCGGATCGCATTGCCGTCATGTACGCCGGGAACATCGTCGAGCAAGCCAACGCGGAAGAACTCTTTGAGCAGCCTTTGCATCCCTATACACAGGGATTGATCGCTTCAATCCCGATCCTGGGGAACGTTAAAGACCGCCTGGAAGTCATCCCGGGCAGTGTGCCCAACTTAATTGACCTGCCGGATGGATGCCGCTTTGCTGACCGCTGTACGGCCCGGGAGGAACACGAGCTGAGCATCTGTACACAGGTCAATCCCGATATCCTGCCAGTCAGCCCGCAAAGCAAACACGCCGTGCGCTGTTGGCTATATCACGATCACGACAACCATCAGGCCCCTCTAAAACTCTCTGTGGAAGGCTTTGCCGGATAAATCAAATGAGCGAACAAACTGCAAACATGACTAAAACGGAAAGCAAAAAAAGCAACGGCGACCTGATCCGCGTTGAGAACCTGGTCAAGTATTTCCCGGTATATGGTGGCATCATGCGCCGCCCTATCGCCGATGTTCAGGCGGTGGACGATGTTTCTTTCACTGTAAGACAGGGTGAGACCCTCGGCCTGGTAGGCGAGTCGGGCTGCGGGAAAACCACCGTAGGCCGCACGATGTTGCGCCTGGTGGAACCCACTGCCGGGGCCGTCTACTTTGACGACGAAAACATCTTCGATTTTGAATACAAACGCATGAAAACCCTGCGCAGGGAAATGCAGATCATCTTCCAAGACCCCTTCGCCTCCCTCGATCCGCGCATGCCCATTGGTGAATCGATTGCCGAAGGCCTGCACATCCACGAGGTAGGCTCCCGGAACGAGCGTGTAGATTGGGTCATGGATACGCTGCGCAAAGTGGGCATGGAAGATTATCACGCTCGGCGTTACCCTCACGAGTTTTCCGGTGGTCAGCGCCAGCGCATCGGTATTGCACGCGCCTTAGCGTTGCAACCCAAATTCATCATCTGTGACGAACCGGTATCGGCCCTGGACGTTTCCATCCAATCCCAGGTGCTGAACATTTTGAAAGACTTACAGGAAGAATTCAGCCTGACCTACCTTTTCATCGCGCACAACCTCTCAGTAGTGGAGCACATCTCCGACCGGGTGGCAGTGATGTACCTGGGCAAGATCGTCGAGATGGCCCCACGCGACAAACTATTCGCCAATCCCCAGCACCCTTACACACAAGCGCTGATGTCGGCCATCCCCGTGCCCAACCCTAAGATGAAGCGTGAACGTGTCATCCTGGAAGGGGACGTGCCCAGCCCGCTGAATCCACCCCCCGGGTGCAGTTTCCACCCGCGCTGCCCGGTTGCCCTTGAGGTATGCAGCGAAAAAACGCCTGCGCTGATGGAAGTCGAGAACGACCATTTTGTGGCTTGCTGGTTGATGGAAGGGGCTTATGCAATTGGGGAAGAACCTGGCTCAACCTTAAACAGTTGAGATTAAGGCTTGCTACGCAAACTCCACATCAACGAATCACACAAGCAATTGTAGGGCCGCAAGGCCAAGCGAAGCTTAGACAATGCTTCGCCCCTTACTTTTTAATAAACGGTACCTAGGCGCTAGCACCGACGCTCCCATCGTATGCTAAAATCTTTGCATGGGCGCGCCACACATTCTCCTTGTAGACGACCAGAAAGAAGTCACGCGTGTATTGCGTTCCGGGCTGGAAAGCCTGGAGCACGAGTTTCGCATTACAGACGTGCCTTCAGGGGAAGAAGCTTTCCTGGAGATCCAGCCCGGCTCTGTTGACCTGCTGGTCTCGGACGTACGCCTGCCAGGCATTTCCGGCCTGGATTTGATGCGGCGCGTCAAGGAGGCCAACCCCAATCTAAAAGTCATTTTGGTAAGCGGCGTCACTGAAGAGAAGATACGCCAGGAAGTCGCCCAGGCGGGGGCAGATGCCTTTTTCTTCAAACCGGTGGAGTTACCGGATTTCCTGGACGCGGTTGAACGCACCCTGGGATTAGTAGAAGCCATGCTGCCCAGCGAGATGGACGCCGAGCGCAGCGCCGTAGCCAAAGCCAAAACCGAAGGGGCCAGCCTGGCCGAACGCATCGCAGACCTGCGCAACCAGGTCAAGGCGGATTGTGTGCTACTCTTCAGTGAAAGCGGCCAGGTGCTGATGAGCGCCGGGGACATACCCAGCTTTGAAAAGGATTTGATGCCGCATTTATTGGCAGCAACCGGCTCGAGTATCCGCATTTCCAAACTATTACAAGCGTCCACACCGGACAACCTGTTGTCTTTCAGCGGTGGACAGTTAAACCTGTACCTCAAACCGATTGGCGATATGTATGGTCTGGTGATCGCGGTGCAGGCACAAAACGCAGCAGGGATCGCACCCATTGAAAATGCGACCAATGAAACCGTAAGTGTACTGGCCAGGATGCTGGAAAGCCTGGGCGTGCCGGTCAAGTCCAGCACCTACCCTCCGCCCCAGTCGCGGGAACTCAGCACCGGAGAGTTGGACAGCGAACTGGTCGAAGCGATTGAAAAAGAGAACAAGCAGCGCATGGACAAAGTCGAAGTGGATGCCTTTTGGGCAGCCCTATCAACCCAGTCTTCTTCTGTGGGCTTTGATTCCGGGGCTCTGTCTTACGATCAGGCGCTGCAATTGGGCCTGGCCCCGGCTGATGAAGAAGGCTAAGCAGCCTTCACCTCAATCAATCTACCTACATTAATCCCCATCATCTACTTTGCCACCCATGATGACCACCTTGGGATACATTTTGGCAACTGTGTTGACCAGCACGCCTTCCTGAGCAGCGATGACATCTTCGATATCTTTGTAGGCCTGGTAGGTCTCATCCTGGGCCACCCCAAAATGCAGCACGTCATTCTTTTGTAGAGCATCTTTATAGGCCGCCTGGTCGTGGCGCTTTTTGGCTTCCGTACGTGAGAAGGGCCGGCCCGCGCCGTGGCTGGAAGACTGCATACTTTCTTGATTACCCAGGCCAACCGTTAGGTAGCTGGGGGTACTGCTCGTGCCGGGGATGATGCCATCCTGACCTTTGGCAGATGGCGTTGCTCCCTTGCGATGGATGATGCCGTCCCCTTCTTGCCAGGCATAATTATGTCGCACCCAGATATTATCTTTGACCGACAAACCCGCCCGGGCAGGAAAGTGTTTGTGGATCAACTCGTGATTAGCCAGGGCATAACGCCCCATGAGCTGCATCACGGCGTAATACTCCTGTCCACTCTCACGTTCCATATCCAGCCAACCGTGGCCTTTGGGGACCTCTCTGACCCTGCCGCGCGTCAATTCATCAGCAAGTTTTGTGTAATAGGTGGCCAGTTTGTGGCCGGCGCCGCGGCTGCCGGAATGAGTCAGCAAACCCACGAATTCGGCCCCGTCAGTGTATTCACCCACCACCAGGTCGGCAAAATGGTTGCCGCCACCGGAACTGCCCAGTTGGGTCTGGGCTTTACGTTTCTGGCCATTGGCGACCTTGATCTCATTCCAGAGAGGGTCATCCATGACTTCATGCTCACGCGGTGGATTAAAACCAACTCCCACTCCAAATGAGGTCTCGGCGCGCAGGTCTTCGGCCAAGGCCCTGCGATGGGCCATAAAGTCATCGGGCATGATATCCAAGATGGAGAGCATAACCATGCAGGAGATGTCGTAGCCGATGTAGGAGGGTGAGGCGGCATTATGCAACTCGGCAACCCCTCCGATGGGCAGAGCATAGCCCACGTGGGCATCCGGCATGAGGGCGCCGCGCACAGCTACGGGAGATTGCATGGCCGTTTCCAATTGGTCATACGCGCCCTGGGGGATGTCCACGCCTATTTCACCGAACAGGGTGATCGGCGCGCTGTTCTCTCCATAGACAGCGGTGATGCCAAAGCGTTGAGCTACCAGACGCAATGTTTCAGCTTCGTCATTGGTTTCCAGAGAGGCTGCAAAGCGGGCGATCTCTGAGTAATCCTCACGCCCATGATAGGCTTTTAGTAGTGCGTGTGTGTTCATATTGCAATCAATATAGCATCTACTTGCTGTTACAGTCTACCCCCTTAGAAGATTCAATAGCTGCACAAAGGACTTTGAAGCAGATTGATAAGCTCTCCCTCTTTGCATATTAGATATGAGATTTTTGGCGGACTATTTTGTGATAGTCAAATGTGCTGTAATGCTTGTTGCGAATGGCTGTAACGAATTCAGCTAACCCTTTTATCCGGCAAATTGTAGTTATGGCTATTATTTGTTATTAGCCAATTGCTTATTAGGTCACAAAACTGAACTTTGTTTATAATGTCCTAGCTATGTAGGAGGTATATTTTGCTGGATAAAGAACAACTGCGGATTTTATTGATGGGGTCGGATGAGTGGAATACTTGGCGGGCCGGAGAGAAATATTTATCAGGCATTGCAGTTACACCAGAATTAGAAAAGGCGCACCTAAATAATCTGGATCTAAGTCATGCAGACCTAAGTGGTGCAAACTTGTTGCTTGCCGACCTGAGAGGTGCCGACCTCCGTGGAGCCGATTTATCTCAGGCAAATTTACGTGGTGCTGATCTTAGCAAAGCCTATTTAGGTGGGGCGGTCCTACATGAGACAGTTTTTGAATTGACCACATTCAGAGAAACAGATTTTTCTTACTGCAAAATGCAGTCAACCGTACTTTTCAATTGTGATATACGTGATTGTAGAGGCCTATTAGAAGTTGACCATGAAGGCCCTTCTTACATAAACAAAGAGACAATAAGAAAGTCTGCCGATTTTATTCCGCTTAGGTTTTTGCTTGAATTAGGTGCTTTTGACAATCTGCCATCATGTAAGAAAAATATATAAATCAATATTAGGTCCTCATCTGGCAAGTCACATATATTCCCTACTCCATCATTATCTCTATCAACCTGTGCGGATTGCTGTCAATGACAGTAAAACGTGCAAAAGAAATACCGCCGCAATCGAAACCTGGCGTCGGCGGAATATATACAGCTGGATAAGATGAATGTTAATTTTTTGACGTAGAGGTGACATAGCAGCATCTCAGTTCCTAACGATCGTCCGGGCTTTTATCTTTTGAAACATCCTGTATAGCCCTTAAAGATAAGCCAATTATGATACAATTTCCCCGCTCGGCGCTGCCGGGCGTCTCTTTTGGGGCGTGGTGCAATGGCAGCACAACTGACTTTGAATCAGTTGATCCTGGTTCGAATCCAGGCGCCCCATCTGCGTATTATCTGACCGTGAACGAAGACGAACCTTTAAGTACCAAAACCCCCTACCGACCAAGAGCGAGCCTCGTTCTGTTGCCTGGCAACGCGGCGCTCGCTGTTTTTATTTCCCCTAATAAGAGAGTTGTCCTATGAAGACCACCGCTGTGATCATGGCCGCGGGCCAGGGCACGCGCATGAAATCTGACCTGCCCAAGGTGCTGCATCCCATTGCTGGGCAACCAATGCTGTGGCACTCCTTGCAAGCAGCGCAAGCCGCGGCGGACGAGGTCCCTGTCGTGATCGTGGGTCATGGCGCAGAGCAGGTGCAGGAAGCGATGACAGCCCGCGGTTTGGAAGCGCGCTTCGTGACCCAAAGTGAACGCCTGGGTACAGGCCACGCCGTGCAGCAGACTGAGAAAACGTTGAAAAACAAAACCGACCTCGTGCTGGTCACCCCTGCCGATTTACCCTTGTTGACCCCCGAAACTTTGCAGTCCCTGGTTGAAGGGCAGAAGAACAACTCCGGCCCAATGAGCATGCTGACCGTGATGGCCGACGACCCGCGTGGTTTTGGCCGCATCCTGCGCGACCGCGAGGGCAATGTGCGAGCCATTGTGGAAGAGGCCCAGGCCACCCCCGAACAAAAAGCCATCCGCGAATTAAACGTGGGTGCTTACTGCTTCCGCGCGGACTGGTTGTGGGAGGCTTTGACTCGCATTGAATTGTCGCCCAAAGGCGAATACTACCTCACCGACCTGCTCGGCATTGCCGTTGGGGATGACGAAACTGTGCAGGCGATCACCCTGGAAGATGCGGCGGAAACGGTGGGCATTAACACACGCATACATCTGGCTGACGCAGAAACCACCATGCGCCAGCGCATCAACGAGCACTGGATGTTGTCAGGTGTGACCCTTATCGACCCGGCGAGCACTTACATAGAAGCCAGCGTGACCATCGGGCCAGAAACTACCATCCAGCCCAACACACACCTGAAGGGTAATACCACCATCGGCTCTCACTGCGACCTGGGGCCGAACACGATCATCCGTGATACGCAAATCGGTAATCACTGCGAGATCCTTTCCTCGGTTGTAGAAGAAGCCTTGATCGAGGATGAAGTTGACATCGGCCCGTTCGGCCATCTGCGCAAAGGCGCGCATTTAGCAAAGGGCGTACACATGGGCAACTTTGGGGAAGTCAAGAATTCCTATCTGGCTCCCGGCGTCAAGGTGGGACATTTCTCTTACCTGGGTGATGCCACCATTGGTGAGAACACCAACATCGGCGCGGGCACCATCACCTGCAATTACGACGGTGAACGTAAACACAAGACCGCCATTGGCCGCGACGTCTTCATTGGCAGCGACACAATGCTGGTCGCACCTTTGAACATCGAGGATGGGGGCCGCACAGGAGCAGGCTCGGTGGTCACCAAAGATATCAAAGCCTATACCCTCGTGGCCGGCATACCTGCCCGAGCTATCCGCAAACTGGACAAACCTGAAGAATCATGAACCTTTCGCTATTCCCCTGGCTACTACTTCCATTATTGTTGGACCTCCTGGTAGCCGCCACACGCGCCAGTTTGCTCAACCTGAAGCTGGCAAGATTAGGTGCGTTAGAAGAAACCGATAAAGACGAATTAGAAGATATTAGCAATCTGGTCAACGAGCGCGTACACTTGCGCGCTAGCCTGAAACTGGCCCAGGTACTGCTCCGCCTGCTGACGGCAGGGCTTGTCCTTGTCAGCTTTATGCCGCTGAACCTATTGCAGGCATTAGGAATTATGCTGGTAACCGCCATATTGTTATGGCTATTGGAATTCACAGCAGAGCGCGTAGTTCTACGCGAAGTGGAACGGTGGGCCTTGCGCCTAGCGCCGATTGCCAATCTGGTGATGGGCATCCTGACCCCCATAACAGCCATCCCCCTGCGGCTCACGCAAGACCTGGAAACAGCCGACCGTATGGTGACGCTGACCGAAGACGAGTTTAAATCCTTGCTCGACACCAGCGAAAGCGAAGGCATGCTGGAACAGGACGAGCACAAGATGATCTCTTCCATCCTGCGGCTGAGTGAGACCCTGGCCCGCGAGATCATGGTGCCGCGCATTGATATGCTGGCGCTGGACGTGCAAACGGCCTTTGACGATGCCGTCGCCCAGTTAATCGAATCGGGTTTTTCACGCGTGCCTGTCTACCGCGACAATGTGGATAATGTCATCGGCATGTTGTACACCAAGGATATGCTCCAGGTGCAGCAGGACGGCAATGGCGAAGAACCCCTGCCGAAACTGCTGCGAGAGGCCAACTTCATCCCTGAGACCAAACCAGTGGATGAGCTATTGGCAGAGATGCAGGCCCAACATATTCACATCGCCATTGTCGTCGACGAATATGGCGGTGTGGCCGGACTGGTCACGCTGGAGGATATCGTTGAAGAGATCGTTGGCGAGATCCAGGATGAATACGATGAAGGTGAAGAACTGCTCTTCGAGGAGATCAAGCCCGGTGAATACACTTTCCACGGGCGCATCGACCTGGACGACTTTAATGACATTATGGACTGCAATTTCGACACGGGCGAAGCCGATACACTGGGTGGCCTGATCTACTCCCGTTTGGGTCGCGTACCCAATCCGGGCGAAATCCTGCGAGAAGACGAAATGCTGCTCACGGTTGAAGAAATCAGTGGGCGACGCATCCACAAAGTGAATGCCAAGCGCTATAAGCCATCTGATGCTCAACAACTGACTCCCGATAAGGACAATAATCATGCTCAATGACGAAATGAAAGAAACCCTGGTGCAAACTGCACTGGCAGTGCGCCAATGGGTCTACGTACCTTATTCAAACTATCCGGTTGGCGCGGCGCTGCTCAGCAAGTCGGGGCGCATTTATGACGGCGTCAATATCGAAAACGCTGCCTATCCGATGACCATCTGCGCCGAACGCACTGCCATTTTCAAAGCGGTGTCTGAAGGCGAACGTGAATTTGAAGCCATCGCCGTTGTGACCCGCGATGGCGGCTCACCCTGTGGCGCCTGCCGCCAGGTGATGGCCGAATTTGGCCTGGAAACGGTGGTTTTGATCGCCAATGAGAGCGGAGAAGTGGTGTGGGAAACGACTGTGGAAGAATTATTGCCCGGTGCATTCCTCCCTTCAAATCTGCAAGGAAGCAAATAGTCTGTCCCAAATTTCACACAACCTATAGTACGATAATACCAACGATGCGCACACTGATAATATCTGATATCCACGCCAATTTGGTGGCCCTGGAAACTGTACTAGAACACGCTGGTGAAGTTGATGCTGTGTGGTGCCTGGGGGACGTGGTCGGTTACGGCCCAAATCCCAATGAATGTATCGAGTTGCTCAAAGAGCAACCTAACATGGTGTCCATCATGGGCAACCACGACGCTGCTGCTATTGATGAACTGGAATTGAACACCTTCAACCCCGAAGCGCGCCGCTCGATCGAATGGATGCGCGAGATCCTCAAGGCGGAGAGCTATGAATTCCTGGGGTCACGCCCCCGCCAGTTGGTCATGGAAGGCGTTACGCTAGTCCATGGCAGCCCGCGCCAACCGATCTATGAATACCTGTTGGATACGCGTGCCGCCACTGAGAACTTCGAGTACTTCACCACCGACTTTTGCTTCATTGGTCACACCCACCTACCTGTACTTTTTTATATGGAACCGGGTGATTACCTGGCGGGCCTCACCATCCCCCCCATCCAGCAGAAGACCAGGCTGAAGCCACGCGCCATTATTAACCCCGGCTCGGTTGGCCAGCCGCGTGACCGTGACCCGCGGGCCGCTTATGCCCTGTTCGACACCACAGAACAGACCTGGCATTATAAGCGGGTCGAATATGAGATCACGACCACTCAGGAACGGATGCAAAAAGCCGGTCTGCCGGAGCGCCACATCCTGCGCCTTGAGGGTGGCTGGTAAGCTAAACACACAATTATCGAAACGGCTGGAACTTTTCCAGTCGTTTTTGCGTTTAAAACCATAAGCTGTACAATATCATTGAGGAGTACAAAAATGAAACGCCAGACTTTACTTATCTTATTTGCCATTTTGACTTTGAGCCTTTTACTCTCAGCTTGTGGTGGTAGCGCGGCATCTTATGCCAGTGAACCCGATTTTGCCTATGAGGAATCGATAGCCTTTGATGCACCGGCTGAAGCCCCGGCTGCAGAGCCATTCTCCGGTGATTTCGCCGATGATGGCGCAGGCTTCGAAAGCAATCTCGTGGCCCAAACCGTGGAACGCATTGTGATCAAGAACGCCGACATCTCCCTTGTGGTGGAAGACCCCAGTGTTAGCATTGAAGAGATCACGGCCCTGGCCGAAGAGCTGGGTGGTTTCGTGGTCAGTTCCAACCTATACCAGATCACTTTGGGCGATGGCTCCGAAGTACCCAGCGGCAGCATCACCATCCGCGTGCCAGCCGAGGAACTGAATGGAGCCCTAAAGACCATTGAAGACAGCGCTAAGGAAGTACTTTCCAAGAACCAGTCTGGGCAAGACGTGACGGCCGAATACACTGATTTACAATCGCGGTTGCGCAACCTGCGAGATACCGAAGAACAACTGCGGGAGATCATGGCCTCGGCGGATAAGACCGAAGATGTGCTGAATGTCTTCAACCAATTGACCTTCGTGACAGAAGAGATCGAGGTGTTGGAAGGCCAGATCCAGTTCTATGAACAATCGGCAGCCTTCTCAGCCATCAGCATCAGCCTGACCCCAGAAGCAGCAGTGCAGCCGCTTTCCATTGGCGGCTGGCAACCAGTAGGTGTAGCCCGCGATGCCATCCAGGCACTAATCTTCACTTTGACAGGTTTAGCCAATTTCGCCATTTACCTGCTGCTATTCATCTTGCCGGTACTAGCAGTGATCCTGCTGCCTCTCTACGTCATCTTCCGTATTGGCCTAAGCACTTATCGTCGCCGCAAGGCCCGCAGGGAAGCTGCTGAAGAAGACGGGGAAGAGAAAAAGAAATAAGCATACCCCTCAGACATTCGTAAAGGCGCACCGCGGTGCGCCTTTTTTATTTACCCCACCCGGCACGCGCAAGCACACGCTCGGCGGAGCGGATCATGGGCATATCCACCATTTTGCCGTCCACGGCAAAAGCCCCTGTGCCCTCTTTTTGATGTTGCTCAAATGCCTCAACCAATTCCCTGGCAGCAGCGACTTCGCTTTCGCTGGGGGTAAAGGCCTTGTGGGTTACCGGAACCTGGTTGGGATGGATGATCTGTTTGCCTACAAAGCCCATGCCTGCCCCCTGCCTAGCCTCGGCCTCGAGAGCTTCGAGGTCACGAAAATCTGCGGAGACCATGTCGATGGCAGGCAGGTTGGCTGCAGCGGCGTGCGTGACCACCGCGCTGCGAGCGTAGAACACCTCCCAGGCTTCGGGTGTGCGCATGGCTCCAATATCACCAGCAAAGTCTTCCGCCCCAAAGATCAATGCAGACAGGCGCACACTGGCATGGCTGATCTCCTTGAGGTTGACGATGCCCTGCGCGGTTTCCACAATGGCGATCAGGTAAATGGCGTCCGCGCCTTGGAACTTATTTAATTTCTCGGTAACTGCCTGAATATCTGCCGCGGTGTTTACCTTGGGTAGCACAATGCCCTGCGGTTTGGACGGTATGATGGCGGCCAGGTCATCCTGCTGCAAGCCGGAACCGGTGGGATTGACCCGCACCAGCTTTTCGGAGCGGCCAAAGTCCAGTTCCCCCAAAGCCTTCACAATGGTTTCACGCCCCTCTTGTTTGCGGTTGAGGGCCACGCCATCTTCCAAGTCTATGCAGATGCTATCCACAGCGAGGGTGGTAGCTTTCTCGATCTTGCGCCAGTCGGTGCCCGGCATGTAGAGCAAAGCGCGGCGCGGTCTCATTTGGCTACCTCGCGCTTGAGGAACATGACACTACGCTCCACTTCAATCACCACCGTATCATCCTGTTTGCGGCCGGTATGTTTGAGACGCACAATGCCGCGGTCTGACCTGGATTTGGATTCGCGTTTGTCCAGCACTTCGGTCTCCACATATACCGTATCGCCGTGGAAAAGCGGGTTGGGGTGTGTGATGTTTTCATAACCCAGGTTGGCGACAATGGTGCCCTCGGTCAGTTCCGGCACAGTAATGCCCACCACCAGGCCCAGGGTGAAGATGCCGTTGACGATGCGCTGGCCGAACTGGGTCTGGCTGGCGAAATGCTCGTTCAGATGCAGAGGCTGGGTATTCATGGTCAGCGAGGAAAATAATACATTGTCCATCTCAGTGACCGTGCGGCCCGTCTTATGTTTGATAATCTGGCCGACTTCAAGCTCTTCGTAATATTTGCCGGGCATCAGCCCTCCTCGATCTCCAGTAGTGTGGCATCCTTATCTACTGTTTGCCCTTCGGCCACGTGCAGTTTCATCAGTTTCCCATCCAGATTGGCCTGGATGCGGATCTCCATCTTCATGGCTTCTAATAGCAAAAGCGTCTGACCGTTCTCAACCTGGTCACCTTCGTTCACGAGTACCTGGCGCACCTGGCCGGGCATGGGTGCCCGTAAAATACCATCCCCGCCTGCCTCGGCAGCAGCTCCGCGGCGCGCCGAACCGGAGGGTTTTTCAAAAGAATAGCTCTTGCCGTTCAGCCACACATATCGTTGCTTACCTTCAGCGGCCACGTGAGCCTTGAGCATTTTGCCATCGATGAGCAATTGCAACGCCCCATCAGTAGAGGAATTGACCTGCACGACCTGACTGCTGTCGCCGACTGTGACGCGATAGCCCCCTTCACCTTTCTCCAGGTCCACATCATGGTTGTGGCCATTGGCCAGATAACTCAACCTCATTGGCCCATCCCCATGCGGAATCCCTTGAGACGCTTCCAGGGGCTATAAGGATCATTTTCAGAGGTACTTAGATTAGCACCGGTGTTGGATGGGCTATGAAACTCAGAAATAGCGGCGGCGATCAAGGCCTCTACGGGAACATATTCATCCGGTAACCAGGGATTCATGTGCTGGGCTATGAAGGCCGTGGTGGCCGTGCCTTTTTGGAATGTCTCGTGAACCAGCACGTCCAGCAGAAACTCGCGGTTGGTGGTCAGGCCCAGTACAACTGTATCTCGCAATGCTGTCCTCATTTTCTGGATGGCAGCCGGGCGGTCTTCGGCCTGCACGATGATCTTGGCAAGCAGAGGATCGTAATAAACGCCGACCTCAGTCCCTGCAGAGATGCCGCTGTCCACGCGCACACCGGGGCCATCCGGTGGCTGCCAAGCCAGTATTATGCCCGTGGCCGGCAAAAAGCCGCTGGCCGGGTCTTCGGCATACAGACGGCATTCAATGGCATGGCCACGCATGCTCAATTCATCCTGGGTGAGGGGGAGTTTCTCTCCGGCAGCGATACGTATCTGCCACTGGACCAGATCGAGGCCGGTCAACATCTCGGTGATGGGGTGCTCGACTTGCAAACGCGTGTTCATCTCAAGGAAGTAGAACTGGCGCGTGTCGGGGTCAACGATGAATTCGACCGTACCCGCGTTGACGTAACTAACCGCTTCAGCGGCGGCAACGGCAGCCTTGCCCATTACATCGCGCAATTCATCATCCAATAACGGCGAGGGAGTCTCTTCGATGATCTTCTGGTGACGGCGCTGGATGGAACATTCGCGTTCAAAGAGATGTAGGGTGTTGCCGTGGCTGTCCGCCAGCACCTGTATCTCCACATGGCGGGCGTTGGTGACATATTTTTCAACGATCATGCGTGGGTCGCCAAAGGCGTTCTGGGCCTCACGGCGGGCAGCGCCAATCGCTTCCTCCAGTTCATCGGGATTCTCCACCACACGCATGCCCTTACCGCCACCACCTGCAGCGGCCTTGAGCAATACTGGATAGCCAATGTCATTAGCTGCCTTTTGCAAAGACTCGTCGTCGTCCTCACCCTGGTAACCGGGCACGAGGGGCACGCCAGCTTTTCCCATCAGGGTGCGGGCTGCTGCTTTATCCCCCATAGCGCGCATGGCTTCAGGCGAAGGGCCGATGAAGGTCAAACTAGCATCAGCAACCGCCTGGGCAGAACCAGGGTTCTCCGCCAGAAAACCGTAACCAGGATGGATGGCTTCTGCACCGCTTTCCTTAGCCGCGTCCACGACCCGTTCAATGTTGAGGTAGGACTCGCTGGCCTCTGCAGCACCGATCAAGACAGCCTCGTCAGCTGTGCGGGTGTGTAGGGCATTGGCGTCTGCCTCAGAATACACGGCCACGCTGACGATGCCCATTTCGCGGCAGGCGCGGATCAAGCGTACGGCGATCTCGCCGCGATTGGCAATGAGGATTTTGGAGAAGGGAGGCTGGATTTCTGGAGGCATAGTAGTTTAAAAAGCGACCACAGTCATTGTACCCAATTTGACCAATGAGCATCGTATGAGCGGGATAGAGAAGCACACTATTGGTGCTAGAATTATGGCCTAGACTATGATTTGGATAAGGTACTTGTTGCATGGCATTTAGATTCAAACTTTCTCTACTTTTAAGCCTCTTCCTGCTTGTGCTGGTGGGCTGTAACGTGGCCCAAAGAACACCGACCAGCATTGAACTAAGCTATGACCCCAATCAGCCGCTCACCGTGGGCAGTGAAGTGGATTTCGATTTCAGTGTAGATACAGTGCCCAGCAGTGAGCCTTTTGCGATCATCGTCTTGCCCGACACGCAATATTATTCCCAGAAATATCCTGACATCTATCTATCCCAAACCCAATGGATCGTTGACCATCACGAAAAACTGAACGTGGCCTTCGTCTCCCACGTGGGAGACATCGTACAGCACGACGACCAGTTCGAGGAGCAATGGGTCCTGGCCGATCAGGCCATGGGCATGCTGGACGGGGTGGTGCCCTATGGGGTGTTGCCCGGCAACCACGACATGCAGCTTGATGGCACGGCCATCCTGTACAATGAATATTTCCCGGCGGCGCGCTTTGAGGAGTACGAGTGGTGGGGCGGCAGCATTAGCGGCAACAAGAACAATTACCAGTTGTTTTCGGCAGGCATGGAGGAGTTCCTCATCCTGCACATGCAATACTGCCCCACAGATGAAGCCGTCGCCTGGGCACAGGGTGTGCTAGAAGAACATCCCGACCGCAGAGGCATCGTCACCACCCACGCCTACATAGAGACCAAGGGTTACCGATTGCCGAATTGCAAAAAGAACTCCGACGGGAAAAACAACGCCATCAACTTGTGGCAAAAAATGGTCGCCCCTTACGACAACGTCGAACTGGTACTCTCAGGCCACATCCCCGGCGTGGGGCAGCGCACCGACACCGTGCGCAACCGCACCATCTACCAGCTGATGGCCGATTACCAGGGCATGGAAGAAGGTGGCAGTGGCTACCTGCGCATCATGCGTTTTTATCCCCTGGAAGACCTCATCCGTATTGAAACCTACTCACCTTACCTGGATGCTTATATGAGGGACGCGGAAAACGAATTTGAGCTGCGTTATGAACTGGCCGACATGGGATTATTACAGGGTGAAGTGACCATTTCGGCTGGGGAGGAGAGTTGTACAGCAACAGTCAGGGAGGGTGTTTGTACGTTGACGCTGAATAGCGCTGAAATAGCTTCCGTGCAGGCCGAGTATCTTGGTTTGGGGATTTTTGCTCCGAGCAGCACAGAGGTGAGGGTTGAGGTTGCGGGGGAGTGAGAAGGTTATAACGAATGACACGAATAGCACAAATGTAAGCGGATTAGGGATGATGCGCTGAGGGATTCCTCGCTGCGTTCGGAATTGCAAATAAAACTAGTTCAGTTTGTTGTGGCGGCTTCGCCATCTATTTAGTATTTCCTGGATATCTCTAAGGTGTTCTTCCGGGGTCAAGCTCTGCCATGCTTTGAATGTACTGAAGGTTTCCCCATAACTGTCTGGACTTGGCTCGTCGGACTTAATAAATGGTCCCGAAACACCAGCCATCCAACCATCTTTAGCGGCCCAATGTGGAGGGAAAGTTCTAAAGCGATATAAATAATACAAAATCTTTCCGGCAGTAGTGCCCACATCTAGTTCAAACACTTTCATCAATTCGATCTCATCCGGCACTTTGCCCAACTCTGTTCCAAATGATAACCAATCGACCATTTCTGATTCTGCAAAAGCTTCTTGCGAAAAGTATTCGAGAGGATACAAGGCGACTTTATCAAGTGAAAGGAGCATTTTATAAAGCCACATTCTGGTTTCAGAATATGCAGCTATTGGAGTTAGTTCACTAACATCAACCTTCTTTCCTTTGCGCAATCTGGAAATAATTGCGAACATCCGAATTTTAGGATCATCCGCTTCCGCAGCAATAGCCAGTTCTCTATCTACTTCTGGGTGATTGAAATATCCAAACAAGTCTATCAAAATGGCAAAGTCTCCCCTTATAGAAAGGTATTCATCTTCCCAAATCCACTTATGATCCTCATCCTTTTCCATGTGGCGAACCTGTTCTCGGTAAGATTCACATAGACGTATCAGCTTGCCAGAGTCACTATCCAATTGTCCTGGGTCAAGTAAACCATTTTCAAAACATTTCAAACACAATCCTAAGATGTGCCCAACCAGGGGTTCGATGTCCAAATAATTAAGTAAGTCTGGGAAAAAAATGTCTGCGTGATGAGGCTGACCATGAACTAGATAACCTGACCCAAACTTAAATTCTAATTCAGAGGCAGATAAGTCCAAAAGTTGAAGCAAGGTTCGGGCTGCCTTCTGACTTTCTAATTGCCCAAGCAACTGTAAAGCCTGAGACTTGGTTAAGCCATCATAGTTTGGAAAGGCGTCAACTACCAGTGGGATATGCTCATCCGAAATATACTTAGTTAATAACTGAATTATTTCGTGCTTTGAATTATTGAAATCCCACCTCAGGTCAGGGAATTCCTCAATGGAAGCTTCCAACAGAATCTGAATATCTCTATGACTGAGTTTCTTATCAAATTCACGTATCTGCTTCAATCCTTCCTCACGAATTTCTAAGTCGCTATTCCGCAGATTCTCGAGAATTCTTTTTATATCGGCCATAACTAACCTATCCCTTAATAGATGCTAGCAACTCCCCTTCCCTCTCTTTACTCAACCCCGCTTTCCATTCATGATCGGCGGGGCGAGTATTGGCCCAGGCGAGGGTATCGCGGATGGTGTCGGATAAGGGGAGGAAGGTCAGCCTGGCAGCTAAGGCTTTGCTGACATCCACCTGCGAAAAGCCTGCAAAGTCCTCCCCATCAATCCACATGGGCATATCCGACCAGGCAGCAATTTCGTGTTCGCTCAAGAACTCTGCATCGGCCCACACGAATTCGGCATCGCTGCCGCTTACTTCCCGGTTACTTTCCAGCAGGTCTTTGAGGGTGAGGGCTTTGTCCGGGCCAGTAGCATTATAAATACCGGTAACGCGCTGCTCCACGAGGCGCAGGTTCCACTCAGCCAGGTCACGCGCATCGATCAACTGCGCAGGGGAAGAACCATCCCCAGGAGCCAGTACGCGTCCACCCTGTGCGACGCGCCAGGGCCAGTAGGTGAAGCGGTCAGTGGGGTCGTAGGGCCCCACGATGAGGCCGGGGCGAATGACCAGTGTCCTGCCGGGCAAGGCTGTTTCCACAGTCTGCTCGCAAAGCGCCTTGAGTGCGCCATAGGTCTCAGGGGTGACTTCTTCAACGCTTTCATCTTCCAGAGTGGCAACCGGTGAGTCTTCCGTGATGCCGATCTCAGAGAAGTCCGAGAAGACGGATATGCTGGAAATGAAAGTGTAGTGCTCAACGGCATCTGCCAACAGTTCTGCAGACTGGCGCACGATACCGGGAAGATAGCCACTGGGGTCAATCACCGCATCCCAAGAACGACCTTTGAGAACCTCAAGGTTGCCGTCGCGGTCACCTGTGAACCTTTCCACTTCGGGGTAGAGGTCGGGGTTGGTCTGGCCGCGGTTAAAGAGGGTGACTTGATAGCCTGCGGTCAAGGCAGCTTCAACCAAGTGCCGTCCATAGAACTGGGTGCCGCCGAGGATAAGTAATTTCATTATGGTGTCCTTATAAGAATTCCAAGCCGGAATCGCTAAGATTCAAAAGAGATAGGCTCTGCGCCCAGGTTGCGCAAGGCGGCAGAAATAGCACCCAGTAAGTCGGCGAGCATATCGTCATCGGACCATTGATGGGGGTTGATGATGACCCTGGGCGTGGTAGCCGGGTCGGGTTGGGCAGATGAGGCGGGGTCAAGCACATACACCTCGAACATATAAAACCGGGCGCTAAGGTAATCGATGGGTGAAACTTCGATGAAATCCCCGGCGTCATTGAGCAAAATGCAGCGCTGTTGGGAGTTGGGGTTGGCCTCATCCGGGTGGCAGGTCATATCTACTATGTCCGGGTCGTTGGGATTCGCACGGCTAAAAACCCAGCCTGCGGGAGGGTAGCCTGATTCCAGGGATAGGTGGTCGGGAAGCTCATCGGCCAATGCGCCAAGTATCAAGCGCGTGGCCTGGGTGAGGTCGGCATCCTCAACCTGCAAAACGAACTGTGTCTCCCAAGGACCGTTGGGGTCAGGCGTGGCCTGTCCGGCGCATGCGGTGAGGAGAAAGCTGCTAAGGAGGAGAACTAAGAAGGTTAGTTTCAGTTGTATGTTTCTGAATAGCTTTGCCTGTAGCCTTATCATTTTTGCCTCCAGAATGAGCATAGACAAAAAATTTCAATTGAGTATACCTTTCTAATCAATTGGGTCATAAATCCGTTAATATCACTATAATGGGTCTACACCTAGGCTGTGAAGATATATGCACAGATCGAAGTGATCGCATCGCGGAATGTAATTGATGACACTATCACGCAATACCATCTTCTTTAGCATTGTCGTCCTCATGCTGTTCGTCCTCAATGTAATCTTCACACACAATTCACTGACAGCCCCCTACCCAGGACACAATGACTTTTTATCGCGTTGGGAGGCAGCGCGCTCTTACTGGGTTGATGGCTTGAATCCTTACGGAGCAGAAGCCAGCCAGAATATCCAGCAAAGCATCTATGGACGCACAGCTACGGATACAGAGGACCCTGGTTTCTTTGCCTACCCCTTCTACACTGTATTCTTGTTGTTACCACTTGTATTTACGAACTACGCCTGGGCCTCAGCCATCTGGATGGTGCTGCTTGAGGTCTGCCTGATCGTCTCCTTGATATTGATCATCAACCACTTTAACTGGCGTCCTTCCCTGTTTTTGCTTGGTGCTTTAATGGTATGGACAGTGATCTCCTATTTCCCGGCACGCGGCTTGATCTTGGGACAACCAGGATTGTTGATCTATCTTTTGGAAGTCTTTGCAATCTGGGCATTAGCACACAAGAATGACCGTTGGGCAGGTATTACATTAGCGGTCAGCACCATCAAACCGCAAATGGGCTATTTGATCGTACCCTTCCTAATGTTGTGGGCACTAAGGGAGCGGCGCTGGAACTTCTTCGGGTCGTTCGTTGCTACTTTTGCGGTTCTGATAGCGGCTTCTTTCGCACTGCAACCCTCCTGGATGACAGATTGGTTGGCGCAGGTCAGCATCTACACTTCCTATACGCAAATCGGTGGGCCAGCGTGGGTGATCTCGAATTGGCTATGGATGAGTATCAATCCCAGGACGGGGATTTGGGAAGTTGTGGGGGGCTACGGACACTGGATCGAGCTTTTGATATCGGGTTCTTTATACGCGTATTTGGGCTGGCTCTGGTACCAGGTGCTGTGGCTGAGAAAACAAGAGCGGTTCATGTGGACCGTCGTCATGACGCTCACTATCACCCACCTGGTGGCACCGCGCACTGCTTCGCCTCATTTCGTGGTCTTCATCATCCCCATGCTCTTCTACTTCCGCCATCTGATACAGCAGTACGGTGAGGGGCGGGGGACCATCTATTCACTGGTCGTACTGGCAATCCTGTTCATACAGGGCTGGTTGCACTTCCTGTTCACAGTAGAAGGGGAGTTCGAACACCCTACTATCTATTTACCCATTCCCATCTTAGTTTTTCTTTTGCTTATACTCACAAGACAACTGTGGTGGCATGATAAACTGGACCGGTTCCGACAGATTACGAATACTTGAAATAACACCCAAAAAAATTGTATAATAAAAATAACAAAGCACAGCATAACATCATTTGGTATCCCGCCATGGCCGTGTCAAACGCTGCAAGCCGCTGATGGTTCAGCGGTTTTTTTGTTTTTATGGGTAAGGAGGTCTATGATGGTCACTTCTAACCAAATCTTCAATAATGTGCCAGCGTTCGTGCGTTGGACGTCACGGACTGTAGCCATGCTGCTGGTAATCTTAGTGGTCGCGATCTTCGTAGGAGAAGGTGTGCCCAACCCTGCCAGCTTGACCGCAAGAGAATTGACTTTGATGGTCGCACTGCTAATCATCCTGGCCGGGCTGATGTTGGGCTTCTTCTGGGAGGGCTGGGGTGGTCGGCTATGGTGTGTTTTGGATATTGAATGAAATAGGCGACCTGAATGTGCTCAACGCAGCAGGATTGGTTGGGGGTCGCCTATCTGTTCTGCTGGTGGTATGAGCGCAAGATGAACTAAGGACAATTGTCACTCAAAGCTGTATTTGTCGAATTTGCATACCAGTTGGTAACCGATTTGTGTGTAGATCTTGTTGGATGTGGGGTTGGCCGCATCGGTAAAGAGCGTGCAGAACTCAAAGCCTTCATCTAACAATAATTGGCTGAGAGCGGCCACACTGGCCGAGGCATAGCCGCGGCGGCGCAGCTCGGGCGGAGTATAGACCATGTTGACAGTGATGCCATGCCGCGTAGGGCGTGAGCGCATCAGCATCGAAACCGGCGCGCCATCGTGCCATACGTAAACATTTTCTACCTGGATGGATTTCTCGATAAAAGCAAAAGCGGCTTCTGCGCTGCGCATCTGCCTACCAAAGGCGTCTTGTTCGAAGGCCAGCAGCCACTCGGCCAGCAGATCGCCTTCGTTTGCATCTGCCAGGCGGAGTTGCCCAACTGCCCGCTGGTTGGATAGCGTAACCTTGCGCAGTTCATAAAGTAGTTGCGGAATGGCAAGTTTAGATTTGCTACCAGTAATCTGCGTCCAGATGCGGGCAAAGATCTCACTGGTGGGATTGGGGCCATTCACGTCAGGAACAGGCCAGCCATTGTCGTATAGATCTTCAGCGATCAACTGCAAAGCTGGGGTGACATCCTCACTACCTATAGCAGCCAGGACCAGCCCGTAAGGTGGTGTCATGAAGGCTGCGGAGATCAGGCCTGAACCGTCCATGACCGCTGCAAAGTAGGGTGGGTTATCGTTGAAGCTATGCCCACCAGCCAGGCGGCGGGCGATGCCTAACACGAGGCTGTTGACCACTTCTTGCTTTTCCAACTCTTTCTCTGTGGTCGCCAGGAAATCTTTAGGTGATGTGTAGCCGAGGAGTGTCAAACCAGCCCGTTTTGGATGACTATGTACACCAGCAGGACATTAAAGCCGTTAAACACAGCATGCAGGATGATCGCGGGCCAGATGGAATTGCTGATATGGGAGAGGTAAGCGAAAAGAAAGCCAAGGAGGGCAATGGGTAGGAGATTGGCGGGTTGCAGATGCAGCAGCGCAAAGAAGGCCGTGCTGATAAGCGCCGCCCACCTCCAGCCAAAGTGTTGGCGCAACCCATAGAATAAAAATCCGCGGAAAAAGAGTTCCTCTACCAGGGGCGCGGCGATGACAGCAGCAATGATCAACGGCAGGGGGGAACCGATCTCTTCCAGGACTGGCGCAAGGTCAACGCCGGTGGAAATGCCGAAAAAATCAAGGATAAGGCCATAGGCGACAGTGACCAAATAGACGAGAACCATCAGGCCAAAGCCGAGGTTCAGCACACGCAGGTTGAAACGGCGCAGGCCGAAGACGTCCAACCCAATGTTGTATTTTATGATCAGCCAGAAGATGGGCAGCAAAAAGAGCAACTCGCCCAGGTTCAGCACCAGTCCAATGTCCAGCGCTATGCCCAACTGCCCGATAACAGCCAGAGCAACCACGGCCAGTCCTATGAATAGGAACAGGAAAAAGACCCCAAACCAGGTTTCACGCAGGGACCACGGCACAGTGTGATTTTCAGCAGGGGGTGCAGGTTGTGTATCCATATTAGGGCCTGTGATCACCGAATAGCTGGCGATTTTTTTCTTGTTGTGCTGTACTGAGACAATCCCAGATCATAGATGATGCGGTGCGAGACAAATTAACAAGCTCCACTCTATCCTTTTTGGAACGTAGTGTAACAGGGTAAATACCAGGCTCATACTCAATATTATGAGCATCTAATAATCGAAATAGGGTGACCAGGTCTTTGGGGGAAAAGCCGCCCCGCCGGGTGAATTTACCTGTGATCCAGCGCAGTTTGCTTTGCAATTGGCGATCGGCCTGCTCAAATAGGGTGTCGATGGGAACCAGAACGCGCTCTGTAAGGGTTTCCCGCATGACCTCGCGCAAAGCCTGACCTTTGCGCGCCGGGTCTTCGACCAACTGCCCCTGCGCATTGCGTACGGCCACTTCAAATTGCTCGATGCACTTGGAGCCCACCCAAAGGGCTTCGCCAGTTTCCCGGTTGGCGATCAGAAAATGATAACGCAGGCGGGTATGCCCGCACAGTTCGCACACGGCTTGCGGCGCACCATAATCTCGGAAGCCGCCGGTGTGGATCCACTGGACCGGAGAGTTGTCTGTCTTGTCCGGCATCAAGCCTGGTTGAGCTTTTCCTTTTTCAGCAACCATTCAGCATCAGTTTGGAGGAATACCCCACAGGCGCACTGTGCCGTCGGAGGAGGCAGAAGCGAGATAGCGGCCATCGGGGGAGAAGGTGAGGTCACGAATCACCCCTAAATGGGCAGGAAGTGAGACCAACTTATCCCCGGAAGGAAACTCGTACAGCACAATCCTGTCCTTCAGGCTAACCGCCAACACATCATTACCTAAGGACATGGTCAAGAATTGCGAATATCCTCCAGATTCTGGTATATGCATCGTTTTAATCTCTTGTGCCTCCTCAAGAGCAAAGATAGAAACAAATTGGTTCCCTGTTAGTAAAAGGTAGCGGCTATCTGCAGAAAATGCCATGTCCGCGGGTAAACCCTCAAAGGGTAAATCAAGCATATAAATCCTCTCACTATCTTCCAAAAGGACCGCTTCAAGATAGGAATCTAAAAAATAGTTGCCATCAGGGGAAAAAGCGTAACTAGGCCCATAATGAAAGCCAAAGCGTCCCTGATAGTTCCCTGTCTGCGCATCCCAGGTCATGCCAGGCTCGTCCCAGCCAGATGCGTAGAGGGCTTTGCCATCTGGAGACAAGACCCACCCACGTCCGTTCTCCCAAATAAAGGTCGTACCCCAGGGATCATCCTCTGGTTTCTCTAACGCAACGCGCCTGACCACTACCAAGTCGTTGAAATTACGAGTCACGAGATGCCATTGCGGGACTATTGTATTGACTCCCTTGCCATCCGCAGAAAAAGAAATAAATCGTTCAACAAGTGGTAAGGGAACAATGCTGCCGTCTTGTGTGTTCCATAAACGCGTTTCTTGTGCCAACCAGTTGCCATCTTTGGAATAGATCAAATCGCTATATGTAAGACCGCCGATAGGAAAGATTTGTGGGGTACCATCATTCATGTCGAAGCTGACCAGTTTAGAGGAGGCATAAGAAAACAAGTTTCTTCCATCTGGTGAGAAAAACATCGTGGCTGCGTCACCCTCTAACGTACGCAATATTTCGCCTGTCTCCAGGTCCCACAGGTCAATCTGCCCGCGGCCGTTGCGAGCCGCCAAAATCGAATCATCAGGACTGAATTCCAATTCGTAAATAGAGTATGGCCCTGGTCCTGATGTAAAAGCTGGGCGAAGTGATTTATTTAAAGCTGTGTGGCTATCTAAAGGAAATATTTTCTCGCCGGAAGTCACGTCCCATATTGTCATGCTATCGGGGCCACCAGCATGGGCAAAAGCCACCAGGTTGCCCGAATTAGAGAACTCGGCATCCAATGTAAAATAGCTAAAGTTCAGATCCTCGAATATGCTCTTATCTCCTGTGAGCACATCGAAAATCTCACCATCCGCAGTTGCCACTTGGCTATAGTCGCGTGAAAACCCGAAATCATCCCTGATAGTAGATTGGGCTATACTCTTTTCCTCCACGGTATCCCAGGTTTCTAAAACATAATCTTCCCAAACAACAAGTATCCGTTCATTGTCATAGAAATAAATATCGGTAACGAAGTTGGTAAAGCTAACCTTATTCAGGAACTGGATTTTGCGTCCATCATCAATTTGCCACAAATGCATTTGATTATTGTGACCACCTGTGGCTAACATATTCTCATTGGGAGAAAAGGCCAGAGCATCTACACTCTCTCGGCGGTCCTGCCAACTATCCAGCAAGGGACCCTGTTGAAGGTCCAGTATGTAGATATGACCGTCAAAAGCCCCAAGCGCCAGCCAACGCCCGCTTGGGGAAATCGCCATGCGCGTTGCCCCCTGCGCCAGTTCAAAGCGCCAGACTTCCTCAATGGTATCGGGGTCATAGGCAAAAACACCTATAGTAGTTTGCACCAAAAGCAAACTCTCATCAGGCGCAAATGATATTTCATTGATCGCTCCATTACCCCACCTTGCTAACTCAGCGATCTGGCCAACATTATCGGGCGAGATGGCTTCGGCAGGCTGGGGCACGGGCATACCATCACGCACGAAGTAGGAGGGCGTGGCAGTTGGCGTAAATGTAATAGTGGGAGTTTGAGACGGTAGGGGAGTTGCCGTGACAGAGGGCACTGGTGAGGGCATGGTAGTGTCTGCCGGCAATTCGGCCTGCACAGTGGGTGATGGTGTTGTAGAAGTACAAGCAGTTATGCATAGCGCCAGGATGCTGATGCAAAGAATAGCAGTTGAGTATTTTTTAGGACTGGTGTTCATTTGAGTGTCCATTAATTCGGAGGAATGCCCCACAGGCGCACGGTACCGTCGGAAGAGGCGGTGGCGAGGTAACGGCCATCGTGGGAGAAGGTGAGGTGCTCCACAGAATGGCCAGAGAAATTGTTTTCAACTGTACCAATTAATGTACCAGTAAAGAAGTCATAGAAATAGATCATATGGTTAATAGATGCAGCAAGGGCTTTATTGTCTGGAGTTGTGGCAACAGCCCTAACAGGATAGTTTTGATCAGATAGTTCTTCGGAGAAGAGTTTATTGCCGCTTTCAAGATCAAAAGCATAAGCCTTTTCCATCGCACCAATAAGTAGCAGCTTACTATCTTGAGATATGGACACTTCATAAGCGAAACCATCTTCAAAAGGAATACTGAACTTATATACAGGCAACCCACCTTCAACAGTATATATTCCAAAATGTTCCGTTGCTGAACCATGATTTACGAAGTACTTATTATCAGGTGAGTAAACAACAACGGAAGCTGGGCTGCCCCCTGTCGCACCAACATATTCGCCATCTTCCACTGACCAGGAAAAAACCGGCATCTCATAAGAAGACGCATGGATCAAAGTATTGTCGGGAGAAATTACCCACCCCCCCATTTCATACCATTGGGCAGGAATACTACTCACCCACCATTCATTATCTTCTAATTGTGGTTGGATGATGGCCCTTTGTTGCTGCAATTGCATATCAGCGGTCCTTCGTTGATGCACCCACCACTCTGGCGAGATCGTATAAAAATAGTTGCCGTTTGGAGAAAAGCTCAAGAACCATTCATCCTTAGGAACGTGCTGCACTTCACCGTTCTCCACTTCCCAAACCAAACGGCCATATGCAAGGCGAGAGCCACCAGGGGAAAAGGCCAATTTACTTCCCCTCCCACCAGGGACGAAGGCCACACGTTGAAGATTCGAAATGGAATAAATGTCAATAAAACTGCCGAAAGTTGACATGATTCGCTGACTATTAGGCAAAAAGAACACTCCACGACCAAAATCAGCTACGGAGCGAATCCGCTGCAGCGTTTCCAGGTCCCAAAGAAACAAATCACCATAACCATTAGATGCAACTAACAGGCGATTGTCATCACTGATATCTACGGATCGGATGCCTGCTGGACTTGCCCCTGATCTCCGAAATGGTTTTGCAAAACCATTTGAAGGAAGGTTAGACTCTGGAGGATTCCCAAAAGACGCGACCAGCGTTCCTTCGTACACATCAAAAACTGAAATTGAACCAAAATCGCTACCTACAGCCAATAAACTTCCATCAGGTGAAAATGTATAATCGAGTGGTCCCCAGCCGTAATACATTTGCTCAGGGGGATCAAATTCACTAACCATATTGCCCAGAAAATCTCTCACGCTAAAACCCTCAGGGCCATGGTATACAAATGCATCCTGCTCGGGAGAAACTACCTGAATGAAATCATCATCAATACGGTCAGACAATATGATGTTTTTTGCCAAATCCAGGAATACATATGCAATGCCCTGCCCTGGATCATGCACCCGCATTGCCAATTGTGAGTCTTCTGCTACAAAAAAGAGATTTGAGACACCTTCATCATAACCAAATTCAGTTATGCTTTCTAAGCTATTTACGGCCCAAACACGACCACGCCAATCCTCACCACTACTTGCCAACATCGTGTCATCGGACGCATAGTCCAAACTAATAATTTCTTCTTCATGTGCCTTCCAACTAACAATTTCCTTACCAGTCCGTGCATCAAGCCTCAAAATCACACCGTCATAGGTTCCTACAGCCAGTTCCTGTTTATCAGTAGAAGAGGCAACAGCAGAAAAACCTTTGGGTAATTCAAGTCGCCAGAGTTCATCAACTGTGCCCATTGTATAAGCGTACACAGCAATCGGTGTTTTCACTATCATGATCTCATCATCAGCCATGAACAACACACGTTGCACTGTTCCATAACCCCAGCGCGCCAACTCAGCGATCTGGCTGACGTTATCCACCGAAATGGGTTCAGCAGGTTGGGGCACGGGGGTGCCATCGCGCACGAAGTAGGAGGGAGTAGGGCTTGGTGTGGATGTAATGGTAGGGGTCAGAGTTGGCAGCGGTGTTGTTGTGGTAAAGGGGGCTGGTGTGGGAGTGACGGTATCGACAAGCAATTCGGTTTGCGCGGTGGATGGAGGTGCCGGCGAGCTACAAGCTGCCAGAGAAAAAATAACCAGTAAGCCAATAACGAATTTCTTTTTCATGATCCTCCCCTTTCGGGTTACGCAGTACGCATCACGTTTTGCGTTTCGCCACTCACATCCTGAACACGCCAAAGCCCTCACCTTCACGCGGAGCTTTGAGCACTATCGAGAGAGCCAAGCCCAAAACATCTCGGGTTTCGACAGGGTCGAGAATGCCGTCGTCCCACAGGCGGGCGGTGGAGTAGTAAGGGTTGCCTTCGTGTTCATATTTGTCAAGGATGGGTTGCTTGAGTTCGGATTGCCCGGCTTCGTCCAGCAATGGCTGGCCTTCGCGTTCGAGCTGATCCTGTTTGATGGTCAGCATGACGTTAGCAGCCTGCTCGCCACCCATTACGCTAATGCGGGCATTGGGCCACATCCACAGAAAGCGAGGATTGTAGCCCCGCCCGGCCATGCCATAGTTGCCCGCCCCAAAGGAACCGCCGATGATGATGGTCAGTTTGGGAACAGTGGCAGTGGCAACAGCATGCACCATCTTGGCGCCGTCCTTGGCGATCCCGCCCGCCTCATAATCGCGCCCGACCATAAAACCGGTGATGTTCTGCAGGAAGAGAATGGGGATGCCGCGCTGCTCGCACAACTCAATGAAATGAGTGCCTTTGAGGGCGCTCTCGCTGAACAGCACGCCATTATTGCCCAGAATGCCCACCGGGTAGCCATGGATGTGGGCAAAGCCGCACACCAGGGTGGTGCCGTAGCGGGCCTTAAACTCACGGAAGCGGCTACCATCTACCAGGCGGGCGATGACCTCACGCACGTCGTAAGCCTCGCGGAAGGTAGCAGGCAGGATGCCATAGAGCTCCTCGGCAGGGTAGAGTGGTTCTTCAGGTTGGGCGATTTCAACTTCGATCTCTGGCTTGTAATTGAGGGTTTCCACGATCTCGCGCAGGATGTGGATGGCGTGGTCATCATCCTCGGCGAAGTGGTCAGCCACACCTGACAAACGCGTATGCACGTCCGCCCCGCCCAGGTCTTCGGCGGAAACGTCCTCGCCGGTGGCGGCTTTGACCAGTGGCGGGCCGCCCAAAAAGATGGTGCCCGTGCCTTTAACAATGATGGCTTCGTCACTCATGGCGGGCACATATGCGCCACCCGCCGTACAGGAGCCCATCACCGAGGCGATCTGGGGGATTCCTTTGCTGCTCATTTGCGCCTGGTTGTAGAAGATACGCCCAAAGTCGTCAGAGTCGGGAAAGACCTCGTCCTGCATGGGCAGGAAAGCCCCGCCCGAATCAACCAGATAGATGCAGGGCAGGTGGTTTTGCTCAGCGATCTGCTGGGCGCGCAAGTGCTTTTTGACGGTCATAGGATAGTAGGAGCCACCCTTGACGGTGGCGTCGTTAGCCACGATCATGACCTCTTTGCCAGAGATACGCCCGATGCCGCAGACCATGCCCGCGCCGTGGGCCTGCCCATCGTATAACTCCCAGGCCGCCAAAGCACTGACTTCAAGGAAGGGTGCCCCGGGGTCCAGCAAGCGTTCGATACGCTCACGCACAAACAATTTACCGCGTGCTTCGTGGCGTTCACGGTATTTGGGACCGCCGCCCTCGCGGGCTTGCGCTAAACGCCTTCGTAGTTCTTCAGCCAAAGCGCGGTGGTGCTCGCTGTTGGCTTTGAATTCAGGGGAGGAGGAATTGACCTTGGTGGGGAGAGGTTCCATTTATGTGTTTTACCACAGAGGCACGGAGGACACAGAGACAAGCTAAACGCAAGAAGATTGTACTCGGTATCAAAGGCCCCAACATAGCCTTCGTAGGGGCGACCCGCGGGTCGCCCGCCAAAAGCTCACATCACAATACACGGCTAATGGGACAGATATCTACACTACCCTCTAAACACTGCTTGTCAGACAAGTACTAGTACCCCCCCCACCCCAGACACCTGCAATTATTCCACCACGGGTAAGTCTTGTACATTGCCGTCAACGATTAAAAAATCAAGGGCCACCCAGCCTACTACGCCCTCCTCATTACCCTCTTGCGTGCGCAGCCAGGCGCCATCCTCACTGATGGCATCAAAGGGCAGACATTGTTCAAAGTTCATGCCGCCGGCGATACCGGCCTCTTCCGAGGGTTCCTGGCGAATACGTAGTCCACCGATAGTAGCGCAACCATTGACAACCGAAACTGGAACGGGCGTTGGTGCTTCTTCGGCCACCGTGGGAGTAGGGCTTGCCGGGATGTCCGTCGCCGTTTCTGTGGCAGCTGCTACTGCGGTCGTATCGATGGGTTGCCCACCTGTGAAGATCACCACGGCAACGGCCAGCATGATCAGCAAGGACACCAGCAGCCAGCGCATCCAACGGGTTCCACCACTACCCTTTTTATCTTCAGCCTCTGGTTTTTTCGTGGGCAGGATCTCCCAGGCTGCCGGTTCTTTGGCCTCTTCCTCTTCAGCTTCGGTTTTGTACTCCGAGGGTTCCGATTTTGGCGCGCCGCGCTGCCAGGGCGGCACATAGGGTTCCTGTTCTTCTAAGGGCTCGGGCCAATCAAAATAAGGCTCGTCGCTTTCATTGCTCACCACTTCCGCTGGAGGCTCTGGTGCGGGCTCAGGAGCAAGGAAAGGCGCTGGCGCCGGAGCAGGTTCCGGCACAAAGATGTCCTCAAGCTCCAGCGGCTTGTCCAGCACAATGTCCGGCTCTTCGGCTTTCTTCTCCGGCGGCGCTTCAATGACGGGATCCGGTTCAGGCTCTGGTTCTTCCTCCAGGAGCTGGGAACGCACATCCTCAACCAGGTCGGCCAGGTCAGGGTCTTCTATCGGCTCTTCGGGGATCTCATCTACTTCTTCAACAACAGGGGGTTGCTCTTCAGGAGCTTTGCCATCGGGATTCGCTAACCAGTCCGGTATCTCTTCTTCCTTCTCACCCTCCTCCTGCTTGACGCGCTCAGCACGTCTTTGCTGGGTGTCGATCTGGTAACTGGCCAGCCAGTCTGGCAACACTTCTTCGATGACCTCTGATGCTTCTCCGGCGGGGTTGGGTGATATTTCCTGCACTTGGGCCCCCTCCTCGGCAGGCAAGTAAACCACCTCGGCCAGAATCTCAGGCAGGTCACCATGCACATGGCTGTCTGGCAGATCGACAAAAGTCACGGCTTCACGGCTGCACTTCAAAGCACTATACATCCAGCGATAGGCTTGCTCTGGAGGCAATTCCTCTAGGGCATTTTCACTATCAATGATGACGTGATCCCAAGCGCTGCCGAGCGCCCGCTGCCAGGTCATGGCATAACTGTATTCAATTTCCAAAGCATTGATGTAGGGATCGGCAAGCAGAGTTTCGTAGAGTACCTTACTATCGATCTCCTGATATTCTTTCTTGCGCAGATCGATCAACTCGGCTCGTTCCTGAAAGGTGAACCTGGGACGCTCACTGATCAGCGTGTTCAATTTGACCATGGCCGGTACGGAGGCCAGTCGCCCGCCCTCAACTTCTACCGAGATAACCACATGCTGGAAGGCGAATTCGCCGATACGCTCCTGCGGCCCCACAGCGTGGATGATGGCGATTTCTCCATCACTGAGATACGTGATCTTTTCTTTTAAGAGCGCCGTATCCGTATAGGGCTTGGTCACGACCACGCGATCCCCTACCGCCAAGGGCGCATCGAAGCCCAAGACTTCCTTATGAATGAACTGGTTGTATTCGTGGGCTTTGGCGTGGGTCCGGCAGATGATCTGCACAGCTTGTTTACCGTTACGTTGAATGGCGATCTGGTAAGCACCAGGCAAATCCTTTGCCCGGATGCGTTGCAGGTCTGGCTCATTCAAGTCCAGGATGGCACGTTTTCCAGCGAAACTTTCGCGCTTGACCGAAGCATGTAGATAGGTCGTATTCAGGATAGAGGAGGAGGTCAGGACTTCACTAGCAATGTGACCCAGGTCGATCTCTTCAATGCTTCCTTTATATACATATGAAAAGGAAAGGGCAGATAAGGGCAGACTATTATCATCTTCAAAATAGGGATGCTCCGTAGGGTCGACCAGCAGCAACAAGCGTGCTGAAGGCTCCCGCTGGATGAAGGTTAGCAGATCGGTCAGCATACCGCGCGGCTGCACGACTTCGGCATCCGCCTCAGTGGGATTGGCCGACAACATGCTCGCCTGGTCGACGATCAAGATGCTTTCTTCTTCTGGGTGCTGGGCGTTCATTTGTGTGAACAATTCGCTGGTCTGCCCGGGTTTGATGGTATAGAGTTGGTCACGTAAAGGCAGCACAGGTCGCTTGGTAGAATCGGCGAGTTGGCGAGCAGATCGATTGGTGGGTGACAGCAGTTTGTAGCTGATCCCAGCTTTATCCAAGGAGCTGACGAGAGAGGTGGTGAGGCTGCATTTGCCCGTCCCTGCAAAGCCGCGCAAGATACAGATGTTGGCATCGCCCTCAAAAAAGGCATAAAGGCGCTGAATAGCCGCTTTCTGGTCCGGCGTGGGCACGAACGGCAGGCTGGACAGCATCTCCGTGTGGAAAGTCATTCAGCGTATCCCATCAAGCAACCCCAAAACAACTACTCAAATAAAACGAAACGTTCATCAAGATTATCTAATTATACAAGCATAGCCTGCATGGCATATCCGTACTATTGAGAATCCTCTGGGAACCATAATCTAGGCAACGGTGTATTAATCTTAAATGCAAAGGAAAACATTCTTACTTTTGATACTGGTCGGCGGATTGGCTGGCTTGAGCGCTTGCCGCAGCAATGTACAGGTCAGCGCAGAGCAGGGTTGCCCTATCACGCAGCCACAAAGCCCCGTCTTCGCACCCCCGGCACCCTGGCCCAGCGTAGCGCCCTACGAGAACACTTTTTGGTATGGTAGCGAAGGCCTGTGGACCATGCTGCAAGCCGATGGTATCTGGTATTCCCTGCCCCAACGCGAAGGCGGTTACGTGCAAAAGGTCGTGTGGTGGCATGCAGATTATGATTGGCGGGCAGAACCTATGCCTAACATCACAGTGCGCGGGCGCAGATTGGATAGCAATGCGCCCGATTTTGAATTCAACGGTGGCACGAATATGTCCCACTCGGACGTTGGCTCGGCCATGCTCGTGGGTGTATCTGTGCCTACCGTGGGCTGTTGGGAGATCACGGGGCTTTATGGAGAAGAAGAATTGAGTTTCGTGGTGGTGCTCAAAGAAGATTAATTCACCCCTCATCACACAATAGTAAGACCCCCTTCACGGGCTTCGTCTTGGACTCACACTCGTTGCAACGGACACGAATGAAGACCGTACTGCACCCGAAGTTAGACTAGGCTGACGTGCGTATAGGCCTTGATAACATTACCTACGCCATCGAGTGGAATGACAATGTCTGGCCTAACGAAGAGAGACCTCAGTTTGAGGTAATTCCGCGGGGGTAATAAGACTGGAACATATAGAGGCAGGTTTAAAACCTGCCTCTATATTATGATTTAAAGCATCATCTTTAGACATACAGAAAGGCCCTGCTACAATTATTAGGGAAATGACCAGTTCCGATATTGTTAATGTGCAAACACGTGTTCCACTGTCACGGGCAGTGATAGCAAGTGTTATCACAATTGGGTTTGTACTCATCTGTACCATATTCAGCCCGGCTTCTGAACGCGGCCGTTTACTTTCCTTGCTGTTTATCTACAGCCCGATATTGCTACTTACTCCTTTCAGTTTTCTTGCATCCCTGAATTTCTATGGTTATTATCGCCTTACACAATCAGGCATTGAGGTCGCAAAACACACACCTTTTGGTCGTCGGTGGATCTTCGTTCCCTGGGGGTCAGTTCAAAGAGTTAAACATGAAGAAAAGATACGCCATGGGAGCAAAGCATTCCTTCATCATGTCTGGGGCATCGAGGTTAATAAAACAATTACCTGGCAAAACCGACGTATAGCACGGATAATGCAAATGGATGGGCACGCTTTGCTTGTCACGTCTGATCACACCAATCATGACCTGATTCTTCTCGCCGCGAACGAAAATGCAATATATCCAATTCCTGAAGAGGATTTGGCCTTATTTCCTGTTGTTTATCGCTAGAACAAAGCTCAAAACATCCATCAGTTGTGGGGCAAGTTCGAAATTTGTTCGTCCTTCTATCAGGCTTCGAATGCCTAATACTCCCTTTCGTTAATCAAATTCAAATACGAATTCACTACTCTGCCGCACAACCTTCATATTTCTTTCACAGGCTTTTGGGATAGTAGCTCTAAGGAGAGTGTTATGGAGACAATAGAGTTGCAATGGGAAAGCTGTTTTCCCAACATCGCTGGCCGAGTTTGGGACGCGCAACAGGAGCGATCCAAGGAGAAGGCCACCCCGGTAGAGAAGGTTGAAACCAGGCCTATTTCGCAATTGCCGCGCAGTTGGGCGCGAACGAAAGAGAACAAACCAAGCTTTAATATCGTCCGGCTGCCTTTTTCATCGCTAGCCTGGATACCAACGGCTGAGATTCCCCATAATTATTCATTCGATCAAATTTATCATCAGCACTTAAAGCGCTTACGCGGCGGTTTTGTGCTGCAAAGTTGCAGCCCAGAGCTGCGTGATTACCTGATTGGGCAGGGTTGCGAGGTGGCAGCCATGGGCGCAGAGGCCATTCTGGACCTGCCGTGGCGCGGCAAACGGTCGGTGCGTGAACTGGCTCAAAGGGGGCGGCGAAATGGTCGTGTCCGCGAGGTGGAGATCAACCGTGCGAACCAACAAAAGCTAAGGCAATTGCTAGATAATGCTCCCGCTCGACAGGGAACACTCCTCAAACATACGGAACGCGATGGGTTTGATGCTGGCACGCGTTGCTTTGTATTCGAGACACCTGAGAAAAAATGGCTGGGTGCAGTCACACTTTCGATGGTTGCATCGGATTACTACCATACTGAACTACTTCTAAGACACCAGGATGCGCCTATCGGCATCATGGAAGCATTAGTTACTGCAATAGCGGAGCAGTTGTCATTGGAAGGAGTGAGTCACCTGAGCCTGGGGGCTGTAACGCCTTTGCCAGAGGCGCAGACAACTGAGATTTTTTCAAACCATCGCCATCCACATGAGCTATGGACCCACAGCCAACTCGCCTTCCGGCTTGGGCGACTGCTCAACTTCGCATTCAACGCTGAGGGTTTGTGGCGCTTCAAAAACAAATTCTCTCCACGGTGGCAGCCTGTATATCTATGTGCTTCGCCTCAGCTGACCTGGCCCACTATTATCGAGATAGTGCATGCCACAGGCTACTTCAACCTGGTGCAGTCCCGGCTCCTTGAAACATGGCCAAAATCTATTCCTCTGGTTGGTTCCACAACTTCCAGTTGATTATCCAATCATTAATAGATACCAGGGATTAGCTTGTACGGCACTCGCGACTGATAATCCGCGTAGCCTTCCATGCCTTTCAGCAGCATTTCTTCCTCAAATCGGATACGCACAACCAGCGTAAGGGCTGCCATTGCAGCCGGAATCAGGCCCCACAAGGAACCTAAAGCTACCGGCATGAACAACATCATGATAGTGCCACCGGTGTACAGGGGATGGCGTACCCGTCCATATAAGCCAGTGTCAACCAATACCTGGCCCTTGTTGATATCCAGGAGTTTTGAAGCGTAGGCGTTCTGCAAAGTCGCTGTGTTGAGGATAATCACTCCGATATTCATGATGACTGCACCAGCCAAAGCAGCCCACAAGGGCAAAGCATACCAGCCAAAACGGTGACCAAGGTCCGCTACTATGACGGCGCCAAAGAAGCTGATGCCCATAAGGGGCAATATGAAGCGGTCGGAAGAGGCCGATTGTTTCGTAGCTTTGGTCAGGCCTTCTTTCCTCATTTTGCTGCGGTTGCGCAACACGCGTGGGTTCTTTTGATTCATGATGATTGTACTGATCGAGAGGTTGAGAGCGAGGCTGACCACAAATATCCAGCCTTCTAACCAACTCCAGTTGCCCGCAAAGGGAAAGACCACCAGAGACAATAGGCCCAAAACGTAAAATGGGATGAAGAGCATCAACCACAGTGATAGGGGTTGATCCATCTTGTCAGTTTCAATTCGTTGTTCGGTCATGATGCACCTCCTGCACTACTACTCTCCCATTATCCTAACGGCACTCCCGTTCGGAAATCATAGTAACTATGATTATTGGCTTTGCACCGTAAGAGGCCACCTGTGCATTCAGGCAAGCTTTCTATACACAGGTGAATGCTATAATCGCAGTAATCTTTGAAGAGGTCACTATGCCCCGCTATTTCATCTCTATTGGCAGCAACATCGCCCCCTACGACAACGTCCCCAAAATCCTGCAAGCCTTGCTGGAAATCGCCAGCCCATTACAGGTCAGCCGCATCATCGAAAACGCGCCCGTCGGCATGAAAAGCACGAATATGTTCCTCAACCTGACGCTGGCTTTAGATAGCCCTTTGGAAGCAACCGAGATCAAAGACCGTTTCAACGCCATCGAAGTGCAACTGGGTCGCGATAAAACAGACCCCAACCGCAAGAAAAAAGACCGCCCTGCTGACATCGACATCATGTACTGGGTGGACGAAGACGTCCAGGTGATCCCTACAGAGCTATTACCTGAAGAAAGTTACAACCGACCCAGCCTGCTGGAGCTACTGGATTATATGGGTCTCTCCGCCAAGGCCACACTACCGCTGCTGCCCACAGGCGCAGAAATAGAAATCAACGGCCAAAAGATCGGTACACAGCCAAGTACCTTAAACAAAGCATAAAGGATGAAGTGATTGAAATCCCCTGACGGAAGCAAAGGCGCGGCCCTCGTCACAGGTGGAGCTGTGCGCATGGGCAAAGCTATCGCGTTGGCACTGGCCGAGGCAGGTTACGACATCGCGCTGCATTACAATAGCTCGACCAGATCAGCCAACACCACCGCCAAGAAGATACGCTCGTTGGGTGTGGCCTGTGAAACCTTCCAGACCAACCTGGCACAAATGCAGGCCTTCGATAGCTTCTTTGAAGACATCATGGGAACCTTTCCCAATCTCAATGTGCTGGTCAACAGCGCTTCCGGTTACGTGCAGGCCGAACTGTCCGAAACCCAGCAAGAAGATTACGATTTCCAGTTTGCGCTTAACCTACGCGCACCCTACTTCCTGAGCCAGAGCTTTGCCAAAAAGGTGGGTGCCGGCAATATCATCAACATCCTCGACAACAAGATCGACTTCAACCAGCCGCAGTATGCCGCCTATGTGCTGACCAAAAAGGCGTTGGCCGATTTCACCAAGTTAGCAGCTCTAGAATTCGCGCCGGATATTCGCGTGAACGGGGTAGCTCCTGGTGTGGTGCTGCCCGCCGGATCGCGTTCCAAAGAATATATCAAGTGGCGCGTGCAGGCTATCCCGCTCAAGAAACAGGGAAAAACCAGCAACATCACCGACACCATCTTACATTTACTGGAGAACGATTTCATTAGCGGGCAGATCCTAGTAGTGGATGGGGGCGAGAGCATTACCAACGAAGGGCTCAATTCCGGAGCCTATCACGACCAGAGCAAAGTATGAAACTGGCCCGTTTTAAGGACCAGGTAGCCGTCATCAGCGGCGCGGCCAACGGCATTGGCAAGGCCTGCGCGCTGCGTTTTGCTCAGGAAGGTGCCAGCGTTGCTTTGCTGGATGTTGATGCCGACAATAGTAAAACTGCTGCTGAAGAGTGTCGCGCGGAAGGCGTTGAAGCCCTGGCAATCATCACTGACGTAAAAGATAAAGCCCAGGTCGAAAGCGCCGTCAAACAAGTTTTGGAGACATGGGGGCAACTCAATGTGCTGGTATGTTCAGCGGGGGTGTACTCCGGTTCGCCATTGGAAAGTGTGGACGAAGAGGATTGGCACAACACCGTGCAGACCAACCTCAGCGGTGTATTCCTGTGCAACCAGGCCGTGGCCGAAGTGATGAAGGCGCAAGGCTCCGGCAGCATCATCAACATCTCATCAATGGCGGGCAAGACCAGTTTCCCGGCCACGATGGAGTATTCGGCATCCAAAAGCGGCATCATCGGCCTGACGCGCTCAGTGGCCATGGAAATGGCGAACTACGGCGTGACTGCCAACACGATCTGTCCAGGCAACACCAAAACCAACATGCTGCAACAGGTGGCGGAAGTCGTGGCCCCACAAGAAGATATGACCCCGGAAGCCTGGCTGGAGATGCGCTCCAGCGACGCGCCGCTGGGTCGTTTTGCCGAGCCTTGGGAGATTGCGGGAGTGGCAGCTTTCCTGGCCTCGGAGGATGCACGCTACATCACCGGGCAGGCGATTGAGGTGGATGGCGGGATGGTGTTGAGTTAGCCATGAACATCCTGATGTTTTCCATCAACCCCCTGTTCCCGGACAAGATCAACGGCGGGTCACCCAAACATTTGCAAAACGTGGCCATCCACCTGGGCGAGTTGGGGCATGACGTCACCATCCTATGCACCCAACGACCGGACAATCGCACTCCCTTTGCCTGGCACGAAAAGGTGCAGGTCAAGCCGGTGCTGAAATACAAACAACCTTTCCCCCAGCCCTATGACGTGCCGCACTACGACATCGCCAGCATCATCCAAATTGTAAGCGATCACCTCAAAAGCGCCGACCGCTTCTATATCCACGACGGCGAATTGCTTTTCCCGCCCATTTACGAAGACGTGCCTACGGCCATTTCGCTGCGAGACAATGCCTACCCGGAAACCAAGCTAGGCAGTTTCCTGTTTCAAGGCGACGTACTGATCGCCATCGCTGAGTATTCGCGACAGCTATATTTACACACAGCAGGACGCTTTATACCGGATCTTGAGGGGCGCGCTATCACAATCAATAATGGGGTAGATTGGGGTTTCTTCAAACCCACCCCCGCTAAAGAGATATTGGAAATCGCGCCAGTTGACCCCGACAAAGACATCATCGTGCTGCATCCCCACCGCCCGGAACCATCTAAGGGCCTATACCAAACGGTAGAGGTCGTCGACTTGCTGGTCAATCACTACAAAGTCGAGAACCTCAAAACGCTGGTGCCGCGCTGGTTCGAGGAGGCCATCTCCTCCGAGGTGCGCGATTATTACCAAAGCATTGAAACAGAAATTGAACAGCGCGGGCTGGTGGACAACTTTGTGTTCCATGATTGGATCCCCCAAACACTGATGCCACAATATTACAGTCTGGGTAATGTGATGCTGGCGCTAGGGCATTTTGTAGAAGCTTTTGGAAACACGGTATACGAGTCGCTGGGTTGCGGCACGCCCTCCATCGCGGCGCGTGTGGCTACGCATCGCTCCTTGCTGCCGGACGAATTGCTGGACAAAGTGCATTTTGGGGATGCGGAGACAGCCGCTAAGCTGGCCTACGAGATCATCACCGAACGGCCAAAGCCCTCACAGGCCACTATGGATTACCTGTACGAGCATTACAGCATCGACAAACAAATGGCGGCTTATGCGGATGCAATCCTCAATCTGGAGAAAAAGCCGCCAGTCCATTGGCTTCAGGAAGCCATCAATGAAAACACGCGTTTTGTATTGCCGCCCTGGTGTTACGAGTGGGAGGGAGGTTTCTATAACGATTTCCTGTCAACCCACCGGGAGATCGAACCACTTTCAGAGTTGTTGGGGGCCTTCCCGCGCGGTTTTTCCAAGCTGGAAGCCGACGATTATGGAGTGCCGCAAAATTATCTGGATGATTGGTATGAGCAGGGTTATTTGACACCTGCGATAGGTTAGGCAAATGGGTTCTTTAGAAGGCAAGACCATTCTGATAACCGGGGCCGCCAAACGGGTTGGACGCGAGATGGCGCTGGCTATCGCCAGACAAGGCGGCAATCTGGTGATCCACTACAACAGTTCTGACGATGAAGCCCAGCAAACGAAAGCCGATATTGAAGCACAGGGTGTCAAGGCCCATTTAATAAAGGCTGACCTGAATGACCACGATGCCACAGCGACGATCATTCCGCAGGCTTTGGAGTTTGGACCGCTGTACGGACTGGTGCACAACGCTTCCATTTACGCGCCGGTCACGATATTCGAAACCGACCTGGCCTCCTGGAACCTGCACATGAACGTGCATGCCACTTCGGCTTTCATCCTGTCCAAAGCCTTTGCCGAGGCGGTTGGCAAGAAAGAGCATGCCCGTATCGTGACTATGTTGGACTGGCGCGTGCTGCGACCCATCAAGGACCACTTCCCTTACACCATCAGCAAAGCTACATTGGCCGCCATGACCGAATCGCTGGCCGCCTCTTTTGCGCCCAATATCACGGTCAACGGGATTGCCCTGGGGGCCATCCTGCCACCCACCGATCAGGAGCTGGCGAAAGGCATCAAAGACGTGCCTGCCAATCGTTGGGCCAGGTTGGAGGAAGTCACAGAGACCTTATTGTTCCTTTTAGCCGGGCCGGAGTTCATTACCGGGGAGATCATTCACGTGGATGGAGGGCGTCATCTGGTTTAGGTAGCAAAACAAGAGCAAGGCCCTGAAGGGCCTTGCTCTCAAGAATTGGGGGAAAGAAAAACTAAACCGTCAAAGTTGGGGCAGCGGCTTCGTAGACCTTCGCAAAATATTCAAAAAGCTTATCGGAGGCTTCAGGGTCCCCAACCAGGGCACTGTATTCATAGATGCTGCCTTGCCAATCGCCGACGTGCCATTTGGCCTCATGCGGCAATTCGACAGCAGTTAACTTCTCTTCTTCAAAAGGCCAGGGGTTGGAATAGAAATATGGTTCCGGATGGGAGGGTTCTCCAGGAGAGAAACCAAAGTTCAATTGGGAAGGATGCTCGGCTCCCTCATAGCTTACCTTGCGGGTACCAAACCACTCGAAGGCGGTGTCAAAGCCATGCGGCCATAACTGCACGGGACCAATCTCGCCGCTTATGTTATCGTGGTGCTTGCTCATGGTGGCATTGATGACCTGGATGGCCTGCCACCAGGTCTCGGCTTTGGTCTGATCGTACTCTCGCGGCTCACCGTTCTCAAATTCATCGCGCTTGAACTCACCTTTGACACCCAGAGCCTCAACCGCATCAACAAGCTGGTTGCCAAACTCTGTAGAGGTCTTGCCTTGTGTCATGCTGAAGGTCTGTTTGTCGCCTTTTGAGGTTTCCAAAACGACTTCGTGGTTACTGCCGTTCAATGCCAGCCAGAATTCGCCGCCATCCGGCAGCGCCATTTTTTCAGTCGTCAGTCCGGCAGCTCCCATCTTGAGGCTGATGTGCCACCATTTGGGATGGGCCAGGTCGGTCTGCACTTTGGCCACGCCGTGCGGAATGACCCCCACGCCTTTGGCATAGTAATGTAGGGTTTGTTTGGTAGCGCCCCAATCAGTGAGGGCGGGAAGGGTTTCAGACATTGTTTATCTCCATTTCTTTTTTTATCAAACGGGCGTAGCATGATCCAAGCGATGCTTGGCCTTGCGCCCCTACGAATTAAGTGACTAGAATAAGCCCACTAAGGAGTCTAACGACCACACATTCCAGCCACCGAGCGCCAATAACACGAACTGGGGCACGATCATATTGTAATTCTGGCCCTGCTCACATTGGTAACACTCGTTGACCGAAATATCCTTGGGCTTTACGCCCGCCAGCGCGATGTAATTGAGGTTTAGGAAGATAGCTACAGCCAGCGAAATAGGGGTAAGGAAACCGAACACCAACCCAACCCCCACGGCAAACTCACCCAAGACCACAAGGTAAGGGAACCAAGAACGGTTCTTGTCCACCATATTGCCGATCAGTTTACCAAAGGGTTCTACAGGATGGTTCTCAGCAAGCGCCACCGTCCAATTGGACATACCTTTAGTGACAAAACTGCGCAGGTCTTTGTGGAAAACGCTTTTGAGCCACCATAAACCGATGCCAATACGCAGAATGGCAAGCCACTGGTCGACAGTGAGGAAGTTGAATAAATCCATAGTGATCCCTCCGATAATAATTTCATTTGTGGGCAGCACTATTTGATTTCAGGCAGGTCCCGCTCACAATACCCGGACGCTTTCAAATTTGTTACCCTTACCGAGTGACCGCCATTTGCTACTATAATGCAGTACTTTTTGGAGGGTAAATCCCTACTAGTATAAAAATGCCGAAGGAAATTGAATGGCGCAAAGCACAACTGAACAATCGAATAATTCAGGTCGACAACACTTCCTGCTCCTGGCTGGCATTTTGGTTTTGGGCACGCTGCTGCGCCTGTACCAACTGGGGGCTGAAAGCTACTGGTTCGATGAGATTATCACCGTCATGGTTGAGACGAGAGCAGAAAGCCTGAGCGACTTGCACAGATTGGGCGAATTGCACCGCCAGCCGGTTTACTTTTATACGATCTTCTATTGGATGAGATGGTTTGGGGCATCAGAATTCGCGGTGCGTTTACCCTCTGCCATCGCAGGCATAGCAGCCATCGCCCTACTGTACTGGCTCGGCAAAACCATGTTCAACCAGCACGTAGCGCTCATCGCGGCCTTCCTTATCGCAGTGTCACCCTTCCACGTGCATTATTCGCAAGAGGCCCGCACTTACAGTTTTGTCGCCCTGGTAACCATCGCCTGTTTTTTCTTCTTTTATCGAGCAGTCAAAAATGCTACCTGGATCAACTTTTTGTTATATACGGTCAGCGCCTACATTCTATTCCAGACGCATGCCTTCAGTCTCTTCATTCTCTTGAGCCAGGGGCTTTACTTCCTGTTCACCTGGGGAAAGTACACGCGTAATACCCGTTTGCTGTTCAGTGGCAGTGTCCTG
Source organism: Chloroflexota bacterium (assembly GCA_013112575.1). GTDB lineage: Bacteria > Chloroflexota > Anaerolineae > Anaerolineales > UBA11579 > CFX15. Next base: position 344,538 of record JABFGG010000001.1, on the reverse strand, counting down.
GTTATATTCCTGGGAATACTTCCAGAGTTATGGCCCAACCTCCCCGGACAAACACCTGACTGGGCCAGCCCGATCTTCTATCTACCAGAGCCAAGCGCCTCTGACATATTGCGCACCGTTTACACCTTTGCTTTCCCAGCACGGTACGAGCGCAGTTGGATCGAAGTGGGTATCAGGTACGCTATCGGCCTGGGGTTCTTTGGCATTGCATTGGGCATCGTATTTGCCAAACAATCGCGCGAAGATTTCATGCACAAGGTGAAAGAAGCCTTTAATCTACAGCCACTGTTCTCCGAATGGGGCCGCAACCTGTTATTGATCAGTCTGTGGTTCCTTGTGCCTGTGGTGATTCCCTTTGTGATCTCCAAAGTGTATTCACCGATCTACGAAGGGCGTTACATCATCAATGCACTCCCTGCTTTGAGTCTGGGATTGGCTGTAGTTATCTATCATCTACGCCGGGTGATCCCCGTATGGCTGGCCCTGACCACGCTGGTGGTCATGATCGTGCCCGGTTTCTATTTCTATTACACCCTGGACATCAAAGAGCAGTGGCGGCAAATGGCCGCCTACGTGGCTGCCTCCGACCAGAAGACCGACCTGGTTATATTGGCTCCCGACGAAGATGGTTTCCAGACGGATGCCTTCAAGCTTTATTTTGAAGACAGCCTTGAATCCTGCGGCATACCGGTTGAGGTCGCTACTCCGGATAAGATCGATTCGATTGTAGATGATTGTGCACAAGACAACGGGCGTATTTGGCTGGTAGTGCGTGGCCTGGAGCAAGTAAAAGCCGTCTACCAGGATTTCTTTTTGGAGCCGGTTCCGGTTGGGCTGACACTGGTGGACAAGCAGCATTTCAACAGCATCGATCTATATTTATTTGAAATAGAATAGCCCTGTATCCGGTCTAAAAGCCCCAAAATAGCTACGGTATAATGCGGCCTGCACAGGCAAGCAGGATGTCATCGAATTTGAAACTTTCCCAGATTACAGACACGCTTTTCATTGGACGCACGCCTAAAGCAGGTGATTTTGCTACCCTGCGAGACCTGGGTGTGGATCTGGTAATTAACATGCGCATCTGGCCACGTCCCAAGCCAGACCCACACGATCCACCCATGCCGATCTTGTGGTTGCGCACTTTCGATTCCCCAATCTTCCCTATCCCCATTGAAGCTTTAGAAAAAGGCACGAAGGAAGCCCTGGAAGTAATCAAGAAGGGTGGCAATATCTATGCACATTGCCAGTTTGGTCGTCACAGAGGAGCCGCCATGGGGGCCGCCATCCTGATCGCCCAGGGACATACGGCGGACGAGGCCATGGCCTTGATCAAGGAAAAAAGGCCTAACGCCGATCCCTATATCTGGTACATCAAAAGCCGCATCCTCAAATTTGCGGATAGCTGGAACAACTCCAGCGGTTAACCTCCCACAAATATCTAAAGGAAATATCTTGGACGCAAAAGCACTTCCTTATATCAGCGTGCTGGGCGTCATGTTTGGCACAACACTATTGGCCTCGCGCTTCAGTGTTGGCCAGTTCCATTCGACGACCTATGCCGGGCTACGCCTGAGCATTGCAGCCCTGGCCCATGTTCTTGTGTATTTGCTGGCAGTGCGTGGCAGGCAATGGCCACGCGATAAAGCACTATGGTGGCGCTCAGCTTTGTTAGGTGTATTGGGCACCGCGCTGCCCATGAACCTGATCATCCTATCCCTGGAATTCCAATCCAGCGGGCTGACCAGTATCCTGCTGACCCTGGGCCCAGCAATTACGGTGCTAATCGCCCATTTCGCATTAAAGGATGAACGCATTAATACCCGCAAAGCACTGGGTGTGGGTTTGGCTCTAAGTGGTGCGGTATTGCTGGCGGCCCTGGGCGAAACTGGCCTGCCCAATGTGAGCCAGGCCAATCCCATTGGCTACGTGCTGGTAATCAGCGCCATGATCATGGGCAGTGCCATGACCGTGTATGCACGCAAATATATGCAGGCCATGGATGCTTTTGATGTCGCCAGCGTGCGTATGCTCGCCGCCTCGTTGTTTGCCATGCCCCTTTCGATCGCAATCTGGGGCTTCGATCTCAGCCAGGTAACCACACAAGGCTATTTTGCCCTGGCCTGGGCAGCTGTAGTGGGCACATTTCTTGCCATGTTGTTGGCTTTTTATAATATCCAACGCTTTGGAGCCTCACCGGCCGCCATGGTGATGTACATCGTACCCATCGTGGCCAGTATCGGGGGTGTTTTTCTGCTGGGTGAACAGATCACAAGGGGTATGTTGGCCGGGATGAGCCTGATCGTTGTAGGCATTGCCATCCTGAATCAGCGGGCGCGACGCAAAGAACTGCCTAAGAACGTCTAATTCTTTACAATTGTCAGCGTTTTTGTACTATTAAAAACTGTGTCTATACAGCATGGTTTGCTTGCGGTGGTCTGGTGGACAGTGTAAAATAGTCTCTGTTTACCTTTCATTAATATTAATGGTGCCTATTACCCTGCCAATTGAATAAATTCGCGCCAATTCTGGTGTTAAACAACACCCTACCATGAGGTGATGGTATCGTGCATTCTTTTTCGTTTTCTCAAAATCAACTTCACAGAGTGAGCTATTTTGCGCGCCTGGCATTGTTGCTGGCAATTTTTATATTGTTGCCGCTGCAGCAAACGCTGGCCGCGCCCCAGCAAACACTCCAAACCGTTAACGGCACCGTCTTTCTGGACCTGGACGCGGACGGTACCTTTGACACCAATGAACCGGGGGTGGGCGGCATTGATATCGATGCCTTCTCCACGGACAATACACCGATCGTGGGCGGCAGCGCCACCTCCGCTGCTGACGGCACTTATTCGATTCAAACGGACGACACCCAGATCGCGCGCATTGAATTCACCAATATCCCCAGCCACCTCTTCTCCGGCCCGGTAGGCACAGACAACCAGAGTTCTGTCGTTTTCCTGCAAAGTGCAGCCCCCAGTTCCACCGTCAATTTTGGCCTGATGGATCCCTCGCGGCACTGCACGGCCAACCCCAATATCGTGACGCCCTGTTACATCAACGGTAATCCCCACGGTACAGGTGACGCAGCTACAGGCGACGTGATGGTCATGTTCCCCTACACGGCCAGTGGCGCGGGCGGCGGGGCCAACACCTATTTAGCAGACAACTCCGAGATCGGGGCGACCTACGGCCTGGCCTACCAGCGCACGACCGGCATTATGTTCGCCAGTGCAGTCATGAAGCGCCACAGCGGCTTTGGCATCATCAGCGCCGTGGCCGGTATCCCCACTACCGGCGGCATTTATGCCATCGACCCCGTAGCCGGAACAGCCGTGCCCTTTGTGGACCTCAACGGCCTGGGCGGCGTCAATACTGGCACGGACCCACATTGTTATACGGACACCGGAACACTGCTGGGTACCGATTGTCTAGACTCTGACTCAAACAACCCCACACGCGACCTCAATGGCGTGGGTGGCACGGACGATGCTTTTGACGCCGTCGGCAAGATTTCCTTTGGCGACATGGATATCTCGGCCGATGACCGCACATTGTGGCTGGTCAACACGAACGAAAGCGACCGGGCCCTGATCGAGATCTTCATCGATATTGATGCTTTGGGCAACCCCGTTCCCCCGACGGCGGCTGATATCACAGAGCATGCCATCCCCACTACTATCTGTACAAGTGGCGAAGAACGTCCCTGGGCTGTTTCAGTATTCCAGGACCGCGTTTTCGTCGGCGTGGTCTGTGATTCGACCGGCGACCTGACGGCTCCCTTCCCCAGTTTGGAAGCCTATGTCATCGCCCACACCCCTGGTGGCGGTACCGGCAACTTCACCCAGGTTGACCTGAACGGCGCGGCAGCCGGTAACCAGATCGAACTGGATACTTCTGCCTATCCACGTTCATATTCCTCCGTGGAAGGCGGGCTGACCTGTACCTACCGCTGTATCACGGCAGACTGGCAACCGTGGGCAGATGACTGGACCGATCTTTATCAGCCTACTAATCCCGACCCTGTTGCACTAAACCAAGGCTCAACACCCTTCGACCACGTTGACCTGGTTCAGCCCATGCTGACGGATATAGAGTTCCTGGACAATGGCTACATGATCCTGGGCTTGCGCGATCGCGCCGGTGACCAGACGGGTAACCAGAATTACAGTCCCATCGCGGCAGATACCACCCTTTATGAAGGCGTTACGGCAGGCGACCTGCTGTGCTTGAGCGCCAATGACCCCACCACCCCCACAGTGTGGACACTGGAAGATGATGCCGATTGCGGCACTGAAACCTCCGTTGGTCAGACCAGCACGGGCACCGACCAGGGCCCCGGCGGCTCCGAATTCTTCTGGCAGGACATGTATGACCAGAACGTGCCCGGAGTTTCTTCCAATCCCGATAACGGTATCCACCACGAACTGACCCAGGGCGGCCTGACTTACCTGCCCGGCACAACCGAAATCGTGACCACCGCTTTCGATCCTTTCCAGGACGTGCGCACAGGTGGTGTGATCTGGTTCAACACTGAAGACGACACAACAACCGGCGGTACCAATGAAGCCGGAACATATTTGCGCGGCTATGAAGTCTTTGGGCAGGATGCAGGCGGCACCCCCACGACCTTTGGTAAATCCAATGGTCTGGGTGACTTGGAACTGATCTGTCCCGCCGCGCCCGTAGAGATCGGGAACCGTATATGGGTCGATGCTGACAATGATGGCATCCAGGATGGCACCGTTGTTGCGGGTGCAGGCACCTGGGCAGAGCCCGGCATTAATGGCGTTACCGTCGACCTGTACCTGAACGACGGGGCAACAAGCGGAGTCTACGATGGCACAAATACTTTTGTCGCCACCACTGTTACAGCTGGAGCGGCACCAAACCAGGGCCAATACTATTTCACCAACCTGACTGTATATACTGACTACCTGGTCGTAATCGACACAACTCAGGGAGCCCTCACAGGCTTAAATCTGACCACACCCAATGCAGGGGCCAAAGACACGATCGACTCGGACGCCACTCTGCAAACTGTGGCAGCTACAGACTACGCTGTGATCTTCGTGGACAACCGCAAGGGCAATTCTGACCCCAGCGACGATACCGGCGGCCCCGGCGATAATAACCATACCTACGACGCGGGCTTCAACGCTGCCGTGAGCTTCAACCTGGGCGACTTCGTTTGGATCGATGACAATTTCGATGGCCTGCAAAACGAACCCGCAGCCAATGGAGTCAACGGCGTAACCGTAAATCTTTGGCTGGATGGTGGCGACAATACCTTTGATGGTGGTGTAGGCGATGACACGCTGATCAATACAACCGTCACAGCAGACCTGGGCGGCAATCCTGCCACACCAGGCTACTATCTTTTCACAAACGTGGCCGCAGGTGACTATTTCGTTGAATTCGATGATACGACCCTGCCTGCGGGCTATGGCTTCACGCAGCAAAACGTGGGCGGCGATGACACCATCGATTCGGATGTTAATCCCGACTCAACTGCCACCGATTTTGGGGTCACCTTGGAGTTCAACTTCCCGGCCACGGCAGATGACCTGACCTGGGATGCCGGTTTGGTGCAATTGGCCGAACTGGGCAACTATGTCTGGGAAGACGACAACACCAACGGCTTACAAGATGAGGCCGCTTCCTTCGGTGTCAATGGTGTCACGGTTACCCTTTGGCTGGACGATGGTGATAACATCTTTAACAATGCATTGGATACCAACCTGGGTTCGCAGCTCACTGCCGACCTGAGCCCCGGCAACCCAGGTTATTACCTCTTCACTGACCTGTATCCGGGCAATTACTTCGTGGAATTCTCCGGCATTCCGCCTGGGTTCACCGGTTTCACCACCCAGGACGTGGGAGGCGATGACACCATCGACTCGGACCCCGACACAGCCACCGGTGTAACCGCAATCATCAACCTCAGCCCTGGCGAGAGCGACCTGACCTGGGACGCGGGCCTGGTAGGCACCGGCTTCGGTCTAGGCAACTATGTTTGGTATGACATTACAGGCACCCTGGGGGATGGCTTGCAGAATGATGGTATTCCCAATGGCGTCAACGGTGTCGATGTAGAACTATGGTTGGATGGCGGTAATGGCGTCTTTGATGGCGGTGTGGGCGGCGGGGCTGATGACGTCAGTCAAGGAACCACGGTCACTGCAGACCTCAGCCCCGGCGTTCCTGGATATTACTTCTTCCCCAACCTGAGCGCAGGCAACTACTTCGTACAGTTCACCAATCCGGTTAACTTCACCTTCACCCAGCAGGACATTGGAGGTGACGCCTTCGATTCGGATGTCAACCCCAACCAGGCGGCCAGCGACTTTGGCGTGACGGCGATCATCAACTTCCCGGCCACAGCCGACGATCTGACCTGGGATGCCGGTCTGATCCCGGCTTATGATCTGGGTGATTACGTATGGATTGATGACAACTTCAACGGCCAGCAAGACGAGCCAGCCGCCAATGGTGTCAACGGCGTTGATGTGATCCTGTGGCAGGATGGTGGAGACAACACCTTTGATGCTGGTGTTGGCGATGATACTCAAATCGCTACAACGACCACTGCTGACCTCAGCCCCGGTAACCCTGGCTATTACATTTTCACAGACCTGCCTGCGGCCACCTATTGGGTACAGTTTGACAGCACCACCTTGCCTGCGGGTTACGGCTTCACCCAACAGGATCAGGGTGCTGACACAAGCGACTCTGACGTTAACCCAGACAGCACCGCCACCGACTTTGGTGTCACAACACAGATCGTCTTTCCGGCCACCGCCGATGACTTGACCTGGGACGCAGGCCTGGTTGTACTTTCTTCATTGGGCAACTACGTATGGGCTGATGATGGTGACGGCCTCCAGAACGACGGCGCAGCCAGTGGTCAAAATGGTGTAACCGTCAATCTCTATGCAGATGATGGAGCCGCACCCGGTGTGTATGATGGCACGAATACCCTGCTGGATACACAACTCACTGCCGACCTCAGCCCCGGCAACCCAGGCTATTACCTGTTCACCGACCTGTATCCGGCCAATTACTTCGTTGAAGTCATCCTGCCGCCCGGCTACACTGATTTCACAACACAGGATGTAGGCGGCGATGACACCATTGATTCGGATGTCGAAGTATTGGCCGGCACGAATCCGGGTGTAACCTCTGTGATCACGCTGCCGCATAATACACAAGACCTCACCTGGGACGCAGGCCTGATCGGTAATGGCTTTGGCCTGGGCGACTTCGTGTGGTTCGATACTGCCTTCCCCACCCCGGCCGATGGTATTCAAAATGAAACACCTGCCGAAGGTGTTAATGGCGTCACAGTAGAATTGTGGCTGGATGGCGGCAACGGCGTCTTTGATGGCGGTGTGGGTGGTGGTGCTGATGACGTCAGCCAGGGAACCACGGTTACTGCAGACCTGGGTGGCAATCCTGCTACACCGGGCTACTACTTCTTCCCCAACCTCAATGCGGGCAACTACTTCGTACAGTTCTCCAACATCCCGGCGGGCTTCACCTTTACCCAACAGAATATCGGTGGTGATGACAGCATCGATTCCGATCCTGACCCCACGGCTGGCCTAACCTTTGGCGTGACCGACATCATTAACTTCCCGGCCACTGCGGATGACCTGACCTGGGATGCTGGTCTGGTTCCGCTTATCTCTTCTTTGGGCAACTACGTCTGGGTCGACGATACCAACAACAATATCCAGGATGAAGCGGCCTCATTTGGCCTCAACGGTGTAACCGTAGAACTATGGCTGGATGGCGGCGATAACACCTTCGATGGCGGCGCGGGCGATGATGTCAGCCAGGGTATCCAGGTTACAGCTAACCTGGCCGCCAACCCGGCAGATCCCGGCTACTACCTGTTTGACAATCTGGCTCCTGGCAACTACTTTGTGCAATTCACCGAACCGGCAGGCTTCAATTTTGTACTGGACAATGTCGGTGCTGACGATGCGATCGACTCGGATGCCAATGATGTCGCCGGCCCCACCTTCGGCGTCACACCGCTTATCACTTTACCGGCCAACACCCAGGACCTGCGCTGGGATGCAGGCCTGATTGCCACTGCACCTGCCTCGCTGGGCGATTTCGTGTGGGATGATCTTAACGCTGATGGTATCCAGGACGTTGGGGAACCGGGCATCAACGGCGTACTCACAGAACTCTACACTGGTTGTGGCGCAGGCACCCCCGCCTGTACAACCTTTGTGACCAGTATGCTGACGACCAACAACCCGGTGGGCGGCGCGCCCGGCTGGTACCGTTTCGATAACCTTACACCCGGCGTCCAGTATCAGGTTCAGTGGACCCTGCCAATCGGCACGATCTTCAGCCCACAATGGGTAAATGGCCCACCACCTCCGGATGATCCAGTAGATTCTGATGCCGATCAGGCTGTGGGTCCCAATTTGGGGCGCTCACACGTTGTCAGTATGGCCCCGGGTGAACATAACCCAACTATCGATGCCGGCCTGGACCCCAACAAAGTGGGCGATTTCGTTTGGATCGACGTGAACAAAGACGGTATCCAGGATCCCGGTGAGCCAGCTGTACCGAACATACCGGTGCGCCTTATCCGGGATACCAACGGAAATCTCATTTACGATCCGGGTGTCGATACTTTAGTAGCCTCCCAAACAACAGACAGCGCCGGAAGATACCTCTTTACGCCCAACGATCCCGCGGCCAATTTCTTCGTGGTCTTCGACCCGCCCCCCGGCGTGCCGATCACGGCCATCAATACAGGTCCGGTGGATCTGGACAGTGATGTCGATCCGCTATGCAACTGCACGGTGGTATTGAACGTTCCTGCCGGTGTGACCGACCTCACCTGGGACATGGGCCTGCTCTTTGATCTAGACGAGGATGGCAACCTGATCCTGCCTGAGACAGGTTTCGCTCCTGACGTGGTAACCGAGTTACCGGCACAGCCTGAAGAAAAAGAATACGCCGATCTGGGCGACCTGTGGCTGGAAATCCCCTCCCTGGACATCGAGATGCCCATCGTAGGTGTGCCCTTCGGCTTAGGCGAGGGCTGGGACGTGACCTGGCTGGATGATGCGGCCGGTTACCTGGAAGGAACTTCCTACCCCACCCAGGTCGGTAATACGGCTATCACGGCCCACGTGACGGATGCCTTTGGCAATGAAGGGCCTTTCGCCCACCTGGAAGAACTGGGCTTTGGTGATGTCTTCTACATCCATGCCTTTGGCCGCAAGTACACCTATGAAGTGGTCAACAACCAGGTGGTCTCGCCGACCTACACGGCCGTGCTGGACGACGATGCCTTTGACCGGGTGACGCTGCTGACCTGTAAGGGTTACCAGGAAGATACCGACACCTACCAATACCGTGTGGCTGTGGAAGCCGTGCTTGTCAGTTTCGGCCCGGATGTGCCGGACGAGTAGGTGATACCACTCAAGAATACAAAAAGAGGTCAGCACTTAGCTGACCTCTTTTATTTTTGGATTTTGAATTTCTGCAATCTACTTCTTGGTCACGATGTAATCGCCCATCACCAGGGTATCGATGCCGCTGTTGACAAAGGTATTGATAGCATTCTGGGGAGTGGTCACTATCGGCTCCCCTCGTAAGTTATAAGAAGTGTTCATTAATACCGGCACGCCGGTAGCCTCGCCAAAGCGCTGTACCAGCCGGTGATAGCGCGGGTTCCATTCCTGACGCACGGTTTGCATGCGACCTGTGCCCAGGTGGTTGACTGCCGGAACCTGTTCACCCAAAGTCTCATCCCACTTACCCACAGTAAGCATGTAACGCATGGGGTAGACCTTCTCCGGTTGGGGATAGTCGGGGAAGTAACGGGCAGCCTCTTCTTCCAGGATAACGGGGGCAAAGGGGCGGAAGGGTTCGCGGAACTTGATCTTGGTGTTAACAATGTCTTTCATCTCGGCGCGGCGCGGGTCGGCGATGATGCTGCGGTTGCCCAGGGCACGAGGGCCCCACTCAAAGCGGCCCTGATACCAACTAATGACCTTGCCACCAACGATATCATCCACCGCGCGGCCAATGATCTTTTCCACATCACCAAACTCTTCGTAATTGAGGCCGCTGGTCTGCAAAGCAGCCAACACTTCGTCATTGCCATATTCTGCACCCCAGAAATTGTGCTCCTGCACCCACTTGCGCGGTTGTTTGAGGATGATGTGATAAGCATACAAGGCTGCACCCAAGGCCCCACCGGAGTCTCCGGCAGCGGGCTGGATGAAGATCTCGTCGAAGGGGGCTTCGGCCAGCAAACGCCCATTGGCCTTGCTGTTAAGGCCCACCCCACCGGCAATGCACAGACGCCTGGAGCCGGTCTTTTCGTGCGCAGCACGCGCCATCTTGAGGATGGTTTCTTCGGTCACACGCTGAATGCTGGCAGCGATGTCCGCGTAATACTGGTTCTCTTTGGCTTTAGCAGAGTTGGGGTCAACTTCGGGATTGGTCTTGGGCGTAAAGAACTCCGATTCGTGCACACGTGGCTCGCCAAACAGCTTAATGAACTTGTTGCTGAAGGTGCGGTCGGCATGATGGAAGCTGAAATAGTCCATGTCCATCCAGAAGCTGCCATCGTCGTAGACCTTGAAAAGCTTCTCGACCTTATCCATGTGATTAGGCTCACCATAGGGCGACATGCCCATGACTTTATATTCACCGTTATTGACGCGGAAACCGAGGAAAGCAGTAAAAGCTGAATAGAGCAAACCCAACGAATGGGGGAAACGCTGTTCGTGGGTCAGCACGATCTCATTCTGCCCGCCATCCTCCCAGGAAGCCTTGCCGTAACCCATAGCGGCAGTGGTCCACTCGCCCACCCCGTCTATCGTCAGGATGGCAGCCTCATCATAGGGCGAGGCCAGAAAGGCCGAGGCGGCATGCGACATATGATGTTCGGTGAAGATGATCTTATCTTCTGAAATGCCGATCTCTTCGCCCAACAAACTCTTGACCCACAACTTTTCATCGAACCAGCCGATCATGGCTTCGCCAAACACGCGCCAGGAGCGCGGGAAGGACTCCAGCGTGGTCATCAGAATGCGCTCGAACTTGACCAACGGCTTTTCGTAAAACACCACGTAGTCGAGGTCATCGGCAGTGATGCCGGCGTGCTCTAAACAGAATTGAATAGCTTTAGAGGGGAAATTGTGGTCATGCTTTTTACGGCTGAAGCGCTCTTCTTCGGCCGCGGCAACAAGCTGGCCGTCGTGCAGCAGCACGGCAGCGGAGTCGTGATAGAAACAGGAGACGCCGAGGATATACATCAGAACTGCCTCCGGGCTTCTTCCACACCGGGGGCTGGTTCAGCCTTGCGCGTATGCCAGGCTGAAGTTCCAGTAGGCGTTTTGCGGTTCATACGATCTGAGAAGAGCCGCCCGATGATGCCAAAAGGCGTCACGATAATGAAATAGAACCAGGTGAGGAAAATGCGTCCCTGAAAATCACCCAGCTTGCGGCTAAAGCGCAACCAGTGCTGCCACAAACCTTGGACTGGCTCCTGAACGTCAGCCAAGGGGAAAGAACTGCGACGTAGGAATGTTATTACGGCACCAACCACCAGGCCAATACCGATCCACACCAGCACGGCCGTCCAGCGGCCCAGGTCAGATCGTGTCATCAAGGCACCGGTCCATAAAACCAAGTTCACAAAAATATCCAATACGCCCGGGGCAGCCTTACGCGGGCCGGCTGCCAGCACACTACCACCGCTGTATCCTACCAGCGTCAGTAGGATCAGCGCAATTGCACTAAGGATTTCCATCGAAAATTATCCCCTTACCAAAGGGTGTAAACAAAAGGTCCAAGGCCGGAAGCAGCGGCGAACACAAAGAAGACGCCGAAAACGATCAGTATAAAAATCATGGGCATCAGCCACCATAGCTTACGCGCCCATAAAAACTCCATCAACTCGCCAGCCACACCCAGGCGAGAGGTCATTGATTTAAAGAATTCTTTCATTCAAAAAGGCTCCTATGAAATCTACTTAGTGGCCTAGTATAACGCCAATGCAAGTGGGCCGGAAGATAAAAAGCCCAGGCCTTGCCTGGGCTTTTTTATCGGGAAATGGATGGTTCAGCTTGTTTTCGGCTTACGAGTTCCAATCCAGATACCCACAGAACCAATGGCAAAGCCAGCCAGAATAATGAGAGCAAAAAGATCTCCTATCCGGGGGAACAAGGTGATAGTGTTGTTCAAAGGCACATCCACTAACTGTTCACTGCCCTCTTCAAATTGATCTGTACGATTAACTACTTGTCCATAAGCATCAGCAGCCAGGGAGACGCCGTTCGTGGTCTGTCGGAAGATGGAAACACCGTTCTCGACGGCTCGGAAGATAGACATGTTGGCGTGCACATCGCGCAGTTCGTACCAATCATTGGAGGGAATAATCAGCAAGTCCACATCCTGACGGCCAGCCTCACTGATCACCTTGGGGAAATCGGCATCCCAGCAGATCGCGCCGGAGAGCGTGCCATAAGGGGTTTCCAGGGTCTGCAAGCTGCGCGCGCCGGGCAATGAGCCCTCAAATTGGGTGCCGCCGAACTTGGTATGCGATAAAGCCAATTCGCCTTGCGGGTCAGCAATGTAGAGCATGTTTTCCGGTAAACGTTCCGTGTCAGGGTAGAGTGTGAAAACGGGCATGACGAGGTATATATTCTCTTCAGCAGCCAGTGCCTGACCTGCTACTAATAGCGATGCAACGTCTTCTTCGTAACCCAAGCCAGCGCCTTCGGGCCACACCACGATCTGCGCACCTTCGCTGGCTGCCTGGCGTGTACGTTCCAAATATTGGGCGTGAGCCTGCTGGGTGGCAGCCCGGAAAGCTTCCTCGTCGCCAGAGATGGCCATCAATTCCGGAATGGCAGCACCGGCATTAAAACCGGCCACACGTACACTGGTTTCGGCTTCAGGAGCCAACCATACACGTGCGAAACCGTAACCAAAGATCAGCACCAGCACACTGGCGAAGATCAAGACGCCCTTGCGAACTTGTGACCAGTCAAAGCCGTTTTCCCAAACGTAGTTGACCACGCTGGCAAACCAGGCAGTAATGAAGGTAATACCCCATAAACCGGTGATGGATACCACTTGCATCAGCGGCGAAACGCCAAACTGTGTGTATGCCTGTGCCCCGAAGGTGCCGAAGGGACTATCGCCACTCACCAGGAATTCCATAGCGGTGGCAACAACCGGGAATATCAAGGTCATCCAGAAAGCCATTTGGCGGCCCGTTTTCTCCAGACGTCCGATTAATAATCGATAAAACAGGTAGGTCAGGCTCCCCAAACTCACTGTGACCAGCATAAAGAGGAAATGTGCAGCGGGATGAATGAAAGTAAAGAAAGTCACCCCGTTCCAGGCGATGGCTATCGGCAGGTAGGCTGCCAGCACCAACAAGATGTAACCACGTAAGGCTTTGTGCTGGTGGATGAAGCGCAGTCCAAAAACAGGGGCCAGCCAGGCGGCCAGCGGAATGCCCCAGCGGCCACCCACGAAAAAGGAAAAAAAAGCATAAAGTAGCAGCCAGAGCCAAGTATAAGAACGTTGGGTCTTTTGAATGGTCATGATAACTCCTTTGCAAATCGAACTGTCCCCAGTGTATGCAAAGGGCCTGGTAAATACATCGGACGAGTAGTTGCCGGGCGAGGTACAACTAGACATTGTCCACTCGTACAATGAGCTGGTTCCCACCTGGACGATGGCACACTTCTTTTTGAAAGCTAAACTGTTTGCATCGAAATTTCAAAAGAGGTGTCTTGATGAATCATCCCATTGTCATTCAGACTAAAGACTTGAGTAAATCATTTGAGAACGAAAATGCTTTGAATGCCCTAAACCTCAACGTACCCCAGCACTCCATTTTTGGGTTTCTGGGGCCCAATGGGGCCGGCAAAACAACAACCATGAAACTATTACTTGGGTTGATCCAGCCAAGTGCGGGGAGTGGAACGATCTTTGGCAAAGACATCGTGCATGACAGTGTCAGTATCCGTTCCAGTATTGGCTATCTTCCCCAGGAACCACGTTTTTACGAGTATATGACCGCCCGTGAAACGCTGGCTTTCACCTTGCGTTTCTTCTTTAAAGGCCCACAATTAGCGATTGAAAACAGAATTGCAGAGATGCTGGAATTGGTAGGGCTTGAGGACAAAGCCGACCGCCCCATTAAAGGTTTCTCTGGCGGCGAGCGCCAACGTCTGGGCATCGCCCAGGCACAGGTGAACTATCCCGATCTATTGATTCTTGATGAACCGGCTGCATCCTTAGACCCGCTGGGACGCCGGGATGTACTGGAAGTCATAGCGCGGCTACGCAAACACACCACGGTCTTCTATTCAACTCACATCCTGGATGATGTACAGCAAGTCAGTGATACGGTTGCCATCCTCAACAAGGGCAATTTAGTAGCGCAAGGCTCCGTTGAAGACCTGCTGGCAGGTGGAGACGAGTTGGTATTCCACGCCACGGTTCAGGGAGATGTCGCCAAAGCACAAGCCCGCATCAAAACACAGTCCTGGGTTAGCGAAGTTCACAGTAGCGCACAGAATGGGAACACGCTTATCAAGGTCTCGGTGACAGATGAGCAGGCAGCCAAAACGAATTTGTTGCAGCTATTGATGGCTGGCGAGGATCTGGTCGTGACAGATTTTCAGCGCAAAAGCCATGAACTTGAAGATATTTTCATCAACATTGTAGAAGGAGAAGGTCATGACAACTAATCAGGTATTTCAATCCGTAAAGGAGCATGGCTGGCGGCGTGGTTTGGATAACCTGCTGCGTGCTGAATTTGGCAATTGGTGGAAAACGAATTCCTGGTGGGTGCAATCATTGATCTGGGTTGGGGTGATCAATATGATCCTGGCCAATATTGTCTGGGGCGGCGACGCTGATGCACCAAACGCGGTTGGTTTTTACGTTCTCTTTGCGGGGCTTTTCCCGCCAATTGCAATTATCATCGTCCTGCAAGATGCCATCGTAGGAGAAAAAGAGACGGGAACTGCAGCCTGGGTGCTGTCTAAACCCGTATCCCGAAGTGCCTTCATACTCTCCAAGCTAATAGCCCTTGGAGTAAGCACAATTGCAACGATGGTGCTGTTTCCCGGTATCGTTGCCTACATCCAGATGTCATTAGGCGCAGCAAACTGGCTGGCCCCGCTCAACTTTCTTGGCGGTTTGGCAGTTATATCTCTCTACCAGTTATTTTATCTAACCCTTACATTAATGCTGGGGACCTTATTCAATCATCGTGGCCCAGTCATCGGAATCCCCCTCGCTTTAGCTTTCACGCAAAGCATGTTTGTCTCCCTGAGCCCGGTGTTAGAAAAACTCCTGCCCTGGTCACTGATCGCTCCTCTGGATGAGAATGGGGTCTCTATAGCTGAAGCGATTATCCATGGAACAGCTATTCCTCAAATCGCCCCCATCATAGCGACTCTCGTGATGGTTGTCATCTTTGTAGTTATTAGTCTATGGCGTTTTAGGCAAGAGGAATTCTAAGAACAGCCTCTAAATCCAGCCATTGAAGGTTTATTGGCTGACGTACAATACAATATATCGATGCACAGAGTAGCTACCCATGAGAATACATGTAAAGTGCAGTTATGAATTTAGATAAAGAAACCTTTGTAGGGTTACCCTTCTATATCTTCATCTCCCTGCTGGTCGGCGCACTGGCCTCTACGGTCATCAACAGTCTGTTGGCAAGCAGCACGCCACAGCAAGCCTGGCTGTTCGGGGCTCTGATCGCAGTTCACCTGGTTCTGTATTGGGTCAATATCTCCTTGCACCAACGCAGCCACTGGCCTTTGCTTTATTACCCTTTGCAAGCCATCCTGATCACTACTATTGGCCTGATCCCCTTTTCAGAAAACATTATTGGTACTCTGGCGATCGCCATCATAGGAGAAGCCCTGGGGCTCTGGGGCAACAGCCGCCGAGCATTGTGGGTGGGACTAAGCTTTGGTGGCCTGTTTATCTTTGCAATCGTATTACGTCTTGATCCTCCACAAATTGCGCCCGTATTGACCGCCATCGCCGTCAACGGCAGTTTTATTATCATCACCCTGTTCCTCTTCAATCAACAACTGGCCCAGCGGGCGCGGGCTGAAGCTTTATTGGAAGAATTGGAGGAAGCCAACCAGCAACTTGAAGCCAACGCCGCCCGAATCGAAAGCCTGACCCTTGAAGCGGAACGCGAGCGGATGGCACGCGAACTACACGACACACTCGCACAGGGCGTGGCCGGGCTGATCTTGCAGATCGAGGCCATCAAGGCCAACCAACAACAGGGCCAGGACGAGAAGGTCGGCGATCTACTCGATCGGGCCCTGAGACGCGCCCGCAATACCCTCAGTGAATCTCGGGCAGCCATTGAAGACCTGCGTAACCAACAGTCCATGGATTTCAGCGAAATTATCAACACGCGCCTTGAGCAATTCAAGCGCAGCAACAAAGCAGACTTGGAAACAAATATCAACCTGGATGAAGGAAACAAAGTCCCTGCCCATATCCAGCACCATGCAAAGCGCGTTCTGACCGAAGCTTTGAGCAATATAGAAAAGCATGCTCAGGCCCTAAATGTTTCGGTTACCGTGACGCAAACGAGCGATAAGCTACGCATTGAAGTGAGTGATGACGGCAAAGGTTTTGACACGGAAGCGCCCTTGGCACAGGGCCATTTTGGGCTGCTAGGTTTGGACGAACGCGCCCGCCTTACCCAAAGCGAATACAAAATAACCAGCAAATCAGGAGAAGGCACACAACTGAGTTTTACCTTCCCGCTGGATAAACAGGATGAACACCATGACTGACCCGATCCGCGTACTTATCACCGACGACCACCTCATCATTCGTGAAGGTCTGCGCATGATCTTTGACACAATTACCGATATTGAGTTGGTGGGGGAAGCCAACAACGGGCAGGAAGCCCTCGAGCAGGTCGAGGCTTTGCAACCCAACGTAGTGCTGATGGACCTCCAAATGCCTGTCATGGACGGTATCACCGCCATCAAAGCCTTGCGCGCCAGCCACCCTGAGCTGGCCATCATCATCCTGACCACCTACCAGGAAGACGACCTGATGCTGCGCGGCCTGCAGGCCGGGGCACGCGGCTATTTGCTCAAGGACACCGAGCGTCAAACGCTGTTGGACACCATCAAGGCGGCGGCCAAAGGGGAAACCCTGCTGGACCCAGATATGCTCTCCCGGGTACTAAACTACCAGCAAAAAGGCGGCCAGACTGATGAAGATAGTACGCTCACCGAACGCGAGATGGAAGTGCTGGCCGGGGTGGCGGAGGGCGAACGCAACAAAGAGATCGCCTACCGGTTAGAAATCACAGAGCGCACCGTTAAAGCGCACCTCACACACATCTACCAGAAGCTGGACGTGGATTCACGAGCTGCCGCCATTGCAGAAGCTGCCCGCCGCGGCTATCTGGACTAAGTAAGCTTCTTGCAGGGGCCAACACCATCCAGTATGATTGGCACACGATGAAGCGCCGCCAACTGATTATCAACCTGATATTAGCCCTCGTTTCCACCCTATTCACCTTTGGCATCATCGAAGTGGCAGCGCGAGTTTACATCGTCAATTTTGCCCCCCCACTGCTGTTCAACCGCTACGCCTCCCTCAACCAGCTTAACGCCCGCTTTGGGCAACCCAGTTTTGTGCCGCATCGCTATCTGGGCTTTGTGCCCGCCCCTGATTACGTCAATGGCCCCAACAAACATAATGCCCTGGGTTTACGCGGCGATGAGATCGAGCTGCCCAAACCGGAAGGCAGCTTCCGTATCGCCACCCTCGGCGGTTCGACCACCTACTCGGCAGGCACGCAGGACTATACCGAGTCTTACCCCTATCTACTGCAAGAGGAACTGAACGCCGCCGGACACAAAGAAGTCGAAGTTCTGAACGCCGGGGTGTTCAGTTACAGCACACTGGAATCGATCATCAACCTGCAAATGCGCGTCATGCCCTTAGAGCCGGATATGATCATCGTCTATCACGGCGTCAATGATGTGGCCCCGCGCCTGGTGTGGCCGCGCGGCTTTTACGTGGGAGATATGGCGGGTTTTGAAGCACGGCGGCTGGCCTTTGATCCACCCTGGTGGGAGCGCAGCACTTTGGTTCGCGCATTGCTCGTATATACAGATAGAACAGAGTCGCACATATCATTGCGCCGCAATTTCCTGCAGGCCAAAGGCTCTTATTATGGCGATGCCTTTGTAAGCCAAAAGGTGGATGGTAACTACCCCTCCGGCATCTTCGAGAACAATACGGCGGCGCGCATGCTGGAGATCAACCAGCCCATCTACTTTGAGCGCAACCTGCACAACCTGGTTGAGATTGCCAGGGCCAACGATATAGAAGTCTTATTAGTAACCTTCACCTATTCACCCGAATTCGACAACGAGCCGCGTGCATTTGCGGAGGAGTATCACGCCGCTTATGCTGAACAGAACGCCATCGTTCAACAGATCGGCGATTCTACAGAGGCATTCGTGTACGATCTCTTTGCCGTCATGCCCCAGGATATCGAGTACTTCTCGGATGGCATTCACTTCACCCCACTGGGCAACCAACTGCGCGCCGAGTTTTTGTCTGAGTTCATCTTAGAGAGTGAGTTGCTGCCTTAAAGAAAATGAATCTAAAAAACCGCCGCCCGCTGCTCATCATTCTCGCCATCCTCGGCCTACTCATCCTCGCCGAAGTGGGCGCGCGTATTTACATCAGCAACGCCCCGGAGAGAAGCTTCAACCGTTTCGCCTCCTTCGACCAGCTCACAGCCCGCTACGGCATCCCGCCACTCGACCTGCACCGCAATATCGGCTATACCGGCAACGTGGAATATGTGCGCGGCGAGGACTTCCACAACAGCTTTGGGTACCGCGGCGAAGAGTTCGAGAGCGAAAAGCCTGAGGGAACGTTCCGCATCGTAGCTCTGGGCGGCTCGGCCACATATTCAACAGGGGTGGAAGCCTTCCGCCATTCCTATCCTTACTTGCTGGAAGCTCATTTGCACAAAGAAGGCTATTCGCAAGTTGAGGTCATCAATGCCGGTTTGCCGGGCTACACCTCCTGGGAAAGCCTGCTCAACTTCAACTTCCGCGTCTTGGACCTGCAACCCGACCTCGTCATCTTCTACCCCGACATTGAGGATGTGGCCGCCCGCCTGGTGTGGCCCCCAGAAGCTTATAAGGCTGACAACTCTGGTTACCTGGATAACATCACCGGTTACAACCCGCCCTGGTGGGATGGCAGTGCTGCCCTGCGCTTTGTATTAATTAGCCTGGGCGTAGCCGAACCACACAGCGACCTTGCCATCCAGTGGCGGCCGCGCTCCGATACATCCTACGAGTTGGAACTTTTACAGCAATATACTGCACACAATTACCCGGCAGGCATCTTTGAAAACACTTCTGTAAAAGAGATGTTGGCAGCTAACCCACCACTGTACTTTGAAAGCAATCTGCGCAGCATGCTTGCCAGCGCAGAAGTTAACGTCGTACCCTTTGTTTTAGTAGGTGGGGTGTTTGCAGTTCCCTTGCGTTTGGACGAGGCTGGCTACTACGCTGCCTTGCAAGGCCATAATGAAGTTTTGGCAACATTGGCTAAAACCAACAACGGACTTTATTTCGATCTAGCTGCAACCTGGGCGAATGAACCAGGCTTGTACGTTGAACCCATGCAATTCAATGAAGCTGGCAACCAGCAACTGGCGGGATTGATTGGGCAATCCATCATCGAAAATCAATTGCTCAACCCTTAAATGTAGAGAAACCCCAACCACTTAGCCGTGTTAATATTGGGTACATCGCCGTTTGGCCAGATGTGAGGAGGCGTATCCATGACCACTTTCATGACGAATTTACGTGCTCGTTATGCCCAACGCCGTGAGCATTGGGCCTGGTACCTGTACGATTTCGGCAATTCAGCCTACGCTGCAGTCGTTTTGCTGGCCGTATACTCAGCTTATTTCCAGAATCAGGTAGTTGGCGGGGCGAATGGCACTCGTTTGTGGGGCAACTCCGTGGGTATTGCCATGCTGGTTGTAGCCATATTGGCACCCATTTTGGGGTCGTTGGCCGATTTTTCTGGTCGAAAAAAGCGCTTTCTCCTATACTTGACAACCATCACAATTTTATTCACGGCAGCCATGTACTTCGTACAGGAGGGAGACATCCTGCTTGGCATGGTCGTCTTCATCTTGGCCGAGATCGGCTACCGCGGTGGGCAGGTCTTCTACAATTCCCTGCTGCCCGAGATTGCTGCACCTGAAGAGATCAGCACCGTATCCGGCAAAGGCTGGGCCATTGGTTCTTTAGGAGGTATCGTGTGCCTCATTATCGTCCTGGCTTTGATCCTGACCATCGGCGGGACCGAGATCGTGCGGCTGTCTTTTATTATCACAGCCATCTTCTTTGCACTCTCCGCCCTGCCCCTCTTCTTCATTGTGGATGAAAAGACCAAAGCCCAGGAAATGCCGCCAGGAGAGAACACCTTCAGCATCACTTTCAAACGCCTGGGCGAAACCATCCGCTCCGTACGCCAATACGGTGAATTCCTCAAATTCATGCTGGCTTTTTTAATCTACAACGACGGCATCCTCATGGCACTCAACTTCGCGGCCATCCTTGGAGCTGTGCTATTCGGCATGGAGCAGCAACAGTTGATCATCTTCATGATCATCGTACAGGCTGCCAGCGTGGCAGGGGCATACATCTTTGGCATCGTTGGCCAACGCCGCGGTTTCCGCACAGCCCTGACCCAGTCCCTCCTATTAATGATCATCGCTGTCATTGCCATCTTCTTTAATACGACCATCACCGGCTTCTTCATGATCGGTGCGCTGGCTGGATTTGCACTCACCGGCGTGCAATCCGTCAGCCGCGCCCTGATCGGCACCTTTGCCCCTGCCGGGAAAAGTGCCGAATTCTATGGCTTCTTTGCCGTTGCCGGGCGCACCTCTTCCTTTATTGGCCCAACCATCTTTGGCAACCTCGTCGCTATCCTCAGCGCCCGCTTGATCGCCAGCGGCATGAATGAGGCATTGGCGGAACAGAGCAGCCATCGTTGGGCCGTGCTTTCTATAGCAGCTTTCCTGGTTGCAGGCATGGCACTGCTCATGCTGGTCGACGAAAAAGAAGGACGTCGTCAAGGGCAAGCTGCCACTCAGCCGGGTGCAGCCGTCGAAGCCCAGGCATGAGCCAGGGAGCTACCAACAGCATCTCCGTTCGGCGCAGCCCGATACGGTCATTCATGCAATGGAGTGCTAAAGCGGGTTTTGCCTTGCTCTCACGCCTTAAGATCAGTGGTCAGGAGAACTTCCCCGATACGGGGCCTTTGATCATCGTATCCAACCACTTCAGTTTTGTTGATCCGGCCGCCATCGCACGCGTGACCCCCTGGCCTGTGGAGTTCATTGGCGGCGCCAATTTCCCACATGCACCCGCCATATTACATTTCCTGCCCAAGTTATGGGGTTATTATCCGGTCCATCGTGGGACAGGTTCAAAGGAAGCATTGCTGCTAGCCTCCGACTTACTCAAGGGCGGTGGTGTATTGGGCATTGCTCCTGAAGGCGGCAACTGGGCCAACGTCTTGCGCCCCCCGCGCCCCGGAGCAGCCTTTCTAGCCTCAGAAACCGGCGCAAAGCTTTTGCCGATAGGTTTGGAGAATATGGAACGCATTTTCCCCTCCTTACGCAAAGGTGTACGCGCCCGTGTACACATCAATGTTGGCAAACCCTTCGGGCCATTTAAAGCAACCGGCAAGGGGCGAGAACGCCGGAAGCAGCTTGATGAGATCGGCCACGAGATCATGCGCAACATCGCGCCCCTGATACCCGCCGCCCAACGTGGCCATTATTCGGATGACCCCACCATCCGCGCAGCCGCCAAAGGCACCGAAGTGTGGCCCTGGGATGTGGCCAAAGAGGGTGAAGTGAAAGGAAAGATCCAATAAATAGGGTAGCCCTCTTAAATCGCGTATTTCCCGCAGTCGTAAGAAAAAGAATTGGCCAAAGCCTCTATGCAAACCCACAACACAGTGGCCAATTCTTAAGGAAGCGGTGGTAAGACTTGCCAAAACAAGAATCTCCCCTAACTGCCGCTTCCAATAGTACAGTAGTACGGTAGACCTTTCCTACAATAAAGGTCAAAATAAGGATGCTATGAACATGTCTTCCCGCTGGGAATCCTTTAACGAATGGGTGCGCATCAACGCTTCACTAGGTATGGATAAACTGCTCCAGAACCTGGTTGTAGTGTTTGGTTACGCATTGCTAACCGCCATTCTGTTGGGCATCCTGACTTTTGTAGCGATCGCCTTGCCTGATTTTGTACGGGCAGAAACTCTTGTCCCTAACTCTTTCCTGGTTATCCTTATACTTTTTGCCTTGATCGGTGTAATGGTCCCGAGTTGGAGTATGTTCCGCATCATCACTCGCTATTTCCAGAACAGCGACCTAGAATACATCCCCCGCGAAGAGTTCGTTAACACCATTGAATTTGAGGATTTCCCCCGTCTCTGGACGGCCACCATCCTCAAGCAATCCGGCAGCGTCAAAGTTAATGAGATCCAGGTGTGGTGCAGCCGCCACAATTTGCAGTTAGAGCCCATCGCCACGGCAGTGCCCACCTTCTTACGTTCGTACGTGGTCTCTTACTGCGAGACCTGCGGCAATGAAGGCTACCGCTACGATGGCAACTGGCCTCCCGGAGCAGCACTGCATGATTCTGTGAGCACAGAAACGCTCTTGAACAATATCGAAGGCATGTTCCGCAAGAAACTAGCGGAGAACGCAGAGAAAAAATAAGACCTGGCTAAGCCAGGTCTTTTCGATTAATCAAGCTTCAATATCTTTAGAACGGTCCACCAGCAAACGCCAGCGACCATCGTGTTGTATCCACACTGAAGTATAGCGCGCCTGGTAATCAAACGCTTTACCACTGTTTACCCCTTTGGCCTTCCATAGGCCATTGACCACGGCCACGTCATCATAGATACGCACGCCCAGTTCGTGGATGCCTGCTTCATCCCAATGGCGCTCGCCAGAATCATAAGAGGCCAAGGCTTCATCTTTTTCCACCACTCGCCCGCTGGGCCAGATGATCGTATAGTCGGGGTGCATAAGGGCATCGATGGCAGCTATATCTACGTCCAAGTGAGCCTGCAGCCAGGCCTCTTCAGCGGCAAGCACTTCTTCTCTTCTTGTGTTGCTATCCATTTGGTTCAATTTTTTAAATAAGCGATCGTGGCCCCATCGCCACCTTCATTAGGCTTGGCCGGTTCCCAGCGTTCAATATGCGGGTTCACCTTCATCTCTTTGCGCACCATCTCGCGCAACTTACCCGTGCCCTTGCCGTGAATTATGCGTACAAAAGGCAGGCCAGCCACGTAGGCTGCATCCAGGTGGCGTTCCAGTTTTTCCATGGCTTCATCTGCCCGCATGGCGCGCAGAGAGACTTCGACGCCGGGTGATTGGGGCGTATAGTTCAGCACAGGTGTTGTGGGTTCTGCTTGGGGGACGGGTTGTTGCGCCCCCATGAGTTGCAATTCGGTCATACGGGCACGCACCCGCAAAACACCTACCTGGACCTCAACCTCTTCTTCACCCAAAGCAGTCACCACGCCTTCCTGGTCGAGCGTGCGAAGTTTCACGCGATCCCCCAAGCGCACAGGTCTTTCAGGATAAAGATCGGCTTCGGGGATGTGCTGGCGCACGATGGGCTCGGCGACTTCTTCCTCAAGCTCTTCCACTTTCTCGGCAACCTGTTCGAGTACATCCAGTGGCTGGCGGGCACGCGCTAGTTCCTTGCGCGCCTGGCGCATCTCTTCTTCCAGGTCCCCAACTTGTTGCAGAGCCTCACGGCGGGCGGCATCCAGCACTTCCAGGCGTTCGTCTTCAATGGCTTCCAGGCGTTCGGCCAGTTCTGCACGCAGTTCTTCTGCTTCGGTTTTAGATTCCTCAGCAGCTTCACGGGCAGTACGCGTCAGGTCGCGCTGGCGGTGAATTTCATCCAACAGGTCTTCGGCGCGCAATTCAGCCGGATCCAGGGTGCCGCGTGCACGCTCCACGACTTCATCCTGCAAGCCCAGCCGTTTGGCAATCGCCAACGCATTAGAGCGCCCCGGCAAGCCGATGGTCAAGCGATAGGTGGGGCTCAATGACTCGAGGTCGAACTCCATGCTGGCATTGACCACGCCGGGAGTGGCGTGCGCGTAACCCTTCAGCTCAGGATAATGAGTGGCAACCAGGGTGGTGATACCGCGTTCTACTAAGAAACCCAGCAGTGCCATGGCCAAGGCGGCACCTTCCTGCGGGTCCGTACCGGCTCCCAACTCGTCAAAGATAACCATGTCCTGCGGACCGGCTTCATCTAATATGCGGATAATGTTAGTGATGTGCCCGGAAAAGGTGGAGAGGGATTGCTCTATAGACTGCTCATCGCCGATGTCAGCATAGATGGCGTTAAACAGGCTGATGGCCGAACCTTCCTGCACGGGGATATGCAAGCCGGATTGGGCCATCATGGCCAGTAAACCGGCGGTTTTCAGCGTCACTGTTTTACCACCGGTATTGGGGCCAGTGATGACCAGAGTATAGGCGCTTTCGTCCAATTCTAAGTCGATGGGCACCACGCTTTCCGGCTCCAGCAAGGGATGGCGGGCGGCCCACAGGCGCAGGGTTACACCAGGATTGGAGCCGTCCTTGGCCGGTTTGAATGGTACGAGTTCAGGCTGGCTAGCTTTGAGGTCTTCGGCATAGTGGGCGCTGGCAAAACGCAGATCGACCTCGGCCAATTGCTCCACGGCAAGGGTGACTGCGTCAGCATGTTGGGCGATCTGGTTGCACAACGCGGCCAGGATACGGCGCTCTTCTTCTCTTTCGCCCAATTGCAATTCGCGCCACTTGTTGTTAAGTTCAACCACTTCCAGCGGTTCAACAAACAGGGTCGCCCCGGATGAGGATTGGTCATGCACCACCGATTTGACACGGTTGCGCGACTCGGCCTTGATAGGCAGGACATAACGTCCATCACGCTGGGTAACCAGGGCTTCCTGCAAATGGGGAGCATACTTTTTGCTGCTGACCATACGCTGCATGCGTTCCAACAGGCGATTATGGGTGATTTCCGATTCGCGGCGAATGCGCGCCAGGTCTGATGAAGCTGAGTCGAGTACCTCACCGCGGTCGTTGAGGGTTTTGGAGATAGCATCCACCAGGCCAGTATCTACGGGCAGGCGAGAAGCGATCTCGTAAAGCAGCGGGTATTGCTCCTGGGACTGCTCAAAAATGCGGTAGATATTACGGGCCGAGATCAAGGTAGCTTTGATGTCAAGTAACTCGTTAGTCGCCAGCACCACGCCACGGGTTGTAGCCTCTACAACTTCACGCACGTCACGCGCCCCACCAATGGTGGTGGTAGGCTGCAAAGCGAAGAGCGCGCGTGCTTCAGCCGTTTCTGCCAGGCGACGCGTGGCTACTTCCAGGTCATTACCAGGCTGCAATGACAGGGCTTTTGCTTTGGAGGCGGGAAAGGCGCAATAGCCTGTCAGGCGCTCCAGCACCTTGTCAAACTCCAGCGTTTTGAGTGCTTTGGTGTTCATAACGGGGCTAAGTATACGTCAAATATACAGTCTGGCAGGCTGCATATTTGACTCTGGACTTTGCTTCGCAAAGTCCACCACGTATTAGTTATTTACGAATGTTACTTATTGCCTCTGCGGATAAAGTAAAAGCATAAGCCTGGAGGGTTGCGGAAGTATGTGGACTAGGAGAATTACACCTAAATAATTAGAAAAGCTTGAGTTTTGTGAAAAATTTCATATAATGAAAGTAGAAAGCAATCGTTGCACAGGTTTTGATCCAGAGCCAAATGAAAGCATGATGTGGATGGTCTGGTATGTGCGCTCATCGTGGTGAGTGCCCCGGCCACCAATGATTTAGATTTAGACTCTCCGATCGCCTGTGCAACGGTTTTTTTATTTAATAGTCCTTAAGTCCTATAGGGGCAAAAAACATTCAATATTTGTAGATTTTGGTCACTCTTTCCCCTATAATCTAAGCGTAATTATTCGTTTGTTCCCGAATTCACATTCGTTCTTATTCCAATTGTTTGAATGTGGTCGGGACAGGGCATATAGGAGGAAAACCCGATGTCCTTTCAGAAGTTAACGCGTGTCTCCATCTCGGCAACGATGATGCTGGTGCTCATGCTTTCCATGCTGGCACCAGTGGGTGTGGCTTTTGCCCAGGACGGTGACCCACCCCCAGACCCACCTCCTGCAGAGGAAGTTGTGGTGGAGGAGGCAGAAACACCAGCCGAAGAAGAACCAGTAGCCGAAGAGCCTGTGGAGGAAGAAACTCCTCCAACAGAAGAGCCTATTGCGGAAGAAGAAACTGTCGAACAGGAAGAGCCAGTAGCTGATGAACAGCCGGAGGGCGATGGCACTGGCGGAGAAGCACCTGCATATGAACTGCCGGGAGAGGACGGCACCGGCAACGAAACCGGTGATGGCGAAGAGGCACCAGTCGAGGAGCCATTGGCTGATGAGTTAGCCGATGCAGACAATGGCGAAGCCGGGGAGGAAGAAAACCCCATTGCCGAAGCCGTGCAGGCCCTTGACGGAGCCGATGCAATGTTATTGGACGAAGAAGGCGAACCGCTTTCCATGGCGAGTCAGGAAGCAGCCGATACTCTGGCAGCACCCGACCCGCAATTCTGTCCAGCAGGACTTTCGTTTGGCGATGCAGGCTGCTACTCTGTACAAACTACCATGGCAGCGGCCATCACTGATGCTCTAACGGCTGCTGCAAGCGGTATCTCCGGTACGATCTTTGTCGAATCAGGCACCTTTGATGGGGACGGAGCAGGTGGCAATGTTGATATCAGTGGTTTCACCTACGGCACCAGCCTGACCATCCAGGGTAATGCGGATGGCGGGGGTACAACCAACTTCAGCACCCTTTTTGATGTCTCCGCCAACACATTCAGCAGCCTGACCTTCAACGATGTAACTTTTGAGGTGGGTGTGGTGGTGGACGGTAACTCCGGCGACCTGAGTATCAACAATGTAGTTGCCGATGCCTCAAGTGGCGCTGCGCTTTTGGTCAGCAATCACGATGGGGCGGTAAGCCTGGACAATGTCACCACCAACAACACCGGCACGGCAAGCGTGGGGGCCAGTATCGATAACACGGCTTCCAGTACCGATGCCGAGGTGACCATAAACGACGGCAATTTTAATGGCTTTAATAATAATGGCCTTTTAGTGCAATCTGATGGTGCGATCACATTAAGTGGCGTGACCGCCAATGGTAATGGTGATGAAGGCGCCGTACTGGACAACACAAGTGGCAGCGGCCCTAACTCCATTAACGTTTCCGGCAGCATCTTTAATAACAACGGCAGCAACGGCACCTTCAGCGGGTTATTGGTCGATGCGACCGGCACCATCCTGCTGAGCGGCGTGACTGCCGACGGCAACACCGGGGATGGCGTAACCTTGAACAGCGGGGTGGGTACCGGGCCAACGGACATTATCATCAAGTGCAGCGCCCTGACCAACAATGGCGGCAATGGTTTCACAGCAAACGCCAACAATGGCGATCTGGGATTGTACAGTGTCACAACCAGCGGTAACACGAATGCGTTTGCAACCACCAATGTGACCAACATCTCCTTCAAGGTGATCAACTGTAATCCAGACAATGACGATGGCGTCAAGCATCCCCGCGATGGGCAAAAAGTAGAATGTGACCCGGATGAACCCACGACGATCGAGCTGGACCTATATGCCCACTCGATCACCTTCCCACCGATGGATATCTCCGGCTGTAACGGTTTTGCCCGGTCGTTATTCAACAATGCGCAACTGCCCGGTGAGCTACCAGAGGACAGTGAGTTCCTACGCGGCCTGAGTATCCAGTTAGAAGGCTGTGAGCTACCAGAAGGCAAGGCTATGACGATTGGCTTCGATATCCCAGCAACCGAATTGGAGAATGAATTTGCTGTGTTGTTCTGGGATAAAGAAAGCGGCACCTGGATCGAGATCCCGGGTATGCTAACAGAAGATGGCCGCTACACGGTCAATTGGCCTGAGACAGGTAACTTTGTGCTGGTGACCAAATGATTTAAATATTCACATTAAATCAACCCAAATGAGGTGCTGCACAGCACCTCATTTTTAATTCGACTTATTGCGATTATTAGGAAATTTCTAAGAAGTTCATAGTCATTTACTCCTGTTTTTCATCTATAATGGTGACACAATTTATTATTTTTATTGGCCTTATCTCAAGTTCACTGCACTACATCCCATTTATTGAACCCTGTGACCTTGGGCAAACACGTGGAGGACGTGCATGCCTGCATCCAAATCTGTATCCAAACTGATTCCCCTATTGACCATCACGGTGCTGCTGCTGAACCTGCTGGCGCCGGTGGGCATTGCTTTTGCCCAGGATGCTGACCCACCCCCGGACCCACCTCCTGCCGAAGAAGTTGTTGACGAAGAACCGGGGGAAGACGCAGAAGCTCCCGCCGAGGAGCCAGACGCTGAAGAGCTGGTGGTCGAAGAGCCTGTGGAGGAAGAAGCTCCTCCAGCAGAAGAATCGCCTGAACAGGAAGAACCTGTTGAAGAGGCTCCGGCAGAAGATGCACTATCTGAGGATGAAGCTCAACCACAAGGGGAGGAGCAGACCGCCGACGAGGTGACGACAGATGAAGTGCCGGAGGGGGAGAGCACTGGCGATGACGAAGAAGTGGCGGTTGAAGAGTTGGGCACTGGTGAAGAGCCAGCATCAGATGAAGCTGGGGATGAAGAAACAGCCCCTGAAGAAGAAAACCCCGTAGCCGAGGCCGTGCAGGCCCTGGATAAGGCCGATGCCGTGCTTTTGGATGAAAACGGCGAACCACTTTCCATGGCCAGCCAGGAAGCGGCTGAGGCTTTAGCTGCCCCAGACCCACAGTTCTGCCCGGCAGGCTTGAGCTTTGGTGATGCTGGCTGCGGCGCAGCACATACCAATATGGCCGATGCGATTGCCGATGCGCTCGCGGCTGCCGCAAGCGGTATCTCCGGCACGATCTTCGTTGAATCCGGGAACTTTGATAACTCTGGCATCAACGACGATATCCTGGTGGATGGCTTCACTTATGGCACCAGTCTGACCATCCAGGGCAATGCCAATGGTGGTGGCACAACCACTTTCACTACATCCTTCCTAGTGGGCACCAACACCCCCAACATCTTCAGTTCCCTGACCTTCAACGATGTGACCTTTGACGCCGGGGTGGTCGTAGTCGACAACACGGGCGATCTAAGCCTCAACAATGTAATCGCCAACAACGCCACAGGCGACGGGATTGTTGTTGACAATCACAATGGGGCCGTCAGCCTGGATCACGTGACAGCCAGCGGCACCGGAGACGATGGTGCCGAGATCGACAATACTGCTTCCAGCACGGATGCGGGTGTGACCGTCACCAACAGTCAATTTAATAACAACGTCAATGATGACGGGCTCGAGATCGATTCCGACGGGGATGTAACCATCAGTAACGTGATCGCCAACGGTAATGGGGAAGCCGGCGTACAGGTAGAGACCTTAGGTACCGTCAGTATTAGCGACACAAATGCCAATTTCAACGATCTTATAGGTCTCTACGTCGAAGATTCTGAACAGGTCACTCTAACCAATGTAGATACCATCAGCAATGGCTTAGCTGGCGCGGATGTTTCGGCCGCCTATGGGGTAAGTATCTTCAACAGCAACTTCAATGACAACGGGGACAGTTCAAGCCCTGTAGGGCTTGGTCTATTGATCGTCACTGGTGGTGATGTGACATTGGATGGAGTCAGTGCCAGTGGCAACACAAGCGATAGTAATACCACTGGTGCCGACATTTTAGGTGTCGGCAGCGTCACAATCAGCAACAGCCTGTTCAACAATAATGTTGGGAGTGGTGACGTTGCAGGTCTAAGTATTCAAGCTGGGGGGAATATCGCTCTCGAGAGTATACAGGCTAACCAGAACGTAGGTACAGGAGTTGGCAGCGAAGTCCAGGGCGCTATTTTAGGCAATTTCTTCAGCGGAACCAATTCCAATGTGCTTATTAAGGATAGCAGTTTTAATGGCAACTCCGGCGGCGACCATACAGTTGGTCTGGTCGTCTTGTCTGATGGTGCGATCACGCTAAAAAATGTGTCCGCTAGCGGCAACACCAGCGCCAACGGGGATGCCATTGGTGCAGAATTGGACAATGGCGCATCTTGGGGGTCCGACGTGGATGCCCAGGTGACGGTAATCAACAGCCAGTTCAACAATAATGCAGGCCTTACAGATGGGCTTGGACTGCTAGTCTACTCCCAGGGCACGATCCACCTGTGGGGCGTGACCGCCAATGGCAACAACGTGGATGGGGTAGACCTGCAAATCGACTCCTCCAATGGCGGCGAAGATACGCAGATCTACTGCAGCTTCATGCAGGGCAATGGCGAAGTTGGCATCCTGGTGGATGGACAAGGCGGTGACCTCAAGATCCAGAGTACCGATACCAGCGGCAATGGCCTCAACGCACTCGACATCATCAACGTCGGCAACACGATCCTCGGCCAAACGAACTGTGATCTGGGACAAGATGGCAAGGATAACCATCGCGACAGCAAACACGTCCCGCTGGATCCCAATGACCCCATCACCATCGTGCTGGACCGCTACCCCCACAGCGTGACTTTCCCGCCCATGAACCTGCTGGAATGCACGGGCGCGGTGAATTCCCTGTTCTTCCCCAGCGAGTTACCTGCTGAACTGTACGAAGGCGATGACTTCCTACGCGCCCTGAAGATACGCATCGAGAATTGCGAGATCCCGGATGACGGTATGTTCACCATCGGCTTCGACATCCCAGTTGCCGAGCAAGAGAATGAGTTCGCCGTACTGTTCTGGGACAGCAGCACCGACAGTTGGGTCGAGATTCCCGGTGAACTAACAGCAGATGGCCATTACACCGTTAGCTGGCCGACCACAGGCATCTTCCTGCTGGTAACACGGTAAGCTTTGCTGCGGAAAGCACTCAATGAACTTCCACGTAAGGGCGACGCATGCGTCGCCCTTACGTTTTAATCGGAACATTTTCGTGTACACTTAAGCGTGGGAAGCTCTATGACCAAAACCAAATTCACACTTCTTGTCCTAACCCTACTGCTCAGCGCCTGTGCATCTCCCGAAGAAACAACTGAGCCAGATGTGACACTGCCCTCTCTGGGCACGCCTGTCATGGTAAACACGCCTGCCCCCAGTAGCACACCGGATGTCTGTGCTGCAGAGAATATGGCCGATACCTTGCAACCCT
Source organism: Chloroflexota bacterium (assembly GCA_013112575.1). Lineage (GTDB taxonomy): Bacteria > Chloroflexota > Anaerolineae > Anaerolineales > UBA11579 > CFX15. Next base: position 313,141 of record JABFGG010000001.1, on the reverse strand, counting down.
ATCTGTTATTAATGCAACGTTTCGACGATGCCGCCAACCTGGTCTCTAACCTGATCTTCAATACGCCCCGAGAAGTTCTGGTAGGGCCGATCGAAGACCTGCAAGAGGTAAGGCGCGATGCGCAGGCGGAGACAGTTCCCGACTGCCTGGCTGATCTGCAACTGGTACGCATCACCTACATGAACCAGGTGATCGACGTTTCCTTGGCCTTCCTAAATGGTAACGCCACCGATGAACAACTCAATGCCGGGCTGGAAGGTTCGCGCCAGTTGCGCCAACTCTATGACCAGGAACTAGCACGCCTGCTGGGCATCACCCCCGAAGCCCAACCCACCCAGGCTGAAACACCTGCTGAAGGCACACCCAGCCCAGAGGCAGTTTCAACAGCCGCAGATTTCCCACAGATCATAGTAACCTCGCCGGATGGGGTCAACGTACGCACCGGCCCCAGCGGCAATTTCCCCTTCACGGCAATCCTGCAGCAAGGCAGCACTGCCACTGCTTTAGGCCGCTCGGAAGATAGGCAATGGATTTTGATTGAGTCACCGGATTTTGAAGGGCAGGGCTGGGTATTTGCGGCCCTTGTGGAATTGAATATATCTATTGATGAACTTTTCATAGCGCCTACGCCGACACCCTGAATTGCAACTACCATGCTGATTCGATCAATCGCTGATTATCTAGAATATTTTGAGGGCATTCGCCGTCGCACGATCAACTTTGCAGAAGCCATCCCAGTTGATAAGATCGATTGGCAACCCAAAGAGGATGAGTTCACATGTGGTGAGACCATCCGCCACCTGGGTAGCGTGCAATTGATGAACACAGAAAGATTCGCGGGGAAGCAGCAACATTACCGAGGGCACGCCAGCACCCTGGGTAGCAGCAAACAAGAGGCACTGATCTATCTATCAGATTGCGACGATGAAGCAGGAAAACTATTGAAAAGGCTCCCCGATGAAAGCCTTTCAGTGAAACGGGAAGACTTGCGTGGGCGCAGCATCTCAGCCTGGCGTTTCCTGATGGCCACGATCGAACATGAAGTACATCACCGCAGCCAGCTGGCCAGCTATCTGACCTGGATGGGTGCAGAAGCGCCCCAACTCTACGGTATCTATATGGAAGAGCTGCCCCAATGAGTATCTGCACCAGCCTGCAACGGAGGGCCTTGTGGACTTTCTAACCCCGCCAGCATTGCAAGAGACCACCGAGAAAATGGAGGATTTCGTCACCAACGAAGTCCTCCCATTGGAACAAAGCCTGGCTGGTTTACCCGCCGAAAAACGGCTCGAGATCCTCTCCGAGAAACGTACCAAGGCCAAATTACTGCGCTTGTGGGCGCCGCACCTACCCGAAGAATATGGGGGCATGGGCCTGTCCACCGTTGCTTTTGCGCATCTCAGTGCCGTATTAGGCCGCAGTCCCTTAGGCCATTACATCTGCAATAGCCAGGCCCCGGACGCCGGCAATATGCAAATGTTGCTGGAACACGGCAACAACGAACAACGCCAATTACACTTGCAGGGCCTGGCCGACGGCAACCTGCACAGTAGTTTTGGGGCCATGGACCCGGAGCTCGGTGAAGGGGGCGAGGCCAATCTACCCATCACCGCCCAAAAACAGGGTGATGATTACGTGCTGAATGGACAGATGTGGCTGCTGACGGCTGCCGATGACGCCGACTTTGCCATCCTGGCGGCCATCACCCATCCCGGCGCGGCGGCCCATAAACGCTTCAGCATGCTGATCGTGCCCAGTGATGCGCGCGGCTATGATGTATTAAATATCATTCCCGGTGGAGAAAATAACCGCGGGTTGCTGCATTACCTTGAAGTGCAATTACGCGATTGCCACATCCCCCAACGCTTCCGCCTGGGCAAAGCAGGCGCAGGGCTGGCCATTGCGCAGGAGCGCCTGGGCCCCAGCCGTATCCGCCATTGTATGCGCTGGATCGGCATCTGCGAACGCGCTTTTGACCTCATGTTAGGGCAGGCGGCCAACATTGCTGCACCACATGTCAACAGCGATGCCTGGATCGCCGAGAGCCGCGCGGAGATCAATGCTGCCCGCCTGATGGTGCTGGATGCAGCCTGGAAATTGATCCGCGAGGGAGCCATCGCGGCACGCGAAGAGATCTCATTGATCAAGTTCTACACGGCGGCGGTGTTACAGGGTGTGCTGGATAGAGCGATTGAATTGCACGGCGGCCCATCCAAGATCGGTGACACACCACTGGCCTACTGGCAACAATATGAACGCGCCAGTCGCATCTACGATGGCCCACAAGATGCCGAAAAGGCTGCCGTGGCCAAAGAGATCCTTGAGAAATACGGACAGGCTGAAAGCTAATTTAGCATAACCATCCAATAGGTAGTTGGGGCAAAGAGTATCCACAAACGAAAGCGAGTTAGATATGAAGATCGAAACGCTGGCGATCCACGCCGCCCATACACCCGATCCCAGCACAGGGGATATCTCCCCGCCCATTCATCTGAGTACCACCTTTGAGCGCGGCCCGGATGGAGATTACCCTGGCGGGCACCAATACACGCGCGGCAGCAACCCCAACCGCAGCATGTTAGAAGCTGCCCTGGCGCAACTGGCAGGGGGTGAAGTCGCCTTAGCCTTTGCTTCGGGTCTGGCGGCCATCCATAGTGTCTTTGCTGCCCTGCAGCCGGGCGATCACGTGGTGGCCTCGGCAGACATTTACCATGGCACGATCGCACTGCTGCGCGAGATCATGCAGCCCTGGGGATTAGAGATCGACTTTGTGGATTTAGATGACAAGGATTCACTCGCAAATGCCATTAAAAGTAATGCACAACTGGTATACATCGAAACCCCATCCAACCCCCTGTTGAAGATCACAGACATAACCGCCGTGGTAGAAATCAGCCGGGCAGCCAATGCAAAAGTGGTAGTGGACAACACCTGGGCCACGCCTGTTTTGCAGCGCCCACTGGATATGGGGGCGGACATCACGGTGCACTCCAGCACGAAATACTTTGGTGGGCATAGTGATGTGATGGGGGGCGCGGTCATTGTGCGCCAGGCCGATGAATTCTTTGAGCGCATTCGCAACGCCCAGTATCTGGCCGGGGGTGTGCCTGCGGCCTTTGATAGCTGGCTGATCCGGCGAGGTATCTCAACCTTGCCGCTACGCATACGCGCACAGTCCGCAACGGCAAGTCAGATCGCCAACTTCCTGGCTCAACACCCTCAGGTTGAGAAAGTACATTATCCCGGTTTGGAAAGCCATCCCAGACATGTGATTGCTAAAGAACAGATGCAAGCCTTTGGGGCCATGCTGTCATTTGAAGTAGCAGATGGGGAAGCAGCAGCAAGAAAGGTCCCTAACCACACAAAGCTTTTCCAGCAAGCCACCAGCCTGGGTGGGGTGGAAAGCCTGATCGAGCACCGCGCTTCAATGGAAGGTCCACACAGCAGTACGCCGCGCAATTTGCTACGCCTCTCTGTGGGGCTGGAACACGGCGATGACCTGATCGCGGATTTAGAAAGGGTCTTAGAGAAATAATGTGAGGGGGGTGGAACTTTATCCAACGAAGGCCGTCTTATCAGGGAAAGGGAATGCGAAGGCGTTAAACCAGAGCGCTGGCTTGTGCGTACTTTAGTTAAACCTATGGTTTGACTTGGGAATTTTCTGCGTAAACTCCCCTACCCATTGGTTATTTCTTTGTAAATGTACTTTTTGAGGTAGATTAAAGTTGGTTGTCTAGACAAATCTATTTTTCTCGCTATAATATACCCATCAAAATTTGGCCTGCTTGATTCGAGTTTTGAAATCTTGTACAATAAATCTCCTCACTGGATCGTGAGGTGAAAGGAATTAACAAGCGGAATAACGGCTCATCCATGCCAAGGAGCTAAACATCATGGACGTCATCAAAGTTTCCGGTTCTTCACGCACTTCAGCCGTCGCGGGTGCCATTGCAGGGGTTTTTCGCGAGAATAAACGCGCTGAGGTGCAAGCCATTGGCGCAGGCGCGGTCAACCAGGCAGTCAAGGCGCTGGTGCTGGCCAAAGGGTATCTGGCCGAGGATGGTTACGATATCGTCTTCACCCCTGAATTCACAGATGTGGAAATCGACGAAAAGGTACGCACGGCCATTAAAATGACCGTGATGGCCAACGGGGATGACACACCGGACATCACTCCCAGACCCACAGCAAGAGGCGACACGGCCCCACAAACACATACTGAGGTCGAACAAGCCAGCGAGACGCCAGAGGAACCACCTGCAGAAAATGAAAACCACGCAGAACCCGGCCCGGCGATGGATCACGATCGCACGGGCACTCCACTAGACTGAAAACTAGTGCAAACAAAAAAGTGCAGATGACGGAGCAAAACTTCATCATGTGCACTTTTTTATTTAAACCCTCTTTCACCAAACACCTAATAAAAAATCAGCACTTATGCTAAACCTGAAGGCCAGGCACGAAAATAGGATGGTAACCAGTATTTTAAAAATCATTCATCAAAAGATTCGTTTTCACTTTCCTAATGCTGGTAATGACAGCGATTACAATACTGCCAACATCAATCTGATTACAGGAGAGTATCTATGAATGCAACTTCCGCCCATTGCCTGGTGTGTGAACAGACAAGCGACAACGTGCCCTTGGTGCAGTTCCAATATAAAGGTTCAGAATACTGGGTGTGTTCGCAGCACCTGCCCATATTGATTCATAAACCCAGCCAACTGGCCGACAAATTGCCCGGCGCACAGGGTCTGGCGGGCGGGGAACACGCGCACTGATAGCCTGAGTTTTCGATTCCGGAATCGTTCTTTCCCTGACAATCCAAATGAGCCTGCGTGGTAGAATCGCCCGCACTATACGTATTACTCTCCAGGAGTGCTCAAATGGCAGAGAACAACAACAAAGAAGCTGCTACATTTACTGTTAAGGCAGGTTTAGCCCAAATGCTCAAGGGCGGCGTCATCATGGACGTGGTGACCGCCGAACATGCCCGCATCGCTGAAGACTCCGGCGCTGTGGCTGTGATGGCGCTGGAACGCGTCCCGGCTGACATCCGCGCGGATGGTGGCGTGGCCCGCATGAGTGATCCCGGCTTGATCCAAGAGATCATGGAAACGGTGTCCATCCCGGTGATGGCCAAGGTGCGCATCGGTCATTTTGTGGAAGCGCAGATTCTTGAATCGCTGGGGGTGGATTACATTGACGAGTCCGAAGTGCTCACTCCGGCAGACGAAGCCCATCACATCAACAAAAATGACTTCAATGTGCCCTTTGTGTGTGGCTGCCGCAACCTGGGCGAAGCCCTGCGCCGCGTAGGCGAAGGCGCGGCCATGATACGCACCAAAGGCGAGGCTGGTACAGGCGACGTAGTTGAGGCTGTACGCCATGCGCGTTCAGTATTGGGTGAAATTGGGCGCTTGCAGAACATGCCCGACGAAGAGTTGATGGCTTACGCTAAAGACATCCAGGCCCCCTACGACCTGGTCAAGCAGACCAAAGAACTTGGTCGTTTGCCAGTGGTCAACTTTGCGGCTGGCGGCCTGGCTACCCCCGCTGACGCGGCTTTGATGATGCAGTTGGGTGTTGATGGTGTCTTTGTGGGTTCGGGTATCTTCAAGTCCGGCGACCCTGCCAAACGCGCCAATGCCATCGTTAAAGCTACCACGCATTATCAGGACCCTAAGATCCTGGCTGAGGTCAGCCGCAATTTGGGTGAGCCGATGGTGGGACGCCAGATCAGTGATATTCCTGAGCAGGAATTGATCGCTGATCGTGGTTGGTAGAAACTACCCCTCAGATACTAATACCAGCAACGCGACGTAATGAACATTGGTGTGCTGGCTCTGCAAGGTGACTTTGCAGAACATATAAGCGTGCTGCGCAAACTGGGCGTGGAAGCCCATGAAGTGCGGCTGCCCCAGGACCTGGAAAAGCTGGATGGCCTGATCATCCCCGGTGGCGAATCCACCACGATCGGCAAGCTGGCTGTGGCCTATGAACTGATGGAGCCGCTCAAGCGTTTTGGTACAGAAAAGCCCCTGTGGGGTACCTGCGCTGGGGCGATCTTCCTTTCCAAAGATGCGCGACGCGAACAACCCCTTTTGGGTTTAATGGATATCACGGTAGCGCGTAATGCCTTTGGCCGCCAGATAGACAGCTTTGAAACGGATTTGGATGTGGACGTTTTGAAACGAGTGGATGAGAACAACCCGCCGTATCATGCCGTCTTTATCCGCGCTCCTTTGATCGAGTCCGTTAAAGGGGAGGCACAACCTCTGGCCACTTTGGAAGATGGCCGCGTGGTAGCTGCACAACAAGGTCACTTGCTGGCAACTTCCTTCCACCCCGAACTGACCAGTGATGACCGTTTCCACCGCTATTTTTTACATATGGTGGATGCATGACAGTTCGTCCCTTTGAACTTCGCGATATGCTGATTCTCAATCGCTATCGTGACCAGGGTATCTTCCTGGACACGATTCCTACACTGACCTGGGGACGCGTGCTGATTCCAATGGGTGCCATGCTTTCACCACTTTCGGATACCACCGGGGTAATCACATCATTGGCCTTTGAAGATGGGGACAGGCGCAATCCACTGGTCGGGCAAGTGGCGCACATCCGTAATTTACCCTTTGCGCGTTTCAGCTTTTTGGCTCCTGAAAGTGCTATCGAGTCGACGGCCCTGCCTGCATTGCTTGAGAACCTCGTCCAGCGTGTGGGGGAGCGGCAGGCACGTAGCCTTGTGGCAGAGGTAGAGGAATCTACCTATACCTTTGAGGCTTTACGCAAGGCTGGTTTTTCTATCTATTCGCGCCAGCGTATATGGAAGATAACCAGTGTTCCCAAGATGGATAGAGGGGAGACACCCTGGCGACGCCCGAAATCGGAAGATGAATTCGCCATCCATGCCTTATACAATAACCTTGTGCCAGCGCTTGTCCAGCAGGTAGAACCCCCCTATTGGGATGACAAAAGCGGCTACGTCTTTTACCAGGAGGGTGAACTGCTGGCTTTTGTAGATGTGGTCAGCGGGCCGCGTGGTATCTGGTTGCAGCCCTTCTTCCACCCCGAAACGGACCAGGTTGCGGAACGTTTGATTGACCTGTTACATATACTCAAACCCAGCGCCAAACGACCAGTCTACATTGGTCTGCGCTCCCATGCTTCCTGGCTGGAAGCTTCGCTGGAAAACCTGGATGTAGAAGTTGGCCCGCGACAGGCTGTTATGGTCAAGCGCCTGGCTGCCGGAGTGAAAGAGTTTAAGACAGCGCCGTTGCCTGAGATTGCTGCTGCCAGCACACCTAAAGCTACGATGCCTTACACAAAGCCATATTTGCAACACGAAAAAGAATTCCTGCTTAGACAATAGTGCAGCCATTGGGGAAAGCTAATACGGGATTAGAATAAGGCCAATCTATGCTGCGCTCACCGATATTTTGGTTCATCTTGATCTTGGCTATCATTGTTGACGGCATACTCATTGCTGTTTGGCGTCGCAGACGCGGCCTGAGCATGCGGCCCCAGTCTATACTGCAAGACACGTTAAGCACGCCCAAAAACTTGCAGAGCAGGATCAAAGCATGGATTGCCACTCTGCGAAATCCAAAACCTGCCCAGGCGCAACCTACTACTGTCAAGCCCCCTGCAATTCAGGCCCCTGAGCTAGACACTCTCTCCCCATCAAATTTTTCAAAAGATACTTACCAACGCTTATTGTGGCAACTGGTCCTACCCTTCGGGCTGGCAAGCATACCAGTTTGGCTAGTATTCAAGGACCGCTGGATGGGAGATGCGGCACGTTTTGAAAGGGTGCGTACAGTCTTCTGCTCGGTAGAAGCCTTCTGTGACCTGCGCTTGCCACCTTACTTCCCCTTGATCTTGATTGCCTTGTTAGCATTATTTCTCATCATGCGTCTGGCTTCTAAAAAAGATGTGTCGGTGAAAAACCTGGGGCTAAATAAGGGGCCTGCACAAGACTTGATAGCCATGCCCATTTCGGATCGACAGCGGCGTTGGGCGCACAGGCTGATCTTCTTAGCTATGCTATGTCTCGTCGTGGTAGCTGCGCGTACCTGGCGTTATGGGAACGGACAATCCGGAGCGGAATACGCTGTTTTGTATGTTCTGCTGTTAATGAGCTTCGCCCTGCATGAAGTGTCATTGACAGCGATTGGGAAAAAACTAAAAGAACATGGTAAACGCTGGACATCCATGATCCTGGCACATCTGGCGCTAATCTGGCTGTTGGTTAGTATTTACGATACTACGCGTACCCCCTGGCTGGCTTTGGTAGCAACTGCCCTAGCCTATCTCACTGTATGGCCCTATCGCAACAGGGTCAGCCCAACTTTTTGGATCACGAGCCTGGCTCTGCTCGTGTATACGCTCTACATTAATGCCTGGTGGACCTCGATTGCAGGGGATGATTATGCTTTTTTAAATGATGCGCTAATGGTCCTTGAGCAGCCTTGGGTAAGTACATCAGAAAAGCTGTTCTTAGGCGCTTTCACCTATGGTTCTCATCCTTACCTGACTAACATCATTCAGGCTGCTTTCATGAAGCTCCTTGGAGTGAGCAATTTTGCCTGGCGTTTCAGCAGTATCTATGTGGCAGTGATGACCTTGCCGTTCTTTTTTGGTTTCCTGAAAAACTTTTTACAAGAACGCGTGGCGGTGATCATCACGATATTATTGACGGGTTCGCATTACATCATTGCGTTCAGCCGTATTGGCTATAACAACATGCAGGCCCTGTTCGTAACTGCCTTGATGTTGTACCTGGCGGCCAAAGCCATACAGTCATCAGGTTTGTGGAGTTATGCAGCCCTGGGCGCAGCGATAGGCCTGAGCTTTTATGCTTTCCCCGGCGCGCTCCTGACTGTCCCAGTCCCCTTTTTACTCTTACTGACATACAAGGGTCTACCAAGCAATTGGCAAGCCATCAAGCAGTGGGGCACCACTGCCTTCGCTGCCCTCCTGCTGATCTCTCCACTCTTTAGCCAACCCTTATACTGGACCTCTAAGCTGCCGGGCAGTTTCTTGACCAGCACGGAAAGTGCCAACCCATCAGCACTTTTCCATAGCTTCTCGAACTTCATTTATGCCTTGATCTCACCGCTATATTTCATTGAGGAATCACATTTCGTGGTTGTGGGGTATATGGATGTTATCAGCGCCGGGTTTTTCTTCCTGGGGCTAAGTTACCTGGTCTGGCGCTGGCGTGAAGAGCGTTTCTTGCTCTTTATGCTGGTGAGCTTCGCCTTTATGTTATTGGCAGTAGGCGTTATCCATAATTACATCACTCCCCCGGCTACACGCATGTTTATGCTGCTCCCCTGGCAGGTTTTCTTTGCCGGCGTGGGGATCCTTTGGCTTTTTGCCCAGATTCAGCGACTGGGGTTCTCGGACCAAACTACTCGTGGGATGATCAATATCTGCGTGGTTTTGGTATTGTGCGTGAATGTATATCAAGGCTACCGCCTTTCTTTTGAACGATCAGGACGTTACCAGCATTTCATCACCATGCAGTTGGGCGTACTCCAGGATTTCTTCTCCCAACCCAAAAACGTTGATCACCGTATTGTGATCATGAACGACGCAGTTAGCATGAATGTGCCTATTTTTGAGCGTATGTTGAACCTTTATCAAGTGCCAGTTGACAAAACGCGCTTCCAGATCGTGAGCGTATTTGGTAATCCAAGCCAACCGAATATTCTGACTTATGAAGAAGCAATTCCCCTATTTGATGATGAGAACGCGCTAATCATGGTCAATCCCGGAGTAGCCGAGCGCGCCCCACAACTCGCGGCTGAGTACGAAGCCTATCTGCAATCCATCGGCAAACAACGCTGTGACGTTTATTCGTTTATCGGCGATTTGCGTTTCTGGTTCTGGTATAGCCCGGAGTTAGAGGAGTATTGCCCACTGGACCTTTAAATACTCTTAACCTCAAAGGGGTTATAATCGTAGTAGAATTCTGGGAACAACATGAGTAAACGTCAGATTACCGATGACTTAGACGCCTTACTGGGGGTACTACCGCAAGACCTGGCACAAGCGCTCAAAGACCACAACCACAGTGATGAACTTCTGGAAGTGATAATCGATTTGGGGCGCGTTCCCACCGCGCGCCTGACCAGCGGCGAAGTGACCCTGGTTGAGCGGGAAGTGACCCGCGAGGACATCGATCACGTTGTCAACCAACTGGGTGGCTTCGATGAGGACAATCGTGGCGGCCTGGAGCGCACCCTGCACCGTATTGCTGCTATCCGCAACCGCCAGGGCGAGGTAGTGGGTCTCACCTGTCGCGTAGGTCGCGCCGTATACGGCACCATCGACATCATCCAGGATCTTATCGATGGTGGTAAAAGCTTACTGTTATTAGGCCGTCCTGGGGTTGGTAAAACGACACTGTTACGCGAGGCAGCCCGCATTCTGGCGGAAAGCAAGCGTGTGGTTGTTGTAGATACTTCCAACGAAATTGGCGGTGACGGCGACGTGCCGCACCCCGCTGTGGGTCGCGCCCGCCGTATGCAGGTGGCCACGCCCTCTTTGCAGCACGAAGTCATGATCGAGGCCGTGGAGAACCACAACCCCGAAGTGATCGTGATTGACGAGATCGGGCGTGAACTGGAAGCCCAGGCAGCTCGTACGATTGCCGAACGCGGTGTGCAACTGATTGGCACCGCCCACGGCAACACCCTTGAAAACTTGCTAATCAACCCCACACTTTCCGACCTGATCGGTGGCATCGAATCGGTCACGCTTTCTGATGAAGAGGCGCGCCGCCGCGGTACGCAGAAGACTGTACTAGAACGCCGTTCCCCTCCCACCTTTGATGTTTTGGTCGAGATCCAGCATCGTGACCAGATCGCCGTGCACCCTGACGTGTCGGATGCGGTGGATGCTTTATTACGCGCCACGCCCTTGCAGCCTGAAGTGCGCCGCCGCACTGAAGAAGGTGGCATTGCCGTTGAAACCCCTGCGCCTGTAAAAGCCACCGCCCGCCGCACGGCTATGAGCCAGGTGGGTGGCCCGCGCCGCAATAATGGGGGCAACTCTGAAGGGGGCGAAAGACGGGTCTCAGACCAGTTCATCCAGGCCGCGGAGCGCAGCAGCCGTCGCCAGGCTGTAGAAGCGCTCAAGATCTATGCTTACGGGGTAGCGCGCAACCGCCTGGCAAATGCAGCCAAACGCCTCGGTGTGCCCATCGTGATCACCAAAGATGTCAGCGAGGCCGATGTGCTGGTCACCTTACGCAGCCATTATCGCAAACGCCAGCGCACGGTCATGAACGCTGAACAGCGCGGCATGCCGGTGTACGTGCTGCGCTCCAATACGGTCAAACAAATGGAGCAGTTCCTCTCTAACCTGTTTGAATTGCGCCTTGAAGAACCTGCTGGTCGCAACGAAGAACAGGCCCTTGAAGAGGCCGAACGTGCGATAGCGGCGGTGATGAATGGGGAACGCTGGGTGGAGTTGCCTTCTGCGTCCTCTTACGTGCGGCGTATTCAGCACCAGATGGCACAGGAAGCCCAATTGGTCTCCCATTCTTACGGCAAAGAACCCAACCGCCGCGTGCGTATCTTTCGGGAATAGCATCTAACTTAATGTTCATCACTCTAGAAGGCCCCGACGGCAGCGGTAAAACTTCCCAGATCGATCCCCTTGTCAAATATTTAGAGCAGCAGGATTTTCACGTGGTGCCCACGCGCGAACCTGGTGGTACAGATATTGGCGACCAGGTTCGCAAGGTCATCATGGACCTTAGGAACAAGGCCATGCACCCCAGCACCGAGATATTGTTGTTCCAATCCTCGCGGGCACAGTTGGTCAATGAAGTCATTCGACCTTCCTTGGTAGAGGGCAAAGTGGTGCTATGCGACCGTTACGCTGACTCAACCATTGCCTATCAGGGCTATGGGCATCAGGTGAACCTGAAAGAGTTACAAGCGATCATTCAATTCGCTACGGGTGGGCTGAAACCCGACCTGACGATTTTCCTGGACATTACGGCCGAGGTCGGCTTGCAGCGTAACCAGAAAAGCGGCAAATGGAACCGGCTGGACGATTATGACCTGGCTTTCCACGAAAGGGTTTACAAAGGTTATCAAACTATGATGGCGGAGGACCCAGAGCGCTGGGTAGTAGTTGACGGCACACAGCCTCCGGAGAAAGTGCAGGAAGATATGCGGCGGGCCATCCTTGAGCGTCTGGCGCAAAAAGTAAAGTCTGCGTAAATTTCTCTACTTACAAGTCCCCATCGGCTCCCAGATCCGGTAAGTCCTTTTCAATCTGGTGAGGGCTTTGGCCCGCTTCCAGGCGGCCCACCACTTCTCCAAATTCTTCACCCATATCCTCACCTGTTTCGTCCCCCACCTGACGCATCAGCTTCGCCATGGCTTTGGGGTCGTCTTCCAATCCGGCCAGCCTGGATGGGTCTGCTAATGACGCCATACGACTTCCTTCAGAACGGGCGAAGCGTACACGCCCCAGACGGCGCTGCACATGCTCGCTGCCACAATACTTGCATTGCACTAGTTTTTTACCATATTCCTCATAGTTGAGGAAAACGGCAAACCCTTTTTTACAATCCTGGCAAGTGTAGGGGTAAACGGGCATACGAAACGTCCTATTTATTGATTATAACAAATTGAAACAACTTATACTGATTTGGTTTTTCACCATGGACTTAGTACCTAGAGCTACCTACAAAGTATAATTGGTTCTTGTATCTATATTTAGCGGAGCGAAATTTGAGCCAGGAATTTGAGATCAGCCAAAGCAATGAGCCACTCTTGATCGTGGTTTCTGGCCCTTCCGGGGTGGGGAAAGACAGTGTGGTGGAAGCCATGAAAACCCGCGGCTTGCCCTTCCACTTTGTGGTGACGGCCACCACGCGAACGGCACGCTCTGAAGAGGAGCACGGCAAAGATTACTTCTTTATCTCTAACGAAGAATTTGCCCAGATGATCGATGAGGACGAACTGCTGGAGTACGCCATTGTTTACAATGACTACAAGGGTATTCCCAAAGAGCAGGTGCGCCAGGCGCTGGCCAGCGGCAAAGATGTGGTCATGCGCGTCGACGTGCAGGGGGCTGCGACCGTACGCAAGATCAGCCCGGAAGCCATATTGATCTTCCTGACAACGGAAGATGAAGAGGAGTTGGTCAGACGACTGAACGCCCGCAAAACGGAGACTAGTGAAGGGCTGGCTTTACGGATTGCTACCGCCCGGCAAGAATTAAAACGCATCAAGGAATTCGATTACGTTGTGGTCAATCGTGAGAATGAATTGGAAGCCACTGTAGATACAGTTTTGTCCATCATTACGGCGGAACACCACCGCACTGAACCCCGCAAGGTGAACCTGTGAGCGAAGACCCACGCAATCTACCCGAAGAACCACAAGATCAGGACAATCCTGAAGAACCGCAGGTTCATCCCCTCGACCAGCCTCCCGGAGCGCAGAGCCAGCCACCAGCCCAACCACGCATTGAGCCGCAGCGCGTGGCCATCCGCCTGCCTCAAGTAACACCCTACGTGACCTATGGGTTATTGGGATTTACAATAATTATCTTTCTGCTGCAAATGATCACTGAATTTGCCTTTGACCCGCGTCTCTGTCCCTGGTTCGAGCCGGGTTCCGTGTTTTCCACCGGCGATCTACCCGCATGTTACGGACTGAAAGACAACGGTCTAATCCTAAACGGGCAATTGTGGCGTTTGATCACACCGGTCTTCCTGCATGCCGGTCTGCTGCACATTGGTTTCAATATGTATGCGCTTTACATCCTCGGCCCGGAGTTGGAACGCCATTACGGCTCCTGGAAATTTCTGGCCATGTACCTGGTCAGCGGCTTTGCTGGGGTCGTGGCTTCCTTTGTGCTCACCGAAGCACCCTCGTTAGGCGCTTCTACGGCCGTCTTTGGCCTGTTTGCTGCGCAGGGCGTGTTCTTTTACCAGAATCAGCGTGTCTTTGGACCACGAGCGCGGGCGGCATTCTTCTCCATTGTACGGTTAGCTGTGATCAATTTCCTCATTGGCCTAACCCCAGGTATTGACAACTGGGGGCATTTCGGGGGTGCCTTAGGTGGTGTGATGATCGCTTGGGTAGGTGGTCCTATCTACCAGTTGGTAGGTGAAGCACCCGACCTGAGCCTCAAGAACCAGCGCGACGATGGTGATTTTATTTTGGCGATGATCGCCACTTTTATCCTGGCTGCTCTACTGGCCGGGGGTTGGATATTTATCAGCAACCCATGAAGGCTTTTACCGTATAAATTAATAAACCTTTTTGAACAGGGCTTGACCATGAGAATCGCCTACTTCACCGAAACGTTCCTTCCAAAAATCGATGGCATTGTCATCACCCTTCAGCACCTTTTTGAATACCTGGAAGACGAAGGGCACGATAGCATCATGTTCGCTCCCAGCGGCACAATCGATGAATATGCCGCCACTCCCATCTACCAGCATCGCAGCGTCAGGCCACCTTTCTACCCCGAGATCCGCATGGGCAACCCTGCGGCGCGTGTTGAGAAGAGGATCAAGGAATTCCAACCCGACCTTATCCATCTGGTGAACCCTACTTTGTTGGGCCTGGCCGGATTACGCGTGGCGCGTAAACTCAGGATTCCCATTGTGGCCTCCTACCATACGGATATGTCCGGTTTTGCTCGTCGCTGGCGCATGGGCGCCTTGTCAGAGACTATCTATCGTTTTTACCGCGTTGTGCATAACCGCGCCGACCTCAATCTTGTGCCTTCTGAATTCACTCGCCGGCAGATCATGGCCAAAGGCTTCAAACGTGTCGCTGTTTGGCCCGGGGGTGTTGACCTGGAGCGTTTCACGCCCGCCAAACGCTCCGAAACCTGGCGAGAACGCTTGATGGACGGTGAAACTGATAAGTTGTTGATTCTCTTTGTGAGCCGCCTGTCACGCGAAAAACGCGCCGATATGTTGTTGCCTATTGCAAAAGAAATCGACGGCATCCGCTTGGCAATTGTAGGAGATGGTCCTCACCGCCAGCACCTTGAAAGCTTATATGCTGGTACGTCCACCACCTTTACCGGCTACCTGCATGGAGAGGACCTGGCCTGTGCTTACAGCGCTGCTGACCTTTTCGTGTTCACTGGGGCCGAAGAAACCTACGGCAACGTGGTGGTGGAAGCTATGGCCTCTGGACTACCCGTGGTGGCCCCTGCTTCTGGAGGGGTGGTTAATCTAGTTGAAGACGGAGTATCGGGCCTTCTCTACCCACCGGAGGATAGACGCACTTTGACAGAAATGGTCAGGGAACTGGTAAATGACCCCCAACGAACCCAAGAGATGGGCATACAGGGGCGTGTGCGTGCCGAGGGTATGGGTTGGGAAACGACCTTTGATGCTTTGATGGGGCGTTACCAGCGACTGCTCAACGAGATTAGGCCTGTCTCGCCACAAATTGCCTAGAGTAAATTGCTCAGGGCGGTCAGCATAGCGTTTAAAAAACCTTTACGAACTGTTTCTTCCATTTCCCGCTAAGCACCGTATAATCGGGGGAAAATAACGAAACAAAGTAGAGTACATGATCAAATCAAAGAATTTCCTGATAGATATGGACGGCGTGCTGGTGCGCGGCAGCAAACCGATCCCTGGGGCACTGGACTTCATCGCGACGTTAAAGGAACAACAGCGCCGCTTCCTTTTGTTGACGAATAACCCGCTGTATACGCCCAACGACCTGGCCCATCGCCTGAAGACCAACGGCCTGGAAATCCCCGGGGAGTGCATCTTTACTTCAGCCATTGCCACGGCGCGTTTCCTCGATTCCCAGCGCCCCAATGGCACAGCCTACGTGATCGGGGCCAGTGGCCTTACGCAGGCCATCCACGATGTCAATTACGTCATCACGGATATCGAGCCGGATTACGTGGTGCTGGGCGAGACGGAGAACTACAACTACGAAGAAATAACCAAGGCCATCCGCCTGATCGAAAAAGGGGCCATCTTCATTGCTACTAACCCGGACCCCTCCGGGCCTAGCGAACATGGCATCGTGCCTGCTTGTGGCGCCATGGCAGCCTTGATCGAAACGGCCACCGGCAAAGCACCTTTCTTTGTGGGTAAACCCAACCCCCTGATGATGCGCACGGCCCTCAACTACCTGGATGTACACTCCGAAGAAACGGCTATGGTCGGTGACCGTATGGACACAGATATCGTGGGTGGCGTTGAGGCTGGTATGGAGACTGTGCTGGTGTTGAGTGGCGTGACCACGCGGGAGGATGTGGAGAAATTTCCTTTCCGGCCAACGCACATTGTTGACTCAGTGAGGCAGATCAGCCTGGGTTGATGACTAGATAACGTAAGAGCAAAAGAACAAAGCAATATGGAGGTGGTGTGTAACTCACACCACCTCCACGCTTTTAAAGCTTATCCTTTTTCTATGGGGACACCGATCAGGCTACCCCATTCTGTCCACGACCCATCATAGTTACGAACTTTTGAGATGCCCAAAAGGTAACGTAACACGAACCAGGTATGAGAGGAGCGTTCACCAATGCGGCAATAGGCGATCACTTCTTTGTCTGGAGAGACGCCCAGGGGTTCATAGAGATCCCAAAGTGCTTTTGCTGGCTTGAAGCTGCCATCATCAGCAACCGTGCTGCTCCACGGTACGTTGGCAGCACCGGGGATGTGCCCCCCACGCTGCGAGCCTTCCTGCGGGATGCCCTCTGGGGCTAATGATTCACCGGAATATTCTGCTGCCGAACGCACGTCGATGAGTGTGCGAGCTCCTTCTTCAAGACTGGCTTCTACGAAGTCACGCAGGGCACGGATGTCCTTGTCGATTGTGGTCACCTGATAAGCTGTTGGTGCATAATCGGGAATATCAACAACCAACTCGCGCCCTTCAGCTTCCCATTTTTTGCGGCCACCATTGATCAAAAGTACTTTTTCATGACCGTAATACTTGAGAAGCCAAAAGGCATATGTTGCAAACCAGTTGTTATTGTCTCCATACAGCACAACTGTGGTTTCATTGCTTATGCCCGAGCGACGCACTAAAGCAGTGAACGCTTCTTCGTCAGGGATGTCACGCGTAACGGCGTCCTGAGTGTCAATTTGCCAGTTCCACCCCACCGCCCCTGGGATGTGGCCTTTTTCGTAGGTACTGGTATCCACATCAACTTCAACAAAGCGGATGTTTTCATTGTCGAGATTGTTTGTTGCCCAATCGGTATCTACAAGGACTTCGGGATTTGCGTATCCATTGCTGCTCATTTTCTGTATTCCTTTTATTTTTGTAACAAGCTTCTAGTTTGTATTTTGCCCTTTGTCAAACAGGGCTGCCTGGCCTTTACATGAATGCGGAAAGCAAGCGGCAGGCCAGGCGACCCACCTGTTCAACTTTCTTTCCGCTTGATACAAATGCAGTGCACCATCAAAATCCTCGATTTGATCAGAGTATGTTCAATAAGCCAGGGGAAATAAAAAACAGCTTTTGCAAACGCTTGAAACAGGTTCATAGCGAGGCAAAAGCTGCTTTATTCCGTTATGTGGTTTTAGAATACGGAAGAGACGGCGGCTATTTGCCCCGTCCCATACAAATGCAAGTCAGATAGAAATTCTTTCGCATAGTTCCGTAAATACTACCAATCTAATCCAGATTAGAGAATTTTGATCGGACTTGTCAAGCCCCAAATTTCACTAACGAGTTTCATTGTCTGCAAATCGCATCTTGTGCATTATTTTGGATTCCGATTTCTATTTGTTATAATCAATCCAGTACACCACTTGATTTGTTTTTGAACTAATCCCACTTTGAGGGCTACAGGCATGAAAGTATCCGTATTGCAAGAGAATCTCGCCAAGGGTTTGGGCATTGTTTCGCGGGCGGTATCGCCTCGCAGCACCCTCCCTGTGTTGGCAAATGTGTTGGTTGCCACGGATGAAGGCCGCCTGCGTCTCTCCGCCACCAACCTGGAGTTGGGCATTACCTGCTGGATTGGGGCCAAGATCGAGGAGGAAGGCAGCACGACCGTGCCCTCGCGTACTTTTAGTGATCTGATCAACACCCTGCCCAACGAGCAGATCGACATGGACCTCAACGTACGTAGCCAGAGTTTGCACGTTAACAGTGCCACCAGCAATACCGATATCAAATGCATTGATGCTCAGGAGTTCCCACCCATGCCTGCCTATGAACTGGACGGCGGGATGGAACTGAACGTATCCGACCTCAAAGAGATGATTCGCCAGGTGGCCTTTGCTGCCTCCACAGATGAAGCCCGCCCAGTGCTGACCGGCGTATTGATCACAGTTGAAGATGGTGAGCTGACCATGGCTGCGGCGGACGGTTTCCGTCTTTCCGTACGAACCGCGGACTTGTCCAATGGCAATTCGCCTAGCGTGCATGCTGTGGTTCCGGCTCGCGCCCTCAGTGAGTTGGCCCGTATTGCCGGTGATGGCGATGAAACTGTCACCATGGTGTTGCCTCCTGGTCGTGGTCAGGTGGTCTTCCGCTTGCCGGACATCGAGCTGACCTCGCAGTTGATCGAAGGCAATTTCCCAGAATACGAACAGATCATCCCCAATGGCAGTAAGACCCGCACAGTGGTTGCCACGGATGCGTTTCTCAAGGCTTGCAAGCAGGCTGAGATCTTTGCGCGTGAAGGTTCACTCATCGCGCGCCTCAACATCACCCCAGGTGACGATATGCAACCGGGTGCGATTGAGATCTCCGCTCAGTCCGAAGAGACCGGCTCCAATGAAACTGTGGTGGACGCCACCATCGAGGGCGATCCTGTTTTAATCGCCTTTAACGTGCGTTTCCTGCGCGAGGTGCTGGATGTGGTCGAGACGCCTAACGTGGCTTTGGAGACAACGGCCTCTGCCGCCCCCGGCATGATTCGCCCGCTGGGCGAGGATGGTTTCCTGCACGTTATCATGCCCATGCATTTAGGAAATTGACGTAGCTGCGAAGCAGCTACTTTAGGAGTTGGCCATAAGTTCGACTACGTTGAACGTCAAACTCCACGACGCATAAACAACTCTGGGTCGGTCTTATGACCGGCCTTTTTTATTTCCAATCCAATATTTTAAACCTCACCGACTCCGCGCTGTTGTATACTTGCTGTGAACCTTGAGAGCAACCATCGTCTCACGATTCCCGATTTTCAAATCTTTCACCTCATGACGCTACCCGGCTCTGACCCCACTTACCGTATTTATCTAGCCCTGGCACAATACCCCATCTTTCAACGTCGCATCCGCAATCGTATGCTGCGCCAGTTGTACGAACGCGGCATCTTCTCCTCCAAAGAGTTCGATACGATGGTGCGTGAACAGGCCATTCTGTCGCAGGCGCGCGAAGGGCTGACCGATCCCTTTGGGGAAGAACCCGCTCATGTGTGGAAAGAACGCGTCATCAGCGTACGCAATTACCTCATCGACCTGCATTTTGCACAGAACCTCTCCTTTGAGTTATTTGAGGACATTGTGCGCCAGGCCCTGGCCGAACGCGGCGCGGAAACCGATGAGATCTTCGATACAGTCAATCCTGAGCTGGCGCCGCAGGAGGTGCTGTTCGAGCAGGCCCTGGCCATTCTTAATATGCCAGAGGAAGAACGCAAAGAGTATAAAGCGCGGTTGCAAGAGATCAAAGTAGTGCTGATCCGCAACATGATTAGTGACCAACTTGCATACATCAATATTGCCAAAGACTGGTTCAAGGTCAGCGATCTCGTGGACATCCGCAAACATAAGATCGGGGCCGGGAAGATCGGGGGTAAAGCAGCCGGTATGCTTCTGGCCGAGCGCATCCTCAAAGAGGTTGGCAATCAGGACGTGGTAGATAGTATCTATATCCCCCCCTCCTATTTCCTTGGCGCCGATGTGATGTATGCCTTCATGGTGCATAACGACTTGATGAAGTGGGCCGACCAGAAATACAAAACTGAAGAAGAAATGCACGCCGATTACCCCACTATCCAGGAAGAGTATACTTGCAAGCCCTTCCCTCCGGATTCCCATGAGCAACTGGAGGAAATGCTGGAACGCATTGGTGACCGCCCCATCATCGTGCGCTCTTCCAGTCTGCTGGAAGACAATTTCGGGATGGCCTTTGCAGGCAAATATGACAGCCATTTTTGCCCCAACCAGGGCAGCCCCGAAGAGAATCTAAAGCAACTCATCTGTGCCATTTCCAGTGTATATGCCAGTGCGCTCAACCCGGATGCCCTGCTCTACCGCCGCAGTATGGGCTTGCAAGACTACGATGAACGTATTGCTGTACTCATCCAGGTGGTGCAAGGTGAGCAGCTAAATGACTATTATCTGCCGCACGCCGCCGGTGTGGCCTTCAGCCGCAATCTCTTTCGCTGGTCGCCGCAGATCGAGCGCGAAGCCGGCTTTGTGCGCCTGGTGTGGGGGTTGGGCACCCGTGCGGTGGATCGTGTAGGGGAAGATTATCCGCGTATCGTGGCCCTCAGCCATCCTTTGTTGCATCCTGCAGCCAATCCAAAAGACATCCGCAACCACTCACAACAGCACTTGGACCTGATCGATATTCAGAACAATGAGATGAAGACACTGCCGGTAGGAGAAGTCTTTGACCCGCAATATCCTATTCTGCGTTATATCGCCCAGAGTTATCAAGATGGTTTCCTGGCTCCTATCCGCAGCAATTTCCTTAACCAATCCCATGATCTGGTTCTCACTTTTGACGAACTGTTACGCCGTACGCCCTTTGCCGACCGCATGCGCCGTATGTTAGCTACCCTGCAAGAACATTATCGCGTACCGGTTGATCTGGAATTCACATTACGAGTACGCGACCCGCGCGCTGCTAAACCAGAGGTGGACATATTTGTCTTGCAGTGCCGCCCGCAAAGCCAGTTGGCGGAAAGCAACGTGCGCCTGCCGCATGATTTGGATGAAGAGCGCATCATTTTTGCCACCGAGCGCGTGGTGCCGCACGGACATGTGAAAGATATAAATTACGTCTTATTTGTGCCGCCTGAGGGCTACTACGCGCTACCGGATCAGGCTTCGCGCAGCAAACTGGGCCGCGCCATCGGGCGCCTCAATGCAGCATTAAAAGATGAAACTTTCATCTGTATTGGGCCTGGCCGCTGGGGCACCGTCAATCCTGATCTGGGAGTCAAGATAGGCTACTCGGACATTTATCATTCTCAAGCTTTGGTGGAGCTTTCCGGTGATGGTGTCGGGCCTGCTCCCGAGCCTTCATTTGGTACTCACTTTTTCCAAGACCTTATGGAGGCACAGATTTTTCCCTTGGCGGTTTATTTGGATGATGCCGAAGCTATATTTAAGCGCGAGTTTTTCTATGACACGCCCAACAGCCTGGCTGAGGTTTCGCCATCTGATGCAGAGATTGCCTCTGCGCTAAGGCTGATCAAGGTAGCCGATTACCAGCCGGACCATCACATTGAACTTATTATGGACGACGAAGCTAACCGTGCCGCGGCTTTTTTGGCGGCCAACATTGCAAATAAACACGAGGAGAGAACGTGACACCCAAAAAGAAATTCGTTGCCGTAGCAGGCAATATCGGCGTGGGCAAATCCACATTGGTGGAAATGTTGTGTGAACGGCTGGGTTGGGAACCTTACTACGAGCCTGTCGGTGAGAATCCCTATCTGGAAGATTTTTACGGTGATATGCAATCCTGGGCCTTTCACTCCCAGGTCTACTTCATCACCCATCGCTTGCGCTCCCACCGTGACCTGATCAACCACCCTACTTCCGTGATCCAGGACCGCACGGTTTATGAGGATGCCGAGATATTTGCGCGCAACCTTTACCAGCGCGGCCAGATGACCGAGCGTGACCATGCCGCTTACCGCGAATTGTACGAATTGCTGACCGAGATGTTGGGGCCTCCGGACCTGGTGGTGTACCTGCGCGCTTCGGTCAATACGCTCATGTCGCGCATCGCCAACCGCGGCAGGCACTTTGAGAATGCCATTTCTCCCGATTACCTGGGCCAACTGAATGAACTCTACGAGGACTGGATCGACGGTTTCACCTATTGCCCGGTACTGACCGTGCCCGCCGATGACATGAACTACGTCAACAACCCCGGCCACCTGGATCTGATCGTGGAGAAGATCGAGGGCAAGCTGATGGGACAGGAAGAGGTTGTCTTCCGCCCCGAGGAGATCGCCAACCACCGTTAGGATTTATTGCTATGACCGACCTGCCTAAGATCGACGAACTGTGGGATTACAACAAACCGGAGCAAACGGAGCAACAATTTCGCGAACTCCTGCCGCAGGCCCAAGCCAGTGGGGACATCCCCTACCATGCCGAATTGCTGACCCAGTTGGCCCGCACGCAGAGCTTGCAGCGCAAATTCAATGAGGCGCATGCCATCCTGGATGATGCCGAGGCTTTGCTGGGGCAGGCCGGAGCACGCGCCAGAGTGCGTTATTTGCTGGAACGCGGGCGCACGTTCAATTCCTTAGGCAAAAAAGAGCAGGCTAAACCCTTATTCGTTGAAGCCTGGGATTTAGGGCGTGAGGTTGGAGAAGAAGGGCTGGCCGTCGATGCCGCCCACATGGTCGCCATTGCCGAAAGCGGAGATGCAGTCCTGGCCTGGAACCTGAAAGCAATGGAATATGCTGAGGCCAGCACAGACCCGGATGCGCGTCGCTGGCTCGGCTCTTTGTTCAACAACATCGGCTGGACCTATCACGATCAGAATGAATTTGAAAAAGCCCTGGAGATGTTCGAGCAGGCTTTGGTTGCCCGCCGCGAACAAGACGATGCCGAGAACATTCGTGTCGCGCAATGGTGTGTGGCCCGCTGTCTGCGCTCCTTGAAGCGTATTGAAGAAGCCCTGGCCATCCAACAGAATTTGTTGGCGGAGTATGAAGAACTCGGCCAGCCCTCTGGTTATACACAGGAAGAAATGGGTGAAAACCTGCTGGCGCTAAACCGTGAAGCTGAAGCCCGACCTCACTTCGCAGAAGCCTACGCTATCCTCTCCCAGGATGCCTGGCTGGTGGAGAATGAGAAGGAGAGGGTGGAGAGACTGAAGGAGTTGGGAAAGTAGACTATTCCTTCTTATTTGAGAAAGTGAAAACGCATTATGACGAAGAATGTTAGGCGCCCTTAATACGCCTAAGAGGTTCCTGGCTAATTGGTGGTGGCAAGCGAAACTGGTTCTAATGCCAGTATTCCCTCCAGCGCCTCCTTGGTAATTTCTGCCAGATTGTCTTCCTGATAGACACCAACCGTCTCTCCCTTCTCATCCAGGATGACCGCGGCAACATTTTTTGCCAGGTCCTTCAAGCCAAAGGCTTCAGTTACCTGTCCTTCCCAATCTGGCAGGATCACAACATAATCTTTGGGAGCTAAGCCTTTCTCCAAAGTTTCCGAAGCTTCCTGGTAGGCTTTTCGTAAAGCACCCCGTGCGATGCCGCGAAACATCTTTGGTATGCTTTTTAAGAACACAATATGTGCTACGAATAAATCGGAGCTTTGCGGGTAGGCTTGTCGCAGGTTTTCATCGATCTCGCCAGCTGCGGCTGCCGTCTCTTGTGTGTGAAATAGCAATACTGCGGGGCCGCCTAGCTTATTCAGCGAAACCTTTCTGCCAGATACTGTCGCGGTGAGTTCGATGGCGGGTACTTTATGATCACTCATTATTGTCTGTAATCCTTCATTTTGCTCATCAAAATTACTTTCTAGAGAGATACCTGTTAAAGGCGTCACTTCCTCTCCTTTGTGATATGCATCAGCCAGCCATGCGGCATTGCGGCCTGAAAGCATGGCGGCACTCATGCCCCCGCCAAAAGCCCATGCCCCTGCCAAAAACAGGTTGCGAATAGGTGTTTTCTCCTGCAACCTGCCGATGTGCATATTTTCTACACTTTGCTCTGAGCCATAAATGCTCCCTCCCGGGTTTAGGCTATAGCGCATATTGGTTAAGGGTGTCCCAACTTCAACAAATTTGGCTGATTCCCGTAGACCCGGAAGGTGTTTTTCGGCTGCTGAAATCAAGGTGTCGGCAGCGCCCTGTTTTATTTCCTGGTAACGTGGGTTCTTGCTGTAATTCGTGGGGTCATCCCCCGTGCCCCATTGATTTTCATAATCCCATGGCGCTAGGGAGAACAACGATACAACACTGGCTCCATCTGGGGCGCAAGTTGGGTCAACGTGTGAATAGTGTGTGATGACCAGGCTGGGGTCTTCGAATTTCCCTGCCAGCACGTTTTTGTGTTCGTATTCTTGATCGTAGCTGGGGGAGACAAACAATTCATGGTGGGGCCAGCCTTCATCTGCGAGACTGCGCTCTAAGCCCATGTACACAACCAGGTTAGAGAGCGATGGTTTGGCAAGTGCCGCTTCTGCTCGTTGGATATAAGTGTCGGGTAAATGTTCCGGTTCAATAAATCGCAGGATTGTGTCTGGCGCGTTGGCATTGCTCACAACAATATCTGCTTCAATGCTTAGTCCCTTGTCTGTTTCTACGCCAACAGCCAGTCCATCTTTAACCACAATCCTGTTCACAGTTTGGCGGTACTGGATTTCGCCCCCATATTTCACAATTGTTTTTTCAAGGGCGCGGCTGATGGCCATGCTCCCTTTCTCTGGGTAGTGGGCCCCAAACAGGTGGTAGCTTACCCAGGGAAAAATAAAAGTTGCAGCGTTCAATGTGCTTGGAGGCAGGCCGTAATAGCCCCATAGTGTACTGAATACCGCCTTGAGTTTGGGGTCTTGAATGAAACCTGACATAAAATCATACCAACTCTGCGACATCGTTGCAAGCATATTTGGGAATTCTCCGTGGATTTCCTCGATGGGTGAGCGTCGGTTCATTTGGCCATCTGAGATAAAGCGTCTGACCTCATAATATATTTTGACCATCTGATCGATCATTTCCCTGATATTGTGCGCTTCGTCTGGGAAGTGCTGGATCAATTCAGCCTCATATGCAAATGGATCCGCGAACGCGGTGACTTCATGTTCTGGGAATTTAACCGTATAAAAAGGGTCCAGCCGTTGGAAGTTCACTTGATCCAGCAGTTCCAGATCGCTCAAGATGGGGTAGGCCCATCCCCCAGGTCCGGCCCCATCTAGGGCATGTAAGGCTACTTCAAATCGATAGTGCCCTCTACGGAACTCGTGGGCATAACCCCCAGGTACAGTGTGATGCTCAAGTACCAGTACACTTTTGCCATCCTTCGCCAGGTAGGCCGCTGCGCTAAGTCCACCCAATCCGGCCCCGATCACCACTGCATCATATCTTTTTTGAACCATGTAATCTCCATGCTAAATAGATAATTATTTCTATATAATAAATTATATGTTGACAAGAGTCAAGGCTATCTTTTGAGATTTGAGCAACAAACCAAAAGCTACCTGGTTTGTTGCTCTGGCGCTATAACACAGATCACAAAGGCATATAATATAAATAGAACAGCGTGTGCAATTGTGAGGAGACAAACCATGTCTTTCCGTCATAACCAGTTACTTTTGCTAACTTTACTGATCTTGCTAACTGCCTGTGCACGACAGCCCGCCGTAAAATCCCCTACTGAAACCCTCATCGAAACCTCGCCCACGGCTACCAACAACTGGCTCAACCTGCAGGAGCGCACTCCTTATCCTCACAACACACCTTTGCCCGCTACTGAACGCACACTCATTGACGGCACTTATGCCAAGTTCGATGAAACCTGGCCGCAGTGGTGGGCCTGCCGCCGCTGCGCTGATTACCGGCCAGCAGGCGGCATCTGGAAGCTGCGCTTCGACCAGGGTGTCATGCGCATCTACTACAACGTTACAGGCTGGACCAGCATCGCCTCCTATGAAATAAAGGGTGACCGATTGTTCTTGTTTAACGATCCCTATTGTCCAGATGAGGTGGGGGAGTATCGTTGGCGTTTGGAAGACCGCTGGGGCCTGGCTGACCGCTTCCTCACCCTGAAACTGGTGGAGGATGGTTGTTCTATTCGTTTGCGCGGCGAGAACCTCAGCGCTCAGGAGTGGGGGGCTTGCTTCCCACCTAACGAAATGACCGGGGCCAGTGACCATTTCCGCAAACCGGTGGGCTGTGAGGACCCGCTCCCTTCGCAATTACGAGGGTATGAGGTAGGTACTCTCAGTGTTGATGTCACCGTATACAAAGGTGAAGCCCGCCAATTTGTTGTTAAACCTGACGTGATCGCCAACGCCAACAGTGATGAAATGCTTTCTCCCGAGGGTATCGAAGTGCGCCACAATGATGAGAGTATCCCTTATGGCCTCAGCCGTGTCCTGTGGGGTGAGGGCAGTTGGGTGGAAGCCGTCACCTCAGAAGACTATGAGTCAATTGGGGTGCAAATATTCGGCGATTACACTATCGGTTGGGCGCGCGTGCTCTTTGACAGCGAAGAAGTGTGGCGCGGCAACACCGCCGAGATCTGGAATGAATTTGGACGTTTTGGCGGTTATATCGAGGTCACTAGCTTTACCCCTGGTGAGCACGTCATTCGTGTGGAGAGCCTCGGCTTTGATTATCATCCTGTGACCGTGGCTTTCTTCGGCTTTAGTCATACGGCTGGCCTGCAGGTCGAAGAATAATCTTGTAACTTTACGAGTTGCGTTAGATAAATAATGCCGCCACGATACCTGTTGCAAGCATCAGCAACCACCCGGGCAGCATTACTCGGCGTAGCCCCGGCGAACCACCCAACAAAACCATGCCCCCCTTGGCAAGGGTGTTCGACATGGCTGCCAGCACCACAGCGCGCGCCGCCACGTTACTGTCCAACAATCCGGTGCGGCTGAGGTCGGACACCGACAAGGTAATGGCATCCACGTCTACCAGCCCGGATAACACACTAGACACCAACACGCCAATGTCGCCAAAGTAAATCTCAGCAGTGCGCGCCACCAACAGCACCAGGCCATAAAAGAAACCGAATTTGATGGCCGACGACAGGTCGAAGGGATTGCCCAACGCAACCTCGCCCTCCTCGGTCGTGCGCTGGGCTAGGAAAAGATAGACGATATAGCCAAGACCCACAAGCCCGGCAAACACGATCGGTTTCCACACGAGATTCAGTAAAGCAAAATTGACCACCCCAACCTCAACCAAAACCTTGGCAAACATCATCGTCCAGGCCGCCATGATCGCCAGGGCAAAGGGCTTCTCAAAACCCGTCTCGCGGTTGCTGCGTTCGGAAAAGCCCAGTGTCACTGCCGTGCTGGAAACAATGCCCCCCAACAACCCTATCAGCCCAATGCCCTGGCGCGGGTCAACCAATTTGACCAGCACGTAACCCAGGAAATTAATGCCGGAGATGAACACCACCATCAACCAGATCTTGAAAGGGTTGAGCACGTCGAATGGAGGGGGCAATAAGGCCTGGTTCGGCAATATCGGCAGGATGATGGCCGTGATGACCGCAAACTGGAGGGCCGCAGAGATATCCTGGCGGGTCAAGGCGCTCACAAAACGGTCAGTCTCCACCTTGAGTGACAGAAGCACAGTGGTGGCAATACCTATGGCAGCCGCCAGCATCAACTCGCCCCAAAAACATAAGATGCCGATCATTAATGCCAACAGGATGGCGATCTCTGTGGTTAGCCCAGTGTGGCCCTGCAATGCATACACGTAGTACGCCACAACAGCCATGACCCCCACGGTCAATATGACACCGAAAAGTATCAGGGGTACTCCTGAAAAATCGGCCAGCATGGCAGCCAGGCAGCCACTTAAACTGATGAGCGCAAATGTGCGTTCCCCAGCAACGATCTCGCGGCCTTTGGTGCCCCAGGCGAACTCGCGCTGTAAGCCGATCAGGAAACCGATGGCAAGCGCCACCCCAAAACGAAGAAAAAGGTCAGGTTGTGTCATGGAAGTCCCAGTATTTTTCCCTCACTTTAACAAGGCTGTAGCAGAAAGTCAATCGTTATAGGCATCTACATAAACGATTTCTGAAACGAAGTTAAAGAACAAAGACGCCCAGTTGCCTGGACGTCTTTGCAAATCAATCCCTCTCTTTATTATGGAATAAAAAGAGCAACAATCGAAATTAACCGCAGCCTCCACCAGAGGGGGCACGCTTTAGTTCAAGCTCTACTTTCGGAACAAAGATCAAATTGTAGTGATCGGCTTCGGGGTCTGCCGCCGGATGGCGGGCCCCAACCGCGGCCGGGAAATCGTAATGCAGAGTGTCATCGCTGAGAGCAGAAAGCTGGCCCGAACTGGCAAATTCTTCATGCCCAAAGATCGACAACCAGTTATTGATGCCGCCTTCCAGGATATACACATTGGGTACACCTTCGGCCACCAGGGTCTTCCAGGCCTCTGTAGCCCCTGCTTCATCATTGCTCATCACCACAAAGACCGTGTTGGCTGGTTCAAGGATCAAATCGGGAACGTAGGCCAGAATGTTATCAAGGGGTGTGTGGTTGGCATCCAGCAAATGAAAGACGTTGTAATCCGCTTCTTTACGCACATCCAACATCACCAGCTTGATCTTGCTGTCGTCGCGTAAGGAAAGCAGTTCTCCCGGATGGATTTGTACAGTACGGCCATCCAGGCGTGGTTGTTTCTCAACCGAGATTGTGTTCCACCTATCTTCATTTGTAGGCTGGCCAATGACGAGGACAACTGCGGCGATGGCTACCAAACCCAGGGCCGCACCATAGCGCCAGCGCGGCCAGAGTTTTGAATCCTGCTTGCCAATGATCTGTTCCAGTTTTTCGCCGCCCCAAAACATGAACAAGGCCATCAAGACCACGCCGACTACAACTACGCCGGTGCTGGTATTGAACAGGTCCATGAGCGTGAAGCGGCCCATGTAAGATGAGTAAAAGAAATCAGTAAACAGAGAGACGGACTCGCCAAAAGCTACGATGCCGGTCAATACGCCTGCCACAAAGAAGAAGCCATCAACTTTGAGCGTAGCAGCTGCTACCAGCGAGGTACCAGGGCAAAAACCGCCAACGATGAAGCCGACCCCCATGATCAAGCCGCCAATAATGCCGGGCCACAGATAAGTAGGATTGACCCAGATCAGGTTGTAATCCAACAGGCCAACCGCGGTGGTGAGGAAAATGCCCACCATTGCTACGATGATGGCGGTGAACATGACCTTGAGTACAGTCAGATTCTTGAAATAGAACTGGGCTGCCAAAAGCCGTGAGTTGCCGAAACCGGCGATCTCCAGCACATAACCGAAGGCAAAACCAATCACCAGGAAAACAGCGTAAACGCCGATAGGGAGGAATATTTCATTAAGGGATATGGGAAAAATAGTCATCGCGATGCTCCTAATTCCAGGCCTTGCGCACGAAGTAAGCTATGGCATAAGCCCCGGCAAACACGGCAAACATGAAGGCCCAACTACCAACGGAGAGAACCGCCCCGCCAGAAAGCGCCTGACCGGACGTGCAGCCACGTGCCAGGCGAGCGCCGAAGCCCATGAAGATGCCGCCAGCAAAGGCCATGGCCCAGCGGCTGCGATTGGAAATATTGGGTCCTTTACGTGTCTCCAGCTTGATGCGACCATTGCGCAGGCCCGCCACAAAACCTCCGGCCACAACCCCGAAGGAAACAAAGACCACCCAGCTATCCAGAGGATTCTTTGTGCCACCGGCCATGGCCAGCAAGTAGGGTGTGTTGTTTACGTGCCCGGGGACGATCAGGTCTTCAAAGAAGACCAGGATGCGGTTCAAGCCACCGGACGCTCCCAGGCCATTGCCTGTGAAGAAGAATGAAGCGAACAATACCAGGCCCAGGAGAATACCCGCATAGTAGGGGTTCACGTAGGGCTTGGCTTCCTTGGGCATCAATGCTTTGGTACGCTGGAATAAATTATTGAGGGGTCGTGTCAGTGTGGTCATGATTAGTTTTGCTCCTCCGAAGCTGAGCTGTGAGTTTCAACGTCATCCCAGCCCATGATCATGGATTTGATCCCGGCTTGAGGCGTGTGGCCTGCCGTAGTGGTGAGATAAACGTGCATGATGATAAAAGCAACCAGTGACCAGGCCACCAGGGTGTGGAATGGCCCTAAGAAAGGCAGGCCACCCAAAGCATTGGGGATCTCAGGCCAGCGCTGCGCGCCCCACATCAGTGCGCCGGTGATAATCTGCAAGGGCAGCAGCACGTTCAACAGTCCAAAATAGGTCACCTGCTGCAATGGATTGAGCTTTTTCTCGCGGCTTTTCTCAAAGGGGTGATCTTCGCCCCGGAAAATGCCGCGTATGTAATAAAGAGTTTGTTCCACAGCCTGGCCAAAGAAGCCACGCGGCTGCGGGATATATTGTTTGATCTCGCCGCTAGCCAGATGGTAAAACAAGGCCAGGAAGGCATTGGCGATCAGGATGGCTGCCAGGATATTGTGCACCTGCACCACGTAGCGGAAGCTGAAGATACCGAACATCTCCGGCTTGTGGATGATGAAACCGGTAAAGGTCAACGCCAGAATGGTGAAAGTTTGCAGCCAGTGCCACAGACGTTCGTACATGCCGTACATATAAACGCGTTTGAGTTCAGGTTGGAGTTTAGGCCGCCGCATGGATGCGAAAATCCGCAAGCCACCGTGTACGCTGGCTCCAACCATAGTGCCCAACACGGCCAGTACGCCAAACCAGTCCACCCAGGTCACGCTGTCGTGCCCCAGGATGTAGAGGCCATCGGCCTGCGGTTTGGGGCTGTAGTACAGCGCCCCGTTTTCATCCTGGTAGATCTCGCCGCTGGCGATGGTATTGGCACTATCAATGAATTCGGGCATCACACCCCCTGGAACCTGCGCCGCCAGTTGCATGTCCTGCGTCAATAGCGAGTCCTCTGAGTGGCACACCTGGCAATCTTTGATGGCCCATTCCCCGTTGGTCACATTGTGGTTGATGCTGTAAGGTTGCACCTCGCCCACAATGTGTGGGTTTTCCAGGCCAAGCTCTGTCAGGCGGGTCGCGATCAGGGCTTGTTTATCATCTGTATCGATCAGCAGTTCTTGTTCCTGCAATCTGCCATCGTCGTTCGTATCAAAGAGGGCCACGATGTCTTCTGCATAGGCATCCCCGTCAAACCAAGCAGCTTCCAAATCGATCAAGCGCACCGGCTTGGGTGGGTCGTCATACACCCAGTACCAGGAACTGACCAGGTTGTACGTGGATAAGCTGCGTGTACCATCCACACTTTCGCTTTGCAAGATCACAGGTTGGAAACCGTTGACCAGTGTATTGGCCGAAGTATCTACCGGGCCTGTAACACCGCGGCATTCATCGCGCGCTGAAGTGTCCTGCTTGAGTACGGTCCAGTCTTTACTTTGAATAGCCGATGAATACATCTGGGGGATGTGGCAGGTTTCACAGCTCAGAGCCGCAAAGTGACGTTCCTGGTAAGGCAGCCAGTCGTGGGTAGTTTCGGCCGCGTGACAGGATTCACAGCGGCGCATGGTATCAAATAATTCCGGCGCAACCGTGTTCTGGGCGCTCTGGCCACGGGCGAACTGGTGGATCGGCTGGTAAAGGTAATCGCCAAGATCCAGGCGGCGGGGGTCAAAGGTCAAATGTTCCGGGCGGCTGTCTTCATCTTCCTGGTAGAAGATGGGGTTATTGAGCGAGAAATGGCAATCCACACACTCTACAAGGCGTTCCGAATGGATGTCCCAGGAACGGGAAAGGCCTTCTTTTTCGCTTAGGTTGAGGCCGGAGTTGTTAATGCGCTGCGGTGAATGGATCTGCCCGGTTGTATAACTTTCCCAATTCGTGTCATCGCAGGCTTCCTGCACCAGCAATTCATTGGGGTCTTCGTGCACCAAGCCATGACACTGCCCGCAATTGGCATTGCTGGGGTCTTGTACAGTAACGTACTCACTATCAAGCTCGCCATTCTCTTGGAAAGCACTCCTTGCCCAGGCCCATTCTTCGCCCTCTCTCGTGACTATGCCGGTTCCTTCCAGCGTAGCTGTGCTGGCCCAGGCGAATTGCCCGGCCTGCAAAGCCTGTGTGCGGGCTTCGTTGTTGGGTGCAACCAGATGGCACAGGAAACAATTCATCTCCGTCGTGCCGGAAGTGTCCCAATCCCAGGTCTGTGCCGCCGCCGTTTCTGCGTTCAGGATAGCGGTCTCGGGGTTGCCATCATCTGCGGATAATGCACCCAGGACGGTAGTCCCGTCGCGGCTGGTTGCAGCCGGGCCGCCGCCTGCATGGCGATCCCCGAACTGCATGACCCACTCGGCAGTGCTCAGGTCAAGCCGTTCGTCGCCAACCGTAGAAAGATAACGGTAGGTCAGCGGGTTCCAGTTGCCGAAATAACCTGGGCTGCTGTCCCAGAGATGTCCAGCGGTGGTGCCGAAATCATCCAGGCCAAGGCTGGTATGGAAGCTGTGTGTGCTGATGAACTCGGCATCGTGGCAGGCCCCGCAGGTGCGCATGGTGGATACGGGCGCTTCGCTTTCGAGCACGTTGACGCCTTCGCTGTCCAACAGTGCAAAAGTGGGGTGCAGGGGTGTGCCCTGGGCAACAGGGGTCGGGGCTTCTGCTGCCAGCACAACACTGCTCAACGTAGCCAGGCCCTGTATCAAAGCAAGAGCCAGCAGGAGTTTTTTGGAGGGTAGCTGCTTCATCGTATGTCTCGTTGTTAGCAAATTAGTTGTCTAAGCGCCCGCCCCAGTTGATGGGGTCGCCGGGGTAACCGAGTGCGATCCAGTCCAAGCGGCCGTTGTCGTTGTGGCAGGAGGTGCACTGTAACGCTTCTTCTTTAGGTGCCACCATGTGCGTGGTCGGCCAGAACATGCTGGTTTCTGCGAAATCATATTCGCCGCTGTACGGCAGACCGGTGGCCAGGGAGCCTAAAATGAAGGCCTGGTTCCAATCGAACTCGGTCCAGAAGCCGCCTTCGCCCACGGTCTTGGGTTGTAGCAGGTAGTTATAGACCGTGTCATATGGTTGTTTAGCGTAATGCACTTTGAAGGGCCAGATCTTGGCGGTGGCATCGTCGATATCCCCAAAGGGCATGTTGAGGGGCGTGACGATGTTGGGGTCCAGCACGTCGCCGAGCAGGTAGCGGTCGGCCACGCCGTTGTACCAGTAATACTCAGGGATAAAATTACGCTGGTAAACGAAACTGCCTTTGATCTGTAAATATTCGTGGGGGTCCTCCTCACGTGTGGGGTCACCGGCCGTCGACCAATCCCAGTGGGTTTTGGTGGCGGTGCGCACAGCACCTTCGGGGATGTGGCAGGTCTGGCAGGCCACGGCTTCCGTATGGGCGTTGATGCGCTCGTCCTCATGCAATTGTGAGTTATGGCAATCGGTGCAATATATCTGGTTGGCATTGTCCACGCTCACGGTGATCGAGCGTCCACTTATCTCGTGGTTCTCGGCCTGGTGGCAGTCGATGCACTGGAAATCATAGCGCCCCATATGTACGTCCACGTCCTCGGTGGGGTAATAAAGGCTTTCATCGAGGTCGCCATGTTTGACGGCATTACCGCCGCCGCCGCGGAAGTGGCAACTGCCACAGTTTTGGCGTGTGGGTGAACCTACGCTCTGGGCCACCGCCAGCAGGTCAACACCTTCTACGGGGACGCCGGCATTACCTTTGACATAGATGCCGCTGGTTTCGTGACACACCAAACAATCCACGTTGGCCGTGTTCTCAAAGTCGAAGCTTTCGTCTTCCCAACCGTATCCGGCATGGCAGGAAGTACAGCCGGTCCAGTTGGATTGAATGCCGATACAGAAGTTGTTGAGTGTGTTCTTTTTGCCGGTGGAGATGGGTTCATCGCGCCCCTCAACCATCACAGGGTCGCTTTCCCAATTCCAGTGAGCCGTCTGGCTCACTTCGTGGGCCGCGTCCTCGTGACACTCCAGACAGGCCTGGGTCACTTCCTGGCCGGTCTCAAAAGGCTCTTCCATTAGATAGGTGTGGTCTGTGCTGGTAGCGCGGTTGGGAACATTGTCCCAGGGGCTATCCGCGGGAGGGGCAGCTCTCGATGTAAAAACGAAGATGGGGATCAAAAGCAAGGCCAGGGTGACGATCAACCCGTATACCCAGATGTTCTTGTTGTTTTGCATATTGTTTCCTTGTTCAGCCCGGTTTAGTTACCCAGGGTACTGATGGCGGCGATGTTCTCAAGGCGCCCGACCAGTTCGGCTCGTTCCATGGCGATGATTTCAAACGTATCGGCAACGCGTTGCAGCCAATCACTGATTTGAGGTTTTTTATTTTTCCCCAGAAGCCGGATATCCTGTGCCGCGGTGCTCAAACGCTCAGGGTCGATATTATGTTTTTCTGCCAGGGCCTGAACCCGTTCTGCTTCTTCAGCATCATCCGGCTCTTCAAAATAGAATTGCCCGGCAATCTGCACCCCTGCCAGTTGGTTCTCATATTCAATACGGGCCCGCGCGTACTGCAATCCGGCGTGGCATTTAGTGAATTCAGGGTCGCTCTTGGGGGTTTTAGCCAGGCGCTTCCACGAGTCGATGCAGGCCTGTTTGCCACTGGGGCTTTCGAGCATCAGGTTACAGAATTCGCAGGAGTTGCTGATCTCCGTTAGGGGCTGTCCCTCAGGGTCAGCGGTCAAAGAACCGACGTTGCTCATTTCGGCAAACACATCCTGGATGACCTGCAAACAATGTACAGGCAATATCTCAGCAGGATGCAGTTCCCGCTCAGGGGTAACTTCCAATGAGCGTTCACCCAGCAAAAGCTCATCCAATTCCGTACGCGGCACGCGCCACTGGCTACCGACCTTGACGCCGGATAAGCGCCCGTCCTTAAGCATGCGATAGACCGTGATACGGTCTACCTGCAGCAGTTCCTGCACTTGTTTGGTGGTTACTAGTTCATCCATAATGTCACACTCTCTGCATCCATCTGCTATAAAATGTCATAATTTGTTATAGCTTGTTATATACAGCTATATTTTGATGCTACAAAGCCCTCTAACCAAGTGACATTTGTCACAAACAGACTGGGGCAAATGTCCCGAAGGGTGGAGGCTGATAGAGTTGTAAAGATGGGGAGTTAAAAGAAAAGAGACGAGGCATTTCTCGTCTCTACTTCCAAAGTAAGGGCGCAGCAACCTAAGCTATGCCTAAGCCTGCGCCCTTACCCAATTCTTGTATCACGAAATTTTGACTACTATTGTAAGAAAGTCACCACCACGGTCATACCCCAGCGCAGGCGCTCATCGACTTCGTCCAACTCGATCACCGTCGTATAGGTAACGTCACCGCGCTTTTCTTCGAACAGGTCACTGATGCTAATCACCGTACCGGCCAGGTCAAGTTCCGGCAGTGCATCCGGGGTAATGCTCACCACCTGGCCCACGCTGATCTGCGGCACCTCGATCTCGGTGAGGTTATCGGTCTCAACTTCCCATGCCGAGAAATCGGCCACAACTACGGCGGGTTCTCCCGGTGCAGCCTGCTCGCCGATCTTAATGTCCACTTCAACCACCGTGCCGTCAATAGGCGTGGTCAACTGGGCTTCGGCCAGGGCCGCTTCGGCTGCCGCCAGGCTGGCTTCAGCCGCATCCAGGCGTGCTTCCGAATTGGCCAGAAGGTCGGGGTCAGGCCCATCTTTGACCTCTTCGTAGTTATTCTCAGAGACAGCTAATTGCGCCTCGGCAATCGCTAGTTCTGCTTCGGCCAGGGCCAGGTCGATGTCATTGGCCGCAGCCAGGCGATTGTTGAGAATGCGTACGGCATCGTCATAGGAGCGCTGTGCATCGGCCAGCTTGGAGAGGAAACCAGCCCGCGTGAGGTTGTTCTCGGGTTTGTCAGCGTAAGGCTCGTAGTCTTCTTCTGCGTCTTCAAGCTTATCACGCAGGATCACTACCTGTGCCTGGGCCGAGTTGATATCGACCTCTCTGCTGCCGTAGTTGAGGTTATTGATCTTACGCTCAGCATCGCGGATGGCATCACGTGCATCGGCAATTTGCTTTAAGGTCTCCGCGGCAGCCAAATCGGCATTGTCCACCAGGTCATCCAGCGCTTGTTGGGCACTGACGCGCTCGGCTTCTGCAGAGGCGACGGAAGCACGTAGTTGGTCGAAGTTGCTCAAGCGTGCCAACGGATCACCTGCATTGACACTTTCACCTTCTTCCACCAGGATCTCCAGCACGCGCCCTCCCGATGGGAAGGATAGGCTGGCAGAATCCGCGGGGACAAGGCGGCCTTCGGCAATCACGTCGAAGTTATCCACCACCACGGGGATGTCGGTAGCGTCGCTTTCAGGGGTGCCACCGCCGCCACAGGCAGCCAGTAATATGGCCGCGAGTAGAGCGAGAAGGCTTAGTTTTGTGATGTTGCTTTTCATAACGATTTCTCCATCCGATTTCTTTTTAGGCCACTCTCTGGTAGCTCAATCTGGGCCAGGCCCAGTCTTTATGTATTCTTATTCGTAAGCAAGGCTTTCATTGACACTGATCTGGGTAGCGCGCCGGGCCGGGAGCCAACTGGCTACCAGTGAAAGCACCACCACTATGATGAACCAGATCCAGATGCCCTGGAAAGCTGGTGCATATACAGCCGGGAAGTCAATCGCTGTCCCAATAGCCCTGACAAAAACAGGACCTGCTAGCAAGGCCAGGGGCACAGCCTGTGCCCAACTGATCAGACCCAGCATCAGACCCTCGCCGGAAAACACGCGCCCCACATCCGTCGAGGAAGCCCCCACCGCGCGCATCACGCCGATCTCACGACGACGCTCGATGACATTGATCGAGAGTGTGCCGGAAAGGCCGATACTGCCCACAATCGCCATCAAAATCGTCATCACCAAAAGGATGGTGGTAATGATATTAAATTGGGAACGAGCCTGTTGGCGGTTCTCCTGGGCTGTGTCGGTGAAACTGACACCAATGCCCAGTTCATCAAAGTATTGCAGCAAGTCAGCCTCGACCGCTTTTTGCATTGCCAGGGTATCTTCCGTGGCGCGCACTTCCACAACCGAACCTCGACCAACCTGATTCTGGACTTCAGCCAGTTCATCTGCAAACACAAAGGCCGTATCCTGGTCACGACCCGCCAGGTCAAACACCAGGCCCACCACCGTCCAGGTACTTTCATCACCATCACCGATTTGCATGATGATCTCATCCCCAACGCTCACGTCCATGCGCCCCGCCAGCTTTTGGTTAAGTAGCATAGCGCGTCCATCCTCCGGGTCCAGATAGCGTCCAGAGGTGAGTTCAGGGGAAAACAAAACAGTGTCCCTGGGGACCCCGCGCGGGAAGATCTCATGCACACTACCCGGGCCAGTTTCGCCGGGAACATGGGCCTCACCACTGGTGAAGATCCACATTTCCGCCAGTTCAACATTGGGGCGGGCTTCGATCAGCGGGATGATCTCATCAACACGCTGCTGTTGTTCAAAGCCCACCATAACCTCAAAACCAAAGCCGCGGAATATTTTATCGATCGTAGAGTTGAAGGAATGCTGGGTGCTAAGCACCATAATAAAGATGGCCCCGGCAGTCGTAAGCGTCAACATGGTCAGCGCCACGCGCGCCGGACGCCGGAAAGTGTTGCGTAAAGCTAAAGCCGCCAGACTTGGCAAGCCGCGGATACGGCCGATCAAACGGTCGATCCAACCGGTGCCATAGTTACCGCCGCCCAGACCACGTTCCCGTAAGGCTGTGGCTACGGCAATAGCTACTCCACGCAACACGGGATACAGAGCAGCTAGTAAGGGGGTTAGCAATCCGGTAACAAGCTGCAGGGTCAATGTAGCAGGTAGCACTTCAAAGCTGGAAGAAGGCACGTTCAACAAAGACAGCATCCAGCGCGCCATCACATCACCAAATAATGCACCTAGCGGAATAGCCACCAATAAGCTCAAAAAACCGTAAACGATCACACCCGCCAGGTACAGCATGGCGATCTGCCGCGTGACACCACCCACCGCTTTCATGATCCCAATTTGTGAGATCTGTTGGGTTACCAGAGCGTTGATGATGTTGATCACCAGGAATGTACTCAATCCCAAGGATGCAATCGCCATCACAGAAAGGATCAGGCCAATGCCGTTGATCGTGTCCTGGAGGAAATGCTCTTCAGGGTGCAGCACCTGTGTGAAACCCACCCCCATACCCTGCCGCTGCAGCTTGTCATCGATCTCATCACTGATCTGGTTGACGTTATCTTCACTATATTCTGTGGTTGTGAAGCGCAAAGTGTCATAGCCGGTCACGCCCGTCACACTCTGCAAGACATCACGGGTCACGTAGAAAGCCGGGTCCGTATTAAAAGGAGGGGGGAATTGGAAAGGGTCGCGCAGCATCCCGCCCACAACCATCGGCCGAGCGCGGTCGTTGACATTAAAGTAGACGGTTCCGCCCACATCAGGAGTATTCCAACCTGCGACGGAGTTAAATTCGATGGCCACACTATTATCGTTTGGCCAGATGCCGTTGAGCAATTTAAATTGGTCGAATAATTGATCATCATAATCCTCGATCATGATGATACGCCCATCACGCCATTCACCATCTGGGGAGGCCTTCCATTCAACCCCAATGTCCGTAAAGCCTTCCATTTGCGCCACACCATCCGTGCGGGCCAGGCTGCGCACTGTGCTCTCGTCAACGTTACCGTTCAGGTATAGCCAGGCGTGGGATGGGTTGCTGGACAGATGTGATTCCGTCATCTGGCGGTTGAGCAGGAAGTTGCTGGAGGTGATCATGCCGATCGCCATGACCCCCACTGCAATACTCAACACCACCAATATGGTGCGGCCTTTGTTCTGCCACAGATCGCGGCGTACTTTTAGTAGCGCGATCCTCATGCTTTGTGCCCGTTGTTCTTATCGCTTAGGTAACCGTCAGCCACATGCAGCAGGCGCGGGAAGCGCTCCGCTAGGCTATTATCGTGCGTCACCATCATGAAGGTCACACCACGGTCAACCAGGCCTTCAAAGAGGGCAAAGACGCGGTCCGCTGTTTTACTGTCCAGGTTACCGGTCGGCTCGTCGGCCACCACCAGCGGTGGATCATTGGCCAGAGAACGCGCAATCGCGGCACGTTGCAACTGCCCGCCGGATAACGTATTAGGTAGTTTAAAGGCCTGGTCGGCCAGGTCGACCTGCTCCAGCAACTCCATGGCCCGTTTGGGGCGCTCTTTGGCTTTCCAGGCACGTGCAAACTCCATAGGCAACATGATATTTTCAATAACGGTCAGGGTTGGCAATAACTGGAAAAACTGGAAAATGACCCCCACCTGTTTGCCGCGCCAGCGCGCTAATTGGTTCTCGTTGAGACCAACGATATCCTGCCCGGCAATCGTAATTTGTCCATCCGAAGGGCGATCGATACCCGTAATCATATTCAACAAAGTGGACTTGCCGCTGCCTGAAGGGCCGCGCACCCCGATGAACTCCCCTTCGCCTACGGTCAGGTTTACCTCTCGCAAAGCATGGATATCGCCTGCAGGGCCTTCATAGACCTTGGAGACATCTTTTAGCTCAACTACTTGTTTACCAGTCACTTCTGCCATCTTCCTCTCCAAATACAATATCGCTGCATATGTATTACGGACAAGTCCTCAAAAAGTTTCACGAATTGGACAAGCTTACTCGAATTTCGACGGCGTTAGTTTAAGGATTGGTTAACTTTGTATGCCATTACCAACCCTCATGATGCACCACTTCCTTTTCGTCTCTACGTCCACGCTTTAATGAAGGCGAACGTTTGTCAGGCGCAGGATGTCCAATGGGGATAACACCCACTGGTGTGACTTCAGCAGGGATGTTCAACAGCTCTCTCAACATATCCAGATCCATCGCTCCCGCATAGCCCGCCGCCAGCCCCTCATCCACTACTCCCAATAAGATCAGCATCACGGCACAGCCCACGTCCATGAACCAGAAGGGCACAGGCCAATCGATCTCACTACCATCTTCACGCACTTTGTCGCTTTGCTGGTAACGCCGGTGGTAGGCATTTTCCGTTGTACAGGGGATGATCAACACCGGCGCACCAGAGATGAAAGGGGCAAAGCCCCTTTCTACGTAACTCTTTTCATGGCACAGCTCGGCGATGGCATCCTTGAGCTCCTGCTGGGTGACCACGATGAAGTCCTGCCCCTGGGTGAAACCCGCGCTGGGTCCACGTCGAGCGTAGTCCAGGATGCGTTCTATGGCCTCGGGATCTACGGGCCGCTCACTAAAGTTGCGCACCATACGACGTTTGGCTACCACATCAGCAAAATCCATTGTTGCCTCCTCATATTGAAGTGAAGCGATTCTACTATGTGGAGCGTATGAGGAATGGTGGCAGCAAACCATCACATGCATGGTACCAATGCAGAATCCCATTCCATCGAGGGTAGATTCCCCCCCAGCACCTTGAAATCATTATTGCGATGTTCCCGGATAAATCCGGGAGCTTTTGTGACATATGTACCTATTTAGGTTGTCAGCCTTATGCTAAGATTAGATTTAAGATTAGTGTACTTTTAATGGGTTGGCATAATGACGGCGCAAAAAATCGATCCCCTACATTCCTTTGAAAACCTTCCACTGGAAGTAAGCAACAAGCTGCGAAACCAATTACAGGTGCAGTCCTTTAGAGCGGGCGAGAGAATCTTCCTCCAGGACGACTTTGCCAATGCCATATATCTGGTCGCCAACGGGCGCGCCAAGATCGTGCGTGTCACTACAGAGGGCTTCGAAAGCATTTTATGTGTTCGTAACCCCGGCGATTATTTTTGTCCGGTGCCTTTAATGGATAAGAGTGGCCACCTTGGGTCCGCCATCGCCATGACCGATATAACTCTCCTTCAAGTGGATAGGCAAGCTTTCCTTAAATTATGCGACGAGAGTCCAGAGTTACTAGCACTGGTTCAGGGCGATTGCCTTTCCGAAGTACGCACCCTGCTCAACCGCCTGGAGGGATTTGCATTTCGTGGCCTGCGCGAGCGTATTGCCGTTGCGATCCTCAGTGAAACCAATCGTCAGGAGCAAGAAATATCCTCTCGAACAGAGCTATTGATCACACAGCATGAGTTGGCCAGTCTGGTCGGTGCCAGCCGTGAAAGTGTCTCACGGCACCTCTCACGGCTAGAAGATGAAGCGTTAGTAATCTTGAAACGCGGCAGGATCATTATCCGGGACCGGCCCGGGCTGGAGAAAATCGCAAAACAATAATTTGTAAAGAGCTGATTTAAACGTTCCAAAAAGGACAAGCTACCTACAAAGAAAGGGACAAATGTCCCTTTTTTGCGTTTAATGTGACGCAGGTCACAGAACGCAAACTCCCAATGAGAAATAATTCACAAAAGGCAGGGAATAAATGTCCTATTGCACTGCCGCAAATGATTTCTAAGAGGAGA
This sequence comes from Chloroflexota bacterium, assembly GCA_013112575.1. Taxonomy (GTDB): domain Bacteria; phylum Chloroflexota; class Anaerolineae; order Anaerolineales; family UBA11579; genus CFX15. Next base: position 271,839 of record JABFGG010000001.1, on the reverse strand, counting down.
TACGTTATGTCATTGTTTGATCGCATCATCTTACTGGCCACCGGCCTGGCCGCCATCTATCTGATCTGGCGTTTTTATGCCCGTTACAGTAAAGAAAAGAATCTATATGATCTTTATTATCTTATGGGTTTCGTGGTGTTGCTGGTTTCCGGCCTGTTGCTGATCGCTATGGGCTGGGGCATTTTGGCTTCACCGTACGTGCTGACAGTTGCCAGTCTGATTCCCCTGGGTATTTCGTTGGGGGTTGCTAACCAGTTCTTCCCGGGATGGAAAAAAGCCTTCGCCTGGTTTGCTCTGATCGGCTTTCTGGCGATCGCCTTTACCAGCATCACCGGTTCATCCCTCAAGACCCTAGCAGTACCCCTCTTCCACGGTGTCGCCGGACTGATCATTTTCCTGGGCCCGATCTACTTGAGTGCCAAAGACAAGGCTCCTGCCGGTTTCTGGTGGGTGGGCATCGGCGGCGCACTGATCGGTTTAGGGGGCATCGCCCTCTCATTCCTGAGCGTTGACTCACAGTTGTTGTTCTTTAGTGAGGAATTCGTACTCCTCATCCTGGCTCCCTTACTTCTATTAATGACCCTGGCGTTTGCTTTGGGCTTCATCAAAGATATTCAAACAGCTTGAGATTACTTCACCGGGGATAGGGGTGCGGATTAACTTTTGTCAAATCCGCACCCCTACTTTTCGGATAACTTTATATAAACACTCTTATCGGGAGACATTATGCAAGTTTTTGTAGACCGTTTTAATTACCTCTTCCGTTCAACCAAAGGCCTGGCGCTGGTCGCCATTGCCATGATCTCTTTGGTCACGGCCTTGTGGGGCATGCTGTCCGGCCCTATGGTCGAGTTCGGAATCACCGATGTGGTCGTAGACCTCTTCGGTTTTCAGCTTGTACCAGCCGAACGCGAGGGGCGCATCATCATCCTATACCACGTCATCGCCAATGCGGTGGTGGCTATCGAAGTCTACTTCATCACAGCCCTGGTAAAGATGAAGAAACACGAGCAAAGCACGATCAATGCCACAGTGACCTTCGGCTATCTGATCGCCATGATCTTTGGCCTGGCATTTGCATATTTCGGGCACAACTTCGTTTTCCACGGCCTGTTCATTTTTGGTCAATCTTTGTTGTTCTTCGGAGGCTTGCTGTTTGCCGCAGCTTTATGGCCCTGGAGAAAAGAGTATCGCATTGAGGATACAGACTATTCACGCACTCGCGGTGGACTGGACCTCGAACGCACAGCCTTCTTCGTCATGGCTGTAGCCACGCTCGGGTCAGCTCTATTTGGTGCTGTGACGGGATCTTACTGGGGTAACGGCCACGAAACCTTCCTGGCAGAAGACCTCATCCGCAACCCCCACAAGACTCTCCTGCAAAAATCGATCATTGGGCATTTGCACATCATGCTCACACTGGTCGCTATTGCGCTAACCCTGATCATCGGGAAATGGTACGACTTCAAGGGCTGGTTCCACAAAATTGCCATGCCTTTGATGATCTTTGGAACCATCACGATTTCGATTGGAGCCTGGTCCGTTGTATGGGTTGAGTGGGCACATACCACCATCTACGTCGGTTCTGTCTTTGTCATGCTGGCGGCCTTGTTTTTGGTCATCTTCGGCTGGGATAAGTTGATCCGTGAACGCATTGCCGAGCAAGGCATAGAAAAAGCCAATTTCTTCCAGAAGCTCAAAGCACTCTTCCATGACCCGCTCAAGTTTGGGGCCACCTGGCAGATGGTGTTTATGAACTTCACGGTCAGTGGCGTGGGTATCTTCATGGCCGTCAATCTTAATGAGATCTTCCGCGTATGGCCGCATCGTGAAGAACGGATCATCCTCACCGGGCACTGGCACATCCTGTCCGGCATCATTGCCACCATCATCCTGTTCTACTTTGCCGACCTGGCAGGCCTCAAAGGCAGGCTGCGCCAATGGTTCGGCTGGCTGGTCATCATCGGCTCCGACCTTGCTTTTGGGGCAGTGACCATATTCTCCATGAAACGCCTCTTTGTGACCGAATCAGCTCAACAGCCCCTCGTGAACTGGACCATGCTTGTAGCAGACTTTGGTCTGGCCCTGGTGTTAGTAGTGCTGGCCATGTTTCTGCTGTGGCGGCTTTTCGATCTATTCAAAAGGAATGGTCGTTGGAAATCAGAACTGGATGAAACCGGCTATGGGGAGGTGCAATCGTGAAGCGCTATCACCTGATTTTCATTGCACTTTTTGCTCTTCTTCTGTTTGCCTGTGCTGGGCCCATAGAAGGCGATTTCCCCACCTTCGACACAGGGATTGATCCGGAGGGTTGGGCCCTCGTGCCCGCGGGCGAGTTCTACATGGGGCAACATGAACACGAAACCATGGTGGAATATGACTATGAAATCATGGTCACCCATGTCACCAATACCCAGTTTGCCAATTATCTCAACCAGGCTGTCGAAGAAGGTTGGGTCGAGGTTGATGGCGAAGAGGTCGTTGGCTACCATCCCGGTGACCAATACGACGGACACAAACACGAGGAAGAAATTCCCGCGGGTGACTACGTTCACATGAACCTTGAGGATCCCGGGTTACGCATTGCCTTTGATGGCAGCGCTTTTGTTCCCATGTCTGGCTATGAAAACCATCCCGTAGTTTTGGTTTCCTGGTTTGGTGCTAAAGCCTACTGCGAATTCTATGATTCCCGTTTACCAACTGAGGTCGAATGGGAAAAGGCTGCCCGCGGCACAGATTTACGCCCGTATCCCTGGGGTGATGAGGTCACGAAGGAACATGCCAATTTCTACAGCAGTCATGACGTCTTTGAGAAACTCGCAGGCAGCAGCGACACCACCCCTGTAGGTTTCTTCAATGGTCAAACCTATGATGGTTTCATTACCTTTGACAATGCCAGCCCTTACGGAGTTTATGACATGGCCGGCAACGTCTGGCAATGGACCGGAGATGACTACGAAGACCAGCACTACCGCTATATGCGCGGTGGCTCCAAGGAAAACTACGCTTACAACTTGCGTGTCTGGACAAACAACTCAGCAGGGCCCGAGTTCTTGAGCCCTAACGTTGGCTTCCGCTGTCTACGCACACCCTGAGGCATCAATGACTACCTTGAAGGCAAGCCTGAAAACCATCAAGCGCAACTACTGGCCCTTGATCAAAAGCCTGCAAACCGCCTTGTTGCTGATAACCGGGCTGGCGGGGTTTATGAGTGCTCGCTGCCCGGTCTTGAATCCTGGCATTCTCTTATCCCTGAGTGGCAGCTTGTTCCTGGCGATTAGCGGCAGCACCGTGCTGAACATGTGGTACGACCGTGACATCGACGCCAGGATGAAACGCACCTGCCAACGCCCCCTGCCGTCAGGCCAGCTCGCCCCTTCAAAGGCACTGGCCCTGGGCCTGGGGATGTCTGCTCTGGGGGTTGGCTGGGCGTTCATGATGATGCCGCTGTATGGCCTGGTCATTTTCGCCGGTTTGTTCTTTGACGTGGTCATCTACACCATGTGGCTGAAACGACGCACGGCTTGGGGTATTGTGTGGGGTGGTATATCTGGGGGCATGCCAGTGCTGGCAGGTCGTGTTTTGGGCCTGGGCTACATCGACTGGGTCGGCATGGCCCTATGCCTCTCAGTGCTTTTCTGGATCCCTACCCACATCCTGACCTTCAGCATGCGCTATTTTGATGACTACAAGAATGCGGGCGTGCCCACCTTTCCATCAACCTATGGATTTGGCACCACGCGCAAGGTGATCGCAGTTTCAAGCCTCATCGCTGCCATAGCCATTGCTATAGGTGCGGTTGGCTTTGGCATGGCCGTAGGCTACTTGCGGGTGATCGCAGTGCTTTCCGTCGGGCTTTTCCTGCTGGCAGTAGGCAGTGTGTGGAAACCCTCTGAACGTGTGAACTTCGGGCTCTTCAAATATGCTTCGTTATACATGCTGGGTGCTATGTTGCTCATGGCCCTGGACGGCATGTAATGAAAAAGATCGGTATCGCAGACCGGCTACTCCTGCTGGGGACAGGAGTGCTGGCTGCTTACCAGGTTGCAGTCGGCATCGAGGGCCTGGAACTGCTGCCTATAATTTGCTACACCGTTGGCTTTGGAGCCTTACTTGTGTCGGGCTTACTTTTGATGATCCTCGGTTTTGAGATTCTCGGCAGCCCTATCACGGTGATCGTTTCTACCCTGATTCCCCTAAGCCTGTCACTTGGATTGATCGTCGAGTACTTGCCGCGTTTTACAGGGATATATCTGGTTTTTTCGGTGGCCGGTTTCCTGATAGTTGCCATTTCGCGTTATACGCTTCACGGTAAGGGGGCTGCCATGGTGCTGGCGCCTATCCACGGTATCGCAGGCCTGTTGCTCTTTGGTCTGCCTATCTGGTTAGTATTACAAGGCAGCCTGGCATCTGGTTTCGTTATGGTCGGGATCGGTGGGGCTTTAATGGGTGTTGGTGGTTTATTGCTTTCATTCCTAAAAGCAGGCCGTCCTATTCTTTCACAGACCGCCATCTTATCCGTATTGCCAGCCCTATTCTTTCTAACGACAACAGCTTTTATCTATGGCTTTGCACAGGTCTGACGGTGTAAAGCCGAATTATTAAGGAGAGACAATGTCTAATGCAACAACCTTGGGGAAAATCCTACGGGTCGTCGGCATCATTTTGCTGGGCCTGACAGCCGCTTTCCATCTGCTGGGGGGCATCGGGACGGCTTGTGTAGCACTGGGGGCAGAGAACTATGATTCGATGGTGGGGATTGCACCTTTTAAGTGGCTCTACCAATTCTTTGTGCTCGCTACGATTGCTGTGGCCGTGTATGCCATTCGTTGCACCATCGCTTTTGCGCGTTCCAAAGAAAAATCCTACCGTGATGCGCTGGTGATCCTTGTGATCGGTGCTGTCTTGAGCGGGGTCCATGTTGTTTCTTCACAGATTTTGCGCGGCGCTTCTATGCCCAATGACGCCCGTCTGTACATGAATATCCTCACCCTGGTCGTTTTCCTGGTGTTCAACATTCCCGCCATCCGGGAAGCGATGGCGTTGGGGCTTGCTACAGGCGGGGGAACCGCCGGCACAGGTTTAGGAGTAGCTGCCATCATCATGGGCATCTCCACACTTACTGTGCAGATCTGGGCCGGGCCAACCCACACATTTGGCGGGGTTAACTTCGCCGACGTGTGGCACACTCAGCTTGCCCTTGCAGGCTGGGGATTGATCTTACTTGGTGTTGGCTTAGTCGCCTGGCATATGCAACGCCCGCGAATTACAACGCGAAAACCCACTGCTCTCAAACAAGTTTAGTAAGAAAAAAGGCCGGTCGAATGACCGGCCTCAATTATCATCTGAGATCTTTTGCAAACCTTGCGAGAGCTCACTGCCATTCGAAATATAGATTGAGAAATCGATACACCAGAAGCCTTTTATTCCAAACCAGCGACACTCTTTTTTTACTATTTTTGTGGGATTTGAGAACAGTTTTCCTACTCAGGTTATAATGAAAAAGGTAGCAAATTAATGATGCAGGCAGGTGTCTCGGCAGCCGTATAAGAGGCTGCAATTTATTTGTAGTTTGGAGCTAGTGGTGGGAGCTGTGTATCTATTAGTAGAATAATGTCACTTAATTTACTGATACGGAAATATGAATTGCAGCTGTTTTTCTGTGCGGATTTATTCTGGCTGAGCGCTCATCGCCTGAATGGTTTAGTGCTTGAATGTATGAGTTTCATCCCAATAACTCAACCCTAATTCTAACGGACTTGCTACCATATTCTAATAAGAGACAAATTGTATGATTTCTTACCTTGCAGAAGCAGAACAACTAAAAAACGCATTAGTTGAATGGCGCAGAGACTTCCATCGCCATCCAGAACTGCGTTTTCAAGAAGTTCGGACAGCAGGCAAAATTGCGGAACATCTTAATTCTTTAGGTTTTGAAGTCCAAACCGGCATTGGCAAAACTGGTGTTGTGGGAGTATTGAGTGGGCATAGTGACGGTCCCGTGTTGCTGCTGCGCTTTGATATGGATGCCTTACCCATTCAAGAAGAGAACCAAGTAGAGTATATTTCCCAGAAACCCGGGGTAATGCACGCTTGCGGCCATGATGCGCACATGGCAATCGGGATGGGAGTTGCGCAGCTAGTTGCAAGCCAGAAAGAACAACTGCAAGGTACTGTAAAACTTGTATTCCAGCCTGCCGAGGAAGGCGCTGGAGGAGCCTTAGCCATGATTGAGGATGGAGTTCTCCAAAATCCAGTTCCTGATTATTCCTTCGGCTTACATGTTGAATCGCAGCGCCCGTCAGGTACAGTCTGGATAGGGGAAGGCCCGATCCTGGCTGCAGCAGATGCGTTTTGGATCATCCTGAAGGGGCGTGGTGGGCATGGCGCACTACCTGAGACAGCCGACGATGTGCTAATGGCCGGGGTGCAAATAGTCAATAATGTGCAAACAATTCTCACGCGAGACATTGGTCTATTCGACTCTGCAGTAATTAGCATTTGCAGTTTCCAGGCAGGCAATGCCTTTAATATCATCCCAGAGAAAGCAGAAATTTCTGGAACGATCCGCACCTATGAAAATACAGTGAAATCCTTAATCCATGAGAGATTACAACAAGTGGTTGAGCACACCTCTCAGGCATTTGGGGTGAGTGGGGAGCTGAAAATTGACGAGATCGTGCCGGCTACAGTAAATAATCCGGAGATTACTGCTGTCGTGAGAAATTTGGCTGCGGAGATAGTTGGTGAGAATAATCTAAAAATGGACTACAAAGCTGCACCTTCTGACGATGTTGCAGAGTTCTTACGCGCCAATCCCGGATGCCATGTTATCCTCGGGGCCGGATCGGCAGAAAGCTATCCCCACCATAGTTCGCGTTTTGAAATTGATGAAGATGTTTTACCGATAGGGGTTGCACTTTTTTGTAATCAGATATTTCATTTTACCGAAAGCTATTGAAGTTGAAATAGTATTTATTCTCATTAGTTAAGGTTTGTTTTATTTAGGACAATAGCCATGTCTCTCCAATAATTCCAGATTTTGGCTTGGGGGAAATTGTAGCTGGTAAAGGTGAACGAACCCCCCTGACTCGTTTGCCGAAATCTTACTCTGTTGCTTACAAGAGTTTTCATGTGTATAGATTACTGAGGATTCAATCAAAGTGGCAACTACTTCCAATTCCGGTGAAAGCAGGACCATATCCGCATCATAGCCCACATCAATTCTCTCTTTCTTATGTGCCAATCCTAACATATCAGCAGGAGTAGCCGTTACGCTGGTCAAAGCCTGGGGCAGAGAGCAGGACGTAATGCTGATCAAATTTCTTAGAGCTTCATTTAGTGGCAAGATGCTACCTGCAAGAGTGCCATCCGCTAAACGGCATGAAGCCTCATCAACAGTTATCTCCTGACCACCTAGAGAGTATGTCCCAGGAGGCTTGCCCAAAGCCGGTATGGCATCCGCTATAAGGTTTAATCGTTCGTGCCGGATGCTTTCACAAACAAGCCTGACCATAGCTGGATGGACATGGATGTGATCTACAATCAATCCAAAAGCAGTATTTTCATCTTCCAACAAAGCCCCAACAAGGCCCGGCTGACGATGATGCAGAAGAGGCATGACGTTGAACAAGTATGCGCTGTAACGAATACCGTTGTCGATACCTTCGCGAGCTTCTTGATAATTGGCCAGCGAATGGCCTGCTCCCACAATAACGCCTTGTTGGGTCAAATCACGAATGAGCTCTTGATCTCCGGGAAGCTCAGGGGCCAAAGTAACCATGCATACACCATTCTGTGGATTCCATTTTAAGGCGACTTCACTGTCGAGTTGGCGCAGATATTGCGAATCGTGAGCTCCCTTTTTGGCAGGATTCAGGAAGGGCGTACTAAATGTAAATAAAAGAGGCGTCGCGCCTCTTTTATTTACATTGCTGTCGTCGTGTAATGTGGTTTGGGCCTGGGCAATAACATCAAGGGGTGAGGAAATTATGGTGGGGAAAAAGCTGGTAATGCCAAATCTTGGCAACCCTTCCGCAACGTCACAAATGGATTGAGGATTTTCCGTAAAACCCTTGCCAAAAGCGCCATTGATCAGGAGATCAATGATCCGGGCGTCAGGTAAAGCCCTTCTGCATTTATGCCCTTTTTGTCGATGGTAGCGTTTACCGAATTACAGTGATCACTTCATTTTCAATCAACAAGGTTCCATCGGTGATCGTCTCGTGCGGGGGAACGATGGTGGCAGGGTGAATTTCCGAAACAACGTGTGTCAAGGTTTGCGCCAATAGTCAATTGACTGTGTTTTGAATTTTGATAGCCCACAGCGCAGCGCCAATCATGCCCGCATTGGGGCCCAACTCTGCAACTCTGATGGGTGTATCAGCAATAGTGGAATACCCGTATTTCGACAAAGCGCCCCGAGTAGAATCAAAGAGCGGCTCTCCGATTTGAGCAACACTGCCTCCCACAACTATACAATCAACATCATAGGTATGCAGTGCATGTGACAATCCAAGGCCAAGGTATGTACCAATTCGCTCAATAGCTTCATGTGCGAGAGCCTCTCCTTTTATGGCCCTTTCAGCGACATCCTCTGGTGAAGTCGCAGATTTGTCTTTATCAATGCTATTGTTATACAGATTCAACAAACCCGGCCCGCTAACAATTTTTTCCAGAGAGATGTATTCCTCTCCATCAATTGAGGCTTTCATCTGCCCAATACTGCCCGCCAAACCATGTGAACCATGCTGTATCTCTCCATCCAAAATCAATCCTCCCCCCAGGCCGGTACCGATCACCACACACAGCATTGACTGAACACCTCTACCCGCGCCAAGCTTGTGTTCTGCAAAGGCGGCAGCATGCCCGTCATTTAAGACTACCGTAGGTAAATCAAACTGTTCTTCAATTCCTTTGCGCAGACCAAATCCGACCCAGTTAGGAAGCATATCGGTGGCCCCAACGATCTCTCCGCGTCTATCAATTTGCCCGCCGGTTGAAATCCCTATGCTCGCAATTAGATTACCTGTATGCTGATTGCGCAATTCTTTTAGTAATTGTGCAGATTGTTCCAATATCTCCGGTCCCCCACCAGAAGGAGTAGGTATCTTTTTCTTGACCAAGATGGAACCATCTTGGTCAACCACTCCTCCAGCGATCTTGGTCCCACCGATATCCAATGCCAGGACCCGGCCAGAGGGCTCTGGCTTTTCCAGTCCCCCAGCAAAGTGTTTTGTGATCAGGTGTGGACGGGTGATCATAGACCCCACAACGACAGCAAAAGCGCCATAATCGAGGGCCGCGCGCACATCGTCAGGTCCGGCAATGCGCCCTTCTGCAATCACAGGTATGCTGAGTTGCTCAGAAAGCTTGCGGACTAGGTCCAGGTCAGGGGCTTCTTGTTGGGGGCTGTAAGCTCTGTATCCAGATAATGTTGTCGATACGATGTCAACACCAAGCTCCCAGGCAGCATAACCTTCGTCAAAAGTTGACACATCGGCCATGATGGGGACATCCCAGCGATTACGAACCTCTCTGTATAGCTGAGGAAATGTGTCCCCATCTGGCCGCAACCTGTTTGTAGCGTCAAGTGCAACGATGTCGCTGCCAGCATCTACAATGGCTTCAACTTCGTTTATTGTTGGTGTGATTAGAATTTCACTATCAGGATAGACTTTCTTGTAAATTCCAATAATAGGCACATCGGTAGCTTTTCGTACTGCGCGAATATTATGCGGGCCGCTGGCACGAATCGCGGAAGCACCACCCATAACAGCAGAGCTGGCCAATGCAACTATGTGCTCCGGTTTGTTAAGTGGGAAGCCCTCTTCTGCCTGACAAGAAACGATCAATGTTCCCTGCAGCTTTGCTTTTATTTCCTCGAAGCGCTCAGTACTCAATTTTGTCTCGCATCAGGCTACCTAAAGTTTCACAGGTTGATTGCTTTCAATCGATTCAAGCGCTCCCAAAACCATACGCACCGCAACAAGTCCATCATGTCCCGACACAGGACTGGGTCCGTCATCCAGGACAGCATCAACAAAGTCCTTGTCTTCCGCAATGAGAGGAGCTGCCATAAAGGGATAACGCGAACCAGATGTTGTATGCAGTTCAATGCCTTGTTTCATCATATCCAGCGATAAGATGCCTTGTGACCCGGTAACATCCAGTTTGAAGTCGAAGCCGGCAGGATGATTAGCGGGCAGATACCAGCCGATGTGGGCACAGCCAATGGCACCATTGGTAAATCGAATGATCGAAAAGGTTTCGTTCTCGATCGGGTATTTGCTATCGACGGCGTTGGCCGATTCACAGTACACACTGACAGGCTCACTGCCGACGATCCAGCGCATGGCATCAAAATCATGCACGCCCAAGAAAAACATGACCCCGGTGCGGCCATTAACCCGGTCGGGTTGGGTGATCAAGTTCGTGCGTCGAGCAAAAACGCTGATAACATCACCCAGATCACCGCGGGCAACAGCATCTTTTGCATGGATATACTGGGAGAAATAACGCACGGTGAAACCGACCATCAACTTTACATTGGCTGCTTCAGCTGCCTGGATGATCTCTTCGCTCTCCTCAACGGTCATGGCAATCGGTTTCTCAACCAATATGTGTTTGCCGGCTGCAGCCGCGCTAAGACATGGGTCTTTGTGTATAGCATCCGGTGTTGCAATCACAACCGCCTGAAGATCGTCATGCTCCATCATGGCTTCATAATCACTGTAGGGCGTAGCACCATACTTTTTCGCGGTATCTTCCAATACCGTTTCATCAACATCCGCGACGGCAACCAGGTTGGCCCGTTCAATATGAGATAGGGCATCACAATGCGCCTGGCCAATTTCTCCTAAGCCAATCACGCCGACATTTAATGTATTCATTTTCTTCTCCTAGTTTAGTGGAGTTGTTTACGATAGGTGTGCTCTGTTATTTAGAGATTTCAGATGCCATTGTCCGTTACGGTCATTTTCCAAAATGCTATAAGAGCAATTGTGCAATTCAATGGTCAAGGCATCTTCAAGGGTCCGGTCAAGCAGGGCACTGAATGACATGCGGATAAAATCTCCATGGGAGCAAATAAGTACGTTTTTCCCGGTGTGTTGCTGGATGAGTTGATCGCAAAATCCTTTAGCCCGGTTGCGCAGGTCATTGAGGCTTTCCCCATTTTCTGGCTTGTAATCGGCTTTGGATACCGCTGACATCTCAAAAGCATTCTCTAAAGCCGCCGCTGGCTGACCATCAAGGTGACCAACCTTCCACTCACGCACATGGGGAGAAAGCTCCAAAGGCAAATTGATTTGTTCAACAATAATTTGGGCTGTTTCTTTGGCGCGGGCCAGGTCGCTGGAGATGAAGTGATCGATCTTGAAATCGCGTAAATGTTGTCCCAATTGTTGGGCTTGCTGCCGACCGATTTCTGTTAGCTCCCCTTCACTTTGGCCCTGTAAAAGGTGGGCTACATTGGCAGTGCTTTGTCCGTGGCGTACCCAGATCAAGCTTGTCATGCTTCTCTCTTAATAAACTTCTATTCTTTTTCCAGCCTGCTTTCCATCTCCGTTTGCAGTGCTTCCAATACCCGAGGGATGACTCCTTTACGCGCCCCGAACATCAGTTTTTGACCGATTGGATTGACCGGATAAGCCGTTATCAGTAGTGCCGTTTGTTCTTCTGATTCTGTGTCAAAGCTAATTTCAAGTCTGGATCGATCACCTAGATATTTGCCGTAGAGCTTCTTATCCATTTGGGCTTCAAACCTTTGATTATCCGGGTCATGGACGAGGATTTTCCCTTTCATGGCCTCCACACTGAGGTACAGACTCTTGTAGACATCGATGTAGGGATAATTAAAAGTTTTGGTAACTTCAACCGTGTATGGCATTCGATACTTCCTTAGATGTAATTTGTAGAACGAGGGCCTCAACATCTGCACGTGAGCCCACCGCCGTTCCACTTTCACCAGCAGTAGCCGCGCCACATGCGATGCCCCACTTGAGCGCATTGGGGAAAGAATCATTCTGGTGCAATTTAGACACGAGGCCAGCTACCAATGAATCCCCAGCACCAATTGGGTTTTTCTCTTTAATCGTTGGGGTTGATAGAAGCCAGGCTGTTTCTCCATCATCAAGCAAGGCGCCCTCTTTTCCAAGGGAAATAACTACATTATCTGCCCCCAAGGCCCCAATATCACGGGCCGCCAAAACGATCTCTTTTTGGTTCGCCAAAGATGAACCCGTTAGCTGTATGGCCTCTTCGGCATTGGGCTTTACAACAGTTGGCCTGGCATCAATGCCTAAGCGTAGTGGCTCCCCGCTTGTGTCCAAGACTGTATCTGCACCAACAGAACGAACCAGTTTTATGATCTTCGCATAAATAGCTGTGTCTACGTCCGGGGGCACACTCCCCGAAAGGATCCACCAATCTCCAGGGGCAGCCAATTTTTGAATCAGAGCCAGTAGTTCTGCCACTTTTTCAGGCGGAACATCAGGGCCAGGCTCGTTCACTTTAATGTACGTGTCATGGGTCTCGGTAACTATGCTTACATTCAAGCGGGTCTCACCGGGAATTGAAATCAATTTAGTATCAATGCCCAGCGTTTCCAATCCCTCTTTTAACACAGCCCCATTGTTACCGCCAATAAACCCTAAAGCACTGCTTGCTACCTGCAACTCTGCCAACATTCTGGAAACGTTGAAGCCTTTGCCACCCATATCAATGTGCGTGTCGACGGCGCGCAAGACCTGGTTGAATTCCATTTCAGGCACCACATATTGGTAATCGACTGCCGGGTTTAGAGTGACTGTATAGATCATATTCTTTATTTATCCGGCCCCGAAGTAGCCACACGCCCCCTGCTCATTAGATAACCAATCACGCCGCCAGCAACTGAAGTAAAAACTGACACAGCGACTCGCCCACCATAATCATAAGCAATATGGCGCGCCTCAAACACAAGCAAAAACAGTGTAAATTGGATGTACGTCCGGCCTATCTCGATAACAGATGGCCATCGCTTTTCACGGTACGCTTTAAATCCCACTGTAACGATAGTTGCCAACACTCCAAGCACAAGGGCTATACTCATATTGGGTTCACGCACCGGTCTGAAGAATAACCCAATATAGAGGCCCAGCGCGATGCCTACAAGCACATAACGTTGGACAAGGAGCTGCTGGCGGGTTGGTTTTCTATTTATCATTATCAACTTTCCAAAAGTGTTCGATCAGTGCAACTTCCGATTCCAGCGTCCACATTTCATCTTCACCGAGGGTTTTTGCGATCTCAGGGTAGGTTTCGGCCAGCTCGTCCAGGCCAATAAGAGGCAACTCATTGATTTGGGGAAAAATAACCACCTTGCCAGCATACTTGCCTGTCATCATGGCCTCAATGCCATCACGTGCCGCTTGCATACCGCCAATGGCCGCAACTGAGCGATTGGGGGATAGTTGGTTGGATTGTGCCTTGGCGATAACCGCACGCTGATCATCCAATCCCGACCCGGAAGTGCCCGTGAACTGTGCATTGTGCAAGTAGACGGAGTTGATGTCTAAGGGGGCATAGGTGCTATTGGGAACACCGGCAAATAACACAAGCATGCCATTGTTCCCTAGCAGATCGGCTGCTTCCTCGATCAAAGCGGCAACCGGCACGCTTGCAACCACATCGTCCGCACCGCGGCCATCTGTAAGCTCTTGAATAAAGGCTAACAACCCAACTTCAGAGGTGCTTGGGCTAAAGGCGTGCAATTGCTTATGATGCTTTTTAGCCAGGGGACCGAAGCGTTCTTCGAGGACTTTTAGACGTTCCTCATTGACTTCCGTAGCAACCAGCACAGCCGGCCCGTCTGGCATCTCGATGGCACGTTGCACGTGCATTTGCCCCATCGGCCCACCGGCACCAATGAACACGGCGGTGCCACCTTCGGCGAGTTCAGCGCGGTTGCGCTGTTCACCATAGGAAGCATCGATATCCGGACCTCGATTGCCAACATAGGCCGTGTAATGATAATGGATACGGCCAATGTCAAGGTCAACCTTTTCGCTTAGCGGCTGCTGCCCAATAATGTTAAGGGTGCCTCGAAAAGCGATGTGCTTAGCCACTTCCGACACAAATGTTGCGGAGGGAGGATCCAGGATAACGATATCATCGAAGCCGCGCTTGCTGGTCAATTCCTTTACGAATCCAGGAATGTCTTCAATCGTCAGGTCGTCCCGTCTTATAACTTTTGCTCCCCTGGCTTTCTGAGCAGCAATTTCCTCTTTTAGACTCTCAGGAAGATTGCTTGTGACGATGGTAGCAGGTGCTTGGATACCTTTCGCAAAGCTGTATTCTGCTGAGTCATCCACCTGACCGATGATCCACATCCACCCGCCAGATTTAGGAGATAGGCGGCGGCGTTGTGTATAAGCAGCTTCAACACAGGCCCAGGGTTCGGTCAGGGCGGTCTCTGCGTAACCCAGTTCATCATCAACCGAGATCACATAAGCTCCGTCATCTGCATCAAGAATCTCAGGCCCAACGAGATGGAATTGTGTCAATCCACCGGGAATGGTGTAGCCATATGCCGTACTGATGTTGTCCTGGTAGATATCCGGCTGCACAGCTAAGCGCTGTCCGGGCGCATACTCGCCTTTGAGATTCTTACCCACCTCAATCACTGTTAAAGCAGCTTCATGACCTAAGCGCGTGGGATTGCTCTTCAGGTCCCGATTGTATAACTTGGGATGGTCTCCACCCTGTTGAATCAACTTGACGTCTGAAAAACACATCCCCACACTGTCCACACGCACCAGGAGTTGGTTATCAGATGGCCTGGGCACTGCTTGTTGTTCCGCTTCGCCATCCAGGCCAATGTTTTCAATGCCCGGGCCATACATGTTCCATAACCAGGTTTTATCTGGAACAGGGACATCCAGGTTCCGATATTTGTCAATTTTTGTGTTCACGTTTCCTCATTATTTTAAGATAACCACTTTGTACAGCAGTGATCAATGTAGGCTGGCCCTTACTTCGACAGCGGTTGCCTTCATTAAAACTTCTTTCGCCAGTCCCTGACACTCAGTGTGGTTCAGGGTGCGCACCTGGGCTTTTACTGTGGCAACGTTGGGGGCAGCCACACTTAATTCATCAACACCTAACCCCACCAGAATTGGCACAGCAGTTGGCTCCCCACCTAAAGCACCACATACACCCACCCATTTACCGTGGTCATGTGCAGCCTGAACCGTTTTATCGATGAGCCTTAGAACAGCCGGATGTAAACCATCAGCTTGATTGGCCAGGGCTGGATGCAGGCGATCCATAGCGAGAGCGTATTGGGTGAGGTCATTGGTTCCAATTGAAAAGAAATCAACTTCTTGAGCAAAGGCATCGGCCATCAATGCAGCAGAGGGAACCTCGACCATAATGCCCATTTCAATATTTGTGGCCTGCATTTCTTCGATGATGTCTGTAACAAGCTTGCGAGCTGCACGCCACTCCGACACGTCCGAGACCATCGGGAACATGATGCGGATGGTGCCAAACTCGCTGGCCCGCACTATGGCCCTCAACTGAGTATTGAATATCTCAGGCCGCGCCAGACAGAGGCGGATACCACGTTCACCAAGAAAGGGATTATCTTCATGTGGTAGGTCAATATAAGGTAGAGGTTTATCGCCGCCAATATCAAGTGTACGAATGATGACAGCTTGTCCATGCATAGCCTGGGCGATGTCACGGTAGACGGAGAACTGTTCCTCCTCACTTGGAGCAGAACTGCGCTCCAAGAAGAGGAACTCCGTCCGTAATAACCCAACGCCCTCGGCACCCATGGCATGCGCAGTTTCGGCATCAGACAGGTTACCAACGTTAGCCGCAACTTCAACGCGATGCCCATCCTGCGTGATTGCCGGATCAGCAGAAGCCTTTTCTGCAGCAGCCTGTTTATCCTTCTCTTCTAATAACGTGCCTTGGGCCTGCTTCACCTGGCTCTCGTCCGGATCGATCAGAACTGAACCAGTGGAGCCATCCAGGATACAACTGGTTCCATTTTCTATTTTTAAGATGTCACTACCAGCACTTACCACCGCAGGGATACCTAGAGCGCGGGCAAGGATAGCAGAGTGTGACGTCGGACCTCCGGCTGCAATACATATTCCCAAAACCCTATCTTTATGGAAAGAGGCCGTGTCTGAAGGGGTGAGATCCTCAGCAAAGACAACTACAGGATGATCCGGCCAGGTCTGCACAAAACTATCGTCCTGCCCAAGGAGGATACGCAAAACCCGATTACCTACATCCTGGATATCCAGGGCGCGTTCAGCAAGCAGGGCATCCTCTACACTCTTCATGCGTTCGATGCGGACCACGATACTCTGCTGCCAGGCCACACCAGCACTTTCGTTTTGGGCAATTCGTTTGGACACATCGTCCAATAATTCCGGGTCTTCCAGCAATTCGATATGCACATCAAATATGGCAGCCTCTTCCGAAGCTACGTCTTCCATTTCCTCCCGGAGGCTCGCGAGCTCTTTTGCTGCAGCAACAGTGGCCGCCTTCAGACGTTCATTCTCACTATCAGGGTCAGTGAAAATTTCATCAACAACGATCTCTTCGGTAACCAACTGCAAGATCGGACCAATGGCAATTCCGGGGGCAGCCGCAACACCTTTTATGCCAGGCTTGTCAGCATCATCGTCGGGTTGGATACTATCAGGGTCTTCCCCTTCATCTTCGGGAAGATGGTCTTCCTCTCCCAGTCCACTGCGAACAGCCTCCTGGATAGCGAGTTCTGCTGCTTCTTCATCTGTGCCATCAATCTCAATATGAACTGTCTCACCACTATGTACCCCCAAAGTAAGGACAGAGATCACGCTTTTGGCATTAACTTTTTTATCCCCATATTGAATTTGGATATCTGAAATAAAACTTTTGGCGAGTGTGACGAACTCTTTCGCTGGCCTGGCATGCAAACCAGTTTTATTCCTTATTACGAGATCAAGTTCTCTCACGGAGTATTCCTAGACCTTTATGAAAGTAGATATTAGTCCGGTGATGCTGGGCGATTCAAGTACTCCAAAATAACCTTTTCATCTTGTGTGTGTGTTAGTTCTTCGGTGATCTTGGGATCCTCGATCGCTTCAGCCAAATTCGACAAGATATTAATATGTTCATCAGAGGTGGCGGCAATGCCAACGATCAAATAAGCCATTTCACCATCTTCCCATTCTACACCCTCAGGTAATTGCAAAACAGAGATGCAAGTTTTCTGAACCTGGGAAAGATCATCAAATTGCCCATGCGGGATAGCGACACCATTGCCGAGGTAGGTTGACATGCTTTCTTCGCGGGCCAGCATGCCGTCAATATATGCAGGAATGACACAACCGCCCTCAACGAGCAGTTGGCCAGCTTGTCTGATTGCATCCACTTTGTCGCTAGCTTTAGCTTGCAACTGAATAGTTTGGCTCGAAAGCATGTTACACCTTAGCCTTCAGCTTGAATTTCATAACCATTTTCTAAAGCCGTGACTACACGGTCAATGGCCGGGTCATTCAAGAAATGGGTAAAAGCAACAACTACTGCACCGGGTACGCGCTGGCGGACTAACTTTGCCATACCTTTGTGACAGACAATGACCTGCGCGTCTTCAGGCACGTCGCGTGCCGATTTGTGAATCACTTGCACGTCTTTAATATCAAGTTTCTTTAATTTCTTTTTTAGCGAGTTGACCCCCATTAAGCTTGAACCAATACCGGCCTCACAACAGAAAATGATAGTCTGTACATCAGTTGCGGGGATAGAGTCTGCCATAGTATTCACTCCTTGAGTCTAAGAGGAAAGGCCCTCAACTGAGAGAGCCTTTCCATTAGTCATTGTTACTTGTTTTAAGCTCTAAGCAACTCCGGGGACACTTGCTGTGGAGGTGTCTTCAACTTCTTCATGTTCTTCCTCTTTCACAGGGAATGCCCTTAATATGACAACTCCTGCGACAAAGGAAGCAATGATAGCTAGTGTAACACCGCCGAGAACCGGGAAGTGCTGCCCACGCGGAATAACAGCAAGATATGCGAAAATCGAACCGGGGGATGGTGTCGCCACCAGACCAGCGTCAAAGATCACAAACCAGATATCCGCCAGGATACCGCCAGCGTACATCGCCAGGATCATAATGGGGTGAGCCAAAACGTAAGGGAAGTAAATCTCGTGGATACCACCCAGGAAGTGGATGATAGCTGCACCGGGAGCCGAATCCTTGAGCATGCCCTTGCCAGCTACCCAATAAGCAAGCAACATACCCAGGCCAGGACCGGGATTGGTCTCGAGCAAGAAGTGAATTGCGCGGCCGGTCTCCTCGGCAGCCGCAGCGCCCAGGGGAGCCAACACACCCAGGTTGATGGCGTTGTTGAGGAACAGTACTTTGGCTGGTTCGATCAGCAAGTCTGCCAAAGGAAGCAATCCGGCATCGACCATACCTTGAACAAGCGCACCGACTGCATTGCTGACAGTTTCAACAGCTGGGCCAACGATGACCAAGGCAATAAGCGTCAATATCGTGCCCAGGATACCCAGAGAAAAGTTATTGTACAGCAACTCAAAACCGATCGGGACGCTATCTACAAGCGCATCATCAACCTTCTTCAAGAGCCAGGCAGAACTAGGACCAACGATCATGGCGCCAAGGAACTGGGGGATGTCAGCACCGACGATAACACCAACAGTGACCAAGGCACCCATGACACCACCTCGGTGACCGTAAATGAGCTTACCGCCCGTGTAACCGATCAAAATGGGCAACAGGTTAAGGATCATCGGGCCGACAAGGGCGCTAAAGCGCTCATTGGGAATCCATCCGGTTGGAATGAAAAGGGCTGTAATTAAGCCCCAGGCTATAAATGCGCCAAGGTTAGGGATTACCATGGATGCCAGAAAGCCACCCCATGATTGCAATCTCTCTCTCATTTTTTCGCTCCTAAAACTAGTTTGGGATTAAAATGCAACAAATCTATCTTCAAATGAGATTCATGTCATAGGCAACCCTGCTTTCCTAGAGTAAAAGGCATGTATGTGTATTAGAGGTATTGGCTTAGTGAGATTAGCTTTTCACAAATGTGATTATTGTGCTTAGAAAGCATTGTAAACGATTTCAGAAAAATGGTCAACATTTTATTAGATGTATTCTTTTTCACAATTTGTAGGCTATAATTATGGGAATATTAGTAGAAATTATGATAACGATTGCAGAAGAATGTTCTTTTTGGTGAGATGTAGGGATTTATGACAAAGATAAAAGATGTAGCTGAAAGGGCTGGGGTTTCCACAGCAACGGTTTCCAGGGTTCTAGGAAATAAACCCTATGTGCGTGATGAGGTCCGAGCACGGGTTATGCAGGCTGTGGAGGAACTTAATTATCGCCCGAACCTGGTTGCAAGAAGCCTTCGAGCCCAACGATCTAACACGATAGGTTTAATTGTTGCCGATATCAGAAATCCCTTCTTCACTGACATTAGCCGTGCGGTTGAAGACACGGCTTACTCCCAAGATTTCAGCGTCTTTCTTTGCAATACCGATGAAGACCCAGAAAAAGAAGCTCTTTACATAGACTTGATGCGCGACGAGAATGTTGCCGGTGTGATCCTGGCCCCTACCCGGAAAACCGCGAAGAACTTCACAAAGATGCGTTTGGGCTATCCCACTGTCGTGATCGACCGCTCAGTCCCAATCAACGATAGTTCCAAACATGATCTTATTTTGATCGACAATCAAGATGCCGCCTATAGATTGACCACCCACCTAATAGAGAACGGATATAAAAATATCGCGGGCCTTTTTGGCAAGGATAGCTACACCGGAAAGGAAAGGCATCGAGGCTTTATAAAGGCGCTAAAAGAAAACAAAATGGCAATACCGGACGAATACGTTCGATTTGTTCCATCGAAGAAAGCCGCGGGGTGTGCGGCTGCACAAGAACTCTTCGAACTCAAATCCCCTCCTGACGCTTTATTAACCACTAATAGCCTGTTTACTGCTGGCGTGCTAGAAGCAGCCCAGGAATCATCATTGTCTATTCCAGCAGATATTGCCCTGGCAGGTTTTGATGACGCCCCCTGGACTACCCTGGTCGAGCCAAAGATCACCGTAATCGCTCAACCAACCATGGAGATAGGACGGTCGGCAACAGAGCTACTGTTAAATCGAATATCCGAACCGGATCTGCTCGCCAGGAAAATCACACTGCAAGGAAAGCTGATCGCGCGGCAATCGAGTGCTAGCCAAGTATGAGGTAGTGCTTTCCGGCTAAAGCAATGTTGTAGGCCAGCAATTAAGAGTCGGAAGATAAGCCGATCACTAATAAGCAGTTAACAAAAACAAAGGATCCTGACGGTGCATGGCGATGGTTGGCCTCCACCTGAAATCCCCAATGCGTCAAGCAGATCAGATTCACTGACGCCAAGGGCAGCAGCAATTGTAGCGAAATCTGGTGGGCCCTGCGAAGGGTCGCCCAAAGCGGTTTGCAAGGCTTCTTCGGTCACACCTAACTGTGCCGCGGCTGCTGCCAGGTGTAGGGTCGGCTGTCCACCCGGACCGCCTTGTTGGTTACTGGGCCCACCCGCCTGATTAGGATCACCGGGGCCGGCCTGGCCTCCTGGTTGCTCAGAGCCCTCGCCTTTATTGGATTCAACGAAGGTGACTGTATCGTCTGCAGTCGGATCTCCTTCCGGCGTTTCAGTTACATTGCCACCGCGCACCAGGCGCACGTAATTGAAGATGCGTTCCGGGTCTTCACCTGCCGGCCCCCCTTCAGCTTTGGTGTCAAAGCGCACAGCGCCAGCCCCGTGCACGTCCGTCCCATCGGGACCAACCGCATAACCAAAGGCAACGTACCAGGCATAATAGTAACCGGGTGTCTCAGGGCTGAAGAATGCCGACGTACTGGACCAGAAGTAGGCATCTTCGTCTGTGATCGAAAAGTAAGATGTGTTTATAGCCGGATAGACACCGGAGTAGTCGACAATGCTTTGCAATTCTTTGACATTGGGCACGCGCCAATCATCGTAGCTGAAACTATCCGCATAGGCCAGTGCGCTTTGCCAAGGGGACAAGCTTGTTAAGACGCCACTTGATGTTGGCGGAATGTACTCTGTATATTGCTCTCTTTCCAAATCAATATAATAGTAATTTGTTACAGGGCTAGCATCTGAACCTTTGGATGTTATGTAACCTGACAAAATCTTCCCATTCTGGGAAATGCGGATCACATTTCCTAAAGCAGGGTAATCGCTATTCTCAAATGGAGAACTGATTTGATCGCTTTCTAGATCTTTCTCCAGCAATCCGCCTACCAGAATCGAATCTCCATCGGGAAGCAGAGCATAGACACCATTGTCTAGGTTTTCAACAGGCGAGACATACGTGTTTTCAACTACTGGAAAAGCAGAAGAGTTAGAATCAAAGTAAGAACATGATGGAGAAACTAATAATGTTATTGCTGCCAGCGCTTTAAGCATGAAATACAACTCTTGGATGTTTAGGACTAATTTCCATCAATTTTCTCTTCTCATTGAAAGGTAACGTGCCCGCAGATGCACCATGCCGCTATCATCCGTCCACTCACCGGTGAAGCCATAGTTGCTCTCCGGCCCGGCCGTGATAGTGTTCAGCACGTTGCCGTAGGGATCGTAACTCTGCGAGAAGATGATCTCCTGGCTGGCATCGCCCAATTGGCGCACGGAGCCTAAGGCGTCGGTGTGATGGTACATCCATTCCTAATCATCAAGATGATATTCACCAATGCAGATTAGGCTATGCAGATAGCGGCTGGCAATATCACTGATGCCTTGATGGCATTCCTGGGTGATGTACCACATCACCTCATTGAGGCTTATGAATTCCCGACCTAGTCATCGCGGCTCGTAAAATATCCATGACTGGGCAGAATGAGGGTATTATTCCTCAAAGTTGAGTGGTTGGGATTCATATAAACCATACCCAATCCACTCAACGCCGCTTAGCGATGCAGCCTCACTGTACACCTCATCAGTCAAGTATTGCACGCTTTTTACAGATGTCTCACTATGGAGTTCGTATAAATAGTCTGTTTCGAGAGCATCTTGACTTTCAAGCCCAAAGTATGCCGAATATTCATTGTACAAGAGTGACATATTGATAACAGGAAAATGTGGATCCAAATTGCTTCCGATGCTAGCATAATCGGGTACGCCATGCTTTGCTAAAACCTCCGCTACAGTCACTGTTTCCTGCATTTCAAATCGGATCAAAATTACCTCACGGTGAGTTGGATCTTCATTTGTTGCGCTAACCATTAATCCTTTGCACTGAAAGCTAATAATCTCATTATTTGAAACCTCTTTGCAAAAGGAGCTATCAACACCAGGAACTGAATCAAGCGCAACGATGGCATCTTCGTATACCATTCCAAGAGTTATTGACCAAAAACAAGGAGGACCACACGGCTCTGATGATATAAGGCCACCATCGCCAAATCTCACAGGCTTATTTGCATTAGTTGCACATGCAACAAGTACGCCTAGCCAGCATAAGTACAAAATTATCCGAAGATTGTGTTTAGAAAGCATTGTGAGATTATCCTCTGTCATTTCGCTAGATTGAACAAAGTGCCAATAAAAATACCTCTAGGCGTTAATGAAAAATCGCTTGTAACATTGCCATTGGCATCTACCCATTCAAAACGAGGATCTCCAGCAAGTCCGTGATTTGGATCATTGATGAATGCCAATGCTTCCGAGGGATATAAGAACGCCGTAACTGATTCAGCAAAATCTTCTTTTCGAGTAAAGTTCTGATCCGCTCCTTTAGGTGGAACACCTCCGTAAACATAGCCTGTTTTGTTACAACCCGGGTCTCTATTATCCTGACAACTGAGAGGCGACCCACTACCTCGCAAAGAGTCAGTATGGCCCCCTGTGAATTCTTCCAACCCTAAGGACAGACGCCAACCATAATTGGCATCCCAAGCGTGTGCAAATTCATGTAATACTGTCCAGCGACCAAATGACCTTGACTTGTTTGTAAACCAGATTCTGTGGGCCTTCGCTTGACCAACGCTTCGGATATCTTCCTGGGACAGAACGATGCCCCCTAATTCCTTGCGGAAGCTGTCCGGACTGCCCATTTCAGATGCTAGATCCCTAACGACATCTCTCACTGTTCTCAATTCAAGCATAGACCAAGCGCCCTCATACCAGTCACAATCAGATAATTGCGGATTGGCCCGCAATGCTTCGCGGTAGACCTCGTTGTTCTCAATTTTCAATTCATGCACAAAGCCCCAGTCTTGAACAACAAGAACGTTAAAGTTTTGGTAAAGATTCTCTCTAATTGTTTGAGCTGCTAGTGCTTTGTCCTCTGGAATCCATCCCGATGGATCAGTATAACGGATGGGATTAGCAAATCCGTATTTCCAAGAATTAAAGGAGATTGGATCGAGAGCATTGCCATCCCAAATATCCTTTGTGAGTAACAGTCCTAACTTAGGCGTGTAGTAGCGTGCCCGCAAGTGCACAAGGTCATTCCCATCGGTCCACTCACCGGTGAAGCCGTAGTTGCTCTCCGGCCCAGCCGTGACGGTGTTCAACACATTGCCATAAGGATCGTAGCTCTGGTAGAAGATGATCTCCTGGCTGGCATCGCCCAATTGGCGCACGGAGCCTAAGGCATCGGTGTGGTGGTAGAGCCATTGTTCTTCATCGCTGTTGCATTCACCAATGCGGCCGCGCCCATACAGAAAACTGCTGTTGCCATCGCTGAGACCTGCGCGAGGTCTGTGTTGAAGATTAGAGTATCGATTTTATGTAGATACTAGAAGTGGCCATTAGGATCAGGGCGAATTACCTTCTAGCAACATAGGCTGACTTATCCAAGATAAATGGTCACGAACCTTACGGCCAATTTGATCCATCTGAAACCAGGCAATTGTCAACGCTTTGCCCAGCAAATAAAGCATGGAATTCTTCCACGCTCAGATCGGAGATATCTTCAAGCAATTTTGTATCTCCAAGGTAAGATCTCCCGATGTATTCCATTACTTCTGAAAAAGAGGTTGAATCAGCAGGAGGCTTCAGGTACAGTCCTACTGAGGTTAAATCTTCATTGTGAGGGCATACTCTATACTCGTCGGCACTCGGATCATAACTTATGCTATTCTCGAATGTGTAGCGTGTAAAAATACCTCGATCTTCATATATCAAATATATTTGATATTCCCAACTACCACCCTGTTCAATGATACCTGGCTGTAAATAAACTGATACCTTGTTAGGCTTACCATACTCTGTAAGTATTGCAGCCAAAGAATACCGTGACCAGGCCTTCTCAAATTCTTCATAATAGAATTGGCTTTCAGGAGGATAGGCCATTTCGGCCCCTATTCTTACATATTGAATGGTATCCTGCCCCAATGAATAAAATGAAAGCCCTAGGTTTGGGAAGTTGTCTTGGTTGACCGTTTCTATAATTTCATACCTTCCATCATTGATTACATCAAGACTTTGTAACCATCCTAGGGGGCCCAAAACATCTCTAAGACCATTCCATTGCGTAATGCCGGGCTGTATACCCCACCAACAAGGCAAATAGCATTCATCATTGGTGGCAATCAAATCGAGTATGTACTCCTGATGTTGGGTAGGTGGGATTGTAGGTATGGCTGTCACTAGACTAGCATCTGGGGTACTCGTTACAACTGTTGGGGTAGATGTAATAGTGTGTGTTGGCATCAACGTTGTGGTAGAAGTCACAATTTCATCCGTGCTGGGTTGAAAATTGCTCTCCAGCGTACTTGCTGGGGTTGATGCATTTACTGTGCATGCAGTTAGAGTCAACCCCATCCCAACCAAAATAGTCCTCAAACTTATAGAGACCATCACCTATTCTCCTTCGCTCAAATTCTAACAACTCTATTCAATATAATCCAGAGGATCATAACAATGATCAGGATTAAAAAGTGAGGGCAGCCCAAGAATACGTGTTAGATCGAGGTACAACCGATACTCCATCCATTCCCTCCTGGCGTTGCCTGGAAGATCGTATAGTAGACCCTGCCCGCCTGTACATGCAACGACCCAATTTGCAAAGGTATCAGCAAAGTCTTCATTTACATCGCGATATGAATTCTCTGTAAAGCTCAACCCACTATTCTCAGCTGTAAACCGAATATACTCTCCGTTAGATAGGCCAGCGAGTTGTATTCGCTCTCCTTGCTCATTCTCGTAAAAAATCCCATTAACTGATAATTGATCATAAGGATCCAGGCTTTCGTCATAAGGAGTGTAGGGATTATCTATGTATACGTTGGGATTTTTATCAATAAAATTCGATACTGTAGCATTGTAAACATGCCCAATCTCATGAATAACCAAACGTGGAGTAATACCATCCTCTTGAGCCTCAAGGTAACACAATACTCCAGGCGGATAGAATTCCGGTTCTCCTGTGGTTCGAGCGCAATAATAGTATTCACCAATATCTTTTTGCTTATTATTATTGGCATCCTTCCACGTGCTTTGATTTGTCATGTGGAAATTCAGACCACCAAAAAAACGGTTTACTAATTGGACAGGTGGAATATAGTCATGCCCCTTTTCTACAAGAAAATCTGATAATACAAAAGCTACATCTGCAACTCCATTGTAGACTGCCATCCTATTCGCGTGAGACCAAGTAGCATGATTCTCTGCTGAAAATGTCACACCAAGTATTGCTCCCCCACCCCCAATAGGTGCTAAGCCAGAAGGATCTAGTAGATTTACGGGATTTCCTTTTACATAATTCCAGCGATTCAGAGACAATGGAGATAGATGGTCTCCGGCCCACGTATCTCTGCTCATAAACCTACCCATCGCCGGCGCATAGTAGCGTGCCCGCAAGTGCACCAGGTCATTGGCATCCGTCCACTCACCAGTGAAGCCGTAGTTACTATCCAGCCCAGCCGTGACGGTGTTGAGAACGTTGCCGTAAGGATCGTAGCTCTGGGAGAAGATAATCTCCTGGCTGGCATCGCCCAACTGGCCCAGTTGGCCAGCTGGCTGTTAGGTACTTGCACGGGCCGAAGATCTGCTCTTATATTGCACTCACACCGGTGGCCTCAAAGAAGTCCTTGTGAATGTATGACCTTAATGTAGAGGGACGCGGAACTACGGTTGGGGAAGTGGCCGGTGAAATACTTGGTGGGGGCTGTGGGAAACAGGATAAAGAGTTATGACAAGCTTGCGCTGCGCTGGTAATCATCCCAGCGCAGTCATAATACGGTACCACTGCACACCATAGTTAGATAAGAAAATGTCTATACTTTGCACACATACAGTATGTTTTCCAATAAGCATTATTCTAACGGTATTTCACCAAACCCTTCCCAAGGATAGAAATCTAAAGAAGAAAAATCTACTTCATCAAACAATGAATAGTACTCTGTCACCATCGTGTTGAAGTCCGGAGCTGGAGCAATAAAGCGAACTCCGGTCACCTCCATTTCAGGGGAAATATCTGGCTCAATGCTATTCAACCTCCTCATTTCCCCCCAGACTGTTATTATCAATCCGTCAGAAGGGAAGTACATTTCGAGACGAAATAATCCACTATCAGCTTCACCGATTGCCTTGTAACCACTTGGTTCACCAAATAGGTGGATAACACCTGCCAGGGTAGTTTCCGTTATGGGGATATCAATCCACACAATCGACTCATCCTTTACATGGAGAGAATAATTTGTGCCGATGTTATTTCGCCAAACCAGATCCACGGGATAATCTGTAAGATTTCCTTCGCCCGAATTTTCCATCTGATGTAATCTTCGGGTGGCCTCTTCCAGATTTGTTATACCAGGTATAATTTCATTCCAGCATGGCGGTCTACAGTCTTCTTCTCCAACCAAGGCTAAGTCAAATGAAAAATCATTTGATGTTACATGAGTAGCCGTTGGCGTCAGGCTTGTCCCATAGAAAGAGCAAGCTCCTAAAAGCAGAGAGCCAAAGATTAGATACTGGAAGCCCTCAATTAGTGACGCACGTTTTTTATTAGCAGATTTCTTCATTTCTTATTGTGTGGGCGGCAGGCCAGTGGTAAATAGTGTCTCAATAAATTCCCATCTTTTTTGTCCTGGAACAATATTTCTTCCATCCTCATATAGATATTCTGCCACAGAAGCGGCAAAATCTTCTTTCTCATTTGGAACACCGGCGGAAGAATAGTATGGAGGAATTTCTGAGCCTTCACAATATTCCCAAGTATTTATTGAGCAATAGCCTCGCGCTTCGGGTGGACAAGTTGGGAGGGGGGTATTTACCATCTTAATTGAAGCACCAACATAATCCCTAAATTTTTTACTCAACGTGAAACGCGAATTCCAATCCAAATAGTGCGCAATTTCATGGACTATGGTCCTTTCTCCGCAGATTGAAGAGAAGTTGTCATAAACGTGGATTTGATTACCAACAAAGAGACCACAAATTCCTCCCGGATACAAAAAGGAGTCAGAATATCTAACAAATCTTAGAGTCCTCTTTCCAAAGGAGCCTTTCAATCCTCCTAGACCACTACTCATAGCAACATCAATTTTCTGAAGTGCTGCTTCAATTGTATTTAGTTCCGATACTGTCCATCGTTTCCCTTCAAAAGATGGCGGCAGCAAGCGATTTTTGAATCCCCACTGTAAATCAACCGTTGTATATGTTTGCTCGATTCGATTCAAGACAATCCAGCAAACATCAATATCACTAAATTCGTCTGTCTTAGGGGGGCAATGTCCACTGGGGTCAGTGAAGCTTACTGGATTTCCTTCAACGTAATTCCACTGATTTAAAGATAGTGGTCGATAATAGTTACCCATCCAAGTATCCCTATTCATAAATCTACCCATGCCCGGTGCATAGTAACGTGCTCGCAAGTGCACCAGGTCATTGGCATCCGTCCACTGTCCCGTGTAGCCGTAGTTGCTCTCCGATCCAGCCGTGACGGTGCTCATGCCGTAGGGGTCGTAGCTCTGGGAAAAGATGATCTCCTGGCTGGCATCGCCTAGCTGGCGCACGGAGCCCATGGCATCGGCGTGGTGGTAGAGCCATTGTTCTTCATCGCTGTTGTATTCGCCAATGCGACCGCGACCGTACAGGTAGCTGGTTTCACCATCGCTGAACACCTAGGTGTAGTTGGTAGTATTACTACGGTGAAAGCCAAGTAATTACCTAAGCATCAATTAACAATCCGGGTATTCAATTAATAAGAACATCTTTTATTCCAGGATATATGATTTGTTAGTTTTAGACGTCTGGAGAAAAGACTCCGCTTAATTGCATTGATCTCCTTCTTTCCAAAAATCCGGCCCCAGCTGATCCTCAACATCGGCAATAAATATCCCTCCCCCCGCACCCTCAAATGCAATCAGTTTCCCATCGGGAGATAGGTTAGGGTTTAAGAGAAGATTGTAATTTGCCTCTATTTGATGACATTGTCCATCCAAATCATGTATTCTAAATGTCGCTAATCCCAAAGTCGTATCTTCTAGATATAAAATCTTTGTTGAGTCAACAGACCAGTTCAAGCCTTGGAGAAGTATAGAATCATCTGTCAATACCCTGACCTTATCAGTTTGTGTATCAAGAACATACAATTCTAAGAATTGCTCCTCAATATCTTCATTCGCATAATATTCAAATACAAAAGCAATATATCTTCCGTTCGGTGACCAAGCGATTTCGACAAATCCTGAATAAAACCCTGTTTTCTGAAAAATCGGTGTTTTGGTGCCATCACCAAGATTGACAATAAATAAACTGGAATCGTTTGGTTGATTTTGGTATCCACTTTCTCCTGGAGATCCAATCACAAGTTGATCTCCAGAAGGTGACCAGGCCGTACTAGTCCCCTCAGCTATAAAACGCGGTTTGTCTTCAGGTAAACTCAAATCCAGGTACCAAATACCCGCCGGATTAAACTCTATACTCAAAAAGACGATTTGGTCTCCCGTTGGTGACCACTTTATGCCTTTTGCCCCTAACCCAGCTTCTGATATTGGAAAGAAGTTGGGTTTAGAAGTACCTAAAATATAAGCATAGAAAAACTCGGTATTCACAGCAAGTTTAGTTCCATCTGGATGCCAATCTGGTGAAAAAAGATTTGGTTCATCCGGTGGACTAATAAGTAGAGAACCATCAGCAACTGGCGTAGGAACTTGGTGCAAGTCGAATAGATTATCCAACGGTTGGCAGGCACCTAAAAAGAAAGCAAAACTAAATGCCGACCATAAGAGAAGCCTTTTTTTTATGAATATCATAGTTTTGGTCAAATTGTTATAGACGTTCTTCACGGTAGCACACCCACTACGGTGGACTTGGTGTAGTTCTAGTCGGCGGCACTGGGGTGGTCTTAGTTGGTGGGATAGTAGGGGGATTTGGAGGGGATTGAGGTTGCTTCGGATCGGGGTCAGGGACATCACAAATCAAATCAAAGCTGAATGGAAGTGGCCCCTGTTCACAGGTCTCTCCGTTAGGGCCAACCAACATAGTGAAAGGCGGCGCGTAGGGCTGCAAGGCACCATAACCACCTAACGCTCGATAAGTATCCAAGTCTACAACATAATCCAATCTCAGTGTTTGAGCTTTCCTTAAAGTTGACCCCAATGTCAGTCCTTGAGCTAAGTCCAAATCCGCTTGTAACTTGGCCGCCTGCAACTCCCCTTGGATGGAGATATTTGAGAATAAACCTAATCCAACCACATGGAAAAGTTCATGTCCTAATAGAGAAACAATTCCACCTTCAGGTTTTAGATTTAAAGCAGATGGAGCAATTCGGATGAAGCCCGGACGAGTTTCCATGCTAAAACTGGTTCCCTTTGGCTGCTCGATTCTAAATTCATACCCTAACCCAATGATCATATCTCCACAGGTTATTTGAGAGATGTAATCGGGAGAGACAAACGAGTCTAAGAGAGTTTTATCGAATCTATTAAAATCATCATATAAGGCTTTTCCTTTTGGCCCGGTTTGGGTTCCAAGGTGTATTAGAGCGTCTTTTAACCATGTTTCGCAATCAGGGTGGCCAATACAATACCATAGGCCAGATGGATCAGTTCGATTTATAGGATTGCCCTCAACATAATTCCACCTGTTCAAAGACAACGGACGATTCACTACCCCATTCCACACATCCCGACTCATAAACCTACCCATACCCGGCGCATAATAGCGCGCCCGCAAGTTGCTCATACCAGTGTCATCGGTCCATTCACCAGTGTAGCCGTAATTGCTCTCCGGGCCAGCCGTGACGGTGTTGAGCAGGTTGCCATAAGGATCGTAGCTCTGGGAGAAGATGATCTCCTGGCTGGCATCCCCCAGCTGGCGCACGGAGCCTAAGGCATCGGTATGGTGATACATCCATGCTTCGTCATCGAGATGGTATTCGCCAATGCGGCCACGACCGTACAGGTAGCTGGTTTCGCCATCGCTGAGCACCTGTGTGAGGCTGGCATTGAGGTCCAGGGTGTATGTCATTTCTTCAAAAGTCGTATTGCTGCTTATGTATTGTGTCAGGCGGTCGCCCAGCCCGTTGTATTCATAATCGTAGGATGCATTTTCACCACTGACTGCAAAGAGACGATTGGCAGGATCGTATTCATATTCGTTCTCCCCATCGTATAGCAGATTGCCGTTGGCATCCCAGGTGTAAGCCTGGCCGTTGAGGTCGGTCAGGCGGTTGGCGATGTCGTAACTGTAAGTGCTGACCACACCGTTGGCATCTTCGGTCAGGCGGTTACCGACAGCATCGTAGCTGTAGTGGAAGAAGCTGCCATCATCGTAGTTGGCTTCGGTGAGGCGGTTGAGGGGGTCGTAGACGTAGTCGATGTCGTAGGTGACGATCTCACCCTCCAGGCCGGGCACGATGACGCTGGCGCTGAGGCAGCTGGGGATAGTGCAGTGGTTGAGGTCATCGCTCCAATACTGCACGCCCTCCACGTCGGCGCGGAAACGATAGTCGCCTTCCGGCAGGGTGAAGAGCACCTGGCCGTTGGCATCGCTGACGCCGGAGAAGCCGGTGTAAGTGGTGTCGTCGAAGACATACACGGAGAGGCCTTCGCGGGGCACGCCGTTCTCGGACTCAGTGGTGACCACCATGGGGATGGTGACGGTGATGTAGGCGTCCGAGCAGCCGGGCAGGGTGCAGTGGTTGACGGTATCGCTCCAGAACTGCGTGCCGTTGAGATCGGCGCGGAAGCGGTAGTCGCCCAGCGGCAAGGTGAATTCGGCTTCACCATCCACGTTGGTGACGGCGGAGAAGCCGGTGTAGACCTCGTCGTCAAAAGCGTAGACGGTGAGGCCCTCCTGGAAGACAGCGTCCGTGTTCTCAACAATGACGGTGACGGGGATGCTGACGATGATACCGGCATCCGTACAGCCGGGCAGGTCACAATCGTTGGCGGTGTCACTCCAAAACTGCGTGCCGTTGAAATCGGCGCGGAAGCGATAGCTGCCCTGCGGCAGGGTGAAAGTGGCATCGCCGTTGCTGTCTGTGGTGGCGGAGAAGCCGGTGTAGCTGTCACCGTCGAAGGCATAGACGGAGAGGCCCTCACCGGGATTGGTATCCGTGTCCAGCACGGTGACGGTGACGGGCAAGGTGACAGTGATGCCAGCAACTGTACAGCCGGGGATAGTGCAGTGATTGATGTCGTCGCTCCAGAACTGCGTGCCGTTAAAGTCGGCACGGAAACGGTAATCGCCGGCAGGCAAGGTGAACTCGATCTCGCCGTTGGCATCCGTGGTGCCGGAGAAGCCGGTGTAGGTGACGTCATCGAAGACGTAAACCGAGAGGCCCTCCTGGGGCGTGCTATCCGTGTCCAACACGGTGACCGTCATGGGCAAGGTGACCGTGACAGAGGCGGATTCGCAGCCGGGCAGGGTGCAGTGATTGAGCTCGTCGCTCCAGAACTGCGTGCCGTTAAAGTCGGCGCGGAAGCGGTAATCGCCCAGCGGGAGGGTGAACTCGACCTCACCGTTAACGTCGGTGATACCGGAGAAGTTGGTATAAGTATCCTCATCAAATGCGTAAACGGAGATGCCCTCCTGGGGCGTGCTGCCCGTATCGAGGACGGTAACCGTCAAGGATTTGGTGACCGTCACACTGGCGGAGGTGCAGGTGGGCACCGTGCAGTGGTTAACGGTGTCACTCCAGAACTCCGTACCATTCAAATCGGCGCGGAAGCGGTAGTCGCCATCCGGCAAGGTGAACTCGATTTCGCCGTTGACGTCGGTGGTGCCGGAGAAACCAGTATAGGTCTCGCCATCAAAGGCGTAGACCGAGAGGCCCTCTTTAGGTGTAGCGTCCGTATCCAGCACAGTGACGGTGAGCGGCAGAGATATAGTCACAGAAGCGATCTCACAACCGGGGATAGTACAATGGTTGGCCGTATCGCTCCAGAACTGCGTGCCATTAAAGTCGGCGCGGAAGCGGTAGTCGCCTTGCGGCAGGGTGAATTCTACCTCGCCGTTGGAATCGCTGGTGGCGCTGAAGTTAGCGTAGGTGGCATCGTCAAAGACGTAGACAGTGATGTCTTGTTGCGGAGTCCCCCCTGGGTCCAGCACGGTGACCGTGACAGGAATGGTGACGGTGACAGCCGCAGAGGTGCAGGTGGGCACCGTGCAATGATTGACCGTGTCGCTCCAGAACTGCGTGCCGTTGAAATCGGCGCGGAAACGGTAATCGCCATCCGGCAGGGTAAACATAGCCTCGCCGCTGGCGTTGGTGGTGGCGCTGAAGTTAGTGTAGGTTGTGCCATCATAGGCATAGACCGTCAGGCCATCTTTAGGTGCGCTGTTGGTGTCGGTAACCGTGACAGTGACCGGTAGGGAAACAGTAACCGTGGC
The DNA here is from genome assembly GCA_013112575.1 of Chloroflexota bacterium. Lineage (GTDB taxonomy): Bacteria > Chloroflexota > Anaerolineae > Anaerolineales > UBA11579 > CFX15. The sequence goes on along the minus strand of JABFGG010000001.1, from coordinate 238,963 downwards.
CGTCTCGCAGCCGGGGATGGTGCAGTGGTTGGCCGTATCACTCCAGAATTGTGTGCCGTTGGAATCGGCACGGAAGCGATAGTCGCCTTGCAAGAGCGTAAAGACGACTTCACCATTGGCATCCGTGGTGCCGGTTTTGCCGGTATAGGTGGTGTCGTCAAAGGCATAGACAGAGATACCGGCAACGGGATTCCCCCCTGGGTCCTGAACAGTGACCGTCACAGGAATAGTGAGGGTGACCGCGGCGGACTCGCAGCCAGGCAGGGTACAGTGGTTAAAATCACTGCTCCAGAACTGGGTACCGTTTAGGTCAGCGCGGAAGCGGTAATCACCCTGCTGGAGGGTAAAGGCGACTTCGCCGTTAGCATCGGTAGTGCCCGAAGTGCCTGTGTAGGTAGTGCCGTCGAAGGCATACACAGAGATACCCTGCTGGGGGGCACTATTCGTATCTGTGACAGTCACAGTGACCGGCTTGGTGACAACCACGGTAGCGGCAGTGCAACCGGAGATGGTGCAATGGTTGACGCTGTCGCTGAAGAACTGCACGCCGTTGAGGTCAGCGCGGAAACGGTAGTCGCCGGGGTCCAGACTGAGGTCAACCTGGCCATTGGCATCCGTAGTTCCGGTGATGCCCGTATAGGTCGTGGCGTCAAAAGCATAGACCGACAGGCCCTGTTGCAGCGTGCCGTCGGTGTCTTCTACTGTGACGGTGACCGTCTCACTTTGTAAAGCGGGTGCAGACAGATTGTCAGGTGGAGCGAGGGCCAGCTGTAGTTTTGGTGCAGGCAGGGAAGCGACCTGGCGGGTGCCGAGATAGGAAATTGCATTTTCCTGGATGCTGAGATCCTCAATACGAATCGAAGCGAACGGCGACTCGCCTCCTTCTACCCTCAAGCGCAGCGTAATGGTCTTCCCCGCTAGGCTTGGCATTTGAATCAGTCCCTGGAACCAATTATTAGACGTATCCCCAAAGACTCCATGCACGTTTGTCCAGGTGTCACCACTATCTTCGGAAATATCGACATAGAGCTCAGCTTCGTCGAAGCTTGGAGACTTGTACCAGAATAAGACACCGACATCAAGCGCATCTGGAGGGATGGTGACTTCGCCATTGAGTTGCAGAATCTGCTCCCCGGATTGTCCAGGGTCGCTGGCCCATAACCAGGAATGGATCGGACTACGATAATCGTCGAAATTCAGTTCCCATTCGCCAGTTGTCTGCCACTCAGTTCCTCCATCTTCCATGTCGCCAAAGTAGGGGAAGCCTAGATCGAAGAGGGAGTTGGGGTTGTCTTCTACACGGATGTCATCCAGGAACCAGGTATTGACTTCATACTCCATTCCCTCCAATACACGGAAGCGCAGGCGAATGGTCTCGCCTTCAAAGCCGCTGAGGGAATAAGTGACCGGTTGCCAATCCGTTTCATCATTGCCCAGTATGTCGAGGGTCATCCAGGAGACACCGTTATCCTTGGTGACCTCAACAAATGCCTGGGCGTCACTCGCGAACTCATAACTATGTTGGAAACTCAATTGGGGTTCAACCGCATCCACAGGGATAGAGATGGCGCCGTCCAGTTCCAGGCTATAGTTGCCGAACAGCAATTCCAAAGCATCTGGGTTGTATATCCATGAATGGGTTGGGCTGACGGAGACGAGATCGGTTATCGCCCACTCACCATCCGCGATCCAGTTGCTCCCCCCGGTTTCAACATTCTCGTTGAAAGGATAGCCAAGGTCAGCAGAGGGGCCACGATCCACAAAGGCCACGTCATCAATATTCCATTCTGCATTCTCACCATTGGGGCCTGTAGCGATTGCTCTAAAACGAATGGTGACTGGCATACCCTGGTAACCCTGTAGTGAAATGCGGCGCGTTAACCAATCTTCAGTGAAATCTTCGGGGGTCAGAGTCCTGAGTGTATTCCAGGTCTCTGCATAATCGGTGGATATTTCCACTAGCAAAGTCAGGTCACCGAAAGCATCAAAGGTTTCGGCAAATTGCAATTCGGGACGCTCCGCGGTACTTGGAATGGGGATGTAGCCATTCAACGTAAGGCTTTCATCACTATCAGGCGCTTCCAAACTGGCTTGCCATGAATGTGTACCGCTAAGACCAAAAACTACACGTTGCCAACTACCCTCTGCAATCCAGTTTTCATTTTCCAGCTCCATGTCGTCTGAGAAGGGGAAGACCAGGGCTGGAATAGGCGGCTCAGGAAAACCTGCCAGCACCAGCGATTCTGTGGCGGTGAGGCGGTTGCCGGCACCATCATAGGTATAGCTGAAGTCTGACAGGGTAACAAAATCATTGCGTTGATGATTGATGTCCAACAGACGATTGGCATCATCATAGCTATAGCTTGTGGTAACTCCACTCGGGATGGTCACAGTGGAGAGACGGTTGGCAGCATCATAGTTGTAGTCTGTGACAAGGGAATCCCAATCCGTAACCTGTGTGAGGCGGTTGGCAGAGTCATACTGGTAGGCCACCGTTTTGCCATCAGGATAGGTGAGTGTCGTACGGTTACCAACCGCATCGTAGCCATAGCTCACTGTATCACCAAAGGGATCCATGATAGCCGTAGGGCGGCCAAGATCATCGTAAGTCCAGGCAGTCACGCCAAGGTCTTCTTCCATTTGCGTGCGGCGACCGACATCATCGTAATCAAACTCAACGTCGTAATCGAACCCGGGATAATCAATGTATCTTAGTTGGTTAGCATCATCGTACGAGTAAGTGGTGGTTTGCCCGTTAGCATCAATCAGGCTGGTGCGGTTACCAATAGCATCGTAACCATAGGTGGTGGTGTGATTTAGCGGATCTTTTTCTGTCAACAAGCGGTTCAGCACATCATATGTAAAGCCGCTGGTATTGCCGTTGCCATCGGTGATGGTCAGGCGGTTGCCATTCTCATCGTAGGAATATTCCGTGCGTACGTTGATCTCGTGATCCGGGGTGAAGCCGGGTTTATAGTTCTCAATGACGGCTTTGAGGCGGTTGAGGTCATCGTATTCGAATTGGGTCACAACGCCGTTGCCATCTGTCATGCTCAAGCGGTTGCCCACATCATCATAGGTATAACTGGTGGTGTTGCCTTCCGCATCCGTCACGCTGGTCTGGCGGTTGAGGGCGTCATAGGCGAATGCCGTACTATTCCCTAAGCCATCACTCACGTTGATGACGTTGCCTACCGCGTTATATACAGTAGTTGTACTGTTGCTGTTGGCGTCTGTGATGGTCACAGGCCTGTTTAGATCATCGTAAGTCGTTGTCGTAGTGTGATTGTTGCCATCGGTGACGGTCACTTGGTTACCCACGGCATCATAGGTATAACTAGTTACATTGCCCTCAGGATCAGTGGTAGCCTCCAGTCTGTTGAGCGAATCGTAAGTGAAAGTCGTTGTTTCATTTTCCGCATTGGTCTGGGAAACCACGTTGCCCAGGGCATCGTAGACCGTTGAAGTCGTGTTGTTCAGGGGATCAATAGTTTGGATAACGCGGTTGAGGTCATCGTAAATGAACTGGGTGAGATTATCATTACTATCCCTGATTGCAGTGCGGTTACCCAATTCATCATAGATATACGTTGTTTCGTTGCCCAAAGCATCCGTGATAGTTTCCAACCTGTTGAGATCGTCGTATACAAAGGTTGTAGCGTTGCCCCGCGGGTCAATCGTCTGCACGCGGTTGCCGACCTCGTCGTAGAAATGTTCAGTTTCTCCCCCTTCGGGGTCGGTCTGGAGAACCAGTCGTCCCAGAGCATCATATTCAAATGTCGTGGTACGTCCTTCAGCGTCTGTGGTGGCTACCACATTGCCCGCTTCGTCATATGTAGTTGAGGTGGTGTTGCCAAGATGGTCTGTAACTTCTGTGACACGTTTTACTTCATCATAGGTGTAGCTAGTGGTGCGGCCCATGGCATCCGTGGTTGAAGCTACAGTACCATCCGGGTTATATGCCGTGCTGGTCGTGTTCCCCAGCGGATCGCTCGTGGCGATCAGCCGGTTTAGTTCATCGTAAAAATATGTTGTTGTTCGGTTCAGTGCATCTGTGGTAGTTTTCAAATTTCCATTGGCATCATAAGTATTTGTGGTTTCATTCCCTTGTGGATCAATGATCTTTACCAGTCGGTTAACTGCATCATATTCGTATTGTGTCACACGCCCGAAAGTGTCTTTGATCTGAGTTTGATTACCGACTTCATCGTAGCTATATTCCGTAACAATGTTCCAGATGCCGGCGTCATTCTGTGATCGAGCAATATCGTAGTTGCGAATCATTTTGATTAATCTGCCAGCGGCATCATACTCATGGCGCGTTACAAAGCCATTGGCATCCGTGGTCTCTTCCAAACGGCCAAGGGCATCGTACACAAAGCCTGTGGATTCGCCCTCAGCGTTAGTGATCAATGCCACATTGCCGAAAGCGTCATAGGTGTAGGTCGTTGTGTTGAAACGCGCATCAGTAATAGTTTCCAAATAGCCTTCAGGTGTATAGGTGTAATCCGTTTCTTCACCCAGGGCATCGGTGGTTTTCGTTAAAAGTGTGCCCACATAATCGTATTGCGTCAGGAAGCCACGTGCATCAATTACATCTGTGAGGTTGTTCGACCCATCATAGGTCATGTTAGTCTGGTTGCCTGCAGCATCAACAACTTGGGTAAGATTGGCTCCATCTGCACTCCAGCTTAGCGTTGTTGTGTCATTGGCTTCATCAGTCAATGTGCTTGGTCGGAAGTTGTTGTCAAAAGTTGAGGCGGTAGCTTGGCTGAGAGCATTTGTGGCTCCAACAGCGATATTACTCTCATCATATTGATGAATAGTTGTATTGCCTAGAGCATCTGTAAGCACCGTCGTTCCGTCGGCGTTGTACACCAACAATGCAATACGTAAACCCAAACCATCGTATTGCTCTATAACACGTCCTTCAGCATCATAGACATTAGTGGTCTCGTCAATATCGCGCGGGTTTGTAATCTTGGTTATGCGGTGTTCGCTGTCGTATTGAAAAGTCCAGTTTTGCCCCAGGACGTCCACAATTCCAGTGAGATCATCATTTGCATCGTAGCCATAAGTGATCTGGCGACTAAAATGATCCTGCACGATCTCAAGCCGCCCGGTTGTGCCGTATGTGAAGTTCAGGAAACGTGTGCCGTCCTCATCTTCAACACGCGCCAGACGTTCTTCTCCAATGCCGGGATCATTGTAGAAATAGTCCAAAGTATGGCCTTCGGAATCCGTATACTGTGTGATGCGCCCCAGATCATCGAAGGTATAGGCATTCTGTGAACTATCAATGACCGTATATGTTGTGGGAACTCCCACGTTCTCGATCAAACTAGCGAGCAAGCCAGCGTCTGGGCTGTAAGTGCCATCTCCGTTGTCGAAAAAGTAATATTGGTTGGCCGTATTGGCCTTGAAGATCACAAAGCCGGGTATGCCACCCGGATCATCCTCAAAGATCAAATTGCTCTCGTGATTGTGTGTCCATCCAATGCCAAAAGTATCCGAATACAAACCAGTTGCATTGGATGAATAATAACGAGTGAAAGGAATACTACCTACTGTAGACTGGATTGACAGGTCCTCTATGGCATACTCAAAGGCTCCCGTAAATGTGTTCACAGGATCAGCCACCGTATACTGCGCACCGCTATTCGAGCTCGTATTGCTGGTGGCGGATATGGAACAGTCACTGGCCTGACAATCGGCTGAACTGCCGCCCTTAAGCCCACCAGTAGTCAGCATCACCTGTTGCTCGAGCGAGGGATCAATCTCGAGTTTGGTCACATAGATGTCCCGTAGGCCGTTGAAACTATCATCATACGCATTGGCCGATACCGGGTAGTCTTCAGAGTAAGTGAAACCGGTTACATAGGCAAAGCCCTCTGCCGGTGTCAGGATTTCTCCTCCCCAATCATCGCCTGTTCCACCGATGTATGTCGAATATTGAATATTGAGTCCATCAGGGCTGAACTTGGTCAAGGTCAAGTCTAAGGCAAAATCATGGCTTATGTCATATGCATTGGTTGTCACAGGGAATTGGGCGGAATCCGTATGCCCAACCACATAGATATGGCCGCGATTATCTACCGAAACACCGCGGGCTTCATCAAGTCCACCTGTACCTAAATAAGTGAAAAAGTCCGGCGAGCTACCATCCGGAGGGAACTTCATCAAAAAGCCGTCAACTACTCCCCCATTGTAATCCGGGCTATAGCCCGGAGGCTGTGGAGCAGGTATAACTAATGCTCCAACTGTGCCGCCGGCCACGTAAACGGTGGCACTCTGGTCAACGAAAATATCGCACCCTTGGGCACAGATACTTTCACTGCCACCAAAGAAGGTAGAAAAGACCAGATCAGTCCCGCTGGCGTTCAATTTAGTGAGGAAGGCAGTGTCATTGCTATTGAACGTGCCGCCGTGGTAGGTGTTGTCCCAGGCATTCTCAAGAGGAAAGTTCGATGACAGCGTCGGACCAACGATATAGGCTTCACCCGCTGGACTGATGGCCAACTCGCATTCCTGAATAGCGCCGACGTGTTCACAATCTGCCGCAGAGCCACCGATAAATGTCGAATAAATAAGATCTGTTCCCGTGGGATTGACTTTGGTAACGAAAAGATCCCAATCACCATTCCAGGTTTCATCATAGGCTCCCGAAGTGACGGGATAATCCGCGGAATATACCTGCCCAATCACGTAGGCATTTTGGGCAGAATCAATTGCAATATCAAATCCCTGTTCGCCACTGCTGCCATCCAACAAGGTCGAATAGATCAGGGTAGAACCATCTGCACTGAGCTTAAGGACATAGGCCGCAGCCTCGTTCGTGACTCGATCCCAGGCACCAGGCGTGGTGGGGAAGTCAATTGAGGTTGTCATCCCTGCAATAAACGCTTCACCACTATCATTGATCTTAATGCCACGACCAATATCATCTGTACTGCCGCCTAAATATGTTGAATAGATGAGTTCGCCAGTATTAAGATCGATTTTCGATACAAAGATGTCTGTCAATCCCTGATGGGATGAGCTACCTGGGGGTTCCGTGGGGAAATCCAGCGAGTAGGTCAGTCCTGTCACATATACCGAATCATCAGGTCCAACTGTTATGCCAAAGACTTCGTCGATGCTGCTCCCACCCAGATAGGTAGAATATAGCAAGTCATCCGGTCGGTTAGGCGGACCGCCTGCAGGCGCAGCGAGAAGACCTATGTTAGAGGCTTCAGGGCTCTCAACTGGTTCAGGCAGGAAGAAATCGTTTTCAGGAATCTTTGTGTTGCTTTCTGCGAATGGATTAGTGAGTTCGTTGCCTTTTAAGTCAGCCTGGCTCGCATCAACCGTTGACTTGGTGGTTTGATCGAGCAGGTCCGTCTCAATCAACGGCAAGCTGACTATACCTACCTGCGTTTCAAGCCGTAGTGCCGCGGAATCGAGTTGCAGCTGATCGGCCCCTTCCACCTTGAGACGCACATTTTCCAGTGGCTGATTTGCCAACGACGGAAAGCGCTCAAGTATTACTGGGGGCAGTTGCCTACCATGTACAAAACGCCATACCCATTGCCCTTCTTCACTGGTGATCTCAAGGTCTATGCCTGGATAAATATCCTTGTACCGAATTCCTTCCCAAACCGGTACATTGCTCTTCCATTCAACAGGTTCATTGCCAAGGAAATAGGATGCTTTGGTTCCTGGTTGCTCAATCCCCTCAAGCTGAACGAAGGGATTGGCATCCGGAAAAGACAATTTCAAGTCTACAGCATCAAGAGATATTGGTTCTGGCGCGCTCTGACTGTCGACTTCATAAGTATCCTCCAGGGAGGTCGTATCAATCAGTGATACCCAGATGGCATCCTCAGCGAGGAAAATCGTACCCTGGCTGCCCTGTATCTGGAAACGAGCACGCGAGTCGAATTGCCCCACGTTCTCTATAAACAGTACGGGAGGCAAAGGGGGCGAATTAGTAAGCTCGACATTTTCTTGTGGACGTAGACCGAATATTGGTGTGCCATGTTCAAATTGTGGAGCTTGATAATTACTTTCGTTTATTTCAATGCTCGGATTGCCGATCGAATCAAAGAATGCACCAAAGTTGATGCCATCTAATACTGGCGCAGCTGCTTGGGCCACGGTAGTGATGTTGGGGGCCAACAACGCTACCAGCATAAAGGCGTTTATCACACGCGTGCCAAAACCGCGAGCAACACGTTTTTTGAAACCCCTCTTTTTATAGGAATGTAGAGCATTGTTGAAGTTGCTAAATGATAAGCTTTTCCCGAATAACATGTAACTGCCTCCCAAGAGTGTTCAGAAGTTATGAATTAACTAACCAAACCATACAAGAACATTTATTCTGTTTCAAGGATTTGTCAAGGCCTTGCCAAGCACATTGTGTTCAGGAATATATTCTCCTTAGCGGATAAATTCCAAAATCAGTTTGCGCAATGCTGAAGGTCATTTGGGTATACCTGTCCCCCAAATGGGTCCCACCAATGTGATCCAAATCAGATTAATCGGTCATATTTTAGTAGATTTGGCGCAGGAAAGTCAACCTTTGACTACCTGACAGATGTCACCCTTTATAGAGGGCATTTGTCAGGGCTTTTGCACACCTAACATCACCTTCCTGCTTGACAAGCTCTTCAATCCAGTATACAATCATACAAAGATACAATAATACAATTTGATGAGTTATGAATATAGAAATCAACTTCCAATCCCACGTGCCCATCTACAGCCAGGTCAAGGATCAGATTCGGCATCTGATCAATACAGGCGAGTTGCAACCCGGCGACCAGCTCCCCACCGTGCGCCAACTGGCCGCTGACCTACGCGTCAACTTCAACACAGTGGCGCGGGCATACCGCCAACTGGATGACGACGGCATCATCTCTACACAACACGGTCGCGGCACTTTCATCCTCGAACCACACTCACAAAAAGAGGCCGAGCAATTACGTCAGCTTGACATGCAACGCTTGACTCACTATTACCTCACCGAAGCCCATCGTCTGGGTTTCAGTCCGGAAGAAGTAAGGGCGTTGTTTGAGGAGAAGTTCAAGCAATGGATGGAAGATGGTGAACCTCCTTCCGAGAAATAACGAATAGGCAACCTTATCAATTAGCAATTAATCAACTGGAGTTACCATGACCACATCAACAAATTATCTAAGGAACCTGCAGAAGCTGGATCGTCAGTTTGCCAGTGACGTCAACAAGTATCGCATCAATGGCGTAGCCGGCACACTGTCCATGCTGCTCTTCATCGCTGCTATTCTGGGCACTGCCTGGCTTGACAGTGGCAATTACTCCGACCTTGTCATGGCTGGATACATTCTTGTCACTTCGCTGTTGGCTTTGTACGTACTTTTCGGCCTCAAGGTAGCCAAACAATGGGAAAAGGCTGTGGTCTTACGTTTCGGCAAATATCGCGGTCTGTATGGCCCTGGACTTTTCTGGATCATCCCGGTGGTGGACACGATCGCCGAATGGATTGACCACCGCGTGATGGTCTCGCCTTTCAGTGCTGAAAAAACCTTGACCAAAGATACCGTTCCTGTTGACGTAGATGCTGTGCTCTTCTGGGTGGTGTGGGACGCTGAGAAAGCTGCCCTGGAAGTGGAGAATTACCAGAACGCTATCACCTGGGCTTCGCAGACCGCACTGCGCGAAGTCATCGGCGTGCTGGACCTGGCCGATATCCTGATCGGACGCGCCAAGATGGATGAAGACCTGCAAAAGATCATTGACGAGCGCACCACGCCCTGGGGTGTCAGCGTACAGTCTGTGGAAATCCGCGACATCGTCATCCCGCAAGAATTGGAAGACGCCATGTCACGCCAGGCACAGGCCGAACGTGAGCGCCAGGCGCGTGTCATCCTGGGCGAGTCCGAGAAGCAGATCGCGGCCTCCTTTGCGGATGCTTCGAACGCCTATATTGACAACCCCACCGCGCTACACTTGCGGGCCATGAACATGCTCTTTGAAGGCCTGCAGGAAAAAGGTGCGATGGTAATCGTGCCCAGCAGTGCCGTAGACTCTATGAACCTGGGCGGCCTGAGCGGATTGGTTTCACTGGCCCAGCAATCGCCCTTGAATGAAGAGTAAAGCTTATTCAAACTATACAGATGGCAGTGCCAGACTGGGCTGCCATCTGCTTATGAGAACAGGAAAACATCATGTCTGGTGCAAACATGGCAATAAACGCAGCTGAGAGACATCGTAAAGAACGCTTTTTACCAGATGAGGAAGAGGCAAGGCTGCGCTATTCGGCTGAAGACCTGGAGAATTGGGAATTCAAGATGGTGCGCTCTGCAACACGGCAATTCCATAAACCCGAGGTGTTATACCTGGTGTTGGAAGAAGAGAGTGTAGCCGGATGGGAATTGCTGGAAAAGCTGGACGACCACCGCTTACGCTTCAAGCGTTCCCTAAGAGGCCGCCACAAGGACGAATTCCTACCTCCAGGTTACGATCCGTACCGCAGCTGGGTGGGAATCAGCCAAAGTCAAATCACGCTGATCTTGATAATACTGAGTTTTCTGCTATCAATAGGCTTAGGCCTCGGAGTGTACCTGTCTATCTGAAGTCAACTGCCAACAGGATAAAAGAAAACAAACATGGCAGCGAGATCAATGGCTGCCATGTTTCATGTGAAACATATAGCTTAGAACAGAATACAATAATGACAAGGATTACTGTTATGAAAATTTCTTTGGATACACGATTGAACAAACTACTAAAAAATGTTTCACGTGAAACATTAGGACAGACATGAAAAGTTTACGTTATTTTCTACTTGCCATACTGGGGATAACCGGACTGTGCATCACTTGGTATCTCTTCCAGTTCCCTTATGCCTTTGCACCTTTCATCAACCCCTTATTGATGATGCTTCTACCACTGGCACTAGGAATCTTCCTGGCAAGGAGGCTCGGGGGCAGCTGGCAGCTTTACGGACTGGGGGCAGCCACCTTCATTGGGTCCCAGATTGCACACATTCCTTTCAATATTTGGACACTCAATCCCATCATCCAAAACCTGGGGCTGGGAAACGCGCCCGGCACGCTGGATTTAGCTATTGTTGGCCTGCTGGCTGGCTTATCGGCAGGCGTGTTTGAGGAGACAGCCCGCTACCTGGTCTATCAACTTTGGGCAAAGGAAACAAAGACTTGGTCTCAGGGCTTGATGTTCGGGGCTGGGCATGGTGCCAGTGAGGCTATTATCTTAGGTGTGTTGGCCCTGGCTGGCTTCTTGCAAATGTTGACCCTGCGCGGCGGATTAGAAGGCTTAGGTATCCCTGCTGACCAGATCGAAGGCGTACAGGCTTCTGTAGCTGCCTATTGGGGCACTCCCTGGTACATTTTCTTCCTTTCTACAGTAGAGCGTATTGCGGCCATCACTTTTCACATGGCTGCAGCCTTACTCGTATTAAAGGCTGTGCGTCGTAGCAATATCCTGTGGTATTTCGCGGCAATCTTAGGGCATACACTGTTCAATGCAATAGCTCTTTACAGCAACGTGACCTGGGGGCCGCTGGTAGCCGAGGGGCTCATCGTGCTCATGGCACTGGGCTTTGCCGGGTTGATCTTCTGGTTACGCGAGGAGGATGAAGAGAATCCCGAAGGCTTTGATGAAGATACTGGGCAACCGCAATCTCCAGTTTCTGGTCTTCAATCATCTACTACTCCCGAAATCACTCCTGACCGAATAGAGGACAGCCGTTATGACGGATAATATGATTCATACTGAAGGCCTGACCAAGCATTTTAAAGAAGTACGGGCTGTTGAAGACCTGAACCTATCCATCCCTGCCGGGGAGGTATTTGGCCTCCTGGGTCCCAATGGGGCCGGCAAAACCACCACCATCCGCTTGCTGACAGCCCTAATCGCACCTACCAGGGGCGCGGCCCAGGTGGCAGGCTACATCGTGGGTGAGCAAGACACCGATTTGCGCCAAAATGTTGGCATCCTCACCGAAGCCCCCGGCATGTACGAGCAACTCAGCGCCGAGCGCAACCTGGGCTTTTTTGCCGAACTGTACGAAGTTGAGGATGTGCCGGGGCAGGTGGAGCGCTATCTGCGCATGCTGGGTCTGTGGGACCGCCGCCAGGAAGCTGTTGGGACTTTTTCGAAAGGCATGCGCCAGAAGTTGGCCATTGCCCGTGCCCTCTTACACGAGCCACAGGTCTTGTTCCTGGACGAACCCACCAGCGGCCTCGACCCCGCTGCAGCCCGTTTGGTACGCGAGTTCATCACCGACCTGCGCGAGACCGGGCGCACCATCGTGATCACTACCCACAACCTGGACGAAGCTGACCGCTTATGCGATCGCATTGCCGTCTTCCAGAGCCGCCTGCTAGCTCTTGATTCCCCCGCCAACCTGCGCCGCCAGTTGTATGGACGCACCGTGGTGTTTCACCTGACGCGCGTGGAGCCTCGCTTTTCAGAGCTTTTGGGGGCCAAAAGCTTCGTTCAGGAAGCCAGAGCGATGGAAAACAAGCTGATCGTCACCCTGGATGAACCGGAAATGCACAACCCCGAACTGATCAACGAGCTGGTGCAGGCTGGGGCTGAGATCCAATTCGTGGGCGAAATTCGCCGTTCGCTGGAAGATGTATATCTGAGCCTGGTACAAAAGCAACCTGTCTCTGATGTGGAGCAAAGTAATGAATAAGATCATCACCCTCATCCGCAAAGAATGGTCGGAAGTCTTCAAGAACCGCATGGTGTTCTTTGCTGTGGCTTTCATGCCCATACTGTTCACAGCCATCCCCCTGGTCATGCTCTACAGTATGCGCGGGGCCACTGACATCGGCTCGCTGGGCTTTAACCTCAACGAACTGCCGCCGGAGTTTGCCCGTGTGTGCGGCAACCTGACCGAAGTCGAATGTGGACAATTCCTCCTCATGCTGCAGTTCATGCTGTTGTTCCTCATGCTGCCGGTCATCATCCCCGTCACCATCGCCTCTTACAGCATTGTGGGCGAAAAGACCACCCGCACCCTGGAACCGCTTCTAGCCACCCCCATTACCACCATCGAATTGCTGGCCGGCAAAGCCCTGGGCGCTGTCATCCCGGCAGTGGTGGCCACCATCGCCAGCTTCCTGATCTTTGCGGTAGGAACCGCTTTCCTGGCGATCAGTCCTGCCGTGGCTCTCAGCCTGTTCACGCCCATGTGGCTGCTAGGCATCTTCGTGGTTTCACCGCTGCTTTCCATTGCCGGGGTCAGTATTGCCGTGATGATCTCCTCACGAGTCAACGACCCGCGTGCAGCCGAGCAGCTTTCGGCCCTGGTAATCCTGCCCGTGGTCACCCTGTTCATCGGGCAGACCCTGGGACTCGTGCAACTCAACCAGACCCTGATGATCTACATCGCCATGGCTCTACTGATCATCGATGTGGCTTTGCTATACTTTGCCACACAGTTGTTCCAGCGCGAGACCATCCTGACGAGATGGAAATAAGCAATGGAGCATAGGGGCTGGGGGGCCAGGGTGTAGCTATTGTAATAAATATCTCCCCTGCGTCCTCACTCCCATGCTCCCATTATGGATGAAAAATCATGAAAAGAAAACTGCTGCGTTCCCTAATAGCTTCAATCATCCTTCTCCTGCTGCTCCCCAGCACAGCCCTTGGCCTGCAAGACGACCCAGCCCTGACACTGCGCCTCAATCGCGACTTTGGCTATGGTGGGTTGGACAATTCCATCCAGGGGCGGTTCAGCATGCGCGTCAATGACATCGATCTGACACGCGTGGATTTCTACATTGATGACCAGCTCATCGGCAGTGACGATGAGGCCCCATTCCGCATCCAGTTCGAGACGGATGACTACCCACCCGGCCTGCGCACTATGTACGCTATAGGCATAACGTCTGGGGGAACAGAACTGCGCTCCAATGAAATCACATCCAACTTCCTCAGTGCTGACGAAGCTCGCTCGGCCACCCTGGGTTTAATCGTGCCGCTTCTGGTGGTGGTCTTTGGATTAATGGGCCTAGGTGTGCTGGTGCCGTTGTTGCTCAACCGCGGCGATAAGTCGCGTCCCATTGGGGAATACGGCATGGCCGGTGGGGCAGTCTGCCCGCGCTGCACCCTGCCTTATTCCCGTCACACGCTGGCCCCCAACCTACTGGTGGGCAAACTGGAGCGCTGCCCGCACTGCGGCAAATGGGCCATCGTGCCGCGTGCTGCGCCGGCAGACTTAGTGGTCGCCGAAGCGCGTCTGCGTGCTGACAATCAAGAGGGAGTTTTGGAATTAGATGAGACTGAGGAAGAGAAGTTGCAGAGGCAGTTGGAGGAGAGTAAGTATGAGGAGTAGCGGCAATCCAGAAACCATTCTCCAATAATAGCAATTAATAAGCTGTTCAGCTTGCAAGGGTACTCTTCAGTGGAGAATTATTAACAAGATCCTGGCGGGTTGGCAGAAACAAGGGGATTTATCCCTTGAGTACGGATGAGGCAAACAGGCCGACGACCACTCATATTAGATTGCGCAATTAGATGTATTGCAAAAAATTTTGCATTTCCTTCACACTCCCCGCTGCGCCTTCCAATCCTCAAATAACTCCTCCACCAGATCCAGATAAGCATCCAGCGCGGCGACCTTGTTCTCGAAGTGCGCGCCCAGCAAATTGAGTTGGTCGCAGGCCGCGGTCCAACCTTCCAGGCTCGAGCTGTCGGCAGGTAAATGCGCCACAGAGCGAGTCCAGGTGTGCATCAGCGGCCACAGCAAGGCATGTATCTCGTCATTCTCCAGCAATGCCTGGAAGGCCATCGCATAATAATGTTTGCGGTGCGGGTGCAGGCTGGGCGGCACATCGTCCAATGTGGAAACAGCGTTGTAGGCATCTTCCCAATCCGGCAGCCAGTTCATCAAGCTGCGCTGGTCCACTTCCCCACCGCCCAGCAAGCCCACCAATCCAGGCATCAATCCCGGCGAACCCAGTGCTTCGGCCCGTTCCGGGAATTCCAGCAGGAAACGACGTTCCGTTAATGGCGGCCCACTCAGGCAGGCCACAGCATTACCCACATTTTCCAACGCGCTCAAGTAAGCGGTCACAAGCTGCGGGCCTTCCCCGGCGGATTGGTTGTAGAACTTGAACCAAGTAGCGCGGGCCGCTTCCAGTTGAGGCTCTGCTCGCTGACTGACGAACTCGGGCGACTCGAACAGGCCGCGTACCCCGGCCTGGATAATCTGCAGGAAGTGTTGTGGATCGTAAAGGATCTTCGCGCGGTGAATGGCATGCCCCCACCAGGGATCGCCGCGCAGGTTACGCCCCTCTGCATACACAGCCTGGCCGTGGTGGCTGATATCCACATGCACCTCGTCGGTCAGGCGCACGACCTCGCGCTGCATGCTGCTGTCGTCTTCGCCGGCATAGATGAAGAACAGGTCCACGTCCGCCGTGCCGCCCAATAGCGGTTCGCTCAAGATACTGCCATGCAGGTAAGCCGCCAGAATGCTCTCATCGGCAGCCGTGCGTTCGGCTACAGTGTCTTCGGCGATCTTATTAAGCAGCTTGGGTGTAATGCGCATAATTAGGTTCCGGGTTTACGGTCGTAAACCACTATACCTGATTATCCTCTGAAATGCTCAATGGCAATTCGGACTGGTAGGGCACCATCTGTAAAGCCTGGCGTATACGCTCTTCGATCAGTTTGAGGTGCTCCTGATTGGTAACGATGTTGATGTGATCTGTTTCAACCTTCAGCACTGCCCGGCCGGGTTGGTGTTTCTCAAAGAAGCGATCGTAGGCTTCGTTGAGCGTCTCAATATAACTGGCTTCCATATTGCGTTCGTAGGAACGGTCGCGCATGGCGATGCGCTGCATCAGCACCGGCGTGCTGGCCTGCAGATAGATCACCAGATCGGGCGTGGGCACCTTTTCACCCAGGGCATCATGCACACGATAGTACATTTCCAATTCATCGCCGCTGATATTGATGCTGGCAAACAGGGCGTCTTTGGCAAAGGTGTAATCCGTGATCAGGTTCTTGCCTTTGTCAAGCACGTCCGGGCCATAGCTGCCCTGCTGGTGGTAACGGCTGAGCAAAAAGAATATTTGGGTCTGGAAAGCATAACGCTCACGGTCCCCATAAAAATCGGCCAGAAATGGATTTTCTTCAAAGACCTCGAGCTGAAGCTCGGCATCAAAGCGCGATTGCAGCAGTCGCGCCAATGTGGTTTTCCCTACTCCGATGACACCTTCGATGGCAATGTACATAGTAGTTTAGTAGTCCCGTAGTTTAGAAGTTAGCTAGTTGAGTTGGTACCACCAAACAACAAACCACCTCAACTAATTAAAGAATACCACGAAGTGAATCGTCTGTTATAGTACGGCAAATGATGGATTTTCACGAGTTCGCAACCACCATGCAGGCCCATCTTGAGGATGGGAATTTTGCAGATGGGCTTGAACTGCTTGACAAGCAAGCGGCCAAATTTCCCAGTCATGTAGCACAGATGAGCCTGTGGCGCATCGCCCTGTTGACAGGTGTGGGAGAAACCACAGCCGCCACCGAGATGCTAGAACGCGCCCTTGAAAATGGAGTGTGGTATTCCGAAAAGCTGCTGCGCAACACCGCCCCCCTGAACGGACTGGCGGGCGAAGAAGAATTCGAGCGCCTGGTGGCCATCTCCGTCCAGATGCAGCTTGCTGACCCTGCCACGGCCATGCCGCTGATCGCTGTACACGCTGAGGGCAAATGCCAATCTGAGGGCGATCCCTGCCCCTTGCTGCTCTTCCTGCACGACAATGAAGAAACCCCGCAAGAACACCTGCAACACTGGCGTTCTGTGCCGACCATGGGCTGGCTGCTGGCCATGCCTCAATCCGTGCAGGCCTTATGGGCCGGGGCTTACACCTGGGCAGACACCCAGATTGCCCAGGAGCAACTCGAGTTACATTACGACAACTTGAGTGCGGGCTACCAATTGGATACGGAACGATTGGTGATCGGCGGCAAAGGTACAGGTACTGGACTGGCACTGGAACTGGTCGGCAAGGGTACTATCCCCGCCAGCGGCCTGGTCTTTTACCAGCCGAGCGGCGAGCTGGTCAAGCAACCGGCGCGCTGGGAAAAACATATTGCCCAGGCCGGCAAAAAGGGGTTGCGCGTAGTGATCATTGCGGATGACATCATTGCTAAACAATTGGACATCCTGACAGCATATTTTGATGAACATAAACTGGCCTACAAAGTCGGCACTTTTCCTGCAACCGAAGAGGCATACCCACAAGGATTTGAAAACAGCCTCTCCAATGCGCTTGACTTCCTGGAAAATCCCCCCGATAATTCTTAGTATCATGCAGAGGAATCGCTTGCCTCTTGTGTTAATTACGCTGGTTCTAGCGGCCTGGGCCTGCCAGATTCCCGGCCTTAGTAACGCGTCCGCGGAGCTACCCACTGAGGCCCCAACGGCCACCGTCACGGATACCCTGGTCCCCACCAACACCAGTGAAACTCCACTGGATACCGAGACCCTTACCCCCACGATTACCGAAGAAACCACGCCTACACCGGTCATTGCCCCCACGGAAACCGCGACCGGCACCAACACACCCACCGCTGTACCCACAGCGCTGGTGACCTCAACCCTCAGCCCCAATGCTTTTTATCCGGACCTGAAGTTCGGCGTGCCCGACTTTATCGATGATTTCACTTACGAGAATTACTGGAAAGATTCCAGCGATCGCTTCCCCGATACGGCCTTCATCCGCATCAATATCGTAGAAGAAAGACTGGTTGTCACTGGCAAAGCCTTCCAGACCGATACCTGGTATTTCAATGGTATCGAGGTGGGCAACTTCTATATGGAAATGCGCGTCAACACAGGTAATTGTGCCGGCAAGGATTCCTACGGCCTGATCGTGCGCGGCAATAAAAAAGAAGACACACCCACACATGGCTATGCCGTTTACTTTGCCTGTGATGGCACCTTCCGTGTGCGCCGGATTGATGGCATCGCTGAAGGCTATGACTTCAAGACCCTGATAGATTGGCGCGGCAGTGTCGATATCCGCAAAGGCCCCAATGCTGTCAACGAGATCGGCATATTGGCCATCGGCCCCGATTTTGCAGTCTACGCCAATGGAGTCAAGGTCGGCGAATTCACCGATACGCGCTACCAGCAACCTGGGCGCTTTGGCATATTTGTTAACGCCAGCACCACTGAGAACTTCACCTGGAGTGCTGACCTATTGCGTTACTGGGAAAACGTAAACCCCTGACCAAATTTAGCAATCAACTCCCTCTCCCGCGTAGGGGCGACCACCATTATGCTAACAAGGCAGCCGGTCGCCCCTAGGGTTTTAAGTATGAACCTTTTCTCCAACATGCAAAAGAATATACTAAAGCAATGGGATAATGCGACAAGATATGGGAAATTCCCTCATATGGGATCAAACTCAAACCACATATTTGGAAAAGCAAGAATGCTTGTATATCGATCCAATAATGAGTGGTTGGTTCTGATTGAACTGATTATATTTCTATACGGAATTGATAATTTCACAAATCTTATTTATGCTTTTGGAAACAAACTTAAATCCCCGGGGTTTTTCGATGAAAATATTATGCAGGGTGCCACTGAAGATTATAGGAAGTTGATCGGTGGTATTCATATCCCTGAGGAAGTCAGAATCACAATAGATAGCAATGAATCCTGGTGTCCCGATCTACACGATTTTGCCTTATCGGTAAACGGAACCACAAAAAGATTTAGTTATTCCCTTGAGGATTATCTAAATAAGAATATCCAGGTACCAATAGAAAAGGATGAGCAATGCATCCGAGAAACGAAAGCTGTAGTGCGGATGCTTAGTGAGTCACTAAGCGAAGATGAGTTGTTTTTTCCTGAGGATAAACTATTGTTACTTATAGGGAAAGAGAAGCTAAGCAAGTTTCTAAAGGTATGGGATTGGGAAAATCCTGGGTTGGGAGATATGGATATCCCTAGTGATAGCCCTAGCCTCGTTCGTTTAGCTTCAGCGATAAGTGAAAACAGGCCAGGGGATTATTTTTGCAGTCAAGATGAAACAAACACCCATTGGTCAAAGTGGCCGGATGAAAATCCTTTGTATTGGAAGAAGTAATCTATTTCCGGCCAGCACGTTATGAGGGCGCAAGGCCAGGCTTGAGCCTGCGCCCTCAATCGATTCTTTGATTATCGGGGAAGAGACTAACTCGTCAGCTCCTCCAACTCGGTGATCATCTCAACCAGCACATCAAAACCACCCTGCCAGAAATCAGCACTGCGCATGTCTACGCCAGCTTTAGAGAGGATATCTTCCGGGGACATACTGCCACCCGCCGAAAGCAATTCGATGTAGCGCGCTTTGAAAGGATCGCCTTCTTGCTTGTACTGTTTGTACAAAGCCAACACCAGTAATTGCCCAAAGGAATAAGCGTATACGTAGAAAGGCACCTGGTAGAAGTGCGAGACGTACAGCCACTCCCACTTGAAGACCTCATCCAATTCCAGCGAGTCACCGAACTGGATCTTGAGGTTATTGAAATAAATATCGGCGACCTCATCGGTTGCCGCCCCATTCTGGATGGCTTCGTGCGCATCGCGCTCGAACATGGCAAAAAAGATTTGACGACCGATGGTGGCGTATGCATCGCTCACCTGCCCAAAAAGCACGTCGCGACGCACGTCTTCATCCTTCTCTTCTTCCAGGAAACGATCGATCAACAGCATCTCGGCAAAAGTGCTGGCCGTTTCAGCCAGGGGCAGCGAGGAGTGGAAATTAAAAACGTTGTGCTTCTCGGCCAACATAGCGTGGATAGCATGGCCCAGCTCGTGTGCCAGTGTGGAGATGTCGCGTGCTTTGCCTTCATAATTCATCAACACGTAAGGCGTCACATCAGGATCACCGGAGGAGCAGAAGGCGCCGCTCTGCTTGCCCTTACGAATTTCGCTATCGATGTGATCTTCGCTGAATACGCGCTCGGCCAGGTCAGCCACGCGCGGTTCAAAGTCACGGAAGGATTGCAACGTCAGTTTGGCGGCGTAATCGAAGTCGTATATCTTGTCCGAGCCGGCCACGGGGGCATAAATGTCGAAGCGGCGCAGCTTGTCCTGGCCAAGGAGTTTGGCTTTGAGCTGGAAGAAGCGCTGGAAGAGCGAAGCGTTCTTTTCGCTTACGTCCATCAAGGTTTGCACAACCTCGTCGGGTATGTCGTTGACCAGGTTACGCACGGCGATGGGGGTTTTGTAGCCGCGCAGGTCCACGTTCTCATTACGCCAATCGCGCACCAATGACTGGTAGATCTGGCCGATGATGGTGGAGTCGGCGCTGTAGACGCGGAAAAGTTCTCGGTAGGCACGTTCACGCAAGTCGGCATCGGGTGAGAAGACGTTGCCCAGCAACTCACCCTGTGTCATTTCTTTTTCTTCGCCATCAATTTCAACAGTAAAAGTGTAGCGGTTGGTGATGGAGCTATACAGGGTTTGTAATGCGGAAGCGCCGGTCACGTCCTTGATATTGATGATCTTTTCTTCCGGCTCGCTCAACGTGTAGGGCTTGAAGTTGCGCATCTGCTGCAGGTAGTATTCAAACTCGCCACTGCGTGCCTGGAACGGTTCGGCCTCTTCGTCCGTCAGGCTCTTCCACCACAAGCTGAAGAACATGGTGCGGTTCTGAAGCCCGGCCATGAACTGCTGGATCTTGGCCTGGAAAGTCAGCGCGTCCTGGTTCTGGGTGTCTTCGGTGTACCACAGCCCGGCGAACTGGCCGATGCGGTTGGCCAGGCGCGAGTTCTTTTCCTGCGTATGCAATATCTCAATGAAATCTTCCAGGTCCATATCCGCTGAGAGTTTGTCACGCAGGCCCTCAAAGTCGGCTACGGCCGCTTCCAACTCGGCCATGCCCTGCTCCATCTCGGAGGTATCATGGCCAGGGAAGAGATCGCCCAGGTCCCAGCGCGTAGTTTGGTAACTTTCCATGGTTTCAGTCATTGGCATTTTCTCCAAAGCGAATTTGATAGATAAACATCTAAGCCTGCACAGTATAAACGAAAATCACTGGCGCTTTCAGAATATTCAATAAGAGGATGCAATGCATTATTACCATCCTTGCAATAGCATGCATTCCGTGCTATTATGCTATAGTGATCCAAACCTTCAAAGATGCAGGCACTGAAGCTATTTTTAATGGCATCAACTCCAAAGCAGCTCGTAAAACCTGCCCATCTTCTGTATGGGCCATTGCAGCCCGTAAGCTTGACCAATTGGATGCCGTCGTTCAGTTAGAAGAACTGCGCATCCCACCCGGCAATCGTTTGGAGAAGCTGAGCAAAGATCGCCAGGGCCAGCATAGCATCCGCATTAATCAGCAATACAGGATTTGTTTTCAATGGACAGATGCAGGCCCTGCGAATGTAGAGATCACTGACTATCACTAAAAGCGAGAGAAATTATGGTACGTATCCCAACAAATCGGCCACCAACTCATCCAGGCGAAATGCTATTGGAAGAATTCCTGGCTCCAATGGACATCAGCCAGCGCGATCTGGCACAGGCCATTCACGTTCCCTATCAACGTGTAAACGAACTGGTTAATGGCAAACGCGGCATCACCCCAAGTACGGCTTTGCGTTTATCTACCTATTTCGACAATACGCCGGATTTTTGGATGAACCTGCAATTACGCTGGGATCTTTACCATGCCATACGAAAAGAATCTGGAGAGCTTGATAAAATACGCCCCGTTTCTCAGCCCGGCAGCTAAGCTAAAAACTCTTCCCTGTACTGCTCCCGCAAAGCGTTGATCGACCTGCGTTTCCTCTTGCCCTTCTCCTGGTAAAACCACACATCCCATCCATTGGCTGGGGTGTCCAAAATCTGTTTGGCAACCTGATGGATGGAACCGCGTGTCTTATTCACTTTAATAGCCCCATCCGCCAATACTGTGGCCGTGTCGCGTCCCTTTTCCCCAAGGTACAGTTTCTGGCCCGGCACAACCAGTCCCGACTCGAGCAGCTTGCCGAAGGGCACGCGCGGTTGTTTGCGCGGGTCAGGCGTTACATAGGTTTCTTCTTCAAAGTTACCAGCCTCAATAGCACCAATGCGCTTTTTTGCCAGCTCCACATATTCTTTCTCGCGTTCGATGCCGATCCAATGGCGGTGTAAACGTTTGGCCACTGCCCCGGTGGTGCCGCTGCCAAAGAAGGGGTCCAGCACTACATCCCCCGGGTTGGTGGTGGATTGGAGCACGCGGTATAGCAAGGCTTCGGGCTTCTGGGTGGAGTGGGCTTTTTCGCCATTGACTTTGAGGCGTTCGCTGCCGTTGCAAATGGGGATGACCCAATCGCTACGCATTTGTTTCTCGCCATTGAGCGCTTTCATGGCATGGTGATTAAAGGTATAAGGCGCACCTTTTTCTTTTTGCACCCACAGCAGGGTTTCATGTGCATTGGTGAAGCGCACCCCCCGGAAGTTGGGCATGGGGTTAGTCTTGACCCACAGGATGTCGTTCAAGATCCAGTATCCCAGGTCTTGCAGGATTGTGCCCACGCGATAAATGTTGTGATAAGAACCGATCACCCAGAGTGCCCCTGTGGGTTTAAGCACCCGGCGGCAGGCCGTCAGCCAGGCGCACGTGAATTCATCATAGGTTGCCAGGTCATCGAACTGGTCCCAGGCATCGTTGACCGCATCCACCTTAGTGCGGTTGGGACGCCACAACTCCTGCTGCAGTTGCAGATTGTAAGGTGGGTCGGCAAAGACCAGGTCCACAGATTCTGCCGGGAGCTTGTCTAGTTCAGCAATGCTGTCGCCGTGGATGATGCTGTCCAAAGGCAGCTTGGGGATAGCCATAGTGGGATTATAGAAAAGCTGTACTCATCGCGCTTCCAATCAGGCAGGTCAATATGATCGCCTTGACAAAAGCTTCGATTCAATATAAACTAAACCGTATAGTTTAGTTATTCGAGGGAAGTCATGACGATCGGTACAGAACAGGTTGAACTACTCAGCCCCAGAGCCAGGGAAAAACGCGCCCAGGTGCTTACCGCCGCCCAAAAGCTGTTCCTGGAGAACGGCTTCGCCCGCACCAGTATGGAAGCCATACGCCTGGAAGCCGGAGTTTCCAAACCCACCCTTTACAACTACTTCGCCAGCAAAGAAGACCTCTTTATCGCCGTTGTACACAATTTGATGGATGACTTTGCCGATGATTGGCTGCCTGCCATCCGCGGTGAAGTGACCATTCGCAACGAAGCCGAGTTGCGAATTACGTTGTTGAAGCTGGTCCAGAACATCGGGGCAGCCATGCTGCGCCCCGATTACGTCAATTTGATCCGTGTGGTCATCGCCGAAACACCTTCGTTCCCCCGGCTTGGTGACATCTTCAGTTCTTCTGTGCCTACCCGCGGCATGCAAACCGTCGCTGCCATCCTGGAGCAGGCGCGCCAACAGGGTGTTGTTGTCATTGACGATATCGAGGCCTCTACCCGTATGCTGGTCGGCCCGATGATCATTACCCTGGTGATGGATGGTTTATTGATCAGTGGCAAGCCACGCAAACCAGCCCCGGAGCGGATTGAAGCCTTGGTAAATGAGTACATGAAAGCCATCACTCCTTAAAAGGAAAACCCATGCAAGCAACAAATACAGATCATCCTGAAGCTGTTCAGAAACTTATTGAAGCCGTCTTGAACAGCCCGGCAGAAACCGGCAGCGAATTGCGCCACTCGCTTGAGGCATATGCTGCAACTATGGACGGCGCGCAGCGTGACCCAGCAGAGCTGCCCACTGACCTTGAAAGCTTCGTAATAAAACTATCCGAGCGCCCGCATGAGATCAGCGATGAGGACATACAAGCCCTGACCACTGCCGGTTATTCCGATGAAGAGATATTTGAAATCACCATCAGTGCCGCGCTGGGCAGCAGTTTGGCTCGCCTGGAACGCGGCTTTGAACTGGTAAAAGGACTGTCAAAATGAGACCTGCAATTCTGGAACAACGCGCCGCCTTACCCTTCCGCACGGCCAAGAAAGCTGCCGGCTTTATGCCCGGTCCGCCAGTTGTCATGCGTTATAGACCCAAGTTCTTTGGCCGCTTCTACAACGCCGCCCTGCGCCAGGGGTTGCACGGTACGGACAACTGGAGCAAAGGGGAATTGGAACTCTTCGCTGCCTTCGTCTCCTCGGTCAATCATTGTGTGTATTGAACGATGACCCATGGCGCGGTCGCGTCATTAGATTTAGGCGAAGAACTTGTTGAGCAAATCCTGCAGGATTATAGGACAGCACCCATCTCAGAGAAAATGCGCGCCACGCTAGGTTTTCTTGAGAAGCTGACCTTGCATCCCGAGTCAATGGATGCCCCTGACCTTAGCCCCCTGATCGATGCGGGAGTAAGCCGGGCCGCGGCGGAAGAAGCTGTCTTCGTCTGTTTCCTGTTCTCGATCATCAATCGCCTGGCCGATGCTTTTGATTTCGACATCCCACCGGATCGTGCCTTGAAGGGCATTTCGCGCGTGATGAAAGCAGTAGACTATCGCTTAGGATAGAACAGCCTCACCGGTTATAGGCCGGCATATGGCTGAGGCAAGGAGGACACTGATGAAAAAAATGATGCACAAACAGGGCTGGCATCTACTGAGTTTGGTCGTATTGCTATTCGCTATTTGGTATGGCTGGGAATTTTTGCCGCAAGCACAAGCCGGGGTATTGTGGGGTGTTGGAACCAGTTTTTGGTTTTGGCTGGCCATTGCAGTTCCGGTCATTCATCAGATTTATGCAGTCATCTTTTGGCGAGGCGAGTTGCATACGAATTGGCTTTCAAAAAGCCTGGGTAGCAAAGAGAGGGCTTTCAAGTTCTTTCGTGCAGGCTTCTTTCCAATGCTGGCCGCCAGACCGGTTTCAATCATCTTGCTATCTGTGGCGAACCGCGAACAGCTTAGCTTAGGTCTGGGCTGGCGTATTGGCATTGGAATCATTTTGTTTGCCGGATTTGCCTGGATGATGTATTCTGTTGTCCATTATTTTGGGATGGATACTGCTGCAGGGCGTGACCACTTTTATCCCGAGGAGTACAAAGGCTTAGCGTTGGAAAAACGCGGTATTTATCGATACGTAGATAATGCCATGTACAGTGTAGGTTTTTTCATATTATGGTTTTGGGGAGTAATATTTGCTTCGCCGGCGGCTTTACTGGCCGCGGCCTTCAACCATGCTTACATCTGGGTGCATTGGTTTACGGTTGAGAAGCCTGATATGCAGGCAATATATGGGGGCAATAGCTGATCACTACAAGGATTTGTTTCATAAAAGAAGCCCCCTTTTTTCAGGGGGCTTCTTTTAGTATTCCAATTTCTCTCTACACATTAAACCGCACGTGCATAATCTCCCCTTCTTGCACGATGTAGTCCTTGCCTTCCACCCGTAGTTTACCGGCATCGCGTGCCCCAGCGAAGCTCCCCAGTTCGTCTAGCACATCAAACGGCACGATCTCGGCGCGGATGAAGCCTTTCTGCAAATCGGTGTGGATGATGCCCGCCGCTTCAGGGGCTGTGGCCCCGCTGCGCACTGTCCAGGCCCGCACTTCATCCTCGCCTACAGTGAAGAAGGATTGCAACCCCATCAGGTCGTAAGACAGCCGGATCATACGGTGCAGGCTGGGCTCTTCGATGCCATATTCTTCCAGGAAGACAGCCGCTTCGTCGGGCGGCAGTTGGGCGATCTCCATCTCCAGCGCGCCCTGCACACCCACCGAGTCGGCATGCGGTGTGACCGCCGAGACATCCGGTTCGGCCTGACCTTCACCCAGATTGAGCACTACCAGCACGGGCTTGAGTGTCAGGAAACCATACATGGATACAGCCTTGCGTTCATCGGCTGTGACTTGCATGGTGCGCAATGGCTGGTCTTCAGACAGGTGCGCCTGCAAACGCTCGAACAAAACCCGTTCACGTTCGATGTCATCCTTGGAACGCCCGCCCTTGCCGCGCTCTTCGGCCAGCCGTTCCAGTTTACGCTCCACAATGATCAGGTCATTGAGCAACAGTTCGGCATCCATGCTGCTGATGTCGCGCGCCGGGTCGAGGCTCTCTGCAACATGTGGCACGTTATCGTCTTCAAAGCAGCGCACCACGTGCAAAAAACCTTCCATCGCGGCCAGTTCATTGATCAGTTGACCGGAGAGGCCGCCGGAAGCCGCTTTGCCTTCCAGTCCGGCGATGTCCGCATAGGTGACTTTGGCATAGGTCGTTTTCTTGGGTTTATATATCTCGGAAAGCCGGTCAACGCGGGGGTCGGGTACATCCACAACGGCAGTGTTGACTTCGATTCGTCCGGCGCTCATCGTGGTGGGTTGGTTCCCGCCGGTGAGCGCGTTGTACAGGGTAGTTTTGCCTGCCTGTGGCAGGCCGATAATGCCTAGTTTCATAGTTCCTTATTATTGATTAACCGCCGCAGTTTGCATCTGGCGGGAATTAGCGTACCACCACAACACTAGCCCCAACATCATCAGGGTCAGTACACCACCGCTGAGGTTGAGCACCCCGTATCCTGCGCTGGCGAAGATAGGCCCGCTGGCAAAGCTGCCACCCGCGGTTACCAGGGCGATCAAAAGATCGTTAGTACCCTGCATGCTGGAGCGTTCAGCCGTACGCAACTGGTCAGCCAATAAGGCCGATCCGGCGACAAAGCAGAAGTTCCAACCCAGACCCAGCAAGAAGAGCGCTACAACCAGGGGGGGCACGCTTGGATATAACGGGGCCAGCACAAAGGAAGCCAGCAGGATCACTGCTCCTGTAATGATCATCGGGGCGCGTCCCCAACGGTCAGCCAGGCGACCGGAGAAGATCGAGGGAGCGAACATCCCCAGGGTATGTCCTGAAAAGACCACCGAGATACTTCCCAGGGTCATTTCTAAATGAGCCATATGCAGCGACGTGATCCCCATCACCATGACCATCACCATCTGAGCGATCACCATGGTTGTGATGGCCACGTATACGCCGGGCAAAGCTAATAACTGGCGGGTACTGCGAATCTTGCCATCACCCGTTTGCTCCTCCGGGAATTGCGCTTCGATCTCTTTGCTAAGCTCCATCGGATCGGGGTTCAGCCCCAGCCACACAACGATCGTAGTGAGGGCGAAAAGTGCTAAAGCGGCCAGGTAGGGCCCGGTCAATTCATTCATGCCCAGTGCCAGGGCTAATTGGCTGCTGGGAGCCACCACCAAAGGACCCAGGATAGCACCCACCGTGCCGCCTAAAACCACGGTAGAGATAGCCGCACCGCGCCGGCTGGGCTCGGACACTTCAGCGGCAATGAAGCGGCTGAGTTGCAGTGCCGAACGCATGAAGCCCAGACCCGCAACGCTGAGGAGCAACAGGAAGAACGATACACCTTCTACAGCCCAAACGGCCACAACGCCCCCCGCTACGCCAAGGAGCAAACCCAAGGTCATACCGTTACGGCGTCCAATACGATCCCACAACAAGCCAAAGCCATAGGCTGCCGGGGCAGCCGCCAGTTGCATAACTGCCGATGGGACACCCGCGTTTGCATCATTGCCCGTCAGGTCGACGGCGATAATGCTCAGGACGGTGGCCCCGGCAATCACCCCCGCCGACACCAGGCTTTGCGCCGCGAACAATGTCCAAATGATGCGTTTGGCGGCTGTACTTTGCATATTTATCCTTATCTCGTCAGGTTCTCGTTTGCGTACTAGCAGTTGACCAGCAAACGAAGGTTGGATTATACTTTGCATCCACGCCGGAGTGGCGGAACTGGCAGACGCGCGCGACTCAAACTCGCGTGTCCGTAAGGACTTGTGGGTTCGATTCCCACCTCCGGCACACACGATCAACTGCCTGACGGCAGTTGATTTTTTTAACGGAAGAATATACAAAATGGACAAGCCAACGCTGATCATCCTTGACCAGGAATTCTCCATCCACCGCTTTCAACCCTCGGCTTCATTGCCGGCTTCAATCTTCAATAGTCAATTCTATTGGCTGGGCAAAACCGACGAAGAGTTATCTGTGGTGTGTGATTCCTCTATTGAGTTGAACAGTGATCAAAAAAGTGAGGGCTGGTCTTGCATCAAAGTGCTTGGGCCGCTTGATCTCTCCATGACAGGTGTGCTTGCCGGGATATCAGCAGTGCTTGCCGCTGCCCAGATAAGTATTTTTGCCCTCTCCACCTTCGATACCGATTTCATTCTGGTGAAAACCACGCTTGTAGAGAAAGCAGTTATTGCTTTGCGTGAGGCAGGCTACAATTTGGAATGATTTCAAACTAGCCGTACTTAGCAGAGTAATGCTACACACAAGAAGCTAGTTTAGTATCTAAGCAAGTTCCTCTTGGGCTTATAGAGACAGCACTGCCCTTTGACTTATTTTGGAAGTGCCCAATTGATAAGCGTTTTTTGGTTACACCAGATTCGGTGAAAACGAAAAAAACACCTAAATAGGTGTTTTTTTAGTAATATGGAGAATGGAGAGCGGTTCTTCTTTTAGTGTATTGGACAATCAAACGAATCTTTGTATGACCCAATATACTTACACGTGCATTTTTCTGTTTTATTAATATTTAGTAAGTTATTCGTAGTAATCAATTTAATCAAAGGAGTTTCTAACTTAGGCAAATTACTCAACAGGTCAGAATGTTCACGTTTCTTGTTGAAATTATTGAAAGTTGAATAGGGATTGGTGCTTTTTGGAGAGAGATCATCTATTGGATACAACATGCAAGTTGGTGTTCCACATGCTGGGCAAAAACCCTTATTTGTATGTGCCATAACTAGCCTCCTTTCAAAGGTACTCATTCACATTATACAAGTATTAGGGTGTCTGTCAAACATCCTGGGGTGCTTTACCCGAATCGATGAATTGAGTGTTGATGAACGCAAGTGGTTAGACGAAATGAACAAAAAGTTCAGCAATCATTAAGTAAACGTTCCGAACGTACATAATTCTTCCGCAGCGTCACCATCAACGACTTGCTAGTGGCAGGCAAAAAGTTTAAAGATCCTGAATTAAATGATGCTAAATAAGGAATTTAGATGACATATTATGATGAGAGAAAAAATATTGAAGAATATATTGAAATGGCCGAAGGTTATGATGGCAGCGAACTGATCGCTATTCTAAAAGAACACCTTCCTCTCAAGTCAACTGTGCTGGAGCTTGGTATGGGACCAGGCACCGACCTTGATCTACTAGCTCAATCCTACAAAGTAACCGGATCAGATTTTTCAAGTGTTTTTCTTGACGTGTATAGAGAAACACACCCTGCAGCGGATTTGCTGGAACTGGACGCTGTTACCCTAGAGACAGAGCGCACATTCGACTGCATTTACTCTAACAAAGTTCTCCAGCACTTATCTAAAAAAGACCTTCAACGCTCTTTCTCTCGCCAGAAAGAATTGCTGAACAAAAATGGGCTGTTAATGCATTCCTTCTGGTTTGGGGAAAATGAAGAAGAGATGGGTGGTCTTCGTCACGTGTATTACACAGAGGCTGAACTTCTAAAAACAATTGGCCCAAGCTTTGATACTGTTGCCTTGGAAAGGTATAAGGAATTTGAGGACGGAGACTCTTTTTATATCTTATTGCGCTTGCAAGACAAGTAGAAACCAGAATAACCCAACCCTACCATGGCAATCGCCGGGCTAATGTTTTCCCCCAGGCAATCCGCACTCCCACTTTTCAACCCAGTAGAATATGGGTTGGTTTTTGTCTCTATTGAGGTTTGAACTATGAACAACAAAAACGACTACAACCTGGGCATCATGTTCAGGCGCGAACACGCGCCTGAAGACCTGCCCGATTTTTCCCGCCGCGCTGAAGAGGCTGGCTTCGATGAACTCTGGGTAGTGGAAGATTGTTTTTATGGTAGTGGCATTGCTTCCGCAGCAACTGCCTTGGCCCTTACAGAGTCGATCAAAGTAGGAGTGGGCATCATGCCCGCGGTTGCACGCAACCCGGTGTTTGCCGCCATGGAGATCGCCACTTTAGCCAGGCTTTTCCCTGGCCGTTTGTTGCCAGGGATCGGTCACGGTGTAGCTGGCTGGATGCGTCAGATTGACGCTTTCCCCAAATCACAACTATCAGCCCTGGAAGAAGTAACCACCAGTGTGCGCAGATTGCTCAAGGGCGAGAGTTTCTCTTTTGATGGGCAGCACATTCAGCTTGACGAGGTCAGCCTTGTCCATCCTCCTGAACACATCCCTCCCATTTCATTGGGCGTAAGAGGTCCGAAATCCCTGGCTCTTTCTGGCCGGGTTGCCGACGGCACCATCCTGGCAGAATTTGCAGCCCCGGCCTACGTTTCCTGGGCGCGGCAGCAGATCGAAAGTGGGCAAAAAGAAGCCGGTCGCAAAGACCATCATCATTTGACTGTTTTTGCCTGGGCCTGCACCGATGCAGATACCGACAAGGCCCGGCAGCAGTTGCGCCCTTTGATTTCCTCAGCCATCGCCTCCGGCAAATTGGACTCACAAATCGCCCCACTAAATATTTTGCCCCAGGCCAAAGAGCTTATAGAAAGTGGTGGACCCGAACGCTTGGAAGCTGCAATGCCAAATGACTGGATCGACCAGTTGGCTATCCTTGGCGCACCGGAAGATTGGGAACGGGCCATCCATCGACTGGTTGAGGCTGGCGCAGATAGCATAGTGCTGGTGCCATTACCCGATAAAGGGCTTGATGAAGTAGAGGTCTTTGCCCGGCATTTCCTAGGATAATCTTCTCACACGACCCGGCAGGATGGGGTCGTGTTTTATTATCCGGAGGGAAAGCAGGTGTTCTTCTACCAGCATCAATTTTGAACCTTTTCAGGTCTTTTTGGAACATGTCTAATGAACGGCTACATATCCTTTATGTCTTCCCGCATCATCAAACAGGATATACAGCCCGTTCATGCCTATGCTTGAAATAGCTTTGGGAAAAATGACCGAACAACACATCGACGATGCCCATCTGCTGCGCCTTATCTCCAAAGGGGATGAAGCCGCGCTGGTCACTTTGCATGAACGTTATGGCGGGCAGTTGTACAGCTACGCATTACGCATCCTAAAAGATCACCATGTTGCCGATGACGTCCTGCAAGACAGCCTGTTGGTCATCTGGCAGAAGGCCGGCACTTTTCGCAAGGAGGGCAGTGTACGCGCCTGGCTCTTCAGCATCGTCCACAACAAGGCCATGAAAACGTTCCGGGGTAGGGCAAGCTCACCTTTGGATGAAACCGCGTTGGAAACAATCCCCTCAGAATTTGAGACAGAGGAAAGCAAGCTTTCCCAGGAGCGGAGCAGCCTGTTACGCGCGGGCCTGGATGGGCTGTCGGTAGAACATCGCACCGTTTTGGAACTGGTCTTTTATCAAGGCATGACCATGAAAGAGGTTGCGCAAGTTTGTAATGTGCCGGTGGGGACAGTCAAGAGCCGCCTGAACTACGCCAAAAACGGCCTAAAAGGCAGCTTATCCCGCGCCGGAATGACGATGGAGGACCTGGAATGAACAAACACGAAAAGATCATCGATTTGCTCCCTTTTTATGCTTCCGGGACCTTATCAGCCAACGAACAGACCCACGTGAAACAACATCTATCTGCTTGTGAGGAATGCAAAGCAGAGTTGGAGTTGTGGCAAGGCCTTTCACAGGTCATCCACAGTGATTACGAAAGCCAAACCGCACCTCCATATGTATTGAGCCAGGCCCTGGAAAGCATCCAAAGCCAACCAGTCCGCACCAACTTCTTCGTCAAAGCCTGGCAGATCATCCGCTCACAGGTACCGTTGGTTAAGAAAGAGATATGGCCGGCGTCTTTGCTGATCCTGGTCTTGGGCTTTGTCGTCACGCTCATAGCCGACAGGCTGGCCTTCATCTATGCAGTGGCCCCGCTGGTTTCCGCCGCAGGTCTGGCCTTTATCTATGGTCAGGAGCATGATCCGGCCTACGAGCTGACGCTCTCAACACCGATATCCCAGATACAGATCCTGGCAGCCCGGTCTGCCCTGGTCTTTGGCTATAACTTCGTAATTGTGACACTGCTGTCAGGGGGACTGACAGTCCAATACCCGGCAGATCTGGTGCTGCCCTTGATGCTGGAGTGGATCGCGCCCATGACCTTTCTTTCAACCCTCGGCCTGTGCCTGTCCATCTTTTCCAATTCAGGCAATGCCATTTTTGTTTCCTACCTGCTGTGGTTGGGTAAATACCTCTTGCTGACATCTGACCTGCAAGCTCTGCTTGGTCAAACCGGGGTGCTTTTCCTCAGCTTCTGGCAAAACCCCGCTGCTCTCTATTTCGTATCAGCCTGCTTACTGTTGCTGTTGTTCGTCTTTGTGCAGCGCTCCTCAAAACTCAGCCAGCAGTTGAACTAGTCAGGGATTTCAAGGAATGACCATGAAAAAGTTTTTGGGTGTGCTGCGCTACGAGTACTCCATGTCTATCCGGCGCAGAAGCCTGTTAGTCATCATGTTTTTATTTGCTGCCTTTTTCATTTACTTGTGGGCAGACGCCGGGGTTCAATTCCAGCAAAGGGAGGATGACATCACCCAGGCATTGCTGGCAGAGGCCGCCCAAACCGTCTTCTTTCTGAACTTGTTTTTCCCCGTCATTGTCGGGGTTTCCTCGGCAGACCGGGCCGTGCGCGATGACAAATTGGGTGTCCGCGAGATCCTTCGCTCTACCGGCCTCGGCAATTTCGTTCACGTCCTAGGCAAATATTTTGGGGTAGCCTTCTCGATGCTCACTGTTGAATTAGTGATCGTCATACTCATCAGTACGATCCTGGTAACCTTAAGCGCTTTGCCCCTGGCCTTCGTCCTCTACAGTCTGCTGGCCGTCATGCTCATCTCCGCCCCGGCCATCTTTTTCGTCACGGCTTTTTCCCTAGCCTGCCCATTAGTCATGCCCGTCAGGGTTTACCAGATCATGTTCACCGGCTACTGGTATTGGGGCAATTACCTGTCTCCACAGGTTTTACCGACCGTATCCAACACCTTGCTGAACGCCTCTGGAAGGTTTCCCATGATTGCCTTTTTCGGTGAGAAGGTTGCCACGAATTGGGCCTCCGTCAGTCACACAGAAGCGGTAGCCAACATTCTCATACTATTGGGCTGCGCGGCCCTGGCCCTCACAGCTATGATTGCCTACCTCAACTGGCGTGAGAAGAGGGCCTAACCATGTCAAGGCTCAACTACACCTTCCAGGCTTTCCAGAAAGACCATTTCTGGCTGCCGGTGGCGGTTATGGGGCTGTTCATGCTAATCACCCTGTTAATGACTGGGGACAGGCAATATAGTGTGGTCCGCGCCTTTTTAGGCTTCACCCTCCCTCTGCTCGCCGGTGGGTTGTCAGCCTACACCTTCCTGGAAGACAGCGCCCTGGAATTGCAATTTGCCACCAAACGCCCAGCCTGGAAAATGATCGCCGAGAGATTGGGCCTGGTACTCTTCGTGATCGTGTTCGTCAGCCTGACCTTTCAATTATTTATCCAGTTGCTCGGTGTCTCCTTGTCTCCATTGGGGAACGTCTTCCAGCGCCAATTAGTGTGGTTTGTCCCCTGTCTGACCACGCTGGTGCTTGGTGGGGCTGTGTCTCTCATGGCGCGCAACAGTAACGGCGGCATGGCTGCCGTCGGTGGGCTGTGGATCATCCAGATCCTGCTGCGAGGCTGGTTTGCCCGAGAGCCTGTCTGGCGCAACGTGCTGCTCTTCTATGGCGTCATGGATCCCCTTGGCCAGCCGCGCATTTTGAACCAGATCACCCTTACCGTCTTTTCACTCCTGCTGCTTGTGGCCGCACATACTTTGCTAAAAAAGCAGGAAAGATATATCTAGAGGATTACTCCCATGATCGAGATCAAGAACTTACACAAGACCTATGGCAGTGGCCCTAAGGCGGTCACCGCCCTCAAAGGCATCGACCTCTCCATAGAGCAGGGCATGTACGGTTTGCTGGGGCCGAACGGCGCGGGCAAGACCACTCTCATGCGCATCCTGGCGGGCATCGTGCATGCCAGCGCAGGCAGCGTTTGGGTCAATGGCAACGACATGAAAACAGATCAAGGCAGGCGCCAGGTTAAAGCCCAGTTGGGCTATTTACCGCAAGAGCTGGGTCTATACCCAGACCTGACCGCCCGCCAGTTCGTGGACTATATGGCTATCTTAAAAGGGGTGGATGATCCGCAATTGCGCAAGAAGCGCGTCCAGGCTGTATTGGAAATGGTTTCCCTGCTGGACGTCGCCGACCGCAAGATCAAAGGTTATTCCGGTGGCATGAAACGCCGCGTGGGCATTGCCCAGGCTCTGGTCAATAACCCCAGGATCTTGATCGTCGATGAGCCTACAGCGGGGTTGGACCCCGAAGAGCGTATCCGTTTCCGTAACCTCCTGGTGGAACTGGCTGCCAAGCGCTTCGTGCTGCTCTCCACCCACATTGTTGGTGACATAGGACAGACCTGCCGCAACATGACTGTATTATCCAAAGGAGAGGTCCGCTACCAGGGCAATCCAGCGGAATTGACCCAGTTAGCAAAGGATCACGTCTGGACCATCACCAGCCCTGATGGCGCCAAGCCCAACGCTGGTCTGACCATCGTATCCATGCAGCACATGCCGGAAGGTGTCAACTATCGTGTGGTGGGGGCGGATGTGGGACGCTACCCCCAGGCCGTACAAGAACAGCCCAGTCTCGAAGACGGCTACGTCTGGCTGATGAAATAGGACACCATGAAAGTGTAATTAGGTAAAAAGGATAACTGCAACTGCAAAAAGAGCCTACCCTGGCTCTTTTTGCTTTTAGGGTGATCCCGTCTCCCGCCGCAACGTCACCATCAAAGACCCCACCAGCGCAATCGCCAGGCCCACAGCTTCCATACCGGTAATCCGTTCTCCCAGGAAGATCCACGCCAGGATAGCGATCTGTACCAGCATGGTGTTGTTGATCATGCTGGACTGTGTCGCGCTCAAAGTGCGCAGGGTGTGATTCCATAAAGTGAAGGCAAAGGCCGTATTGACAATCGCCAGCCAGATCACGATGGCCCAACCGCGCCAGTCCAGCACAGGCACACCCTCAACCACAATGCCCGTCCCCAGCAACACCAGCGACCCAATCCCCATGCTCACCACCGTCACCGTCAACGGGTGCAATTTCCCTCCCCGGTTGACGAACCGTCCCAGAATGGAAGCTGCCGAGTTGGAAAGAATGTGGATGGTTGCCATCAGGAAGCCAAAGAATAAGCCCGCCGGGATGATCACCGGATAGAAGTACACTAACACCCCCGCGATGAATACGCCAATGCCCAGCCATTGCAAAGCCGTGGGCCGTTCATTCAGAAAGGGGATGCCCAGCAAGGCCACGAACACTGCCGAGAAGTTGAGCAGCAGGCTGAAAGTGATCGTTGGCAGGAATTGCAGGGTCACGAACTGCGTGCCCTGTGTGATCGTGTAATACACCAGCCCCAAGGCCAACAGCCACAGCCAGTCGCTACGATTTAATTCTCGCAGGGGAGTAGCTCGCTTATTACGCAAGAAGAAGGGCAGCAAGGCCACAAAGGCCAGCGTATAACGCAAGCCGGCAAAGGTCAGTGCGGGGATATCCTCCAGTCCTATAACGATCAGCACCCAGGAAGTCGACCACAGCACAGTGACCAACAAGGCCTGCAAGATGGCAATCAGTTGGGGATTCTTTTTAGTTTCCATGAAAGCCCGTCAGTATATCATGCTCAAATCGTGTAGAATCGCCTCAACAAAACATAAAGGATTTGCAATGGACGAGGAGAAACAAGTAGCACAGGAACAACCCGAAGCCGCACACGACACCCCCGTGTCCTCGACTGAAGAAAAAGTCACAGGCGAACCCCAGCAACCCTCGCGCTTCAACCGTTTTTTGCGGGTGGCCTTGCGCTGGGCCGTTGGCCTTGGCGTGGTCTTTGCCCTGGGCATCGCTCTCACCTGGTTCGTGCAGGTGCAGCCCCGTGCAGAACGCATCCAGGAACTGAAAGGCGAACTAAGCTCCGCCAACCAGCAGATCACTGATCTGGAAGCTGAGATCTCTGACCTGCAAACCGAGGTCAACGAACTTCTGGTCGTCCGCGATGAGCGCGACCGTGCCGAAGTGCACCTCAGCCTGTTGAACGTATTGGTCGATGTCAGCTACGCCCAGATGGCCCTGGCCCAAAACGACCCCACAAATGCTTTAGCCGCCCTCGAAGACACCGATCTCAAGCTCATTAACTTACGCGCCAATGTCGAGAACAGCCTCTACGACACCGTCGACGAGTTGCGCACTCGTCTGACATTGGTACAGGAGGGCATTGACAGTGACACCTTTGCTGCCCAAAGCGATCTTGACGTCATGCGCAACAGCCTGCTGGCTTTAGAAGCAGCCTTGTTCGGTGAATAATTCGCCTGTCCTATTAGCTAATTAGATTAGAATTCCGTCTTCGTGTAGGGCGACGCCTGAACTGTGTTCAAGTTGCCGGTCGCCCTTCAAATTAGTTTAGGTTTTTATGTTGCTTGCGGCACCACGTCCAGGCTACGCTCACGCAACAGCAGCAGTGACGTAAAGATGCCCCCAGATACAAGTAGACCACTGGCAATGTATGTCTCGCTGGGGCCAATGTTCTGGTAGATCCAGCCCGCCCACACCGGCCCAAAGATCATCGCCAGGCTAATCACCGATTGGAATAACCCCAGCATCTGCCCCTGCGCTTTTTCATCCCCAAAGCGCGTCACCAGCGCCTGCAAGGTCGGGTCAGTTACACCCCGACCAAGTGCAAAGGGTGCCATCATTAAGGTTAGCAAAATAGGATTGGTGATGAAACCGATCGACAGCACGCTCAACATAAATATGATCTGCCCAAACACGATCATCTTGCGCTCTCGCAGCCATTTGACCAGCGGCCGGTAGAATACAGCCTGGGTAAGCACCGTAGCTACTCCCAGAAAGGCAAACATCAAGCCGATATTGCGCGGGATGGTGGCGCGGTCGACCACATCGGCAAATACTACCTGGTCAACGTACAAGGCAAAGGTTGGTGGGATGGCGGCAAAAGCCACGGTTCCCAGAAAGCCGGTGAGGATCACCAGGAATAGAGGACGGTTGGAGAATATTTGCCGTAGGGGCAAACGCTCAGTCTCTTGAGCGTTTGCAACCCCTCGTGATTCTGGCGGGTGTGATTCGTCCAGCGTAAAGAAAGTCAGCAGGAATGTCCCCGCTGTGATGATAGCTGCCCCGATGAAAGGCACCACCGGCCCATAGGTCCCCAACAAGCCGCCAAACACTGGGCCAAAGGTGAAGCCTGCCCCAAAGGCCGCGCTGAGGTAGCCCATGCTGCTGGCACGTTCTTCCGGTCCGGTCACATCACTGAGATAAGCTCTCGCGGCCGTGATATTGCCACCGGTTAGCCCATCCAAAATGCGCGCCACAAAGAGCATTACCAGTCCGCCTGTCACTCCGAAGTTAATGCCCAATCCATCCAGCCAGAGGCCCACCGGGCCGGCCACGATGAATAATACAAAGGACAGCACCGTCCCCAGTTGGCTGACCAGCAACACCGGCCGGCGGCCATACTGGTCGGAGAGGCGTCCGAGCCAGGGGGCCGAGAGGAACTGTGCCGCAAAAAAGGCCGTCCCCAGCAAGGCCGCCTGCTGTGCCGTGGCTCCCATCTGGCCCACAGCATAGATCGGCAACACAGGCAGGATCACGCCTGCACCCAGCAAATTGGTGAATACGATCAGCAGGATGGGGTAGATGCGTTTGAAGGTCATGATTTTACAAGTGGATTGATTTGAGGCCTGCGGGGGATTGTATCATCGGCACTGTACATTGACTTGAACACTTACTTTTCGTATAACTAAGATATCAGTCGTTACTTAGGAGGACCTAGCATGACTGAAGAAACTATTATTTTGCTTCTTTTCCTATTTGTGCTTATTCTTGGAGCTGTACTTTGGGGCTTCCAGATCTATGTGGCCCGCCAGCTCACCAAACTTGGTGAAGAGAAAGTAGAGGGCTCAGGCAGAAAGCGCAGCTGGCGCTGGGTCTATACCCTTGTTCTGGGATGGCAACGTGCCCGCGATGCGGAAATAGTTGATGTGATGGTTACCTGGAGCATCTTGACCGCCATCTGGTTCACCCTCATCGCTGTCTTGGCGCGGGCCCTGGCAGTGTATAACCCCGGCTAATTTACAACCTGAAAATCTACTGACTAAATAATGTGGAAGATGACCGTGACACGGCCAAAGCGGATGCGGTCGCCAGTATTAACTTTGAACTTCTTGCGCGCCGCGATCTTTTTATCATTCACGAAGGTGCCATTGGTGCTGCCCATATCTTCCACGCTAAATTGCCCGTCGCGGTAAAGGAAACGGCCATGCTGGCGCGAAACGCCCCCAGTCTCACCACCGTAAGGGGTCAAGTCAACTGCTGGTAACCAGTCATTGCCGGGGTCCAGGCGTCCCACATCATACATATCCGAATCGCGCATCGTGATGAAATCATTGCGATTGACCTGCAAATAGGCCTTCCCAGGCGGGTGCAGGATATCGGTTGTCGGCGCGAAGTATGTCTTTTTCGCCTCTTCTTCGGCCTGCTTCCCACCCTCTTCTACCGTCTCTTTCTCAGCGCTTTTCTCGATAGCCGCGGCTTCAGCTTGCGACAAACCGTTTTTATCCAGTTTAGGCGTCTCTTCTTTCGACGCGTCAATGGGCTGGCTGTCATCAACCGGGATAGTCTTAGGGGAGATCATTTTCTTCTTTCTTCTTGCCATAACAATAATTACTGCCCATTATATCCATTATTGAACATAATAATATGAGTAGCTACTCAGCGAGTGAAACTAGTGTTCTGTCAATAAAGTATTAGTCGCCAACGACAGCAGGAAGGGGTTGTTTCTGAGGGTTACGGATAAAAAAGACCCAGTATAAAGTTATCGCACAGGCATATAAAACGATGGCAACCGCAAACGGCAGCCCAAAACCATATTGTACCTGCCACACACCACTGATCGCCGGGCTGAAAGCACGTCCAAACGACCACACCATACTGTACAGGCTAGCTACCGTTGCGCGTGAGTTCGCGTCCACCTTCTCCAGTACAAAGTTCTGGTAGATAGGGTTGCTCATGTTCATCAAGCCCATACGTACGTAGTATGCAAAAGCACTGATCGCAAACCACGGTGCAAAGCCCAGCAAGACCATGAAGGGAATCGACAAACCCTGTGTCAACAGTACAAGCCGTATCTTCCCCAGGCGGTCTGAGAGGGGCGGTGCGATGAGCAAACCCACCCCCATGGCCAGCGAGCCCCAGGCCATTAACGAACCGATGACAGGGTCAGGCTGGTTATGTACCACGCGGAAGAACACGTTCATGAACGGCACGAACAAGCCCGCACCCACAGAAACAAATAGCAGCGGTAGGAAAACGCGCAGCATCTGGCGTGGATTGTTTTTCACATATTCGAAGGGGGCAAAACCCTGGCGCTCCTCTTCCCCAGCTTTATACTGCCTTTTGAGGAAGAGTAGGGGGATGACGGCCAGCAGCCCCACTACAGCGATCACCAACAATGCCCCCGCATAGGCCGGCGCACTGGTCGCCTCTACGTTGCGATATAGCCCGATCCAGCCGGGCAGATAGCCGCCCAGCCAATTGCCCACAAACACTGATGACATCTGCAAGCCCTGGCCGATACTGAAGAGGTAGGTGCGTTCTTCTTCACCGCTATTGGCCATCATGAACGGCCCCATGGTGACCTGCCCAAGGCTCATCGCCAATCCGAATAAGGCGTTCATCACATAGAACACCGCCACGGTCGGCCAGATCGCCATCACCGCGATTGAAAAAGCCAGCAGGATGGTGCGCGCCACGAGACTGCGCTTGTGCCCCACAATGTCGACCAGATAACCCATCGGCAAGGCTACGATCAACGCGCTGAAGTTCGTCACGGTGATCAGGTTGCCGATCAATGCTTCGTTAAAGCCCAGGCTCAGCACGAAGAAATTGAACAGCAGGCGGAATACACCCATCAGTGCGCCTGCCAGCAGCACGCTTAACAAGTAAAACCGTGCATTGGGTGTAAACGCGCGTACGCGCTCGGCGTAATTGCTCAATACAGAGCCACTATTTTTTGAGTCAGTCATTCTTAACCTTTAATCTAATTACAGCCCCCTCTAATTTTTTATCACCATACCTGGCCGCGCTCGAAGACTTCTTCCCCAGCCGGGTTTTGGCTTTCATCGAGCGGGGCCGATTCCAGGAAACGATTGAGTGCTGCATAAGTAGCGTTGAGTGCATCCATGCGCGCCGCATACAATCGTTCCTGCTTGTTCTTCGCAGAAAAACTCACCAGCTCTGCCAAGCGCAGGGCATGCAAATGGTGGGTCACCGTGGGTGCCCGCAGGCGTAGGCGGCGTGCCAACTCGGCAGGTGTCAATGTCTCCTGGGCCAGGTAACGCAAGATGCGCAAACGCGTAGGGTCTGCCAGAGCTTTGAGTGTCAGCAGGATCTGGTCTGGCACCACCTCGCCCGGCACCAGCGAATCCTCGGTGCGGCGCGCGCCGAACATCAGGCTGCGTTTCTTTTTAGTGAGCTTGCCCTCCACAATTAATGGCGTGATCCAGAAAGAGGGGATCAAAACCAGCTCTTCTACACCTTCCAGCTTTTCAAAAGTAAGGCCACGCGAAAGCTCACTCAGCAATTCCTTTGGGGTCAGTTCCTGGCTACGCGCACGTGCCTGGCGCACGGCCTCCTCCAACCTGGGCAGGATACGTTTTTCCTCTTGCGCAAAAAATACTTCTTGATAAGCTTGCAAAGCCTCCAGCAAAGGCTCCCCTAAAGAAGGCGCTTTTATCCAGAAGTCCAGCATGCTTTCGATCTTCTTGTTGGTGATCTTTTCTCCGTACTTCTTGAAGCCTTCCATGACTTCATCACGGTCTGCCGGGGTCCAACTGCCCTTATCTGCAACCTTCTGAATGAACTCTGCGCCTTCTTCCATTTCCGAGCCAACCACCAGTTCCAGCACACGCTTCTCCGCGGGAATCTGCCCCAGGGCAGCCAAAACGGCGTCCGCATCTTTGGGTTCTGGCAAAGCCATGATCCAGTCACGCGGCATAAATATATGCTTGAAGGCCTCTTCTAATAGGTCGCGTTGTTCCTGTGATAACCGAGAACGTACCCCCGCTGCCCAAGCCCCCCGCAACCCAAACTCGCCCGGATTGTGCAACACGTGCAAACTGGCGAAGAAGTCGTAGGCAGAGCCAACTTCAAAGCTGATTTCAATGGGGGAGTTCGAGCTATCGTCGGACATATTGGGCTCCAAGCATTTAGATAATCATCTAAATAAGGATTTTACCGTAAGTGGGCAGGAAGCTGTTCGCAGCATTCCCAACACTTTTGTCGGTTAGCTGACTCCTTCCGAAGCCAGGGCAGCTTCCTCGGATCCCTCCTGTGGTGCCACAGCTGCAGGGTCATAATCGTGGTCAGGCAAAACATCCTCGACGTTGCGCACGATGGGCACCACGTACCCGGATAGGGAGATAAGCACCCCCAATCCGCCAAACAGCACGAACATCAATCCCATCCCAGCACCTGGACCGGTCCCCACCAGCCAGCCAAAGGTCCCTGCCAGAGAACCGCCTTCCGCCATGGCCGGCTCAAAGATAGCGTCTGCCGCCGGGCCGCCCAGCAGCATGGCAATCGGTCCCACGGCCTGTGCGATCAGTCGACGTACAGCAAACACACGACCCTGCACATCCGGTGCGACCTTGGATTGCCAGATAGCCTGGTTCGAGCCATTCAGGATCATGATCATGAAAAAGGTCATGAAGCTGCCAAAGCCCCAAGCCCACAAGCCAAAGGGCAAACCCATTGCCATTTGTCCCAGCAAACTGGAGAACAACATCCCTAACAGCACACCATGGATACGGCGTTTGGGACCACCCCAGGCAGACATCGCCAGACCACCTAATAAACCCCCGATCGAACCCAATGACATAACTGTCCCCAGGATGATCTCGTTGTTGCCTGTGCGCGCCAGTACCATGGGCGTGACCAACACAAAGGAGATCGAGCCTGTAAAATTAAGGAAAAAGAAGATCATTTGCAGCCAGAAAAGCGGGGGCCGTTGCAGGATATAGCGGAAGCCGTATAAGGACTCCTTCCACAGGCTGCCGCTGCCTTCCTGTCCTTCCTCTGTACGTTCCGGATTTGGTATGAAGACCCACAACAAAACACCAATGGCTGCAGAGAAGCTGACGATATCGATCCACATGATGCCATCGATGCCAATCACCCCGATAAGTCCCGCCGCCAGCAAAGGGCCGAAGATGTTCGAGGCTGGCTGCGCGATGGACATCATGCCATTGGCGCGGCCATATTGTTCTTTGGGCACCATCGTAGTAATCGCCGCTGAATAGGCCGGCCATTGGAAAGCCTGGAAAGCTCCGGCAATGCCGTTGGCCACGTACAAATGCCAGATTTGCAAGTCATCGGAAATGAACAGGAACAATATGCCAATGGTAGCCAGCCCCGCTCCCAGGTCGCTGAGCATCATGACCAGTTTGCGGTCCCAGCGATCTACCAGTGCCCCGGCAATGGGGCTGAGTAAAACAGTGGGGCCAAAGCCAAAGAAAGCCACCAATGCCAGCGCGGTGGCCTGTCCTGTTTCCTGCCAGGCCCAAATGCTGAGGGCAAAGATGGTCATGGAACTGCCCATCAGCGATATGATCTGGCCGATCACGACCAGTGTGAAAGCGAACATGCCCGTTGGGCGTCTTAGATTCATTTCTATCCTCTGAGTACCTAACGGGCGCAGCGAGATGCTGCCTGGGTTTATCCCGCTATGGATTCCTTTGCATTTTCAAGGGCCGCAACGATCTGGTCGAAGTGACCCTTGGCGTGGTGTTTGTTCTCTTCCAAAAAGTTTTGCGCCAGGCGATGGTAACTGCCTTTGCGAGCTACGAACTCCACCGGTAACCCGGCCAGGAAGGCCACGTTCTGTTTTTGGGCCTGTTCCAATCCCTCACGCAGCGCCGCCATGTTGGGGTAAGCATTGGCAATCGCCGCAACCAATTGATGACTATTAGCGCTGTAGCTCACCCTCCCCTTGGCTCTTTCCAGCGCCGCGCCCCAATAAGCCAGGTGTTGTTCATGGGCGATCAGGTGGGCGACAACTTCCCGCGCACTCCACTCATCGACAGCAGGTTTAAGTTCTGCTGCCTGTGCAGATGCACCTTGAAACAGCTCATCCAGCTTGTCATTGATCTTGCCGTAGATCTGGGTGGCGCTTTCTGCCAGGCCTTGGGGGGTCGCGGGGACTTCTGCCTGCGGGCGCGCGGAAAGTTTCAACTCTCCCTGATGCTCTTGGCCATTCATATAATAGGTGGCCGATACCACATCCCCGGCCTGCTTGTTGCCAATTGCCTCACTGATATCCTGGTAGTTGGTAATCTTGATGTCGTTCAGGCTGGTGATGATCGTGCCATCGCCCATGCTCAGCTCCGCAGCCCCCATGCCATCGATAACGCCGCTCAACTCGAGCCCATGATCTACAGGTAGCCCCTCTTTGGAAGCAATTTCCGCGTTGATCAGCCGGTCGATCAGGATACCGATCATCGGCCGCTTGAACAGGCGCTGGTCGATGCCCGTTTCCAGCACGGATTTGAGGTTATCCAGGCTACTTTCCCAATCTTTCTTGATGCTGGCGATATCCTCCTGGCCATTTTCACCGGCTTCCAGGCCGCTGTGTGCCAGAGTCAATGCCGTTTGGTCCCCATTTTTCTTGAAGTCTACCTGCACCATCTGCTCAGACTGGGGGCCAAAGGAA
The DNA here is from genome assembly GCA_013112575.1 of Chloroflexota bacterium. GTDB lineage: Bacteria > Chloroflexota > Anaerolineae > Anaerolineales > UBA11579 > CFX15. Next base: position 195,160 of record JABFGG010000001.1, on the reverse strand, counting down.
CTTTGCCAGTTCATCCTGACCAGCTTGTCCTTCTCCAGTTTGGTGTAACGGCCAACCACAAAACGCCCATCGTACCAGTACAGGCACACCACCCCGTCCTGCTTGGCCTGGAACTCGGCCGAGTCGCTCAACCACTCGCGCAGGGACACGCTATTGGTGAAGGCCTGGTAGACCTGGTTGATGGGGGCAGCAATGCTGCGTTCGAAGCGTAGGGTTTGGGTTTTTGCGGCCATGTCTTTCTCCACGTTACGCCATCATTGATTTTCTGGGAATGGCAAGATTGCGTGGATTATACATCTGCTGAGCCTCAAGCTCACAAGTTAAGCAAGGGGAAGAGGGAATGTCCAGCCTCTTCCCCCACTTCACAGGAGGAGGACTGTATATCTAGCTCCGTACAGCCTCGATTGCGGCTTGCATTTGGGCAAAATGGCCGCGCTGGTGCGACCCGAAACCAAGGAGGGCCGCGTGGGCCAGACCATGATATTTGGCTTTATCAGCCACGAATTCTTCGGGCAGGGATGCTACGGTCTGTACGCTGATACGTTCTGCGCTCTTCAATGCAGCCACAAGATCGGCCACACTGGCGTAGCTATCCGCTATCGCCGCGTGCATACCAAAGTCATTAGAGAAACCACCCGGTCGTTGCCCGCCAACCAGCGCACTAAAGAACATATAGTTGCTCTGTTCCGACAATAAAAGGTGCGCCAGGTTCTCTTTGGCACTCCATTCTTTTTCTTCGGGGCGTTTGGTGGCTTCCTCTTCACTCACGCCTTCTAATACAGCATCAAGCTCTTTGTCGATCTGTGCATACTGCTCTTCGAGTTGTTTGGCCAGTTCCTTAGGGTCATTGGGTACATCGGCAAAGGGTCGGCGTGACAGCCTGAGTTCCGCATTGATCTTCTCGCCGTCACGATAATATACGATGTCGATCATGTCCTCAGCTTTTTTGTCCTGCACTGCCACCGCGAAATCATTAAATATCTTTAGCTTCACTCCCCCCAGTTCGTAAACTACGTCATTGTTCTGCAAGCCCAATTCAGCTGCCCCGGTACCTTCCAGAGCCCCACTCAAGGCCACGCCGGCTTTCTCCGGCAGCCCGAACTCTTTGACCTGTTCATCCGTGACCAGTCCGGCAATTAAGATCCCCAAAAAGGGGCGCTCATACAAACGTTTATCAATGCCTTTTTCCAATAAGAATTGCAGGTTCTCCATGGCCCCTTCCCAGCCTTCCTGCAAGCCTTTGACGGCCTCTTCCCACACGCCGTTGGCGCCCAACTCACTATGCTTGACCTCAACTTGGGTGCCGCCGTTTTGCTTCGCCAGGCTGATATCTACCTTGGAGACACCCGGTTCGCCGCGGCCCTGCCAGGTGTAGGCCACGTGCTCGTTTTCCTTTAACTGGGTATACACACCACTGGTGTAATAGCCCTCGGCCCACCAGGCATAAAAGCGCCCGTTTTCCTGGGGTTGGCTTTCTACAAAATTGCTGAACCAGCCTTGCAAGATATTGCGGTTGGTAATCGCATTGTAGACCTGTTCCGGGGTAGCCTTGACCATCTGGCTGAATTCAAGGGTTTTCATTTCTTCTGACATAGGTTCCTCCTGAAAGGGTGAATTATTTACAGGTCACGAGCAACCCGGGTTGTACCCCCGTCTGGTAAGCGCCGGTTTGCCGGGCCACTCGATGACCTTGTTGCAAAACTACCGAAATTGCATTTGGGTGCGCACGTTGCCGGCTTTGCAGACCACATCCGAGCGCATGCGCTTTCCGGCTGAGATCAACACGTTGGCCACAACGAGTTGAGAACGTTCGCGTATGTTGTATTTGCTTTTGCCTACGACCGATTTCGCGGGGGAGGCTTGCTTGCGTAAGCTCTCCTGTCGTGCGCGTCCTGTATATGTGCTTCCGTAAAACATGACTATCTCCTGATACTCCAATACCTTGTTACCGTGCCAACTTAGTTAGCTTCTTGTCCATTTAGAATCGACTGTATCTCTTTAACTTGTTCTCCTTCAAGCGGCCCTAATTCCATGGCCTTGGCATTCTCCTGCACCTGCGCCACCGTTTTGAAACCCGGAATAGGCACCATGCGTTCATCCAGCGCCCAGATGTAAGCCAATGAGCCTTGCGCCAGACTGTGTCCGTTGGACGTGAGGATCTCGCGGACTTTCTCCAATTGCTCTAAACGTTCTGCCCCAATGCCTTCTGTGAAGCTCAAGCCGTGGCGGATGTCATCCTCAGGGAAAGTGGAGCTTTCATCGAACTTGCCCGTCAGGATGCCGCGATTGAGTGGGCTTTTGTTGATGCCACCCAGGTCAGCATCCGCACAAATCTGGCGGATCTCTGGGTTGTCCCGGAAGACGTTCAGATCGAACTGGATCGAGGTGCAGCGTTCCCCTTTAGCAAACACTGCCGCGTTCTCATGGTCATCCGTGCTCCAGCCATACCAGCGTATCTTGCCTTCTTTAACCAATTCTTCCAACACATCCATGACTGCCGGGGCTTTCTCCCGGTCCAGCCCTCCCTGATGCAGTTGGAAGATATCAATATAATCTGTACCCAACCGCCGCAGGCTATCCTCACAATCCTGGCGGATATTGCCCACTATGGCATCATCGTCGAGGCCCACATCCTTGGTATCTTCATTGACCAGAAAACCAAACTTGGTGGCGACCACGACCTCTTCACGCTTGCCGGCCAGGGCCTGCGCTAGCACACATTCACTGTGACCAGCACCATAATTGGCGGCAGTGTCCAGGAAGTTGATGCCCAAATCCAAACCGGCATGGATCGCTCGCACCGATTCTGCATCATCGATCTGCCCCCAACCGGCCTGCCAACGGTCTTCATCACTGCCGAAGGTCCAGGGGCCGCCAATCGCCCAGCAGCCTAATCCGATGGGGCTGACTTCCAATCCACTTTTTCCTAGCACTCGCTTCTGCATGGTCTTGATCTCTCCGTTTGTGAAAACAACTACATATATTAGATGTTTATCTAAGTAGATTATAATCTAATAAGTCCTTGTCTGTCAAGCGAATCTACCCCCACATTTGCCGAATCGCTTTGTACCTGCAGGTACAAAGCCCACCTGTTTCTGTGGATAAGTGCCCTATAACTGTGGAGAAAGGGCTTTAATTGGGGAAAACTTGTGCGTATTGTCTCTAAACTACCAAACCACAACCACCATATGTGGGGGGTACTATGTTTATGCCCCCACATTTACAAATTGGCCTATTTTGTCCCTTTTCGGCTGATTCTATGCACAATCTATCCAGACTCGCGCTGTGGAGAGTAATAGCCCACATCATCCCCACATACGTCCAACAGCCCGGGTCATAACCCACATCTACCGGAATCCCGGCGTAAATTGTCCGCCCTCCACATATCCACAGGCCCTACTGCGGCTACGATTCATTAAATCTTCCCCATATAATAAAGATGTGGGTAAACAAAATATCAAGACCCATTGACCCCAACAGAAAAAAACCGCATACTAGATTGACCTCTAATTACACACTATTTAATAGAAAGGATATTAGATGACACTCAAATATACTTGGTACGGACATGGCACCTTTGGGTTAGATCTTGATGGCACAAAGATTGTTATTGATCCTTTTTTTGAAGGCAACCCTGCTGCCTCTACAACACTGGACAAACTCGAAGCAGACTTCATCTGGGTCAGCCACGGCCACGGTGATCACATTGCCGATGCTGGCCCGCTGCACAAGCAAACTGGCGCACAGGTCATTACCAATGCTGAGATTGCCGGTTGGCTAGGCAAGCAAGGTGTCGAAACGCATGCCCAACACATCGGAGGGGGATTTCAGCATCCCTTTGGCCACCTGAAATTCACTTATGCTCAGCATGGCTCCGGCCTGCCGGACGGCTCCGATGGTGGCAACCCGGTTGGTTTCCTGCTGACCACTGCCGACAACAAGAAAGTCTATTTCGCCTGTGATACTGGCCTCTTCGGAGACATGGCCCTTATCGGTGAATCCAGCCTCGACCTGGCCGTGCTACCTATTGGCGATAACTTCACTATGGGCCCTGATGATGCGGTACGTGCTGCTCAGCTCCTCAAACCCAAACACGTCATCCCTGCTCATTACAACACCTGGGGACTCATTGAGCAAGATGCCATGGCCTGGGCTCAGCGTATCGAAGCCGAAACCGACGCCAAAGCCCACGTCCTCCAACCGGGCGATACCTTCGACATATAGGAGCACTTTCACGTCGACGTTCGCAAAGCGAACTCGAAACTGAGAATGGACAACATTCTCAGCCGCTTCGCTTTATAATGGATGCATATTATCCGTGACCTCTTGGAGTACAGCTTATGTTGAATAGCATCTTTGGACGCAAAGAAGAAGAAGACCGCATTAAAAAGGAGGGTCGTCTACCACCCGGCCAATCCCTCACCCAGAAGTTCCCGGTCTTGCACTATGGCCCTGTTCCGCCTTTTAATCCCAGCTCCTGGGATCTGCGCGTTTACGGCGAGGTCGAAGAAGAGGTTATATGGTCCTGGGACCAATTCAACGAGTTGCCTCGATCCACCCTGGAACTTGATATTCACTGTGTGACCCGCTGGAGCAAGTTTGACACCACTTGGGAAGGCGTCTCTATAAAAACCCTTATCGACGAAGGCTTCATTAAGCCAAAGGCAGAAGCAAACTACATCGTGCAGCATGCCGAATACGGCTTCACCACCAACGTCCCCCTCGACCTGGCCCTGGCCGACAACTTCCTGCTGGCCACCCACTTTGAGGGCGAACCCATCACTCCCGACCATGGTTATCCTCTGCGCGGTGTGGTTGGCGCCATCCGGGGCCGTGAAGACCTCAACGTGCCCTACTTTTGGAAAGGTGCTAAATGGCTGCGCGGCCTGGAGTTTTTAAAGGAAGACAAGCTGGGGTTCTGGGAACAGGCTGGTTATCACAACGACGCTGGCGTCTGGGAAGAACAGCGTTTCTCACGTTAAACTAAAATAATATGGCCCGCATTCTCGTCATTGAAGACAACCCTGATAACTATGAGCTGGTCCGTTTTGTATTGGAGCGCTCCGGGCATGAAGTCGTGCCCGCATTCGACGGCCGTGCTGGCCTGGACGCGGCCGCCGAGATAGAACCCGACCTCATCCTGCTCGACCTTGCCATCCCCGAAGTCGACGGCTGGGAGGCTGCCCGCCGTCTTAAGGCCGATGATGGCACCAAAGCTATTCCTCTCGTGGCTCTCACGGCCCACACCCTCCCCGGCGACCGCCGCCGCGCCCTCGAAGCCGGCTGTGACGGCTACATCTCCAAACCCATCGACGTCAAGACCTTCGCCAACGTCATCTCGCATTACCTGAACTCGGAGAATTTGGGGGAGTAGATACTTCTTCTAATTGCAGAATCTTGGTTCGCATTAGATAAACAGCTTATATAAGCCTTGAACGAAGATAAGAATAAGAATGGCCCAAGGGTTTTGTTTTCTTAGAGGGGAATCAATATATGTTGAGTAGGTGTGTTCCATTTGAAACGAACTTTTAAATGTCATAAACCTAGGAACTAAAAATGGCTAATTCCGGAGAACTATTAGAAAACTTGGTAAGTTCTGTAGAGAGGATATTACTGCAAAAGGGATTTGATGTAGAAACTCGAAAGAGAGTATTCAATGATGATGGAACTCAGATTGCTGAATTCGATGTCATTGTTTCCGGCAAATTGGGATCTACTCAAATTGAATGGCTTATTGAGTGCCGTGATCGGCCATCAGATGGACCTGCACCAGGATCATGGATAGAACAACTAGTTGGTCGTAGGAATAGATTTGGGTTTAACAAAGTCACAGCCGTATCGACTACTGGGTTTTCTAAAAATGCCATTGATTATGCAAACGAATCTGGAATTGAATTAAGGGAGGTTTCAGATTCGTCGAAGCAGGCTATTGAAGATTGGTTCCAGGTAGAGCATATGACATTAGTTCATAACAAAGGCGACCTTACTAGTGTTCAAATTTTCCTAGCAAATGATGTAAGTCAACAACAAGAAAGTGAGTTTCAAAATCTTCTAAAAACCGTTTCTTCAGAAGATAAGGTTCTTATCCATATAGACACTAAAAACGATCTGAGCATATTGGATGCATGGCAAGGAATTCTTAACCAGCAAAAACAAATTTTTGATGGAGTAGATCCAGGCGGTGAGCCAAAACATATATCCATCATTGCTAATTATCAGAACCCAGAAAGCAGGTATGCAATCAATCTAAATGAAGAATTAATCCATGTTGAACAAATACATTTCGAAGCAAACTTAACTGCTTCACTTGAAGCAGTTCCAATTCATCGGATTACGCAATACTCTCAAAACTTAAACAAAGCATCCCTTGCTCAATCGGTTCACTATAGAATGAATATAGACAAAAAGAAGATGAATCTCGCTATCACTAGAGTTGAAGGGGAAAATCAAACATACTTGGTGCTTTCACAAACGGAGGGAGGAAATCGAGAACGTCAAAATTGAGAACTTTCGTAAATTCCTGTCACCATTCAAGCATCAACAATCTCACTCCTCCCCATACACCCACAACAACCCATCCTTGATGCCTGGGCTGAGCACGCTGCCGTGGTTTAACCCCGGATACATCTGTCCTTCCACCTCCAGGTTCTCATACTCTCGCTCGTGCAATCTTGCCCACATGTCCAGGTACCCCTGGGTGAAGAAGCCTTCTTCATCACTCCCCACGCCCATATATAATTTGGCATCCATCGTAAAGCCCCCTTCTTCTAAACGCATCGCCAGCAGATCGTCATAGGTGAACAGGTTCTTGTGCATGCCATGATAACTACCGCTCAGGCTGATGAAATTATCGAAGGGCTCCACCGGCAGAAAGCCGCGTTGCAACAACACCCAGATCGCGAAATAGCCGCCCATCGAATGCCCGATCAAGGTGCGCTCTCCATCCGGGTCCCCGTTGTATTGCCGGTCGATGAAGGGTATGAGTTCCTCGATTATGAAAAAGTAGAACGCCTCCGGGTTTAACATGAAGTCCCGCCCGCGCATATTGGCATGCACGTAGCCGATGCCCACAATAATGCTTGGCGGCATCTCTCCACTTTCTCCTAAGTTGCTGGTGTGTACCAAGCCACTGCGGAACCAGGCTGTGCCATCCAGCAAATACACCGTGTCATAGCCTTCTGCGCGATTGGGGTCGAAGTCGCGCGGCAGCCCCACGTAAATGTGATATTCATCCGCCGTGTAGCGCGAGAAGATCTCAAACTCTTGTGTTACCGGTTTAACCGGAGTGGGGGACGGGCTGGGTTGCGGCGTTGCGCTTGTTTCGGGGGTCAGCGTCGGTTGTGGAGCAAGAACACCACAACCACTTACCACCAGCAACACCATCATGCTCACGAGAAACCCTGCGATCTTTTTCATGTTTGCCGCCAATCTATTTGTTATTGAAAGTACAAACGAAAGGTAGGCCCGGTTCAACTCCCCTGGTGAACATCGTAGAGGCGTTCGACACCTGCCCGCAAAAAAACCATCATTTAATCAGTTTGCAATTCTGTCAGGTCTTTGTCACTATGAAATTGTTAAAATGGATCAAATGGCATCTGAAGAACTTAAACGCTCACCCAAGCAGTCGATCCACTTTATTAGTAACCTCGACCCAGACGACTTCGGCCAGACCGTGCTAAATGACGATTGGTTGCGTGACCAGTCGCAATCCCACTTGATCGACGCCGTAAAGATATTGGCGACCAGGTTGCAGGGCCAAACGACCGAAAAGATCAAGACGCATCACCTCCCCGATGTCTCCTTTAAGTTGCCCCAAACTCCCCTGCATCTGGAATTTGTCTCCGACGAGATCGTTGTGCCTGCTTCAGCTCGCACTCAAACCAGAGAAGCCGAATTTGAATGGGAACTGCTGCTTTTCCCCAACAAATCAAATGAACTCCCTGTGCGGCTGAGAGTCTTGGGTGACTTTACCATTGGCCGCGCCAAGGGCCCAAAGAGCCCCGACCTCGACCTCTCCCCATTAGGAGCGGATGCCCAGGGGGTTTCGCGCAGCCATGCCGCCATTCACGCCACCCCCGATGCGCTCTTCCTGGTTGACCTTGGCAGCACCAATGGCACTTACTACAAAGCCAGAAAACTAAAGACCGGTGACCCGGTGGAGTTACACGAACGCGGCTCTGTCGCTTTTGGCTCGCTGGTTTTTTCCATCGCCCGTATGCAGCGCAAACACTAGCTCACTATTCGCCCAACCCTCATTTTGAACATCCTCCCACAGTAAACTGCATCCCCCTACATTTTAAATAGGTAGAATCGAATTTCCACAAAACCTTGAGGAGCTGACATGCTATCCAAAGAACAGAATAAAGCCTTCGACGAATTCTACGACACTGCCAGATACAACCAGGTACTTGATCCCAAGACTACCACCTTGATGCATTTAGCCACTGCCATGGCTGTCGGCTGTTATCCTTGAATGGAAGAATACTTTGGCGTCGCCAAAGAAGAAGGCATCACCAACGAAGAGATCGGTGCTGCCCAATCCATTGCCATGGCCGTCTCCGCTGGCCGCGTAAGGGCTCAATTCCGCGAAGCACGCGTAAAAGCAAGAAAGGCTCAACGCAAAAAAGACAAAAAAAAGGACTGAGTTAGTTTTATATAGCCGTAGAGTTTGCGTAGCAAACTCATAAGCTAATCAGCTTTGCTGATTAGCCCTTGCCATCTCTTAGCATTTGAGCATACTCATTCGGCATATTCGTCGCCTCGATGGCCTGTGCCGCCTTCTCAACATCGTAAGCCACCCGGATGAAATCAACATTTAATTCCCCTCGGCTTGCTTCCAGAGTGATGTAGCCTGCCCGCGGGTCACCGTCTTTGGGTTTCCCCACACTCCCCGCGTTGATGATGCGCCGCCCACTCGGCAATACCCGGTCATAGGGTAAATGTGTGTGCCCGCATACCAGTACATCCGCCTCTACCAAATCGATCACGCGTTCCATGCTCTTCTCCGGACGGTCCTCAAATAAGTACTCGTTGATACGCCGCGGGCTGCCATGCACCAACAACACTCTATGATTCCCGATCTCCAGGGGGATGCTCTCCACCAATCCCCGCAAATAGGCCTTGTTCTCGTCCGTCGTGTGCGTATTTGACCAGGCAATTGAACGCTCTCCCAGCCGCCGATCTTTTTCTGTCTTATAGGCACAGCCACAATCGTCACTGTTTTTGCCTACTCCCTGATCATAGTTGCCCATGATGGTGGGAATCTCTCGGGAGCGCATCAACTCGATGACCTCATTGGGCCAGGTACCGTAGCCCACCAGGTCCCCCAGACAATACAGGTTTTCGGGAAGCTCCCTGGCCTCCATGTCCTCAAACACTGCATCCAGTGCCGGCAGGTTGGCGTGCACATCGCCAAAGACAGTAACTTTATCCATCTAGCTAAGATACCAGTCTCTATCCTTAGCACCAATAGCCCCCAGCCGATGATAACCAGAGCTTAACAAACTCACTATGCTCGATCTAGTTATCTCCTTCTTATCTAAGCCAACTATAATTCGCAAAGATCGTTGCTACCTGGCATTTTCATGTTTCTACGTCATCTTCGTTTCTCCCCTTTATTAATCTTTGTTTTATCCGCCTGCACCCCTGCCCCCACAACACAACCCACCATCGTCCCTCCCTCCGTCACACCCACTCCTATGCCGCTTACGGCTACCCCCACCGCTACAATCACCCCAACCTCTACCACCACCCCGCTCACCTGCTGGGATGACGGCGGCGAGATGGAAATCACCCAACTGGAATCGGACTTGCTGCCGCAACCTCTGGCCTTCCGGATCTACACTCCGCCTTGTTATGCTGCCCAAAGCCAGCGCGACTATCCGGTGCTCTACCTGATCCACGGCCAGACCTTCAACGACGACCAGTGGGATCGTCTGGGGGCCGATGAAATGGTCAGCGACCTGGTGGCCCGCGGAGAGATCGAACCCTTTATCATCGTCATGCCGCGTGACCGTGTGTGGCGCCAACCCGACGAAGACAATTTCGGCCAGGCCATCATCAATGACTTGATCCCCTATATCGACGACAATTACCGCACCCTCGACCTACGCCAATACCGCGCTGTGGGCGGGCTGTCGCGCGGCGCGGCTTGGGCCGTACATTTAGGTTTATCTCAATGGGAATATTTTGGAACCATCGGCGGCCACTCCCTGCCCGTTTTCTGGACGGATGGTTATCAGATCGACGACTGGCTGCTGGAAATCCCCGAAAGCCAGTTGCCGCGCATCTGGGTGGACGTAGGTGACCGTGACCAGCAGGCCATTCTGCAATCTTCCATCTGGTTTCATGAGTTGTTGGAAGGCATGGACATCCCCCACGAGTGGCATCTTAATGAAGGCCGCCACGAAGAAGCTTACTGGATCGCTCATCTCGAAGAATATATTCGCTGGTATGCACAGGGTTTTGCTGCCCGCTGATTGATATAATCCCCGCATGTCCCTCACCCTTGACGAAGTAAAACACATCGCCCATCTGGCGCGGCTGGAACTTAGCGCCGAAGAACTGGAACTCTACCGCCAGCAGCTTTCCAGCATCCTCGATCACGTGGCCCAATTGGACGAACTCGACACCGCCGACGTTGAACCATTAACCAGCGTGTTGGCCGAGCAGAGCGAGTTACGTGTCGATGAACCCGGCCAGGCCTTGCCTCTAGACAAACTCCTGGGCAATGCCCCCGATACGGACAGGGACCAATTCAAAGTACCACCCATCCTGGATTGAACATGGGTGACTTCACGAACCTTACTTTAATAGAAGCGCGGGACGCCTTACGCCAGGGGGACTTCAGCAGCCGCCAACTTACCCAGGCTTACCTGGATCGCATCACGGCAATTGATAAAGGCATCAAGGCTTACCTGACGGTGTTGTCGGATGAAGTCCTGCAGGCTGCCGACGAAGCCGACCGCCGTCTGCAAGCTGGGGAAGAGCTGCCATTATTGGGTGTCCCCCTGGCCATCAAAGATCTGCTAACTATTGAAGGTGTACGCACCACCTGTGCCTCGCGCATCCTGGAGAATTTCGACCCCGCCTACACGGCCACTGCCGTGCAGCGTTTGCTGGATGCCGGGGCCATTGTGTTGGGCAAGACCAATATGGACGAGTTCGCCATGGGCTCCTCTACTGAGAACTCGGCCTACCAGACCACCCACAACCCCTGGGATGTCGAGCGTGTGCCCGGGGGTACCAGTGGTGGCAGCGCCGCGGCCGTGGCCGCAAGGCTGGCTCCTGCCGCGTTAGGTACGGATACTGGTGGCAGTGTGCGCCAACCGGCTTCCTTCTGCGGGGTGACTGGTCTGAAACCCACCTATGGTCGTATCTCGCGTTATGGCTTGATCGCCTTTGGCTCTTCACTGGACAGTGTTGGTCCTATCGGGCATACGGCGGAAGATGTGGCTTTGCTCTTTTCACTGATGGCTGGGCATGACCCCCGTGATGCTACCAGTATGGACAAAACCGTGCCGGACATGCAATTAACTGAAACTAACAGCATCAAGGGCTTACGCGTGGGTGTACCCAAAGAGTATTTCATCAAGGGCATTCAACCTGAAGTGGAATCTGCCGTGCGCGCGGCCATCGCCGAGTTAGAAGCACAGGGCGCAGAGATCGTTGAGGTCAGCCTGCCTCACACCCAATATGCTGTGCCGGTCTATTACATCATCGCTCCGGCTGAAGCCTCGGCCAACCTGGCGCGCTTCGACGGCGTGCGCTACGGCCTGCGGGTGGAATCGGATGATTACATTGATATGTTCAAACAGACCCGCGGCCAGGGCTTTGGACCGGAGGTCAAGCGCCGCATTATGTTGGGAACCTATGCCCTCTCGGCGGGTTATTACGACGCTTACTACGGCCAGGCCCAGAAAGTGCGCCGCCTGATCCAGGATGATTTCATTCAGGCTTTTGAACAGGTGGATGTGATCGCCACCCCCGTGGCCCCCACCACCGCCTTCCGTATTGGCGAACACAGCGACGACCCCCTGGAGATGTATTTGCAGGATATCTTCACCCTGCCGGGCAGTCTGGCGGGTGTACCCGGCCTGGCTTTCCCGGTGGGCTTTGACGAGAACAACTTGCCCATCGGCATGCAGCTCATCGGCCCGCATTTTGGTGAGGCCAAACTTTTTGAGGCCGCGCACGTTTATCAGCAAGCCACCGACTGGCACCAGCAACAACCCCAATTGAATATCTCTAAATAACGAGGTTATACAAATGAATGCTTCCCTACCCACTTCCGCCCTGGATGCCCTTGAATGGAGTTGGGCGCAGTATGAACCGCATTTCACCCAATTGGCTGAGGCCGAGTTAACCATTGAAACACTGGATGAGTGGATGCTGTCCTGGTCGCATCTCAGCAAACTGGCGGTCGAAGTATTTAACCGCCTGTACATTGCCACCACGGTGGATACCAATGACCAAAAAGCCCAGGACCGTTACAGCGCCTTTCTGGAAGGCGTATATCCCCAGGGCAAAGCGGCGGAACAGACGCTCAAAGAGAAATTACTGGATAGTGGATTGCAGCCTGAGAACTTCAGCGTGCAGCTACGCAATATGCGCGCCGAGGCCGATCTGTTTGCCGAGGCCAACCTGCCCTTGTTATCACAGGAGCAGTTTCTGGTCGCCGAACATGACAAGCTCACCGGAGCCCAGACCGTGGAATGGGAAGGGGAGGAAATCACCCTCCCCCAGGTCAGCCTGATATTACAGGATCAGGACCGCGATAAGCGTGAACGTGCCTGGCGCGGCATGATGGCGCGCTGGCAGCAAGATCGTGAGGCTTTTAATGAACTATGGGGACGCTTCATGGAACTGCGCGGCCAGATCGCAGCCAACGCTGAAGTGGATGATTACCGCGCCTACCGCTGGCACGAGTTGTTGCGCCTGGATTACACACCCGAGGATTGTCTACAATTCCACGATGCCATTGAACAGGTGGTGGTGCCTGTCGCGCAACGAATCTATGCCAAACGACAGGAGCAAATGGGGCTGGATAGCCTGCGACCTTGGGACGTAGACGTAGACCCGCTTGATCGCTCACCATTGAGGCCTTTCAGTGATGCCGACGAATTGATCGAGAAGACCGGGGGGATATTTGATCAGGTCGACCCCCAGCTGGGTGCATACTTCAACACCATGCGCGAGGAACACCTGCTGGATCTGGCCAACCGCAAAGGCAAAGCGGCCGGAGGATATTGTGAAGACCTGCCGCTGGTTGAACGCCCCTTCATATTTATGAATGCCGTTGGGACACATGATGACGTGCAGACCATGCTGCATGAATTTGGACATGCCTTACATGCTTTTGAATCGTATAAATTGCCATATGCCCAACAATTGCAGTACGGCATGGAGATCGCTGAGGTGGCTTCCATGTCAATGGAATTATTGACAGCACCGTATTTGCCGGAAAGTGGTGGCGGCTTTTACTCTGAGGCCGACGCCGCCCGTGCCCGCATCGAACATCTGGAGGGCAGTCTCAAGTTCTGGCCCTACATGGCTGTGGTGGATGCTTTCCAGCATTGGGTCTATCTCAACCACGCTGCGGCAACTGACCCTGCCAACTGTGATGCCAAATGGGCCGAACTATGGGATCGTTTTATGAAGGGCCTGGATTGGACGGGCCTGGAGGAAGAAAAGGCTACCGGCTGGCATCGAAAGCTGCACATCTTCCAGGTTCCCTTCTATTATGTAGATTACGGTCTTGCGCAACTAGGGGCTGCGCAGGTGTGGGCTAACAGCCTACAGGACCACGCCAAAGCCCTCGGCCAATACCGCCATGCTTTATCCCTCGGAGCTACACGAACACTCCCTGAGTTATTCGAGGCTGCCGGAGCTAAACTGGCCTTTGATGTGGACACTCTCGGCCCGGCAGTGGAATTGATGGAAACGACAATTGAGGAGTTGGAGGCTACGACTCCCTCTTCCCTTGATCAATTGTGATTATACTAATGTCACCTTTTGCATTTTCTTGCGAGATGCATGATCCTTTGATACAATCCCGCCAGTTATGATACACATTTTGCAGTCTACTCATCACCACCATCATCATTCCACCAACCGATTCCCCCTTCGGGCAGGACTGCTTTAAGTACCCAAGCTATAGATTATTTCCAACCAAGCAAACAAATCAAGCGCTCCCGTTCGGGAGCGCTTTTTCTTTGGAGCGTATATGACCTCAGAACAGAAAGAAATCCGTATTGCCTTACCCAGCAAAGGGCGGCTGGCCGAACAGAGCTTGCAATTCCTCAACGACGCGGGATTGAGAGTTTACAAGCCCAACCCGCGCCAATACCAGGCCACTATCCCCGCCTTTCCTGAACTGGCTGTGATCTTCCAGCGACCAGGCGATATTGTGGTGGGAGTGCGGCAGGGCAGCGTAGACTTTGGCATCACCGGCTGGGATATGTTCGCCGAACGACGCGGCACAGAAGATAAAACCCTTGCCTTACATGCAGGACTGGGTTTTGGACATTGCACCCTCAACGTGATCGTGCCGGACAAATGGAATGAAGTACGGCAAATGGGTGATCTTAAAAAGGTGCGGCAGGAGGTGGGCAGGCCACTGCGGGTGGCCAGCAAATTCCCCAATGTCACGAAAACTTACTTTGAAGAGTATGGCCTCGAGGACAGCAAACTGATCACGGCAGAAGGCACCCTGGAGATCGCCCCCACGGTTGGTTATGCCGACATGATCGTGGACCTGGTATCCACCGGAACAACATTGCGAGATAACCGCCTGCGCACTTTAGAGGATGGCACCATCCTGTCTTCACAAGCCTGCCTGATCGCCAATCGCGCAAGCCTGCAAGAAAATGGACAAGCCATGGCGCAGGCCAAACGCTTGCTGGAATACATCGTGGCTTACTTGCGCGCAACCGACAATCTCTCCGTGTATGCCAACATGCGCGGGGAATCGCCGGAGGAAATCGCCCAGGCAATGTTCACCAAAGAGGTCATCGGGGGATTGCAAGGCCCGACCATATCCCCGATCGTGACGCGTGAGGGCAACGGCTGGTATGCCGCCCACCTTATCATCCACAAAAACCAGCTATCACAGGCGATTGCCGAACTGCGCGAGGTAGGAGGGAGTGGCGTCGTAGTTACTCCCGTGACCTACATTTTTGAAGAAGAGCCGCAGGAATACCTGGATATGCTGGCTGCTTTGGAGAATTAGATGATCAACATATACGACCTAAAAACAGCGCAAAAGACAATCTTAAAACGGCCTCCTCTTACCATGATGGACTTCCCCGATGATGTTATCGAGATTACGGAAGGCTTTTTTGGACCGGGCACCACACCCCCTAGCGCGGTGACAGAGATATTGCGCTCAGTAAGGGATGACGGTGATGATGCTCTGCGACATTGGAGCCGTACCTTCGACAAGGTGGAGGTCGAAGATTTTCGGGTCCCGGCTGAGCAATTCAGAAAAGCCTTTGACGGATTAGCCCCTAGTCTTCAAACGGCCATGCAAAAATCGGCGGAACGTATCCGCGCATTCCACGAAAAACAACCGCTGCCCGATTGGCGCAGCGATGAGATGGGTGGGACTTTGGGGCAGCGAGTAACAGCCATCGAAAGAGTAGGCATTTACGTGCCTGGGGGAACCGCTCCCCTGCCCTCCTCATTGTTGATGTCGGTGATTCCCGCACAAGTGGCAGGTGTGAAGCGCATCGTGATCTGCACACCGCCAGAAGCTCATCCCAGCATTCTGGCCGCGGCTTATCTCTGTGGTTGCGAAGAGGTTTACCAGGTGGGAGGCGCGCAGGCTATCGCCGCCATGGCCTTTGGAACGGACAGCATCCCCCGCGTGGACAAGATCACCGGGGCGGGCAACTTATACGTAACCTTGGCCAAGCAGCAAGTCTATGGAACGGTGGGGTTGGATAATTTAGCCGGCCCTACCGAAACGATGGTGATCGCCGACAGTACTGCCAACCCGGGCTGGGTGGCCGCCGATTTGCTGGCGCAGGCCGAACACGACGTGTTAGCCAGCAGCATTCTATTGACACCGGATGAGGATTTCGCAAAAAGTGTGCAGACCGAGGTTGTCAGGCAACTGCCCGGCCTCTCGCGGGCGGAAATCATCAAGACATCCATGGCACAGCTCGGGGGCATCGTGCTGGTCCCGGATCTTGAGGTGGCTGCAGAACTGGCTAATGCCTATGCTGCCGAGCATCTATGTTTATCAGTAGCCGAGCCGCAGGTGCTAGCCGACCAGATCAACAATGCAGGCGGCTTCTTCATGGGGGAAGGCTCGTTCGAGGTGTTGGGGGATTATGTAGCCGGACCCAGCCACGTGATGCCCACCGGAGGTACAGCGCGTTTCGCCTCGCCGCTCAATGTCATGGACTTCGTCAAGATCTCTTCGATCATTGCACTGGACAAAGCGACGAGCAAGGCGCTCAGCCCGCTGGCTGCAGAATTCGCCCGCTCCGAGCAACTGACGGCCCATGCCAATGCGGCTGAGATCCGGTTGGAGGATGCCAATGAGTAAGACAGCGGACTTCATCCGGCCGCACATTCGGGCCATGCCCGCCTACGAGCCGATCCTGCCTTTTGAGGTTTTGTCGGATAAATTAGGGCGTCCGATTGAGCAAATCATAAAGCTGGATGCCAATGAAAATCCCTACGGGCCAGTGCCAGCAGTACAAGAGGCATTAGGAAACTTGCCCTACCCACATATCTACCCCGACCCGCAAAGCCGCAGTTTGCGACAGGCGCTGGCGGAGTATCACGATGTGGATGCTGAGAGCATCCTGGTGGGGGCGGGTGCCGATGAGCTAATTGACCTGCTCATGCGGCTGGTGCTGGAGCCGGGGGATCGCATCCTCAATTGCCCTCCGACCTTTGGCATGTACGCCTTTGATGCTGACCTGAATGCTGCCGAAGTCGTCACAGTGCCGCGCAACAAAGACTTCAGTCTTGACCTAGTTGCCTTAAAAACCGCCATTGAAGAACAACAACCCAGGATACTGTTCCTGGCTAACCCCAATAACCCGGATGGCAGCTTGGTGACAGAAGAGACTATCAAGGAATTACTCAATTACCCCCTGTTGCTGGTGGTGGATGAAGCTTACGTTGAATTTGCCAAGGTTGGGACCAGCATGCTGGGCTCGGTAAAAGAGTACGACAACCTGATCGTCCTGCGCACCTTCAGCAAATGGGCTGGGCTGGCCGGGCTGCGCGTGGGTTATGGGGTTTTCCCAAATGATTTAATCGAGCAACTGTGGAAGCTCAAACAACCCTACAACGTTTCCGTGGCGGCAGCAAAGGCGGCTGAGGTTTCACTCAAGCATGCGGAACAACTCGAAGCCAATGGAACCAGGATCATTGCAGAACGAGAACGCCTGATGACAGCTTTTGAAAAGATTGACTGGCTAGAACCTTATCCTTCGCAGGCCAATTTCATTCTGTGCAAGGTAACCAACGGGGATGCAAAGCAAATCAAATTACAACTGGAAGATAAGGGCATACTTATTCGTTATTTTAATAAACCCGGGCTGCAAGACTACATCCGCATGAGTGTAGGCAAAGCAGAACACACCGATGCCTTGCTGGAAGCCCTGAAAGAACTGGAGCGTGTATCGTGAGAACGGCAAAGATAGAACGCAGTACCAATGAAACCCAGATCGCCATCGAGCTAAAATTGGATGGCAGTGGAGAGCACAAAGTCAACGCCGGCATCGGCTTTCTGGACCACATGCTCAGCCAGATAGCGGTGCATGGTCTGTTTGATCTGGACGTGCAGGCTAAGGGTGACTTGCACATCGATGAACACCACACCGTGGAGGATTGCGGCTTAGTGCTGGGGCAGGCATTTGACCAGGCCCTGGGAGATCGAAAAGGCATTGTGCGCATGGGTTCGGCCTACGTGCCGATGGACGAGACGCTGGGCTTCGTGGCTATTGACCTATCCGGGCGACCATATGCCGTGGTGCAGGCTGAATGGCACAATCCCTCTGTGGGCGGTATTGCTACATCGCTCTTCCCCCATTTCCTTGAATCCTTTGCGATCACGGCGCGCTGCAATCTGCACGCCCGCATTTTGTACGGTAGCGATGACCACCATCAAGCAGAGTCTTTATTCAAGGCTCTGGGGCGGGCGTTGGACAGGGCAACACAACTTGATGAGCGTCGGGTTGGCAACGTCCCCAGTTCCAAAGGGAGTTTGTGATGATCACGATCATTGATTATGGGGTGGGTAACTTGCGGTCTGTACACAAAGCCTTCAGGGCAGTGGGTGCTGAAGCGATGATCTCATCCAGCAAAGAGGACATCTTGAAAGCCGACAAGGTTGTACTGCCCGGTGTCGGTTCCTTTGGCGATGGCATGGCGGGATTACAGGAGCGCGAGTTGGTGGAACCCGTGAAAGCAATGATTGCGCAAGGCAAACCTTTTTTGGGCATATGTGTGGGTATGCAATTGTTGTTTGAAAGCAGCGATGAATTAGGTCAGCATAAAGGGCTGGGCGTATTGCCCGGTACGGTGACTCGCTTCAAAGATGTTAACCTAAAAGTGCCTCAGACTGGGTGGAACCAGCTTCAGGTACAAACAGACAATCCATTATGTGCAGACATTGACCCCAACAGCTACGCTTATTTCAACCATGCCTACTATTGCGCAGCTTCCAATGAAGATGATGTGATCATGGCTACAGATTACGGCGGTCTATATGCCTCGGCTGTGGGCCGTGACAAGCTATATGCCGTACAGTTTCACCCAGAGAAGAGCCAGGCCATTGGCCTACAGATCTTACGCAATTTTGTGGAGCGCTGCTGATGAGTGAATTTACTGTTTATCCGGCCATCGACCTGCGCAACGGGCAAGTCGTACGGCTTATGCAGGGGGACCCGGATCAGCAAACCGTGTATGGCAACGACCCGGCCTCGGTGGCGCGGCGCTGGTTGGATGCCGGGAGCCAGTGGCTACACGTGGTCAACCTGGACGGTTCCTTTGAAAATCAGGATAACCAAAACCAGGAAGCATTACAGGCCATCCTGGAGGTTTTGGAAGACGAGGTCCAGGTGCAATTCGGCGGTGGGTTGCGCACAATGGCCGACGTGGCCTGGGCAGTGGAAGTTGGAGTACGTCGCATCATCTTGGGTACGGCAGCTGTTATCGAGCCGTGGATGCTGGAAGAAGCATTACAGGCTTTAGGCCCCGAGCGCGTATCCGTAGCCATTGACGCCCGTGACGGCTTCGTGAAGGTGCGCGGCTGGCAGGAAGGCACGGACGTAAGCGCGGTGGAACTGGCCCAGCGCGTGGCCGGGCAGGGGGTAACGCGTATCAACTTCACCAATATCCTACACGATGGGGCTGGCATGGGTGTGGATATCCAGACAACGCAAGAGGTCGCCGAGAAATCGGGGCTGGCAGTGGTCGCCTCGGGGGGGGTGGCGTCTTTAGAAGATATTAAAGAAGTGAAAGTAGCCGGCTTTGATGGCGTCATCGTGGGGCGGGCTTTATATGAAGAGCAGATCGACCTCAAGGAGGCGCTGGCATGTTAAGCAAACGCATCATCCCCTGCCTGGATGTCAAAGATGGTCGCGTGGTCAAGGGGGTTAATTTCGTGAATCTGCGCGATGCCGGAGACCCCGTGGAGCAGGCGCGCAGATATGATCAAATGGGGGCCGACGAACTGGTATTCCTGGATATCACGGCCAGCCCGGAGGGCCGCAATACCACTGTGGATATCGTCAGCCGCGTGGCAGATGAAGTTTTCTTGCCATTGACGGTGGGAGGCGGTATTCACACGGTGGAGGACATGCGCGCCCTGCTGCTGGCAGGGGCGGACAAAGTCAGCATTAATTCCGCAGCTGTAAAAAACCCAGAACTATTATCCCAAGGTGCAGAACGTTTCGGCAGCCAGTGTATTGTGTTGGCTATCGACGCCCGACGTACCGAGGCGGGCAAATGGGAAGTGGTCATTCATGGGGGGCGCACCCCTACCGGTTTGGATGCCATTGAGTGGGCACAACGCGGTGTTGAATTGGGCGCTGGCGAGATCCTGCTGACCAGCATGGATGCGGATGGCACCATGGCAGGATATGATCTGGAACTCACACGCACTATTTCCGAGACGGTTAACGTACCGGTCATCGCCAGCGGTGGGGCCGGGAGCGTGGAGGACTTTGCCGACGTGCTGACCGATGGGCATGCAGATGCCGCCCTGGCAGCTTCGTTATTCCACGATAATATGCTCAGCATCGATGACGTCAAGCAACATCTGGCGGAGAGAGAAATCGCCGTACGACCTACAGGAATCAACAATGAATAATGAGATGCAAGTGAACTTCGATAAGCATGGACTAATCCCGGCTGTATTGCAGGATAGCGTTACGAATATGGTGCTCATGGTGGCCTGGATGAACTCCGATGCATTAAAGATGACCCAGGAAAGCGGGGAGGCACATTTTTGGAGCCGCAGCCGCCAGGAACTGTGGCATAAAGGAGCCACTTCCGGGAATACGATGCGCGTGGACCAAGTATTGGTGGATTGTGATTCTGACACATTATTGCTGCGGGTGGCACCCAATGGCCCGGCCTGCCACACGGGCGAAAAAACATGCTTCTACCGCGAGGTTGGTTCACCATGATCCAGAAACTATACGAAATCATTCAAGACCGTAAGGCAAACCCCAAAGAAGACTCCTATACGAATACGCTTCTTAATGCTGGCGAAGATGAAATTCTAAAGAAAGTAGGGGAAGAGTCTGTGGAGGTCATCCTGGCAGCTAAAGGTCAGGGCAAAGCGCGCCTGGTTGAAGAAGTGGCCGACTTGATGTATCATAGCTTGGTGTTGCTGGTGCAACAGGATGTATCCCTGGCCGAAGTGGAGGGAGAATTGGAACGCCGTCATCAAACGGGGGGCGCTTCGTGAAGATTCTGCTGCTGGACATGGATGGGGTGCTGCTTACGCCACAGGGCTATCACAAGGCTTTACAGGAGACAGTGCGGCTGCTGGCGCAGACCCTGGGCTTTGGAGACAAGACGCTTTCGGACGAAGACATTGCCGCTTTTGAAGCAGTGGGCATCACCAACGAATGGGATTCTTCGGCAATCAGTACTGCGCTGATGTTGATGGAGGTTTGGAGACACGATTCACAAGCGACGTATCCCTCCGCAATCAATTCTGATTCGATTGCAAACCACGCTTTAAAATTCCCCGAATTCGCCCCTTTCTTCCAGATCATGGAAAGCACACGGGCAAACAGCTCAGCCCCACTGGAGCGTGCGCAAGAGGCCATGACAAACCTCAGCCAGGCAGTCAGCACGGAGAACCAGAGCAGATTATTAGAAATATTACTGAATGCCCACAATATAGACCAGGCCCTAAGTAAACGCGTTTTCCAGGAACTGGTCTTAGGCAGCCAGAAGTATAGTGAAATCTACAAACGGGAAAGTGTACTGGATACAGATAGCTATTTGCTGAAGCATGACCGTTCCAATATCCCCGCAGAGTTGCATAAACGCCTGCTCAAGTGGTTGAAGGTTAAAAATCAGCACGCCGTTATTTTCACAAACCGCCCCTCCTTATTCCCGAACTGTAACTCTGGTGAGCCAGAAGCTGAGATTGGCGCGAAACTGGTGGGATTGGAACAACTGCCTTACGTGGCCTTTGGCGGTCTGACCTGGCTGGCGGGTGAACTGGGCATGTCCAACCAGGAATTGATCAAGCCATCGCCGGTGCATGCACTCGCTGCCATGCGAATGGCTCTAGGTGACGAGATTGAAAGCGCTTTAATGGCAGGGGCGAAGCTGGTTCACGATGGCTCAGACGATGGCAAATGGCAAGTGTTGGATGGATTTGAGGTAAGCGTGTTCGAGGATTCGATTGGTGGTGTGCTGAGCTTGAAGGCCGCGCAAAAAGTACTTAACGCGCATGGTGTGAAGATAAATACGAAAGCTTATGGCATCAGCCAGGCAAAAACGAAACAGGCGGCATTAAGCCAACAAGGTGCTGAAGTGTACCCAACTTTTTGTGAAGGCTTACTTCAGGTGCTTTGACCGGAATGCCTGGGAACTTACTTGACTTCCTGGATATTTAGTACAAAATGAAATGAGATGAAAGCGTACCTTCCAGAGACGCGCCCCTTATGCGGGGATTATCCCGAAAAATAGTTTGGCGAATCTACGGGTGATGGCATCCCTGTGCTATTTGAAGATAGACACTATGATGATTTAGAATAAAGGTATGAGAAAAAAACAGGACGCCTTTGCTGCGGTACGTGATCGGTATGGCATTCTTCCAGCAGTGCTCTTGGTCGCCATTCCGATCTCGGTAGTGTTGTGTATATTGTTCTTGATAAACTACCAAGTAGCAGGGGGCGGCGGCTACTGGGTGTACAGCGATTTTACAATGATGTGGCTGGGTGGCAAGGGCATTCTGGATGGAGCAGACCTTTACAACCCGGTCGACTGGAAGAGATTGCACGATCTTTATGCACCTATCTATAGGGATAATCCGATCTTCCTTTTCCCCATGCCAGCCGCCTTTTTGTTTGTTCCCTTTGCTTTGATGCCTGTCAATCTTGGGGCTACGCTCTGGCTGCTACTAGGGGAGCTTTTCCTGTTTGTGGTTATTGGAGACTTTGTACGCAAACTCTCTATCAGACATCCATTGGCCTTGTTAGGCTTGTTCTTGCTGGTCGCCTTTTTCTCTCCGATCCCCATCATCATCCTTACCGGGCAATACAGCCTGATTATGTTGTTCTTATTGTGGGCTGTATACGCGTTTATGAAGCGGGGGCAAGATCTTTTGGCGGGCATATGTCTCACGCTGTTAATCCTTCGGCCCAATCCTTTTGTGATCCTATTGCCCGTTCTCTTGGCTTGGGCACTTTGGAAACGCCGATGGACCTTTTTTGTTGGTAATGGAGTATCCGGGCTGTTTCTGCTAGCCATAACCTGGATGATGAGGCCTGGCTGGTTGACCCTTTGGCTTGAATACGTGGTGGGCAACAGTGGCAAAATACACGATTATGGACCCATTACACCAACCCTGTGGGGAATCGTCAGCGATTTAGGGAGGAGCCTAACGCTTAACATGCAGACTGCCATCAGCGCAGCGCTTTCAATCCTGATTATCTTAGTTGTCCTCTGGATGGTGCTGCGTCATCGTAGTCTGGCCCTCGATGCTGTGCTTGCTGTAAGCATGGCGCTTTCCCTCTTTGTAACCCCTTATGCCTGGAACTATGACCAGGTCTTGCTGCTGTTTCCCGTGTTTTATGCTCTGGTTTTGGCGGAAAAATTAACCGCGGAAAAGAGACGAGGGGTTTGGGTGGCAGCCGTGTTTGTATTGTCCGCCTGGCCCTATTTCTTGCGATACATCGCATACCAACGCGACCTTGATACTTTTAGTGGGCTAGTGCCATTTGTTGTACTGGTCTTAGTGCTTGGAACCATGCACTTAATCCCTGAGCGCACTCACGAGACAGTGTTGTAGTTAGAAGTCCAGGCCTTCCCCATCCAGCGGAATCGATAAACGTTCCCCCACCCCGGCTTCTTCGGCCGCGACACGCAGAGCATCACGACTGACTTTTCCATGATCCAGTGACTCGAGGTGCACGGCCACAACTTTGGCATTAGGGGCGGATTGGCACACCAATACACTTTGCTCAAGGTCCATCACGATGGGACCGCTATCTTCCAACTCGGCCCCACTAGAATGAATGATTATCACTTCTGGTTTGAACTTGTCGATCACTGCCTGCACAGCCGGATACCAGACTGTATCCCCCGCCCAATAGACGGTTGGCTCTCTCGCCGCCTGCAGCACAAAGCCGCTGACTGGGGCCAGCATCTCGGCCCATTTGCCAAAACCGTGTTGCGCAGCTGTGCGCGAGAAGCGTATGCTTTCCCAGATGAGTTCATCTTTGATGGGTAGCACTTGCGTAAACCCAGAGTCACTGATGCTGTCCACATCTTCGGGTTGGCAGAATAACGGCAGGTCCTTGGGCAAATCCTCCTGCGCCACAGCATCGAAGTGGTCTTGGTGCAAGTGCGAAACCAATATGGCATTGATGTCGGCCATGATTTCATCTGTACTCATAGGGAGGCCAACAATAGGATTATTTTGCACACCAGCTAGCGGCTCACGGGCGTGTTTGGGGGCCAGGTCGGGGTCGAGTAACAATAACTGGCTGCCGTAGTGCAGGCGCATGGTGGCATTGCGGATGAGTTGGAGTTGCATAGAGGCCTCCGTGACAGGGGTGATCTTCATTATAATGGGCAAGTTATCGTTGCTAGTTAGTTAGGAGTGATTGATGCAATATACAAATCTTGGCAATACTGGATTAAAAGTCTCGCGCATCTGCCTGGGCATGATGAGCTATGGTACATCCAAATGGCGGCCTTGGATTTTAGACGAAGAAGATAGTCGGCCCTTCATCCAGCGGGCGCTGGAACTGGGTATCAACTTCTTTGATACGGCCAATATGTACTCGCTGGGTTTCAGCGAAGAGGTCACCGGCCGCGCCTTGCGAGATTACGCTCGCCGCGAGGAGATCGTGCTGGCTACCAAGGTCTACTTCCCCTTCAATGACAAACCCAACCAGGGCGGTCTCTCGCGAGCGCACATCATGCAGGCAGTCGAGGATTCCCTGGATCGTTTGGGTACCGATTACATTGACCTGTACCAGATTCACCGTTGGGATTACAACACACCCATCGAAGAAACCTTAGAAGCCCTGCACGATTTGGTGAAAATGGGCATGGTGCGCTACATTGGTGCTTCCAGCATGTTCGCCTGGCAGTTCTCCAAGACCCTTTATTTAGCCGATCTCAATAACTGGACGCGTTTTGTCTCCATGCAGAACCATTACAATCTAGTTTACCGTGAAGAGGAGCGCGAGATGGTGCCGCTATGTCTCGATCAGGGTGTGGGCCTGATCCCCTGGAGCCCGCTGGCACGTGGCTTCCTGGCGGGCAACCGCAAGAAGGGCGATGAGAATAGTGGCGAAACTGCCCGCGCCAAGACGGATGAGTATGCTCTGGGCATGTATTACAAGGACAACGATTTTGAGATCGTGGACCGCGTGATTGAACTGGCCAAAAAGAAGGACGTGCAACCTGCCCAGATCGCCCTGGCCTGGCTGCTTAACAAGCCTGCTGTGGTGGCCCCCATCATCGGCGCTACCAAGATGCCCCATCTCGAGCAGGCCGTCGCGGCTCTGGGCATTGAACTGAATGAGGAAGACATGGCCTATCTTGAGGAGCCTTACCAGCCGCATCCTGTCATGGGCCATAATTGATCGTTATTTATGTAGAGGCGCACCCCGGTGTGCCCTTTAGGATTCTCATTCCCTCACTGGTAAAATAAGTGGTGGAGAGACCTATTATGTTCCTGGAAAACATACCCGAAGCTATACAGGCGCGAATGCGTGAATTGGAAGCCATTGACGAACGTGATCGGAATGATGGCACGCCTCAACTCAAGCGTCTGCGCCAGATCCCGCCTGAAAGCGGTAACATCCTGGCCTTGCTGGCTGCCGCCGCGCCCAAAGGTGATGTGCTGGAGATCGGCACCAGCGCGGGCTACTCTTCTTTATGGTTAATCCTGGCCTGCCAGCAGCGCGCCGGCAAACTGACCACCTTTGAACTCTTGCCGGAGAAAGTGGAGCTTGCCAAGCAGACCTTTGCCAGTGCCGGAGTAGCAGCTTTTGTAAACCAGATCCACGGTGACGCCCGCGGCCATCTCAAAGAATATGATGAGGTGGCCTTTTGTTTCCTGGATGTAGAGAAAGAGATGTATCAGGAGTGTTATGACCTGGTGGTGCCCAACCTGGTGACAGGTGGCCTTTTAATAGTGGACAATGTTGTCAGCCACGCGGAAGAATTGGAAAAATTCCTCGCCCAGGCCCAGGACGACCAACGCGTAGACGCCGTTGTGTTGCCAGTTGGCAAGGGCTTGCTGGTAGTCAATAAACGCAAACCGCTGCCTGTTGAAGTTGAAGAAACCCCGGCAGAAGAAGACAAGCCCGCCCCCAAAAAGAAAAGAGCTCGCAAAAGCAGCAAAAAATAAATTCAATACATGGAAGACACTGTGCCCAACGACAACCTCAAGATCATCATCCCCATGGCCGGTTTTGGTACGCGCTTGCGACCTCATACCTGGTCCAAACCCAAACCCCTGGTCAGCGCTGCTGGCCGCTCCGTGCTGTCGCACGTACTGGATACCTTCGCAACCGCCCCTGATTTTGAGAATGCAGAATTGGTTTTCATCATCGGCTATCTGGGCGACCAGGTGCGTGACTTCATGCAAGCTAATTATCCTGAGGTCAAGGCGCATTTTGTAGTGCAGGAAGAAATGCTAGGCCAGTCACATGCTGTGGCCTTTGCGCGTGAATTCATGCATGGCCCGACCCTGCTGGCTTTTGTAGATACTTTGGTAGAAACCGATCTGGGCTTCCTGGCAGATGAAGATGCGGAGTCAGTCATCTGGGTCAAGCGCGTGGAAGACCCGCGCCGTTTTGGGGTGGTGGAAGTTGGGGAAGAGGACCGGGTTACGGGCCTGATTGAAAAACCGGATTCTATGGAGAATGACCTGGCCATTGTGGGCTTGTATTATTTTCAGCGTGGCGAAGACCTCATGGCAACCATCGACAAACAGATCGCCGCCGACCGCCAGACCAAAGGCGAGTTTTACCTGGCTGATGCCATGGACATGATGCTCAAAGACGGGCTGCACATGCGCGCCGAGCGCGTGGACATCTGGCTGGATGCCGGTATTCCGGATACGGTCTTGGAAACTAACCAATACCTCCTGGACAATGGACGCGACAATACACCTGCCGTCCCTTCTCAAGAGGGTGTCACCATCACAGGCCCCGTGCACATCGACCCCAGCGCGCAGATCAACAACTCCCAAATTGGCCCGCACGTTTCTGTTGGCCCCCAATGCAAAATAGAAAACTGTGTCATCAGCGACACGGTGCTGGAAGCTGGAGCCCGATTACATAATGCACAATTGACCCACTCCATTGTCGGCACACGTGCCAATGTTGAGGCTGTCAACGGCTCGGTCAACATCGGGGATGATTCTGAGGTAAAAGGAGAACCAGCCTAGCCCGATGACTACTGGAAATTTGATCCCCATGACAGCCCACGTTGAAGTTCGTTCCAGTTCCAGCTATGCAGAAACCCCTGTGGCCTTCCACTGGGATGGTAAGCGCCTGGAGGTTGATAATGTGCGTATCAGTTGGCGCACACCTATCGGCATCAGTTTCAGTGTGGTCACCAATGACCGCCGCATCTTCGAATTGCATTACGATATCGATGAGGATCAATGGTATATAGAGCCTCGCTAGTACCCCAAAAAACTTAACCTGAGGAGTGAACAGCCATGATCGTTGGCGTTCCAAAAGAGATAAAAGATAATGAATATCGAGTGGCCCTGCCTCCCGGCGGAGCCAAGACGCTCATCCTGGCCGGGCATAAAGTGCTGGTGCAGTCTGGTGCAGGCCAGGGCAGCGGTTTCACTGATGAAGAATACGCTGCCTTAGGGGCCGAGATTAAGGACACGGCTGCCGATACCTGGGGCAATGCCGAGATGGTCATGAAGGTCAAGGAACCGCTGCGTGAAGAATTTGATTTCATGCGCCAGGATCTACTCCTCTTCACCTACTTGCACCTTGCTGCAGAAGAAGAACTCACCAAAGCCCTGGTCGACCGCAAAGTCCCCTCTGTAGCTTATGAAACCGTGGAACTGGATAACCGCACTCTGCCACTGCTGACCCCCATGAGTGAAGTGGCCGGGCGCATGTCCGTGCAGGTGGGCGCGCATTATCTCGAGCGAGCCAATGGAGGCATCGGCAAATTGATGGGCGGCGTCCCCGGTGTACGTCCGGCACATGCCGTCATCATCGGGGGTGGTGTGGTGGGTACCAATGCCGCCAAGATGGCCCTTGGCATGGGCGCGCAGGTCACTATCATCGACATCAACCTCGACCGTCTGCGCTACCTCGACGATGTGCTGCACGGTAATTTCTCTACCGTGGCTTCCAACCCGGTCAACATCGCCGATGCGGCGCGTGTGGCCGACCTGCTGGTAGGCGGTGTGTTGATCCCCGGCGCGCGCGCCCCGCGGCTCGTGACAAGGGAAATGATCAAGACTATGAAGGCCGGTGCGGTCATCGTGGATGTGGCCATCGACCAGGGTGGCTGTGTGGAGACAATCAAGCCCACCACCCACAGCGAACCGACTTATTTCGTGGATGATGTGCTGCACTACGGCGTGACGAACATGCCCGGGGCGGTGCCGCGCACCTCGACTTATGCTCTCTCCAATGCCACTCTTCCCTATGCGCTCAAGCTGGCCAATATGGGCTTAAAGGAAGCTGTCAAGGCCGACCACACCCTGGCCCCTGGCGTCAACACCTATGAAGGTCACGTCACTTATGACGCAGTTGCCGAAGCCTTCGACCTGGAGTACAGCCCGCTGGATAAGCTGCTGAATTAGTAGACGACCCACCACAACAGAAATAAGTTTATGTAGGGGCGCACCATGGTGCGCCCCCTTTGCATTAATTCTCTACATACCCCTGATCCCATGTGCGTTCCGGGTCATGGTTTCGCATGTCTACACCAAAGTCCACAGCGGCCTTGAGGGCCAGCAAGACAGATAGCCAACCGGCATAGGTCTCCATGTGATGCTCTGCTTGTACCCCTGCATCGGTAAGTGTCAGGTCAGTGCCGCCTTTTCCATCAGGCTGCAATTCGAAGGTTGTTGTGCTGCCCCCAATGTATTTAACACTGAAGTGGTGGGGTGGCTCACTCGCCAATACACGCGTGCTCATCTCCCAACCATTGGGAAAGCGCCAGGTGATTTGCCCATCTTTCTCAACAGCTTCTTCCGCCCAGAACTGGGCGCGGCCCGCATCCGTTGCCAGCATGTCATACGCGCGCTGTGGTGAAGAAGCGAGGTGTAGTCGCCATGTGATGGTTTTGGTTTCGCTCATGGTCACTCCTTGGCAGAATCATTTGATGGCCCCACTTGTTTTTAATCGATTCTACAGCAATTCGTTTTCTTCATACCATCTTCAAATCTCAATGCTATAGTTTCTCCTGATTGGCCTATTCATTGGAGGACCTATGAAACACAACACACTATTTGCTTTGTTTGCAATCGTATTGGTAGCCTGTTCTGGCGCAACAGAAACACAATCCGCTGTCCCTGACAACACCCCTCAAGAAGCAGTGCAGCCCACGGTCGAAGAAGGGGCTGCTCCTGAGGTTGTTGATAATGGAGAGGAAGAGTCTGATGCTGGTACCTTGCTCACTGTCACCACAGGCATTGCCCAGAGCAGCAGTAGCTGCGCAGCTATGGCACAATGCAGCGGGCAGGTTGCGCGTCCGTCGTTGTGTGGTGAACTCTCTGCTGATGATGGTACCGTGTGGCAATTGCCGGCCCCCATCACGGATGGGGCAACGGCTGTGGACATTCACAATGATTGCACGGGGCCGGGGAACAACCCCGATTTTGAATCCCAGTTGAGTACCCAGGTAATTGATGAGGGTGGCACTGAGATCACAGCTTATCTGTTTGCCGACAACTACTTCGAGTTCTATGCCAACGGCCAGTTCGTGGGCCGCGATTCGATCGGCTTCACGCCCTTCAACTCCGCCGCGGCGCGCTACCAGGTCAATTATCCTGTCACCTATGCCGTCTTATTGGTTGATTGGGAAGGTTATCTCGGTGTAGGTCTGGAAGACCGTAATGGCAGTTATCATATCGGTGACGGAGGCTTTATCGCCTCTTTCAGTGATGGCACCGTGACCAATGCGGATTGGAAATGCCAGGTCTATTACGTTGCGCCAGTGGATGATGCCAGTTGTGTGGCCGTGGATGCTAATGGTAATCTCGATTCTTCAGCCTGTCCCAGCTCGGATAATGCTGTTTCCTGCGTGAACAACGATCCCGAGAATACCTGCCAGGCTGTGCATGCCGCCCTGCCTGCGGATTGGGATTCTCCCACATTTGACGATTCGACCTGGTTGCCTGCCAGCACCTTCACGGCCGATGATGTCACCAATGCAGAGGGCTTCCGTAATTACGAGAACACACTCTTCAGCGGCGCTGATTTCATCTGGAGCAGCAACCTGGACCTGGACAACCAGGTGGTGTGTAGGTCCACGGTCAGCGCGCCCTAAGATTCTAATTGAAAGCATAGCTAATGGAACTCTTCAAGAGTTCCATTATTGTTTAATCACAGGATTCAGCCGAAAACGATTCCCTTTGATATAATCTCCCGAACTCATCGACACAGAAGGCGTCCCGTGAATAAAAACTATCTCTCCCACCGTGTGGCTAATCTGCCCCCATCGGGCATCCGCAAGTATTTTGATATCGCTGCTGCTATGCCCGAAGTCATTTCTCTGGGCATTGGTGAGCCGGACTTTGTCACACCGCAGCCCATTGCGCAGGCAGGGTTGCGGTCTCTGGAAGCAGGCGAGACCAAATACACTTCCAACGCCGGTATCCTGGAGTTGCGAGAGACCCTGGCTGACCATCTGGAAGAGTTGTACGGGGTGCGCTATGCCCCTAAAGGCGAGATGTTCATGACCGTGGGCGTCTCAGAAGCCCTGCTGCTGGCGATGACCGCCCTGCTGGACCCCGGCGATGAGGTCATTATTCCCACTCCCTGCTTCATGGCCTACCAGGCCGACGTGTTGCTGGCGGGCGGGGTACCTGTAGAGGTTGCCAGTACCGTTGAGGAGAACTTCCAACTCAACCCCCAGAAGATTGAGTCTGCTATTACCCCGAAGACGAAGGCTATATTGGTGGGGTATCCTAATAACCCCACCGGCGCGGTGGCCTCACCAGAGATACTCAAACAGGTGATTAGCATCGCCGAGGAGCATGACCTCATCGTGCTCTCCGATGAGATCTATGACCAGTTGGTCTACGGTCAGCCGCACGTGTGTGTGTCCTCCTTGCCTGGAGCAAAGGAACGCACGATCCTGATGGGCGGCTTTTCCAAAGACTATGCCATGACGGGGTGGCGCGTGGGCTATGCTTGTGGGCCCGAGGAGATCATTGCCGGAATGCTGCGCGTCCACCAATATGCCATCATGTCGGCCCCCACTACATCACAGGTAGCGGCCATCGAGGCGCTTAATCATGGCGCCGAACACGTGGCAGCCATGCGGGCTGAATACGACCGCCGCCGTCGCTTGATCGTTGATGGCTTTAACTCCATGGGCTTGCATACCTTTGAGCCGGGCGGGGCCTTCTTTGCATTCCCGCAGATCAGCTCTACCGGGCTGGATGATGAAACCTTTGCGGAACGCTTATTAAAAGAAGAGCAAGTGGCTGTCGTGCCTGGTTCGGTCTTTGGTCCGGGTGGGGCAGGTTTCGTGCGCTGCTCTTACGCAACGGCCTACGAACAGATCGAAGAGGCCCTCGTACGTATTGAGCGTTTTGGAAAAAGCTTGTAAGCCCTTATCAAAGACTGATAAAAAACTAAGCCAATACAAATGTAGGCGTTGTATACTTCCTGGCAGATTGGCCTGAGATAAAATCCTATTGATGTTACAAGCCTCTTGCCCCGGCCAGATATAAACTCTCTTCGAGGAGATTGCTGATGGAACCCAAAAATCCCCGCCGCCGTTTACTTTTATTCAGTGTTGGCGCTGTATTGATCCTGCTAGCCTGCGTCTGTACCGGGTCTGTTCCCGATGACCCAGTTGCTCCCACCCCCTTCACCAGTTCCAACAATAACAACAACGATGGCAATCTTGTAAGTGACATCCCCTTTGAGGCAGTTGTGCAGATCTGGGCCATCGTGGATTGCGGTTCAGGCCAGTTGGAAAGCTGGAGTGGTTCGGGATCCATCGTTTCACCGGACGGTTTTATCGTCACCAATGCACACGTGGTGCTGTCGGACCGCTACTGCAACGTGGAGGACCTGCTGATTTCTATGACGCAAGCGGAAGACCGCCCCCCGGTTGATACTTATTATGCAGATGTTTACCAGGCTGATGAAGGTCTGGACATTGCTATCATCCGCATCACGCGCGACATCAATAATGACTTGATCGATAACAGCACGCTCAACCTGCCCACGGTGGGCTTAGGCAGCTCGGCCGAACTGCGCCTGGGTGACCCCGTAGTCATCATCGGTTATCCGGGCATTGGCGGCGAAACCATTACGCTGACGCGTGGTGACGTGAGCGGCTTCACCAGTGAGAATCCTTACGGTGACCGCGCTTTCATCAAAACCTCAGCAACTATCGCAGGTGGTAACAGTGGTGGCCTGGCCGCCACAGAGGATGGTCAGCTGATCGGCATCCCGACACAGCTGGGCTATGGCGGTGAAGACCAATACGTGGACTGCCGCACACTGGCAGACACCAACCGCGACGGTATTATTGACG
The DNA here is from genome assembly GCA_013112575.1 of Chloroflexota bacterium. Taxonomy (GTDB): domain Bacteria; phylum Chloroflexota; class Anaerolineae; order Anaerolineales; family UBA11579; genus CFX15. Next base: position 162,727 of record JABFGG010000001.1, on the reverse strand, counting down.
AACGAGATAGTTGTGTGCCCACGGGGGGGTTCATCAATGCGCTGCGCCCGATCCGCTTAGCGCTTCCGCTGTTAGAGGCGGCCCAGCGTGGCGAGATCACTATCACGGATACCTCTGCTCCCCAGGCCGAACTTCCTACAGGTGGTACAGAGTTTGCCTTTGAAGATGATTTCTCCTCCGATACTGGTGTATGGGGCACCTTCTCCAACGATGCGGCCAGTATTCAGGTGAGCGGTGGTGTATTGCAGTTCCAGGTCAACAACGATAATTGGTACGCCTGGTCGCCCGCTGACCTCAGTTATGACGACGTGATCATTAGCGTGGATGTGAATGTGAACAGTCCTGCAGGTGATGGTGATTTCGGTATCATCTGTCGATATCAGGATACTGAGGCCAGCAACTTCTATGGCCTGGAGATCTCTGAAGATGGTTATTATGCCATTTGGAAATACGTCAATGATGAATTTGAAGTGCTGACTGGCTGGGATCAATCCAATGCGATTGCAGTGGGAGCCAGCAACTATATTCTCACCGCGGGTTGTGTAGGTAACCAATTGGCCATCGCGGTCAACGGCGAGATCGTAGCTGAGGCCACGGATGACACTTTTGCTTCCGGGCAGATCGGTTTGATAGCGGGTACTTTTGAAAGCCCTGGCCTGCAAGTCAATTTCGACAATTTCTTGGTGAGTACGGTAGAGTAAGTTACAGAAATTTCCATATCAGGTAGGGGCTGGTTTTAAACCAGCCCCTACATTTTTTAACCAGCCTGCTTTATTATTGTGGCAATGACTAAATACCAACCCGTTATCGGCCTTGAGATCCACGCTGTACTGGAAACGCGTTCCAAGATGTTCGACGATGCCCCGGTGGTGGACTCGACCCACGGCGCGCCGAATATCGCCGTCAGTCCGGTTAGCGCCGGCATGCCGGGCGTGCTGCCGGTGATCAACCAGCGCGCCGTGGAATATGCCCTGCGGGTGGCCCTGGCCCTGGATTGTGAGATCGCCCTGACCAGCATCTTCGAGCGTAAAAGTTACTTTTACCCTGACTTGCCCAAGGGTTACCAGATCTCACAATACCAGCATCCCTTAGCGCGTAATGGGGAGCTGACTATCCATACAAGCCAGGGCGAGCAGGTGGTGCGCATCCGCCGCGTGCACATTGAGGAAGATACCGGCAAGCTGACCCACGTTGAGGAAGATGGCGAAAACTACTCGTTGGTGGACCTCAACCGCGCCGGGGTGCCCTTGCTGGAGATCGTGACTGAGCCAGACCTGCACAGCGTGGAAGCCGTGCGCGCTTATGCCTATGGACTACGCGCCGTGTTGCGTTATCTGGGTGTCAATTCCGGCAATCTAGAAAAGGGTTTGTTACGTATTGAACCTAATATCTCCTTACGTCCCAAAGGCAGTGAGGAAATGGGCACGCGTACGGAGATCAAGAACCTCAACAGTTTCCGAACATTGGAGCGCGCTTTGTCCTATGAGATCGAGCGCCAGACGGAGGTCTTGAACTCCGGTGGAGACATCAGGCAGCAGACATTGGGTTGGAATGAGGCCGAGCAGGTCACAGTGCCGCAACGCAGTAAGGAAGAGGCAGAAGACTACCGCTATTTCCCCGAGCCGGACCTGCCGCCGCTGGTGCTGGAACAAAGCTGGGTCGATGAAATAAGGGCTGGCTTGCCAGAGCTACCTTATACCAAGCAACAGCGCTTTGTGCAGCAATACCAACTCAAGCAGGGAAGGGCCGCTCTATTGGTCGAGGATCAGGCAGTGGCAGAGTTCTTTGAAGCGGCCATGGGCGCTGCCCAGGATATAGAAGCGCGCCTCGTGGCCAATTGGATCACCGGTGATCTGTTCAGCCATATGAATGATTCTGGTGAAGATATCGAGGATTTAAAACTCAAGCCAGCCAATCTGGGCACATTAGTTCAATTGGTTTCATCCGGTGAGATCAACCAGCCTACGGCTAAAGGAGTGTTGGCCGAGATGTTGGGCAGCGGACGTTCCCCGGCAGAGATCATTGAGGAACACGGCCTGGGCCAGATCTCGGATACAGGCCAGATCGAAGCGATGGTTTCAGAAGTGTTGGCGGCCAACCCGGATGAATTGGCCGAGTATCATGCCGGTAAAGAGCAGTTGGCCCAGTGGTTCTTTGGCCAGGTGATGCGCACTGCTCAGGGGCAGGCCAACCCGCAACTGTTACGGATGGAATTGGAGCGACAATTATCCGAATCCAAGCAATAAAGCCGATTCATGGTTTATTCAATTCAGGACATTTATCATACGCGTGGGGTGACATTTATTCTTGACCGACTCCGAATTATCAGTTATCTTATGAGCGAGGAAACAATTTGGGACTCATCGTTCCATGAACATTGATTTAAACCTCAAGAAATTTACGTTGTAGATAAACAGCGGGCGCCCACCGAGGTGCCCGCTTATCATTTACAGGAGTTTACCCACCCAACGCATGGCTCAACCCACGAATGCCTTCCAGATGGCTCAACGCCAGTTTGATGGGGTTTCCGAGATCATGAATCTCGACCCTGAAGTTTCTCAAATGCTCCGCTGGCCTACCCGTGAATACAAATTCCAGATTCCAGTACGTATGGATGATGGCAGTCTGCAGGTGTTCTTTGGATACCGCATCCAGCACAACGATGCCCGCGGCCCCGCCAAAGGTGGTATTCGCTTCCACTCTTCGGAAACCATCGATACGGTGCGCGCCCTGGCGCTATGGATGACCTGGAAGACGGCAGTAGCCGATATCCCGCTCGGGGGCGCCAAGGGTGGAGTAGCCGTGGACTCGGCGGGGCTTTCCCGTTTTGAGAAAGAACGCCTGTGTCGCGGCTTTGTGAACCAGATCTTCCGCAATATCGGCCCGCGCCTGGATATCCCAGCCCCCGATGTAGGCACTACTCCTCAAATGATGGGCTGGATGATGGATCAATATGCCAAGCTGACCGGGGGTGAATATACCCCTTCGGCTATCACAGGCAAACCGGTGGGTGGGGGTGGGTCACTGGGCCGCCGTGAAGCCACAGGCTTTGGGGTTGTGTATACCGTGCGCGAGGCCCTTCGGCATCTGGGGATTGACCCACAGAAAGCCACCGCTGCTATTCAGGGTTTCGGTAACGTGGCGCAACATGCCGCCTTGGGTTTCACTGAATTGTTGGGCGGCAAGGTGCACTGTGTTTCTTATTGGGATCGCAGTGACCAGGCAGGCTATACAGTTTCCTGTTCGGGGGATGGCATTGACGTGGCCTTTTTACAATCTATCACGGATACGTATGGGGCCATTGATAAAGATAAGGCCCTGGAGGCAGGTTATAAGGTCGAAGACGCAAATGCCTGGCTCAGCAAAGACGTGGATATTCTGATCCCCTCTGCCCTTGAAGCCCAGATCAATGCCGAGTCGGTCCAGCAGATCAGTGAAAAAGTGCGCGTGCTGGCAGAAGGCGCAAACGGCCCCACCACGCCGGAGGCCGATGAAGTGCTCAAGGAGCGCGGGGTGTTTGTGATTCCCGATTTCCTGTGCAATGCTGGGGGTGTGATTGTGTCATACTTTGAGGGGGTGCAAAATGACATGAACTATTACTGGTCGAAAGAGGAAGTGCTTGAGCGCCTGGATCAAAAGCTCACCACTGCCTTCCAGGGAGTGCTGGAGATCACAGAGGGTGATGGTCTCTACACTCGAGAAGCGGCCTACGTGTTAGCCATTGGCCGCGTGGTCGAAGCCATGGAGTTGCGTGGTTGGATATAAGCAAATAGCCGAGTCGTGAGACTCGGTTTTTATTTACAACAAAACTTACAAAGTAAAAGGAGGCTAGAAAGACTTTATCGATCAATCAGTTTGCTGAAGAATCTATTTCAGTTGTAACCTACTTCTCACTACAATAGGAGTACAAAATGGCTGTGGAAAAAACCAAAACCAAAGAGAATGGCAAAGGCCCCGAACTGAACCCCTTTACCATTGCCCAGGCCCAACTCGATGAGGCTGCCGAGCAACTGCAGCTTGATGAAGCCACACACCAATTGTTGCGCCTGCCGCTGCGCGAACTGCACGTCACGCTGCCGGTCAAGATGGACGATGGCACTACCAAGGTTTTCCAGGGTTTCCGCGTGCAATACAATGATGCCCGTGGTCCTACGAAGGGCGGACTTCGCTTCCACTTTGATGAAACCATTGATACGGTGCGCGCCCTGGCGGCCTGGATGACCTGGAAATGCGCCGTTGTTGATATCCCCCTCGGTGGCGGCAAAGGCGGTATTGTGTGTGACCCGCGCGAAATGTCGCAGGGCGAGCTGGAACGCCTTAGCCGGGCCTACATCCGGCAGGTCGGTCGCATCATCGGTCTGGAAAAAGACGTGCCTGCTCCTGATGTGTACACTACCCCACAGATCATGGCCTGGATGATGGATGAATACTCCTTCATCAAAGGGAACAACGAATTTGGCGTGATCACCGGTAAACCACTGCCTTTGGGCGGCTCCGCAGGGCGTGGCGATGCTACGGCCCGCGGCGGTATTTACACTCTGCGTGAATGGGGCAAGGTCACGGGGTTCGATCTGAAAGGCGCAACCGGTGCCATCCAGGGCTATGGCAATGCCGGTACCTTCGCCCATCAACTGGCTGAAGATTTGTTGGGTATGAAGATTGTGGCAGTTTCCGACTCGCGTGGCGGCATCTACAATCCTGATGGCCTGAAATATGATGAGGTCTTTAAGCACAAGCAAGATACTCGCCGTGTGGCTGATTTCCCCGGATCCAAACCGGTCACTAACGAAGAGATCCTGGAACTTGATGTGGATGTGATCTTCCCGTCTGCTCTTGAGAACGTCATCACAGAAGAGAATGCGGGCAACATCAAAGCCAAGGTCAGTGCTGAACTGGCCAATGGCCCCACAACGCCGGAAGCTGACAAGATCCTGCATGAAAAAGGTGTCTATGTGATTCCCGACTTCCTGTGCAATGCTGGTGGTGTGACCGTCTCCTACTTCGAGATGGTGCAGAATGCCTATGATTATTACTGGGAAGAAGACATGGTGCATGACCGCCTCGACAAGAAGATGACGGCGGCCTTCCATGCTGTCCATGAAACCGCTGAAAAGTATGGCGTGCACAAACGCCTGGCGGCCTACATGGTGGCGATTGACCGTGTGGCCGAAGCGGTTAAACTGCGCGGCTGGGTCTAAGTCAACTGTTTACTGTTCAACGATCAAGAGGCGAGTAACATACCTCGCCTCTTTTTTGTAATAGCCTTGTTCATATGTGCCGGGGTATAAATTAAATCAAATAGAGGAGGATCATTTGCGGGTTAAAGGTTCTATTTGGACGGGGGAAATGAGAGCTTTCCTTATTCTCTGGATCGGTCAAACCGGTTCACAGTTGGGGTCCACGCTGTCTGGTTTTGCGATCAGCCTATGGTTGTACATCGAAACCGGTTCTGTCACTATTTATGCGTTGAGCACGGTCTTTTTGATCCTGCCTACCGCAATTTTATCCCCGCTGGCAGGGGTGTATGTAGACCGCTACAACCGCCGCCTGGTGATGCTGGTTGCAGATTCTGTGCAGGCCCTGGCCACGCTTGGCATGGTACTCGTAATCTACCTGGAGGTATACCAACTCTGGCATATCTACCTGGCTATGGTCATACTTTCCATAGCGCGTGCCTTCCAACGCCCGGCCTGGCGCGCTGCCGTGCCCCTGATCGTGCCCAAGGAACAATTAGGCCGTGCTTCTGGCCTGGAGCGCATAGGAGAGGGCATTGGTATGATCCTGGCGTTTTCGCTGGCTGGGGCGTTGCTGCTCTCGATCGGCCTGGCTGCTATCCTCGCCCTGGACTTGCTCACATTTTTACTGGCTGTGATTACCTTGATGCTGGTGCGCATCCCGGATCCACCCAGCATAGAGGAAGACAAAGCTGCGGGATCGGTGTGGGAGGAAATGCTCTTCGGCTGGCGATACCTTTTTGCGCGGGCCGGTTTGTTGCGTTGGGTCTTGATGATCGCTCTCCTGAATCTGTTTGATAACTTTGCCAGTATTTTGCTGGTGCCGATCATGTTGAATTTTGGCAATGAAGCTGTGGTGAGTGTTTTGATGGGTTTGATCGTTAGCGGTATGTTATTTGCCAGTCTATTCATAAGTTGGTGGGGCGGCCCGCAGCACCGCATGCGCTTTATCCTGGTGATGATCCTGCTACAAGGTGTGGCGATAGGCCTTGTGGGCTTCAGTCAGTCTCTTGCTTTGATCGCCATCGTTAGTTTTGGCTGGATGTTGACCTTTTCATTTATTGGTCTGGTGAACGTGCCTTTGTTGCAAACCAAGATCGAACCTGCGGTGCAGGGACGTGTTTTTGCCAGCATCAGCTTTTTTACATTGATGCTTGACCCACTGGGCCGCATCGTTGTCGGTCCCCTGGCCGACAGAGTGCTTGAGCCTGCGATGATGGAGGGGGGGGGGCTGGCACCCTGGTTAGGCCCGTGGTTGGGTACGGGGCCTGGACGCGGATTAGCCGTAGTATTCGTGGCAATGGGGCTTATGCACATGGCGCTGAGCTTGTATGGTTTTAGCAATGCGCGTGTACGCTTGCTTGAAGCCGAGTTGCCGGATGCTTTGCCGGACCTGGATGAAATCCGGGACGAGCCTGCTGCCCAACCCGCTGCTGTAAGCGAAACTGGCATGGCCGACTGACTTACACAAAAAGCTTGAATTCGTCCCCAGTTTTTATTACAATTGTTCTAGAAACTTACATGAGGAGGCCAGACTGAGCACCGCAGACATTCTACGTATTTTGCTGGTTGTGTGCATCATTGGGTTGGCGTTGTTTGCTATCTTTTATTTACGCCGCCGCCAACTGACCACCTACGAGTACATTGCCTGGGGGTTGTTAGCCTTGTTGCTGCCTATACTGGGACCGTACATTGTGATAGCGTCTCGCCCGGGGGAGCCGCCTTCTAAGAGCAAAAGTTCTTATTCCAGTGAAACTTAATCCCCTGAGCTCTTTGTTTGTTAAAAATGAATAAGCCCATCTTTGAGATTGTTGCACATCGTGGGGTGACTGAGGATTTTCCGGAGAATACGATTCCTGCATTTCAGCGCGCGATTGAATTGGGGGCGGATGCTGTTGAGCTGGACGTACGGTTGACACGGGACCATGTGCCTGTGGTTTACCACTACTATTACCTGAAGGTAGCCACCACGCTATCCGGTCCGATCTTTAATTATGACTATGCTGAACTCAAAGAAACCCAAATCCTTGATAAAGATGGTAAACCTACCGCAGGCTCTTACATCCCTACTTTTGTTGAGTTCCTGGAGCAAATTGGTGGGAGAATTGGTCTTGAGATAGAGATCAAAGGTCCCGAAGGGCAAGCTCCTCAAATCATTGGAAATGTACTAAATGACTTTAAATCTCTCTGGTCTTCTATCGAAGTGACTTCTTTTGAGCCGGCCCTGTTGCATACGCTCAAAACCACCTGCCCGGGGATCACTGTAGACTTGCTTTTGCCGCGTTCAGAAGCGTGGATGGGGGCTGATGTTGTAGCATATCGTTCGGCAGAATTGGGCAAACTCACTGGGGCGCGTGCCGTGCATCTGCATCCGACTCAATTGACTCGTGATGTCGTTGATTATATTGCTGGGCAAAGCCTTGAAATCCATTCCTGGGATGTGAATGATCAGGATGCCTTGCAACTGTGTGCCGATCTGGGCATTCCCAAACTTTGCACAGACCATTTGCAACAAGCACTGAATTTCCGAGCAAGCATTTCAAAATAAAAGCCCTCTAATATCGAGGGCTTTTATTTTGAAAATTTGTTACTGTCCGATGTAATCTGCTTCACGCTTTTCCAGGAAAGCGGCCAGGCCTTCTTTGTGGTCGGGGCCTTGCCCGGCAATCTCCTGGATGTGGGCTTCGTAATCCAATTGTTCTTCCAGATTGCTGAGGTGGGCTTTATTAAAATCGCGTTTGGCCAGGCCCATAGCCTTGACCGGACCTTTGGCTAATTCTGTCGCCCATGCTTTGGCCGCATCACCCAATTCATCCGCAGCAGCCAGTCTATTGGCCAGACCCCAATCCAGGGCCTGTTGGGCGCTGATGGGACTGTTGAAGTAAGAAGCTTCCGCGGCGCGGCCCAGCCCGATGATCTTGGGCAGCATCAGTGATACCGCCGAGTCGGGGGCCAGGCCAATGCCACCAAAACCAACGTAAAAACTGGCGGCTTCGCTGGCGATACGCAGGTCGCAGGCCAGCACAATGCCCAGGGCGGCCCCAGCCACGGCACCATTCACAGCGCACAGGATGGGTTTCTCCAGCTTACGCATGGTCAATATGAGGGGGTTGTAGGTCTTCTGCAAATGATTGCGGAAGGATAAATGCCCGTCTCCGCCAAATTCTTTCACATCCTGCCCGGCGCTGAAGATGCCTCCGCTGGCAGCCAGTAAGACCACGCGCGTGGCTTCATCCTTGCCAGCCTGCCTGATGGCATTGCGTAAGGCTTTGATTAGCTCGCTGTTGAAGGCGTTGGCTTTGGGGCGGTTGAGGGTGAGGGTCAGGACGCCGTTACTCAAATTGGATAATAAGATTTCTTCGGACATGAGGGTTCCTTCTTGATTGTGATTGGTGTTTTTGATTATAAGCGATGGCTCATATCTCTCCACAGCTTAAAGATAAAACCCGCGGCAGAAATCCACCGCGGGCATGTATGCGTGTTAGTTATTGACTAGATCTGCCAGCCACCTGGGCCAAGGTCGTTAGGATCGATGAAGTCATCGTATTCACTATCGTCGTCAAAGTCATCATCATCTTCGTCGTCCATACCAAAATCGAATTGCACTTCAACTTCCTCATCCGGTACGCGTACCCAGAGGAAGAGCATCTGGCCATCGTCGCTTTCGGTGCTGCGGGCAGCAATGATGGGCACTTCTTTGTTGAGGCCATCTGGCGAACGATATTCCAGTTGGATATCTTCTTTATGTCGCCAGGCTTTGTGGCAGCGTTCTACCAGCGCAGGGCCATTGGCGGTGCGCAAGCGAGTGACGGCAACGTTGGTGAGGTTGGGGCCTTCGGCAACTCCCGTTACCCATCCCCCAGGGATCAATTCAAATGTGGGTGGTGGACCTTCAATGATGGTAATTTTCTTTTCTAAGTCCATAAGAACCTCATAATTTCCGGAATCTTACCATAGTTGTTTTCTTACGACGTTGACGAAAAAGTAAGTGTTTTGTTAATTTTATGTCCCGTAGACTAATTTCTACTCACAAAATCGTAAGCTTCCGCCGTTATAATCTCCCCCATGTACAAACTCATCATCATTATCGAGCCACAGGATGATTGGGTGGCTTTTGAGAAGGGCTGGCCTGACTTCCTGGCAGCCGCCGAAAAAATGCCCGGTCTGCGCCGCGAGGTCACCAGCCGGGTTGACAAGCTACTGCACGGCACCTACCACGCCGCCCTGATGCACGAGCTGTTTTTCGACGACATGGAAGCCGCCCGCCAGGCGATGGCCTCAGATGAAGGTCAGGCCACCGGCCAGGTCTTACAGACCATCTCAGGGGGCAAGCTCACGCTCCTGTTTGCCGACCATCTTGAAGACGAACTTGAAAACATTAAACAATTCACTGCCGCGGAAGATGACAGTGCTTAATTCTGCCCACCTGCAAAGCTACCTGGATGAGCACGAGATCCCCGGTGAGATCGTGCATCTGGAGGTGCCGACACCTACTGTGGAAAGTGCGGCCCAGGCCGTTAATGCGCAGGTGGAGCAGATCGTTAAATCCATCTTATTCCTGCTGCCCGAAAAGCCCGTGCTGGCCGTGACCTGCGGTACGCGGCCCATTGAACGGCGCAGCATGGCTGCCCACTTTGAAGTAGGTCGCAAACGCGTCAAGCTGGCTGATGCCGAAACGGTGCTGGATGTGGCGGGATTTGAAGTCGGGGCCATGCCGCCATTTGGACATCGCCAGGCGCTGGATACCTTGCTCGACCCGCAAGTGTTGGCTCAGGAAGAGGTCTTTGCCGGAGGTGGGGAAGGCCATGCCTTGTTGCGTATCGACCCTCAACACATCCTCCAGGTTAGTCAGGCCACCGTGCTTGATCTGCATACCAATCCCAATAACTGATCCCTAAACCCTTTTTATCAAATTACTATCTATGCCCTTAAAAGAACCCATCCCTATCCACCCTCGCCGTTCACGCGCCCCTATCTTTATTGTCTTAGGTGTGATTCTTGTCGTAAGCATTGGCGGCGCGCTGTACCTCTACCAGCTTTACAATCGACCGTCATCCAATCGGTGGCTGCAATACCAGCTTTACCGTGCTAACCCGGATGGCTATGATGAGATTCGCCTTCAGCCGGGTATGCGTTGTGGGGATGCCCCCTTTGCTTTTCCCACTACCGGGGTCATCTTCGGGCTGTGGAACCAGTCTTACCGTCCGGGTCACATCCACACTGGCCTCGATATTTTCCCGGCGACCGAACCCGGTGTCACACCTATATATGCCGCTTATCCGGGTTTTCTTACGCGCCAGGCCGATTGGGCCTCGACCGTCATCATCCGCATCCCCGAAGACCCGTTGAACCCCAATCGCCAGATCTGGACTTATTACACACACATGGCGACCTCGGATGGAGAGAGCTTTGTAGCCGAGGCTTTCCCGCCCGGCACTACTGAGGTCTTTGTCGAGGCGGGTACCTTCCTCGGATATCAGGGCGACTACTCGGGTGACCCGCTCAACCCCACCGGACTACATTTGCATTTCTCGGTGGTGGCTGATGATAATGGCCAGTTCCTCAATGAAACCGTGTTGGGCAACACCTATGATCCCACGCCATACTTCAACCTGGCTGTGAATCATGCCGAAAACCCAGACGAATTCCCGATTTGCCCGGGAGAAGTTACATTTGAAGAATGGCTGCTGGTGGATGCCAATGAGTGAGCTAAAAGATAAGGTCGTGTTGATCACCGGGGCAGGGCGTGGCCTGGGTCGTGAGTTAGCTTTGACTTTGGCCAAAGAGGGAGCAATCGTAGCAGCCAACGACCTCACGCCTATCAATGTGGACGAAGTCGTAACAGAGATTATCGAGGGGGGCGCACAGGCTAAAATCTATGTCACGGATGTTTCTAAAAAGCTGGCCATGCAGACCATGTTGAGCGAGGTGCTGGCGGATTGGAAACGCATCGACATCCTTATCAACCACGCCAGCGTACGGCCCCATGACCCTATCTTGAGCATGGACGAGTGGGACTGGCGGCGCACGATTGATGTGATATTCACCAGTACGTTCTCAATGACACAATCGGTGGGGCGTGTGATGAAGGAGCAGGGCAATGGGGTGATTGTCAATATCGGGCCTGCGCCTGATGAGACTGCTCAACCCCAGGCTGCTTACCGCGCTGCCAAAGCGGGAGTGCTGGCTTTTAGTGAGGCGTCTGCGGAAGAATTGGCTGAATACGGCATCAAGGTGTTTGGGATCAGTGGCGGGCAGGGGGCAGTTGAAGAGCTATTTGATATTTTGAGTGCTCAGGGGAAATGAAACAGCGACCCGAAGGTCGCTATTTCTGAGGTACGTTGAAAGCTGTGTTGTCTCCTCGTTGTCAGTCTGACCCGTGAATTATAGTACAAATGTCTATGATCTGCCTTGCGAAATTGAAAGGTTGGTTCATCTGATGTAGCATCTAAGTCATCATAACTATAAGGACTCTCACCAACTTATGGTGACCAGATCGCCTCCGGGGGCCAGTTGCCGTTCTCGATCTCGTCATTGGTGATCTCGAAAATAGCCAGTGACTCGCCCGAGGCACAATCGCCATTAGCTGTACAACTCAGCGTGCCCGTAAGGCCCACAAAGCCGGATGTAGCTTCCATACTGTCTCGCAAGGCCTGGCGACCGATAAGAATGGTGCCGTCATCACCGATCTGGGCAGAAGCCTCAATGGCATCCAGGAGCATGTTGGTGCAGTCGGCTGCATGAGCATGGAAAATAGAGGGCGGTGACCCTCCGATCTGGGAAGCCCATTTGTCTAGGAAATCATCATAGGCCGGCCCCGACACATATGGGCCAGTCAGGTACGTGCCATCCGCGTTTTCGCCGGCGTTCCCAGGGAAGCTGGCGACCAGTAGACCGTCAGCACCCATCAGGACTGTATTTTTAAGGCCGTCGATCTCGGAGGACTGAGCTACGATAAAGTCGCCTTCCGGCTCAAAGATGGGGAAGTAGAGTACGTGAGGGCTACCGGCCGCGGCATCTGTCAACACCGGGCGCATGTCGGTGTCGCCATAGCTGATTTCACCCTGGAAAGTGACGCTGCCGCCGAGTTCGGCAAAACGGTCAGCAAAGGTCGCCTGTAAGGGGTCAGCGTATGGACTGCCGTCGTGAATGGTAGCCGCGCTGCGCGCCCCGAGGATATTGTAGGCAAATTCAGCCGCGATACGACCCTGGAAGAGATCATTATGTGAAGTACGGAAATAGCCCGGCTGCCAGAATCCATTTGGACCACCATCAGTCAGAGACGGTGCCGTGTTGGAAGGGGAGCACATCGTCAGGCCTGCATTGTTTATCACAGGTATAGCAGCAGTGGCCGCGCTGGAGCAGTTGGTGCCGATTACCCCAACAACGGACTGGTTATTTGTAACCTTGGTGGCTGCGGTTTGGCCACCCTCGGCGGAGCACCCGGAGTCTTCACCAATTAATTCGATGGAGTGGCCGAGAAATTCGCCTTGGTCAGCAATCGCAATCTCGATGCCGCCGAGAGAGTCGTTTCCAAGGAAGGCGGTGGGGCCATTGATGGTTAACATGTATGCCAGGGTGATTGGTTGGCCTGGAGCGACCTCAACACATCCAAGCGCATCTGCGCACTCCAGCGTTATCGGCTCACTTGCGCCTGCCTCTGATGTTGTAGTGGTGGACGGTTCGTCTGGTGATGATTGTGTGTCAGTTGGGGGAATGTCTGTTTCCGTCGGGGGTACATCGGTTGCAGTTGGAGGTATATTAGTTGCTGTGGGGGGAACATTCGTGGCTGTTGGGGGTAACTCTGTGTTTGTTGCTGAAGCGATTGCTTCTTGAACGGAAGAAGCAGCTTGTTCTATTGTTGATGTTGCTGAACACGCTAACAATATTATCGCTAGCACAAATGTAAAATATAGCCTTTTCTTCATATTTTCATCCCTTCTTTTCATAACTATTTGGTATTGTAAAATAAAAACTTATGTGCTCAATCAGGTGAATGAGCTTATATCCCGTCTCCACCATTCTATATATTATACGTCTTTAGCTTTGTTTAGCAGTATGCGGTTTTCAAAAAACCAGCCGCCCGATCATCAGGAAAGCTACCCCGATCAAGGCAAAGGCCACGAAGCGGCGCAGTTGGCCTGGGTTGACGGCATGTGCAACACGCGCTCCAACCACTACGCCCAGCGATTGGATCAAACCCAGGATCGTGCCTAGCACGAAGCCGATTTCCCCAAAGACAAAATTACCAAGTGAAGCAAAGGCCGCCACCGGCAGTTGAGCTACCTGCCCGGCAGCAATGGCCAATAGCGCAGGCATCTTCAAGAACATCAACACCGGCACCAGCAACACCGGGCCGCCTGTACCTGTCAGGGCCGAGCCAAAACCTGTCAGCAAGCCCAATATCAGCAGCATACCGCGGCCAAAGGAGGCAGCCTTACGTTCAACTCCTGGCTGCGAAACCAAAGTGTTGATTCCGGATGCCAGAATGAGTAAGGCCAACACCACGATCAGCCAGTCGCTGGAGAGTGCTGCGTTAGTGGCTGCTCCCAGTAATGCCCCCGGGATAATACCCAGGCTCAACCACACGACCAGATCCCAGGAAATGCTGCCCCTGTGCCAATAGCTGTATGTCCCCACAATGCCGGTGAACAGGAAACTCCAACTGCTCAAGGCTGTGGCCGCGTGCAGGTCAAAGCCCAACACGTAGAAGAGGAAGGGGGCCAATAACACACCACCTACTCCCACCGTACCGATCATCGTGCCGGTGATCAAACCGATTATCAGGATTGGAATGAGCATCATGAATTATTGCCTAGAATGTTACGTCGGGGGCTAATTCTACTCCTGATGTCCCCCCTAGACCGAATGAAATCGATCAGCTATCTTCTTCCATGACCGGCAACCGGTCAATATCCCCGATCACCTCAAGGAATTCGATCGCTACCCAACCGTAATCGGAAACCCCTTCAAATTCGCGCAAGCGTACCCAATCCCTTTCGACATTGATCGCATCAAACTCGTAACATTCCTCGAAGCGCAAACCACCCACCTGCTGAAAGCTGGTCGCTGGCCCGGAGCGCACGCGTAACTCGCGCACTTCAACGCAGCCGAGCACCAATGGCATTGGCGTAGTGGTGGGGGTGGGCATGGTTGTGGCGGTTGGTTCTGGTGTGGGCGTCTCGCTGGCCAGCAAGGCGGCCGCGTTCTGGGTGAGTTGTGCCGTGATATTGCCCACGGTCGTGGTTGCAAAGTTTGCAACCAAAGGAAAGACCATCACGAGCGCGATCAACATCACTGCGATTACCATCGCGCGGCGCGGGATACGACTCAGCAGCGCCAGCAGCCGCAACAAGATTCGCCATGCCCCGCGCAGCACTCTGGATACATCTGCCATATAGTCACGGCGTTCGACAGGCTCTTCCTCGTCAAAGGAGGGGGCCAGGTCGTCCAGCACGGTACTGACTGCCAGATCGGGATCTTCAAATGTGGCTGGCTCTTCCTTAAAGGACTGGAAGAGTTCTTCAGATGCACCGCTGACAGGTTCTTCCTCAAATGACGGGGCCAGGTCTTCCAGAGGGGTACGAACGGCTTCCTCTAGGTTTTCTTGCCAGGGGGCTGGTTCTTCCGTAACCAGATCGTCAAGTTCAAGGGTCGGTGTTTCCTCGGCAACCAGAGGACTCTCCTCAGGTGCGGCCAAGGCATCTATCTCCTCATCCTCTATTAGCGGCTCGACGATCTCCCGCACCCTGGCAGGGTTAACCACTGTGGCTTTTACGTCGGCATCATCACCATCCGCGATCAGCGCTTCTATCTCGCGCGGCACATCATAGCGTACCCAATCATCGGGGAAGTCGATCATCGTCAACTGGTCGAAGCTGCGCGTGATGGCTGTATAGAACCAGCGATGGCTTTCTTGTTGGTTGCCCGATGCGAAAACATTTTCACTATCCACGAATACGTGGCCCCACTGGCCGCCACGCGCCTTGTCCGCTGTGATGGCGTAACCATACTTGAGCTGTAAGGCGTTTACATAAGGGTCGGAGGCCAGGGCCGCTGCCGCTTCTTCTTTGGAAAGGTGTTCGTAGCTTTTCTTACGTGAGGCACGTAGCTTCTGCTCATCTTTTTTGGGAAAACCGGCGCTCTGGGACAGCAATGTGCCCGTGTTGGCCAGGGCACTCAGCCGTGCGGTTTCTCCATTGCTTTGCTCAAACTCGATCTCGATGGTTTGGAAAGTGTATTCACCACGCGTTTCGATCTTACCCAACGACACTACCCGCAAGAGCTCGCCGCGCCCTAAAAAGGGGATGCCCAGGCGTTGCAACTCGGGATGCTGGTGATAATCACGTGCCACCACTACACGCTCTCCCTCCCTAAGGATGCTGGTCTGCTTAAAAACCGAAGAGCGGATGCGCTGGTTGTGGCGTACGGCTCGGCGGTCAGTGTTGCACAGCAGGCAAACGTCTTCTTCGCCATAGCGCGCGTAAGCTTCGCCCAGACTATCCATCAGTTCATCTGAATTGATCAGATGTATGTCACCCGTTTTAAGTACAGCCAGGCGCTGCTCTTTGAACGTTGACTTGTCGATCATGTCCCGCAAATAGGTGGCGCTGATGATCGGGCCGCTGCTGCTGCTCTTCTGGGTGACGCGGCGTAACTCAATGTTGGTGTGGGCCAGGCCATATTCTTGGGTCAGGGCCGGGCCATAAAGGGCCGCGGATATATCCTCTTGGAGAGGAGATAACTGAGCCGCATCGCCCACGAAGATGACCCTGGAACTGGGTTCGCGTTTCAGGTAGGTGATCAGGTCGGCCAGCACATTGTTGGGGTTTAACTGGCCATCTTTATTCTTTTCGGGCCGGTTGGGAACCAGGGCGGCCTGGTCCACGATGATCAAGCTGTTCTTGGGAGGGGCATCCTCTCGCAACACAAACGAGATCTCCCCCGTAGAAGATTTTTCACTTCGGTACAGATGAGCGTATAAGGTAGTTATCGGTAAGGAAGTTTGTTTGCTGACCAAACGCGCTGCCTGGCGTGTGGGGGCGACCAGGAAAAAACGACGCTGTGCTTCCAATAAGGCCTTGGCCAGGGCTGCCAGCAGGCTGGTTTTCCCTGTCCCCACATATCCTTTAAGAATGAAAACACGCTCACTGCCATTATCCTCTAGGAAGATGGCCAGGGCCTGCATGGCATTATCCTGGTCCGCGGTGGGATTGAAAGGGAAGGCGTTGCGGATGATGTCGTAAAAAGATACTGCCATGTCAATGAGCGCCTGTGATGGTCGCTAGCTATTGTTTACCGTATGCAAAGTAAGTACTTGTTGATTCTAATTCTTGGACTGTACTTAGGGGTAAACTTGCAGTTTTGTAAGGTGTAGCAGAGAAGAGGGTGCTGGGAATTTGATTAGTTTCACTGACCTCTTTTCGTCACTTATTATTCGTTCAGTTCGTTTGATAGTGTGCTGCCAACAACTTGTCCGCCTCTTCCCAAAATGGTTTTGTGTGATCGATATTCAACACACCTGCTATTTCGTTTTCCAATTCATCCTGTTGCATGGGATTTTTGAGAAATGATCGTAGCAAATCCGGATGCTCTTCATCCAGGTATCGAGCTAGCCAATAGCCCCGCACATAGGTTTGTAACATGACTCTGGTTGCATCATTTTCATCATTCGGATTAGAGAGCAGGCCGATTGAGGCGCGCTTCACGGTTTGTTTGTTGAACTGTTTTTCGACGCTAAGCATCGCCAGGCCTTCATATAACCATGCAGGTAACTGGAGCTGGGCGCTGCATGCGTGGGTCAGTTCGTGACATATCACTTGTTTGAACTTTTCTTCTGATCTCTCTTCTGGAACAAAGATCTCCCTTCCTATTGACTGCTGCTCAAGATCAAGCATGGCAGGTGGTTTCACGCCCACCACATGTCGGCTGCCATATTGCACGTGCCATCCACCTATTTGCGGCCATTGTTTGGGGATGCTCAGGGCATAAAGGGGCAGTAATACAGGGAATAGCAGCTTTCTTGAGAGCGGTGCTGATTGAAAGAGGAACCTGGGCCATTGCGTCATGATATAGCAATGACAATCATCTGGCACCTTCAATTGCCACTGCTCTGCGATCATGTTTATGCTTTGCTCGAGACTGCTTGTTGCCAGGTCGGCGGCCTGCTGTTGTGAAGCATCGTAGTGCAGGGTCAATGTGTCTATCTTTCTGGTTTGCATAGCTTTCTTCCAATGCCCTCTTATGTTTTTGACGAAGTTCGCCAACAGCTTATGACTCTATCAATGTTGGTCGCAAAATTTCTGTGTGAACGCGCAAACTTCCATAGCGCTTTTTAATATACACTAGCAGTATTATAAATCCGGCCAGCATGGCAAACAGGCTTAATAGTCCTGACTCGGGCCCAAACTCATTCCCGATCCATACATTAAAAACCCTTTGTTCCATCGAAACCGCTGCCACGCCAAAATCAAGGCCGGATACCGGGAAACCGAAGAAGAACTGCACAAAGTTCCACGCAAAGTGCATCCCGATGGATAGCGCCAGGCTACCGGTCAAGATGTATGCCACCGCCATCCACACCCCACCGAGCATAATGCTGATCTGTATGATCGGCGTTATATGTGGATTGCCCGCATGTGCAAAACCAAACGCGATCGAGATTAGCAAAACCGGTATCCCGATTGCCAATAACGGGCCCCAGCCTGCCAGTCCTTCTGACATGGTGCGGATCGGGTAGCCACGGAATTGGATTTCTTCATTGATCGCCCCACAAATGAAAAAGATCAACATAGCGATAAACCCGACCCAGAATGATGTCCCGTCCATACCCGCTTGGAGCAATCCTCCGACCTTGACCCATCCCGCTATCCAGGCAACCAGCACAACCCCTAGTTGAACCCCACCGCCGATGAGTATGCCTGCAACTAGGTCCGCCCACCAAGCTCTTCCAAACTTGCCGGTGAAATCGAAAAACTTGCGGCGATCCAAAAAACGTGCGCCAATGACTAAAGAGATCACGAACACCACCAGTTCCGAAAACATCGCCAGGCTACTGAAGACCAGGCTGATTTCTCTGAATGTTTCGTCTCCGATCCAGGCAAGCGCTTCCGGGAGGGGTAGATTGTGAAGCCATGCGATCAGTGGGCCGCGTACCAGCCGGTTTAATTCTCGTATAGGGAAGAATACGATCACGACGATCAGCAATTGAACAACAACGCGGGGGACCATCCGCAGGCGCGCGTATTGGGAGTCCCAAAAGATGCTTTTGATTTGTTTCACGGCAATATCCTTTCATTATCAATGACCTGGAAGATCCGGCAGAAAATTGCCCATTTTCAGGTCACTTGCTTTCCTCCACAATTGCGCATCCGGCCGGTTCTCAGGTCTCCGGAGATGCACCCTCCGAAGATTAGACGAGAAATTGCCGATTTGGTTTCACCCTTGTCTGCTCTTCAATTATTTAGTGAGTAGGGGGAAAAAGAAAAGGCACTCTTACCGGATAGAAACCCGAATTACAAGAGTGCCTTTTCTAAGAAGATCGCTGCTTCAGGGGAGTTGGGCTTTGACATCTTCGTCACATTTGCCGCACCCTGGATTTTTTTATCTAGTTCCTTAAGCTGAGGTCCCCGATGCCAATATCCACGTTGATGATCAGGGTCGGCCCGTCGCCGTCCATGGTGTACCTGTTACCCGATTGATCCCATTCGCCGGACGTGTCTATATCGGCTAACTCAGCATCGAGATTGAGCTGCACATTTGTGCCCTCTGGGACGATGATGACAAGGTCGCTTAATTCGGCTGTGATGTTCACAACCGCGTCCTGTTGTAGTTCTCCTGAGAAATCGAGTTTGAAATCACCCAGGCCCGTATCAAAGCTCATGTAAGCGAAATTCGCATTTGCCAGCCCGCTCAACTCGATATCCGATGCGCCGCTCTCAATGGTGAATGCCGACATCTCTACGGGGTTAACTTCAGAGAAATTAACTTTTAGGTCAGCCGCGCCACCCGAGATCGCCAGGCTTTCGAGGGCCAATCCGCCTAGTTCAAGGTCACCTTCATAAACGTCGGAATGGATAACCAGGTCCATGGTGTCTTCACCCAATTGCAGATCCCAGCGGTTTTTTGCATTTTCTACGTTCGGGATAGTGGTAAATTCAATCGGGATGTTGTCGGCTTTTGTGTTGATCGATACACCCTTGTCCGATGTCTTCACCTCTGGTTCAAGTTTCTGGATATTGTAGGTTGCAACACCTTCAACAAGGGCACTTGCGCCTGGGTTGAGTATCAGTTCTCCCATAGCAAAGTTCAATTCGACTTTTGTGGTTTCGTCTGTTTCCAACGACTCGATAATGATATCTTTGGTGATTGTGGGGCCGGTGACTAAGTCGACTTCGGGGACGTTGATTGTTACTCCGCAGGCCACCGAGGCCAATGACAATACTGCGGCAATTAAGATCAATCTCTTTGCTAACATGTCTCGCTCCTGTATTTGTGAACAGCTTCACCCTGTAATACGGAGAAAGATGTCATGAGTTGCAGCACACAGAATTCATAAGGTTTTCAACAATTTGTCTTTTCCCGGCAAACGATGTATAGTGACAAAAAGCACAAATTGTTGGATGCAAAATGGAACCCATGGCTGCCCTCACTTTTTACGATTGGCTCTTTATTATTAGCGCCATCCTGTTTAATTTGTTGATTGCCGGCATCTTCATTGCCCAAAAACATGGGCGGGAGGGCTGGGTCAATACTTTGGGCAGGCTGTGGCTGTTATTGTCTTTCCCGCTGTTGGCAGTTTTCATTAACTACGCGCTGCTTGGCAAAGCAGACTGGCTTCTGGCCCTCTTTTGGGTCATCTTCTTTTACATGCTGGTCGAGTTTGTCCTGGACTACGTCCTCAAATTTGATTTCCGTGCCCGCTGGCTCACCCACGCACCTTATATCCTGTTGGAATATGTAGCCCTCTTCAGCATCATTGCCATCGCCATTAATCAACCGCACCCTTGGCTGGGTGGTGGCTGCCTGTTTCTGGATACTGATGGGTAGCCTGATCTATTTGTATGTGGGACCTAGAAATAACAAAAGCGCCCCGGAGTAATTCCTTAGTTATTAGATATGAACATAGTTAGGCTTGTATTCATTTCCGCCTGTATGTTTTTGTTTAGGTGCAGTACAACTGCTCAAATAGATACAACACCTCTGTTAGACATTGCGCACACTGAACATACCGTTTCACCAGCTGATTTAGAGGCAACACAACTAGATACACTTCTAGGTTCGACCCGTGCAGGGGAGCTCCTAATTAGGGCTGTTAAAAATCTGCAAGACACGGCCAGCTTTCAACTCGCCATGCATGATGTCAGAGCTTACCAGATCATTGATTCCGATGGCACAACCAGGCTGGTCTATGGGGAATTTAATACGGATTATGCGTTCATGCGCCTGCCAACGCTGAAAGTGCAGGCCGATCATCAATACAGGTACGACCCGCAAGCTGACTTCATAGAATACGCCTCCTATGTCTATCAGGAGGACGATGCGTATTTTTCTCGGCTCGTTGAAGATTATGTTGTTGGCGCGTTAGAGGAAACTGGCCTCGCGCAAATCGAACCTATATCTGGTGATATCTATCAGACATTGGTCACTTATTCTGATCAGGCAGAATTCGAATCTCAAAGCGATGGCCTTGCAGTGTATCGCCTTGAACATCCAGAATGGTTCAAATTGCAGCGAGCGAGAGGGTTTGCCGACCTCGGATTCCTGTATGCGCAGGAAGCTGGCGAAGAACTTGTTGAGCAGTATGTTGCAGAACACTACCCGGATGTAGCGACCATCCACTTCACCATACATGTTGCCATTAATGAGCAGGAGATCACGCGGGTGGTCGTTGATGATCGCGATTTCATGATCTCAGTTTGGGCGCAAGTTGACCGCGCCTTGATCGAGCAGGGTGCTAACCCTGCGAACTTGATCCGCTATGAGGTCCTCGATGCCAATGGGGCAGAGTGCCTTTTTAGTAACTACAACCAGGTTCAGGATTTTGAGCTTCCCCGGCAGGGTGTCAGCGACGACAAACCGTAATTACCCTAAAACTTCCCGCGCCCGTTGCATGGTCCACACGCAAATCTCCCACAGGTCGGCCACAGGCTCGTTGCTGTGCGGAAGTGTATGCAGATAGGGCGGCGGGCCATATTCAGGTGTGAAGGTAAACATCTCATCCCCGGCGGCTTCCCTCATTTCCCATATGGCCTTCCACTGGCCTTCATGCCAGGCTAGTTCATCGGCATATTCCGGCGCGGCAGGGTCTGGTACCTGCGGGCCTTCAGCATAACCCACCCGCCCATGCACGTGTACAGTGTGCCGTCGCGCCAGCGCCAGATGCGTTTCCTGGTCATCAGGGAGCCGTTCACACACGTTGACCCAGTGGCTGAAGTCAGCCAGCACTTTTAGTTCAGGGAAGCGTTTGAGGTAATAAGCCGCGTCCCAGGGGCTGAACAAGATGCGCCCGCGGTGCGTTTCGTGGGCTACCGGAATACCAATGCTCTCCTCGATGCGCAGCGCCTCCTCAAAAAAGGCCTCTCCCTCTTCCCGACTCATGGCATCCAGTCCGCCCATCAGCCCGATCCTAAGCGGTTCGTATTCCGCCAGGCCACCGAGAATGGTCTCAAGTTCTTCCGTTCTCTCAGCAATACCCCCCACCAGCAGTTCCAACCCAAATGACTCCACCAGCTTACGATACTCGGCCGGGGCATAACCCTCTGCCGGGAAGCCGTCCACCCCGTCAAACCCAGCCGCGGCTACCTGTTCCAGCCTTTTTTCGACCGGGATACTTTCATCCGTGCCCCATAATGAGCGCAATACTTTTAATTGCATGGCGGACTCCTCCAGAGAGTGATCAGTAAATTGTAATTGGTAATCTGTACTTATTTACTTTGTGCCGCTTCGTGTAATTGGCTGCATGAGACTTGAAAGTAAAATCATCATAATCAGCCAATTACAAATGCAAGCGGTGGCAATCAACATGGTTTTATCTCGATATTCTCCGCCGCTTGCAACCGACTCGCGTATAATTATTCACAAATCAGCAATCTACAATCCCTAATCTACCCGGAGCCTGCCATGTCACAAGATGCTCTTGTCCTCACCGAAACCCACGACCGTGTGGGCCTGGTACGCATCAACAATCCCAAGGCGCTCAACGCCCTCAACAATCCCCTCATGACCGCCCTCATGGATGCTTTAGAGGCCTTTGATGCCGATGACAAAATCAGGGCCATGGTGGTCACGGGCAATGAGCGCGCCTTTGCCGCCGGGGCCGACATCAAAGAAATGGTCGATGAAACTCCCGAATCGATGAACGCAAAAGCCCACATCGCCCCCTTCGACCGCATCATGGATATCCAGAAACCGGTCATCGCCGCTGTGTCGGGCTGGTGTTTGGGTGGGGGTAACGAGTTGGCCATGTCCTGCGATATGTTGGTGGCTTCAGAGACGGCCCAGTTCGGCCAGCCGGAGATCAATCTGGGCGTCATCCCCGGGGCGGGCGGCACCCAGCGCCTCACGCGTGCTGTCGGCAAGGTCATTGCCATGGAGATGGTGCTCAACAACCGCACTTTGTCTGCCGAGGAAGCCCTGCACTATGGCCTCGCCAATCGCGTCGTGCCGGTCGAACGTTATCTGGAAGAGGCCCTCGAACTGGCCCAGCAGATCGCCGTGCGTGCGCCCGTTGCTCTGCGCACCGGCAAAGCTGCCGTCAACCAGGCCTTTGATACATATCTGAAAGACGGCATCCAGGCTGAACGCGATGCTTTTTACGGCCTCTTCGCTACTGAAGACCAGAAAGAGGGCATGCAGGCTTTCGCCGAGAAACGCCCCGCCAATTGGAAAGGGGCATAATACAGATGTTCCCCGGAAACCGGAAGCAGGCGTCGCAACCCTGACAATTTACCTGTTTCCCGCTGACTGATTCCTGATACCTCGCCTTGATCACTTACCGCCAACTCGTCCACGTCTTTCGCCAGCTCAAGTTCGACCGCCGCAACACGCCGGTGATCGTACACTCCTCCCTGTCTGCTTTTGGTAAGGTGCAGGGTGGCGCGGAAACTGTAGCGGGGGCCCTCTTTGCCGAATTCCCCAAGCTCATCGCCCCATCCTTCACCTATAAGACCATGGTCGTGCCGGAATTAGGGCCGCAGCGCAATGCCCTCGAGTATGGCAAACACTCCGATGCCAACCGCATGGCCGAGTTCTTCAGGCCGGATACCCCCGCCGACCGCCTCATCGGCATCCTGGCCGAGACCATCCGCGCCCACCCCTCTACGGATCGCTCCAAACACCCCATCCTTTCATTCACAGGGCGTGGAGTAAATGGTGTCTTGACCTCACAGGACTTACAGGAACCTTTTGCGCCCCTCTATGCCCTCATGGATCAGGATGGCTGGGTTTTGCTTCTGGGTGTCGATCACCGCGCCAACACCAGCATTCATCTGGGCGAACGTCTGGCCGGGCGGCGTACCTTTGTTCGTTGGGGGCTTTCGACCGAAGGTGTGCAGCAATGTATCAACTTCCCCTCCTGCTCCGAAGGCTTTGAGACCATCACGCCCCACGTCACGCTCATCACCCAGCGTTTGCGCATTGGCCGGGCGCAGGTCCTGGCCCTGCCCATCCGCGGCCTGGTGGACATGACCCAGGCCCTGATTGCCGATAACCCCTATGCCCTGCTGTGCAAAAGTGACAACTGCCCCCGCTGCCGCACCCTGCGTGCCGAACTCGAAACCCGTCCCCTGCCCACCCTCAGCAACCAGAGTTTGTTGAGGGAATAAAACTTGGCCAAGAGTTTGGAAGAAATCAAGGGAATAAGATTATTCTTCGATCTGTTTCTCAACCCTGGCATGCCCCAGGCGCGCGATCCAATAGTACAACACGATCACAATGGCAGGCCCCAGCACGGCAGGCAACACTGTATTGGGCCATTCAGAGATTGCAGGGAAGCCGTAGATGAGCGTGAGCGTGATGGTGAGGAAGAGGGTAAAGCCCAGATAGATCAGGAACAAGCGCCGGGGGTTGGGGACAGGTAGGAACCAACCACCAAAATATAAAAGCGTGAAGATATTGCCAAAAACGGACAGCCCCAGAATGATGCGGATGTCGTTGTAGTTAGCTTCAGGCTGCTGGAGGACATAGGCGCGGTAAAGAATCACCAGCAGCAAGCCAACCTGAGTGAGAGAGAGGACGATTTGGCTGATGCGGCCATTGATCAGCCGCGTGCGTTCGTCAACGATTGAGGGATTCATCTTCAGTTCCTTTGATCCAGAAAAGCTGATCCAGTGTTTTGTGTGTGGTTTGTGCAATCAATAAACAGATCTTGAGGGAAGGATTATATTTACCGGCTTCGATCAGGCCGATGGTCTGGCGCGTGACACCAATGGCAACGGCCAGTTCATTTTGGGTAAGGCCCTGTTCTACCCGAGCAAGTTTAACGTGATTCTCGATGACAATCTCATCCATAGGCTATCTCCAAGAGCACAATCAATATACAATATATATGTCATAATGTCAATTATATATTGCATTAGTGGTGCCTATTTTATACTGCTTTCTCAAAAGCAAATAAGGAGTGTGGCTTATTTCAAATGTTTGAACTAGGGAGAAGCTGGGTTCAGCTGATAAACATCCCCAAGATCGCTGGTGTAAAGGGGAGTAAGCCAACCCAAGTCGAGAGCCTCTTGGGGGAAAATCACACCAGGGGTGTAATCCAGATCGCCGTAAAACCAGACCAGGACGCCGTTTGCACTTTGCGGAGGCCAGGATGGTTCGGAGTCATCCTCACTGGGTGGAAGTTCATAGTCGCGAGGGAAGACGGTAATGGGGTGGCGGACGTAGAACCAGGCCACAGAATCGTTGTTGCTGTATAGCGCGTCATCATCATCATCCAATTCCAGGGAAGCGAGGAAAGCAACCAATTCAGATTGAGTTAGCTCCTGAGTGACGATATGGTTGTAGTTCACATCCCCCGCCCGGGCAGTGACACGCGCATATTTTTGAGCATCGTAGATCGATATGATGGCAAAGGCAACCAGCCCGAGATAGATGCCGGTCTTGAGTAGCGGCTGTGGAAGCCTGTACAGGTACTTGGGAAAGAGCCTCTCAAAGCTAGTCAATCCCACAACCAACAGTGCAGGAAGAATAACGATGTGCAGGCGGTCAAAGCCCAGATAACGCGCCTCGGAGGAACTTGTATAGAATAAGAGCATCAAGCCATACACCATCAAGAAGATGGCGCTGGGGAGGATATCGGGAGTTATCAGGCGTTGGGCGAACTCAGCCCAATCTTTAAGCCGGTTGCCAGTTAGCAATAGGATTAGTATCACCGCCAGGATCAGCAAAGGGCTGATGATATTCAATATTGTGATGGGGAAAAACCAACCAAATATCTTGTCGATGGTGATGGTGACATTGCTGAGTGGTACGGCAGGCAAATGGCCTCCGAAAAGCACACCCACTCTCGGATAGTTGTGCAGCCAGGCCCACAAAAACAGTGGCAGCCCTGTAACGATCACAAATGCTCCCGCTTGCAGGGTTGCTTTAACGAAGTCTTTGCGTTTGGCGAAAAACACGATTGCGCCGCCAGTGAGTACCAGAGCCAAACCCGCGTAACGAAAATAACTCGCTATGATGGTCAGGCTAGCCAAGAGTATGAGCATAGGCCAGGACTCCCTGCGTACATAAGCAGCAGCAACCAGCAGGAACAGGATCACCAGGAAAATGAACAGCGGATCGGTAGAGATATTGGAAGCGATAGAAATAATGGGAGTGGAAAAAGCGATCAGGATGCTACCAAAAACAGCCAGAATGATGCGGTGACGAAAAGCCCTTTCAAGCAGCAGCCCACCAGCAAAGATCAGGGAGCTAACTGCCAGGATGTTCAGGACACGGCCAATTTGTGCAACGTCGACCCCAGATATCAGGTGTAGGCCTGCCAACAGCATAGGGAACAATGGCGGCCATTGTGCCAGTGCATAGCTGTTGTAATAGACGAAGCCCCTGCCAGCAAGGAGATTCTCCGCCACGGAAAGATACTTGGCAGAGTCTTCCCCAAGGCCAGGTCCCAATGTGGCAGTCGCCCAGTACACCAACCCTCCCCCGATCAAGGCGAGGAATACTAAAAACAGCCGGTACCATGCCTGGGGTTTTGCGGGATGATGATTGTTATCTGGGGGATTCATCTGAATAGCTTAATCGAATGTAATCTTTTTGCCCTGCTCCGCAGATTCTAGGGCAGCTAGGGCCAGTTCAAGGGCTTTGACGCCGTCATTCAGGCTACAATTGGGGGCAACAGTGCCTTTAACCACCTCGCGGAAGTGCATCATCTGGGCAAGGAAGAGATCATTGCGCTCGAAGTTGTGGGGAGCAGGGTAAGGAGTCCAGTCGCCCACTTTGGCTTGATAGACTTGCGCGCCACCATCGGCAAAATCCCATTTGATAGTACCCTGCGTGCCGACGATTTCCATATGATGTGTCGGGGGGCGTTGAGTGTAGTTGAGGTGTACGCTGCCCACAACGCCATTGGCGAACTGGAGGCCGATCTCGGCAGTGTCCTCGACTTCGATCTCCAGGTCGCTGAACTTACCGGCAAAGGCCCATAACTCAGCCACATCACCAAGCAACATACGCAGGTAGTCGAGCGGGTGGCTGAGGGTAAGGATGACGCCACCGCCCAGATCTGAGCGCGCGCTGTAGCTCTTGCGGTAATCTTCCCAGGGATGCCAGTCAGGCAGGTACTCGCCCCAGTGGGCACGCACGGATAGCGGACGGCCAATAGCATCTTCAGCAAGCAGGTCGCGGATGCGCAAGAGGCCGGGATGGTAACGGAACTGGAAGCCGACAAGGACACGTGAGCCGGAAGCTTCTACAGCCTTGAGAAGCTCATCCACACGCTGCATATTGTGGGAAATGGGTTTTTCAAGCAATAAATGTGCCCCGGCTTCTGCGGCAGGGATGGCAACATCCAGATGTACCGAAGTGGGGTTGGAGATGATGACGGCGTCGGGCTTATACGCCAGCGCAGCACTGAGGTCGGTTTCAACAGGGTAACCGTCCAGTTCCTCATCCGACAACGTGCTGCGTTGGGTGCGGTAAAAGAGGATGTCCTTTTCCCCCAATTCGACGAGGTTGCGCAGGTGGCGGCGGCCTATGGACCCGAGGCCGGCAATAAGGAATTTCAAATTACCACTCCATGTCCTGCTCATAGCCCCAATCTATCAATGTTTGACCTGCAGTGGCCTTGAATCGCTGTTTATCCTGCACTGTGAAGAGATCGCGCCAGGAGCCGCGTTTGCCTTTTTCGAGATTGGCGACCAGCTCCCCCGCTTTTTCTTTTTGCCAGGCCGCGTCCGGGTTGCTGGACATTTCGGCTGAGACAGCCTCTTGCTGGCCTTGCGGGTCTACGGCAAGAAAAGCCCAGACCTTGCTGATCTCGTCAAAGGGGTCATTGAGCAAGTCTTCGTAACGCAGCGAGAGGTATTGCTCGCCGTAGAGTTCTTTGCCTTTGCCATCTGTTTCTTCAATGTTCTTGACCCAACCGGAGGCCATGCGCTCAAAGGCTTTGGAGGTGAAAAGTGATTTCTGTCCGGTAAAATAAGGATCGGGGTTGCGGGCAAAATCATCGCGGATGCGCAGGTCTTCAGGCGGGAGGAATTGTGGACCATCGATGAAGTTCTGGAAACGGTGGGAGATGAGTGTGTCACGGCCATCCCGCACGATGTAGATGAGTTTGCTGTCGGGATAAATGGAGTGCATGTGTTTTACGGCCTCGCCATTGGTAAGCACGTTGGGGCTTTTGTCGCCCACCACTTTTGCTCCCTCGCGGCGCGCATCGCGTTCCAATATGTAGTCAGCCATGGCGCGCAACGCTACCGGGGTGAGGTCACGGCCGCGGTTCCAGCGGTTGCTGCGGCGCGCCAGCCAGGCTTCAATACGCTCATCCTGGGCCAGTCCGGCCAGCAGCGGGGGACGCGTGAAGAAATGGGCTTGCCAGTTGCAATGTACCTCGGGATGCACGCGCACCAGGCGAGCCAACAGTGTGGTGCCCGAGCGGGCGTGTCCAAAGATGAAGAACTTGTCGAGGGGGAAAAACTCGCGGGCCTCAGCCACCTCCTCCTTGGAGATACTGGGGATAGCGCGCAGGGTAAGCGGCTCGGCATGGCCGGTAAAGAGTGTGCGCAAGGTGCGTGTGAGGCGGCGTTGGATGCGAGTAAGCATTAGGTTAATTTAACCACAGAGGCACGGAGGACACAGAGATTCGAGAGTAGGGACTAGAGATTGGAGACTGTTCTGTTTCAACTTCATGCGAAGGGCTCAAAGAACCTAAGGATAACTTTCTAATCTCTAGTCTCTGTTTGATTGCCATTCACCAATCCCAACAAATACTCCCCCGTCCTGCGCCCAGCTGTAGCATCTGTGTAGGTGCATTCATTGGTGATAAAGGCGCGACGGGCATTCAGGTCGGCGTCAGGGTTGGCGAGGTAATAATTGACAGCCTCGGTTAGCTCATCTGCGGTGTAAGCCACACGGCCCGCACCTGAATCACGGAAACGGGAGTGGGTGGGCCAGCCGCCGATCTGGGAGAGTGGCAGGGTGAACTTGCCGGGCCAGCCCACGGGCGAGTCAATGCAGGCACTCACTACGGGGCTGTCATGGGCAGAGGCCTCCACCACCATCGTGGAATAAACCGTCACAAAAACATCAGAGTAAGCCATCATAGAGGTCTTTTCGGGCATATCCTCGCCGGAATAGTGGCCCAGCGAGCCACCCAGAGCGACGGGCTCAACGACATGTACGTGAGGCAGGTCACGCGCCAGCTGGCGAATCTGTTCTCTTTCAGCGGCAAAACGCTCCACATCCATGAAGTGGTTGGGGTGCAGGCGCACGAGCAATTGCGAGGGCTCGGTTAACTCATCGCTACTGACCATATTGGCCAGGGCTTCTACATTCTGGATGTTGGGTGAAAAAGTAATGAAGCTGCTGGCATAGGAGATGAGTTTGCGCTGCGGGTCGAGGCCATGCAATTTGAAGTACTCATCTTTGGGCATGAGCCAGCGCTGGTTGAAGTAACCATCGTAGGAGGGGATACCACCGATATTGACACGTTCAGGCGACCAGTCGGAACCGAAGATCAATTCCTCTTTTTGCAATTCCGACCAGCAGGTGACGTAGTCGGTATGCGCCCCGGGCAGACTATAACTGCTGCTGTTGTCCCAGCCGACGATCACCGAGAGATTGGGGATGCCGCGTTTTGCGGCCTGACGCAACAGGTAGCGGTCCAACCGCCAGCCGGGGGTACTGGCGATCACCAGGTCAGGCTGGTATTTTTCATAGAGGTCTGTGTAAAGGCTGGGATCAAAGCGGCTTTGGTAATTGACCAGGGCCTGACGGGCAGCTTTGGAGCGGCGCATGAGACCCACAACCAGTTTCATCAGGGGGAATAGGGCTTTGCGGCGCGGGTTGGCCTCCCCCTCCACCTGATAGATGTAGCTGTCTACCGCTTCAAGGTTGATCTTGTTGGAGGCCCCGGCACGGCGCAGGAAATCGACCCAGAACTGTTGGCTGGGTTTATGCTGGCGGGCATAGGCTTTGGCCTTGTCGAGGCGCAGGCCCTCAATGCTCAGACCGGGCTGGCCGAAGCGTTCGGCAATGCGCTCTTGGATAGCATCATCGGTGAGCAGGATGACTTCTACACCAGCTTCCAGCAGGGTGGGGATGACGTCGGATTGCAAGAAATAGACAATGGCCAGGCCGTGGTCGGCGGAGATGAAAACGCGTTTTGGCATTGAGGAGGATTTTGGATTGCTGATTTTTGATTGGTGATTAGGCATGAATGGATCAGCTTTTATATAGGATTTCGAAGCTGCGATTGTACACCCATTGCAGCAGCCTGCGCAGAGGGCCAAACCGCCACAGACTGAAACCACTGCGCCACACTCTATCGGCTACGTTCAGGCTTTCATCCTCCGGCAGTGTGTTGCCCATGTGCTGTACATACCATTGGTCCAGGCACAGGCGCAGAAAACCGGCAGCGTTGATCTTTTTATCGAGGATGCGCACCTCACCCATCGGGCGACGCGAAGGGATAGGTAATACTGATTGAAGCACAGACTTGCGGGCCACGAACTGGAAATGGGCCGCGCCAACGTAATATTGTTTGTCTTGATGGAAAAGCACGATATCTTCGTTGTCCTGATAGAACTGGCGCGATTTGGGTTCATCACCGCCTAGTGATTGGGCATGCCGCCAGAAGTCTTCCCAATCCAGGAAGCGACCGTGCTCAACCCGTACTTGTGACGCACTCTCGGCCCAGTTCACGGTGGCAGTTGAATATTGGGCAGGGGTGAGCATGGGCATACCCGTAACCATACCGGCGTTGGAAAAAGCTTCTAAAGCCTCGAGGTGAGGTTGGAGCCAACCTTCGTAGAAATAGACGTCACTGTCGGCATAGGCAACGAACTCGCCAGGGGCAGCGCCAAAGATGTAGTTCCAGGCACCTGCCTTGCCGATGTTCTGTTCCGAAAGCGTCAAATATTGTATGCGACTCTGGCGTTGCTGTTCGAGCAGGTAGGCACGAACTTCTTCACAACTGGCATTGTCAAACACCAGCAGGTCGTAATCACCATCCGTATGCGCCCAAATGCTGCCCAGACAGCGTTTGAGGACCTCCAGCGCCTGCGCATAGTAGCCGCCGATGAAGGGGATATAGGTGACGATGGCAACCGTGACGCGCGCAGGTTGGGCCACTTCCTGTACGGACTTGGCGGGGTTCTGACCGACTCGCATTATGTCGCCTTCCTCGATCCGACGATAGCGCGCCGCCAACGGCGCAGGCGACGCGTGAGCCACCAGCGTAAACCACCACCGATTTCATCGCCTGGGGGTTGCAGGGCGCGTTCCAAACGACGCAGCAAACGGATGAGACGCGGGCGCGGATTACGGATCTGGCTGCCCCGCAATTCTTTGTTCGTGTCCAGGACCATATACATGTTTTGCATGCCGCCGCCCAGTTTGGCATTGTATAGTGTTTCTTCGCTGCCATAGTGTACTTTGCCATCAGGCATATGGCGGTAGTCGTGGTTCTGGTGAATGATCATAATGTCTTCTGTGGCATCAATGACGGGCCAGGGCTGCTGCACGCCATGATAAATCATCCAGTTGTCCCAGCCAGCACGTCCGATGGCAAAGGGCGGCATGTCGGTATAGAGTTCGCGCGGGAAAATGAAGTAATCGCTGCCAGCCGGTTGGTGCAAACTCCCGCGTTGTTGTACCTCTTTTTGGAGATCCTGTTGCCAGTCACCAGAAAAATCAAGCGGCTGCGTCAGGTCCAGGTCCCAGCGCTGGCCGACTAGCAAGAAACGACTGATTTGGCCGTGCACGTTGCGGGCGACCTCAAGAAAATCCGGCAACAAAATGATGTCAGCGTTGACGTAGGCCAGCAAAGCACTATCCGAAGCCTGGCGGGCCAGATCAAAGATGGAACTGACCAGCGGGGTGCCGTGTTCATTGCAGGCCACCTCCGGCAAATGCAGAAGATCGTATTCGCTTGCAACCTCAGCCATGCCGGTCTCATCCCCGATAAGGATAACCTGCACGTCTGCCCCCAGTGCCAGACAGGATTGGATGGCATTAAGCTGGATGGTATCGATATGGGCGTCCTCAAAAGGTTTGGGCGCAGTGAATATGGTGAGCAGGCTCAACGGCGCTTATCCACGTCGTATTGGGTTTTGTGCTGCACCTCTGCGTTGATGTCATAGAGTTCCGGCTGCTCTTCGAACAGTTCGATGACTTCTTCCAGTGTGAAGTCATCCCGCGGCGCAAAATGGGCCACAATGCGGCGCAAAAGTTCGAGATCTTCAGGGGTGTCAACCGTCCAGCGGTGGTGGCCGTAATCGGGTTCGTGCAGCACGTGTAAGATGTTGAAGCGCTCCGGGTTCTCGTAAAAGAAAGGCATAACGTGTTCGCGGTGATGTCCTTCGTTGGTTTCTTTCCAGGCAGTTTCCAGGGCCTCAAATGTGCAAATCTCTGTATCCATGCCAATCGGTGTAGTGCGGTTGCCCGGCAGCCGATTGGCGGCAAAGTCGGGGGGTGGCTCTGCCTTGGCAAAAGCAGTTATGGTCTGGTCAATCAAGGCCGGATCGATAATGGGGCAGTCGGCGGTGAGGCGCACGATGAGTTCAGTGCCAAAATATTGGGACGCGCGGTAATAACGGTCAAGGACATCGTGCATACTGCCGCGGAAATAAGGGTAGTCTGCTCTTTCGCAGAACTCGGCAATGGCGTCGTCACTGGCATCGGTAGTGGTGGCAACTACAACCTGTCCTGGCAAATGTGCGCGGCGGGCACGTTCTACAGTCCACCCCAGCACAGTGCGCCCGCCAAGGTCTGCCAGCACTTTGCCGGGCAGGCGGCTAGCCGCGTAACGGGCCTGGACGATAGTGACGAGACGGGGATCGGACACGAAGGTTAGCTGTTTTCCTCTGGAGGATTGTTCTCGTAATAGTCCTCAAACTTTTCAGGTGGGGCGGTGATGTTGATAGCATGCAAGCGCCAGACATTATCTTCTTTTTCCAGAGTTGCAGTAATACTGCCCTGGATGCCGTTTGCATAAGTAACGATACCATTCACATTGGCTACCGTACCTTGAGGCAGGGCTTTATTAGTATTCGCTGATTGAATAATATTGAAACTTAAAATTTCCAGGCTTTGATAACCATCAAACAATACAACATTGGCATCTGTTCCCATATTCTCTAATTCAGCAAAGGGGAAATTCCCTTGTGCCCTTGTTGAAAATAGATCATAGGCAGCATCGATATCCTTTGCCTCCATCAAAACCATGAACTTATCAAGCACCTGCATGACCGGTTCACGTTCCTGGCCCACTCTGAAGATGCCGGAGCCAAGCAAGAAAACACCACACAGCATGCAAGCACATAAGAGAATGACAACAACAGCACCTATTAGCAAGAACAACTTCGTGTTGTTATTTTTAGTAGGCTTTTCGGTTTCGATAATCTCCTCGGTGGTTTCAACCATTTTTCCCTCCGCTTCTTATAGTTTTTTCTGCACTAAAACACATACTGATGTGCCGATTGGCAAAGGTATATGGGGATGCAATATGGTTTCCGGAGCCGTTACTGCTGATAATGTCATATTGACAAGAGGGTGTGGCACACTGACATCAGAGACGGCTTCATTTTGGTTATTGTCAGCCTGGGGACGGTTGATGAGCTTGTAGATAGCCGTCATGGGGAATGTGCTGGCAAAGAGGTAAGTGGCATTCTTTATTACCACGTCCTGATCTGCAAAGAGCTTGCGCATTTGCCCTAGATTGTAACGCCGCACAGAGCCTACCGCCCGGTCATGTTCGCTGAGCAGCCACTGGTGGGCGGCCATGACAAACAGGCCGTAGCCGCCGGACTTGAGCACCCGCAGCCCCTCATTGACAGCTTGCTGAGGGTCTACCGGCTCAACTTCCAGGATATCTACGCTGGTGACCAGATCAAACGTGCCTGAACGATAAGGGAGCTGATTAGCGCTGGCAGTTGTTACAAAGGGTAAACCGCGTTCATGGGTCAGGGTGGTGGCGAGGTGCGACACGTCCAGGCCGTGAGTGTTGTAGCCCAGGTCATCAAGCTGCTGAAGCCAGGCACCTGTACCGCAGCCGATATCCAGCGCAAGTCCGCGTATATCTGGCAAAAAACGCTGTAAGTAGCGGTGCAGGGCGCGGAACCACCAGTGCCGGTCTTCGGCTGTGTGCATAGCATGGTATTCCGCAGAGGACATGGACATGGCTAAATCCTACTTGTCACCACCGCGGAAGAGCCAGCGCAGGCGCAGGGAAAAGATGCGGTTGATGTAATGCAGGCCCTGAAGAAAGAAGCCTAAAACCGAGGGGGCTGATTTGGAAACGCCCACAGAACGGTCTCGAAAAGCATAGCCCACCTCTTTGATTTTCAGGCCGGAGCGGTGGGCATCGTAGAGGAACTCGATGAAGTACTCGCCATAGCCATAGGGAATGAGGGTGATGTAGTCAAAGACCTCGCGGCGAATGGCAATGAAACCACTGTCGTAGTCGCCAATGCCGCCACCTAACACCGTGCGGGCCAGCCAATTGATGGCGTGGCTGGCATATACGCGCAGAGGGTGACGGTTGTCGCTACCACCCTCCACGTAACGTGAACCGAGGGCGATGTGATATTCGTCCAACTGTTCAATCAATTGCAACATGGTCGTCGCAGGCATGGTCATATCGGCATCCATCCAACCGATGATGTCGCCGCTGGCTTCCAGGATACCGCGATGGAATGCCGCCGCCAGGCCGCGCGACTTGCGGCGGATGAGCATCAAGTCAGGGTAATCCAGCCCTGCTACGATATCGGCAGTGCCATCGGGAGAATTGTCATCTACGACAATCACCTCCAGGGGCGCGTCGATGGTGGAGTACAGGCTTTTAACGAGGTCGGCGATGTGCTCACGCTCGTTGTATGTGGGGATGACGATTGAAATGGTGGAGTTAGTTGGTCGCATGAAGTTTGTAATTGGAAAATAGTTATTGGTTATTGATTGCGAGGTCGTAGGCTCGCAGGAGTTTTTTGGAATTCTTTGTCCAGTCGGCGCGAGTTTCTGCTTGCTGACGGGCAGCTTGGGACACTTTGGGCAGTTGCTGGCGATTCTCGTAGGCATCCAGGATTGTTTCGGTAAGGGCATCCACATCACCATCGGCAAAACACCAGCCCTGTACACCTTCGGTAACCCATTCAGCATTGCTGGGAATTTCCGACACAATGACCGGTGTGCCGCAAGCGAGGGCTTCCATCAGGGAAACAGAGGAGCCGTCGCTGTGCGAGGCGCTGACGTAAAGATCGGCGGCGCGATAATATTCGGGTAGATCAGCCAATGCCACCTGCCCGGCAAAATGGACGCGCTCCTGTATACCAGACTGGTTAAAAATGCCACGGATTTGTTGCGCCAAAGGGCCGCCCCCTAACATGAACAAGTGCAGTTCGGGGATCTGGCGGGCCGCCTGCACAAAGGCTTTTGCGAAGACATCCACGCCATAAAGTGGGGCCCATGTGCGTGTGTGTAGCAAAACGAAAGCATCTCCCCAGCCCTGCTGGCTGCGCAGGCGGCTTTCGCCCGGTGAAAAATGCTCCAGGTCCACACCCCAGGGAAAGGTGACGATATCCTCGGGGGGCATGCCATAGTCCACGGCTTTGTGCTTAACGGTTTCACAATCGCCGATCAGTACATCACTATGTTTGAGAACGTAGCGCGTGGCCCAGCGATACCAGGCATTCTTGGCAGCATCCAGCAGCAAGTCCGAACCCCAGGACATTGTCACGAGTGGATGAAAGCCGCTGAGGACAGCCAATAAACCCACGGTCTGGATCGGCCCGGCATGGATGAGGTCGGGCTTGACCTGGCGAATGACCTTGCGAAGCCCACTCAACAGTCTCGGACCATCTAAAAAGCGCGCTGCCTTTTGACCTCCATCCCACTGCACGATGTGTACATTGGCAGGCGGCTCACGGTCTTCCTGTTGGTGGCCGCGGCGTTCGAGGCGCAAGTAATAAACATCATGCTCACTTTCGGCCAGTGCGGAAAGGAAGCGATGGTCGTGCGGCGTGTAGTCGCGGGAGAAGTAGAGCACTTTCATAAATGAGTAAGCAGGAATCTGTGATCAGAAAACAGGAATGAAATCCTGCTCCCTATTCCTCCAAGTCGCTCCAGCGTACTTCTTTGCCATAGGGCATATCGTCGCGGGCCAGTTTGCCAACCACGTCATGAATATCCCAGGCCATCAGCGCGCCGGGTGTGGCGGGTCGTAGAACCTCGAGCATATCTTCTGTGAAAGTCTCGCCAGCTTTGACATCGCGGGCCACACGCAGGCAGCGGCGCTGCACCACGTATGTATCTTGCTCATTGCCGGTCACGAACTTATCAGTGGAACCCAGAGAGCGTTCGAGGATGCGGGTCTCTTCAACCATATTGGCCCAACTGTCCGGGTTCATGGCGAACTTGTGGTCGGGGCCTTCGCGGTCATTGCTATCGGTGAAGTGGCGTTCGATAACGCGAGCGCCCAAGGTCACCGCCCCAAGTACAGGTGCAACGCTATGCGTGTGATCCGAGAGGCCCAGGATGGCATCAGGGAACATGGCGGCGTAGGTCTTAAGGACATTGAGGTTGAGATAGTCATAGTTATCGGGGCTGGCCGTGTAGTTGGTGTTGCACTGGAAGAGTACGATCTCGTCGTTGACTTCCTGCACCATACGCATCACACGCACCACGTCGGCAATATCTGCCGCACCTGTGGCCAGCAAGATAGGTTTGCCCATGCTGGCCATGCGCACAATGGCTTCGGGCCAGGACATCAGGCCGGAACCGGCTTTGTAAGCGGGCACGTAAGGGTCGAGGTGCTCAATGGCTTCGTAATCGTAGGGCGAGGAAAAGTAATGGATGTCAAACTCATCACAGGCATCTTTGAGAGTAGGTGTCCAGTCGAAAGAAACGGAAGCCTCGTTATAAACCTCAAAGACGGTTTTCTTCCATTCTGCCTGGTGGGAAACCTGGCTGTTCATGGCCTTGAAGCCATAATCAGAAACGATCTTGGGGGCGCTGAAGTTCTGGAATTTGGCAGCGTCCGCACCCGCTTCTTTGGCCAGGCGGATCAAGTCAATGGCGCGGTCAAGGTCGCCATCGTGGTTGGCGGCGATGTCGGCAATGAAGTATGTCGGGTGGTCAGGGCCGATTTTCTGGTCGGCAATTGTGATTTCCATCAATAGCTCCTCTATGTAATGACCCTAAGGCCGATTACGATTTACTCGGTACGCCTCGCATCTCCTGCAGCTTCTGGGGATAGTTTTCTTTGTGCAACGAATGGAACCTCTCCATACCTTCTTCGATTGTCGGAATAGGCTGACCGAGGTCACGCGCCAGCTTTTCACTACTCAGAGTAAGCTTGGGGGAGCGGGCCGCGCTCAGGCCAGCATCGTCTACGGATATGGCGGTGATCAGGCTTTCATCCAGACCGAAACGACGGGCGATGGCCACGCCAAAATCGTACTTGCTGATGCAATCACTGCTGACGGTGTGGTACAGGCCGGTGAGTTTCTTGTCCAGCATGGCTAACAATATCTGGGCCAGATCATTGACCAGCAAGGGGCAGAAATAAACATCGGTAAAACCCTTGACGGGATTGTTCGCCGAGAGGTTGTTATAGAAGAATTCCGCCAGGCTGCGCTGTCCGCTGGGGCTCCAGCCAAACATGTTGGCTCGCGCGATGATGGCGCCGGGGTGGAACTCGGATACATAACCCTCACCTTCCAGCTTGGTGCGGGCGTAGATACTCAAAGGGTTAGGTTCATCCGCTTCTGTATAGTCGCCGCGCTGCCCATCAAAGACTCCGTCTGTAGATACTTGTACAAAGGGGATAGCCTCTTCCGCGGTTTTTGCAGCTAAAAAGCCAGGGAGCTCTGCATTGATGCGCCGCGCCTCCGTGGGGTCATCTTCGCAAGCATCCACGTGCGCCAGGGCCGCGCAGTGGATGATGGCATCGGGCTGGATATGCTCGAGCATGTCCTCAACCGCTTTGGGGGCCAGTAGATCAGTTTGCAGGACTTCAAAAGCATCCAGTTTAATGGGGTTTTCGCGCACCACACCAAAGACGGTGTGGTGCTGGCTGGCTTCTAAAGCCAGGTTGAGGCCCAGCAAGCCGCTGGCTCCTGTGACGAGAAGGCGCATCAGGCTTTTTCGCCCTCCATCTCTGCGGCGATGGGCGCCACGATCTCTTGGATCTGGGCGATGTCCAGCCATTGTGTATTGGTGTTGCTGGCATAGCGGTATTCGTCCGGCAGGGATTTGCCTTCCTGTTGCCATTCGTAGCCAAACCAGAAAGCCTCGGCAGGCTGCACCACGTACATATCATCCAGTTCAACCGTGGAACGGGCCTCGTCCTCGGATATCAGCACCTCGTGCAGCTTCTCACCGGGGCGAATACCGATGACGTCAATGTCAGCGTCAGGGGCAATGGCTTTAGCCAGATCAACAATGGTAGTGCTGGGAATCTTGGGCACAAAGACCTCACCCCCGCGCATGGCTTCGATGCAACGGATAACGAAACGTGCCCCCTGCTCCAGCGAGAGCCAGAAACGGGTCATACGTTCATCGGTAATGGTCAGTTTGCCATTGCTGCGCTGTTTGAGGAAGATAGGCACCACGCTACCACGGCTGCCGACCACATTGCCGTAGCGCACGCAACTGAAGCGCGTGTCTTTACCTGCGGCATAAGCATTGCTTTGCACGGTGAGCTTCTCGGCGGCCAGCTTGGTGGCGCCGTAGAGATTAACAGGGTTGACGGCCTTATCCGTGCTGAGCGCCAGCACCCTTTCGACGCCGGTATCTAAAGCGGCATCAACGACGTTGCTGCTGCCAAGGATGTTGGTATTGATGGCTTCCATAGGATTGTATTCGCAGGCCGGGACTTGCTTGAGGGCTGCGGCATGCACCACAATGTCCACGCCGTACATGGCGCGCTTCAAGCGTTCAACATCACGCACGTCACCAATGAAATAGCGCAGGTTGTCCTGATTGAAGCCTGCCACACGCATCTCGTGTTGTTTTAGCTCATCGCGGCTAAAGACAATGACCTTCTCCGGCTGATATTCGTCCAAAAGGATCTGGATGAACTTCTTGCCAAAAGAGCCGGTACCGCCGGTCACGAGGATAGTTTTATCTTTCCAATTCATAAATTACTCCAAACGCTACCGAGCAGCGTCATTCTTCTTTGCGGATTACCACCATGGGATATTGCCCGTACTTGCCGAAGAAGCGCGGAAAACGCTCCTCCAGTGAATAGAGAACTCTGAGCAAGGCGCGGCCACCCAGGCGGGCATGCACGTAGGTGCGCAACACCATCACACTGATGCTGCGCCACACTAGAATGTCCACAGGCATGTATTGGCCCAATTCGTTCTTCAGCCAGGTGGCGTTGTATTTACGTACAAAGGTGCCTTCACGCGCACCTTTATCCTTGCGACGGCGCTTGCGCATCTGCCGGAACCATTTGCGCACTCGGATAGGGGCTTCTAAGATGCGCCCGATGAGCGGCATGTGCCAGCCATTGACCAACACGGCTGAAGAGCCATTGGTCAATGTGCGGTGTACCTGACGGTAGGCTGGGATATGGTCATCTGGGGGTAGGTGGTGGATGGTGTGTAATGAAACCGCGCCGTCAAAGGCTTCGGACTTAAAAGGTAATTGGGAGATGTCAGCAACCACAAAAAAACCATGTTCACCAATGCGTTTGCGCGCTTCGCGCAAAGCCTGGATGGAAATGTCGGCGCACACGCGCTTGTCGTAGCCTTTGGAATATTCCAGATAGGCGGGATACTGGATAGGCCCGGAACCGGCATCAAGCAAGTAGCGCCCTTTGGGGGCGATGTGTCGAGAGACGCGTGTGTGGCAACTTTGTATGTAGTCACGTGCCACAGGCCGCAGGTCTTCGTAGCGGGCGTTCTGGTAGACGCCGTCGCTGACCTGCTGCCAGCCGACCTGGTCGTAGAATTCGCGTACGTGGCGTTTGGTGTCGGTGTTAGTGGTCATTTAGTTAGATAGTCAAAGGTGTGTTGGTATGCGGCCAGGCCTTCCCCGGTAAGCACCTTGTTCAAAGGCCATTCCTCAACGTTATCCCAGAAGTGAATGAGGTGCCAGGGGAACGGATGCGGATAATCGAAGAAGAAACGGTAAGCGTAATGCCAGGCCGTGTTGACCTGTTCCTCGCTCAATTTAGTAGGAGTAGCAAGGGTGTCTATCAGCATCTGGAAATACTCGTCCCAGGAAGCGGGGTCAAGCGTGAAGCCTTTGTTACGGTAATGTGTGCGGCCTAGCACGATCACGGGCACCCCGCTCATCGCCATTTCCATGCCCACGGTAGTAGTGTAGGCCAACCCCAGGTCGGCAATCGAGACAATGTCGTAGGTGTTGACCTCTTCTTCCGGGCCAATGGCGCGCATGTGCTCTGGGAGTTCCGGCAAGACGCGCTCAACGATGTCCATCACGGAGGGGCCGGGCAGGTTCTTCTCGCCGGGGTGAGTGCGTAGGATGAACTGGGCTTCGGGTTTGCCTGCGAAGTATTCAAGCGTTTTGACCAGCCACTCGGTCATGCTATCTGTGAAGACCTGACGACCCAGGGTGAGACTGTCGCCGATGACGTTGGCGGCCAGCAGCACGATGGGGCGTTCGTCCAGGCCCAACTTAGCACGCACCTGCTCGCTACCCTCCGATGGCAGGTTCTGCCA
The DNA here is from genome assembly GCA_013112575.1 of Chloroflexota bacterium. GTDB lineage: Bacteria > Chloroflexota > Anaerolineae > Anaerolineales > UBA11579 > CFX15. The sequence continues at coordinate 122,148 of JABFGG010000001.1, read as the reverse complement.
GTAGCGGTAAAAGTGCTGGTACAGGCTGGCCCCGGAGCGGGCAGCGTAGAGCTCTTTGATCTTATCCAGCTCGGCTTCACCAAAGGGCTGGTCTTTGCGGGCCGCCCACATTGTGTCTGTTTCCTGGATCATCACAGGGGCATCCTGCGAGAGCCAGATGCGCCCGCGCTGTTCGCCGAACTCATAAGAGACGGTGGGGATGTTGAGGTGCTGGGCCGTCAGGTAAACGGCGCCTAACTCCAGGATAAGGCCGTTAGGCACGATCACGACATCAGGCTGGTTGACATTCAACCAGTACAGGGCAGCCTGTGCGGCAGCGGTGTTGCGTTCCAGGCGTAGCTGGTAGAGTTCATTATCGAGGGGGATGTCCTCGACTTGCAAAGTGTATTGAGCGTCACGAATTGAGAGGTTGGCGATCTGTTCGGCCAGCTCTGCGGGCAGGCTTTTGGCCTCGGGGGCATCCAGGAAAGACAGGGTGTCCAGCATAGGCTCGGCCTGCTTCAAGACGTTTTTGGCGTACAGGTTGTGCTGGCGCAGGTCAAAATCGCTGATCGGCACACGCCAGTCGGCGAAGGGGGAATAGGCCAGTGTTACCTCATGTCCCAAACCAGCCAGTGCCAGTCCTAGCAGCGAAGCATATTCGATCCAGTAGCGCTGTGTACCGTAAAGCAGCACGCGTTTGCCATCACGGTCTTTGTAAGGGGATGCCGCGGCCTGTACCTGCCAGTCGGTCAGTACTGGTTCCAGCTTATCAAGGCTGAAGCCACGCGTGGCTGCACCCCTACGGCGCAGATACCAGTCCAGTTCGGCAGTGAAGGGCAACGCGCCCAAGACACCTTTGAGGCCCTGTTTGGCAGTCGCCATCAGGCAGCTTCCTCAATGTGCCAGTTGAGATCGGGTCGCACCGGGCCAAGGCGTACCTCGCCCCACTGTTTGCCGGGCGCTCCTGCGGCGTCGATGGAAAAAGCCAGGGCGCGTTCGTCCTGGAAATAACGTTTAACGCGGAAGGCGCTGGCGTTGAGTCCCACCACGTACTGGCCTTCATTAAGCAGATTAGCCGGTATCTGGCAGCGGCTGACGAAGTGCCCCGCAGGACGCGTGGCGTAACGTTCGTATTGTTCGGGGCTGTCCGTGTCAAATGAAGTGAAGACCACTTCGCCGCGCACCGTCTGTAAATAAATGCCGAGTCGTAAGGCTTGGATAGGTTCTTCAAGTTGGTATTCCAGCTCCACAGTGATCGGTTCGGTGGAGCGCATGGTATCGGAGACCTCACCCTGAGGATTGCGCACGCGCAAAGCCACCGGGCAGAAAGGCTGGGCGTCTGCGGAGATTTCGTCCGCCGACCAGTTGCGTTCTCCGCTTTGCGAGAAGCCGGAGGACATGTAAAAGTCCACGGCCTGCTGGGTGGGGGCACGGTGGATGACCTGGCCTTTATCCAGGACAATCGACTCGTCGGTGAGCCGCAGGATGGCGGACATGTCGTGGCTGACAAAAAGCACGGTACGGCCCTGCTGGGCCACGTCGCTCATCTTGCCCAGGCACTTGCGCTGGAATTCGGCATCCCCAACGGCCAGCACTTCATCAACCACCAGAATTTCAGGTTCCAAATGCGCGGCCACAGAAAAGGCCAGGCGCAGGTACATGCCACTGGAATAGCGTTTGACAGGTGTTTCGATGAACTTGCGCACCCCGGCGAATTCAATGATCTCTTCCATTTTTGCGTTGATTTCACCGCGTTTCATTCCCAGTATCGCCCCATTAAGGAAGATGTTCTCGCGCCCGGTCAGTTCGGGGTGAAAACCGGTACCGACTTCCAACAGTGAGCCCACCCGTCCGGTGATCTCAGCACGGCCCTGGCTGGGCTCGGTGACGCGTGAGAGGATCTTGAGCAGGGTGCTCTTGCCGGCGCCGTTGCGCCCGATCACGCCCAAAACCTGGCCTTTGCGCACGTCAAAGCTGACGTCACGCAAGGCCCATACGGTTTCATAGCCGGAGGGTAATTGGCCACGCAAAGCGCGCAGCGGCCAGGTGACGGTATCGGCAATCGTGTCACGCAGGGTACGGAAACGGTCCACCTGCGCACCAATGCGGTAATGTTTGCCGAGGTTCTCGACTTTGATAGCGTATTCAGACATGCGTCAGACCATATCCGCGAAAGTGCGTTCCATGCGGCGGAAATAAAACAGGCCGCTGATCAACAGCACGAGGGATGAAAGAATTGAGATCCACAGCAAGGGCATAGCATCGTAGGTGGAGCCTTGCCCGACCAGCGCCCAGCGGAAGCCTTCGACCACCGCGACCATGGGGTTGAGTGAATACAGCCAGCGCCAGGTATCCGATATCTCGCTCAAGGGATAGGCAACCGGGGAGGCCAGCAACCAGAACTGGGTGAGGAAGGGCATGATGTAGCGGATGTCGCGGTAATTGACGTTCAGCGCCGAAAGCCACAAACCGATCCCTAGGGCAGTGACCAGCGCTAAGAGCAAGAATAAGGGCAATGTCCAAATAGAAACTGTGGGAGTGATCTCATAATAGAACATCATGCCCAGTAGTATCACAAAGGCAATGGCAAAGTCTACGATGCCGCCCAACACGGAAGACAATGGGATCAGCAAACGCGGGAAATAGACTTTGGTGATCATGTTGCGGTTGGCAACCAGTGAACGTCCGGCATCGCTTAAGGCTTTGGAGAACAGGTTCCATACCAATAAAGCGGAGTAGGTAAACACAGGGCGCGGGATGCCATCCGTAGGGATCTCGGCCAGGTTGCCGAACAGGAAGTTGAACACGATCATCTGCAATAAAGGCTGGATGATGGCCCAGGCCGCGCCCAGAAGGGTCTGCTTATAACGCACCTTGATGTCGCGCCAGGTGAGGAAATAGGCCAGCTCACGGTAACGCCAAAGGTCGCGCAGGTTGAGCGAACCCAGGCCGCGGGTGGGCTGGATCACCAGGGTTTCGGAAGCCTGTGTATCAGCCTTGGTAGGCAGGGTAGTTTCAGTCATCAGGCTACCAGGTCCTTGAGGATGGTTTCGATGTGATTGTTGATCAACGACACATGGGCTTCGTTGGGCATAACCGTCAAACGACTATTGGGCAGCACTTTATGCAAATAGCGGCCCATGCCAGGAGGCGCCTGGCCGTCTTCTTCACCATACCAGAGATGTATTTTGCTCTGGATGTCTTCCAGCGAAAAGCCCCAGGGCCGCGTATACAAACGCCACTCCCAGGCTGCACCTTCAAAGCCGTTTTTGTGCGCCTCATTGACGCTGGCGATGAACTCTTCTACCAATTTAGGGCGGGCGTTAAGAATGGCTGCATCGGGTGCCCGCATGCGGTCCTTGTATTGCATATTCTGTTCTGGGTTGTTCATGGCTTTTTGCATGGCGAGGTTAAAACCCATCGGCATCCAGCGGCCCAGGGTATACATGATGCGAATAGGTAGCCACATCCCTTTAAATGCGTCCTCAGATGCATAAGGGGCCGCGCCACTGACCACCGCTCCACGCGTGATGCGTTCGGGTTGTTTGTAGGCCAGCGCCAGGAGATGCGGGCCACCACCTGAAAGTCCAAATACAGGGAAACGCGGAACCTCAAGATGATCGGCCAGATGAGCTACATCTTCCGGCCAGTCAAGCAGTTGGCGATTGGGCAGGAAGTCTGAGTTGCCGAAACCGGGCCGGTCAATAGAGATGATGCGCAAACCCAATTTCCGGGCCGTGGCATCATAGCTCTTTGCTTCGAGGCGCGAGTTGTTGCCGCCAGTGAAGTAAAAGACCATCCGTCCGTTGAGGTCACCGAACTCAGCATAAGCCAGGTTACGGCCGTCGGGCAACTTAAGCGTTTGGTTGTGCTTCTCGCTCACGAGCCTCAATTTCCTCACGGTTTTCGCGGAACCATTCGATCGTTCGGCGCAGACCTTCCTCGAAGGTCATCTGTGCCTCAAAGCCAAAATATTCCTTGGCACGGCTAACGTCCAGCATGCGCCGTGGCTGGCCATTAGGGCGGCTGGTATCCCACACGAACTCACCTTCGTAACCGGTCAGTCGACCAATCGTTTCGGCCAGGTCTTTGATGCTGATCTCTTGCCCGGAGCCGAGGTTGACGGGTTCGTCACCGTTGTAGTTCTCAGCGCCCAACAAAATGCCTTCGGCGGCGTCATCCACATACAGGAACTCGCGCGTGGGCGAACCATCGCCCCATAGATGGACTTCTTTGTCGCCATTCTCCTGAGCCGTGGTGAATTTGCGAATCAGGGCCGGGATAACGTGCGAGGATTGCAGGTTGAAGTTGTCGCCCGGCCCGTAAAGGTTGACCGGTAAGAGCACGATGGCGTTGTAGCCATACTCCTGGCGATAGGCCTGGGCTTGCACCAGCAACATTTTCTTGGCGAGGCCATAGGGAGCGTTGGTCTCTTCAGGATAACCATCCCAGAAATCTTCTTCCTTGAAAGGCACGGGAGCGAATTTGGGGTAAGAGCAGATCGTACCGAAGGCCACGAACTTATCGACACCACGCTCGTAAGCCTTGTGCAGCAAGGGCACACCCATCATGATATTGTCGTAGAAGATCTGGGCAGGCCGACCCTGGTTAAAGCCTATGCCGCCGACCTGGGCTGCCAGATGCAGGATGATATCCGGCTGGCCATCGTCGAGCATGCGTTGGATAGCGGCGGGGTCAACCAGGTCGTAGTCGCGTTTGCGCGGCACGAAGATATCTTCTGCACCGCGTTGCCGCAGCTTCTCGGCCACAACAGAGCCAAGGAAGCCGGCCCCGCCGGTGACGGTGATGCGTTTGTTTTGCCAGAATGATTTATCTGTCATCGTATTATGTCTTTCAAGGAATCAGTTATCAGGAAACGGGAAACAGGCTTATTTGCATTGCTCATCTCTAAGTCCTGGTGTTTTCCTATTCACTAGTTACTGATTCCTAATTCCTTTCACTGCACTATAAACTGTGCGTTGCGGTAGCGCGTGTCCTGTGGATTGCGGATGAGTCCATCCTGCAGGGCATGCAGCACTTCTCGCACGCCGTCATCGACGGTCAGTTCAGTTTTGAAGCCGAGTTGTGTACGGATCTTTTCAAAGGACACGGTGATGTCGCGCATGTCGCCGCCAAATGTCAGGTCTTTATAGCGCACCTGGGTTTCCGGTAGCCGCTTGAGGATCAGTGACACGATCTCGTCTTTAGTGTGATTGCCATCTTCGCTGCCGAGGTTAAAGACCTGCCCGCGGATGGTTTCCTCTTCAGCTTCGAGGCCCATGATGATGCCGCGGATCACATCACGTACATGCACGAAGGAGCGCGAGTAGCCACGCTGGTAGATTAGCAATTCGCGTTTGGTCCAGGCTTCAAGTACGAACTGGTTTACGATCAAGTCGAAGCGGGTACGCGGGGAAATGCCATACAAAGTGGCAAAGCGGAAAAGCAGGGGCGCAGTAGCGGCATCCTTTTGTCCCAGCAGGTAGCGTTCTGCGGCGATCTTGGTCTCGGCATACAGGGATTGGGGGTTGAGCGGCGATTCTTCGGTGACGGCAGCGCCATCGGCGGCTAAACCATAATTGCTGTAAGTGGAAGCAAACACCACACGTCCCACACCCAGATCAACGGCTTGCTCAAAAACGCGTTGGGTGGCTTCAACGTTGTAGCGCCAGGCCACCTGACGTCCCACGGCCTGGCAGGCGGGGAACCCCACGATACCGGCCAGATGCACGATGGCATCCGGAACCGGCCATTCGCCTTTAACCGCGTCGCGGATGGCGCGCGGCTCCCACACGTTGGACTTGATGAAACGGAAGTTGGGGTGCGGCAAATAAGCTGCCAGCGAGTCCCCCCCGAAGAGGAGTTCATCGACCACCGTGACACAGTAGCCCTTGCGCAGCAATGCGCCCGTGAGCAAAGAGCCGATGTAGCCCGCGCCGCCTGTAATGAGTATGTGTTTTTCGGCGCTCATACTTTTTCTCCCAGCCGCAGATAAACTTTGGCCCCCTGTACTTCCAGGACGGGCACATCAGGCTCATCCACTACCTGGATGCCCTGCTCCAAACAACTCAGGCGGCACACGTCGGCAATATCTTCCGGGCCATCCAGCTCACCGGTCAACCGCACGCGGTCGTAGCCTGCAGCACGCACTTCATCCAGCAGTTCAGTGACGCGCTGGCGGGTACGGCGGTACATGCGGAAGTTGCGTTCCACGTACTCAACAGTCAGGCGGGCACGTAGTGACAGGCCTTCGGGGGTGATGATATAGCGTAGTTTGCGGCGTTGGGCGCGTTTGACCTTGACGTAGCCTTTGGAGACCAGACGCTTGATGTGCCAGTTGACCGTGCCAACAGCCACACCCAGATGGTCGGCCAGGGAAGCCTGGGTGACATCCGGGTCGTGTTCGATCTGTTCGAGCAAAGCCAGCTCGCGGGCAGTTTCAGAATTGGGTTCGATCTGTTCGAGCAAAGCCAGCTCGCGGGCAGTTTCAGAATTGGGTTCGATCATAAGATTCTAAAATTCAGCGGCTGAATTATAACCGTGAAACGGAGGGGGTCAAGGCGCGGTTAGAGTTTCTGACTATAGAAGAGATAGAGATTTGAGACTGGAATTAGGGCTTACTTTGGGCGCCTGGCGATCTTTGCAAAAGGAGCAATAGAAACCACGGATGAATACAGATAAACACAGATTGCTTTGTGAGGCTTCGTGCTCTTTGTGCCTTTGTGGTGAAACGATATAAACCTAAAAGGAAGTAGAAAAAAAGAAGTTGCTTATTCGTTGTCTACAAAATCCGGGTTGGGCATCAGAATGATGATGCGCGAGTCATCCCCGCGGCATTCTTCCAGAGGCTCCGTCGTGTCGATCTGCAAGTAGCGCCCCGCCTCAATGAAATTCTCGAATTCGTTGTAGCGGCGGCCTTCCACCAGGATGACGTCAGCTTCTTCCAGCCATTCCTGTTTCCACTCTTCGTTCCACAGGCCGTAGCGTTCCAGGTCGTCCGAGTCAACCGGGCCCCCTGTGTTCTGGAAAGCGAAGACGTCATTCATTTGCGCTGGATAGATTTCAGCTTCTGGGATATAGAGTAAAGGCAGAGTGGAGTTGCCCGCCCGCCAGTAAACCTGCATGCCGGGCTGAATGTGCTCGGCCAGTTGTGCTCCCACGGTTTCGTATGAGGAGATCACATCGCCACCACAATCATGTGTGTGTTCGCCACCGCTGAGGACTTCGCTGGGCATAAAGATGAAGGTGCCAAGCAAAATGATTATCAACCCCGTTGTGGCGGCGGAAGGCCATTGGCGTTGCCTGCGATCTGCCAGGTAAACTATAAAAATGGATACAAATATGACGAGCAGACCAACCCCTAGGCCAAAAATCAGCGGCGCAACGGTGCGACTCTGTTTCAGGGTCAGCCCCCAGGCGTTTTCGAAGATACCCCATACGGGTATCGAGCCGCCCTCCAAACTGCCGAGGAAGATGCGCAGGATATTCAACTCTGCGAGGACCTGGCCAATGTCGGCGGCAGCCCCCAGCCCCACGCCCGTGGTCAATATCAGGATGAATAAGTATACGATGGCTTGCCGCCACCAGGGCAATTGTTCGGCCCAATAGCTGGCGCTGGCAACCACCACCAATATGCCAATGGCGTAGAAGAAAGCCATATAACCGGAAAAGCAGAAATAAGAGCAGCTCTGGCCTGCCGAGGCCCACTGGTGGACGGTGACCAGAATGACAAAGAGCGCTCCAAATACGACAGTGAAACGCAAACGATGCTTCTCACCCCAATCCTTTTGACGCGGCCATAATAATATGGTAGTCAGCACCCCGGCCATTGCCATCAGGTTAAACCGTGCTGCCAGCCAGAAGGCACGTAATTCGGTCCATTCCAGGCTATCGGGTTCACGCACCCATTCCCACCAGGGGCGATCCAGGTCAAGAAGATAGCTTTTGCGCCAGGGTGGGTAAAACGGTTCCAGGGCGGGAATCAAACCTTCAGGAACCCAGGTTGACCACATGCGCAAGATGCCCGGCCAGTAGACGGCGTGCAGCGCCAGCAACACCACACCCCCGGACAATGCGCCCCACACAGCTTTGCGCCAGCCGTAGTGCCACCAGATATACAGCACCACGAAGGGCAACACCGGCGCGAGGTTGAGCCGCGTCATGAACAGCAAACCGGCCAGGAAGGCAGACAACAGTAATTCCCAGGTCTTTCGCTTTTCCCCAACCACCAACGCCAGTGTCCAGGCCAGCAAAACAGCAACCAGTACCTGCGACAAACCGATGCTGTAGGTTTTAACGATGAAGGTGTTCAAGGCCATGGCCCCCACAGCCGCGGCAGCCCACCAGCGTCCACCCAACCTGCGTGCCGCCAGCCACACTGCCACTAAGGTAAGTACACTCAGCAGCACGGCAAAGTAACGTCCGCTGCGCACGCCCGCCCCGAACCAGGCTTGCACGTATCCAGGGATCACGAATGACAGCGGCATGTGGTTGGTCAGCGGGCCGTAGTCCTGGAAAGGCCAGTAGCGTCCAATCGCAAAATACAGGCCCTTGACCATGTACAAACCCTCATCCAGGCGCGAGCGCTGGGAGTGGGCGTAGCCCCAGGTCTGCCAGGCGTAGAACAGCCCTCCCAAAATGGCGAGGGCTTCAGGCGTCCAGGCTGGACGGCGGTGCCAGTATGAACGCAACTTCTCTAACATCTAGCCGATTTCTTTTCCCAAACGGGCCAGGTCGGACTCCACCATCATTTCCACTAATCCCTGGAAATTCACTTTGGGCGTCCATCCCAATTTCTCGTTGGCCTTGGTCGGGTCGGACACCAACAGGTCCACTTCCGCGGGACGGTAGAAACGTTCGTCCTGCACGACGTAGTCTTCCCAATTAAGGTTGACAGCGCCAAAAGCTGCTTCAACCAGTTGTTTGACGGAGTAGGTCTCACCAGTACCGATGACGTAATCGTCCATTTCATCTTGTTGCAACATCATCCACATGGCCTCGACGTAATCCCCAGCAAAGCCCCAATCACGGCGTGCTTCCAGGTTGCCCAGGCGCAATTCCTTGGCCAGCCCCAGTTTGATACGCGATGCGCCGTAGGTCACTTTGCGGGTCACGAACTCCAGCCCGCGCCGCGGGCTTTCGTGGTTAAACAAGATCCCGGACACTGCAAAGAGGTCGTACGATTCGCGATAGTTGACCGTGATCCAGTGGGCATATACCTTGGCCACACCGTAGGGGCTGCGTGGGTAAAAAGGCGTGCTTTCCTTTTGTGGCACTTCCATGACTTTGCCGAACATCTCGCTGGAGGAGGCCTGGTAGAAGCGCGCCTCCGGTTTGACCAGCCGGATAGCTTCCAACAAACGCGTCACGCCCAGGGCAGTGACTTCGCCCGTAAGTACGGGCTGGCTCCAGGAGGTGGGCACAAAGGACTGTGCTGCCAGGTTGTAGACCTCGTCAGGCTGGTGCTGCTCCATGATGTCGACCAGCGAACTTTGATCGTGCAGGTCCCCCTGCACAATGGTGATGTCATCCTGGATGTGGCGGATGCGTTCGAAGGTCACAGTGCTGGAACGGCGCACCATGCCGATCACATCGTAGCCTTTTTCCAGTAAAAAATCAGCGAGATAGGAGCCGTCCTGGCCGGTGATGCCGGTGATGAGTGCTGTGGGCATAGAAGTTCCTTATTGTCAGATTGAGTGGCAGATTATAACCGCGAGCAAATGGGAAACGGAGTTCGAGAATCGCTAACTGAAAACAATTAAATGCAAGTGCACACCGTTCTTAAAAAGGAAATTATTACTATCTAAGAATAATCCCCGTCCTCTCACTCGTCACCAATCTCCATCAGATATGACACTATATCCAGGATTTATCGTTTTCAGCAATACCTGCATAGTATCAGATTCGAATTGAGCGAATAGCGGCCACACTACTAAACACGCAATTGGCTTTTCCCAGTATTTGCCTTCCGAATAGACAAAGGCGTGATACTTATCCGAACCAATCCGAAACTCCTGCATGTAGGGATTACAGGTTTCAGTACGTGTCTCTTCCCATCCCAATTTAATTAACTCACTGCGATAATACTCTTCTATATCCTGAATTGTTTCAAATTCACTTCTGTCCAAAAAAACATCTGTATACATACTCCAAATAAAATATTCGTGTCCAGAATCATGCCAGATAAACCTAGAAAACTCTTCCTGGTCAGCGAATTCAGAGTTCTGTATCCTGGCAGGTTGGGGAACCGGTATTTCCAGTGTCATATAACCAACTTCACTTATAGTGGTTATTTCTGAAAACCCCGAAATATAGCCAATGCCAAAGATGACCAGACCAAGAAAGATCAGTAGAACTACCTGCCATCGCTTCATAACAAGCCTCCACTGTATATTGAGCGACAAGCGTTCAATTTGATGAGTAAATTCGTCGATCCAAATTATCCCCCTTCTATGCCATTTAGCAAGGTTGCTGCTCTCTCCTCCCATGTGTACTGCTGCACCAGCATGCGGGCATTCTGACCCAGCGCTGTACGCTTTGGACTGGAGTCCTTTAGCGTTAGCAACACTTCCACCCAGGCTTCCACATCATCCCCCGGCACGATAACAGCCACTTCTTCATTTAGTACTTCCTGCAGCACGGGCAGGTCGCTGGTCATGATAGCGCGCCCCGCAGCCAGGTACTCGAACATCTTCATGGGACTGAGGTAGTCGGAAATATCCCCACCGGAAGAAGCTGCTACCTCGGATTGGTAGGGCATCAGCAAGACGTCGCAGGCAGCCTGATATTGAGGCAGTTCGGCGTTGGGCACAAAACCCGTGAGCTGCACGTTGGTCAACCCTTTGGAACTTGCCAGTTCCCGTACTCGCTCCACGTCAGCCGGTTCGCCACCCACCAGTAAAAAATTGACATCTGGTAATCCCTCTGCCATATCCAGAAGTAGTTCTGCACCACGCCCTTTATATAAATGACCAGTGTAGCCCGCCGTGAAACCCTCCGCAAAACCCAACTCTTTGCGTGCGTTTTGCGGCTCCGGCAGGTCAGCATAACGTTCCAGGTCAATGCCATCCGGCTGAATCAATGTAAAAGGCGGTTCGCTGGGAGCACCCAATCGATCTGCCAGGTCATCGGCCAGGGCCTGGGTGATGACCACCAGCCGCTTTGCCCCAGGATTATTGAGGAAGTTGCGGAACAGGTGCGGGCCAATGCGGCCGCGTGGCATGTCGTGCATTTCAAAGATGGTTGGAAAGCCGCGAATGCTGCTGAAGCCTGCCGCTTGCGGCAGCCGCGTGTAGATCACCTCTGCACCCCATCTGCGCGCTGCATTGTAGGCCTTGAGGCCCAGACCGTAACCTCGTGTGCGCATACGGGTCGGTACCCACTGCATGTGGAACTCAGTGTCTAAACCATAGTGATTGGCAATCTCATCCCAACTGAGTTGCGGATCGGATCCAGGCACCAACACAGCCACCTCATGTCCTAGCCGGGTAAAGGCCTGGGCCATCTTCATGGTCTGTATGCTGTTGGCAGTACGCGCCGGGATGCGCGAAGGCGCGATTAAGGCAACCTTCATGCTGGGGTTTCGCTTGCCTCACGCTGCCTTAGGTCCAGCAGCACACGCGCCGCAGCAGCGCCAACCGTGAAGATAAAGTACCCGGACAGCAAACCTGCAAAAGCCAGTGCGCCGAACCGGCTTGCAAATAATAAGATGCCTGCTACCTTAAGCAACATGCCGATGAAGTTCACAACGGTGGGAAACACAGGTCTGTTGAGAGCCAGTAGAGCGATACGGTTCCAGTAAAAGATATTGGTGAAGGTATAGCCGATCAACAGGATCACCAGCACAGGGTAGGCCGGCGCAAAGTCTTCCCCATACACGAAGGGGATCAACCACCAGCCCAGGGCGATTAGACCGACGGTGACTGGCAATGAATAGGCCGTCGCCAACCACGAACCACGCCGTAAAACGTAACGCGTACTTTTCCAATCTTTGCGTGCGATCTCCCGCGATATTTCCGGGTAAGTTGTGTTGGGTAGTGGGCTGATAGGGATCTGCAAGATGCCTACTAGCCACAGCGCCACGCCGTAAAATCCGGCCTGGGTGGTTCCCAGGAAACCGGAGATCCATAAAGCTTCACTGTCTTTGGCGATCAGGCTGATGGTTCCGCTGGCATTGGTGCTGAAAGCAAAGGTCAGGAGTCTGCGGCGATCCTGCTTGAGAACATTAAGTGGCACGCGCCACCACGACCAGCCCCATTCCTGCCCTGCTGTTATGAAGGCTGCCACTGTGGTTGCCACACCGCCCAGCAATTTACCCGCTACGTAGGCGAGCACTACACCGTTTAAACTGGCCTGCGTCAAGAACGCCATTACCACAAAGGCCAGGGTAAAAACTCCCTGCACTGCCGTAATGCCTGCCATGACACGGAAGCGGTCAAAGACCTGCAACAAGCCCGTTGAGCTTTCAAACAATAGGTTGATAAGCACCACGGAACCGTATAAAACGAACAGCGGTGCAGTGGTAGGGTCTTGCCCAAAGACCCGCGCTCCTAACCCCGACAAGCTCCAGATGATGCCAAAAGCAACGATGGCCCCGGCCATTTCCAACAGGCCGGCGATCTTATAAACAGCCGCCCCCTTCTCGTGTTCCCCGCTCTCTTCATAAAGACGCACGTGGCGCACCACCATTTCGTGGATGCGGAAAGAAGCAAAACGGTTTGCTACGCCGGTGAAGCTGCGCACGGCAGAGAAAAGTCCTAACCCAGCCGGCCCCAGCAAGCGCCCTACAAAAATGCTTTGCACAAAGCCCAACGCAGCCGTGAAACCGCTGGCGCTGACTAAATAACTTGAATTCTTAACAATGCGGCGGAGGACTTCAGTTTCGAAGACGCGGTTGAAAAGCTCTTGGGAGCGATTGAGGATGTTGTTTAGCATGCAGGCTCAGTCCAGGTCGAGGTCCTGAGCCCAGTGGCGTTGTTCTTCGTACCAATCCACCACACGCTTCACGCCTTCCTGCAAAGAAATCGCCGGTTCCCAACCCAACATTTTTCCCGCCTTTTCCACATTGGCCCAACTGGCGATCACGTCGGCCTTCGGGAAGGGGTAGCGTTCCACCTGTCCCTTTTTGCCGATGTGTTCTTCCAATAGCGCGATCAGTTCATTAATCGTTATCGACTCGTGTCCACCCAGGTTGATGATCTCAAAGCCCAGGTTCTTGGTCGCTAAAATCGTGCCGCGGGCTACGTCATCCACGTAGGTGAAGCCGCGCGACTGTTCCCCATCGCCGTTGAGTTGAATCGACTCACCCTCACGGATCCACTTGGCAAACCGGAACATGACCATATCAGGTCTGCCCGCCGGGCCGTACACTGTGAAGTAGCGCACGATGGTCACGTCAATGTCATACAAGAAATGATAAGCATGGCACATGGCTTCCGCGCCTTTTTTTGTAGCCGCGTAAGGCTGCAAAGGCGTGCTGCTGTTGGCCGTTTCGGGGGTAGGCAGGGGAGCATCCGCGCCGTAAATGCTGGAGGTGGAAGCCAGCACGAACTTTTTGATGTTATGGTGGCGGCACAGTTCCAGCAAGTTCAGTGTGCCATCCATATTGGTACGCACGTACACCCAGGGGTCTTCCAGGCTGGCGCGTACCCCAGCGCGTGCGGCCAGGTTGATGACGGCATCGTAGGGGCCATCGTCCGCCAGCGCTGCCACAGCTTCCTTGTCGCCAATATCTAATTGGTGGAATTGGAAACCTTCCGTGCCCTCGATCTGCTCGAGGCGATGTTGTTTCATGCGCACGTCGTACGCATCGTTCATGTTGTCCACACCCACAACGGTGTGCCCATCTTTGAGCAATAACTCCGCTACTCGCGAAGCAATGAAGCCGGCTACGCCGGTAACCAGATAACGAGCCATTTAGAGAGAGAGCACCTTCGGATGTGTATTGCCGGAGTGGCCGGTGGCGTTACGCGTGTCCACGACCTGTTTGGCAGCTTCAACGATGGCTGCATAATCGTAGTTGCTGTGGTTAGTGATGATGCACACACAATCGGCATCCTTGACGGCGGCCGTCAGATCGTCAACGCTGTCCAAAGCCCAATCCTCATGGCTGAGGTGCGGGATGTAAGGGTCGTGGTAACTGACCGTGGCCTGCTTTTCACGCAACAGGCCGATCACGTCCAGTGCGGGGGACTCGCGCAGGTCATCGATATCCGGTTTGTAAGCTGCCCCCAAAACCAGGATATGGCTGCCGTTAAGTGATTTGGCATGTTGGTTGAGCGCATCCTGCACTTTATCGACCACGTAGCGTGGCATGTTGGTGTTGATCTCCGAGGCTAGTTCAATGAAGCGCGCCGTATAGTTCAGCGATTTGAGTTTCCAGGAGAGATACAAAGGGTCAATGGGGATACAGTGCCCACCCAAACCGGGTCCGGGAGTAAACTTCATAAAACCAAATGGCTTGGTAGCTGCCGCGTCGATCACTTCCCAAACGTCCACACCCAGCCGGTCACACATCACGGCCATCTCATTGACCAGCCCGATGTTGACCATGCGGAAGGTATTCTCCAGTAGCTTGGCCATTTCGGCCACTTCAGCCGAGGAAACCATCACCACGTTCTCAAGAGCCTGCCCATACCAGGCTGAGGCCACCTCGCTACAATCGGGTGTGATCCCGCCGATCACTTTGGGCATGTTCTTGGTGGTCCAGTCCTCGCGGCCCGGGTCCACACGTTCAGGCGAAAATGCCAGGAAGAAGTCCTTGCCGACCTCGAGGTCATTGTTCTCAGTTAGCTTATCGAGCACCAGTTCACGCGTTGTGCCCGGGTAGGTGGTCGACTCGAGCACGATGACCATGCCGGGGTGAAGGTACTGCGCCAGATCTTCCGTTGCAGCAAGAATATAGGAAAGGTCGGGGTCGCCGGTTTTTCGCAATGGCGTTGGTACGCAGATGCTGACCGCATCGGCATCCTTCAATTCGGCAAAATCGGTGCTCGAGCGGAACTGGCCCTTGTCCACCAGCGGCTTGATCTCAGCACTGGGTACATCCGGGATGTAGGACTCACCTGCCTGCAATTGATCGATCTTGTTCTTGTCGGGGTCAATACCGGTAACGTGGAAGCCGGATTCACCAAATACAGCGGCTAACGGCAAACCGACGTAGCCCAGGCCCAAAACGACCATTTTGGCTTCATTCGCTTCCAGCTTTTGAAGCAAAGTGTCTTTAGTTGTGGTCATACGATCAGAAAAGGCTCAACTGCTCGGCATCTTCGCCGTTTTCTTCGGCAGGAGCCTGTTCCTCCATTTCAGGGATGTCGCCCGCTTGTGCGATCCACTCTGGCAGGCGGGCGAAGTCTTCTTCGACCGTTTTTCGCAGTGAGGGTTGGTGCAGTGCAGCCGCCGGATGGAACATAGGCACTACCAGCCTGCCGCGCACGCGCATGGGATTGCCATGCACCTGACTGATCTTGGCGTTTTGCATATAACGCGCCATTGAAAAACGGCCCAAGGTCACGATCACCTTGGGATTGATCGCCTGGATCTGTCGTTCAAGATAGTCGCCACAGGCGGAAAGTTCATCCGCTTGAGGGTCTCGATTTCCAGGCGGGCGGCATTTTACCACGTTTGTAATAAAGACATCTTCACGCTTGAGATCGATGGAAGCCAGCAATTCTTCCAGGAATTTGCCCGCTGCACCCACGAAAGGCAGCCCCTGTTCGTTCTCATGAAAGCCGGGGCCTTCACCGATGAACATGATCTCCGCGTTGGCGGGGCCGTCCCCGGGGACGGCATGCTTGCGGGAATGATGTAGTTCGCAGTTCGTACAAGCCCGGGTTTCTTCGGCGATCTCTTTTAATGTTTCCTGTGCTTCCACGTTGTTCCTCCAGGGAGTAGTCAGCTAGTCTATGTGGTCATTCCTTCATTGGCCTTGCTGAGACCATTCGGACTATGCAGACAAATCCGTTTCACATTCCATTTGGGATATAGTTTCTTCAGATAAATTCTGTAGGGTCATGAGGATGGCGTCCTCTTTATTATCCTGGTAGTAAGCTCTACGTATTCCAACACTCTCAAAGCCAAAGCGTTTGTAGAGCGCCTGGGCCGCGGTGTTGCTGGAGCGTACCTCAAGTGAAGCATACACCGCTCCATTCTGCGCGCAATCATCTAATGCAGCTTGCATCAATTTGCAGGCAATGCCCTGGCGGCGATAGTCTGGATCTACTGCGATATTGGCAATGTGGGCTTCATCCACCAGCAGCCAGATGACGATCAGGCCGACAATTTGTTTGCTACCGTCAACCTGCTCAACTTCGGCCAGCAGAGGCCGTGAGGCTTTGTTCTGCTCAACTTCAAAGCGGTAACTACTCAAGGGCCAGGGCGAAACAAAAGACGATTCCTCTACAGCATGCACACTGTGAACGTCGTCCGGTAGCATGGGCCGCAGGGTGAGCGTGTTGGTCAGGGATACGGCACTCATGAGGGGATCGGTTCTCCCACAGCCAGATAATCCGGGGCCAGTGTGGCGGGATCGTCTGTTTCTTCATTTTGCCAGCGCCGCCAGGCCAGTTCGGCCAGTATGGATGGCCGCCGCACGCTGAGAGCAGGTGAGGCTAGGATAGCATTCTTGTGTTTGCGGGCAAGTACCTTGCGCGCATCCGCATTTAATTCACCAGCAACCACAGTGGGTTTCTTGATCTTGGCCGTAAGTTCTTCAGGGGTGAGCACTTCAGGGTCGCCCTTGGCTTGCCAGCTTTCTTCTTTCACTTGATACCAGCCCACTGCCAGGCGACCGCGCCCCGCTTCCAACACTGCAGCTAATTGTGCATCTTGTAAGGGCTGGGCCGTGGCAATTACATCCAGCGAGGACACGCCCACCAACGCAAAATGGTGGGCCAAGGCCAGGCCTTTAGCCACCGCCAGACCGATACGCAAACCAGTGTAGGAGCCAGGCCCTTTGGCAACGCCGATGACTTCAATATCTTCCAGGCTGACTTTGGCGCGTTGCAACGCATCTTCGATGGCCGGGGCTAATTCAATCGTGTGGTGCAGGCCACTGGCCCACGTGCTTTCATTTAACACGCTGACGCCATCATAGATGGCGATGCCCATCGTTTTGGTAGAGGTATCCAGGGCTAACAACATCAAGCTACTCCAAACATGTGCTCGTGCAGGTCTTTTAACAGGTCAAGGTAATGTTGCCCTTTGGCCGAGAACTGCATGCCGCGCTGTTCTTCAGCAATATGGCGCATTTGGACCCAGAGGTGTTCACCGGGAAGGGCTTCCGCAATGCGCTCAGGCCATTCGACCACTAAAGGCCCACCATCTAACAATGTATCCAGATCAAGGGCATCTGCTTCGCTGGGACCACTCAGGCGATAGGCATCCATGTGGGCCAGCCTCTGGCCGTCCGGGCGACGGTATACATTCACCAGCACAAAGGTCGGGCTGGAAACAGCATCCAGCGAGCCCCAACCGGCGGCAATCCCCTGCACAAAAGTGGTTTTGCCCGTGCCCAATTCACCCTCCAAACAGATCACGTCCGTGGCTTCCAGGATGGATCCCAAACGCATACCCACACGCCGGGTTTGATCGGCGCTGCGACTGATGAATTCAAATGAATTGGGATCCAGGATGGGCATAAAGAGATTATAAGCCAGGCGAGGAGGGCCTACAAGTTGGCTGCTAACACGGGAGTCAGGAACTCGATACTACTTGTTCCCCAAATGCCCCGGTGTAGGGGCGCACCGCGGTGCGCCCGAGGCAAAAAACAAATTCATCATTTTTTAGCCTGCCACCCGCCGCATAAAACGTTCTTTCTCGATAATAAAACGGTCATGCTGCCCTGCCCCGATCTGGGTGTCGCCGTACCAGGCTTCTATGGATAAAGTCACACGGTTGCCGTGCACGTTGAGCACTTCAGCGCAAGTTTTTACTTCACTGCCGATGGGGCTGGCAGCCAGATGGCGTACGTCCACCCGCACCCCCACTGTGCTGTGCGTATCCGGCAAGACTTCATCCAGCATACTGCGTGCCGTGATCTCCATAAAACCGATCATGGAGGGGGTGGACAGCACACTGACCGTGCCGCTGCCAATGTGGGCGGCGCTGTGCTCTTCGAGAACGGTGAAGTTTTGCTCGCTTTTTAGTCCTGGTTTGATGCTGTTGTCGAGGTCCATAGTCTCTTTATTCTAACCCAGCAGTCATGAGTCATCCTGAGAGTGTAGAAGCTGTGGAGTTTGCGAAGTAAACTCAAAAACGATGTGGTTTACCGCATCGTCGTTCGCCCGTGTAATAGATTCACCACTCACGTCTTTCCACAAAAGTTGACATATGCCCTAAACCAAGCTATTTTGAGATATATGACCTATTTCCTATGATTTTATTGCTAACAATTCACTCCCCAGCTACGTTTGGAAGCTAATAAGCAATCATGCTTTGTTTCAGAAGGAGAAGAACATGAACGCCAAACGAAATCTGTTGTTTTTAATACTGGGCAGCCTTATTCTGGCCGCCTGTAACCTGACGGTTTCCAGCGATACCAACGGCGAGCCTACACTCAGCCAGGAAGAATTGTTGGAGGCCGCCGTATTGACCCTTGAGGCTGGAGAGGCCAATGGAGAAGGAGCGGAGGGAGACGCAGTTGAAACGCCTGCTGAAGAGGCGCCAGATGCCCAAGCCACCGCTACTCCCACGCCGGAACTCACGGCCACCATCACCCCCACGGCTACCTTGGGTGCTCCTACGGTCACCGTTAGCCAGAACACCAATTGCCGCACCGGCCCCGGCCTGGTCTATGACTTGTTGGGTGCTTTAGTGGTCGGCGAAATTGGTAATGTGGTTGGCCTGGGGCAGGGCGTGGATTATGTCATCATCAACAACCCCGACGCCGCAGGCACCTGCTGGCTGTGGCTGGAATTCGCCACTCTGGCTGGCGACACCTCGCAGTTGCCCGTGATGACTCCGCCCCCTCCGCCTACCCCCACGCTGACGCCAACGCCGGAACCTATCGTCAATGCCTGGCCGATAGTCAAGCAGGGTGATACAGGTGCTGAAGTAACTGCCTTGCAACACCTGCTGCGTTCCTATGGTTATGTATTAGTCGTAGACGGCAATTTTGGTCCCCAAACCAAGAACCGTGTGCAGGGTTTCCAAATGACGGAGGGCCTGACTGTGGATGGCATCGTCGGACCGGATACCTGGAGCGCCCTCATCAGCGGCAAGACCGTGCAGAATGGCAGCATAGGTGATGCCGTAAGGGCTGCTCAATCCTTGCTGGTCAACAAATTTGGCGCTGGCATTGCCGTGGATGGGACCTTTGGCCCGCTAACAGAGAGCGCTGTAGAAGACTTCCAGACTGCCAATTTCCTCTTGGTAGATGGCATTATTGGCCCCCAAACCTGGCAGGCCCTGATCTCGAACTAGCAATCGACACCATTGATAACAACAGCCCCTGATCGTCAGGGGCTGTTTCATTATTTGTCATTTTTATGGTGGCAGATTTAATCCATCGTTTTCATGTAATTTCAGCAAACGGTCCAGAGTATCTTGGGCCTCTTTCCTCAATGTATCTTCAGTAATTCCCCAAGGATTTTCTTGATCCTCTTCCCATCCTTCCCAATACGCATCCAATGCGACAAAGAACCTATCCAATATTAAAAATTGTTCTTTCTCCATTCCTTTGGGTTCATTTTTAAACGTTTGAAAGAAGGTTCTTTTAAATTCAACTGTTGACATTTTCTTGTCAATAAATTTGCGGATTAGCTCAATGTAATTATTTCCTGTCACGGTCCACCTCCTGCATGTCCGGTGTCATACTAAATGAGTATTAAGTATTGTGCACCTAAATATCTAAGCCACTCCCCACCAATCTTTCCCTTCAACCAATCCAAACTCATTGAGCCGCGCCCGTATCAATTTGCGTGCCCCGCGTGCCCCCACCGCCGCCAACAACGCCGGGTTCTCGTAGCGCCCCCACCATTCCATCAATTCATCCGGCGAGACGATGGGCAGCCCCCGCCGCGTACGCCCGATCTTGGCTTTGTCGACATCCACAAAGACTACTAAAGGTACTTCTGCTCGTAGCAAATGTTTACTTACTCGTTTACCCATCATGCCCGCCCCCCACAAAATAACCGCATCGCGCCCCACCAGCGGGCCTTGGGCAATGTAATGTGCTTTGGTACGGATGAAATTCTCCAGCGAGTAACGACTGTCGGCGCGGGTCAGGCGTGTGGGGTGGTCACGCCAGTCCAGCAACACTTCAGGCACTTTGGCGAACTTTGCACCCGATAGATAAAGACGCAACCACAGGTCATAATCCTCAGGCCAGCCGCGATCCTGATATCCACCCGCATCAAGCACCAGTTCTTTTCGGAAAATGGCGCTGGGGTTGGCGATCGGACTTTCCACGAACATCTCCCGCCGAATGTCTTCATTGCTGACCAACGAATTCAGCCAATCGATATAGATGCGAAAGCCCTCACGTAGTTCGCTTTCGGGGAAGCCGCGCACCAGGCAACCTACCACCCCGACATCTGGGTGTGCATCCAGGTAAGCTGCCTGTTTTGCCAGCCGTTCTGGATGGGCGCGATCATCGGCATCCATGCGCGCCACATAAGTGCTTTCGCAATTCGCCAGTGCCGTGTTCGCCGCCCCGATCACACCGGCATGCTCCTGGGTGATCACTCGCAAACGCGGTTCGCTCTGAGCCCAGGTTGCCAGCATATCCGCAGTCCCATCCGTTGAGCCGTCATCTACCGCCACAATCTCGAAGTCATGATGAGTTTGGGCAGCCAGGCTTTCCAGCGTTTCATTGAGTGTGGCAGTTGCGTTATAGCAGGGCAAGATCACAGATACAGCAGGCATTCCATGATTCTACCGTAGGCATTTACGGTATAGTTAAGCTGCACAAAGGAGCACCGCTGTGGACGAAACCTTGCAAAACGTGATGGCTGTTCTGGTCGAATGGTGGCAGATGCTGCTCACTAATATCCCCCAATTACTGACCGCTCTCCTGGTTCTGGTGGTGGCGGTTTATCTGGCCCGCTTTATCAGGGGCATCGTCTCCCGTGGCCTGCAGCACCGCAAGGCCGACCAGGAGATCTCCATCCTTTTATCGCGTATCACGCAATGGAGCGTGATCGGTTTGGGCATCTTACTGGCTGCCGACCAGGCGGGTGTGGACATCACGGCCCTGCTCACTGGTCTGGGCATCGTGGGCTTCACCATCGGTTTTGCTCTGCAGGATGTCAGCAAGAATTTTGTGGCCGGCTTGTTATTGTTGATTTTGCAACCTTTCGACATCGGCGACACCATTGAGGTGGCGGGCTATACTGGCAGTGTAACGGCCATCAACCTGCGCGATACCCAAATGACGGCTAACAACGGCTTACACGTTTCCATCCCCAATGCCGATGTCTTCACGAGTTCTTTGATCAATTACACACGCGTCAAGCGCCGTTTGCTGGACATCAGCCTGGGCGTCGCTTACGACAGCGACCTGGAGTTGGTGCGCCGTACAGCCATAGAGGCCATCCGCGCAATCCCCGGTGTGGAGGAAGAAGTTAACTTCCGCTTTGACAGTTTCGGGGCTACTGCTATTCAGGTCAAGATTTTTTATTGGTACCAGGAGGGAGCGATCGGTTATAACGCCGCAGTCGATGAGGGTATCTCACGTATCAAGATGGCCTTCGATGCCGCCGGTATCGTCATCCCTGTTTCCGATCAGGCCGTAGTCGTTAATCAAGCCAACTAGCTACTTGCAGCCGTAATACGATCTAATAACCAATCAGGCAGGATGCGCGTCAAGAAAACCAATGGCTTTGCATTCCTCCCCAGGACATAACGCGTTTTAGGCCGTCTGGCCGTTAGCGCATGGGCCACCACTTTGGCCACTTCTTCCGGTGGCAAACCGCCTTTGCCGGAACGCGCCGCCCCTTTGCGAGCTGCCTCAATGCGCTCACCATATCGTTCATAGGCTTCCGCAGGTAACTGGTCCAGCGTGGTCTCGTTTGTCTTGAGCGATTTCTCCCAGATCGGCGTTCTGATCACACCGGGTTCGATGCTGGCAACGTGCATCTTCCAGGGGGCTAACTCCCGCCGCAACGCGTCGGTGATGGCTTCGAGGGCGAATTTGGAGGCCGCGTAAGCCCCATACAGCGGGAAGGCAAACCGCCCACTTAGGGAACTCATGTTGACGATACGGCCTTGCCCTTGCCGCAATAATTCCAATACGGACTGCGTAACGGCGATCTGGCCGTAGACGTTGATCTCAATTTGACGACGGATGTCTTCCAGCGGAAGGTACTCCAAAGGCCCCACCACCGCGATCCCGGCATTGTTGACCAGGCCCTGCAATCCGTTGTCCCCTACACTTTCAGCAATTTGGGAAACTGCTTGTTTTATCTGCTTTTCATTTAATACATCGAGATAAACGGGGACGATCTTCTGGCTGTCCTGCTGTTGGAGGCGCTCCGCATCTTTTTCTTTGCGCACCCCCGCGAAGACACGGTAGCCCAACTTTGCCATGTGAAGGGTACAGGCTTCGCCTATGCCGGTAGAAGCCCCGGTGATCAAAATATTTCCGCTAAATTTACTCATTCAGAGAGAGACGGGCGTTGATTAGCCCTCGCCAAACTGGGGCATATTGCCCAGCATGGAATCGCTGCCACGGTCCAGCTCCCATGGATAAACAATGAAGGCGTCTGTACTGGCCGCGAAATAATCCGGGCGCGCTGTGCCGAACAGGTTGCGATAAGGATTGAAGTGCAGCACACTGGTTTGCGGCAAACCACCCGCCGCCGAGACACGGTTCTTAACAGCTGTGCTGGTGCGTCCCGAACCCCATACGTCATCCATCACTAAAACACGGCGGCCGCGTAATTGATCGTCTTCGGGGAATTGTATGAACTGCGGCCAGGCCAGCAGCTTTTCGCGTTCGCGTTCCATTTCGGCCGGGAAATTAACAGCCGCGGTCAGGATGTCTTTGATATCCATGGCTTCGGCCAGCATCCCCCCCGGCACAATGCCCCCACGGGTGATGATGACCATAGCCTCAAATTCGTGCTCGAACTGTACCATCAGATGGTCGATCAGGCGCTCGACTTCTTCCCAACGCACGACCTCACGACGCACGGACATGTGGGCCTCCAACAAAAGATTTAGGCAGCGACCTATTATAGCAGAGCGGGTGGATTGACTTCTACTCGCCAGTCCCCCAGTTTTCGCCCTGCCAGCAAAGAGGCAGGGTTGGGGCCGCGCAAAATGATCTGCCAGCGATACTGGCCGTCCAGTTTGGTGTAGAAGCAGGGGGCCGGGCCGATCATTTGGGTGGCGCGTCGCTCATCCTTGTACAGCCAGTCTTTGATCTGTGCCCCCAGACGCATGGCTTCTTTCTCCGCATTGTTTTCATTATTATGGCGGTATTCCAGCCGCAGCAGCTGTGTGTACGGCGGGTAGGCCAGTTGTTTGCGATAAGCCAGTTCCTCTTCGTAAAAACCAGCATAGTCGTGCGATGCGGCATGTTGGATGACGTAGTGCTCCGGGTGAAAACTCTGCAACACCACCTGCCCGCCCAGGGCACTGCGCCCAGCCCGCCCCGCTACCTGCGCCAGCACCTGAAAGACGCGTTCCCCCGCACGATAATCCGGCAGGTGCATACCCACATCGGCTAACACTACCCCCACCAGGGTGACCAAGGGGAGGTCCAGCCCTTTGGCCAGCATCTGTGTGCCCACCAGGATGTCGGCGCGCTGGTTGGAGAAATGACTCAGGATGATGTCGTGCGCCCCTTTTTGCCGCGTGGTGTCGTGGTCCCAGCGCAGCGTGCGCGCCTTTGGGAAAAGCGCCTGCACTTCTGCTTCTACGCGCTCCGTGCCGGTGCCGTACTGGCGGATACGTGAACTGCCGCAGTTGGGACACTTATCGGGGAGTTGGCGCGTATAGCCTGTGTGATGGTCAACCAATCGCTTTTGACCATCGTGATAGGTCATGGGCACGTCGCTGCGCGGGCTGCGCAAGACGTGGCCGCAATCCCGGCAAAACACGTAGGTGGCCGAGCCACGCCGGTTGAGGAACAAAATGGCCTGCTGCCCGGCATCCAACACGCCTTCCAAACTCTCCTGCAATTGCCGGCTGAAAATGGAGCGGTTACCGGCTTTTAACTCTTCCCGCATGTCCACTATGTCAACCGGTGGCAGGTCGGTGGCCTGGGCCTTGCCCTCCGCTTGAGCATAGCGGAGCCTAACCGGGGCATCTTTGATGTGTGCTTTGACCGTTTCCTCGTGGGCCAGGATGCGGCGGGGCAGTTCCAGTAATTTGAGTTTGCCGCTTTGCGCCTGGTAATAGGTATCCACATCCGGTGTGGCCGTGCCTAAAATGCACACCGCATTCAACAGTGCGGCATAAGCCATCGCTGCTTGCCTCGCATGGTAGTACGGGGGCTGCAAACTCTGGTAATAGGAATCGTCATGACTCTCATCCACCACGATCAGGCCGATATTGGGCAAAGGCGCAAAAAGAGCACTGCGCGGCCCCACGATCACGCTCAGTTGCCCGGCGCGTGCCCGCCGCCAGGTATCGTAACGTTCGCCCGGTGAGAGTCGCGAGTGCATCAAGCCCACGCGCCCGGGGAAGCGCGCCATGAAACGCCGCACCGTTTGGGGCGTGAGCGCGATCTCGGGCACCAGCACGATGGCCTGTTTGCCCTGCTCAATGGCTGCCTCCACCGCGCTCAAATAGATCTCAGTCTTGCCGGAGCCTGTCACGCCATGCAACAGGAAGGGCTTGGGGCTGCCATTTTCAAAGCCCGCCTCAATCGCACCCCACACAGCCTGTTGGTCTTTGGTCAGTTGGGGGGCTTCACTGGGGTCATAGGCCAGGCCGTACAGAGGGTCACGTATGACTTCTTCTTCGCGCAGCATGACCCAGCCGCGCTCGGCCAGTTGCCGCAGGTCCTCTATTTTGCCGTCCGTTTCAGCGTAAACCCAGGCAACGTCCACCGGTTCGGCTTCGCGCGCCAAGAACACCAGGATGGCCTGCCGCCGTTCTTTTGTGCGCCATGCCGTGGGGAAATCAGCAATGACTTCAGGAAGACTTTCCGGCGGGATCGAAAGTTGGGCCGTGCGCACATACTTGGCGCGTACACTGGGCGGCGGCAGCACCGGCTGGCGGCTGAGGATGCCCTGTTTTATCAGTGCTGTAGCAGCGGCGCGCCAGTTGCGGCGCGGCAGAGCATGATCCAGTTGGCGGCCACGTAAGGGGCCGCGTTTGTGTAGGGCCTGCACGATGCGTTGTTGCAGGTCGTTCAATTCGCCCTCAATAGGCGTATCCGTGAGGGAATAGAGCACATCGGCCTGCTGACTGAGGCCCACCGGCAGCATTAAGCCCATGCTGGCGGCCAGTGGTGCCAAAGTTTGCTGGCTGATCTCTTTTGCCAGTTCGATCTGTGAGGGGGTGACGACTGCGGCAGCATCGATGATAGCTGTGACGGCTTTGGTTTCATCCACTTCCGGCTCGTCGATGAAACGCAGCACCACGCCTTGCACGCGTTGTTGCCCAAAGGGTACTTCTACCAGTTGCCCAACTTTCAATCTATCTTCCAGTCCAGGGGGCAGGTGGTAATGAAAGCCCCCTGAGACCTGGGGGACGTTCACAGCGATTTCTACGTAAACAGGCATGGCTGCTTCAATTATACGGTGGCAAAGCGTAGCTTTGCCTTAAGAGAATGCGCAGCATTCTCTACATAGTTGGCGGTTGACATAACAGGAAGGCTGTTGTTTAGAGAGTTTAAGTAGCAAACTCATGAACTAAACTGTGCAGCAGTTTAGTCATCCTCGATATAATTGTTGCCACATGAAGAGTTCTAACTTTGCGAGATCAGTCCTGGGAAACAGATTGACGCGCTCGTTGATCGCTGCGCTGATCTTGTTTGCAGTAAGTATTGTGGGGTATATGTGGATCGAGAAATTCACCTTGTTTGAAGCGCTATATATGACCGTCATAACGCTTTCAACAGTGGGTTACGGGGAAGTACGGCCACTAACACCGCCCGGACAGGTTTTTACAGGCATTATCATCATCTTAGGGGTGATCTTTATTGCCGTTTTGTTTGGGACCCTAACAGAGTTTGTCGTGGCTGGTGAGTTGGCCGGAACCCTGAAGTTAAGGCGCCTTATGCGGAGAGTGAAGGCTATGGAAGAACACTACATCGTTTGCGGAATAGGAAGAGTTGGGGAGCACGTCGCGGTGGCGCTTCAAAATCAAGGATTGCCCTGCGTAGTTATCGACATGGATAAGGCATTGACTGACCGGTTTGAGCAGATGGGGATTCCCGCAATTTTGGGAGACGCAACTATCGATGAAACTCTGCGTCAGGCAGGCATTGATCGTGCAAAAGGATTGGTCGCAGCGTTGAATAGCGATGCCGAGAATGTATATGTGACTTTGAGTGCCCGGAAAATAAATCCCGATCTGACCATTGTAGGTCGGTCTACAGATGAAGAGATCGAAGCAAAATTAAAGATGGCAGGTGCAGACCGGGTTGTATCTCCATATAATATTGCCGGCTACCGCATTGTTAATCAGTTAACCAGACCCCATGTGACATTTTTCCTGGATGCTGTCATGCGCGATGATGGCTTGGGTTTTTTCCTGGAAGAAATTGAGATATCTCCTGATTCTTCACTGGTCGGCCAAAAAATGAGTGATGCTTCAGTACGAACCCGAACAGGTGCCAACATCCTCTCGATTTTGAGGGGCGCAGGGCACGAAGTATTGGATTGGTTGCCGGATTTGGCCTTCGAGCCCCAGGATACGCTGATCGTTGTCGGAAAGCCAGAAGAACTCCAGGCCTTAGCCAAACTCGCGAGAGACAGTCGATTCGAAAATGTGACTTAACTTTATTGGTTCTATCACCAGATACAATAAGGAATGGATTTCGTATCCCTCCTTAAATCTTTCGTCATACTTATAACAAAGATTGTCCTCGCACTATTTATTGGTGCAGCTTTGGGCGATGCGTTAGCACGCGCTCTAGGCCTAGCTGTAAATTCGATTGCTAGCTACATCTTCTTGGCAATCTTCTTCGCGATATTAATTCTTATCCAAAATAAAATAACGGACACATTAGGCTGGTGACCTGACCCCAAAAGTTGTGCCTTTGACTATGGGCCTCACATAGGTTGGCTGTTAGGAGAACGGGAAAAAGCCTTGACCAGTTGAATCAGCCAATCTTTTCTACAACAGTATCGATCCATATGGGAACGTATGGCGATGTGCAGTTCCTTGGTACCGGTTCGTCAATGTAGAGCGCCATCTTTTTGCCGAAGGCGATACAATGCGCGCGATGCTCTGGTTCATAGATGCCGATTTGGGCAACCGTGAAGTTCATCATGCGCTGCACTTCTGGTTCAGCATCCCCAATTTTCTTTTCAAGAGCATCTAAGAGGTCCTTGGCATTATCCGGGCAGTCTTTCGTCCAGCGCAGGCGAGCCTGGTAGTCCCAATAAATGCGGCGAAGGATGAGAGAACTTGCGTCTTCCCAGGTTTCAACCAATGCGATAGTTTTCTTTGCTTTTCTTAATTGATTTGCCAGCAGCCAATCGGACAATAGATTGCGTTGATCGTAATCATGCTCCAGTATTTCCTCAGTAAGCTCATCGAGGAATTCCTGGGTAAGGAGATTTTTGTCCAGAATGAGGATAGCCAAAAGCCGCGGATAGTATTCACCCGTCGACCACAGCTCAAGGGCCAGTTCATGGTCCTTCTTTATCTCTTTAGCGATCTTTTTTAAATCGCCGAGTTTGGGGGTATCCTGGGAAATTTGGGCGTAGACTTTTTTGGCCTTTGAAGATAGCTCTACAGTCTTTGTTGATACAGCCACTCCTACCTCCTTTTTTTCTGGGTTATGGCAACGGTAATTCCTTTTATGAATATTACTATTTGTACCATATTTATATTGTTATTTTGGGGGTGGCACCCTTATTCAACAACATCAAAGGAAGTTTGGATCTTCACTTCCATTTTAGTGACGTAGTCGAAATAGAATTCCACTGACCAGCCCTCTTTTTTCGACCATTCCTCTGCCTCATCCGTCGACCCATTTTCCAGAACCTGTACACTGGTGATCTTAACGGCAACTTCCTCCATCTCGGGTTTGTCGATGTTGAATAACAGCACCGTCTCCCCGATTTCTCCGAGAGCTTCATCCCGGGTAGTGCCGAAACGTTTACCATCGCGGATCAGGTCCAGGGTATATACGCCATCGGGGTAATCGGCACGCAATTCCGGGCGAAGTTGGTCGTTTTTCATAAAGAAGTTCATTTCTTTTTTCTGCATGGTTTCATCCTATTGGTCTGAGAGAGGAGATGAGTATATTAGAATAACCATCATAACAAATTCAATTGAGAAAAGGCACCGCCCCATGAATCAGGCAGACACAATTTACTTTGCTGGCGATCTATTTGACCACAAACACCTCATCGGAAATGCCATTCTGGCAGATTACATCGAAAAAACATCAGACGGACGCTATTCCTGCGTTGTGCCCCAAAATTTTGAGGTAGTTAATAACCGTGGTGTTGAAGTCCGTAACAAAGATCTTAAAGCTGTTATGGAATGTGACTTTGGTCTGTTTAACTTTGATGGCCCTGACCTGGATTCCGGGACGGTTGTTGAGTACATGTTTGCCAAACTATTAGACATTCCGGCGGTTATTATTCGTTCTGACATTCGTCACTCTGGCGATGGCAACCAAAATCATTGGAATTTGATGGTTTCAAATTATCCTCGTGTTGAAGTTGTCAATATCTTCTCCATTGGTTGGTACAGGGAAGAATATCAAAAGGCCGGCACTCTGGATGCAATGACGGAAGCTTTATATACCCGCATTGCTTCGCCGATTGTAGAAGCCCTGGATCGGGTGCGTCAAACTCCGCCCTTGCCTAAGCCGGAACATTTTTCTTTTGATCATATATATGAATGGGCAATGCAATTTCCATCCAATGGGCTTGCGGAGTTAGTTGATGCACAATTTGTTCAAGACGTGTTGGAAAGAAAGCGGGCCAAGGGATTGCTATAAATCTCTTTCTCATCCGGCAGTTCGTTTATAAGACGGTACTGCTTCTTTCTTATAATATACAAAACGTCCTTATACATCCTCGGGAGTCAATTCATGGCAAAAAAACCATCAAAAGATAGTGGCAAGCCAATTCCAAAAGTTGAAGTTAATTTGAAAATATCACCCAAACAAGGTGAAGTGTTGCTTGAAACTTTGAAGCTTCGTTTTGAAGGAAATATGCAGCGCCATAAAGGTCTTGAATGGTCGAAAGTCCAGGCAAAGTTGGAGGCTCAACCTGAAAAGCTCTCATCGCTGAATGCCATGGAAAGCACCGGTGGTGAGCCGGACGTGATTGGCTATGATAGGAAGACGGATGAATACATCTTTTGTGACTGTTCGGCGGAAAGTCCTGCAGGCCGCAGGAGTATTTGTTACGATGGAGAGGGCCAGCAACAAAGGGAAAAGAAGGGTGTGTTTCCAGGTGGTAATGCCATCGATCTCGCCGCAGCCATGGGCATCGAGCTTTTAGCCGAAAAGCAATACCGGGATCTGCAGAAAATTGGGGAATTCGATACAAAAACGTCAAGCTGGATACAGACACCTCCTACCATCAGGGAATTAGGCGGCGCCATATTTGCCGACCGCCGCTTCAATCACGTCTTTGTGTATCACAATGGTGCGGAATCTTTTTATGGCGCCAGGGGCTTCCGTGGCGCGCTGAGGGTCTAAAATAAAATCCTGTAAACGAAAAGCACCCAATTGGGTGCTTTTTTGATGGTCAAACTGGTCAAGTCTACAGCTATCTATTCTATTGTTCCATCACTCATGCTTCCCCCCGGTTGTGTGAAATTACTGCCCTGGCTTGAGTACGTCGCTGGGAGGTGCATGAACTTGGAGTAGGTCCTGATTGTCCAGGAAACAGGCCCACGGAAGAAGTAGGCTTCAGGCTCGGCAACCTTGTCGATATCCTTTTTATATTTTTCAGCGGTGCCTTTCGTCAGGTGGTATTGCAACTCAGCATTGGTCTCAAATGTTTCATGAATGATCAAGGCATCTTCGCCCATCACCTGATACGCCTCAAATCTTATCAATCCTGCTTCGAGGGAATGTGCCTCAGTACCCACGCGCTGCCACCAGTACTTGAGTTCTTCAAGGCCATTCTCATTTCCCGGTTTGCATGTCCACTTGGCTGTGACTTGGATGGCCGTCTCCGGGTCAGGCCGTTTATAGTCTTCTTTCACATACCCAAACAGATATTCTCCAAACATCCCGGGAACGTTCTTTGCCATTATCGTTTCCCTGGCGGGTTCGGGAATGCTGACTCCACGAATGAGGTGCAATTCAGGTTTAGCGACCTCAATAAGCGCGCCCATGTGCTGTGTTGCAGTCGTAGAAAAATAGTGAACGAGAGCATCAGGATCCTTGAAAACGTGATGAACCAGCACAGCATCCTCGCCAACAGCATGGTTGATCTCTGTTGACAAGACACCGGCATCATTTTTAGCCCCCATATGAATGTCTTCCCATTCTTCCAGCATTTCTTTGGACTCAGCAGATTTTCTGAACAATCCGCCTTTTTTTGTCGGGACCCATTTTCCAGTCACACTGATCTCTTGGCCGACCTTGGAAGGTTCAGCAAGGAAAGTTGGCAGGGGTTCTTTGGTTTGAATCATGTTCTCACTCCTTTTTAGTAGGTCAGTTTCGCTCTAGCCGTTGATATAATAGCATGATAGCTTTAAAAAATCAAGTTATGAGTTGATAATATTTTCATTTATGTTATAATTCGATTATGACTGAGAATATTAAATTGGATACCGACCGCAAGAGTTATAACCAGGTATGCCCCATGTCATCGGCCCTCGATATCATCGGTGATCGTTGGACGATCCTCATTCTTCGCGAGTTGCTGGGCGGTTCTGCCCGCTTCTATGAACTCAGGGATGGGCTGCCCGGTATCGCCACCAACCTGCTCACAGAACGGCTGAGGCGCCTGGAAGCAGATGGCCTTGTTCGTCAAATAGATGCGCACAACACAGTCCTCTACGCGTTGACAGAACGAGGCGCTGCTATTCGCCCTACCCTCGAAGAACTTGGTTTTTGGGGGGCGCGGGCCGGACGTGTGGCACCTGCAAAGTATGAGCGCAGCATTCGAGCTGTTGCTATGGCTCTTCAGGCTATCCTTGTACGTGCAGGGGACGCTTTGCCCCCTGAGCGTATGGTTATAGAGTTAGAGATCGATGGTGAATATTTGGAAGTTGTTCTTGATCAGCGCCCAACCGTGACCGCCCGGCTGGCGATCGACCCTGACGCGCGTGTGCGCACAACCCATGAGGATATCTCAGCAGTTTTGCGTGGGAGACCTATCGATGATTCCACATTTACGCGGGTCTCTGGAAATGATGTTGCCATGAACACGCTTATCGCCACCCTTGACTGGAGAAAATAGGCAGAATAATAAATCCTATTCCCCATCTTTGCCGACCGCTGTTACAACCATGTCTTCATATTTCACAATGGTGTGGAATCTTTCTCTGACACCAGGGGCTTCCGCGGAACGTTGAGGGTCTAAAAATAAGATCTTGGATTGATCCCTGTTTGGCGACCACCTATTGCATTTATTAGAATGATCCTGTCTTGATCTCTCCGGCGCGTTTGTAATTGGCGATCATCACGCCACTTGGCAATGACTGTGCATCAACTAAAGCAAAGGAGCTGGGCTGCGTACCATCACCAAACAGGCGTTTTCCACTTCCAAGGAGCACAGGAAAGATTTTGAGCCATAATTCATCAACCAGATCGTGCTTTAACAATGTCTGAATTAGCTCGCTGCTGCCATGTACCTGCAGGTCAGACCCATCCTCTTGCTTGATCTTCATGATCGCATCTGCGATTTCACCTTGCAATAACTCCGAGTTCTGCCAAGCAACTTCGTTCAGCGTATTTGAAGCCACGTACTTTTTTGCATTATTAAAGACGTCAGCCCCTTCTTCTTTGCTGGCGTTTGGCCAGTGCGCAGCCATTACCTGGTAAGTTTTGCGGCCTAGCAACATGTCCAATGCTTTGCCGGTTTGTTTGCCCATTACCTGGCCCAAGGCCTCATCAAAGTAGGGCACTGACCAGCCGCCATGTTTGAAATTCCCACTTGTATCTTCCTCCGGACCTCCCGGTGCCTGCATCACACCATCCAGTGAAACGAATGTCAAAATAATGATCTTCCTCATAGTCGACTCCTAAGTTCTGCAAATCAAAGTAATTCTTCCAATTGATTCAAAGTCATAGTTAGACCTTCTTTCATGCCCATCTCTATTACCTTGTTTAGCTCATCCGGGGAGTTATATGTTGTTGTCACCTTCACTAACGTGGCATTTCCATCTTCAATGAACTCATTGTGCCAATCAGCAGTTGGCAGGTTTCGATCAACCGTTCCTGCTTCATCACAAAAAAGATCATTCCCGCGGAAATTCTTTTGCGGATCAATATGTAAATAACCCATCCAGCCCCAATGTTGTTCGCCTTCAGGACCGGTCATAGCGTAATGCCAATGTCCACCTTCGCCAAATTCAAAGCTCTTGGTAACTGCCTTCCAGGGCAGAGGTGCCCACCACTGCTCTAATAATTCTTGTTCGGTCCAAAAATCCCAGACTTTTGAGACCGGGGCATCAAACTTACGTTCCACGAATAATGTCTTTCTGTCATCACTAATTGTAAATTTGGTTTCGTTCACATCAAGCTCCTTCTTCTTTTGTAAGCAATTCATCAAGTTGAGTAAAACGAGATTCCCAGGTAGCCTTCATCTGTTTGGCCCAGGATTCAAGCTCATCAAACGCCTGTGGGTTTATTTGATATAAGCGTTTTTGCGCCTGCTTCTCCATTACCAAAATTCCCGCTTCACGCAACACTTTAAGATGCTGGGACACAGCCGCTGCCGTGATTGGAAATTCCTGTGAGATGGCCGTGGAGTTCATCTGCCCATGGGCCGCCAACAACTCCACAATTCCAACCCGATGTGGTTCGCTTAGTGCTCCAAATAACTGCTCAGTGTTCTGTGACATAAGACTGATTATAAAGCAGATACTTAATTAAGTAAATACTAAATTATGATAGAGAGAAAGATTCTCTCACCATCCTTTTCCCCTACATTAAGGGCACATACGGGTACATTAAATCGCTCTTTTTCATCATTTTTCCCACCCGGTACCTCCACATATTCTGCTCTCTTTCCCTACATCCCCCACATCTTATATTCCGGCAAAAACCCGCCAGCCCAAACTGTGCTTAACCCTACATAGGGTACATTAACTACATTAAGTAACTACGAGATCAACCATCCAAAGATTGGGTTGCAATAACACAAATCTATTCGTGTCATTCGTCCATTTGTGATATTCGTGATTTACATCTATTCCCCCAACGCTGAACCCGGCTGCATAAGTTACGGCAGTTGCGCCGAATAAACCTGGTTGCCCAGGGCCAGGAAGATGCTGCGGCTGGGGCTGATCGCCAGGGCGGTGACCGCCTCGTCCGGCAGTTCGTTGATCGAGCGGTATTGCTGGATCAGGTTAAGGCGTAGGCTGAAATGGTAGATCGAATTACTCAGTTCATCCAGCAGGAAGATGGAGGGTTCTGGCGGCGGCGTCCGGACGATCTGCACAAAACTGGTCTCCGGCATTTGCTCCACGGTATCCCCATTACGGTTATCGACGAAAAAGGCCGGGTCAGTGCAGCGTGTGGGCGTATCCACCGAAGCGCCGAACTGGCAGGTGGTCATGCCCCCATCGCTGTGCAACAGGTAAAGCTCATCGCGATTGAGGGCCAGGTCGATGGTGTCGCCCATGGCAGGTACCTGGTTGGCGAAGAAGAAACGCGGCGCATCGCGGAATGCGGATGTGCCCCCAAAATAGATCCACACCGCATTGGTCAGCGGGTCCAGAATGTAGAGGTCCCCCTCTTCAACATTCATCGCCAGGGGCTGACCCCACTGGCTGTCTGGCGTGACCAACTGCACGGCAAAAGGTGAATCTTCGTTGAGACAATAAAGGAGGTTGCCATTGCCATCCATGGCGACAATGGCAGCACCCTCTTCGTTGTCGCGTGGCATAGCGGCGATATCGACCAGATCGCTGACGATGATGGCGCCATAGCCGCCCGGGTTACAACTGAAATTGCGGTCCAGTTCGTAGCCGCTGCCCGTGAGGAAGGCGCGCGACACGCTACCATCCCAACTGTTGAGCATGTAGAGGTCCGTGCCGCTAGCCACCATCTGCGTGATTGTGGCATTGTTGGACAGAGGGCTGGTTAAGGCAGCCGAGAAGTCCAGCCGTCGAATACCATCCAGATCGTCCAGGGCTTCCTGAGCCTGGTCCCGCAGGACCGCGGTTTCATCCGTTTTCTGGAATTGTTCCGCGATATCGAGATAAAACAGCGCGTCCGTCAGGGCTTTGCGTTTCTCGTCCCCTTCCGCCACGGTAAGTGCAAATTCTGTGTGGGTCGTAGCCGAAGAAAAGTATTGGTCAAACTGGCGCACGCGCCCGATCTGTAACCACACCACCAACGCTACCGTTATCACCACCACCGGAACACCCACAGCAATGAAGGCCATGGTGCGGCCAGGTAGTTCAAAGTCTTCCTCGACAGGCAGCATGCGTGTCAACCAGCGGCGCGCACCCAATATAAAATTGCCTGTAGCCCCGCTGAAGCGCCTCGCCACCTCGATCATGGTCAGCCCTGCGCCGGCCAGGGGGTTGCCGCGTTTGGGTTGACCTACGGTAAATTGTGGCTGCTCATGCGGTTCTTCTATCGGGGATGATGAGACTGTCGCTGACCGTTGTACAGGTTCGCTTGCTAAAGGCCTGGCAGCCTGAGGCGTAGAGACAGGTGGAGTAGCAGGAGGGGTTGTCGGGGTTTGCTCAACCGGTTCCCAGGGCTGGGCTTGCGGTTGTTCAGGTCCCGGCTCGATGCGCGGTTTGGGGGCCGGAGTTGGCGTGGGGCGCTGTGGGGGTGTTTCGGCGGGGGCTTTAGTTTCCGGAGCGACACGCTCCAAGGCTGCAGGGGAACGCACCAGGCTGAGTTGTCCCTGCCCGGCCTGCGCCTCCACCAAAATGGCAGAGAGTTCGTGCCCGGCCTGCCCCAGGAAGCGACGGCGCAATGAGGCTAAGGGTTGCCCATGTGCCCCTTTGATGGTGGTGTCGTTCCATTCTTTAGGCAGTTCGGCAGTCACCAGCAAGAGGTTGCCCGGTTCCAGCGAACTCTGGAAATAACGCACCGGTGCAGTACGGGATAATCCCAAACCGCGCCCGGCCGTCTGGGGGTCGTACCAGTGGTCGATGTGGTTGGGGGAAAGCAAAAAGCCGTGAGCGGGGCCCGATTGGGCCATGTAGAGTACATTGTCGCGGATGACCAACTGGGTGAGGAAGCCGGTAACCTGCTGGCCGCTCTTGCCACCGCGCAAGTTGCGCTGGAGCAGGAAATCGTTGAGGCTTTCGGCCTGGGCCTTTAGCGCTGAGGTGACCGTGCCGGACTTGTCGTAATAACTCTCTGCCAGGCTGGCTAACAATTCGGCGTGCTGTTGGGGCGGTACACGCACGTTGCCAAAGAAATTGACGTATAGCACAAGGCGGTCATTGCCGCGCCCACGCGCAGTGCGGCGCGGTGGCGTAGCGATGTGCACACCGGGCAGGTTGGGTTGGTCGATGCCATCCCGGCGGTGCAGGGGGAGTACGGTCAGGTCAAGGGGTGTTGCCATAGGTCAAAATCCGCCGTTGTGTACGGCTGACGCGATTATACAGGTAAAATAATTTGCGCACTTTCCGCTATAAAGGCGGGTTGCAAGTTTGATACCGCAAAACAAACGTTATCCTGGAGCCTGAAATGAGCCTCGACCTTGATCGTATCCGTGCCCAATTCCCTGCCCTGCAGCGTGATGCCATTTTCCTTGACAACCCCGGCGGCACACAGGTGGCCCAGGCTTGCATCGACCGCACCACGGAATACTACGTCGAGCACAACAGCAACCGCGGCGGGGCCTTTGCCACCAGCCGGGAGTCTGACAGGGTGATCGAAAATGCGCGCCAGGCGATGGCCGACATGCTGGGGGCCGACCGCAGGCAAGAGATCGTCTTTGGCCCCAATATGACCTCACTGACCTTGAGCCTGAGCCGCTCCATCGCCGAAACTTTAACTGAAGGGGGCAATATCGTGGTCACACGCCTGGACCACGATGCCAACATCTCACCGTGGCTGCACGTGGCGGAGGCCAAAGGTTGCCAGATACATTGGGTGGATTTTGACGTGGAGACCGGAATGCTCAACCTGGACTCATTCGAGAAGGCGCTGGAGTACAAACCCAAACTGGTGGCCTTCGGTTATGCCTCCAACGCACTAGGCACTATCAACCCTGTCAAAGAGATGGTCGACATGGCGCATGCTGCCGGGGCGCTGGTGTTCATCGACGCCGTGCAGTACGCTCCTCATGGCCCGCTTGATGTGCAGGAGATAGGTTGCGATTTCCTGGCCTGCTCACCCTATAAATTCTTTGGCCCGCATCTTGGTGTCCTTTATGGGCGCTATGACTTACTGGAAAGCCTCAATGCTTACAAAGTGCGCCCGGCCCCCAAGCTGCCCCCCGGCAAATTCGAGACGGGCACACAAAACCATGAGGGCATTGCCGGATTACTGGGGGCGCTGGAATATCTACAGTGGCTGGGGCAGGAGTTTGGTGGGGGCTATGCGGATGAATTTAATGGCAAACACAAGGAGCGCTCCCTGGAATTGCGGCAGGGCTTGGCAGTCATCCGCGAGTATGAATACGAACTCAGTCGTGCTCTTATGGACGTTTTTCATTCCGTACCTGGCC
Source organism: Chloroflexota bacterium (assembly GCA_013112575.1). Lineage (GTDB taxonomy): Bacteria > Chloroflexota > Anaerolineae > Anaerolineales > UBA11579 > CFX15. The sequence continues at coordinate 85,261 of JABFGG010000001.1, read as the reverse complement.
TGCAGCTTCACGGCCCCACGAATGAAAAGGAACGCGTACCTACCTTTTCCTTCACGCTGGAGGGCTGGCGACCGCGCAAGCTGGCTGAAGCCTTGGGTGAAAAAGACATCTTCACCTGGAACGGCAACTACTATGCTCTGGCCGTCACCGAACGATTAGGGTTGGAAGAGCAGGGCGGGATGCTGCGCGTGGGGGCGGTGCATTACAATACCCTGGATGAAGTGGAGACCCTGGGGGAAACAATATATAAATTGATGGTGAAAGATTGAAAACTTTTTTGTGTGAGGTTAGAAGTAAGACAGCATATATGCAAAATCCCCTCAGGAGTATGTCATGAGGCGCAAGGTCGGTATCATCGGATTGGGGATGATCGGAGAGCGTATACTAGCCGACTTTATGGCCCACCCTGAATTTGAGGTCAGCGCATGTTGGGACCTCAGTCCAGAAGTCAGTCAGCAAATTGAAAGAAGCTACCCAGGGGCCCCACTTGTAGCGGATGCCACAGCCGTTATGCAACACAAAGATATTGACCTTGTTTATATCGCCACTCCCCCAGTTACCCATATCGAATATGGCTTACAGGTTGTTGAACTGAACAAAGCTTTGCTGATGGATAAACCCCTTTCCATCAGCCTGGAAGACAGTCGCAAATTGGTTGAAGCGGCAGAGAGTAAAGGGATTGCTAATGCGATGAACTTTGCTTACGGAGCAGGACCTTTAGTAGATGCTTTGGAAAAAGCGTTGCAGGCAAATGAAATTGGGGCATTACAGAGCATGGAAGTGCGCTACCAGTTCCCATCCTGGCCATTGCCCAACCAGTTGAGTGCTGCCAGCTGGATCACCAACCGCAATACCTGCGGCATGGTGCGCGAGATGTTCTCCCACTACGTTTACCTTACCCACCGGCTGTTAGGCAATCTAGAGGTCATCTCTGTGGTGCTCTCTTACCCCGATGACGAAGATGCCGCTGAGGATTTCATACTAGCCAGCCTGAAATGTGGCGATATGCCCTTATGGCTGATGGGCGGCCTGGGCAGCCCACATACCCCGCGGACAAGCGACTGGACCATCAATGGTAGTAAGGGTTCTTTGCGAATAGGCGAAGGTTATCAATTACTGCAAGCACAGGGTGACGGTTGGGGGGAGTATCAAGTGGATAATAGTCGCACTGCGGTAGAAGTCCGCCTGGATCAATTGGCCGATATGCTCGATGGTAAACCACACAAATTACCCAGCCTGCGTGACGGGCTGGAAGTTCAAGAAGTCATTGAAGACTTGCTCAACTTCGGATAAAGGAGCCTTACATGGACGACAAAGTATTTCTGGATAATGCACTGGCTGCCTGGAAGCGTCATCATGATATGACTTATTCCATTTTAAACGAGCTTACTGACGAACGACTCTACTTCGAGTTACCCCGCCCGGGCTTGAACATGTTTGCCAAACACTTTGAGGAAATGGCTGAAGTGCAAGGTGATTACGCGCGCGCCTTCCACCAACACACCCTAAAATTCACAGAAGGTTCGGTGTATGAGGGCAAATCAACTCGGGCAGAACTCATCGCTGGTTTGGAAGCAGCCGATGTAGCCATACACGAAGGTATCGCCGCCTGCGCCCCGGACCAGGCTATTGACATCTTTGGGGTGCCTGGCACCCGCGCGGATGTTATCCAGACCTTGATCCACCATGAGATATTCCACCATGGACAATTCTCGGTCTTTTCGTATGAGATGGAGTTTAATCTGCCAAAAGATTGGCGTGATTTCTGGTGGATCCCGGCGCGTTTCTAGCTTTCCACTAGCTGCTGGCCCCAGGCCGGTAGCCTTCGCTCAATTGAATAACTTCCCCACTAAGGGTTGAATGGCGGATGGCATCCAAGACGCGCTGGGTGGGAACAGCATCTTGAAAATGCGCTGCGTCAGGGATATGCTTGTGATCCCCTGATTGAAGCGATCTAACGATTTGACGCGCGAATAGATCAAAACTCTGACGGAATATGGAAGCATCTGGCCGCGCTTGTTCCAGGTTTTGCATATCAACAGCAATTGGCTGCATGCTCTCGCCACCCACAAAAGCACCCTCCAAACCACACTGCGCATCAAAATACAGTTCACCTCTTGTCCCATAAAGCGCAATGGTGAATTGGCTTTCACCGAATGCCATCGTATCTGACATTTGCACTTCAAGGTTATCCTCTAACGAAATATGTGCAGTAAAGAATCCTGAAGTTGTTACCTCTTTCTGTTGGCCAGTTGCATCTTTGCGTTGTGGAACCAGCGAGTCCATGCGACCATGTACGTTATAGACCTTTCGTGACTCTAACCAAAACCACAATAAATCGGTGAGATGGGATGCCATCGCCAAACGTACACCTCCGCCCATACTTTCATCAAAATGCCAGTCGAAAGCACGCTGAGGGTCCGAAGAGCCGCCCTGGAAATGGAAACGAATGAAATATAGCCTGCCCAGTTTGCCTTCCTGGATATGCTCTTTGATTGTCTGCATGTAAGGGCTGAAGCGCAGTTGGTGATCGATGAGCGCGAGACGGTCCGAGTTCGCGGCTAACTCCACCAACTCTTCAATTTCTTGAAGGTTCATGGCCAGCGGCTTTTCAGCCAGCACGTGTTTGCCCTGTTGCAAGGCGTACTTGACCTGCTGATGATGAAAGCTATTGGGGCTGGCCACCACAATCAGGTCGATATCATCTGCCTCGCATAATTCTTGATAATCTGAGTAAACCTGTAGAATATTGTGCTGCCTGGCGAAATGAGTAGCACGCTCCAAACTGCTCCCCACTAACCCGACCACCTCAGCCTGTCCTGTGCGGCGAAAACCGGGTAAGTGGGTGCGTAAAGCTACCCCTGTGCCGATGAGACCAACTCTCAGCATACCGAGCTCATTGATACAGTGTGAAGCCTACCAGGGCAGCCCCCACCAGATACAAGATCACAGACAACCCCAGGGCCACATAAGCACGCCTTGAAGCCCCACGGAATTCCCCATAGACCAGGCCCCACATCTGTGTCCACAGACCACCCGTAAGACCCAGGGGCCAGGCAATTACAGAACTAAGGAAAGCCGTCGCAAAGGTATGAATGATATTGCCCCCGTAGTGGAACAGACCTGAGAAAACACCTAACGCGTGAATACGGGCCGGGGCTTGAGTTGCAGCCATGAAAATACCACGTCGCCACAAGCTCACACCACTGCTCATACAGGCCCCCAGAAAGGCCCCTGTAGCTAACATGGCCATAAAAGGCAGCACTGCCATGCCGTTGGGCTGGGTCGTGGATCGCAAGCCATACGAAAGCGCGAATGTGTAAGCCGGGATCAAGACTGTAACCAGCAAGATCATGCCCAGCGACTTGCGCAGGGTTTCCATGGTCACATCCAGTTCATCACTGATGGTTGTGCTGCGGCTGCGATAGATGCCTGCCAGCATACCCATTGTCACGGCTGCAATGAGAACCAGCACAGCAAGAATGATCACCGGCAAAGACACATCGTTCGGCACACCGCCCACGACTGCGGCGATGGCTACCCCGATCAAGATACTGATCGAAGATTGAATCGGCTGGGCTAATGATAGTCCAATGGTTCTTTGCACCCGCAACTGTAAACGGATTCCATTGGTGTAGATTACCCCACTGAGCAGTGTAAGCAAAATGCGCCATGGGTCAGAAATCCAGACATTCCGCAAATCAGTGAACAAAGCCGAGCCATCCAACAAAACAGCAACGAGCCAGACAAAGACCAGCGAAGTCACAAAAATGGTCAGGAAGTAACCGTCAAGCGAGTGGTCTCCGAGATATTTGAGCGAGATGGCCCAGGTGCCCCACATGGACGCAGCCAGCATAGCCATAACCACGGCTGTGCCTATAGAAAGTTGGGGGTCAAAGTTCATCAATTGTCCGCGCTACTTGTCTCTGGATCATCCTGTACTTCCCGCTTTTTTTCCGCAAGGAAATCGGCATATTTGACGGGGTCAACAAGGTCCGGAATAGTTTTTCCCATCACAACCCAAAGGGCTTGCGTGGTGATCAAAGCCAGGAATGGGATGGTAATGAGGCTCAATGGCCCCAGCAGAGGAAGGCTGAGCAAGAACAACCAGGTCAGGGAAAAGGCAGTAACAAAACTAAAAGTCAGGTGGCGAGCAACCAACCGGATGATCTCGCGGGCAAACTGCACGACAGGCATCTCCGGATGCTCAATTAGCAATGGATAGATAAAAGGCTGGCACATCCACCAATAGATCAAGAACGGCAATGCAATTCCCGCCAAAAGATTAAGTACAAACTGCTCCTGAAAAGTCCAAAATACAATACTCAAGATGATAACAACCAGAATCAAGCCATTTATAAGTGCGATCACCATACTGCGTACCAGATGGTCAAAGAAACCGCGAATAAAGGCCTCCCTCAGATTCACTTCCTGGTCAAAAGGATCCCGCAAGCCTTCAGCGATGCCCTGATAAAAAGCCGCTTTTGCTGCCGGCCAGGTGATGATGGGCAAGGAGAAGAAGAAACGCCAGATAGTGAGCCGCGCCAAGAAGACCACGCGCCGTATGCTCTGGCGTAAACTAAGGGTGATTACACCCAAGGGATCAAGCTGGTATTTTTGTTTCACACGCTTCGGATTAAGGGCTTGGGCTCTGGCCTCCTACCGCCAGACGCAGTTGTTGCCATAAGGTGCTGAATTTGCCACGACGCACCTGCACAAGGGCCAGCCCAACCAGCATCAGCACCATTCCGATTATCTCATTGAAAGACAATCTTTCGCCAAGGATCGGAACGGCTAACAATGCTGTCCAGATTACGGTCGATGCTCCCAAAATGCTGGCTTCATACGAACGTAACACTCGCAAGATGTGATTCCACACGGTCAGGCCAAATGCCACCATAAAGATACCAGCATATATGATGGCCCCCCAGCTACCCAGCCCGCGAACTTGCGGGACACCATCCACCACCAGCCCGATCAGAACCATCAAACCACCCCCGATCAACAAAGCCACAGTAGAGACAATATTATTCGATAATTTATTTTCAGTGACGATCCCGAGCTTGCGTGCAATATTATTAGTGTAAGCCACCGCTGTGATCCCGATCAGAATCAAAAGGATACCCACAAACTCATAACCCGTTGGTGGTTCGTCGAAGAAGATGTATAAGCCAAAGATAGCCACTATTGCACCTAATACCTGAAAAACAGTCGGTGATTCTTTGAGCATGAAGATGCTCATCCCCATGGTGATAAAGCCAATAAAGTTCACCAGATAGGTGTTTGTCGTGGCTGGCAGGCGCTCCAGGGATATCGTCATGGTGATGCGGCCAATCACAAAATTAAACACCCCTATGATGATGATGTACATCCAAACCTGGCGCGTGAGGTCAGAAGGTATTCGTTCTCCCTTGATCACAAATGTATAAAGGGTGAGGAGCACCATGCCAACGGCTACTGACATCCAGGCAAAGGTCATTGGAGCAACATCATCCAGTGCGATCTTGGTTATCACGGTCCCCAAAGACATTAGTATAAGTACGGTCAGGGTTTGCCCAATGGCAACTGCACGTTCACGGTTCACAATGTTTCCTTATTATTTAACGGATTCGGCCTGAGTTGAGTCATCGGCCGCAACCGCGGGTGGCTTGGAGGGAATGAGGTGGAAATAGGCCAGGAAATCGCTGAATTTACCCCGTCGCACCTGCACGAGGATAAGGCCAATGATCAAAAGGGAAATGCCTGCGATTTGAGCGGTGTTCAGTGTTTCCCCTAAAAAGATCAATGCAAGGATCGCGGTCCAAATCACACTGGTAGCACCCAGGATACTGGCTTCATACGACCGCAATACCCGCAAGAAATAGTTCCATCCCGTCAGGCCAATACCGATCGTCACTACGCCCACATATACAATGATGCCCCAATTACGCAAACTGCCTACATCGGGTGGCCAGTCATAGATCAGGCCAATGATCACAGTAATGGTCCCGCCGAACAGGAGCGCCAGTGTTGAAAGAACGTTGTTGCTAAACATAAAATCTGTGACGATAGCAAATTTGCGGGCGATATTATTGGTGTAAGCCACAGCAGTGATACCGACCAATACCAACAACACACCGACCAACTCATAGTTAGACGGAATTTGCTCGAAATAGATCGTAAGGCCGGTGACAGCCACAACTGCCCCCAGCAATTGGAAAATGGTCGGCGATTCTTTTAACACAAATATGCTCATCCCCATGGTGATTAAGCCAATAAAATTACTCAAGAAGGTGGTGGTGATTGCTGGCAGGCGTTCAAGAGCAAAGGGCCGTGTGATGCGGCTGATAACGAAATTGAACAAACCAATGATCAGGATGTATATCCAAACCTGCGAGCCAAAGCCACGCGGTATCTTCTCGCGGCGGATGACAAATGTGTAGATGCCCATCGTGAGCATGCCAACGAGCACCGAAAGCCAGGTCAACGTAAGCGGCTTGACTTCAAAGAGCACCATCTTCATCAAAATGGTACCGAAGGACATGGATAAGAGGATCAACACCAATGAAATGATGGCAACCACCCGCTGGCGTGTGCTGACGTCATTCATTGTGTAATCTTCCTATTACTCGGCAGCATGGGCATCTACTGCACTTACCTGCCGGCGGCGGGACACGTACACAATGGCTCCCACAACCAGCGGCAACAGCCCCAGGGCATACACCTGGCCGCCTCGTTCTGTGTTCAAGATGCGGATTTCACGCTGACTCCCCGCAATAGCTTGTCCATTCTCATCAATTAATTCAACTACATAGGTAGGATTCTCAGGATTCAGCGAAAGCGAAAAGCCTTCAAATGAAGGCCGCGGCATCGACTCTGGGTCAAATTCTATGACTTCATATCCCAAGCCACTACCCTGAAGCTGCTGCACAAAATAGGCGCCTGGCTCAAATTGCTGTACACTGCCATCACTTCCCCTAACACGCAGAGTGGCATTGGGATAAGGATCGTGCAGCACCCATTTTGTACGATCTTCGCGCGCCACCTGGTCCTGGGGATCCAACATGCGCGTGTAATATAGTTCGTTATATAGACTTTCGCGTGATGGTTGCAAGTAGAGAGTAGAACCCGGTACCGCATAAATGACACCATTGGGGAATACAGAATCTTCTGGGCGGGTCCAACGGCTTTGTGGCACCACAGAATATGCAATCCCCGTTTGCTCCAACGAATAGACAACCAGATTCCGGCGGCTGTTGGCTACTGGGATGCCATTTTCATCGCGCATCAAAAGGGAGTACTGTCCTACCGGCAGGTTGATAGGATAGGCCTTGTTAGGCTCAGTGCTTTGCAAACTGAAATCGGGCAATGGTTCTGGACGGGCTGGCAAATCTGCTGGATCTACAGTGCCAGGCTCATTGTTAGCGAGGATACTGTCCAACTCTGCCCTGTATTGTTGCTCAGCATCGTAATAGTCGAACAATGCCTGGCGATAGGCATCAAACTTCTCTTCAAAATCTGCCCGCAAACTTAGCGCCTCTTCTCCAAGCCCGATCGTCAACGTTTCCAGGGGATTGTTGCCATCATATTGAATGACGTAATCCTGCAAGGGGATTGAAGTGAAAAGTTCGTCACCCTGATAAACCTCTAGCTCACCCTCAACGATCTCATTCAGCAAATCCCAATCAGCTAGGTAGCGGTTAGTGATCGGCCAGTAATAAATCATTGTGCGCCGCGGAGCCAGGATATTCTGCACATCGGCGATCATGTATATAGTGTCAACATCTGGGGGTGTCATCGCACTCGAATATGCTAGGCCGTCAAAAAAAGTGGTGGCGTAAACGAATTCTTCTTCACGCGGTTGGGTTTGCGCGTGACTTGTAGACACTATTGAGAGGGCCATTGTTAGAGTAACAAAAACGCCGATTGTGCGCACTAAGATCTTCATCAGTCGCGCACTCCCTTACGATCCAAAAGCCACACGCTGCCGAGCAGAAACACAGTTGCCTGCACTAGCATGACACCAATGTGTGTGAAGAAATCCAAATATGCTCGATCAACCAATGCCGTCATCGTCAGGTCCAGTTGGGAATAAGGTGAAATCCATTTCACAATCCCATTGACCGCACCCAACACATTGCGCACGGTGATCAGAGGATCATTGAATGAAGGGTTCTGACTCAGAACAATGCCGGCAACCACCTGATCTGCGAGCTGGATGCCAATTACCAATAATGTAATAAGGGTGAAATAGATCAGGGCTGTGCGCGAACGCCCACCCCACATAGCCACAAAAAGCCCAAAAGCGATTACTACCGAAGCCGCTGCGAGAGAGGCCAGCAAGACAATGCTAACTTCAATCGAAAATTGAAGATGCAGCAGCCAGGTCAACAGGTTAGACCAGACAAAGGCCACCAGAGCCAAAGCTGCATACACCTTGATTTGAGCCAGGAAGTTCCCCAGCAAAAAGGCAAAGCCATCCACAGGGCCTTGCACCAGTGTCTCGAGCGTACCCTGATCGCGCTCACGGGATACGTTGATGGTGGTGATCATCGCCAGATAAACAGAGGTAATAACCGTGTTCACCAGGATTGGCAAGAAGATCGGCTGCCGAGAGACGAATAAAATATTCTGCTCGGTGAACTGGAGAGTGTTATTGACAGACACCGCCGCAATTACCAGGGCCGCACTCATGGCAATGTAAATACCCAGGCCATAGAAAGCCGATTGGCTGGCTCGGCGCTGGATGCTATTGGCCGCGTGCCAGCGGTCACGCCAATGACGGAACCAGAGATTAGTTGTCGTCATGCTCACGTTCTCCTGCCCACTCACGGATATGCTGTTCAGTGATCGTAATAAAGGCTTCCTCAAGGCTGGCTTCATGGGCCCGCATGCCCTGCACGATGGCCCCCTGCTGGGACAAAGCTGTACCCAAATCGCTGCGATAGTCGCGATCTTCGGAGGTATAAACCGTCAAGTTGCTTTTATCCTGTATTACTTCAGAAATGAAATCCAGGGCTTCCAAATGCCTGACGAGGCTGTTAGGCAATTCCACCAGTTCCACCTCGATGCGACGGCGACCACCAACCAATTGACGCAAATTATGCATATTGTCTTCGATGATGAGGCGTCCCTTAGAAATAATACCCACACGATCTACAGTCTGTTCCACTTCCGACAGGATGTGTGAGGATATCAGGATAGTGCGTCCTAGATCGCGTTCTGCCTGTAAAATCTTACGAATCTGCAGGATGCCATAAGGGTCTAAATTGGCGACGGGTTCATCCAGGATCAAGGCTTCCGGGGAATGGATCAAGCCGCGCACAAAGCCCAGTTTGCGACGCATACCTGCTGAAAATTGACCAATAAGTCCGTTTCGCCAATCCCAGAGTTCAACTGCGCTCAACAACTCTTCAGCGCGGGGCTCGGCTTCTTCTGCCTGGTAGAGTTCGGCAAAAAACATGAGATATTCCCAGGCCGTCATTTCACGATAAAAAGCTTGGCTTTCAGCCACAACACCAATGCGCCGCTTGATGGCAAAGGGATCACTACTCAGAGTTTGACCAAAGACAAATATCTCCCCTTTAGTAGGAACCAGCGTACCAAGGATCATCGAAATGGTCGTGGTTTTTCCCGCCCCATTGGGTCCCAGCAATCCATAAATCTCGCCAGGCTCCAGCTTGAGGTTGATATTGTCTACAGCGGTAAAGGTGCCGAAGCGTTTAGTTAGATCTTTGGTTTCAATCATCGATTAGAGTTCACGAACACTTTCCAACGTACGTTCCAATAAGATATAGGCCTGATTGCGCAGTTCATCATTCATGGTTGGTAAACCAACCCGGCCAACAAGGAACCAGGCAGATACGGCCCCGTAACAGGCGGCCTGCCGGGCTTCGCCGGTTTCTGTCCAACCATAGCACCAGCCACCACCATAAGAATTCCCGGCACCGGTCACGTCAACGACTTCAACAGGGGTTGCCGGAATATGATAGATGCGATCATGGGCACGGTCCCAGGCGTAAGAACCATGTTCACCATGTCGTACTGTTACGGCTCGCGCCCCGAGTTTGCTCCAATACTTCATCACGGTCAATGGATCGTCGCTCTTGGCGATGCCGCTGGCCGACGGCCAGTCAGGTGAAATAATATCAACCTTAGGAAAAGCCTTCAGCATTTCTTCTTTGTTGGTCCATTCACGGAAATCAATGATCGGCTCCAGCGAATAGGTAGCACCTTTTTCACGCAGTTCCAGGGCATCAAGCGCCATGGGTTCATTGGCAAACTCGGTGATAAGGTGAACGGCTTTCGGTGTCCTGTAATGTTCTGGCAAGGTTAGTCGCTGGTTCAGGAGTTCTAAAAATTCCTCGCGCGTGACGACCATGACTGGCCCTTCGCGTTCCTGGTTCTCGATGTACTCATTTTCATCGTAGAACATGCTGCTGCGTGGCGTACGGATTTTCTCGTACTGTACATACCCAGCAAGATCGATATCCAGTTTTCCCAGATCGTCCACATACTGTTCTTCAATATCAGTGCCTGAGCGGGTCATGAAGCCAACCTTGTCAGCCCAAAGACGAAGCCCAAAAGCCCCCTGCGGCCCACCACCACCGAGTACCCCGCGTACGATCTCGCCGGACTTTAAGCGGATGTCATCGATGATGATCTTGCCATAAACGACGTAATCTACTTTTGTAGGTTTATTTTTTTGGTGAGTTGCCGAACTCATTGCATGATCCAATATTTTGTAGTTTTATCCTGCAACCACTTTTACCATAACGTGGCGGTCGCGGGGGCCATCAAATTCTGCAAACAATATCCCCTGGGAATGGCCTAATTGTAGTTTGCCTTCAGACACAATAAAGGTCTGGCTGATGCCTACCAGGCTGGCTTTAACATGTGCCGCTGCATCTGATGGTGTGTCGTTGATGTGGAAGAAATCCACACGTGTCGGCACCAGACGATCCATTTCAAAGGTGATATCTTTAGGTGTGTTGGGGTCCATATAAGAGTTGACTACCAGTCCACCGGTTGTGTGAGGACAATACACGAAGCACATACCTTCTTCTACCCCGCTTTCGGAGACAACGGATTGCACATCTTCAAGTAAGTTCACCATTTCCTGGCGCTGGCTGGTACGTAAAGTTACTTTTTGCATGTCTTTGAAATTCCTTATTGACCGGCAAATTGGGCAAAGGCCGGGTTATCTGTTTGGAACACTTTGCGACCAAATGCTTCCGTTAGGTAGGTGGCGAAAAGGTCCATGCCAATGTGATAAACCAGTGGAGAAAATGCTTCCCGCACCTCACCCATCACAGGCAGCACAAAATCCGCATGTTTGGCGATCTCATCATCCCCATCCTGAACCACAACGACAACACGACGGCCGCGCTCTTTAGCTGTTTCTGCCAACTTTGCCGCGCGCCAGTGACTGCGGCCTGGCGGGGCAATGACAAACGTTGGCATGTCATCGGGATAGGCCAGGTTCTCGACGTGTGCCCACTCCTCAAGATCCTGCCCGAATGCAAATTCGTTGGCGGTTTCAACTACCTTGGCAGCTGAGAACAATGCCGTGCCGTAGCTGGGGCCACTGCCCAAATACATATATACCGGGGCACCTTTGAAAGCCTCCGCTGCTTCTCGAGCTGGCTTTTCGCAGGCCTCAATAGTCGCTTGCATGATGCTATCCAGGTCGGTCATCTCTTGCCTCATGGCATTGGCTTCAGTTTGGTGGTAACGGTCTTTTAGCTCCCCAATACGAATAGCCATCAAGAGCAAACCGATCAAACTGGCATTGTAGGTACGAATGCCGGGAGACGGACCAAAATCCGGCAGGTCGACCATGATGATCCGTTCCCCAGTTTGCGCAAAGGGGCTGTCAGGGGTACCTGTTACAGCCACGGTCATGGCACCATACTCTTTGGCACGCTCCATGGCTTGCACGCCGCGTTCTGTGCGACCACCAGCAGACACTGCCATCACAAGGTTGTCGTGCGGGGCCCAGGATTTGATGAAGGCCGCTTTGTAATCCAAAAAACGTTGGGCACTTAGTGGCTCACAATCCATTTGGGCAATCTCTTCAAAAGCCAGTTCGGTGGCTCGGGCAGCGTGGTAAGAATCGCCATCACCCGTGATGAACACCCGGCGAATTGAAAGGAATTCCAAAGGCGAGAGTACCGTGCGCACTCTGCGATCGATCTCACTGACCTGCTCACGGTTCACCGTCGGCAGGTCGTTGATCTGATTTATAAGGATTTGGGTATCTAACGATCTCATTATTAGCCTGCTCGTTGGTCGCTGCGGAAACACATGCGCCCCAAGGCTTCAGTCAGGTAGGATGCAAAATAGTTCGCCATGATGTGATAAACCAGAGGTGAAAAGGCTTCACGCATTTCGCCTTTTACAGGGAAAACGATGTCCGCATGCTCGGCCATCTCATCATCCCCTTCTTTTATTACAACTGCCACACGCCGCCCCAATGACTTACCCAACTCTGCCAGGAGAATAGCGCGCCAATGGCTTCGTCCTGGGGGAGCAAAGATGACCATAGGCATATCATGCAAGTCATGTGGATGGGAAAAACGTTCAACGTGTGACCATTCTTCCAGGTCTTGTCCAACCGCGAACACTCCGGCAGCCTCCACAACCTTGGCCGCCGCAAACAGTGCGGTCCCGTAACTTGGCCCGCTCCCGACAAACATCATTCTGTCAGCGTCCTGCCAGGCTGCCACGGTTTGTTTGGCAAGTTCCTTACTGGCCTCCAGTGTTGCCTGCATCACCGTATCTAAACTCTCAAGTTCTGCCAGCAAGGCCTCAGTTTCATCTGCACTCAACCGGTTTTTGGATACACCAATGTGGATCGCCAGTAGCAAGAGACCGATCAAGTTGGCATTGTAAGTGCGGATACCTGGCGAAGGTCCAAAATCAGGAATATCAACCACAATTGATTTTTTTGCCGTTTCCGTGAAAGGGCTACCTGCCTGCCCCGTGAGGGCCACAGTCATCGCCCCAGGTTCATTGGCGCGCTCCAGTGCTTGCACACCACGCTCGGTGCGCCCGCTGGCTGAAACCGCAATTGCAAGCGTACTGGAGGAAGAATAGATCGGCATGAATTCAGCGCTATAGTCCAAAAACCGTTGCGCGCTGATCGCCTCGCAAGGCACACCAGCAATCTCCTCAAAAGCCAGTGCAACAGCTTCTGCAGCGTGGTAAGAATCACCATCACCTGTGATGAAAACGCGGTTTACCTTGGATAACTCTCCAACATCAAAAGCATCCTGCACCACGGCAAAGAATCTCCTGGTCTCTTCACGGATCAACTCAGGCAAACTCTCCACCTGTTTTACCAGCACATCTGGCTTCATTGGTTCCATAAATTAGTTCTTTCTCTCATACATTTACCAGCTATGGTCAGTGCGGTTGGTTTGGAACAGCATTCGGTCCAGATTCTCTGCCATTTGCGCCGCAAAGAAATTGGAGGGGAAGTGATACACAAGCGGAGACAGTTCCTCACGGACTTCGCCCATAACAGGGAAAATGAAGTCAGCGTGTTTGCCAATCTCGTCATCCCCATCCTGGATGACTGCACCTACCCGGTGGCCGAGTTTTTTGACCTGATCAGCTAACAATACCGCGCGCCAGTGGCTACGACCTGGGGGCGCGATGATGACCACCGGCATATCATCCGGATAGGCAAAGCGCTCCACATGTGCCCATTCTTCCAGGTCCTGACCAATGGCAAAGACACCTGCGGCTTCCACTACTTTAGCTGCTGAGAACAAGGCTGTTCCATAACTGGGCCCGCTGCCCAACCATGCCTCCATGGGAGCATCTTGCCAGGCGACAGAGGCTTCTTTGGCGGGTGCTTCAACTGCTTCAAGGGTAGCCTGCATCATGCTACTCAAGCCAATAATCTCCTCATGCATTTGATCAACATAGGCGCTATCATATTTTCCGTGCGCTTCCCCTAACCTTAGCGCCAACAGAGCTAAGCCCATCAGGCTGGCATTGTAAGTACGTATACCGGGAGAACGGCCAAAATCAGGCAGGTCAACGACCACTACGCGCTCACCAGTTTCCGTAAAATCACTCCCCTTTGTTCCGGTTAAAGCCAGGGTTAGTGCACCAAATTCCTTGGCGCGTGCCATTGACTGCAAACCGCGCTTTGTTCGTCCAGATGCAGAAATCGCTACAACCAGCACGTTCCCATTTCCAAGCTTTGTCCATTCAGCGCCATAATCCAGAAAACGTTGGGCGCTCATTGGCTCGCAAGGGATACCTGCGATATTCTCAAAGAACATCTCCTGCGCACGTGCGGCGTGGTATGAGTCTCCATCGCCGGTGATGTACACGCGCTTGATAGATTTCATTTCTTCAGCACTCAGCGCCCCAATGACATTTTCATCAAAATGCTTGGTCTGTTCGCTATTCAGTACGGGTATGTCATTTACCTGCCGCACCATTACTTCAGGCTTCATAGGTTCCATTGTTTTCTCCGAACTCGTAAACCACTCAATTGCAGTGGAAAATTGATTATGAAATAGATTGGACGATCTCGACGTACTCCTTGACCAGATCAACGTCAATGGCAGAACCCCAGCCACCCTTCTCCAGACAAGAGCCTACAAAGGCACCATCGGCGAGCTGCATGCGCCGGGCAGCATTTTCATGATTGGTTTTGCCACCAAGGAAAACCGGCAGGTCGGGTAACTTCGCTTTGATATCTGCTACTGTACGATTGTTAAGCTCCTCATCTTCATGTGCGATTTCAACACCATGCGCACCAACATGCATAGCCATGCGTGCCAGATCTATAGTCGCTTTGCCATCAGGGGATCGGAAATGCATACCATCGACCTCAGCGATCAACTTTATGCGTTCGGCTCCTAATTGTTTGCGATAATTGAGAAATTTGATCGGGTCCCCTTGAATGTGCCCATAGGGCGAATCGCTGACGCCTACTAGGGCAGCGCAGCGCAGGAAAGAGGCGCCTAAAGCATGCGCCACACCTAAGGATGCATGCAAAGCATTCCACATGATCTGAACCCCCACTTGAAATTCTGGGCCTGTGGCCTTGATGACTTCGTGAACAATAGCCGAGAAAGACGCCACACGAGCGTAATCAGCTTCGTCTTCTATGGGGTAAACGCGATCTACAGTTTGTACGAGGCAGCCATCTGCTCCCCCTGCCTCAAGGGACTTGGCATCCCCGATGGCTTTATCCATTGCTTTTTTAAAATTGCCCTCTTCAAAATAGGGCGTCCCTGGCAAAGGCACCAGGTGGATCAAGCCAATAACAGTCTTCTTTTTTCCTAATGAATCAAATGTGCGCATAAGTCTTCCTCACTCGGGGCACTTCTATGAATTTTCGACGACACGAGCGAGCGCTAATTACCTAGACATTGCCAAATAATTAATGCTGGCTCGCGGTATGTAATGGATAGGCTTCACCCTCTGGAGCATTACTCCAGCTCTGTAGGGTTTGGCCCCCATCAATTAACAACATGGAACCTGTTATGTGGCAGGCGTCATCAGAAGCCAGGAAAGCCACGGTAGAAGCCACATCTTCGGGCTGGCCGACACGTCGCAAAGGAATACGCTGTGCGAATTGACTGTAACGCTGCTCGTATTCTTCTTCGCTCATACCCTCGCTATAGCCCAATCGTGTGCGGATTACACCCGGGCAAACTGCATTCACCCGAATACCATAGCCACCTAACTGCAAAGCCAGGCTCTTTGTCAAACCGGATACACCCTCTTTGCTTGCCATGTAAGCAGCCCCAGTTTGCGAGGTATCCCAGCCAGCCATAGAAGATGACATATTGACGATAGCTCCCCCGCCAGCTTTGATCAGCGCGGGGATTACATGTTTGCATGTAAGAAAAACACCACTCAAATTAGTGCTGATAACCGCATCCCAGTCAGCTGAGTTCATATCAGCAACCAGGTCACCACCACCAATACCGGCATTCGCAAAAACCACATCGAGTTTGCCAAAATGATCGGTAGACTTTTTGACCATTGCCTGGCAAGCATCTTCATGCGAAACATCAGCCTCAATGGAAAGGGCTTCAACGCCACTGTCCATTAACTGTTTTGCTACTTCATCAGCTAGTGATTTGTTCCTGTCAACGATAACGATTGAGGCGCCCTCGCTGGCAAAGCGGAATACGGCGCTCTCGCCGATGCCACTGGCACCCCCGGTCACCAGTGCAACTTTGCCCTCAAATCGTTTACGTAGATCGTCTCTTAACATAATTAGATCAACAGTTATCGCGATTTATCCTTTTACGCCCGACAAAGCTACGGAACGATAAAAATATCGCTGTGTAAAAATAAACAGGATCACAATCGGTGCAGAAGCCAATACCATAGCGGCAAAGACACGCCCCCACTGTGGATCGCGATCCGTGAACTGATTGGCAATAGCTACCTGAACTGGCTGCAAGGATTTATTGCTGACTGCAACCAGCGGCCAGAAGAATTCATTCCAGATGAACTGGAATTCCAGAATGGAGACAGTAATCAAGCCAGGGATTGCATTAGGCACGATCACTCGGGTGAGCACCTGGAACAGGTTAGCACCATCCAAGATGGCCGCTTCATCTAATTCATAGGGAAGTTCTGCAAAGAAGCCGATCAAAGCAAACACAATGAAGGGGCTGGCATACCAGGGAACCACCATCGCCCAAAATGTGTTGATCAGCCCCAATTGATTAACCACCAGGAATAAAGGCACAATAACGACTTGTTGAGGGATCATCATCGTGGCGATCACATAAACAAGTAAGATGTTTTTTCTAGGAACCTTCAAACGGGCAAAGAAATAAGCAGCACCGGTATTAAAAATCAAGGATAAGGTGACTACACTGACTGCAGCACCCAGACTGATCATCAATGAGCGTCCGAGATTAAAGCCCAATCCTTGTGCTTCTGGTGTCAAACCCAGAGCCTCAATGTAATTATCAAAGAAGAATTCATCAAATGGCAAAAAGGTCAGGTAATTGACCGGGAACACATTTTCCCAGATGGTTTGTGAAGAGCGAAATGAATTACCGATGACCCAGATCAGTGGCCCCGCAAAAACCACCACGATGGCCACATACATCAGCCAGGTAAGAATGTTCCCGATCCATTTGCGGATCTGCGCGCGGCTACGATCGCGTTGGGCTTTTTCTTCAATTTCTAGGCCCATGACACTTTGCTTTTGTTCTGCGGAAGTAGCCATAGTTTTTATCCTATCCTTGTTGGTGTCGGTTAAACATCTTCACTACGCAAGACGCGTATTTGGAAGATGCTCAAGAATAACAATATCAACAGCAAAATAACGGAGAGCGCCGAAGCATAGCCCATCTCGCCAAAGATAAAACCTTTTTGATAAATGTAATAAACAATAACTTGTGCATTGCGCTGTTGGGGGGCCAATTGGTACACAGGCACAAAAACCTGAAAAGCACCTAAGGTACTAATGACAGAAACGAACATAAGATGCCTGCGCAACATAGGCACAGTCACATAGCGGAAACGCTGCCAGGCATTGGCACCATCTACAACAGCAGCATCATAAAATTCCTGCGCGATGCCGCGCATCCCGGCCACAAGAATGATGACCGAATAGCCAACATCTTTCCATAAGGAAATGCCGATAATCGTTGGCATTACGTTGGTGGGGCTCGTAAGGAATTCCATACGCGGCAATCCAAGGCCTTGCAATGTGGCGTTCATCAATCCAACATCACGATTTAGCACCATGCCCCACACGATCGAAACGACAACAAAGGATGTAACCACTGGAATGAAGATCAGGGCGCGCATAAGCCCCATGCCCCTACGCTCTTGATTAGCAAATGAAGCCAGTGCCAAACCAAGTATGATGGTTAAAGGGACTTTGCCAAGCACATAATACAAAGTTGCCTTCATGCTACTAATGAATTGTGTGTCAGCGGTAAAGGCGCGTATATAGTGATCTATGCCTACAAATTCTTGGAATCCCCGTAGCAAACTGTAACGCCACAAGCTCGTGTTTACAGCCCAGGCCATTGGATAGTAACGAAAGACTGCAAAATTGATCAGCGCTGGTAGCACAAATAAAAAGCCCACCAAAATGTATTGGTTGCGGTATTTTTGCCACCAGCGCTGGCGACCAACGCGGGGGATATTGCTGGTTGTTGTCGCCATGAATTTCACGTCCTTTTACCGGATTAGGCTAAAATAGAGTAGCCACTAGCGACGTGGCATTTCGGGGAGGGTGAGTGCAGGAAACCTGCACTCACCCAGTTTCGTATCGCTCGGCTTAGATGGGATGTGCGGTGAAGAGCGACCTACACAAGAAATTCAACTATTTATACTTCGCCATGGCTTCATCCATCAACTGGGCATATTCACGGGTGAGTTCTTCAACGTCTCCGCCGCTGACCAGTGCTTGATAGAATTGTCCAAACAGGGCGTTGTACTCAGTGTAGCCCGGGGAAACGATACGGGACTTTCCGAATTCAACGAAGAACTCAGCCATCAAACTGCGGGGATAGGTCTGATATTCTTCAACAGTAGCCAGGAAATTGATGTTGGCCGGGAACTGGTTCTTGTACTTCCAGATGAAAGCTGCGCCTTCGTCACTTGAAGCGTACTTCACAAAGGCCAAAGTCTCTTCAAAGTGCTCGGTGGTTGTGGAAATACCATAGTGCCAACTACCTGTCTGGCACATGGGGGTCTGCCAGTAAGGCGGAGCAGCTGCATCGATTTCCACATCAGGGAACTGGTCGCGCTGGATACCAACTACCAGATCCTGGTTGATGAACATAGCACTGAACCCAGCCAGCATTGCATTCGGCGGGGGCTCAATGGAGCGCACGCCATACTCATAGAAAAGGTCCTGATCGAACTGATAAGCCTCAATGGCCTCATCGGTATCGAAGTAACCAGTATGGGTCAAACCATCTTCACTGACGCCTTCATAGGTTGGGCTGCCAGGAACACCATTCGTGCGGGCTGGAATGCGATTTAGATAGTCAAACCAGAAGGGGCCATTGTTCTGGAAACCAAAGACCTCGGGGTTACCATCACCATCTTCATCCACGGTCAACTTCTGCCATACAGGCAGACCGGTGCCATCAGGGCCATAGGTCAGGCTGACGTCGGGATCAATCTCAATACCCGCAGCTTCCACATAGTCAGTGCGGTACCACAACATTTGGCAAGATTGCACTTCGGGTGGCCCGTAAAAACCACCTTCATAAGTGGCATCTTCAACAGATTGTGGGAACCATTGCTGCAGCTCTTCTTCTGTAAAATAGTCTGACAGGTCTTGGATCACACCGTTCCATGCAAAGTGCTTTACATCCGGGCCATCGGCCTGGATCAAGTCAACTTTTGCGCCAGTTGCAACGGAGGTTTCAATGGCAGGGAATAACTCTGCAAATGGTTTAGCATCATATTCAATGCTTACGTGGGACCACTTGCCATCTTCGATCTGTTGAAATGCGGCAACCATTTCATCAAAAGCTTGGGCTTCCAGTTCATCGGCGATCTTGATGAAGGTCAGCACCACAGGTTCTTTTTCTTCCATGGCTTCTTCACCTGAGGGCTCTTCGCCTGCCGGTTCTTCAGCAGCTGGCTCTTCGCCCGCTGGTTCTTCAGCCGATGGGGCTTCTGTCGCCGCACCGCCACCGCAAGCAGCTAAAACCATGCTCATGACGACGACCAGGGCGATAGCATAAATCCAGATATTTTTCTTCATACCTCACTCCAAGTACGATCTGTTGGTTAGTAACGATCTTTGGACATTTAATCTTGATATGTTGAAAGCCAGCACCTCCTTTCTAATTACCATCTCGAGTTAGTGTACAGAAGCCTCAGGCATAATTAGCTACTTAATTTTGTCCAGGAAATCTCCATATACCGGGTCAAGCGAACGTTCTTGATCTGCATTGCGCACTTGATACGTATCTGCCTTCCATTCAAAAACATCTCCAGAAAAAATACCTACGGACATTTCAGTTGGTAGCCCCCCCTCCAGATAAGAAACGCCTCGAATTAGCATATGCGCTGAACCCGGGGAAACGTCTAATAACTTTGCGATTTCGGGAGAAACTGATACTGGAGCAAGTTTGTTCTCATTTCGAACAACCTTACGGCCTGTGATTTCTTCATAAAGCTGGTAAAAGGAACGATTTTCAAGATCATACTTGCGCATCTTTTCGCCAATCTCTTCTGGCACAAAGGCGGTCAGCACAGCAGATGGGACGTCATCCACATTTAGTAAGCGTCGAAAGCTAATGAAATGACTGTTTGAATTAGCGGGGAGCTGAAATGTCGTAAGCAGATTTTCGTTCGCTTCAACTAGTTCAATCCCTAAGATCTTTGAACTGGTTTCCCTACCATGTGTACGCGCCACTTCAGAAAACCCAGCGGTTATATTAAAATTGTCGTCAACAGGTTTACGTGTCACGATCGTGCCGCTACCCCGGCGGCGTTGGATCAGGCCAGCTCGGACTAATTCGCTGAGTGCGCGTTTTACTGTGATCGTGCTTACGTCAAATTGCTCGCAGAGTTCCTCTTCGGTCGGCAATCGGCTTCCAAATGAATATTCCCCACTGAGAATCTGGGATCGGATGATTTGCTTGATCTGTTCGTAAAGTGGGATAGTACTATTGCGATCAATTTGATCCATCATACTTAGGGTCCCTTTTACTTCAATATTTTTATGGAAAAGTGTGGAAGCTTGACAAGTGTTAGTTATATTAATATACTAAATTAGATATATCAATATAACCTTTCCAACAAAGTGTGTCAAGCATCCCGCAAAAAATCGTTGTAAAAAAGGTTCATATCCCTGTTTTTTACGCAGAATCTACCTACCTGGGCATTATGTATGCGCAAGCAAGCAAGAATATCTCTGTGAAATCCCCGATCGAGAAGACACTCCTCACTACCCGAGTGCTCTACTTTTTATACTTTGCTGCGTTTGGGATATTCATAACCTACATTGATATCTATTTCCGAAGCCTCGGTTTTAGTGGTGTTCAAATCGGCTGGATCAATTCAATCCTTGCACTTGTTGCCATATTCGCCGGCCCAATTTGGGGTTTTCTAAGCGACCGTCATGGATCGATCCGGCCATACCTTGCGATAGCAGCATTGGGCACCGCTGCCCTGGCCTTCGGCATTTCACAGACAAACAGCTTCGTTATTATTCTTGTTGTGATTACCTTCTTTGGTTTTTTTCGCCAGCCTCTACTACCGCTGCTAGATAGTCTCACTATCAAATCCCTGAAACAAAGACCCGAATTATATGGCCGCCAACGGGTGTGGGGCAGTGTTGGCTTTATTCTCACGGCATGGGGATTTGGTTTATTGTTGTCGCGAGTTGGTCTCATCTGGTTGTTTGCAGGGTTCATCGGAGCCATGATGCTAATGGCCATAGGCATTTACTGGCTACCTGCAACTCGTACAAGTTTGCAACAACCAGTATGGTCAAGTTTGGGAGGCATCCTCAAAAATTGGACCTGGTGGCTTTTTATACTCAGCATCACGGTCCTGGGCATTGGCAACGTTGCCATGCAACATTTCCTGGGTATTTACATTCAGGAGCTGGGTGGCAATGAAGCTTTGATCGGCACAGTTGCAGCATTAGCTACTCTGGCCGAACTCCCTATTCTCTTCTGGGGCGCGCCTCTGATTGCTCGTTTTGGGCCATGGCGACTATTACTTTTCGCTTATATCATATCTGCGCTACGTTGGTTTGCTTATGGCATCATGCCATCTGCAGAGTGGGCCATCCCCATTGCTCTTCTGAATAGTGTCACCTTTGGTGTTTATTGGGTGGCCGGGGTGGCTTATGTAAACCAGTTAGCTCCAAAGGAACTTAAGGCCACGGCGCAGGGATTGTTTTACGCTTCCTTCGGGATTTCCGGTGTTTTAGGTAGCCCCATCAACGGTTACATCTTCGACACGCTGGGAGCCAGTTGGCTATTTCTAATCAGTTCCGTCCTGGGACTTGGTGCTGCAGGGCTGTTATGGTTGGGGCGGCCTGCTACTGCTCTAACTACCGTAAACAAGGAGGTTAGCTATGCAAATTATAAGAAGTGACCAGGGGACTCGCCGGGAGGGTACGACCTTTACAGGCAAAGCCGCTCTCATCTCAATGCTTGGCGAACAAATAGATGAAGGCATGCGCCTGACAGTCGTTGAATTTGAAGATGGCGCCGTGACCAATTGGCACGACCATCCTGGTGAGCAGATTCTTTATATCTTAGAGGGTCGCTGTCGGACAGGCAACGCTGAGGGGCAATGGGAACTTGGCCCTGGTGAAATTATTTATGTTGGCCCTGGCGAAAAACACTGGCATGGCGCCGTTGAAGGCGAATTCATGAGCCATATCAGCATCACTACAGTAGGGCCACCCACCTGGTACGATGAAGCCCCCTTCTAAAATGAGGGCTATAGTGTGAATATTGTCGTTACTGGTGGCAGCGGCCATGCCGGTAAAGCCATCGTTAAAGGCCTGGAGGCCAGTGGACATTCAGTTTTGAATGTTGATCGTCAGCCGCCTCAAGATATTACTGGGGAATATAAGATCGTTGACCTGCAAGATTATGGGCAGGCGGTTGGGTCATTGGAGGGCGCAGAAGCTGTCGTACACGTCGCCGCTATCCCCCGCCCCACCTTCTTCACTAACGAGGTCGTTTTCCGCACCAATGTCATGGCTACCTACAACGTTTTTGAGGCAGCCGCTACCTTGGGTATCCGGCGTGTGGTTTACATTTCCAGCACGTCGGTCACAGGATATCCGTTTTATACACGCTTCTTCGAGCCGGACTACTTCCCGATTGACGAGAAACATCCCTACGCACCGCAGGATGCCTACGCTTTGTCCAAATACTTGGGTGAGGAAATCGCCCAGGCTTTTGTGCGCCGCACTGGCATGAGCATCATCAGTCTGCGTCCGGGTTGGATCCATACACCAGAAACCTTCAAGAATGAACTGCTGCCCTTCCGCGACGATCCTGAGTTTGGGGCCAGTAATTTATGGCTTTACATCGATTCCAGGGATCTGGCTCAAGCCTGCCAGCTTGCCTTGGATAGTGATATCAATGGCTTTGATGCCTTTTACCTGACTGCTCCGGACACTTTTATGGAGACGGAAAGCCAGCAACTGGCTCAACAGTTTTATCCCAATGCGCAGATCAAGCCGGAGCTTACCGGGACAAACTCTCTCGTCTCCAGTGCGTGTGCCAGCAAAGTGCTGGGTTATAAGCCCCAATACACCTGGGAAAGCTACCTTTAGGAGGAACAAATGGAGTTGAAAAGGATATACACATTCATTGAAGAGACCCACATGGAAGGCGAAAAAGAGCTGGGTGAACCACTGATCCGCTCTGCCGCGGCTGCCATCATCCACAATCCCTATGCAAACAGATATTCGCCTAAGCTGGATAATCTCATTGAAGCTGGTGAAGAGCTTGGGGAACTACTTGGCCAACGCGCCGTTGCAGGATTAAACGGCAAAACACCAGAGAGTTATGGCAAGGCCGCCATAGTGGGCATGGGCGGAGAACGCGAACACGCAGCAGCTTTGCTGCACCCCAAACTCGGTGCGCCATTGCGCAAAGCCGTCGATGGTGGGACAGCCTTGATCCCATCCTCCAAAAAGCTGGGCGGCCCGGGCACCATTATCGATGTACCTTTGCACTACAAAGACGCTATGAAAGTGCGTTCCCATTTTGACGCCATGGAAGTGCGCATCCCGGATGCACCTGCCGATGACGAGGTCGTAGTCATAATTGCAGTAACAAATACAGGACGCCCTCATCCGCGTGTGGGCGGCCTTGAACTTGAGGATGCTATCGGGGAAGATGGTATCAACTGATAATAAATTGATAAGTATCTCAGAAGGAGAGAATCATGCAAGACAGTTTTTCAGAAAAACGTGTAGCGTCCTCAGAATTGGATATTGACCCTAATCGCAGTGCTGTGCTGGTGGTAGATATGCTCAACGATTTTTTCAAAGATGAAGGCGCAATGGTCTTGGAAGGCGGCGACGTTCTTTATGAACCCATCGAACGCCTCAATAAAACTGCACGCAGCCTGGGCATGCCTGTTTTCTGGCTGAATCAGACGCTGTACCCTAAAGATAAGCTATTTGAAAAACGGGTGGTGCACTGCCTTGAGGGCACCTGGGGCGCTGACCTTGTCGAAGACTTAACTTTTAGCGAAGATGACACCATTATTGCCAAGCGCCGCTACAGTGGTTTCTTCCAAACTGATCTCGACCTGCATCTGCGCGAACGCGACATTCGACATGTCATCGTCACGGGAGTCGTCACCAACATCTGTGTACGCTCAACAGTCAATGACGCTTTTTTCTTAGGCTACGACGTTTATGTGCCTCATGAAGGTGTCATGGCTACCAGCCCGCAATTGCAAGAGTCGCATCTGTACGACATTGATACCCACTACGGCACGGTTCTTGACATGGATGGTCTGCTCAAGGCACTGGAATCCAGTGCAGAAAAAGCGTAAATGGATTTAAGAAGGGAAGGGAGACAACTATGGACTTAGTCATCACCAATATTAGCGGAATTGTTTCTGGTGATATCGAAAACCCTTTGTCGGAGGGCGACACGATCGTCGTGCGTGATGGGCTAATTGCAGAGATCGGCATGGGAAGTGAAGTCAACAAAGATGGCATCGAACGTCATCTGGATGCCAATGGCTGCATGCTGACACCCGGCCTGATCGATTCCCATGTCCACGTTGTTATTGGGGATTACACACCTCGCCAAAAAACGCTGGGCTTCATTGAAAGCTGTTTGCACGGTGGCGTCACCAGCATGATCTCGGCAGGCGAAGTCCACATCCCGGGGCGTCCCAAGACCGCTTCCGGCCTCAAGGCCCTGGCCATCATCTCGGCACAAAGTTTTGACAATGCCCGCCCGGCTGGCGTTAAGGTCATGGGTGGGGGTCTCATTCTTGACCCGGAGCTTACCGAACAGGATTTCAAAGAAATGGCTGAAGCCGGCGTGGTTCACCTGGGCGAGATCGGCTTGGGGACAGTCACGGATTGGGAGTTGGCGGGAAAAATGGTGGCTTGGGCCCACAAATACGGCATGAAAGTCATGATGCACGTTGGCGGCGCTTCCATCCCCGGCAGCAACGTAATTGGTGCTGATGCCGTTTTGACCGTCAAACCGGATGTAGCATCCCATCTCAATGGTGGGCCCACCGCGGCCCCCATCCAGGAAGTTGAGCGCATCATAGCAGAATCCGAAATAGCATTAGAAGTCGTGCAGTGTGGCAACATGCTAGCTTTGCAGAACATCGCCCAGATGGCACACGATCAAAATGTTCTGGATCGCATGGTCTTGGGTACGGATATGCCTTCAGGCACGGGTGTGATGCCATTGGGCATGTTACGCACGGTTGCCAGCGCGGCCTCCTTTTCTGATATTTCAGCACAACAGGCTATTGCCATGGCTTCGGGCAATACCGCTAAGGTTTACGAACTCAACCGCGGGGTGATCGCAGTTGGGCAGGAAGCCGACCTCTTACTGATTGATACCCCAGTTGGCTCACCTGCCACCGATGCTCTTGGCGCTCTCGAAATCGGCGACCTGCCCGGCGTGGCAGCCGTGATCATCGACGGTGCAGTTAAGGTTAACGTCAGTCGCAACACACCCCCACCCGTGCACAAAGTGGATATCCCCTGGATGGCCGCAGGTGGTCATTAGAAAGGTTCGATCGTGAGTCGTTTTAAAGATCAGGTAGTCTTAGTCACAGGTTCAGGCAGTGGCATTGGTCGCGCCACAGCGCTGCGTTTCTCAGACGAAGGCGCATCACTGGTGATTGTTGATATCAATGAAGACCATGCCCAGAAGACAACAGATAAAATCCTTGCAAATGGGGGCAAAGCGGTTGCAGTCCAGACCGATGTCTCCCAGGAAAACGACTGCAAGAGAATGGTTGCCGCCGCGCTGGAAGAATTTGGCCGCCTGGACGTGGCCTTTAACAATGCAGGTGTCGGCGGGCGTAATACCCCCCTGATGGATTTACCCGTGGAAGACTGGGATGCGTTGACCGCCGTCAACCAGCGCGGCATTTTTCTTAGTTGCAAACATGAAATGCAAGCCATGACCGAGCATGCTGGCAAAGCTATCGTGAACATGGGTTCCTCCACCGCGGGCTGGGACGTGATCCACGGTGGTGGATCGTACATGGCCAGCAAGGAAGCCATTGAAGGCATCACGAAAAGCCTGGCCCTCGAAGCCGCCGCCTACGGCATCCGCGTCAATGCCATCTGCCCCGGCATCATCCAAACGCCGCTGAGTTCCGGGCAATCGGTTGATGAGGCCGAGGCAGAAGCTTTCTTCGAGAGGTTTCGCAAACGCATTCCCCTCCGCAGGATCGGCCAACCTGAAGACGTTGCTGATGCGGTGCTTTTCCTTGCCTCTGATGATGCTCGTCACGTCACCGGTACGACCTTATTAATAGACGGCGGTCAAACCCTGCAAAGTTGGAGTAACGCTCCGGAAGATAGCTACCCGTTACACAAATAATCATTACTGCGACCGGGGGGAGTGGCAATTTTGAAAACAAGTGGAATATCAATGAATTTTGTTCCTGATCTATCCCAGGGGACAGCCATCTTCATGGTGCTGTTCGCAGCCTCCATGTGGAATACCTGGTTCATCTCATTAAAATATTTGGGCGATTACCCCATCGATGGCTACTATGTCACACTGTTTATTACTTCAATCATCTTTGTGTGGTCGGTGGGTTTTATCCTGGATGGAGAGGCTCTGATTGGCAACATGCGCGATGTCTTCGCTGTGGATCCCAGCCGCGTGATCGTACCATTGGTCAGTGGCGTCATGTACGTTACCGGCATGCGCATCACCCTATACATTTTTGCCACCATTGGGCTTTCTCTGGCCCAACCCATCAAGTCCTCCATCAACGTGCTTGTCGGCACAACGGTTGCCGCTGTAGTCGGCGGCGTGCCTGAAGGTTATTCTCTCCCCCTTATCTACACGGCCAGTCTGATCTTACTGGTAGCCATCTTCTTCACCATGCAGGCAGGACGTTTGCGCATCCAGGCGCAGGAAAGCGCCGAGGAGAAGAACAAGTTGCAATTCTCAATGCGTGACCTATGGCGCGCGATCAGTCTGGCTGTTTTCACTTCTTTCTTTGGCCTGGCCTACACCTTCAGCCTATCGTACAGCCTGCGTTCCATTACTCAACCCAATGGTCTGGCGGTGTTGCCCTATATGGCTTTGTTAGCCACAGGTGCGTTCGTCGGCTCTATGCTAACCAGCGGAACCCTGCTCACCCGCCGCAAGCAATGGTCATTGGTTTTCAATGCCCCCTTCTCCATCCACAAGTTCGGTATCTGGTCTGGCTTGTTTCACTATGGCGGCAACATCATCCACACCTATGCTACGGCTTTCCTGAGTTCTGTGGTGAGCTTCCCCCTTGGCCTCACCGGAGGCTTGTGGGTTCAATTCTGGGGTATTGCCTACGGGGAATACAAAGGCTCGCCGCGTAGAGTTTATATACTCTTGTCGATTGGCATTCTGCTCTACTTTGTGGGAGCATATATAATCGCTAGTACAAATTTTTAACAATCGGATAGGTATTTTGTTATGAGACGTTATTATCAAATAGACTTGACAGAGCGCAGTACCAAATTTGAAGAATTAACTGGCACAGCCCTGGTCGAATCCGGCAGGCTCCTGATTGCCAGGACCCTTGTAAAAAGCGGTACTGCGACGGTTGACCCCTTAGGCCCCGCCAACCCCTTGATCATCTCCGCAGGCCCTTTTGCAGGCACAACTTTCTCGAACGCCAATCGCATCAGTGTTGGCTGCAAAAGCCCGCTCACTGGCGGCATCAAAGAGGCCAATGCTGGGGGAACCCTGGGGTACGCTATGGGGCGTTTAGAGATCGCCGGCATGACATTGCACGGGCAATCAGAGGATTGGGTAGTTCTCCATTTCAAAAAAGACGGTGACATAGTTTTCGAGGATGCCTCGCCCTACATGGGCAAAGGCAATGTAGAAGCATCTGAATTGCTCTTCGATAACTACGGCAAAAAGATCGCC
This sequence comes from Chloroflexota bacterium, assembly GCA_013112575.1. Taxonomy (GTDB): domain Bacteria; phylum Chloroflexota; class Anaerolineae; order Anaerolineales; family UBA11579; genus CFX15. The sequence goes on along the minus strand of JABFGG010000001.1, from coordinate 57,188 downwards.
TATGCTCTTTGTGGCCCCGTGGGCGAATATCAAGGGCTGCTGGCAGGCATCACCATCAGCGACAGTGATGGCCGTCCCTCCAGGCTGGCGGCGCGCGGTGGTGTCGGTGCTGTCATGGGCAGCAAAAAAATAAAAGCCATCGTCATGGATGTACACACCATGCCCAAATTGCACGACCGCAAAAAGACCTTGAGTGCCATCCGTGATTACGCGAAAAAGATCAACGAAGAACCAATAGTTCGAGATTCCTACAAACCCATTGGCACGATGGCCATGGCCGACTACACCAACCATATTGGCGGCATCCCGGTGAACAACTTCACTCTTGGCGCACAAATGGACAATGAGGTGGATGGGGAGTTTAGGATGGGTGGCGATTACATCACCCGTCAGAACAATGAACGCGGCGGTCAACACAGCCATGCCTGTATGCCCGGCTGTGCAATCCAGTGTAGCAACGTCTACGTTGATGCAGATGGCAATGAAATTACCTCGCCGGTCGAATATGAAACCCTGGCCATGCTCGGCACCAATTGTGGACTGACAGACCCTGATGATCTGGCACATATGAACCAGCGTTGCAATGACCTGGGCACAGATACGATTGAAACCGGAGCCACCATTGCCGTCTTGATGGATTCCGGCATGGCTGAATTTGGTGATATCGCCTTCATGGAACGCGTCTTTGCAGCCTTAGGAGAAGGTACGGAAGAAGGCCAGCTCTGGGCACAAGGCTCCGCCCGTGTCGCTGAATATTACAATTTCCATCGCGCCCCTGTTGTCAAGAAACAGGCTGTAGGGGCTTATGACCCTCGCGTCATCGAAGTCACCGGTATATCCATGATGACCACTGCTCAGGGTGGCGACCACACCGTAGGAAATGTACCCAATTACAAATCCAGGGATAAGGATGTCGAGACCTTGATGAAATTAAGTCTCGAAGCACAAATCGCCTCTGCTGCCACCGACTCGATCGGCTTTTGCATTTTTGGTCGCTTTGTCACCAATCCCAATATTGAAGCCCTGGCAGACGCCATCAACAGCGCTTTAGGCACAGACATCCAACCTGGTTTTTTCTATGCTATGGGGCGCGAAGTCTTGCTACTGGAACGACAGTTTAATCTGGACGCAGGCTTTGATGAAGACGACGATGATTTGGCTGAATTCTTTTATGACGAAGCTCTGCCCCCTACCGATCAGGCAGCCCGTTTCCGCGGCAAGGACGTCTTCCGCATTTTAGAGATGATGGATGAAGTAGGCGCTCAATTCATCCCTGATGAATATGGTCACAGAAAAAAATTGAACCTCAGAAGAACGTCTGAACCAAAGAACTAGCCAATTTGGTTTTTTATTGCCTTATGCAATAGAGCAAGTTGCAATAGATTACCGTGTAGGATTATATTAGAGCTTGTAGGGGTGGGAAGCTATCAAATTGTCTTTTAGATCAAGAACGTTATCCAATGGGATTGGCCACTGCCCTGTTGCAGCTCTCAATCAATAGAAATTGATGAGATAGTTCAGAAACATGCTTTTGTATTGTGACTCTCAGTATAAGTTTTTTGGCCCACACATAGGCATCCTCTACGGGCGTCACGATTTATTGGAAAGTCTCAATGCGTACAAAGTGCGCCCGGCCCCCAAGCAGCCACCCGGCAAGTTCGAGACAGTTACACAAAACTATGAAGGCATCGCCGGGCTGCTGGAATACCTGCAATGGCTGGGGCAGGAATTTGGTGAGAGTTATGCGGAAGAATTTGATGGGAAATACAAGGGGCGCTCTCTGGAGCTACGACAGGGGCTGGTGTCCATCCGCGAGTATGAATACGAACTCAGCCGCGCCTTAATGGACATTTTTCAGTCGGTGCCCAGCTTACAGCCCCACGAACGAAAAGGAACGCGCCCCAACCTTTTCCTTAACGTTGGAGGGCTGGCGACCGCGCAAACTAGAAGAGGCTTTGGGCGAAAAAGATATCTTCACTGGAACGGCAATTATTACGCCCTAACGGTAACCGAACGATTAGGGTTGAAAGAACACGGCGGCATGCTGCGCGTGGGGGCGGTGCATTACAATACACTGGGAGAGGTGGAGAAGTCAAGAGAAGTGTTAAGCCACTGGCAAGCTAAACTGCGATTTAGCTTCCTTTTTACAAACCTGGGTATGGAAAACCAGAAACAATATGAATAGTCGACAGAGATTTTTAGAAACCCTGCGTTTTGGCTCCATGGACCGCGTGCCCTTGTTCGAAGAGGGCATCCGCTCTGAGGTGCTGGCTGCTTGGCATGAGCAAGGTCTTGCTACCGGTACGCCACTAACTGATTTGTTCACCTACGACACCCGCGAAGAGATCGCCATTGATCTTGACACGGGCCTCAGCCTGGCAAAGCTGTCGCCTGATGAAGCAGGTCTTGTTGAGATCCAGCACCAGCTTTCATCGAAAGCTACTGGCCGTATGCCCAATGGCTGGCCGGAGGATATTGAGCGATGGCAGCAACGCCAGCATTGCTTGATGTTGGAGGTGCATGAAGGGCTATTTCTCTCCCTTGGTGTAGGTGAATGGCGCAGTTTTGTAGAAGGGATCTATCTATTGGTCGACGAGCCGGAGTTCGTACGCGAGGCCTTGATGCTTATGGGGGATTTCGCCGCCAGGCTCATCAGTGAAATCCTCGAAACGGTTGAAGTGGATGCGGTGCTATTCAGTGAGCCCATTGGTGGCCCGCATGGCGCGTTGATCTCACCAAGAATGTTTGCCGAGATTGTGCTGCCGGGATATGCTCCCATCTTGGAAACAGTCAGGAAACATAAAGTTGAGCATATCATCTTGCGCACTTATGCCAACACCGAAGCTTTGTTGCCCACTTTGGTAGAGGCCGGCATCAACTGCCTGTGGGCGGTTGAGCGTGGTCCTGAGGCCATGGATTATGCAAAAATACGCGCAGAATTCGGTAAAGGGTTGGGCCTCATCGGCGGGATTGATCTGGACGTGTTGATGGCAGGGGAAAAGGAAATTCAAAGAGAATTGGAGACCAAGATGCTGCCGCTGCTTACTGATGGGGGCTACATTCCACTGGCAGATGGGCGTGTGCGCGGTGAGATCTCTTTTGAAGCATATAGCTATTATCGCCAGTTGCTGACAGAGATGACCAGAGCGTAATAGATCAGGCTGGCGCAGATAGCCTGGATGAGGTGGATAAGTTGGTAGAGGATTTGAACGAGTTTGCTAGCAGTTAATTAATAAGGGTTACATCGATCAATCAAATAAGGCTTTTCGGAATTCCTTTTGGGGGATTGATGCCACCTCGTTTGCAATCTCAACCATTTGTTGGTGCAATTGAGCTTTAGTAGGCATGGGTTCGTGGATATTATATTTCCAGAATCGCCAGTATGATGTTGCGATGGCGGCATACTCAATGAATAGTTGCAATCTGTCTTCCTCAATATCTTCCAGTAGCTGTACTTGCTGGTAACCTCGTACAAACGCTTTTGCTTTTTCTACATTTATCTTCCCTGTTTCAGTACACATCCCTACGATTCCCATACCAATGTCAAAGACCCGGTAATATTGGCAGGCCTCCTCAAAATCGATTAAGGCCTTGAGTTCCCCCTCTTCGAACAGGACATTGTCAAAGAATAGATCACCGTGAATTAAGCTTGTCGGCAGGTCTTTTGGTAAGTATTGATCAAGATACTTACATCGCTCTGCTAACCATTCTTCATATTCAGCATCGATCTTTGTTTCAACAACTGAGGGGAACTCTTGTTTGCCATAAGGATGTTCACGGGGCAGGAAATCAGGCACGGAGATTTGATGTAAAGTCGCCATGGAACTGCCCACCTGGATTAGCATCTTTTCATCACAATTAGAACAAACTTCTCCTGTAATGTATTCTTTGACCAATACAGGCTTATTCCCGAAACGCATGACGGGATTTGAATTGTTTTCAGCCAATAGGATGCGGGTGGTGGTGAAATCGTTTGTGGCGAGGTAGCCCAACAATTTAGCTAGTTGAGAAACGTGTGCTAATGATTTGTCGTCAAATATAGTCAACACATATTTTTCGTTTTGGGATGTTACTAAGTAGCTGGAATTACCCGCTCCTCCAGCCATCGGTTCAAAATCAACAATAGATAGGGCGTAATGACGCCCTATCTCATCAATATCTTTCTCTTCTAAAACTGTGTATCTGGCCAATGGTTGGATTACGTTGGTCGTTGCAGGTCTGGCTTCGAATTGTAACCAATCACCATGACATCCCGGATGGCTGGCTGTGTTGAGTCCTCTGGATAAATCGGACTTACCCCGTGCATAACGTAAGGATCCCAAACAAAAACGGAATCCATAAAATCAGTTAATGTTGTGCTCGCCAGCAAATTCTTTTCATTGTCATAAACCTTGTTTTCTCCCCCCTTTACATTCTTCCTCTGCATCAGGTGAATGACATTAAAATCATCACCATCATGATGGATTCCCTCAGGTGTGGGTTGGCCTTCTTCATCTTTCTTACCGATGATCCGAAATTGGTGAACATCAACCTCCCAGGCCTGCTCAGTCAATTGAACTTCTACAGGGAAATATTGGAAATTGAATTTAATTAGATCGAGAAGGAATTTGTTTTTGCTAAATTCCTCGGTCAAGGGTGCAAAATGTCGTTTGATGCCCCCAGCATATGTGTTTGTCTCGGTAGATTGAAAATAATGGGCCGGGGGCATCAAAATGAGTTCACCATTGCTGGGCAGGAAATAAAAGAGACCAAAGCGCCGTTGCCGAAAAGTGCCGCCATCTTTTATATACTTATCTCCTTCTAGGTTTTCCCAGCTGGCCTTCAGTTCCTCCAATTCTTCTGTGAACGCCAGATGAATTGGGTACTCTTCTCCGGTGACCAGGGCATATTTATTTTTTCTAAGATCAGTGCTAATTTGGTGTTCCTTTAAAATAGTATCCATGATCTTTTCTCCTTCTAGAATTTCGAGGTAGTTACCGCAATTTCGCCAAATCCTTGTTTGGGAAAGGCAAAACTTCATTTCGAAGCTGAATAGCAGGTAGTTTTCGGTTTTTGTAAAATTGGAATTGTTAATTATGGAGCAAAAACAAGCGGGGTTTTAGTCTTTGGGGTGCCCCTATTGGTCAGCTTCTTTTATCTTTTTAGTGTCCACCCAAACCTGATTTAAAACCAAAAACCAGCCAAACATCATCGCTAGGCTGGTTTTATATCCAGAGGAACCAATCACCTTTGGCGGGCTCTCTGACTTTTTCTAGAATGTCCGTTCCGTTGATTATGTTGTCTTGGTTTGCGTTTAGACGGAGGGTATTCTGGTTTGGGCACAGTGTAATCAAAATCTGGCAGTGTTTGCCGTGGCAGTTCCTGCTTCATGATCTTCTCGATCTTGCGCACCATGTCACGATCGTCCGGTGTGACCATGGTAAATGCCTCGCCACTGCGCTTGGCTCGTCCCGTGCGTCCAATGCGGTGAATGTAAGCATCGGCGGTATCCGGCATATCGTAATTGACCACGTGTGAGATCGAATCAATGTCCAGGCCGCGCGCTGCGATGTCGGTGGCGATCATGATCTGGTAGCGGCCTTCCTTGAAACCTTTGAGGGCCGAACGTCGCTGCCCCTGGGTGCGGTCACTGTGTAGGCTGGTCACTTTGTAGTCCTCGCGCTGGAGCTGTTTGGCCAGCCGCTGGGCGCGGCGTTTTGTGCGGGTAAAGATCAACACCGAATTCGTGTCGGTCTGTTCGAGCAATTTGATCAACAGCCCTTTTTTGAGATGCTGGGGTACCGGGTAAAGGGTGTGTTCTACAGTATGCACCGGGCGGGCCAGCCCAATAGCCACGCGTTGCGGCTTGTGCAGGGTCTGGGATGCCAGGCGCTCGATCTCTTTAGGGAAGGTGGCCGAAAACAGCATGGTTTGCCGTTTGGCGGGCACATGCTGGAGGATGCGTTTGATATCGGGCAAGAAGCCCATGTCAAACATGCGGTCGGCTTCATCTAAGACCAATACGTCCAGATCGTTCAGTTTAGCGTGTTTGTTGTTGATGTGGTCTAGCAGCCGGCCTGGGCAAGCCACTACGATCTCCACTCCGCGGTGCAACGCTTCGATTTGGGGATTTGCGCCTACGCCACCATAAATGGCTACACTGCGGATGTGTATCTTACGGCTGAGGTTGCGGATGGTCTGGTGGATTTGTTCTGCCAGTTCGCGGGTTGGGGTGATGATCAGGGCACGTGTGCGTTTACCTTTGCCTTTGAGTAATTTGTGCAGGATAGGCAGTACAAAGGCCGCCGTCTTGCCCGTACCCGTTTGGGCAGTGCCGATGAGGTCATGCCCGGCGAGGGCGAGAGGGATGGCTGACGCCTGGATTGGGGTGGGTTGCTTAAAACCTGCGTGCTTGATCCCTGCCTGTAGACGGCCATCAAGGTTGAATTCATTAAAATTCATAAAAAGATAATCCTTGTATTCAGAAGCCAAGCAGATGTCAGGGGATTCGAGCGGAGCTCAAAAATAACAGTAGCAACGACTGCTGTGTAAGTAGTAAAACGAGACTAACAGTAACCGATAGGCATATACTTGTCAAGCAAAATGGAACTATATGAATTGTAAGCTTGGCAATTTGAAAAAATATCCGTTCCCCCCATGCATTGCTCTATTTAACGCATCGAAAGCCCAAATAGGGTGGTCCAAAATCTTTTACCCTGGGCCATACCTTCCCATCATAGACGATCATATAGGCCTTTTCGTCATCCACTTCGTTGGCCGTCCACCAATAGATCACCTGCGAGCATACGTTCCATAAAGGTGACTCTTTGTCCGGTCGAGTTTCATAACTGGCTTTGGCCGTCTCTTCGTCCCACACGCCGACGCTGTTCTGGCCGTGACGCGCCATCGAGCGCACAGCTTCATCTACGGTGGGTAAACGCCAGATGTCTTGCGGGCTAGAGGCCACGCTAAGACCGTCTTCGCTGAGATGCTGGCACACGCGTTGGGCCTCATACCAGTTATCCCCCGCACGCGGCCAGCCGGGGCCGTCGGGGGCCCACATGAGGCTTACCCCGTTGCCCTGCACCACGCGAGTGTTGAGCTTGCCATCGTCAATGCGCTGGGATACGCGCAGGATAGGCTCCGCGCCGGAAATGATGAGGGTCAGGAAAGGAAGCCCCACAACCATGGCCAAAGCGGCTTTGCGCGGTTGCGGACGCCCGAACCAGTACAACACCCCCAGGCCAATCAGTGGCAAGAGGATCAATAAAACAATCGTGTTCGTGAAGGCCCCAAAGAACCAGGCGGCCAGCAAAGCCACCACTACGTGCAGGATGCCCCCCACGCGTGGCCTGATAACTGAAACCAGCGCGACTCCCATGAAGATCAGCATGGGGCTGAGGTATTGCAAGAACATCAAGCCTATGTTGGATAGCAGGGACTCGAAATACCAGCCTTCGTGGAAGTTCTCGATGATGCCCCAAAAGGCCCAGAAGCAGGTGATGGCGGTAGAAAAGCCTACTGCCACCCAGCCTGCTATTTTGCGTTTATCCAATCTATTCATTAGGTTTCCGATTGTTATCTCCCAGTTCCTGTTGCTAAACTTTGCTTATCGATTTGTGAGCCAAAGCCGAGGGTGTCTGGCACCCAACAATCGCCGGTGCTTCGCGAATGAGGTCATCATTCTCGAGAGCTGCCACCATGAACAATGCAAAATCCACGCGCCGAGTAAGGTTGCTCTCAAGGATAGGGTCGCCAACGTGCCTGCTCCATACCGGTAGGCCCTGGCTTTCACCCTCTTCAAGATCACTGCCCCGCACAACCGTCCACAGTGTATCGCTGGCAAATATCCTTCGAGAAGCTTCTACCTGATCGTCAATGTCTATGGCCCGGGTTAATCGCCCGATCCAACTGGAGACCTTGAGAAGTATTAAAAAGTTCCGGGAGTACACATCCTGCCCATCCCGCGAAATATGCCAGCCACAGGAGAAAATGAGCCGCGCGCCGGGACGCGCATGATCGAGCACCGCTTGGGCCGTTCCCGAGGAATATTGCTGAACACCCCAGGGAACCAGCACGGTGAGCAATCCGTCACAATCCACAACGGCCTCTTGTATGACAGCGCGGTCATTCGTCGCTCCGGGGATGATCGTGATGCGCTCCTTGAACCTATCGAGTTTGGGCACGCTTTTTTCACGACAAACGCCGACGACCTCATAACCCTTGTCCAGTGCGTGCTGAATCATGTATTGCCCAAGTTTTCCGGATGCCCCCACAACACAAACTTTATTCATGATTATCCTTTCTGGTCATTCGGTTTCCGCATCACATTTTCAGAAGACCAGGGAAAACTCATACTTTGATCGACTTTCGCTTGCTTTGAAGTAGTAGCTTTACGGATTCGACATCCGATTTTGATAATACCCTGATCCAAAGCCAGCGCCCATCGTGTAATTGTTCCGTGTTTTCAAAAACGGAGCGAACTTTGCTGTTCAGTTGACTCTTTATTTCTTCTGCCTTTTCAGCTTCTTTTCTACCCAGCACTAATAGAATGGAGAAAGCTCCCGCTTCAGGGAATAAATACACCAGTGTTTTTCCACTTTTCCTATAGCGAATCGTCCATCCGTATTTCTTCGTAAAGAACACTACTTCTGGAACAAAATCATAGTGTGCTTCAATAAAAGTACGCATATCAAGCCACAGCGGAGCATTTTCCCCAATGGTCTTGACGATCTGTTCCTCACCCGGTTTTTGTTCTTTATTTAACAAGCGTTCGTATGACATTTTCTCACCTGTCAGGTTATACGCACCATAAACTCGCAATCCTCTGCCCCACAGATGATGGAGTGAACGATTTCCACCTCTACTGGGCGTTCAAGGGCTGCTTCGAAGAATTGTTTATGGAACTCGGCGGAGCAATTGCAGTAAGTCGTGTTGTCGAATAGTGCTTGGGTTTGTTTGACCTGTCCGCAAAAACAGCGGTAAAAATGCCCGATGATGGTATTTTCATCAATCAGTTTATATTCGATCTCGCCTTCCTTGACACCATAGGTACTTGACTTCTCCAGGAAGTCTTCAAGCGAATTGGATTCACTCATTAGGCGTTTGGCGGTTTTCCTGTGTCCTGTCGAGCAGCATTTCCGGCCACAAGCCTGCATGACCTCGATGGCTGCTTGTTCCCCGACTTCGTTTTCCAGGCGTTCAACAGCAGCTTGCCACCAGGCAGCTTTTTTTGGTGGCTTGTAGGATGCGTACACGTCCGAATCATGTAGTACCCTGAGAAAAACGTCCTGATCCATTTCTTTTTCAACGATATTGGCAAATCTTCCGATCCTGCCGGTTCGAGGGATGTCTTGTGTTTTCATTGTGAATAGTCCTGTTAAATTAATATTCAATATCTGGCGATACGTCTTTGGCATCTTCCACACATCTTTGCATATCGTGTAAACCAATGTGCCCTTTGTAGATCTCCCGCTCTGCATTCAACTGTTTGATGTCTTCATATAACTGTTGGTGATCTGCGCGCGCCACTTCTTCGGCGTTTTCGTAACCAGCCTCGAGGAGGACGTAAGCAAAGGTGTGGTTGACCCAGCGGATGCGGGAGAGGTCGGTAAGTTTTGTGAGCCTGGTTATTTCGGCCCCCTCAATGCCCGTTTGGCTTGACAGATCCTGCCTGCTTTGAGGAGTGAGCACCCTGTCGAATAATTGGAGCGTATTCTTGATCCCCTGGGCTTCTAGTCGCTGGACTACATCTTCGCGGATATTGGGGAAATCTTTTATCTTGTTGGGCTTCTGGCGATAACCGCGCACTTCCCGGATGAGGACGGTTAGGTACTCTTCCGGAACGCCGCTTTCTTTTGCGAAAGCCTGTAACTTGGCCTTGTTATTCAGGATTTTGCGCAGCTCTTCGACATTCTCGACATTTTGCCCCGCGATGGCATCGAAGTGCTTTTCGATGTCTTCTTTTAAGAGCATCCTGCTTGGTATTAGATCGGCTGCTGCCAGGATGTTTTTGTATTGGCCAATGCTGATGGCCTCTAGATCAATGTAGTATCCCATTGCGAAGTCCGTTCCTAGACCGATAACTTCTGCACAGATTCGCTGTGACCGGGCCTCAGGCTTTGCCGTATGCCTCGATACAGCGAAACGAGCAGATTGCTGGCTACGTAGGTCAAGACGATCAGCAATGGGTATTTCACCAAAGCGGGCAGGCTCAGGTTTAGCAACAGTGTGCCAAAGACGCCGATCATGATGACATGATTGATGTATACGCCATAGGAGTTCTTGTTTAGTTCGCCCCAGATGCGGCCGGTCCGATCCAGGTAGCGCCGGAAGCTTTGGATCATCAGGTACATCAGACACCAAAGCGCGATGTAAAAGCTCAACCACCACAGTGCCAGGAAAAATGAAGTCTCGGAGAAACCGCCAGGGACAAAGAAGGGAATCAGCCGCAAAATAATGTGGGCCGTGATGGGGATCCAGGCAACCGCATTCATGATCGTGTAAAGCCGCTTGTCTGGGGGTTTTTCTGCAAAGAGCTCCTGCCGCAATGCCAGGGCACCCAACAGGAAGACCATGAAATACAGCAACAGCCGTTCATTTTCAAAGTCGATCAATGGGGTAATTGTCCAACTACGATGGCCGGCAAGACTACCTATGCTAAAGCTGTACACAAGCCCGATCAGGAAAACGCCCAACGTGGCCCATCGGAATGAGATCTTCGACATGCGAATGTTGAGCGCGGATAAAGCCACGTACAACAGGTTGAAGAGGAACAGCACCGGCAGGAACCATAGCCAGATCTGGCCGTTCGGGCTGGTGATGTGGAAGTAGGTAGTCCAATGCTCTTGCGGCAAGCCGCGAGAGTACAGGAAGATGACCTTATACAGGGGAATCAATGTGAATACTGCTATCACCCAGGGGATGATTAAACGTTTGAATTTGCCTGCAAGGAATTGCCCACCGGTTTTCTTATCCAGAGACGCAGGGACCAGGTAACCCGCAATGAAGAACATGATGGGCATCACCATGGTATCGAACATGATGCCTACAATGCCCACCCAGGTGATGGTGGCCGGGTCGTCCACGATCCAGAACCAGCCCCAGGTGCCCGCCGCTTCGTACACGCCGCCCACGTGGTACAGTACCACCAACAAGATGGTGATGGTCCTGAGGTTGTCCATCCAGTGAATTCGTTTGCTTTTGCTTGTTTCTTTCGCGTTCATTGCCTTTTCCTTTTTTTTCACTAGCACAAATATCGCAATTTACATCTATAGCATATCCTCAAGCAGGATTGGTGTCATACCCCGTAGGTGTTAATCGGAGGGTGATTTACGGGTTTGAGAGGAAAACCACCCCCAGCGCATAACAATGAGGGTGGTTTTTGCCGGATCGATTTATTTGCAAAGCTTATTCAATGCCCTGCCTTCTGATTATTAAACTGAGGAGAAAGATGACTATCCCTACAATCAAATAGGTGTACTGTAACATCACTGGCGGTCCCCAAAGAACAATCTGTCCAATTACCCAACCAATTAATACCGACCCGAGTAGTAAACCGGCAATTGGTGTCCAGGTAAGCTGACGGAGCAAGCCATATGCAATGATTGCTGAGCCAAGGCCATAGACGATCAGCAAAAACAAGCCTGGCAAGACAAAGGTGTCGATTGGTAGATTATCCAGTAAGCTGAGCGGTATTCCCACTGATCCACCACTGGGGTCGATCAGGAAAATTATCCCAAATAGACCACTCAGGCTGAGAAAAACTAGTAGGATGATTAATAGAGTTCTTGTTACGCGCAACGAATTTGATTGAGGATTCATGATTCCTTCTTTTTTCTTATTGATTGCCTTTTCTAATGATCGAATGTTAGGAAGTGACGGTTTTCATTCCAATTTCCGGCTCAGGCCACTCCCATGCATGCCAGATGACAAGCAAATTGAACACAAGGCCGACGTCAATCAAAAACTTATGATAAAGCGAAGGATACGTGAGCAGGCTGATCAGGTTTACCCCAAAGAAGAATAAAGCCAGAATAACATTTGACCAGCGGTTTGCTTTATAGTTCAGGGACAGCGACAAATAAACCATTGCGATTGGGGCCATCATTACTATGGCCATCCCCAGATACATGCCCTGCGAGATCAGGAAAACCTGGATCTCGCCTGCCGCGAATTCTCCACTGGAGATGCGCAGCACGATCTGCAAGACATACGTCAATGTCACGGCAACCCATAAGGCGGCAAGCTTTATCCTCACGCTTTCAATCATCGGAAATCTCCTACACCGTGATGACCACGTTGCCCATCTTTTGACCCGTTTCGACGTAGCGATGCGCCTCGGCAGCCTCTTGCAGTGGATAGGTTTTGTCGATGGTGGACTTTATCACTCCGGCCTCGATCAGCTCCTTGAGGAAAGTCAGTTCTTCTGCGTTGTCCTCGCTCAGGGTTCCCATCTCTATGTTTTGCTTGCGAACTTTCCAAAGCCACATTAACTGAATGACCATGGGTAGGCTAAATGTAGCCAGCAGGTACCAGCCATCCTTTTTTATTGACCTGCGTGTGCGCGAAACTGGTGTCTTGCCAACGGTGTCAAAAATGACGTCATAGACTTCACCGTTGCGAGTGAAGTCCTCCTGGGTATAGTCGATGACCTTATCGGCTCCCAGTGACCGTACATACTCCAGTTTCGAGGTGCTGCACACCCCGGTGACCTCTGCCCCCAGATGGTGTTTGGCAAGCTGGACGGCATAGCCACCAACCCCGCCTGAAGCCCCGAAGATCAAGACCTTTTGCCCGCGCTGGATATTGGCTTTGCGAAGGAAATGCCATGCGGTCAGTGCCCCCTGGATCACAGCCGTGGCTTCTTCATAGCTGGCATTGACCGGCTTGAGAGCCACCTCTTCTTGCGGGAGGCAGATGTATTCGGCATAGGCACCCATGCCCTCACCCGTGAAACCAAAAACCCGGTCGCCGGACTTCAAGCGGGTGACGTTTTCTCCTACTGCTTCTACATCTCCAGCCAGGTCGGTGCCAAGGATCGGGTACTTGGGTTTTACACCGGATGCCAGGCGCATGATCAGGCTAAAGCCTGGAGGGGCGGTGGCACTGCGCACCCAGCAGTCGTATAAGGTGGCGCTGGTTGCCCTTATTTTGATAAGGACTTCGTTTTCACCGGGTGTTGGCTTCTCCACTTTTTTGAGTTGAAGCACCTCGGGTGGACCATAATTTTCATATACCATTGCTTTCATCATTTTTTATTTCCTTTACGCAAGCCCCAGGACAACGCCCAGGATGATTACCAGAAAAAAGACCGTCTGGCCGGAGTGCAGGATGATCGGGAACCAATTGGACCGGAAGTACCTGCCTGAAAAGGAGAGCAGCAGGCCGTAAGGTAAGTTCGCCAGCCAGCTCCACGGTTGGTGAATGTGGTAAAGAGTGAACAGCACCGCATTGGCGACCCAATCCCACTTTCCAAAAACTCCCCGCATCTTGGGCAACAACACGCCGCGATAGAGGAATTCCTCGCCCAGGACGGTATTGAAGACACCCAGCACAAGGAACCACCAGAACAATCCCCAGGCACCCTGCCACTGTGGCAGCAGTTCGGGCGCAAACAACGTTGATGCATCAAAGCCCTCTGGGGCTGCCAGGAAGGGGAACCAGCGCAGCCACAATTCCGTCAGCGGACCACTGGCGACAGTGCTGTAGGCGAAAATGGCCAGAACAAAGGGGAGTAACCACCACCAGAGACGTTTATCGGTTTCACCTGTTTTTGGTGAGATGGGGTGATTGAGCCAGAAACGTTTTCGGATCGTACCCAGCCGCACATTGCCTTGCTCCCGGTAGAGGATAATCATCGATAGCACGAATTGCCAGATCAAGCCCATCGTCAGCAATTTGATCCGTAACATCCCCGCCTCGGCGGCGGGTAATCCCTGAGCCAGAGCGGGATATACCAGCCACCCGAGGATCCACATGGGTGTGCCCCCCAGCACCCAAATACCCAGAATCTGGGCTAAAGAGTATTGTTTGTTTTCATCTGCTATTGACATTGGTTTCCCCATTTCCTTCACCTTCATTGTCTTCTCCTTTTGCTATCACGAAACTTACTCTTCCAGCATATCCGTGAACCATAGGAGTGTCATACCCCGAAGGTGTTATTCAGCGGGTTAATTACTGTATTGGCATATCTTGGCTAATTGTGATGACCACGTTACCTTTTTTGTGTCCTTTTTCGACGTACCTGTGGGCTTCGACCATCTCTTCCAGGGCATAGCTTCTATCGATGGCTGCTTTGATCTTGCCTGCCTCAGCCAGCTCTCTGAGTACCTCCAGGTCCTCAAGCCTTTCCTTGTAGTCCATGGCGATGCTTATATAAGTTCCTTCAGCAGTTAGTGCTTTTGTGAATGTCGATTTAGGAATGCCTGTGATCATTTTTCCGACTGCATCAAAGATCAGGTCATAGCGCTCCCCGCTCTTTGTGAAATCCTCTTTAGTGTAATCAATGACCTTATCCGCTCCCAAAGCTTTCACCCATTCCAGGTTTGCGGTGCTGCACACCGCCGTAACTTCTGCCCCAAAGTATTTGGCAAGCTGAACCCCAAAGGTTCCAACGCTCCCAGACGCCCCGTAGACCAGCACTTTCTGCCCGCTTTGGATATGGCCTTTTTCCTCAAGCAGGTACAGTGCCCCCAGACCGCCGCTAGGGATCGCGGCAGCTTCCTCATAGCTCATATTGGCCGGTTTTATGGTCACGACTTCATCTTCAGCCATACATTTGTACTCGGCATAGGCGCGAAACCCCAAACCGCAAGATGCAAAGACCTGGTCCCCTGGTTTGAAGCGCTGTACGTCTGTCCCTATTCCCTCGACTTCCCCGGCCAACTCCATCCCCAGTATGGGAATCTTTTTGGGCCTCAGGAGACCATTAAAAAGCCTTGCCAGAAATGGATCGGGTTTGCGCATACGCCAATCCCCGGCCCTCACTGTGGTGGCATGGATCTTGATAAGGATCTCATTATCCTTAGGGACCGGTTTGGCGACCTCCTTGAGTTGTAGAACTTCCGGGGGGCCGTACCGTTCGTAGACAATGGCTTTCATCGTTTTGTTTGCAGTCATCTATTTTCTCCAGCGTTGGTCAGAATCGCATGAGAACCGATGTGGGAGTTAATTCCCGATCAAGAGGCCTCTGAATAACCCAACTTGCCTTTGGTGGCGATTACCAAAACGACTCCTGCCAGAGCCACAACCACACCAGCGATTATGAAAAGGGTGGTATCAAGTGCCGGGAGGTCTTCACCAGGGATGGCGTTTGTCAGCATGACAAAGGTCCAGGTATTGAATGCCGTGTGGAACAGATAACCGGCGATCAAAGCGCTTTTTCCGGTATGGTTGTAAGCCCAGGTCATTAATATAGACCAGCCGATTTCTGTCAGGACAAACCAGGGGAAGAAACTCATGCCTCCCATGGCGGATTGAAAAGAATCCGGCTGGAAGAACTCCGGCAACAACCATGCGCCAAAGAAGGCACCCAAAATGAGAGTGCCCGCCAGGGGGCCCCATTTGTTTTGCAGCTTCTCCAAGGCATAGCCGCGAAAACCAACCTCTTCGAGGAAAGCACTCGATTGCCAGGGAAGCAGGAAAACAATGAAAGTTATCAATATGAAATACTGATTCTCTCTAAGTAAGGGGAACTGGGGGGCGGTTCTGCCTAAAAGCACATGAACACCCACTGCCACCAGATAGAGCACTGCGGGCGAGAACAGGATGAAAACATACCAGCGCCAATTGGCTCGCCATCGGCCCATCCGCCGCAAAATATCTAAGATGCCCTCCCAGCCATCCGCAAGAAAAGCCACAATCAACGCGGATATCAATGGGGCGGCAAAAATGATGCTGCCTTGCCCCATGTACCAAGGAAACCATCCGATGATCAACGTTACGATAAAAAAGATTATGATCTGATATTTTTTGACGATGTTCTTCATGATGAGTTCCTATTTTGTTATTTGTTCCTTAGCCATTGGCTTATGTATCTTGAGATGCAAAAAAAGGGTCACAGCACAAATATCCCGATCACAAAGGGCAGTAAGAACAGAAGCGCCAGCAGTATGTGACCACGACGCGTGAAGTTGCGGCTGTCCCAACTGAAGAGGTATACGGCCAGCCCAAATGCCATCAAACCGCCCAATAGCAGGATAATTACTGAGCCCCACGGGGCAAAATCAGCTGCGTTACCCATGGCCAAGGCATTGAAAGCATTCATTGCAAGTGTGGCAGGCAGCAGTTGGGCGACCTTACCCACTGCCTCCGGCAGCATCGAGAAGGGGAACATCATCCCCGCCAGCATGATCGAAGGAATGAAGAAGACCTGGGAATATAAGACGGTTACCCGTGAATTAGGTGAGACAACACCGATCAACACGCTGATGCTTGCCATGGTAAAAGCCAATGCGGCGAACACCAGGATGTAATTCAACCAGTTCACGGGGGACGGAGCATCAAAGAGAAGCGGTGCTACGATTGTGATGATGGCTGCAACGATTAACAGGTGCAGCATGGTGGTCAGGGCCGGGATGATCAAGATCGAAACGGAGGGAATACCGTTGATCTTATAGCTGCGGAAGATGCCATTTTCACGCGCATTGACGAGGGGGTCTGGGATGCCTAAAAGTGTTGCAGCCAGGACAGCAAAGATCACCATTCCCGGGGTCATCGTCTCCAGGAAAAGGGGATTGATCCCAACCATGATAAAGCCCATCATCAGGAAAAATCCGATGGGGAATAGGTAATTCATCAAAAGCAACTGCTTGTTGCGAATACCTGTGCGGAATTCAAATGAAAAATGATTGAGAAAGGCGGTCATTGTGTCCCTCCGGTGGATCCATTTTTATGATTGGTGATTTCTAAGAAGCGGTCCTCGAGCGATGGCCGCTCTACGCGTAGGTCGATCAATGTGTCGCCCCTGGCTTCTATTTCGGCGATCACAGCCGAAACCGTGGGGCCGATATCCGTGCTGTACATGATCTCATATTCATCCATGGATAGCCGCTGTGCGACGGCTGGGATAGGGGCTGTCGAAGCTCCCAGGCTGGCGTTTTTGGTGCGTACGGAAACCTTGGTCAGGCCGGCTCCTGTTGCTGTGATCTCCATAGGCGTGCCTACCGTGGCTAGTTTATGATTGAGCAGGATTGCCACCCGGTCAGACATTTCCTCAGCTTCAGCCATATCGTGAGTAGCCAGGATGATGGTTGTACCTTTGGCCTGCAGCTCTCGCATCAGTTCGTGCAGTTCGACTCGCGTGGCCACGTCGAGCCCGGCGGTGGGCTCATCCAGGAAAAGCACCTGCGGATCGTGAGCGATGGCCAGCGCCAGAGATAGTCGCCGTTGTTGTCCAGTCGAGAGTTCGTAGAATTGGGCGTTGCGCTTCTCACTCAGGCCCAGCCGTTCCAGCAGATCAAAGCGTGGTTGCACGTCGTGGTAGGCGCAGAAAAATTTCATCGCTTCGTCCCCCGTGATGCTTTCGGGCAACCCCGCAGACTGCAATTGCACGCCGATCACGTTGCGCAGTTTGCCTGGCTCACGCGTCGGGTCAATGCCGGCCACTTGCAGCGTGCCTCCGTCGGGGCTTCGTATGCCTTCCAGACTTTCCAGGGTGCTGGTTTTCCCTGCCCCGTTAGGGCCAAGCAGTCCAAATATCTCCCCTTTTTGCACACTGAAACTGATGCCGTCCACTGCCACGAAGTCACCGTAGACTTTGCGGAAATCATTAACTTTAATAATTGCATCCTGCATCGATTGATACTCCTTCCAACCGGTACATTCCGGTTGGTAATAGAATTCTTCTTACATCAGGCTGGCAATGCCGAGCGCCGCCAGGCCGATCCCAAGCAATGTGATGTGGGTTTTTACGGAAGTCTCATTTGGGAAAAACCCCAGTACAACACTTACGATGCCCATTCCCATCCCAACCGCTTTGAAGACCAGTTGTACAATCATGTTCACGTCCATTTTCTTTCTCCTTACATGGAAATTGAATAAATTCTTATTATCAGCATACCCTTGGCAGGTTCCGGTGTCATACCCCGAAGGTGTTATTCAAAGGGTTATTTCTAAACTTCTTGCGTGCTTACATATCGAGAAAGCTACACTGTCCAGTTCAGGCGCGGTTAACGCCCTCAGTTATCCGCCTACAACTATTAGATTTTTCAGATTCGAAGGCGGCGCTGATGATGATCGGGATAAGCACTGGAGCCTCCTCTATCGTCCCCTAATATTCAAAACATGACCCCTCATTCTACGGATTTTGCACGCCGATTCAATTGACACCTGTCCCTTGTTTTTTGTTACTTGTCCCTTTGGTGATCTGCGTACAATTTATTGACCTGCACAGTATAGCCTTCCTTCTTCCTCAAAGACTCCACCAACTCAATCATATAGTCCCTGGGCAGTTGTGGGGACATATAAGTGGCACCCTGGAACAACGCTGCATCGTCTGTGAGTTGCCCATCTGCGCGGGCATCTTCCAGCACCTTTTGGTGAGAGGACCAGAGGCAGATGCCTTGCTCGTAGTACTTACCCAGGTCAAAAAGTTCATATGCTGGGAAGGCGGTGGCATCCAGGTCTTCGATATATTTCCTTGCCACCTTGCCAAAGGCACCGTTTTGGCGAAAGACACAGCCTGGCACACTGTGTATGTCTTCTCCTGAACCGAGCCTTTCTAAGAACTGTGGGAGAGACTGCTCAGCTTCTCCACGGATGCTATAGTCCAAATCGAGATATTCCAGCCAATCCGGGCCGAAGTAGTTGAATCCGGGGCCGCCCAAAATGATCTGGGCATTTGAAACCTGTTTAATAAATTCAACGATTTCTTTGACCCTGACCCGCAGGTCAAGATATTTGGTTCCAAATTCCGCGTCCTCGTCGATAACGTAACCATGCACCAACCGGATAGAGATGCCCACGACGTCTGGAGCAAATGTGATAATTTCCTTTTTCAACTCACCTGTCAGGTCCTGGGCAAAAAGAGCTTCGAAGACCTTGACCGTGTGACCCTCCTTGAGAGCCGCGCCAGCTGCATAAGCCGGGCCAGACGGAGCTGCCGGGAGTGTGTTTGCCGAGACGATCAGTACTTTCATTTTTTCTCTTTCCTTTTGTTAGTGTCTACTGTGCCATTGGTTTTGATAGAGCAATTGATATCAGTATCAAGCATATTCCAGCCAATGCAAGATACCACCCCCACCCAAGTGCACCAATAAAATCTATGTCTCCCACAGAGGTATTCACTCGTTTTAGAATTTCAGGGATCCATATAAGAAATAGAAGTAAGCCAAAGAAAACAATTCCACTGCCAATTCCTGCAAAGAGGCGCGATGAAGTCAGGCTGGCGATTAACGCAAGTGCAGCGCCAAATAACAACAATACATAGACTACCATTACATAGGTGACTTCTATATCCTCGACTACCGATATGCCATCGAGTGTATAAGCAAGACGGACAAAGTCCATCGGCAAGACTTCAATACGAGATTGTTCCGCATTGACCAATACATCAGATCGGAACAAACTAAATGAACTTTCCCAAAATGCTAAGCCGACCGAAGCAAGTATGACCAGGCTTCCAATACCTCCCGATATCCTACCCACCCATTCTGTGCCCGAAAACGTTTTCGGTAAGCCGGCGGTTGAGGGAAGGCCCCAGTAGTCATAGGCAAGAAGTAATGCTGTGATTGTCAGTAGAAATCCAGGTATGTACCAAAGTCGCCCGACTGTAGTAAAGCAGATCAATGCGGGTGAGAATACACCCAGGAAAATCGCCAGCTTGCTATTATTAGTCCGTATTTCGAGTTTTAGGGTCGAAACAAGGGCACCTAATGCCATAGTGCTCAGGAGAAGAGTCAATAATCCCAACACCGCAGGGTTTTCCTTGTTTCCGATCCAGGGCCGGATTTGCTCTCCAATACTAAGCTCAATCAAACCTGCCAGCATCCCAAGCGCACTTCCTAATATTCCAAATTGAATGTAGGTTTTTTTCCACCCTATTTTGGTAAGTTTTAAGTGGTTAAGCAGATTTAAATATAGCAGAACCTCACCGCCCGGAGTCGGTGAGGTTCTGTTTTTATTAATTCTATTGCGTGATCTGTCGCTCAATTGCTTTCGCTCCCTTATTGTTAGTCCTATTCTTCGAAGAAGAGTAAGATTTGTTCATTTACCCAATCCGATTTTATGAACGTTATGTCATGACCTGCATCAGATGTGACCATCGTTTGGATATCTGGGGCAACCTCATTCAAGTGCGATGTCGCTTTCTCAGCAGAGAACATCACATCATTTTCTCCCATCATATAAAGTGTAGGAACTGCTAAATTTTGCCAGTCCTCATCATTAAAAACAGTGGGGTTCACAAAAGATCTTCGCTTGAAAGTTTGGAATGATAGGTAAGTCGCAGCTACCATATCATCAACAACCGGCTTGCTTTCTTCATTTGCGGTTGCGTCGGGCAGGAACCAATAGATATAATTCTTTACCCTAGTTTCAGTTGGGAATAGATAGTATGTCATACCCCTGACCATAACCTCGATTCTTGGATTTACGCCCCCATGAGAGGAAATTAGAACCAGCTTATTCAATCGTTCTGGATGCTCAAAAGCATACATCGCTGCTTGCCAACCACCATAGGAAAACCCTACAAGGTTTATATTTTCTAAACCCAGCTCAATGAACAAGTCATCAAGCCATTTGACATAATCTTCTGGTTTTTCGATCGGACGTGAGTAGACACTTCTCCCATTATCATAGATATTATCTACTGCATATACACGGTAATCTTTTGATAATGCTTCTATCTGTGGTATCCAGGCAAGAGAATTTTCAGAATCTCCAGCCAACAAGACTAATGGCTGACCATTTTCTGGCCCACTAATGCGGACAAAAGTTTCGCCAAACGAAGTTGGAACCATCAAGGTATCTGAATCAACTGGCCAACTTTCTGCATGCTCATCATAGAATGCCAGGTATTCCTGCTTTGCTTCTTCAGATATGAACGGATGATAGGGTTCATCAAATGCTTCATCCCGTTTTTGAGCATTGTTCATCAATACAATGACCAAAGCAATTGTGGCGAGAGAAATTAGTATTAACATATTTACCCTACTTCTTCTATTGAGTTTCATCTTATTTTCCTTGTTTTCTTCCCTTGTTTGGGAAATTAATTGTTGAATCATTCCTTGATCTGGGTTACATGAGAACCTGTTCGACTGCTCTACGAAGCGAGCGCGGCATCGGATCAGCATAGCCGAAACGTATCAATAGCTGTGGCTGATACGCGGCAAGCCCTAATGCACCTTGAAATTGCGAGCGCAAGGCCGCAACTTCAATAGGTTGGTTCAGGAATGCAGATTTGATATTTAGTGCAGTCATTTTTAGCGCCATTCGTTGATAAACTTGCCCTGCACGCACCCAAGTCGATTTATCATCCGATTCTGACGCAACTACAAATGCGCCAGCCGAACTTCGCAATTTCTTTGCATCAACATCAGCTTGTTGTTGCGGCTTGGTGCCAGCTACAAATATTTGGCCAAGCCAACGCGGTACTTCCGGATTTCCTGAACAGCGCGTGTACAGGCCATCGAGTGAAGCCAAGGCTTCCTTTTTATTGAAACGCAGCGATTGAATCAACTCATCAACAAACTTCGTATCAGCATACTGCCTCAGATTACCTTGATTCACATATTCCAGGGTTGTCTCCAAATCAGTATGATTTGTGATAAATTGCAGCACTACGCCTGGTTCGAGTGGTAGCGCCTGCAGTTGATCTAGATCGACGCTCTTTACCAACTGCCCATCATATTCCGAGCGAGTGTTTTGCCGCAGGGGGATGGCATCGAATAATGGGCTGCTCAGGCGGGTGTCGGACTTCAGCCGAATGTTTATGTAATCCGTCGCGTTCGGATAGGTCACTTCGGTGGTAAACCCCTTGGACTGGGCGGCTATGACCAGGTTTTCCAACGCGCAGCCGAGGCTGATCCACAACTCGCGATGGTTGGGATCAACCACTGCCAATTGGCGGGAATAATCAGGGTGGATCTCGATCGCATTTTCTTTCAGTGCGAATTTCCACGGCTGGGTATTGTGACCATTTGCCGCCAGAGTTGCATAATGAACCAGGGTTCGTAATTGCATAGAGGCATTAGAATTTTGTTCGGGAGCCATCCAGGTATCCTCCGCCTGTTTTTCATAATCCAGCCATGGTGTATATTCGGATAATACGTACCCACCTGCAGCAGTTCCGCCAGCAACTCCCAGGATTTTCAGGAAATCCCTCCGACTTAGTTTTAAACGAGATTGATTTGTGTTCATAGCTTTTTCCTTTTTGTGTAATCATTCAAACCATATACGGGCGCAAAACTTTGAAAATCAGTTCTGTACCAATTTCAAAATCACGATATTCAACGGCCTGACCCATTGTCTCGAGGAAAACCAGGTAATTATTGGAAACGATCC
Organism: Chloroflexota bacterium; assembly: GCA_013112575.1. Taxonomy (GTDB): domain Bacteria; phylum Chloroflexota; class Anaerolineae; order Anaerolineales; family UBA11579; genus CFX15. Next base: position 34,706 of record JABFGG010000001.1, on the reverse strand, counting down.
ACGCAACTGTCAAAACATCACTTGGCAGAACATCCGGTTCTGGAAAATGGATAATTCCGTCCTTTTCAAGCTGCTGTAGAAGGTCTTGTTGCCGTTCAAACCGCTGTGTTATTAATTCTTTATGGCGTTTGAACAGGGCCGGGTCAGCATTCAACAGGACAACCATTTCGCGATAGAAGAAGCGGTATTCCCAAAGCAGTTCGAAATTCTCTTCAATAAATCTTTTCAATGTTTCAATAGACATACTCCGGTTTTCTGCTCGTTCGTACGGGCTTTCCCAGGACTTGATCATCTGTTCGTAAATTTCTCGAATGATGTGCTGCTTATCTTCATAGTGATAGTAAAGATTGCCCGGGCTGATCCCAGCTTTTTCTGCAATATGGTTCGTAGAAACCTTTGCTGTGCCTTGTCGGTTGAAAAGGGAGATCGCGCCCTGTAGGATTAGTTCTTTTGTAGACATAGCTCTCCTTGATTAGACTAATTACTCTAATTATAGAGTTATTAGTCTAATCTGTCAAGCCAAAACTCCCTGAATGCAAGAAATCTTTTTTAGCGAAAGTAGCCTAGAAACTGAACTGCCTGCTAGTTGGCAATAAAATCCATCAAGTAAACAAAATAACTAAAGAGTTCAAAAAAATAGAAAAGGGTCGGTAACTCGGCCCTTTTCTTTAGGCTGTGTCTACTGCGCCATTGGCTTGGATATAAAGACCACGTAGCCTAAAAACATCAGCGCGAAACCGGCCAGGTCGTAGATGCCGAGCGAAGACAGCTTCACCCGCCCCAGGACCACCTCTAGAATTAAACTGATGATGGGGAAGGCCAACACGGTGAGGGCCATGGTGGTCATGTTGGAAACGCGTACTCCCAAGAAGTAGACGAGCTGCGCCACGAACATGACCATGATCGAGCCGATGGCGATGTAGATGTACTCTTTGGGTTGGATAGCCGCAAGCTGCTGCTGCCCGGTGAAGACCGTAAATAAGACCACAGCCAATGCAACCACGCTGGCAAAACAGATCATCACGCCGGTGCGGAACAACTCGCTTTTGATGGACGTCACGTTGACGATCACCAGATAGCCGGTGGCAGAAATGCTGTGCAATAAGATGCCGAGCAAGAGACCTTTGTACATACGATGCTTCCTTATTGGGGCTTTATTGAGAGTCCATCCTGAGCAGGATCTTCCCGCCCGTCATCTGCCCTTGATAATCCAACACAGCTTGTTTGGCTTGCTCAAGGGGATACTCTGTTCGAATCTGGCTTTTTAGATCCGAAGTGATGAGCTTCTGGGCTCGCCGCCACGTCCTCAGGATTTGGATCGGGTTCTTGGTGGCGATCCAGGGCCCCAGCCAGAAACCACCAATGCTCTTGGATTTGAAGATCAATGCATCCGGGCTGGCTTCCGCAGGCTTGAAGGATAGACCGCCGAAAACAGTCAGTTTGCTGTGAGGCGGCATGGCATCCAGTACCTGCCTTGCCAGCGGCCCCGCCACCGCGTCAAAAGCCAGTCGCGCGTCATATTGGATGCAGGCCTCGCGGAGTTGTTCGCAAAAATCTGCGTCAGTGCTATTTAGGACAACTGTCGCCCCCTGCTCTTTGAGGATTTCCACCTGCTTATCCCGGCGAACGATGTTGATGATCTGCATGCCCTCGCTTCGGCCCAGCCGGTTGACCTTTTGCCCAAGGGCGCTTGCCGCTGCCGTGAGCACAATGGCTTTGTGACCACCCTTTTTGGCAATTTCCGTAAAAGCGATCGCTGTCATCGGATTGATGGTGGACATGGCCCCTTGTTCCAGGCTAACGGAGTCATCCAAGGGCAAGACGCCACCGCGTGTAGAGGCCACCATATATTCGGCCCATACCCCGTTGCCCTGCCCACCCCACAAACAGGCCACGCGTTTGCCCATGAAGTAGCGTCCCATAGCGCCCGGGCCAGCGGCAACAACCGTGCCTGCTCCTTCCCCACCTGGGGTGAAGGGCAGTTCGGGCTTGAAGCCGTAACGTCCGGCCAGGGTGGCGATGTCCGAGGGGTTTATCGGGGCGGCCGCCACTTTCACCAGCACTTCATTCTTGCCGGGTTTCGGCACCGGACGTTGCTCAACGCGCAATGCCTCTGCTCCGGAAAAAGCGTCTAAGACTACCGCCGTCATTTGTTCGGGTACTTGTGTCTGAGTCATGTTTTCCTTCTCGATCACATGAATACTTGTTGGAAGTTGCTTATCCAGCTACTTTGGCGGCTCTGTTGTGTAAGAAGATATGCAGGCCTGCCATCCCCACCAAAATGACCGTGCTGATCGGGGTGAAAGAGCATAAGGCTTTATAGCCCAACATGGACGCTTTGCTGACAGACTCCAACGGAATTAAGGTTACTAATGCAAGAATCAAGTGCGTTGCGGCAAAAATACTGTGAACGGATACATTGGTTTTCATCTTAGTTCTCCTTGTTAGCTGCTTATGTGTTCATATATCTTTTATATTGCCTTTTCACTATATCGCCAGGTGGCATCACTGTCATACCCCGAATGGGGTATTTGGAGGGTTAACTGGGAAAATGTAGAAAAACCTGAGAAATAAAGAAAAGGTGGCTGACCATCAGCCACCTTTTCTTGCTCTAAAATTACTGCACTAATTCCCTTTCAATCGCTGGGATTTGTACTCCCCGATCATCACAAAGAACCAGCCTAAAACCAGGTAAACCATGATCTCTATTGGGCTGGGAGCAGATCGACCCTCAAATGCTCTTTGATGCAATGACCCGAATTCTCCGCAAAGGAACCAACTGGCATTTAGCCAGAAAAGGTACCCGACCAATTTAAAACTTCCAGCGATCCTGCCTACCATATCAAGCGTGGCATACTTTTTCATCCACAGCCAAACAATTGTGAAAAAGAAAACCAGGATCAAAATCCCGCCAATGCCAAATAACGGTGGATAGTATTCGGCGCCTAACATGAAGGTCATCACGATAACCACGCCAAGAACACCTATACCGGTGAGCCAGGCAAAATACGCCTTGGTTTTCACATATAAAAACGCCCCAATGGCTGCCAGCAAAGAACCCAAAGGCACGGAAAAAGCCCATAAGCCGAACAAGGGACCGTCCATATTCCAAGTGGTCGAATCCAATGCTTCAGCAGTCAGGGTCCTGAGGTTGTGAGCGAGGCTCCAACCGGCAATCCCGGCGAAGACCAGGGTGAAAAATAAACCGATCCAGAAGAGGCTGAATGCAAGTTGTGGCCTGTTCGCTTGTTGCTTGTAAATTTCTTTGGTAGTCAACGTTCTTCTCCTAGTGACGAATTCTGAGAACTTTCATTCACAGAGTACGCCCAAGCGAAGGTCGTGTCATACCCCGAACGTATTATTTGGAGGGTTATTTGCAGTTCACCCCACTAAAAGGAAAGAATCAATTTCCCTCGAGTAATTGTTAAGGTTATTTGTCCTACACTTGCTTATAAAACCCAGCGCCAGGCAAACCAGATGGTGACCAGGTTGAACACCATGCTCACGGCCAGCAGGAATCTATCGTAATGACCTTCGTAGCCCGGCAGCCCCACCAGATTGAAGATGAACCAGAGGGCGGCTAAGATGATATTGGCCCAGCGGTTAATGTTATAGGGCAGCACCAGCGATAAGACCACCATCAGGATGGGGATCACCATCAGACCTGCGATGGTCAAAGCCATGCCCTGGGTCATTTTCACGCCCTGAAGCTCTCCGGGGGTGAAGTGTCCGGCAAATATGCGAATCACGTCGCCGAGCAAATAGGTGAGCATCACGGCCACCCAAATGATCGCCAGGGTTATTTTCATCTCTTGCATATTTCCATCTCCTTAGCTGTTCTTATCCGGCGCTGTCCTCAATCACACTGATGACTACTTTGCCTTGCATATGCCCGCCTGCATAATGCCGGAATGCCTCAGCCGTTTCTTCTAAGGAAAAAATCCGATCGATTTCTGATTTAACTTTGCCATCTTTCATCAGTTCTGCCATGAATCTCAGATCGTCCTGGTTTGAGTGGTGGCTCAAATTGGTCACCCTTTTCTCTGTACCGCGCGTGGCCCACGAACCCCACAAAAAAGTTTCAAACAGTCCTTTCAAATTGCCCCCGGCCCAGACAAAGGTGCCCTTAGGAAGCAGGGCTTTCACATAATCCTTGAGTTTACGATAGCCACCCATGCACAAGATCAGGTCATACTGCTCCCCATTGGCTGCAAAGTCTTCTTGCGTATAGTCGATGACGTGGTCAGCGCCCAGTCTCCGCACCAGTTCGATATTACGCGTGCTGCACACGGCGGTCACTACCGCGCCAAAGGCTTTGGCGACCTGCACAGCATAGCTGCCATTGCCACCGGATGCACCAATGATTAGCACCTTCTGCCCAGCCTGGATATTGCCTACATCGCGCAATGCTTGCAAGGCCACCAGGGCTGCCTGCGGTGCCGCGGCAGCTTCTGCAAAAGTGACGTTGGCCGGTTTCAGCGCCAGTTCATTTTCAGGAACACATACATACTCAGCATATGTGCCAGAGCCGCCCGCCAAATTATCCGCCATGACCTCATCCCCAGGCTTGAACTGCGTCATGTTTACCCCCACTGCCTCCACTCGCCCGGCCACGTCACTGCCGGGATTCAATGTTTTGTTGGGCCTCAGCCATCCTGCCTCAGTGCGCACAAAGATCGGTTTCCCACTGATTAGCATCAGGTTGCCAAAATTGATCGCTGCAGCATGCACCTTCACCAGGGCTTCATCGTCCCCGGGCGTCGGCTTTTCTGCCGTGCCATATTCCAACGCATCGAACGATCCATACCTGTTTTGTACGATGGCTTTCATTTTTTCTTGAGTAGTCATCTTTCTCTTCCTTCATTAATTATTCAAATATTATCCGATTAATTTAATATATACGGGGAGAAGTTAATAAAGTCTCGTTGCACTGGCTGAGAACATATATCCCTGGATCGTTCAGACGGCTAGAAAATAGTCATTAAATAAAAAACCGAATAAGAATATGTATGCAATAAATCCAAGAACAATGAATTTCTGAAAGTTGGAAGTTCTTTGGATAGCTTGTCTTGAATTCACATCACAAACTTCGCCGGGGCAGTATTGCGCCTTGCTTTTATAAACCCAGGAATAGATTTTGCATCCTATACATATGCCGAAGGCTGTTTCAAAGAATAAGAATATCAGGCAAATATAGCAGAGAAGGGTTGTTATCGGGTTATCTAAGTTAAATACCGGAATAAGAATGAACATCGTAGCAGACAAGACCACACCAATTGTCCAGGCAAACTTCTTTTGTTGCGCCCCAACATATTCGGGAACCTGATTCTTAACGATTAAACGTCCGATTATTAATGTAGGAGAATATTTAGGATTAACAAAGACGCGTATTAAAAAATCTGTAAGGAATATTACGATGGCATACTTTAGCATTAGATAGTTGTCTTCAAAAATAACGATCATTATTGAGATGAACATCATTAAGAATAGTATGCCGGCTGTTGCCCTTATTTCTCGTTCATTTAAAACAGGGATGTCATATCCTTCTACATCTTCACCAAATTTGATTATTGCATTCATTTTACTTTTCCTTATTGGTTGAAATAGACTAAGGCCGCATGCGCTGTATGAAATGCCGTGAATGTGAATGCACTCAATAGATAGATCAAGCGATGCCAGGGAATCGGGAGCCAACTACGGACACACACGACCCCAATGCCTGCCAACCAGAATAATGATGTCCAGGCGCCTGCGGTAAAATCGATAGGCTTAGCCACGCGGGTATATCCTTCCAGAAAAAGGCGGGGGGGTAAAGCTCCCCATAGCCCGAATGACATCATTATCGGGGGAATGATTAAAAGGGCACCATTTCTGAGCAATATTCGTGCAGGTAAGGAATCTGGCTTGGAGATTCTTTTACTCTGTATCAATTTAAGTGCCTCTTGCGAAACAACCACACGCCGACGCTGAAATAGATCACAGAGAGAACACTCAATGCAGTAAGCTCATAAAGTACACCACTCAAGCCTACCTCCAGGGTGAAGACTTTGTTGAGTGCCGCGACAGCATGCGTTGGAGGCAACACATCGATGATCTTGATATCACGCTCAGCAATGGTGAATAGGCGGTTCATGGGAATGGGGAAAGCAGCGCCACTCAGAAACATGAAAAAGCCAAAGGGGAAATTGGCGATCACAAACGCCTGCGAAACTGTTTTAGACAAACTGGCCACGATCATGCCGACCCCGATAATCGACAAACTGGTGATCACGCCCACCAGGATTGCCACCCATAACGCTCCATGACTACGGAAGCCAAAGGCAACTGCCACCGCAAAGGTAAGCAGAACTTCTGCAATCGCGATCAGCGCCAACCAGGCAGTTGTTCCGCTCAAATATTCGAAAGCGGTCAGACGGGTGATTTTCAGGCGCTGCAAACTGCCGCTCTCAATGTCACGCGCTACCAGCATGGCAGCCTGGAACAGCATCATGATCACAGCCAGCACGAGCAACCCGGGAATATACATTTCAAATTCTGTGCGAGCGGCCGAATCCCCCAAAGCTGTTTCTAGTAGGCTCACCGCCCTGTATTCCCCTGTTGCATCCACAGCATAGCCATCAAGGGCGGTCATGGCCATCACCGCCGCCACCGTATAGTAGGGGTTGGTCAAGTCACCGATGAATTCAACCTGGGTGGTCGGTTCTGCCGCCCCAGACTGTGCGTTGGCCAGTGTTTGCGAAAAACTTGGTGGGATAATGACCAACAAAGTGGCGTCACGGTCACGCAAGGCTGTTTCGCCTAGATCACGATCCGAGATGGACGACACCCTTAGGATAGGACTGCCATCTTTGAAGGTCAGTTCTTGCATTGCCAGTATCACATCTTCCCCGGCATTGTGCATGACCCCATCTGAGAATCTGGCAGCCTCATCGTGGTTAATTACCAAAGCTGCGTATGAGGTGGTGGCATTGCCTCCGGTGAACAGCCAATAAATGAAGACAAATAAGGGAGCAAAGACCAGACTCAAACCCAGGACCCATAGATCGCGTTTTTGTTCGCGAGCACATTTGCGGATAACGCTCCAAATCCTCATTGCCGTAACCGCCTCCCTGTCAGCGAGATGAAGACATCTTCGAGGGTATTGGCGCGTAGATGCACCTCGCCGATCTCCCCGCCAGCCTTTTTGATAGCGTCGAAAAGGGAAGACATCTTTTCCATGATGCCCCCAGCCCGAATGAAATAGTTGTTGCCTTCAACCTGAATGTCGGGGAAATCCGGCTGGATGATCGCCAGGGCCTGTTCTACCGGGATTGAAAGAATCTCGATCTCAAGCACATCGCCCTCTCCGATCGTTCGTTTGAGTGCTTCGGGTGTATCTGTAACAAGCAGTTTGCCATGATCGATGATCGCCACCCGATCAGCCATACGTTCCGCTTCATCCATATTATGGGTGGTCAGGATGATCGTCTTCTTTTGCGCCAGGGAACGAATATACTCACGCACCAGCAGCCGGCTTTGGGGGTCAAGCCCGGCCTCGGGTTCATCAAGAACTAAAATCTCTGGGTCGTGGATCAGGGCCAGAGCTAAATTAAGGCGGCGCTTCATGCCCCCGGAAAGAGTGGATGCCAGGTTGTGACGTTTTTCTTCCAGGCCAAGTATTGATAGCAGCTCATCGCCGCGTTGGCGTGCCAGTTTGGCGGGCAGATTGTACATCTCCCCAATAAACTCTAATTGCTCCAAACAGGTCAATTTCTCCCATAAGATCGTCTCTTGCGGGCAAATGCCAACCAGCTTACCCCCTTGGAAAATGACCTCTCCGGAATCAGGTTCCAGCAGGCCACACATCATGCGGATCGAGGTGGTCTTGCCTGCTCCATTGGGCCCAAGAAAGCCGAATATCTCGCCACGATAGACCTCAAGGGATAGATTATCGACCGCGGTTAGTGATCCAAATTCTTTTGTCAAACTCTTAACTTGCAAGGCAACTTCGTTCATCGTACACGCTCATCTAAAAAATCTCTCAATACGGGCTGAGGTTGAGAATTACGCCTCAGACCATGTTGATTTCAGTATTTTCTATCTCAAATCAAATAAGTTGAATCGCTTTATGCTTCCTGTTTCGGCCACTTCCATGCGTACCAGACGACCAGCACCAGAAGCACAGATTCCACAGCGGATCCGAAGTAATAATAAAGCCAGGTTTCACCGATCGAATTCCCGATCGAGATAAGGAGATATAGAACGGCTACGATGATGTTCGTCCAGCGATTAGCCTTAGGTGGCAATACTAATGTCAGGAAGATCATCAGGCTTGGGATCGTCATCATGATCAAGGCACTGAGGGCCCATGTTTGCGTGATATCCAATACCCATACTTTGCCCTCAAGAATATGCTCAATGGCCCCGGGTTGAAATAAACCAAAAATGTCCACATAAACATAGAGGAACATCACAGCGATCCACAATGCTGAGATAATTATTTTCACGTTCACCTTCATGTCTTCGAGTGTTGACAAGGTCTTGTTATCTGTACTCACTTTTATCTCCTAATTTGAAAATTACTGTAGTTTTTTGAATAAGCTGGGATGACCTCATGCTTCCTGCTTTGGCCAGCGCCATGCGTACCAGACAACGAGTCCATTAAATAACAGATATCCTGCTCCCAATAGATATTCCCACCCAACATGGGCTTCAGCTAAAAACCCCACATTGAATAACAGGAAAACCAAGGCCAAAATAATATTTACCCAGCGCATCAATTTTGCCTTCCCTACTAGAGAGAAAAGAACCATCAAGACTTGAGTAATTGCAAGTGGTACTGCGACGAGCAGTAATAAGTTATTATCAATTGGCTCAGTAAATTCTTGCAAAAGAGACGCCATATCTCCAAATGTCCAGAGAAGAAAATGCGCGGCCCATAAAGCTGCAAGTACAATCTTCACATTTACCTTCACATCTTCTAATAATGCCGTGGTCTTGTTTTCTGTATTCATTTTTTATATCCTTTTTGAAAGTAATGTTGTTATTCCGTGTAGACAGCAGCAACTTCCGTTGAGTTAAAGCCCTTCGCGATCAACCAAACACCGATGAACAACTCGTTCAGAAGCATCAATAATCCCAGAAATTCCAGGTATCCTGGGCTGATGCCGAACGTATCCATCAAGGCAGTGGAAATTACCGCGATGGCTGCTATAAGGCCCCAGACTGATATAAATCGTGGAATAAGATTTGTTTGGTACAACATGTAATAGAGCACCACTGCACCGAGAACCAGAGAAAATGTCACCATCTGGAAAGCCCAGTAGCGTTGTGACAGCAAAAAAGCCCCCACAATTTCAAATGAAGATGATGCCGGAGCTCCTGCTTTGACAAATTCTTCACCCAATTTCACGATTGATAGTGCGCTCAGGTCGCTAAGGATTTGCATTATGAACTCGATGATCCTGAAACAGACATACCAAAGAGCCAGACTTTCAAAGCGTTTTCGCAAAATCGAGAATACAAGTACGGCAATTCCAATGTATGCAACCCCGTTAACTATCTCTAGAAGTGCTCCCAGAACTACTTGATTTCTATTTGCGGAAGACAGCGTCAGGTAATCTGGGGCAGTTAGAACAGGTTCTACGAATAGGAACGCGCCTAACAGGAAGGTGACATTAGAAATCAGGAATAAGGCACCTATGATTGCTGCGGACTTTCTGTGCGATTTCATTTGAAATTCTCCTTATTTGATAAACTGACGAGCTTAGATAAGGGGCCTTGTTCCCGTATCCAGCAGCCAGGCCATCGCTTTGTCTTTGATGGTTTGCATGGTTTCAGTATCAACGGCTTCCTCGGCATACTCGACGACCAGGCTGAGCTTGCCTGCACTGGTCACCACGCCGATCACCATGTCAACGTGCACCAATGGGAAGGCCCCGCCCGGCTGCATGATCAGGCGCTCCAACTCCAGCTCACCGTAGGTTTGGGGGAAATCCAGACGGCCGAGGTTGGTAATGGCGATGCTGATGAGTTTTGTGTCGAGGGTCTCCATCCCGGCTCGCTTTAATAAACGCACAACCACGTCTTCCCGCTGGCTGAAGGCATGCAATTTCTCGTAGCTGGGCGAGTCCTGTGCTACCAGCCCACCCAGTTTCTTGAAGCTGAGCGCTTCGTAGATATTAGAATCCATCTGCAGGTAAGCGGGCAGATCGCCAAAGGCTTTTTTGTTGGCGGTCAAGTGTGGTTGGATTTTCTTGTGGTATTGGCGCGCGTTTTCCCAAAAGCTTTTGTTTGGGTTGTATTTGTATTTCAATTCAACACCCGCGGCGTAATAGCCCATCCCTTCCCCTGGCGACTCCGGCAGTCGATCTCGCAGGCTAACCGCGCTGGCGGTCTTGGCATGGTGGGGCTTGCGACCTTCAACGAAATTCTGTGCACCGGAGAAAGCCATTATGATGGCCGAGTTCACAGTGACGTTCTCTTTTCTACACCTTGCGACTAGAGCCTTGGTTTCCGCTTCCGACAGTTCAATGGAGAGGATCTCATGGTGAAAGTTCTGCCAGTACGCTGCATTGAGCGCTTCATAGTCTTCCTGGTCAAAGATAATGATTTCTTCAGCCCATTTTTGTTTTATGCGCTTGATGAAGAACTTCACGATGCCGGACAAAGAAGCATCTCGAGGAAGATTCTTTACCGTTATGGGTTCAGGCGCCGGCAGCACTTGAAGCTCAGCCGTCGGGTCGCCAAGGCACACCATCAGATCGCGGGCCAGGTAGGCCAGGGACATGCCATCACAAATGATATGGTGGCAGAGGATGATCAATTCGGAGACCTCTGGAGATTGCACAAGGATGAAGCGAATAGGTGGCCGCGTTTCGAATTCATAGGGGGCCTTGCATCCCTCTGCGTGGATCTTGATCCAATCGTCATCTGAATTCCTGGGGATGACTTCGATGGGAATGGCTTGCACATCATGCGATGTGAACCACAGAGAATCATCATTCGTGGGTTTAATGCGTACACGCAGGAGGGCATGGCGCTGCTGGACCTTCTCAACTGCATCCCTCAACATGGCTTCCGTTACCTTGCCTTTGATGCGAGCAACCATGGTCACCGTTGAAAAAGGAGCATGTGAGAAGAAACGCTCAGCTCCGGTGACTTTTCTTTCATAAACTTGTTGAACTTGTGACATCTTTTTGTCCTTATCTAAATCTTCAAACGTCTGTTGAAATTGAGAGAGCAAAACCCTGATCATTTACGTGCCAAACTCCACACAAACCACCGAGATCACAGGCAACCCCAACGAGTAGATACGCTGCAATAGGCTGTGCAAGGCAGCCTGATCTACACAGATTGTTATAGTAGTGATGGGGGTGTCCTTTTCTGTATACTCGATCGATAGCTTCATGCCACCGTTTCCCCCTAACCAATGTTCATCGAGTGCACCAGGGACTTTTATCTCATAGGTTACTGCTTGATCCAGAGTCAGTTTTTGATAAGCTGCGTTCATTGTATATACCTCTATATATGCAGCATATCCGTAGACAGGAGTATTGTCATACCCCCAACGGATTATTCGATGGGTTAATTAATAGTTCGCTACTAACTACGGGTAAACAATATAAATTCAGGTCCGGATGGAGCTATCCAGACCTGAACTATATTGTGTACAAGTAATCCTGTACTTATTAGCCTGCGGCCTCAGTAGCGATGGCCGATTTGTTGAACCCTTTAAAGATCAACAAGAACGACATCGTCAGTTCTTGTAAGGGAATGAGCCATTTATCTCTCATTAGTCATTCAGGTACTCCCGAACAGCTGTGATGCTATCTTCGGGATTTTCCGCAAACATTTCGTGCCCGGCATCTGGGATGACCACCAATTCAGCATTTGGGAAGAATTCCATCTGCTCCCTTTGCCAGTCGGCGCCGATATAAGTCTGGCACTCACCGGCGATAAACAGCACCTGATTGGTAAAAATTTCCACTCCCTCTACCAGATTGAGATTAATATCGCCCTCGGCATCGATGGCTGACGCTTGAATGCTGGAAGCTGCAGTAGCGCCAAATCGCCAGGAGCCCTCGGGATCTGGTTTTGCATTCGGGCAGTAGTAGCCAGCCTGGGGATGATCTTCACCCTGATATAGATTGATGTGGTGGGTGAAGTAGTCGTCCATAGCGTGGTCATCGACGCCCATAACGTGCAGGGATTCGAATTTTGTTTTCAGGAAGTGGGTGATGACTCCCGGTGTGAATTTGAGCTGGGTTTGCTGCTGAAACCGTAGCAAAAATTCAGTGGTCAAAAATCCTGGTTCTGCAAGGACAACATGTTCCACTTTCTCTGGGTGTTGGCCCAGATAAGCGGAAGCGAGCATAGCCCCCCAGGAGTGTCCGACCAGGTTGACTTTCTGGCCTTTGCCGTAATAGTCAACGATGGAATCGAGGTCAACGATGGCAGATTCCAGGGTGATCTCTTCCGGGCTTACCCTGGGGGAAAGACCGGCCCCACGCTGGTCAAAGAAGATCACATAATACTCATCCGCCAGCTCTTGGAGGTTCAGGATGCTGCGGTAGTCGCTGCCCGGGCCACCATGCAAGGTGATAACAACGGGATTTTCAGGGTTCCCATAGGTTTCGCCGTGATAAGCGTAACCGTTGATAGTGATGGACGGTAAAGATGGGTCCTGTGCAACAGTTGCTGGGACGGTATGGTCGCCGATTGTGAGGACGTACCCAAGGGCAAATAGTGCGACCAGCATGCCCAAAAATCCTAGAAAGATTGTTACAAGCCTTTTGATGATCTTCATGTTTGATCTCCTTGAAAAACCTTTAGGCATATTTGATAAAGCATGCTTATTGGACATATCGTTATATTAGCTGGAGGCCAAAGCACTGTCATACCCCCAACGGATTATTCGTGGGGTTAATCTATGGAGAGTGGAATTATGAATAAACGGGCAGCTTTTTGCGAGCCCGTTTGATGTGTAGGTATGGAAGATTAGAAATTGGTAGCTGGGGAGTTATCTCTGTTGCAGGATGCCTAAACCTTGCGCTTTGGTCACCGCTTGTGTCCGGTTATTCACCCCTAGTTTGCCATAGATGTTGCGGGCATGCACTTTGACCGTGTTGAGCGAGAGGAACAGCTTGGAGCCGATTTCCTGATTGGTCAAACCCTCTGCCATCAACTCCAGCACCTCGCTTTCGCGCGCACTCAGAGGTTCAATTAAATCCAATCCCGCCGATTTGGTTTGCTTCGTGGTAACTGGCTCAGGTTCCGAGATGGGGAAGGCAGCTAACAAACGTTGGGCATAGTCGGTTGAGATCTCTCGTCGAACTGCTTCATACAAGAGCTGGGCCATTGCCGGGCCTTCGTTCACGAACACGCGTACGAATCCTCTCGGCTTGGCGAGGTCCAGAGCTTGTCTCAGGGAGTCCATCGCCTGATCCTCATTGCCTAAATGATGTAACGCCATCGCCTGGAGCTCCAGGAGTTCGATCCTTCTTGCAGTTCTTTTACCTGCTTCAGTTGCTATAAGTAATCGGTCAAGCAATCCTCTGCTTTCCTCCGCTCGCCCTTGAGCGATAAGCAGTCGGGCCAAAATCATGTGTTGCAACTCAAGCCAATAGGAAAGATCATCATCTGGGGTCAATCCATGTTCATGTACCCATTCAGAAACAGCTTTCAATTCCCCTTTTGCCAGCCATACGCGCGCTTTCCAGGTTGCCAGAGTGCTCAACATCCAAGGAGGAATCATATCGTCTTGAGCAATTCTCTCCACCTTTTGGATCATCTTTTCAGCTTCGTCCAGTTGCCCACTGGAAAACAAAACCCGCGTCAGGCATACGTAGGCCCATCCGACCATTGCCCTGTCGCCGCCATGCTCGATCAAATCAGCCGCCTCATTGGCCCGCTGATTTGCCTCATCCATGTAATTTAATTCTACCAATGCTTCGCTCCAGATGCCTAACAAAAATCCGGCGATAACGCTTCGAGACAGACCATTATCATGAGCATGTTGCATCTCTTGCTGGCAGATTTCTACAACCTCAGATAAGCGTCCTTGTGTCCGTAGAGTGATCGCTAGTTTTAGCCTGCTGATTATTATCTGGTAGCGGTTGTCTGATGCTTGACTTACCTTCAGGGCTTCTCGCCGGGCTTCGTGAACTGCCATGCTATCGCCTGCAAACTCCATCGCATCTACTCTAACGTTGGTAGCAATGATTCGCCAGGCAAGGTCTTGCTCTGGCAGGTCTTCAAGCGCCTGTTGCGAGCAATTCATCATCTCAGCTACTTCGCCGCTGTAAAAAGCAAAATAAGCCCGTACAGCGGCAATCCTTCCTTTTAACTTTTTATTGTCCTCCCCGGAAGGTTTTTGTATTGACTTTTCAGCAGCCTGAAGAATTTGCATGGCTGCCTCTTGTTGGCCTGTAGCAAATAGACTCCATGAGTAAAAAACACAAAGTTGTGGTTTTGTCGGAATTATTTCTTTGGGCAGCTTATCCAGCCATCGACATAATTTTGTGTCCTCACCGCGCAACCAGGTTGCCTCGGCTACGCCATTGATCAAGTCTATCGCCCGCTCAAAATCCTCTGCGCGCAAAGCATATTCTATCGCCTCATCCAAAAAGCCTTCGTTCTCATACCATGTGGAGGTGCTAGCCAGTAGGTTGGCTACGTGTTCCGGCTGGGATCGCCGTAAGCGTATGCGCAATAAGTCAGCAAAGAGGTGATGATAGCGATACCACTTGCGCTCCTCATCTAAAGGGATAATGAACAGGTTGGCATGCTCCAGTATTTCCAGGGTCGCCTGGCCGTCATGCTGACCAGTGATCGCATCGCACAAAGCCCCGGTCATCCTGTCAAGGATCGATGTTTGCAATAGGAAGGTCTGGACTTCTTCCGTTTGGTTGTTCAGCACTTCTTCGATCAGATAATCCAGCACAAAATGATGGCTGCCTGTGAAGGATTCGATAAAACCTGCGGTGTCTTCGATCCCCTGCATGGAGATGGCGGCCAACTGCAATCCCGCGATCCAACCTTCAGTACGGCTTTCCAATAGAGCAACATCATCGGGTGAAAGCTTCAGTCCCATTACCTGATCGAGGAACTCAGCAGCTTCGGAGGTGCTGAAGCGCAGGTCTGCGGCGCGAAGCTCCGTTAATTGGTCCTGGGCACGCAACTTTGCCAGGGGAATCTGGGGGTCCTGGCGTGTAACGATGACGAGGTGCAATTGCTCCGGGAGGTGCTCAAGGAGGAAAGCAAGAGCATCATGGATGGGTTGAGCCTGGATGCGATGATAGTCGTCGAGAACGAGGATGGTTTGAGTGGGGATGGCAGCCAGCTCATTGATCAGGCCTGTCAGGATCTCAGTAACTGCCGGTGGCTGAGGAGATTGCAGCATGCTCAAAGCGCCTTCCCCAATGTCTTCACTTGATCTTTCAGCCTGGTTCAGGGCCGCAATGAAGTAGTTCAGAAATACGGTCAGGTCACCGTCGCTTTCATCCAGGGATAGCCAGGCAACTTGACGATCACTGGTCGTGACCCATTCATTGACTAAGGTGGTCTTGCCAAAACCGGCTGGGGCCGAAATGACGGTCAGTTTATGATGCAGCCCTTCATTCAGTCGCTCGATTAGCTGGGGACGGAGAACCAGTTCGGGACGAGGCTTGGGAACATAGAGCTTGGTGGCTAGTAGCGGTGTGGCCACGGATTTTCCTCAATGTTTGGTGTACAGTGTTTATCCAAACATATATTACATGAAAAGTAAGCTTTGAGGCACTTTTATTCTGTTCGTGAGTTCCTGCTCGACTTACAACTCAATGTTCCTCCCCAAAGACCAAGTATCTTTACCCCTCACGGCCGAAAAGGAAAATATCCAACTGGAACCGTAAAACCTCCTCCCAACCCTTCCAGTGAGGGAATTTACTTGAGGCTATTTGCACTGTTCAAGTTCTGCTTGTCTCTCATGGTTGAGTTGAATCTTATCGCCACGCGCAGACCACAAGTGTTTCCCCTTGGCTGGAGTATCTGACCTCAAACGCTTGCCCAAAAAAGCGGCATGTTCAATCTCCTTTGCCGTAGGCTCTACTTCAATGATGATCTGACCGCATTCATTTGTATGTACTCTAAAAATCGGAGTGTTCATTGAAGATCTCCAGTTGTTCACCAGTCCCTCATTTCGAGAAAATCTGGCCAGCAAAACTAATTGAGTTGCGAATTATTTCACTCATAGCATATCTATAAGACATCATGGTGTCATACTCCCAACGGATTATTCAATGGGTTAATTAATGAGAGCGCGGAAAAAAAACGGGCTTCAAGTATGAGCCCGCTAGATACGTGGATATATGAGATTTGAAATTAGTAACTTAGGAATTAAGTCTGCTGCAGGATGCCTAAACCTTGCGCTTTGGTCACGGCTTGCGTCCGGTTATTCACGCCCAGTTTGCCGTAGATGTTGCGGGCATGCACTTTGACCGTGTTGAGCGATAGGAACAGCCTTGTGCCAATTTCCTGATTGGTCAAACCCTCTGCCATCAACTCCAACACATCACCTTCGCGCTCACTCAGAGGTTCAATTAAATCGAAGTCCGCCATTTGGGTATGCTTGCTGTCAACCGGTTCACCTTCTGGGGTGGGGAAAGCTGCCAACAAGCGTTGGGCGTAGTCGGACACAATTTCTCGTCGCGCTGCCTCATACAAGAGCTGGGCTATAGCTGGCCCTTCATCCACGAACACGCGCACGAAACCTCGTGGCTCAGCAAGAGTGAGTGCTTGCTCCAGTGTGGATAAAGCCTCATCGATGTCATCTTTGGCTTGGAAGGCCAGGGCCTGAAGCAACAGAAGCTCGATTACCAAAGTTGTCCTGCTATTAGCCTCTGCTGCTGTAAGTAATTGCTCCAACCAGCGGCTGGCTTCATCCGCTTTCTCCTGTGCCAGCAAGACCCGCACGATCACAACATACTCGATCAAGAGGAAATAATCCGCCTGTTGGGGCAGCACAGCTTGCTCCGGCTTACGTTCTTCCATCCACCTCTCAGCGTCGGCCAGCTTGCCCTGTGCGAGCCATATGCGCGCTTGCCATGCTGCCATGCGGTTTCTCACCCAAGGGGGGACTTCGTATTGACCAGCAACTGTTTGCATCTTCTGGACGGCCTTATCGGCCTCATTTATATTCCCTTGCGAAAAATAGACTCTTATAAGGCACAGGTAACTCCAGCCCAGCATCCCCAGGTCCCCGCCTGGCTCAGCGATAGAAAAACCTTGTTCCGTTTTTAGAATTGCTACGTCGAGGTCATTTAACTCGGCCAACGTTTCTCCCCACACAGCCAACAACCAGCCTACTCCTGCTGTATGGGGCACACCGCTCTCGTTCGCAAATTGAAAATAATGCTGGCAAAGCTCAATAACCTCTTGCAGCCGCCCCTGCTCTCTTAGTGTGATGGCCAATTTCATGCTGGCGATCAAGGTGAAGTAGCTATTGCCGGTTGCTTTGCAGGCTTCCAATGCTTCGGAGCGAGCTTCAAAGGCTTTTGCCATATCTCCAGTGAAGCCGTGTGCATCTCCTAAAGTAATCGCCATAGAACTGCGCCAGACGGAGTCCTCCTCGGGAAGCTTTTCGAGTGCCTCTTGGGCAGACTGTATCATCCCCGGCACATCCCCTTTAAAAGAAGCCATGAAGGCGCGAATAGCTGCGGCCCTTCCACTCAGTTTGCCTTCAGTGTCAATCAACTTTTCAGCCGTTTGGAGTGTGCGCTCAGCAGCATCCGGCTGACCGCGTGCGAAGAGGTACCAGGCGTGGAACAGGCCAAGTTCTGCTTTTGATTCCAGGAGTAGTTCAGGTAAGGCAGCTAACCAACGACGTAATTTTGCATGCTGACCCCGCTGCCAGATCTCGTCGATGTGATTTCCGATGATTTGAGCCGTGCGCTCATAATCTTCCGCCCGAAGCGCGTAATCAATAGCTTCATCAATCAAGCCCTCTTCTTCGTGCCACTCAGAAGCTCGCTGCAGCAGGTCTGGTACTTGTTCTATGTCAGATCGTCGCAGACGAAGCCGCAGTAGATCAGCAAAGAGGTGATGATAGCGATACCACTTGCGCTCCTCATCTAAAGGGATAATGAACAGGTTGGCATGCTCCAGTATTTCCAGGGTCGCCTGGCCGTCATGCTGACCAGTGATCGCATCGCACAAAGCCCCGGTCATCCTGTCAAGGATCGATGTTTGCAATAGGAAGGTCTGGACTTCTTCCGTTTGGTTGTTCAGCACTTCTTCGATCAGATAATCCAGCACAAAATGATGGCTGCCTGTGAAGGATTCGATAAAACCTGCGGTGTCTTCGATCCCCTGCATGGAGATGGCGGCCAACTGCAATCCCGCGATCCAACCTTCAGTACGGCTTTCCAATAGAGCAACATCATCGGGTGTAAGCTTCAGTCTCATCACCTGATCGAGGAACTCAGCAGCTTCGGAGGTGCTGAAGCGCAGGTCTGCGGCGCGAAGCTCCGTTAATTGGTCCTGGGCACGCAACTTTGCCAGGGGAATCTGGGGGTCCTGGCGTGTAACGATGACGAGGTGCAATTGCTCCGGGAGGTGCTCAAGGAGGAAAGCAAGAGCATCATGGATGGGTTGGGCCTGGATGCGATGGTAGTCGTCGAGGACGAGGATGGTTTGAGTGGGGATGGCAGCCAGTTCGTTGATCAGGCCTGTCAGGATCTCAGTAACTGCCGGTGGCTGAGGAGATTGCAGCATGCTCAAAGCGCCTTCCCCAATGTCTTCACTTGATCTTTCAGCCTGGTTCAGGGCCGCAATGAAGTAGTTCAGAAATACGGTCAGGTCACCGTCGCTTTCATCCAGGGATAGCCAGGCAACTTGACGATCACTGGTCGTGACCCATTCATTGACTAAGGTGGTCTTGCCAAAACCGGCTGGGGCCGAAATGACGGTCAGTTTATGATGCAGCCCTTCATTCAGTCGCTCGATTAGCTGGGGACGGAGAACCAGTTCGGGACGAGGCTTGGGAACATAGAGCTTGGTGGCTAGTAGCGGTGTGGCCACGGATTTTCCTCAATGTTTGGTGTACAGTGTTTATCCAAACATATATTACATGAAAAGTAAGCTTTGAGGCACTTCTATTATGCGTTGTGAATTCCTGCCCCAAACGTATTATTTGGAGGCTTATTCGATGTCAGTTAATATCATTGCTGGTTCAAAATTGATATCTTATGCACTTCATTAAAGTAGGGGCGCACCGCGGTGCGCCCCTTTGCTGCATTTATTCTTATCGATAGGCACAGTTATATTCCCCTATATGTAATTGTTGCTTCAGGCAGCTTCAATACCTGCCATTTCTACCTTGCGC
Source organism: Chloroflexota bacterium (assembly GCA_013112575.1). GTDB lineage: Bacteria > Chloroflexota > Anaerolineae > Anaerolineales > UBA11579 > CFX15. The sequence continues at coordinate 15,364 of JABFGG010000001.1, read as the reverse complement.
CCTCTAATCAACAACCAGAAAAGGATCAATAATTCCCCAACAAAGGTAAACTCACTGACCGTTAGATCGAAATTAGGTAGTAGCATCAGGCCAAAGCTATCGAACAGCCAACCCAGCCCGCCCACGATCAGCAAGATACCTAAATATTTGGGTACGTAGCCGGACTTGAATACCAGGTAGCCTAAGATAAGCAGGTGAAAGCCAAAAAACACCAATGCGATCATGAAGCCCAGGTTGCGCCCCTCGAGGAAGAGCATCATCAGGGCATGTAATTGATCGGCTCCCAAAACTGCTGCGTAGTTTGCATCCCCTAACAATGCCAGCACTATAACCAGATTGAACAAAATAGCGGCATGGATGGTGGTGTACACCAAGCGCAGCCAGGCGGTTAGTAAGGAGAGACTCTTATTCACAGGCTTGAGGAAAACATACAATCCCCATGCTACGGCCACGTCACAAATAAGCACGATCAGCCAGCTCACATTGCCCAGCCGGAAAAGTGCTTGATTGGCCATGATATTGCTGGCCGTGGCTGCTGCATCTTCTGGCACCACAAGGCCCTCGAAGACAAAGAAATTTGCGAAAACGGCGGGGAAGAACATGATCAGTAAGCCCAACCCTGCGACTAAGGCACCCTTGCCCAGCGCAATATCAGGCGTGGGGCTTGTTACTCCAACTTCTACAGATTTGACAGAATTCATTTTGTTTGCTCCTTTTTGATAAATAATTAAATTGGATGGGAAGAGATGGTTTTAATCTGGTGATTTGCACACCTCCTCGTTCGCTGGAACACATACAACAGAGAGCAGCGGCAAACCCAGGTCACGAATTTTCCTCAGCAATCCATGCAGCGCAGCCTGATCGGCCAGTGGACCATAGAGAAGGGTATCGCCCTCATCTTCGAGGGTGATGGTCAAACCCTCAAACCATTCGACCCATTGGCTACCCAAATGGCCCTTGAGACGGATGTGATAGACCGTGGGTTGATTGGGATTAGTTTTTGGATTTGTGTTCTTGGACACTGCGCTGTACCTCTTGTGGTCGGGCACGTGAGTTTGTGCCGCGTGCTCAAAGTACAGCTAGCATATCGATAGAACGGTATCGATGGATACCTCCTAAAGTATTGTTTGGGGGTATTGTTTTTTCGAGGTTAGTGGAGAAGAGCTATAGCTTCAGACTATATCAGTCCCAGTTCTCGGGCGCGCGCCACAGCTTCTGTGCGCCTTTGGACCTGCAATTTCCCAAAAATGATGCGGTTATGCCCCTTTACAGTGCTCAAGGCTAAGAAGAGACGCTCGCTGATTTGGCGATTGGAGAGGCCCTCGGCAATCAGGCCCAGGATCTCTAACTCGCGCTGGCTCAATGGGTCAATGAGGGGCTGAGCATAGAGCGGGTCGGATTTATCTTGCCCCTCGGCGTCAAACGCTGCCAGCAATTTCCTCGTATAGTCCGGCATGATGCCCTCATCAACTGCTTCGGAAAGCAATTGAGCCATGGGCGCGCCTTCGTCGATGAAGATACGTAGGAAACCATTAGGCTCTGCCATCGCCAGCGCCTCCTTCAACACCTGCATTGCTTGTTCGGTTTCCCCCTGAACTTGATAGGCGACTGCCTGAAGCACCATGACCCTTAGTTGTTCATCGGCCCAGTTCCTGGTATCTACTTCCTGCCGCCAGGTTTCCAGCATAGCCAAGGCTGAGGATGGGTCCCCTTGCGCCAGATGGACACGAGCCTGGCTGAGGGGCAGTTCATATGTGTCTGCCAGACTTGCAGCAGCTTCCACATCACTCTGCTTTATCAAAGCCAATACCTGTACCTCAGCAACTTCACTCATGCGATACAACATATCTTTTTGGCGCATGAACTGTTCAGCCTCAGCAAGCAAAGCGGTTGCGCCGGATGTATCCCCTTGAGCAAGTTTCAAGCGTGCCAGGAAAGCGCCGCAGATAGCTGGGGTATCGATCGTTTCTAGTTGTGGTGCCAGCTGTGCACTTAGTTGTCCATGCTCTTCGGCAGCATCCAGGTTGTTCCATTGGTAGAGGACGCGTGCCAGCCCCAGATGCGCTTCGCAGGCTGATGGCAGCGGTGGCTCACCGAGTAATCGCAGCACGTGCCGGTAACTCTCAGCCGCCAGATGGAGCTCGTTTTCTGTTTCCTGCACCTGGCCCAAACAGGTGGTCGCCGCCACTTCGACCAGGAAATTCCCGGAGGCTTGACTCACGACTATGGCTTCCCTGTATGCCTCAAGGGCCGCATCGCGCGCACCTTGCAATTGGTTGGCAAGTCCCAGTGTCCAGTTCGCCGTGGTGCGCGCATACAGGTTGTCGGGGTGCAAATGATCCAGGGCGCGCCGTGATTGGGAATGCATGGCCTCTACATCATTTTGTGTGATGGCCAACATGGCTCGTATCGTGGCGATTTGTCCTTGTAGGTCGCGGCTTTGGCCATCCGCTTCAGCATCTTTCAGGGAGCCTTCGGCAGCTTCTAATCTCTTTTCTACATTCTCGTTTGCTTGACCCTCTATGGTTGTCACCCAGGCATAGGTCACCCACAAGGCAGGCTGTGAGTCCAATGTGGCTTCTGGCAATGCTTCCAGCCAATTCAGGATCGGGGCCAGCACGCCACGAAAATGCAGCGGCCTCCCAGCCCCTTCAAGTAGACGCGCTGTGCGTTCAATGTCATTGGCAGCAACCGCATGTTGAAAGGCTTCAACCTCCAGGCCATTGTCTTCATACCATTGGCTGGCCCGTTGGTGTAATACGCTCACATCCTCTGTACTCAAAGCCTTGCTCTGGCTTAAACGTTGTCGCAGCAGATCGGCAAAGAGATGGTGGTAGCGATACCACTGGCGCTGGTCATCGAGCGGAACCACAAGCAGGTTAGCGCGTTCGAGATATTCGAGGGTTTCTTGACCGGAAGAAGCGCCGTCTCCCAAAACAGCATCACACAGTGGCCCACTCAGGCGCTCAAGGATCGAGCTGCGCAACAGGAAATCCTGTATGTTTTCGGGTTGTTGCTCCAGCACCTCTTCAACCAGATAGTCCAGTACGAAATGGTGGCTGCCAGTAAAAGAACTGATGAAGCTGGCCATATCCTCCCGCCCCTGCAGGGAGAGCGCGGCCAATTGCAAACCGGTGATCCAACCCTCAGTGCGTGTTTCTAAAGCCGCCATTTCTTCTATTGAAAGATTGAGACCCATGGCCTGGTTGAGGAATTCCGCGGCCTCGGCGGATGTGAATCTCAAGTCTGCCGCACGCAACTCAGATAATTGATTGCGTGCTCGTAGCCGTGCTAAAGGCAGTTGGGGGTCCTGGCGCGTGGCGATAACTAGGTGCAGCTGTGAGGGGGCATTTTCGAGCCAGAAGCTCAGGGCCGCGTGGACGGCCTGGTTGTCGATCAGATGATAGTCGTCAAGGACTAGAATGAAATCATCCGGCCCCGTGGCAATTTCATTGACCAGGATAGTTAGAATTGATTCTGTAGCAGGCAACTGAGGAGATTGCAGCATGCTCGATACCCCCTCACCGACATTTTGGGCAACTGTTTGCAAGGCCGCGATCAGGTATGTCAGGAAGCGAACCGTATCATTGTCACCCTCATCCAGCGAGAGCCAGCCAACAGGTCGCTCACTTTTCGCTAGCCAATTGCTCAGCAAAGTGGTTTTGCCAAAACCTGCAGGGGCAGAGATCAGCGTTAGTTTGCGCTCCAGTCCCTCGTTCAGTTGTTCGATCAGCCGCGAACGCAGTACCAGTTCAGGGCGGGGCTTGGGAGTATAGAGTTTGGTGGTGAGCAGGGGCGTGGCCAAAGGTTTCCTCACTGCTTGTACTTACACGTATACATTGAAATATATCTTACATGAAAAGTAAACATTGAAGCGCAAAATCCAAACCGCGCTTGACAAATGCTCCCCAAAGATATACACTTTTGCAACTTGATAAAAGCAGTCTACATTGTAGCTGCCATCGTCAAAGACACAGACGAGGAATAGTAGGCGTCGAAACGACGGCCCAGAGAACGAGGTAACAGTGAAAGCCTCGTGCGAACGTCGACGCTGAATGGGCCTCTGAGTTGCAGAGCGAACGATCGCAAGATCAATTAGCTTGAGCCGGGTTTGCTCCCGTTACCAAAGCAAGGGTATCGCATTCAAAATGCCGTACCTGTTCTGAGTGAGGCTGGCTTCCCATCGCAACATCGATGGGAATTTTGTTTAATGGCAGCCTAACCGGGGTGGCACCACGGGAGCCTTCTCTCGTCCCCAAGCGGAGAAGGTCTTTATTTTTAATCACTCCTGTGGAGGCAGTATGGTCACACAAGCAGCACCCCAAACCGCAGCAACCCGGGCCAGGCCCATGCTCACCGTGGTGCGTGAGCTCTCGGCGGATTTCGAGACGCCTGCATCCGTTTATCTCAAGTTGGCCAATGGCAAACCCTCATTCCTGTTAGAAAGCGTTACGGGGGGCGATCAGGTGGCGCGTTATTCCTTCATCGGCGTTGATCTTGATCACGCCTTCGTGCTACGCAATGACGCCCTGGAACAGCACAGCCCGAATGGTGTCACCCAGCAAAGCATCCCTGAAGGTGGCGATCCATTCGATGCCCTGCGCCAGCACATGCAGCAGCGCCAGCCCAACGGCAACCACGACCTGCCGCGTTTCTCGGGTGGCCTGGTAGGCTACACAAGCTACGACATCGTGCGCTATTTTGAGCCCACCGTTCCACTCACCCCCCATCCCCAATTACCCGAAGCCATCTTTTTGCAGGCCGATACCCTCGTGGCATTCGACCACGCTTTTGGGCGTATCCTGCTAATCGCCAACGTGCTTGAGCAGGATGGCGCAGAGACTGCACAGGCTGAAGCAAACAAACAATTGGATGAGTTGGAAGAGCGCTTACAAGCCGCACTGCCCTCTCTTCCCAAGAACACACTGGAAGATGAGGCTGCTGAGTTCGCCTCCAACGTTGAAAAAGAAGCCTTCATGCGGGCCGTGGAGCAGGCCAAAGAGCATATCGCCGCCGGGGATATCTTCCAGGTGGTACTCTCACAGCGCCTTAGCCGCCAAACCCAAAGCGATCCTTTTACCGTTTATCGTTCCCTGCGCCGCCTGAACCCCTCGCCTTACATGTTCTTCTTCAATTTTGGGGAATTAGTCAATGAAGAACCTATGTACGTTATCGGTGCTTCCCCGGAAATGCACGTGCGCCTGGAAGGCGATACCGCCGCCCTGCGCCCCATTGCTGGAACGCGACCGCGCGGCGCCACCTTTGAAGAAGACAAAAACCTGGAAGTTGAATTGCTGGATGACCCCAAGGAATGCGCCGAACACGTCATGCTGGTCGACCTGGCGCGCAACGACCTGGGGCGTGTGTGTGAGTATGGCAGCATCAACGTCTCGGACTTCATGTCCATCGAGCGTTACTCTCACGTGATGCACATCGTCTCGCACGTCGAAGGCCAATTGCGCCCCGACTACGATGCTTTCGACCTGTTACGCGCCACCTTCCCGGCCGGCACGGTATCCGGTGCGCCCAAGATCCGCGCCATGCAGATCATCGATGATCTGGAAACCGACCCGCGCGGCGCCTATGCCGGGGCCGTAGGTTACTTCTCCTACGATGGTTCGCTGGATACCTGCATTACCATCCGTACCCTCGTCATGCAGGGCCAGGAGATCAGTGTGCAGGCTGGGGCTGGCATCGTAGCCGACTCTGACCCTGCCAGAGAACATGAAGAAACACTCAATAAAGCCCGTGCCCTGGCCGAAGCTGTGGCGCTGGCAGAAAGAGGTGGCAAATGATCGTCGTTATCGACAACTACGATTCCTTTACATATAACCTGGTGCAGTATCTTGGTGAGCTGGGCGTTGAGGTGCAGGTCTACCGCAATGATGCTATCAGTGTTGAAGAAGTTGAAGCGCTGCAACCCGACTCGATCGTGATCTCACCTGGTCCCGGCGATCCATCCGATGCCGGTATCTCCAAAGAACTCATCACCACATTGGGTCCGCGCATCCCTCTTCTGGGTGTGTGCCTGGGTCACCAGTGCATTGGCGAAGCTTTTGGGGGCCTGGTGGTGCGCGCCGGGCGTTTGATGCACGGCAAAACCTCACGGGTCTACCACTATGAAGATGCCTTATTCGATGGTGTCCCCAGCCCATTTGAAGCCACCCGCTACCATTCTTTAATTGTAGAGGAGGGTGATTTACCTGAGGGATTGGCCATCAGCGCCTTCACCAAGGAAGGTGAGATCATGGGCTTACGCCATAAAGAGTACCCCATCTATGGTGTGCAATTCCATCCCGAATCCATCCTGACCACTTACGGCAAACAGATCCTGAGCAATTTCCTGGCTATCAAAGCACCTGTCAGGGAAGCTGTGGCCTGACACGGAGTTCATTATGTTAAAACCTTACATTGCCAAAGTGCTGGCAAAAGAAAACCTGCAAGCGGAAGAAGCCGAAGCTGCCATGGAGATCATCATGACGGGCCAGGCCACCCCAGCCCAAATTGGCGGTTACCTGGTCGGCCTTCGTATGAAAGGCGAGACCGTGGCCGAGATCACCGGCAGTGCACGCTCCATGCGCGCTCAGGCTAAAAAAGTAAACGTGAAAAGCAACGGTACGCCCCTGGTGGATACTGCTGGCACGGGCGGGGATGGTGCCCACACTTTTAATATTTCGACCGCCGCGGCCTTTGTCATTGCTGGGGCAGGGCGACCTGTAGCCAAACATGGCAACCGTGCCGCGTCATCCAAATGCGGCAGCGCCGACGTGCTGGAAACCCTGGGCGTTCACTTGAATCTGTCACCTGAAGATGTAGCTACCTGCATCGAAGATGTCGGCATTGGCTTTATGTTCGCCCCCAACTTCCACCCGGCCATGAAACATGCCATTGGCCCGCGCCGTGAACTGGGCCAACGCACTATCTTTAATCTGTTAGGGCCACTCACCAATCCCGCAGGCGCTGCCCACCAGTTGATCGGTGTCTACGCTCCCGAATTGACCCGGCCCTTGGCCGAAGTGCTGGGTGAGTTGGGCGGCGAGGCTGCGATGGTCATTCATGGCGAAGGTGGCCTGGACGAATTAAGCACCAGCGGCCCTAACCGCGTCAGCCATCTACAAGGCGGGAACGTCTCCACTTATGAGATCGACCCTGCCGAACTGGGTTTGCGCCCTGCCAGCCAGGAAGACCTGACCGGTGGCGATCCAGAGCTGAATGCCACCATGCTGCGTGCCCTATTGTCTGGAGAGGATGACAGCCCCCGTAAAGATGTCGTCTTGCTGAATGCGGCCGCGGCCCTGGCTGCGGAAAGCGGTGACGTGGCCGCGGGCCTTGAAGAAGCGCGAATCTCGCTGGAAAATGGCGCAGCCCAGGCAAAATTGGATAGTTTGATTACTAAAAGCCAGGAATTCGCAGACGGAAGCTAGATGAATATCCTCGAAGAGATCTTCGCCTACAAGCGACTGGAAGTTGCGGCGGCCAAAGAAGCCGTGCCTGCTAGTGAAATACAGACGCAAGTAGCAGACCTCCCGGCTGTGCCGAATTTTGCCGCTGCTTTGCGAAACCCGGACCTGCCTGCTCCGCGCCTCATCGCAGAGGTCAAACACCGTTCGCCGAGCAAGGGCATTCTGGCTGACCCTTTTGAGCCACTTGAGTTGGCGCGGACCTATGCCACCAATGGCGCAGCAGCAATATCTGTGCTGACCGATAAGAAATACTTCGGCGGTTCACTCGACTACCTGCTCCAGATCGCCGAGCTGGATTTAGGCGTGCCTTTGTTGCGCAAGGATTTCATCTTCGATGAATATCAGTTACTGGAAGCCCGCGTGGCCGGGGCCAGTGCAGCCCTTTTAATAGTAGGCATGCTGAGTAAAGAGGAACTAACAACGCTAATCAATGCTGCGAACGAATTGAGCCTCACTGCCCTGGTGGAAGTGCATGACGAAAAAGAGCTTGAGCTTGCATTGACCTCGAACGCCAAAGTGCTCGGCATCAACAACCGTGACCTGCGCGATTTCAGCGTCAGCCTGGAAACCACGGAACGCCTGCGCCCCCTCATCCCTGCAGGCATCACCGTCGTCGCGGAGAGTGGTATCAAGTCTCAGGAAGATATTGCGCGCCTGGCTGAAGCGGGTGTGCAGGCCATGCTGGTGGGCGAGGCTTTGGTGACCGCGGACGATGTAAGCCAAAAAGTGCGGGGCCTGACACGGGTGGCAGTGCCATGAAAGTTAAGATCTGTGGCATCACTTCATTAGAGGATGCCATCCCTGCGGTCGAGGCCGGGGCAGATATGTTGGGTTTTAATTTCTATCCTAAGAGTTCCCGTTACATCGAACGCGAATTATGCAAAGAGATCATCAACGCCTTGCGTGCCAATGACATGCCCGTACTGAATGTGGGTGTGTTTGTGAATGCTCCCCTAGATGAGATTAAGGAGACCATGTCAGCTTGCGGCTTGGACCTGGCGCAGTTATCGGGCGATGAACAGCCTGAAATCCTGAAAGCTCTAGGCGAGAAAGGCTTCAAGGGTATTCGCCCGCAATCGTTGGAAGAAGCCCAAACGGCTTTACGGGAATATCCGCTGCGCAGTAGGCCCCCCGCCTTGCTGATTGACGCCTATCGCCCCGGAGAATATGGTGGCACAGGCCAGACCGGCGATTGGGGCCTGGCAGCAAAACTCACTACTGAGCACGATATTTTGTTGGCCGGTGGCCTCAAACCCGAAAATGTAGGTGCAGCCGTTCAGCAGGTACAGCCCTGGGGTGTGGATGTGGCTTCGGGGGTAGAAAGTGAACCAGGCATCAAAGATCAACAGAAAGTGCTGGCATTCATCCAGAATGCGCAAGCAGCAATAAAGGAAGAAGCATGAACACGATCACGCAACTGCCGCAAAAGTTCGGCGCCTATGGTGGCCAATTCGTTCCGGAAACGCTGATGCCCGCATTACAGGAACTGGAGCAGGCTCACATCCAATCCCAGAACGACACGGCTTTTAAAGCCGTGTTCGATGGATTATTGCAAACCTATGTCGGTCGGCCCACGCCCCTGTCTTACGCTAAACGTCTGAGCGAACACCTCGGCGGCGCAAAGATATATCTCAAACGTGAGGACTTGGCCCACTCCGGTGCCCACAAGATCAACAACGCTCTCGGTCAGGCTTTACTGGCCAAACGTATGGGCAAGGCCCGCGTGATTGCCGAGACAGGAGCAGGCCAGCATGGGGTGGCAACCGCCACTGCCTGCGCTTTGCTGGGCCTGGACTGTGTCGTCTATATGGGCACGGTGGACATGGCCCGTCAGGCCCCCAATGTCTTTCGCATGCGTTTGCTGGGTGCCGAGGTGCAGGCTGTGGATAGCGGCTCCAAAACGCTGAAGGATGCCATCAATGAGGCCATCCGCGATTGGGTCACCAACGTTGAAAGCACACATTATCTATTAGGCTCAGCGTTAGGGCCACACCCCTATCCCACCATCGTGCGCGATTTCCAATCCGTGATTGGCAGGGAAACCCGTCAGCAGATCACAGGCGCAGAAGAGCGTCTGCCGGATACCATCGTGGCCTGTGTGGGCGGCGGTTCCAACGCGATTGGCATCTTCCACGATTTCATTGCGGACGAAGACATTGACCTGATTGGTGTGGAGGCGGGTGGGGAAGGGGTAGATAGCGGCAAACATGCGGCGCGCTTCTCTGCCCCCGAAATGGGACGCCCGGGCGTTTTGCATGGTTCCTACACCTACGTGCTTCAAGATAAGGACGGCCAGATCGCCCTGACGCACAGCATCAGCGCCGGACTGGATTACGCTGCCGTGGGGCCTGAGCACACCCACCTGCGCGAACTGGAACGTGCTCATTACACTTACGCCACCGACCAGGAAACGCTGGAAGCCTTTGAATTGTTGTGCGAATTGGAAGGTATCATCCCTGCGCTGGAGTCGGCGCACGCTGTGGCCGAGGCCGTCAAGCGCGCCCCGCAGATGTCGCCGGATAGCATTATGGTTGTCAACCTGTCCGGGCGCGGCGACAAAGATTTGGACACGGTGATACAGGCGCTTGACGAGGAGCAGAACCAATGAGCACCCCTCTTGAAAAGATCGAAACTGCCTTTGAGAAGGGGCGCCCGGCCTTCATGCCCTATTTCACACTGGGCTATCCTGATATGGAAACTTCTATTGATATTGTGCAGGCCTGTGCCGAAGCAGGGGCTGACCTGATGGAATTGGGCATTCCCTTCTCGGACCCGTTGGCAGACGGCCCGACTATCCAGCACAGCACGCAGGTGGCGCTAGAACAGGGTGTCAATGCAGCCAGTTGCCTGGAAGCGGTGCGCGAATTGCGAGCGCGTGGCATAGAAATCCCTTTCATGCTGATGGGCTACTACAATCCCATCCTGACCTATGGCCTGGCGGAGTTCGTGGGGGCGGCGGCGGAAGCGGGGGCTAACGGTTTCATCATCCCCGACCTGCCGCCGGAAGAAGCCCAAGAGATGCTCGAGCATATAGAAAAACACAAGCTGGGTATTAGCTTCCTGCTATCCCCCAACAGTGAGCCGGAACGCGCTAAACTCGTAATCACAGCCTCACGTGGATTCACCTATTTGGTATCTGTGATCGGTATCACCGGGGAGCGCGAAGCCTTATCGGAGCAACTTAACCAGTTCATCACGCGCACGCGTCAATTATCGGATAAACCGCTGGCGGTGGGTTTTGGCATCTCAACGCCTGAACAGGTGCAGGCTGTTGGGTCGGCGGCTGACGGTGTAATTGTCGGGTCGGCCTTGATCAAAGCGGCCACGGATGCCGATGACCCGGTGGCTGCGGTGAGCAAGATGGTTGGGGAGATGGCATCAGCACTGAATACAGCAGAAAAAGTTTAGTCGTATAGAGAAGGCAATTTAATTATGATGATCGTTATGCAAGCCAACGCCACTCAGGCGCAGATCAGCGCAGTGGTGGCCCTGGTGGAAAGTTTGGGGATGCAGGCCCACTTATCGAGCGGCAAAGATATCACGCTGATCGCGGTGGTCAGCAACACGGCAGCCATTGACCCGGATCAATTCCTGTTGATGCCCGGGGTGGACCGCACCTTCCCCATCACACGGCCTTATAAACTAGCCTCGCGTGAATTTCACCCGGAGAATACATCCATCTCGGTCAAAGGCTTGAATGTAGGCAGTGAAGAGATCGCCATCATCGGCGGGCCGTGCTCCGTGGAGGGGCGTGAGCAGCTCATGGAAACGGCAGACGCGGTAGTGGAGGCGGGGGGGCATGCTTTACGCGGGGGTGCTTTTAAGCCGCGCACCTCGCCGTACTCGTTTCAAGGGATGGGGGAGGAGGGTTTGCAATTACTGGCCGAGGCGCGGCAGCGCACGGGGATGCCGGTGTGGACGGAGGTGATGGCACCGGAGCAGGTGCCGCTGGTGGGCAAATATGCCGACGTGTTCCAGATCGGGACGCGCAACATGCAGAACTACGACTTGCTGCGGGCGGTGGGTGAAAGCCAAAAGCCGGTGATGTTGAAGCGGGGTATGTCGGCCACCATCGAGGAGTTCCTGATGTCGGCGGAATATATCCTGTCGTGTGGGAACCGGCGGGTGATGTTGTGTGAGCGTGGCATCCGCACTTTTGAGAACTCGACGCGCAACACGACGGATATCAATGCGGTGCCAGTGCTGAAATCGCTGACGCATTTGCCAGTGATCGTGGACCCCAGCCACAGCACGGGGCATTGGGAATACGTAGAGGCCATTGCGCGGGCGAGCATTGCGGCGGGGGCGGATGGGCTGATCATCGAGGTGCACCCGCGGCCCAATGAGGCGGTTTCTGATGGGGCGCAGTCGTTGAAGCCGGAACGTTTTGCGGGGCTGGTGAAACAGGTGGGGGCCATTGCAGAGGCGATGGGGCGCACGCTGGCAGAGCAGCCAAAAATTGTAGCCTAGTGATAGGCTAGAGAAATAGTTAACCGAGTGGTTAATGTATTAATGTAGGGTGTTTGCAGGGGGTGGGTACTAGGACCGCCATATGTGGGATGATGAGCCGTTTGGGCAGAAGATGTGGGGTTTGAGAGACGGAAACAGGTTGAAAAGGGGTGATTTAATGTACCTGTATGTAGGGTTAATGTACCTTTTGAGCACAAAAAATGAAACTTTTGGTTTCAGACTGACAGCCTTGTGTAGAAAATGCAGGGAGAGCGGTTTTGAAAGTCTGACTTCACCACCTTGGCTTCAATTCATATCATATTATTACAAGATTTTTGACCTTTTGATCTTTTAATGTACACTAGTAAAATGATATTTTGCCGGGAGGACACTAATGGCTAGAATAAGAATTTATAATTTCGCAAGATTAAATATGGTTGGTCACATTCCTGATAAAAGGCAACTTATTCATGATTCTGTTAGGACAGATGAGGTTGCGATACATGGAAAGTTTAGGTATGGTTTTTTTGATGCCACAGAATTTCAATTGGATGGTGAGGATTTTGCATTTGGAAGGCTGGTTAAATATAAAAAATTACTGGAAGGCGAGATTGTTGATGAGGAAGAACACGAGTTAATTGAGGGAGGATTACCTCAAGGCGTGATAGCAAAATCTAGATTTTTTATTCATTATAGAAGTGGTGTTGTGGCGTATAGGCCAATCAAAAGTAGGCTAAGCGAGAAACAATTTCGTGAAATAACTGCTGAAATAATTAATGCGGCAAACCAAGACTTTTTCGTAAATACAATTTTAGAGTCGGTAGATGAAGAATTCGAGATTAAGGAAGCGCTAAGAAGGTTTCAAATACTTAGCAGAATATCATTCAATGTTCATCCAACAAATCCAAGTAATAGGGATGAATACAGAGAGTTAGATGAACGACTTAAAAACCTTGAGGCAAGTCGAATTCAGCAAGTAATTGAGGGAGGGGAAAATGGGTTGAACCTAGATAGTGTATTAGGTGATGAGGCATATAAAGGTGTAATTATGGCTGCCGATGGTTATGGGCAGGCAAGCATTTCTGGGGAGCTAGAAGGACGCCATACAACAATTAATACTAGTGATTCTCCGTACACTGCGCCTGTTATTTTTCATGAAGAACCCATTAGCGATTTAGAACAATTGATGCCATATTTTCAGAGAATTTGGGAAAGAATGGTTGAATGAAAAGAGTACAACGATTGTTTAGGAAGTACATTCTCTCAGTAGATTTATTAGGGGCATTTTTAGTTGCTGGTATTGTTCACTCGTTCTTCGATGGGATCCAGTATAGTGCTGCTAAACAGATATTTGAAGTTAGTATTTCTGTGCTATCTATTGTATTCTCAATCTTTTTTGCTGCACTAGCAATTCTCATTACTGCTGGAGATGATGATTTTATTAATTTTATGGAAGAGAATAAGAACTATACCAAGATAATAGGAACGTTCAAATATACCTTGTCGGTTCTTTTTGTTGGTTTAGTCTTTTCAATTGTCTTGTTTATCTCGGTTTTAGATCATGATCTCAGCATTACTCCAAATCTAATATTTCCAAAAAATTGGCTGGTTTTGCATTCATTGGTGGTTTCATATGCTTTATTGGCGACATTCTTGAGTATCTACGATGCAATCAAATATGCGGAGTTTAGGGCGCGATTTATAAATATCACGAAGGAAAAAAGGGAGAGCAATTCATAATTAGACAAAGGGTAGGTGAGTTAGTAAATATCCAAATTTCATTTAATATAACGCTTGCACCAGTAACTCGGTGTTGAGGATGGCACCGCTGGCAGCACCGCGCAAGGTGTTGTGCATGACGTTGATGCTCTGCAGCGTGAATTTTGGTATGGGGGAAATGTGGGGGAGCCGAGAAATATGACCTGGTTGGATGGCATTGATTGATTTTCGGCATATAAGACTGTATTCTATTGAAAGCACTCAGTTCGTCATTCAAAAAAGGAAATAGAATGACCAAAGAAAACCTCCTGACCCTGCGCTGGAATTACACCATCACTCTCGTGCAGGGCGTGCCCACATTTGCCTTTGCGGCTTATGGACTATTGACCCCCTTTGGCAGTACACAAACAGGTATGATTGTCCTTTCTCTGGTCGGGGCGCTGTTCTGACTGATCCTCGAGCTGCATTCATCCGCGCGGTTCGCGTGGCTCCTGGAAAATTCCGCTGACCCGGTAAACAAAACAAACCTGAGTGGCTTAAACCGAATCATAATGACTGCCCATAATCTCATCTACTGGTTCTTCCTGATTCCCTTCTTCACCCCAATGTCTTTCGCGACCGGCTTTCTGATCTATACCGTTATTCTGTTCACGCGTTTTCTGGCCAACACCTACATCAATCTGCGAAATTTCACGCCTGCGCAGTATTACGCGTACCCATTGCGTATTCCATAAAATTAAGGCTATTTAGAGATGGTGGACAAACGTCATGGCCGGCAATTACCAGTTGGATGCAAAGGAGAGTAGAAAGTAATGCTAGAAATGATCTGGTTTTGGATCACTGCCGCATATTATTTTGTTATTGCTATATTCGTTATCCTCTTCTTTTTGTTAATCTTTGTTTATAACGAAGTCCATTACAGCAGGTACAAAAAATTGATGTCCCATCTTGAAGAACATCACAATGAAATATATGAAGAAATCCGGATCAAACCTGTTATCGGGCCACTATATCCCAATGGTGTGTATCGAAAAAGCATGATGTATGCAAAAGATCACCCGCCCATTGATGACCCGGTCGCGGAAGAACTTTTTGCCGACTATGCAAGGGTCTCTCAATTAGGTTTGCGAGTTTTTAGAGACATTATCGTCGATATCATCAATAGAAGGCTTGATCTTGGCTACAACAAACAAGATATTCGGGCTGGCGCGATAGCAGGGATGATTGTAGGTTCAATAAGCGGAGCAATTATTGGGAGCCTGGAGATACCCATTTTCCCCTTTTCAATTTACGTAGCCCTTGGCCCATTTTGGGGAGCCATAGTTGGATTGCTGGGAGGCATCGCAGCGGGAGTTTACAGTGCAGTGCGTGAATTTGGCTGGGAAATGTCGCCAGTGGCGCGGGCAATTATTGGCGCAGTTTTCGGAGCGTTTAGTTGGGTTATGGCGCTTTCCGTGCTTAGAAGCATGTCGGGAATTTTCTTCTAAGAAATTATAACAATTTCATTCTAATTAGGCGAATCACTTTGGGTTTATTCAACATAGCCCTGCTGCACCAACAATTCAGCATTGAGGATAGCGCCGCTGGCGGCACCGCGCAGGGTGTTATGCACCACGGAGACCATGCTGAGGTCAAGGAGGTTGCAGGTGCGCAGGCGGCCTACGGAGACGGCCATGCCATTCTTGGCGTCGCGGTCGAGGCGGGGTTGGGGGCGATCCGGCTCGGGGCGCACG